>NZ_CP058649.1:205000-5005000 GCF_018141445.1 Vallitalea pronyensis | reverse complement strand
GGTTGTCATGAGAGATTACATTCTAATGACAAATAATGAGACCACCTAGCAATCTTCTTTTTAAAATGCTAAAATATGAAATTAAGAATGTTAAGAAGCATTCTTAATGATTAAAAGAATTGATCATTTAACTGGAAGGGGAGTTATATGTTAAAGGATAAGAAAAAAGCTTTAGTCATTGGCTTAAGTCTATTACTGATGAGTGTAATAGGTAATATCTGGTATTATGAAGCACAAAGGATTGATGAGCCTATTGTACTTCAGCATTATTATGAAATCTCACTCAGGCAAGGTGAGAACATGATGGAAGTGTATTATATCACCAATAAAAACGACGGGGCTAAGCTCATAGATATTTATTTTCCAAAATACGATTTACAGATGTATGTTAAACATGATCAAATATACCAATACAAATATTATGATTTACATAACGATTATATGACCTTTTACATCAGTGAAGATATGGAGCAAGCCAACATAGATGACATGATACTTGATGAAGCTGTTGTTACATTTAATAATGGTATAAAACAAACCATCCATATCGGTAAAATCATGGCAGGTGGAAGAAAGGGTTCAGGGCAGATTCATGGTACCATGTCCGGTAGTTCCTCAACTGGCGAAGCTAAAGTGGTATATGAAGTACACAAAGATATAACCATTCATCACATATCAACAAATCTGTACGAAGAATCAAAAGGTCTTGTCAAGATGGCCATGTATACAGATCATGGCAGGGTTCAAGCCAGATCTAACGCAGGAAGCAAAGAAAAAATCCAAGAACAGGAACATTTTCATGGAAAAAATATAAAAACAATACCTTATGTGCCTATAAAAGACATTTCATTACCATTTAAAGCAACAAAATCTTTAGAAGTTTGTACCTATATTCCAGCTCCTGAAGATGAAAGAAAGTTTAACGTCTATAACCTAAGATATGCATTGCACTTTGAGGATGTTAATGGTGACCAGGGCATTGAATATCTATTAAACATCGATTATAGGCCCGATTTTGCAAATCGGTCATTAAAGGATTTCATTAAGAGTAGGGGGAAATAGGATGGGAAAATCGTATCAATATATTTTTTGGGGCATTGTATTTGTATTTATTGATATTAACATGGGTCCTCTTGATATCATGCCGGATATCATTGGTTATTTCTTAATCATAAATGGGTTATCCAAGCTGTATCATTTGACAGAAAATCGAGGATTTTTCATAGCAAAGTCTGCAGGTGTCATACTGACTGTTTTCAGTATCTTTAACCTTTTAGTAAGATTTAGTGGAGGGTTAGAGCATGCACCTATTGTTGGTATGGCTGTGGGAGTTATTGTACAGATGATTCAGCTTGTTATGGTTTTCTATATCTATGAAGGTACCATCACATCATTAGCACATGAAGATCATCACCTGACTGTTAGGATGAAAAGTGGACAAAAGTTATTTGCTTACCTTTATCTGATAACAGCATTTATAACACCGTTTATGCTTAACATAGAAGATACTTATGCAGGAGGTATCATGATCATGTGCATGATAGCCAATGTATGTGCCGTTCTAAGTTGGGCTGCCAACATGCATCGTGCTCATAAGTTTTATCAGGAAAAAGGCGTATAAAAATTGATTCGTTGTTATATTGGACAGTTTATCCCTCATATTATTATATAACGTAATAAGTTTGCAGTCAGTTGTGACATGCTTAGAGGGAGATAGAGTATGAGGTATACCTGTATCAAGATTATATTATGTGTCATATTAGCTATCTTAGTTGCCAACCTTATTTGCCTGAAAAGAACAGATGACCATCTCTTAGCTGTATTTTTTAATCAGAATAATAATCCTTATTTTATACATGTGGATCTTGATACCTATAAAATGTATGTATTTAAGGATAATGAGATTTATAAGGAATATCCTGTTTCTGGGGGAAAACCAAGCACCCCATCCCCTTTGGGTACTTGGAATATTGTCAGTAAAGCCAATTGGGGAGAAGGCTTTGGTGGTTCCTGGATGGGGCTTAATGTACCTTGGGGGAAATATGGTATACATGGCACCGATGAACCTTGGAGTATTGGTAAACCACTGTCCAAAGGTTGCATACGTATGTATAACAAAGAGGTAAAAGAGTTAAAAAAATACATACCCTATGGTACAAAAGTGACCATTGTAAAAGGACCTTATGGACCATTTGGTGATGGGTTCAGAACATTAAAACCTGGGGACACAGGATCAGATGTATATGCCATTCAACTTAGACTACAGGAGTTAGGGTATGATATTGGATGGGTAGATGGGAAATATGGCGAACATATGAAATCCATTATTTTTAAATTTGAAGATGATCAGGGGATACCAAGGACTTTTTATATAACGGAAAGTTTATATGAAAAGTTAGGCTTTACCATGAGTGAATAACATGTTGTGTGTGACACGAACGTCGTTCTATATAGGCTATCGTATGCGTTAGCCTGTATATTTTGCTGTGTCATGAAATTCGTTTTGACAAATCAGCCTATATCCAGTATAGTAAGATTACAACTTGTTATTACAAGTAAATACAAGTTGATCATGAACGATGGGGTGAAAACAGATGAAGATGTTAGCATTTGACTTTGGTGCAAGTAGCGGAAGAGGTATATTAGGTGAGCTAAGAGACAATAAGATTATACTCCATGAAGTTCACCGATTTGATAATGAGCCTGTAAAATTCATGAATCATATCCAATGGGATTTTTTAAGACTGGTTCATGAAATGAAGACATGTTTATTATTATGTAAAGTTAATCATGAAAGGATTAAGAGTATTGGTATAGACACTTGGGGTGTGGATTATGGTCTTCTTGATGGGGATGGCGAATTAATTAGCAATCCCTTTCATTATCGGGATAATCGAACAGATACCACTGTTGAAGCATGTTTTAAATCCATACCACAAGATGAGCTGATTAACAAGAGCGGATTACATTGTAACCGATACAATACCATCTATCAATTATTAGCTGAGAAATATTCAGCCAGTCATCGACTTCTTCATGCAAAAACCATGCTGTTAATGCCCGATTTATTTAATTATGCCTTAACAGGTATCATGAAAGCAGAATATACCATTGCCACAACCACACAGCTCTATGATTATAAAAAAGATGATTGGCATTATGCTTTAATAAAAAGAGTCGGATTACCAACAGGTCTATTCCCAGAAATTATCCATCCAGGCCATGTTATTGGACCTGTTAAAGCGCCCCTACGTGAGGAACTTCATCTTGAAACTTGTCAAGTGGTGAGCGTTGGTAGTCACGATACATCCTCAGCTATTGCAGCGGTACCTGCCCTTGAAGATGATTTTATTTTCATTGCCACGGGTACATGGGTCATGGTTGGTGTCGAGAATGAAGAACTTCTTGTGAACGATATCACCAAAGCTTATGAACTAAGTAATGAAGGCGGTGTGGGTGGAAAGGTAAACTTATTGAAGAACATCATGGGTTTATGGTTGATGCAAGCGTGTAGGAGGCAATGGCAACAAGATGGCCATGCCGTTGGTTTTGAAGACATGGTAAAGGAAGGATTAGAAGCAACAACATCAGCCATCATTTATCCAGATGACCCATGTTTTTACGCTCCTGATAACATGCCAAATAAAATCAAGCAATTCTGTCAGGATACCCATCAAAAAGTACCCGAAACCTTTGGCGAAATGGTACGGGTCATTGAAGAAAGCTTAGCTCTTTGTATCAAACATACCATAAAGGGAATTGAAAAAGCCACTAAAAAAGCGTATAATACAATACATATGTTTGGAGGCGGCATTCAAGATCCTCTCTTTTGCCAAATAGTTGCCAATGCAACAGGTAAGCTGGTGATAACAGGTCCAAAAGAAGCAACCGCCATGGGTAATATACTCTTACAAGCCATTGGGCTTGGTGAGATTAAGGATATAAAAGAAGGGCGAGAAATCGTACGCCATTCCATTGAGATAAAGAAATACATACCAGATCCACAGGCGGATTTTAGGGAGAAATACACTAAATACTTAACAATCATAAGGGAAACATCATGACATATTAAACCATAAGAAAAGATAGTGATGGGTGAGAATAATGACGAAACAACCGAAACACAAAATGCTGAAAGCTTATATCATTGAGCATATAGAAGATGGCTCTTATCCATCCCAAGAGGCTATACCCAGTGAAAATGCGTTATGCAGGCAATTTAATACCAGCCGTGTTACCGTAAGAAAAGCAATTGATGCTTTGGTCATGGAAAACTACCTGTATCGCTTGCAAGGGGTTGGCACTTTTGTTCAAGATAAATCCCTCAGGCTACAACAAGATACGCCCAATAGAATTGATATTATCTTTCACGATAATAACTTTTTATTCTCCGAGTTTAACTCCAATATTATACAAGGAGCAGAAAAAATCCTTCAACAAAGTGGTTTAACACTTGCCACTTACTATGCCATGAATCAAGTGAATAATCAATATGATAAAATACAAAATGCTATAAACGAAGGGGCTAAAGGTATTATTCTGTGCGGTTGTTTAGAAGATGAAAGGGAAACCATGCTAAAAGCATTCACCAATGCACCCATACCCATCGTGTGCATTGACAGATATTTTGAATCCCTTCCCTTTGATGCCGTTATTGGCAGAGATTACGAAGCCGGCTATGAAGCTGGACAGATATTTGCCCAAAAAGGCTATCAACACATCGGCTATTATTATCCTTATGCCATTGAATCTTCGGTATCTAAAGGTCGTGTAGAAGGTTTAATAGCAGCCTTAAAAAATCATCAAATACAGATAATTGAACCATGTCTCATCCGCCATACCAAGTCAACGAAACATCACATGTATGATTATCATCAAATAAGTAAAGACATCCAACACTATCTTCAAAGACATCAAGACCTGGATGCCGTCCTAACCTTCAACGACATAACAGCCCTCTTGTTCTACAAAGAAGCTTCCCGACTAGACATCCGCATACCCCTAGACCTAGCCCTAATCAGCTTCGGCGACTTCTACATCGATGCCATCTTTGAAGTAGGCCTCACATCCTTCAATCAACACCCCTACAAAATGGGTGAAGAAGCAGCCAAAATCATCATCAACCGCCTCATCAACCCATCCAATCAAACACGAAAGGTCATCCGCATTGACTATGACCTCATAAAAAGAAACTCATGCGGATGACAAATAATCTACCCCCTGAAAGGAATAAAATCGTATTTCTTTAAACTCATTAAACGGTTTTAACCAACTCAAACGTGGCAAGACTCAAAAAACCATATCGTGTCATCATGATCGACTTTTACAGCTTGTTGCCATTCCTATAAAACAAATCAAGCAACAAATGTAACGAGAGTGAATGATGACACGATATGGTTTCACTAAACTACCGTTGTCCAATCTTTTGCTACATAAACCAAATCCATAAAATAAAATACGAATAACCAACCTTACGACGTTTTCTTCTTCTTCCTTCTCCTCTTCTTAGCAGCAGGCTTTTTCACATACTTATTCAATTCTTTCTCCAACGTCTCCAATGAACAAGCCGCTTCATGCAACTGAATGGTTTCCATAGATGATTTGAAATTACCAACAAAGGTATCATAATCATTTTGAAAACTCAGTAACCGTTTCTTGGTTAAATCCAAGGCTTCCTTAAAATGTTCCAATTCCACAAGAGCGTTTTTTTCTATTTCAAAAGCATGGATTTCTGCTTCTTCCAGTATAGTCATTGATGCCATATGGGAGTCCACTAAAGCAGTTGAGATATAATGTTCTTTTGACTTGTATTGATCAATAACAGCTTCCAGTTCATCAATATAAGCTTGGACCTCTTCTGGTGCATAGCCTCGTTTGCTAATTTTGAACGATTTCGTCATTAGAATACCTCCCATTCCTGCGTCACTTTATTATTGTAGCACTAATTAAGAATGAAGGCAATCCTGTTCCATAACAAACTAGGCATTGGTTTTATTTTTGTTCAGTTTAAAGCGCACATAGATTTCCTCTGCAATAAAAATAATAAAAGGAATCAGCATATTTGCAACAAAAGCATAGGGCACGTAAACCTCTTTGAGGAATGGATGAAAAGATAAAAAATCATAGAAAGTGAGATAACCAAGTATGGCTAATAGTAGGCTGATAGGTATAACAAAAGGCTTAAAAGATTTTAGACTAAAAATGTGTTGAAAACTAACAAGGGCTGAGAAGTAAACAGCTGCAATCTTAATAAAACCTACATAGATAAAAACTAAGAGGAGCAGCATTTCAAACCGCTGAAAAAATGTCCCAATATGGAGCCTTCTTAACGTCATATATGGGGGAAACATAGAAGATGCATAAGCGTCTTTTCCAATAACCAGAAGGGTATCTACTGTCATGACCAATAATAAAAGAAAACCTAATAATGTACCAAAGGTAAAGACTTTATAATACGATTTTTTCTTAGAAAAATTATTAAAGAGTAATAAGAAAACAAAGGTTTGGGTCATGGGAAACGCAAGGATACTCATGCTGCCACTTATTAGAGGCTTAAAGCCGTCATACATAACTGGTACAACGTTAGTCAGCTGTTTAATGGGTGTTAAGAAAGTAGTTATGAAAACAAACGTGATGATGGTCAGATAAAGATAGAGTTCAGACCAACGGGCATATACTTGAATACCGCTTTTTAGGATTTGAATTAGAAAAATGGTAATCAGTGTCATAATAATCATTTCAGGTGTTAAATTAAGGTCCACAATAAAAATAAAGTCTTCAAACAATTTAATTAGATGTGCTCCAACAAAAATGGCATTCCATAGAAAAAATACCCCAATGATTTTGCTAATTACTTTCCCAAAAACCATATCCGTAATTTCTAAAATATGTTTACCTGGGAAATTGGCTAGCATTCTAGCATACATCAACTGAAAAGGAAGAGCTATAAGTGTAGCCAAGATTAAGGCAATCCATGCATTTTCACCAGCATCTTTCCCAATGCCTGTAATCATAGCAGTGCCTAATACAAATAGAGCAATAACGCTAATGGCTTGCCTTTCAGTAACAACATGTTTTTTCATCATTTTTACCTCTTTTAATGGATTCTAGACGCAACTACCAAAATTTAATAGCAAAAGATAAATTACGTTCAATTAAGCCCAATAATGTCAAGATACATAGCACCATAACCACTAAGAAAAGACCCAAATAGATCATAACAACTTTTGATTTGCCTTCTTTCTTATACAAGATAAAACATTCAACACCGCCCAATAAAGCATACAGTACCAAAAGACTTAATGTCATGTTATCACCTAGCTTTCATGTTATGGGGTTTGGTAATGATCTGCTTAAATAAACTGCTTCCATAGATTTTTATCTCCACATCCACATCCACATCGATGCCTTGAAAAATATTATGCCAGTTATTCGCTATATCCCGCCAAAGGTTAGGATTGACATCTTTGACGGTTTCACCAAAGCTGAATATATCGCTTTTAAATTCTTTTTGTGCTCTTACAATAAGTGCTTCAATATTCTTTTTAATATCTTCTGAAGCGGCTGCGATTAATTTCTTTTGACCCTCTGTACTGGTAACGATAACATGATTGTTCATGATTTCAGCAATCATGACATTCAGATGAACCTTGATACGTATGGTGATTGAGCCGTCTTCATGAAAATCGGGAAGTATGTCAGCTTTGTTATTGATGACTTCAAGGGTAACCTTAGATGTGTTATGGTCATCATGATAGATAATGGGTATTATACTGCTGCTACCTTTACCTAACATTAAAAGTAATATCTTGGATTCATCTCCACTAAGGGTACCTGTCATGACATTATTATTAAAAACAGCAGAACCTTCAATATGAGCGGTTTTACCTATATCTGATGATACCTTGCTGATGAGGGGGACGATGCCATCACTGCCCTTTTCATTGATGCATTTAACCAGTTCGTACATCTTAGCAGGGTAGAATTTTGCAATGTTCTTAGCATTACTTGTGGCATCTTCAATATAGGATACCAATTCTTTATAGGAAATACCATGTAACACATCCGAGGCTGAAAAGTTAGGCGTGGCCACAAAAATCCACATGTCTTCACGGCTTTCAATATCCCGCATAAAAAGATCCAGCACTTGGGTGATGCCTTCGCGAGCAATTTGTTCACTTACAATAATGTAATTAAGATGACCAAAATAAACTTTTTTACCATTTTCTAAGATCAGGTTTCTAACGGCATCAAAGATAGTGAGTCCTTTTGCATTCACCAAAAAGTGTTGAAGGGTACCTTCTGTTGGATTTTCTGTTGTGGCTAAAAGGAGTTTTCCTGTAATTTCATAATGATTATCCAATTTATCAATGGCAATGCCCTCAATTAAGGACATATCGCTAATTTCTCGATAATTCCAACAAGATGTGCATAGGACAGAGAGTGTCGTTATTAAGAGCATAAGTAAAAGGAATCTCCATGTTTTCATCGTTGCTTTAACCTCTTTTTTCGTAGTCGATTGACCCGATAGTCAATTAGGTTTTTATAGCTGTTATTAATGTTCCACCAAGGCATACGTAATTGGGTATCTTCAATATTCATCTTGTCCAGATTGACATAGAAAGTCATAAAATCCACACCAAAGCTTTTAATATTCATTAAATGCATGGTGACACTCATGACCCCAAAGATGTAACCGTATAAACCAAAAATGGTGGCTAGGACCAACAAATAAAACCTTATGATGATCACAGCTTCAAGTGCTTTTGGCAATGCAAGACTGGTAATACCTGTAATGGCAGTAATGATGACAATGGGGGCACTGATAATTCTAGCTGTAACGGCAGCTTCACCCAGTACAAGAGCACCAACAATACTGATGGTTTGACCAATACTCAGTGGCAAACGATTCCCTGCTTCTCGAAGAATCTCAAAGGTTAGTAGCATGATCCCTAATTCGATAAAGGATGGAAAGGGAACACCCTCCCGGCTGGCAAGAACACTAACCAATAGATGGGAAGGCAATAATTGCTGGTGATAGGTGAAAAAAGCAATGTACATAGCAGGTATACTGGTTGATAATAGAAAACAAATCATCCGTATAAGACGGTTCAAAGTGGCAAACCAAAAATGACTATAATAGTCTTCATTTACTTCAAACTGCTCAATAAAAAGATGCGGTATACTGAGTACCCTTGGTGACCCATCAATGATAACGAGAATTTTCCCTTCTAACAGCTTAGAGGCAGCCACATCTGGACGTTCTGTTGATCCAATGGTATTAAAAAAGGTATAGGTCCGATCTTGAATATATTCACGGACATACTCTGTTTCTAATATAATATCCACTTCAATGTCCTGTAATCTTTTTTTAACTTCTTTTAAAATTTGATGATTCACAGCACCTGACATATAGGAGATGCAAACCATGGTCTGTGTAATCTTACCAATGTGCATCATTTCAAATTTCAAATCAGAGTTGCGGATACGTCTTCGAATATACGAGGTGTTAATGATGAGGGATTCTGTAAAACCTTCCTTAGGACCTTTCGTAACCCTTTCTGAATCCGGTTCTGTGGTGGAACGTCTATCATACCCTTGAGTGTCCATGATGATGACTTTATCACAAGTATCCACCAAAAGAAGGGTAAAGCCGTAATTAATTTTTTGAACAATCTCTTGCACATCAGATGTAATACTGTGGTCACAGACCGTCAGAACTTTTGTTGCAATGTAATTCAAAAGCTCCTCACCTTTTAATGAACGGGCATAATCGGTCAGCATCAGTTGCTTGACAATATTCAGTGTTACATTTTCCATGTCAATCATGGCATTCATGTACATTAAGCAAAATCTTAAAGGATCATTTTTTGCTTCAAAAGTTCTTGACTGAAGTAAATCATCATGCTTAAACAATTGTTTGATCTTCATTATATTTTTATCAATATGGGTGGTAAACACGTGTATCAACCCTTACTTGTTTTTGAAGTGTACGTCACATATCCATAAAGGACAAGTCAGTTGATTTTATTTTTTTCCATTATGTACTAAAATATACATGTTTTGCAAAGGAATAAATGATGAAGAGTATTCTAATGCGTATTAAAATGCTCTATTAAATAGCCTACGATTATTCCATATGGTGTATGAAAATAGGAAATAGTCAAAATGAATTGAGATTGTTAAATAATTATTATTTTTACTTGACAATTATTATTAATAACGGTATGCTATATGTAAATCCAATATTGTGTAGAGAAGGATTTACTGATATATTAAAAGAATAGAAATGATTCACATGTAGGAGGTTAACGGTATGAACACATTGAAAATCACAGATGCAGTCACGTATGTGGGTGTACAAGATCATGACTTAAGGGTATTTGACATTATTATGCATACAGAATTCGGTACGAGTTATAACGCTTACGTTGTTCAAGGGTCAGAAAAGACAGCTGTTATTGAAACGGTCAAGCTTAAGTTTTTAGACGCATTTATCGACAAGTTAACATCAGAAATTAATGTAAAAGACATTGACTATATTATAGTAGACCATACAGAACCGGACCATGTGGGTTCAGTTGAAAGATTGTTAAAAATATCACCAAATGCAAAGATTGTGGGGTCAGCAACAGCTATACGTTTTCTAAAAGCTATTGCTAACACAGAGTTTGAGAGCATCATTGTAAATACGGGAGATGAAATTAGCCTAGGTGATAAAACATTACAATTCATATCTGCACCTTTTTTACATTGGCCAGATTCCATGTATACGTATCTAAAGGAAGATAAAGTTCTTTTTACATGTGATTCCTTTGGTTCACATTATGCCCATGATGACGTACTCAGCTCTAAGATTACCCGTCATGAGGATTATATGAAAGCATTAAAGTACTATTTTGATATGATTATGGGACCTTTCAAACCTTATATGCTGGATGCCATAGCTAAAATAGAAAATTTGGATATTGATTACATATGTAATGGTCATGGTCCAGTCCTTGATGATGACCCTATGGCGATTGTAAGACAATGTAAGCAATGGTCCACAGAAGAGAATCCGAATCATAAAAAAACAGTTGTGGTACCTTATGTGTCTGCATACGGTTATACCGGTGAATTGGCTCAGGAGATTAAAAAGGGTATTGAGTCCAGTGGTGATATCCAGGTTGAATTATATGACTTGGTGACTGCGGATCAAGGGGAAGTACTTAGCAGAATCAAATGGGCTGATGGTGTGCTCTTTGGCTCCCCTACCATTAATGGGGATGCTTTACCACCTATTTGGCAATTACTCATGAGTCTGTCACCTATTGGCAGTGATAAAAAAGTGGCGTCGACCTTTGGTTCTTATGGGTGGAGTGGTGAAGCTGTACCGAATATAGAAGCACGCCTTAAGCAGTTAAGAATGAAAGTGGTAAAAGGTTTAAAAATTAACTTCAAACCCAATAAAACAGAACTAGAAAAAGCCTATCAATTTGGAAAAGAGTTTGGGGGTTGTGTCTTGGATCATTCAAAGGTTGTAAAAGCGACGAAAGAGAAAAAAGAACGGGATAACGATGATGTGGATGGTGAAGTGAAATTATGGCGCTGTATCATATGTGGTGAAGTATACGAAGGTGTAGAACCTCCTGAAATCTGCCCTGCTTGTGGTGCAACTTCCGAGCAATTTGAAGTCTATCAGGAAGAGAAAGTGGCTTATCAATCCGAAACAAAGGAAAACATCGTCATTATAGGAAATAACGCAGCAGGTACTGCGGCTGCAGAAGCCATTCGGCAGAGGAATGAGAGAGCTAGTGTCCTTGTGATTGATAAGGATCCCAGTCAAGCTTATTATCGCCCAATACTATCCGACTATATCAGTGATAGTCATGATGAAGCCTACTTCTACTTACACGATGAGGCATGGTATGATGAACATGCTATTGATTTAAAGTTGGGAGTGGCTGTGACAAAGATAGAGAAAGAGGCTAACCGTGTGTTACTGGAGAATGGCGAAGCTGTCATTTACGATAAATTAATATTAGCAAACGGTAGTCATAACTTTGTACCCCCTCTAGCGAACATTAACACAAAAGGTGTCTTTACGATTAAAACCAAGAAAGATGCTGAGGAAGTAAAAGCCTATGCAAAGCAATGTAAGAAGGTAGCTGTAATTGGCGGTGGGTTATTAGGATTAGAAGCTGGATGGGAACTAAAAACATTGGGCCTTGATGTAACCATCGTTGAGATGGCACCGAGCATATTGCCTAAGCAATTGGATGAAGAAGGCTCACGCATTTTTGAAAAAGGTATTTTAAAAACAGGTATAAAAGTCTACAAAGGTGTCACAGCTAACGCGGTTCTGGGTAAAGACCATGTAACAGGTGTACAGTTGGTTAACGGCACCATGATTGATGCAGATATGGTCATTGTATCCGTGGGCATTAGAGCCAATGTACAGCTAGCAGATGAAGCTGGTATAGGCATTAATCGATGTGTTGTGGTGGATAACCATATGGCAACAAATAGCGATAACATCTATGCTGCTGGTGATATAGCTGAATATGATGGTATTAACTACGGTATCTGGCCGGAAGCCATTGAACAAGGTAAAGTAGCAGGTGCTAATGTTGTGGGTGATGCAATCACCTATACCAATATTGTACCGAGTAATGTATTTAACGGGATGAACATGAATGTGTTTTCCATTGGGGATTTAGGTAACAAAGACGATGTATCCTATAAGACCATTATGCAAGAAGATATGGAAAACATCACTTACAAAAAAATGTATTTTGACAATGGTAAGTTTGTTGGAGGCATCTTAATTGGTGATGTGTCCGGTTCTATTCACATGATTAAAGGTGTCAAACAAGGACTAAGTCTTAAACAAATGGTTGGTAAAGTGATTTTATAAAACCTATACAACATTCTCCTTTTAGGAAGCGGATGAGATATGCAACATATCTAATTCGCTTTTTATTTGTGTAATCTTCAATTTTTTTCATGTGATTAGCACAAACTATAGAGAGTTACACTTATACTTTTGACTTAATATCTTAAACAAGCTTAATGGTATAACACATGACAACGAGATGAACATAAAGGAGATGTCACCCATGTTTGATAGTTTACTATGGCTCCCAGAGTCACAATATAAAAAGATTCATCCCCAAGTGATTGAAGACCTGAACTTGCATCGCTTATATGACCGATTAATGGACATAAGTGAAGAAAATGAAGCCCTTATTTATAAAATCTGTATGGATGAAGAAACCATTCGCTATCGGCAAGCCATCTTAACAGATTTTATGGATTCGCCGGATTTTATTAAGGATTTGGAAATGAATCTGAAAGAGTTTTATGATCTCCAATCCAGAAATAGCAAGGTCACAGAAACACATTCCAATTTCTATTACTTAATTGATCTTGTGATGACAGTGGATATGTCCATAAGATGCGCTGAAAATTTACGCCAAACCTTGCTGTATCATCAGCCAACATCCCAAGGCTTATTGGGGTTGCTGGAAAATGTAGAGCATCTCATACAAGAAAAAGAGTTTAAAGCCATGAAGCAAGATCTTAAAAATATACAACATATCTTTCGTCAAATAAGAGGGCTGGAAGTATCCATTAATATGTCACCAGTTATGCGTGCTTACGAAGCACAAGTAACCCATATCACGGACCATACTTTTCGTTATCCAGGGGTTTTTCGAAAAGTTGCAACAATGTCGGACAGCGGGTTACAGTTTATGGGCAGGTACTTAAAACGCTATGATGCTGTTTTTAATATGGGTAAAGTCCATCTGGATCTTATGGATGAAATGGAATACGGTTTGAGAGAGCATAGGGACATCTTATTAGAATTTTTGGAGCGTTATCGTAAATTGGATACCAAGCCATTTGTGAGCCTATTACAAGAAGTGACCTTTTACAAGGCCAGTTGTGATCTCTTAAATACGCTAAGAAATCAGAATCTGCCCATTTGTAAACCCCAGATATTAGATGCATCCAAACGCACCATGAGACTTAAGGATTGCTATAATATAGCCCTAGCTATTCATGACCAAGAGAGAAGTGAGGAAACAGAAGCCATTATCTATAATAACATGAACATGGATGAAGATGGGCGTATCATCATCTTAACAGGTGCTAATCGAGGCGGTAAAACAACCATCACCCAAGCCATTGGTCAGATACAGATATTTGGTCAATTAGGGCTGTTAGTACCAGCACAAGAAGCAGATTTGAGTCTGGTAGATGGTGTATTCACCCATTTTCCAGTACTTGAAAAAGAAACGGTCCATTTGGGGCGCTTTGGTAAAGAATGCGAAGGCTTTAACCGTATCTTTAAACTGGCAACATCCAAAAGTCTATTACTATTGAACGAATCCTTTTCAGGAACAAGCTATCTCGAAAGCTTAAAAATTGCTGAAGAGGTGGTAAAAGCAGTCAAGTATAAACGCATGCGCATGATTTATAATACCCATCTCCACGAGTTAGCTACCCATACCCGTATACTCAATAAAGAACTTAACAATGATACACCTATTGTCAGTTTAGTTACAGGATTCCAGAACGGTCATAATACGTACAAAATCTATCAAGGTAACCCTTTAGGGATGAGCCATGGTATTGAAATTGCTAAGCAGCATAAGGTAACCTACCATCAATTAATTCGTCGATTGGAGGAGAAGGCGTAATGGACAATGTAAAAGAAATGAGCTTACTATGGACAACACCCGAGGATACTTATTTTCAATTAGAAGATAAAACGGTGGATGATTTGAATATGACTGCTGTATTTGACGATATAACGCCTACGTTAACAAAAGACATGATGGCCTTGTTACAAAAAATCCCCACCAGTATGGATACCATTAAGTACCGCCAAGGGATTATGCGGGATTTTGTGGAGAATGGGTTGTTACTGGATGGGATGAAAGTGAACATGGAAAAACTCATTAAAATGAAGCATTTAATTAAATATTCTTTTCAAAGTGAACCCAATATGTACAACCTATTATCCCGCATGGATGAAGTATGGGAAGTCATGTCTGTCACAGAGACATTGCATCAGCTGCTGCATGACGCAAACCTACATTCAGAGGGCTTAATCCGCATCGAGAAGTTATTGTACGATACCATTCATGGTCATGTGTATGAAGATTTTAAAGCAGATATCTGTCAGATTCGGTCCATGGATGAGGGGATACGTTGTGTCAAAATAGGGATTAATCTTGATGATTATTTAAAACCTCGAGAAGTGATGCTGCTTTCTGTAGAAGAGGAAGCCTTTAAATACACCCGGAAAATGAAGAAAACACGTAAGATCATGAGCATTGGCTTGAATCAAATTAAAGCCATACCAAGGAAAATATTTGCGCCGGATAGTTTGGCTTTACCCGATGCACTCAATAACTTGGAGTTAGTCATTGCACCTGCCATGAAAGCACTGATTGACTTTTGTGATGGTTTTAATACCATCTTGCTGGATATCTATGAACCTATTCTCACAGAGCTCATGTATTATGATATGGGTTTACACATTTACAGAAAAGCCACAGAGCATCATCTAGTATTATGTCAACCTGAATTAATAGATGCAGGGCAAACAAAAATAGAAGGTCTCTATAACCTTAATCTTGCTTATACCTTAATGCATAGTGATAAACTTCGTGATATGGTGGATAATGATTTTACCATGACCCACGGCAATCTGTTTATTTTAACAGGAGCAAACCGAGGAGGCAAGACCACTTTCACACAGAGTATCGGTCAGATTTATTGGTTCACACAATTAGGGTATTATGTACCAGCAAGAGGCGCATACATGGAAGTGATAGATGGTCTTTTTACGCATTTTCCTACAACAGAAGTAGAGACCATCTATAATGGGCGGCTAGGGGAAGAATGCGAAAGGTTTTCATCCATTTTTTCTAAGATGAGCGCCAGAGGACTTCTATTGATGAATGAGTCTTTTGATGGTACAAGTCATACGGAAAGTTTAATGATTGCTATGGATACCTTAAAGGCCATTGGACATCTAGGGGCTTGTGTTATATTCAATACCCACCTTCATGAATTAGGAAAACGTGTACAGGAGCTTAACGAAGGCTTGTCAAGAGCTCGGGCCATAAGTTTAGTTACCCATCTACACCGTCAGCAGGAGGCATTTAAAGTTTTTGAAGGTATTCCAGAAGGTAAAAGTTATGCCAAGGACATTGCTGTCAAGTATGGAGTAAGCTATGAACAACTGGTGGAGTTTCAATCATAAGCAGGCATTTTGTACAGCGTTACTATTTCTTATTTACAAATATCCTCACATATGGTACAATCTTATGAGTTCTAAAAGGGAGTAACTGTGACTTAGATCATGAATAGCGTCAACATAATGGAGAAATCCTGGTTCTATTCGCTTTAGATTAAAGGCTAAAGAAGTGAGACTTTTAGATTGGCATATTCCGTATGCTAATCTTGAGTTTGACTTCTTTTTTTATTGACGCTTTTCTTAGGTGCATCCAGTTGCTTACATAAAAATTAAAGCGTAAACAGGAGGACATGATGTTAGTAGAATTTATTCAGGCATTTGGGTTAATTTTTATCGCAGAAATGGGGGATAAGACACAGATTCTTGCTATGGCATTTGCCACAAAGTATAGCGTAAAGGCAGTATTAGTGGGTATCGGTTTAGGTTCATTATTTAACCATGGTTTAGCCGTTGTGTTAGGCAGTTACTTGTCAAACTTTATACCCATTTCAACCATTCAGATGGTAGCAGGATTTGCATTTGTTGCATTTGCCTTATGGACGTTGCAAATGGAAGAAGACCATAAGGAAGAGAAAAAAATGAAGAAATCTTTTGGTCCCATTATGACCATTGCCTTAGCATTTTTTATTGGGGAGTTAGGGGATAAGACCCAATTAACAGCCATTACCTTATCTGTGGACGCTGCCTATCCAGCAATTATTTTAATGGGAACTGTAATAGGTATGCTTGTGACAGGGGGATTAGGTATTTATGTGGGCAGGAAAATAGGTGATAAAGTGCCTGAATTAACCATTAAATTAGTGGCAGCAAGCATCTTTATGTTTTTTGGATTAACAAAACTTTATGGTACGGTACCAAAACAATATGTCAACTCCATATATGGAATTGTTTTTATAATCCTGATTGGGGTAATTGCTACTGTACGGGTTAAAAAATTATGGAAGATGCATAAAAGTCTAAACGCTAGTAAATATGTAGGTACATCCAAGCGTTTACAAGAATATTATCAAATGATGGATCAGGATATTAAGAATATTTGTCTTGGTAACAGATATTGTGGTGACTGTCAGAGAAGTGGTTGTGTAGTGGGAAGAACAAAAGCATTAATTAAACAAATGGAAGATTGGGACCAGCATATTTTAGTTTATGAAGATAAGAAATTAGAAGTTCTACGGGATGCAAAAAAAGAGCGTGTCTTAGAAGCGCTCGTAACAACTCTTAGGATATTAAGCAATGAACAGATTAAGCATAAAGAACTTAAGACCATCCATCAAATAAGACAAAACTTTGAAAAAATCTTATGGGGGACAAGTATCGATGTATTTACCAGTCTGAGAGCTTATAGAGAACAGGTAAAGGCCATTGCTCCTGAATTAGTCTGTTCACTGGATACAATGTTGGAAGACACATAAGGCAATGGCTTTTTATAGGGTGTCTGAATGTTTTATTTCTAAGGATTATCCATTAAGATGTGAAGCAATATCACAACCTTTAACCCCATAAGCCTTACCGTGAGAACAAAAGATGGATGTAGAGGTATAATCTTTATCAGCATCCTTGTTATAGGCGAGACGCGTAATGACTTCTTCTGTGTTGTGGCAGTTATCATAGCCTGCATAGATAAAAGAAACATGCCCTTTACCAGAAGTAAAAGAGGCTAAAGCAGTTGGATAGTGCATAGCTGTTGAAACAGGAACAAGACCTGTTATGATGGTATAGTTTCCACTTGTAACAGGTGGGTCAAATGTACCATCCATGGACGTTATATCCGTCATGACTCGTCCAGAAAGGGTTTGCTCAACTTTTATCCGAAATCTGTAGTAAGGCTCTAATAAGATGGCTTCCACTTGTTCAATACCCTGCCTCACGGCTCGGAAGGTAGCTTGTCTAAAATCACCGCCGCTGGTATGTTTCACATGGGATTTGCCTGAAGTGAGGGTAATGTGAACATCGGTCATAGGGGAACCGGTTAAGATACCTTTTTTACAAGCATCGGGTATATTTTTCTCACAAAGGCGCTGCCATCTTGTATGCAATGTATCCACACGACATGTTGTTGAGAAAGATATCCCTGAGTTACGGGGACGGGGTTCTATATCCAGTTCAATTTCTGCATAGTGTTTAAGGGGTTCAAAATGTCCAAAACCATGGGTTTTGGTATGTATGGTTTCTTTATAGAGGATTTCTGGGGAACCAAAGGTAATGGACTGGTTAAAACGTTCTGCAATAAGTGAAGTCAAGATTTCTAATTGTATGGTACCCATGACTTTAATATGCATTTCCCCTAGTGTCTCATTCCATAGAACATCCAGAGCAGGGTCTTCTTCTGTCAGCAGCGTAAAGATATGTAAAATCTCTTTCGGATGTACCTTCTCGTCATAGATAACTTTTGCTTGTAACGTGGGTATAAGGGAATAGCGTTTGTCATCTGGCAGGTTACCGATGCCTTCACCAACATAGGCATGATTTAAGCCTGTTACAGCAATTAACTGATTAGCCTGTGCGGATTCCACCGTGGTATATTTGGTACCGTGATAGAGACGAATCTGGTTGATTTTTTCAACGCGTTTTTCGCCATCTTGAAGGGTATGTTCAATGGTATCTTTTACATGTAAATGACCAGAATCAAGCTTAATAAAGGCTAACTTATGACCAGCCTCATCATGACGTATTTTATAAACACGGCCACTTAACACAGCATCATTCAACGCATGGTGTTCCGTATGTAGAAGGTCTTCTAGAATATCCAGCAGCGGCTTGATGCCCACACCTTGCAAAGCACTTCCACATAAACAAGGAAACAGTTGACCTTCATTAAAATGCCTTCCGATGACAGCCTTTAACTGATGCAGCGGTATTTTTTCATCATTAAGATAGCGTTCCATCAGTGTGTCATCACGTTCCGCTGCACACTCAATAAGTGATGTGGTGGGTTCGTTCAGTAAATTGTCGATACATTGTTGATCCCATGAAGGCTTTGTTAAGAGCACCACATCTTCTGTAAAATGTTCTTTTATATCCTGTATAACACCAGAAAGGTCAGCACCTACACGATCTAATTTATTGATAAAGAATAGGGTGGGAATCTGATATTGCCTAAGTAATTGCCAGACGGTTTCTGTATGACCTTCAATGCCTTCCACAGCCGAGAGAATAATCACGGCATAATCCAATATACGAACAGCTCTTTCCATTTCTGTAGAAAAATCCACATGGCCAGGGGTATCAACCAGTTGGAGTGTCATCTTACCATAAGTGGTTACTGCTTGGTCAGAAAAAACGGTGATTCCCCGTTCTTTTTCAATGGTATGGTAGTCAAGAAATGTATTTTGCTTATCCACACGGCCAGCTTCACGTATGGTATGTGTATGATAGAGTATTTGCTCAAGTAAGGTGGTTTTACCAGCATCCACATGAGCAACCATGCCAACGGTCTTATACATGTATATCGTGTCCTTTCTCATGATGCACAGCATGTTTTAGGCGATAATAAGTAGGTGAGAGATGGTACATTTTTTTAAAAGCTTTGGAAAACGTTAAGGCATCTTTGTAACCTACAGAACATGCAATGGCATGTATGGATAAATGGGTAGTTTGCAATAAAAAGCATGCTTTCTTAAAGCGGTAATGCATCATGTATGTTTTAGGAGATTGCTTGAGTTGCTGCATAAAAATTTTATAGACGTAACTTCGGTCTATGCCTAAATACTTGGCCAAATCCCTAATGGTTAAATCTTTGTAATAATGATTATGGATGTAGCGTAACGCTTCATATAAATAGATTTTGGGGATGCTTTCTCTGTGTAAGGATGCATCTTTGCTTACGTTATGACGAATGAGTGATCCGATAATCATATAAGCCAGTCCTGTTAAGAAGACTTCTTTTCCCTGTCCTAATAAGTTCAATTGATTAATCTGGTTAAAATAGTCAGTAAGTTTATCATCTTGATAATAATGAAAAATAGGGTTATGGCTGGATAATCCCGTTTGATTAAGGATAAACTTGATATCATCCCCATGAAAACCAATCCAAGCATAGTGCCAAGGATCGTCGTCATCAGCTTGATAATAAGTCACTTCATTTGGGCAGATAAGAAAACCTTCATGTCCTTGAAGATGGTAGGTTTTATCTTTGGTTTTAAAGATACCACTGCCATGAAGTATATAGTGAATGAGATAATTATCCCGAACAGCAGGACCATGATAATGACCACTGCTACATTGTTCTTCACCGTAATAATCCACTTGAAGATGGTAGGAGCTTTCGCTGGGACCCAATATATTTTCCATAGGCTTCACCTGCTTATGTTTAAGATTCATTGGTTTGTAAGTCAATAAGTAACGTCATGCTTTATCACTATCATACCCCATAAGGTCCTTGATGAAAAGCAAAAAATAAAAAAGATAGACAGCTATTGTCACCAAAATACCATATGCTTGATACAAAATACCATGTTTATCTTACCTATTCTAAGCTATACTGCTATTAGAATAGTCCCTATAAACATACATCTAAATCGGAAAGGAAGAATGTCATGAGTATCAATTATTGTGAGGATAAAAAACAGTTTCATTTACAAGGTAAAGATGTAAGTTATATCTGTAAAGTCGACCAATATGGTCGTTTGATTCATGTCTACTATGGCAAGAAAATAAGGCAGATGAATACAGTAGGTATGGAAACAACCAAACCTGTTACTTGGAGTCTGATGCCTGAAGAAGATGAACATTATGCACTGGATACAGCTCTATTAGAATATGCCACATATGGACATGTGGACCATCGTACACCTGCCCTTCACATTGAGCAAGCAGATGGTTCCACCATCATGGATTTCAAGTATGAAAGTCACCACCAATACAAAGGTAAAAAAGCACTAGATGGTCTTCCAGCAACCTATGCTGATGAAGAAGAAGCTCAGACGTTAGCCATTGTTCTAAAGGACAGTCTAAGTGGTGTAGAAGTGACGCTCAGCTATACGGTGTTTCATGAGGAAAATGTGATCACACGTTCTGTTCAAATCAAGAATGGTGGACAGGAACCCGTTCGAGTATTAAGTGCTCAGAGCTGCTGCGTGGATTTTGAACATGCAGATTATGATATGATGCATTTATCAGGAGCATGGACCAGAGAACGTCATGTGGTACGGCGTAAGATCGTTCCAGGTGAACAGAGTATTGGCAGTACAAGAGGAGCAAGCAGTCATGTGCATAACCCCTTCTTAGCATTATTATCACCAGATGCAACAGAAGATACAGGTCAGGTATATGGTTTTAACTTTGTCTACAGCGGTAATTTCTCCGGCCATGTATCTGTTCAGGAACATGACCGTACCCGGGTGTTAATGGGTATTCATCCTTTTAATTTTACATGGCAGTTAGAAGCAGGAGAAACCTTCCAAACGCCAGAAGTGGTCATGGTCTATTCCCATAAAGGATTAGGGGACATGTCAAGAACGTATCACCGACTCTATCGCAACAACTTAATGCGGGGTGTATGGAAAGACAAAGAACGGCCTATATTAATTAATAATTGGGAAGCCACTTATTTTGATTTTACCAGAAAAAGTATAGAAGCATTAGCGGAAAAAGCCAGCGAGATTGGTGTGGAATTATGTGTATTAGATGACGGTTGGTTTGGTAAACGGGATGATGACCGTTGTTCACTAGGGGACTGGATCGTTAATGAGGACAAACTTGAAGGTGGCTTAGATATATTAGCTAAGAATATTAATAAGAACAACATGGCTTTTGGGCTATGGTTTGAACCGGAGATGATATCGCCTGATAGTGAACTTTATCGAAAACATCCGGATTGGTGCCTGCATGTTGAAGGAAGAGACCATGTCCTGACAAGGTATCAGCTGACCTTAGACCTATCCAGACAAGAAGTATGTGATTACATTCTTGATGCTGTTTCCAGTATATTATCCACTGCGCCAATTACCTATGTGAAATGGGATATGAACCGTTACATGTCCAATGTATTTTCCAAAGGTCGTCTGCCTAAACAGCAGATGGAAACGTGCCATCGCTATATGCTGGGACTCTATGACATTTTAGAGGAATTAGTGAGGCGTCATCCAGATGTGCTGTTTGAAGGATGTGCAGGTGGCGGCGGACGATTCGATGCTGGTATGTTATATTATATGCCGCAAATATGGACCAGCGATGATTCAGATGCCATTGAACGGCTGAAAATTCAGTATGGTACCAGTATGGTTTACCCCATTTTGTCCATGTGTAGTCATGTATCCACTGTACCCAATCATCAAGTGAAGCGTGTCACACCACTTGATACCCGAGCTCATGTGGCCATGAGTGGCAATTTTGGCTATGAACTTGATATTACCCAGTACAGTGAAGATGAGATGGACGTGTTGCGTCAGCAGATAGCCTTTTACAAAGCCAATAGACCCTTGATTCAATTTGGCGATTTCTATCGTCTTAAAAGTCCTTTTGAGGATAATTGTGCAGCTTGGATGTTTGTATCAGCAGATCAAGAAGAGGCGATTCTATTCTATGTCAATGTACTTGGTATACCAAATCCAATGGATCGTCATGTAACACTTAACGGTCTTCATGAGTCATTCGATTATGTCATTGATGGCATGGAAGGTGTTTTTGGTGGTGACCAGCTCATGTATGGGGGATTAACCGTACCAGATTTAAAAGATTTTGAGAGTGTATGTTATACATTAAAAAGGGTAAAATAGGGCCAATATCAGTCATATAAGACATGAAGCGAAACATATAGCCATAATGGCAAAACATAAACCCTTGTTCATGCAGCCGTGCATCTTGCTTGAACAAGGGTTTTATAAGCTTAATTTTTTTATAGTTCTAAAAACCTCTCAATTATCAAAAAAACATGTTGAGACAGTAATAGCTTGTTATGATTTTAATCGATCAGCAAACCAATCACTGATTGTTGTCAGCACTTCAAGGTAATGATTGGATACACAATGGTTACCATCTTCCCATATTTTGATGGTTTTATCTGTAGAAGACGCTTCATCATGTATGCGTTGTACCCCTTCGACGCTGAATATGGGGTCAGGTTTTCCATGAATAATGAGAAGTGGCGCTGTTATGTTTTCACATCGATCTTTCATGTTCATTTTATCAAGCATCTTGAACACGTCTTCGTCATTTTTTCCTGTTAATGCCTTAAACACATGGGTAAAGTTAGGAAGGAAGATTAATATTTCTTTGGGGTTGTAAGAACCGCCGCTAAATGCAACAGCTTTTAATTTTTTGCTATAGGCTGCTGTTCTTGCTACCAGATAACCTCCAAAGCTCCAACCCACCATTCCAATGTTTATACCTACTCGATCATCATTGTACATGTACTCAACAACAGCATCCAAGGCTTTTTCAACATCTAAAGGCATATAGTTTTTATTAAAAAGCCGTGTTTCACCTTGACCTGGACCGTCTATCATTAAGACAGCCATACCTCTTTCTACATAAAATTCTGTATGGTTATGATGTTCCTCACGCCAGCCATCAGCACCGCCAATGGATATGATAAGTGGGCAGTTGTTATCGGCATCTTTGGGGAGTCTTAGCCATCCCACCATGGTATAATCACCATAAGGTATTTCCACTTTTTGAATAGGTGGATCAAATCCCTTAGCCGCTTCGGTGTAGCTATCAATCAATTTACGATACATACGAATTTTTGCCTCATTATCGGGAATAATGGTATATTGCCCGACACGATATACGGCAGTTGCTCTTAAATAAAAGGACCGAGCTGTTAATAAATGACCTTCTTCCACAGCCTTATCAGCTTTTAATCTCGCCTGATCACCCAGCTGTTCACATATTTCTGCAAAGTTCCCTCCGTTTTCATAGGCCTTCATAAGCACTTCATAGTCGCATACATCTAGACCAGATGGAATAATGCGGTTCATGGGCATGGTTCGAATCTGTTCATTGGGTTTATTATTCATAGCAAAGCCTCCTCATATTTTTTAGTACACATGTACTAATTTTATTTTAGCACATGTGTACTAATGTTGTCAAAGTAAAATGTTGCTAGGATTGAATTGAGATGATGGGATACATGAAATCCATTTTGATTTTACACATAAATATGCTATGATTAATTTTAGATAAAAAATGAAAGGACTATTTTAATGAACAAACAGCAAAACAAAAAGCAGGAATTAAAGATAAGCATATTAGAAACAGCCATTAAGTTGTATAATGAACATGGCTACAATACAGTTACAGTTCGTGATATTGCCCATGCATTGCAAATAAGTCCAGGCAACATCACTTACCACTATAAGAAAAAAGTGGATCTTATGAAAGCCATTTTTGAGCTGCAATACGACGATTACAAAAAAATGGATTTATCAAGCGATGTGGATGTGGAAGGATTAAACACGCTTTTTCACAAGATGATTAGCCATCAGCAAAAATACTATTTTTACTTTAACAACATTGTTGAGATACCTCGTTACTACCCGGAATTATCCCATATTCAGAAACAAATCATTGGTCAATTCTATGATTTATATAAAACGATTTTGCTGAACTTTCATAAGAAGGGGATTGTAAAAGACCCACTGATCCAAGATGCCTATGGGGATATTGCATTAGGGCTTCTATCCATTGTTCTGTTTTGGTTTGAACAGCATGAACTCCACGAAAATATTCCTAATCATACCATTGTTCAAGTACTATGGAATAACATATTACCAAGTTTTACCGATAAGGGCGTGGCTATGTACTTGGCCTTGGAAGAAAAATAAAAATTACTATAAGTCAACCCATGCATGACATATTTTCAGTATTGAAAGGAAAGAAAAGATGAAAAAAGTTTTACACCTGACCATCCTATCAGTTATGATGTTGACAATTGGATGCAGACATACAATGAGTACGGACAGGGATAAAGAAAAAGCAGACACATCAGAAATACAACAACATGCTAGTGGGGAAAATAAGCATGAAGAGACCACATTATCCCATGAGATTAGTGAAGCCAACGCTGACTTGGATGTTATTAGCTGTTTGAGCGATTTAGGTATCAGTGATATTCGTAAAGCAACCATGGACCAAGTGAAGGCATTAAAGATAATGCCTGTTGCAGATAATGCAGCTGAACAGATCCTTCCTACTGAAGTGTATGACTGGGAAGTTGACGATGGTCATTATAAACTGCTTCTTGGCATCTATAAAAAAACCAGATTTATGCTGCTCTATAGGGAATCTGGACAATATGCAGATGGTCTTTGCTGGTCCATTAAGACGGATGACTATCCAATAGCTACCTATAGGAGTAAACAGAATGCTTTTTCCGTAACATCTTTTTGTAAGGATTGGGGAACGGGTATATCACTCTTTGTAGGGCAATGGTTTGATGTTAATAAGGGTAAACTTATCAAGTACTTTGAATACCCATTGTATGGTTATGAGGGAATAACAACAAGAAGGGGATATCCTAAAAACTATCAAGTAGTAGATGAGGGATATGATGAAAAAACAGGAGATTTCCATGTGACTTATCAGTTAGCTCTTGATTTGGATTCAATGGAGCAGGAAATGGTAGGCACGAAGAAGACTGTTGTTTACAGATGGGATGATGTGAACAAAGTATTTGACTATCAACACGTGGATATCCATGATGTGTTAAAAGAAGTCTTGTTGACAGATGATGTAGAGGATGTCATTTTGAAAGAAAATCATGAGGCCATCAAAAGGATTGTTGAGCGTTTGAAAGAAGAAAATGAAATGGATATGGGTTGTATCGTTGCCTTCTTATCAAAATGTAGCCAAAGTAATGAAAGAGACCATATGCTAGAGATTCTAAGAGAAAGACTGGTTGAAAAAGAAAGTGCGTTCAGTGAAGATTATTTAAGAATGATTGAAAATGCGTTGTAGGTGACGAAAAATAATCCTATATGCGTAAACTATGCTAATACTACATATGGAGAATACCGATGAAAGATATAAAAGAAACGGATTTATACCCACCGATTCATAAGTACTTCACGGATCTAGGTTACCAAGTAAATGGTGAAGTTAAAACTTTAGATGTAACAGCGGTTAAAGATGATAAGCTGATTGTCATTGAGTTAAAAAAGAATCTCAATATGAAGCTCCTTATTCAAGGCATCAAACGGCAGCGTCTAACGGACCAAGTGTATATCGCTATCCAACGGCCTAAGAAAACTTTTTCAAGGGAGTGGAAAGATAAACTGCATCTTATTAGACGGCTTGAATTAGGTTTAATCGTGGTGTCGTTTACTAGGAAAACACCTCTTGTTCAAGTCATCTGTGACCCGAAACCATTTAGCCGCACCCAGAGCATGAACCGAGCTAAAAAAAGACAAAAGGGTATTTTGGATGAAATAAAAGAACGTAGTGGTAATTATAATGTAGGGGGGAGTACCCGTAAGAAAGTGATGACTGCTTATCGAGAAAAGTCCATACATATCGCTTGTTGCCTCCAATGCTATGGTGAGTTATCACCTAAACAGTTAAGAGCATTAGGGACAGGTGACAAAACCACATCTATTTTAAGTAAGAATTTCTATGGGTGGTTTGAAAGAATGCGAAGGGGTGTCTATGATTTAACAGATGGGGGTCAGCAAGCAATCAAGGAATATGCATTAATCGCGCAACACTATCAAGTATTGATTCAAGAGAAGGAAAAAGAAATTACGAAGTCTGAAAATAGTCTATAAGGTCACATACTTATGATGCGGCAGTCGATGTATCTGATAACTTAAAAAGATATACAATGAAAAAGTTTGCCATGCTATTGAAGAATCCCCTAGCTTGGCAAACTTTTCTATTAAGTGAGTTGTATAGCTAATCATTATACATAGCTTGTCCTGACGTCAGTACACAATACTGTAACATGCATAACTTGGATGCAATATGAGGTTATTGCTATAAGTTGACTTATGATTTACCCATGTATAATGGTTGTGCTTATGGTCTAGTTTTGGGGTAAAGAAGTTAATCGTATGTTGGCGTTGCTTAATAAACCAAATGTCATAAAGAGTTGTTCATCTGGTTTTAGCCCACCATAACCAAAGTTAGGATATATGTCAATGGTATCACCGCCATATACCCACCAATTTGAATCAGTAGCCCAATTCGAATCATTGATAAGTACTTTACATTCAAACTTTTGGCCTTTTGGAATAGCTGTTGTTTCCCATACCCATGTATCACTTCCGGTATTCGTCATTTGTATGCCGTTGTTCCAGTTTAATGGGCTGGTATCCCCTCGTATAGACATAGAATTACCATAGCCTACATCATAATGAGCCACAACTTTTGTTACCTCATTGCCACCATTGCCACCATTACCATTACCTCCGCCACTATTACCAACATTAGTCCAGACATTCATGTAGCCATTCCATCCAGATGCAGCAGCGTGGTGGTTACCATTTGAAGGCTTCCAATCTGGCCAGTCAAGTGCAATAGCAATATTATGGTTCGTGCCTTCCACGATGACTGCTCGACCCGTTCCACCATTGGTTTCGTCATAAAGAATCTTTGAATCTGCTCGAATACCGGCATTTTTACGTACCCAAATCATACTTTTCAGCCAATCATAACCTACGCCTCCACCAATCAAATCGGACCAAAAAATACAAGGTGTACCAGGTGTAGCAAGAATCCAAGCATAACATTTTGAACGTGCACCTTGAGAATCATCGGGTGCTTGGTTACCATTACCTCTAGAAATTTCACTATCATGGTTTTCCACAAATGTAACCGCTCTAGCACGTGCTTCTGCTCTAGGATTGGTGTGAAGACCACCAAATGTGGATGGGTTTCCACTGTTCAGATTCCACTTTTCATAGAAATCAAAGCCTGTACTTCCTGTTGCAGCACACCAGTCTTCTAAGTTCCCTGAAGTAGGATTATAACCAGACCAGTCATATTCACCAACCACAAAACTTGCGTTGGTATCATTGTTCCAGCCAAGAGCCCGATCAGAAGGATAGCCATGACACACATCATAACGCCAGCCTGCAGCTCCCTTATTTTTGAGTACCATCATAGCATCTCTTATGTAAGGATAGGCATTACCTGTATTTAATTCGTTTTCTTCTGAGAATGAATAACCTGGTTCCCATGCATTGGCTCGCCAAATATTAGAATATGTTGGCCATGGAGAATCAGGGTGGAATCTGTCTGCGTGATTGGCAACGATATCAAAAATAACGCCTATACCTTTTGCATTCATGGTTGAAATCATGTTGTTCAATTCACCCTCGGTACCATGAGCCGAATCAAGTCCAAAATCATGCCACCAATAGCCAGAACCACCTGTATTGGTACTATCGTCATCCCAAGGACCAGGACTCCAAATCATGGTAATACCTGCATCTGCTATCATGTCGGCTTTGCTGGACATGGTGTTATACCAGCTGCCTGGTGCATCCCAAGCACCCCAATAAAAACCTTGAAGAAGAATTTCATCCCCACCACCATTACGTGTACTTGGTGCAGCATGCATGGTTAAACTACTGATTGACAAGCTGATAATGATGAGTATACTTAATAAACTTACTTTTAATGTTCTTTTCATCTTTTGTAACCTCCACTTAATATAAAATATAGTCTTACTTCGTCTTATGAACAGATAACTGGTTTAAGGAAAATAATTGGTATAGGTACGCATAATGAGACCTCCTTCTATGGTATTAACGTTGAGTAGATAAAGATAAGTTCGTTGAATGTCTTTATGTTATTTTATAATGTTCTTTATAAGGGTGTTCATAAATAAGGGGGCATTGGCATGAAGACAATTAGCACTTATGAATAATATAAACAGTAAAAAAAGCATACAAATAACGCAAACGGTTGCATAATTTACCGTAAAATATGTAACCATTTATAGAGCCACATCCTGCACAACCTTCCATATCCAGTTCTATTCAGGTAGGGTTATTTCTTTTATATTAAACTATTTTTAGAGAATGTTTCAATAAAATATGAAGTTTTTTGAGTAAAAAGTATTATTTTCAATAAGGAGAATGATAGACAATGTATAGGGCAATAAAGAGCTGCAACGACCATAATAATGAGCAAACGATTGCATTGTTTATTAAAAAAATATAGGTGCCTGATTATATAATCTTATTAGGAACAGCATATGCTTCATCTAAGATGGAACATTCTGTTACCATATGTATATTAATTTGATGAAATTTATGGTACATTAATATTATACACGGATAATTCTAAAAAGTAAACAATTTTTTTAAATTATGATGTGTGTTAAAAAATTTGGACATAATTTATGAAGCAGAAGACTCAGACATAATGGATGGTTCATATACCACCTATATATAAGCATTGAATCCCATCTATTATTGACCATGAAATAGATAGAGCCACAAATAGACCTACTGAACGGAATAACGTAAAAAAATGTAACAAATGTTACTGATAATCATTATCAATATGTTATAATGAACATATATTAATCCATTGAAGGAGGTTTATCACATGTTAGATAAAAAAGATAAAGCATTATTTAAAGAGGAAGTTGGATTTGTACCACCTGGGGTTATGATTGCAGAAACATTTGGCAAACCATTTCAAGATACCATAACGGCGTACCATCATCAAATATGGGGGGAAGGTGTCATACCCCTAAAATATAGATATTTAATAGCTTTTGCAACAGCTATCTTTGATAACAATGAACGTCGGGCGAAGCTGGAAATGGTTAAGGCTGTTAAAGAAGGAGCAACGAAGGAAGAACTATTTGAAGTGATTAAACAGCAGATATGGATGAAAGGTGCACCTACCATGGTACAAGTAGCCCCTCTTATTGAAGCCATTCATAAAAAATTTAAAGTGTAACTTGCCTTTAAGCTTGAATAAGCTTACAATAGAATGAGTAGAACTAGAGAATGAGGGTGAGGCATATTTTTTCAGACATTAGAAAGCAGATTCGTCGCATTAAGATATTTTTCTTTGTGACATGTTGCATCTTTGGGTGGGCAATGATTAGATTTTTAGGGGGAGAGAATGAGCAAGTAAGCGTTTTCTTTATCTTTGTTTTATGTTGTGTGATGCTCACAACCATTGGTTTTCTTATAAGTGCTCTTAACGCTGTTTGTATAGAGTTGCGAGACTTACGAAGTGAATGTGTTAAAAAAGAGGATACAAAGCAAAAGTAACGGTTATAAAAAATACGTTGAATGAAGCAAATGAATGAGAAGGTACTGTCAAATAAGTAAAAGAGGCAGTGCCTTTTTCCATGTACAGTACAAAGATAGTATATACCATAAGCATAGCATGTTTAAAAAATCATGGACAAAAAAACGTCCTTCATGTATACTGAATGTGGAAACGCTAACATATCAGAAAAAAAGCGTGTTTAGCAGGCCATGGAAGAACAGTTGTTGAGGAGGAATGAAGCAATGTCCGTTACCATAAAAGATATAGCAAAAGCGGCAGATGTATCCTTAGCCACCGTCTCTCGTGTTCTCAATGGTTCAGGCTATGTAAAAGAAACAACGCGAGAAAAGGTTCATGATGCCATTAAACAGTTACATTATACACCAAGTGCTATTGCTCGGAGCCTTTCGACCAATAAGACCAATACCATTGGTGTTATTATTCCAGATATAAATAATCCCTTCTTTGGTGAAGTGATTAAAGGCATTACGCAAGTGGCCGATGAACATCAGCTTAATATCATTCTATGTGATACAGATGATTGTAAAGAAAAAGAGTTAAAAGCGATAAAGTTATTGCGTGAACAGCGTATTGAAGGTATTCTGATGACACCCACTTATGGTGAAGAAGCTCATGACAGTGCGTATATGAGCACACTGGACAATTTGGGGATACCTGTTATTTTAATGGATGGTCATGTTAAATACGCCAATTATAGTGGGGTGTTCATTGATCATGTACAGGGTGCATATGACGGTGTAGAAGCACTGATTCATGCAGGTCATGAGAAAATTGCTATCATAAATGGACGTCTGGATTCAAGACCTGCCAAAGAGAGGTTTTTAGGCTATAAAAAAGCGTTAAACAAGTACGCTATACCCCTTCACGAACAATACATTTTTAACGGTGAGTACGATCATGAGCGAGCTTATACCATGACAAAGAAAATTCTCCTATTGGAAGACAGACCGACAGCTATTTTTGTAAGTAATAACTTATCCATGTTAGGCTGTGTCAAAGCCCTGAATGAGCAGAGCTTAAGTATTCCAGATGATATGGCTATCCTAGGATTTGATAAGGTGGATGCCCTCAATATCATTGGTATGAATATCAGTTTTATTAATGGACCCACTACCTTGATGGGTAAAACAGGCATGAACATGTTAATAGAGAGCCTAGAAAAACAAAAAGATGTCCATATGCGTGAGCTTAAGCAAATAACCCTATTACCTGAATTGCACTTGAAAGGGTCTGAGAAGAAGAGTGTATAAAAAATATGTAAGCGATTACACATTAATATAAATTAAAGGAGTGTTGAAAATGAAATTAAACCGTTATATTGATCACACATTATTAAAACCACAAGCCACAGAGGAACAGATTAAGCAGGTTTGTGCAGAAGCTAAAAAATATGCCTTTGCATCCGTTTGTGTTAATGCTTATTACACATCCCTTGTAGCCAAAGAATTAGAGGGTACAGATGTGAAAACATGTGTTGTTGTTGGGTTTCCATTAGGTGCTACTACCCAAGCAGTAAAAGCTTTTGAAACAAAAGAAGCCATTAAAGATGGTGCAAAAGAAGTGGATATGGTCATTAATATTGGGGCATTAAAAGATAAGAAATATGATGAAGTAAAAGAAGATATCAAGGCTGTTGTTGAGGCAGCAGCAGGGCAAGCATTGGTAAAAGTTATTTTTGAAACATGTCTATTAACCGATGAAGAAAAAATCAAAGCTTGCGAGCTATCCAAAGAAGCGGGTGCAGATTTTGTTAAGACATCAACAGGATTTTCTACAGGTGGCGCAACGGTAGAAGACATTCAACTCATGAGAAAAACTGTTGGACCGGATATGGGTGTTAAGGCTTCTGGCGGTGTAAGAACAACGGAAGATGCAACAGGTGTTATTGAAGCAGGAGCTAGTCGAATAGGCGCTAGTGCAGGCATTGCTATTGTTGAAGGTTTAGGCGATACAGGATCAGATTATTAATCAACCCTATTCAAAAAATCTAACAGAGGTTTAGAACTTATGCCAAAGAAATCATTCTCAAGAAGAGATCGTTTATAAGATGTAGTCATATTATTTAAAGAAATGGGAAACATGATAGACGTATAGTTAACAACTGGAAGGCGTGAATAAAATGTATGACCAAGTACGTGAAACAGCAAAGTATATAGAAACCCAAGTCCATCGTAAGCCAAAAGTTGCAGTAATTCTTGGCTCTGGGCTTGGCTCTCTTGTGGACCAGCTGGAGCAAGTTGAAACCATTGCCTATAAGGATATACCTCATTTTCCACAATCAACAGTAGCCGGACATGAAGGCAGGCTATTATTTGGACAACTTGGTGGTGTGGATGTAATGGCCATGCAAGGACGATTTCATTACTATGAAGGGTATACCATGAAAGAAGTCACTTATCCCGTCTATGTCATGAAATTATTGGGGATAGAGAAATTAATTGTTACCAACTCTTGCGGGGGTATTCATACAAGTCTTGAACCAGGAAACCTCATGATCATTACAGATTTTATTAACCTGATGCATGATAACCCACTTATTGGTGTAAATGATGAGCGATTTGGACCAAGATTTCCAGATATGTCTGAACCCTATAAGAAAGATTTCATAGCCTTAGCAGAAGAAGTGGCTAAGGTGCTTCATATTGATTACAAAAAAGGTGTCTATGCTGGTTTTATGGGACCATACTATGAAACAGCAGCTGAGATTGTAGCATTTGGCAGAATGGGTGCTGATGCAATAGGTATGTCCACGGTACCAGAGACCATTGCAGCTAACTATCTGGGCATGGACGTTCTGGGGATATCCTGTATTACCAATATGGCTACAGGTATCCAGAAGAAGAAACATTCTCATGCACATGTGGTGGAGACTGCCCATAAGGCGTCCGTCACATTTAGTAGGTGGATTGCACATATTATTAAACGTTTACAATAGACGCCCTTGAATATAATGGTTGATGAAACAAGTGGTGAGCTTAATCTTTGCCCGAGTCTGCAGTATTGAGTAAATCATTTGGAAAGGGTTCAAAAATAATCTGATGCATCAAGTAGGGGTTTTCAAAACGTACAACCCATGCATGGATAATGCTTAGTGGTACGGAGAAAGGCACTTTTTTCTGCTGATACTCTTCAAGCACATCTAGAAAGTAAGCCTTTTCCTTGTTGGATAATTCTTTGGAAAAATAGCCAAACAGATGCAAGAGCATGTTCACACGACGCATGGGTTTTGGGTTCATACTTAATGCTTTATGAAGAAGAAACCTATATTGGCCAATCATACGGTTAAGATTATCTTTAGTATGATTGGCTACTATTTTGCCCATTTGTCGTAGATAGCCTGGACTATATGCCATAAGCAGGTATTTGTATTCACTATGAAAAGCAATCAAGTCTTTTAAATGCCCCTTTTCTTGAATATGGTTTAATCTTGCCAAAGCAAATATATGGGTAAAGAATCGAGATCGGATATTATAATTGGTAAGACGGCCTTCGTTTTCCATAGGTAAAGAGGGAAAAGCATCCATGAGGGCATCCGTAAACAACCCATTGTTATTTTTGGACAAGGTGCAACCCCCTTTTTCCATGCTTTTATAGTATTTTACATCTTTTAGACCACATGATGGGGACCTGCTTTTTAAAATAGCGCCATGCAGTTCATTGGCTTTTAAATCCGTGATGATCTGTTGGCTGTAAGTGTTCATTTTATCGGTATAGTCATGGTTGGAGCCACGCATAACCAGGCAGAGCTTTTGTTGATCTGGGGTTATGATGCGAAGGGATTGTCTAGGAATACCAAGACCCATTCCTACTTCAGGGCATACTTCAACCCAATTGACATGGGTTTCTAGGGCGTCCACAATAGGTGATGACTGAGCCGTACCGTCATAGCGACAAGGTATGTGATGAAGGCATTTACTTAAGAGTAAGGTTGGTTTTATAAATGGTTTCATAGGCTATTTCTCCTTAAAAATTTAGGGGTATGGTATGATTATTTTGGCTTGTATTTATTATGGACTAAAGAAGCTCTTTTGACAGCATGATACCCAAAACGCTCCCGTAAGGTATCCACCAACTGATCCACATGCTCTTTCTTACACACATCTTCTTCAGCTTCTTGTTCAAAGAGTGATAATTGCTCATAGGATTGATTGCCGAAATTACTGATGCCAATGCCAAGTAGACGTATAGGTTGAAGGGGTATAATATCCAGAAGGTCACATGCTTTCTGATAGATGATATCCGTCACATCCGTCGGATGGTCAAGGGTCATACTTCTGGTAATGACTTTAAAATTACTGTATTTGACTTTAATGGAAATGGTTCTCCCCTTAAGCAGATGTCGGCGTAATCGCCATCCCACGGAGTCGGCAATGAGTAAAGCTTCTTTTTTCAGTATGTTCAAATCTTTTAGGTCCGTTGAGAATGTAATTTCATTGCTAATGCTTTTTGTGTCACTTCTATGATGGGGATCCACAGGACGATGATCAATGCCATTAGCAGATTGATGTAAATGGGCAGCATGTTTTTGGCCAACAACTTTAATAAGGGATGCCATAGAACAATGAGCAAGGTCGCCAATGGTCTTAACCCCTATGCGCCATAATGCTGGGGTAGTCTTCCTACCCACACCATGCAATTCACCAACAGGTAAATGCCATAACATCTTAGGTACATCTTCCGGATAAATCTTAGTTATACCTAGCGGCTTCTTATAATCAGAACCCATCTTGGCTAATAATTTGTTAGAGGATATCCCTACAGAACAAGGAATATCCAAATCCTTGAGTAAGCGGTTTTGAATAGCTATAGATACATCATCTACTGTTCCAAATAATTGTTCTGTTCCAGTCATGTCCAAGAAGGCTTCATCAATGGATACTTGTTCTTTCAATGGGGTATACGTATCAAATATGTTCATGATTTCTTTGGAAATTTTTCCATATAAATGATGGGTTGGTTGTATAACGGTTGCTTGGGGACATCGTTTTACCGCTTCCCATATGGGCATAGCCGTTTTGACACCATAGGCTTTTGCATCATAACTAGCAGCCAAGACGATACCTCGCCGCTTTTTGGGATCTCCACCCACAATAAGAGGTTTTTCCTTTAATTTTGGCTGGAGTGCCTGCTCACATGATGCAAAGAATGAATTCATATCCACATGAAGTATTGATCGCATACTTACCATATCCTTCATTAAGACTTATTCATACAGGGTATTCGGGAATGGGTCAATTGGAATATATCACCCAATCCCATCATACATTGCCTATCAATGAAGATGCTGATCTTCTAAAAGTAAACCTGCACGAATGTATGTTCTATTATACCACATAATCCCTTTTCATGGTAGAGTCTAAACATTACCTTTTACTTTTATGCTAATGTTTAGAGTAATCTATCATCTTTTTTGCCACTATTTGTGCAATGTTTTGCACTTGTAGAAAATAGATACAAGTTTTATGATAGTAGTATATAAAATTGTTGAAAATAACGGGAGTGATAGGTGTGGTAAGAGGAATAGGCATATCACCAGGTATTATCTTTGGTAAAGCCAAAACCATGATAAAGAATCAAGTTAATCTTGAAAAAAAGAACATAGAGGATCGTAACGAAGAAATAGACAGATTAGTTCATGCCATAGCAAGCAGTAAACAGCAAATTAATGAAATTGCCATAAAAACCAGAGCCACTATTGGCGAAAGTGAAGCCAAAATATTCGAAGCCCATGAGTTGATACTGGAAGATGCTACGCTTATTGATGGTATCAAAGATAAAATCAATGAGGAAATGGTGAATGCCGAATATGCTGTAAGTGTTGTTGCAAAGCAATTCATGGACATCTTTGATAGCATGGATGATGCTTATATGAAAGAAAAGTCAGCGGATATTAAAGATGTGTCCGATAGAATCATTCGCAATTTATTAGGTATTGAAGCATGGCATTTAGCAGATAATGAAGATAAAGTCATTATTGTAGCAGAGGATCTTACACCATCCGATACGGCCTTACTGGATAAAAATAAAGTATTAGGTTTTGTTACAGCTGTCGGTGGTAAGACATCCCATACAGCCATATTAGCGAGAATATTAGAAATACCAGCTATTTCAGGTATCCAGGGAATCATGGAAAAGCTCCACGATGGGGACGATTTAATTCTCGATGGACAAGAGGGCATTGTGATTGTTAACCCAAGTCCTGATGACATACATGACTATCAAGAAAAGAAAAAGGTATATGATAACCAGTTGTTATTGTATAAAAAGTACCTAAATAAACCGTCTATAACGAAAGATGGCAAGGAAGTTGAGATTTTTGCCAACATCGGCTTGCCAGATGATACAGATAAAGTCATAGCCAATGGTGCGGAAGGCATTGGGTTGTTTCGAACAGAATTCTTATTTATGAATCGAAAAAACTTACCGACAGAACAAGAGCAATATGAAGCTTACAAAGATGTAGCAACTAGGCTAAAGGGCAAACCAGTTGTTATACGTACACTGGATATTGGCGGAGACAAAGAAGTGGATTACCTGCATTTGCAGGCGGAATTAAATCCTTTTTTAGGATACAGGGCAATCCGTCTATGCTTAGACCGAAAAGAGATATTCATGACCCAATTAAGAGCATTGCTAAGGGCAAGTGCTTATGGTAACATCAAAATTATGTTTCCAATGATTTCCAGTGTTCATGAATTACGTGAAGCGAAGCAGATGTTGCAAGAAGCTAAGAAGGCACTAGAAAATGAAGGCATCTTGTATAATGACACCATTGAACTGGGCATGATGATAGAAGTACCTTCCGCGGCTATGATGAGTGATCTTCTTGCAAAAGAAGTCGATTTCTTCAGCATTGGCACAAACGATCTTATACAGTATATGGTAGCTGTCGATCGAGGTAATGAGAAGATTGCTCATCTCTATCATGAATTTAACCCAGGTGTTTTGCGTATGATCAAGATGGTTATTGACAATGCCCATGAAGCAAATATATGGGTTGGCATGTGTGGAGAAGCTGCAGCTAATCCCTATATGTTACCTCTATTATTAGCTATGGGGCTTGATGAATTTAGTGTATGTCCAAGTGCTGTATTAGAATTACGTTATATCATGAGTAAACTATCCGTTGATGATATAAAATCAAAACTTGATACCATACTAATGATGGCTGAGGAGCATGCCATTGAAAAATACATGGAGGAATATTATGACAAGCATATCAACTAAACTATTAAACGAATCAGGATTACATGCAAGACCTGCACATTTATTTGTCACAACTGCACAAAAATATCAATCGACCATACATGTCATTAAAGATGATAAAAAAGTCGACGGGAAGAGTATTCTTGCTATTCTGACTTTAGGAGCATCAAAAAATGCCGATATAGTTATTGAAGCGCAAGGTGATGATGAAAAAGAAGCCGTTACAGAGTTAGGTGCTTTAATTGAATCAAACTTTGGTGAATAGAGCATGATAAGAATAAATGTATCGCACCTTCCTATGCAGTAAGTAAAAGGTAAAGGACATTATGTTTACGAACATCGATCTAGTCACAGCATAAAAATATGGATAATTCGTGCAAATGAGGGTGTGTTTATGTATTACTTAAACAAACGTCAAATTGAAATCATTTCATACTTATTAGAAATAAATAATCCTGTGTCTGTTAAGGATGTTGCTAAAAACTTCAAGGTCAGTGTACGTACGGTGCGTTACGACCTGGAGTTAATTGATGACTGGTTAAATGAAAATAATGCCACATTAGTCAAGATACCCAACCAAGGCATTAAGTTAAAAGTACCAGCTGATCGCACGCTATTATTAGAAAAACTGAAATTTTTGTCCATCGAAAATAGAGTATTATCCGATAGAGAAAGAATTCGATACATCGTCCTGGAGTTAATAACAGCAGAACGTGCATTAACCATTGAGGCCTTGAGTGAACATCTTTACTTAAGTCGTAATACGGTCATCAAAATACTAAAAGATGTAAAAACATATTTACAAACCAATGGTTTGGACATTGAAAAAATAAGAGGTAAGGGCATGGTGATTACAGGCCCTGAAACCATAAAAAGAAACCTGATGCTGGAATTATTCTTAGACACGGTTAGCATTAATAATGTATTGCTATCGGTTAAAAATAGAGATATGTACGAAGAATTAATTGAGTTATGGGAGAATAATTACAAGACCCTGAGTATGAAGCATGTGGAAGAGGTTTTTGCATTATTGTTACACTTGGAAAACGAGCATGAATTCTACTTAACGGACATTGCACTTACCCGTTTAGTTTTTTATTTAACCATCTCCATTAATCGTTTGCAGCATGGGCATAGCGTAAAAGAGAGCAAACCTCAGATTAGAGAAGAAAAAGAGTACCAAATAGCTAGGCTGATCGTACAAGCACTGGATCAGTACGATGTGGTATTTGATGAAGCGGAAATTGATGAAATAGCCATTTACCTTGTCGGGTCAAAATCATCCAGCACCATTAATGAGTTGAAAAATATCACGTTAACAGAGAGTTTTAGTGATGAAGTCATTGCATCTACCATGCATATTGTCAAGTATTTTGAAAGAGAACTGAAACTTGAATTTTCGTCGGACATGCAGCTGGTCAATGGATTAGCTTTGCATATTAAGTCGGCCAGCAGCCGCATAAAAAATAAACGTAAAATTGAAAATAAATACATTCACCAGATTAAAGAAAAATATCCTCTGGTATTTCAAATTGCACGAGAAAGTGTGATTTATTTAGAAACATTATACAATATGCACATAGATGATGAAGAAATTGGGTATATTACGTTGCATATTCGTGCAGCTTATGAACGGCTGTCTTGTAAAGAATCAAGGGCATCCGCTTTGGTCATCTGTACAGAAGGTATCTCCATACTGAGTATATTAACCACTAAGTTGAAAGAAGTACTGCCGGAGCTTAATATTATTGAGACATGCTCTGTGTACGATTATGAAAAGTATAAAAAAGATATTGATATGGTCATTACAACCAGTGATTTTAAGTTAGGAAACATTGACGTGATTAAGGTGAGTCCTTTTCTCGAAAATGATGAAATATATGAAATTAGACAATTTATCATACGTCTAAATAAATTCAGACAGATATATAAATACAGCAAAGATAAGCATATTTTGGGAGGTAAAGTTGTTATGTTACAAGATGTATTAAACGAAGAAATGATGGCATTAGATGTTCAGGTGGACAATTGGGAAGATGCCATTATCAAAGCAGGCGATTTACTCGTTAAAAAGGGGTTTGTTGAACAAGCGTATATCGATAATATGGTCAATGCAGTCAAGGATTTAGGACCATACATTGTCATCATGCCTGGTGTAGCATTTGCTCATGCTAGACCAGATCAGTCTGTAAAAGAGACATGCATGAGTATGATTACATTAAAAGAACCCGTTAATTTTGGGAGTGAGCAGAATGACCCAGTCAGCATTGTATTTGCCTTTGGTGCTCCTAATAATAATGAGCATTTAAACGCATTACAAGACCTTGCAAAATTCTTATCTGTAGAAAAAAACATAAACTTGTTGAAAGAAGTAAAAGACAAGCAGTTAATCTTGGATAAGATATTTGAATAAGTTGGTGTATAACTCACATATCTTAAGTTATACAGAATGATGAACATAGGGAGGTGACAAAACGTGGCAAAAAGACTTAAATTACTTACAGTCTGTGGGTTTGGTGTTGGTACCAGTTTGATTCTTAAGATGACAATAGAAAAAGTCCTTAAAGGTAACGGTATCGATGCCGAAGTAACCAATGGAGATGTGACAACAGCTTCAGGGGCAGGCGCAGATGTAATCTTTACATCCAATGAGTTATATTCTCAACTAAAAGGCAATGTCAGTGTTCCAGTGATTCAAATCGATAACTTTATGAGTAGTGATGAAATTTCAGAAAAAGCATTACCTGTTATTAACAAATTAATTTAGTCCAAGTTAAACATGAAATAAGATGTTACTTCAATCAAAAAAAAGGTTTAAGGGAGGAGAAATTAATCTTATGTCAGTTATTAATTATGTTACGACGAATATTTTTAAACAGCCTTCATTATTCTTAGGATTAGTTGCTTTTATTGGCTTATTGGTTCAGAGAAAAAGTATAGGTGATGTGATTAAAGGAACGTTTAAAACCATTATTGGTGTTATTATTCTCTTTAAAGGTGTTAACATCATAAGTACAGCTGTTTCCCCATTATCCAGTGCTTTTTCAACATTGTACAAGTTACCAGAAGCCAATCAGTTTAATCCAACAGGATGGCTTGATTTCTTAGGTAACTACGGTACAACCATTGGTATCGTTATTGTTTCCGCTTTCGCTATCAATTTGGTTGTAGCAAGATTTACACCCATTAAAAATATTTTCTTAACAGGACACATATTATTCTGGATGTCTTACATCTGTGTAGCTGTTGGTGTTGAAGCAGGACTAGACGGTACAGCACTCACGATATTTGCTACCATCTTCTTAGCATTATATATCATCATTGTTCCTGCATTACTTCGACCTTTTGTACAGAAAGTAACCGGAACGGATTCCTTTACCATTGGTCACTCTGCCTCTGTTTTCTGTTTAATTGGTGCAGGTGTTGGTAAATTAGTAGGTAACAAAGAAAAATCAACAGAAGATATGAACATACCCAAATCATTTGAATTCTTTAGAGACACAACCATTGCCACGTCATTGATTGTATTTGCTGTCTATATCGTTGTTGGTTTAGTGATTGGCAATGCTTCAAGTACAGAAATCTTTGGTGGTGCTCTAGGTGGTATTAATACGATTCCAGGTATGCAGTATGACTTATTTACATTTAGTTTAATGGCTGGACTTACTTTTGGAGCTGGTTTAACCGTACTTCTTACAGGTGTTCGTTTGATGCTTGGGGAAATCATTCCTGCATTCAAAGGTATCTCTGATAAAATCATACCTAATGCAATTCCAGCACTTGATATACCCATGGTATTCTCATTTGCACCGAATGCATTACTCATTGGATTTGTTGTGAGTATGATTACCAGTATATTAACCATTGTACTTCTTGCATCTACAGGAATGTTAGCGTATGCCGTTATTCCACTTGTTGTTGCTTGTTTCTTCGACGTAGCGCCAGGTGCGATCTTTGCCAATGCTACAGGTGGACGTAGAGGAGCAATTATTGCAAGTATTGTAAGTGGTATCTTAATCGTCTTCTTTGTAGCGATTTCTATACCTGCCGTATTTAATACAGCAGCAGGATTTAACCAATTATTTGGTGGTAATGACTTCTCCATATGGTCATCACTGGGTTCATTGATTGGAAAAATCTTTTAATCATCTTTTGATGATGTAGTCCTGTCATTATGGGATATCCATGCTAGACCAGAGCACGGATATCTCATAGGGGCAAGGCTAGGTTTGGCATATGATCCATGTTTTGTTTTCTATGGTGATGGGTGCCTATCATACTGGAATAAGTTATTTCATTGAAATAACAAGATGCTTAGTGGATACACATGATAATATCTATGGAAATATAGGTTACCTGGGGTGGTTTTGGTAATAGATATTAATATGTGTTATTTTTATAAAGAAATTGACTGAAAATTGATTGAATAGATAGAAAAGATGGTGATTTAATGAAGTTTGGTGTGCACTTATCCACATTTACAAAAACATGGAACGAAAATTATTATCCTTATTTTAAAGATGTAAAAGCATGGGGTTATGATGGTGTGGAATTTCCTTTAATGAGCCCAGATGATTTTGATGTACAAAAGGCTAAAGCACAATTAAAAGCCTATGATTTAGCCTGTACCTGCGGAACGGGTATGAATCCTGGGCGGGATATTGGATCAGCCCATAAAGACGTTAATCAAGAAGGTGTCAAGCACCTTAAAAAATGCATTGATATCTGTCACACATTAGAGTCTGATTGTTTAGGTGGTGTCCTATATGCACCTTGGGGTATGTGTATATCAAGACAAGAAGGAAAAGACAACATTCAAAGAAGCTTAGAGAATCTTTCCAGAATTGGTGATTATGCCAAGGAAAAAGGCGTATATCTTGCCTTAGAAATGATTAACCGTTATGAAAGTTATTTTTTAAACACAGTAGCAGATGGCTTAGATTATTTAAACCGTATTAACCACGACCACATTAAACTGCATTTGGATACATTCCATGCAAATATTGAAGAAAAGTCCATAAAAGATGCCCTTATATCTGGTGGAAAGGAAATCTATCATGTGCATTTTTGTGAAAATGACCGTGGTATTGTTGGCACAGGTTCCATTAATTGGGCACAGGTAAAAGAAGGTCTAGAAGCCATATCTTATGACCGATGGATTACCATTGAGAACTTTGTAATGGGAAATTGTGAAGTTGGGAAAGATGTGTTTATATGGCGGGATATAGAAGACAGTGGTTTGGTAGCTGTAAAAGAAAGTATAGGATTCTTGAAAACACTATTCAGTAGATGAATTTAATATATAAACCCAATTATAGGAGGCATAAGCATGTTAGATAGTATACACGTCAAGGCGTTATTAATCAAAATTGCAGATATGTTTATTGAAAAACAAGATGAGCTGGCTAAGCTTGATGCAGTAATAGGCGATGGTGATCATGGTGTAACCATGGCAAGAGGCGCTAAGGCTGCTAAAGCAAAAGTTGAGGCATTAGAAGAAGGCACATGTAGGGATTACTTTAAACTCTATGGCCGTACGTTGGTATCCACACTGGGAGGCGCCATGGGACCACTATTTGGCAGTATCTTTCTAGAGTTATCAAAAGCTTGCAAAGGTCAAGAACAGATAGGTTTACAAGCATTTACCCATGGATTAAAAAACGGTATGACAAAAGTCATGGACCTTGGTGGTGCCAAGCCAGGGGATAAAACCATGGTGGATGCCATGGATCCGGTGGTTCTATCCATGGAAAAATCACTTGATGATGGAAAAAGTCTTCAGGAGGCACTATCCCTTGCTGCTAAGGCAGGTGAAGAAGGTGTAAACCATACAATTCCACTGATAGCTAAGCGAGGACGCTCCCGTTACTTACAAGAAAAAGCCATTGGTCATCAAGATGCAGGAGCAACATCTTATTACTACCTGATAAAAACCATAGGTGAATATGTACAGGAAGTAAGTGCTTAAGAATGATAGGGATAAAAAGGATAGGAAGTTTTGAATGAGAACCAAGTGATAAAGACATGATGTATACACTTAGAACGGATTAAAACATGTCTTGCTAAGTAAAGACATCAAGGAAAGGAATGAGAGGGAATGGGAATGAAGAAAATCATTAATCACCCAGATCATATTGTAAAAGATACCATAGAAGGGTTTGTAAAGGCTTATAACGATCGTATTGAAAAGTTAGAAGGAAGCCAAGTTGTGGTCAGCAAAGACAGAAAAGACGACTGTGTCAGTGTCATTATCGGTAACGGGTCAGGTCATGAACCTGCCTGTATTGGATTTGTTGGTAAAAACATGTTAGCAGCCAATGCTTATGGCGGAATTTTTGCAGCGCCTAGTCCAGATACATTATATGATGCCATTGAAGCAACCCACACAGAAAAAGGTGTATGTGTTTTGATATCCAATCATGCGGGTGATGTGATTAACTCTAAGATGGCCATGGATATGGCTCAAGATGATGATATGGTTTGCAAAGGTGTTATTCTCTATGATGATATTGCATCAGCACCAAAAGGTGAAGAAGTTGAAAGAAGAGGTACAGCGGGTACACTATTTAACTATAAGATTACCAGCTCTTACGCTGCTGAGGGACATTCACTTGACGATGTGTTAGTTATGGCTGAAAAAGTTAGAGATAACACGAGAACGTTAACAGTTGCAACGGTACCGGGCACATCACCCATTACAGGCTATAAGATGTTTGAAATTGCAGACGATGAAATTGAGATTGGGATGGGTGTTCACGGCGAAGCAGCAGCTCATAATATGAAGATTGATACAGCAGAAGCCATTGCAAAGGTCATGTGTGCCAAACTCATTGAGGACAAACCCTATGTGTCTGGGGATGAAGTAGCTGTTTTGGTCAATGGTTGTGGACAAACCACCTACATGGAATTATTAATTTTCTATAAAGAAGTAGAGAAATTACTTGCAGAAGCTGGTATCAAGGCTTATAAACCTGCTATTGGGAACTTCATCACCACACAGGAGATGGGCGGTATCGCTCTGGCTTTTTGTAAAGTGGATGAAGAGATGAAGAAACAATGGTCCAAAGAAACCAACGCACCAGGATTTAAACTATAAATCATGATCAAGAAGAGCTGCAAGGGAGGTATGCTTCATGGAACTGGTTAATATGATGACACTACTAAATGAAGCCACAGATGACCATAAAGCAGTTGCTGCCATTAATGTCAGTAATATGGAAACAATCATGGGTGTTATGGAAGCTTCTGAGAAAACAGGCCAATCGGTCATTATGCAGATAGCCCCTGTCCAACTAGAAGCTCACGGGATTACCTATGAACAAATCGTAAGTATGATTAAGCTTTTTGGTAAAAGCTATCAGATAAAGACATGTATTCATCTTGACCATGCCATGGCTATTGATGACTGCTTTAAAGCCATTGATGCAGGATTTACATCGGTCATGTATGATGGTACATTGGTGGATTTTGAAACCAACATGGCCCATACAAAAAAAGTTGTAGACTATGCCCACGGACATGGTGTGACCGTTGAAGCAGAACTAGGTAAAGTTGGAGGATCAGAAGCTTCTGAGGATGAAGATATGGGCTATAAGACAAGGCCTGAAGATGTGGCTGTTTTTGTAGAAAGAACAGGGGTGGATTGCTTGGCAGTTGCCATTGGTAATGCTCATGGTTTTTATACATTAGAACCTCAGCTAGATTTTGCTTTACTTCATGCCATTAAAGACGTGGCTGATATTCCTTTGGTTCTACATGGGGGCACAGGCATTTCTGTAGCAGATATCCAGCAAGCCATTCAGATGGGTATAAGAAAAGTTAATTTTTTTACAGAAATTGATCGGGCTTATGTGAAAGGTTTTGTTGAGGCTTATGAAGAGAATAAAAAGATTTATATGATGCATGCCAGTGAGAAGGCAAGGCAGGCAATGATGCAAGAAATAATAAATAAGATAGGATGGATGAGACCATGAAAGTAGGACTTATAAGTGTCGGTTTTCCTAATTTTCGATATGATATTGCTCAAGAATATTTGGATAAATCCCTTAAGCGTTTAGAGGGAGAGGGACATCATATCATTAGCTGTGGTCAAGTGCTTATTGAAGAAAACGGCATATATGATGAATTGGAACGGCTTCGTTTGGCACATATTGACCTGTTGATTTTACAATGCGGTACGTATTCCTATGGAAGCGGTATGATGAAGGTTATTGAGTTATTTGAGCATACGCCTCTTTTAATGTGGGGATTTCCAGAACCCATCATTGAAGGATTCTATGGTTTGCCTCTTAACTCCTTATGCGGACTGAATATGTATGGAAGTTTCCTAGAAAAAGTGGAGAAAAAATATAGCTATGTCTATGGCTCCATTGATGATGAAGGCGTATATACAACCATTAATCACACCATTAAGGCCATAGATGTTCGGAATCGATTAAAGAAAAGCAAATTCTGTATTATCGGCGGGCGAGTACCAGGCTTTTACTTATCCAATGCAGATGAAATACGTTTTAGACAAGAAATAGGTCCAGAGCTTGTCTATTACTCCTTGGCATCCCTATTAGAAGACATGAAGAACGTGGACGAGACACAAGTTGCTGAAGAAATCGCTAAGATGAAGGGCGAGGTTGCAAAAGTAACCACCACCGATGAGATGCTAGAAAAGTCTGCCAGGTTGTATTTGGCTATTATGGCTTATAAAGAAGCGAAAGGTATTGATGCCTTTGCCATTAAATGCTGGCCAGAATTTCAATCTTTATTAAGATGCAGTGTATGTGGTGTGGTGTCTAGACTGAATAACCTGGGTATCATGACAGCTTGTGAAGGGGATGTAACAGGCCTTGCTACCATGTATATACAGCATTTGATTACAGATGGGCCTTGTTTCTTAGCCGATTTAGTCAATGTCAATGCTCAAGGTATTGCAAAAACTTGGCACTGTGGTCCTGCTCCGGTTTGTATGGCAAGAGATGCCAGTACAACAGAGTACCGTGAACACCCAACCATTAAGCAAGGCATGGGCTTTTCCGTAGAATTTAAGATGAAGCTTGGGCGATTAAACATGTTGAAACTAAAAGAAGCCAAGCATACCTATAAATTATTTATGGCAGCTGGTGAAGGTGTAGAAGAAGACCGCCACATGGTAGCTAATCAAGCAGATATTCGATTTGATGTACCCATGACGCAGGTCCTTGACTGCATCATGACACACGGCATTGAGCATCATTATGCGATCGTTTATGAAGATATTCAGGCTGTCTTGGTTGAATTCTGTAAATGGATGGGGATTAAAGTGGTGACACCTTAAGCTTAGACATATTAGATGTAGACACGACAACAAGTAGGTAACCTTTCAAGAAGGGAGATAGCATAATGTGTAGTGAGTTTCTGTATGGAGCTGGGTATTACCCCATGATGCATGATGAAGCGGAATGGGAGCGGGATATTCAGTTGATGAAGGACTCCGGTATTAATTTGATTCGTACGGCAGAACTTTTTAATACTTGGGATCGTATAGAACCGGAAAAAGGGCAGTTTAATTTTGGATTTTTAGATAAATTTTTTGATTTATGTGAGAAGCATGGTATGAAGATTTTATTAGGTACGGGTACAGCATCACCGCCTTATTGGTTGCATGAAATGTATCCCGATGTGAATATTCTAAATAACCATGGTGAGCAGTATCCCAATAATGTATCCTATACCTGGGCTTGTATTGATAATCCAGGATATCTCAAAGAGACGGAGCGTTATTTAAAGACATTGGTGAATCGTTATAAGTCCCATAAGGCATTATATGCCTATCAGATTCATAATGAAGTGAGCTTTCCTTTTATGCCACTACGAAGTGGCGATATTGATATGTATTGTTATTGTGATCATTCTAAGCGTCATTTTAGAGGTTGGGTTAAGGATAAGTATCAAACCCTTGATCAGTTAAACCATGTCTATCGATGGGGAGCTACCAATACCTGTCATACCTCATGGGAGCAGGTTGAGCCACCTAAAACAAAGCCTACCAGTTGGTCCAGTGTAACCAGATGGCTTGACTGGCGTCTCTTCTGGATGGAAAATTTTGTGAAGTTTATTGGATGGCAGCACGACATTATCAAAGAACTGGACAAAGAGCATATCACATCCACCAACATTTTCTTCTTAAAGTCACAAGACCCATTGGGTGTTCTAACAGCTCTTGACCAATTTGAGATGGCAAAAGTTGTGGATATGATTGGTTATGATTTATATCCTGGTAGTGGAGAAAAGCTAGAGAAGAAGCCGGAGTTTTCTTCCATGTTTTTAGATATGTCCCGTAGCACAGCTAAACCACTAGGCAAAAACTATTGGTTAATGGAGACAGATAGCGGACCAATTAACGGATGGGTATTAGGTCCAAGCCGCAATGTGAAAGGGTTTGACCTGATTCGCAATGTGTTTGAAGCCGTTGCTCACGATGCTAAGCTGACGTTGTACCAAGGATGGCGTGAGTGGGACTTCCAGCCTCTACATTGGGGTGCCATTGTGGATCTTGATGGCCATCCTACAGAACGAACAGAAGCAGCTAAGGTCATTGGTGATACCATGAAAGCTTATGGCGAAGAACTTGTTCAAGCCAATAATCCAAAAGGTGAAGTTGCCATTCTCATATCAAAAGAAAATGCCATTGTCCTCAACGGTATGGGACAAGATGATTTTCTTATGAAAGCCATGCGAGGAGCGTATACGTACTTCTGGAAGAAAGGGTACATGGTGGATTTTGTGACGCCAGAACACATCATAGATGGCTATGCTGATGATTACAAAGTGATATATATGCCATTCATGGCAGTTATTCATAAACAATTGGCAGAAGGTCTGGATGCTTATGTAAGACAAGGAGGTCACCTTATTGGAACAGCCCGCTGTGGCATGTTGGGTGAGTACGGCTGGTACAATCATCAGATTCCATGTTTTAAGCTAGGTGACACATTTGGTGTGAGTGCTTTTGATGCCTATAGCAATACACATCCTCAGATCACGTATAAAATGAAACCTTATCAAGGTTATTGGCATAAAGAAGAGGTAAAAGTCATAGACGATAATGTTGAAGTTCTCGCACGTTTTAATGACGATTCACCTGCTATAACCTTGCATCCACGAGGTAAAGGTACGGCTATTTACTTTGGTACCCATCCAGAAGTAGCTTATCTGGAAGACAATAGTTATCTGTTGTGGGATTTGATGGATGATGTGTTAGAAAGAGCAGGTATTGAACCTAAGCTTCAATTGGATTATACCAATGAGAAATATAATGAAATTGATGGTCATTATTTAGAAGGGGATAAGGCGGATTATCTGATTGTGACCAACTATGTGAATAAAAAGCATGGTGGATTCTTTAATGGCAAAGAAAAATGTGTTAGAATAACCATAAATACAGATAAAGCATATACCATGTGCCAAGACCTTATGACAGGGAATGATTTTTCCGTAAAGCAAGATGGCAAGAAAGTGCTCATTGAAACAAAAATTACCCAAAATAAGGTACAGCTTTTGAAACTGACTTGAAAGGACGGAAGTCATGGTGGATATTAAGAAGATTAAGTGTTTTTTATTGGATATGGATGGCACCTTTTATTTAGGAAATGAGTTGATCGATGGTGCATTGGATTTTTTAGAGATATTGAAAGAGCAAGGCAAGGATTATTTGTTTCTCACGAATAATTCATCTAAGAACAGTATGGCTTATGTGGAAAAATTGGGTCGTCTTGGGTGTAAAGTTACAGAAGATAAAGTCTTTACTTCTGGTGAGGCAACAACGATTTATTTGAAAGGGCTTAAGCCAGGGGCTAAAATCTTTCTTCTTGGCACACCTTATTTGGAAGAGGAATTTGAAAAAGCTGGTTTTACGTTGATACGGGATAGAAGTGAGCGGCCTGATTATGTGGTGTTGGGTTTTGATACCACATTAACGTATGATAAGTTATGGATTGCTTGTGATCTTATTCGAGATGGGGTAACGTATATTGCAACGCATCCGGATTATAACTGCCCATTAGAAGGTGATAATTGGATGCCGGATACAGGGGCTATGATTGAGCTTATTGCGGCTTCTACAGGTGAAAGACCTTACGTGGTTGGGAAGCCTAATGCTATGATAATTGATGCCATTTGTGATAAATATGGTTTTGAGAAAGATGAGATTGCCATGGTTGGTGATCGTTTGTATACGGATATTAAGACGGGTATTAATGCTGGGATAACGACGGTTGTTGTGTTGTCGGGTGAGACCAGTATGGAGGATTATGAGGCTTCAGATATTCGAGGTGATTATGTGTTGCCTTCTATTAAGGAGTTGGGGGAGGCATTGTTGAAATAGCAAGAACAACACCCAACGGAAGGGTTGTATAACCATATATCGTGATGATTAACTCATGTTGCATTTGTTGCTTGAGCTGTTTTATAAGGAATGGCAACAAGCTGCAAAAGTCGTTTATCATCACGATATATGGTTTGTTTTTGTGGTGCCACTTTTTAGCAGGTGAAACCGTTTCGTGTGCCTTTGGGTTGGTATGTGTTTTGTGGTGATGGAATGGGTGGTATTGCTAATAATCTTTTGAATAGGTAGGCTTTGTTGTTTAATTTTGAAATACTTGTTGCATATTGACTTTTAGGTCTTCGAAGTGGTAAGATACGGCTTCTTCTGAGAGATTGAAGGTACGGTTTGCGGTGATGGTTTTGTTGGTAAAGGAGAAGATGGTGATTTCTTGGTTAAAGGGATTGACGATCCAGTATTCTTTTACGCCGCAGTCCATGTAGAGGTCTAGTTTTTTGATGTAGTCCTTTTTTCTGGAGGATTGTGAAATGATTTCTACAGCAAGGGTGGGTACGCCCATGTAGTAATCTCGGTCATTGAGATGTTCTTCTAGGTCGCAGATAATCATAAGGTCGGGTTGTACGATGTTGATGTTTTCAGCATTTCTTTTGAGTGTAATGTCAAAGGGAGCAAAAGCAGGTTGACAGGGTTTACCATTGAAGAAATTATAGAAGAGTCCTACTAACTCCATGAGTACATTTTGATGGGTTACTTTGGGTGAAGCTAACAGGTATATCTCCCCATCGATGTATTCAAATCGATCGTCGGAGTTCTCGGATATCTTTAGGAAATCTTCATATGAGATTTTGGTGCCTGATGTGGAATAAGCAGGTTCAGCTTCCTTGATGACATCATGCTGTATGTTGTCGTCATAGGCAATAAGCTTAGCCACATCGCTGCCGTTTTTGGTAATGATGATATCCTCTTTTGCTGATAATCTTAGGTATTTTCCAAAGTTATTTTTGATTTCTGTTGAATTGACTTTCATTATAATCACCTCAGTTAAATTATAGCTAAAATGGCTAAAATAGTCAAATGGTATTCATGAATGCGTATTACTAGTGATCCATTATAAAATTGTAGCTTAAAACATGATAGGGATGGCTTATACAGAAGTAGATGTATAATAGGTGTTTTAACATGGTATAATGGTATGTTTTCGTCGTTTTTTGCATAAAATTATGATTTTCTTTCAAAGACATATTGCATTTAGATTTCAATACGTATATAATGTATCTTAAAATATTTTGTTGCATATTATAAACCATTATGACTTAATATAATTAAGTGGATATATAATAATACGTTTAGAAATTAAAAAAATACTTAAGAGTACGCATCTAATCTAATTTTATGCTATTATCTTAGTATAAGAAGTACCTCTTGTTATAGGCGTCTGTTTTTATTAGAACTGTATATAATGGTAGGACCAAGAGAATGCTTCTGGGTTTAGGCGTGGTTTATGATTTTCCTAAATATTCAATATTTCAAAGGGGGCTTATTCAAGTGCTTAATATTAAAGTAGAAAAGGCGAAAGAGCTAAAACAAAAACCAGATTTTAATAACTTGGGTTTTGGAACAGATTTTACAGATCATATGTTTATGATGAATTATACAGAAGGTCAAGGATGGCACGATCCTAGAATTGTACCTTATGGACCGATTACATTGGACCCATCAGCTATGGTACTCCATTATGCACAAGAAATGTTTGAAGGCATGAAAGCTTATAAAACAGAAGATGGCCGTGCCCTTCTATTCCGTCCTGAGAAGAACATACAAAGAACGAATGTAACCAATGATCGTCTTTGTATACCTAAGATCAATGAAGAAGATATGTTACAGGCGATTAAGGCATTAGTATCCGTTGAAAAAGATTGGATTCCAACTGCTTCGGGTACTTCTTTATATATTCGTCCGTTTATTTTTGCCACAGACCCATTTCTTGGTGTAAGAGCTTCAGCCACTTACCTATTTATGATCATTCTATCACCTGTTGGTGCTTATTACAAAGGTGGTATTAATCCAGTTAAGATATGGGTTGAGACAGAGTATGTACGGGCTGTAAAAGGCGGCGTAGGTTATGCTAAGACTGGGGGCAACTATGCGGCAAGTATCAAAGCTCAGATGAAAGCCAAAGAAAGAGGCTATGCTCAAGTATTATGGCTTGATGGTGTTGAGCGTAAATATGTTGAAGAAGTGGGCACCATGAATGTTTTCTTTAAGATTGATGGAGAAGTCATTACACCTGCTCTTGAAGGTAGTATCTTACCAGGTATTACACGAAATTCTGTTATTGAATTATTACATTCATGGGGTATATCTGTTACTGAAAGAAAGTTATCCATCGATGAAATCTATGAAGCAGCAGAGAAAGGAACCCTTGAAGAGGCCTATGGAACGGGCACAGCAGCTGTTATCTCACCTATTGGTCAGTTAAACTATAATGGTAAAATCATTACCATTAATGATGGCAAGATAGGTGAATTATCTCAACGCATCTATGATACAGTAACAGGTATTCAGACCGGTGCTGCTGAAGATTCCTTTAATTGGACAGTAGAAGTGGAGTAGTGTGAGTGTATAAAATAACCGTTGATTGGCGTCAAGTCAGTCAACGGTTTTTATAATGATATAGATAACGTTACGATTGAAATAAATGGTAGCACTAGCCTTATTGGTTAGTGCTTCTTTTTGGTATAGGAACATCTATGAAATGCGTACAAAATGTATGATGAAAAAGAATACTAAAAGGTTGATGTCATATAATACGTGTCATGATGGAGATCATAAGAGCTTTTTTTCTTATGGATTCATTGTTATTTTTTGACATATCTGACTACAATATTTTTGTTTGATATGATATAATGCATGTAATGATTATAGCTTATAGAAGTAGATCATAATATAGATAGAGATAAGCCTGTAAAGGGGATCGTTTCTATGATCGTTGATTGTCAGAACATTGTGTATGAAAATAAGGTAATGGTGGCTTAAACCAAGTATCAACCACCATAGATACGAAAGGTGATGTAAGATGAGTATAGCTTTATTGATTGTTGATATGCAACAAGCTTATGATGAAATCAAAAAATGTCATGAATCCATAAATGATGCACTGGAATACATTAATGAAGCCAGTAAGTTATTTCGTGAGGCTGACAAACCCGTTATCTTAATTCAAGATGAAGAAGCAGGCGAGGGACCCGATTCAGAGGGTTACAAATTAATGGACCAATTGGTTGTAAAAGATACAGATTATAGGATTTCTAAGGTTTATAATAGTGCTTTTTGGAAAACAGGATTAGATGAACTCTTAAAACAATTAGAAGTTGAGTTCTTAGTTGTTAGTGGATTTGCAGCGGAATATTGTGTGCTGTTCACATACAATGGTGCTATGGAAAGAGGGTATAATGCCTCTCTATTACAGCATGGTGTAGCGGACTATAACCCTGGACAAGCAAAAGAAACACAATATCTAAGACCTGTGGTTAGCATAGAGACTTTGACGTATATTCTAAAAAAAGTGTAATGCCTCAAGCATACACATAAAAGAGTTTTATACAGTATCTATGGATGATGTATAAGGCTCTTTTGAAAGTTGACTGTCTGCACTTTACTGAACATCATTGTTTCAATTAGAGCAATAAGGGAACATTTTACCGTATTAATGTGTTCGGGTGGTGGACTATAGACGTAAAATGTAAAATGCAAGATGTTAGTAAAAATGCACAAAAAACACCCGTAAAAATTGGCATGTATTTACGAGTTATTTGTAATTTTATATTGGAAAAATTAATTTGTTATGTTATTATATAAGTGAATCAACAAAAAATATATGCTATTTATGTAAAAGAGATAAGACGGCTTAATATTTAAATGTTTTTCTGGGAAAAACATTAACTTAATAAATTGAAAAGGAGTATGCCATGGTGAAGGGACCAAAAATAACTGTCCTAACGGGAAATTTTGGTAGTGGTAAAACAGAGCTGGCCATTAATATGGCACTTAAGGCTGCCAAAGAAGGCAAGAAAGTAGTACTTGTTGATTTGGATATTGTAAATCCGTTTTTTAGAACCGCAGAAGTCAAGCCATACTTAGAAGAACAAGGGATTCAGGTGATTGTACCTAATTTTGCAACAACGAATATGGATATACCTTCCTTGCCAGCAACCATTTACAGTGTGTTCAATATGGAAGATACATATGTATTTTTTGATGTAGGCGGAGATGAAGATGGCGCCATAGGTCTTGGGCAGTATAAACCGTATTTTGACAAATGTGATTATCGCATGTATTTTGTGATTAATACAAGACGACCATTTACGCGACACTCAGAAGATATTCAAGAGTTGATGACACGGGTAGAGAATCGGTCCAGATTGCATATAACGGATTTGGTTAATAATACCAACCTTTCTTATGAAACAACGCCAGAAGTTGTATTAGAGGGACAAAAGATTATCGAACACGTAGCCCAAGAAACAGACTTACCCATCACCTATATAAGTGCTAAAAAAGATGTAGGCGAGGGTTTACCTAAGGCATTTTCAGAGAAGTTATTTACATTGGAATTATTTATGCAACCTAAGTTTTAGTCTGTATTATGGTCAGGTGATACCATAACGCATAAACACATATAAAAAATGATAAGATACGCTCCTTTTTTCATCAATAATATAGATGAGGTAATGGGACGTATCTGAAGGTGAAAGGAGAGCATACAATGGCAAAAGTAACATTTAAAGAGGATTTATGTAAAGGTTGTGGGTTGTGTACCACCGTATGTCCTAAAAAGATTATCCACCTAGCTGAGGGGAAAATTAATGGTAAAGGCTACCATCCAGCTACAGTCATAGAAATGGATAAATGTATTGGATGCGCTTTTTGTGCCACAATCTGTCCAGATGTGGTTATAACAGTTGAAAGATAGACAACATAACATATTTTAACTATACGTAAGCATCAGCACATAATCATAGTCAATGATGAAAATATCATCATATTTAATCAAGGGAAATATTGAATTAGGCAATAGACTTGATGAGGTTGTTTAATTGAATATATACAGAATGGAGGAGTAAGGATGGAAAAGGTTTTAATGAAGGGTAATGAAGCCATTGCAGAGGCTGCCATTCAAGCCGGATGTAAGTATTTCTTCGGTTATCCTATCACACCACAGAACGAAATACCAGCCTATATGGCTAAGAAATTACCTAAAATTGACGGTGGTGTCTTTCTACAAGCTGAATCAGAAGTATCAGCCATTAACATGGTATATGGTGCTGCAGGAGCAGGCGCTCGTGTGATGACATCATCTTCTAGCCCAGGAATAAGCTTAAAGCAAGAAGGTATTTCCTATATTGCAGGAGCAGCTTTACCCTGTGTTATTGTGAATATTGTTAGAGGAGGTCCAGGATTAGGCGGGATTCAGCCAGCACAATCGGATTACTTCCAATCTGTAAAAGGCGGCGGACATGGTGATTATCACTTAATCGTTTATGCACCATCTACATTGCAAGAAATGGTGAGCTTAACCATGGAAGCTTTTGATATAGCAGATCTATACCGTAATCCTGTCATGGTACTTGGAGATGGCATGCTTGGGCAAATGATGGAACCTGTATCCTTTGAAAAACCGCCTGCAAGAGAATTACCTGAAAAAGATTGGTCGACAACAGGTTGTGACGGCAGTAGAAAGCCAAACGTCATTAATTCATTATATATAGACCCAGAAGAATTAGAGATCGAAGTAAACAAAACATATAAGAAATATGAAGTCATTAAAGAAAATGAAACCCGCTATGAGACCTATAATTGTGAAGACGCAGATATCATTGTAGCTGCTTATGGAACAACAGCAAGAATTGTAAAGAGCGTCATTGATATGGCAAAAGAAAAAGGTGTGAAGGTTGGACTTATTCGACCTATTACCATATGGCCTTTCCCATATGCACCTGTAGAAGCCTATGCAGATAAAGATCATGTCAAAGCTTTTTTAACCGTTGAGATGAGCATGGGACAAATGGTGGAAGACATTCGTCTTGGCGTTAAGAATAAGAAACCTGTGCATTTTTATGGTCGAACAGGTGGTATGGTTCCAACACCTGATGATATACTATCAGAGATTTTAAAAATTGTGGAGGAGGCATAATGATGAAAGTTGTATTTGATAAACCAAAAGCACTCAGCGACACGCCTTTTCATTATTGCCCAGGTTGTACCCATGGGATTATCCATCGTTTAGTTGCAGAAGCGATGGATGAGTTGAACATAAAAGACAAAGCAATTGGTGTGGCACCAGTAGGATGTTCTGTATTTGCCTATAAATATTTTAATTGTGATATGCACGAAGCTGCTCATGGACGTGCGCCGGCTGTTGCTACAGGTATTAAACGTGTACTTCCAGATAATATTGTCTTTACGTATCAAGGGGATGGGGACTTAGCTTCCATCGGTACGGCTGAGATTGTTCATGCAGCTGCTAGAAATGAAAACATAACCGTTATATTTGTTAATAATGCCATCTATGGTATGACAGGGGGACAAATGGCTCCAACAACACTCATCGGGCAAAAAACCACCACGTCACCCTATGGCCGTGATCCTAAAATGACAGGGTTACCTATAAAAATGTCAGAGATGTTAGCCACTTTAGATAGTACGTATTACATCGAAAGAGTATCTGTACATGATGTTAAACACATCAAACAAGCAAAAAAAGCCATTAAAAAAGCTTTTGAAAATCAAGTAGAGAACAAAGGATTTTCTCTAGTAGAAGTGTTATCCACATGTCCAACAAACTGGGGGTTATCACCAGCAGAGTCTCTTGATTGGGTAAAAGACAGCATGATTCCAGTTTATCCTTTGGGCGTTATGAAGGACAGCGACGAATAGGGATGATCATGGTCCACGGGTCCTTAATTGAAAATGAAAGGAATGAATAAAATGACTGAGCAAGTAATTATTGCTGGTTTTGGTGGTCAAGGTGTCATGTCCATTGGACAGATATTAACTTATGCAGGTATGACTGAAAACAAAGAAGTATCATGGTTACCATCTTATGGCCCAGAGATGCGAGGCGGAACCGCCAATTGTAATGTGATTGTATCGGATAAAGCTGTTGCTTCACCGATTGTAACAGGTGCTACTGCGGCGTTAGTGCTTAATAAACCGTCATTAGATAAATTTGAAAAATCCGTAAAACATGATGGACACTTATTAATTAACAGTTCTTTAATCGATAACAAAGCAACCAGAGAAGATATTCATGTACACTATATTCCAGCCAATGAAATAGCTGTTGAACTTGGTAATACACGTATCGCCAATATGGTCATGTTAGGTGCTTATCTTGAATTAACCCATGTTGTCAGTATAGAGTCTATTGCTAAAGGTCTAAAAAAAGTCCTTGGTAAAGCAAAAGAACATCTTGTTGACATTAACATTGAAGCCATGAAGCGCGGCGCAGCATGTGTCGCTTAAACCGATAAACGATAGAAATAAAAGGACTTTTTTCTTCTGTATTTATTCATCTGGATAAGTGCAGGGGAGGAAGTCCTTTTTTTTCTTCTTACAGTAAAGTTCTCCTTTAATAAATGAGATAGGAGCGTTTATATAACCAATATTTTCTGTTCAGATGTCTATAAGATGTTTAACATATTTATTGCATAAATTTGTTTTATACTTTATACTTATTTTATATAATTTTTAGCATATATTTATATCAAAATAATATAATTATTAAATGAAAAAAAGCATAGCTTGTATGAGCGATGGTCTATTTTACATTAGTAAAATTTTATATAGATAGCATGTTTTAGGGAGGGAAATACATTGGAGAATCATACGGACAACGTTTTAAATATAGGACTAGACATTGGGTCAACAACCGTTAAAATCGTTGTATTGAATAAGTACGGTGAAATTCTATATAGTAAGTATAGAAGACATTTATCAGATATTAAACTTACAGTAGGCAAGCTCATCAAAAAAGCGTATGCACATTTTCCCAATAGTCTTATTACCATCATGACAACGGGTTCAGGTGGTATGGGGGTATCCAAATGGATGGATATTCCATTTATTCAGGAAGTGATAGCAAGTACAAAAGCTGTAAAAACGAAAATACCTCAGACAGATGTGGTCATTGAACTTGGCGGTGAGGATGCTAAGATTACATATTTTGAAGGGGATACCATTGACCAGAGAATGAATGGTACGTGTGCAGGTGGTACTGGAGCTTTTATTGATCAGATGAGTGCATTGCTGCAAACGGATGCTGAAGGGTTAAATGAACTGGCTAAAAGTTATAAGGTCATATACCCCATTGCTGCAAGGTGCGGTGTATTCGCCAAGACAGATATACAGCCATTGTTGAATGAAGGGGCTTCAAAAGAGGGTATTGCTGTATCCATTTTACAGGCCATTGTGAATCAAACCATAAGTGGCCTTGCCTGCGGGAAACCATTAAGAGGTAATATTGCCTTTTTAGGTGGACCATTATACTTCCTATCGGAACTACGTCAACGTTTTATTGAAACCCTTAATCTAAGCAAAAGCCAAGCCATTATACCACCATTTTCACAATTATATGCGGCTATTGGTGCAGCCATGGCATCCAAACAGGAAGAGGCAGTATCTTTTAAGGGCATATACGAGAAACTAGCATTCTTTGAGAATGCAACCAGTCATGAAGTACCAAGACTTGAAGCATTGTTTAAGGATAATGAAGCTTTACAAACCTTTCATGAGAGACATGGTGAAAATAAAGTCGGTCGAAGTGAACTGTCAACTTATCAAGGTAAATGTTATATAGGCATAGATGCTGGGTCCACTACCACGAAAATAGCCGTTATTGATGTAGAAGGTAAATTGTTATATGCCTATTATGGCAGTAATGAAGGTAAACCTTTAAATCGTACTGTAGATATTCTAAAAGATATTTACGATAAACTACCTGAAGGGGCTCATATAGCCCATGCAACGGTAACGGGTTATGGTGAAGCTATTATTAAAGAAGCTTTAGGTGTGGATATTGGTGAGATTGAAACAATTGCCCACTATAAAGCAGCAGAGTTCTTTTTACCAGGTGTGGATTTTATCTTAGATATCGGCGGGCAAGATATGAAGTGTCTTCGTATAAAAGACGGTGTCATTAACAATATTTTATTAAATGAAGCTTGTTCGTCAGGATGCGGCTCTTTTATTGAGACTTTTGCTAAATCCCTTAACATGGATGTGGAAAGCTTTGCAGAAGCAGCCTTACAATCCAGAAATCCAGTAGACCTTGGTTCAAGATGTACGGTGTTTATGAATTCAAGAGTGAAGCAGGCCCAAAAGGAAGGTGCTACAGTTGGGGATATATCTTCAGGGTTAGCTTATTCTGTTATAAAAAATGCATTACAAAAAGTCATTAAGATTCATGACCCTAAAGACATGGGTGAAAAAATTATTGTACAAGGGGGTACCTTCTATAATGATGCTGTTCTAAGAGCATTTGAAATGATTTCAGAAAGAGAAGTGGTGCGTCCGAATATTGCAGGACTCATGGGTGCCTTTGGTGCGGCACTTATTGCCAAAGAAAGAGATCAAGATACAGGTACCACGCTTATTCCAGCTCAGGATTTACAGGACTTTGTCTATGAGACAGAGATGAAGCGTTGTAAGCTGTGTAATAATAATTGTTTATTAACATTGAACAAATTTCCTGGTGACAAATGCTATGTATCGGGTAATCGATGTGAACGCGGCGCAGGAAAAGAACTATCGAAAAAAGATGTACCTAATCTCTATGATTATAAATACAAAAGAATCTTCCAATACAAGTCTTTAAGTGAAGACGATGCAAAACGTGGTACCATTGGTATACCAAGAGTACTGAACATGTATGAGAATTATCCTTATTGGTATACCTTTTTTACTGAGCTTGGGTTTAAAGTTGTTCTTTCACCAAGATCCAGTAAAAAGGTTTATGAAGCAGGTATAGAAACCATACCTTCAGAGTCTGCCTGTTATCCTGCAAAGATTGTTCACGGACACGTGATGCATCTGATAAATCGTGGTATTAAGCATATTTTTTATCCCTGTGTACCTTATGAAGTGAAAGAGCAAAAAGGTGCGGATAATAACTTTAATTGCCCTATTGTGACCTCCTATCCAGAGGTGATTAAGCACAATATGGAAGATTTGGATACAAAAAAGGTGAACTTCATTAATCCTTTCCTTCCTATGCATGATGAAAAGGTATTAGCTCAACGTCTGGTAGAAGAGTTAAAGCCCTATGGTATTTCTGAAGACGAAGTACTAAAAGCATCTCAACTAGCATGGAAAGAGAAGTTACAAGTATTAGACGATATTAAGGAAAAAGGCGAAGAAGTCATTCAATACCTAAAAGAAACAGGTAAAAAAGGTATTGTGCTGGCAGGTAGACCTTATCATATTGATCCTGAAATTAATCACGGTTTAACCAATATCATTACCAACTTGGATATGGCAGTTCTAACAGAAGATGCAGTGGCTCATCTTGGTCATGTGAAGCGGCCTCTTCGAGTGCTTGACCAATGGTCATATCATTCCAGACTCTATGCAGCGGCAGAATGTGTAGGTAACTATGATAATCTGGAATTAGTCCAATTAACCTCTTTTGGCTGTGGGGTTGATGCAGTAACAGCGGACCAAGTTCAGGAGATTCTTGAGCGACATGGTAAAATCTTCACCATTATTAAAGTGGATGAAGGCAATAATCTAGGTGCTATTCGTATCCGTATGCGTTCCTTAAAAGCAGCCCTAGATGAACGGGAAAGAAATGGCATCGTGCCAACAAAACAAAACATCTCCTATGAAAGACTTGCATTTACGAAAGAACATAAAAAGAATCATACGGTGTTAATGCCGCAGATGTCAGCCATACATTTTGATTTTCTGGAAGTTGCATTTAAGAAGCTGGGGTATAATGCCGTTATGCTGCCTGAAGTAGACCCTGGAGCAGTGAATGAAGGCCTTAAACATGTGAATAATGATGCCTGCTACCCTTCTATCATTGTGGTTGGCCAGATATTGAATGCCATTCAGTCTGGAAAATATGATTTGAATAATACATCGGTTTTCATCACCCAAACAGGTGGTGGATGTCGAGCATCCAATTATATAGGATTTATCCGAAAGGCTCTTACGGATATTGGGGTGACAACAGTCCCCGTTATTTCCGTTAATGCATCAGGTCTAGAGAAAAATCCAGGTTTTAAAATAACACCTACCATGCTCAATCGATCCCTTATGGCCATCCTATATGGTGATATTTTCATGCGTGTCCTCTATGCCACCAGACCTTATGAAAAGGTAAAAGGTTCTACGGAACAGGTGTATCAAGCATGGAAGCAAAAGGCGTATAAAAACTTAGAAAATGGTAACATCATTCAGTTTAGAAAAAATATGAAAGGCATCGTACGGGCATTTGATGACATTGAAAGACTGGATTTGAATAAACCTAAAGTAGGCGTTGTAGGTGAGATTCTTATTAAGTATCACCCAATGGGCAATAACAACTTAGTGGAAGTGTTAGAAAAAGAAGGGGCAGAGGTCTGCGTCCCAGACTTAATGGATTTCATCTTGTACTGTGCATACAATCGAAAGTTCCAGTATGAAAAGCTAGGAGGCACGAAAAAAAGCTGGAAAATCAGCAAATGGGTCATCAATGTGATTGAGTGGTATCGAAAAGCAACCAAAGTACCTTTAGCAGAGAGTAAGCATTTTAGACCACCTACATCCATTGAAGAAAAAGGCAAGCATGCCTCAGAACTCATATCCTTAGGTAATCAAACAGGAGAAGGATGGTTTTTAACCGGTGAGATGATTGAATTGGTAAAAGAAGGCTTTGAAAACATTGTGTGTGTTCAACCTTTTGCATGTTTACCGAATCACGTGGTTGGGAAAGCCATGATGAAGCCGATTAAAGCAAGCTATCCTAAGGCTAATATTGTAGCCATTGATTATGACCCTGGTGCTAGTGAAGTCAATCAGCTTAATCGTATCAAGCTCATGCTTGCAGTGGCCAGTGATAGCATAAAAGATAAAGAGATTTCAGAGAACAATGAGCCCGAAGATTTAGAGAGTGATAAAATGGTGTCTAATCTATAGGCATAATCATCAACGTTATGTAAGCGTGCATTGAGTGTTTATCTCAAATGTACGCTTTCTTTATCTTATATTAAGGAAAGTTTTTCATTAACAAATGAGATAGGAACATTCTCATTTGGGTTAATGAAAGTTTCCTAACGGATAAATCTTCTTTGTGAAATGAAGTGTAGCCTCTTTTGATAAAGATGACTATTGATTAGGGGGGTACACATCCTTTATAATAAGGATGATGTGATTGGCTCAGATGCCTAGTATCATTAGGCTACTTTAAAATAGAATAATACATGAGGAGGAGCGATATGCAAGCTAAAGGAATTGAAATGTATCATGAATATGTAAGTAAAGCTGGTGATCGTTATTCAATTTTTGAAAGTATCTCCCAATATGATGTGATCAAAAAAGCCCTTTATCCGGGTTCGTATATCCATATTACCCCATCCCTAATCATCCCAGAAGTCATTTATGTGGATACAGATAAAAAAGCCATAAAGTTCTTTCAACAAGAAACAGGTATTAAAGACTTTGTGACGTCTAATAAGGTATACCCTGAGCCTTGTTCTATTCAGTTTGAAGCAAAAGACTATTGGGAAGAGCTCTCTATTCCCCTTGGTTATGTGGATTTATTAATATCCCAATATGCAGGATTCGTTTCTCAAGCATGTAAGAAGTATTTAAAAAAAGGTGGCATCTTATTAGCCAATGATAGCCATGGGGATGCCACATTAGCAAAGGCTGATAAAGCATTCGAATTTATTGGGACCCTACAACATAAACAAGGCAGTTACAAAATGGAAAGCAAAGACCTTGAACAATATTTTACCCGTTATCAGGGAAGACCTGTGGATCTGGATAAGGTCAAACAAACAATGAAGGGACCCAAATACTTAGTAGGCTCGGATTATTATGTGTTTAGAAAAATAAGAGATTAGGATGGGACTGGCTAAAAATATTTAGTATGCATTATGGACATGTTTTATGGGATTAGAAAATATTGTCATGGTAAATATAACATTTAGAAAATTATTGTTATACAATAGATAATACTTAAAATATGATTGGAGATTATATCATGAGCTTAAAATTGAAATCTAGTAATAAAAAAGATTATCTAGTTTCATCATCAATAGTTGATTATCATCATGATGCTATAAAGGAGCTAGCAGAGCAAATTAATCATGAAAAATTATCTGAAATAGATTTAGTAAAAAAGACATTTGAATTTGTTAGGGATAATATTAGTCATTCTGCTGATATAAATGGCGAAATAGTAACGTGTAAGGCATCGGACGTATTACACTACAAACAAGGGATATGTTATGCTAAATCCCATCTTCTTGCAGCCTTATTAAGGTACCATGGTATCCCTACAGGGTTTTGTTACCAATAGTTGATATTATGTGAGAAAACATCACCTTACATCATACTACATGGTCTAAATGGAGTGTATATATCAGGCATAAAAAGATGGATAAGGTTAGATGCAAGAGGGAATAAAGAAGGTGTAAACGCACATTTTTCAATAGATAAAGAGCAACTGGCATTTTCAGTCAATCCAGACTTAGGTGAAGAAGATATTCTTGTCGTATACAATGAACCTGATATGAATGTTCTTGCAAGTATGAATCGATATGAGCTTGTTAAAGAACTATTTGATAACCTCCCCACAACATTATTAAATCAATAATGATGACATGGGGACGTTTCGTTTGTCATATTATCTTATCAAAAAGAATCACATAATTATCCTTATTTAATTGGAATAAGGGTATTATTTGGAGTATATTTGATAATGATTTTCATTATTGACAAATAAATAGAAGTACTATATACTATCAAGCAGTTAGACGAGTCTAAAATCTGCTTCTGCTGTATACATATAAAATTAATAAATCGTTATACGTATATAATTTAAAAAATGATATATAAAACCGTCACAATATACGATTCCTTTTGGACTCTGACCCTGCTGAAGTTGCTCTAAGAGTTAACCAACACCAGTGATAGCAGATGAATTATATATACTAGATAACGCAACAGATAATTATATAAGATTACTTGTTGAAAAAACAAAAGTCGTTATGAAGCAGTATCGACATGTCTTAGGAGGTTTTTAAATGGTTAAAGTAAACAACCTCTATATGCATTTGCTAAAACCATTCAAGAAAAATATAGCTTGACCTACATATTTATCACCCATGATTTAACATCCGTCACATATTTATGTAATAAAATTATGTTCTTATATAAAGGAAAAATAACTGAAATCATAGATGTAAAAGACATTTCAAAATCCACAGATGCATACGCTAAAAAATTACTTAATACGGTGATACCCATATAGGAGACCATATGAAAAACAATATCGATGTAACAAAAGGAGTTATATGGAAACAAGTCATTATATTTTTTATACCTATCGTAATCGGAGGATTTTTTCAGCACCTCTATGCCATTGTCGATGCCATTATTGTAGGTAAAGGTCTTGGGACATTAGAGCTTTCGGCTGTTGGTGGTTCCGCGTCCAAGTTAATTGTTATGATAACTAATTTTTTTATCGGCGTGTCTTCGGGTATCACAGCATATGTGTCCAGATATTATGGTAAAAAAGATTTTAAGATGTTAAAAAGTATCACATTTAATGGCGTGATCATGTTTGCTGTTTTGGGAATTCTATTATCGGCAATAGGTATTGTATTTTCTAATAGATTTTTGAATCTATTACAGACGCCAGTAGAAACAATGGACTTATCGAATACATATTTAAAAACCTATCTTTTTGGTATCGTGTTTTCCATTCTTTACAATGCTTTTGCAGGTATATTACGTGCCCTAGGGGATTCTAAAAGACCACTATATGTACTTATATTTTGTAGTTTTTTAAATATCGTATTAGATATACTATTTGCTCTCGTTCTTCGTATGGGTGTATTTGGCGTTGCATTTGCCACTGTCATTTCACAGACTATCAGTGCCATTATTCTAGCCAGAATTATTGTGAAAGAAATCAATATAAGCATGAAACAAAAAGTGAACATTGACTTTAGAATCATGCGAGATATAGGGGCTATTGGCATTCCAGCAGGGTTGCAAAGTATGATGTTTAGCTTATCCAACATGGTTGTACAAGGTGCCGTTAACACATTTGGAGCAGTATCCGTTGCTGCTTGGACAGTGTATGTGAGGGTCGATAGCATCGTTGATATTTTAGTTACATCCCTTGGAAACACCGTGATCACATTTGTAGGTCAGAATTATGGTGCCGATAAGCTCCATAGGGTTAAGCAATCGGTAAAGCAAATTATGGTAATCAGCTATGTTATTGTGGCTGCAGTAATAGTTGCGTTTATGCTGACACGTTATTCATTGTTTTCATTATTTACTAATGATATTGCCGTGACTAACATCAGCATCAGCCTTATATTTGTCATCATGCCCATGTACCTATTAACCATCCCACAACAAGTATTTTCTCAGGCACTTAGAGGTCTCGGCAAATCATTTATACCCATGATATTAACACTTGTTGGTGTGGTAGGAACCAGGCTATTGTGGGTGAATTTTGTTTTACCTATTAAGCCTAGCTTAACGTTGCTAGGTGCATGTTATCCTGCTAGTGCACTGCTTATGTCCATTATTTTTGCAGTGTATTATAAAAGAGTTTTGGCTAAAATAGCGTAAATATGAAAATGATAAATAATGTATGCATAAAAGCTTCAGTTCTATACTGGAGTTTTTTTATACTACTTCTTTTTAAATAAGACAGAGAGTTGTCATGTTTAGCATGTTAGAATAGAAATAAAAGGGAAAGAGATGATAACATGGCAAAAATTAATCGTTTTCAGCATGTAACAGGTAGACACTTTGAAACAACAGCAACAATTGAAGCATTTTCTAATAATGGCCCTTTAGCACATTCTAACTATAAGCTGTGAAGGAGAAGAAAATGAAAAAGGAAATGATTGCACCTTGTGGCATGAACTGTGAACTATGTATAGCCTATCTGGCACAGAAAAATGATATAAATAAGCAAGGCTTCCATCGCACTTACTGCCCTGGATGTAGACCCAGAGGTCAACATTGTCTGCATATGGCAAATAAATGTGAAAAGATAGGCAAAGGGCTTGTAGAATTTTGTTATAGGTGTGATGATTTCCCTTGTACCAGACTTAGGGCTTTAGACAAAAGATATCGTACCAAATATCACATGAGCATGATTGAAAACCTAGAATATATTCAAAAACATGGTATGAAAGATTTTTTACAAAAAGAAGAGGATAAATGGCGTTGTCCTGAATGTAAAGAGAATATCTGTTGTCATAATGGTCTATGTATGCATTGTCATTTAGAAGTCTTAAAAAATAATAAGAAATATTGTTGGGACGATTCGGTTAAGTAGATTAAATGATAAGAAACCATATATCGTGATAATACACGCTTGTTCGTTTGTTGCTTTTATTTGGATTAAAGGAATGGCAGCAAGCTGTAGTTGTTCATTATTACGATATATGGTTTTTCTCTGTCTAGCCACTCTTAAGCAATAAAAAACGCCGTTCTAGCTTGTAAATATTACTTACTATATTACAAAATTAATGGGTTAATGATATAATTTTTATAGGTTGATTTTTGGAAGTTTGACTTACTTATAAAAAAGGCTTATGGAAGACAGATGGATATAACTGCTTAGCTTAAATAGAATAGGGAGCTGATTAGGATGAAAATAGATAGACTCATGGGGATATTACTTATATTATCGCGGGAGAAGAAGGTAACAGCCCCATATTTAGCGGAATACTTTGAGGTATCCAAAAGAACTATCAATCGGGATATTGAAACCCTTTGCATGGCAGGGGTTCCCATTATTACGCAACAAGGGCACCAAGGTGGTATATCCATTCAAGAGGGTTATAAATTTGACCAAGCTATGTTAAGCAAAGAGGAGTTAACCAAGGTATTAACTGGCTTAAATGCAATTGGTAGTGTTGATTTTACAGGAGATACAGGTAGGATTTTAGCTAAACTGCGTCATGGTTGTTCTGATGATGACGATATTTTTGAGATTGAACTTGGCTCTTTTTATACGGAAAGTATTTCGAAAAAAATAGAGATAATTAAAAAGGCAGTGAAATCATCTAAAAAAGTAAGCTTTTTGTATTATAGTATGTTAGGAAAATCATGTAAAAAAGTTGAGCCTTATAAAATCATTTACAAATGGCAGAACTGGTATTTATACGCTTTTTGTGACGAAAAAAATGACTTTAGAATGTATAAGATGAATCGGTTCTGGGACTTAAGGCTAACCCATGAGGGTTTTGAATCGAAAAGGATTACGGAAAGTATTGTGAAAAAGATGAACGATATCTTTCCGTGTCATTATATGCTGAGGGCATCTTTTGATAAAAGTGTTGAATATATTTTAGTAGAGAATTATGGACATGAAAGTTATTCGAAACGTGATGATGGCATGTTGTATTTTGAAATGGATTTTACCAACTTTGAATTTATGCTGAGTTGGATATTAAGTTTTGGCGATAAAGTGATTGTACACGAACCTGTTTGTTTGGTTGAACGCATTAAAGAAATAGCAGCATTTAATCAAAAACATTATCAATGATTCAAACACGACATACAGGCGTCATGTTTGTTATGTTATAATCAATGCAAACATAAAAGATGGAACTTTACGCTTATACATGAATCATAGCCAAGTGTAACCGCTTTATGATATGTATGTAGCATTCCCGTTTTTGGTGTAGATGTAAGATGAAGAAAACAGTGATAAAAAATGAGAAATGGAGTGGATAATGTGCAATATAGCAAAAAAATCATTGCATTGATGATGGAAAGACAGTATTTATCAAAGTCAGTAAGCATAAATGATTATGACCAACTCTATAAGGATACAAGTCCCGGTCAAAATGTGTATTGGTCAGGATTTGGTGAACCACCAACATTATCCTTTCGCACGTCCTTTAATGATATAGACTATAATCGACAAAGACAATTACAAAGAAAATTATTAAAAGGAAGATTTCAGGGTAATAATTTAGGATGGATTGATCGAGACGACTTGGAATTATTTGCTTCTCTATTTAAAAAATCGATAAATAATCTTAATGCAAAACAGCAGATGCTTCTTGAACTTATTGAGAGAGAAGGACCGCTAACGATACAGTTAATGAAGGAAATGACAGGTCTATTGGTTAAAGAAATTACACCTGTTTTACATCAATTACAAAAAGCATTTTTAATCTACGAAGATCAATATGATAATGAGTGGGATAGAGGCTGGTATATATTTGGCCAGATGTTTCCAAATGCCAATATTGAAAAATATTCCATGCTAGAAGCCTTAAAGATTGTATTACAACGCTTTGCCTATAGAATCGTCTTATTTGACGAAGAAATGGTTAAATCCTTTTATAAATTACCGAAGAAAATCATTCGTAGTGCCATTCAAGAATTGGTTCAAGAAGAAGTTCTAATGCCATATGATGATCAATACATGTTGAAGACCGATGAGGTGGTTGTAAACAACACGGATTTTTATATGGAAGAGAGTATCTATGTCCTTCATCGGAATGATTTTCTTGTGAAAGCCAATGAGCATTGGTTAAAAGAACACTTTAAAAGTGAACAATTTAAGACCTTACAATATATCCTAGTAAATGGAGAATTTAAAGGAGCTGTAATGGGGCAGTTTAAATATGGACCTTATATTATAGAAGATGTTATACTTGAGCTAGACGATGATGAATGGCATTACTATAAAGAAGGTATCCTACAAGCTGTTCATCAAGTCAATGACCCCATTAAAAGTCCCATTAAGAAAATAAATGGTATAAAGTGTTATGAACGATAATCACAACCAGAGAACTTCGGACAGAAGATGACTCACCTTCAAATTTTCCAAACAAACAAGTTTAGACATTTTGTAAGCATCAGGTGTATCATCTGATGCTTCGCACTTTAAGCCTACTGCTGATTGGATGTTTTCAATGCTCTCCAGATTGTACTTTGCAATCTCGATTTGATTTTCCCAATAGGCTTGTTTTTGCTGTAATAGATGAATAAGTTCATCAGGATCAATGCCGTTTTCCATGAGTTTTTTAATATCAATCAATCGAATACCAATAGACTTAAATACAAGAATGGTATTTAAAACTGGAAACTGGTCTATCGTATAGTATCTGTAGCCTGTTTGTTCGTCTGTGTATTCAGGTTTAAATAAATCCATCTTATCATACAGCCGTAAAGCTCTAATTGAGGTATTATACATATCCGCTATTTCACCTATTTTAAAATGCACATCCACGTTCCATTCCCCCTTAGCATTATTATACTTTAAATCATATGTTTTCTTCAATAGCCTCATCCATAAAAGACATAATCTTTTTCATACCTGTTATAGCTGGTTGCATGTGTACGGTGTAATGACCTAATTTAAGTATGCCTTGGACCATCATTAGTCTCATCTGTGTGACAAACAATAAATCAGGAATTGTCAATTTATTAGCACTTATTAGTAGGCTACCTAAAATCAATACCAATATATAACCAAGCAAACCAAAGCAGACATTTATACCTAATATAACGGCATTAATCCTATGGAGCTTTATTTTTGATTGATACAATCTTTGACTCATTTGACTGCTTATTTTCATATAGAAATTTTGGGAGCAATATATACGTATGCTCATGTTGTTTTCAAGGATGTCAGAAAAAGTCATGGTCATTTGCTTGGTGTTTTCTCGAATTGTGCTGCTTTGCTTTTGGAGAGGTTTAACAACAAATAAATTGATAAGCAATTGGATACAAGCTAATATCCCTATCATAACGCCTAAGAATAGCGATGTATTAAAAACCAAAACTGTCGATATAATCCCCATCAACAAGCTGCTTAAGATTAGTCTAATATTGGCGTATAAGAATTGAGAATGATTTACATCACTTGTAAGGATGGATATTATATCACCACTATGATGGTTTTCTATAGAAGATAAACGCAGTAAACAGAGCTTACTTAGAATGAAGCCTTTAATAGTTCCACTTATTTTTGCTACAGAGCTTCCATGTAAGCACCAACACACATAGTTATACAAGAAAATTCCTGCAATAAAAAGTATAAAAAAGAGTATTGTTCGGTTTAAGGATACAATGTTCCTTTCAGTAACAGATGCATACACATTTTTGAGTATAAACGCAAGCAGTAAATTAAAAAAGGAGTCTGATAAGCCAGCAAAAAAGGCTATTATGACATGTCTTTTTTTATCTGGAATCATGTGAGCAAAAAATAGTATGATATCATTATATTGCTTTAGAATCTTTTTCATGAGCGATCACCTCTTGCATGTTTTGCAGCATAAACAGTTTGGAATAATAACCATTAGACTGTAACAAGTCATCATGGGTACCCGATTCACATAGTTGACCATTCTTCATACAGAGTATTAAATCAGCATTTACAGCATGTTTGATTTTATGTGTGACATAGATAACGGTATGCTCATTTTTTAGCCCATTAAAGTAATTTAAAACTTTTTCTTCCGTTTCACCATCTAGTGCTGATGTAGCTTCATCCATCAGAAATACAGGTGCATTCTTAGCAATTGCTCTTGCAATGGATATGCGTTGACGTTCGCCTCCTGACAACCTACTCCCATGTTCACCTATATTGGTATAAATACCATCAGGAAGCGTGTTTAAGAAATCCATAAGCTGTGCAGCCTTGCAGGCATCCATCACCCTATCCATACTAATGGAATGACCACAGGTTATGTTTTCAAAGATACTGATGGGAAAAAGCTGAGCGTCTTGGGGTATATAGGATATCTGACTCCTTACATGATCAAGCTGTGTATGTCTAATACTGTCACCAAAAAACAAGATTTCTCCTTGATCTGGATGATATAAACCGGATATTAACTTCAAGATAGTACTTTTACCACAACCACTTTCGCCCACTACTGCAATGTTAGTGTTTCTATAGATTTTAAAGCTTATGTTCTGAAGACTGTTTGTTTCTTTTGAATACCCAAAACTTACATTTTGAAATTGGATAACATTCTTTTTTGTCATGTCTTGTTTAATCCTCCCATGATGATGAACAGACTTAAATTGTGTTAGCATATCCATTAATCTTGATGTATTAGCCATAAAAGCTCTAATGGAACATATTTTTGCAGGTAGATTAACAAGTGGATTTCTAACAAAGCTTGACATATTGGTAAAGGCAAGGAGTGTTCCAGCTGAAAGGTTTCCCTTGATAACCATGTAACCGCCATAACCCCACATGATAGATGTAGGTATGTATGCGAGAAAGCCGTTTATAGACATTAATTTAGCTCGAATGTTATTCGCCTTTATCTCCGATTGGATAGACAGGTTTATTTTCTTATCAATCTTAGATAATAAGTTATGTGTCATTTGAAAAATTTTTAGAATAGAAAAAGCGTCAACTATACTCTTGGCAATAACGTTTACATCAGATAAAGTCTGATTCTTCTTCTTTTCAATGGACGTAATAGGTTTGCTTAACAGATATGCACCTATAGAAATGAAGGGTACGGGAAAGAAACTAACAACTGTTAATTTCCAATTCATCATCAATAAAGCTGTCAGAACAATAATCATTAATAGACTATCGGATAGGAGTGGGGACAGTTCATTTTTGATCCATTCGATTATACCTGATAAATCCGTGTTTAATTTGGACAGACTTCCGCCAGTACTTAGATGATTGACGGTTACATAATTACTTTTTAGTATACCATCAATTGCATCCGTTCTCAAAGCATATCCCGTTTTCTCTGCCAGCTTAGATGAAATCAAACTTTGCGTTACAAGAACAACAACTTGAACAATACCAGCACACACGATGAGCATTGCAGTGTTATTTATAAGGTCATAAGAACCTTTCAAGATATTATCAATGAGTTCTGCATAACCCTTGTTCAACCATAATACTAGTATACCGCGACTAATGCATAGAGTGAATAATGCTATTAATAAGGTTCTCTTTTGCCATAATACGACCACTAACTTACTCAAATACGTCACCCCTTTTATAGTCATCATAAACCATGACGCATGTGTAGAGTCAAGAAGAAAAAACCTGACAAGGGGACGTTTCGTTTGTCATACATTATCTTTTTAACACAAAAAAACCATGTTACCTGGCCATCTTTCTATAATTTCCTGGTGTAATGCCCTCAGCAGATTTAAAATGCCTCATGAAACTATGGACATTATTATACCCAAGTTTCCCAGCAATGTCACCAATCGTTAAGTCCGTGTTTATCAATAAAGTTTTACCTTCTTCCATTCTCTTTTCAGTGATATACTCTAATACTGTTTTACCTGTCTCTTGTTTGAAGATGCGGCACATGTAGGTGGCATTTAAGTTGACATAATCAGCAATGATATCGATGAAGATATCCTTTTTATAATTATTATTGATATATGAACGAATTTTTTCCACATAATGATTGCTGTCAGGATTGTTTGCATGAATAAAATGGCAGCATTTGCTGAATATCTCTTTCAACCAATCATTAATGCTATCAATGGATTTCTGATTAGACAACTCTTTATAAATAAAATAATTTTCACCAAGGACTTTATCAAGAGGTATTTGCAGCTCCTGCAATGTCAGGATAAGCGAATCTATAACTTGGTTAAATATACGATATATATTTTCATAAGTGAGATTATAATTTTTCTTAATGTCATCGGTTATCTTATCCAGATAACGAGCAATCTTGTTAGCGTCACCAGTCTTTAAATTATTAATGATATGGCTTATGGTGTGTATGGGATAATGATAATTCATGCGTACATCATTATTATAGTGCTCATAGAACATGATGTTTTTGGATAGGACAATCTTATAGTTCATAATATCATGAGCTTCTCTATAGGACATGTCCAGTTGCAAAATACTATCATATATATTACCAATACTAACAGTAACTTCTATTTTCAAGATACTTAAAATTACCTGTATGAGCTCTTTGGACAAGTTGTAAAGGTTTTCGCAATGGAGCAGGTGTTCATTGGTATTCACATTAACAATAAGGCAGAGTCTTTTCATATCCACATCTACAGTAAGTATGGTATAGTTCTTGATGAATATTTCATGGATAATATTGTCCATTGCAAATTTATGCAGGTTAATATCCTCGATATTGTTATGCTCAAAGATAGCATCAAAATTATCGATTTCTATTAATAGAACCACATAATCATGAAGCGATAACTGGAGTTTAAGAAAGGTAATTTGCTCTTTAACATCTGCAAGTGATGTATATTTATGATGGATTAAATCATAAGCAAATTTTTCTTTGAGAGCTGGTGCACTTAAAAAGATATCTTTTTTAAGATTCTTATTATGAATGGTAATATGATCAAAAACACCCGATAAATAAGAGAATTCATTTTTGCTATTTTCTTGAGGTTCTGCATCAACCACATGGGCTTTAGCCATGAGCTTAATAATGGGTTTATAGAGCCTAATGGATAAATAGTAAGCTGCAATGATACCAAGTATAATAATGCCTAGGCATAATGTGAGTGTTGTAAAAAGAATCTTATTGGTTTTGTAGGTGATATAAGTATAAGGCACTTCTGATATGATAATCCAATCGTTTACATTGTTTTTGATATAAAACACAAGGGATTCACCATTTGGGGTGGTGAGTTGGCCTTCCATTTTTGTATTATTGACAATACGCTCAATAAAAACTTGGTCGTTTGCTTGCTTAATAAGAGACTTATCCAAAGAAGAAATAATGCTTTTGGTGGAATCAATCATGTAAGTCCGAGCATCTTCGTGGATGTTGAATGTGTTAATGATGGAGGAGATACTTTGCTCGTCAATATGCAAGGTAATATAGCCAAGGCGAAGATTATAACCTATGGGTAGTTTCCTAATAAATGAAATAATATTGATTTTTTTATACTCAGAATTAATATGTTGTCCAGATAGAAGCCATTTTGTCTGAGCCTTGCTGTTTTCCATTTTGCCAATCCACTGATATGATATTTGATTATTGAATAATTGTGTGGCTCCCATGGACGATATAATATGTTTATTTGGCTTTGCATATAATTCAATGGATTCAATATAGTCATGAGATTGTTTATAACTTTTTATAGTATCGTGAATGGCGTTTAGAAGAAATCGGTTATCCGTATTATAGAGATAATTTGAAACACTGCCATTAAGTCCTATCTGAAAGGTCACATCATTGATTTCATTTAAAGTGCTTACTAATGTGGCATTGGTTTGCTGCAATGCATTGGAAGATGACTTAATGATTTCATGCTCAAGGGAACCCACAGTTAGTTGATATGAGACAATACCTAGGATGATGACGGAGAACACAATGGATAATAAAAAGGATAAAAAGTAGAGTATAAAAGTGCGTTGTTTTATTAAGTGAATGGGATGATTATTGGCCATAGTTAACCTCCAAATGTCAAAGATAACAATTATTGTTCATGATACATTCATCCATTATAGACAGTTCAATGTATAGATATTATGACATATATCTATCTAGATGTGAAGCCTATACAAGGGCTTCATAATAATTATACATGGATGTAAAGAATGTATCATGTAAAAGCAAAGATACATACAGCGGGTAAAAATATGAAAATAGACAATAAAACATTGGGATTGTATACTAGGGTTATGCAGCCAATAGGATCCGTTGGTTGATAATCAGATTTGCAGATGTTTGATTTAAAATAGAATAATGGAGGATTACATTATGAAGAAATACCTATCAATCATTCTTATCACATTGTTATGTTTGAACATATTTGTGGGGTGTAGTAGAAAAGAAGACAATAAGCAGATAGATAATGAGAATAATTCATCTAAGGATACATTGGATAATAACGAAACGAATCTTAAAGATATAACATTAACATTTGCATCCTGGGGTGTTAGTGAAGATTCTACAAAAGATATTTTTGAAACAATGGCAGCTGAATATAAAAAGATTAATCCTCATGTTACCATTGACTATATCAGTATTCCTTTTGGTGATATCAAAAAGCAAACCTTTATTATGTCAGCATCCAATGATGCGCCTGATATCATTCAAACACATACAGCATGGTTTTCAACATATGCTGCTTCGGATATTGTTGTGCCTCTTGATGATTTATTGGGTAAAGCATATGTGGATGATTTAATTACATCACTACGAGATGACTATACATACAGAGGCCAACTGATGGGTGTGCCATGGGCGCCATCTCCTTACATCTTATATTGGAATAAAGAATTATTTGAGCAAGCTGGATTAGATCCAGAAACACCACCTAAGACTTATGATGATATGATAGCATATGCCAAAAAGATTGCAAAGCTGAAGACAGATAATGGGGATAAGATATATGGCTTTGGTGAAGCCGCTGATAAATTACCGATTAATGGTCTAGTAGCCTTAAGGAACTTATATAGTTTCGGTGGATCTATCTATGATAAGGATGGTAACGTAAACATTAATACACCAGAAGTAAAGGCCATGTTTACATTTTACAAAAAACTAGCCAATGACGATTTAACACCTACATCAGCTAAGTTAAAGGACCTGAGAAACTTATTCTCAATTGGCCGTTTGGGCATGTATATGGACGGATATTATGGAAAAGCTGTTTATCGAAATCTTAGTGGCAAGGGGGAAGCATTTGATAAAGTATGGGGAGCAGCATTGGTGCCACATAATGCAACAGGTGAAAGTGTTTCCATTGGAGAAGCACATGGGCTAGTCATATCGAAAGACTGTAAAAATCCCGATGTAGCCGCAGATTTTATTAAATTTATAACCGATAAAGAAATGATTACAAAATATCATCAATCCAATGATGTGCTATCAGCAAGAAAGTCATTCGCATCCGACCCTGATCTGAATGATAATGAGATTGCCAAAATATTAGTGGATCAATTAAATAACCATAGTCATGCATTACCTCCTAATAATAAAGGTATGGAACAAGGGTTTTTAGAGATAGCTGGTGCACTTCAAAAAGTGATGCTGGTAGATACGAATGTTGATGATGTAATCGAAGAACTGAATAATAAATTAAAAGGATTGTTAGAGTAATATAAGGTAGGAAGATAAAGGATTGAAGGGGCTGTCTCAAGGATAACTAGCCGGAAGAGTATTATGCATGAGGCAGCCCTTCAAAGTTGAGTCCAATTTCTTGCAAAGGAGCGATGACATATGGAACGAATACTAAGACATGGTATTTCTGAACGTATAAAAGATAAAATATTTCTAATAACCATACTATCACCTGCCTTATTGTTATTATGCTTTTCAATATTTATTCCAATATTAAAGTCCGTCTATATGAGTTTTTTTGATCTGTCGTTAACCAATATGACTAACCCGGTTTTTAATGGGTTAAAGAATTACCAGGAGGTCTTAACAGAGGGAGCATTTCTTCACGCATTCAAAATTACGGTCACCTATGTTATGTTAATTGTCAGTATACAATTTGTACTTGGTATGCTACTATCACTGTTACTTAATAAAGAGTTTAGAGGAAGACGTGTATTAAGGTCCATTGTATTGATCCCTTGGATTGTGCCGACAATTGTTGTGGCTTTACTTTGGATGTGGATTTTTCAGGCGGATTATGGATTGATGAATTATGTGTTGATGAAAATAGGTATTTTAGCGGAACCCACAAAATGGGTGGCAGATCCTAACTTAGCATTAGTAGCAGTTATTGTTGCAGCTTTATGGAGGCAGTTACCTTTTATGGCGACCATGCTTTTGGCAGGCATGCAAAGTATTCCTCAAGAATTGGTCGAAGCAGGAACCATAGACGGTGCGAATAAGTGGCAATTGTTTAGACACATAACCTTACCCTTTCTTAAGAATGTGATTAAAACAGTAACGTTAGTAGCTATTATAGAAAATTTTAAGATGTTTCCTCTATTTTGGATTATGACTGCTGGTGGCCCTATGAACAAAACAACAACCCTTGCGGTATTGAGTTATCAGACGTCCTTTATTGAACTGGATATAGGAAAAGGTGCTGCAATTGGGACATTATGGCTCATAATACTTATGATAATATCAGCTATTTACAATAAATTACTGACAGAAAAATAGGGAGGTAAAACATTGAAGAAAATGAGTAAATTCAATAAAATAATAACCATTAGTTGTCTTATTTTATTTTTGATTTTTTTATTATTTCCTTTTTATTGGATGATTAGCACGTCACTCAAGGATATGCGTGCCATATTTAAGTTACCACCAGAATGGCTCCCATTAAACCCAACACCAGAGAATTACGTGAAGCTCTTACAAGAAAACTATTTTATAACCTATTACACCAATAGCATTAAAGTAGCTTTTAGTACAACTTTCATTTGTATGATAGCCTCTATGTTCGCAGGGTATGGCTTTTCAAGATACTCATTTAAAGGAAAGAACACATGCCTAATGCTCATCTTATCGACGCAAATGTTTCCAGTTATTTCATTGTTAATATCACTCTATTCAATATACAATCAATACCACTTACTAAACACCCATTTTGGGCTTGTCATAGCCATAACAACAGCATCATTACCTTTTTGTATATGGATGATTAAAGGATTTTTTGATGAGATATCCATTTCACTTGAAGAAGCCGCAAAAATAGATGGATGCAGTCGATTTGGTATATTGTTTCGTATTATATTCCCCTTATCAAAACCGGGGTTTTTAGCTGTAGGTATGTATACATTTTTATTATCTTGGGATGATTTTTTGTATTCTATTACATTGATCAACAAGGACCACTTAAGAACATTACCTTCAGGAATTTCCATACGATATCTTGGAGAGTTTGCTTATGATTGGGCTAATGTAATGACGGTTAGTGTAGTAGCAACATTACCCATCTTATTCTTGTTCTTATTTTGTCAAAAATACATGGTGGCAGGATTAACTGCTGGTGGGGTAAAAGGATAATGTAGTGTAAGAAAAAACCTGACAAGGGGACGTTTCGTTTGTCATAATCTCACAAGGGGGACCATGTAGTTTGGCATAATAATAGAGGTGCTGCATCGTACATTCCGTCAATGCATAACCCCTATCAGTTGAGAATTACATACTTAAAGCCTGCATTATAAAATCAATAGAACCATCTATTAAAGGTAAATGCCACCATTGACCATGGCATAGGGCATACTTCTTTCCATCAGCAGTAATCATGGTTCGGGTGGGACAATTTTTTCGACATCCTCGACATTGAGGAATATTTGAGCGATATTCTTTTGGGATGCTTTCGATTAACGTTGTCCCTTTATCTATTTTATTTCGAAAATCAAGCACAAGGTGAGGTAAAATGCCATGTTCCATATTTTGAAGAACTCTCACCTTATTGCGATAGTTATATTGACATGGTAATGTACCATGGTACCAACCTTTTTCACATTTACCATAGCGTATGTTCTTTTTTTCTAATGATTTGTTGAGTAAAAGTAAGAAATTCTGGTGTTCTTCAGGTAAAAGGCAAACACTATATAAATCTTCCATGGGAATTGTTGCGTGTATACCATGTGCAAATATACGATAATTAAATTTGGCATAGTCAAAGCCAAAACTAATACGGCATATGCAAGGTCTAGAAAATGCTTTGATGATGTTGATAATAGGTGGATTACTGGGGAAGGTTATCTCCAGTTGCTGTAGCTCACTAAATTTTTTATCTTCTATAAACCCATCAATTACAAAACCAAAAGCAGTCAAATACTTAAAAATAGATGATACATGTTTAGTGCTATAAAATTTATCAAATGTCTCGCTATCAATGGTTTTAATTTTATCAGTTAATGCAGTGGAACTATTTGAGTAAAATACGGCATAACTTTCTCGAAAGGCTTTCATATCTACGCATAGTGTATTATTTTCTAATTTGGATGTGAGACCAATTGTATAGATAATTTTCTTGATGCTGCTTATATTTTGTGATGTTTGGATTTTCATTTCACCACTTTTTTTATGCTTAGCCAATAAGCCTATTGCTTCTGGGTGTTTTTCTAGATAGGTATACATATGTATCACCAGATCTCTTAAAGCTTTAAAGGCTATACAAAATTGTTTTTGTGTTAAACCTTGTAGATGTTCTTTAAGAACCATAAAATCATCTGGTATTTCTGACATATAGTCATTATAGGATTTTATTGCAAAACGCAATTCTTGAACATTGTTATAACTTAATACATTAGCCATGACACGATCCTCCTTATCATTTATCATTAAACATGTATATATGATTCATATTATCAGACATAATTTTCTAATGCAAACAAAATATTATTTACATAATTAAGTAAAGAATGCTTTATATGAAAAATTGTAAAAAATGATAATCTAGCAGATAGGTTGTATGATGATGATGAAGTTCAATATCGAAGTGTAATAGAATATGACAGACGAAACGTCCCCTTGTCATAAAAAAGGGTGAAGCTGTGTGAGCTTTACCCTTGTGTGTGTGTTAAAATAAGTGCAAAATCCAATTTATGATAAGGATAATGCATGTGCCGATGCCCAAGATCCAATTAAAACGGCTTAAATGAGGACTGTATTTTTTTCTTATGAGAAATAAGCTGCTATTGATCATTTGACTTATGAGTAGTATGTAAAGAAGCAGTCCGGCAATATTATAGTGGAGAGACTTTACTAACTGACCGTGACCAATGGATACAAAACTTCTAGTTAAGCCACATGATGGGCAATCATACCCTGTCATCTCTTTAATCACACATTTGCCAATAATAAACTGGTCCGATAAATAGACCAGGTCTCCTTCAATATAAGCGATTACAGAAATGATGAGTATGCTCAATAAGGCAATAATAATGGCAACATTTAAGAAAATAGAAAACTTCATCTTACATAAGATTACTTAGTTGATAAGCACCTGACGCAGCAAATAGAGATAATATAATTATTAATCCAATGGTAATAATGCCAAGAACAAGACCAGCAATGGCCATGCCTCTGCCTTCTTTATTAGGATTAGTTTTATTGGCATTGATCATGATACCTCCAAATATGATAGCCAATAGAGCTAAAGGTATAGATAGGTAAACGATACATAATGTAACGATCCCAACAATACCACAAACCATCGATGCAATAGCAAGCCCTTTATTGTTGACAGGCTGGTTTGGGTTGTTTATTTCTGACATTGTGACATCCTCCTTCATATTATTGGGTTCATTATAGCATATAAAACTAAATATTTCCACAAAAAGACACAGACATTGACCTATTCCCCTATGCCGTCTTGCCTAGAAAATGAACCATGGATGAATGCTGGTTGTAAAAGCCAAAAAAATATGTGATAATGATTGCATATGATTTAGCAACACGTTTTTATGCATTGACCAAGTTGTAAAACAGAAAGGGTTTTCATGGAAAATTATACAGGAGAAATTGCTGCACTATTCACTGCTATTTGTTGGTCAATTACTGCAACATCCTTTGAATATGCTGGAAAAAAAATAGGGTCTCTTGCCCTGAATATTATTAGGTTATTTATGGCATTCATCTTTTTAGGTCTATTTACTTGGATTACAAGAGGACTTATATTACCTGTGGATGCAAGCTTAGATACTTGGATATGGCTTGGGTTGTCTGGGGTGGTTGGGTTTGTCATGGGTGACTTATTCTTATTTGAAGCTTTTGTGAGAATTGGATCAAGAATATCCATGCTGATTATGGCAAGTGTACCACCCATTACGGCTGTTTTAAGTTTTTTTATACTGGGTGAATGGATGAGTGTTTCACAGATTATAGGGATGACCATAACCATATTAGGTATTGCTATTGTGATACTTGTTAAAGGGGATCATAAAGGAAATATTAAGCTGTCTCATCCTGTAAAAGGCATTTTATTTGCATTTGGGGGGGCATTAGGTCAGACATTAGGACTTATACTAAGTAAGTTTGGTATGGCAGATTATAATGCTTTTGCAGCAACACACATTCGGGTTATTACTGGAATATTGGGATTTGCTATTGTCTTTACAGTTAAGAAGAGGTGGGGTTCTGTTGCACGAGCTTTTAGACAACGAAAGGCCATGATGGTCTTAACCATTGGAGCCATATTTGGTCCCTTTATAGGCGTATCGCTGTCACTGGTTGCCATACAACATACTAATCCTGGTGTTGCGTCAACCATTATGGCCATTACCCCAGTGCTTATCATACCTTTTTCAATTGCCGTACATAAAGAGAAAATTACACTAAAAGAAGCTTTAGGTGCCTTGCTGACTGTTGTGGGTGTAGGCTATATTTTTATGGTGTAACATGCCTGAGAAAAGGTGCAACAAGGTGGTATACCATTGAAAAAATCCACTCTATAACATAAGAGTGGATTTTTTGATTAATGTCCCACAGCCATCTGTACTTCATAATAATTGTAAAAATTTTTAACGAACCTATATACATACTATTTTAACCAGTCTGTTATACATACCTATTCTCTTTTGTTAATAAGACCAAAGAAATAGAGGTCAACCAGTTTATCATAGGATTGCTTATGATTCATTAGGGATTCAAAATAAGTGTATTTAGCGTTTAACCCAGCTCTAAAAATTTCTGTATAGGCATACAAAATATCATTGGATATGTTGCGATTAATGTAACCAGCAGCTTTTCCTTCATTAAAAAAATCAAACATCAGTTTTTTGACTTGCCTGTCATAAATGTCAACCATATACTGCTCACATTCAGCATCCATGCGACGGACTTCTTCAATAAATTTACCATTTAGTATGGATTGGGACTGTTCTTTTGAAGAAAGAACACATTTTAGCTTGGATAAAAAATCTTCTTTACAATTAAATGTTTCTTCTACCTTACGGACCATGTTGGTAAAAATCATTTTTACCACTTCACGATAAAGACCTTCTTTGCTTTCAAAATATTTATAGATGGTTACCTTTGAAACATTTGCTTTGTCAGCAATCTCATCGATACTTACCTTTTTGATGCCGTATGTATTAAATAAGGTAAATGCTGTATTTTTTATGACTTCAATTTTATTATTTCGTCTTCTTTCATGACCGTTCAAGATTACATCTCCTATTCCTATTCTTGGTTAATGCGTTCCATAAATATTATAGTAGAAATAATCTATAAAGTCAAAAAGAATGAACGATATGAACATATAGGGTTCATTAAACTTGACAGTAATGAATGGTTATGTTAAAATGAACTTAATTTAATAATAAAGTTCATAAAGTACATAAAATTAAGTAAGGAGGTCGTAGCATGGGATATTTTAAGTATGAAAAATGGGATGTGCATCATCACATAAGTCCAAAATTTTATTCAGAACAGTTGGAAAGAATAGGCATGACCAAAGTGTGGGGGATAAATCAGACAACATGGTCGGAAAAGGCGCAACGAAAGATGATGAAAAAACATCATATAACACGGGCCATTATGTCCATATCTACACCTGGTGTTTATTTCGGGGGAGATACATATAGCAGAAAATTAGCTAGAAGATGTAATGATTTTATGGCGGATCTTATTAAAAAACATCCTGACCAATTGGGTGCTTTTGGAGCAGTACCACTGCCTGATGTAGAGGGTGCTGTAGAAGAGTTGAAGTACGTATTGGATGTATTAAAATTTGATGGTATTGGTTTATTAAGTAATGTTAACGGCAATTATCTAGGGCACCAACAGTATGAACAGTTCTTTGAAGAAGCCAACAAAAGATGTGCCACCATCTACATACATCCAACAGCAGCTCCAAATAAAATAGATCATGGGTTACTCAACTATATGTACTATATGAAACTAGATACAACACGTACAATCATGGACTTTGTCAGAAGCGGTTATCATAAGCTTTTCCCGAATATTAAGTTTATACTTTCCCATGGAGGAGGGGTTCTACCAGCTATCTATCCAACACTCATGGAACGTTTAAGAGATGAAAATCCTCATATTGAAGCAGAATATGATCATTGGAAATCGCAACTATACCTTGATACATCATTAGTGGCGTATCATGAGATGTTACCTAAGATGATTGATTTTGCGGGCATACGTCATACACTATACGGCAGTGATTATTGCTGGGCAAAGTCAAATTATGCCTACTTTATAAAACAACTTAGTACATTTAATATAAATCACAGTTACCTTGAAGGTATATTTAAACATAATGCAGAAAGAGCATTGAAGGCTAAAGCACCTGTTAAACAAGTCTTAGTAGACAAGATGCAACCCATAACCAATCACAATAGAAAGGGTAAGATTAAATATCATTATCATTGTACCCCCAAAGCAGTTTATGAACAGCTAAAAAGAATAAAACCTTCATATTGTAATGGTGAAGTGAAACTTTGGGATATGCAAGAAACCTTTAATTGGATGTGTAAATGTGGTTATGATAAAATCATGCTGTCTTTGGATATGCCTCAGCTATGGCAGTTAAAAGATAGTGAGAAGACTGCCATGCTTAAGACATATAATAATGAAGTGGTAGGCATCAGGAACAAGAATCCTAAAAAGATAGGGGCTTTTGGGGCTATTGACGTGGAGAATACAGAACATGCCCTAAAGGAAATTGATTATTGTTTACATGATTTAGAGTTAGATGGACTATGCATTTATACGAGAATCTATGATCAAGAGTTAGAGGAAGTATTTGATGTAAACATATTAGATAAACTAAGGAAATCAGGTGTACCCATTTTGGTTCATCCAAAAGATACCACGGGCATACCCATTTTTAATGAAAACTATCTGGATGCTGTATTTTTTGTGGCTAAAATGTTGTATCTGGATAAATACGAGTACTTAAAAGATACCCGTTATGTTTTAACCCACACTGGTGGATTAGTGGATTTTCTAGCTAAACCGCTGGGTATGTTATACTATCTACAGTTACATAAGAGAAAAATGGTGCAGTTTATATGGGATTGGTTAATCACAAAAAAAGAAAAAGGGTATGCTTATTTGCAAAGTGTCCATGTTGAAGATTAAGTGATTACAAGAGTTCTTTGGCAGTATCCTCATCCGTAAGTAATATGTTTACAAGCCTTCCTACAAGAGCTGCTTTAATGGCAGGAATCTTATTATCGCCATAGGCAATAGCGGCTCTTACTGGAACGGTCAGAAGGTCTTCAATAGAAGCACCGACTAATCGGTCACTGATATCATGCATGGAAAAATGACCTTGTTCATCAAAGAAATGATAACTGATATCCCCCACGCTGTTCTTCTTGAGTTTATCGGAGGTAAGGTCAGCAATGGTACCCAGTTGCAGAATGGTTGCCTGCCTATCGGAGGTACCAATAGCCACAACCAGCATATCCAGTTCTTTAATTTCGTCAAAGCTTTTTTTGATTTGCATTTGTTGCATAAAAATCTCTTTTGTTGCTTTATCGTTGGCAAAAGCTGGGGCATGGATGTATACAGGTTCAGCTTTTAGGGCCTGTGACCAAGATTGAATCACGGATGTTGATGGTAAGTTGCCAGCATTTCCTGATAATTGTACCAACTTTAAGTCAGGTCTTGATTCGCATGTATGCATATGTTGTCCTACTTGGTATAATGTATGACCTCCAGTTAAGCCAACCCTTCCTTGGAAGGGTAAAATACTGTTCATATAGTCAACAACAATGTTTTCAAAGTTGTTGCCTGGAAGTCTTTTCACTACAACGGCGTCTTTGAGATTGTATTTATCGATGAGCGTGTGTTCGGAGTCTGTATTGCGCAACACATTGGCGTTATAGCCAATCTGAATTTGTACAACCCCTTCATTTCGGGCTTCACTTAGAAAACGACCTACGGAAGAGCGTCCTATACCAAGCTGCTGAGCGATTTCTTTTTGGTTCATACCGAGTATATAATACATTCGAGCAACTCGTGCTAAAAATTCTTTTTTCGTTGTTTCGTTGGTGTGGCTATTTTTTTTCATTTGCTTCCTCCAATGTATTATGATAGTGCAAGTATATCATATACAGGGGAATGGCTCAATATAGAAGTGTTTTAAGTTTAGGTGTTGTAGGGGTTGGTAGCTATGCTAAGTTAATGTATGAAGATACTATTGGTAGAGGTGTGGTGATGGCAAGACGTTCGTAGATAGGCGATAGGTAACGGTAAGTTGTTCAGGTTAAAAGAGTCTAAGAAAAGCTAGAGTTCGTTCCAGAAGTATTTCCTAAAGCTTATAACTCCCTACGGTCAGACAGATAAGCTTCTGAACGGAAATACTTCTTCCACTAACTAAGCTTTACTAAGACTCTTTTAAAAATCACAGCTTACCGTTACCTATCGCCTATCTACTAGGCTAATGCTTGGGCTAGTGGTGAATAAGGTTATTCAAAAGGTATCTTTATAAAAAAATGCTTAAGAGCCAATGGCCAATGAGAGGTATTTAGAACAAGTTATTTAACAACGAAAGCTAGTAAATAACCACAAGACTAATAAATGTCATAGCTTTAATCTTCAACGGAAAGGAAGTAGTAAGGTGTTCTAGGTGTTACGACAAGTGAACCATGGACGGTGAACGCCTTTCATTTAATCAGGACGATTAAGAGAAAGGAAAAGTAACACCTAGAACACCTTACAAAAGCCACAAGCCATAAAGAAAGATTAAAGCTATGACATTTATGGAATATCCCCTGTAAAGCCACTTCGGTGTCTACAGCTGAAATTTATAATGGAGATAACCATTTGCGTGAATAATAGGTTTTCATGGTGTAGTCGTCATATACCATCCTTCATAACTTGACACAAGGAGATGTGCAAGATATAATATAAATGAGCAAAAGGTTATATTATGAGCATATGCTCATTGAACAAAAACATGAAGATACTAAATTGATAATAATGAAATAAATGAAAAGGCTAACGGGTTGTAGTAGGAGGGAGGATTATATGGCTGATGAGAAGCTGCGGATTGTAAATACAGTATGTCCAAGAAATTGTTATAGTGGTTGTGGCATGCAAATTCACTTAAAAGGCGATAAAATCATTAAAGTAAAAGGTAATGAGAATAATCCAGCTACACGGGGCAAAATCTGTTTAAAAGGATTGAGCTATCCTCAAATGATTGATCATCCAGACCGTTTGTTGTATCCATTGAAACGTACGGGTGCTAGGGGTACATCTCAGTTTGAACGCATTACATGGGATGAAGCAATGGATTTGGTGTACGACCATTTTAAGCCTATGGTGGAAAACTATGGTCCAGAATCAATTTTGTATTATGTGGGGTCAGGTAACCATGGCAGTATCATGCAGCAATATGCTTATGGGTTTTGGTATCAATTGGGAGGGTTTACAGGTACAAGAGGTAACCTGTGTGATTCTGCGGCAACCGAAGCCATTCGCTATACGTTTGGTGCTATTAAGAACAGTGCTTTAACGGAGATTGAACATACAGAGTTAATCATACTATGGGGCAAAAACCCATCCTTTACCAATATGCATTCCATGTATCATATCCATAAAGCTCTTGAAAAGGGTGCGAAAATGGTGACCATTGACCCACGATTAAACGAGTCCAGTAATCGCAGTGACTTACATCTCTATCCCCGATGTGGAACAGATGGGTTACTTGCTATTGGTGTAGCAAAATGCATGATTAACAAAGGATTAGTTGATGGAGACTTTATCAATAAGCATGTGTTAGGTTATGAAGCTTATAAGACCATGCTTGATGACTATTCCATGGAAGAGATTGCAAGACTAACAGAAGTAAGTGTGGAGGCAATACAACAACTAGTGGACATGATGGCAGCAGTGAAAAAATTCACCATTATCTTGGGAAAAGGTTATCAGCGATACAGTAATGGGGGTCAGACAACACGTGCCATATGTGCTTTACCTGTTATAGCAGGAGCTATAGGAAAGCGTGGAGTTGGTTTGTATTTCAATGATTCTCAAAGGCCTATGCAGAAGTGGTCTTATTATCCGCCAAAACCTCAACATATACGCACAACGCTGAATATGGGGAAATTGGCTGAGATAGACCATATGCAGGAGCCACCCATAAAAGGTATGTGGATAGAAGCGGCTAATCCTATGACCAGTAATCCCAATCGTCATAAATTGGAAAAGGTACTTCATGGATTGGATTACATGGTTTGTGCGGAGCATTTTTTAACGGATACGGCAAAGATGGCTGATTTGGTACTGCCAGCAGCTATGTTCTTAGAAGAAAATGATATTATACGCTCATATGGTCATTCCTATTTACAACTGAAACAAAAAGTAATGGCCTGTCCTGGAGAGGTCAAAACAGATAAAGAAATCTACCATATGCTAGGCAAACGATTTGGTTTTGATATGGCATATCTGCCAGAAGATGATGCCACAATTCTTCGACAAGTTATTTCAGCCAGCGGCTATGCAACAACTTTAGAAGAAATGAAAGAGACACCCTATCTATTTCCCGAATATGATGCTATAGCTTATGCAAATAAGATTTTTCCAACAGAAAGTGGAAAAATTGAATTATATGCTGAGTCATTACAACGGGATTGGGGAGTTCATCCGTTACCTATTTATGTAGAGCCAAGTGAGAGTAAATATTCTAATCCAGAAGGATTCAAAAAATATCCGTTACAATTCATGACTGCCCATGCAAAAGAAAGAATTAATTCCCAATTTACCCAACCGGATTGGCTATCTGAAATGGTTGAACCAGAAATGCATATCCATACAAAAGATGCTTTGGCAAGGAAGATTAGAAACGGTGATCGGGTTCGAGTCTTTAATCAACGAGGTGAAATCTATGTGAAAGCTCTTGTAGGGGAAGCTGTACAGTCTGGTACTGTCAATGTTTTTGAAGGCTGGTATGACCATACCCATGCTTCTGTAAACAAGCTGACAGAAGACAGGGCAACAGACTTCGGTCATGGAGCCGCTTTTCACAATTGTCTGGTAGAAGTAGAGAAGGTGAATGGGCCATGAAGGCAAGAAGGTTTAAATTTGAATACGAAAAGTGTCTTGGTTGTCAAGCCTGTGTGCTTGCCTGTAAACAACAGAACAACACCCAGAAAAGTCAGGGATTAAGAAGGCTTAGGGCGATTAATCCATCACGCCATCAAGGATTACCAGCTTATCATCTATCCATGGCTTGTAACCATTGCAAAGACCCCAAATGTATGGAAGTGTGTGAAGCACATGCCATTGAAAAACGAAAAGATGGTCCTGTTGTTTTCCACCAATCAATATGCAACGGTTGTAAGATGTGTGTTGGTGCGTGTCCGTATGATGCAATTACCTATAACCATGAAAATGATAAGATTAACAAATGCAACATGTGTATTGAAACCCTGGGCAGTCAAGAGGTTCCTTTCTGCGTAAGCAGTTGTCCTACAGGGGCATTATCCGTGGTGGATGATTGTTGCGGGAATGATACAGAACATGCATTGGATAGGATTTTAAAGGATATGGATAAGAGGATTGGAGGAAAGCACCATGAGGTTTAAGCTATTAAAAGAAGACGTTTCTTTATTGATTAAGGGGTTTCTGGACAGAGACATAAAGGTTATTGGTACCATGAAGAAACAAGACCAATATGTCTTCACCCAGATTCATGACCCAGATGCTTTCACAGCGAACTATGTGCCCACCATCCTTCCTCTAAAGAAGTATTTCATCCCCCAAAGAGAAACCTTATTGCATTACGATAAAAAACAAGAGATGTTTGAAAACCCTGACATACTGGAACATGAAAAGCAACTGACGATTTATATGGGAATACGGGGGTGTGACTTTGAGTCCATTAAAATATTGGATGAGATGATGTTAACCAACGAGACAGACCTCTATTACCATGCCAGAAGAAAGAACAGCTTATTCTTTGTGTTCGATTGTGAAAAACCTGTTGATAAGGATTGTTTTTGTTATATGCTTCATAAAAAAGATATGACAGGAGCGGATGCTGTTTTTTATGATCATGGAAGCTATTATTTATTGGAAATCCTCCATGAAACAGCCATTAAAATCCTCAGCCCAATGATAGATATACTCCAAAAAACAAATGAAAAAATACCTAATCAAGGCATGGATACAGATGATTATGATTGGCTTATGAATAGACAAGAGGACCTTATGGATGATCACAAGGTAGAAAAGGTGTGTCGTGAAGAAGCTGAACAATGCTTAGATTGTGGTTCCTGTGTCATGGTATGTCCAACCTGTTATTGTTTTACCATTCAAGATGAAGATGATGTGAATATGGCTAAGGGAAAAAGGGTACGTGCTTGGGATGGCTGTATGTTAACAGATTTCTCCTTGGTAGCAGGAGGGCATCATCTTGTTTCTAACGGTGTAGAAAGAGCCATTCACCGTTTTAGCCGTAAGTATAAAAATGCCCTAAAACATCATGACCGTTTTCTATGTGTTGGATGTGGCAGGTGTTCAAGAGTGTGTCCTGCGAAGAATAATATCAAGACCATGTTAAAAAGTCTATAGAAAAGAATGGAGCTGATGGACGTGATGAATCCTTTATTACCGGTCAATGCCATGATAACTAAGATTATAAAGGAAACAACCCAAGAGTACCGATTTCGACTTAAGCTGGTTAATAATCAGCCTTTTCACTTTAGACCAGGGCAATTTGTGATGTTATCCATGATGGGTGTTGGAGAAGCACCTTTTTCCCTTACATCGGATGCCCATATCCATGATACATTTGAAATTTGCGTGCGTAAAGTGGGGACTGTATCGAAGATGCTCCATGAGAAAAAGATAGGTGACATGGTTGGTATAAGAGGACCCTATGGGACTTATTTTGATACAAAAGATTATGTGGGTGACCATGTTTTTTTTATAGCTGGTGGTTTGGGGCTTGTACCTTTAAGACCTGTGATATTGGCTTGTCTAGGTAATCGAGAAGCTTATGAAAACATAACGTTGCTGTATGGTTCAAAGAATATCAAAGATATGGTCTATAAGAACTTTGTAAAATCCTGGGAAAAACAAGAAGACATAGATGTTGACATCATTCTTGATAATCCGGAGGGTACAGCCTATCCACAAGGGTTAATTACAAAACTCATAGCCGATAAAGTCTTCCATGACCAAACAACTTTTATTATTTGTGGACCCCCTATTATGTATAAATTTGTCATTAAACTTCTCAAGGAAAAGAAAATCATGGATCATAAAATCTGGATTTCCCTTGAAAGGCATATGAAATGCGGTGTGGGACTATGCGGCCACTGCCGTATGGATGATGTATGTGTATGCCAATCAGGGCCAGTCTTTCGGTACGATCAGGTTAAAGGTAAACGAGGTGCTATCGCATGATGAAAATGAAAATATATCACTTTGATGGGTGTGGTGGATGTCAACTGGCTATTATGGGTATGCAGCATGATATGCTTCAGCTGTTTGAGCTTGTCCAGTTGATAACCGATAATCATAAAAATGAACAGGTGGATATAGGGCTTGTTATTGGGCATTATACAGAAGGAATGATAAAAAATATCCTTGGGTGTTGTGATAAGCTTTTGATAATAGGTGCTTGCGCCCATCAAAGCTATACAGCCATCCATGAAACATTAGGAATAGAAGAAGAAAGATTGTACTTTGTAAAAGGCTGCCCATTAAGTGTGGATGAACTAATCCATGTGATTCACTGCATCATCAATGGTGTTCGACCGAAAGAAAAAAACTACCCTGTATGCGTTTCTTGCAAAGAAAATGAAAATATATGTCTTTTGCTAAAAGGCATGCCATGTAAAGGTCCCATCACTCAAGCCGGCTGCCATGCAAAATGTATTGGGAAAGGGGTCCCTTGTCGAGGGTGTAGAGGTCTATTGAAAGATGCACGATTAGATGTATATGAAACCATTAAAGAGAATGTTGCTGAGGGCATGAAGGGGTGAACCCATGACAACCAAAGAGCAAAAGATGGATACAGCCATCGTTTTAAGTGGTGGCAAAAGTTCCAGAGCAGGTTTTGATAAGCAATTAATGCGTATTCATCATGAAAGAATTGTGATTTACCTTGCTAATAAGCTAAAAACCTTGTTTTGTCAGGTGATTATCGTGACCAACAAACCTAAGCTCTATGCTAACACCGAGTACCTTGTGGTAAGTGACAGGGTAAAAGATTATGGACCTGTAGCTGGTATCTACACAGGTTTATATTATGCTAAGAGCGATTATGCCTATGTGATGGCCTGTGATATGCCTCATGTCAGTTTGCCTTACATTCAGTGGTTAAAAGGTAAGGCTCATAGGGATCATTATGCCCATGATATCTATGCTGTGAAGAAAAATGATGGGAAAATAGAACCTTTTCATGGCTTTTACGCCAAAAGAATAGAACCAGTCATGAAAAAAATGATACAGGATAATATACAAAAGTTAACGGCCGTTTACCCACGTGTCACTGTTGATTATGTGGATGAACAAGCCATTAAAAGGTTTGCATCTCAGGGTGACATGTTTGTTAACTTAAATACTAGAGATGACATCAGAAAGTATTTTAAACAGGAAAGGCAGGGTGAAGACAGATGATGGTCTTTTCAGTGATAGGTTATAAGAACTCTGGTAAAACCGCCACAGTGGTTAAACTGATAGAAGCCTTCAAGCATAGAAACTACCGTGTAGGCACCATTAAGAACATTCATTGTGAGGATTTTGCAATGGATCAGCAAGATACAGATACCAGCAAACATCAGCGTGCTGGAGCAGATATTGTCGCAGCAAGAGGTAGGACAGAAACAGATATCATGATTCAAAAGCAGTTAGGGATTGATGAGATTATAAAATTATACGATGTGGATGTCATCATCATTGAAGGTGCAAAGTCCTATAAAACACCCCATATTGTTACAGCTTCTACTGTTGAAGAAATGGATGCATTGGTCAATGATCAGACCCTGTTTGTGTCTGGTGTTGTGGCTAATGACATGGATGTATATAAGGATAAGTTGGTGCTAAATCCATTTAAAGATATGGAGAAGATGGTGGCAATACTCATGGCAAGTTATGGCAGTGATGTATACGCACAAATTGTTTAATGGACTAAGTAAAGGATGATCATGATGGTAGAGCATATTGAACTAGAAAGAGCTCAATGCATACTGAAGGATGTGGTATTGCACCTAAGAGAAGAAGCGATACCCATTATGGATGCAATGAATAGGGTGATATCAAAAGATGTGATGGCAAAGCATTGTCAACCACCTTTTGATAGGTCACCACTGGATGGTTATGCCATATATGGTGAAGACACTTTGGACATTAAGCCCCAACAACCTGTTAGGTTACAAGTGGTTGATGAGGCATATGCAGGTAGACCATCCAAAAGAAAACTCTTAAGAGGTGAAGCCATACGCATCATGACAGGGGCTGTTATACCACAAGGAGCCAATGCTGTCATTAGACAAGAAGATACCACTGATATAGGAGGTTATGTTCAGATCCATCAACCTGTCATGCCTAACACCAATATATGTTATGCAGGTGAAGACTATCTTGAAGACCAACTTTTAATTGAAAAAGGTCAGTTGCTTAATGCTTACCATATAGGTGTTCTAGCAAGTGCTGGGTATGAAAAAGTATGGGTTATATGTAAGCCTAAGATTGGAATTTTGTCAACGGGTGATGAGTTAATTCAACCCATAGAAAATCTCAGTTATGGTAAAATCTATAACAGTAATCAATACACCATAGGAGCTAGACTAAAGGCTCTCGGTTGTCAACTGATATGCTTAACTTGCTATGGTGATGATATGTCGAAAGTGGTAAATGTCATCAAAGAGAATAGCCATAAGTTTGATGCCCTTGTTACCACAGGCGGTGTATCTGTCGGTAAGAAAGACATCATCCATGATGTGATAAAAAGGCTAGGTGCAGAACAGCTTTTTTGGCGAATCAATATAAAACCGGGTTCACCTGCAATGGCTTCTAAGTACAGAGGTAAATTGATGCTGAGTTTATCCGGTAACCCGTCGGCAGCAAGTATAACCTTTGAACTTCTTTTTTCACAATGGCTTGGACATAAATTAGGGTGTCAGGCTTTGGGCTATAAGAAGCTAAGGAGTACTTTTTGCGGTGAGTACAACAAGCCTAGTAACACCAGAAGATTTTTGAGAGCGATTCATGACCAAGGAAAAGTACGTTTACCTAAAGGTAACCTATCATCTGGCGCCTTGTTGTCCATGACACAAGTCAATGGTCTCATTGATATAGAAGCAGGTTCCCTTGGGCTTAAACATGGACAAGAAGTAACCATTCTCACATGGTGACGGATAGGTCATGTAAAAAAATTCTCTTGACGAACCAGATGTGCTGATATATGATAAAGATATCCAAACGTTTGGAAGAGGAAAGAGGGATTTTTATGTCAGTGACATTAAAAGATATTGCCCGTATGGCAAATGTATCGATTTCTACAGTGTCTCGGGTAATAAATGACGATAAAGCAAAACCAGCAAGTAAAAAAACAGCAGAAAAAGTATGGGCCATTGCGAAAGAAGTAGGCTATGTACCCAATCAGCATGCAAGAAATTTGATAAAAGGTGAAGGCGTAGCGTGGGAAAGAAAAAAAACAAAAACCATTGGCTGTGTCTACACATCCACAAAAGATAGTATGAGCGACCCTTTTTTCTCGTATATGGGTATGGGCATTAAAGAACAATTGACGAAAGATGGGTATACACTGGCTTTTGTCATGTCCATTTATGATAAATCCTTTGAGGATATGTACCAGTATCTTCAAAAGAATCCTGTTGATGGCATCATTGTGATGGGACGATTCAAGCAAAAAACATTAGACTATCTGAAAGAGAATTGTGACCATATTATCTATGCTGGTGTTAATTACGTCAATGCTGGATTTGATGAAGTCATTTGCGATAGCTACAAAGGTGCAAGTGACATGGTGGACTATTTAATTAAAATCGGTCACTCTAAGATTGGTTATATTGGTGATGGTATCAGTCACGGGGAAGAGGACGTGGTGAATGAGCATCGCTTTGAAGCCTATCGGGATACGTTGAACAAACATGGTTTGCCATTGGTAGATGATTACATAGTAAAGGCTAAACCCTATATCCAATATGCCTACGATACCATGAAAGCCTATTTAAAAGGGCGACATAAAAATCAGCTGCCTAGTGCATTCTTTTGTACCAACGATATGACAGCAATTGGTGCCATGAAAGCCATCTTGGAAAAAGGCATCAAAATACCAGAAGATATTGCTATTACAGGCTTTGACAATGTTGAAACGTCTTCCTTTGTTAATCCTCCCCTAACCACAATTGATGTACCAAAAGAAGAACTGGGTAGAATGGCAGTGCGTATACTCATTGATAAGATTGAGCAAGGGCGCCAATACCCTATTCGTGTAGACTTACCTTATGCATTAATTATTCGAGACAGCTGTTTAGCAAAAAAATAAATAACCAACACAAAAGCCATAATTTCTATGTATGGCTTTTTTTATTGAAAAATATGGGTATAAGGCTTAAACCACCTGTCATGAAGCCCGTTTTATTTAGGTGAAATAAGAGTAATAACACAGTATATGGAACAAAATAGGATGGAAGGAAGGAAAATTCCTTGGATGACTTGTGTCAAAAATACCCAAAATCCAAACGTTTGGAAACGATTAATGCCTTGATTTTACTGGCTTTCACTGCAATGGGTTACTCTATGTGTGTAAAAAAATACTGATAAAACCGAGAAAAATGTATAAAAATTATTGATTTTATACAATGATGATGGTATCATAGAATTACATTTAGTACAAACGTTTGGAAATGTTGGTTTGGATTTTGGAAGTACAAGAAGTAGAAAGAGGTGCAAAATGAAAGGTTTAGAAGGAAAGGTTGCAATCGTTACAGGTAGTGCAAGAGGCATTGGTAAGGCAATCGCTACAGCATTAGCATCCTACAAGGTAAAAGTTGTTATTGCAGATATTTTAGAAGAATTAGCTATAGAAACATCCAAAGAGCTAAATGATCTTGGATTAGAGACTTCTGTTTATAAAGTAGACTTACGACAAATAGAAGAAATTAATAAGTTGGTTGATTTTACTGTTAAAACATATGGTACAGTAGATATTTTAGTGAACTGTGCAGCCATTCAAATTAGAAAAGCTTCAGCGAACTTTGAAGAAGACGATTGGGATTTCATTAATGATGTTAATCTAAAAGCACCATTTTTCTTATCCCAAGCAGCAGGAAAAATCATGCTTGAAAAAGGTAAAGGTTCCATTGTATGCATCTCATCTGGAACAGCTATCCGTTATACGTCAAGAAGAGTACCGTACAATGTAACAAAAGCAGCAGTAAATGCCCTTGCAGGAGCTCTTGGGAACGAATGGGCAAGATTTGGTGTAAGAGTGAATGCTGTTGCTCCAGGATGGAATGCAACAGAGATGGTGAAAGATGGATTAAAGATGGGCATTATAAAAGAAGATGAAATTCTGCCAATGGTGCCAGTTAATCGATTCATGGATCCAAAAGAAGTTGCCAATACCGTTTGCTTCTTAGCATCGGATGAAGCATCGGGTATCGTTGGTCAAACCATCTATGTGGATGGTGGCGGAAGCTTAAGATGCATACCTGAAACCAATGATTTTGCCTATGATCAAAACGACTAAGATTAAAAAACACAATGAAAACAATAACCCATGGTATGGTAGAGTGAAATTCATGACTTTGTCAAACCACAATGCACGATAATCTAAAAAGATAACTAGAATTATTAGGAGGTAGCTTATGAAAGTAAACAAAAATGACCTTGATCCTCGTCAGGTTGCTAATGGTATCAGAAGCCGTGTATTAGACCTATCCATTAAGCGAGGTGGAGGAAATCTAAGCCAAGCGTGTTCTTCAGCGGAGATTATGGCAGCACTATATACAAGAATGATGAACATTACAGACCTGGAAGAGCCCTTAACACCTAAAAAATTCGTAGGAGCGCCAAGTGCCACCAACAAAGACTCGTTTACAGGTGATGATTATAACGGTATACGAGGACCACAGTATGACAGATTTTATCTTTCACCTTCACAGTACTCCATCGTATTATACGCTACATTAGCTGAAACAGGACGTATGACCAATGAAGGTTTTAATCTTTTTGGTGAAGATGGTTATGTGATTGAGCATATTGGTGAATCCCATTCACCAGGGATGGACATTAATGGTGGATCTCTGGGACAGGCTATTAGTCAAGCCGCAGGTATTGCACTTGCTAGAAAATTACGTGGTGACACAGGCAGACAATTTGTTTTTCTAGGTGATGGTGAGTGTCAACTGGGACAAACATGGGAAGCGGTACAAGCGATGTGCTATCGACAACTTGACAACATGGTGGTCATTGTTGATGAAAATGGGCAGCAATGTGATGGTAAAATTGATGACGTGTGTGGCTGTGTTCAATTGGATAAACGATTTGAAGCTTTTGGCTGTAAAGTTGTAAAAGTAGATGGTCACGATGTTGATGCATTAATAGAGGCAGCAAAGGTAAAAGAAGAAGGTAAACCACTTGTCATTATGGCTAAGACGAGTCCTTATCAAGGTATGGATGTCTTAAAAGAAAAGGGAACAAGAATTCATTATGTACGCTTAACACAAGATGATAAACCAAAATTCCAAGCATGCCTTGACAAATTACAGGCGTAACACGAAAAGGAGGACATTATGGAAAGACTCGTAAAAGTTTATGATACTAATTTTGTCAAATGGGCAAAAGATAAACCAGAAGTATTATCCCTATCAGCAGATTTAACAGGTGGATGTGAAATTAGAGATTTTCAAGCCACATACCCTGATCGATTCTACTCCATGGGTATAGCAGAACAAAACATGCACAGTTTTGCAGGAGGTCTAGCCAGTGAAGGCTATGTACCTTTTATCCATACATTTGCTGTATTTATTTATAGAAGATCTTTAGACCAGGTACATATGTCCATTGCGCACCCTAATGCAAAAGTGCGTATGGTTGGATCTGTACCAGGTGTTACATCACCAGCTGGCGCAACCCACCAAGCCATGGATGATATTGGTGTTATGCGAACAGTACCCAATATGACCATTATTGAATGTGGTGATGCAACAGATGTGGAATCCTTTTTCCCATTAAGTGAACAGGTGGACGGTCCTATCTATGTCCGTGTACTTCGTGGTGAGATGCCTAGATTATTCAATACACCTATGGCCATTAACAAATCAAGAATGCTCAGTGATGGTGACGATATCGTCCTTCTTTCATCAGGTGTTTGTACAGAAGAAGCCATGCGTGCAGTGCATGCCATACAAAAGCAAGGCATTACAGTACATCACAGACATGTGACTTGTTTAAAGCCTTTTGATGATCAAGAATTGATGGACGCTATTAAAAAGTCCAAACACGGTGTGTTGACCATGGAGAATCACAATGTACTGGGTGGGTTAGGTTCCATCGTAGCCGATAAGATGGCAGAACAAGGTATTGCTCAGAAACTCTATAAGATTGGTATTCAAGACGAATACATGCATGGTGGATCAAAACTTTATTTAATGAAGCGTTATGGTCTTGATGCCATGGCAGTTGTTAAGAAAGTTGAAGAAATGTTGGATAAAACATTGAACATTACAGAAGATATGCTGGAAGATTTCCACTTTGAATTAATGAATGATGATACAAGAGCTTTAGGGGTTTAGCACTTGTTCATGAAACCTCTGTAACATGGTGACAATGAAATGATTTATGTCATTTCATTTAATTAATATTTTTATAATCATGAAAAAGATAGTATGGTTTCGTAAATAATAAGGAGGATTAGGGCATGAAAAAACTGATTGGTTTATTATTAGTATTGGTAATGGTAACAGGTGTATTTACAGCGTGCGGTAATGCTGAAAAGGATGACAATGGTGGATCTGGAACAGGTTCAGAACAAAATGGTAATCCCCTTGCAGAAGAGGCATTTGCTGGTATTGAGAAGTTGGATAAAGAAACAAAGCTTAATATTGGTATATTAGCTGGTAGTACACATGGATTTACCAACTACTTAATTGGCAAATTAGGAGGTTATGAGAAAGTAGGTCTTGATGAGAACATTATCATCTTCGGTAATGGTCCAATCATGGTTGAATCCGTATCTTCCAATGCTTGGGATGTAGGTATCTATGGTCTTGGTGGTACATTATCAGGAACACTTGGACAAGATATTATTAACCTTGGTGCTTGTTCCAAAGACTATCATGGTTTAATGGTATTCGCAGATCCAGAGTCCGATGTTGTGAAAGCAGGAAAAAATATAGATGAATCACCATTATTATATGGTACTGCTGATACTTGGAAAGGCAAAGAAATCTTTATTCCAGTTGGTACAACACTTCACTACGCATTCAGTAAAGGTCTTGAAAAGTTTGGCTTAACGGATAATGATGTGAAGTTAACCCATATGGATGTTCAGAACGTTAATACAGCTCTACGTGCTGGTAAATGTGAACTTGGTGGTGTTTGGGGTAATTTCTGTTATGGTGATTTGAATGACAAATTTATTCCAGTGGTACAGGCAGAAGATGTAGGTGTCCGCTTAGTAACTGTTTTTGCGGCTAATCCCAGATCTTATGAAGATGCTGAGAAGAAAGAAGCCACTAAGAAATGGATGGAAATCTACTTTGCTGCAGTTGAGTGGTTATACGCTAATGATGAGAACTTAAACCAAGGTATTGAATGGTTCTTAGAGTGGAATGAAGAAAATGGCGTTAAAACAAATGCAGAAGAAATTAAAGCCCATTTAACGTACAATGGTTGTTATACACTTGAAGAGAACTATGAAATGGTTACAACAAAGTCAGCAGATGGAAAAATGAACTTAATTGAAGAATATAACTATCTTCCATTATTATTCTTTATTGAGAATGGTAACTATAAACCAGAAGATGCAGATAAGTTAATTGATGGTTATTTCTATGATGAAGTAATTACAGAATTATACGATAAAAAGAATAAATAGTTAACCCCCATATGACTCGGCGTGAGGACAATGTACCATCCCCTTTTATAATAACTCGCAATAATCCTCATGCCGAGACATGTGTATCATCGTTTGTTTTGTCATCTTGTTTTTGTAGTAAAAATTAGGAGGTTCATACAGTGAAAAATGCAAAGAAATTTTTCTCTGGTAATATGCAAAATTTTTTATTACCCATTGCTACTGTATTTGTATTTTTATTGATTTGGCAGATTGCGGCAGCAACGGGAGCAGTTCCAGAGAGTAAATTACCTCAACCGACAAGGATATTGAATACCTTTTTTGAAAAGATGCAAAGTCCAGATCCAGATGGATCGACGTTAATACAGAACGCTTTGGCCAGTTTGAAAGTGACCTTAGCAGGCTTGTTAATGGGTATATTTTTAGGTACCCCCATTGGCTTATTGATGGGTTGGTATAAACCCGTTGATAACTTTGTTCGTCCATTGTTTGAGATTATACGTCCTATTCCACCTATTGCTTGGATTCCTTTAACCATTCTTTGGATTGGCGTTGGTATGTTTGCAAAAGTGATGATTATCTTTTTCTCAGCGTTCATTCCGTGTATTCTTAATTCTTATGCAGGTATAAAAGGCACCAGTAAAACCTTGATTAATGTATCCAAAACATTTGGTGCTACCAATTTTGAAATATTTTATAAAATTGGTGTCCCTTCTGCTATGCCAATGGTTTTTGCAGGTATGCGTATTGCCATGGGTGGTGCATGGGGAACATTGGTTGCAGCTGAACTTCTAGCAGCAAATACTGGACTGGGTTATATGATTATGATGGGACGACAATTTGGTCGACCTGATATTATTGTTTTAGGTATGGTTGTTATTGGTATCCTGGGTTATCTCTTTACGCTAACCTTTGAAAAAATTGAGAACTACATAGTAAGAGGGAGGGCAGAACATGAAAAGTAGACAGAAAAAAACGATTGCTGTATTAACAAAGATTATGCCCTATTTATCCATATCCCTATTGGTTCTTCTATGGTTCTCAGCTTCTAGCGTGAATGCTGAACTGGTGCCAAGTCCTGTTATGGTTTTTGAAAGATTAGCTTTATTATTCAATAAACCTATTATGAAGTTAAACTTATTTGGTCATATTTGGGCTAGTTTACAACGTGTTTTACTAGCCATGTTATTTGCCACAGTCATTGGTGTGACCCTTGGTGTAATGATTGGCTGGAATAAGAAATTAAGATTAACCGTTGGTACGTTATTTGAATTGATTCGTCCAATACCACCAATTGCTTGGTTGCCTATCGTTATTATGTGGTACGGCATCGGCGAATTTCCAAAGGTACTCATCGTATTCATTGGTGCGTTAATGCCCATTGTTATTAACACATATACAGGTATTAAGATGGTCGATCCCAACATATTAGATATGGGTCGCGTATTTAATGCTAAAAATAGACAGTTATTGTTTGAAATTGCCATACCGTCAGCAGTACCCGTTATTTTTGCAGGTATTAAAAATGCAATGGGTGTGGGCTGGATGGTTGTGTTAGCAGCAGAAATGATAGGTGCAAAAGCCGGTGTAGGTTTCTTAATCACACGAGGTATGGAGTACTATGATGTTGCGTTGATACTTGTTGGTATGTTATCCATCGGTATCATAGGTGCGTTATTGTCAGTAGCGACAGATTATGTTGAAAGGTGGGTATGCCCATGGAATCAGAAGCTCGATTAAGTATAAGAGATATTCATAAGACATTTCATTCAAAAGATGGGCTACACAAAGTAGTTGATGGTGTTTCATTAGATGTGAAAGACAATGAATTTTTGGTTATTCTAGGACCAGGGTATTGTGGAAAATCTGTTTTGATGAACATGATAGCCAATCTTATGAAGCCGGATTCAGGTGAAATTGTCATTGATGGCAACAAACAGAAATTCAAAGATGGTACCAGTAAGAAAGTGGGCATGGTTTTCCAAAAGTTGAGTCTTGCCCCATGGAAAACAGTCATGCAGAACGTTGAATTTGGCTTAAAACTTAACGGGGTGGATAAAGAAAAACGACGTAAAGTGGCGCAAAAATACATCGACCTTGTAGGTTTAACAGATTTTGAAAAGCATTATCCCCATGAACTTTCTGGAGGTATGAAACAACGTGTTGGTATTGCCAGAGCTTATACCAATAACCCTGAGATTCTTATTATGGATGAGCCCTTTGGTCAACTTGATGCACAGACAAGGTACAGCATGCAGAAAGAAATCATTCGTATCTGGGAAAAAGATAAACGTACCATCGTTTTTATTACCAACAACATTGAAGAAGCTTGTTACCTAGGCGATAGAATCGTTCTATTAACAGAATGCCCCGCCAAAGTGAAGAAAGTATATGAACTGAATATGCCAAGACCTAGAAACATGGTCGATAAAGAGTTCCTTGAAATTCGTAAAATTATATCTGACAATACGGATCTTTCACTCTAGTGAAAATCATATAGAAAGGAAAGATTATGGAAGATTATAAAGTAAGAGTTGAGCATTTAACGAAGAATTTTGGAGATGTTCATGTTCTAGATGATATCTCTTTCAACATAAAAAAAGGTGAATTCCTTGTGGTGGTAGGGCCAACAGGTTGTGGAAAGACAACGTTCTTAAACTTGTTAACCAAAATCATTGATCCCACATCGGGTGATATTCTCATTGATGGTGAGTCCGCTGATCCAAGGAAACATAACCTTGCATTTGCTTTTCAAGAACCGTCAGCCATTCCATGGTTAACCGTAGAAGACAACTTAAAATTTGGCTTAAAAATTAAAAAGATACCAAAAGCTGAGATGCAGACACGGGTTGAAAAAATCATTAAATTATTAGGTCTTGAGAAGTTCAGACATCAATACCCTAACCAATTATCCGTAAGCTGTGAGCAAAGGGTTATCATTGGTCGTGCTTTTGTGATGTATCCTGACCTTCTCCTCATGGATGAACCTTATGGTCAGATGGATATTAAGATGCGTTATTATTTGGAAGATGAGGTTATTAAACTTTGGAAAGAGCTAGGCAGTACCGTTGTGTTTATTACCCATAATATTGAGGAAGCGGTATACCTTGCTCAGAAAGTTCTCATTTTAAGTAATAAGCCTACAACCGTTAAAGAAGAGGTTACCATTGATTTACCTAGACCTCGTGATTTCACATCACCGGAATTTGTAAAATTAAGACAATATATAACAGATCAGATAAAGTGGTGGTAAGGTCCCCATTAATAAGCGTTGTAAGCGCATATCAGATGATACCGTTGCAAACATCAATTGCGTTATAAGGAGTCGTGTATGGAATATCTCATAATACTGATTATATGCACTATAGGCGGTTTTGCAGCAGGCATGACTTCTTTTGGATATGCAATCATCTGTATGGTTTTAATGCCCCTATTTGTGAGTGTGAAAACTGCAACCTTGGTGACATTAACCACGTCCTTTGTGATTTACATGGTGATACTCTACGGGTCCATCATTAAAATGAAGGTGCGCTTGAGCATCAGCATGATTATGATCCCCATGCTGGGGTCATTGGTAGGACGCTTCATGGGAAACAGGCTGTTTCAAAACTTAACTAACCTTCAATTAGTCCTGTTATTATGTGTATTTATGGTCTTGCTTAATATTTACTTTTTTGCCTTTTCTAATGGCTTTTATTTGAAAAAGAACAACAAAAATGCTCTAATTGCAGGAACTATATGCGGCTTATTTGGCGGTCTTAATAATGTGGGAGGACCACCCATGGTGGCTTACATGTATTCCGTAGAACAAGACCGCATCAAATATACATCCTATTTGCAAATTATCTTTTTAGTTGGTGCCCTCTACTCCCTACAGTATCATATACGTTTAGGGAACATCACACATGATATCCTGTCCTATACATTGGTAGGTGGTGTTGGTGTTGCACTAGGGACTTATGCTGGGTATAAGTATTTTAAAGTCATTAATAAAGAGAAGCTAACCGTCTATATTCGAAACTTTATATTCGTCACAAGTGTTGTCTTAATTATAAAAACCGTGGTGGATATATTATAAGGACATAAAATGATAGTTGACTTGCATAAATGCGTCAAATGATTGCTACAAACAGAAGAAATTCAAGAAAGGATGGGTGTTCATGAATCCAATAAATGAACCAACTTCAGTTTTTAATAATCCTATTCAGATTGGGATTATTGTAAAAGATTTAGATAAAACCCTGGAAAACCTACAGAATATATTAGGCATAGGACCTTTTAGAATCGTGGATTTTCCACCAGCAGGCGAAGAAGATGTAAAAATGATTTATAAAGGTGAACCCGCTAAGTTCACCGCCAAATTCTGTTTTTATGACCTGGGCAACATTGAGCTTGAGCTGATTCAACCACTCACAGGCAAAACAGTTTGGCAAGATTTCTTAGATAAGAAGGGACCAGGTATTCACCACATTAAATTCAATGTACCAACCCATAAACCAACCGAAGACTATATGAAGAGCCAAGGCATCAATATATCACAAATGGGTGCTTCCGTTGGTAAAAATGCAGGTAAGGAATGGGTATTCTATGATACAGATGATTTAGTAGGTTTCGCAGTGGAGACCATGAATGAGATTGTGGAATAGTCAAGGTTATCGTGAAAGAATGAGCTGAGTGACTAATTGAATAACATGCATTTCTAAAAGACGTTTACAAAGAATTTCTTGTTGTAAATGTCTTTTTTATTATAGAAAAGATATGATCAAATATATTAATATATTAGGTAAAAATAGAGATAAGAGAAAGTGTAAAGAATAGACAAAAAAAGGTTCAATTTAAATTTTATTAATGAAAGACGCTATAACATTTATGATGAATATAGAAAAGTGTTCGAAAATTTAATATGAATATATAAGAAAATATAATATTTGTAAATAAAGCACCAAAAAATAGCAATTTATGGTATAATTAGTTAGAATAAATCAAAAATATAATATAAAAATATGAATTTAAAAGAAAAGGGGAAAAGATAAAATGTCAAAATATAATTCGTCAATTTCCAAATCTATATCATTTATTTTAATATTCATGATGTTATTCAATTTCTTAGGAGTTACTTTAGTACAAGCTGTAGAATCAGCTTTAATAAATTATGAAAAAAATAGTTTTCAAGCAAAAGTTGGAGAACTTCCTAACAACGCACCTAAAACAAAAATAGAACTTAAAAGTAAAAGAAGTAAATATTCAACACGTTATGTTAATCCTGATGGAAGTTTTTCTGAAGAAGTTTATCTTGAGCCAAAGTTCTATCAAGATCCATTAGATAAGACATGGAAGGTTATAGATAATAATTTACAGAACAGTACTAAAGCTGGAATAATTGAAAATAAAGCTAATGATTTCATAACTAGATTTACAAATGAAGTAGGAACATGCGAAGTTGTATCAATTAGTAAAGATGACAATAAAGAAGTTGGATTTATTCCCGTTGCTGCTAAAAAGGTTAATGGAAAAATAAAAGATAATAGTATTATATATAGAAACATCTATGAGGATACCGATATACGTTATACCGTTATAGGTTCAAAGATAAAGGAAGATATTATTTTAAATAGCTTTACTGGAAAAAATACTTTCTCATTTGAGCTAAAACTTAAAGGGGTAAATGTAATAGAAAATGAATCAGGCATTATAACTTTTGAAAATAGTAAAGATGGTAAAATATGGTGTATTGAGCCTCCTTTTATGGTCGATGCAGATGGAAAATATTCTGAACAAGTTAATCTTGTTTTAAGAAAAGACAAAGAAAAAATATTTATAGATGTAGTTGCAAATAAAACTTTTCTTGAAGACCCTAGTACGAAATATCCCGTTATCATTGACCCTACTGTTAATGACTGGGATATTATGAGGGATACCTTTATATCAAGCGACTTCCCAGATTCATCTTATTTTGGTCTAAATAAAATGTATACAGGTTCAGATCCATATTATTATGGTACTATGCGTTCATTTGTCCAATTTTATCTACCAAGTCTTCCAAGTGACAGTAAAATTCTAACTGCTGATTTTAATGCTTACCAAACACAAGTCAATACAACAGCATCTTCGATTGATTTGCATCGTGTAACTAGTAGCTGGTCAGGTTCTACTACATGGAATACACAACCATCAATTGCTGCTATAAAAGAATCTACAGTAACAAGCAATGCAGATAATGTTTACTGGCAGTGGGATATTACTCAACTTGTTAAAGACTGGTATAATGGAGAGCATGCAAATCATGGAATTATGTTAAAACAACAAAATGAAGATATATCTCCATTTAGAACTTTTAATACAGTTAACAGTGGAAACAATACTCCTAGACTTACCATTAACTACTGGGTAGATCCAATGGGTCTCGAAGATTTCTGGGGGTATACAAAAGATGGAATTAATCCAGCTAATGGTAATCTTGTACTTCAAGTAAACGATGTATTAATACCTAGTATTGGAGTACCGATTAATATAACGAGAACATATAACAGTAGAAAAGCAACTTTTGCGGGCATGTTTGGATATGGATGGACAAGTGATGCAGAAACACAGCTTGCTGATGCAGGAAATGGACCTATAACTTTAATTGATGGTGATGGTACGCGTCACATCTTTGGTGAGGAAATCGGTGGTGGATATAAGGCGCATGGAGGTATATATCTTGACCTTGTAAAAAATAGTAATGAAACGTACACAATCACACAATCAGATGGTGCTAAAATTAATTTTGACAACAATGGTAAAATCAGTTCTATTGTTGATACAAATGATAACCAAACTAATTATGGCTATACTAATGGTAAATTAACATCAATTACTGATTCTTCAAATAGGATAGTAACTATTATGTATGGAACAAATGGTTATGTTTCAAGTATAAATATGCCTGAAGGGCGTACGATAAGCTATGAATATGATTTAAATGGTAATCTTACAAAAGTAATTGATCCTGAACTAAAGGAAGTGTCTTTTGATTATGATGCTGAACATACCTTAACATCTATAAAAGATCAAAGAAATATTACTACAACAATAGAATATGATACTGGAAGTGTTAAAAAAATTAGCACACCAATTACAGTTGATGGTGTTCAAACTACAAGTAATACTAGTTTTTCTTATGATTTTAATTTAAGCGTAACATCAGTAATTGATGGAGAAGGAAAACGTATTGATTATCAATATAATCCCAATAAAAATATAATTCAAATTACTAAAAACCCATTAGATGCTCAAAACAACGAGGTTACTACTTTTGAATATGATAATAATAATAACTTGGTTAAGATAACAGATGCTAATACTAATGCTGATTCTACTAGAACAGAAGCATATATTTATTCTTATGATGAAAGTGGTAATATTACAGGAATGCAACTTCCAAAAGGACAGAATTATAGTTCAGCTTATGATGAAAGTAATAACCCTATTAGTGATATAGATTTTAATGGAAATATGAACCAAAACACTTATGATGATGATAATAATCAACTAGAATCTATTGATACATATTTACAGTCTAAAGCTGCAAGATATCTTACTAATGGTAACATCGAATATGATACTAAAATGATATCGGCAGCCGATAATCTAGTAACTAATTCAAGCTTAGAAGATGGGAATAACTGGCCAGATAATTGGAGTCAAGCAGTTGAACCAGGGAAAATAGCTACATTTACTTGGTCAGATGACGCTAAATTAGGAAATAAATCTATTAGCATCTCTAATCCTACGGGGTGGGCAATAATATCTTCTGATATGATAGAGCATATAGTAGGTACTAATTATGTTATTAGTGGTTATGTAAAGACTGAAAACACAACAAGTGGAGCTATTATAAAGCTTGAATTTTTTAATTCAAATAATGAATGGTTGGGTCAAGAATTTGGTAATGCATTAAAGGGAACACATGATTGGACTAGAATTCATTCAATAATAAATGAAATTCCAGCTGGTACATCTAAAGTGCGTGCCTCAGTAGGATTAAATGCAGGAACTGGTGCTGTATACTTTGATGGTATACAGCTTGAAAAAGGCAGTATTGTTAGCAAGTATAACTTTATTGATAATGCAGGATTTGAAAAGGATGTTGATAGTGATAATATTCCTGATAAATGGACTGAAAGCGGAAATTTATCACCAAATGATGGCATTTATACAAAAATATCATCTGAAGATGATAAAGTTTATATAGGAAATAATTCTTTTAAAATAACTGGTGAATCTGAGAAAACTAAATATATTAAGCAATCCATAAATATATCTGGTGATTCTAGTACAAAACTTACTCTTTCTGGTTGGTCTATGCAAGAAGGAGCAAATATAAGTGGTGGTAATTATACTTTACAGGTACAAATAAATTATAGTAGTAATCCGCCTGAAATTTTTGCTAATGATTTTGATACCACTTCAATTAACTGGCAACATGTTGCGGCTAAGATAGATCCCAAATATCCATTTGATTCAATAGACGTATATTATGTATTTGATGACCAAACCGGAACGGCATATTTTGACGCTATGCGACTTGAAGAAGCCTCTTCCTTTACCTCATATTATTATGATGTGAATAATTATGAGAACAAAATAATAGACCCATTAGGAAACGAAATTTCATATGTTAATGATTCATATGGGAATAAGACAAAAACTACAGATGGTAAAGGTAATTTTTATACTTTTGAATATGATAAAAGAAATCTTGTAACTAAAGTTACAGATTCAAAAAACAACATAACACAATACGGTTATGACAATGCAGGCAATCGAACTACAATTACTGATGCCAGAAATAATGTTACAACGATTAATTATAATGAGTATGGTCAGCCATCTAAAATAATAAATCCACTAAATCAATCAACAGAATTTGGATATTATAAAAATGGGAATAAAGCTAAAATAATACATCCTAACGGAGATGAAATCTCTTATACGTATAATGCAGTTAATCGTTTAGATGGGATATTTTATAACGACGTTAAGAAGTGGAATTTTGAATATGATCCAAATGGAAATATAACTTCAGCTACAAAAAGTGAAACTGCAGATACAACTAGTTACACATATGATATTAATAATAGACTTACAAAAGTAGAAGAAGGCTTATCAAATAGCTTCGAATATGGATATGATGATAATAGTAACGTTACTTTATTGAAAATTACTGCGGGTTCAGCTACTTTTACAAATGGCTATACATTTAATTCACTTGATAAAATAGTAGGTTTAAGTAGAGATGGTGCTATCCTTGAAAAATTTGCATATGATGAACAAGACAATTTAATTTCTATAGCACGTACAAACAGTACCTATACTTCACTTAAGTATAGCGATGCAAATCATCTTAAGGATATAACTAACTATGATGCTTTAGGAGAAATATTAAACTCATATAGTTATAGTTATGATGCAAATGGTAATAGAACTAGTGTTATAACGAATAGTGGGATAATAAGTTATCAGTATGATGAATTGAATCAATTAACACAAGAAACGTTACTTGATGGTACTATAATTGCGTATGAATATGACGCTGTAGGTAATAGAACAAAGAAAATAGTAACCAATGGAACTTCAACTACAACAAACTATACCTATAACGATGGTAACGAACTTATATCCGTTGATGGTCAAGTATACACATACGATCAGAATGGTAACTTAATAAACAACCAGGAAAAAACATTTATCTACGATGAAGAAAATAGATTAATAGAAGTCAAAGATTCGACTAATCAAACTATAGCTAATATAACATATGATAGTCAAGGAAAAAGAACTAGCATGACTACATCAAATGGAAAAATTAATTACCATTATAGCGGAAATAAGCTAATATATGAAACAGATTCAAATAATAACATCATATCTGAATATACTTATGATGCAGTAGGTAATCCAGCTACTATGACAAAAAATAGTACAACTTTTTATTATCATTTGAATGGTCATAGTGATGTCGTGGCATTAACTGATGCAAATGGTGATATTGTGGCAGAATATAAGTATGATGCTTGGGGCAACATTATTTCACAAACAGGTTTAATGGCTTCTGAAAATCCTTTTAGATATGCGGGGTATAAATATGATGAAACGATAGGTCTTTATTATTTAATGGCAAGATATTATGATTCAAAAATTGGTAGATTTATTACTAGAGATACATTCTATGGATTTGATGATAATCCTTTATCCTTAAATCAATATTCTTATACTCAAAATAACCCAGTAATGTTTACTGATCCAACTGGACATTATTCTTTTTATATCTCTAAAAGTTTTTATTTTGGAGCTGGATCAAGATTAAGTGCAAGAATAAGAGGTTATATTACTAATTGGGGAAGAAAGGGTAATATTTCATATTCTTTATATTGGAATATAACGGCTGGTGGATTAGGAATTGCTATTGGTACAGTTGTAGGCGGGGGATATCTATATAAAGTTACACTCTCGTGGGTAGGAAGAAATTTTTACTTAAAAGAATTAATTGCAGATGTAGTTAAGTGGTCATGGTTAGCTGGATATGTTTATAAGAAAATTATAGGACAAGTAAAAAGGTTTGTAAAGTGGGCCTTTAGGAAAGCAGATAATCTGATTTTAAGAATACCATATGCTTCTTATTCAATATGGAGAAAATCTATTTATAAGCGACTATATTGGAACTGGTAGCAAGTAATTTGAAAGGAAGTTTTGATGATGGAAGATATGATGAAAGGTCTCATACTAGGGTTACCATTTTTAATGTATGGTGTATGGGGAATAAGAAAACAAGCAAAAAAATATTTTAGAAATAATGCATATAAATCCATGGATCGATTAATTTTCTTTTTATTAAAAACACCATTTTCATGGTTATCTGTTATAATAGGTCTTCTATTCATTTTATTAGGCTTATTAAGTTTGTAACTATTTGCTAAGTATTAATAATAAACAATTATAAAATAGAATGAAGCAAATTCAATTTGAAGCACTATGAAGCAGTAAGAAAATTCCAAGGCATGTTGGCTGTATTGTTTTTACACCTGTATGGGACTATAGCTCAGTAGAAGGATTAGTAGCGTATAATGATATAGCACCTAGGTATCAATCAAGTGATTATAGATAAAGTAGTAACACCAAAAAAGAGAATAGATTTCTGTTCTCTTTTTTAGCTTTATAAAAAATCATAGTATAAAATGAGAGGTAATGAATATAGATATTGCTATTTATTTCAAAAAAGTTTAAAGTATAATAGAACTTAATGAATAATAGGGGGGAGTACTTTGAAAAATAGGCTAATATTAGTAGAAGGGATACCAGGTTCTGGGAAAAGTACCATAGCTCAGAAAATTAATGATTTCCTTAAATCAAAAGGCTTAAAGGTTAAGTTATACAGTGAAGGCGATCTTCATCCAGCAGATTTGGCTTGGCAAGCATGTTTAACCCTTGATGAGTATCACCAAGTAGTTAAAGAAAATCCTGATCTTAAGACAGTATTAGAACAATACTCACAAATTGAAGGAGAGCAGGCGATTGTTGCATATACCAAGTTAGGTATACCCATGAAAAGTAAGGGGATTAATGAATACCTTAGTTCAAAAGAAGTGTATGATGGTAAAGTTAACTTAGATACCTTCAGAGAGCTTCATTTTAAAAGATGGCAAGCTTTTGGAGCAAACTCTCTAAATGATGACCATGTGTACATATTTGAATGTGCCTACTTGCAGAATCATATAAACGAGTTAATGGGAAGCTATTGTAAAGATACAGATGATGTTATAAGCTATATGTTACAACTCATGGATACGGTTAAGTCATTGAACCCGAAGCTTATCTATCTATCACAACCAGATGTAAGACAAACCATACAACGTGTTGCAGAGGAAAGGGTTTCTTCAGACAAAAGCAAATGGGATGATTGGATTGACTTAGTCATCAAGTATGTTGAAAGCTCTAAATACGGACAGGTTAAAAAACTAGAGGGTTATGAAGGGGTTATAAGCTTTATTGAAGATAGGAAGCGGTTGGAAGAAATGGTTATGGATAGGTTGGATATTGAAAAAGCGACCATATGTAATAGGGATTATGATTGGGATAAGGTGTTTGATGAGGTTATAGCGCAGTTGGTCTGTTAGTCATGGGGACGTTTTATCTGATAGATATATCCACTTAATGAATCACTAAATCACCACTACTCGTTTTACGAGTGGTGGTGATTCTACTCATAGCTATAAGTACTAGTTTTTTTAAAGTACTTGTCGTTTCTGTTTTATGATGACTAATGCTATAGCCAAGAAAGCAGTAGCAAAAGCTAACTGAACGAGTATCCCATAAATGATAGGTTCAAGTGTAGACTGAGTAATAATACCAAGACTTCCGATGGTATCATTAACCTTTACATACCAGAATATAGGATTGAACTCGCCAATGGTTTTTAGTTGGTCACTTAAAAAAGCCTGAGGTACAAAAGAACCACCTAATAAGGGCAATCCAATCGCTAAACAGCTTCCTATAGGGTCAATAGATTTTTTTGTTACAAAAGTAGAAACAAGAAAACTTATACTTAAACAAAGAATTGTTAAAACAAATGAATTGACTACAAATAATAAAGAACCAGTTTGGTTAAGGGAATCATTATTAATAACAAAGGCCAATATCACAAAGATTATCCAAACAACAAGGGCAATTAATAGGTTGCTGAAAACAAGTTGAAAATTATAGTTTTTGCTACTCACAGGTGAACAATAATTACGCATTTTAATTTCCTTATTATTAAAAGTCAACATAATACGTCCTATCATGGATATAAGCATTGCTAATAATATATAGGATAAAGTATTAAAATAGGTGTTAAGGTTAGATAGGTTATTACCTGCTATTCTATCGAGAAAGGATACATTGGCCTTCGTTGAAATATCCGAAAGGACTTTTTCATTAACCTTTTCAATAGGCATTTCAGAATAGGCTGAAATATAGAGTCTAGCAATGCTTAAATATCTATCTATGATTGTCTTTGCATACTCAGAACTGGTTAAATCGGGAACAGATATCGTATTTATCTTTTGATCATCCGACGAAGCAAAACTATTTTGAAACCCTTCAGGAATGATGACAATAATTTCTGTTTCTCGGAAAAATAGTGCATCTTTGATACTTTCCTCATTACTTTTAATTTCTACTGGTTTTGCAATGTGGTTCATATAGCTTTCTAGCCCATTAGCTAGGGGTGTATTATCTTCGTTTATAACAGAAACCTTAACCTTTGAAAGCTCAAAGGCATCCTCTGTCTGATTAAATCCGCTTTTTGACAAAAAGGCCATAAGTCCAACAAAAATAATAGTGTGGATTATAAATGCTGCCATAAACTTTCTTTGTACAATTTTACAAAAAAGTTTAGATACTTTCATATTTTTGCCTCCTTAATACCAATATGGTAATGGTACAAAAGATGATTCCTAGGATGCCCAACAAGGCAAGATTAAGGAAATATCTCTCAAAGGTATCATAATAATATAGTGCATAAAGTCCATCAGTAATTAGATTTGCAGGATTGATATAGGCGATAATGGGAGCTTTTTCTTGAATAATATATTTTACGTTTATAACCACCAAACCTGATAAAAAGCACATTATCATAGTTGTATTAACGACTAACATACCCTTGACTTCAGCTTTGAAATTCGTAAGTGAGCCAAACATCGCACCAAACATGGTTCCTGTAAAACATCCAACTAAACATAAGGCTCCAATATGAAGGATTCTGTCACCCAAGTCTACTTTTAAGACTTGTGTAATATAGGTAATGACAATGATTGACGACATAAACTGAAAAATAACAGTTGCAGATATCATAGATAAAAAGGCCTTCAGTTTATGTGTTGGTGCTACATTAATCCTTGCAGCTAGTGTAGATTGATTTGCCTGAGTTATATAGGTGGCATAGCTCCCTGCAACAGATGAGAATAGGCAGGTCATAGCCAATAGGGCATAATAGTAAACAACAGCCATATTCATGGAACTGCTTACAGCGTTTTCCTTTGTAAAACTCTCATGAAAGTCAATAGTATCTAAAAATCCCATTTGGATTAGCTTAGGATTTCCTTCAGTAATATTATAAATAGTGGTTGAAACCTGAACATAATTATCTAGGAAGACCTTAGCAATGGATTGATTAAGACCAGAATCTATTATAACAAGCTCAAGTCCATCCGTATTTTTTAAATATCCCACAATTTCTTTTTCAGATAAGCGTTCTTTTGCCTCTACTTCCGTTGTGTAGGATATAATGAAAAGATTACTCTCATCCATTGTCTGCTCTAGCCCCTCAGGCATTTCATTATCGGTGGTTATGGCGATTTTAACCTTTTCAAAACTTTCCCCTGACATAAGATTATCAAATGCTAGATTAAAAAGAGTGGATAAAATCAGAGGGAAGAGAAGCATCCAAAATAAGGCCATCATATCCTTAAACTGGGATTTAATGCTATATTTTAAAATATGAAAAGACATAGTATACCTCCTTAATCTCTTAATTCTTTCCCAGTTATTTCAAGGAATACATCGTTTAGGGTTGGCAATTCAGAGTAAATTTTACCATAACTAATAGCATTTTCAGTGATAAAATTCATGATATTAACAAGGTTGCTTGCGCCATTTTTTTGCCTTATGGTTAAAACATTTTCTTTTAGTTCAACATCAATAACATGAGGAATCTCACGAATTCCATCCATATGATTGTCACTTATATTAAAGGTTTCTACAACAATCTTTTCACCTAGGGATATCATTCCTTTGACTTCTTCCTTCGTTCCGGAAGCAATGACCTGACCTTTATCTAAAATAGCAAGTCTTGAGCAAAGTTGTTCAATCTCCTCCATATAATGTGAGGTATAAATAACAGTTGCACCCTGTTCATTTAGTTTTTTTATACCTTCTAGAATGTTATTTCTACTTTGAGGATCAACAGCAACGGTTGGCTCATCTAAAATGATTAGCTTTGGTTTGTGAGCAATTCCGCATGCAATGTTGAGTCTCCTTAAAAGACCACCACTTAATTTTTTTGGATAAAACTTGACAAAGTCTTTTAATGACACAAATTCAATGGCCTGTTTTACTAGCTCTTTACGTTTTTTCTTATCTGTGACATAAAGACCACAGAAGTAATCAATGTTCTCATATACATTGAGCTCGTCGAAAACTGCTACATTTTGCATAACAATACCAATGTTACGTTTTATGTCATAGGCGTATGGCGTCATTTCTTTACCGAAGATTTTGATGCTGCCTTTATCAAATTTTAATAGAGAAAGTAGGCAATTTATAGCCGTAGTTTTCCCTGAACCATTAGGTCCTAGAAGGCCAAATATTTCACCCTCCTTAACTTCAATGTTTAAATGGTCAAGAGCAATTAGATCGCCATATCTTTTAACTAAGTTTTCAATTTTAGCTATCATATTAACATCCCCTTTCCTGCAATTCTATTGTATTAGAAATTTTTAGAAAAAGGCAGTGTTATCTGTCACAAGATTAAGATGATAAATGTCATAAATCTCATTTTAATCTTGATAGGAGCATTTGTTATGCTATAATGAAAGTAATTTAAGCAAGTAGGGATGAGTCATGGGAAATATACTAAATAAAATGATTATTTTTGTGGGAACATCAGGGATTCTTTTGTTTGAGTTTACGCCTCATACAGGGATTGTTGTTATGGCAGTAGCCATTACTATAAGTGGGCTGTTAGAATATTTCAACAGTGAGAGAGTGACTAAAGGGTTATTTATCGTTTATTTAATCTTGTCAACATTATATCCTCAGTTTGTATTCTTTTTACCCTTAATAGTTTATGACCTACTAAGAACAAAAATTGAAATACTAACACTTATAGCCCTCATTCCTTGCGTGTTGCACTTTGATGAGTTTTCATCAGGTACCATTGGTGTTTTAATCGTCATCTGTTTTATTGTTTATTTATTAAAAGTACGAGCAACGAACGAAAACAAACTTAGAGAAAATTACATCAATCAAAGAGATAACTTGACAGAACTTTCTATTTCTCTTGAAGAGAAAATTAATGAGCTCGTTATCAAGCAAGATATAGAGGTTAATCTTGCTACATTAAATGAACGAAATAGGATTGCGCGAGAAATACACGATAATGTAGGACATCTTCTTTCAAGCTCAATCTTACAAATTGGAGCCATCATGGCTGTGAGCAAGGAAGAAAGCACCGTAAAAAGCCTTGAAGTCGTTAAAGAAACGTTGAATGAGGGTATGAACTCCATTAGAAAAAGTGTTCATGACCTACATGATCATTCTATTGATCTTTACTCGGAAATCAATAAGATATTCAAAAACTTTACCTTTTGCAAAGCAACATTAAATTATGAAATAACTGGAGAGATGCCTGCAAAAGCTAAATATGCCATCATAGCCATCATTAAGGAAGCACTATCCAATGTTATGAAGCATTCTAACGCTGATTATGTTACCATAAGTCTATATGAACACCCTAAGCTTTTTAAGCTTATTATTTATGATAATGGGAAGAAAAAAGGGGATGTAGAAAACTTTAAAGGAATGGGACTTGAGAGTATAAAGCAACGAGTTGGATCACTTAATGGAATTATAAATATTGATCAATCAAAAGGGTTTAGAATATTTATCTCATTTATGAAACCGTAATTTTACAAAACATCAACTATGGATTCTCTGCATAGATTCACAATTGATTGAAATTTGATACGGAGGGGTAATATGAAAATAGTAATTGTAGACGACGATGTTCTCGTCTCATCGTCGTTAAAAACAATCATAGAAGCAAAAGGTTTTGAAGTTTTAGCAACAGCCAATAGTGGAGAAGAGGCCATAAGACGCTATAAAGAGCATCAACCTGACATTCTTTTAATGGACATAAGAATGGGCAAAATAAGTGGGTTGGAAGCGGCTGAAACAATATTGAACACCTTTACGAAAGCAAAGATTCTTTTTTTGACCACTTTTGCAGATGATGAATACATCATTACAGCCCTAAAGATAGGAGCAAAGGGTTACATTTTGAAACAGCATTACAATAATATCATACCAGCACTTAATGCCGTTTATTCCGGACAGAATGTTTTTGGTGAGGAAATAACGAGTAAACTTCCATCCTTTATGTCTAACCAAGTAAATAAAAAGGACTATGGAGACTATGGAATTTCAGATAAAGAATTTGAGATTATTAATTTGCTTTCAAAAGGTTTCTCAAACAAGGAAATGGCAAATGAACTGTATTTAAGTGAGGGTACAATAAGAAACTACATCAGCGTTATTTTAGAAAAGCTTAAATTAAGAGACAGAACCCAACTGGCTATTTTTTACTTTAAACATTTGGTTTAACAAAGCTCAGAGGCACTGTCACCTCGTCACCTCGTATCTCTATCATTTTTATTTCCTTTCTTTTGGACAAAAAGAAAGACCAGCACAAGATTTCTCCCATGCTGGTCTATTCCTTTGATTTAGTTTTAATTTGCACTAACTACAGAATTTAGATTATGCGGTAAGTTAATTTACTGTTAATCATTTTTAAGGCGATGAATTAACTAGAAAATGTTTTCCATCACCCTCTAAAAGATAATTTTGCAGCTAGAAAACCACTTATTTTTGAAGTTAGTTTAATTGAAGTTTCAATAAGCTATATAAAATATTATTTGGCTTTACTAATCAGCTCTGAACAAATTGTTCAATACACATCAATATCACTTAAATCTAAATTTAATACATCATCAGTGTCCCCTAAAAACAAAGATACTTTGTATCCAATACATTGCTTTTTTATGTCTCTATCATCAACATCTTCACTTCATTTCTTGTAAAAAGAACTTGCTAAGCTTGCATCATGATATTCTGTGATTTCAAACTCACTGAATTCCTCTTGGCGTACATCATATCCACATCTATTAGACAAGTAGATTATAAACTTTTATCATAGTCATCCATCATCCTTTTAATCAGTGGCTTGACAAACCCTACATTGGAGATATCTGTAGGTGTTATGATATAACTGATAGAAATACCACTTATAGTGTACCAAAGTATCTATTTTGTATCCGTTATAAAAATTTAAAACAATTTAATAAATAATTTTATATTGAAAATTATTTATTTATACTATATACAATTTTCTTAATATTGATAACATTGACTTAGAAAATATGCATCATACCATTAAACCTGTTAAGTATAAAAATGGTATGTACTATAAGTTTCCACATCAGTATTATGAAGCTACTATACTAAAAATAAGTAGTTTCATTACTAAAGTTAATTATATTAGTGATGATATATATCAAGTATATGTAACTGATTATGTAACATTTCCAGTAGATAATCAAGAGTTCGTTTATGGTAATATAAAAAGCAATATTAAATATAACGATAAAAAAGGGATATATCAACTTATTGAATATAAAGAAATATTGAAAATAGAAGGTTGGAGATAAAAAAATAAGGGGCTGTTAAAATAGCCCCTTATTTTTTACCTATGGTCGTTGTCCATTTAAAAGTTGCGTTATTGTTAATCCAAAGGGCATTTGAAGATGTGGGCGGTCTTTTTTTACCCAATCTCCTCCCCATTCAAAACCATTGTTCTTTCCAATTGACCCTACTTTATTAAATGCTGATAAATCAGACCATAAACAATTTCCATTCTCATCGACAGGAACAAAATCAATTGCTAGTCCATAATTATGATATGATTTTCCAGGAGCTGCAGCATAAACGTTTGGATCTTCATACAATTTTTTTTGTTCTTCAAGAGAACGAAAACCACATGTAATCAGAATATCGATACCTTGTTCTAAAGCATCAGCTACAACAGATCTAGCGGCTGATTTAATTGTACTATTATAAAGTGTATTGATTTCTGTTTCATTTCTTGATTCATAATAGTTTTCAAGTGGAGCGGTTTGGCTCTCAAATAATTTTTGGCGAGTAATATAATCTACAATGCCATTACTTGTAAGTCCCTTACTTGTTTGAAAATTTTTAACAGCGCGTTTTGTACCTGTTCCAAAGTAACCATCAGGTGTCCCACAGTTAAAACCAACCTTATTGAGTTGTGATTGAATTGCTTTCACTTCACTTTTTAATTTAGACCAAGTATATGTACCTACTTCACCATCTACTACAAGCCCATAATCGCCCTGAAATGACTTAACAGCTTTTTCAGTGGTTGTTCCAAAGTACCCATCCTCTTCTCCGGCATTATAATTTAGTCCATTTAGAATTCTTTGTAAATCAATCACATCTGAACCATACATAGGTGGATTTTTTAATAATAAAACTCTTGCCATAATAAAACACTCCTTCTAATTTTTTAATAACACGTGTTATACTTATAAAAGAGCAAATATAACGTTATTTGTAAACCACCTTTATTCTTTTAATACTATTTTATTGAAAAAGTAGGTTTAGAGTATTGGGATCCGCTGTGTTCTAAATCTAAAAATGGTTAGTGACTTTTCGAATTATCACATAGATGGCGATGGAGAAGCTGTTTAGTACAGGGTGAAATCCTACTATGCTGACAGAATTAAAGAGTAGTGTATTAAAACAAATTCAGATATTCCACATAATGAAAAAAGTATCAATAGGTTATAACTAAATTTCGATAAGAAATCCATTCACACTAAACTATTGATACTCCCCTTTTAATTAAATTATGCTACAGTAACATTTTGAACTTTTTATATGATCATTTATCATTGGCAACCTCTCTTTTGAATCTTAAAATAAAAAGTGTATTTTCTTTTATTTTCAACTAATACTCAAGAAGTAATATAATTTTTTATTTCCTCAACATCTTCCTTTAACTCCTTGACGATATATAATTGTTCTGTTAGCTTGGTGACTATTTCTTGATATTTTTTTTCTCTTTCCGCTTGCTTCATATCTCTTTTTTCTTGAGACTTCAAAATATAAAAAATCAAGGAAATTGCAATAGTTGCCCATATACCCTGAGTCGCTGCAATTTTAATTATTTCACTTTCCATACCCTTCACCTCCCAACATACATCGTAAAGCAGTAAGTGCTTTTTTTCTTGCTTTATGTACAGCTTGTCTTGAAATAGATACCTTGTTGCTGATTTCCGTATCTGAATACCCCAATATATAACGATAGCATATTATTTTCCTAGCTTTGTCTTCTAATGATTTTAATGCACTTTCCATATCTATTGAAAGACCATTTATCCTTAATTCACTTTGAAAATACTCCATTTGATCATTTAATAATATATTATCTTCATAAGTTGATGATCTCTTAGATAATTTAATGCTAATATTTCTTATTGAATTATTAATATATTTGATTTCCTTTCCTTCCGACATAAGTGGCATTTGTTTAATGATCCTAATAAAATGCTCTATAATATCGTTTTTCGCATCTTCATATCTAAGTATTCTAGAATACTTACCTATTAGTGGGCTAAATCTTTGAATAAGCTTCCAAAGGCTTTCTCTATTTCCTATTTTACTTTCTTCGACTAATTCTGATATATTTTCTCTCATGATTATTCCCCCTCATAAGAATAAAAGAGAAATTTATCTTTTATTTGTAAACCAAATAAACATAATATTTTTGTTTTTATACTATTTTTTCAGTATTTTTTAATGTTTAGAGCAAATTATAACATTTATAAATACGACATTACCATGACATAAATATGTTTATTTTGTTACTAAATGGTCATTTATTAGAATTATTTAGCAAAAAATTAGCATTAAATACTATTGTTTGGATAAGGCATTAATAAAGAAAAAGAATTAGAGCGACTGAAATTATTAGCATTTTCAGTTACCTTTATGTGCGCCCAGGTATGGGCGAAAGCGACGAGGAATCTGAACGAAGCTCTAGGCAAACTTCTGGTCTGACAAACAGAAATTACATCAGGCATATGTAAACTGGGTAAGCATAACAAATTAAAGCCCAAACTTTCCGGAAGACTACAGTGTAAGTGTAGCAGATATATTGTAGGAAAGGTGCGTTCTTACCTGGGGATATGAAGTCAACAGGTGCCATAGTACCTTATATAATCTACAATAAAGGAAGAACTGAACTTTAGTAGGTGAGTCAATAATGTTACTAAAGATGGAATAAATATTCACAACATTAAAATGAAGGCTATCCATAAAGGAATCTACTGAATAGAGAGAATATAAAGAAGCATATAATTTATCAAGGATAACTTAAAACAACATCACCAACAATCATTTATACAAAAACATTACTGGGAAAATTCTTAATAGAGATGATATTAATAAATTATTTAAGAAGGTTAAGAAGAACAAGGGAGCAACTGGAATTGATGACATGAAAATAGATGAACTTCTAGACTGTCTCAAAGAAAATGGGGAGGAAAGATAAGGGATTGAGAATACCAAAAGTGGTAGAGAATGGTAAAACAATCAATAGCTCAGATACTATACCATTTATTAAAAATAGTTTTCAGATAATAGCTTTGGATTTTGACCTAGGAGAAGTGCACGTGACGCTAAATGTAGCTATAGAGAGTTATTCGACTACAGCGGATCCCAATACTCTAAACCTACTTTTTCAATAAAATAGTATTAAAAGAATAAAGGTGGTTTACAAATAACGTTATATTTGCTCTTTTATAAGTATAACACGTGTTATTAAAAAATTAGAAGGAGTGTTTTATTATGGCAAGAGTTTTATTATTAAAAAATCCACCTATGTATGGTTCAGATGTGATTGATTTACAAAGAATTCTAAATGGACTAAATTATAATGCCGGAGAAGAGGATGGGTACTTTGGAACAACCACTGAAAAAGCTGTTAAGTCATTTCAGGGCGATTATGGGCTTGTAGTAGATGGTGAAGTAGGTACATATACTTGGTCTAAATTAAAAAGTGAAGTGAAAGCAATTCAATCACAACTCAATAAGGTTGGTTTTAACTGTGGGACACCTGATGGTTACTTTGGAACAGGTACAAAACGCGCTGTTAAAAATTTTCAAACAAGTAAGGGACTTACAAGTAATGGCATTGTAGATTATATTACTCGCCAAAAATTATTTGAGAGCCAAACCGCTCCACTTGAAAACTATTATGAATCAAGAAATGAAACAGAAATCAATACACTTTATAATAGTACAATTAAATCAGCCGCTAGATCTGTTGTAGCTGATGCTTTAGAACAAGGTATCGATATTCTGATTACATGTGGTTTTCGTTCTCTTGAAGAACAAAAAAAATTGTATGAAGATCCAAACGTTTATGCTGCAGCTCCTGGAAAATCATATCATAATTATGGACTAGCAATTGATTTTGTTCCTGTCGATGAGAATGGAAATTGTTTATGGTCTGATTTATCAGCATTTAATAAAGTAGGGTCAATTGGAAAGAACAATGGTTTTGAATGGGGAGGAGATTGGGTAAAAAAAGACCGCCCACATCTTCAAATGCCCTTTGGATTAACAATAACGCAACTTTTAAATGGACAACGACCATAGGTAAAAAATAAGGGGCTATTTTAACAGCCCCTTATTTTTTTATCTCCAACCTTCTATTTTCAATATTTCTTTATATTCAATAAGTTGATATATCCCTTTTTTATCGTTATATTTAATATTGCTTTTTATATTACCATAAACGAACTCTTGATTATCTACTGGAAATGTTACATAATCAGTTACATATACTTGATATATATCATCACTAATATAATTAACTTTAGTAATGAAACTACTTATTTTTAGTATAGTAGCTTCATAATACTGATGTGGAAACTTATAGTACATACCATTTTTATACTTAACAGGTTTAATGGTATGATGCATATTTTCTAAGTCAATGTTATCAATATTAAAAAAATTGTATATAGTATCATTCACTGTTTCAGCATTTATATAGTAATCATCAATCACCGTTTCTTCTTGATTATTCATAAGATTATACTTAATTGCAAAAGTGATCATAGAGTCTTTTTTTAGTTGACCTTGTTCAAAATAATTCAATCCTGACCGCTGTAAGTCTTCAAAATAATTAACTGCTAATTCTTTTAAATTATCTATTTGATTATTTTTATTTACCAAAGCAATTTTAGCGGTGCTATCTTTAAATATTAGATTGTAACTTATTAAAGATATAATAAATAATATAAATATAGATAAAATTATATATTTTTGTTTCATTAATAATGACACCTCCCTATTTTATATTATACTATAAATAAATAATTTTCAATATAAAATTATTTATTAAATTATTTTAAATTTTTATAACGGATACAAAATACATACTTTGGTACACTATAAGTGGTATTTATATCAGTTATATCATAACACCTACAAATATCTCCAATGTAGGGTTTGTCAAGCCACTGATTAAGAGGATGATGGATGACTATGATAAAAGTTTATAATCTACTTAGATGTGGATATGATGTACGCGAAGACGAATTCAATGAGTTTGAAATCACAGAATATCATGATGCAAGCTTAGCAAGTTCTTTTTACAAGAAATGAAGTGAAGATATTGATGATAGAGACATAAAAAAAGCAATGTATTGGATACAAAGTATCTTTGTTTTTAGGGGACACTGATGATGTATTAAATTTAGATTTAAGTGATATTGATGTGTATTGAACAATTTGCTCAGAGCTATTAGTAAAGCCAAATAATATTTTATATAGCTTATTGAAACTTCAATTAAACTAACTTCAAAAATAAGTGGTTTTCTAGCTGCAAAATTATCTCTTAGAGGGTGATGGAAAACATTTTCTAGTTAATTCATCGCCTTTAAAATGATTAACAGTAAATTAACTTACCGCATAATCTAAATTCTGTAGTTAGTGCAAATTAAAATCGCAAAAAGCGTCCCTAGACGCTTTTGCCCCTCTATACCTCATATGGCTTAGAGTATAAATATTTCTTGGCACCAAATTTTTTAGCCCTTTTCTTCAAGATTAAACTTGCAAAGACTGTATAAATCCGTGGAGGTATAACGGGTTTTTTCATCAATTCCACAGCCTCCAGGGGAATTGAAGTATCATTATTTAAAGCTGCTGCTGTTATATCTAAAGCTTTAATAATATTTCTAACTTTACCTCCTAAATCTTCAAGCCGGCGACCACGTATCGCACCTCCAGCTCCAAGGGCAAGAGATCCCATACAAATAAATCCCGCGTGACTTGCAAAACACTTGCAAATATCAAGGGCTACATCGTTGTGGAGAGCTTGGGGAAAACCGCAATTTGCAATAAACATTATTTTCTGTTTGTTGATTAATTTTCTTTTATCTCGATGTTCAGCGATTAATTCAAAGGATTTAATAGCACCTGCAGGTAGAGAATCTACGTATGTAGGAGAGGATAAGATAATGATTTCGGAATTATCCACCGCTTGTAATAATTTTTCAATACCTGATTTAGTTTTAAGAGATGATGCTATTTTTATTTTTTCTGTAGTGAAGCCTTCTAGCTCTAATTTGCCAATTAAATAACTTCCTAAGGAAGCTGATGTACTGTTATTTTTCTTTGGGCTTCCAATAAGTAATAATGCATTTTTAGAATTTAACACACCTTTACCCCCCTGTCTTTAATCAAAGTTTCAATCTTATTCTCTATTTCAACTGTTTCACAACAACTGTGAAGTACAGTTCCTGAATATTGAGGGTTAAACCAATTAAGAGCATTACGTTCAATAAGTTTTTTGAAAGGAATCTCCATTGCTTCATTCTTTTGAGGAAGTACACCTAAGACTATTACTCGAGGATATTTGTCATAGCGAGGTTTATGATGAACTTCGCCATTGACCCTTGTGAAAAAAGGAAGTACTAAAGGAATTATTCTATCGACTACTTTCTTTAATTCAGAGGATACACCACCAAAAACAATTGGAGTAAGATATACCACTAAATCACTCTGGATTATTGACTTAGCAATATCTCTACCCAAATCATCTATAGTACAAATTCCAGGCGTTTTTAACCAGCAACCATAGCAACCTATGCAGTTCTTAATATCCAGCTCATGTAATAGAAAAGAGGTGACTTCATAATTACTTTCCTCAAGAAGCTTAGTGGCAATACTATGTGGAGTTTCTATGTGTGTTTCTCCCTTTCTAGATCCATTTAAAATCAAAGCTTTCATAAAATATCCACTCCTTAAAAAAATCTATGATTATTTATTTTTCAATATATATAGTGCAATTGTAACACAATTAGACTTTTTCAGCAATAGTATCCATTAATAAATAATGAATTTTGATAATTGGAAATCTAAATAAAATAGAGGTTTCGTAAGTGAGGGGTTTTATTGACATGCGATTAACATATCATATAGTTAAGATAGGCATGAATACTAGCAATTCTAGCACCATGCCATCAAATGAGCATAGAAAGCTAATTTACAGAGATAATTTCACACTCTGGAATTAATAGCAAATCTACATTTTATATACCTTCTTCTTATTCACTCAGTGAAAAGTTCTATATGTTTTATTGATATGTACTAATGCTTCTACTAGATTATGACATATACCTAATGGTTGTATGTCTGAGTTATATTCTTTCATTTTTCGATTAATCCATATGCTATCTATACCTACATTGTTAGCTCCAACAATGTCTGCACTCCAAGAGTCTCCAATGTGGATAACATCTTCTTTATTAAACTTATGTTTTTTTAATGTTAAAGTGAACATTTCTGGTCTAGGTTTATAACTCTTTACATCTTCACTTGTAACAATATCTTTAACATTAATTCCATTCTTTTTAATAGATAATAATATATCTTGCCTATCTATATTTGAAAGGATGATAACTGGAAGTGATACTGTTCTAAGAAACTCTACACTATCTGAATACATCATAGCATTTTGACTATGCTCAAATAATATAGAACATAACGTAATAGCATCACTGTCTGCTTGAAAATATTTTATTGTATTTTCTAGTGATTGTATTTGTAGCATGCGTTGTTTGCTAAAATTTTGGTTATAACTATTAGTAAACATTGACATAAATTCTTTCCACCAGAAATAGCCGACATCACTTGCACTTGCCTTTATTAAGGATGATTTGGAAACATTATGGCAGATTTGATGAATATATTTATCATCTTCTTCAACAACCGTTCCATAAAAATCTAGGAAAATACCTTTTTTGCTCATAAATACCTCCTTTCCAAAGATAACATTTTAATCATATTCTGTAGTATCATTTGAATAAACAGATTTAGATTTCTTTAAACTATGAATTTATTTTAACTGTGTTAAAGTGAATTAGTTAATCTTTTTTCTATCTCGAGCATTTCCCATTCTGCACATTGACCAATTTAAAGAAGTTTTCGTTATTTCAACACATAAACTCCATATCTTTCCTATATGGATTTATAGGTACAAACTTCTCTATATTGCTTTCTTGGCTTACATGAAACAATTTCATAACTGATCTCCTAGAAAGTTTATAGCCACAATCATACCACCTTTACATTACCTTATAAATGGTTACTATTATTATAGCTTTTCAATGGGTATCCATAATTCAATGTACCCTTCATCCTCTGTACCCCCATATATTTCAAACTCAGCACCATTCATTTTTTCATAATCGGTTGTAGGTAACCATTCATTATAAATGCGTTCGTTCATTTCACTAATAACCGTTCCTATATGTTCCCACTTAAATGGTTTAGAAGGAAAGACAGCATATGTTGTAGCCGGTATTTTAATAACAGAGCAATCTTTAACATTGCTTTTGTCTGAAAGTAATGCGCCAATCATATAAGCATAAGAATGGGCAGGGGTGTCTTTATAGTTCATGATTGCATGAATGTTGCATAAGGTTTTAAACTCTGGGTGTTCTTTATATCCAGTAGCCTCAAGCAATTGGTCATATAGCCCTTTTTCGTGTATTTCATTCCAAAATAAACCAGGATGGTCATAGTGATTGTTATCACCTGTAGTGGAAATAAGTGCCTCATATCCAAAAAATGACATCTCCTTATTCTGTTCAATACGATAATCCATTTCAACATCTCCTTTAATTTTAATTTGGAAGGTCATCTTTGGAAATGCTTTAAGTTGCGTTTTGCTTTTATAAACCATAGATGGCGATATGCCATGCATTGCTTTAAAGGCTCTTGAAAATGAAACGGGTGAATCATAGCCATATTTAAGAGCAACATCAATTACTTTAGTATGAGTTTCTGCCAGTTCTAATCCTGCAAGTGTTAAACGTCGACGTCTAACGTATTCACTTACAGATATACCGCAGATAAAGGTAAACATGCGATGAAAATTATATGGACTACAATGGACAAGCATTGCTATGTCATCATAATCAATGGTATTTTCAATGTGACGTTCAATATAATCAATGGTATCACTAAGCCTTTTTAGAATTTCCATATCAGTCCCTCCTTAATGACAAGTCTACCTTATTAGCAAAATCCTTGCACAACATCTTTTGCACTATAATGTTTAACAGAGATATGGATTACATTACTTTCTTTCATGACTATCTTATACTAATCCTATCAAACATGGTAACAACTTACAAGATGCATAAATAGATATCTCAGACATTATAAAGTTACCAATCTAGTATTTATGTCATATTTTTATAAATAATCCACCTTCATTGTAAATACAAAATAACAAATGTGTAGTATCGTTAATAATAAGAGAGCTAATCAATAACGAAAGGTGTGATAAGACATGACAAATTATTGTGAACGATACAAAGAGCGATTTGATAAAAGTTATGAGAAAATATTGCATGCTTATGAATACAAGAGTACCGATGAGGTACCCTTTATTGTTTCAGATGTGAGTTATTGGATGGATGGGGAGAATCCTAATAAAATTCCAGCCGATTACTTTACCAATCCAGAAACAATGACGGACTATCAATTGAAGAAAATTGACAATCATTTAGAGCGGTACGAAGATGACTACATACCCATGTTATTTCCATGGTATGGTACAGGTGTAATCCCATCAGCTCTAGGATGCAATATCCAATTTCATGAACATAGTGATCCATCTGTTGAAGGTACCGTTTTGAAACGACCAGAAGACATCAATAAGCTGTCCATGCCAGACCCATATAAAGATGGTTTAATGCCAAAAGTTTTAGAAACCATTGATTACATGAAGGCACATACGGATTTACCTGTTTCCTTTACGGACCCTCAAGGACCATTAAATATTGCTCTATGCCTATGTGGGGTAGAAAACTTATTTATATGGATGTATGAGGCACCTAAATATGTTCATGAAATCATGGCCTTTAGTACAGAGGTTTTTATTAACTGGGTGAAGGTTCAAAAGAAACATATGGGTAGGGAATTAAATGCAGGGGCATTTCCTCATGGTATCCTATTGCCTGAAGCTTTTGGCGGCATTTGGCTGGCTGATGATGATTGTACAATTATGAGTGCCGAGCTATATAAAGAATTTGTTGTCCCTTATAATGCAACAATATTCAAGGCCTTTGGTGGAGGTACCCTTCATTTCTGTGGTAGTGCTGAACATCAATTAGAGAATATTTTACACACGGATGGCTGCACAGGTGTGAATAATTTTTGCATGGGTAATTTTAAGCAGATTTATAAAATGCAGGCATTGTATGAAGATAAGTTAGCACTGATGGTCTGTGACTTTGCACCATTACACGTTAATACATATTATAAAGAACTGTTTAGTGGTCTTAGAAAAAAAGGAACCATTGTGGCTTCTTTCTTAAGTGAGGTATATGCGCTAAATCAATCGAAATATGATCACGTTGCAAGAGATACGGATGTTTTAGGAAAAGAAGTATACGAGGTTTTTCAACGCTATTGTAGATAATTTTATTGCATCATCAGAAGTGTATATGATTCAAGATAGATAGACATGGATGATGAATAGCATATTATTATACATAATGCTACTTTATTGTAAATACAGAAACCAGCAATCCTTGTATAATACCTTGTATAAGCCAGGTATGACTGAAAGGAGGATGAGACGTGACGAATACGCTGGAATTTAGACATATAACCAAATATTTTCCAGGTGTCAAAGCATTGGACGATATCAGTTTTAAGGCTGAAAGTGGAGAAGTCTTGGCTTTTCTTGGTGAAAATGGCGCTGGAAAATCAACTTTATTAAAGATACTTAACGGTGACTTTCAGCCCACCAGCGGGGAATATGTCCTTAACGGAGAAGTGAAACATTTTAAGTCACCAAAAGAAGCCATAGATGAAGGTATCAGTATTATTTATCAAGAACGCCAGATTATCTTGGATTTAAGTGTTGCAGAGAATATATTTTTAGGGCATCTACCTGTTAAAAAAAATGGTATGATCGACCATAAAAAATTATATCAAGATGCTCAAAGAATCATTGAAGAATTTGGTATCCCCATTGATCCAAAGGCACGGGTGAAGAACATCAGTGTCGCCCATCAGCAAATGGTTGAAATCATGAAAGCTTATAGCAGAGACTTGAAAGTTGTAGCTTTTGATGAGCCTACTGCAAGTTTATCGGACAGTGAGATTGATGCACTGTTTCGTATCATTAAAAAGTTAAAAAGTGAGAATAAAGTCATTATCTATGTATCCCATAGAATGAAAGAACTTGAGGACATTGCCGATAAAGTTGTTGTGTTCAAAGATGGTAAGTATGTGGATCTAGTGAAACGCCATGAGGTGACCAATCAGCAGTTAATTACCATGATGGTTGGTCGGGATTTAGGTGATATTTTTAAAGCTTTGGATCGAGAAAAAACATATGGTGATATACTGTTAGAAGTGGAGGGACTTACAACGAAGGATGTGGATGATGTATCCTTCACATTAAGGGAAGGAGAAATCCTTGGTTTTTCTGGACTGGTTGGTGCTGGGCGAACAGAAGTCATGCGAGCTATTTTTGGTGCAGATAAGATTACGAGTGGCAACATACGTTTAGAAAACAAAGATGCCTTGAGTAATTCTCCAAAACAAGCCATTAAGAGAGGCATTGTATTGTGTCCAGAAGATAGGAAATTACAGGGTATATTGCCCAACTTATCTGTTGGCATGAACATCAGTATTGCTGTGATGGACCAACTGGTTAATAAGTTAGGCTTTGTGAACAAGCAGCTTGAAAAAAAGATTGTTCATGACAACATTGATAAGTTTGATATTAAAACCCCCAATGCCCTTAAAAAAATAGTGGAGTTAAGCGGTGGTAATCAGCAAAAAGCTATTGTTGCAAGATGGTTAACAACCAATCCTAAAGTGCTTATTCTGGATGAGCCTACAAAAGGTATAGACGTAGGTGCAAAAGCAGAATTTTACAAGTTAATATGTGACTGTGCCAAACAAGGTATGGGCGTTATTCTCATATCCTCAGAGCTTCCTGAAGTGATCGGTTTAAGTGACCGCATTCTTGTGATGAAAGAAGGACGCATGACAGGTGAAGTGATGAGAGAAGATGCAACAGAGGAAAAAATTCTTGCTTATGCCATGTTAGAAGGAGAGGTTAGTTAAGATGAACAAAGAAAACTTGAAGAAGCTCAAAGAGAGTATACCCAGTGACCGTATAGGGTTGATGATAGCACTGGTTATCATTGTAGGTGTGTTTTCCTATTTCAATAGGTACTATTTTTCTGCAACCAATTTTATTAACATTCTTGTTGCTGCTTCACTAATCGGCTTAGTAGCTATCGGTGAGACCTATTTAGTCATCGCAGGTTTAGTGGATCTATCAGCAGGTTCTGTAGCTGCTTTTGCCAGCGTCTTATCCGCAGTGTTGTTAATCAATGGTGTCCCCTTTATTTTAACCATTATTCTTGTTATGATAGCAGGGATGATTGTTGGTGTATTTAATGGATTTTTTGTCAATCAGCTGCAACTGGAACCATTTATTGCAACATTAGCATCCATGTCCATTATGAGGGGAATCGCCTATATTATATGTGGTGGTAAGCCGAAATTTATCGTGAATGAAACGTTCATCAAGATGGGAAATTATAGACTATTAGGCATACCGATTCCTGTTTATATTTTAATCATCGGTTTTATTATTTTTGGCATCATCTTAGCAAAGACAAGATTTGGAAGAAGTATATATGTCATTGGCGGTAATAAAACAGCCGCCAGATTAGCTGGACTGAATCCAAAAAGAATAACCATTATCCTTTATATGATTTCAGGTGCTCTAGCAGCTCTAGGTGGTTCATTATTAGCAGCCCGTATGAGTTCAGGTCAACCTTCAGCCTCTGTTGGTCTGGAATTTGATGCCATCACTGCAGCGGTATTAGGTGGGACAGCGTTTTCAGGAGGAGTCGGTACCATATTTGGGACTGTCCTTGGGGTGTTGATATTACAAGGGTTTAATACAGGATTAATCATGCTGAGTGTACCAGTGTTTTGGCAGTACGTAGCACGAGGTATGCTGTTACTCATTGCTTTAGCGTTTGACTATTATCGAAAAAAGGTAAGAAATAGAAAACTGCTTCAAGAAAGTATGGCAATATAGCTAATAGGGCAATACATAGAGGAGTGTTTACTAAGGACCACTTATGCATAAGTCTTGTATTATCCTACATGCCATAGAGCAAAAATAAGAAAAGTGGAGGGTTAGGTAATGAAGAAGATTATAGGTTTAATGTTGATTTTGGTTGTGTTAACGGTATCAGTTGCAGGGTGTAGCCAAGGGAACAGTGCTGACAAGAACAATGATAAAAATGCATCATCATCCAATAGTACAAGTGATGCACCTAAGAAAAATGCGGATGATAAAATTGTTATAGCAGGTATTTACAAAGCTGGTGACCAAGTATGGTTTATTGACGAAGGAGCAGCAGCAGAAAAAAAAGCCAAAGAAATGGGTGCAGATGAATTTATTTATATTGATGCCAAAATGAACCCGGATACTTATTTACAAGCCATTGATAATGTGATTGCCCAAAAGGTTGATGGTGTCATTACATGTATTCCAGATCAACAACTAAGTCAAGTTACGGTCAATAAATTAAAAGAAGCTGGTATTCCTGTTATTGCCGCGGATGATGCTTTACAAGATGAAAATGGCAATAAGTTAGCACCATGGGTTGGTATTAGTGCCTATAAAATAGGTTATTCTGTGGGTAAATGGATGGCAGAGTATGTTGTGGAAAATGACTTGCACAATGATGAAGAAACAGGGGTATTGTTTTTAACAGCCAATACCATATCCAGTTGTGTACCTAGAACAGAGGGCCAATATAATAAATTTAAGGAACTCATTCCAGATTTTAATGAAGAGAAGTTTTTCTATGGCGATTACACCGGTTCAACAGAAGAAGCATTTACCGTATCATCGGGTATTATAACAGCCAATCCAGCGATTAAGAAATGGATGGTCATGGTGATTAATGATGAAGGTGGTATCGGAGCAGTTAGAGCTTTAGAACAAGCGGGTTTGGACAAAGAATCCTGTGTAGTTGGACTAGGCGCTTATCTGGCAGTTGGGGAATATGAAAAAGAATATTCAGCCATGAAAGCGGCGTCTTACTTCTCAGCAGCAGATGTGGGCAGCAGTTCTGCAAAATTTTTAATGGAATATATATTAAATGGAACAGAGATGCCCATGGAATATGCAGTAGACGCTGTTATTGTCACAGAGGATAATTATAAAGAAATCATGGACGAATACAAGTAAATAAAGGCCAGAAGGGGTTATCTCAATCAATAGTATGAAGCTTACATTTTTGGAATAAGTCATTATATTTTTCTACCAATTATGTTATGCTAAAAGAGATAACCCCTTGATTAACGTGAAATGTGTAATAATAAGAATAAGGAGATGGATGGGATGACAGGAAGAGAACGTTTTTTAAAAGTAATGGATGGTGAAAAGGTTGATCGGGTTCCCGTAACCCTATTTATTCAGGGGCAGGGACACTTTATTTCGCAAATGTATCCAGAAGTGGACCCATGGGATTTCGAGACCATTCAAACCAAAGTTATTGAAATTCAGAGACAAATAGGTGTGGACCCTTTTGTAAGAATGCTTTTCTTTGATCAAGATGAACCCATGTTGTTAACCATGGGAGGCTTGAATATCTATTGTGAATCCGATAACTGGGAAGTAACCACGAAGGAAATACATAAGGGCGATACCCTCATCAAGAAATCCACAATTCGAACACCAGAAGGTACGTTGACACAAGATTTTTCCATTAATACCATAAGGGAAGGGACTTTGATGTATGCATGTACAGAAAAGCCCATAAAGAACATGCGGGATTTAGAAATAGCCAGCAAGTATGAACCCCCTATTTCCGATTCCGTTAAAAAGAAGATGAAAAAAATAGTCAGTAACCTTAAGAAAGTTATGGGTGAAGATGGTCTGATTGGTGCATGGACTCCTGGAGGACTATTTAATAATATATCCACGCTCATTGACCATACAGAATTGTATTCATTATTTATCACCGACTATGCATTTTATAAGGGCTTAATGGAATTTGCTATGAAAAGAGTATCGGATGTAACCAGTGCAATGGAAGCATCTGGTATCGATGCCTTTTGTATTGGTGGGAATGTAGCAGGTGGTTTTCTTGGGGCTCGATTTTTTGAAGAATATGTGTTACCATTTGAAAAAGAGTACATAGCATTTTGTCAGAGAAACGGCATTCCTGTTATTTATCATAATTGTGGGGAGCTTATGAATTTGGTGGGGTCTTATAAACAGTTGGGCTGTAAAGTTGTAGAACCTTTTTCACCAGCACCCCTAGGAGATGGGGATCTTGTTAAAGCACATGAAATCGTTAATCAAGCGTACACCATTACGGGTGGTGTCGATCAAGTTAATGTATTGAAAAACGGCACCGTTGACTTGGTGAAAGAGGTAACAGAACGGACCATCCAACAAGGTAAGCTCATTGAAAGGTTTATTTTACAAAGCGCTGACTTTCTAGAATATGGCACACCATTAGAGAATCTACAGGCCTATTGTGATACAGCTATGAGCCTTGCTAAATATTAGATAAGATGAAAACAACGTTTTATCATAAGGTCAAGTTGAATGGATTAACATAGCATGATAAGGCAGAAACGATGAAAAGGATATGAGATGTATGAAGATAAGAACGTGTGAGTTTAAAGGAACAAAAGCAATTGAAATGGAAAATGATCAGATTAAAGTGGTGATTTTGCCAGAGATAGGTGGTAAAATTGCTTCCTTTTACCATAAACATAAGCAATTTGAACTGCTCTATCAGAACAAATACGATGTGTATAAGAAGGCAAATACCTATGACGTATTTTCAGAATATGATGCTTCAGGTTTTGATGACTGCTTTCCAAGTATTGATGCAGAGACCGTTTATTATGGAGACCAAGAAGTCAAGTACCCAGACCATGGAGAAATATGGAGTGCTGCCTTTGATTATGTGATAGAGGATAACCATATCAAAATGGCTTTTACCAGCACCATACTGCCTTATCAATTTGAAAAGGTCATAAGAGTAGAGGGGTACAGCCTCTTGATAGACTATACCATTACGAATCATGGTAACAGCATCCTCTATGGGTTATGGGCTATGCACTGTCTCATTCATTGTAAAGAAGATATGTTGATTCAATTCCCTGAAAATACAAAAGAAATCATTAATGTCAGCCCTAGCACCATATTAGGTGATGTTGGAACCATCCATCCCTATCCCATGACAGAAACACTAAAAGGTGAAAAGTATCCGCTCAACAAGGTTTGTCCTAAATCAGCCAATAAATGCGAGAAATATTATATTAAAGACCAGATTACAGAGGGTACATGTGGGGTATTCTACCCAGAAGACGATGTACGATACACCGTTAAATTTGACAAGGAAAAGCTGCCATACATAGGATTTTGGATAACCGAAGGTGGTTTTAGAGGTGATTATAATTGTGCATTAGAGCCAACCAATGGGTACTATGATAGTGTAAAAACAGCTAAGACCTATGACCGTTTGTTGGCATTAAAACCTCAGCAAAGTGTTACATTTGATATCGCATTAAGTCTTGAATAATGATAAGTAATGTTTAGAATATGCAGCTATTCATAGCATAATCATTAGATCATAACTGCTAAGCAACACCTAGAAAGCAAATAATAGAAAAACGGGTAAATCCAACCCGTTTTTTCGGTGTGTATGTTATACTATTAGAAAGTATAAAAAATGGGGTATAGCACATAAGACTCGATGTGATGACATGGAGGTGACCATTATTAAAAACATGATTGCATTCTATCGAAATAAAAGCATTCGTTATAAGATGATGTTGAATTATATCGTTGTGATTCTACTGACTGTTGTCACACTGAGTATGCTAAATTTTAATATGGTTACAAGGTCCCTTGAGGAAGTCACCAACAACCACACACGTCAAATGGTACAACAAGTACAGACCAACATTGAGTTCTATATCATGAACATGGAAAAAAATATACACATTATATCTGAAGATACATCTCTTTTAAAATACATTAATCAAGAATACGAATCCGATGAAAATAAGCAGGTATTAGAACAAGAAATTCTTCATACGTTAGATGTTTACTCCCAGGTTGAGTTGGCTATTTCTGGTATGCTCTTTGCAGATGCCTATGGAAATTATCTGAGTCATAACATGGAAAAAATTGAAAGCACACCATTAACCATGGAGTTCTGGTATAGGCAAGCAGTCACCAATCCTGATGAAGTGCTTTTATTTAGTAAACCCATCAGAAGGAATGTGCGAAGCGTCTATGATTACTACAGTGCAGATAATGTGATTTCCATTGCAAAAGCTGTTAAAGACGCACAGGGTACCGTTAAAGGTGTTCTGATGGTTGATATGAAATTAACGGTGATTAAGGATATCATCGACAGTGCAGTCCTTGGTAAAAGCGGGTTTTTATATGTAGCGGATGTTCATGGAGACGTGGTGTATGCGCCCATTAACCCTATTGTCTATCGTATACATCCTGATTTAATTCGATTGAATCATCAAAGCAGTATCCATATGATTGGTAACCACTCCTATCAAATTTTAAAAGAATTTTCTAAGTATACCCAATGGCATGTGATTGGTATTTTTCCAACCAATGAAACCTTAAGCATCATCATAGAGGTCATTATGTATATTATTCTATATGGAATACTGATCTTACTCTTTGCTATCCTGTTTTCAGGATTCCTGACAAGGAGTCTCACAAAACCCATTAGTAAATTACGGCAATTAATGGCTAGGGCTGAACATGGTGAGCTGGAGGTACGATTCGACAGTAAGTATCAGGATGAAATCGGTAAGCTTGGCAACAGTTTTAATCATATGATTGAATCCATGAAAAATCTAATTAATCTTGTATATGTGGAACAGCAGAAGAAACGTGAGGCTGAACTAAAGGCTTTCCAAGCCCAGATAAAACCTCATTTTCTATACAATACCCTAGATACCATTAATTGGATGGCAAGCGATTATGAAGCGGATGATATTTCCGATATGATCACGTCTTTGACCACGTTGTTTAGAATTAGCCTTAGTAAAGGGAAAGAAATGATACCATTAAGGGAAGAAATAAAACATGTGGAAAGCTATTTAACCATACAAATGGCTCGATATGAAGATAAATTTGATTACGTCTTGTCCGCTGACCATAAGCTTAGGGACTGTAAAGTAATCAAATTAATATTACAACCGATTGTTGAAAACGCTATTTACCATGGCATAAAAGAAAGTGAAGTAAAAGGCAATATATGGATCAACGTAGAACAACAAGGTCATATATTATGTTTAAGCGTTAAGGATAATGGCAGGGGCATCGATCACGAAACCATTAAAGAAATGAATCTTATTTTTAACGGAGAAAAAAGCAAACCCAGTCACTATGGTATTGGTATGTTTAACGTGAACGAAAGGTTAAAATTATCTTTTGGCCATGGGTATGGTATACAGATTGAGAGTATTGAGGGTGAAGGAACGACGGTTTATATAAGGCATCCCATCATACGTGACTAAAGGAGGAGGACTTCATCGTGTATAAACTTTTAATTGCTGATGATGAACCAAAGATTCGTAGAGGATTAAGTAAAATGGATTGGAACGCCATTGGCGTTCAAGTGGTGGGTGAGGCAGAAAATGGTAAGGCAGCACGTCAATTGGCCCAAGAAAAAGAACCGGATATTATGTTTGTGGATATATGCATGCCATTTTTAAGTGGCATCGAACTCATTCGTGAACTTAAGGCAATCTTACCTCATTGTATGATGATTATTATATCAGGATATGATGAATTTGATTATGCTAAAAAAGCAGTTAATCTGGGGGTCTTTGATTATGTATTGAAGCCAGTCAATAAAAAAGAACTCATTGAAACGGTCACAGATGCTATTAAAGTCTTAGAAACGAATCAAAAAAACAATGCTTATATAAATTGGGCCAAGTATCAAGTGAAAAAAAATAAACACACCATACGTCAGCAATTATTGTCAGATTGGATCCATGGTCGAATGGATAATCAAAAGATTTATAGTCAATTAAATGTATTAAATGTGGATTATCATCGTATTCGTTTATTACTTATGATTAAGCCTCTGGATATTCAAAATGAACATACCGTTAAAATGGAACATGATTTGTTAAATTTCTGTATCGAAAACATGTTGCAAGAAATATTGGGGACCTACACGCAAGCTTTAACCTTTCACACCAACACCAATGTGGTGGTGGCTTTACTACCTGATGTCCAACAAGACGACTTATTGCAAGTGGAACATCGATTAAAAAAGATGGTGAGTCAGTATCTGGGAAGAGAATTATTAATGGACTATGAGGAGATTGGCGAAGATTTCTATGAGCTGCCCATGTACTATCAGCAGTTATATGAACGTCTCATGACACATAGTCAACATACACCCATTGTTCTCTTGGCAACATGCTATATTGAAAAGAAATATTATCATCAAGCATTAAGTTTGGTGGAAGTGTCCAAAGCATTAAATGTAAGTCCTGCTTATTTAAGCCGATTAATTAAGAAAGAATTAGGCATGACCTTTAAAGAGTATTTGACCAAAGTCCGTATTACAAAAGCAATGGATTTCATGCTTAATCCCACCATTAAGCTTTATGAAATAGCCGAAAATGTAGGGTATAGCACACAACATTATTTTAGTTCAGCATTCAAGAAAGTGACAGGTGAATCACCGACTGCTTTTAGACAGAGGAAGGATGAGCGTATGTGAAGGAACAGTGGAAAAAGTACCATTATATCCTCTTTTTCATGCCTTTTGTTGTGGCAATAATCCTGATACTATCCTTTACAAACAGAGGAGAAAAAGGACCTCAGATTGAGTATTTAATCGGTATGTCTCATCCTAATCTGAGTGAAGAATGGCAGATAATTGCACATGAAGAAATAAAGGAAGAAGCAGATAAAATCAGTCATCTTAGTGTCATTTTTACCAATGCTGGTTCAAGTACCTACAAACAGATAAAAGACATTAATCAGTTAATGGATTATGGTATAGACCTCTTAATCGTAACAGTGAACGATGTGAATGTCCTTGGACCCTTACTGCATACCATTAATCAACAGATACCAGTGATTGTGCTGGATCGGAATGTCAGCCAATATGACTTATCGCTATTTATTGGTCCTGACTATTATTCCATTGGTAAAAAAGCAGGTGAAAGAGTAGTAAAACTTTTAGGACAAGCAGGAGGTAAAGTAATAGAAATACGAGGTCCCCTAGAGTCACCTTCCGTTGTTGACATGAGTCACGGCTTTAATCATATCATTCAGCAACACCCCAACATTAAGCTTATATCCAGTTTTTCAGGAGAATGGCTAAGAAGTCAATCCGAAGAAAAAATGCGTCAGCTGTTAGAGAGGACCAAGGATTTTGATATGGTTTTTGCCCATAATAATGCCATGGCTCTTGGGGCTTATTATGCTTCAAGGGATAACAATATCCATGTGGATTGTATCGGTGTTTCAGGGTTAATGTCCAATCAATATCAACATTATATCCAAGAGGATATTCTGAATACCACTTTTTTATGTCCGATCGGTGGTAAAGAAGCCGTTGAATACGCCATGGATATCCTACATGGCGAAGAAGATATGCCTAAAAAGATTATTTTGGATACCATACCCATTACCAAGGACAATGAGGAATACATTGCCAATACACCTAGGCAATTACCCGCTATGAGGGTTGGTTATATCGAATCACAGCAGGTTCAGGACTTGAATTTAGATATGTTCTTGGGTTTATTCCAACAAGAAAACATAGACATCATCTATAAGACCATGGATACAAATTTATCCCTAGAAGAGCAACAAGAGCTGCAATTAAAGCAGATGAGAGCATTAATTGATAAAGGCGTAGACATGATTGTCTTATCACCTGTTGTGAGTACAGGTTGGGATGGTATACTGAATCATGCCAAGGGTCATAACATTCCTGTGATACTATTAGAGAATGAAGTCTTTGCAAAAGATCATTTATGGTCCACCTATATGGGTTCTGATTATTATGATCAAGGGAAAATAGCAGCCAGATATTTGGTCAACCATGTGTATAACATGGAAAGGGATATGGTTATCGTTGAACTGAGAGGTCATGCGGCATTAGCATCAACCATTCAGAGAAGCGAAGGTTTCAATCAAATTATTAATGGCTACTCTAGAATTAACATTGATTATACCTGTGAAGCAGGCGAGCATCTAGATGTGGTCAAGGAGAGCATGTTCAACATACTTGAAGATAGCAATGGTCAAGTGAATGTGGTTTTTGCTCATAATGAAGCTATGGCCATAGGAGCCATTAAGGCTATTGAAGATTATGGATTAGAATCAGGTAAAGACGTGACGGTAGTGTCCTGCTATAATGCTTATGATGACATGATCAATCATCCACAAATTAGCTGTCAAGTACAGTCCGTACCCATTAACCAACAGCAATTAATAAGAGTTATTAAAGACTATATGGCAGGTAAGCAATTACCTAAAAAGGTTATTAGTAAGGATAAAGTAGTGACCAATAAATAAACGCTACGTAGTCCCTTTGTTCTAATATATCATAGATAGGTTTATCAATAAGTTACTGAACTAATACAATAGGTTTACATAGGATATCATCATAAAAATATAATAGGTAAGTCGTACAATGGCGTTTTCATAACCCCTAGCGACTTCACCTATTATATTTATATAAACCTATAGAACATGGTAGTATGATTATGACTTAAGCATACGAAGATGGGTCATAATACCCTGATGATTAATATCCAAAGAAAAGGCTTCTTCTAATGTATATTCTGCTTTATCATAGTTTTCCTTACCTAAATGGGATAAGCCCATTAAATAAAGACAATGGATGTAATTCTTTTGATTTAAATCTTCATCAAACACAAGGAAATCCGGTAATGAAACAGCAAAGTAATCAATGGTGATGTGATCGTGAATATGTTTTTCACCATAATCATAGAGTTGATTAAACTTACTTTGCGCCAGGTCAACTTGCCCAAGTTTCAGTAATGCCATGCCTTGATAAAACATCATATCAGCAGGCTGATCATTATAAAACATCATATTCGATAATTCCTGTATGCCAACGGAGGCACGTTCAAAGGCTTGCGTGGCTTCATGGGTCTGACCAAGTTTTTCATAGGCAATGCCTAAATAGTAGTCAATATGGTTTTCTGCTGTTCCTTGCAGTTTTCCTTCACCAAGATGATGAGGGTAATGTTTTGTTTGTTCTAAAAGTGCAATTGCTTCATGATAAGCACCTTCATCCATAGCTTTCTTTGCCAGTTCCATATGGGTATAGATATATTGGGCAACTACTTTTCCTTCGCCCCCTTCCCAAGGATGAAACTTTCGAGCAGCTATAAGTTCTTGTGCTTTATGCATCATACCTAAATTATTTAGTAAAGTAATGTATTCCAGGTATAACACATCTCTTTGGGTAACAACATCCATATGTTGCTCCAGTTTTTCCAACCTTTCTTCATGAGGCACACCAGTTTTTTTATACAATTGGTCCAGTTCAAACAAGACACGAGGGTCTTCGGTGTTTAAATCAAATGCTTTTTCCAAATACACTCTTGATTGCTTGGCATCATGATGTTTATTGAAGTAAGCTAAAGCTAGATTTCTATAAACTGTTGGAAATTGCTTATCCAAGGACACGGATTGTTCCCATAAGGTAATGGCAGCATCAAATTGCTTTTTGTCGTAATATAAGTTAGCCAAATAATAAGGCGCTTTTGCATCTTCAGGCTGACTTGTTATAACATCTTTAAGAATGTTAATGGAGTGTAAACGGTTAGGAAAACAATAATCACCATTGGCATCCTTGCCCAGACGATAATACCTTTCGCCTTCCTCTAACTTATTATTTTTCTTACAATAATAGCCTAAGTAATAATAAATCATAGGGTAGATGACATCGTTATCTGTTTGATGAACATGATGTTTCAGCACATCAATGGCTTCATCATATAAGCCTGCATTGCCATAATCAATGGCTAATTCCAAATAGTTATGATAAGCGTTTCGCATTAATTGCATTAACGCTGCAAGGGTTTCTTTTGCCTTAGTGGCTTGTCTTGAGGATAGAGTAAGGTATGTTTCATATCTTGAACCAAAATCAAGCTTATCAATAGCAATGGTTTCTTGAGCAAATTTCTCAGCTTCTTCTAACCTGCCAAGGTGGCGTAAAATAGTGCATTTTAGATTTCTTGCTTTTGTATGATGATAATTTTTAATAATGGCGTGATTTACTAATTCTAGGGCTTCACGGTACTCTTTTCTCATACAAGAAATAAGTGAAAGATGATAATACCCGCTGTCTTGCCAAGCATGATTCCATGTGCTCTTATAAAAAGCATTAAAAGCTTCTTCATAACGCTCTTGCATCTTTAAACATAATCCTAGGTTATAATAAGGCTCACCATCATATGGATTAGGGTTTTTCCATGTAATTTTCTTAACGGCTTCTCTAAAGTATTTTTCGCTTTCTTTAAATTGGCCTCTTCTGTATAAGAGTAAGCCATAGGCGTTATTCAATCGACTATCACTTGGGTCCCGTTTTAGTCCTTCAAGGTAATAAGTATCAGGTTCATAAGTGGCATGACGGTACTGTTCCAGATGCAAGCCCGTTAAGAACAATTCTTCGTTACTTTGTATCTCATGTGGTTGTAATGCCGGCTTAGCAGGATCAGGTGTTTTAAGTATGGATTCCTCTGCTGGTTGATATGAGATTAATGGGGTTTTATCCATTTGTAATACAGTTAGTTTATAATGATGTTGATCCATCACTTTGTCTAAGGAAACTTTTGTAACATATGCTTTTTCAGGGGATATGTGGCCCATGGTTTCCGTGAAGATTACCTTGGAATTTTCAGTAAGCTGTATAGTTAAATGATCAAATGCCGATGTTGTATAGAGAGATATGATGACTTCATTATCGATAAATTCTAAATTAATAGCCGCGTCGATGGTTGCATTTTTGACTTGACCTACTTGTTTGTAAGGCATAAAATACTGGGTAAATGTTTTTTCTTCATAAGGTTGTAACCAAGAAAAATCAGGTTGATTATCTGTGTGTACACCTGTCATTAATTCAATATAGGGACCATCTTCATCGGTTAAGTTTCTATCCCATGCTTGACCAAAATCGCCACAACCCCAAGTCCATTGTTTTTTACCAGGGGATATATGGTGATTAGCAACATGAAGGATACCAGCGGATTTAGCAAAATCATAGCCGCCGATAAAGTTGTAATCCGAGTGATACGCCATATAGGAAGTAGGCACAGGCAGGTTTTTATAACGTGAGATATCAACGCCAGACGAATAATCCACTTTATAATACGTACCTGTCGCTATAGGAAACTTGGATACATCTCTTTTACCATGATCAAAAACAGCATGGACATCTGGTGGAAATATAGATTGGGTATGATCATTTACTGCAACAGCTGGATTTGCCCACCATAAGAAAGTCTGTGGGGTATCGGTACCATTATAGAGCTGTCCTTTTATTTCTAAATAAGCTTTATCCGGGTAGAGTGTAAAACCTGCCATGCCCTTTGTACCATACATTCTATCGATTTCACTGACCCATACAGTTTTACTGCCATCCTGGTTATCTTGCAGACAATAATCCACAGGAGAGAAGGTTGAGGGTCTGTGATGTTGCGGCCAGTTAAATTCAATACCTCCAGAAATCCATGGGCCAGCAAGACCGACCAATGCAGGTTTTATGACTTGATTATAGTAAACAAAATCGTAATCATTGGTCTTATCATAAGCTCTCTGTATCCTTCCACCTAGCTCTGGTAGTATGGCAATTTTTAAGTACTTGTTTTCAAGATAAACCATATGATAGGATTGCATGATCTTGTTATCCATAATATTGTCGGTGAATGGCAGGGGATAGACTTTGCCCGAACTGCCTTGGTAGACTCTTTTTTCTAAAAACATGGGGTTTTTATCTGGTTCTCCTACTGGATAAGTTGGAATGGTAACGTCTTCTTCCCACATCTTTACATAAAAATCGTTCATCATATCACTCCCTTTTATTTTGACTGTATATGCGTTAGCTTATGTATCTAGCTTACAATGTCAAGGGGTGTGAGACAATAGCATATGTTTTGGGAGAGATGGATTATATTACGATGTCATTGACAATCGTATAGCCATTTTATTATAATGAGTATATGAAAAGAATACGTATTCCAGAGGGTTTTCATAATCAGAAACACGTTGTTTTACCAAGAATATTTATTGATGAGGTTCGTATGCATCCATTAATACAGCCCTTGTATATAACGGATATTGGGTTTTATCCTAATGCACAATATCACTTTCGAGAAAGAAATGGAGGGTGTGAGCAAAACATTCTTATATTATGTACCAAAGGGTGTGGGTGGATTGATATGCATGGTAGGAGGGAGCATATTGAAGCCAATACATGTTGCATCATCCCCAAGGGGATACCCCATAGCTATGGAACAAGTGATGAACATGCATGGGATATCTATTGGATGCATTTTGACGGCTATCATGCATCAAGCTTTTATGAAACACATATGCTGACCAAAAACTACTTCCTCACCATCAATGAAAAGCAACAACGTCTATTAATTGACCTTTTTAATACCATGTACAGTGCTTTGGAAAACGGAAACAGCATGGACCAAATGATCTATGTTTGTTCCGTGTTAAACCACTTTTTATGCGAGATATTCTTTCGTTATAAAAAACGTATGACATCATCCAATAAGCAGATTGAATACATTGAAACGGCCATTGAATATATGAAGGAAAACGTTGAAAATAACATAACACTTCATCAACTAACAAAAGAAATGAATCTGTCCAAGAATCATTTGATTTATTTGTTTAAAAATAAAACAGGCTATACGCCCATTGATTACTTTATTCGACTCAAGATGCAAAGAGCCTGTCAGTATCTAGATTTAACCAACATGACTATTGCACAGGTTTCAAAAAAGATGGGTTATGACGACCCGTACTATTTTTCAAGGCTATTTAAAAAAATCATGTCAACATCCCCATCTTATTATCGGAAAAATGGGAAGGGATAAGATAGTGATTCACGAAAGATATTAGGACGTATTCGTAACATTGGGGAATGGCTGATTGAACAGCTTGGGAGAAATCCTAATATAATAAAGTAAAAGGTAGTAGGTAAGGGGAGTAGTGATGAAAAAATATATATCGGTAGTATTACTAGGATTAATTGTGATTATTAGTCTCATCGTCAATCGACCGCGAACTTGGAAAGATATATCCGAAATATCATCAAAAGAGAAAATAAATGGCGGTTTTTGTGTTGTCTTTAAAACGAATCAAGGCAATTTAGGTGATACCGATGTCCAGATTCAGCTGTCACCAGAAGCTATAAATACAATCTATGACATGATGAATCAAAACAAATACCGTAGAATAGCATCTAAGAAAAGTTTTTTAGTCAGCCAAGAAGATAAATTTTGGTCCATTCAATTATATTTTAGAACCCATAAACATATGGAGGTAACCTTTTATGTTAGTGGGTATTTAGTCATTGATGAGAAGGCTTACGAATTAGCAACGGGTAAAACAAATACCGTTAAAAAGATACATGACATTTTTGAATATCTTGATAGTCAATCACAAAGTTAAGCAGTCGCATAGGCTGCTTTTTGCATTTTTAAAAATCTTATACCTATATTACGCCATACAAGCATGCTTCCACATGTAAAACATATACTTATATAAAGATAATGATGAGGGGGAAATACCATTAAAAAAATTATCATTCTTTCATATAAAAAACTGAGTTATCCTGTAATCATTATGTCCATAATATTAGCACTAGCAGTCTTTTTATTTCTAAATAGCACGGACGAACAAGCCACACGAGAGGTGATGGAGATTGAAGATAACGGTATAGCGTCACAGTTAAAAAAAGAAAATGAAGAATTGCAGCGTGTTTTAACCAGCATCTTACCCAAAGAACAGAAAATAATGTATGAAAACACATATCGTTTAGACGATGACAGATACTTTTCTGCAAAAACCCTATCATTACTGGATGTCCTTGACAAAGGGAAAACAATTAACTTCACCAAACCTTATTCGGATAATCACTATAAACGCCCTATGTACGATTCTAGTTGGCGAGATTTTTACTTTAGACATTGGCTATATCTACCAGATAAAATAACCGATGCCCATCATCGCATGTTTATTTTTCCGTTTGGGGGTAGCAGTATTTTCGATTTTATTGGACAGCAAGGTATCTCTCCACTAAGTGTTGATTATCACAGTCATATTAATCTCTTAATCTACAATTTTCAAGTAGAAGCCATCAAACACTATGACAATCAAGTGGCTCTAATTGGAAAACCCAGAAGAGAGGGTTTACAAGTCATAACCATGATTCAAGATGATCTATTGGATGAAGGCGTTTCTAAAAAGGATTTATTATTCCAATTAGCAACCCCAAAAGGCTATGAAATAGATTATATTGTAGGTCAGGTCAGAAATTATAACGACATGATGGAAGAAATTAAAAAGAACACTGTCAGTCAAACATGCATTCATGTCAGTATTCATAAAACCATAGAAGAATTAGAACAAGATAACATGGATTTAAAAAAAGACTTATCCTATTACATACCCATGGACCAACAGGTTGTCATAACGAATCAGAATTGTAGGCCACCTATAGATAACATGCCCTCTAAGAGCCTTGATATGGCTTCTGTTAAAGCACAAGGAACTCCCATTGAATATGGAATAATGTACCAAAACACTGCTTTCAAGAGACCTATATATGATCCCATATGGAAAACCACGATTCAACAAAACGGGACCTTGGTACCTTATCAAATATGTCAAAACATGCACAATTTGTTTGTCTTACCAACTAACCCAGAAGAACAGATATTATATCTTCAGAGCCTAAGCATACACGATAAAATAAATCTAGATGCATCCAAGGATAGGTATATATTGTTATTTAACTTTCAACCTGAACAGATTTTACAGTATGAACAACAGATTATCATTCTAGGTACACCCACAAGAAAAGGAGCATATATTCTATCACTTCATCAAGATAATTTAAGCAGTCATAAGGAATATATGATTCAATTGGTAACGCCTGATTTGATGGAAGTAGATTATATACTGCTAAAATAGTCGTTGTGTTAGTATGAAACAGATATCTCTCACATGGTATAAGAATCTCGTTAATACTATGAATACCTCTCATGTTAGCAGAGATGACTAGGGTGAACATCGTGATTGGGTTATAACCGAAAAATTCGTTTACCTTAATTAGTTATCATATATATTTGATCAAATATATATGATAAGAGAGCGAAATTTAATTTCCGCTCTCTTTTTCGTTAGAGGGGGCTTTGCATTTCCCGACTGCCCCTTGTTTGACAAAATAGTATCATTTTTCTATACCCTAATTATTGCCACCATGCACTTTTTCCTAGATCACTTCTTATGTCGATATGTACAAAACTACCCTCACTATATCCACCTGTAAAACCACAAGTTTTTGCCATATTTTTCAGTGAGGTATTACTATAACCGCTTACATATATGTCGGCAGCAGCACCATATAAATGCATAGAGTTAAGCGTTACATTACTCGTATTACCACCATATACATTAGGACTTCTAAAATGATAGTTCCAATATCTGAAACCTGATGTAAGATTAATAGGTTTACTTCCTATTTTTTTTCGTAGTGCTTCTAGCCTCCACATCACTCGCCTTACATTTTCTTTAATTTCTGTTTGGCTTGCATACATCCACTTAAGAGAAGTGTAACTAATATTTCTGTTGTCAGCGATAGTTTTGATAAGTGCCTTCTCAGATGTGATATTGGTTATTTCATGCCATACATTCCAAGTAAGGGTACTACTACCTTTACATCTAAATTCATTCCAAGAAAAATGTGAGGTTGAATCATCACTAGATTCTAAACTGTTAATTGTATTTAATGTGGTTTGATTAATGGTCCCAGTAGCACTAATGTTATAGGCACTTTGAAAGTTCTTAATAGCCTGCCGTGTATTAGGACCCATGATACCATCAATGACTAAACGAATAGGGGATCCAGTATAGTTTGCATCCTTAACCCATCCTCCCACTCTTATCTGCAATTCTTTTACAGCATCCTTCGTGTTAGAAATTCCAAAAGCATTTTTAAGAAGAGTTTCTTCACTTGATGTCAAACTCGTGCTAGCTTCAACAGTATTAACCATTAATAAGTTGCACGATACGCTTATCATACAAAAAATGATAAGTGTATTTAACATTTTTTTCATAAGTAAAACCTCCTATTTTTTATCAAATTATTATTGATTTATTAACGTAACTTTCTTGTGTGCTGACCTCCTTTGAGATGCTTAACAATCGAACGGACGATATAAATTGATATATTCTGGAAAAATACCCTAAGTCATGTTAGCCAGATTATTAATATTGTAAATAAACAATCAAATAAGTTATGAAATCTATTTCATATTACTTTTTTGACCTATTTACTTCATCTATGGCTATTATACAACTTTATTAGAAGCAATACAAGATTAATTTCTAAAAATACAAATAATTAAACAAAAAACAATAAAATATCAAATAATAATTAACAATTTTTGATAAGGGCTTAATATTATAAGATTAAACAATATTGTATATATTCATTTGGTTATTTTTGCATCAGTATTATGGTTCTTAATTGCTTATTATTCAAATAAGCAGCTATATTAGTTTGCAACAAGTTAATATTTAGCTATAAAGTATAATTCATTAGCTGTTCGATAGAAGTAGCTAATACACTATTAGGAACCCATAGTTGTATTTGAATAAGTTTCAGATGGTTATCTACGTTTTACAAGACATTTTAACGCCACTGGTGAAAAGATAGCCGACATAATAACCAATAGGATAATAGATGTGAAGATATCCTTACCGATCATGTCAAGTCTTAAGGCAAGGTTGGCCACAATCAAGGTAACTTCTGCCCGAGGTACCATACATACGCCTATTTTAAGGGCTTCACCAGCACGAAAGCCCGATAATTTGGCTCCCAGCCCTGCACCAATTATCTTGCTGGCGATACCAATAACAGTTATAAGAATAGCCAAAGGAAGAAACTGTGTGACTTCACCTAAGTCCAGTCCAATACCAATATTGGTAAAAAATATGGGGATGAAGAAACTACTGCCAAACTTTGATATTTCGCCCTTTATATTCTTTTTAAGACTTGTAGTGGAGATAATAAGTCCTATGAAATACGCCCCAAGGATAGCTGCCATGCCTAGATTGCTGGCGTAAATGGCAAAAATAAAGGTGGTACATAATACAGTTCTAAGCATATATACAGGTTTAATTGCTTTTAGATAACGTCTATTTTTGGAAATAAATTTTATTAAGATATGACCTGCAACAACCAATAAGATAAAGAAAATAGCAATCTTAAAGACTAGTCCACTTACATTGGTATGCTGACTGCCAAATGCTCCTAATGCAAGGGTCAGTATGATAACACCTGCAATATCGTCAATAATTGTAGCGCCTAAGGTACACATACCTAATTTAGTCGGTAACAATTTCGTTTCACTTAATAGCTTGACCGCTATACCAATGCTGGTAGCCGTTAGTATGATGCCTAAAAAGATGGCTTCTGATAAGACAACAGATGGCTTAATAAGGAATAAGGCACCAGCACCTAAAACAAAAGGCACGAGAATACCACCAATAGCAATCAAAAATGATTGATTAAAAGAGTCTTTCAGCTTCTCATAATCCGTTTCTAGACCAGCAATAAACATAAGTAGGATGACACCAATTTCTGATAGATTGGACACGAATTCTGTCTGACTAATGATGCCTAATAGAGATGGTCCTATAATTACACCACCAATTATTTGACCCAGTACCATGGATAAACGAAGTTTTTTAAATATATATGAACCAATTCCAGTAGCTAATAAAATAATAACTAAGTCTTGAATAAAATGAGTATCTGTATGCATTGACTTGTCCTCCTTGATAATATAAAATGTATTATAAACTATGAACCTAGTTTAAGGTCAAGGATGATTTTCAATAAAAGAGGTAAGTTGATGAGGAAATTAATTACAATTGGTGAATTAGCGGATATATATGGTATTAACATATCGGTTATTCGTTTTTATGAAAGAAAAGATGTACTCAGCCCGGCATATATGGATGATAATGGCTATCGGTTATATGGTATTGATGAGATTGAACGTCTGGATACCATCTTGTTTCTAAGGCATATGGATATTCCCATGAAAGAGCTGAAGAAAATAATAAAAGACTATCATAAAGAAGATTATCAGAAGTTATTGATGGAGAAGAAGCAGAGTATACGGAATAAGATAGAGCGTCTACAAGCGTTAGAAAAAGATGTAGAGGAAAGGCTTGATTATATAACCAAAGGTATTGATAGCACTGCATTGGTCAAAAACACATATGCTGATAGACGTTATCTGAAAGTCATAGATGTTGATGAAATGACCTATTCATTAAAAGTCATACATGATACGATGAAAACATTAGGGAAGAAATGGGACAAGACTATTTTAGATATGTTTAAGAGTATGGTCATGGTACGACAAGATGAAGAGCGGTATACCATGGCGCTTCCCTATCGTGAGGAAACGGATTATGAAGCTATTCTTTTAACGGAAGGAACCTATGTGTCTAGGGGGTATTATTGTAAGCAGTATATGGAGATATTTAGTCAGGCAGAGGTGTTTATGCATGATGTGAGGCGGGAGTATGTGATAGAGGGGCATGTAACGATACGAGAAGAACATCTTAATTCTTATTTATATCCTGATAGGAGTTATTATGTGTTTGAAGTGAAGGTAAGTGAGGCATTATCATAGGGTTGTTTTATCTTTAGGTTATAGGGTTATTTTATGGAAAAATATAAAATACAAATGATATGCAAGACGACCGTAGGTAGATGGGTAGCGTCAATTTGCTCAGGTTAAATAATGCGAGAAATACTAAGCCCACGAAAAGCTGAATGCCTAAAACTTAAAACTCACTAACGTTCAGACACTTAAGTTTTTTTACGGCATTAAGCTTTTCGTGAGCTAAGAATTTCTAGGTATTATTTAAACATCACAAATTGACGCTACCCATCTACCTACTAGATAAGGGAGGGGACGAGGTAATACTTTGGATTAGGTATGAAATAATAAGTGTAATGTTGGGTTTTTTGAGTTGCAATGTTTCATATTATGAATGGATGAGGTAAAAGATTAAATTTTGTGATATACTGTTCTTGTTATAGAAATAATAAATCTTTAGGGAATGAATAAGTATACAATTAATGGAGGTACCAATGATAACAGCATATTTAGTCGGTATTTCGACATACCAAGAGAATGAAGATATTGAGATTCGTTATAGTATTTTTAAAGATGATGTATTGATATGTAAAGATTCCGAGTGGCAAAGTTATAAGAAGCCTTATATTGTAACCCATGTTGCCTTGATGGTTCTATTGAAGAGATTAAAGAAATACAAGGATGAGGAAATTACAATTGTGATTAATGATGGCGCTTTATATGAGCAAATAAGGGGAACATCTTCTACCCATAAGCAAGATGTGATAAAAGCTGTAAAAAAGGTTAAAGAGGCGTTAGACCGATTTGGTGGTCAAGTGACCATTAAGAATGTGAGTACGAATAGTGAAGCCATGAAAGAGTGGAACAAAAAGTTAAATGCATAGAGTAGTTAATGGATCTGAAAGGATAGCATGTTCCTTTCAGATTTTTTATTGGGGTGAATGGTGTAGGATGTCAAAATAAGTGACAAATAAAAGGATAAGTGTCTTGTTATGATGCATATGGCTTTGGGTCAAATGACCCTGACAAACAGTGAGTATCGTTATAAAATGGAGCTAGGAAGGAGATGATAACCATGAGAAAGATAATCATTGATACCGATACAGCATCTGATGACGCAGTGGCTATTATTATGGCACTAAGGGAAAAAGAGGTATGTGTAGAAGCAATTACTGTGGTAGCTGGTAATGTACCTATTGATTTAGCAGTTAAGAATGCATTAATTTCTGTTGAGAAGGCAGGAACCTATACGCCACCTGTCTATAAGGGGATGGCTAAACCGGTCATGAGAGAGTTATATACATCGGAATTTGTACATGGAGAAGATGGTATGGGGGATATGGATTTAGAAGAACCTGTTTTACAGGTTGAACAAGAGCATGCAGTGGATGCCATGTTACGTATTATTGAAGCTAGTGATGAGCCCATAGAACTCATTACACTTGGTCCATTAACCAATGTTGCCATGGCATGTTTGAAAGCGCCTGACACCATGAAGAAGCTAAAGAGGGTTTCCATCATGGGTGGTGCAGGTTTGGCATCAGGCAATATAACGCCCGTTGCGGAGTTCAATATTTATGTGGATGCGGAAGCTGCTCAGATTGTTATTAATGCAGGGTTGAATCTATATTTTGTGGGATGGGATGTAAGCATGGGAACATCTTTCATAAACAAGGAGGATATGGATTACCTTATGAAGTCAGGTTCCGATATTGCAAAGTTTTGTGTGCGGTGTAACAAGGCTTTAGAAAAATTCAACCTTGAGCGATTGGGTCATATTGGGTTTGATTTACCAGACCCAGCAACAGTTGCAGCTGCCCTGTATGGGGATATGGTAGAGAATTACGATGCTTATTGCTATGTGGATTATACCAGTGAAAAAGGCTATGGACAATTGGTTATTGACTATATGCATATTGAGCAAAAGACGCCTAATGCTACCTTTTGTTCTCAACTTAACGGCCAGCTCTTCAAAGAAAAACTATTTCAACTCATCATATAAGGGGAAATCATACATGATTCAATCATTATGTCAATTATTAAAAGAATGCCCAGCAGTTATTAAGGAGAGCATGGTGGATATGCATGTTCAAATAGGGGACTATATCATGTGTCAAGGAGATGAACCAGCTTATGCCTATTTTCTTATAAGCGGGCAGGTACAAGTTTACCATATTGCAGGTAATGGTATTCAATACCTTGAATACATGTATAAAGACAACGAGATGTTCGGAGAAGTGGAAATTATTAACGATAGAGAAGTTTTATCTTTTGTAAAAGCTGTAACAGATGTGTGCCATCTTAAGAGGATTAGTAAAGTCAACTTCATGGAATGGATGAAATTAAGTAAGGATTTTAACGATTACGTCATGTACCAATTGGCTAACAAGCTCTATGATGCGGCTCTTGTCTCGGTGGTTAACATTTTATATCCCATTAAATATAGGGTTATGAACTACCTAAAAAAACAAATGGAACAAGGGCATCATTACATCAGTAAAGAGCAGTTGTTACTTGCTATAGGAGGAAAAATGCGGAGCCTTAACCGTATCCTTATGGGGCTGGTTCAAGAAGATATTATTGATTATGATCATGGTATGCTTAAAATAAAAGATATGAATAAAATGCTTTATGAGATGGAGAATTATGAATGATAAGGTATAAAAACTAGAAGGATGGCTTAAGCCTGGCTTCTAGTTTTTAAATACTTAAAATGAAGATGTAAAATTAAAAAAATGTGTTGATAAAGAATAACATCCTATATACTATGAGATGCAAAAATCGTAAATGTGGCTGAGGCTAATAGAAACGTTAGCCACATTTACGATCGTTGATTAATGATACATATCTAGTTGTTAAAATAAAGAGATTTCTCAATAATTTCATCAGAGCTTTTAGTCATGGCATCAAGGGTTGTTAAGCCTGTTTGTTGGCAGTAAGCCTTAACGATATTATATCCTATAGCATACCCTCCTGTTGACGGCATGGTAACAGATTGTCCATTAGAATCCGTTACGGGTTGACCACCAAATATATAGGGCATGACAGCTTGAAAACCTTGGCGTTCCAATGCTGGAGCTATGAGTGATTTTGACAGCTTACAATCTTCTTCAGAAACATGAGTCACCCAAGGACCCACCATGGATTCACCATACATTTCTTCAGCAAAATGCTCTGCCATTCCTTCATAGAGAAGGTAATCTTTTAACAAGATTGTCATAGGATTAAAGGGTTTCATTAAAAACATGCAGTTATGATGGAATTCATGACATACTGCTCCTGGGAGTTTCCCCAAATTTTCGGGTGTTGGTGCAATGACCATTTGTATATAGCCAGGAATACCACCAAAACCTGTATATCCTTCACTGTGCGCTAAGGCTTTCGGGTCCCCAAGATATACACCGAAGGTTAATTGGTCAGGAACGTTAATGCCTTTTTTCCTGCATGCTTCAGCAGATTTATTTAGTGCATCTAGACATTTTGCTTCAATATTTTCTTGCTCCATCAAGTGTAAATAATGATAATAGGTTTCTTCCCTTTCTGATACAGATAGAAAACTCCTTAATAGTTGTTCCATGGGCATACCCAGCATGTTAAACATGGGCTTAAAATCCTTAAATAGTTCATTTTCCAGATAATCTTGTCTCAGAGAAGGGTCTTTTCTTAGCATATCTCTATAGCTTTTAATGGTATTAATCATAGTAATGTTCATTTCATGACCTCCTTTTTATTCTTTTAGTAAAATTGTCAATGCAACAAATAAGATAAGAGCAATCTCATTTGTGCTAAGGGAAACTTTCTAAGTAGGATTATAAACTATCACACTGTGTAAGGGTCAAGGATTATTAATATTTTATTTGATGTAAGAACTGGAAAATGATAAGATAATTTTAGAAGCAGTTAATGGATAAGCACATCAAAAATTTCATACATCATCTTACGTTATCCAGAAAAACATCTATTAAGTTTATAAGAAAGGAGATACATGGTATGATACAAGGAAAAAACATCAGGCTAAGAATGGTAAGAGAAGGTGACCTGGAAGAAATCCTTAACCTGAAGAATAACTTAACTGAAAGAGGAGAATATGGACATGTTAGCTTATCATCCGAACATAACTTCAAAAAAAAGTTTATGGATACAGGGCTTTGGGATGATAACGCAGGGGTACTACTTATTATGGATAAAAACGATAAATTAGTAGGGGAAATTGCATACTTTAAAGGTGTATTTTACATGGCGGGTTATGAAGTTGGGTATCAATTGTATCGAAAAGAAGATCGGGGCAAAGGCTATATGACCGAAGCGCTGACTATTTTTTCCGCTTACTTATTTGCATTAAAACCCATTGAACGGCTTGAAATTTGCGTCAGTAAAGGGAACATTCCTAGTCGTAAAGTTGCTGAAAAATGTGGTTTTAAATTTGAAGGTATAAAAAGAAACGCGGTATTTAATTCAGGATCCTATGACGACCTAGAACTTCTTTCACTCCTTAGAGGTGAATGCCCAACATTTTCAGAAGTCTGGGACAGAGGCTAGTTATGTTATAGGTAGGGTATTACTATAGAAAGTAAGTATTATTGAGGTATACATAGGTCATTCTTGTAACCCAAGGTAATGGGTTTATATGTAGAGGAATAACAATCTCTTTGGCTAAAGATAACAATAAGCCAAAGAGTTTTTTTATAGAAAAATTCTCTGAGTTTATGTATGAAATAGAAGTGTTTTATATGCGTTAACGATACTTTCTTAACGAAACAACTTGATTTTTGTTTGTGATTGTATTATAATAAAATCAATCATAAACAATCATTCAATGATAATATGATGATTGGAAATGAGTGATATAAGAATTGTATCCTTAGCATTAGATAGGATAAGAAATAAGTGAAGATGAAGTCATTATGAGGATGTTCATGTTTTGTAGTTTTGTACGGTAGATAATAGGTTAATATGCATCCTATTGTCAAACAATATTAGGTAAAAGAAATGTTGAATTGGGAGGTATCATATGTTAATCAATGAAAATTTAATCGATATGCATTGTCAAGCAGCCACTAAGGAGGAAGTCATCAGGCGTTTAGCGCTATTGGCGGCAGAAGCAGGAAAAGTAAATGATGTAGACAAATATGTTGAAGCAGTACTAAAACGTGAAGAAGAATACAGCACAGCAGTTGGCTTTGGCGTGGCAATTCCCCATGGTAAAACAGATGCTGTAAATGAACCATTTTTAGGATTTGCAAGGGTTAATCAGGTTGACTGGAAAGCTTTAGATGGGCATACGGTTGATATCGTCTTTATCATTGGTGTTCCGTCTGCTCAAGCAGGTTCAGAACATCTTAAAATTCTAGCTTTGATTTCAAGAAAGCTAATGAAAGAAGACTTTAGGGAGCAATTAAGAAGTGCAAAAACAGAAGATGACTTGTTAAGTGTACTAAGAAAAGCAATAGGATAAGAGGTGAGGCTTATGTTTGCAGAAGAACGCAGAAAAGAAATCCTGACACTCCTTAAGGCAAATCAAAGCATATCCGTTAAGGAATTATGTGATACATTAATGGCTTCTGAAGCCACCATACGTCGGGATTTGACCTTTTTAGAGGACGAAGGGACAATCCAAAGAACCCATGGTGGTGCCATGCTTAGCAACAATATTAATGTCACAGAGGAGCCCACTTTCTTTCAAAAAGAGTCCATTTATCATGAAGAAAAAATAAGGATAGCAGAGAAAGCATTTGCATACATTGAAGAAAATGATAGTGTTGTTATCGATTCAGGAACCACAACCTTAGCGTTAGCAAGATTAATCGGAGAATCCAATATTCCGTTAGTGGTGGTTACGAATTCATCTATGGTAGCCCATGCAATAGCCAAGAATGAGCAGGTTGAACTCTATACTGTTGGTGGCAAAATTCGTTTAAATACGTTAGCAACAGTGGGTAATTTGGCCATTGAGAGTTTAAAGAAGTTCAATGTGAATAAATCCTTTATTGGAAGTAACGGTATTACCATTGAAAATGGCTTAACGACCCCTGATTTAGCAGAAGCAGATGTAAAGCGAACCATGATACATATTGCTGCTGAAGTATTTGTATTAGCTGATAGCAGTAAGTTCAATAAGGTAGCTTTATGTGAAGCAGGTCCCATTTCCATGATTGATCACATCATAACAGATACAGGATTGGACGCGGATATGATGGATCGATATTTACGTCATGACATTGACGTGGTTCGCGTCTAGAAGGGGGTAGGATATGATAACGACTATCACCTTAAATCCAGCTATAGATCGTACGATTGTCGTCGATGAATGTACACTTGGGAAAGTCCATCGGATAAAATCCAGTAGAGAGGATATTGGTGGAAAGGGTATTAACGTAGCAAAAGTGATTAACCTTCTAAAGGGTGACACAACAGCTATTGGCTTTTTAGGTTATGAGAATAAAAACAAGATAGAGGCATTCTTACATCAAGAAAAGATTCAGGCAGATTTTATACACATTCACGATAGAACCCGCGTCAACACAAAAGTTGTTGATTTAAAACATAGGACCACCACTGAATTTAATGAAAGCGGTTTTCGTATTCATAAAGACCACATTGAGCAGATTAAACAGAAGGTTGTGGACTATGCTAAGTCATCGGATTATATGATATTTAGCGGAAGTATGCCTGAAGGATGTCCTATGGGGCTGTATAAGGAGCTCATAGCATTAGTAAAAGGGGATACAAGAGTGGTTCTTGATGCAGATGGTGCGCTATTGCGTGAAGGTGTGAAAGCAAGCCCTTTTCTGATTAAGCCTAATATCCATGAATTACAAAATACGTTTGGTATTAAGGTGGAATCCATAAGAGACATTGTGAAGGGTGCACTTGACATTGTGACAACGTTCCGTATCCAGTGGGTTTTGGTTTCCATGGGTAAGGATGGAAGTATTCTTGTTTCTAGAAATAAAATATTATTGGCAAAACCTATAAAAGTGGATGTCAAAAGTTCTGTAGGTGCTGGAGACTCTATGTTAGGAGGATTTATCTATTCTTATTCAAGAGAAGAAGATCCCATGAAAGCGTTAAAGGATGGAACGGTATGTGGCACACTAGCAGTAACCAAAGAAGGTACTCAATTATTTAACTTGGAACAAGTGAAAGCTATGCAGTCAAAGGTAATCATTAATGATGTAAGTCAACACTACTTACATGATTAATCTATAAACAACATGTATAACGAGGAGGGTTTTATATGAAAATTTTAGGAGTAACTGCATGTACAACTGGCATCGCTCACACTTACATGGCAGCAGAAGCCATTGCTGAAGCTGCTAAGAAAAAAGGTTTGGATGTCAAGGTAGAAACACGAGGTTCTATCGGTGTAGAAAATGAATTAACAGCGGAAGATATTCAAAGTGCTGATGCCATTATCTTAGCGTGTGATACCACTGTACCCATGGAAAGGTTCAAAGGAAAAAAAGTACTAAGTGTAGCCGTTGCTGAAGCACTAAAGAGTACAGAAGAACTCATTGAAAAAGCGCTACAAGCACCTGTATACCGTGGAGAAGATTTAGTGGATGAAGTGGCTAAAATCAAAGAAGAGAGAAAAGGGCAAAGAAAAGGAGCTTATAAGCACTTACTTAACGGTGTGTCTTTTATGATTCCTTTCGTTGTTGCTGGTGGTATTGCAATTGCATTAAGTTTCTTATTTGGTTATGATGCTTTCCAACAGGAAGGCACTCTAGCGGCTTATTTAATGGGTATAGGTGGTGGAGCAGGAGCCTTTGGATTAATCGTACCCATTCTTGCAGGTTATATTGCTTATTCCATTGCTGACCGTCCTGGCTTAGCACCTGGTATGATTGGTGGAATGATAGCCGTTCAACTAAACGCCGGTTTCCTTGGGGGTATCATAGCCGGTTTTCTTGCAGGATATATTGTTCTATTAATTAAGAAGTATATTAAGTTACCAAAATCACTACAAGGTATCATGCCTGTGTTGATTATCCCCGTACTTGGTTCATTATCTGTTGGTTTAATTTTATTTTATATCGTTGGTACACCTGTAGCAGCCATTAACGATGCCATGAATAATTTCTTAGCAGGCTTATCTGGAACCAATGCCGTTGTACTAGGCTTAATCATTGGGTTAATGATGGCATTCGACATGGGTGGTCCAGTGAATAAAGCGGCTTATGCATTTGGTACTGGTACTTTAGCGGCTGGAGCAGGGTCCATGACCATGGCAGCTGTGATGGCAGCTGGTATGGTACCGCCTTTAGGTTTAGCACTAGCCACTGTATTGTTTAAACAGAAATTTTCTAAAGCTGAAAGAGAAGCAGGAAAAGCAGCTTGGGTATTAGGGGCAAGTTTTATCACAGAAGGTGCTATTCCATTTGCTGCAGCTGATCCAGTACGTGTTATTCCTTCTATCATGCTAGGCTCTGCAATAACAGGTGGATTATCCATGTTTTTTAAAGCCACATTATCTGTTCCACATGGTGGTATATTTGTTTTCTTTGCCATTGAAAATGTTGTAGGTTACTTAGTAGCAATAGTTATAGGAACAGTGGTGACAGCTTTAACAGTTGGTACAATAAAAAAGGTGGTTTAATGCATATACTAGTATGGAATGGTGTAGCGTAACATTCCTAGGATTAGAATCATGTGAGGAGGTAACAAAATGTTGACAAAGACATTCACAATTCAATTTCCAGAAGGATTACATGCAAGACCAGCTTCTGAGCTTACAAAGGTATGCCAAAAGTTTAAATCAGAAGTGGTCTTAGAGAAAAGTGAAAGAACAGTTAACCCCAAAAGTATCATCGGTATCCTTAGTTTAGGTGCAACGAAAGGAGATGCCATTACAGTAACAACTGAAGGTGAAGATGAGCAAGAAGCCATGCTTGCCATAGAAGCATTCATGCATAAGACGGAAATATAAAGATGGTGGAAACAGCCATTACACGAATTAAAACACTAGATTAATGGCTATAAACAAAAGAATTAAAACCTAGAAGTTAAAGTCAAGTTACCTGTCCATACAGATGCTTGGCTTTTTCAATATCAGTTTTTTTTGACGCCATTGTTATTTAAGATTATAATTAAAAAGATGACAATAAGCGAAATTTGGAAATCATTAAGGTAAGCATCAATAGCGTTAATAGACACATGCAATAAGGTTAATGCGTTGCATGGTGTATGTTTAATTTAACTAAATATATAATAAAAGGAGTTGATTGTTCATGAGAATCTTAAGAATAGGGTGGCTAAAAGCTTAATCGTTATAGGCTTAATTCCACCAATTAACAAGAAAAAAAATAAACAGAGGTGGAAAAATGAAAGAAGTAAACACATGTCATAACAAGAATTTTAACATGATTTATCCTTATAAAAACGCATGGAAATATATAGAGGAGATTCAACAATCAGAAAATGCTGATCATCAAGCGTTATGGAATCAATATCTTATAGAACCTTATTGGGACAAAATTTCTGAGTGGGCACCAGTAGCATGTGAATTTATGAAACCAAAACCCATAAAAAACATTGAAGCACTGAAACAGCAATTACTTATTTTGGATACAATTGATTTTGAGCGTATACAACAAGAATTTATAAAAATTAGTCAAGCATTACCTATATATGATGATGATCCCATTACCGTTGCCATTTATCCAATAGATGACGATGATAGTATTGTAAAAGAACGACAAAATGGAGTGGTTGGGGCGTGTGTATTTGGAAACATCATTATGCATGTAAACCCCTTAGCTCAAGACTATATAGAATGGATACCTTATGTTTTTGCTCATGAATATCACCATACCGTATGGGGTCATAATTGGTATGTCCTAAAAGGCGGATTAAAAGGTTCTTTGCTTGAACATCTGATAAATGAAGGTGAAGCGGACACTTTTGCAAAACATATGTATCCCCATTTAAATCCAAGTTGGGTAAGCAATATTTCAAAAGAAGAACAAAGGAAAGCATGGGCAAAAATAAAACCTGTATTAGATAGCACAGATAGAAATGTTCATGCTCAGTATGTGTTTGGGAGTGAAGCATTAGATTTACCATGGTGTATTGGCTATTATTTTGGTTACACCTTTATCAACAGTTTTTTAGATCATAATCCAGAAATAAGTTTGAATGATTTACTTGATATGCATCCCAATGATATATTTACAAGGAGTGGGTGGGCAAACAAGTAAATAAGCATAGGCTCCATTGCTTTAGCTGAAAGTGTAGGATTCAAAAAAGATTATATGTATTCATTATATGAATTTAAGTTTGCCTAGCAATGACGATTAAAAAGGAGGAAAAATATGAAATTACTACTGACCAATGACGATGGTGTTCATGCAAAAGGCATCTATGCTTTATGCAAAGAACTAGAGAAATATCATGATATTATTGTAGTAGCACCAGAGGATCAAAGAAGTGCTACCAGTCATTCTATTACCATAAGAGAGCCGCTTATTGTTAAAAAAGTTGAATTACCTGGATTAAAATCAAAAGCTTATTCTGTTAGTGGTACACCAGCAGATTGCGTGCGCATGGGACTGGATCAATTAGTTGAAAGTGACATAGATATGGTGATTTCAGGTATTAACATTGGTTATAATCTGGGGACAGACGTACTCTATTCTGGTACCGTATCAGCGGCAGTTGAAGCTACATTATGCGGTCTTCCAGCTATAGCTGTTTCTACCCATCATGATGCTGAAATATCCATGTATGACACAGCAGCAACATATGTACATCAAGTCATTGAAAAAGCCGTTAAGAATAAGTTGCAAAACGATATCGTATTAAACGTCAACGTACCATCCATTGAGAAGCAATATATTAAGGGATTGAAGGTTTGTAAGATTGGTACATTACAATATCGCGCCTTCTATAGAGAAAGCAAAAGAGAAGATGAAAGCAGGGTCTATACACTAGAAGGGGAAGAAATTGTTGATCAGATTGAAGAGACAGATGCATATTATGTGGGGAAAGGCTACATTACCATCACTCCATTGCATTATGATTTAACGAATTTCAGTATACTAAAAGATGTTACAAAGTGGTTTTAACAAGGAATAGCTTAATTGATACCAGGAGAAAAGTGTAGGTATCAAGGTGTAAAATCTTCTACAGGATTATGCCATATCTATAAAATATTATATATATCCTTAGGGCTATACAGGTCTATAGACCCTAGGCTAAGTTAAGTAAAATCCTAAACATATAATGATCTTAGGATTTTATTTTGTGTTTTCGAAATAATAGCGTAAGAATAGGGTAGGGTCTTGATAGACTGAATTTTGATTCTAAAGAATAAGAAACATCAATAGGAGTCATTTTATTGTTTAAAACGATAAGTTTACTAAGTTCTTTAATGAATACGAAGCAAATATTGCAGCTTTTGCAGAAATGATATAAAATATAAGAAATGAAAACTGGATAGCAGTATGTAACATATACGTTTTAACCTTAAAGGTTTCATGTGATCGGTAAGGTATTTTTTTATTGATTACATTTTGATGGTATTGTTGCTTATGTAAAAACCATATAATAATGAATTATACAAGAGGAGGACATAATGAATAAAAGATTTTTACGACAGCTGCTAAAACTTTTTATACCCTATCTGTCTATTATTATCTTCATATTTGTATCGAGTGGCATTATGTATTTCATTGCATTTAAGAAGATTGAAAGCAATGAATTGAAGATGCAGGAAGAGTATATTGAACAAAGTAAGTTGGTGCTTGATCGACGATTTGAAGAGGTATTTAATGTGATATATCATTTGAAAAATACACCTATTATAACCACATTCTCAGAATATAACGAGAACGATATAAAAAACAATTACAATCTAGCAGTTAAGCTGCATAATGCCTTGCAAAATTTACGTTTTGTTAATGAAGTCATTGATACATACTATATATTTTATAAGAATTCAAAAATTGTTGCCAATACAGACTCCTTAAGTCGCTATGAATACTTTGAGGATGAAAGAATTTTAGATGATTACACAACCAAATCAGATTTTTGGGATAGTCTGTTTGATGATTATTATAATAATGACATACTAAGTGTGGAGAATCAATATCGCAAGAAACTTCAAACAATACCCATTAAAGCAACTGTTGGTTATGAAATTAATGACCAAGATGCTACGATTTACTTACGCATTAATAGTGAAAAAATTCGTGAAAACATGATTGGTTATTCTCACATGTTCGATGGGAACATTTTTGTTGTTGATAATCAAGGTAAAGTATTAGTCAGTTTAAATGATAAATATGGCATCATAGAAAATGAATATATGGATATTGCAAACTTCAAAGATGATTTAATAACGATAACAGCTGATTCAGAGGTGATTCCTTATACTTATGTATTAACCCGATCTTCAGAGCAAGTCTTTAAAGAAATTAAAGCATTTAGAATTGGAGCGAATACAGCCATTTTGATTATCCTATTAGTAGGGTTGATGGTATCAGCTCTCCTAGCTAGACATAACACGATGCCTTTAATAAAGCTTATGGATAATAATGCTCTCCTCGCTAAACGTGTTGAAAATCAATTGCCGTATCTTAGAATGACATTTTTAGAAAAATGGCTTAAAGGAGACTATGTTGCCATAGAAGAAATTATTTATATCACCAAGTTTTTGAAAACCCAGTATGTGGGCAACTTTTATACGGTCGTAGTCATAGATTACAATGAGCAGATTGATATTTTTAATGATATGAATGAGTCGAGAATCCATGAAATGGAAGTTAAGAGAATGCTTATTCATGAGTTACTTACCGAAGATATATTGAAGGAAGAATTCATGCATAACATTAATAGTAACAAATTAGCTGTCATATTTGTTGCCGATTGTAGTGAAATAGATACGTTTAAAGGGATGATCAAAGAGAAGATATTACAATGTGATAACATTTTAACTGAAGCAGGAATGAATGAAGTTTATTTTGGCATTGGTAAAATTTATAAGGATATGTCGAGTGTGGCGATCTCTTTGACAAATGGCATGGATGCTATTTCTTTTGCATGTACTAAAAGAGGAGAAAAAATAACATGGTACGAAGACATAGTGATTAATCAGGATATATGTTATTATCCTCCTGAACTTGAATCTAGATTATATAATTGTACACGTGCTGGCGATCAAGCCCAGTTAACACAAGTGCTTCGTGAACTGCTGCAAAAAAATGTGATTGAAAAAAATCTAAATCATCAAATGCAGAAATTATTTATTAATGAATTGTGTGGAACGCTGGTTAAAATACAAGGAAGAGCTTTAGGGAACGATGGTGTTGTGAATGAAATCATAAAAACCGCTTTTGAAAAAATCAAAGATATGACAGACTTAGAGAAGATTCAATACTGTAAACATATTTTTATTAAAGTCTGTGAAGTTTATAGTGCAAAACGAGAGGAACGCCATACCCATGTGATGGAAAAAATTGATGCATTTATTAAAGAGAATTTTGCGAATCCAGATTTTGGTTTACCGATCATTGCGGAGGTATTTAATGTGTCATACACATATTTATCTGAAATCATTAAAGAATATAAAGATATGAGCTTCGTTAATTATCTGCAATATCTTAGAATGGAAAAAGCTAGAGAGTTATTGGTAGAAACGGATCTACAGGTTAAAGATATATTTCTTGCCAGTGGGTATAATTCAAGTAATTCCTTTGGAAAGGCTTTCAAAAGAAATCATGGCGTGACGGCGTCAGTTTATCGTGAAAGGCATAGATCTGATTTTGGCAGCTGATAGTAATGTCACCAATTGACATAGATGTATTTAACAAGTAGGTATACGAAAGGGAGCGAAATTTTAGTTAATTTCTGCTCTCTTTTATTATTAGACTATTTATCTATAGACTGCCCCTTTTTCTAATTTTCCACTTATCCGAAAAATGGAATATTCATAAAAAAGCTGATTTTCTCATCATCCGAAATCAATCATATTTACAGATAAAAGTACCGTAGCTATACTGAATGTGCAGTAAAAATTCATATGAAAGGAGGATGAAAAATGATACATTCTATATCCAACATCAAAAGAAGTAAGCGAGATTATATAGTAAAATCATTTAAAAGAGATTGGCAACTTTATTTATTGATGGTTCTTCCTCTTATCTATATAATCGTTTTTAAGTATGTTCCCATGGGGGGGATAATAATTGCGTTTAAAGATTTTATTGCTAAAAAAGGGATTTGGGGCAGCGAATGGGCTAATCCTTTGTTTAAATACTTTATTGCTTTTTTCAATGACTTTAATTGCATGCGCATCATAAAAAATACATTGACATTGAGTTTATATGGATTAATTGCAGGATTTCCATTACCAATTATATTTGCATTATGCCTTAATTATTTCAAAAACCGTAAAATCAAAAAAGCCATTCAAATGATAACATATGCACCACACTTTATATCTACAGTAGTTATTGTAGGGATGTTAATGGCTTTCTTTCAAACGAGAGCAGGTATTGTCAATCAGTTACTTAGCTCTATCGGCATAGCAGAGATAGATTTCTTTGGTACAAGAGGAACTTTTCCTCATATGTATGTTTGGTCACAGATTTGGCAGAGTCTAGGCTTTAGTTCAATTATTTATATTGCTACTTTGGCTGGGATTGACCCGTCCCTTCATGAAGCAGCAATTATGGATGGTGCCACTAAGTTAAAGAGAATGTGGCATATTGATTTGCCTGGAATTATACCCACAGCTGTTATATTACTAACATTGAATCTTGGAAGAATATTATTTGTAGGATTTGAAAAAGTATTATTAATGCAAAATCCTATAAACCTTAATCAATCAGAGATTATCTCAACCTATGTATACAAAATTGGTATGACATCGGCACTTCCACGGTATAGTTATTCAACTGCAATAGGTATTTTTCAATCTGTTGTTGGATTTTTATTGATTATCATATTCAACAAGATATCTAGAAAGTTTACAGATTCCAGTTTGTTTTAAGGGAGGAGAAACATGAATTATAAAGAACGAGGCAGTGATAAAGTCTTTACTATGGCTAATAATATTTTGTTAGGTATTCTCTTTTTGATTGTTGCTTACCCTTTACTGTATGTTATAAGTGCATCTCTTAGTGATTCTAATGCAATTATTCAAGGCAGGGTCAAACTGTTTCCAGTAGGATTCAATTTGGATGGGTATAAGGCTGTATTTTCACACGGCAGTATTATGACAGGATTTTTTAATTCTTTTTTTTACATGACAGTAGGGACATTGGTAAATATTATCTTAACAATTATGATTGCTTATCCTTTATCTAGACAAAAGCTGATTGGAAAAAAAGTTATTTCATTAATGCTTGTGTTTACGATAATGTTTAATGCGGGATTGATACCCAATTACTTGTTAATTGATACCTTGGATCTTATTGATAAAAGAGCCGTTATGATTATACCCAAGGCACTGAATGTATTTAATGTGATGATTACCATTACATATTTTAAAACAACCATTCCTAAGGAGCTGCTTGAATCTGCAAGGATTGACGGATGTGATGACATTAATTTTATTTGCAAGATTGTTTTACCTTTGTCAAGACCTATTATTGCAGTTATTACGCTGTTTTATGCAGTGGAACATTGGAACTCATTTTTTGATGCATTAATCTATCTAAATTCTAAATCGTTGTTACCATTACAAATTATTCTAAGAGATATTTTAGTACAAAATCTAATTTCATTAGATATGGTTTCAAGTATTGACCCTGATACACTTCAGTCTAGTGAGAAATTGGCGGTATTACTCAAATATTCATTAATTGTAGTTGCAAGTGCCCCTCTCATGGTTCTATATCCATTTATTCAAAGACATTTTGTAAAAGGTGTAATGGTAGGATCTGTAAAGGGTTAAGAGTATCACATTCATTGTACGTATATCAGTGATATTATGACAATGAATAACATATAAAACAAAAGGAAGGTATGGTGTAATAATGAAAAAGCTCGTTTCAATGATTTTAGTGCTAATGATGGTTAGTACAGTAATTTTATCAGGGTGTGGTCATGATTCAGAAAAAGAGAAAAAAGTAAACAAAGAAGTCACAGAGCAAAATAATGGTGATACTGGTGCGGGTGAAAGTGAAGATGATGGTACAGATGAAAGTGTAGATGGAAAGATTACTTTTCCTCTAAAAGAACAGATAACGTTAACAGCATTTGTTCATACAAGGCCAATGGTTGATGATTATGATAATAATGCTTTTACTAGAAAAATTGAGGAAATGACGAACATCAATCTTGAATTTATAGTTGCCTCAGCCAATGAAGCTACTGAAAGATTGAATCTATTATTGTCTACAGGGGATTATCCAGATCTTATTTGTGTGACACATTTAACTGCTGAGCAGCAAGGAGCACATGGCGCACAAGGTTCATTAATACCACTTAACGATTTAATTGAAAAATATGGGGAGAATACACAATATATTTTTGACAATTATCCTGAAGCAAAGGAAGTATCTGTACAGTTAGACGGTAGTATATACAATCTACCTCAAGTGACGATAATTCCAAATGTATCTATGATTAAAAAGCTGTATATATATAAACCATGGTTAGATAATTTGGGTCTAGAAGAGCCTAAGACAACAGAAGATTTCTATAAAGTTATGAAGGCTTTTGCTACAGAAGATCCAAATGGAAATGGTAAACCTGATGAGATTTCTTTGGCAGGTGCCTATAGAGGTTGGGGCACGCAAGTACAAGATTTCTTTATAGGCTCGTTTACTGAACTTGGGGGCGGAAGATATATTGTTGATCATGATAAAGTAATAGCTAGATATACGACAGATGGATGGAAAGAAGCAATGAAATACTTACAAAAGCTTCGTCAAGAAGGTTTACTTGCACCAGAAAGTTTTACCCAAACTGGAGATGGATTAAAACAAATGGGTGAAAACCCAGATGATGTCATACTTGGAGCATTTACATCAGGTTATCAAGGTTGTGCCCTTAATCTTGCTAATGAAAGATGGAAGGATTATATTGCTCTTGCTCCTTTGGAAGGACCAGAAGGCATTAGATCTGCGGAATATAATCCATACGCCTATTATATTCCAGGACTTAGTATCACAGATAAGTGTAAACACCCTGAAATTGCTATGGCATTAGCTGATTTATTATATAGTGAAGAAATGACCATGGATAACGGTTTTGGTCCTAAAGGATTAGGTTGGGATTATATAGATGATGATTCCAAATCAGGATTTATTGAAGGAGAGAAAGCAATATACGAACAACTGATGCCACTTGCTGATCAACCACCTAACTCATACTGGAAATTGGGCAATCAGTTCTTAACAGAGAAAGTTTTCAAAGGTGGTTATACAGAGAATCCTTGGAATATTAATAAAGTCGTTTATGAAGATACAATCAATAACTATTTCCCATATGTTGGTGGGCCAGAAGTTCGTAAACCAGCACTAAAATATACGGAGGAGCAGGCTGCTGAATACGCAACATATGATTTGACTTTTAGAGATCATATAGACCAAATGGTGGCAGAATTCATCGTTACAGATGTAGATATTGATGCTGCGTGGGATGATTATCTAAGTACGCTAAAATCAATGGGATTAGATAGATTCTTAGAATTACAACAAGAAGCATACGATGCAGTAAAATAAGTGTTATTTGTCTATATAATTGTAACTTACTAGTTATTGAAAATAACGATTAGTGACAGATAAATAAAGTATATTGGAAGAAGCGCTCTTTTTCACAGGAGAGTCTCTTTTGGTTATGTGCTCAGCATGTTCTGTTTAGTCATCTTTTTGGATAAAAGAGAGTCGATGATTTGTTTTATAAAAATAACAGATGTGTATCTGTTAATAGAATAAGGATATTTTTTTATAAAGTGTATAGAGTGTAATATTATGGTCGGCAAGTATTTTTCGTTAAACGATACTGAGATGGTGTCAGTCCATAACGTTTTTTAAAGATTCTACCAAAGTAACGGTAATCTGTAAAACCACTTTTAGAAGCAATGAGTTCAATACTTAGCTGGGGGTTTGACGAAAGAAGGATTGCTGCTTTTTCTAAGCGTAAAGTATTAATGTATGTAATGGGTGAAACATGGAAAATTTGCTTAAATAGATTGATAAAATAATTGGGCTGTAGGTGAACAATATCAGCAAGGTCCTGAATGTGTATGGGTTTATCAAGATTATCCATGATATATCGATTGATCGTATTGTAAAAGGCATTGTCAGATTGCAATTGAATATTACTTAAATCAATATATTGAAAAAAAATCGCCATAAGTTGTAGAATACATGATTTTCTTGTAAGGATATTCACAAGAGAGTTATCAACGGTGCTAGCAAGGAGATTATCAAGTATTAGAACCATATTTTCTTTTTTGGGGATGCATTTAACGGTTTTGCTTGAAAAAACAAAGATTCTATTCAGTACAGTAGATAATTCTATATGACACCAATAGAGGTATATTGGATGCTTAGGGTTATGAGAGTAACTGTGTTTTGTATAAGGGGGGATAATATAAAGTTCTCCAGGTTGAGGATAAAATGTTTTATTAAACATGCTAATGGTTGCTTCACCGTCTAAGAAATAGTAAAATTTGTAAAAATCATATACAAAATCTTTACCGCTCCAGTCAGTCATAACAACTTCAAGATTCCCAAGCAGGAACTTAGGAGAAATATAATCTAATAAATTACTCATATCAGTAAAGAGGTTATCGGACATTTCGAATATCCTTTCTATAAAAATTACTTTAGAACAAGCATTACTTTTACTTAAAAAAAGTTGACTTTATAATAGGTCAGAATACAGTATGGTAGTGATTACATGGATAGTAATAAATGTTTTATATTAAGAAAACTTTATAGTATCATCGTACAATAAAACCTTAATTTTGTCCACATATATAATATGATTAACCATGGTTCTCTATATAAGAAGATGATAAATTAGTATAAATGATAATAATGATTTTAAAGAAATGAGGAGCATTATGAAAAAATACAAAGCTAATTTTGAGTCCCTAAGAAATTATGAAGTGCCCGAATGGTTTAAAGATGCAAAATTTGGAATATGGAGTATATGGAGTCCCCAGACTTTAGCAATGTGTGAAGACTGGTACGCAAGAAACATGTATATACAGGATACACCTCAGTATCTGTATCATCTAAGGACATATGGACATCCATCGGAATTTGGTTTCAAAGATATGTGTGACTTATGGAAGGCAGAAAATTTTAATCCAGATCAATTAATGGAAAAGTATTACAAAGCTGGAGCACGTTATTTTTGTAGTATGGCTATGCACCACGATCACTTTTTCAACTATGATTCAGACATTAACCCTATGAATTCAACGAAGGTTGGTCCAATGAAAGATATATGTGGCATGTGGAAAAAAGCAGCGGAAAAATTTAATATGCCATTTGGGATAACAGAGCACTATGGTGCAACATTTTCATGGTGGACAACGAATAAAGGCTGTGATAGTCATGGTCCATACAAAGGCATCCCTTATGATGGTAACAATCCTGAGTACCGTGATTATTATTTTGACAATTATGAACATGTTAAAAGAGATGAAAAGGGGTGTCTGTTGGATGTAGATAAGATTCAATGGTATACCGATAATAAAAAGTTCCACAAAGAGTGGGTAGCTGTCATGAAGGAAATCATTGATAAATATGAGCCAGAGTTATTATATACAGATGGTGGATTACCATTTGGTGATGCCATTATTGATGCAGAAGGGGTTATGCTTAATGAAGATGATGCACTATTCAAACCAGGTCTTGAAGCAGTAGCTTATTACTATAATAAGTCAATCGAAAAATACGGCAAAAACAATTATGTATATACACAAAAAGACAGAAGAGAAAAAGTCTATTCCATTGGTGTGTTAGATCTTGAGAAGAGTCAGTTAAAAGATGCTCTACCACATGTGTGGCAGACAGATACCTGTATTGGTGCTTGGTATTATGGAAAGACAACAGTATACAAAAGACCCGGTCACATTATAGAAATGCTGGTAGATATCGTAGCTAAAAATGGAACAATATTGATGAATATTGTTCAGCGACCAGATGGAAGCATTGACAGAGAAGCAGAGTTCATTCTTGATGAGCTGGCAAAATGGTTTAAGATATGCGGAGAAGGTATTCATGGAACTAGACCATGGGTTATCCCTTCTGAAGGTAGTAGCCATGCAAGTGCAGAATTATTTAACGAAAATAGAGTAGAATGGAAAAGTGAAGATTTCCGTTTTACGAAAAAAGGTAATCATGTCTATGCCTTTATGTTAAGTGCTCCAGAAAATAGAGTAGCGATATTAAAGAGTTTTATGAAAGAGGACATTAACAAAGTTACTTTATTAGGATATGGCGACGTAGAATTTTCGCATACATTTGGTCTTCTTACAGTACAACTACCTAAAGAGTTACCAACAGAATATACGAACTGTTTAATGATAGAAGTGTAGAAATTTTTCTTGGCATTTAACAAAACAAGCTTATTTTAAAATAAGCTGTAGCGCAAATCATATAATCAGTAGGTGTCATATTAGTAATATTTCTTAAAAGTACAATTAAAGGATATACCCTAGAAAATAATGTCAGTTATAATAAATAATGAAACTAACAGTAGTATTTTAATATGTTTTTTTATAATAAAGGCATTAAATATGAAAGTTTTTAGGAAATGAGATTATTTTGTTTACGCATTAGGCATGATATTATTGCTATACATAACAAAACTCGTTTTTAATTCTTTATACATAAGATATAGATTCTTAGTATTATTTGTTAAAGAATGAGGTGGTGCTGTTCCACAGATGCTTAAATAACAGATAATCTGAAAGGAGATTATAATGAAAAAACTTTTAACTTTATTATTTGTATTGACACTTATGGTAAGCCTTTTTACAGGATGTGGAAAAGATGATGGTAAATCAGATGGTGATTCAAATGGGGGAGATAAAAACGTAGCTTCAGATAACAAAAAAGAACGACAAAAAATTGTTATTAATCTAGCAAAAATGTTGGATACACCAGAGATTGTACAGGCAATAGAAGATGTACAAAAATTAGAAAAATATAGTCATGTAGATTTTGTTTTATTAGAGGATTCTGGTGACTATGAAACAAAAATAGCTGTATCCATAGCTGGTGGAGAACAGGTGGATATACTTGCTATGTACAATCCTATTATGAAAGATCAGTTTGCAATGAGTGGTACAATTCAGCCAATCGCTAAGTATTTAGATGAAATTGGTTTAGATTTTGAAGAAGAATATGGTCCTTATGCTGCACAATCTCTATATAATGGTGAACCAGTTATGTTACCTAATTCACCAACAAAATGGGCACTTTATTACAATAAAAAGATTTTTGATGATGCAGGTGAAGAATACTTGGATCCAAACGAACCCATTACATGGGATGAATACAGAGCATTAAGTAAGAAACTAACTTCTGGCGAAGGTGAAAATAAGATCTATGGTGCATTACAATTAACTTGGCCAATGTTCTGGTATGGTGAAGCTTTAATGAAATTAGGTGGAGGTGAGCAATTCTATAACGAAGAAGGTTTATCTAATATAGAAGATGCAGCATTTGCAGAAGCTCTTGAAGCCACATACAAAATGATGCATGAAGATGAGAGTATACCTACACATGCGGATAATGTTGTATCAAAAAGACCTGCAACAGCTTTTATGAACGGTCAGTATGGCATGTTTCTTCAAGGCTCATGGTTGCTAAGCTGGGCAACGGATAATGAAACGTTCCCACGTGATTGGGATCTTGGTGTAGCTCCTATGCCAGTAGATGAAGGTTCTGCGACTACAAAGACTTGGGGTGTTGTAGGTGGTATTGGAATAGGTGGAACGTCAGCTAATCCCGGACTTGCCACAGAAATTGTAGTGGATCTTATAAGAATGAGTTCTGAAAATTCATCGGTTATGGTGCCAACGAGTCAAGCCGTTGAAGCCAAAAATTTATTTGGTGATGTTGGAGACCAATTAGGTGGAGAAGGTTTAACCAAAGAAATATTATCGACAGTATTCTCTAATCCTGAAACCGTCATGTTAACAGAAAAAGTATCTGGTAAGAACGCAGCTAACTATGACAAAGTGATGGATGAAGAAGTAGAAAAATACTTTGTTAAAGAACAAGATTTAGAAACAACAATTAATAACATTAAGAAGAGAGCAGATAAAGTGATTCAAGAAGAAGACTAGCCCTTTTGCTTTTATCATAAGAAGTTTAATTAAATGTTTATGCGGCATCGTTCTATGTCACCTTAATAAAGATGATATATGGAACGATGTCTTTTGTCGTGCTATCATACACCTAGAAGCAATAAGTGCATATAATAACCCAGTTTGTGGGACAATTGATTTAAGATATTTTCTAAAAGGAAGGGGAGAGTTGTTTATGGGTCTTAGAAAAAAATTCTTTTTATTAGTTATTCTAGTCGTGATTATACCTTCCGTTGTAATGGGCATCATGTCCTATCTATTAACAAAACAAATACTTAAAGAGAAATATGAAGTGCTTATACGAGAGAATACGGTATATATAGCAGGCATTATAGATCATGAGTACATACAAGTTGAAAGTATTTCTGACTATTTTTTTAGTAATGAATGGGTCATTAAGAAAATAACGAATAGTAATCTTTTTGAAGACCATTATGAAAGAATTCGAACCGATCAGCGCCTAACCCAGGTATTTAATTCTTTTATTACGTTCAACATATTTAATGCTTTTGAAGTATTCTACATGTCTGGTTATTACGGGGATGATTTCTGGTATCGTATTGGCAGCGATTTTGTATCCAAAAAAGCCATTCATGAACGAGTAGGTGATTTTAGAGATGACCGTATACGCAAACTCACATACAAAGGGATTCAAACAAGCCTTGACCAGACGTTGGCAGGACAACAAGTACTTGCGTATAATAGAATACTTGTTGATAAGGACTATGAGAATATAGGTTTTTTATATTTTGAAATTGATCCAAGTTATTTTGGTAATATGCTCAAAAACAATACGAAAGTATCCGATACCGTGTTCACCCTTCTTGATGACCAGTATAATATTATATACAGCTATGACGAAAGTCTTATTGGTAAACCGTATCATGATGATACATTGGGTCCAATTCATGTAAATATAGCATTAAATAATGGCTGGCATTTAATCAGTGATTCTTCAACGGTTAATATCAATGCAGAATATAAGGCGTTCTTTTATATTATTATCCTTACAACGTTATGTACTTTTTTATTATCGTCAACCATTCTATGGTTTATAACAAAAAAGGTTGTCGGACCTATTAAACAGCTTGTCGAAACAATGGATAAAGCTGTATCCAGTGATTCACTAGAGATGGTTTATTATTACAGTCATGATGAAATTGGCAGGTTAACAGATAGTTTTAATAAAATGACAGTCAGGGTAAGGGAATCCCGTGAAAAAGAAATACAAAAAGATAAAACCATTAAGGAATTGGATTATAAAGCCCTTCAATCACAGATTAACCCTCATTTTTTATATAATACCCTTAATACCATTAGCTGGATGGCTCAAATGCAAAAAGCGTACACCATTAAAGACATGATTGATCAGTTATGGAAAATGCTTAGGAAAGTTAGCAAAGGTAGTGAGATATCTAATCTTAAAGATGAAGTGGAATTAATACAATCTTTCTGTAAAATACAGCAAATAAAATACAATGGGAAGTTTGAATTACAATTGGATATTGATGAAAAGTACTATGGAACAAGTTGTCCTAAGTTTATCTTACAGCCCATAGTTGAAAATGCAATATTCCATGGTATTGAACCCAAAAAGGGAACAGGTGTGATTATTATTTCAGTCAGTGGTCATGATAACATGATGACAATAGAAATCAGTGATAATGGAATAGGCATGTCGGCTAAACAGGTAAAAGAAGTATTGGATAAATCCCATCACATTTATGGGAAAAAGGGTTTTAATAATATTGGTATCATCAATGTCCATGAAAGATTGCAGCTTCTATATGGTAAAAAATATGGTTTATCAATTGAAAGTACAGTGGATGAAGGAACGACAGTAGTGATAAGAATACCTATGAATTATCCATTGAATGAAGGAGGAGAACATGTATAAAGTTATCATTGTTGACGATGAAGTTATAAGTAGAATTGGAATAAAGGGTCTTATTGATTGGAAAAAATATGGTTTTACATTAGCTGGACAGGCAACTAACGGTATTGAAGCTCTAGAGCTTGTGGAAAAAGAAAGACCGGATCTTATTCTCACAGATATGAGGATGCCAAAGCTAGATGGTATAGGATTAATGAAAGCGTGTCGTGAAAAGGGTGAACCGGTTGATTTTGTTGTTATAAGTGCTCATGATGATTTTATGTACCTAAAAGAAGCCATGAAGCTTGGAGCTATTGACTACATCCTTAAGAATAATATTAATGAAGAACAACTGGTAACAGTTTTAAGTAGATGTAGACATAAATTGGATGAGCAGACCGATAGACCCATAAAAAAGAGTGAATTCATTGAAACGGAAGTGTTACATGCTGTACAGCAGAATTTTCTAAAGATACTGTTATACGGCAAAGATAAAGAAATACCAGATGTGAATACAATATGGAAGCAGTATCAGATTAATTTTAAAAAGTCAATGTTTGTATGTTTCTTAATAAGAGGCGGTCAGCAAATTGAAGAAATTGATTTCACTACAATCGTGGATCTTGTTAGTAATGTCGCTAAAGATTATGAAAATATTTATCTGTGCCAAACAGGCTACAAGGAATTAAGCATATTACATAACATGGATAATATGAGCGAAGCTGAGAACAAAGACTATCTTATGCGATTAGCCAACAGGTTTATTTTTGTGATTAACCAATATCTGAACCTCAATATTAGTGTGGGTATAAGCGAGCTTTTATCTGGCATAGGGAGTATACCGCTGACTTATTTAGAAGCGTATCAAGCCAGTAGCAGCGATTATAATATTAGCCGAGAAATTGGTGCAGTTTTTTATAAAGACATAAGAGAAATCATGGATAAAGTGCAACATACTACAGTAGAAAAATCCATTCGTACTTTTAGAAGAGCTATTGAAAGTGAAGACCATAAAGTGATTAACGAGGAGTTCATTACAATTATACAGACGTTTAAAGGTGACGAACGCATTACAAAAGGTCAAGTGCAGTATTATATATCCGCTTTTATATACGATATTAAAGAATATGCCCATAGAAAGTCTTATTATCGTATTATTAAAGCAATTAGACAGATTGAAGAAACAGATATACTGCATAAGCACCTTAGAAAAAATGATATGGTAGATTTACTCAAGGATTTAAAAATAAAACTTGAAGAAGATATGAAAGACCGAGAAGATACCAGTTTGTATGTTGTTAAAATCAAGGAATACGTTAGAAATCATTATATGGACAGGCTCAACATTGAAGACTTAGCCCATAAAGTTGGTTTGTCCTATACGTATATGAGTTCCCTTTTTAAGAAGGAAACAGGTCAAACAATACAGGAATATATTATAGGCATTCGTTTAATGCATGCAAAAAGGTATTTAAATGAAACCAACTTACAGATTAGTCATATTGCAGCTCAAATAGGTTATGATAATGAACATTATTTTAGTAGGATGTTTAAAAGCCGTACAGGAATGACGCCAACAGCTTATAGGCATAATAAATCATGGACACAATCTTGAATCAGTGCACTTATCTTAGTATAAGAAACATAATCTATCGGTGATCTTGAAAGAAAATGGTAAATCAGTTCATTGGATAATACCTTCTATTTTGTTACATTATAGTTAATCACGATATTAATTATAATGAAAGGAAATGGGTATGAAAAAATCAGCCATAAAAAGAAATGTAGAAGCATACATGTTTATTTTGCCTTCTCTTGTGGGATTTATCGGGTTTATGATTTATCCAATAGTGTATTCTTTTGTCATTAGTCTTATGAAGTGGAATATGGTGAAAGGCTTTAACGCGTCAAAATTTATTGGATTTAATAACTATCTGAAAGCAATAAAGAATGATTATTTTATTGAAGGTATATTCAACAATTTTAAATTCTCGCTTATGGCAGTACCTTTACTTATTATATTATCCTTATTAATAGCAGTATTACTAAATAAGGAAATATATGGTAGGAGTATGCTTAGAACCATGTATTTTATGCCTTATGTTGCTACAGTAACAGCAGCAGCAGTTGTTTTCTCAGTACTTTTCCACCCAGTTTTTGGTCCTGTTAATGGTTTTTTAAGATTTATTGGCATTAAAGATCTACCCCAATGGATAGCTAGTTCTAAATATGCATTGCCTACCATAGCACTTTTTTGGGTATGGAAGCAGCTTGGCTATTGTATTGTTATTTATTTAGCTGGACTCCAAGGTATACCAAAGAGTTATTATGAAGCTGCCTCTATAGATGGTGCCAGTGGGTTCAAGAAGTTTTGGCATATCACAATGCCTTTGGTATCCCCTACAACCTTCTTTTTAGTTATTACCAGTGTTATTGCATCATTACAACTGTTCCCAGAAGTCAAAATAATGACAGATGGAGGACCAGGTACAGCAACAGTTACTGCCGTATATCATATTTATAGAAGTGGATTTGAGGATTATAAGATGGGGTATGCATCTGCAGTAGCATGGTTGTTCTTTGTCATTGTTACAATTGTCACATTAATACAATGGGTAGGTCAAAAGAAATGGGTCAAATACTAGGGGGTTACAAAATGAATGCAAAAACGAAAAAGAAAATAAAAAAAATGATAACATCTTTGGTGTTGGCAGGAATTGGTCTCATGATGATGCTGCCTATATTATGGATGCTCTCATCATCTTTCAAATATGAAAGTGAAATCTTCAAAGTACCTATGCAGTGGATACCTACGAAAACTCATTTTGGTAATTATCGTTTTGCTATAGAAAAGTTTCCATACATGACATGGTATCTGAATACGGCAAAGATAACAGGTGTTATTGTTATGATGAACCTTGTCTTTAGTTCCCTTTCCGGTTATGCTTTTGCTAAGTTAAAATTTCGTGGAAAGGAAATCATTTTCTTTATCTTCATCGCAACATTAATGATACCTATTCAAGTAAGGATTATTCCTCAGTTCGTTATATTCAGTAAACTAGATTTAATTAATAAGCATTCAGCGGTGTATCTTCCATGGATGTTTAATGGATTTGCTATTTTCCTTATGAGACAGTTCTTCTTTACTGTACCTAACGAAATGATTGAAGCATCAAAAATAGATGGGTGTTCCACATTCCGAACTTTCTTCCAAGTAGCACTGCCTTTAGCAAAGCCTTCTTTGATTGCATTAACGATTTTATCATTTACTTGGGGATGGAATACGTATTTACCTGCTCTTGTTTATATTAATCAAACACAGAAACAAGTGCTTGCGGTGGGTATTTCTATTTTTAAAGACCAGTACAACAGCAACTACGGACCCCAGATGGCAGGCGCAACATTAGCTTTAATACCTGTTATAATTGTTTATCTATTAGCACAGAAGCATTTTATTGAAGGTATTGCTATGTCAGGCATAAAAGGTTAAAAAAACGCTCAATGAAACCTATCAAGATTCCAAAAAAATATCTAAAAATCATTCTTTTATCCTATCTGTTATTAATGCATAAAAAAACAGTGTTATCATGCATATACATGTAATATTTCAGTATTTGGTACAAGTGCCTAAAGATCATTTGGTGATAATAGTGAATAAATACATGGATAGAACAAAAAAATAAACATTTTAGACAACAATAGCCGTATAAGTGATAGTGCTCATCCTTTATAATATAAGTACAACATGTGAAGGAGGAATTTAAAGTGAGAAGAAGGTTACTTATGTTAATGGTTTTTGGGATGTTTATATTATCAGTCCTATTAGTGGGTTGTGGTAAATCATCAGATGAAGGTACTGGAAAAAATCAAGCGTCTGAAAAAGTCAAGTTAACCTTTATGGCAGTTGGGGGATCCAATCAACAAGCTTATACAAACCTAATGGAGTCTGTAGCCGAACAATTTAATAATGACAATGCATATCATGCAGAAATAGAAATGGAATGGTACGAAAATCAACAATACAAAACCAAGCTTGCTACATTGATGACACAAAATAGTGTGCCGGATATATTCTTCACTATGGAAGCTGGTTTTATGAAAGATTATGTTGAAAGTGGTAAAGTTTTTTCTTTAAGTGAAGCATTTGCATATGACTCAGAATGGTTTGAACGCTTTAATGATGGTATCTTTAAGGCTACCACTTTTGATGATAAGATATATGCCATGCCTATGGGTCAAGAAATTGTAATTACCTATTACAATAAGAAGATATTTGCAGACAACAATCTGGCTGTACCAAAAACGTGGGACGCGTTCATGGGGAATATTAAGACATTAAAAGAAAAAGGGATCATACCTATTTCCATGGCTACGCAAGATGCATGGGTATCAGGTAATCTAATGCTTGAACTATCTGGCGGAATTGGCGGCGTAGAATTATTTGACGCTATTGTTGACGGCACGACCACATGGGATGACGAACGGTATGTTGAATCAGGTAAAGCTTTTCAAGAAATGGTGAATGCCGGTGCATTCCCTGAAGGATTCTTAGGCTTATCATATGACGAAGGTCGGACACTATTTACAACTGAAAAAGCGGCTATGTATGCAATGGGAACGTGGGAAACAAAAGCAATCATTGGAGCAATGGGATCCGATGAAAATGTTGGGGTATTTTTACAACCACCTAAGAAACAAGAATATGCGGACACCCATGTGGGTACACTAGCCAAACTGTATGCAATTAGTGAAAGGTGCGAACACAAAGAAGCAGCACTTGCATTCTTAAAGATGTTATCCGATCCAGACGTACAGGAAAAATATGTTGTGGATTGTGGAGGGATTGCATCTACTAAGGTTACAATTGATGAAAATAAATTGGATAAAGTAACACAGCAAGTACGCCAACTACAACAAGAAGTGAAGAACCCACTCATTGCCATCGACCGACAATTTGGAGCAAATATTGGAGGAGAATTTAATAATATATCTGTATATATTGCTTCTGGGGCTGACCCAAAAGAACAGTTCACTGCACTTCAAAAATATGCAGAGCAAGAGACGAAGCAGTAATTGCTATTATAAAGAAACTAACAAATGCTGCATAGAAACAGTGAGCCTATGTGTTTTCAGTGCAACATATTATTTGGGGTGTGACAATGGATAGAATATTAAGGCAGAAGCGCTATATTTTTATTTTCGTAGGTCCAGCATTACTTTTATACGTAGTCTTTGGACTTATTCCTATTATCTATAATACCTATATTAGTTTATATAAGACTAACTTGCTAGGTAAAAAAGTTTTCGTAGGTTTTCAAAACTATATAAATCTCTTTAATGATCAATTTTTTACAAAAGCCATTACAAACAACTTAAAATTTGTACTGGGATCCTATATAGCACATATGGTTATTGCCATGCTTATTTCCTATATATTGTTTCAAAAAATTAAAGGAGCAAAACTATTTCAAAGTATTTATTTTATGCCTTCAGTGATATGTGGCACTGCAATTGGTATGCTATGGAGTTTTATTTATCATCCTAATTTTGGACTAGTCAATTCATTTTTAAATGCTATTGGACTAGAAAAATATACTAGGATTTGGCTTGCTAATGAGCATACAGTACTGCCAAGTTTAATTGTTATTAGTATGTGGCAGTTTGTAGGCTATCATATCGTTATTCAGTTAGCTGGTATGAAGAACATTGATGGGACGCTCTTTGAAGCAGCTGCTATAGATGGGGCTAGTAAGTGGCAGCAGTTTATCAAGATTATCTTTCCATTAATGAAAAAGATATTGATGATTGATTCTGTTTTGATCATTACCGGTTCATTAAAGTTATACGATCTTGTTGCAGTAACGACTTCTGGGGGGCCTAATCATGCAAGTGAAGTTATGAGTACTTATATGTATTATCAAGGGTTTCGAGCTTTGAAGTTTGGCTATTCAAGTGCAATTGGTATGATACTTCTTTTACTATGTGCAGGTGCAACACTTATCATTCGTCTTGCTTTTTATACAAAAGATGAATAAGAATAACAGGAGGGAAATGCGTTGAGAAATGAAAAAAAGAAAACAATCATAAAAAACGCAACCATCTACTTTTTGCTCATCATGTTTTTGGTTGTCTGCATGTTTCCGCTTTTGTGGTTAATACTCAATTCGTTTAAAACCCAAGAAGACTTATTCACAAACACTTGGGGTTTACCAAAGAGCTGGACGCTAAATAATTATGTCAATGCCGTGATAGAGGGTAATATAGGTAATTACTTCATCAACTCTCTACTGATTAGTGTTGTATCAGTAAGCATTACAATCTTTTTATCAACCATGACATCTTATGGTATTACACGCCTAAAATGGAAGCTTTCAGGTATTGTACTCAGTTTGTTTTTGATGGGTATGATGATTCCAACATACGGTTCCATCATACCCCTTTACTCCATTTTTAATATGACCCATATATTAGGAAAATACATAGCCGTTATTATACCCAATGTCACTTTTGCTATACCCATGTCCATCTTTATTATGACAGGTTTCTTTTCTACATTGCCAAGAGAACTTGAGGAAGCTGCAATCATTGATGGGTGTTCGTTATTAAAAGCCTTTTGGAAAGTAATCATGCCATTAGTAAAACCCGGTATTATCACCATAGCTGTCATTTCATTTATTAACGCTTGGAATGATCTGCTCTTTCCACAGATTTTCTTATCGGATCAAAATAAGATGACGTTACCTGTTGGACTCATGGCGTTTAAAGGCATGTATGCAACGGATTATGTTGGTATGATTGCAGCAATTGTCATTACGGTTATTCCAGTCATTGTAATCTATTCTTTACTCCATCAACGCATCATCGGTGGTTTGGTATCTGGTGCTGTAAAAGGGTAGTTTACCGTGTAAAGTATATCCATAGTAAAAATACCATAAAGGTTGTATAATAGAAATAGGAAAATCCCTATGAAATGATTATACTACGACCTTGTAATTCACATTTCATCTGGGTAAGGATAGACCTAATAGCATTGGAGTGATATGATGAGACTTTTAATTGCCGATGATGAAAAAATTATTGCTAGAGGATTGTTACAGTTAGATTGGAACAGCATTGGTATTCAAGAAGTGAGAGCAGTTGATAATGGTGTGGATGCATTACAAGTATTGTCACAATATAACCCCCACATTGTTCTGACAGATATTAAAATGCCGGGTATGAATGGTCTTGAATTAGCAGGAGAAACTTCAAAGATAAAAAATTGTAAGACCATTCTGTTGACAGGGTATGGTACATTTGAGTATGCTAAAACTGCCCTAAAAAATGGTGTGTTTGATTATTTATTAAAGCCCGCAAGCCCCGAAGAAGTGTTAGAAGTTGTAAAACGAGCAAAATCTAGTTTGGAGAATGAAGGCGTCTCATTGATAGAAGCCGAGTTTGGCAAGATTATTAAAAAAATAAATGATGTGGATGGGCAAAATGATACCATACATGCTATTTTAGATTACATTGAAAAACATTATATGGAGAATATCACATTAGCCACATTGAGCGAGTATATGTATTTCTCTACCGCATACCTGAGCAAACTTATAAAGAAAAGTACCTCTTATAATTTTTCCAAAATTCTTACAACCATTAGAATGATAAAGGCAACAGAATTATTAAAGCATACTAATCTTAAAATCTATAGTATTTGCGAAAAAATAGGTATGAATGACCAACGTTATTTTAGTCAGTTGTTTTCAAAAACATTTGGCAAAACCCCTATGGCGTACAGAAAAGAAAGTCATGAACAGAACGTCACGCATCTAGTAGATGTTATAAAGCGGATAGATTAGCATGAAAAAACTTACATTAAAAAAAACATGGGGGAATTTACCAATCCAGTCTAAACTTCTGGTTAGTATGTTAGGTGTATTATTCTGTTCCATATTGATCTTAGGTCTTTATTTTTACAATGTGTCGTCTAACCTTATTATGGGACACCAAAAAAATTACATAAAAAATACCATGAATCAAGTAGCAAAAAATCTGGAGTATCGTATAAAAGATATTGAAGATATACTGTTTGAACTTTCTCTTAATCCTACCATTCAAGATCATTTATTAAAAATAAAACGTAATACGGTTATTAACCATCAAGAAACTCAGGTTGCAATAAGCTTAAACAATAGTATGATTACTGAAATGAGTAAAACGAATGCGATAAAAGGTGTGTTTTTATTTACCCCGTCAGGTCGTGTTTATTCTGCCGGTCAGAATGATTATGATGTGCCGGATATGTCTAATGAGGTAATTCTTCAAGGAAAAGGCAAAAATATTTGGATGCTGCCCAATAAAAGGTTAAGGGTGATACCTATTGGAAAAGCTATCTGTCATCTAAGTAACCAGCAGATACTCGGTTACTTTATTATATACGTGGATATGGATTATTTTAGTAAGGTTTTTGATAACATTTCTTTTACGCAGCATGATGATATCTTTATAACTGATACGCAAGGCAACATTGTTTCTGGACAACATGATTTATTTCCAAATTTATTTCAGCATATCGCCACTTATCCAAATAAGATTGTTCAGAATGTGTCAACGCACCAAGGGGAGAAACAGCTCTATATTGTACCTCTTGAAAAAGTGCCTTGGCAGGTGATAAGTGTCTCTCAAAATGCAATGGATAACGAGGAACTAAAACAATTAAATGTTGTAACAGTTTTGGTATTAGGTGGTGTTTTTGTATTAATCACTGCTTTAGTTATTGGTATATCAAAAGGGATATCCTACCCCATAAAAAAATTAGTAGGTTATATTGAACAATTTTCAAAAGGTGATTTTTCCATTCAGGCAAGTGTAAAGTATGATGACGAAATTGGGAAACTACATGCAGCATTTAATAAAATGGTATGTAGTATGGATACCCTTGTTCATCATGTAAGGGAAGAACAATCCTTAAAACAACAAGCTCAGATTCAAGCTCTGCAAATGCAGATCAATCCTCATTTTTTGTATAATACGCTGGATACAATCAATTGGCTTGCTTTTTCTCAAGGCGCAAAGGATATAGGTGTTGTAGCAAGAAGTCTAGGAGCATTAATGCATTTTTCATTAGGTAAGGAAGAAATTATTAGTTTGGAAGAAGAATTAAATGCTATCGACAATTATACTCGTATTCAGAAATATCGTTACTTTGATAGCCTTCAAATTGAAATGGATATTGAAGAAGAAGCGCTATATGAAAAAGTTCCAAGACATGTGTTATTACCACTTATAGAAAATGCCATTGAACATGGTTTTTTAGATAAAATGACAGATAAAAAAATATGGGTTTCTGCTAGGATAGTCGAAGAAGAAATTGATATTGAGATTATTGACAATGGTGTGGGTATTAAAAAAGAACGTTTGACACAAATCATCAATACTTTGGAAGAAACAAACTCATTAGAGGTTCAGCCAAAAAACAAACATCTATCCATAGGACTAAGAAATGTCCATAAGAGAATCAGGCTACGCTATGGCATGCAGTATGGTATTCATATCCATAGCCAATATGGTCAAGGAACGTGTATTCAGTTGAAGATTCCAAGAGGAGACCAGTAGGTACAAAATGAACGCCTGGACCACTACATAGCAGCTATAAAGCAATAACAAATTAGAAAGGAAAAGACATATGAGAGGACTGCCTTTACTAAAAGATTGGAAATTTATATTAGGTGAACCAGAAGGTGTGCATTTATTATCTACAGACGATAGTCACTTCAAAACAGTTGATCTTCCTCATGACTGGAGTGTAGCCTTTTCTTTTGACCAAGAAAAAGGCGAGTCATGCACAGGTTATTTACTTGGGGGCATAGGCTGGTATAGAAAATATTTTATGACAACCAAAGACATGGCGCATAATACGATAATCATCAATTTTGATGGTATTTATAACAGGGCGACAATCTATTGTAATGGTAAACGTGTTACATTCCATCCTTATGGATACAGCCCTTGTCTCGTAGATGTGACAGACTATCTTAATCCATTGGGGGAAGATAATGTGATTGCTATTAAGGTGGATCATACAAGGTATGCAGACAGTCGCTGGTATACGGGATCTGGTATATATCGTAAAGTGTCCATGCATATCCTCCCAAAGATTCATATTCCAGTATGGGGTATTTCTGTGACAACGCCAAGAATCGAACAAGACTTTGCAATCATCAGAAGTCAAGTGACTCTTCACAATACAACTCAAGAAAAGAATGCCATTGATATAGTGGGTAAAGTCTATGATGGCAACCAATTGATAGGAAAAAAGGTGATAGCATGTGACATAGAAAAGCAGACATGGTCAGATGTTGTCATTGATTTTGAAATTTCAAATCCTGTGAAATGGGAAATTCATCATGGGAAGTTGTATGATGTTAAGGTGGAAGTCGTACTCGATGGTTGTATCATTCAAACGGAATCGACAAGAACAGGTATAAGAGAATTCTATTTTGATGCAGATAAGGGGTTTTTCTTGAATGGGAGCAATAGGCTAGTTAAAGGTGTTTGCCTTCATCATGATGCAGGACTTGTAGGGGCTGCTGTACCCCTTGATGTATGGAAAAGAAGACTGAAGTTATTAAAAGAATGCGGTTGTAATGCCATTAGAACCGCACATAACCCAGCTTCTGAAGATTTTCTAGATTTATGTGATGAGATGGGATTCCTAGTACAAGAAGAGTTTTTTGACGAGTGGGACAATCCAAAAGACAAACGTAAAAATGGTGTAGAAAAATTTGTGGATGATCTATCACGGGGGCATGCAGAGTTTTTTAGAGAATATGCGAAAGAAGATGTACAAAATATTGTCAAACGAGATCACAACCACCCATGTATCTTCCAGTGGAGCATAGGCAATGAAATTGAATGGACCTATACGAAATATAATAATGCCACAGGCTATTTTGGTAAGGATGCCACAGGCGTATATACTTGGACTTTACCTCCTTATAGTAAAGAAAAAATAAGAGAAAACATCAATAAAATACCAAGGGATTACTACGATGTGGATACTACAGCACGACAATTAACACAGTGGACAAAGGCAGTAGATAGGACAAGACCTGTATTAGCTAACTGTATTTTACCCACTGTAAGCTACGAAACAGGCTTTATTGATGAACTGGATATGGTCGGATACAGTTATAGGAGGGTCATCTATGATTACGGTCATGAAAATTATCCTAAAAAACCGATCATGGGAACAGAAAATATGCCTCAATGGCATGAATGGAAAGCCGTACTTGAAAAAGAACATATCCCTGGAATTTTTATATGGACAGGTATTGACCATATGGGAGAAGGCTGGGTGCAAAAGCTCTGGCCACGTAGAGGCTCTAACTTAGCTTTATTAGATTTTGCTGGGTTTAAAAAACCAGCGTATCATATGTTCAAAAGTTTATGGCGAGACGAACCGCATATAAAGATGTTTACACAGCGATTAGAACACTCCCTATACGAACAAAATGATGCAGCCCAGTTACAAGAGAAAGTACAAGGTGCATGGCAGACGAGAGATTGGTTCTGGCACGATGTGAATCCATATTGGAACTATCAAGAGGGTGAATCAATTGTTGTGGAAGCATATTCCAATTGTGATCACATAGCCTTATACTTAAATGATGCGTTAATCGCTACAAGATACTTAAAAGACTTTGAGGATCATATATATAAGTGGCATGTACCTTTTGTAAGGGGCACATTAAAAGCTATCGGAGTAAAAGATGGTGAAACCATTGAATCCGTGATTCAAACGGTAGGAGCAGTGAAAGCAATTGAGCTGGAAGTGGATAAAAATGTAATAACAACAGACGGTGACAGTGTAGTTCACGTGATAGCAAAGCTTGTGGATGAAAAAGGTAATGTAACAACTAATCAGGAAGCACGGATCGATTTTGCGATAGAGGGAGCAAACAAGATACGGGGTGTTGATAACGGATGTTCAGATAATGTACAGGATTATCAAAGCACATCAATCGTAACCCACCAAGGAAAGTGTTTAATGATTGTACAAGGGCTAGAAGAAGGAACACTTCATATTCAAGGTAAATGTGTCACCATGGATTTAGTTTCTAATCAATGCACAGTAGAGGTACAGCAGTTAGGTAAAAACGAAACTTGCTGAAAGGGTGATGTTGCTTTATTAGGATAGTATACAAAAGGACATCAGAATAACTGTTTTATCATACATATCATTGCCCCGACAAGTGTGTCGGGGCATCATGTGAAGTAACTATCGGTTTTACGTATTATTATGCCATGAAATTACTATCTGATTTCTTGTTGTTAGGATGTTCAGATACAAAATCATCCGTAACATCTATAGCCATTACATCATTTTTTGTTTCAATCTTGATAACAAACGTATCATCAACTTTCGTATCAGGTAATGTAATGATTAGTCCGTTATCGTTCTGTGTCCAGCTGATATCATCGTCATAGCCAATAATGCTGATGCGTTCAACTGTAATTGAAGGAGATATCATCCCTTTGGAGAAAGCATTCAATGTGACTTGCTTATTCTCGCCAGGCCAAGCTAAGACGGTTGCATAAAGTGTTTTATTATTCTTTGACCGGGTATAGCGTATATCTTCAGGTGAATATTTAAACCCTTTTGTTTCATTAAAACCACCAAATGGTTTGTCAAGTTTTGTGGGTCCTTCACCGTATATTTTCCAAGGGCGGGTATTGTAGACAGCTTCTCCATTTTTTCTTAACCAATTCCCAATGTCCGTTAACGTGTCCTTTAAGTATGGAATGATTTCTCCATTTTCATTAGGTGGCACATTAAGTAGAAGTGAACCATTTTTACTGATAATGTCAATTAACATGGTAATGATGTCGTTGGCTGTTTTAAGTCCGGTACCATCTTTCATTTGATCTTGATAGAACCAAGGACCAAATGATGTGTCAGTAACCCAGAAATTATCAAGGAGTTGGTCGCTTCTTCCCAACTCAAAATCTAATATACCTGTTTCTGGTGGCAAAGGTGGATTTGACTTTATCTTGTAACATACGCCCACATCTTTTTGCCAGTCATTGGATAGGTTAAAATATCTAGCCATGAATTTCTTTCTGGATGTATCACTAATATTTTCAAAACCCATGTCAAACCAAATCAAATCAGGTTGGTAGTTAACCATTACCTCATTCAGTTTCTCGTACCAGATGTCTTCAAATTCTTCACTAGGCGGCTCAATTCTTTCATGAGGCACACAGTATAGATCGGCATATTGTGGGTCTTTTGCATCAAATTTATAAGCCTCAATGAAGAAATTCCATGAATAGGAATGATGAAAAGTAGTGATAAGCTTCATACCGCGGCCTTTAATTGCTTTTTCTAATTCACCAAGTGCATCAAACCCAGAATTTTCTTTAATGTTCCATCGAGTGATTTTAGAGTCCCACATCGAGAAATTATCATGATGAACAGCTACAGGACCTGCAAATTTTGCACCTGCTTTTTCAAATATGTCAGCCCATTCTTGTGCATCAAATTTTTTGGGTTGAAACAATTTGATTAAATCTTTATAACCAAACTTATCAGGGCTTCCATATTTTTCTACATGGTACTTATAAGCAGCATGGGGTTTGTTTTGCACTATTTCCCCATTCCAGCCTAGAGTATGTTTATCCATGTACATGGTGTAGCCATACCAGTCACCATGATTATCTTTTGTTGCAACAGTTACTGGTGTCCAGTGTGTATAGATACCAAACTTACCATCCATCATCCATTCAGGTGTTTTATGTTGTTTGAGTGATTGCCAGTCTTCGTTGTACTGCATTGGATCTTTGTTCATAAATTACACTCCTCATATATGTTTTCTGTTGATAAAAAAATAACCCCTCATAAAGAATATAGTACTAGTATAATTCTTTGGAACCATATTGACATACAAAATATTAACCTAGTTTTATAAAATGTTAATGAAAACTAAAGGACACGAATGAAGACAGATTATCTATAATGCTCATAAATCCATATCCTATTTGTCAAGTTTTGAGAATTCATATAAATTTATCTAAGTAATCTATAAAATATATGCATATGGTACTAAAAAAATAAAAACATACTTGAATAATTATAAAAAATCGCTATTGCAGTGCATTTATTATTTGGCTAATTCAATCTATAATAATGATTCATAGATAAAAAAAGTTGCTTATATTTGTTAAGATGTAATTGCACATGCTATTACAGATTATGATTGGTTAATCTGTAGGAAAGGAAGGACGGATGACAGGAAGAGAAAGGCTACAAAAAACCCTGAATCATGAAGTACCCGATAAGGTGCCAGTTGATATTGGTGCAACTATTGTATCAGGTATTTCTGCTAAAACGTTAATAGAGCTTAAAGAACACTTAGAACTTAATGGTGAGACCATTAAAATTCAAGATCCCTTCTTTATGATTGGTCAGATGCAAGAGTCTTTAAGAGAGGTTTTGCAGGTGGATGTTGTCGGTGTTTTTACACCTTATACGAAGCTAGGATTTGAGAATAGAGACTGGAAAGAATGGGAATTTGAAAAAGGCAGAGTAGGAATGGTTGGTGGGGGATTTAATATTACAGTTGATGAAAACGGTTATATATATGCCTATCCACAAGGTGACACATCTGTACCCCCTAGTGCAATGATGCCAAAAGATGGTTATTACTTTGATGCTATTGTAAGGCAAGGGGACATATCTCCAGAAAGCTTGAATGGTAAAAAAGATTTTGAGGAACAGTTTGGTATATACTCTGAACAGGTGCTTCGAGATATTGAAAGAGATGCTGACCATTTTTTTAAGCATACAGATTACGGTATCATAGGTAATTTTACGGGTACATCTCTTGGTGATTTCTCTAGTCTGCCAGGGCCTGGGCTGAAAGAAACACCTGGTATCCGAAGCATTGAAGATTGGTTAATGGCTCACGTGATTAATCAAAGCTATATTAAGGAAGTGTTTGATTATCAGACAGAAGTAGCAATAGAAAATTTAAAACATTATAAGCAAGCCGTAGGGGATAAGATACAAGCGGTCTATGTCAGCGGAACAGATTTTGGTACACAGCATTGCGAACTCATATCACCTAAAGTATTTAGAGAGCTGTACAAACCATATTTTACAACGCTTAATAAATGGATTCATGATAATACGTCTTGGAAAACATTCTATCATAGTTGTGGTTCTATTCCAAATCTCTTAGATGATTTTGTGGAAATGGGTGTGGATATACTTAATCCAGTGCAATGTTCTGCTAATGGGATGGATCCTATTTTTCTTAAAGAAAAGTATGGTGATAAGCTCGTCTTCTGGGGTGGAGGTATTGATACACAACATGTTCTTCCTTTTGGTACACCAGAACAAGTTCGACTCCAGACACTAGAGCGATTAGAGATATTTGCAAAAGGTGGCGGGTATGTTTTCAATGCTATTCATAACATCCAAGCCAACACACCCATAGCTAACATGATGGCTATGATTAATGCTGTAAAAGACTTTAATACAAAGTAACGGGATGAGACGAGAAAGTTGTAATAATGGGTTATATAGATGTTTACATAATTAAATAGTAATTACCTTAGAAAGACTGTTAATAACAGTTTTTTTTTGTTGTGTGCTCAGTAGGGTTATAGTACCAAGATAAGTTGCGTAGGACTGAACATTACATAGCAAGAGTTCAAAACTTAAAATTGTTTAAGCACAATTAAAATCTTAATTTTGTCCACATATATAATATGATTAGCCATGGTTCGTTACAAAGGAAAATGATAGAATATTAGTGCAAATAATAATAATTACTGTTTTTTATATAATCTAAATATAAATTGAATTAAAACAAAAAAAGTAAGTACATTAACCATAAGATAAATATGAGCAAATTATGATTTTTATATCTAAAGCTATAATGTATAACATTATCGGTTCACATTCTATTACTAACCTGGATTGAATTGCAACAGTTTTTTCACTATATATAAAAAGTGTTGTTAATTTAATACATTTTTTTCACAAGCAATTGATAAACCACACGAAGTTGATCCTTTAACACAAGATATTGAGTTCCTAAAATAGCTGGATTTTGTGTATAAAGCATTATAAAAAGGTTTGCAATTGCAATTTATTAATTTTAGGAGGAAGTACCATGAAAAAAAGAAAGCATGTAAAACGATACAAAGGAGGAGTTGCATATGTAGCATCTTGGATTTTGGTTTTTTCCATGTTGTTTTCATTAAATGTAATGAAAGTATCAGCAGAAGAGACACGATACGTATTGCCTGAAAACATACGCATCAACAAAGAAGATTATGATACGATACCAGCTGTAATAGAAAAGTATAAAAACCTTGATCCGAATAATGTGGTCTTTATTGAACAAGTCAATGGGTCAAAACTGATACAAAGAATTAACTTTATTGACTTCAAAAATCAACATGTTCAAATCAATGGCAGTATGACTTTTGATATCCCTGAAGAAATAGCCAAAGTAGCAAGATTCTTTGGTGATGTACGATTTGAAGGTGAGATTGCACAAGATCTACAATTAAGCATCATTAACCCAAAGGGACAGTCTTTTGATTGGCAAATTCTATCAGGACATTACTGGAATTCTCCACTTGGTTTACCTACCACATATACGAAAACAAGTTGGTTATCCAATCTAAATACAGGTTTACTTGAACCATGGGATATGAAAGACAGTAACGGTAACATCATCTATGACGGGTACAAACTTGTTCTAAAAGGACATGGGAAGTTAAAAGATATCTATCTTTGGGAAGAAAAAGGGTTGTCAGAGGAGTATGATGTAACAGCTTATACCGTTATTGGTGAAGACAAACCTTGGCTTAATGTGACACTAGACGTAGACGCTACAAAGAATCTAAGTATGAACGGTGTGAATAAATTAGATGAAGATGTCTATAAAAGATATCATGTCAACAGTGGGCCCATTGATATCGGTACCACGGATTCATCGGTTACTTTACTCGACAAAGCGTATCACATGGTAACAAAAGACTACGGTTTCTTACCAGGACGTGGTGCATTTCATTTCTATGGATTAGAAGAATGGTTTGGTCTAAAAGAAGATGCGAGTAAACCGGGCTATACGGATTATTCACTCTTCGATCAACAATATCAAAAAAACAAGGCATTCATTGATAAGTATGATAAGCTGTATCCTACCATTGGGAATAATTATGCTTTAACGTTAGATGCATGGCCAAGCTGGCAGATACTTCCAGGTGGTAATCCACATTACGGTACACCAGAACTTGATAAATTTGAACCTGCAGCAGAATTAGCAGGAAAACTTGTAGCTGCAATTGAGAGAAAGTTAGATGGACGAGGTCCCAAATATTTAGAAGTGAAAAATGAATCGACTATTTCTATTGAGTGGCCATACCTTCATACACATCCAAACAACGCATGGAACTATCTGTCAGACTTCCATAATCAAGTTGCTACGAAGATAAAAGCAGAGTCTCCTGATACATTAGTAGGAGGACCATCCAGTGCATTTATGTATTTGGAACAAAATAACTTTGATGAAGCAAGAAAACAACTCAAGTTCATGGACGATACCAAACATAACTTAGATTATTATAGTCATCATTTCTATGAAAATGGTCATTTACTTATTAATGATGAAGATAGTAACCCAGATGGATTCTTGTGTGGACGGTTAGAAGCAGTCTTTGGTTTATTAAAAAACCATATGGCGATAACAGGTAATGATAAGCCAATCATCATTACTGAAGAAGGTACATATAACATTGGAGGAACTGAAATTGATTATTTCAAGAAATTAAGAACTTATCATGGTTATATGCTTCGTTTTATGAATCTAGCGGATTCTGTGGATATGATTGTGCCTTTCTTGTACCCTATTATCAATTGGCGACCTGATTCAAATGATACATTCTATAAGTATAATGCCACACAGACAGGTCTTGACGGTACAACACCTTTGATTCATTATCTTGAAATGTGGAAAGATTACAGAGGTGCTTTTATACCTGTTCTTTCTAATAACAATCGAGTATTCACTCACGCTGTACGTCATGGTAAAAAAATCTATGTTGCTGTACAAAACCTAAGTTTACATCGAGCATATATTGATCTTAATCTTAATACCGGTAATGCTAATATAACAGATGTTAAGAGAAAACACACTTATTTAGAATTAGGTCATCTTGTCAATGAAGAAATAGGTGTACCTAATATGAATAGAGTACCTATGCGTGCGGAAGAGACCTGTGTTTTTGAGATTACATTAGATAGAGAGCCAGAATTTACACATACATTATTGAAAAAAAGCTATTATGGTAATAAGACACTACAACCAACAGGAGGAGCACCAGCTACATTTAGTGTTGGCTGTGATACCAATGGATTAGAACGTTCTGTATTACGTGTTGGCTTTGGTAAGTCCGATACTGGGTTCAGTCAAGATATGACTATTAAAGTGAATAACTCTGTATATAATAAAGATCTTGAGTACACCAATAAAAATGGAGATTTCTTAGGTTATGTGGATATTCCAGTGGACAAGAATAATATTCAAGGCCAAAATACAATTACTGTATCTATACCAGAAAATGGAGGATATATTACCCAAGTTACCTTGTATAATGAATACTTAAAAACAAAGCCAATAGGTGTATCCACTACAGCATTGAAGAATTTAGTCAATGAAGCAAAACAAAATTGCCAAGGCATTACCATTTCAAATGATGGTTCAGGTGTAACACCAGGTCAACCTTGGGTGACACAGTTAGTATATGATTCTTACCAAGTGGCTATTAAACGTGCAGAGGTAGTTGCAAACGATTCTATAGCAACTAGGGAGGAAGTGGATAAAGCAAGTCACGATCTCACCGCCATGGGAAATATATTTAGCCATAGTATCATTAAGTTCCCACACATTTCTTTTGAACATGGAGAACCTGTCATGTATACCCTATCTGATGCAAGTAAAATGAGCACAGAGGTTCAAGGACAAGGTGCAACACACGGTACTAAAGCACTCAAAGTAAATGTTAATACACTTAATAAAGTGAATTATGGACAATATAGTGAAGTTATTCTTGATAATCCAAATATGTGGAGTATTGGTAAGAATAAGTTAGCTTTAGATGTTACGAATGCAGAAAGCTACTCAGTGCAGGTACGTGTGTTGGTGACAGATGAAGCAGGTACAACAGGTACATATTACTTCAATATTGAACCGAACCAAAACCGTACACTTAAAATAAGTCAATTTGAAAAATGTGATGATTTTTTTGACGGAGCAGATGGCTTCTGGGGACTTAGTCAAAACGGGCTGGATACTGGGAAGTTAAAAACAATCAAAGTGTGTTTATGGGAAGGTCACAGTGAGTTGGCAAATAAAAGCAATGCATCATTTATCATGGATAATATCCGTATCACAGAATAATAAGTACGCATACAGATAACCCCTAAAAATAAAGAATATCATTAAGAAAAAGTCAAGTTTCAGTTTTTGAAGCTTGGCTTTTGTGGTATGCGTAAGATTAAGATGAAAAGGGTATATTTTTATGTTGACATTCCCCTACAAACTGGGTACAATTGAATTAAGTAAAGAAACTTTACTAACTTTATTTGAAGGAGACCACATTATGGTAAGGGCAGGCAATCAATCCATGGTAAAAAAGAATAACCAAGAAGCCATTATTACCTATTTAATGGACCATGGGGGAACATCACGGGCTGATTTAGCCAAACACTTACAAGTCAGTAAACCAACCATTTCAACCAATATCAGCGAACTTATTAAAAAAGGGATTGTTATAGAAGAAGGTAAAGGTGATAACGAATTAGGTAAGAAATCTATTTTGGTGAACTTTAACAGTTGTTATCGATACGTCCTTGGCATTGATCTATCCAAAAGACGATTCAAAATTGCCCTTGGGGATCTACGATGTCATATACACCATACACTGGATATGGCATACAACCATCCTGATGATATGGATTGTGGTGTGGTCATTAAAACATTCTTACAAGAACACCAGATTAATGAAGCATCCATTGAGTGCATCGGTATTGCTTATCCAGGTATTATACATAATGGGGAATTTCCCAATATATTGTCTGAGAAAGTGAATCAAATTAAGCTGGAGAAATTAACAAGGGCTATCCATGAGATATGTACTGCTAAGTCCTTGATTAAAAATGATATTAACTTAGCCGTTATCGGCGAACGGATAAAAGGTAATCTTATGGGCATTTCGAACCTTCTCTATATCAGTGTGGATGTAGGGGTAGGTGCAGGTCTCGTCATTGATGGGAAACTCTATGAGGGCGATCGAAAAAGTGCAGGAGAAATTGGCTTTACAGTGCCTCATATTCATATAGATGGTCATTATGTTAATATTGAAGAGGTGGCTTCCAAGACGGGTCTATTTAAGATTATACGCAGTGATTTTAATAAAATAAAAGAGAGTTTATTGTATAAATTATGTCAAGGTCATGTGGATCATCTCTCCATATCTGTTTTTCAAAAAGCATTGGAAGGGGAAGACCCTTATTGCATGGCTTTAATAAAAAAGGTCGCTGAATATTTGGGGATTACCATTGCGAACATAACAGCTTTATTAGATATTGAACATGTTGTTATCGGCGGTGATATCCCCAAGCTTCATGAATCTATATTAATGGATATTAATGCAGTGGTAGCTAGGCTAGTACCGCTTCATACAACGGTTAATTTGGCTCAGATTAAACATTCCAGTCTAATAGGAGCAGTAGAAATAGCTGTAGAACAGACCATGGATGATTTATTAAATGAGTAGCATAGTGAAAGGGTGAGTTTGATGAAATGTATAGAGAATGGACGTATGCTCCTAGATGGCCAATTTGTAGAGGGTAAAGCCATCTTATTTGAGGATACGATTCAGAAGATTATTGATCAAAAAGATGTAGCTAAGGAAGTCATTGATGAACATATTGATGCAGCAGGTAAATACATTGTACCTGGTTTTATAGATGTGCATATTCACGGTTATAAAGGATACGATACCATGGATGGAGATCTAGAAGGGCTTCGTACCATTAGCCGTCTCATTCCAGAGAACGGCGTTACGTCTTTTTTACCCACTACCATGACCATGGATGCTCCCATTATTCGTCAAGCATTACACACCATCCAAACCATTATGGATGATAAAAGCTACGGGGCTGAGGTGCTAGGTACCCATTTAGAAGGACCATTTATCAGTGAAACATTTAAAGGTGCTCAGTCAGCAACGTATATCCAAAAACCGACTGGGGCAGTAATTGAAGGTTATGAATCCATCATTAAGATTATCACCATAGCGCCAGAGTTAGAAGGAGCACTTCCTTTCATAGAAGCCTATAAAAACAAATATGGTATTCAATTTTCTATGGGACATAGTGAGGCAACCTATGATGAAGCCATGAAAGGTGTGGAAGCAGGTGTATGTTCTTGTACACATATGTTTAATGCCATGACAGGGTTGCATCATCGTCAACCTGGAGTAGTTGGAGCAGCCATGAACTCAGATGTTTACTGCGAACTAATCGCAGATACCATTCATGTTAACCCTGCATTGTTCAGCTTAATTGCTCGTATAAAAGGCATGCATAAAATTTTGTTGATTACAGATGCTATGATGGGTGCAGGACTTGAGGATGGTGAGTACAACCTGGGTGGTCAGAAAGTCTATTTAAAAGGTGGGAAGTGCATGCTAAGCAATGGAACCATTGCTGGAAGCTCATTAAAACTTAACAAAGCCGTGTATCATTTCACCCAATATACCGAGTATGATTTAGCCAAAGTCATTGATCTAGTTACCATTAACCAAGCCAAGTATATAGGTGTAGAAGATCGAAAAGGAACTTTGGATACAGGGAAAGATGCAGATATTGTTATATTAGATGATCAGCTGGATATATATTACACAATGGGGAAAGGAAAGAAGCTATATGAAAAATCAAATTAGAGGTATGCGCATAATTATCACAGATAATTATCAAGAAATGAGTAAGAAAGCAGCAACCCTGGTAGCATCTCAAGTGAATATCAAACCAGGTAGTGTCCTTGGACTTGCTACAGGTGGAACACCAGTGGGTATGTACAAGGAACTGGTTAAGATGTACCAAGATGATGAAGTGGACTTTAGCGAGGTGACCACCTTCAATCTAGACGAGTATTATCCCATTGATCAAACCAATGACCAAAGTTATGCTTATTATATGCAAGAGCATCTTTTTCAGCATATTAATGTAGCCAAAGATAGCATGCATATTCCCAATGGTAAAACAAAAGACGTTGACCAAGAGTGTTATGGATATGACCAAGCAATCTATAATGCAGGTGGTATTGACTTACAGGTTCTTGGTATAGGGACCAATGGACATATTGGTTTCAACGAGCCTGATATTACATTTGAGTCTGGTACACATAAAGTTACACTAGATCAAGAAACCATTGAAGCCAACGCCCGCTTTTTTGACCGTATTGATGACGTACCCAAAGAAGCCATTAGTATGGGCATGAAGACCATTATGCAGTCTAAGAAAATCTTACTTCTTGCCAATGGTGAAAGCAAAGCTCAGATTATCGATAAGATGTTATTTGGCGAGATTTCCCCTAATGTACCTGCATCTATTTTGCAGCTGCATCCTCATGTGATTATCGTAGTTGATAAAGAAGCAGCCCAGTATATTGAACATAAAGTAAAATAAGCTTGAATGCAATCATTATGCATTGAGAGCATAAATTGAGGAGGTATTGTTATTGCATACATACCAGGTTAAAAAGGTAAAGGAGAAGGAAGTACCTTGGCATCAGATTAATGCACTGGACATTAAGTGTTATCCTTGGTATCAAAGTGGACTTAAACAGGCCACATATGTGAAAATGGTGATTCACCAAAATTGTATTAAGATACAGGCTTATTGTGAAGATATCCATAGCTATAGTCGAGAAACTACATTGAATGGTGATGTATATTTAGACAGTTGTTTTGAGTTCTTTGTAACACCTGAGAATCATGTTGGTGGTGCATATTTTAATGTTGAAGTAAATTGTTGTGGTGTTTTGCATATGAGTTATAAGGATGGTCTTGGTAAGACAGTTTATATAAGCGAAGCGCAAGCAAAAGGTATTCGCATAACACCAAGTATTAAGACACCTACCAAAGATGAAAGGACAGATGATACAAGTTGGGAAATCGGTCTGGAGATTCCCATAGACATCTTGGAAGACATGTGTGGAAAGCGGATTGAACAAACATGTTGGTATGGAAATTTCTACCGTTGCGGTGGTAAGACAGATGATCAATATGCTACATGGAATCCCATTGTATGGGAAAAACCTAATTTTCACCTGCCTAAGCAGTTCGGAAAACTACAAATTGTATAGCGTTAGTACAAGACCGAGCAAATGAGTTGCACGGTTTTATTTTTTTATCTTATAGATAATAGCCTTACATAAGCATAAAGTGAATAGTTCCAGCCCTGCAAGCTCATAATATACTATGCATTTTATAAGGAGTATATATATGTTTAAAGCACGTATAGATGAGATTTATCAAATGTTAGGTGACAGTAGTCAAATAACCGTAAAAGAATTTTATATTGGTGAGGGTAAAGACAGGTTAGGAGCAGTTGTTATCTTTGTGGGCAGTTTGGTGGATGTTGGCAGAGTTGATAAAGAACTGATTCATCCTCTCATTAATCATACGAGTCTTAAAGGATTAAAGAAAGAGGAAGCGTTAGTTGATGAGTTGTGTAAGCGCTTTATACCCATGAGTACCCTTGAGACTACTAATGATAACCAGAAGATTCAGTATGCTATGAAAAGAGGCCATGCTGTGATACTCTTTGATGGTCTAGAAACATGTATTGTAGCTAATGTAAAAGGCGGGCAGTTTAGGAGCATCAAGGAACCCACAGATGAGGTATCCATTGGAGGTACAAAAGAGGGTTTTGTAGAGGATTTAGATACCAATATCAGCATTATGAAGCGAGGGCTACGAGATAAACATTTAATAATTGAGAAACTAATCGTAGGCACACGTTCTCAAACAGATGTTGCCATACTCTACCTTGATGATGTAGCCGAAGAAAAGGTTGTTAATGAAATTAGAAAGCAGATTAACGCTATTGATACAGATGTCATATATAGTGCTGGACAATTTATACAGTTCTTAAATATCAATGTCTATTCCATATTCCCACAGATCTATTCAACAGAAAGAGTCGATACAGTTCTATCAGATATTGCTCAAGGAAGAGTCAGTATTATCATTGGTGGAACGTCCTATGTATGTACTGCTCCCAGTTCCTTTATTGATTTTTTTCAAGGTGTTGAAGATTACAATCAATTACCTGTTATAGCTACTTTTAATCGATTACTTAGGTTCTTAGCATTTATTGTCATAACCACTTTATCCGCATTATACCTGACCCTTTTGGAGTATAATTCCGAGTTATTACCATCGGACTTTGCAACAGCTATTATTCAGTCAAGGAATGAGATTGAGCTATCACCTTTCATGGAAATACTCTTCATGCAGCTAAGTGTTGATTTTCTAAGAGAGGGCGGTTTAAGGTTGCCCAGAAAAATCAGTCAGACCCTGAGTGTTGTAGGAGGTATTATTATTGGTGATGCCGTTATTCGAGGAAAGATTGTAAGTCCTACAACGTTACTTGTTATAGGTATCACCACCATAGCAACATTCTTGGTACCTAATTATGAGATGAGCTCGGCTCTAAGGCTACTCAATTACATCATGATTCTAGTCACCAATGTCTTGGGTATATTTGGTATTACACTTGTTTTGTTTTTTACAATTGTTCATTTAACCACTTTAAAAACCTTCGGTATACCCTATTTTTCTTTTTCTTTAGAACAGATGAAAGATATGTTTGTCAGAGTACCTCTTAAAAGTATGAATAAAAGAAGCAGTACCATACCCAATAAAAATCCAACCAGACAGAAAACACAACAAACGTCACAAAAATGAGGGTGAGCATACATGAAAAATAAAATCATTATTATGGTCATCATTTTTATTATATCGACGGTATATGGTCATAATCTTAAGTCCATTGAAGATCTGAACCTACCCATTGGTCTAGGTATGGATATCGATACAGAAAGTGGGATTATACCTATCTTAAAGTATTATACGGTGGTATATAATTATAATACGCCAGGTGTCACCAACTTTATTTATAAGGGTGAAGGCACTAATTTTAATGAAATTAAAACCCGTTGGCAAGCTCAAATGAATAAAAAATTTGTAATAGGAAGTGAGAAAATATATTTAATCAGTCAAGCCTTTGCTTCATACGGTATTAAAAATTTTATTGATGATTTTGCCAAAGAGCCTATTGCTCAAGATAGAGGTCATGTACTTATATGTGATGGTGACCCAGAGGCTTTTTTAGAATACAACATTGAGGGCTACCCCAGCAGTGTTGATTATATAGAAGAAATTCTCAATAACATTGGGGATATGGATTTTTTTTATTATGATAATTACAAACTCATTGACGTCTATGTCAGATACCATGCAGAAGGTAGGAGTATTGTACTGCCAAGAATACGTATAAAGGATGAGTTCTTTGAACTATCCGGTTTGGCTATCTTTAAAGAAGATAAAATGATTGGCAAAATAAATATGGATGAAGCACGATGGTTTAATATGTTAAGAGATGATTCAACAAAGGGTATCTATATCATGGATTATGATGAGGGTGAGGGTCAGTCCATTGATTATCAACTGAGTACCATAAAAAAAGTGGATGTGAATAAAAATGAAGAAGGGGAATACAGTTTTATTATTACATTAGATATAAGCGCAGATGTTATATCCAATAAAACCGATCGGGATATCTTTGGTGATTTAAAAGAACAGGACAAAGCAGCTAAAGAATTGGAAGTCGATATACGTAAACGTTGTACAAAATCTTTATATAGTACCGTCTATCGTTATAATGTGGACTGTTTATCTTTGGGAAAGTATGCTGCTGCCTATTACGGAAGGAAGATTGTTGACGATTGGGATGCCATGGTAAGCCAATCCGATATTGAAGTAAAAGTTAATGTGAAGATGGATAGACAGGGTAGGAGTGATTACTAACAATGGCTTCGGATAACAAGCAGACAACCACATTAACCCCTAGTGAGTTTTCACACACCATTATAGCCATTATTATTGGAATCGGTATACTTGGTTCCACAGGTCCAATTGAAGCAGCTGGAAATGATGGATGGTTAGCTGTATTAATTGGGGGACTGTACCCATTATATATGGTCTGGCTAGCTACGATTATTAGCAAACGATTTCCTAAGGACAACATTATTAGTATCAACGTTAAGATTTTTGGGCAGTATTTAGGTTCTTTATTTAATCTTTTACTCAGTTTCTTTTTTATATATTATATCATGACCGTTTTGGTTTCTTTTACATTTGTCACACGCATATTTATTGCAAGTTTTATTCCCTCTGCAGTTATTACAATCTTAACCATGCTTGCCGTTTTCTTTTTAACCATAAAAGGGTTGAAAACCATTGCTAAGGTGAATGTTTTTATTTTTTATCTCACATTTATTATTGTTATTTTACCAGGTTATGCTCTGGTAAAGGGTTCTATCATCAATCTGTTACCTGTTTTTAACAGCGGAATAGGTGAAATCGCCAATGGTGGCTTGCAAGCCTTAGGCAGGTATACAGGCATTGAAGTTATTTTCTTGATCTATCCATTAATCAGCGACAAGAAAAAACTGAAGGGATCCATGTTAAAAGGTACAATCATTGTCATAGCCATTTATGTGTGGTTAACTTTTATTGCTATCTATTATCTTGGGGATGTAACCATTAAGTTTTATTGGCCTATTTTGGTGATTGCTGATAGTGTCCAGATACCCATTATTAATTTGTTTCGATATGTCTTTATGTTATTTTGGAGTTTGATTATCTATCGTATTAATGGGAATTTATTATATTTCTCAAGTATGATTATTAAGGATGTCACCCATGTTAAAGAAAAATATACGTATGTGATTATAGGTGTCATAGCAGCCCTGGCATGTTTTTCCATTGTATTCATCTATAATGAAACCATAAAGCGGGAAATTGCAAAATCAGAGCCTGCAATAACCTTAGCTGTTATCGCCTACTTTACCATTGTAACGTTATTGGTTGTATTGCTAAAGAAAAAAGAACCACCCCCAGACAGCAATGAAACGTCAAAAGGCTAGCTTATCAAATGACAGCGTCATGTTTTTGAATAAGCTAGCTTTTTACTTAATGAATGATCTTCTTAATGTTTTTAATGACGATGGATATATTGCCATCTGGATTCGTGATAAATTCAATATTATCCGGATCATTATAGAGTTCCATGGGAATTTTAAGTTCAATACCTGTGTCTGTTTTTAGCTTCTGCTTTTCAAAAGACCTTGTAATGGTCTTTTCAGTTAAATGAATAACAGGCTCTTCAAGACCTTTCTCGTTAATGGTCTCCATAAATTCCTTTTTAATATCCACATGATTTTTAAAGGCTTCATTGGCAAATGTATCCAGATTAATGTCGCCACTTTCTTCAATGTTGTGGTAGAGTTCTTGTTGAATATCCATTTTCTTTTCTACATCTTCATCAAAATACTTCTTCGTTATCGTATCCGTCGCTTTTTTTACGATATTATACTGTTCTTTTGACGATAAATTCGTTTGACATTTTAAAAAATGCAGGGAAAGATAGAATTCCTTTTGACCATCAATTTCATATTTTTTCTCAAGTATATCGATACCTAAGGTAGAGAGATTAATCACGATGACTTCATTAATTTTTTGACCTGAATTAGGTAATGTTGTGCGATGCTGAATAATTTGATTCACATTAGCATTGTTGTTCGTTTCTGTATAGTGAATAAAGGAGTTTAAATAATTAAGCTTTAATAAAGCCAGATACTTGGTACCACGACATCCAAAGGCAACAACGGCTAAATCTGCTGATGGTATGTTGCTGTTTGCATTCATAATGGAGAAGAGCTGGTTAGCAATATTAATGGACATTTCTACAAATCTGCTGTCATCTTGGGTGTACTCTTTGATGTAGTTATACACCATGTTATAATCTGTTTGAAATTGACACTGTTTTAGGCTATCATCATTAAGGGTTTTCACAAGATGATTGGCAAAGAATTCCTTAATGTCATAATTACTTTCCATTTCTTCCATGGACAGTACAGGTACACTTAAGCTTGAATCAAGTATATGTACAATCATGTTATAGAGTTTAATGTCTTCTAACGTATACATGGTTATCTCCTTCTTATCTATTGTATATCATACTGGTCTTTTTATATCTAGCATTCTAAAAGGTATGCATAGCATCATGATGTAACGTATTTCATTATTTTCTTATCATGTAACCTCAATTATTATAGCATACTCTCATATAGAAAAAGAAGAGAAAATAAAAGAAAGTTTAATCCCTTAGAGATTAAACTTTCTCATGTAGCTTGGTTGTATTAGGTATTAATCGGTTTTAATTGCTTCCAAAGCACTTAGCTTCATAGCTTTACGAGCAGGCAAGTAACCGGACACAAGCCCTATGATTGTCGTAAATACTAAAGACAGTAGAATGAGCCATGATGGAATAATGGAGAGGGTTACATCAGCCTCATCACTATATATTTGGAACATCCTGCTTAAACTTTGGTTACCATCAACAATTTTATTGATGATAACAGATAAACCAACACTCAAGCCAACACCAAATACACCACCAAATAAACCGATAGAAGCGGATTCAAATAAGAAAAGTTTTTTGATATCCTTCAAGGAAGCACCAATAACCTTCATAACCCCTATTTCTTTTCTTCTCTCGTAAATGGCCATAACCATGGTATTGGTAATACCGATTGCAGCTACCAGTAATGCCACACCACCGATACCACCAAAAATCATCTGTACCATGTTATTCATGGATTCGGTTTCTTTAATAAATTCCGTATCACTGCTGGCCTCAAAGCCAAGCTTTCGTACTTCTTTTAACACATTATCCACATGTTTTCGATTAGGTACATAGAGCATGGCTTGGTCAAAACCTTTTTTAGGTTTTTTACCACCATAATCTTTATAGCCTGTCATTTTATCGTATTTATCACGAAGTTTCATTAAAGTGTTAAGCTCCATGTAGGCATACTCGGCTTTTTCATAGTTTTCACTTGCTGAAACACCCACAACCTTAACTGTAATGGGTCTAACAGGCCGGGTGTTTTCTTCAACGCCACGCCCACGATATTGTTGTTTTCGACCAAAACTCCAGTCAAAAGACATCTTCATGCTGGTATATTCCATGGGTTTGAACTTAGCGGGTTTCAATTCCCCTGTTTCTTCATCGTACATATCCCACCAGCCGCCGCCTTCTTGGTTATCACTAAAATTATAAGCAACCCGTTGACCAAATACCAGGGCGTTCTTATCATCTTCTGCCAACAATCGACCTGTTTCAATGTCAAGATCGTATTTTTCCATAAATTCAAGTGTTAGACCTTTAACTTGTATGTATTGGCCAACAAATTTTTTGGCAACCATGTTTAAATTCGTTTGATACACAGGTGATACTGCCTCAACACCTGCAATTTGTTTCATAAGTGTTATATCATCATTTTCAATCTTAGCTTTTTTTTGAACATTTGTATCCTCATTATTATCAGAAGAACTATCTCGCATTATACGCATACCGTGACGACCACCATTTTCGGTATATACTTTAACAATTTTCATGTTACCCCACTTATTCATACGTTCGTTAACATTCTGTTTCATCCCCAAACCAAGGGATACCATGACAACAATGGATATGGTACCTATAACAATACCAAGGGTTGTCAGCAGGCTACGCATCTTTCTACGGAGTAAGTTCTTCAAACCCATACGAATCAGATCGAGACTATTCATCAAACTCTAATTCCTTTTTCTTTTTTCTTTTTCTGATGATAACGATGATAATAATGAGAATGATGATACCGGCGATACTACCGCCGATGATGTATAACATTTTATTGGATTTTTTTTCTTCAGGCTTCATTTGATCGAAATTGCCAGTTTCCATTTCGCTCATATCAGGCATCTGCATTTCTTGTGCCATGGTTTTGATTTCTTTCTTAACGATTTCGTCACTGCCATCTGGCTTGGTATAGGAGAATATCAGATTTCCAGTAACATCTCCTGGTTGTTCTGCAAAGATATCCACATCATAATAGGTTGTATTACCAGGTTCAAGGTTACCTAAGTATTGGCGGCTATTGGAAGAACCAAAACCTTCAACAGCAACGGTAAAGTTATCAAGGGTTGTTTTACCTGTATTACTGATTTCAAGTGAAATGTTAACAGGTTCTTGAACAAACACCGTTTCAGGTACGCGAATATCACTTGTGATAAAACGAGAAGGTTGAACAACGGTAGCTCTTACAGCATCGTAGAGGGTTTCCGTTAGGATCTTCCCATCAGCCCCTTTGTATTCATAATAAAAGGTTACATCTAAATTATGTACTTTGGCAGGTGCAGATGGTATGGTGAAGAATGTGACTTCATGTTCGGCTGTTTGCTTTGGTCCTATTTCTTCAATATGGAACGTACTACTTGTATCCACTGGTGTAAAGACACTGCCCACTTTTTGAGCATCTGTATCAGTGGTTTTCTCTGCCGAGAAGGACACTTTAATGTTTTCTATTTTCTTATCGCGATGGGTGTTCATAAACGTTAATTTCACATCAAACGTTTCACCAGCATTGACGATCTTAGGGTTGATGACAAAATCACTGATAATAATAATGGGCTTACTTGTTGTACTGTTATCATCTTCTTTTTGTTTACCTTCTACACTGACACCCACGTATTGAGAGAAAGTAGGTGTTTCTTTATCTTTATCGCTTTTTCCTTTTACTTCAAAATTAATTAAGTAATTCTTCGTTTCTGCAAGGTCCGATGCTTGAAAGAGGAAGGTTAAATGTTGTGATGCACCAACTGCTAAGTTTTCCACAACTTGAACATTTTGTGACATGGGCATCATCACCGTGTTATCCACACCAGTAGCTGTGACCACCACATCTTTCAGGTCAGCTTCTCCTGTGTTTTGTATATCAAGACCTACTTTAAAGGATTTGCCATAAGTAATCCTACCTGTAGGTGCTGCCACATTCTGTATGGTAATATCAGTCGATTTATCGCTGTCGCTGTTGACATTAATGTAGATTTCTTTTTTGATTTCTTTTTCTTCATGTTCGGTATCCATATATTTCATCACAAGGGTTAATGGATAACTACCTTTTTTCAAGTCTGATCCAGCAAGAAGAGAGAAAGTGACTTCATTGCCTTTTTCTTGAGGGGATAGATTCAGTATATCCTTACTGTTAACACCGTTAGTCATGGAGAAGCCAGATACACCGTCTTTTGCTAACCCTTCTAAGGATAAGGTTACTTTATTGACTGTTTTCATACCTGCATTATTATTGACTTTTAGCGTAAGATTTACTTCTTCACCAGCATTGACAACAGCAGGTGTTGTTGTAACATCTGTAACCGCAAGATCAATAGCAGGATAGCCTTTTGTTACTTTAATATAGATATCTTGCTCATCTTTCGTTACATCCCCATATAGATTAGAATAGGTATATTTAATGGTACACTTATATGTTTTTGGGGGTGTAGTGGATTTTACAGCAATTGCATAACTGAGCTTAGCTGTTTCTTCTTTTTTTAACTTAGCCACTTTATCCACCAAGCTAATGGTACTGATTTCATATTTGAAATTTTCATCTGTAGGTGGTACGAATTCTACTACGATATCTTTAGCTGTATAAGAACCTGTGTTTTTAACTTCTAGGTCAAGCTCCAGATTGTTACCCGCCATGGTTGATGGTACGGATTCGTTTACGATGGCTAGTTTAGGCGCGTACTTTTTGGTGTCTGTAGGTGTAGAAGAGGAGTCGGAGCTATTAGGGAGTAAATCCAAACTAAGAGTTTCTTTAGTTGATGTATCATTTGGATAATCGAATGTTATGGTTATTTTATCATCATCAAGATTTTTACATTCTAAAGGAATGGTGACACTTGCTTTATTTTTTACGCTTCGAGATATCAAACCATCTCTAACATAGAAGCTACTTGCTGAAATAATTAGTTTCGTATCATCTGTAGTAGCAGTATTTAACTGTAATGTTAAGTCAAATTTATCACCTATGTTAATATTGTCTTTGCTTGTTACTTGAGTTATGTTTAGGGCTGTATCAGCTGATACCTCCACACTACCAGCCACTGTGCATACCAATAATGCACATAAATAGATCAATAGTCTTGCTTTTTTCATTGGGTTAAGCCTCCTGTTTCTTTTCTTCAACTTCTTCAATTTCATTCATTTCTATACTTTCAATCAGTCCGTCTCTAACATGTATAACACGGTTAGCATAGACAGATGTTTCCACGTCATGGGTGACGATAATCAATGTTTGATTATTGTCTTTAGCAATCGTCGTGATTAATTTCATGACTTCCATGGTCGTTTTGGTATCTAAGTTACCTGTTGGTTCGTCGGCAAATACAATCTCAGGGGTGCCAACAAAGGCTCGGGCGATACTGACACGCTGTTGCTGACCACCACTCATTTGAGATGGTTTATGACGCAGACGGTCACCTAGCCCTACAGCACTAAGCATACGTTTGGCTTCTTTTTCCCTTTTTTTCTTAGGCATGCCCGTAAAGATGAGAGGCATGGCAACATTTTCAAGGGCGGTTAAGTTGGGTAATAGATTATAAGATTGAAAGACAAAACCTACATGTTTTTGACGAAATTTCGTTACTTTCTTTTCATTCATTTTATCAATGCGATTACCTTTAACATTAATAAGGCCTTTTGTTGGTTTTTCAAGACCAGCAATCATGTTCAAAAGTGTTGACTTTCCAGAACCTGATGTACCTAGAATGCAACAACACTCACCTTTATTAATATCAAGACTAATGTTATCAAGAGCTACAACCCGTTCGTTGCCCATACGATATACTTTTCGTAAATCTTTGATTTTAATAATTGTGCTCAATATACTCCTCCTTTCTCCAAATATAACCTCGAGAATCTCCTCATCATAAAAAATATAAACACATGACAATTGTCTGGTTGGGACATGACATATTGTGTTCTGGTGTTATCATATAGGTTGAAAATGAAAATTCCCCATAAGCAATGGTAAAACATATCACTAAAAATTATAGCATTTTTTGCTATAAATGACTATATATAAAAAATATGGGTTTTAATGTCAGTTGATATTTTAACAAAATGTTAATAAAAGAAAACCACAATATCTTGTGGTCTTCATCTTGGGTCAACTATATATGGTATGTCGGTGTGAGCAAATGTGATTTATTGAACCTGTCTTTTAATAAAAAATTAATAATTCAAAACGAAGCCAGAGAATTATTGCGTATGGTCTTGAATCCATTGAATCGTATCATCTGATAAGGCTTTAATCTTTTGGTCAATGAGCTGTTGCCATGCTTCTATGTCTTCAGCATAATGTTGCAAGTCATCCACTTCCAATAAGTTATGCATATCATCACGGTTTACAGTAAAGGTAACAGGTGTTTGCGTATCAATTTCAAAGGTAACCACATCCACATTCTGAACGAGAATAAATAGCGCAAGGGCATTGTTAAAAAACAATTGGTTACCATGATCTTCAACGTAACCTTCTAAAGCATCTTCAAGTTCAGTTTTTTCCTCTTCTTTTGTGGAATCACTTAACCCATAGTGTGATGTGATGCTGTCCTCAGTTAAAGAAAATGTTTGCCGGTACTTGTTACCCAATAGCCTGTCAAGGATATTACCAACAGCGCTGTTATCACCAACATAGGATTTCTTATATGTTGCAAGTTTCTCAAGGTCCATGTTCTCTAAAGTAACGTCTTCATTGATGGTTTCTCCCCCTCCAGAGTAGCACCCAACAATGACCACGGTTAGCATGATGCCTATTAGGCCAACCAGGCATGATTTTAATACAGATAATTTCATATACAACCTCCTTGTAAATCTTTCATAATTGATTCATGTTATTATTTGGGCCGGTGGCTGAGTCTTTTCAAGAGTTTAATCAAGATAATAGAAAAGAGTAAGCCAACGGCAAAACCAAATATTAATAAAAACAAACTGCTGATACCAAAATAACGGAATGAGCTGGACATGCTCAAAATAACAGTCACTAATAAACTTGTGCATATAGAGAAGCAAACAACGAAGACTTTTTCCAAAGGCAGAAACATGGAAAATTGGCCATTTTTCTCAAATTGATTACGTGAATAAGCCAGGTATGTTATTTCTGTAAATACAATGCTCAAGAAGACAAGTAAAATAACTTTAAAAAGATAATCTCGATGAAAGCCGGCTATATAGTCAACAATGGTTAATTTTTGACCTAGATGATACAGGCTGTACGCTACCCCTCCAGTTAATTGATTAATTAACAGTTGAATCATGCCTAAGAACCCAATAGGGAAGATGAGCATAATTCCTGTAATCACTGCTGCGATAATCTGATTCCCCAAGAGGGATTGAAACATCATGGCCATTAAAAATATGGTCAGGTAGACAAGGAGTACCATTAAAAACCATTTGGCTAAATTAAATAGAATGTCAGGACTTCCAACCACGGTATTGTTGATGTACGTATAGTAGATACCTATGCCGAATAACAGTAAAAAAACATAAGGCATCAAAATGGATACAACGCCGGATACCAATTTCGTTACAATGATTTCTTGTCGGTTAAAAGGCATAGACGCCAACAAGGAATAAGAACCACTACGAGAATCATAAAAAAGTATAAAGGCTGTAAGGATAACAAAAGCTACATTAATGAGTGTATGACTTAAGTTCACATTTAGAAGATTAACTCTAAAAATATCCCATAATGTATAGGGGTCACTGACATGAGCAGTACCTTTCGTATGGGTATAGGCATAGAGATGGATATAAGCTGGAATAATCCTTACAGTAAACAGTATAAAAAAGAATAACAGGCTATTCCATTTCAAAGTTTTCCAATCTTTTAGAAATAAGGTTTTATTCACCATGTTCTATACCTCCTGTAGAATAAATAAACATATCTTCAAGACTTAAATCAATTTCTTCTATGAAATGCGTATTAACATCACGCATGGCTAGCTCAAACTTATCATTATCCTTGGTTACAAGATAATGGACACGCCCTTTTTGTTTATAACTAATGGTACCTTCTATGGACGAAAAATCTGTTGGTACATCTTCTTTTAATACAAACTGGTATTTTCGAATGTTTTTCTTCATGTTTTCTAAGGAGTTGGTGTATTCAATGGTACCTTCTTTTAGTATGCCGATAACATCACAGATACGTTCCACTTCGCTCAGGTTATGTGAGGCAATCAATATGGCAATTTGCCGTTCGCATACTTCAGTTAACAGCATATCCAGTACAGCTCGACGACTTGCAGGATCTAAACCAGAGGTGGGTTCATCCAAAATAAGCAAGTGTGGGTGAATGGATAGGGCCAGCATCAAAGATAGTTTTGTACGCATACCTTTTGATAATTTGCTAATAAGCATACGCTTATTAATCTTGAACAGTTCGTTCATCTGGCGAAACCGTTCAGGGTCAAAGGTAGGGTAACTATCATGAAATAAATTTATCATTGCTTGCACCGTATAAGTAGCATAAAAGTGATTGTAATCGGCAACGTAACCAATCTTTTCTTTAATAAACGTGTTGTCAAATATAGGCTGCTCATTAAATTCAATAATGCCTGCATCCATCTTGTAGATGCCTGTAATACATCGAAGCAGTGTGCTTTTACCGGAACCATTAGGACCAATGAGACCGAAGATAGACCCAGGTTGAATGGTAAACGTTATATTTCTTAATATGGTATTGTCATCGATAAGTTTATAAACACCTTGAACATTTAACATGAATGACTACCTCCAATTTCATTATAGATTGTCTCAATGATCCCAATGAGTTCTTGTTTTCCTATACCGATATAATGGGCTTCTACAACAATATTTTTTAGGTTATTTTTCATAATGTTAATTTTAGTCGCTTCTTTTGTAGGGTTATAGTCCATGGAAACATAAGTCCCTCTGCCTTTTAAGGTTTGAATGACCTTTTGACGCTCTAGTTCCATATAGGCTTTGCTTACGGTATTGGGGTTGACAATGAGATTCTTAGATAGTTGACGCACTGAGGGTAATTTATCGCCTGGAACTAACATGCCTTTTAAAATAGAAGTCTTAACTTCATTGATGATTTGCTCATAGATAGGCGTGCTGCTTCTTGGGTCAACGTTAATCATGTTGCCACCTCCATTTATGTAGGGTTGGTGTACTAAGTGTACTAGGTGTACTACTTGTTATAGTACAGTAATAGTATACGCTTCTTCACTGTTTTTGTAAAGGATGTTATCTAATTGTAATATTTTACCATTATTAGTAGAATAGAAGAGTCCTGTGATAGCCCATTTTATCAAAAACTAACATTATCTTTTAATTTTTTTGTGGACAAATATGCTATAATAATATAAAGGTAATATGTGATTAAACCACTTGTTGGTTTAACCAAGATAACTTCAATGAAATTCAATGTAAGAGAAGGTGATATTATGGGAAAAGTAACTTTATGTACAGATAAATACTTAGATGTTAAGCCCATTGTGGCGCTTCTAGAGACAGAATTTTATGATATTAAGTTATTTTATAAAACAGAATCCATTCGGGAACTCAAGCCCAAATATCTAAAATACATGACCATGGACAAGTCATTTAATGTCATTTACAGTTTAATTAAAACAAGAGAAACCATGGTGAAATCGTACTTTTTTAAGATTATGGATTGGCTATGCCATGATTATGCCATTGATATTAGCGATTATGCCAAGTACAAGGTGTGCGAAAAGACATTTTATTTTTCATATGAAGATATATTAATTGATCTAGAAAAAACAGGGATTCATTGTCCACATGATTTTGTAACATTGTTTTTATCCAAGGAAAACCACGATGCAATTTTGGACTACATATCTGCCAATGATGGACAAGCTCAAATGAATGCATAAACATCATCCTTAAAGGTAACACGCTATAAACCGAATACATGCCTTAAAACCCCTTAATCATTAAGGGGTTTTAAGCTATGTGTACCAAAGGTGGCAAAAGCCAGTCCAAACAGAAGGATAACACCTATATGCAGCAACACAGCATGAAGAGGTTCCCCACCTAAAATTTTAGTTAATGACGCCATGACCCATTTCTGAGGAACAATATAGGCAATCTTGTTAATCGTATCCGGCATCATGGAAGCAGGTATAAATGTACCTCCAAGGATTGACGTAGGAATAACCACTGTGGTGATGATGAGCAGAGGATTGAAATTGTTCTTAATAATACCTATTAACCCGATACCCAGTAAAGTAGTCATGATTAGGAATGCCAATAAGATGATGGCCATACCAATAAACACATTCCCCCAAGGTATTCCAAAGACTATTTTTAGTGTGATGAGTATGGGTATAAGCTGGAGCATACCAAGGGATAAGCTCCCTAATAGATTACCTGTGACAACTTCCCACTCTTTAACAGGATGGGAAAAGATCCGGGCTAAGGTTAATCTTTTTTTATCTTCTATAAGGGTATCCATGGTGATTAATATCAGCATCATCATAAAGATGGTGATAAAACCTATGGATATGAGGAGCCCTTCATAACCTACAGATGGTGTATCTGCTTCTAGGTCATCATTGGTAATAGGTGCATTGGCAGGCTTGGTATCTTCCATGCTGGTTAGGAAATGTGGTATGACGCTTGTATCTGCCAATTTGTCAATAACGTATAAACTGGTCATGTAGTGATTGGTTTCTGCCTTAAGTGCTTCATAAACAGGTATGGATTCAGTAGACTGAAGCGTTACGTTTCCCATCTGTGGTTCACTGATTCCCTGTGAAAAATCTTCTGGAATGTGTAGGGTCACATTAACTTTTTGCCCTTGAATAGTGGCTAAGTCTTTTTTACTCAGTTCAATAAAGTCTGCATTCACATGGCTTTTCAAATAATCTATAAGGGAAGCACCCATAACGCCATGGTCCAGGTTGACATAACCCACTTGTGAGACCCTTTTGGTCCCTTGCTCATCAATAAGCTTGGTCATCATACCGATTATGATAATCGGAAGCAGTATTAAGATGAGGAGTTGTTTTTTATGTCTAAAAGCTCTTTTTATGACATTTTCCGCAATACGTAAACTATTCATGAGAAGCTCTCCTATCATATAATGCTAGACTTATACTCCATAGAACCATAGCAACACCAAGCAGCACAACGAAATGAAGGATAATATCCTGTAATTTGCCACCAGCCATTAGGGTAGCAAGGGAGTCAAAAGCCCAATGATTAACGGTTAATTTGCTAACAAAACCCAATATGGGATAGCCCGTAAAGCCCCCACTGATAAAGGCCATAAACCACAGAATAATGGTAAGGGTTGCAGTAAGTGCTCCACTGGAGTGCATCACAATGGATAAAATGATACCTAAGCCATAAGCGATAAAAAGCAGTAGAAGGAGTATGAGGGTTATACCTAGATACTGATTGCCCCAATGCACATCAAAGACAACATGTGTGATGAAGATGATGCTAAGAGCTTGAAGTATAGCAATGATGCCATTACCGATTATTTTACCTAAAAGGTACTCACTTTTTTTTACGGGAAAGGCGTAAATTCTTTTTAATGTCTTATTCTTTCTGTCATCAATTAAGCTGGAACCAATGCCCATGCCAGAAGTCAAGGCAAAGAAGACGAACATACTGGCAGAGAAAAATTGAAAACTTGTAAGATGGTTATGATTAGTGCCCTCATGGATACGTTCCTCAATAATAAAGTCATGTTGATCCACTTCTTGTAGGGTATGGGTTATGGTCGATTCCTTTATGGTGTCATCATGTTCCTGAATGACTTCTGTGAGAATACGTTGGGTATGAGCAGGTAAAAGGTAGGAATCCTCCATGTTATTTTCCATTGTATTAAACGTATCCTTCATCACATTTCCCATAAGCAAGACCATTAAAAAGGGCATGATCAAAGTTAAAGCCAAAGCTACGGTATTTCGAACAGTTGTTAAGAGCTCCAGCCATGTAATGGTTAATAGCGTTCTCCAGTTCACTTATATTCCCCCTAATCCCTTAAAGTTCTGCCAGTTAACGACAAAAAAACGGTCTCAAGATCTGGTGACACCACCTGTGTCTCTTTAATCCGTACATCATGCTGTGACAAAATAGAAAAGATATCCTGCAAAATGATTTGTATATTTTCAGCAACAACCTCAAGGGTATTGTCATGGGTATCAACAGCTTTGATGCCTTGTAATTTTTTTAAATCTGAAAGTAAATTATAGTTAAGATTGGTACAGTTAATTCTAATTTTTTCTTGTTCGCTTACTATTTTTTTTAGTGTTTCTTTCGTACCAGAAGCAATGATACGACCATGGTCCATAATGGCGATTCTGGAGCATAGATTTTCCACTTCTTCCATGTAGTGGCTTGTATAGATGATGGTAGACCCCATTTGATTCAGCCGTTTGATTGCTTGTAAGATATTATATCTTGACTGAGGATCAATGCCCACAGTGGGTTCATCCATCAGTATAATTTTTGGGTGATGCACTAAGGCACATGCAATATTGAGTCTGCGTTTCATCCCACCTGAGAAATTTTTGGGGAAAGCATGGGCTTTTTCAGTCAGCCCAACAAATGCCAGAGCCTCATTGGTTCGTTCTTTTAACCGATGACCTTTAAGGCCTGAAAGTTTACCAAAAAATACAATATTTTCTCGGGCTGTCAGGGTATCATATAAGGCAATTTCTTGAGGGACTAAGCCTAGTCGTTTTTTAGCTTCCAAGGGATTTTGATGAAGGTGTATACCGTCAATAACAATATCCCCTCGGTCCATTTTTAGTAAACCACACAACATGTTAAGGGTTGTACTTTTCCCAGCTCCGTTAGGTCCAAGTAATCCAAAAATATCCCCTTTATTAATGTCTAAGCTCATATTATCCACAGCGATATGATGACCGTATCTTTTGGTGAGATCGTGAATTGTTACCAAAGCCATATGCAACATCCTTATACATGATATTTAGATTTGTAAAGGCAATCTATAAACCTTATGATGGTATGGATTGACAAGTAAGTCATTCCTTTAATCATTAAAAAACATAGCTTATGTCATAGTATACCAAAGTTTAGACGTAAGGGCTGGTATCATAAGTCATGATGTATCAGTACAAAAGTACTATTGGTTAAAGATTAGAAGAAATCATAGAAAAAAAAGTAGCTTAAGCTACTTCATAAGATTTTTTTATGTGCGGTTTTTTAAATAAAAAATGGCAATTTGGGTTCTGTCTCGTAGTTCTAATTTATTGAGGATACCCGAAATATAATTTTTTACGGTACTTTCTCCAAGATATAATTTATTAGCAATCTCTTTATTGGAATAACCTTCGCTTATGTGTTCAATGATTTCAATTTCTCTAGGGGTTAGCATATAATCCGAAAGATCTTTCCTCTCTTCTTTACGGAGCATGCCAGAAAGCTTATCGGTAATGTCTGGATGAATCAGCATGGTACCTGTATAGGCAAGTTTGATTTGTTCGCCAATTTTGGTAGAGGGTGTGTTTTTTAAAAGGTAGCCATTTGCACCATTTTTTAATGCTTGAAAGATATAGTCATCATCCTGAAAGGTGGTTAAGATAAGGATGTGTATATGCGGGAATGCTTGTTTAATTTTTTTGGTACCAACGATGCCATCACATACAGGCATGCGTATATCCATTAAGATCACATCAACGGTTACTTCCATACACAGTTTGTAGACGTCATCTCCATTGGAACAAACCCCAACCACTTGAATATCTTCGTCTAAGTCTAATATCATCTTAAGACTATCTCGTATTAAAGCATCATCATCTGCGATGGCAACTCGGATAGGCATATTACTCAACTTCCTTTCTAGGTATTGTCATATGAATGTGAAATCCTTTATCACCTGAAAAAGCAATGGTACCTCCTACAAGCTCCAATCGTTCTTCCATACCCTTTAAACCCAAACCCTTTTCTAGATTGGAACATCCCGTCCCATCATCGTCAATGGTCAGTTGAATATGCTGGCTGTTATAGTGCAGGAGAATGTGGATGTGCTCAACATGTCCATGGCGCACAGCGTTGGTTAACGCTTCCCGTATGTTTTTATAGAGTACAATTTCTATGTTGGGATGCAATGGGTACGTCATACCAGTGGTCTTGAATGCAATAGGAACACCCGTGTCTTTTTGAAATTTTTCAATAAGTGCGTTCAAAGCATGCATATGATTGGTGGTAATAGGATGCAGTTTCCGTACAGTCTGACTTACATTATCAATACTGTGACGAATATTTTGGTAGGCAGAGGACAGCATGTCTAATCCTTTTTCTTGATTTAATGGGATGATGTGCATGGTGGCATCCACTTGCATAAGGATACCTGTCAGATCATGACCAATCGAATCATGCAGTTCTCTTGATATTCTGTTTCGTTCCTCCAATTGGGAAATCTTTTTCACTTGTTTAGCGTAATTTAATAACCGAACTTTGGCAGATTCTAATTCATAGTTGTTTTTTCGTATCTGATCATAAAGTTCCTCTGTATTGATCCGTTTATCCAATTCCAGTCGAAGTTGACGCAGCAGTAGGCAAGTGATAAGAAAGAAAAACAGGGTGATGATGACCCATTCCATTGAGAATGAGCGGTATACGGTATATAAAAGTGCAGCAGCTATTAAAATCACCATATAATAGGATTCTTTTTTAAGACGTAAGGCAACATCGATTAATGTGGCGAATAAAACAAGGTGAACATAGCCAGGTGCAAGAGCATGAAGATACAACACTAGCAGCACTTCAAGACCTAAGGAGCATAAAAACAGACGGTTTTTAAACAACCTTATTCTTAGTTGTGCATTAATAAAAAGACATAATGAAAGAAATACTAAGGGTGGATATACGGAAACAGATGTGTTAAGTATCGTTCCGATAATGGGTCCCAGCAGCAATACATAACGGCATATGGTTAAATGGTTAAGGGGTTTTGACATAAGCACTTCTCCTTAACGGACATATTTTATGAACGTTTTGACATCATTATACATCATTTCATCCCACTAAACAATGATTAGCATTTTACCATAGAACGGGTTCATAAACTGCCTGTAGTGTTAGATGATTAAAGGATTGATTTTTCGATTTATTTACGATATGATGTCTTAGTAGTTGGAAGTGATTATAGGACTAGAATGAGGTGTTAGTATGCTACATGCATTTTCACGTACAGAAATGTTAATTGGTACAACAGGTTTAGAGCAGTTAAAAAGTAGTACGGTAGCTGTATTTGGTGTTGGTGGTGTAGGCACATATGCCATAGAAGGCTTAGTACGCAGTGGGTTAGGTCGAATTGTATTAATTGATGACGATGATATTTGTCTAACCAATGTGAACCGTCAGGTCCATGCCACAAGAAAAACAGTAGGGCAGGCAAAAGTAGCAGCCATGAAAGAAAGAATCCTTGCTATTAATCCCAAAACAGACGTGATTACCCATCAAGAACTCTATACGTCTATTAGTGCAGAACGTTTACTATTAGATGATTATGATTATGTGGTAGATGCCATTGATATGGTTTCAGCTAAGCTTGATCTCATAGAGCGTTGTAAAACCAGAGAGATACCCATTATTAGCAGTATGGGGGCTGGTAATAAGTTAAACCCTGCCATGTTTGAAGTAGCAGATATCTATGAGACAACGGTGTGTCCATTAGCTAAAGTTATGCGTAAAGAATTACGAAGCAGAGGCATCAAGGATTTAAAAGTTGTTTTTTCTAAGGAAAAACCTTTGAAACCTATTCAACTGGACAGCAATTGCAATACCAATTGCATCTGTACCAATAAAGACCGTACATGTGTAGAGCGAAGGCAGATTCCAGGCAGTGTAGCTTTTGTACCATCTGTGGTCGGTTTAATTATAGCATCGGAAGTGGTAAAAGATCTTGTAGGCATATCGAACGTTTAAGCGCATGACGTGATACAAATAAATAACATGGTATAACACAGGGCTATCTCACATAGGATAATGGGATAGCCCTTTGTATTGTAGAATGAATGGTTTGAAAAAACGATAAAACATTTGACATACACATAGCAGTCGCGTTATAATATCCATATATTTAAATATTACAATATATAGATATAGATGAATCGACTATAGAGAGGAAGATTAATATGTTAAACTTATTTACAAAAAAGTTTAAAAGTGTAACAGTGGCACAAGCAAAAGAGATGATGAAAAATAAAAATACCATGATTGTAGATGTAAGAGAACCTTATGAATATGCATCGGGTCATATCAAAGGGGCTAAATTGATACCCTTAGGTAGTTTACCTGATCAATTACAACAACTGGATGAAAACAAAGACATCATTCTTGTGTGTGCCAGTGGGGCAAGAAGTGGTCGAGCAGCATCTTTTCTTGGCAAGAGAGGATACCGTGTTCATAATCTTATGGGCGGCATGATGGGGTGGTCAAGGGGTGTGTGATAATCAATACAAAGTTAGAATAGGTTCTATTGAAATATCCGCCAGAATTTGTTAAACTATTAACGAGGGACGCGTAAAAGCAGCCCTTGTTAATCGTTTTTTTTGTTTTGCTATCGATACAAATAAGTTAAGGGATATGCTAACCTAACAGAAAAGAAAATTCTAATCTGAAAGGAGAAAAAGAGTGAATAAAGAAGGCATAAAAGCATTAATCGATGAACTGGATACCCATCATATATTATCAGGAGAAAATCTCTTAAGTCTGCTGGAGAATTTAGATGAAGAGAATAAGCAGTATTTACATACCAAAGCAAATCGTAACCGATTACAACACTATGATGACCGTGTCTACATGCGAGGACTTATAGAATTTACCAATTATTGTAAGCGTGATTGTATCTACTGTGGTATAAGAAAAAGTAACAAGGAAGCTGACCGGTATCGTCTGTCCAAAGATGAGATTCTTCATTGTTGTGATGTTGGGTATCAATTAGGCTATCGGACGTATGTATTACAAGGTGGTGAAGACCCCTATTATACCGATGATCGAGTAGTTGATATTGTCCGTTCTATTAAGGAAAAGTATAAAGATGTTGCAGTGACACTATCCATTGGTGAAAAAAGCTACGCAACCTATAAAAAATATTATGATGCAGGTGCTGACCGTTATCTATTACGCCACGAAACCCATTCAAGAACACTGTATGAGCGTTTACACCCTCATATGAGCTATGATAATCGTATACGATGTCTAGAGGATTTAAAAGCCATTGGTTTCCAAGTGGGAGCAGGTTTTATGGTGGGTTTACCCAGTCAGACCAACGGAGATTATGTAAAGGACTTGCTTTTTCTAAAGCAGTTAGAGCCCCATATGGTAGGTATTGGTCCTTTTATACCTCAGTCGGATACACCTCTTGCCCATGAAAAAGGCGGAACCGTTGAAAAGACGTGTATTTTATTATCCCTTGTCCGTTTGTTGCTACCCGAAGTTTTATTACCTGCAACAACTGCTTTAGGTTCCTTACATAGTAAGGGACGTGAGATGGGATTAAAATCAGGTGCTAACGTGGTGATGCCTAATCTATCGCCTACAAATGTACGAGAAAAATATGCCTTATATGATGGTAAAATCTGTACAGGCGATGAAGCGGCTCATTGTCGCAAGTGTATTGAAAATCGCATAGAAAAGTCAGGCTATCATGTGGATATGAGTCGTGGGGATCATGTAACGCGAGCCATGTAGATTGAATATAATTTACTAAAAGGTTAAAAGGAAGTCGTATATGCAGATATATACTGTCAGATCTGGTGATTCAATCAATGCCTTAGCTAGACGTTATGGTGTTACTCAGAATGCTATTGTTACGGCTAATCAATTAGATGCCCCTTCTAATTTAGTGGTTGGTCAAACGCTTGTTATTCCTACCGAAGGTACGGTTCATGTTATAAAACCTGGCGATAGTTTATATGGACTAAGCAGACAATATGGTGTTTCCGCTTCTGCTATACAGTTAGCTAACGGTATTACTAATCCCCTTGACCTTCAAGTAGGCATGAGCATCATCATACCTGATGAAGAAAAGTCTATTGTTGAAGTAGCCGCTTATGTTGATCCACTTATATCAGGTGATCAATCGGCTCGTTATGTAGAGGAAGTTGGAGATTACTTAACGTATGTGAATATTTTTAGTTATCATGTCAAGGAAGATGGTTCCATTGAACCCATTCAAAATGATGAACCCATTATCAATGCAGCCTATCAAAAAAGGGTAGCACCTTTAATGGTACTTACAAATTTTACAGAGGGACAATTCAGTAGAGAAGTTGCAACAGCCATACTTAGTGACGAAGCTATACAGGATAAGGTCTTGGATGAAGCCATTCGTATTATGAAACAAAAAGGTTATTTGGGATTGGATTTTGATTTTGAATATCTAGGCGCTGAAAATCGGATACCCTATGTTAATTTTTTAAAAAAAGCAAAAGCACGTCTGAAAGCAGAAGATGAACGTTATATTTTAACGGTTGCTCTAGCACCAAAGATTAGAGATGATCAGGTGGGCGTTCTCTATGAAGGCCATGATTATCAAGCCATAGGGGAAGTAGTTGACTTTATCTTCTTCATGACTTACGAGTGGGGATGGTCTGGAGGACCACCAAGGGCTGTTTCACCCCTTAATGAAGTCAGAAAAGTCATGGACTATGCCATGTCACGGGTACCGAGTGATAAAATTATGATGGGTATGCCCTTATACGGTTACGATTGGACGTTACCTTTTGTAAGAGGTGGTAAATTTGCAAAATCCATTGGTTTTGTGGACGCTGTTGATTTAGCCCGTAAGTATAATCAAAGCATCCAATACGATACAGTAGCTCAGTCACCATTTTTTAGATACAGGGACGAAGAAGGTAAAGAACATGAAGTATGGTTTGAGGATGCCAGAAGCTTACAAGCTAAGTTTAATTTGGTGAAAGAGTTGGGACTTAGAGGCTTCTTTTATTGGGTACTTGCAAGAGAAGCACCACAAAATTGGTTGTTAGTTGATAATAATTTTGTTGTCAATAAAATTATATAAAAGGTCTATAACAAAGGAGTCAGTTGCATTGGTGGTGCACTTGCCAAGTAGACAATCAAAAAAATAAACAGTATTTTCTGTCAGTAGGTTATGAACCACTGGCAGTTTTTTTAAGCTGCATGAAATATAGTGCGTGTTTTTCCATAGGTGTTAATACCAAGATGTCTTGAAGCTCTAATTATTATTATAATAAATATACCTTTTAACAATGATGTAAGAGAATTTAATTCATATATTGAAGTTATAATAAAAATAGCGATAAATACCTATATTTGCTAATATAATAGTGTTTTATAATATATTTAGTAGCTATAGTTAATCTTTAATTATGTTGATTGATTTTTTTAAGTCAATTGGAAATGACCTAGTTCCATACTACCTTAAAGGAGCTTGGAATATTTATTCAAAGTAATACTTATCATCATACTAACTATTTTAATCATTATTGTAAAGAAGATTGAAAGGAAAAATCATGAAAAATCAAAAATCACAACGCTATATTATCTTTCTTTTACTTGCTGTTGCTACTGCTTCTATACTTTTTTTTATCTTGAGGAATAGAGAAAATATGTATGATGACATCATTGAGGCTGATCTCTTAGCAAGTATTACCTCAAATGAAGGTTTCAAATTTCGTGATTGTCCTTGGTTAGCTTCACCAGAAACGCTTCAAGATTCTAATTTAGTACCCAAAATCGAACCAGTAACGGTTGGTATTCGGGGTAATCAAAGCATCATAATCCCTAAATATTCAATTAAGTTTACAGAATTAGACAGTACAGCTAGAGTAGAATATATGTTTGATAAAGATAGATTTTATAGAGGTACATATGTGTTCCAGTTTGAAAGATACGATGAATATGAAAGAGTCACTAAATTAGTCTTAAAAATGATCATTAATAAATATGGTGAATCACCAATTCGAAGTAATATTAACGAATTTTTTAGTGGGAGTTTAGATTCAGATGGCAAATCTTGGCGTTCTGAAGAAGATGGTAGTTTCATTAAAGTTTCTAATTTTCCAACGACAGAAGGTGAATTAGCGGTAGATTCTGATTCCGGTTATTATTACTTGGGAATCAGTGTCTATTACAAGATGGCAGGTTTTGATGAGTATAATAGTTGACTTTTTTCTAAAAAGAGGCTGTTGCATTAACAGGAATTTCTTCTGCTAATGCAACGGCCTCTTCATTACATGTTTTATAACGTTCTGATGGACTTAGGTTTCAATATACGTATTGCCATCTAGTGGAATAAGCAGTTGAATATAAGGTTCATTTTCTCCTACTAAACCAATGGCATACAACGAATAAAAGGCATCAGGACGTAAACGTATATTAGGTACATACAAGATGGCTTCATCTGAACCAGAGGGTTTAAGATTTACCGTATATGTCTTTGGTGATAGGACTCTATAACTGGATACACCTTTGTAGGGTACGGTGTTAAAGAGTGTTGTACCTTCTTCAGCTACAACGTCTAAAGGTGTTGAATTGGGTGAGAGATTCACAAATCTTAATTTACTTTCGTCGGATCTTAAAGGCTCAATAGGGTCTTCAATTTCATAGAGTTCCACGTTAGGTGCTTCGCCAATTACCGCAAAGGTTGCTATATATTTTTCTGGGATCATAACCTCTTCACTAATGAGTGCATCATTAGCATCATCGGCTAAATAAACTTCGATCAAATGCGAGCCTGGTGTTATAGGTAGATAAGGTGTAAATTCTCCATAAGATAATTCATCAGCCAAAATATTATCCTCATCAGAATAGATATCTACGGGAGGTGCTTTTGGAGACGCATGCAGTAGCCTAATGTAAGATGTTGGTTTATCGTACACAAAGTCACCACCTAATTATTAAGTTAATATAATATATGACCATCTGGGACAAAGGGTTACTATAAAAGCTTGATAAAAAAGTTGAAATGTCTATTACAAGAATGGTATAATGACAGAGTATTTACTGTAAGAGAAAGGAGATAGACATATGCTACAATATGATGATAAATTATATAAGAAGGTAAGTGCGTCAGGTAAGGCAGGCATTGCCCTTGGTGTTATAACCATTGTAACAGGAGTAGCTATTGGTATTATTTCTATTGTCTTTGGTGGCATACTCCTCAATGCTCGTCATAAATTAATTGACTAGAACCTTTATGAAATTCTTAAACAAACACTACAACTTATAATCTGTATTCGCATATAATAGTATTAAGTTGCTAGTAGGGGTGAGAATTTGAGTACTAAAATTAAGGTTCATAATTATAGTATGGTTATGAAACAGGGTTCGAGAATGGATGGACGTATTCTCATTAAAAATATATCAAGAGATCAGATTCAGTGTTCATTTGATAAAGAACCAGAACATGGTAAAGCGGAATTAACCACCAATGGTTATTGGTCTTATGTGCCTACTAAAGATTTTGTTGGGCAGGAACAGTTTCGTATAAAAGTAATGATTACAGATGTTGGTGAAAAATACTCCACCATTACCATAGATGTAGAGGAACAGGAACTCAGCACCAAGATATCCAAGTTTCTACAGTTTGAAGAGAGACTTATGATTGAAAATTATGAAGATGAAATTGTTGAAATAAGTCATATTGCCATCATAACAACCATTAAAAAGCAGGAACAGATTAACAATCATTTTAACCATACATCCAAGTTGAAATTAGAAGGTTCAATAAAATATGTGATTTATTGTGAAGTAGGGCTTGTTCCAGCTGAGAAAAGGTCTTTTTGGATGGATGAAAGTATACATGAAGGTGACTTTATAGCAGAAAAACAAGTACAAGTGGAGAAGGAGATTCCATTTGAAACAGAGATGGAATTAGGCGATTACGTTGTAGATGATGATGTAGAGATTCTAAGCGAAATAAAATATCAAAGCTTCCGTTTGATTAATTATGATGAAGTGCATCATTATTGTGCCGTTGAACTCTATATCGATAAATAATAGACATACATACTGTAGATGAAGTGGTCTGTATGACAGCTTTTTGAAAAGCGCTTAGTTCTAACCATAGGAAAAAACCAAGAATTGTTATCGCGTCGTATACGATAAGATTCTTGGTTTGAAGTAGTCGTGTAGAAATCAGCGTTTTTCAATGCGCTGAAGTAAGGTACAGTATTCACTGTACCTTACTTACAATTCTGAGGAGGATTTTGCTTGACAAGTTTTACTTGTCCGTCTAATTGACTAGCAATTAAGTCTAATATATGTTGTCCTAATTTAATATATGTACTTGTCTATATATGTGTTACAGTTTATATAAAATTAATGGATAAATTTTTTGAGGTGAACACATGCAACAAAGAAAATTAGAAGGGTTGTTGTCCATTGTGTTAGGAAGCTTAGGATTAATCTTATGGTTACTGCCTATTGCAGGAATCGGTGTCAGTATTCTTGGCTTAACATTGGGCATCATAGCTTATGGGTCCTATAATAAATATTTAGGTATTTCAGGTATTATGATTAACGTCATTGTTCTTCTACTCATCATTATAAGAAGTGGTTTAGTGGCTTTATTGACCTAAAAGATGCTTAAGTCACTAGAAAATGATAGCGATTAAACGATATAAGATATTGTGGTTTTCACAGTAACAAATAACATTTGCTCTCTTATAACATAAGGAAAGAGGTTAAGCTAAAGCTTAACCTCTTATATTTTTTTGTAAACACATGATTAGCTTATTCTTTTTACGATAAGATAGCTCAGTAGTGTGGTTAGACCACCCAGAGTCGTTCCCCAAGCCAAGTCGATGATGGTAATGGCTAGTGGCCAGTCTTTTAAGGTGGCAAGGTTTGTTAAATCATAAGTAGCATAGGTAATTAACCCAAAAAACATACCAAGGAATAAGGCATGCTGCCAGCTATTTTTCTCAAGGGCTGGATTAAGGGCAAAGACCAATAAACCTACAATATAGAGTAGATAGAATAAAATAGCCGCTACCCAATTAACATGGGTTTTCATGATAAATCCTATCTGACTGCGATATAACTTTTTAGCCACAAAGCCCAACCATACCAGGTCAATGGACATGAAGACTAAAAAAGTGATAACATACGTTTTTATCATTTGCATAAAAAATACCTCCAATCTTTTCATAGACAATCATGTATGGCGTTATATGTCACCCACAAAGAGGGGGTATTGTATAGAATACCCCTAAATGGATGTTTTGGTTTTTTTGGGAAACCAAGGTATAAAAATATTTGTCTGTTGTGTATAGGCAATGAAGTCAGGTCGACCGGCATATTTTTTTTCAAGTAATGGTACACCGGATACAAAACGAAGGAAAAAGGTAATGGTGATTGGACTGATAATCATGATGAGGGGTTGTTCAATGGATAGCCCTATGATGAAGATGCCCCACCACATGACAGCCTCTCCAAAGTAATTAGGATGTCTTGTGTATTGCCATAGTCCTTTGTTCATGATTTTCCCTTTGTTAGCAGGGTTCTTCTTGAATTGTTTCAACTGATAATCGCCTACCACTTCAAAAGCATAACCCATAACCCATACAGCTAAACCTATGTAATCAAGAGCTGTGGTTGTGGAATTCTGAGATTGATTAATCATGATAATGGGTAAACCAATAATGTACATAAGTGCCATTTGAAGAAAATACACGTTGAAGAAAGCTTTTATATAGGCATATCTGGTTCCCCATCTTTTTCGCATATTAACGTATCGATAATCTTCCGGTTTCCCAATGTTTCGACGTGCTAGATGATAAGTGAGTCGAAGTCCCCATAATGCAACTAAAACCGTTATAATGGTGCTTCTAAAGGTATATGTCCCTCCTAATGCATACATAAACCCAGCTAAAATCACAAAACCCAAGCCCCATCCAATGTCTACGATAGAATTATTCTTGATGATCTGGCCAATGATAAAAAAGATTAAGAAATAGGCCAGTAAAATGATAAATGCTTGTAAATAAATCATGGTAACACCTCCTAATTTGTTGCTATTTTGCTATATACGAAATGGCAATAGCACCTTGCCCTGCATTCATAGCAGTAATAGAAGATATTTCTTCAATGTAGAGTGCTTCTTTGCCTATAATCTCTTCAAATTTCTTAGCATACGCTTGAGCTCTGGTTAAGTCGTTGGCATGAACGATGGCGTATGCTTGAATGTCTACTTGCTTAATGTGTTTAATGAGCTTTTTTAAACAGCCTTTTTCACTAAAAGCGATACTGCCAATGGTTCCTTTGCCTTGGTCGTCAAGGGTAACAATGGGTTTCAAGTTGAAGAAATTAGCCAACTTACCTTGTTTTACACTCAAACGTCCAGATTTAATCATATTATCCAGTGTTTTAACACTTACGAGTATTTTACTTTTTTCAATGTTGTTTTCTAAGTCTTTCACAATGTCATCATGACTTTTTTGAGAACGAATAGCTTCAGCACATGCTCTAACCAATAAGCCTTGTGCACCTGAATTTTGCTTAGAATTCACAACGGATATTTTCTTATTTGTTTTTTCAAAGGTTTTAGCGACTTGGTGAATGATGTTATACGTACCGCTTAATTCTTTGGATACGGTAACAACAATAACTGATTGATAATAAGTAAGCAAAAAGGAAAACAAATGTTCAATGGTTTTATAGTTCGGTTGTGAAGAGGTCGGCAGTTCGCGATGATGATGCACATAATCCAATATTTTTTCATTTTTAATGGTGAGCTTATCAAAATAATTGGTATTCTCCATCAGTATATTAAGATTAATGACATGAATCTGATGTTCATCAATAAAGGACTGAGGTAAATCAGCGATGGAATCGGTAACCAATGCGATATCACTTTTTCTATTTTGTACCACATCTTTTTCTATTTTCATATCGTCTACTTTTTGAAACGTAATCCTTGATATCTTACCAAGTATATCAAATACTTTATAAGGTTCATCGGTATGTATATGTATTCTTGTCTTCCGTTTGTTACCAGCAATGATTAACGAATCACCTAAATGAGAAAGCTGGTATTTGATGGTATTGTGGTCTAAGGATTGACCTTCTATCATGGCTTCGGTACAATAACGGTAGAGGATTTCGGTATCATGATGATGAGGTTCTGCAAAGGCAATATCATCAAGGTTATCTTCCAAATCATCTAATTCTACATGTTCATGACCATTTTTTAAAAATTCCAAGAAACCTTTTATAAAGTAAACAAAACCTTTTGCACCAGAATCAACGACAGATGCTTTTTTTAAGACCTTTAACTGATTAGGTGTGTTTTTGAGTGACGTTTCCAGTTCTTTAAAAGAATGCGTAAGGAGTTCAATGAAGTCATTGGTTTTTTTATGCCATTCATGGAGGGCATCTGCCCATGCTTTGATGACCGTAATCATGGTACCTTCTGTGGGATTAGATATGGCATCATAGGCATATTGAACAGCGTTTTGATTAGCCACGGTGAAATTGTGTATGGTTAATGTTGAATTGTGTTCCATTTCACTGCTTAGACCGTTTAAGTATTGAGCAAAAATAATACCGGAGTTACCTCTAGCCCCACTTAAAGCGGCGTCCGCAATGGATTCTAATGTGACTTTAACGGAAGTATCCACTTGAGAGTCTTTAATAATGGAATGCATGGTTGAAAATAAGTTGCTGCCTGTATCCCCATCAGCAACAGGGAAAACATTTATTCTATTTAAAAGTGATTTATGTAACATAACTTCTTTTGCACCGGATAAATAAGCGTTGTACATTTTCTTACTGTTCATCATATTTAACATAAGCTGTCCCCCAATCTAGTTTATTAATATTAATTATTAAGTAATAGTACTTCTTATCTAATAATAACAGATAGTCGACAAAATATCAATCATTTCTTCAAAATATATTTTCCTAAATTTTGCAGGGTAGGGTTTAATATAAATAAACTATACAAACTACTTATTTTATAGTAATATGAAGCTATCGGATGTTTATGACATTTATAACAGATCTATTACCTACTTTTATATAGTTCTCATATAAAGCGTTTAGAAAGGGTGTTCGTATGATTCGTAATCAATGGTATGTCATCGCTTCATCTGACGAAATCAAGGAAAAACCAATCGGGATGAAAAGGTTCAATGAAAAACTTGTATTATGGCGCGATAAAGCAGGTAAGGTCGTGTGTTTATTTGATAAATGCTGTCATCGAGGGGTTGCACTAAGTAAAGGCAGTATTGTCCATGATCATCTTCAATGTCCATTTCATGGCTTGGCATTTGATGCAGAAGGAAAATGTGTGCTTGTGCCAGCCAATGGTAAGGAGGCAAGTGTTCCAAAGCATTATTTTGTGAATAAGTATACCACTCATGAAGCTCATGGCTTTATATGGATTTTCTGGGGTGATACAGACAAGATTCAATCGGAACCTTCCTTTTTCAATAATCTTTACGGTATGCATTATGCCACCAAGAAGGACCCTTGGAAAGCACATTACTCTCGTGTCATTGAGAATCAATTAGACTGTGCTCATGTCCCCTTCATCCATAAAAAGACCATAGGACGAGGTAATAAAACCATGGTGGATGGACCTAAGGTTGTCTGGAAAAAGGATGATCAATTTTATATGTATGTGTATAATAAACTGGATGATGGGTCACAACCTAAAAAGCCTAATGAATTAAAGGAGAAGCCAGAAGGCAGTCAGCGGTTAGAATTCATATTCCCTAATTTATGGCAGAATTACATTACTTCCAAAATGCGGATTGTTGGTGCATTTGTTCCAATCGATGATGAACATACCATACTTTATCTAAGATTTTATCAGAATTTCATTAATATACCCCTTATACGTCCTCTCGTTCATTGGCTATTTATGAAGTTTAATATCAAAGTAGCTCACGAGGACCGGAGAGTTGTTGAAACTCAGCGACCCATCATAAGCAGGTTAAACATAGGGGAAAAATTATTTCAGGCAGATTTACCTATTATTGAGTACAGAAAATTACGGGAACAACTTCTTAAAGAAGCGGATAAGAGTGCCGAAGTGAGTTAAGGATTGCAAAATTCTACATTTAATTTTTATATGCGAGCCGTTATATTCCAAGTGTGAATATATCGGCTCTTTTGGTGCATCCATCCTTATGGTCGTTTTAATAAAATAGAATAATACAAACATATTTTGGGATAATAGTAATAATTACGTAATAGCAAAATATTGGGCTATGGAGGATGAAGCGAACATGAACAAACGTGTAGTAGTGTGTTTACTCATAGCAGTAACTTGCTTGACAGGGTGTTGGAATTACCAAGAAATTGATGAAATAGAGATTGTGTTAGGTTTAGGACTCGATACAGAATATGAAGTGAACCAAAAACCCGATAACCAATATCGTCTTACATATGAAGTTGTTGGCATAGAAAGTAAAGAAGGTCAGCTTGAAAGTAAGGCTTCTGAAGATATTGGTGATACGGTATTCCAAGCTATTCGTAAGATCATAGAGAAAAATGGAAAAAGGGCTTATTTAAGTCATATAAAAGTTCTAGTTATTAGCGAAAAACTAGCCATGAAGGGTATAACAGAAATATTGGATTATACCATGCGTGATGCAGAGTATCGACCAGATGTGAATATCTTGGTAAGTAATAATGCAGATGCAGGACAACTATTCTTAAAAAAACCAAAGGATACGGTTGTGAGCATGGTGTTAAATGACGCTTTACAGAATCAGAAAAAGATAGGTACATTCGAATCCACTACGGTATGGAATGTAATCGAGAAAATATCTAAAAAGGGTTTTGAACCTGCAATACCCTTAGTAAACATGGAAGAGGTGGATGGGGAACAGACCCATAGAATCTCTGGAACAGCAGTGTTTAAAGGTGCCAATATGGTAGGGAAATTAACAGCCAAACAAACCTTATATTACTTATTCATTGATAATGAAATAGGCAATCAACCTTTATCCATGGAATATTCCTTTGGTGAAAATCAAAGACTGGGTCATGTATCCCTGGAAATACTTAAGAATTCAACGAAAATGACACCTGTTGTTGATGGGGATAGCCTTCTTATGAAGATAGATGTAAAGTGTGAGGTGGCTATTAGCGAACTAAGCTCTACAGATTTTGATATTCTAAGCGAAAAAGACCGAAAAGATTTGGAAGATGCTGCTGCCGAAGAGATAACGGAAGGGATTAATCAAGTCATTGAGCATGTACAAAAAGAGTATAATAGCGATATTTTCGGTTTTGGTGACCTGATTAAAAGAAATAGAAATAAGGTATGGAAAAAAATAGAGGACGATTGGGACGTACTGTTCCCTACGTTACCTGTTGACATACAAGTAGATGTTAAGATTAAGCGTTCAGCATTATCAGCAGAACCTATAAAAATAGATGAATTTTAGCTAGGAGTGATCAGATGAATAAAAAATCCAAACCCCTCAGCAAGATATTAAGCAAGAGTATTAAGTTATTTAAGGACGATTTTGTGGATGATGACAGCATTGTCTATCGTGAATTTGAAAATGAAAACAGTCGGAAAAAATTTTGCTTACTTTATGTAAAAGGCATGATTAATGATGAAGTCATGACAGAAAATATATTTAAACCCCTCATGAGTGAAAAGTTAAAAAAACATGAAAATAACCCTGATTTTGTGGAATATATCATCAATCGTATTACGACGGTGAATGAAGTGAAGAAATGCAGCGATTATACGCAATTGGTTGAGAATCTATATATTGGCAAAAGCATTTTACTCATCGATGGATTTGCAGATGCAGGTATTCTCAATACGTTGGAGTGGAAAACAAGGAATATTACAGAACCTATTTCAGAAACCATTATCAGGGGGCCAAGAGAAGGGTTCAATGAGGTGATCTATTCCAATCTTGCCCTCATTAGACGGCGGATCGTTAATAAAAATCTGAAATTTAAATTTCGAGAAATTGGGAATGTGACGAAGACCAAGATTTGTATATGCTATGTGGATGGCATCGTCAAAAAAGACATCATTAAAGAAGTTGAGAGAAGACTCGATAAAATAGATATTGATGGTATTTTAGACACGGGTTATATAGAAGAGTTTATCACAGATGAACCCATGTCTCTTTTTAAAACCCTTTACAGTACAGAACGGCCAGATACGGTTTGTGGCAAGTTATTAGAAGGGCGTGTTGCCATCATATGTAATGGGTCGCCAACGGCTATCACCGCACCTTTTTTATTTCTTGAATATTTTCAAGTGGATGAAGACTATTATCAAAATTACTATTTTGCTACATTTAATCGTTTATTAAGGTATTTATCATTTTTTCTTACAACCAGTGTACCCGCATTGTATATTGCCCTTATTAATTACCACCAAGAACTGGTACCAACACCGCTTTTACTGAGTATCTATGAAGCACGGCAAGGTATTCCGTTTCCTACATTTTTAGAAGCTCTGGTGATGATTATTATCTTTGAATTGATACGTGAGTCCGGCATTCGGATTTCCAAATACAGTGGTTCTGCTATTAGTATTGTTGGTGCCCTTGTTGTGGGTCAAGCAGCTGTTCAAGCCAGGTTAGTTAGCCAGCCTATGATCATCATCATCGGTATTACAGGTATATCCAATTTCTTATTGCCCAAAATGGCCAATGCAACCATATTTATCAGAATTGCTTTTGTATTATTAGCATCGTTCTTAGGGTTATACGGCTATATTTTTGGCGTGATTTATTTATACTTGCATCTATTCTCCATTCGAAGCTTTGGTATGCCCTATATGTTGGACATGAACTCTATTGAAGATTTATCAGGGGCTAAAGACAGCTATATTCGAGCACCCTGGTGGTATTTAGACATTCGAGGCAAGCTTATTTCCAAAAAAAGAAATCGAAAAAAATCCATATAATCTGTGACATGATGGATGAGAAAAAGGTGATTCAATGTATATACAAATAATAATTGTCATCCTTATATTTGCGTATATTGGGGTGACAGAAATTGTACCATTAGTCCGAAATAAAAAAACAAAGGAATTGGTCATATACGTTATCTTCTTTGGCACAACATTCATACTCAGTATACTCTACAGTGCAGGAGTCCCATTGCCACAGGTATCCAAGGGTCTTGATGCTGTAATTGGTACCTTATTCAATATCGAACCAAAATAGAAAATGTGGTGATCAGATGAAAAAGGAAATTCTGTCCAGTCGTCAAGGCATTAGTATGCTGATATTGTTTATATCTGGTAGTTCATTGGTGCTTGGTTCAGCACAAGCAGCAAAAAATGATATCTGGATTGCGTTAATAATTGGACTTACCGCAACTTTTTTAATTGTTTTCGTCTATATACGTATATTAAAACGGTTCCCAAATAAAAATTTATACGATATCCTGCTAGCTGTATTTGGTAAAATCATTGGTCGTTTCGTATGTGGTATATATATTCTCTATACCTTTTACCTTGCAGCTTTGGTTTTGGTGAATTTCACCATGTTTATAAGTGTCATTGGTCTGGAGTTCACACCTGTAGAGATTTTATCCTTCTGTGTTACAGTCCTTGTTATTATAGGTGTTAAAAAGGGAGTGGAGGTTCTGGGGAGATGGTCAGAATTTTTTATTCGTATTTTATATCCTATTCTCCTTATTATTATTCCATTTATGTTAGCCATGGTTGAAGTGAACAATTTAAAGCCTATCTTGGCAGATGGCATGAAGCCAGTTCTAGACGGTGCTTTGAGTGTTTTGGTTTTTCCATTCGCCGAAATTGTTATTTTTACCATGATTTTTGGTACAAAAGATGTTATTCGTCATCATAACATTAAGAAAGTTTTTTTATTGGGATTGTTATTAGGTGGTACTTTAATCATTATTACGGATATTGCAGCCTTTCTAACCTTAGGCGGGTTTGCTTATACAAGCAGCTATTTCCCCATTTACTCAGCTGTAAGCCGTATTAATGTCCATGATATTTTAGAACGTGTTGAGATTGTCATTGCGGTATCTTTTTTACTTGGTGGTTTTATTAAGATATCAGCCTGTGTATTAGCATGCAGTAATGGCCTTGCTGCTATAATGAATTTAAAAGATTATCGTTTATTGGTGACACCACTGGGATTATTGATTATGATTACTTCTTTGACAACGTTTCACAATATTATGGAGATGGTTACTGCCGTTATAACCTTTCAGTATTATGCGTTATTTTTTCAGATTATTTTACCCTTATTTGTATGGATTGCTTTAGAAATTAAGCTTTTGATACAAAAAAAGAAATCCATTCAAGCATGATGGATTTGGGTGTGGGAATGGTGAATCAATGAAAGATGTGATAACAAGTCGACAAGGGATGAGTATGATTATTATATTTATGGCTGATGCAATTGTTCTAGGAACAGCTAAAGAAGCAAAGTCGGATATATGGATAGCCATTTTATTGGGACTAGCCATTGTTATCATGCTTGCAACCTTATACAGCTGGATTCTATCAGCATATCCAGGTAAAAATCTATATGATATTTTAACAACCGTATTTGGTAAATGGGTGGGGAGTGTTCTTGGGGTATTGTATCTGGTATATGCATTGTATGTAGGGGCGCTGGTACTTGTAACCATGTCCTGCTTTGTTTGTACAGTGGGTCTTGTGTATACTCCTAATATAATTATTGCAGCTTTAATAACTGTTCTTATTATAGGATCCTTAAAAAAAGGCATTGAAGTCATGGGAAGATGGTCGGAGTTTTTTACTAGAATCATCATACCCATATCCATCGTCACCATCATTTTTATGTTTCCAATGGTTGAGGCCAATAATCTTCAACCCGTTTTAGCTAATGGGTGGCAGCCTATATTAGAAGGGGCTTATGGTGTTGTTGCATTTCCCTTTGCGGAGATTGTCGTATTCATGCTTATTTTCAGCACCAAATCTGTTAGGCACTTGAAAAATATCTATTATATTTTTATAGGTGGGTTGTTACTGGGTGGTTTATTTGTATTTTTAGCCCACGTGGTTGCTTTTAATGAATTAGGACAATTTTCTTATACCAGAAGTTATTTTCCCATATATGCAGCCATTAGCCGTATTAGTATTCACGATGTTCTTCAGCGAATAGAGATTATTGTAGCCGTAGGTTTTATCATAGGAGGATTTATGAAAGTTGCCCTTTATGTATTAGCTGGTTGTGAAGGTATCCGTAAAGTAATGAACCTTAAAGATTACCGTTTTGTGGTAACACCTATTAGTATTCTGGTCCTCATTGTGGGCATTACAACTTTTGATGATATGATGGATGTGGTCAATCATGTACCCTACTATAATGTGTTAGCTATTTTTATGCAAGTTATCTTACCCATCATCATAACCCTTGCTATTCTTATTCATCAAAAGCTCCAAAAACATCATAGTAAAAATAAAATGATAGGATAGTCGGCTATGATGGCGGTTAGAGGATGGTGAATATATGAAAAATGTAATAACAAATCGACAAGGAATGGGATTAATTGTATTGATCATGTCCGAAACACTGGTTCTTGGAGCAGCGAAAGAAGCAGAGTCAGATTTATGGATTGCACTCATATTAGCTTTAGGTGTGGGTGTGTTATTTGCATTGTTGTACAGTTGGATTTTATCGCAATATCCAGGTAAAAATTTGTATGATATTTTAGTTATTACCATGGGCAGATGGTTAGGAAGTATCATCGTATTATTCTATGTCTTATACAGTTTATATGTTAGTGCTTATATTCTGATCGATTTTGTTGTTTTCACAAACACAGTGGGTCTTGAAGCAACCCCTAATGTAATTATAGGTGCTATGGTCATGGTGCTTGTCATATCCGCATTAAAGAAAGGCATTGAAGTTATGGGCCGTTGGTCTGAGTATTTTGTGATATTTATATTGATTACGTCAGCAATCACTGTTATTTTAATGTTTCCCATGATAGAAGTAAATAACCTTAAACCTGTTTTGGCCAATGGGTGGGGACCTGTGTTGGAGTCGGCTTACGGTGCTATCACATTCCCATTTGCTGAAATCATCGTTTTTATGGTTATTTTAAATACCAAAATGATAAAAAAAGAGAAAGATATCTATCGTATCTTCGTTGGTGGCTTACTCATCGGGGGCATCTTCGTATCTGTCATGCTTGTGGTATCCTTTGTTGAACTTGGTCATTTTGCATACATGAGTAGTTATTTCCCTGTTTATGCGGCCATAAGTCGTATCAGTATTGGTGAAGTGTTACAGCGTATAGAAATTATACCAGCCATAGCTTTTATCATGGGAGATTTTATGAAAATTGCTTTGTATGTGTTAGTTGCTTGTGAAGGTGTTAAAAAACTTGCTTATGTCAAGAACTATAAATTTATCGTCACACCCATCTGCATTTTTGTACTGTTATTATCACTTACCATGTTTGACGATATCATGGATTCGATTAATCAATTAGCTAATTATAACTATATAGCTAACTTCATGCTGGGCATTATTCCTGCAACCCTTGCCATCATCACCGTCATTCGAACAAAGTTTCTTCACAAAAATACTTCATGAATAAATCCGTTGATGCCATTAAAATTTCTACACCCTATACTGGTTAATGTTAGGGTGGTGTGGTATAATAACACGTAGGTTTAAAAGTCAGATAGGCACAATAGAAGCTGGGGGTTTCAATGAGAACGAAGGATTCAAATATGAAGCATAAAGTATTTTTATTAATCGGTTATATATTATTTGCTCTTTACTTAATGTTATTAATAGATTTGTTATTTTTTGATGGCAGAAGTGGTGGTGTGAAAGACTATAATTTAGTACCCTTTAGAACCATTAAAAATTATATTAAATATCGCCATGTGATTATGAATGTCTCCATAACCAATATTGTAGGGAACATACTTGCTTTTATTCCATTAGGATTTTTTGTACCCACTTTGTGGCGATGGGCCAGGTGGATGATCATTACGACCATATTCTGTGGTTTGATGAGTTTTATTGTTGAAATCACGCAATATCGATATTCTGTAGGCCGTTTTGATGTGGATGATATTATTTTAAATACACTTGGTGGACTTATTGGCTATATGGTATATAAACTATGCAGGCTTTTCTATACCTGTTTCCTCAAGGGGACTTAGCTTACCACGATAAATAGTTCATATAATAAAAAGTAGGAAGATGAAAGATGGATGATAGAAAAATAACGTTACGGCTTAATAGCAAAAAACAATCAGGATTTGGTATCGTATCCTTTGTGCTGGGTATACTGGCGTGCATTCTGTTTCTAGCTGCTGTAAGTATGTCAGCCTTTGCAGACAGAGGTCATAAGGCAGTTGTTTACGGTATAGGTATTATGGGCATCTTAGGAACCCTTGTAAGTGTCATTGGTATCCTTCACGGCTTAATTGGTGAATCATCAAAAGATACCTTCAAGACATTTGCTCACATTGGGATAGGTATTAATCTAACCATGCTGATTATACATGGGTATATCATATACAGTGGGTATTTTAGTTAAGTGACGTATGTACATAGTGTTATTAAGTGTAAGCGATAAGGAATGATAGGATTTCTTATCGCTTTATTTGTTGTGGCGTCATTAGTAAAATTTTTTTTAGTGGGGAAATAGTGGCTAGGGGTAAGGTAATATAGTAGATTTAGCTTGCCTTTCCTTGGGGGGCGAGCCGGTCTGCGCTAAATCTACTATATTACCTTTGTTTTGTAGGCTAGAGGATATAGAAGCATATTGACACTAGTGGTTCGAGATAAATAAAATAGGTAATTTAATAGTTCATTAAAACTTAACATCAAAGGACTCTACCAAGATATTTAGAAAAGCCTATCACCAAAAGGAACAACTAATCAAAAAACACGTATGAGAGAAAATGGGGTATATAATAGGTTTAACGCAGACCGGCTAGCCCCCCAAGGAAAGGCAAGTTAAACCTATTATATACCCCTGGTCCTACCCAAAAACTCAAAAACTCCATAAAACTTGGTAAATAGTTTTGCATTACCCCTGGTACTATCTTAAACTTAAAAACTCAATAAAGCTTACAAAAGTAGTTTTCCATTATTGAACCCTTGGCACACCCTAAAACTCAAAACCCATAAAGCTTACCCAAAATCTTTTATATAATACCCTCTACTGAATAGCCTTCGCTTTCCGAAGCCCAGCAATCACAATTTCAGCAATCAATAAACCAACAACAAATTGCACCACATTCCATGGAATAGAAAAAATCGGTATAATATAATTGCCTATCATCAAATAATAGGCTATGTAATACCCAAATACCATGATAGTACCAGCAATCACAAAGCTAAACGTATAAGATGGTCTGAATTTTATATGATTATATTTGGCAATGATAAACGATGTCAGTAAAATACTCAAAGGAATAAGCAATGTCACCACTAATAATTGCATTTGAACTTTATCCGTCAATTGAAGTAATTCACCGTGGGATGAAACTTCTAACTCTTGTAAGACAAAGTCACTCACTTTAGAGGCATTTTTTACATCCTTTGTTAAGATATAGTGAAGAAACCCATTAAACCCAGCAAAACTACCTGCAAAAATAACCCCTAGAAGGGTGTACATGCCTTTTCGGTTTTTTTGGCTTACGCATAAGCCGATGATGGCACCCATAAGAATTTTTATGATGAGGGTTGGAAGAGCCCAGTGGGGGTATCCACCAAGTATATCAGCTAAAGCAGAGCCTACCCCTGCTGCAAAAGCACCACCTTTCCAACCTAAAAGTATAGCAGCAACAAATATCATACTGTCCCCAAGATGGACATAACCATTGGTAAATGGTACGGGCACCTTAAAAAACAGTGTAGCTATAAGCACAAGGGCTGTCATAAGTCCTGTATAGACTATTTTAATGAGCAAGCGGTCTGTGCCGTTATATTGTGTGTTCATTTGTAGAAATCACCTTGCCTTTTCACATTGTTTTATATATACTATAAGATATGAGTGGATATATTGAAAGTGACAGTTTAAGATAAAACAAAAGGGACAGTTTGGAAGGAGGAATATGGATGATGGACTTAATGCCAAATTTGGGTATGGAAAATGGGCAGCCACTCTATGTGCAGTTGTATCGGTATATCCGTGAGGAAATTATACAGGGACGGTTAGAACAAGATGAGAAACTACCCTCTATTAGACGACTATCCAAGAGTTTGGCCATTAGTCGAACAACCATAGAAAATGCTTATCAACAGTTGCTGGTTGAAGGATATCTCTATAGTTTACCTCAAAAAGGGTATTATGTGAGCGCTTTTGATAAAACATATGTCAATCACCAAGAAACCCAAGTAGTAGGTCATCCCCAAGCCCGTATAGAAGACTCTATTCAATACGACTTCAAAAATGAATACGTAGAGGTACATAATTTTGACTTTAATTTATGGCGAAAGTACATGAACAGGGTTCTTAATTATGATTCCCATAAACTCTATAAAGCCAATCACATTCAAGGAGAGGAAGAGCTAAGGCAGGAAATCGTCCGATACTTGAGACGTTCCCGAGGTGTAACAGCTGAACCTCATCAGATCATTGTCGGTAGTGGTGGACAGTATTTATTAAACATTCTCAGTACACTCCTTAAACAAATGCATATCAGAGAATGTGCCTTTGAAGACCCTGGCTTTAACCGAGCAAAGAATATATTTATCCACAATGATTTTAACATTGTACCAATACCTGTTGAAGCCCAAGGGCTTAATCTGGAAGTACTAAGACAATCACAAGCGAAACTGTGCTATGTAAGTCCTTCACACCAATTCCCAACAGGTATGGTCATGTCCATTGACCAAAGGATACAATTACTAAAATGGGCCAGTGACAATAAGGGCTACATCATTGAAGACGATTATAACAGTGAGTTAAGGTATTCCGGTAAACCAATACCTTCTATGCAAAGCTTTGACAAGGATAATCGTGTGATTTATTTGGGTTCTTTTTCCACGGTACTTGTACCAGCCATTCGCATTAGTTACATGATCTTACCCAACGGGCTGTTTGATTTATATCATCAGAACAAATACCGTTATACCCAAACCACATCAAAAACAGAGCAGTTAGCTTTAGCAACATTTATGGGAGAAGGTATGTTTGAAAAGCATATACGACGGCTGAAAAAAAATTATGCGAAAAAAAATGCAGCCATCATCCAAGCTGTAAGAACATACATGGATGAACACGTTACCATTGGTGGTATGGACTCAGGGTTACATTTGCTGCTAACCATCAAGACGTCACTTACGGAACAAGAAATTGTTAAAATGGCTTATCATAAGGCTATGCTGTTGTTTAGTATGTCCGAATACCGTATAGCACCTAGGGAAGATTCGAATCCCATTATGATTTTATCCTACCGTGGTATACCTTCTGAAAAAATTGACGAAGCCATTAAGTTGCTAAAAGAAATAACAATAAAATAAACCAATAATTTATCATAATTTGAAAAAATACCCTAATAATATGCCATTTAGTGTGCTATACTATATGTATGTGGGTAAAAAGAACTTTTATAAAATTGGAGCGATTAATATGGATAAAAGAGCACTTCTAGTTAACGATTCAAGATTTGAAAGTCTTATATTAAAAGATATGTTAAACGGTCTAGGCTATGATGTAGAATTGGCAGATGAATTTGATGCAATTTATGAAGCAGAACAATTTGAACCTCATCTTGTTATTGTGAATTATATTATGCGAAAAATCAAAGGTGATGAATTGATTAAAGATATCAAGAGCAGCATCCCTGAGAGCAAGTGTCTATTATCATCCAATGGAACTGTCAATAGAGAGCAGTTAGAAGATACGGTGGATGGTGTGCTTCATACACCCATTTCCATGTTTACATTGAAGGATAGTTTAAGAAGAATTGGTGAATATGAAGAAAAAATTAGTTTTCTAGATCAAGACCAACGCCAATCTAAAATGCTGCATTTTTGCCCTTATTGTGCAAGCAGTTTAAAGGGCTTTAGTGAAGAAATTGTATTTTGTCCTTACTGTGGAAAGTCCATGCAAGAAATACTCATTAAAAGCAATTAAGAAGTATCATGATGGGGTAGCTTACAGGGCTACCTTTTTGTGTAAGGACTAATCACATGCTTTCTATAGCCATGAAAGTTTGTATGGTCGAAAGGGACTTTATATGTTAAAATAATTAGAAGATAGTTCAGTATACCAATTAAAAGAATTTTGACGATACATATCATGTCTAGTTTTAGACATATTATACCTAGGAGGGATTATATGGAAGACCGCACTTTGTCCGTACAAGGACTTAATGCATTTTTATCAAAAGTATTTATGTGGATGTTCTTAGGACTTTTAACAACCGCCGCTACAGCTTATTTTGTAGCTGGATCGGATCAATTATTGAGTTTTGTGTACAGTAATCCAGTGATTTATATTGGTTTAATTGTATTTGAGTTTATCTTAGTTGTGGTAATTGGTAAGAATGCGCTGAAGTATACTTATCAGAAAACAGTATCCTTATTTTTATTATATTCTTTCATTAATGGAGTGACTTTATCCATCATTGTTAGATTGTATGCAGGGGAATCTGTATCAACTGCCTTTGTTATAACAGCAGCTCTTTTTGGTGTTATGGCATTATATGGTACTTTTACGAAAACGGACTTAACACCCTTTCGCTCATTCTTAATTATTGGTGTTGTAGGTATCATCATTGCTACCGTTGCTAACATGTTTATGGGTAGTAGTCAAATGAGCTATTATATCAGTATCGCAGGGGTTGTTATTTTTGCTGGTCTTACTGCTTATGATATGCAGAAAATGAAACAGTACTATGCTTATAGTGTCAGTGAAGGTGGTTCAAAAGAAGGCAATATCGCTGTGAGAGGTGCACTAACACTGTATTTGGATTTCATTAATCTATTTATTTTTGTATTACGGTTAGTAGGTAGAAGAAGATAAAGACCATATAGGGGCTAAATAGCCCCTTTATGATGTCACTTGGGTTTATACTTACAAGTGGATTGTTATGGAAAAATGATTTTACAGTTGACACGCTATTCTAGATGGTGTAAAATAACAGTAATTTAATAATTAAATTCGATGATTGAAAGTAGTAAGAATTAATTGTGATTATAGAGAGTCGGGGCTGGTGGAAACCTGATATTGACAATGATTCTGAATGGATTCATGAGAAGTATGGTGAACGCTTATGCAGTTAGTAGCTTGTACCGTTTTTCCTACGTTATAAGGATAGGATATGTTCGTATCTGAAAAAAGTTAAGCGCTTGGGTGGCATAACGATGTAACTTCGTCCTAATTAGACGGAGATTTTTTGTTTTTAGGAGAAAGTTATGCATGAGAAGTATCGGTGATATCGACTAGATATTATAAGTGCTTAAAGTTGGGTGGTACCGCGAGTAACACTTCGTCCCAATAAATGGATGAAGTGTTTTTTTGTACCCTTTTATAACAATGAGATAGGTTAACATATCTAAGACACTTTCAAGGTCTATTTAATTAATCCATTAGAGAAAGGAAGTTATAAGATGAAACATGAATTTGGAAAATTTGGAGGACAATATGTACCAGAGCCAGTTATGCATGCGTTATCGGAATTAGAGAAAGCCTATCATGAGGCCATAAAAGACCCATCATTTAAAGAAGCGTATCTTCACTATATGAAAGATTATGTAGGACGTGAAACACCTTTATATTTTGCAAAAAATATGACGGAAAAATTGGGTGGTGCTAAGATATACCTTAAGCGAGAAGACCTTAATCACACAGGTGCTCATAAGATTAACAATGCTATAGGACAGATTTTATTAGCAAAGCGTATGGGTAAGAAGAAAATTATTGCAGAAACAGGAGCAGGACAACATGGTGTAGCGACAGCAACAGCAGCGGCCATGTTCAACATGGAATGTGAAATTTATATGGGAAAAGAAGATATAGAGCGTCAGAAATTAAATGTGTTTCGGATGGAATTATTAGGGGCTAAGGTGGTGCCTGTAACGAAAGGAACCATGACCTTGAGTGATGCAGTGGATGCGGCTTTTGAAACATGGGTGCATCGATTGGAAGATACTTTTTATCTCTTAGGTTCAGCAGTTGGACCACATCCTTATCCAACTATGGTACGTGAGTTCCAGAAGATTATTGGAGAGGAAGCCCTTCGACAAGTTAAGGATAAAGAGGGACGTTTACCGGATTATTGTATTGCTTGTGTCGGTGGAGGTAGTAATGCTATTGGGTTATTTCATGCGTTCTATCCACACGAAGAAGTGGCACTTATTGGTGTAGAGGCAGCTGGTAAAGGTATCGATACAGATCAGCATGCGGCAACCATGACACTTGGTAAGGAAGGTGTTATTCATGGGATGAATACTTTCTATGTTCAAGATGATGATGGTGAGATTAGTCCGGTGTACTCTATTTCGGCAGGGCTTGATTATCCTGGTGTAGGACCTGAGCATGCACATTATAAGGAATCGGGTAGGGCGAAGTATGAAGCGGTGACAGATGATGAGGCTGTAAGGGCGTTTTTATATTTGACTCAGACAGAGGGTATTATTCCTGCTATTGAGAGTTCGCATGCTTTAGCTTATGCGATGAAGTTAGCGCCTACTTTGAGTAAGGATAAGGTGATGGTGATTAATTTATCGGGTAGAGGGGATAAGGATGTGGAGTCTATAGAGAAGTATTTGGAGGCTCATGATATGCCTATTCAGATTTAGTTGGGGGTAGGTTTAGGTTTAGTGTTAGGATGAGGGGGATGGTGGTGCAAGACGGCGTAGCTGTATATTAAGCTATAAATTAGCTTCTGTTAAATGGTTGCAGAACATCTAAGTTCATGAAAATAAATAGGACTAAACCTTAAGAACTCCCGTTGGTCAGACACTTAAGGTTCTTAACGCCTTTTTATTTTCATTCACTAAGGTGTTCTATGCAACCATTTAAAAGTCGCTATATTTATAGCTTAATATACATCTACTTGGCTACGTTGGTTAGGGTGCCGTATTAGGATGCTATGTGGATATGGATGACATGCATATAAGATAATTATGTTACGTTATAAAACATTTTTTTATAGTCGAGATGAATTTTTAGTAAGACGTATAGGTAGGTCGCTACTACGGGGTGTAGCTAGGAGATTAGGTTTATAGAGAGTTGTTAAGGAGGGGTATGGATGGATGTTGTGTTAACGGGTGATAGGCCTACGGGGAAATTGCATATTGGGCATTATGTGGGGTCGCTACGGAAGCGTGTGGAAATACAGGGGCAGTTTGATGAAAGTTTTATTATGATTGCGGATACGCAGGCTTTGACGGATCATGCTCTTACGCCTCAGAAGGTTCGGGAGAATGTGTTGGAGGTGATGTTGGATTATTTGGCAGTGGGATTAAAGCCTGATTTGAATCGTTTTTTTATACAGTCTCTTGTGCCAGAGCTTGCAGAATTGACCATGTATTATATGAACTTTGTGACGTTGTCTCGTTTGATGCGTAATCCTACGGTGAAGAGTGAGATGCAGCAGAAAGGGTATGGGCAGCAGATTCCGGCGGGATTTTTGTGTTATCCGGTTAGTCAGGCTGCTGATATTACGGCTTTTAAGGCGAATCTGATTCCGGTAGGGGATGATCAGTTGCCTATGATTGAGCAGACCAATGAGATTGTCAGGCGTATTAACCATCATTTTGATAAGGCGGTTTTATGTGAGTGTAAGCCTTTATTGTCAAAGGTTCAGCGTTTACCTGGGATAGATGGAAAGGGTAAAATGAGTAAGTCCTTGGGGAATGCTATTTTTTTAAGTGATAGTAATGATGAGATTCGTAAGAAAGTCATGCAGATGTATACGGACCCTAAGCATATTCGTGTTGAAGATCCTGGTCATGTGGAGGGGAATGTGGTTTTTATGTATTTGGATGCTTTTGATCCTCAGGTGGATGAGGTCGAAGTATTGAAAGAAGATTATCGACGAGGTGGGCTTGGTGATGTGGTCATTAAGAAACGACTTATTCAAGTGTTGGTAGATATCATTACACCTATACGAGAAGAAAGATTGCGTTTAGAGAAAAATAAACAGGAATTGTTAAGCTTATTAAAAGATGGTAGTGTTTATGCAAGGCATATTGCGGCGGATACGCTTAAGCAGGTAAGGGATGTATTGGAAATAAATTATTGAGTTGATGGAGAGCAACAACATGAAAAGAAAAATAATGAGATTAGTATACTAATCCATGGAAAATTATATAAATATGCGTTATAATGTAAGAGTTAACTTATAAGGAGTTAACTCTTTTTCTTATCTAATAGTAAGGACATGTTAAAGTTAATGGAAAATAAAGAGAAAAGCAGGTGATGCGTATTTTTGATCTTATTAATAATCTAGACCAAAATATTATTCAGTACACATATAACCATCTGAGGACACCATTATTAGACGATATAATGTCCTTCATTACCCATTTAGGGGATGCAGGTATTATATGGGGTGTGATTTGTATCCTTTTGATAATCAATAAAAAGTATAGAAAAGTGGGTATAATTGCATTAATCGTACTGTTAACCAACATCATATTAGGTGAGTTGATACTCAAAAACGCCATAGGCAGAGTTCGTCCATATGATGCATTGAACTTGGATATAATCATCAATAAATTAAACAGTTTTTCCATGCCGTCAGGACATGCCCTTACCAGTTTTTCAGTGGCTTTTGTTATTCTATTTTTAGTGGATGACTGGAAAATCTATGTCCCCATTTTGTTACTAGCGACAGGCATATTGCTTTCTCGAGTATATCTAACGGTACATTACCCTTCGGATGTGCTAATGAGTGTGGTGATTGCTTTTATTGTGTCATGGATTGTTATTAAGATAGCTTATCATCGCGGTTTTTTACATAAAAGAAAGTACGAATAGAAGCTAGAAGCATAAATAAAGCTCTTCCTTATAGGCCGGATGAGACAACACATTGACATGTATCATTTGGCATATAATGAAAGAGTATAATAATAAAGGAGAAAAGTATGTTTAATTACAAAGAATATTATAAGAAAGAGAATGAACCCATTCTACACGATTACCAAAAAGCTCTTAAACAGGTAGAAACCATGGTTATGGAAACAAAAGGAAAAGAAGACTATGAGGATTATTTTAACCAATTAGGACAATTTATTCTTATGGTTACTGAGCTTGAAGAAGCTATGTGTGAACCGAATTATTACACAAAAAGATCCTTTGAAGAGTTACAAGGGATAAACAAAGCATTATATGAAGATATCCTACCAGAGCATTACGATACAAGTTATGGTAATCCTGCATTTGCAGTCGCTCAGTTTGGTAGAGATATGGGGCAAGTGTTAACAGCATTATATGGGTTTGTGAGAGACCTTATTCCTAATGCCTATGAACACAAACTATTTGCTATGGCACAAACCATTGAATTGGTTAATGCGTGTTATGAACACGTCAAGAACAGGGATACCATGGAAGTTGAAACACTCAGACAGTTAATTGCTGAGAGCAAAAAGTCCCATATTGGATTACAGGCATATGATTACTTGAATTATGTTTCTAATCCAAACATTACCTATCTTGTTGATATGATTAATAAAGACGATCTTTCTGATATGCGCTACCTTTTCAAATATGGGCGTTATATTACAGATAATGAGATTAAAATAGCTACATATGTAGATACACTACCGGAAGAAACCATAAAAATGATGGCAAACATTATGTCAGAAGGGCTCCGCAATGGCTATATAAGAGATAATAAAGATATAACCATAAAATCAACGGTTAGTTTACGCTATCAAATAGGGTTTGAACGTGTGATGAAGCATGTTATAGCCAACTTTGAAGCATTAGGTTTACGATCTATTATTAATGCCATTAAGTTATCAAACATTGAATTTAATAGTGTTTTTACAAGTATGTTCTCAACATTACCTAATCGCCAATATTATTATGACCATCGTTACGATTTTGCTATATATTATGATAAAGCTTATTCAGATATAAAGCTTCAAGCACTTCGTGATGGGGCAGAGCGTTTAGCTGACCAGCTAAAACAATATGGTGGACCTGCTTTATTACAACCATTTGGTGAAAACCCATTCTCACCACTTTCTAAAAAAGAAAACATTGAATTAGATGATGAACAGATACAACTGGACAAAAGTGTTTCCATTGAAAAAACAAAAATTATCTATACCTATGTGCCACGTGAAGAATTCAGTTTTACCATTGTATCCTATCCAATACCAGAGATTGGCGAGCAGTTTGAAGCTATTTTTGATGAAACCATTAAAGTGAATACATTGGATCAGGAGGTATATGATCGTATTCAACATCATATTATTGACGCCCTTGATAAAGGGGATTACGTCCACGTTAAGGGTAAGGGAACCAATAAAACAGATATTAAAGTCAACCTCTACCCATTAAATGCTCCAGAAAAAGAAACCAGATTCCATAACTGTCTTGCAGATGTGAACATTCCTGTAGGTGAAGTTTATACGTCCCCTGTACTTGCTGGTACCAATGGGCGGTTATTTGTGGAAGAAGTATTTTTGAATGGACTAAAATACATTAATCTTGACATGACGTTTAAAGATGGTTTTATTGAAACCTATACTTGCGACAACTTTGATGATGAAGCTGCGTGTAAAAAATATGTGCATGAAAACTTAATATTACCACATGACACACTACCCATAGGCGAGTTTGCTATAGGAACTAATACCACAGCCTATGTGATGGCACAGAAATATAATATTATACACCTACTACCTATATTAATTGTTGAGAAAATGGGACCTCATTTTGCTATTGGTGATACGTGCTTTATGTGGTCAGAAGACATTCCTGTATATAATTCCAATGGTAAAGAAGTCATTGCAAGGGATAATGAGAAATCTATTCTAAGAAAAACAAATGTAGAAGAAGCCTACACAGGACGACATACAGATATTACCCTGCCTTACAGTGGTCTTGCTTTTATTGATATTATTCAAGCAGATGGTGAGCGTATTCCACTCATCAAAGATGGTAAATTTGTCCTTAAAGGTACAGAAGAATTAAATAAAGCCTTTGACGTCAAGTAGAAATATGATATAATGGCTGATATATTTATTTATAGGAAGAAGTATGTAATAATTTAAAATAAGGCTTAAGGTGATGATTCAAAGATGCAGAAAAAAACAAATAAAGCAAAGTTTCAAGAGATGAACGGTAAAGAGAAGCGAGAATACATCTGGGAATACTATAAATTGCATATTATATTTGGTGCCATTGGTTTGTTTATCATTGGCAGTTTGATGAATACGTGGTTTATTAATCCACCTCCAAAAACAGCGGTTCATGTGGTGTTTCTGGGGTCTGGTATAAGTGCTGATGGTGCGGAAAACTTAGAGAAAGAGTTGAACCCACTGATTGTAACAGAAGAAATGGGAAATAAAAAAGTTTTTGTCAGTACGTATTATTTGTCCAGTGATGGCACCGGGGATCCACAGCTTGATATGGCAACGCAGACGAAGTTCATGGCGAATATATCAGCAAGTGAACTGGATATTCTTGTTTTAGATGAACTGGAGTTCAAGGCCCTAGCAGAAACGCAGCAAACATTCCTACCACTTGATCAGATCCTGCCAGAAGATATGCTGGCATCATTAGAGGATAAGTTCATTCGTTTAAAAGGTGAAGAAGATACTGAGGAACAGATATATGGTATCGATGTGACAGATAACACGAAAGTAAAATCCGTTGCGATAAGTGAAGGAAAACTCACCATGGGTGTCGTGGTGAACACACAAAGACGGGAAGAAACACTAAAAACATTAAAATGGTTCTTTGGTATGGACTAAAAAAAATAAGCAATTCATCATGTATCTACATTGTGAATTGCTTTTTTGTTTGGTTGAATACTTGTTGTGAAAATCCTGCAATAGGTGTTGTGATAAAAGAAACTTATCTTCATATCATTAAAGTCATATTAAAAGAGCTTTATGAAGATGAAATATTATAGTTGACTGTCAAATCCCCACCATCAAAATACACAAGATCTTCTGTATCCAGATGCCATATAGCTTTCATGGAAGATGGATATTTAATGCCGTTGACTTCTTTGTAAGTGCCTAATATTGCGGACCATTTTGCTTTGGAGATGTTACCTTGGCCATCGTTATATTCTCGATCGTGTGTGGTAAAACTTAAGATAGCACCGTTATGGTCAAAGGTAAAGATACCACTTGCTGACTGTCCATAGTAACGGATGGTAGCTTTTACATGGGTTTCATCAAGTGTTTCCCAATGCATATAATCCTGTAAAAAAAAGTTTGGCATAAGAATGCTTTCTGCTAGGCAGGTAATGAGACCAGATTGATTCATATTACCACCTTGTTCGTTGAAAAGGGTAAATGTTTTTGCAATAACACCCTTCATGGAACCTTCCCCATTCAGGTATTTATCAATTCCCTGAAAAGGAATCCCCAATATACTTGAATCAATAAAAGCAATTCTTGCTGGCGGGTCTACAGAAATATGGATGGTATAATTAATTTTCAGCTTTTTTGAAGCTTGCACAAAGTCAGCTTGATGAAAATAGGCTTTCATGTTAGACATTTTGGGGGTACCCATGTAACCACAATATTTAAAATACTTTTGTAGGGGTAATGGAAGCTCTGCGATGTCTTCTATGGTAAAAATCCCTTTTTGTAATGTCATTTGTGATAATTGGTGACGTAATAATGTTGTAAGTTCAGATTGGATAGGTGAGTAAGGGAGCTTAAACCATATGACAACACCTAACAGTAAACATACAATAATACCTAAAATCCATAGCATAATCCTTTACCTCCTATATTATTTTGTAACACCGTTAATCATTAAATCCACAAAAGCGTTCAATCGATGTTCGATCATCGTATCATCATAAAGATTACTCAATACGATGATGTTCAAGACACCAAAGATGCCAGTAATAAGTAAAAATGCTGTATCTTTCGTGTGATCAATACAAAAATCTGACGAAGCAACGCCTTTGTCCAGTATGGTAATCAGTCCATCAATGGCTTCGTTATCTATAGACTTTGTATTCGCATAGTTTACACCGCTCAAAAGTGTAGCCTTAAATTGTTCTCTATGACTGAGTATCAGCTTAGCAAGTGTAAGAAGACTGGTTTTCAAAGCGATTGGAGGCGTCATGTTCTCAAAATCCAGACCTAAAAGCTCTTTGGATATGCGCTCAAAATTATCCAGCGTTATTGCCGCAATAATGTCATCTTTATTCTTAAAATAGTTATAAATCATAGCAGGCGAATATTCAATAGCATTTGCCAGCTTTCTAATAGAAAATTTTTCGTACCCGTGCTCAATAATGAGTTGACTTGCACTGTCAAATATTTTCTTTCGTAGTTCTTTTTTTTCTCGTTCTCTTCTGTTGCTTATTCCCATAACAACACCTCATCCTTAAAAATATGAACACTGTTAATTATAATATCGCTGTTTATTTTTGTCAAGGAGCAGCATGGTGCTGACCATTCATTTTCATACTGAATATACCGCTTTGCATAACTGCTCCACGTAAGAAGGCATGATACATAAATGGAGCTTTCAGGTTTTTTACAGAGATATTCTGCCTCAATGAGCGACAGTTTTTTTCGTAATGTTGACGAGTCAATGTTCTTTCTAATGCATTAAAGGCGTTGGCAAGTTTTAAGCCACTGCGCATACCATAACTGAAACCTTCAGCGGAGCTGGGACTTATAAATCCAGCAGCTTCACCTACGAGAAAAATTTGGTCTTTCCCATAACTTAGAGCCTTGGTTTTTGTTGGTCGAATAATATAGGCACCCTCTCTTTTAATGCATGTATGTAAAGGAAAGCCTTTTTTTATGAGTTTCTGTTTAAGTTGTTGAAAGCGGTTTGTAACATCATTTCTAAACGGAATTGCTGAGCCAAGTAATAAAGCATTTTCTTTAGGGATAGTCCAAGAATAAAAATCTGTGATGTCCTTGTCAAAAATCGTTGTAAAATATGGCATCAAATCATTCACACGGTACCATTCTTGTATGGATGCATAGCGTTGTAGTTTTTGACCTTGCCCCAATTGTTTTCTAACAAGGGAAAAACCACCATCTGCACCTACTAAATAGCTTGTTTTAACGGTATGATTTTTACCATCATGGGTATACGTCACCTCTATTTGACCGTCAGCAAGTAAGCGATACTTTTTATATTGGACACCAAAATGACATGTTATATGTTCGGGTATCAAGTCCACTAGCCATTGATCAAATTTTTCACGGTCAATATTGATATAATGCCGTTGATAAAATCGTTCTATATGATTATCAAAATCCAAGGTTTTTACTGTAAATAGTTGAGGACCTACTAAAACATTTTTTGGAATACCCAGTCCCAAATGCCCCAATACTTTTTGGGCATCAGGAGCCAATAAACCTCCACAACATTTATTGATAGGGCATATGCCGTGGTCGAAGTTTCTTTTATCCAATATAAGAACGTTGAAGGTGCTATCTAACATCCTAGCAAGTGTTGCGCCTGCTGGTCCTGCACCAACAATAACAATATCATACATGAACCTGCCTCCTTATAAGACATGAAAGTCTAATACACCAATATACTTGGTTAATCCCAATTATCTCGTATTGGTTGTTAGGTGTCAATGATTATCTTATAGGTAGTTGTTTATGCATGTAGCTTAATATCCTTATTTATTTCTGTGAATATGTTAATGTACAAGCGTATGACATATTGATTGACATTTACATGCAGATACTCTAACATCAGCATATACATAATTCTAAGAAAAGGTAATCTTGGATAGATATCTATAGAGCAAGTTAAGCTAAGAGGAGGAGCAAGTATGTCAATTCGAATTAAATACTTTACACATGGAACAACAACGGATAATATATGTGGTTTAGCAACGGGGTGGAATGAAGGAGAGCTCTCTCCATTGGGAATACAACAAATTCAAGGGATTAATAAACAAGTACAAGATGAACATTTTGATGTGGTTATCTCTTCTGATTTACAGCGTGCCGTACAGACGACCAAACTGTTGTTTAATGAAGAAAACACTACAATTATATATGACCAGAGATTGCGTGAATGCAATTATGGTGTATTAAATGGTAAAGATAAGGAATTGGTAGATTACCTTGAACATATTGATGAACCCTTCATTAATGGTGAAAGTATGAGGCATGTTGAACAGAGAATAAGAGAATTGCTGCATTTTCTACAAGAAAACTATGATCATGCATATATAGCCTTTGTTGGGCATAGAGCACCTCAATTGGCTCTTGAGGTATGTGTCCATGGTAAGTCGTGGGAAGAAGCCATCCATAACGACTGGCGAACAATTGGGAAATGGCAACTAGGTTGGTTATATGAATTTGAAAAATAAATGTATATGTTCAGCATGAAATGAATAATTATAGGATGACATCCATTTACAATGTAAGAAATATCTGTCATAATTTAGTTTAAGAGTAATGAACGTAGGGAGGTCCTATGATGGGAAAGCATAACAAAAAAAATGACTACATGCTGGAACATGGAAAATTAAAAAAGCAGGGGTACGATTGGTGGTGGCATTCATTTACGGGTTATGATGTAGAGACAGGAGAAGAACAAGCCTTTTTTATTGAATACTATATCATGAATCCAGCTTTAGGTGGGGATGGCCCCATTTATGGTCAGCTAGAACAACATAAACAGCAAGGTATAAAACCTTCATATGCTTTAATTAAGGCTGGTACTTGGGGAAAAAACAAATGTCAAATTCATAATTTTTATGCGATTCACACCTTCGCGTACAAAAAGAAACCGCTTCAACTTAAGATTGGCGATAATTATCTATCAGAAACAAAACTGTCTGGTAAAGTCATGATGACTGAAATTGACAGCAAGGATCATCCAGAATACATGTCGGATGCAGGTAATATTTTATGGCAATTGAAAATAAATAAGATATTATCTTATGATGTTGGTTATGGAGCGTCTTGGCTTTTACGCAAATTGAATGCTTTTGACATGTATTGGCACGTACAGGGGATGAAGGCTACCTATGAAGGAATCGTTAAACTGAATGACCGTACTTATAACATTATTCCAGAAAAAAGTTATGGGTATCAGGACAAGAATTGGGGTTGCGACTTTACGAGTCCGTGGATATGGCTTAACTGCAACAATATAACCTATAAGGGAACGGAAGAAGTGTTAGAGAGGACCAGTTTGGACTTAGGAGGCGGTCGTCCTGTTATTTTTGGTAAGCCCATAGAGGGTAAAATACTCACCATGTTTTATCATGAAGGCAAACTTTATGAATATAACTTTTCGAAATTCTGGAAAGGTGTGGAACAGTCCTTTGAGTTTATTGAGCATGAGGATGAAGTACAGTGGCTTGTAACATCTTTCAATCGTCATTCTAAATTAGAGATTGATTTTCGATGTAAAAAAGAGGATATGTTGTTTTTTAATTATGAAAATCCCCATGGTGAAAAACGCCATAATCGATTGTTTAATGGTGGCACAGCTTATGGAACCATTAAACTATATGAGAAAAAAAGAGGTCAGTATCAATTACTTCATGAGTTCGAAGGGAAAAACGCTGGATGTGAATATGGTGAATATGATTGATTCATGTATAATCTAATGGCTCAAAGGTTCGTTGCTTTGAGCTTTTTCTATGTTTTGAAAAAGTCTCTAAAAAAGTCTTTGGAATAAAAGTATTTTCATTGACATTAAGAATACTTTCCTAACGGATAAAATTCCTTTGCTGAACGAGAGGTAGCCTCTTTTGCTCATTTAAAGGGTATAATGGTTGTAGATTGCATATGCGACATTGAACATTGGTAAGGGGTAATGTTCTGGTTTTGCTTGTGTATAACAATTTACATGCCATATTTCTCTGGAATAAGCGTTTATTTATTGTGATTTATAGGAAATTATACTTTAAAAACGAATAATAAAATAAATAAATAAAATAATGTTCGGAAAAACTATTGACTTCCTGACGTTTTATTTGTAAAATAACGTTACACCTATATGTGTATGATGCACATGGTGTATTCAGGAAACAGTTAACCATGTATCAACGAAGGAGCCGTTCCTTATGAATTGTCTTTCTAAGAAAATAGGAATTATTGGCGGAGGCCAATTAGGAAAAATGATGATACTAGATGCAAAACGATTAGGGTTTTATGTGGTCACACTAGACCCCACTGAATGTTGCCCATCACACAGTATCTCCGATGAGCATATTGTAGCAGCATATGATGATGAGGATGCATTGCGTCAACTGGCAGAAAAGGTTGATGTGATTACCTATGAGTTTGAACATATCCATGTTGGGATTTTGAAACAACTGGAACAGGAAGAGTATGTCATCTACCCAACAGTTAGCAGCTTAGCCATTATTCAAAATAAGTTTCGTCAGAAAACAACACTTCTAAAAGGGCAAATCTCTGTGCCTAGATTTCAGCAGATTAAAACACAACAAGATATTGAAGAAGCAGGAAACCGATTTGGTTATCCCATGATGCTCAAAGCATGTACAGGTGGCTATGATGGTAAGGGTAATTGGGTGGTTCAGCATAAAGACGCTATCCAAGAGGCTTATAAACAGCTTGGTAATGGACAAATCGAATTAATGATTGAAGAATTTGTGCCTTTTGTAAAGGAAATTTCGGTATTAGCATGCAGGAGTATTGACGGACATATTGCCATATATCCAGTAGGTGAGAACATTCACGAAGACAGCATACTCGATGAAACAAGAGTACCTGCAGACATAACGGAAGATTGTACAAAAAAAGCCATGGAACTGGCCTCAGAGGTTATGGAAATTTTTGCAGGAGTAGGCATGTTTTGTGTGGAGATGTTTGTGACAGAAGATGATACAATCTATATTAACGAAGTAGCACCTCGTCCCCATAATTCAGGACATTATACCATTGAAGGCTGTATGACCTCCCAATTTGAACAGCATATACGTGCCATTTCTGGATTACCTTTAGGTGATGTGGCATTACGTTGTCCAACAGTTATGCGTAATCTGTTGGGAGCGGATGGTGCATATGGTAAGACATGCGTTGATGGCTTAATAGAGGCACAGCAAGACCCTCATGTTAAGGTACATATTTATGGTAAAACAGAGGTAAGGGAGAAAAGAAAAATGGGACATCTAACGGTATGTGCAACCACTTTAGATGAAGCCATAGAGCGAGCAGATCAAGCAAAAATGTGTATACAAATTACCCATACACATAAGGAGGTTATTGGATGAAGCCAATCGTAGGCATCATAATGGGAAGTGATTCAGATTTGCCTGTTATGCAGGAAGCAGCAAAGATACTTGATGATTTTGGTATTCCTTATGAGTTAACCATTGTCTCAGCCCATCGTACACCTGAGCGACTCTTTACGTATGCAAAAACTGCCAAGGAAAAAGGTTTGAAAGTGATTATTGCTGGAGCAGGCGGCGCAGCTCACTTACCAGGGATGGTTGCTTCATTAACAGCATTACCTGTTATTGGTGTACCTGTAAAGACAAGGACACTAAGTGGTGTGGATTCACTCTATTCCATTGTTCAGATGCCGCCAGGTATTCCTGTAGCAACCGTTGCCATTAATGGAGCAAAAAATGCAGGTATCCTAGCAGGTTCCATAATTGGAAGCTTTGATGATGGGATATATCAAAAAGTAGAGACCTATAAAAAAGAACTTCAAGAAATGGTTGAAGATAAAGCAGATAGATTAGAAACAATGAAGTATGAGCATTACCTAGAATCCATGTGATGAATAGTTATGTCAACTGGTAAAAGATATGCAGAGAAAGGACGATAGAAGTGAAAAAAACCACATTATTATACGAAGGTAAAGCTAAGAAGGTTTTTAAAACGGACGATGAAGAAAAATTAATCGTTTCCTATAAGGATGATGCAACGGCATTCAACGGCGTTAAAAAAGGGTCCATTGAGGAAAAGGGAAGCGTTAACAACCGTGTGTCCAACTATTTAATGGGCTTACTTGAAAAAGAGGGCATACCCACCCATTTGATTGAAGAACTAAATGAACGGGAAACTGTTGTTCGAAAAGTTCAGATCGTACCATTAGAAGTCATCGTAAGAAACATCGCAGCAGGCAGCTTAAGTAAACGCCTTGGTCTTGAAGAAGGGACCAAAATGGCAAGCACTGTTCTAGAATATTGCTATAAAAACGATGATCTAGGTGACCCCATGATTAATGATTACCATATCTATGCCATGTCATTAGCTACGGAAGAGGAATTAAAAACCATTGCAGATATGTCTTTAAAAATTAATACAACATTAACCACATATTTTGCTTCCATTAACATCGAGTTAGTGGATTTCAAGTTGGAGTTTGGAAGAACATCAGATGGTCATATTATATTAGCTGATGAAATCTCACCGGATACATGCCGTTTTTGGGACAAAAATACCGGTGAGAAATTAGACAAAGACCGTTTTAGAAGAGACCTTGGCAAAGTGGAAGATGCTTATCAAGAAATTTTAAAAAGAACATTAGGCAAGTAACGGATACGTAGAAAGGGGTACATATCAAATGTTTGATAAGCTAAAAGAAGAGTGTGGTGTATTCGGTGTCTATGATAATAATGAGTTGGATACATCTAGGTTAACTTATTATGGGCTTTTTGCTTTACAGCATAGAGGTCAAGAAAGTGCAGGTATAGCCGTTAATAATAATGGAACCATGTTATATCGAAAAGAAATGGGCATGGTATCTGAGATATTTGATGATGTGGTGTTGAACTATTTAAAAGGACATTCTGCTATCGGACATGTACGTTATTCCACCACAGGTGAGAGTTATGCAGAAAATGCTCAACCACTTGTCATTAAATATACAAAAGGGCACATGGCCATTGCACATAATGGTAACCTTACCAATGCGGCTGCTCTGAAGCATGCATTAGAAAAACAAGGAACCATCTTCCAGACCACGTCAGATACAGAAATTATTGCGGCACTTTTGTCAAGAAGCCGTATAAAATACAATACCATTGAAGATGCTTTACAAGAAGTTATGACACAGATAAAAGGTGCTTATTCCTTACTGGTTATGACTCCCCATAAGCTTATAGCGGCAAGAGACCCATTAGGTATGCGACCATTGGTGATGGGTAAAAAAGAAGACTCCTATGTATTTTCTTCTGAGTCATGTGCTTTTGATTCTCTTGGTATTGATTTAATAAGAGATGTAGAACCAGGAGAAATTATCGTGGTGGATAGTAAGGGGATGCGATCCATACAAATAGAAACGCCAGAGAAATCTGCAACATGTATTTTTGAATACATCTATTTTGCTAGACCGGATAGTGTCATGGATGGTATTGAAGTATTTACGTCTCGGTTTGAGGCAGGTAAGGTGTTAGCAAAGGAATACCCCGTTGATGCAGATGTGGTTGTTGGTGTGCCGGATTCAGGTTTAGCAGCAGCAAAAGGTTTTTCACAGGAATCGGGTATCCAATATGTGAATGGTTTTATGAAGAATCGTTATGTTGGACGTACCTTCATTCAACCAAGTCAGGATATGCGTGAACTTGGTGTACACATGAAGCTAAATCCTATTCGTAGTCAGATTGCTGGTAAAAAAGTGGTCATGATTGATGATTCTATTGTAAGAGGTACGACTTGTAGAAAGATTGTTAATCTGCTAAAAGACGCTGGTGCTACAGAAGTACATGTACGAATTTCATCACCGCCGGTTAAGCATTCTTGCTATTTTGGTATTGATACACCAGAGAGACAGAAGTTGGTGGCAAGTACCATGAATAATGATGAAATTAGAGAGCTTATTGGAGCTGATAGTTTAGGATATATTAGTCAGGCAGGACTGTTAGGTACGTGTAGAAATGGTAAGCGGGATTATTGTATGGCCTGTTTTAATGGCAGGTACCCCATTAGTGTGGACTAGGTTGTTGTTAAAATAACGTTATTTTGGTGTATGTAAAGTGTGAGTATGAGGAGGATAAGCACATGGCAATGGATTATAAAGCTTCTGGCGTTGATGTAGAAGCAGGGTATCAGGCTGTTGAATTGATGAAGAAGCATGTAAAGACAACTTTTCGTGAAGAAGTTGTAACAGATATAGGTGGTTTTGGTGGTTTGTTTTCATTGGCAAAGCATCAGATGGAAGAACCTGTTTTGGTTTCGGGTACAGATGGTGTAGGCACTAAGTTGAAGATTGCGTTTTTACAAGATAAACATGATACAGTCGGTATTGACTGTGTCGCTATGTGTGTAAATGATATTATATGTTCAGGTGCTGAACCATTATTTTTCCTTGATTATATTGCTTGCGGCAAGAATGTACCTGAAAGAATCGAAGAGATTGTGAGTGGTATAGCAGATGGTTGCCGTCAATCAGGAGCTGCCCTTATTGGTGGTGAGACTGCTGAGATGCCTGGGTTTTATCCAGTGGATGAGTATGATATGGCTGGATTTGCTGTAGGTATAGTGGATAAGAAGAAAATGATTAATGGTCAGAACATGAAAGAGGGCGATGTACTAATTGGTATAGCATCTTCAGGCATTCATAGTAATGGCTATTCTTTGGTAAGGAAACTTTTTGAACCAACGCAAGAGAATCTTTCCGTATATATGGAGGAGCTTGGCAGCACATTAGGTGAAGCTTTAATACAACCAACAAAGATTTATGTAAAAGCTATTGGAGCCATTAAAGATAAAGTAGCTATAAAAAGCATCAGTCACATTACAGGTGGCGGCTTTATTGAGAATATTCCAAGAGCCTTAAAAGAAGGTTGTTCAGCGAGTATACAAAAAGGAGCATGGCCTATTCCAGCCATATTTAATGTAATACAGGCAAAAGGTGACATAGAGGAAAAGAGTATGTATAATACCTTTAATATGGGTATTGGTATGATGGTGATTGTGGATGAAGCAGAAGCGGATACAGCTATTGCATTATTAGAAGCAGCGGGAGAAAAAGCATATCGTATTGGAACAATAGAAGCAGGTGACCGAGAGGTTATGTTTAAAGGTTAAGAAATGGAGAGTGTAACATGCTTAGAGTTGGTGTCCTTGTTTCAGGTGGAGGGACCAATCTTCAGGCTATTATTAATGGTATTGAAGAAGGGTACATCCCTCATACGCAGATTGTTTCTGTCGTAAGTAATAAACCCAGTGCTTATGCGTTGGAACGTATAAAAAAGTATAACATTCCTGGTAAGTGTATCAGGCCAAGGGATTATGCATCTAGAGAAGCCTTTAGTCAAGCTCTAAAGGAACACTTTGAAGCATTGGAAGTGGACTTAATTTTGTTAGCTGGCTATTTGGTGGTGTTATCAGAGTCTTTTGTCAAGGCTTTTCCAAATCGTATTATGAATGTGCACCCATCGTTGATTCCTGCTTTTTGTGGTGGTGGCTTTTATGGGCTTAAGGTCCATGAATATGCTTTAGAACGAGGTGTTAAAGTGACAGGAGCAACGGTGCATTTCGTGGATGAAGGGACAGATACAGGACCGATTATTTTACAGAAGCCTGTGAAAGTAGATGAATCCGATACACCAGAAAGTCTACAACGTCGCGTAATGGAAGAAGCAGAATGGACCATTTATCCAGAAGCCGTTAAATTATACGCAGAAAATAGAATACAAGTTGAAGCTGGCCGGGTTAGAATAAAAGTGTAATCGAAATAGAAGGGACGATAAGGACAATGAACATTTTAGTTGTTGGCAGTGGTGGTAGAGAACATGCTATCGTATGGAAATTAGCCCAAAGTAGTCGTGTGGATAAGCTATATTGTGCACCAGGTAATGCTGGTATTGCGTCACTTGCAGAGTGCGTGGACATAGCGGCAACGGATATTGAGGGTTTATTAGCTTTTGTTAAGGCAAATCCTGTGGACCTTACGGTTGTGGGGATGGATGATCCATTGATGCTTGGTATTGTGGATCGCTTTGAAAGTGAAGGTTTAAGTATATTTGGACCAAGGCAGAATGCTGCTATTCTAGAGGGAAGCAAGGTTTTTTCAAAGGAATTAATGGAGAAGTATCACATTCCAACAGCAGCTTATGCAAGCTTTAGTGATCCTGTATTAGCAAAAGCATATATTCAATCAAGTGATTATCCCCTAGTCATTAAAGCGGATGGTCTCGCATTAGGTAAAGGGGTGCTTATATGTGACAGCCTTCAAGAAGCAGAAGCTGCTATCCATACCATCATGATAGAGAAAAAGTTTGGAGCAGCAGGAGATACCATTGTTGTGGAAGAATTCATAACAGGACCGGAAGTATCTGTACTTGCATTTTGTGACGGTGAGCACATTGTACCTATGGTAAGTGCCCAAGATCATAAACGTGCAATGGATGGCGATCAAGGACTTAATACAGGGGGTATGGGTACTTTTTCGCCAAGCAAATATTATACAGAAGCGATACATGACATCTGCGTGCAGCAAATTTATCAACCGTCTATTGAAGCCATGAAACAAGAAGGGAGACCTTTTACAGGGATTATGTTCTTTGGACTGATGTTAACGGATAAAGGACCAAAATTACTGGAATATAATGCTCGATTTGGTGACCCAGAAGCTCAAGTTGTCTTACCAAGGTTGCAGACAGACTTGGTAGATATTATCGAACATGCTATGGATGGTAAGTTAAATGAGATGGATATTCAGTGGGACAATCAGTCTACTGTGTGTGTAATTCTAGCATCAGGCGGTTATCCCATTCAATATGAAAAAGGGTATGCAATTAATGGGTTAGAACATTTTCAAGATCATAAAGACATCACCGTATTTCATGCTGGTACACGGTTAGATAATGGAAAGTATTTAACCAATGGAGGACGTGTGTTAGGTATCACTGCAACAGCTAATGACATGACAGCAGCAAGGGAAAAAGCTTATCAAGCGGTGGATAAAATACATTTTGAGAAGAAGCATTATCGAAAAGATATTGGACTAAAATAATAAGCGACGCATAAGGCAGCATAAAGATGATACGCAGCATTTTTTCTTTATGGTGTCTTTTTTTATCTTATAAGAAAGTCCTGAATATAGCCTCTTTGATTTAATAGTATTTGCATAAATCGTGTATCCTATAGTAATATTACTAGGTAGAAGATATTAACTATTGTTCATAACAAGTAATGATTGCGAAGGAGGATAACTATGGCAGAAAAAAGTATACACGTTCAATTTAAAGATGGATTTAAAGGTGAGCTTATAGCTCCTAACGATAAGGTGAATATTGGTGTGGAGAAAGGGACGTTGGCTCCATACGATATGCTTTTTGGTGGATTGGCTTCTTGTATGTATGCTACCTTTCTAGAGATTGCAGAGAAAAAACGCATTCATTTTGATTCAGCAGATATTGAAGTAACAGGGGAAAAACGAACAGAAATTCCTACCACATTAAAATGGGTTAATGTGAAAGTGACCATTAAGAATGCTGAGAAAGAAAAGGGATTAATCAAAGCCATGGAAATAGCAGCAAATTACTGTTCAATTTATCAGACCATATCGAAGGTGGCAGAGATGTCTTGGGATATAGAGTTTGAATAAAGAGTGTATGCATATGTGGTACCTCATTAAGGATTACTTAGTGAGGTGCTTTTTATTATGCAAAAAAAACCCTTGAATTTAGCATATGACCTAGAGGTTTTTTGATAGGTGTTAAGGATACTTTCCTAGCGGACACAAATCAGCTTTGTGGAATGATGCTAGCCTCTTTTGTTGTTCTGTTTTTTTATAATAATGATTAAGTGTATGTAAGTGTTTATGATGAATTATATCAGGGAGAGTAATAGTTCTTATATTACTATGTGTATAAGAATAATATTTGTTGAAGTTATAGGTGGTTAAATCCTTATGAAATGGGAGTTTTTTATAAGATTTAAAAATAAAAAATAAATATTACTTTGACAGAAAGAGTAATTGTTGCTATAATAACTATAACACATAGAGTAATTATTCTGTAGTAAAAAAATGAAATGGAGACGATAAAATGAGAAAATCAACAGTTATATTTTCAGGTATTGGTGCTTTTTTAACCATTAGTTTTTTAATCATCATTAATCACATCACTACTCCTGATAATCAATGGAGTATGTATCCAAGTTTCGTCATTGTTTTTTGGCCGATTATTGTTTATTATATCGCCATGAAAAAATACAAAGGCTTATCTTTAGTCAGTGCATTGATTCTTATTCTTTTCCTTGTGATTATTAATTATGAAACATCCCCTGTACACCCATGGTTTTTATACGCATCATACCCCATATTATGGTGGCCAATCCTTATGTATGCGGGCAAATGGCGTAAAAAACTAAGCTTTGCAATTGTTTCTAGTGGTAGTCTGATTGCCTATTATGTGGTGCTGAATGTTATACTAACACCAGGATACCCATGGTTTATCTATACGACTTTTACGTTTTTATGGTGGCCTATTATACATTATTTTGTATTAACAAAAAAATTAATGACTTTTTCTGTTATGAGTTCTCTATTAACATCTGTCTTTTTTATCATTGTTAATCAGGTATCAACACCCCATGTGATATGGGCCATATACCCTGTATTTGTTGTTTTATGGTGGCCCCTTGTGGTGTATTGTTTTAGTTATTTAAGACATAAAAACAACGATAAAACATATAAACAAACAAGCAGATAGAAGTATGTTAACGCCAATATCATCAATTACTTTGACAGCTTGAGTAATGGATGTTAGAATACTTATGTGAGATAGAGTAATTTTTCTTGGAGGTGTACCATGTTAAGCAGTGATACCATTAGAGGTCACTTAGATGCTATTATTTTACGATTAATTATTGAAAAAGATCGCTATGGGTATGAAATATCCAAGGAAATATTAGCAAGGACAGACAATATGTTTGAGATAAAAGAAGCAACCCTCTATGCAGTTTTTCAACGTTTAGAGAAGAAAGAACTCATTAAAAGTTATCATGGGGATGTCACCCATGGAAGAAAGAGAAAATATTATCGTATTACCACACTTGGAAGAGCGTATTATCGGGAAAAAATCATGGAGTGGGAAACAACAAAAAAAGTAATCAATATTTTTATGGAGGGTTGGGAATGAAAAAGATAGAAGCTTATGTGCATCAATTATTTAAAGAAATACCAGATAGTGATAGTAAAAGAAATATGGAAGAAGAAATTATACAAAATTTAGAAGAAAAGGTAATGGATTTAATGGCATCAGGTAAAGAAGAAGAAGATGCCATTAATAAAGCAATTGTTGATTTTGGCGATATAGAAGACATTAAGCGTGAACTTCGCCAGCATTTAACCACTAATCCCACAAAAAGTAAAATGAGACTTATCTTTTCGCTGTGGGCAACAGGCTTAATCATATCCTTAGTCTTGTTCATGAATTTCTACTATACACCAAATGTGATATGGTTTGTATATCCTGTATTTGCAATTATATGGTGGCCTTTAGTTATGTTTTATCTTTGGTATGAGCAGCGAAATCAGCAAGCCAGGTAAAGCCAGGGGCAAAAGTGCAATGGGAGGATTATGTTAATGAGCAAGAAAATAGCTGTTATGGCAGATAGTACATGTGAATTACCCAATCATATTATTGAAAAATATCATATTAAGCTAATGCCTCTTAGAGTAATCTATAAGGATAGGGAATATCGTGATGGTATTGATATTACGCCAGAACAAGTGTATGCTCATCTTCACGAAGAGATTCCTACAACGTCATTACCCATTGCAGAAGATGTCTTGTATCTATTTGACGAACTAGTGGATGATGGGTATACGGATGTTATTGTTATAACGTTAACATCCGTATTAAGTGGAACGTATCAACTTGCAACCTTATTAGGAAAAGCATATAGAGGTTTAGAAGTGGAAGTGGTTGATTCAAAAGCCTTATCCATGATTTATGGTTTTATGGTACTTGAAGGCGCTCGATATGCACATACTGGTAATAAGGCACTCATTCTTGAGAAAATCATGTATATAAGGAATTGCGTTAAGAGCTGTTATATGATTGATACGTATGCCTGTCTGAAAAAAAGTGGGCGGGTAGGTAAGTTCCAAGGAACATTGGCCGACTTGCTTAAGATCAAATTAATTGTTTCTATGGGTCGAGAAGGGAATCTTGAAACGTATACCATGGTAAGAGGAAGAGAAAGAGCCATGAGAACCATGACTCATTTGTTAAGACGGCAATTTAGTCATAAAACATATAAATTGGCTATTGTGAATGGTAATGCTGAAAAAGATGCAAAAGCCATGTATGAAGGTATAAAGGATATTGGAACAGTGAATGAGTTGTTTATGACCAAACTAAGTGCGGTTACTTGTGTGCATACAGGACCAGGTATTATTGGGTATGTGGCTTACGAGATAAAAAACAGGTTTCAGATTAACAGTTAAGATTGCTAAGACAACATATGGACAAATAGGAGGTTACATCATGAAAAAGATAGCAATTATTACAGATTCAGCTTGTGATTTACCAGATCGAGTGATCAAAAAGTATAACATCAAATTGCTTCCCCTTAGAATTATTTACAAAGATCGTGAATACCGTGATCGGTTGGAGATTCAACCCCAAGAGGTATACGATAACATTCAACAAGAAGTGCCAACCACATCTTTGCCAACGGCTGAAGACATTCTGGGTGTCTTTGACCTACTTGTAGAAGAAGGGTATACGGAAGCTATTGTGATTACCTTGTCATCTAGTTTAAGTGGTACATTTAACATGGTCAAAATGCTTGCCAATGACTACGATAAACTAAAAATTAGAGTATATGATTCCAAAACACTGGGTATGTTTCTAGGTTTTATCGTAAAAGAAGCTGCCATCTATGCAGGTAATCATAGTATGGAAGAGATTATACAACGGGCCAGAGTTATACGCAGTAAGCTAAAAGGTGGTTATGTACTTAAGACATTAACCTATTTACGTAAAGGTGGTAGAATTGGGAAGGTAGAAGGTACTGTTGGGGAATTGCTTAATCTGAAACCTATCATTGGGATCAATGATAACGGTGCTTATTATACCATAACCAAAACAAGAGGTTGGAAAAAGGCCGTTACAAAGTTAAGAAAGATGATCTCAGATGAGTTTAAGGATAAAAAGTATCATATAGCGGTTATTCATGGTGGTGCAGAAGAAGAAGCCAATGCACTCATGGACAGTATACAAAACATTGGCCAAATTGCTGAGGGCTACGTGGCACAAATCAGTCCAGCACTGGGGGTGCATACAGGGCCAGGGTTGATTGGTTATGCGGCTTACGAGATATAGATATAGCAGAAGAAAGCATGAAGTAAACATGAGCTGGCTCACAAAAGCATGAAGATGCATGGTTGAGTCAGCTCATTTTTTTGCAGTCAGTATGAACTTGTGGTAAGATGTAGGATAAACAGATGTTTATATAGAAATGCTGTAGCTTTAGGGCTACCTTACATAAGATTATGGTTTTAAAAAGGAGTTAGGTCAATGGCACAGATAATTAATAAATCCAATCATCTAAGAAAAGAATTAATGGTAGACTATATAAAATGGGCAGGTTGTTTTGTGGGGGCTGCATTTTGTGTTGTTCTAGCATTTTTTACATATGGGTTTTCCTTAATAGCAGCCTTAGTACTAGGTATTTATTGTAAAAAGATGAAAGTGAACATTGATATTGTTCGCTCTGGTTTAAAAGGGGAGAAAGAGGTTCTAAAATTATTATCGGGTTTACCAAAACGCTACAAAGTCATTTCGGATTTGCACATACAAGGCAAAAATACATCCAGCCAAATTGACTATGTGGTGGTTGGTGCGAATGGTGTTTTTGTCATAGAAGCTAAAAACGTGAAAGGCCATATTAAAGGTCGAACATCCGATAGGCAGTTAACCCAGTTAAAAGCAGGAAAAGGTGGCAGAACCTACAAAAGAGATATGTATAACCCTGTATTTCAAGTAAAGGGACATGTTATTGGTGTGTCAAAAGTGCTGAAAAAACAAAATTGGCAGCATGCCATTCAAGGCGTGGTGTACTTTTCACATGAGGAATCACAGGTGGATATGCAGTCCAGTGAAATTGCTGTTTTAGTGAAAAATAGGGATGACTTGTTGCGTTATATTAAGCAGTATAAGAAGGATGGTGTGAAGTTAGCGCCTCATGAACAAGGTAAGATTGTTGAATTGTTGAGGGAACATGTGATGTAATTTAAAAGGGGATACATATGGAAAAGAAGAAATATTTAAGATATAGTATATTAATTATTCTAATAGTACTATTAGGTATCTATGTTTATATAAGATACCCTAGAACGATAAATAAAACGTATACAGGTTTAAAATATAAATTAGGAGTAGAAAATATTAATGATTTAGAAGAAGTAACCATTAAAATAAATGGGAAAGTAACTAGCGATTTTTGGCTTAATAAGAAATTCAAAGGAAAGTTCTATATTAGTAATATAGATGAACTTATAACAAATAAAGACAATATTAGCAAGTTAAAAGATGCACCTGTGACAATCATTTATAATAGATTATGGGGATCATTATTAAGCTATCCAATATTTAATTCTGGGAAGGACTGGTCAATTGACTCAGAAATTATTGGAAATATTTATCATGACACAGATTTTAAAGAATTGACTATCCTATGTCCTCAACCAACATGGCGTATAAAAGATGGCTAATGATAACAGCACCAGCAACATTTAGATCAGATGCAATTAGAATATCAAATAGATTAATGAAAGAATATCTTGCAAAAAGTGGCAAAGATGTTATTTTAAAATAAACTCAAGTACTGATAATAAACTTCCAATATTTTATTACATGAGCAAATACCTTCATTGGAACCATCTAAAGTAGGAGATGTTAATATCCTTAGTAATAAAAAGCATTGTTAACGCATTGATTAGTACATAAAGACCTTCTACAAGGAAGGTCTTTTTAAATACTCTAAATGTAAGTTTTGTGCAACGATCAACATAATATTATGTCGAAAAAACAATAACACTTAATTGTACTATCTAAAGATGGTAATTATAAGTCTATATATTATTGGCATATAATGGTAACATTTTAAATAATTCACATACTAAGGAGGACTATAAAGATGAAAAGAAGAATACTCAGTTTGATTATAATTGTATCTTTAATGTTTGCTAATTCACCTTCCGTATTAGGTGCTGAAGGTAATTTAGGCAGTTGGGAAATTAAGGCTAGCATGCCGACGGCAAGAGGTAGTATAGGAGTAGTTGAAGTAGATGGTAAAATATATGCAATTGGTGGTATCGGTGGTGAAGGTAATAAATTAGATATTGTTGAGCAGTATGACCCACACACAAACACTTGGGTAACTAAAGCCAATATGCCGACATCTAGATATGCATTAGGGGCAGCAGTGGCAAACGGTAAAATATATGCAATTGGTGGTATGGATAGCCAAGGTAATATGTTAAATATAGTTGAGGAGTATGACCCAGTAACAGATACTTGGACAACAAAAGCTAATATGCTAACGAATAGATATACAGTGGCTGTAGTAGAAGCAAATGGAAAAATATATGCAATTGGAGGCAATAATAATGGACCTTTAAATACAGTAGAAGAGTATGACCCAATAACAGACACTTGGACAACAAAAGCTAGCATGCCAACAGCTAGAGGGAATTTAGGAGTAGGACAAATAGATGGAAAAATATATGCGATTGGAGGTCTTAATGAAGAAATACTAGATGTAGTTGAATTATACGACCCATTAACAGATATATGGACTTCTAAGACTAATCTTATAATAAATACAGCTGGATTAGGTGTAACAGTATTAGATGAAAAACTCTATGCTATTGGTGGGTCTAATGGGAGTAGCTATTTAAAAGATGTACAAGTTTATAATCAACTTACAGAAAGTTGGTCATTGGAAACAAGTATATCAATGGAAAGAGGAACACTAGGAGCAATTAGTCATAGCAGTAAGATTTATGCAATTGGAGGCACTATTGGAGGTATTGGTGGTCAACTTGATATTGTAGAAGAGTTTACACCTAGTAATGAAGTTATCGAAATTCCATTAAATTTAATTGCAACACCTAATAGTAAATCTATTGTTTTAAACTGGGATACTGTTCAAGATGCTGATAGCTATACTATATTACGATCAACTACATCTAGTGCTATCGATACAGTCATAGCAACTGATATCACTGTCACAACGTACACAGACACTAATGTAACTTCTGGTGTGACCTATTATTACGTTGTTCGAGCAGTAAAGAATGGAGTAGAAAGTGCTGATTCTAATGTCGCATCAGCAATGGTAGAAGAAAATACTAATTTTGCCAACTTGCAAATTAAATTATCTACAACTGATATTTACGAATATCGAATGACTATGAATGATGTTGATAAATTTATGAACTGGTATATTGATAGATCAAATGGTACAGGGCTACCATTCTATAGTTTTCCAGATGATACGAACATTGAACCTTATACAGATATTAATGAGTATTTAATATTTGATAAAATTATTTGGTTTAAGGTAAAAGAGTACTTAAAATAATAAAAGAGAGTATAGTTAGATGTAGAAATACTAAGGAGGAACATAAATGAAAAAATATGGAAAAATATTCAGCTTGATAATGATTGTAGCACTAATGATGATTAATTCACTTTGGGTATTAGGTGCTGAAGGGGAGAATTTAGGCAGTTGGGAAACATTAGCATCTATGACAGGTAAAAGAACACGATTTGGAATTGCAGAAGTTAATGGAAAAATATATCTTGTTGGAGGTGCTGACCCAAATTCTCCTGACCTTAATATAGTAGAAGAATATGATCCACAAACAAATATATGGACAACAAAAGCTAATATGCCAACCGGAAGAAGCGGTTTAGGTGTGGCAGTACTCAATGGTAAAATATATGCAATTGGTGGATACACTAGAAACGGTTTAGTGGCTACAGTAGAGGAGTACGATACTCAGACTAATACTTGGACCTCCAAAGCTAGTATATCCAATCCAAGACACTATTTAAATGCTGTTGCTGTGAATGATAAAATATATGTACTTGGAGGTATTGATAACACAGAAACACTAAGTACGGTAGAAGAATATAATCCAGAAACTAATACATGGGTAATCAAAGAAAGTATGCTTACTTCAAGAGCGGATATGGGCACAATTGCACTTGGTAATAAAATTTATGCTATTGGAGGTGTCAGTAATAGCCAAGGACCTCACAATCAAGTAGAAGAATATGATGTCATGGCTAATACATGGCAAAGTAAAGCAAACATCTCAATTCCAAAAAGAGGGATAGGCGTTGCAACATTAGACGGAAAAATATATGCAGTTGGTGGCAGTGGAGATTTTACATACTATAATACAGTTGAAGTTTATAATCCTGATAATAATAGTTGGAAAGCTGGTGTAAGCTTATCTACAGTAGGTCGTACTTCAATAGGGACTATTAACGTTAACGGTAAGATATATACTTTTGGAGGAAAGAACAACGACGGTGAAGCGGATAGCGTTGAAGTTTATACCCCTTCAGTAAGCATTGAAGCTCCAATTAATCTAACTGCAACAGCGTCTAATTCTGATATAACACTTTATTGGGATACTGTTAACGACGTAGATAGCTACACTATACTTAGGTCAACAACATCAGGTGTAATAGATACAGTAATAGCTAGTAATATCACTGGTACAACTTACACAGATACAAATGTAACCCCAGGAGTAACTTATTATTATGTAGTACGAACAGTGAAAAATGGAGTAGAAAGTGCAGATTCAAATATTGCATCAGCAATGGTTGAGATAAACAATAATAGAGCACTACTATTAATCAAGCTATTAGATGAAAACGACAAAGAGTATGACTTGCCAATTAGTGAAGTAGATACATTTATGACCTGGTATTTTGATAGAGGTATAGGACAAGGTCCAGCGTATTACACTTTTGCAAAAGATTATAATACAGGACCTTACATAAGCAGAAAAGATTATATTTCGTATGATAAAATAATTTGCATAGAAGTTAATGAGTATACAAAATAGTATATACAAGTGTGGGATATCGCTGGTGTTAGTATATAAGTGTGGACACGAAAAGTTTAACACGATAAAATGTTTATAAGAAAAGGAGTGTTAAACAATGTCCAAAACAGGTAACAGATATTCTGATGAATTTAAGCAACAAATTGTTGAGCTGTATAATGCCGGGAAACCCGTATCAGCGTTAAGTAGTGAGTATGGCGTAACAACTGTAACTATTTACAAATGGATTAATAATCTTTCTCCAATTAGAGTTTCAGAAGATGAAACAATGTCCGCTAAAGATTATCAATCAATGAAAAAGCGTATTGCTGAACTTGAGATGGAGAATGAAATATTAAAAAAAGCTACCGCCATATTCGCAAAAAAACACTAAATGAACTTGTCAAATTCATTACTAAATATCGTAAAAAATATACTGTAAAGCTTATATGTAAAGTGTTGAAATTTCCTAGAAGTACTTATTATAAAGCTCTACTTAGTGTACCTTCAAAAAGAAAACTTGAAAGTCAACAACTTCAAGAAGATATTTTGAAAACATATTATAAAAGCAAAAAACGCTATGGTGCACCTAAAATTCACAAAATACTTTTAAAAGATGGAAAATCTGTTAGTTTAAAAAGAGTTCAAAGATATATGAGCTCTTTAGGAATACGTTCTATTGTTGTCAAGAAGTATAAACCACTGTCTTCAAAAGCACCTGTCATGGAACGTGAAAATCTTTTGAATCAAGTATTTGATGCAGATACAATTAATCAAAAATGGTGTACTGACATCACCTATATTCATACGATTAAAGATGGTTGGACTTATTTAGCTTCAGTAATGGATCTCTATAGCAAAAAAATAATGGGCTATGCGTATGGACAAAAAATGACCAGTGATTTAGCCATAAAGGCTGTAGAAAATGCTTGTTTAAATGTTGAGGATACATCGGGTATTATCATCCAAACAGACCTTGGCACTCAATATACAAGCCATCAGTTTATGGACTATATCGCCAGAAAAAATATGCTACAATCATTTAGTCGTAAAGGCAATCCGTATGATAATGCTTGTATAGAATCATTTCATTCGGTACTTAAAAAAGAAGAAGTACACCATCACCATTATTATGATTTCAATATTGCTAGCAAAGCAATATTTGAATATATTGAATCCTGGTACAACAGAGAAAGGATTCACAGTGCAGTTAATTATATGACACCTCAATCAGCTTACGATGCTGCTTAGGGTCAATTAGAAAAGTTAAACTTTTTGTGTCTACTGTATTGACGTAAGTCCACGCTAAAGATATCCTCTTTTCTTTACAAAAAGAAACTTTTGTATAGAGAACACGTGTGATATAATGGTTATTAAAAGTAGAGATGCATAAAGGCTAAATGTCAACTTAGTATGGTTTAATCAATACTAGGACGAGTAATGTTATCAAGGATAGCATATAAAAATAGATTAGGAGTATTTTATGCAAATTATAATAGAGCAAGACAATCCTAAACAAATACATCTAGATGGGTACAAAAAATACTTTCGTAGTCATTATAAAAAGGAAATAATTATAAGTTTGTTAGTTATGATTATTTCATTATGGTGTGTTTATAATGATGCTATTATTATATTTGGTTATATAGGCGGTAGCTTTGCTATTTTTTATTTACTATTTCTTTGGTTGTTCTTTTATAAAGGGCCAATATCAGCAATAATGAAAAGGAAAAGCTCAAAAAGTATCATCATTATTAATAGTGAAGAGATATGTATAAAGGGTGAAAGTGCTGAATTTAAGTATTACTGGAAAGCCATAAAAAAGGTTTACTTGATAAGTAAATATATATTTATTATTGCTCAAGACAATCGTTTTATTATAATAGATAATAATGATCTTGAAGACAATGATATGGAAAAATTACATGACTTTTTTATAAAGAATAAGGTTAAAATTAATGATTAAGGCAAATAATTGAATGCCATTACAAAAGTATTACTTAGTAATGCCTATTAATCAAGGGGGAGTTAGAATGAACATAACAGATAAAAATAGTAATAGACTATTATTAATGGTACTAGGCTTATTTGTGACAAGTAATACCATTATTATAATATATAATTTTTGGTATTTTACTAACCTATATATAGGGGTATATAGTGTAGTTAGTAAAAGTGTACCATTGTTTTTTAGGCTATTTATTGTTTTAGGTTTATCTGTAGAGGTCTATAAAAGGAAAAATTGGGCTAGGTGGGGAGTAGTAATTTTGGCAATCTTATTAGTAGTAAGTAATATAAGTGGATTAATACTACTGCTTGTTGGTTCAATGAAGGGAGTCATATCATTAATAGCTATAGTCTTAAGTATTATTGTAGTATATATGTTGATAGCCTCTAAAAGCATTAAAGATGCTATAAACAAAAGCACTGATTAGTACATAAAAGATCTTCCAAACGGAAGGTCTTTTTATACTGAAATAAAGGGGAGGGTGGAAACATAATGGAAAACCAGTTGAATTTAATTGCAAAATCTTATGATAGAGGCATTGATTTCGGGAGGAGGGGTATTGATTTGTACGAAGATTTACCAGAGCATATTACAAATCATCCTAACTACCCTATGTTTCAAAGGCTTAAAATGGAAGGACTTTCCGATAGTGGACGTAAGGAAATCAAGGATTATCTATCACCAGATATAAATATGAAATTTATTGATCTTGGATGCTGTTTAAACCTAATGTTTAATGGATATGACAAATGGCTCTCAACATATCATGGGGTAGATATAAGCAGCAAAACTATTCAGTTGCTTAATGAGTTTGTTGCAAAGAAGAAATTGGCTATTGGGTCCTTATACTGCGGAAGTATACATGAAACGCCTTTTGAAGAAAATTATTTTGACATTGGCGCATGTGTCGGCATACTTGAGTATTTTGAAAAAGACTTTGTTGAAAAAGCAATCGTCGAAGCTCATCGAATTATAAAGCCTTATGGAAGTTTTGTTCTAGATATTCCAAACGTTAATAGTCCAGTTTTCCAAATCACCATGTTAATTGAGGAGCATTTAGGCAGACCTGATAAATTTAATATGTCATCTCAAGAATTTAATGTTATGTTGCAAGATTACTTTGAAATAGAAAAAACTGAAAAAGTAGCCGGTATGATTCAATATTTCTTGAGTTGCAAAAAGTAATGAACTGAATCGAAAATAAGAAACGTTATATTCAATGTAATATGGAAAAATTAGAGCAAAGAAATTAAAATGCAGGTGTACAGATAGTGGGAGGGTATTCATTTAAGGGGAAATGATTGGCGATTAATCATGACATGACTACTATATTGCTAACTAGGCTAAAGCACTTTTTATGCATAAGAAAAGAGCCTAACTTAGGCTCTTTAATGCATATTTAATTTTTCTCTTAATGCTTCTTGTAACAGTTGCGAAAAATTGATGTTATTAAGCTGCCCTAATACATTTAGCTCGTTAGGAATAGTTAAGGTTTTTTTTACGTAAACATCTTTAATTTGAGCTCTATGGTAAGGCATCCATACATCAATATAAGCAAGAGACTGAGAAGGTTGTAATGCCGCATTGTACTCTTTAAAAGACTTAGGGTCTGGAAGTTTTCGATCATCTTCTTGGTAATCATAAATTTCTAAAGCAAGTCTATCTTTAGCAATGCGACTAACCTCATCCATATTATCAGCTTGGGTCACACAATTCTCAAAATCAGGAAATTCAATTGCGATAGAATCGTCAACAAATGAGAATATAGCGGGGTAGATAAAATTATCTTTCATTTGCAATTCACCTCTTTATGTTGTAGTATGAAAGGGAGTTATCAGGGCTAACTGAACTTTAACCCTGATTGTTTTGCGATACTTTTAATGTTTTTGATATTGAGTGTTTTAACGGGATGGCGAACCGTCACAGTTCCCTTTTTAGTTGGATGTTTGAACTGGTAATGGTCGCCACTTGTTCGTTTTAAATCCCATCCATCTTGCTTAAGCATCTTAATGATTTCCCTAGAAGAATAACTTTTCATTAGTATCACTCCCTTACAATAATATTATACAATGCGTATTAAATACGTGTCAATATGGAAAAAGTGAGATTAGGAAGAATCGAACATGTAATGTTTCGTATACTATCTTATAATTTTATAAGATAGAGGCATACTAAGTATATGCTTATAAAAGGATAATGAAAGAAGGTATGGCGATGAAGCATATACATGATCAACAACCTAATAAGAACAGGTCAAAGGATGGGTCTTATGGTGAGCTTACATCCCGTCAGATAGGCAGTATGGCAAAAGCCGGGCAATTAGGCGGCGAAATGGTGAAACGTATGATTGCTGGTGTGGAGCAGGATATGGCTGATGGCAAGGTAAAACCTGAGGAGTTAAAGTAAGCGATAGGTTTAATAATTGTATAAGGTATGTATAGAAGGATTAAATAGGGTGCGTTAAAGATGGGTGTCGTTATTGGAATGGGACATATCTTTTATCGCACCCTTTTCAACTATTTTATTGCTATATGGCTTTTTAAGTGTATAATAAAATACATAAGCAAACGGTGTGAGTATTATGAAAGAAAAAAGAATGATGATAGAAAGAGGGACACTGGAATCAAATAATGGTGATGAGAATATGTATAGATAAAAGGGGATGATTGCATCGATATAAATGAATTAAAGCGAAAGCTAAGAAGGTTAAAAAGACAAGAGCAACATATTCGATTTCCATACAAACAGGATAACAACAGTATGTCCCTTATATGGCATCAATTTTTCTCAACGAAGGACCTAGATGACAACAGTGTTCAATTTAATCTTGATACATTAGCTAGAATGGGACATGAGGAACGAAAAGAAGTATTCAGCGCTTTTTTTTATTCAGTTTATTATCAGTATTATAAAGAGAATGGTTTATCCTATAAAAACATGTACGACCCAAGTCTATTAAAAGCTTTTGGATTACCTGCTGATGCAAATTTGGATGATATTAAGGAAAGGTTTAGAGTTTTAGCAAAAAAATATCATCCTGATAATGGAGGGGATGCTCAGGATTTTATTAAAGTGATAGAAGCCTATGAACAAATAAAGTCGCATGATTAACATGAGGTATTCCTCTAAAAATAGGAAGGAGAAATAGGATGGAACAAATGATAAGGGATTTAAGATTTGCCAATGAACAAACAGCGGCATATTATCTGAACTTGCTATCAGATATAGATAGCAATAGGGGTACAGGTTATATGGCGTTACATAACTTTTTTAGGGACTTTTATGGGACACTTTTTAAGGAACCAGAAGCATTGGGTATGGAATCATTTCCCAAAGTCAGTTTTAACTCTGGTGAGTTTCATTCAAAAAGTAAACCCTTCAAGCGTGTGAAAGATAAAGTAATAAAGCCTGTATCGGATTGTTTAGATTTAATCTATAAAGTTGCATCACAAGGGCGTTTAAAAGATGACACCATCATAGGTGATAAGGCATTTATGGATAAGTTTATGAAAACTGGCAAGCGTCAAAAGAAAAAGCTACTGGATGCTGTAGTAGAACTTGGGATAAAGATAGATGCAGATGGTGATAGTGTAAGGCTAACAACCCATAAGCAACCAGATATGATAGAAGCATTGCATCTCTTTGCCTTAAAATGTAGTCAGAATATCCATGAAGCAGGTGAATTGTGTTTTAGGATGTGTGATTTTGGAGCATTAGATACCCAATATAAACCTAGTATAGAGGAAATACTCCAGAAACTATACAAGGATAAAGCCTACAATCATATGTCCATACTTCATAAGATGTTGCAGGATAATGACTTTGATATTCGTTATGTTTATGAGCCTCATGTATTAAACTTTGAGATACGTTACACAAAAAAAGAAATAAAAACATCCCCATTAATGGCATTTGTGTTTGATTTTAAAGCTGTAAACCCTCTAAAAATAAGATTGAGATTTATTGCAACATCCCGAATAGTTCCCATCATTCAACGTCAGCCTAAAGCAGTTCAAAAAGATTTTTATGAAACAAGCGGTCAATGTAATGGATGTGGTTGGTGTAATAATCAAAAAGGGTTGTTAAAACCATCTTTATTAAGAATGGATACAAAACATAAAACCATATGCTGGTACGATGTCAATGAATATGACACCATTAATAAAGAAATCATTGACCTCATAAAGGGGTATGTAACGATGCACCTTCAGCTTGTGGGCTAATGGATGCTCTGCATTTGATTTGACTCTATTCTTAATAAGTAAGTATCTTACGCATTGACAGTCTATATACATAGTCTTATAATATAAACCACATAGTATGGACTACGTGGTTTATATTATAAGAAAGGGGCTATTGATTATAATGAAAGAAAAGTCATTTGAGAGAAAAACACAATTGCTTCAATCAGCTTTAGATGAGTTTTCATCCCATAAGTATGATGACGCTTCCTTAAATAGCATCATTAAAAATGCATCTATCAGCAAAGGAACCTTTTATTATCATTTTAAAAATAAACAAGACTTATATCTATACTTAATCGAGCATTCCTCTCATGTGAAATGGGAGTTTATACACCATCGAACACGTGATTTAAACGAAAGCTTTCAGAAAATGGATATTTTTGAGAGGTTTAAATGTCAGGCAAGAATCGGTGTAGAATTTGCTATGGAACATCCTAAGTATCATAAGTTAGCGAAGATGCTGGTCAAAGAAAAGGGAAACGAAATTTTTGATATCATCAAAGAAAGATTGGAAATAGGTACTAATAAGCTGCACGATATGATAAATGAAGGTATAGAAAAAGGTGATTTCAAGCCGAATTTTCCAAAAGATTTTATTCTCAAAACAATCAGCTTTATGTTTACTTATTTTGATGACATATTTTATGCTGATGGGGTGATGGTATTAGAAGAGACCCTTGAAAATCTAGACAATTATGTTGATTTTATGAAGCATGGGTTAGGTACATCATAAGAGAAATATAGCCTAAATATATAAAACTACCAGATTGGTAGTTTTTTTATGTATTTAAATATTTTATCATAAAGATTTGAAACTTTGTTGACAGTCAATAACAGTAATGTTATAATGTAAACCACAAGGTCTAGACCAAGTGGTTTATAAAGTTTAACCTTGTTAAAGTGTAAATAAGATGGCTAGTTATAATCTGAAAGGGTGAGTATGATGGGAAACAAAAAACGTAAAAAGTATGACTTGATTTTCGCGGTGGTTTTTGCACTGCTGACAGTGGTATTCTTAATTTTATTCGCTACAAATGATGCATTTTTTAACTGGGCGTTTGAACGTCACCACAATCAATTGAGCTGGTATATCCGACCCCTGTTTTTAATACCATTCTGCTATTTTGCTTATAAAAGAAGTTGGACGGGTATATCTGTTACTATTTTTTTACTGATGACTAGCATGTTCTGGTTCCCAGAGCCTGAATCATCAAGTGCATTAGTGGAACAATTTTTAGATATGGAAATGGAATACCTGATGGGCAGCTGGGGGATAGCTAAAATTCTCGTTACACTTATTATTCCAATATCTTTTATTGCTTTAGGTATGGCATTGTGGAAACGGAGTTTATGGATTGGTTTATCTGTTGTGGTGTTTATGACTGTAGGAAAAATGATATGGAGTGTTGTTGAAGGAGGGGAATCCGGCCAATCCATTTTTATTCCTGCAATCATAGGTTTACTCATTTGTATAGGCGTCATTTCTTTCGCATACAAAAAATTTGAAAAGAAAAAGAAGCAGTCTTGATTAGTAAGTAAGGCATTGGTACACACTAATAGAGATGGGTTTTGTCAATAAGGAGGCATGAAGAATATGGATAAAAAAATATGTTTAATTACAGGAGCAAATTCAGGTATTGGTAAAGCTGCGGCTATTCAAATGGCAGAAGCAGGCTATCATGTCATTCTGGCTTGTAGAAATGAACAAAAGGGAGAAAAGGCTTTGGAAGAAGTGAAACAATCACATGAAAACAATTCAGCTGAATTAATGCTTGTTGACATGTCTTTGCAATCTTCCATTAGGAAGATGGTCACTGGGTTCCTAGCAAAGTACGATACATTAGACGTACTTATCAGTAATGCAGCACTATTTGATATTACGCAAAAAAAGGCAGTGATGACCAAAGAAGGCATAGAAAAAATATGGGCGACCAATCATCTTGGGGCTGTATTATTAACTGAACTTCTATTGGAATCCATAAAAAGAAGTAACCAAGGTCGAATTATTACAATTGCTTCAAAGGGTTTAATTGTTCATCCCTCCATAAGCGTTGATTTTAAAGACCCAGAATTTCAGAGCCGGAAGTTCAATGTGTCAAAAGCATATTATCAATCTAAAATAGCTCAGGTGATGTACACCTATTGGCTTGCTGATAAATTAAAAGATACAAAGGTTACAGTTAACTGTATACGGGTAACAAATGTGAAAGTGGACATCAGTCGCTATCCTCATCTTTCTAAACTTGCAAAATTTGCATATGCTCTAAAAAGTAAAAAAGCCATTACCCCTGAGGAAATGGCAAGAACATACACCTATTTAGCTACCTCAGATGACGTGAGTGATGTGTCTGGTAAATATTTTGATGAGCATAATAAAATCGTCAATTCTTCAGCATACAGTACTAACGCTGATAATGTGCAAAAAGTGATGGATTTTACAATGAAGTATTTGGATATGTAAGTCCACTTGACAAATCCACCATAATGGTATACATTATGTATGAAAATAAAATATGTGCTAGGGGAGCCTTGGGCTGAGAAAGTAAAGTACTGACCCTTATAACCTGATTCGGATAATGCCGACGAAGGGAAGCGTTAAGTAATACATACAGTATGCTTTCAAACTCCATGATCCCTCCTAGATTTTAAGGAGGATTTTTTCATGTTAAAACAATTTCAAGACGCTATTGCAAGTGGCGATATCCAAGGTATCATTACATCTACACTAGGTCAGATTATTTTAGTTGCAATTGCCCTTATTCTTTTAATAGCTGTTGTGGCTTTAGGTAGTCGTTCTCGATCCATGAAAACAAAAGAGTTAGTGTATTCTGCAATTGCCATCGCAATAGCTGTAGCGTTGTCCTATGTGAAACTTGTAACCTTACCTCAGGGTGGTTCCATTACACTGTTTAGCATGCTTTTTATAGCTGTTATCGGTTATTGGTTTGGAACGGTACAAGGTATAATTTGCGGTATGACATATGGATTGCTACAACTTGCCCTTGGCGGCTGGGTCATGCATCCCATACAATTATTGCTGGATTATCCATTAGCTTTTGGTATGCTTGGATTTGCTGGACTTATGCGTAACACGCCAAATGGGTTAATGAAAGGTCTTATTCTTGGAGCATTTGGTCGATTTTTATGTCATTTTATTGCAGGGGTTGTTTTCTTTCAAAGTTATGCCATTGATTTAGGATTTGACCCGGTACCTTATTCAATCGGTTATAATCTTGCCTATATTGCTGGAGAAATATTCTTAACCCTTATTATCCTGATGGTGCCACAGGTTACGGACGTCTTTAAGCAGTTGAAAAAAATGGCATTGTCATAAGGTCAAGTCAAAGGTAATGTTGGAGACTAAAGTCTATTCCACTTATCGTATAATAGAATATGAGAACAAGGGTATAATAAGTAGAGATAGGTATAATCTCTACTTATTTTATATTAGCATGTGGAATAGAAGGCTTCATTTTGTCCATGATAAGAGGATTTTCATGCATGCAATAAGATAAGAAAAGATACCCTATAGGAATTGACAACATGGAAAGGATATGAAACGATGAAAGACATAAAAAGTTATCCGGCATCCAATAGCACAGACCCAAGGATAAGTGAAAATATTGAAAGCACAAATTTTAATGATCAAGATGGTGTGCCAGAAGGTATTATTGAAAAGCAACCAGAGCATCAACATGTAAGTCATGGGCATCCCTACATGGGTGATCTTACATCCCATGAAATTGGTATGATGGCCAAAACAGGTTCACTTAATGGTGAAATGTTCAAACGTATGGTATCCAATATAAGACAAGATTCAGAAGATGGACCAATCGAACCATAAGTATAAAGGGGCTGATATCATGGAAAGATGAAGCAGCCCTTTATCTTATCTACGGAATATTTTCGGGGTGAATAAAAAGGGGTGGATTTATTTATTTAAATATTGTAATATAGTAATATAAATGGTAACTTTTTCTATTCATCATACGATGATATGAATTTTAGAGAAAGTTTTTTTACATAATGTAGGAGGTTCGTATATGATTGGTCAGGAGTTAACCTATTGGATGGCGTTTATCAACGGTTTGGCATCTTTTTTTACACCTTGTGTGTTGCCGCTACTACCTTTATATTTTAGTTATTTAGCAGGAACGACCATACAAGATATAGCATTTCAAAAAGACGCTAGGCGGAATATGATCATCAACTCATTTGCCTTTGTTATTGGGCTATCTATCCTAAACATTATGTTGGGGTTTGGAGCAAAAGCCATTAACACCACGTTGGTTCAATATGAAGAGGTGATTCGCAAAGTGGGTGGTGTGTTGATTATGATTCTCGGCTTATATTTTATTGGGCTCTTTAAGGTACCATTTTTGGACCGAGAGCGTAAGTATCACTATAAAAAATTTCGACCCAATGTCTTGTCATCCCTTATTCTTGGCATTACATTTAGTGTAGGTTGGACGCCATGTAATGGACCCATTGTCGGTACCATCCTTTTTCTTGCAAGCTTTGAAAAGGACTACTTGCAAGCTGGAGGCTTGATGTCCATTTATTCATTAGGCTTTGCCATCCCTTTTTTACTATCTGCCCTATTATTTGGGAAGTTTATTCATCATTATAAGAAAGTGTTTACGCATTTTAATAAAATAAAGTGGGTAGCTGGTATTTTAATGATTATAATGGGGATTATGTTATATACCAATTCATTGAGTTTGTTGGTTATTGGAGGCGCAAAATAACAGTTGATTGAGGTGATAAAATGAAAGGAAAGAAGATTATAGGGTTCATGGTGTCATTGTTACTTGTCGTTATGATGGCAGGTTGTGGAGAAGCTAAGGACGATGCTAAGAAGGAAAACATGGATACTCAGCAAAGTGACCATGATGTAACGGATACAGAAATCATAGACCATGTGGATTCAGCAGGAGAAGGTACAGCGACAGATATAGAGTCCAAAGAAGACGATTCAGTTGATAAAGACCAGGGTGATAAAGATGAAGCAGACAAAGATGAAGAAGACAAAGATAAGGAAGACCGTACATTAGCTCCTAATTTTACCCTTGATGATGGTAAAGGGAATGAATATTCCATATCTGATTATAAGAATAAATTGTTATTGGTTAACTTCTTTACAACCTGGTGCACATACTGTGTAGCAGAAATGCCGGATTTTCAGAAAATCTACGATAAGTATCGTTTAGATGATGTGGCTATTCTAGGCGTTAATGTACAAAAAGACCCCAAGGAAATGCCAAAAGAAGACGTGTTAAATTGGATTGCAGATAAAAAAATAACGTTCCCTATCGTATTTGATGATGAAGGAGAAGCCATTAAACATTATTATATAAACGGTTATCCAACAACTTATGTCATTGATAAAGAAGGTTACATTGTTGGGTATGTGAATGCTCTTGATGAAAAAATGCTTGAAAAAATAATTGAAATGTACCGCTGACCCAAAGAGACTACAGCCCTGTATGATATTGATGAATGGCGTATTATGATCTTAACATAAATGAATAATAAAGCCCGTACTTTCTTGTCTTTTAAAAGGAATATGATATAATAATGGTATATTTTTTCTGGTAAAAATTAGCCACCAAGATAAGAAATGACAATAGCAAACCATTTGAAATCCTTTTCCAAAGAGGAATGAAAGAATGAAAAAGGGCATACTATTAATAAGATGTTAGGGGGCATGATTATGTTATGTGAACGTTGTCAACAAGAACCTGCAACCGTATTCCTAAATCAAACAATTGATGGAAAAAAGAAGGAAATTCATCTATGTAATAAATGTGCTATGGAAGTGAAAGATTTGTATCAAGAAAAAGATATCTCCATAGAGAATTTTTTAAGCAGTCTCTTAGATATGAATCACAAAAAGGTAGCACCTCACATGGAACAGCAAAAAAAGAGTCATGTCTTACAATGTAAACAGTGTGGTATGACATACAATGAATTTCGACAAAAAGGAAAGTTTGGCTGCCATAGGTGCTATTCCACCTTTGGGAATCTCCTAAGTCCTGTTATAAAAAGGGTTCATGGCAGCAATCTGCATACAGGAAAAATACCTAATCGAACAGGTGAGAAACTTTTAACCCAAAAACAGATTAGGGATTTAGAGAGCAAATTAAAGCAAGCAGTAAAAAAAGAAGAGTATGAAGCAGCAGCTGGGTACCGTGATGCTATCCGAGCCTTGAAAAAGGAGGGTGGCTTATGCTAAAATGGTATGAAAAAAATGCCAATAATAATGATGTGGTTATTTCCAGTCGGGTGCGATTAGCGAGAAACCTGGAAACCTATCATTTCCCAAGCAAGTTAACCAAGGAAATAGCTAGTAGGATTGTTCATGAAGTAGAAGATATTGTACTAAAAGCAAGCAGCAGCCACTATTTTGAACGGATGGATATGGAAGCCTTATCACCACTTGATAAAGTAGCTATGGTAGAACGTCATGTGGTAAGCCCTAATTTTGTGCAGTCATCCATACCGACTGGTCTTATTCTATCGGAAGATGAGAGCCTGAGTATCATGATTAATGAAGAAGACCATCTGCGTATACAATCCATTAGCAATGGGTTTAATTTAGAGGAAGCCCTTCAAAATGCTAACCATATTGATGACTTATTAGAAGAGAAGATAACCTATGCCTATGACGAAAGAATGGGCTATCTCACAGCTTGTCCAACCAATGTGGGTACAGGCCTTCGAGCGTCCTATATGATTCACGTTCCAGCACTGGAGACCACAGGTAAATTACAGTTTATACTAGAGGCTATTGGTAAATTTGGTTTAACTGTACGGGGCATCTATGGTGAAGGCTCCCAAGGCCGAGGGAGTGTTTTTCAGATTTCTAATCAAGTCACTCTTGGTCATTCAGAGGAAGAAATCATTGAAAACTTAACCAGTGTTACGAATCAGATTGTGGAACAGGAACGGTCACTCCGTAAGAAATTACTCAGTGAAAAGCGTATGCAATTTGAAGATGCCGTTTACAGGTCTTATGGTGCATTAACCTATGCGCGCATTTTATCATCCAATGAAGCCATGACCTTATTATCGGATATGAAGTTAGGTTATGAATTAGGTATTTTGAACTTTGAACATACAGAACCCATTAATATCTATGGACTAATGACTTGTATACAGCCAGCAAACTTACAAAAAGAGATGAAACGTGAACTAAAAATTGAAGAGCGGGATATGGCACGAGCAACGTTTATTCGCCAAAACTTGCCTAAAATTAAAACTTAGTTTATCAATGTGCTAGATAGATATAAAAAAGAGAGGATTTGATTAAGATGATGGGTAGATTTACAGGACGAGCCCAAGAAGCAATTAATCTGTCACAACAAGTGGCAAAAGAATTGGGTCATGGCTATGTGGGTACAGAACATATCTTACTGGGTCTTATAAAAGAAGGTCAAGGTGTGGCCAGTAAAATACTTGTGAGCCAAGGCGTCACAGAAGACGTGATTATAGAAAAAATACGTAAAATAGGATTGGCAGGTAACGTGCAACTAGAGGATGTGGAAGATTTCACACCCCGAGCTAAGCGGGTACTTGAGTCCAGTTTACGTGAAGCCATTAACATGAAAACCAATAGAATCGGTACAGAGCATATTTTACTAGCCCTTTTAAAAGAAACTGATTGTATTGCTGTGAAGCTGATTAGCAGTTCAGGTGTCACGGTACAGAAATTATATCAGTTAATTCTAAAAAATTTAGGACAATCTCCTACGCAAAAAGATGGCGAGAAAGCAGAATCCAAGAGTTCCAATACCCCTACATTGGATCAGTTCAGCCGTGACTTGACTCAAATGTCAAGAAATGGGAAGTTTGACCCTATTATTGGGCGGGATAAAGAAATCGAAAGGGTCATACAGATTCTTAGTCGACGTACGAAAAATAATCCTTGCTTAATCGGTGAACCGGGTGTAGGTAAAACAGCCATTGCGGAAGGATTAGCTCAGCGTATAGCGGATGCCAATATTCCCGAAACACTAAAGGATAAACGTGTGGTAGCACTTGACTTATCTTCTATGGTAGCAGGTTCAAAATATCGGGGCGAATTTGAAGAACGTATTAAGAAAGCCTTACAAGAAATAAAAGAAGCCGGTAATGTGCTTCTGTTTATTGATGAAATGCATACCATCGTTGGCGCAGGAGCAGCAGAAGGAGCTATCGATGCCTCCAATATCCTTAAGCCATCTCTTGCAAGAGGTGAGATTCAGCTTATTGGCGCCACAACATTGGATGAGTATCGTAAATATATTGAGAAAGATGCTGCCCTAGAGCGAAGATTTCAACCTGTTAAGGTTGAAGAACCCATTGAGGAAGAAGCTATTGATATCCTAAGAGGTTTAAAAGACATGTACGAAGCCCATCATAAAGTGCATATCAAGGACGAAGCGGTCATTGCTGCTGTTAAGTTATCCAATCGTTATATCACGGATCGGTTTTTACCAGACAAAGCCATTGATCTTATTGATGAAGCGGCATCAAAAGTCAGATTAAGCACCTATACCGCACCACCGGATATCAAGGATATGGAGTTAAAGCTTGAAGAGCTGGAAAAAGATAAAGAAATAGCCATTAAAACAGAGGAATACGAAAAAGCAGGGGAGATCAAGAAACAGCAAGAGATTATCCGAGAGAAACTGGATGATTCCAAATTAGCATGGGAGCAAAAAAATACCATGTCGGATCAGGTTGTTGACGAAGAGGAGATAGCCGATATCGTATCCAGTTGGACGGGTATACCGGTTAAGAAGTTAACAGAAGAAGAAGGGGTAAGACTTAAAAATCTTGAATCCCATCTTCATGAAAGGGTTGTAGGTCAAGTAGAGGCTGTTGAAGCAGTATCTAAAGCAATAAGGCGTGGTCGTGTAGGTTTAAAAGACCCTCGTCGTCCCATTGGTTCATTTCTATTCTTAGGACCTACAGGTGTGGGTAAAACAGAGCTGACAAAAGCTTTAGCAGAGGTATTATTTGGCGATGAAAGCGCTCTTATCCGTGTGGATATGTCTGAATATATGGAAAAACACAGTGTGTCCAAATTAATTGGTTCACCTCCAGGTTATGTAGGTTATGACGAAGGCGGACAAATCAGTGAGAAAATCAGAAGAAAACCTTATTCTGTTATCTTATTTGATGAGGTTGAAAAAGCCCATCCAGATGTGTTTAATATCTTATTACAAGTGTTAGATGATGGACATATTACAGATGCACAAGGCAGAAGAATTGACTTTAAAAACACGGTGATCATCATGACCTCTAATATAGGCGCAAGAAACATCATTTCACCTAAAAAGCTAGGGTTTGTTTCTCAAGTGGATGAACAGCGTAGTTATGAAGATATGCGTAAAAATGTAATGGATGAAGTGAAGCGTTTATTTAGACCTGAATTTTTAAATCGTTTGGATGAACTCATTGTATTCCATTCATTAACAAAAGAGAATATAAGAGAAATTGTAGGGATCATGATAAAACAAGTGGCAAAACGCTTGCATAAGAACATTGGTATTGAACTGGAAGTGACAGAAGCGGCTAAGGATTATCTTGCCAACGAAGGATTTGACGAAGCCTATGGTGCAAGACCCCTTAGAAGAGCCATTCAGTCAAAAGTTGAAGATAAGCTCGCTGAAGAGCTATTAGACAACAAAATTAAGTACGGGGACCATGTTGTCGTAGAGGTGACAGAGGAAACATTAACATTTACTGTAAAATAAAAAATTACCTCTAGTCATAACTGTTAAAATAATATATAATGTATGTATTCAACTTTTTACGACAAAAATAGGAGGGTTTTAAAGATGGCTGGTATTGAAGAGCTAATCAGGGTCGAAGATGATCAAACATTAAGTTTTGGAAATCACTTAATGGACGAAAAGAAAAAAATATTAGATTTCGAAGTCGATGGACATATATATAAAGTTAAGACATATGACGAAATAACGAAACTAGAGAAAAATGGGCGACTATTATTTGAATCAGTTCCGGGGACTACTGTTCACCATTTTTCATTAAATGATAAAGCAGTTGAGTTTAAAGTTGAAGGGCATGAAGATGCACAGATTACAATGGAATTGGAAGCCGGACAAGAGTATAAAATCTATATTGATCAAGTTCAAGTAGGTAAAATGAAATCAAACTTAGCTGGTAAAGTAAGTTTTAGTGTAGATTTTACGAACGGTACACAAGGTGTAAGAATTAAAAAAGCATAAGAAAAAAGATAAGGGGATAGCGTAGCTATCCTCTTTTATATGGTATAGACAACCCTAAGCAGCATATTCCATCATGTATTCTTGTAAAAGCATACACAATATGCTATGATTTGGTTAGACAAATGAGGAGGATCCATATGAATTACTTAATCGCATTTTTGATTGCTTTTAGCATCGTGTATATACTCATTCCACAGTTAAAGAAATTCGCCCTAAAAATTGATTTTGTTGATAAACCCACATCCAGGAAGCTGCACAAAGAACCTGTTCCCCATCTAGCAGGGATAGGTATTTTTCTGGGGTTTATGGTGACTTACTTGGTATTCTTTGGGGGCATAAATAATAAATCCATTGCTTTACTTGTCGGTTCCCTAATGATTTTATCCATAGGTATTATCGATGATTGGTTTAAAACTAAGAAAAAAGAATTTCCAGCACTGCCTAAATTGATTGTTCAAGTAGGAGCAGCCATAGTAGCCTACCAATCTGGTGTTATTTTTTATGGATTTACGAATCCCATTACCCATGAATATGTTCTGCTTCCAGCTATATTACAGTTTCTATTATCTGTGACTTGGATTTTTGGTGTAACCACTGTTATTAATTTTATTGACGGATTAGATGGTTTAGCTGGTGGTATCTCCGCTATATCTGCTGTCACCTTATTTATTGTGGCATTAGCTAAGGGGCAGTTAAATTCAGCCATGATGGCCATTATATTAACAGGTGTGCTGATAGGTTATCTACGATACAACAAGCAGCCTGCACAGATTTATATGGGAGATGCAGGAGCCACTTTTATTGGCTATATTTTAGGAGTTATTGCGTTAGATGGGGCTTTTAAGCAAGCAACGGTATTGTCGTTACTTATTCCCATTCTTGCTCTAGGTGTACCCATATTGGATAATCTCTTTGTGGTCATAAAACGATTTTTAGAAGGAAAATCCGTCTTTCAAGCCGATAGAAGTCAAGTACATTATCGACTTTTATCCGCAGGGTTAAATCAAAGACAAGTCGTCACATTCCTATGCCTTGTTAATTTTTGTATGGGTTTGATTTCCATTATTATTTTATTACTAAAGGTATAATGATGCATGGCTTAATAATGGAACCTAATTACCAACCGATATCTATTTAATCGTAATAACATTTGATTATTAGATTTATCCTAAACATTTTTACTATCTTATTGACATAAACAAAATGAAGATGGTATAATATGAATGAATTAAAAAATATTCATTCATATTGAAACAAATAAGTGAAGTTGAAGAGAGGGTCTAGAAATGATTGATAAGCGTTTAGAAATTTTAAAAAGTGGAAAAGAATTGTTTGAGAAGAAAGGCTTTAAAAAAACCAATGTGGCTGGAATCACTCAATTAGCAGGTATGGCTACAGGGACTTTTTACAATTATTTTACTTCAAAAAATGACTTATTTATGGAATTATTTATTGAAGAAAATCGGTTATTGAAAAAAAACATCATGAATCAGGTTGATCTAGAAGGCCATCCATTAGAAGTCATACGTCAGCTGATGTACTTGAATATGAAAGGGATGAAAGACAATCCCATTCTTAAAGAATGGTATAATCGAGACGTATTCAACAAGATTGAACAGATTTATAGAGAAGAAAACGGTAAGGAACATACAGATTTTGTATATGATGCGTTTATTGATGTGATATTAAAGTGGCAAAAGGATGAAAAACTCAGAAGTGATATCCATGCAGAGATGATTATGGCTATTTTTACAGCGTTAATCAGTGTGGATACCCATAAAGACGAAATTGGTCTTGAGCATTTTCCTGAAATCATGAATCATCTTGTTAGATTTACCATGGAAGGTTTGATGCAAGTATAGCGTGTTAGGAGTAAGTAACTATTAATAAAGATTTGACAGGAGGTAGATCATGAAAACAGCAGTTATATCTTATTCTCTTACAGAAAATAATGATCGATTAGCCAAGTTCATAGCTGAAATGTTTAAACTGGATCATATTAGAATAACGGAAGAGAAGAAAAGAAGCAATGCCATAATAGCTTTAGATATGCTATTAGGTCGTACACCAAAAACAAAGCCAAGTTTACAAGTAATGGATCAGTATGACAAATTTATTTTTCTGGCACCTATTTGGATGGGTAAAGTTGCATCGCCTTTAAGAGCCTACTTAAAGCATTTGAAGAGCCTAAGAAAAAGCTACTCGTTTTATTCCATTAGCGGAGGTGCTTTAGGACCTAACCCGAAAGTCGGTAAAGATTTACAAAAGCTGACAGGAAAAAAAATGAGTAACATGCAGGTATTTTTAATTGTCGACTTAATAGGTGGGAGTCGAAAACCCACAAGTGAGGAAACGTCAAATTATAGGTTATCTGATCAGGACATCCATCAGTTATCGATGATGATAAAACAAGCGTTGGAGAAGGCCTAATCATGTCACATTATTTTTATAGTAAAATGAATGAATGAAAATACATTCATTCATGAAAGGGAGTGAAACTTATCGTATGAAAAAGAACAGAAAGGTTTATCTGAGGATTATAGGCGTTATTATGTTAGTCTTGATGATATTACTTATGTTTGGCTGGTCAATGATTAAAAAAGAACATAATCACATGCATAGTTTGGAAATCGAATCCATTGATTTTAAAAGACTAAATGATGGTGAGTATTATGGTTATTATGAGGGAGGGGTATATGGCTGGAGAGAGAATACAGTGATGGTAGATATAGACTCAGGTAAACTGGTGGGAATTAAAGTAGTCGATGCATCAGAGAAATACGCCAAAGATTTGCTGATGAATCTTTTTGGGCGTATTATAGATACCCAATCATTGGATGTAGATACCGTTAGTGGTGCAACTTTAACATCCAAGGGTTTGTTAAAAAGCATACAACATGCATTAAAAGAAGCCATGGAATAATCATTTAACAATGGACTGTTCGTATAATATAGCAGAATTGTATTGATGGGAAAGAAACATATGTTCTCTTAATAGAAATTGTGGTATAATGTGCTTGTTATCTAATGGGAACTGTATGATGTATGCTAGCAGGTAATGTTAAGATATTAAGTATAGATGATAGATGTTAAGGGAGGCAGTTATGGCTAAACAGAGAAATGTATTTATATGTCAGGAATGTGGTAACGAATCGGCTAAATGGATGGGCCAGTGTCCAGCATGCCGAGCATGGAATTCGTTCGTTGAAGAAGTGAAGGTTAAAGCAAAACCAAGTGTACATAATAGCCAGCCCATAGAAGTGGATAATAAGCCGAAGAAGTTAGCGGCCATAGAAATGAATGAAGAAAAACGTATATCCACCAAAATAGGTGAACTGGATCGTGTGCTTGGTGGCGGTATCGTTAACGGTTCATTAACCTTGGTTGGTGGTGACCCCGGGATAGGTAAATCCACGTTGTTACTGCAAATGTGTCAATCCCTATGTGAACAGGACATACATGTGCTCTATATATCTGGGGAGGAGTCGTTACAACAGATTAAAATGCGTGCTGATCGTTTAGGTGTAAATGGAGAACGACTTACCCTGTATACAGAAACGAACCTGACACACTGTGTGAAAGCCATCAAAGATTTACAGCCTCGTGCGGTTATCGTGGATTCCATACAAACCATCTATTCAGACGATATAACCTCAGCAGCAGGCAGTGTCAGCCAAGTGCGTCAAGTAACGTCATCCCTTATGCGCGTAGCAAAAGGATTAGGTGTATCGGTATTTATTGTTGGGCATGTGACCAAAGAAGGTTCTATTGCCGGGCCAAGAGTCCTTGAACATATGGTGGATACAGTACTCTATTTTGAAGGATTAAGAAGTGCATCTTATCGGGCTCTAAGAGCGGTGAAGAACCGTTTTGGTTCAACCAATGAGGTGGGTGTTTTTGAAATGCGGGATAAAGGATTGAAGGAAGTGCCTAATCCTTCTGAATACATGTTAACAGGGCGTCCTATTGATAGTGCAGGTTCCATTGTCACCTGTTGCATGGAGGGGACAAGACCCATGTTGGTAGAAGTACAGGCACTGATGAGTCAGACCAATTTCGGTATGCCTAGACGAACGGCCACGGGAACAGATTATAATAGAGTGGTATTATTGATGGCCGTTCTTGAGAAGAAGATTGGTATGCAGCTGGCCAGTTATGATAGCTATGTGAATATTGCCGGTGGTATGAAGGTGACAGAACCGGCCCTTGATTTAGGTATCGTCTGTGCCATTGCATCCAGTTTTAAGAATATCCCAATTGATGCCAAGACGGTCATTATAGGCGAAGTGGGACTAACCGGTGAAGTGAGAGGTATTACCATGGCCGAACAACGTGTCATGGAATCCAAAAAGTTAGGTTTTACAAAATGCATTATCTCCAAGGCCAATTGTAAAGGACTTGACGTGAAAGGTATAACATTAATTGGTGTTGATAATGTGGCAGAAGCTTTACAAGCTGTCTTTTAAACCATATTAGCCCATAAAAAAAGTTGAGCTTCGACTTATACAATTTAACTGTTTTGCTCCTTGTGCTGCATAAAGCAAAACATAAAGATTGTATAAGAAGTTCAACTGTTTTTTATACCTTTCTTTAGATCGGATTTATTCGATATGAAATTTGCCTAATAGATGGATGATATCCATTTCTTTTAGGAGTACATCATCAAGATTTAAATCAAATGAGTTGCTGATACATGCTAGATAATAGAGGCAACTTCCCATATCCTTTTCGATACGATCTCGACATGCATCGCACAGTTCTCCAGAAATGTGGTGGGGATCAAGTAACTTTATCATATCTAAATTGATGTCATCATGATAGGAATATAGCTTATTGTTTGCATTAATCTCGATGCAGCCACAATAGGTACAAGCTCGAATGATGCTTTTATTCACTTTGGCGGCGGCTTCTTGTAATTTAGCTAATTGTTCAAGTATGTTTTTGTTAAAACAATCATTTTCTTTTACTGTGCATTGAAATTCGTCTGTTATAGTATGACTTGGATCAGACACGTCATCACCCCTTCTTACATTATATTACTATATTACCATATTTTTACAAATTATGAAAGAGGTATTACAAAAAAATATAGTGAAGATAATATGGCCCAAGTTGGCATATTATATAGTTTATGGAAAAATAAATAGAAATTTATTGTAATTATTTTACGAAAAAGTATTGACAAATCTAAAAAAATAAGTAATATTATTTATATAGTGCAAACGGTTGCTCTCTAAAAATGATTAGGTGGCAGCTGTTACTTTATTTGTTTTAACTTAAACGATTAAGTAACCATTTAATATGGCATTTGGGTACTTAAAGGTTATGCCTTCATCATGTACATACTTTATGAGCAAAGAAAGTTAAGTATCAAATGTTAGTAAACAAGAAAATTACAATCAAGGAGGAAGAAAATGAAAAAAATTTTATCTTTACTGTTAACATTCATGGTGGTTGTAGGTTTATTTGTTGGATGTGGGGAGAAGCAGGATAAAGAAGCATCGGGAAGTGTGTCTGAGGGGCAAGTTTCAGATTCAGAGGATAATCATGATGAGAACAATGAAGAGAAGCCATCAGGTATCAAAGCTTCTATTAGCGTACAAGTAGAAAAGAAATGGCAGTTATATTATCAGGATGCAGCACAAAGAGTATTAGCAGATAATCCAGACGCAACCATTGATTTTATTGTTACAGGTTGTTTTGATCACTTAGATGTCCTTGACTCGACAGATGTTACAAATGAAGATATAGCAGATGTATTTGCCATTCCTGCAGACAGAATTTATGGTTTGACACAAAATGAAGCATTAGCTGAAATAAATGCCAAAGAGATGGCAGGCCATGTAGGTGGTTTTGATGATTATGACGAAGGACTTGGCGGCAATTTTAAGATAGATGGACGTTATTTAGCATTTCCAATGAACATAGAGACACTTATTAATTTTGCTAATAAAGCCAATGCAGAAGCAAGTGGCATTGACTTAGCAAATACCATTGAGTTTACAGAGCTTAACTATCAAGATATGTTGGTTCCAGTGTTTAATGCATGGTTTGGTGTTGCCATAACAAATGCAGCTGACATTGAGCTTCTTGGTATGGATGAATCCGGTGGTTTATTTACAGATATGACAAAAGATTTTTCTGAATTGACACAAAAGCAGCAAGATGCATTTAGAGCCCTCTTTAATTACTGGAAAGCACATGATGAAGCGGGAACCGATTTATGGGATAATGATGCAACTTGGGGCTATATGGATGCAGAGTTTACAACGGGTGGTAAGAATGCTATTCGTTTAGAAGGTCCATGGTCAGCCAATGGCTTATCAGAAAAAGCAAGCAAAGGTGAAGAACTTGAAATCTTCCCCATTAACCAAGTTACCGTTAACGGCAACCCATTAGCCCATTGGAAAGGTGGATGGGGACTAGGTGTTAATGCGCGTATTGAGGAAGATCAAGACAAGATGCTCCTTGCACAAGCCATGATTGAGGAAATTGTTAATACGGAATATGCCGTTGATTTATTTAAAGCCACAGGTAAGATTTTAGAAAATGTTGATCCAGCTGTTTATGAAACATCAGACTTATCCGATATGGATAAGAAAATAGTAGCGGCTGTTATGGCATCTTATGAAAATGCACCAGCCAGACCTTTATTCACAGAATGGGGTTCTGTATGGGAGACTTGGGAAAATGGATTATTGTCATGGGCAGCTGTTAAACCAGCTACCGTAGAAGATGCTTATGCAGAAGTAAAAGCATCATTTGAAGCCATGATGGCAAATTATTAATAACAATTAATTACGACTAGTCATACATAATTGAAGAGAGGTTAGTCATTAGCCTCTCTTTTTGTTCTTATAGGAAAGTCCTCTGAATTTAGCATATGAAATAGAAGCATTTTTATATGCATCAAGGAAACTTTCCTAACACAACAACTTGCTTCGCAAGACGCGACATAGTCCCTTTGTTTAAACGATTTTATGGTGTGGTTTATTGATCACACATAAGAGGTGGTGATGTGTTGAAAGGGTATACCCGATTACCTAAGAAACAGCTCTATGTCATACTTGGCATAGCAGGTATGTTAATTTTTTTACTATCACTGGATGTGATGATGAAAGTTAAAGACGCTAGTCTCTATAGAAACTGGTTACAAGATCTTGGAGAGCAGAATAGGATAAAAAACGTGACAGAGAAAGCATATTTAGATGCTTATGTAACCACCCATCTATCCCTTTACTTTCAGAAGATTATCATACCTATAGGTTTAAGTATACATACTTATTTTTCTTATATGAAGTTAAGACTCAATAAATTATTTGTGTTTATTTGGGTGGTTTTGCTCTTGGGGTCAGCAGCATATACCTTGGTCGGATTCAATGCTCAATCCATATTGGCATATGGTTATATCCTGTTGTACATCATTATGATAATAACAGTGCTGTCCCTGCTAACAGTTATCGATAATAGCGAAAATTACTGAAAGGCGGTATCAACTTGAAAAGAGTTAACAAGTTCTTATATGATGACATTGGCAATGCCCATGAAAGAAAAAATGAATACCTAAAAGAACTTGCCACATTATATACCCAGTATGAAGAAACAAAAGATAGAGATATATTACATCAGATCAAGACATTAAAACAAAAGAAAAGGCAGCATCCTTATAACATAGCCCTAGAGGCATTTATAAAGAAAGAAAAAATGTTTCTCCATCAAATAAAAAGCAAGAAAAAAGATTTTTTAAGGCAATTGCCACCACATCTTTCTAAAAAAATGCGGCAATTAAAACTGCAATTATGGATTGCTCAAGAAAAAAAATCATTTTATAAGGCTTATAAGCACATGAGCTATGAAGCTGTCTATGCCTACGAAAAATCCATGATTGAATTGCATCAACTCCCTTTTATTATGGAGCATCTTGAAGAGAATGAGCAGGAGTTAAAAGAGGCTTTGGAAAAGAAGAAGCATATTGACCCTGTCCATGAAACAAAAGCAAGAGGGGCACTTAAAAAGCTAAAACATGAACAAAAAAATAAGTTAGAAGATAATATAAGACGATTAAAAGACAAACGGAAAGATAGGCATATATCAAAAAAAGCACTACATGACGGTATAAGAGAACTAAAAATACAGTGCAAAGAAGCCATTCATGTAGGGTCTTATGAGCTGCCCCATAAAAGTAATAAAGAGTGCATTAAAAATAGAAAATATGAGATCAAACACCACACAAAAAGGAAAATCAATGTACTGCAATCCAACATTGCTGATTTAAGACGAAAAACACCCACAGAGATTGAACGCACAATACCCCTGAATGGTCCATTGACATTTTTATTACCTGGTGTAGGACAATTGCTTAATCGACAATACATAAAAGCCATGCTATTCTTCCTGATCAGCTTTTTTATTTATGCCATTGCCATTCCATATGCATTAGGTTTTGGGAATTATCAAGGTGAAGGTATAGCAGGACTTGTTTCCTTGGCTGAGGGTGGTAGAAAAATAGATAAATCCCTGATTTTTATGATTGAGGGTATTATTGCACTGCTATTATCCATGCTTGCTATCCTTTTTATGTATCTGTCATTTTTGGACGCCTATCGGGTAGAAAGGGATAAGATTAAAGGAATTCGTCCAAAAAATTGGTTTGAGACCAAAACAAGTGTTTTAGAAGATGGATTCCCTTATATGGTTTCCTTACCGGCTCTTATTACAACCATTTTTATTGTTTTAGTACCCATTACCACAGCCGTACTCATTTCATTTACCAATATGGACCCCAAACACCAATCGAAATTTGCATGGATTGGTTTGAAAAATTACAGGTTAATTGCCTTAGGAGAAGGTATAGCAGGAAAGGCATTTTGGTTGATTTTAGGGTGGACCATTGTTTGGACCCTTGTAGCAACCACCTTAGCCATCGTTATAGGCTTTTTCTTAGCCATTCTTGTGAATAATGAACGGATCAAAGGAAAGGTTATCTTTCGATCGGTTTATCTATTGCCTTGGGCAGTACCATCCTTTATTACAGTCATGTTTTTTAGCATTATGTTTTCACCAAATGGTGCATTAACAGAAATTATATCATCTCTTTTCGGACAGCAAATCGTGGTGAAAAATGATCCCAATTTGTCACGATTAACATTGATACTTATACAAAGTTGGCTGGGTAGTTCCTATGTCTTTCTCTTATCCACAGGTGTACTACAATCCATACCAGGGGATTTATACGAAGCGGCTCAAATTGACGGGGCAACAGCTTGGCAAAAGCTAAAGCGCATCACCTTGCCTATTGTGCTATTCCAAACGGCACCATTACTGGTGGGTCAATATACCTTTAATTTTAATAATTTTTCAACGGTTTATTTGTTTAATACAGGTGGTCCTTTTAATCCAACCAAGTATGGTAATCTGGCTGGAACCACGGACTTACTCATATCGTACATATTCAAATTAACCACAGAAAAACAATATCAGGCCATTGGGGCAGCTATCACCGTTGTCATATCATTAGGACTGATGTTATTCGCATTTATTGGTTTTAAAAACTCTAAAGCATTTAGAGAGGAGAAATTATGATGGGCATGTTTAAGAAAAAAAATGACCTGTATCTTTCAGATAAACAACCCCTAACGGTTACGGGTAAAATTGGAATAGGGCTGTCCTATCTCGCGCTGCTCCTTTGGGCAGTTGCTATCTTATGGCCCTTGTTTCAGATGGTTGTTTCCGCATTTAATGGTTTTCAAGTTCAATACCTTATTTTGAATCGGGATTTTGAATTTTCTTTGAAACATTTTAAATATTTATTTGAAGAAACTTTATATTTAAAGTGGGTATCCAACACCATTTTTATTGCCATCTCTACGGCAGTTTTATCTTTAGCCATGGTTTCCTTTACAGGGTTTGCCTATTCACGATACCGCTTTAAAGGTCGAAAAGCTTCGTTGATGGCCATTATGCTCATACAGACCATACCTACATTTGCAGGGATTACAGCCTACTTTACCATGCATTCCATTATATCATCTGTTATACCGGCTTTTTCTAGGCAAATGATGTTAATCCTTATCTATTCTGCTGGTGGTATTGCAGGTAATACGTTTATTTTAAAAGGTTATCTAGACTCTATATCCACGGAGTTAGATGATGCAGCTAAGATTGACGGGTGTTCAAGTATGAAGGTTTATCGCCTCATTATCATGCCCGTTGCAAGACCCATGTTAGCCATTATTGCCTTGTGGTCATTTATTGGCCCATTTATGGATTATTTGCTGCCAAGAGTACTATTGACAAAACCTGAATCCTATACCCTTGCAGCAGGTTTATTTACACTGATTAATGATTTTAGAACGTTGAATCAACCGGCTTTTGCGGCAGGAGGTTTATTAACAGCCATACCCATTGTCTTGATGTTTATACTGTTACAAAAACAATTGGTATCCGGTTTATCAAAAGGGTCGGTTAAAGGTTAATGATATTTACCAATAAATAGTTCAATATGTTTAGCGCTGAAAGAATAGGACAGGAGGCATTATGAAAGTTAAATTCAAGAAAATTGGTAAAAAGTATGAAGGTCGTGAAGCATTTACATTAAGAAACATTAATTTGGAGATTGAAGACAAAGATTTTTGTGTTATTTTGGGACCATCCGGATGTGGTAAAACCACTTTGTTAAGAATGATAGCAGGTCTTAATTCTATCACAGAAGGTGATCTTCTATTTGATGATATGCGTGTGAACAAAGTTGCTTCTAAAGATAGGGATATAGCCATGGTCTTTCAATCCTATGCATTGTACCCCCACATGACCGTTTATGAAAACATGGCATTTTCATTGTCCATGAGAAAAGAAAGAAAGAAAATCATACATGACCGTGTGATGGAAGCAGCTGAAGTACTGCAAATAAAAGATTACCTATATTCCAAACCATCGGATATTTCAGGTGGTCAACGACAACGTGTTGCATTAGGTCGTGCCATGGTTAGAAAACCAAAAGTATTCTTAATGGATGAACCCTTATCCAATCTGGATGCAAAACTGCGCGAACATATGCGGGTTGAGCTGGTACGGTTACATAAATCATTAGAGACAACCACCATCTATGTGACACATGACCAAACAGAAGCCATGACAATGGCAACCAAGATTGTACTGATGAATGATGGTAAAATACAGCAAGCAGGTAAACCAGAGGAATTTTATAATCGGCCTCATAATATATTTGTAGCCAAATTTATTGGTTCACCGACCATGAATCTTATTCAAGGCAAGATGCTTCAAGGCAGGTTTGTATCCGATGATGGAACCATTCAACTGACACCAAAAGAAGAAGATTTAGCCTATCTTAAGCCTTTTGACCAAAAATCCGTCACCATGGGTGTTCGACCAGAACGGTTTATAAGTTGTGATAAGATATCCGATAGATTTGAATGTGTGATTGATGTGGTTGAGATGTTGGGTAAAGAAAAGATTCTATATGCTAAAACGAAAAGCAACCAAGATATCATCATTTCAACACCAGGACATTATGTATATGGAGAAGGTGAAGCCCATACTTTTGGTTTTGACCTGGATGCCATACATTTTTTTGATACAGGGACAGAAGAGAGAATAAATTAAGTGTTGACCATTAACAGGAGGTAAAACAGAGTGAATCTAGCAGCAATCTACCATGAAGCGAAAAGTAAATATGCCTATGCATATGATAGAGAAACAGTCCACGTAAGGATACGTACAGGCAGAGGTGAAGTGGATGATATAAAATTAATCTATGGTGACCCCTTTCATTTTGCACCAAAAGAGGAGCAAGAAAGTGATTATGAATGGCAAGCAGAAGAAGCACAGGGTATCTCCATGATAAAAGAGTATGCAACAGGTATACATGACTACTGGTTTTGTGAAATCAAACCCAAATGGAAGCGGGCAAAATATGCTTTTTTAATCAAGAATCAGTATACACAAGTAATCTTTGGCAGCAGAGAAATTATTGATGTGGATAAGGATAGTGATAACACATATGAGTTATCTAACTTTTTTAACTTTCCTTATGTCAACCATGAAGACATTTATGAAGCACCTGAGTGGGTTGCTGATACCATCTGGTACCAGATCTTTCCTGAACGATTTGCCAATGGTGATAGGTCCTTGAATCATGAACATGTTTTAGAATGGGGAAGCAGAGACGATGTGACCAATGATATGTTTTTTGGAGGTGATCTACAAGGTGTCATTAACAAGTTGGATTATATCAAAGATTTAGGGTTTACCGGTATTTACTTTACCCCTATTTTTCAATCCCCATCCAGTCACAAATACGATATTGAGGATTATTATGCCATTGATTCTCATTTTGGCACCAATGATATGTTCAAAGAGCTGGTACAGGAAGCCCATAAACGGGGTATACGTATCATGCTGGATGCTGTTTTTAATCACTGTGGATGGCAGCATCCTTATTGGCAGGATGTGATTAAGCATGGGAGAGCATCCAAGTACTATGACTGCTTTTTTATCGAAGGGGATGGGGTTGTTAATTTTCCATTGAACGATAACAACGCCCCAGATTTAACCAACATGACTTATGACGATATGATTAACTTGAAATATGCTACCTTTGCTTTTACACCTCTTATGCCAAAATGGAACACAGATAATGAACAGGTAAAAGCCTACTTAATCGGAGCTGCCAAGTATTGGATAGAAGAATACGACATCGATGGATGGCGTTTAGATGTATCCAATGAAGTGTCTCATGAATTTTGGAGAGCTTTTAGAAAAGAAGTAAAAAGTGTTAAAAAAGACATTGTTATTATTGGTGAAAATTGGGATGAGGCATTCCCGTGGCTTCATTCGGGACAATTTGATTCAACCATGAATTATGACTTACTGATGCCCATTTGGTCTTTCTTTAAGGAAAACACATCAGATGATACGCATACCACTCCATCCATTTTTATAGAAGGCGTTAACAGGGTATTGACCACTTATCCTAAGAATATTCTAAGAAACATGTTTAATTTAGTGGATTGTCATGATACAAAGCGTATAATGACCGTGTGTGGTGGCAATGAGAAGCGAGCCATGTTAGCCTTTTTATTCCAGTTTACGTTTCCTGGAACACCCAGCATCTATTATGGCAGTGAAATTGGTCTAGATGGTGAAAACGATCCCCTTAATCGAAAATGCATGATCTGGGATAAGAATCAACACAATATGAGGCTTTCAAATCATATCAAAACCTTAATTAAACTAAGAAAAACTTACGAAGCTTTTATGAGTGCAGAGTTGAGATGGGTGGATTATAACGATGAACATGAATATCTTATGTATAAAAAAGTAACGACAGGTCAGGATATCTATATTATCATGAACAATAGTAACACGAAGCAATGGGTGCCACTTCCAAAAGAACTCATCAATAGAAACGTAAGGGATATCTATCATGAAAGGGAGATGAACTTATCCCATGATGTTTTATTGGAAGGGAATGGTTTTCTTATTCTCTGTGCATCATAGTTCATAGTTGTATAGCCATGAGGAAATAGTATATAATAAAAGAAAAGCAAATCGGGGGACCCATGAAAAAAATAACTTTAAAGGATATCGCAAAGGAAGCAGGTGTTTCAGTGGCAACTGTTTCCTACGTGCTGAACAATAAAACCAATCAGAAGATTAACATTAAAACCAGGGAAAGGATTTTGGAGGTAGCATATGAACTTAATTACGTACCCAATATAGCTGCCCGAACCCTTGTTAGTAATAAGTCGTCATTAGTTGGTATTATTATTGTAACAAGCCATCAGGAAAAACCTTGGCAAAAATTTTTATACACGGATTTCATTCATGCTTTACAAAAGATTTTGATTAAGCATAACTATGATCTTGTGTTAAGTACCACCAGTGTGTTAAAACCACAAATAGACATGATATCCAAAAGAGAATTAGAAGGTGTCTTGTTACTGGATGTGAGGGGCGATATGTTTTATAAATTATCCACAAAGATATCAGCACCATTGATTGTAATCGATAGCCTCATTGATGACGACTACTTTTATAAAGTGACATGGCATTTTACAAAAGCCATTCACCGGATAAAAAAGGTCTGGAAAGAAGATTTGTTCTTGGTAACCCATAAATTTAACAATGACAAACTCATGGATGCCATTAAAAGCGGGTTTGACAAAGCATCTATTTATGAGATGGAATCTGTGGAAGGTTTACAAGCATTCTTGCAAAAAAACAGCCATAGAAAAGGTGTCATTATTAACGAATACATTGGAGCCATTGCATCACGATACATGGATAGTCATCAGTTCTATGTGATAGCCATATGTGGAAGTGAATATCTACTAGAGGACCATGAAAAAACAGTGGTATTTAGTAATCAAAAGAAAGCGAAAGCAGTGGCCAATGAATTATTCAAATTAATAGGTGAGCAATATGATCCTAAGAAATATATTTATGTTAACCCGAATAAAACATAAGTAAAAGGGTGTGGCAACAAGCAATAAACTTGTAGCCACACCCTTTGATGGTTAAAGTGCTAAAAACTTGTCAATGTCCTTTTTAATCATTTCCAGTGAACTTCTCCAGAAATCAGGATTATGAGCATCAATGTCCATAATTGCAAGAACATCTACAACATTATGCTTACCTGTTGCTGTAAGAAGTGCATCATACTTGGGTATAAACGCATCGCCTATTTCTAAGTATTTTGCATAGAGACCTTTTGCAAAAAGCAGACCGAAGGCATATGGGAAATTATAGAAATTAGCATCAGAAAAATAATAATGAGGTTTACACGCCCACATATAAGGATGAAGATAGTCAGGATCAAGACCTTCTCCATAAGCTTCTTTTTGGGCATTTTCCATAATTTCCTTTAACTCATCTACGGAAAGAGACGCATTTTTTCTTCGGTTGAATAATTCTGTTTCAAATAAGTAACGACTATAGATATCAACAATGGTTTGGCTAGAACCCATAATGTCTGCTTCTAAAATAACAAGGGCTTCATCATCTGAGGCTTCTTTTATAGCTGCATTGGCTACAATTGTTTCACAGAAGATAGAAGCTGTTTCGGCTATAGGCATGGGATAATCACTATTTAAGTCTGACTCATCGTTTAAACAAGCACCATGATAGCCATGACCAAGTTCATGAGCTAAAGTTGTTATATCACTAAGACTGCCAGAGAAGTTAGTCATGATTCGACTTTCCTTTATCATATGAAGGTAATCGCAAAAAGCGCCACCTACTTTTCCTGGACGAGGTTCGGCATCAATCCATTGGTTGTCAAAGGCATGATTCGCATAATCCCCTAATTTCTTACTAAACGTATAAAAATTATCAACGACAAAGACTTTCGCTTCTTCAAAGCTGTAACGTAAGTCTACATTGCCAATAGGTGCACATAAGTCGTAGAATGGCAGACCTTTTTTATAACCTAATAGTTGAGCCTTCTTCTTCATGTATTGGTGAAAATAAGGTAAATACTCTTTGATGGCTGTCATCATAGCATCAAGCGTTTCTTGATCCATGCGAGAATTAATCAGGGTCATCTCAAGTGGTGATGCATAACCTCGTTTCTTAGCAAGGGTAATGACCTCGCCTTTGATACTGTTTAAGCAGGCCGATGATGATTGTTCTATTTTTTGGTAAGCTTTTAATTCCGCTTCATAAGCTGTTTTTCTTTTCTCAGCAGATGCGTCATAGGCATAATTACGAATAACAGATAATGGTAATTGTTCATCCTCATAATCCACCAGAAGTGAAGAAGTTACCGTATCTTGTAGTTTTGACCAAGCATTAGAACCAGTGTTTTGCATTTCAGCAATTAGGGCTTCTTCTTCATCACTAAGCAGATACTTGGCTAGATTTTTTTCATGATTTAGAATAAATTCATATTCGTTTAAAAGGTCCGAGGATGCAATGATGTAATCTAAATCATCCACACTATTTAACCATTTCTTGAATTTTGATTCAATGATGGTTAACTGTGGTATATAATTTTCGACTTTTTCAATTTGCTTTAGAGCTGCCATATTCGTCGTATCAACACTGTAAATGAGCTCACCATAGCTGTATAATTTTTCTGTTAGTGCTTTGATTTGTGTATACATCTGAAGATACTTTTCCAATTTCTCTTTTGCATCGTCTGTTGATGTAAAGGCTGATTCTATAAAATTGTTCATACCTTGGATAAGTTTTGGTAATAATTCAAAATCAGATTGTAGAGCTTCAGAATCAAATGATGTGTAGAGTTTATCTAGATTCCATCTCATGTTCATGATATAACCTCCTATTATGTATTTCATTAACATTAGTATGGCATAACCAAATATAAGGAGTCCATATTATCATAATTGTGACAATTGTTATTTTATGATAGGTTATCATTGCAGTAAGTGGCACTCTTTAGTATAATGATTATGTTATTAACTTATGCATTTATTGGTAATTCATTCTTAATTATAATATCTAACTTTATACATTGCAATATAAGATTAGGCTAGAATAATAAAAATAAGGCGAAAAGGATTTTTTGCCATATAAAACAAAGGAGGAACGTATTATGCCATGGTGTCCAAAGTGCAGTTGTGAGTATGAAGATGGGGTTCTACGCTGTGCAGATTGTGACGTGGACCTTGTGTCACGTGAAGAAGATATTGTCGATTGGCAATTGTTAGTGAAAGCTAAGCGACAAGAAGATGCAGATGAGGTAATGGATTACCTTAAGTATTCGGGTATGGAGAAAGTAAACCATGAGGTCGTCGAAGATGAAGAGATGGAAGAATCCATGATTGCTATCTATGTATCGGCTAAAGATATGGAGAAAGCTAGGAAATGCCTTAAAGGTTATATGATGAGTAAGGCAGTAGAAAAGCAGGAAGCTGAAGCAGAGCAAGAAGATGATGAAGAAGAGATTGTAAACGCATATGAAACAGAAAATTTTCAAGATGATACACTTGTAAAAGATTTAAAGTCCAGTACCTATACATTTGGTATTGTAGGGGTAGCACTTTTAATCGCCAGTGTGTTAACCTTCACCGAGGTAATCACCATCAGCTTTAGTGATCGGTATTTATTTTCAGGACTCATGTTAGTTATTGCACTATCATTCATAGGTGTTGCCATTCATAGTGGTAAACGCATCAGCTCAGAAACAGCCCACATGACGAATCGGGATCAGAGCATATCGGATATGTTGTCATGGTTTGAGACAAATCATGATCCACAAAGTTATCTTACAGCGTCAGCATGGTATCAAGAAGGTATGGATGAAGGAGCTATCTATTATAAAATGATGGACCAGTTAAAAGAAGAAATGTCAAAACAGTTTCCAGATAAAGAACAAAAAATCGTTAATTCAGCAGCAGAAATTATCTTTGAAAAGATGATGAATGACAGATAGGGCTAATAATAGCCCTTTTAATATACTGGAAAATATGAATTGCACTAAATATGTGGGGGATAGTATGAGCGTTCGATGGAAATATGCTGTAGCATTTATTTGTTTATTCTTAATTGAAATTATAATTGCGTTATATGTGGATGACCTATGGGTTAGACCCTATATAGGTGATGTGTTAGTTGTGATACTCTTGTATACATTGATAAGAAGTTTTACAGAGAAGCCTAAGCGCTATTTGCCGATTTACTTGTTCCTATTTGCTAGTGGTATTGAATTATTACAGTATGTTAAGTGGGTAACGTTCCTTGGCTTACAAGAAAATCATGTCTTAGCAACCATTATGGGAACAACGTTTGATGTAAAAGATATAGGGTGTTACGCTATAGGCACACTTTTACTGATGGTTTGGGAAATAAAATGGTCGAGTAAGTAGCCAGCGTTGAGTAATTAAGATAAATGACAGTTTAAATGATAATTTTTTAGGAGGTTATTGGATGTTTGAAGGGAATGCGTATTGGAAGAATTATATGGTAGGTTGGTTTGGTGAAGGGTTAATTGATAAGTGGTATCAGCATGTTAAGGTAGAAAAAATCCAATCCAACCATCAAGACATCAACCTTGAGGTATATGATACAGGTAATAAGGATGCAACCACCTTTATATTTGCTCATGGTATTGCAGGGTATGCAAGAGTTCTATTACCATTTACAATGCCACTATTTGAATGTGGGTATAACCTAGTCGTACCTGATATGCAGGGATACGGTTATAATGATGGGTTAAAAGGTGATTTTGAATGGAATGCACATAAGCAAAATCTAAAAGACTGTATTGATTATGCTAAAAAAAGATTTACAGGAAAAATCGTAATTGGCGGTGCTAGTATGGGGGGGCCATTAGCATATGCAGCAGCATGTGAAAGAGAAGACATAGATGGTCTTGTTTGCTGGTGTTTATGGGATTTTAGTGACAGGGAATTTATGCTAAATGAAACCAACACTAAAGGTTTTACATATGTCTTAATACCTATATTAAAATGGGTATCCAAGTATTTGCAGAAGGTAAGGATTAAGACATACAGCCTTATTTCCTATGATACATTGACAGACTCAAAAGAATTTAATGACTTAATTAAGCGTGACCCTCAAGCAGGTACCCATATCACATTAAAAGGAGCGGCAAGTCTTGTCTTACAAAGTAAACCTTATATACCCCATGATAAATTTAATAAAAAAGTACTTATACTACAACCAGAAAAAGACGAAATGACCCCTAAATATTACACTGAAAAAGTGTATAAAAAACTTGGGTCAAAGGAAAAAAAGTACATAGAGATTAAAAACTCAGCCCATTTTCCTGTAGAAAAAGAATACTATTTGCAATGGAAAGAAGCAGTCAATGCTTTTTTAGAAACGGTATAAGGAGTAGAACATAGGTGGTAAGCGTTCTTAAAGAATCAACTTGCTTTGCAAGGCGCGACATAGTCGCTTTATTGTGGTTATTCTTTCTTTACAAGCTCTGAGATGGGGTGGTCCACTTTTGACAGCAACATGCCAGTGATAGCCACAGTTAGCCCTCTAGGCATACACCGATTAAGTTGCCTTAGTAGATTATTCTTAAAACCAACGACTTTATAAGACTGATTATTCATAAGCGCTTTATAACCTAAGTAAGCAACCTTTTCTACGGGGAGCATGGATTGGAAAATCCGAGCTTTACCAGAACCTTTTGCATGCTCAGTAAAATCTGTTTTGGTAGGACCGGGACATAATGCTGTCACTGTGACACCATAGCGATTAAACTCATGATGAAGAGCTTCACTGAAATGAAGGACATAAGCTTTTGAAGCAAAGTAGACTGCCATATAAGGACCTGGTTGGAAAGCACTAGTAGAGGCTATATTCAAAATCTTTCCATAGCCTCTTGCTGCCATGTCTTTTGAAAAAAGTTTGGTCATATGCGTCACACATTGCATGTTAAGTTGAATTAACTGTAACTCTTTTTCCAGGTCTGTTTCTATGAATGGCCCGTAGGTGCCAAACCCAGCATTGTTGACCAATATGTCAATTTGGATTTTTCTATGTTGTAATAATGTATAGATAGCTTGAACATTCTCTTTTTTAGTTAAATCCCTCTGAATAAGGGAAACGGGGACATGATAATCGTTTTTAAGTATATCCCTTGCCCGATAGAGAGCCGATGCATCTTTACCAACTAAAACTAATGGATGGCCATTTTTTGCAAATGTTTTTGCAAGCGCTAATCCAATCCCTTTATTACCACCTGTTATTAATACGTAACCTTTTAACATGTTGATCACCCTTAACCATTTATAGACGTATTTTTAGTATTAACGGGTCAATTTATTCTACATTCATATAGAAAGATATGTGAAACGTATTAAAAAGGATAATCGTTCTTTTAATTAGGGAAAAGGTTTTTGAAAGAACCTTGTGTTGTAGTTGGTTCTTTTATCAGTAAGTGACCAAATAGAGTGAAAAAGCTTAATTGACACACTATCATTCATATGATATGCTTATTTGTGTATGTTTCTTAAGTAGAATGATGAAATAGAAATGGTGGGATGTTATCCGTTCGCCTTAGTGTTATAGATAATCACATAACATAAGTAGTCTGGAGAAGATAAAAATTGTTAACTGCATGATTAGGAAAGCTGTTACATAACAGTTAAGTGGTATGTAAACCATACTTTTTTTAGTGAACCTAATTATGCGTTAACAATCAATCTTCTCTAGGACTACTTTTTTAATGCCCTAGAGTAAAATTAAGATACTTTAGGGCATTTTTTGGTTAGCATACATCATCTACTTAAGATACTTCATTAAAATGAATAGAAAAAAGGAGATTAATCATATGAAATTTGAATCAATAAAGAAGCTATTACAAGATGTAAAACCTTATGATAAAGGAACCCACACCATGTGGACAGATCCTTATATATCTAAACAGTTACTTCATTATCACTTGAACCCAGATATGGGTGCTGCAAGTCGAACAGAAGAAGCCATTCACCATACCATCCAATGGATTGTAGAATGCTTGAATCAAAGCACTGGTACAATATTGGACCTGGGATGCGGGCCGGGTTTATATACCAGTCGATTAGCTAAAAAGGGTTATACTGTCACAGGTGTAGATTACGCTGCACATAGCATCGCCTATGCAAAGCAATATGCGAATGAACATCACTTGACCATCGATTATATGTGTGGGGATTATCTTGAAATAGAAATGGATACCCGTGAAAAATACGATATGGTGATGATGATTTATTGTGATTTTGGGGTATTGATACCAGAAGACAGAAAAAAGCTGATTCAACGTGTTTACAACTTACTGAAGGTTGGTGGCATTTTTATTTTTGATGCATTGGATCAAGAAGGTATTGTAGATATGTCTTTTCAAAAACACTGGGAATGTGATGAAGGTGTTTTTTGGCAGCCTGAGCCTTATATGCTTTTAACCAACAGCCTACATTTTCCAGATTACAAGGCATTACTTGACGAGCATATTGTGATAGATAAAAGGGGGGACTACAAGCTGTACCGCTTCTGGAACCACTATTTTAGCCCACAAGATGTCGAAGATATATTTAAAACAGAAGGCTTTCGGCGTATAGACGCCTACCCACAGCTTCTTAAAGGAGAGGGCGCATATAATGATAAACATGTTACATTTTATAAAGTAACGAAGTAGACCAAGTTTAACATTAAACATGCTGACTGATAGTTAAATACTTAATGAAGGGAATTAAGTCTATGTTGATTGTATAAAGACTTAATTTCCTTCTAAAATATTAAGATTTACCTTTTTGGATATGATTCATAAAGGTCTTAGAGGCTACGGATAGAGGAACATTTTTATGGGTAACCATGGCCAGTTGACGTTTTGGAAATGGTGTATGGAGCTTAAGGGGAAAGACCCGCTCCATAGGCTCATGTTTAATGCAGTAGTCAGGGACAAGGGAGATACCGATATTGATTTTAGCCAATTCAACCAAAAGGTCGATGCTGGTTAACTCTACTTCTGGCTGAAGCTTAAGGTGATGTTTTGTAAAGATCGATTCTGCATATTGGCTTGTGGTTGTGTTTTTTTCCAGCATAAGGAGAGGGTAGTTTAAGATATCCTCTAGTGATAATGTTGTATGCCGCAGGTGGTCAAAGCGCGTACCTGCTATGAAGATATCTTGAAAGGTGTAAAAAGGTTCCATGGTCATGGTAGAGGTAATCTGTTCATTAGGTAGGTTGGTGATGATAAAGTCGACGGTACCCTGTTTGAGGAGTTGTACACATTTCAGGGAGGTTCGGTTGGTGACTTGAAGGTGGATGTCAGGGTAGGCTTGGTGAAACTGTTGGAAATAAGGTAGGAGTATATGTTTGCAGATGGTATCGCTGGCTCCGATACGTATTTTACCTTGCTGTAAAGAGCGGTTAGCCAGAATGTTATTTTCACCGTGGTGGATCAGGTGGATGGCTGGTTCAATGTGTTGAAGGAGCAGTGTGCCTTCATGGGTGAGAGTCACTTTTTTTGTGCTTCTATGGAAGAGGGTGGTTTGGAGTTTTTCTTCAAGGGTTTTGATGGATTGGCTGACGGCGGACTGGGAGATATAGAGGTTGGTTGAGGCTTTGGAGAAGCTGAGGGTGGTGGCTACGTGGTAGAAGACTTTGTAATGTTCGTAGTTGATATTCATATATTAGTACTCCTTATGGATTGTATTAGTATTATTAATTTTACTTAATAATGGTAGCATGGTATGATGGGGATGTAAAGAAAATATTTGATTTTATGTATTTAGATAAGTGTAAGACGGCGTAGAGGGGTATATGCATGTAAATTCGTTCATGTCAAATGATTGAAGTCCTTCTAAGTTCGCTACAATACTTCTTACTAAACCTTAAGAACTCCTGCTAGTCAGACACTTAAGGTTCTTAACGTAAGAAGTATTTTCGCTCACTAAGAAGGACTAACAACCATTTGAAAATCACTCATTTACATGCATATACCCATCTACTGGGCTATGTGATGGCTATATGGTGGTTGTGTGGTGTAGGGTGTATGTTGGTAGGAAGGTTGGATAACCAGGTATTTAGTAATGTGTGTGTAGGTTATTCGAATAATATATCTTGAAATGTTACCATGGATTGTTGAGTAATTGGATAATAAATATAATATGACTTAGGAGGTACAGTGTGATGGAGAGCATTAGGCGTGTGTTTGTGGAGAAGGTTGATGGGTGTGATGTGCAGGCTAGGCAGTTGTTGGGGGATTTGAGAGAGCAGTTGGGTCTTGGTAGGTTGGAAGGTGTTCGGATTGTTAATCGTTATGATGTGGCTCATGTGACGGATGAGGCTTATGATGAGGCATTGCATACGATTTTTTCGGAGCCTCAGGTGGATAAGGTCAGTGAAGAAGAGATGATTATGGGGGAAGATGAGGTAGCTTTTGCGGTGGAGTTTTTACCGGGACAGTATGATCAGACGGCAGATCAGGCGGCTCAGTGTATTCAGATTTTGAATGGGGATATGCGGCCTACTATTCGTGTGGCAAGGGTGATGGTTTTAAAAGGTGATCTGAAGCAAGAGGATATTGATCGGGTGAAGAAGTATTGTATTAATCCGGTGGATTCCCGTGAGGCTTTGCTTGAGAAGCCTGAAAGTTTGGCATTGGCTTTAGATATGCCAGATAGTGTGGACGTTGTGGAAGGTTTTATAGCCATGTCTAAGGAAGAGATTAGGGGGTTATTGGAGACCCTTTCCCTTGCCATGAGTGAAGAGGATTTATTGTTTACCCAAGGGTATTTTGCTAAAGAAGAGAAGCGTAATCCTACGATTACGGAGATTCGTGTTTTGGATACTTATTGGTCAGATCATTGTCGGCATACGACTTTTTTAACGGCTATTCAAGACGTTGATTTTGATGATGGTCATTATAATGAGCCAGTGAGGAAAGTGTATGAGCAGTATCTTGAAGACCGTTCTGTCATATTGGGTGACAAGGATAAGGATAAAGATGTGTGTTTGATGGATATTGCGTTGTTAGCTATGCGTAAGTGTCGGGCTAATGGGCTGTTAGATGACCTTGAAGTATCGGAAGAGATTAATGCTTGTAGTATTGTGGTAGATGTAGATGTGGACGGGCAGGATGAAGAATGGTTAGTGATGTTTAAGAATGAGACCCATAATCATCCCACAGAGATTGAACCATTTGGTGGAGCGGCAACATGTCTTGGTGGGGCCATTCGTGACCCGTTGTCAGGGCGTTCATATGTGTATCAGGCTATGCGTGTGACAGGTTCAGCTGATCCAAGGACATGTCTTAGCGAAACATTACCCGGGAAATTATCTCAGCTAAAAATAGCCAGGGAGAGTTCACATGGGTATAGTGCATATGGTAATCAAATAGGACTAGCTACAGGTATGGTTCATGAAATCTATCATCCCAATTATGTGGCGAAACATATGGAAATTGGTGCTGTGATAGCTACAGCTCCAAGGAAGAATGTCATAAGAGAGACATCAGACCCAGGGGATATGATTGTGTTGCTTGGGGGACGAACAGGTCGCGATGGTTGTGGAGGTGCAACAGGTTCTTCTAAAGAGCATACGGAGGATTCTATTCATACATGTGGTGCAGAGGTTCAGAAGGGTAATCCGCCAACTGAACGAAAGATACAACGTTTTTTCCGTCATGAGTATGTGGGGCAGATGATTAAAAAGTGTAATGATTTTGGAGCAGGTGGTGTATCCGTAGCTATTGGGGAATTAGCAGATGGTTTAATTATTAATCTTGATTTGGTGCCTAAGAAATATGAAGGACTAGATGGGACAGAACTGGCAATATCCGAGTCACAAGAGCGGATGGCTGTCGTTCTTGACCCGAAGGATGTTGAAGCATTCATACAAGCTGCTCATGAAGAGAATCTAGAGGCCGTGGTGGTGGCTCATGTGACTCAAGAGAAACGCTTAGTCATGAAGTGGCGGGACCAAGATATCGTTAATGTGAGTCGTGATTTCTTGGATACCAATGGTGCAACGGCAACAACGGATATTCATGTATTAGCGCCAGATATGCAGGATACGTATTTTAATATACAGGATAAAAAAGAAGAGCAATCGTTTGAACAGCGGTGGTTAGGTAAGATGGGTGAGCTTGAGATGGGTTCACAAAAAGGCTTGGTGGAGAAGTTTGATAGTTCCATTGGGGCATCCAGCGTTTTCATGCCCTTTGGAGGCCAATACCAATTAACACCAACAGAGTCCATGGTGGCTAAGCTTCCATTACTTAAAGGGGATACAACGACAGGTACCATTATGAGTTACGGTTATAACCCTTATCTCATGTCATGGAGTCCATTCCATGGTGCCGTCTATGCAGTGGTAGAGTCATTAGCGAAGGTTGCAGCCACTGGTGGAGATTACCGTAAGACACGTTTGACATTCCAAGAATATTTTAAACGCTTAGGTAAAGATAAGTGTAGATGGGGTGAACCCTTTAGCGCTTTATTAGGTGCATATCATGTTCAAGATGTATTAGGCATTCCATCTATTGGAGGGAAAGATAGTATGTCGGGTACATTTGGTGATATTGATGTACCACCTACTTTGGTTTCATTTGCGGTGAATGTAGTGGATGTGAATCATGTTATTTCACCAGAATTAAAGCAGGCAGGAAGTCAACTTATTTTCTTGCCCTTGCATCGTGATGCTTACAATTTACCTGATTTTGAACAGCTGAAGATGAATTACACAAGAATCCATGAGCTTATACAAGATGGAAAGATTTTATCCGCCCATACCGTATCAGATGGAGGTTTAGTAGAAGCTATATCTAAGATGGCCATGGGGAATAAGATAGGTGTTCATATCAATGAAACCATTGGTGAAGAGCGTCTTTATATGAAGCAATATGGTAGTATCCTGTTAGAGATAGATCACGCACTTGATTATGGCAAGTTATTAGAAAATCTCGATTACATCCATGTTGGTCATACCCAATGTGAACAAGTGATTCAATATAAAATGAGACGTATTCCATTGGATGAAGTGATTGACGTATGGGAAAATGTGTTAGAGAAGGTATACCCAACCAAGACAAAAGAGGAAGGTGACATCCTTCAACAGGTATATGAGAGCAAGCATGTCTATGTGTGTAAACATAAAACAGCTAAACCTAAAGTGTTTATGCCTGTATTCCCTGGGACGAATTGTGAATACGATACAGCGAAAGCTTTTGAACGAGCAGGGGCAAGTGTGGACATGTTGGTGTTCAAAAATCTCACATCTCAGGATATTAAGGGGTCCATTACCCAGATGACAAAACGTATAGAAGATAGTCAAATGGTGATGATTCCAGGTGGCTTTAGTGCTGGGGATGAGCCAGAAGGTTCTGGTAAATTTATCGCTACTGTGTTCCGCAATCCTTCTATTAAAGAAGCCGTATTCAAGATGCTCTATGAGCGTGACGGATTGATGCTAGGTATTTGTAATGGTTTCCAAGCGCTGGTTAAATTAGGCCTTGTACCCTATGGGGATATTCGCCAATTAACCCATGAAGCACCAACCTTAACCTACAATACCTTAGGACGACATATCTCTTGTATGGCACATACGAAAATTGTGTCCAACAAGTCACCTTGGTTAGCTAATGTTCAAGTGGGGGATGTACATGCCATTCCAGTATCCCATGGTGAAGGACGTTTTATTGTAAGGGAAGAACTTGCTAAGGAGCTATTTGATAACGGACAGGTGGCAACACAATATGTGAATTTTGAGGGTAACCCAACCATGGATATCACGTTCAATCCCAATGGTTCTATGTATGCCATTGAAGGGATAACCAGCCCAGATGGTCGTATTTTTGGTAAAATGGGCCATTCCGAGCGGATTGGTAGTCATGTGGCAAAGAATATTATGGGTAAGAAAGATCAGATGATTTTTAAATCTGGCGTTGAATATTTTACAAAATAGGTTTAGTTAAGTAATAGCTAGAAGGAGATAGGTAAGTTAATCATCTATCTCCTTATTTTTTTGTACACACATGTGTAAAAGTATATAAAAAGTTTTTTTTAGTCCTAGAAGGATGTCATATGGATATGGTAAAATAGAGGCATACATTTTATGATTGATTTTAGGAGGTAATGAAAAGATGAATAACCCTGATAAATTATATATACTATGGACCAACGCAGATGTATTAACTTCGGATAAAATGGTGATGATGTATGCAATCAATGGTAAGATGCATCATTTTTGGAAAGACATTACCATTATTATATGGGGGGCAACAGCTAAGCTTGTATCAGAAAACCTGCTTATACAAGAGAAGATTAAGCAAGCCCTTCATGTAGGTGTTCACGTATCTGCTTGTAAAGCTTGTGCAGACCAGCTAGGTGTAACAGAAACATTAGAAGGATTAGGCATAGAGCTGAAGTATTGGGGAGAAGGTTTAACGGAGATTTTAAAAGAAAATGAACGGTTATTAACCATTTAAACTGTTTAGTTGATTTCACACCCATGTACAAGGGATATGTATAAGGAAATAAAACTTTGTGAATATTGTTGATATATGATTTGTTTTTAGCTATAATTAGAAACAGCCCAATAGATGTGCACGAATGTTGAATAAAGCTATCGGGAAAACTTGATTTAATGTTCATTAACTTTCAAGGGATAAGATGGAGGGAGCGTACAAATGGAAAAGAGGCAGTCAAAGAGTAAACGCCTTATGTTGATGGTGATTGTTCTAATAGGCGTTTTGTTGTTCTTTTGGTTAAAAGATATGATAGCTGTTAGAGCGAATACGACGAAAAAAGACGCATACATGGTTATACAAGTGAATAATTTAGAACCCAATCATGTACAAGCTTTAGCTGTAGGTGATGTGGTAATTGGTGAGAATAGTCGTCAAAAGGATGTGATTGAGGCTATTGAAGTGACCGATGCAGATATGATAGCAGAGGCTAAGGATGGGGAATTAACCGCTGCAAAAGACCCAACAAAGAAGAACATAACCATTGGTATGAAGTGCAAAGTAAGTGTAAGTGGCCCATATATGACTTGCGGTGGCCAGGAGGCGAAAATTGGATTGTCTTACACCATATACACCCATAATGCTGAATTAGTAGGTATGATTCAGGATATCAAGTTTGATTAAGGTCATTGTGTTTTTCGTAAAATATGATTTAATCCAAGCTAAGCATATGCCAAATACATGATTATAGGCACCAGAAAATCCATGAAGGATTTCTGGTGCTTTTTGTTTGCCTTAAGAAAAGACCTTGAATTTAGCATGTATTTCTATAATGTATTTTACAAAACTTTACTAACCCTTTTATTGTTGACTTATTATAATTATCTCATTCTGCTTATCAGGATAATATTATTAATAAGAAGCTGCAATTACCCAGTTAAATCAACCATTGGCATGAATTTAATCATAATATGATGACTTATCACATAGTGTTAACATATATGGAAATTAGAACTTGGTTAAGGTGTATGACGTTGAAGTTGACTCTTTATGTCTACAGGGTGTCATAGAAATGGACATACAGGAGGACATCAGTCACAATATACAGTGGTATGGTGATCAAAAGATAATTGACAAGTTGCGGGAAACACGTGTACTTAGATTAATACATTTCAGCCTCTAGCATGTTTCGCTTTCATACGAGACTTAAGGATTTTAAAAGTGGTAAACAGAATGGTCTGTTTATCCCTTTAAAATAATACAAAAAAAGGGGAAATGAAAATGAAAAAAATAGTATCACTTTTTTTAGTATTCATCCTTGCCTTTACCATTGTAGCATGTAACAAAAAGGCAAAAGACCCAGAGCCAGATAATGACCCTGTTGTTGCGGATGAACCATCTGAAAAAGAGAATGAGGAGGACGAAAAAGAGCCAGAGCCAGAACCAGAACCAGCAGAGCCTTCTGGTCACATCATGATTGGTAACCCCAACTTCAATGGCGAATTCATTGAAGGATGGGGGAATAGTAGTTATGACAAAAATATACGTACACTTATATTTGGCGGTGGTTTGCTAACGGCTGATGAAGGTGGTAAATTCTTACTCAACTATATGACGGATTCAAGAGATATGAGCGAAGATGGTTTAGAGCATACGTTTACATTAAAATCAGATATTGTCTTCTCTGATGGAGCACCCCTGACAGCAGATGATGTACTGTTTACCTATGAATTTTTCCTAGACCAAGATAACTTACTTGGAGCAGGAGGCTCTTCGTCCATTAATGAGTATTTGGAAAGTGTAGAGAAAATGGATGACTTAACCATTAAATTTAAGGTAAAAGAGAAATTCTATACGACAGATAGTTCGGTGTTTACTTATAACATTATGAGTAAGGCTTGGGCGATGAAAGATAAGCCAGAAGATAAGTCTGTTCAACAACATGTAAAAGATACCGTATTCAGTAATCCCATTGGTTCAGGACCCTATAAACTTGTGGAATTTGTAGAAAATCAATTTGTTAAGCTAACGATTAATGACAAGTTCCCAGGGGATTTCAGAGGTCAGAAGCCCATGATTAAAGATATCATTGTGAAAGTTGTATCCGATGAAACAGATATTGACGAGTTACTAACAGGTAATATTGATATTTTACCTGGCGTTGTAGAGGCAGAGAAAATTGATGCGGCTAAAGCAGATGGTTATAAATTCTCTAATTATCCAAGACATGGTTATGGCCACCTCACTTTCCATAATGATTATGGTCCTGTAAGGCATAAGGAAGTGCGTCAAGCCATTGCTTATACCATTGACAGAGGCGTGTTTAGAGAAGCTTTCCTTGGTAAATATGCTATGAGTACCGATGGACCATATTCCACCAACTATTGGATGATTGATGAAGACTGGGTAGATGATAATCTGACTAAATATACAGCAAATAAAGATAAAGTAGATGAGCTGTTATCTGGAGCAGGCTGGGCGAAAAATGCAGATGGTATATGGGCGAAAGATGATGAAGTACTTGAAATAGAGTTATTAGCACCAGGTCAAAGCTGGGCAGATACACTCAATCTAACCCTTGGTAAGACAGGTGAGGAGTTTGGTATTAAGTTCAATGTATCCGTTATTGATTTCTCCATCCTTCTTAATCACTACTATGGTAAAGAAATTACCGATGTTAATGAAAGAAAATACCATATGTTTGCTTTGGCAACAGGTTTGACCATTGTATTTGATGGTTATGTCAACTGGCATTCGGATAAAGTTCAAGAGCCATGGGGAAGTGCTACAAGTACCAATAACTCTCGCTTTATAAATGATAAAAACGATGAATTGCTCATCACTATGCGGTTAGCCGAAAATGATGATGTATACAAAGAAGCTTATAGAGAATGGGTGAAATTAATGAATGATTATATGCCTATATTACCTCTATATTCCAATGATTACCATGATCTTTATAATCCAAGATTAAAAGAGTTCAAAACCAGTGCTTTGTGGGAATGGGCAAAAGCCATTGTATATTGTACCGTGGAATAAGTTGTAGCGTATCATAAGATTTATATTTTGATAAAGTCCCTATCTTCTTAATAAGTAAGTTTGATAGGGGCTTTTAGAAAAGGATGGTATAAAATTGGAAAACAAGGTTATGAATCATGATACATTGTATAAAAAACCTTCCCTCTATGAAAAGTATAGAAAACTAGTTAAGTATATTGCTAAGAGACTAGTACTTATTATACCCGTCATCCTCATTATCTCCCTGATTATCTTTACCATCATTGAATTTATGCCTGGTGACCCTTTAAATGCTTTTTTGAATCCAGAAGAGTTAACAGGTACTGCTGAAGAAGTCATTAAAAAAAGAGAATTTTTCATTGAAAAGCTTGGTCTTGACGATCCTTTTATTATACGATTTGGTAGATGGTGGGGGCAATTATTAAGAGGTGAATTAGGCTATTCTGTCATTAAGAATAGACCTGTAAAAGATTTTATTGGCAGGTACTTTTTTAATTCATTTAAGGTCAATATATTTAGTTTTGTATTAGCATTCAGTATATCCATTTATATCGGTATTAAGTCTGCTGTTAAGAAAAATTCATGGTTTGATAAAGGTTGGACCATCTTTTCCATATTAGGCATATCCCTGCCTCATTTTTTTATAGCTATGCTGCTTATTTTTATATTTGCAATTATTTTACGTTTATTACCTTTATCAGGGATGGTAGACCCTATGGGTATAAGACCAACCTATCAGTACTATATCTTACCCATCATGGTGGTGACACTAGGTTCTCTTGCTCCCCTTATTAAGTATGTGCGTAATTCCATGTTGGAAGTATTAAAGCAAGATTATATTCGAACGGCAAGGGCAAAAGGGCTTAATGAAAAGGTTGTAATTTATAGACATGCATTCAGAAATGCCCTTATCCCCATCGTCACATTAATTGGTTTCTGGATTCCAGGATTATTTGGAGGCTCTATCATTGTTGAGAATATCTTTGTATGGCCTGGGATTGGTAATCTCATGAGGCAGGCATATGATTTTAAGGACAGGAGTGTCTTGGTCATTGCATTGGTCTTTATGGCTTTACTTACCTTAATAGGCAATCTGATGCAAGATGTGGGCTACTCATTGGTTGATCCACGTGTGAGAGAAGGAGGGAAAAAATAATGGCAAAAGATAGCATGAAGTCCCATGAAAAAATCATTTCTCCTACTCGACTAATCATGATGAAGTTTAGAGCAAATCGTATGGCCATGATTGGCTTTTGGATTTTTATTGCCATTGTTGTTATTGTTTTATTAACGACGCTATATACACGCCTTATTCATTACGATTTTGCGGATTTATCCAATATTTCCGGAGGTAAATATGAACCACCCAGCAGTGACAATTGGTTTGGCACAGATAAGTACGGACGTGATTATTTTTATCGTGTGATTACAGGTGGTTATATTGCACTTCAAGTTGCGGTACTAGCCACTTTATTGACCATTGGTATTGGTGTTGTCATAGGTGCTATATCCGGTTATTTTGGAGGTTATATTGATCTTGTATTAATGCGAATCGCTGAAATCGTCATTTCATTTCCATTTTTAGCTATAGCCATTGCTATATCAGCCATATTCTCAGATTATCCAGCTAAGGTTAGGCTATTCATTATGATTTTCATCATTGGTATTTTACGCTGGCCAGGATTAGCAAGAATGGTAAGGGGACAGATTTTATCCCTCAAAGAGCAAGAGTTTATGACAGCAACTCGTGTCATGGGCATATCCACCTTCAGTCAGATTACCAAGCACTTGATTCCCAATGTTATTGCCTATGTGATTGTTTCTGCCACCATTGGGTTTGCAGGAGCCATTATGTCAGAGGCAGGTTTATCTTACTTAGGACTTTCTGTTACAGAGCCAGTTGCTACTTGGGGCGGGTTACTGCAACGTTCAGCCACATCAACCGTAATGAAAAATTATTGGTGGTTGTGGGTATTTCCAGGGGCCTTGTTAAGTATGATGGTGATGAGTGTGAATCTTATTGGGGAAGGGCTGCGGGATGCTGTTGACCCTAAGTCAGATATCATTAAACGAAGGAGCCTATTTTCATGGTTATTTGGTAGTTTTATAGCAAAAAGATTCGGAGGTGCAAATGGTGGCAAACGTACTGGAAGTAAATAACCTATCCACGTATTTTTTTACGGATAAAGGCACCATAAAAGCTGTTAATGGTGTGGATTTTTCCATAGAGGAGGGCAAAACCCTTGGTATCGTTGGCGAATCAGGCAGTGGTAAGTCTGTTACAGCTTTAAGTATTCTGAATCTATTAGAGAGCCCAGGAGAGATTGTTGAGGGGGACATTATTTTTGGGGGGCAAGACTTAGTTAAGGCAAGTATACATCAGATGAGAAGTATACGAGGCAATAAGATTTCCATGATTTTTCAAGAACCCATGACATCCCTTAATCCTGTACTGCGCATTGGTAAACAATTGTGTGAACCCCTTATGCTGCATCAGAAGTTATCAAAAGACGAGGCATGGAAAAAAGCCATTGATTTATTAAAAGAAGTCCAGATTCCTATGCCAGAAAGAGTCATCAATAATTATCCTCATGAATTTTCAGGGGGCATGCGGCAACGTGTTATGATTGCCATGGCACTTGCATGTAAGCCTAAGCTGCTGATTGCTGATGAGCCCACTACTGCCCTTGATGTCACTATTCAAGCCCAGATTTTTAAGTTGATGAATAATCTAAAAGCAGCGCTGAATACGGCCATTATGTTTATCACCCATGATCTAGGTGTGATTGCTGAATTAGCCGATGATGTGGTGGTGATGTATTGTGGGCAGGTTGTGGAAAGAGCATCTGTTCAGAAGATATTTGGTAAAAAAAACTATGAACATCCCTATACAGGTGGGTTATTAAACTCCATACCAAAGCTTGAGGAAAATGTGGATAGATTGGATCAAATAGAAGGTAGTGTACCTCATCCTCTCAATTTACCTAAAGGGTGTCGATTTGCACCTCGTTGTAAGCATGCCACACAAAAATGTCACATGGAAATGCCAGAATTAATTCGGGTGGAAGAAGGTCATCATGTCAGATGTTTCTATCCAGAAATGAGGAAGGTAAGATGAAGAATAAGATAATCGTAGAAACCCAAGGTTTGAAAATCTATTTTGCTACGGAGAAGAGAGATAAGCAGCATAAGCTTCTATCTGTAAGAGCAGTTGACGGGGTTAATTTACAAATATACGAAGGAGAAACTTTAGGACTAGTGGGGGAATCAGGATGTGGGAAATCCACCATAGGTCGAGCGATTCTTAAGTTATACAAACCCACAGATGGTACCATTAAATATAAAGACATGGATATTACCCATTGGTCTGTAAAGAAGATGAAACCTCTTAGAAAAGAGATGCAACTTATATTCCAAGACCCGTACTCATCCCTTAACCCAAGAATGACGGTGGGGCAAATTATTGGCGAAGCATTAGTAGCACATGGTATGTATAAGAAGAAATCAGAAGCACTAGAAAAATATGTGATGGACATTATGGCAACTTGTGGCCTTGATCACTATATGATTCACCGATATCCTCATGAATTTTCTGGTGGTCAGCGTCAGAGAATAGGTATTGCTCGTGCTTTAGCCGTAAAACCAAAGTTCATCGTATGTGACGAAGCCGTATCCGCTCTTGATGTTTCCATTCAATCTCAGATTATTAATCTGTTAGATGACCTTCAGAAAGAATACGGTATGGCCTACCTGTTTATATCCCATGACCTGAGTGTGGTTAAACATATTAGTGACCGCATATGTGTCATGTATTTAGGTGATTTTGTGGAACTGGCTTCAAAAGATGAGATATACAACGACCCACAGCATCCCTATACCAAATCCTTATTATCGGCTATTCCAGTAACAGATCTTGATATTATAAAAAATAAAAAGAAGATTGTTCTTGAAGGTGACATTCCATCCAATGTAACACCACCATCAGGGTGTAAATTTCATACCCGTTGTCCTATCGCAACAGAAAAATGTGCCAAAGAGACACCTCAGTGGGAAGAAATATCAAAAGGAAGATTTGTAGCATGTCATTATAAAGGAGCTGAAATCGGATAAATGAAAAGAGGACTAACGGATGTTAAACAGTCCCATAAAAACAAAGAACGCTATCTAAATGGTGTAAAATTAGAAAAAGGCGATACGACAGCTATCATTATAGCTGCATTGACCACGGTACTGCCTTTTGCTGTTATCATTATCATGATTTATATGGTGTTAATAAAAATATTTTTTAGGGTTTAAGAAAAATAGAAGATTAATCTAACTTAAAGGAGATTGCGTTAGATTAATCTTTTGTTACGTATGTTAGTTACTGTTTCATATTGTACCTTTTATGATGTAACCTAAATCAAGCATAATGACAAAACTGTCATCTTGGCTGTCATGCTACTGTCAGATACGTGTGATATACTGGTAATAATCAGGGTATGAGGGAAGTCATAGTTTTGAATAACCAGATGAATTCTCCAGATACTATTGATTGGAATGGTGAGTAATGCTATCATCAAGTAAGGCGAGTATATGACCATCGTTCAAGTGAAAGATGGATGATAGGGTATAATTAATGGAATGAGGTTATATGAGGATGAAAAAAATATTATTGGTAGAAGATGATAAAGCGTTAGCCTACGGCATGGAAGTGGCTTTAAAGAGTAACAAATACCTTGTAACAATATGTAGAGATGTGGCTTCAGCAAAAGAAGCCATTACACACCATGTCTACGATATGGCTATCTTAGATATTGATTTACCTGACGGTACAGGGTATGAAATCTGCCAATATATTAGACACAAGAGTGACCTGCCCATTATCTTTCTAAGTGGTCTTAGTGAAGAGATTAATGTGGTAACAGGGCTTGATATGGGTGGCGATGATTACATCACCAAGCCTTTTCAATTGAGTATCCTTATATCACGGATGAATGCCATTTTTAGGCGATTGGACAAAAAGGATTATGCCACGCTGACATCTGGTAATATCTGTTTTTGGCTTAATGAAATACGGTTAACCAAAGATAATGTACACATACCGATATCCATCACAGAATATAAATTATTAAAATTACTCATGAACCATGCCCAGACTATTGTGACGAAGGAACAAATCCTCCATTTTGTTTGGGACATGGATGAGAATTATGTGGATGAGAATGCCATTGCCGTTAACATGAAACGCATACGTTCAAAGATTGAAGACAACCCCGCACAACCCAGTGTGATTAAGACTGTTCGGGGTTTAGGCTATATTTGGAATAGAAGATGTGAGAAACGTTAGATTTTTCAGGTGCTTCATGTGGATAAAAAGAATATTTTTATGTGAGATAACACATCCTATCTATAGAACATCATGTTGTGAGAATCAATATATGTATAGAAATCTAAGGATGTGACGATTTGAACCTTATTGACAATCTCTTAATTAATTTTAATACCATTACAAGTGGTCTAGAAGATTTACTGATTAATGAAAATTATATATTTGTTAGTGACAAGAAAGGAAATGTACTGTGCACGGTATATAATGATGATAAAGGCAGATCATTATTAGAAGAATACTTAGACAAGCAACATATGACAAAGGAAGATGTCAGCGTATCTGTTATGGATACTTTAGACAATGATGAGTTAGAAGGAATATTTAAATCCCATCAGTTATAACAAATACCTTATTAAAGGAGCCAGTGATTCCGTCGGATGCACTGGTTTTTATAGTGTATAAATAGGAAGTAATTCATCATTTACTGCATTCATTCCCTTCGTGCTATATGCTAAAATGAAAGTTATGAAAATTGGATACTAAAGGTATATCGATTATAATGGTGTGTAGGAGGTGTATCCATGAAATTGCAAAGTAAATATTGTTTAGCCTTTTTCACACTGTTTTTTATCCTTTCTATTGCTCTAAGTTTTAGTTCTTACTTTATTTCAAAGTCCATTATCATCAACAAGTATAAAGAGCTGACAAAAGAAAATCTGGATTACTTATTGGAAATGACAGATCGAGAAATGCAGCAATTATCAACCACCTATAGTTTTATTGGCTTCTATGAACCTCTCCATCACCGTATTGGGACCCTATACAACGAGGATGAGACTTACCAAAGAATGAAAGATGATCTCATGGTAACCAATCTTTTCTTTTCATTAAGCGTTGACGAAGCATTTGATGCCACCAGCCTTATTTACATTGAAGGGGTTAATGGAGAAAAATTTTGGTATAGTGTGGATAAAACGTATTTTCAACAGAATAAAATGAATCAATTATTTAAAGGGCTAACCATTGAACCTGGACAATTAAAATATATGGGTGTGGGAAAGAGCTTAAATCGTTTGGAACAAACGGATGAAGTCCTTTACTTTATTCGGTTATTACTCGATTTTAACGGTAACCTACTAGGCAAAATGTATTTTGAATTGGATGCCGATTATTTTAGCAAAATCTTTGGTCGAGAGCGATTACTGACAGATACCAAACTCAATTTGGTAGATGATAAAAATAGAGTATTGTACAGTGATGAAGCCTTAGAAATTGGCTCCGTATTGAGTAAAGAGTCAGCAGAGGTCATCAAAGTGGAGGGTATGTTGACCAGTTATCCTTGGAAAGTAACGAGTGAAACACCAGAAAGCTACATTGTTGATGATAGTAGTGAGATCATCAGAAGAATTATCATCATGACAGGTATAAGTCTTCTATTAGCCGTTGGCGTTATTATCATCATGTCATCGAAATTTGTTAAGCCCATTAAGAAACTCATTCATGCGGTCAGTGACGTCACAGAGGGAGACTTTAATGTGAGTGTTAATCATATAAGCGGTGATGAAATTGGCGAGTTAACCCAACGATTTAATATGATGACAATCCGTATTCAAGATCATCTTGAACGAGAAATTGCTCATACAAAAGCAATGAATTATGCCGAATACAAGGCATTGCAAGCTCAGATTAATCCTCATTTTATGTATAACTCATTAAACACACTAAAATGGTTAGCATCCATACAAAAAGCAGAAAACATCATCAAAATGGTGGATGCTTTATGGGTTCTCCTTAAGAAAACCAGTAATTCAGACCAGATGGTTACCTTAGCTAATGAGATGGATGTGATACAGGCTTTTGCCATCATTTTACAAGCAAGGTACAATGGGAAATTTCATATGGTATATGATGTGGAGGAAGAACATATGAGAGCTTTAATTCCCAAGTATATTCTACAACCCCTTGTTGAAAATGCTATCTTCCATGGTATCGCACCAAAAGAGGGACAAGGGATTGTCACCATTAAGAGTTATCGCAAAGAAGGGGATTTGTTCATAGATATATCGGATGACGGCGTTGGTATCCATGAGGATAGATTACAGCATATGTTAGAACAGGGTATGCATGCTGCACATAAAGAGGGCTTGAACAATATTGGTATCAAAAATGTCAATGACCGTTTATTACTGCTTTATGGAGAAACATATCATCTCTTGGTAAAAAGTGAAATCCATAAAGGAACAACATTTACGGTTAAAATGCCATGGTCCTTAGATGACCCTATGAGGGAGGTCGAAGATGCTTAATGTTATAGTAGTTGATGACGAAATATTATCACGTCTTGGTATCGTCAATCTTATTGACTGGTCACAGCATGGTTTTAACCTCATTGACCATGTGGCAAATGGTAGGGAAGCCATTAACCTTATCAGAAATGGGGATATTGACCTGATCATTACAGATATAAAAATGCCCGTCATGTCAGGCATTCAATTGATTCAGCAAGTGATAAAAGAAGGATTTGACTGTGAGTTCATCGTATTGAGTGCATTTGATGACTATGCTTATGTTCGTGAAGCATTGAAATTAGGTGCCATGGATTATGTGTTGAAATTGGATATGGAAAAAGAAAAGCTTGTTGCTTTATTACATAAAGCAAAAGAAGTCATTGGGCGTAAAAAAAGGAATGAAAACAGTAGGGTCTATGAAAAAGGAGTTTTGATTAATGCAAAAAAGGAGTTTCTAAAACAACTGTTATATGGAAGAAGGCATGTTAAAGAGACATGTTCAAAAGAATTAAATCAGTATCGTCTTATTCTGCCTTATGAAAACTACAGTGTGATGATGTTTAAAGTGGATAACATGGAAGGGCTTTTAGGGGATGACAGGATGCGTCAAGTCATTGAAAGCGCTTTAAAAGATAGTAAATATACCTATGTAACGGATACAGCTTATGATGAGTTGAGTATACTATGTAATTTTAAAGGAAAAAGCACAGCAGAACTTATACAAGCTATTCAGAGACTCTCTCAGCGTATTCATTACATTATGAAACAATATTTTAATCAAGATATACAGATTTTTGTCAGCCAGTTTCACAAAAAGACAGATGATATATCCTTGGCCTATCTTGAAGTATGCCAAGCATATAGTCTGAAGAGTTATGCAAATGAAGATGGTGTTGTTTATTATGAGCAAATACTGATGAATCGTAATTATGTAGATTATCAGTCCTTTCAATCGTATATTCGTCAAATTGAAAGCACACTTCAAGCTTTAAATAGAGAGAGATTTGAAGAAGTATTTAACGATTTAATCATGTTTATCTCCAAAACCAAATACATGGAACTCAGCCAAGTTCGACATGTGACGTCTTCTATTATCTATATTTTCAATAAATACATGAGTCATTATGGTTTTATAAAGGATGAGTTTTGGAATGGTGAAGAAGAGCAAAGGTTAATAAACGAAGGATTTAAAAGGAAAAAGCACTTTATCGCATTTTTAGTTAAGTTAAAGGACAAACTTGCGGAGACTTTTTTAGATATGGATGATAATCACCTTGTGCGATCTGTGAAAAAATATTTAATGGCACATTATAAAGAAACGATTGTGATTAAAGACTTTCAAGAAAGGTTTGGTGTAACCAGTGCGTACCTGAGTATGCTGTTTAAAAAAGAAACAGGGGAGACCATAAAAGAGTATTTAATCGGCTTAAAAATAAATCGAGCAAAGGTATTATTGAAAGAAACCAATCTTCATATTGTGGAGATAGCTGACCATATTGGCTATGATAATGAACATTATTTCAGTCGGCTTTTTAAGCAAAAAACAGGTGTAACCCCTAGTCAATATAGGAATGATTCAGGCATGCTGCCATGAGGAAGTGCACAAAAATATTTTATGTACTTTTCAAGTATAAAAGGACTATTTTTTCGTTTATGAATTCTTACATTTCTGCATGTGTTTTCTTGGGAAGAATAGGTATACTGTTATTGTTATCTGCTAGATGACATGGTTATAACAATAATAGGACAAAAAGGAGAAAAAAAATGAAAAAAATGATTGCTTTCATGTTAGCTTTAACCGTTATGTTGGGGACAATTGCAGGTTGTAGTCAAACACAAGAATCATCACCTGCAAAGGATAAAGACAATGAGGTAAGTCAATCCGAAAATAATAATAAGCCAGAAAAAAAAGAACCTATTAAAATGGTTCTTAACCTTGGGGGTTTTTTAAGCGACCCAAGTGTTGTGGCAGCTCTTGATGAGATTCAAACATTGGAGGAATTCAGCCATATGGAGTTTGTGATTCTGGAAGATGATGCGGATTATGATACTAAGATGCCCATTGCCGTGGCCAGTGGAGAGCAAATGGATATTATTGGCGTCTTTAATTCCATTAACCGTACAAGGTATGCAGAAGCAGGAACAATCATACCCATGGATGATTTGGCAGATAAAATGGGTATTGATTTTGAAGAAGCCTTTGGTTCTCATGCTGCAAATGCGAAAATAGGCGACGACATATTTATTGTGCCACAGAGAAGATCATCATGGGTACTCTACTATAATAAAGCTGTTTTTGATAAAGCTGGCATGGACTATCCAGATACAGATGTACCCATGACCTGGGATGAATATGCTGCCCTTGCAGCAAAGTTAACCATGGGAGAAAGCTCTAATAAAACGTATGGTGCATTACATATGTTATGGCCAATTTTCTGGTATGGTGAGGCTATTATGGCTCTTGGCGGCGGTGATAAATTCTATGACCCTGAAGGTTTATCCAATATCGAGGAACCTATATTTGCAAAAGCTCTGGAAAGAACATATAAGATGATGCATGTGGATAAAAGTATACCCACCCATGCGGATATGGTGGTTTCAAAAACGTCACCCCAAGCTTTTATGAACGGACAATATGGTATGATGGTTTCTGGTTCATGGGTCTTGAACTGGTCCATGGATAAAGAGACCTATCCAAGAGATTGGAAACTGGGTATAGCACCTATGCCAGTTGATGCAGGAACAGTGCCTAAAACATGGGGAGATACAAGAGGTTACGGCATTCCAGTGACTTCCACCCATCCAGAAGAAGCCATGAAAGTAGCCATAGAACTGGCGAGACTTGGTGCCAAACATGCCATCTCTGACCCTGCGTCTTACAAGTTAGAGGAATCACCCAATCTCTATGTTAAAGCGGAAGAAATATTAGTGGAAGATCAGATTACCATTGATTTACTTAAAAAAACATTTGCTAATCCAGATACTGTTTTTGCTGTAGAAAAGATCATGGGAAAGAACAATGTAGACTATGACCAAGTGATTAAAGAAGAATCTGAGAAATACTTTGTTAAAGAGCAAGACTTAGAAACAACCATAAAAAATATAAAGGAAAGAATGGATAAAATTCTTGTGAAATAGCAATAAACAAGCAAGTTTTTATAACGTGTGCTTTATGAGTACACGTTATTTTTGAAAGGAATCGTGATATGGTTAAACGAAATAGAATGAAACATATAAAAGAAAATGCAGTAGGATATTCCTTTATCCTACCATCCATTATTGGTTTTGGTCTCTTTATGGCATACCCGCTTCTCCATTCCCTTTTTTTAAGTGTTATGGATTGGAACATGTTTAAAGGGTTATCGGGTTCAACCTTCGTTGGCCTTGAAAATTATAAAGCTGTATTTGAGAATGAGTATTTTAGAGCTGCCATTATGAACAATCTAAAATTCATGGTAATGGCAGTCCCCTTGCTTCTTATCATTTCACTACTTCTAGCAGCACTACTCAATCAAAAAATATATGGGCGTGGTATGATAAGAGCCATGTATTTCATGCCTTATATAGCCACCATAACAGCTGCGGCAGTTGTATTCTCTGCCCTCTTTCATCCAGAATTTGGACCTGTTAACGGCCTATTAAAACTAGTTGGTATAGCTGATCCCCCAGGTTGGATAGCCAGTGTCAAGTGGGCCCTGCCAACGGTAGCTTTATTTTGGATATGGAAGAATATGGGCTATTGTGTGGTGATTTTCTTAGCTGGTCTACAGGGTATATCAAGAAGTTATTATGAAGCAGCGTCCATAGACGGTGCTAATAAATATCAACAGTTTCGACATATTACAGTACCTCTTGTTTCACCGACAACATTCTTCTTGGCCGTAACATCTGTTATTGCATCTTTTCAAGTATTTGCAGAGATTAACGTGATGACTCAAGGTGGACCAGGTACCTCTACCGTAACCGTTGTGTATCATATCTATGATACAGCATTTAAACGGTTCATTATGGGATATGCATCAGCTGTATCTTGGGTATTTTTCTTTGTTGTTATTTGCATAACAGGTCTTCAATGGCTTGGACAAAAAAAATGGGTCAATTATTAGAGGAGGTATCAATCAATGCGATTCACAATGCGTAAAACCAGTATATCTATTATTCTTTTCCTAATTGGTATAGCGATGATTCTACCTGTATTATGGATGGTTTCATCATCGTTTAAGTATGAAAGTGACGTTTTTAAAATGCCCATGGAGTGGATTCCTTCATACTTTAATCCTCAAAACTATATAACAGCTATCACAGAGTTTCCTTATGCTGCATGGTATCTCAATACGGCTAAAACCACCATAGTCGTCGTGTTTCTTGTTTTGAGTATAAGTGCTATGTCAGGCTATGCTTTTGCAAAATTAAATTTCAAAGGTAAAGACATTATCTTTTTCCTTTTTATTTCGACCATGATGATTCCTATACAGGTACGTATCATTCCGCAGTTTATGATGTTTAAAAGCTTTGGATGGATTAATTCCCATTTGACAGTGACCATGCCCTGGGCTTATAATGCTTTTTCAATTTTTTTAATGCGGCAGTTTTTTATGTCCATTCCTAACGACCTTATTGAAGCATCAAAAATTGACGGAAGCAATGCGTATGGTACATTTTTTAAAGTTGTATTACCTTTGGCTAAGCCTTCACTAACAGCTTTAACAGTCTTATCATTCACATGGGGATGGAATGCTTATTTTGGACCATTGATCTATATTAATGATAATGCAAGACAACTGCTAGCCGTTGGCATTGCTACGTTTAAAGCAGAATACGCTGATAATTTTGCAATCCAAATGGCTGGTGCTACGTTGGCACTAATACCGATTATTATTGTATACATTATTGCTCAACGTCAGTTTATTGAGGGTATTGCATTATCAGGTGTCAAAGGTTAGTTTGCCTGTTTTATCTGGCTAGTAGACTTAATGGCCATAGATGGTAAGGTTTATCGGGTGTATCATAGGGAATGCTTTGTGCATAGAGGCTTTATCTATCTAAAGAGTCAGTTAGAAGATTTGGATAGATGATAGCCTCTATTTTATAGGCCGTAACTTCACAAAGACTTCACAAAATTGAGATACACTAAACATGATATCAACATAACGAGAGATGTAATCAAAAAAAATAAAAGGAAGTAAATGGATTCGAAGAGAAAGGTTGGTGGTATCATGGAAAACAAATATTTTATCTTATTAAAGGCTTTAATCATTATCATATCCTTAGCGATCCTTATTGGTAATGCTATAAATGCCAAAACAACATTAGGACGTGACCTCATCATTGAATCAAATCCAACGTTGCAAGTATCTCCTTCTAAACATCATGAAAGACCACTAGGAAGAAGACCACAAAAAAGCTCTATCTTATCGATTGAAGAAGCTAATGCCATAGAGACTCAACGAAATGGTAACAGAAGTACCACTTCTCTCATGGGTAATTATCCCATTGTGGATACTGGGCTTGTGACAAGCTATTCAAATCATGAGTCGATAAGCCTGCCACATGCTGGTGAGCAATTTTATGGTCAGGATTCTAACTATATAACCCATGACTTTAGTTATACAGACAATGGTGATGGTACAGTAACGGACCATGTGACAGGACTCATGTGGCAACAAGACCCAGGAGCTAAGATGACTTGGCGTGAAGCAGTTGCTTACGTGGATACATGTCAGTTAGCTGGTTATACAGATTGGCGTTTGCCAACGATAAAAGAGCTATACTCACTGATGGATTTCTCAGGTGAGACAAAACATAAGCCATACATCAACTCGGATTATTTTGTTTTTAGTTATGGTGATGTAACAGGTGAGCGTGCCATTGATTCACAATACGCCACCAGCACAATCTATGAATCAGGTACCATGGGCGGGAACACCACAGTTTTCGGTGTGAATTTTGCTGATGGGCGTATTAAAGGCTATCCTGTTGATAAGGATTTCTATGTGATGTTGGTTCGAGGGAACACATCTTATGGACTTAATCATTTGGTTGATAACGGTGACGGTACCATTACAGACCTATCTACAGGACTTATGTGGTTAATGTATGATAGTGGACATTTTCTTGAGGATGGTGCCATGGATTGGGACGATGCACTCTATTGGGCAGAATATCTTGACTATGCCGGTTATACTGATTGGAAGCTGCCAGATGCTAAAGAGCTGCAAAGTATAGTGGATTATACAAGATCACCAGATACAACTCAATCTGCAGCCATTGACCCCATGTTCCATGTTACAGCCATTGAGGCGCTAGACGGTTCTCTTGATTACCCCTATTATTGGAGTTCAACAACCCATAAAGATGGGCGTAAGTATGGAGAATATGCAGTTTATATTGCTTTTGGAGAGGCTCTTGGGGAGATGCAAGGACGGGTTATGGATGTACATGGAGCAGGTGCACAAAGAAGCGACCTAAAAACCGGTGATCCATCCCATTATCCCGTAGCTGGTCATGGACCCCAGGGAGATGTACTATCTGTTTTTAATTATGTGCGGGCAGTCAGAGTGGTAAATTAATGTGTTTATGGTATAATAGATTGACAGGCTATAATACAAGCGGTAGGAGGTAAAAACATGAAGATTATGGTCATTGATGATGAGAAAAATGTCCGAAGAATTATTGGTGACTATTTAAGGCACGAAGGGTACGACGTGGTTTATGGGGAAAATGGCATTCACGGCATTGAGCAACTTATTAAGCATAAGGATATTGCTTTAATTTTATTAGATGTGCGTATGCCAAAAATGGATGGTTTTGAGGCACTGAAGGAAATCAAGGAAATCACAGAGGCACCCGTCATCTTTCTTACTGCTCTAGATGATAGTTTTGATGAAGTCAAAGGTTTGGAGATTGGAGCAGATGATTATATCACCAAGCCTTTCAATTATAAGGTTCTTATGGCAAGGGTAAAATCATGTCTTCGTAAGCACTCTAAGCATACCTCTCAACCAACAATTTATAAGGCGATGGCTGTTAATTTTTCCAAACATGAAGTGAAAATTGATGGTTTCAATAAAGAGTTGACACCGAAAGAGTTTGCTATACTGCAATATTTAATGAAGAATAAGAACATGACCATAGAGCGTACGAAGCTATTGGATCGCATATGGGGTTACGATTATTACGGTGACCCAAGGACTGTGGATACACATGTAAAGACATTACGAGCTAAATTGGGTAAATATAGCAGCATCATTAAAACAGTAAGAGGAGTTGGCTATAGACTTGAGTTTGAAGAAGATTAAATCCATTCGTACAAAAATAATATTGGTATTTTCAATGACTTTTTTTATATTGCTGTTGTTGCTGTTGTTATTGAATAAATTTTTTTTAGATGATTTTTATATTAAATCTAATTCTAATAATATGATTAAAGCCTCAAGAGAGTTTGAAACAGAGTATAAACCAGAGGCATTCCAAGAGCAAATAGCTGAACTTGTAAAGAGAACAGGAGGCGACGTTTTTCTTTTTCCAGAGGAACTATTTCCTGTACGGGCTGCAAGTGGTCGCCATAATAAGCCACCGGTTAAACTTGAGCATTTAAAAATAATCAGAGATAAAGCAGTCCAAAGTGCTGAAGAAGGGCACTTAGAAATATTGGGTTCTGGTGATATAGAAGATCAGAGAATTATATATGCCAGGGCAATGGCAGACGGACAGCTTGTACTCATTGTTAAAAGAATGGGACTTGTCTCAGAAGCAACGGGGATGTTCTATAGTTTTATGTTACTGACATCGATTGCCGTATATCTTGTAGGCATTATCATTAGCTTTATCATTGCTAAAGGTGTTAGTAAGCCCATTATTAAAATGAAAGAAACAACCTATAAAATGGCTGATTTACAATTTGATGAAAAATTGATAGTCAGAAGCTACGATGAAGTGGGTGAACTCATGAATAGTGTTAACCAGATGGCGGATGCCTTATCAGAAGCTATTCATGCCCTAAAAGTTAGTAATCATCAATTGACACGAGAGTTATCCAAGGAAAAAAGTCTAGAGAAGATGCGACGTCGATTTGTTTCAGATGTTTCTCACGAACTTAAAAATCCCATTAGCTTGATTTTAGGTTATGCAGATGGCCTTGTACAAAAAATTCCCAAATCGGAGGAAGCAAAAGAAGAATATTACAGTATTATCGTTGATGAAGCAAGTAGAATGCATACATTAGTTAAGGATTTATTGGATCTATCAGGTTATGAATCCGGTACATTTACCATTGATATGGAACCTTTTATTGTGAACGAATTAATTGATAACGCTTTGGAACGCTTACATTTCATGACAGATAATAAAACAGTGCGCATTGATTATGATACCCATAGACAATATGTGTTAACAGCTGACCGATTAAGGACCAGCCAGATCATCATCAATCTGCTGAGCAATGCCTTTAAACATGTCAATGATAATGGCACCATTAAAATTGAATTGTCTAAGCAAACACAAGGTTTAAAGATTCTTATTGCCAATACGGGTGTACTCATACCAGATAAGGAATTGGATCAGATATGGAACAGCTTTTATCAGATTGATACGGAGAATAGAGGGAATGGACTTGGGCTTGCTATCGTTAAAAGTATTGTGAAATTACATGAAGGTAGTTATCGTGCATATACCCAGAATGGCTACAATTGTTTTGAGATTATATTATAAAACTTCTTATTTTCTTCTTTATTTTATAGGTCACATCTAGTAGAATAAGTATGGATGGATTTTAATCTTGAAGGAGGAAATGTCATGGCAAGTAACAATAGAGGAGCAGTTTTATGTTTTACAGGTAATGGAAAAGGCAAGAGTACAGCGGCTTTTGGTATTGCACTAAGAGCATATGGGCATGGGCAGAATGTCTGTATTATACAGTTTATTAAATCTTCGGATATTGTAATTGGTGAGAGGGAAACCTTCAAACAGCTTGGTATAGAGATGCATCAAATGGGCAAAGGGTTTACCAATAAAAACGAAATAGAGGCTCACAAAGAAGGGATTAGAGAAGCGTGGGCATTAGCAAAAGAGAAAATCATGAGTAATGCCTATGATGTGGTCATCTTGGATGAGATTAATAATGTTTTTGGTATTAAACGATTTGATCACCGTGAAGTATTAACAGCAGATATGTGTATGGATTGCTTTAAAGATAGACCAGAACGGACAAACATAATTTTAACAGGCCGTAGTGCACCAGATGCATTGCGAGAATATGCAGATTTAGTCACCGTGTGTCATGAAGAGAAACACTACTATCAAGCAGGCAGACAAGCCATCAAAGGCATTGATTATTAGGGCTAAACTATTCAGTTATCAAAAAAAGGCTTCATCTATTGAAAGTTCCTTAGTACATATTCAATGGATGTCAGCCTTTTCTTTATTGTCACAACACATGATTGTTGTTCAGTTAAGATAACCTTTCTTAGCCATAACGGATAACACAACTTCCTGGCGTTGTTTTGCTTTTGCAAGATTACGAATAGGATTGTAGCGGTTTGGTGATGGCGGTATACCTACAAGCATGGCACTTTCTTCAAGAGATAGCTCGTCAGGTGTCTTATCAAAGTAGATTTCACAGGCTTCCCCAATACCATAAGCACCAGAACCATAATAAATCACATTAAGGTACATCTCCAGTATTTCTTCTTTTGTGAAGAGTTGTTCCAGCTTGGAAGCAATGATTAACTCCTGAAATTTTCTATTTAGTGATTTCTTATGATTCAGAAAGAGGTTTTTCGCAAGCTGCTGAGTAATGGTGCTGCCACCTTGAACATAGCGCCGCTCACGTATGTCCACTAAAACTGCTCGTACAATAGCAATAGGGTCAAACCCTATATGTCGATAAAAACGCTTATCTTCCATAGCCACAGTGGCATTTATAAGGTCTTGCGATACCTCATCTAATGAAACATAGTCCGGTACATGAGACTCTATCTGATGCATAAGCGTTTCATTAAGATCATAGATTTCGTGTTTGGGTGTATATGAATGTATGTATGACATGAACAAGATGGTACATGCCATGGTAACAAAGAGTATTTTTTTGTAAAAATTCTTCACACTATAGGCCTCCCCGATATCATGCATCTATTTTAATATCATCGCATATTTTTTGACAATACTATTGTATAATAGAACAGGTGTATTATCCATTTTATTAGATGACAAAATAGGCCATTAACCTTACAGTTTTGTAAGAAAAGATGCAAGAGCTCCCCAAAACCCTTGCACCGATCTTTTATCCATTATTTGCTCGCATATAGATCAATGATTTTCACAATGGTTTGCACGGATTTTTCCATGGATTGAATGCAGATGTATTCGTGTTTTCCATGGAAGTTATGACCGCCAGTAAATAAGTTAGGACAAGGTAATCCCATGTAAGATAACCTGGAGCCATCTGTTCCACCCCGAATAGGAACAATAATAGGTTCAATATCAAGAGAATTCATGGCTTCTACAGCAGTATCAATGATGTGCATAACAGGTTCTATCTTTTCTTTCATGTTATAATACATATCCTTTAATTTTAAATCAACGGTACCTTCACCATATTTTTCATTCAGGTAACGGATGACACGTTGGAAGTAGGTTTTTTTCTGCTCATATTTGTCCAGATCATGATCACGAATAATATACATGCTCTTTACCTGTTCAACATTACCTGCCATGCGAACGAGATGATAGAAGCCTTCATAATCTTCCGTGTATTGGCATCTTTGTTCTGGAGGCAACATATAATCCAGCTCAAAACTGATTTCCATAGCGCTTAACATTTTATTTTTAGCTGAGCCTGGGTGAATGTTTTTGCCGTTAATGGTTAACCAAGCGTTGGCTGCATTGAAATTTTCATACTCCAATTCACCAATTTCACCACCATCAATGGTATAACCAAAATCTGCATTGAATTTCTCCACATCAAATTTGTCGGTGCCACTACCGACTTCTTCATCAGGTGTAAAAGCAATTCTTATTTTACCATGCTTAATTTCAGGATTCTGAATCAGATAGTCCATAGCCGTGATAATTTCTGCAATACCGGCTTTATCATCAGCACCAAGCAAAGTGGTACCATCTGTAACGATCAAATCCAATCCTACATAGTTTTTTAGCGAGGAAAAATCATCAGGTGATAAGATAATATTCAGGGATTCGTTAAGAACAATATCATTACCTTTATAATTTTTGATAATACGAGGTTTTATATCTTTTCCAGACATATCAGGTGATGTATCCATATGGGATATAAATCCAATGGTTGGTACATCTTTATCCGTATTGGCTTCTAATGTAGCCATGACGTATCCATTTTCATCAAGGGTTATATCCGTTAATCCAATGTCTTTTAACTCTTCAACAAGTATATGTGCCAAGTCCAATTGTCTCTCTGTACTAGGGCTAGTCTGGGATGCTTCATCAGACGTGGTCCATACCTTAACATACTTTAGAAATCTTTCACTTACGTTCATGCAAATGACTCCTTTCACACCTTATATTTTCTTTTTATTTTGAATGCTATTAGAATTTAATGGTTATATTGTAACACTCCCATCATATCTTTACAAGCCATAAGCAAGTAATTATGACCGTGATATGCGTCGATTACCTATATCATGATGGGTGTTAATTAGATAATGATTAGAATTGTATATATTGGTAGTGTTATAGTATACGTTATGTTATACTATTATACTGTATAAATGGATGGGGCAAGAATTTAATAAGGAGATGAATCAAATGACAGCAACAGGGTTGAAGGTCATTGCATGTATAACCATGTTCATTGACCATTATGCGATGGTATTTGTTGATGAAAGTACCACAGCTCATGTGGTGATGCGTATTATTGGAAGAATGGCTTTTCCAATATTTGCCTATCTCATTGCCGAGGGGTTTTTCCATACCCGCCATATCCATAAATATTTAGCAAGATTATTAATATTTGCTTTTATATCGGAGATTCCTTATGATATGGCACAAGGTGTTGATGTTGGTTTTGGTAGCTTAAATATCTTTTTTACCTTATTCTTAGGGCTACTTGTTATCCATCTTTACCATCACATAAAAAATAAAAAAATAGGTTTAGTTATCGTTCTACTCATTGGTTTTATCAGTGGGTTAGCCGAAATGGATTATGCCATATATGGTATCATGACTATATTTTTCTTCTACCATTATCGAGGTCATTTCCAAAAGCAAGCCATTAGTTTTGGAGGTATGACAGCTTTATTCGTGGGTCTAGGCTTCTTAGGTAATACCACCATAGACATTCGTATGTTTGTTCAACTGTTTGCCATCATCAGTTTAGGCTTTATCTATTTTTATAATGGCAAAAAGGGCAAGAGTATGCGTTATTTATTCTATCTATTCTATCCTGGTCATTTGTTGATTCTTGGATTAGTACGTATGTACTTAGCAAGCTAAATGTGTTGAATAAGAAAAAAGGTCCTATGTGTCTTAGAATGTAATAACCTGGTTATCAATGATAAATAAAGCATGAAAACATCTTATCTTACATATATATATACTGAACTTGTTCTTGTACAATCCACGCTTTATTAAGCTTATATAATAAAAGAGTAAGGGATGCGATAAGATGCGTACACATTATGGCCGAATTAACTTAATGGGTTACTGCTTCATGATACTGGTTAATATACTTGCTTCCACTTTCACGTTTCATGGCAAAACAACTGGCGACATATCCGATCAATACAGGACTCTTTTTACACCTGCATCGTACACCTTCATGATATGGGGACTTATCTATCTGTTGTTATTAGGATTTGTCATTTATGGATTAATGCCAGACCAAAAGAAAAATGGTTATATACATGCTATTGGCTATAAGTTTCTCATATCATGCTTACTGAATGGTTTATGGCTGGTGGCGTGGCAATATGAAAAACTCTGGTTATCTTTAGCCATTATGCTGCTTTTATTATGGACACTTATTCGAATCTATAAGGTATTAGGAGATACCTGCAGTGTGAAAAAAAGTGATAGACGTTGGATTAATATACCTTTTAGTATCTATTTATCCTGGATATGCATTGCAACCATTGCTAATGTTGCCGTGGTGCTTCAGTGGACAGGATGGAACGGGTTAGGTCTGTCGGATACGGTGTGGACGTGTATCGTAATTGTTTTTGCTTTGCTATTAGCCTTATATGTATCCATGACCAACAATGATTTGGCTTTTATGCTAACAGCCATATGGGGGCTGGTTGGCATTCTAGTGAAGCATCTAGGGCATAATACACCTATCAGCATAACAATCATTGCTGGTTTAGTTATAATGGTTGTTGCTGTCTTAACACATCTGAAGGAATACCTGTGCCTAAAAAACTAATCTTTCTTATGAATACCAAATAATTTTCGAGATGTTTTACCAAAGACAAAGATAATGGCAACAGGCCATAAAACCGTTGTGATGATGTGGCTCAAGGCTGCCTGTATGATGACTAACTTTTTCGTCACTTCCGAGTATTCAATAGGACGAATATCACCAAAACCAATGGTAAAGAAAGTGGTTGTACTAAAATACAAAGCATCTAAATGACTAAAAACTTCACCTTTTCCTACAATGCCTTCATTGAATACATTACTTAAATGTACATACAGCAAGGCAAACGAATCAATGACTGAAAAAAGCAAGGATAGATATAAAAAGAAGATACATAATATCTTGAAAAAAGGACGTCTAAAAGTAGTAGGCACATTTCCATGATTATTATCATAACTATTAATCTGATAGGCTAAAATCAAAAAGTTTAATATGGTCATAAAAAAGATAACACATAAAATAAAGATTAATGAAGACGTATGGTCTTTGTTAAGAAAGAGGTACTGATTCTGAACGATCATAAAAGGTAAATAGATGAGTATGATAATGTTGACAATACATCCTGTGTAAAAATACCTGATACACATGATGAGGAGTGATACAGCTAGAAAGACAATCAAGACACCTTTTGTGTTAAGTATAGGTGTAAAGATAAAAATCAATAATAACATAATGGTAAGGAGTGTATGAAACATACTGCTTTTTATGTATTTCATATTGACGACCTTTCTTTTTCTTAATCATAAAATTTAGGGGCTATCCCATCAAAAATATATTGTATGTGACAGCCCCTTTAATACATCTATTCTGTTTCGTTAATTTGATCATATAAGTCTAAGGTGCAATGGCTATTTTCCCAATTCTTACAATTAAGACAGGATGTGCTTTCTATTGTTGAGTTTGATAAGGACTCTACATTTTCTCTTGGATTATATGCGCTGCATTCTTTGGCTGTTTCACAATAATTCATCAAAGTGTCCATGATTAATCTCCTTTCACCTATTCATTAAGCTTATTTTCTTGGATGTTTTTCTTGACTTAAGTTCTATATCCTGCCATTCTTCCAATAAAAACTGGCTCAATGGATGATAGAATTTCATAACGCCATCATGCCATGGTAGGTGGATGCATGACGATTTTGGATACCTATAGATCCGTCGGTTATTAGAATATGTCATCATAATATCCCTCCATATTGATTTAAAGTCAAAAGACATATAAAGGATAAGCAGTAATGTTAAGAGCATGCATATGAAAACATGGTGTTATGTCATGGTTTATTAAGTTGTGTTTTCAATCGCCTATGCATGAAATCTCTCATGGATATTATGTGTAGTTTTTCATAAAATATTACTTTGATAAAAGAATAAGCTTTAGAAAATAAATACAAAAAAAGCTACCTAAGTAGCTTATGAAAAGATATCATTTAAAGATAAATATGATATGTATAGAAGTATCATACAAACGAACCTAAGAAGGGTAGATAAGATTCTTTTCTTCAATATCCTTAAGGGTTTCTTCTAAAAATTTTTGGGCTTCGTATCTAGCCATGGGCAGATTCATATCTAAATAATTACCGCAATCCCTGGCAGAAGCTCCTGGAACATCACCTTCATATGTGCTGATAAAATCAAACATTTCTTTTAATAAAGGTATAATTTCTTCTGAACTTCTTTTCCCTTTAAGAATTACATAAAAGCCTGTACGACAACCCATAGGTCCAAAATAAATCACATCATCAGCGTAAGTTTTATGATTTCTCAGAAACGTCGCTGCAAGGTGTTCAATGGTATGCATTTCTGCGGTTTGCATTACGGGTTCTTTATTGGGTTGTTTCATACGTACATCGTAAGTTGTTAAGACTTGTTCACCAATAGCATCGATACGCGATACATAAACGCCTCTTAATAAATCAAGATGATTGACTGTAAAACTCGGTATTTTTTCCATCATCATCGTCCTTTCATTTATAAAATCCATATATAATAACTTAATTAAAACATATAATGATGGATTAGTAAATAGGGTATAACTGAAGTGATAAACCATTTATAGGAGAAGATATACTACAACGAAGTAACGGTATATCTTGAATTAAGATTTATTATATGCTAAACTAACACGTAAATAAAGATACCTTGTTAAGACTGGGTATCAATAGTAGGAAAGAAAGGGTGACATATGTGGGTGCTCAAGCTGAAAAGAAAAAAGTCATTTTTAGTGGCGTTCAACCAACAGGCGTTATTACAATTGGTAATTATCTAGGAGCGATTAAAAATTGGACAAAGCTGCAAGAGGATTATAATTGTTTGTTCTGCGTGGTTGATATGCATTCCATCACAGTAAGGCAAGATCCTGTTTTACTTAGAAAACGAGCTAGAGATTTATTATGTATGTATATAGCAGCTGGACTTGATCCAGAGAAAAATATAATGTATTATCAATCCCATGTTTCAGCACATGCTGAACTTGCTTGGATTCTTAGTTGTTTCACTTATATGGGTGAGCTCAATCGGATGACCCAATTCAAAGAAAAATCATCAAAACAAGGAGCTAATATTAATGCAGGACTCTATACGTATCCCATATTAATGGCTGCTGACATTTTATTATACCAATCAGATTTAGTACCTGTGGGCCACGATCAAAAACAACATCTTGAGTTAGCCCGGGAGATTGCTACCCGATTTAACAATGTTTACGGTGACGTTCTAACAGTGCCTGATCCATATATCGCAAAAATAGGTGCAAAGATTATGAGCTTACAAGAGCCCACCAAGAAGATGTCCAAATCCGATGAAAATCCTAATGGCTTCATTTCCTTATTAGATGAACCCAATGTGATATTGAATAAAATTAAACGTGCTGTTACAGACTCAGACCGTGAAGTCACTTATTCCGATGATAAACCGGGTGTGAAAAACCTCATTGATATTTATTCATGTACAACTGGTGAGTCCATTGAGACCTCCATAGAACGTTTTAATGGAAAAGGTTACGGTGAGTTAAAGTCGATTGTGGGGGAAGCTGTTGTAGAAGAACTTAGACCCATACAAGAAACATTCAAGGATTTGCAGAAAAATAAAGATTATATTGATGGTATCATTAAGAAAAATGGTGAGACAGCTAATTATCTAGCAACAAAAACACTTCGAAAAGTGCAGAAAAAAGTTGGATTTCCTGTCCGCATTCGATAAGGCATAAAAAGTAAATAAAAAGACTATCACTCATGTAAGAAACAATGTGGGAGATAGTCTTTTTCATGTGTAATCTATTCTTTTGTAATGGATACCTGAACATTATCAATATAAATGGAGCTGGACCCTTCTCGAGATGTGTCCGTACCAATAACAACCCAGAGTTCACTAAGATTATTGGTACTTACATAAAATGTTTTTTCAAAAGCTTTTTGTCCATAGATTTGTTCATGACTTGAACCAATTGCTACACTTCCTAGTGTTGATAGGTCATTGCCATCTGCTGAGGGTTCTCCTTTATCCAGATTCACCCGATAAAAGTTTTCATTATTTTCCACAGTAAGTTCTGGCTCAGGTAGAACGTTAACAACACCTGCTTTGACATAAATCTGCTTTTCTGGGTCATCATCAATATGGGTTGGCATGGTTGATATGGCGTCAAAACGCAGGTGAACAGCATAGGCTGTTAAAGGGCTTAAACCATCGGGTTTACCAAATTTTTTCATGGTGTACATAAACAAATCACTTTCAAGATTGTTTCCTGCAAGATAGATCCCTTTATTGGTTGTATCCATGTAGGTATAATCACCGTGGGTAAAATTCATGTCATAACCTTTAGACAAATAGTGCTCACTAATGCCTGAGAATCCGCTTGTCCATCCATGCATATTTTCTTCAAAATCATAATCAAAAGATAAAGATGAAGGATCATTTTTCATGTCCTTATCAGGGGCTGGTTGAGAGGACTGGGCACAACCACTGAGTGTTACAAGGCAAAGTAATATAGTGACAATACATATTTTTCGTGACATCATGCAACCTCCTATGCAGAATCCATAATCAAAAGTAAAATTCGGAATTTTACACAAAAGTCATGTTCTGCTTTATATTATATATTTTTTGTCTTATATTTCTTTTTTTATGCATGGATAAAAGGAAAGTCATTAATTTTTATGAGATTGTATACTTATCAGTACATTTTTTTAAGGTATACATCGATACAAAAGTATGCTATAATTTGTTTAATTACATTAGACTACAAATGTAGCTAACACAATCTAAGCAAGTAGCAATGATGATCGCAACAGTGCATATGTGTAAGTTAAACGTATAGAAAACTCCATGCTAAAGATATTGGTAGGTAGTAAAGTATCATACTAGGTAAGAATGGAGGGGGTAGCATGTATAAAGAGATTAGCCAATTAAAAAAATGTACCGATAAAGAAAAACAAAAGGATGGTATATGCACAAAGGTTGAAAGTTCAGACCGCATTGACTTTGAAAAAAATCAACATGCGTACAAAGAATCTGTTCAACGTCTTAAGCAAGAAGGTATTCGAGAAATCGTGCTGCACTTGTGGTTAACTTAATACATGGGAGATAAGATAAAAAAAGGGCTGCTGTACCAAAGCATATAATAATGCTTTGGTACAGCAGCCCTTTGACATGACTTAGGGGGTTACTCTTGCAACACGTTCTTCTACCAAAATGATAATAACAGAAGCTATAGGAACAGCCAGAATCATACCCATAGCACCAAAGAAACTACCACCAATGGTTACGGAAGCAACAACCCAGAAGGGTTTTAAACCAACCGTATTGCCGATGATTTTTGGACTAACAATAATATTGTCAATTTGCTGCATCACAATGACAACAATCAATAGTGCTACAGCTTCCCAGACACCTGAGAATAAAGCAAAGAATAGACAAGGTATCGTACCAATAAAAGGTCCAATATAAGGAATAATATTGGTAAGACCTATGATAAGCCCCATAAGTGGCGCATATGGAATATGCAGAGGCGATAACATATTGACCACATATATAGCAATACTAACTAATAAACCAAGAATGATACAGGTGTACATCTTACCAATTAAGAATTGCTTGAGAGCTTTATCCGTTAGTCTGCCGACTCTTATGGTCCAATCGGCATATTTCTTTGGTAAGAAAGCCCGTACGAGTCTTTTTAGCTTAGGTGGTATTTCTTCTGAATCTCGTAACGCATAGAAAGCCATAAATAAGGATAAAATCAGTAAAGCCAAGTTACTGATAAAACCAGTAATGGATGAAATAACAGACGATGAAAAGCTTAATATATTACTAGAAAACTTGACGACGGATTGATCAATGGTTTCAATGAGATTGTCGATGGTATCCGCACTGACAAATTCTTGTAAAAAGGAATTGTTCACGTAGGCCATCATTTCTTCTGTACTTGGGAAATTATTAATGAGTGCATTGACACTATCCGTAATGGTTGGAGCAATTAACATAATAAAGAGTGCGATAAAAGCAAACACTATAAAATAGGTCAGCAAAACACTAATGGTGTGACGAAATTTTAATTTGGTTTTGATTAGCCTAACAACGGGGCTTAATAAATAAATAATGATGGATGCAAAAATCAAGGATTTAAAAGACGATAAAAACCATGTTAGGTTGCCTGTCTTAAATATGAATTTTGCAATTAAAAAAACAATAATAAGAAAAGGTATATATTTGTAGGGATCAAATGGTTTATGATTGTTTTGCATAACTCACCTCACGCTTTCTGTTATCTTACCCAAGTTCTACATGCATATGTAACTGCTTACCCCTTAACGATCACTTAGGAAGATAATACACATTTTGTCTTACCACGAACCAATTCAAATACAGTTGTTTATCATTTTATGGATCAAACAACTTAATATTATATTAAAGTATATTTTAACTTTATGCAATAAAACTTTCATAAACAAAGGGAAAAATTTTTGCCCTAAAATAATAAAATTTTGTGCAAAAGTATTGACAAAAAGATTATAAAAACGTAATATATAAATATAATAATAAAGCAATATAGCTGTTTGTTAAAATAAAAACAATGTAGAGGAAAGAGAGGGCATTAAAATGGCAAAAAAAGTATTGATTGTGGGCGGTGTAGCTGGTGGGGCTAGTACGGCTGCTCGACTTAGAAGAATGGATGAAACCATAGACATCATAATGTTTGAGAGAGGTAAATACATCTCTTTTGCTAACTGTGGATTACCCTATTATATAGGTGGAACAATTGAAGAAAGAAAAGCATTGCTGTTACAAACACCAGAAGCTATGAAAGAAAGGTTCAATATTGATGTAAGGGTTGAAAATGAAGTGGTAGCCATCCATAAAGAGGATAAATACTTGGAGGTAAAAGATTTAAAAACAGGAGAAACCTATAAAGAGCATTATGATACATTAGTGTTATCACCTGGTTCTACTCCTATTAAACCTCCCATTCCAGGTATTGAAAAAGACAATATTTTCTCTTTATGGAATATACCCGATACAGATGCCATAAAAGCTTATGTGGATAACCAGGATATAAAAACGGCAACGGTTATCGGTGGTGGCTTTATTGGTATCGAAATGGCAGAGAACCTATATGACTTGGGCTATCAGGTAAATCTTGTTGAGATGGCTAATCAGGTCATGGCACCAGTGGACTATGATATGTCTCAACTTATACATGGGCATATTGCTTCAAAAGGGGTTCACCTGTATTTAGAGAATGGCGTGGAATCTTTTGAAGAAGAAAATGGCAGCACTTACGTGAAGCTGCAAGACGGTACCATGCTTCAATCGGATATGGTTATTCTATCCATTGGTATAAGACCAAATGGTGAATTAGCAAAAGAGGCAGGTCTTGAAACCAATAAGCGTGGGGGTATTGTGGTGAATGAATACCTTAGAACAAGTGATGAACACATCTACGCACTAGGTGATGCCATTGAAGTTGTGGATTACGTTAACGGTGAAAAAACCATGATTCCTTTGGCTGGACCAGCCAATAAACAAGGACGTATTGTGGCCAATAACATTGTAGGTCGTCAAGAAGCCTATAAAGGTACCCAAGGTACATCAATCGCAAAAGTCTTTGACCTGTCCGTAGCAGCAACAGGTAATAATGAGAAAAACTTAAACCGTCTTGGAAAAGTATATGGAAAAGACTATATGATGACTGTGGTACAACCTAAATCCCATGCAGGCTATTATCCTGGAGCAATACCTATGACCATAAAGCTCATGTTTGACTTAGAAGGTAAGGTTCTTGGAGCAGGTATTGTAGGTTATGATGGTGTAGATAAGCGTATTGATGTCATCGCTACACTCATGCGAATGGGTGGTACAATTCATGATTTAAAAGAACTAGAATTAGCTTATGCACCACCATTTTCCTCAGCAAAAGATCCTGTTAACATGGCTGGGTTTACGGCTGAAAATATATTAAGAGGTGATATGGAGCCTATTATCTGGTCAGAGATTGAGCAAGCAGATCAAGATAAAAGTATCCTTCTTGATGTGAGAGACAAAATTGAACTGGACCTTGGTTACATTGAAGGTGCTAAGCATATACCTGTCAATGATTTAAGACAACGTATGCATGAATTGGATAAAGAAAAAGAGATCCTTATCTATTGTGCTGTAGGTATTCGGGGATATATAGCTGCTAGATTGCTGAATCAGCACGGTTATAAAGTGAAGAACTTGATAGGTGGTTATAATTTCTATAAATGTGTTATAAAAGATTTCACAAAAGAAGTAAATCCTATAGAGTGCGATTATAGTGATAAAAAAAAACAAGATATCCCATTGATAAATGCAGCTGAATCCGATGAGATAACCATTCGCCTTAATGCTTGTGGTCTACAGTGCCCAGGACCTATTCTTCAAGTGAGTGAAAAGATGAAGGAAGTGAATGAGGGCGATATTCTCGAAATATCTGCTACAGACCCAGGATTTCCAGTAGATGTAAGGGCTTGGTGTGAAAAAACAGGTAACGTGTTTATGCGAACAGAAAAAAGAGCCAAGGAATTTGTTGTCTGGATTAAAAAAGGTTCGGGTAAAGCTAAAAAGCAAGAGGTGAACCATTCAGATAAAAGTACCATGGTCGTATTCTCAGGGGATATGGATAAAGCATTAGCTTCATTTATCATTGCTAACGGTGCTGCTGCAATGGGAAAAGACGTCACCATGTTTTTCACATTCTGGGGACTTAACATTCTTAGACGAGCTGAAAAAGTAAATGTGAATAAATCCTTTATTGAAAAAATGTTTGGTTTTATGATGCCTAAAGGTGTGAATAAATTGCAACTTTCTAAAATGAACATGGGTGGTATGGGAACGGCCATGATGAAAAAAGTCATGAAAGATAAAAATGTTAATTCCCTTGATGACTTAATTGGATCAGCTATGAAAAACGGCGTTAAGATAGTAGCATGCACCATGTCCATGGATGTCATGGGTATTAAAGAAGAAGAATTAATTGATGGTATTGAACTAGGTGGTGTGGCGGCATATCTAGGCGAAACGGATACCGCTAACCACAATTTATTTATTTAATGGTGATGCAATACTCATTCACTTTTTTATCAAACTAATTCGGTTATAGTCATTGACATATATGTACGCTCAGTTTAGAATATGTATTAGAAAAAGATAATATAGAAATTGGGGAATGTATATGAACGATCGATATATTGTTTACTTTATCAGTAGTACAAAGAAAAAGATGACCAAGTATATTGAAAGCCAGTTAATAGAAAATGAATTGTTTGATTTAATACCATCTCATGGAAATATCCTTACAAATTTGTACGATCATCATAAAAAATTAACCATGAAGGAAATTGCAAAACGTATTGGAAGAGATAAATCAACGGTGACACCGTTAGTGAATAAGTTAGTCAAGCTTGGGTATGTTGAAAAAGAAAAATCACAAGAAGATAAACGAACAACGTATTTAGTCCTCACCAATAAGGGAAAAGAAATTGAATCCAAGTTTAGAGCCATTTCCGATGAAGTTATTTCAACTGCCTACGAAGGATTTACAGAAGAAGACAAAGAAATATTTCTTAAATACTTGAAACGATTAAATAATAATTTTGATGTGGACGTAAAAGCCACTTGAAAAGGTGTAAATGAATAAAATACCATGAAACAGGATGGGATAGCTTGGTATGGAGCTATCCCATTTAATATAAGCACATAAAAGGCACTACATTTGCATGTCGACAAGTGTACGGCCTTTATTTTTGCCTTGTAGAATCCTATCTATTTTTATATCCAATTCTTCTAAAGCAATGACTTCAGTATCAATATCCAAATTATTGGGTTTCCATTCATTAGCCAATAGGTTCCAGATTTTACGTCTTAGGGGCATTGGGCAAATACCTGAATCAATACCAAATAGCGATACACCTCTTAAGATAAAGGGGTAGACTGAAGTGGTAAATTTATGGGATGCAATATTGCCGCAGCATGTGACACTTCCACCATATTGAGTAGATTTTATGGCTGTTGCAAGGGTATTGCCACCTACCACATCAATAACACCTGCCCATCTAGCTTTTAAGAGAGCTTTTCCAGAAGCATCATCTATCGCTTCACGTAAAATAATATCTTTAGCTCCCATGTCCAATAATGTTACTTTTTGCTGGGATTTTCCAGTTGATGCAATAACGTGATAGCCTAGTTTAGAAAGAATACGTACAGCAATACTTCCTACACCTCCCGTAGCACCAGTCACTAATAGTTCCCCATCTTCTGGTTCAATGCCAGATTCAATGATTTTATTAACCGAAAGACCTGCTGTAAAACCTGCTGTACCATAGATTTGACTTTCTTTTAAAGAAAGATTAGGAGGTAGCAAGACTACCCAGTCAGCAGGTACCCTAATGTATTGGCCATAGCCTCCAGGAGTATTCATACCTAAGTCATAACCTGTAACGAGCACTTCATCACCGTGTTTAAATGCTGGCGTTTTACTTTCAACAACTATACCTGATGCATCAATGCCAGGTGTATGAGGATATATTTTCGTCACGCCTTTATTTCCAGTGGCTGAAAGTGCATCTTTGTAGTTTAGAGAAGAATATTTAACCTGAATTAATACGTCGCCATCAGGAAGATCTTTAACTGAACGATAAACAATGGAACGTGTAAACGTATTGTTTTCATGTTCTTTTATTTGCATGGCTTTAAATTTATCTTGTTTCATATTTTCCACTCCTCATTAAAAAAGTTTGATACAAAACTAATTATATAGAGTATACATCACCATGTCAAGGTGTAGCAAAAAAAAAAGTTTGATGCAAAACTAAAAAAGTGTTGACAATATAATATGGATTGATGTATACTTTAATTATAATAAATCGACAATAAATGATAATATAATGCATATAATTTGTATAATATTGCCAATTGAAATAAAGGGGGGTTCAAAAGTTATTATTAATTTATACGAAAGATTACAGTATTCAATTTTTCAAACCAACTAAGTTGTGTTTTTTTGGTATGACAGTTTTATAGGTTTTTTCATGTAATTGGTTTCTTAACCAGTGTATTTTTTTACGCTTTTTTTCAACGACTTGGCATGAATCAATGGCTAAAAAGATTTTTGAGAATGAATCCTTGAAATCTTAAGAAAAGTAAGGAGTGTGAAATATTTGCTCAATTTAAGAGGTGTGACAAAGAAATTTGGGGGACTTACGGCAGTTGATGATGTAGGCTTTCATATTAAGCAAGGTTCAATTGTTGGATTAATTGGTCCAAATGGATCAGGCAAGACCACATTATTTAACCTTGTTTCAGGTGTTTATCCACTAACTGCTGGGTGGATAGAATTCAATGGTATTGACATCACGAAGATGAAGAGCCATGCTATTGCAAAACTTGGATTGGTTAGGACGTTTCAGATTGTTAAACCCTTTAATAACATTACAGCATTAGAAAATGTGGTGGTGGGCGCGTTTCAGAAGTATAGTAATCGTGTAGATGCAGAAAAAAAGGCCATTCAATCCATGAAGATGCTTGGATTATTAAAATACAAAGACATCCAACCACAGCATCTGCCTCTAGCCATTAAAAAGAAACTTGAAATAGCACGTATCATTTCTACTGAACCGGAGATTGTTTTGTTGGATGAAGTTATGGGAGGACTTAATCCCCAAGAAACAGAAGAAATTGTTGAAACGATTATTAAGATTAATCAGACAGGAATCACTGTGTTACTCATTGAACACAAGATGAAATGCATCATGAAGCTATCAGAAGATGTGGTCGTGCTGAACAACGGTGCTATGATAGCTCATGGTGAGCCTGAAGCAGTGGTTAATGATACGGAGGTAATTAGGGCATATTTAGGAGATGACTATCATGTTGAAAATTAGCAGCCTAGAAGCAGGTTATGGTGAAAGTCAAGTATTATTTGGTATCACGTTACATATTGAAAAAGGCGACATTGTGAGTATGGTTGGTTCAAATGCAGCAGGAAAGACAACTTTGCTTAACATCATTTCAGGCATTAACAAATCATGGAGAGGCAAAGTTGAGTTCTTAGGTCAAGATATCACAGACATAACACCTGAGAAAAGGATTGAGATGGGCTTGATCCAATGTCCAGAAGGCAGGCGATTATTCCCGGGAATGACAGTTCTTGAAAATTTATTATTAGGTGCTTATGCACATAGGGCACAACACAATATGGATGAGAATCTTGAGAAGGCTTATCACATGTTTCCCAGATTATATGAAAGAAGGTATCAGCTTGCAGGGTCTTTATCAGGAGGGGAACAGCAGATGTGTGCCATTGGACGGGCTATCATGGCCAACCCAGAACTGCTTATTTTAGATGAACCGTCATTAGGTTTAGCACCTATTATCGTACAGCAGATGTTTGAAATCATAAGAGAAATTAATGCAAAAGGAGTCACCATATTTTTAGTGGAGCAAAATGTGAATAAGGCACTGTCACTGGCTAAAAAAGGTTATGTAATTGAAAGTGGCGAAATCGTTATGGAGGGTACGGGTCAAGCATTATTACATAATGATGACCTTAGAAAAGCATATTTAGGTGTTTAGGGACTTATGGTGTATTGAGAATCGCCTAATAAAGGGGATTTATTAATAGTCAAAACTAAATTAAATTAAAATCGAGGAGGAAGAAGGATGAAAAAATTATCAAAAAGGATCAGTATTATCTTAGTGTTATCTATGATTTTAAGTGGCTGTGGAAACGCTGGTAAAGAGACAACAAGTGGTAGTACAGATAAAGAAAATACTGATACCCCTATTAAAATTGGTGTTATTCAACCTAGAAGTGGTAATTTAGCCGTTTCCGGTGAAGATAGTTACCTCGGATCAAAAATAGCTTTTGACTTGATAAATGAACGTGGAGGTATCAATGGTAGACAAATTGAAATCGTTGCAGCAGATGTTCCAGACCAAACTGCGGCACAAAATGAAGTGAACAGGCTGATTCAGAATGAAGGAGTAAAAGTGATTACGGGCATATACGGTAGTGCAATGGCTGAAGTTGCGGGGAATGTCACCAATCGAAATGATGTCCTTTATTGGGAGTCCATATCTGTTACAGATAAATTAACATCTAAAGGCTACAAAGGTGTCTTTAGAACTCATGTTAATGGTAGTGGTTTTGGTGCACAAGCAGCTAAAATAGCAGGAACATTTGCAGATGACATTGGTATGGATGTTAAAGATATGAAAGTGGCTATCATATGTGAAAATGGTGATTTTGGTCAGTCAGTTGCAAGAGGTGTGGAAAAATACGCGGAAGAAACAGGTATGCAAATCGTCCTTAATGAATTATACGACAGCAAATCAACGGATACATCACCCATCGTATTACAAATGAAAGCAGCTGAACCAGACGTTGTTATTGCTACATCTTATATCAATGATGGTATTGACATTACAAAGCAATCAAAAATATTGGACTTTAATCCTAAACTATACATTGGTATTGGATCAGGCTATGGTTTACCTGCTTATTATGATGCGTTAGGTGAAAATGCAGAAGGCATAATTGATATTGATCCATCTAAAAAACCTGTGTATGACAGTCTTTCTCCTGAACTTGCGGAAGCGGTAAAAGAATTTGAAAAAAGATTTGAACAAGAAAGAGGTTATGAACCTCCAGTAATAGGCTATTTAACTTTCCAATCAGCTTGGGTACTTGCCTATAACGTAATTGAAGTTGCTGGTGGGGTTGATGATTACCAAGCTATGATTGATGCTGCACATGCAATTGACCTTCCAGAAGGTTCATTACCTACAGGTGCAGGTATTAAGTTTGATTCATTTGGACAAAACATGCGAGCATCATTGGTTGCTATGCAGTGGCAGAATGGTCAATTAGAAACAATTTATCCAGAAGCTATGGCATCAAAAGAAGCGATTATGATTCCTCGTCCAAAGTGGTCAGAGCGATAGTGCTTATTGATGAAACACTCACCAGCCATATGGCTGGTGAGGTATTAATAGGGTATCTTGACATAATTTAGCAATACAATAGGAGGAAATATCATGCTAATACAATTGATTGTATCAGGCATATTGTTAGGTGGGATATATGCATTATTAAGTATTGGTTTATCGTTAATGTTAGGTGTGTCAAAGTTTATTAACTTTGCCCATGGTGATTTTGTGATGATCGGTATGTATTTAACCTACTTGTTCTATGCATCATTTAAATTAAACCCTTATATTTCTTGGCCTTTAGTCTTGGTCGGTGGAGCTGTCTTTGGTGTAGTCATATTTACCATCGCTAAACGTGCCATTGGTAAAAGTCCCGTTAATCAAATCTTGTTAACACTTGGGCTATCTATGATCTTACAAAATGTGATTCTCTTAATTTTTAAATCCGATTTTAAAGCTATTCCTTCGGAGTTTTCGAATAGCATCAAAGTAGGTACAGTTTTTGTTTCTGGGGCTCAACTGATTACATTTGGGTTAGCCATTCTTACTACCGTTGGCTTTTTAATTTTTATTAAGAACACAAGGCTTGGAAGAGCCATGAGAGCTGTTGGAGAAGATAGGAATGCCAGTAAACTCATGGGCATCAATGTACCCAAAATTGATCTCATGGTATTTTGCCTTGGAACAGTGATGGCCGCTTTTTCAGGAGCATTATTGATGACCATGTATCCCACATATCCAACAGTTGGTTCTGGCTATAATCTATTGGCTTGGATAACCGTTATCTTGGGTGGATTAGGACACCTTCAAGGGGCATTAATTGCTGCATTGATAATAGGTATAAGCGAAACGTTAACAGGATTTTACTTGGGTGCAGACCTTAGACAATTGGTGTATTTTGTCATATTCATTATCGTATTGGTTGTTTCACCTCAGGGTCTATTTCACAAATTTTCAATAAGGAAGGTGAAGAGACTATGAGAGAATTCATTAAGCGTAAACAAAAAGATTATGTGTTGGTTTTTGGTTTAATAGCTGTATTGGCATTAGGACTTTTTATTGATAATAAGTATCTATTAGATATTTTCATCACCACCATATACTTTTGTGTCATTGCAGGTGCATGGAATATTATGTGCGGTTATGCTGGGCAATTATCCTTAGGACATGTGGTTTTTATGGGGGTTGGGCAATACACATCCACCATACTGTTTGTGAGATTAGGTATTTCACCATGGATTGGTATGTTTGCTGGCACAATCGTTGCCATGATACTAGCATTTTTTGTTGGGTTATTAGCCTTACGGTTAAAATCGTTCTTTTTTTCACTTTCAACTATCGCTTTGGTAACTATTTTTCAAGTGCTTGCCATTAAGCTTGATGGGTTGACTGGTGGTTCAGTGGGTATAAGTATACCTTACGAACCAAGTTTTGTTAATATGATTTTTAAAGAATATAAGCCTTCCCTCATTCTGTTTCTGCTGTTACTACTAGCTGTATTATTAACCACAACTTATATCAGTAAATCAAAATTAGGTGCAAACTTAGTCGCCATGCGAGAAGATGATATGGCTGCCTCATCGCTAGGGGTTAACCTTTTAACCAATAAGATTACCGCATTATGTATCAGTGCATTTTTTACAAGTATCGCAGGTACCTTGTACTCCCAATACACATTATATGTTGACCCTAATGGTTCCTTTAACTTAATTACATCTCAAAAAGCTGCAATATTAACAATTGTTGGTGGGTCAGGTACAATTTTTGGTCCAGTCATAGGCGGCTTGATATTAGGACCAACAGAAATATTTCTAAGAGGTTGGCTTGGTAGTACTTTTCAAGGGGCTTATCTGGTTATTTACGGTATTCTACTTGTTGTTGTTGTATTGGTTATGCCACAAGGTATTGTTGGTGCCATTAAAAATAAAAGAACCAAGAAAGCACGGCATTTGCAAGAAGAAATGCTAAAGGCGGAAGTTAACAAGCAACACAATCATGTGCATAAGAAACTATAAAATACAGTATTTTACATACTAACCATTTAAAAGCTGTTAATGAACAAGGGTTAATGGCTTATCTACAGGAGGATGTTTATGGATTTTAAACTGACCAAAGAACAAGAAATGGTCACACTAGCAGCTAGAAGATTTGCAAAAGAAATATGTGAACCTATAGCAGAAGAAATTGATAGGGAACATCGTTTTCCCAGGGAAACATTTGATCTATTAACCAAGTATGGTTTTGTAGCCATGGGATTTCCTACAGAGTATGGTGGAACAGGTAATGATAAGATTGCGCAGTTAATTGTGGTTCAAGAAATTGCTAAGGTATGTGCAGCGACTTCCTCCATATTATCCATTCACCAAGGGATGGTCAACTGTTTATTGAAATTCGGTAATCCTGAGCAAAAAGATAAATATCTCAGACCACTCTTATGTGATGGTGTGGTTGGGGCGTTTGCTTTAACGGAAGACAATGCAGGTTCAGATGCATCCAATATTCAGACCACAGCTATTGAAGATGGTGATAGCTATATTATCAATGGCACGAAACGCTTTATAACTGGAGCAGGTCAGGCAGGTTTATACATCGTATTGGCTTATACAGAACCTGAAAAGAAAACAAGAGGTATCACAGCGTTCATTGTTGATCCCGAAATAGAAGGTTTTTCAGTGGGTAAAATTGAAAATAAAATGGGTATATGTGCTTCCCATACCGGTGAGTTGGTATTTGAAAATGTTAAAGTTCCCAAAGAGAACATCTTAGGCAAGTACAACCAAGGATTTAAAATTGCACTGACCAGTATCGATGAGGCAAGGGTATTAACAGTTGGTGCCCAAAGTTTAGGTATAGCAGAAGGAGCCTTAGATTTAGCTGTTGAGTATGCTAAAAACAGAGTACAATTTGGAAAACCAGTAGCAAAGCAGCAAGGTCTGCAATGGTATTTAGCAGAAATGGCAACAAAAATAGAAGCGGCTAAATGGATGACGTACTATGCAGCCCAAATGATACAGGAAGGTAAAAGAATAAGCAAAGAGTCAGCCATGGTTAAACTGTTTACATCAGAAACAGCCAGATATGTTGTGGAAAGGGCGTTACAAATACATGGTGGTTATGGCTATATGAAAGATTATGCCATTGAAAGAATGTATCGCGATGTAAAAATCACAGAACTATATGAAGGTACCAACGAAATACAAAAGCTAGTCATAGCAAGAGCAGTCATCAACTAGGACATACGGAGGTGTAAACCAATATGAAGATCATTGTTTGTATTAAACAAGTGCCCAATACCAATGAGGTACGTATTAATAACGAAACAGGGACGTTAATTAGAGATGGTGTAGAAAGTATTATTAATCCAGATGATATGAATGCATTAGAAGAAGCATTAAGGATAAAAGACAGTAGAGATGATGTGCATGTGACAGTAATAACCATGGGACCATCTCAAGCAGATTCAGCATTAAGAGAAGCCTTAGCCATGGGTGTAGATGAAGCTATACTCATTTCAGATAGAGCTTTTGCCGGTTCAGACACTTGGGCTACGGCAACGGTTTTGGCATCAGCCATCAAGAAGATGGATGGATACGATATCATATTCTGTGGCAGACAAGCCATCGATGGAGACACGGCGCAGGTTGGACCAGAAATAGCAGAGTTCTTAGATATTCCACAAATCACCTATGTGAAAGCGTTAAAAGTGGAGGATGATAAAGTCATAGCCACAAGAGCTTATGAAGAAGGAAGTTTTATCATTGCATGTAAAATGCCTGTTTTATTAACAGCTATTAAAGAATTGAATGAACCAAGGTTTATGGATTTAAGACTTATTTATAAAGCCTATAGCCCAGATGCAGATTATAAAATATGGACAGCCGATGATATTGAAGTAGACAGAACACAAATTGGTGTCAAAAATTCACCCACAAAAGTGTACAAAACCTTTGTGCCTGTAAAGGAATTCAACGGAAAGCAGATTACGGGTAATCCAAAAGATGTAGCCGCTAAATGTGTGGAAGAAATTGACCAATTAAATATATTATAGGGAGGTGGCTTAGCATGTCCAATGCCAAAGTTAATCAAATTAAAGATATGACAGATTATCAAGGTGTATGTATTGTTGCACATCAGGAAAAAGGTGTTAACTTACCGATTTCATTTGAATTAATCAACGAGGGCAAAAAACTTGCCGAGAAAACAGCGTCTCATCTACATGTGGTGATCCTAGGTCACACTATTAATGAGGCTGTAGAGGAGTTATCCTATTACGGTGCAGATAAAATATATTATTATGACCATCCATTATTAGATACTTACACAACAGATGCTTACACAAAAGTGATCAGTACCTTTATACAAAATATTAAGCCGGAAATAGTTATTTTTGGAGCATCTTCAATTGGGCGAGACTTTGCACCTAGGGTTGCAGCCCGCGTAGGTACAGGCTTGGTAGCCGATTGTACCCGTTTAGACATTAATGAAGATTGTAAATTCTTACAGACGCGACCTGCATTTGGTGGTAACTTAATGGCAACCATTATATGTCCAAATGATAGACCTCAGATGGCAACCGTGCGACCAGGTGTTATGGAAAAAGCAGAACCAATAGAAGAATCATCAGAAATTATTAAAATAGTACCGGAGTTAACAGAAGAAGATATTATAGCAAAAACCATTGAGATCATCATGGATAAGACCAAAAAAGTATCCTTGACAAATACAGAGATTATCGTTTCAGGTGGTAGAGGTGTTGGCAATGCAGAAGGCTTTTCATTACTTGAAGAGTTAGCAGACGTATTAGGTGGTGTTGTTGGGGCATCACGGGTACCAGTGGATAGTGGATGGATCAGCCATTCAAGACAGATAGGCCAAACGGGACAAACAGTTCGGCCGAAATTATATATTGCTTGTGGGATTTCAGGTGCTATTCAGCATATGACAGGTATGTCAGAGTCTGATTATATTATTGCGATTAACAAAAATCCCAAAGCGCCTATTATGAAACAAGCCCATTTAGCTATTGAAGGTGACTTATATAAGGTCATACCTGAACTGATTCAAGAAATTAAGGTTAAAAAAGGGTTAGCATAAAAGCAGATGGGCGTATCGGCATTTAAAAGGAGTGAATATCATGGCTATTCAATTAACCCCTAAAGAGCAAGGATTATTTGAAGAAGCAAAAGCATTTGCCCTCAAAAACTTGGCACCAATTTCTGCTGATTTTGAAAATGGCAACAAGTTACCCAAGAAAGTATTTGAGCTTTTAAGTCATCATGGCTACTGTGGCCTTTTAATCTCTCAGGAGCTAGGTGGTCAAGGATTGAATTTTTTAGAAAGTGCGCTAATCTATGAGGGACTTGCCCACGGTTGCGGTACCATTGCTTTTATGCTTCAGTTACACAATAATATAACCTATGAAATAGCAACGTATTATGCTACCAGTGAGGCTGTTAATACATTAGTGCCGGATATGGTAACAGGTAAGAAGTTGACAGCTTTTGCATTGACAGAAGAATCATCAGGCTCTGATGCTGCATCGATACAATCCTATGCGGAGCAAAAAGAAGATGGTTATCATATTCATGGTAAAAAGTCATGGATTGCTAATGCCCTTGATGCAGATTATTTTAACGTTATTGTTAAAAAAGAGTCTTCAAATAGAGACATGCTGATGTTACTTGTTGAGAAGGATACTGCAGGTTTTACGATTGGGGAAAATAAGCCAAGAATGGGTGGCAATGGCCTATCATGTTGTGACTTAACATTTCATGATTGTCTTGTACCAAAGGATAGATTACTTTCTGAAAATGGCTTTAAAGAAGCGCTAAGGGCCATTGATGTTGCTCGCATCTTTGTTCCCGCAATTGCTATAGGTATAGCTAGTAGAGCCATTGATATGACAGTAACATACTTAGGTAAAAGGATTGCTTTTAACAAACCAATTATAAGTAATCAAGGTGTAAAGTGGGCATTAGCACAACTTTCTGCTGAAGTTGAAGCAGGAAGATGGCTTGTCTATCATACAGCTTCACTGATGGATAGTGGTGACACAGTTGCCATAAAAGCGGCAATGAATAAACTATTTGCCGTTGATTTAGCCATGAAAGTAACCACCCAGTGTTTGCAGCTGTTTGGAGCCAATGGGTATCATAAACATTCTGCTATTGGCCGTTACATGACCTTTGCAAAATTATTACAAATCATTGATGGCACATCGGAAATACAAAAAATAGTTATTGGAAGAGCTTTAGAACGAAAAGTACGACCTTCATAGAACGAATGAGAATGCGTTCACTAACCAATAAGTCAATATGAAAGGTGGTGGCACAACATTAATCCATGCTTATAAGTAGGTTGATGTTGGATAAAAAATGAGAAAAGTAATGCATAAAACCGAAGCCGCACAAATGATTAAAAATGGTGATGAAGTTGTTTTTAATGGTTTTGGCTCCATGGGCTTTCCAGAAGAGTTATGTGAAGCTGTAGGAACAAGATTCTTGGAAACGGGACAGCCTAGGGATTTAAAATATTTTTTTGGCACAGGGCAAGGGGTATGGGATGAATCCAGAATGATTGAACACATGAGTCATGAAGGTATGGTTAAGAGGGTCATCTCATCTCATTTCACACCTATGATAAAAATCAATCGACAGGCAGCTCTTAACCAAATTGAAGCTTATAATATGCCTTTAGGGATAATATCACATTTATTTCGGGCTGCGTCAGGTAGAAAACCTGGTATCATAACAAAAATAGGATTAAAAACATGTGTTGACCCTCGAAATGGGGGAGGTGCTTTAAATGCATCCTCTAAAGAAAAGCTGGTTCAAGTCATGGAAATAGATGGTGAAGAATACTTGTTCTATAAAGCACCAAAACCTACGGTTGCCATGTTAAGAGGGACAACTGCGGATATAAACGGCAATATTACCATGGAAAAAGAAGCCATTTATGTTGACCCTTTCGCAACAGCTATGGCTGTAAAAGCCAATGGGGGGAAAGTCATTGTACAGGTTGAACGGTTATCCAGTGAAATGGCAGACCTTAGGAAAGTAAAAATTCCTGGTATTATTGTAGATGCTATTGTTGTAGAAAGTGAACAGTATCAAAGTATGATTGAAAAATATAACCCTGCTTATACCGGTGAAATCAGGTTGCTTGATGAGGATGCATGTCATGTATTAGAAAAAGTGAAAGCGCTGAATATAGCAGCGGGTAGAAAAAGACATCGAAATATGTTGCATTCAATCATTGCAAAAAGGGCTTCCATGGAGCTAAAAGATGGTGTTGTTGTTAATCTAGGTATTGGCATTCCTGAATTAGTACCAGAAGCAAGTAAAAAAATGAACGCACCAGATAACATTAAATTAACCGTTGAATCAGGTGTTATAGGCGGTTATCCATCCAATGGCTTAAGCTTTGGAGCAGCGGTTAATGGTGAAGTGCTCCACGACGAAGCTTATCAATTTGACTTCTATGATGGAGGTGGCTTAGACATCACATTTGTAGGAGCTATGCAAGTGGATAAAATTGGTAACGTAAATGTCAGTCGTACAGGTAATAAAATAATCGGTGTTGGTGGTTTCATTAACCTTACACAATCTTCTAAAAAGATTGTATACTGCTTTCCTTTTGCTGGAGGTGGTTTAAAAGGTCAATGTCGTGATCATAAGCTTGAAATACACCAGGAAGGTAAATATCAAAAATTCATTGAGCATGTGGAAGAGATAAGTGCAAGTGGAGAGTTTTCTGTAGAAATTGGACAAGAAGTATTATATATTACAGAGCGCTGTGTCTTTACTTTAACCTCTGAAGGAATCATGATTACAGAAATTGCTCCTGGTATCTCTTTAGAAAAAGATATTATTGAAAAAATGCCTTTTAAACCATTAATCAGTGATAACCTTAAACCAATGGACAGCAGATGTTTTACATGCGAGTAAAATAGCTCATGCTATAGCACCCTTAAAACTTAGGTGAATAAAATCAATAGAAGTGCTAAAACTAAACCTACAAATTGCTATAAGCATATAAGATGAACCGATGGTTTATCAGTTATAGGAGGTATTTTCATGAAACATATTGCTGTAGAAAGAGAATTAACACCCATTAGAGAGTATTTAGAAGAAAAAGGTTACGATGTTGAAACCTTTGAAGGGACAGTAGAAGATGCGTGGGAGCATTATAGTGACATTGAAGCAATTGTCATTACAGGAATGAGTGAAGATATGTTAGGCATTCAAGATACTTTAAGTAAAGCAATTGTAATTGATGCAGATGGTATGACACCTGAAGAGGTAGAAGAACGCATTGAACATGAATCCAATTGGCATTGATGGATATAATGATTCAGATATAAGTTATGAAATTAAAAGGTTTCGCCTAAGAGTTCATCTAGTATAAAATAGATGAACTCATTTTTTTTACATAAATGTATGAAATAAATTTGACAGACAATTATTCATATGGTAGAATATGACTATGCAGTCACATGACTACACAGTCACATACAGTAACAGGTATAACATGTAGAATTAATAAAGTGTAACACCATACTTCCATACTTGTTTGTACAAACAATAGATTGGGATGTTTCTCATACAGGTACTTAATCTTGACATAAGCCCCATATTGTGACTGGGTCTACAACATGCAGCATGTTGAATTGAAGAGATTATGGTATAGAGTAGTAAAGCTAAGGATAAATCTCAGTACCCGCTGAGATTTATCTGTATCTAATTGCTTGTAATCTTGACGATCCATAAAGAAATCAGAAGCTGTATCATCTGGATAAGTTGCTTGAAATTTATTGATAGCTTAGATTGTTCATTCAACAGATCCAGCACATTATTTTATTGATAGTATTGGAGGGAGTTTTAATGAAAGGCTATTTTATAAAACGGATTTTTTCAGCGCTCATTACACTTATTTTAATTTCCACACTGACTTTTGTCATGATGCGCTCTATACCTGGAGGTCCTTTTACAAGCGAAAAGAAAGTACCAGATGAGATTTTAAAAGCACTTAATAAAAAATACAATCTGGACGCACCACTTCATGAGCAGTATTTAGATTACATGAAAGGGCTGGTTACATTTGATTTAGGTCCTTCTTTTCAAAAAAAAGGTATTTCGGTCAACGAGTTACTGGCATCAGGTTTTCCAGCTACAGCTAAAATAGGACTAATAGCAACCATCCTTATTATAGGACTGGGATTACCATTAGGTATTATTTCAGCTTTGAAACAGAACAAACCCGTTGATTACTTGGTCATGTTTATGGCCACCATAGGGGTCACGGTTCCCAATTTTGTCATGGCAACATTGTTAATCTATTTCTTTGCAGGTCAACTTGGATGGTTGCCAACTTTTGGGATTGAATCTTCTCTCGGTTACATTGGACCCTCTTTAGCACTTGCAGGTTATTCTTTATCATTTGTATCCAGACTAACCCGGTCCAGTATGTTGGAAGTCATGCGGCAAGATTACATACGAACAGCTAGAGCGAATGGTATTAGTGAATATAAAGTCATTGCAAAACATGCTGTTAAGAATGCACTTATTCCTGTCGTCACATATGTAGGTCCAATGGTTGCTGCTATACTTACCGGTTCATTTGTTATTGAGAGGATTTTCGCCATACCTGGTATGGGACGTTATTTTGTTGAAAGTGTGGGTAATCGTGATTATACAACGATTATGGGCATGACCATTTTCTATGCAGCTTTCTACATCGTCATGGTACTCATTGTTGATATCGTTTATGGATTGATTGATCCGAGAATAAAGCTTGGAAAGGAGTCGTAAATCATGGCAGATAATCGATTTGTATTTATAAAAAATAAAGATGAAGAAGCTGAAACCACACGACCAAGTCTAACTTATTGGCAAGATGCTTGGAGAAGACTGAAGAAAAACAAATTATCCATGATAGGTTTTGTAACCATTATCTTGATTGTTTTATTTGCTGTAGTAGGCCCATACTTCACCCAGTATAGTTATTCCGATCAAAAAAATGAATATAAGAATTTGCCGCCAATTCTTGAAGTATTCAATATTGGTGAGGATATGAATCTATATCTATCCAAAAATTATAATATGTTTCTCGTTTCGGATAAAGGTTACTTAGTGAGAAGGTTAGAACTGGATAAGAAGAGAAAAGACATCAAGAATAAAATTTATTACTATATGTTGGACGACAACAAAGAGATAAAACTTGATTTTTCTTATAATCTTTTGAAAGATAAGCAAGGGTATGATTATGATTTTACCATTGAATATGAAGGCACCGTTTATACGAAATATTCCCATAAGAAGTTAAATCGAACATACTTATTTGGTACAGATGATTTGGGAAGAGATATGCTAACACGTATTATGTATGGTGCAAGAATCTCATTGCTCATTGGTTTTATAGCTACACTTGTTAACTTTTTAATAGGTGTTGTCTATGGAAGTATATCGGGATTTGAGGGTGGACGTGTGGATAATATTATGATGCGTATTGTGGACATTATTAACTCTATCCCTCTGGTATTATACGTCATTTTGCTGATGGTATTATTTGAGAAAAGTGATGGTTTAGCAAGTATTATTATTGCACTATGCAGTGTGTATTGGGTGGCTATGGCTCGACTTGTTCGTGGTCAGATGTTATCCCTAAAAGAGCAAGAATTTATACTGGCAGCACGGGTAATAGGTGTATCCAAGAGAAAAATCATTCTTAGACACTTAATACCCAATGCATTGGGTCCTATCATTGTTTCCATGACCATGATGATTCCAGCAGCTATTTTTACCGAAGCTTTTTTAAGTTTTATTGGATTAGGCGTTTCTGCACCACAAGCCTCTTGGGGAACCTTAGCAAATAACGCTTTACCTGGATTATTAACATATCCTTATCAATTATTCTTCCCTGCAGCTGCATTAGCCATTACAATGCTTGCATTCAACTTTTTAGGGGATGGATTAAGAGATGCTTTAGATCCTAGATTAAGGAAAGGGTAGGTTGAAGATGATGAACAAAATTCTTGAAGTAAAAAACTTAACCACATCGTTCTTTACACATTTAGGTGAAGTACAGGCGGTACGTGGTAACAGTTTTACGTTAGATAAAGGTGAAATTTTAGGTATTGTTGGCGAGTCAGGTAGTGGAAAGAGTGTAACGGGGCTCTCCATTATGGGGTTAGTTGATCATCCAGGAAGAATCAAGGAAGGTGAGGTTGTTTTTGATGGAGAAGTCATCTCAACCAAAACAAATAGAGAAATGTCAGAACTTAGAGGGAAAGAAATATCCATGATCTTTCAAGACCCTATGACCTCTTTGAATCCTGTTTTTACAATAAAAAATCTCATGGTGGAAGTTATTCGTAAGCACAAAAAAGTCTCTAAACGACAAGCCTTAATGATTGCTATAGAAAAGCTACGACAAGTAGGTATACCAGAACCAGAAAAAAGAATAAACGCATACCCTCATGAGTTTTCAGGAGGTATGCGACAAAGGGCCATGATAGCTACGGCATTATCTTGTGATCCCAAATTGCTAATTGCCGATGAACCAACAACGGCTTTGGATGTAACCATTCAAGCACAGATACTGGATATCATGAAAAAACTCTCAGAAGATATAGATACATCCATTATTATGATTACCCATGACTTAGGTGTTATTGCTGAAACATGTACCAACTTAATCGTTATGTATGGCGGCTTAATCATGGAGAAGGGGACTGTTGAAGAAATCTTTTATTCCCCACAGCATCCCTATACCATTGGTTTACTGGAGTCTGTACCAAGAATGGATGCAAAAGAAAAAGGACGTTTGGTACCTATTCCAGGGTCCCCTCCAGATTTACTTAATCCTCCCAAAGGATGCCCCTTTTCTACAAGATGCCCGAATGTTATGGAGATTTGTAAACAAGCATTAATGCCTACATTTAGGATCAGTGATACCCATACATCAGCCTGTTGGTTATTACATGAAGATGCACCGGATGTAGAAGGATTTGTAAAAGGATGTGATAGCCATGGCTGACATGAGACCACTATTGGAAGTAAAGAATCTAAAAAAATACTTTGTGGCAAAAAACAGTCTATTTCGTAAGAAAAAAACATACCTAAAAGCGGTTGATAATATCTCTTTTGATATAAAAAAGGGGGAGACTTTTGGCTTAGTAGGCGAATCAGGTTGTGGTAAGTCCACCACAGGACGTAGTATTGTCAGGCTGTATGAACCTACAGGGGGCCAAATTATATTTGATGGAAAAGACATTGCCACACTGTCAGAAAAAGACATGCTACCTTATCGCAAAAAAATACAGATGATCTTTCAAGACCCCTATGCTTCGCTGAATTCACGTATGACAGTTGCGGATATTATTGGTGAGGGGATTGATATTCATACGGATTATAAAGGGAAAGCCCGTCAAAACAGAATATTTGAACTGCTTCATGTAGTGGGTTTAAAGAAAGAGCATGCAAGTCGTTATCCCCATGAATTTTCAGGTGGGCAACGTCAGAGAATTGGTATTGCAAGGGCATTAGCCATCGAACCGGACTTGATTATTTGTGATGAGCCTATTTCAGCTCTTGACGTTTCCATTCAAGCACAAGTTGTCAATATGCTCGAAGATCTTCAACATGAATTAGGGTTGACTTATTTGTTTATTGCCCATGATTTATCCATGGTAAAGCATATATCCGATAGAATAGGCGTGATGTACCTTGGGAATATGATGGAGATTACGGAAAGTGATGAATTGTATAATAATCCATTGCATCCGTATACAAAAGCATTATTATCCTCTATACCCATACCCGATCCAAAAGCCAAAAGTACCAATAAAAGAATTATATTAGAAGGAGAAGTTGGCAGTCCTATTAACCCTTCGGCAGGTTGTCGTTTTAGTTCAAGATGCCGTTATTGTAAAGAGATATGCAATGAAGAGACGCCGGAGTTACAAGAAATAAAACCTGGTCATTTTGTAGCTTGCCATCTGGTTGATGACATAAATAAGTAAGGATGTAATACGTTCAATTTTAATGATGATATTTTTTGCCATGTATTCAACGTGGCAACGAATATAAAAAGTAAAAGGAGGAGTTAGATGAAAAAGATATTATCACTGATACTTGTATTAGCTTTGACAATAACTTTATTTACTGCCTGTGGTAAAAAAGAAGATACAGCGAAAGAACAAGATACGAGTACACAACAACAAGACGATAACAATAAACAAGATGAAGGCAAAAAAGAAGAAGGCACACAACAAGATGAGAAAGATAAAGATGAGGCACTTGAAACAAATGAGAATGTTCTATTGTGGAACGTTGGTGCCGACCCTAAAACAATTGATCCTACCTTAAATGCTGCAAACGATGGCGGTAATGTGATTAGCCAAACCTTTGAAGGGTTAACTAGAGAAAAAAGTGGTGAGGTATATCCCGGTATCGCTGAAAGTTGGGATATTTCTGAAGATGGAAAAACAGTCGTTTTCCATTTAAGAGAATCAAAGTGGTCAGATGGTAGTCCACTTACAGCTCATGATTTTGTATATGCTTGGAAAAGAGGTATGGACCCAGCAACAGCATCCGAATATGCTTGGATATGGAAATATACCAATATTGTCGGTGCTTATGAAGCTGTTAATGGTGGATCATTGGACGACGTTGGTGTAGCAGCCAGCGATGACTACACATTAGAAGTTACGTTAAAGAATCCAACAGATTATATTGTAAGTTTATTGTCATTCTATCATTTCATGCCTGTGAAACAATCAGCAGTTGAAGCAGGAGCAGATGGTGCATGGGCGAAAGATCCTACAGAAGTCATATCCAATGGACCTTTTGTATTGACATCCTACAGAATTGGTGATGGCTTAACATTAGTTAAAAATGAGCACTATTGGAATGCCGATGTGGTAAAATTAGACGGTATTGAAGGTAAGTTCATTGATGAAGACGCTACAGCATATCAAGCCTATGAAAATGGTGAGCTGCACTTTATCCCTTCAGTACCTACAGCAGAAGTACCTCGTTTAATTGCCGAAGACCCAAATTTCTATGTATATCCTCTACTTGCAACCTATTATTACAGCTTCAATTTAGACCTTGATATCTGGAAAGATGCTCGGGTTAGAAGAGCCTTGGCTTTAAGTATTGACCGAGAAGTTGTTACAGAAACATTAGCTGCTGGTCAAGTTCCAGCTGCAGGCTTTATACCACCAGGATTAAAAGACTCAGAAGGAAGAGATTTCTTTGAAACGGCTGGTACGTATGGTCTAGCAACAGATAGCAGCAAAATAGAAGAAGCTCAAGCCTTACTTGCAGAAGCAGGGTATCCAAATGGCGAAGGGTTCCCAGAGTTTACCATACTCTATAACACAAGTGATGGGCATCAAACAGTTGCTGAACTGGTTCAAGAAATGTTCAAAACCAACCTAGGTATATCATGTAAAGTTAAGAATCAAGAATGGGCTGTTTTCCAAGAAAATAGGATTCAAGGTAATTTTGAAATAGCTCGAGGGGGCTGGGGAACAGACTTCATGGACCCTATAGGCTTATTAAGTCTCTTTACAAAAGAAAATGAATTAAATGATCCAAACTACGATAACAAAGAATTTGATGAATTACTAACCCAAGCAACGAAGACACAAGGTAAGGAACACTTTGATGCTTTATATAAAGCACAGGAAATATTCATGAATGATATGCCTATCATTCCTGTATATCACTATTCAGACACCATGCTAGCATCTGAGAAAGTTGTTGACTGGGACCGTTCAGTACTGGGTACAGTTGACTTTAGTGAAGCTTATATAGCTGAATAATACAATGTAAATTTTCATAAATATTCCTATTAGAACTGATCATAGATATGCTCCTCTTAAGTAGACTAAAAAATAACAAAAAATGTCTAACTTAAGATGGAGCATACTTTTTTTGATAGTACACAAGAAATGGTCGAAAAAATCTCTACATCCTTAAAAAAGTGTATGGAAAACAAAAAAACATCGTACGATTTTATTGCTCATATCATCTGCATATGCTATGATGATTTAGAGGTGATAAAATGGATAATACAAAAGAAAACAAAGGTTTAACCATTACGGCAACGGAGTTGAAAAAGAATTTAGGACAGTATCTTGATTATGTAACAGAACAAAATGATGTGGTCATCACAAAGAATGGACAGAAAATCGCACGTTTAACCCCTTATGTAACAGATATCGAACAATATTTTGTCATACGAGAAAAAGCAGTGGACTATCAGTATGGCGGAAAAAGAGTATCTTATGAAGAATTTATGGAGATTAATGAAAAAAGCACCCTACGGATGGAATATATTAATGGAGAAATCTATTTATTACCTTCACCGAATATCAACCATCAAGAAATCTTAGGCAGGTTGCATCTTTTATTTAATGCTTTTTTTAAGAACAAAACCTGTCGTGCCTTTCTTGCGCCATTTGATGTGCATTTTAGAAAAAAAGATATAAAGGACCCGGACGTGATGCAACCGGATGTGCTTGTGGCTTGTGATTTACATGAAGAAGGTAATGTAACAGAAAAAGGACGGTATATGGGGACACCTACCCTTGTACTGGAGATATTATCCAACAGTACCCGTTCAAAAGATATGATCGATAAATTGAATACTTACCGCTTATCTAAAGTTGAGGAATACTGGATTGTAGACCCAAGGCAAAAACAAATCATGGTGTATCATTTTAATGAAACAGAGGTAGGTGAGCTGTGTACTTATAAAGTTGGAGAAACCCTAGAATCATGCGTATTTAACGATCTAAAAGTGGACCTTAGCAGGTTGTTTGAAAACCTTGTTTAGACGGATATATTACAAATAAATGACATGATGAAGGCCTCATTGACATGTATAAAGTGCTATGATATGATGTGACTAGATAGTCAGTTGATGCATACATAGATAAGGAGAATCGCCAATGCCAAAAGATACATTTTTTAATCTATCGGATGATAAAAAAAATAGAATACTAAGTATTGTTATTGATGAGTTCGCTTGTAATGATTATAAAAATGTCAGCATATCACGCATTGTAAAAGATGCTTCTATCGCAAAAGGCAGTTTTTATCAGTACTTTGAAGATAAGAAAGACCTCTATCAGTACTTAATCCATAAAATCAGTGAAAAAAAATTAGAATACCTTAGCCGTTATATGGCACAAAGTGACGGTATTGATTTTTTTGAATTTCTTAAGAGTTTATTGATAGCGAGTATTGTGTTTTCTAAAGATAATCCTAAGTTCTCTAAGATTGCAGAACGCTTAATTAAAGGTGATGATGCCATAAAAAAAGATGTTCTTGGTCAAAGTGAACTGGATGGTGTAACATTATATGAATCTTTATTAAAACAGGGCGTTCAAGAAGGTAAACTTAATAAAAACATCGACATACGTATTACAGCAATCATGATTGCATCCATGGGTTCAGCCGTTATAGAATATGTCATGAATCATAATGAAGATGGGGACTATAAGACGTATGTTCCTTATATTGATCAGGTTATTGAAGTTTTAAAAAGGGGTATTCAGGTATAGTAAGTGATAGAAGCGGCGATTAGCCGCTTTTATCATTATCCACTAATCTCTGAAACTATTTTGCTTGATAATTTAGGTTATATAATTATAATCTTATTAGACTTTTTTTTCATATAAGAAAACCATATGATTAGCTTTTTCTCCAACTTTTATATATCCTGCTTTTGTATAAAGATGCTGATTTCTAACACTATAAAATGGTGTACCTAATGTCCATTTATTTTTTTCAGGAAACAATGATGCCATCATTAATAATGTCTTATAGCCATAGCCCTTACCTTGATGTTCTGGATGAATACAGAAATCATTGAGTTCTATAGTGCGTTCATCTGCTATGCGTAACCAAAAACATCCTACTATATCTGTGTTATGTATAAGTTTATAATAATGGAAGTTTCTTATGAGACTTTCAGTTTCAGTTACATCATTGTACCATTCTTTAATATACCAATCAGGACCTTCACCATCCACTTGCCATGGACCGAACCTTCTTTTTTCATCCCTATAAGCTGCTGTTTTTATGCGAGTTAAAATAACACTATCTTTTAATTGCGCTTTTTCAATGATAATCATAGGTTTACCTCCATTGTACGTGATATCAAAACTAGCTTTGTGTTTATAAGATAGCATATGATTATAGTCATGACAAAGGCTGAATGATTAACTCATATACCCATACAACGTAAGACATTCCATATACTATATTTTACTTCAAAATTCAAAGATTTACTTGTCTATTTGGTATTTGATTGATATCATATAATCATAAGTTATGAAATTTATATTATTTACTTTTTTACATAAACCTAAATCAATCCTTATATTAGAAACTGTCCATTGTTTCTAGTGTAAGGATATTTTATTTATACAACATACAGCATACGTACTATTATACTGTGTGAAGAAGTTAGTAGTATACAAATACAATGAAATCGGGTATAATAAAAAACAGCAATTTATGGGATAGAATGGGTTCTGGTGGATCCAAGAGACTTCAAATCTTTTTTCGGGTGGTAAGACCGTCCGAGGTAGGTTCGATTCCTACTCTTTCCCGCCATTAATAGGAATACGCGAAGTTTTTTTCGTTACTCAGGAGGTGGACGCGATGGTTGATCAAGATAGAATTCGTTTAACACAAATGTCATCAAAAGCTGGCTGAGCAAGCAAATTAAGTCCACAGGACTTGGCGCAAGTTTTGCGTCATTTAAAGAAAAAAGAAAATAAAATTGATCCCAATCTTATTGTAGGATTAGATACATCAGATGATGCTGGTGTTTATAAAATTCGAGAGGATTATGCCTTAATTCAAACATTAGATTTCTTTACACCGATTGTTGATGATCCCTATTTATTTGGGCAGATAGCAGCAACCAATGCGTTAAGTGACGTGTATGCTATGGGTGGTAAACCTTTGACCGCTATGAACATTGCCTGTTTTGCTACATGCTTGGAGTCCGATGTCTTAGCAGATATACTTAGAGGCGGTGCTGATAAAATTGTTGAAGCAGAAGCTGTCTTAGTTGGTGGACATACCGTAACGGATAAAGAAGTAAAGTACGGTTTATCAGTAACGGGTTATGTACATCCTGACAAAGTACTTGCCAATGCGGGCGCACAAGTGGGTGATGTACTTGTGTTGACGAAACCCATAGGAACAGGTATCTTAACCACGGCTCTTAAAAAAGGTATGATTACAGAAAAAGAGCTGGAGCCTGCTATTACAAGTATGTGTACCCTTAACAAAGGAGCAGCAATAGCCATGGAAAGGGTTGGCGTTCATGGATGTACGGATGTAACAGGTTTTGGTATTCTTGGACATAGCTATGAGTTGGCTAGTGGGAGTCATGTACAGTTAACACTGCGTTCAGAATCCATTCCACTATTTGATGGTACTCTTGCATTAATTGAACAAGCCGCAGTACCAGGTGGGGCAAGGTCCAATGAAAAACATTTTGGCAAGTGGGCGCAGATGGCTAATGTATCACGTAACATGCAAACAGCATTATATGATCCTCAAACATCTGGCGGATTATTAATTGCTGTAGCAGCCCATAAAGCAGAACAGCTTGTCAACGAATTAAAAAATGAAAAATGTCTGTGTGCCAATGTGATTGGAGAAGTTACCACGAAAGCAGAAGGTGACACATACATTAAGGTGATATAGACATGTAAGGATGCCTACATCCAATGTTATGAATAAGTTGCCATCCATTTGATTTTATTAACACTATAAGAGGGATATTTATCCCTCTTTTTTGATTTTATAGTAAAGTCCTTGAATATAGCATATAAGATGTTTTCCTATGATTAGCATATACTGGGATGATAACAAGGAGGTAAATGGATGCAACATTTACTCAGACATATTCCATCTGTACACGATGTTCTTGAACAGAAAACCATACAACATCTGTTGGAGAGTCAAGGCAGGAATCATATAAAAGCCTTAATTTTACAAGGCATAGAAATCTTTCGACATAAAGTATTCAGCAGTGAATTAGATACGTTTCACTATCAGTCGAAAGACCAAGTCATGGCAAGGATTGTTGCCTATGTCTTAGACATACAACAGCAAACGGAGAAAAAAGGATTAAGAAGAATCATCAATGGGACTGGCGTTCTCTTGCATACAAATATGGGTCGAGCTCCGTTAGGTAAGATAGCACTTGATGAGATGGTTGAGGTTGCTGGAGGTTATAGTAACCTTGAGTATAATCTAGAAGAAGGTAAGCGAGGGTCACGTTATGATTATGTTGAAACCTTATTAACGGATTTAACAGGAGCAGAAAGTGCTATGGTGGTCAATAATAATGCTGCTGCTGTATTTATAGCATTGAATACCTTAGCTTCAAACCAAGAAGTCATCATTTCTCGATCGGAACAAGTAGAAATAGGTGGGAGCTTTCGTATACCTGATATCATTAACAGAAGTGGTGCCCGTATGGTTGAAGTAGGTACCACCAATAAGACGTATATCCATGATTATGAAAAAGCCATCACAGAAGAAACAGCTGTTTTACTAAAAGTTCATAAGAGTAATTACCGTATTGAAGGATTCACTGCAGATGTGGATGGACATGCTATTGGTGCATTAGCCCATGCAAAAGAGCTCATTGCTATGGAAGATTTGGGTAGTGGTTGTCTTGTGGATTTAAGACAGTATGGCTTACCCTATGAACCAACGGTTACAGAATGTGTTAAACAAGGTATGGATGTCATTACTTTTAGTGGTGACAAGTTATTAGGGGGACCTCAAGGCGGCATCATCGTAGGCAAAAAAAAGTGGATTGACCAGATAAGGAAAAACCCCCTAACACGTATGGTAAGAATCGATAAATTATCCCTTATTGCCCTAGAGCAAGTATTACAATGCTATAGGAACGAGACCATAAATGAACATTTACCCATTATGAAGATGTTATGTCGGGATATGCAGCAATTAGAAGAAGAAGCCAATAAGTTAATGAAAAGGTTAAAGGATAATTTACATGATCATATACAAATATCCATCATTCAAGAAGAAAATAGTGTGGGCGGTGGCGCATTACCTGAAGCTAAGAAAGAATCCATAGCACTTGCCATCAGTAGTCCATATATAGGTGCGGTTGCTTTACAAAAGGCCTTGCGAAAATATACAATACCCATTATCGTAAGAATAAAGGATGAACATCTTGAGTTGAGCATGCGTACGCTGTTTAACCAAGATCATGATGTGATTGTTCAAGGGCTTTGTGATATTATTAACAAGATAGATAAAACGTAAGGAGCTGTTCCATAAAAAGCAATTTTGTTGCCTACGATATTGACGTTATTTTGCTTTTATGAGACAGCCCCAATTATAGGATTGTCAGGTATATAACCGTATAAGTTGCGATGTCACTTCATCATATGAAAGGTAAAATAAAATGGAACACTTAATTATCGGTACGGCTGGTCATGTGGATCATGGAAAAACAGAATTGGTAAAAGCGTTGACGGGTCATGATACAGACCGGCTGAAAGAAGAAAAAACAAGAGGTATGACCATTGAACTTGGGTTTGCACCTTTTTATATTGGAGACCAATTAGTATCCATCGTCGATGTACCCGGACATGAAAAGTTGGTTAAGACCATGGTTTCAGGTGCAAGTGGTATGGACATGGCACTTCTCATCGTGGCAGCCAATGAAGGCATTATGCCTCAAACCATTGAACACATGCATATCATTACGTTGTTGCATATACCTTGTCTCATGGTAGTCATCACAAAGATTGATCTGGTAGATGAGGAAAAAATAGCGCAAGTAAGTGAGGATATCCGAACTTTCTTAGAAAAAACGCCCTATGCAGCAGCTACTATTTGTCCCGTTTCATCTACTCAGGAACAAGGTATGCATACATTAACCTGTCACATTCAAGAACAGGCAGAGAGGCTGGATAAAACCCATAAAGACAGCCTATTTCGTATGCCCATTGACCGGGTATTTACCATAAAAGGTCATGGAACAGTGATTACCGGAACCATTGCAGGGGGACAGATTAGAAAAGATGATACCGTCACCATCTTACCTAGCCGATTACGTACCAAAGTACGAAGTCTGCAAGTACATGGTGAAACCCGAGATAGGGCAAAGGCAGGTCAACGATGTGCCATTAATTTACACAAGATTGAGAAATCCATGGTTCATAGAGGACAGGTGTTGGCTAAGCCAGATGATATAGAACCAACAAAGTATATGGATGTCATGTTACAAGCTTTGCAAGGCAATCGAATCAAACATAATCAACGAGTAAGGCTGCACATAGGTACCAGTGAGGTGTTTGGAAAAGTTCAATTGTATCATCAAAATGATGTAGAAAACGATAGGACCTATGCTAGAATCCGACTAGAAAAGCATGTTGTAGCTGTTCATGGTGATTACTATATTCTTCGGTCCGTAACGCCCGTGATCACCATTGGTGGAGGAAAAGTATTGTTACCACATCCTTCATTGAAGTGTTCAAAAGAGCAGATGGTACAACTGTTATACCGATTAGATGAGCAAAACTACCAGGAAGCACTTGACCAGATTTTAGACATTCAAAGAGAAGTACATACCGTTGCTTCACTATACGGTATGTTAAGAATATCCAGGCAAATCATATGGAAAGCTTTAGATACATTAGTAAAAAGGGAAAAGGCCATAAAACTGGGACAAGAGGGTTATATCAGCCAAAAGGTATTACATGAGGATATCCAACATGCATACGCATATTTGACCTCATACTATGAACGTTATCCTTATCGCATCTACACGGATAAAGAAAGCCTTAGAGCACAATGTTTTCCCAAGCTATCCATACAAGGTTATGAAGCCATAATGAAGCACATGATGGGGGAACAGACATTGGAGTTAGAAGGTCATCTTCTTGTATATCATAAAGTAAAGCGTATCCAGCAGATTGCTAAGTTAGATGGTGTTCAACACATGGAAGAACTTATTAAAGGGGAAGCATTAAAAGGTTTACAAGTATCAACACTTAACATGAAAACCATTGATGATATGGACGATATACTCCATTTCTTAGTAGCAACACTAAGGATTCGAGAGGTGACATCAGGTACGTATATTCATGAAACACATTATAAAGTTTTTGTTAACAAGGTGAGATCATTTATTGAACACCACAAAAAAATATCGGTTGCAGAAGCGCGTGATATCTTAGGCATAGGAAGAAAGCAAACCATAATTTTACTAGAATATCTGGATGCACAAGGTATGACGAAGAGGATCGATAATCACCGTATTTGGATGGATATATAGATAAAAAATGTGTGTGTTTTATAGACAGATGTCTGAAAATAAGACAATAAAATGAGCTTCATAATACGACCATAATATGTTGTGCTACTTTATTTAATAAAACAATAGGATTAAATACCATAATAAAAATAGCAAAACACCTAAAAGGGTGTTTTTTTCTTTTGGGAACAAGTATGATATAGATGTAGAGCAGTAGATATGTTATGATTAGAATAAGTACGTAAGGTGGACCTGTTTAGCGGGGAGTACTTGGAGCACATTGCATTCATTTTAGCATGCAAAAAATTTTACCTGAGTTTGTTAAAAAATTGGCATAGTAATTGCATTATAGATTTACATAAGTAAAATTAATTATTTTAAGGAGGTTTTCTAAGCATGAAAGGTCGTACAATGGCAGAGTTAAAAATTGGTGATAAGGCGTTTTTTGAAAAAACCATAACGGAGTCGGATGTTTATCTCTATGCAGGGATAACAGGTGATTTAAATCCAGCTCATATTAATCAGGTGGAAGCAGAGCAATCCATGTTCAAAGGGAGAATTGCCCATGGTATGCTAACTGCTGGGCTTGTTTCAGCCGTACTCGGTATGCAATTGCCAGGACCTGGCACCATATATCTTGGTCAAGAATTAAAATTCACAGCCCCTGTAAAATTTCAAGATACCATTAAAGCAGAAGTTGAAGTGATGGAAAAAATAGAAGAGAAAAATATCATGAAGCTTAAGACCATCTGTACTAACCAAGAAGGTACTGTTGTACTAAAAGGTGTAGCAACGGTTATGCCACCTAAATAGTTAAGTCCGATTGTATCAACACGTTAAATAACTTATATATAGGCGTTAGGAGACATATAGAAGGAGGAAACATACATGGATTTTCAGATGACCAATGAATATGCAATGTTACAACAAATGTATAGAGAATTTACAGAGAATGAAGTGAAACCTCTAGCTGCTGAAGTGGATGAAGAAGAGCGCTTTCCTGTTGAAACAGTCGAAAAACTTGCTAAGTATGGTCTGTTAGGCATACCATTTCCCAAGGAAGTAGGTGGCGGTGGTGCAGATAACTTAGCTTATGCCATGGCTGTAGAAGAATTATCCAAGGCTTGTGCAACGACAGGGGTTATTGTATCAGCCCATACGTCGTTATGTGCTTGGCCTATCTACGCCTTTGGTACACCAGCTCAAAAAGAAAAATACTTACGTCCCTTATTAAAAGGTGAAACATTAGGTGCTTTTGGTTTGACAGAACCTAATGCTGGAACAGATGCTGCGGCTCAACAAACAACGGCCAGAGCAGAAGGGGACTATTACATACTTAATGGTTCCAAAATCTTTATTACGAATGCAGGATATGCAGACGTATACGTTATCATGGCCATGACCGATAAGAGTCTTGGCACAAGAGGAATTTCAGCCTTTATTGTGGAGAAAGATTTTGATGGTTTTTCCATTGGTAAAAAAGAAGCAAAATTGGGAATCAAAGGTTCTGCAACTTGCGAGCTTATTTTTGAAGGATGTAAAGTACCTAAGGAAAACCTTCTTGGTAAGCTGAATCGAGGATTTGGTGTAGCCATGAAAACCCTTGATGGCGGGCGCATTGGTATCGCCGCTCAAGCACTGGGTATTGCTCAAGGTGCACTTGATGAAACGGTGAAATATGTAAAAGAAAGAAAACAGTTTAATCGTCCAATAGCCAAATTCCAAAACACCCAATTCACTTTAGCAGATATGGAAACCAAAATAGATGCGGCACGCCTGCTGGTTTACCGTGCGGCAAAAGCAAAAGATGAAGGTATACCTTATAGCAGCTATGCAGCTATGGCAAAACTCTTTGCATCCGAAACAGCAATGGAAGTGACAACAAAGGCAATTCAATTGCACGGGGGCTATGGTTACACAAGAGATTACCCTGTTGAAAGAATGATGCGTGATGCTAAAATCACTGAAATATATGAAGGTACATCGGAAGTTCAAAAAATGGTTATAGCTGCGAATTTATTAAAATAGGGAGGTATACGACACATGAATATTGTTGTTTGTATAAAACAAGTGCCAGATACAACAGAGGTAAAAATCAATCCAGAAACAGGTACATTAATAAGAGATGGGGTGCCGAGCATTATTAACCCAGATGATAAGAGTGGTTTAGAAGCGGCACTTACTTTAAAAGATAGATATGATGCAAAAGTAATCGTGATCACCATGGGACCTCCTCAAGCCAAGAAAGCTCTTCGTGAGGCTATTGCCATGGGAGCTGATGAAGGTATTCTCCTGAGTGACCGGGCTTTTGCTGGAGCCGATACATGGGCCACTTCAACAACACTTGCAAAAGCATTAGAGAAGATGGACTATGACCTTATTATAGCAGGCCGCCAAGCCATTGATGGTGATACAGCTCAAGTAGGACCACAGATTGCAGAACACTTACATCTGCCCCATGTGAGCTATGTGCAAGATTTAGAAAAGAAAGATAATAAACTGATTCTCAAACGTGTCTTTGAAGATGGTTATCACATGATCGAAGTGAAGATGCCTTGCTTAATCACAACATTAAGTGATATGAATAAGCCAAGGTACATGTCAGTAGAAGGTATCATGGATGCTTATCAGGAAAAAGAAATTAGGACCTTAACCATGAACGACCTTTCCATAGAAGATGCTGCAACCATTGGTTTGAAGGGGTCACCGACCAAGGTTAAGAAATCTTTTACAAAAGGGGCCAAAACAGCAGGAAAAGTCTTTGAAGTGGATAGCCAAGAAGCCGTATCAATTATTATGGATAAATTACAGGAAAAGTATATCATTTAATGGACATGAAGGAGGTATCGTTTTGAATATATCAGCGTATAAAGGTGTTGTTGTGTTTATAGAGCAACGAGAAGGCCAAGTGAATAAGGTATCCTTGGAGCTCCTTGGAAAAGGCAGGGAACTGGCAGATGCATTACATGAAACATTAATAGCCGTCTTAATAGGCCATAACATGCATGATGCATGCCAGGAACTGATCCATTATGGAGCAGATGAAGTGATTTATGCAGAGGATGAAGCGTTTCATGTCTATATGACAGAACCTTATACAAAAGCCTTGTCCACCATCATTCAGGATAGAAAACCAGAGATTGTTTTAGTTGGGGCAACGGCTATTGGAAGAGACCTAGCACCAAGAGTTTCAGCAAGAATCCATACAGGTCTTACCGCAGACTGTACATCTCTAGAAATAGATGAGGAAAAACACTTATTAATGACGCGACCAGCGTTTGGCGGCAACATATTGGCAACCATTATTTGTCCTGATTATCGCCCTCAGATGTCTACTGTTCGTCCAGGTGTTATGCAAAAGTTAGAGCGGGATATGACAAGGACTGGTGCCATAACAAGTTATCCAATAACCATAAACCCAGAAGATATGACCTATAAAATTCTGGAAGTGGTAAAAGAGAAGAAGGAAAAAGTCAACATTGAAGATGCCAATGTGTTAGTATCTGGAGGTAGAGGTATTGGTAATGCAGAAAACTTTGAGATACTAAAAGACCTAGCTTCTCAGCTAAAGGGGCAGGTATCTGCTTCGCGTGCTGTAGTGGATGCGGGATGGATTCATCGTGACCACCAAGTGGGGCAGACAGGTAAAACTGTTAGACCTTCTCTCTACTTTGCCTGTGGTATTTCTGGTGCCATTCAGCATCTGGCTGGTATGGAAGAATCGGATTTTATTGTAGCCATTAATAAAGATGCATCCGCCCCAATTTTTGAAGTAGCCGATGTAGGTATTGTGGGGGATGTTCATAAAATTGTACCAGAACTAATACATGCATTACAAGTAAAGCAGGAAAGTGAATAAGAGTCATCCTTATAGGTTATGTGGGTACGCTTAATTATTTTAAATGCATGATAGGTTTATTTTACAAATGCATATTGAATGGGGATATGTATCATGATATAATGGAACAAACATGACATCCTGCGCGTGAGTCTTATTTCAGTTTTGAGATAAGACTCTTTGAATGTTATTGTAACGAAAGAAAAGGAGCGTTTCATATGAATCGAGTAATCGTCATTAATAATGATGTGTTTGGACAAGGGGACCGTGAATTAGGTGCAAAACTGATGGGAGCATTTCTTAAGAAAATATGGGTAAGGACAGATAAACCTGATGCCCTATTGTTTTATAATGCTGGTGTTAAATTAACGGTACAGGGCTCTCCTGTATTGGATGTCTTAACAGGACTTCAAGATGCAGGTGTTGAATTATTAGCTTGCGGTACCTGCATTGATTTTTATCATGTAAAAGACATCATGAAAGTAGGACGCATTAGCAACATGGAAGAAATATCATCCACCATGATGGAGGCAGATAGCGTTATTACTGTTTAGGCAAAGAAAACAACAAGTTTTATATTGAAGTTAGGTCCATTATACATTACAATAGAATGGATATACTAATAAATGGAAGGTGATAAACATGGAAAATAAAAATCCAATCGTAACCATAGAAATGGAAAATGGTCATAAAATTGAAGTAGAATTATACCCTGAGGTTGCACCTATCACAGTGAATAACTTTATAGCATTGGTGAACAAGGGTTATTATGATGGTTTAACTTACCATCGGGTTATCCCTGGTTTCATGATTCAAGGCGGGTGCCCAGATGGAACAGGCATGGGTGGACCAGGTTATCAAATTAAAGGCGAATTTAACATGAATAACTTTACCAACAATCTTAAGCATACCAAAGGTGTTATATCCATGGCAAGATCAGCAAACCCTAACTCAGCAGGCTCTCAGTTTTTCATCATGGTAGCCGATTCACCACATCTTGATGGGCAATATGCTGCTTTTGGAAAAGTTATTTCTGGTATCGAAGAAGCAGACCGTATTGTTAATGTCCCAAGAAATCATATGGATAAGCCAGATGAACCACAGGTGATGAAAAAAGTAACCGTTGATACATTTGGTAAAGAGTATCCAGAAGTGGAAAAAGCTTAACGATACATGTGTTTAAAAGAACCTAAGGGTTCTTTTTTTCATGCTTTTTTGTAACCTCAGCTAATCCCATCCACTTTATGTCATAATAATGATAGAACAATGTCAAATAAGTTATAGTACATAAGTGCTTATTTGTGTAAACTATGTCTATAAAAATAAAGGAGGGTCTATATGAAGAAAAAATATGGTATTGGCATACTTATTTTGGTAATGCTTACATCCTTATTAGCTGGTTGTAAAAAGTCAGGGAATGATGAACATACGGCATCATCAGAAGAACCCTATTTGGTAACAATGGTTGTTATGGGAAGTCAGCAAAATGATGAAAAAAAAGTGGAAGCAGAAATAAATGCTCTGCTAAAAGAAGAACTAAATACAGCATTAGATTTGGTTGTACTTCCTTGGGGAAGTGCTTTGCAGCAAATGCAATTGATGTTATCAGGAGATGAAAAGATTGATGTATTCGTTACAGGTGGTTCAACGGCAATTAATCAAATGAAAAGTGGTCAGATTATTGACTTAAGTGGATTAATTGATGCATATGGACACAATCTTAAAGCGTTGTTTGGAGAAGACGTGTTGAACACCATAAGTATTGATGGTTTTACATATGGCGTTCCCCTTCAATTTGAGCGAGGCTCTGTGCCAGCAGCCTATTTACGAAAGGATCTTGTAGAAAAATATGCCATTGATGTATCTCAGATTAAAGAACCAAAAGATTTAGAGAAGGTATTTGAAATTGTTAAAGCTGGTGAGCCGGATATGACCATGCTGTTTTCATCGGCAACAAATGACTCACCTATTGACCGTTTGAACACCGCTGATTTATTAGGTGATGGTAATGGTGTGCTGATGGACCCTACAACCAGTACAGAAGTTGTTAATTACTATGGAACAGAGGAATACTTTAATAAAGCCAACATGCTATTTGATTGGTATGAAAAAGGGTATATTAATTTGGATGCCGCAACGGTCAATGAGAATTGGAGGAGTATGATCAAAGCTGGTAATGTGTTTTCCTTGTTTTACATCTATCATCCTGCTACCCTTATTGAGATTGAATCCTCAACAAGCTATGAATTTGAAGTGGTTAAATTCCAAGATAAACCCACAATTAACAGTGGCGCTTATCAAACCTTTGTCTATAGTATCGCCCAGAATTCCGAAAACCCTGAAAAAGCCATGCAGACTTTAGACTATATCTATCAAAGCAAAGAAATCATGAATCTTTTAAATTGGGGTATTGAAGGTGAGCATTATGTGTATAAGGATAAAGAAAAAGACATCATTGGGTTTCCAGAAGGTGTAACATTGGAAGATGTAGGGTACCATATGAATCTTGGGTGGGAATTTCCCAATCAATTCATTGCGCATATATGGGAAGGCAGTGACCCAGAACAGTGGAAAAACATGGAGCAATGGAATAAGACGGATAAAAAATCGTTAGCTGTGGGCTTTACCTTTGATAACACTGGTCTAGAAACGCAAATAGCAACAGTTAAAAATGTGATTGATCAGTATAGAGGAGCCATCGCATCTGGTTCAGTTAATCCTGAAGAATATATACCACCATTTATAGAGGAGCTTGAGAAGGCAGGCATTCAAGATCTCATTGAGGAAAAACAGAAACAGCTTGATCAGTGGTTACAATCTAAATAAGATGAATAAGCCTATTGTCCCTGATTTCAATGTTAGGACAATAGGCTGGATTTTTCGAAGGAGTTTTTGGATGAATAATACACACACATTAAAGAAGAAAAAACGTCGTCGATTCAAAGACCTGATGCCTTTATATATCATGCTTTTACCAGGGATTATCTATCTTTTCATCAATAATTACATGCCCATGACAGGGATTATCATAGCATTTAAACAAGTTAATTTTGCGAAAGGTATTTTGAACAGTCCTTTTATTGGCTTGAAAAATTTCGAGTTTTTATTTCGTACAAAAGATGCTTGGATTATTACGAGAAACACGCTGCTCTATAACCTGGCTTTTATTATACTTAATATGATAGTTGGTATATTCATTGCTGTTTTAATCGTGGAGATAAAGCATCTGTTTGCTAAGAAGATATATCAAAGTGCCATACTTGTACCCTTTTTAATGTCCACGGTTATTTTGAGCTATATTGTCTTTGCGTTATTTAGTTCAGAAAACGGCATGATTAACAATAGCATTCTTAAGCTGCTCGGAAAAGATCCCATCTCTTGGTATAATGAACCCAAGTATTGGCCCGCAATACTTATCTTAACGAATTTATGGAAAAGTGTTGGTTATGGCTGTCTTATCTATATAGCATCCATCATTGGTATTGATAAGTCTCTATATGAAGCAGCTCAATTAGATGGTGCAGGCAGGTGGAAACGCATCCGTTATATTACCTTACCCAGCTTATTACCTACCATCATTATCCTGACGCTGTTAAGTGTAGGAAGAATTTTTTATTCAGATTTTGGTCTGTTTTATCAAGTCCCCATGAATTCTGGAACTTTGCTCAAAACCACCAATGTCATTGATACCTATGTCTATCGGTCTTTAATGCAGTTAGGAAACATTGGTATGGCTTCAGCAGCAGGGGTATACCAGTCTGTTGTAGGCTTTATTGTTGTACTTTTAAGTAACTGGTTTGTGAGGAAAGTGGACGATGAAAAGGCATTATTCTAAGGAAGGAGAAAAGTATGCTAAACTCAAAGGGAAATAAATTATTTCAGACATTTGCACATATCATGCTAGGGATTATGGTATTGTTAGTTCTATTACCATTTGTACTTGTATTCATGTCGTCCATTACAGATGAGACTTCTTTAATCACCAATGGGTATTCTTTTTTTCCTAAGAAGACCAGTATAGATGCCTATCTCTACATTCTTCAACAAGGAGGAAAAATTGTACGTGCTTATGGTATAACCATTTTTGTTACCATCCTTGGGACGAGCATTAATCTTATCATGTCAACACTCATGGCGTACCCATTATCTTTAAAAAAGTTGCCCTATCGAAGAATCATTACGTTTTATGTTTTCTTTACCATGCTTTTTAATGGAGGATTAGTACCCACATATTTGATGTATACCAATGTATTGCATATTAAAAACACACTTTTTGCTTTGATTGTGCCTAATTTGCTTTTAAGCGCCTATAACGTACTACTCATAAGAACCTTCTTAAGTGTGAACATTCCAAGTGCATTATATGAGGCAGCACGGATGGATGGGGCAGGACAATTCAGAATACTGATCAGTATCGTCTTACCATTGGCTAAGCCTATTCTCGTTACAATAGGTTTATTTACAGGACTAGCTTATTGGAATGACTGGACAAATGGTTTATATTATTTATCAGGAAATGAAGGGCAGAGCTTATACGGTATTCAAAACTTATTGAATCAGATGATTACAAACATACAGTATCTTGCCAGTGGAAAAGTAGGTGGTATTGGTTCAGAAGTAGCTAAAATGCCAGCCGTATCCATTCGTATGGCTATTGCTTTTGTTGCTATGATTCCTTTGCTTGTGCTGTATCCATTCTTACAAAAGTATTTTGCGAAAGGTATAACTGTAGGTGCTGTCAAGTAATTTGCTAAAGCTTAATGGATGGCCTATAATTGTTATAAGACAATTGCTAAACAGCTAGACATAAGGAGGCAACAATGAAACCTTCTAAAAGGCATAAAAAAACGGCTTTTACAAAAAAAATAAGACTGATTATTATTACTTCCATCGTACTGGTCATGTGCGTTGCAGCGATTAATGCATTCATATTAGCCTATACGCGACAGCAAACCTTTCAATATTTGGATAATATGGCTACGTTATATGTCCAAGAGCTGGATGATAATTTCTTTAAAATTGGCAGACGCTTAGTCACCATTCTTATGGGGGATGAAGGAACACAAAAAGATATTAATGATCAGTTTAATATCTTAGAAAACAGCAAGGACGTGATTCAACGAAAAACAGCCATTGACCAGTTAAGAGATAATTTCCTAGAATATACATGGGAATATGGACCTGAATATCAGTTTTTTTCTTATTTAGATCAAACCGATACGTATATTCGGTTAAATAATTTCTATGCACATCGATTCGATGATCAGTTGATTAAGCATAATATCATTCAATTAATTAACCTTGAGCAAGCCAACACGTATTCCATTAAGAAAAAATGGGATGTCATGTCCATTGGTGATGAGAATTATTTGGTAAAACTCATGAAGACAAATGACAGGTACCTTGGGTGTTTTGTTAAAGCAGATGCATTACTGAAATCATTAGAGTCCCTTAGTAGCAATAGTGGAAGTCTTTATCTTCTGGTGGACCAGCAGGATCATTTTATAACCGGTCATCAATTAACAGATAAGCAAAGAAATGAGATCCAAAAAATCTTACAAAAAAGAGACTTAAATCATTGGTTATCCAAATATGTAGTTTTGGATAAACCCTTTAAACGGATTCCATATCATGTAAAAATATGTATAGCGAATAATGGTATATTTACGAATGTCATCATCGTACAGTCCATGCTGATTGCTTTAACGATTATGGTACTTGGTACGTTAAGTTTTATCATGATTTATTTAAGAAAGAGTATACTAAAACCCATACAAGTATTCACAAAGAATTTATCTGCCTATGATGATGATAATTTCGTCTTTAATATAACGGATAATAAAATAAAGGAATTAGAAGCTGCCAATGAACAATTTCGGCATCTGTTAAGACAAATAAAAAAAATGAAAGTAACCCTGTATGAAAACGAAATCAAAAGACAGAATATCCATATGGAATATTTACAATTACAGATTAAGCCCCATTTCTACTTAAACTGCCTTAGCTTTATCCATCAAACCATTGATCTAGGGCATTATGATAAGGCTCAGAAAATGATTCGAACAACATCAGACTACTTAAGGTATCTATTTTCTAATGGCATGGACCATGTATATCTCAAGGATGAATTATGCCATGTTAAAAACTACTTGGATATTTATAAAATGCGATATCAATCAGCTTTTAGTTACCACATTGAACAGGATAAGCGGACGGATGGGTGCCGTATAGTACCCCTCATTATTCAAACCTTTGTTGAAAATGCTATCAAACATACAGTGACATTAGATCAAAAAATTCACATATCCGTTGTGGCATCAATGGTAGGTGATCAAGACAAATCTTATGTTAAAATAGCGATTACGGATACAGGTGTAGGATTTCCTAATGATGTGCTGACAAAACTACAAAAGGGAGAGAACATTAAACAAGAAGGAGGAGAGCGTGTAGGTATCATGAATAGCCTCAATCGTCTGCATTATTTTTATGGTGATGACGCAAGTATTCAGTTCTCAAATAATCCTAGCGGCGGCTCATCTGTGGAAATCATGATTCCTTTTCATCTTATTTAAGAAAGAAGTTCACTGAATATAGCCTATAAAAAAGAAGCGTTTTCCAAGAAAACTTTCTTCATGCTATGATACAGTTGATTGACCAAGAGATGGTGCACGAATAAGGAGTGTGTTTTCAATGACGATACTCATTGTTGATGATGATATATATGTGATACAAAGCATACAGTTAAAAATGCATTGGGATGCATTAGGCATTGATGAAGTATATGTGGCACATAATGCGAGACAGGCAAGACGTTTATTAGAAAAGAAGCCCATTGACATCATTATATGTGATATTGAAATGCCCCAAGAAACAGGGCTGGATCTCATACAATGGGTTCGTGAAAAAGGTTATGCCGTACAGACCATCTTTCTAACATCTTATGCGGACTTTACCTATGCAAAAAAAGCCTTAGAATTAGATAGCTTAGACTATTTTTTGAAACCCATTGCCTATGATGAACTGCACAAAGGTATACAAAAAGCCGTGGAAAGGGTAAACAAAGCAAAAGAACAGCTCAAGCATCAAGAACAGAGCAATCTTTGGGTAGTTAATCAAGATAAGATCATGGAAAACTTTTGGCAGAATCTAGTGATTGACCCTGACCATATAAGTGAACGTGAGTTACAACTATCCCTACAAAAATATCATATCAATTATACGCTAGAGGATCGCTTTATACCCATTCTCCTTAACCTATTTGACCCACATAAAGAACTTGAAAAATGGTCAAAAAATCTATTTAAATTTACCTTAAATAACGTGACCAAAGACATTTATGGCGTAAATGGTTATGGTATCGTATCCATGACGTTGGTTGATGATAGTTCATGGCTCATTATATTAAAAATTGAAAAGCTTGACCATGATGATTATACCTTAAAGCAATTATCTAATGCGTATCTACAGCATATTAACGACATATTTAAAGTAGAATTGCTATGTGAAATTGGTCTAGCTTCAACCTTATTGACCATTGGACAGGTTATAAAAGAACTACAGGTAATAAGCACTCATCATGTAATCATGCAAAACAAAGTGATCTTATTAAGCGAATACACCCACACAAATTTCAAATACAACACGCCTGCTATGGGTGTCTGGGAGTCCTTGTTATCTAAGCATAAGATGGATGTTTTACTACGTAATGTTGACATGTATCTCAACTCACTTGCATCTAAGGATGCCTTAAATCAGGATATTTTAAAAGCATTTCGATTAGATTTCACACAGCTTATATATTCTTTTCTAAAACAGAGAGAGATCAGTGCACATAAATTATTTGCAGACCAAAAGAGCGAACAACACTATCGTGATGCTATCAAGTCCTTAGAAGATATGATGCATTATGTAAAGTTATTGATTGATTGTTCAGTGGAATATATCCATTATGCCCAACAGACAGATTCCATCGTTGATCAATTAAAGGCATATATGGATAAGAATTTTGAAAAAGACATCACCCGAAATCATTTAACCGATATCGTGTATTTAAATGCAGATTATATTTCAAGATTATTTAAAAAAGAAGTCGGTATATCCATTACAGCCTATCTCATTGAAAAGAGAATAAGAAAAGCCGAAGAATTATTGGTCCATAGCAACATGTCCATCAGTGCTATTGCCATGCATGTTGGGTACAGCAACTTTTCGTACTTTACAAAGATCTTTAAAGAAAATACAGGCTATTCTCCTAAAAAGTATCGAGAAGTTAAGAGCCAGTCATCATCTATCCAAAAATGAAAATTAAGGAGGTAAACATTAGATGAAACAGGAACGTTTAATTCAATTATTAGAGAGCATGTCTCTAGAAGAAAAAATCAATCAATTGTTACAATTATATGGGGCTTTTTATGAAAATGATGGGGCATTGACGGGTCCTTTAGCAGAAATGGGATTAACAGAAGAGCATCTTAAAGGTGCGGGTTCCATGATTGGTATAATGGGAGCTAATAAGGTAAAGGCATTTCAAAAGAAATATATGGCTACACAGCCTCATCACATTCCAGCACTTTTTATGTTAGATGTTATCAATGGGTTTAAAACCATATTTCCCATCCCCTTAGCTCAAGGGTGTACCTGGTCGCCAGACCTGTCAAAGAAATGCGCTTCCATTGCAGCAAAAGAAGCATCCGTATCGGGTATACACGTTACTTTTTCACCCATGGTTGATTTGGTTCGGGATGCTAGATGGGGAAGGGTTATGGAAACAACAGGGGAAGATACCTACCTAAACAGTTGTTTTTCAAAAGCAATGGTGGAAGGTTATCAAGGACAACATGTATCCGAAAAAGGTAAAATTGCCTCTTGTGTGAAGCATTTTGCAGCTTATGGAGCACCAACTGGTGGCAGAGATTACAACACCGTTGAATTATCCGAGCGTACATTAAGAGATGATTACCTACCCGGTTATCAGGCTGGCATTGACGCAGGCTGTGAACTTGTCATGACAGCATTTAATACCGTTGATCGTATACCTGCAACTGGCAATAAAAGATTATTAAGACAAATATTAAGAGAAGACATGGGATTTGATGGTGTTGTGATTTCCGATTGGCAATCCATTAAAGAAATGATTGGTCATGGGTATGCCAGAGATAAAAGTGAAGCGGCTGAGTTAGCCATAAAAGCAGGTGTAGACATTGATATGGTCAGCAATGTGTATATCAGTCAGCTTAAAGATTTAATAGCATGTGGTAAAGTGGACCAACATCTGATTGATGAAGCAGTGATGCGTATTCTCCAGCTTAAAAATAAGTTAGGCTTATTTGAGAATCCGTATAAGGATGCAGATGAAGAGGAAGAAGAAAACGTTATTTTATGTGATAAACATCGAAAACTGGCACGAGAAGCAGCCTCAGAGTCATTTGTGTTATTAAAGAACGACCATGTGCTGCCCCTAAAAAAGGAAGGTCAGTCCATTGCATTTATTGGACCCTATGTTGATAGTAGAGAAATATTTGGTGCTTGGTCGTTTTTAGGTGAAGCAAAAGATTGTATATCTTTAAAAGATGGTATTCTATCCAAAATGATGAACAATAAATTAATATTTGAAAAAGGATGCGATGTTTTAAAGTCTGAGGAAATACCAAAAGGATTTTTAACATTGCCAACAGAAACAGATGACGAAGAAAGTGCTCAAAAAAATCTTAACCAAGCAATACTTGCAGCAGAAAAATCTGAAATGGTTGTGTTAGCCCTAGGAGAGCATCGCAACCAATCAGGCGAAGCAACAAGTAGGGCTGACATTGGTATTCCAGAGATTCAGATGAACCTATTTAGAAAAATACATAAAGTCAATAACAATATCGTCGTGGTACTATTTAATGGCCGACCACTTGATCTTAGAGAGATAACATCGAAAGCTAAGGCTGTATTGGAAGTATGGTTACCAGGAACAGAGGGTGGCCATGCCATTGCTGATGTGTTATTTGGTGACGTCAATCCATCGGGTAAGCTGTCCATGAGTTTTCCATACAGTGTAGGTCAAGTTCCCGTTCATTATAATGAGTTTTCAACAGGACGGCCTCATGTGCCCGGGAAAGATAAAGACCGTTTCCGCTCAAAGTATTTGGATATACCCAATAAACCACTCTATCCATTTGGTTTTGGTTTATCTTACACAACTTTTAGTTACTCAGGTATAACACTTAGTAAAAAAGCCATAGACAAAAAAGAAACCTTAACAGCTTCTATTACAGTGAAGAATACGGGGCATGTCATGGGGAAAGAAGTGGTTCAGCTCTATATACAAGACCTATTTGGGAGTGTGGTAAGACCTGTCAGAGAATTAAAGGGTTTTCAAAAGGTAGCATTAGAACCCAATGAAAGTAAGACAATCACTTTTGAAATAAAAGAAGCGATGTTACGCTTTCATGGCGCTGATATGATACACCAAAGTGAACCTGGAGCATTCAACATTTATATAGGTGGTGATAGTACAACGGTTAATGAAGCTACATTTGAATTAACGGATACCACGAAAAGTCGTTAAAAAGATTTAATCAATAATCGTACGATTTAATTTGACAAATAATCGTACATATTGTATAATTATCGTACGAGGTGATAGAAATTATGTATGATAATAATAAAAAAATCATAACAGCAACAGAATTAAAATCAAATCTGGGTAAATATCTGGATTATGCCATCGATGACCATGAGATTGTTATCACAAAGAATGGCAAGAAGGCTGCAAGATTAACACCTTACATAACGGATATTGATCGTTATATGGTGGTAAAGGAAAATGCATTAGATTATCAGTATGGCGGTAAAAAAGTTTCTTATGAAGAATTTATGGAAATCTATGAAAGCACAGATTCTAGGCTGGAGTTCATTAATGGTGAAATTGTTATATTGAGTTCACCAAGTGTTTTTCATCAAGTCATATCTGGTAATTTATATTTGCAATTTAGAGCTTACTTAAAGGGGAAAACGTGTAAAGTATTTTATGCGCCATTTGATGTACATTTTAGAAAAGAAGGATTTAAGGAACCGGATGTGATGCAGCCTGACTTACTTATTGCCTGTGACCATGATGAAACCACCAATGAAAAAGATCGTTACATGGGTACACCAACATTGGTTGTTGAAATTTTATCACCAAGCACAAGATCTAAGGACATGGTAGATAAATTAAATACCTACATGTTATCAGGTGTACAAGAATTTTGGATTGTGGACCCTCAGAAAATGCTCGTGATGGTATATACTTTTCAAGATAGAACCATAAAAGAATTTAGCAGCTATAAATTAGAAGATACCGTACAATCCATGTGTTTTGAAGGAATGGTTATACCATGTCAAGATATCTTTGAGCAATAATGACTTCTAGCAAATGTTAATGATTGCTAAGACAAATAGTGATAGAGAAAATTAGGCAATAAAAAACACCTCTTAATGTGTAAAACTAAAAAAGTAACCTGTGGCAGATTAGAAATAAATTGCTAGGTTATAATCTAATAGTATAGGGATTCTCATTAAAACTCAAGTCAACATATGAGATTTGATGAGAATCCCTTTTGGTTCTCTAGGTGTTTTATGTCATAAATTTGTAATCCGTTAATAAAAATATAATAATATTTTTATTATATTTTAATATTAATGCAAGAAATACTTGTTATACTAGTGAACAAGAAGTATAACAAGAGAAGATAGTGAAATGAGGATAGTTAAATGAAAAAAATGTGTAGTTGTATAGTGGTCTTAAGCATGTTATTAACGGGTTGTACCGGTTTAGTAGATAAAGAAGCGGTTAGTAATGCTATCGATGAAGGTGATGGCAGCAATAAAGCAGATACAAGCAATACACAAGAAGCCTCCAATCATGACAGCCAACAATTGGATGAGAAGGCAGGCTCAACATTGGATAATGTATTGCCCGATACAATAGGTTACGGTTGGCGATACTATGGATCCGTTGAATATGGAAGAAGTGAATCCATTGTTGACGTTAAACAATTAGACCATGAGAAGCATATCATTGTACAAGGTGCCATTGATGATATGAGTGGCGGTGAAAGTAGTCGAGATTACAGCTTTACAAAAACTTATAAAATAGTTGAAGACGGTATTAAACTCAATCATCAAGACAGTAGTGGTGAAACAGAATTTTATTGGATAAAAGAACCCATAGAAGTGGGGAATACATGGGAACATCCTTGGTATGAGGATTCTACAGGTAAGTCAGAGATTGTGAAAGCGGATGAACAAAACATCGTAGTACGTACGGAACGGGTTGAGCCTAATCCCCTTCAATCTTATAACATAACCGAGTCTGTTATGACCATTACACGGGGCATTGGTATCATGAAGGAAGAACTGGTCATGGAAGGTTTTGATTTTTCGGCAGGTCTTGATTCCTATGGTGAACATATTTTTGATTGGCTTGGTTATTACGAGTTTGAAAGCAACGATGACCAATCAGGCTATGTGACCATCTATAAAATGAATAAAAACGAAATTGCCTTTGATTTATTTAGTATGAAGGGTGTAGAATTTGAAAACGAAACAGGGATGCAAAAGATAGGCAAGATAGAAGGCAATAGAGCTGTATTCAAAGAAGAAATACCTCTTGGTGATGGAAGTAAATCAACTTATACGGTACAAGTTGTATTAGAAAAAATAGGTGATACCATACAAGTAACAACAGATAATGTGACACCTGATTACAGTGGCTCTGATTTAATCATAGATGGAATTTATAAAAAAGTTAGTCCATAGTATTCAAGGAATATCAAGTGGATATAAACGGTTATATTCTAAGATAAATAAACCAGCTATATGGTTTAAAGCCTATAGCTGCTATACATACAGGGATGATTCATCATACAATAAGATGAATCATCCCTCTTTACATTCAGATATAATTATGGTATTATACAACTATATTTAGAAGTTTATCTAAATATATAATTACTTAAAATGAGCGTAACATAAGGGATGAATTCGATTAAAAGAGGCAGACTATGAACAAAATGAATACTAAGAGGGAGAGAGGCGATATATATGTTAAAGGTAAATAATCTATCCAAAACCTATGCAAAAGGGAGTGTTAAAGCTGTAGAAGACATTAGTTTTTCCGTAGAGCCTGGAGAAATATTTGGTTTTCTTGGTCCTAATGGAGCGGGTAAGACAACAACCATAAAGATGATTGTAGGTTTGCTAAAACCTACAAATGGGCAGATAACAATCAACGGTTTGGATAACCAAGAACAACCCATTGAAGCTAAGAAACAAATCAGCTATATACCTGATAAACCTGAGATACTTGATAAATTAAAAGGCATTACTTATCTGAACTTTATAGCAGATGTTTATGGTGTCAGCTCAGCAGATAGAAAAGAACGGTTAGCCTATTACTTAGACTTGTTTCAGTTGAAGGAAGCCGTTAATGATGTGATTAGCAGCTATTCACATGGTATGAAGCAAAAGATTGCCTTAATTGGCGGTTTACTTCATGACCCCAATCTTTTTATTTTAGATGAACCCATGGTTGGGTTAGACCCAAAGTCGGCCTTTCATCTTAAAGAAGTGATGCGTCAGATGTGTCAAAAAGGAAAATCGGTATTTTTCTCAACCCATGTGCTGGAAGTAGCAGAGAAACTGTGTGACCGTATTGCAATCATTAATAAAGGTAAGATCATTGCTCAAGGAACCATGGAAGAGTTAAGAGCCTTAGAGGGTACAAAAGGGTCTTTAGAAAATATATTCTTGGAGTTGACGGAAGCATGAGAGAGGTATTAAGATTAACAAAAGTCGGTTTAATCAATGGATTCAATCTACAGGGATTGAATCTTAAGAAGATCTTACAAGATAAGAAACAGCTTCTTAAATATATAGGGTACCTTGTGCTGGTGGTATTTTTTGTGGTGCTGTACGTAGGGTATATTAAGTTTATAGAGCAGATAACAGCAGGTTTTATTAGTTTAAATCAAGAGACATACACCAATGCGCTTGTCTATAACCTTCTCAGTATACTCATATTTATTTTTGGTATTCCATATATCATGGCTTATTTTTATTTTTCCAGAGATACGGAGATGTTGCTTGCACTACCTATAAAACCTAGAAATATTGTTTTATCCAAATTCATCATGCTCACATTATTTGAATATATACTCGTGTTTCTTATGATGATACCTGTGGTTGTTATAAGTGGGTCGGCATTGCATGCAGGGGTTAGTTATTATCTTATAGCACTCATTGTTATAGGCATGATACCCATTGCACCTCTAGCGTTATGTGGTATCATTATTATACTGCTTTCTCGCATCACCAATCTTGGTAGTAAAAAGAATCTTATACGAGGCATTTTTTTATTTGCTGTTACATTTTCTGCAATTGGTATACAGATGTATATTCAAAAGCATGCCATGGATATTGAGCAGAACCAAAATTTTATTATGGAACTCATTACAAACAATCAGTCCATGATTAACATGTTAGGGGATGCAAATCCATTTGCAAAATGGTTAGGAAATGCGTTAGATCCCATGGTCACAACAGGCAGTATTGTATCCTTACTTTACTTTTGCATTGGAAATCTTCTGATTTTCGCACTCTTTATCCTAGTAGGTGAGAAGATATATTTAGGTAGTATTATTGGTGGTCATGAAGTGGCTACTAAGAAAAAGCAACTCAGTGATGAAGCATTTAATCGAGAAATAAGTAAGGGCAATAGACCTTACATGGCTATTTTTAAAACAGATATGATTACCATGTTTAAAACACCCATATACTTGTTTAACTGCTTTGGTGTTGTGATTATCTTACCTGTTATCTTGACATTCTCATTTGTTACAGGTAGTCAGATGGAAGGACTGAGTATTCATTTACTTCAAGATATCTACAACAATAATACCCAACTTGCAGGATTTATACTTACAGGTGCTATCATGTTAACAGGGGCTATGACGCCCATTGCTCCCACAACATTCTCAAGAGAGGGAAAATATTTTTGGATCAGCCGTGTTATTCCCGTCTCTGCAAAAGAGCATATCATAGGCAGATCCATGACGGCCATGGTAGCTCAACTATGTCTTGTACTCATGCTAATTATAGGGTTAAATATAGCTATTGCCTTGGACATGAGTACGTATTATTATATAGCACTAGGATTGTTAGGTTCCATACCTATTATCTTATCCGGTATGCTAATTGATATAGAAAAACCATTGCTGAATTGGACAAATCCTCAGCGAGCAGTCAAGCAGAATATGAATGCAGTCTTTGGCATGTTAGCGGGACTGTTAATAGTAGCAGTTTTAGGAGGATTAACCTTTTTGATGCTTCAAGCTGCCATGAATCATGTGCTGATCTTTATAGCTGTTGTGATACTGATGATTGTGTTAACAGTGATGGTTTATAAGGTATTGGAAAAGAGAATAAGAATCAGGTTTATTGAAATTAACATGTGATACATGATATTGAGGCTCCCTAGGGGGCCTTTTTTCTTATAAAGTAATGCCCATGAAATTGCATAATCAAGTTATGATGAAAATACCGAGTGGAAATATTCTCCTTTACTATTGGAACGACTGTTGTTACGTTTATTTTGGTGGGAAAATTCTCTGAATGTAGCATATGAAATAATGTTCATGTTTCCTTGGTTATGTATGAGAAGTAGAAGAGAAGGAAATCCTATAGCTAGGGTGTTCAATAGTTGAAGTGTTTATCATTATGTGATACCAAATACACCCCATGATTAATGATGATCGTTTAGAGATAGGAGACTGGTTATGAAAAGAGTTCTTGGGTTAATTCTAGGCATGATTCTTATAATAGGGAATATAGCCGCTTGTTCACCGGAAAAAGAAACAGAACCAACGGTTCAAAAAAGTAAAGAGCCTGTTATAAGGGATACCAACACAAACAGAGAAAATGAAAGAGAAAAAGAAAGACAAAATGAAGATGACATCCCAACCCTGACGTTGGTCCAAAAAGATTTTGTACCCTCTAACCCAAATGATATGGCTTATATAGAAAAAATTAATACAGCATTATTGGAAAATGGGATAAAAGCTAAACTGGAACTTGTTGAGCTGCCTCGTGGTGGTTATTCGGAAAAACTAAATCTTATGCTTCAAGGTGGAAACGTACCGGACATGATATGGTTTAGAGATGGTATGGATGAACACTATATGGAGGAAGGGTTGCTGGTTGATTTAACAGAATATATAAATGACTCGGATGTCTTTAACCAATCCATGGAACCTTATCACAAAGCAAGAATAGCATCCTATCCTTACTTACTAAATATTCGTTACAACACACCCAAAATTGCATTGGTTCGGCAAGATTGGCTGGATGCATTAGGTTTAAAACCACCAGAGACAGTGGATGATTACTATGGCGTATTAAAGGCTTTTGCAAATAGTGATTTTGATGATAATGGTGAGAAAGATACCTATGGCATAACAGCAACAGGTGGCACAGAGCGATTAGATGCCATTTTTAATGGGGCATTTGGTATGCCAACCACTTGGATACAAGGTGATGACGGCCAGTATATATATCATAAAGTAAGTCAAAACGAGAAAGAGAAATTAGCTTTTTATCGACGGTTAAGAGAAGAAAAAATACTTGACCCAGCTTATATTACAACAAAATGGGATACCATGGAAGAGAAGTTGTATACAGGTAAAGTAGGTATGGTTGTTGGGTCTGCTGGAAAAGTGGTGGATATCTACAGCTCTAAATTGCAGCATGCTGGGGCTGATACCATGCTTATTCCACTGAATCCACCAAAAGGCCATGGTGGACAAGGTTTTGCACCTGTTGATGTGACAAAAGAACAAAAGGGTTTTGCTATTTCTACTGTATCAGAGCATCAAGCATTAGCTTTTCAGGTATTGGAGTTTATGGCATCGGATGAAGGGCAGTATCTCGACCGCCTTGGCTTTGAAGGAAGGGATTATGAAAAGGATGGTCATGGTATAATCACTCGGACGGAAAAAGGACAAGAATGGTATGCTCGATTCTTCGATGTACCATCTTGGCAATCACCTGTACCCCTTATAACAGATGTTGCTCAAGCATCATTAGATATAACAGCCCGTTACTATATAGAAGATAAAAATTTTGACATACCCAGTGAGCATAGCGCAAAATGGGAAACGATGAATAATCTCTATAAAGAATATGCTTATAAGATTATTATGGGTGACTATACCATGGATAAATTTGATGAATTTGTTAACAGATGGTACGAAGCAGGGGGAAATGAAATAACCGCTTTAGCAAATAAAATATTACTAAAATAGGGTTATTTTTACCTGGTATCAAAGAAAAATGCGGTTTTTATGGGTTTATTAGTATTTATTCCAAGGAAATAATTTAAGGCATAAATTATATAGTAAAAAATCAACAAAAAGAATTTAAAAATAAATCGAAGTTTGTTCAGCATTATTTGTCATATGCTGTATAATAGAAAGTGTAAGAAAACCCCATAAAACCTATAAACCCCCAAAAATTTATTTTTAAATACCTTCTCCTTAAAGAAGACAGCGATCGGTAGCTGTCTTCTTTTTATGTTATAAAATGAATAAATTATTTCATAAAGATACCCAAATATTACAAAACATTTAAGATTGTGTCACATGGGTGAATACGTTAATTTTGACTACAATTAAAGTCTAAAATATGATATAATTTATGAATGCAAGATACGTAACATCATGATTTCTTGTCATCATAATGTGTTGTAATAGAAAGTTGTTATAGGTGTTTATTCGACTTATTATGGTAACAAGAAAAAATACGCATGTAGAACGAGGGAGGTATATATGGAAAAATCAAGAAATATACTAATGCACATGGTTGATAATATCGAAAAAGTCATTGTAGGAAAAGGAGAAGTTGTCAAATTAATGGTTTTAGCCTTAGCTTGTGATTCACATCTTCTCATTGAAGATGTACCAGGGGTAGGAAAAACCACCCTTGTATCAGCACTGGCAAAGTCCATGAACGGGGTATTTAAACGTATACAGTTTACGCCAGATGTGATGCCATCAGATATAACCGGATTTTCTATGTATAATCAAAAAACACAAAGTTTTGACTTTCACGAAGGTGTGGTCATGGGTAATGTATTATTAGCCGATGAGATTAACCGTACCCCACCTAAGACGCAATCCAGTTTGTTAGAAGCCATGGAAGAGAAACAAGTGACCGTTGATGGCAAAACATATGCCTTACCAAGACCCTTTATGGTATTAGCCACACAAAATCCAGTGGAGTATATGGGAACATACCCGTTACCCGAAGCACAAATTGATCGGTTTATTATGAAGATATCCGTGGGTTACCCGTCTCACGAAGAAGAGAAAAGTATACTTCAATTGTACGAACATGATAATCCCATAGAGAGTTTAAAACCTGTGGTAAGTTGTGAAGATATGCTCCATGTACAAGGCAAGGTTAGAGAAGTTTATTGCAGCAGTATTATGATGGATTACATAGTGGAGATTGTTACAGCAACGAGACATTCTGAAAATATTATCTTAGGTTCAAGTCCCAGAGGGTCCCTCTATGTACTTAATGCTGCCAAAGCATTAGCCCTATACAATGGACGAGATTATGTGTTGCCAGACGATGTCAAAGAAGTATTTTTACCTGTTATCTCACATCGTATTCTTCTGAGAAATGAAGCTAAGTTTAATAAGATAACACCAGAGAATATTTTAACGGATATTCTTAATCGTGTTGAAGTGCCGGCTGGTGATTATTATGAAACGAAATAGAATCTATTTGATAACGTTAATAGGTGTTTCTATACTCACCTACTTTATAGAAGGTTATATTTTAACCACGTTATTTTACATGCTGTTATTTATTCCTGTTTTATCCTATCTATCCATTTGGCTCACATACCGACGATTTTACGTAACCCATGAAATAAGTAAAGATAAAATTGTTAAAGGGGATACGGTACAATATACGTTGACGCTATATAATGAGACGAGTCTGGTTTTTTGTCCTTTTCGTTTAAAACTTTCATTAGATAGGATTTTATTTCAAGGTCAATTTGAATCACCTACTTTTATTTTATATCCCAAGTCAGAAGAAAAAATTGTAATACCCTTACAATGCAAGTATCGGGGTTTTTATAAGGTTGGTATCCAGTCCGTTATCATTGAAGACTATTTTGGGTTGTTCTCTAAAAAAATAAGAACGGTGGATGCCATTAAAATGATGGTTTATCCTCGGGTTAAGCGTTTGATCGCATTACCCATGAGCCAAGTCAATATGGATGAAATCACCAACGTGAGTGCGAAAAAGCAAGACGAGCAAAATGATATATCCCACATGCGTGAATACGAAAAGGGGGATAACCTGAATAAAATTCATTGGAAGTTATCCGCTAAATATAAAGAACTCATGGTGAAACAATACAGTGGTGAAGTAAGTAATACGGTACAGATTATACTAGATGTTAACCGTCATTACCTAGATGAGGAATCCAATATAGCCATTGAAGATAAAATGGTTGAGACGGTTATTATGATGACCAGTTACTTGTTGATGCATAATAAACCTGTATCGTTGGTGTTTTATGACCGTCAATTTGTTGAGCTTAGCGGAAAAGGTTACAATGATTTTGAACGGTTTTATGAAGAGTGTGCATTGCTTGAGTTTCCCAGACAATATGATTTTAGTCAAACGGTAGTGGATTATTATCAGAGCATGGATGATCATGGGATGACCCATAGCCATGCTTATATCATTACTTCCAATGTTGATGAGGCATTGATAGATAAAATGAACATATTAACCATAGATAAAGCAAAAATGACCATCATGAACATCTATATGGACCAGCGTGATAAGAACGATAAAGGTATATACAGAGCAATAGCTGAAGGTTATGATTTGATGAATATACCTTATGAGAGAGATTTAGATACGTTAATAGAAGGTATATAGTGTAAGATAACTCCAGAATCATGCAATGAAGGAGTTGATATTGTGAGAAATTATATTAAGAAATTAATCGATATAGCGTTAATTGAAATGACTAAAATAATGATGATTTTTAGCTTAACCATTATTTTGTCAGGCCTGCTATATTACCAGTTATCTTATACCCACTTATTCCTAGCAATTGTCATGACGTATAGCCTTATAAAGGTGATGACATATAATCTAAAGTACTTTTTTTATAGCAGTGTAACCATTATTGGGTTGATAATAGGGGCTATTATTGTCAATTGGACCACAGAATACCTTTCCCAGATCGTTATAAAAATTGATCAATATATCTATGTTTATAGAACAGCGCTCACCAAAGGATACCTCATACCAGAAGAATACCAGATGGTGGTGGGTATAATCATTGGTTTCATTATTTGTTGTGTGGTACGTATGATACAAGGAAGTAAGCATGCCTTTATGTCGTATATCTTCATGGGGCTAACGATTATTCTAATTGCTTTCTTTGTGAGAGGTTTTTATAATCAGTCTGCTTATTATGTCTTTATTGGTGCTGTTATTGTTTATTATTATTATGAATTTTATCTGGGTAAAATAAAGGCCAAACATATTGCCAGGTTCTACCCATTAGCTATCCATGCAGTATTGTTTGCTATCGTATTGGTGTTTATATCGGGTTACAGCTACAGAAAAAGCCCTAGACCCTTACAGTTTGTCAATGAGATTGGTAAAACCATTGATAAGTATATTATCAATGGGAGAAGCGGTAGTGGAAGAGGTGGCAGCGGCACAGGAGCAGTAATAGACGACGAAGAACCTGTCATTGTGACATATGAAAACACAGAGGCGTTAAAAGCAGAAGTAGAGTTAACCAATCATGCTATTCTAAATGTCTACATTGATAACCCTACCTACTTAAGGGGAGGCGTTTGTAATATTTTTGATGGTAAAGAATGGTCTTATGATAATCCATCGATTTATGAAGTAGATGATTTTGAAGAACAATTATATGGTTTACAGTGGTTAAGCGAGGATGTTGATTCCCTATCAGACAGAAGCCAAGACACGTTGTTAGAGACGTATTATAGAAAATATGAGGTCAATGTTAGCTATAGAAATATAGCAACGGATATACTTTTTTTACCAACAAATGTGACCAGTGTATTAGACCCTTATGGTGATGAAGCAATGGATTCATTTTCATACAATGAAGGTGGTATTGCTAGCTTTGACAGTGATCTAATAGAAGGGTTCAACTATACGTTTACTTATCATAAACCGAAATATGACGAACCTATTTTGGAAGAAGTTTTGGTCAAGAGCCATAAAGGCTTTTATAAAAATATACCATCCTTACTCCATAAAAATGACTTAATCCGTAAGGCAGATAAAGTTCGTGAACATTATTTACAGATTCCAGATACGACGACAGAACGTACCTTTGAATTGGCAAAAGATATCACACAGAGTAGTCAATCAGATTATGAACGTGCAAAAGCCATTGAGTTGTATTTAAAATCTACATGTAATTATACGTATACAACAGAGCTGCCAGATAATGGCGATCCTATTGATTATTTTCTTTTTGAAACAAAAGAAGGTTTTTGTACTTACAATGCAACGGCTATGGTACTTATGCTTAGAATGAATGATATTCCAGCCAGATTTGTAAAAGGTTTTGTGGCAAAAGGCTCCCAAGTGGATGAGGAAGAAGTCATGCCCGATAACGAAATGATGTATATGACTGAAACAAAAACCAATCTAAATGTTATAACAGGTTGGGATTCTCATGCATGGGTGGAAGCTTATCTTGAAGGCTTTGGTTGGATTGCTTTTGAACCTACCAGTGGATTTGAAATCCGTACGGAAGCAGAGCGGTTACCAACGCCAGTGGTAGAGCTTCCAGATGGTGCCGAAGTCAATGAAGTATATGATCAAGAAGCCTTAGCAGCAGCTAGAAAAAGGATACCTGCATACGTTTTAGCCATTGCACTCAGTATTTTTATAATAGGTATTATCATCTTGGTGTTGGTGATACGATGGAAGAATAATGAACATAAATGGGAAGCAAGCCAAAATCGCTTTAAATATTTAATGTTATTCCACAAGTGTTTACTCATGCTTAAACTAATTGGATACGCAAAAGGTTCTCATTTAACCATGCGTGAATATGCAAAAGCCATTGCAGGTGATGTAGATACAGACGATTATCAATTAATGACTTATGTAACACAGTATGAAATTAGCTGTTACAGTTCAAAGTCTGTTCCTGATATATGGATTGAAGATGTTAAGGCTTACTATGGCTATCTTAAACAATTAGCTAGACAGAAAACCAATTATTGGCATGTACAATCCGCATTATTTATATACCATATTAAATAACTTAAAAGCTGTATATCTTACCTTGTCGATTAGACTATCATACATCTAATGGACTTGGAGGATAGACAGCTTTTTTTGTGTTCTAAAAATTAAAATATGACTTGACAAAACAGAATTACACGTGTAATCTTATATGTAGGATTACATGTGTAATTTAATATATATTAGTAGTCATGATGAGGAGGTGAGAAGAAATGGCTTTGCCGCAAATTTCAGATTTAGAGCTAGAGGTTATGAAGGTTCTATGGGAAGAGAGTCCCTTAACATCAAATACTGTTATTAAGCGTATTAAGGATATGAATCCCCGTACGGTGAAAACATTGTTATCACGGTTGATAAAAAAAGAAGCGATTCAATATAAGGAAGAGGGACGTACTTATCATTATTATCCAGTGGTCAAAAAAGAAGAATATATTAAACTTCAGAGCGATCATTTTGTGAAGAAGCTCTTCAATGGTTCATTAAATGCCATGTTTGCTAATTTTTTAGATCAAAAGAACTTATCAAGAGATGAGTTGGATGACCTAAAAAAGATGATTGATCGCTATGATGATGAAAGGTAAGGGGAAGTATGAGTGGTGTATATGATATATTATTAAAAACAACCATTATTTCAAGTGGGATGATAGTCGTTATCCTGGCGATTAAGCGCATCATGGCTAATAAGTTATCGTTAAGGTGGCATTACACCATCTGGTTTCTGTTAGTGATAAGACTCATGTTGCCCATTAGCGTACCCAGTTCACTAAGTATTTATAATTTGTTGGGAACATATGAGAGAAGTTCTACAATACAAGAACCTGTCACATATGAAATGGATAGTTCCCTTATAACAGAAGATAAGGTATCACCCAATGCATTGATAACACGTGATACTCAGCCTCAAAGTGAAAATCCAAACATGGGTGGAAAAGATCAGAAGCATCATATAGAAAAACCAAGATGGGAGATACATCAAATAGATGTCAAGGCGATAAGTGTTATCTTATGGTTAGTTGGTCTAATCCTTATAGGTAGCATAACACTTTTACATAATTGCCATATTCGGTATAAAATTGCTCGTAGTGTGCCCATAGAAGAGCATAACATGATGACTGTTTTAGAAGCTTGTAAAGAAAAATTGGGTATCACAAAAAAGGTACACATGAAGTGGGTAACAGGCATATCTTCACCGGCAATAACGGGTATGCTATCACCAACCATTTTATTACCAATCAGTTATCGAGAGAACTTACCAGATGGCTTAGAGATTATCATACTTCATGAATTGCTGCATTATAAAAGAAGGGATGTTATCCTATTACGCTTACTTACAATCTTACAGGTGATCTATTGGTTTAATCCGTTGGTATGGATTGCATTCTATAAAATGCGTCAGGAAATGGAAATGTGCTGTGATGAAAGTGTTCTAAAGATTATTGGTATCCAGCATAAAGCTGCCTATGGTAAGTTAATCCTTAACCTTATTGAGAGGAATGTATCTGCACCCCTATCATTGCCAGCACTGTTAGGAGGGCATAAAGCTATGAAAGCTCGACTTAGTCAGCTAATGAAGCATCATAAAAGAACAAAGTATACCATAGGATTAGGGATTGTGATTATCTGTTTGGTAATGGTGTTTTTTATGACAGATAAGCAGGATACAACAAAACAAGAAGAAGGGAATACGATAGCTACTTCTCATTCTGAAGATGGTGAAATTAATGAAAACCAAGACCTAACCATAAACAGTTTAGAGGAAGATAAGACGGTAGCAGATATAGGTGGTACAGATGGACCAACAGTTATGTTTACAGGGGAAAAAATCAAAGATGTGAGACTAGATGAGGCAGATGTTCAAGAACTCCAGATACTGACGAATGGAGAGCATTATAAAACCATAACTGATCTAGAAACCATTAATCGACTGGCTAGAAATCTGATCTTTGAAATAGGTATTCGTAGCGATATGGCTGCAAAAGAATTTTTGGATACCATTTCGTTAGCTCATGGTAGGAATCAACCCATAACACTTATCATTGATAAGATTTATAACCAAAAGGTTGATAAGATAATTGTAAAAATGGAATCAGGTGATTTATCCGCAAATTATACGCTTGCTAATAATAATGTAATGGTATCCAATATAATAGATATTCCGATGGATACATTTGATTATCATTTACCAAAGGATGTTAAAGCGTTAGTTGATAAATATAGCCTAAATGTTGGTTATTATTTGTTAAACACTAAGTTAATATTACCTGAGTCCTTTGATTATTATGTTGGAGATAATCCAATTCCTTTATATTGGGCTTATAAAAATGAATTAATTAAAGATATTAACATGGATATAACAGACTACCTTGGTAAAGAAATTGAATTGATTTGGTATACCTTAGATGATATGCCTGAAGTCAAAACATCTAAATATTATTTAAGACCTAATCGATTAACAATTTTGCGATACGATGGTAAGATTATTGGGGCATACATTGGAAGTAATGTAAGTCAAAGGGCTTGTTATTCGTTAAAAGGATCTACATTAGAACAGATGACTAAAATGGCATTTAATCCATGGGTGGATCAATTTGTTGTCATGACTGAAGAAACAAATGCATTAGCCAAGCTAACGCCAAAAGAAGTCGTAGAGGCATACTATGCAGCCTTAGAAAAAAAGGATTTTAAAAAAGCCAATCAACTCGTTACAATATCAACATTATTTGATATTGGAAGCTATATAGGCGATTACAAACTTCATGGATTTTTCCATCAAAATATGGAGAGTCTTTCACTTATCCGAATTAATGAGACTAACGTATCAACAAATGGGATTTATCGATTTGATATCGATTTAGATGTTCAATATAAGGAAAACAGATTGGGTGAGTGGACTATCTCTAGTCAAAATGTAAAAAAAGAACAAAAACAGGTGGGTTATAAGGTAGATGCAATAGTAGGTGCTTTTGATATAGCGACCCCCAACGAATAACCACTCATTGAAGGTCGAAAAGACTATCTACAATAAACAATCTTCAAGCATTTGAAGGTTGTTTATTTTTATGGTGTTTTTATGATAATCGATAATGCTCTCATCTTTCATAGCAGCTAACTCACGAGATAAGGAAGGTCTTGTGACCCCCAATGATTCTGCCATTTCTTTTCGGGATACATTCAGTTCAATGTAGAGGTTCTGTTGCCTTTTATATTCCGTTAAAATATAATCAGCAATTTTTTGGCGCATATTCTCATAAGATAGATTTCTTAGCTTTTTATTTAATGTGAGTATCTTACTGGTCAGTACATTCAGCAAGTTGTTCATGATGATGGGGTAATGTTCCATCAAGGCTATGATTTGCTCCTTGGCTATAAAAAGGACCTGTAGTTGGTTACAAGCCACCAATGTTGATGGGTAGCGTTTCATGTTGGAAAACAAGATCACTTCACCAAATATATTACTGGGATTAAGCCTTGTTACCGTAACGGATTTACCCATTGGATAAATTTTTCTAATTTCAATAGCACCCTCTAAGACAATACCTATACGATTGCAAAGGTCACCTTCAGTACTAATAACTTGATCTTTATTATAAGATACCATTTGATAATCAATGGTGTCTAACATGTCATCAATCTGCTCTTTTGTTAGGGATTGAAAGAGTGAGCATTTTAGTAAGATATCTGTTGCCATGATATGATCCTCCATAAGGTTTCAGACGTATATACTTAATATATACTGTAGGGAATAAAATATCAATGGTTTTTATTTCACCCAATAACGACTACCATCTTTTTTACGATCCAAAAACCCATACTCAATGAGATAACGTCTCAGAATAGCATGGTCCTCATAGATTCGCTTCAGAATACGGTTAATCTCAAGTTCACTATAAGATTTTTCGGGTTTAAATAATTTAATAATTTCACGTAGGACAATGATTTTACGCTTTTCCTTGGCAGGAAAATCTTTAAGGTAACCTTCTTCTGTAAAATAACGTTTTACGATTTTTTCACTATCCTCTATGGTAATGGCATAACGGTCATCAATCATTGTAGCTGTTGGATGTGGCTCCTTGTAATCCTCTTCTTTTGAGGTATTTTCTTTCAGAAGCTCCATCATGGTTACCATCATTTTAGCTTGTTTCTCTTTTTCTCTTAGCTTAAAACGATAATTTCGAATGGTTGAATCGTTAAGACTTAAAGCCCTAGCTGTTTCTTTATCACTTTTGTTTTCATAGAAACAGGTTAGGACTTCACGTTGATTATCTGTAAGCCCCGTAAATTTCTTATTGAGGTTTAGCAAATAACGAAAGACACCACCATGATCTTCTTCCATATGATAAGCCATACGCTTCTTCGATGTCATCATAAGTCCAGCATGTTCGTGAATAAGTCCAGACGCTAAGGTATAACCACAAAAAAGACACGTATAACAAGATGTCTGTTCATCGTATTGATACCCTTTTTTTAACACATCAATGGGAGCATTCCAAAATAATTCTTCTCTTTCCATTTATAACACCTCATTTCCTATTTCAAATAATATATAAACAGCATAACACAAAACATACTATAGTGCAAACGAATTTTATATTAGTTTGCTTTTATGCAAACAAATAACGATTTGGATTGGATAATGAGCTGTTTATCATGTGTTAATGGAAGAAGGTTCAACCTTCAAAAGTAACATTTAACATGCCGTATCAGAAATGAACTATTGACAAGGTAGATGTAGAAAGACATACTATTATTAAGGAATAGAAAATGTCAGTTTTTATAGTGAATAGCGATACATAAATACAAGTGAAAAGTGAAGTCAATGTTTAATTCAGATTCATAAAGCTTATACTAATAACGAATGTCATGTAACATAGGTTGTCTTACTTATTATTATGAAGTAAATTGCTTTGTGCTCTTAGCATTCATTATAAAAAGTGGTGGATTTGATACTTTTATTTTTATGTAACTTTATATTGAATTAAAACAGTGAGTGTGTTAAAATGAAATTGACCGAATCGGTCAATGAAATATTTTGGTTAAAGGACAGTATTAAAGGAGGTTATCTTATGCATGTTATAGAAACCAATAAGCTTACAAAATATTATGGAAAATCAAGGGGAATCCTTGATGTATCGATGAAAGTTAATGAGGGTGAAATTTATGGTTTTATTGGACCGAATGGCGCGGGTAAGTCAACAACGATTCGTACCTTATTGTCTTTGATTTATCCCACCAGTGGCAGTGCTAAGATATTTGGCAAGGACTGTATAAAGCATGGGGCACAGATAAGACAAGAAGTGGGCTATTTACCATCAGAAGTATTTTATTATGATAACATGAAGGCCATGGATTTATTAAAGTATTCAGCTAGTTTTTATAATAAGAATTGTGATAAACGTATAAAAGAATTAGCTGAAATAATGGATCTTAATCTAAACAAGAAGATTAACGATTTGTCTTTTGGAAATAAAAAGAAAGTAGGTATTGTACAGGGATTACTCCATGAACCTAAGCTCATTATCTTAGATGAGCCAACAGGTGGCCTGGATCCCCTTATGCAGCAAAAATTCTTTGATCTCATTCGTGATGAGAACAAAAAAGGAGCAACCATCTTTTTTTCATCCCATATTTTAGATGAGGTTCAGAGAATGTGTGACCGTGTGTCCATTATCAAAGAAGGTAAAATCATTAAAACAGAAAGTATTGAATCCTTAAGACAAGATAATTATAAGAAACTTCGTATTGAAGGGGCAACACCATTACCAGAAGGTATATTTAATGGTGCAGGTGTAACGGATTTACAAGTGGAAGCGAATCGAGCAAGCTTCTTATATAAAGGTGATATCAATAGCATTGTGAAGCAATTAAGCACCATACAATTAAAGAATCTATTGGTTGAAGAACCAACACTTGAGGAGATTTTCATGTATTATTATGAGAAGGAGGCTTAAGGGTATGAATATTTATCACTATGAATTTCGAAAATATCTTAAGAGTATGCTCATATGGACATTTTCCATGGTAGCCGTATTGTATTTCTATTTAGTACTCTTTCCAAATTTTGCAGAGGAAGCCTCTCAGCTTGAAAAAATGATGTCACAACTTCCAGAAGGGTTATTAAAAGCTTTTGGTATGAACAACATGAACCTATCCAATATAGGCGGTTTCTACAACTTTATATTTACTTACATTATCCTCATTGGAAGTATCTTTGCCACGAAATTAGGCATCGATATAACATCAAAGGAAGCAAGAGAGAAAACATCAGATTTTCTCTTAGTTAAACCACGTACAAGAGCTGCTATTTTAACGCCTAAGTTATTAACAGCTTTTACACATATTATTATCAGTAATATTATTTATATGGTATTTGCCTATATCGGCATGGAGCTATTTAAAAATGAGGCTTATAACAGAGAAGTTTTCTTTTTGATTACACTCAGTTTGCTGTTTATTCAGATTTTCCTCATGATGTTAGGTTTTTTGTTAGGTACAATTGTCAAACGTCTAAAGGGCGTTTTACCCCTTGCCTTAGGTGTGGTATTTGGGTTATTTGTTATTAATCTCTTGAATCAGACCTTAGAAGATGCCAAATACAGCTATCTGACACCATTTGGATATTTTGAGAGTGGGTATATCACGGAGAATCTAGCATATTCCACACCTCATCTATGGGTAAGTATAGGTGCTACAGTCCTATTTATCATTGCATCTTATGTGGTTTATTTGAAAAAAGATGTAGCGTCTGTATAGAAAGTCATGAGGGAAAGGAGGATTTTGTATGAATATCGTATTAAGAGAAATGCGTGCTAATCGTAAAGCACTCATCATATGGAGTCTAAGTATTATCGCATTTGTAGCCATGGGTATGGTGAAATTTTCTAGTTTTTCAGCTATGGGAGAAGAAGCCAATGAAGTCATAGAGGTACTTCCAGAATTCATGCAAAAGGCATTTGGTTTTGCAACGATTTCCTTAACGAACATTCGAGGCTACTTTAGTATATTCAATATGTACTTTATATTACTATTAGGCATTCATGCTTCTATGTTAGGTGCAACAATCATTGCAAAAGAAGCAAGAGATAAAACGGCGGATTTCTTAATGGTAAAACCCATAACAAGGCAACAGATGGTTACGGGTAAAGTCATAGCAGCCTTTATCAATTTGGTTCTTCTTAATGTGGTACTGACCGTTACATCAATAGGTTTTGTTGCAGCTAATAATGATGGTGAATCAGCTACAGGGGCTATTATAGCAATGATGGGCACCTTATTAATACTACAATGCCTATTCTTTAGCCTTGGATTAGCTCTGTCTGCCTTAACAAAATCATCAAAAAAAGCTTCATCAACGGCTACAGGCATATTGTTGGCCATGTATATCTTGTCCATAGCAAAAGACCTCTCAGATAATCTTGATTTTATTAAATACATCACCCCTTTTGCTTATTTTAATGCAAGAGATATATTATTTAATAGAGGAATTGAAGGGGTATATGTGGTCATATCACTTGTTGTGATCATTATTGGTTTGGGTATTTCTTATAACCAATACCAGAGAAAAGATATTTTATAAACACGAACGATTGTATTGTAATAAGCGTGGATAGCAGGGCATGTGAGCTATCCACGCTTTATTTTCTTATAGGAAAGTTCTCAATTTAACAAATGAGATAGAATCATTCTCATTTGTGCTAATGAAACTTTCCTAACGGACAAATCCGCTTTGCGGAATAAGGCGTAGCCTCTTTTGTTCTTTGATTGATTTATTTTTATGAAAGGTTTTCATATTAAAATTGCTATGGATATTATATTGTGTTAAAATTTACATAGAATAGAATGAAGTGGAAATATTTAAATAAATGTATAAAGAGGAGGTGTTACATGATTCATTCTCATATGACGAAACACGCTATGGCTGTAGCATTAAAAAAGGAGATGGAAAAAAAGTCTTTTCATAAAATCTCCATAAAGAATATCACAAAGAGTTGTGGTTTAACACGGCAAGCTTTTTATTATCATTTTCAGGATATCTATGAATTATTAGGATGGATATATAGCCATGAGGTAGTAGAAACCATGCATACCTATCAATCTCATGAAAATTGGAAGGACGTTTATTTAAATGTCTTTAAATACATAGAGGAAAATAAATTGTTCTGTATGAATACACTACACTCCATTGGTCGAGATCATCTGGAGAAGTTTTTGTTTGTGAATACAGCTGCTTATTTATCCCATATCGTTGACGATATATCCGAGGGAACCCAAGTAGACCCATCAAAAAAAGAGCTTATTGTGGATTTTTATACACCGGCGTTCATTGCACTTGTGGCAAAATGGATGGAATCTGGCATGAAAGAAAAGCCAGAAGAGATTGTTGAGAATCTAGCCGTATTGGTAGAAGGGACCATTGAAAAAGCGTTAAGGCAGTATGAAGCAAATGAAAAGGGGCTGTTTCATCCAAATAATTTTGCCGGTTAGAGGTTAATAAGTATATCAGAAGGTTAAGCCATTCAGATAACTAAACGTGTGTGTTTAGATGGTCTGAATGATAAGCTTAACCTTTTATATGTTCTTAAATAATCCTGATTTTTTATGATGCCCTTATTGGTTTTTACAATTAACGATTTTTGTAAAGAATCTTTACACATGAGCTTAGATGTCAATTGTAGAATATTTAAAAATAGATTATATTACAATTATCCAAAATATTTACATGAAATAACCATTAAGAAAGGGTGTTTAAATGATTAATTATGAAAGAATTAACACAGTAGCTCAGGAAGATGTAAAAAACAAGCATGCATACCTTGTGGGAGGCGGTATTGCTTCACTGGCATCAGCAGCTTATTTGATTCGGGATGGACATATGCCGGCTGAACATATCCATATCTTGGAGAAGTCACAGGTGTTAGGCGGCAGTATGGATGGTGCAGGTGATATGGAACAAGGTTATCGTGCACGTGGCGGAAGAGAATTAGAAGCCCATATGGAATGCTTATGGGATCTTTATAGCTTCATTCCTTCGCTGACCAATCCTGATCGCACAGTTCTAGATGAATTTCGGGAACTTAACATTGAGGAACCTATAAAATCCCATTGCCGATTAATGGAAAACGCAGGTCAAATAGCTGATTTTTCTACATTGGGTTTAAGCACAGAAGACATCATGTCCCTTAGTAAATTACTTTTCACCCATGAAGATGATTTGAGTTACATTACCTGCGAAGAATGGTTTAAGCCTGAATTTTTTGAGACTAATTTCTGGTACTTCTGGCGTTCCATGTTTGCTTTTGAGAATTGGCATAGTGTCATGGAGGTTAGACGTTACATGGCTCGTTTTATGCACTTAATAACAGGCATGAATCAATTGGAGGGTATTCTTCATACAGAATATAATCAATATGATTCGTTAATTTTACCGTTAATCACTTGGTTGGAAAAACAAGGTGTACACATGGAGCTGGGTGTGGAAGTAACAGATATAGATATCAACGTAACGGATACTGAAAAAACGGTAGAACGCATATACATGACCCGCAATGGTAAAAAGGAAACCATAGATACCACAGTGAATGATTTGGTATTTGTCACCAATGGTTCCATGACTGAGAATTCTACATATGGAAGTATGGATAGGCCAGCTGTTCTTAATCGTAATCAAAAGGATAGAGGATGTTGGTCCCTCTGGGAGAAGATTGCAAAACGCAGTCCTGATTTTGGGCATCCTGAGGTGTTTGCTGGTGATATTGACCAATCAAAGTGGTTATCGTTTACAACAACCATTATGGATTACCCCAAAGTGTTTGATTACCTGTATGAATTATCAGGAGATAAACCAGGTATGGGAGGCGCAGTGACCATTAAGGATTCTAATTGGTTAATCACGTGGGTTTTACCAAAAGATCCTCATTTTATGAATCAGCCAGATAACGCTCAGATTATTTGGGCATATGGGTTATTCGCTGATAAAGAAGGTAATTTCATTAAGAAAAAGATGTGTGATTGTACAGGAGCAGAGTTATTGTCAGAACTTCTTTATCACATGGGATTGGAGAAAGACATTCCTGAAGTGTTGGCGTCATCTAATGTAATCCCTTGTATGATGCCTTATATAACAAGCCAGTTTATGCCTCGTGGTAAAGGGGACCGACCAGATGTGGTACCTAAGGGTTCTAGGAATTTAGCTTTTCTGGGACAGTTTGCAGAAGTGCCTCATGATTGTGTGTTTACAGTGGAGTATTCCATTCGTTCTGGCATGATGGGGGTTTATACGTTGTTGGGAATAGATAAGCAGGTGCCTCCGGTGTATGCGGGTAAGTATGATGTGCGTGTGTTGTTAAATGCTGCGAGAACCATGTTGGGAGATCGGGAGATTTCTGTTGATCGGTTGATTGGGAAGTTATTGTTTAATACGGGGTTGAAAGGTTAGTTTGGAAGTGTTGTTGTGAAAATGGAGCTGTTTTGAAAGAAATGTATTTCAAGACAGCTTTTTTTTAGGGTAGGGCAAGACGTTCGTAGATAGGGGGATGGGTACCATAAAGCGGTTTGGGTTAAAAGTGTCTAAGAAAAACTAGGTGCGTTTCAGAGGTATTTCCTAAAGCTTACAACTCCCTGCGGTCAGACAAGTAAGCTTCTTAACGGAAAGACCTCTTTCACTTACCAAGATTTTCTAAGACACTTTTAAAAGTCATCGCTTTATGGTACCCATCCCCCTATCTACTAGGCTAGGTGTGAGTTTTGGAGGCGTTGATGGATAAGGATGGGGGAGAGATGGTAGTTCATGTTAGAATTGGTTTGTGGTATATTTGGGTTAATAGGGGATGTGGTAAATATGGGGGGATAGTTATGGGGGATATAGTTGTTGTGGTGGGGGCTTTAGCTGTGTTATAATAGTGCATCAGAAGAAAATACTAGGAGGAAGGGCATGATACGTACAATCATATGGTTTGTTGCTTTTGGTATATCGTTATTGATTGCTTTGATGGCTGAGTTTCGTTATTGGTATTTGGGTAAATGGGGCAGAAGTGAAAAGCAGATGGGGGTGTTGCATAACACCACTACAAGGTGGGCAAGATTAATGGTTAGGTTTACTGGTAGTGCTGTGGATGTGGTGGGTGTTGAAAAGATTCCTGATGGGCATGTGCTTTTTGTATCCAATCATCAGAGTAATTTTGATATTCCTCTTTTAATGGGTTATGTGCCAAAATTTAAGGGGTTTGTTGCTAAAATAGAGTTGGAGAGAGTTCCTGTTATTAGTTGGTGGATGAAGAAGATGGACTGTCTGTTTTTGGATAGACAGGATATGCGGCAGTCTTTAAAAGTCATTCTTCAAGGGATTGATTTATTAAAGGCGGGTCATACCATGGTTGTTTTTCCAGAAGGGACAAGAAGTCGAAGTCATGAGATGGGTGAATTTAAAAAAGGCAGTCTTAAGCTTGCTGTCAAATCGGGTGTACCCATTGTACCGGTTACCATTGATGGCTCTTATACGTTGTTTGAAGAGCATAACCGTATTCGAAAAAGCCATGTGAAGGTAACGATTCATGATCCTGTATATACAAAGAATATAACAAGGGAACAAGAGGATGGTTTGGTGGATCAGGTGTATCAAGTGATTGAAAAGGGATTAATGGATGAATAATATGAGGATAATATAGAATCCTATGCTATATAGAATGAGAAAGGTGTGACGATATGAATAGTACAGATATGTTAGCAATGAAGAAATGGGCAGTGGTAGGGGCAACAGAAGAACAGAATAAGTTTGGTTATCGGATATATAAGAAGCTGAAAGACCATGGTTATACAGTGTATCCTGTTAGTGTCAAGTATGATGAGATTGATGGGGATAAGGCCTATAAGAATCTAAGTGATTTACCTGAAAAAGTGGATGTTGTGGATTTTGTTGTTAATCCTAAGATTGGGTTATCCATTATCGAGCAATGTAAGGAACTGGGTATTGAGCATGTATGGTTACAACCTGGAACAGCGAGTACTGAGATATTGGATTATGCTAAGGAAAATCAGATAGCAATTGTAGAGGGATGTGTGTTGGTTAGTTTAGGTGAATAGGCATATGAATCAGTTGTAAATGTCAACAATAGAATAGATAATCATGAAGAACTGTAGGCCGTATAAGAGGTTTACAGTTTTTTTATTCCTGTAAATAACTTTATTGACAAAAGTAATCCATATAAGGTATTATTAATTTGTAAAGTTATCGGTTAATTAAAATGTTAGGGAGGTGTTCTTTCATGAATGGGATAAAAAAAGAAATTGCCATGGAGTTAAAAGCGCATATTCTGCCTTTTTGGATGGGTTTAAAGGATGATGTTCACGGTGGTTTCTATGGGGCTGTAGACCATGAGCTTGTGGTTAATCAGAAGGCAGATAAAGGTGGTATAGCTTCGGCTCGAATATTGTGGGCTTATGCTGCTGCTTATCGGGTGACTGGTGAACAGGAGTATTTAGACTGTGCGGATCATGCCTATGCTTTTTTATATGATAAAGTCTATGATCATGAGTTTCAGGGTATATATTGGATGCTGGATTACCAAGGTAACCCTGTTGATACAAGGAAACATATTTATGCTCAAGCTTTTGCTGTGTATGCATTAAGCGAATATTATCGAGCAACCCACCATCAGGAAGCCCTAGATTTAGCTAAGACCATCTATCAGGTGATTGAAAATAAAGGCTACGATGAAGAAAGAGAGGCTTATCTTGAAGAGTTTAACCGCTATTGGTTGCAAAAACCTAACAAGATGCTTAGTGAAAATGGCGTTATCGCAGATATAACAACCAATACACATCTACATATTCTTGAAGCTTATACGAATCTCTATCGGGTTTGGAAAAATGCTTCTTTAGAAAAAAGACTAATACGGTTAGTGCATATTTTTTATGACAAGATATACAATAGAGATACAAAGTTTTTGAAAGTGTTTTTTGATAAAAATTGGTGTGAAATCGTCAATTTAAAATCTTTTGGACATGATATAGAGGCCAGTTGGCTATTGGATGATGCCATTAAAGTTCTAAATATACAGAAACCCAAATATACGGAAATGGTAATAGATATTGCATATAACATTGGAGATTATGCTATTGAGAAAGATGGTTCTTTGATTAATGAAGAGCACAATGACAAGAAGGATACCACAAGAATCTGGTGGGGGCAGGCAGAAGCCATGGTCGGTTTTTTGAATGCTTATGAGCGAACGGGGGATACCTATTTTCTAGGATTGGTGAAACAGTTATGGCAGTATACGAAGGACCACATGATTGATGTGAGACAAGGCGGTGAATGGCATTGGTCCATTGATCAACATGGGCAGCTCTCCAAGAAGCCCCTGGTAGAGCCATGGAAAACGCCTTACCATAACACACGATTTTGTATTGAACTGATGGAAAGGAAGTGGAGTCATGATACATAAACAATATGAGGTGTTACGACGCAAACAGGAAGAACTGTTAACAAGAAACAATAAAAAAGATGAAGGGTTTTATAACGGTATTTTTACAAAATATCAATTTCCAGTCATAACAAGGCATCATGTGCCTATTCATTGGCGGTATGATTTAGATGAAACAACGAACCCATTTTTTATGGAAAGATTAGGGGTTAATGCAACATTCAACCCTGGAGCTATCTATTTAGATGGTAAATATTATTTAGTTGTTCGAGTTGAAGGCTTTGACCGAAAATCTTTTTTTGCTATTGCAGAAAGTGATACTGGTGTGGATAACTTCCGTTTCTGGGATTATCCGGTGTCATGGGATGACATGGACAAGGAAGAAACCAATATCTATGATATGCGGCTGGTTCAGCATGAAGACGGCTGGATCTATGGTACGTACTGTTCAGAGAAAAAAGACCCAGAAGCAGAACCTTCTGATACGTCATCTGCAATAGCTCAAGCTGGATTGGTAAGAACAAAAGACTTAAAAACTTGGGAAAGACTGCCCAATATAGCCACCTCTTCACCTCAACAAAGAAACGTTGTCCTTCACCCAGAATTTGTTGATGGTCAATATGCTTTTTATACCCGTCCTCAAGATGGCTTTATTACCACGGGTACAGGAGGGGGGATTGCATTTGCATGTTGTCAAGATATCCTAGATCCTGTTATTCATGAAGAAACGGTCATGCATGAAAAGAAATACCATACGGTTTATGAAGTGAAGAATGGACAAGGTCCTGCACCTATTAAAACAAAAAAAGGATGGATACATATAGCTCATGGTGTGCGTAACACTGCTGCTGGCTTAAGGTATGTACTCTATACCTTTGCAACAAGTTTGGAACAACCAGCAAAGATCATTGCAGAGCCTGGTGGATACTTCATTGCACCCTATGCTAAAGAGCGTGTAGGCGATGTATCCAATGTTATCTTTTGTAACGGCGCAGTGGTGAATGATCAGCAAGAAGTATATCTCTATTATGCATCCAGTGATACCAGAGTACATGTTGCCACATCGACCATTGATCAATTAATGGATTATACATTTAACACACCTGAAGATCGTTATCGCTCACTGGATTGTGTGGATCAGAGGACAGCCATGATTCGTCATAATCTAACGTTACTAAAGGGTAAGCCTATAGGATAGGTTTATAGCAATGACTGGCGGCTAAAGAGGCTTAGGGATTGCTTATTTCCCATGACGCTTATATAGGAGCATTGTATTTAGTCACTTAACTATGTTAAAATAGACACATCAAGGAGGTCCTTTATATGAAAAACAACGTGACAATGCAGGACATTGCAGAACAATTGGGGGTTAGCAAAGTAACGGTCTCCAAGGCACTTAACGATAAAGAAGGTGTCAGTGATGAATTAAAAGAAAAAATTAAAAATATGGCAAGAGATATGGGATACCGGTATAATGTCATGGCAAGATCCCTAAAAGTGAGCCACTCCTTTAACATTGGTGTTATTATTGCTGAAAGATTTACAGGCGAATATAAGTCTTTTTATACGGGATTATATCAACAGTTGTCCAAAGTGCTCGATACACAGCAATACTCAGGTATATTACATATTTTGAGTAAGGAAGATGAAAAGGCGCTCAATCTACCAAGAATCTATCATGAGAGGAAAGTGGATGGGTTTATCATATTAGGTCAAATTCATAAAAAGTATATTGAAGTGTTGCAAAAGATAGATATACCCATTATCTTTCTTGATTTTTATGATGATCATGTTGGCATTGATGCGGTAATCACCGATAATTTCTATGGCGCATATGAACTTACCAATTATCTTGTCATGAACGGCCATCAACAGATTGCCTATGTGGGTAATCTTCAAGCAACAAGCAGTATTCAAGACCGATTTTTGGGCTACTACAAATCTTTGTTGGAGCATCGTATACCCTTAAATAATGATTATGTGATTAATGATCGTGATGAAAATGGTAAGTTTATCGACATTGAACTGCCTGCCAAGTTACCATCAGCTTTTGTATGTAATTGTGACCAAATAGCCTATACGATAATTAATAAATTAAAAGCATCGGGTTATCGGGTACCAGAAGATTGCTCTGTTGTAGGCTTTGATAACGATATCTACGCCACCATATCTGAGCCAAAAATAACCACTGTGGAAGTCAATGTAGAAGATATGACCAATACAGTTGTCAAATACATGATAGAAAAAGTAAAAGGCAGCGATAAAACATATGGACGTGTTTTAATCAAAGGTAAAATTATCTATCGGGATTCAGTAAAAAAAATCAACGCTTAATCGTAGGATAACGATAAAAATGCAAGGTAATTCAATACCTTGTTTTTTATTTCTTTTTTTGAGTGAAACATGGGTCTAATAGCTGTTATAAGATAATAGGATTAAATCTATGATTTGTGCAGATTTCTATATAGGAAGCTGAAGAGTCACCCAAAGGTAATCAATCTGAATAAATGAAAGCATTCACTTGACAAAAAACTATTCATAATCTATAATTATTGTGTAACCTAACCGATAAAGTTACATAATAAAAGAAAGGGGTATTTAAAAATGAAAAAGATTTTTCCATTGATACTGATTCTGCTGTTACTGACTTCTGTTTTTGCAGGATGTGGCAGTAAGGATGACAAAGACACAGAATCTAGCGGCAACCAAACTGTTCAGGATACATCTGACAACAAGGATAGTAACGAAGATGACAACACAAATGAAGAAGCACCTATTAAGGGTGATATTACGGTATTAACCAATAGAACAGATATTGTCGATACGGTGTTTGAAGAATACAAAAAGGCATTCAACAACCTATACCCAGAAGTTAAGGTGAGTTTTGAAGCCATTACAGATTATGCAGGACAAGTTAAAATCCGTATGAACACGGAAGATTATGGAGATGTTTTATTAATTCCTAACGATGTACCGGTACAGGATCTACCAGATTTCTTTGAACCTCTTGGTACCCAGGAAGCATTAAGCAAAGACTATTTGTTTACGGAAGAAAAAGCTTATGATGGCACGGTATACGGTATTCCTGTTGTTGTTAATGCACAGGGGATACTCTATAACAAGAAGGTTTTTGAACAAGCTGGTGTGTCAACGTTACCAAAAACACCAGAAGAGTTCTTAGATGCCATGAGAAAGATTAAGGATAATACGGAAGCTATTCCTTATTATACCAACTATGCGGCTGGTTGGACCATGAATCAGTGGGAACCCCATCGGACATCTGTAGCAGGTGATTCCGATTATGTCAATAGCATGATACATATGGATGATCCGTTTGGACCAGATAAACCCCATTATCAGGTTTATCGCTTATTATACGATTTAGTAAAAGAAGGTTTGGTTGAAACAGACCCTATGACAACAGATTGGGAATTATCCAAACAATGGATAGCAGATGGCAAGATTGGTGCCATGGTATTGGGTTCATGGGCAATAGTGCAAGCACAGGAATTAGCAGCTAATCCAGATGATATCGGCTATATGCCTTTCCCATATACCAATGACGATGGTAAAATCTATGCTGCAAGTGGCGGCGACTACAAAATTGGCATTAATAAAAACAGTAAGAATAAAGAGGCAGCAAAAGCTTGGTTGGATTGGTTCATCAATGAATCTGGTTTTGCCATTGACCAAGGTGGTATTTCACCTGTTATAGGGGTAGAGTTTCCAACAACATTATCTGCCTATCAAGAGCTCGGTGTAGAATTAATTAGTAATAATCCACCATCAGCAGAAGAACAAGGTTTACTGGACCAAGTGGATCAAGAAGCAGAAATCGGCTTCTGGCAGCCAGACTATAAGCAACGCATCATTGAAGCGGCTTTGGGAAATAGAAGTGAATCTTTTGATGACATCATGAATGACTTAAATAAAAAATGGGCGAAAGCAAGAACTGAAATTATCAAATAATCGCACATTGTAGCAGTTATTTTAAGGGCTGCCTCACTAAAGCAAAAGATGTCTTAGTAACGATTGCTTTTAGGAGTCAGCCTTTTTGATAGGAGTATTATAGACAAAATTGTTATGGGAGGTGTGATTATGTTTAGGTTCTCTAACCTAACGTATAAGCAACAAAGACGGATTATCATTATACTTTTTTTGATAATTCCATTGACACTATTGTTTACTTTTTCTTTTTTACCCATGATCAATATGTTTTATTACAGTTTTTTAAAGTGGAACGGTTTTAGTAAGCGGCAAACATTTGTAGGGTTTGATAACTACATAAAGATATTTACCAACCCGGAGTACTTTTCGGTTTTCAAAGTTAGTTTGTATTATTTCGCAGCATCTTTTGTACAGCTTGGTTTGGCATTGTATTTTGCTACAGTACTTAATTTTAATATCAAGGCAAAAGGATTTTTTAAAGGTGTGTTATTCTTCCCATCTTTAATGAACGGTGTAGCCATTGGCTTTGTTTTTCTTTACTTTTTTAGACCAGAAGGCACACTGGATTCTCTCCTTAGTTTTTTAGGTACAGGGCACTGGATTAGATTATGGTTACAAGATATTAAGCTCATTAATGTATCCTTAGCAGCCACATCCATTTGGACATACATGGGTTTTAACTTTATTGTGTTTTTAGGTTCTATCCAATCCATATCTGGGGACATATATGAAGCAGCAGACATCGATGGTGCTAATCGTTGGCAGCAATTTAAATACATTATTTGGCCCAGTATACGAAGAATCATTGAATTAAATCTTATTCTAGCTGTTAAAGGGTCTATTAGTGTGTTTGATATCCCTTACATTATGACAGGTGGTTCCAATGGCAGTAAAACCTTTGTTATTCAAACAGTGGATACGGCCTTTAAATATGGAAAGTTTGGTTTAGCTTCAGCCATGGCCGTTGTCTTATTGCTGATTATTGTCATAGCCACCATTATACAGAAAAAATTCTTTAAAGAAAAGGAGGCATAACCATGCTCAAGGTCAAGTATGGTCTTCTATCCCTATGCAAGTATTTATCTTTGTTGTTAGGAGTCTTTGCTACAGTAACGCCTATCGTTGTGGTATTTTTTGCTTCTTTTAAAACATCGGAAGAATATGGTCAGTCGGGAGCTCTAGCACTACCAGAAAGCTTCATGAACCTGGCTAATTATAAAAAGGCTTTTGTAGACGGACATATGTTACTGGGCTTTTTCAATACATTTTTTATACTCATCATATCCATAGGCGGGGCCATTCTCATTGGAACCATGGTCGCCTATGTTTTAAGCCGGTTTCAATTTAAAGCACGTCACCTGATCTTAGGTGCTTTCTTAATCGCTACCTTAATACCTGGTGTCACCACACAAGTGGCTACCTTTCAAATTATTAATAAACTAGGTTTTTATAATACACGTATAGCACCTATTTTATTGTATATGGGAACCGATATTATATCCGTTTACATCTTTATGCAATTTATGGACAGCATATCCGTGTCCTTGGATGAGTCAGCCATGTTAGATGGTGCATCTTATTTGACCATTTACAGGAAAATCATCTTTCCTCTTTTGAAACCAGCCATTACAACGGTACTCATCATAAAAGGTGTTGCCAGTTATAATAACTTTTATATACCTTTTCTATACATGCCTAAAAAAGGATTGCAGGTTGTATCAACTGCTTTATTTAAGTTCAAAGGTCCATATGGTTCCCAATGGGAAGTCATATGTGCAGGTATTATATTAGCCATTATTCCCACGTTAATCTTGTTTCTAAGTCTACAAAAATATGTGTACAACGGATTTACCAGAGGAGCTGTTAAATAGAACATTTTTAAGAGAATCGATAGAATATATATGCAATGCATGGAGGGAGACATGAGAATGGATACAATTAAAATAATAGGTGACGCATTACATCATATACCTTGGCAGGATAAACCACAGGGACATGAAGGTCCCGTATGGCGATATTCGGATAATCCGGTGATACAGCGCAATCCAGTAAAGGGTATTTCAAGGATTTTTAATAGTGCAGTAGCACCGTTTGAAGATAAATTTGTTGGTATATTTAGAGCTGAAACCATCAATGGCAAGCCCCATTTACATCTAGGCTGGAGTATGGATGGTTTAAACTGGGACATTGACGAACATCGAATCGAATTTGTTGACCAAGAGCATAAGCCTTATCAACCTCGATATGCCTATGACCCTCGCCTCGTGCGTGTGGAAGATACGTTTTACATCATATGGTGCACAGATTTCTTTGGTGCTTCTATAGGTCTTGCAAAAACGGATGATTTTAAGACATTTACTCGCTTTGAAAACCCATTTTTACCGTTTAATCGTAATGGGGTACTGTTCCCCAAAAAAATGAATCAAAACTTTATGATGCTGTCACGCCCAAGTGATAGCGGGCATACACCTTTTGGTGATATTTTTATCAGTGAAAGCCCTGATTTAGTTTACTGGGGCAATCACAAGCATGTGATGAGCAAAGGCGGAGAAGGTTGGTGGCAGTCTTTAAAAATCGGCGGCGGACCTGCACCCATTGAAACCTCAGAAGGATGGCTCATGTTCTATCATGGGGTCACACAAACATGTAATGGGTATGTCTATAGTATGGGCGGTGTCATTTTGGATAAGGATGAACCATCCAAAGTCAAATACCGGTCAAAGCATTACATCTTAACACCTGAAACATGGTATGAAGAAAGAGGATTTGTAAGTAATGTTATTTTTCCATGTGCTACCTTACAAGATGCTAGAACAGGTAGGATTGCCATATATTATGGTGCAGCGGATACCTATGTAGGTGTGGCTTTTACAAAAGTGGATGACATAGTACAGTACATTATGGATAACCATGAAGCTGTAGGAGAAGACCAAGCATTGGGTAGAATCTAGAAATATTAGTGTCATACCTTTGCACAATCTTCATATAATCTTGGTTGAAGGGGTAGAATAATAATGCTATAATATAATGACGAATGTTGTCAAGCTTAACCTGTAGAAGGCAGTGCTTAGCTGGATAACGAAACGTCACATAAAACATTGAGATGAGGGAGATAGCATGCGTTTTCAAGTAAGAGAAAAAGTATTCAGTTTTGGTGATGATTTTACCATCAAAGATGCAACAGGCAATGATTACTTCATTGTGAAAGGAAAAGTCTTTAGTTTAGGTGATAAACTACGGTTATACAACATGGCAGGGCAAGAGTTATTCTATATCGAGCAAAAATTAATGCGCTTGCTGCCAGAATACACCATCTATGGTGGAGGTAGACCAGTAGCCACTGTTAAGAAGAAAATATCCTTTTTTGGCTCGAAATTCATGATTGATAGCGAGTATGGCAGTTATGATATTGAAGGACAGCCTTTTAATTATAGTTTTGAAGTGAATAAAAACGGGGGACGGGTAGCTACTGTTTCAAAACAATTTTTCAGTTTTTCAGATACCTATGGTGTGGATGTAAGCGATCAAGAAGATTATGGTTTTATACTGGCACTGGTGATTGTTATCGATCAGATTATTCATGATAATAAAAATAGGCATTAAGCACCTTATATAAGACGTCATTTCATATCTTTTTTAACATAGTCGAAGCAGGGTCGAAACCACGAATTAGAGGTGGAAACATGATAATATAATGAACGAAATACCTTGAACGATGATAATGAAGAGGTGAAAACATGATAATATAAATAGAACCTAGATGCATGACAATATGCCATTCATTAGAGTGGACAATGAATAGAAGAGGTGACGTTTATGTTAAAAGATATGATAAAGACATTACATGAGCAAGGAGCACTTGATCATTTTAACGGTGTTGTATATATAAAGCAAGGTGAAACAACGTTATTAAAGGAAAGTTATGGCTATGCCAATCGAAGCTTTCTTGTACCCAACCAGATACATACGAAGTTTAGAATAGCTTCTGTATCTAAGATGTTTACAGCGGTTGCAATACTGCAACTTATTCAAGAAGGTAAGCTGAATGTGCACACAAGCATTGTGGAGCTATTAAACCTTAAGAACACAACATTATCAAAAGAAATAACCATACATCATTTATTAACCCATACATCAGGTATTGCTGATTATTATGACGAATCAGCAGGGGATGAAGCATGGGAAAAAATGTGGCAGGAAACACCTATCTATACCATGAGAACCTTACAAGATTATATGAAATTATTCATAGCCCTTGACCCAATTTCAACGCCTGGTGAAACCTTTCACTATAATAATGCAGGTTATATTTTACTAGGTTTGGCCATAGAGAAGGTATCCGGTATGTGTTACGATGCCTACATTAAGCAACATATATTTGATAAATTAGGTATGAAAAACTCAGGTTTTTATAGCTTGGATGAAGTGATACCAGAAGTGGCTGAAGGTTATGAACAAATGGAGGGTAAATGGATAAGAAATATCTATACAGCAACCCCAACAGCAGCTTCTGATGGTGGAGCAACATCTACCGTTGACGACTTGATGCTTTTTATTGAGGGATTACGACATGGTCTATTACTGAATGATGACATGACCAATAAGTTACTGACCCCCTATGTTATCGATGAAGGTTCCAATGGCTTTAGGGATTATGTATGGAAGTATGGTTACGCTAATTATTACTTACTAGATGAAGAGCATCATATTGTAAGAGGCGGTCATACAGGAGAAGAATATGGGTTCAGCAGTCGCGTGTATTACTACCCACAAGAAGATATTCATATTATCATATTAGGTAATGAAGGTTTTAATGCAGGGAAATTAGGCTGGGCCATACATGATATGATTATCAAGAAATAGCATAACAATAAAGGCACCCCCTCGGGTGCCTTTATGTCATCTAATGGGTATTACTCATAATAAACATATTGCCGTGACTGATCATCCATAGGGGTTGTATCCTGTTGACGATCAAATGCAATGATGTAGTACTTCTCATTCAGATCTTTCTCAAGATGGGTGAGCTTATCCAGTTCATGGTGATTAAGCTCAGCTATTGGCATCTCGTTCAGTTTGTTAAGATTTTTCATATATGACCATCCTTTATAATAGATATAGACTAAGAAACTTGATTATGTGATCAAGAACATATATAATCATTATTATTATAAGTAACATGTCCAAAAATTAACCATGAAATAAATGGAGGCCAGTTGGTTTATGGGAAAAAAAGTAATAGCCATTAACAGCAGCAAACGTAAGAAAAACACGTATGGTTTGCTGATTGAATTGAAAGAACAACTAAAACCGTTGGACATTCATATGGATATTATACATCTCCATGACTATAGCATAAAAGCATGTGCCGGTTGTGAAGCATGTATTATGACGGATCGCTGCCCTATACAAGATGATTCTCAAAAACTCATGAAAAAACTCCTAACCTATGATGGTATTGTTATCGGTTCACCTGTCTATATGAATCAAGTAAGCGGTATGCTAAAGAATTTTTTTGATCGTACATGCAAATGGGCACATCGGCCAGCATTGTATGGTGTACCTATGCTATTTGTCATATCCACAGCAGGTTCAGGTATTAAGGCTACTTCAAAATATCTAAAGAATGTAGCTCTTCAATGGGGAGCTTTTCCAACAGATACAATTGGGCGAAAAGTATCCACCATGGATAAAAAAATAGTACCTGAAGAATATAACAAATTTTTACAGCATTTAGCCATGCCCATGGAACATTATCGACCATCTTTTGGTCAAATTATTTATTTCTCAGTCTACAAAGCGTTGGCATTGAAACTCCTTGACATAGACAGAAATTATTGGGTTGAAAAAGGCTGGCATCAAAAAGCGTATTTTTTCGATAGCCGATTGCATCCTTTAAAAAAACTGTTTGGTCACTTGTTTTTTAAGCGACTATATCGTAAAATAAATAAGGTATAATGCAGTTATGTTACGAATGAGGAGGAATTAAATGAAATTAGCAATTTTTGATTTCGATAAAACACTACTTCAAGTGGATACATTACCTTTTTTGTTATCCAGATGGCGGTCATTTCGATATCCAGCAATCCGATATTATAAAGTATTTTTCTCTATTGTTTTTTTATACATACAGTATAAATCAGGGATCGGTCGGTTATCCAAGTCAGAGATGAAAGTCATGGCCATTAAACGCTTTAATCGCGTGTTTAAAAACATGACAGAAGAACAAATCGAGGTTTTTTTTGAAAAATGTGCCATAGAAGCTAGGGAATTATTAAACTTAGGTGTCTTACATGAACTTGAAATTGCTAAAAAGAAGGGGTATCATACGGTATTATTATCAGGTGCTCATAGCAAGTTCATCTATCCCATTGGGGCTTTTCTAGAAATGGATACGGTGATTGGCACATCCTTGAATTATACCAATGGTATCGTTGACTTGGAACAAGGAATAAACATTATTAGTGGTGAGCAAAAATTGGATAAAGTGAAAGAAATATTCCAAGATGAAAAAATTAATTGGAAGAAGAGTATGGCCCTTACAGATGGTTATTCGGATATATCTTTACTTGAAGCAGTAGGTAATCCAATTGCTGTTAATCCTGATCGTCATCTAAAAAAAGCAGCAAAGGAGCGGAGCTGGCGTATATTAGATGGGCTTTCTCGAAAATAAATATGACGTAAAATTTAACATTATACGGTGTTTTTTAATACTATTTTAATTGTACTTTTAGACAATTTGTGGTAACATTGCAACATAGAAGATGAATGTTAATGAGATTATGTAATAAACGAGGGTTGGGCATGAAGAAAGAGACACGCTACACATATATAATGCTTTCCGATACGGGTTCTATTTTAACACGATTAATTAAAAAGTATACGAAGATTCCTTACAACCATGTATCAGTTGCTCTTGACGAAGAATTGAATGAAATGTATAGCTTTGGTAGAAAGTTTCCCAGAAACCCGCTTATAGCCGGTTTTGTAAGAGAGTATGTGGACAGAGGAACATTTGCTAATTTTAAAGATACCACTTGTTTAGTGTTAAAGATAAAAATTACAACAGAACAGCGTAAACAACTCATTCAGAATATTGAATACTTCAAACAGCGTAAAAGGCGATTCTATTATAATATTTTCTGTTTATTTACTATGCCTTTTAATATACCTTTAAAAGTACCTTATGGGTATGTGTGTACACATTTTGTAGCCCATGTTCATGAAAGAAGCGGTGTGAAATTATTCAACAAAAAAAGTTATCTCGTATCAACAATAGATTTTTATCAATTAGATAATGTGGATATTATTTATGAAGGTAAACTTTCCGATTTCCAGAAATATAGACATTTAGATGATGAACTTGTATGCAGTTAATTTTGAAGAAAGTCATACGTACATAGATGTATTAGAAATATATCAGGATTTAAGTCAAAGTTATTCCTATTAAATGTGTTTAGAAGAGTAAAAAGGGTATTTTATAAGATAGCCTCTTTTAAGACTTGAATCCTTTAAGAATTCAACGTGAAGAAATATGGATTAACCGAATGAAAGATGTATACTTAGTAGCTATTCTAATGCTATTCTGATTATAGATCTTTTTTAGTGTGTTACCATCTAAACAAAAAATAAGCTTAAAGGATTCATTTTACGAAAAAATAAATTAATGCTTGACTTAGAGTTAACTATAAGGCATATAATAAACTTGCGATAGTTCCAATACCATAATATGATGGAAGGTGAAAGCATGGGCTATACAATTGGACAGACAGCTGAAAAAGTGGGGTTAAGCACCTACACGCTACGTTATTATGAAAAAGAGGGGCTAATACCCATTATACATAGAAATGCTAGTGGCATAAGAATGTATAACGACGATGACCTGTTCTGGATTGATTTTGTTCGATGCTTAAAAGATACAGGTATGTCTTTGGCTGGTATTAGGGAGATTATAAGTCTTAGTATGAAAGGGCAAAGTCGTTTTAACAGCACCAGGAAAAAAGAGATTCTACTGGAACATCGTAAACAAGTGATGCAACATATAGAAGAACTGCAAAAAAGCCTTGAAAAAATTGACAATAAAATTCGTCACTTAGAAAAAGAAATGGTTTAACAAGGATAACCAAAAGTTTAGATAGAAATAAGGAGAGATAAACATGTTAGATTTTCGATTTGATAATAAGACAGAAATTATTTTTGGAAAAAATACCGAAAACCAAGTGGGTACTGAAACTCGAAAATACGGTAAAAAAGTGCTTTTACACTATGGTGGCGGGAGTATTAAAAAAATTGGTTTATACGACCGCATCATTGCATCATTAAAGGATGCACATGTAGACTATGTGGAACTTGGTGGGGTTAAGCCTAATCCAAGATTGTCCCTTGTACAAGAAGGTATAGACCTGTGTAAAAAGCATCATATTGATTTTATTTTGGCTGTTGGTGGAGGAAGCGTTATTGATTCAGCAAAGGCCATAGCCATGGGTGTTTTGTATGATGGTGATGTATGGGATTTCTTTAGCGGTAAGGGTCAAATAGAGGCTGCATTACCTATTGGTGTTGTTCTCACCATTCCTGCTGCTGGCAGTGAAACAAGTGCAGGGACGGTTATCACCAATGAAGAGGGTTGGTATAAGCGCCCTACAGGTAGTCTGTTATTAAGACCAAAATTTGCGATTATGAACCCAGAAATCACCTATACATTACCAGCCTATCAAACATCATGTGGTTCGGTGGATATCATGGCTCATGTCATGGAGCGTTATTTCACCAATACACAACATGTTGATTTAACAGACAGATTAAGTGAAGCTACCTTAAAAACCATGATTCATAATGTACCAAAAGTCTTAAGACAACCAGAGGATTACCATGCAAGAGCTGAAATTATGTGGGCAAGTACGGTTGCTCATAATGACCTGTTAGGAACAGGTCGCCAATCCGATTGGGCTTCCCATGATATCGAGCACGAAATAAGCGGCATCTATGATATTGCACATGGTGCAGGACTTGCTATTGTATTTCCTGCTTGGATGAAATATTGTTTAAAACATAACCCAAATAAATTAGTACAATTTGCTGTTCGCGTATGGGATGTGGATTACCTGCCCGAAGATCATGAAGGGGTTGCCCTTGAAGGTATCAGACGATTTGAAGCCTTTTTAAAGTCCATTGATATGCCTATTCGATTAAGTGATGCGGATATACCTGAGGACCGTATTGAAGAAATGGCAACAAAAGCAGTTGGCGATGGTACAATGGGTAGTTATGTACCCCTTAACAAAGAAGCTATTATCGACATATTACAATTAGCTAAATAATAGTCGTATCCATAAGCGAATATGGGACTGTCCAGAAAAAAAATAGCATAGGCTATGCTATTTTTCAGTGGACAGTCCTTTTTTGGGTTCTGATAACACATAAAACATGAAGTTGGTAACATAAGATACGGTGAAATCTTAAAAAACAGGTATAATAAGAAACAAATAGAAAAAGCTTTTAGTATGATAACTTTAGCATGTTACCCTTTATAAATAGATGAAAAATATGGAACAAATATGAAAGGATGGATGATATGGCTAATTATGTGAAACAAACAGATACCTTATATGCTATAACCAATAGATATCCAGAAACCATTGATTTGTTTATATCAATCGGTTTTGAGAGTATGGGTGATGAAAAACAAAGAGAAACCATTGGAAAAATGATTAACCTTGAAGCTGCTATGAAAATGAAAAAAATAAACGTGGATGTTTTTATTGAAAACCTTGAAGATGCTATTAATCACAACAAGGCCATTCAAGATGAAGCGGATAAAGGAACCCATGAAGGTGCTAATGTAAAAATTGAAGGGATATTACCCTGCCCTGTAAGAATTCCATTAATGGAAGGTTTCACAAAGTGGATGGAAGATACAGGTAGTCATTTGGGCATCAAAATTGATTATGAATTAAAAGCTGCTTCTATGGGCGTTGATTGGTTAAAGGAATCTCTAGAAAAGGCAGAAAATCCAGATGTGCTTGCAGATGTTTTTATTTCTGCTGGATTTGATTTGTTTTTTGATAAACATTTAATTGGTAAGTTTAAAGAAGAAGGTGTTTTTGAAGATATTACAGGGTTCGAACATTATAATAAGGATTTTGAAAATGACCGTATCGCTCTAAAAGACCCCGATAAAAGCTACTCCATGATAGGGGTTGTGCCAGCAGTATTCTTAGTGAATACAGAAGAGCTGAATGGGCGAAGCATACCAAGGTCATGGGAAGATATATTAAAACCTGAATTTGAAAATTGCGTGAGTCTGCCCATAGGTGATTTTGATTTATTCAATGCCATTTTATTAAATATTCACCAGAAGTACGGCGAAGAAGGTGTACGGAAATTAGGAAAAAGCTTGCTAAAAAGTATGCACCCATCAGAAATGGTTAAATCGCATCGTAAAAAATACGACAAACCTGTTGTGACCATTATGCCATATTTCTTCACCAAAATGACAAAACGTGGCGGTCCAATGACGGCTATATGGCCATCAGATGGTGCCATTATTAGCCCCATATTCTTATTAGCTAAAAAAGATAAAAAAGAGTTGTTAAAACCTGTTGTGGATTTCTTTGCCTCTAAAGATGTCGGCGAAATTCTTGCACATAATGGCAAGTTCCCAAGTGTCAATCCAGAAGTGGACAATATGATTTCTAACGAGCACCAGTACATGTGGCTTGGTTGGGACTATATTAAGGAGACAGACATTGGTGGGTTAATTGAAAAATGCGAAAAGATATTTAATGAAACCATAGAATAGAAAGGGTGGTTAGCCATGAATTTAGTAACGATTTCAGGACCTCCATCATCAGGAAAAACCTCTGTTATTTTAAAAACCATTCAAGCCTTGCAACAAAGAGGGTTATCCGTAGGTGTTGTGAAGTTTGATTGCCTCTATACAGATGACGATATTTTATATGAGAAGGCAGGTGTACCTGTTAAAAAAGGTCTTTCAGGTTCTCTTTGTCCAGACCATTATTTTGTTAGCAATATTGAAGAAGTGGTACAATGGGGCATTGAAGAAAATCTGGATTTGCTCATTACAGAAAGTGCCGGTTTATGTAACCGTTGTTCACCCTATATCAAAGACATTAATGCCATCTGTGTGATTGATAACTTAAGTGGTATTAACACACCTAAAAAAATTGGACCCATGCTTAAGTCAGCAGATATTGTTGTGATCACCAAAGGTGATATTGTCTCCCAAGCTGAACGAGAAGTCTTTTCATCAAAAGTTAATTCCGTGAATCCAAAAGCAGTCACCATGCATATTAATGGGTTGACAGGGCAAGGAGCTTATGAACTAAGCACCCTATTATATGATGAAACAGCAGATATAGATTCCGTTAAAGGAAAACAACTTCGCTTTTCCATGCCATCGGCTATGTGTTCTTATTGTCTTGGAGAAACACGTATTGGGGAAGATTATCAGATGGGTAACGTCAGAAAAATGAAATTAGGTGAGGAAAAATGATACGTAAAGACATGTTAAATACATTGACCATTGGCGAACTAGAAGAAAAATACCCCTTCATTATGTCTTTCTTTGCAGATAACAAGTTAGATGTGGATGCTTATAAAGCATCAACTTTCAAAGCATATCTGGATCATTTTTCAGAAGAAGATATTGAAGAGTGGGCTATTGATACCTCAAAACTAATGGATGACATTGTGATTTATATTAATCAGATGCTTACATTCCTAGGTATCAAGGAAGAAAAAGGGGTAGAATCCTTAACCATCCTTGCAGGGCATGATAAATCAGGAAACAGAGAAGGCTTTGGTGAGCTTGTTATTCATAAAAGTGAGATTGTGTCCATCGTGGGTCCTACTGGTTCTGGGAAGAGCCGTTTACTAGCCGATATTGAATGGACAGCCATGAACGATACACCCACAGGTCGCTCCATTTTAATTAATGGTGAAGAGCCAGATAAAAAGTGGCGTTTTTCCTCTGGCAATAAACTAGTAGCTCAGTTATCTCAGAATATGAATTTTGTCATGGACTTAACGGTGAATGAATTCTTAGAGCTCCATGCAAAAAGCCGTATGGTAGAGAATGAAGAAGGTGTCATTAAGAAAATCATTGAAGCAGCTAATCATCTAGCTGGTGAGAAATTTGATCTGGATACACCCATTACCAGCCTTAGCGGAGGTCAGTCTAGAGCGCTTATGATTGCAGATACTGCCATACTCAGCACATCACCAATTGTGCTTATTGATGAAATAGAGAATGCTGGTATTGATCGTAAGAAAGCCCTTAATCTCTTAGTGAGTAAAGAGAAGATTGTGCTCATGGCTACTCATGACCCTAGCTTAGCGCTTATGGCAGATAAACGTATTGTCATCAAGAACGGCGGTATCTATAAAGTCATTGAAACTGGTGATGAGGAAAAAGAAATGCTCATTGAACTAGAAAAAATGGATAAGGTCATAAAAGCTATGCGTTCTACACTGAGAACAGGTGATATGATTCATGAAGGATTACTTCATGCATAGTGTACGATTGGTATACGTTTATTAACTGTTTTATAACAGCAATGCAATGGATTGTGGTTTAGTTATGGTCACATAGTAAAAAATAAAAGTTGCCTTAAAGGAGGATATTAGAATGCACGAAGGATGTTCAGGAAGTTTTGAAAATGGAAAACAAGTGGTTGATAAGGTAAGAATGATGGGATTTTCGACACAGCATATGCCCATGCCCCTTACCATAGAATGTGAGGCATGTGATCAATCATTTGAAATGGTAACATTTGAAGATAAATGTCCCCATTGTGGAATGGTTTTTGGTGTTACACCATGTCATGCTTTTGATCCAGATAATGTAATGGCAGCAGGTATTGACTATTAGTCAATGGATAAAACGTTGATCCTATAGGGGTTGACGTTTTTTTGTTTGTACAATTTTTTGTGTACAAGGTGAACACTTTTTTTTCTTATTCATATACTATAGTAACTTTAAAAATGTATAACAGACATTCATTGAAGTTGTTATGATGGTATTAAAAATAAGGAGGAACAGAATTTGAAGTGTAAAGAGGTTTTTGTAGGCAATAAAAAAGAAGGTGTACATTTTCTAAATTCAATGCTTTCGAAATTATTCAAAGGCGAATTACAGATTGAAGGCGAAGATGTTTTCTTACCAAGCGGCGAAGAATTTGAATTCAAAGTAAAATTTGAATATGATGAAGAGTACAATTACGGCTCTTTTGGACTAAAGATTAATTGGGGCGAAGAACCAGAATTTGATGAAGAGGAAGAGGAGCAAGAAGGAGAAGACATGTTTAAAAACCCAAAGGATTATTATCTCTAAAATAAGATAACAAGGCTGTCCATAAAACATTTTGATGGTTAGCAGTTTCTAGGAGATAGACTCTATTTAGCTATTTAGACCATTAAACGTCTTAGTAGATGGTCTGCTTGCCTATATGGTTTAAGCTTAACGCTGAAGAGAGTCTATCTTCATGAAATGAAGGGACAGTTCTTCATAGAAAATATGTGTAAAAGGAGTTGATTCATACATGCCAGTTGAAGACTTATCAAAAGTTTTAAGTGCATATGATATGGAGGTTCTTCGTATTAGAAATGAGAATTACAAAGTGAAAAAGGGTGTATGGTGGATTGAAACACCAGAAGGCTATAAAATTCTAAAGAAAAATTCAATTCCATGTGATAAATTTGACTTTATCATTGCAGCAATCGAATACCTGGTAGAGCGAGGCATTAAGATGCCTGCAATATTACCTTCAAAACAGGGAGAAAAATATGTTCAAGTAGATGGCGCTAACTATGTCCTTAACGAAGCCATCAAAGGCAATGCACCTAGTTCTAAAAAAAGGGCAGGGCTTGAGATGATCATAAAAGAACTGGCTAAGTTTCATGCAGCTTCTGTCGGGTTTCAAGCACCAAGTGGCAGTAAACCCAATGATCTGCTTGGAACATGGGGTCATAAAGTGAGTAAAAAGATGGAACAATTAAACGGGTTTTATGAAGAAGAAAAGGCAAAACAAGAGCATTCTGCCTTTGGACTGTTGATTTTGACAGAGTATCCATTGTTTCGTGATATCGTGGATAAGGCTCTTGCTATCCATCATCAATCCCAATACAACAAATGGTCAGAAGACATGAAACAAGCAGGATGTTTGGTTCATCAAGATTTCATTGATGGGAATTTAATATTGGATCCAACAGGGCATATCTATGTACTTGATCCAGATTCCATAGCCTTTGATTTACCAACAAAAGACATACGAAAGTTCCTTAATAAAATTATGAAAAAACGTGAAGGATGGGATATTTCCTTAACAAGAGACATTCTAGCATGGTACCAAGAAGAAAATCCACTAGAAGCATGGCAATGGCAGGTACTATTACCAACTATCATGTATCCCCATTTGTTTGTAGGACTTATGAGTAAATATTATCAACAAAGAGAAGCAAGTTGGTCAGAAGATAAATACGTTAAGAAGTTGAAGCATGTGATTGCTATTGAAAAATCAAAAGAGCCTATCATTGAAGCATTCAATAGCATCATCGATTCATTATTATAAAGAAAGGAACGTGAGATTAATGAAAGTAACCAATTCATTGAGTGAATTAATGGATATAGCCAGTCATGTACTTTCAAAATATAATATTGTCCCTCAAGATATTAAAGTGATACAAAATGATGGTTTAAAAAGTTTATGGCGATTTAATTATAATGGTGAAACATTATGTTTGAAACGCCTTCGACATACCCTTGAAAAAGCTACTTTTTCCGTGAATGCTCAACGCCATATCTATACTAAAGGTGGAAAAGTACCTAAAATCCATCTGAATACCTCAGGTGAGGCAATTACCATTCATAACGAACAATTGTTTGTTCTCTACGAATGGATTCATGGAAGAGACCTTAATTTTACGAAATCAGCTGATTTTGTTAGGGGCATTGAAGGATTAGCCGCTTTTCATGCCATGTCTACAGGTTATCAAGCACCCGAAGGAGCAAAAATATCCACAAAGCTTGGAAGATGGGTTGACCAATATACATCCATGCGCAATAGAATGGAGAAATGGAAGGGGATAGCCAGTGAGAACCCTTCACATAGTGGGTATAAAACGTATCTGCAATACATTGATGGCATCATAGCATTATGTAATCAAGCCATTGAGCAGCTTGAAAAATCCTCTTATGGTCAATTAACCAACAAAGCATTACATGAATCAACCATGTGCCATCAAGATTATGGTTCTGGTAATGCCATTGGAACCACTGATGACGTATACATTATTGATCTGGATGGTGTCACCTATGACCTGCCTGCTCGTGATCTAAGAAAAATTATTGGCAAAAGAGCAGAAAAACGGGGGAAATGGGAATTAGATGATATCCATAACATTTTGGCTATGTACAATAAAAACAATCTTTTATCATCAGAAGACAAAGAAGTTCTAAAAATTGATATGCTATTTCCACACTGGTTTTTTGGCACCATCAAAAATATATTCGCCAAAAACAAATCCGTGAATCCTGGTAAGATCGCTAAAATTGCAAAATTGGAGCAACAAAAAATAGCAATTCTTAATCAGTGGCACTAGAGAGAGGGGGGACGCTATGAATATTGCATTTGTTTGCACAGATAAGTTACCTGTTCCACCTGTACTTGGGGGAGCTATTCAGCTTTATATTGATAATATATTACCGATGATAGCCAAGGTGCATCGTGTCACCGTGTTTTCAGTTTTAAAGGGTGATTTACCGGAGAAAGAAACCAATGGCAACATTACATTTATTCGCCTTGGTGCAAGAACAAAATCAGAATATGTGAGGAATATAAAACAAGTATTGAGTATGAACAAAGAATCCTTTGACTTAATTCACGTGTTTAATCGACCAAAGTGGGTTAAACAATTGAGTCAAGTGGTACCCCATACCAAGTTCAGTCTTAGTTTGCATAATGAAATGATGATACCTAAGAAAATATCACCGCCCCAAGCCAGAGAAGTGATTGATAAAGTAGAGTTTATTACAACGGTAAGTAAATTCATTGGTAACGAAGTGATTAACATGTATCCTTCTGCTATGGGAAAAGTACATCCTGTTTATTCAGCTGCAAATGTTGATCTCTATCACCCAGCTGGCTCTAAGGAAGCACTAGCAATAAAAAATCAACTGTTAAAGAAATATAAAATAGAAGGGCGAAAAGTAGTCTTATGTGTGAGCAGATTGAGTGCCAAGAAAGGGCAGCAAATCGTTTTAGAAGCCATGAGGTCTGTGATGGAAACGCATCCTGATACAGCTGTAGTATTTGTTGGAAGTAAGTGGTATGGAAGCAATGAGATCGATGAATTTACCACTAAAATACATGAAGAATCCAAGACCTTACCTGGTCCGGTTGTCTTTACTGGTTTTTTAGCAACAGATGAAATTCCAGATTTTTATAACATTGGTGATATCTTCATATGTGCCTCACAATGGCGCGAACCTTTAGCTCGTATTCACTATGAAGGCATGGCAGCAGGTCTACCCATTATAACAACCAATCGTGGTGGTAACGCTGAGTTATTCCAGCAACATGTTAATGGTATTGTCATTGATGATTATGATAATCCAGCAGCAATGGCAGAGCAGATAACCTATCTATTAGATCACCCTGATGAGGCTGCAGCTATGGGAAAACAAGCTCGTCAAGATGCAGAAGAACACTATACGTTCAGAAGGGTAGCGAATCAATTATTAGCCTTGTTTGAAACAGTAAAATAATGGTCGTATCATCCTATATTATTCATGAAAAAAGTGTGCACAGCACACTTTTTTATTCTTATAGTTATAGGAAAATCCTCGAACTAGCATATGAAATAGAAGCGTTTTCATATGCGTCAAGGAAATTTTCTAACGCAACAACTTGCTTTACAAGATGCCACGTAGTCGCTTTTATCATGTATTTACAGTACTTACGTATAAGATCCTTTTCCCATAGAATAGTAACCCTTAAACCCCTTAGATTTCACCTCATCCATGTCAAACATGTTTCTTCCATCAATCATGATAGCATTCATCATTTTCTTAACCACTTTCTTGAGGTCCATTTGATAGATATCATCTAATTCAGTACAGAGTATAAGACACTCCGAATCAACAACACTGTCATAGAGGTCATCACAGTAGGTCAGTTGAGGGTATATTTTTTTAATCTCATTACTTACCATGGGATCATAACACTTAACGATGGCACCTTTTTCAAGTAAGGCCTTAATAATGTATAGGGAAGGCGCTTCTCTTATATCGTCCGTTCCCGGTTTGAATGTAAGACCCAATAGGGTAATGATTTTACCTTCCAAGCTTTCATAATGATTTAATAATATGTCAATAGGAAGAAGGCGTTGGGTTTCATTAACATCAATGGCACTTTTAACAATACGAAAGTCATAGTCATAATGTTTACCGATATTAACGAGCGCTTTTGTGTCTTTTGGGAAACAGGATCCACCATAGCCAATACCTGCCTGTAAGAATTCAGGGGATATACGTTTATCCATACCTAGGGCATAAGCAATGGTATCTATATCAGCTTCAACAATATTGCTGAGATTAGCTAATTCATTAATAAAAGATATTTTAGTTGCCAGGAAAGCATTGGAAGCATACTTAATCAGCTCTGCTGTTGGAGGGGTCGTTACAATAACAGGGGTTCTTAAAGGTTTGTACAATTTTTTCATGATGCTACTAGCTTTTTCTGAATCACAGCCTAGAACAATTCTTTCACCATGTAAAAAATCGTTGATAGCTCTACCTTCTCGTAAAAATTCAGGGTTTGACACCACATCATACTTGTTTTCTTGTACCCCATTATCATGGATAATGTCCTTAATACGCTTTTGTGTTCCCACAGGAACAGTACTTTTCGTTACAATAATTTTATACGTGTTTATGGATTGAGATATTTGATTAGCCACTTCCATGACCTGGGATACATCAACACTCCAATCCTCTTTAGTAGGTGTTCCTACAGCTATAAATATAATATCAGATTTCTTAACAGCCCTATCTATATCCGTTGTAAATATTATCTTTTTTTTCGATAAACATGTTTTTAATAAGGGTTCTAACCCTTTCTCATATATAATAGGAACACCTTGTTTTAATTTATCCACTTTTTCTTGATCTTTTTCGACACATATAACGTTGTTTTTAAATGTTGCAAAGGATAATGCGGCTACGAGTCCTACATATCCAGCACCTATTACACATATTTTCAATTAATCACCTACTCATTTTGCTTTACAGATACAGCCAAGCTTCCTATTTTACAATATTATATGCTTGTTCTAAGAATGATGTGATTAAAGAGGGGTAGATTAATGCTAGATGAAGCTTTTTTGTTATTTATTTAACAAAAAAAGCTGCTGTCATCCAACAATATGTCTTAGATCATTGACATGCTTGGACAACAGCGGCTTTATGTTTTGTAGATGCAGCAACGTGTGACGATTATTTAGGATGGCGTAGGGACATAGATGGTACCATCATTGGTAAGTATGAAGTCAAAGAGCGTATCTGCTACCTTCCTCATTTCATCATAATCCACATAGTCCAGATTATCATCTTTGGTATGAATCATTGTACCGCCGTTTTCACCCATTAGGTCTTTTTGGCCAAGGGTAATACCTGCATGACCGTTATTAACAAAATGGATGTGATCACTTGCACCATAGAATTCATCTAACAGTGTTACATGATTCTTTTCAAAATTGGTTAATAAAGCTTGTGTTAATGTGGTATTGATGGGGGATGCATCATGCGTACCATTGATGGTTATGTCACCGCCATCGGTTTTACCGATACAGTCAATGTTAATGTTATAGAATGCATCATATTGCTTTTCTATATCTTTTACAAAATCATGACTACAGAATAAGAAAGAATCCTCACCATTAAATGCAGCAAAGATGATATCGTGTTTAAAAGTATAATCCTTTGAATGGTCCTTTAATCGTTTGGCTAATTCCAATAGAATGGCAGTGCCAGAAGCATTGTCAATGGTACCGCGAAAGATGGTATTACCAGCCCATCCCACATGATCAAAGTGAGCAGATATGACAACAGCCTTGGTGGAATCTTGTCCTTTAATTTTTCCTACAACACTTATGGCATCTATATCAGTGGGTTCATATTTGAACTTCATGGTTACTTGGTCAACATCTTGTGTTGTTAACTGTGTAAATAACTCTGGGGAGATGGCCGCCTTTGGAGCTTTTAATTTTAACATGGAGCTCAATTTGAAGAGTGAATCATATTCCAAGAGAACCCCTTGAGCTTCAACCCCATAGGATTTGCTTTTTGATGCTTTATCCAGTACAAGTATTTTATTGGCTAAGTCTGGGTCCTTATCATCGGTGGTTATCTTAGCTGTCACATCTGCATGAGGTATAGGGTATTCAAGATAATCATCTCCATAGGCATAGACTTTACTTGTACCATCCGTATAGGTAACTTCCATAAAGTGTTCTTGTTGATGAGGTGGATAGATGGTTTGTCTGCTTTCATGATAATAATCATCATCATATTTTGCTAAATCAAGATTGTCAAATACTTTTGTAATATAGTCTATGGTCTTTTCGTTGCCTTCTGTGCCAAGAAGTCGACCATTAAAAGCATCAGAAGATAGTGTTTCAACTGTTTTTTGTATAGTGACAGTATCTTGTTGTATATAACGTAGTGATATGTAAGTAACGAAGATGATGGTAACAATAAGGACTGGTATAAGCATTCTTTTTTTCATATAAGCACCTCTTTCGCATTATTTAAACAACTACAAATGTAGTCTAATTGTAGTATACCATATATGTAAACTGGAGTGAAGTCATTTTAGTTGAACCAACAACTTGTATATTTCATACATTATAGTGAAAACGACTTTGGGAGGATTATATGTATCTCGATCCAATTAATATGATGGAAATGAATGAAGAACCCATGCCTATGCGTGATGACTACATGGAAGAATTTAATGAAGTGTTGGGTATGATTCGTGATTCAATTGAAAGTGAAAAAGAAGATGAAATGTTTTACGATTATCTCATAAGTATTGCGCCAACAGAAGATGAAAAGCAAATTATTGGTTCCATACGTAATGATGAGAAGAAGCATAATATGTATTTTAGACAAATTTATGAAGATTTAACAGGCGAGACCATAGAACCCATTGATAATATTACTTTTGAAGAGCCGGCTAGTTATGTGGATGGTATAAAAACTGCTTTATTTGATGAGCTAAGAGCTGTTGAGAAATATAGACCCATTAGAGAGCTTATGCCCAATAGATATTATAGGGACGTTTTATTTGAGATAATTACAGATGAATTAAAGCATGCTGCAAAATATAATTATTTATTTGCACTCAATCAATAAGGTAAAATAGAAACAGCTCCCACAATGATAGGCATCTATCATCGTGGAGGCTGTTATTTTATTGAAACATATGTTCTAGGAACGATTGGAAACTTTTTTTACTGTAACAGGTCGTCCTTTTACTTTGCCTTGACGAAGCCCATTTAACACACGAAGTCCTTTGTTATTGAAGATTTCAATATAAGAACAAGTGTCATGTATATCAATAATGCCAATATCTTCGGATGTTATACCAGGCAAATTGCTAACAGCACCAAGTATATCTCCAGGTCTAATTTTTTTCTTTTTTCCAGCATTTATTCGGAGTTTCGTAATATCTTGATACCGCTTTTTATTTTTTGAGTGAGTTTCTTTTTTTCTTGGTTTTATGGAAGGTGATGGATGTGTCCCCCTAAGCATATTCTCAGACCCTTGTTTGACTTGGTAGTTAATAAACGCTTGAATTTCTAACCATCTTTTTTTATCATGTTCTGAAACAAAAGAGATGGCTTCACCCTTTTCACCTACCCGACCTGTACGCCCAATTCGGTGGACATAACTTTCGTTCTCATGAGGAATTGTATAATTAATCACCAAATCAAGTTGGTCCACATGAATACCTCTGCCAGCTAAATCTGTTGCAATGAGATAGGGTACTTTACCATTCTTAAAATCCGATATAGCTCTTAAACGGTATTTTTGAGCCATTTTACCATGTAGAGCAACGCAATTATATTTTCCTCGTAAGAGTTTGTTAGAAAGCTGATCAACTTTGTTTCTTGTATTACAAAAAATCATACATTTTTTAGGTAGATAGACATCTAAGATTTTCGTTAAGAGTTTAAACTTCCAATCTTGAGATACCTCGTACCATGTTTGTTTAATTTGGTCAATGGGTATTTGATTGGGTTCCATTTCAATCCTTATGGGATTGTGCATATAATCAGCGCAAATAGCCTCTATCTGGGATGGCATGGTTGCAGAGAAGAGAAGTGTAGAACGTTCTAGTGGCATTTTTTTGACAATAGCTTCCACTTCCTCCCAAAAACCACGTTTCAGTAATTCATCGGCTTCATCAATGACTAAATATTTCATGGCCTCTAATTTTAGATTCTTTTTCTTAATGAGGTCCAATAGGCGTCCTGGTGTTCCAACAGCTATATGGACCCGTTGCTTTAATTGTCTTAGTTGTATGTGTATAGGTTGTTTTCCATATATAGGTAAACAGCGTACTTTTTTATACTTACCAATTTCAGCTATTTCTTCACATATCTGAACGGCAAGTTCTCTTGTAGGGGTTAATATTAGGGCTTGTGGAAGCGTTTCATCTATCTTAATGTGATGAACAATAGGAATACCAAAAGCAGCTGTTTTGCCACTACCTGTATTGGATTGTACAATCAAATCTAAGCCATCTAATACATGGGGGATGACAATTTCTTGTACAGGCATCGGTTGATTGTATCCCATCAAAGATAAGGATTTACAGACATTAGCATCGATATGGTATTTGTTAAAAAACGTATTCGTATTATTTTGCATGATTCTTACCTTTCATAAAACATCATCTATAGGTTTAATTTTAGGATTAATCGTGATGAGCATTACGTTACATTATAACATATCCTATTAGAAATAGGCGGATTATTATTCATACAATCTAGCCCATACGTTAAGATTTCTGAAAGTCATTATGTAGACTTGACAAGATAGAAGATTAGTCATAACATGAAGATAATTATGTATGGATATAAAAGATCCGTTAATAGATATAAAAAGGTGAAAGGATATTAGAGGTGATGTAAGTTGAAAGATATATCTAGGAATGATGCATGTTGGTGTGGCAGTGGTAAAAAATATAAACACTGTCACTATAATACGGATATGCAGTTAAAGAAATATGAACAAGATGGGTATAGGATACCCGATAGAGAATTAATCAAACCGTCAGATGCCATTAAAGGTATTGAAGAAAGTGCAGTAATAACAACGGGCATATTGGATGAACTGAATGAGATGCTTGTTGCAGGAATTACAACATCAGCCATTGATAAGTTTGTGTATGATTATACAACGACTAGAGGTGGAAAGCCTGCTACATTAGGATTCAACGGCTACCAATATAGCTGTTGTACATCCATAAATGATGTGATTTGTCATGGTATACCTGACCAGACAGTTTTAAAAGATGGTGATATCATTAACGTGGATATTTCCACAGAGTATAAAGGCTATTTTTCTGATGCAAGTAGAATGTATGCAATAGGTGAGGTGGATAAAAAGGCAAAAGATATCATGGACATAACCCATGATTGTCTCATGATAGGTATTGAATCGGTGATACCTTATGAAGCAACAAATGTTATAGGCGAAGCTATTGAGCATTATGCTAACAGTAAAGGTTATTCTGTTGTTCGGGATTTTGGTGGACACGGCATCGGTTATGCATTTCATGAAAAGCCTTTTATCAATCATTTTGCAACGCCCATTAAAGGGATGATCATGGTACCAGGTATGGTATTTACCATCGAACCCATGATTAATGAGGGAAGCAATCGAACTAAAATTCTTAAGGATGGGTGGACAGCTAAAACAATCGATGGCGGATTGTCTGCACAGTGGGAACATACGATTCTGGTAACGGAAGAGGGGGCTCGTATTCTTACCTAAACAAGTAAATGAGGGTAGGCTGTTTAGTCTAAAATAAAACATGAAACATACTATTCAGTATTCATGTAATATGATAAGATAAGCATAGATTTATAAGATTATTCAAGATAGTAAAAGTTCCAAGTAACATGAAGATGGAGAGTGATTCTAGTGAAAGTAGTGGATATGGATAAGTGGAAACGAAAGGAACATTTTAATTTTTTTAAAGCATTTGATTATCCGCATTTTAACCTGTGTGCTAATGTAGATATAACAGCTTTTTTGGGTTATATAAAAGAAAAGAAATACCCTTTTTTTCTTTCTAGTGTATATGCAACCTATAAGGTTGCTAATCACATAAAAGAATTTCGTTATCGCATACGTGGTGAGCAGGTGATTGAACATGAATATGTGGATCCTGCTGTGACAATTATGAATGATGATGGGGTATTTAATTTTTGTACCATACCCTACGAACATACATTAAGCGCATTTTTACAAGCAGGTCAACAAGAAATAGACAAGGCTAAGAAAAACATATCCATTGCAGATGAAGAAGAACGAGACGATTTGATCTATATGACCAGCATTCCTTGGGTGTCCTTTACAAATATTATGCATCCCATTCACATGAATCCAGTGGACAGTGTACCTCGAATAGCTTGGGGAAAGTATTTTACAGATGGGGATAAAGTGATGTTGCCCTTATCCATACAAGCCCATCATGCTTTAATGGATGGTATGCATGTAGGACTTTATTATGAACAGATTCAAGCATTTTTTGATCATCCTGAAAAATATATGAAGTGAAAGAGTAAAGCTGCCTCAAACCGATAGGGTTAAGGCAGCTTTTTTACTTTATTATGGATATTTTACGATAGCTTATATTTCACCAACCAGTTGACGATACCAAGTAGAGCTATGTGTGTCGGATAAAATACATAAAACAAGTATTTAATATCCTTGCCTTTTTTACCATTATAAAAATACAGAATAAAAAGGCTTAACACCGCAAATCCTTGAAGAAACATGTAAAAGGATGTTCTAGGATAGAATCTTATAAGCAGTTCAGTAATATAAGCAGCCATTAATATCGTTAAGCTGCCTGCTTGTTTAATAAAACTTCCTCTAAAGATATAGAAGAAAAACACAAGAAGTATGCCATAAGCACCATAACCTGTATGAATCACCGATTGATTGAGATAGCTAATCACAATAACGGCTACAATACCAGCATACTTATTCTTTTTATAAATCCATAGCGCAAATAGAGCAAAGAAGAAATTGAACAGGATGTTTAATTGATCCCATTGAATCCATTCATGTTGAAATACGATATTATAGGGTATCTGGGAAATTATTGCAAATAATAATAATCGGCTTAAATATTTATATACATTTCTCGTATGGTAAAATCCCTCTGCAATAAGAAAAGCAAATATGGGAAATGCCAGTCGACCAATAGCATGCATGGTGGCTACAAGATTATAATCGGCTTTTGAATCAAAAAACAGGGTCGCATGATCGATAAGCATGGTCACACACGCAATAATTTTCAGTTTAGTTGAAGTCATAATATCATCCTCCTATGTAAAACGATGACTACAAATGTAATTATATCATATCATATTATAATTTGCATTAATGATTATGGTCTTCCTGCAAATTATTTAATCTTCCTAGATTTTTTAGATAATAGAAGTTTGTTTCCGGGCTATTTTTGTTTAGTTGATTGACGTGATACTTGATAAAAGGTAATATAAAGTATAAATAAGTTGTCTAGGAGGAATAAAATATGTTAAAAAATGAAACTATTTTGAAGGCAGTACAACAACTTTTAGGTAAAGACAACATATCAAAAGCAGATATACTATCTATAAAAGCGTTAAATCTCAATAACAAACAATTAATGGATATATCTGATCTTGCGGTTTTTGAGAACCTTGTAAAATTAGAAATTAAGCAAAATGCTATAATTGATTTTTCACCACTATCAAATCTTTTTCAGCTAGAAGAATTAGACATTTCAAATGATCCTTGGAATGAATCACCCCAGCGAAATAAAATTAAGTCTTTAGATTTTGTACAAAAATTAGTCAACTTAAAATATGTGAATTTTTCACATACCGCCTTAACAACCATTGATTTTGTGAAATACTTACCAAAACTCCAACGCATTGAAGCTATGTGTAATAAGATTTCAGATTTATCACCATTAAAGCATTGTTCAGACCTTAGAGCAATGAATTTCTATAGTTGCCGTATCTGGGATATTGATGTTTGTCGATACTTACCTAAGCTTGAAGGTATTTCTATCAATGAAAATGCTGTAAGAGATCTATCACCTTTAGAAAATTGCATAAACTTAAGGGTTTTAAATGTTCATTCAAATAAACTAGGTGATATTAGTTGCCTTAAAAATTTAACTCAAATCACATATATTACTTTAGATCAAAATAGTATTGGTGATATTTCAGTCTTGAAAAACATGCCTAATATTAATCATTTGACTCTTTCCCTTAACCCATACATAAAAGATATGAGTGTACTTAAGGAACTCAAAAAACTAAGCTATGCAGAAGTTGCTAATCTTGACTTAACACCTGTGCAAAAACATGAGTTGCAAGAGGATCATCCAAAATGTAAATTTGTCTGGAGCTATTAATCGTTATTCGTGTCCTAAACGCGAATATTGACTTTTAATCCATGTTGAGATGATATCTGTACCAATCGTTGGCAAACTTGAACCATTGAGGATAATATCCGCATGCCAACGGGATGGCTCAACGAATTCTTGATGGCGATACCTTACGGCATCTAAATAAACAGAAGTAATGTCTTCAAAACTCTGGCCAAATGCCAAGTTACGATTGATTCTTCTAACGATTCTTTCATCGGCTTGACAATCAATAAATATTTTTAGATGTAGAAGCTTTCTTATGTCGTTGTTATAAAGTGTCATAAGACCTTCAATGATGATAACGTCATATTCCTGCTTAAGCAATTGTTTGTAATCATCTAGGAGCTTATCAAAATCAAAAGAATCTGGATGATTGTGATCTTCATACTCAATTTGTGTATAAGGTGCTGTGATGGTGGGTTTATCTTCTTTAAAATAATCATCCATGTGGATAACTTTCACCTTAAGATTTAATAAATGATCCTCTAAATGGGACGAAAAAGTGGACTTACCACTTCCTGAACCACCAGCAATACCAATAATGATTGTTTCTTTCGTATTCATTAACCTCAGCTCCTTCATCTTATATTAATATCTAATACTCGTATTATAGGATAGTTTTAGATAGTTTACAATCCGTTTATCTATTATTTTATCATAAAATAAGGCTGGATCATTATAGTTGACCCAGCCTCATTTAGCCTGATTAATTATCAATATTACCTGAACGCTAATGAACACTTATATTACAAGCATATAGTAGTTGTTCTGACTGCTGATATATTAGGGTGTTTTATACCATACCCTGAGTTCAGGTGCTTTTGCGGTATTTTCACTGGTGCCAAGTTTTAAATCAGAGTTGGCTCCTGCTTCATCCAGTAAAACGAAGGTGAACTGATCCGTATCCAAATGATCGTTAACAAACCCAGAGACATCAAGGGTGTAATCCGTGTCGTTATCATTCAAACCGAAGTTAATGACACCGATTTTAACAGCATGCTCACTTAGCCATGTGGGTATATCGGTATTGTCATTTTTGCTGTATCTTGAATCAGCAGTAAATAAGTCCGTCCAAACAAGTGTTTCTGAGAAGGTTGTAGGTAAGCCATATACTGTAATGGCTGAATCTGCCTTTTTAAGACTGTGTTTTGTTAGTTTTAACTGAGCTGTATCTATGCTGTTGTTGATAGAACGCTTATCAAATTCAATGAATCCAATCCGAATGGTTGTCTGTCCACTACTCATTTTAACATACATGGTATCTTTATCATGATATGGGGTCGTGTTAGGGTTTTTAGATGCTAACTCGATGTAAGTATCCATAACTGGATTCATGGTTACATCTGCTTCATTATTAGGCGTATCGTTGTTGGATGATTCCGAATGGGTTACAACCAAATCATAGATTTCAGATTCACCATAAGCAGTTGGTTTATCACCTTTTTCGGTATTGGATTGGGTGTACATGCCGGCTTTAAAATAGCATCCATGCTTAGAATTACCAGTTGTTGTAGGAGAATCTTTTACATCATAAGTTACTTTTTCATCTTGGTTGTAATAGACTTTAATGATATCATTTTCAGCTTCTATTTTAATGGTGAACCGGCTACCTAATTGATAGTTAGCATCAAGTAAACCCACATCTTCACCTTCAGCTTCAACAAATAAACGATTGTTTTCAAGTCTAATCATCATAACATCGTCAGAGGCATCATGAATCTGTCCAACTACCACATGCCGCTTAACATCAGGTATGTGAGTTATTCTTAGGTCCATGGTCATCACATGTTTTCCAGAATTGGTTGACCAACTTGCTCTGGTGGTACCATTATTCGCCATTTCTCTTAGTTCAGATCGGGGGTATCCAGAACCACTTGTGGTTTCACCACCACAATGGGCTTTAAACAAAACCCCGTTGCCATCTGTATTGGCATGGAAATAATCGTCATGCTCATAATCCATTAATGCTGGCTGTTTTATTTCTTGGGCATTATTAATGGGCAGGGTTAATTTCCAATTTGTTAAATCCAGTATCTGAGAGGGTAGTTTACTAGCTGCATATTTGTAGGTTCTTGAATCAAGGAAAGGTGTATCTAATATATTAAAATAGCTATTATTTTGAACAGTTATATCTGTTCCAGATGTAAGCCTTATCCCATTGGTACAGTTTTCTAGGGTATTTCCCTCGATACTTATATTATGGGGGCTTCCATAACCTCTGCCATTTGTACCTTTGTCATAAGCTAATAAGACACCTACAAAATCATAGGATGTATTATTATAGATATGATTGTTTTGAACAAGGGTACCTGGAGCATTTTGAAGGTATATGCCTTTTGCACGGTTAACGGTTGCTCCTGTTATGGTGTTATCATGTATTAGGGTATCTTCTGAGCCAAGGTGCACTTTAATACCTTCTCGACAATTATCAATATGATTGTGATGAATAACATTACCTGGACCGGATTTATCATGGGTTGCACCGGAGTTACCAACGCCAATACCAGCCCCTGTTTCAATACTTTGGATGTTATTATGATGTATGTCATTGAGGTACTCATCTTCACCATGTAAATCAATGGCATCCAACTTGGTTTGAATAAATGTATTATGGCGTATGACATTGTTATGAGAATAATATTGAATCAATACACCATGACGCAGGTAAGGTCCTAGGAATGTGCAGTCTTCAACCAAGTTGAAACGGGAATCATTCAGATAACCGAGACGGTCAATGTTATTCCCTTCACCTTGAATGGATACGCCATAGCCAGCACCGCCACCGCCTATATCTGTAGCATTTTGGAAGATAGACCGCTTAACAACGATATCATGGCTGTTACTTATCCGAACACCCATGGTTTGATATTTTTCAAGGATAAGTTGATCCATGGTTATGTTATAGGATGGTTCATTCATGGCATTATCTTCAATTTGAATACCGTATCTGGATCCTGATGCGTCTGGGTTATTGCTGATATGATCCAATGAGTAATTCCCAGAAAAATCGGAGGTAATGGTCATGTTGGATACAAGGATATTATGTTGTCCCATGGCTTTAATAACACTTGAAGGGTAATAACCATCTTTGCCACAGATGATGAGTTTGGTTCCTTCTTGACTTTCACCACGTAAGTTAACACCAGATTTTAGCTTCAAAGCATAGCCAGCATCGGATTGTAAATTATAGGTACCATTTGGTAAATAAACCTCATCACCATATTGAGCTGCATTGATTGCTGCTTGTATAGCACCCACATCATTGGCACCATTGTCGGCTATATCAGCACCAAAATCAACCACATTCAAGATGGTTCCAGTGACATCATTTGGCTGATGTACGTCATGTACAGGTATATCATTAGGATTGTCTTGAGGTGAAATACCTTCATAAAATCCTGCTTTTGTATAAGTTATATCCATAGGTGTCTCTGGTTCTAATTCATTTATTTTATCAAATGGAACGTCATCTGAGGGGTAAAAATGAACTTCATTTAAACTGTTCCATTCTCCTGTTTTTGAACCGTCAGTGTATGTATACCCATGACAAATCAATTTTACGTATTGGGCTGAAATATCTTCTATATCAAATTTTTCCATATCAATTGTGGTCCCTGAACCTCGACCGCTAAAAACTTCTTCCCAAGTCACATCATCCGATGAAACGAGAATATCAAAATCTGTATAGCGTATATCGCCCTTGTGGAAAGCTACTCCCACATACCCAATGGTTTGCTGACTACCCAAGTCATATCGAATCCATTCGTCTGGTCCTTTTGCTGACCATCGGGTATCAATAACGTTATCTATTGTATTGGCTGGTACATTACCATCATCACTGCTTGCTGTAACATAAGCGATATCAAGACGATTTTGTATGACTTCTTTCCCATAAGATAGATTGGTTGATGCCAAAAGGTTAAACCCAATCAAAACCGATAATAATAAACCCATTGTTTTTTTCAATTGTTTCTCCTCCTAATCGTTGGATTAATTTTGTTCTTAAGAATGCTATGGTTAGCCATAGATGCTTTTAGAAATCATAACGAAGCTAAAATAAACATATAGTTGTACTTTTTTCCCTCCTTTATGATACTTAGATTAGCTTTGTTACATATAATGACGAAGTAAGATTCACCTCCTTGAGTAACTTGAACAACTGCTCATCGCATAATAAGTAATCATACACAACTTATTGTTGGATAATTGTTTTCAAGCAAAAGATTTTATTAAGACAAAGATAATGATTTGTAAGCCATATTGAAGCGGTATCATATATAATCGATTGGATATTTTACGTATATACATAATAGTTACGAAAAAATGGATATGATTTTAGTATACTTCAATTATTATTACGAGTCAAACTATTTATTCAATTTTTTAATTTAAATTTTATATGCACTTTTTGTATCACTACCTTCAATCCTTGTGCAATATAATGTTTTAAAATGTAATTGCTAGCTATGTATTGTAATGATAAAATAGAGAAATGAGAAAACAGCTTTATTTAAAAACAGCTATAAATAATTAAGAAGGGTATAGGGTAATAGATAAGATGCTGTCCAAAAGATTGGAAGTGAATGGAATGTGTGAGATACATCTAACAGAATTTAAAGAATCAGATATATCCCGATTAGTTTCATGGGTGCCTAGCGAAAGATTTTTGTTACAATTTACAGGTCGTGCATATGCTTTATCAACATTAGCAGAGCAGTTAAAAGGCGATATTCATCGCATGATAAGTAAAAAAGATATGATGCTGTATAATATTGTCCATGAAAAAAATACAATAGGACATATGCAGCTACTGCGTATTAACAGAGAGGATAAAACAGGTGCAATTGGTCGCATCATAATCGGAGATCCCAATGCAAGAGGTAAAGGTTACGGTACGTTGGCTATTCGAAATGCATTACATATAGCTTTTGATGATATAGGTTTAGAGAAGGTGCTATTAAGGGTATATGACTTTAACGCAGGAGCTATTAAATGTTATAAGAATATTGGGTTTAGGATAATTGAAAAACTTGAAAAGAAGGTTGAGTTTAATGGTCACCATTGGGGATGCTATGTAATGGCGATTAACAAGGAAGAATTTGAAAAGCGTAATAATACGGATTAAAATTACAAATAGCCATTAGGAGTCAAAATAAATGGTAGTGATAAAATAAAGAAATAAAAACCTCTTTCTTATGAGCGGCATATAAAGGGGAGAAGGCTAATAATAAAATACTAGCAATTAATAGTAGTATTGAAGTGAATGTAGATAGAGGAGGAGGTTTAAAGGTGTCTAAATATTATTGGGATAATAAAATTGAATATTTAAGAAATACACGTGGGTTGTATTATAACGATGACTATTTAGAGTTTTTGGTTAAGAAAGTATGGAAGATAGATGAGCCAGTAGACATGATTGATTATGGATGTGGTTTTGGATATATGGGTCTTAAGCTGCTTCCAATATTACCTGAAGGTTCAACGTACACAGGTGTTGACAGAGGTCATGATTTGATAGAAGAAGCTAAGAAAATTTTTAAGAATCTTCCATATAAAACAGATTTTATCGTGGAAGATATAACCCAAATCGTCATGGAACGCCAATATGATATAGCTCTATGTCACGCGGTTTTATTACATATGGCTAATCCTAAGGTAGTCTTGAAAAATATGATCAATAGTGTTATTAATAATGGAAAAGTTATTTGTTTTGAGACGCACAGAATATCGTGTATGTCCAATTATCATGTTGACGGTGTGGAACACTCTCAGATTGTACGTTTAGGTGTTTTGCAAAAGTTATATGAGAACGATTTTTTAGAGAAAGGCAAAGACGGTAATATTGGCATAAAGTTGCCCATCATTCTTAGTCAACTTGGATTAAAAAATGTAGAATGTAGGGTTAGTGATAAAGTCAATTATTTTGACCAATTGATGGAGCAGCATAGTAAGGACATGCTTTATGAAGCTTTGAAAGAAGAAGGGTTAGGCTATGAACCGAAAGATAAATCTAATACCATTAATTATTTAATGGATAGGGGGTTGACTCAAGAAGAAGCAAATGAGCAGTATGAAGCAGAATTATTGGAGTCCAAGTTATTTAATAAGGAATCGCGGTTAACATTCGCACCCAATATGAAAATTACTTTTGGTGTGGTGAAAAGATGAGCTTTTATTAAGCTGCAGATGAAAAATTATGACAATCAAATGTAAACAGTGACTTAGAAGATTGAGTAAAGGAGAAGACGATTGCTTGTCGAACTTTAATAATATGTATAAAAAGAGATAGTCTTAAATGTATAAGCGAGAGGAGATATATTATGAGAAAGATAATACTGTATATTGCCATTAGTCTTGATGGTTATGTGGCAGATTCTAAGGGACGAGTAGATTGGCTTGGTGGACAAGACCCTAATAGTCAAGACACGGGCACATACGAAGCGTTTTACAAGACAATTGATACGGTGATTCTGGGGTACAACACCTATAAGCAGATAATAACCGAGTTATCTCCAGATGCATGGGTTTATGCTGGTATGCACAGTTATGTATTTACAAGTAGAAACTTGGAGAATACAGATGATATAACGTTTAAGAATGGCGATGTAGTTTCACTACTGAAAGAGCTGAAAGGAAAAGAAGGGAAAGATATTTGGATTTGTGGTGGTGCTAGTATTGTGAATCAAGCCATCAAAGCAAATATAATTGACCAATATAGAATAACCATTATTCCTACCATACTAGGTAGTGGTATACCTCTTTTTGACGGTAAGAATGATACAATACCTTTAGAACTAACGGAAACAATCACAACCAACGGCATGGTAGAGCTTATTTATGAAAAACGTTAGCTATCCACTTTACCAATGTTGTACAAAAATATAATACACAGAAGTTAATACAGAAGCGTACTTAATGAAGTACCATTATTAAAAATGCATATAACAAGATAATTTTGGCACATGATCTTTCATGTGTCTTTTTTATTGGAAAGATGGATGTAAAATATAATTGTACCTATGTAGTTTAGTCTATAGAACGTTCTAGATTACTCTAGATTCAATAACAAATCAAAAACCTTGATATCGAACAAGTGTTCTGGTAGAATAGTTAGTAGAAGCATGACAATACTGTGAAAAGGAGAAATTAATTATGTTACAGTTAATAAGAGCGAAGGATAATGATATAAGTGTATTAGCAGATATAAAGAAAAGTGCGTTTAAAGAAGAGTTTAAGAAATATGGCTTTACTCCTGAAGATATGATTCGTATAGAATGGCATAAAAAAATGCTAATTAACAGCATCTATTATGCGATATACTATAATAATGAAATTGTGGGTGGTGTAAATATTTTTAAGGGAGATAAAGGTGAATATTACCTTTGTAGTCTATTCATTGTAGCTGAACTACAAAATAAGGGAATAGGCAAACAGACAATGGATTTATTAGAAACATTACATAATGATGGTAAGAAATGGCAGCTAGAAACGCCATCCATGAGTACTCAAAACCATCATTTTTATGAAAAGTGCGGTTATAAATATGTTAAAGATATGACTCCCGATGGTGCTCCAGAAGGTTTCTCGTTAAGGGTATACGAAAAAATAATGGATTAACATCACACAAAAATCCTTCTAGATTAGCCTTATTATCATCTAGAAGGATTTTGTTTTGATCAACACTTAGATACTAAATGCCTCCATCAGCATGTGCTTTGGGTCGATTAATGGTCTCATTGGATGTGGCTGTTTCAATAATTGGCATATAATTTGTTTCATTGGATGTAATCATAACGGTTACTTCTTGATCGTTCCAATGACCTGTGACTTTGATTTCACCGGCTTCATAGGTGGATTGAACAGCTACAAGGCACTTTCCAACAAATAAAGTTCTTTGTGGCTCAATATCGGATTCATTACCAAAGTGGTCGCCATTACCTGTACCCAAGAAAACACAAGGTCCGTCAAAGGCAAAGTTTATCATCTCACTAGACGTCATAACCATATTTCCTTCACTGTCTTCAAGATGGGCTGATACAAGTACGGCATCTTCATTATCTGCTAATAGACTTGTTTTATTAGGGGTTAACACCAACGTCTCAGGTGTACCAGCTGTCACCTTATAATCACGCATGATTTCAATGCCATCACGATAACCAATTGCTTCAAGTTTGCCAGGTTCATAGCTTACAGACCATTCAAGATGTCCGTATTGTTCGCAGGTCTTACGGCCTTGACTCACACCATTAATGAATAATTCTACTTCATCACAATTAGTAAATGCCCAAACATCTACGTTTTCACCGGTTTCTAAATCCAGATTCCAATGGGGCAGTAGGTGGAGTACATCACGATCTGTCCAATTGGATTGCATGTAATAGAACCAATCTTTTTCAAAACCACATAAGTCAATGATGCCATAGAAGCTGATAACCGCAGGATAATGAAAAGGGAATACCTCACCACGATAGTCAAAACCCGTCCATAAGAAGACACCTGCAGAATAGGGTTTATTCACATGTACTTTCCATGACGTTTCTGGGTCCATCCCCCAAACAGGCTCATTAGACCCATAACATGTAATCTTATATTTATATTTTTCGTTCTTCCAACGACTAATTTTATCGTATTCTTTCGATACCAGACCCATATCTTCTTTTGGCAATACAAATGCTCTTGTGGAACACATGCCTGTTGTTTCTGAGTTAATCATGCATAAGTCAGGATATTGCTGATGCATGGTTTCAAGAATATTATCGTCATGTGGTACAAAATAATTCAAGCCAACAGGGTTCATCATTAAATCATGGTTACGATCAAAAGTCACAATGCGGTCGTAATCGGCATTAATAGCATATAAAAAAGGTCTGGAATGGTCGTATAATTGACCAATTGCAATCATTTTTTTATAGATTTGAACACCAACTTCAGTGGCGTGAATAGCCATTTCTTCATTACCCATGGACCAAGCAATGATAGATGGATGATTCCGGTCTCGTTTAATCATGGCCACATAATCACCTAGATCATCCTCATTGACACCAGATAAACGGGTTTCATCCATAACGAGCATACCCACTTCATCACAGTAATCTAGAAATTTGGGGTTCGGTGGATTATGGGAACAACGATAGGCATTAGCACCCATTTCCCTTAATTTATCAATTTTAAACTGCATGATGGGGCGCGTTAGTGCCACACCAACACATGCAAAATCATCGTGACCATTAACCCCTTTAATCTTAACGGTTCGTCCATTTAATTCAAAACCATGTTCCGCACTATACTTAATGGTTCGAAGACCAAATCTTGCACAATGATGATCTTGCATGGCTTCACAGCGGGCTGTTATGACAACAGAATAGAGTTGAGGTTGATCAATATCCCAAAGCTGAATATCTGTTAGGTCAAAATCCAATGTGAATGCAGCTTGTTGGAATGTTTTAGCTTTTAGCTGTATTGATTTGCTTGCTAAGGTGGATGTATTGGAATCAGTTGTTTTGCTACCACATGTATCTTTAGAAGGTGGTTTTAACTGGACGTCAACGGTTATATAGTCATCTTCGATATAGCCACAATCAATAGCGCCATGTACTACTATTGAAGCAGTCTTATCCTCTACAGAAATGTCGGTTGTTTCAATGTGCACTTCTTGATCCATAACACGTATCTGGTCTGTTTTTAGTAATCTAACATCCCGATAGATACCACCGCCTTCATACCACCAACCTTCAAATTCAGATACATCCACTTTTATGGCAAAACTATTCACCTTATCATAGTGAATGAGTTCGGTTATCTCAAATTCAAACCCCATGTAACCGCCAATATGACGTCCCACAAGATTACCATTGAGCCAGACTTCACTATTTCTATAGATACCATCAAATTGTACAAAAAGACGACGATTTCTATCTTCTTCAGGTATAAAGAAAGATCTTCTATACCAAACAATTCCTTTCTTCATGGAACCTGTACAGCTGGGAACAGAATCATCAAATACATTGCGCCTAATCACAAAGTCATGAGGAATCTGTACAGTTTCCCAATTACTATCATCATAGGATGCATAAGCTAAACCATGATTACCAGCTTTTACGTATTCCGGTCTTTCAAATTGAGCATGTACGGTATTGATATTATGCTTGGTAATGTCCCCATCATGAAATTTCCAGTCAGAATTAAAATTAAACAATTCACGTTTATGAACCATTGTTCTCCTCCAATCATTGGATTTATCTATTTTCCAACACAATATAGTAGTAGGAAATAGATGATTACTTGTTGTTGTTATTATAGCAAGCACTATGATATAATAATAGCAAAGTTCACCAAAAGTAGGACGAATCATCATAAATGAATGAAATATACAGGAAAAAAGTGAAAGATATTTTTATGATAAAATACGGTATGGGATAGGTAGGGAGACGATATGGCATTACTGTTAGAATTAGAACAAGCAGAAAGAATATTTAGCGATTATTACAGTCTGTTGGGTATCGGTATCGGCCTCTACGATAGATACTACAAACCCATATGTCTCATACCTAAAAGAGACTGGACATTCTGTAATAGCATTAGGCAAAATAAAGAGGTATTAAAAGCATGTTCCAAGTGCGATCGAATAGCTTTTGAACATGCCAAAGAAACAAAAGAATTATATGTGTATAAATGCCACATGGGCTTATATGAAGCAGTTGCACCTATTATTGATAACAATATGATTATAGGCTATATTATGGTAGGGCAATTACTGGATGAGCAATCACCTGAATTTCAATGGTTGCATATAAAACATCAATGTAAAGCATATGGGTTTCATGAGGAGGAATTAAAAGAGGTCTTTTTTCGATTGAAACAAATGAATGTGGCGCAGATAGAAGCAGCCGCAAACATTATGCATGCTTGCGTTGCATACTTATGTTACAAGAATATTATACATGTTGAGCGGAGTGGCATATTCAATCAAGTACACCAGTTTTTAGTTAACAATATGAAGAATACAATAACCCAAGATATGGTTTGTCAACAGTTACGTATAAGCAAAACCACCCTTTATAATACTCTTACCCATCAAACATCTCTATCATTAACCAAGTATCTACGTCAGCTTCGTATGACCAAAGCTAAAGAGCTCTTAAGTACAACGTCACTTCGTATTAATCAAGTGGCTGAAGAAGTAGGTATATGTGATTACAACTATTTCTCAAGACTCTTCAAAAAAACATATGGTATGTCACCACGTCAATTTAAGGAACTTAAATTGTAATCATGCATGTTAAAATAGGAGAAGAAAAATCTTTGAATACCTACGCCTAGCAAAAAAAATAAGAGTGGGAAGTCCCTACTCTTTTTTCGTTAACTTGTAGTTTGTAACAAAATCTAATATACATGCTTGTTCCTCTTTATTTAGTTCCATTAATTTGGCTATCAAAATTGGAAATACTTCATTATCTGTTTTAGAGGAAGGTTGTATCTGTTTAAAGAAATCTTCAAAGCTTATGTCTAGAGCAGTAATGACTTTATTTAACATTTCTATGGTACAATTAATTGCGCCTCGTTCAATTCTTCCTATATGTGTGGGATGAACGTGTGCTCTATCAGCTAATTCCTCTTGACTTAAATTTTTTGATGTTCTAAAGTGCCTTACTGCATGACCAACAATATTTATTATATCATTCATTTTATCACCCCAGTTTCCATGTATCTAACTTACATATTTGTTTCAGTAATAACAAGAGCATATATGCTGTATAAATTTAATAACAAAAGCGTAAAATGCTTGACAATAAATCATACATTTCTTATACTTAATATAGGGGAAGTTGTTGTATTAATAAGAAAAATGATAAAAGGGCAGCTACTACTAGGTCGAAGAGTGGTATGATTATTTAATATAGCAATTTCCACCGCTCACATCTTAACCCCAAGTTGAAGAAAGGGACGTGAATGTAATCCCTTTCTTTTTACTGTCGTTTATTATTAGTATTGACAAAGTAATAAGGTATTCTGATTTATTTTCATATTTATTGTAGGAGTAATTGTATTTTGATGGAAAAGAGGGGATAATATATCATGTTTCTTAACGTCCAATAATGTAATAAATAGCAATATATGCCTTAAGGAACTACTGATAGGATGTAAAATAGACCTCAATATATCAACGAAATTTGTTAGTCATGTGAGGGATTCAAAAGTCATTATAAAAGTATATTTTGTAAATTGTTTTGTAAAATGCTATAATCATAGATGTAAATTCTAAGATTCTTCGTAATGTATTCATTATTAGAGCAAATCAATTTTGACGTAGAATCTAGGTATAACAATGTTATAGTGTAGATGCTTTTGAAAATGTGTCTTAAAGGAAGAGAGAATACATGAATCGATTTGGCTACAACGTTTTTTTCTATATATTAACGATTATATTAGTTATAGTGCTAATGATGCTAGGAGTTAAACCTTTACTAGCATGGCTATTAACCTGTATTACTGTGATTATTTTGTATATTAGCATTAGCTTTCATCGACATCGGAAAAGGATAAATCTATTGGATGATGCATGTGACCCAGAAGCCTTTTTAGTTCAAATAGCTAAACAAAGAAAAATAACTGGCAAAAGTAAAAGAGCCAATGCTATTTTTGATGTAGATGTAGCGGCAGGTTTGATGTCTTTAGGAAAATATCAAGAAGCACTGATTGATTTAGAATTAATTGACCTATCATACCTTTCAACTAAGAATGGAACGCTGCTCGCCTATTATATTAACCTTATTGGATGCTATCATGAGTTAGGTGAAATAGAAAAAGCAAAAGATGTATTCGATAATAAAATAAGTACGTTATCTCCTATTAATAAACAATTAGTGGTTGCCGTTGAAATCATGATAGCCGAAAAATATTATGCTGAACAAAACTATCGGCAATCCAAAGAAAAAATATTACGATTGTTAGAAAGCCCTTATATTTCTAAACGCCAAAGAATGTACCTGATATACCGGCAAGGCTTAATCCATGAACAAGAGGGAAATAAAGAAGATGCCCACGCTAATTTCCAATATGTTATCAAACACGGTAATAAGTTAGGTATTGTTAGCCTGTCAGAAAAGCATATACAAGATGTAAAGAGCCAGTAAAATTATCTCTGAAGCTTCTATAATATTTCGGCATAAAACTTAAATAGCAAAACAGAAATAGTATATATTTATTCCCTGGCATTATTACTTAATTTATTGAAAATTGAGCTAATAAAAAGCCCAATAATAATTATACCTAATACTGACTCCAAGCCAACTAGAAGTCTCGCCCTATTTGTAATCGGCACAATGTCACCATAACCTAGTGTTGTAATTGTCACCATACTTAAGTATAGCATTCGTTTATATGTTCCCTTTAAACCATAAGGAAGCCCATTCAAACTATCTACAAAGATTTTAAGTTTTCTAGATACTTCCATGGGTAACTTTATACTACACACCTTATTTTCCTTGATCGTAAAAATTCTATCTAATTCAATCTTAGAGTAACCTAAGTCAGTCAAATTAGTGGGCGTCTCGTTTATAAGCCTAAAATAAAAAGTATGAATTTCACTATTACTTTTCAAACTTCCTCCATAACTATGTAATTGAAATTTATCATTTGTTTGAATCCACCCAGTAGCCGATGTCCCTTTATTAAATAAATACACTACAAGACTTATATTTAAGTTTCTACCATCTGCATTAAAATCAGTAACATATAAATCGTTGATATCTAAAATCCAGCCTTGTTCATCATCTAAATATGCAGTTTGTCCATTATTTATATCAATAAAATTTTTCTTTATTGATAATTCAATTTCATCTTTTATGTATTTATATGTATCTTGAACAGAGTTCTCATATTTGATGGTTGTATGATAAAATTCATCACTATAAAGAGTAAAAAGCCCCGAAAAAACAAGTATAAAACCTATGTATATGCAAAGAAAAATGAATCCAGTATTTTTAGTTAAAACACTCTTTGTAAAATTAATCTTTTTTATTCTAGCCATTATTTCGCTCCTTTATCTGTTGTGGTCAAGTCTGCGAATGGTTCTAAGAGCATTCGGCAGGGAAAAGCTTCTGAGAATCTTTCGGTGAGAAGTCATAAAGATACATATCGTATACAATATACATACAATCTTGTCTATAGCTACTACAGCGCCATCCACAGGAAGGCTTCGAAGAACAACCCCAAAAACCTCTCCCTCTTCTTTTTCATTATCGCCCTTTGGGCGACTATATCTATACTTACAACAAAAGTAACTTACTTAATGATCATGAAACCTTATTCATTTACAGTATATAAAAAGATATACAAGTATTATACTTAGTATAGACTCCTATTGAGAATTACTCATGTAATCCTCTTTGATACATAGGTCATCATTAATTTTAATAACAACGATTACAATCAGTTTCAAAATTATGTGGTAATCTGTTTTATATTGTTTTTCATTATTGCTATTAGTTCCATGGAGATACTTATTTCGAATATCATGACCATTTGTGAATTTAGACTTATTAAGATAGTAATCAAAATAATCTTGTTCATTTTTTGAAAATAAGCTACTCTTAAGATTAACGAAGTTTTGGTTATATAGACCCTCTATCACTCGTCTTATATTATCAGGATAGTGCCAATAGTTTATTACTTCCTCATAAAAAAGTTCTTTTAAAATATATATGACTTTCTGGTCAATGAATTCTAAATAACCCTCTTTATCTTCACAAATTAAATTATTCTCAAATAACCATTCCATATCTTGCAACTGATATTCTTCAAAATCATTCTTCTTCAAATGTTCAGATATCATTAAATCTAAGAAGTTCTCGTAATTATCTTCTTTATTTGGCATATAAAAAATACTACTCTGGTCAGAAAACAATAAATGTGAGGCTCTTTTATACCAATCACTTGTAGAATAGACATACTTCTTTTCAATTAAAGACTTAATATCTTTGCTTTTAACACTTGATGATGACATTTGAATCAGTTCTTGGTCAATAAAGCCATCTTCAACTAAAAGATTATACTGCTTAAAGATTCTATCAATTTCAGGGAGAATAGTTCTACACTTTTCAAAATATGAAGTTTCTTTAGATGGCATTTTAACTATAAAATTACTGATTTTAAATTCATCTTTAAGATACTTACTAAAGAACCATTCAATCATATCTTCCAATCTTATATCAAAATCATTTAGCACTTTTATATAGCTATATATCTCCGCATTTGAAAGCATTTTATTATATCTAAAAGAAAACGAAGTAGTATAAAGGTGTTCTTCTTTAGGGTGCATTAGTGATTCTAATACACCCATATCACTTGTCTTTGAGACGAATTGCAGTCGCATTTTAATATCCACAAAACTAAAAATATAAATAAAATTGTTCCAAAGTGTTGGATAATCTAAGTTCTCCTTAATCCATTTTAGACTTATGTTTATATTTGCAGTATTATCATTCATCGTAATTATTACTACTTCTTCTTGGTCGTTTGGATATGATATCATTACACGAGTTTTAATACCAGTTCCATCATTAAATAATTTACTTTCTTCTATTTTTTCTTTTCTCATAGCATGTAACTTGATTTTATCAGGTATATTAAGCCCCTTACCTACGGGATACGTAATTATCTGCCGTAATGTATTTATATTAACTTGTGGTGAATCAATATATTCATCAATTAAACTATAAATCTCTGTTTCAGTCAAAGATGAAGGTAAATATAAATTATCTTCTTTAATATATTTTGACAGAATAATCTTTGCATTGCTAGAATCAGTTAATATTACCTCTTTGATCTCACTATCAAAATGCTTTGCTAATTGCTTAAACTTGAGTATTGAATATACGTGAACATTATCTTTATTAAGAAATGCTCTAAAGTCACTATTTTTCACTTTCTTATATAACTTATATTTTTCAAATATTTCCCAAAAATCATCAGTACTATTAGAGGCTATGTTATCGTGAAAATTGATATAGTCATTTTTATACTTGTTTATGAAATGACCTATTTTATGGTGTATCTTTTTCTCATATGTCCTTATTTCAATATCTGTTTTTTGAACTATATAGTCACTAAATTGCTTGATATGTATATATTTCAAAATATTGTAGAAATCAATTAAATCTGTGATAGACCACTCAGATTCAATAGCATTTTCCTTAACTTTTTTTACAATCTTATTAAGCTCCCAGCCACAAGCCATACCATATTTTGAATTGAATTTAATTCCCGCCATACATCCTCCATTCTGAATAATCTAAAGTAACGTGCGACAAAATAATCTCTGTCGGTGATATTGATAAACTACTATTCTTCGTTGTATGTTAATATTATTTCTGCAATAACTGTACCATAAACCAATAATTTTATTTATCTATATATTATAACAACAAAAAAATTGATATGTATAATTTTATCATAATAAAACCTAAAATCAATATATGCTATTAAATCATACAGAATTATTAGCTCTTTTAATAGCATTTACGTATGTTTTCTTAAATAAGGTTTCACGGCCATTAAGTAAGTTACTTTTGTTGTAAGTATAGATATAGTCGCCCAAAGGGCGATAATGAAAAAGAAGAGGGAGAGGTTTTTGGGGTTGTTCTTCGAAGCCTTCCTGTGGATGGCGCTGTAGTAGCTATAGACAAGATTGTATGTATATTGTATACGATATGTATCTTTATGACTTCTCACCGAAAGATTCTCAGAAGCTTTTCCCTGCCGAATGCTCTTAGAACCATTCGCAGACTTGACCACAACAGATAAAGGAGCGAAATAATGGCTAGAATAAAAAAGATTAATTTTACAAAGAGTGTTTTAACTAAAAATACTGGATTCATTTTTCTTTGCATATACATAGGTTTTATACTTGTTTTTTCGGGGCTTTTTACTCTTTATAGTGATGAATTTTATCATACAACCATCAAATATGAGAACTCTGTTCAAGATACATATAAATACATAAAAGATGAAATTGAATTATCAATAAAGAAAAATTTTATTGATATAAATAATGGACAAACTGCATATTTAGATGATGAACAAGGCTGGATTTTAGATATCAACGATTTATATGTTACTGATTTTAATGCAGATGGTAGAAACTTAAATATAAGTCTTGTAGTGTATTTATTTAATAAAGGGACATCGGCTACTGGGTGGATTCAAACAAATGATAAATTTCAATTACATAGTTATGGAGGAAGTTTGAAAAGTAATAGTGAAATTCATACTTTTTATTTTAGGCTTATAAACGAGACGCCCACTAATTTGACTGACTTAGGTTACTCTAAGATTGAATTAGATAGAATTTTTACGATCAAGGAAAATAAGGTGTGTAGTATAAAGTTACCCATGGAAGTATCTAGAAAACTTAAAATCTTTGTAGATAGTTTGAATGGGCTTCCTTATGGTTTAAAGGGAACATATAAACGAATGCTATACTTAAGTATGGTGACAATTACAACACTAGGTTATGGTGACATTGTGCCGATTACAAATAGGGCGAGACTTCTAGTTGGCTTGGAGTCAGTATTAGGTATAATTATTATTGGGCTTTTTATTAGCTCAATTTTCAATAAATTAAGTAATAATGCCAGGGAATAAATATATACTATTTCTGTTATTTATTAATCCTTTAATTATTCAAAGATTAGTCGCCCCCTCAACATATAGGGTGATAACTAAGCAAAATAAGAATTGGCTTTTACTAGCCTAGGGGACGAAATTCTGTTTTTGCTTAGTTATCACCCTATATGTGGAGGGGATGAGTAATCTTAAAAGTTATATATGAAAGAGGAGATATAAATGACGCTTTTAGATGAGTGTTTGGAAGCACTACAAGATAATTACAAAATATTATCTAATACTCAAAAGGAACAATTATTAAAAGAATTATTTGAAACATTTTCTCTTACAAACTGGGGAAGAATCAACTGGGTTAAATTGAAAACAGTAAAAAAATGTATGGATACAGAGAATTTTATTGATAGTATTATTGATTTCATTGGAGGTAATAATGAAGACATTATTATTGTATGGGATGAGATAAATCATCCTAAAATACTTCTAAACTAACATCAATTTTAAACGTAATTGATGATGTGACTGCTGTAAGTTTTAATACTTGGATATTCTCAAAAGATAAAAAGAAAATAGTAGAATTTTATCATGATGGTGAGATTATCTTAGGAATAATCAATGCTTAATTACTAAGTATGATTTATCTAATAGCTATTACTATTAAATAATAATTCCTCTAACTGATAAGGTTCTCTACTTAATAATAAAATTATAATACACAGCATGTATACAATGTACATATAGTGCTGGTATATAGCCTAGAGTAATATGTTGACCCCAGAGCAACTCACAGGAAGACTTCGAAGAACAAACCCAAAACCTCCCCCCTTTCTTTATCGCCCTTTGGGCGACTTCTTTTTAGAATATTGCCCTATGGGCAATAAATGGTTCTCAATGTACTAATTAGTTGTTCAGTTCAAGATTCTCTTATAATACAAACTCACTCTTTATATCTGCCCTTTTCATTGATAATTATGCTCTTATTAGATATAATTATATTAAATTTAAATTGAATTAATTTTTTGTAATTAAATTAATTGAAGAGGGTGGCTTAATGACGAGAATTAATTGGATTCATATATCGGATATACATTATAATTTTGATAATTACAATACAACAGTAATGAGAGAGAAAACTATTGACTATCTTAAATCCATAGAGCAATCGTATAACTTTATTGTTATTACTGGTGATATTAGATATAGAGGTGAACCATATACAGATGAACTCATTGAATTCATAAGTAACATATTAAATGAGTTGAAAATAAGTAACACTAACCTTTTTATAGTACCAGGTAATCACGATGTAAAAAGAAGTCAAAAAAGAAAAATACTTATTAATGGAATTTGTAGCTTAGAAAATCCATCTGATGAAGTGGATACGCTTGATACTGAAATATATAATGATTTATTGTCAGGACAAGACGAATACTTTAATTTTTATAATAAGTTAATGGGACATGGCTATAAACAAGAGGAACTTCATTATGTGGCATGTAGAGAGAATTATAATATCATACATATAAATACTTGTTTAATAAGTGGTATTGATGGAGAGGATAGTCATAAGAAATTAATAATTGGTCAAAAAAAGTTACGAAATGCATTAAAAAATATTAATAATGAAAACTTAAATGTAGCAGTTGGACATCATAGCATTGAATGTCTAGCTATAGAAGAACAGAAAAGATTTGAAAACAATCTTTCAGATCATAATATAGATATGTATTTAAGTGGACATGTTCATAAACCTAGAGCCACATTTAATGTTAATAATGAGAATGATTTACTATATGTTAGCTGTGGGTCTGGTATGTGCGATAGCTATTCCACGGTTGGGATAGTAACGGGTTCTTTAGACATAGAAACTGGTAATGGACAAATTACATTCCATAAGTGGTCTCAAAGTTTAGGGAAATGGGTTGAAGATAATGAAGTTTCAAGAAGAGCTTCTGGTAATAGTTTAGAGATTTCGATAAATAGATTATTAAAAAATAATGTAAAAAAAAATGCTGAATGCATAAAATCAACAAATATTAATTTGGCAAACACAGATGTAAATAATATCATTTCGCAGTACTTAAAAAGTAGTACTGATTATAAAGAGCTAACAATTAAAAATTCTAAAAGGAACATACATATAGATATTCCAATTATTTCTACAAAAATATCTACTCGTCAAGACAATGTTAACGATTTAATAGGAATTTTAAAGGAGAAAACATGGATACATTTACATGGTGATATTTGGTCAGGTAAAACTTATCTAGCCACTTTAGTGGCACAAAAATGGAAAAACAATACACTATGGATTACTCTTAAAGGATTTAATTCAAAACAAGCTTATAATAATATATATGAATTATTAATTTCACTAACAGGGGTCCCTTCATCACATCATTTAGAACATTTTTGTAAAAACGTTTGCGAGCAAATAAATGAACATACTCTAATAATATTTGATGATGTGCCAATGCTTTTATCCAACTTAAGGGAATTATTTCTCAGGTTTGTCCTTCAATGCAAAAAACGCAATATTAAAATTATATCTACTGGAATAGAAGATATTCCATTAAATGTACGACAATCTATAGGAGAAGAAACGTTGGCCTTAGATATTCCTAAGTTCTCTAACTACGAAATAAATGACTTATTAAAGGTATACAAAGCTCCTGAAGAAATAATTACAAATGAAAAATTTACGGATTTTATAGCTGTTAAAACAAAAGGAAATCCTTCGTTGATAGGGGCATTAATTTATTATTTATCCATTAATGAGTGGCAGTTTACAAATGAAATACTAATGGATATTATCAATGATAGATATTCTTTAAATCTTGAAAGTGAAATACAAGATATAGTAATTAAAACCTTAAATAATCCTCAAGAAAGAGAGTTGTTATATAGACTGTCAACAATCGGTTGGGCATTTACATTTAATGATGTTAGAATTATATGTAATATATTACCAATAATTGAATTACCTTTAGAGAATTTCAATAAACTAATAAACATATGGGTTAAAGAAGAAAACAATAAATTTATTGTATCACCTCTTATTAAAAAGATTGCTGAAAAAAATATTACGTTAACTACAAAACGCTCTTTGAACTTATCAATGGCAAATGAATTGATGAAAAAAGAAACTCTTACACCATTAGAAATTTTAAGAGCTATCACTCACTTTATTGATGCCGAAAAATTTGATGATGCTGGTTATGTACTAATCAAAACACTAAATGAAATGGATTCAAGAAATTTGATTACTGATGAGTGGGGATTTGCAGGTATCTGGTACAATATATCATTACCACCACAAATGAATATTGAGACTAAATTGTATTTAAGAGTAATCCAAATTAAGTTTTGTATAAGAATAGGGAAAGATATAAAGAAATTACTTGAGGACTTTGATAATCTAATAAATGAGTTAAGTATACCTCATATCACTTTTTATATGTCAACAATACTTGCACTAACTAAACCTCAAAAAGCAAATAAATATTTATTAAATTCCATAGATTCATTATCTGATATGCAATTACCTAACGGTGAACCTGTATTATTACCCGAAACAATAAAACCAGAATCTATCATTTGGTTAACAGGAGCTTCGATTAAATCGTATAAAGATATTAGAAATTGGATAGATACCCTTAGTAGTTTATCTCACGACCAACTTAAGATTGCTTTTAGTGATACGCTTGCTGAACAATGTTGTTTCAGTATAATTGATAATATATGGCTCATTGAATATAAAAAAGAAAAACAGGAATGGAAATTGTTAATGGACTACTTTATCGAATTAACATATTTTGCCTATCAAAGAAATTTAGAAATTTTATGGGCTTGCGCTATAAGAGGGAGAATCATTATTTTAGCTGAAAATCAGCAAAATCTTAATGAAGCTATTAAACTAGCTAATGCGTCTCTTAAATTAGCTTCAAATAATCCAATAATACAGTTTATTATAAAGTCTATTACTGGAAAACAATTAGTATACAAGGGAAAATATACTGATGCTATAAAGTGGCTTAAAGATGCTTTATCTAATAATATAAACTTATATCTATTTGAGAAAGTAGATACATACTTAAAACTAAGTGAAGCAATAGCATTTAATGATTTAGAAGAATCTGCCCAATATGCAAAACAGGCTGTTGAAATTTCTAAAAGCAACCAAAGTATACCTAAATATTATTTAGTTAAAGTAATTGGAGAGTGTATTATAGCATTATGGGAAGCGAAAAATGTAGAGGATATGTTTTTATATTATGATGAAGCGGTTAATATATTATTAGGAAATAAAAAAGATAGTAATAGTTGGAAAGAAGTGTTTACTATTTTTGGACACGTTTCAGGGTATATAATTATTCTTTTACAAACTGGAAGTGCTCCAGATAAAACAAAGGATGGAACTCCATATAAACGTCCCTATAGACGAATGTTTCTTAACGATAGTCCTCTTTTAGCTGAGCAATATGATCAAAGTATGGATTATGTGCTAGCTATCCATACTTATTGGTTCGCAGAAAAGATTGGTGAATATGATAAAGCTGAAGAGTGGGCAATAAGTGCGTATGACATGGGAATGAAATCTCATAATAAACACATTCTAATAGCGGATGGATATCGTTTAGGCAGTTATCTAATAAATAGAAATATGTATAGAGATGCGTTGGTTATACAATTAGATTGTATTATTAATTTAGTCAGAAATAATGTTGGTAATTCTAATGAGAAAGGTGACAATACCGAATTCGTAACATATAAAAATGAGATATTAAATAGTACTAAATTAGAAGCTGAAAAAAAGATGATAATTTACTGGGCGATACCATCTTTTATGAAAGTAAGTACAATTCACTTTTTGGATGCAAAATTAGCACAAGATTATGCACATGAAATTATTGATATATGTAATCAAGCAAAAGAAACATATAGTAATCAAGAGCTATGGGACAATATAATGAATTTATTTGTTTCGGTTTTCAATACGAAAAAAGACTTTAATAATTTTTCAAACGAGTATAGCCATATAATTAATTCTCAAGATACATGGCTTAAAGCATTGTACTATATTGGTGCTTCTACTTTATGCAATGATCCAAATCATAGCATAAAAATACAATTATTATGTGCTCCACTAATTAATAATCAATACATTGGATTTCCACCAATGTTTAAAATGATAGTAGGTGATTATTTTAAGTTATTTTGGTTAAACTTTTTATCAATTCACAAGTCTAAATTTATTGGTTGGAATAGGACGATTAAAAGTCAAATAGATAGATGTTATTTCTTATCAGATGATGTAGCTATAAAAAAAATATTGGGAGTTATCTCAGTAAATTTAGATATTGACTTAGGTGAAGATATAATGAATTGGTTAGAAATATAATCATAAAATTATCTAAGACAAGTGTAATACGAAGAGTGAGTTTGTATTATAAGAGAATCTTGAACTGAACAACTAATTAGTACATTGAGAACCATTTATTGCCCATAGGGCAATATTCTAAAAAGAAGTCTCCCAAAGGGCGATAAAGAAAGGGGGGAGGTTTTGGGTTTGTTCTTCGAAGTCTTCCTGTGAGTTGCTCTGGGGTCAACATATTACTCTAGGCTATATACCAGTACTATATGTACATTGTATACATGCTGTGTATTAATTTTATTATTAAGTAGAGGACCTTATCAGTAAGAGGAATTTTATTTAATAGTAATAGCTATTAGATAAATCATACTTAGTAATTAAGCAATTGATGAGACGGTGAAAAAAAGTCTGTAAAATACAAATTTTGAATGGCTTTCTATGATAAAATAAATATCATAGGAGGCTATTTTATAATGGCGAAAAGGAAGAAGAAATTATCAGAAGGAAAACAAAACATTATTGCTGCTCTTTTACAAGAGTATGATATCAAATCAGCTGAAGATATTCAAGATGCATTAAAAGATCTGTTTGGCGGTACTATTGGAAGTATGATGGAGGCTGAACTTGACGATCATCTAGGATATGAACCTTATGAGCGAACGAATAATTCTAACTCTCGTAATGGGTGTAAATCAAAAACTGTACGTAGTAAATATGGCGAGATAGATATTGACGTGCCACAAGATAGAGATTCATCCTTTCAACCTCAAATCGTACAAAAACGCCAAAAGAATATTTCTCACATTGACGATAAAATAATAGCTATGTATGCAAAAGGGTTATCCACTAGGCAAATATCTGAGCAAATAGAGGATATTTATGAATTCGAAGTTAGCGAAGGTATGGTATCTAACATTACGAATAAACTTCTTCCAGAAATAGAAGATTGGCAACACCGTCCCCTATCTAGGGTTTATCCCATCGTGTTTGTAGATGCTATCCATTTCTCGGTTAGAGATAATAATGTCATTAAGAAGATTGCTGCATATGTTATTCTTGGAATTAATGAGGATGGTATGAAAGAAGTCATCAGTCTTCAAATAGGACAAAACGAAAGTAGTAAATATTGGCTAGGCATCCTAAATGAATTGAAAAATCGTGGAGTTCAGGACATTCTAATTCTTTGCGCAGACGGATTATCAGGAATGAAGGAGGCTGTAAATGTAGCTTTTCCAAAGACTGAATATCAAAGATGTATAGTACATCAAGTAAGAAATACCTTAAAATATGTATCATACAAAGACAAGAAGAAATTTGCAATAGATTTAAAGACTATTTATCAAGCACCATCTGAAGAAATAGCCCATGAAAGAATGCTTGAAGTTACTGAAATGTGGGATACTCATTATCCAAATGCTATGCGAAGCTGGTCTATGAATTGGGATGTAATTAGCCCTATATTTAAGTTTTCGGCGAATGTTCGCAAAGTAATTTACACAACAAATGCTATAGAAAGTCTAAACAGCACTTATCGTAGGCTAAATCGAGGAAGAAGCGTTTTCCCAAGTGATAAGGCATTGCTTAAAGCTCTATATTTAGCGACATTTGAAGCAACTAAGAGGTGGAGTATGTCCGTCCGTAATTGGGGGAAGATCCATGGAGAACTTTCCATCATGTTCGAAGGATGGTTATAAGAAAACCCTAAAATACACGTAAAGCAAGGGTTTTATTGACATGCTCTTAAGTATATCATATAGTTGAGATAGGCATGAGTATTGCATATTACAAGTGTTCATGCCCTCAAAACTTATCATAGAAAGCTAATTTACAGAGATTATTCCCTTCTCGAATTGGATGTTGAATACAGGATAAAATTCCTTGAATAAGTTGTCTAGAAAAATATTTTCAATGCAATTGCTACTATAAAAAATATTGCACTTGTTTTAAGAAAATATTTTATTCTATTTTTATAAATATCTTTATCATTCTTATCAAATAGCCAAAATACATAGATAATACAACTTAAAAGCAAAGTAAAGATACCTGATACAATAAACATGAAGCTAAAAATTTCAACGTTACTCCACATACCACTAAACCTGAACATGGGGTACTCCTTTCAATAGGTAATTGAGAATAATAGTATAACTTTAAGAAAATCATTTGAAAATAATTCATCAATTAAATATCTATCATTTGAAAAATAATACATCATAAACTAATATTATTATATCAAATAGTTGATAAAAAATATATAAAATACTTTAACTTTCTCCAGTTAATAAAAAGGGCTAAAATCAGCCCTTTTCATGATAGTGATTATGTAAATGTAAAACTTTCAAACTAAAATTAATCTTAATTAAGTTGGAAATTCTACGATTGTCCATGAATAGGAATCAATATCCCAATCCGTTATTTCTTCTAGTGTAAAAGGATATCCATTCGCCTGTGATATTGAACAAATAATAGGACTAAGGTTTCCATAGAAATCAGATCCTAAAAAATCTTATTCTTAATTTCTTACCATTGTAACGTATACCATCAGCTGTATCATCGATTTGTTGAGCAATAGCGTTTCTATTAATATTATATGCAGTCAAACCTAGAGAAATGCCAGTACCAGTAACACCAACCCATGGAGCCGTAAAAAGTAATCCACCACTCAAAAGCTAGACCAATATCAATATACATTAGATTTCTTATAGTATCTGCAAGTGCATCTACCTCAGCATAGGTTAGATATATTATTCATATTGGTAACAAACTCAATTTCCCAACTGCTTAAGACTGGTTGCGCTATAGTATATTTCATCCAAAGTGCTTTCTTCTAGAAGAATTCTAAGTAATATTTCTGCTTTTTCTTGTAGACTAAAAGTTCTTCTTTTTCTACTCATATCTATATTATAACTTATTTTTTAGAATTTGCGTCCAACCTTATGTACATTATAATAAGAGGCATGAACATTCCAGTCACAATCATTTGAGTACACATCATTAATTAATGAATACCCTAATTTGTTTGAGAATAATTTAACGATATAAGCTGACGGTAATCGTTTACTAGCTTCAAGCCTATAGACATGTTGTTTAGAACAACAACCTTCTGCTAATTCTTTTTGGGTTAAACCTTTTTCTAGTCTTAAATTTCTAATTACTTCTCCTACTGTTTTTTTTTGTTCATTCATTTGTAACCTCTCCTTCCAATTGATTCATTAAAGAAAACGGCAAATTAAAATAAAATTTAATTTTAATTTATAGTAGAGTACATAATTAAAAAGAAAAGCTTAATATATATTTGTTTGGGTTAAACATATTTATAGTTATCATTCTAACTTATAAATGGTTAAAGAGTTATCACTATTATATTATGTCAGAATACTATAAAATTTAAATGATCAATAGGTTTTCTAAAATATCATACAAAAGCAAGCTTACTTACTATATTTAGTTTTCTATTAAACTAGTACTCTACTTCAACAATATTCAACATTATCAATATAATTATAACACTATATAATATTTTTTTGAATAATAAACACATTACAAGATGTTGATTTAATTAAATAATAATATGATGTACATATTAATGTAATACTTTTATGATTTGAAATGCAATTTCGTTCACCTTATATTCGTAAAAAACATATATAAATTAAAGTAGTTCTTTTGACACCTTTCAATCATTGAAAATAAGAGCATTTTATAAGTTGTAAATTTTTTATCCTGGTACTAATATAACTAAATATGAAGCTCAAATTTTGATTAAATATGTCTACAATACTTTTAAGCCGTAATCTTATACTATACATAGTTTTGTACAATATTTATAGATATAACCAGATTGGTCTTGTGCCAAGATATCGGACAACTTAAATTTAACAAACTATGTTGTACCTTATTATGTAAGATTTGACATCTCGTTATTATTAGGTGACTCTAAACCACATGTACTGTGGGTTCGTCTTGTATTGTAGAATCCATCAATGTATTGAAAGATTACGATACCATCATTTTTCTTGGCATTTTGTATCCAATTGTTGATTGATGCCTGACTTACTTGAAGTTCTTCGGCTACCTTTGCCATTGATTTGTCTGATGAATGATAATAATTGACTGCATCTTGTTTAAACACAGCTATATAGTGTCTTTTATTTTTAGTTCCCATAAATATCTCTCCTTCTCAAAGTATTATATATATTTTTGAGTTTAAGTATATTTATGTCTAACTCCAATTGAGTTTCGAATATTAAAATAATATATTATTTAGTAATGCAGTAGAATTATTAAACTAATTAACGCTGTTCATATAATTAAATGAACAGTGTAAACCAATTGGTCTATTTAATGTATTATGATATAGAGTTATTATTATATTGTAAACGTCAAGTACAAATTATATTAAAAAGGAGATTGATAATATGAAAAACACAAAAAAAATGATAAGTTTAGCTTTAGCTATCATGCTGTTATGTTCTTTTTCTGTGACTTCAAATGCTTCTACAATGGTATTTAAGGGTGTTGAAGCATCAGATCAAGCGCCAGGGATAGTTTTGTATGAAGAAATACTATATCTAACCTATGCTGAGGCAGATGCACTTGCAGATACTATAAGAAATCCAATGTATATTGATATTGGTCTAGCAGTTTTGAGTGGTGGATTACTTTTTACGGCTCCATGGGTTGGTGTTACTGGTACTGGCATTTCTCTAGGTTTGACTGCATATAATATTAATAGAAACGCTATTGCTCAACAAATCGATGATGCAGCTGATGGTATACGTTACAATGGTAAGAAATTAAGAGTAAGATTTTTTAGATCTGATTTCTATGGAAACCTTAGTCCTATTAATTGTTCAATATCACAGGCGAATGGGTATCCTTTTACACTAGAAGAAATAACGGATTGGGATATTGATTCCTATTCATGGACAACTATAGAATTTCCAGCTTAATTAAGATTAATTTTAGTTTGAAAGTTTTACATTTACATAATCACTATCATGAAAGGGCTGATTTTAGCCCTTTTTATTAACTGGAGAAAATTAAAGTATTTTATATATTTTTTATCAACTATTTGATATAATAATATTAGTTTATGATGTATTATTTTTCAAATGATAGATATTTAATTGATGAATTATTTTCAAATGATTTTCTTAAAGTTATACTATTATTCTCAATTACCTATTGAAAGGAGTACCCCATGTTCAGGTTTAGTGGTATGTGGAGTAACGTTGAAATTTTTAGCTTCATGTTTATTGTATCAGGTATCTTTACTTTGCTTTTAAGTTGTATTATCTATGTATTTTGGCTATTTGATAAGAATGATAAAGATATTTATAAAAATAGAATAAAATATTTTCTTAAAACAAGTGCAATATTTTTTATAGTAGCAATTGCATTGAAAATATTTTTCTAGACAACTTATTCAAGGAATTTTATCCTGTATTCAACAGAGCAATTCCAATAAGCCCTACTTTATGTTTTTATTGAAAGAATATATTATCCCCATGGTTGGACATAGAGGTTTCCATTTATGCCTATTGATTTCAGATAAATAATAAAAATGAAATGACACTATATCTACATTGTACCAAATTATTTTGTTTTTGAAACTAATATAAATGGTAAAGAACTAAATTAAGCCTTTCTCTTTTATTCTGTAATATCGCAATTAAAATTCAATATTACTGGTCTCCTCTTTTATCAAACAAATACAATTACTCCCACCCTAAATATGAAAATAAATAAGAATACCTTTAGTATGTCTTGGAAGCTTAAGTTACTATTCATATTTCTTAGCCTTTTGTTTACATAATTAGTACTCATAAATCATGAATCACAAATCGTGGTGATTAAGAATATTTCGCTCTATATCGTCTAGAATAGCATCTTATTTTGACTATAGATATATAGGATAATACCTAACTTGTTAGAGTTACCAATATAAATCTAGCAAAGCGCTTTTGGGTCTTTTTTTATCTCTATTCCCATTTCTTGTAATGGATTCAAGATGGTAGTATTGGTGGTGGCGATATAAAACTTGTTGGAGCAACTGAATTTTCTCTATGCTTTTCACAGACTATATTTTCATCTATTATAGGAATTATTGTTGTGTTATAATTCTATTGCCTTTATTGTTTAACCAAAGAAAGTTTAAAAATCAATCATTTTCATTGCACCTTTTTTAGATGGGGTTGCATTTTGATTATGATATTTATGTGAAAGTGCAGACAAAGCAATGATAAGCTATTTACCAAAGAGTTCATTAGCTTATTAACTGTTTTATATAATTCTACGATTCGTAGGTTTTTTTATATTTACTAATGAAATATAATGACTATAGAGAGGTGGTGTCGCGTTGGATCAAGTTGAAATTGGACGATTTATTGCAGTACTGAGAAAGCAACAAAATTTAACCCAAATTGAACTTGCTGATGTTCTAGGAATTAGTAACAAAACTATTAGCAAATGGGAATGTGGTAAAGGAATGCCGGAATTATCCCTTATGATGCCACTTTGTGAATCGCTTAAAATTAATCTAAATGAGTTGTTCTCTGGTGTAAAGTTGACCGATACTGACTATAAAAAGAAAGTTGAGGAAAACATAATGAAGCTTATTGAAGATGCAGAAAAAACTAAAAAAAATGTAGTTGGTGGAAAAGTTCTAGGCAAGGTGGCTAATATAGATATGGATGTGAGTAAAACTCATAAGACTAACACCGAGTTTTGGAATACAATTGGTAGTGAATTTTTGGGAGTAACTGCTTTACCAAGTTGGGGTGGGTATTTACCATCGGAACTAAAATTGAATTTACTTGGAGATTTATCAGGTAAAAGTATACTTGAACTTGGTTGTGGTAATGGTCACTCATTAGATTATGTTGCTGGTTTAGGAGCAAAAGACTTATGGGGAGTGGATATTTCAGCAAATCAAATTAATAAAACTAAAAGCTATTTAAGTTCACAAAAAATTAGTGCTAATCTAATATGTTCCCCGATGGAGGAGGAATGTGGGTTGCCGACCGACTATTTTGATATAGTGTTTTCAGTTTTTGGAGTGGGTTGGACAACAAGTTTGGACCAGACCTTTGAACATGTACATTCATATCTGAAAAAAGATGGAATCTTTGTTTTTGGATGGTCACATCCTATTCATAAATGCGTGTCTATTGAAGATGATAAATTTGTTTTTAGTAATTCGTACTTTAATGAAGAATGGTATTGTGCCGATATGAGCGATAAAGAGATTATGCTCTCTAACCGTATGCTGAGTACATATATTAATACACTTGCCAGAAATGGTTTTGCTATTGAATCACTAATTGAAGAAACGGATAAAGAAAGAGCTATATCATCAGGAACTGATTTTGGTAAAAAGGCGTTGATGTTGCCAACGGCTTTTATCATTAAGGCAAGAAAACTGTAGATATACAAACAAATAGAGCTCGTTAATTAACGATAGTGGTTATTACATGATTGAAAGAACAAAAGACAGTACACTGGAAGACATGCTATTAAAGATTGAACCACATTTTGGATTACAAAATAATAGAATAAAATACTTGAAAAAAGAAGTAACAATCACTAATAAGCCTTATATTCTATCGTATAATATAAATATATACGTCTTACAGAATATGGAGTGAAATCAGTGAATAGATTCATGAAAGTATTTGTTGTAATATTAATCACTTGTACAATAAGCATTGTTAGTTGTCGTCCTGATAAAAACCACAAGTTTTCAGATACATCCCATAATGATGCAAATAATAAAACCACTAATTTAACTACACAAATGCAAGACTATAGAGCTTATGGTGATTTCCGTGATGGACTAGCACATATTCGATCAGAAGGGAAATCTGGTTACATTAATACATATGGAGATGTGGTTATTAAACCTACATTTGATATTGCATATGATTTTAGTGAAAATCTTGCGGTAGTAGAAATAAATTATAAAGAGGGCGTTATAGATAAAAATGGTGAACTTGTAGTAGAGCCTATATATAATACTATAAAATCATTTAGTGAACAGAAAGCAGCTGTAGCTATTTATGATAAAAATAAGAATGGTGGGTATAGATATAGTAGTAGTTATAATTGGGGCTATATTGATACTGAAGGAGAAATAATAATAGATTTAAACTATACGAATGCATTCCCTTTTAGCGAGGGGCTTGCAGCTGTAAGGATTGAAGATAAATATGGTTATATAAACGAACTAGGTAACATGGTTATTGAGCCTCAATATGAACAAGCAAGCAAATTTAGTAATGGTCTAGCCCCAGTTTTATTTAATAACGGTAAATGGGGAGCTATAAATAAAGATAATGAAATAATAATAGAACCCAAATATGATAGATTAAACGAGTTTAAAGACGGGATAGCATTCTGTTATGATAAAAACACACAAAAATACGGAGGATTGGATTTGAATGGTAATATTGTAATTTCTCCAAATTATGCATGGGCATTTGATTTTAAGAATGGTTTAGCTGTGGTGGTGCTTCCCAATCATATGTATGGTATGATTGATAAAACTGGTGATTGGTTTATTGAACCTAAATATCAATTCTTGTCAAATTTTAGTGAGGCATTAGCAGTTGCTAAATTAGGTGGGAAATATGGTTATATAGATATCAATGAGTCTTTCGTAATTAGTCCTAAATATGATACGGCTAATGATTTTAGTCATGAAAGAGCAAAAGTCTCTTTAGGTAATATTAAAGGATATATTGATAAGAAGGGTAGATGGATATTTCCTTAAAACATTAAAAAACGAATAGGTTGGAAAACTATTTTCTAAGTAAGCTCTCATTTTATCAAGAAATTGTAAAAAGATTTGACGGAGAACAAATGTTCTGGTAAAATTTTCTTATACATTACAATTTCGTAAAGGGGTGTGTATATATGAAAGATATAAAAGGGAAAGTAGCACTTGTTACAGGTGCAACGCGAGGTATCGGAAAAGGCATTGTTATTGCACTTGCAAAAGCTGGAGTAATCGTTTATTTTACTGGAAGAACTGAAAAAGAATATGAAGGTGCAGTTAAACTTTCAGGTTCTTTGAAGACTACAGAAAATGATGTTAAAAAACATGGGGGTATAGCCATTGGTTTAAAATGTGACCATACGATACAGGTAGAAGTGGAAAAGGTTATTGATACAATCATGGCTGAACAAGGACAAATAGATATCCTTGTCAACAACGTTTGGGGTGGATATGAACATTTTAATAATGGTACAGAGTTTTGGAAAGAACAAGAATTCTGGACAACGCCAATGTCACGATGGAATAGTATGTTTGACGCTGGTGTAACGGCTCATTATATGACAAGTCATCTAGCAGCACCAATCATGATCAAACAAAACTCCAGTTTGATTATTAATATTTCATTTTGGGCATCACAAAAGAATGATCGAGGTGTTGCTTATGGAACTGCGAAGGCTGCAACGGATAAGATGACGGCTACAATGGCTTATGAACTTGAAAAGTATCATGTTGCTGTTGTTTCTTTATATCCAGGTTTGGTAAGAACGGAATCCGTGTTGGCAGCACAGGATTATTTTGACTTATCTAATTCCGAATCTCCTGAATTTATTGGGCGAGCAATTATAGCATTAGCTTCCGATTCTAATGTCATATCAAAAACTGGTAAAGTATGTATAGCTGCTCAGTTAGCAAAAGAATATGGGTTTACAGATATAGATGGAAAACAGCCAATACCTTTAACGTTGGAAACGTGTTAATTATTTTTCAGCTAGTTCTTGTTTTAATGCAATCAAAGTAAAATCACCAGGGAGATTTTTGTAAGAATCAAATCGTGGACCTTCCACAAGCTGTTTTATTACAAAACCAGCTGATGCAAAGGCCGTAATAATTTCGCCCATAGTCCAATACCTCAAAAGGCATTTTGGGAATTCATCTTGTGTATTATGGGACAAGTACTTTTCGTAAGAAACTTCACCTACGATTAACTCGCTCTCAAAGTAGTTGCCAGTGAGTTCAAGATTGTCATTTGCATCTTTAAAAATATCACGTTCCTGAAGTAGTTTTCTAAATGGGTGAAAATCATTTAATATTAACTTCCCATCAAGTTTTAACAACGAATATAGCTTATTAGCGAATTTATGTAAGTCTGAAAAATAATGCAATACGCCACCTTCAAGGTAAGCAATATCAAATGGATTGTGTATGTTATCAATGTTAAATTCTAAGAAATCAGATACAATATAAGTTAGATTTACATTGGCTGCTACTGCAATGTCAGTAGCATATTTCTTGTTTTCTTCTGAAATATCAACAACGGTTACATCAGCACCAAGTATGGCTAAAGGAACTGCTTTTTGACCACATGAGCCAAGAGGATTAATGATTTTCTTCCCTCTTATTTCATCGAAAAATTGAATATGTCTACGCAAGTAATAATGAGGTCGTTCTATCATGTCTTTGGCTGCTTGACTGGGTTTACCTAGTTTATTACTCCAGAATTCAGTAGCCCTATAAGACCATGCCTTTTTATTAATTTTACTTTGCTTATTCATGATACACATCCTTTCACATTATCAGACATTATTTAGCTCAAATGAAAGCTAACTATCAGGAACCTTATTGTATAGGAATTATTAATAATTTGCAACTTAAACAAGAGTAAATATACAAGTTATAGACATGGAAATTGGAGTGATAGAAGTGAATGTGATAATATATATAGGAACTTGTTACTCCAGTTTACAAGTAAACAAAATAAGAATCGGACATTAAAGGGGAGAATTTAATGAATAATAACCAACATGATACTATTCAACAGTTAATTAATTATGTTTCTAAAGATGAGAGTGTTCTAGCACTTATACTATGTGGTTCTATAGCAAGAGGAACTGAAACAGATCGTTCAGATATTGATGTTATTGTTGTTGTAACAGATGCAAGATTCAATAGGGAAAGAACTTGCAAAAACTATTTTTGGGGAACGGATTTTGATTCAAAAGACTTTAAAGTAGAAGTTGATGGAAAAATAATACCCAAAGAATTCTTGGAAAAGGTATGGAAGGATGGCAATGAAAGTATTAAAAGTACATTGTATCATTCCAAAGTACTTTATTCTCGAGATAGTGATATTGATAGACTACTATTAGACAAACCGAATATATTGATTGGTGAAAAAAGTGAAAATATAAGAAAGTTTTATTCTCTAATGAAGAGTAGTAGATTTAGCGCTGGTGATGATTTAGAGAATACATTTTATCTAAATAAATGTATTTATGATACTGCTTTTTATGCATGCCGTTTGGTATTAGCACATAACAATATTCTTTATCCATGTGTCAAAAACATGTATAAGGAATTGGAAAATTGTAAAGATATCCCCAAGGACTTTATATTATTACTAAATGAAGTGATGCATACTTATTCCTATAAGAAAATGGTGGAATTCTATAACTATGTTAATAATTATTTCATAGAATATCATTTTGACAATCGATTAAGAAGGGGATATGTTTTAGAAAATGAACTATTTTGGTTTTTTAACACTGTTCCATATGCAGAGATTTAAAGCCTAAAAGCCATTAATATAGGCTATTAGGCTTTCTACTAGCTCTCTTATACTCACTAGGCTTCATCCCCATATGCTTTTCAAAAACAGTACTAAAATACTTTGGGTTGCCATAACCAATTTGTTCAGCGATTTCATAGATTTTGAGGTCGCTGGTTTCTAAGAGATCTTTAGCAACTTCAACACGAACCTTGGTTAAGTATTGTAAGTAGTTTGTACCCGTTTTAGACTTAAAAAGGTTACTGAGGTAATAAGGGTTTATATAGAATGTATCAGCGATGCTGGATAATGTAATGTTCTGTGCATAGTTTTTCTTAATGTATAGCTTGATTTTATCGATCATAGCAAGGGTATCTTTTTTCTTATTAGCCTGTACATAATCCATGATGGTGTTGATGATATTAATGAACCAATTAATCAGTTCATCGTAGGTAAGAAAACGAAAAATACTGTTCAAGGTCATAATATCTTGCCCAACGATTTCAGACATCTGTTCATGAAGATTAGGATGTTCCCGCAGTATTGGAATAATGAAATATAGGCAGTTCAGCTTTAAGTCTAAGAGTGAGACATCTTTTTTGTGAGACAGTGTACAGAAGTAATCTTGAATGAGTTTTTTTGCAGTATCTTTTTGATGATGTTCGATACAGCTTGTTAGCTGGTTGAACATATCCGTGGAGAACATGTTGCTGCTTTTTGCTAATTTCTCCACATTTTCAATGATAATTACGCTGTTATTGCCCTTAATGAGTTTGTAACTAAGGGCATTCTGAGCTTCTGAAAAAGACTTACCTAGACCATTAAGATGCTTGTATGGACGGCCTACAGCCAAGGTGGTTTTCGTATTGAGGATTTGATCGGTTTTATAGTGAATATCATAGTAGAAATCTTGTCGTCTAGGGTTGTTATAGATGATACAAGCAATCTGGTCCTTACGATAGAGGAATAAACGAATCTCTGTTGCATTCATGTTAAGCTCTTTTTCAAGAATAGGAAGCTGTGTACTTACATCTGTAGAGAGTTCACTTTCTATGGATATAACCCCACAGGTATAATCCGAAGCTTCAATGCGCATTTGGATTAATTGCAATAAATTTTTAATGTCTTCGTTGCTATCCGAATAGCCGTCTACGATATCTCTAAGAACGGATGAACGATAGATCATACTTTGGTTGATATAATCGGTCTTTAATTGGTTGATTTCATTCTTTTCCTTATTTTCACGTTCTAACTCATGAAGGATATGGGTTAAGCATTTTTCAAGATGTTCTTCTTCTAATGGTTTCAAAAGATATGATTTAACACCAAGGGTGATGGCACTTTTGGCATAGTCAAATTCGGAGTGCCCGCTTAGTATAATGAATTTACCAGGAATGTTTTCACTTTTTAACCGTTTAATCATATCAATACCATCTAAGTTAGGCATCTTGATATCACTAATAATAATATCAGGACGTAAAGCTTTAACAGCATCATATCCTAACAAACCATCATCCACATCTGCAATCACTTCACAGTTAAATGAAGCCCAATCAATGATTACTTTTAAACCTTCTCTTATATTCTTCTCATCATCAACAATCAGTACTTTATACATATTTTATCCTCCTATATATGGGGTATCATGAGTGTGACAGTGGTGCCTTGTAATGGTTTAGATTCATAGTAGATATCAAAATTTGTACCATAGTGTAAACGTAGCCGTGATGTGACATTCTTAATGCCAATACTTCCTTTTGCTAAAACTTGGTCATCGTGCAGGTGTTTGTTAAGTGCATCCAATTTTTCTTGGCACATACCAGAACCGTTATCATGAATTTTAATGGTAATGATATTGTGAGCTATACGGCCTTGGATGGAGATGATACAGTTTTCTTTTTTGTCTTTGAAGCCGTGATTAATGGAATTCTCAATAATCGGTTGAAATACAAGGCTGATGATCTGAGCATTCATGACTTCGTCAGGCACATCCAGTACCAGTGAAAACCGATTCTCATATCGAATATTTTGCAGATCGATGTAGGTATCAATGTAATTAATCTCATCAAAAATATAGTTGATGTTCTGAGTGCGATTAAGGGATAAACGAAACATCTTGCCCAATATTTTTATCATATTTGCCACTTCTTTATCATGGTTGATTGCAGCCTTCATACGGATGGATTCCAAGGTGTTATAGAGCATATGTGGGTTGATTTGCGTCTGCAAAGCCGCAAGTTCAGCCTCTTTTTTATTAAGGCGAGCCACATAAACGTCTTCAATAAGTGTTTTTATACGTAGGACCATTTTGTTATAGGCATTTGTTAAGATACCAATTTCATCTCTACGCCCATCATCTTCAATAGACTCATAAGAACCAGAATCAATTCGATTCATCACATTGGTTAAAGAGATAATGGGTTTAGAAAGATGTCCACTCCAGTAGAAGCTCAGAAAGGTTATTAAAAATACACTAACAAGCACGATGGATAGGGTAATGGCAAGCATACGCTTGTTTTCTTTATAGAGTGTATCTTTTGAAATATACGTTGAAACTTCTATGTCAAATATGTCTAAGTATTTTTTAATAAAAATATAGTTGGATAAATCCTTAGAAGGTACTTTGTCAGGTGTGGCGTCTGAATTATAGAGATAACCTTTTGGGTTTTTGATGACTGCCTGTGCATCATAGGCATAAATAAAATCTGTTTTGAACCGTGAGTGTACGAGGTTATCGGGTTTAATGTCAAACAATAAGACACCTCCAACTTTACCGTCAGGTGTTATGAGAAGACGACCAATGGTAATGGTCGTAATGTGTTCATTGATATCCACGTAAGGCAAATCATGTGCTGTGGTGATAATCATCTCTCCGTTGGAATTAAGAATATCTTTGTACCAAGTTTGTTGATAGAGTAATTCAGGTATAATCGCTTCCTGTGCATAACCAATGGCATGTATATCCTTATGGTTGGTGACAATGGTGATGCCAAATATAGAGGGGGTTTGTACCACAAAAGAATAGAGCATTTTATCAATCTCGAGTTTGAAGTTAATTTTGTCAAAGGTTTCATAACGACCAGAGTGCTGTAAGTACTCAAATAACTCCGCGTTATAGAATATTGTTTTTGACAGGTTATTAATCAGTGTGAGGTCCCCGTTAACATCTTGAGCCATCTGATCCGTGTAGAGTTCCATAAACTCATAGGAGGTTTTCTCAATGTTATTATTGGAAAAATTGTAGATAAATAGGGAGACAACGATGGTTGGAAGGACACATAGAATCAGGTAACTGGCGAAAAGTTTATTTCTTAATTTAAGGTTATTTAATTTCAGCATGTGGGACACCTCGTTTTCTATCTCTATTTAATCAGATAACCGCGAATATAGCAATATGTAAAAGTTACCGACTAAAAAATGAATACCTTTATACTTAAAAATGATTACTTTTATTCTGCGTTAATCCGTTTATAATGCATAGTGTAGCGAATAGATTTTTGGAAAGGACATGTAGCAATGGGTCTAAAAGAGAACATAAAAAAGTATTGGGAACTCTATCTGATGGTGATTCCTGGCATCATATTCTTTATATTATTTAAGTACGTACCTATGCTGGGGATTACCATAGCCTTTAAAGATTATGGTATTTTTACTGGGATCAAAGATAGCCCTTGGGTAGGCTTGAAGCATTTCAAAGCATTTTTTGAGTATCCAGACTTCTGGAGGGTATTTAATAATACGATGATTATTGGTTTCTTAAAAATCGTGTTATCTTTTCCAGTACCAATTGTATTATCATTATTATTGAACGAAGTAAGAAACCTAAAATTCAAAAAAACCGTGCAAACTGTTTTTTATATTCCTCATTTTTTTTCTTGGGTTATCATTGCAGGGTTAACATTTGACTTGTTATCCGCCAATGGTGTGGTAAATTCATTATTGGGCATGTTAGGCTATGAACCCATATTATTTATGCAGCGAACAGAGTATTTCAGATTAATTGTGGTATTAACAGGTATCTGGCGGGATGCCGGTTGGGGTACCATTGTCATTTTAGCAGCCATTAGCGGGATTAATCCAAGTGTATATGAAGCCGCTAAGATTGATGGTGCCGGAAGATTTAAGCAGATGCTTAATATAACATTGCCCCTTCTTGTACCAACATTACTTGTGCTTTTATTACTGCAAATAGGCAGGTTTTTAGATATTGGTTTTGAACATGTCTATAACCTTCTAACACCTATGACACAATCTGTAGGTGACACCATTGATACCTATGTGTACCGGGTTGGTATTTTGCAGGGGCAGTTTAGCGCAACCACCGCTATTGGTGTGTTTCAATCCGTAGTTGGGTTGACGCTAGTGTTAGCCTTTAATAAGCTATCAAAGAAATTTTCAGAAGGGGGTATTATCTGATGAGAAGAAAAATAATTGATAAACTGTATGATGGTATAATAGCTTTGTTTCTATCCATCGTAGGCATCATCATGATTGTACCTCTCTTGTCTGTGTTGGCAACATCTTTGAGTAAGTCCATAGCTGTGGAAGCAGGAAAAGTATTTCTGTTACCTGTGGACATCACCCTTGCTTCATGGCGGTACATTCTCTTAAGAGCAGATTTATGGAGGTCCTTTGGCGTTACATTTCTTGCGACAGTTATTGGTACTACGCTAGCACTGATTATTACAGCATTTCTGGCTTACCCCCTGTCTAAGAAATATTTCGCTTTGGCAAAGATTCTAGGGGTTTTTGTAATCATTACCATGATATTCAAAGCGCCCATAATTCCTTATTTCTTAACCATTAAGAATCTTGGATTATTTGATAATTTTTTTGTACTGGTTTTGCCCCATACAGTAACGGCCTATAACTTGGTGATTATGCGTTCTTTTTTCTCACAATTACCAGCAGATCTTGAAGAGTCTGCAAAAATTGACGGGGCAGGTTATTTTAAAATATTTTGGCGTATACTATTACCCATGTCAAAACCGGTCATGGCAACCCTTGGTTTATTTTATTCTGTGATGATATGGAATCAATTCCTTCATCCGATTCTATTTATTCAAAGTCAAGCCTTGTTTCCGTTACAATTAAGATTAAGGCAATACATTACTGCAGGAGAAGACTTGGTTAACTCTTCCATTACAGAACTCTTAGATTACAATGATGTGACGCTTAAGTCAGCAACCATTATTTTTGCAGTCGTACCGATCCTTATGGTTTATCCCTATATTCAGAAGTACTTTGTTAAAGGTGCCATGTTAGGCTCCGTAAAAGGCTAAATGGCTAAATCTATTTAAAAATAATCATATAGATTTGAAAGGAGAACGACAAGATGAAAAAATTTTTATGTGTAGTCATGGTATTAGGACTAATGGTGTCCATGATGGGGTGTGGTAGTCGTGATAAACAAGAAACAATGCCAGCAAATGACACAACAAAAAACAATGATGGGGCAGAGGATAAAAAGCCGGATAAAAAACCGCAAGAAAAAGAAATTCCCTATGTAGAGATATGGCGAGAAAACGTTGGCTATCTTGAAGTGAAGAAAGATGGACCGCAAAGTCAATTTTTCATTGACAATGTTGGCATAGGCGTTTATTCCCCTTATGTGCCTTGGGAAGGCGGCGATGCGTACATTCAGAAACTGAATACATTGACGGCAACAGGGGATATTCCAGATATGTTTCTACCATGGAAAGGGAATGAAATTACACTGGCACAACAAGGGGCTATTGCCGACTTAACAGATTACTTACCAGAATATGCACCCAATGTATGGCAGGCAATTCCAGAGCATGTATGGGATATTGTTAGAGCAGCTGATCCTAAGGGTGAAGGTAGAATCTATTATATTCCTTCTGTTCAACTCTATAACGACTATGGACCATTTATAAGAACAGACTGGTTGGACAGAGTTGGAATGGATATGCCAACAACAAAAGATGAATTAGTGAACGTACTGCGAGCGTTTAAAGCGTTAGATGCCAATGGCAATGGAAATGCGGATGATGAAATTCCCACATCAGGTAGGGAATTTGGTCGCTGGATGGACTACTTATTTGGTATATATGGTATTGCAATGTCAGAGGGATATCCTAACTGGGATGTCTATGATGGTGAATTGACGTATTCAGCAGTAACGCCTAATATGAAAGAAGCCATTGAATTTATCAGAGGATTATACAAAGAAGGTTTGCTGGATAATGAAACATTCCTGAATTCCAGTTCCGATTGGAAAGCAAAGATTACATCCGATAAAGTGGGGATTTGGTATCACTTATCACAGTATTCCCATTCTCGTTTTGAAGCCATTACTCAGCTTAATCCAGATGCAACATTTGCAGCATTACCCAATGTAACCAATGAAGGTTATGACAGCTTTATCACCCACTTGGATATTAAGCGACCAGAATATGTCATCGCAAATAAAAGTGAAGCGACCATCATTAATGCCTTGAAATTACTAAATTTTGCTTTTGACAGTCAGAATAGAGAACTGAATACCTTTAGAGTTGAAGGCATTGATTATGAAGTTGTAAATGGGGAAAAAGTGCTTTTACCAAAAGACAAGTCAACATCAGAAAACGTTCTCCTTGCAACACCAAGAATTACGGAAGAAGACCTCTTTTTCAATACTGAAATTATGTTAAATTCAGTGAGTGAAGACAGAAAGCCAATGTTTGAAACCCAGCTTGCAGTGCAAGAGTCATTCCAAGACTTGGATAAAAGAATTGCTGGTGATGGCTTGCCCAATACAATCTATGATGGTTACAGCGATATTCAACAACATACCCTCTATCAAGAGTATATGACCCGCATCATCATTGGTGATTGGGAAATGGATAAGTTTGATGAGTTTGTTGAACTTTGGCATCAAAATGGTGGTGAAGCCGTTACCAAAAGAGCACGGGAATGGTACAGCAAAGTGAGATAAGCTATGGACGATGAAAACCATCGACGGGTAACAGTCGATGGTTTTGTTTTAGAGTATAGAGGAGTGATGAGGTACGATGATGAGTCAGATAAAAAAAGAAAAAGCGCCATACCTTGTGTGTGTGGATTCAGATGGTTGTGCCATTGATTCAATGGAATCTAAGCATAGGGAGTGTTTTGGACCTGCTTTAATAGATACCTTAGGATTAATAAATATGCAAGAAGTGATGGACTTATGGCTTCATATTAATCTCTATAGTAAGTGGCGGGGTATTAACCGTTATCAAGGTTTCTGGCAGATGATCATGACACTAAAAAAGCGTTATTCCAAACAAGAATTAAGCATGTACGATGCTTTTGGACATTGGGTTGAGACCACCCATATGTTTAGCATGGATGCTTTGAAACAAGAAATGGAAAAAAACCATGATTTGGGGATGAAAAAAGTCCATGGATGGTCAAGAGATGTGAACAACCGTATAGAGACAATGCAAAAGAAGAGTAAGTTATTCGAACATGTACAACCATGCCTTAAAGTCATGTCAAAACATGCAGATATTTTCGTTGTATCGTCTGCTAATCATGATGCCATTGATAAGGAGTGGAAAGCATTAGGTATCGCTCCTTTTGTACAATTGATTGGGGGACAAGAATACGGTAAGAAAGAAGATTTTATCAAAGGATTAATAGAGCAAGGATATGATGCCAATCAAGCGCTTATGATTGGTGATGCACCAGGTGATATGCGAGCAGCAGCACAGAATCACATTCGGTTCTATCCCATTCAGCCTCAGGATGAAGGATGGTCATGGGGCATGTTAAAAGATAAGATATTTGAAGAATTACTACATAATCATGATGATAGCAACGATTATCTTGAAGCCGTTAAACGTTATAAAATAACATTAGGATTGGAGTAATGGAGGATACCATGGAAAAGTGTCAGAAACAGATTTGGGTAGACAATATATTTGAGAAATTAACATTGGAGCAAAAAGTAGGACAGTTAATGGTGTTTGGCTTCGCTGGTCCCGTTATCACGCCTCATATTATTGAGATGATTAAGACATATCATGTAGGCGGGTTTCGCATCGCTCAGAAATTTCATGGAGGCTATGACAGCAAGGAAGGGGCTCACCCCAGCTTATTTAAAGAACCGGATAGCAAATCTTATGATCGGCCTGGGACATTTAAAGCCAAGCGTGTTGCTTGTACACCACAAGAGTATGCAACCACACTGAATACCCTTCGGGACCTTGCTATGGAGCATAACGATGGGGTACCACTTCATTTTACCTTTGACCAAGAGGGCGAAGGAGCGGATTTTCTATTTGGTCAGCGGTTATTCCCATTTCCCATGGGATTAGCAGCTACAAAGGAGCCGGAGATGGCTTATAAAGTGGCACTAAGCTTAGGAAAACAGGCCCGAGCATTAGGAGCAAATATGATTCATTCCCCTGTATTAGATGTGAATACAAATCCATTGAACCCTGAAATCGGTCCTAGGGCTTATTCAGATAAAACAGATACGGTGATTGCCTATGCAAAAGAATCCATTCGAGGGTTTAATGAAATGCATATCATATCCACAGGGAAACATTTCCCAGGACGAGGTGATTCTGTACAAGATGCACATTTTGGGTTACCTGTCATTGATTTATCAAAAGCCGAACTAATGGAAAAACATATTCGACCTTATAGAGAACTGATTAAAGCAGGACTTCCAGCCATCATGGCAGCTTTCACAGCCTATCCGTCATTGGACCCGTCACATGACCCAGCAGCTACGTCTAGAGCAATTATAACAGGACTATTGCGTGAAGAGCTAGGATTTAAAGGGGTTATTACCACAGATAATATCAGTATGCATGGCCTCCTTGATCGCTATGAAGTAGGTGAAGCAGTTGTTAGAAGCTTACTTGCTGGATGTGACTTAATTCTGTGTAGAAATGAGACACCTGTCAACAAATATATTATTGGATGTGTTATAGAAGCCGTTAAAACAGGTCGTTATAGCATGGACATGCTGGATGCTTCGGTGATGCGTATATTGAAAATGCGATACGATATGGGCCTTGCTGACAATGGTGGTAAAGTCAATGCAAGTGAAGCAGGATTACCTTTTTATGATGAAGAGATTATGGCAGTTGCAAGAGAGGCTGCTGAAAAGTCCGTTACCGTATTACGTGATAAAGGGGGTCTACTGCCTGTTTCAAAGGATAAAAAAGTTCTCCTCATTGAACAAACGCATCATTTTCATTCGTTTATCAATAACATGTATGTGCATCCAGGTGTATTATGGGAGGAGATGTTGAAACATTCCGATCATGTATCCGTTGTAGTTGTCAAAGAAAAAGTATCCAAAGCATGTATAGAACGCATTAAAGGCAGATTAAAGCATGAAAAATATGATCTGATTGTGACCACCAGTTATTACAATTACCGAACCCATGCAAACATGATGGAAGTCATGGACTTATTGTGTCATCAAGAAGCACCCGTTATCGTTGTTTCCAATACACCTTATGAAAAGTTTGGTGTACCAAAGCACGTGAATACGGCAATCGTATCCTTTTGTCCATCTGGTAGAGAAAATATCAAGGCTATTGCAGATGTGATCTATGGTTCTATAAGTGCTAATCATGGACTGGAGTTAGAAAAACATTAAATACGAGGGGAGATAAGATGTTTGAGACGTATTTTGGAAATCTAAAGGGTCATGTAGTGGATAAGAAACTCTTTCACCCTTATCCAACGATTCAAGAGCGCAACTTATGGAAGCATGTAAGAAAAGAAGATAAGGCGGTTATTCGAGAGAAAGCTGAAGCATACTTGAAAACACCAATACAACCCTTACGAGCGAGTACATATTTGGAAAGGTATAAAATTGGTAATCGACAAAACTTCGAAGACATCTACCATGTAAGACGTCATCGACTGAGTATGCTTACATTGGCTGAATGTATTGAGCATAGAGGCCGATACACAACAGCAATTATGGATATCATCTGGAGTATCTGTGAAGAATCAACATGGGTATATCCTGCCCACCTTAATCAAGTACCAGACACAGAGGATTGTGGTCTTCATGTTGTGGGAACAACCTATATTGACCTGATGGTAGCTGAAACAGGTGCACTTTTGTCATGGGTTTATTATGTATTACAGACTACCCTCGATAATGAAAGTGTAGCTGTGACATATAGAATACATGATGCAGTCAATAAAAGAGTAATAAAACCTTTTTTAGAAAGAAATGATTATTGGTGGATGTGGCATGAAGACAGTAAAAAAACAGCAGGACATCATATCAATAATTGGACACCTTGGATATTGTCTAATATTTCAGCTTGTATCGCCTTTATGGAGGGTGATCATGCTAAGCGGGTAAGCGGTATAGAGAAAATCATGTCAATCTTAACAATTTTTATAAACCACTATGATGACGATGGGGGCTGTGATGAAGGACCCTCTTATTGGGGGCATGCAGGTGGTTCACTTTTGGATGCTCTTGATATCATCAACAAGGTGACAGATGGTTATGTCAATATCTATCATGAAGAACGTATCAAACAGATAGGAAGGTTTATTAAGGCAGTCAATATTGGTGGTAATCAATTTGTTAATTTTGCAGATAGTTTACCGATTCCAAGTATGGATTACCCATTAGTGGCAAGGTATGGTTTCGCAATTCAAGATGATGACCTGATGCATTTTGGTCTAACATTATATAAGCGTTATGGATATGATATGACTCATACAAGATGCCATCTTGGTCTTAGGCTGATGGCGTATCTGTTTGATGCATATACGGATAAAGCTTCATCTGATTTTAAGTTCAATCTTACGGAATGGTTTGAAAGTATACAAGTTTTCATAGCAAGAGAGCATGAAGATCAAAGGGGGCTGTTGGTTGCTGTCAAAGGTGGCCATAATGATGAAAGTCATAACCATAATGATGTTGGACATATGATTGTATATGCCAATGGTTATCCGTTATTCATTGATGTTGGTGTAGGGGTCTATACATCCAAAACCTTTGGGGAAAGTAGATATGACATATGGACAATGCAGTCAGCTTACCATAATGTACCCATTATTAATGGTAGAAACCAGCAACAGGGGGCTTCTTTCAAGGCATCCATTAAGGACGTTCATATAAATGAACATGTGTCAGAGTTCATATGCGATATCAGCAAAGCTTATCCAAAGGAAGCCAAAGTGATACGTTGGGAACGGTGTATTCGGCTAGATAGAAAAAAACATACCATAAGCATTAAGGATGACTATGCCTTAGAGGAAAACAATGGGCATGTTACACTTGTATTTATGACACTTCAAAAGCCTGTTCTGTTAAGCCCAGGCATCATGACTATGGAATGCCAACAAGAGATAAGAAAAATGGTGTATGATCCTAATCAATTGATTGTTGAAATTGAAGAAATAAAGCTGGAGGATATGAAGTTAGTGGGGGCTTGGGGTCAGATGGTTTATAGGCTGAAGTTGAAGCATATAAGTTGTAAGCGTTGTGGTACATCGACAGTTACTATAAAGTAATGGCTAATGTATGTGCCCATAAGTATTGATGTACTTTAATAACCTATCTTATACTACGGCTAATTTTATAGTCATGATAGGTCGATAGCTTTTAATAAGTATTGTATAATATAGTTACAGGATATAAAAGTGGAGGGAATGGACATGAACATATTGATGATAATGGCAGATCAAATGCATAAAGATGCAATGGGGTTCAAAAGAGATCATGTGATAACACCCAATATCGATCGTTTAGCCCAAAAGGGTGTTGTTTTTGATAATTGCTATGCCAACTCTCCAGTCTGTGGACCTTATAGGGGCAATTTATTTACTGGAATGTATACACGGGATAACGGTGTATGGAACAATAATGACCCATTACCTCACGGAGTAGAAACATTAGCGGATAGTTTCAATAGAGCAGGCTATGAAACGAGCTTTGTAGGAAAGTGGCATCTTGGAGGAGCAGGTAATTGCCCAATACCCGAAGATTTAAGAGGTAGCTTTAAGCATTTTATAGGTTATCAATGCTACAATGGCTTTTTAAAAGATGTGTGTTTCTATAATGAAGATAATGAAGAGATACGGTATGAAGGGCATAGAACAGATGTTACAACGGATATAGGCGTAGAACGATTAAGGATGCTGGCTGATAAAGATAAACCTTTCGTGCACGTTGTTTTTTATCAAGCACCCCATTATCCAGAGCAGCCTTCACCTTGTTATGAAGCCATGTATGCAGAGTCCCCTGTGTTTTTTCCTCTTAACTATCAAGGGGTTGATCCCTTTACACCAACCCAATCTCCCTACAGTCCTCGACCAATAGAAAATGATCCAGATTTTCAGAAGTATGGGAACGATATGGCCCATTATAAACGTTTGTATAATGCCATGGTGACTCAGATTGATACAGGCGTTGGTCGGCTTATGGCAACCTTGGAAGAGCTTGGTATTGATGATGAGACTGTCATACTGTTCTCATCGGATCACGGCGATATGCAAGGAAGTCATGGTCAGCTGAACAAGTGTCTTCCCTATGAAGAATCGTGTGGTATACCATTAATTGTGAATGCGCCTGGAGCAAAAGCAGGAACACGAATAAAGACGCCGGTTTCATGTATAGACTATTACCCAACATGTCTTGAATTAGCTGGTCTAGATCAAGTGTCTGGTAAGCATGGACACAGTTTGGCAGGGTTAATAGAAGGTAAAATAGATGAAGAAGACCATGATTATCCCGTTTTCTCAGAGATTCTTATGAGCAATCATAAACATTGGGTGATGGTCAGAGATAAACGATATAAATTGGTAGTAACCGCCAAAGGGCATGAACCTTATTTATTGTTTGATTTATGGGAAGACCCCGTTGAGATGACGAATCTGGTGGAGTTGCCAGCTTATAAAAGGGTTGTTGAGAATATGCTGGATTTGCTTAATGAAAGGTAGATTATAGAAGAAAATCATGAGTACATTGATAAATGTATCATTACGAGTTATATGCTAATATTCCAATAACCCGAGTGCTTATGAAGGTCTTCATTGGCTAACCATGCCTTTTTATTAATTTCACTTTGTTTATTCATGATACACATCCTCTCATATCCATAGGAGTAGTAAATGCTATATAGGAAATTGATTATCAGACTTCATTATTATAAAACAATTAATACTGTCTTGTGCATTAATTCATTATTACATGTGGTATCAATAGCATTAGTATTCCACAAATATTCCAAAATGCATTTGCTTGCTAAATATGGTAGTGATAAAATAGACATAATATAAGTAGATATTAGCCACAATTCCATATCTACGCTTTTAAATACATACCATAAAACCAGGAGGTTATACATATGCTGTTTAAAGCAAGTTGTTGCTATTCTGTTTTAAGTAACAATGACCTTATTATGCTATTGGAGGAATATTATAAAATAAATAATATCAAGTCATTGCAGTTATATCGTTCCTTTATTGGAGATGTATACTTCATTGAGGATGACAAGCAACAATATGTTATGAAAATATATAAGAGTCTTCCTCTTCACAAAAAAAATGCTAAAAAAAGTGCAAATGTAATGGATTATTTGTGGAAAAAAGGTATAATAGTTCCTAGAGTGTTTAAAAACAACAGTAACCTAAATACAACAACTATCCTTGCACCAGAAGGGGAACGTGAAGTTGTTGTTATGCATTTTATCAATGGAAAAACAATGCCAGTATCATATTACAATGATGTTCATAGAGTTATTGGAAGACAATTAGGACTAATTAGACTACATATGAACAACTATCCTTTATTAGATAGACTAATAAATATAGATGAAGACCATATAATTAATAATTTTATAGAAGTAATGGATGTATACTTTCCAAACAAAATTAAAGAGAAGAATTTTTTTGAAAGTTACGGAGTATTGCTATCGCGAAAAATAAAAGAACTCTATTCGAAACAACCACAGAGTATTGGATTTTGCCACGGTGATTTTCATAATGGTAATATTATAAAAACTTTGAAAGATGATGTTGCATTTTTTGATTTTGATGCATGTGGCATTGGGTGCAATATGTTTGATATTGCAGTTTATTGTGATAAAACAGATTATTTTAATTTGGATAAAAAGAACATATTGAATACGCAAGAAACATTGGATATTTTTCTTGAAGGTTATACCGATTTATTCCCATTAACACAATTGGAAATAGACTCAATACCACTATTTATTGCATTGCGACATTACGAGTTAAATGCTAATATCCCAATAAACCGTGCACCAATTGAAGGCATCCATTGGCTAAATGATAATTGGGTTGATAGACAATATACATGGTTAAAAGAATGGTGTGAAATACATCATCATTTATAGTTCGAATTAGAAAGAAATATGGATAAATGCTTGTGTGGCATGCTACTGAACAATAAAGTTGAGAATCTTTTGATTTTATTATACATCCATGGTCAAACGCTTTACGTTTGAACAAGAACAATGTAGAGTTCTTTCAAAGTATATAAATAAAGGGACTGCGTAAAAACAGTCCCTCTATTTTTTTATAGTCATATTTTATATATTATCAACACATTATCTCATTTATTTTTTTCAATCAATGTTATTAATTCATGCCAATCATTTACCTCTAAATAATCACTTATAGTTGGAACATGGGTATTTTTCTCTTCAAATGCACCCTTGTACCAAATAGGAAATATACCACAATTGGCGGCTCCATCAATATCACATATAGCATGATCACCACAATACCAAACGTGGTGAGGTTCAAGTTTGGCTTTACGAAGAGCAAGCTCAAATATGCGTTTATGAGGTTTCCTAAACACATATTCACTGCTTGAAATAATAAATTCAAATGCATGTGATGGCATATATCGATTAATACGTTCAGTGAGCATACTGCCGCTAAATGACATATTACTTATAACACCTGTACGTATGCCTTTTCTACTAAGCAACTGTAAGAAACCACCAATATTTTTTGTAGGTTCACCAGTAGATGCTGCACCTTCAAAAATCCTTTCTATTTCTAGTGAGGATATAGTAAATACTATTCCAAAATAGTCATAAAGATAGTTTTGAAAAGAATGATTATGTGCTTCTAATACGGATAGATCTCTATGCTTTACGATTTCTCCAAAAAGCTTAGTAGATAATACACATATTTCTTCTGCTGAAACGTTATCAGGATTCTCAACAGCATGAAGAAGTACAGCTTCTGTGCCCTTAAGTATATCATAAGGCTTTTCATCAACTAAGGTTTGTCCATAATCAAAAATAATCATTTTAGGTATATCCATCATGTTTCTTCCCCTTTATATTTACTGTTATAGCATGAATAATCGTTTGAATGAAGATTATGAGCTATACGCTATTTCCTTTATAATTCCATTTCTCTTGTCAGTTCAATTCTACCGATACCGCCTTTTATCCTTTCGCCAGTATACGGATTTTTCATAGCCATAAGATGAAACATGAAACTATCATGACCATATCGATTAGAAATAGCACTGGTTACAAATGATTCATTAGCAGAGATATGGTTAACTTTAGCACATACAGTAACATTTATACTGTTTGGACATAATTCTTTTTCCCATTCATATGTACATTCAAGCTTTAAAAAACTTTCTTTTATACGGGGAGCTTTAATAACTTTTGATTTCTCAGGTGTGAACCCAACACTCGTAAGTTCATCTATATCATGTGCATTCTTGGCTATTGTTTCTTTACACAAATCAACATAATTAGATGATAAAAAGTTTACACAGAATTCATTATCCCTTTTTATGTTTTGGTAAGTATGTGAATGTTTCATCACAGGCATTATGATATAGTAGTTATTACCCTCACCAGAAAAACTTGCCCATCCATGCAATGCTGCATTAGAAAGACCATTTTCTTTTAACGTCGTTACCATAAAGATAACATGAGGGATTGAAGTTAAGTACGACATCCATGGCAGTATTGTGTACTGATTTGGCCAATCTTCAGTTATAATATCTGGTTTATTCTTGTTGTGTTCATAATTCATAAAAGACCTCCTCGCATAATGTTATTACTTTATTTCTATATTTATTATATCACGAACATTAGTTCTAGTGAACAGCTTCCATTCATTATTGTTATATTTTGCTAACAAATGTATAATTGTAATGTAACGATTAAATAACAACACTAATTGTCAATTAGTCGAAACGGCAGTGGATAAAAATAGATTACAGTTTATAAAGGAGAAAACATGGATGCATTGATTTATTTAGAAACTAAACGATTACTACTAAGAAACCATACAATTAATGATTTGCATTCCTATCATAAGTTATTATCGGATAAAGACACAATGTATTATCTTAAAGATATTGAAACATCTACACTAGAAGAGTCAAAAACGAATTTGATTAATGTAATAGAAGATACTTTTTCAAATAATAGAAGAAAATATTTTTTTAGGATTAAAAATAAAGTAACTAAAGCTTATATAGGGGAGGTTGGTTATACAGTTACAGCTTTTACACCATTAGGAAAACTTGTGGACCTTGGATATTTCATATACCCCAAATTTTGGAACAAGGGTTATGTTACAGAAGCAGTTAAAGAGGTAATTCGATTTGCTTTTGTAGATAATAATGTATTTCGAATATCAGCTGGATGCATCAAAGATAATAAAGGATCAGAGAGAGTCATGCAAAAATGTGGTATGATTAAAGAGGCAGAATTTAAAATGAAGGTATGGCATGAGGGAAAAATGAGAGATAGGGTATCTTACAGATTGTTAAAAAATGAATGGATGCTTAACTGCATCAAATAATATATAATTTAGATGATAAAAGCATATAAGAATAACTTTCAAACGTAATAAAAAGGGATGTTAAAAAACAGCCCCTTTTCTATAATTAAGATATGAAGAGAGTAAGTAAGCATTCACCATCTCCTATAATTTCTGGGGACAAACCCTAATAAGCATAGAAATTGGTATTCAGCACGTTTCTTATAGTAAAAAAACAAAAACATATCTTGGCTAATGCATAAACTCCTTCACAATTTTTGCAAATGATTCGGCATTTGAATCCATGGCTGGATGATGACCTTTTGAGAACACATGCATTTTGCTTTCTTTTATTTTTTGAACGAGCGATTTATAGGTTGCTTCAATATCTGGAAAATATTCATCTTCCAAGCTACCTGTTAACAATGCTGGAACTTTTAGTTCTGATAAATCATGGTGAAAGAATTTTCCGATAGAGTTATGATGTTCAATAATAACCCTTGTGTCATGATCAACAATAGTTTCCCAATCACTTCCGTGATTATACTGCCAAAAATTCACCGCACTTTCTATTTGTTTTGATTGATTTCGATCTTCTTCAGCAATATTTGCTACTGATTCTAGAGAGAATTCTCCTTCAAAACTATCTGCTACAACCTTATTGACCAAGTCAGGTCTTTCAAGGGCTACGTTCAATGCAACGAGAGCACCACCGCTCGTACCTACAATATTGACTTTTCCAAGATTTTGATTTTCTAGAAAATGAATAACCTGTAATGCTTGGTCAAACCAAAAATCAGTGGGAAACTGAGTAAGTCTATCGGACTTACCATGTCCTAAAAAATCCAAAAGTATAATCTTATAATCGTCTTTGTATAACTTCAATAAATGTTGAAACATGTTTGAAGAAGCGGTGTTTCCATGCAATAAGAGTAAGGGTTCTCCTTCTCCTATAACATCAAAATATATTTTTTGGTTATGGTATATATGATAGGCCAAGTTAATTCCTCCCTTAATGGCTTATTTTGTATTATGATGCCAATATTATACAGTAATTCATTTAGCTCTGCAACTTGTAGTGTTGTCAAGTTCATTAATTTTTGTAAATTTTGTCCTACTAGGATACCCTTTCCCCTGTATAGGAATTTCTTAATTAAAAACATGATAATAATAAAATATGAAAGGTAGTTATCGTTAATAATACAAGATAACCTTGACAAAATCATTTTTAAAGTGGTAAAGTTTGTATGTCAATGCAATATGCATTGTTCGTAGAATAGTTGACTATGCCTAACTATAAATCTATCGGGAAGGCATTAATACTTTTAATTTGTTAAATAGCTGAAACCTAAGATAATTATTCAATATATATAGGTGGTTTAAAATAGATATACTTAGATAAACACTTGACAACTAACAATAATTAAAATCTATGAGGGTAAAGACAACTAACAATATGAGGAGGAATAAAATGATATGTGAAAATATGATTGGAAAATCGTTTAATAGTCTTGCAGAACGTTTTATATATCCATATAAAGCTCTGTATACAGAATTTGTATATGTTAACAATAGTATGGCAAGTGAAGAGTCTCAAAAACAAATGTATAAATTTCTAGATGAAACAATAGATATTATTTATAAAAAACCTTCTATTATTGACCTTGAACCCTTAGAAGATTCTATTGTTTCTAGTGCAGATTTACGTAAATTTGGAAGGAAGTTCTTTGCCTTTTTTGAGCTCTTATATGACATGGGGATAATGGGTTGTGTAGAAGACAATGTCTTAATGATTAATAAAACAGATTGTAGAAAAATAAAGAAATCTCTTATAATCTTTCAAGTAATTGGTATTTCATGTGAACAAGGTGAAGAATACTGGAGTTTCAGAAATGAAAAATATCCACTCATTTTTCCGGCATGGAAAGAACTATCTATTGTCCAACAAGACAAAAAAATTCCTAAAACAAATAAAATATTAAATTTTATTTTTGCTAGGTATAGCGATAAGCAAGTTCCTAGTATAAAGTTATTTGGCGAGTTAACTGGCAATAAAGTTGGTCTTAATGAGTTGGAGAAGTACTTTATTGACAATGGATTTGTTTATTCAAATAAAGGAATGCAATATACATGGATGAAAGAATATCCCAAAAAGGTACGAGCTCGTTTCATGGTTCAATTTTTCCCAGGAGATAAAGAGCAAATAAGATACGATTTTATCATACCTTACTTTAAAGTTATCATGCATCATTTTAATCAATTAGATAAAGACACAAAGGAATTTGTCTTAGAAAGAACAAAAGATTGCAATAAATGTCGTTTCTGTATCCAAATGGATAAGACCAAGAAGAGAGAAATATTATCGGTTAATATTACCTATAACGAAAAGACATTTAATAAATGTCCGCTTTTTCCTAATTGGAGCCAGAATAAATTAAACGAAAAAGAAGTAGTAGTATATAAAAAGCTATTCAACTATGGTGATCACTTTTATAACAATACGAAAAAGGAATAAACAGCAAGTAACTGGCTAGTTATGTAAGCAACCAATTTCATTTTGGTAGTTTTCTTAATATAGTAGCCTTGAAGTATTCTTTATGTTTTATAATCAATGTCAAGTTCATAAATGTAAAATACTTTCAAGCATTATAAATAAAGGGACTGCGTAAAAAACAGTCCCTTTTACTTATAATTTTCGTATTGGAAAGAACATGTACCCTTGTCCAGTTTTAGGACAATTAAAATCGTGTACAGCACCTACAAGCTGAATATCGTTATCGTTTAGGTATGCTATAACATCAGCAAATGTTTTACTATCTTCGTTCTTAACATAAATATATTCATACGAAGGAATTGTCCATTTTACCCAACCTTTTGGAGCTTGTGCATCATCCGTTACTTCAACACCTGCAAGATAGAGACCCTTTGAAAAATTATCCTCCCATGGTTTAAAAGAATGGGATAAATCAGACATTGCACCCCATAGTCCAAGAAGATTACCTTCCTCATCTTTTTTGGTTAGTTCAGCTACTTCATCAAAATGAGAATTAGCATCCTCCCACAATTTTTGAATAAATCCATTCCCGTCATTTGTAGAACCTTCTTTTCCTATAACAGAAAAAGATTCTTTTGTACATTTTTGAATTTCCATCTCTCATCCTCCTGTTATTATGATATCGATTTTTTTCATTTTTTGACTTATCAATTTCCTACCATCATTATAACACGAACGAATGTTCTTTCGAAAGTTATTATTTGAATTCTTTGCAAAGTATGTTTTGTTATCAATGTCAAATTCATCAATGCTAAATCCTTTTAACCCCCATAAATAAGGGACTGCGTAAAAACAGTCCCTTTCGTTTCAAGGTCAAAATCTTCCTTGTTTTAATTTGATTTTAACATCATAACTTGTTTAAAACAGTTTTTATCTTATCTATTGCCACACTTTCAATAGACTTTATTTCCTTCAACACATCTATTCTAGGTACTATTGGAAGATTGCTTTCAGAAATTTTAAGCAAACTCTCACCTATTAATTTATAATCATGACTCAATGATAAGAAATCATTTGATAAATTAGGATACACGTCAGAAAGTTGCTTAAAAAAGGTTGAAGCCATATTTCGACACTCTCCCCATACTGTTGCGTTCCACCGATTGCCTTGTCCACTACCATGTCCATCTTCAATAGCTTTAATAAAAACATCGTATGCCTCTAAACCAGTGAAATATGGCTTAGTTGTATATTGGTCAGGATTTGTATTAATCTCTAATGCAGAATACAGAGCAACTTTTATCATTTCATCTATTGGCTTTTGTTGTACACTATTGAAAGTAAAAATGCTCATGTGAATTTCATTTCCAATTTCTTCCCATGTACCATATGTTAAATGTCCTGGTGGAAAATCTGTTGACCATGGTTGAGTGGTAATGAAACCAGTATCATCGTAACCAGTTATCAGTTGATATTCCATATTTAATAGAGCACATGGATTATTACTGTCTAAATGTTCCTTGATTGTCTTTTCAATTTGCTCTCTTTCTTTTGTTGTACTTGATTTAGTGAAGAATCCACAGTTTTTCATTTCAATACCAACATTTTTTAGAAGTTCAATAAATGCTGTTAGGTTGTAACAATAGGGTCCACTTGGGCATAGTTCTTCATGTATATTTATCATAAAAGCTTGCCCAGTAAGTCCATAGAGCATCTCTGGACTAAGATTTAAAGAATAAAAATCTGCGACTCCTTTTATTGTCCCCATCAATGTTGAATGGTCAGGTGCTTGATGTAAATTATATAAAATCATGTTTTCTTTCTCCTTTTCCTTTAATTCAGAAATTCTTCTTTTGAGGTTTGCTATTTTCATATTAGCAAAGTGACGCTCTTTCTCAGCAACAGATAGCTTTTTTTGATATAGACAGAGCAAATCAGAAGTATTCATTGTATTTATATCCTTATTGGTAATTTCATTAAGCGTAAAACCACAATCTTTTAACTCAATTATATGGTTAATTTCTAATAGTTGTTCAAGTCCATAGTACCTATAATTATTGTCTTCTATACATGCAGGATGTAACAATCCTATTTCTGCATAATACCTAAGTGTCTTAACAGGCACACCTGTTAGTTGTGAAAAGTCACCAATTTTCATCATGATAACAACCTCCAAAACTTATTGAGTTAACTCTTTAATTAGTATATCATGTCCAGTAACTGGAAAGTCAATATGTATATTATGACTTTGCAAGTTTCATTAAATAATTGCTTTTTAACAGGTGCAAATGTCATTTACTTGAAATTATCAATCCATTCACTAAACGTCACATCACGCTAAACGTCATGAACGGTCTTCCCACCTTTCCTAGATGTTCTATAGCCGTATAAATTGTTTGGAATGTCATTAGATAGTAGTTCCTTTTTTGAAAATAATTCTCATTCGTAACATAGGTTACAGAATTCTATATACCACCATGCTATACTTTGGTCAGTGGTTAACAAAATAACCCAAATATTAGTGAAAAACATAATAAAATTTAAATATGAAAGGTTGTGCAAAGTATGTTTTGTTATCAATGTCAAGAAGCTGCAAAAGGAACAGGTTGTACAGTAGCAGGTGTGTGTGGTAAGAATGAAGAAGTTTCTAACTTGCAAGATTTACTCATTTATACCATTAAAGGACTTTCAATATTAGCTAATAAGGGAAGAGACAAAGGTGTGGATCTTGACCCGGTGGATCATTTCATCATGAATGGTTTATTTATGACAATCACCAATGCTAACTTTGATGACCAAGCTATTAAAGCTGCAATTAAAGAAGGCTTAGTACTTAGAAAAACTCTAAAGGAAGCATTAGAGGCTAAAGGGGTAGCTCTTACGGACCTTCATGACTGTGCTACATGGTATGCTGAATCTGATGCTGCATTAGAAGCCAAAGCTGATAGTGTGGTTGTTGGCGTTCTTGCAACAGAAAATGAAGATGTACGTTCATTAAGAGAATTAATCACTTACGGTGTAAAAGGTATGGCAGCTTATGCCCATCATGCACTTAATCTTGGTAAAGAAGATAAAGAAATCTATGCGTTTACAACAAAAGCATTGGCAGCAACAGTTGACAACACCTTAAGTGCTGACGATCTTGTAGCCCTTACATTAGAAACTGGTAAATATGGTGTTAATACAATGGCTCTATTAGATGCAGCGAATACAGGTGCATATGGTAACCCAGAGATTACTGAAGTAAATCTAGGTGTTCGAAATAACCCAGCGATTTTAATCTCAGGTCATGACCTAAGCGATCTTAAGCAGTTATTAGAGCAAACAAAAGGCACAGGGGTAGACGTTTATACACATAGTGAAATGCTTCCAGCACATTACTATCCTGAATTTAAAAAATACGATAATTTTGTTGGTAACTACGGTAGTGCTTGGTGGAAACAAAAAGAGGAATTTGCTTCCTTTAATGGACCAGTTCTCTTTACAACAAACTGTATCGTACCACCAAAAGGTGAGCAACTTGAAAAAATCTATACTACGGGTGCTTCTGGATACCCAGGCTGTACACACATTGAAGCAGACGAAAATGGTAACAAGGATTTCTCAGCAATTATCGAGCATGCTAAGCGTTTAGCTCCTCCTACAGAGATTGAAACAGGTTCAATCGTTGGTGGTTTTGCACATGCACAAGTGTTTGCTCTTGCTGATAAAGTGGTAGACGCTGTTAAGACTGGCGCAATCAAGAAATTCTTTGTTATGGCTGGTTGTGATGGAAGAATGAAATCAAGAGATTACTACACAGATTTTGCTAACGCACTACCTAAAGATACTGTGATTCTTACAGCAGGTTGCGCAAAATACAAGTACAACAAATTACCACTTGGCGATATCGGTGGCATTCCTCGTGTACTTGATGCAGGACAATGTAATGACTCTTACTCATTAGCTGTTATTGCACTTAAATTAAAAGAAGTATTTGAGCTTAATGACATTAACGAATTACCAATAGCATACAACATTGCATGGTATGAGCAAAAAGCAGTTATCGTGTTACTTGCTTTACTTCACTTAGGTGTGAAAAACATTCACTTAGGACCAACACTTCCTGCTTTCCTATCACCAAATGTAGCGAACGTGTTAGTTGAAACATTTGGTATCGGTGGCATCACCAATGTAGATGATGATATGAAAATGTTTTTACAATAGTCAATCAATCATAAATATAAAAAGGCACCTTATCTAGTCAGCTAGAGAGGTGCCTTTTCATTTTAAAATGGGATGCTATGTTGAAATAAGCTTTAGCTCACCTTGAAACCGCCACTATATTGTGTTACATTATACCCATATATGGTTAATCATTTAGCAGATAGGGAGTGGCACAATGGTTCTTAATCAAGAGTTGGCGCAAAAACTGGTGGACCAGATTATGGATAATCTTGGTTATAACATTAACATCATGAATGACTTAGGTGTCATTATAGCAAGTGGCAGTAAAGAACGCATTGGTAAATATCATAAGATTGCAGAAGAAGTGATTAAGAAAAAGTGCCGTATTGATATTGACGAAGAAGATGAAGCAAAATATGAAGGGGTGAAACAAGGTATTAACATGCCCTTCTATTATCAACATGCTATTGCTGGTGTAATTGGTATAACGGGTTCTCCAAAAGAATTGGAGAATACAGCTGAATTAGTACGTATGTCTACGGAGTTGATGCTTGAACAGCAGGCACTAAAAGAAAGAATCTACCATCATCAAAGCCAAAAGACTTTTTTTATCAATAGGCTCCTAGCCGTTCATTATGATTATGACTGGGAAACCACAAAAAATTGGGGGGCTAAATTAGGGTATAATCTGACTATTCCTCGGGTGGTGTGTTTGCTGTCCCTTAATAACCTTAACCATGTGGTTGAAACCAGTCCGCTTTTAACAAAAGAAAAAGTTAAAGAGCACATCATAAGCAGTATAAAGGCTACTGCAAGCCACAATAAACAAGACATATCCTCTTATATCAATGTGGATGAAATTATTATTTTTAAAACTTTTAAACAAGATGAAAACCATCTAAAAGAACACATTGAGGGGTATTTTATAGAAATCCAAAAAGCATTAGAAGGATTACATGTTGAATGGTCTGTTTCTGTAGGAAATTATCATCCGTCACAGCATGGTTATGCAGAGAGTTACCGTGAAGCTAAGCTTTTGTTGAATAACGCCAAACAAAAGGGAAAGCAGATTATCTTTGCCAAAGACCATATATTTGAGTTATTATTTGCCAGTGTCCATAAAGGTTTACTTGATACGTACCTAAAACCTCTAGCGGAGAAGATCCTTGATTCACAGCATATGTTTGAAACCATTGAAGCACTCATTGAGAATAACATGAGCCTTGTCCATGCGGCAAAAGCTTTATACATTCATCGCAACACCATGATTTTTCGTATGAATAAGCTAAAGGAATATCTTAATCTTAACCCCATTCATAATGAAAAGGACAGAATGCTATTACACGTGATCTATCTGTATATTAAACACTATAAAAGTTGATGATACACGCAAAAAGACAATATATGTTGAGTAACCATTAGAAAGTTGTACCTTGGGTACAATTTTTTTCTGTATTTTTATCTGGTATGTATGAAGCATAACAGATGCTTTTGTACTATAATAAAGTTAAATGGTTAGTAAAATTAAACGAACAGTTCATAAAAAAATGTATTTTTTTAGTCATTACATACAATGAAAGAAGGTGGTTGAACCAATGAACATATTTGTAGCACCAGATTCCTTTAAGGGAAGTGTATCAGCAATTCGATACTGTGAAATTGCTAAGAAGGCCATTTTAAATATATACCCTGAAGCCACTATTGTGACCTGTCCTTTAGCTGATGGTGGAGAGGGAACCGTCGAAGCACTTGTACACAATACCCAAGGCACCATTGAACATACCAACGTGACAGGACCATTAGGTGAAACAGTAGATGCCAAGTACGGTATTTTAGGCGATAACATCACAGCTGTTATTGAGATGGCAAGTGCCTCAGGGTTACCATTGGTTCCAGATAATCAACGAAACCCATTGTATACGACCACCTACGGTACAGGAGAACTGATAAAAGCAGTTCTTGATAAAGGTTGTACCAAGATTATACTTGGTATTGGAGGTAGTGCTACCAATGATGGTGGTGCTGGTATGTTAGAGGCGTTAGGATTTCGCTTACTGGATAAACATGGCACAGTTATAGGCCGCGGAGCCATTGGGTTAAAAGATTTGCATACCATTGATATGAGTGCCTGTGACGCACGTTTACAGAATGTAGAATTTCTAGTGGCTTGTGATGTGAATAATCCCTTATGTGGTAAACAAGGCGCCAGCTATATTTATGGCCCTCAAAAAGGTGCTTTACAGGAAGACTTACCACGACTTGACAGCTATCTAGAACACTATGCTCAGATGATTCAATCAGAGCTAGGAAAAGATGTTAAGGATGTGCCAGGAGCAGGCGCAGCAGGTGGGTTAGGTGCAGGTTTATTAGCTTTTATGGATGCCAGCTTACAACCGGGATTTGATATCATTAGAGACAGCATTAGCTTGGATCAATATTTCCATGATTATGATTTCGATTTAGTTATCACAGGTGAAGGTGAAATCAATTATCAAACCGTACATGGCAAGTTACCTGTTGGTGTAGCTACTGTTGCCAAGAAATATCATGTTCCTGTTATTGGTGTGGTTGGTTCCATTGGAAAAGATGCTCATCTGGTCTATGAAAAAGGCATTGATACACTGTTTTCCATCGTGGACGGACCAAGAGATTTAACATATGCCATGGAGCATGGGGAAGAACTACTGTATCAAACCATAGAACGTGTCATGCGGTTATTGGCTAGCATGCACAAGTAAAGTGTATAGCACAGATTAAAGTGTTCATAAAGGCGTGTATTTCTTCGTGCATATTCATACAAAACATATACGCTATTATGATAGATATAAGTTGAATGATCGACGACATGGTACCCTGTTATCTCTAGCCATTCAACTTATAAAATCAAGGTAATATGTTGGATGTTAGAAATAAACATATTGGCCCATCATTCAGCATATTGTATATTATTATTTCATCTATAGGGAGGGTTTTACATGGTTGAAGGTCCAATGTTAATTGTTATTTTGGTATTAGGTATCGCTTTTATTGTGTTAGCAACATCTAAGTTTAAGATTCACCCTTTTATTGTATTACTTATTACATCATATGGTATTGCATTGGCAGCAGGTATGCCTCTATTGGAGATAGGGGATACCATTAAGACAGGTTTTGGAGGTATCTTAAGGTATATAGGTATCGTCATTATTCTAGGTACCATCATTGGTACAATTCTAGAAAAATCAGGTGCAGCCATTAAAATGGCAGATACTGTTCTAAAAGTGGTCGGTCAAAAACGACCAGGCCTTGCCATGAGTATTATTGGCTACATTGTATCTATTCCTGTATTTTGTGATTCTGGATTCGTCATTCTATCATCACTTAAAAGATCCTTAGCCAAAAGAACAAAAGCATCATCCGTTATGATGACAGTGGCACTAGCAACAGGCTTATATGCTACCCATACCTTTGTACCACCCACACCAGGTCCTATTGCTGCTGCTGGTAATTTAGGTCTTGAAAATAAACTGGGATTGGTTATTTTAATTGGTATTGCAGTAGCATTGGTGGGTATGTTTGCAGGATACTTCTGGGCAAAAATTGCAGGTAAGAAGTATACGTCCACAGAAGATCAAGAGCCATTAGAAATGTCTTATGACGAGGTAAAAGAAAAGTATGGTGTCTTACCAAGTGCTTGGAAGGCATTTGCTCCTATTCTTGTACCGATTTTACTCATTACGTTTGGTACAATTGCCAATATGCCCTCACTGCCACTAGGTGATGGCGGTTTATATACAGCGGTTTCATTTTTAGGTAAACCCATTAATGCTCTTGTTATTGGATTCTTATTCTCCTTATTGTTATTGCCTAAGTTAAATGAAGAAACATTAACAGGCTGGATTGGTGATGGTTTAAAAGGTGCAGCTGTGATTATCATGGTAACAGGTGCAGGTGGTGCACTGGGAACGGTGCTTAAAACCACGCAGATAGGTGATTACTTAGGTGCTACTTTAGCCGAATATAACCTGGGTATATTCCTGCCATTTATCATTGCGGCAGCATTCAAAACAGCTCAAGGCTCATCAACAGTTGCTCTTGTAACCACATCTGCTCTTGTGGCCCCACTGCTAACATCCCTTGGGTTGGATTCTACCATGGGAAGTGTCTTAACAGTAATGGCCATTGGTGCTGGAGCCATGACCGTATCCCATGCCAATGACAGCTTCTTCTGGGTAGTAACGAATTTCAGCGGAATGGATGTATCCACAGGTTACAAGTCCCATACCATGGCTACCTTGATACAGGGCTTAGTCACCTTTGCATTTGTAGTTTTACTATCATTTATTTTGCTATAGTGCTTAGGGCGGATAGATTAATATCATAAACTATATAATAATAAGAGGTATAAACGTTGGCTTGAGCATCGTATGCTTAACCATTAAGGTTTATACCTTTTTATATGTTCAAGAGATGTCAATAAAAGGAGATTTACTAAGAAAGTTCTTCGAAAAAGACGATATAATCTGGTATAATACATAAGACTATGGCATAATAAAACCATAACATGGATAAGGAGTATGAGCAATGGAACCCTATTATGAATATACTTTCAAAGCCCATGATTATCCCATCAAAGTATGGCAAGGGCAGATGTTTGGTTTTCCTCCTCATTGGCATGAGGAAATTGAAATCTTGTTAGTCGCTGAAGGACAAGGTGATGTTTACATTAGAAATGATCGTTATACTCTCCAAACAGGTGACATGATGATTATTGGACGAAAAGAGATTCACCGTTATGTGGAATGTGCGCATTTTCATCATATACTCATGAAATTTCATATGAATTTATTAGAGAGCTTACATTATGATACCCATGATTACCAACAATTAATGATGTTATTCAGTCATAGCCTCATTATCAATGACCAGTATAATCAGGATTTTAGACAGAAGCTCAAACGTATCTTAGCCACCTTATTAATGGAATATGAGCAAATGAAAAAAGGTTACAAATATGCCATCTTAAGCAGTATGTATCAACTGATGACATGTCTGTTAAGGGAAGAGCAATTGCAACTGTCCATGGAACAAGTTCATAAGAAATATCAACCCCACCCGGTTATTGAATACGTGATCCATCATGTTGAAAAGCATTACCATGAGGCACTGTCCCTTGAAGAAATCATTCAGTTGGTCCATCTGAGTAAGAATTATTTTACCAGACTATTTAAAAAGTATACAGGTATGACCTTTAAACACTTCGTCACCATGATACGCTTACAAAGGGCTAGAGAATGCCTTTCAGAAACAGATGATACCGTTGTTGATATTGCATATCTTACAGGGTTTAACAGTGTTAAGACATTTAATCGTGTGTTTCATACCTATATGGGATGTTCCCCTTCTATATATCGAAAGCGTATAAATGAGAAGGATAGTGTTATAAATGAGAAGAGTAAAGAATAAATCTCTGTTATAGTAGATTTTGAAGAGAGCAAAATCTAGTATGATGGAGGTTTTTTTATGAGGAAAGCGTTAATATTTCAAGGGGGATGGGATGGTCATGAACCCCTACAGGTTGCCCAGCATTTTCAATCAGTACTTGAAAAAGAAGGTTTTCAAGTTGTAGTGAGTGATACGTTAGATTGCCTAAAAGACAAAGAAGGACTATTGGCATATGATTTATTGGTTCCTGTATGGACCATGGGTGAAATCGAAGATGGTTTCGTGAACAATGTATCAGAAGCTGTTGCACAAGGTGTTGGCCTTGCAGGCTGTCATGGAGGCATGTGCGATGCTTTTAGACAAAGTGTATTATGGCAGTTTATGACAGGAGGCAACTGGGTGAGTCATCCTGGTGGTGATGGTGTAACCTATACCGTTAACATCATGCCTTCTTCCAGTTCTCTTGTGGAGGATATAGAAGATTTTAAAGTAACATCTGAGCAGTATTATTTGCATGTAGACCCAGCTGTTCAAGTATTAGCAACCACAGATTTTCCCATAGCAGAAGGCCATCACACCACCAACGGTGTTGTTCGCATGCCTGTAGCTTGGACAAAAAGATGGGGACAGGGAAGAGTGTATTACAATTCTCTAGGCCATCATGCAGAAACAGTGGAGATAGATGAAGTATCTGAAATGATGCGCAGAGGATTCTTATGGGCGGCAGCAGGTAAATCAAAGGCTGTAAGTAAAGAAGCTGATAATAAGGAGGGATAGCATGAAGAAGGTAAAAGTAGGTATTATTGGTTGTGGCAATATCAGCGACATCTATCTAAAGAACACAACAGGTGTATTTGATATTTTGGATGTAGTTGGCTGTGCTGATTTAGATATGGATAAAGCACAATCACAAGGGGATAAATACAAGGTAAAAGCTATGACAGTAGATGAGATGTTAGCAGATGAAACCATTGATATGATTCTGAACCTAACCACACCACAGGCACATAAAATTGTAGCAGAACAAGCCCTTAAAGCAGGCAAACATGTGTATAACGAAAAACCATTGGTATTGTCAAGAGAAGATGGTCAATATTTATTGGATTTAGCAAAGTCAAAAGGCTTAAAAGTTGGCTGTGCGCCTGATACCTTTCTAGGAGCTGGTATTCAGACTTGTAGAAGACTCATAGATGATGGTGTCATCGGTGAACCCATTGCAGCCACTGCTTTTATGGTATGTCACGGTCATGAAAGCTGGCATCCAGCACCTGAATTTTATTATAAAGCTGGAGGCGGACCCATGTTTGACATGGGACCTTATTACATAACAGCCTTGGTTAACCTTATGGGACCTGTTAAGCAAGTCACAGGTTATACAAGAAAGACTTTTGCAGAACGTACCATCACAAGTGAGCCTAAAAACGGCACCAAGATAGAAGTTGAAGTGCCTACACATGTTGCTGGTATGATAGCTTTTGAAAATGGGGCAATCGGCACGATTATCACAAGTTTTGATGTATGGGGAGCTCAATTACCTCGCATCGAAATATATGGTACAAAAGGCAGCTTAAGTGTGCCCGATCCTAATGGTTTTGGTGGAACAGTTCAATTGAAGTTACCATCAGATAAAGAATGGAAAGAAGTGCCACTTACCCATGATTATGCAGATAACAGTAGAGGATTAGGCCTTGCTGATATGGCAAGTGCGATTATTGAGAAGAGAGAGCCTAAAGCAAGTGGAGCATTAGCTTACCACGTATTAGATATTATGCATGGCTTCCATGATGCATCTAATGCAGAAAAACATGTGACATTAGAAAGTACATGTGAACAACCAAAAGCATTACCAGCATGTGAATAAATGTCAAAGATAATCATATAAGCGTCAAATAAGCGTCAAAAAAAAAGAAGGTCTTGATACCTTCTTTTTTAAATTTCATTTATAGTTTAACTACATTCTCTGCTTGAGGGCCTCTTGTTCCTTCGGTAACCTCAAATTCAACTTTTTGACCTTCTTCTAGAGTTTTAAATCCATCTCCTTGAATAGCAGAAAAATGTACAAATACATCTTCTTCCCCTTCAACACAAATGAATCCAAATCCTTTTTCATTATTAAACCATTTTACTACACCAGTTTTCATTAAAAATCCTCCGAAAATTAATATTTTGTACGGCAAAGTATAACCTTACTCATATAGGCTATCATAGGAGACGATAAATGTCAAATTTTATTGCAAAAAGATTAGCAACTTCGTTTAATAAAAACATTTTATTGTCTACGCCTTGAATTATCTAACTAATTGGCATGGATTTTGCATACCTTTTGGGCGATACGCCGAATTTTTTCTTAAAGGCTCTTACAAAACTGGAATAATCACCAAAACCACACCGATCACAAACTTCTGATAACATGACACCTTCTCGAACCAGTGAAGAAGCACGAATGAGTCGCTTTTCCAAAATATAACGATGAATAGGATAGCCGATTTGTTCTTTAAAAAGATGCATCAGGTAGTACTTGTTTAAATAGACCGTATCGGCTAACTGATCAATACGAAGGGGTTCGTCCAAGTGGTGGTTAATATAGTGAATAAGGGTTTCAATCCGTTCATCATAGGTCACATCAGCAATGGGAGCATCAGCACCTAAGTAATAGCGATTAAGCCAAACAATGAGTTGAAGAAACAGGCATTTATTCATGGTATAGTGACCAAAAGCTTGATCAGATAGGGCATCTTTTAATGCATACAAGCGGTGCTTAGTGGCATGAAGGTCCGTTTCATATAACCTTAAAATATTCTTCTTCTGACTGGCTATGTGAAAACAGGATAAAAGGTTATTGTCTTCTTCCTTATCTTGCTGTAAAAAGGCATCATTTACCCATAATACCATACGTTCATAAGGTTCATGAGGATCGATAATGGGCATATGTATTTGATTTTTGGCTACAAGAAGTATATCCCAAGGTTTAAGCTTATAATACTTACCCTCGATTAAGTAAGTAACTTGACCGCTAAGAAAGAAAACAATCTTATGGAAAGTGTGATAATGGAGTGAAAAAGCATCTTTATTTTGGTCTTTTAAATGAAACAAACGAAAGTCTTCTTTTAGATAACCCCGTTGGCTATAGTCATTGCCTAGTCTATCCATTTTTTCGATTCCTTTCTTAATATTAAGGGCTTATATGGTAACCAAATATCAGCGAACATGCCTCATAAGTTTATGGTTATTTACATATCCATATAACTATTTTATCACCAGAATAGCAGTTATTGCAAGAAAATAGACAGATAATGCAATATTAGTTGTAAAAAATAATGCTATACTAGAGGTAATTAAAGCTGTACAGAGGAAAGTTTACTGTGAAGCATATCAATAATAGGGGGAATATCATGAAATTAAGTACATTAATGGAAGGCTTAACCTATGAAATCATACAAGGTGATGTCCATACAGATGTAAAACAATTATGCTGGGATTCAAGAAGAGTTAAGGAGGGGGCATTGTTTATTGCAGTACGTAATAAGCATGTTAACCGCCATGATTTTATCATGGATGCTGTCAGAGAAGGAGCTACATCCATTATACTTGAAGATGATATGTATGAAGTACCAAAAGAAGTTACCGTGCTAAGAGTAGATCATACACGAAAAACCATGGCTATATTGGCCAATCGGTTTTACCATGAACCATCCAAAAAGCTTAAACTTATTGGTATAACAGGTACCAATGGTAAAACCAGTACCTCATTTCTAATTGATGGCATCATGGATCATATTGGAAAACGGTCAGGACTTATTGGTACCATTAAAAACACCGTTGGACCGAAGCGTCTTAAGACAGTTAAGATTAACCCGACCACACCTGATGCACTCGAACTGCAGAGTTCCTTTGCCGAGATGGTGGAAAAAGGGGTAGAATATGCGGTCATGGAAGTTACATCTACGGCTTTGGAAAGAGATAGAGTCATAGGTTGTGATTTTAATATTGGTGTGTTTACCAATCTATCAAGAGATCATCTGGATGAACACGGTACCATGGAAGCTTATCAAGCTGCAAAAGCTAAATTATTTAGCATGTGTAAGAAAGCTGTTATCAACATAGATGACCCTGTTGGCGAAGCATTTGCAAGTAGGGCACAGTGTCCTGTCATCACATTCGGTATTATGCGGCATGCTGATTTTACAGCAAAAGATATTCAGTATACCTCCCGTGGAAGCGTGTTTACGTTAGTTCATAATGATACAGAAAGTAAAGTGACATTAAGTATACCGGGTGAATTTACCATTTATAATGCCTTAGCAGCTATTGCCTCTTGTTATGCATTAGGCTTAGAACTGGATGAAATTATTGGAGGCATTGGTCAAGTGATGTTTATACCTGGGCGATTTGAAAGAATACCCAATCTAAAGGATATCTTTACCATCGTAGATTATGCCCATTCCCCAGATAGTTTAGAGCAGCTTTTACAATCTGCTAAGAAATTATCGTCAGGGAAGATATATGTGGTATTTGGTTGTGGGGGAAACCGAGATAAATCGAAGCGGCCCATTATGGGCAAGATTGCCGGTATGTATGCAGATCATTGTATTCTTACATCGGATAATCCAAGGGACGAAGACCCAGTAGAGATCATACGTGATATCGAAGTAGGTATCATGGGAGCAAGATGTACTTATGAAAAGATAGAAGACCGTAAAAAAGCTATTTTTCAAGCCTTATCAAAAGCATCAAAAGGCGATATCGTTATCGTGGCAGGTAAGGGGCATGAAAATTACCAAATAAGAAAAGGATTGTCCATTTATTTTAATGACGCAGAAGTGATTGAAGATTATTTTATGATGGAGACAGATTCCGTGTCTGTACTCAAATAAAATCAAGTATATAACTAAAAATGAGGTGGAATGATGAAAATTGTTGTTCTAGCAGGTGGACTAAGTCACGAACGAGATGTGTCCCTTAGTTCAGGCAGTCTTATTGCGAATGCTCTTAGGGAAGCCGGTCATCGCGTCTTATTACTGGATGTTTATGAAGGTATTTCCTTAAAGGACATTAATCTAGAACATTTATTTAAGGATAAGAGCCATGTTCCCTATGTATATAACGTGCCTGAGACAGCTCCGGATTTACATGCAATAAAAAATAATTGCAGCAATGGCGATTCTCTTATTGGACCTAATGTCATAAAAAACTGCCAAGCTGCGGATAAGGTTTTTATTGCTTTACATGGTTCAATAGGGGAGAATGGACAAATACAAGCAACTTTTGATGTGTTAGGTATTCCTTATACTGGAACAGGTTATATCGGGAGCCTTTTAGCCATGGACAAAGATATAAGTAAAAAACTCATGCGTGAAGGTAATATTCCCACACCCCATTGGGTTATGTTAGAAGATGGGATGACAGAGCAGCATGTGATTCAGACAATGGGTTTACCTTGTGTGGTTAAACCCTGTAGTAATGGTTCAAGTATAGGTATATCCATGGTCAGTACACAAGATGAACTGCAAAAAGCTATCGCAGATGCAAAAAAAATTGAATCCAAAGTCATGATTGAAAAGAAAATAGTTGGCAGAGAATTTTCAGTGGGTCTTCTAAAGGGAGAAGCCTTACCTGTTATTGAGATTATTCCTAAAACAGGTTTTTATGACTATAAAAACAAATATCAACCTAATATGGCGACTGAGATTTGTCCAGCTCGTATAACAACTGCAACAACGATAGGCATGCAAAAGCTTGCGCTAAACGTTCACACATGTTTACGTCTAGGCACTTACTCAAGAATTGATTTTATGTTAGATGAAAAGGGTGATATGTACTGTCTTGAAGCCAATACGCTTCCTGGTATGACACCCACCAGCCTCATCCCTCAAGAAGCATTAGCCATGGGTATTTCATATACCCAATTATGTAATGAAATTGTTTCGTAGATAGTGTGTCATGATGCATTAAATGACTAAAATAATGCGTAAAAAAGCCCCATCTTTATGAAAGATGGGGCTTGTAACCTTATTATAAGGAGCTTCTTAAGAATGTAGAGCCTATTAAATACTTGTCAACACACTGTGCCAGCTTACGTCCCTCTGCAATAGCATGAACCACAAGGGATTGACCTCGTCGCATATCGCCAGCAGTGAAGATACCTTCAATATTGGTCATGTAGCAGTTATCAGAAGATACGTTACCACGATTGTCATAAGCAACACCTAAGTCATCTAACATACCTTTATGTTCAGGATGCAAGAAGCCCATTGCAAATAGGACAAGGTCTGCTTCTAATTGAAATTCACTTCCTGGAATTTCTTTCATGGATTTTCTACCATTAGCATCTGTTGACCATTCTAATTTAATGCAATTAATTTTCGTCACCTTACCGTGTTCGCCTTCAAAGGATTTTGTGGCGATACTGTAATTTCTGATGTCTTTACCAAACTTAGCATAAGCTTCTTTATGGGAAGAAGATGTTCTAAGAATCATAGGGTATACAGGCCACGGTTGGCTTTCTGTCCGTTCTATGGGTGGTGCATCTAATAATTCCAGTTGAATGACATCCACAGCGCCTTGGCGAATAGATGTACCCACACAGTCTGAACCTGTATCGCCGCCACCGATAACAACAACCTTTTTATCTTTTGCTGAGATAACTTGAGTAGAAGGAATTTCTTTACCTGCATTTAATTTATTTGCCTGTGGCAAGAAGTCCATCGCAAAATGTATACCATCTAGGTTTCTTCCAGATACATCCAGATCTCTTGGGGTGGTTGAACCACCAGTGAGGCAAATCACATCAAAGGTCTCTTTTAGCTCATCAACGGATACATCAACGCCTACATTGGTGTTGGTTAGGAAGGTAACACCTTCTTCTTCCATTTGCTCTACACGACGGTCAATGTACATCTGTGGTAATTTGTAATCGGGTATACCATAGCGTAGGCAGCCGCCTACAGCATCTTCACGTTCATATACCGTTACACTATGACCAACGCGTGCCAATTGCTGAGCTGCTGCAAGACCAGATGGTCCTGAACCAACAATGGCTACTTTTCTACCAGATAATACAGCTGGTGGTTGAGGTTTCACAATACCTTTTTCCCATCCCCGCTCAATAATGGCAAGCTCCACTTGTTTACAGGTAATAGGGTCATTATGAATACCAAGGACACATGATGCTTCACAGAGTGCTGGACAGATTTTACCAGTGAACTCAGGGAAGTTGTTGGTGGAGTGTAGAACCTCAAGGGCTTTATCCCATTGATCATGGTAAACAAGATCGTTATAATCGGGGATAATATTGCCAAGAGGGCAGTTATAGCTGCAAAAGGGTACACCACAATCCATGCAACGAGAAGCCTGGGTTTTAATCTCTTCATCTTCCAATGGAATATAGATATCGTCAAAGTCTTTAATACGTTTAAGCTCGGGTTTATAGCTACCTACTTTACGAGGATATTTCTTGAATCCTGTTGGGTTTCCCATACTAGCACACCTCCTTAGCTTTCTTTTTAAGCAATACTTCTTTATAGGCAGGAGAAATAACTTTTACAAATTTCTCCTTGTAATCTTCAAAGCGCTCAAGAATAGCTTTTGCTTTTTTGCTGTTTGTATGAGCTACGTGTCTTTCCATCAGTTTCTGCACCATTTCGTAATCATCATCTTGTAGAGATTCCGTAACAACTAATTGATAGTTACATCGATTTTCTTCGAAATCTCCAGCTTCATCAAGAACATAAGCAATACCACCACTCATACCTGCTGCAAAGTTACGTCCTGTTGGTCCAAGGATAAGGGCTAAACCACCTGTCATGTATTCACAGCCATGGTCACCAACACCTTCAACAACAGCAGTTGCACCAGAGTTACGTACGGCAAAACGCTCACCGGCAATACCATTAATATAGACTTGGCCTTCTGTAGCGCCGTACAACAAGGTGTTACCAACAATGATGTTTTTATCTGCCTCAAATGTAGCAGCCTTGTTAGGATAAACAATCAATTTACCACCAGATAAACCTTTTCCAAGATAATCATTGGCGTCACCTTCTAGTTCAAGGGTCATGCCAGATGTGGCAAAACATCCAAAGCTCTGACCAGCAGAACCATTGAATTTATAGTGAATGGTATCTTCTTCAAGTCCTTTTCCACCATATTTTTTAGCTACTTCACCTGCAAGCATGGTGCCTACTGTACGATGAATATTACGTATAGGGTACTCTTGATATACTTTTGCACCTGTTGCAATGGCTTCTTTAGCATCCTTAATTAACGTACGGTCGAAAATAGTTTCAAGACCATGTTCTTGGTCTTTGACACAGCGTGGACCAATTCGTGATGGTAGTTCAGGACGATAGAGAATCGCATTAAAATCAATTTGTTGTGCTTTTGGATGCATCCTAAGTGCATTAGGTTCTAACATGTCAACACGTCCCACCATATCACTAACGGTTTTAAAGCCCATCTCTGCCATGTACTCTCTAAGCTCCGTTGCTAAGAACGTGAAGAAGTTAATGAGATGCTCAGGCTTGCCTGTAAAATGTTTGCGAAGCTCAGGGTCCTGGGTAGCAACCCCTACTGGACATGTGTTCTTTTGACATTTTCTCATCATGATACATCCACTAACCACAAGTGCGGCTGTTGCAAATCCAAATTCCTCTGCGCCAAGTAGAGCGGCCACAGCCACGTCACGACCTGTTTTTAATTGACCATCTGTCTGAACCACGATACGGCTTCGAAGGTCATTCATCAATAAGGTCTGCTGCGTTTCAGCAAGACCAAGTTCCCATGGAAGACCCGCATACTTAATGGAACTAGCTGGCGATGCACCTGTACCGCCATCATGACCGGATACAAGGACAACATCAGCATGTGCTTTAGCTACACCAGCGGCAACGGTACCAACACCTACTTCTGAAACAAGCTTTACATTAATTCTTGCTTGTTCATTCACATTCTTAAGATCATAGATTAATTGAGCCAAATCCTCAATAGAATAGATATCATGATGTGGTGGAGGTGATATTAAGTCAATACCAGGTGTTGAGTGTCTTACTTTCGCAATGGCTTCTGTTACTTTATGACCAGGCAAGTGTCCACCTTCGCCGGGCTTAGCACCTTGTGCCATTTTAATTTGCAGCTCTTCTGCGTTAACAAGATATTCGGTAGTGACACCAAAACGTCCAGATGCGACCTGTTTAATGGCACTGTTTCTAGATGTGCCATCTGTACCTCTAACAAAACGAAGAGGGTCTTCACCGCCTTCACCAGAGTTGGATTTTCCACCTATTTGGTTCATGGCAATAGCTAAGGTCTCATGCACTTCCTTACTAAGAGAACCGAAGGACATAGCACCTGTAGCAAAACGCTTAACAATACTTTCTACGGATTCAACTTCTTCAAGCGGGATAGCACCCATGGTTTTAAAATCCAACAGACCACGGATGGTACATAGTTTCTTACTCTGATCGTTAACAAGCTGGGCATATTCTTTAAATAAATTATAATTACCAGTACGGCAGGATTGTTGTAATTTACTAATGGTATCTGGGTTGAATAAGTGAGCTTCAGATTCTGTTCTCCAGTGTAAATTACCTCCTTCAAGTAAGTTTCGATAAGGGTTTCTATAGGTATTGAATGCGTTACTATGTCGTACAATTACTTCTTCAGCAATGATATCAAGGCCTATACCTTCAATTCTTGATGGTGTTCCTGGGAAGTAACGGTCAATCACATCACCATGAATACCTACAGCTTCAAAAATCTGTGCACCATGGTAGCTTTGAAGCGTACCAATGCCCATTTTGGATAAAATTTTCAATAAACCGCTGCCAAGGGCTTTTATATAACGTTTGTAAGCTTCTTTCTCGGATAGTTCTTCTGTTACATAGAGTTTATGTGTCGTTAGATGCAAAATGGTATCAAATGCCACATAAGGGTTAATCGCCGTAGCACCATAACCAATAAGTAGTGCCATATGCATCACATCACGAGCATCACCAGCTTCAACGATGATATCTACCTTTGTACGAAGTTTTTGGCTAATTAAGTGATGATGCACACTGGCTGTTGCTAATAAACTAGGAATGGGTGCATTGTATTTATCAATATAACGGTCACTTAAGATGATAACATTATAGCCTTCTTCTATATTACGTATAACTCTTTCATTTAGTGAATCAAGAGCTTCTTCTAAACCTGTGCCGCCTTTGGAAGCTGAAAAAGTAATAGGTATCTTAACGGATCGAATGTCTTTGTGGTGAATATGACGAATCTTTTCGAAGCTGGCATTATCTAAAATAGGTTGATCAAGCTCGATGAAATTAATATTCTTTTTCGGTTTTAAATCACGAAGAATATTACCTTTATACCCAATAAATTGTTTTAAGGACATGACCAACTTTTCGCGAATGGGATCAATGGGTGGGTTCGTCACTTGAGCAAACAGTTGCTTAAAGTAATTGGTCAATAATTGTGGTTCATCGGATAATACGGCAAGGGGAGCATCATTACCCATAGAGCTGATAGCTTCTTTTCCTAAATCAACCATAGGTGCAAGAATGCGTTTTAACTCTTCTTCCGTATAACCAAATACTTTCTGTATACGTAATAGGCGATCATCACTTATGACAGCTGGATCATGTGGATGAGGTAAATCATCAATGGTTAATCTATTTTTACCAATCCATTCTTTATAAGGATGCTTGGAAGATAAACCAGATTTAATCTCTTCATCTGAGATAATACGTCCTTCTTTTGTATCAATTAGGAACATTTTACCTGGTTCAAGTCGTCCTTTTTTGAGGATTGATTGCGATTCAAATGGTAGAACACCTGTTTCAGATGCCATAACAACGATATCATCTTCTGTTACCAGGTAACGAGCAGGACGAAGTCCATTACGGTCAAGGGTTGCACCGATTTGAACACCATCTGTAAACGCAATACCAGCTGGACCATCCCATGGTTCCATGAGGCGTGCATGGTACTCGTAGAAAGCTTTTTTATCTTCATCCATCGTGGTGTGTTCTTGCCATGCCTCTGGTACTAACATGGAGATAGCGTGGGAAAGTGATTTTCCACTGGCTACTAATAATTCTAATGCATTGTCAAGGTTCATGGAGTCTGAACCACCAGGTGTAATAATAGGGAAGAGTTTCTTGATATCATCACCTAATAGGTCTGATTTCAGAATACCTTCTCTTGCATTCATCCAGTTGACATTACCACGAAGGGTATTGATCTCACCGTTGTGTGCTAAGAAGCGAAAGGGTTGAGACCTATCCCAAGATGGGAAAGTATTCGTACTGTAGCGTTGGTGAACAAGAGCTATAGCACTTACCATACTGCTGTCGGTAAGGTCTGGATAAAACTCTGGAATTTGTCTAGCCAGTAACTGTCCTTTGTAAACAATGGTTTTACTTGAAAGACTACATATGTAAAATGCTTCCGTGTAGTCATGACCTGCTTCACGTATCGCTTTTTCAACCAGCTTTCTTACAAGATACAGTTTGGTTTCAAAAGCTTCTGGTGATAAGTTACCACGTTCAATAAAGACTTGATGAACCATGGGGCGTGTACCACGAGCTGTTAATCCACAAGCTCGGTCATTAATGGGGACATTTCGCCATCCAATGAGCGTAAGTCCTTCATCTGCAAGATGTTTTTCAAAAACCCCTTCACAAAAATACCTTGCATTGGGCTCTTGTGGTAAGAATATCATACCAACACCGTATTCCTCCGGTTCTGGAAGTGAAAAATTCAATTTAGCCATTTCTTTCTTCAAAAATGCATGGGGGATTTGAATTAAAATACCCGCACCGTCACCAGAATCTGGGTCTGATCCTACGGCCCCACGATGTGTTAAGTTAACAAGTACTTCTAAACCTTGTTCTATAATGGCGTGGGATTTATTACCTTTCATATGAGCGATAAAACCAACCCCGCAGTTGTCTTTTTCAAATTGTGGATCATATAGACCTTGCTTCTTGGGTAAGCCATAAGTATTATGCATCATCACTGCCTCCTTTTTAGCTAAAACTTAATGTGCAAATCTATAGGTACAAGAGGGTTGCTTCATTCATTTAATCCTAAGAGCCTCTTGCTTATTAAAATAAAGTATAGCCTTCTATTAGTTTATTAAGAGTTAGTATACCATAAATTATTAGACAATTCAATACAATGAAGGAGAAAAAATAAAAGACTTCAAAGAAAATCTTTGGTGATATTGTACAAAAAATATCTCACTACCACTTTTTCAGGCATGGTTAGAGGGTTTCAATGGTATTTAATCAGCGAATTTACTGTAGATATGAAGAATAGTTGGCTATAGGCGTCATAAATTCACAAATTAACTAAAAAGTTAGACTTTTAACGCTGTGCTGTAATAAACTTAGAAATGACTGGAATATTCTATCATCTTTCATTTTAAGTAAGCATTCACCACAGAAGCCATAAAATAAGGGCTTTGTCATTTATTCCGTCAAGGATAAGATGGTATATAGGTGGCATTGAAAATTGTAAACCTTAAAATATAATAGGTTGACAATCATTGGGGGGATGATTATAATGTAAACCGATGAGCTATATGGGTTAACAATATATTAATAAGGAGGCATATTATGAAAAGATTAACCATACTGGATAGATTACATATCTCATTATTTGCAGCGTTAACCGCTGTTGGAGCATTTATTAAGATTCCCTTTTATCCCGTACCATTTACGTTACAGTTTTTATTCTGTGCATACGCAGGGATGTTGTTAGGTGCCAGAAAAGGATTATACGCGCAACTATTATATGTAGGTATTGGGCTAGTGGGTATACCTATTTTTGCCAATGGCGGTGGTATAAGTTATGTTTTTCAACCTACATTTGGTTTTCTCATAGGTTTTGTTTTAGCTGCATTTGTAATAGGTGTGTTGATGGGTAGAAATAAACAAGTCAGTCCATTAAAAAAATATATGGTGGTATTAACAGGTTTGGGCATTGTTTACTTATGTGGGATACCTTACTTATACTTTATGTATAATCATGTGTCCCAAGGAGATATTAGCTGGTTTGTGGCCATACAATGGGGATTCCTACCCTATATTATTCCTGATATGTGTCTTAGTTTAATGGTTGTTTTAACATCGAATCATATACTTCCCATTTTATATAGGGAAAGAAAAATTGAAAGTAAGGTGAGCTAGGTGGGGAAGGGCTTTATGATTTCAGCTACAGGAACGGATATAGGAAAAACATATGTAACAGCAGGCTTAGCCTATACATTGGCAAAGCAAGGTAAGAAGGTTGCATATTATAAGCCCATTCAATCCGGTGGGGAAGAGCAGAACAAGCAATTGGTAGCACCTGATGTAGAATTTGTCAAATCCATTAGTCATAAGGATGCCTCTATAGATTGTTATAATACATATTGTTTTCGGGAACCTGTTTCACCACATCTTGCCGCAGAAATGGAACAGGTGGAAATGGATATCCATCATATTATAAAAACATATGATTATCTACAAGAACACTATGATGTAGTCATGGTTGAAGGGGCTGGTGGTCTAGCGGTGCCTTTGATAAGAGGAAAAATATGGCTATATGATTTGATTAAACGACTTTTTTTGGATGTTGTGATGGTGGCAGATGCTGGCGTTGGTACACTGAATCATACATTACAGGCTTATGCATTTGCAAAGAGTAAGGGGTTGAAAGTACCTTTGATTGTGCTGAATCGTTATGATGAAAACAAGCCAGCCCATGTGGATAATAAACGGATTATCAATGAAGAGATACCAGCAGAAGTATTTACAATGGGTTCAAGTCCATTGGAAGAACCGAATCATCTAAGAAAGCATTATACACATTGGCTAGATAATAAAGATATATTAGCCATATTAACCGGGGAGGATTGTCATGAATAAGGAAGCACTCATTCAAATGGATCTTGATAATATATGGCATCCATGTTCTCAAATGAAGGATTATGAGACATTTGATCCCATTATCATTAAAAAAGGTAAGGGCGTCTACTTAGAAGACATTGATGGTAATCGGTATATTGATGCGGTATCATCTTGGTGGGTCAATCTATTTGGTCACTGCCATAAGAGGATTGGGGATGTATTAGCTCAACAAGCGAATACACTGGAACACACCATCTTTGTTAATTTTACCCATGAACCAGCAATAGCGTTATCAGAACGTATTTTAAAGGTAGCGCCACAGGGGTTGGAGAAGATATTTTTTGGGGATAACGGTTCTTCTGCTGTAGAAATTGCCCTCAAATTGAGCTTTCAATATCACCAACAAGCAGGCCGCACACAAAAGAAGAAGTTTATGGCTTTAACAGATGCCTATCATGGCGAAACATTAGCTGCTTTAGCTGTGAGTGGTTGTGAACTCTATAATGCAGTCTATAAGCCAATCCTTATGGATGTTGAACGTGTACAAGGACCTGATTGCTACCGTTGTCAATGGGGACTTCAAAGAGAGACCTGCAAAGGTGAATGTATTGCACATGTGGAGGAGATCATGGCTTCCCACCATGAAGAGATAACGGCTATTATCATAGAGCCCCTTATCCAATGTGCAGCAGGCATGAAAATGTATTCCCCTATATATCTCAAAAAGCTACGTGGGTTATGCCATCAATATGATATTCATATGATTGCTGATGAGATTGCAGTAGGTTTTGGACGGACAGGTGAGATGTTTGCATGTGATCATGCAGGTATTACACCTGATTTCATGTGTGTAAGTAAAGGCTTAACAGCAGGTTATATGCCATTATCATTGGTTTTGATGACCAATAAGATTTATGAAGGCTTTTATGACGACTATACAACCTTGAAAGCTTTTTTGCATTCCCATAGTTATAGTGGTAATCCATTAGGCTGTGCTATAGCTGTAGAGACATTGAAAATATTTGAAGAAGAGCAGGTTATTGAGAAAAATCGTGAAACAGCAGCTTATATGAAAGAAAAAGCCATTAAAATGCTGCAACATATTCCTCAAGTAGGGGATATACGTTTTATGGGGATGGTTGGCGCAATTGAATTAGTAAAAGATCGTAACACCAAGGAGCCTTTTGATTGGAAACAGCGGGTAGGCTATGAAATCTATAGGATTGCCGTGAGTAAGGGTGTGCTACTACGACCTCTCGGTAATATTATTTATTTTATGCCGCCGTATGTCATCGCTAAGTTTGAAATAGATTATATGATACAAGTTGCAAAAGAGAGTATTGAATTATATTTTAGAAGAAACAAGCCATGACAGATCGAGATACCCTCATAAAGGTCCAGGATCCATATGTCAATAGACACGGATTCATCATCCAGTAAGCATAAGTCAGAGTAAAATTGTATATACATGTATATAAGGAGTTAAGGTTGTACCAGATGATCATAATGAGGCATGTTAACCAGTGTGCCTAGAGAAAAAATCAAAAATTAACTGTCCATGAATAGTTAAAAAAGGTAAAATATGCTACAATAATGATGGGTATAAATAATGAACAATAATGGAGGGTAATGGATGAAGAAATATATGATGCTGATGGTATTTCTATTAATGAGCACCTTACTAACAGGGTGTGCCAGTTCGCAACAAGCCAAAGAGGACAAACCGGCAGATCAGGTGAATCATAAGCCGAATGGTGGTGAAAATGTACCAAATAACAATGCTGAAAAAGATGATCAGGTGATAAGTCAACCCTATGTGGCTCAAGCAGATATGGTCATTACACGAGCACTAGCTGCTAAAATGATTGCATTAGCAAATTTTGATAAAAGTATCATCCAAACCAGTGACCGTGAAATTGATTTTGAAGATACAAATCCAGACCACTGGTTTGATAAATACATTAACATGGTTGTTGTTAACCAGTGGATGTTAGGCAGCAACAAGCAGTTTCACCCCCTTAGACCCCTTAATAATGAAGAGATGGATACCCTAAGTAAGCGGTTTAATTTATCATTGGAAACATTGGGTATTACCTATGAGGATAAAAAATCCCCTGTTGACTATAAGGATTTTTTGACTTTTTATGAAGCCCTATGTGCTGCAAATAATGATGACGGTGGTGTAGCTTCCAGGCGGTTAATGGTATTTGCCACCCCTGCAAATAGTGCTGATTTAAGTGCTTGGCATATGGCTACCAATTACGGTAAATATTCTTTTGAAGGTCTTGCCCTTGATAGTTTTATGGATAAGGAAATAGAAGTGATGCTGAGAGGTAATGAAATCATTGCCGTGAAAGGTGTTACCCTTCAGATGCCTAAGTTAACCAATGCTTATATTGAACGTATAAAGGATAACAAGGCAATGGTGTTTATGGGTGGTATTGGACGTGAACTAACCATTAATCATGATGATTACAAAGATGTGGAGCAGGTCATTGGTGACTTAATCATTGATAAAGGACATATTACAGGTATCTTGCTGAAAGAAAACAGACTATCGGATAAAGTTCTATTAATTAGTGGTACACACGTAACATTCGAAAATGAAGGAACATATGAGATCACAAAAGATGCTAAATTTTATTCAGATATGGACGGCGTTCAGTGGAAAAGCAGAAACAATATTATTGTTGGATACGAATCCGCTGATTTTGTAATTGATGAAAAAGGCAGAGTATGTTCAGCTATTATTAGGAAAAAAGTAAAGATGGCAAACATTCGTGTTCTGATTAGTACCTTAGGATTCAAAAGCAAATATCACCAAGAAGTACGGTTAACAGGTACAACGGATTATGTGGTGACTTATGGTACCCAGCAAAAAGAATGTAAAGCCGGAGAAGAAATAAACATCGATGGCACTTATTTTGATAACCAAGACCGTATTTCCATTGAAACCAAGAATCAAGGTAAGCTTACCATTAATAGTATAAAACGGGGTTATGGAGACATGTTCATGCCCTCTTATCGAGGACGAATGGAGATTAGCAAAACAGATGAAGGTTATCTTATCGTTAACGAATTGCCAGTAGAGGAATATCTCTATGCTGTTGTACCAAGTGAAATGCCTTCATCCTATGGCTTAGAAGCATCTAAAACACAGGCAGTATGTGCAAGAAGTTATGCTTATTCTCAGTTCTACAGCAATCGTTTTTGCAGTTATGGGGCCCATGTGATTGATAGTGTCAGTTCACAGGTGTATAATAACATTCCTGAGAATGAAACATCCATTCAAGCAGTTAAGGCTACCCATAAGGAAGGACTCACGTATAATGGCAATGTGATATCTGCTAATTTCTTCTCGACCTCTTGTGGGTTTACAGCAAATTCGGGCGATGTTTGGGCACATTACAGCACCAAGGAGTTTCCAGCAAGTTCGCCTCAGTATTTAAGAAGCAAACCTCAGTATACCCAAGGTACCACCTATACGAATCTAGCCGATGAAGAAACATTCCGGAAGTTCATTAAAGACGATTCATTGAATAGTTTTGACAAAGCCTTTGGTTATTATCGCTGGTCCGTGGAATTGACAAGGGAGCATATAGAAGCCAGTATCAATGCAAATATTGGTAAACGTTATAAAGTACAACCTAAGTTAATTAAGACCCTAGATAATAATGAAATATTTAGAAGTCGGCCCATTGAGAGTATTGGTACATTAAAAGACATTGGTATCTATAAACGTGGTCAAGGCGGTAACATTACGGAAATGATCATTGAAGGAACAGCAGGTATTATCAAAGTATCCACGGAATATAATGTGCGCTTATTAGTGACACCAGTCAGCCATCGACAAGGTATTGACAGTGTGCCTGTTAAACTGCATACAGGTAAAGAAACTACCGTAAAAAATCTCATGCCCAGTGCATTTTACACCATGGATAAGGTCTATGACAAAGAAGGGCATTTGGTTAAGATTTTATTTACAGGCGGTGGAAATGGTCATGGTGTTGGTATGAGTCAAAACGGTGTAAAAGGTATGGTTGATTTAGGAAATGATTATAAGCAAGTATTAGAACATTATTATGAAGGAACAGTGGTGAAAGAAATCTATTAAGCAGAGAATAACATATAACCATGGTATCAAACGATTCTATCCTATAAGAAGTTTGATACCATGGTTTTTTATGATGGTTCATTCTAATAAATGAAATTGTTTGGTTTTATGTGAGATAGCTTTTTCATGTAAACGTATATTTAAGTGGTTTCTATTTCCTTTTTTGTATATTCTGCAGCTATTGCGTTGAGTTGCCCTCCTATGAGCAGGATAATACTGCACAGATAGAGCCAAATCATTAATATGATGATACTTGCCAGACTGCCATACATATACGAGAAGTTACCAAGCCGATTGATATAGATAGAAAAGATAAAGGACATGAGTAACCAGCCCAGTGTAGATAGAATAGCCCCTGGTACAACTTCTTTGAAGGAGATTTTCTTATTGGGTGAAGCATTGTATAGCAAAATAAAGAAGAAAAACAGTAGCACAATAGCAAATAAAATCCGAATAAAGCCAATAATACCTTCTAAGGCAGTTGGTAAATAGATGTATGAAAAAGCAAAGCTTAACAGTTTATTCCAAAAGATAATCAGTATAAACGTTAGAATTAATACAAGAGCAAAAGCGATGGTATAAACAAAAGCCATAAAGCGTATATAAAAATAAGAACGGGTTTCTTTTTCTCGATAGGCTTTATTAAGGCTTGTAATCACTGCCATAATACCCTTGGAGGCTGCCCATATGGTTGCGATAATCGCTATGGATAAGACCGTATCGCTCTGACTCCTTTGCAAGTCCACAGTAATAAAATCAATGATACCAAACACTTCTTCTGGGAACAAGTCTTGGAACTGATAAAAAATGTCCACATTGGTAAGGGAGGTGTAGCTTAATATCTGCATTAAGAATAGTAAAAATGGAAAGATTGATAATAATATATAAAATGTCAGCTTAGACGCCCAGGCAGTTATATCATCTGACTGCACACGTCTAACAAGCTGAATAATGACTCTAAGCATGGTTTTTTTACTAATCACAAAAGAACCTCCTAATTCTATACAAATATTTCCATATTAATTTAATTATAAGCAATATATACATGTATAGCAAGTTATTTATTGATAGGATTCTCAAAAAGTAAGTTGTATAGGATGGCTTACCGAGTATTCTTAAAAATAAGAGATATACAAATGACGGCTAAATTGAAAAATTTAGAAATAATGTTATAAAACAATTGACGATAGGCAAACCCTATGGTAAAATTAATATATACACAATAACCGATAGGATAATTCGGTTATTAAAGTGAAAGGAGATTTCAATATGAGTAGAATATATCATGATTTATTAGCGTTAGTTGGAAAGACACCTTTAGTTAGGATAAATAATATTAACGATACAGAAGCAGAAATATTGGGTAAAGTGGAATTTTTTAACCCAGGTGGCAGTGTAAAAGATCGAATCGCATTAGCCATGATTGAAGATGGTGAAAAACAAGGGCTGATTGATAAAGACACGGTTATTTTAGAACCAACAAGTGGTAACACAGGCATCGGTATTGCCATGACAGCAGCCATAAAAGGTTATCGTGTTATATTAACCATGCCGGATACCATGAGTAAAGAAAGACAAAACTTATTAAAAGCTTATGGTGCTGAATTGGTACTAACACCAGGTACCCAAGGGATGAAAGGTACCATTCAAAGGGTTGAAGAACTAAAAGAGATCTACCCCAATCACTTTGTACCTCAACAATTTAATAATGGTGCTAATCCAGAGGTGCATCGTCAAACAACAGCAAGGGAAATACTACACGATACAGATGGTAAGGTGGATATACTCGTTGCAGGTGTTGGTACAGGAGGCAGTATAACAGGTATAGGAGAAATCTTGAAGGAAGAGATTGAAGGTGTTAAAATTGTGGCTGTTGAACCGGAAAATTCACCTGTATTATCTGGTGGTAACCCAGGACCACATAAAATACAAGGTATCGGAGCAGGATTTATTCCCAATGTATTGAATAAAGGAGTTATCGATGAAGTGGTTAAGGTGAAAGACCAAGATGCATTCGCTACAATGAAACGATTAGCCAAAGAAGATGGCATACTTGTTGGTATATCCTCTTCGGCAGCAGTATTTGCCGCTCTTGCTGTGGCAAGGCGTAAAGAAAACAAAGGAAAACGTATTGTTGTCATCTTACCTGATAATGGTGAAAGATATCTTTCTATGCAAATATTCTAATATAGAATAGATAAACGGCAACATCCACGACAACGATAGAAAAAAGAGGTGAAACATGAACATATCCAGTAAGAGTCGATATGGCTTACGATCGGTCATCTACTTAGGCATACATTACGGAAAAGAAAATGTGTCCATTAAAGAGATATCTGAAAAAGAAGATATTTCAAAACGCTATCTTGAACAGATATTTGCTGAACTTAAAAAAGGCGGTATCGTTAACAGTACGAAGGGTACAAAAGGTGGTTATTTCTTAGCTAAAAAGCCATCGGATATCACCGTAGGCAGTGTGATTCAACTACTTGAGGGAACTTTAAGTGTTATTGATGGGCAAGAACAGTATCAAGTTGAAGACTTAGAGTATACCATTATAAACAAGGTTTGGCATAAAATGAGTGACGCTATAGGAGAGGTGGTTGAAGCCATTACCATTGAAAACCTGATAAACGACTATATCAGTTTAAGTCAAGGCATGTTTTATATCTAATGTCACATGACTACCATAACATAAGTGGCTTATTTCATAAATGAATCATTGATGAAAGCCTATAAAATAAGGTAATCCTTAGTCGATATTTCCCTAAGTGATTACCTTTTAGTATGTTTATTGTGGCATGTTATGTTTTGCTATTGCTTATTCACTCTCACCATTAAAATCTAGATTAAGGGTTTCAATCTTAGGTGCATGAAATGGCTCTTTAGACGAAGTAGAACAGCCATACAGGTTGAGTGACTTCAGTTCAGGATAATGGGTTTCACCAATCTGGGTCAGTTCACAGTCATTTATAAAATGAATGGTTAAGGTTTTTAATAGAGGCAGTTTATTGAATAAAGACATATCCAACGTTTGATTACGGGCACCCGTTACACGCAGATTTTCTAAAGTAGGTATATCCGAAATAATGGAAAAGAGTTGTGGTTCATCCTGCTCCATATACAAATTAATGGCTAAATCCTTTAAGTTAGGTAAAGCTTTGAAATGCCTATAGTCATCCACTATACAATTGTCTAGTGAGACAGATTCAATACTGGGACATGCTGTTAATATAGAAAAACTCCCTGGATTAATGGTATGTTGTTTAATACCATTAAACGTTACGGATTTTAGATTCCTCAGCAAACCTATATCCTCTGACATATGTTGGAACCCCATGCCATCAAAGTTACTGAACGTTAGTGCTTCAATGGTATCCAGTTCCTTCATGGAAAGAGGCCCTTCTGTTTTTTTAAGTTCTGAAAGAAGCTGATTCCGAAACTGATCATGACGAATCATCACATCTTTGGCATCATAAGAAATGAAATAAGATGCATGCTCTTCTGTATAGGTGACAACAGGACCATAGGGTTTAAGAGCATCTAGAGGCAGCATGTGATTACCCTTAACGACGATAAGAGGAACTTCGTGGCCGTTAATGGATGCAGATATATCGCAAGCTGCCACATGACCATATTGTTTACCTTTTTTATGTGGTGTATGGGATAAGCTAGGAATAGTTTTAACAGGCTTATCCGGGTTATATTGAACCATAAAAGAGCCAGTTGGCCCTTCCCACGTTATGTCAAACCCATAATAATTCAATTGATACAATGTCAACATAGGCTTATCATGATACTGATAGACAGGTATTTGAGCGCCATTAATATATCCCTTCATATCCGTGTAAGTCATCCGCTGACTTGCATCTTCTGCTTGCACGAACCCTGCATTTACCCCAATCATAAGTAACAACAACACAATGACAAGTTTTTTCATGGTATTACCCTCCTAATTATGTACTTCTATGACTATTTTTTGCTCCTAAGAACGTTTCAAATACATGATTTCTGTATTGGTGAGGTGTGGTGTTTTTAACACGCTTGAACTGCTTAATGAAGTAACTGGTAGTTGCAAATCCTGTTCGGAAAGCGATTTCAGTAATGTTGAGGTTTTCAGTAAGTAAGAGCTTCTCAGCTTCAGAAATTCTGAAATCATTCATGTAACGAATAAAGGTCTTTCCAACCAACTTTTTAAAATACCTGGAAAAATAGCTATAGCTCATGTTACATTGTTTTGCCATCCACTGGGTGGATATTTCCTCATGATAATGATGGGTGAGTAAGTCATTAATGACCTTAAGAAAGGATAATTCTTTCTCACTTAGTGTATACGTAGGTTTACATGTAACATGAAAATGTCTTAAATGCCATAGAAATAGCTTCGATATGTTTATTTTAATGGCCGACTCAAAACCATATTGCATATGCTTATTTTCTTCAAAGGTTTCCTTGATCAGGTCTGGAATATCCCCGTCCCCTATTTCATCTCTTGTAAAAATCCTCTGAAACGCTGACTTATGCTGGTTATAGAGGAGTATATCTCTGGTATCCATAACGGACCCCATGGTATTAAAAAGGGCATTATGATTAAATTTTATCACATAATAGTCCAACATCTGATGACTCTCATTAAAAATAGCATGAATATCTCCATGATTGATAAATACCATATCACCAGCCTTCAGATGGTAAAAATGACCATCCAAATAACACTTTGCTGAACCATCTATAAAATACAATATTTCAATATAAGGATGCCAATGAGGCTGAATAGGAAAGAAGTAATCGCCACTACTATGGTAATCAATAAAATAGTGTTTTGCTCGTATACTTTCATCCATTTGATATGTTTCCAAATAAGGCTCATTCATTTCTTGACAAACCTCCATGACCTTTATTGATGCTCATAACGTTAGTGGACTTAACGACTTATAAGCAAAACTTAACATATCCTGCCATCCACTTACAAATAACACAAGCTGCCATATAATACAACTAAATTATACCATATATCTATCCCATTATGTCAAATTTTAGAAGCGTATTAATAATTGGGATAAGCCTCTATTCAATACCTTCATGTAATGCACACAAGGCATGAAGAAAACACCGAATGGAAATAGTAAAGGGGAATATGGAGCCGCGAGCCACGGACGGCGAGCTCAGCAGTTTAAACATGGACGTTTAATCTGCTGACGTAATATTCCCCTTTACTATTGGAATGACTGTCTTAACCCTCACTTCGAATAAGCCCCAATATTCCTAAATGCACCATACCAATGTTACAGAAAGATGATGCATCTATGTATAGGAAAATGACAAATATGTTGTATTATTGAATGCTTTTATTATATCTTAACCATCTTCCAAATGATAAAATTATACATGAAAATATGTTGAAATAATCACAGAACAATAGCAGAATTGCTGTTACTCTGAGTGAAGGAGACAAGAAGTGATGGAAGCTATGCAAATATTGACCAAGTATGAAAAAAATCCAATTATTCAACCAAAAGACATGCCTTTTTCTTGTGAAACCGTCTATAACGCAGGTGCTGCAAAAATGGATGAACAATATGTTCTACTTTTACGTTGTGGAAGGTCTGATGGTCGTTCTGTATGGGGATTAGCACTTAGTGACAATGGTTTTGATTTTGAAATCCATCCCGAACCTGTATTTAGCCGTGCCACAGAGGGTATATTCAAAGAAGCTGAGAATAAAGGAGTAGAAGACCCGCGTGTAACCAAGATCGACGATACCTATTATATATTTTATAGTTGTTACTCCACGCGAGGGTTTCAGATTGGACTTGCCAAGACAAAAGACTTTTTAGATATTCAAAGAGTTGCTCTAACAACGGCAGTGGACTATAGGAATTGTGTACTATTCCCAGAGAAAATCAACGATATGTATGTGCGTTTTGAGCGGCCTAATCTTACATATTTGGGACGACCCGGTATTTTTATAAGCTATTCTCCAGACTTAATCCATTGGGGCAATCAACAGTTAATCATGACAGCAGATAGCTGTGATATATGGCAAGATTATAAAATTGGTCCTGGCGCTCCTCCTATCAAGACCCCTCGAGGGTGGTTGAATATTTATCACGCAACCACAGCAACCATGTCAGGACAGATATATCGACTAGGCGTTGCCGTTCATGACCTTGAAGACCCAAGAAAGGTAATCGGTCGTTCCCGTAGGTTTATACTTGCTCCTGAGGCTATACACGAACGTGTGGGCTATGTAAGTAACGTGGTTTTCACTTGTGGTGCAATCCCTGAACCAGATGGAACCATTAAGATTTATTACGGTGGTGCAGATACGGTAATGTGTGTTGCTACAGGTGAGATTAATGCCTTGATTGACTTGGCTATGGAAGATGGTCCAGATAAGACTGTTCGGTAATCATGCATGGTAAAGGTGAGTAGGTTCTATGAATGATTATCCTCGTTCATGGAACCTATTTTTGATCTTATACAAGGAAAGTTCTCAATTTAACACATGAGATAGAATCATTCTCATTTGTGCTAATGAAACTTTCCTAACGCAACAACTTGCTTCGCAAGACGCGATGTAGCCACTTTGTTCTCGTATAGATGGACATACAAGTTGACAAGCTTTTACAAGATGATAAGAGGTGATCACGATGATAAAAATGCATTTAAATGGTCCATGGCAAATGAAAAGGGTAGACTGGTACCAATGGATAAAAGCAGAAGTGCCCGGTTCTGTTTACAACGATCTCTTGCAGGAGGATTTGATGGAAGACCCCTTCTATGGAGAGAATGATAAAGACATAACAGCACTTTCCCAATATGATTACGTATACCATAAGGATTTTACGGTTTCTGAAGACATGTTTCATGCTGATCAGGTATGCTTGACATGCTTAGGGCTTGATACCATCGCAACGATTTCGCTGAATGGTAAGGTAATCGCTAAAACAAACAATATGCATCGCACATATGATGTAGACGTGAAGCCATTTCTAAGAGAAGGCGAGAATAATCTAAGTATCCATTTTTCTTCATCTTTAACATACATTGAAGAACAAAACAAGAAATACCCCCTTTGGGGTGTGGATACGACCCTATCAGGGTATCCTCATTTACGTAAAGCTCACCATATGTTTGGATGGGATTGGGGACCACAACTTCCAGATGCAGGCATATGGCGAGGTATTTCGCTATGTGGTTACCATATGGGAAGAATTGACGATGTACATATCCGACAGCAGCACAATAACCATACGGTTTTATTAGAAATCAATAGCCAGGTGACGTCCTATGAGACAAGAAAGAACATTCATCTTGAAGTAGTCATCAAAGACCCAAATGGTATGGAAATTGATAAAAAGACAATACCAGCCAACAATGTAGCTGTTACACATACGGTCATTGAAAACCCAGAGATATGGTGGCCTAATGGCTTTGGAGACCATCCCCTTTATACGGTCCAGATTCATTTAAAACATAACGATAAGGTCATTGACAGTGTAACAAAAGGGATTGGTCTTAGAACCATCACCGTAAAAAGAGAGGCAGATCAGTGGGGAGAATCCTTTGAATTTGTTGTGAATGGTGTCCCTATATTTATTAAAGGTGCGGACTACATACCAGAGGACAGTTTATTAGCAAGGGTTGATGACACGAAGACAGAACAATTAATAAGAGACTGTGTTGATTCTCATTTTAACTGTATTAGAGTATGGGGCGGGGGCATATATCCCGAGGATTCTTTTTTTGATTTGTGCGATCGATACGGTTTAATTGTTTGGCAGGATTTTATGTTTGCTTGTGCTGTATACAAAATGACCGAAGCATTTACAGAAAATATCGTGAAAGAGTTCGAAGATAATATTAAAAGAATAAGGCATCATGCCTGTCTCGGTATGTGGTGCGGTAATAATGAAATGGAATGGGCATGGGAAGAGTGGAATGTACCAGATAATAAAAAATTAAGAATGGATTATCTAATCCAGTTTGAAAAAGTTATCCCAGATGTCCTTGCCAAGCATGATCCTGACACCTATTATTGGCCTTGTTCGCCCTCTTCTGGAGGAGGATTTATGGCACCCAATGATCCCAATAAAGGCGATACCCATTTTTGGAATGTGTTTCATGGAAAGGAACCTTATGAAGCTTATCGAAAACATCACTTTCGATTTATCAGTGAATTTGGTCTTCAGGCATTTCCATCTCTAAAAACCGTTGAAAGCTACACCAAGCCAGAAGATAGGAACATATTCTCGCCTGTTATGGAAAACCATAATAAATGCAATCATCCTGAGAATGGGAATGTAACCATTATGTACTATCTTTCCATGTATTTAAAGTTTCCAAAGGATTTTGAGTCGGCTATTTATGGTTCTCAGATTGTTCAGGCAGAGGCGGTTCGATGTGCCATTGAACACTGTAGGCGAAACCGAGGTCGATGTATGGGTACAGTATATTGGCAGCTAAACGATTGTTATCCAGTAGCTTCATGGTCCAGTATTGATTATTATGGCAGGTGGAAAGCGCTGCACTATTTTGCTAAACGGTTTTATGGGAATGAATTGCTTTCAGCAGAAGATGATGGTACTAGGATTAATCTATGTATGGTGAATGATGGGTTAGAAGCTTTTAGCGGCGTGGTATCTTGGAAGCTTATGCATCAAGATACAGGCGTCATCAAAAAAGGAAATATGGAGATAAGTACAGAACCACTATCTTCTCAGATTGTGGCTGCTATGGACTTCACCAATGAATTAAGCACAAAAGCATTACGTCGAAACACCTATTTCGTATATGAATTGCGTGAAAAAGGGAAGATGGTAAGTAGCGAAACACACTTATTTGTCAGAACCAAGGCATTTGAATTCCAAGACCCTAAAATAACAACAGATATTATTGAAAAAGAAGATGTGTTTCTTATTCGCCTAATGTCCCAAGCCTTTGGAAAGTATGTGACATTAACCTTGGAAGAGGTAGATGCAACCTTTGATGATAATTACATTAGTCTGATACCAAATGAAGAAAAAGTCATTGAGCTAAAGAAAGCACGCTTATCAGAACCACTGTCCTTATCTGACTTAAAAAAACAGCTACACATTAGGAGTATATTTGATCTATCGACTTATTAAACTGACGTATCGAAATGTGCCAAAAACCTATAAGTTTGCGACAGAAATTGCAAAGTGGGGGTGAAACACATGACACAAGATAGAAGGTGTCTCTTAGATTCTTCATGAATGAAAAACCAGTTAGGATGACTTTTATTTGATGGAGAAAACATCGGTATAAAAAGCTACGCTATTAGGAGAAGTTTTTTAAAATCATATATTATGGAGGAATACAGTATGAAAAAAATGATTAAATATGTAATCAGTATAATCGTCATCATGCTCATCATCACTACTGGTATATTCAAATGTGACAGCTTAAGTGCAGCAGCTGCAATTGAAAATGGTACCGTTGTCATGGATGATTCCTTTGATTCAAGTGGCACATATGCTGGTCTTGTATTGGACGGGACAGGAAGTGGTAGTTTTGCTATTACACATGGACAACTTGGCATAACAACATCAGGTAGTCATACAACCTATGGGGTTTACAATGCTGAAGAAACACTTTCAGGACATTTTTATGCAGAAATCAATATAGATAGAGATGCTCATGTTGGACTGGCTCTTGTAAAAAAAGATACCAATGGACAGCCAGATACCCTTAATTTTACAGGCATTACCATTGATTCAACCAATGGAAAAGTACATGTTCAATTGATGGATAGACAGCAGGGGGTAGACAATGTAAGGGATAACACCGGTCAGCTCTCAACCCATAGTCCACGATATGATCTTGAGCTAAATAACCAATATTCCATGCCTTTTACAGGTACGGCTAAAAAGCTTCGGATATACAGGGATGATAATACGGGATTTTTTCATTATTATTTCTTAGTATCAAAAACCATCTATGGTGAAGAGAAAACAGGATGGATGGAAATTGCCCCATCCAAAGATTGGAATCCAGCAGGTACAGAGTATTTTGTCTGCCCATTTGTCAAGACAGACACGTCATCGGTAACGGCTTATTTTGATCATCTGCGTGCCATGAAAAAGCCTAAAGAAGATAGGGATGATACAGCCACAGGATTTGATATCCTACGACGTGATTATAACTTCTCAGGCCGTACAGGTGATGCGTTGGTTATTACATTTCCTAATACATCCAGAAAATATGTGTTCTGGTCTGAAATGAATTATGTACCAGCTTGGCATATTGACAAGCATACGTTATTTACATATGAGTTTGTTGAATCTTGGGATGATACATTAAAGGGTTGCTTTGAGCCCATGTCAGATAGGCTTTTGCGATGGTCTAATGTAAGTATTATTGAAGATAATGATGTACGAAAAGTCGTGAAATGGCGCTATGTCCTTACTAATCCTGATTATAAGGTCCTTGGCGATAATGGTAGTGATGAGCTGCCAATCGTTGAAGAGTATTATACCTTTTATCCAGATGAAACAGGAACGCGACGTATTGTGTTTAAACCCAAATTGGATGCCAGCTGGGATAAATGGCATGAACTATCCGAGTATATTGTGATAGCTGATGCCACAACCAAGCCCATGGATAATATACCATCCAATGTATTATCTGTCACCAACCGTGAAGGCACATATACCTATCATTATAACTTTTCCGATTTTGATGATATTAACAGTGATAAATCCAAATTTTCTTCCCCTCGATCGACCATGGAAAATTGGAAACAGATGATTATTGCTCAGCATTTTAACAGTGGTGTTGATGCCTTTAGTGTATGGTCCAATGACGCTACATTTGAACCAACAGGTTCAACGTCACCAGATAGTACAGTGGGTGTCTACTCAGGTTATAAAGCTTCTCCAGATATCTCATGGCATAACCCGGCCTATCAAATGTCCCATTGGCCCATGTCCAAGGAATATTACTACACCGATGACCATAAATCGGAAACCACTTGGGATGCGCAAACCTCTCATGCCAGTACATTTGGTGTTGAAATGTGGAACGATGATCCAGATGGCAGTGATACACACTGGGATGAGAAATATCTTATTGATCCTATAGATGGACGAAAATATCGTGAGTGGACGTCATTAATTGGAGTGACTGGTCATCATGATTATGCATCCATGAGAAACCATACAGGTACATGGCTGTATCCTGGACATATAGCCGTGAATGAAGCCAATTCAACGTTTTCCCATATTGATTATCGACGTAAGCAACTTGTATTTGATAAGCAATTGGATGCGGTATGCGGCTTTATTCTGGACCCAACCAGTAAGTCTGTGACGGTTACCAACCCTGTTATCAAGATTAGAAATTGGGGAACACATCCAGTCAAATTAACGTTAAATGGTGCGGTGCTTACTCATGGTACAGATTATATCAGTGCTATTGATTCAGAAGGAAGTGCTCTAATATGGGTGCATCGACAATTTAGTCATGCCTCAACATTCGAAATAACAGATGGTGTGGCAACCCCAACCCCTATAACCGTTCAGGAAGAAAATCTGTTAACGAATCCAGGGTTTGAGACAGACCATGCAACACAAACACCCACAGGTTGGACAGAATGGCAAACAGCTCATGCAAGTTACACCGAGGATAATGGTACGGCTCGAAGTGGGAATTACCATTTAGCACATTATAACTCCAATGCTTATGAAGTCTCTACCTACCAAACAGTTACTGGACTTGGTAATGGCTTGTATACATTAGAGGCATGGGTAAAATCTTCTGGTGGTCAAGGGACGTGTTGGATGTCTGCAAAAAATTATGGTGGCAATGAAAGAACAATGGACATTACTGCAACGGGTACATGGACTAAGATTGTATTGACAGATATTCATGTTTCTGATGGACAATGTGAGGTGTCCTTTTACTCCAAAGCTAACGGGGGTAATTGGATAAACGTGGATGATGTGACATTCTATAAACAACCATAACAACTTATGCATATAGCCCATCTAAAGACGCTTATATGTCCGTATTAAGAAGGTCAAAACACACTAAAAGTGATAAAGTGATGAATTTTATATACATCATTTTACACAAAAAGAGATAGTTAATCCCATTTTACAGTATACAGGTGAAACAGAGTAACCTATCATTTTTCATAGGCCATGTGTTAGCTTTTTTCTAGAAAGTGCAAGGTTCACTTTCTAGAAAATCATAAAAATGGAGGTGCTAGACGTTGTTATCGTTAGACAATATTGAATCTAAACTTTCTTGAAAATAAAAATATGGAGGGTGTTAAGTATGTCGCTATCTTCAGAGAGTATAGAATCTACAATGAAACCCAAGAAAAAATCCATTTGGACTAATGCATGGGAACATCGTGCATTATTGATTATGGTATTACCGGCCATGGTTATTATCATACTTTTTAACTTCGTACCAATGGGAGGTATCACGCTGGCTTTTCGTAATGCGGACCACTCGCACTTGCCTTATGGGACAGAATGGGTTGGACTTAAAAATTTTAGTTTTTTAACAGATAAGTATTTCTTGACGACAGTTAAGAACACCGTGGTGATAGCTGGACTAAAGATTTTATTTGGTTTTCCAGCGCCCATTATTCTAGCTTTGCTTCTAAACGAGGTGTTACATGTTCGATTTAAAAGGATTATTCAAACCGTAAGCTATCTCCCTCATTTTATTGCATGGGTATTTATCGCCAATTTGCTTGATCGTTTGCTTAATTCTGATGTTGGACTTTTCAATGAAATTATTAGAGCATTTGGTGGTGAAACCATTCATTTTATGGGGGAAATAAAATATTTCTTACCCATTGTGATCATCAGTGCTATATGGAAAGAAATAGGTTTTTCATCGATTATATACTTAGCAGCCATTACACAAATTTCGCCGGGATTATATGATGCTGCAAAGGTAGACGGATGTGGACGATTAGGTAGGATTTGGCATGTGACGTTACCAGGCATTATGCCCATTGTATCCATGATGTTAATCTTGACGATTCCTAAACTGCTAAATGCAGATTTTGATCAGCTTTATTTATTAGGTAATCCTATCAATCAACCTGTTTCAGAAATTCTGGATACATATGTGTTACGTACGGGTCTTTCATACGGAAATTTTAGCAAAGCTATTGCTATTGGGCTCTGTGGTTCCATTGTTTCAATGGTTTTATTAGTGATATCTAATAAAATATCAAGGCGACTAGGAGGTTCTACATTATGGTAATAAAGGAGGTGATGCATCATGAAAGCTTATGGTCAATGGTCCTATAAATGTTATATCTTTTCCGTTTTTAATTATACATTATTAGCACTAATGGGTATTCTTATGATTATACCATTTTGGTATGTTATCGTTATGTCTTTTAATGAAGGGACAGATACGGCACTGGGCGGCATTTTATATTTTCCTCGATCCTTTACACTGGATAACTTTAAGGCTGTTTTTGCAGACAAAAGGGTCATTAGCAGCTTTGGTATTTCCGTAAGCCGTCTTCTTATTGGAACACCCTTACATTTACTTGTTATTGGTATGGCAGGTTGGGCTGTTTCGCGAAAGAAGCTGCCTTTTCGCAAAGTTATCGTAGGGATGATTTTGATTTCCATGTTTGTGAATGCGGGGCTTATTCCTTTTTACCTTACCCTATCCGCTTATGGTCTCATCAATCATTATCTGGTGTATATTTTACCAACGTTGTTTAGTGGTTGGGAGCTTATGATACTGGTAACGGCCATTCGAGCAATACCTGAAAGTTTAATTGAGTCCGCTCGTTTAGACGGTGCAAGTGATTATCGCATTTTCTTTCAAATCATTGCACCACTTACAAAAGCTACCTTTGCAACAATCGGATTGTTTAATGCTGTATGGGCTTGGGGGGACTGGTATACGGGAACTTTTCTCATCAGTTCAAATAAGTTATGGTCCATCGCTACCTATTTACAAATGGTATTACAAAGAGGTTTATCCATTCAGATTAGGAGTGCTGCGGATGCAGCTAATGCAGTAAATGCTCTAAAAGGGGGCCAATCTACCCTTACAGAATCATCTTTGCGTGCAGCGACGTTGGTTGTAACGGTTGTCCCTATTATGTGTGTTTACCCATTCTTACAAAAATACTTTATACATGGCATTATGCTTGGCTCCATTAAAGAATAAAACGATTTTCTATTAATTAGTCAATTAGAGGAGGTATATCCATGACAAAAACAAAAAAATCAGTATGTAAGCTTTTTATTACGATGATACTCATCTTATCCTTAGTCACAGCTTGTACAAAAGATAGTCGTCAAACCAATAGTGATGGCGATAAAAACCCTAAGGGTGAAACAAATCAAGAAAGCGGGTCAGAAGATGGTATGAAACCCATTAAATTTACTTGGGTAAATTTCGGGTTGGATTCAAATAACGGACTCTCCGATAGCAACGGTGATATGTCCCGTTGGATTGAAAACAAGTTTGGACTTGACATCACATTTGAACATGTTGCTGAAACAAACATATGGGATCAGTTAACCTTATGGGCAGCAGGAGGCAGTTATCCTGAAGTGTTCACAGGGACAGCTCGAGCAGGCGTACTCAATACGGGTGCAGGTGTTAAATGGGCTAACTTAACCCCTTATTTTAAGGATGCCAGTAACTACCCTAACTTGACCAATATACAGGAGCATCATTCACGTTCTCTATCGGCTTTAAAAACCCGTGATCAAGAAGAACACATTATTGGTTTTCCTATTGGCATGAATTATAATCCTGGAGAACCTAATCCCGATGAAAACTACATGTGGGGTTGGTGGATGCGTGATGATATTCTACAAGCCGTTGGTGGTCAACGGCCAACGACAATTGACGAGTTTACAGACATGCTTCGCAAGGTAAAAGATTTGGGCTTAAAGCAGGAGAATGGTCAACCTGTCTACCCGTTACTCATGCCGCCAACAGATTGGCAGTCTCAATCCGCATTTTTTATGGTATGGGGGTTGAATTGGGCAGGTTTAGCAAAAGACGGCTATTATCAATTCTGGGGATATACAACGCAAGGATATGAATCCATGAAATACCTTAACCAACTCTACAATGAAGGGTTAATTGACCCGGAATGGGTAACGCAAAAGGATGAAATGTATCAAGAAAAGATTAGAAACGGTGCTGGAGCGGTTATCCCAGGTTATAATGATTATCGCATCATTGAAGAAATGAAAGAAGCTGGCAAGGATTATACCTATACCGTTATACCAATACCCAAAGTTCCAGGTATTAGTCGTCCATTCCCATTAAATGGCTTATCCAGTCCAGACCCAACTTCTGCTATGTATGTAACGTCTAAGGCATCCCCCGAGTTATGTCAACGACTAGCCAATCTATGTGAGTGGTTCCAAACAGAAGAAGGAGCACGTTGCTTAGAATTAGGAGCTTCACCAGACATGCTTGAATTAAAAACATCTGGTGCGTATGAAGGCAAGTATTGGTATAAAGATGCATTCCAAGAATTGGATTACGTCACCCATGGTGATACCACTGCTGCTCGAATACGGCATGGTGTGATACCCTTATATACTTTTGGACCTCAAGGGACGAATTATACAAATGATGTATTAAAAATTCCTTCCATATCCAATAATGATGCATCCATTTGGGCGAAAGAAAATCATGAATGGATATCTGCCAATAACAACATCAGTTATATGGGGGATTTCGGTCCTGAAAACTTCTCAGATGATATGAATGCTATTAATAATCAGATTTGGTCCATTGCACCGCCAATCATATTCCGTGCTTTAATTCTGCCACCAGATCAATTTGAAGATACCTATAAACAGTTGATTAAAGAATTAGAAGAAATGGGAGCTAAAGAATTAAATGCCTATAGGTATCAACAAAGTAAAACATTTATGGATGCTAACAACAATGGGGATGTACCGGAAGATTATCCTTATGCGGACTTATTTGAAGAGGTTAAACCATAAATATAATCATATATTGACCATATCGTTCAAGTGATACAAGACGATTGGTATTTGAAAGGGTGTGTTGTGTGAGGAGTCAATTAAATCCACAACGAATAAGCATGCTGAGAAAATTAATAATCGGTGGCATACTGATACTGACATTTGCCTATGTGTTCTTCAACAGATACGGCTTTGAGAAGACAGACAGTAAGATGGAAGGGGATGAATATGTGATGCAAAGGGATTTTCCTATAGAAGAAGGAGAAGAAATCATGTTCAATGATTTCACAACAAAGCCGAATACCTTTAAAGGACTTCTTCTTAAAGGAGCAGAAGAAGGAGCATTCAACCTATCCAATGGATTATTGGATATGCGTACGGATGCTGCCAATAGTATATATGGTGTACATGAACCGAACACAGTATCTGGACACTTCTATGCAGAGGTAGCCTTTACAGAAGATGATAACGTTGGATTAGCACTTGTCCAAGAAAAAGATGGTCAACCTGATCCAACTAATTTTACATCCATGAATGTAACAGCTTATAGTAACGGCACAATAGCTGTACAAGTCAGTGATTGTCAAGAAGGACGTTATAATGTGTTGGATAACACGGGAAAATTGGAGGACTATTCTAGGTATCGGGTTACCCTTCAAAACCAATATTCCGTGCCTTATGACAGTACCGATAAAAAAATAAGGATATTTCGTGATGAGGGTTCTGGCTTTTTTCATTTCTACTATGCTGTGAAATTGATGGTTAATGGGGAGTGGAAACATGGATGGATGGAACTAAGCCCTTCAAAGGATTGGGCAGATGAAGGGACGCATTACTATGTTGTTCCATATGTTATCAATGGGGCAGAAGAGTCAGCACATGCAGGGTTTCAGTATGTGAGGGCCGTTCAGAAACCACCAGTGGATCGTCAGGATACCGAAACAGGTTTTAAAGTCACAAAAAGAGATTATAACTGGTCGGGTCAGAGCGGTGAAGGTTTGGTACTGACTTTTGGTGACCATTTTAAATTCAAAGATAAGGATGTTAAATTTGTATTCTGGTCTGAAGCATCCTATGTACCTGCTTGGCATATGAACAACCAATTGCTGTACACCTATGAGTTTGTAGAAACTTGGGCTGAACGGGGATGTTATGAACCCATGTCCGACCGATTGGGTGCATATTCAAGTGTTGAAGTACTGGAAGATAATGATGTGCGGAAGGTCATTCATTGGCGTTACATATTGGTAAACCCAGATTATAAAACACCTGACCATGGACAAGGTACAGACATGCCACAGGTAGATGAATATTATACGTTTTACCCAGACGGGACAGGCGTACGGCATATCGTATACACACCCAAATTAGATACAGAATTTCGTAAGTGGCATGAGCTTGGTGAACTTATTGTCATTGCCGGTACCCAGTCTAATCCCATTGACCATATAGCGGAACCTGGTCTAACGGCTATGAATTTACAGGGTGATACCGTCAATTTCTTCCCAGGAGAGGCCTTTGATAAGAGCATTAACAATTGGCCTCAAGTGATACAAGTGGCACATTTTAAAGATGCTCCTGATGCCTATTGTGCGTGGTCCCATACACAAGACATTCCTGACACGTATGGGGGCTATGAAGTATCCATGGATATATCTTGGCATCATACAGGTTATCAAATGGTACACTGGCCCGTTGGCAAAGAACCTTTTCAAGAAGATTTCAAAACAATGGGTACTTGGCAGGCTCAAGTGGCTCATACCAGCTTGTGTGGCATAGAAGTATGGGAAGATGGTAGTGACTTATGGCTTGATCATTATAAAACAAATAGTGAAGGGCGTAAGCATAGAGAATGGGCATCCCTTATTGGGGTTAATGATCCCATGGACTTAGAACAGACCAGAAATCAAGTGAAATCATGGCTTTACCCTGGTGTAGTAAAGACATTGACAGAAGCCTTACAATTTGAAAGCATCGATTACTATAAAAAAGAACTTGTGTTTAAACAAACCTCCAAAACAGATACCTGTCATTTTATCATTGACCCAACTACTGAAGATACCACCGTACAAAATCCCGTATTTCGCATCAAGGGATGGGATTCAGAAGCTTTTAAGATGTATCAAGATGATGAGCTGCTTCATCCAGGGAAAGATTATGCATATGCCTTGACAGATGACGGATTACTTCTTTGGATAAGAACAAGTTTTAACAAGTCTTCAACATTTGTCGTGAATAAAGAGTAGATTATTCCACAATTGTAAGAGGTAAAACCGTAGCTCTATGTTTTAAAAGATTGGAAGTATTAGAAGATAGACAAGTTTTAGCTAATGATACTCTTAAGCTTCTGTTCAAAGAGTATGCGCTATGCCGTAGGTGGCTTCGCTTAATGCTAAACGTGTCTATCTTCTTCTTGGTTTTCATGATATCTTAATTATGGCTTCATATAAAGTTATATATATGTTAAAATAATTTTACTAGCATGAATGCTTGACTTATCTCGCTGTTCTAGGCGTATGAGGAGATGTGAACATGAATAAAAAAAGCATAAAGTCACTGGTGATACTCTTGTGTGTGTTATGCGTTACAAGTTGTACAAATCATCAAGACAATACACACGTTAATGTAAATCATGAAACGAATATCCAGGGACTTGATATGTCAGAAGAAGTTGAACTCACTTTTTATTTATTGGGACCAGAACCAAGTGATATTCTTTCGGTAGCAGAGGAACTGAACAAACGTACACGAAGAGACCTTAACTGTACGGTTAAGTGGGTCTTCCTAGGTTGGGATAAATGGGATCAGAAGTATAACCTGGCTCTTTCCTCTGGTGAAAACATTGATTTAATTTATACAGCAAAATGGGCAGATTATCAAGGCTATGCAAGAAGAGGTGCTTTTATGCCTCTCGATGAAATGATTCCAAAATACGCACCAATCAGTTGGGATGAGATGACACAGGAACAATGGCGAGCAGCACAAATAAATGGAAAGATATATACTGTACCATGTGACTGGGTCGAATACGATACCAATGGCATTGCTTATAGAGCAGATCTAAGAGAAGCATTCGGCATCCACAAGCCCATTGAAACCGTTGAAGAAATGGAAGCCTATTTTGATGCAGCCAAGAAAGCCAATCCAGACATGATTCCATTTAATGTGACCTCACTTGAGCTTGCCAATAGGGTTCAGATGGCAGCTGGGGAATTAGGTTTTATCCTAGATGGGGCTGCCAAGCATTTTATTGCAACGGAAACCTACCATAGTAAAAAAATCATATCTTTTCTGGAAACTCCTGAATTTGAAACATACTGTCAGACCATGAAAAGGTGGTATGATAAAGGCTATTGGTCAGAGAATATATTGCTTAATCAGGTCTCGGGAGGCACTTTTTTTAGTAATGGCGAGACGCTGGCTATGGATGCTAATCTGAATAAAGTAGCTGCTTATTATAAGAGTTTTGCAAGTTCGCATCCCGATTGGGAAATAGAGTTTTTGCCAGATGCAATCATAAGAGGCGTGGTTCATCCAGCTCCATCCATTAGAAATGGTGTTGCCCTATCAAGAACTTGTAAACATCCAGAAAGAGCACTTGCTTTCATTGATAAGTTGCGATATGATCCAGATTATTACCAATTGACCAATTATGGCATTAAGGATAAGCATTATACCATGGATAAGGAGGGGTTTCTATCCATGGTAGAAACAACAGGTGATGACTGGTTTGGTTACCAGTCCATGCAGCCGTGGGGATGGCATATAGACAAAATGGAACTTCCTACAAAAAATGAATGGTCTGGATTTAAACCTCACACAGAAGCATTATCAAACATAGCTGTTCCAGACAAATATGACGCATTTGCTTTTAATTCTAACCCAGTTTCAGCAGAAATATCCGGGCTTTCCCAGGTATACATGAAGTATGTGCTGCCTTTGATGGTAGGCCAAGTAGATGACGTCAATGAAGCACTTGCTGTTGCCATTGAAAAAGCCAATGAAGCTGGTCTGCAAAAACTCATTCAGGAGGTCCAAATGCAGGTGAATACCTATTGGCAAGAAATGGCATATGAGTAGTACTACTGGGGGAAAGACATATGGGAAAAATAAAAAACATACGTGTAGGTAAAAGTAAGGCTTACTATTTTAAACTTGTGATGTATATAACACTGACAATAATCGTAACAATCGTCATACTGTCATCCATTCTTTATAGGGATTTCAAACGTTTAACATCTGAACAGATCTATACATATATGCATACCTCTTTGCACCAACTTAGTAAAAACGTGGAGCAAAAGATTGACGCGGTGAAAAATATATCCATGCAAATCTATTATGATCAATACATCCAGAAATTCTTTTTCAATTTTAAGCCCTCTACGGCAGATATTATTGATGGGTCCAATCAATTGGAAAACTATCGCTACATATCGGATATTATTCATTCCATCTATGTGTACAATGATAGTACCAAGTCTTTTTATGTTGCAGCCAAAGAGGAAGTCAATTTGTTGGAAAGCAAAGATAATTTTTATGACGAAGCTATCCATAAACTCTTGGATGACTATGAAAAGCCTTTTGTACCCATTCCAAGAAATATACCCACTTTTTCCATGAATACCTATCAACAAGGTTATGATGGGTACAGTTTTATTTTATGTGACCCCCTAGGTAATGAATGGAATAACAGTGCCATTATTACCAATGTGTCAGAAGCAACCATTTCCAATCTGATTAAAGAAACCTATCGGGACAACATGAAGGGTTCCATATGGATTATTGATCATCATGGTCAATTAATGGTGAGTACTGAAACGAGGCCTATGTTTACAGATGTTTCAAAAGAAAAGTTTTATAGCAGCATACGCAATTCAGAAGCTGCCAATGGCTATCTGATTGATCAAGTCGATGGTGTAAAATCCTATATCGTTTATTCATCACCTGATAGCTTAGGTTGGCAATATATCAGCATTACACCCTATCAAGATATTGTTAAAGCACTCAATAACAGAAGGAATAAAGTCGTTAGTCTTAGCTTATTCATTCTTGCTATAGGCATGATGTTAGCCATCTTTTTATCAAAAAGACTTTATAAGCCTGTAAAAAAGATGTCAGCCAATATTGAATCTCTTGAATCAGAAGTAAGAAGTGGTTATTATACCATAAAAAATGAAACCTTAAGGAAGATTATTTTAGATTATAACAATTTTGATGGGAAAGTCATACAACATATCTTTGATAAGTACAATATACAGTTCGATTTGGAATCCCATATGATGGTTGTACTGTTTAAAATAGATCAATACCGCCATTTCTGCAATGCTTATAACATGAAGGATAGAAACCTAATGAAGTTTGCCATCATGAATATCGCTTCTGAGGTATGTTCAAAAGAATGTTATACAGAGCCTATTGATATGGGGGAGGACAGCATATGTTTACTTCTAAGTATAAAGGCTCAGGATTTCGACCCCATGATAACATCCTTTGAGAGTCTTCTAAAACATATACAAGCTGCTATATTGAAGAATCTAGCATTAAGTGTTTCTATAACCGTGAGTACCATAGGAGAATCGCTGCAACATGTGACATTTTTATATAACCAAGTGGTTGAAGCTTCTTTTCACAGGCTTTTTTATGGCCCAAGTTGTATCATCTATTCGACTACCATTGAAAAACTTAAAGCAAAAGAATATAAATACCCCATTCAAAAAGAGAAACAGCTTATAGATGCTCTTATGTTAGGCAATATCGAGAACGTGAAACAGAAGTATTTTGAGATCATGGATATGATATCAAAATTCCCCTATGCTACAGTGAATATGGCATTTACACATTTTGTTTTTAATATTAAAATGGCTTTTGATACCATACAGAAAAATAAATTCCCAAACTTGCCCATGAACATCAATATCGGTATCTCACTGAACGATTATGAAGGGATTGACGATATTAACCATTATTTTATAAAAGCCTTTGAAAGTTTATCCGAAATGATTGAAAGGCATAAATGCAGCAGGAATCATGAGCTGGTAAATAAAGTCATGGCTATCATCAGTCAGGAGTATAAGAATAAAAACCTATCCCTGGCATATATTGCTGATGCTATTGATCTGACGCCGAATTACTTAGGACGCCAGTATAAAAACATCACATCAAAAACCATCTCTAATGTAATCATGGAAACCAGAATTAAAAAAGCAGAGGAACTGTTAACATCAACGCATATGTCCATCGCCCAGATATCCGAGCAGACAGGGTTTACCAATGATGGCTATTTTTATAAGGTTTATAAGAAAGTGAATGGCATTACCCCAAGCGAATATCGAAGAAATCATGGGCGCCTAAGTAAGTCATAACCATGTTTACATCCAATCAATACAGAAGTATTTAGGATAGGTGTAAAAAAATATTCAAAGGGGTATTGACAAACCATCCACAGGTTGATATAATGATAAAAATATTTTATCACAAAAAAGCGATAACGTATAAAAGCAACGAAAAGGAAGAGTACATTATTTTCGAAAAAAAGAGAGGAGATGTTGGTGGAAATTCTCCATGAAGAAATGATGGAAGGTAGCCTTGGAGCTGTGAACCGAAATCTTAGGAGAGTAGGCCTCAACGGAGTCCCACCGTTATAAGGGAGCTAATATCAGATAAGCATCACCATGTATCTTGTATTAGGCTAAGTGGCAGTGATTGCAATCAAGGTGGTACCGCGGAGACTATAACCTTCGTCCTTTATATTAGGATGGAGGTTTTTTTGTACCCTTTGTTAGTTGGTAATGGCATGTTAAAGGGAATACTAATTGTAGATGTTGTTGTATATAAAAAAGGAGATGATCAGTATGTTATTAACAGGTGCTAAGATTGTTGTTGAATGTTTAAAAGAACACAAGGTAGATACGATATTTGGTTATCCAGGAGCTAATGTTATTCATATATATGATGTGCTCTATGGTGATAAGGCTATTAACCATATTCTAACTGCTCACGAGCAAGGGGCTTCCCATGCCGCAGATGGCTATGCCAGATCAACAGGTAAGGTTGGTGTATGTATAGCCACATCAGGACCTGGTGCCACCAATTTGGTTACAGGCATAGCCACTGCCTACATGGATTCTGTACCAATGGTGGTCATAACAGGTAATGTACCTGTTCATTTACTGGGTAAAGATAGTTTTCAAGAGGTGGATATCACAGGTATAACAGCACCCATTACAAAGCATAATTATATTGTCAAGGATGTAAATCGATTAGCAGATACCATAAGAGAAGCTTTTTATATCGCAAAAGAGGGGCGGCCAGGACCTGTTCTTATTGATATTCCCAAGGATGTATCCATGAATGAGGCTGAGTATATCCCGAAGGAACCAAAAGAAATCATAAGGTCTAGAGAGGGGATAACAGAAGAACGGCTTCAGGGTGCCGTTGACTTAATAGAGGCATGTGAAAAACCTTTTATTTATATAGGCGGCGGTGTGGTACGTTCAGAAGCATCGGATGCATTACTTGAATTAGCAGAGAAGATAGGAGCACCTGTTGCATCGAGTCTTATGGGTCTTGGTGGTTTTCCAGGAACACATAAACAGTTTACCGGTATGATTGGCATGCATGGTACCAAGACATCCAATGTCAGCATTACAAAAAGTGATCTTATCCTTGCCATAGGCGCAAGATTCAGTGATCGTGTTGTGAGCAATGTAGAGAAATTTGCAAAGCATGCGAAGATATTGCATATCGATGTGGACCCAGCAGAAGTGAATAAGAATGTTGTCACGGATCATTATATTGTAGGGGATATAAAAGAAACATTAAATGCCTTGAATAAAAAAGTGAAGAAAATAGATCGAAGCAGTTGGATCAATGACGTGGTAGCTTATAAAGAGAAGTACCCGATGACTTATGATAAGCATACATTAACAGCTTCCACCATCATAGGCAAGTTGGATGAACTCACAGACGATGAGACCATTATATCCACAGAAGTAGGGCAGCATCAGATGTGGACAGCACAACATTTTACCTTCAACCAACCAAAGGAGTTCCTAACATCAGGCGGATTAGGAACCATGGGTTATGGACTAGGAGCAGCTATAGGTGCTCAGATAGGTAATCCAACCAAACGGGTTATTAATATAGCTGGTGATGGCTGTTTTAAGATGAATCTTATTGAATGTGCTACCCTTGTCAATTATAAACTGCCTGTTATGATACTGCTTATTGATAATAATGTACTTGGTATGGTACGCCAATGGCAGACCCTGTTTTTTGATAAGCGATATGCTTCTACGAACCTTAACCATCAAACCAACTTTATTGGGTTAGCTGAGGATTTTGGTATGAAAGGTTACGAGATTAGCCATATTGATCAAGTAGAGGACATACTGCAAAAAGCTTTAGCACAAGAAGGACCAGTGCTCGTTCATTGTAAGATTCATGAAGATGAGAAAGTATTTCCTATGGTTGCACCAGGAGAATCCATTGATGCTCTTATTACGGAAGGATAACTATCGTATCATGTATTAGAAAGAGCATTGATTACCATTTAATCACTAAAGTATAATACCAAACGGGGCTGTTTCATCAAAGTAAAATAACGTCAATATCATAGGAAACTATAAGAGGTTAAGCGAAAAGCGCAGCCATGGACGGCGAAGCGCAGACCCTCTAAACATGGACGTTTAGGGGTCTGAAAAGCTTAACCTCTTATAGTTTCCAGAAACTTCTAGCCAACAAATTCCTTTGATGAGGCAGCCCCATTTTTTTATAATCTGTAATATAATGAGGTATTCTATTAGCATGTAGTTCTACATTGCTAAAATGGTGGACGACGCACCCCAATGGTATGCATCAATAGCTTACATGCGTGTAAGGTTAAGCAAATTTTTGTAAGGCAAATAGATGGCTAAAAGATAAAGTATCTATTATAATATGTTTATCGCTATACATAGCCAAAGGATGTATTATTTGTTCGTTAGGGTGGAGAGTCTAGGAGGAAGAACATGAAACCGATTATCCAAGTAAAGAATGTGACAAAGATATATGGGTCAAAATCCAATAAAACAGTGGCCCTTTCCAACGTGAATTTTGACATCAATAAAGGTGAATTTGTAGGTATTATGGGACCTTCAGGATCGGGTAAAAGTACATTATTGAATGTGATTTCCACCATTGATAAGACAACAGCAGGTACCATTATCTATGAAGATAAAGATATCGGTACGCTAAAAGAGAATGCTCTGTCTGATTTTCGTCGAAAAGAATTAGGGTTTATCTTTCAAGATTTTAATCTATTAGATACGTTAACTGTAGAAGAAAACATTGTGCTGCCCTTAGCCATTTCAAGAATACATGTTAAGCAGATTAAGGAAAAAGTAAATGATGTTGTACGCATTTTAGGCATTGATGATATTACCCATAAGTTTCCATATGAGATATCAGGTGGGCAGAAGCAGAGAACTGCAGCTGCACGAGCCATTATTAACAACCCAAGAATGGTTTTAGCAGATGAACCAACGGGTGCACTGGATTCTAAATCATCCAAGGAACTACTGGTATGCATGAAAAAGTTGAACAAAGAACTAAGCAGTACCATCCTCATGGTAACCCATGACCCATTTGCCGCCAGCTATTGTGACCGAATTTTATTTATCAAAGACGGTAGTATCTATTCGGAATTGATGAGTAGTGGGGAGCGTAAAGCATTTTATAACCGGATTATTGATGTATTGGCCATGTTGGGGGGAGACTTAAATGACGTATTATAATATCTTTTTCAACAACATGAGAAGGAATTTTAAAAACTATTATATTTACTTAATGTCTACCATATTCAGTGTGGTTGTCTATTATCTTTTTGCATCCATTAAATACAATCCCCAAGTAACAGGTGTTGTCGAAAGCAATACCAATATTTCTGCGTTATTTGGTTTTACAGGTGGTATTGTGTTACTGTTTGCATTGATATTTATCGGGTATTCCAATTCATTTTTTGTGAGAAAGCGTAAGAAGGAGATTGCGCTCTATTCCCTTATGGGTATGAAAAAGAAACGTGTCGTCAACATGCTCTTTATTGAAAATATTATCATTGCTGTCATTTCTCTGATACTTGGCATTGCCCTGGGAACCATGTTTTCCAAATTATTTATTATGGCTTTATTGCGCATGTTAAATCACATGATCTATGTTGAATTTACTTTCTCAATGGAAGCAGCAAAAGATACCGTGTTATTTTTTATGATTATATTTGTTGTTGCATCCATTAACAGTTATAGAGTCATTAAAAAAATACAGCTTATTGAATTGTTTTCAGCTTCAAAGCGAAACGAGAAGCCTTTTAGGACACGTCCCCTAATTGCCATTATCTCATTTATTCTAGTGGCTTTTGGTTACTGGTTATCCCAAAACATGTTTAATGGTCTTCTTCTGATTAATATGCTGGTTGTTTTAATGACGGTTATTTTAGGCACCTATGGGTTATTTATTTTTTTCTTAGAATTCTTTACAAAAGTACTCAAACGGAGAAAGAAAATGTATTATAAAGGCAACAATTTACTGGCAATCTCCAATACCGGTTATCGTATTAGAAACCATTCCGTTACATTAGCTACTATCGCCATACTCAGTGCAACAACCATTACGGCACTTGGTATGGCATATAGCGTTTATTATGATTTTAATCAAACCACAGAGGCAAATTATCCTTTTACCTATGTGTATGGGTATAAAGGTGATGCCTTGGATAAAGAAGTCATGGAACTTGTGAAGAATAGCAAAGAAGCGGTGTTAATTGGCAGTATGAAGATGTCAAGGGCAGAAATAGTTGCAGCATATATAGGGAAAGATGACCCTAAGTTTGGTAACTTAGGACTGAGGTTATCGGACAAGCTTTTCTATCATGTGCTATCCAATAGCCAATACAATGAATCCATGACTATTCGAAACATGGTAAACGATCAAATATCTTTGGCAGAAGATGAATGTTTATTGGTCTATACAAGTTTTGGTTTGGATGATTATGATTATACCAAAGGCGGCGTTTTTGAACTTAATCTTAACTTTAACCATAAAAGAAAAGTGAAGATTATGGATACAAAAGAAAAAGCGCTTATTTATAGTCGCTATAGCTCCAAGTATATCGTTGTAAACGATGCGGTATTTCAGGAATATGTTCGGTTAGGAGCAGATGCTGCCAGCTATACATGTATTAAGACGACGAACCAGTTAACCAGTCAGCAGCTGGCACAAGATATAAGACATCTTATACCTGAAGATGCTCAGCTAAAAGTATATTATGAAGATTACAGTTTTGTCAATCAAACCTATGCTTTATTAGCTTTTACGGCATTTTTTACAAGCATCGTCTTCCTCTTATCTACAGGAAGTATCATCTACTTCAAATTAATTACAGAAGCCAATGAAGAAAAAGAACGGTTCACTATTTTGAAAAAAATTGGCGTCAGTAAGCAGGATATTACCTGGTCCATCAAGAAACAAATGCTGCTGATGTTCATCGTACCACTCATCGTAGGACTGGTCCACTCATCCTTTGCACTTAATGCTTTTAGTACACTTCTTGATGCTCAGATTCTTATGCCTGTTATGATAACCATGGTTGGCTATAGTGTCATTTACTTTATGTATTATGTATTGACTGTAAACTATTATAAAAAGATTATATTGAAATAAAATAAAGACTATCTCATCAGGTGGCTTTTCTAGATATTAGAAAGCGATGATAGATAGTCTTATTATGATGATTTAATTACATGTCATAAGCCATTGGATTTTTTCCCTAACCTCTTTTGGTAAATAGCCACGTAATAATCTTTCTAGCAATGTGGGGTTTTGAATACCATGCACTAACAAATGATTCTCGATCATCATGACCTTTGATTGTCTATTAGGAATGAGTTGGTAAATAACATACCAATCTTCTAGAGAGGTTAAGGGAATAGTGATACCATTAATTTCTATATTGTCCGTAATGGAAGACGCATCGAAACCGTAGGAAAATACACCATCTTGGCATTTAATTCTAAGCCCTGCCATTACATCAACATCAAACCCTTTTATAATATATTCATAAAAAAACTCTGTAGCATAGGTGGTTGTTTTATAGGGTTTGCTCTTTATACCAATGTTTTTAAAGAGATTATCTACTTTCTTTATATCGTTTGTAGCAACCAAAATATCAATATCTTTAGGTTGTTCTACTAACCCATGATAATGAAGTAATACCGATGCCCCAACTCCCCACACCACACCTTCATGATTAAGTTTCTCGCCAATATAAGATAAGGTATTAAACATTATTTTTCACCTCTTATCTCATTTCCAATTTTTTAAAGCTTCTTTGACAGAACGCCTCATTTCTTTAGAAAATTCAGCACCTGTTTTTCTTCCATACATGAATTGTCCAAAATTATTGGCATGATAGTGGTTAGTTGGACTTATTTTATTATCGTTTTTTGCAAACATGTCACGTAATGCTTCATCGGATAATCTTTTATAGGTTTCATTGAATACGATATAGTCTTTTGCATATCTTTCCCTTGGCGTTCTTGGCATATCTTCTGGATAATACCCTAATGTTAACATGGCAACAGGGAATGTCCATTGTGGTAAATGGAAAAGATCACGATGGAATTCATAGTTTTCCATGATATCACCAATGTAACAGGAACCGATATTTAAAGATTCTGCTGCTATGACAGCATTTTGAGCAGCAATAAGAGCATCACTTGCAGCCAATAATAAATCTGCCTCACAAGGCTCTTCATAGTCGATACCGTTATCACGGCAATAGTCTTTTACTTGACAGTATGTATAATAATCATACCACCGTTGATGATCCGCCAAGAAAACCAAAACCACAGGAGCCTTTGCAATGAAAGGCTGATGATCACAACTCTTAACCAATTGTTCCTTTGTATGTTGATCTTTAATAACCAATATAGTATACAGCATCATGTTTCCTGCTGTTGGTGCTCGCATGGCACTATGTATGATGGTGTCTAAGTCTTTATCTGCAATATCTTGGTCACGATATTTTCTTAAAGATATTCGGTTGTTAATGGTATTAATGATTGTATTCATGATTAAACCTCCTTAATCAATATATGTTTTGAATTATAGCATATTCATAAACAAATTAAAACAACCATGGTGGTGCTTAATGTCATTAAAAACATTGTGCGTAAGCACTTTTGACTTTGGTAAAATAATCTCCTATAATGGATATATTATACATAAAAACATATCTATGATGATAATTAGTATGATTATTATGTAAAAGGAATAGGTAAATCTACGAGATAGCAAAATGTATAGTCGATTTTATTATTTTAAGTTTGCTAAGAAGAGATGTGTTAGAATAAGGAAAACTTAAAATTTGTATTGCAGTACTAAATGAATATAAGAAGATGTCTATCGTATAAAAAATGTTAGGAGATATGTACAATGAAAAAGAAATATATTGTTACATTAATGATTATCATCACTGGAATCATGATATATAACATGAAAAATAGTAGAGGAGAAATACTAAAAATAGAACCAAATCCAGAAAAAGGTTTTAGTTATGAATATTATCTATATATACCTAAAGGTGCAGCTCAAAGTGAAATAAAATATATGTTAGTTGAACCTAATAATGGAGGCAGAGCTAGCGATAATCATAAAGACCATGTACTTGATGCAAAAAGATTACTGTTATCAAAGTGGTGTAATAAGATGGCAAAAGCTTTAAAAACACCCTTGTTAGTGCCCGTATTTGATAGACCAAAAAGTAATTGGAAAATGTATACACATGACCTAGATAGAGACACTTTAAAAAATAACGAGGGGAAATTATCTAGAATTGACCTTCAGTTAATTAATATGATTAAAGATGCACAAGAAAAGCTTAGAGATAAAGGAATTGTCCTTGAAGATAAAGTGTTTATGCATGGTTTCTCTGCATCTGGGAGCTTTGTAAATAGATTTGCAGCGTTGCATCCAAGATATGTAAAAGCTGTTGCATCTGGTGGAATTAGCTATATGCCTATCTTACCTAGGGATGTTTGGGAAGAAGAAAAACTGATATATCCTATCGGTGTATATGATATAGAAGAAATCGCAGATATACAATTTAATCTAAGTCAGTATAGGGATGTGGCACAATATATATATATGGGGTATATGGATGATAATGATCCTCTACCATATGATGACTCCTATGATGAAGAAGAAAGAGACGTAATAAAAAGGTTCTTAGGTATACCATTGATGGGGAGATGGGAAAAATCGAAGGAGATTTATGAAGCATTGAATATTCCAGCACAATTTGTTGTCTATAATGGGGTAGAACATGAGATTAAAGACGAAATGTTAGAGGATATTATTCACTTTTATCAAGCAAACAATAATGAGGGGATACATTACATACAGTCATATCAGTATCCTTTTATGGAAAAGCATCAATTAGAAAAGGTACATATAAAGGACGGATATAATCCATGATTGGGGGAATGACATTGGAATTAGTACGATTAAATATAGATAAAAAACACGAATTATTAAAGCTGTGGGAAGTAGCTTTTGAAGAAGACGAAATATTTGAGGATTCATTATGTGAACAGTTTTTTTCTCAATTAGATCTCTGGCATTATACATATGGATGGTTACATAAGGACAAGCTTGTATCCACTTATATGACATTAGATGTAGATGTGCGTATTAGAAATAAAGTGTTGAAAGCCCATTATATTGATGGAATAGCTACCTTACCTACCTATCGAAGACAAGGATTAGTACATAAACAAATGTATGAAGATGCTATGAGGTGTAGAGAACATCACATTCCTATCATGCTGGTAGATCCTTCACGAGATTCTTTTTATCGGAAGTTTGGATTTGAGTTTGCTATGGATAAATATAAGATTTTGTTAGATAGGGATTTTTTCCAAACAAATGCGTTGGAGAAAACAGGTAATGTTGTTAAGGGACAAATGGATAATAACGAATTAAAACAGGCTTATCAGTTCATTAATCAATGGTTATGGCAGCATTCTCGATATAATGAAATGTTATGGCCGCCTTGTTATGAAGATATAAAATATAAACGAGATGATTATAAGTTAGCCGTTGCCCACAATGATGATGGTAAACCCATAGGTTATATCATATATGCTATTCATAATCAAGAAATAGTGATAGAGTCTATTCGGTATGTAACCCTTGGGGCTCTCTATGTTTTGAAGCATTATATGTTGAATATTGATGAGGAAATATCAACATACGTCTTAAATAGTATACCTCAAGATTTCCCATTGGATTTATTCTTAAAAGACATAGGTAGGCCAGAAAAACGTTTGAAACCTTATAGTTGTATGACGAGGATGATGAGGATTGTTGATTTTCAAGTAGCTTTAGAAGCGTTAATTATCCAAAAACCGGAGATACCTATATGTATGGCTATAGAAGATACCATCATAAAAGAGAATAGTGGGTTTTATACTTTGTTACCATCAGGTCGTATCATAAGGAAATCATGTGAATGTTTTGTATCAAGTACTATAGAGGATATTGTACCATTACTTAGTGGATTAAAATCAGCGGAGACATTATATTACAATGGAAAAATTCGGGTTAATGATGTGAGGAATGTTGAACAGAATATTTATAAATTACCGAGGATAATAAAGGTGCTTGATAGCATCTTACCTAAGGTGACAACGTATAATGCAGATGAATACTTAGCGCCATAGAATGGAAGTAGGAATTAGGAGTTTGTAGGATAATGTGTGTTTTTTTGCAATAGGTGTTGTTATTAGATTACTATGACCCTGATTAGTAAGAGGGGAAGAACTGGCAACGGGAGGTTACGTGAACGATATAGTGTGTTCATGCACTCTCGTTGCGTTTGTTGCTTGGAGCTGTTTTAAAGGAATGGCAACAAGCCGCAAAAGTCGTTTATGAACACACTATATGGTATACCTCCCTCCCGTTGTCGGTTATTTAACATACCCCTTAAACCGGTATCCATAATATTAACTTAAAGCATATACCTGTTGTATATTTTTTAATTGATTTACAACCCAACTCGTGATATTCTATCCATATTGCGAGTTTTTTTATATTCAAGCAGCTCTATCAAGAAGAGTATCAAATGAAGCTCTAGTTTTAGCATAAAAATGGTATAAAATTCCTGTTACAGATATAGGCAGATATAGACAAAATGAGGTGTGAAACATATGTTAAGTGTAGAAAAAGTAAACCATGACTTTGGTGGACGCATCATTTTAAGTGATGTATCATTCCGTTTAAAAAAAGGTGAACACGTGGCACTTGTGGGACCAAATGGTGAAGGTAAAAGTACCTTTCTAAAAATCATTACCAATAAACTCATGCCCGATGAGGGTATCATTAAATGGTCACCAAAAGCGAAAGTAGGTTATTTAGACCAACATGCTGAACTGCAAAAGGGAAAGAGTATTCGAGATGTGTTAAATGAAGCATTTGAAGAAGTCATTGAATTAGAAAAAAAGATGCTGCAGATATATGAAGAAATGGCCAATTTTACAGATGAAGAGATGGCTGTAAAACTTGAAGAAGCAGCGGATATACAGACCACATTAGATCATAGTGGGTACTATATGATTGATGCAAAAGTGGAAGAGGTTGCTAATGGTTTAGGTCTTGGGGATATTGGTCTTGATAAGGATGTAAGTGAATTAAGCGGTGGTCAACGGACGAAGGTTCTGTTAACAAAATTGCTGTTACAACGTCCAACAATTTTATTACTTGATGAGCCAACGAACTTCTTAGATGAAAACCATATTGAGTGGCTAAAAAGGTATCTACAGGAGTATGAAAACAGTTTTATTCTAATATCCCATGATATACCGTTTATTAATCATGTTGCAACGGTGATCTATCATATTGAAAATGGCGAATTTACCAGATACACAGGTAATTACGATGATTTTAAACGTATGTACGATATCAAAAAACGTCAAGCAGAACAAGCTTTTGAAAAACAACAAAAAGAAATTGAGAAATTAGAAGATTTTATTGCCAGAAATAAAGCAAGAGTAGCTACGCGAGGTATGGCCAATAGTCGACAAAAGAAATTGGATAAAATGGAACGGATAGAACGTGTTAGGGAGAAACCAAAGCCAAAATTTGGATTTAGGTATGGACGTGCTTCTGGTAAGATTGTATTTGAAGCCAAGGACCTTGTGCTTGGTTATGACGAAGCATTAACCAGTCCATTAAACATGACACTGGAGCGGGGCAAACGCATAGCTCTCAAAGGCGTTAATGGATTAGGTAAATCGACTCTGCTAAAAACGCTAATGGGTATCATCAAGCCATTTGATGGAAAGGCAATTCAAGGAGATTATTTAGAAGTGGGCTATTTTGAGCAAGAGAGTGACCCCAATAACAGCAACACGGCTATTGAAGAAGTATGGCATGAATACCCAGCGCTTACCAATCTGGAGGTAAGAGCAGCTTTAGCAAAATGCGGCTTAACCAACGATCATATTACAAGTCAGATGAAGGTGCTCAGTGGTGGTGAAGCAGCCAAAGTGAGATTATGTAAACTAATGCTGAGAGATATTAATCTATTGGTATTGGATGAGCCTACCAATCACTTGGATGTTGAAGCAAAAGAAGAACTAAAAAGTGCAATCAAGGCGTTCAAAGGTACACTGCTTGTCGTATCTCATGAGCCAGCATTCTATATGGATTTGGTTGATGACGTTTGGAATGTGGAAGATTGGACAACCAAGGTCATATAATCTTAGGAAAATATGCCCAATAAATGCTCTAGGCTCTGTTAAAAACTAGTGGAATGGCTAAAAAATAATGAAAATAATTGTAAATTTCCTTGAAATTCGTTATAATAAGTGAGGAAAATCTAAGATGTGACCATGTTCGTCACACTAGAAAAATATAGTGAGCTACTTTTATTGAGCCTTTTCATAAGGACACTTCAATTTCTAATTGAACCTTTTGTACTTGGATTTAAGTAACAAAAGGCTAAATTAAAAATTGAAGTGTGAATCAATAGAAGTTTGACATTCTATATACTAAGAGGATTTGATAAATATTTATCAAATCAGAATTTCATTTAAGAAAGGATGAAGAGAATATGATGTACACTCATGAAGTGAAAAACATGTGTTGTGTTGCTAAAGGACCTAATCATGGGCCAGCACCAATTCCTCAAGAAGGAAGATGGGTTCAAGCCAAAGAAGTAAAAGATATTTCTGGTCTTACTCACGGTGTAGGTTGGTGTGCTCCTCAACAAGGTACATGTAAACTTACTTTAAATGTTAAAGATGGTATCATTCAAGAAGCTTTAGTTGAGACCATTGGATGTTCAGGTATGACACATTCAGCAGCAATGGCTTCAGAGATCTTACCAGGAAAAACAATCTTAGAGGCATTGAATACAGATTTAGTATGTGATGCCATTAACACAGCCATGCGAGAGTTATTCTTACAAATTGCTTATGGTAGAACACAAACTGCTTTCTCAGAAGATGGGCTTCCAGTAGGTGCTGGTTTAGAAGATCTAGGTAAAGGTCTTCGTTCACAAGTAGGAACCATGTACGGTACTCTTGATAAAGGTCCTCGTTACCTTGAAATGGCAGAAGGCTATGTTACGGAGATTGGACTTGATGAAGATAATGAAATCATCGGGTACAAGTTTATTCACTTCGGTAAAATGATGGATATGATTAAAACTGGTATGGAAGCAGCAGAAGCAATGGAAAAAGCTACAGGTACATATGGTCGTTTCGCAGACGCTGTGAAAACAGTTGATCCAAGACAGGAATAGGAGGTTAGTAATATGGCATTATTTGAAGGATACGATAGAAGAATTGAAAGTATTAACAAAGCTCTAGGCGAATTTGGTATTGCTTCATTAGAAGAAGCAAAACAAATCTGTGATGATAAAGGCATTGATGTACATGAACTTGTTAAGTCTATTCAACCTATCTGTTTTGAAAATGCATGTTGGGCTTATACACTTGGTGCAGCAATAGCGATCAAAAGAGGTATTACCGTTGCAGCTGATGCAGCTGATGCAATTGGTGAAGGCTTACAAGCTTTTTGTATTCCAGGTTCTGTTGCCGATCAAAGAAAAGTGGGTATTGGCCATGGTGGTTTAGGTGCTATGCTCCTTAAAGATGAAACAAAATGTTTCGCGTTCTTAGCAGGACATGAGTCATTTGCTGCTGCTGAAGGTGCTATCGGTATTGCACGTTCTGCAAATAGAGTTAGAAAAGAGCCGTTACAAGTTATCCTTAATGGACTTGGTAAAGACGCTGCTCATATTATTTCTAGAATTAATGGCTTTACATATGTTCAGACTCAATTTGATTATGCTACAAGTGAATTAAAAATTACAAAAGAAAAAACTTACTCTGATGGCGAAAGAGGAAAAGTTCGATGTTATGGTGCAGACGATGTACGTGAAGGTGTAGCAATCATGCATCAAGAAGCTGTGGATGTATCCATAACTGGTAACTCAACCAATCCTACACGCTTCCAACATCCAGTTGCTGGAACCTATAAAAAAGAATGTAATGAAGCAGGTAAGAAGTACTTCTCAGTAGCTTCTGGTGGTGGTACTGGTAGAACACTTCACCCAGATAACATGGCTGCTGGTCCAGCTTCTTATGGTATGACAGATACCATGGGAAGAATGCACTCAGATGCACAATTCGCAGGTTCTTCATCTGTACCTGCTCACGTAGAGATGATGGGACTGCTTGGTATGGGTAATAACCCAATGGTAGGTGCAACAGTTGCTGTTGCGGTTGCTATTCAAGAAGCAATGAATAAGTAATTTACGTATACAATATTATAAAAAGAAAGCCATAGAAACACGTGTTTCTGTGGCTTTTTTTATGCATCACCCTTCAACCAACTCACAATATTTTTGAATTTAAACGCAGTGCCAGCAGGGATTTTAGGTGTAACCACATCACAAGCATGACACAATTTGTTTTTATTGCGATCAGTGAGCATATTCTGTCTGACCGTATCGTATACTTTACCATACCATATATCTATTAGACGATGTTCACAGAGATCGCCCATGGTAACACTGCCTGTGGCATCATTACAACATAAGCTTAGTTTACCATCAGGGCGAACGACGACTTGTTCAAAAGGGTACATGCATGCAGATTTTAAAGTATTTTTTTTAGTTGTTCGATTCTTAGCCTCTCCACCTCGATTAAGAAGAATTTCATTCTCTTTTCTATAATAAATATGTACTTTATCTTGATAGGATTGAGTCTTAATATAGTCATATACCTGACGAACACCTTCATGAAGTTCGAAAGTATCACTGTAGTTGTCAATGGTCATCCAGTCCAAATATAGCATCAATTTCTTAAAATAATCAAGCGTTAATAAAGTACCATTAGTGAAGAGATAGAGTGTGGCATTGGGTAGTTTTTCCCGCGTGAATTTAAGAAATTCTAATAAGCGTTTATCAAGGAGCGGTTCGTTATTAGAATACAGGCCAATGCTTCCTTTATAATTCAGCTCAACCAGTTGGTTAATAATGGATTTAAACAGATCTTCATCCATCTTTTTGTAAGGGCGGGGATCAATATGGTGGTTAATAGGACAAAAAGTGCAAGAACCGTTACAACGATTAATGGTTTCAATCTCAATGGTTTGAAAAACAGGAAAAGGTTGCGATGATAAATAGTTTTTTGCTTGTTTTTTACTTAAAGACTTAAATAAACGGTCAAAAAGTACAATGCCTGTTGGCAAGATATATGATTCCAATAGGGTTGGATGTTTTCGTTCTAAATAAGATTTTAGCTTACCTAAAACGGTATTATAGGGGTTAACTAACATCTATAAAATCTCCTTTTTATGATTTTAATATTACTGTATTAACACTATAATACAGTTTCATGTATTTGTCAACACCATCACGATTAGATTTGTCCATAACTGAAATACAACATTTATATTCAGAAGTTTTTGAAAAGAACATGATGTTGTCATAGAAACAGATAATGGTGCTTTAAAAAAGTAAATTATTTACAATCAGCTGAAAGCATTCAATAGTCAACTTTCAAGAGAACGCATGTCTAAAAAAATTTTGATTTTTACTTAAAATGTGTTATACTATATGTAGTGATATTTTTACAAGTCATTTTTGTATATATTATCTAAGTTTGGCTTCGTGCCGAACTCTATTGATTTATTATTAGTATTATTATTTTTCTAGTGAGGTAATAGAGATTAAGACATAGGTGTTTCACGTGTTATTTTTATAATCATGAAATGTGCGTGTGTTAAAGAAATCGATTATTACCTTCATACATATCTCAATAAAAATAAGTTTAAATCTTATTTTCAAGTTGAATGTTTTGAGTAGAAAATGATAAAAGAGTTATCATCTATTAGGTTCTAAAATACGACACAATAATTTACAGAATTGTAAGACACTGGTTTCTATTAGGAGTCTTATTTTGTCGTTGTTAAAATCAAGCTTACAGTGCCATTTATTGAAATAGATTTGGCTTTATTCATTAAACCCAAAAATTGAGTATATGTACACCGCAATTGTCAAAAAGCCTTTTAATTCATGAGGCTAAACCATATAAATTATTGAAGGAGGAGAATGCCATGGATTGGAAACAACAATTAATAACAACTGGAGAGGAATTAAAGGCATATATGCCAATGACGGACGAAGAGCAAATGATGTTTGAAGATATTACCATTAAACATCCTTTTTGTACAACAAAATATTACTTATCATTAATTAATCAAGATGATGCTAACGATCCAATTAGGAAGATGCAAATCCCTTCTTTTGGGGAGAAGAGTGAAGAAGGGGCATTTGATACAAGTGGGGAATCGGAAAACACCAAGATGCAAGGGTTACAGCACAAGTATAGAACAACAGCACTTCTACTAGCTACTAATTCTTGTGCCATGTACTGCCGCCATTGCTTTAGAAAACGGTTAGTTGGCCTTAGTAATCAAGAAGTCTTAAGTAACTTAGAAAATGCTTTATCGTATATTAAAGCCCACAAAGAAATCAACAATGTTCTCATTACAGGTGGGGATGCCTTTTTCTTACCAACGGAGATTCTAGAAGTGTTTATGGAGAAATTTTCACAGGTTGACCATTTGAATTATATACGATTTGGTACCCGTTTACCTGTCGTATTACCTGATCGTATTATTCAAGATGAGCGGTTGGTAAAGGCCTTGAAGACGTACTCCAAAAAGAAGCAAATCTATGTTGTCACGCAATTTAATCATCCAAGAGAGTTAACCACAAAAGCCGCAGCAGGTATTCAAACGTTAAAAGATGCAGGTATTATCGTTAACAATCAAACTGTTCTTTTAAAAGGTGTTAACGATGAACCAGAAGTTTTAGCTCAGTTAATGAAAGACTTGGTAAAACATGGTGTCAATCCTTATTATTTATTCCAATGTCGACCAGTAAAAGGTGTGAAACATAGCTTCCAATTACCTTTTGTGAAAGGTGTTAAGGTTGTGGAAGAAGCTAAAAAGTACCTTAGTGGTCATGCTAAACGTTTTAAATTTGTTATGTCTCATAAAACAGGCAAGATTGAGATACTTGGTGAGTTTGATAAGAGGATTTTATTTAAATATCATCAAGCGCCTAAACAATCGGATATGGGGACTATATTTAGTGTGAAAGTAACGGAAAAGCAGGGGTGGCTTGATGATGACTTTACATTAGATAATGAAGATTTAAAGAAAATAGGTTAAGATTAGAAGAACTTTGTTCCTACAAGGGAGTAAGGTTCTTTTTTTTGTTTATAAGATGCTTGTTCCTATGCACAAGGATATTTTCTTAAGGAAACAAACTTCGTAAGAGGCGACGCAGTCGCTTTGGACTAAAGAAGCATATGGCGTAAAAATTGAAAATTGAAAGGGTGTGAACGTTATATACTTATAAGCATAGGAACAAATCCTTGAATCCAATCCATTTTAATGCTATATTTATGCCATGGGAAATCATGGCATGATGTAACGTTACAATTTATGCCATAAGGTAAGAAAGGATTATGGAGATGTTTAAAATTTTTATTATAGAAGATGATGCAACCATCGCAACGATTATATCCGATAACTTACAGAAGTGGGGATATGAAACAAAAATCGTTGAGGATTTTACAGATGTGTTTACTGAATATGTTAATTTTAAGCCTGACTTGGTATTAATGGATATCGTCTTGCCATTATATGATGGCTATTATTGGTGTAGCAAAATCCGCAAGGAATCTAAAGTTCCGATTATCTTTATTTCGTCAAAGGATACCAATATGGACATATTAATGGCTATTAATATGGGGGCAGATGATTACGTTACAAAACCATATTCCATGGACATTTTATTAGCCAAGATTAGTGCTCTTATTAGACGCACCTATTCGTATACCAGTAATACGGCTAATCTTATGGAACATAAAGGTGCTGTTCTTAATCTGGATGATGGTACATTAATCTATGAGGACGAAAGAATAGAATTGACTAAGAACGAATACCGTATACTCTATGTACTCATGCGTCATAAAGACAGCATTGTATCTAGAGATAAGATTATGCGGAATCTATGGGAACATGAGAGTTTTGTAGATGATAACACATTGACGGTGAATATAAATCGCTTACGAAAAAAATTAGATGGAAAAGGTCTAAGCCAATTTATAACAACCAAAAAAGGACAGGGGTATATGATTGAATGAATGTCTTAAAATATGTAAAAGACCGTATGGGGCTTATTATTTTTTACTTAATTAATATTGGGATGATTAATCTGGTCCTCCTATTAGACGAACACCAGATCGTCAACAGCAGCAATGTCATTTATATGGATGCATTATCTATTTTTATACTCATGATTTATTTGGCTTATGATTACAGAAAATATAACACCCTCTATAAGCAATTAAAGCTAAAGCTTGATCATCAGCACTTTGAACCTTTTGACCTTGAAGACATGGATGCACATATCCAAAAGGTATTTTTTAGCTTATTCAATGAATTTCACAAAATGATGGAGGATACCAAACAGGTTTTAGAGGAGCAGAATGAAGAGTATTATGATTTTATAACATCATGGGTACATGCCGTAAAAATTCCCATAGCAGCTACGCGTTTGCTCATAGAAAGTGATGATGGTAAGCACAATGCCAATACACTTCTTCAAATAGAAAACGAAATGGATAAGATTGAAAGATACATTGAACAGACTTTATATTATTCAAGAAGTGTTAGTTTTGCCAAAGATTATATCATTAGTGAATATCGCTTAAATCAACTGGTTAGCGGTGCTATAAAAAGATTTGCCAAAACCTTTATTACGAAGAAAGTTGTATTAGCTGTATCCATTGATGAGAACATTGCGATACACACGGATAGAAAATGGTTTGGTTTCATACTAGAACAAGTTATTTCAAATGCATTGAAATATGCCAATAAGGAACAGAGAAAAATTGAAATATCATCCTATGAAGATTATAAAGAATATCGCCTTATGATAAAAGACAATGGGGTAGGTATTAAACCCGAAGACCTTCGTCGCGTTTTTGAAAAAGGTTTTACAGGCTATAATGGAAGACAATTTGAGCAATCCACTGGCATGGGCTTGTATTTAGCACGTAAGCTGGCTAAGAAGCTTGGCCATAAGGTTGACATTCAGTCAGAACTTGGTGTTTACACAGAGGTTACTATTTATATATCCAAGGTTGGCGAATATTTTATGAAATAAACGAATTTATTAAAAATTTTATACTTTGTTTTATTTTGCTTATATTAATTCTAGAAGCACTATGGCTCTTATATTTAAGAAATATAGTGTTTTTTTCTATGCATTAAGTCATTTAATGATATTCTAACATGCATAATTAAAGGTATTCAAACATCTTAAGCATACACTCAATCTTGTATTTGAATATATCGATACGTTTTATAATACAACTAATATCATAGCCATTGTAATGGGCAATCCTCATATATTTTGGAATCAATTCTACTGTTTAAGTAAATAAGGTGAATTATTTTATATTTAACATTCTTTTTTCTTGACAGAAAACCACAAATATCGCATAATAAGTGTGGATAAAATTTGTTAAATTTAAATTATCCGATATTTTAATACAAAACCACAAATATCGAATAATTAAGGCTGGAATTTATTAAATTTAATTTATCTGATATCTTGACAGAAGACCTAGGAGGAACAATATATGTATTTAAGCAGAAGTCATTCTAAAAATGGATCAAATGAATATCCACTGACATCTTATCAAAGAGATATTTGGATTGATCAGCAATTATACCCTAATAGACCATTATATAATATTGGTGGTTATGTAGAAATAAAGGGGAAAATGGATGTTCATATTTTTGGTCAGGCTAGTAATGGTTTAATTGCTCAAAACGATGCTTTACGTATAATCGTATATGAAAAGCACGGACAACCCTTTCAAAGATTTTTATCAGAATTAAATTATCATGTTGCATTCCACGATTTCTCTAATCAATCAAATCCCATAGCATATAGTAAAAACTGGATGAATAATGAAATGACTAAGTCATTTATAATGAATGAAAATATCCTATTTCAGATGTGTTTAATTAAGGCAGATGAAGCATTGTTTTATTGGTTTATCAAATGCCATCACTTGATTATGGATGGCTGGGGTTTTGCCCTTTTAGTAAAGAGGATAAAATCAATATACAACGACTTAATAAAAGGTGTTGAGCATCAACAAGACATATATTCCTATAAGGATTTCATATTAGAAGACCAGGAATATATAAAAGGGAATAGATATGAAAACAATAGATTGTTCTGGAAGGAAAAGCTTAAAGAACTACCCAAGCCCTTTATTACGAGGAAACGGAGTACGTATAATGAAGGCGAAAACATAACGACAAGTTCAAGAGAAGCAATGGTTATAGAGCGTTCTCTTTATAATAAGTTCATTGAACTATGCAAGAAAAATGAATGTTCTGTATTTCATTTCTTCCTAGCCATACTCGCCATATACTTTTCAAAAGTATATTCTAAAAATGAGATTATGATAGGTGTACCTGTATTAAATCGAAAAAACAAGAAGTTTAAATCCACAGTCGGTCTATTTGTAAATGTTATTCCATTGAAAATATGTTTAAAAAAAGATATAAATTTTATTGAGTTAATGCATACCATAAAAAAGGATTTGGGTACATGCTATCGACATAAAAATCTTCATCTGGGTCAAATAATAAATGAAGCTCCAAACAGAAATAATCAAAATGATAATTTTTTTGAAATCGTATTATCCTATCAGAAGGAAGAGCATACAGGCAGGTTTTGTGATTATCCAACCAAAAGGATTGCCTTGGGCAACCAAAGTAAGAAAAACGCTTTAACAGTTTCCATAAAAGAGTTTACAGAAGATGAAGATGTCATGATCGATATTGACTATGAGCTTGAGGTTTTTAACAGCACATTTCCAATTGAGCATGTGGTAAAGCATATAAGGTATATGGTAGATGAAGTTTTAGAAAAGTATTCACAAAATGTATTAAACATAGGCTATATACACCAGGAAGAAAAGGAGCAGATACTCTATGGATTTAATGATACAAAAGCAGATTACCCAAGGGATAAAACCATACAAGAGCTCTTTGAAGAACAGGTTGAAAGAACACCTGATAACATAGCAGTCGTATACGGTAAAGAGAAACTTACATATAAAAGTTTAAACAAAAAAGCAAATCAGCTGGCAAGAATGCTAAGGGAAAAGGGTGTAAAGGCTGAAAGCTTAGTAGGGATTATGGTAGAACCCTCAGTCGAGATGATTATCGGTATCATGGGTATTCTAAAGGCAGGAGGTGCATATCTGCCAATAGACCCGGACTATCCTATCAGTAGAATCCAATACATAATAAAGGACAGCGGTGTAAAACTGCTTCTGACAGGTAGAGATATTGCAAAAGGGATAAAGACAGACTGCCATATAATAGATATCTATGATAAGAGCTTATACAGGGGAGACGCTTCAAACCTAGTCAAAGTAAATATCTCAGAAAGCTTAGCCTATGTCATATATACATCAGGCTCAACGGGAAAACCTAAAGGGGTTATGATCGAGCATAGGGCACTAAGTAATTTATGTCAATGGCATAATACCTATTATGCAGTAACGGAAGCAGATAGGGCATCAAAATATGCAGGATTTGGTTTTGATGCTTCTGTATGGGAGATATTCCCTTATTTAGTGGTAGGTGCATCGTTATACATAGTTGATAAGGAAACCAGACTGGACATTCAAAAACTAAATGATTTCTTTGAGGAAAATCATATCAGTATAGGATTCTTACCTACTCAGATGTATGAAGGCTTTAAAGAAATAGACAATAAATCCTTAAGAATACTGCTGACAGGGGGAGACAAGCTAAAGGACTATAAAGAAGGTCCTTATCAAGTCTACAACAATTATGGCCCTACGGAAAATACAGTCGTTAGTACAAGCTATAGGATGACAGAATATGTCCATAATATTCCAATAGGAAAGCCCATTGATAATACCAGGATATATATCCTAAACAAAAGAGATGAGCTTCAGCCAATAGGCATTCCAGGAGAACTTTGTATAGGTGGAGAAGGATTAGCGAGAGGATACTTACATAGACCAGCGCTAACCAAGGAAAAATTTGTAGACAATCCATGGATAGCAGGAGAAAGACTATATAAAACAGGCGACCTGGCAAGATGGCTGCCTGATGGCAACATAGAATTCTTAGGCAGAATAGACCATCAGGTAAAAATAAGGGGCTATCGAATAGAGCTAGGGGAGATAGAAGCTCAGCTTATACAGCATGACAAAATAAAAGAAGCAGTGGTAGTGGCAAAAGAAGATGAAAGCAGTAATAAGTATCTGTGCGGCTACATCGTCGTAGACCATGAATGGAAAGTACAGGAGCTAAAGGTACAAGAAATAAAGGAGTACCTCGCAAAAGAGCTGCCAGACTATATGATTCCGTCAACCTACGTAGAGCTTGAAAAGATGTCCCTTACAGCCAACGGAAAGATAGATCGAAAGGCACTACCCGAGCCAGATGACAATAGCAATACAGGTGCAGCCTATATGGCACCAAGAAATAAAACAGAGGAAAGACTGGCAGACATATGGCAAGAAGTACTTGGACTTGAAAAAGTAGGTATAAAGGATAACTTCTTTGAGGTAGGCGGAGATTCCATTAAGGCAATACAGATCTCGTCAAGGCTTAGCAAAAGCGGCATGAAGCTGGAAATAAAGGATATGATGAGCAAACCGACCATAGAAGATATGTCAGGATTCGTTAAAGTGCATGCTAAGAATGAAGCCTATCAAGGCGTAGTAGAGGGTAAAGTGAGTCTGACACCCATACAGCGATGGTTTTTTGAGAAAAGCTTTACGGGCATGAACCATTGGAATCAGGCAGTCATGCTCTATCGAAAAGAGGGCTTTGGTGAGGAGAGACTCTTACAAGTATTTGATAAACTAGTGAATCATCACGATGCACTGAGGATGCGTTATCATGTAGGGGAGCATGAAGTCATGCAGTATAACAGAGGAACAGGGGAAGGTAAGCTCTATACCCTTGAAACCATGGATTTTAGAAACTGTCAAGATTATGAAAAGAAGATGGAAGAGGCAGCAAGCACCATACAAGGGAGCATGGATATCCAAAGTGGCCCCTTAGTTAAGCTTGGCTTATTTAAAACCATAGAAGGAGAGCATCTCCTGATAGCCATCCATCATTTAGTGGTGGATGGGATATCTTGGAGAATCCTATTTGAAGACTTTGCAACAGCCTATCAACAAATCATAAGCGGAGAAGAACCAGCACTTCCAGAGAAGACAGCATCCTATAAAGATTGGTCCAAGAAGCTAGGAAACTATGCAGGGGAAAGGAAGCTGTTGAAGGAAAAGGCCTACTGGAAAGCCCTCTATGAACAGGAAGTAGAGGCAATTCCAGTGGATCATGAAGTAAAGATTAGGAAAGTGAAAGAAGTCTATACCTTAAGCATTCACCTCTCCAAGGAAGAGACAGAGAAGCTGTTAAAGCGTGCAAACAGTGGCTACAATACAGAAATAAATGACCTGCTAGTGGCAAGTCTTGGTATGGCCATAAATGAATGGTGTGGCAACAAAAAAGTCATGGTCAATATGGAGGGACACGGCAGGGAAAGTATCGTCGACAATACGGATCTATCAAGGACTGTAGGCTGGTTTACCTCCTGTTATCCCATCCTATTGGAAGGGTGTAGTTTAGGGGATATAGCAGGGATGGTCAAAACAGTGAAGGAGAGCATGAGGCGAATACCCAACAAGGGCGTAGGACACGATATCCTCAAATACCTTTCACCAAGGGAAACCATCTTAGACATGGGGTTTGAAAAGCAGGCGGAAATAAGCTTTAACTATCTTGGACAATTTGGCAGAGATGTAGACAATGAGGTCTTCAGTATGTCAGAGATTTCCGTAGGAGAAACCAATCATCCAGACTCAGAGGCATGCTATAAGCTGAATATAAACGGATTAGTCATGAAGGATAAGCTTCAGATGAGCTTTGCCTATAGCCATAACGAATATAAAGAAGAGACCATTAAGAAGCTTGCCAAACTCTATAAAAAGAGCCTGATAGACGTGATCGAGCACTGTGTATCAATGGATAGCACAGAACATACACCATGGGATTATGGTGATGCAAATCTTAGTCTTGAAGAACTTGGAGATATAATGGATATCTATAGTGATTAATCTTATAAATGAGGTGAAGAAAATGAAAAAACAAAAGATAATAGAAAGAATATATAGACTGACGCCTATGCAGGAGGGCATGCTGTTCCATGCCCTAGCGGATAAAGATTCCCTTGCCTATACAGAGCAGATAGCTTTTGATGTAAAGGGAGATGTGAATATTGAGCTTGTACATAAGAGTATTAACGCAGTTGTGGAAAAACATGACATACTCAGAACGGGAATCGTACATAAAGGGGTTAAGGAACCAAGACAAGTTGTACTAAAAGAAAGAAAGTTAAAGGTGAGCTATGAAGATTATAGCAACATGGAAGATAAGCAAAAGCACATTGAAGCATTTGAGAGAAGCGATAGGGAAAGGGGATTTGACCTGACAAAGGATCATCTTCTTAGATTGTCCATCATAAAGAAAGATACAGAGACGTACAGGTTTATATGGAGCTTTCACCACATCATCATGGATGGGTGGTGTATGCCCATTATATTTAGTGAATGCTTTGAAAACTACCATAAGCTGTGCAAGCATATGTCTTTAGAGCATCATCAGGCAACACCATTTATAGACTATATAAAATGGTTAGAAGACCAGGACAAAGAAGAAGGAGAAGCCTATTGGACAACGTATCTTGAGGCTTACGAGGATAAGGCCGTTATCCCATTTATAAAGGAAAGGGACCCAAAGGGTAATTACAATCATTGTACCCTGGAGTACGTCATAGAAGAAAACATCACCAAGAAGCTGTCAGACTTTGCTAAAGCGAGCAAGGTGACATTAAATACGGTCATGCAAAGTATATGGGGTATCCTACTGCAAAGGTATAACAACACGGATGATGTGGTATTTGGAAATATAGTATCATCAAGACCTGCTGAAATAGAGGGAATAGAAGAGATGATCGGTATTTTTATCAATGCAATTCCAATAAGGATAAAAGCTGAGGGTGATATGACATTTAAAGCCCTTACCCAAAAAGTACAGGAAAGCGCCATAGCTTCTGAAAAGTATGCCTATATTCCTCTTGCACAGGTACAATCAACGTCTCACCTAAAAAATGAGCTCATCGATCATCTACTGGTATTTGAGAACTATCCCATGGACCAAATGCAGGAGGAAAACAGGGAAAAAGGGTTGCTGGGAGTTGACTTTGACAGTATAAGTGTCTTTGAGCAGACGAATTATGATTTTAACATCACCATCATACCAGATAAAACAATAAAAGTGGTATTCAGCTACAATGGATTAAAATACAATGCAGAAAATATACAAGCAATCGCTTCCCATATGAAGTCAGCATTAGAGAGTGTTGTAGAAAATCCTGAGATTGCATTAACAGATATCAATATTTTAAGCAAAGAAGAAAAAGAAAAATTAGTAGATACATTTAATGATACATATGCAGAGTACCCAAGGGATAAGACCATACCAGAGCTCTTTGAAGAACAGGTAGAAAGGACACCTGATAACATAGCAGTCGTATACGGCAGTGAGAAGCTTACATATAAAGAGCTAAATGAAAGAACAAATCAACTGGCAAGAATGCTGAGGGAAAAGGGCGTAAAGGCTGAAAGCTTAGTAGGCATCATGGTTGAGCGTTCAGTAGAGATGATAATAAGTATAATAGGTATTTTAAAGGCAGGAGGCGCATATCTGCCAATAGATCCGGACTATCCTAACAGTAGAATCCAATACATGATAAAGGATAGCGGTGTCAACATACTTCTGACAGGAAGAGATATTGCGAAAGGGATAGAGACAGACTGCCATAAGATAGATGTCTATGATAAGAGTCTATATAGGGGAGACGCTTCAAACTTAGTCAAGGTAAATACCTCAGAAAACTTAGCCTATATCATCTATACATCGGGCTCCACTGGAAAGCCTAAAGGCGTCATGATAGAACATAGAGGCGTTATCAACCTTTCCATTTCTCAAAAGAAAGTGTTCAATATAGATGAAAGTGATAACATACTACAATTCTCATCTATTTGTTTTGATGCTTCAGTAGAGCAAATATTTATCACGTTATTTAGCGGAGCATCTCTCGTATTAATTGATAAGGAAAGAATTTTAGACATCCATAAATTTGAGGCATATATAGATGAGCAGAAGGTAACACATATACATGCAGTTCCAGCTTTCTTAGATAAGGTGACAAGTCATAGAAGTTTCAATTTAAAAAGGGTGATTTCAGGTGGCGATATATGTTCCATAAATTTAGCAAATGAGTGGTATAAAACCGTTGACTTCTATAATGAGTATGGTCCTACAGAAACAACCGTTACATCCATTCAATTATTGGTAAAGGATATGGATAAAGGACTATCCCAATTAACCATTGGTAAACCCATAGGGAATACAAAAGTATATATATTAAATAAGGAGCATAAAGCACTACCAATAGGCGTGCCAGGAGAACTGTGTATAAGTGGAGAAGGCGTAGCAAGAGGATACTTACATAGACCAGAGTTAACAAAGGAGAAGTTTGTAGACAATCCATTCATACCAGGAGACAGAATGTATAAAACAGGAGACCTGGCAAGATGGCTGCCTGATGGCAACATAGAATTCTTAGGAAGAATAGACCATCAGGTAAAAATAAGGGGATATAGAATAGAACTGGGAGAGATAGAAGCTCAGCTTATAAAGCATGAAAAAATAAAGGAAGCAGTAGTGCTGGCAAAGAAAGATGAGAGCGGCAATAAGTACCTGTGCGGCTATATCGTAGTAGAAGAGGCATTGAAGGTACAGGTGTTAAGAGAGCACCTAGCTAAGGAGCTACCAGACTATATGATACCGACAAGCTACGTAGAGCTTGATAAGATGCCCCTTACAGCAAGCGGAAAGATAGACAGAAAGGTACTACCTGAGCCAGATGGCGATATGAATACAGGTGTAGCCTATGTGGCACCAGAAAATAAAACAGAGGAAAGACTGGTAGAGATATGGCAGGATGTGCTTGGTATTGAAAAAGCAGGCATAAAGGATAACTTCTTTGAATTAGGCGGGCATTCATTAAAGGCCACTTCCCTTGTATCAAAAATCCATAAAGTATTTAATGTAGAAGTACCACTCAGGGAAGTGTTCAAAAAACCAACCGTAAAAGAGCTAGCCATATTTATAAAGAGCACAGAAGAAAGCCTATATGCCTCAATAGAACCAGTGGAGAAGAAAGCCTATTATGAACTATCATCGGCACAAAGAAGGCTATATGTATTAAATCAGCTTGAAGGAGCACAGACAAGCTATAATATGCCAGGCGTAATGGAGATAGAGGGAAGCCTTGATAAAGGCAAGCTGGAAGAAGCATTTAAGGAAGTTATAAGAAGACATGAATCCCTTCGGACCTCTTTTGAGGTAGTAGATGGCGAGCCGGTGCAGATGGTACATAGTGAAGCTGAATTTACAATAGATTATGAAGAAGTAAATGAGACAGAAATAGATGAGAGAATAAAGGGTTTTGTAAAGGCATTTGACCTATCAAAGGCACCTCTTTTAAGGATGGGCTTATTAAAAGTACAAAAAAATAAGCATATAATGCTCTTTGACATGCATCATATTATATCGGATGGGGTATCAATTAACGTACTCATAAGGGAATTTACACAGATTTATGAAGGAAAGAAGTTTCCAGAGCTTAAAGTACACTATAAAGATTATTCCACGTGGCAAAATAAGCTGTTAAAATCAGATGACATGAAGAAGCAGGAGGAATACTGGATAAATCAATTTAGGGGAGAAGTACCCGTGCTTAGCATGCCTACCGATTATCCTAGACCATCTGTACAGAGCTTTGAAGGGGATAGAATTGCTTTTGAAATAGGACAAAAATTAACAAGAAAACTGGAGACAATAGCAAAAGAAACAGAGACAACCATGTACATGGTACTTCTAGCAGCATACAATACACTGCTCTATAAATGCACAGGACAAGAAGATATGGTGGTTGGCTCCCCAATAGCGGGAAGACCTCATGCAGACCTGGAGCATATCATAGGCATGTTTGTCAATACCTTAGCCATGAGAAATGAGCCAAGGGGAGACAAGAGCTTTAAAGAACTTCTTAGAAAAGTAAAGGAAAATGCCTTAAAGGCATATGAAAATCAGGATTATCAGTTTGAAGAGCTGGTGGAGAAACTTGACCTAAAAAGAGATATGAGTAGAAACCCACTATTTGATACCATGTTTGTGCTTCAGAATACAGGAAGTATGGCTATAGAGATTCAAGACCTCAGCTTTAAGCCATACCCTATGGAAAACAACATATCACACTTTGACATGACATTAAGTGGAGAGGAAAGAGATGGTAAGGTATACTTTGATCTTGAATACAGTACAAGGCTATTTAGAAAGGCAACAATCGAAAGGTTTGCAGAGCACTATAGGAATATATTAAAAAAAATAGCTGAAAATATGGATGTAAAGCTTTCAGAAATAGACATGATGTCACCACAAGAAAGAGAGCAGGTCCTGTATGATTTTAATGATACAAAAGTAGACTATCCAAGGGATAAGACCATACAAGAGTTATTTGAAGAGCAGGTGGAAAGGACTCCTGATAATATAGCGGTCGTCTATGAGGATAAGCAGCTGACCTATATGGAGCTAAATCAAAGGGCAAATCAGCTAGCAAGGATACTAAGAAAGAAAGGCGTAAAGCCTGATTGTATAGTAGGTATCATGGTGGAGCGCTCAATAGAAATGATGGTAGGCATCATGGGCATTCTAAAAGCAGGAGGCGCATATTTGCCAATAGACCCTGGTTATCCTGGGGAAAGAATAAGTTATATGTTAGAAGATAGTGGAACAAGCATTGTCTTAACAGCTAGTGAAGAGAAGATTCAAAGTGAAATAGATTTAACCATTATAAATATAAAAGATGTAGATATATATGGTGTAGAAAAATCCAATCTGGAAACGATCAATAACCCAGAGGATTTAGCTTATATCATCTATACATCAGGCTCAACAGGGAAACCAAAGGGAAATGAAACCATTCATTATAATGTCAATCGAGTTGTAAAGAATACAAATTACATTAATATTTTGCCAGAGGACACCTTATTACAATTGTCAAATTATGCATTTGATGGATCAGTCTTTGACATTTTTGGAGCATTGCTAAATGGAGCAAAGCTTATATTAATCCATAAAGAAAAGGTGCTCAATATAAATGAACTTGGTCATACAATCATCGAAAAAGGCGTAAGTGTATTTTTTATTACAACAGCATTATTTAATACATTAATTGATAACAATATTGAATGCTTCAAAAACATAAGAAAGGTTCTATTTGGTGGTGAGAGGATATCCGTTTCTCATGCTAAAAAGGCACTGGCATTTATGGGGCAAGATAGAATCATACATGTATATGGACCAACAGAAAGTACAGTATTTAGTAGTTATTATTTTATTAATGAGATTGATGACAATAGGGATACAATACCAATAGGGAAGCCAATTTCAAACACAGAAATATATATATTGTCAAAGGATTATAAAATAAATCCAGTAGGTACTGTAGGAGAACTGTGTATATCTGGAGATGGATTAGCAAGGGGATATGTTAATAATAAAGAACTGACATTGAAGAAATTTATTAAAAATCCCTATAAGCCTGAAGAAAAAATGTATACAACAGGAGATTTGGCCAAATGGCTACCAGATGGAAATGTAGAATTTATAGGGAGAATAGACCATCAGGTTAAAATAAGGGGATATAGAATAGAGCTAGGCGAGATAGAAGCTCAACTGCTAAAGCATAAAGCGATAAAGGAAGCATTGGTAGTGGCAAAGGAAGATGAAAGCAGCAATAAGTACCTGTGCGGCTATATCGTAACGAAGCGTGAGCTAAAGGTGCAAGAAATAAGGAAACACCTAGCAAAGGAACTGCCGGACTATATGGTACCGTCAATCTACATCATGCTTGAAAAGATGCCCCTTACAGCAAACAAAAAGATAGATCGAAAGGCACTACCAGAGCCAGATGGCAATAGCAATACAGGTGCAGCTTATGTGGCTCCAAGAAATAAAACAGAGGAAAGACTGGCAGACATATGGCAGGAAGTACTTGGTCTTGAAAAAGTAGGCATAAAGGATAACTTCTTTGAGGTAGGCGGAGATTCCATTAAGGCAATACAGATAGCCTCAAGGCTTAGCAAAAGTGGCATGAAGCTGGAAATAAAGGATATGATGAGTAAACCGACCATAGAAGACATGTCAGGATCCGTTAAAGTGCATGCTAAGAATGAAGCCTATCAAGGCGTGGTAGAAGGTGAAGTGAGTCTAACACCCATACAGCGATGGTTTTTTGAGAAAAGCTTGACGGGCATGAATCATTGGAATCAAGCAGTTATGCTCTATCGAAAAGAGGGATTTGGTGAGGAACGACTTTTACAAGTATTTAATCACATCGTAAAGCACCACGATGCACTAAGGATGCGATACAATATAGAGAATCATGAAGTTATACAATATAACAGAGGAGCCCAGGAAGGTAAGCTCTATACCCTTGAAACCATGGATTTTAGCAACTGTGTTGATTATGAAAAGAAGATAGAAGAGGCAGCAAGTAAAATACAAGGGAGCATGGATATAGGCAGTGGCCCCTTAGTTAAGCTTGGCTTATTTAAAACCATAGAAGGAGAGCATCTACTGATAGCCATTCATCATTTAGTGGTGGATGGAATATCCTGGAGAATCCTATTTGAAGACTTTGCAGCAGCGTATCAACAAATCATAAGAGGAGAAGAACTAGCACTTCCAGAGAAGACAGCATCCTTTAAAGATTGGTCTAAGAAGCTAGAAAACTATGCAGGGGAAAGAAAGCTGTTAAAGGAAAAGGCATACTGGAAAGCCCTATATGAACAGGAAGTAGAAGCAATTCCAGTCGATAATGCAGTAAAGATTAGGAAGACAAAAGAGGTGTATACTGTAAGTATTCAGCTCTCCAAGGAAGAGACAGAGAAGCTGTTAAAGCGTGCTAACAGTGGCTACAACACGGAAATAAATGACCTGTTAGTGGCAAGTCTTGGTATGGCCATAAATGAATGGTGTGGCAACAAAAAAGTCATGGTCAATATGGAGGGACATGGCAGGGAAAGTATCGTCGACAATACGGATCTATCAAGGACCGTAGGCTGGTTTACATCCTGTTATCCCATCCTACTGGAAGGGTGCAGCGTAGGGGATATTCCTCAGACGGTCAAAACAGTGAAGGAGAGCATGAGGCGAATACCCAACAAGGGCGTAGGACACGATATCCTCAAATACCTTTCACCAAGGGAAACCATCTTAGACATGGGGTTTGAAAAGCAGGCGGAAATAAGCTTTAACTATCTTGGACAATTTGGCAGGGACATAGACAATGAGGTCTTCAGTATGTCAGATATTTCTGTGGGAGAAACCAATCATGAAGACTCAGAGGCATGCTATAAGCTGAATATAAATGGATTAGTCATGAAGGATAAGCTTCAGATGAGCTTTGCCTATAGCCGTAGTGAATATAAAGAAGAAACCATTAAGAAGCTTGCAGAGCTTTATAAAAAGAGCCTGATAGACGTGATTGAGCACTGTGTATCAAAGGATAGCACAGAACATACACCATGGGATTATGGGGATACAAGTCTTAGTCTTGAAGAACTTGAGGGAATAAGAAGGAACTATGGAAGGCCTATAGAAAAAATATACAGGCTGACACCGATGCAGGAGGGCATGCTGTTCCATGCTTTAGCGGATAAAGATTCCTTTGCCTATACAGAGCAGATGGCATTTGATGTAAAGGGACATATGGAAGTGAAACTTTTAGAGAAAAGCATCAATGCCCTTATCGAAAAATATGACATACTTAGAACAGGAATCGTCTATAAGGAGGTTGAGGAACCAAGGCAAGTTGTACTCAAGGAAAGAAAACTAAAGGTGAGCTATGAAGACTATAGCAACATGGAAGAAAAAGAAAAGTCCATTGAAGTATTTGAGAGAACCGATAGGGAAAGGGGATTTAACCTGACAAAGGACCACCTACTTAGACTGTCCATCATAAAGAAAGAGGCTGAGACATACCGGTTGATATGGAGCTTTCACCACATCATCATGGATGGATGGTGTATGCCCATTATATTCAGTGAATGCTTTGAAAACTACCATAAGCTGTGCAAAAACATGCCCCTAGAGCATCATCAGGCAACACCATTTATAGACTATATAAAATGGTTAGAAGACCAGGACAAAGAAGAAGGAGAAGCCTATTGGACGAAGTATCTTGAGGCCTACGAAGATAAGGCCGTTATCCCATTTAGAAAGGAAAGGGATGCAAAGGGGGATTACCATCATCATACACTGGAGTATGTCATAGAAGAAGATATCACTAAGAAGCTGTCAGACCTTGCTAAAGAGAGTAAGGTAACATTAAATACGGTCATGCAGAGTATATGGGGTATCCTGCTGCAACAATATAACAACACAGATGATGTGGTATTTGGAAATATAGTATCATCAAGACCGGCTGGAATAGAGGGAATAGAAGAGATGATCGGTATTTTTATCAATGCAATTCCTGTAAGGATAAAAGCTGAGGGTGATATGACATTTAAGGCCCTTACCAAAAAAGTACAGGAAAGCGCCATAGCTTCTGAAAAGTATGCCTATATTCCTCTTGCACAGGTACAATCAACGTCTCACCTAAAAAGTGAGCTCATTGATCATCTCGTGGTATTTGAGAACTATCCCATGGACCAAATGCAGGAAGAAAACAGAGAAAAAGGGTTGTTGGAAGTTGACTTTGAAAGTGTAAGTGTCTTTGAGCAGACGAATTATGATTTTAGCGTCACCATTATGCCAGGTAAAGCAATAACAATAGTATTTGGCTACAATGGATTAACCTATGATGACAGACATATACAAGCAATCGCTTCCCATATGAAGTCAGCATTGGAGAGTATTGTAGAAAATCCTGAGATGCCATTAACAGATATTGTTATTCTAAGCAAAGAAGAAAAGGAAAAACTAATAAATACATTTAATGATACAAAAGTAGATTATCCAAAGGATAAAACCATACCAGAGCTGTTTGAAGAGCAGGTAGAAATAACACCTGATAATATAGCCGTCGTCTATGGCAGTGAGAAACTTACATATAATAGTTTAAACGAAAGAGCAAATCACCTGGCAAGGATGCTGAGGGAAAAAGGTGTAGAGGCTGAAAGCTTAGTAGGTATCATGGTAGAACCCTCAGTCGAGATGATTATCGGTATCATGGGTATTCTAAAGGCAGGAGGCGCATATTTGCCAATAGACCCGGACTATCCTATCAGTAGAATCCAATACATGATAAAGGACAGCGGTGTAAAACTGCTTCTGACAGGAAGAGATTGTGCAAAAGGGATAGAGACAGACTGTCATATAATAGATATCTATGATAAGAGCTTATACAAAGGAGACGCGTCAAACTTAGTCAAGGTCAATCACTCAGAAAGCTTAGCCTATATTATCTATACATCAGGCTCAACAGGCAAGCCAAAAGGGGTCATGATCGAGCATAAGGCACTAAGTAATTTATGTCACTGGCATAATACCTATTATGCAGTAACAGAATCAGATAGGGCATCAAAGTATGCAGGATTTGGTTTTGATGCTTCCGTATGGGAGATATTCCCATATTTAGTGAAAGGCGCATCGTTATACATAATTGATAAGGAAACCAGGTTAGACATTTATACGTTGAATGATTTCTTTGAGGAAAATCATATCAGTATAGGATTCTTACCTACTCAGATGTATGAAGGCTTTAAAGAAATAGACAATAAATCCTTAAGAATACTGCTGACAGGGGGAGACAAGCTAAAGGACTATAAGGAAGGTCCTTATCAAGTCTACAACAATTATGGCCCTACGGAAAATACCGTCGTTAGTACAAGCTATAGGATGACAGAATATGTCCATAATATTCCAATAGGAAAGCCCATTGATAATACTAGGATATATATCCTAAACAAACAAGAAGAGCTTCAGCCAATAGGCATTCCAGGAGAACTTTGTATAGGGGGAGAAGGACTAGCAAGAGGATACTTACATAGACCAGCGCTAACCAAGGAGAAATTTGTAGACAGTCCATGGATAACAGGAGACAGACTATATAAAACAGGCGATTTGGCAAGATGGCTGCCTGATGGCAACATAGAATTCTTAGGCAGAATAGACCACCAAGTAAAAATTAGGGGCTATCGAATAGAGCTAGGGGAGATAGAAGCTCAGCTTATACAGCATAACAAAATAAAGGAAGCAGTGATTGTAGCAAAAGAAGATGAAAGCAGTAATAAGTATCTGTGTGGTTATATCGTCGTAGAAAATGAATGGAAAGTACAGGAGCTAAAGGAGCACCTGACAAAAGAGCTGCCAGGCTATATGATTCCGTCAACCTACGTAGAACTTGAAAAGATGCCCCTTACAGCCAACGGAAAGATAGATCGAAAGGCACTACCCGAGCCAGATGACAATAGCAATACAGGTGCAGCCTATGTGGCTCCAAGAAATAAAACAGAGGAAAGACTGGCAGACATATGGCAAGAAGTACTTGGACTTGAAAAAGTAGGCATAAAGGATAACTTCTTTGAGGTAGGCGGGGATTCCATCAAGGCAATACAGATCTCGTCAAGGCTTAGCAAAAGCGGCATGAAGCTGGAAATAAAGGATATGATGAGCAAACCGACCATAGAAGATATGTCAGTATCCGTTAAAGTGCTTGGGAAGAATGAAGCCTATCAAGGCGTAGTAGAGGGTAAAGTGAGTCTAACACCCATACAGCGATGGTTTTTTGAGAAAAGCTTTACAGGCATGAACCATTGGAATCAAGCAGTCATGCTCTATCGAAAAGAGGGCTTTGGTGAGGAGAGACTCTTACAAGTATTTGATAAACTAGTGAATCACCACGACGCACTGAGGATGCACTACCATGTAGAGGAGCATGAAGTCATGCAGTATAACAGAGGAGCCGAAGAGGGTAAGCTCTATACTCTTGAAACAGTGGACCTTAGAAGTCATGATTATGAAAAAAAGAGTGATTATAAAAAGAAGATAGAAGAGGTAGCAAGTAACATACAAGGGAGCATGGATATAGGCAGTGGCCCCTTAGTTAAACTTGGCTTATTTAAGACTATAGAGGGAGAGCATCTCCTGATAGCTATCCATCATTTGGTAGTGGATGGGATATCCTGGAGAATCCTATTTGAAGACTTTGCAGCAGCCTATCAACAAATCTTAAAGGGACAAAAAGTGGCGCTTCCAGAGAAGACAGCATCCTTTAAAGATTGGTCTAAGAAGCTAGGAAACTATGCAGGAGAAAGGAAGCTGTTAAAAGAAAAGGCCTACTGGAAAGCCCTATATGAACAGGAAGTAGAAGCAATTCCAGTCGATAATGAAGTAAAGATTAGGAAAGTGGAAGAAGTGCATACCGTAAGCATTCAGCTCGCCAAGGAAGAGACAGAGAACTTGTTAAAGCGTGCAAACAGTGGCTACAATACAGAAATAAACGACCTGCTAGTGGCAAGTCTTGGTATGGCCATAAATGAATGGTGTGGCAACAAAAAAGTCATGGTCAATATGGAGGGACACGGCAGGGAAAGTATCGTGGACAATACGGATCTATCAAGGACCGTAGGCTGGTTTACCTCCTGTTATCCCATCCTATTGGAAGGGTGTAGTTTAGGGGATATAGCAGGGATGGTCAAAACAGTGAAGGAGAGCATGAGGCGAATACCCAACAAGGGAGTAGGACACGATATCCTCAAATACCTTTCACCAAGGGAAACCATCTTAGACATGGGGTTTGAAAAGCAGGCGGAAATAAGCTTTAACTATCTTGGACAATTTGGCAGAGATATAGACAATGAGGTCTTCAGTATGTCAGATATTTCTGCGGGAGAAACCCATCATGAAGACTCAGAGGCATGCTATAAGCTGAATATAAATGGATTAGTCATGAAGGATAAGCTTCAGATGAGCTTTGCCTATAGCCGTAGTGAATATAAAGAAGAAACCATTAAGAAGCTTGCAGAGCTTTATAAAAAGAGCCTGATAGACGTGATTGAGCACTGTGTATCAAAGGATAGCACCGAACATACACCATGGGATTATGGGGATACAAGTCTTAGTCTTGAAGAACTTGAGGGAATAAGAAGGAACTATGGAAGGTCTATAGAAAAAATATACAGGCTGACACCGATGCAGGAGGGCATGCTGTTCCATGCTTTAGCGGATAAAGATTCCTTTGCCTATACAGAGCAGATGGCATTTGATGTAAAGGGACATATGGAAGCGAAACTTCTGGAGAAAAGCATCAATGCCCTTATTGAAAAATATGACATACTCAGAACAGGAATCGTCTATAAGGAGGTTGAGGAACCAAGACAAGTTGTACTCAAGGAAAGAAAACTAAAGGTGAGCTATGAAGACTACAGCAACATGGAAGAAAAGGAAGACCGCATTGAAGCCTTTGAGAGAACCGATAGGGAAAGGGGATTTGACCTGACAAAGGATCATCTTCTTAGACTATCCATCATAAAGAAAGATGTAGAGACATACAGGTTGATATGGAGCTTTCATCATATCATCATGGATGGGTGGTGTATGCCCATTATATTCAGTGAATGCTTTGAAAACTACCATAAGCTGTGCAAAAATATGCCCTTAGAGCATCATCAGGCAACACCATTTATAGACTATATAAAATGGTTAGAAGGCCAAGACAAAGAAGAAGGGGAAGCCTATTGGACGACGTATCTTGAGGCCTACGAAGATAAGGCCGTTATCCCATTTAGAAAGGAAAGGGATGCAAAGGGTAATTACAATCATCGTACACTGGAGTACATCATAGAAGAAGATATCACGAAGAAGCTGTCAGACCTTGCGAAAGCGAGTAAGGTGACATTAAATACAGTCATGCAAAGTATATGGGGTATCCTACTGCAACAATATAACAACACAGATGATGTGGTATTTGGAAATATAGTATCATCAAGACCTGCTGAAATAGAGGGAATAGAAGAGATGATTGGCATTTTTATCAATGCAATTCCTATAAGGATAAAAGCTGAGGGTGATATGACATTTAAGGCCCTTACCCAAAAAGTACAGGAAAGTGCCATAGCTTCTGAAAAGTATGCCTATATTCCTCTTGCACAGGTACAATCAACGTCTCACCTAAAAAGTGAGCTCATTGATCACCTGATGGTATTTGAGAACTACCCCATGGATCAAATGCAGGAAGAAAACAGAGAAAAAGTGTTGCTGGAAGTTGACTTTGACAGTGTAAGTGTCTTTGAGCAGACGAATTATGATTTTAACATCACCATCATACCAGGTAAAACAATAAAAGTGGAACTTAGCTACAACGGATTAACATATGATGACAGGCATATACAAGCAATTGCTTCCCATATGAAGTCAGCATTGGAGAGTATTGTAGAAAATCATGAGATTGCATTAACAGATATCAATATTTTAAGCAAAGAGGAAAAAGAAAAATTAGTAGATACTTTCAATGATACATATGCAGAGTACCCAAGGGATAAGACCATACAAGAGCTCTTTGAGAAGCAGGTCGAAAGGACCCCTGATAATATAGCGGTCGTCTTTGAAGATAAGCAGCTGACCTATATGGAGTTAAATCAAAGGGCAAATCAGTTAGCAAGGATACTAAGAAAGAAAGGTGTAAAGCCTGATGGTATAGTAGGCATCATGGTGGAGCGCTCAATAGACATGATAGTAGGTATCATGGGTATTCTAAAGGCAGGAGGCGCATATCTGCCAATCGATCCAGAATATCCTATGGAAAGAATAAGCTATATGATGAAAGATAGTCATGCAGAAACATTACTATCACAAAGTAACTATATCCATAACATAAAATTTGAAGGCGAAATAATAGATGTACGAGATGAAAGCATATATACTGAAGAAGTAAGTAATATAAAAACAGTGAATAACCCAGGAGATTTAGCTTATATCATCTATACATCAGGCTCGACAGGTAAACCAAAGGGTGTTATGATAGAACATAGAAGTGTTATCAACCTTACAACTTCTCAAAAGGAAGCATTCAAGATAGATGAACAGGATAACATACTACAATTCTCATCTATCTGTTCGGACCCTTCCGTAGAGCAAACATTTATGACGTTATTTAGTGGCGCATCGTTAGTGTTAATTGATAAGGAAAAGATTTTAGATCCCCATAAATTTGAGGCATATATAGCCGATCACAACGTAACCCATATAGATTCTGTGCCTGTCTTTTTGGATAAGATGATAACCCATAAAAGCTCTAACTTAAAACGGGTAGTTTCAGGTGGCGATATATGTTCCATAGATTTAGCAAAAAAATGGTATAAAACAGTTGACTTTTATAATGCGTATGGACCAACGGAAACAACCGTTACAGCCATTCAATTATTGATAAGGGATACTGATGTTCATGAGGGATTATCCCAATTAACCATTGGTAAGCCCATAGGCAATACAAAAGTATACATATTAAATAAAGAGCATAAAGCGCTGCCAATAGGCGTGCCAGGAGAACTGTGTATAAGTGGAGAAGGTGTAGCAAGGGGATACCTAAACAGACCAGAGCTAACAAAGGAGAAGTTTGTAGACAACCCATTCATACCAGGAGAAAGAATGTATAAAACAGGGGACCTGGCAAGATGGCTGCCTAATGGCAATATAGAATTTCTAGGCAGAGTGGATGAACAGGTAAAAATAAGAGGATATAGAATAGAGCTAGGGGAGATTGAAGCTCAGCTTTTGAAACATAAAGAAATAAAAGAAGCAGCGGTAGTGGCGAAGGAAGATGAAAGCAGTAATAAGTACTTATGCGGTTATATCGTACCAAAGGGTGAGCTAAAGATACAAGAAATAAGGAAACACCTATCCAAGGAACTGCTGGATTATATGATACCGTCATGCTATGTGGAGCTGGAAGAAATGCCCCTTACCCCAAATGGTAAGATAGACAGGAAAGCTTTACCAGAACCAGATGGCAGTATACACACAGGAGCTGCGTATACTGAGCCCACCAATGAAGTAGAAGCAAGACTTGTAAAGATATGGGAGGAAGTCCTTAAGGTAGATAAAGTAGGCATAAACGATAACTTCTTCGAACTTGGGGGACACTCGCTAAAGGCAGGAGCGATTATTTCAAGGATCTATCGACACTTTAAGGTAGACATACCACTCATGGAGATATTTAAAACTCCCACAATCAAGGCGATTGGTAAGCTCATAACGCATTTAGAGCGAGATGCTATCTTAAAAAATGACAACAACTGTATTTTATTAAATGAAAAAAGAAAAAAACATGTATTTGCATTTCCGCCTATTATTGGAAGCGCTATTGCCTTTAAACATCTTGCAAAACATGTGGATTCCCATTCATTATATAGTTTTGACTATATTGAGGATGAAGACAAGATTAAGCAATACGCGGACTTCATCATGAGCATATCTGACGAAGAATCCTATGTCCTAATGGGCTATTCAGCAGGGGGAAATGTGGCCTTTGAAGTAGCAAAGGAACTAGAAAAGAGGCATAAAAAGGTTTCAGACATACTTATGATAGATGCCTATAGAAGGCATCAGGTTGATGCAAAGGAAGAAATAACAGCTTTCAAAAAGGAAAAACTAGAACAAGCCTTCTTAAATGTTATACAAGGTGATGAAGGGCATGAAGAAGCAGCTGCCACCATGGATTTCTTTGTATCAAAGGCAATGGATCAAACACAAAAATACATGGCATATTTTCAAACCATGACCAATGAAGGAACAATACATGCCAATATCTATATGCTAAAATCAAATGAAAGTATCGTAGAAGATCCTGAAAGATACTGGGAAAAGGTAACAACAGGTGTTGTCCAAGTTGTTGAAGGCATAGGAAATCATGAACATATGCTTTCTGATCCGTCATATGTAAAGCAGAATGGTAAGCTCGTAAGAGAGATATTAGATGAAATAAGTAGATTGTAAGCTTATGAATCGGTAGTCATATCCCCTCTAAAGAAAAATATAAGGTATTCAAAAAACCGAGTAAGATTCCTACAATAAAGGGAAATGTTACTCGGTTTTACCTATGGATTCAAACGACTATGTCCAACCTTCGTGTCCAAATGCTTTTTTATTTATTAAACATAAAAACCTTAAGTTATACTAAATGAATAGTAATTAAATAGGAGGTACAATATATGTTTTTAAGTAGACATAATACTAAAAATGGATTAAATGAATATCCACTGACATCTTATCAAAGCGATATTTGGATCGATCAGCAACGATACCCCAATAGACCATTATATAATATTGGTGGTTATGTAGAAATAAAGGGTAAAATGGATGTTACTATTTTTAATCAGGCGAGTAATTTATTAATTGCACAAAACGATGCTTTACGTATAATCGTATTCGAAAAACATGGACAACCCTTTCAAAGATTCTTGTCAAAATTAAATCATCACGTTGCATTCCACGATTTCTCTAATCAATCAAATCCTATTGCATATAGTAAGAACTGGATGAATAATGAAATGACGAAGTCATTTATAATGAATGAAAATATCCTATTTCAGATATGTTTAATTAAGGCAGATGAAGCATTATTTTATTGGTTTATCAAATGCCATCACTTGATCACGGATGGCTGGGGTTTTGCGCTTTTAGCAAAGAGGATAAAATCAATATACAACGACTTAATAAAAGGTGATGAGCATCAACAGGACATATATTCCTATAAGGATTTCATATTAGAAGACCAGAAATATATAAAAGGGAATAACTATGAAAGAAATAGATTGTTCTGGAAGGAAAAGCTTAAAGAACTACCCAAGCCCTTTATTACGAGGAAACCGACCACGTATAATGGAGGCGAAAACATAACGACAAGTTCAAGGCAAGCAATGGTTGTAAAGCGTTCTCTTTATAATAAGCTCATTGATCTATGCAAGAAAAATGAATGCTCTATATTTCATTTCTTCTTAGCCATACTCGCCATATATTTTTCAAAAGTATATTCTAAAAATGAGATTATGGTAGGTGTACCCATCTTAAATCGAAAAAACAAGAAGTTTAAATCCACAGTCGGTCTATTTGTAAATATTATTCCTGTGAAAATATGTTTAGAAAATGATATAAGTTTTTTGGAGTTAATGCATACCATAAAAAGAGATTTGGGCACATGCTATCGACATAAAAATCTTCATTTGGGTCAAATAATACATGAAGCTTCAACTAGAAATGATGTAAATGATATTTTTTTTGAAATAATATTATCCTATCAGAAGGAAGAGCATACAGGCAGTTTTTGTGATTACCCAACCAAAAGGATTGCCTTAGGCAACCAAAGCAAAAAAAATGCTTTATCGGTTTCTATAAAAGAGTTTACAGAAGATGAAGATGTGATGATCGATATTGACTATGAGCTTGAGATTTTTAACAGCACATTTCCCATTGAGCATGTAATAAAACATCTAAGCTATATGGTAAACGAAGCTCTAGAAAAATATTCACAAAATGTATTAAACATAGCATATATGCCCAGGGACGAAAAGGAGCAGATACTCTATGGATTTAATGATACAAAAGTAGACTATCCAAGGGATAAGACCATACAAAAGTTATTTGAAGAGCAGGTAGAAAGGACGCCTGACAATATAGCGGTGGTATATGAGGAGAAGCAGCTAACCTATATGGAACTAAATCAAAGGGCGAATCAGCTAGCAAGGGTACTAAGGAAAAAGGGTGTAAAGGCTGATTGTATAGTAGGCATCATGGTGGAGCGTTCAATGGAAATGATAGTGGGTATCATGGGTATACTTAAGGCAGGAGGCGCATATTTACCAATAGACCCAGACTATCCCCAGGATAGAACAAGCTACATGCTTGAGGATAGTCGTGCAAAAATAGTATTAGTACAAGGTCATCCTATAGATAAAATAAAATTTGAAGGTGAACTAATAGACATACTGGATGAAAACATATACATAGGGAATGCAAGAAATTTAGAGGTTATTCATAATGCAAGAGATTTAGCCTATATCATCTATACCTCAGGCTCAACAGGGAAACCAAAGGGGGTTATGATAGAGCATTATTCAATGGTTAATCGATTACAATGGATGCAGAAGCAGTATCCTATTGGGGAAGATGATGTTATACTTCAAAAGACGCCATATACCTTTGATGTTTCAGTTTGGGAGCTGTTTTGGTGGGCAATGACAGGGGCGAGCGTTTGTTTTTTAGAACCCCAAGGTGAAAAAGACCCGAAAGTTATTGAGAGAGCTATTGTGAAAAATAAAGTCACTACCCTTCACTTTGTACCATCCATGTTCAATATATTTTTAACGTATATGGCATCACGGGGGAATTTGGATAATCTATCCAGCTTAAATCAGGTCTTTACCAGTGGCGAGGCACTTCTAGCACAACATGTAGAGAAATTTAACAACATACTACCTAAGGAAAACAAGATTAGCCTAACAAATTTATATGGACCGACTGAAGCAACCGTTGATGTGACATATTTTGATTGTATTAATGAAGAATTAAAAAATATACCAATAGGTAAACCCATTGATAATACTAAGATATACATGGTTGATAGATTTAACAACTTACAGGCAATAGGAGTCCCAGGTGAATTATGTATAGCTGGAGAAGGACTAGCAAGGGGATACTTACATAGACCAGAGCTAACAAAGGAAAAGTTTGTAGATAATCCATTTACACCAGGAGAAAGGATGTATAAAACAGGCGACCTGGCAAGATGGTTACCCGATGGGAATATAGAGTTCTTAGGAAGAATAGACCACCAGATAAAAATAAGAGGATATAGAATAGAGCTAGGGGAGATAGAGGCTCAGCTTTTAAAGCATGAAGAAATAAAGGAAGCAGTGGTAGTGACTAAGGAAGATGAACGTAATCATAAATATTTGTGTGGCTATCTAGTAGTACAAAATGAACTGAAGGTACAGGCGTTAAGAAAACACTTAACTAAGGAACTGCCTGACTATATGATACCCACAAGCTATGTAAAGCTTGACAAGATGCCCCTTACAGCAAGCGGAAAGATAGACAGAAAGGCACTACCAGAGCCAGATGGCGATATGAATACAGGTGTAGCCTATGTGGCACCAAGAAATAAAACAGAGGAAAGACTGGTAGAGATATGGCAGGATGTACTGGGAGTAGGAAAAGTAGGTATAAAGGATAACTTCTTTGAACGAGGCGGACATTCATTAAAGGCCACTTCCCTTGTAACAAAGCTCCATAAAGCATTTAATGTAGAAGTACCACTCAGGGAAGTGTTCAAAAAGCCAACCATAAAAGAGCTAGCCATATTCATAAATAGCAGAGAAGAGAGCATGTATGCCTCAATAGAGCCCGTGGAGGAGAAAACCTATTATGAACTATCATCGGCACAAAGAAGACTATATGTATTAAATCAGCTTGAAGGAGCACAGAGAAGCTATAATATGCCAGGTGTAATGGAGATAGAGGGAAGTCTTGATAGAGATAAGCTGGAAGAAGCATTTAAGGAAATCATAAGGCGACATGAATCCCTACGGACCTCCTTTGAAATAGTGGATGGTGAGCCAGTCCAGATGGTACATAAGGAAGTTGAATTTAAAATAGATTATGAAGAAGTAAATGAGACAGAAATAGATAAGAGAATAAAGCATTTTGTAAGGGAATTTGACCTATCGAAGGCACCACTACTAAGGATGGGTTTATTAAAAGTACAAAAAAACAAGTATATAATGCTCTTTGACATGCATCATATCATTTCGGACGGGGTATCAATGAACGTACTCATAAGGGAATTTACACAGATTTATAAAGGAAAGAAGTTGCCAGAGCTTAAAGTACACTATAAAGATTATTCGGCGTGGCAAAATGAGTTTTTAAAGTCAGTGGGAATGAAAAGACAAGAAGCGCACTGGATAAATAGATTTAGGGGAGAAGTACCCGTGCTTAGTATGCCAACTGATTATCAGAGACCATCTATACTAAGTTTTGAAGGAGACAGGGTAGCGTTTGAAATAGGAGAAGAGTTGAAGGGTAAGCTGGAAAAAATAGCAAAGGAAACAGAGACAACCATGTATATGGTACTTCTAGCAGCATATAATACACTGCTCTTTAAATACACAGGTCAAGAAGATATGGTGGTTGGCTCACCAATAGCAGGAAGACCCCATGAAGATATGCAAGAGATAATCGGCATGTTTGTCAATACCTTAGCCATGAGAAATGAGCCAAGGGGAGATAAGAGCTTTAAAGCGTTTCTTAGTGAGGTAAAGGAAAATGCCCTGGGAGCATATGAAAATCAGGATTATCCGTTTGAAGAGCTGGTAGAAAGACTTGACGTGAAAAGGGATATGAGTAGAAATCCACTATTTGATACCATGTTTGTGCTTCAGAATACAGGAAATATGGATATTGAGATTAGAGACCTGAGCTTTAAGTCATGCCCTATAGAAAACAACATATCAAAGTTTGATATGACATTAAATGGGCGTGAACAAGATGGGAAGGTATGCTTTGATCTTGAATATAGTACCAGGTTATATAGAAAGGAAACAATAGAAAGGTTCGCAGAGCATTATAGAAATATACTAAAAGAAATAGCTGAAAACATGGAAGTGAAGCTTTCAGAAATAGACATGATGTCACCACAAGAAAGAGAGCAAATTCTGTATGGATTTAATGGTACACAAACAGAATATCCCAGGAATAAAACCGTAAAAAAACTATTTGAAGAGCAGGTAGAGAGGACCCCAGAAAATATAGCAGTCGTATTCGGTAAAGAGCAGCTGACATATATCGTGTTAAATGAAAAAGCTAACCAGCTTGCAAGAATGCTGAGGGAAAAGGGCGTAAAGGCTGAAAGTTTAGTAGGTATCATGGTAGAGCGTTCAGTGGAGATGATAATAGGGATATTAGGCATACTTAAGGCAGGAGGCGCATATCTGCCAATAGATCCGGAATATCCCATGGAAAGAATAGGCTATATGATGAAAGATAGTCATGCAGAAATAATACTATCACAAGGTAACCTCATCCATAACATAAAATCCGAAGGTGACATAATAGATATACTAAATAAAAAAATTTATACAGGCGATACAAGTAATTTAGAAACAGTTAGTGACGCAAAAAATTTAGCCTATATCATCTATACTTCAGGCTCAACGGGAAAGCCAAAGGGAGTAATGATAGAGAATAAATCAATAATGAATACATTATGCTGGCGTAAAGCTCATTACCAATTTAATAATAAAGATACAGTATTACAAATGCCCTCCTTTGCTTTTGATAGTTCGGTAGAGGATATATTCACGGCGCTAATATCAGGTGCTAAGCTAGTCTTAATAAAACAGGAAGAAAGATTAAATATAAGATATTTAAAAGAGGTCATTAGGGAAAATAATGTCACACACTTTTTAGCAGTACCAAGTCTTTATAAAGCTTTAATTGAAGAAATAGATGCGGAAATAGAGACAGTAAGGGTAATAACATTGGCAGGAGAAAGTTTTACAAAGAATGTAGTGGGACAGCATTATAAAAAAGTACCTCATATAAGGTTAATAAACGAATATGGACCAACAGAGAATAGCGTATGCACATCATATTTTGAGTTTACTAAAGATAGCCAAGAGGTTTTGATTGGTAAGCCCATAGCAAATACGATCGTGTATATATTGGATAAAAATAACCACCTTGTTCCAGTAGGTGCCAAAGGAGAATTGTGTATAAGTGGAGCTGGACTAGCAAGGGGATACTTACATAGACCAGAGATTACAAAGGAAAAGTTTGTAGACAATCCATTCATACCAGGAGACAGAATGTATAAGACAGGGGACTTGGCAAGATGGCTGCCTGATGGCAACATAGAATTCTTAGGAAGAATAGACCATCAGGTAAAAATAAGGGGATATCGAATAGAACTGGGAGAGATTGAAGCTCAGCTTATAAAGCATGAAGAGATAAAAGAAGCGGTGGTAGTGGCAAAAGAAGATGTAAGCAGTAATAAGTACTTGTGTGGCTATATCGTAGCAAAAGGTGAGCTAAAAATACAAAAAATAAGGAAGCACCTATCCAAGGAGCTGCCAGACTATATGATACCGACAAGCTATGTCATAATTGAAAAAATGCCCCTTACCCCAAATGGAAAGATAGACAGAAAGGCACTACCTGAGCCAGATGGCGATATCCATACAGGTGTAGGCTATGTAGCACCAGGAAATAAAACAGAGGAAAGACTGGTAGAGATATGGCAGGATGTACTGGGAGTAGGAAAAGTAGGTATAAAGGATAACTTCTTTGAACGAGGCGGACATTCATTAAAGGCCACTTCCCTTGTATCAAAAATCCATAAAGCATTTAATGTAGAAGTACCACTCAGGGAAGTGTTCAAAAAACCAACCGTAAAAGAGCTAGCCATATTTATAAAGAGCAGAGAAGAAAGCATATATGCCTCAATAGAGCTCGTGGAGAAGAAAGCCTATTATGAACTATCATCGGCACAAAGAAGACTATATGTATTAAATCAGCTTGAAGGAGCACAGACAAGCTATAATATGCCGAGCGTAATGGAGATAGAGGGAAGTCTTGATAAAGACAGGCTGGAAGAAGCTTTTAAGGAAGTTATAAGAAGACATGAATCCCTTCGGACTTCTTTTGAAGTAGTAGATGGTGAGCCCGTGCAGATGGTACATAGTGAAGCTGAATTTACAATAGATTATGAAGAAGTAAATGAGACAGAAATAGATGAAAAAATAAAGGATTTTGTAAAGGCATTCGACCTATCAAAGGCACCGCTTTTAAGGATGGGCTTATTAAAAGTACAAAAAAATAAGCATATAATGCTCTTTGACATGCATCATATTATATCGGATGGGGTATCAATGAACGTACTCATAAGGGAATTTACACAGATTTATGAAGGAAAGAAGTTTCAAGAGCTTAAAGTACACTATAAAGATTATTCGGTGTGGCAAAATAAGCTGTTAAAATCAGATGACATGAAGAAGCAGGAGGAGTACTGGATAAATCGGTTTAGGGGAGAAGTACCCGTGCTTAGTATGCCTGCCGATTATCTGAGACCATCCATACAGAGCTTTGAAGGCGATCGTATAACTTTTGAAATAGGAATAGAATTAACAAGGAAACTGGAGACAATAGCAAAGGAAACTGAGACAACCATGTATATGGTGCTTCTAGCAGCATACTATACCCTGCTACATAAATATACAGGTCAAGAAGATATGGTGGTTGGCTCCCCAATAGCGGGAAGACCTTACGTAGATATTCAAGAGATAATAGGCATGTTTGTCAATACCCTTGCCATGAGAAATGAGCCAAGGGGAGATAAGAGCTTTAAAGCGTTTCTTAGAGAAGTAAAGGAAAATGCTCTGAGAGCATATGAAAATCAGGATTATCCTTTTGAAGAGCTGGTAGAAAAACTTGACCCAAAGAGAGATATGAGTAGAAATCCACTATTTGATACCATGTTTGTACTACAGAATACAGGCAGTATGGCTATAGAGATTCAAGACCTCAGCTTTAAGCCATACCCTATGGAATACAACATATCACAGTTTGACATGACATTAAGTGGAGAGGAAAGAGATGGGAAGGTATACTTTGACCTTGAATACAGTACAAGGCTATTTAGAAAGGTAACAATAGAAAGATTTGTAGAGCACTATAGAAATATACTGAAAGAAATAGCTGAAAATATAGAAGTGAAGCTTTCAGAAATAGACATGATGTCACGAGAAGAAAGAGAGCAGATCCTGTATGGTTTTAATGATACAAAAGTAGACTATCCAAGGGATAAGACCATACAAGGGTTATTTGAAGAACAGGTGGAAAGGACCCCTGATAATATAGCGGTCGTCTTTGAGGATAAGCAGCTGACCTATATGGAGTTAAATCAAAGGGCAAATCAGTTAGCAAGGATACTAAGAAAGAAAGGCGTAAAGCCTGATGGTATAGTAGGCATCATGGTGGAGCGCTCAATAGAAATGATCGTAGGCATCATGGGCATTCTAAAAGCAGGAGGCGGATATCTGCCAATAGACCCAGAATATCCTATGGAAAGAATAAGCTATATGATGAAAGATAGTCATGCAGAAACATTACTATCACAAGGTAACTACGATAACATAAAATTTGAAGGTGAAATAATAGATATACGAGATGAAAGCATATATGCTGAAGAAGTAAGTAATATTGAAACAGTGAATAACCCAGGAGATTTAGCTTATATCATCTATACATCAGGCTCCACTGGAAAGCCTAAAGGCGTCATGATAGAGCATAGAAGCGTTATCAACCTTACGACTTCTCAAAAGAATGCATTCAAGATAGATGAAAGTGATAGCATATTACAATTCTCATCTATCTGTTCTGACCCTTCAGTAGAGCAAACATTTATGTCATTATTTAGTGGAGCATCTTTAGTATTAATTGATAAGGAAAGAATTTTAGACCTCCATAAATTTGAGGCATATATAGCCGATCACAAAGTAACCCATATAGATTCTGTGCCGATCTTTTTGGATAAGATCATAAGCCATAAAAACTCTAACTTAAAGAGGATAGTTTCAGGTGGCGATATTTGCTCCATAAATCTAGCAAAAAAATGGTATAGAACCGTTGATTTTTATAATGCGTATGGACCTACTGAAACAACCGTTACAGCCATTCAATTATTGGTAAAGGATATGGATGTTCAAGAGGGATTATCCCAATTAAGCATTGGTAAACCAATAGGCAATACAAAAGTATACATATTAAAAAAGAAGAATAAAGTACTACCAATAGGCGTACCAGGAGAACTTTGTATAGCTGGAGAAGGCGTAGCAAGGGGATACCTAAACAGAACCGAGCTAACAAAGGAGAAGTTTGTAGACAATCCATATATAGCAGGAGAAAGAATGTATAAGACAGGTGACCTGGCAAGATGGATGCCCGATGGCAACATAGAATTCCTAGGAAGAGTGGACGAACAGGTAAAAATAAGGGGATATAGAATAGAGCTAAGGGAGATAGAAGCTCAGCTTTTAAAGCATGAAAAAATAAAGGAAGCAGTGGTAGTGGCAAAGGAAGATGAAAGTAATCATAAATATTTGTGTGGCTATATCGTAGTAGAAAATGAACTGAAAGTACAGGCGTTAAGAAAGCACCTAGCTAAGGAGTTACCGGACTATATGATACCTACAAGCTACGTAGAGCTTGACAAGATGCCACTTACAACAAGCGGAAAGATAGATAGAAAGGCACTACCTGAGCCAGATGGCGATATGAATACAGGTGTAGCTTATGTGGCTCCAGAAAATAAAACAGAGGAAAGACTGGTAGAGATATGGCAGGAAGTGCTTAGCGTTGAAAAAGTAGGCATAAAAGATAACTTCTTTGAACGAGGCGGACATTCATTAAAGGCCACTTCCCTTGTATCAAAAATCCATAAAGTATTTAGTGTAGAAGTACCACTCAGGGAAGTGTTCAAAAAACCAACCATAAAAGAGCTAGCCATATCTATAAAAAGCAGAGAAGAAAGCATATATACCTCAATAGAGCCAGTGGAGAAGAAAGCCTATTATGAACTATCATCGGCACAAAGAAGGCTATATGTATTGAATCAGCTTGAAGGAGCACAGACAAGCTATAATATGCCGAGCGTAATGGAGATAGAGGGAAGTCTTGATAGAGATAAGCTGGAAGAAGCATTTAAGGAAGTTATAAGAAGACATGAATCCCTTCGGACCTCTTTTGAAGTAGTAGATGGCGAGCTGGTGCAGATGGTACATAAGGAAGCTGAATTTACAATAGATTATGAAGAAGTAAATGAGACAGAAATAGGTGAGAGAATAAAGGGTTTTGTAAAGGCATTTGACCTATCAAAGGCACCGCTTTTAAGGATGGGCTTATTAAAAGTACAAAAAAATAAGCATATAATGCTCTTTGACATGCATCATATTATATCGGATGGGGTATCAATGAACGTACTCATAAGGGAATTTACACAGATTTATGAAGGAAAGAAGTTTCAAGAGCTTAAAGTACACTATAAAGATTATTCGGTGTGGCAAAATAAGCTGTTAAAATCAGATGGCATGAAGAAACAGGAAGAGTATTGGATAAATAAATTTAGAGGAGAAGTACCCGTGCTTAGTATGTCTACCGATTATCCGAGACCATCCGTACAGAGCTTTGAAGGAGATCGTGTAACTTTTGAAATAGGAGAAGAATTAACAAGGAAACTGGAGACAATAGCAAAAGATACAGAGACAACCATGTATATGGTGCTTCTTGCTGCATATAATACCCTGCTACATAAATATACAGGTCAAGAAGATATGGTGGTTGGCTCACCAATAGCAGGAAGACCCCATGCAGACCTAGAGAATATCATAGGTATGTTTGTCAATACCCTTGCCATGAGAAATGAGCCAAGGGGAGACAAGAGCTTTAAAGAACTTCTTAGAAAAGTAAAGGAAAATGCCTTAAAGGCATATGAAAATCAGGATTATCCCTTTGAAGAACTGGTGGAGAGACTTGACCTAAAAAGAGATATGAGTAGAAATCCACTATTTGATACCATGTTTGTGCTTCAGAATACAGGAAGTATGGCTATAGAGATTCAAGACCTCATCTTTAAACCATACCCTATAGAAAACAACATATCCAAGTTTGACATGACATTAAATGGAGAGGAAAGGGATGGTAAGGTATATTTTGACTTTGAATACAGTACAAGGCTATTTAAAAAGGCAACAATCGAAAGGTTTGCAGAGCACTATAGAAATATACTAGAAGAAATAGCGGAAAATATAGAAGTGAAACTTTCAGAAATAGACATGATGTCATTAGAAGAAAGGGAGCAAATACTGTATGGATTTAATGATACAAAAGTAGACTATCCAAGGGATAAGACCATACAAGGGTTATTTGAAGAGCAGGTGGAAAGGACTCCTGATAATATAGCCGTCGTCTTTGAGGATAGACAACTGACCTATATGGAGCTAAATAAAAGGTCAAACCAGCTGGCAAGAACGCTGAGGGAAAAGGGCGTAAAGGCAGACAGCATAGTAGGCATCATGGTAGAGCGTTCAGTAGAGATGATTATAGGGATATTAGGCATACTTAAGGCAGGAGGCGCATATCTGCCAATAGACCCGGAATATCCTAACAGTAGAATCCAATACATGATAAAGGACAGCGGTGTAAAACTGCTTCTTACAGGAGGAGATGGTGCTTATAGTGTAGATACAGGCTGCTATAGGATAGATGTCTATGATAAGAGGTTATACAGAGGAAAAGCTTCAAACCTAGTCAAGGTAAATCACTCAGAAAGTTTAGCCTATGTCATCTATACATCAGGCTCAACGGGAAAGCCAAAAGGGGTTATGCTTGAGCATAAAGGCATATCTAATTTGAAAAATTACTATAAAACTTCTCTTGGTGTAAAAGCAGAGGATAGAATACTACAATTTGCAAGCAGTTCATTTGATGTATCCGTATTAGAAATAACCATGTCCTTGTTAAATGGAGCAGGATTATACATGGTTGAAAAAGAAATAATAGGAAACATTGCAAAATTTGAGGCATTTATAAATAAAAATAAGATAACCTTTGCTGCTTTATTACCAACATACCTTGTCAATATAGATCCAAATAATATAGAGACATTAAAGGTATTAATAACTGGTGGTTCGACCATATCAGCCCAGATAGTAGAGCGATGGGAAAAGCAGGTTAGATATATAAATTCATATGGACCTACAGAGGGGACAATATGTGCGACAGGATGGGATTCAAGAAGTAGGATTAGTAAGTGTCTTGAGTGTGTGCCAATAGGAAAACCAATAGATAATACCAGGATAAGCATATTAGGAAAAAGTGGAGAATTACAGCCAATAGGTGTGCCGGGAGAACTATGCATAAGTGGAGAAGGCGTAGCAAGGGGATACTTACATAGACCAGAGCTAACAAAGGAGAAGTTTGTAGATAGTCCATTTATAGCAGGAGAAAGAATGTATAAAACAGGTGACTTGGCAAGATGGCTGCCCGATGGCAACATAGAATTCTTAGGAAGAATAGACCATCAGGTAAAAATAAGGGGATATAGAATAGAACTGGGAGAGATAGAAGCTCAGCTTTTAAAGCATGAAAAAATAAAGGAAGCAGTGGTAGTGGCAAAGGATGATAAAAGTATTCATAAATATTTATGTGGCTATATCGTAGTAGAAAATGAACTGAAAGTACAGGCGTTAAGAAAGCACCTAGCTAAGGAGTTACCGGACTATATGATACCTACAAGCTACGTAGAGCTTGACAAGATGCCACTTACAACAAGCGGAAAGATAGATAGAAAGGTACTACCTGAGCCAGATGGCGATATGAATACAGGTGTAGCTTATGTGGCTCCAAGAAATAAAACAGAGGTAAGATTGGCAGAGATATGGCAGGAAGAGCTTGGTCTTGAAAAAATAGGCATAAAGGATAACTTCTTTGAACGAGGCGGACATTCATTAAAGGCCACTTCCCTTGTATTAAAAATCCATAAAGCATTTAATGTAGAAGTACCACTTAGGGAAGTGTTCAAAAAGCCAACCATAAAAGAACTAGCCATATGTATAAAGAACAGAGAAGAAAGCATATATGCCTCAATAGAGCCCGTGGAGAAGCAAGCCTATTATGAACTATCGTCGGCACAAAGAAGACTATATGTATTAAATCAGCTTGAAGGAGTACAGACAAGCTATAATATGCCGTGCGTAATGGCGATAGAGGGAAGCCTTGATAAAGACAAGCTGGAAGAAGCATTTCAGGAAGCCATAAGGCGACATGAATCTCTTCGTACTTCCTTTGAAATAGTAGATGGCGAGCCGGTGCAGATGGTACATAAGGAAGCTGAATTTACAATAGATTATGAAGAAGTAAATGAGGCAGAAATAGATAAGAGAATAAAGCATTTTATAAAGGCATTTGACTTATCGAAGGCGCCACTTTTAAGGTTGGGCTTATTAAAAGTACAAAAAAACAAGCATATAATGCTCTTTGACATGCATCATATTATATCGGATGGGGTATCAATGAACATACTTATAAGAGAATTTACACAGCTTTATGAAGGAAAGAAGCCTAAGAAGCTTAAAGTACACTATAAAGATTATTCCACGTGGCAAAATCAGCTGTTAAAATCAGATGACATGAAGAAGCAGGAAGAATACTGGATAAATAAGTTTAGAGAAGAAGTACCAGTGCTTAATATGCCCACTGATTATCCGAGACCACTCGTACAAAGCTTTGAAGGAGACCATATAGCATTTGAGATAGGAGAAAAGCTGAGGGGTAAGCTGGAAAAAATGGCTAAGGAAACTGAGACAACCCTGTATATGGTGCTTCTAGCAGCATACAATACTCTGCTCTATAAATATACAGGCCAAGAAGATATGGTGGTTGGCTCACCAATAGCAGGAAGACCCCATGCAGACCTAGAGCATATCATAGGCATGTTTGTCAATACCCTTGCCATGAGAAATAAGCCAAGGGGAGACAAGAGCTTTAAAGCGTTTCTTAGAGAAGTAAAGGAAAATGCTCTGAGAGCATATGAAAATCAGGATTATCCCTTTGAAGAGCTGGTAGAAAGACTTGACCTAAAAAGAGATATGAGTAGAAATCCACTATTTGATACCATGTTTGTGCTTCAGAATACAGGAAGTATGGCTATAGAGATTCAAGGCCTGATCTTTAAGCCATACCCTATGGAAAACAACATATCACAGTTTGACATGACATTAAGTGGAGAGGAAAGAGATGGGAAGGTATACTTTGATCTTGAATACAGTACAAGGCTATTTAGAAAGGCAACACTAGAAAGGTTTGCAGAGCACTATAGAAATATTTTAAACGAAATAGCTGAAAATATGGAAGTGAAACTTTCAGAAATAGGTATGATGTCACACCAAGAAAAAGAGCAGATACTATATGATTTTAATGATACAAAAGTAGACTATCCAAGGGATAAGACCATACAAGAGTTATTTGAAGAGCAGGTGGAAAGGACTCCTGATAATATAGCCGTCGTCTTTGAGGATAAGCAGCTGACCTATATGGCGTTAAATCAAAGGGCAAACCAGCTTGCAAGAATGCTGAGGGAAAAGGGCGTAAAGGCAGACAGCATAGTAGGCATCATGGTAGAACCTACAGTAGAGATGATTATAGGTATCATGGGTATTCTAAAGGCAGGAGGCGTATATCTGCCAATAGATCCGGAATATCCTAACAGTAGAATCCAATACATGATAAAAGACAGTGGTGTAAAACTACTTCTGACAGGAAGAGATATTGCAAAAGGGATTGAGGCAGGCTGCCATAGGATAGATGTCTATGATAAAAACTTATATAGGGGAGCAGCGTCAAACGTAGTCAAGGTAAATCACTCAAAAAGCTTAGCCTATATCATCTATACATCAGGCTCAACTGGAAAGCCTAAAGGCGTCATGATAGAGCATAGAAGCGTTATCAACCTTACGACTTCTCAAAAGGAAGCATTCAAGATAGATGAACAGGATAACATATTACAATTCTCATCTATCTGTTCGGATCCTTCCGTAGAGCAAACATTTATGACGTTGTTTAGTGGCGCATCGTTAGTATTAATTGATAAGGAAAGGATTTTAGATCCCCATAAATTTGAGGCATATATAGCCGATCACAAAGTAACCCATATAGATTCTGTGCCGGTCTTTTTGGATAAGATCATAAGCCATAAAAGCTATAGCTTAAAACGGGTAGTTTCAGGTGGCGATATATGTTCCATAGATTTAGCAAAAAAATGGTATAAAACCGTTGACTTTTATAATGCGTATGGACCAACGGAAACCACTGTTACAGCCATTCAATTACTGGTAAAGGATAGTGATGTGGATAAGGAATTATCCCAATTAAGCATTGGTCAACCCATAGGCAATACAAAAGTATACATATTAAATAAAGAGCATAAAGCGCTGCCAATAGGCGTGCCAGGAGAACTGTGTATCAGTGGAGAAGGTGTAGCAAGGGGATACCTAAACAGACCAGAGCTAACAAAGGAGAAGTTTGTAAACAATCCATTCATACCAGGAGAAAGAATGTATAAGACAGGAGATCTGGCAAGATGGCTGCCTAATGGCAACATAGAATTCCTAGGAAGAGTGGATGAACAGGTAAAAATAAGGGGATATAGAATAGAGCTAGGGGAGATAGAAGCTCAGCTTTTGAAACACGAAGAAATAAAAGAAGCTGTGGTAGTGGCAAAAGAAGATGAGAGCAGTAATAAGTACCTGTGCGGCTATATCGTCGTGAAAAATGAAGTGAAGGCACAGGAACTAAGAGAGTACCTCTCCAAGGAACTGCTGGATTATATGATACCGTCATGTTATGTGGAGCTCGACACCATGCCCCTTACTCCAAATGGTAAGATAGACAGAAAAGCCCTGCCAGAAGCAGATGGTAGTATACACACAGGAGCTGCGTATACTGAGCCCACCAATGAAGTCGAAGCAAGACTTGTAAAGCTATGGGAGGAAGTCCTTAAGGTAGATAAAGTAGGCATAAACGATAACTTCTTTGAACTTGGGGGACACTCGCTAAAGGCAGGAGCGATTATTTCAAGCATCTATCGACACTTTAAGGTAGACATACCACTCATGGAGATATTTAAAACTCCCACAATCAAGGCGATTGGTAAGCTCATAACGCATTTAGAGCGAGACGCTATCTTAAAAAATGACAATAACTGTATTTTATTAAATGAGAAACGAAATAAAACCATATTTGCATTTCCACCTATTATTGGAAGCGCTATTGCCTTTAAACATCTTGCAAAATATATGGATTCCCATTCATTATATAGCTTTGACTATATTGAGGATGAAGACAAGATTAAGCAATACGCGGACTTCATCATGAGCATATCTGACGAAGAACCCTATGTCCTAATGGGCTATTCAGCAGGGGGAAATGTGGCCTTTGAAGTAGCAAAGGAACTAGAAAAGAGGCATAAAAAGGTTTCAGACATACTTATGATAGATGCCTATAGAAGGCATCAGGTTGATGCAAAGGAAGAAATAACAGCTTTTAAGAAGGAAGAATTAGAACAAGCCTTCTTACATTTCATACAAGGTGATGAAGGGCATGAAGAAGCAGCTGCCACCATGGATTTCTTTGTATCAAAGGCAATGGATCAAACACAAAAATACATGGCATATTTTCAAACCATGACCAATGAAGGAACAATACATGCCAATATCTATATGCTAAAATCAAATGAAAGTATCGTAGAAGATCCTGAAAGATACTGGGAAAAGGTAACAACAGGTGTTGTTAAAGTCGTTGAAGGCATAGGAAACCATGAACATATGCTTTCTGATTCGACATATGTAAAACACAATGGTAAGCTCATAAGAGCGATATTAGAGGAAATAAAGAGATTGTAAGCTTATGAGATGGCAGTCATATCCCCTCTAAAGAAAAATAATAAGGTATTCAAAAAACCGAGTAAGATTCCTACGATAAAGGGAAATGTTACTCGGTTTTACCTATGGACTTAAACTTTGTACCTATCATTCGTATCTTAATCGTATACGAATAACCAAATGCGGTATCAGAAGGGTTAATAAAATTGTCTAAGTTCGTTTATATTTTTCTTCAGGTCATCAAGTGCTAATCACTATAACTTTTAAATTAACCCTTGACACATGGAGTGAATATGATAGAATATAATCAATTGTATAGTGATTAATAAAAGCAATGACGGTGTCAGTAAGTAATTATTTTCTTATAGAGAGAAAGTGTCATAGGCTGCAAGCACTTTTAAGTTCAGATAATTGCCCAATTTCCCACCTAAGCTGTATTTCTGAATGAGGTAATAAGCCAGTAAGAAATAACGTTAAGCACGTTAAGCTTCCAAGAGCCATGACAGGGATATCTTAGATGTTATGGAATGAGGGTGGTACCGCCGACGATACTCGGTCCCTTACAGGGATGGAGTTTTTTTGTTGTTTTTATATGGTCACAATACAACCTTGTGACAGTGAATGAATACTTTATTCATCTTATATAGATGTGATAATCATTGTACGTAAAAAAGGTTTGAAAGGAGTCATAGCATGAAAGATAAACTACAAGCTATAAAAGAAGAAGCTTTAAAAAGAATTCAAGACGTGTCTGATCTAAAAATTCTTAATGACATTCGTGTTAATTACTTGGGTAAAAAAGGTGAACTAACCAGTGTATTAAGAGGTATGAAAGATTTGTCTAATGAAGAAAGACCTATTATAGGACAATTAGCTAATGAAGTACGTGGCATGATTGAAGACAAGTTAGAAGCAGCAAAAGGTGAATTAGCAAAGAAAGTAAGAGCGAAACAATTAGCAGAAGAGGTTATTGATGTAACCATGCCTGCTAAGAAAAAAACTCTTGGTCATCGTCATCCAATGAACATTGTCCTTGATGATATAAAAGATATCTTTATTGGTATGGGGTATCAGATTGTTGGCGGACCTGAAGTTGAAACAGATTATTATAATTTTGAGGCCTTAAACATTCCAGATAATCATCCTGCAAAAGATGAACAAGATACCTTCTATATTACGAAAGATATTGTCCTTAGAACGGCAACATCTTCCGTGCAAGTGCACACCATGGAGAATCAAAAACCACCCATTAAAATTATTGCTCCCGGTCGCGTGTATCGTTCTGACGAAGTAGATGCGACCCACTCACCAGTGTTTAATCAAATAGAAGGATTAGTCATTGATAAGAACATTACCATGGCTGACCTAAAAGGTGCTTTAGCTGTCTTTGCAACGGAGTTATACGGTGAAGATGTGAAGGTCAGGTTCAGACCCCATCATTTCCAATTCACAGAACCTAGTGCTGAAATGGATATATCCTGTTTTAATTGTGGTGGTGAAGGATGCCGAATATGCAAGGGTGAAGGTTGGGTAGAGATACTAGGTTGCGGCATGGTACATCCAAGAGTTTTAGAGATGTCTGGCATTGATCCCAATGAGTACAGTGGTTTTGCTTTTGGTATGGGAATTGACAGAATTGCCATGTTTAGATACAGTGTGAATGACATCCGTCTCTTTTATGAAAATGACGTAAGGTTTTTATCTCAATTTTAGCGAAGTATGATGGATTAGAATGTGGAGCTCATCATTAGCTCCAACATAGTGAAAGAGAGTAATTGTAACATTCATTATAATGATAAGGAAGGTGTAAAGCATGAATGTACCTATGCAGTGGTTGAAAGACTACGTGAATATAGATTGTGATATGAAAACATTTACAGACAGTATGACCATGTCAGGCTCCAAAGTAGAACGTTATGAAGAATTAGGTCAGGAGATCAGTGGTATTGTCGTTGGTAAAATATTAAAGATAGAGAGGCATCCTGATGCAGATAAGCTTGTGGTCACACAAGTGGATGTTGGACAGGAAGCGCCTATTCAGATTGTGACAGGTGCTAATAATATTAATCAGGAAGACTATGTACCTATTGCGCTATGTGGTTCTAACTTACCTGGTGGTATCAAGATAAAAAAAGGCAAACTTAGAGGCATTGAATCCAATGGTATGATGTGTTCCATAGAAGAATTGGGGTTATCATCAGAGGATTTTCCAGAGGCCCCAGAGGATGGTATCTATATTTTTAATGAACCTCATGAGCTTGGTATGGATGTTAAGCCTCTTTTTGGACTAGATGATGTTGTGGTAGAATATGAAATCACATCGAACCGTCCAGATTGTTTCAGTATTGTGGGTATAGCACGAGAAGCAGCAGCTACGTTTGATCTACCATTTCATTATCCAGAAACGAAGGTGGACGAAATTGCTGGCAATGCAGCAGACCATATTGATATTTCCATTCAGGATGATGACCTATGTGCACGTTTTGCAGGTCGTATTGTGCAAAATGTGAAAATTGGTCCTTCACCAAGCTGGATGAAGAAAAAACTTTTATCATGTGGTGTAAAACCCATTAATAACATTGTGGACATTACTAATTTTGTTATGTTAGAACTTGGTCAACCCATGCATGCCTATGATTTATCCAAACTAGTAGGCGGCAAAATCATCGTTAGACGTGCAGTGGATGGTGAGAAGGCCATGACCCTTGATGGAGAAGAACATGAACTTGATGCCTCCATGCTTGTGATAGCAGATGAAAAGAACCCAGTAGGTATTGCAGGTATCATGGGTGGTGAACATACAAAAGTCACAGAAGAAACAACAACACTGCTATTAGAAGCAGCTAATTTTGATGGTACAAATATCCGTTTCACATCTAGAAAGTTAGGTTTACGATCGGATGCATCCACTAAATTTGAAAAATACTTAGACCCTAATAATATAGAAGATGCCATGAATAGAGCTTGTAGGCTTATCAATATGTTAGGTGTTGGTGATGTGGTATCTGGTATAGTAGATGTGTATCCTCACAAAAGAGAATCAATTGAAGTAGCCTATAATCCAGAGAATATTAACCGTTTACTTGGAACGGATATTAATGAAAGTACCATGGTAGACATATTTGAAAAAATAGAATTAGTTGTTGACCGTGAGGCTAGAAAGGTCACTGTACCTACCTTTAGACCCGATATTGAAAGGGAAGCGGATCTAGCGGAAGAAGTTGCTCGTTTTTATGGTTATAACAATATACCTGCTACCCTTTCGACTGGAACACCAACAGTAGGTAAGAAAAACTATAAGCAAAAGATTGAAGACATCACAAGAAACGTCATGGAGAATTGTGGTATTCATGAAGCCATGACCTATTCTTTTGAAAGTCCAAAGGTGTTTGATAAGTTAAAATTAGATGAAGAGCATCCATTACGTCATGCAGTGAAGATTTCTAATCCATTGGGAGAAGATTTTAGCATGATGCGTACCACAACCATGAATGGTATGCTTACAGCGTTATCCACCAACTACAATCGTCGTAACGAAAGTGCTTATCTCTATGAATTAGCTTATGTGTATTTACCACAAGATGATACACTGACAGAACTTCCAGATGAACGTTTACAATTAACCATTGGTATGTATGGGGGAGTCGACTTCTATGATGTAAAAGGTGTGATTGAAACGCTTTTAGAGCGTGTGGGTATCACAGATGGTTTTAGTTATGAACCACAGACAGAAGTACCTTATCTACATCCAGGTCGTCAAGCTAAGATTACCCTTAATACAAAGAACTTAGGTTTAATAGGAGAAGTTCATCCTGATGTAACGGATAATTACGATATGGACACTCGTGTATATGTTGCTGTCATTGATATGCCTATACTTGTGAAAAAGTCCAGACTTGAACGTTCATACACTGCACTTGCAAAATACCCTGCTATCAACCGTGATATTGCTTTAATTGCTAAAGATGACGTGTTAGTTGGTCAAATTGAAGCCATTATTAAGCAACGTGGAGGTAAGACATTAGAAAGCATCAAGTTGTTTGATGTGTATACAGGTGGACAGATAGAGGAAGGTTATAAGTCCTTAGCCTTTGCCTTAACGTTTAGAGCTTCGGATCGTACGTTAAAGGAAAAAGAAATCAGTAAAACCATGCACAAGATATTAAATGGTCTTGAGACCATGTTGGATGTAAAATTAAGGCAGTAACATACGATGATTAATACAAATAATGTATGCAAAGGGTTAAGCTATAGCTTAACCCTTTGCTTGTATATAGCTTATAATTTATAATGTTTGATCTCTAATAATTCGAAGTTTATTCTTAGATAAAGCTTTTTGCAAATCTGTTTTATACATAACCTCATTAACCAGTGAGTTTATTTTCAACTAGAACCTCATGCCATAAGTGCTGACTAATTTAGACATATTAATAATAAGTTTATACCATATATTTATACCCCTAGCCCCTCACTTACCTAGTAGCTAGATGGATAACGTCAATCCGTGATGTTTAAATAATGGTTAGAAATACTTAGCGAATGGAAAGTTGAATGCCGTAAAGAAACTTAATTGTTAGAGCGTTAGCGAGTTTTAAGTTTTAGGCATTTAACTTGGAGTGAGTTTAGCATTTCTTCCATTATTTAACCTGAACGGATTGACGTTATCCATCTAGCTACGGATGTCTTGTATGTGTATATTACGATACTTTTTTATGATTCTTTCACAGCCATTGCTCATGTAATATCATTCACATATGAAGCTATTGGGATGGGGGAAATGCTATTTTGTGTGGAGTACAAGACGACCGTAGCTAGGGGATGCATACCATAACGTCGTTCAGATTAAAAGAGCCTAAGAAAAACTAAGGTTTGTTTCAGAGGTATTTCCTAAAGCTTACTAACTCCTTACAGTCAGACAAGTAAGCTTTTTAACGGAAATACCTCTTTCACTCACCAAGTTTTTCTAAGACTCTTTTAAAAATCACGACGTTATGGTATGCATCCCCTAGCTACTAGGTTATAGGTGGATTTAGTAAGTGAGAGTAAAAAACTTAGAAAAAAATAATTAGTGCTTGCATTTTTATTCATTATAATGTATAATTATGCTTGTTCATTAGTAAATATACAATGTTGTGTATAAATATAAAAACAACATGGAATTAGGGAAAGGATGTATGTAAGATGAAGAAATTAATGTGTTTATTTTTAATGATGGTGATAACCATGGGGCTAATTGGTTGTGGTCAAGCCAAGGAGGCTTCTAAGGACATAAATGAAAACCAAGAAGTAGATGCGGCAGCTGATGGGGATTCAACAAAAGATTCGGAAGATGGTACAGTGGATAGTGAGGAAGACGATAAAGAAGATGCAGATAAACCTGTAGATGAAGACAAGCAATTTATCGTGATGGGTACGAATGCAGAGTTTCCTCCTTTTGAATACATAGCTGGTGGGGAAGTTACTGGATTTGATGTGGATATAGCTAAAAAAATAGCTGAGAAGTTAGGACTAGAGCTTAAAATAGAGAACATGCAATTTTCGGGTCTTATTGCAGCACTGCAAACGAAAAAGATTGATTTTATTGCTGCAGGTATGACCAATACAGAAGAGCGAGCAAAGTCCGTTAATTTTTCACAAGATTATTTTGAAGCGTCACAAGTCATTATTGTTAAGAAAGATAGTGATGCCGTTAAGGGTAAAGCAGATTTAGAAGGTAAAAAGATAGGTGTTCAACTGGGAACAACAGGTGAAATGGAAGCAAAAGAGATTGCTGACGCCACGGTTGAATCTTATGATGCTGGATTTGCAGCGGTTATGGATTTAGCTAATGGTAAGTTGGATGCAGTGGTTATTGATCAAAAACCAGCTGAGAAATTTGTCAGTAAGAATGATAAAGTGATGATTCTAGAAGAAGAATTAACCAAAGAAGCCTATGCCATTGCTGTCAATAAAGAAGATGACGCATTATTGGATACGATTAATCAAGTGATCCAAGAGCTGCAAGAAAGTGGCGAGTACGATGCACTTTATGAGAAATACTTTGGTGAGCAAGAAGCTGAATAAACTTGGTATATTGAGCTTATGGACATGCGCTGTAAGTTCTCTATATAGATCAGGAGAGTAAAATCTCTTGACAACAATATCCTTTCAACCTTACTTCGTGGTGGTAACACACCATGGAAACTACGTTAGTCAATGTACTAACAATAGGAAAGCGCCTGTAAAGGTTTGCTTTCCTAGCTCCTTAAAAAATGTGTGTCTTTGGCACACTTTTTTATTCTTATAGGAAAGTCCTCTGAATTTAGCATATGAAATAGAAACGTTTTCATATGCGTCAAGGAAACTTTCCTAACGCAACAACTTGCTTCGCAAGATGCGACTTAGTCGGTTTGTTCTTGACTAGTAAAGTTCTTGATAAGGGTGGTACAAGGTTAGAATGGATGGATAGTAGATAGTGAATAAAAGCGTACCTTAAGAGGTGTGTGAATTATATATAAGAGATACAAAGGATTCTTCTATAAGCTAGGTTGACTTATAGTACTGTACGACACTCAATAAATACACATGGTCGTCTAAGAATCGAAAAAAGAGATAAGAAGGTGAGTTAAGGTGAATTGGATATTGTTAGGAAACTCTGGTTTCATGAATTTTATTAATCTCGTTTTTGGACCAGAAGATGGTGCAGGGTCATATTACCGGTACCATTATTGGATAAAGGGAATAAGCTTTGCGTTGCAAGTCACATTATTTGCAGCCATTATTGGTATTGTATTAGGTATATTTATTGCATTACTCAAGCTGTCGAACATCAAAATATTAAAAGTGATAACTAATATATATGTGGATATCATCCGTGGGACACCTGTCTATGTACAATTAATTATTTTCCATATGGTTATTTTTGCTCAAGCAGATATCCCTAGGGTAGCTGTAGGTGCTATTGCTTTTGGTATCAATAGTGCCGCCTATGTTTCGGAGATTATAAGAGCAGGTATACAAGGTCTTGACAAAGGACAAATGGAAGCGGCCAGGTCCTTAGGGATGTCCTATGGCAAAGCCATGCTGTATATCATTATTCCCCAGGCAATAAAGAATATCCTGCCGACATTAGTCAGTGAATTTATTGTCTTATTGAAGGAAACATCTATCGTTGGTATCATTGGCTCTTTTGACATTATGAAAGCGGCAAATACCATTATTTCGCAAACAGGAACAGCCATACAACCCCTTATAACAACAGCTATCATCTACTTATTATTAACAACCACGTTTACATTCTTCATGCGTAAACTGGAAAGGAGGTTAAGAGCTGGTGATACACGTTAAAAACTTACACAAGAAATTTGGAAAACTACATGTCTTGAAAGGCATTGATACTCATATTGAAAAAGGTGAAGTGATTGTCATTATTGGTCCAAGTGGATCAGGTAAAAGTACTTTTTTACGGTGCCTTAATCTATTAGAAGAACCAACAGATGGTCAGATTATATTTGAAGATGTGGATATTACAAGCAAGAGAAATGATATTAACGTACAGCGTCAGAAAATGGGCATGGTATTTCAGCAATTTAATCTTTTTCCACATAAAACAGTAATAGAGAATATCACCTTAGCACCCATTAAGGTTAAAGGCATGAAGAAGGCAGAAGCCAATCAGAAAGCCATGGATCTTTTGACACGTGTTGGACTTGCCGATAAAGCAAAAGCATATCCAAAACAGCTATCTGGCGGGCAAAAACAACGTATTGCCATTGTACGTGCTTTGGCCATGGAGCCGGATGTGATGCTCTTTGATGAACCCACATCAGCACTTGATCCGGAGATGGTAGGGGAAGTGTTAGAAGTGATGCAGCAGTTGGCAGCGGAAGGCATGACTATGGTGGTTGTCACCCATGAAATGGGTTTTGCGCGAGAAGTTGGTACACGGTTATTTTTTATGGATGATGGACAAATTGCAGAAGAAGGAACACCTATGGATGTCTTTACAAATCCTCAGAATGAACGGACGAAGGAGTTTTTTAGTAAAGTACTGTAGGTATATATACAGAATTAAAGATGGGCTGTCTCTTATATTTTTTAGCTTTGACCTAATGTAAGAGACAGCTTCGTCATACGACAATGGATACCTAAATTGTCTATTCAATAGCTATCATTAATGGATAATTTTTACTATATGGGTAAATTGTTGTAGATTTTTAGGGACAGGCACTTTATAATAAGAGTAAGGTGCTTTTTTTCGTGTAACAGAAAAGGTTTTAGGATGATATGTAGGGGGATTAAGATGAAGAAAGTATTTCTATGGGTAAATATCGTACTTATCGTGACCATAACGCTGGTGGGTTCTAACGATTCATACGCAGAAAAAATGAATAATAAGGCATTAAGAATTGGATTGCTGTCTAAGTATCATGCCATCCATTCTTTGACTATGCATAATCAGGCAATAAATATGGGCTATGTGCTTGATGATGAATTTGTGTCGGAGCATGTTTTTATGTCCAATGATGGTTACACCATTAAACCAGCTACCAATACATATCTTGTATCACAGGATGTACAACCCAGTTATATAGCTGTAACACCATTTGTTAATGCCCTTAAAGCAGATGGTTATAAAGCTTATGGTGGTACCATTGGTAAAGGGGTATGGAAAGTATATGTGGAAGTAGCAGATGATAACGAAGCCAAGATTGCTGCGCATAAAATAAAAGCGAAGCACACCTTAACATTAGATACGGTGGGAGATAATGGCTATCGTACCTTGATGACTTTTTCAGGCACGGGCATTATCATGGAAAATGCCAATGAGCATCCTCAGTTTTTATCCATGGACCAAACAGAAGTTCCGGTCATCGACTTAGGCGACCGCCAGTATAGGGGTCGAATGGAAATTGGAAGATATGGTAACTCAGGGGTCTCGGCTGTTAATGTGATTGGTCTAAATGATTATTTATATGGTGTTGTACCTTCTGAGATGCCCAGTAGTTGGCCCATTGAGGCATTAAAAGCACAAGCTGTAGCGGTACGTAATTTTGCAATCTATCATTCAGAAATCATACCTAAATATAAAAATAAGCCATATGTGCTATGTGATACGCAAAATTCACAAGCTTATAAAGGATTTGGTCATGAGTACCCAAGCACCAATAGAGCTGTTAATGAAACAACCAATAGAATGGTTTATTATAATAATAGAGTTGTGCCAACATTTTATTTTTCGACAAGTGGTGGTCATACAGAAAATAGTGAAAATGTGTGGAGTGGAACAATACCTTATTTAAAAGGTATACCTGATTTGTATGAATTAGAGCCTTATAAAGAACCTTGGATTAAGGAACTTACTGCAAGGGATATTGAAGATAAGTTAGCGGGATATGATGTACATATAGGTCAAATTGTAGATGTGATACCCCGTGACTATACGAAGGCAGGGAGGGTTATGGATCTTTGCATCGTGGGTACAAAGGGCGAACACATCCTTAAGAAAGAAACCATGCGGACATGGCTGGGTCTTCATAGTCGTAAATTTGAGGTCGTCCGTGATAAAGATGTATTACGGCATGCGTTTTCCGTTCAAGGTATAGGTGGTGTTTCAGAGCAAGAAAAAGATGGTTTATACGTTGTTGACGCATCAGGCCAACCTAGACAACTCAGTGTAAATACAGAGCAGACGATTGTTATCAGTCAAGACAATATTAACAGCATACCATCTATCCAGGGGAAAAAAGATACCTATTTTTTTGTTGGACAAGGCAATGGTCATGGTGTGGGTATGAGTCAGTCTGGTGCTAAATGTATGGCAGGTGTAGGTTTTGCATACGATGAGATTCTAAAATACTACTATCGGGATATAGAAGTAAGATAAGTCCTTGTGTTTGTAAGGAACTTTTGTTATACTCTTTAAAGTATTAATTATAGACTCTCAATAAAGGGTTTTGAAAGGACTAAAAATTCACATGAAGAGAAAAGATTTTGACTTTCATTTACCAGAAGCATTAATCGCACAAGATCCCTTAGAGGATCGTTCAAGTTCAAGGCTTTTGGTTTTAGATAAAGAAACAGGAAAAATAGAGCATACGATATTTAAAGACATGGTTCAGCTTTTAAACAAAGGTGATTGTCTTGTGTTGAATAATACCCGGGTGTTACCAGCTCGATTAATTGGTAGTAAAGAGGTAACCCATGGTAAAGTGGAGTTTTTATTGCTTAAACGGCTTCAAAACGATCAATGGGAAGTCATGGTTAAGCCAGGTCGTAAAGCGAAACCAGGGGATCGTATTGTTTTTGGTGATGGTGTTCTAAAAGCAGAAATATGTGAAGTAATTGAAGGCGGAAATCGTATTGTTCAGTTTGAATATAAGGGTATTTTTGAACAAGTCTTAGATGAACTGGGACAAATGCCATTACCCCCCTATATTACCCATCAATTAAAAGATAAAGAACGTTACCAGACCGTTTATGCAAAGCATAATGGTTCAGCAGCAGCCCCAACAGCAGGGCTTCATTTTACACCTGAGTTATTGAAAGAAGTTGAAGAAAAAGGGGTAAAAATTGCCTATGTGACCTTGCATGTAGGTCTAGGGACATTTCGCCCAGTAAAAGCAGATGATATCTTAGAACATACCATGCATGCGGAGTATTATTGGGTAGACAAAGAGGAAGCAGACAAGATCAATGAGACCAAGGCCCAAGGTGGACGTGTTATTGCTGTTGGCACAACAAGTAGCCGTACACTGGAATCCATTGCGGATGAGAAGGGGTATGTTAAAGCTACAAAAGGTTGGACAGATATTTTTATATACCCAGGATATACATTTAAAGCCGTTGATGGGCTTATCACGAACTTCCATTTGCCTGAATCGACCCTTATTATGCTCGTGTCTGCTCTAGCTGGCCGTGAACATGTATTACATGCTTATCAAGAAGCAGTAGATAAAGCCTATCGGTTCTTTAGTTTTGGGGATGCCATGTTTATTCATTAATCAATTGTCCATAAGTAGAAGAAAAGGAGGATACGCAGCAAATACTGTGATGTTCTTCTTTTTTAATAGGATAAAAATAATACAATGAGTATATTGATTCAACATCTTAAAATGAAAGATAAGCCACGAAATAAGATTAAAAAATATGGAAGTATGGTATAATTAAGGAAATAAGACGATATAAATAATATTGAATTTGTGAATAAACTGTTAAAACTATAAATAATTAGGGTTATAACTAGACGAATTAAGTGAAATATGTTACTTTAATAAAATAATCTATAATAAGTTGTTTATGAAATATTCGTGTATCATCCATAGGAAATAAAAGATATACAGCTCAAAACTTATGAAGTATAAGTAAGTTGACATAAAGAATTGATTCTTTTAGATCGGAAGATCTAAAGGAAAGTTGTTTAACCATGTTGGTGTTTAGTGTAGGAGATGATAGAGATGAAATGCTCAATGTGTAATGAGAATACAGCCGTCGTATTCGTTTCGAAGATTGTAGATGGCAAACAAGAAAGAATGGGACTATGTTTACCATGTGCCCAAAAGAATGGTATTGCACCACTTGACCAATTAATTGGTCAAAGCGGTATGAGCCCAGATGAATTTGAAAACGTCAATCAGCAGATGATGACCATGTTTGAAAATGTGGATATGGATCAACTGGCAAACTCAATGGAGATGATGGAAGGTAATTCAGATGATGCAGGAGCAGGTAATCCTTTTATGAACCTGTTAAGCAGCGCTTTCTCAGGATTAAAGAATCAATCACCTGAGTACCAACCAGAAGAACATGATGCTATTGACAATGCAAAGCCTAATCCAAATGAAGGTGGAGGCGTCAAAACCAAGAAAAAAACCAAGAAGAAGCCAAAGCGAAAATACTTGGATACGTATGGTATTAACTTAACAGATAATGCTAAAAACGGTCAAGTAGACCGTATCATAGGAAGACACCGTGAAATTGATCGTGTCATTCAGATATTGAATCGTAGGTCGAAGAATAACCCTGTACTCATTGGTGAACCTGGAGTAGGTAAGACAGCTATTGCAGAGGGTTTAGCCGTAAGGATTGTTGAGAATCAAATTCCAGCCAAGCTTATTGGAACAGAAATATACTTGCTTGATTTAACAGCTGTTGTAGCTGGTACTCAATTTCGAGGACAATTTGAAGCCCGCATGAAAGCCATTATCAATGAAGCCAGAGATTGTGGCAATGTTATCCTTGTGATTGATGAAGTGCACAATATTGTTGGAGCAGGTGAAGCAGAAGGCGGTGCTATGAATGCTGCCAATATTCTTAAGCCAGCCCTTGCAAGAGGCGAAATTCAAGTGATTGGGGCAACAACCCTAGAAGAATATCGTAAACACATTGAAAAAGATACGGCTCTTGAAAGAAGGTTCCAACCTGTTATCGTTGATGAACCAAGCATTGAAGACAGTATAGAGATTCTAAAGGGTATAAAAGGTTACTACGAAACGTTCCATAAAGTCATCATATCCGATGACATTATTGACTATGCAGTTAATCTATCAGAGCGCTATATCCATGACAGGTTTCTTCCGGATAAAGCCATTGATGTCATTGACGAAGCCGGTTCTAGAGCTAATTTATTAAATCTAGGATTAGTTGAGTTAGAAGCTTTAAGAAAAGAATTAGCAAGTGTCATTGATGAGAAAGAAAATTCAGCAGCAACGGATGATTACGAAAAAGCTGCTCAATGCAAAGTGCGAGAGTTTAACTTATTATCCCGTATAGAAGAAATTGAGAAAAAATGCGATAACATTGCCATATGCAAAGAAGACATTGCCTATGTCATTGAAGCTTGGACCAAGATTCCTGTACAAAGCATTTCGGAGTCAGAAGCTAAGAAATTGTTAAATTTAGAAGAAAGACTCCATGAGCGTGTTATTGGTCAAGATAATGCTGTCACTCGTTTAGCCAAGACCATTAGAAGAAATCGATCAGGATTTTCTAAACGCAACAAACCCTCTTCCTTCATCTTTGTTGGACCAACAGGTGTCGGTAAGACAGAACTGACGAAAGCACTTGCTCATGAACTCTATGGTACAGAAGAGGCCATGATACGACTGGATATGTCCGAGTATATGGAGAAGCATACGGTAAGTAAACTCATTGGGGCACCTCCAGGATATGTAGGATATGATCAAGCAGGTCAATTAACAGAAAAAGTTAGACGTAAGCCTTATTCCGTCATCTTACTGGATGAGATTGAAAAAGCCCATGTGGACGTGTTTAACATCTTATTACAAATATTAGAAGACGGTCGCTTAACAGACAGTACAGGACGTGTCGTAAGCTTTGAAAACACGGTCATCATTATGACCTCTAACGCTGGTACAGCCCAAAAGACCAATGGTATTGGATTTGGTAAGAATGATTACGGTTCACTGGAGCGCAAATGTCATGAAGCTTTGGAAAAAGTATTCCGACCAGAATTCCTTAATCGGGTTGACGAAACAGTTGTCTTTACAGAATTAACCAAAGATGAGCTTCGGGATATCATTGATCTTATGTTAAGTGAGGTAACCAAAGAAGCAGAGCATAAAAAGATTACCATAGAGATGCAAGAAGGTATTCGTGAATTTATTTTAGAAAAAGGTTATGACCCTAAGTATGGGGCGAGACCACTTAGAAGAACCATTCAACGGTACATTGAGGACGAAATTGCTGAGAGTTATATCCGCGGCCATATAAAAGATGGCGATACGATTACCTTTGGTTTAAAGGATGATAAAACAGTGATTTATGTAAAACCGAAAGGTATTAAATCCATTGAACATGGTCAGTAGTAAATAAAATGCCCCCTATTGGAGAGACTTAAGGTTGTAAAACCAAGAATAGGATGACAACAGTATAGAACCACTAAATCCAGTCATTAGGATTTAGTGGTTCTATTAACGTTCATTCACATCTCCTCCAGCAACTTTTATGTTTATGAGACTAAAACTATTTCCAGTTAAGTTTTTTGATAAAAGCACGGTCAAAAACACGATGGTGACACTTATTAAGCCATAGATGATGCTTTTTGAAATATTTTTCATAGTAACACTCCTTAAAAATGTTGATAATGTTAGTATACCGTTAATGCTTGTCTATGACAAGAATATTTCTAGCATGATTACGAATCATGAGCCTTGTATGACCACTTATCTTTTATTTGGGAGAAGGATGCACAATAAATGTTTCTAAAGTGAATGCTTACGTAGAAAATTGTTTAAAATATTTTGTATACATATATTGACAAGGTAAGAAAAAAATGATACGCTTAAGATGACATTAATTCCTAGCATTATACTAGGAATTGAAATAGAGGTGGTAAGATGAAATTATCCACAAAAGGTCGATATGGATTACGGGCCATGGTTGATTTAGTTCTTAACAGTAAGGAAGAAAATATCTCCCTTAAGAGTATATCGGAACGTCAAAACATATCCATGAATTATTTGGAACATATTATTTCTGTTCTCAAAAAATCAGGTTATGTGAAGAGTACCAGAGGGGCTAAAGGAGGTTACTCCCTCAACAAATCACCAGACGATATTTCTGTTGGTGACATATTAAGGTCTCTAGAAGGTAGTCTTAATCCTGTAGATTGTGCTTTGGTCAATGAAAATAAACAATGTGACGATATGGATTGTTGCATAACAAAGGTAGTATGGAAGAAAATAAGTGATAGTATTAACGATGTAGTGAACAACATATCGCTGCAAGATTTAGTTGATGGTCACAACGACATTCATCAAGAAATACAAAGGAGATAAAGCAATGGAAAAAAGAGTATATTTTGATCATGCGGCTACGACCCCTACTCATCCCGAGGTAGTAGAGGCCATGATGCCATATTTTACACAAAGCTTTGGGAATCCTTCCAGTATCTATGAAATAGCTCAGATAAATAAAAAAGCTATTGATAGCGCAAGGGAGCAGGTAGCAAAACTCATTCATGCAGACCCAATGGAAATATACTTTACAAGCGGCGCAACAGAAGCTGATAACTGGGCCATAAAGGGTATTGCAGAGAGTTATAAGAAAAAAGGTAATCATATCATTACAACAACAACAGAGCATCATGCCGTATTACACACGTGTGAGTATTTAGAAAAGCAAGGGTATGAAGTGACTTATCTGCCGGTTGATGAATACGGTGTGGTTCATATAGAAGATTTAAAAGCAGCAATAAAAGATACAACCATCTTGATTACCATCATGATGGCAAACAATGAGATTGGTACTGTTCAATCTGTTGGTGAGATTGGAGCTCTAGCAAGAGAAAAAGGCATCCTATTCCATACAGATGCGGTTCAAGCAGTAGGGCAGATTCCTGTAGATGTGAAAGACATGCATATTGACTTACTATCCATATCTGGACATAAGCTAAATGGTCCAAAGGGTATTGGTGCATTGTATGTAAAAAAAGGTGTAAGGTTAAAAGCATTTATTCATGGTGGCGCTCAAGAACGAAGACGTCGCGGAGGCACTGAAAATGTTCCGGGGATTGTTGGTCTTGGAAAAGCCATGGAAATAGCAGGAAGTCATATGGAAGCAAAAGCAAAAAGTTTGATTGCATTGAGAGATAAACTCATTGATGGCATCAAAGAAAAAGTACCTTACTGTAAATTAAATGGTCATCCAGAACAGCGTTTACCTAATAATGTGAATTACAGTTTTGAATTTATAGAAGGAGAGTCGTTGCTTATTATGCTGGATATGAAAGGCATTAGTGCATCCAGTGGATCAGCCTGTACATCCGGGTCCCTTGACCCATCCCATGTACTCTTAGGTATCGGACTTCCCCATGAAATAGCTCATGGTTCATTACGTATAACCTTGGGCATGCACAGTTCAGAAGAAGATGTTGATTATCTGTTAGAGGTATTACCGTCCATCGTACAACGACTAAGAGATATGTCACCTCTTTACGAAGATTTTGTTAAAAAACAAGGATAAGTTGATATAACTTATCAATGACTGTATTGAAATAGATGTACAAGAGATTAGAATGTCTCTAGCATGTAACTGTTAATAAGCTTACAAATAATAATAGAGGTGTGGATTATGTATACTAAAAAAGTAATGGATCATTTTACGAATCCTAGAAATATGGGAGAATTACAAGATGCAGATGGTGTAGGTACAGTTGGTAATGCAAAATGTGGCGATATTATGCGTATTTATTTAAAAGTTGAAGATGAAGTGATCAAAGATGTAACCTTCAAAACCTTTGGATGTGGAGCTGCTGTAGCAACCAGTAGTATCGCTACAGAATTAGTAAAGGGCAAAACCATTAGAGATGCTCTGAAGATTACCAATGATGCAGTAGTAGAAGCACTTGACGGATTACCAAAGGCAAAAATTCACTGTTCATTACTAGCAGAAGAAGCCCTTCATGCTGCACTATGGGATTATTCTCAAAAACATGGTATAGAAATAGAAGGTCTTGAACCTCCCAAAGAAGATGTGGGTGAACATCACCATGAAGACGCATTAGAAGAAGCATAAACCATTAAAGAACAGGTGATAAAATGAGCAAGGAAAAAGTTGTAGTTGGTATGTCAGGTGGTGTGGACAGTTCTGTAGCCGCTTATCTACTTAAAGAGCAAGGATATGATGTAATGGGTGTCACCATGCAGATATGGCAAGATGAAGATGTTGAAGCTCAAGAGGAAAATGGCGGGTGTTGTGGACTGAGTGCTGTTGATGATGCACGAAGAGTTGCCAATGCCCTTGATATCCCCTATTATGTCATGAATTTTAAACAAGAGTTTCAAAACAGCGTCATAGACTATTTTGTAGATGCCTATCAAAAAGGTAACACACCTAACCCGTGCATTGCCTGCAACCGCTATGTGAAATGGGAATCCATGTTAAGTAGATGTTTAAAAATTGGAGCCAATTATATAGCTACAGGACATTATGCACAGGTCATCAAGTTACCTAACGGAAGATATACCTTGAAAAAAGCAGTAGGTATTAAAAAAGACCAAACCTATGCACTTTATAATTTGACGCAGCATCAATTAGCCCATACTTTGATGCCTGTTGGTACCTATCCAAAAGAAGAAATTAGAAAAATTGCTGAGAAGATTAATGCACGTATAGCCAAGAAACCAGATAGTCAAGAAATTTGTTTTATACCTGACAATAACTATGCTGCTTTTATTGAAGGTTATACCAATAAAAAAATTCAACCCGGTAATTTTGTTGATGTTGAGGGCAAGGTTATTGGTCGCCATAAAGGCATTATTCATTATACAGTTGGACAACGTAAAGGACTAGGTCTTTCTCTAGGAAAACCGGCTTTCGTGGTTGAAATTAGGCCAGACACCAATGAAGTTGTCATTGGGGATAACATGGATGTATTTTCTGATACGTTATATGCCAACGAATTGAACTTTATGCCTTTTGAGAAACTTGAAACCGACATGCATATAGAAGCAAAGATTCGATACAGCCACCAACCTGCTCCTTGTACCATTTCCATGATAGATGATGAGACAGTAAAAGTTGTATTTGATGAGCCTCAAAGAGCCATTACACCAGGGCAAGCAGTTGTTTTCTATGACGGTGACATGCTCGTAGGTGGAGGCAGTATTATACGTAAGTAGACAAAGGATTAACGGTTATGTTATGAGATATACAAAAGGAGACCTTATATCAGCATGGATATAGGGTCTCCTTTGTCGTATAGTAAAACATCTAGTAAGCATTTAAAACCTTCACTAAACGGTCTATTTTACTTTTATTGGATAAGATTAAAGCAGCAGCTTTACCTTTTAGATGATCCATATTTTTTGCAGTTGCATCATCAAGCTCAGAGGATATATCGTTCAGAGATACTTGAAAACGATACACCACAACATCTGACATATTATCTAAAATCAAGTCTTCACTTTCCACTTGCGAATTCATATACGCCGTCACAAGTGGTACATGATTCAAAGGATTTATCCAACCTAATGCTCCCCATTTCTTAACTTTATTGCAATTATAAGATATAGGTTGTTTACCTGTTCCCAAGGACACAATGAGATACTTCTTACCATGAGAAAAAGTTTTTTTTGCAAAGGAATAGGCGCAGAGAGAAGGATCATTGCAGAATATACCACCATCAACAAAACAGAAAGACTGCCCATTGGTTAATGACTTGATGTTGGCAGCAGGTAAATAGGTAGGAGCTGCAGTTGATGCAAGACCAACATCTCTTAAGAAAAAATTCATGGATGAAGTGGAAGTATTACCATGACGAAAGAGATAGGGTTCCATGGAACACATGTCATACGCAGGAATAAGAAGCTTAGTAAGGGCATCCTCCAAAGTGAAATTTTTCAAGGTTTTTCTTAGGAGTGATTTTAAATTCCTTCCATTGTATTTGGGTCGGAAAATCTGTTTGACACCTTGACTGAATTCCGATTTAGGTTTAGGAAATATTTCTTTTATATCATGAGTATACATATATAAAAGCCTACTCAAGCGTTCCTCATCTGTTAGTTCCTCAGGTGGCTTAGTGAGTAATAGACTAATAAGTGAACCTGTAGAGGTACCAGCCATCACATGAAAAAGCTTATAATAGGGGGTGTGATTACCATGCTTATTCAATTCTTTTCTAAGGTGGTCGAGAAAGACACAAGGGATAATACCTCGAACACCTCCGCCGTCAATGGCTAAGATTTTAATCACTTCATTGTTAGAGGCCATACGAACCACCAAAAAAATTCTTATCTAATTATATACGACCCATCTTGTCTTTTATGACTAACAGATGTATTTGAATATGAATATTATGGCAGTTTAATGAACCTGGGCTTCATGTCTTTAAAAACTGTAAAATATTTAAATCCACAGTGTTCCAGAACATGAAAAGCTTCGTTAAAAGAATAACCAAGGTGCTCTGGTAAGTGAGCATCTGATCCAATGGTGATGATTTCACCGCCTAATTGGGCATAACGTCTAAGGATATCCATGTTTGGGTGTGGTTCTTTGAATGTCTGGCGATATCCAGAGGTATTCAATTCAATACCATGGCCTGTGTCTATTATTTTCTTGAGAATCGCATCGATCAAGTCTTGATGCTCCACATATACCATTTTTTTATCTTCATAGTGTCCGTAACGAATAATATAGTCCAAATGACCATAAACATTATAGTATTGATAGTATGTAACATGATAGAGTATATCTTCCAAGTAACCCTCATAAGCTTCTTGTTTGGTTTTTCCTTCGTAATAGACACCGATATAAGGGTCCATTTTGTTCACCACGTGAGATGAGCCAATAATAAAGTCAAATGGATAAGGCCTTAGATTCTTAAGAATATCATCGTATATATGACGTTGAAGACCTACTTCTATACCGAATATAAGGTCAATATCATTTTTATACTTTTCTTTGCAAGTCATAAAACCCTCATAATACTGTTGAAGGTCCAGTTCAAAGGAAATGTCAGCTAATTCCGTTTGGGGGTAGTCATAATCATAGTGATCCGTTATACAAAGTTGTTGAAAATCATGGTCGATAGCATATTGAATCATCGTTTCCATTGGGGATTTGCAATCACCAGAAAATGATGTATGTGTATGGAAATCGTATATGTGCATGGGTTCACCTTCCTTTTGGCAGCAAACATAATAATTCCTATTATTTGAAGCATACTAATTAATGATTATATGTACAGATATTATCAGCATGTAAGTTTATTAAAACCTAATTTACCTATAATTGCAAGATGTTTTATAACGCTTGGTGTAACATATCATGCATGGCTTTTGGTTTTGTGGAAAATGGGCATTAGCTAGAATGACTAATAGAATTGACTTTTAAAGGAATGAATTATAAGAAAATAACAAGCAAGCCTATCAATAGATAAGAAAGTTAAGATGGTATTCAGCATTATTAACAAAAAGAAAATGCAAAAAAATAATATTTGATAAGAAATTTTTCTTGTTTTTTATGAAAGGCCTATGATACTATTAATGTGTTGTTAATATAAAATTAACAAATTATTTACATTTGATTATCAAAAGGGGATAATCAGAATAGGGTTTTTACACTCCTAGACACAACATTTTTAGCGAACAAAAACTTTATCAAAGAGACATTCAAGATGAATGCTCTTCAGTAGGAGGAAAAAAGGAAATGCAAACAAAGGATTACATATTTATTTTCTTTGCTTTTATCGGTGGTTTTGGGATGTTCTTATATGGTATGCATATCATGGCCGAAGGACTTCAAAAAAGCGCTGGTAACAGAATGAAAAATTTACTAGGTGCATTAACAAATAATCGTTTTTTAGCCGTTACCGTTGGTGCATTAGTGACAGCCATTGTTCAAAGTAGTTCCGCTACCACTGTCATGATTGTAGGTTTTGTTAATGCAGGTTTGTTTAACCTATCACAGGCGGTTGGTGTCATCATGGGAGCCAATATTGGTACAACCATTACCTCATGGATTGTATCCAGTTCTGAATGGTTGGTATTTTTCAAACCATCTAAAATGGCACCATTGGCAATCGGTATTGGGGCCATACTTCTTTTCTTTGCCAAAAGTCAGCGTAAAAAACAAGTTGGAGAAATTATCATAGGCTTTGGTTTGCTGTTTATAGGTCTTGATTTTATGAAGGATGCCATTGATCCTTTTAGTGAATCAGAAGCATTCAAAGAGGCCTTTCGTTTATTTGGTGCTAATCCAATTCTAGGTATTTTAGTAGGTGCACTTGTGACAGCTATTATACAGAGCAGTTCTGCATCAGTTGGTATTTTGCAGGCTGTAGCAACGGTTACATTGGTGCCTTGGAACGCAGCCGTTTATATTATTCTTGGACAAAATATTGGTACATGTGTAACAGCTATGTTGTCCAGTATTGGTGCCAATAAAACAGCTAAGCGAGCAGCATATATTCATTTAATGTTCAATATTATAGGTACAATTCTCTTCGCAGTTGCCTGTATCATATTCTTTAAATTTATCAATCCAGATTTCGGAAATAATACAGCAGTGGATATGGTTGGCATCAGTATCTTCCATACCATCTTTAATATTGGAAACACGGTCATTCTATTCCCATTTGCGGATAAATTGGTTGCATTATCCAAGAAAATTGTACGAGGGGATGATAAAAAAGAAGAAAGTGAAGAGCAAATTGCATTGCGTCACTTAGATGAGAGAATACTTGAAACACCAAGTTTTGCTGTGGAAAATGCCATAAAAGAAGTTGTTCATATGGGATACCTAGCCATTGAAAACACAAGACTGGCAACGAAAGCTATTCTAGATAAAGATATGAAATTGGTAGCAAAAGTCATTGAAGATGAGAAAAACATCAATAAGTTAGAAAGAGTCATTACGGAATATCTGGTAAAAATAAGCAATTCACCCCTTAACGAAAGCCAGCATGAGATTGTAACCAATCTTTTCCATACCGTGAATGATATTGAGCGTGTAGGGGACCATGCAGAGAACATTGCGGAATTAGCTCAATATTATATTGAAAGTGATCTAACTTTCTCAGATAGTGCATACAAGGAATTAGTGGATATATCTGACCGCACAACAGAGACTATAGAATATGCCATTAAAGCAAGAGAAAATGATGACGTAGACTTAATAAGAAAAGTTGAACAAAATGAGGATATTGTAGATGAGCTTGAGGATGAGTTAAGAGAAAAACACATCCGTCGTCTTGCACAAAATATTTGTGATTCAACAACAGGTGTGGTATTCCTTGATCTCATTAGTAATTACGAGAGAATATCCGATCATGCCTTAAATATTGCTTATTATGTAAGAGATGAACTCATTTAAAGAGGTACATTATTGGTATGTGATAAGCCATAACTTATAGCCTTAAACATGATATTGTATGTAGGTGATGTAAAGGGACTGTTTTTCATCAAGCAGTCCCTTAGATAAAAACCAGTGGCAATAGGGGTTACCTTCATTCACAATGTATATTATAGGAATATTTTTATGAAATATGGAAAAAAAACTTGAAATTATAAACATTATTGAGTATAATATAATTGGGATGAAATGGTGGTTAATTCCTTTTTTTTGGATGGACAGGGACTATTATTGCACACTGGGACCAAAAAGGTACCGGAAGGTGATGGCATATGGAAAATATAGTGTTAACACTTAAGCAGATAATTCCAAAGGAAATGGAGATACTTCAAAGACGCTATACGATTTTGAAGGGTATTCATGATTTACAACCAGTAGGCAGAAGAAGTTTATCCCAACGAATAGCCATATCAGAAAAAATTATTCGTAATGAAACCGAATATTTAAAGTCTGTAGGTTATATCCTTGTATCTGGGTCAGGTATGCAGATAACAGAATCTGGACTTATTATTTTGGAAGAACTCATGGAAGTCATGTATCATATGCGAGGTCTTCATGAAATAGAAGAAGAAGTTAGAGCGTATCTTGGTTGTGCCAAGGTTGTTGTTGTACCAGGTGATGCCTCAGAGCGTGAAGAAGTCAAAGAAAACATTGGAAAAGCAGCATCAGAAGTATTGCTGAAACATATTCGTAATGACTGCATTATTGCATTAACAGGTGGGAGTACATCTTATCATGTGATACATGCTTTGAAAAAGCCCAATGTGACGTATGAGAATGTTCTTGTTGTTCCAGCTCGTGGCAGCTTACGTAACCATGTGGAATATCAGGCAAACACCATTGTATCCATGTTAGCGAATAAGCTGGGTATTGGTTATCATTTACTAAACATACCCGATAACCTAAGCAAAAAAGCTTTAGACAGTGTTCGAGAAGAGCCGGAAATTGGGGCGACTATTGCCTGTCTGCTAAAAGCAAATCTTATTTTATTCGGCATTGGAAACGCCGATGAGATGGCTAAAAGAAGGAATTCAGATGAGCAGTTTATGACATTTCTTCATGACAAACAAGCCGTTGCAGAAGCACTGGGTTACTATTTCAACAAAAATGGTGAAATTGTGTATACATCCCGGTCGATTGGTATAAAATTAGAACATGTGATTCAGTCAGCTTATCCAATCGCTGTTGCAGGAGGTTCTAAGAAAGCAGAAGCCATCGTTGCAGTGAAAGACATCATCAAGAAGGGCTCATTGATTATTGATGAAGGCGCTGCAAATCGCATACTGGAAATTAGACAGAATAGTTTAACTTAGTTTATTAACTGTTATACAGTTTAATATAAAAATAATGATTATTAGGAGGAATAAGATTATGGCAAAAATTGCAATTAACGGATTTGGACGTATCGGACGTAACGCATTTAAAGTAGCTATGGAGCAAGGTATTGATATCGTAGCTATCAATGATTTAACAGATGCTGAAACATTAGCTCATTTATTAAAATATGATTCATGCTTCGGAAAATTTGAAGGAACAGTTGAAGTAGCAAACGGTGCTTTAGTTGTTAATGGAAAAGAAGTTAAAGTATTAGCAGAAAGAAATCCTGCAGACCTTCCTTGGGGAGATTTAGGTGTGGATATCGTTATCGAATCTACAGGATTATTTAGAGAAAAAGCAAAAGCTCAATTACATATTGATGCTGGTGCGAAAAAAGTTATCATCTCTGCTCCTGGTAAAGGAACAAAATCAATTGTTATGGGTGTAAACGAAGCAGATTACAACCCATCAGAAGATAATATCATTGATAACGCTTCTTGTACAACAAACTGTTTAGCTCCATTTGCTAAAGTCTTAAACGATACTTTTGGTATCAATAGAGGTATCATGACAACAGTTCATAGTTATACAAATGACCAAAGAATTTTAGATACACCTCATAGTGACTTAAGAAGAGCTCGTGCAGCTGCTGAGTCCATCATTCCTACAACTACTGGAGCTGCTGAAGCGGTTGCAAAAGTTATTCCAGCTTTAAAAGGGAAATTAACAGGTATGGCAATGAGAGTTCCAACACCTACAGTATCTGTTGTAGACTTAACAGTGGAACTTAATAAAGACGTTACAGTTGAAGAAGTAAACAGTGCATTAAAAGCTGCTGCTGATGATAAAGTACTTGGTTACTCTGATGAGCCATTAGTATCCATGGATTATAAACAAGATTCTCGTTCTTCAATCGTTGATAGCCTATCTACACTTGTTATGGAAGGAAACATGGTTAAAGTTCTTTCTTGGTATGATAATGAGTGGGGTTACTCAAACAGAATTATCGACTTAGCTAAATATGTAGCAGATAGACTATAATTCATAAAAATAGATAAGGTAGTATTACCATTTTGACCCAGGCGGGGTCCTCTCTTGTAGGTCAACTATAGGGGAGGACCTTTTTATATAGCACTATAGGCGGTAGAAAGGATATTGCCAAAAATGTAAGAAAATTTTGATTATGAATATCGAAGGGAGACGTGTGATTTATGCTTAACAAAAAAACAGTGGAAGATATACAAGCAAAAGGTAAAAAGGTATTAGTAAGATGTGATTTTAACGTACCATTGAATGATGGAAAGATTACGGATGAAAACCGATTAACAGCGGCATTACCGACCATTAAAAAATTGATTGCAGACGGTGCAAAAGTGATTCTTTGCTCCCATTTAGGAAAGCCCAAAGGTGAGCCTAAGCCCGAGTTGTCCCTTGCTCCAGTAGCTAAGCGTTTATCCCAGTTGTTGGATCAAGAAGTCGTGTTTGCAGCGGATAATTCTGTTGTTGGGGAAAATGCTAAAAAAGCAATCGCTGATATGAAGGAAGGCGACGTTGTCTTACTTGAAAACACACGTTATCGTAAAGAAGAAACAAAGAACGGTGAAGCATTAAGTAAAGAGCTTGGAAGCTTAGCAGATATATTTGTAAATGATGCATTTGGTACAGCTCATCGTGCTCACTGCTCCAATGTTGGTGTAACAGATTATGTGGATACCTGTGTTGTTGGCTATTTAATGCAAAAAGAGATTGATTTCTTAGGGAATGCAGTCAATACACCAGAGAGACCTTTCGTAGCTATTCTTGGTGGAGCAAAAGTATCCGATAAAATTAATGTCATTAATAATCTTTTAGACAAAGTAGATACATTAATTATTGGTGGCGGTATGGCTTATACATTCTTAAAATCCATGGGTAATGAAGTAGGCTTATCCTTACTTGAAAAAGATAAATTGGATTATGCAAAAGAAATGATTGAAAAGGCTGAAGAAAAAGGCGTTAAATTATTATTACCAATTGATCATGTTGTTGCGCAAGAGTTTAAGAACGATACACCTTTCAAAATTGTAAAGAGAGGTCATATTGAGCCAGATTGGGAAGGTCTTGATATTGGACCTGAAACCCGAGAAATTTTTGCAGATGCAGTGAAAGATGCCAAGACAGTTGTTTGGAACGGACCTATGGGCGTATTTGAATTTGAGAATTTTGCAAATGGTACAATTGCTGTGGCAAAAGCATTAGCAGCTACTGATGGTACAACCATTATTGGTGGTGGTGATTCAGCAGCAGCCGTTAACCAACTTGGATTCGGTGATAAAATGACCCACATATCAACAGGTGGTGGTGCTTCACTTGAATTCTTAGAAGGTAAAACATTACCAGGTGTAGCAGCAGCTGATAATAAGTAAATAGATGTATTCTTATGTTAAGTTGAATAGACGATAAATAAATGTGGAGGTTTGTGACATGCGTAAAATGATTATTGCAGGAAACTGGAAAATGAACAAGACACCTAAGGAAGCGTTGGCATTAATTGAAGAATTAAAGCCTTTAGTAAAGAATGATGAAGTGGATGTTGTATTTTGTCCGCCTTATGTATCACTTATGTTAGCAGTAGAAGCTGCAAAAGACTCGAATATTGAAATCGGTGCTCAAAACATGTATTTTGAAGAGGGCGGTGCCTTCACAGGTGAGATTGCCCCTAATATGCTCAAAGAGCTTGGTGTAAAATACGTTATTTTAGGTCATTCCGAAAGAAGAGAGTACTTCGGCGAGACCAATGAAATCGTAAACAAAAAAGTGTTAAAAGCCATTGAGCATGATTTAACACCGATTATTTGTTGTGGTGAAACCCTTGAGCAAAGAGAGCAAGGTATTACGGTTGATCTTGTGCGTACACAAATTAAAGTGGCTTTAAAAGATGTATCAGCAGAAGATGCTAAGGATACAGTTATTGCTTATGAGCCAATTTGGGCTATTGGTACAGGTGTAACGGCTACTTCTGAACAAGCGGAAGAAGTGTGTGCAGCTATTCGTCAAGTGATTGGTGAGATTTATAGTGGCGATGTTGCAGATGCAATTCGTATTCAGTATGGTGGTAGTGTGAATGCTGGTAATGCGAAAGAGTTATTTGCTATGGAGAATATTGATGGTGGATTAGTTGGCGGTGCTAGTTTGAAGGCTGATTTTGGTAAGGTTGTTAATTATAAATAGTTTTGATGGTTATGAACACCTTGGGGTGTTCATAGCCTTATGAGTGATTTTTTTGGTGGTGGTGGTCGACCGTAGGTGGATATGTATCTATAAAAACGCTCATGTTAAATGTCAGCAAGAAGAACTAAAGCGCGCAACACCCTATCATGCTAAACCTTAAAAACTCCTGTTCGTCAAACAATTTAAGGTTCTTAACCCATGATAGGGTTACGCTTGCTAAGTTCTTCTAACTGATATTTAAAAGTCGCTATTTTTATAGATACATACCCACCTACTCGGCTAGAGGATTTGAGTAGTAAAGTTTGTGGTATATGAATAGGATTATTACATGATTTTAACAGTAAATTGATAGAATGTATGTTAAAATCATGTTGAGAACGTAGCATTAGCTGCCTTGGTAGATGTAGTGAGTGGGTCTAGAGGACCCTTGCAAAAGTATTTTATACAGAAGGAGTTACAGTGATATTATGGCAAAGAGACCAACAGTTTTAATGATTTTAGATGGGTTTGGCTTGAATGAGAAGACACAGGGGAATGCGGTTAAGATTGCGAATACACCTCATATGGATAAGATCATGTCCACGTATCCTTGTGTGGAAGGTCATGCCAGTGGATTAGATGTGGGATTACCTCATGGACAGATGGGTAATTCAGAGGTAGGGCATCTTAACATAGGTGCTGGAAGAATTGTATACCAAGAGTTAACACGTATTACAAAAGCTATTGAAGATGGTGATTTTTATGATAATGAAGCATTTTTAGCGGCTATTAAGAATTGTAAAGAGAACGATACAGCATTGCATCTCTACGGGTTATTATCCGATGGCGGTGTGCATTCCCATAATACGCATTTATATGCGTTATTAAAATTAGCTAAGAAACATGGGCTTGAGAACGTATTTGTTCATGCGTTTTTAGATGGTAGGGATACGCCTCCAGCTTCTGGTAAAGATTATGTGGAAACATTAGAAGAAAAGATTCGAGAAATTGGTGTTGGTAAGATTGCAACGATCATGGGACGTTATTATGCCATGGATCGTGATAATCGATGGGAAAGAGAAAAACTGGCTTATGATGCCATGGTTTATGGTGAAGGTAATCAGGCGAAGACTGCTCATGCGGCTGTTTTAGCATCTTATCATGAAGAGGTATATGATGAGTTTGTATTACCAACGGTTATCACGGAAGAGGGTGTGCCTACAGCTAAGATTAGTGCCCATGATGCCATTATTTGTTTTAATTTTAGACCAGATAGAGCGAGACAAATTACACGAGCATTTTGTGATGAAAATTTTGAAGGCTTTGAGAGAACATTCTTCCCATTAACATATGTGTGTTTTACAGATTATGATAAAACCATACCCAATAAGATTGTGGCCTATAAAAAAGTCATGCTTGAGAACACATTAGGTGAATACATGGCTAAAATAGGATTGAAGCAGCTTCGTCTTGCAGAAACAGAGAAATATGCCCATGTAACCTTCTTTTTTAATGGCGGAATTGAAGAACCCTATGAAGGTGAAGATCGCATTTTAGTACCATCACCTAAAGTTGCTACGTATGATTTGCAACCTGAGATGAGTGCACCTGAGGTGTGTGATAACCTTGTGGCATCCATTCAATCAGATAAGTATGACTTAATTATTATTAATTTTGCAAATCCAGACATGGTAGGTCATACAGGTATTGAAACAGCAGCAGTTAAGGCTGTGGAGGTTGTAGACGTATGTGTTGGCAGAACACTAGACGCTTTGCTTGCAGCGGATGGACAGATGTTTATATGTGCAGATCACGGTAATTCAGAGCAGCTTGTGGATTACAAAACAGGTGATCCATTTACTGCCCATACCACAAATCCTGTACCGTTTATTTTAGTGAACGCTAAAGACAACGTAACACTTCGCGAAGGTGGTAAGCTTGCCGATATAGCGCCAACATTACTTGAATTAATGGAACTTGAAAAACCTGCTCAAATGACAGGAGAATCCTTATTAAAGAATAAGTAAACAATCTGCAAAAAATACGACCAAATCCATGTAGTCAAGGTTGATTGGTGTTGCATCATGTTGGTATGAATTTAATGGAATAGATGTTTAAAATAAACACCAATAGCCATACTAATAAAGATATACAAACTATATTTGCATGATATGTTTTTCTTAATAAATATGAAAGGGGCAACAAGCAAATGAAAAGTTATGTAGAGATCATCGATGTATACGCAAGAGAGATACTTGACTCAAGAGCAAACCCTACAGTTGAGGTAGAAGTAGTTACTGAAGATGGATTTATGGGGCGTGCCGCTGTACCATCTGGAGCATCCACAGGTGCTTTTGAAGCTGTTGAGCTTCGTGATGGTGGTGAGCGTTATTTAGGAAAAGGTGTTGCTAATGCAGTGGATAATGTGAATAACATTATTGCTGAAGAAATCATTGGTATGAATGCCCTTGACCAAGTAAAAATTGACCAAAAAATGATTGAACTAGATGGTACACCTAATAAGTCTAAACTAGGTGCTAATGCTATTCTGGGTGTATCCATGGCAGTTGCGAAAGCAGCAGCAGAAGCAGTTGGTATGTCTCTATACCAATATTTAGGTGGTGTCAATGCAAAAGTGATGCCCGTACCAATGATGAACATTTTAAATGGTGGTGAGCATGCAGATAATACAGTTGATATTCAAGAATTTATGATTATGCCTGTTGGTGCATCTTGTTTCAGTGAAGCCCTTAGAATGTGTGCAGAAGTATATCATAACCTTAAGAAAGTTCTTCATGAAAAAGAACTCTCAACGGGTATCGGTGATGAAGGTGGATTTGCACCAGATTTAGCTTCTTCTGAAGAAGCCATTCAAGTAATTATGGATGCTGTTGAAAGAGCAGGTTACCGTCCTGGTGAAGATATTCGTATCGCAATCGATGCTGCGGCTTCTGAGTTATATAATGAAGAAACAGGAAATTACCACTTCCCTGGTGAAAGTAAGATGAAGGGCGAAGAAGTTGTTCGAACATCAGAAGAGATGGTTGACTACTATGAAAACCTTCTTAATAAGTTCCCCATTATATCATTAGAAGATGGTTTGAACGAAGATGACTGGGAAGGTTGGGAGCTCTTAACAGAAAGATTAGGTCAGAGGATGCAGCTAGTAGGTGATGATTTATTTGTGACCAATACAGAAAGATTATCTAAAGGAATCGACTTAGGCGTAGCAAACTCTATCTTAGTTAAAGTTAATCAAATAGGTACATTAACGGAGACTTTTAATGCGATACAGATGGCAAATCGTGCAGGATATACAGCGGTTATTTCTCACCGTTCTGGGGAGACAGAAGATAATACCATAGCAGACATTGTAGTTGCTGTTAATGCAGGTCAGATTAAGACTGGAGCACCTTGTCGTTCTGATCGTGTTGCCAAATACAATCAGTTAATAAGAATTGAAGAAGAGTTAGAAGAATCTGCTGAGTATCTTGGGCTTGATGCTTGGTTCAACTTAGATGAAAAGTAAGACCTTAGAGGGCTGCTCATCACTATTGGTGAGTTAGCCCTTAAATTTTCTTATAACAACATTCTCTAAAGACAGCATATGAAATAGAAGGCGTTCTCATATGCGTCAAGGATACTTCTTAACAAACAAGTTGCTACACAAGATGGGCTGTCTCATAAAAGCAATTTTGTTGCCTAGATATTGACGTTATTTTGCTTTTATGAGACAGCCCCTTTGTTTTAGGAGGATTATCATGTATAAATATGACTTACATATTCACACCCAAGAAACGAGCCCTTGTGGTATGGTATCAGCAGCAGATATGATTAAGATATACCATGAACATGGCTATCAAGGTGTTGTTATTACGGATCATTTACGAAAGATATTTTTTAGAAATAGTAAGGGAGCTACTTGGGAAGAAAAAGTGGATGATTTTCTTACAGGTTATTATGGTGCTGTTGAAGAAGCAAAGAAATATGATATGGATGTGTTGCTTGGTGTAGAAATTGCTTTTATGGAGCATAACGAAAGAGATAATGATTTTTTAATCTACGGTATGTCCGTAGAATTATTAAAAAACACACCACATATTTTGGCATTAGGCCGAGAAGGCATTGGTACTTTTTGTCGGGAGCATAACTTGCTGATCTATCAGGCTCATCCTTTTCGCGATTATTGTTACGTGGAGAATGTTTCACTGTTAGACGGTATTGAAGTTCATAATGGTAACCCAAGGCACAACTCTAATAATAAAGATGCAGAAGCATTAGCCATGGCACATAACCTGTTAATGATAGGTGGTTCAGACTTTCATCAAATTGGCGATGAGGACAGTGGTGGTATTATAACACCCCAGCGGATCCACAACAATAAACAGCTGCTAAGGGTATTACGACATAATGACTATACTGTGTATAGGGGAAAACACCTATAAGACATGGAAACACTTTACTTTGGATGAATATGCTATTTTGGAAGGACAGTGATAGTGATGATAGAAGTATGTGTGGATAGTGTTCAATCTGCTATAAGAGCCTATGAAGGTGGCGCAGACCGACTAGAAGTGTGCAGTAATCTTGTTATTGGTGGTACGACACCACCCATTGCTTTAATTCGAGGTATTAAAAAGCATGTCAATTTACCACTGAATATCTTAGTTCGACCAAGGCATGGGGATTTTTATTATTCGGATTATGAACACGAAGATATGAAGGAATACATCCGAATGCTACATGATGAACATGTCCATGGCGTGGTCATGGGTCTATTGAAGACAGATGGAACCATTGATATAGAGCGGATGCAAGTACTCACAGAACTAGCAAAACCCATGTATATGACATTCCATCGTGCTTTTGATATGCTTCAAGACCCCATGGCTGCTATGGAAGATGTTATTCAGCTTGAAATGGATTGTATCCTTACTTCTGGACAAAAAAGTACAGCTTATGAAGGGCGAGAATTAATAAAAGCCTTGGTCAAAAAAAGCAAGGGTAGAATCGATATTATGCCAGGTGGTGGTGTTACACCAGAAAATTTTATGCAAATCAAAGCCATATGTCAAGTTAATTATATCCACCTATCAGCGAAGAAAGAAATCAGGAGTAAGATGCGTTATCGAAACGATATGGTGAATATGGGCCAGACCTGTGTGGATGAGTTTTCATACTTTGAAACCGATCAAGCTGTTGTTCGTATGGTTAAGAATCTAGATAGTTAATCAAGGGGCATTGTATTGCTAATTAAAGCATATAACGCCCATTTTAGTCAGTAAAACTTTTAGGAGCATATGGACAAGTAAATTGTGGTTGAATTCATTGACGCTTTATGCTAAAATACTACTAGTGTGATATTATATAGGAGGTGTAATGATGGATACTCTAATCATAGTCGTGGGAGTTATATATTTCATCATATGTGCAGCATTAATTACTGTGGTCCTTTTACAAAAAGGAAAAGCAGCAGGATTATCTGGTGCCATTAGTGGAGCAGGTGAAAGCTACTGGGGAAAGAATAAGGCCCGTTCAATGGAAGGTAAATTAGACAACCTTACAAAAGTTGGTGCGGTATTATTTATCGTATTATCTGTTGTATTAAGTTTATTGTTTAAATTCCGTTAATAAATGAAAGCACTTTGCAAATCCGCAGGGTGTTTTTTTATTTATGTTCATGACTACTATAAAAGTATCCTGTTACGCCTTATAATTTTATATGGAATTAACCATACTAAGTAAGAAAAAGAATGTCAGTATTATATCATATTTAAAGGATTGACATAAAAAACAGAAGGTGAATAGATGGAAAAAACAAGAGAAGAGCGTAAAGTAGTATTATTTGATTTAATAAGTCATAAAGATTATCAACCGATGAAAATAAAAGAAATTGCAATGGTTTTGCATGTTAAGCGAGAAGAAAGGGATTTACTTGAAGCGTTATTACAAGAATTGATTGATGAAGGTAGAGTCATACGAACCAAGCGTGGCAAATATGCCCGTCCAGAGACCATGAACATGATTGTTGGACGTTTCATTGCCCATGCAAAAGGGTTTGGTTTTGTGGATATTGAGGGACAGGAGGATGATGTATTTATACCATCACCCTATGTTAATGGTGCCTTTCACAATGACATTGTAGCCATTAAACTCATTAGACGTGAATCAAAAGGAAAGCGACAAGAAGGCGAAATCGTTAAAATCATTAAACGCAGTGATGGACAGGTTATTGGAACCTATGAAAAAAGTAGAAATTTTGGCTTTGTTATTGCTGACCATAAGAAATTTACAAAAGATATTTTTATTTCTAAGGGTAAAAATAAAGGAGCTGTAAACGGTCATAAAGTCGTGGTCAAAATAATTGATTGGGGCAATGAGCGACGGAACCCAGAAGGTGAAATCATAGAGATTATTGGCCATATTAATGATCCTGGAACAGATATTTTGGCTATTGCAAGAAGTTACGAGTTACCCACTCAATTTCCTGATGGTGTGATGCAGCAGGTGGAACATGTGTCTGCCCAAGTGAAAGAAGAAGAAAAACAGGGGCGTATGGATATTAGACACATGCAGATGGTAACCATAGATGGGGAAGATGCCAAAGACCTTGATGATGCCATCACCATTGAAAAGCAAGACGATGGCACATATACCTTAGGTGTACACATAGCAGATGTTACCCACTATGTAACTGAGCGCAGCCCACTGGATAATGAAGCATTAACAAGAGGTACAAGTGTGTACTTGGTGGATAGGGTTATCCCTATGCTTCCACATACATTATCAAATGGTATATGTTCTTTAAACATGGGGGTAGATCGACTTGCATTATCTTGTTTTATGGATATCGATGAAAATGGTCATGTGACCAATCACAAGATAGCAGAGACATTAATTAATGTGGACCAAAGAATGACCTATACTAATGTGAAGAAGATTCTAGAAGAGGAAGATCAAGAAATCACAAAGGTATATGAAGATTTTATACCCATGTTTGAAAATATGCGTGATTTAGCTGCTGTTTTAAGACACAAGCGTAAACGCAGAGGTTCTATTGATTTTGATTTTGTTGAAGCTAAGATTTTATTAAACGATAGAGGAGAACCAATAGATGTGGTATCCTATGACCGTAATGTGGCAACCCGGATTATTGAGGAATTTATGTTACTTGCCAATGAAACCATTGCTGAAGATTTCTATTGGCAGGAACTACCCTTTTTATACCGTTCCCATGAAGAACCAGACCCTGATAAATTAACATCTCTAGGCTCATTTATACGCAACTTTGGTTATCATATAAAAGGGGATGTTACGGATATTCACCCTAAGGAAATCCAGAAATTACTCGTTGAAATAGAAGGAAAACCAGAGGAAGCTATTATCAGCCGTTTGGCACTCAGGTCCATGAAGCAAGCACGATACACGGTAACAAGCGATGGACATTATGGTTTAGCTACTAAATACTACACACATTTTACATCACCCATAAGGCGCTATCCAGATTTACAGATTCATCGTATCATCAAAGAAAACCTTCATGGAAAGCTGGATGAGAAGCGTGTAAGGCATTACCTTGCTATTTTACCTCAAGTAGCCAAGCAAACATCCACAACAGAACGAACGGCAGAAGAAGCTGAAAGAGAGACCATTAAACTGAAAAAAGCACAATACATGGAAAAACACATTGGTGAAACATTCGATGGTGTCATCTCTGGTGTAACAGCATGGGGACTTTATGTTGAACTGGAAAATACTATTGAAGGTTTAGTACATGTAACGGCTCTTAGTGATGATTATTACATTTATGATGAAGGTAAGCATATCTTTATCGGTGAGAGGACAAGTAAGATATACCGCATGGGTGAACCTCTAAAAATTATAGTTGTCAGCGTTAATATAATTGAAAGAACCATTGATTTTGAGATTGCTGATGATGAACTGCAAAACGATCAAGAAGCTAATGAATAATCATTTTATGTATAGAAATATGTTAAAAAGGAACTTTTTATCGATTCCTTCCGTCTAAGAAGTGTAATCATTCATAACATATACATCATGCATGAGACAATGAAATTGTATATGAATCATGAATATAGGTATTTAAATGATAAAGATGAGCACATACCTCACATGTTAAATGATTAGACATCTTAGTAAGGAGGAATAATGATGAAAAAATTATATACAGTTATCGTACTTATAGCTGTACTGACCATCGGTGGTATCGGTTATAATATGCTTCAGGCAAAAGATGAACAAAAACCAGAACAAAAAGGCGATACGAATGAAGTGGTACAGGCATTACTTGATGGAATTCTGGAATATAGATTAACGAAAAATGATGATGGTGAAATAACCATTGCATTAAAAAATGTATCCGAACAACCTTTTACATTAAATTATACAAGTTCTCAAATGTATGACTTCCAACTTTTACAAGATGGTAAAGTGACTTATTTATGGTCTGCTCTTGTTTCATTCGCAGCAGTGATCAGTGATAAAACCTTAGAACCTGGTGAGCAAGAAGTGTATGAAATTGACACAAAAATACTACCAGTTCCTGTTGGTGAATATGAGTTCCAATTCTACTCTGTTGCACAAGAATTGCAACATGAGCCGAAGGTGACAACGAAGATTGATATAAAAGTCAGTAACCAGAGCCCATTGGACCATTCAACGGAGTAAATGCATTAATTAGCAAAGGTAATTATTTATGAATAGATAGTCTTAAAAAGTTGTAAGTAGGAGCACAAGCTCTTGCTTACAACTTTTTAACGTTTAATTAGGATTTTCGGACAGGGGTTCAGTTTTCCTCACCTCCATTATTTTTTTATCAAAAAACTCTATTTTAAGAACTATTGTTTAATACATGATTGGAAAACTTATTTCATCAAAATCATTTACGGTTTAATCTTCCTTCTATTATCAATTATTAATATACAAGCATAATATGTAATATAGTAGCGTAATGCGCAATGATATATTGGCTATAAATAATAACGAAGGAGGTTAACTATTAGTGATTTCAAATAAAGATTGTCAAGATTGTAACTCAGATAATAAATTTGCCATATGCACCCCTATGCAAGCAACATCTCAACATGTTTTACTTGAATGTGGAGATGGGACTGGCTCTATAACCTTTACATCATCTAATGATCCTCCACTTCAACTGGCTCATGTTACTGTTGATACAACTTGCTTAATTAAACCAACGGTTTTAGTAAAGTTTTCTAGTCTTGTCAGTATTGAAAGATTAGATGTTGATGAATCCTTAACAGTAAGGTTAAAATATGAATTATTAAGAGGATGCGAAGATGGAAGCACAATATCTCTAGGAACATGGGTCTATGAAAAAGTTAATTCAGTTTTTTCTGAGTTTACCAATGAAAATAAGGAGTCCTTCAATTTCATCTTTTGTGAATGCACGAATTGCCATCGATGCTGTGAATATTTTGTAACCATTACACCCCTTGAAATTGTAAATGCTAGAGTGGTAGCTAGTGATGGAAGAATGGCGGCTTTATTAGGTTCCATGTGTGACGCTTCAAAGAATGAACTGAAAGAATATGATGATTTCAGGATTAAGCACAAACATAAACCCAAGGAAATAATATTGAAATGTGGGCAGGAAACAGGAAGTGCTGTTTTTAATAATTTAAACGAACCCCCTGTAAGAATAGCAAATGTTTCAATCGATACTACTAGATTATACTACCCTAAAGTACTGATTGAGTTTTCTAGTATCGTTACTTTTTCAGTAGTCAGTCCACCTGGCGACCCTGTTCTATTGCAGTTTGAGCTGTTTAGAGTATGTGATAACGGAGATCCAATATCACAGGGCATTTGGAGATTTGATGTGGATTTTGTGAATCAATCAATAATAGCTTCAAAAGCTTTTGGGTTTATTTTTTGTGAATGTGCTACATGCTTAGGTTGCTGTGATTATTTTGTCATGGTAACGCCCATTGATGTACCAATAGGATTTGCTGAAAATACAATAATTTATGATTCAAGAATAGTTGCACTTGCCCAATCAAATGTAGATAGCGATAAAAAACAGGACATCATCGATGATGAACAGAAAGGTCTTAAGTCTAAAAAGCAATTTTTAGCATGTGGTCAGGGAAATGGAGATTTTACTTTTAATGCATCAAGTGATATTGACTTTCAAATAGCACAGGTTACAATAGATACTACAGGCTTATGTAAGAACAAGGTGAATATCGAGTTTTCAAACCTTGTGAGTTTTGATGAACAGGAAGATTTTATCGCTGCTCGACTACGCTATGAACTGTTTAGAGTTTGTGACGATGGACAGCCAGAACCCAGGGGTGTTTGGGTATGGAGGAGAGAAACTGGTCTTGCAGGAAAAGTTACAGAATCATTTGATTTTACTTTTTGTGAAACGATAGTATGCAAATCGAACTGTTGCACCTATTTTGTAAAAGTTACACCAATTGTAATAGATGGTGGCCAAGTAACCGTTAGTAATGGTAGAATCGCTGCATTGATTCAAGAAAAGAAGTAGGAAAATGATAACCTAACTTTGGACAAACGTTGAAATTAATCGTTTGAAGTGGTAAGTGAAAATGCGTCAAGTTAATTAACTAGAATAAAGCATTGTAGAATGAAAGAGAAATGGTTTTGTGAAGCAACATATGGGAAAGATGTAAGTAGGGGATATGGCTCTTGCTTGCATCTTATTTGCATATGTATGCTAATCATCTTCATGGTAAATGCCTAAGATTGGAATTTTTTGTAGTGAATTACACTTGCATTAATAACGTTTTATGTTATAATATATTTCACGGCAAGTGATAAAGGTGATACTAATGGCAAATAATTATAAATTAATCGCACAAAATAAAAAAGCACGACATGACTATTTTATTGAAGAAACTTACGAAGCAGGCATTGCACTCGTAGGTACAGAAGTAAAATCTCTTAGAATGGGAAAATGCAGTATTAAAGAAAGCTTCATTAAATATGAAAATGGTGAACTTTTTATCATCAATATGCATGTGAGTCCCTATGAAAAGGGGAATATATTTAATAAGGACCCTTTAAGGACCAGGAAGTTGTTATTGCATCGTTATGAGATTAATAAAATTCATGGTGCTGTTACCATAAAAGGTTATACCATTGTGCCTCTAAAAGTATATTTAAAAGGCAGTCGTATGAAAATGGAAATAGGTATAGCAAAAGGTAAAAAGAAATACGATAAACGTCAAGATATTGCTAAGAAAGATCAACGCCGTGAAGCTGAAAAGAAATTTAAAATAAGCAACCTGTAGAAGCATTCTATAACCCATATGCTATCTGCTGGTTAGGTTATTACCTAACACAGATTATATATACGGGGGTGTACTGGTTTCGACGGGGGCATCAGAAGTTTGAGCAGCCATTCGCAGATCTCCGGGCCTGCGTCATCAACCTGGTAATTAAATTAAACGCAGAAAAAAATAATAATTTTGCATTTGCTGCCTAATTAGGCGGCATGTCTCCCTTTAGTAACCCGTAGCTAAGGGTGAGGCACCAAAAGTCACGGGGAACTTCACTCCCAAAGCTTTGAGGGAGATGAAGAATGATGAAGCTACTAAAGTCTAAAGCCTGTCGTTAGGCGTTAGATGGAGGGAATGTCAGTATAACGACTGTAATGGGAGATACTCGAATGGATGGGTCTTCGGACAGGGGTTCAATTCCCCTCACCTCCATTAGAAAAATCCACCACAATTAGGAATGATTGTGGTGGATTTTTACATAGAAGTTCTGGGTTGAAAATGCCTTTATATGTCGTTTTCAAATACTTTAATCTTCTATTCTACTTCTTCTGTGGAACTTTTAAAGTTATCACACAACTTTTTCACTTTTTCTAAATAATTTTTCTTACGTACATCACCTTTTTCTGTTACTCCTGGCACAACTAAAACACCTCGATTTTTCCAACCAGTGAAGGCACATATATCCTTGTAGCTTTGGATAATACCTTGATAACCTTGTTCACTAGGATTTGATCCACATACAATAAATGCACTTTCTTTAATCTTAAGTGGTTTTGGGCATTGAGGAACTTCATAGGCGTAAAATTTATCAATAGCAAGTTTTATTTGTGCAGAAAACCCATACCAATATAAGGGGGTGACAAAAACTATTACATCAGCTGCTTCTAACATAGTCGAAAATACGTTAAAGTCATCGTTAAAAAAACAAGGATGATCTTTACTCCAACATGCATTACATGCTTTGCAAGGCAGAATGTTATGAAAAGCAGCCTCGTATTTTTGAACGCTAAATCCTCTTTCTTGAACCTGTGTGATAAAACTATCGGCCAGTATATCGCTATTTCCACCTTTTCTCGGGCTTCCTGTTACTACAAGTATATTTTTGTTCATCAAATCTCTCCTTCTACATCTTGACTTCATCTTCATCATATAATAAAATAACTAACAAAGTAAGTATGCACTTTTTAGTTAGGTACTATATAGAAGGAGAGTGTTCATCATTTTAAATGGAAATTTTGAAGCTAATACTGAACCCTTTGAATATACATTATCATTGATCGGAGGAAAATGGAAAATGAGAATCCTTTTCTTATTATTACTTCGTAAGGTTTTACGCTATGGGGAGTTAAGAAGATTGTTAAATGGAATAACACATAAAATGCTAAGTAAGCAGTTGAATGATTTACAAAATGATGGTTTAATTATTCGCAAGGAATATCCTCAAATACCTCCAAAAGTAGAATATTCCCTTTCTTCTAAAGGTCTTTCCCTTATGCCTATTTTAACAGAAATGTGCAAATGGGGGCAGCCGTACATCAATGATAATGCGAATATATAGAATTATTGTTAAAGGCCCATAAAGAAAATATAGGTGAAGAAAAACTGTGGAACACCAAGCCTCACCTCCACTAGAAAAATCCATCACAATTAGGAATGATTGAGGTGGATTTTGTATAATATGATATAAGTCGGAGTTTAGGATTAATTGAGGTGAACAATACCATAAATAATAGGGTTATTTGGATATGGACAATGTTATTATAGGGTTCAATAATACATTATTTTTTGCGATTGTATCAGAGCATAAGTAACAGTTGATATGAGAAAGGCAATGAAATTGTATAGAATGGAGGAGAAAGCTGTGTTCAAAATTGGAGAAGGAGAAACATCTGAGGTCTTTAGCATTGGAGGAGGAAAAGTAGTAAAGCTTATTAAAAAGGACATGTATGATGTAAATGAGTTTGAATCAGAATATAAAATAGCTAAATTTATGGGAGAAACAGCTGATTTTACTCCTAAGGTTTTTGATAAGGTATATTTAGATTCAAGGCATGGCTATACAATGGAAGAAATTTCTGGAAGTCTGTTTCAAGATGTAATTGATAAGAATCCTGAAAATTTTAGTCACTATGCCAAGCATTTTGGAAGTGCTCATAGAAAGTTACATAATAAAAAAATCTCTCAAGAACTGGAAAGTCTAAGTTATGTCAATGAATTTATGAGAGAATTTTTAAATAGGAATCAGTCGCTGCCCACAGAGATCAATACATGGCTTAAAGAGTTATTGGAGGAAATACCAAATAAAATTTCTTTGTTGCATGGGGATTTTATGCCATACAACATAATGTGTCAAGATGAAAATCTCATAGTTATTGACTGGGCTGAGCCTTCCATAGGATCATCATTACATGATGTTGCACGGACTATTAATTTTATAGTTGATACAACGAGTTTCCCAAAATCTATAATGACAAAGAATTCAACTGCTTTTGTGAAAGCATATCTAGAAGGGTATTATCCAGATGGCAAAGTGGAAAAAGACCTATTGCATAAGTCCTTCTTAATCAATGCAGCTTCCGAAATCGCTTGGGCTGAGCGTAGTGGACAATGGGATGCGTACTCTGAATACTTGAAGCAATTAATCATTGAAAATTTTGAATCAAACCAAAGCATTTATATTGATTCGTTCAAGCATTTCTAATTCCTTCTCTCATCTGTGGTATAATGAGTGTGGCAGAAAATGTAATAGGAGTTAATTATAATGATTTTCACACATAAGAAGAAAATAATTTTTAATTTAATTGTAATTTTGATAATATTATTTCTTCATGGTGGTCCAGGCTATTCTTTTATAAGTTATGCTAGGAAATTTCTTTTGTCGAAAGGAGTCGATTATTATTGTAGTCGGCTTCTTTTTGATCTCATATTTAATCAGCTGTAATCAATAAAGAGTGCAAAATTGCATCAGCATAGTGCTTATGCTATAATAAATTAAAAGATAATTACGACATTGTATAAGGTAGGACAACCGGCTAGAATTTTATATTATGCGAGGAGTGTTTGTAATGGTTGGCGTAGAAATTGATATGGTTGTTACAGAGAGTTTGAAAGCATTGGAATTATACGAAAAAATATTTGATATCAAGCGTGTTGAGGTTTCAAATTTACCCAAAGGTGAAAACGAAGTTATTTTTACCTTATACGGAGTACACTTTCATATGTTGGATGAAAACCCGAAGTTTGGGTTGAATGCGCCAAACCCAGAAAGGCCCAATACAATTTGGTTTAACATCCTAGTCCCAGACATTAAAGAAACATTTTCAAAAGCAATAAGTTTGGGCTGCATAGAGGTACAATCAGTGATTGATATACCTGATTATGGAGTTTCTAATGCCATATTTACTGACGCTTTCGGCTATCAATGGATGCTGCATCAAATACATAAAGAAGTGAGTCATGAAGAACGCATACGACTTTGGGAAGAAAAAAAGGGATTGTAGGTGAACCAATGTCATTTAGTTAAGAAATCTTCAAAAGAACTTCGTATAAAAAATATACGAGGTTCTTTTGTGTGTGTCCAGCATGTGCACGATCTTAAAGTTGCTTAAAACCTAAAAGGAATAAGTTTTTATTATAGATTTGAGAGGTAACGGTGGTCGGGGTGACCAGTGGATCATTTAACAGTATATTTTCCTTCGCTCATCTATGGTATAATGAGTGTGGCAGAAAATGTAATAGGAGTTAATTATAATGATTTTCAAACATAAGAAGAAAATAATTTTTATTTTAATCGTAATTTTGATAATATTTTTTCCAACTTATACACCTAAAATAAGAGATGAACATTATAGAGTAATAAAGGGTAGTATTGCTGAATTATCTAAGTTAGAGCTTGGCGGTATTAATCAATCGATTATGATAAGAGGGAATAATATAGATAATCCCATAATATTTATTTCTTCATGGTGGTCCAGGCTATTCTTTTATAAGTTATGCTAGGAAATTTCAAAGTCAGTTGGAAAAGAACTTTGTTGTAGTCAATTGGGACCAACGTGGGTCAGGTAAATCGTATGCATTTAATATTGATGATAATACAATGACTCAAAAACAGTTAGAAAAAGATACAGTCGCACTTATAGATTATTTATGTCATAGATTTAATAAAGAAAAAGTATATGTAGTGGGGCATTCATGGGGAACGGTACTGGGAATAGAAACGATTCAAAGTGTACCAGAAAAGGTTATAGCTTATGTTGGTATAGGACAAGTAGTCGATGATATTGATGGAGAAAGGTTATCTTATGAATATGTATTACAAAAAGCAACTGAGGAACAGAATGAGAAGGCATTAACTGAACTAGAAGAGCTAGGAGAACCGCCATATAAAGATAGTAGAAAAGATACATTTGTTCAAAGGAAATGGTTAAAGAAATATGGTGGGTTTGAAATAGAAGTTATTACAGTAAATGAAATAATTAAAGGTAGTTTACTATCACCAGAATATTCATGGATAGATGGTATTAAATTCTTATTAGGTAATTTGTATTCAATCGATACATTATTTATGAACAGAGAAAAAGCAGACTTTAGAAAAAAATATACTACCTTTGAGGTACCCGTTTATTTTTGTGCTGGGAGATATGACTATAATACACCATCAACACTTATAGAGGAATATTATCATATGATAAAAGCACCAAGGAAGGAGTTTTACTGGTTTGAAGAGTCAGCTCATGAACCGCATTTAGTAGAAAAAGAAAAATTCTCAGACATAATGTTAGAAATTCATGATGAAACAATAAAGTAATTTAATTGATAGACCAACATCATGTAAGCAGTATATTACTTTAATAATAACTTGTGGTACAATGACAATTAATAATTTTGTGGAGAGGTGATATAATTTGTATGTTAAAGAGCTATCAGAAAATGATAAGAAAGACCTAATACAAAGGGGTTTAAAAATAAGGGAATTACAAGAAAATAACATATGCTTTGGGTGTCATAATTTTGAACATGGAGATATATTTCCTGATGATGGATTAATTTTCTATGAAGATGAAAAAGTAAGGTGTCAATTTGAAAAATACCCTAGAGCCACGGGACAGACGATTATAGTTTCAAAAGAACATTATGAAGATATCTCTGAAATGCCACTTGACTTAGGTGTACATATATTAAAAATATCAGATGCGATCATTAAACTTCATAAAGAAATTATAGGTGCAGTAAAAGTATATATGTGCACCATATGTGATGGTAAAAGAAATCATTTACATTTTCAACTTTTACCTCGATTAAAGGGAGAGCCCATAGGCTATGGAAATTTTGTCAGAGAAGAAGGCATTCTTATGGATTATCATGAAACAGTAGAACTTTATAAACAGCGAATGAAAGAAATGATACAATAAGGTTAGGAAAATTAATTGTTTTTTATACTTTTGAAAGATTAATAGTGAGTCAAGCTACCCAAATCCATTAACACATATATAACTTTAGCAACTTTTCAATGTACTATTAGGTAAGGTATTATTTAGTAAAAAGGCTAGTTACTAGTCGATAATATTTTTTAGTAATGTTTAAGGAATAATGATTTTGGAGGTTATATGAAATTACAAAAAGCAATAATCTGTTTATTAGTCTTTATGATTGTTTTAACTGGGTGTAGAAAAGAGACTCTTGAATTTGAAGCATTTGCAAATCATATGGGTTTAGTAGAGGAATCAGAATATGGGAAAATAATGATGGAATTTTCAAAGCTAGATGGGGAAGATATTAGATCGTTTAGTACTCAAGAAGGAAAAAAATATGAATTCCAGTATAATTATTTAATTACTGAAGGAGCAATTGAGGTTCAATTTAGAGATTCTCAAGGAAATGTTATTACTAGTATTAATCTATCAGAAGATGAATATAAAGAAGAAAAAGAAAGTTTGCAAGAAGAAAGTAATGGGCCTGTAGAAATACATGAATTTTGTAGAGTTATAAGTGTTAAGAGTAGAGATAAGAGAATTAAGATTGCTCTTATTGGAAAAGAAGCGAAGGGCAATTTCAACATAACGTGGTAGTATGCACAGAGTAGTAACCACATTGCAGAATTTTCTGGTCAAATAGTACTTGACCTATATACGTATAGAACAATTTGTTGGAGGGTCTACGATGATAAAATTAAGAACATGTGCTACAGCATTCATTTTTAATTCTGACAAGGTGCTTATGATGAAAAGAGATGAGAAAAGAGCATTTGCACCCGGTATATGGGCAGCAATTGGAGGTCATCTAGAGCAAGAAGAATTGAACTTACCCAAAGTTGCTTGTTTACGTGAGATTGAAGAAGAAACTGGATTACGTGAAGAACATTTATCAAATCTGGAACTTAAATATATTGTATTTAGGAGACATGATTTAGAAATGCGAATACAATATATTTATTTTGGTCATACAGATAAAACTAATGTTATAGAGTGTAATGAGGGTGAATTATATTGGGTTGATGTATGTGGTGATTTATTCCAGAAAAAGATGACATTTACTACAAGAACGACCTTAGAGCATTATTTTAAGAACAAGAAGAACAAAAAGGATAATAAGATTATTCTTGGATCAGTTACGACTAAAAACAATGTTCCTATAATGAACTGGCAGCATATAGATGATTGGCGTGGAGAAAGTTTACTAGGTTGATATTAATGGTAACTATTATTGTAAAAATTAAAAAGTACATGAATGATAAGAAAGATAATGGAACGTAATATTCTAGGGGATAGATTAAGGGATAGATAAAGCCTGCTACTGTCAGTTGCGGATTTTCAAGACCTAATTGCTAGAGTGCAACTGTAGATATTGGTATACTAAGTGCATTAAATATAAGGAGGTTCTATATATGAGTTTAGGACAAAGAATACAACAACTCAGAAAATCTAAGGGCTTGTCACAAGAGGAACTAGCAGAAAAATTGAATGTATCTCGTCAGTCTATTTCTAAATGGGAATTGGACAATTCAATCCCAGAATTAAATAAAATAGTTTTAATGAGCGAGTTTTTTTTGGTATCAACAGATTACTTATTAAAAGAATCTGAGCACACGAATAACGATTCAGATAACAATTACACTACGGCAAAAATTCTTTTTATTACTTCGATATTCTTTATTGCAGTTGGGTTATTAATTGCTATAGGGGGATGGGATGCGAATCAAGAACTTGAATCCATTGCGGTTGGAATGATTATCCAGATTGTTGGTATTGCAGCATTATTTATTGGCAAAGCAATTTGTTCATCAGTACATATACCCGTTATTATTGTAATGGCGAATATTGCATTGTTTATCTTTATACCAATATCAATAATTACTGATTTAATAAAAGGCTACCCCATCCGCCCATATCCATCTAATCCACCTGAAATAAAATTATTTGTTTTATTATATGGCATTGTATTACTATTGAGTATCATAATAACTGTTACCATTAAACATAATATAACAAATCACAAACGTATTTAAGAATAATGTTCTACTATTTACAGGATAAAATTTAATATAGGTCGTACTATGGTTATTATATAATTAAACATACAATTAACACATAAAAAAGAGTCTATCTAATGATAGATTCTTTTACTTGATTTAAAGTAAGTATTTTGATACTATAAGATTACTAATATACTGAATATTAAAAAAGAATGGAGGTTATTAATATTTACAAATGAATTTTTTAGCACTAATACCTAGATGTTTAATCAGGAGTTGAAAGTAGATCGTTGCAGGTTTTGATGTTAGAGAAAAATGTTAACAGCTTAGATGAAGATTTAGATTGGAGGGAATGAAATGGACGAAAAATTACAAATTAAAAGTATTATAGATCTATACATAAAAGGTAGTCGTACAGGAGATTCATCGTTACTTAAAAGCCTTTTTGCTGAGAATGCTATAATGAGTGGTGATTTGCCTGATGTAAAATTAGAAATTAGTTCACCGAATAGTTTTTTTGAAACCATAGATGGTAAAATTGCTGATGAATCATATGAATGCGAAATTACTGAAATAAATGTAGTAGAAGATATTGCATGGGCAACTTTGAAGGAAAATAACTTATTAGGACTTAACTTCATAAATAATTTTCAATTTCAGAGAAGTGAAAATGAGTGGAAGATCATTTCTAAATTATTTACTTCATGGGTATCGTCAACATAATAAACGCTTATAACAATATATGAGAATTACAATAAAATTGCCCATTTAAGATGGGCAAATTATTCGGCTAAAAATATAATGTAGTTTTTAAACGAATTAATTTAGGAGATTAACTACCTAAATTATGACTCAAAGTAACTAAAGAATTTAATTAGCAATTCACAAATAAATTTCCATATAACAAGAACGATTATGAAAAAAATGATAAATCCAAATATAGCCAATGGTTTATTGGGTACTTCTGTTGAAGTAAACAAATGTTGACCATCTTGAACAAATTCAATTCCTTTCATGTAGGTATGTGTAAGATAAATACCTTTTGCAAATAGATAAGCTTTGAAGGCTATAACTAAAATACCAATATAAAAAATTTTATGCATGACATATGAGACTGAAAGCTTACCTAATGTGAAAAAATCTTTAAAGTTATTCATTATTTATCACCCCTAATATATTGTATCTTTTGGTGATAATAAAAGCAAGACAATAACTGAAATACTATGCTACAACTTTAGCTCCGGGGAAAAAACGTGTAAAAATATGGAGAGTAATATGAAAAGGACAAAATTAATATTTTATTTTCTTGTAATATATATGCTCGTTGGCGGTATTATGGGACTAATAAAAGTTATTGGACCCAATATGTCGTGGTTGAGTTATCGCCATTTATTTAATGCAGATAGTATATATAGAATTTCTATTACGTATATAACCTATTATAGCGTAATAATGGCTATTCTAGAAATTATATCAGCTATTTTACTACTTATGCGAATAAGAATTGGATTCATGTTTGCACTAATAACACTACTTCTAAATGCTGTCGTATGTCTTTTTGCAATAATTATGGGCGATCTATATGCTCTGTTTAGTTTAATTATTCGGCTACTTGGCATTTATGTGTTATTGATTGCTAAGAAATTATTTGCAGATTAAATGAAGAGTATTTGTAATGGTATTAAAGTAGGCGTTAGGCATATTTTTAAAGGAGTAGGAATTTGATAAAATAAGCAAGTTGTCTCATTAACAAAATATCCTAGAAGCTTATAAAAAAACTTCTATTTTCATATGATTAATTAAGAAACTCTCGTACAAAATAAAAATAAGGTGGCAAATATCACTTACCACCTTTTAAGAGTGAATAACCTATGTTTAAATCATATAAAAATTTATACACGAGAACCATAAATCATAAATTAATAATGGCCATGGTTTTCTTCAGCGGCTTCAGCATCTGCTTTGGTTCTATGAATTGTATCACGTGGATGTTCAGGTGGTGCATAGATTGTGTACACTTTGAGTGGACTGTTACCGATATTTGTTACATTGTGCCATTTTCCAGCGGGTATCATAATAGCATAGTCATCATAGACTTCTTCTTGAAAAGATAACATATCTTTACGGTCACCTATTTCAACAAGCGCTTCACCTTGTTCAACACGTATAAATTGGTCAACTGTAGGATGAATTTCTAAACCAATGTCCTCGCCTACGTTAATACTCATTAATGAAACTTGAAGGTTTTCACCTGTCCATAATGTGGAACGGAAAGTATTATTATCCATAGTAGCTTCATCAATGTTAACAACAAATGGTTCTGGGCCATAATCTTTAATGCGCCTAAATCCTCTTCTATTGTATCTGTTATATGCTTGTGTATTGACCGAGTAAGGAGTAGCATATGGTTCATGCATATTATATGGAATGGGAACCCAGTAAGGAAATACATAGGGTAAAAAAACTTTATATATGATGCTCATTCCTTTTTATGATTTCACAGTATAATATGATATGTACTGAACAAATGTGCATCAATAAATCGTATGGATTACACTATTCATACCCAACTAAAACGCTTATTCATACATAAAGAAAAACCTTATGCTGCTGTGATTATTGATGAGAGATATACGTTTTGTATAGCTCTGATGATTATCTTAGCCTATGTTAATCGTATTATTACAAAAGCAATAATATGGGAATTAAAAGGAAACCTATAATACCAATATAGCTTAATGAAAAACCGTAATCCATAATACACCTCCAGTAAATTAATAAGATAATTATACTATAAATTATTTTGTAAGCCAAATCTCATATTAAATGTATACAGAACATAAATGTTTTCAAGTAAAATAAATTTCCCTATTAAATACAAGGAAGATTTATCAACTATTTCATTGACACAAACATGATTCATGGGAATGATAAGTTATGATTGCATATTAGAATAATATTTGTTAGCATATAATAAATATCATGCCAGATAAACTTTTTTAGATTGGAGGGTTCAAAACTTGAAAGTAATACATACAGACGGTCATCATGAATATTTTTTAAAACTTGTTAAGTTGTTAGATGAGGATCTTTACAAGCGATATGGTGAGCTTCAAAAAACGTATAATGCGTATAACAAATTAGATAAGATTAACGATGTGGTTATTATAGAGAAAGATGGAATAGCCGTAGCATGTGGTGCATTTAAGGCATATAACACAACGAAAGTGGAGTTAAAACGGTTATTTGTAAGAGAAGCATATCGTAAACAGGGCTTAGCCAAATTAATCATTCAAGAATTAGAAACATTGGCCAAGGAAAAAGGTTTCTTATACATGATTTTAGAAACAGGCGATAAACAAGATGAAGCTATTAAATTGTATCATAAGCTTGGTTATGAAGTAACAGACAATTATCCTCCCTATGTGGGAAATAACAATAGCCTATGTATGATAAAAACGCTGTAAACAAATGTTAGATTCGTTTACTAAAAAAATAATGAAAGAAGATAAAATGAATAATAACATACTGTTTTCATTAGAGGGTTATAATACGAGATGACCTTCTAAGGAAAACAATATCGTTAATAAACCATGTACCTCTTACCGATATATAATTGAAGACTATTTATTGATACCATAAGATAGATAGCAAATCTGATAGATTGGGAGGGGTATTACGTGGAGAGTATATTCAAAGGTAAACCGAATGAAATTGTCATGGAAGAAAAAAGTGATATCTCTGAGGACACTATATTACAAGGAAGTCAAATATTTGGTTCACTGGTACAAACAAAACATCTTGCAAATATTATAAAACGGTCTAAGTGGATTAATGGTACCATTATTGAAAATCATGCTCGAACCTTGACGCCACAACCGTTCTTAAAGCAAGACCAGAACGATATTGATTCTCGGATATGTCTTAATTATAATGCGTGGGTCAAAGGTCTAACCGTATTAGATGAACATGAGAAACAGACAATGAGAGAAATAGAGAATAATGAAAATCTAAAAAGGATAGCTGATGGTATTGAGGCGCTTAATCATAAGTTAGATCATGTAGCAAAAGACTTGGATCTTGTTACATGCTTATTATTAGAAGATGATTGCCAATTGCTTGAGACATTAAATCAAGAGGAAAAAGAAAAGATCTAATGATTAATACTTCCAAGAGAATAAAGACATACAAAATTGTAAAAAATACAGATAAATAATAAGCTTGGTAGGTGGTAAGTATGTATAATTTTACTCTAGATCAATTTATCCATAAAAAAGTCATCGAGATAAACGATAGGTATCCCCTTTTCATTTTTGAGGAAAATGTCACGTTAATGATTGAGTGTTCTTGGCGACTAAGAGATAACGAAACCATTGTAGTAGGTTGTAGCGAATACAATTCAAAAGAAACCCATAAAAAAACACATAAGAAATTACTTGACTTATTAAAGGGACAAGCTATTCAACATATAGAATGTATTCCTCCAGTATCCGATTTGCTTATTCATTTTAGTAATGGATTATACCTTGAATTATTTAGTAATAGCACTGAGTATGAAAGTTGGACTCTAGCCGATGAAAAAGGTTTTCAACTTGTATCTGCACCAGGAGGAAAAGTTTGTTTTTTTGAATAGGTAAATAGAGATAATGGGATTGGTATAATGAAGGCAAACGCATTATTAACTAAAATAAAATCAGGTATAAAAGATTATGATGGTATGGATATAGAAGGTAACATAATTAATGAAAACCTTGAATACATGCAATTTAAGAATTGTTATTTTAATGTAGACTTTTCTGGAACCGTATTTCAACATGTAGATTTCATTAGCTGTAATCTAAAGTCTTGTCATTTTAACTATACCAGTATAGAAAAAACAGAATTCAACAATTGTTTAATGGATGGAACAGATTTTAGTTTTGCTCAGATAAATGACTTAACACTTAATCATGTTAGTTATTATGATACAATCATAACTGGTGAGAATTTTGACTTATTAAGAGACGATGAAACCATAGGATTTCACATACAGTGCATTGAGCATGGTTGGTTTTCTCTTTATTTATATGCACATAAATACTGCATTGAGATAGATGCTTCAAATTATCTTAACAATGATGCACCAAGAAAAGTTCTAAAGACACTTATTGATTTCTATCAATCAAATATAGTATATCGGGAAAGATGGGTATGTTTTGATGATGAACCAGGGGTAACCATTATGAAATTGGTTAAGAAGAAGGGCTTAATTCAAATAATAATATCTGATGGAAAAGTAGACGCATACCGCATGCCTAAAGAAGAAATATCATTAGATAAATATATGGGAAATGTTAAGGCTAATATCAATACTAACTTACATAAGATGAGTAGAGCATATATAAAAGCATATGATAAAATCCTAAATAATATTGGATTTAAAGAGTATGAGGCCCATTGGTTTGAAGCTCCCAACTTAGAATTAGACATGTTAAAAGAGCTTATAAAACATAATCTGTGATATGTAAATGGGAAAAAGTGCAATAGAAAACATAATAAAAATATGATATAATGCATGTAGTGCTTGATGGGAAGAACGTCAAGCACTACTTCTGTCATCAATGATATATCACTTAAATTGTCATCATGAGAGTATAAATATGATAATAACTTTGAAGTAAATGGCTTTGGAGTTTTTTACTTACAACGTTTAACCATATGGATGACAAAAAAGAAGGGGAATAGCTATGTCAAGAAAAGGCAAGATATTACTAGCTTTATTTCTTATAGTCATTGTAATAGGTGTTACAACACTGGTAAGAAATTATGCTGCATTTAGTAAAGCGTATACATTTAAGGCACAAGGTGAAGATTTTGTTGAAAATGGTGAGCCGGAAAAAGCCATTGAATCTTTTAATCAAGCGTTAGAAGCAGGGTATGAGGAGTATGTAATATTTAATGATCTTAGCTGGGCGTATAATGAAATGGGTCAATATGAAAAAGCCTTAGAATATGTAGAAAAGGCCCATCAAATAGAAGAGATTGATGCGGACCAATGTATTAATTATGGTAATAGTTACTTTGGATTAGAAAAATATGAAGAAGCCATTGAAAAATATGAAATGGCTATTCAGATAGATGAATATTACAGTAGCAATATTTATTTTAAACTAGGTATGGCATATTTTGCCATCAACGATTATGAAAGTGCAATAGAAAAAATCGAAAAATACTTATCTTATGAACCCGGCGATTTAGATGCCAATATAGAACTGGTTAACTGTTACTTAGCCCAAGATAATTTCATAAAGGCTTACAACATCATGGAGAAGGTAGTGGAAAATCACCCAGATGATTTTGATGCATATGACATGAAGGGGTATGTCATGGAGTTTATAGAGAATCGTGATCAAGTTGAGATTTTTTATAAAAAAGTAAGGGCTAAGTTTCCAGAGTCATTAGAAGCATGGTTAAATATAGGTATATATTATCATGATTTAGGTTTATATCATGAAGCAGTTGCGGCTTTTGAAGAGGCTTATGATACATTTCCAGAGGAGTCCTTGGTAAATGTATGGTTATCTTCTAGTCTGTCCAAGATAGGCGATAAGGAGCAAGCCATACAGTATGCGCAAGCAGCTATAGACAAGGAGCCTTCTGCTATTAATTATAATACCATGGGAAATATTTTAATTGATCAAACAGAGTATTTAGAAGCAATACCCTATTTTGATAAAGCGCATCAAGCCATGGATACCCTTGAGGATACCTATAGTGTTAATATGATGTATGCTTATTTATCCGCCAAGCGTTATCAAAAAGCTATTGAATATGGATTAAGCGTCATGGATGACTTGAAAGATTCTTACCAGATACCTGAAATGATTGCATATGCCTATCAACAAAAAGACCATTATTCAAATGCCATTGATTATTTGAATGTAGCAAAAAAACGTGGAATGGAAGAATCCCGCCTTGCTTATGCTTTAGCAGAGAATTATTATTTATTAGGGGATTATGAACAGGCAGAAGCCTATATTGATGAATGTTTATACTATAACCTAGATGATTATAACGCATTAACACTAAAAGCCACAATTGATTTATTACAAAGTGGTTCTGAAAATATTGTAAGATCCATCATACATGATCACTATCTATACAATAATGTTAGTGGAGCGTATAAGCATGATGCCCTGAACGGAAATGATTTATCTTATGAAGATACTGAAAAACTCTTTTACTCTTTGGTCAAGAAAGATGACCCTTATTCCATGTATATTTATGGGGACATATATGATCATTTTTTCCAAGATACATCCAGTAGTATTGATATGACATATATCAATGATGATACAATATTGGTAAACATTCATTTCTTTAATACAGATACAGACCACTTATTCATTGAGTTTATTGATAAGATAAAAGATACAAAGGATAAAACCCTCATTCTAAATGTTATGGATAATGGGGGCGGACTTACTGAAACAGCCGTGAATATGCTGGATAGCTTGTTGCCAAGTGTTACCGTTTGTTCATCCATTGACAGGATGGGGACTTCTTATCCCTATGTAACTTGCGAATCAAGCGTAGCTTTTAAGGATATCTATGTGTTCATTAATGAAAAGAGTGCCAGTGCATCAGAACTTCTAGCCCTTGCTTTAGATACTTTTTTAGATAATGTAACGATTGTGGGACAGCGTAGCCATGGAAAAGGTGTAGGGCAATGGTCCTTTACAGAACCCAATAAAAAATCTGTATATTTTGTGGTGAATCACTATTGGAATGTGCGAGAGAATAATATCATGGGGGTAGGTATAGAGCCAGACATTCATGTGACTAAGCCGTCCCTAGAAACTAACTTAACAGCTATAGGAATATCACAATAATAAAGACCTCCTCCTTATCAATGAACGAAACAAAGGAGGAGGTTTATATGTGATTTGGCACAGATTTTATAAGCAGGGTTTGTCCAACATTTAAGTTATACTATTTTAAGGTAACAGTTAATGGGTCTCCAGTAGGTACAATGCCTTTTTCAACACTTGACACATCACATAATGGGATGAAACTTGTTGTATCTTCTAAGAGTAAGTCATCAATAATAACCACACCATTACAGACTTCTACAAATACACCTGTAGCAATTGAAGCTACGCCTTCGTCAATAAAAGTTATGCCAATAATATCGCCTTCTTCAAAATGCTTTTCGATGAGTTTTGTTAGAGTAGCTACACAACAATCACATGTCGTTAACTTAAGCTTAATCTTTTTTTTGTAATCACAACAGTCCTTCATTAATATTTTCACCACCTTTTTTTGTTATATAATATTATATTAAGTGTGGTGTAAAAAGGTTAATGTTTTAGGACAAGTTTTACTCTATCCCCAGTTAGCACCCCATAATTTCATTTCCTTAATGATTTTCTTTAGACTTTTCCCCTTCTCTGTCAGTGCATATTCCACGGTTGGAGGAATAGTAGGATAAGCTGTTCTTTCGATAATACCCTTAGTTTCAAGCTCTTTCAAGCGCAATGATAGGGTTTTAGGACTGATACCACATAGGGACCTTCTCAATTCTCCAAAACGTCTCTTCCCACAAAATAAATCTCTAATGATTAAAAATGTCCACTTCCCTCCAAGAACACTTAATGCTTTCTCAATGGAGCATTCAATTTCTAATGTATCTTTTGCTTCTAAATGCGTACACATGTTAATACCTCCAATTAGTAACCTTTTTGTAACTATATGATATTAATGTAACTACTTTTCATAATAAAGCTAACATGGTATAGTGTCAATGTAATATCTTATTATTTTAACGGGGTGATAGTCATGAATAAACTATTTAAATTTATTTAACCTACATGATTCATGAATGAATACATAGGGTCTAGTATGTCATTCTAGATCATGGTGCTAATGCTTGTCTTATTCAAATGTCTACATATTAATAAAGATGATCAGGAGGTAAATGATGATTTATAAAGATTATGGTCGAACAGGTAAGAAGGTTTCTGCTATAGGTTTTGGGGGGATGCGTTTTCCAAAGGATTATTCCATAGAAGAAGGAGCAAAGGTTGTTCGAAGAGCAAGTGAGCTAGGGATTAATTACTTTGATACGGCTCCATTTTACTGCGATGATCGTAGCGAAGATATTATGGGTGAAGCTTTTAAAGCTATGCCAAATCCTTTTTATGTGTCCACAAAAAGTGGTATGGGTAGTGACCCAGACGAAGATGCAGTTCGAAGAAGAATTGAAAAATCTCTTAAAAGATTTGGTGTTGAAAAAATTAATTTTCATCATATGTGGTGTGTGATGAATTTGGATCATTATAGAAAAGTCATTGCAAAAGGAGGACCATACTGGGGTGCTCTAAAAGCAAAAGAAGAAGGCTTAATTGAACATATTGTTGTGTCCACACATGCTACTGGTAAGGAAATAGCCACAATCATGAAAGAAGGATATTTTGAAGGTGTTACGTTAGGGTATAACATTATCAATTTTCCATACCGTCAAGAAGGAATCCAAGCTGCACACGAAGCAGGGTTAGGTGTTGTAACCATGAATCCTCTAAGTGGAGGGTTAATACCTCAGAATCAAAATTATTTTTCATTCCTCAAAGAACATGAGAACGAAAGTGTGATGCAAGCTGCATTGCGGTTTAATGCTGCACATGAGGCCATTACCGTAGCCTTAGCAGGCATGGGTACCATTGAAGAAGTGGAGCACAATGTGAAAGCTGTAGAAAACCTTGAAATATTATCTGAGGGTAAAATAAAAGAAGTAAAAGCAAAATTACAAGGGGATATGAATCAACTATGTACCACATGTCAGTATTGTAAAAAATGTCCAAAGGATATCGATATACCTAAGTTCATGAATCTGTATAATATGAAAGTACTAAAAGGTATTGACGGTGTAAAAGAAAGTTATGCCAATATGACAAAGAATAATGCATTTAAAAACGATAAAACCATGCCAATAGATTGTATAGCGTGTGGTAAATGTGAAGCATTATGTACACAACATTTAGACATTATTAAAAGACTTGAATGGTTAGATAAAAACATCATAAATGTTTCTGTATAAAATGAGATTATACACAATGCTTGAACCCTTCTTCTTAATGTTGATTATGAAGAAGGGTTTTTTATAGGATGTCCAATCCACTAATTTTAAAAAGAATGAAACCTTAAGCAGTCGTCAATAGTATTAGTAGTGAAGGGAGGAGATTATATGCCCCATCTATCATTGCGTACGGATGATGATGTTGATTATATATTGAACAAATATGCCGACACGGTTTATAAAATAGCTTATTCCCAGACAAAAGATAAGTACCATGCAGAAGATGTTTTTCAAGAGGTATTCTTACGACTTATTAAGAAGAAACCAGTCTTTGACAGTGAAAACCACCTGAAAGCATGGCTTATAAGGGTGACCATTAATTGCAGTAAAAGTATTTTTCTGTCATCCTATTTTAAAAAAAGAACAGTCCTTCATGAGGATATAATCGATACAAAAAATACAATAACACAAAAAAGTGAGTTGTATGAAGCTGTTCTAGCACTACCTAAGAAATACAGTCGAGTAATCTATTTACATTATTATGAAGGGTATTCTGTAAAAGAGATTGCTGAACTATTAACAATAAAGGAAGCTACAGTAAAAACACATCTGTTAAGAGGGAGAAAACAATTAAAAAGGGTTTTAGGAGGGAGGACCAATCTTGAATGAAAAAGAACGAATTAGAAAAGTTTATGAGGGTATGATACCAAGTAAACAATTAATAAGCCGAACATCCCTAGCCATGAAAGATGCGTTGCACAAACCCCATGCTAAAAATCAAATGCTATTCAAGCGTTACACCAAACAAATTGTTGCTGTAGCTTGTTTGTTTACGGTGATTATAGCTAGTATGTATGTATACAAATCCACCCAAATCACACCCTATAATCATCCAGATAAGAATCCCGAAGGTCCTATGACGAAAGTACAAGTCAATATTTCAGGGGAAATAGAAGAAGTATCCGAAGATGGTATGCGCTTTAGGTTAGGAGACAAATGGTATAGGACAAATGAAAATACAGAATTCGCAGCAGGAGCTGGTGACACCATTACAATAAAATTTGAAGTTGGTAAATATATATCTGGATACTCGTCTAGTGGTACTGGAGAGGATAATATTCTGGTCGATATAATCTACTTGAATCATAGACATTAAAAAAATATCCATTTAATGAAACCTTTTGACCTTCTAAAAAGTATTACTTAAGAAGGAGGTTATAGAAACATTAAAAAAAGTAAGTGGGATAAATAAGGGAAGATACAAATATGATACAAGGGAGAGAATAAATAATGAAAAAATTAATAGCAATAGCAATGGCATTAACCATAGGCCTAGCTGTATTTACAGGATGTACTGAAAAAGCAGATGATGATACGGCTAACCCAGATGATAATACCACACAGGTCCAACCTGATGATGATACAAACGAACCTGATGAAAATGATGCCGAAGGTAATGATACAGATAGCAATGAGGCAGAAGATACAACAGATGAAAATGACTCAGAAGATGGAACAGACGAAAATGAATCCGATGAGAATAAGCCTCAAGAAAAAGTAGCAGTTAATATCAGTGGTACCATTGAAGAAATCAGCGAAGATGGCAGCAAGATTAAGGTTGATGGTAAATGGGTGATTATTACAGAAGAGACACGCTTTGAAGATGATCCAGATAATGGTATAGAACCTGTATCAAAGGTATTCAAAGTGGGCAATACAGTGGCAGGCTATACATCAGGTGATACAGAAGCAGAAGAAGTAACAGCTGATGTGATCTATAGTAATGAGTAGTTGAAAACTTATGAAAAAAGGAATAAGAATATAAAAATAAAACAATGATGTACGGTAGTAACCACACAGTGTGTAGCTGTGTGGTTACTTTTTTTGAAGCAACATTTATTATAATTAACCTCGGTATATCCATATACTGCTATTTATGGGATAATTACATTAAGACATGGTTAAACCCTTACCCTAGATAGGATTTAATCTAAATATAAGAATAGGAAGTGATTATATGATAAAGATTATCAACAACAATAATAGAAGAGAATTCAGTGATAAAATCATAAAAGCTGAAAAGGAATTTTTTCCTATGCTTGGATACAGAAAGATGGCTTTTCACGATAGAATTCTTAACAACCACAAGATAGATGATGCAGGTGATAAACAAAGAGCTGATTTTATGACAAAGCATTGGCAAATGATTGACTACTTAGATAATGGGGATTATTGCTTGTACCATTTGTTTACGACAGATAGTACACCAGATGTCTTAATGACCACCATGATTATACCTTCTAATTTTGAGCGGCGAATTGAAATTGTGGAAGAGTCCATAAAGCATATCCTTCAGTGGGCTAAAGAACAAGGGTCATTTCAATATTTTAAAATTCAAGTCCTTGAATACGGGGAAATTCAGGTATACCCATCATTAGCTTACTATCTGGTGCCTATCCTCTTGAGAGAGAATTTTCAGCCACAATATGGTATTTATTTAAAAACAAACACAAAAAATAGTATAGCTCCATTTTCTCTAAAGGGTACATACCATGTCAAAAAAGGGAAAGATAATCCATATGATGCTATATATGAATTTTATAAAAAGACAACTTTTAATGCATATTTCTTAGCGGATTCAATGGCTGAGATGGATGAGATTAAAGATAAAGCTATATTTTACGATTCGCTAATGACAGTAAGAAATAACCAAGATGACATTATAGGGGCAATCTATGCAGATATGGACGAAGAAGGTAAAATATGGTTAGATAATCTTGCCATAAAAGATGATTATGTGAATGAAGAGATAGGACGCTTCTTGATACACGACATATTAGGGTTGTTAAAAAGACAATATGCTGACCGGGATATATATGTTTACACCTATCGAGCTTATAGAAAGTCGATTATGGATTATGAATCGTGTGATTTTGAAGGCTTCGAATATTGGGTAGACTTATTATATAGTTTTAAGGAGTAATATATGAGTCATAAAAATGGAAAAGATATCTTTCCACCAGAGCTATTAAGAGAAATACAAAAATATATAAATGGGGGGAACGTGTACATACCACGAAAAGATTCCCATACCAGATGGGGTGTTAAAAGCGGCATTCGACAAGAGCTTATTCAGAGGAATAGGCAGATACGTCATTTATTTAGAGATGGTACCAGCATTGAAGAATTATCTTTTGTATTTGGTTTAAGTGTCTATACCATTAAAAAGATTGTATATGGAAAAGATAGGGGAGAAAAGAATGAGTAAAAATTATAGAGGAAAAAGCATCAATAGGAAAACAAAGTGGCGAGGGACTTGCCCAAAATGTAATCGTACAGGGGTAAAACTGATATGGCCCCAAGGTAATATAAAGGTATGCAAGCAGTGTTTCAGTAAAAACAGCAGTGAGAAAAATTAGGAATTATGGATACTTACATAGAGATCATAAAGACCACAAGCTGATTAGCGTCGTGGTTTTTTATTTGCATAGATAAGTGGATTGAGGTTTATGGGTATACAAGCTATAATAGATAGAGTAATCATTTAATAAGACAAAAGGAGAAGTAAGAAGATGGCCATGAATCTAAGAAAATATGGAGAAAAACCCTACAAAATAGCGGTTATACACGGTGGACCTGGAGCAGCAGGAGCCATGAAACCTGTAGCAGAAGAATTAGCAAAGTTATATGGGGTACTGGAACCCTTACAAACGGCTAAGTCAGTAGAAGGACAGATTCAAGAACTTAAAGATATTATTGAAGCTCATGGGGAAGGTCCTATGATTTTGATTGGACATTCTTGGGGAGCTATGCTCATCTATATGTTAGCAGCTCAGTATGCTCATCTTGCGGATAAAATAATAATGGTAGCTAGTGGAGCGGTAGAAGAAAAATATTATCCTGATCTTTGTCAGACCAGAGAAGAAAGGTTATCAGAATCAGAACGTGAAGAACTAACATCTTTAAGAAATAAGTTTAGTAATCAGGGTAAAGAAGATAACATGGATGTTATATTTGGTAGATTCGGAGCACTTATGGAAAAGTTAGATGCTTATGATCCCATGGAGATGGATCATGATGACCATACATGCTGCTATGAAATATTTGCAAAAGTATGGCCTGAAGCACACAGGTTAAGAAAAAGTGGCGCCATGTATGAAATGGGTAAAGATATTCAGTGTGAAGTCGTTGCCATTCATGGGGACTATGATTCCCATCCAATAGAAGGTATAAGGGACTCCTTACATAAAGTTATCAAAAACTTTACTTGTCATGAATTAAAAAACTGTGGGCATACCCCTTGGTATGAAAAACAAGCCAAAGATGCGTTTTATCAGATATTATTAAATGAAATTACCCTTTAAATGATTATATAATATAAAATAATCAATAGGCTACTCTCTAAACAATGTACGAAGAGTAGCCTTTTCACATTTAGTTTATGGTAACGTGATGAGCATATTATTGGTCCTTAGCTCTTTCAAGTACAGTTATAGTGCCCGTATAACCATCCAGCTCAACCAAGTCATTATTCTTGAGAACCTCTGTAGCATCATTGGTTTTATAGATAGATGGAATTTCCAGTTCTCTGGTAATGATACCATAATGATCATAAGGTGAACCCCAGTTATAGATAATTCCTTTTACCTTTGATATGCAAGACATAATATCACCGCAGTGGCAATGGGGCAATACCAGGATACGATCACCTTCCAGTGTATTCGGCTTGCCTAGATAGATTTTACCAATGACCTTCTTACGCATACCCGATAAACCCTTTAATATGATTTGGGTATCATGGGAAGGGGAGGGTGTATTATGATGAGGCTGATTCGTATTTTTCTCTGGAACATGCCCAATAATCTCTGGTGCTAACATCTGTTTGTTGAGGGCATAGGTGTTTTTTCTATGGGTTATTACATGTTCCTCTAATGACCTATTTTCTAATGCCTTTAGGATTTCATCCAAATGAAGGAATTGTACATCTTCCGGTGATACCATTAATCCTTTAGCACATAACCATTTCCCTGCTTCAATGGTGGCTAGTCTAAGATACCCCCGATAACTTCTTTCCATATAATAATGATGATTATCATTAGCAAGTAATGATTTTTCAGCTAATGCTATCATATCAAGGAATTGGGATTGTTCCTTTATATCTAATCGGCTAAGAAGCTCATCTTTTAAGGTTACTTTGCGAAGCAAAGCCTCTTGTTTCGATTGGAAAAAGAGTTTCTCATCAGCAGATAATAAATGCCTTACCTGACCCATACAATAATCTGGCCTTTCTTTAGCAGTAGGATGCAAAATAGCATCTAAACCAGCATCACAAATACCGTATTCCGCCATGTAAACAGCCATAAGTTCTAGGAATTGACCAGCAGCTGGTTCCCTTTTAAGTCGTTCATAAAGAATGGTATCATATGGATAGGTGTGAAACATATCCATTAAAATGGGATTGCGCTTAATCTCAGATGTCATCAAGTATAAAAGTTCTCGTTCTCTAGCTAAAAGGCTGAAACCATAGATTAAGTCGTAGCAGTCTTGTGTCTCTAAGTCATCAAACATGTCTAATATTTTTTCTTCAAACACAACTAAAAACTCATTGGCTTGGGTAGCATGCCAGTGTTGACGCCAAGTATATGTAAGATATTTTACAGATAAATGGATGTAGTCTATTATCTCTTTAGCAGATAAAGATATATCTGTGTATCTATTTAAGGCTTTTGTCAACTTGTTAATTTCAGGCAAGATGGTATCACAAAAGATACATTTACCTTCGGAAAAGTTTTTGAAGAGCTTATCCAGATAGGCTTTTCGTTTTGATTCAGCATCCTTTATTGAAAGTGGTTTTACATAAGCATAACCATGTTGAATCATGAATTCACCATATAGATCTGTACGAAACACGGTTTCATAAACACCCTTTGACTGTTCTTCACATTCTATTTGGATGATGTCTTCCATAAGTGGCGTATAGGGCGTAGGGAATAAACGATACCACGTATCCAAAGCATCCTTATCTGAACGCCATTTTATTGGAAAATCAGATGTTTTTATGGTGGTGATAGGTCGTGATTGAAGAATATAAACGTGATGGTTAGCATAAGTCCACTCAATGTCTTGTGGGCAACCAAAGATACCTTCAATAAGTTTACCCTGATCATGAAGCATGACCAATATTTCTGGTGTAAGAGATAATGAAACATCATCAGAGGAATAGGCAAGAATCTTCTTTGTATCTTTTTCCATACGATAGAAACAAGATGGTGCAGAACCGTCAACATAGTCCCCACAGATACTGTTCACACCATTAATCTGCATATGCTCAGTATTCATATGTACGGTATCAGCTGTAAAGATAACACCTGATGGCGATCCCTTAATAAATTCCTGAACAATGACCCCCATTTTAAGGTCTTGAAAAGGGATATTGTTATCTAGTAAATAGTCTAGAACAACATCAGCATACAAGCTGGCAAACACTTTTTTAATGGCTTCTTCAACATGGGAGATATCCAGTTGTATGTAGGATGTAAACATACCTGCCATACTACGAAACAGGCCGTCCTCAAGATTTGAGGATGATCGTACTGCAAATGTGGTGTTCGGACAATCATTTCTGATGGAGTCCAAATGAGCAGTTACACAAGCTCTAACAGAAGGCGGCATATGTCCTTGAAGTATGGCTTGACGAATTTCTTGACTATAAGCCATATAATCATCAGGTGTATAGGAAATCGCGTTATGTGTTAAATAGGTTTCCAGACAAGAAAAGTCCAGTGCAAAACCCTTTGGTACATACTTTATGTTTTTTGATAATTCTCCTATGTTTGCAGCTTTGCTACCATATTGTAGATTGTCTTTTTTACTTAGCTGTTTTAAAGATTGAATCATGTAAACCCCTCCTTACAGATTAAATAATAGATGATGAGGATAAAGCCCATAAATAACCATCGATTATAGTATTATAGCAGAATCAAGGCAGCAAGATAAGGATTATATTTAACTTCTTTATATGCTATAATAGGATAAACCCATTTTTATTTAAAATTGATGACAAGGGGGAACGAACATGAATCAATATAAATCGAATACGTCAACTCTGCACAAGGTCTGTCAATATGACAAAGGTGATAACTGTGCAGGGGTAAATTAATTGATCGCCTAATTAATGCAGATGACAGACTTTGTGTCCTTAAGTGAGACTAACGATTAAGGAGCGAAGTTCAATGAATTATGTCAATGCAAAAAAAATATTACCGGAACATCTTGTAAAAGAAATACAGCAATATGTTCAAGGTGGCTTCATATATATTCCATCCCAACCGGAAACAAGAAAGCGGTGGGGTGAAAAATCAGGCTATCGGGACAGGATTAAAAGACGGAACATGACCATTAAGAGCAAATACCTGGAAGGTTATACAAAAGATGACCTTGCCAAAGAGTACTGTCTTTCCATGGATAGCATTCATAAGATTATATATAAAAAAATTTAAAAAAAGTTACTACGCCTTGACTGGGTAGTAACTTTTATTAAAGCATAAGAGGTAAAAAATAAATAATAGCCATTTTATCCCTATATACGCCACATAGAATCATGGTATGATGATGTAAAAGACAATTGTGGAGGTATAACATGCAGAAAAATCCAATGTTTCTGGGAGAAAAAGTGTACTTAGTACCTATAGAATCACAACATCTAGAGGTCTATTATGAAAAATTACAAGAAGCAAGTTATGACAGCTGCTTCTATACGGGTAGTAAAAAAATAATTACCATGGCTCAGTTAAAGGCTTATGTTGAAAGAATAGAAGTGGACAATGAACGACTGGATCTGTTCATCGTTAGTCAAAAGGCTGATGAAATAGTAGGCGAAGTGGTATTGAATGACATTGATTTTGAAAACCGTTGCAGCAGTATCCGTATAGCTTTATTTTTGGATGAGAATTTCAATCAAGGATATGGTTCTGAAGCCATGGCATTAACGGTAAACTATGGTTTTGGTATGTTCAATCTTAATCGGATAGAACTAGAAGTGTATGCATATAATGAGAGAGCAATTCATGTGTATAAAAAGCTAGGGTTTAAGGAAGAAGGAATATGTCGTCAATGTCTTTATTTTAACCATGCTTATCATGATGCTTATAGGATGAGCATATTAAGTCAAGAGTATAAAGGGTTAAATCCTTCGTAAATCATCCTAAGTGAATAGGCGTTTTTGAATACTATCTCTTACAACATGGTGTATCAGAGTCAGTTAATTAGGCATAGATTATATGGCGTGCCATATAAATAATATATATCATGTTTAGTGGAGGAACATAATGGCATTAGCAAAATATGTGGATAAATTGCCAACCATACCCACACTAAAACCGACAGATCGGGTCGAAGGGGCAGATTATTATAAGATAGTTATCTCACAATTTAAAGAAAAATTACATCGAGACTTACCACCAACTACCGTTTGGGGTTTTGCTGGTCGGTATCCTGGACCCATTATTGATGTGATGAAAAACCAGTGGATAAGTATTCAGTGGTTAAATGAACTACCACCTGAACATTTATTACCTATTGATACAACAGTACATGGTGCTGAACCTAGTGTTCCCAGTGTTCGAACAGTCATTCATGTTCATGGTTCAGTGGTCCAGCCAGAAAGTGATGGTTATCCTGATGCTTGGTATACAAAAGACTATAAAGTGGTAGGTCCTATGTTTACCCGAAAAGTATACGATTATCCCAATCAACAACCAGCTGCCACCTTATGGTATCATGCCCATGCAATAGGTATTACACGCCTGAATGTATATGCAGGGTTAGCCGGTATCTACATCATACGTAACCCCGCATTGGATTACTTGCAGTTGCCAAAAGATGCGTACGATATGCCATTGCTCATTCAAGACCGGACCTTTAATGAGGATGGTTCACTGTACTACCCATCTCAAACAGACCCACCCAATCCATATGTAAACCCAAGTGTTCTATCGGATTATTTTGCTGAAAATATATTGGTTAATGGTAAGGTTTGGCCTTATTTGGAAGTTGAGCCAAGGAAATACAGATTTCGCATCATTAATGGGTCTAACTCGAGGTTCTACAACATGAAGTTATCCAGTAATCAGCCCTTTTATCAGATTGGAACAGATCAAGGATTTCTTGAGTCTCCTGTTGTGACCCCTGTTATTTTACTTGCTCCCGCAGAAAGAGCAGAGGTCATTATTGATTTTTCTGGCCACAGGGGTGAGCATATTGTCATAACCAATGATGCAGCATCCCCATATCCTCGAGGAGGTCCAGTAGACCCAGATACAACAGGGCAAATTATGCAGTTTCGCGTCACTAAAAAACTAAAAAGCAGGGATAACAGTATCATTCCATATCACTTAACACCCATTGACCCCTTAAGCGTAAAAGATGCCGTATTAGAAAGGGATATTACCCTTGACCGTATGGAAGACGAATACGGGCGAGCCTTATTGTTGTTAGATAAACGAAGGTGGCATGATCCCATAGAAATAAAACCAGAAGTTGGCACCATTGAAATATGGAAATTCATTAACTTGGCTAATTCAACGCATCCCATACATATCCATCTTGTAAGATTTCTCGTACTGGATCGTCAGCCTTTTGACGTAGACCATTATCAAGCCACGGGAGAAATTATGACGACAGGACCTGCTGTACCACCTGAGTTGAATGAAAGAGGTTGGAAAGATACTGTACGAGCAAATCCAGGAGAACTAACAAGAATCATCATAAAGTTTGTGCCTTACACAGGACTATACCCATGGCACTGTCACATATTAGAGCATGAAGATCATGAGATGATGCTGCCATATGAGGTGATTTATTAAATCTGGATGAATAGTATTGCTGGTGGGCAAAGGGGTTTTGTCATGAAAGCAATTTTATTGGCTAGAAGTTTTGGAAACTATAAGAGGAGCTTAACCTCTTATAGTTTCCTACGATATTGACGTTATTTAGCTTTAATAAGACAGCCCTTTTATTGCAGATTTACATATGAAAAAAGGAGGATGCATCATGACGCATCGATTAGCGGTATCAGGTAGTACCATCTTATCCGATATTAACCAATTGGATAATTTATTATGGGATGGCATCAGCAATATTGAAATAGGTGAATTCGCAGATGAAGAAGCCTTTCAAAAATTCCTACGATTCAAAAAAGAAAATAAGTTGACCTTCGGCATCCACTCGCCAATTATACGGGGGACAAGCAAGTATGACTTTATTCAAAAAGTCCACTATGACCCAGCAGTTGCATGGCAACAAGTTGATGCAGAAGCCAACAGATTATCCAAAATAGGGGCGGAATACCTGTTGATTCATTTTCCTTTTTTTCAAGATAAAATAGAGGGTAATCCTCATACCTGTATTGAAGAAGGACTACAGCGATTAAAGTGTATTCGAGAGAAGTATAACATGGAGATTGTTTGTGAACCTAAGCTTGGCGTTAACAGATCAAGTGCGGGCATTCATTATCTCCATGATTTTCCAGTAGATTTATGGGCTGCATACAATCTTAAATTATGTGTTGACATTGGCGATTACTTGATGGCAACAAGTGATAAAATATTGGATTATCTGGCCAAGTGGAAAGATTATATCAAAGTAGTACATTTACATCACATTGACTATATTGGCGATGAATACACATGGGTTCCCGTTCACCCTAGTGGGGAAACGATGGGACATGAAACAATACAACCCATTATTCAGTATTTGGCAGCGTTAGATAATATAACTTTTGTTTTTGAACACACACCTCAGCTTGTTCCTAGTGAAGCTTATGTAAAGGAGGGTTACATATGGATGCGTCAATTAATATATGGAGAATAAGCACAAAAGATAACCCCATTCAATGAAACAAAATATGAGAAAGAAAATTATTTTATCATAATTCCAACCAAATCCAGTTCTTATGCATCTAATCTATGAGATCTCAAAAAAATGCAGAGTAGGGAGGAATTATTATATTGTGAATAAAAAAGAAAAATACGACGTCAATTCTGATATTAAGAAAGCTATTAAAAGTCAAGAAATTATTGTGCCGGATATCCTTGAGACGCGTATACGAAAAGTAGTAGAGGAATCTCATATTAAGAAGAAGCAATTTAAAATACGATATGTGGCTTCTTGTTTTATAGGTGTAGTAGTAGCCTTGGTTCTTTTGATACAATACAACAAGTCTTTTGCAGAAAGCGTATCTAGGATACCTATTGTGAAAGAAATTGTTAGGATACTCTATGAGGATAAAGGATATACAGAAGCCACAACTAATGGTTATAAAGCAATAGATGAACTAGTATGGGAAGAAGATGGTTATAAATTAGAGTTATATGATATGTATATCGATGAAGAACGTATAACTTATAAGGGTAACTTAACGGGGAATAAAATCAAAAATTATAATTATGATTATGAGTTAAAAAGACATTATCGATATGCTAATTCAACATATGGCTCACAAAAAAAAGGAGATGCCATATGGTTTAAAGGGGATTACCCAATGGGCGAAGGTGAGCTGAAAAAATTATTACAATCAGAGAGCCCAGCAATATTCTTAAGTCTTAACGTGTTGCCTAGGATTGGCGAAAAACCCAATAAAACCTATATAATCACTGTACCCATTAACAAAGATAATCTTCAACTTAGTAAACAATATGACTTAACTCATATGAAATCAATCAAGAAGAATGACCTAACCATTCAGTTTTGCCATGTATCCATAGGACCAACCATTATGGAGTTTTCATTTGATTATAGTCAATCATCAATGTATGGTGTCGGGTTTATAAATCCTTATCTTCGGGATGATAACGGTAACCGTTATAAACTGCATAAGCAGGATGTATTTGTTGGAAGTTCAAACATATCCTTGTTACTGGTACCTTCTCTTTATTATCGAGATTTGCCTGAGAAACTATACTTTGGTTATGATGGTATAGAGATTATGGATAGAGAAAATGAATTTACACTTCGATTAGATGACACATACCCTAAGACTATTCATTATACAGGGGTAGAGTATAGTGTAGAAGAATTTGCATATGATAACGAAGAATTGTTGATTAGAATAAAAGGCAATACAATTGACCAAAGATTTATTTTAAGACTAGAGGGGGCAACTTCAAGTCGTGGGTCCATCGAGGATGACATATTTGATATATTTTTTAAGGTAGCACAAAAAGATGCTTATACGTTCTATTTTGATAGTGCTTACACACCTATTTATGAAAGCAATGAAGTAGAAATTGAGTTAGGACGTGAACGCAATGAATAAACAACTGGTTAAGAAGGCACAGAAGGGTAATAAGGAAGCATTAGCCCAACTGTTTTTAAGTGTACAAGATGAAAGCTATAAAATAGCATATAGCTATCTAAGACATGAGCAAGATAGTATGGATGCGGTATGTACTGCTATTGAAAAAGCCCTTATGACCATTAAAAACCTTAAGAAAGCAAAGTACTTCAGAACTTGGTTTATACGCATTGTAATCAATGAAGCTAAGATGTATATTCGCAAGCAGAGTAAAGTCATCTATTTACAAGATGATGTGTTGGAAGTACAAACCAATAGAACAAGTAAAATATGTGAATTGCAACAAAAAGAATTGGCTATGGACATTAAAGAAGCCTTAGATAATCTACCAGAAACAGACAGGAGTATGGTGTATATGAAATATTATTTAGAATACTCTTTTAGAGAAATTGGGGAGATTTATCAGATGCCTGAGAGTACGATAAAAACAAAAGTATACAATGCCTTAGAAAAATTGCGAGGAGCCATGGTAAACCCTAAGGTAATATAATACGTAGTGTGATATCAGCCTATAGATAAAAGTGTATGAACTTTTACCTATGGGCTTTATTTTTAACAGTAATATCCGAAAACCGCTTTTCATATTGCTCATCCTATATTATGATAGAGTAGAGATAAGACAATAGGACACAAAGGCAGGTGATGGCATTGCATCAGCATCCATATAAAACAGCTCGTGAAAATAAGGATAAATGTTACGATGGAAAATTCTTTTTTGGTGTGAAGACAACAGGTATCTTTTGTCGACCATCCTGTCCTTCACCCATTGCCAAAGAAAAAAATGTACAATACTTTGATACCGTCTTTGATGCATTAGAGAGTGGTTTTCGGCCTTGTTTAAGGTGTCGGCCGGACATCCATGTGGATTATTATAATGGGAATGTGGATGGCACATCTATTGTTCATGCTGCACTTCATAAAATATATGAAGGTTATCTTAATAATCATTCTATTAGTGACTTAGCTAAAGAATTCTACGTATCCGATAGGCATTTGCGTAAGCTTTTCGTGGAAAATATAGGGCTGCCACCTGTTAAAATAGCCACATACCATAAAGCTCTGTTTGCAAAAAAGCTTTTAATCTATTCCAGCTTACCCATAACGGCCATTGCCTATGCGTCCGGATTTGGTTCAACACGACAATTTAATGATGTATTTAAGAACATATTTGGAGGAACACCTACCATGATTAGAAAAGGCATTAAGCGAGAGGATGAAGCTGGTAACACCACCATGATGTTAGCTTATGAAGAACCTTTTGATTTTGAAGGTATACTGGCATTTATGGGATTTCGAGCCATAAAAGGTGTTGAGGTCATTACACCATCTAGCTATAGCCGAACATTTAGAAGGGATGGCTCAGAAGGTTATTTTACAGTGACGAATAATAGAGAGCAATCAGCACTGGCATTAACAATTGTAAGTGATGACATTAGATGTTACATGTCCATCTACAACCAAGTAAGAAAAATGTTTGATTTAGATACCGATTTTACTGCTATTAACGCACAATTTACCCAAGATGACATCTTATCACAGGGTATGGAACGGGGACATGTTCCACGATTACCCACAGCATTCGATCCATTTGAACACACCATTCGTGCCATATTAGGCCAACAAATAACCGTAAAAGCAGCCACAACTCTAGCTGGAAGAATTGTGGAAAGGGGCAACATAAAAGCCTCAACTGATTTGCCAGAAGGATTAAGGTATCATTTTCCCAGTCCTGAAGAATTGATGGTCCTTGATCTAGACGGCATTGGCATTACGAAGACAAGGCAGCGTACCATTGAAAATGTCGTAAGTGCCATTGTGAACAAAGAGGTGAGTCTTACCGCTAATCAACCATTTGATACTTTTTACAAGTCTTTTTCAGCTATAAAAGGTGTAGGAGATTGGACGGTTAATTATGTAGCCATGCGAGGTATGGGGATGGTCGATTCATTCCCAGCAAAAGATCTTGGCATTATAAAAGCCCTTACAGTAGAGGATAAGAAACCCACATTAAAAGAAATTTTATCTAAGGCAGAAAAGTGGCGACCGTATCGAGCATATGCCGCACTATGTTTATGGAAATATGCCAGTAGAAAGGAGTAATAGCATGTACTATACCCGATTTAATACGCGATTTTGTGAGATTATTTTGGTGGGTGATGAAGAAGGATTGACCCATCTGCATCTCAATACAGGTGAAGGGAAACGGACTTTTGATATCAGTGAAGCATGGGTTAGAGATGATGCATTTTTTGCTTCAGTCGTTCAGCAAATTGAAGCTTATTTCAAAGGTGAGCAAAAGGATTTTGATATTAAGCTGAATCCCAAAGGAACAGCTTATCAAAAGAAGGTTTGGCAAGCCCTAAGAGAAATACCGTTTGGTGAAGTATGGACCTATAAAGATGTAGCTGCACATATTGGTAATGACAAAGCTTCAAGAGCAGTGGGTTTGGCCAATAGTAAGAACCCCATACCCTTAATTGTACCATGTCATCGTGTCATTGGTTCTAATGGCAAGTTAACAGGATTTGCACATGGGTTAAACATAAAAGAAAAATTAATTCATTTTGAAGCATCTCATTAGAGAAGATGATGCATATCGTCAATGAAACAGTAGCTTATCACCTAGAACAAACTTTTGTTATCTATATTTGGATGCATCATAAACAAGCCTGTTTTTAGCTAATATAATGCTTTGCTAATATGACAAACAGTTGTCATATATCTATTGATACAATAAGCCATGAATTACATTTAGTAAAGAGGAGGCTTATGATGCAATTAGAAAAAAATTTAGTGTATTATAGTGAACAGGGATTGGTATCATCACCAGGTGAATATGTAACCTTATTAGGAGAGCTGCCAGTCCATATAAAACAGTTATGTGAGTCTATTCACCAATTAGTGTTAATTGATTTTTTACCCAATATGGGGTTCGTCAACGTACCTTCCATACACCTAGAAGACGTTCAGATAAGAGACATAAAAAACAGACTAAAAAAGATAGTAGATAGAGACGATTCAAGTATCTTAGCCAAAAGAAGTTTTGAGAAAATAACATTAGGTAATTGCAGAGATTTATGTCTGATGCTATGTTCCGTGTTAAGGCATCATCATATACCAGCAAGATTGCGGTCAGGATTTGGTACTTTTTTTGTACCCCAGAAATACCATGATCACTGGGTTTGTGAATATTGGTCACAATCAGAGAACCGTTGGATGAGGGTTGACCCATGGATGAGCCAGATCCATTATAGGAAGGAGCTATTACCGCCTCAATTAAGTGAGGGACTGCTTCAGCTTGACTTGAACCCCTATGATGTACAAAAAGAGTACTTTATAACAGGAGCAGAAGCTTGGATAAATTGTAGGGAAAAGGGACATGATTCAAATAACTATGGTACGTATGAACCTCACTTAAAAGGTTTATGGTTTGTACGTGATAATATGATAAGAGATTTATTATGCTTAAACAAAATTGAGCCCTTGGCTTGGGACTGTTGGGGTGCAATGGGTAGAGAAAACAGCAGTATAGACGAAGATGAGCTCACATTACTCGATGATATTGCAGCATACTTAGTTAAACCCAACCTTACACCAGCTTCCTTATCTAAGAAATTAGCAGGACTAAAAATACATGATGCTGTTCTGAAATCATTGGCGTAAGAGGATAGAAAAATGGACAAACATGCACTTTTAGAAAAAATTAGAGATAAACATCTAGATGTGCCTTATTTTGCTAAGCAAACCATCCAAGATGGGGGTTTTAGGCATTTTATTGTAGAGGAGTTATTACACAACAATGACATCATGGTTTATTATCATTGTTATTACATCCTCTCTTTAGCAAGTGAATTAGAGCCTGAGCTTTTTTATTCTTATTGGGATGATTTTGCAGGTTTAATCCATCATAAGAACTCTTACCATCGAAGTATTGGATTAACCCTCATTGCACATTTAATGACATGCGATAGGGAGCGTTTAATGGATGGACTTCTTAACACCTATTTAGCGCATATAGATGATGAGAAATTTATGACAGGAGAATGCTGCGTACAGCATTTAAAGAGAATTGTCAATAATAGAAAAGATTTGAGGGAGCATATTATAGAAACGCTATTGGATATGGACAATAAGTGTTCCTATCCTGAAAAGCAAAAAGAATTACTTAAATATGAGGTGTTGAATGTCTTTGAAATGGTCTATGATACGATTGATCAAAAAGAAAGATTGGACAATTTTATAATTCAAGCATCCGATAGCATAAGCGGTAAGACAAAGAAAAAAGCAAGACAACTAAGAAAAAAATATAACATCTAATTATGAACCGGGACTGTCTCATAAAAGCAATTTTATCTGCCAGAAGTTTCTGGTACCTAGAAAGCTTAACCTCCTATAGGTGCCTACGAAATGGACGTTATTTTGCTTTGATGAGACAGCCTTTTTTTGTATATAAAACCATAAAAAAAGATATTCATATTGACAATAATAGACTGATGGTCTATAATGAAATTATAATTAGACTGGTGGTCTATTAAATACATGAACCTTTATAATGAGGGAGATAAAATGTCCAGAACAAGAAGCGATGAAGCATATAACAAGAAGCGATTAGCTATTAGCCAAACAGCTCTCCAGATACTTTTAGAAGAGGGTGCCCAAAAGTTAAGTGTCAATTATTTGTTACGTAAAATGAACATGGCCAAAGGGGTTTTCTTTCATTATTTTAAGTCCAAAGAAGAGTTGTTTAACCATGTTGTTCATTGCGCTTATAGTCCCATTCTTGAAACGATGCAAAGTATATTGCAGGAGAAGGAACTGGGTGCAGTGGAAAAATTGGTTAGGCTCTATCAGTCTGTTGGCTATATGAAAGCAGATTATGGAAAAGGGTTAGATGATCTATTAAAAATAATGTATCGTGAAGATAATAAACTCTTTTTAACAGCATTAATGAAACAGGCATTTGAAGTAAGCTTACCAATCTTTGAAGAAATTATCTTAGAAGGAGTGACAGCTGGAGATTTTTATGTAGATTCTCATCATGCCGTTGCTTATCATATCCTTACGATTACCATGGCGCTAAATCAAGAAATTGGGGTATATCTTTTATCAGACCACAAGGAAACTAATAGAAAAAAACTCATGGACAAAATCATGTTAAGTGAAAAGATCATTGGCTTTATTTTGAATTGTAATGTAAGTGGAAAGCTTTATCAACCAGCAACACTAAAGCGTTTAGAGATTTTGTAAGCATTTAACAAAGGTTAAGTGGTTGTGTAGTTATCATTTATCCTAAGGAGGTTAAATATGGGAAACCTAAACATTAAACATTACGCTTATAATGCATTTATCATCCAACATGATGACATTAAGGTCGTCATTGACCCTGGACGAAATCTATATTGGACAAAATTTAACAGCTTGATTCCCAAAACAGAATGGGAAGGAATCACCCATGTTTTAGTTACTCATGGTGATCCGGATCACTTTGCATATGCGCCATCTATTGCAAAGAAGGCAGGAGCAAAAGTCATCTGTGAAAAAGAGCTGGAAGATGTGTTTTTATCGGATGGCGTTAAGGATGTCCATAAGATAACAGCAGGTGGTGTAATCGATTTCGAGGGGTTAAAAGTGGAAGGGCTCAATACATGTCATGGTCCTTTGAACGTTAAACTTGGTTGTGGATTATTGGAAACGAAAAATGTATTGGTTAATCGTAACCAAGGTGGGCATGCCATCTATGTAGCATCCTTCAAGATTACAGAGAAGAAATATAGGATAACCGTACGTAATCATGGAACCCTCAAATTTTTATTCGGATTAATACGCCTTGAAAAAGATAATATTGATTTTGCAAGAGGGTCAGTGGGATATAAAATCACCATAGGTGGCAGAACAGTTGTTAACCTTGGTGACACCATCCTACAGAAAGGATGGGAATCATTAAAGCCTGATGTATTAATGATTCCTATTGGTGGAAATATCTATAAGAATACCATGGGAGAAAAAGAGGCTTTAGAAGCAATCAAACGCATAGAGCCTAAGGTGGTTATTCCTTGTCACTATAATAATGGCTTTTTATGGAGAAAGCATATGAATAAAGCAGATGATGAGAACTTTAAAAGAGAAGTAGAGAAGTTAGGAATCACGTGCTTGATTATGACATATAAGGATGAGATTACAATATAATACCTCATAATATTAAAAGAAATCAGCTTATGGCATAGAGATACCAAAAGGCTTCCTAATTTTAGGATGTCTTTTTTTTGTAACCTCTTGACAAATACCTTTGTAAAATATAGTATAGACGTATGGACGTCCGGTCGTTATGAAGCGTTTTCTATTATACTTTTCCTATCCTATTCTTCGTATCGGGAATATGAGTATCATAATGGCTGTAACAATGAAACATGATGAATGGAGAGAAGATATGAAAAATAAGATTCTGAAAGCCATCCAATCACATGAGGAACTAGCACATTATACGATTCATATTGAACTTTCTAAGGAAGGGATTGTAACCCTTCGTGGTGAAGTGGATCAGTGGCAGCATGTAGTCGATATTGGGCATATTGCGGCAAAAGTAAAAGGGATTAAAAATGTGGTGAATGACATAACCGTCAAGGGCATAACGATTCCTAAAAAAGATCGATCAGAAGAAATCAGGAAGGTTAAAGCATCTGGTCATGTAAGAACATGCGACGTGGTTATCATCGGTGCTGGTATTACAGGATGTGCTATTGCAAGAGCTTTATCCAAGTATCAATTAGACATCATTGTTGTCGACAAAAACAGTGATATTGCCGAAGGGGCCACCAAAGCTAATAATGGTAATATTCATCCCGGTCTTATTGCTAAACCAGGTACATTAAAAGCTAAATTAAATATAAAAGGAAATGCCATGTACACAAAATGGGCAGAAGAACTGCACTTTGCATGTAATAGAACAGGTTCTCTTGGTGTTGTTTATCATCAATCAGAGTGGTACCTTTTGAAGCTTCTTCAATTTATGAAGATAACACGGTTAGGTTATCTCTTTAAACCCCTTAGGCAAGCCATGAAAGTTCCTGGTCTTAAATGGCTAAGTGGTCAAGAAGTTCAAAAACTGGAACCTCACATAGAAGGTAAACCTTGTGGAGCTCTATTGATGACCACCATGGCTATTGTGGAACCTTATGACGTTTGCTTAGCCTTAGCAGAAAATGCTGTCATGAATGGTGTTTCCTACATGTTAGATACAGAAGTTATCGATGTACTTACAGAACATGGACAGGTAAAAGGTGTAATGACCGATAAAGAAGTGATTAGAAGTAAGTACGTCATTAATTGCGCTGGTGTATATGCAGACCATATAGCAGAGATGGCAGGTGATCGCTTCTATACCATTCATCCAAGACGTGGTGCTATTGCCATATTTGATAAGAGTAGAAAAGGTTACTTCAATCGACCCCTTGTTTCCTTTTCACGAACAAGAGGAAAGAAACAACATTCAAAAGGAGGGGGTGCTTGTATGACACCAGAAGGCAACCTTTTATGGGGGCCAACAGCCAAAGAAATTCCTGACAAAGAAGATAAAAGTGTTGAACGTACCGATATGGATTACATACATGCTCTTGGCAATCATGTAACAACGAATGTTAAGCCATCAGAAATTATCACTTTTTTTGCAGGTGTTCGGGCTGCAGACTATAAAGAGGACTTTATCATTAGTATGTCTGAAAAAGTAGATGGCTTCATACATGTTGCAGGTATCCAGTCCCCAGGGTTAGCTTCTGCACCGGCCATTGCAGAAATGGTAGAAGACATGATTAAAAAAGATCAAGGTTGTTTACATAAAAATGTCCATTACAATCCTATACGCAAGCCAAGGGGAAAATTTCGCCATATGAGTCATCAGGAACAGGATGCCCTTATTCAAAAGAATCCTTTATATGGTCATGTTATATGCCGTTGTGAGCTCATTACAGAGGGAGAAATTGTGGATGCCATACATGGTCTGATTCCTGCAACCACTTTGGATGCTGTTAAGCGAAGAACAAGGTCAGGCATGGGAAGATGTCAGGGTGGATTTTGTGGACCAAAAGTGCTTCAAATATTAGCGAGAGAATTACACAAGGAACCCATAGAGATTACATTAAAAGGATCAAATTCCTATGTGCTTCAAAAGGATAATAGAAGGTAAGCAGATGTTGCCATCTTGGTGTGTTTGGAGGGAGTCATGTGAAACATATAACAATTGATGTACTGGTTATTGGTGGAGGTCCAGCTGGTCTTGCAGCAGCGTTAGAAGCCAAGAAACAAGGTGTCCAGGAAGTCATGATTATGGAACGTGATGTTGAATTAGGCGGGATTCTACAGCAGTGTATTCATGATGGTTTTGGTCTTCATCGGTTTGGAAAACGTCTATCGGGCTGTGAATATGCAGAGCGCTTCATCCAACAGGTAAAAGCTCATCACATTCATGTGAAATTAAAGACCACGGTTATTGATATACTTAAGGATAAAACGGTTTTCGCCATGAATGCAGAAGAAGGGATGCTCAAGCTGCAATGCGGTACAATTATTCTTGCTATGGGTTGTCGTGAAAGAACCCGCTCACAAGTATTTATCTGGGGAACACGACCTAGTGGTGTATTGACCGCAGGAACAGTACAACGTTATATTAACATTGAAGGCTATTTACCTGGTAAAAAAGCGGTCATCTTGGGTTCAGGTGATATAGGGCTCATTATGGCAAGACGCATGACATTAGAAGGGATAAGTGTGGAAGGAGTCTATGAGATTATGAAAAGCCCAGGAGGTCTTAAGCGTAATATTAGCCAATGCCTGATAGATTATGATATTCCCATGCATCTTTCAACAACAGTGGTACATATTCATGGCAATAATAAACTTGAAGGTGTAACCGTAGCTGCAGTGGATGATAAAAGGCAGCCAATAGAAGGAACCAGACGATACATCCCATGTGACCTTTTGGTATTAGCCGTAGGTCTTATACCTGAAAACGAGTTGTCAGCAAAGATGGGTATAGAAATAGACCCTAAGACAAAAGGACCCGTTGTGGATGAGAGTTTTATGACATCGGTAGAAGGTGTGTTTGCAGCAGGAAACGTGGTGACGGTATATGACTTAGTTGACGATGTATCCATAACAGGAGAAATCGCTGGGAGAGGTGCAGCTAAGTATTTACAAGGCAAGCTTAATCAAGACACACACTATCAGATGATACATTCCACCAACTTGATTAACTTAGTTGTACCCCAACGTTTTAGAAAAAATAATTTAGAAAACCACTTAACAGTTTATATGCGTGTAAGGGAAGAAATGAAAAAAGTTTACATCCATGGTACGATGAATGATCGGGTATGCTTGCATAAAAAACTAAACATCGTATCACCACCTGAAATGGTCGTGTCTAACATTAAAAAAGAAGATATAAGCGATAAAGGTGATATCACCATGGCTATAGAAAGAGGGTGAAAGGATGAAGCAAGAATTTACATGTATCGTTTGTCCTGTAGGATGCACCCTGACAGTTGATGAAGAAAATCATCAGATCAAGGTTACAGGAAATCAGTGTAAAAGAGGGCTTGAATTTGGTGAAAAAGAATATACAAGACCCATGCGGATACTGACAACTACTGTGAAAATTGAAGGCAGCCTACATAAAAGATTACCCGTTATCAGTAAGGGTGAGATACCTAAGGAACAATTACACCAGTGCCTGCAGGCTCTTTATGAACTCTCCATAAAGGCTCCTATTAAACGAGGCGACATTGTGGTAGAAGATATCTGTCATACAGGGGTAAATATTGTTGCATCTAGAGGTATAGAGCCATTGATTAATGATTAAACTCTAAACTACCAGCTTAGTTGGTAGTTTTCTCATGAAGATTCCTGTTCATGAATGGCATACATATTTTTGCAAATCCGTTTTCCTGATGCCGTTTTGAAAATATTACCGTATGTGGCAGTGATTGCAGACTTACTGAAATCATCTTCAAACATATTCACAAGAAAATCTGCTTCAATTAATATCTGATAATCCATACCGTCTATATGGGCATAGGTATGATGATGTCCTACCAGGTAGCAAACCCGTGCTATAATGGAAGCATCTACACCTAATACAGTTAACATGTCTTTCGCCACAGCAGGTCCTTCCTCTTCTTGAAGTTTCCCATGGCATTTCCCGTACTTCTCTTCTGCAACTTTAATCCCTATATCGTGGACAATAGAGGCTATTTCTAAAACAAATTGAGTAGATTTATCTAATTGTTCAAGTTCGCCTATTTGTTTAGAAAAACTGTGAACTTTTATAAAATGATGGATGCGTTTAGGATCGCCCGCGTAGTAGGCTGTCATTTTTTGCAGTAAATGATTGATGATACTCATGCTCTTCCTCCTTAGATCATGTGTAAGTCATTATTCCTTACTCATACTATTTTAAGTGAATACGTCAACAATGTGTATGACTATTGTATTACAACCCATGAAAACTTTCAACTGGTAACCCGTGATTGAATAAGGGCTCAGGTCTGAAAGCGAATAGACATCCATCCATGAAATGTGGTAAAATACTCTTATCTATTATCGGTTGTCCATGGAAAAATCTTGCTATGGTCCGATAAATTGGTACATCATTGATTTTTATTATTAATGGATTACCAATATGTATAGGAGGTCGTAACATGCAATATAACCCATCAATACCTGTATATATACAGATAAAAGATGACATTATTCACAAAATACGCGAAGGTGTATGGAAAGAAAATGAAAAGATTCCTTCAGAAGTGAAGTTTATGGAGGAATATGGAGCAGGGAGAGGAACCATTCGAGAAGCCATTCGACTCATTATTGATGAGGGCTATTTATATATAAAAAAAGGCATTGGTACGTTTGTGGCCCAGAAGGAAGTTGGTATATCCATTGAACCCTTTGTTAGTCTGACTTATTTTATTAAAATGAGAGGATTGGATATACACACAAAAGTGTTAGCAGTTGAAGAAAAAATCATGGATCAGGCTACATCCAAGGAAACGGGTATTCAAGCAGGTACACCATGCTTATTTGTTAAACGCATACGTATGATGAAGAATCAGCCCATTGGTTTAGAGATATTTCACTTCGTTTATGAAGCACATACACGCTATCAAGATTTTGATTTTACTCAAGGGATCTCTCACTACCTATTCCATGACTGTCAATTAACAGTAAGTAAAATGAACATGGACATGGAACTGGTTGAAGCTTCCGGAGAAGGTAAGCAGCTTTTAGAATTAGGTGATAGCAGTATGATGCTGGTATCCAATCGTATCGTTTATATCAATGCTAATCAAGACATACTCTATCACTTAACCTTTGTTTGTGGTGAAGAGCTTAGTCAAATTGGTCTTGATAAGTTTGTGTAAATAAAAACATGTTTCATTCTGTAGAATGAAGTGTTATAATGGGGGCATGAACTTAATACTGAAAGGATGAATAAGCTTGACTTTATATGAACAATGGAAAGATATTGCCTATGTAGAACGTACACAGGAAGAATATGACGCTTTTTGGAGTGATTACTTAGCAAAAGAGCAGAAGAATTATGAGCATATCTTAGAGAACAAAGATGAGAAAATTAGCGGGACTTTTGCTGAACTTGCAGAGCTTTTTAACATGGACTTGGTTACATTTGCAGGTTTCTTAGATGGCATTAACACAAGTTTAGTCAATACACTGGATTTAGATAGTCTAACGGAAGAAAGTCCTTTGGACTTAGCTATAGATATGGAGAAGTTATATTACAACATGCTTGATGCAAAAGCAGACTGGTTATATACGCTTCCTCAGTGGGACACAATTTTAACAGAGCAAAAGCGAAAAGAGATTAAAAAGTCCTACAATCAAACAAAGATTGTTGTAAAAGGTAAGAAAATTGGACGTAATGAACCTTGCCCATGTGGCAGTGGTAAAAAATATAAACAATGTTGTTTAAATAAACAATAGCAATAGGCAAACACCCTAGAGAAATGCAGGGTGTTTGTTTTATGATTAGTCATGTTAAAAAGAAGCCACCTCACTGTCACATGAGTATGAAATTATCCATACCTCTGTGAAATAAGATAGCTCCTTTTATTTATGTGTATAAAATAGAGGAGGCTATTTTAACAACATGTATTGCGTGTCTAACACATTACTGGTTTAATAATTTTTCCACCTCTTTTACAAGGTTCTTAGGACGTTTCATTGGATGATAGCGATTAACAATTTGACCATCAGGTCCAATTAAAAACTTAGTAAAATTCCAAGGTATTTTTTTCCCACCTGTTTCTTTGACAAGGTATTGATAAAGTGGATGCGCTTCATCACCGTTGACATCTATTTTTGCAAACATTGGGAAAGTCACACCAAAGTTCAGTCGGCAGAACTCTTGAATCTCTTCATTGCTGCCAGGTTCTTGTTCCTTAAATTGATTACAAGGGAATCCAAGAATAACGAATCCTTTATCTTGATATGCCTCATAGAGTTTTTCTAAGCCGTCGTATTGTTTTGTAAAGCCACACTTGCTGGCTACATTGACAATAAGGATAACCTTTCCCTTATAAGTTTCCAGAGATACTTGATCCCCTTGAATAGTCTCTACATTAAAATCGTATATTGACATATAATCACCTCTAACTTTATTTTCTTATTCATCTTATAGGAAAGTTCTAATTTAACAAATGAGATAGAAGCGTTCTCATTTGTGCTAAGGAAACTTTCCTAACGAAACAACTTGCTTCGCAAAACGCGACATAGTCGCTTTGTTCTATGAATGGATTATGTATGTATTATGTAGGTCTAAATGACATAATAGGATAGCTAAGTAAAGAGTTTATGTGTTTATTTAATAATATAATATATTATATAATAATAATTGTCAAGTGATAATTGATAAAAATAATTGTGTTTATCCAGGATACCTGACAACATATGAATATTAAGAAATAGGTTTATTACAATTAATTTAGTAAAGATCGTTTAGAAAAGAGATGGGGAATCCATAGACCTCCACAGTTATAGAATATAAAGCGAATTGAATATTTGCTAAATAAAAATAAAAATTATTTCAAAATTATTAGTAATAATAGAAGTAATTGACAAATAATTGAATATAAAAATAGAAAATGCTAATATAAAGTCATAACCGTTATATTAACTAATATAATTTATTATATACCATGATTTATAAGTGAATATAACCATGAATAGAGGCGCAAAGGAAGGGTAGTCTTTAAGTGCTAAGGAGATGAACCTCTGAAATTAAAGACGAAGGGTCACTTTGCCGAAAGGGTATACGGGTTCATAAGTATACGCTTGGTGATAAGAATAATGCCTTATCACTGCCATCAACCTATGATTGATAGCCAATAGGATAATGGAGAGCTATTTATGTTATGAAATAAGATTTCATACATAAATGGCTTTTATTTATGCACTGAAATTTTATTTTCAGTGTTTTTTTGTCTTTAAAACAGTCTTTAATCTTAAGAAGGAAAGGGTGAAGGATATGAAGGTAACCATACGTTTACGCATGAGCATGCATGATGCACATTATGGAGGAAATTTAGTGGATGGTGCTAAGATGTTACAGCTTTTTGGGGATGTTGCAACAGAATTGCTCATACGTCACGATGGCGATGAAGGCTTATTTCGAGCTTATGACAACGTAGAATTTCTAGCACCAGTCTATGCTGGAGATTACATAGAATGTGAGGGAGAGATAACCTCATGTGGCAATTCCTCACGAAAAATGACCTTTGTAGCTAAAAAAGTCATTGCTCTTAGACCTGATGTTAATGATTCAGCAGCTGATGTATTGGAAGAACCCGTCATTGTGTGTAAAGCCAGTGGAACCTGTGTTGTTCCAAAAGATAAGCAAAGAAAGTAGGGGTGTTATATGGAGAAGTTAGTGATTACAGCAGCGATATGTGGAGCTGAAGTGACCAAAGAGCAAAATCCAAGTGTTCCTTATACGGTAGAAGAAATTGTCAGAGAGGCAAAATCGGCATACCATGCAGGTGCCAGCATTATTCACTTACATGTGCGTGAAGATGATGGTACACCCACACAGGACAAAGAACGTTTTGAAGTATGTATAAAAGCCATTAAAGAAGCCTGTCCGGATGTGATTATCCAACCTTCAACAGGCGGGGCTGTTGGGATGAGTAACGAAGAAAGACTTCAACCTACTTTATTAAAACCAGAAATGGCATCTTTGGATTGTGGTACATGTAATTTTGGCGGGGATGATATTTTTGTTAACACAGAAAATACCATTATTGAATTTGCCAATACCATGAATAAGATGGGCATTAAGCCTGAGTTGGAGGTTTTTGACAAAGGTATGGTGGATATGGCACTTCGTTTACATAAAAAAGGATACATCAAAGTACCTCTCCATTTCAATTTTGTTCTTGGCGTTAATGGAGGGATTGCAGCTACACCAAGGGACCTGGTGTTTTTAGCAGGAAGTATACCAACAGATGCCACATATACCGTAACAGGTATAGGAAGACATCAAATAAGTATGGCTACATTAAGCATGGTTATGGGTGGTCATGTAAGGGTAGGGTTTGAAGATAATCTCTATCTAAAAAAGGGTGTTTTAGCTAAGTCCAATGGGGAATTAGTTGAGAAAATTGTACGTATAGCTGAAGCCTTAGGCAGAGAAATAGCAACACCAGAAGAAGCCCGATGTATACTGGGTTTATCATAGATAGAGAAAGTAAAATTTTTAAAGATTACGGTAGTTATGGCATGTGTTGCATGTACTGCTAATTTAAAAAAATATAACGGGGGAAGGTGAGTACGTGAGTAAAGTAGTGGGTAAACAGGACCTAATACCATTGATGCAAGATGGATTGGTTATCATGATTGGAGGTTTTTTGGCTTGCGGTACTTCGGAGAAAATGATTGACTTTATCATTGAACAAGGTATCAAAGATCTGACCATTATCAGTTCAGATACCAGTTTTGTAGATAAGGGAACAGGCAGGCTGATCGCTAATCGGCAGGTAAAAAAAGTGATTGCATCCCATATCGGAACCAATCCAATGACCGGTCAATTAATGAATAGTGGTGACATGGAGGTTGAATTAGTCCCTCAAGGTACGCTGGTAGAGAGAATTCGAGCAGGAGGCTATGGCTTAGGCGGTGTGCTGACACCGACAGGGGTTGGTACCATGGTAGCTGAAGGAAAAGAAGTGATGACCATTAATGATAAAGACTATTTACTTGAAATGCCTTTAAAAGCGGATATAGCCATTTTAAGTGGCAGTGTGGTGGATTCCTTTGGCAATACTTTATACAAAGGTACAACAAGGAACTTCAATCCCATAATAGCTATGGCAGCGAAACATGTTATTGTGGAAGCGGACCAATTGGTTGAACCAGGTGATATTGACCCAGAATACATTATGACACCAGGGGTGTTAGTAGACTATATCATAAAGGGGGGGCATGATGATTGATAAGAATCTAGGTAAACAAATCATTGCTCGTCGGGTTGCAAAGGAATTACAACATGGTCAGCTAGTGAATCTGGGTATTGGCCTTCCCACAAAAGTTGCTAACTATATTCCAGAAGGCGTTGAAGTCATTTTTCAATCGGAAAACGGTATGGTAGGCATGGGCAAAGTAGCAGCAGAAGGACAAGAAGATGAACGTATCATTAATGCTGGTGGTGACCCTGTAACCATACTTCCTAATGGCGCCTATTTTGATTCGGCTATGTCTTTTGGTTTAATTCGGGGCGGTCATGTGGATTTAACCGTTCTTGGTGCTTTACAAGTGGATGCAAAAGGTAATCTAGCCAGCTGGATTATACCTGGAAAACTTGTACCAGGTATGGGTGGCGCCATGGATTTAGTTACTGGTGCTAAGAAAGTTATTATTGCTATGTTACATACGGCTAAGGGGAAACATAAGATTCTTGAAGCATGTACACTACCTTTGACTGCAAAAGGTGTAGTGGACTTGATCGTGACAGAACTTGGTGTGATGAAAGTGACATCGGATGGGTTGGTACTCCAAGAGATTCATCCAGATGTGACCATAGAGGATGTCCAAGAAGCTACTGGATGTGCATTAACAGTGGCTGAAGATTTAAACATAATGGATGTTCAAATAAATATTTAGGTGAAAGGATGATGAAAAGATGAGAGGTTGCAAATATGGCACACATAGAGTGATTGAACCTAAGGGGGTATTACCACAAGCAGCACAAAAAATATCTAACGATATGACCATTTTTGATAATGAGATGTTAATACAGGTTCAAGCATTGAACATTGATTCAGCCAGTTTTACACAAATTAAAGAGACTTGTGGAGGCGACGAAGAAAAGATAAAAGCCATGATTATGGGCATTGTGAATGAACGAGGCAAGATGCAGAATCCTGTCACAGGTTCAGGCGGTATGTTAATCGGTACAATCAAAGCCATTGGAAAAGACTTAACAGACCGGGCTCTAAAAGTGGGGGATAAGATTGCATCTTTAGTTTCGCTTACGTTGACGCCCCTTAAAATAGAAGAAATTACTGCTATTAAAATGGGTATTGATCGGGTTGAGATTATTGGAACAGCCGTTTTATTTGAAAGCGGTATTTATGCTAAATTGCCTGATGATATGGAAGAAACCTTAGCACTAGCAGCCCTTGATGTAGCAGGTGCACCAGCTCAAACAAGAAAGCTTGTGAAAAAAGGGCAGACGGTTCTTGTTCTTGGAGCCAATGGTAAATCTGGCTTATTATGCTGTTATGAAGCTAAGAAGCAAGTAGGTGAAGAAGGTCAGGTTATTGGTCTTGTAAGAAGTGAAAATAAGAAAAAATTCTTAGAGGAAACAGGTTTATGCCATGACGTGATTATTGCCGATGCAACCAATCCTATTCAAACATTAGAAGAAGTCCTAAACGTGACAAATGGCAAAGAAATTGATGTGGCCATTAACTGTGTGAATGTACCCAATACAGAAATGTCTACGATTTTACCCGTTCGTGAAGAAGGTATTGTCTATTTCTTCTCCATGGCAACAAGTTTTACAAAAGCGGCTCTTGGTGCTGAGGGCGTTGGCAAAGACGTGCATATGATTATTGGTAACGGTTATTCTCTAAACCATGCAGACATTACGTTAGATGATTTACGTGAATCCAAAGTGATTCGTGATATTTTTGAAAAATTATACCTATAAGCTAAATGCGAACGTATAAGAAACCCTGTAAAGATTAAAAATATGTAACCATAACAGAGGAGGTATGTTGAATGGGCAAGGGTGAAGTAGGTGTGTCCATTCAACATATGCAGGTAGCGTTCTTAATACTTTAAAAAATAATGATAATAGCGGGGTGTGAAATGAATAATAGTAAAAAGCATGCATATTATAGTCACGTGAGCGACGAAGACTGGAATGATTGGAAGTGGCAGATGCGAAACAGGGTCAAGAAACTAGAAGACCTTAAGCAATATTTACCACTTAATGCATCGGAAGAAGAAGGGATTAAACGTTGTCTCCAATCCTTAAGAATGGCAATTACACCATATTATTTATCGCTGATTGATCAACATAATGAGCATGATCCAGTACGTAAGCAAGCAGTACCAATGAGCCTCGAACTGCATACAACCAAAATGGATTTTATTGATCCTTTATCAGAAGATGCCCATTCACCAGTTCCAGGTTTGGTTCATCGTTATCCAGATAGAGTGTTATTGCTTATTACAGACCAATGTGCCATGTATTGTCGTCATTGTACAAGAAGACGTTTTGCTGGACATCAGGATGAGGCACTTCCAACCAGTCGTGTAGACCGGGCAATTCAGTATATTGCAGATACCCCTAGTGTTCGGGATGTTCTTTTATCGGGTGGGGATGCACTGCTCATGTCCGATGATAAACTAGAAGCCATCATAAAAAAATTAAGGGCTATCCCTCACGTAGAAGTGGTACGTATCGGTACAAGAACACCCGTGGTGATGCCTCAAAGGATTACAGATGATCTTGTAAACATGTTAAAAAAATACCATCCTATCTACGTGAATACTCACTTTAATCACCCAAATGAAATCACAGTGGCATCAAAAAATGCTTGTGAAAAGTTAGCCAACGCAGGGATTCCCCTTGGTAATCAATCCGTCTTGCTAAAAGGTGTGAATGATTGTGTCCATGTCATGAGAAAACTGGTAAACGAGTTAGTGAAAATTAGAGTAAAGCCCTATTATCTCTATCAGTGTGACTTGACAGCAGGTATTGAACATTTTAGAACTTCTGTGGCTAAGGGTATTGAAATTATGGAAGGACTTCGTGGGCATACATCAGGTTTTTGTGTACCGACCTATGTCATTGATGCTCCAGGTGGAGGAGGCAAAACACCCGTTATGCCCAATTACCTCATATCCCATGGCCATCAAAAAGTGGTGCTTAGGAATTTTGAGGGGGTTATTACCACCTATAAAGAACCTGAACATTATGAACCGGGATGTCAGTGTGAGGTCTGTCGTGGAGAAGCCTCCCGCCATCTTGTAGGAGTTGCTGGTTTGCTATCCTGTAATGAAAAGTCCATGATGGAGCCTGAAGGTTTAGAGAGAAAATTAAGAGGGTATGTTCAGGATGAAAAGATTGCTTTGCAAGCTAACGGATTATAAAAGTGTTGCCATTATAGGTATGGGGAAGAATGTGGGTAAAACCACTTTGCTTAATTTTTTATTAAATAAGGCTAGGGGTACATGTACACTTGGCCTTACTTCTATTGGCCGAGATGGCGAGGCTATAGACGTTGTTACAGGGACTAAAAAACCCCGAATATGGGTGTACAGCGGCACCATCATGGCAACGGCTCACCAATGTGTAAGCATGAGTGATATAACGTTGGATATCATGGCAACGACAGGTATGAATACACCTATGGGGGAAATTATCATTGTCAAAGCCTTAACTGATGGGTACATTGAATTGGCAGGGCCATCCGTTAATCAACAGCTTCAAAAACTTTATGATACACTGATTTCCTTAGGGTGTACCACCGTGCTATGTGATGGCGCTATATCAAGAAAGACATCAGCTTCACCAGCTATCACTGAAGCCGCTATTCTCAGTACAGGGGCTTCTGTTCATGAAGACATGAGGCTGGTAATAGAAGATACCGTTCATGTTGTTCGTTTGTTAAGCATACCCATGACAAAAGATGATAACGTAAGAGAAATTGCTCAGCAATATGAGGATAAGAAGGTCATCATTATTGACCAAGACAATCATGTTAAGCCCTTATCCCTGGTAACTGCCTTGTCATCCATGGATAGTATTCTTGAACAGCTTCATGCCCGTTCAAAATATATACTGATTAGAGGGGTTCTAACGGATGATATGTTAAAGCGAATCATGACAGGTACCAAAAAAGCCATGACGGTAATCGTTGAAGATGGAACCAAGTTAATGCTGTCTTGTGACTTGTATGAACGGTTTATGAAAAGTGGTGGAAGAATAGACGTCTTGCACTCCATCAATCTTATTGGCGTCTCCATTAATCCTGTATCACCTGACGGTTATACGTTTGATTCAAAAGCGTTCAAAGAAGAATTGGCTGGACGTATTTCTGTACCTGTTTTTAATGTCTATGACAGTGATTTTGAAGTAAGGGGTGATGATCATACAAGCAATGGATAAACGTTTAGGTGAAGATGTAGGTCTCCCTTATATCTTAGATGAGCTACGTGTTATATCGCCTTATGGAAAATATGCAAAATCAATGTTACAGCTCTATCAACCCCAAGAAAAGGCATGTTTAATCAAGGCGTTAAATGATGTTGAAACCATGATGCAAAGTTTACTAAAGGAGAAACATATATGGACCTCCATAGAAACTGTCATGGCAAAATTAAAAGATGTCAAGCTGTTAATCAAAAACTTTACGGTTCAAAAAGTACTTGATGATGTGGCGTTGTTTGAGATTAAACATGTTGCCATGCTTATGGAGGACATAAGCGCTTATTATAAGCAGTTAACAGTATCAACGGATATAAGACTCACGAGTATGAAAGCCCTAATTGATCTCCTTGATCCACAGAATAAGGGCATACAGAGTTTTTATATCTATGACCACTATGACCCAGAGCTTAGCCCTATTAGAAAAGAGAAAATCCGTATAGAAAAAGAGATATTCGCTGAGGATAATCCACAAAAAATTGAGGTTCTAAAAGAACAGCGATTAGCACTTGTCGTACAGGAAGATAAGCTTGAAACAGCCATTAGAAAACAATTGAGTGCTAAAATATATGCCTTTAAAAACAAGTTATTATATAATATGGACACCATTGGCCGTTTGGATTTATTGAGAGCCAAAGGCGCGTTAGCCATACACTATAAGGCAACAAAACCCATAATAGAAGATGGACTAAAGGTGCAGATAAAAGATGCAAGACACCCAGAAGTCATGGCTTATCTTGAAAAAAGAGGGAAATCTTTTGTACCCATTAGCATGCAGTTAGTAGAAGGCGTAACCATCTTAACAGGGGCCAATATGGGGGGCAAAAGTGTGGCACTCAAAACCATGATACTCAATATCCTTCTTGCCCATATGGGGTTCTTTGTATTTGCTGGTGAGTTACGCTTCGGGTTATTTGAGTATATTTGTTTTGTTTCTGATGATATGCAGTCCATAAGCCGAGGCATTAGCACCTTTGGGGCGGAGATACTTCGTATTAACGCAATGGTTGAGGGCATAAAGCAGGGGAAAAGTTTCGTAATTCTTGACGAGTTTGCAAGGGGAACAAATCCCCATGAAGGTGCATTGCTTGTACGTGCACTATGCAAGTATCTTAAAGAGCAGCATGCCATTAGTTTATTGGCGACTCACTATGATGGCATAGTGGATAAGGGGATGACCCATTATCAGGTTATTGGACTTAAGCATATGGACAAAGCTGCTTTAAGAGCAATGATAGGCAGTGATCCTGAAAAAGCTATTGGGCATATTCAAGATAAGATGAATTATAATTTGGAATGGGTCAGTGAAGAGGCTGGTGTGCCTCAGGAAGCGTTAACTGTAGCCGAATTATTGGGGCTTGATGCAGGTATTATTACCATTGCCAGAGAGCTTGGAAACATGGAATAAATGATTTAATTATCCATACTAATAAAAAAAGCATTTTCAGAGAGAACCAAATGCATAACGTCTATAATCGGTTAAAATTAAGAGAATGAAAGCAGGTGGTGGGTGTGACGAGTAAATTACATCTAAATGAGACATTAGTGGCAGAATCAAGAACTGCTGCTAAAGAAATAGCCCATGAGACCCAGAGGTTTATTGAAAAACATACAACGGTTTCCGTTGAAAGAACCATATGTCGTCTTCTAGGTATAGATGGTGTGAATGAGGCCATGGTACCTCTTCCAAATATTGTTGTGGACCATATTATGGAAAGCGGCAGCTTAGGTCTTGGAGCTAGTATGTATATTGGAAACGCCATGATGACTTATGATCTGACACCTCAAGAAGTTGCGGAAAAAGTAGCTTCAGGTGATTTGGATCTTGTGCATCTACCCATGAAAGATGCTTTTGATATAAAAGTTGCCATTAACCAGTGTGCTAAAAAAATGGTAGAGAAAATCCAAAAAAATAGTCAAAAAAGAGATACTTATCTTGATGCTTACGGCGATAAGACAGAACCTTATCTCTACGTCATTGTAGCCACAGGTAATATTTATGAAGATATAACACAAGCCGTTGCAGCAGCTAAGCAGGGAGCAGATGTCATCGCTGTTATTCGTACAACAGGACAGAGCTTGTTGGATTATGTACCCTATGGTGTGACCACTGAGGGCTTTGGAGGCACTTATGCCACACAAGAGAATTTTCGTCTAATGCGAGAGGCATTGGATCAGGTATCAGAAGAGTTAGGCCGCTACATTAGGCTGTGTAACTATTGTTCCGGTTTATGTATGCCAGAAATAGCTGCTATGGGTGCCATAGAGCGATTAGATGTGATGTTGAATGATGCCCTTTATGGTATTCTCTTTCGGGATATCAATATGCAGCGTACCATGATTGATCAATACTTTTCTAGAGTCATTAACGGTTTTGCAGGCGTTATTATTAATACAGGTGAAGATAATTATCTCACCACTGCTGATGCCGTTGAAGAAGCCCATACCGTCCTTGCTTCTCAATTTATCAACGAGCAATTTGCCCTATTATCTGGTCTAAAAGAGGAGTTAATGGGACTTGGGCATGCTTTTGAAATGACCCCGGAACTCAAAGACGGCTTTTTACTGGAGTTGGCTCAGGCACAGATGGCCCGAGAGATTTTCCCCAAAGCACCTCTAAAATACATGCCGCCTACAAAATTTATGACGGGTAATATCTTCAAAGGTCATGTGCAGAATACATTGTTTAATATGATATCCATTATGACAGGTCAGAAGATTCACTTACTTGGCATGTTAACAGAAGCTATCCATACCCCATTTATGGCAGATAGAGCACTGTCTATTGAGAACGCAAGGTACATCTTTAACAACATGCATTCTCTAGGAGATGAGATTACGTTTAAAGAGGGTGGTATCATACAAAATAGAGCTAATGAAGTACTTACCAAAACCCATGTGCTATTAAAAGAGATCCAATCAGAAGGGCTTTTTAAGACCCTTGAAAAGGGTATATTTGCAGGAGTAAAAAGACCCATGAATGGGGGTAAAGGACTAAAAGGTGTGGTTCAGAAGGAGAATACTTACTTTAATCCTTTTATTGATTTGATGTTGGATTAATGAATACACAAATGCTCATAGAATCATAAAAATAACGTATATCTGAGATGTGCACAATAGAAGGGAGTGGTATGGATGAGCGGTGGATTATATTCCATGGAGAAAAAGAATTTTGATCAAAAATTGGATCTGACACGTTTAAAACCCTATGGTGATACCATGAATGATGGTAAGGTTCAGGTTAGTTTTACATTACCAATAGAAGATAATGAAAACGGTATGGAGGCTGCAAAACAGTTGGGTAAAAAAATGGGATTAAGCGACCCAGCAGTTGTTTGGCATGAAGCGTTAGATAAGGCATTTACATTCTATGTGGTCTATGGCAGCTTAATCCATTGTGTGGATTATACAACCATTCACGTAGAACGGATTCAAGTGGATACCATGGGTATGAAAGAAGTGGATGCATATATTAAAGAGAATATTGGGCGCCAAGTGGTGATTATAGGTGCCAGTACAGGAACCGATGCCCATACCGTTGGCATTGATGCGATTATGAACATGAAAGGTTATGCTGGTCATTATGGGCTGGAACGTTACAGCATGATTGATGCGTACAATCTAGGAAGTCAAGTGCCCAACGAAGAATTAATCAAACAGGCCATTGAATTGAATGCCGATGCCATTTTGGTATCGCAGACGGTGACGCAAAAGGATATTCATATTAAGAATCTCACAGAGCTTGTGGAATTATTAGAAGCAGAAGGAATCAGGCATAAGGTTCAATTAATCTGTGGAGGGCCAAGAATCACCCATGAGTTAGCAAAAGAGTTAGGTTATGATGCTGGGTTTGGACCAGGTAAATATGCAGATGATGTGGCATCTTTTATCGTTACAGAGCTTGAAAAGGCGATAAATGCTCATGCTTAGTATAATTGCAGGACGGCAGAAACAGATAATAATACAGCTCTAACCGTCTATTTGAAGATATGAACATATGAAAGGCAGTTAGTCATACATGCGCTTTCTTAACATCATCATACTCTCCTGTACCCATCGTTTTGTAAGAAAAAACATTGTAAATGATTTTACATAATTTTAACTTATAATAAGACAAAACGTGTTATAATAACGATACGACGATTTACGATTAAGGAGTTATGGCTGAATGATGTTAAGAAAAATACTTAAAATGATGAAATGGTTCTCTCTGTTTATACTATCCCTAATCATACTGATAGTTGTGGTTATATTTATTATAAGAAGGGTGAACGTAAATAAAACGAAAATTACGACGGATAAAGGTATACAAGAAAGTAATTATGTAGAAATTAACGGTAACGAACACTATTTACAAATAAGGGGCGAAAACAGGGATAATCCTGTCATTTTGTTTTTGCATGGTGGCCCAGGTTTTCCATTAACCTATTTATCAACTTACTTTCAGCAAGATCTGGAAAAACAGTACACCTTTGTGAATTATGAACAGCGTCACGCAGGTAGAACCTATTATAAAAACGATACCACTGAGGAAGTATCCTTTGGCATCATGTTGGAAGATGTACATGGTGTTGTTAACTATGTAAAAAATAGGCTTCAGGTTGACAAGGTGATCATTATGGGTCAATCTTGGGGCACAGTATTAGGCAGTACGTATGTTCAAAAGCATCCAGAAAATGTAACAGCTTACTTTGGTGTGGGTCAAGTAATCGATTTTGACCAAGGTAAGATTCTAGCTGCTGAACAGGCCATGGCACTTGCTGATCAAGAGGACTCAGATAAATTAGAACACGCTATAGCCCAGTTTAAAAAAAGCCATAACACACAACAGACTGATATAGTTAATCTAGAAAACTTGATCATGACTTCAGCAAAGTACCTAAAAGGTGATAAAGAAATTTCTGGATTAAAACAAATGTGGCTTGGCATCAGTTCGCCCTATATGACCATCCAGGATATTCAATGGTTTTTAAATGCATCCAATACCCAAAAAATTATGGCATTACAACAAAATGTCATCAATTACATGTATTATGAGTTTAATGTGAATAACTTAAATGCGCATTATGATGTCCCCATGTTTTACATTCAAGGAAGTCACGATTATATTACACCCACACAATTGGTGGAAGCATATTATGCCACAATAAGCACACCTGTTAAAAACATGTACATTATGGAAGATGCAGGGCATACTCCATTTCTTGATAAACCCAATGAATTTGCAGAATTTGTTAGAGATGCAATAGAGTCTATTCACTAGCCATGCACTAGTGGACTAATGTAAAGAGTTTTATTTACATTAGAAATAGAACGGATTATGCATATTAAAATAAGGATTAATGATATATAGTAAATATAGTGAAGTTATATACCGTAAGCGTCAACTTCTAAAAAATAGGGAATATAATAATTGTGTTGGTAAAACCATACATACTAATGTTACAGAAATATTACATTCATACAAAAGGGTTGCATTTTCTAGGGAAATCCTATATAATAGCACACGTTGGATAAATGACTAAAAAACTAAGGAGGTCGTGTAAAAGATGAACAACATAAACGTAAACAACCTAAATGAATTGAATAGTGTAAAGTCGATGTACACGACAATAGCCTTTTAAGTTCTACTATACATATAGCAGTTAAACGGTGTCATAGGTTGTGTATACAATCCTATGGCTTTTTTATGCCCAAATATCGTTATAAATCTAAAACCATAGGATGATGACCTGTGGTTTTTTATGTTTTAAGTTATGACAAAGAGAAAAGGTTTAATAAGTTTAAGGGGGGAGAATCATGGAATATACATGCCCATTTGAAACAAAACGACAAGGTTTTGACATCTGATGTAAAAATATGATTCTATGGAGGTATGACAATGGTATTAAAAGACAGAAAGTTTGACAAGTATACAAAATAAAACAATGTAAATTAAAAAAGATATGTATTAAACAGATAACATAAAGGAGTGTATCATTATGAATGAATTTACCGTAACAGATATAATAGATGAAGAAATGACAAGCAGTATGAAAAGTACCAACAAGGAGGACCTAAAGATGAAATTAATAAATATGGGTATTCACATCGGAAGTTATAAGATTAACTTTTCCATTAATAAAAGCTATAAGGCTATTAAAAAGAAATTAGAACATTACCATGAGGTTAACCACGCCATGAAAGAAAAAGATGACAAACTGATTGAATGTGGTATGTATAATTTTTTTGTATAAGATAAGAAAAGCTATCATATGCTATTGATAAGCCATAAAAAAAGAAGTTGGGTACTTACCTGACTTCTTTTTTGTAATTAAAAACCTATCATGTATAAAACCCTTCCTGTTAAGATACGCCTTAAGAAAGGTTAAACCATGTAATGCTATAGGTAATTGAGTTTATCCATCAATTAGTGTATAGTAGAGTGTAATCATAAGGAGTGGATGCCGTGGAAGCTTATAAAGAAGATTTAATTACCATCAATGACCCATTTCCTGTGGAAGTGTTTATACAAAATAATGAAAAGGCACCTATTATTGTTGAGCCACACTGGCACGATTGTATTGAAGTACTATATATCTTAGAAGGTCAGGCTAGACAGCAGGTGAATGAACAAACTTTTTATGTGGAAACTGGTGACGTCTTAGTCATTAGCAAGGGTGATATTCACGGTACTTGGTGTGAAAGAAACGATGTATGTAAGATTCTTGTTCTCAAATTCTTACCAGATGTTATTAAGAGTGCCAGCATATACGATTCTAAATATATACATGCTTTTTTGCAGAATAAAAAAAGTGGCATGCATTACTTGAAAAAAGATGCTTTTAAAAAAAGCAATATCCGTGAATGTTTCATGGGGGTATTACAGGAATACGAGAATAAAGAATTGGCACATGAGATCTTTATTAAAGGATATATCCATCAGATTATCGCTATTTTAATACGAAATGGTACATTGACTATCTATCCCCAACTGCCTCAGGAAGATGAGCTACAATTAATTAATCCTCTGATTGTCTATATAGAAAGGCACTATGATGAGCGTATAACACTTCAACAAGCAGCAAATATGGTAAACATGAGTTATTACCATTTTTCAAGATATTTCAAAAAAGTAACCGGTAGAAACTTTAAAGAATATGTTGATTTTGTACGTGTTAGTGAAGCTGAAAGGCGCTTGATTTCTAGTAATAAGTTGATATCTGAGATTGCATATGAAGTAGGCTATAATAATTTATCAAGTTTTAATAGAGTATATAAACGTATTCGTGGCTACCCACCAAGTAAATTAAATCGAGCAAAAACGGACCATATGTAAGCAAAAAAAGCATATCATCAACTTTCTATATTGTTTATAATACTTTGTATAATACATCATTTAGGAGGTTGTTATCTTGGGTACATTTATACCGAATTATAAACATATTTTACATGCTGCTCGTAATATCAAACCAGAAAGAATGCCACTGTATGAACACATTATCTCTATTGAAACAATGGAACAGATTACCCATACTTCTTTTGGGCCATTAATTAATGGGGATCTAGCAGATAAACGAGAGTTTATGAAGCATTACACAGGTTTTTTTAAGGAAATGGGATACGATACTGTCAGCATGGAGTGTTGCATTGGACCAATCATGCCTGGTAGTGGGGCACTAGGAGGTCATCAACCAGGTGTTATTAAGACGAGAGAGGATTTTCAGCGTTATCCTTGGGACGATATTCCCTCATTATTTTTTAAACAATACAGTGATTTATTTCAATTGTTAGAGGAAGAAATGCCAGAGGGTATGAAGGCCATTGGTGGTCCTGGAAATGGTGTTTTTGAGTGTGTACAAGAATTAGTAGGGTATACTGAATTATGCTATCTTTCTGTGGATGATCCTCATCTATATGATGATATATTTCATGCAGTAGGACATGTGATGTATAAGATATGGGAAAGATTTCTACAGGAATTTGGTGATACCTATACCGTATGCCGATTTGGTGATGACTTGGGATATAAAAGTCAGACCCTTATTTCAACCGACAGCATAAAAAAGAATGTTGTTCCTGAATATAAGAAAATCATAGAACTTGTACATCATTATAAAAAACCATTTCTATTACATTCTTGCGGACATATATTTGATGTGATGGAAGATTTGATTCATGTGGCGGGAATTGATGCCAAACATTCTAATGAAGATCAAATAGCACCATTTTCAGAATGGATTCATCGTTATGGTGACCAAATTGGTAATTTTGGTGGCGTTGATATGGATGTACTATGTCGATGCAGTCAAGAAGAAATTAAAGATTACGTTAATGATGTAATGGCTTATTCAATTAATCATAAAGGATTTGCTCTAGGATCTGGTAATTCCATACCAGGTTATGTGCCTGTTGAAGGGTATTTAACAATGGTAGAAACCGCTAGGAGATTCAGAGGTGAATAATCCATTAATGGGACAGATATTCATTCTAGATGGCATACTTACACGGGAATGACTATCTTGAACATCACGAAGATTAAAACCATTATTCTACTACCTTCTTTAATCATACCTGGTATCTATTTTTTTATAAAACAATTCTTTTTATAGTCAGGTAAGCATACATGAAGTATTTTAATGTGCAGCTTATGACCTTTAACAAAAGCTTTACATAGCAATAAAAGGTTGATAATGGAAAGAAATGATGAGATATGGTATCATGGGAATAGCGTTAATGACATCACACATGGTTATAACGAGAGCTATTTTTACATATATTATTGGAGTGTGGATTGGTAAGTCCATGTGCTATGTGGTTATGTCATGGTTAAGGAGAATGTTGCAATGGATGAGAGAATGAAATGGTTAGCAGAAGAACATATTGCCCATCGGGGTTATCATGATGGGGATGCATGTCCTGAAAATTCCATGAGGGCATTTAGAGAAGCTATTGAAAATGGTTTTGGTATTGAATTGGATGTGCATGCCACATCAGATGGAAAAATTGTGGTATTTCACGATGATAATCTAAGGAGAATGACAGGTGTCAACAAAGATGTGAAAGACTGTACTTACGATGAGATTAAGCATTTGACCTTATTAAAGTCTGATGAACATATACCTTTATTCAGTGATGTACTGAAAGAAGTTAATGGTCAAGTGGGTATCATGGTTGAATTAAAAAGCATCGGTAAACCTGGGTTGTTAGAGGAGAATACATACAAATTATTGAAAACATACAAAGGTAATTTCATTATTCAATCCTTTAACCCGATTACATTAGCTTGGTTTAAAAAACACGCACCAAATATGATACGAGGTCAACTATCAGGGGTTTATAAGGGTGAAAAGTTAGCATGGTTTAAACGCATCTTACTGAAGAACTTTTTGCTTAATCATTTGAGTGAACCTCATTTTATCAATTATGATATTGCGTTTATTGACCGGCTGCCCATAAAGATTCTGAGAAAAAAAGGCCGTGCAATATTTGGTTGGACGGCTCGAACAAAAGAAGAGTATACAGAAGCATTAAAAAAATGTGTCAATGTTGTATTTGAAAACTTTGACCCAAGAGTATAGATTATACCACTGTTATGGACATATAAAGACCACATGAAGTCTATTGGAAAATATTTTCAATGGACTTTATGATTGTAACATTATCTATTTATTTTCTGTCAATTTGTAAATCGAAACACCCTTTCATAAGCTGAAAATTAAAGCATTTATGGAAAAAATCTTAAAAAAGATGATGAGTAGAGCATATTGTTTATTTATAAAAGCATATGGTTCCAAAACAGCCTAATTATTAACAGAATAATCAAACTAAACTTATCGAACTACCCCTTTATCATGCTAAAACTCTAAGTTATTGTATAATAGTCAAAAAATATTGATTATAATTTGTGAATCGTTTATCATGGACATAGAGATAAAAAAAGTACGATGGTAGTCGTATGCATATCAAACGATTAGACTTATGAAGGGGTGTTTTATAATGGCAACGATTGTCATTGATGGTAACCATTTAACATTAGAAGAAGTTATTCAAGTTGCAAGAGAAAATATAAAAGTACAGATATCAGATAAAGCAGTTGAAAAAGCTAAAAAATCCAGGAACTATGTAGATGAGCTTGTTGCTCAGGAAAAAACCGTATACGGTATCACAACTGGATTTGGTAAGTTTAGTAATGTGGTCATTTCCAAAGACCAAGTAGAAGAATTGCAATCCAGCTTGATTAAAAGTCATGCTTGTGGTGTTGGTGAGCATTTTTCCATCCCCATTGTTCGAGCCATTATGTTATTACGTGTGAATGCCTTAACAAAAGGTTATTCTGGCATTCGTATTAGTACGCTGGAAACCTTGGTAGACATGCTGAATAAAGGTGTACACCCTGCAATACCTGAAAAAGGTTCTCTTGGTTCTAGTGGGGATTTAGCACCTTTGGCACATATGGTGCTTGTCATGTTAGGTGAAGGAGAAGCTTACTATGAGGGTGAATTATTAAGTGGTATGGAAGCCATGCGTCGTGCTGATATTACACCTATTCGCCTTATTGCAAAAGAAGGATTGGCTTTAATTAATGGTACCCAAGTGTTAACAGCGGTTGGAGCCTTGGCTACTTATGACGCTATACAACTGGCTAAATTGGCAGATGTATCTGCTGCACTTACTTTTGAGGCACTTCGTGGTATTACAGACGTATTTGATGAGAAAGTGCATCTTGTGAGAAACCATGTTGGCCAGATGGCTTGTGCCAAAAACATGATTCAGATATTGGAGGACAGTTTCTTAACAACCAGACAAGGTGAGATTCGTGTCCAAGACCCTTATTCTTTACGCTGTTTGCCTCAGATTCATGGTGCAAGCAAAGATGCCATCGAATATGTACTGGATAAAGTGAATAAAGAGATTAATGCTGTAACAGACAACCCTCTTATATTCCCAGACGATGATGAGGTTATCTCTTGTGGTAACTTCCATGGACAGCCTATGGCATTAGCCTTTGATTTTCTTGGGATAGCCCTTGCAGAGCTGGCAAATTCTTCAGAGAGAAGGATTGAGCGTCTTGTTAACCCAAGTTTGAGTGAACTGCCAGCGTTTCTAACGGAAAAAGGTGGTCTTAATTCTGGTTTTATGATTGCCCAGTATACGGCAGCATCCCTTGTGTCTGAGAATAAAGTATTAGCCCATCCTGCAAGCGTTGATTCCATACCATCATCAGGTAATCAAGAAGACCATGTCAGTATGGGTTCCATTGCTGCAAGAAAGGCTCAAGATATACTCTATAATACAACCAGGGTCATTGCTATAGAGTTATTGACGGCTGCACAGGCAGTCGAGTTTACAGACCCTCAAAAACTAGGGAAAGGCACCAAGGTTGCATATAAACTGATTCGTGAAGAAGTAGAAAAATTACATGAAGATAGGGTCATGTATGTGGATTTTGAGAAGGTTATTGGTATGGTCACATCCAATCATATATTAAATCATGTAGAGGAAAAGATAGGTGAACTATTATAGAGCGTCTTCAGGCATGGGATAGACGTATGAATGATATGTAAACATTCAGATGATGTTGACAATAAAATGAAGGACGAGTAAGGGGTTATACTCGTACCCAGTGAAGGAGATGGTGAAGTGATCAGTAATGGGGAATTATTTTACAGTATGGATGTTAAGTTGAAACTTACAGATGGATTACCTCCATACCCAAATTTTAAAGAGGGTATACGGCGAGCACCTATGCGGGAATTTACCTTGACAGAGGAAGAAACAGCACTTGCTATACAAAATGCCCTTCGTTATATTCCAGAAGAATATCATGAGGCACTTATACCAGAGTTTTTAGATGAATTGTTAACCAAAGGTCGTATTTACGGTTACCGTTTTCGCCCAGAAGGCGATTTAAAGGGTAAACCTATTGATACCTATGAAGGCAGATGTATAGAAGGTAAAGCTTTTCAAGTGATGATTGATAATAACTTGGACTTTGATATTGCTTTATATCCTTATGAATTGGTGACTTATGGAGAATCCGGTCGTGTTTTTCAGAATTGGATGCAATACCTTTTAGTGAAAGAATATCTGAAGGTATTAACCAAGGATCAGACGCTTGTTATCGTATCAGGACATCCTTTAGGGTTATTCCATTCAGGTGAGCAAGCACCACGTGTGATGATAACCAATGGTTTAATGGTAGGTGCCTTTGATGATTATGATAATTTTAATCGAGCTGCCGCTCTTGGTGTAGCTAACTATGGTCAGATGACCGCTGGTGGGTGGATGTATATTGGTCCACAAGGCATTGTCCATGGTACCTACAGTACATTATTAAATGCTGGTCGATTGAAATTAGGTATTGAGGAAGATAAAGACCTTTCAGGAAAATTATTTGTTTCTTCTGGTCTTGGCGGCATGAGTGGCGCTCAAGGAAAAGCTGTTGTTATTGCTGGCGGCGTTGGTATAATCGCAGAGGTTGATGCATCACGTATACAGACCAGATATGATCAGGGCTGGGTAGATGCAGTCATGACCACACCAAAAGAAACCTTTAAACTTGCTAAAGAATACTTAGCTAAAAACAAAGCTTATGCCATTGCTTATCACGGTAATATTATTGATTTGTTAGCGTTTGCGGCAGATGAGGGCATACCTATAGATTTATTGTCTGATCAAACATCCTGTCATGAGGTCTATAATGGTGGTTACTGCCCACAAGGCATAACCTTTGAAGAAAGAACCACTTTACTGGCAGAAGATAAGAAAACCTTTAAAGCATTAGTGGATAAGAGTTTAAAAGCTCATTTTGACGTGATAAAAAAACTGGTAGCCCAAGGTACTTATTTCTTTGACTATGGTAATTCTTTTATGAAAGCCATCTATGATTCTGGTGTGGATGAGATTTCTAAGAATGGCCGAGATGATAAAGACGGTTTTATATGGCCATCCTATGTTGAAGATATTCTTGGACCACAATTATTTGACTATGGGTATGGTCCATTTAGATGGGTTTGCTTAAGTGGCAAAGAGAAAGATTTGCTTCGGACAGATCAAGCGGCTATGGCTTGTATTGACCCTAACAGAAGATACCAAGACCGGGATAATTATGTATGGATTCGTGATGCGCAACAAAATCAATTGGTTGTAGGGACAAAAGCAAGAATACTTTATCAAGATGCTTTTGGACGTCTAAAAATTGCTCTAAAATTTAATGAAATGGTACGTAAGGGTGAGGTTGGACCGATTATGTTAGGTCGAGACCATCACGATACAGGTGGTACCGATTCACCTTTTAGAGAGACTTCCAATATCAAAGACGGCAGTAACATCATGGCCGATTTAGCTACCCATATATTTGCTGGAAACAGTGCTAGAGGTATGAGCCTTGTAACCCTGCATAATGGTGGTGGTGTTGGCATTGGCAAGTCCATTAACGGTGGATTTGGTATGGTGCTGGACGGCAGTCGACGTGTGGATGAGATTCTTAAGAATGCTATTTTGTTTGATGTCATGGGTGGTGTTGCTAGAAGAGCTTGGGCACGCTGTGAAAATGCCATGGAGACGTGTGTCGAGTATAACGATATGATGAAGGGCCTTGATCAGATTACATTGCCTTATGTTGGCGATAGGGAGAAGATCATGGACATCATAAAAAATCATACAGATGATAAAGGAGGATGTTAATAATGGTAAGTAAAATTGTAGAGTGTGTGCCTAATTTTAGTGAGGGCAGAGATTTAGATAAAATTGAGAAGATTGTACAGCCCCTTAGAGGTAAAGAAAATGTAAAGCTTCTGAACTACGAGGCAGATAAGGACTATAACCGTGTGGTTGTAACGGTAATGGGTGAACCACAGGCTGTTAAAGAGGCCGTCCTTGAGGCCATTGGTGTGGCAACAGAGTTGATTGATCTAGGTGTCCATGAAGGGCAGCATTCTAGAATGGGAGCCACAGATGTGGTACCTTTTATCCCCATTAAGAACATGACTACTGAGGAATGTGTGGACCTTGCAAAAGAGATGGGGCAGGCCATTTATGACCGTTATGGTGTCCCTGTGTTTTTATATGAGCAAGCAGCCGCAACTCCAGCTAGAAAGAATCTGGCTAAGATTCGCAAAGGTCAGTTTGAAGGTATGAATGAAAAGATGAAAGAAGACCAGTGGAAACCAGATTTTGGTGAGGCTAAGATTCATGAAACAGCAGGTGTGACGGCAGTTGGTGCAAGAATGCCATTAGTAGCTTATAACATTGATCTGGACACAGAAAATGTTGACATTGCAAATAAAATTGCTCGATGTATACGCCATTCTAATGGTGGGTTTAGATATATAAAAGCAGGTGGTGTTAAGGTAGAAGAGCGTGGTATAACCCAAGTGACCATGAACATTACCGACTATACCAAAACATCCGTTTATCGTGTGTTTGAGACCGTTAAAATGGAAGCAAAACGTTATGGTGTGAATGTGTTGGGTAGCGAGATAGTAGGTCTTGTACCCATGGAAGCCTTAGTGGATTCAGCAGCGTATTATCTAGGTTTATATGGCTTCTCCATGGATAAAGTGATTGAAGCGCGTTTAATGGAATAAATAAGTTCTAAAAAGGGTGGTAAACGTGAATAGATTAATAATAAAAAATGCCAGTCAACTTGTAACATGCAGTGGTTTTAAGGCAAAAAAAGGCAAAGAGATGAATCAACTACATGTTATTGGTAATGGAGCCGTTATCGTTGAGGATGGTCATATTATGTGGGTTGGTAAGACCCCAGACATTCCAAGACGTCTGGAAAAGGTTGCAGAAACCATAGATGCTACAGGTAAAACAGTACTACCGGGTTTTGTTGATTCTCACACCCATTTTGTATTTGGTGGGTATCGTGAAGAAGAATATGCTTGGCGATTAGCTGGGCATGACTATATGACCATTATGGAAAAGGGCGGCGGTATTGTCAACAGTGTTAAACAAACCCAGGGAGCTAGTTTGGATGAACTTATTAGAAAAGGCATGAAACGATTGGATTCCATGATGTCTTTTGGTGTCACCACTGTTGAAGGAAAAAGCGGTTACGGCCTTGATATGGATACAGAGATTAAACAACTTCAAGTGATGAAAAAGCTAAATGATCGCCATAAAATGGATGTCATACCTACCTTTTTAGGAGCTCACGCTGTTCCTATCAATTACAAAGGTCGTGAAGATGCATTTATTGATACCATGATTCATGATGTACTGCCAGAAGTCGTTGGCCAAAACTTGGCTGTCTTTTGTGATGTTTTCTGTGAAAAAGGTGTGTTTACTGTGGAGCAGTCAAAGAGAATGCTCCTTGCGGCTCAAGCTAAAGGATTAAAGGCTAAGATTCACGCCGACGAGATTGTGCCACTAGGTGGTGCTGAATTAGCAGCAGAAATTGGGGCGGTATCCGCTGACCACCTTTTAATGGCTTCTGATGAAGGAATCAAAGCCATGGTTGAGCAAAATGTAGTGGCTACGTTACTTCCTGGTACAGCATTCAGTCTGAAAGAAGATTATGCAAGAGCAAGAGATATGATGGATGCTGGTTTAGCTGTTGCATTGGCAACAGACTTTAATCCAGGCAGTTGTTTTACAGAGTCTATACCGTTAATCATTGCTCTAGCTACGTTATATATGAACATGAGTATTGAAGAAACCATTACAGCCTTAACCCTTAATGGTGCGGCCGCTCTTGATCTAGCAGATACAATAGGGAGTATTGATGTAGGTAAAAAAGGTGATTTGGTTATTCATGAGTTTCCAAGTTATAAGTTTATACCTTACCATATTGGCGTAACCACCGTGGAAAAAGTCATTAAGGAAGGGCAAGTTATCTTTGATAAATTTGAATAATGGAGGAGGAAAAATATGCTTGTACATAAAAGTGTCATAGAATTTTTAGATGAGACAGCATCCAGTAACCCAGTGCCTGGAGGGGGCTCCATAGCTGCACATAGCGGTGCTACAGCAGCGGCTTTAGTAGAAATGGTTGCTAGCCTTACAATTGGTAAGAAAAAATACATAGAAGTTGAGGAAGACATGAAGCATCTGAGAGAAAAGGCCATTGGGCTGAGAAAAGAGCTGCTAGAGGATGTGGACAGGGACTCTCATGCTTTTGATAGGGTCATGGCTGCTTTTAAGTTAAGTAAAGAGACAGATGAGGAAAAAGCAATAAGACGTAACGCCATTCAACAAGCCATGAAACAAGCAGCAACGGTTCCATTAGAGGTTGCAAGAAAATCTTTACAAGTCATGCATTTATCAAAAGTTGTTGTTGAAAAGGGTAATTGCAATACCATAACAGATGGTGCTGTATCGGCTATGATGGGACGTACAGCGGTACTATCTGCCTTATATAATGTTAGAATTAATCTTGGTTCCATTAAAGATGAGGAGCTGGTCAAGACTTTTAATCAAGAGGTTGAATTATTGGAAAAAGAAGCAAGGGCATTAGAAAAGAATATATTAAATAGTGTAGAGCTGTAATAAAGAAAGACTGTTATATAATATAGAATTTTAGGTTTGGTCTTATGATCTAAGGAACACGTTTGAATAAGATACCCTAGAAATACGTATTATTTGACAGTCTTTCAATTTATAATTGCATCTTATGAAAGATGACTATATAATGAAGATATCGTTACAAAATTTGGCGAAAAAGAAAATAATTTGAAATTAGATAAGCGATCTGGGTGTATAAGCGGTTTTCTAATGGAGGAATACATAATGCGGACTTTTCGAAAGGTAAAACCACTATCCTATGTGAGCGTAGCTATATCTTTATTGATTGTCAGTGTAGCCATGGGATTTTTTATCATTACAATTTCCTATAGTCGATTTGAATTGGAAAGTGAACGTATTCGTGAACAATACTATGCTTATCAAAAAAAAATCATTAAGAATGAAGTAGACAGTGTTTACGATTATATTGAGTATTATAAAAACAAATCAGAAGAAATACTTAGACATGATGTTCAGCAGCAAATCTATACCGTTTATGATATCATCAACAACTATTATGAAAAAAATCATCACATAAAAACCAGAGAGGCATTACGATACGACATAGCTGAGCTGATTAAAGGTGTACGTACCAATGCTTTAACAAAATATTATTATACCATTTGGTTAAATGATGATAACCAAGTAGAAGCAAACAGTAACAATGATGGTGTTACAACGCATATACCCTCAACCCAAGAGAACCCTCAGTTAGATGCATTACTGAAAGTGGCAAAAGAAGATGGGGAAGGATTTTGTGAATATTATTGGTGTGATATAAACGGGAATCAAGAAGAAGCCCACCAGCGGAAATTAGGGTTTGTTAAATACTTTGAACCCCTTAACATGGTAATCGGCACAGGCATCTATGTGGACGATATGGAAGATGTTATCAAGGAAGACCTTATTGATAGAATTGCTAATATTCGCTATGATGAAGTGGGTTATTTTTATGTGACCACATATGAGGGCAAGGCATTGGTATTTGCTGATGAAGCATATGTAGGTACGGATGTGAGTCATATTAACGATGTGAATGGTGTGAATGTACATATTGAAGGATTAAAGCATATTCAAGATAATGGAGAAGGTTATATTGAATATACATGGACCAAACCAGGTATTCATGGTGTTTATCCCAAAGTAACCTTTGTAAAAGGACTAGACAGGTGGCAATGGATTATTGGGACAGGTGTTTATATGGATGAGATTGAGGACACCATCGCTCACATTGAACGTCAAATGAAAAAAGATATTACGGCAAATCTAGCCAAAGTTCTAATCGTCATCGGCTTGTTGGCACTATTCTTATTGTTTTTTCAGTACCATGTGGTGAAGAAAATCATTGACCTTTTACAACAAGAAGATGAAATCAACTCAATTATTACAGACCTATCGGTGGATGGGATACTCATTGTGAATAGAGATGGTAAAATTATTGAAAGTAATCGAAAAGGCATAGAGCTTATGGGGGTTAGTTACCGCTCTATAAAAGACATTGTTATTTGGGACTTTTTTCAAGACCCCATTCTCCTAGACGATAATAAGAAAAACCATATCTTTAAAGAAACATCATTGGTAAACTTGAATGGTGATACCATTCCTGTTGAAGTGCATATGAAACGCACAAAAATTGATCGACAGAAGGTATATATTACCTATCTTAGAGACTTGACCAAACGGTATCGGTATGAGAAAAAATTAGAAGAACTGGCCCATATGGATGAGTTGACAGGGGTATACAATAGACGGTTTATCATTAAGCAGATTGAGGAAGAGATGAGGAAACAAGAAGAGCATCATGAAACATTTGCCATTGCTATGGCAGATTTGGATTTTTTTAAACGGGTGAACGACACATATGGTCATACCTATGGTGATGAAATACTAAAATATTTCTCTAAAATGTTGACGGAAAATGTTCGTTTAACAGATTATGTCGGTCGGTATGGAGGCGAAGAATTCATCGTTATTTTTACGGAGCAAACAAAAGAGTTTGCCTACGATGTCTTGCATGAGATTCAGCTTAAAATAAAACAGCATGTGTTTGAGAAAAAAGAGTTGAAATTAACGTTTAGTGCAGGTATAGTGGAAATAAAGAATGAGGATAACCGTAATATCCAAGACTATTTAATACAAGTGGATCAGTTATTGTATAAGGCGAAAGGAAATGGCAGAGATAGAATTGAGTTATCATAAAAAATACGTTTTTTAGTACAATGAAATGAAGGAGTTGTTTATATGGAGTACCGTAAGTTTGGCAATAAGTACGTTATTCGGTTTGATAAAGGTGAAGAAGTACTTGATAAGTTAACTACATTTTGTAAAGAGCAAGGCATTAAATTAGGCACCGTTAGTGCTATTGGAGCTGCAAATGAAATAAAGCTGGGTCTATTCAATACTACTGAGAAAAACTATCATGCGACTACGCTAAAAGGTGATTATGAGATTACCAGTTTATCGGGTACTGTTTCTACCATGAACCAAGAGGTATACTTACATTTACATATTACCGTATCCGATCACGAGCTTCATGTGTACGGTGGACATCTTAATTCACTAGTTATTTCGGCTACTTGTGAAATGGTCATGGATGTCATGGATGGGGAAGTGGATCGTGCTTTTAGTGATGAGATAGGTCTTAATTTATTTAAATTTGGTTCATAATTCATGGCTATATAAAATAAAAATAGGGTTGTAAGATTGTGTATTTTATTATATGCTTTATTTGGAATATGCCAATATAAATGGAATGGTGAGGTGTTCAATATGTTAAATCATCTTATTACAATAGATGAAGCTTATGTCATTAAAATGAGACGATATTTTCATCAACATCCTGAATTAAGCAGTAAAGAATATCATACAAGAGATACCATTATATCTGAGTTAAAAAAGATGGATATACCTTACGAATGTGTAACGGAAACAGGTATTATGGCATGGATTAATAAAGATCATGTAGGCACAGTAGTGGGGTTAAGGGCAGATATGGATGCTCTGCCTATTGAAGAAGTGAATACATGTGATTATGTATCAGCTAACCAAGGTGTTATGCATGCTTGTGGTCATGATAGCCATATAGCCATGTTATTAGGGGCAGCGAAAGCATTAAAAAGTATGGAGGATAAACTTGAATGCGGTGTGAAACTTATTTTTCAACCAGCAGAAGAGACCATGTCCGGTGCAAAAGCTATGGCTGCTTTAGGTGTGATGAGAGATGTAGACTATCTCTTTGGTATGCATGTAGGATGTGACGTGGATTCAGGTTCTATCGGCCTGTCATCAGGTCCCATCATGGCCGCTGTGGATGCCTTTAAAATAACGATTCATGGTAAAAGTGCTCACGGTGCGTTACCTTACTTGGGGGTGGATGCTATTGTGGTGGGAGCACAAATCGTATCCAACATACAAACCATTATAAGCCGAGAAATAGCTCCCTTTGAGCCAGTGGTCATGACCATTGGTAAGTTTCATGGTGGAACAGCAGATAATATCGTTGCGGATGAAGTGGTATTAGAAGGAACCGTTCGCTATTTTAATCAAGACTTATATGCTACCATTCGTGGTAAAGTAGAGGAGAAGTCAAGACGAATAGCTGAAAGTTATGGTGCGACAGTAACCATCGATTATAGGGACGGTCTTCCACCAGTGGATAATGATGAAGATATGATTAAGCTGGCAATCGCAAGTGCTAAAAGAGCAGGACTGGAACCTGTGCCTTTTAAACCTGTTACCATTAGTGAAGATTATGCTATCTTAGCAAATGGACGAAAAAGTGCCTTCGGATTTATAGGTATACGTCAAGGGAATACCCAGCCTATGCTTCATACCCCTGATTTTAATATTGATGAAAGTATATTAGCTAAGGGTGCACACATGCATGTGCAATTTGTTTTGGGCATATCCGATGGCACGATTAATGCTTAAGAAAATCACCATAAGTTAGTCTTATGGGTGTATAGTAGGGCTGTCTCTTACATGACGTTAATCGTACATGGTAAGAGACAGCCTTTAGTTGACTGGTTTAGTTGCCAGTAAGGACATAATTGGTTGGTGTGATTTGAGAACTGGCTGTGGCAGTGAATCCAAGCTGTATAGATTCTCCTGCTTGAATGGTTGCGTTATAGTCTTTACCATTAATGACATAGTTATTTCCTGAATGACTGATTAGATTGGCTGTCCAGAATGAATCAATCTGGCCTTCAAAGTCAAAAGCTAGTGTCCAATTCTTAATTGGACTTGAACTTGTATTATGTATGGTAATGATACCATTGAAACCAGTTCCCCAATCATCTTTAACAGCGAATGTAATGTTCTCTGTAGGGTTAGGATTGGGTGAACCGTCTCGCCATTCTTGGTAAGGTACCCAAGCTAAAAAGATGCTTTTTAAGAAAGTACCTGCTTCTCGAAGGCTGCCATCGGAATAAAAGATGCTTGACGTTTCATCTTTATCATTGATGGCCCAGTTGCACCATGATATCTTGTTTTGATCCAACCAAGTAAGCCATTCATTAGTTGAATTATAATTAATGCTGCCATTACCATCTGCATTCACGGAACCCCATTCTGTACAAAAAAGAGCTAGACCTTGGTTCATAGCATAATTGGCTTTATCTCTTAGATATTGGAAATGCGTTCCTGCATAGAAGTGTAGTGTATAAGCGATATTGTCAGCTTGAATGCGGTCATTTGCAGCTTGATCCACATCTTGCGACCAAGTAGGCGATCCAACCACAATCAGGTTATTGGAATGTTGTCTTATAACAGGTATGACTTGTTCTGCATACCATTTTACGGTGCTCCATGGGATCTGCTTTGGCTCATTATAGATTTCAAAGATAACGTTATCATAGCTGCCATAGTCTTGGGCCATTCTTCCAAAGAAATCTTTTGCTGCATCCACATTATCATGGGCACCATGTGAATGCCAATCAATAATAACGTAAATACCTCTATTAATAGCTGCTTCAATGACGGTTCGTAATTTTGCCTCATCGCTAGTATTATATGGTGTACCCCCATCAGTTACCCCATAAGCTACTCTAACAATTTCAACTTTGAATTCGTCTATCATTCTGTCTACTGTTGAAGCATTATAATAGGGGCCGGACCAATTGCTCCAAAAGAAACTCATACCTTTTACTTGCATAGGCTGACCTGTCTTGGACCCATTTATTCGGTTGCCATTAACCACCATTTCACCAAAATAACTCACAGGATTTGGTGAATCAGCTGCAAGAACAATACCTGTGCTGCCTATACATGCAGTCAATAAAACGATCAATGCTAATACAATAGATGCCATGTTGCTTTTTTTACTCATAAATAATCTTCTCCTTTCATTATAAAAAAATACAAAATTATTATACTTATTATACCATATTCTAACAATTCATCAAAACAAAGATTAACCCATAAAAATTTTAGTTATTCAGAATGATATTTCGTGAATTGTATAAGATTTAAAGAGCGTATGATTAAATGATGACAAACGAAACGTCCCCGTGTCATATTAATGATGACAAACGAAACGTCCCCTTGTCAGATTGTGTCAGGTTTTTGGTTCTTGTAATTGCATGAATAGACATGTATACTGTTAATAGGGGTATAATGAGCGTATAAAATGATGAGGAGGTTATGTATGAAAAGGGTATATGAAGAAAAAGTTAAAACGATGATACAGAATTATGAGGATATAAGGAAATCTTTTAGATGGGAGAATGACATGGTCAAGCATTTAGTTGCTTTGACTTTTGCCATGAAAGATAAGGCAATCAATCCAGATTGTATTAATGAGATGAAGGGGTACATTAAAAGTCAGACAGGTGCATTCTCTTCTTTTAGAGGACATATGATGTTTACTTTAAGTGGTTTATTATGCGCAGCTTCCCAGACACCTAAAAAACAATTTGATGTCATGCTTCGTAATGAGAAAGTACTAAAGGATGTTGGCTTTAAATATTCGTCCTATTTACCCACAGCGCTTTATGCATTATCAAGTGTCTATGAAGGTGATGATGTTAAAAGCTATGCTGAGAAAGCAATCGGTATCTATAAGCAAATGAAACAAAATCATCCATTCTTAACAGGTGGGGATGATTATGCTTTGGCTGTTTTACTTGCAAATACGGATCATGGTCCTAGTCAATTAGAAGCTTATTATCGGGCACTACATGAACGAGGTTTTAAGAAAGGCGATGGGTTACAGATGTTATCTCATGTCATGGCCTTTAGCCAAAAAGATATGCGCGATTCTGTAGAGCATTGTGATCAAATCTATCAACATCTCAAAACCAATAAATTAAATGTTTATACGACCTATTATCCTGCAATTGGGTTGATTAGTCTTCTTGATTTGGATCAAGAAGAACTCATGGCTGACTTAGTTGAAGTGGCTACTTATTTAAAAAGTGAAAAGAAATACAGATGGTTGGGAAAAGGTATGCACGTACTTATGGCATCGTCCATTATTGCCAGTCAGTATCTTCATGAAAAACAAGAGGGGACCGTTGTCAACACAACTGTTAGTCTAGCCATTCAAGCCATTATTGCCGCTCAGCAAGTCGTTATGATTTCTGCAGCTACTTCGGCAGCAGCTACAAGTTCAAGCACATAAAACCATGTTTCTTTAAGATATGCAAAAGAAGTCTCATCCCACTATGGGAATGAGACTTCTTTTATGATTATGATATGTTTCTTACGCATTATACGATACACATGTTATGCTAATCAATCTTCGTCGTCGTCATCTTCGTCATCCTCATCGTCATCGTCATCATCTTGTATTGTTTCGGTAATTAAAGATACAGAGCTTATTTTACCACCCTCTTGAGGTATTAACACTTTAATTTCATTGTTTTGATGAAGGATATTTGTAGGTAATTTGAAATCAGCATAGGTGAAGAATCGACCATTTTTATTGGAGAAGCTTAAATCATAGGTATACTCATGACCGTTAACCCATACAGTCATGGGTTGATTAAACCCATCTTGGCGTCCAAAGCCTACACGTAGTGTACTTCTTTCTAAGTCTTCTACAGGGCAACTAATTTGAAAAGCTGCTTCAACGCCTGTATCTTGTAACACCTTATCACCATAATAGGTTTTCTTTAATAGTGTATCTTCAAGCTCTGGGGCTTCCTCAAGGGTAATTTTGATGATGGAAGTTTCTTCTACAGATAATGGAATATCCTCAAGGCTTGATAGTTTTTGGGTCAAGAATTGTATTTTTCCAAGGTTTAAGTATAGTCTTGTTTGTTCAATATCATAGATATCCTCATCATCCAAGTCTAAATTCAAATCGGCGGCTATGCGTTGAGGATTCATGTTGTTAACAGCTACATAGATTACATTGTCGTCTTGAGCTGCATGGACGAAGACCTTATCATTGTCTGCATGAACAGGCAACAGCTTTCCTTTATAAGCCTGCCATAAATCAAGGAAGTATCGCAGTTTGGTTGGCTCACCTACTGTACCGTCTTCGTTGTAGGTAAATAACATATCAGGAGCCTCTTTTTGCCACCACTTAATCGGTAATAAGAATGGTACAATCATTTCAAACTCGTTTGCCCGATTCATGTAGCGTACCAAATAGGAGTTAAAGTTCTTAAGCAATAACCAATAGTCCACATCTGTAGGACCGTTATGAAGGGTTCCTGTTTCAGAAATAATGAGTGGTTTCACATTATCTGTTAAGATCATATGGTTACGTAATAAATCTAAATCCGCTTCAAGACGACCAGTAAGATATCCGCCATAGTTATCATCTGTCTCATGGAGGATTAAATCATTGCCTTCATAGAAATGATGGGAATAAAAATCTAAACTGTCTTTGGTTAAATCCATAAAACGTAATTGTTCATTGGCTAATGAAAAATTGTTATCATCAAGAGCCATCCAAGCACTGGTAGGTCCACCTACTTTAACATCAGGACTTAATTCTTTAATTCTATCTGCAACCATGTTATGAAATTCTGCTAATAGCTTCCAAGAGTCTAGATCAGGGTTATCATGATGAATCCACCCAGAACGTACAGTAGGTTCATTGACCACTTCAATGTAATCAGGTCCTCTTCCATCTAGAAATCTATCATAGGCCTTGGTATATTCAGCTGCTAAATCTGCTGCTGGTTCAAATTTATCAATGGCTGGTGTACCATGTGGATTATTGGGAACATCTGGACGCATCCAAGAAGGCCAATAATTATAGCATGACACATATTTCATGTCCGTTGGATAGTTAGCATCAAATAAATCAACAGATTCTTGATCTTTTTGATAGTGTTCTTCAAAGAAAGAATAGTCACTATAGCCCTCTTTATTAGGGTCTTCTTTTAATTTAGGTGCATTAGGATCGCCATAAGCTGTTTCCAGTGCAGGACCAAATTTTAAGATTTGTCGACCTGGTAAAAAGCCTTTTTCTTTGAGGAAAACATTGGTTATATAAGTTTCTGGGGAAGAGATTGGTCTCGCATAAACACGATGGAATTTTTCAACCTCTACGTGGTCAACACCTTCAATACTTAGTTGTTTCGAGGTATCAATATCAATGTTAATGGGCAATATGTCTTTATCCCCACCAAGAACACTCCAAGCTGTTACATCGAAGAATGGTGCAAGACCATTGGGTTCGTTTAATTCAATACGGTTGATGACGCCAGTACCTTTGATAATTAAACGGTGTCCTTCGTAGTCGCCATGCTTTACAACAAAACGATTGCCACGCCCAATAATAATATCTTCTGAACGCCAGAATTCACTCATTTTAATGTTTTCATCGTTAGGTCTTTCCCAAACCACTTCCACATTTTTAATGTTTTCACCGAGTATATTCACTTGCCTGAAGAAAGAGATGACACGAACGATTTCCGATGGCAGGTCAATAATCATTTCACCATCCACAATGTTACCCGGTTCCTGAACAAAGACTAAGGATTGTAAGCGTTCCTCTTGATTATTTACTTGTGTGATATACGTTGTAGGGTATTTTTCAGCAATGACGAATAGGGATTCATAGTTTTCTTTTTTGATTTTAATATCTTCTGGCAATTCATATTCTAAATCAGATGATGCATCTTGAGCCCAAGAAGAAACGGGGCATACTTGAATAAGTAACGCGAAAATTAAAAGGCTAACAATCATCAAACTCTTTTTCTTGAAAAATGTCATGTAATTTTCCCTCCAAAAATTCATTTGTGGTATTTAAATTATCTATATAGAATGTACACATATACACATAATGTTCGGTATACTTATCTCACCACCTTTTTGAAAATCGACTAACATTATGCCTATACCTATCCATACGTATATACAGCATTCTACAAAAGTTTACATATTTTGCATTTGTATTATTCAATATGGGAAATGGTTATTTAATTGAAAAAATCTTCTAAAATATATTACTAGCATACTACTATTTGGAAAAAAGTGTCAATGTGATATTTTATATGTACTTTATGGAGGTATAGATTCACTTATAATCAAACTTACAGCCGTTTCATGATTATTTTCAGCATCATCTTTTTCTTAAAAATATCCTATTCTTAACATAATAGTTCATAAAAAATTACGATGAACCCATATATGTCACCTTCATAAAAACATATAAAAATGCCCAGTTATTTTGTTTAAAAAATACTCTACATCATTGGAAAACTAGGATTAAAGGATGATTAGCCTGGATTTTATTAAAAATATCACATGTTATTAAAAAATAACTATAGGGATCATAAATAAATTCTTATATAAATGAAAACTAATCATATACCTTTGTCCTATTTCAAGTATAATCAATATATAGCGACTATCATGAGTCCTTAAAAAAATAAATGGGGGAATTTTATGATGAACAGCTTTAAAAATCAGTTTAGAGGAAAACTGTATTACTCACTTATCCTTTCTTATGCTTACCTCCTTATATTACCACTGGTCATGGCCATCTTTTTTTATGTCACATCGTTATCCATTGTGGAAGAAGAAATTGAAAAAGCAGGTATTGCGTCCTTAGAACAATACGAAAGTATTATGGAATCCATGTTTAAACAAATCCAAGGTATCGGCTACGAATTAGAAACAAATTTCAAAATTAGCACCATTGTCAACGCCAAAGAACTGAACAATAAGCTCCGTTATGATATTTACCAATTGATTCAGAGCTTAGGACGCTATTACGGTAACGACTATTTCATTAAGTCCTTATTTGTGTACCCCAAAAATCACGATATATTGATTACAAAAAGTGGTGTGATGAATTTGGATACTTATGTTGAACAAGCTTTAATGAGTGAACCCAATAGTCTTGTGGCATGGAAAAACATATTTGATCAGAAGACGGATAGCGGCTTTGTTACCTTGCCTAGTAAAGATAATACGAGCTTCATTAGCTTTCTTAGTCCCTTTCATGATACAAACAAGCAGGTTATTGGCAATGTAGGTGTGATTATCGATCATCATAAAATTAAAAAAATGCTGAATACCACCAAATGGATGAAAGGCAGTGTTGCTTATGTCATGAGTGATACAGGTGAGACAATCGTTTCATCTAATGGTTCCATAAAAATGATAGGGAATGATTGGGATTTAAGTAAGGATTATTTTAAGCAGACCATTAATAACAACAGTTATCTGGTCTTTACACGTCAATCAAAAGTCAGTGGTTACTATTATGTGTTAACGGTACCGGAAAAGGTCTTCTATGTGAAAGCCACAAGGTTAAGGCAGATGATCCTATTGTTTACCCTGATATGTCTCATAGCTGGCGTTACCCTTGCTGTGTGGTTCTCTGCAAAAAACTATAACCCGGTACAAAACATTCTTCATATTTTCAGGGAACAAGATAAGAATGCTATGGAAGGTAAAGACGAGATTAAGTACATTGAAGCTTCCATTCATAAAGTCATTAATGAAATGAAGAAAGTGGAGTCTCGCATAGAAAAACAAACCCTTCAATTAAGGAATCAATTTTTAAGACGATTGATTAATGGATGTTACAGCCACGAAATAGAGACCCATGCTTTACTGGAGTTATATGATGTAAGGTTTGAAGGTGACCTCTATCAAATTGCCCTGATTTATGTGGAAAGTGACGATACATTGTTAGAGGATATGGGAGAAACAGCAAGTCACGATGTGTTGAATTATAAAATGCTGCTCATTGAAAAACTCTATAAGGAGCTGTTAGAAGATATCGCAAACAGCTATATTGTTGAAATGGGTAAATATTTTGTTGTCATCATGAATAACTTGGACCAGGAGCTGACACAAGAAGATATTCGTTTAAAAGCGAAGAAAGCATCCCTTACCATCAAAGAAATATTAAGTGCTAAATTTGGACTTTTTGTATCCATCGCGTTAAGTGATATCAATAAAGGCATTGACCAGATTTCATTGTCCTATGATCAAGCCGTTAATACCATGGAATATGCATTGCTTTTTGGGCGACAAGAGGTAACGGACTATACCAGTATTAAAAAGATGGGGTGTAAGATAGAGAAAGGTTTTTATACCTTTGATAAAGAGCGTAAGCTGATTAGTTTAATCCGTAGTGGCGAATATCATGAAGGTTTTGCAGTACTTGATATGATGCTCCACCAACTGCTAAAGAGTGAAGTATCCGTGGAATATGCCAGATGCACGGTCTTTGCCATGGTGAATACCTTGTCTAATATTTTTTCAGAACTGTCTCAAAAAGCCAGTCAAAGCTGGGAATTAGAGTTGAATGAGATCATGCATGCCATTATGAACTGTAATTCCATTGAAGACATACGTAAAATCATGTATAGGACCTTCCAAGAAGCAGAGAAGAATTTCAAAAGTAACCATTCAAGTGATCAAAAGGTGAAGGAAATCTGTAAATTTATTAAGCATAATTATCAAGATTATAATCTAAATGTATCCATGATTGCAAATGTGTTTCAAATGAATATTGCCTATCTGTCATCCTTTTTTAAGAGTACCATGGGTGTCAATATTTCTAAGTATCTCAACAATGTGCGATTGGAAAAAGCTAAAATACTGCTAAAGAATGATAACATTACCATTAAGGAAATTGCCTCCATGTGTGGCTTGGGTGATAGTGGTACTTTTATAAGAGTTTTTAAGAAGGTAGAGGGTGTAACACCTGGAAAATATCGTAAGTACATGTGAGCGTAAGGACCTTAGGAGGATTATACTAAGAAATAAAAAAATGATACGATTTAAAAATATCACATTTCGAAAAATGATCATAAAAAAAATGCGCATATACAAGGTATCCTTGCCCGTATATACTTTTATTAACTTCACAAGGGCCCTGTGAATGAAGACAAGATGCGCATACGTCTATTATTATGAGTCATTACATATAAGGAGGGTATTATGCGAATAAAAAGAGGTCAATTCGTATTAACAGGTTTAATCATCATGATGATGACACTGATGATGATTGGTTGTGGTAAAGCGAGTGAAGAGAAAGATTCAAAAAGTGCTAGCAGCCAACAAACGAATAATGGTAATGATACCAATGAGAAAGAAACAGGAAAGAAAAATGCTTCAGGGAAAATCACAGATGAACCCGTAACGTTAACCATGTGGTCTGATTTTAATTCCACGAATATTCCTAATCTAGCAGATAACATCGTGTATAAAGAATTAGAAAAACGAACAGGTGTAACGGTGGAATTTACCCATCCGCCAGCAGGTGAATCCAAACAGGCTTTTAACCTCTTGTTAGCTTCTGGAGACCTGCCTGATATGATGGAGAACATACCTCCTGAATTCCCAGGTGGACCAGATAAAGCCATAAAAGATGGTTACTTTTTGAAGCTTAATGATTACATCGACGAGTACGCACCTAACTATAAAGAAAAGATGAATTATAATGAGGAGATTCGCCGTCAAACCATGACAGATGAAGGCAATATCTGGTCCTTCTCCTGTATTCAATTAGACCAAGAGCCACCATGGTCTGGTATGCTAATACGAGAAGATTGGTTGAACGACTTAGGTCTTAAAGTACCTGAAACCATTGAAGAATGGGAAAACATGCTGATTGCTTTTAAAGAAGAAAAAGGTGCAGAAGGTCCTCTCATGATATCTTTTGATTGGAAGTATGCTTCTAACTCAGCCTTTGCCAGCGCCTACGGTTCTTCTGTTCTTGATAATAACTTGGATTTTATGAACAAGGATGGAGAAGTTATCTACGGTCCAGCTGAGCCCGGTTATAAAGATTATCTTCAATTATTAGCTAGATGGTATGAAAAGGGTCTCCTTGACCCGGATTTTGCAACAAGAGACAATAAAAGTTTTGACGCCTATTTTACATCAGGTAAAGCAGGGGCATTTAGTAATGGCTATGGGGCTGTGACAAAATATGTGACTGCAGGGAAAGAAAACGATCCTGATTTTAGTATTGTTGCTGCTCCCATGCCCGTTGTCAATAAAGGTGATAAAGTCCATATACGTCAGTCTAATCCCTATGTTAGGAATTACTATCGGGTGATTTCCGCTAAGACAGAATACCCAGAGATTGCAGTACAATGGATGGACTATGCCTATAGTGATGAAGGATTCTTATTATATAACTATGGTATTGAAGGGGATACATATGAAATTGTTAACGAAGAACCAACCTTTGGTAAAACATTCCTACCACCTTCTTTACAACATATAACACCTACATTCACCGATAAAATGCTGAACAACCCGAATGGTGATTTTTGGTCCATCTACGACCAATATAAGATTCACGTGTCTGGTAATCTTCGAAACCCACTGTCTTATGAGTTAGATGAATCTGTTCTTGATGCCATGGAAATATGGATGGAGGCAGGAGATGATTGGGTTATGCCGCCAGTTATCATGACAGATGATGAAACAAGAGAATTCACGTCCATCATGAGTGAAGTGGAAACCTATGCCAAGGAAATGTCCTTCAAAATCATCATGGGTCTAGAACCTGTTGATAAATTTGATGAGTATATGCGTACGCTGGAAGCATTAGGTATTAATCAAGCCATTTCCATTCAACAAGCTGCTTTGGAACGGTATTTGAATCGATAAATGAAGGTATTTTGTTTTGGGGGCTGCCTGATAAAAGCAAATTAACGTCAATATCGTAGGCAACTATAAAAGCTTAACCTCTTATAGTTGCCAGAAACTTCTAGCTAACAAAATTGCTGATTATGAGACAGCCCCACTTTTTAGAAAGGTTTGATAGATGGTGTCCATTAAACACGTTGCACTTAGGAAGACGAAAAAGTACTCCTTTCAGGATTTTATAAAAGAAATAAAACGCTACAAAACCATATACATCATGCTCATACCCGTGGCTTTATACTACCTTATTTTTCATTACGGTCCCATGTATGGGTTAGTTATCAGTTTTAAAGACTTTTCCCCAAGGCTAGGGGTTATGGGAAGTGAATGGGTAGGATTAAAACATTTTCAATCATTTTTTTCCAGTTATTATGCATGGCGTGTCATTAGAAACACATTCTTAATCAGTGTGCTAGACATTGCTTTAGGCTTTCCAGCACCTATCCTATTAGCATTACTCTTAAATGAGATTCATAAGAAAGTCTTTAAAAGAACCATTCAAACCATTACGTATCTACCACATTTTATATCCATGGTTGTCATCTGTGGTATTTTAAAAGATTTCTTGGGCAGAGATGGGGCTATTAATGATATTTTAAATTTCTTAGGTTTTGCAAGAGATAACTATTTACAAAACCCAGATCTCTTTCGAGGGATCTATGTAGGCTCAGGCATATGGCAGGGGGTTGGTTATGGCAGTATTATCTACTTAGCAGCTATTAGCGGAATCGACCAAGCCCTTTATGAAGCAGCAACCATAGATGGTGCAGGAAGATTCAAGAAAATATTCCATGTGACCATTCCTGGTATTTTACCAACCATTATTATTCTCTTTATTCTAAGAGTTGGTAACACCATGACCGTTGGTTTTGAGAAAATTATGCTGCTCTATAGTCCTGTCACTTATGAAACAGCAGATGTCATTTCCACTTTTGTCTATCGCATGGGCCTTGAACAGATGAAATTTAGTTACAGTGCTGCTATAGGCTTATTTAACTCCGTGATTAACTTTATTTTGTTGTTAGCTGCGAATAAGATTAGTAAGCGGTTTTCAGAAACATCATTGTGGTAGGAGGTTCTTATGATACGAAAAAAAAGGTTCATTGATTATGCTTTTGATAGTTTTAACTATGTTTTTTTAACGGTCTTAGCCATAACTTGTTTGTACCCATTGGTTTTTGTCTTGTTTGCGTCAGTAAGTGAACCCACCCAGTTAATTCAACAACAAGGGGTTTTATTAAGACCGTTAGGCTTTACACTAGAAGGCTATAAACTAGCTTTTAAGAACCCCAATATTCTAATAGGCTATGGTAACACACTACTTTATGTTATAGTAGGTACATCAGCTAGTGTTTTTTTTACAGCATTAGCAGGCTACGTCTTTTCAAGAAAGCGATTAAAATATACGAAATTTTTCATGTATGGCATTGTGTTTACCATGTTTTTTAATGGCGGATTGATTCCTTTTTTCTTGCTAATGAAAAACATAGGTTTATACGATAAACGCTTATTGATGATACTCAATGGGATGATTTGGACTTGGAATCTTATCATTATGAAAACATCTTTTGGACAGATACCAGATAGTCTTGAAGAAAGCGCCAGAGTAGATGGTGCTAATGATTGGACCATATTGTTTAAGATTATTCTGCCCTTATCGAAACCCGTGGTAGCTGTCATGGTATTGTTCTATTCTGTTGGGCGATGGAATGAATGGTTTATGTCCATGATTTTATTGAAAGACAGAGCTAAATTTCCGTTACAGCTTATCTTAAGAGAAATTCTGATTGTCAATGATAAAAATACCATGCTGGCTGGTGCTAATCTAAGTGCGGAATCAACGGATATGTACCGACAGCTTTTACAGTATTCCACCATTATTATTGCCACGTTACCCATTCTATTTATTTACCCCTTTATTCAGAAGCACTTTGTTAAGGGTGTGATGATAGGCTCCATTAAGGGCTAGTACCATGTGGGTACTCGAAGGTTGTCGCATAAATGATTGTTATAAGGATAACTCATTATCTTTATAACAATTTTTGTTCATGATTGTGAGGAGGTTCTCAATGATTAAAGTATCTGGTCTAACCAAGCGATATGGTGAGCATAGAGCATTAAATCAAGTTAGTTTTCATATTAAGAAAGGGGAGGTAGTAGGACTCTTAGGACCAAATGGAGCAGGGAAATCGACGTTACTGAATATTTTAACAGGTTACATATTTGCTAATGAAGGCCAGGTGCTGGTGGATGGTATGGATATGATGCAGTCGCTTATTGCTGTTAAAAGGAAAATTGGTTTTCTCCCTGAAAAGCCACCCCTTTATAAGGATATGACCGTGAAAGAATATCTCTTATTTGTGGCCGAACTAAACGGTATAGCTAAAAAAGATAGACACCAGGCCATGGAAAAAGCAGCTCATCATACAGGCATTACCCATGTGATTAAGCGGCGCATCAAGAATTTATCAAAAGGTTATTGTCAAAGGGTAGGGCTTAGTCAAGCCCTTATAGGCGATAAAGAGATCCTCTTATTGGATGAACCCACTGTTGGGCTTGATCCGAAACAAATAATGGATATGCGGCAGCTTATCCAAGAACTTTCCACCACCAGAACCATTATTATCAGCTCTCATATACTTTCAGAAATTAGTGTCCTATGCGACAGTATTCTACTGCTTAATAAAGGTCATATGATTGCTCATGAAAAAGTTGAGAACATGATAAAAAATGCCCTTAACATCCATCAGTTGATCCTTCGATTAGGACTAGCAGGATGTGATCAGGAAACGATAATCGCTAATATAAAATGTATGGAAGGCGTTTTGGACACATATCTTGTTGGTACCTACGAATCCAATACCTGGGATTATAGCATTTCAGTAAATAAGGGATATGACATTAGAACCCAGTTGGTCGCCTTGTGCCACGAGAAAAATTATCCCCTTCTTATGCTACAGCCAACAGTACTGACCCTTGAAGAAATGTTCATGAAATTGACAGAAGAAGGAGGTGCTTAGATGATTCCTATACTGAAAAAAGAACTGAACCATTATTTTAAAACCATGATAGGTTATGTGTTTATAGGCTTCATTTTAGTAGCTTTTGGCACCTTGTTCTCATTAAACTTGTTTTTGCAAAACAGCGATTATTCCCAAGTAATAGGCAGTCAGGTCCTGATGATCTGTGTTTTATTCTTTGGTATGCCAATGATGACCATGGGTCTCATGGCAGAAGAACGACAAAGTAAAACAGAGCAACTGATAATGACTGCGCCCATCAAAAGCTCAGATGTAATTATGGGAAAGTATACTGCTATCGTTGTGCTATTTCTATCGGCCCTGTGTTTGACCATGTTCCAGCCTTTACTATTATCCTTGATAACGGATATGCCAACAGCAAAGATTATCTTGAACTATGTAGGCTTTACATTATTGGGAACCACCCTTATTGGCATGGGCTTACTGATTTCTTCTCTATCCAATAATACAGTTATTGCGGCGATAATCACATATATTACCTTTTTCTGTATACTTTTCTCAGATACCCTTGTTCTAGCACTACCAAAAGATCGCAGAAGCTCCATCATGGCTTGTGTCTTGATGTTAGGTGTCATTTGTGGACTAATCTATCTGATGTTTAAGCAAGTGTGGTTAAGCGTAGGTTTAGCTGTTGCAGGGCTTATGATCATTATCATTCTGGCAGTACTGCATCCTACTTACTTTGACGGGCGCATCATCCATCTTGTGAAGGGATTATCTTTGATGTCACGGTATAATCCTTTTAAGGCAGGTATATTCGATCTAAGTGCTGTTGTCTATTATATCAGTGTGACCATTGGTATACTTTATCTAAATGTCCAAATCATTGAGGGGAGACGATGGCGCTTATGATCATAAAAAATAAAGACACCAAAATCAGATTACAACAGGCTGCCATCAGGTTATTGAGTCTTCTCATGGTAACCCTTATCATCGTAATCATCAATCTTTTTAGTCAAAAAATCAATGTCAAAATAGACTTAACCAGAAATAATCTGTTTACTATCAGCCCTAAAACCATTGACATACTGCAACAACTGGAACAGCCCATTGATATCTACGTGCTGGAAGAAGTAGGGAAGGAAACCCAGCTTGTTAAAGAAATCTTAGATACATATAAAAAGAAGACAAAACAGTTGACCATTACCTATGTTGACCCCATATTGAATCCCATGTTTGCAAGTCAGTATGTTAAAGAAAATGAAACGGTTAGCATGGGCAGCATCATTGTATCAAAAGACGAGCGTTATGACGTGATTCAAGTCTATGATCTCTACGATATGCGTTATGATAACAATAAGGCTGTAAGCTTAGAAGCCTATGCCATTGAAGATCAAATTACCAATGCCATTATAAGGGTAACCAGTGAAGCTTTACCTACCATCCGTGTGATCACGGGACATCAAGAAAGTGCTCTTCCCAGTGCTTTGTCAGATGGTTTAACCAAGAATGGTTATAGCGTTACATCAGGAACGCTTCTAGACGAAGCATATGATCCCCAAAAAGACCTCTTGGTTTTTGTTGCACCTCAGAAAGATTTTATGGAGGAAGAACTCAGACGTATGCATCAGTTCATGGATGATGGGGGAAGTACCCTCTTCTTGATGGAATTTACCTCCAAAGATCAGCCAAACATAGAGAAGTTGTTACGTCGCTTTGGCATAGAACTTATAAGGGGGATTGTATTTGATCCAGATAAAACTTACATGTACCCAGGGCGACCTAATTTCCTCATGCCTAAGATTGAGGAAAGCCAGTTAACCAAAGGAATTATTCAAGAACAGGTGCCCGTTATGCTCCCATTATGTTTAGGTATAAAGGAAAGTAGCATTATACCGCAACACATTACGTTGATACCACTCCTTACCACCTCTAAGGATAGTTATGTCAAACAAAATCTGACGTCCAAGGTTTTTGAAAAAGAAACAGGCGATATAACAGGAAGTGTTTACCTGGCCATGAGTTCCCAAGAGGACTTTTATACAAGAAACGGCAAAACCACATCAAGGCTGACGGTTATTGGCTCTTCTTATCTGTTGGACAGCTCCTTAGTACCCCTAGATGCAGTGGCTAATGTACCATTTCTTTTACAAAATATACATTGGATGTCCCATCAAGCAGAACGCCATTACATTCAACACAAGCAACCTGAGAAATATACCCTGATCCTAACAGAAAAAGAAGTAATGCTGTATGCTATTTTGTTTATTATAGTCATACCATTATTTGTAGTAGGTATTGGTATAAAAATTTGGTTAAGGAGAAGATATCTGTGAAAGAAGTAAAAGGATTAATAGGATTAGGGATTGTTACAGTGGTGCTCTTAAGTGGTTATCTCCTGTATGGCGTTATGAGTAGAGAAAATGAGGAAACTAAGTTCACACACTCAATAGAAGCTATACAGCATGCAGAATCGGTACATGATTTTTCAATAGATACCATCAATACGGTAATCTTACAACATGGTCATGAAGCATTACATATGAAAAAAGAAGAGCGTTGGAAGGTACAAGGAATTCATCCCGATAAAATCAATAATAGAGTTCTACAGCAACTACTAGATGGGATGATAGGATTAAGAGCAGAGAAGCAAATAGATACGTATGATAACTTAGAGGATTATGGTTTTAGTAACCCGCCCATAACCATTCATTTTTCATTAGAAAATGACATACAACAGACAACATATGTTGGTCAACTAACCATGGATGGCCGTCATTATTATGTAAAACAAGCCAGTGAAAAAAGTATTTTTTTAGTGGCAGCCCCTTCTATTGATGAACTATTTGCTTTAAAAAGTAAAGTAATGTTATCAAACATACCGCATATGGATGCCAACAACATCACATCCATTAAAATAGAAAAGAACCATGGCCACCCCATTCATATTCAGATGAACCCTGTTATTGATGAAGATAAGGCATCTTTTGGAATAGGTGTTTTTAGCATCATAGATTATTATGAACAGCCAAGAGATGTGGATTTTGATGCCTTTGATAGGCTGAGAGATAAGGTCATGGACATTAACAAATGCGAATACTATAGTCATGGTGAAGATAATGACATGAATGATAGACTCAGTGAACCTCCATTAACACTTACAATTAGGGTGGAACATGGGGAAGAAGATATAGTTTTGTATATAAGCAAGAATGAAAATACGGGTCTGACTTATATTAAGCGAAAAGGGTATCCAGACATCTATGGTCTTAACACCTTTGATATGGCATACTTTTTAGGGTTGACACATTATGACCTGATGAATAAATACCTGAAGATTGTATACATTGATCAAGTAAACCATATATGTATCAAGACACCAGACAAAACGTATGGATTTGATATAGATACAACCAATAATCAGTATAGGTTAGAACAAGCAGGTAAACGAAATGTAATCGTGGAAGAGAAAACCTTCAAAAACCTATACCAACAATTAATTGGTATAACAGTGGATGCGGAGATATCAGATGAAGAAACTATAGATGCAAAAGAGGTTTTTTCTATTGAATATGACATGTTTGATGGTGAAAGCATACGCTTAGGGTTTGAAGCCTATGACGACTTATATTATCGTTACCGAGAAGGCCATATTCAATTGATTTGTTCTACTAAACAATTTGAAAAAATCTTATGGACGATGGAGAACATGTTAAAAGACTAACCATACTCTTCAGAGTCTAGTCGCATATAAATATATTGAATTATAATTGACGAGTTATGAAGAATGATTCTATAATATAAAGTAAGTATGATATGTTTATTTATAGCGATAGGAGATGAAGCAATGCCATTGATGAAAAAGAAAATACATAAACGATTAAGCATCATTTTTTTAATTCTTTTACTTGCAGTGATTATTGGTGGTGTGGTATTAAAAACCCAAACCTATTCAAGCATGGATGAAGCCAAAGCAATCATGAAACAAGAAAACGTCTTGGTAGATGGAAACATAATCGTCATTAACCCAGAAGGCGAAGTGAAGGGGAATGTGGTTTTTTATCAAGGAGGTTTAGTCGAGACAGAATCATATGCCGTTTTTGGACAGCAATTAGCTGAAAAAGGTTTGCGTGTATTTATGTATAAGATGCCGTTTAATCTAGCCATATTAAATGTCGGTGCATTTGACCGTATTTACGAGCAATATCAAGATGATAAAGATTGGTATCTAGGGGGGCATTCTCTTGGAGGAGCCAGTGCTTCTATGTATATCAAGAAATCAACCAAAGATATAAAAGGTCTTTTTTTCTTAGGTGCTTATCCTAGTGATTCAAGTGATTTATCAGACCGAAAACTAAAGGTTCTATCCATTCGAGCGGAAAATGATTTGGTCGTGAATTTGGATAAATACGAGAAAGCGAAGGATTTATTACCGACGCAAACCCAATATATTACTATACCAGGAAACCATTCGAACTTTGGTTATTATGGTTTTCAAAAAGGAGATGGTGAAAGTTCGATAACACGGGAAGAACAGCATAAGCTGGTTGTGGATGCTATTGTGGAAATGATAGGAAAGTCCAACTTTTAACACGAATTATTGAACCCCATAGCACTAATAAAATTCCTTCTCATATAATATACCAAAATATGTAATCTACTCTATAGTTGTGGTACAACTACAAGAGATATCATGCACAATGAGCATATAATATGAGGAGGAAAAAGCAATGAAACGGAAGACAGAATTAACAGGTACGGTGGTATATCCAAACGATCCAGCGTATGAGCAAGCCCGGAAGAATTGGAACCCCTTTACTGATACATTTCCCATTGTTTTTGTGTTTACACATCAGACAAAAGATGTGATTAATGCTGTTAGATGGGCACGTGAAAACAAAGTGCCTATTCGTATACGTAGCGGCAGGCATGCTTTAGCTAAAGATTTCTCTCAAACACATGGCGGCATTGTAATAGACCTTGGTCTTATGCGAGGTGTGAAAGTGAATAAAGTTAATGGAACGGCCATTGTCCAACCAGGTATACGTGTAGGTGATCTTGTTAGAAAACTTGCTGCACAAGGTATACTAGCACCATTTGGTGATAGTTCTTCAGTTGGCATTGGCGGTATTAGTACGGGTGGGGGTATTACAGTCGTTCAACGTACCACAGGATTAATATCGGATAATATTATGGCTGCAACCTTAGTGGATGCCAATGGGAAGGTTATCTATGCTGATGAATACGATAATGAAGACTTGCTCTGGGCTATTCGTGGTGGTGGTGGCGGTAATTTTGGTATTATTACATCCTATAAGTTTAAAGTACGTCAAGCTCCTTTTAAAGTTGGAATTTATCAAGTAATATGGCCTTGGGAACAATTAGAAGAGGTCATAGATGGGTGGCAACAATGGGCGCCTTATGTGGATGACCGATTAGGGTCAGTTCTTGAAGCATTTTCAAGGATGAATGGTGTCCTTCGTTCACAAGGAGTTTTTCTTGGTCCTAAAGAAGAGCTTGAAGATTTAATTTCCCCTCTAACAGGGGTTGGAACACCCATAAAAGTCATGGTAAAAGAGGTTTCACTTCTAGAAGCCATTGATTTCTGGATACCCAATGAACCCTTATCCATTGACCAAAATACCACTTTTTCTTCTACTTGGCTGGAACAAGATTTGCCAGAAGAGGGACTTAAAACGGTTCGACGTTTCTTAGAAAGAACAACAGGTACTTCTAACTTTTTCCTTCTTAATTCAGGTGGTGCCATGAATAGTGTACCCCCTAATAAAACAGCTTTTTACTGGCGTAATACAAGATACTATATGGAGTGGAACACAAAGTGGACTTGTCCTGATGAGACCCAAAGGAATCTTAAATTAATGGATAAGACCCGTATTGCCCTTCAGCCGTATACCATAGGGTCTTATGTTAATGTCCCTGATCTAGCCATTCGTGATTACGGTCAAGAATATTATGGCAAGAACTTCAATCGGCTTAGAAAGATAAAAGCCAAGTATGACCCGGATAATGTATTTAATTTTATACAAAGTATTCCACCAGCATCAAGTTGTAAATGGTAGATTAGGATTGTAAAATGCTTTAACGTTTATCTAAGAAGATGAGATTAAAGGTGTTGCTGATGGTTGCAACACCTTAACAATGATTTGTTTTGCTTATGTTGTAAGCTGAATGATATAACATGCAAGGTTTGCATTAAGAAAGGAGTTAAAATGATGAAAAAATATGAAGAAATGGTATTCAAGGCTTTATATGAACGTAGGAGTACACGTTCCTTTATAGAAGACAGACCAGTGGAAAAGGAAAAAATCATAAAGCTGTTACAAGCAGCTATGGCTGCACCTTCTGCATGCAATATACAACCATGGGAGTTTATCGTTGTCAGGGAAAAGGAAACCATACAGCGTATTAAAGACAGCATTGAAAAATATGGTAATTACAATGCTCCTTTAATGATTGTCGTATGCGGTTATACAGAATTCATTCCTTGGGAAGGTCATCACTGGATTATGGACTGTAGTGCAGCAATAGAAAATATGTTGTTAGCTGCTGTACCATTAGGATTAGGCTCCGTATGGATTGGCGGTTCAGATGCGGGTGCAATTCGCAATATACTGGATATACCAGAGGATGTTAACCCAATGGGGATTGTATATTTTGGTTATCCAGCCAGACAGCAAGAACCAAGGACACAATATCGCCAACAAGCCATTCACTGGGATAAATATGATAAAGAAAGGGAACACAGACCTGTACCAGGGAATATTTTTGGACAGAAATAAAAGATAGCTGGTATGCATGGAATCTAGAGCAAATGCTTCGCAAATGCGACGTAGTTGCTTTTTTCTGGGATAAATTTTATTGCTGATATTTGTGTTGAGTGCATAAACTTGGATGTATAATTGAGAAAGGTGAAAGCAGGTAATATCAAGCCACTATATACCATACTTCCACCCATATGCCCTATTATACTATTACTTTAATCGACTACAATTTTATAGTTTTATTCTGAAAAAATTAAGTTTATTTTTGTGCAACTCTAATCCAAGTTTCACAGTGATGCTTACCTGTCGATAAATCCTCATAATACATTTCCAGTTCATAACCATCAACTTTATCATAATTTGCAGTTGGAAGCCACTCTGTATAGACTCGCTTAATTAAATCTTGAATGACAATAGATGTTTCTTCACTGGAATGGTCTTTTGATTTAAAAATTGCCCATGTAGATGCAGGCACATCAACTGTTTTATAACCTGACGTGTTACTTTTATCAGTCATAAATGCAAAAAGCATATAAGGGAATAAGTTATTTTCTGTTTTTCTGTAATCACAAATTGAATTAATAAGAGATAACCCCTTACTAGATGCAGTATTTGTAGACTTTATAAGGCTATCATATCTTCCATCATCATATACTTTTTCCCAAAATCGTGGTACCTCTTTTAAATTTTCTCCGTTTTCAGTTGAGAAAAATTCTTCAATTCCATAAACGGTGAAACCTTCTTTACTCTCAATACGATAATCCATTGCTTCATCTCCTTTTATTGAAATATGAAAGGTAATTTTAGGATAGGCTTTGAGTGCTACACCTTCATTGCGCGCTAATGTTGGTGTGACACCATGTAGTTTTTGAAATGCACGTGTAAATGCTTCTGGTGATTCGTAACCATATTTCAGAGCTAGGTCTAATATTTTAATGCTACTATTTTGAACTTCAAAAGCAGCTTTCGTTAATCGTCTGTGTCTAATATATTCACCTAATGAAATTCCTGCTATAAAAGAAAATAAACGATAAAAATGAAATTCGGAACAACATGCAAGTTTTGCAATATGCTGTTTGTCAATTTCCTCTGTTAAATTTTCCTCAATATATTCAAGTGCATGGTTCATTCTAGTAAGCCAATCCATAAAAATAGCCTCCTTTCACTTTCAATATACCTTAAAAGAAACAATAATTCCTTGCATTTTTTGTTCTATACTGCAAGGCAATTAAAGTTGTGCAATTTTATATAATCATCCTAAAATATTAGCAGATATACTGTTATTATGCAAATTTAAAGATAAACTCTATGGTGTTATATAAAACACTAAAATCAGAAATATTTGCGTTCTTAGCAAGTATCATGTATAATGATTTTAATAAGTATTTGCATTAATAATGATATAGAATTGACAGATTGAAAGTAATTTTGTTTTTCTAATCTATTAAGGTATAGATGTGGTTATAAAAGCATCTGTAAAAAGTTAAATGCACTTTACTTATTACACGTTTAATTTTATGATAGAAATACGATAAAATAAAAGAAAGGTCGTGCAGGATATGTTAAATAAAATAGCTACTAATCAAAATCAATGTCATGATGTAAAGTCAATATGCACGACACTAGTCTTTTAGTTTATACGGATTATTGTATAAATACTAGGGTACCAGAGGTTGTGTATATGAACCTGTGGTTTTTTTGTGCCCAAATGTGGGTACATAGGGTAGAATTAATCAGCCACAGGATATGTTAACCTGTGGTTTTTTTGATGCCTTTCTATCCTAAAAAAAATATTTACTTGAACAGGAGAATGATATGAATCACTTAAGATTGTGTTTACAGAATAAAAATATTGGAGGTTTTAAATGATCGATTTAAAAGAGTATGGATTTATTAACACGATGATTTCAGAAGATGTAAGGGGTATCCCTGCACGTGTGACAGCAGTACACAAAGAACGCTATGAACTTATATGTATATATGGGCAAACATACGGAAAATTAAAAGCAAGCATATACTATAACCAGCAACAAGAATCTTTTCCTACAACAGGTGATTTTGTAATCATTCAATATAATGAGAGTGGTGACAGCCTCATCATAAAAACCCTAGAGAGAAAATCAAAGTTTTCACGTAATAATTTTTCAGGGCATGCAGCCGAATATGTTAAAACAGTGAAAGAACAGGTGGTTGCTTCCAATTTTGATTATGTCTTTATAATGGCATCGCTAAACCAAGATTTCAACCTTAAGCGCATTGAGCGTTATCTTACACTTGCATGGCAAAGCGGGGGTAGTCCTGTGGTCATCCTAACTAAATCGGACTTAGTGGATGATTACAGTGAACAAATACGAGCTGTTGAAAAGATAGCACCCGGCATCGGTATTTTTGCAGTGAGTGCTAAGACCGGTCATGGCATAGAGTCGCTTTCTGACTACTTAAAACCAGGCAAAACAATTGTTTTACTTGGTTCCAGTGGTATTGGAAAATCAAGTCTTGTCAATGCACTTGCTGGAGAAGTGTTAATGGCAATCAAAGAAATTCGTGAGGATGATAGCCGAGGGCGTCACACAACAACCCATCGACAGCTTATTAAGCTGCCAAGTGGAACAATGGTCATAGATACGCCAGGCATGCGTGAACTTGGTATGTGGGATGTAAACGTTGGTTTAAATGAAGCATTTACCGATGTGGAGAGTTACTTTGGAAAATGTAAATTCTCAGATTGTAGGCATAAAAGTGAGCCAGGATGTGCCATTAAACAAGCTATTGAGAATGGAGAACTTTCACAAGAACGCTGGAACAGCTATTTGCAAATTAAATCAGAAGCACAGTTTGTGGATAACAGGTCAAGGTATTTACGTGAAAAGGATGCCCGAAATAAATCCATAGCCATGTGGAAGAAGAGAAATAGAAAAGGTTAAAAAGCATCACTTAAAAAACACCAATCCCTAAATATAACTGGGGTTGGTGTTTTTTTAGTTACATAAGATTGATATCAGCTTATCAAACCATTAGTTTAATGTGACAGTAATGTACGAAGAATAATCACTCTTCCCATGAGAATTTTTTGCTCGAACAGAAACATATTGGGTTTCACCTGCATTTAACCCTGTAAGTTGAAGATGACTTACGGTTGGTGATCCTTTATGATCCCATTGATTTGCTGCCTCATTCCAGAGTAATACATCATAACTGGTTGCATTAGCCATATCATCCCAATCAGCAGTAAAATAGGTGCTACCGATACCTATAGCTTTTAAGCCTGTTGGCACTGCCGGAGGAGTACTTGGATTATTTTCTAATTTTACAGTGATGTATGAGCAGTACTCACTCTTTCCATGAGAATTTGTTGCTCGTACACATACATATTGGGTTTCACCTGCATTTAATCCAGTAAGTTGAAGCTGACTTACAGTTGTTGAACCTTTGTTATCCCATTGATTTGCCTGTTCATTCCAGAGTAATACATCGTAATTGGTTGCATTTGCCATATCATCCCAATCAGCAGTAAAATAAGTGTTGCCCACATTTATAGCTTGTAAGCCTGTGGGTACTGCTGGAGCGTTTGTGCCATTATTGCCACCAGTAAGAGAATTAATTTTATCCACATGAGCTTTTTTACAAACAAGACAAAAGGGACTATCTAGATACCTCATTTTACAATTTTGATGAGGTCTATACCAGCCTGGAGAATCATGTTCATAAATACCAATGCCATCTTGATATAAAAATTGTTTCCATCTGACTGTGGCAGGATTATTGTCTCTTGTCATATTAATGTTTTCACGGGCGTACTGACTTCCTGCCCAGTATTCGTCAGAAAGGCCAGCAAATGAGTGACCCAGTTCATGCAGGTTAAGCTCAGAACTTTGGCTATTGGTTGAACAGGTAGAAATTGTGCCCCCTGATCCCCCATATTTTGAAGAATTAACCAGAACGATTAGCTGATTATAATCTGGTACATGATTTCGAGCAACTTCATATACTCTTGAAGATCTAGTTGGAACCAGCAGTCTTTCCATGCCAGCATACCAAAAAGTACTACCAAAGTAGTTATCGATTAAGTTGTTTGGGTCCATTGAAGCACCGGAAACATTGGAGATAACTTTTATGGCATAGACATTAAAAGACGATTTGTATTGTGAATAAGGTTCATCCAGAAACATTTTATCGATAATGTGATTAACATCCTCTATGAACTTGTCCTGTTCGTAGGCAGTATAGCCATCACCAAGGACTGTATAAACAACCTTTTGACTGTCTGGTCCATTATAGAGTATTTTTTCTACATCAAATTGGGTAGCTTTACTTAAGGCACTGGAGCTTCTAGAGACAGATTGTAAGTCAAACAAACCAATATCAGTTAATGTGCCATCTTGATCCAGTGTTTCAATTAATAAATACTTGATATTTTTACTGTTCCTGGTTTTAAGACTGATTGCAGTACGATCAAATATATCTGCCTCTTTTTTTCTTAAAATTATAGTTGTATCGGGATATTCCCAATAATCAAGAGGGTTGATAATATTCATACTTTTTAACGGTTGTTTATTGGAGTCAAGAATTGTACACTTAAATTTTCCATGTGCAGGATCTGTACTAGCTTGAAATTCATCTTTGATTTCAACTTGTCTCACTAGTACATCATCTAATGAAATGGAGTAGCCTAGAGAGGAATCATCTTTTTCCACCGTAAGATCAATAAATAGCGTACCATCCTCGGTATTTGAAGTGATTTCACTACTTACAAGTGTTGGGGCCTTGTCAGGTACTTCAACTGCATTAACAGAGTAGCTACAGAAAAATAAAAACAAGAATAATGAGAGCATAATACTCCTAAAAATGCCCAGTTTACCTTTTTTTGAGTTTTTCTCATAGTTTATGTACATATTTACCTCTTTCTAATAATCTTTAATCTACCCAATACTATAATCTGCTAGTTATCACTGAGTTAGAAAAATGTTTAGTACTGGGGGATTATTAATTATTGTGTAATATTTTGATATTATTGACTTTAACATTAAAACAATGATTTGTCAAGAAAATTTAGATTAATGCCGATTACGAACAAAAATTCATGGCATGATTTTTTTATTTTAGAAAGTTATGAAACATACTTGGCTTACAGAAGTGTTTTTTATAATAGTATGAACTGGAAAAATTCTGAATATTATTTGGTCCATGTATTCCACTTTAAAGGGAGTGATAGGCAAGAACAAATTACAACGGTTATATAAATAAAAAGAATAAGCGCACCCATTAATGAAGTGCGCTTATTCTTTTTAAGAAAATAAACTTATTATACGATATCCCTACTTAGTCACCGATTTTAAACAATAACCCTCAGGATTAACCGGTGGCAACGTTTTATTTGGTAAACCTTCAATATACTCTTTTAATGGTACATAATAATTAATATACGTGTTTTCAAAATTACCTGCTTCTGTTTCACGTACTTTTGCAAATTCCAGGTAATTATCTTTGCCTAAAGCCGTAAAACTATTGGTAGATACTGTATAAGTTTTATTAGGGTCAATGGTTGACCATACGCCATCTTTGTTTATAACTTCGATATTCTGAATGTTTTTACCTTCTTCTTCACTTAGGAATACATCATAACGGAGATTGGCTGCAGCAGGGAATGCGCCTGTTGATCCAGTGTTTAGAGCATAATGTGCAGATTGGTTCAAGACATTGGCTATTTCTTCGCCAGTCATATCCATCATGACAACTGTATTGGAAAAAGGTAGAGTGGTTATCGCTTGGCTTACGGTAAATTGACCTTCAAAGAACTCACTTCTTACACCACCTACATTCTGAATGGCTACATCGATTCTTGGATTAGCCGTAGCAAATGCTTCAGCAACCACATAAGCAGCCATACTGCCTGTAGGTGTCTCACCACTAGCGAATGGTGTAGGAATTCTTTCTGCACTCATATTGGTTGAAATATGACCAATGACAGTTTCCAATGAAGCTTTCATCTCGTCACGATAAGGAGCAATGATACTTTCAACTGTACGAGATGGTTTTGCAAAAGTAAGGATTGGAGATTTTTTAATCATATTTTCAATGTTTGCCTTTACATCAGCACTAACTTCTACGCGTTTTCCTTCATCATCTTTCTGTAAGTATGGGCCGGAAACAGGAATGATAACATTGCCGTCAATGGATATTATTTTTCCCGCTTTATCAAAGTCAACATCAAGCATACCCACAGCATGTGCATACTCCCATGCTGTCACGATATATACAGGGTCGCCATTAGGATCTTGTACAACAGTTGGGTATTCACCTATACTTTGATTTTTTTCGTAATCACCATGGCTATATCCTGGAAGTGGACCGGTTTGTCCATGGTATTTTTGAGCAAGACCTACTTCTCCTAATGCATCTGTATCCCCAAGTAAACTATGGGAATCTCCACCAACAATGATGTCAATACCTGGTACATGTTCTGCAAACAAGAAATCATTGTAATAGCCTACGTGGCTTAACAAAATAATCTTATTGACACCTTGTTTTTCCAACTCAGCTACATATTGACGAGCTGTTTCGATTTCATCTGAAAAGGTGAGGTCATCAGATGCTAAAGAAGAGTTTTTCGTTTTTTCAGCTTTTAAAATACCGATAATCCCTATTTTTTCACCATCAATTTCTTTAATAACGTAAGGTTTAACACTGTCTTTTACAGCATATAAGGGACTTTTTGATGTTGGTTGAACATTGGAGGATACAATAGGGAAATTAGCTATTTTAATCAGCTCAGCTAATCGACCATCGCCTTCATCAAACTCATGATTTCCAAGAGCGTAAGCATCGATACCAAGTTTATTAAACACTTTGAAATCAACTTCTCCTTTGAACAAGGAAAAATAAAGTGTACCATTTAATTCGCCACTATTTAAAACGATGGTGTTTTTATGACGATTCTCATCGATAATTGTTGCAAGATTAGAGAACCCGCCAATATTTAATCGGGTAGGTATGCCATCAAATGATAAATCATATGTAGAGCTTTCCAGATGGCTATGATGATCATTGGTGTGCATAATACGTAAGGAAATTGCTTTATGCGTAGAGGATGAGGTTGGTGTAGATGTGGGAATTAACAATGTATCACCTGCATAAATTAAATTTGGATTTTTTAGTTGATTTAACTTTGCAAGTACTTGCCATGTGGTGTTATGTTCATGACCAATTTTCCATAGCACATCACCAGGTTGAATGATGTATTCCTTTGTACTTGATGCTTTTGTACTAAAAGTTAATAGTTGTGTCGCTAATACCAGTCCTAAAATAAGACTAATGATGTTTTTTTTCATGCTGACATTCATCCTTTCAGAAAATAAAATTAAGTTTTTGATCATATATGTCATCTTTTTTCTATTTAATTTTAGCAAATATTGACTGTGTTAACCATGTGATTGATGTTAAGTGTTCATTAATTCTTTGTTAATTGTTTTTGATGTATGATGAAATAAGTGAATGAGATTATATAAGTTATTATGTGACATAATCAAGCTTCTATACGTTATCTATTCAAAACAAAATTAACCCAATCTTTATATTCTTATATAATAAATAACGGTCTTCATATATTTATATTGAATCCTTTAAAATGACTGTGCTAAAATATGGTTAACGAAGAAGATAAAAGGAGTAGCGTTAACAAAGTTGTTAACATGCTTAAAACAAAATCATATTTATTTAGTGTTATTTTATAGGAGGAATAATTAATGTCGTGTAAAATGTATTGGAAAGACTTAAGCATTATAGGTAAGAATACCTTACCAGCAACAGCAACAGCATTACCATACGGTGATAAAAAGAGTGCTATGGCTGATGACCGTACCCAATCACCTTATTACCTTTCACTTAATGGTCATTGGCAATTTGAATTCTATGACCATCCATTATTGGTGCCAACGGATTATTACAAAATGGATTATTGTGATGGTGAGTGGGATACAATTCCTGTACCATCTTGTTGGCAGATGTTGGGGTATGGAGAATTGGCCTATCGTAATGTAAAATATTCCTTCCCAGTTAATCCACCACAGATACCTCATGAAAATGATATTGGGTGTTATCGTAAAGTTTTTAATCTCCCTCAACAATGGTTGGATGATCAAGTTATTCTCCATTTTGGCGGTGTTAGCTCATCATTCACTGTTTATGTAAATGGTAGAGAAGTGGGCTACAGCGAAGGCAGCCATATGCCTTCAGAGTTTAACATCACTGATTATATAGTAGAAGGTAAAAACTTAATAGCAGTTGAAGTCTACAAATGGTGTGTAGCCACCTATTTAGAAGATCAAGATTTTTGGCGAATGAATGGTATTTTTAGAGAAGTCTATATCAAGTCTGAAAAAGAGATGGCTATAAAAAATATTCATGTATTAGCTGACCTGGACCATACCTATACAGATGGTCAACTATCAGTAGATGTTTTCATGGATCAACCTTCAAAAGGTGGCTTCGTACAACTAGAGGTGCTTGATGAACATAAGCAAAGGGTGTACATAGAGGAACAAAGGGTTAAAGAAAAAGTGAGCTTCCAACACACCGTTAAAACAGTCATGAAGTGGACAGCAGAGACACCCTATCTATATAAAGTTGTGTTAACACTCTTGGACCAAGATAAAAACATCATCAATGTTAAATGTGTTCAAGCAGGATTCAGAAAAATAGAAGTAAAAGATAAGCAATTTTTTGTAAATGGTGTATCCATTAAGTTAAAAGGCGTTAACCGTCATGATACCCATCCTGACAGAGGTTATGCCGTAACCCGTGAGGATATGCTAGAAGATATATTATTGATGAAACAGCATAATATTAATACAGTAAGAACATCCCATTACCCTAATGATACCTATTGGTATGACCTATGTGATGCGTATGGTATGTACGTCATTGATGAGGCTGATCTTGAGATGCATGGTATTGTTCGGGATCAAAGTCTAGGCAAAAACGGCAGAGCGCAAGCCACCTTAATCAACAGTGATCCAGAATGGACAGCAGCATTTGTTGACCGTGCAGAAAAGATGGTTAACCGTGACCGTAATCACCCATCCATTATTATGTGGTCATTAGGTAACGAATCTGCTTATGGGCCCAATCATGATGCCATGTCTGCATGGATTAGAGAGCATGAACCCACAAGACCAGTTCATTATGAATCAGCGGTAGAGTCACCATGTGTTGATGTGGTAAGTGTCATGTACGAGAGCGTTGAACGTTCCATAGAACAAGCCAAGGCAGATGATAATCGTCCTTACTTCCAATGTGAATTCTTACATTCGATGGGTAATAGTATGGGTAACATTAGAGAATATTTTGATGCAATCTATACCTATCCCAGGTTTATAGGTGGTTGTGTATGGGAATGGGCGGACCATGGTATCCGTCAGTGGACAGAAGATGGCGAAGAGTGGTTTGCTTATGGGGGCGATTTTGGAGAGACGGTAAATGATTCCAAGTTCTGTATTGATGGTATGGTAACCCCTGATAGAGAGCCTCATACAGGGTTGATTGAATATAAGCACGTCATAGCGCCAGTTGAAGTATTTGAAGAGAATCTATATGAGGGACAAATACGTATCCTTAACCGTCATGATTTCCTTGATCTTAGCCATGTGACCATTCACTGGGAGCTCAAAAGTTATGATACGCTGATTGCATCGGGTAGCATAGGTGATTTAATGACACCACCACAGGAAGATGAAATGGTAACATTACCAATAAAAGTGGCTAAGGAGCAAGAAGAGAAGCAAGAATTTTGGTTAAATGTCTATGTGGTCTTGAACAAAGCTTATTCTTGGGCTGTTCAAGGACATGAAATCAAGCGTCAGCAATTTGAGATTGTCACGGAGGTAAAAGAAGAAGCACCTGTTGGGATGTTAGAACAGAGCTTTGTAGAAGTGAAGGATTTAGAAGCGTATGTTGTTGTTGAAGGTGTTGATTTTAGCTTGATTTTTGACAAAACCAAAGGCACGATTACATCCTATGCTTATAATGAAGTGCCATTAATTGAAGAAGGTTTAACAGAGAACTATTGGCGTGCATGTACAGATAATGACCAAAGAGGCTGGCCGGGACGCACAGATAGTGATGAAAGCAAATGGCGTCATATTGGACTTCACGATATGCATAAATATATCCAAGACATTCAGGTGGAACAAGGAGAAGACAGCATAACCATTCATGTGGTAAGTAAGCATGCTATGATGAGTGAAAAACATGTCTTCAAGAGCAGTGTCTGCTATACCATCAAAAGTAATGGTCATGTTAAGGTGGATGTAACCACTGAACCATTAATAGAACTAGCGTATATCCCTCGTGTGGGTATGACTTTACAAATGCCAGACGGCTTTGAAGAAGTATCATGGTATGGTAGAGGACCTCATGAGAGTTATGTGGATAAAAAAGAAAGTGCTCTTGTGGATGTGTATGTGGGAACAGTAGATGAATTATATGAACCCTATATTTACCCACAAGAAAACGGTAATAAGATGGATACAAGATGGACGTCAGTTGTGAATGGCCAGGGTGTGGGTCTGCTAATTTGTGGTGAGCCAACCTATAACATGAGTGTACACCATTATACCGTACAGGATCTATATGAAGCAAACCATACCTATGATTTGCAGCCACGTCCTGAAACAATCATTCATATTGATTATGGGCAGTCAGGTGTTGGTAATAACAGTTGTGGACCAGAAACACTGGATAAGTATCGTTTATTACCTCAGGTCATCAACTATAGTTTCCAACTGGTACCTTATGAAAAGCAAAAGGGAAAAGAGATGTCCATATACCGCAACGTGTGCAATAAGTAGATGGATGAAGATGCTGTTTCAATGATATTGAAATAGCATCTTTTTTTATAAGGGAGGTGACATGGTGAGTAAAAGAGTTAGGCAAATAGATGTAAAAAAAATCAATCGTAATCGTATATTTAGATACGTCAATACATATGCTCCCGTATCAAAGCCGGATATATCATTAGAATTAGGTATCAGTCTTCCAACTGTTTTGCAAAATATTAATGCACTGATTAAACAAGGGCTGGTAACCGAGGTTGGTGAGTTTCAATCAACAGGAGGAAGAAAAGCAACAGCTATTGCACCTATTAGGCATGCATACTATGCTTTGGGTATGGACATTACTGAAGAACACATTAATCTTGTGTTGACAGATTTATCAGGTTATGTATTGAAACATCATCAGGTGTATAAACCATTCTGTAATAGTCCAGAGTACTATAGAGAAATTGCAGAGGTGGTACTGGCATTCAAAAGCAGTGAAGTAGACTCAGATAAGGCATTTCTTGGGGTTGGTATTTCAGTTCCTGGTATTGTAGATATGAATAACCATAAGGTTATATTGTCTCACTCACACCATTCTGCTAACATTGAAAGTAATAGGTTTTCTGAGTTCATCCCATACCCATGTGTTTTAATCAATCATGCTAATGCAGCAGGTTTCGCAGAGATGTATCATGATGATACGTGTATGAATGCAGTTTATCTATCACTGGATAACAATGTGGGTGGAGCCATTCTTGTAAAAAGACAGTCCATTTTAAATCATCCTCCTTTTGTGAAAAAATTATATCAAGGAGATCATTTTAGAGCAGGTGAATTGGGTCATATGACACTCATACCAGAAGGTGAGAAATGTTATTGTGGGAAAAAAGGATGTGTTGATGTTTATTGTTCTGCAAAAACGTTATCCAAACATACCCATGGACATTTAGATCGATTTTTTGAAGAAATGGAAAACGGAAACGACACATTAAGGGTCATATGGGAGCGATATCTGATGCATTTAGCCATTGAAATTAATAATTTGCGTATGATATTTGATTGTTCCATCATTATAGGTGGCTATGTGGGCAGTTATATGCAACCTTATATGTCCATGTTAAAAGATAAAATAGTCATGAACAACAGGCAAGAAGATGCAGCCTTCTTACAATCTTGTTCCTATTGTATGAAAGGTGCAGCACTTGGAGCGGCACTGCAGCAAATAGAAGCGTTTTTATGTACAGTGTAGCTGTTACTGGCTCGGTTATGTGAATACCCATTTTAAAGCATTGACAGATATAAGCTAGGGCATTATGATGGAGATACTTCATAAAAATATAAGTAAAGCAAATGTTTACAATTATACCAACATATGAATGGGTACTCATAAAGGATTTGCATGACCTAACAGTAATAGGAAAACGGAGGAAGAATAATATGATGTATGATGTGGTTGCGATTGGGGAGCTTCTCATTGATTTTACGCCTGTAAAAAATGAAGTAAGCACAACACCTATGTTTGAGCAACATCCAGGTGGCGCACCAGCAAATGTATTAGCAATGCATGCAAAACTTGGTGGAAAAACGGGTTTTATTGGTAAGGTAGGCGATGATGCCTTTGGCCATTTTTTAAGGGATGTACTAGATGATTGCAAGATAAGTACCAAGGGACTTATAATGTCAAAAAGTGTACATACCACATTAGCTTTTGTACATCTAAGTGAGGAAGGGGAACGTTCATTTAGCTTTTATCGGAAACCAGGTGCAGATATGATGTTAGTGAAAGAAGAAATCAATAAGACCTTAATTGATCATTGTCACATGTTTCATTTTGGTTCCGTGTCTTTAACCGATGAACCCTGTAAAAGGGCCACCATTACGGCAGTAGAATACGCTAAAAAAAATGGAAAAATCATCAGTTATGACCCCAATTATCGTCAAGCCCTTTGGAAGGATGCACAGATTGCAAAAGAAGAAATTCTAGGCATAATGCCTTTAGCTGATATTGTAAAAATTTCACAAGAGGAAATGGTATTTCTTTTTGGACACGGGGATATGGAGAAGGGTGTCAAGCAGATTAAAGATATGGGTGTTTCACTTGTTTTAATTTCTATGGGGGATAAAGGTGCTTATTATGCCAATAAAAAAGTATCTGCATTCGTACCAGCATTTAAGGTTCAATCCATTGACACAACGGGAGCTGGAGATGCCTTCTTAGGCGCATTGCTCTACAAACTAAGGCAGAAAAGCTTGGAAGATATACAAACCATGGACAAAGATTACTGGCATACTATTCTACTGTTTGCTAATGCGGCAGGTGGTCTTACAACAACTAAAAAAGGTGCTATCCCAGCAATGCCAAGTGAGGATACAATAATAGAACTATTAAGAAAAAACGTGTAGGATTATACACGTTTTTTATATGGGGTACTGCCAATAGTAGTGGCAGTATAGAGTTATAAAAAAATCTAATTGCTTTCGTATCTATCTCTATATAAGTAAACGACTTCTCGTTTTATTTAAGGAATTGTTACAGTATCAGAAGCACTAAAATAGCCTCCTGAAATTTCATTTACTGCATCAATATCCACATTCACTTGACAATAGATTCTTTTACCAGATGCAAACTTTTTGTAAGTAGCTACATAATTACTTATTCTACTCATTGGAACAATATTAGTTGTTCTAATGTCATATGAATATGTTGAGAAGGTATCAGGATCTCTATACTTGTTTTTGCCAGTCATTTTTTTAAGAAGAGCGCCATAACCATAAGCTGTGGTATAAAAAGCAAGACCATCTGCTTGGGTATAGCTAATTCTCCAACTCACATTAACGGTAACAACATCACCCTTTGACATACCTGCAAAATCATCTTTGTTCTCAGCAATTAATTCATCGGTTAAGGTAAATGGAATTTCATAATCATACGCAGCAATAACATTTAGCCCAAGTGCTTCTATTTCTCTATCAATATCAGCATTGATATCAACCATTTGCTTAGTTAAATGGTCTGAAGCCGCATTCACTTGTGAAGGAATGGCAACAAGGATTAAACTCATGATAAGCGCCATAAACATGGTATTTGTACATATCTTTCTTATTTTCATATACTTTCTCTCCTTATTAATTCATGAATAATATGTTTTTTGTTACTTAAAAATAATATATAACTCTCCCCATATAATGAAACAAATCGATTATAGCACCAAAGGGTTAAAAAATCAAATAATTAAAAATATATTATTAAATATTAAAATAAAAGAAAAAATAGAGAATTTATATTTAATATTTACAATAAAATACAAAAATTAATATGTATTTTTTAAAATAATCACAGTCATATATGTTGTAAATGAAAGGAGGTACAAGTTATGAGGTAATTTTTCACATAAGCTGCTTTGATTAATTTTTGGCTAGAATTTAACCTATTTAATTGCTGATTATTGGATAATCTGTATAAACATACCCTGTTCATATAAAAAGTTATATGATAGAATAGATATACCGTGAAAATGAATTGAATTGTTTATGGCACATTATTACAAAAATGTTGGATAAAGAAAAGAGGATAAACATGCAAAAAAAGTTTGAAAAATTTATGGAGAAACATTGGCGTTTAGTTGTTATCGGTGTAGCTCTTGTTTATATGGGGACAGGACTTTATCAGATTATTACTGGTATTGAATTAGATCCAACAAAGATGAGGGGTGTAGAAGGTTTTCTGATGGTTATAGCCATAGGATCCCTGTTCTATGGTAAGAAAAAAGAAAGAGAACGGATGCAGCGAGAAGCAGCAGAACAAGAGCATGCAGGTATTCCAGTTGAGCACCATATGCCTGTTCAAGATAATGGGAATAACGCAGGATAAATAAAATGGTGGCTATATAAAGCGCAGTGATTAACCTGCGTTTGTTTCCTATGTAAAAACACAACGTAATAAAGGATTGATGTGACAGATAAACATATAGGAGGCTATGGTGAACATATTTAAAAGTATACGTACAAAATTAGTGTTAGGTTGTTTATGTCTAAGTGTCATTCCTATCTTTCTCATCACAGGCATGCTTTATTTAAGGTCGGTTACAATCATTGAACAAAACACAGCAAATTCCATGATGCTTAATCTAGAGCGCCATAGTGAGAAAGCAGATGAGCTATTTATGAACACCTACTATGATTTGGTTAATTTCACATTTAACCATACATTAAGAGAAGCTATCTCAGAAGGTGACCATACAACCTTACAGAAAATGCTGCACCAACATGCAGTTGTAGACACTTTTTTGGATAGTGTCTATTTGTTTCTGCCAAAAGAGGGAAAATTGGTATCGTCTATGGATGGAAGAGAGGTCAAATACATTGAGGATCTAGATGCTTTAGGAAAAACCATTCCTAAGGTTAACCAAAATAATTGGATAGAAACCTTTGAATATCAAGATAACTTATTTCATCATAAGGACTATCATTTCGCTATTAAGAAAAAAATCTATGACCCAGATAAAGAAGAGGTTGTGGGGATTGTGATTGCCAATGTGGATGAACGGAAGATTTATTTTAATCTATTACATGATTTGAAAAGACATAACAACGATAACATTTTTTTACTTAATAGTAAGAACATGATTGTATCCACAAAGTTTAAGAACGAGATTGGTCGTGCATTTACCTTGGATAAAAGCATGACTGCAAACTATAGTGCTAAAGACGCACATATGATTAACATTAAAGGTGAGAAGTATTTAATCGTCTATCATGTCAGCGGACTGACAAAATATAAAATGGTCTATATGGTTCCCCAAAAAGTCATTGTATCGGATGTTGAAGATATAAAGTATGTTGCTCTTGGACTAAGTATCATTGTATTACTAGCTGTTGGAGTACTGTGGTACATGTTAACCATGGATATTTATCGACCCATTTCCAAGATGGAAAGTCACATGAAAGCAGTAGGGCAAGGTAACTTTGACATACAGATTCCTTCAGCTCGAAACGATGAATTAGGTGTATTAATCAAGGGCTTCAACAGTATGACGAGTAAGCTTAACCATTTATTTAATGAAGTATATCGTTCTAAGTATCAGAAGAAGGAAGCCGAATTAAAAGCCTTGCAATCTCAGATAACACCTCATTTTCTATACAACACGTTGAATTCCATTCGGTGTGTCGCTATACTACAAAATGCCAAGACTGTAAGCAGTATGTTAGGCTCTCTTATAGAGCTATTACAAGGAACGGTTGGCAATAAACATGTCTACATCACCTTAGAAGAAGAAATACAACAAGTGGATCACTATGTAAAACTTCAACAATTTCGTTATAATGATGCATTCTCAGTTACGTATGACTTGGAGGATAACGTTAAACAATACAAATTGCCTAAGCTTATTTTACAGCCGTTAGTTGAAAACAGTTTGCAGCATGGCCTTGATCTGCGAGGAAAGGAAGCCCATATTGGGATACAGGCATTTGAAAAAGATGGTAAACTTGTAATCTATGTTGTGGACAATGGTCGAGGTATTACGGTTGAGACCGTTGAGAAAATTTTTAATGGTGAAATGGATAAGACTAGAAAATTTAGTGGTATTGGCATTAATAACGTGGACGAAAGAATTAAACTATATTTTGGAGATGAATACGGTTTAACTTATTTATTAGATGAAAAATCAGGCACAAAAGCCATGATTAAGTTGCCTATTATAATGTCTGATGAGAAGGGCTCAGTGATGATAAACGACTGACATACAGCTTGGAATAGGAGGTGTTGAAGGTGTATAAAGTTTTAATAGTGGATGATGATTTCCCAGTGAGGGTATTGTTAAAACAAATGATCGATTGGGAAGAGGAAGGGTTTGAGATTGTTGCTGAAGCCATTGATGGGGAGGAAGCACTTGAAAAAATAGAGTTCCATAAGCCAGATATAGCTATTGTGGATATTGGTATGCCCATCATGAATGGCGTTGAACTGATAAAGGCGTTACAAGAGCGTTCCATTGCGTGTAAGGTTATCGTTCTAAGTTGTCATGATGATTTTCAATATGTCCATGAAGCCATGAAGTTAGGAGCAGAAGAATACATATTGAAAAATCTGGTAACAGAAGAACGGCTTAGAGAGGTATTATCTCAGATTAAACAAGCCATACAAGAGGAAAAACGAGAAAAACAAGAAAGTCAGCAGTTGAAGCGTTGGGCAAATCGTGGCATGTGGGAATTAAAACAGGATTATTTGCAGCAGATATTAAGAGGAATCAGCATTAATAAATTAAAAATGGAGCAGCTCATCCAGGAGTTATCCATGGGTATATCCAAGTATAACAATGTGCTATTGCTGTTAGAAATTGACCACTATGAAGATGTACTTAACAAGTTATCAGAAGAAGAGGATCAGAAACTTTTTAATTTTTCCATACGTAATGTGGCTGAAGAAGTGTTACAGACTGTTGCCAAGGGGGAAGTACTTGAACTTGGGGGAGCCCATATTGCTCTTATTATCGACGTAGAAAATGAGAAAAGTGAATTTGCCATAAAAGAGAAAATGAATGATTTAGCGATTAAATTACGAGGCAGCATTAACCGTTACCTGGATATTCAAGTCAGTATGGTCATAACAGAGAAATCCCACCAACTTTTTGATTTATTCCATTTATATGAAAAAGCCCTTATTACCATGCTGGTTAAGTTTTATGAAGGAGAGAATCATATTTTCTGTACCAATAACTATAACAATGCCATTAACCATCAGCACATGTTGCATGTTAAGTTATTGGATAAACGAATTGAGCAGTATATAAAGACAGCTGATAGGAAAGGCATTGACAACCTATTGGATGATTTGAGTGATCAGGCTATAGAAAAAGGGATAACACCCAACAAAGTCATACGCTTCTGGTTAGATATGCATACCATCTTGGAACGGTTTAGTAGGAAGTACAATTTAGATATAGCACGATTATTGGATGGGAGTATGGCAAAAGCCATCCAAAAAAGTGAGACAATACACGAGCTAAAGCATATCGTCATGGATGTGGTAGAAGAGATGATACAATATTTTCATAACCTTCATGGGAAACAAGTAACCAATGAGAGTGTTAAAGAAGTCATGTATTATGTTGGGTGCAATTATATGCATGATATTACATTAAGTATGGTTGCTGACCATATCCAGATGAACATGGCCTATCTGAGTCACCTCTTTAAACAGGAGGTAGGTGAATCCTTTGTGGATTATCTGAAGCATATACGGATTGATAAGGCCAAATATCTGCTTGAGCATACCAATGAATCCATAAACAGTGTAGCCAGTCAGGTGGGCTTCTATGATAGAAGGTACTTTTCTAAAATATTTAAAAAACTGGAAGGTATTAACCCTACTGCCTATAAGAGAAAGATAGAATAAGTGTAAGCAAGGGAGAAAAATAAAAAATTTACCCCCTTCCCAAAAAATGAACCCCTTATAAAGGGGTTCCATTTACGTCATACTAATATTACAACATACATAAGAACTCTAGTTGCAATGAAGGTATGATCTTTAAGTTTAGCGTTGCATAACCAAGAGTTCCACAAAGTTGGCTATCAAAAATAAAGGGAGGTTTCAGGTTTATGAAAAAAATAGTGACCATGCTATTTATCGGTGTGATGTTAGTAAGCACAGTTGCAGGATGTTCAAAAAAGAGCAGTAAAATGACAATTGGTGTTTCTATTGCTAACTTTGATGATACCTTTTTGACTTACATGATGGATGGTATGAAAGCATATGCCAAAAAGTTACAAGAAGAAGGTATTGAATTAGATGTTGAATACACCGATGCCAAGGAAGATATGGCTAAGCAAATGGATCAAGTAGAAACATTTGTTGTGCAGCAAAAAGATGCCATTGTGGTCGTACCTGTGGATACAAGTGCCGCAGACCCACTAACCCAAGCAGCTACAAATGCAGAGATTCCTATTGTTTATGTAAACAGAAATCCAGGTAATTTGCCAGAGGGTGCTTTTTACGTAGGTTCAGAAGAAATCAAAGCGGGTATTATGCAAATGGAGTTCTTAGCTGAAAAGTTAGGCGGCAATGGTAAAATTGCCATTCTTATGGGTAAATTAGATAACGAAGGTGCCCTAAAGCGTACAGAAGGTGTTGAGCAAATCAGTGCAAAATATGATGGTATTGACATTGTTGATAAGCAAACAGGTTTGTGGCAACGGAATGAAGGTATGATGAAGACCGAAGACTGGTTAAACAGATTTGGTGATGAATTAAAAGCAATTGCATCCAACAATGATGATATGGCATTAGGTGCTATTCAAGCGTTGAAAGATGGTGGTAGAGATGACATCTTGGTTGTTGGTGTGGATGCTACGCCTGATGGTTTAAATGCACTTAAAAATGGTGAATTAACAGCCACTGTTTTCCAAGATGCTGCAGGTCAAGGCGGTGGCGCCATTGAACTAGCTTATAAAGCAGCTCAAGGCGATAAACCAGAACAAGAAAAATGGATTGATTTTAAATTAGTAACGCCTGAAAATTTAGATGAATTCCTAAAATAACTTTCACCAAAAGTTAAAACAATGCAAATTCACTTCACGGTTTAATGAAAGGGTTGTCCCTTAAAGACAGCCCTATTCTATCCCAAATTAGGGAAAATAAAGGCAGAATATTTGCTCTTGTTAAAGGAATGATGCCTTAAATAATTAAGAAGTCTTACATATAAGGAGGTAATTATGTGAGCAATTATGTTTTGGAAATGAAGAACATTGTTAAAGTTTTTCCTGGTGTTAGAGCACTAGATGGTGTATGTCTTCGTCTAAAACCAGGCCATGTTCATGCGCTCATGGGCGAAAATGGAGCGGGTAAATCAACATTAATGAAATGTATTATTGGCATTCACCCACCTACATCTGGTGAGATAGTTTACAAAGGTAAAAAAGTGAATATGACCAACACCAATAAAGCTCTACAGATGGGTATTTCCATGATACATCAAGAACTTAGCCCCATCTTACATCGATCCATTATGGAAAATATCTGGTTAGGACGAGAGCCAAAGAAAGGGTTTTTCGTTGACCATAAAAAGATGTATCAGCAAACAAAAAATCTATTGGATAGTTTAGACCTCAATCTTGACCCTAAGGAGAAAATGGCCAACTTAACCGTAGCAAAGATGCAGATGATTGAAATTGCAAAGGCAGTGTCTTACAATTCAGAGGTTGTCATTATGGATGAACCTACTTCCGCATTAACCGATAGAGAAGTGGAACATCTATTTCGCATTATTCAGCAATTAAAAGCACAGGGCACAGCAATTGTTTATATCTCCCATAAGATGGATGAGATTTTTCAGATATCCGATGAGATTACCGTCCTTCGAGACGGCCAATATGTAGCAACCCATGAAGCAAAAGCATTAGATACAAATACGCTCATCCAATTAATGGTTGGACGTGAACTAGATGACATGTTTCCTAAGATTAAATGTGACATAGGCGAAGAGAGATTACGTGTTGAAAAGTTAACCGTTGAAGGTGTTTTTCATGATGTTTCATTCTGTGTTAGAAAAGGAGAAATTCTAGGTATAGCCGGTCTTGTTGGGGCAGGAAGAACAGAAGTGATTGAAACCATATTTGGTATTAGGAAAAAAACATCTGGGTGTATCATTATCGAAGGTGAGGAAGTGGACATAAAATCACCGGAAATAGCCATTCATAATAAATTAGCGTTATTAACAGAAGATAGAAGACATACAGGGATTTTCCCCATGCTCAGTGTAAAAGATAACATGGTGATTGCAAACATGAGCGATTATATTGCAACGGGATTTGTCCAGCACAAAAAGATTGTACAGGATTGTGATGACTATAAAAATAAGATTAGAATCAAAACACCAAGCCTCAATCAACAGATTCAAAACCTATCAGGAGGTAACCAGCAAAAAGTGCTTGTAGCAAGATGGTTGTTGACACAACCGGATATCTTAATACTTGATGAACCTACCCGGGGTATTGATGTTGGCGCTAAATCTGAGATTCACAGCTTAATCACGGAATTAGCAGCACAAGGAAAATCCATTATCATGATCAGTTCAGAGTTACCAGAGATTCTTGGTATGAGTGATACCATTGTGGTGATGCATGAAGGAAAAGTAACGGGCAGGATTGACCGAGAAGATGCCAATCAAGAGCGGATCATGCAACATGCCACCAATACCAATTAGAACAAAGGGAGGACTACATATGCAAAACAATAAGCAAAAGGCTGATAACAAATCAACCGTTATTATGTTAACTAAAAAGCCAAAAGATACATTTGCTTCTCAAAAAGCGTTTTTAAGTAAGTATGGTATCGTACTTGTTTTAATCGTCATGTTTGTACTCATGAGTTTTATGTCACCTGTTTTTATGACAGCTAAGAACCTGTTCAATGTGGTGAGACAGATATCGGTCATTGGATTAATTTCTTTAGGGGTAACCCTTGTTATTATCGCTAAAGGGATTGACCTATCATCCGGTTCTGTATTAGCCGTTGCAGCGGTTGTAGCAGCTAGTCTAGGGCAACAAGGTGACTGGCAAGCAAAAATGTTTCCTAATCTACCAGAAATGATTGTGCTTGTACCGATTATAGCGGCTCTCTTAGTGGGACTCATTGCTGGATTGATCAATGGTACGCTCATTGCAAAAACGGGTATACCCCCTTTTATTGCTACCTTGGGTATGATGGTTTCAGCAAGAGGATTTGCCCAGATTTATTCCAATGGCCGTCCTGTATCGACCCTTACGAAATCCTATCAATGGTTTGGTCAATCCTATGTCTTAGGTTTTGGCGATTTTCGAGGGATTCCTGTTCCGGTTATACTGTATATCATAATGATTTTGATCACCTATATCCTATTGAATCATACCCGTTTTGGCAAGAATATCTTTGCCATTGGCGGTAATATTCATGCGGCAGAGGTATCCGGTATTAATGTGGATCGTAATCTGATTAAAATCTATGCCTATGCTGGATTATTAGCTGGTCTTGCAGGTTTTGTATTATCTGCAAGAGTTAACACAGGACAGCCAGGTATGGGTATGTCTTATGAGCTTGATGCCATTGCAGCAACAACCATTGGTGGTACATCCCACTCAGGGGGGATTGGTACCATATGGGGGGCTGTGGTTGGTGCTTTAATTTTAGGTATCCTAAATAATGGACTGAACTTACTAGGGGTTAGCGGCTATTATCAACAGGTCTTTAAAGGCGTTATCATTGTTGGCGCTGTTATTATTGATATGCGTAAGAATAAAAAGAAAAAATAACGGTTATGTCTATAAATCATGAAGATATGTCGAAGGAGGTGAAGAAACGGTTGTTAAGGTTATTGAATGACTTTACAAGATTACCGTTTCGAAGGGAAGATGAAGAAGATAAAAATTGGTGCAGTTGGTCTTGGTCGTTTGGGATATCAACATGCTGAAAATATAGCTTTTAAAATACCAGGGGCCGAGCTTGTTGCTCTATGTGATAAAGATGAAGTGAAGTTAAATAAAACAGCAGATGCTTGGGGCATCCCCAATCGCTATACAGATTATGAGGACATGATAACGAATCAGGCATTAGATGCAGTTGTGATTTCGTCACCTTCCAGCTTACATACAACGCAGATAGCACAGGCTCTTGATGCAGGACTACATGTATTCTCTGAGAAGCCATTAGGTACGAATCTAGAGGAATGTAAGATAGCGGAAGAAGCTGTTGAGCGTCATCCAGAATTAGTATTTATGCTGGGTTTTATGAGGCGCTATGACCCTTCTTATGCTTATGCAAGAGAAAAAATTAGAAATGGGGACATTGGCAATGTGGTCTTATTTAGAGGTTATTCTCAAGACCCAGAGAGTTGTATCGAGGGAGCCATTGCTTATGCTGGACATAGCGGCGGACAATTTATTGATATGGCCGTTCACGATATTGATCTTGCCCGTTGGATGGTAGACTCAGAGCCAATAACCATCCATGCCATTGGTGGTTGTTATGCCCATCAGGAGTTTGGGGCGTTCAAGGATGGGGATAATGTAGCGGCTCTTATGCAGATGGAAAATGATGCCATGGTATTTTTATTTGCAGGTCGGACTGCACCACATGGGTATAATGTAGAAACTGAAATTATTGGTACGAAAGCCACATTAAGGATTGCCAGTGTACCACAAAAAAATATGGTTGAGATATTGGACCATCATGGTGTACGCCAAGAGTGTTCTCAGGATTTCTTGGAGCGCTTTGAACAAGCTTACTTGGCAGAGATTAATGAATTTATTAAGTGTATACATGACCATAGAAAACCAGAAGTTACGGTTTATGATGGTACCAAGACAACGGAGATTGCTTATCAGTGTAAAAAGGCATTTGAAACCAATGAATTAATACGTATGTAAATTCTATCATAAGATAGTGTTGAATAAACAGGTCACATAGCACTATTTTCCAACAACATGGTAATAACCATAGAAGACCTTGTTAAATAATTATTTATATTGACAGGATTTAATGAGGGATATATAATGAAATTAAATTTACTAAAACGTTTACTCTATGCTAATGACAAAGAATAAGCATTGTATAGACATTGTCATTTGATAAGTTTCATTAATGTAAGCGTTAATTAGGAGTTGGAAATGATGAAAATAACCATAAAAGATATCGCTGAGAAAGCAAACGTGTCCGTAGCCACAGTTTCCAGGGTTGTTAATAACAAAAGTAAAGGTGTAGGTGAGGACACAAGGAAACGAATACTTGAACTTGTTGAGGAATATAATTACCAGCCAAGTGCTGTAGCACGGGGGCTTGTGACGAAAAAATCCAAAATTATTGGTTTGATTATACCCGATTTAACCAATCCTTTTTACCCTAAAATGGCAAAAGGAATAGAAGATGAAGCCTCAAAACATGGTTATAACATCATCTTATGTGATGGCAACAATTCCATGGATAAAGAAGCGGCATATTTGGATTTTCTTGGTGAACACTATGTATGCGGTATTATTTATAATAATTTTAAAAACATCAGTGACACCATTTTGAACAAGATTCTAAAAAGCTCCTTACCACTGGTTTTTATTGATTCGAAACCAGAGATAAAAGGCTGTAAATGTGTATATCTGGATAATCACAAGGCCATGTATGATATGATTGAATACCTCATACATAATGGTCACCGGCGCATTGGGTTTATGACGGGACCTCTTGATAGTTATTCCATTAATGAACGGTATAAAGGGTATCTTAAAGCCCTTGAAGACAACGGTATTGCTATTGATTCTGATTTAGTGGTACAAGGAGAGTATGCCATCAAAGATGGTTATGATGCTATGGAAAGATTACTGGAAACAGGAACAGACATGACAGCTGTTGCTTGTTGTAATGATCTTATGGCCATCGGTGCAATGGAAAAGATAGAAGAACTTGGCATGTGTGTACCAGAAGATATATCTGTCGTAGGTTTTGATAACATTGAAATGACACGATTAGTACGGCCTAAGTTGACTACCGTTGCTCAACCCATCTACGATATGGGAAGAGAAGCAGCCCGTATGATTATCAATATTATAGAAGGTCATGGTAAGCATACTCAAGATAATCTCGTTTTTGAGCCCAGTCTAGTGATCAGGGATTCTGTAAAAAAAATAGAAAAATAGTTATTTTTTTAGAGGGAGAGAAAACGTTTAACCTAATGAAAAGAATAGAACGATTATGTGGTTTCTATCTTGTCCCATATAGGTTTTAGGTGAATAAAAGGAAATTCATATTCCTACATAAAAAAGGAGAGAACAGATATGAACAACTTAGTTTTTCAGGAAGACAGACCGTTAGATTTAATTGCTGTAGGTCGTTTAGCTGTCGACTTAAATGCCAACGAGATTCATCGTCCAATGGAAGAAACAAATACCTTTACAAAATATTTAGGTGGTTCGCCTGCTAACATCTCAGTTGCTGTATCAAGGCTTGGTCTAAAAGCAGGGTTTATCGGCAGAGTAGCAGATGATCCATTAGGTCGTTTTATTCTTCAGTATTTAGGTGATAACAACATCGACGCTTCTCATGTGGTAGTTGATAAATCCGGAGCTAAGACAGGTCTTGCCTTTACAGAAATTAAGTCACCTACGGATTGCAGTATTCTAATGTACCGATCAGATGCCGTTGATCTAAAACTAGAAGTAACTGATGTGAAGGAAGAGTATATTAAGCGTGCAAAAGCTGTTCTTATTTCAGGTACGGCACTTGCTGCAAGTCCCTCAAGGGAAGCCGTATTTGCCGTATTGGAACTGGCAAGAAAACATAATACGGTTGTTTTCTTTGATATTGATTATCGCCCGTATACATGGAAATCTGTTGAGGAAACAGCTATTTATTATAGTTTGGCAGCTGAAAAATGTGATGTGATTATTGGTACCCGTGAAGAGTTTGATATGCTAGAGATGTTTTCCAACCCAGGTAATACAAATGATGGCGTTACAGCTAAGAAGTGGTTCGATTTCAACGCTAAGATCATGGTGATCAAACATGGTAAAAAAGGGTCTTTTGCTTATACATTAGAAGGTGATCAGTATACAGGAGCAGTATTTCCTGTCATACCTGTGAAGACTTTTGGTGCTGGTGATTCTTATGCCGGCGGCTTTATTTATGGCTTGATGCAAGGATATGACCCAGGTAAAGCCATGGAGATCGGTGCGGCATCCGCTTCTATTGTGGTATCCAGTCATAGCTGTTCTGACGCAATGCCTGGGATTGATAAGATTGAACGGTTTATAGAGCAATATGATGGAGAAAAGGCTTATGATGTTGAGCAAATCTAATCATGAAGCTGTTATAAAATAATAAGACATTAAAGGAGGACAACAATATGTCAGATGCAAAGTCCATGGTAAGGGCATTAATTGCACGTGCTAAGGCAGCACAAGAAATAGCGGAAGGTTACAGCCAAAAGCAAGTGGATGCGTTAGTGACGGCAATTGCTTGGGATATGGTAAACGTCGACAATGCGAAGGCGGTTGCAACACTTGCAATAGAAGAGTCTCATCTGGGTAATTATGAAGGCAAATATGGTAAGTTAATGAAAAAAGTGCGAGGTGCACTACGGGATATGAAAGACTGTAAGTCCGTTGGTGTCATTGAGCGGGTTCCAGAAAAAGGATTGATTAAGTTTGCAAAACCCGTAGGTGTCATTGGTGCATTAGTACCTTGTACTAATCCAGAAGCGACACCTGTGATTAAAGCTATGAATGCCATTAAGGGGCGTAATGCCATTGTATTTGCACCACACCCACGTACGAAGAAAACCAATAAACTCATTGTAGATATGATGCGGGCAACCCTTAAGAAACATGGAGCACCGGAAGATTTGATTGTGACCATTGAAGAGCCCTCCCTTGATTCAAGTAATGAATTAATGAAGCAATGTGACCTTGTTGTGGCGACAGGTGGTGCTGGCATGGTGAAGTCAGCTTATTCATCAGGCACGCCAGCATACGGGGTTGGAGCTGGTAATGCGGTCATTATTGTTGATGAAACGGCTGATATAAAAGATGCGGCACATAAGATTAAATTAAGTAAAACATTCGATTTTGCAACAAGTTGTTCAGCGGAGAATGCCTTAGTTATCGTTGAAAGCGTTTACGATGATTTAGTTGCTCATTTACAAGCTGAAGGCGGCCATTTAGCCACATCTGAGGAAAAGACCAAGTTACAAAGCGCTATGTGGGAAGATGGGCATCTTAGTCGTCATATTGTAGCTCAACCAGCAGGTAAGATTGCAGACCTTGCAGGTATAAACATTGGCGAAAAAGAGGTATTTATCATGGTTGAGGAAGATGGTGTTGGACCGGATTATCCTTTCTCAGGTGAGAAGATGTCCGTTGTGGTGACGCTGTATAAGGTAAAAGATTTCGACGCTGCTGTAGCCAAAGTCAATGACATCACAGGTTACCAAGGTGCTGGTCACTCATGTGGTATACATACAACCGATCAAGATAGAGTCGAAACATTAGGAAATAAAGTTAAGGTTAGCCGTATCATGGTTAGGCAACCGCAATGCTATGCCAATAGCGGCAACTGGGATAACGGTATGCCCTTTACATTAACACTTGGTTGCGGTACTTGGGGTGGTAATGTATCTTCTGAGAACATTACTTGGAAGCAATTTATTAATGTCACTTGGGTATCTGAACCCATTAAAGAAGTCATTCCTTCAGATGAAGAATTATTTGGTGATTTAGCTAAGTAATCCATGTTTGAAAGGAGAGAATGCTATGTTAGTCAATATGGTTAAGATGATGAAAGAAGCTGCTGTTGCAGATAAAGCCGTTCCAGGGTTTAACGTATATGGATACGAAGATGCTAAGATGGTCATTGAAGTAGCAGAAGCGTTAAATGCGCCTGCCATTCTTATGACCAATAAAGATGCTGTAGCCCATATGGATGTCAAGTATCAGGCAGCCTTATATGGAGCAATGGGTGAAGACACGGACATTCCAGTATGTGTACATCTGGACCATGGAAAAGATTATGCGTTATGTGCTAAGGCAATTTGTGCAGGATATACGTCGGTGATGTATGATGGTTCAGGACTGCCATTAGAGGAAAACATACGTCAAACACAAGAAGTTGTTCGTCTTGCACACGCGTGCGCAATATCTGTAGAGGCTGAAATCGGTTGTGTTGGTTATAACGATCCATCCATTCATGCAATAGCCATGTACACAGACCCAGCAGAAGCCAAGCAATTTGCAGAAGAAACAGGTGTTGATGCATTGGCTGTAGCTGTGGGAACACTTCACCGTATGCAGGTACAAGATGCGAAGATTCAATATGAACGTTTAGAACAGATACAGGAGCTGACAGACGTACCATTGGTGATTCATGGTTCAACAGGTCTTACAGATGATGATTTAACGAAGCTTGCTGCTACAAGCGTCGCAAAAGTCAATATCGGTACAGCACTTCGCATGGCTTTTGGTCATACCCTGCGTGAAGAAATAATGGCTGATTCACAGGCATTTGATCGTATTAAATGCTTTAAAAGGCCTATGGAAGCCATAAAAGAAGTCATTCATCAGAAATATAAGCGACTAGGTTGGTAGATTATTGTATCAATAGATTGGAGGGGAAAACATGGTAGAACATCAAAAAGAACCTTATGCCTATGGGTATAATGCCATTACGGAGCTTGAAGGAAAACATGGTGATATGCGTATGGACGTTGGTATTATTCGTGTGAAAGATGGTTTTTCATATGAAAATCATGAGGCAAAAGAAAGAGCCATTCTATTAATAGAAGGGGAAGTGACTTTTGAATGGGATGGTTATAGGGAAACAATGAAGCGTGTGAGTTGCTTTGATGACAATCCAGTGTGTTTGCATGTACCGAGAGATACGAAAGTGGTTATCACGGGTAAGGATGAATCAGAACTGTGTTATGAGGCAGTTGAGAATGATAACATGTTTGAGGCTAAATTATATGGGCAAGAAGATACTGTCAGTGAGGTATTTGGTAAGGATGTTCTTGGCAATACGTCTAATCGTACAGTAAGAACCATTATTGATGATGATATAGCGCCTTATTCTAATCTTGTTATAGGTGAAGTCATTAATCATCCTGGTAAATCGTCTTCGTATCCGCCTCATTATCATGTACAACCGGAAGTATATCATTATCGTTTTTTACCGGATACGGGATATGGTTTTAGTTTAATTGGTGATGATGCTTATAAAGTAGAGCATAGGAGTACATCTTGTATAAGGAGTAATGTGGTGCATCCGCAGTGTTCGGCGCCGGGGTATGCTATGTATTATGTATGGATGATTCCTCATATTGAAGAGAAGCGTTGGTTGAAGGATAGGACGTTTGAGGAGAAGCATGTTTGGTTGTTGGATGAGGATGTGGAGGTTTGGGGGGAGAAGTAGCTTGATTGATTGCTGATTGCTGGTTGGTTTTAGGGTAGTGCAAGGGGGCGTAGTTTAATAGGTCGTTAAAGAAAGTTTTGTTAATGTTGCCTAAGCATAACTAAGCTCACTGCAAGTAATCTTGCTAAATCTTAAAAACTCCCTGCGGTCAGACAGTTTAAGATTTTTAACGCAAGATTACTTTTCGTTCGCTAAGATATGCTAAGGCAGCATTAAAAGTCACTTTCTTTAGCGACCTATTAAGCTACTAGGCTGCGTTAGATGTGGTGCAAGGTGTTGGTAAGTGGAAGAGTTTTATTAGAGGTATAGGGTGTTTAATTAAGATGTATAGGGTCAAGTAAAACTCAGTTATGTATCCTGTACAATGTGAAACATTTAAGGAGGTAAAATGTAGGGATGGAAACGATTCGATTAACGATGGCCCAGGCTTTGGTGAGGTTTTTGGATAGTCAGTATGTGGTGTTTGATGGGGTGGAACAGAAGTTTGTGAAAGGTATTTTTACGATTTTTGGACATGGTAATGTTCTGGGTCTTGGTCAGGCGTTAGAGCAGGATTCAGGGGATTTGGTTGTGCATCAAGGGCGTAATGAACAGGGGATGGCACATGCGGCTATTGGTTATGCGAAGCAGAAGCATCGTAAGCAAATCTATGCGTGTACGTCTTCGGTAGGTCCAGGAGCTGCTAACATGGTGACAGCAGCGGCGACGGCCACGGCGAATCGAATACCGGTATTATTCTTGCCAGGTGATACGTATGCTTCGAGACAACCAGATCCAGTACTGCAACAGGTGGAGCAGTTTCATGATTTGAATCTGTCGACTAATGATTGTTACCGTGGGGTGAGTAAGTATTGGGATCGTATTAGTCGTCCTGAGCAGTTAATGTATTCCATGATTCATGCCATGCGTGTTTTAACGGACCCGGCTGAAACAGGTGCTGTCACCATAGCATTGCCTCAGGACGTTCAAGGTGAGGCTTATGATTATCCAGTGCGCTTCTTTGACAAACGTGTGCATAGAATTGAGAGAACCCTTCCTACAGAAGGGATGATTCAAGATGCTGTTGAGATGATTGAAAAGAAGAAGAAACCGTTGATTGTGTGTGGTGGAGGTGTTCGCTATTCAGAAGCAGGGGAGGCCCTTCGGGTCTTTGCTGAAACCTTTCATATTCCTTTTGGTGAGACACAGGCAGGTAAGAGCGCCATTGTGTATGATCACCCGTTAAACATGGGTGGTATTGGTACGACAGGCTGTTATGCTGCTAATGTACTAGCCAAAGAGGCGGATGTGGTGATTGGCATTGGTACGCGTTATACAGATTTTACAACGGCTTCTAAGTGGTTATTCCAAAACCCAGAAGTGGATTTTGTGAACATTAACGTGGCTTCCTTTGATGCTTATAAACTGGATGCTGTGAAGGTTGTGGCAGATGCAAAAGAAGCCATAACAGCTTTAACTAGGGGTCTTGAAGGTTATAAGTCAGGTTATGAGAGTGAAATAGTTAATGCAAAAGCAACTTGGCAGAAGGAGCTTAAACGTCTTTTTCATATTAAGTATCAAGAGAATTTTACTCCTGAGGTTGCGGGACATCTTGACCATAAGATAGAAGAGTATAAAGAGCAGTTAGGGTCATGTTTAACACAGACGAGAGTTCTTGGCTTATGTGATACATTATTAGAAAAAGATGCAGTTATTGTAGGGGCAGCTGGTAGTTTACCAGGTGATTTGCAACGTGTATGGTGTCCAAAAGAAGCCAACACCTATCACATGGAGTATGGTTATTCGTGTATGGGCTATGAAATTAATGCTGCACTTGGTGTGAAGCTTGCGGAGCCTGAACAAGAAGTGTATGCCATGGTTGGTGATGGTTCATACATGATGCTTCACTCAGAGCTTGTTACATCCATACAGGAGAGAGTTAAGATCAATGTATTGTTGTTTGATAACATGACATTTGGTTGTATTAATAATTTGCAGATGGGTCATGGCATGGGTAGCTTTGGTACAGAGATGCGTTATAGAAACCCTGAAACGGGTATGCTGGATGACAATCTTATCACCATTGATTTTGCTATGTGTGCAGCAGGTTATGGCTGCAAAACGTATACCGTTACAACAGAAGAAGAGTTCATTGCAGCTTTAGCTGATGCTAAAAAGCAAAAGGTATCCACCCTTATGGATATTAAAGTATTACCAAAAACCATGACAGATGGTTACGAGTCATGGTGGCGTGTTGGTAATGCACAAGTTGCTGAAAAGGCAAGTATTACCAATGCCACAAGAAAACTCAATACAGAAATAGATAAGGCAAGACCCTATTAATGGTACATGATTAAGGAGAGAAGGTTGTAGATATGTTTGATAAGCATAAAGTAAAATTAGGTATTGCTCCAATTGCGTGGACAAACGATGATTTGCCAGAGTTAGGTGGGGAAAACACCTTTGAGCAATGTGTCAGTGAAATGGCTTTAGCAGGGTATGCAGGAAGCGAAGTGGGTAATAAATATCCAAAAGATCCCAAAGTGCTTAAAAAGTATTTGGACATTCGGGGTGTACAAATCTGTAATGCATGGTTTTCAACGCTATTTACATCTGAGCCAGAAGAAGTGACAATTGATAATTTCATCAAACATCGTGATTTCTTACATGCTGTGGGTGCTAAGATGATTGGTTGTTCTGAGCAAGGGAACAGTATCCAAGGGACAACAAAACCGGTATTTGAAGAAAAACCAATCTATACAGAAGAAGAGTGGATAAAAGTAACAGAAGGTATGAATAAGTTAGCAAAATTGGCAGCTGAAAAAGGTATGAAGGTATCCTTTCATCATCATATGGGTACAGGTGTTCAAACGCCAGAAGAAGTGGACCGTTTCATGGATATGACCAATGATGATGTTTACTTATTATTTGATTCAGGTCACTTAGCTTACTCAGAAGGTCATGCTGAGGCAGCTTATGCTGTCTTAAGGAAACATGTTGGGCGCGTAGCTCATGTGCATCTAAAGGACATTCGCCTTGATGTGGTGAACAAAGTGAAAGCCGAGAAATTAAGTTTCCTAGAAGGTGTTAAATTAGGTGCATTCACTATTCCTGGTGATGGGCTCATTGATTTTAAACCTCTTTTTAAGATTTTAGAAGAGGCTGATTATGAAGGTTGGATGGTAGTGGAAGCTGAGCAAGACCCAGCAATTGCAAATCCCTTTGAATATGCTGTTAGAGCAAGGGACTATATTCGAGAAAATACAGGATTATAATGGATGATAAAAGATGCATACACAACAAGAATAGAATTGGAGGATAATGATAAATGAAAAAAATGAATGTAGGTATTATTGGTGCAGGACGTATTGGTAGAGTACACGCAGAAAGCATTTCATACCATATTCCAAATGCAACCATCAAAGCTGTATCCGATGTAAGATTAGATGGTGTAAAAGAGTGGGCTAAGGGACTTGGTATCGAGGATGTGTATTCCGATTACCATAAAATCTTAGAAGATAAAGAGATTGATGCTGTACTTGTATGTTCGTCAACGGATACCCATGCACAGATCTCCATTGAAGCAGCAGAAGCTGGAAAACATATCTTCTGTGAAAAGCCTATTGATTATGATTTAGACCGTATTAATCACGTATTAGAGGTAGTGGAAAAAGCGGGTGTGAAATTCCAAGTTGGATTCAATCGCCGTTTTGACCATAATTTCGACCGCATTAACAAGGTAACAAAAGACGGTGTTATTGGAGAACCTCATATCATTAAAATCACATCTCGAGATCCTGAGCCTCCACCAATTGCCTATGTAAAAGTATCCGGTGGTATCTTTTTTGACATGGCTATACATGATTTTGATATGGCAAGATTCCAAGCAGGTTGTGAAGCAACAGAAGTCTATGCTATAGGGGATAGTCTGGTAGACCCAGAGATTGGAAAAGCGGGTGACGTGGATACAGCTATTACGACCATAAAGTTTGAAAATGGTGCCATGGCTGTTATTGATAACAGTAGAAGAGCAGCTTATGGTTATGACCAAAGAGTAGAAGTGTTCGGTTCAAAAGGCTCCATTGAAGCGAGAAATGATACCGAGACCAATACGATTATTAGAACGGCTGACAATGTAGCGTCGGATAAACCACTGTACTTCTTTTTAGAACGCTACATGGGATCCTTTGTGGAAGAAATGAAGCAATTCTTTGCAGCAATTGAAAACGATACAGAGCCGCCAGTAAAAGGCATTGACGGTCTTAACTCCGTTATTATTGCAATGGCTGCTAAAAAGTCTCTTGATGAAGGCAGACCTGTTAAAATCTCTGAAATCTACGCCGTATAAATAGAGCAAGGGGCTTTATCATCTAAGCCCTTGTTGATGGAAGTGTATCTAAGCATACGGAGTAAATAGCTAATATATATAGGAAATACAATTAATTGATTTGACATACATGCATAAAAAAGACTACCAGGAGGTGTTAACATGTCTGATATCCATCAGAGCATACAAGATATGTATGCACGCAAAAATAAGCTGCTTCAAGGTGGTGGACAGGCAAGGATTGATCGCCAGCATGCATCTGGTAAGATGACTGCTAGGGAAAGAATTGAGATGCTGCTTGATTCAAACAGCTTTGTTGAAGTTGGCGCTTTCATGAAGCACCGTTCTTCGGATTTTGGACTGGATAAAGTAGAAGCACCTGGTGATGGTGTCGTAACAGGCTATGGTACCATTGATAGCAACTTAGTCTATGTCTATGCTCAAGATTTTACGGTTATGGGTGGTTCTCTCGGTGAGGTACATGCACAGAAGATATGTAAAGTTATGGACATGGCCATGCAAAATGGTGCACCAATTATTGGTATTAATGATTCAGGTGGTGCTAGAGTGCAGGAAGGTATTGATGCCTTAAGTGGTTTTGGCGAGATTTTTTATCGTAATACAAAAGCATCGGGTATTATCCCCCAGATATCGGTTATTATGGGGCCATGTGCAGGAGGTGCTGTTTATTCACCTGCTATTACGGATTTTGTATTCATGGTTGATAATACCAGTCAGATGTTTATCACAGGACCGGAGGTTATTAAGACGGTCACAGGTGAAGTGATTACTAAGGAAGAGCTTGGTGGTGCCTATGTGCATGCAAGTAAAAGCGGTGTTGCACACTTTCATTACACCGATGAAAAGGAGTGTATAACAGCCATTAGACAATTGATTGCTTATCTTCCAGCAAACTACCTTGAAGAACCCATGGCAGTAGATATGCAAGATGACCCTAACCGGAAATCCACAACATTAGCGGATATCATACCAGATTCATCAAGTAAAGCATACAACATGCGGGATATTATACATGAAATCATTGACGTGAACAGCTTCATAGAGGTACATAAAGATTATGCCCAGAATATAATCGTTGGATTAGCCAAGATGCATAATGAAACAGTCGGCATCGTTGCTAATCAGCCTCAATTCTTAGCAGGAGCTCTTGATGTCAATGCTTCCGATAAAGCAGCAAGATTTGTGCGTTTCTGCGATAGTTTTGGTATTCCAATCGTCACATTAACAGATGTTCCTGGCTATTTTCCAGGTGTCATACAAGAACATTCAGGTATCATTCGACATGGTGCGAAGCTTCTATATGCCTATTGTGAAGCAACAGTACCTAAGATCAATATCATTCTAAGGAAAGCTTATGGTGGCGCTTACATTGCCATGAGTAGTAAACACCTAGGCGCAGATATGGTATTTGCTTGGCCCACAGCAGAAATCGCTGTTATGGGGGCTCAGGGCGCAGCCAATATTATCTTTAGAAAAGATATACATCATGCAGATGACCCAGCAGCTATGCGTGCACAGAAAGTGGAAGAATACCAAGAGAATTTTGCTAATCCATATGTGGCTGCCAGTAGAGGTTTCGTAGATGCCGTCATTGACCCAATGATGACAAGACCTTATATTGTATCTTCGTTACAAGCACTTAGAAGTAAGCGAGATGATAGACCGCGTAAAAAGCATGGTAATATACCCTTATAAAACATGTATACCATAAGACAAGACATCCTAGTCATCATGAATAATTAAAGGATGTCTTTTATCTATTAGAAGCAAGATTTAGAGTATCACTAGACTTATAATGTTGATGATAAATAAAAAGCTGATCGAACATCAGCTTTTTGTATTATTTAGGGTTTTACAATAAGATTCGTATGAGATTAAAGGGTTAACTTATGGATTTACTCTATATCCTATTGAGAAAATATGGTACAATATGATTTTGAAAGCCTATGTGTTGGATAGATGGTGTTTAAACAGTTTTTATACATCTAATAATTTGATTAAACCTATCACAATGACTGCTCCAACAACAACGGGAGTAAAGGCGATAAGCATCTGAAAGCCAAATAAATAAACATATAAGGATAATGCACCGATTAACGCTAAGAAATAGCCTTTTACTTTTTCATTCGTAATTTTCATGAGTAACCCTCCTGTGTTTTATTATAGCATATCGTAATAACAAAAAACACAAAATAAAGGGTTTTATAGTAATTAAACACCACGTATTAAATGTATTCTAAATACAATATAATTTATCTGAGTTAATGACTGATGAACATAAGAAAGGATAACAACATGGAACTATTAGCAAAAGTACTCCCCATTCTCCTACTATTTGGAGCAGGTTTTGTGATGAGAAAGACCCAATTTTTAAGCCAGGATGTGATCAATGGTTTTAAAAAGATTGTCATTGATATTGCATTACCATCGGTATTATTTATAGCCTTTGTTAATCTGGATTTTAAAATAGAATATTTCGGGTTAATTTTATCCGTTTTTATACTGTGTATAGTCATGATGGTATTAGGCTTTTTATTAAGAAAGTTGCCGATTATTCAACATCCCGCTTTACCATTTATTGTATCGGGTTTTTCCTTTGGTTTGTTGGGGATACCTTTATACATTACAGTGTTTGGCGAGGCTAACCTTTTACCCATAGCTGTCATGGGTATTGGTCACGAGTTTTTTATATGGTTTATTTATGTATCCGTTATGAAATTTAGTATGGGGAAGGAAAAATTAAGCTTAGATACCATAAAGGGATTCTTAACATCCCCGTTAATCCTTGCCATTATACTTGGTGTAGGCATTAACTTGTTAGGGTTAAGTCACCTGTTAAAAGATAATTATCTGCTTCATGGCATTTATTTAACCTTAGAAAGCATAAGTAAAATTGCCACACCTCTTATCCTTATGGTTATTGGTTATGGGTTAAGCTTTAACAAAGCTTATGCAAAATTAACCATTATGTTTGTTGCCTTGCGCTTTGTGCTCATGTTAGCTGTGGGTTATCTATTTAAGTTCATCATCATTGACCGATTGATTACATTTGACCACTACATGAACTACGCTTATTTTACATTGTTAATTTTACCACCCCCCTTCTCAGCATCTGTACTTGTAGGCAAATATGGCGGTAGTGACGATCAGGTTAAACTTGTGAATAATATTACAGTGGTATCCACGTGTTTATGTATCGCTACTTATATTGTGTATATGTTTGTTACCCAATAGAAGTGGTACATTAAGTATAACAATCAGGGAAGTACATCATGAAATGATAGGAAATCAGTATAATTAGTACCGATAGTTAATATATGTGTAATAAATAGATATATCAAGATGCTGTTTCAGTGACATTGAGAGAGCATCTTTTTCGATATTACTTTAACTATTCACAGAGCAGTAGATATTGACATAAATTTATGAATTGACATGAAAAGGAAAGAATGATATAATTTCAAAAAAATATGGAGGTTTGTCTAGTGGAATTCAGAAAATTAAATGTTTTTATATGTGGTGTTTTGGTTGTACTTGGGATGATTGTGCCAAGTTATGCAAAAGAGACATTCAGTGGGGAGAAAGAAGTAATTACGCAGGATCAAGCAACGCTTATGACATCTGAAGAAGCCATATCTTTTGCTAAAAAGGCTGTAAAAACATACTTTGACATATCAATAAATGATACATTTAAGCAAAATATTTCTCCCTACAATGGTTTTTTTTATTGGGAAAAGATAGATAAGAATGAAAGTATATCTATCAGAATTGATGAGTCTAGACAAGTATTGGAGGCAAATGTTAACAAAATATTTAATGATAAAGATATAAATGTACCTCTTTTTAGCTTTGAAGAGGCCAAGAAGAAAGCTGATCATTATATGATGGAATTTTTTCCTAAAGAATATAAAACCAGTCATATTAATTTAGATTTATCTCAATATGATAGTGATACACATGGCTATAAAATCATATATAGTCGTTATGTTAATGATGTCTATTGTATGTATAATAGCATAACGATAGTCGTTAATAGTATCTCTGGTGAGGTATCAGGATTTTCTAAAGAATGGGACCATGACCTAGGTACCATTGAAGCTGTAGATCATATTATTTCTAGTAAAGAAGCTGAAAAAATATTTAGAGAACATGTAAAAATGGAATTGTTGTATCGACCATGCCAATATGACTATAATCAACCTGTTGAAGCTATTAAACTTGTATATCGACCTACAATTGATAAAGATTACTTTATTGATGCCAAAAACAAAAAGTCACCAATGAACACGATTAATAGTAACATCGACAAAGAAGCTTCATCATGTGATATTAGTCTTGAAAGAAAGAAAAGCATTTACAAGGCGAAAAGTAAAAGAGGTTTAAACCCATCAGTGATATCAAGTGATAGAGCAAAGAAAGTCATGAAACAATATCTTCAACATGTATATAAAGAACCAATCAATATACGTGATTTAGAGCTTAGTGAAAGTCAAGATCCTCCTTATGAAATATGGCAAGCTACATTTCAAAGCGGACCTATAACAGGAACGATTGACATAAACGCTAAAACAGAAATGGTAGAGTTTATTTCACAATTTGCGTCAGAAGGACCTCATGATTCCGACGAACTCTTAAAGCCTATTTTTACATGGGAAGAAGGTTATGAAAAAGCTGTAGAAGTCATAAGTACACTGTATCCAGATAAGATTATGGAGCTTGAAACGAAACAGCATAAACCTAAACCTACTGAATACGATAGCTGCAATTATGTATATAACCATATTGGTTTTGGTATGATTTATGATTATACTTTTAAACGTTCAGTGAATAACATTCCATTTGAGGACAGCTATATTAGTATTAGTATTAATTCTCTTGATGGAACACCAGACCAATGTATAATTCGTTGGCAAGATTTAGAGTTCCCAAAGATGCCGTTAATAAGTGACAAAGAAGCCCTTGATATATTCTTTGAAACATTTAAGGTACAACTTGTTTATGATCAATTAGATACTTATTCATCTGAAAATAAACGATTAGCGCCTCGATACATCACTGGGTTAGGATTACAAAATAACTATGGCTATACAGGAGATATTGATGCATCCAGTGGTGTTGTCCTCGATGCTAATGGGTATCAACAAGTTCATAATAAAAAGGTATTTTTAGAAAAAATTAAAGGTCATCCGAATCAAAAAGCTCTCGCAATCATGAACAATATAAGCAGATTAGATATTCATTATACGGATTTACAAAAAGAAGTCACCCTAATTGATGTTATTCGCTTGTTAAATGTAAAGGATAATCTATTCGATATTATCACCGATTCAGACTTTGATGAACTATCATTTAAGAATATATCCCCATCACACAAGTATTATAGAGACGTGCAAAATGCTGTATATTGTGGTATGTTAGATAATACAAGTACTTATTTATACCTGGATAGGAAAATAACAAGAGAACAACTGGCAGAGATTATTGTGAACTATATTGATGGACAGATTGATAAGTATGATGATACCTTTCCTGCTAAGGTCAGCGATGTATCAAAAATTAATAATAAATACAAAAGTCATGTAGCAATCTGTGTAAATGAGGGGATAATGTCTCTTGACACAAAAGGCGCATTTAGACCCAAAGACTCATTAACACTAGAGGATGCGGTAGCGATTATCTATGATGCTCTTGTGAAGTTAACTTTAGATAATCAATAAGTACTTAATTTATTCATACTCAGGAGGTAGGGTAAAATCTATGAAGTATAAGCATAACATGTGTAACTGATGTATTAGGAAATGATATGTTCCCCTTATGATAGACATCCAATATCAAATAAAGCATAGCAAATAGGAGAAATGTACAATGAAGATGGTTACAGCTGACTTACAAGATCAAGAGAATATCATGGCATTACTCGAAGCATGTGTCGCCAATATGCGTGCAAAAGAGATTTATCAATGGAATGAAATTTATCCTAATGCAGACATTATGGTTCAAGATATACAGTCAAAAAATCTTTTCATTATGAAAAGTGACCAAGAGTACTACGGTATCATTACATTAAATGAAGATCAGGAGGAAGAATATAACACCGTTAAATGGCAGTATGAAGGTAAGATATTAGTGATTCATCGACTAGCCATTAACCCTACCTATGAGGGACAAGGTATAGGCAGCAACATAATGGCCTTTGCTGAGAATTACGGGAAAGAAAAGGGCTATGATGCCATACGGTTTGACACTTATAGTGGCAACCCTCGTGCGGTTAGATTTTATCAACGTCTGGGGTTTGAAAAAGTGGGTCAAGTATTTTTTCCTCATAGAGAATTACCCTTTTATTGTTATGAGAAAAAACTAACATGAACACGTTAATCGATGATTTCATGAAGGAATGGCATTAAATTTAATTAACGCGTTGATTTACGGTCCTAGTAGTGTTATTATTTTAAAGAATAGGATAAGCTCAATGGATACATGACGCGTTATTTTTATTGGGTTTCAACCATGAATAGGCGTATCCTATTATTCTGATCTGAGCCGATTCAGAAGAATGTGTTATTTTCTAAAGGGGACTGAAACATGAACGAAAAGTTTTTTAAGTTGGATAGTGAGAAGCAAGAGCGAATACTCAATGCAGCATTGAATGAATTTGCATCTTTTGGATACGATAAAGCTTCAACGAATAATATAGTCAAAAATGCTGGCATTTCAAAAGGTCTACTCTTTCATTACTTCAATAGTAAAAAAGAATTGTATTATTTTTTATATAATTATAGTGTTGATTATGCCATTGAGAAATTTAATGGTGAGATGGATTATCAAGAAAAAGATTTATTATTATTTTTAGAAAAAACCCTTTTTATTAAAATTCAATTAATGCGTAAATATCCTAATTTATTTAATTTCTTTATCAGTTGTTATATGGATACAGCTAAAGAAGCAAAAGAACTAAATATCATGAATGATGCAAGGGCACTGGAATTAAAGAATAATGCCTACAAGCATATGGACTATACCTTATTTCGGGAAGATATGGACTTTGCTAGGATGATGGCGACCATTGAAGGTACTTTGGAACAGTTCAGTACCAATGAAATGAGGAAATTACAGATTACAGGTGGCGAATTAGATTTGGATTATATGTATAATGAAATTACAGCCTATACGGCCATGTTTAGACGTCTCTTTTATAAACCTGAACATGGCGGTGGTAAGTAGTCAGTACTAATAAAAGTGAACGCAATAGCTGCCTATTTCAATTGATAAATTGACGGAGGTAGCTATTCTATTTAGCAAGCTGATTATTTTCTTGTCTTATTACTTTAATAAAGTGATTTGATAAAACATATATTAAAATAGAATGTGATTAGCCATATAACACTTAAATAATTAAAGATAAATTTCATTATTAAAATTAATAATTAATCGTAAGCATAAATCAAAAGCCCATAAATAAAGGGTTTTCATTGCATAAATATCCGAAAGACAACGCATATAAATTCGTAACATTTGTAAGGTGGTTTTTATTGAAAAAATATGGTTGTTATTGCTGGACAATTATGTGATAATAGGTATGTAAAAGCCTATATTTCTGACAGATAGACCCTATTTTATGACAGTGAAGACGCTGTCATAAAAATACAAACAAAAATATGTTAAAGGGGGAAGTAAATGTCTTACGATAATCCACTCCACGTAACATCTGAAATAGGGAGACTTGTTTCAGTTATTCTTCATAGACCGTCTCACGAACTTGAAAATCTAACACCAAACCTTATGGAAAAATTATTGTTTGATGAAATTCCATATTTAAAAGAAGCTATTCGTGAACATGATTATTTTGCGTCAACACTCAAGAGACAAGGTGTTGAGGTTTTATATCTATCCGATTTAATAGCTACAGCTATTGCTGATCCCAAGGTTAGAGCCATGTTTATTAATGATTTTCTCAATGAAGCCAACATATATGATGATGGCATGAAATATACATTACAAGGGTATTTTGAAGAAAAAGACGATGCCATGCTCATTAGAAAAATGATGGCAGGTATTCGGAAAAACGAATTGGCCAACATACCAACCCAGTCCTTAGCCTATCTGGTTCATGAAACCTATCCATTTGTGATAGACCCTATGCCTAATTTGTATTTCACAAGAGACCCAGCAGCTATCATTGGCGGCGGTATAGCACTGAATCACATGCGTACAAAAACCAGAAACCGTGAAACCTTGTTTATGAAATACATTATGAAACACCATCCTCGTTTTAAAGATGCAGATATACCTATTTTATACAATCGTGATGCGAAGACATCTTTGGAAGGTGGCGACATCCTTGTACTGGGTAAAGGTGTTCTTGCTATAGGAATTTCTGAACGGTCTGAAGCACATTCTATTGAGACATTGGCTAGAAATATATTTAAAGCAGGGGAAGAATTTCATACCGTTTTAGCTTTTAATATACCTAAAAAGAGAGCATTTATGCACTTGGACACAGTATTTACCATGATTGATCACGATAAGTTTACCATTCACCACGAAATCGAAGGACCTTTGACGGTCTATTCCATTACCAAACAAGAGGACAATCAGGTGCGGATTCATGAAGAGAGTGCAACCTTAGAGGATATTTTGAAGAAATATTTAGGTTTATCGTCTGTTACCTTAATCCGTTGCGCTGGTGGTGATAAAATAGATGGTCCTAGAGAACAATGGAACGATGGCTCGAACACACTTGCAATAGCACCAGGGGAAGTTGTGGTGTATTCAAGAAACTATGTCACCAATCGCATATTAAATGAGAATGGTGTGAAAACACATGTTATTCACAGTTCCGAATTATCACGAGGACGGGGTGGTCCAAGATGTATGAGTATGCCCATTGTCCGAGAAGATAACCCATAAAAATGCTAGGCTCTTCACAAGTGAAGGTTGGCAAATACACAGATGGGACCAACCTATCATGTTGAAGGGTCAAAAATCTAATCATACATGTTAAACTTAACAACTATACAAAAGGAGGATGAACAAATATGGCATTTAATTTAAAAGGAAGACATCTATTATCTTTAGAAGATTATTCGAAGAAAGAAATTGAGTATCTTATTGATCTAGCAAGTGAGTTAAAGCGACAAAAATATGCAGGTATCCGTCCACGTAACTTAGAAGGTAAAAACATTGCTCTAATTTTTGAAAAGCCTTCTACGAGGACACGATGTGCTTTTGTAGTTGCTGCTGTTGACGAAGGCGCTCATCCTGAGTATCTTGGAAAAGGGGATATTCAATTAGGCAAGAAAGAATCTGTTGCCGACACAGCTAAGGTATTGGGACGTATGTTTGATGGTATCCAGTTTAGAGGATTCAAGCATGAGACAGTGGTTGGCCTTGCAGAGAATGCTGGTGTGCCTGTATGGAATGGGCTAACAGATAAGTTCCATCCAACACAGATTTTAGCAGATTTCTTAACGATTTTCGAACATAAAGGCTATCTAAAAGGCATTAAATTTGCTTATGTAGGTGATGGCCGAAATAATATGGCCAACTCATTAATGATTGGTGCTGCAAAAGTAGGTATGGATTTCCGTATTGTATCACCTGCTTCTTTATTCCCAGAAGATGCATTAGTTGCTAAAGCATTAGATTTTGCAGAAGAATCTGGAGCATCCATTACGGTAACGGATTCTGTAGATGAAGGTGTTGAAGATGTGGATGTCATCTATACAGATGTATGGGTATCCATGGGTGAAGAAGAGCATTTTGAAGAAAGAATCAGCTTATTACAACCCTATCAAGTGAATAAAGATATGATGGATAAGGCTCATCCAGAGGCTATATTTATGCATTGTCTGCCTGCATTCCATGATCAAGAAACCATCGTCGGCCGTGAGATTAAAGAAAAACATGGTATAGAAGAAATGGAAGTGACAGATGAAGTATTTAGCAGCAAACAATCGGTTGTTTTTGATGAAGCAGAAAACAGAATGCATACAATCAAAGCCGTTATGGTTGCTACACTATAGATTAAAATAGAATAAAATAACACTATAATCATCCTTTATATTATTGGTCCGATCCTATGTGTATGCATATGGCTTCGGTTTTATATAAGTATGTGACATCATCGTATGCATGATTAAGCTTGTATAATGACAAAATAGTATAGAGGATGATGCATGTTTATGGAAGGAAAAGGGTCTACATAAAGAAAATAGGAGCAGTTTCAAGGAGAAGTAAGGTTGAAAGTCACAAAGTTCTAGGTAGCCATTAATAGACTAACGCATATGGTGACTATGTCATGGTTGCTTTTGATGGTCAAGGGACATTTAGGTGTTTATTTGTTGTATATGGATGGCGATTTTTGATTATATCGCTAATCAGCATGTGGGGTTTCATGATGCAAAACGTGTATATATGGTCAACGTAGATGCATCATTGCATCCATAATAGAATAAATGCAGAACCCCTATGCCATATCATGCCATGATGCTTTACATTTAAATACAATAAGTCTATTTCCTAATGTCTAACATGCACCATAGAATAGATGTATACTGAGTGTAGGGTTATCATCAAAAAGTAGGCATAAAAAATGAAAAACAGCTCACGAATCAATGTATGATTCAAGCTATGTTAGAGTACTAAGGCAAGGAGGAACGAACATGGAAAATATTAAAGTGATTATTTGGGGCTTTGGTGCCATGGGAAGTGGTATGGCCGATATGCTTTTAAAAAAGCAAGGTGTGGATATTGTTGGGGTCTGTGATAGAGACCCACATAAAGTTGGTAAAAGTATGTATGATGTGTTAGATGCTGAGCAAGGTAATCGTCCAGATGTAGTCATCAAAAGTGACATTGAAGACGTTGTGACAGACAAATGTGCACATGTTGCATTGCTCTGTACGGATTCCTATACAAAAGGTGCTTTCGATAAGATTAAGTGGATAGCAGAACGTGGTATTAATGTGATTTCCACAGCTGAAGAGATGGCTTATCCAAGGGCTCAATCACCAGAATTATCGGATGAGATGCACTGGATTGGAAAAGAAAACAATGTGACCATTCTAGGTACAGGGATTAACCCTGGACTCATTATGGATTTATTAGCTGTTGTCTTAACAGGAGCTTGTGCAGAAGTGGAAACCATTGAGTGTGAGCGGGTAAATAGTTTATCACCTTTTGGACCTACTGTGATGGAGGAACAAGGTGTAGGTATAACACCGGAGGTATTTCATAAAAAGACAAAGGATGGTACATTAGCAGGTCATGTTGGTTTTGCAGAATCCATTGGCATGATTTCAGATGCCATTGGCTGGTCATTAGATGGTCCCATAACACAATCCAGTGAACCCATTATCTCCAACGTATACCGTGAGACACCTTATGCAAAAGTTGAAGCAGGAAATGTAGCCGGCGTGAACATGTTAGGGTATGGTATGATTGGTGGCGAAAAAAAGATTAACATGATTCACCCGCAACAAATTGAGCCTGAACTTGAAGGGGTAAATACAGGTGACTATATACGTATAAAGGGTGTGCCCAACGTGGATATGGCCATTAAACCTGAAATACCAGGTGGCATCGGTACCATTGCCATGTGTGTGAACATGATTCCCCATGTGATCAATGCTAGAGCTGGACTTAAAACCATGATTGATTTACCTGTACCAAGAGCAATCATGGGGGATATGCGTGAGCTTATTGAAGACTAGAGCAGCTAGATAATACCATGAAGGACGGTGATTAGAATCGTTGAGACTATAGCAAGAAAAGGCGATTGGATAAGAATATCCAACACGGTTTTGGAACCTCACCAGCGAGCAGAGCATCTACCAGAGGATACAAAAAAATGCCCACTGACCATGTGGGTAAAAGGCTTTTTATTAGATGAAGAAGCTAAGATAAATGATACAGTTACCATCAGAACATATATAGGCAGAGAATTACAAGGGACGTTGGTAGCCATTAACCCAAGCTACCAGCATACTTATGGTGCGTATGTGCCAGAACTGAGTTATATTGGTCATCAGCTTAGAGATATTTTAGGAGGTGACCACCATGAATAGAGATAACAGTTATGCAGGGGTTATGGCAAGAAAAAATCAAATTATGAAACATGCTGTGGGTATGGATTATGCTGAGTTTGAAAAAGACGGCATTGTTTTTGACTATGAAGAAATGATGAGAAAGACAGGGTATAGTCTGGACCAAGTAAGAGCCATTGAAAGAAATGGCAATGTTGGAGAGACACCTATCTATGCATTGAAAAACTTAACGAAGCTTGCCCGAATAATCGGTGGTAAAGGAAAAGGTGCAAGGATTTTTCTAAAAGATGAAGCGGCGAATCCTTCAGGAAGTTTTAAAGCAAGACGTGCAGCCGTTTCTGTTTATCATGCCAAAAAACTGGGTTACAAAGGCGTTATAGCTGCAACCAGCGGTAATTATGGGGCAGCAGTTGCTAGTCAAGCAGCCATGCAAGGTTTAAAATGCATTATCATTCAAGAATGTTATGACAGTGAAGAAAAAGGTCAGCCTGAAATCATAGAAAAAGCCCGTAAGTGCGAAGCTTATGGCGCGGAGGTTATTCAGTTAACCGTTGGTCCTGAGTTATTCTATACCTTTTTAAAAACACTTGAAGATACAGGGTATTTTAATGCATCCCTTTATACACCTTTTGGTATTGCGGGTGTTGAGACACTGGGGTATGAGATTGCCACGTGGTTCCGTGAACATGAAAGCAGAGACCCGGATATGGTCATTGTGACCAATGCTGGGGGAGGTAATCTAACAGGAACAGCTAGAGGCTTACTAAAAGCTGGGGCGAAAGATACCACCATTGTTGGTGCTAGTGTGGACTTAAAAGGTTTGCATATGGCCAGTGATGGGCAGTTTAACCGAAAGTCCTTTACAACAGGTCACACAGGTTTTGGTGTACCCTTTGCCACGAACCCGGATAGATCGGATGTGCCAAGGTCGGCGGCTAGACCATTACGTTACATGGATCGGTATGTGACCGTATCCCAAGGAGAAGTATTCTATATGACAGAAGCTTTGGCCATGGTTGAAGGTCTTGAAAGAGGTCCGGCAGGCAATACCGCCATTACAGCAGCTTTTTGTCTGGCATCCCAGATGGATGACGATCAGATGATTGTGGTACAGGAAACAGAGTACACAGGAGCAGGTAAGCATGTAGCGGCACAGTTGACGTTTGCAAAAGAGAATGGCATACGGGTTGAAAGAGGCAATCCTATTGATCAGATTCCAGGTAAGAATATTATCCTACCTGAGCATCCGAGCTTGATTCAGGTAAAAGAACTGGAAATGGATAGGCTTCGAAAATCCTATCTAAAACATGTATGGAAAGAGACTTTTACGGATGAGGAAATCAAATATATTGCTGCTGAAACCAAGATGACCATAGAAACAGTACACAACATGATACATGCATTACAACAAGAAGGAGGAGTTTGATGGGTAAGAGTCGGTTGGATGATTATGAATCAAGGAGAAAACATTTGGAGAGCTTAACAGAAGAAGCATTAGAACAGAGATTCTGGGAGCTTGCAGGTAAGATTGTGGACCCCATGATTGACATGGCTAAAAGCAATACGTCCCCTTCCATTGAGCGATCGGTTCTTCTTCGCATGGGTTTTTCAAGTATTGAATCCAAAGCCATTGTTTCCACAATTATGGATAAAAGAAGCCATCTTATAGGAAAAGGAGCAGGACATCTGGTTTACCGTGCTGCTCGTGATAAAGATATTGAGATAAGAGATGCAGGTATGCGACTAGCAAATAATGACGAAGAGCTATGGGCTCATTTAGAACAAGTATTTGAGGGAGGAAAGTAGGCATGGAACTAAAACCTAATGAAAAACTGGATATAAGTTATATCTTGCAGGATTTAGAGCATTATGTACCTCGCAGAAAGGGCTGGCATTGGCGGGAAGGTATGGGCGAAGAACGTAAAATTGGCGCATTTACTTATTCGGATACCAGTGCAAGTCTTAAGCAGAGCGAGCCACTACCTGCTGCTCATTATTTTCATGACATTGACCCTCAACCGGATTGTGTCATCACCACAGAGATAGCATCTGGTAGATTCGAAGATGATATTCGACGTATGCGTATGGCCGCATGGCATGGTGCGGACCATCTTATGGTCATTCGTACAGCAGGACAGAGTCATTTTGATGGTTTAATTGAAGGCACACCTCAAGGTATTGGGGGTATACCCATTACACGAAAACAAGTAAGAGCACAGCGAAAAGCATTGGATTATATTGAAGATGAAGTGGGAAGACCCATTAACTATCATTCTTATGTCAGTGGTGTAGCAGGGCCAGAAATCGCCGTTATGTTTGCAGAAGAAGGGGTGAATGGAGCCCATCAGGACCCACAGTACAATGTGCTCTATCGTAACATTAACATGGTACGTTCTTTCGTGGATGCAGCCAATGCAAAGGCGACAATGGCATGGGCAGATATGGCGCAGATTGACGGTGCACATAATGCCAATGCAACCGCTATAGAAGCATGGAAAGTTATGCCTGAGCTCATGGTACAACATGGTCTCAATGCCATCTTCTCATTAAAGTGCGGCATGAAGAAAGAGAATATTTGTTTATCGTCTGTACCACCTACAGCACCTCCGGCACCTTGTATGAAGTTAGATTTACCTTATGCCATAGCCCTTAGAGAGCTGTTTGAAGGGTATAAGCTAAGAGCTCAGCAAAACACCAAGTATATGGGTTCATCCACAAGAGAAGCCACGGTCACCCATACCCTTAATTTATTAATTTCTAAATTAACCAGTGCTGATATACAATCTACTATTACACCAGACGAAGGTCGTAATGTACCATGGCACATCTACAACATAGAGGGAACCAACACAGCGAAGCAGGCTTTAATTGGTATGGATGGTCTCATGGACATGGTTGCCCTTAAACGACAAGAAGGATTCCTACCTGAGAAAATCAGAGAGCTAAAAGAAAGAGCCGTCTTATTCATGGAAGAAATTCTAGACAATGGAGGCTATTTTGAAGCAGTTGAAGCTGGATTTTTTGTGGATTCAGGCCAATATCCAGAGCGCAATGATGATGGTATAGCTCGAAAGATGGATGGTGGAATAGGTGCAGGAACTGTTTTTAGCCGTGATGAGGACTATATGGCACCAGTGACAGCATTTTTTGGCTATAACAATGTGGCTCAATATGATGAGCACGCCGTAGATGACCCAGCTTCCCTAATTGACGGTTGTACATTAGAAGACCCAAGTAAGATTGTATACATTGATGAATTAGATGAAGAAGATAATGTCTATAAACGGATGGAAGCCAAAAAAGAATTCAGAGAAACATCTAAAATCAAGCCAGAGATGGAATGGATGGCAGATGGTACCGTATTTATAACCATGATGTTGCCAACCGATGAACGTACAGCTGAATTTGCAGCGGTGGAATTTGGCAAGAAAATGAATCTGGAAGAAGTAGAAGTGATTCATAAGGAAGTCATGCAGCAAGCAGAAGGCACACGTGTTGAAATCAAAGGCAAAGTGCCCTTTAGTATCGATGTGAATGACCTTGTTATACCACCTAAGCCTGTAATGATGGATGACGAGGAAATTCGAGGATTTGTTAAAGAGCATCCTCTGAAGATTGTTGCTGGAACCATCGGTGAAGATGAACATTCAGTAGGTCTTCGTGAGATCTTGGATATTAAGCATGGTGGTATAGAGAAGTATGGCATCGAGTGTCATTATCTGGGCACATCTGTACCCGTTGCAAAAATAGTGGATGCAGCCATTGAGCTAAATGCAGATGCCATATTAGCATCAACCATTATCAGCCATGATGAGGTCCATTACAAAAACATGAAAAAGATTCATGATTATTGTGTGGAAAAAGGTATCCGTGATGATATTATTCTGATCTGCGGCGGCACACAGGTAACGCCAGAACTGGCAGTGAAGCATGGTATGGATGCAGGTTTTGGCAGAGGTACCAAGGGTGTTGATGTGGCTACATTTATGGTAAAGCATTATAAAAAATAGTGGTGTTATAGCCTATAGAAGGGAGGTAATGAATGGATGAAAGTGGATATTATTTCAGCAGAGATAGGTAGCACAACAACCGTTGTTAATGCTTTTATGGGAATGGGGACAAAAGAGCCCCGCTTTGTCGGTCAAGGGCAATCTTATACAACAGTTACTCAGGGGGATGTAACTGTTGGTTTAAAAAGAGCCTTTGATGACCTTCGACAAAAACTTAAAACAGAACAGCTGGAATATGATGCTTTTTATGCCACCAGTAGTGCAGCAGGCGGTTTGAAAATGACCGTTCATGGTTTGGTTCACGATATGACGGTTAAAGCGGCAAAAGAAGCGGCTCTAGGGGCTGGCGCCAATATCAAATTCATTACCTCTGGTAAATTAAGGCGGACTGACCTAAAGCGTATTCGAGAAATAGAACCTAACATTATTTTGCTGGCTGGTGGTGTGGATTATGGTGAACGGGACACAGCTCTCTATAATGCAGAGCTACTGGTTCAGCAAGAAGCTTTGAAGGATACGCCGGTTATCTATGCTGGAAACTGTCAGAATAAGGAAGAGATTGAACTCATTTTTGAAGAGACAAAGCGTCAGGTATATATCGTCGATAATGTATACCCTAAGATTGATATGCTTAATGTGGTGCCCACAAGACGCAAGATTCAAGAGGTCTTTGAAGAACATATCACCAAAGCACCTGGTATGGAAAAAGTACGGGAATTAGTTAATGCAAGCATTATGCCTACCCCAGGAGCTGTCATGAAAGCTACTCAGTTATTGGAACAAGCCATTGGTGACTTGGTGGTGGTGGATGTTGGAGGTGCTACCACAGATGTGCATTCAGTTACATTAGGCAGCGAGGAAATTGCTCGGATTCTTATTCACCCAGAACCCATGGCTAAACGTACCGTAGAAGGCGATTTGGGTGTTTATGTCAACGTGCACAATGTTATTAATCTTGTATCCCGAGATGAGTTGGAGCGGAGGATGAAGATATCTCAAGATGCTTTGGATGGTCTGATAGCCCATTACAAACCGATACCAGAAACCGACCTTGAGAGAGCACTTATTCGACACTTAACGTTGGAGGCCAGTACCACTGCCATTAAAAGGCATGCAGGGAAAATACGCTATCTCTATGGTCCCAGTGGTAAAAAAGCCATTGCAGAAGGTAAGGATTTAACCAATGTAAAATATGTGATAGGTACAGGCGGTGCTCTAACGCGATTAGAAGGCGTTGAGATACTACAAAACATGCTGAAAGGTAAGGGCGATGAGTTATTGCCTTCTCAAGATGTTCAGATTTTAGTTGACCGTTTATACATTATGGCTTCTTTAGGTGTTATGTCAAAAAAGTACCCACAAGAAGCGTTGACGTTATTATTACAGAGTATAGATATGATAGGATGAATGGCTCCATTAATCAAAGCTTAGTAGTCATGTTATGATGGGAGGTTATGATGCGTTATCCAAGAATAGAAATAGATTTAAATAAGATTAGAAGCAATACACAAACCATCGTGGATATGTGTCATAGACATCATATTGATGTGGTGGGCGTCACAAAAGTGTTTTGTGCAGAAAAAGAAATCGTCGAACAAATGATTGCTGGTGGTATTAGCATAATCGGTGATTCAAGGATAGAAAATTTAATAAAACTGAAATCTTATGATTTACCTAAGCTCTTATTACGTTTACCCATGCTTAGTCAGGTTGAAGCCATTATTGAACATGTGGACATTACCCTTAATTCTGAACTTCGTATCATTCGAGCTTTATCAGAAGAAGCTGCTAAAAAGCAAAAGCGCCATCAGATTATACTTATGGTGGATTTAGGTGATCTTCGAGAAGGTATTTTTGATGAGGAGACATTAATTCGAACGGTAGAGTCTGTTATTTCCATGGAGTATATCGATTTAATCGGTATAGGAACAAATCTTACATGCTACGGTGGTATTTTACCAGATAAAGATAATCTGGAAAGGCTCTTGGCCATTAGATCATATATTGAGAAGACATACAACATACCTTTGAAGGTTGTATCAGGTGGTAATTCCAGTAGTATCTATTTATTGGAATCAGGTAAGATACCTGAAGGCATTAATCAATTAAGATTAGGTGAATCCATTGTACTAGGAAGAGAAACTGCATTTGGACTTAAGATTAAGGGCACGTCACAAGATACTATGATCTTACAATGTGAAATCGTAGAACTGCAAGAAAAGCCTTCCGTCCCTATTGGTGTTATTGGTATGGATGCTTTTGGTCATGTGCCAACGTTTGAAGACCATGGTATGCGTCAGAAAGCCATATGTGCTATCGGGAAACAAGATGTGAATCCAGATGATATCCGTCCTTTAGATCAAGACATTAAGATTCTTGGTGGCAGCAGTGATTACATGATACTGGATGTAACAGATGCCAGTAAGAAGTACCAAGTAGGTGATATTATCAGTTTTTCTGTTTCATATGGCAGTGTTTTAAGTTTGTTTACATCAGCGTATATCAATAAAGTGTATGTGAGTAATGAATAGAAATAGGGGGCTGTCTTATCAAACATGATGCATGATTTGATAAGATAGCCCCTATAGTCATATGTACGGTTCAACAACTTGCAACTGTGGGCTAAGCCCTATGTAGTGTTTTGTATAGGTTTCAAAGTCCTATTAATAATATGTACTGTCTATGATGTTTTTTAAAATGTTAATAAACGTCATATAATCTTCTACGGGAATTTTGTTATTCAGTTCATCGGTGGTCATTTGTGCTATGCCCTGAAGATGTTCCCTTAGCATGCGACCTTTTTTGGTTATTTGAAGATGTATGATCCTTTTATCACTAGTATTCTTAACTCTTTTAACATAATGATGTTGTTCCATTCTGTCAATTAAGCGTGCAGCTGTTGAACTTTTGATGCGCATTTTTTTGGCTAGACAACTTTGATTAATGGATTTTTCTAAACCAATATAATAAAGTGCTATCCATTGAACGCGTGTAATACCTAGTGACATCATTTTATTATTCACATGCTCTTCCACTACTTTTGCAGCGTTACTTATTTGAAAGCCTACACAATCTTCAATATCGAACATTGATTTCTCACCCACTTTCGATAATAGAGATGTGTATAAAACATGTTTCAATCCCTTCATTCATTATAGTGGAACATGCTCTAAAAATAAAGTAGAAGATTTACATATTAACCAAAAATATATAAGGTTGCCATTTATTTACTTGGTACATGTTTATCATATCTACACAAAATTAGAGAGGATAAACATGCATATATAACAAATGTTGCCAATGTGACTTATTCATTAATGACAAGAACCTTTATTGGTTTGAAAGAATATTTGTACAAGATTCTGATTTCTGCTTTGTTTGAAGATTTCTTCAATCCGTGCATATTTTTCCAATATATGCAAAAGATATTACTATAACTTATGAATCAAGGAGGCATATAATGGAAAAAGCTAGAATTACAAAAGTAAGAAAAAATGGTGAAGGTAAAATAACAGATGTGATGCTCAATGATGGTAATGCCTATCCCATTGATGACGCTATTCGTATGACAAGAGAAGAACAAATAGAAGGCGTTAACGTAGGGAAAGCAAAAAATGGCATTGAATTTCTTCGAGCAGACCCAGATGGTAAAGAGGATAATAACTTAGATAACTTACCATTATTCTAAATCTAAAAAGAACCATGAAACCGTATTGAGTGTAACAGCTTAATACGGTTGTTTTATCCTATGGAGAATTGTATTGAAAGAGGGGGCTCATGACTTTTGTATAGCAAAGGGATGATAGGAAACGTACATAATTTTCATTGGCCTTGAACAGAATAATGTTAGAAGATATTTTGACAAAACGGCTTTATTTTTGTGGGATTATTTGGTATTATCGTATAGAGACTCACTTAAAATGTTTAACATCATTCAGAAGTGTGTAGAATGAAACAGAAATAGATAGGAGGATATAGTGTGAAAAAATATTATTCCATGGATGCAGGGGATGCAGCAAAGGCATTAAATGTGGACATAGAAGGCGGTCTTAAAGGCCCCCAAGTAGATGAAAATCTTAATAAATACGGTCCTAACAGTTTAAAAGAAAATAAAGGTCCTTCTATGTTACAGATGATTATTGAACAGTTTAAAAGTTTTATTGTCATTATTTTGATAGCAGCTAGTGTATTGTCCATTTCTATAGGGGAAGTGGTGGATGGTATTGTTATTCTTGGTATTGTTATACTCAATGCAGTTCTTGGCATTGTTCAAGAAAATAAAGCCAACAATGCATTGAATGCACTAAAAGAAATGGCAGCTCCAAAGGCCAAAGTTGTCCGTGACGGCAAAATAACCATTGTTGATTCAAAAGCATTAGTTCCAGGTGACGTGGTCATACTTGAAGCAGGGGATTATGTACCAGCAGACCTGCGCTTAGTGGAAAGTGTGAATCTAAAAATTGATGAATCAGCCTTTACAGGTGAATCCGTGGCTGTTGAAAAAGATGCAAAACGTGTTTTAGAGGAATTAACACATATAGCGGATAGGGAAAATAGTGCCTACATGAGTACAATCGTTACATATGGTCGAGGTAAAGGTATTGTCGTAGGTACAGGAATGGATACAGAGATTGGTAAAATAGCCAGCATGCTCAATGAAGCAGGAACAGAAGTAACGCCATTACAAAAGAAATTAGACAGTTTTGGTAAAATGCTAGGGATTGTTTGTATTGCTGTGTGTGTGTTGATTTTTATTCTTGGTCTTCTTCGAGACGAACCTTTGTTAGAAGTGTTGATGACCTCTGTCAGCTTAGCGGTTGCTGCAATACCTGAGGGATTACCCGCTGTGGTAACAGTGGTTCTTGCTATGGGGATGCAGAAAATGATTAAACGGCATGCTATTATGAAACGCTTAGGTGCTGTAGAAACATTGGGAAGCACCACCGTTATCTGTACAGATAAAACAGGTACACTCACCCAAAATAAAATGACGGTTGTGAAAGTATTTGATGGCACAGATCATTGGGATGTGACGGGAACAGGGTATAAAACAGAAGGTACCATAAAAGGACCTGATAAAGATATCGCATCATTAGATAAAATGTTAATGACAAGTGTATTATGTAATGATTCAAGGTTAAAAGACCAGGAGATCATTGGTGACCCAACGGAAGGTGCACTTATCGTTATGGGCGCAAAAGTGGGCTACGATCAAGATAAACTCAGTGTAGAGTACCCAAGGCTGCAAGAATTTCCCTTTGATTCTGACCGTAAGTTAATGTCCACACTCCATGTCATTGATGGACAGCACACCATGTTTACAAAAGGTGCCCCTGACGTTACTCTATCCAGATGTACCCACATCATGATTAATGGTGTACGAGAGCCCCTTACAGATGCGATGAAGCAAAATATCAGTAAAGAGAATGAAAACTTTGCCAAGAATGCTCTTAGAGTTCTAGGTTATGCCTATAAAGAAGTGGATGAAAATGCTCAGTTACAACAGGAAGAGCAGGACTTAACATTTGTTGGCTTAACAGGAATGATTGATCCTCCTCGTGAAGAAGCAAAAGAAGCTGTAAAGCTATGTAAAAAAGCAGGAATACGCGTGGTCATGATAACAGGTGACCATATAACCACAGGAAGTGCCATTGCCAAAGAATTGGGCATTATTGACCATGACAATCAAGCCATGGAAGGCAGTTATATTAACGATTATGAGGACGAAGATTTTAAAGAAAAAGTAAAAGAAATCAACGTTTTTGCAAGGGTTTCACCTGAACATAAAGTGAGGATAGTGGATTCCATAAAAGCCAATGGCGACATTGCTGCGATGACGGGAGATGGTGTCAACGACGCTCCAGCCCTCAAAAAAGCAGATATTGGTATCGCCATGGGTATTACAGGAACAGATGTCTCCAAAGAAGCAGCGGATATGATTCTTACAGACGATAATTTCGCAAGCATTGTGGACGCTGTTAAGGAAGGCAGAATCATCTATAGCAATATCCGTAAGTTCGTGGGCTTCTTATTATCCTGTAACATCGGAGAGATTTTAATCATTTTCATTGCCATGTTATCCGGTTGGGCTGTACCCTTGGTACCCATTCAGCTCTTATGGGTTAACCTGATCACCGATTCATTCCCAGCCTTTGCATTGGGTCTTGAACAAGGTGAAGAAGACATCATGAATGATAAACCAAGAGACCCAAAAGAACCCATTGTGGACCGCTTCATGAGCATTGCATTGGCTTTTCAAAGTATAGGACTTACCATTGCTGTACTGGTATCGTATCAGTTAGGATTTGCCCTTGCAGGTGATGTGGACAGCGATACGCAACTGACCATTGCCCGAACATTTTGTTTTATCACACTGATTATTGGTGAAATGCTTCGTGCCTACTCAGCTCGTTCAGAAACCATCTCCATTTTTAGGATGAATTTCCTAGGCAATAGGTACTTAAACTATTCCGTACTCATTGCAATCCTCTTGATGTTTATTGTGGTGTATGTACCCCTATTACAACCCATATTCAGCACTTACACCATAGGCATCAATCAATTAGCCGTAGCCGTAGGATTAGGTATCATTCCAGTCGTCACCGGAGAATTAGCCAAGTTTGCAAAGAAATAAATGTAAAATATTAGAGTTGTTAAATTAGCAGACATACATTATATTTTTTCCATAAAAAATGGCATTACCATCTTGACTCTTCCTTTAGGGAATACTTTAAACTAAAATGCATCATGTAATCAAGAAAAGAGGACGAGACAAATGAACAACCTAATCAAAATCAAAGATGTGTCAAGCAAATATGATATTACTGCCCGTACACTACGTTATTATGAAGACATGGGATTGCTGACCAGCACCCGAAGTGATGATTACGCATATAGAATGTACGACGAGAATGCTATTATACGGCTTGAACAAATACTCATTTTACGTAAGCTGAATATTAGCATAAAAGACATTCAACGTGTTTTCAACACTTCGGGTTCCGATGTAGTATTAGAAGTGTTGGGTAAAAAAGTACAGAGTATAGACAATGAAGTTTCGCTTCTACACGAGTTGAAAGAAATCGTGCTGGATTTTATAAGAGAATTAGAAAAAGTGAACTTTGCAGAAAATACCGACATAAAACTGCTGTACAACAAAGCCAAAGACATTGAAACACATTTGGTCAACACTGAATATATTGGCAAGCCTTCCAATATAAACCGTTTAATTGAAATAACGGAAAAATTAGATAAGAAAATCCCTGATATAATGGTCGTTAGTATACCCCAATTCAAAGCAGTAACCTGTGGTGACCAACCCTTTGAAGACATGTTTAAAGAAGGCGGATATATGTACCAACTATGGCAGTATTATCATTTGTATAAGCCTGTGATTTTCGATTGTGTCGATTTCTTGATTACTAAAAATGACAAAGCTGAATGGATATGTGCCGTTAAAGATGGTGTGACCAATGACGATGTAAGTCCTTTTAAATTATACGATTTTCCCGGAGGCTTATATGCCATGGCAGTCAGTATTGATGAAGATAACGAGAGCATACATAAAGTTGAACATAAAGTTGGTCAATGGATTGAAAACACAAATTTTGAGTTTGACAAAAACCGCAATATTATGTTTAACATGCCTTATATATATGAAGATGGAAGAGATGCTGCCTATCAAGACATAGAAAAAGGACTTGGCTATAAACAAATGCAACGATATTTTCCTATAAAACTAAAAGATGGTATTTAAATACATTAACAAAGATAATGAAAAAATGCTATCTCAATAAAAGAAGTGACTACAGGCCATATCAACCAGTGTCACTTTTTTTATATCATAAGTGATATGAAATAAGGTTAAAATCATCTTTATTATACCTTTTTTAATAAGTTCCATAATTAAGCGTTCACTAAGTTGCACTAACTATCTCTTTCAACAGGCAGAGAACATCACCATCCCAAACAGCGGTTTTTTCAACCTAAGACGTGGCACGACAAACAATACGCTATATGCCCTTTATGCACGACTTTTGCAGCTTGTTGCCATACCTTATAAATCAAATAAAAGCAACAAATGCAACGAGAGTGCATAAAGGGCATATAGCGTACACCACAACTCCCGTTGTCCACTCTTATAACTATTCACTTCTTCTCAATCCTCTATTAATTGACTCCGCAAAACCCGCTACACAAGCTTACTCAATTCCTGCAAAGCCTCCACATCAAGAATACGAACCTTCTTCCCATCCACATGAATAATACCCATCTCCTTAAACTGATTCAAACACCGATAAAGGTGACGATAACTTGTCCCCAAGTACTCTGCAATCTCCTTATACGTCTCAGAAAGGGTCAACACATCATTCGTTGGATTAATCATATGGTATTCCACCAAATACCCAGCTAATCGATTTTTTAAAGGATACAAAAGGTTGTAAGTATTCTTAGCAGAACTTATATCAAATTTTTTACTCAGATCCAAACAAACATACTTCAAAAAAGCAGCTCGGTCAAGACAGACTTTTTGTATATAATTAGCAGGATAAGCCAATAATAAGCAATTGTCTATAGCTTCCACATAACTCAGATAAGGCGTATCATTAATCAATTCCATATCACCAAAATTAGTCATGGGATGACAGAATTGAAGCAGTAAAATACGTCCATCATCAGATGTCTTGTAGACCTTCGTCTTTCCCTTTAAAAAAATGTAAAAATAGTTGACAGGCTCCCCGCCTTTACACATAAGTTCTCCCGCATCATAAGCATGGAACGCATAATGTTCACGATAACCTTCACCCATAATTTGAGAGAGATGATGAAGCCGATTATATTTTTCTAATAAGTGGTCGTCCTTATAAATTTTCAAAAAAAGTCACCTCATATGACATATGTCCTATTACTTTAGTTCAAATAAATGATATCGTATTTAGGTAAAGATGTAAATACTCATTTGCATAAAATAGGATAAAGTTTTAACATGTTATTTAATTTTTAAGTGGATAGGGTTAATACTTTACAAAGAATTTATCTGCTACGATAACGTTCATGAGGGGTCATGAAGCCTATATTTATGCAAATGAGTATAAAAAGAGGAGATTAACGACATGTATAAAGCGTTAGCAATATGGAATGGTGTTTTAATAGCTTTGATGGTGTCTTTTAATGGTTTATTGGCAGAATCCATAGGCAATAATGAAGCCTTAATATTGATTCACCTCATTGGACTTATGGGGACAACCATTATCTTTTTTGTAAAAAGAGAAAAATTTGTGAGTATTAAAGGATTATCACCATTTTTATTTACTGCTGGACTTATTGGTATCTTCAATGTAACGTTTAATAACATATGTTTCATTGAACTAGGAGCAGCTTTGACTTTGGGGTTATGTTTGTTAGGACAATTAATAGCCTCATCCATCATTGATCATTTTGGCTTATTAGGTGTTAAGGTGAATCCCCTTAACTTAAAGAAAATTACGGGTATTATCATTATGAGCATTGGCATTGTCATTATGATCGTTATCTAATAAATAGATGGGTATATAGAGGAGGATGAACCATGTACATTATCATGGCACTATCTGCAGGCGTATTGGTGATTGTCTCCATTTCAATAAATGGACATCTAGCTCGAAAAGTTGGATTGGTACAATCGGGGATGACCAATTATATTGTTGGTTTATTGGCTTCACTTGTATTTTATTTGATCGTTTATCGGTCATTTTCACAATTAACATATCAGCATCTTAGTTCAGCGCCTTGGTATTTTTATCTGGGGGGAGCTGTAGGATCATTTATTATTATTATGAATAATCTCTTGATTAATCGTATATCCGCAGTATACGTTACGGTGATTGTTTTTCTAGGTCAGATGACAACAGGTATTTTAATCGACTATCTAAACCTTCATGTTTTTTCAAAGGGTAAAATTATCGGTGGTGTACTGATTGTTGCAGGCTTATTATACTATATATCAGGTGATAAAAAAGCAGAAGTGATATCAGAAATGAATTAGTCGTTTTGTTAAATTATTACTCCATAATAATTTAATTAAAATATGAGGGAATGCATAAAGGTTAGATTATGCATTCCCTCAAAACATATTAAACATCATATGATGGGTTGTTCTTTTAAAACTACAATGAAGTGTACACCTTGTTTACAGCATGTTTCCTGTCACAAGGAAGTATATATATGCAGCATATGCGCCTACCATGAGGACACCATTCCATCTTCTGAATTTCTTCTTATTTAAGAAAGAGAAGAGGACAAGCAGTAAAACGATACCAAATACAAATGGTATATGATAGCTTAACCAACTGGGCTGTATGTCAAATGGCAAGATACTGGATGATAAACCAATAACCAAAATAACATTAAGTATGTTAGCACCTAATACATTACCAATGGATATATCGTGAGCTTTCTTCACAATAGCTGTAATGGCAGTGACTAATTCTGGTAAAGATGTACCAAAAGCTGTTAACGTAACACCGATGATAATATCCGGTACACCTAATTTTTGGGCAATGATTTCACCGTTTTTAACAAGTAAATCTGCCCCAATAACCGTTAAAGTAATACCGACGAGAAACATGATTGTATTTTTAGCAATAATGCCTTTCGTCATGGCAATGGCTTTGTCTTCAGCCACTTCAGCAGGACTCATCTTGGCATCTTTTATGTTATGATAGAGATATAGAACCAATATTCCCAAGAACATAAATCCTGTTACACGGGATATTTCTCCAAATACAAATGAAAACGTGGTCAGCAGTGCCATTAAGAAGACAAGAAACATCCCTGTACGATGAAGTTTCTTTCTTTGAAGGATGGCAGGTGTAGATAAGATAATGGTCAAACCTAAAATAAAACCTGTATTACATGCAATAGAACCAAGGGCATTGCCAAATGCTATACTTGCATTGCCGTTGATGGCGGAACTACTGGATACCATAGCTTCTGGCAGTGTTGTACAGATACTAACAAGTGTTGCACCAATAATAATATTGGGTACACGTAAGACCTTTGCAATCCATATGGTAGCATCAATGAACCAGTCACTTCCCTTAATAATCATGATGAATCCTAGTAAAAATAATAAGTAAGGTAAACTTTCTTTCATGAATCATATCCTCCTGTGTTAAAGATTATTAAGAAACATACGATAGGTCATATATGACCAAGCAGTTCATGTAGTATATGATAATCATGTGGTGCTTGGCACAATTCTATTCAAGACATATTCTTACACAATAAAAGAGACTCCTACCGTAATAAAAACACAGTAAAAGTCTCGCTATCATTTAAATCATACTTAACCTTATAGGTAAGTGAGGTTATTAAATGCTAATCAGCCGGGTTTTACAACCGTCATGACGACTAATTACAACATATTGCTGTAAGCTACTCCCTTAAACTAATAAAATTATACTATACATAGGTTATGAAATCAAGGTTTATTAAACGGCTTCATAATTTTTTATAAAAGCAACCCCTACAGGATCAGGTCCACAGCTTGTTCCAATGGTGGAACCAACACGAAAGAGTGGGATATCACATGGTATTTTTAGATGGTTTATTAATTGATCCACTACTTTCTGGGATTCATCTTTTTCAGCTCCATAAGCCATGCACCAAGAATAACTGCTTAGGGAGTCACCTGTTTCGTCAAAATGATCTTTGGTCATATCAATTACCTTTTTCAAGGATTTTTTTCGGCCTCTAATGGTACCATAGGGATGTAACTCGCCGTCTCGAACGATAATCATGGGTTTAAGCTTGAGAATATTACCTGCTAGAGCACCTACTTTGCCGATTCGACCACTTTTTTGCAAATAGTCAAGGGTCCCAATGGTGTACATAATACGACCTGTAGGAATGAGTGCCTCTATTTTATCTAAAGTTTCTTCTAGTGTTAAATCAGCTTCCCGCATACGTGCTGCTTGAAGAACCAATAAGCCTTGCAATACAGTACATAATCGAGAATCCAGTACAGTAATTGTTGCTTCTGGATATTCATCTAAAATGAGCTCACGAGCATTAACAGCTGATTGGTAAGAACCACTAAATTTTGAAGTCAGGGTCATACAAAGAAGGGATTTGCCTTCTTTTGCATAAGGTTTAAATTTATTCATATAGTCTTGAACAGAAGGCAGTGACGTCTTTGGAAAGTTATGATAAAGTTTCTCATAGAATTCATCCAATGTGATGTCAACGCGTTCGCGTAAATAGTTCTTCTGATCAAAGGATATGTAAAACGGTATGATGTCAATAGAATTTGCTTCAATTAATGCATCAGGCAAATCACAGGCACTATCACACAATATTTCAAATTTTGCCATAGAGCAAACCTCCAATAGATTTTATATGGGATATTATAGCATATTAGATTTCATAATAAAATGTATTCTTAATTATTACGAATGCCCGTTACGTTAGTGTTTATGCTGGTTTAAGGATTTCTCTAGGTGGTTATTAAAACTAGATAAGAGAAGGGGCAGGTGACGATATGAAAGTTGATAGCTTATGGGTTGCATGGATGGGCTATATTGGTAATTGTCCACTGAATATGCTATAATGCTACATAGAAAAAGTGCTGAAAGGAATGGATGATATGAGCAAGAAACTCGTCCTAGCGGAGAAGCCATCTGTAGCAAGAGATATTGCAAAAGTATTACAATGCAGTTCTAGAAAAGATGGGTACATAGAAGGGCAACATTACGTGATTACTTGGGCGGTAGGTCATTTGATTACTTTAGCGGAACCAGAAGATTATGATGAGAAATATAAGAAATGGCGTTATGATCAGTTACCCATTATACCTGAGGGCATTCGATTAAAGCCATATCATAAAACAGAAAAACAATTGAGGATTATCGAAAGACTTCTAAAGCGTGATGATGTGGCATCCATTATCTGTGCAACAGATAGTGGACGAGAAGGAGAACTAATATTTCGATATATCTATGACTATATAGACTGTAAAAAACCCTTTACAAGGTTATGGATTTCCAGTATGACGGATGCGGCCATACAAGATGGTTTCAATCAATTAAAAGATGGTACAGCCTATGATAATCTCTATTATAGTGCAAAATGTCGTTCAGAAGCCGATTGGCTGGTAGGTATTAATGCAACAAGAGCCTACACCACATCCAATAATGTCTTATTAAGTGTGGGACGGGTTCAGACACCTACTCTTGCTTTAATTGTTAACCGTCATGAAGAAATTAATCATTTTGTACCCAAAGATTATGAAGAGGTTTATGCCATATTTGACGATGATTTCAGAGCCATATGGTTTGATGAAAAGCCTTCTGATACAAAACTGTTTGATAAAGATAAGGCACAGAAAATTGTGGACAAGATTATGAATAAAGACGGTGTTGTTGAGAAGGTCACAAAGAAGTTAAAAAAACAGCCCCCACCCCTTTTGTATGATTTAACAGAGCTTCAAAGGGATGGTAACAAGAAATACGGTTATACAGCCAAGCAAGTACTGACCATTGCTCAAGACTTATATGAAAAACGTAAACTCATCACTTACCCAAGAACAGATAGCCGTTATCTCAGTGATGATATGAAGCCAAAAGTGAAAAGCACCATGAATAAAATTAATATCCCGCCTTATGATAAAGCAATTGCCCCGGTACTGCAAAAAGGGGAGCTAACCTTTAATAAGCGGATCATTGATAATAAAAAAGTGACGGACCACCATGCCATTATTCCAACAGATGTGGTACCCCGTATTGCTCAATTGTCACCGGATGAAAAAAACATTTACAACTTAGTGGTTAAGCGTTTTATAGCTGTCTTTTACGATTACTATAAATATGAAACCACAGAAATTATCTTTGACATTGAGGGAGAGAAATTTGTAGCTTCTGGTAAAGTGATTGTGGACAAAGGGTGGAAAGCCCTCTATACAGCTACCAAAGATGATAAAGAGCAGATTATGCCAAAACTGACAAAAGGTGATGTCAAAAAAGTAGTCGATGTGGAAAAACTACAGAAAAAAACGACACCACCGAAACCCTATACAGAAAGTTCTCTGTTAAGTGCCATGGAAAACGCAGGACGATTTACAGAAGATGAGGCATTAAAAGAACAATTAAAAGAATCAGGCTTTGGTACACCAGCTACACGTGCAGGTATTATTGAACGCCTCCTTCAAGTGGAGTACATAAAAAGAAAAGGAAAGACCCTTATACCAACAAAGAAAGGATGTCAACTGATTCAGATTGTCCCAAATGAGCTAAAGTCACCAGAAACAACTGGAAGATGGGAGAAAGGTCTTACCAGCATCAATAAAGGTAATATGGCATCCGATTGTTTCATGGGAAGCATTGAACGTTTTGTAGCGTATCTGGTACAATCGGCAAGTAGAAGCAAAGGTAAGGTGCAGTTCGAGCAAAAGCCCATACCAGAAAATAAAAAGAAAAAGGTAAAGGGCATAGGCACTTGTCCTGTCTGTCAAACAGGTAAAATTCTAGAGAACAGTAAATCATTTTATTGCACAGAATGGCGTAATGGGTGTAAATATTCTATATGGAAGAATACATTAGAACGCTATGGTAAGAAAACCATAGAAGAAGATGTGGTGAGGCAGTTATTAAAGGAAGAGAAAATTGAAGATTACCCCATTACATTACCCCAAACAGGAGAAAAATGCCGAGGTACACTAGCCATTCATCATCAGACGGGTATTGAGATTAAGAATGTGAAACGTATTGCAGAAAAGCAACAGGAGGAGCAACAATAAAATCTTTGAAGTAATTAAGTGGTTTGTTTATCTATAAAAAAGAGGGTTAGATAATGCGTATATTAGTTCTTGGTGCAAGTGGGTACTTAGGAGAGAGTGTATATCACCAGTTGCATAAAAAATATGAGAATGTGCTTGGTACGTTTAACAGTAGTCCAAAAAACAGATTAATACAGCTGTCTGTCTTAGACAAAAAGGCTGTTACTCAAGTTATGACGTCTTATAAGCCACAGGTAATTATATGGTGCATTAAAGAAGATGGCAGGGATGTTACTTTTGATGGGTTAAGTAGTATATTAGATAATATATCCCCTTATGTTAGATTAATTTATGTATCTACCGATGGGTTTATGGGTGGACATGGACAGTATAAAGAAGATACAAAGATGGTCTATTATCAGCACAATCCTTTAGCAGCGTATATCAATCATAAGATTAATGCAGAAAAATATATCATGGCCAATCATCCCAATCACGTTATCATAAGAACTGGACCTATCTATGGCAAAAATATATTGGGAAATTTGGATAAGCGTACCTTACAAATAATGGATAAACTATTAAAAAAAGAAAAAATATATAGAGCATTGAATCTCTACAAGACTTTTGTACATGTACAAGATTTAGCCGAATTAATCATGGAGTTATCCAACCACGATTATCAAGGAATCCTTCATGTGGGTCCAAAAACCAAAGAAAGTTACTATAGTTTTAATAAAAAAGTGGCTCATCAATTGAGATTGGATAGTACTTATCTTATCGAATATGAAATATCTATGGATAAGGCGAGGATTGAGGAAATAGTTCTTGATACATCTATGGATACAACCACATGTCGATGGTTATTTCATACTCATTTTCGATCTGTTTTATAAGACTTGTAGAAGAATAGAAATCTCCAAGTACTATCTATACCAAAGCTCAAAACATAGGAAAAGCAATAGATTTAAATATAAAATAAACGAGGTGATACCATTGACAACTTTATTTGAGTAATGACATCAAAATAAAGTGAAGGAGAAGTGAGATGGATATTATTAAGTTAACCAAAGGTTTCAGGGCCGAGAGTCTTCTGTATATCAAGCGATCAGACAGCTTCGTGCATTGAATGGGATGCCAGTTGACTGGTATTTTATGGAAGAATTAACCATGAATGCAACAAAACTGCTTTTTGATAAAAAAGGTATATCAGGTATTAATTTTTTCTTACAAGAATTTGTAAAATAGATGTATTTTAATAATGGAAAGGAGAATATATGTTGTACTATATGATATTATGGGCTCATCCCAAAAAAGAAGAATTTAAACATACCATTGATAAGGCTTACAGCTTAATAAATATATTAACAAAATTTGATCAGCTATTTATACCTAAATATATTCCAGCAAAGAGTAAAAAACTAGCTAAAGAATTTGATGGAACCAGAGATCATCTCATTAGATTACTAGAAAAGGGTGTTAATCAAGAAAATGGTATTATTTTTGAAGATTTAGGTAGAGGTATTAGTTTTTTTACTTCAAAGATTACAAAGGAATCGGCTTCCATTAGTATGAAGGTTGGTGTATCAAATAAAGATTTTATCAATTCTTTAGTAGTTGATTTTCCACAATGTATCAATTTCACTAAAGCATTTAATGTTAAAGTTGAGGAGATGTTTAAAGCGTGTTGCATGAGTTTTAAGCCATATTGGGGTTGTATTTCTAATAAAGAAACCGTTAAGAAGTATGACTATAAACATTGGAATAATGGGTTACCAACCTCAGTTCATTGGATGAATTATTTTGATGATATGCTAAAGAAAAAATTACCAATGCATAAACTTCAAGAAATGGATCTATATCTGGATAATCTAGAAAAGGGGTGCGTACTACGCATTAAAGATGCACCCATTGATAGTAAATTAGAGTATGATAGGAAACGACTTACTGATATTAACAAATTACTTCATTTAGAATAATGTCAGTTCAAGTGCAAAGTGTAATAACATTTTCTTAGAGTGATATTAAGTCACATCTAAATGTGAAATATCTGATAAGTAAAGTGTGGAGCAGAGGGATATTTTCCTTTTGCTCCTGTTTTAATCGGTTAGATTATTGTTCTCATATAAATGATGCCATATAACGCTCGTTCTCTCTAAGCTATCCATTAGGTAATAGCTCTCTGTAAGCCATAAAGAGAGAAAGAATTAAGGTTATCAAGGAGTGAGTAATATGTATCTTAGAGATATGCAATTAGATGTCCCGTATCCAGCAAGTGCAAGATTAGATATAATCAACAAGTTCATGAGTGCGTATAATTGCACGTATGAACATGCTTTAAGGATTGACTATGATCGTAATTGGAAAACTCCTATAAGACGTCGCTTTCTATTAGAAACTAATTGTACTGTATCTATGTTTTTAAGGATTTTGGGTAAATATAAAAATATAGATACTAAAAAAATAGTTGTTAATTGTGTTGATACTCTTTCAGGTAAAGGTGGTACGGTATTAGGTATATGTAAAATAGAACAGATTGTTGATTATAATGGATTTTTTTTGCAAGATGATTACGAGAAAAAACGATTGACCCTAAATGTGATCAAGCAAACGATAGCTAAAGTAGCCAAAGATAAAGAATGGAATACATCTCCGTTTGAAGAAGTATATGCTGAGATGATCAAGTTACAGTATAATAATCATTGGACTTGGAGAAAGAAAATCAAAAACCAAAATAGATTGTATACAGCGGAAGTATATTTAGAGCATGAGATAAAAGATATCAAAATTTATATCATCATTAGAGATAAACAGGGAGATATAGTGAAAAAACAGTTAGTTATAAGTGAACTACCAGATGAATATGCGTATGTTAAACATCTAGGAAAATTAACATGGTTATCGAATAGTGAGGTTCAGTTAGTCAACAAAAATAGTACTGAGCAATGGAATGTACAGTTAGATTTATAAGTAAAAAAACCTCTTATTTGTAAACATGTCGCGACATTTGGTTATCTAAGGGAGGTAAATATGGATATTCTTGATATAATAATACGAAAAAAGGATTTAAGTAAATTGAGCTTAGTAGAATTATTTAATGAATGGGGTGGTGAAAGATTTCCGAATGAACCCAGAAAATTTGAATACAACTCTAAATTGGTCTTTTATGAATATGAATACATGAGTTATTATAATGATTTCTTTCAAATAGATAATAACATCAATGATTTTATAGCAATTACTTTAAAAGGAGAGAGCCTTTCAGAGTTAAAAGAAGCAGTTTATAAGAAAAAGAAAGGTATATTTGAAAGTGATATAATAGCATTTTTGAAAGAACTCTATAACTTACTTGAAACAGTTTACATTATCAAAATATATGATGAAGAAACAATACACGAAAGATACAGAATTGATGATGCTAAAACAGCTATAGACGTTTTTATCAATAGTTTTGATTGGAACAATCCAAAAAAAGGAATTGTGATCACCAAAAAAGTTGATTTAAAACCCGTTAAGAAAAAACTCATGGAGTAAATAAAACACATTTTTACTGGGATATTGAGAAATTCAAAGACTTTGCCTTCTTACTATCCATTGAAAATGTATAGTTGGAAATACAAGAAAATAGATATGTTTATATAAAAAGTGATATAAAAAATTATATCACTTTTTATATACTAAAATAGTCTTTAGAGCATAGTCAAATACATAAAACGCAACACCCCTTACTATAATATGGCATCATATTTGTGTAACTTTCTATGTGTAGGATATTATAAGCATTTTTTATAAGGATGCTATAGAATAGAACAATACCTATGCAAACAACAATTAATATTGAACAAAACACAACCATTTGCTATCAAACCATATGAAAGGAGAATAGGATAAGTCTTGAACATATCCAATACAAATAATATGAAAAATATGATATCCAAACTACAAGGGATAGATTTTAAGCAAAGCGACATTGTTAGAAAAGATATGCATTTTGAGTATAGAAGTCGGCCATGTCATTATATGGAAGATGTGGACCAATGGGCTACTCGATATGGGGGAGCCTATTATAACTATCTATATTTGATTGAAAATGGGGAAGAAGTAACGCCACCATTAGGTATGCGGTCATCTGTTCCACTTGGGGGTTTTGGAGCAGGCACAGTTGAGTTAAGGGCAGATGGAAGTCTGAGGGATTGGAATATTTTTAATAATGGACCTGCTAGCGGATTGAAAAAAATAGTGGATGAAGCGATGTTTTATGTATGGATTAAGAGGGAAGGCAAAGAGCCTCTATTGAAAACGTTACGTACCCATCCACCGGCGTTTGCCCCTGCTATAGATCAGATTACGTATTCAGGTGCATACCCTATAGCACGGCTAGTATGCACCGACGATGCTTTACCCATGACAATATCCCTATATGCTTATAGTGAATGTAATCTTTATAACGAACAAGCATCAGCAACTCCAGCTGTTACCTTTAGCTTTATTCTAGAAAATAAAGTCGAGGAAGACCTTGAGATGTCGTTGATGTTCGTGCTTCCAAATGTCATAGAAGGCACGTATTGTATTGATGAAAACATGTTGAAGCTTTATAAAGAAGGAACAAAACAAGACAGTGGTGACATGGCATTAATTGTGGAGGGTGAAGGTTTATCCATAACAGGCGTCCAGGCGGAGAGCCTATATGGTATCCAAAGACACTATGGGGCTTATGGCGAGTTCCCCGACTATATGCGCAAACCTCAAAAAGAAAATCCCATTGATGGTGCTGTAGGTCGCATGTATTATAAGCCAAGGATGAAAAACTACGGATGCTTATCGGCTAAAGCTGTGTTAAAACCCCATGAGACAAAACAAGTTAATGTTGTTCTAGCTTGGTACTTTCCACATCGATTTCATGCAGGAGAAAATCTTGGGAATTATTATGCTGATTTATATAAAGATGCTAGGGATGTTGGCGAAAAGGTACTCAAACGTCTTCCAGAAACGTTGGAAGCCATTGAGGTATGGCATAGGATTTGTTATGACAACACTTTACCGGTATGGTTGCAGGAAGCTATGGTTAACAGCCTAGCCACCATTGCTAAGACAGGTATGTGGTTTGGCGATGGCCGATGGCGACAATGGGAATCTTTTTCTTGTCCGGGTGTTGACCCTATCCATATTCAGTTTTATCGGGTAATGCCCTATGCATGGTTTTTTAATGGATTGAGAAGAAGTCAATTATTAGGGTTTGCAGCTTGTCAGCAAGAAGATGGCTATATTCAGGAGAATCTTGGACGCGGTACAGATAGGTTAGATCAACCTATCGGGAGGATGATGGGCGATGGTTGTACAACATTCATTTTACAAGTCTATCAAGACTATCTCTGGACAGGTGACCGTGATTATTTTCATGCCATGTGGCCAGCAGCAAAAAAAGCAGTACAATGGCAGATAAATCGTGCTAAAGCATATGGATTGCCACATCATCTTAATAATACCTATGATTGGTGGACTTTTGAAGAAAAGGATATGGTCAGTTACAATGCATTTTTACATCTGGCTTCTTTATTGGCTGGAGAAAAGATGGCAAAACTCATGGATGATTCTGCATTTGCCTCCGTGTGCCGCCAAGCATTTATTCATGGACAACAAGTAATAAATGATACGTTGTGGAATGGTTCTTATTATTTGGCATGGAAGAATATTAAGGATAAACAGCATCCTGATACCCTATTAAGCGATACACTCTATGGTCAGTTATGGGCCGAAATCCTTGGATTAGGTCTTACGGTTGACGCTGATAAATTAACCCAACATCTTGCCAGTGAACAAGCCATAAATAACAGTCCATATGGTTTGAAGGTGATGCATGAGGAGGGACGCGAGAGGGATGCGCTCAATGGAATGTTATATTCGCCAGATCAAGAGATACCCAGAGATGAGCTTGTTTGGGAAGCTGGTTCTTTGGATTGGTGTGCTCTTAACATCTATAGAGGAGGAGACCTTGACGAGAGCTTAAAAGAAGCAGAAAAGATATACACAAAATGGCAGAATGGATTACAAGACCAATGGGATATACGAGACCTTACGACCGCTTGGAATGGTGAACCCTATTGTAATTCACATTATGCCAGACAATTAATTCTATGGGCTATTCCACTGGCATTGTCCGGGCAGCAGTATACAGCTATTGAAGGAAAGTTGTCCTTTAATCCAAGAGTAACGGAGGCTGCTAAACTGCCTTTTATGACACCTCAAGCCTGTGGAACCCTTGAAATAACACAAGACAATAATTTTGCTTTACGTATTGTATCAGGTTGCCTTCACGTGAAAGCGTTATATATTGGTAAGCAATTGGTAGGTGAAAATATGGTGTTAAAAAAAGATGAGGTTTTTAGAGGCACATTTTAAGTAATAAAATATAGCTTCTTAGGTGAAAGATATGTTTATTAGGCTCATGGACGGGTAACTTTGTCTATGAGCCTAATTTTTTATCTGAATTAAGAAAGCTCTCATTTGTACTAATAAAACTTTCCTAACGGACAAATACCCTTTGTGAAACAAGGCGTAATCTCTTTAGTCTGAACTGTTGAATCATATCATTTATAGACGTTATCTACATAGAAATATACTGGATTTAGATATGGGCATTCACTTCTATAGGATCGCTTCAATTTGGTGGGTTAATGTACAAGATAAAATAAAGACTTGTATAAATAGGTGTTATTCATTATAATAAGTATAAAAAATGAAGCGATATAAGATAGAGAGAATTTTAAGGGTGATTCAATGCATATAAAAGAATATTTGAAACATAACATATTGGTTGTGGATGGAGCGATGGGTACATATTATGCCATGAAAACAGCAGAGGATACCACCCTAGCTGAAAAAGCCAACCTACATAATCCACATATAATAGAAGAGATTCATCAGGAATATATAGCAGCAGGAGCAAAACTTATTCGAACCAATACATTTTCTGCCAATACGGTAAGTTTGAACTGTGATGAAGCCATGGTCAGGGCTGTCCTTCGAGAAGGTTATAGAATAGCTGAACAATGCGCAACAGGTCATGGCATTTTTGTTGGTGCTTCCATTGGGCCTATTCCAGAAAAAGAGCGTGACATGGATGCATTAGTGGTGGAATATAAGATGATTATTGATACCCTATTGGAGCTTGGAAATGAGTTATTCATGTTCGAAACGTTCTCTAGCATTAAATATATAAAAATACTTGCTGACTACATTATGGGTAAAAATAAAGAAGCAGAGATTATGGCACAATTTAGTGTCAATGCATTTGGTTATTCCAAGGAAGGTATTAGTGCCAGACGGTTAATCAAGGATGCAAGGCAAGTACCAGGACTGGTAGCTTACGGCTTTAACTGCGGTATAGGGGTTGGCCATCTCTATAAAGTTATCAAGTCATTGGCCTTAGAAGATGAAAACATCATTGCCATACCCAATGCAGGCTATCCAGATAAAATTTTTGAACGAACGGTATACCGAGATAACGCCAAGTATTTTGCCGAATCCATGATGGATATTCGCCAACTGGGTATAAAAATTCTGGGTGGTTGCTGTGGAACCACACCCAAACATATCGTGTCATTCATTAATCAACTTCATGAAGATTACAGGCCTGTTTCCATTAAAAAACATAAACATATCGTTGAGATTAAGAAAAAAACCAAAAAGAACAATGCATTTTTCAATAAACTTAGTAAAGGCGAATTTGTTGTTGCTGTGGAGTTAGACCCCCCTTTTAACAGTCAGGTTAACCGTATTATGGAGGGTGCTCACCAGTTAAAAGCAGAAGATATTGACATCATTACCATTGCGGATTCTCCACTATCACGGCCGCGAGCGGATTCTGTCATCATTGCAAGTCGTATTCACCGTGAGACAGGCATTGATGTGATGCCCCATATATGCTGTCGGGATAAAAATGTCATCGGGTTAAAATCAACGCTCTTAGGCGCACATATTGAAAATATTCGTAACGTGTTGCTGGTGACAGGAGACCCTATTCCAAGTGAAGAACGAAGTGAAACAACCAGTGTGTTTAACCTGCATTCCATTAAATTAATGGCATTGGTTAATGAGCTCAACGAAGCCCTAGGAGCAGAAGATCCTTTTGTCTATGGTGGCGCATTGAATCTTAATGTAAAGGATGTGCAGCGGATTATACCTCGCATTAAGAAAAAACAAGCCTCAGGAGCCAGATATCTGTTAACACAGCCCATCTATGATGAAAAAGCTCTTGATAACCTTCGTATAATAAAGGAACAAGTGGACATTAAAATATTAGGTGGTATCTTACCATTAGTCAGTTATAAAAATGCAAGGTTTCTTAATAACGAAATAGCAGGCATTGAGATACCGGAGTGTATATGCAGCAAGTTTACAAAAGACATGAGTCGAGAAGAAGCACAAGATGTCGGCATAGAAATAGCTATGGCTATGGCTCGAAAGATTAAAGCAGTTGCAGATGGTTTATATATGATGACACCTTTTAATCGTTTTGAGATGGTGAGTAGGATTATTGAAGGTGTGAAATAGAAGGAAAGGGATGGTGGAATATGACGAAACAGGCATTTAGAGAATTATTGGAGAAGGGGCTTTTCATATTAGATGGTGCCACAGGGATAGAGTTGCAAAAACAAGGGATGCCTCTAGGGGTGTGTCCAGAACAATGGGTACTTGAGAATCCAGATGTCATTAAAAACCTGCAAAAGCGTTATATCGAAGCAGGTTCTCATGGTGTATACGCTTGTACTTTTGGTTGTAACGCTATTAAATTAGCTGAATTTGGTCTTGAAGATCAGATAGAATCCATGAACAAAGCATTGGTCCAGTTATCAAAAGAAGCTGTTGGTGATAACGGATGGGTCATTGGTGACTTATCACCTACAGGTGCTCAGATGTTTCCTCTAGGCCTACGTCATTTTGAAGATATCGTCATAGCATACAAGAAGCAAGTAAAAGCCTTAGTAGAAGCAGGTGTGGACTTATTTGTTATTGAAACCATGATGGATATTAATGAAGCTAGAGCTGCTCTTATAGCTGTGAAAGAAACATGTGATTTACCTGTGATGGTCAGCATGACGTATGAAAAGAATGGTTATACATTAAATGGTACGGACCCAAAAACAGCAGTGATTACCCTTCAAAATTTAGGTGCAGATGCAGTTGGGTGTAATTGTTCCACAGGACCTGATGACATGATTGCCATTGTTAAAGCCATGAAACCTTATGCAAAAGTGCCATTACTTGTTAAACCCAATGCAGGACTGCCACGTTATGAGAATGGTAAGACAACGTTTGATATGGATGCAGAAACATTTGCGAAATACGTACTAGAGTTAGTGGAAGCAGGAGCTAACATCATAGGTGGTTGTTGTGGTTCAACACCTGACTTCATTAAGAAAATATCGGATAAGGTGAAAGCATGTAAGCCATTGCCATGGCAAACGAAGCAAGGAAGCCGTATTACATCTGAGAGAATGATGGTTACGATTGGTCAAGATGAACCTACCATTATTGTTGGTGAGCGCATTAATCCTACAGGCAAAAAAAGATTGCAAGAAGCATTACGTGATAAGAACATGGATTACGTGGTAACGCTTGCTAAAGAACAGCTGGAAAAAGGTGCGGCAATCTTAGATGTAAATGTGGGCACAAGTGGTATTGATGAAGTGGAAGTTATGAAACTTGCTGTTGAACAATTATCCACCTTTGTTAAAGTACCATTATGTATTGATTCTTCTAATATCGATGCCATTGAAGTGGCTCTAAGAATATACCCAGGACGAGCTTTGGTCAATTCCATTTCACTAGAAAAACATAAGATTGAGCGATTACTACCTATTGCTAAGAAGTATGGTGCCATGTTTATCCTCTTGCCACTGAGTGATAAGGGGTTACCCAAAAGTATAGAAGAAAAACATCATATTATAGAGGCTGTATATAACCATGCCAAGTCCCTTGGGTATGAGAAAGAAGATATCATTGTGGATGGACTTGTGACGACGGTTGCATCTAATTACAATGCCGCTGTTGAGACATTAGAAACCATTGAATGGTGCACACGAGAATTTGGCGCAGGGACCATCATGGGTCTGTCAAATATTTCTTTTGGACTGCCTAAGCGACAATTGGTGAATACAGCATTTTTAGCTATGGCTATCGCTAAAGGACTAACCATGGCCATTGCCAATCCATCGGATGAACTCCTTATGCACTTAAAATTAGCCTGTGATGTGTTAGCCACACGGGATAAAGACAGCTTGCACTATATCCAATCTTTTAATGAGGGTAAAAAAAAAGACCATGCACCTGAAGCCATAAAGGCTGAACAAGAGCTTCATACAGAAAAGGAACGCTTAGATACCATTCGTCAAATGGTGGTGCAAGGGGAAAAGGATAGTATCTTAGATAACGTTAAAAAGGCAGTGAAAGAAAATCATCTGCCTAAAACAATCATAGAGGGATACCTTATACCAGCTATTACACGGGTTGGTGAACTATTTGAAGATAAGACGTATTTTCTACCTCAATTGATTATGAGTGCAGAAGCCATGAAGATAGCCATGGATTATCTAGACCCTCTTTTAGAAGATGGGAAAGGACATCAACAAGGTGAGAAGAAAAAAGTTGTCATTGCAACCGTAAAAGGGGATATTCATGATATTGGTAAAAATCTTGTATCCCTCATGTTAAAGAATTATGGTTTTGACATCTATGATCTTGGTAAGGATGTGTCACGGGAAGTTATTGTTGCTAAGGCAAAAGAAGTGGATGCAGATATTATCGCATTATCAGCTCTTATGACAACAACCATGTTAGAGATGGAACATGTCATCCGATTAGTGAAAGAAGAAGGGCTTCGGGCAAAGATTATGATTGGAGGGGCTGTTATTACCAATGATTATGCTCTGGAGATTGGTGCTGATGGGTATAGCGAAGATGCCAATACAGCTGTTAAGTTAGCATATGAACTAACAAGATAAATAATCATGTACTCTTATACATATATGATTGCATAAAGTTTATCTTAGCTAATATACGAAATAAGTAAACGCATAGGTCAATGGGTTGACTTGACTTTTATTGGATGTCCAAGTATAATGATGTATATTATTTGGACGCCCAATTATTTTTTTATGAAGATGCTTGGATATCCAAGTAATTAGAAAGGATGTCATGAATGAGTTCAGATAATACAATGTACTTAATAGGAAGGGCAAGGGTGCTGCTACATGAGTTTATTACAAAAGAGCTAGAAGATAAAGGTATATACAATATTGTTCCATCCCATGGCGATATCATCATAGCGCTTCTACAACACGAATCCTTATCCATGTGTGCATTGGCATGTCGAATCAATCGGGATCCGTCTACCGTTACAACGCTGGTTAAAAAACTTAACCATCTAGGCTACACAGAAGTGTATAAGGATGCTGGTGATAAGCGAACCAATCGTGTATCCCTTACCGATAAGGGAAGAAAACTAGAAACCATCATTGTGGAGATATCTGAGAAACTCTATCGCCAACAATGGGATCATATTAGTGAACATGACATGATTATATTTAGACAAGTATTGCAACAGATTATTCAGAATTTTACATAGGAGGATACAAGATGAAAAAGTTACTAGTTATAATAAGCATTGGGTTATTGACAAGTATGTTATTAATAGGCTGTTCATCCAAGAAAACGGATACAGCTGAAGAGGATACATTGATTGTAGGCATGGAGCTTGCCTACCCACCTTTTGAAACCAAGGATGACGAAGGAAATCCTATGGGAGTTAGTGTAGACCTAGCAAAAGCTTTGGGTGAACATCTAGAACGACCTGTTAAGATTGAAAATACCAATTGGGATGGACTTATACCATCACTACAGACTGGAAAAATTGATGTGGTGATATCGTCCATGACTATCACAGACGAGCGAAGTAAGATCGTTGATTTTTCTGATGCCTATGCCCGTTCTTATTTGGCTTTATTGGTTAATAATAAGTCAGGTGTCAAGAGTATGGAAGATCTTAACCAAAAGGATAAAGTAATAGCTGTTAAAAAAGGAACAACGGGTTATATCTACGCCAATAAGCATCTGGAGCAAGCAACAGTTAACGGTTTTTCATCTGAGAATGCATGTGTGACAGAAGTTATACAAGGAAAAGCAGATGCATTCATCTATGATCAGTTGACCATCTACCGTCAAAATCAGCAAAATAGCGACACCACAGAAGCTATTCTTATACCCTTTCAAGACAGTGAAGGTTGGGGAATGGCAGTTAAAAAAGATAATGAAGCATTGCTAAGCTCCATTAATACTTTCATCGCAGAATACAAATCCGATGGAGGATTTGATGAATTAACAGATAGATATATGAAAGAAGAGAAGGAAACATTTGATGCATTAGGATTTCCTTGGTTCTTTGATTAAGGAGACATTATGAGGCAGAGAAGAGATAAACAGCCCAAAACAATCAATAAGGTATGCAGTATGTTATTGGTTGGGTGTATTCTGATAGGTTTTTTATGGTTGTCTATCAGTAGGATAGGGTTAAAACTTGATTTTACTACATTATTTGACTATAGGCAGCGTTTGTGGCAAGGGTTCAAGATGAGTATTATTATATCCATCGGTAGTCTGGTAGTCAGTTTGTTAATTGGCACCATAACCGCCATTGGTCAGCAATCCAAGATACTATCCATACGTTATCTGTGTAAGGTCTATGTCCAGATTATCAGAGGGACACCTTTGCTGGTACAGATTTATTTTTTCTACTATATCATAGGAACGGCTTGGGGTGTAGATAATCGTTACATAGCAGGTATTTTGATATTATCCATATTTGAAGGGGCTTATATCTCTGAGATTATTCGAGGCGGTGTCCAGAGTATTGATGCAAAGCAATATGAAATAGCTAGGGCTATTGGTTTGACCTCCTATCGAACATTACAATTGGTGACTTTACCTATTTTAATGGCAAGGATACTGCCTGCATTAGCAGGCCAGTTTGCATCCATCATAAAAGATTCATCCTTACTATCGGTTATTGCCATCATTGAGTTGACACAAACCATACAAGAAATATCCGCAGATAATTTCCGCATGTTTGAGAATTATATATTTATCGGTTTGTTGTATTTCATAATGACTTTTGCAATCTCCTTGCTATCAGGTATCACGGAGAGGAGGGTGAAATATGCATATAAAGCTCAATAACATTTGCATGCAATTTGAAGATATGATGGTATTGGACCATATCCAATATGAAGAAGATATACACTCCTTAGCAGTTATTGGTCCCTCTGGAGGAGGTAAATCCACGCTGTTACGTATTATTGGCGGTCTTCTTATTCCAAGCAGCGGTGACTTCTATATGGATGGTAAACGAATTGATTTTCATGAGAAGGCCTTACACCAATACCGCAGAGAGATAGGCTTTGTCTTTCAAACAAAAGGACTGTTTGAACATCTATCCGCTATGGACAATGTGACATTACCCTTAATCTATACATTTGGTATTCCAAAAAGTGATGCCATTAAGACAGCAGAACGCTTATTCGACCAATTTGGTTTAACAGGCGAAACACACAAATACCCCCATCAGCTTTCTGGTGGACAACAACAGCGAATAGCCATAGCTAGAGCTGTAGCCATCAAACCCAAACTGCTCTTACTGGATGAGCCAACCTCCGCATTAGACCCTGAGTACACCGCAGATGTACTGGATATGCTAGGGGAACTTCAAAATGAAGGTTTAAAGACCATTATCGTAACCCACGAAATGGGTTTTGCCAAGAATGCTTGTGAAAAGGCCATGTTTCTTGCAGGAAATCGTATTATTGAGAGTGGTAAGAGTACGAGATTGTTTCAAGAGCCGGAGTCGAAGGAGTTGAAGGGGTTTTTGGATAAGATTTTGGAGTGGAAGGTGTAGGGGTACGTATTGGTTTTGTGAGTGGTTTAGCAGACAAATATAATATTGGTTTGGATAGAGTATGATTAGGTATATTTAATGTATGTATTAGAATAAAAATAATGTAAATTTAGATAGAAGTTCCTTATTGTTTAGGGGCTTTTATTTTTTTACTATTTTACAGTTTTAGATTAATTAAAGAATATTGTTAAAATGCATCGGTATTTGTTTGAATTTATACTTTTTTATGATAAAATAAAGACATGTTCATAAAATAAAGAAGGAGAATGCATAATATGAAAAAAAGAGTATTACTTCAACTACACACATCTATGCATATTGGGGATGAGCAGGGGTTAGGGGTTGTAGATATGCCTATTTATCGTGAGAAGCATACAGGTTTCCCCATTATACCTGCGTCCACTATAAAAGGGGTTATTAAGAGAGATTATGGTAACGATATAGGTAGTATTTTTGGTTCAGAAAAAAAAGAAGGTACAGTTATATTTTATGATGGAAGGTTATTGTTGTTCCCCATAAAATCGCTAAAGGGTCTATATATGCTCATAACATGCCCATACATTATGAACCACTATAACAATGAAAATAAGCAGTATAATTTAGAAGACAATGAAGCCTATGTATTAGAAGGAAATATTGGGAGGATGAAAGATATATCCAACTTCAAGTCAGAAAAAATTGTTTTAGAAGAATTCATATTTAAAGTAAAAAGATTTGACAATAATAAGGTCTTATCATTAAGCAGTGAATTTAATGATACTGTAAATAAAAGGTTGGTCATGGTTTCGGATAATACGTTTAGTCATCTTGTGCAATTGTATACAGAAATAAACACAAGAGTTAGTATTAATGATAAAGGAGTAGTTGAGAATGGACCATTTACTCAAGAATTTATACCTAAAGAAGCTATGTTTTATGCAGATATTGAAGATTTAGAAAAGAAGAGCGGACAAGAAAAGGATAAAGGAGCAAAAGAGGAATTACCTATCAACCTATTATCAAAAGAGTTGACGAATGGAACTTACATTCAAATCGGTGGTAATCAAACCCTTGGTAAGGGATTAGCGAGATGTGTGGTGATAAATAAATGATGACAAAGAATCAGGTAATGCAGTCAACCATTAAAGCATTTAAGAAGAAAGAGCAACTAGAATTATTAAGAAGAATACCTAGTCTGATTAGACGTAACGGTTTAGTCAATACATTAGCCTATTTGGAAAAGAAAAATGAAAATGAAATACATACTTGTTTTATGAAAGTTATTAAGGAATATGAACAAGCTGAAGTGGATACTCTATTGTTAACGCGATTAATGTACCAATTTGCAATAGACTTGCACTTGATGGTTACCATACAAAAGAAGGAAGGTTAATGATGATTAAAAAGAAAAAAAATGAACTAAAAGAGCTATATGAATCTTTAGAAAAGAAAGAAGCTAAGAATGCTCACTTAGTTTATCATAAGATTCTCTATGAAGCACATAAAAAAAACAGCCGCGCAATACAAGAAGCATTTGTCTATCCTTCAAAAGCAGTTTTTAAAGATCTATTAGTTGAGATGAATAAGCGTATACAAGATATTACCAAATACTATTCAACAAGAGGTTATAAGGTATTTCATAGAGATTACGAATTAACAAGACATCTTTGCATTGGTCTAGGAGAAGCATCAACCCATGAAAATAATATTCAATTAGATCATGTGTATGGCATCCCTTACATACCTTCAAGTGCTATTAAGGGTTTAGTCCGACACTACTACAGTGAAAAAATGGACATAAAAAGCATGGAAAAAGAACTAACAACGAAAGAAGCGTATATAAATAGAATATTTGGTGATGAACTTCAACAAGGTAGAGTTATATTTTTTGATGCCTATCCAATAGAAAATTTTACGTATTGTGAGGCTAGTATTCCTAAGCTTAAAAAAACACAATTTCGGATCCATTGGTGTATAGCAGATTCTGAGTATCTTAATATGGGGCACATATTAACAACAGCATTGGCAAAACAAGGTCTAGGAGCAAAGAAGAAAGCCAAGTATGGAAAATTTAAAGAAGTACCACTAGTCAAGTATAAGTGATCCAAAATATAACAGGATTAAAACGAATACATATGTTAAGAACTATGTGAAAATCTAGGAATCTATAAAAGGATGATTATATATGGAAGATAACAAGTATATTCACGTCATTAAGCTAGGCTCGGTTCAACCATTTATCACACAATCTAAAAAGCTAAAAGAATTGAAAATTAGAAGTCAATTTATAACCTATTTGATGGATATAATCGTGGCTATTGTAAAACAATCGGGGGCAGAGTTAATCGTTCCCAGCATTAAAGGTGATGATGTGCAATATCAATCATTACCCAATCAAATTATATACATGACTAAAAATTATCATGAACTGGACATCCGTGAGGAAATGATAAGACAGATGCAACCAGACAAGTTCATGATGCAGTATATTCAGAACGAACTTGATGTATGTGTTGCTAGTATGCCAATTGAAAGCTATACACAAAAAAGCTACCATGATCTAATGAATCGGTTACATGGTATAAGACAGCGTCGAGCATTTCATTACATAGCAGAACGACCCGATGAAGATAAAGATAAAATTATAAAATGTAAACGTTGTAATAGTCGATTCATAGCGAAATCAGATGATAATCTTGTTGATGAAGACTACCTATGCCTTATTTGCAACCATCACTATTTAAAAAAGATGATGAGGAAAAAACAGCATATTAACATGGAATCAACCATTCAAATCGCTTCATCCCATTGGTGTGATGAGGATAGAGAAGCTAAAATCATTCAGTTTTATAATAACCATGTAAAGGATGAACATGAGTCGCTACTATATAAACAGAATATAACGGAGCATGGTATTTATGTAAAAGATACTATGATGAGCCTTATTGCGAACGAGCATGATAAAGCAAATTTAGAAGAGCTGCACTTATATCCTAATACAGTTTCTCGTCACTATGCCGTTGTAAAAGCAGATATTGACAATTTAGGTAAATGGATGAGTGGTCATTATCTTGAAAAGGGACCTTCTAACTATAAAGAATACCAAGAAGAGTTGTCCAGTAAAATTAGTGCTTTTGCGAAACAAATCCAAGATGATTTGGCTAAGCGTAACCAGAACCAGAGGGAGATATTACCTATCTATATTGGCGGGGACGATATACTCATATTTTGTAACATATGTCAGCTTAATTATGTGTTACAGACTATTAGAACTAACGTTGAGCGGTTGAATGACAATTTTAGTTTTGTTAAGAATCAAGACTTTAGTTTTTATAAGAATGAATTAACGGTATCCACGAGTATCGTTATTGCCCATTACAAAATACCACTTAGCAATGTGCTAAAATTAGCTTCAACCCAATTAGACATGGTAAAAAAACGCTATACCAGTCGAAAAGCCATGAAAGATGGCTTGGTATTTACCTATATAACTGCCAGTAGAACGGAAACCACATGTTATTGCAAAGGACAAGAAGAGCAAGAGGAATTATTTGATTTAATAAGCTTATTTGAGAATGGACAATTATCTAAACGCTTTGTTTATTTGGTAAGTGAGCAATTAAAAAAATATGAACAGGTATCCAGTAACCTCATTGATGACACGTTTATACTAGGTAAAATGGCCATACGAAGGATCTTACATCATCGCTTTGATATAGAAGAAAGTGATTTGAAAAATATGGAAGACAAGCTTCTAGCCTTATATGAACGACAATATGCCTATATCCGATCTCAAGCTTCATTAGACACAACTAATTTCCTTCATACATTAGCCTGCTGTCGGTTAATGGGAGAAGAACGAAAAAAAGCAGAGGAGGCGATTGCTTATGTACGTCAGCATCAAGCCTAAAGACGGATTAGTCTTTAACAATGGTACTTCCTTTAAGCCAGAAGATAATGCTTGGATTACAAGTATGCAGCAACCACATCCTTCCACCTTATATGGTGCCTTGTTTTCCTTATTATATGTACATGATCAAGATGTTAGAGATGCACTAAATGATATAAAAAAAGAAGACCCTCAATACGATGAAAAATTAGAAGGATGTTTGAAAAAGTATTTGACAATCAAAAATATTTATCTGACAGATGGCAAGGATATCTATATACGTGTCCCACAAGATGTCTACTGCAATGGTTCAGAACATGTAGGTTATGGTAAGTTTGTAAAGGATGGTAATGATATGTTGTTGCATCCTCCTAAAGGTGACCTGAAGCCTGTTTCAAGCTATGACTACTATATGACGTTAGGACAATTTAGAACGTATGCAAGAAGAGACTATTTATCGAGTGTTACATCTTGGGAGGAGCTATGGAACTATGCTCCTAGAATGGGTATTCAACTTCAACAAAATAAAAAACAGGCAGAAGATGGTATGTTGTTTCGAGTGGATATGTTAGAAAAGGTCTGCTTTGATTTGGCATATTTGGTAGAGATAGATGTTAAGAATACATCAAAATTTCCAGAAGAGGGTATCTTAAAATTAGGAGGAGAAGCCAAAACCTGTTATTACGAGAAGATAGCCAAGACTCCTTATGCTATTACACAGTATAAGGGTTATGAAAAAGAAACCTATGCGCAACATGTAAAGATGATGACTACAACCCCAACGGTTTTCTGCGAGAAGGAAAAGGGTATATGCTATTCAACACCCAAGCTAAAGGGATTTCAAATAGTAGGCGCTGCCATGGATAAGCCTATTATGATAGGTGGCTATGATATGAAGAAAAGGATGCCTAAGACAATATATCATGCTGTTCCAGCAGGAGCTATCTACCTGATGAAAGGGGAAAAAAGCATGTCATTAAGCAACATACGAAAGATGCTTCAAGAAGAACTGCGTGAGAAGGTAGTAGATGATTACAAAGGTTTTGGACAATTTATGTTAGTACCTTATACAGGGGAGGCGTTATAGATGGGAAATAAAGAGGATGCAATCATGGTGGTATGCGCCACCCTTAATCAAGTGGTTAATTATATAGGGTTAGAACATTACATGGATAGATACACTATAAAACAAATCTATATGATTACGGAGATGGCTTCTGAAACATCGCAAAACAAAGTCTATAAATTTGATCATGCTACATGGAACAAAAATTTTAAAAATGAAGTAAAGAAAATTCATAAGGGAACCATTGAGAAGATTGGTATTAATCAGAGCAATAGCATTGAGAGCGTTATTGATAGTATAGAACGTGAATTACAGGATGTAGATGAACATACAACTATATTATGGAATATGACAGGGGGACAACGGCATGTTATTTTTGCATGTGAGAAGTACATAGAGAACAGACTGGGTGTTCTTCATCATGCTACCATTGAAGGACAGAATGATAGAAACCATAAGAACATAGAGCATAAGCAATGTGGTAGGACGCATATCCGATTCTATTTAGAAGGAAATTACACCCGTCTATATGAAAATAATAATTATATGAAATGGGAGAGTAGACCCTATCAATCAGCATTAACATTAGAACAGGTATTAGGTCTAGCAGGCTTTAAGACAAGAGAAAATAATCCCAGAAAAAATATATTATTAGAGGAAGGTTGGAATGATGCTGGTTTACCTTCCATAGACATGATTCAAGCATTGGTAAAGGATTATATAAAACCTCAGAATAAACAATTGCGACAAGAGCTTATTCAATCATTACGTAAAGATAAAAGTAAAGTGGCTAGTAACATTAATGATCTCAAATTATTTGAATACAAAGATGATGTTAACCAAAGGCAAAAAAAGAAGAATTTTGGTCATCTACTCGAATATATGACCTTATATTGTATCTATGAATATATTATGGCCAATAATATAGCGCATTTTGTTGATTTAAGACATAGTTTGAATGTCAATAGATATGGCTCCAATGAAAAGACAAACAATAGAAACGATTATTGTGAGTTTGATATTATTCTTATGACCAAGTCAAGGAAGTTATTTATTTTTGAATGCAAGGCAGGTTCCATGCCATCTAGTACTGGTAAGGGCAGACAGATGACAGTCTATGCAACGTCAGGTGTTTATGGTACGCCGATACTCGTTACACCTCTACTAAGTCAAGAAACGGATATGCTTGATGTGTCGTCAAGTACAAAGAATGAATTGGATAAGGATACGTATAAATATGTAGCAGAAACAACACGAGCAGCCAAGCGCATAGGACTGGATATATGGTTCTTGGATAAAATAGAAGAAAATATGGATGAATTAATTAAAGATATTGGAAAAGGGGATGAAAGTTAATGAATAGTAATATCTTGATAATAACTCTCGACACACCTACCCATGCAGGAGCAAGTGTCGGTGATGTGGGTATTGACAAGCCCATACAACGAGAAAGAGTGACAGCCATACCCAAGATAGAATCTTCTACTTTGAAAGGCAGTATTAGAAGGAAGACAACTGACAGTGATACCTACTTTGGTAAACCCGATTGTCCCAGTTCTATTATTATAACGGATGCCAGATTATTATTCTTTCCTGTTCGCTGCAGCCATGGATTATACATGTATATAACTTGTCCCTACATACTAAGTACATTTCATCAGGTTGTAATACAACATAGTAAAAAAGAAATTCTCAGTCAAGCGTTTATGGAAAGTCTAGATAATGTATTATCAGGTTATCTCTACTACTTACCTAGAGATTTGGAGGAAGACAACAAGCTATCACATGACAGCCATAGTCACACATTCTATCTTGGAGACGAAGCCTATATCGGTGTACCTACACAAGGTATGAAAGAACTGACTCATCTCGGACTTAAAAAGATGGACTATAAAAAAATAGCTTTAATATCCAACGAAGATTTTAGTTACATGGTTGAACACTATACAGAAATTACCATGAGAAATCGTATAGATGAAGAAACAGGTGTCACCAACAAGGGCGCACTATTCTCAGAGGAGTATCTACCTAGGCATACAGTGATGTATGCTGAGTTGATGGATACCACAGATAAAAAAACATTTGAATTACATAAAAAAATCCAATTAGGTGGTAATACCACACTAGGTAAGGGACTTATGTCACTGGACAAATGGAAGCTTTCAATAACCCAAGATGTGAATACAAATCAAAAAGAATCCAACGTCATACCGATGATTTCTTCAGACCAGAATATGAATGATAATATAAGAGATCGACATGTCCATGAATCCATCAGTGCATATGAGTCTGTTAATGCATATAGGGAGCAAGTCTATACGATACTATCAGAAACAGAAAGAGAAAAAGCCCTTAAAGAATATAAGAGTCATATAAGAAGACTGCCTTCCTTAATACAAAAAAACGGTTTGCTGAATACCATGCTCTATGTAAAAGCTAATACAATGAAAAAAGATAAAGCAGATGAAAAGAAAGAGCATAATGATACAGCAATAAATAAACAAGCCATCAATGTATGGAAGTATGTATATGAAGCTATTTGTGAAGGTGTTTTAGATAATCAGAAGAAAACAGATGATACTGCTGATGACCCGTTAATTACTACCATTTTAGATGCTTACAACAATCATCAAGGTCACATTATGACCACAAAAGTTCTTCATTATGTTGTTTGTCTGAAAAGATTAGTAGAAGGACTTATTGAATAAGAAAAGAGTTGATAAACATGCCGACCCATAAAATAACCAATTGCATACATCTAATGAATCTACTTAGTGTACATAAAAAAATGACATGTGAGCAATTGGCCACGGCACTTCAAGTAGACCCCCGTACTGTACGTCATTATATCACGGATTTATATGATGCAGGTATACAGATAGAAACCATAGCAGGTAGGTATGGGGGCTATCTGCTTAATGATCACCCTGTTAGGATACTATCAACCATGAACAGTGAAGAATACGCCGCCTGTATACAAGCGGATAAATTTCTGAAACAGAAGCAATTTGTCAATTATGAAGCCTTTCAAAATGCCATCCGTAAAATTACATTAGCCAACGAGGCTAAAGAATTAAAAGCTTATAGCTTACAATCACTTGGTCAACATATCAGTAATGAAGAAGCATGTGCCACAGATAAAGCCTATTATCACCAAATTGAAGAAGCCATTAGGCTAAAACAAAAATTAAGCATGGTCTATCAGTCCCTTAGCTCTGGAGAAAATAAGCGCACCGTACATCCTTACAGCACATTTGAGTTTCAATCATCCTTATATATTTTGGGATACTGTGAGAAAAGATGTCAAGTGCTTTACTTTAAGTGTTCAAGGATAATCAAATTGGTTGTGTTAGAAGAGCTTTATGAAGATGTACAGGATTATGACTTAGAGAAAATCTTAAACAAGAGTTTAGGTCTTTTCTATGGTGATGTCTATCATGTAAAAATGATAATAAAATATCCCATGTCCTATATCATCAAAGAAAAGCAAATTGCTCAAGGGCAGAAAATTCGTGAATTAGAAGATAAAAGTATTCATTTTGAGGCTGCATTATCTGGGCTAGAAGATATTAAACGCTGGGTCCTTAGCTTTGGAACAGATGCAGAAGTAATTGAACCTGTTGATCTTAGAGAGGTTATAGCTAAAGAAATAGAAAATATGGCAAAAAAATATATTGAATAGGTACAAGAACTTTCCTCTTTACATGTTACACTACAGAAAAAGGAGATGAATAATGAGAGTATATATAACATTTGAAAGCGATAAGCCAATTACCTTACCACTACAATATAATCATATTGTACAAGCTGTTATCTTAAATTACCTTGGCAATGAATCCTATCAAGAGTTTCTTCATAATGAAGGATTTCAATATGAGAAACGTAAATTTAAGATGTATACATTCTCAAGGTTATTTGGACAATTTATAGTCAATAAGCGTGATAAGAGAATCGTCTATAATAAAGAAATACATCTTGTTATAGCATCCATGGACCCTAGGCTTACCACTTGTTTTTTAAATACAGCATTTATGAAAGAAAACATACAATTCGGGCAGAATGAGGTAAGAATTAAGGAGGTAAGAATCGATCAGTCCAAGGTCACAAGTCCACTTCGGGTATATACAAAATCACCTATTACCATATATAGCACCCTAACACATGGTGATAAAAAGAAAACATACTATTATTCACCTTATGAACCAGAGTTTGAGCCAATGCTAAGAGACAATTTAATCAAAAAATACATAGCACTCAATGGGAAACAGCCAGAGGATACACAGTTTGTTATAACCCCACTCAATAAGAAACGCTTAAAAGAGCGTATTATCTTATATAAAGGATTCATTATTAAAGGATGGGATGGGGGATTTTTATTAGAAGGGAGTGAAGCTTTGCTTAATCTTGCCTATCATGGTGGCGTTGGCAACAAGAATGCTCAAGGTCTAGGTTGTCTAGAGATTATGAAGAACTAGATAAATATAGAGAATTAGGAGGTGATATCCATATGGAATATCGCATCAAGATGCGTTATCATTGGTGGTTTGATAACGGGTTAGTAGGTTTATATCATATTGCAAGAGGGTTAGCCAAAAACTATGATATACACATCATAACAGAAGATGATGGCTTACTATTCAAGTATGACTCCGAGGAAAACTTAACACAGTTATTAAGAGCAAGCTATGAGCATATGGGCAATCGTTATTATAACGTATCCTCGAAAGCTCAAAAAGAAAAGTGTGACTATGTAGCTTATAATAAGGAAAAGGATGAGGTCTATGCTTTGCCTAAAATCCAACCCATTCAGCCAATAGCTAGTCTAATTAGCGGAAAAAGTTATAAAGATAGTAGTGAGTTGTATGAATCGTTAGATTATGGTTTGAAGGAACGCATAGATGACTACATAACGAAACATAATAAATCGCTGTATGTTAAGAAAAAAGTGCTTACTGGTCGGACATATTGCCATGATGATAAGTTGTTAATTAATCCTAAATCAAATAAGCAGAATAAAACATGTTCTATTTGTGGGAAAAAAGTTGATAAATTAATTGATATGAATCAACTGATCTACATACTCACAGCTAGCAAAAGTGCATCTTTATCATTTCATTCAAATGTTAGTCAAAAGTCTATAGATAAAGTATGCTGGGAATGTTCTTATCTAGGACGGTTTGTATATGAAGCTTTTCATATTAAAAATACATTTCGTAATAAGAGTAAACAAGTTATGTTGATGTCCCTATACACATCTAATTTTAATCAATTATTAGATGTACATGACCATATGGGTGGACAATCTACTCTAAGAGAAATAAGTGATGACAGTTTTATAAGTAATATAAAAGGTCAACTCATTAATTACGCCCGAACAAATTCTGAGTTATTATGGGCAATGATCGTGGATAAATACCAAGTACTTCGAGATGAATGTATAGAAGATGATGAAGAAAGGTTTGAAGAAGAAGTATTAAGAGGCTATATCTTGCGTCCTATCCAAATCATGATGTTGTTCTTAAGTGATAAGGGACAGACACTATTAGCAAGAGATAGGATTATCTATAACGATACAAGCTATATGTTCCGTCTTATCCATATGCTCCACGAGCAGGGTATAGAGCTAGACAGTTTATTCATGGATTTACATGAGAGCTATAAAGAGAATGCTGACAATTTATTAAGAAGTAAGATTCTAAGTAAATGCCTTTACAAACAAAGTGTATTGCTTCATCTTGAACAATTATGTTTTCAGAAGGTCATGCGTCAAAGGTCAATTAACATAAGGAATATGATAGAATTTGTTAAGTTATATGAACTTAATATAAGGGAGGATGTTATGAATAAAGAGCAGATTGAAGTAGCCGTCAAACTAGGAAAACAAATTGTCCTGCAAGCTACAGAATCACATCAAAAAAATGATAGCTTAGGTATACTCAAGAAGATAAAAGGTGATTTATTCACATTAAGAAAAACACGTACGGTCACGGACTTTCTAAAACAAATCAATACATTGCAGTTTAGGTATAATATTTCTGTTAACAATGCCATCAGTGAAGGTGTTCTCAATGATGTACCCTTTGAAGAATTCAAGGCTTATTGCATCATGGGTGCTCTTAATGTCTATAACATGAAACAGAAAAAGGGAGGAAAAGAAGATGAATAAAAAAGCAAAAGCAATCACCATAACATATGTCACCAAGGCAAGCTATGCATCACTCAATGGGTCAGATAAAGAAGCTGATAATATATCCAGTATTAAAAAAATTAGAATGACAGATGGTATGGAATATCCCTATTGTTCATCACAAGCCATTAGAAGGGCATTGCGGGAACAATTAGCTGTGTTGGGTTTTGATTTATCTGAAGGGGTACAAGGTAAACAAAAAAAAGGCGCTGGTACAACCAAATGTGAACCCCAAAACTATATAGATGATGATCTATTCGGGTTTATGAATGCAAGTGAAAGTACTGTTAAGCGGACAAGTCCTGTTAGAGTAACTTCTGCCATAGCACTAAACCCCTATTTAGGTGATATGGATTTTGGTACAAATTACATGTCAGTAAAAGCAGGAGGAAATCCTAATATTTTTGAAACCGAAATTCACTCTGGTTATTACTATGGTACAATCCTTATCGAATTAGATCGTATTGGTGTAAAAGGTAACGATGGTTATGAGCTGGCTATTAGCAATGAGAAAAAAACCAAGAGAGTTTTAGGTCTTGTTGATGCTATTCAAAACTTGTGGACTGTAGGAAGACAGAGCAGGTTTTTGACAGACATGTCACCAAAATTTGTAAGTGCAGCATTGTTAAGGGTTAAGAATCCTATTTTCATGGAGTGTATACGTTTATCTGAGGATCTAATCATTCAAGAAGATATTCTTATGAACACGACCAAAGATTTTGAAAATGTAATCCTTGACCATACGCTTGGTGAAAGAAAAGGTTTCTTCAATAAGGATAATGATAACTATGTCGATATCGGTGAAAGTTTTCAGAAAATCCGCCAATGGGTTAATGAAGTTTATGGAGAGTAGGGATGCGATATGTTTGGACTTATGGTTAAATTAGAGGCTTCAACAGCATCATATCGAGAACCTTATGCACAACTTTATCATGAAACGTTACCTCTACCAACACCTACTACATTAGTTGGTATTGCAGGTGCTGCACTTGGATTAAATATGCAGGATGCTTTATCACTATTTAAAGAGCATAGAATCCTTGTTGGTACCATAGGAACACATGATGGTACAGCAAAAGATTTATGGCAATACAATAAGGTAAAACAAGGTGGAAAAGTTGATAAAGATATTATTATCAGAGAATTTCTATACCATGTGTCTATAACGGTATATTATGCCTCTGAAGATGAAACGATTATTTACCGTTTAAAAGATGCTTTTCATGACCCTGTCTACGCTATAACTCTTGGTTCAAGCGATGATCTGGCGAGAATTAAGGATATTAATAAAATGGACCAAATAAAAGAAAGCAGGAGTAAATCCGTTAAGTACACTTGGGTATACCATATATATCGTTCTAATATGACACTTGATTGGGATTACATTAATCAAGTACCATTATCAGAAACAATACAACCACCTGTTATAAAGAATATACCCGTTAACTTTACCTTTGATAAGGATGGAGCTCGAAAAGCAGAGGAACATATAAACATAGCCTATATGAATCCATACACGCTACTGGATGAGGAAATCATGGTCCGTGAATTTGGTAACGATTTGGTTCCTATGTATAGGTATACATCATGATAGAAAAACATCATCAATACTTAGCGAAAACACTTATGGGAGAAGAAGGCACGTATGATTATCATGTTCAGCGTTGCCATGATGTTTTTTCACACATTATAACAGAATTAGAACCGTATTTAGAAGGACTAATAGCGGAATCGGGCATGTCCATGAAAGTATTTATACAACGTATGAAGCAAACGATTATTTTCCATGATTTAGGTAAATTATCACCGTTATTTCAAGGTATGCTCAGTAAAAAAATAGAAGGGAAAATCGTTGATCGTATGGATCATTTTCGCCATGAGGTTTTATCTACGCTTTATTTATATCCTCTTTTAGAAGATGGCTCACTCAACTTCCCATTTTTTTTAATGGCAATATTGGGACACCATAAGTCTATTGACAAGCAGTTGCAGTGTTTTGAGCGGGAAAGAAAGCGAGAGTCATGGCCATTATTAAGCACTGAAGACATAGCCTATATTCATCATTATTATGGTGATTATTTAGATGGCAAGATTACAGATAAAAAACAAAAGGATTGTCAAAGGCTATTACGTATTGTTTCACATAGGCTTATATCAAGAACGTATCTTAATAAAGGATTAGATATTGAATCTTTGCGATTGTTATATAGTATTACTCAAGGTATACTATGTTACTGTGATTGGCTGGGTTCAGCGGATAAACCATTAAAGTCCATCACATTAACTCAAGATGATTTTATCAAACGCTTAAAAAGCAAGGTTGAAGAGCAGGGCAGGACATATCAGCATAGACCCTTTCATCAATTATGTGCTAACGAAAAATCCCATGTTCTTGCCATTGCACCAACGGGTGCAGGTAAAACGGAAGCATCACTGATATGGGCTCTTGGAGGTAAATGTCATAAGATTATATTTTTAATGCCCACTATGGTAACCAGTAATAGTATCTATGAGCGGTTGAGCACCAATTATTTTGACAGTGATATGTGTGGGCTATCCCACTCTGGTATTCAGACATATTATGCACTTAATATACCACAGCATGATGCTTTTCAACTTGTTCAAAATAAGGCTTTCATACCTCATGTTATGGTATCCACAGTCGATCAAATGCTTAGTACAGGTTTTAATACGGGTCATTGGCAGTTTAAAGAAATGGCATTAGTAGGTAGCCATGTTATATTTGATGAAATACAGGCTTATGATACCTATACGATTGCACTTATTACAGAGACAATAAAGAAGATTGTCACATTAGGTGGAAAAGTAATGATTATGAGTGCAACGATGCCAAAATTCCTAAGAGAGCATTTTGCTAAACTTCTTTCAATAGAAAAGCCAATCATTGCACATGAATTAATGAGCAGGCGTTCTAACAAGTGGTGCTACTTAGAAAAGACCATTAACCAGTTAGATGATTTGATAGGAGAAGCTCTTGATGCTGGAAAGAAGGTAGCACTCATTATTAATGATGTAGAAACAGTAAAGGAACAATATAACAAGTATAAAGACAAGTATCGTACAATGTGCCTGCACTCACAATTCACTATGAAAGATAGAACAGAGAAAGAGAATATTTTACTTAGTCAGAATGATATACAACTGGTAATTGGTACACAAGTTCTAGAAGTATCACTTGATGTAAGTTTTGAAATAATGTTTTCAGAATGTGCTGCTATTGATAGTCTGATTCAAAGAGCTGGACGATGTAACAGGCATGGCGAATATATGGGTTCTTGTTTCTATGTATTTGACTATTCGGAAGTTTCGGAGGTTATATATGGAGAAAACATACTTAAAAGAACAAAAGAAGTTATTTTGAATCAATGTGGACGATTATCTGAAGAAGAAATTGGGGATATGCTTGAGAGCGTATATCACGACTTTAACTTATGTGATGAAGATTATATAAGAGGGCAATCGATCTATAGCAGGGTAGCCTATGACTTTTTTATATGTAACCTACCAATGGACGAAGAACAACTAAAGACAAGATTATTTAAATATGCGAAAGAAGTCATTATCCCTATTCAATTTATGGATACTGTGAAGGAATTTGTTGCACAAAAGAAATATGCTTTCATTAAGTTATATGAAGTACCTGTTAGTGCAAAATGGTATTATCAAAACAAGAAGAATCTATACGTGGAAAATGAGATGGGTTTACCCATATTTTGTGTGGATTATCGCAGTGATTATGGTATATTAGTGGATAATTCTTCCGCTGAATTTATTTAATGTTGTAATTAGAGAATGGGGCTGTCTCATAAAAAGCAATTTTGTTGACTAGAAGTCTCTGGCAACTATAAGAGGTTAAGCTTTTCAGACCCCTAAACGTCCGTGTTTAGTAGTGCAACATGTCAATGTTGCTTGAACAGGGGTCTCGCCGTCCATGGCTGCGCTTTACGCTTAACCTCTTATAGTTGCCTACGATATTGACGTTATTTTGCTTTTTTGAGACCCCATTCCATAAAAGGAGGTTCTATGAACGTCAACGGAACACTTATATGGTATTATCATATCTGTAAACGAGAAGTTTGGCTTATGTATAACCATATTGTACCTGATCAAAATGATGAAAACATTGCATTAGGTCGTTTTATGCACGAGATAACCTATCAACGACAAGAGAAAGAGATCAGCTTTGGCCATGTGAAGTTTGACATCATGATGCAGACAAAAGATCATATTGTCATAGGAGAAACCAAAAAAAGTGATCGCTATGAAGAAGCTTCTCGCTATCAACTGCTCTATTATCTTAGCGTATTAAAAGAAGCAGGTATAAGTGCATCAGGTTTGTTGCTATATCCTAGTCAAAAGAAAAGGGTGAAGGTAGAACTTGCATTAAATGAAGAGAAAAAGCTAAAAGAGATAATCCGTAATATCGACATAATATGTAGCCAAACAGAACCACCAGAAGTAGAAAAAAATAGATTTTGCAAAAGGTGCGGCTATAGAGAATACTGCTATGCATAGAGGTGATGTATGAAAAAGGATATTTTTATATTCAAGGATGGGGAACTTAAGCGTAAAGATAACACAATATTATTTTTAGGAGAAGAACAACAGAAGTACCTACCAATTGAACAGGTAGATGCTATATGGGTGTTTGGCGAAGTAACCCTTAATAAACGGTTTCTAGAAATCATTTCAACAAAGGAGATATGTATACACTTCTTTAATCACTATGGTTATTATCTTGGCACTTATTATCCAAGAGAACATCTTAATTCAGGGTTGGTTATTCTTAAACAAGTAAATCTTTATAGTCAAGACAGCATGCGTATGCCGGTAGCAAAAGAAATCATTAAAACGGCTGTAAAAAATATCTTAATTGTTCTTAAATATTATCGTTCAAGAAGTAAGCTTGTCTCTTCAGGTATAGAAACAATTGAAAGTATGGCAACACAAATAGAAAAATGTCAAGATATTAATGAGCTCATGGCATATGAAGGAAATATTAGAGGTGTATATTATCAAAATTTTAATGATATCATTGACAATGATAACTTCCAATTTATCAAGCGCTCCAAACGTCCACCCTTAGATGGAATAAATGCACTTATAAGTTTTGGGAATTCACTCATGTATACATCTGTATTAAGTGAAATATATAAGACACACCTTGATCCAAGAATAGGTATCTTACACGCTACTAATGGACGCAAGTTTTCACTGAATCTTGATATAGCCGAAGTTTTTAAGCCTATCGTTGTTGATAGGATTATATTTAATCTTATTAATCGAAAAGTGATTACAGAAAAAGATTTCAAAAAGCAAACACATGGTACCATGCTTACTGAGAAAGGAAAGAAAAAGTTTCTTAAAGAATATACAGATAAAATGATGAGTACCATTAAACACCCAAGACTTAATCAGTATGTTACATATAAACGTCTTATACGACTAGAACTGTATAAGATACAGCGACATATTGTAGAGGGTGACAATTATAAGGGTTTTGTCGCAAGGTGGTGATAGGATGTTTGTTATATTGGTTTATGACTTTGGTGAAAGAAGAGTAGCCAAAGCACTTAAAATATGCAGAAAATACCTGACATGGATACAAAATTCCGTATTTGAAGGTGATATAACAGAAGGAAAGTTCAAGATGTTAACGTTGGAACTAGAAAGAGTAATGGACAAGGATAATGATTCACTTATTATTTTTCAATTTCGCAGCAAACGTTATTCAGATAGACTGGTTATCGGTTTAGAAAAGAACTCACTTAATCACATTATTTAGTAAAAAGAATATTAGATATCTATTATTAGAATACCTATAAGGAATAGTATTATATGGAGAAGTCATACACAAATCAATGGATTAGATTATTGTTTATCATTAAGAGTATTGGATTACTATAATTAAAAAAAGGTGTTTAAGAATCAACACTTGTGCTATTAAGCAAAGGGTTAATTCTTGCTACAAAATTATGTGTATGATTCTGTGACATGTATAATAAAGTCAGGTACAATATATTATGCATGTTACATGATTATAGGATCAGACGATATGATTATAATGGAGGTGAGGACGTGGAAGATACCATTTGTTTTCTTGAGTACTATGCATCTCAATTAATGGACAATGCTAAGGAGAGATATGCAAGAACAAATTTAGAATATCAAGAAGTAGAATGCTTCCTCTTACAACATAAGAAACGATTAGACTATATTATTAGTGATTTAAATCTATCAGATAAAGATTTTGTAAAAGAGTATATGCAACAACATTATTATCAAGAAACTTGTATGAATGAATATCTATATATACAAGGTTATAAAGATTGTATTAGATTATTAAAAGAAATTGAAATCATAGCATAATGTAAGTCATCGACCCCCAATAACGCTCAAAACCTAGGGGGTCGATTGCATAAGTTAGATACATATAGAGTACTAAATATCTAGATTTACTGGTATATTATCTTATATGGTGGTATAATTAACTTAATGTTGAGGTTTTTATGGGTTTATAGAATACCTAAGAGGAATTGAAACTCTAATAATACAAATCATTTAGCACGTGGTAGCGATAGTTTATAGAATACCTAAGAGGAATTGAAACTTAATTTTCTTGAGGGTTTCTTGTTGAGTTTCCTCGTTTATAGAATACCTAAGAGGAATTGAAACAGGTCCGGTGATTGTTGGACCATTTTATAACATTCGGTTTATAGAATACCTAAGAGGAATTGAAACGGGCTATCCAGAGAAGGTTTTCAAGAGTGGGATTTGTTTATAGAATACCTAAGAGGAATTGAAACTATATTGACCAAGGGTTAATTGTCAACACCTTTTTTGTTTATAGAATACCTAAGAGGAATTGAAACTAACAAAATGTCCCTACGCCTTTGGCTTTAGTTTGCGTTTATAGAATACCTAAGAGGAATTGAAACATGAATCCTTTTGAAAATCTTCTACGGATACTGTAAAGTTTATAGAATACCTAAGAGGAATTGAAACTCGCTATCCAACTCATGTAATCACTCCTTATATTCTAGTTTATAGAATACCTAAGAGGAATTGAAACTTACGATCATCCAGCAAGCGCATAAAGCATGTCTTGTTTATAGAATACCTAAGAGGAATTGAAACTCATATTGTGGTAGAAGATGGGGAAATAACACAAGTTTATAGAATACCTAAGAGGAATTGAAACTGATATAGCGATAGAAAACTATGATAAGATCGAAAGTTTATAGAATACCTAAGAGGAATTGAAACGCAAGGAAGCCAATTATGAGTACATGGGAAGTTCCCAGGTTTATAGAATACCTAAGAGGAATTGAAACTTCATCATTCACCGTCCTTTACTAAACCGAACTTTTGTTTATAGAATACCTAAGAGGAATTGAAACCTCTATATCAAGAGCACCTTTTAATTGTTCAGTTAAGTTTATAGAATACCTAAGAGGAATTGAAACTTAGTACCGTTCACATTAACAAACAAAGCTTCGTTGTTTATAGAATACCTAAGAGGAATTGAAACAATCGTATCCCGTTCCACCTTTTACTATCTTCTTGGTTTATAGAATACCTAAGAGGAATTGAAACCATCTACTCGGCTTATTGCTGATAATAGCTTGCTTGTTTATAGAATACCTAAGAGGAATTGAAACCGGAACTATAACACCTGTTTGCGTGGAGTAAACTCTCGTTTATAGAATACCTAAGAGGAATTGAAACTCATTAATAATCTTCATCACGCCTGCAAGCAAGACGGTTTATAGAATACCTAAGAGGAATTGAAACTGGGAAGCAAGTATAATAGGTCTTATTTAGAATACCTGTTTATAGAATACCTAAGAGGAATTGAAACTCCAGCCACTTATAATCAGTCTCAGACGCCCCACTAGTTTATAGAATACCTAAGAGGAATTGAAACACAGTACTTGGTAGTATTATGGACTTGCCATCTGCCGGTTTATAGAATACCTAAGAGGAATTGAAACCTAACTCCTGACACTTTTCTATGGTAACATGATTATGTTTATAGAATACCTAAGAGGAATTGAAACAAAGAACAAGAGTGTCCCCCTTTTGGACGTAGATTAACGTTTATAGAATACCTAAGAGGAATTGAAACCACAACAACAGCAACAAAAAATACTTTCTCTCGCAAAGTTTATAGAATACCTAAGAGGAATTGAAACTATCTATAATAGTTACTATAGCAATCAGCATAATGAGTTTATAGAATACCTAAGAGGAATTGAAACGTGTAATTGGGTATGGGATGCTTTTACCCATTCGTAGTTTATAGAATACCTAAGAGGAATTGAAACTTGTTTAATGCAACCGGAACAAAGAAACTGGTGCCTGGTTTATAGAATACCTAAGAGGAATTGAAACAGGCATGGTGAACAATTATATATTGTGGCTTGTTAGTTTATAGAATACCTAAGAGGAATTGAAACTCAGCCGAAAACCTTACTTCCCTAATCTCTCGGATGGTTTATAGAATACCTAAGAGGAATTGAAACCCAGAAAGGAACGAGGGTTTGGCAACAAAATTATTTGTTTATAGAATACCTAAGAGGAATTGAAACGATAAATCAAAGCTTGGTTCTGATCCACTAGCAGATAGTTTATAGAATACCTAAGAGGAATTGAAACTAGGCAAGGTGAGCTGGCTTAATGCCTTCAATGGCATCGTTTATAGAATACCTAAGAGGAATTGAAACCCGTTCCCGCACCATTGGCCAATGGAAATGGTCTAGGTTTATAGAATACCTAAGAGGAATTGAAACTTATTACAGCACTCGTAAAGACAGATACAGAAATACAGTTTATAGAATACCTAAGAGGAATTGAAACAGTATTTAACCTAGAAACTTGGATAACTGCTAGTAGGTTTATAGAATACCTAAGAGGAATTGAAACCGGAAGAATCCATTATGTATAAGGTGTCTAGACAAAGTTTATAGAATACCTAAGAGGAATTGAAACATACATTATTTCCGCCATAGAATTTAACATAACTAGTTTATAGAATACCTAAGAGGAATTGAAACTCACCTCACTTATACAATGTCCTCTAACATGGTTTGGTTTATAGAATACCTAAGAGGAATTGAAACCCGATAAACATTCATCTTCGACAAACTCAATCACGTGTTTATAGAATACCTAAGAGGAATTGAAACAGGGAAGACAGGGGCGTTTATCAGCGCGACCTAGCAGTTTATAGAATACCTAAGAGGAATTGAAACTATGTCGGATTACTCGGTAATAATTGGTAAATCCCACGTTTATAGAATACCTAAGAGGAATTGAAACAATAATGTTCGGATTAAACTAAACAGTACATACTGGTTTATAGAATACCTAAGAGGAATTGAAACTCCCGATTGGTGAGTTGATTGCATCTTGATTGTCAACGTTTATAGAATACCTAAGAGGAATTGAAACTATGTTACGTTGGGTGGACTGTTTGGGAGCAGTCTAGTTTATAGAATACCTAAGAGGAATTGAAACTCTCTTTCAGGTAGCCATAACTTATATAAAGGCAAGGTTTATAGAATACCTAAGAGGAATTGAAACTGCGAAGCGCTGACCTTCAATATTCACCTAATATGCAGTTTATAGAATACCTAAGAGGAATTGAAACTCAACTCCTATTGATGTGTGCTGGTTAGTGGGTTACGTTTATAGAATACCTAAGAGGAATTGAAACTTATATATCCTACTTGAACACTGTCACCATGCGAAAAGTTTATAGAATACCTAAGAGGAATTGAAACCAGCGTGCATAATCTCTAAAAGCATTTCCTCATATTGTTTATAGAATACCTAAGAGGAATTGAAACCAGCTAAAGTTCTTGACAAATCACTGCAAATAATCTGTTTATAGAATACCTAAGAGGAATTGAAACAAGTATTTAAATCAGCTCTAGGTAAAAAGAAACACTGTTTATAGAATACCTAAGAGGAATTGAAACCGTTTACAGTAAATATTAATGGTCTATATGGTTTGAGTTTATAGAATACCTAAGAGGAATTGAAACATAATTTTACAATACCAAAAGCACAAAGTGCTAGTAGTTTATAGAATACCTAAGAGGAATTGAAACAGTATTGCCAGTCTAATCATTTCGCTAAGGACAATGGTTTATAGAATACCTAAGAGGAATTGAAACAGGAAAGATGCATGCATAATATACCCAAAATTGGTTGTTTATAGAATACCTAAGAGGAATTGAAACGCGGTCCTCATGACGTCACCTAGAGCATTGGTATTTGTTTATAGAATACCTAAGAGGAATTGAAACACGGGACAGCAGAAAGCGTTGAAGCATTGAAGAAAGTTTATAGAATACCTAAGAGGAATTGAAACTATTTTGTACAAACGCCACAAGCACGTGTTTAACTCATGTTTATAGAATACCTAAGAGGAATTGAAACTCACATACTTTTCATAGAGTTCATAAAACCATTTTGAGTTTATAGAATACCTAAGAGGAATTGAAACTGGTATTCAATGATGTATTACTCAATAGCGAGTTTAAGTTTATAGAATACCTAAGAGGAATTGAAACAAAGCAGAAAGTATTCTTTTAACTAGAACCCATCCAGTTTATAGAATACCTAAGAGGAATTGAAACCCCTTGCATGAACTTTGTTGATTCTTGGTGTATGGGTTTATAGAATACCTAAGAGGAATTGAAACTCATGCTAGCCGATGATAACGAAGCATTGGACATAAGTTTATAGAATACCTAAGAGGAATTGAAACACATATGTTCACAATGACGATGTGTACACCTTGATTGTTTATAGAATACCTAAGAGGAATTGAAACTTATTGAGGTCAAGACTCCACTCTAAAGCCTTTTTAGTTTATAGAATACCTAAGAGGAATTGAAACTTATTGAGGTCAAGACTCCACTCTAAAGCCTTTTTAGTTTATAGAATACCTAAGAGGAATTGAAACTCACTAGAAAGGATAAATAGTGGTTGAACAGGTTCGGGTTTATAGAATACCTAAGAGGAATTGAAACCTGGTATTTTCAACGCACCTGTAAAAGTGATCCCTACGTTTATAGAATACCTAAGAGGAATTGAAACACTCTAGTGCCTACAATGCAACTTCAATCTGCATGGTTTATAGAATACCTAAGAGGAATTGAAACACCGGATCTACTTCCCAAACACTTTCACAGTAGTGTGTTTATAGAATACCTAAGAGGAATTGAAACTACTTATTTAGGAATGTATCAACGCCTATCTTATGTGTTTATAGAATACCTAAGAGGAATTGAAACATGTATACATTAACGCTCTTAGGGTATGTTTGAGCGTTTATAGAATACCTAAGAGGAATTGAAACTTTTGTGTTGCTGTTGAGTCCATAATACAACATTGGGTTTATAGAATACCTAAGAGGAATTGAAACCTATTAGGCACATTATATGCTGGTCCCCAGCATACGGTTTATAGAATACCTAAGAGGAATTGAAACTATGCAGAGAATCATGAACTGAAAGAAAACATCAAAGTTTATAGAATACCTAAGAGGAATTGAAACCACCAATGATTTGATAAAAGACAAAATAGCAGAACGTTTATAGAATACCTAAGAGGAATTGAAACAAGGTATTGCAAAAAGTGTCGCAGGATTAGCAGGTGTTTATAGAATACCTAAGAGGAATTGAAACAAAGTTTTTCGTATTAAAAATGTAATTTGATCATTAGTTTATAGAATACCTAAGAGGAATTGAAACTTTCTTTAGTCAAGTGAAGTTTATAATCCACAAGGGTTTATAGAATACCTAAGAGGAATTGAAACAATGAAACTGCGCTGTGATTTCCAGATCCGCCTTGGTTTATAGAATACCTAAGAGGAATTGAAACGCCAGTGCATGATGTACAATGATGTGCTGGGGTTTATGTTTATAGAATACCTAAGAGGAATTGAAACAGGTCCCATACCTATATGCAAAACCAGACATTCCGCGTTTATAGAATACCTAAGAGGAATTGAAACTTCATTTAGTATCCTCCAATCTGGATTAAACCAAGCGTTTATAGAATACCTAAGAGGAATTGAAACGTTGTAGCATTTGTTCCATTCCATGGATAAGAGACTGTTTATAGAATACCTAAGAGGAATTGAAACTATTATAAAAGGTGTTAATGGAGAGATATATCCATGTTTATAGAATACCTAAGAGGAATTGAAACTATTGTCACTGTCGCACTTTGGACATTTCATGTATGTTTATAGAATACCTAAGAGGAATTGAAACTATGTTCCTCTCTCTGATACAGTCTATCTTCTGAGCAAGTTTATAGAATACCTAAGAGGAATTGAAACGTATTTATGGACAGGAGGGGAACAAGTGAACATAATAGTTTATAGAATACCTAAGAGGAATTGAAACTCAAGCAGTTCATCCGGTTCATACTTGAGATTGTTTGTTTATAGAATACCTAAGAGGAATTGAAACTCATCCTAATTTGATATAATATAGGAGTTCCATAAAGTTTATAGAATACCTAAGAGGAATTGAAACATGGGTTGTCTAGCTCTGTCCTGAGAACTGTTGGCTTGTTTATAGAATACCTAAGAGGAATTTAAACTTGCCTTGACCTACCATTTTTTGATACTTCTTCCATGTTTATAGAATACCTAAGAGGAATTGAAACCACTTTTCGCACTTAGTAGTCACAGTCTTCGTAACGTTTATAGAATACCTAAGAGGAATTGAAACTAGCCTAATGCTTTCATGAATTTCTCTGTCTCTGGGTTTATAGAATACCTAAGAGGAATTGAAACTCACCTACTCTTCAAAAGGCAATTTGCCATTGTTCCAGTTTATAGAATACCTAAGAGGAATTGAAACTCAAAAATGGAGAATGGGACTATATCATCTGATCTAGTTTATAGAATACCTAAGAGGAATTGAAACTTGTGACTATCCGTAGCAATGAAATAGACTGCTAACAGTTTATAGAATACCTAAGAGGAATTGAAACTTATTCGCTTTAGTAAGCCATACCCCGTTATCCCCGGTTTATAGAATACCTAAGAGGAATTGAAACTCATATTCATTTGGGTTACTTATATAACATCTTTCGTTTATAGAATACCTAAGAGGAATTGAAACTGGACTATGTTGTATTTCATAATCTTACATGCTTCGAGTTTATAGAATACCTAAGAGGAATTGAAACTCAAATACACTTTGATTTTTTAAGCTTTTCACATAGTTTATAGAATACCTAAGAGGAATTGAAACATGTAATCATATTGGTCTTGTGTTAAAGCTCCAGGGTTTATAGAATACCTAAGAGGAATTGAAACAAGATTGCAAATTCATTACATTCTTTTACATATATTGTTTATAGAATACCTAAGAGGAATTGAAACCGCAATGGTGAGATTGATTGGGATACATGGGAGGAGGGTTTATAGAATACCTAAGAGGAATTGAAACTCTGCTTCAACTTCTCCATATATTGTCGTAACCAAAGTTTATAGAATACCTAAGAGGAATTGAAACTGAAGTCCGGTTGTTTCAATATCAAAAACAATATGGTTTATAGAATACCTAAGAGGAATTGAAACTGTTAAAAGTGTTATTCTAGAAGGTATTGCACCTTAGTTTATAGAATACCTAAGAGGAATTGAAACCAGACATATAGGGAATGGTGTATCACCAATAGTCAGTTTATAGAATACCTAAGAGGAATTGAAACGCGGTGAATAAGATTCCTTTTTCACCTGTGAATTTGTTTATAGAATACCTAAGAGGAATTGAAACTAGTCCAGAGTTGAGCAAGAAACAGCAGATGAACAGGTTTATAGAATACCTAAGAGGAATTGAAACTACATATACTACTTGCATATGTACATGTATTAACAGTTTATAGAATACCTAAGAGGAATTGAAACAGGAAAGACAGATACGTTTCTTCAATATGCAGATCAGTTTATAGAATACCTAAGAGGAATTGAAACTCTGACTCACTCATGTCAATAGGAACTCTAAACTGGTTTATAGAATACCTAAGAGGAGTTGAAACGTTGATAAATCTCTGATAATCTACAACCCGATGAAAGTTTATAGAATACCTAAGAGGAATTGAAACTCAAGATGACGGTTACAGCTCTAGGTCATACAAACGTTTATAGAATACCTAAGAGGAATTGAAACTTATATAGGTGTATGTATGGGTCTAAAGGACACAAAAGTTTATAGAATACCTAAAAGGAATTGAAACTGAGATTATGCAATAGTTTGTAATCTATATTAGATTGGTTTATAGAGTACCTAAAAGGAATTGAAACGCTTGATCTATTGTAATATACCTGCTTACCCTTGCGTTTATAGAATACCTAAAAGGAATTGAAACGTATTTCTTCGTTGTCCATATAAGGTATATTAGATAGTTTATAGAATACCTAAAAGGAATTGAAACTATATCTGGTACATGGACATTTGCCCCCAAGAACAAGTTTATAGAATACCTAAAAGGAATTGAAACCTAAATTCTTCTTCATTTTCCAGTGTCCCACATCTAGTTTATAGAATACCTAAGAGGAATTGAAACATGTTACGCTCGGATTTGTATCATCGCAGGCTATTTGTTTATAGAATACCTAAGAGGAATTGAAACAAGCACGATTAGAAGCTATTGAGAAAGATGTGGAAGTTTATAGAATACCTAATAGGAATTGAAACTTTTTTTAAGCTTTGCTGAATGCTATTGCCGTAGCATGTTTATAGAATACCTAATAGGAATTGAAACCAAATAAAATTTGCACATAAATCACCAGCATTTACAGTTTATAGAATACCTAAGAGGAATTGAAACATACATTTCCTATACAATAATCAACAGGGCTTTCAAGCGCTTATAGATTACCTATGAGGATTGAAAGCAAAACTATAAATACTTTTGTTTAATCATCGTTAATATACATTGCATTCAGAACTTCATCCATAGCAATATTAATAACACAAACATGACATATAGTAGTCATGTTTGTTGTGTTATGATAAACTTATCAATAGTTTGGAGGTAAGTATATGAAATTACATGAATTACTAAAGAAGACAAACGATATATTATTAGCAAGTGAAATTGGTTATGTAGGCTACATGAAAAGTGATGGTTTTCCAAGTGTCGCACCACGGTCTTTTTGCACTGCTCCTAATATGATTCATAGTTATTTAAGTACAGGGAGTAATGGCAATCTAGCAAAAGCAATAGTGGAAAATAATAAAATGAGCATTTGTGTGCATAGCGAAGGTAACAATATCACAATGATAGGAACGGCTCATATCATAACAGATATGAAAATGAAAGAAACAATGTGGTTAGATTGGTTTATTGAACATTTTCCGCAAGGTGTTCAAGACCCAAATTATTGCCTAATTGAATTTAAAACACAACGCTTATCTTTATGGGTTGATGGAGAATCAGTAGAAGTACTGATGAACGATATAATGAAAGTACAGTCTAATTGTGGCTTATTGTGTGATACCTGTGAATATCAAGAGAGTCATCAATGTAAAGGTTGCATTGCAATTAAAGGACAACCTTTCTGGGGCACATGTCCAGTTTCATCTTGTTGCCAAGACAAAGGTTATGACCATTGTGGGCAATGTCCAGACATGCCATGTGATCTTCTTAGTGGTTTTTCATGTGGTGATGATGCAGAGTGTGACAAGCCAAAAGGTTCAAGGTTGGAAATCTTAAAAATGTGGAAGTAGTATTGTTTGTATGTTGCATCAGGTAATGTATCTATTGTATTTACAAGTTGGGAGATAGAATAAAGTAGCATATTAATTCATGTATTAATAAAAATTTTATAGAATAAAATATTGAAGGTTGCTATAACAGCTTATACGCTGTATATATGGGTAAAGCGATTACCTGTATGTGTCAAAAAAGTGATGGGACACTTTTGGATGATAGCAACCTTTTTATTTATAGTAAAACAGCCAGTAGAGTTCATATTTTACATAAAATAGTGCCAATATTTAATCATTATAATTATTCATAATAAAATTCAAAAATAAAGTAATATTACTCAAAAAACAGCAATAGACATATAAGGATAATCATTTTTAGTTATTCAAAAAGAATATCAGTAAAGGAGCTAATCTATTATGAAAAAATTATTGGCATTTTTATTGTCAGCATTGCTTGCCTTAACCGTTATTGGATGTGGTGCTAAGGAGACATTAAGTGAAGAAGAGAAGAAAGAACTAGGATATAAGAAGTATAATGACATGGGTGTTGAATTTAAAGTTGATGGCGTATGGAAAGATTACGATGATAATATCAGCAGAAGTTTAATAGGTGATTTAGAAAATGAAGATGAACCCATATTCAATGGTTTAGATTATAGTGTTTTATCCAACGAACTTCTTGAAGAGTACTATGACGTTAAAGATAATGTGAAAGATGAAAAGGAAAGAAGAAAAAGATATGAAGCGATATTTTCTAAAATAAAACCTTTATTTAGCTATGTTATATTTAGAGCGGACAAAATGCCAGAAGAAGATAAGATCGCGGAGCATACTGAGAAAAAACATAATGAAAAGCTTGCAGAATATGATAAGTATGTCATTTACTTCTGCTACGATGAATATGATGATAATGACTTATCCGATGAATCCAAGACCATGTACAAAGCTTTATATGATGATATTGAAAATGTTAAGAAATCAACGACTACTTTCGAACCCATTACACCACAAGAAGCTATTAGCAGCTTAAAAAAACTTAAGTTCACATTAAAGAATTTAGAGGATGAAGAGATCGATAGTAGTGAGGTTTTCAAAGAGAATAAAGTAACAATGGTCAATATATGGGCAACATTTTGTGGACCATGTATAAGGGAAATGCCTGATCTTCAAAAACTTCATGAAGAGCTTAATGAACAAGGATTTGGTGTTTTTGGCATAATAGGGGATACCCCTGATGAGGATAATGAAGCAGCAGCTAAAAAAATCATTGAAACCAAAGGTGTAAAGTTTATTAATGTTATTCCTGATGAAACAATAAAAAGCAGCTTGATTGGAAGCATAGCAGGATACCCTACATCATTATTTGTTGATAGTGAAGGTAAGATTGTTGGTAAGATTGTTACAGGTTCAAGAACCAAAGAAGAATATCAAGAGATCATAATGGAGCTTATGGAATCATTGGAATAAAGTACGGAGAGTTTAAAAGCTAGGCAAGAGGAGAGAAGAACATGAAAGAAAAAATAATGAGGTATGGAATTTTGGGTTTAAGCATTAGCTTCATAGTTCTAGGGTATATAAGGGGAGAAGTAAGAACAGTGCTTAAAAAGGCTATTAACATTTGTTTGGAGTGTATAGGTATTGGTTAGTCATCATAAATTAAGGCATTCGGTACAATTTATATGGGCTTTCGTTACAAATGCATATTTAAAAGGTTTTACTGGTGGCAAGATATATACAGGAAGTTTGAAGAAGTTGTGTGTACCAGGATTAAACTGTTATTCTTGTCCAGGAGCGTTAGGGTCGTGTCCCATAGGAGCCATGCAATCAGTCATAGGGAGCATCAGGTATAGTTTTTCAATGTATGTGATGGGATTCGTGCTTTTAATTGGTGTTGTATTTGGTCGGTTTATTTGTGGGTGGCTGTGTCCTTTCGGATTATTACAGGATTTACTATATAAAATACCAATCTTTAAAATATCAGTTAGTAAGCGGGTAAATAGCATTTTAAAATATCTTAAGTATGCTATACTCATTATTTTTGTATTATTACTACCCTTTATTTTTCAAGACGAACTGGGGATAAGTGATCCTTATTTTTGTAAATACATATGTCCGGCAGGAACGCTAGAAGGAGGAGTGCCTTTAGTCATTTTTAATGAAACTCTAAGAGAAGGATTAGGGTTTTTATTTGGGTGGAAATTAGCGATACTTATCATCTTTCTTATAGTTTCAGTGTTGATATTTAGGCCATTTTGCAGATATGTATGTCCATTAGGAGCACTTTATTCCTTATTTAACCCCATCAGTTTCTATAAGCTTAAAGTAAATCTCAGTAAGTGTACCCATTGTAATATTTGTACTAGAAGCTGTAAAATAAATATTGAAGTGCATAAAACACCAAATAACCCTGAATGCATAAGGTGTCAGGATTGTATTGAGGCATGTCCACAAAAAGCTATCAGTAAAGAATTGATTAAAATACAGTCAAAGAATAGAACGGAAGAACATTTAGCTTAACTATCATTTGAACTGGAATTATATTAAATGTATAAGCATGGAATTTTTATGTTAACGAGGTATCATATCCTATTGGATATGGTACCTTTTTTAGGATAGTTATTATAGATGTATAAACTATTTTAAAAAGAGAATAACTGATGAGATGACCTAGATTGAGTTCGTATTATGTTAAAAGATATTTTGGGAGACTTAATAAATGATAAAACCAAAAATACATTGACTTTTTGTCATGACAAATATATAATATTATTGTACTGGCATAAAGTGAGGTGAAATAATGTCGCCAAAGAAAATGGGTCGTCCTCCTTCAGAAAAACCTAAGAATATAAAACTACAAATTAGAGTAGATCAAGATACAATGGATATCCTTGACGAATGTGTTAAAAAACTTAAAAGTAACCGTTCGGATGTAGTTCGTAAAGGTATTAAGAAGATTGCTGATGACCTAAAGGCAAACTAAAAGAAGCAGTGCTCATTCGTTAAATATGATCACTGCTTTCTATAAGTTTTTACAAGAAGCAGTTGTAAATATATTATAGAATAGTTTTTAGAAAGGATTGCATACGGGTTAGGGACACATTTTCAAGTCTATAAAACACTTATATGTTCTACACACAAAGATACCAACGAACACCAAATTTATCGATAACATCAGCCATACATTTGCTCCAATCACTTGGACCTACTGGATAAAGGATTTGACCATCTTCTTTTAGAATATCATATGCTTTTTTTAAGGCGTCTTCATTATCATCACCAAATGTTAACCAAAACTGCATATTTTTTCCCGAAATAGCCCATTCATCTGACTCGCTTATGGATATAATAGTTTGTCCATCTAATGTAATCTCAGCATGCATATAGGTATTATCTTCATTTTTAACATGGTAACCAAGTGTTGCGCTAAAAGCCTTTTGATAATGTTCTACGGCTTCAATACTTCCTTTTAAATATGCTTGTAAATTTATTTTCATCATAGTCCTCCTCAAAATTATATCACTATTTGTTATTAATTGTGTATTACGTTTTATATTTGGAAAATAGCCTATAACACCCCTTTCATTTTAAGTCAATATTCTATTGCATCAGCTAATGTAAATATATTGTAACTCTATAATATAAAGATTTATATAAGTCGTCTTGCAAAAAATCGACATGAAAAGGATGGCTATTCAAACATTATTTTTTTAGCTTGATTAGGTGTAACACCATGATATTTTTTGAATGCGTTGAGTAAGTGAGATTGGTCTGTAAAGCTATATTTGTCTACAAAATCTAGTATATTATAATGTGGCGAAAATGCTATATCTTGCCAAAGGTTTTGATAACGTACTAAATTAGAAACTTTTTTCATTGAAATGCCGATATACTCCAAAAATAACCGCTCTAGTTGTCTTTGACTTATGGCAGTGTAGGCACATACTTCTTTTATATGTTTCGTACCTTTTGAATTTAAGATACAATATGTGGCATTTAAAACATGATCATTTTTCTTATGTATATTAAGTTTTGAAAGAAGAAATCTCTCAGCTATGGGTATTCTTTCTTCTATTAAACTTGTCTGGATAAGCAGATTTTTAAAAAAGCTGTCCCATCCATTAAAATAAACGTTTGAATCCTCAAATGTATTTAAGCTATCCCTCATATGGTAATCACTGAACACATGTATTCCCCAAAAATAAAATCGAATTGCAAAATAAGAAACACGTGTGGTCTCAACTACAGGGCTTGTCATAAACGGCCTATCGTTAATGCCGCTATAGTGACCACTAAAGCTATTCGTTCTATGATCCATGACAAAAATAATATCGACACAAGTATCAGGAATAACCAAAATAGGGGAGCCTTCATTTGGTATATCCGATTCTGGACATTCCGTACCCCAAAATGAAGCAATATAAGGCTTTAATGCATCACACGGCACATATTTATCACCTGGATTAGGGTATTGTGAAGTTATAGGACTGTATATGGAGCTTAAATTAAACATGCTATGTACCCTCCTACTAAATATGCATCATAACGCTATAAGGTATAAGATAGCCAAAAACACTTTAAAAATATTATAGCATAAAAATTATTGAATCAGAAAATAACACACATATTATTTAATAATTAGTAATTCTTTATTGTTGTATAGCCAACAAAGCATTTCGCTATTAACTCTAGCAAGTTCACCAAATTTATTATGGCTATTAAAATATGCTATACAAAGCAATTGAATAGAATAGATAATATAAGGTATTGCAAGTTTTTCTTCCTTAGATAACTTACATATACTATCATATCCCATTATGATATGTTTAAAGATTTTTAGCCATTTTCTAAGCTTTTCATCGTCATTTTCTATAAAACTTTCTGATAGTATTGATGTTGCTGCATAGCAAGGATCAAAAATCCTAATATTTCGTTCTGATAATTCAAAATCAATAAATCCTACCAGTCTACCATCTTTCATCATAATATTACTAGGATTAGGGTCACGATGAATAATATGTCTTGGCAAATAGGGATAGAATTTACTAAAATTTTCAAGATACTCTTCATAAAAGCTATTTGGGAGTCTCGTATATTTTTTTGCTTCTGGTATTGCCCAATTTTTAACGCTTTCATAGAGATTAGGTTCATTGCAAACAAATTCTTTATCATGCTTTTCTAGAATTACATGTAGTTGACCAATTATCTCTCCAATATATCTTGCTGTTAATCGACTATCTTCTTTATAGATTTCATCTGATTTTATACACTCTCCTTGTACTCGATACGTTAAGAAATAATATAAATCACCATCAACAACATACTCTTCATTATCTATTGTAGGTACTGGAATAGCACTTTCTAATCCTTCTTTTTTAAATGATTTTGACAAGGCTATATGCTGTTTTAAACCTATGATGTTAGTACCAACTTTCATAAAATAATCATGATTAACAACCCATGTATTCTCCAATTTATGTCCACTTGATTCATTATAAAAGCTGTGAATAGTTACAGGTTCTTTTATATCCCAATTTTTTAATATCTTTTTTATTTTTCTATGTGATATCATAATGCATTCCTCCCGAATTAAGTTGATTTTATACGGTTTAACCGCTTTATAAGTTTTAAGATATTCCGTTGGAGAACAGTTATACTCACGTTTAAAAGCTTTGAAAAAACCGGAATGCGTTTCAAATCCATAGCTGAGAGCAACATCAATCATTTTCTGACCAAGACTAATGTCATAAATGGCATGAGTAAGCTTTCTTTTTAATATATAATGCATAACAGGTATGCCTGTTACACTCTGAAACAAACGATAATAATGGAATAAAGAAAATCCAGTAGCCCGTGCTAACTCACTCGCTGATAATTCTGTTTTTAGATTAATCTCGATATAGTTAATGCTGTTCTGAATCATGTCTAAATAGTTCATAACTACACTCCTTCTGCAAAATCATCCATGGAAGCTTTTCTGCTAGTAATAGGATAGCATATAAATAAGAAAAAACATTTCCGATTTTGCTAAGTTGTTATGATGGGTGATTTAGTATGCCCCCAAAAGCCATCCGTTCACCTCTTATAAACAATTAAACCAATAATTTCTACCCCACACAAAACTAATATACATGTATAAAACCATTTATACACTCAAAATATACATCCATTATCCAGAAACAAACCATACCTTATTGTGCAAAAGAATCAATAATAGCTTGTCTAATTGGTGTATTATATAAATATTCACTAGATGGTATAAAAATACAAAAAAACATTTAAATTAACCTTGACATCTATGCTGTATCTTGATATAATACTATCAATTAAAAATTCAATTGTCTGACAAATGCAGTGATGGAGAGAAATGATAGGCATAAGTAGTTTTAGAGAGCTGATGGTTGGTGAAAATCAGTACTGCGGCTATATGATTGATCACTCCTGAGCAGTATCACTGAATAAAGTAAGTGATTATCGGGGAGTCCCGTTATAGGCTAGGGTTTAATAGAACCTGACTTTGAGAGGCCTTTCTTTAAGGCAATTAGGGTGGTAACGCGTGGTATCCTCGTCCCTACAGTTTTTATATCTGTAGGGGCGTTTTTATATATACATTTAAAAATTTAGGTGTTGTCATGAAACAGATACCCCCATAACTTTCATGGAGAAGTGAACTTCTCTAATCTGATAGTTTATCACGTTAATCAAATAAAAAATCAATGAAGTGTATTAGAAAATCGGAAGGAGGAATATTTATGAACAGACACGTATTATCAGTTTTGGTGACTAACCATTCGGGGGTTCTTAGCCGAGTCGCTGGATTGTTTAGTCGAAGAGGTTACAATATCGATAGTCTTTCCGTAGGTGTGACAGAGAATCCTCAGTATTCACGTATGACCATTGTGACAAGAGGTGATGACCTTATTATTGAACAGATAACAAAACAACTGAATAAACTAGTTGATGTCATACATATAAAGGAGTTGGCACCAGAATCTTCAGTATATCGTGAGTTGGCATTGGTTAAGATTAATACAGGTGATCAAAGGGCTTCCATCATTGAAATTGCAGATATATTTAGAGCTAAGATTATTGATGTATCCAGCGAAACATTAGGTGTAGAAATAACAGGCGATCAAACAAAAGTTGAAGCATTTTTAGATTTGGTGAAACCTTATGGGGTCAAAGAGATTGTTCGTACGGGGCTAACGGCTCTTGAACGAGGTAATGTAGAACTATAATCAGCATATTATAGGAAAATGAAATAGGTAATAAGCAGTTATGTATAGAATATGAAAAATAATAAGTTGTAGAAAATGAATTTAGGAGGATAATGAAATGGCAAAAATGTTTTATGAAAGTGATTGTAACTTAGCTTTATTAGAAGGAAAAACAGTAGCAGTAATTGGATACGGTAGTCAAGGTCATGCACATGCCCTTAATTTACATGAATCAGGTGTCAACGTTATCGTTGGTTTATATGAAGGAAGTAAATCATGGAAGTTAGCAGAAGATGCAGGCTTAAAAGTAGCAGTAGCAGCCGATGCAGCTAAAGCAGCAGATATCATCATGATTCTCGTTAATGATGAGAAGCAAGCTAATCTCTACAAAGAAAGTATTGAGCCAAACTTAGAAGCAGGTAATTCCCTTGTGTTTGCACATGGTTTTAACATACATTATGGACAGATTGTACCACCAGCAGATGTAAACGTGTTTATGGTAGCGCCAAAAGGACCAGGACATACCGTTAGAACACAGTATGAAGAAGGTAAAGGCGTGCCATGTCTAATTGCGGTATACCAAGATGCTACAGGTGCAGAAGCGTTAGCCCTTGCTTATGCGGCAGGTATTGGCGGTGCAAGAGCTGGTATTCTAGAAACTACTTTTAAAGAAGAAACAGAAACAGACTTATTTGGTGAGCAAGCGGTATTATGTGGTGGTGTATCCGAATTAATTAAAGCTGGTTTTGAAACCCTTGTTGAAGCAGGATATCAACCAGAAAGTGCATATTTTGAGTGTCTCCATGAGATGAAGTTAATCGTTGACTTAATCAACCAAGGTGGTTTGTCTTACATGCGTTATTCCATCAGTGATACAGCAGAGTACGGTGACTATTCTATCGGTAAGCGTATTATCACAGATGACACAAAAGCTGAAATGAAGAAAGTATTATCAGAGATTCAAGATGGAACCTTTGCAAGAAACTGGATCTTAGAGAATAAAGCTAATCGTCCAGCATTCGGTGCAAGAAGAAGAATGGAATCAGAGCATCAAATCGAGAAGGTTGGAAAAGAACTGCGTAAAATGATGAGCTGGATGAAGTAATTGGCATTTTAGTTCATGATGATGCTAGGATTATGGAGAATATAGTAGTTAGCTTAGCCTATTATATTCTCCTATTCAATAGATAGCCTAATCCAGATATGCCATGCATATAAATAAAGCATTAAGGATTGAATGAGGCTTAGCTAAGAGTAAGGTAAGGAGGGAACATCAGTGGGTAATAATGTGTATATATACGATTCCACTCTAAGGGATGGTGCTCAAGCTGAAGGTATTTCATTTTCCGTGGAGGATAAAATAAAGATTGTAAAAGCCTTAGATGAATTAGGGGTTTCTTATATAGAAGCAGGTAACCCTGGTTCCAATCCAAAGGACTTAGAATTTTTTGATCGTGTCCAAACATTAACGTTAAAACATGCCAAATTAACAGCATTTGGAAGTACAAGAAGACGTGACATCGCACCTGAAGACGATGCAAATGTGAAATCGCTGTTACTTGCTAGAACACCAGTTGTTGCAATCTTCGGTAAAAGCTGGGACTTTCATGTAACAGATATTATCCATACCAGTTTAGAAGAAAATCTTAAAATGATTGAGGAGACGATTCAGTTCTTCAAAAGTCATAACAAGGAAGTTGTATTCGATGCAGAGCATTTCTTTGATGGTTACAAGGCCAATCCAGACTATGCCCTAAAAAGCTTGCAAGCAGCAGTGGATGGCGGTGCAGATAGCTTGGTGCTATGTGATACCAATGGAGGCTGTATGCCAGGGGATATGGAAGAGATTACGAAAGTTGTTATGAGCGAATTTCAACAAGATATCGGTATCCATTGCCATAATGATGGTGGCATGGCGGTAGCCAATTCCATTATATCTGTCATAGCAGGTGTCAAACAAGTTCAAGGTACGTATATAGGTTTTGGAGAACGATGTGGTAATGCCAATCTAACAACCATTATTGCCAATCTGCAAATCAAAAACGACTATACATGTATTCCAGATGAGAATCTAGAGCTATTAACAAGTACGGCCAGACAAGTAGCCGAAATTGCCAATGTGCCTCTGGATGATAAAGAACCTTATGTAGGCAGGGCGGCATTTACCCATAAAGGCGGTATGCACATCGATGGCGTGAATAAGTCTTCCAAGTCTTTTGAACACATTGATCCTGAACGTGTAGGTAATGAAAGACGATTCCTTATGTCAGAGGTTGCTGGTCGAAGTACGATCTTAAAGAAAATACAGAAGGTAGCGCCTCATGTTCAGAAGGATTCACAAGAAACCATTCAGATCATGGATCGATTAAAAGAACTGGAACACGAAGGTTACCAATTCGAAGGTGCTGAGAGTACATTTGAGTTGATTATTCGTAAGAATCTTGGTAAGTATAAACCATTCTTTGAATTGGAGAATTTTAAAATTATAGGCGAAAAACCTAATTTAGATGAAGAGTTTAGTGCTTATGCCATGGTGAAGGTTAAAGTGGATGGTAATGTGAAGATGACAGCAGCAGAGGGAGACGGACCAGTCAATGCACTGGACAAAGCCCTTAGAGAGGCTTTGGAGATGTTTTACCCTGAACTGGCAGCAGTGCATCTTACAGATTATAAGGTCCGTGTATTAGATACGAAAGAAGCAACAGCAGCCAAGGTACGTGTGCTCATTACATCAACAGATGGTAAAGACCAGTGGAGTACCGTGGGTGTATCAACGGATATTATTGATGCAAGTCTCATTGCATTAATTGATGCTATAGAGGTTAAGTTAATAAGAGAGTTAGAGAAGAAAATAAAAGCATTTATTTAGGTAGTAAGAGTTAGGAGGACTTAGCATGGGAATGACGATGACCCAAAAGATATTAGCTGCACATGCAGGGCTTGAAGAAGTAAAGGCAGGGCAGTTAATTCAAGCGGATCTTGATTTAGTTTTAGGTAATGATATTACAACACCTGTTGCCATCAATGAGTTTAAGAAAATAGGTGTGGATAAAGTGTTTGATAAGAGTAAAGTGGCCATTGTTCCGGACCACTTTACACCTAATAAGGATATTAAAGCTGCGGAGCAGTGTAAGTGTGTAAGAGAGTTTGCCCTTGAAAAAGAAGTTGAAAATTATTTTGAAGTGGGCGAGATGGGTATTGAACATGCCCTCATTCCAGAAAAAGGATTGGTTGTACCAGGTCATGTGGTTATCGGTGCGGATTCCCACACCTGTACTTATGGGGCATTAGGAGCCTTTTCTACAGGTATTGGCAGTACAGATATGGCGGCTGGTATGGCTACTGGCAAATGCTGGTTCAAAGTACCATCAGCACTTAAATTCGTTTTAACAGGTAAACCGGCTAAATGGGTAAGTGGTAAGGATATTATCTTACATATTATCGGTTTAATAGGTGTAGACGGTGCATTGTATAAGTCCATGGAATTTGTTGGTGATGGTCTTGACCATCTATCCATGGATGATCGTTTCTCTATGGCAAACATGGCCATTGAGGCTGGTGGAAAAAACGGTATATTCCCTGTGGATGATAAGACACTTGCTTACGTAAAAGAACATTCAGAGAAGCCATATACCCTATATGAAGCAGGTGAAGATGCGGAATATGATCAGGTATATGAGATCAAATTAGATGAACTTCGACCAACAGTGGCATTCCCACATCTTCCAGATAACACACGTACCATTGATGAAGTGGGTGATGTGAAGATTGATCAAGTGGTTATTGGTTCATGTACCAATGGTCGAATTGAAGATTTACGTGCAGCAGCCGCTCTATTAAAAGGAAGAAAAGTTAAGAAGGGTATTCGAACCATCGTATTCCCAGCTACTCAAAAAATATATCTCCAAGCCATGGATGAAGGCTTACTGCGCATATTCATTGAAGCAGGTGCTCTTGTCAGTACACCAACGTGTGGACCATGTCTAGGAGGACATATGGGTATTCTTGCTGCTGGTGAAAGAGCCGTTGCTACAACAAATCGTAACTTTGTAGGTCGTATGGGCCATGTAGAATCGGAAGTGTATCTTGCAAGCCCAGTTGTTGCTGCTGCGTCAGCTATACTTGGACGCATTGCAGGACCTGAAGAATTATAGAATATTGGACGTGAGGTGATAGAATGAAAGCAAATGGTAAGGTTTTTAAATATGGCGATAACGTGGATACAGATGTTATCATTCCAGCAAGGTATCTCAATACATCTGACCCTAAGGAATTAGCGGCTCATTGTATGGAAGATATTGACGGAGATTTTGTGAAGAACGTAAAAGACGGTGATATTATCGTTGCCAATAAGAATTTTGGTTGTGGTTCATCAAGAGAGCATGCACCATTATCCATTAAGACCGCAGGGGTATCATGTGTAATCGCAAGTACCTTCGCTAGAATTTTTTATAGAAATGCCATTAATATTGGTCTACCTATTTTAGAATGTGATGAAGCGGTAAAAGGCATCGATGCTGGGGATCAAGTGGAAGTGGACTTTGATACAGGCATGATTACCAATGTCACGAAAGGAAAGAGCTATCAAGGTGAGGCTTTCCCAGGTTTTATGCAAGACATTATAAAAGCAGATGGTTTAATTAATTATATTAAAAACCAATAGAATAGATAAAATGTACTTGAAGATATACTGATTCAGGATTGGTATATCTTCAAAAGATATACACCTTAGAGTGTGGTCATACCTGGCCATCCTCTAACTTCATACAGTAAGAAAGGAATGAAGATTCATGAACTATACTATAGCGGTAATTCCAGGCGATGGAATCGGACCAGATATTGTAGAACAAGCTAAGTTGGTGCTTGATAAAATTGGTGAAAAGTACGGACATACATTTGACTATACAGAAGTATTAGCAGGTGGTGCTGCTATTGATGCAGTTGGCGAACCCTTACCAGAAGCCACAATAAAAGTGTGTAAAGAAAGTGATTCGGTACTTCTAGGTGCTGTTGGTGGACCCAAATGGGATCATTTAGGCGGTGATCAGAGACCTGAAAAGGCCCTATTAGGACTTAGAAGTGCTTTGGGATTATTTGCAAATATTAGACCGGCTACCATGTTCAAGCAGCTTCGTGATGCATGTCCATTAAAAGAAGAAATTATCGGTGATGATGGTCTTGATTTGGTAGTTGTAAGAGAGCTTACAGGTGGGATCTATTTTGGTAAGCGGGGTAGAGATCATGGCCCTAATGGTGAAGAAGCCTATGATACCATGATGTATAGCGTTGATGAAGTTAAGCGTATAGCTAAGGTTGCTTTTGACATTGCTATGAAGCGAAATAAAAAAGTAACCAGTATTGATAAAGCCAATGTCCTTGAAAATTCAAGGTTATGGCGAGCCGTTGTTGAAGAAGTGGCTAAGGATTATAAGGAAGTAACGGTGGAACATCTGTATGTGGATAATGGTGCAATGCAGTTAGTCATTAATCCTAAACAATTTGATGTGATTCTTACAGGTAATATGTTTGGTGATATTTTATCCGATGAAGCAAGTATGATTACAGGATCAATTGGTATGCTGCCATCTGCCAGCCTTGGGGAGTCCAAACTTGGCATGTATGAACCTATTCATGGCTCAGCTCCAGACATTGCAGGTATGGATAAAGCCAATCCTATTGCAACCATCACATCCCTTGCCATGATGTTGCGATATTCTTTTGATCTTGAGGAAGAAGCCCTAGCAATTGAAAAGGCAGTGGAAGAAGTATTAGAAGATGGTTACCGTACTGGCGACATTATGAGTAAAGGCATGACATTAGTTGGGACAAAAGAAATGGGTCGTTTAATTGTAGGTAAATTATAAAAGTAGGTGATAGATATGAGAAGTGATCGTGTAAAGAAAGGTATTGAAAGAGCGCCACATCGTTCCTTATTTAAAGCAATGGGGTATACCGATGAAGAAATTAAACAACCGTTAATAGGTATTGTGAATTCGCAAAATGATGTTGTACCGGGTCATGTACATCTTGACACCATTGTGGATGCAGTCAAGACGGGCGTCCTCATGTCAGGAGGAACCCCTATAACATTTCCAGCTATTGGTGTATGTGATGGTATTGCCATGGGGCATGTGGGCATGCACTACTCATTAGTCACAAGAGAACTGATCGCTGATTCCATTGAAGCTATGGCAATGGCTCATGGTTTTGATGCATTAGTCATGGTGCCCAACTGTGATAAGATTGTGCCGGGTATGCTCATGGCCGCAGCTCGGTTGAACTTACCAACGGTTGTTGTCAGTGGTGGACCTATGTTGTCCATTAATAAGAACGGAACAGACCTAGATCTTAACAGCGTCTTTGAAGCAGTTGGTTCCCACAAGGTAGGAAAAATGACTGAGGAACAAGTGAGTGAATGTGAAAATAATGCTTGTCCAAGTTGTGGTTCTTGTTCTGGGATGTTTACTGCCAATAGTATGAACTGCTTAACAGAAGTATTGGGTCTTGGTCTTCCTGGAAACGGCACCATACCAGCCGTATTCTCTGAACGGATTCGACTGGCAAAATATGCAGGTATGGCAGTTATGAAAATGTTGGAAAAGGATATTAAACCTAGAGATATTATGAATGATAAGGCATTTCATAATGCCCTTACAGTAGATATGGCATTAGGATGCAGTACCAATAGTATGCTTCATTTACCAGCGATTGCTCATGAAGCAGAAGTTGAGCTGAACTTAGATATTGCCAATGATATAAGTGGTAAGACACCTAACCTATGTAAATTAAGTCCTGCTGGACCTTATCATGTTCAAGATTTGTATTTTGCAGGTGGTGTGCAAGCTGTCATGAAGGAACTTGGTAAGGAAGATTTACTCTATACAGATCTCATGACTGTAACAGGTAAAACAGTAGGAGAAAACATTGCAAAAGCTGTTAATAAAAATGAGCAAGTTATTCGGCCAGTCCATGAACCTTATAGTCCTACAGGTGGTATTGCTGTGTTAAAAGGTAACATTGCACCTGACGGCTGTGTTGTGAAAAAATCTGCTGTAGCAAAAGAGATGTTACAGCATAGTGGACCAGCGAGAGTATTTGACTCAGAAGACGATGCCATTAAAGCCATCTACCAAGGGGATATTCATAGTGGAGATGTGGTAGTCATTCGCTATGAAGGGCCTAAGGGTGGACCAGGTATGCGTGAGATGTTATCACCTACATCAGCTCTTGCAGGTATGGGACTTGACAAAGAAGTTGCTCTCATAACCGATGGACGATTCAGTGGAGCGACACGAGGTGCAGCTATCGGCCACGTCTCACCAGAAGCAGCAAATGGCGGTAATATTGGTCTTGTTGAAGAAGGCGATACCATTGCCATTGATATCAGCTCAGGAAAAATAGAATTAGATGTATCCGACGAGACACTAGAAGCACGTCGACAGGTTTTTGTGCCAAAAGAACCTAAGATTAAGAAAGGCTATCTAGCACGATATGCTAAATTGGTCACATCAGCTAGTACAGGAGCTGTTTTAGAATAGAAAGGAGATGACATACATGATATTATCAGGAGCAGAAATTGTCATTGAATGTTTAAAAGAGCACCAAGTGGATACGGTATTTGGTTATCCAGGTGGAGCTGTTCTCAATATATATGATGAAATTTATAAGAATGCGGATAGCATTACCCATATACTCACCTCCCATGAACAAGGTGCGGCTCATGCAGCAGATGGTTATGCCCGTTCAACAGGCAAAGTAGGTGTTGTGATTGCCACATCAGGACCAGGTGCAACGAATTTGGTAACAGGTATAGCCACAGCCTATATGGATTCTGTGCCTATGGTTGCCATAACAGGGAATGTACCCGTATCCTTATTAGGAAGAGATAGTTTCCAAGAGGTGGATATTACAGGCGTGACCATGCCCATAACGAAGCACAATTACATTGTAAAAGATGTCAATGAATTAGCGGATATTATGCGAGAGGCTTTTTATATCGCTAAGGAAGGTCGACCCGGACCTGTACTCATTGATATCCCAAAAGATGTGACCATTAATAAAGTTGATTATGAGGCTGCAGTACCAAAAGAAGTAAAAAGATGTTCTAAGCACATTACAGAGGATTCTATAAAAGAGGCCATAGCACGTATTAAAGCATCTAAAAAACCCTATATCTATGCAGGTGGTGGCGTTGTCATTTCAGATGCTGCTACAGAGTTAGAAAGCTTTGCTAAAAAGGTGCATGCACCTGTCACATGTAGTTTAATGGGGATAGGCGGCTATCCTGGAAGAGATGAGCTCTATACAGGTATGGTTGGTATGCACGGTTCCAAAGCAAGTAATATCGGTGTAACGAATTGTGACTTGCTGATTGTTGTAGGTGCGAGGTTCAGTGACCGTGTTATTGGTAAAGCAGATAAGTTTGCCAATGGGGCTACAGTGCTTCAGATAGACGTTGACCCAGCTGAGGTTAACAAAAATATAATAAGTCATCATGCTGTCATTGGTGATATTAAAAAGGTATTACGCGTTCTGAATGAACGTCTTGATCAACAAGACCATAAGGAGTGGTTAGCAGAAATAGGTGAGATCAAAGACAAATACCCTCTTAAATATTCAGGTGACGGATTAAGCGCACAATACGCTATAGAAAAGATTGATGAATTGACAAAAGGCGAAGCAATTATCACCACAGAAGTTGGTCAGCATCAGATGTGGGCTGGACAGTTTTATAAGTTTAGTGAGCCAAAAAAATTCTTAACATCTGGCGGACTTGGAACAATGGGTTATGGCTTTGGAGCTTGTATTGGTGCAAAAGTAGGTAATCCAGATACCACAGTTATTAACATTGCTGGGGATGGAAGTTTTCGTATGAACTTCAATGAATTATTGACAGCTGTACGCCATAACATTAAAGTTATCGTATTTGTTATTAACAATGGTGTATTAGGGATGGTTAGACAATGGCAGACATTATTCTATGATGAAAGATATTCTTTTACAACACTTAATCAAGACCTTGATTATGTCAAACTTGCGGAATCCATGGGAGCTGTTGGTTTTGACATTACAACAAAAGATGAAGTGGAAGAAGTCCTCAAAAAAGCCTTAGATGAAATCAGACCTGTTATCATCAATTGTATGATTGATAAAGATGACAAGGTATTTCCAATGGTTGCACCAGGAAAACCCATTGATAACGTTATGGTAGAATAGCTTATAATCTCTCTTCTCATGGATAGACCGTTAAACTTAAGCAGAATATTTATGTGGTAATAACATATGTTAGACACTATATTTCATGGACAGAAGATATGCATGATTAAGCTTTGTAATAGACATACTTAATAGCTGTATATCTTCTTTCAATTATAAAAAGCATGCATTCTTTTACTATAGTTTGAAAGAATGTAAACATGAACTTTCTTTTCTTTTTTTAATAAAATGGGAATGATTAATTAACAATGCAAAGAAATTCTACTTATGATTATTTTTATAGTTGACGGGTGTTGCTATTTGTAATATAGTATATTTAACGATTTAACATACTAAATTAAAGTGTATGACCTATATTGGATAACTATTTTTTAGGCTAACTTGTGATAGATGGGCTTTTTATTTGAGGCTGCATATGCAAAAACACTTGTTATGCTGAATTATATGAATATTTTGTTGAAAGTAAGAAAAAAGTGTCTGTCTTGCAAAGACATGAATAAGCATATGATTTTCCATAGCTAACAAGCTAGGCTTTTAGATGGTGGAAAGTTCATATAAAAAAATGAGTCTGGAGTGATGAGATAATGAAGAGAGTTTATAATTTTTCAGCAGGACCATCTATGTTACCTTTAGAAGTACTGGAACAAGCATCAAAAGAAATGACAAGCTACGGTGATACAGGCATGTCCGTTATGGAGATGAGCCATCGCTCAAAGGCTTATCAAGAGATTATTGATACCACAGAAGCCACTCTAAGAGAAATCATGGCCATTCCTGATAACTACAAGGTGCTATTCCTACAAGGTGGAGCATCAACCCAATTTGCTATGATACCACTTAATTTAATGAATGGCTCCAATAAAGCAGATTTCGTTAACACAGGTGCATGGACTAAGAAAGCCATTGCTGAAGCTAAAAAATATGGTCAAGTAAATGTATTGGCATCATCAGAAGATCAGACATATAATTATATTCCAAAGCTTGATAAAAGTACATTTACACCAGATGCTGATTATTTTTACATTGCAAGTAACAATACGATTTATGGCACGAAAATGAATGCATTACCAGACACAGGCGACGTACCGATTGTAGCAGATATGTCTTCTAATATTTTATCAGAAGAGATGGATGTATCCAAGTACGGTGTCATATTCGCAGGTGCTCAGAAAAACATGGGACCAGCAGGTGTAACCATCGTGATCATTCGTGAAGACTTAATTGGAAACGCTATGGACATAACACCAACCATGTTAAACTACAAAACACATGCAGACAAAGGTTCTATGTTTAATACACCACCTACTTATAGTATCTATATAGCAGGTCTTGTATTCAAGTGGATTAAAGATATGGGTGGCGTAAAAGCTATCCAAGCAAGAAATGAAGAAAAAGCTTCACTTCTATATGACTATTTCGATAGCAGCAAACTGTTCAAAGGTACAGTTGTGAAAGAAGACCGTTCTCTTATGAACATCCCTTTCGTACTACCTACAGATGAACTCAATGCAAAGTTTATTGCAGAAGCTGCTAAGCGTGATTTTGTTAACTTAAAAGGTCACCGTTCAGTTGGTGGCATGCGTGCAAGTATCTATAACGCTATGCCAGTTGAAGGTGTTAAAAAGTTAGTAGAATTTATGAAGGAATTTGAAGCGGAGCATGCCGAATAACTAAAGGTACCCTAAGAACAGAAGTGTTATTGTTGATCATCAATTCTAAGCGGTATCTTTAGCAACAGTTTCAGAAAGGATGAGTCAAGTTGTTTAAGATAAAGACGCTAAACAAAATTGCTGCAGAGGGTCTTAACTTAATGGAGGATAATTATCAACTAGTCGATGAAGAGAACGTAGACGGTATACTGCTTAGAAGTTATAAGATGCATGATATGGATTTACCAGATACATTAGATGCTGTTGGACGTGCAGGTGCAGGTGTCAACAACATACCAATAGACAAATGCTCTGAAAAAGGTGTTGTTGTCTTCAATACGCCAGGTGCTAATGCAAACGGTGTAAAAGAACTGGTTATAGCAGGTTTACTTCTTGCGTCCAGGGATATTGTAGGTGCTGTCAAATGGGCAGATACGTTATGTGAAAAGGGCGATGAAGTACCTAAGATGGTAGAAGCAGGCAAATCAAATTTTGCAGGCCCAGAAATCAAAGGCAAAACACTGGGTGTTATTGGCCTTGGAGCCATTGGTGTATTGGTGGCTAACGTGGCTAAGTCCTTGGGTATGAAAGTATTAGGTTACGACCCATTCATATCCATTGATTCAGCATGGAATCTAAGCCGTTCCATTCGAAAATCAGATAGCCTAGAGGATCTATTGGCTCAGGCAGATTATGTAACATTGCATGTGCCTTTAATCGATGCCACTAAAGGTATGATTAATAAAGAAAAGATTGAATGTATGAAAGATCAAGTACGTATCTTGAACTTTTCTCGAGCAGGACTATGTCATGAGGATGATTTAGCAGAAGCGTTAGCATCAGGTAAAGTTGCAAGATATGTCACGGACTTTCCTAATGAAAAAACACTCCATATGTCTAATGTGATCTGTATCCCTCATTTAGGTGCTTCCACACCTGAATCAGAAGTGAATTGTGCAGTTATGGCTGTTAGGCAATTAATGGATTATATGGACAACGGTAATATAACCAATTCGGTTAACTATCCAGCATGTGATATGGGGGTATGCCATGCTACAGGTAGAATAGCAGTTAACCACAAGAACGTACCTTACATGGTAAGTAACATTACCAAGGCTCTTGCAGATAAGAACATTAATATAGCGGATATGATTAATAAAAGTAAGAAAGATTGGGCTTACACCTTAATTGATGTGGAAAGTACCATTACGGATGATATTGTTAACGAATTAAAAGCTATTGAAGGTGTTGTTAAGGTAAGAGTTATCAAATAAGCTAATATAGCTTAACATAGCATGCTATAGATAGATGTATATGTTACAAGATAATACATAGCCAGCATACAGCAGTATGCTGGCTGTTTTTGTTCAATGGGCATCATCTAATCATAAATATTGTGCAATATGCTAAATTAAATTATTGTTAAAGAGTTTAAACAATGCATTGTGCATAATGGTGTTAAATGGTTTTTGTCAAAAAGATAAATTTAACAGTTTGTTCATAAATAAAAATGGAACTTATGTTATAATATTATCATTTCCATAAAGGAGGGAGCAACATATGAACGATCAATTTAATAATCAAAAACGCGAAGATGTGATAGATGTTAATTTTAATAAGTTCAAAAAAGGAGCTAAGAAATATGTCGTAGTTATCATTATTGTTTTATTAGTAGCATTCATTGGATTGAACAGTTTTTATATGGTTGATAGTAGAGAAAATGCTGTTGTCTTACGTTTTGGTCAAGTATCTAAGGTGGTAACAAGCGCAGGTCTGAATTTTAAAGTGCCTATAGCCGATACTGTCAGAAAAGTACCTACTGAAAAGGTATTTGAGATGGAGTATGGGTTCAAAACCGCTTTACAAGGAACAAGTAATACAAATCCTGAGTATACCACATCCAATGATGAGGCAAAAGTCATCGTTGATGGTGCGAATAACAATGCATCTTTAATTATGTTAAGTCTTATTGTGCAATATAAAATTGATGACCCAAGGGATTACCTTTTTAATGTGGATGATGTAGAAGGAACATTGCGGTTAGCTCTAGAAGATGCTGTTCGTAATAGTTATCAAACATTTACATTAGATGATGCAAGAACAAATAAAGAAATGATAGATAATGCTATCTTACCAGAAATACAGAAAAAGCTTGAAAATTATGGAGCAGGAATACTTATTACCACGGTTAAAACTCAAAATGTTGAGTTGTTACCAGCTGTTGATGAAGCATATCGACAAAAAGAGAATGCAAACCAATACATGAAAGGTAAATTAGAAGAAGCAGAAAAGTATAATAATACCATTATCCCTCAAGCGCAAGCAGAAGCTCAAAAAATTGAACAAGAAGCTTTTGGTTATAGAGCTGAAGTGATTGCAAATGCAAAAGCAGCTGTTGCTCAATATGATGCATTATACGATGAGTATTTAACGAATCCAGAAATCGTTAAAGAAAAATACTATATTGAAGCCATGCAGAATTTTGTTACCCAAAATAACATTGTATTGGATCTTACTAACGAGTCCGATATCTATAAATTCTTTAATCTGGAAAATGAAGATGTCATTAAACAACAAGTCACAGAGAAAGATAATTAGGGGGTGTGGATGATGAAGAAAAAGCATATTGTTATGTTAGTTGTATTATTTTTAGCGATTATCGGTATTAGCTCATCTGCTTATATTATATATGAAGATGAAGTTGCAGTGGTAAAACAGTTAGGAAAAATTAAAACGGTCATCATCAACTCATCAGATAAGACTGATGTAGCCGAAAATCTTAAGCTTAATAAAAATGATTCTGTTACCATTGAGGCATCAAAAGGTTTGCATTTTAAAATACCACTATTCCAAGAAGTAATCAAATATGATGCCAAGTATTTGACCTATAAATCCAGACAAGAAAAAATAAATACCAAAGATAATAGGTCCCTTGATATTCAGATGTATGCACAATATCGTATTATTGACCCTGCAAAGTTTAATCAAGCTGTTATTGCAGTAAGCAGAGCTAATCCCATCATGGATAAAAGACTATATCCTGTTGTTATTCAATCTGCTAACCAACTTGTATTTAACGATTTCTTTCAAAATGAAGTACTTGAACAACACATTGATGAAAAATTACAAGGGTTAAATACGCAGCTATTAAAGGATTTTGGAATCTATGTAACAGACGTTGGGGTAAATAGAAAGACGTTTCCACAAGATAATGTGCCCAGTATAGAAGCAAAGATGTCTAAGCAGATTGAAAAAGAAAGTGAAAAATACATTGCCGAAGGTGATTCAGCATATCAAAAAGCAAAAGCTTCAACCGATCGTCAAAGAAAAGAAATCATTGCAACGGCTGTTGAAGTAGCGGCCTTAACAAAAGCCGAAGCGGATGCAGAAGCCATTAAGATTTACCAAGAATCACTAAAAAAAGACCTTAGTTTTTACAAGTTTATTCAAAGAATGAACATCTATACAGACATGCGGGATACCACCATTTTCTTAGATAAAGACAATGATTTACTCGAGTATATTAATGGTTATTAATAAATAAGCTATGTGAAAAGCAGTGAGGTAAAACTTGCTGCTTTTTTATTGTATAGAAGTTATACATTGGATAAATTTAGAAACAATACATAACAGGTCACTGGTGATGTCAATCTAAAACCCAATATTACCAATAACATATAAGGAATTTTACAACCTCATTTTGTCAATACTTTAAAGTGTACATTTCTATGAGAGACAAGCTACTAGGGATACATATAATTATAGGTATGTGTAACAAAGCTTCCATTAATCGATGAAAATAATAGGCATAAATTTAAAAAATAATCGTAGAATATAAGAGGTTGTACGAATAGCTACAACCCTATGAGTAGACGATAAAAATTAAAGAAATTTTAATTTTATAAAATGCCTTACTCATGATAAAATATAAAGCAATAGGGTGATTAAGATGAAAGAATATATTCATGTAAAAGAAATGCAAGCTATTATCCATGGAAACCACCAGAACCCACATCATATACTTGGCATACATCCTTATAAAGATTATTATTATATCAATGTATTCTGGCCTTTCGCATCAGAAATCTATGTGGAAGATATCCAAACGGGTGTAAAAACCAAAATGGAAAAAATCCACCATGCAGGTTTTTATACAGTTACAGTTCATGAAAAGATAAGTTATCGCTACTATATGAAGAATTTAGAAGGGCATAAGTGGTATCTGGAAGACCCTTATAACCATGACATTCAATTAGGTGACATTGATTTACACTTGTATGGGCAAGGTACTCATTATGAAATCTATAATAAACTTGGCGCTCATGTAACGAAGATTGACGGTATAGAAGGTGTTTTATTTGCCGTATGGGCTCCCAATGCAGAACGGGTCAGCGTTGTAGGGGACTTTAATCATTGGGATGGACGCGTTAACCCTATGCGTGCCCTTGGTCATTCTGGTATCTATGAGCTATTTATACCTTCTATAGCTGTAGGAGAAATCTACAAGTATGAGATTAAGGCAAAAAATGGTGCTCTGTTAATGAAAGCAGACCCTTATGGTTTTTATGCAGAGGTACGTCCCAATACCGCATCTAGAGTTGTTGATATCGATCATTATCAATGGCATGATGCACCATGGCTTGAAACGAGAAGTGATCACGACCCATTAAAAAGCCCTATATCTGTCTATGAAGTGCATCTGGGTTCTTGGAAGAGGGACGAAAATGGAGACTTCCTTAATTACAGGGAGCTGGCTCATCAATTAGTGGCCTATGTGAAAGAAATGGGTTATACACATATCGAACTACTACCCATTGCAGAACATCCCTATGATGGTTCGTGGGGTTATCAAGTAGTAGGCTATTATGCAGTAACCAGCAGGTATGGCACACCTGATGATTTCATGTACTTTGTGGATTATTGTCACCAACATGGTATAGGTGTTATTCTTGATTGGGTACCTGCGCATTTTCCAAGAGATGAACATGGTTTGTATACTTTTGACGGTACAGCCCTATATGAACACGAAGATGCCCGAAAAGGTGAACACCCCCATTGGGGAACCATGATTTTTAACTATGGACGGCATGAAGTCAGTAATTTTTTAATCGCTAATGCACTCTTTTGGTTTGATAAGTATCACATTGACGGTCTAAGGGTTGATGCGGTTGCATCCATGCTGTATTTAGATTATGGCAAAGATTATGACGAATGGATACCTAATCATGAAGGCGGTAGAGAAAATATCGAAGCCATGGCATTTCTTAGGCATATGAATGCGGTTGTATATGAGAAGTACCCCCATATTATGATGATTGCAGAGGAATCGACGGCATGGGAAGGTGTATCGCGACCTGTTTATCTTGGTGGACTAGGATTTGGTTTAAAATGGAACATGGGTTGGATGAATGACTTTCTGCGCTACATGGAAAAAGACCCCATTCATCGTCAATATCACCATCATGACTTAACTTTTAGTATGGTATACGCTTATACTGAAAATTTTATGCTGGTCTTATCTCATGATGAAGTCGTTCATGGAAAAGCTTCCATGATTGGTAAAATGCCAGGGGATTATTGGCAAAAATTTGCTAATTTACGAGCAGCCTATGGTTTTATGTTTGCTCACCCAGGTAAGAAACTCTTGTTTATGGGGAATGATATTGCCCAATTTGATGAATGGAGTGAGAAGCAAAGCTTAGATTGGCATTTGTTAGGCTATGATAGCCATCAAAGGATGAAAACATATATCAAAGATCTCAATCACTTATACAGAGATGAAGTTGCATTTTGGTACGATGATTTTACCCCAGAAGGTTTTGAGTGGATTAACTGTTGTGATGCACAAGCATGTATGGTTTCTTTTGTGAGAAAAGGTAAACACATAGAAGATACCCTTGTGATTGTCTGTAACTTTACACCTGTTCCTCGAACCATGCACCGTATTGGTGTTCCCTATTTAGGCACATATAAGGAAATCATGAATAGTGATGCTGTCATATATGGTGGGAGCGGTGTGGTTAATCGAGGTGCATTAGATAGTTTGGATAAAGAATGGGATGATCGACAATACGCATTGGATATACAAGTACCGCCATTAGGCGTGATTATCTTGAAATATCAAGGTATAATAGAAGAATGATAAAAAAAGGGAGAGAATACCAATGAAAAGTAAAATTGAATTATCAAAAGAAAAACAAGACGTTATCAAAGGGTTGATTAAAGAATTTTTCCTTGAGGAAAGAGACGAAGAAATCGGTGATTTAGCTGCCATACTGCTCATGGAGTTTATCCTCCAAGAGGTTGGACCGGTTATTTACAATCAAGCCATAGGGGATTGTATTAAGTCCATGACAGAAAAAGTAGATGAGTTATATGGGTTAGAAATATAAGATGAATGGTCACCTAATAATAAAAAAATAAGAAACATGCAAAAAGAAAAATAACTATTTGACATAACGTTCCAATAGATTTAAAATAATGATTAGGTAAAAATGAAGGAAGGGGAAAAGAAAATTTCATAGAAACGAGAGGAGTAATGTATGCAGACCCAGTTATTTTTTCTAATACTATTAGTAGGTGGTTCTAGTTTCTTTTCAGCATCAGAGATATCTTTGTTTGGTATCACCAATTCTAAGTTAAAAGTCATGATGGAGAACAAGAATAAGAACGTGGATATTATTGCTAAGCTGTTAAGTAGCCGTGAGCGACTACTTGCCGTTATTCTACTTGGTAATAACATTGTGAACATATCAGCCGCATCACTGGCAACTGCTTTTTTTGCACAATTATTAAAACCTGTTAACATGGATAATTATGGTCCCATTTTAGCAACAGTTGTTATGACAATTGTTATCCTTGTTTTTGGGGCAGTATTACCCAAAACCATGGCAAGTCAAAATCCAGAAAAGGTGGCTCAATTTATTGCCAAACCTTTATACTTAATTTACAAGGTGTTAAGTCCTATAGCTCAACCTCTTAATAAATTCGTTACACGTATCACCACAAAAGCTCACGATGAAGAGGAAGAAAAGAAAGTGGTTAACTTGGTAACCAAAGAGGAATTACAAGCCATGGCTGACATATCACTTGAAACAGGCGGGGTTAATAAAGAACAAAATGAATTTATTAAAGGTGTGCTTAATCTATCCTCTTTAAAAGTAAAAGATGTCATGACCCATAAGATGGACCTCTGTTACATAGATGAAACATCCACCATTGAACATATTCGCTGCTATATGGATAAGGGATACTCTCACTTACCTGTATGTGCATCGGATAATAAACAGAAAATTATTGGTATCCTTCATGTCAGAAACATTGCCTACATTGACCGAGTTGAAGATATCAATATACTAGAAATAATGTCTGAACCATTCTTTATCAGCAATACCATGATTGTGGAAAATCTGCTAAGTGTTTTTAAAGAAAACCATAGACAAGTAGCTGTCGTAACTGATGAGTTTGGTGAGGTTGCAGGTATTGTAACCATTGAAGACGTGTTAGAAGAAATTGTAGGCGATATAGCCGATGAATATGATGTGAAAGAAGAGAAGACATTTGCCATAGATGATGGTAAAACTGTTGTATTTGGTAACATGAAGTTATCGGAATTCAACAAACAATTCCAAACAAAATACCAATCACAACATTCTACAACAATAGGTGGCTTTATCCAAGAGCAAATACCGACGATTCCATACATCAATGAAACCATTGAAATAGATGACTATGTGCTTAAAATAATTGGTGTAGAGAATAACTGCGTCATGAAAGTAGAAGTCAGTCAGGTTGATGAAGTAGAAGAAGAGAAAATTTCTTGATGAAAAAGTATGGAAAATAATAGGCAATTGACATAAAACTTATTTAGTGTATCAATAATAAAAATAGCAGTGACGTATGCTTAGCAGCATAAATTGCTGCTATTTTTCTATTCAACGTATTCCTTTGTATTCCCCTTTATCATCGGTAATAGAATACATACCAATAGAGAATAATAAATTAAACGTTTAACAAAAATATTATATTATTAAGAAAAGTATTGCGGTAAATTAATTATTAATATATAATATATATATAAATTGTTTGGATAAAGGCATTAAATACACTAATAAATAAATTTTTTTTTGAAAATAATTGTTAAACGTTTAAATAAATTATTTTAGTATGTTATATGCATATCAACTATTTTCTACAGATATTAATAGGATAGTATGACCTAGTACAATACTATGCCTTTGAAATATATGCTTTAGTAAAGTGTCCAATTTGACACGACAATAAATAAGGAGGATTTGAAATGAAAAAAAAGCTCAAGAGAAATGCAATTGCTGTTATCATGTGTCTTACTTTCATGTTGACTTTTAATGGACTACATATACAGGCTGATACAACCCATGTTCAGTTGTTTTCTTCAAAACTCATGACTACTTATACCAACCAAGGACAAATTACTGGTTATTATACAACAGGGTATATCTATATTAATAATCTAGATTATAACAAAAATGTTATTGTCCATTATACCTATGATGGTATGAATTGGATGGATCAAACGGCAACGTATATGAAAACGTTAGCGGACGGGTCGGAAGTATGGTCTTATTCAACGCCACATCAAGCCTACTCACCTGCACATCAATATACATATAACTGTCAATTTGCAATAAAATATGAGGTGAATGGTCATACATATTGGGATAATAATGGTGGTAATGATTATTTCCTTCAAAACAGCAGTACCAGTTCAAATGCAACAAACATCTTATCTAAAAGTGTTGTGAAGCTAAATAGGGCAGGGAGATCTTCCAATTCTATTTATGGTTCCATCATTTTGAAAGACTTAGGGTATGATAAAGTGGTTAAAGTACGCTATACCACAGATGGCTGGCAAACATTCCATGAAACAGATGCTTATTATCAACCTTCCTCTGAAACCGGTGTAGAAGTATGGGAATTTAATACGATTAAAAACAGTTATATTCCTTGGAGTAGTGGTGGACAATATGTGATTAGGTATATTGTAAACGGTGTCACTTATTGGGACAATAATTTTGGTGATAATTACAGTTTTTCGCCAACACAAGACCCTAATATACCTTAAAACCTTATAGTAAAGGCTCATGTAAGCAGATAAAGATTGAGTTAATCTTTATCTGCTTTTTATGATGTAAGATAATAGAATATAGCGGTGCATTTATCATGTACGAATAGCACGAATGTCAGGATAAAAATTTGGGGAAAACTAAACATGTCATCTCTGATATATCTTCGGGTTTATGTAAAAATATAAATAAGTTACAAAAATATTCTACTATTTTAGATAAACGTACAAAAATAAATAATATTATAGAAATAACTTGCGTAATATGGTATGATAACATCATGAACCTCTACATTTTATTGATAGTGCATCAGGTGCGGTTCTACAATTAAAGACAAAAGGGTGATCATATGAAGAAAAAAGGAATTGTTTGTTTACTAGTAACAATGCTATTACTAACAGTTGGACTTCATGATGCAACTTTTGCTAAAATGTCTACCAATGGTACAATGACTAATGTACTTACACAAGAGTCGGGAACGGTGCAAGTTGAACCCCAGTCTACAGCTTTTGTAGGGGATGATGATTGGCTCCATGTAGAAGGCAATCAAATAGTGGATAAGCACGGTAATCCTGTTTGGTTAACTGGAACAAATTGGTTTGGGTTTAATACGGGAACCAATTGTTTTGACGGTATTTGGACCTGTAACATGAAAGAAGCTTTAGACGAGATGGCTAATCGGGGCATCAATATTCTAAGAGTGCCCATATCCACAGAAATTTTACATCAATGGTCCAATGGCATATATCCAAGACCAAATGTGAATACATATACAAATCCAGAGTTAGAGGGTAAAAATAGCCTGGAAATATTCGATGCTTTTCTTCAAATTTGTAAAACAAATGGTATGAAAGTCATGTTAGATGTACACAGTGCAAAAACAGACGCTATGGGACACTTTCATCCGCTTTGGTACCACGACCATATCACAACAGAAATATTTTATGAAACATGGGAATGGGTAGCCAATCGCTATAAAAATGATGATACCATCCTGGCATTTGATTTACAAAATGAGCCTCATGGAAAGGCTTATCAAAGTGGAGCGTCAGCTATCTGGAATGACTCCAACTCTGTTAATAATTGGAAAAAGGTAGCAGAAATCTGTGCTAAGAGAATTCTAGCCATTAACCCTAATGTACTCATTATTGTTGAAGGTATTGAAACGTATCCTAAGGAAGGGTTTGATTATACCAGCAATCAAGAAAAAGACTATTATGGTTATTGGTGGGGTGGTAACCTAAGAGGTGTAAAAGATTATCCCATAGATCTTGGAACAGGACAAAAACAACTGGTTTATTCACCTCATGATTATGGACCAGATGTGCATCAACAAAGCTGGTTTTATCCTGGATTTAATCAAAATACTTTATACCAGGATGTTTGGAAAGACAATTGGGCTTACATTATGGAAGATCAAATAGCACCTTTATTTGTTGGCGAATGGGGTGGCAGTTTGAATGGCGACAACGGTATTTGGATGCACGCCATTAGAGATTATATGATTCAAAACAAAATTCATCATACTTTCTGGTGTTACAATGCTAATTCAGGTGATACAGGTGGATTAGTGGATTATTCCTTTATTAAGTGGGACGAAGAGAAATATAATTTCTTAAAATCCGCTCTATGGCAAAATAGCCAAGGTCAATTCATTGGATTAGACCATAAGCAGCCATTAGGTAATAACGGTATAACCATAACAGCATTTTATAATCAATGATGTTAGCTGTATCACATGCTATATCCAGTCATTTTTAAAAACAAACCTCTTTGGTAAACTTTATACCAGAGAGGTTTGTTAATGTCTAAAAACCAGTACTATATCAATGCTAGAGCTTGTTCTAAATCAACAATTAAATCATGGGCATCTTCAATACCCACTGAAATCCTCACCATATCCTTGGTAATGCCTGCTTCTTGTTGTTGTTCATCGCTTAATTGCTGGTGGGTTGTTGTTGCAGGGTGTATGATTAAGGATTTAGCATCTGCTACATTAGCCAGGTGTGAGAAGATTTCTAAATGATTTATCAATGTCTTTGCGGATTCAATACCACCTTTTATACCAAAGGTAAAGATTGCTCCAGCACCTTTTGGCAAGTACTTCTGGGCTAAATCATAATAGGTATTATTCTGAAGGCTGGGGTAATTCACCCATTCAATCTTGGGATGTTTTTTAAGAAACTGGGCAACTGCCTTAGCATTTTCCACATGTTTAGCCATTCTTAAGGATAATGTCTCTAATCCCTGTAAAAACAAGAAGGCATTAAAAGGGCTAATGGCTGCGCCTGTATCCCGAAGTAAGGTAACTCTTGCTTTAACAATGTATGCAAGATTCTTAAGAGCTTCTGAGTACACAATACCGTGGTAACTTGGGTCAGGTGTGGTGAAGGTTGGAAATTTGCCGCTTGCAGCCCAATCAAAATTGCCTGAATCCACAATAACTCCGCCAATAGAGGTACCATGACCACCAATAAATTTAGTAGCTGAATGAACAACTATATCGGCACCATAATCAATAGGTCGAACCAAATACGGGGTAGCAAAGGTATTATCAATAATTAATGGAATATGATGATCGTGAGCCACTTTTGCCACAGCTTCAATATCTATAACATTAATGCGCGGATTACCAATGGTTTCCACATAGATTGCTTTGGTGTTAGGTGTAATAGCCTTCGTAAAATTTTGCACATGATCTGGGTCCACAAAATGGGTAGTAATACCAAAACGAGGTAACGTGTTGGCAAGTAGATTATACGTACCGCCATAGAGTGTATTAGCAGCCACTATATCATCACCTGTTCCAGCAATATTGGTAATGGCATAGGTGATAGCCGCTGAACCGGAGGCTACAGCTAGAGCGCCCACACCACCTTCTAAGGCAGCAATACGTTGTTCAAACACATCTGTTGTAGGGTTCATGATACGTGTGTAGATATTACCAGACTCACTTAGATTAAAGAGATTAGCCCCATGGTCAAAATCTTGAAATGCATAAGATGTTGTCTGATAAATGGGTACTGCTCGAGCACCTGTTGTGGGATCTGCTTGTTGTCCTCCATGCACTTGAATGGTGTCAAAACGATATGTTTTACTCATATTCATCTCTCCTTTTTTACTGTAAAGCATTAAAGCGATGTTTGTAAAGTAACAAAAGATACAATACCCTATCATCTATAGCTTTTTATCTACATAATTATAATATTCCTGTAGTAGCTAACTCCATGATAGTGGTATCCAAAAAATAATACATTTAATCCAGTTATAGAGAAAAAAATGAACCAGTGAGACAGATATTTATCTAAGTAAAATAGCATACATATTTCAGTATGAATCATGACGATAAAGGCTCACTGTCTAATTAAAGGTGGATAAAAGAAAAACTCCTATAAATGAATAGGAGTATAAGATATCGTCTTTATCTCCTCTTATCTTTCAGCTATTGCTGATGGAATTAGCACCTTGTACCTTGGTACAGGTTGCCGGGCTTCACAGGGCCAGTCCCTCTGCCACTCTCTATAAGAGATTAATTTCAGATATCATAACACAGATATTTTAGTCTGTCAAATAAAATTATAAAAAATTTGGAGTAAACATCATAACTATAATTTGGGGTTAGAAAAAAAGATAGGGAGATGAAAGGATGCAAGTAAAGTTATCGGATAATTTAAACCGGCATATGCAGCTCATGAAAAGATTGGTGGATATGCTGGATAAGGATTTTGACTATGTATCAATACTTGGTACAGATGTGTCCAGTAGAGTTTACAGTGTAAGGACAACAGGTGAATCCGTACAGGATTTTCAGTACTTTCTAGAGTGTGGTTATGTGGTTCGCGTATACAATGGAAGGAACTATTCTGAACACTCCTTCAATGAATTTTCTGAGGCATTATTAAAAGGGATCTATGAAGACATCTTAGCAGTCGGTCAAGCTAAGTTTCAGCGACTTAAAAAAGAGGGTATGCCCATTAATGGCTATGCTAAGTTGGAAGAAGCATTTGTCCAGAAAGCATTTCACAGTGAACTAGAAATTGAACCTGCTACAGTGACAGCACAAGAGAAATTGGAGAAATTAACAGCTATTATGCATAAAGGCTTGAAGATGTCTAATGAACTTGTTGATGTACGTGTTTCTTATCACGAGACACAGGTATCCAAGGTGTTCATATCCAAAAACAAAGAATTAAGTCAAAGTTATACTTACACCAATGGTTTAATTGTACCATTAGCTAAGCGAGGGAATAATGTGCAATATTCTTTTGATACCATATCCGGTCTAAAAGGTGTTGAATTACTGGATGAATTAGAAGAAAAGTGCCAAGGTGTGGTTGACGAAGCCATTGCTTTATTAGATGCAGAACGTGTTGAGCCTGGTGAATATGATATTATTTGTAATCCAAAAGTGACAGGGGTTATTGCTCATGAAGCATTTGGTCACGGTGTAGAAACAGACATGTTTGTGAAAGACCGTGCAAAAGCTCCAGAATACATGAATAAGCAAGTAGCAGCACCTATGGTTACCATGAAAGACGGGGTAAAATCATATCCATGCCCATCCAGTTATTTCTTTGATGATGAAGGGACCATTGGCAATGATACCGTTATTATTCAAGATGGTATGCTTAAGTCGGGTATATCCGATATATTATCAGCAAATGTTTTGGAAACCAAACCTACTGGAAATGGTAGAAGAGAAAGCTTCGAACGAAAAGCTTATGCAAGAATGACCAATACATACTTTGAAAGTGGTAAGGATGAGCTAAGTGACATGATTGCATCCATTAAACATGGGTATTTATTAGAAAATATACGTAGTGGTATGGAAGACCCAAAAAATTGGGGAATTCAGGTTGTTGTTCATCTGGGTCGAGAAATCAAAGATGGAAAGTTAACAGGAAAAATTATATCACCTGTATTTTTAACAGGCTATGTGCCCGAACTTCTACAGTCCATTACCATGATGTCCAAGGACTTTGAATTATCAGGGTCTGGGGCATGTGGGAAAGGGCATAAAGAAGTTATTAAGACCACAGATGGTGGACCTTATATAAAAGCCAAAGGGAGGTTAGCGTAATGATAGATGTGATTAAGGGATTACTAGAGAACAATGCCCATCTATCCGATTGGAGTATTCATGAAACCCATACCATTTCGGAAGAATTATTTTTTATTAAAAAAGCCTTGGATATGAATCGTACGAAGGATGTTAGGCACTACCGTATTACGGTATATGTAGATATAAATGAGGATGATAAAACATATACAGGTATGGCATCTTACCGTCTTCACCCAACAATGAATAAAGAAGAAATTGCTCAAGTCATTGAGAATGCCGCCTTTTCAGCTAGATTTGCTAAAAATAAAGCTTTTCAACTGGTAGACCCATCGGATATGCAAGTGACAACATCTGATCAACTATCGAAATCAGAGCTTACAGATGGTATACTTGCTATAAGAGATCAGTTATACAAATCGGACCATTATGATAAGGGCTTTATTAACTCATCTGAAATATTTGTTAATCATGCCTATCATCGTATAATGAATTCAAGAGGTGTTGATGTATCGTACCAAAATCAGTCATGTGCTTTAGAAGTACTGACCCAGTGGAAGGAAGCAAAGGAAGATGTGGAAATCTATGAAGAGTATAACTATACGGATTATCACACAGCCATTGAAGAACGTATTGAAGAGCAGTTGATGCGGGCAAAAGATAAAGCCATAGCCAGGCCCATGCCTCTTTTAAAAGACATACCCATTATTATGAGGGCTACAGAAGTCAGAGAGATCCTTAACTATTATGTGAGGCACGCTAATGCCATGAGTGTGTATGAAGGAGTCTCCCAATTCAAGACAGGCACCTCCATTCAAGGAGATGTAAAAGGGGATTATGTGAATATAACCCTTAATCCAATGATGGAAAACTCAACAAAATCGTCTCCAGTTGATAGTGATGGCATGATATTATCAACGTTTAATCTTATTACAGATGGCATTCTCAATGATTATCATGGGAGCAATCAATATGCCCAATATTTAGGTATCGAGCCCACTGGCCACATACAAAATATGGAAGTTGGCTCAGGTTCAAAATCTTATGGACAGATAATAAAAGAACCTCATATTGAAATCCTTTCCTTTTCATCTTTCGATATGGAAAGTGTTTCAGGTAGTTTTGGTGGAGAGATACGATTAGCGCGTTATTTTGATGGTGAAAACCATGCTGTGTTTACAGGCGGTTCATTATCAGCTAACATCAAGGAAGTACAAGAAAAGATGTATTTTACAAAGGAAATGGAACAAGTTGATTATTATCGAGGTCCAAAAGCGCTAACATATGTGGGTTATATAGCTTCTGCTTAATGGGTATCTTTTGGAAATAATGAAAAAGACTTTGTATAAAGGCGGAAAATCGTTTATAATAGGGGTAGGAGGTGGAAGCCATGAGGAAAAACTTGCGCTTACTATCCAACATTGCATTCTATAGTGCCATTGCCGTATCTGTCTTTGCACTAGGAAAAACTTATTATGACCGAAGTCAATTACCAGCAGGTACATGCCCAGTTGATAGTAATAATCATTTGTTAACGATTGGGATTGTTCTCATCATCGTTTACCTATTAATCAGCGGCATCGAGTGGTGGTTAAAGAAAAAAGAACAATAAAAGATTCATATTACCTGGCTTGGCAATATGAATCTTTTTTAGTGTATTTATTGAGTAGAGTAAGTACAACACCTAACAAAGATGCAAGGATTAGTAATTTTTTCACCATATAACCTCCTCAGTTCATTAAGCTGATAAGTACATTATAGAGCTTGTTTATTAAGTGGATGTAAAAGAATGATTAAAGATACATTAAATTACGGATAGAAGCTTGCTTTTCTAATATAATAGAATAGGTCATACTCTTACCCCTTTCATAATATACTTTTTAAGAAAGAGGTGAGATGATGGGAAATGCGTTTTCTTTTATAGTCAGTTTAAGTACAGGTGCTATTGGTTTAACACTTGGCGTTTTTTTGACTTATTCGTTATCCAGTAAAGGCAAAAGATTTGAAGGCATGATGCTTGCTTTTACTGCAGGGCTTATGTTATCCATTGTGTGTTTTGAACTTCTACCAAAAGCATTTGAGGTAGGGGGATTAGAGATTGGTTTGTTGGGTATATGCATAGGTATTGGTATGGTCATTTTGATTGAACAGTATCTGGACCATCACAAACATGAGCGTATGCGTTATGACAATATGTACATAAGGCGAGCTATTTTATTAGCCATTGCTTTTTCCATTCATAATATACCAGAAGGTATAGCTATTGGGTCCATGCTCTCACTTTCTCCAGAAGAAGGGTTGTACTTTGCATTTGCTATATTGGTGCATAATGTTCCAGAAGGTATGATCATTGCATTACCATTAAAAAAAAGTAAGGTTAGCCTATGGTATGCCATCATTATCATCGCTATAATTAGTTTATTTATGGGTCTTGGCGCTATGGTTGGTGTTTCTCTAAGCAATATATCACAGATGTATATATCCCTGTCTTTAGCTATAGCAAGTGGTATCATGCTCTATGTGACAACTGGGGAAATTATTGTCAAATCCATGAATCAGTGGAAAGGTCGCTCTATTTCGTTAACCATCATATTAGGTATTTTACTGGGTGTAATCCTTTCTCGCCATTAAAAAAATAATCATCGTAAATTCTAGCCATTAGTCCAATACATTTATGCTATAGACGAGCATCTAATGATAACCATGTCTTATATTGGGTATAATAAGTCTAAACATGACCTAAGTTTTCAGACAAAGAAGGAAGAGACCATGAAGAAAAGAATTGAAAATTACTATGGACGATTATTAAGGAAATTTCTAAAGTTTGTAAATCCCATTAAAAAGCTATTCATTGATACAGATTGTGAAGTACATGTTTTCAATAATTATCATGCTGTTGAACTACTTAAAAAGCATGGATATAAACAAGAATACCGTTTTTTTACAAGGTATCTAAAAGATATTGATAAAGGTTCTATTTGGGCTGATCAGGATTTTAAAAGCATTACCCATTTTTATAATCCCCATATGAAGCGTGGCTTATTTGGGCACAATAATTCCTTAGACCTTACCATGGACTATTACAATATTGCTCTTAGGTTATGGGAAATAGGTAAAAAGAATGATAGCATGTTTTATCTTGGTGCATGCGTTCATATTATTCAAGACCTTACCATTAGTCAGCATGTGAAAATCAGGCTGCTGAATGGACATCGACAATATGAAAATTATGTAAAATACACCCATGACCTTGTAAAAGAGTATGTAGCCACAAAGGCTCCCATACTTTTGAAATCACCAGAAGCCTATGTAGAGTATAATGCTATGCAAGCTCTACGTATAGAAGGATGGGTAAAAAAGATACCCAATATTAAACATCAATTCTATCATAAAACACTGTACACCTTACCATTAGCACAACGTACAACTGCAGGTTGTTTGCTGCTATTTATCCAAGATAATTTTAAAAAACAATAAATACGCTAATACCAACATGTATTAGATTTAAGATTATATTAAAATTAGAACCAATCAAAAAATAAGCATAATCCATAGGACACCCCCATATAATGTATTAAAGTAAGAATTGAATAGATGTAGCGTGTAACTAATTCGATTAGGCATGAGTTGATGAATAAGATAAGCTTTCTTATGAGTGAACCCATGCTTTTTTTGAACCCACACGATTCACAATTCATGATTTGCTCATGAGTCAAAAACAAGTTGTTTAAAGCTGCTTGTTTTTAAGCGATGCATCAAAGTTTTAAAATGGATTAAAAATGGAGGGGTATCATGAAAAATGCATTTGGTTCGTTGCAAAAAGTAGGAAAGGCATTAATGTTACCTGTAGCGGTTATGCCTATAACTGCGCTGCTTTTGAGATTAGGCGTTCTGTGGAAAATCGATATTATGACACAGGCAGGGGATGCTATTTTTAGTAACCTAGCAATTTTATTTGCAGTTGGTATTGCTTTTGGGTTAGCTAAGAATAACCATGGAGCTGCTGGTTTAGCAGGCCTTGTGGGGTACTTTACCATTACGAAGGTCACACCAGCAGCATCGGTGTTGTTTGGTATTTCAGAAGAAGCCTATCTACTGAATAATAATATTCTTATGGGTATTTTAGCAGGTATTATGGCCGGTTTACTGTACAACAGATTCTACAAAACCAAGTTACCGGATTGGTTAGCTTTCTTTGGGGGCAAACGTTTTGTTCCCATTGTGACATCCATTGTGAGTATTTTTGTTGGTCTGATATTAGGTCTTGTTTGGCCCGCATTTGAATCTGGATTCAATGCTACTGGGGAATGGATTATAGGCGCTGGAACAATAGGGGTATTTTTATACGGTTTATTGAACCGTCTGCTTATTCCATTAGGCCTTCATCATGTGGTTAATACGTTTGTATGGTTTACATTTGGTACATACAATGGAGCTTCTGGTGAAATTAATCGTTTCTTAGCAGGGGACCCAACAGCTGGTACATTTTTAGCAGGCTTCTTCCCTATCATGATGTTTGCACTGCCTGCTGTTGCTTTAGCAATCTATACAACCGCTAAGAAATCCAATCGTAAAGTAATTGGTGGGATGCTGCTATCAGTAGCATTTACATCTTTCTTAACAGGTATCACAGAACCTATTGAATTTATGTTTATGTTCTTAGCGCCAGTGCTTTATATCGCTCATGCTGTATTAACAGGTATTGCTTTAGCCATCTGTGAGTTATTAGGATGTTTACACGGCTTTGCATTCTCAGCAGGTGCTATAGACTATTTCTTGAATTTCAATATCGCCACCAAACCAATCCTATTATTAGGTGTGGGTATTATTATGGCAGTCGTCTATTATTTAATCTTCGTTCTGCTCATTAAGAAACTTAACTTACCAACACCAGGTCGAACGGATGATGAAAGCGGTGATGAGAGCATTATAAAAGCCAAAGGTATCGGAGAGATTGCCAAAGAGTATATTGATGTATTAGGTGGTCGGGACAATATTGTTGAAGTTGATGCCTGTATTACGCGGCTTCGACTTACTTTGAAAAATAATGAACATGTTTCCCTTGAGGCTTGTAAAGCTCTTGGTGCTAGTGGTCTAATTAAACCAAATAACCGTAATATCCAGATTATTGTAGGTACGCAAGCTGAGATTATTGCTGAGCAGATCAAGGAATTACTATAGAATTTCTAGATTAAATCATTTATTTTGGAGTTGTAATCAAGTCAATAATAAGTGCTTAGAACATAAGGATATGGATAGTTATTGGCTTGATATACAACTGAAGGGGGACGCATCATGTTTGGTTTTAAGAGGGAGCGTATACATAATATAACGTTATATGCACCTATAAAAGGAAAGGTTGTACCTCTAGAAGATGTACCCGACCCCGTATTTTCACAGAGAATGATTGGTGATGGTTTTGCTATTGTACCATCAGCAGGTCTTGTATGTAGTCCTTGTAAAGGACATTTGATTCAGATATTTCCTACTAATCATGCCATTATGATTAAGACCAGTCAAGGACTTGACATCATCATCCACCTTGGTATAGATACCGTTAAATTAAAGGGAAAGGGCTTCAAGCGTTTAGTAGAACCAGGATGTTCATTAAAGGTTGGACAGCCATTAGTTGACATGGATCTTCAACACATCATCGACCAAAAAAAAGACATTATTTCACCGATCCTTATTACATCTTTAGACCAAATAAAAAACATGGAAGTGATGTATAAACACTGTCACATAAAAGATAAGATTTGCAGACTGGCACTGCATAATTCTTATAATAAAGGTGATGGATAAATGACTCTTGTAGAAGTAAGAAATGTAACGGGGTTACATACACGACCTGCTAGTCAGCTTTTATAAAGAGCTTCAAAGAATAATAAAAAAGTCATTAGGTGATAGGGATGGCTGATGACTTTTTTAATTGCTCAGATAATAGAGCTATTGATGCGAAACAGTTATCATCTAAATCACCAATATATGGGAATAATTTATTATATACTATAACTTATCTGCTTAGCCTATGTTGATAGATTAAGTAAACTTGTACATAGATGACGTAAATAATTCTCTAAAGATTAATCCTATCTATTAGAACGTTGAGATTTTGTTGAGATTGGGTATGGTATAACTAAAGAAATAGATAATTAGACTATCATCAATATAGATAGATATACCTATTTTGATGTAGAGTGAAAGGATATAAAATAGTTCTATATACCCATAAAATCGAACTTATAAGTATATAAAGAAACGTAATAATGCATTAATATGGGGCATTTTATAATACATATGTTTGCACAACAGCATTGAGCTGGTTCATAAAGTTTGCAAAGATAGGAGGTAATTGTATGAGAAAATTAAATCAAACGTTAAAACGACTATTCATAATACTATTAGCAAGCATAACCATCATTTCAAATATGCCTTCTCATGCGTTTGCTGAAGAGGTTGATACTCACCTAGGACACAATATGTCTGTAGAACATGCAAATGACAAACAAGCGATAATAGAGCAGCAAGAAAATGGACAAGCTAGCGAAAAGATAACAGATAATACTGAGCTAATAGCTAATAATGAGGATAATACTAAGCTACTTCATGAAGAAGATGATAATGATGGGTTAGACAGTGAATCAAATAAGAGTAACGAGGAAGAGGATAGCAGCAATGAAATCCAAGAACATAATGAAGAGGAAGAAAATCTAGGTGACGAGACTGATGAAGACAGTGAAGAGGAAGAAAATCTAAGTGATGAGATTAATGAAATCAATGGAGATGAAGAAAACCTAGGTGATGAGGCTGATGAAAGTAACGAAGAGCAAGAAAACCTAAATGATACAGTTCAAGAAAATACGGATGAGACCCAAGAAAGTAATGAAGAAGAAACTTTACATGATAACGACCTAGAAAATCTCCAAGAAGAAATAAATAACGAGGAAGATATTGAGGATGGTGAGAAACAACCTAAGGTACTTCAAGCTATACAAAGCCTGGGTACAATAAAAGTAGTCACCACATTAAAAAAATATCAACATCAAGGCGCTAACCAATATGATAATAGAGGTGAAATAAAGCCAGGTGACTATGACTATTATGATACAGTTGACAGCTGGTATCAAATAAAAAGCGGTAATCAATTATTCTGGATTAATACCGAGTGGCTCTTGAACCAAGGAGGTTTAAAAACGGATAAAAATCTGATTTGCTATGTGAATACAGATGATCGTCGTTTAGATAAGACACCACAAGGTCAATTGGAAGAGCGTGGTATGGTTCCCAAAGACAAGATGCTATACTATTCAAAAAGGGATGGGTCTTTCTATCTCATTCAACAGCATTTAGGTAGCGTTTGGGTTAATATAGATGATTTGTCCGTTTCTTATGATGCTTTTATGCCAACCCAAGGACATATTGAATTAGAATATGGCAGAAAATACTATGATCATAAATACGATGCAATTTCTTCAGGAATCTTAACCAATAATGATAATCATAATCCAAATATTAATGCAGTATCCTACTATTATTATGAACATGGTAATGGCTGGATGCTAATACATAACTTCAATGGACAAAAATGGATTAAACTTAATGAAACCCCTGTGACATCTACGCCGCCTGATGTAATGGCTGATGATAAACATGATGTGATTGTGGGAAATGATTCAACGAAGACAAACATGGAATATACAACAGATAAAGGCAACAATTGGTCAACATTTGAACCAAGTAATCCTCCTACATTTCATGGAGATGTAACGGTTAATATACGTTTTAAAAGTTCTAACAACAATCCTGCAAGTGACATAACAGAACTGAAATTTAAGTATAATTATCAAGAGAATTTTAGTGGTGATAAGCAAGTATTTGATGACATTATTAGTCATAAAAGAGGTTACTTGAATGTGAAGCATTATGAAATCTCGGAGATATCAAACGGTAACCCAAGTTCTGACCCAGCACTTGATTCAGACGAAAGACACAAAATGTTTGGTGCAGAAAACTACGATGGTTACAAATATCAAAAACCTAGACAATCAAAAAAATATGCAGAGACAGACAAAGGCTCATTATACTTTTATCAAAAGTCAAATGGAAGCCATACACATGATGCATTTCATAATGCAATTAATATGTGGGGATATTTTGTACCAGAAAAAACAGGTTATTATCATTTAATTGCCTATGTGGATGATGGTGTTTATGGTCAAGTTACAGTGAATAATCAGGATGTGGTTTTTGCAGACTCTTGGCGTTATCAGGCACCAAGGGAAGTCAATAATCATGGTCAACTTTTTATGGAAGAAGGTAAAATATATCCTATATATATGGATTACTTTGATAATAAAAAAGACCAAGCTGCCTTTGAATTAAGGATGAAATATAATAATGGAATCACAGAAGAGGTCCCTAGTAGTTACTTATATCCGACAACAAAAGACTTATCCGACAATAAAAAGGTACCTGTAAGCGACATAGATGTTGAACCTAAATCACAAGTCTTAAACATCAATGAAAGTCAAACAGTTCAATTAGTAGCTACAATTATACCCTCAGATGCGACGAATAAGCATGTAACATGGTCTTCAGATAATGAAGCAGTAGCTATAGTTAATGCTAATGGTCTTGTTACAGCATTGAGCATTGGAACGGCCAACATCACAGCTACATCAGAAGATGGAAATCACCAAGATGTATGCACATTAACAGTTACAGATGGTCTAACTGGCGATCCTAATAAATTCTTTTATGCTAATGATAACAGAGGAACGCTAGTTAAATATTATCCATTTAGATCTTCTGACAAGTCGGTTGTCGTTGCAGAGTTTATAGGTAATTACAGAGATATAGCAACTCTACCAGACGGTACCCTTGTAGGTATTACCCAGGGAGGTAGCCTATATAAAGATATCGATATAGATGCAACATTTGATAGGTATTTAGAGAATGGTGTCAATGCATTAACAGCTGATGTTGATGGGAATCTATATTTTGCTAAACAGCATGATGGTATTATTAAGAAGTATGATATGCAGAATAATGACATATTAACCATAATAGACACAGGTTATAAAGCAAAAGGTGATCTTGTTTTTTTAGATAAAAATACACTGTACTACACTGGTTATAAAAGTAATAAAGCCTTTTTAATTAAGGTTGATATAAGTGAAAAACAGGTAACCAATCTCGGAAAACTATCGGGAAAACCCTATGGTATAGCTGTTATTGATAACAACTTATTTGTTGCATTCCTTGATAAAGGGAAAAGTTATGTTGACGTATACGACCCACAAGGGAATAAGCTTTCTATAACATCACAATTAATGCAATATATGAAACAAGTGCACGGTGCTGCTCAAGGGATTAATAAAGTAATAAGCAATGCACCAGTAGCTAAGGATGTAATCATTAATGGTATTGCAAAAGTTGGTGAGACATTAACAGGTGTCTATACATACCATGATGCAGAAGGTGACGAAGAAGGGAACTCTATCTTTCAATGGTACGCCAATACAGGGAAAAATCAATCCTATGAGCTTATAGAAGGTGCATATCATAAAACGTTTGTTATACCTAATAGGTTATTAGGGTATAACATTAAGTTTGAAGTGACACCCATTGCTAAAACAGGTGTAACCCTTCAAGGTAATCCAGTAAAATCACAATTTACGAATAAGGTCTCAGTTGATTTAGTTGGACCATATGATTATGATTATTTCTATTTAAATGCTAAAGATGGAGACCTTGTAAAGTATTACCCCAAAGATGCTTTGACAGAAGATGTCACATATACCAATAAGGTTTATTTAGACATTGCTAATAGTGAAGATACTCTTTTTGGAATAAACAATAAAAAGCTTTTTAAGAACATTCAAACACAGCCAGAAGAAGTTGCCAACTTAGGTTCTAATACAGTTAATGCATTAACGTATAATAATGGCCTATTCTATTATGTCAATAACTTATGGCTAATGGCTTATCATCCCACAGATAAAACCTTTCATTATCTAAAATATTTAGGTTATAACTCTAATGGTGATTTAGTCGCTTATAATGGTGATATGTATTATTTAGCTGCTAATGGCAGTAAGACCAATTTAATTAAAATTGATTTCAGTGATGATTATGCAACCACCATAATTGGTACATATAGCATATCAAATCTCTATGGTGTTGCTGTTGCTAACAACACATTATTTGTTGCATATGGCAAAAACATAGCAAAAGTAAATGTATCAAATGGAAGATTATATGATGAGCAAACTGTAAATATCAGCAACATTGTTTATGGTGCTGCACAAGGTGGTTATTATGACTCCGTACCAAAAACTATAACAATTAATGGAAAATCAGAAATAGATGTACCAACACAGGCAAACAGCCCAATAAATGAAACTTATATTGCTGTTGTAAAAGACCAATATGGAAACATCATGACCAACCAAGATGTGGAATGGTCCCTTCAAGAAGCTATAGAAGGTATCAGTATAGATGCCAATGGAAAAGTAACTGTAACAAATAAGGCGCTAGCAATAGATTTCACAATTATAGCAACAAGTGGAAGTGTTACAGGGAGTAAGGTAGTTAATCTTAATAAAGCATCAGCTATTGTGACAAGCGTGATAGTAAATGGATTAGATGAAATAACCGTACCAACAGAAGTAGATAGTCCAACAACTTCAACATATACAGCAGAAATAAAAGATCAATATGGAAACATCATGACAGGGCAAGAAGTAAATTGGTCATTACAAAAAGCTGTGGAAGGTGTCAGTATAGATGCCAATGGACAAGTAACTGTAACGAATAAGGCACCAGGAACACAATTTACAATCATAGCAACAAGTGGAAGTGTTACAGATAGTAAGTTAGTTAGTCTTAATAAAGCATCATCTATCGTAACAAGCGTAACAATAAATGGTTTAGATGAGATAACTGTACCAGCAGAAGTAGATAGTGCAACAACTTCAACATATACCGCAGAAGTAAAAGACCAATACGGAAACATCATGATAGGTGAAGAAGTAGAATGGTCCATTAAAGAAGCATTAGAGGGTGTCAGTATAGAAGACACTGGAAAAATAACTGTAACAAATAAGGCCCCAGGAACAGAATTCTCAGTCATAGCAACAAGTGGAAGTGTTACAGATAGTAAGGTAGTTAATCTTAATAAAGCAACAGCTATCACAACAAGTGTGACAGTAAATGGTTTAGATGAGATAACTGTACCAACAGAAATAGATAGTCCTACAAATGTGACTTACACAGCAGTAATAAAAGACCAGTACGGAGACATCATGACAGAAGAAGTAACATGGTCATTAAAAGAAGCTGTAGAAGGCGTGAGCATAGATGCTAATGGACAAGTATCTATAACGAATAAAGCGTCAGGAACAGAATTCACAGTCATAGCAACAAACGGAAGTAAAACAGGAAGTAAGGCAGTTAATCTTAAAAAAGCACCAGCTATGGTTGCAAGTGTGACAGTAAATGGTTTAGATGAGATAACTGTACCAACCGAATTAAATAGTCCAATAAGTATAACTTACACAGCAGAAATGAAAGACCAGTACGGAAATATAATGACAGAAGAAGCAACATGGTCATTAAAAGAAGCTATAGAAGGCATCAGCATAGATGAAACTGGAAAAGTATCTGTAACAAATAAAGCCCCAGGAACAGAATTCACAGTTATAGCAACAAGTGGAAGCGTTACAGATAGTAAGTTAGTTAATCTTAAAAAAGCACCAGCTATCGTAACAAGTGTTGTAGTAAATGGATTAGATGAAGTAACCGTACCAATAGAAGTAAATAGTCCAACAACTTCAACATATACCGCAGAAGTAAAAGACCAATATGGAAACATCATGGCAAACCAAGATGTAGAATGGTCCCTTCAAGAAGCTAATGAGGGTGTAAGTGTAGATGACACTGGAAAAGTAACTGTAACAAATAAAGCACCAGGAACAGAATTCACGGTCATAGCAACAGGTGGAAGTGTTACAGATAGTAAGTTAGTTAGTCTTAATAAAGCATCAGCTATCGTAACAAGTGTTGTAGTAAATGGATTAGCTGAAATAAACGTACCAACAGAATTAGATAGTCCAACAACTTCAACATATACAACAGAAATAAAAGATCAATATGGAAACATCATGACAAACCAAGATGTGGAATGGTCCCTTCAAGAAGCTATAGAGGGTGTAAATGTAGATGCCACTGGAAAAGTAACTGTAACAAATAAAGCGCTAGGGACAGAATTCACAATTATAGCTACAAGTGGAAGTGAAACAGGAAGTAAAGTAGTTAATCTTAAAAAAGCACCAGCTATCGTAACAAGTGTTGTAGTAAACGGATTAGATGAAATAACCGTACCAACAGAATTAAATAGTCCTACAAATGTGGCTTACACAGCAATAATAAAAGACCAGTACGGAAATATCATGACAGAAGAAGTAACATGGTCATTAAAAGAAGCTGTAGAAGGCGTCAGTATAGATGCCACTGGACAAGTAACGGTAACAAATAAAGTGCCAGGAACACAATTCACAGTCATAGCAACAAGCGGAAGTAAAACAGGAAGTAAGTCAGTTAATGTTAATAAAGCCCCAGCTATAATAACAAGTGTTGTAGTAAACGGATTAGATGAAATAACCGTACCAACAGAATTAAGTAGTCCTACAAATATAACTTACACAGCAGAAATAAAGGACCAATACGGAGACATTATGACAGAAGAAGTAACATGGTCATTAATAGAAGCTGTAGAAGGCGTCAGTATAGATGCCACTGGACAAGTAACGATAACAAATAAAGTGCCAGGAACACAATTCACAATCATAGCAACAAGCGGAAGTAAAACAGGAAGTAAGTCAGTTAATCTTAATAAAGCCCCAGCTATAATAACAAGTGTTGTAGTAAACGGATTAGATGAAGTAACCGTACCAATAGAATTAGAAAGTCCAACAACTTCAACATATACAGCAGAAATAAAAGACCAATATGGAAACATCATGACAAACCAAGATGTGAAATGGTCCCTTCAAGAAGCTATAGAGGGTGTAAATGTAGATGACACTGGAAAAGTAACTGTAACAAATAAAGCGCCAGGGGCAGAATTCACAATTATAGCTACAAGTGGAAGTGAAACAGGAAGTAAAGTAGTTAATCTTAAAAAAGCACCAGCAATCGTAACAAGTGTTGTAGTAAACGGATTAGATGAAATAACCGTACCAACACAATTAAATAGTCCTACAAATGTGACTTACACAGCAATAATAAAAGACCAGTACGGAAATATCATGACAGAAGAAGTAACATGGTCATTAAAAGAAGCTGTAGAAGGCGTCAGTATAGATGCCAATGGAAAAGTATCTGTAACGAATAAGGCCCCAGGAACAGAATTTACAGTCAGAGCAACAAGTGGAAGTGTTACAGATAGTAAGCTAGTTAATCTTAATAAAGCACCAGCTATCGTAACAAGCGTAACAGTAAATGGTTTGGATAAGATAACTGTACCAACAGAAGTAGGCAGTCCTTCAAATGTTACTTACACAGCAATAATAAAAGACCAGTATGGAAACATCATGACAGGGCAAGAAGTAAATTGGTCATTACAAAAAGCTGTAGAAGGTGTCGGTATAGATGCATATGGACAGATAACTGTAACAAACAAAGCACCAGGAACAGAATTCATAGTCATAGCAACAAGCGGAAGTAAAACAGGAAGTAAGGCAGTTAATCTTAAAAAAGCATCAGCTATCGTAACAAGCGTAACAGTAAATGGTCTGGATGAGATAACTATACCAACAGAAGTAGGCAGTCCTTCAAAAGTTACATACACAGCAATAATAAAGGACCAGTATGGAAACATCATAACAAACCAAGATGTGGAATGGTCCCTTCAAGAAGCTATAGAGGGTGTAAGTGCAGATGACACTGGAAAAGTAACTGTAACAAATAAAGCCCTAGGAACAGAATTTACAGTCATAGCAACAAGTGGAAGCATTACAGATAGTAAGGTAGTTAATCTTAATAAAGCATCATCTATCGTAACAAGTGTTGTAGTAAACGGATTAGATGAAATAACCGTGCCAACAGAATTAAATAGTCCTAAAAGTATAACTTTTACAGCAGAAATAAAGGACCAATACGGAGATATCATATTAGAAGAAGTAACATGGTCATTAAAAAAAGCTGTGGAAGGTGTCAGTATAGATGCATATGGACAGATAACTGTAACAAATAAAGCCCCAGGAAAAGAATTCACAGTCATAGCTACAAGCGAAAGTGAAACAGGAAGCAAGGTAGTCAATTTAAAAAGAGTATCAGCTATTGTAACAAGCATAGCAGTGAATGGATTAGCTGAAATAACCGTACCAATAGAAATAGATAGTCCAACAACTTCAACATATACAGCAGAAATAAAAGACCAGTATGGAAGTATCATGACAGAAGAAGTAACATGGTCATTAAAAGAAGCTATAGAAGGCGTCACTATAGATGCTAATGGACAAGTATCTATAACGAATAAAGCGCCAGGAACAGAATTCACAGTCATAGCAACAAGTGGAAGTAAAACAGGAAGTAAACTTGTCCAACTTAAAAAAGCCCCAGCTATGGTTGCAAATGTGACAGTAAATGGTTTGGATGAGATAACTGTACCAACAGAAGTAGGCAGTCCTTCAAAAGTTACTTACACAGCAATAATAAGAGACCAGTATGGAAATATAATGACAGAAGAAGTAATATGGTCATTAAAAGAAGCTGTAGAAGGCGTCAGTATAGATGTTAATGGACAAGTATCTATAACGAATAAAGCACCAGGAACAGATTTTACAGTCATAGCAACAAGCGGAAGTAAAACAGGAAGTAAGTCAGTTAATCTTAATAAAGCACCAGCTATAGCAACAAGCATAACAGTAAATGGATTAGATGAAATAACTGTGCCAACAGAAAACGATAGTCCTAAAAGTATAGCTTACGCAGTAGAAGTAAAAGATCAATACGGAAGTATCATGACAGGACAAGAAGTAAATTGGTCACTGAAAGAAGCTGTGGAAGGTGTTAGTATAGATAACAATGGAGAAGTAACTGTAACAAATAAAGCGCCAAAAACACAATTCACAATTATAGCAACAAACGGAAATAAAACAGGAAGTAAATCAGTCAACCTTAAAAAAGCACCAGCTATCTTAACAAGCGTGACAATAAATGGTTTAGATGAGATAACTGTACCAAAAGAAGTAGATAGTCCAACAACTTCAACATATACCGCAGAAGTAAAAGACCAATACGGAAACATCATGATAAACCAAGAAGTAACATGGTCATTAAAAGAAGCTGTAGAAGGTGTCAGTATAGAAGACACTGGAAAAAAAGTAACTGTAACAAATAAGGCCCCAGGAACAGAATTCACAGTCATAGCAACAAGTGGAAGTGTTACAGATAGTAAGGTAGTTAATCTTAATAAAGCAACAGCTATGGTTGCAAGCGTGACAGTAAATGGTTTAGATGAGATAACTGTACCAACAGAAATAAATAGTCCTTCAAATGTTACTTACACAGCAATAATAAAAGACCAGTACGGAAATATCATGTTAGAAGAACTAACATGGTCATTAAAAGAAGCTGTAGAAGGTGTCAGTATTGATGCCAATGGGCAAGTAACTGTAACAAACAAAGCACCAGATACAGATTTCACAATCATAGCAACAAGCGGAAGTGAAACAGGAAGCAAGGTAGTCAATCTAAAAAGAGCACCAGCTGTAGTAACAAGCATAGCAGTAAATGGATTAGCTGAAATAACCGTACCAACAGAAGTAGATAGTCCAACAATTTCAACATATACAGCAGAAATAAAAAATCAATATGGAAATATAATGACAGAAGAAGTAATATGGTCATTAAAAGAAGCTGTGGAAGGTGTCAGTATAGATGCCAAAGGACAAGTAACTGTAACGAATAAAGCACCAGGAACAGATTTTACAGTCATAGCAACAAGCGGAAGTAAAACAGGAAGTAAGTCAGTTAATCTTAATAAAGCACCAGCTATAATAACGAGTGTTGTAATAAATGGATTAGCTGAAATAACCGTACCAATAGAAGTAGATAGTCCAACAACTTCAACTTACACAGCAGAAATAAAAGACCAGTACGGAAATATAATGACAGAAGAAGCAACATGGTCATTAAAAGAAGCTGTAGAGGGTGTCAGTATAGATGCCAATGGAAAAGTAACTGTAACTAATAAGGCCCCAGGAACAGAATTTACAGTCATAGCAACAAGTGGAAGCGTTACAGATAGTAAGCTAGTTAATCTTAATAAAGCATCATCTATCGTAACAAGTGTTGTAGTAAACGGATTAGATGAAATAACCGTACCAATAGAAGTAGATAGTCCAACAACTTCAATATATACAGCTGAAATAAAAAACCAGTACGGAAATATAATGACAGAAGAAGTAACATGGTCATTAAAAGAAGCAGTAGAAGGCATCAGCATAGATGAAACTGGAAAAGTAACTGTAACAAATAAAGCACCAGGAACAGAATTCACAATTATAGCAACAAGTAGAAGCGTTACAGATAGTAAGTTAGTTAGTCTTAAAAAAGCACCAGCTATTGTAACAAGCGTAACAGTAAATGGTTTGGATGAGATAACTGTACCAACAGAAGTAGCCAGTCCTTCAAATGTTACTTACACAGCAATAGCAAAAGACCAGTATGGAAACATTATGACAAACCAAGATGTGGAATGGTCCCTTCAAGAAGCTATAGAGGGTATAAGTGTAGATGCCACTGGAAAAGTAACTGTAACAAATAAAGCGCCAGGAACAGAATTCACAATTATAGCTACAAGTGGAAGTGAAACAGGAAGCATAGTAGTCAATCTAAAAAGAGCATCATCTATAATAACAAGCGTGACAGTAGATGGATTAGATGAAATAACTGTGCCTACAGAAATAGATAGTCCAACAAATGTGACTTACGTAGCAGAAATAAAGGATCAATACGGGAATATCATGACAGGTGAAGAAGTAACATGGTCATTACAAGAAACAGTGGAAGGTGTCAGTATAGATGCTAATGGGGAAGTATCTGTAACGAATAAAGCATCTGGAACAGAATTCACAGTCATAGCAACAAGTGGAAGTGTTACAGATAGTAAGTTAGTTAATCTTAATAAAGCAACAGCTATGGTTGCAAGCGTGACAGTAAATGGTTTAGATGAGATAACTGTACCAACAGAAGTAGGCAGTCCTTCAAATGTTACTTACACAGCAATAATAAAAGACCAATACGGAGATATCATAACAGAAGAAGTAACATGGTCATTAAAAGAAGCTATAGAAGGCGTCAGTATAGATGCCAATGGACAAGTAACTGTAACGAATAAAGCACCAGGGACAGAATTAATAATTATAGCTACAAGTGGAAGTGAAACAGGAAGTAAAGTAGTTAATCTTAAAAAAGCACCAGCTATGGTTGCAAGTGTAACAATAAATGGTTTAGATGAAATAACTGTACCAACAGAAATAGATAGTCCTACAAATGTGACTTACGTAGCAGTGATTAAAGACCAGTACGGAAACATCATGACAGGTGAAGAAATAACTTGGTCATTAAAAGAAGCTGTAGAAGGTGTCAGTATAGATGCCAATGGACAAGTATCTGTAACGAATAAAGCACTAGGAACAGAATTCACAGTCATAGCAAAAAGTGGAAGCGTTACACATAGTAAGCTAGTTAATCTTAATAAAGCATCAGCTATCGTAACAAGCGTAACAATAAACGGTTTAGATGAAATAACTGTACCAAGAGAATTAAATAGTCCTACAAATGTGACTTACGTAGCAGTGATTAAAGACCAGTACGGAAATATCATGACAGGTGAAGAAATAAACTGGTCATTAAAAGAAGCAGTAGAAGGCATCAGTATAGATGCCAATGGAAAAGTAACGCTAACAAATGAAGCACCAGGAACGGAATTCTCAGTTATAGCAACAAGTGGAAGCGTTACAGATAGTAAGCTAGTTAATCTTAATAAAGCATCATCTATCGTAACAAGTGTTGTAGTAAATGGATTAGCTGAAATAACCGTACCAACAGAAGTAGATAGTCCAACAACTTCAACATATATCACAGAAGTAAAAGATCAATACGGAAACATCATGACAGGTGAAGAAGTAACATGGTCATTAAAAGAAGCAGTAGAAGGCATCAGCATAGATGCAACTGGAAAAGTATCTGTAACAAATAAAGCGCCAGGGACAGAATTCACAGTTATAGCAACAAGTGGAAGCGTTACAGATAGTAAGTTAGTTAATCTTAAAAAAGCATCAGCAATTGTAACAAGTGTGATTGTAAACGGATTAGATGAAATAACTGTACCAACAGAATTAAGTAGCCCTACAAATATAACTTACACAGCAGAAATAAAAGACCAATACGGAAATATCATGACAGAAGAAGTAACATGGTCATTAAAAGAAGCTGTAGAAGGCGCCAGTATAGATGCAAATGGACAAGCAACTATAACGAATAAAGCCCCAGGAACAGAATTCACAATCATAGCAACAAGCGGAAGTGTTACAGATAGTAAGCTAGTCAATCTTAAAAAAGCACCAGCTATCGTAACAAGTGTTGTAGTAAATGGATTAGCTGAAGTAACCGTACCAATAGAAGTAGATAGTCCAACAACTTCAACATATACCGCAGAAGTAAAAGATCAATACGGAAACATCATGACAGGTGAAGAAGTAAACTGGTCATTACAAAAAGCAGTAGAAGGTGTCAGTATTGATGCCAATGGGCAAGTAACTGTAACAAACAAAGCACCAGATACAGATTTTACAATTATAGCAACAAGTGGAAGCGTTACAGATAGTAAGCTAGTTAGTCTTAATAAAGCACCAGCTATGGTTTCAAGTGTAACAATAAACGGTTTAGATGAAATAACTGTACCAACAGAAGTAGGCAGTCCTACAAATGTGACTTACGTAGCAGTGATTAAAGACCAGTACGGAAACATCATTACAGGTGAAGAAATAAACTGGTCATTACAAAAAGTTGTAGAAGGCGTCAGCATAGATAACACTGGAAAAGTAACGCTAACAAATAAAGCACCAGGAACGGAATTAACAGTCATAGCAACAAGTGGAAGTGTTACAGATAGTAAGGTAGTTAATCTTAAAAAAGCAACAGCTATGGTTGCAAGCGTGACAGTAAATGGTTTAGATGAGATAACTGTACCAACAGAAATAGATAGTCCTTCAAATGTTACTTACACAGCAATAATAAAAGACCAGTACGGAAATATAATGATAGAAGAAGTAACATGGTCATTAAAAGAAGCTGTAGAAGGTGTCAGTATTGATGCCAATGGACAAGTAACGGTAACAAATAAAGCGCCAGGAACAGAATTCACAATTATAGCAACAAGCGGAAGTAAAACAGGAAGTAAGTCAGTTAATCTTAATAAAGCACCAGCTATAATAACAAGTGTTGTAGTAAATGGATTAGCTGAAATAACCGTACCAATAGAAGTAGATAGTCCAACAACTTCAACATATACAGCAGAAATGAAAGACCAGTACGGAAATATAATGACAGAAGAAGTAACATGGTCATTAAAAGAAGCTGTAGAAGGCGTCAGCATAGATACCAATGGACAAGTAACGCTAACAAATAAAGCGCCAGGGACAGAATTCACAGTTATAGCAACAAGTGGAAGTGTTACTTATAGTAAGTTAGTTAGTCTTAAAAAAGCATCAGCAATTGTAACAAGCGTGACAGTAGATGGATTAGATGAAATAACTGTACCAACAGAATTAAGTAGTCCTACAACTGTTACTTACACAGCAGAAGTAAAAGATCAATACGGAAATATCATGATAGGACAAAAAGCAACATGGTCACTGAAAGAATCTGTAGAGGGTGTTAGTATAGATGCCACTGGACAAGTAACTGTAACAAACAAAGCACCAGGAACACAATTCACAATCATAGCAACAAGCGGAAGTATTACAGATAGTAAGCTAGTCAATCTTAAAAAAGCACCAGCTGTCGCAACAAGCATAACAGTAAACGGATTAGACGAAACAACCGTACCAACAGAAATAAATAATCCTACAACTGTAACTTACACAACAGAAGTAAAAGACCAATACGGAAACATCATGACAGCAGATACAGTTAAGTGGTCATTTCAAGAAGAAGTAAGCGGTGTAAGTATTGATGGCAATGGAATGGTAACCATAACCAATGATGCACCTCATGGAAGCATTACAGTAACCGCTAATATTGGTGAATTAGTAAGCATGAAAAATGTAAACTTAAATAAAGCACCTTCTGTAACTGGGGATGATAATGGTAATCTCTTAAATGGTGCGGATGAAACAATGGAATACTCAACCAATGGTGGTACTACTTGGACAGCATACGATGATAATAATGTACCAACATTCCTAGGTAGTGTAACCGTTTATGTGAGATATCAAGAAACACCAACAATTAATGCAGGACCGATTACGGAAGTAGTGTTCACAAAGAACACACCTTCTGCTCCATATGTAACAGGTAATGATAGTTCAAATATTTTGATAGGCGCAGATGATACAATGGAGTATTCAACAGATGGTGGCAGCAACTGGATCGTATACAATACAAATCCTGTTCCTAAGTTCTCTGGCAATGTAACAGTCAAAGTAAGGTATAAAAGCACGATCATAACAAATGCGAGTCCATCAACTGTTGTAGTCTTTACCGCTAATGCTTCCCAAGGTGGAGATGGAGGCGGTGGCAATCCATCAAATGGAGGCGGTGGTAATCCTTCAAACGATGGAGGAGGAACCCCTTCTAACGGTAATGGCAGTCCATCAGATGGCGAAGAAAATGATGACATTGGATTAGAAGAAGAAATGATAATTGAGGAGGATATTACACCACTTGGTGCAGTTGAATTCTTTGATCCTTATGTTAAAGGATTTCCAGATGGTTCTTTTAAACCTAAAAAAGCTGTTACCAGAGCTGAAGTAGCCGCTATGTTTGCAAGGATATTAAAATTAGATACGGATCATGCGGGCAATAACCAGTATACAGATGTAACCATTAACCATTGGAGCTATCAATATATTCAAGCAGTAACTAACATTGGCTTATTTAGGGGATATAGTGATGGAACCTTTAGACCTAATGCACCAATTAAGCGTTCAGAAATTGCAGTTGTATTCTCCGCATATTGGGAATATGTTGGTGCTGTTGTGGATGATCGTGATTCAACATTTATTGATGTTAAAGGGCATTGGGCAGAAAAGTATATTAACAAGCTGTATAATGCTGGGGTTGTTAAAGGCTTTGGTGATAACACCTTTAGACCGAACATGGATACGGCTAGAGAACAAATTGTCATTATGATGAATAAAATTATTGCCAGACCTATGTTAGATTTGGAAGAACCTTCCTTTGAGGATGTTTCAAAAGAACATTGGGCAAATGGAGATATTGAAGCAGCAGCGGCAAAATCAAAAAAGAAAGAAAATATTGAAGAAAACAATTAAGTTTACTCTTAAAATAAGGTGTCTAGTATAATAAACTAGACCCTTATTTTACATGTAGCAGGGAGGCATATAGGTTTAGTAAAATCTCAGATTACTATTGGATGAGATTGTGAGATTATAAGCCTGAGATATATTTACCATGTTGGTAATTTGTGGTATAATGTACATGAGAGGGTAGTCAAAGCGTCGGCAGTATTGACCGGTATTATTCTGTAAATCGTAAAGCATACGAAAGTATGTGACACAAAGCTATAGGGTCTAACGCTTTTTATAAGCTATGACAGCCAGCTACCAGAGGAAGACTTTGATTACCTAGTAATCGAATCTTTTCTCGAAGCGGCAAATTCAGCGAAAGCTGAAGACGCAAAACTACAGGGCCTAAGTCAGAGATGATATGGCAGCCAGTTACCGAAAGAAGAGTTTTATTACTTTTCTTTCCCACGAATATGGCAAACCTATCGTGAGGTAGGGACGCAAAACTATAGGGTCTTCAAATGAAGATAGCCAGGTGCCGAAGGGAGAGTTTCAACTGAAGAAAATAGTATTAACTTTTATAGTTGCATTGATGTGTGTAGTATTTACTGGAATATCTGTATATGCTGCAACTGAAATTATAAAGGTCAATACTGATAACGGCACAGTAAGTATCCAATATGATGCTACTAATTATTCAGATTTGAAAGTTGTCGTGAAAAAAGGTTCTCAGAAATATATCTATAACCTTTATTCATCTAATGAGGAGCTGCCATTACAAATGGGCAATGGTGAGTATACGATAGGATTATATCAAAGAACAGATGGTAATAAGTACAAACTATTAACATCTGACAAGGTACATATGAATTCAAGTAATCATGCAGTATTCTTAGCAAATGTTCAGAATGTAGAATGGACAAGCAACTCAAGTGCAGCTATTCTGGCTCAAGAACTGACTAAAAATGCCAAGACTGACAGAGAGAAACTCGAAGTAATCTATGAATACGTTATTCATAACGTTCACTATGACCATGAAAAAGCTATTAACATAAGTAGCAGATATTTACCATCACCCAATGAAACGTTGATTGAAGGTAAAGGAATATGTTACGATTATGCTTCTTTAATGGCTGCTATGCTAAGAAGTATTGATATTCCTACAAAGCTTGTTCATGGCGATAGTAACTTTACTTCTGTCTATCATGCTTGGAATGAAGTTCTTATAGATGGTGAATGGATAGTTGTAGACACGACCACTGATTCGGCATATATAACCGAAGGTATTCAAATTTCTTATGAAAAGAATCCTTCAGATTATAGTGTTCTTAAGGTTTTTTAATCATGAATAATATTTGCACCCTCTCATAAGTTTTAATTTAAAAGTCTATACCCATCTTTTTTCTATGTCTTAATATGTAATGGTCTATAACCAATCATAGTATATCAGCCTATCATTTTCTTTTAATATCTCTTTCTTTAATACCTTTTTTTATGTATAATTATTTTTAATTTAATGTAATGATAGTGGGCAGATTACTTTTTCAATATTCTTGGATATCAGTCTTGACCCATTGAGTCATTTATATTACTATTAATAGAATAGCGCCACTGAAACTTGAGAAAGCTCTGTATATACCCTATTGTTTAAGGAAAATAGAGTTTTGATTCACACAGAAAGGATTACTTATGAAGAAAAGCATGAACATTGATGCCACGAAAGGCAATATTAAAAAAAATCTATGGGTCTTAGCATGGCCTTTAATGATAGCCAACTTAATACAAGTTGTTTATAACATGGCAGATACATATTGGGTAGGAAAATTGGAAAACAGCACGGATGCCATAGCAGCAGTAACAGTTACTTTTTCCGTTGTGTTTGTATTAGTATCCTTAGCTGCTGGATTGGGCATTGGGTCAGCTACATTAGCAGCCCAATACTATGGAGCAAAAGAGTACAAAAAAGTGGATGAAGTCACGTATACTTCCTTAATTGTTATTGGTGTTGTTGCACTCTTATTTGTTGGGGCGGGTATAATATTTTATGAAGAATTATTCAATCTGTTGAAAACACCACCAGAAATTATTCCTATTGCTAAAGATTACTTTATCATCATCATGGTTGGTATGCTATTTATGTTTATCTTTTTTATTATGAGTGGCATATTGCGAGGTGTTGGTGACACAAGAACACCCATGATTGCAGGCATTGTATCAGGTATTATGAACATGGTACTTGATCCCTTTTTAATCTTTGGCTGGTGGATATTCCCTGAGCTTGGTATATCTGGTGCTGCCTATGCTACTGTTTTCTCCAGGTTTTTTGCTTCCATTTATATTTTTTATGTCGTACTTCGTGGTAAAACATTCTTAAGAATGAATTTGCGGAATTTTAAAGTAGATTTTGGTATTACTAAACAACTGTTTAAAATAGGTGTACCTTCTAGTATTTCACAGGCTGTCATAAGCTTAGGTGGTACCGTTATTATGGGGCGTGTGAATATGTTTGGTGCTGTTGCTGGTGCTGTACATGGTATTGGTGCAAGGCTTGAATCCTTACTATTCATGCCTGCAATGGGACTTTCACAAGCAGCTAGTTCTATCGTAGGGCAGAACCTGGGAGCGGGTCAAAAGGATCGCGCTTATGAAAGTGGCAAGTATGCCATGAAAGCTGTTTTTATCATTCTGTTAGTATTGGGAATCATCTTTTCCATATTCCCATCGGTATTTTTCTCCATATTCTCAGATGATGAAGCTGTTATTGAACTGGGACGTTATTATGTGTATGGGGTTACGTTATTCTTTGCATTTGTTGGCTGTAGAATTGTTATGTCCAATGTATTCCAAGGAGCAGGAGCAGCCTCTGTATCCATGTGGTTAAGTTTAATATGCCTCTGGGTGTTCAGAATCCCTATGGCTTATGGTCTGTCCTATACAGGTTTAGGCATAAAAGGTGTTTGGTTAGGCATGGGATTATCCTTTGTAGTGAGTTTCTTCTTTATGTATTATTTCTATAAAAAGGGTAAGTGGATGGAAATGGCCGTTGTCCATAAAAAAGAAGAACAGCCTGAGTCCATTGAAAAATAGAGCTTGGCTGTTTAGAAACTAAATATCATATCCGAGAATGGACATATCATTGTCCTTCATAATTTGTTGACTCAGTGATAGAATGTCTTCAATTTTATCACTGGGGACATTAAAAATCTGGTTGATTGTTCTAATCAGTAAATGAACAGTATCTGGCAGAGCAATATTCTTCTTGCATAAATAATTCCATATAAGGCTTTGGTACATACCCCTAATAAGGATAGCTCGGTGATAGTACTCTATAGTAGAAAAAGTTGGGTTATATGCGCTAAACCAGTCTTTTGTCATTGTACTTGCAACTTGGACAATGTGTTCTGAAATAATACAAGAATTATATGCAGCAAGGAATAATTCCCCCAAGGTTTCATGTTGGTCAATGAGATTGAAGATAATGGATGCACTTAATGAAAATCCTAAAAGGGGCTCATTATATCTATTCGATAGTACACTTGACTGAAGCATAATGACATTAAAATGTTCATCAACAATATTTAGCAGAATTTCTTCTTTATTTTTATAAAAGTGATATAAGCTCCCAGTGGTCACATCTGCCAATGTAATAATTTGGCGTATGGTTGTTTTTTCATACCCCTGAGTAATGAAGAGTTCTCTTGCTGTTTCCAATATCAAGTTTTTCGTATTTTTAGTATTCGTTTGTTTTTTCATAATTTCATTTTAAGTGGAAAAAGATGATATGTCAAGAAAGGTTAGAACACGTTCTAATCTTTCTTGACATATTGTGTATATGGTGATAACATTTCATTAGAACGTGTTCTAGCGATGAACAAGGACGGAGGCGACATAATGAACAAACCGTTAAGTATAGGAATTGATGTAGGCTCTACGACAGTAAAACTCATTGTCTTAGACGATCAAAAGCAAATAATACACAAAGAATATAATCGACATTTTTCAGATATTAAGAATACCCTTTCAACCATGTTTGGTAATGCTAAAGACCTCTTAATTAAAAAGGCAGGCACTGTGTTTGTAACGGGTTCAGCAGGCATGAATATATCGAAGAAACTGGAAGCCACTTTTATTCAAGAAGTGGTAGCCTGCACCAGTTCTATTGAAGAAATGGTACCAGAAGTTGATGTAGCCATAGAGCTTGGTGGAGAAGATGCAAAGATTACATATTTTGGAGATGTGATTGAACAGCGAATGAATGGTACCTGTGCTGGTGGTACAGGAGCGTTTATTGATCAAATGGCTTCATTATTGCAGACGGATGCAGATGGGTTGAATGAACTCGCCAAAAACTATAAAACTATCTATCCCATAGCGTCTAGATGTGGTGTGTTTGCAAAATCAGATATCCAGCCGCTGCTGAATGAAGGTGCATCAAAAGAGGATATTGCTGTATCTGTCTTGCAAGCAGTGGTCAATCAGACAATAGGAGGCCTTGCACAAGGTAGACCCATTAAGGGTAAAGTTGCCTTTTTAGGAGGTCCTCTATACTTCATGTCGGAGCTTAGGAAAAGATTTATTGAAACCCTAAAGCTTCCAGACCATCAAGTGGTATTTCCAGATAACTCCCAGTTTTTTGTAGCCATGGGATCGGCCTTATTATCTAGAAAAGAAACCATAAAATCTTATAGTGATTTGTATGGCAACATTGCCAACATCTATGATATTGGCAATAACAAGGCAGATGAATTAGACCCATTATTTCAATCGGAACAGGATTATGTCGTATTTAAAGCCCGACACGAAAAAAATAAAGTCGGTAGAGCAAACATAGCATCCTACAGAGGTAAGGCATTTTTAGGTATTGATGCAGGATCAACCACCACCAAAGTGGTTTTAATTGACGACCAGAAACGTGTGCTCTTTACCCACTATGGAAGTAATCAAGGAAAACCTCTTCAATCGACAATAGAAGCTTTAAAAATTATGCATCAGCAAATGAATTCTGAGACTTATATTGCAGGGTCTACCGTTACGGGTTATGGAGAACATCTGGTAAAAGAAGCGTTACAAATTGATTATGGGGAAATTGAAACCGTAGCGCATTATCATGCGGCAGAACATTTTTTACCTGGTGTAGACTTTGTTCTTGACATTGGCGGCCAAGATATGAAGAGTTTGAAGATAAAAGACGGTATCATTGAATCCATCATGCTTAATGAGGCTTGTTCTTCTGGTTGTGGGTCATTTATTGAAACCTTTGCTCAGTCATTAAACATGGACATTGAGGCATTTGCAAAGATAGGTATCATGGCTAAACATCCTGTTGACCTTGGCACCCGTTGTACGGTTTTTATGAACTCAAAAGTCAAGCAGGCACAAAAAGAAGGAGCCACAGTTGGTGACATATCAGCAGGTATATCCTTATCCGTCATTAAAAATGCTTTATATAAAGTAATCAGAATGAAATCACCTGAAGAATTAGGGAAGAAAATGGTGGTTCAAGGAGGCACATTCTATAATGAAGCTGTGCTGAGAGGTCTTGAACGGATTATAGGAAGAGAGGTTGTACGTCCAGATATTGCAGGTCTTATGGGGGCATTTGGAGCTGCTATCCTTGCATATCATAAAGACAAAGGTGAGCAATCCAGTATGATTAATTTGGATACACTGTCTGGGTTTACGGTTAAAAATAAACTGCAAAGATGTAAGCTATGTGGTAATAACTGCTTAATGACCATATCTACTTTTTCTAATGGAAGAAGCTTTTATTCTGGAAACAGATGTGAAAGAGGGGCAGGAGCAGAGAAAAAAGTCAATAAAGCACCTAACATGTATCGTTACAAATACAAAAGATTATTTGGTTATCAACCCTTAAAACAATCAGAGGCCAAAAGAGGTGTCATCGGTATACCACGTGTTCTCAATATGTATGAAGATTATCCTTTCTGGTTTACATTTTTTACAGAGCTTGGCTATAGGGTACAAATCTCCGCTAATTCTTCTAAGTCCATTTTTGAGAAAGGTCTGGAGTCCATTCCTTCAGAATCGGTATGTTACCCCGCCAAATTGGTCCATGGTCATTTGGAAGACTTGCTGGAAAAAGGTATCAAAAAAATATTCTATCCATCCATACCTTATAATATTGAAGAAGATAAAGGGGCTAACAATCATTATAACTGTCCAATCGTCATCTCTTATCCTGAAACAACATGGGCAAACATTGAAGGTTTAAAGGCAGATGACGTATCGTTTTACCACCCATTCTTACCCATAGATAATAAAAAGCGCATGTTCAAAAGATTAGTTGAAGAGCTCACTGTGGAGAATATTTCAAAATCGGACATAAAAACAGCGATGCAGAGGGCATATGCTGAATTGGAACATTATAAAAGGGATATAAAACACAAAACCCTAGAAGTACTGGATTACATGGAAAAAAACAATAAAAAAGGTATTGTCCTTGCAGGAAGACCCTATCACCTGGATAAAGAAATTAACCATGGCATGGATGAGATGATTAACAGTTATGGTTTTGCTGTTCTTTGTGAAGATGGTTTTAGTGATTTGGAGGAGTTGGAAAGACCCATACGTGTTGTGGACCAATGGGTTTACCATTCAAGACTCTATAAAGCAGCATCTTATGTGGCTAAACGACAAAATTTAGAACTCATTCAACTGAATTCATTTGGTTGTGGTCTTGATGCCGTCACAACTGACCAAGTACAAGAAATACTTAGTCAATATAATAAATTACATACCGTGATAAAAATAGATGAGATTAACAGCCTAGGAGCAGCACGTATAAGAGTGAGGTCATTGATAGCCGCTATAGAAGAAAGAGATTTAGCCCATATCCTTCCTGAAAAGAAACACAATGGATTTGAAAGGGTTTCATTCACCAAAGACATGAAGAAGCATCATACCATCTTAGTACCCCAACTGTCACCTATCCACTTTCAGTTTTTAGAAGTGGCCCTGAGAGGTGCTGGATACCATGTAGAATTATTACCCTCTGTTGATGTGCATGCCATCGATGAAGGCCTAAAAGTGGTGCATAATGATGCTTGTTATCCAACCCTTATTACCATTGGGCAAGTTATTGAAGCATTAAAGTCTGGCAAATATGACCTTAATCATGTGTCCGTGATCATGTCCCAGACAGGTGGGGGCTGTCGAGCAACTAATTACATCGCCATGTTAAGAAAAGCATTAAAAGACATTAACATGCCCCAAGTGCCTGTTATCTCTTTTAATTTGCTTGGAATGGAAAAGAATCCAGGTTTTAAATTGGGCGTTAAAGTGCTTAGACAGATGGCTGACGGTATATTAATGGGGGATCTGCTCATGCGTGTATTGTATCGCATAAGACCTTATGAACGATTCAAAAATTCAGCCAATGCACTCTATGAAAAATGGGTGAAACGACTAAAGGCATCCATTGCCAATAACGAGCATAAGTTAAATCAGTACATCTATGAGATAGTCAGGGATTTTGATCATCTAGAAATACATGAAAACATGGTGAAACCTAGAGTGGGTATCGTGGGAGAAATACTTGTGAAATTCCACCCTACAGCTAATAATGAGATTGTGACCTTCTTAGAATCGGAAGGTGCTGAAGCCGTAATGCCTGATTTCTATGATTTTCTGTTATACACACAACGTAATAGTATCTTCCGATATGAAAAACTGTCAGGTTCATTTAAAAACATGGTAGCTGGTAAAACAGCCATCAGTGCGTTGGAATATTACAGAAGACATTTAGTAAAAGCACTTAAAGAAAGCAATCGTTTTCAACCACCTGTTGCCATCCATGAGCTTGCGGAAAAAGCCAGTAAACATTTGTCTATTGGTAATCAAACAGGGGAAGGCTGGTTTTTGACAGCAGAAATGGTGGAGTTAATGGAGTCCGGTGTGGATAACGTGTTATGTTTGCAGCCCTTTGGATGTCTTCCCAATCATATTACAGGAAAAGGCATGATAAAAGAGCTGAGAAGAGGCTATCCAACATCCAATATTGTGCCCATAGACTATGACCCAGGAGCATCAGAAGTTAATCAGCTAAACAGAATAAAGCTCATGTTATCAACGGCTTTTAAGAAGATAGAGAAATCAATGACATAACAATTAATTATTAACTACGCTCATGTTTGAGAATATTATCATTAGCATACTTATATACTATGAATATATTTTATTTCCAATATGGAGGTCTATCATGGAAGATAGGGTTAAAAGTATCTGGAATGCATTCAGTCGTGAACTCTACAAATATGTGCGGAGTAAGGTAAATAGTGACTATGATGCAGAGGACATTCTTCAAGATATCTTTATTAAAATACACAAGAATATCGATAAAGTAAATGAACAATCTAAGCTAAAAGCTTGGTTATATAAAATAGCAAGAAACACAATCATTGATTACTATAGAAAGAATAAGGGAAGAACTGTTGATATTGGGTCTATTGATAAAGTGCTAGAGGAAGATGATGACGCTCACAATATGAACAAAGAAATAAGCAGGTGTCTAAAAAAAATGATAGAAGAACTTCCCGAAAAATATCAACAGGTTATTGAACTTTATGATATACAAGGCATGAAGCATAAAGAGATTTCAGAAAAACTGGGTCTATCCCTATCAGGCTCAAAAATGCGAGTGCATCGGGGAAAAGAATTATTAAAACAGATTTTGCTTGCATGTTGTGATTTTGAATTAGACAAATATGGTAATATCCTTGATTACACACAGAAGAGTTTGGTGTGTAAAAGATGTGATAATCAGTGTGAATAAGATTAAGATAGCACGATACAACAAGGGCTATCCTATATGCATATGGTGGTTAACGCTTTGGAAAACTTATTTCTTTTCCATGAAACACCTCTGTGTATGGGATAGCCCTAAATTTTTGTAAGGACATATAGATTAAAAAAATACGAAATTTGTGACCTTTTTCCGATAACATCGTCTTAATGAGTGAGGACTGAATAGAGAGGAGGTTACAGCATGTCACAACCAAACAGTCAAGACATGACACGAAAGATAAAAGCAATGCTAAATATATTCCATAAGGTTGGTGTAGCAAGGAAGGGAAGTTTTAAAGATGCTCCAGATGCATACCATCCAAAAAACATGTTAGAAGGGTTTGAATCAATCCTTGTTTATGCTGAAGGTAAAAAAGATGGTGATCTAGATGAGATGGGAGGTTTTAGCGATTATATTGGCACAATCGCAGCTCAAAGCGACGTCATCCATTATCTCAATCAATGGGGATATAAGGCTGTTATTGTTGAAGGTACTAGCAAAGATATATCCCTTGTGAGAATGGGTATTGAAGCAGGTATTGGCGAATTAAGTCCCGTTAATTCATTAGTGGTTAAGGGTTTTGGTTTAACCACAAGCTTAGGCGCAATCATAACAGATGCACCATTAATACCGGATAAAAAAGTCACTGGTGTATGTATTAAATGCATGAAATGTCTAAAAGTATGCCCTATTAGAGATGTGTCATATGCTAAAGGAGATCTTAGTAAGTGTGCATGTGGTAAATGTAGAAACATCTGTCCAGTGTAAAAAAATTAAGAAAGGTTGGGATAATATGGGTCAAAAATTAATTGAAATATTTAATTTAGAACAAGCAGGTGATCAATCATCTAAGGGCAGTTGTTGCCAATCTAATTGTGGATGTGGTTCAACTCAGTCATTAACCATAGATGAATTAGTAACAAGATTTACTGAAAAATATAATAGAGATACTGAGATAAAGGTATACGATATAACAAACAATAATAAAAAGGAATTTATTGACAAACTGAATACAGTGTTTACTAATAATAAAGAAAAACTTCAAATAAGCGAACCTAATCTAGATTTTATCCTATCAAAAGTATGTCCACTCATTACAGTGGATGGAAGAATTATCGGTGTGAAAACGTATCCTGATGAGGAAGAACTCTATGATGCAGTTATGACAGGTAAGAAAATACCGACGAAGCCAAATTGTTGTTAAAACAGTCATGTGTATATTAAACTTAATGTTTTAAAATACGTGCAGATATATTGCATCTTAAACAAATATCTGATAACATGACTATACTTGCATCATAAACATGATGTACAATTAATCATCAAGGGGGTATACCATGTATAGTAAATTAGCAGAATCATATAAAAACACCACATATAAGCTCGATGGACATGGAGCACGTGATATGAAGGTATTGAAAAATGCTTTTGATAGCGTGGATTCAAATACCAGAGCGGATGCTTATGGAAAAGGTGCAGTCATCAATGACTTTGAAGCTAAGATGGCCCATATGTTAGGTAAAGAAAAAGCAGTATTTTTTCCTAGTGGTACCATGGCCCAGCAGATAGCGCTTCGCATGTGGTGCGATGAGGAAGAGATCCATCAAGTAGCTTATCATCCACTGTGTCACCTTGAGTTATATGAAGAAGATGGATTAAAGGTATTACATCCTATCGAATCGGTGTTGTTAGGTGAGAAAGACCGTGTGTTGACGTTAAAGGACTTAATGGCGCTAGATACTGATATTTCTACATTGGTCATTGAATTGCCACAGAGAGGTATTGGAGGACAATGCCCAACATGGGATGAATTAAATGCCATATTGGATTATTGTAAAAAGAAAGTCATAAAAACTCATCTGGATGGTGCCAGACTATGGGAAGTATCACCCTATTATGATAAAAGTCTTAGTGACATATGTGCAGGATTTGACAGTGTGTATGTCTCGTTTTACAAAGGGTTAGGGGGTATAGCAGGGGCTATCTTAGCAGGACCTGATGCATTTATGGAGAAGTCTAAGGTATGGAAAAGAAGATATGGCGGCGATCTCATTAGTCTTTACCCTTATATTGTGAGTGCTGCGTATTATCTCGACCAAAGATTAGATAAAATGCCGCTATATTATGAACAAGCAAAAGTGCTAGCAGGTTATTACAATCGCATGAAAAGCGTCTATACGGTGCCAGAAATTCCCGTCTCCAATATGTTTCATGTCTATTTCCATAAAGATGCAGAACAAGTGGTGCATGCAATCGTTCAAGTAATGGATAAATATAACGTAGGTATTACCCCCTATATCATAGAGAATAAAGACCAAGACTGTATGTTTGAGATGGCTGTTGGTGATGCCTATCAGGATATACCAAAAGAAACCCTAGAAGCTTGTTTACTTGAATTAGATACAATCTTATCCACGTAAAGAATAGGGCTGTCTTGTAAAGATACCTAGCTGTAGGAAGGTGAAGATGCGTTGATATACTTTACAAGATGCCCTCATAAAGGAGAAAAATTTTATGTAATAGCTATTAAGAAATAGCTAGTCACACCTTAAGTTGATTTAAGTATTCCGTGTTCATGGCGATAACCTGTTCCATCATGGTTTTAGAAGGACCCCCTAGAACATTCCTTTTATTTACACACGTCTCTAGGGATATGGCATTGTAGATATCTTCTTCAAAAATAGGGGAGATGGCTTTATATGCTTCAAGATCCATGTTTTCTAAAGTGGTGTTGTTTTGGACACAGTAGAGTACCAGCTGGCCCACAATGGCATGAGCATCTCTAAAAGGCACGTTTTTCTTGACCAAATAGTCTGCTGCATCTGTGGCATTGGTAAAACCGCCGCCAGCACTTTCATACATATTCTGTTTGTTAACGGTAATGGTGCTTAACATCTTTGTGAAGACTGGTAGACACATTTTAACCGTGTCAATGGCATCAAAGGTAGCCTCTTTGTCTTCTTGCATGTCTTTGTTGTAAGCTAGAGGAAGTGCCTTCATGGTCGTTAAGAGGCCAAATTGTGAACCAAATACACGACCAGCTTTTCCACGAACCAATTCTGCAATATCGGGATTTTTCTTTTGAGGCATGATGCTGCTTCCTGTACTGAATGCATCATCTAACTCAATGAATTGGAATTCATGGGAACACCAAAGGATAATCTCTTCAGAAAAACGGCTAAGGTGCATCATCAGCATGGATAACCCATTCATTAATTCTAAACAATAATCCCTATCGGATACTGCATCAATACTGTTTAGACATATACGATCAAAATCAAGAAGTTCGGCAACATATTCACGATCAAGAGGGTAGGTGGTTGTAGCTAAAGCACCTGCACCTAGTGGTAATGAATTGGTACGTTTATAGGTATCTTCTAGACGTTCCATATCACGTTTGAACATCTCAAAATAAGCCATCAAATGATGAGCAAATGTAATAGGCTGAGCCTTCTGAAGGTGTGTATAGCCTGGCATAATCGTATCCACATTATCTTCAGCTAGGTGAATGAGTGTATGTAAAAGCTCTTTTAATTGTGCTTGTAAAACACCTATTTCATCTTTTACATACATACGCATATCCAAGGTGACTTGGTCGTTACGGCTACGTCCTGTATGGAGTTTCTTAGCCACATTACCGATACGTTCAATGAGTAATTTTTCAACATTCATATGAATGTCTTCGGCTTCTATATCAAAGGCTACTTTATCCAACTCAATATCGATTAAGAGTTCTTCAAGACCTCCTTGAATGGTATCAGCCTCTTCTTTGGCAATAATGCCTTGTTTGCCAAGCATGGTCACATGAGCAATACTGCCTTTTATATCCTGTTTGTAAAGACGTTTATCAAATCGGATCGATGAATTGAAATCATCTACCATGATATCCGTTGATTTTGCAAATCGTCCACCCCAGAGTTTCATGATCATCACTCCTTCCAAATTAATAGGTTGAAACGGTTATTGGTACTGTATGATTCAGTATGAATCAGCATGAATCAGTCTATGTGATCTAGCTGTACCATGAATGCATATGCAAAATAGATTGAGCTTATCATGACACTTAAGCTCAATCTATTGTTAACACTCTAAATACTTAAGCCATGGCTTTTTAACATCATCGCTCTTACTTTTAATGGAAGACCGAATAAATTAATGAAGCCTTCTGCGTCCTTATGATTGTATAATTCACCTGTTGTGAAACTAGCAATACTTTCATTGTATAATGAATAAGGTGACGTGGCACCAGCGGATTGAATGTTACCTTTGTATAGCTTCAATTTAACGGTTCCTGTGACTGTTTCTTGTGTACTATCAACAAAAGCAGTTAAACCTTCACGAAGAGGGGTAAACCATTCACCACTGTATACAAGCTCTGCAAACTTCACACTCATCATTTCTTTATAAGCCAATGTTTGTTTATCTAAGCAGAGGTATTCCAATTCTCGATGTGCATAGTAGAGGATTGTACCACCAGGTGTCTCGTAGACACCTCTTGATTTCATACCTACCACACGGTTTTCCACAATATCGATAATGCCAATACCGTTTTTACCACCGATGTCATTAAGGGCTGTTAGAATCTCCGTACAGCTCATGGTTTCGCCATTTAATGCTGTTGGCACCCCTTTATCAAATGCTAAATCGATATATGTAGCTTCATCTGGTGCTTTTTCTGGCGTTACGGACATTTGTAATAAAGAGTCAAATTGAGGTTCTTGCTCCGGTAACTCCAGGTCAAGACCTTCATGGCTCACATGCCAAATGTTACGGTCACGACTGTAGCTATTATTTTTCTTCATGGGTACAGGAATATGATGTTTCTCACAATAGTCAAGAGCATCTTCACGGGATGTAATATCCCAGATACGCCATGGAGCAATAATTTTTAGGTGTGGTGCTAATGCTTTGATGGTCAACTCAAAACGAACTTGGTCATTTCCTTTTCCAGTAGCACCATGACAGATGGCTTCGGCACCTTCTTCTAGAGCAATGTCCACTAGGCGTTTAGATATAATAGGTCTTGCCATGGACGTACCTAGCAAGTATTTACCTTCATATACTGCACCTGATTTAATGGTTGGTACCACATAGTCATCGACGAAATCTTCTACCACATGTTCAATGTATAATTTACTGGCACCAGAGTTAAGAGCTCTCTCTTCCAAACCATCCAATTCTTTTCCTTGACCTACATCCACGCATACAGCAATTACTTCATAATCGTAGTTTGCCTTGAGCCAATGTATAATAACGGTTGTATCAAGACCACCGGAGTACGCCAGTACAACCTTCTTTTTATTTTGTTCGTGTGTATTCATTATAATGACCTCCCTGCATATGTATTAACAATGTTGTAATAATTATACATTAAAATTAATAAATATTCAATAGGAAAAATAAAAAATCGTTATGAATTTTTTTCATAACGATTAATGGATTATAATACAGGTGAAAATAAACGGGAGACGGTTTCTTTTGTTTTAATCCATTGAGACCGATTTTTATAGATCTCTTTGGTAATTTCTCGACAAAGGGGTAAGTCGTTATAGAATGTTTGTTCCAATTGATGGGTTGCTTTTTTATCGTATATAAAAGCATTCACTTCAAAGTTAAGCTTGAAGCTGCGTATATCAAAATTACAAGTACCAACGGAAGATATTTCACCATCAATGGCAATCACTTTACTGTGTAGAAAGCCGTTTTCATAGGTATAAGCTTTTGCACCATATCTTATCAGTTCGCCAATATAGGAATAAGTTGCCCAATAGACAAACATATGATCCGGTTTATTTGGAATCATGATACGGACATCCACACCAGATACAGCAGCAATTTTAAGGGATTCCATAATGCTGTCATCGGGTATGAAGTAAGGTGTTTGTATGAGAATGGTTTTCTTTGCTGATGCAATCATTTTAATGTAACCTTGTTTCACTTGTTCGTTGATGGAATCTGGTCCACTGGATACGATTTGCATACCAATTTTGCCATCACTACGGTCGTAAATATCTTTAAAGTACTCTGAGGATATTTCGAATGTTTTTTTAGAAGCCAGTCGCCAATCCAATAAAAAGCGAAGCTGCAAGCCAATGACAGCACTACCTATTATTTTTAAATGTGTATCCCGCCAATAGCCAAACTTCTTATAAAGCCCTAAGTACTCATCACCTACGTTAAAACCCCCGATAAAACCAACCTTACCATCAATGACTACAATTTTTCGATGGTTTCTGTAATTGGCTTTAGCATTGATGAGCATGAATCGAGATGGGAAAAACTGTGCAAATTGTACGCCTGCTTTTATTAAGGACTTAATGGTGCTGTTTGAAATATGACGACAACCAATGTGATCACCAAGCAGTCTGACGATGACGCCTTCCTTGGCTTTTTCCTCTAAGAGTGCATAGAGGTCTTGGCTGATGTCATCATTTTTCATAATATAATATTCCACATGTATGTGATGCTTAGCTTTACTAATTTCGTCAAATAAAACATCAAATTTCTTACGACCATCTGTCATGATTTCCACATGATTATCTTGGGAGTAAAATGAATCACTTAACTTATTGTGAAAAAGAATCATATCTGTATATTTTGCCATGGATAAATCATGAAACCGAAAAGTATTATCCTCGAATTGCTCTCTCTGGTAATTAAGTAAAGACTGATAGGTCTCTGTTTCTTCTAAAGTATATTTGAAGATTTTACGTTTGGATATGTTTTGAGAGAAGAGCAGATAAAAGAGGAAACCTATACCCGGCAATAAAATCATGAAAAAGAGCCAAGCCAAAGTGGTAGTCGGCGATTTCCTTTCTAATGTAATAATAATGGCTGTAAGGACCAAATTCAGTAAAATAAATAGGATAAAGCTATAACTTAAAGTAAAGACAAACTCATTCGTCATATATTACCCCCCTTAATATTGTTCGTGATTAGATTATAAATATAAGATATTGTACACTAAGAAACACTGACAAGCAAGGGTTTTATGAATTAAAGTTAATCTATTAATAGGATACCCAAAAAAGTGTATGTATATTTATAAAACCTATTGCATAATTATTAATTATAATGTATAATTATTAAAAAGTATAGAGGTGGTATTATGATAAAAGCTGGAATAATCGGAGCTTCAGGGTATGCAGGTCAAGAATTAATGCGACTATTGGTTCAGCACCCTGAGTGTGAAATAGAAGCCATTACATCAAAGACCTATAAAGATAAATCATTTCATCAAATTTATGGTAATTTTATGGGGATTACATCCAAGTCTTGCCAAGCATTAGACATGGCTCATATGGCAAAAGAAGTGGATGTATTGTTTATCGCTTTGCCTCATGGGATAGCATCTAATCAATTAACAGCATCCATATTAAAGGATACAAAAGTTATTGACTTAGGGGCGGATTATCGATTAAAAAGTCAGGCGACTTATGAAAAATGGTATGGTGTAAGCCATGGAAGTCCAGATTTATTAAAGCAGGCTGTTTATGGTCTATGTGAATTAAATCGTGATGCAATTAAGCAATCAACGTTAATAGGGAACCCAGGTTGTTATACAACATGCAGTATTTTGACCCTAGCACCGTTAGTAAAAGAAAAGATGATTGATGTCACATCCATCATTATTGATGCCAAGTCTGGTGTATCAGGAGCAGGTCGAGCACTTCACCTTGGCACACATTTTACAGAATGTAATGAAACCATCAAAGCCTATAAAATTGCAGCCCATCGCCATACACCAGAAATTGAGCAGGCACTGTCAGATGATGAACAGGAAGTAACTCTATCCTTTACACCACATCTTGTACCCATGAATAGGGGTATACTTGTCACAGCTTATGCCAAGCTATTAAAAGGATATACGTATGACGACATCAAAGCAGTCTATGAGCAGTATTATCATGAAGAAAAATTTGTCCGTTTACTGCCACAAGGGATATTCCCGGAAACGAAATGGGTGAAAGGTTCTAACTACTGTGATATCAATTTTGAAATCGATGAAAGAACAGGAAGAATTATTTTACTAGGTGCAATTGATAACCTAATAAAAGGTGCAGCAGGGCAAGCTGTACAAAACATGAATATACTCTTTGGTTTAGAAGAAGATACAGGTATCAACATGATACCAGCCTTTCCAATCTAGAATGAGAGCGTTAAGGCAATATGAAGAGGAAGGTGAATAAGATGAAGATAATAAAAGGCGGTGTAACGGCAGCAAAAGGTTACCTGGCAACTGGTGGTCATTGCGGTGCAAAGCGTAAAAATAAAGATCTTGCACTATTGCAAAGTATCAAACCAGCCCATATGGCTGCAGTATTTACCACAAATCAAGTGAAAGCAGCCCCTGTGCTATGGAATAAAGCTGTCTACGATATGGAGAAAGATATAAAAGCCATTGTGGTAAACAGTGGAAATGCCAATGCGTGTACAGGTGAGCAGGGCATGATGGATGCGAAGAAAATGGCTGTAACCACAGCAGATGTATTGAACATACAGGAGGAAGAAGTATTAGTGGCCTCAACAGGTGTCATTGGTGTTCCCCTTCCTATTGATAAAATCAGTCAGGGCATTCATGACTTAGTTGGGACCATGAGTAGTACATTAGAAGCTGGAAATCATGCGGCCCATGCTATTCTTACAACGGATACCTATACAAAAGAGTTAGCTGTGGTGATGCATATAGGCGGAAAAGAGGTAACCATAGGCGGTATGGCAAAAGGGTCAGGTATGATACACCCTAATATGGCGACCATGTTATCCTTTATTACCACAGATGTTAACATCACACAAAAACTGTTTAGACAGGCTTTAGCAGAGACTGTAGAGGATACGTATAACATGATTTCTGTGGATGGTGATACCAGTACTAATGATATGGTCTTAGCGCTTGCAAATGGGCAGGCAGATAACCCAATCATTGATTGTGTTGGAGAAGATTATACGGTATTTAAAGAAGCACTCCATGAACTAAATGAGACGTTAGCCAAGTTAATTGTAGCTGATGGTGAAGGTGTAACCAAGTGTATTGAAGTATCCGTAAAAGGTGCCAAGTGCAAGGAAGATGCAAGGTTGTTAAGCAAATCGGTGATTACATCGAATCTGGTTAAGACGGCATTTTTTGGAGAGGATGCCAATTGGGGAAGGATTTTATGTGCGATGGGTTATGCGGGCGTTACGTTTGACCCGAATAAAGTGAGTTTGTGTTATAGCAGTGATAAAGGGACGATTCTGTTGGTTGATCAGGGTGTTCCTATTCGGTTTAGTGAGGAGAAGGCTTCGGAGATTATGAGTGAGAGGAACATTGGTGTGGAGATTGTGTTGCAGGAAGGTATGGAGGGGGCTAAGGCTTGGGGTTGTGATTTGAGTTATGAGTATGTGAGGATTAATGGGGAGTATAGGACTTGATGTATCTTTAATAATTGTTTAGTGGTTGGGTAGTGCAAGACGGCGTCCATGTATAGGTATGGCAATTTCGTTCAGGTTGACAATTTGAAGTACGTCTAAGTGCGCTCTGAGCAATAGGACTAAACCTTATAACTCCTGTTAGTCAGACAGATAAGGTTTTTAACGTCCTATTGCTCGCCGCTTACTAAGTCGTACTAACAAATTGTCAAACTTCACGCTATTGACATACCTATACATGGACTGGGCTGGTGAGTTGGGCTAGTGGTAACAATTGGAAAAGGGTATATATCAAGTGAGTGTATGGTTAAGACTTAGAGTGTGTTAAGTGATGACCATAGACTTGAGAGATAGGAGGCGTGTTGGATGCAGGAATATATTGAGAAGGCTAAGGTGCTTGTGGAGGCGTTGCCATATATTAAGGAATTTAGTGGTAAGATTGTTGTGATTAAGTATGGTGGGAGTGCCATGGTGGATGAGAGGATTAAGGCTTCTGTGATACAGGATATTGTGTTGATGAAGTTGGTTGGGCTTAAGCCTGTGATTGTTCATGGTGGTGGTAAGGAGATTAGTGCTATGCTCAGCAAGATTGGTAAGGAGAGCTTGTTTGTGAATGGGCTTCGTGTAACGGATTTAGAGACGGCTGAGGTTGCAGAGATGGTATTGTCCGGTAAGGTGAATAAGGATATTGTTCAGTTGATACAGAATCATGATTTGGATGCTGTTGGCATCAGTGGTAAGGATGCAAAGACGTTGAAGGTATCCAAGAAAGAGATTGATGGTTATGATGTGGGTTATGTAGGGGATATTGATAAGGTGAATACGGGTCTTATTGAGACCTTGCTCAACCATGATTTTATTCCTGTGATTGCGCCAGTAGGTACGGACGATCAAGGTGATACCTATAACATTAATGCAGATTATGCAGCCAGTGCCATTGCTGGAGCCTTATCAGCAGAGAAACTTATTTTCTTAACAGATGTTGAAGGTATTTTAAGAGATGTGAAAGACAGCGCATCCCTTATATCACGTATTCCCGTACAAGATGTACCCAAGTTGATCGATGAAGATATCATCAGTGGTGGGATGATTCCTAAGGCAGAGTGCTGCGCTTGGGGGATTAAGCAGGGTGTTAAGCGTGTACATATTTTAGATGGACGTTTAGAGCACAGTGTACTTCTAGAGGTTTTTACTAAAAAAGGTATTGGAACCATGTTTCTAAGTTGAGATAGAGAGGAGAAGTGATGATATGCTATCAGTTATGGATAGAGGTAAGGAAGTATTCATGAATACTTATGCTCAGTTTCCTATTGTTTTGGAAAAAGGTGATGGTGTTTATGTCTATGACCAAGAAGGTAACAAGTATTTGGATTTTGTAGCGGGAATCGCTGTAAATGGTCTAGGCTATAATCATGCAGGTTTGCAAAAGGCTCTGAAAGACCAAGTGGATAAATTAACCCATTGCTCCAATCTGTATTGGAATGAGCCTGCTGTAGAAGCTGCTGAGTTATTGGTAAAGTTAAGCGGCCTTGATAAGATTTTCTTTTGCAACAGTGGTGCAGAAGCCGTTGAAGGTGCTATGAAACTGGCTAGAAAATATGCTGGAAAATACCTTGGTCCTGATAAAGTGGAGATCATTGCCATGAATAATTCCTTTCACGGACGTACCTATGGTGCCGTAACCGCAACAGGACAGCTTAAGTATCAAAAGGGTTTATCCCCATTGTTGCCAGGAATTAAGCATTGCGAATACAACGATATAGAGTCCCTACAAGAAGCAATGAATGATAAGACATGTGCTGTTTTAATAGAGCCTATACAGGGGGAAGGCGGCATTCGACCTGCTGAAAAAGATTATTTACAAGAAGTTTCAAAGTTATGTAAGAAAAATAATGTCCTATTGATGTTGGATGAAGTGCAATGCGGCGTTGGACGTACGGGATATATGTTTGCCTATCAACGATATGGTATTGAACCAGATATCGTAGCCCTTGCAAAAGGACTTGGTGGAGGTGTACCTATTGGAGCTATTATGGCTTCTAAGAAAGTTGCAGAAGGATTTTCTCCAGGTGATCATGCTTCCACTTATGGTGGTAATGCCCTTGTATGTGCTGGAGCAAAGGTTGTCTTAGAAGTAGTAGGACAGGAGACTCTATTAGAACAAGTAAGAAAAAAGGGCACTTACCTGAAGGCGCAACTGACAAATTTACAAGAGAAGTTTAACGATATTATAGAAGTACGTGGGCACGGTTTAATGTTAGGCATGGAAATGAATAAACCTGTTAAAGAAATTATTCTAGGGTGCATGGCTAAGGGATTACTCTTAGTAGGCTCTGGTGAGAAGATTATAAGGTTTGTACCACCACTAATTGTAGAAGAGAAAGAGATCGATTTCATGGTCACAATTTTAGAAGAGGTCATGAGCGAGATAGGATAAATAATGGTTATCCATAAGATAACCAAAAGGATATAGTGAATAAATATGCGAAAGTATATGGATGAAATTGTGAAAGGAGGGATGAGGTGGATGCTTTATTAGTACTTGAAGATGGCACGGTATTAACAGGGAAAAGTTTTGGAGCGACAACCACCGTCATAGGTGAATTGGTATTTAATACTGGGATGACGGGTTATACGGAGATTCTAACAGATCCCTCATATAAAGGGCAGGTGGTCATGTTGACCTACCCTCTAATCGGTAATTATGGTATTAATGATGAAGATATGGAATCCAGTGAGATTCAAGTGTCTGCCCTTGTGGTAAAGAGTTATGATCCCATACCTCATCATTGGCAGTGCAAAGAAAATATACACAACTATTTGGTTAAACACAATATTCCAGGTATTTACGGTATTGATACCAGAATGCTAACGAAAAAAATTCGTACCCGAGGCACCATGAAATGCATGGTAACAACGGACATCAATCATGAAGAACTGCTTCAACAGGTGGCAGAATACCCCTTACCTACCAATGTGGTGGAACAAGTATCTATCAAAAACGTTGAACATATAGGGGGACAAGGGAAGAAGATAGGTGTTATAGACCTAGGTGTTAAGCGAGGCATCATAAAACAGTTAAGAAACCTTGGTTGCGATATACATGTTTTTCCTCAGGATACCCCTGTGGATACCATCATGCAGTTTAATTTAGATGCTTTATTATTTTCTAACGGACCAGGTGATCCCAAGGATGCAGTAAAGCCCATTGAGACGGCAAAAGCCCTTATTGGAAAATTGCCAATCTGGGGGATATGTCTGGGTCATCAGATTTTAGCTTTGGCACTTGGTGGTGATACATACAAGTTGAAATTTGGTCATCGGGGCAGCAATCATCCAGTTATTGAATTACAAACCAATAAAGTATTCATATCTTCTCAGAATCATGGCTATGCTGTGGATGAATCCAGCTTCACCAATCATATGGTCAAGACTTTTGAGAACGTGAACGATCATACGGTAGAGGGATTTAATTGTCTGCCTCAGCAAATCTATACCGTACAATTTCACCCAGAAGAAGGCCCAGGGCCAGAAGACTGCCATGCTATTTTTCATGATTGGCTAAACCGGATTTCATAACGTTAACAGCAAGATAGCAAAAAGTAAGCTTTATGACTTTTCCTATTGGGAAGGTAAATATACCTAGAAAAAGTAAGCAGAATAATCGAACTAACTTTATTGAAACGCATATAAGCATTCACATCATAACATGACGAGATGTTGTCATACTAATAGCGTATATAAAAGAAAGGGTGAGACATGTGCCAAAAGACATGACAATAAAAAAGGTATTGGTCATCGGTTCTGGACCCATTATCATTGGGCAGGCAGCAGAATTTGACTACGCAGGAACGCAAGCTTGTAAAGCATTAAAAGAAGAAGGCGTGCAAGTGGTTCTTGTGAACAGTAATCCTGCTACCATTATGACGGATGATAATATTGCTGATAGAGTATACATACAACCACTTACAGTAGAAGCCCTGGATTATATCATAGATAAAGAACGACCAGACGGTATATTACCCACTTTGGGTGGTCAAACAGGACTGAATATGGCAGTCGAGCTTAAGGAAGCTGGTATCCTAGAGAAGTACAATGTGGCGTTACTTGGAACATCTTTGGAAACCATCAAAAAAGCAGAGGATCGTGAAAGTTTCCGTAATCTTATGATTGAGATACATGAGCCAATTCCTCAGAGTAAAATTGTGTGCAACATGGAAGATGGCATCGCTTTTTCAAAAATTATCGGTTTTCCGGTTATTGTTCGCCCTGCTTATACACTAGGTGGCCTTGGTGGCGGTATTGCTTATGATGAAGATACATTAAAAGATATCTTGCATACAGGGCTTATGCATAGCCGTATTCATCAAGTGCTCATAGAGCAATCCGTTGCTGGCTGGAAAGAGATTGAATATGAAGTCATGCGTGATAGTAACGATACCTGTATCATTATCTGTAACATGGAGAATATGGACCCAGTGGGCATTCACACAGGAGATAGTATTGTGGTTGCACCTTCTCAGACCTTGACGGATAATGAATACCATATGTTAAGAAGTTCAGCCATTAAGATTATAAAAGCGCTAGAAATAGAAGGGGGATGTAATGTGCAATATGCCCTCAATCCTGAGAGCAAAGAGTACATTGTTATTGAAGTTAACCCTCGTGTGAGTCGTTCTTCAGCCCTAGCATCCAAAGCAGCAGGATACCCTATAGCCAAAATAGCTGCGAAGATTGCCATTGGTTTACACCTTCATGAGATTGATAACGCTGTTACTAAAAAAACGAAAGCATCTTTTGAACCAGCCTTGGATTATGTGGTGACGAAGATTCCAAAGTGGCCTTTTGACAAGTTTGATTATGCCAATAGGAAGTTAGGTACAGCCATGAAAGCAACTGGGGAAGTCATGGCCATTGACCGAACATTTGAGAGTTCATTATTAAAAGCTGTCATTTCTCTAGAAGGTAAAGAAACAGGCTTACGTAAAGAGGCATTAGAAAAGTTAACAAGAGAAGAGTTATTCAAAGCTTTACAAGTGGTGGATGATCAGAGAATATTTGTGTTAGCTGAGGCTCTGAGAAAAGGCATGACGCCTGATACCATTCAGGGTATTACAGGTGTTGACAAATGGTTCTTAAACAAAATCAACAACATCGTTCAATTAGAAGGCGAATTGCAATCGAATCTCTTAACCAGAAACTTATTGGAGAAAGCAGAAGCATTGGGCTTTACAGATGTGGAAATACAAGAATTATCCAGTCAGTCACACGGTATGGTGGATACCATTCGCCGTGCCCATGGCATCTATCCTGTGTATAAGATGGTGGATACTTGTGCTGCAGAATTTGAATCCCATACGCCGTATTATTATTCCACTTATGAACAAGAAGATGAAAATGTCATTAGCAAACAGGAAAAAATCTTGGTCATTGGTTCTGGACCAATTCGTATTGGTCAAGGTATTGAATTTGATTATTGTTCTGTTCATGCTGTGTGGGCAACCCGTGAACTGGGTTATGAATCCATTATTATTAACAATAACCCTGAAACGGTGAGTACGGATTTTGATATTGCCGATAAGCTTTACTTTGAACCACTTTTTATAGAGGATGTGTTAAATGTCATCAGAAAAGAAACACCTAAGGGCGTTATTGTCCAATTTGGGGGTCAAACAGCCATAAACCTTGCACCTAAATTGGAGAAAAACGGTGTGCAAATACTTGGTACATCCGTGGATTCCATTGATGTAGCAGAAGACCGTGAGCGATTTGACCGACTACTACACCAATTAGAGATTCCACGACCAAAAGGCGGTAGTGTATCTTCAATGGATGAGGCATTAAAAACAGCTAACGCCATTTCTTATCCTGTACTGATTCGACCGTCTTATGTCATCGGAGGAAGAGCCATGATGGTGGTTCGCCATGATGAAGACTTGATTCAATACTTAGAAGAAGCAGCGGCTATTTCTTCTGATAATCAAGTACTTATTGATGAGTACATTGAAGGTGTTGAAGTTGAGGTGGATGCCATATCCGATGGTGAAGATGTGCTTATTCCGGGTATTATGGAACATATTGAGCGGACAGGGGTCCATTCAGGTGATAGCTTCTGTGTATATCCTCCTCAGAACCTATCGGATCAAGTGATAGATACAATGATAACCTATACAAAAAGGATTGCCAAAGCCTTAGATGTCATCGGGCTCATGAACATTCAATTCGTTGTGAGAGAAGAACAAGTATACATTATTGAAGTGAATCCCCGTGCATCAAGAACAGTACCCATATTAAGCAAAGTCACCAAAACTCCCATGGTTAAGATTGCTATGGAAGTCATATTGGGTTATAAGTTAAATGATTTACCCTATGGCAGGGGGTTAGCAAGTACCACTGGCTTGATTGCTGTGAAAGCACCTGTATTTTCATTTGTTAAACTGAACGATGTGGATGTTGCATTAACACCGGAGATGAAATCCACAGGAGAAGTCTTAGGTATTGACAGTGATTATGAGAAGGCTCTTTACAAAGCTTTTGTCGGAGCTGGCTATCAGTTTTTTGATAAAGGTAATGTGCTGGTATCCATTCATGATGAAAGTAAAGAAGAAGCATTGCCTTATATTGAACACCTTATGGCATTTGGCTTTCATATTCTAGCAAGTAAAGGTACCCATGAGTTTCTAGCAGCTAAAGGCATGGCAAGTACCCTTATAAGCTCAGATATTGAACATGTTCAAGAAAAAATGAAGAAAAATGACATTAACATGATCTTTAATATTCCAACAAAAGGTAAAGATACGAGTCGAGATGGGTTTAAGCTGCGTACTTATGCTCAACATATTGGTATACCTTGTTTCACCTGCATGGATACATTAAGAGAATATATGAAAGTGATGTCCTTTATAGAAAAGCAACAGTCCCTTGATTTTGAAACCATCGATTATTATAGAAACGTTTAAAATAGGCTGTCCTGTTATACATTTTTTTATGCTGATTTTGCCAATAGGGTTATAGATAATTTGTGTTTTCTGAGTGCTGATTTTGTTAATTTTACGCCAGCTCATAAAATGAAAAAGCTATAGACAGCATAGGATAAAAGGTGTATGATTGAGACAGTCTTTTATTTTGATAGACAAAGTAAATAGCTGTCATAAGCATAAATTATCAGATGAGCAAAGAAGTAAAGATAAATGTTATGTATGATATGCATAAATTATGTTATAATTTAAACAGACATTGTTATGAACGTTTATAAATGATTCAATGAAGGTACAAGGTAATCATAAGATAGTCTCTACTATTTACCTGATACTCAATGACAACACAATACTATTTGAAGAAGCGAGGGAAAGAAATTGTACGAGATTGTAAAGAAAAAGTCGATTAACAGCCAAGTAGAACTCATGGAAGTTCACGCACCTTTTACAGCTAGAAAGTGTGAACCAGGACAGTTTATTATACTTCGAGTAAACGACGAGGGCGAACGCATACCTTTAACAATCGTAGATTATGACCGTGAAGCTGGTACAGTGACCATTATTTATCAAATTGTGGGTTATTCAACAGAATGTTTAAGTCAATTAAATGAAGGGGACTATATCCATGATTTTGTAGGACCTCTTGGACAACCTACAGTGCTTAAAAAACATAAGCGAGTCTTGGGTATTGGTGGCGGTGTAGGAGCAGCCCCTCTTTATCCTCAGTTAAAAAAATTACATGAAATGGGTGTCAGTGTTGATGTGATTATTGGTGGACGTAGCGATGAATACATTATTTTAGAAGATGAATTCAAAGCTATATGTGATAACATCTATTTTGCTACCAATGATGGGACAAGAGGGACTAAAGGTTTTGTAACAGATGTGCTGAACACGTTAATAGAAGAAGGCAATTGCTACGATGAAGTGATTGCAATAGGACCTTTGATTATGATGAAGGCAGTGGTAGCGGTAACAAAACCCCTTAATATCCCCACAGGTGTATCCCTAAACCCAATTATGATAGATGGAACGGGTATGTGTGGCGGTTGTCGTGTAACCGTTGGTGGTGAGACAAAATTTGCATGTGTTGATGGACCAGATTTTGATGGTTTTTTAGTGGATTTTGATGAGTGTATGCGAAGACAAGGCTATTTCAAGGAGCAAGAATTACATGCCTGTCGTTTGGATGAGAAAGTAGATGCTTTGGAGAAATAAGCAAACATCGCTTGCACTTAATATAATCATAGGATAGATTAGGGGGACGAATAATGCCTAACATGAGTAAAGAAAAAGTAAAAATGCAGGAACAGGATCCGAATGTGCGTATAACGAATTTTGAAGAAGTAACATGTGGTTACACCTTAGAAGAAGCCATGGAAGAAGCAGAGAGATGTTTGCAATGTAAACATAAACCTTGTGTGAACGGATGTCCAGTAGGTGTACCCATCCCAGAGTTTATAAAGGCTGTAAAAGAAGGTCATATAGAAGAAGCTTATGAGATTATTGCAGAAGAAAACAGATTGCCAGCAGTATGTGGTCGAGTATGTCCGCAAGAGTCTCAATGTGAAGAGGTCTGTGTAAGAGGTGTGAAAGGTGAACCTGTGGGTATTGGCCGACTGGAACGTTATGTAGCCGATTATTATATGAAACATGTGGATCAAGAACTTACACCGCCAGAATCCAATGGCAAACGGGTTGCCGTGGTTGGTGGTGGACCAGCTAGTCTTACCTGTGCAGGAGATTTAGCTAAACGTGGTTATGAGGTAACCATGTATGAAGCTCTTCACGAGCTTGGCGGCGTGTTGATGTATGGTATACCAGAATTTCGATTACCTAAAGACCTTGTGCGTCAAGAATTAAAGAGCATAACGGATTTGGGTGTTAAAGTTGAAAAAAATGTGGTAGTGGGTCGCTCCATAACCATTGAAGAATTATTTGAAGAGGGCTTTCAAGCTGTTTTTGTTGGTAGTGGAGCAGGCTTACCTAGGTTCATGAAAATAGATGGAGAAAATCTAAATGGTGTCTATTCTGCCAATGAATTCTTAACAAGGGTTAACTTGATGAAAGCATATGATACCCATAGCCCTACACCTGTACGTATTGGTGAGAAGGTGGCTGTTATTGGTGGCGGTAATGTAGCCATGGATGCAGCCAGAACAGCAAAACGTCTTGGAGCGAAGGAAGTCAAGATTGTTTATAGAAGAAGCAAGGATGAACTTCCAGCACGACAAGAAGAAGTCCACCATGCTGAGGAAGAACAGATCATTTTTGATTTACTCAAGAATCCATTAAAGATTCTTGGGGAAGACGGTCATGTGATAGCCATGGAATGTATTAAAATGGAACTTGGTGAGCCCGATGAGAGTGGCAGAAGAAGACCTGAGCCAATCCAAGGGAGTGAAGAAGTTATGGATGTGGATACGGTTATCATTGCCATTGGACAAACCCCTAATCCCTTACTACGTAATACCACAGAAGACTTAGATGTTAACAAATGGGGATGCATTGTTGTCAACGAAGAAACCATGGAAACCACCATGGAAAATGTATATGCTGGTGGTGATGCGGTAACAGGTGCTGCTACGGTTATCCTTGCCATGGGAGCAGGAAAACAGGCAGCTAAGTCCATTCATGAGCGGTTGAGTTCGTTATAGTTTTATTTATGGATATATGATGATGTTTAAGAATAATGCATAATAAAAGTAAGCCACGTCAATTCGTTTATTACATGGCTTACTTTTTCTATAGCATAATCTCTTTCATGTTAAATCTGTTGAGATATCTTTATAATCATGATAACGAGTTTTGTAAACAATTAATCGTTATATTTAGGTTAGTCATGACGACTAACTTTAGTAAGCATATTCTAGACAACGCTTGCGAAAATATAAATAGTTTTCTAGGCTTACTTCTTCTGGAACACCATGGTCACATGTGGGAATATAGCCACCTCTTTTTTTCATGGTAGGCAGGATATAATCAAGATGGCGATCAATGGCTTCTTTTCCAGCTGCCAATACCCGTTTATCAATACCACCAGACATGATGAGTTCTGGATATTGTTTACCGATTTTAACCACGTCACAGCCTGATGCCACCTCAAAAGGATTCATCACATCCATACCTAATGTTTGATAAAGTGGAATGACAGGTAGCGCATTGCCATCAGTATCGACATTAAAAAATAGATGACGTTTCTTATCTATTTGTCTTTTCTTGGTGTTTGTAAGCAGTTGTTGATAATAGGGGAATAGAAATGCTTGAATCATATCCGGTGATATAAGCGGTCCGTGGTTATAGCAAATATCTTCTCCAATATAGAGTTCATCAAGGGTAATATGCTCCTGGTATTTACTAATGACCGTATCGGCTAGTGTCAGCCAAGCCTCCATGCATTCATGAATTAGATCTGGTGCATCGTAGAATTTATATAAGAGGTCTGTAGGACCAATTAAACTTCTTAAGTACATGAAACCGCCTACTACCCGTTGGGAGATGATTTTGCCTGTTTTAGCAGCCTCTTTTGCTTCTATGATCTGCTTATCAAAGTCTATATACCTTTCTTTTGATTTTGGGTTCAAGCGCCATTTACAATTTTTTTCCCATGAGTACATATCTTTTACAGGATGATCAATGTATTCAGGCATAAAACCTTCACGGCGTCCTTTGAAATACAAAACATGTCGTCCAGCAAAGTCCTGTGCAACTTCATGTTCCCCTCGATCTTCCAGTACTTTTTCTTCAAACATAGGCATAAATTCTGGCGTACACCATCCTAGACCATTCAGCGTATGACAACCGGATTCATCGTATCCAAATATCTCATCAAGGGTTTTGTCAGTTGGAAGCCCTTCCTTTTTCCAACGGTCTAGACAATAAAAGCCAAATTCTTGTTGAAAAAAAGGAGCATCTGGCGTTCCTTCATATACATTTCGGAGTTTTCTTGCACCTGCACACATTTTATCCTTTGGAACCATACCCTTAATACCATCACACATCATATTTCCTCCCTATTCTTGATATACCATATAAAAATTATCAGTCCAATAAAAGCTGGTTGATATAAATTACCTTTTGGACGAAATAACTTATATTCTCCTTGGCTTTAAGAATAGTGTACAATATATGGTTCATAATAAACATGGTATTTGCGGAAGGGAATATATACTTTTCGGCAATTAATTGGTATAATGAATCATGGACTTCCAATACTCTAAAACAAATAAAATCATACCAACAGCAAGTATTGCCTTACAATCAGTGTACCATGTACAAGCAGATGCCACCTATGATATTCACAAACAATGGAGAAATAATACAAAGGAGCTGGTAGCACTTCGAACACTCCAGGGAACCGGTGTGGTGGTCATGGAAAACAATAAGGTGATGACGCTGGGCGCACATACCTTATTATTGGTTGAACATAACAAGGTACGCCGTTATTACTGTTACAAGGAACAATGGGATTTCTGGTGGTTTACCTTTCAGATAGGTGGCATGTTGCATCTGCCTCTTAATACGATTTTATCCATTAATCCATTTCATGCGGAATCTGTACAATTTAAACAGTGTTTAGAATGTCTTAGAAAGGATAACATAAGTGCCAAAGTCTTAGCATCGGCTACACTGGGTGCATTGTTTTATCAGTGGATGGCTAAAGTTGACGAGCAACGGGATACACCCCATGCGTATCAAGAAACCATTGAACAGATTATTCAATATATCCATAACCACTTGGGGGATACCATTACAGTGAAGAAATTGGCCCATATGGCTGGTCTTTCTGAAAGGCAATTCAGACAAGTATTTAAAGAGGTTACAGGAAAATCACCTAAAAAATTTTATGATGAGCTGAGACTTAACATGTCAGCGGAATTGTTAACAAATACGTCACTATCCATTGGGGAAATAGCCATTAAGCTTGCCTATAGCAGCCCGTTTCATTTTAGCAAAGCATTCAAACAATACTTTGGTTTGTTTCCCACAAATTATAGAAAGCGTATGTCTTAAGGAATCCCATATTTTTCCTCTAGTGTTTTATATTTACTTTATTTATAATAAATGTATGCAATATAAATGACGTAGATGTCACATACAAGACACTTAATTTTTATTGCATCGTATCCCAGGTAACTGTCTATAAGGTGCACATTATAGGAAAGTTATAACGAAACATTATCTTTCGTCAACAGGATAAGTTAGCGTTTACAAGGATACAACATGAGGGAAGTAAGCATTACAAAAATAGTAAGTTTACACAATAGGAGGAAAAATAGTGAAAAAGAAGAAAAGAAGCATATTAGCATTTGTGTTAGCTGCAAATGTTTTGTTATCATGTGCACCAAGTTACGCCATTAGTCATGAGCAAATGCGAGAAGCACCTATTTATAATTTAGCTGATCGTGGTATCCTAAAAGGTGAGGGTAGTCAAATAGATGGTTCGAAAACAATTACCCGTTATCGTTCCGTTGTGATGTTACTGCGATTACTCAATCTTGAAGAAGACATGGCGAACTATGATTTTGTAGGAAAAGATACTTTTGATGATGCAAATGGCCACAATATGTACATACAACGATTGATGGGGTATATAAAAGCCCATCCTGAGCTTCATATTGCTTGGTCCACAGATGATACATTTCAACCTTATAAAGAAATAACAAGTACAGAATATGTAGCAATGTTATTGCAGGTACTTAATTACCATGATAAAGTAGACTATACCCAAGATACCGTTAAGTTGAAAGCAGAGCAAGTCGGTTTGTTTTATTATGAAAATGATGTTTTTAATGTCTATGAATTAGCGCGATTAACGTATAAAGTGTTGCAGATAATTCCTAAAGGAACAGTCAGCTCACTAGGCGAGCAATTAGGTGTACCTGTTGTGAATAAGAAGATCGATATCGAATCCGTCGAATCTATCGATGCTACCTTACAAAAAATAACCCTTAAGAGTTATCGACCTAAAGCTTTTTTAGAAACATCTTATTTTAAACTAACAGACAGCCAAAAGAATACTTTCGCTCTTACAAGCGTTTACCAAAATCCAGCGTATTGTGAATTAAGCACAGAACCACTAAAAACAAATGAGGTATATACACTCACTTACGGTGAAGATACCTATACATTTGTAGCTAAACCAGCAGATACAGAACAACCACGATTGATTTTGGCAAAACCTTTGTCCAATAATAAAATGCAAATACAGTTTAGTGAAGACATCAAACCGTATAAAATTTTAGATAGTTATATTGAAGTAATCAAATTAGACGGTATGACCAACGTTCCTGATGATTATAAAGTGGACATTACGGCCATGAATCTTGTCATGAATGAGGATGGTAGTACAGATTGGTCTACATATATTATTCATACAACACGTCAAGAGCCAGGGGAGTATCGTATCCATGTTCCTCATATCAAAGATTTAACGAATAAACCAATCGATACTGAACATTCAAAAGCGCCATATTCTATAATCCAATAACAATCTCATATTTATAAAAGCCTCCTAAAACATAGCTTAGGAGGCTTTTACAAGTTATGAAAAACTTAGTACGTCATGCGGTAGTTATCTAGTAATGTTTCTATATTACTGGTATTAATTTAATAAGGTATAATAGGATAATATTTTATTGATAATGGGATTCAAAATCATTTACATTTGATTTTTTTTATGTTACTATAATCAGTAGAGATATTGTAGAAAAGATATTTTCATTAAAGCACAACCAAAAGTCAACTACAGTATTAATTACATCTTATCTAGAGGAGGATATAAAGTAATGCCAAAACAAAAAGAAACATTTATTTTAAAAAGGTTTACACCTTATATGGACAAGAGGAGAATACTTCTACCTTTGGCATTAGTATTGTCAGCAATTTCTGCTATACTTAACATTTTGCCTTTTGTACTTGTATGGTACATCGTCCGAAATATATTATCAAACCCTCAGTCCATCAATATTTCCAATGTTAATTTCTATGCATGGCTTGCCTTTGCAAGTGCCTTTGGAGGAATAGTGGTCTATTTTTGTGCCCTTTTGAGTTCCCATCTTGCAGCTTTTCGCGTGGAAGTAGGTATGCAAAAAGTAGGTATGGAAAAGATATTATCCATGCCTCTTGGGTTTTTTGATCAGCATTCAAGTGGGAAAATACGAAAGATTGTCAATGATGGAGCAGGAACAACCCATACATTTTTAGCCCACCAACTGCCAGATATGGCAGGTAGCCTAGTTACCCCCATCATTCTTATTGCTCTAATTTTTATTGTGAACTGGAGAATGGGGCTTGCATCCCTTGTTCCTATTATTTTAGGATTTATCACCATGAGGTTTATGGTCAGTTCACAAGGAAAAGCTTTTCAAAAAAGATACTATGATTCTTTGGAAGAAATGAGTTCAGAATCAGTAGAATATATTCGGGGTATTCCCATTGTAAAAACATTTGGCCAAACGATATTTTCTTTTAAACGATTCTATAACAGTATCATCAAGTATAAAGAAATGGTGCATGCGTATACGGTCCTTTGGCAAAAACCCATGTCCTTTTATAGTGCCATTATGCAAACAGCTGCTTTCTTTATCATTCCTATGGCCATTTTTTTAGTGGGAAGAGGAGAAAATTTACCTGTTGTACTTGCGGACTTTATTTTTTACATACTTATATCACCAATTTTCACCATGATCTTAATGAAGACCATGCATTTTAGACAGAACACTTTAATTGCAGAGCAAGCAATTGATAGACTCGATAACCTTTTGACTTATCCCAGTATGCATTATACAAAGGATAGCAAAAAAATAAAACATCATAGTGTGGAGTTTAAGGATGTTGTATTTTCATACGATGGAAGTGAAAAACGCGCCATTGATAACATCAGCTTTAAGTTAAACGAAGGAGAGTCCATTGCACTTGTCGGTGCTTCTGGAGGAGGAAAAACCACCATTGCACGCCTAGCAGCTCGTTTTTGGGATGTGGATGAAGGCCAGGTGCTCGTGGGAGGTGTCAACGTTAAGGAACTATCCAAAAAAGAACTGATGAACAACATTTCCTTTGTTTTTCAGAGTACCAAGCTATTTAAAGATTCTTTGAAAGAGAATATCGTTTTTGGAAAAGAAAATGTTGGTGATAAAGAAATAAATAGGGCCATTGATTATTCTCAGTCAAGGGATATTATTGAAAACTTGCATAATGGATTGGATACGATAATTGGCACGAAAGGAACATATCTTTCAGGAGGGGAACAGCAAAGGATTGCACTTGCTAGGGCCATTGTGAAGGATGCTCCTATTGTACTACTCGATGAAGCTACTGCATTCGCCGATCCTGAAAATGAGCATTTAATACAAAAAGCGCTTAAAGAACTTAGTCGTAATAAAACGACGCTTATGATTGCCCATCGTCTTACAAGTGTGCAAAATGTTGATCGAATCTTGGTCATTAATAATGGGAAAATCGCAGAATCGGGAAGCCATGAGGAACTGTTGAACAAAAAAGGCCTATACAAAACCATGTGGGATGAATACCAGAAATCTGTTGCATGGAAATTAGTTGCTCAAGATACGGTTATAGAAGGAGGCCAATATGCTTAAATATTTTCAAAACAAATATGCTATGTCTGAAAAAGGTTCAAAAGACCTGTTACATTCAATTATTTGGTCTGTGTTGATGAATATTAGCTTTATGGTGCCTGTGGTCCTCAGCTTTCGTTTTTTGGATGAATACATGTATGAGCTTTTGAACAACACCAACAATCCAAAAGACAGCATACTCTACTATGTGATCATGTCCATCGCTTTTTTCATTGTCATGTTTGTTATTGCTTATTTTCAATACAACTCGACTTATACTAAAATCTACGAAGAAAGTGCCAAGAAAAGGATTAGCCTAGCCGAAACACTCAGAAAACTGCCTTTAGCCTTTTTTGGTAAAAAGGATATTGCGGATTTAAGCTCAACCATTATGGAAGATGCCACACAAATTGAGATGCTTTTTTCCCATTCAGTACCACAGATTTATGCATCTGTCCTATCGGTTCTGATTATGGGTGTTATGTTGTTTTTTTACAATTGGAAGCTGTCACTTGCTGTGTTTTGGGTAGTTCCTGTTGCGGCTTTAGTCTTTTATTTATCAAGGAAGCTACAAAACAATACCCACTCAAAACTGTATCATATAAAAAGGGATATTGCAGATAACATTCAAGAGGGACTTGATTCGGCCCATGAAATAAAATCTTATAACAGGGAAGAAGCATTTTCGAATACTTTAAATACAAAGTTAGACAACTATGAAACGATTATGATTAAAGCAGAGTTATTGATTGGTGCATTTATCAACCTGTCTTATGTCTTTTTGAAGCTTGGGCTGCCAAGTGTTATATTATATGGTGCCTATCTTTTAACAACGGGTTCAATCAATATTTTCACGTATCTTGTTTTTCTTGTGGTGTCGGCACGTATTTATAACCCAATCATGGATGTTATGAATCATTTTGCATTGCTTATTTATCTTAATGTCCGCATTAAACGGATGAAAGAGATGGATGCCATGCCAAGACAGGACGGAAAAATGATGTTTACTCCTTCGAATTATGATATTGAATTTAAAGATGTGGACTTCTCCTATCAAGATGGTGTGCAAACGCTAAATAATGTAAGTTTTGTTGCAAAACAAGGGGATGTAACGGCACTTGTAGGACCTTCTGGTGGAGGAAAGAGTACAGTAGCCAAGCTTTCGGCACGGTTTTGGGATATTGATAAAGGTGCTATTACCTTAGGCGGTGAAGATATTTCCCTTGTTGATCCGGAAACGCTTCTTAATCATTATTCCATTGTTTTTCAAGATGTGACACTTTTCAATTCAAGTGTCATGGATAATATACGCCTTGGGAAAAAAGATGCTACAGATGAAGAAGTCATCAAAGCTGCAAAACTTGCCAGGTGTCATGCGTTTGTTAAAAAACTTCCACAAGGATACCATACGTTGATTGGTGAAAATGGAGAACGCTTATCAGGAGGCGAAAGACAACGTATTTCCATAGCTAGAGCGATTTTGAAAGATGCTCCTATTATCCTGCTTGACGAAGCGACAGCATCGCTGGACACAGAAAATGAGAGTAAAATACAAAGTGCTCTTAGTGAGCTCATAAAAAAGAAGACGGTCTTGATTATTGCTCATCGTATGCGAACCGTTTTAGGTGCTGATAAAATTGTTGTTATTAAAGATGGGACAATCGAAGAGACAGGCTCACCTGCGTCATTAAAAGAAAAAGAAGGTACTTTTTCATCCATGCTAAAGAGGCAGCATCAAAATCATGCATAAGCTTGAAGCATACAATTCGTTTATTGTTATCAATCAACGCTTCCAGAAAGAACAAATGGTCATGTTATATTATGAAAGGTACTATAACCCTGAAAATTATTTATCATCAATATTGGTGTGAATTATTTTTTTGCATGACCTCAGTATATTTTGCTTTTATTTTTTTAAAGTCTTCCCAAGCCTCTCTTTTTTTAGTAGGATCGCGTAAGAGTGCAGAAGGATGATAAGTTGCTATTAGATAATAACCTTTTCTATCAACCCAAACACCATGCTCTTTTGTTATTCTAAAATTTTTATTTATAATGCTTTGAGCAGAAACACGTCCAAGACATACTATTATTTTAGGGTGAATTAATTTCACCTGATTTCTAAGATAAGGTAAACAAGCGTTTTTTTCTGTTTCTAGAGGATTTCTATTTCTAGGGGGTCTACATTTAACAATGTTTGCTATGTAGATTTCTTCCCTAGGAATATTTACTGAAGCTAAAATTTTATTAAAAAGTTGGCCCGACTTGCCAACAAAAGGGGTGCCGGATAAATCCTCTTGTTCTCCAGGAGCTTCACCTATAAACATTAAATGCGTATGTATATCTCCTTCTCCGAAGACCAGATGGGTTCTCGTTTTATGTAAATCACATCTTGTACAATTGTCACATATTTTTTCAAGTTCAACCCAATCAATCATAATATTTTTTCCTCATAACTATTTATAATAATTATATTATATCAAATAATCATATCGTTGAAAATGATTTATTGTCCTTTAAAAGCTATTTAAGCTGAATTAAAAAATAGAAAAAACTTGTTAGATCATAAAATAAAAAGATACTGCAAATTGATAAGAATTCAATTTAGACAATTGAGTAAGCGTGTCAAAAATTTTGACATTCCTACACAATTGTCTATTCTAAAATTAGGATAACTTTATTATTGTATAAGTAAGACCAAATGCAATATTGAAAGGATGATATGATGAACCAAATAGATAATAGAAACGTATATTTCGTGGGTGGAGGACTTGCTTCAATGGCTGGAGCGGCCTACCTTATAAGAGACTGTAAGTTAAATGGAGAGAATATACATATATTAGAACACATGGATATATTAGGTGGCAGCAATGATGGAAGTGGTAACCCTAAAGACGGCTTTTTGTGTCGTGGTGGTCGTATGCTAAATGAAGAAACCTATGAGAATTTTTGGGAATTGTTTTCTTCTATTCCATCTCTTGAACAAGAAGGGAAATCGGTTACAGACGAAATATTAGCATTTGATGATGCCCATCCAACACATTCTAATGCAAGGCTTATTGATAAAAATGGTTATGTATTAGATGTTATGTCAATGGGGTTCAATATGAATGATCGTAAGGCCATGTTAAAACTGATGATGACACCAGAAGAAGATTTAGATCATTTAAGCATACGTGACTGGTTTGGACATACGCCTCATTTTTTTGAAACGAATTTCTGGTATATGTGGCAAACAACATTCGCTTTTCAGAAATGGTCCAGTCTATTTGAGTTTAGGCGTTACATGAACCGTATGATTTTTGAGTTTTCTCGTATCCAAACATTAGAAGGTGTTACGAGAACCCCCTATAATCAATATGAATCGGTTATCCTTCCTCTAAAAAAATACTTAGAGGGTCAAGGTGTTAATTTTGACCTAAAATGTACCGTAACAGATTTAGATTTTAAAGAAGGAGAGGAAATGACAGTAACAGGTATTCATTATACAAAAGATGATATAACTTCTGAATTTATTCAACTGAAAGAAGGAGATTTGTGTATGGTTACAAATGGCTGTATGACAGATAATGCTGCATTAGGTGATTTCAAAACACCTGCACCCATGAAACCCGACAAACCTGTATCAGGTGAGTTATGGCGCAAAATTGCTGCTAAGAAAGATGGATTAGGTAATTCAGCACCTTTCTTTAATAAACCAGAAGAGTCTAATTGGGAGTCTTTTACAGTCACGATGAAAGGCAATCATTTATTAAATAAAATTGAAAGATTCAGTCGTAATGTTCCAGGTAGTGGGGCGTTAATGACATTTAAAGATTCCAAATGGTTAATGTCTATTGTTGTAGCCGCGCAACCCCACTTTAAGGCACAAACAGAAGATGAAACTATTTTTTGGGGAAATGCATTAATAACAAATGTAGAAGGTGACTACGTTAAAAAAGCTATACGTGATTGCTCAGGTGAAGAAATACTAATAGAATTATTGCATCATTTACATTTTGAGGATGACTTAGAAGATATTATGAAAGATGTTATTAATGTTATTCCTTGCATGATGCCATATGTTGATGCACAATTCCAGCCACGTGCAATGACAGATCGTCCACAGGTTGTCCCAGCTGGTTCAACAAATTTTGCTATGATTAGCCAATTCGTAGAAATACCTGAAGATATGGTATTTACAGAAGAATATTCTGTAAGAGCAGCAAGAATTGCAGTCTATACATTAATGGGATTAAATAAAAGGATTTGCCCTGTCACACCACATCAGTACGATATAAGAACATTATTAAGAGCTTTAAATACATCTTTTCGATAAGTTCATCTAAAAACAGATAGACCGCAAGCATCATTATAAATATATGAATAAAGTATATTCAGGCTCATCGATGCACAATTTTGGTGCTATTATAAAAAGCGTTGTAAACTTGCAGCGCTTTTTATGTATTTGTCTATTTTGTTTAATGGAGATATTTTCTTTAGCTTAATTATAAAGATACAATCTTTTCTAATTTTGTCAAATCGTGAATGTGTATTTTCCGTTTCTCAAAAGATAGAATACCTTCCGTTTCTAGATGTCGTAATTCTCTTGAAAGAGAGGTTCTGGAAACATTCATGTATTCAGCCCATGCTTTTTTGGAAAAAGGCAGTGTAATGCTATATGAATTATAAGTCTTGTTGCTGTAGATGAGATAACCGGCAATCTTTTCTTGAATGGAGCTTAATGAAAGAATACCAATCTTATGTTTAAGCATAAGGGTTTCGTTAGATACAGACTCGATGAAATTCAACATAAAATCTTTATCCATATGAAACAGATTTAGCAGGTCTGATTTTAGTATAAATAAAATGGTGCATGGTTTACTAACAGATACAGCATCTGGATAAACGTCTATTTTAGAAAAAATAGAGGAGGCCGCAATCAGGTCAAATCTTTTTTTTCGTTCGATAATAACCACTTTCCCTGATGGAAAAAGTTTTTGAATATCAACACTTCCAGATAAAATAATCCCTATTCGATCAGCCTTTTGAACAGGTGAGAAGATAATTTCATTTTCTTTGTAAGAAGCCGTTTTGTATTGAACATGAGAAAACAGCTTTTCTATTTCATCTAGGGATTTATTTTTAAACAGACAACATGGTTGAAGCGATAACAAAAGATTATTCATATCATTTCCTTTCAAAAAACCAAAAAGTGTATCAAGGGATACTGTTTTTTCAATTATACTATACTACAATTGAAAAGTAAATGAAAATGAATTTCGTTTTCTATAAAATATCTACATGCCATGGTAAGTAAAGATATGAAAATTTGGAGGTATGCCTATGTTGCACCATGTCTATCAACTCGGTGAAACACTCCAGACATATGGTTATAAACTGACTGTACAGCGGCAGACAGTTTTAGATGCTATGCTTAAGAACACAGATAAACATCTAAGCGCAGAAGAGATCTTTGAAAAAGTAAAAGAAATAAATCCACATATTGGTATGGCAACGGTATATCGTACCATACAATTGTTTGAAAAAATTGGCATCATTCACCAAATATTTTTAAATGACGGTATGATGCGCTATCATATGGTCAATCCAGATGAGAAACATGAGCATCATCATCTTATTTGTGAAATATGTGGAGATGTCATAGATGTTAAAGAAGATATGCTGGAAACTTTTGAAGAAAAGCTTTTATTAAAAAAAGGATTTATCGTTACCAATCATCGGGTAAAGGTATTTGGTATATGTAAGACATGTGCCAAGAAGTTAGAAGATGAGAAAAAACATAATGAAGAAGATTAAGGAGGCAAGTCAGTGTACAGCTTAGGAATTGATATAGGGTATTCATCCATAAAAGTAGTTGTAATGAACCAGAACAATGAGATGGAACTAAGTCAGTATATTCGTCATAAGGGACATGTTAAAGAAGTTTTGGAAAGTATCGTTAAAGCATTATTAAGGGATTATGATCCAGAGGATATACAGTTTGGAGCAGTTACTGGTAATGGGAGTAAGTTTTTAACAAAAACCGATGAAATTGTATTCGTTAATGAAGCAGCAGCCATCGTAGAAGGAAGTAGAAAGACAAATAAGGCCATTCAGTCCATTATTGAAATTGGTGGGCAAAGTGCTAAATATATCACTCGAATGGGTGGTGATGATAAATCCAAAATTGAAATCTCCATGAACTCCAATTGTTCTGCTGGCACAGGCTCTTTTTTAGAGGAGCAGATGTCAAGACTTAATCTAAACTTAGAGGATTATTCCATCTATGCAAGTAAAGCCAAATCCATACCTCGCATAGCAGGCAGATGCAGTGTTTTTGCCAAAACAGATATGACACACCACCAACAAGAAGGGGTACCCATTGAAGATATTCTATTGGGTTTAGCTTATGCCGTTGTTAAAAATTATAAAGGGGCTATTATGAAAAAGCTTCCTGTTAAAAAGCCCATACTTTTTGCAGGTGGGGTAGCTCATAACCAAGGTATGATCACAGCTCTAAAAGATGTGCTAGATTTACAGGATGAAGATTTAGTCATTCCAGACAATTTTAGTACCATTGGAGCACTTGGAGCAGCTGTCATTGCTAAAAAAGATGGTATTGATATACGGTTAAACAACCTCTTGCACCTTATTAAGATGGAGGATCATGTTCAGGAAGATGACAGCCAAGTGGGACTGCCTAGGTTGGCAACTTATGGTCAGCAAGACAGCTGTGACAAGCATATTTGCCAATCCATTCATAACAATGAAACAATGAATTGTTATTTAGGGATCGATGTTGGGTCCACCAGTACCAATCTTGTTCTCATGAATGAAGACCATCAGGTTGTTTCCTATCAATACCTTAGAACTTTGGGAAACCCTATTGATGCTGTACGACTTGGATTAAAGAACTTGAAGGATAACTATGGTGATAGGATTAATGTGATAGGTGCAGGAACGACAGGTTCTGGTCGTTACATGATTGGTCAGCTTATTGGAGCAGATGTCATCAAGGATGAAATTACAGCTCAAGCAAAAGCTGCAGTTACCATTGATAAAGATGTGGATACTATTTTTGAGATTGGTGGTCAGGATTCAAAATATATTTCCCTAGAAAACGGTGTGGTAACGGACTTTCAAATGAATAAAATATGTGCCGCAGGCACGGGTTCTTTTATTGAAGAGCAGGCAAAAAAATTCAACATACCTATTGATGACTTTGGCAATATTGCTCTACAAGGGGATAAACCTATCAATCTAGGGGAAAGATGTACCGTTTTTATCGAAACAAGTATTGCAGCTCAATTAGCAAGAGGTGCACAATTAGAAAATATTGCTTCTGGGTTATGTTATGCCATTGCTAAGAATTATATAGGACGTGTGGTTGGACAAAAGAAAATTGGAAAGAAAATCTTCTTTCAAGGTGGTGTGGCCTATAATCAGGGTGTTATTAATGCTTTTCGTGCCCTTACAGGAAAGGATATTGTTGTTCCGCCGTTTTTTAGTGTAACGGGTGCTTATGGTGCTGCGATTTTAACCAAAGAAAACATGAATGGTCATTCAACGACCTTCAAAGGCTTTACCATTGAAGCAAAAGAAGATTTTCTCCTAAAAAGGGAATTATTAAAGGCAAAAGTGGATCATCAATCCGTCTTTAATGAGCAAGTAAGACAGATTGTATTTGAAGATTACAAAGAAGATATCAATAGCAATAAGAAAACAGTAGGAATACCAAGAGCGTTATTTACATATGGTATGTTTTCCATGTTCCATGCCATATTTAAAGAATTAGGCTACAATGTGCTCCTATCAGATGCTACCAGTGAAGAAACCATTCGTTTGGGTCAGCAATATGCACTGGATGAGACTTGTTATCCAGTGAAACTCATTACAGGGCATGTTGCAGAGTTGGTCAAACGAAAGGTAGATTATATCTTCTTTCCAGATTTGTTTTCTGTTGATCATCCTGGCTCCATGAGTCGTGTTAACTATGGCTGTGCCTATATGCAGTTAGCATTTAAAGTCATGAAACAAGGCATGTCATTAGATAAGGAAGGTATTGAATTATTGGCACCTACCATGGCTTTCAACTTAGGAAAAGATTTTATGACAGAGAGTTTTGCGAATATGGGTAAGCAACTTGGAAAAGATGCTAACCAAACCCAAAAGGCCCTTAAGAAAGGCATGGAAGCCTACGAGCGGTTTGAAGAAAGAATGGGCGAAAATGGTAAGAAAATCCTAGAGTCTATCAAACCAGATGAAAAAGCATTTGTTATTGTATCCAAGATTTATGGCGTTGCTGATCCTGTGTTGAACATGGGAATACCTGCAACATTAATGGATATGGGTTATAAAGTACTACCATTCTATGATCTGCCAGAAGGCGATGTGTCAAAAGAACACCCCAATATGTTTTGGCCCTTTGGTCAGCATATACTGGAACCGGCTCAATTGATTAAACAGCATCCTAACTTATACGGTGTATTACTTACCCACCATGGGTGTGGACCTGATTCCGTTCTTTCACACTATTTTAGAGAAGAAATGAGTGGAAAGCCTTATCTTCATATTGAGGTAGACGAACATTCTTCTGGTGTAGGCGTTATTACGAGAGTGGAAGCTTTTATTAATAGTCTTCAAGGTTTAGAAGTAAAAGAGGCAGAGCCTGTAGAGGTCTATGCAGATAAAATTATACACAAAGAGACTAATGTTAAACGAGAGATTAAGGCACTAAAGGATAAAACAGTACTTTATCTACCATATTTATACCCTTATTCTGAGATTTTCAAAGCCTTATTCATCAACAAGGGTGTGGATGCTCGCGTGTTACCTAAAACCAGTCAGACTTCTTTGGATATAGGACGAAAGTTTACTATTACGGAAGAGTATTTTTCCTTAACGGCCTTATTAGGTGATGTTTTTAAAAAGCTTCAGTTAGAGAATGTTTTCAAAGAGATGTATGAAACAGATGCACGTCAGGATAAACTTGCCTTTTTTATTCCACAGAATGAGGGAACAGAGACAGATGGACAATATAGTCGATTGCTGAGGACGAAACTTGATGAAGAAGGATTTGAACAAGTAGATGTGATATCACCTTTTATAGAAGATACCTTGTACAATGACGAACAGGACGTACAAGCCATTTGTTTAGGATTGCTGGCTGGTGATATTATTCGAACAGCTACCAAAGATAATCGATCCACCTACTTGGATTATGTTGTGGATTTAATTAAGAATCATCGTTTAGATCTGGCTCATTTACAAGTTATAGCACGCGATATATACAAAGAATTAAGTGATGTGAGGTTTAATAAACGTATTTTAGCAACAGGGGAAGTGTGGGTACTCTATAATGATTTTCTGAACAACTTTGTTTTAACGCATCTTGAAGACAAAGGTCATCGTGTGATTTACAGCCCCCTCAGTGAAACCATATGGTTATTATGGAAGGACTTCCTTGATCAAAATACCTGCAAAAATACACCAGAGCTTCAACAAAGGTTAATGGCTTTCAAAGAGAGTATCCAAACCATATCTGAATGTTTAGCCAATGAAAGTCCTTTTGAAAAAGAGCTGGATAATCTTGCCACATCAGCAGATAGAACAGTTGGCTATTATGCTGGTGGAAATGGAAGGTATAGAGAGGCTAAGCTATTAGGACAACTAGCGGGAATAGATGGTAACATTTCTGTGGCTTCCATGTATGAGAATACAGGTATTGTACTGGGTATTTTGCATAAAGGGTTTGAAAGCAGTGAGGATAAACCTATTTTGAATCTTACTGTTGATGGCAATAAAAATGAAAACATTGAAACCAAAGTTGAATCATTTATGTACTATTTGTAGGAAGAGTATAGACGAAAGGAATGATGAATATGAAAGATAGAAAGGTATGTAAAGCGAGCACCTGCATCAGCACAATAACGCACATAGACGCCACAGGAGAGGACCTAGCAGTTATTTTATGCATGACCCAGAGGTTGTTTTTAGAGAACTTAAAATTAGGGAAGGTTATACGTTTCTTGACTTAGGATGTGGAGCAGGTGATTATAGTATTCAGGCTTCAAAGATGGTAGGAGATTCAGGCATTGTCTATGCACTGGATAAATGGAAAGAAACGACGGAAAGCCTTGAAAAAGAAGTACACCATCAAGGGATAAAAAATATTCAGACGAAAGCTTCAAGCATTGAAGATCCTTTACCCATTGACGATCATTGCGTTGATGTTTGTCTCATATCAACCGTTCTTCATACACTTGATTTGCATCAGTGCAAAGATGTATTATTCAACGAAATACATCGTATTTTAAAGAAGGATGGACGTGTAGCCATCATTGAATGCAAAAAAATTGACACACCTTTTGGACCACCTAAGAGCAATCGTTGGTCACCAAATGAGCTGGAGGAAATAATGGCGCCTTATGGTTTTAAGAAGATTAAAGATGTTGAGCTGGGTTATAATTATATGATTTTATTGAGCATTGAATAAGCAAAATATAAGGAGATTTAACGATGAAAGCACTATTTGATCTAATAAAAGATAAAAAAACACCGATTATCATATGTGTTATACTGGCTGCATTAGGCTCTTTACTGCTTATCGTACCCTTTGTGCTGATTTTTAAAATAGTAGATTACTATTTACAGCAGGGAGCTCATGCATCACCAGAGCCTCTCTTAAGTTGGCTTGGTATTGCCTTTTTAGCACTTGTTGTACGTTATTTACTTATTGTATCTTCTTTTGTATTTAGCCACATTGCAGCATTTGATTTACTTTACCGTATTCGTGTTCGGCTAACAATGCATATTGGGAGACTGCCTATGGGTTTCTGGGGAAAGAAAAATTCAGGTGAGATGTTAAAGATTGTACAGGATGACGTGGAATCGGTAGAAGGCTTTGTTGCCCATCATTTTCCTGATGCAGCATCCGGCTTTACACTACCTATGGCTACACTCATCTATCTCTTTTCATTAGATTGGCGAATGGCATTAATGGCTACCATACCACTACCTGTAACATTGGTACTTCTTTGTATGATGTGGCATGGTATTTTAACAGGACAGAACCGTCAGGAATTGACAAAAAAATATCATAAAGCCATTGAGAGAATGCATTCTACCATGCTGGAATTTGTCCATGGTATGCCAGTGGTTAAGATGTTTAACCTCAATGTTCATTCTTTTAAAAAGTTAAAAGAGTCCATACGTACTTACCGAGAGATTGTGATTGTATGGTCAAAAGGAGCTGCACCCTATAGGGCTTTGGTAGCAACATTTATCTTAGGTGGAGGACTATTTATTCTACCCATGGGCATTTACCTTTTACAAACGGGAAAAACAGATGCTTCTACCATTATTTTATTTATACTTCTAGGGACAGGATGCTTTCAAGGGCTACTAAAAGCAATTATGTTAGTGACACGTATGGAATTTATTACAGCAGGCATTAAAAGAATCAATGAGGTGTTAGCCGTATCACCTCTTGAAGAGCCACGTGTTCCAGTGGAGCCTAAGGCATTTGATGTCCAGATGCATCATGTAGGTTTCAAATATGATAAGCAAGGTCCTGAGATATTAAAAGATGTCCAATTATCGCTGCCAGAAGGGTCATTTACTGCTCTTGTAGGTCCTTCTGGGGCAGGAAAAACAACTATTGTAAATCTAATGGCTAGGATGTGGGAAGTAACCAATGGTTTAATAACCATAGGGGGAATACCCTTACAGGAAATGGGTACACAAGGTATTACGGAATGTGTAGGAACTGTATTTCAAGATGTACAGATGTTAACGGATACAGTAAGAGAGAATATCGCAATGGGGAATCGACGAGCTTCTTTGGATGAGATTAAATCAGCTGCAAAAGCTGCAGCATGCCATGATTTTATCATGCAGCTTCCTAAGGGCTACAATACAGTTATTGGTGAGGGTGGCGAGACGCACCTCAGTGGTGGTGAAAAGCAGAGAATTGCTTTGGCAAGGGTTATTCTAAAAGACACACCAATTATTTTACTGGATGAGGCTACAGCGTACGCAGATGCAGAAAACGAAACCTTGATGCAAGAAGCTTTTTCTAAGTTAATGAAGGGTAAAACAGTTATTGTTATCGCCCACCGTCTATCAACCATTGTAGGAGCTGACCAGATTGTTGTGGTTGATCAAGGAAAGATCTATGAAAAGGGTACACATGATGAACTATTACAGCTTAATGGGCTATATAACAGCATGTGGCATGCCCATACCAGAGCAAAAGCATGGCATTTAGCCCAAAAGGAGGTTCATGCATGAAAAAGAATAAATGGCATTTCTTTCAAGATAACCGAAAAAGCATAACGATGGTATCCATTGCCAACTTTTTTACCAATATTTTACCTGGCGTCTTTAATCTTATTTTATATCAAATCGTTATTAATCTGACTGTTCCAGTTCTATCAGGGCAGGCAATAGATTACAATATATTAAAACAATTTTGTTGGTGGTACGTGGGTATCTTTGTACTGTATATTGCCCTTTCCATGTGGAGCCAGACATTAAATTATATCAAAGCGTATACCATGTCTTCTGATTTAAGGCTGAAATTGGGGGATAAACTTAGAAGATTTTCACTAAGCTTTTTCAAACAACATGATCCAGGGGATGTAGCTTCACGTCTTCTTAGCGATGTCCAACAGGCTGAAACCATCATCGCACGTTTGCTGCCAGATATGGCAGCCGCGGTTATAGCACCTATTATACTCCTTGTTTTTTTAGCTTTAACAAATGGTAAGTTAAGTGGCATTATATTAGCATCAGCTGTATTTGCAGGTATCTTTTTATTTATAGCACGTAAAATAATTGCTAATCTGGGACGAAAGCATGTAAAGACCATTGTTGATACATCTTCCCGTATTCGGGAGTATTTTACCACCATTAAACTTTTAAAATCGTATAATTTGATAGGCAAACGATTTGAAAGAATGGATGAAGTTATGTTACAATTAAAAAAGGTAAGCTTTCAAACGGAAGTTTGGACAGCAATTCCTATACAAATATTTCTATTCTGCTTAGATGCAGGATATTTGTTGATGTTGTTTTTAGCTGTTAAAATGAGTGCTGCAGGGGATATGCCTATCAAAGATGTCTTTACTTTTGCTGTTATGGGCTATTTCTTTTTTGAAGTGGTGAAATCCCTTGGTCCCGTTCTTGTAGAGCTTAGGTATATATCCATTTCAACCAAGCGGATTGGAGAGATACTTGAAACAGAAGAACCGGACTATGATGTTTATAGACATTTACCTAACGATAATCATATTACCTTTGATAACGTTAGTTTTGGATACGGTAAAAATGATGTATTGAATCAAGTAAGCTGTCATATTCCAGAACAGTCCATGACTGCCTTGGTAGGTAAGTCTGGTTCTGGAAAAACAACCATAACCAGTCTCATCGCTCGATTTTGGGATGTGGAATCTGGTCAGATACGTATAGGTGATATACCCATAACAGAATTAGAACCGGATAAACTGCTGAGTAAGTTGTCCATGGTCTTTCAAGATGTCTATCTATTTAATGATACCATAGCGAACAATATTCGTGTGGGTAAACAAGATGCAACCATGGAGGAAATTAAGCATGCTGCAAAACTAGCCAGCTGTGATCAGTTTATTAGAAAACTTCCAGAGGGTTATGATACCCTTGTTAGTGAAGGAGGCAACTCCTTATCAGGAGGGGAAAAACAGAGGATATCCATTGCCAGAGCTATTTTAAAAGATGCACCTATTGTGATGCTGGATGAGGCTACTGCCTCCCTTGATCCAGAAAATGAAGCAGATATTCAATCAGCTATGGAACATTTGGTTCGTGAAAAAACCATTATTGTCATAGCCCATCAGTTTAAATCTATTGCGTATGCAGACCAAATTATCGTACTGGATAATGGTAAAATTATTGAGCAAGGTGTTCACCAAGGGTTAATTGCATCCCATGGGCTCTATTCAAGATTATGGCAAGAACAACAAAAAGCAAAAGGTTGGAAGATGAGAGCAGCAGTAAAAGGTGTTAGGTCATAAAGCGTGATCTTACGATGTGTGGAGGATGAACATGTTAGAAAGTTTTAGTGTGATATTTATTAGTATTATTTTTGAAGCAATGCCTTTTGTTTTTCTTGGAACACTTGTTTCCTCATTAATTGAGGTTTATGTTTCCTCCGAATGGCTTGTAGGAAAAATTGGGAAAAAGCAATTACGATTTTATATACTTGCAGGACTTATAGGTTTTATTATGCCAGTTTGTGAATGCGCTATTGTGCCTATTATGCGTCGTCTTGTTAAAAAAGGTGTTCCATTAAGTATTGCTATTACATTTATGCTGGCAACACCCATTGTAAATCCAGTTGTTCTATTATCTACATATTATGCTTTTGCAGGGGATTGGATTTTTGTAGTAGGAAGAGGTCTTCTGGGCTATATTGGTGCCGTAACTATCGGCATAATTGTTGAACGGCTGTCAGGCAAGGAAGCCGTATTAAAAGATAAGGAAGTAACCTCCTGCGGGTGTGGGCACGACCATCATCATGATCACCATCACACATCCCATAAAAGCAAGTTACAGCATGTGCTAAATCATTTAGGTACAGAATTCATTGACGTTAGCAAATATCTTATCGTTGGAGCGTTTATAGCATCTTGTATGCAAGTGGTAGTTCCAAGACATATGATTACACAGATTTCTAATAACACCTTTGCTTCTATTGGTATCATGATGCTATTGGCTTTTGTATTGTCCCTTTGTTCCGAAGCAGATGCATTTATTGCAGCAACCTTTAGAAAGGTATTTCCAAATAGTGCAATCATAGCCTTTTTAATTTACGGACCAATGATAGATATTAAAAACACCATGATGCTCCTAAGTTCATTTAAAACAAAATTTGTCATAAAATTAATTGCCACCATTACAGTGATATGCTTTATACTTGGTATGCTATCACTCTTATTCATGTAAGGAGGTGCAGTGATGGGGAAAAAACTTACAAACAGTTTAATCTATACCTTACTCACAGGTATTATAGGATGGATGCTCTATACAGGTAAAATGGCGTATTATCTTCATCCAAGAATGATGATCTATATTTTTATAGCCATGATAGGATTTTTTGTATTAGCGTTGTATGGCTGGTATCACGTGTATCATGCATATCAGCATAACCAGCGTATATCCTTTCAAGTATCAATCGGTCATATTCCTTTTTTGCTGTTATTTACTTTAATTGCTCTTAATCCATCTAAAATAACTGCTGATGTGTTGGAGAATAAAGGCGTGGATCTCACGGTGCCAACTGAAAAGTATGCAACAACTCTTGCAGAAGATGTCAATGAAGATACATTAAGTGATACAGGTGATGACATAGATGGAGATATAAATGATGATGTCAATACGGATGTAGATGAAGACATGAATGAGGGCACTAATGAGGCTGGTGAGGAGATAATGAATAATCCAGATGATTCAGCCAGTGAGACTAAAGATCAACTGGACATGGACCCCGTTGAAGAATCTGCAGAAACAACAGATGTAAATTCGGAAGAAGTCATGGAGCCATCCGAAGAAAATGATCCGTTTATGGAAACGCTTATTGCACTCAATGAGCGAACAGATGATTACATTGGTAAGTCCATCGCCATAGATGGATTCGTCTATCGAGAAGATTTTTATCAGGAGAATAACTTAGTTGTTGGTCGACTTTTGATATCGTGCTGTGCAGCTGATGCCTCCGTTGTTGGTTTATTTGTGGATTCAGACGAAGCACCTAACTTTGAAAAAGATACATGGATTCGGGTTGAAGGTACTGTAACCATTGAACAAATGGAAACACCTTATGACGACGAAAAATATGAAATATTTATGATTAAGGATGCTACCATTAAGGCCATTGAACCTTATTCAACTTCCTATGTTTATTATTAGATCTGTCATGAAGTAGAACGTATGATTTATTGCATATGCACGGGGAGTATTGAATCATATAAAGGTATGAAATATTGTGTATAATAGAAGGACTTACTTGTTGTAAAATTTACGACAATAAGTCCCTTTTTCATTTTATTTCTGATATAATTATTATAAGCATGGCATAAAGCATATCACATAAAAATACAAAAAGAAAATCATGGAGAGAGATATGAAATCAATAACATTGCATCGCTTATTGTTAATCAGTACCATCGTTGTTATCGTTCTGGTTATATGGTTATCCCCTATGTTTAAAAAGAACATGGTATTACCGGATTACTACCAGCAGGATTTTGAAGAAGCAGTTGTTGTACAGATTTTAAAAGAAGAATTAAGCAGTGATAAGGTTATCCAAGGTTTGGTCAATGGTCGTCAAGAAGCCATTTTAAAGGTAAAAACAGGTCAATACGCCGGTGAAATTTATAAAACCACCAATGTGCTTGATCAAGCGCACAATGTATTGTTGCAAGAGGGACTAGATGTAATTGTAGGTATACGTGAAGCCGATGATGGTCCTAGAGTCTGGGTATATAATTATAAACGCACCAATTATTTGTATATTCTTGGTGGGCTTTTTATTTTATGTTTACTTTACTTTGGAGGCAAAAAAGGGCTTGATTCCATTGTAGCATTATTGTTTACAGCTACCTTGTTTATCTTTGTCCTGCTGCCACTGATTTTTAGGGGTTACAACATTATTTTATTTTCTATTATCTGTGCCGTTGTATCCTTAGCAGTATCCTTTTTACTCATAGGAGGGTTCGGGAGAAAAACATTAGTAGCCATCTTAGGGACATTTTGTGGTATTATCGTAGCTGGAATCGTATCCTATGTGTTTAGTCGATTAACCCATATTACAGGTGTTCACTTGGACAAAGGTACACAGTTAGTCTACGTGGCACTGGATTACGGTATTAAAATTAAAGGGCTGATGTTTGCATCCATTCTCATTGGCTCATTAGGTGCTGTTATGGATGTTGCCATGTCCATTTCATCCTCTATGTATGAGATAAGTTCCTTGGATAAAGCCATCACTTTCAAAACATTATATAGAAAAGGCATGAACATTGGTAAAGATATCATGGGTACCATGGCCAATACATTAATTTTAGCCTTTATGGGAGGTTCTTTTAGCTTGATGCTCCTTATGTGGGGCTATAACATGGATTATAGGCAATTGGCTAATTTACCTTTTCTTTCCGTTGAGATTATTCAAGGTCTAGCCGGCAGTATCGGTATTGTGCTAACGGTACCCTTTACAGCATTGATGGCTTGCTTTTTATATAAGTATCGTTATTCAAAGGATTCTAATTAAATAAAAATACCATTGTAAAATATTACTTTATTTTTACATAAAATTTTCCAAAAAATAATGTCAAAACCTTCACTTTGTGATATTCTAAATACAAGGGTATAAAATAAAAGCAATTCATCTTATGGATTGTAAACAGTACATAATACCCTTCAAATATTTAAGGGAGGTCAAATTGATGGTAAAAAACAAAAAAATTGCATTAGTTTTGATGATTGTGTTGGTTTTATCCTCACTGCCATTCAATGCTTTTGCAAAGAGTTATGTCGTTCAGGAAGGCGACGTATTATGGAAGATTGCGAAGAAGTATGATATTGATTACAAAAAACTTGCGGAGTATAATCAGCTCAAAAATCCACATTTAATTTATGAAGGACAGAAGCTTGAAATTCCTGAAAAAAATAGTACAAGCAGTACAAGCGATGACCAGATTACAATTTTAGGTACAGCTGATTTACATGGTCGTATTTACGCCTATGAGTATGCGATAGATTCAGTCGATAAAGATGCTGGTTTGGCTAAAATACAAACTATTCTTAAACGTGAAAGAGATAAAGACCCTGATGCTTTAGTCATGGATGTAGGTGATACGATTCAAGATAACAGCGCAGAATTATTTAATGATTTACCTGTACATCCAATGGTTCAAGCCATGAACGAAATGGCATTTGATGTTTGGGCACTTGGTAACCATGAATTCAACTTTGAAAAATCATTAATCGACCGTAACATTGCAGCCTTTAACGGTACGGTACTCTCTGCTAATATTTACAAAGAAGGCACCGATGAACGTTATGTAGATGGTTGGAAAGTATTTGATGTAAACGGCGTTCGTGTGGCTGTTATCGGTATGATTCCTCCAAATGTACCCGTTTGGGAAGCCAGTGCACCAAGTCACTTCCAAGGTCTAGCCTTTACAGATGTAGCAGAAGAAACAGCTAAAGCCATAAAAGAGCTTGAAGGTCAATACGATGTGTTGGTAGGTGCTTATCACTTAGGACCAGATGGACAGTATGGTTATGATGGTATTGAGGCTATTGCAGAGAAATTCCCACAGTTTGATGTTATTTTTGGTGGACATGCCCATATGAAATACCAAAATGAAGTCAACGGTGTTAAGCTTATTGAGCCAGGAAAATACGGTTGGGCTTTGGCGAAAGCTACCATTGATATTCAAAAGACAGCAGATGGTTATGAAGTAACAGGCGTGAATACAGAGAATCTTGAGACCTATGAAGAAAAAGAAGATCAAGGTATAATGGATACATTTGCTTTTGTACATAACCAATCCGTAGATGATGCCAATACAGTTGTTGGAACCATTGAAGAAGATTTTGTGAAAAATGTGGATTACATCACAAATGAAGCAAGTGTAACAACCATGCCAACGACTCAAGTAGAAGATACAGCACTTATTGATTTAATCAATGAAGTACAAATGTTCTATACAGATTCAGCCATATCTTCTGCAGCAGCATTTAAGTCAGATATGAATCTTGTAAAAGGTGAATTTAAGAAAAAAGATGTAGCCAATATTTATAAATATCCAAATACATTAGTGGGTGTCAATATAACAGGTGCTAACTTAAAGGCTTACATGGAGTGGTCAGCAAGCTATTATAACACCTATACACCAGGTGATGTAACCATAAGTTTTGATCCTGAAATCCGTGGCTATAATTATGATATGTTTGCAGGGGTAACCTATGATATAGATATTTCAAAACCTGCTGGCAGCCGTATTACTAACTTAAAACTTGTTGGAGAAGACATTGTTGATGATGCCACTTATAAACTAGCCATTAATAATTATCGATTTGGTACCCTAACAAGTAATGGATGGGTAACAGATGAAGATAAATATTATGATTCATATGATTTAATGCAGGATGCTGGACGTATTCGTGATTTAATCATTAAGTACATTAAGGAAGAAAAAAATGGTGTTGCTTTACCGGTAGTGGATAATAACTGGAAGTTAATAGGTGCAGATTTGAGTCATCCTTTAAAAGAGGACATCTACAACATGATAAAAGAAGGAACCATTACGATTCCAACATCTGAAGATGGCCGAACACGTAATGTAAAGGCTGTTAATGTATATGACTTAATGGAAGAAGGTAAGTTTGAAGGCTATACCCCATTAACGATCCTTCATACCAATGATATGCACGGCTTCTTTATTGAAGGCAAATATGATGGTATGGGGGCAGCAAAATTAGCAACTTTTGTTCGTCAAATGCGTGAAGCGAATCCAAATACACTTTATATTGATGCAGGGGATGCTCTGCAAGGACATAATCTTGTGACCTTATCAAAAGGTGAAGAAGGTATTAAGGTTCTTAATGCTTTGGGAATTGATGCTATGGCAGCAGGTAATCATGAATTTGATTACGGTTCAGACCAGATGGTAAAACTTGCAGAAATGCTTGATTTTCCAATGTTAGCTGCTAATGTTGTAAAGGAAGATAATGCGTTAATTTTAGATGATTCCATGATACTGAATGTTGGTAATTTAAAAGTGGGTATCTTTGGTTTAGCAACACCTGAGACAACTTACAAATCACATCCAGACAATACAGCTGGACTAACTTTCTTAGATATCTATGAGACATCTGATAAAATGGTTAAAAAATTACAAGATCAAGGCGCTGATATCATCATTGCTGCTGCTCACATTGGTGAAGAAGGTGAGTATACGACGGATAAATTAGCTGAAAAAGTAACAGGTATTGACGTTATTGTAGATGGACATTCACATTCAACTTATGACTTTGGTCGTATGGTTAACGAGACGCTAATTGTTACTGCTGGAGAAAAAACTAGAAATGTTGGTGTTGTTGAACTCCTTATAAAAGATGGAAAAGTTGTCAAAAAGCAAGCGAGAATGTTCAAGAAAGAGCAAGCTGCAGCCTTAGAAGATGACAAAGAAATGACTGAAATTATTGCAGGGATAAAGAAAGCTAATGATACCATAACGGAAGAAGTTGTTGCAGAATCCCCAATTGAACTTGTTGGTGAAAAAGAATTGGTAAGAACAGGTAATACCAATCTAGGTAACCTATTAGCTGAAGCTTTATTAGATATTTCAAAGGCAGATGTTGCATTAACTAACGGTGGCGGAATCCGCTCATCAATCAATGCAGGACCTGTGACAAAAGGAGAAGTATTAACGGTATTGCCATATGGAAATACCGTAAGAGTTATTGAATTAACAGGTGCAGATATTATAACAGCTATTGAACATGGTATTGATTCCTATCCAGAAGCTAAAGGCGCATTTCCTCATATTGCTGGAATGACAGTGGAATTTGATGCTTCAAAAGATGCGGGTAACCGTGTGACGACATTGATGATCGGTGGAAAACCAGTCGATAAAACCAAAACGTATACTCTTGTTACCAATGATTTCCTTGTTGCAGGAGGCGATGGTTATTTGATGTTCAAAGGCAAAAAAGTCGTTGCTGAATTTGGTGCTATGGATGAAGTCTTGATAGACTTCATGAATAAACATGGTTTTGACAAAGCCCTAGAAGATGACCGTATTAAAGATATATCCGAAGCAGTGAGTGTGTTAGAGCTTCAAGTTGCTGCATAATTATAAAACGTTTAGAAATAAAAATGAAGTGGGATATGATATCTATCTCACTTCATTTTGCATGTACTACTTTCTTTGACATTATCAGTGGTTTAAATATTATGATTCAATTTAATTTGCGAACTATCATATCAATAGTGTTATCAATAAATATATTCATCTCATCCATGGTCAAATATTTGTAGTCCCTATCTAGATTATCATGTGGCGATGTGTAAAACGCTGTAATATATCTTACTTGGTTGATAATTGCATCTTCTGGATAGTAATCTAAATAGTTAGGAAAGGAAGTAATGTGTTGGAAGGTCCTGAAGAAAATACAATCTGGATGATCTCTAAAATACTTAAAATCTAAATCATACCAGTCCTTTTTTATGGTCCATATAAATGACTTATCTTCTATTAGTGGAGCATATGCTTCATGGGTTTCTTTCTTATCATTGATCATGTTACGCCACGCTCTATCTGTCAATAGATGTACATAATAACCAAGTAAAAAAGAACGTTCCTTTTTATCGGATAGAGGACTATCTAGATATTCACTATAAAACAAATCAGCTCGAAAGGTTCTATTTTCATCCATCCAGTGGCTTACCTCTTTAGAAGGCGTAAAAGAACTCCAATCTTCATTGGGTTTACCACAATCAGGTCCAATATTTCCTACTAAGAAACTCACTTCATCCAAATCTCCATACTTGTCCAATAACTTTTCTGCAATTCTTATATGTATACCCCATGTTGCCATAAATATTTCGCCTCCATTAATGACTTATAAATTCAATGTACTATCATATTATCAGAAACAACAAGGAGATTCAATTCCATCATAGAAAAGCTAGTGTCATGAATAAGAAATATAACCTAGTGAATACCCCATACTTTTCTTTGGATATAAATAACTGCACGAAACATTAAAGGCCATGCTATTATAAACAATACCATCATCAATAAGAATGTGATATCCTGTTCTTTAATAAAACTTATAACGTTTCCAACAATACCAAAAATGTACATAAACTGAGTTAGTATAACAACTCTTCTAAACCAAGTAATGCCAATTTTTTTATCATTTCTTTTTGCAAAAAAAATCTCTCTCCAAAAAAGATTGTCCAATATTTCTTTTACTTTTGGATATCGATGATATTTCATTACTGCCAAATAAATGCCTACGGTTATAATAATACCAAACAGATTTAGCATGGTAGCACCTCACAGGGCTGATATTTTTATTAATCCATAAAAATAGGTTATAGTGAATAAGGATATAATACCATTAGCATTTGTAAAAATCAAAAAATAATGCTATACAAATATAGAAAGAGAGTTTATGTATTTCAGAATGTCATTTGATTATATTGCATGCGTACCATAATAAATATAAATGAATATAATAATACATATGATGTAATCATAAAACACTTCCTCATGATTCATACATAGCTTCTATGTAAGAAATAATGTAAAGAATATGCAAATGGGGTTGACACAAACCTATAGAAACATTATAATTGATATAATTTCAATCAGTGCATCATAACGTTGAAGAGAATTAGTAAATGGGAAACTATGCAAACAGAGAGAGAATCTACCAGCTGAAAGATTCTTAGTAAAAGACCTATTGAACCTATCTCAGAGTTCTATGTGAAAGCATAGCGGTCCCTTCCGTTACCAAGGATATGAGATAAATAGATACATGTAACTTGTCTATTTAACGAGGGTGGTAACGCGACGACTTCGTCCCTTTTGGGGATGGGGTTTTTTTAATGTAGTAAGGTTGTTTGCTGGTGTTTACTTTTTATTAATTGTCGTCAAAAGCCAATGCATTGTTGATAGCTGATGGTATTGCCTTAACCAACTCAGCACAAAAAAATAATAGGAGGAATGATGATGAAAGTATCAAAATTATATGCACCAACCCTAAAAGAAAGTCCATCAGATGCAGATGTATTAAGCTATCAGATGCTTGTACGGGCAGGTATGATTCGTAAATTAAGTTCAGGGACTTACTCCTATTTGCCGTTAGGATATCGGGTCATTCGTAAAATTGAACAGATTGTTAGAGAAGAAATGGATGCCATTGATTCACAAGAGTCACTTCTTCCAATTTTATTACCAGCAGAGTTATGGAAAGAGAGTGGAAGATGGGAGAAATTTGGACCAGAAATGTTCCGATTAAAAGATAGAAACACAAGAGAGTATTGTCTTGGACCAACACATGAAGAAGCTTTCACAGACTTAATTAAAAACGAATTGAGTTCCTATAAACAGTTACCACTGAGCATCTATCAGATTCAGAATAAATACCGTGATGAAATTAGACCTCGTTTTGGACTGATTCGTGGTAAAGAGTTTATTATGAAAGACGCTTATACGTTTGACCGGGATGAAGCATCCCTAAAAGAATCCTATGCTAAAATGTGGGAAGCTTATGATCGGGTATTTGAACGTTGCGGGCTGAAAGTTATGGTTGCAGAAGGTGATTCTGGTGCTATGGGTGGTAGTGCTTCTCATGAATTTATTGCCTTTTCAGAAGTAGGTGAAACACGTCTTGTCTTCTGTCCTGCTTGTGATTATGCTTCAACAGATGAAAGTGCAGTGGTAAAACTTGCCTATGCTATTGAAGAAGATGCCATGGAAGTAGAGAAGGTGCATACACCAAAAGTGACAACCATTGAAGATCTGGAGAAATTCTTCAAAATAGAAGGGCATCGCTTTGCTAAATCTCTTGTATATAAGGTACTGGACACAATCGTTGTAGCCATGATACCAGGCAACAGAAATGTGAATGAAATCAAACTGATTAATCATCTTGGTGTTGCTGAACATGATATGCAGTTAGCCAGTGATGACGATATTAAAAGTGTACTTGGGTCTATCCCAGGATTTGTTGGTCCTATGCTGTCAGAAGAAGTGCTCACAAACGATAAGGTTCGCTTACTTGTAGACAGTCGTATCACCCAGATACCTAACTTGATTGTTGGCGCTAATGAACGTGACTATCACCTAAAAGGTGTACAGTATGGTAGAGATTTTACCGGTGAAGTGGTGGAGGATTTACTCATGGTAGAAGAACATGATGTGTGCCCTACATGTGGTAAACCACTGGCTATAGATTACGGTAATGAAGTGGGCAACATCTTTCAATTAGGTGATAAATATTCACGCTCATTACATGCAACCTTCCTAGATGAGAACGGCAAAGAGAATTACTTTGTTATGGGTTCTTATGGTATTGGTATTTCACGAACGCTTGCGGCAATCGTTGATCAGCATAGCAACGATCGAGGTATTGTATGGCCAGACAGTGTGACACCATATGGTGTGATGGTAACTGTGGTTAATACGAAAGACGCAGCTCAAGCTGAACTGGGAGAATCAATCTATACCCTTCTAAAAGATGAAGGTATTGACGTACTATTAGACGATAGGAAAATGGCTGCAGGCAAGAAATTTGCTGATGCTGACTTATTTGGTATACCTTACCGTATAACCGTTGGGCGAAAAGCAAAAGAAGGTATTGTGGAAGTGAAAGACCGTCATCTTGATGAAATGGTAGACGTCGATGTTCAAGATGTGGTTGCATTGATTAAGAGTAAATTACAATAAGGTTAAAAAGCTAATGTGGCCAAGATGACTGCATTAGCTTTTTCTCTTATTACCCTCTTTTGTTTTATGAATGTTTATTTATTGGTTTCTTGAATTTTTCGTTCCAGTAATTGCTGTATACGTTTTTTTTCTCTCAAGTATTTTTGGCGGTACAGGTAACTGGCAAGAATAAATACAATGTTTAATAGTCCCAAGGTATACCAATAACTAGGATTACGTAAAAAAGCATCATCACTTGATAAAATAAGATTCCAAAGGAATACAATAAGATTAAATACTAATGTAGGGCATACATACCTCAAAAACGGGTTTGCAAAAACTTTAGATGGCATAAAATAATCTATAATAAAGCCTATCATGATACCGATAGCAATATAATAAAAAATATCCATTCTTGCATCTGGACGTCTAATAAAAATATTGATACTAAAAAAAACAAGTCCTGTTGCAGCATACGTTATAATACGGTCAAGTAACATTTTCATGAATGCAATTCCTCCTTTTCAATGTATTAGATTCCAAAATATGCCTTAAAACGCTTATAATAAGTTCTGTTGACATCAATTTCTGTATGATTCTTCATGGTAATGTTGTATTTTTGACCAAACCAAGGGTTAATTTCGAGAATGTGTTTGATGTTAATCAATTGTGATTTATTGACACGAATAAACCCTTGTTCACCCAGCTGTTCTTCTAATTGATACAATTTCTCACTAAGCACATATTGTTGGTCTTGCGTGTGAGCAATGACTTCTTTTCCAAAAGTTTCTATGTAAAGAATGGTATTAAGGGGTAATACCTCATAGGTTTCATGGATACGTCCCATTAAAAAATCTTTTGGTTTATGATACTCAGAAATAACAAAGTCTGCATCATCTGATATGTCAAATCCGGCATTTTCTAATTGTTTTCTTAGTGTGTATTCATTTTTTTTACTACATATTAGTTTGAATTTCATCCTCTACCTCCCAATAAGGTACCTTATATGGATAATATATCACAGATAATAACAATCATAAACGGTTCTGGAACAGGTTGCTATATATTCAAATTAAGTTGCATGATAATGGACAATGAACTATTAGAAACATTGTGATAATAATTCTATTTATGATTAAATTATAAAAAGAAATAAAACTTAAATTAACCTTAAAATTTAATGAAATAAAAAATAATATAGACATAATTACGTTAAAGTGATAAAATATGTATAAAAATAACAAATTTTATTAAATAAACAGAGATATAAAACACACATCATAACATGGTGAATATATTTTATTTACATAATCAGGAAAATGAATGAAGTAGGAATTATTGCCTTTTGTAAGATATCCCATGTAAACGTGTTGAAAGGATGTTATCCAAATGAAGAATATTTCATTGAGAAAATTGTTGCTTATAATGAACCTATTATTCCTATTTATGTTAGTCATGTTTTCTAATCCAATAAATGCGGAGACTGAAGCTATTAATCATTTGCAAGAAAGATCATTAAATGACATATTACATAAAGGGCATAAGTACGTTATTGTTGGTGATAAAGGAACGATGCTCTTATCAGAAGATAGAATAGAATGGAAAACCATTGATATAAACACTGACCGTAACTTAAACGCCATTACTTGGTGGAATAATCGTTTCATTGCTGTTGGAGAAGATACGATACTGACATCTACGGATGGAAAAATGTGGGAAAAACATCCTATACATATAGAAGAAAAGTCTTTAAATCTAAGAGGTGTATATTCTAATCAAGACATGATTGTATCCGTAGGAGCAGGTTTAATCGTGACGTCAATGGATGGCCAGAACTGGAAGACGCATTTTATAGAACCCACGATGGTTTTAAATGATATTCTTTACAAAGATAATCAATTTATTGCAGTAGGGAGTATTATTATTGAGGATATAAAGAAACCACTTATCATGACTTCTACAGATGCTAACCAGTGGACAGAGGTAGTATTAGAAGATGAATGTGCTATAAATGAGATTGCTTATATAGATGGACAATATAGGGCATTAGGGGAAAACGGTCAACTATTCTTATCCATAAATGGACAAGATTGGACGAGTCAAGATGAGAAATTTATTGGTGATCGTTCACATATATATGATTTTAGAAGTCTAGCTATGGGGAACCATAAGATGTTAATGGCAGGTAAGATGTCTCATTGGATGTATACGGATGATATTCAAGGTATCGTTGTTGATATTCAGAAGGATACGATGGAAATTCATGCCATGATTAATGGATTAGAGATTAATAAGATTTACTGGGATGGAAGTGCATTTTTTACAATAGGAAGAGGTATTAATAAGAGGGATATATTTATGTCTCTTGATGGTAAACAATGGCAACTTAGTAATAAATATGATTTTTTCACCGATGTAAATCCCTCAGATTGGTTTTATGATGCCATAGCTTTTTTAAAACAAAATGGGCGAATTACTGGTTATGACAATCAATCTTTTAGACCACACCAGAAGATGTCTATTGAAGAATTTATTGTGCTTGTATTGCGAGCAATAGATGAGGATGCACATGTGTCACATGATAGACATTGGGCGTCTGATTCCATTGAGAAAGCCATTTCTTTAGGGTGGATTAAAAAAGACGATTATATAAGCAGATATAATCAGCCCATTAACCGAGAAGAAATGGTAAAAATCCTTATGAACATTATTGGACATGAAGAAACGTCCGATTTATCATCTTATAAATCATACATAAAAGATTATGATGCTATTGGTCCTGACTATCAGCCATATATTCTAAAAGCATATGCAACAGGTATTATCAAAGGCTATGAAGATGGTTATTTTAGACCACAAAAAATGGTTAGTCGTGCAGAAGCTGCAGATGTGATATATCAATTAGTAAGCTTGAAAGAACGATAGGTTTTATCTAAAGAAGTATAAGTAGTAGTAGATGGATGATAATTAATCGCGATTATTTATAAATTTATGAAGTAATGTAAGAAAGGATGAGGTTTATTCATGATGTACAATAGAAGAAAAAACGCCGTGCTTGGACTACTGTTGGCCTTGAGTTTGGTCATAACACTACCTGTTCTTGCTAGCGAGGTTAATCAAGTAGTTGAAGATGTAAATGGTCTTACAATTATTTATTATTGTGATGCTGACAATAATCTAGAAGGTGCTTTACTAGAGGATATTGAAGAAATGAAAGCAGGCATTAAACCAGGCACAAAAGTAGTGGCTCTTGTTGATAGGATTCCAAGTTATTCAAGTAATTCTACCATATTAGGAGAGAATTTTACGGATACTAGACTCTATGAAATAGCCTACGACCAACAAGCACAAACAGGTAAAGCAACTAGAATCAGCGGAGGTAGTGAATTTCCAGAAATAACAACGGTTTCTAATTTTGAAGCCAATATGGGGGATGCCAATACCCTAGCCAAATTTATTAATTTTTGTAAGGCTAATTATGGAGCTCGTCAGTATGCTTTGATTATGGCAAATCATGGTGGCGGAGTTCGGACAGAAGAGGATTCTGAAACAAACCATCTAAATAGGGCTGTGTGTTGGGATGATACCAATGGTCATGATACGCTGTATACAGGAGAAATATCCGATGTATTAGGATCAAGCCATTCAGTAGACCTTCTAGGGTATGATGCTTGCCTTATGGGCTCAGCAGAGATTGCATACCAATATCGCCCAGGAAATGGGGGCTTTGAAGCTCAAGTCATGGTTGCTTCTGCACCTACAGAATGGGGGAATGGATGGCGATACGATAACATTCTTGAAAGAATAAAAGTAACCAGTGATACCCATAATGGTGAAAATGACTTAACCATGGGAGGGCAAGAGAATTATTATTCACCCCACTCAATCACCATGTTACAGCTAGGTGGTATTATTGTAGAAGAACAGCGAGACAGTACGTCAGCACGAAATGACCAACAGTTAAGCTGTTACGATTTATCTGGTGCAGCCAATGTAAAAACATCTGTTGATGCATTTGCAAAAGCATTATATTCAGAAAATAGTAATCTTGAAAACATAAGGGGTAACATAACAGCACCAACGATCATCCATTACTATCGTCCATTTAGTTCAAATGAGCAAATAAATTATCCCTTCTTTGATTTATATGATTTAGCTAAAAAAACAAACGAAGATGACCAAAACTATAGTCAAGCTATTCGGGATAAAGCGTCAGCGGTTATGACAGCGATAGATAATCTGGTTGTGTATTCATTTGCAGGTAGTAAGTTCAATGGGTTTACAGATTCAAAAAATGGTGTATCCATCTTTTTCCCAAAAGGAGATAACAATAATTGGATATACGATAGTACAGCTCAAAAGTATGTTCAAGTGCGCCATTGGAGTCAGCAGTGGTGGTATCACCCACTTGATACGACAATTAGTATGGGTGCAGGGAACTATTATGGTAAAATTAAATGGTGTGAAGATGGTTTAAATACTGCCATCAATGAAGTAGGGAATTGGTTTGAACTGCTAGATTTTTGGTACGATACTAGTAATAGTGCTGATGGAGGATTAAATGGTTATCAATGGTAATGCATACATGTAATTATCAGAATAATTACATGATTACCTACGTATAGCAATTAATCATTTAAGTGAAAGTATTGAAAAGATTATATGAAACGTCCAGTCTTAGTTATTAGGATTAAGGCTGGACGTTTATTCATGTTAAAAGAACGGTTGCATATAGCATTAAAGGTGGAAATGGAATAAGATTGAATCATCGGTGCATAATAACAATAAACGATGTGAGCTAGCAGGTATCCTTATAGGATAGATTGGAGATAGAGACATGGGTGTTATTGCATCAATTATTTCAGGGGCATTAATGAGTATACAAGGCGTATTTAATACAAGGGTAACAGAAAGTTCCTCCATTTGGGTAACCAATTCTTTTGTCCAGATTACAGGTTTTGCAGTATGTCTGATTGCTTGGTTTTTTAGTGGTAGGGACAGTTTTAATGATTTATTTAAAGCCAGCAGCAAATGGTATCTAACGGGAGGTATACTTGGTGCTTTCATTATCTTTACGGTAGTAAAAGGGATGGCAACCCTTGGGCCATGCTATGCTGTTATGCTCATTCTCATTGCACAGTTACTGGTTGCATACACCATTGAGTTACTTGGCATATTTGGTACGGAGCAGATAGGGTTTGAGTGGAAGAAAGCCATTGGTGTGGGGATCATGGTAGTAGGGATTGTTATATTTCAGTGGGATTAATTCATATGAATATGTACCAGCATTCATAAGTAGGAATATGAAATAAGGACTAATACATGTGTGTGGGTGGTGTATTAGTTTTTTTATTACAAATTATTAATTATATATAGTATAATGAAGATAAGTGTTGATTTAATGCAAACCCTATATAAGGAGGCGTGAAGATGATGAAGTACATACATGAGAAAATGAGCCGTATCATTAGCAATATTGAAACAGTATTCATCGGTAAGACAGAAGTGGTGGAAATGCTTGTTCTAGCATTGATTTGCGGGGGACATGTGTTGATTGAAGATATTCCGGGAATGGGTAAAACAACTGTAGCAGCGGCACTTGCAAAATCAATTCATGGATCTTATAAAAGAATACAATTTACGCCTGATGTAATGCCTGCGGATATAACTGGATTTTCGATGTATAATCAAAAAATCAATGATTTTAGTTATTATGAAGGTGTGGTTATGAGTCATATTATCCTTGCAGATGAGATTAATCGAACCTCTCCAAAGACACAATCAAGCCTTTTGGAAGCAATGGAAGAGGGTAAAGTAACGGTGGATGGTCATACATATGAGTTACCTAAGCCATTTATGGTCATAGCCACACAAAATCCAATGGGCTATGTAGGTACCTATCCTTTGCCAGAAGCACAACTTGACCGTTTTTTCATTAAAACACAGATAGGTTATCCTTCACAAGAAACGGCAAAACAGATCATGCGGATTTATGAAAAAAACAATCCCATTCAACATTTATCACCTGTGGTAGAAATAGAAGAAATAATTGAAATACAAGAAAAAGTAAAAGATATCTATATATGTGAAGCATTGGTTGAGTACATATTGCATGTGGTTAATGAAACCAGAAGGCATGGAGATATAGCATTAGGAGCCAGTCCAAGATGTGCACTTCATCTTATGTTTGCAGCTAAAGTATGGGCAGCGTATTCGGGAAGAAACTATGTGGTGCCTGATGATATCAAGAAATTTTTCATTCCTGTAACGGCTCATCGGCTGGTGATGAAACAACAAGTTGTAGAGGCAAGGGGAAATGAGGAGCAAGTTCTAAAAGAGATTATTAGAAAAGTGCCTATTCCGGTGATGCAATATGAAAAAAAATAGAAGACGGTATGTGATATTACTCATCCTATCAAGTCTTTTTGTCTATACAGTACCAGGAACCATATCAGCAGTTATATTCTATATGCTTCTCATCATGCCTATATGTTCATTACTCTACACATGTTTTGCCTATGGTGTGTTTAAAGTTCAACAAGATATAGATTCCAGACATGTGCTAAAAGGGAACTCTGTTCAGTTGACATGTGCTATTTATAATGATTCACCTTTTTTATTTCCTCCTATGGCACTAAAACTCATAGGAAGCTCCCTTTTGTTTACACAAGCCATAAAAGAAGAAATGTTTATCTTAGTACCCAATTCAAAGCAAACCTTTACTTATTCCCTACATTGTAAGTATAGAGGAGCCTTTTTACTTGGAATAGATAGTGTTATGATACAAGACCCATTTAAATTATTTGCACTAAGATTTCGAGGTGTTGAGCCTATTAAAATTATGGTATACCCGCATATTGTAGCCATGCAGATTGATTTTTTAACAGAATCCCAGGAACAACATAACAATTGGAATCGTTTAGTTTTACAAGATGCTTATAGTTTATCCGAAATCAGACCTTATCAACAGGGTGATACGAAGAAAAATATTCATTGGAAAATAAGTGCTAAAATGCAGCAATGGATGATGAAAACCAAAAAAGAGGAAATTAAGAAGAAAGCCATTATATTATTAGATACAAAAAGTTTGGATGTTCCTAAGGAACGACAATTGTTTTTGGAAGATTATTGCATTGAACTTGTAGTAGGTCATGTAAAAGTATTTTTGGATCACTGGATTCCCACACGATTACTCTACCATGATTTAAAGCATTATGACCTCTTGGCAGTAAAACCTAAGGATTTCAGTGTTTTTTACAAGGAACTTGCCAAGGTAAAATATGCAATGGACAGCTCTATGACAAGTTCCATTCAAAAAGTGATAACAGAAAAACGTCGAGGTGATCATCCAGGTATGCTACATCTATTTACATTTGATTTATCAAAAGATCTGTTATCAAAACTTATTGCCATGAACAAAAGTGACATCAATGTATGCGTCCATTATATCATGGATCAATCACAACCCTATGAGGAAAAAGAAAAGAAATATCAATTGGTTAATGATATGCAAGAAAAAGGATTAATCATCAAGCATTACTTACCTTAGTCATGGTGCAGTTCGTGTCGTAAGCTTTAATGGAGGTATGATTTATGGCCCAGTATATGATGAGTTATTGTTTGAGTGTCAGCATTCTACTATCCTTAAATGATTCACTATATTATGGATATCCCATACCATATATTTGCTTCATTACATTGGGATGTTTTTTGGTTCATTGTATAAGCCAGTATCGTAAAAAACTTTTTTTGGTGACAGTACTGGGTTTATTCAGCGTGTCTGTTATAGCGGTTTTTATTCTAAGTTATAGGTTTCAATGGGATATTGTTCAACGTGGAGCTATTATTTTTCAAGAATTGTATAAATCTGTTATGGTATCCGATTATTACTTATCGCAAGAATATGTTATTTTTCCTGTTATCTTCTTATCCCTTCTTGTTACCTTCATCGTACATATTTTTACAATTAAAGTCTATAAACCGCAGGTTATCATAGGCGTAGTTTTGCTTTATTTTTTATGGGTTGAGATTGCTGGCCTTGCCTATAGTACAATTGGTTTTTTCTTTTTCTGTTTTATAAGTGTGTTGTATTATCTTGAGAGCTATATATTGAGGTATATTCGCTGGAAGGATAAAAGTCATGTAAGAAAAATCCTAAGTTGGGCAAGTGTTACGGTGATTGGTATCCTGTTAATCACTTCTAGTGTTCTACTATCACAAAATAAAACAAATCCATTAGACTGGATTGATGATGTCCTATCAGATATCCAAGATGTGTTTATGGCAAAATCTGAAAACAGTTCCTATGTGGATCAAGACACAACCGTTTCAGACCTTCATGATAAGCCTTATCATGATGAAACACTTATGATGACAGTGGAAACGGATGATATCATTTATTTAAGAGGTATGGTGTATCATACGTTAAATGGTTCCACTTGGCATGATGGCAAGCAACCTATACTAGAAGAGAAGAATGTTCAAGAAAATAGACAAGGCTTAAGGTTATTATTTGGGGAAGAGATTGAAATGAATCATTATCTCAGGCCTTCTTCGGCTATCATAAGGCCTAAAAATATAGCAACAGACAGATTATTTACCCATTTAAACACCGTTAAACTGGAAGAAGTAGACCATGCTGACGAGGGATATACATATAAGATTCAGTATGAGCAACCTCAATACGATAACCCAGAATTTATAGCGTTACTTCGTAAAAGTAAAAAAGGGTTATACAAGCAATTAAATGAAAAAGATACCATGGAATATGTTCAACGAGCAAATGAAATATATCGACAATATACAGCCCTTCCATCCAACTTAACTGATAGGGTATTGGAACTCACAGAAGGTATAACCCATGGGTATGAAGCAGATATTGATAAAGTGAGAGCCATAGAAACTTACCTATCACAAAGCTACACCTATACCCTAGAACCTGATTTGCCCTATGGTGATATGGGTATAGTGGATTATTTTCTTTTTGAATCAAAAGAAGGGTTCTGTACCCACTATGCATCAGCGATGGTGGTTATGGTAAAGGCATTGGGATTACCAGCAAGATACGTGACAGGTTATAAATTACCTTATACGGTTCCAGTAGATGATTTAGCATATTACTCAGATGCCTATTATGAAGAGTTGATGGATGAGACAACATCCTTAGATTATGGTGTTCAGACGTATTATGTACGTGATACAGATGCCCATGCCTGGGTTGAAGTATATTTTGAAGGGTTTGGATGGCTTACTTTTGAACCCACAGGTGCTTATTATGATGTGTTTCACCAATATGCCAATGGTTATCAATCCAACGAGATAGATACAACCAATGATTCAGATTTAGAAACGGATACGTATCACATTCACCCATCAACAAAAAAGGTGATGTTTTATGTGATGTTAATCATAGGCATTATTGTATTATGGCTTCCAATTATAAAGCATGTTCATCTAAGGAGAAAGTATCGACAATCGAATCATAAAGAACAATTCATCATGTTATATGATAGGATAACAGTACTATTAGACCTGCTCTATCAACCCAGGCAACCATCTGATTCAATCAGCCTCTATTTGCAGGATGCAGAAGATTATTTAGAGAATAAAAGTATTGGATTAATAAAAGGTGCATGTATACTTGAAAAAATCATGTACACAGAGGAGGAAATCCAGAAGGATGATATAGATTTTCTTGAAAGTATGTATGGTCATCTCAAAGATATAGCGAAAATCCGATTCAATAACTTAACGTATACCTGGTACAAATACACCAACAGAATCATGTGAATGAAAAAAAGCCTTGCTCATGACGCAACGTCATCATGTATACTCATCATGAAGAAAGATAACTAATTTTTTAGCGTGAGGAGAGATGATGATGACCATATCCATATCTACAGGTTTTTCTTATACCAAAAGTTACACAGAAATTCTGGACATTATAGCCGAAACAGGGTGCAAACATATTGAGCTCTTTATGAATCAGTCTTTTATTCAGGTGCCAATAGATGACATTGTAGAAGCAGTTGAGGCCCGTCATTTACAAGTAATCAGCATACACACCCCCATCTTTTTTGTGCGGGAGGTGCGAGGGGAAAGTGAAGCCTATTGGATTGAAAAATGCATTGCATATGCTGACAGGCTTGGGGCAGACATCATCATATCCCATTCTGTCCTGACAGGTCAAGGTGATGACATAAAGAATGTTGATGATGTCTATAGACAGAACTTTAAACGTTATGGTCACGGAGAGGCCTATACCCTCTGTACAGAAAATATGCCAAAGCTGCCAGTCCATAGTTTTACATCCGATAAAAAGGCATTTAAAGCGTTCATTTCCGAACATCAATACGCCGTGACTTTTGATACGTCTCATTGGTCATCTTTTGGATACGATATCATTGAAGGTTATAAAGGGATGAAGCCCCATATCAAGAACATTCATTTAAGTGATTGCCAAGATGGGCGAGAGCATTTAGCGCTAGGGAAAGGGAATCAACCCATTAAGGCATTCATACAATACTTAGTATCAGATGGCTATGAAGGTCCCATTACATTAGAGTTGGATTTTGATAACAAAGAGCGGCAGTATATACAAGATTATGATGAAGCTGTTCATGTGCTAAGACGTTGCATAACCTTCATAGAAGATAGTATGTTCAATAGCCAATAGATTTATTTACATTGACCCCTTGAACATGACGTTACGTTACGTGCTATAATGTGGTTAATGGAGGTGGTAGATGTTGGTTAAACAACCAAAGACCTATACCGTAGGAGAATTTGCGAAAAAAGCAGGAGTAACCATCCGTACCCTACGTTATTATGACAACATTAATATGTTGCAACCAACCACACATAATGACTTGGGGCATCGATTATATAGTGATTCAGACTTTCAAAAACTTCAGAAAATCATGACGTTAAAATTTGTAGGGTTTTCATTAGCAGAGATTAAAGATGTCATGGCGTCACCAGAGACCAGTATCAACGATACACTGCGTATGCAGAAACAGATCTTATATGAAAAAAAACAACACATTAACATGGTTATTGATGCGATAAATGAAACAAGCAAGATGTTGGAAGATGATGAACAAGACTTTCAATGGGAGAAATTTAACGATATCATACAGGTCATTCATATGGAAAAAGATTGGATAGCTGATTCTCGTAAACTACCCAAGCAAAATGATTGTATGCGTATTCACGAAAGATTCAGTACCAATAATTATGGTTGGCGTAAGTGGCTATACGACCAATTAGGGTATATGAAAAACTGTCACATACTTGATGTAGGTTGTGGGGAAGCGAAACTATGGTCTTATAATAGTCAGCGCTTACATGATAATATGAAGGTCTCTTTAATGGACATATCAGAAGAGGTGCTGAATCATGCACGGATGAATTTAAAAGACGATGGGAAGGTGTTTCAATTTCACTTAGGTGATGCTGAAGAGTTACCTTATGAAGATAATACATTTGATAAGGTCATAGCGGATCACATGATTTATTATGTACGCCATTTTAAGCGGGCATTATCAGAAATACATCGGGTACTTAAACCTAATGGTAAAATATATGTGTCTGCTACAGGTCAAGCTCATTTAAAGGAGTTACCAAGGTTATTATCACATTTTAATGACGATATACGTTTAACAGGGTTTTCATTAAAAAGATTTAATCTGGAAAACGGAAAAGAGCATCTAAGCAAATGGTTTCAAGATGTTCATCTTAATAAGTATGGGGATTCATTAATGGTTACAGAAGTTGAACCTTTACTACAATACATGTTATCAGCAACAGGAAACATGCGTGATATTTTAGAAGGGAAATTAATAGATGCTTTTCGAGGGTTTTTAGAAAAACGCATGGAACAAGATGGCGGCCTTCATATAACAAAAGACATAGGATTATTTATTGGAACAAAGGGCTGTCCCTGATGGGACTGCCCCTTTAAAGTATCGTTTAATCATGAACATCTTCACGTGGTTTGCCAAAATAAAAACCTTGACCATATTCAATGCCTAGTTTTTTAAGGATGTGTACCACGTTTTCATTTTCCACAAATTCAGCTATTATTTTTGCATTATAATTCTTAGCAATATACACCAGTGCATTAAGAGTTTTTAATTTCTGTTCGTCTCTTTCAACATTCAGTATAAAGGTACCATCAATTTTAATATAATCCACAGGTAGTTTGGACAATAATTCCACATGTGCATAGCCTGTCCCAAAATCATCGATAGCTAACTGAAAGCCCATTTCCCGTAGGGTGCTCAGTGATTTTATAGAGGCATCCAGATTATTAAGGGCAGCTGTTTCAGTTAACTCAAAAGTGATATGTGATGGTATGACTTTGCACTTTTTAGCTGTCTCTTGAATGTAATCAACCATCTTTTGATTGATGGATTTCCCTGATAGATTAATACTTAACCTTATGGATTTTCTTGTTTTATGCAGCTCTTTATTGTATTGGTAAAATGATTGCTGTATCATGGCTCGATCTATTTTTTCTACCATGTTTTCTTCTTCTGCAACTTTAATAAGTTTTTCAGTTGAATAGGAGTCATTTTGGTCTGCAATACGCATAAGAACTTCATGTTTATATACTTTGTTGGTTTCCAAATCAATAATAGGTTGATAATGGGGTACAAAATGGTTGTTTAAAATGGCATCCTCTAAATACATCTTTTCATTAAGTCGTTGTATCATACCTGTTATGATGTGACTATATTTAATAACGGATAAATTATCATAATCGGCTAAGTCACTGTTTTCATAAACCATATGGTTTAGTATATTGCAATCAACTTCGAAATGCTTAAGTTCATTAAGGCGATCAAGGGTAACTAAAAGTTTCTTACCACGAATATAAAGAGGTTGATCGCCTTTGATATTGACATCATCATTCAAATAACTTAAAAGCTTTCGTACATCGCTTTCGTTATAATTGTCTTTTAAAACAAACATATAATGTACCCGTGATATACGATAAAGATCAGTGTACAAGGAGCTAATTTTCTTAAAGTAATGAGATAATTGATAGAAAGTCTGGTTATCATATAAAAAATCTTTATGTCTATTACTTGACACATTAATTATTTCTACAATAAGGTAATGTTCCCGAACATAGCCTTTTCTAGCAAATTTCTTGATGCGCCGTCTAAAGGCATGTTCATTTCTTACTTCCGTGAAGTAATCCGTATATTTTATTAAGTAAATGTAGCGAAGGAATAAATAAGTAGCTACAGCTAGGCAAATAATTAAAGGAATGATGGTACGGAATATGGATTGCAATTGGTTATGCAAGAGTGTCGTATAATCAATGGTGAGGAAAGAAACACCTGGAAACACCTCTAAATAGTTATAATAGGCCATTTTATCTGTGCCATAACCAGAATACTTAATATAATATTGGTCTTTTTCAGAATTGGTGTTCACGACAGCATTGGATAGTTTTTTATAACTTTCCACATTCATCTTGGTTAATCTTCTTATAGAAGTAGAATCGATGAAGATGTTTTTACCCATTAATTCTCTATCTATGTGGTACAGGATAAAACCATCATGGGATACAAGAAATAAGTACCCATTATGTAAGTTATATCTTTCTGGGTGAACAACCCCATTAATCTGGTCAAAGTCTAGGCCGACCATTAATAATACCTCTTGATTGGACAACTCAAACTTTTTAGTCGCATAGTAAATGTTATTATTTTCAGATGTAGCTTTTACAAATCCTGTATGGGCCTTATCTTTCTGAAAATAATCCATAACGTCATCGGGATTAATCATGTGTCCTGGTACTTGTGACGTTAAATATTGGCCATCTTCAGATAGGATAACCATATCTTGAATGTAATATGACCTATTACTGGAATCTCTTAATAGCTTGTTCATATCTTGGGAAGTCATGAAAGGGTTCTTTAGCTCCTGAAGCGTATGATCAATCGTGTTAAATATTTCTAGGAAGATAGAATCATATTGGTGGGAAGCAGTATATGAAATATCTTGTAGATTACTTTTTACCTCTTCCACATACATGGAATAATTAATGTTGTAAGTAATAGAACTAGATATGACAATACCACAAAATAGTAATAGAAATGCTATTAAATACCGTATCTTTATCATGCTTATAAGTCCTTTCGAATACTTGGGTAAAAGGTACAAATGCATGATAAGAAGTGGGTGTATTAATATATATCATGTTTCGCAACCTGGCAATCATAGGTTAGACCCTTTAGACCCATAGCTTTGCGTCCTTACTTTTCAGCAAGTTTGCCCTAATTTTGATTTTAAGTAGTAATAATATACTATATTATGCAAAATATGTCAATACGATATACCTATAACATGTCTTACCATGGGTGATTCTACTGAAAAATTATGGTATAATATAAGAGAAAAAACACATAAGGGGTGTATACCATGAAATATGAAGAGGAAAAACTACTGGAGATGAATGAGCGTTTGCGTCAATGCGTTGACAGAGTCAGTGAGGCAAAAAGGTGTGATAAGTTATTAAAAAGTGCTCGACATGATTTAAATATTCTTAATAGAAGCTGGCTGACATTAAAGGAAGCATTACAAAAAGAAGAACAGGATGTTGAAAAGCTCCAAAAATTGACACTAAGTAATCTTATACATACGATTATGAACAATAAAGTAGAAAAATTAGATAAAGAGAAGCAAGAAGCACTGACAGCAAAGTTAAAATGCGATAGCGCCTATATCCAGTTAGAAGAATGTAGACATACCATTGAGCGGTTAGAAGAAAAAAGAAAGACCTTGTATGATGTAGAACAAGCTTATCAAGAAGTTCTTGATGAAAAACAAACATTTATCTCTGAGTATATGCCAGATAAGAGTGATAAGATAAAAAACATGATGGATGAGGTAGCTACATTATCCAGTCAATTAAAAGAAGTTGACGAAGCCGTGCAAGCAGGTCATATGGCATTAAGTGAAGTAAAAGGTGCAGTAAGTGCCCTTCAATCTGCTAAAAACTGGGGCACATGGGATATGTTAGGAGGCGGGATAATAGCTACCGTGGCCAAACATGGCCGTATGGAAGAAGCTCAGAGCTGTATCTACCGTATGCAGAATAATATTAGGCGTTTTTCAAGAGAATTACAAGATATCGATATGTACATGGCAGAAAGTGATTTAGATATAGGTTCATTTTTAAAGTTTGCGGATTATTTCTTTGATGGTTTCTTCGTGGATTGGGCTGTTCAATCAAAAATAAACAATGCACTAGATCATGTCATGGATATTCGGAGCCGCATTGAAGGTATACAGGGTAATCTAAGGGATAAACATGAGGACTTAACGGAGAAAGTAGAGACATTAGAGGGTAAGATAAAAGAACTGATTGCCAGTGCTTAATCACGTAAAATAATAAGGGGCTGTTTGTTCCAGTATGACGTATTTATGAATAAGATCATACTGGAAAAAACAGCCTCTATTATGATTATATGTTATTTAAATCATCCAACCAAACCTGAGCCACAGCATCACTTGGCATACGTAAGTCACCTCGAGGTGATAAGCATATAGAGCCAACTTTTGGACCATCTGGGAAACAGGAACGTTTAAATTGATGCATAAAGAATCGTTTATAGAAAACTTGCATCCAATGTTTAATGGTACTATCCGAATACTTACCTTGAAAACTCTGAACAGCTAATCGGTATATTTTACTTGGTGAAAAACCAAAGCGCAGTACATGATATAAGATAAAATCATGTAATTCATAAGGACCTACGGTTTCTTCCGTTTTTTGCTTAATTTGACCTGTTTTAGGATCAGGTGGCAGTAGTTCTGGGCTTACAGGGGTATCCAGTATATCCATTAAAACCCCTTTTGCGTTTTCACCAACTTTATAATCTGTAACCCATTGTACCAGATAACGTACAAGGGTTTTGGGTATGGTTGTATTGACACTGTACATGGCCATATGATCCCCGTTATAGGTAGCCCAGCCTAGAGCCATTTCCGATAAGTCCCCCGTACCGATAACGATACCATTTTCTGCGTTAGAAAGGTCCATCAGGATTTGTGTCCTTTCTCTTGCTTGAACATTTTCAAAGGTAATATCATGAACAGCAGGGTCATGGTTAATGTCTTTAAAATGCTGCATACACGCATCTTTTATGGAGATCTCTCGAATGGTAACCCCCAGATGTTTCATCAGTTCAATAGCATTATTATACGTACGGTCTGTGGTACCAAAACCAGGCATGGTAACTCCCAATATATTTTTTCTGTCTTTACCTAATAGATCATAAGTCATGGCACATACAAGAAGGGCTAAAGTGGAATCAAGTCCACCTGAAATCCCCAATATCACTTTTTCACAACCTATGTGGTCGATACGTTTAGCAAGTCCTAAGGTTTGGATAGAGAATATTTCTTCACACCTTGCGCTTCGTTTGCGAGGGTTGCTTGGTACGAATGGTTGTGGGTCAATAAACCGTTTTATAGGGTCTTGGGTTGTTAGAGGCATATCAAAGGGTACATAAGTATAGGGGGTCTGAAAGTGTGCAGCGAGATGATTGGAATAAGTCGTCATTCGCATACGATCATGCATAAGACGTTCTAAGTCTACATCGGAATAAACCAAAGTTGTTTTTAGTTGAAAACGCTCATTTTCATTTAATTTTGTACCATTTTCATAGATTAAACACTGACCACCATAGACTAAATCCGTGGTGGATTCACCAAATCCTGCTGATGCATAGGCATATGCCGTAATGGTTTTTGCAGATTGTGAGGCCACTAAGGATTTTCTGTAAGAACTTTTACCAACCAGATCATTACTGGCTGAGGGGTTAAGAATAAGCGTTGCACCGTTGATGGCATGGAGGGTACTGGGTGGCAATGGGGACCAAAGGTCTTCGCATATTTCAATGCCAATACATAAATGATGCATCTGATGATGTCTAAATAAAATTGATGTGCCAAAGGGTACCATGTCATCCCCAACTTTAATGGTATCTTCTAGTAATGTTTCACTGGAGGCAAACCAACGAGCTTCATAAAATTCATTGTAGTTTGGGAGATAGGTTTTGGGTACGATACCCAATATATGCCCATTGTAAACAGCAGCTGCACAGTTATAGAGTCCATGTTTATAACGTAAGGGTAACCCAACAACAAATAGTATATCCTTGTTATGGGAGTAGTCTTTTAATTCGATGAGTTTTGCCATACTGCTTGTGATGAGTGCTTCTTGAAAAAATAGATCAGCACATGTATAGCCTGTGATGCATAGTTCTGGTAGTATAAGAACCGATATACCCTTTGATTGTGCATCATCCACCAAGTGCTTAATCTGTTGCGTATTATAAGTCACATCGGCAACTTTTGTAGCTGGTGAACCTGTGCCGACACGTATAAAACCATTATTAATCATGTTTATCACTCCAGTTTTTATCGTAATATATGTGTAACATGACGATGTTATAATAATGAATAACGTTATCATGAATCCGCTTTGCGGGACGAGGTGTAAACCTCATTTTATGTTTTACTGGTTTATTTTACCACAATTTGTCCAGTGTATACACACAAAATATTATATTTTTGTTAAATGCATTGTCAATAAGCCAAACTTTAGGTACAATAAATAATAGGTTTTTAGTAAAACCTTCAGAAAGATGACTTGATAAAATTAGGAGGAAGACATATATGTCTGAAATGGTAAGGATGAAAAAGCAAAAAAACATTGCTTTAGTAGCCCATGATAACCGAAAGAAAGATTTGGTGGAGTGGGTTGTAAAAAATAAAAAGAAGTTAGCAGAACATTTTTTATATGGAACAGGTACAACAGGTAACATCATAGCCAAAGAAACGAATCTACCTGTTAGACGATATAAAAGTGGTCCATTAGGCGGTGACCAACAAATTGGTTCCAGGATCATTGAAAAAGATATTGATTTTCTTGTGTTTTTTTGGGATCCGTTAGAGGCGCAGCCCCATGACCCAGATGTAAAAGCATTATTGCGTATTGCTGTTTTATATGATATTCCAGTAGCCATGAATGTGGCAACAGCAGATTTTATGTTTAGTTCAAAACTAATGGATCAGGAATATAACCGCTATATCATTGATTATGGCACACGTATTAAAAGAAAATACTAAAGGCAGCATACGCGATAGATTGTGATAGGGGATTCATGGTTATATTTTTTCGCACATGATGTAGAACATCCGTAAGAGAGGTATAATGATGAAGCAAAAATTATTATATTATATAGCCTTTGGAACATTTGTCATCATTATGGGGATTGTATACAGTCATAAGGCAGAGCATGTAGACATCAAGATAGAAGATGATAGGGATAGCCAGCAGGAAGCGGTTACATCTATTCGTGAGCAAGAAGATCCATTAATGGTTCATGAAGAAGATGAAAAGAACACAATCATCGTGCATATATGTGGAGCTGTGAAAAACGAAGGCGTATATGAGGTTGAAGAAGGTGCCAGGGTTTTTGATGCGCTTGCATTAGCAGGAGGTTTGGTAGAAGATGCAGCTACAGACTATGTTAATTTGGCAAGAGAGATTCAGGATGGGGAACAGATTACCTTTCCAACAGAACAGCAGATAGAAGATGGCGCATTTGAAACAAAAGGAGAAGCATCTGACTACATTAATATCAACACAGCTTCAGCATCTGAACTTATGGAGCTAAGCGGTGTTGGGGAGTCAAGAGCTGAGCTTATTGTTACATATAGAAAAGAAAATGGTCCATTTCAATCCAAAGAGGATATTATGCTAGTAAGTGGTATAAAGGAAGGGTTATTTCAGAAAATTAAAGATTTCATAATAGTTAAGTGAGGTGGCTTATATGTCTAAGAGGATATTAGTGGTAGATGATGAGAAGTTAATTGTGAAAGGTATCAAATTTAGTTTAGAACAGGAAGACATGAAAGTAGATGTAGCGTATGACGGGGAAGAGGCTTATGAATTAGCTAAGGATAATGAGTATGACTTAATCGTATTAGATGTTATGCTGCCGGGCTTAGATGGCTTAAGTGTTTGCAGGCAGATACGTGAGTTTTCCAACGTGCCTATTATCATGTTAACGGCTAAGGGTGAAGATATGGATAAAATCCTTGGTCTTGAATATGGGGCTGATGATTATATGACCAAACCTTTTAACATTCTGGAATTAAAAGCTAGAATGAAAGCAGTTCTTCGAAGAATGAAAACGGACTACAATGATGGTTCATCCGAATCCGTGATTAATTCAGGAGAATTAAAAATTGATTGTGACAGTAGACGTGTGTACATGAATGACAATGAAATTAATTTAACGGCTAAGGAGTTTGACCTATTAGAGCTCTTTAGTAAGCATCCCAACAAAGTATACAGTAGAGAAAACCTATTAAATATTGTATGGGGATATGATTATCCCGGTGATGTAAGAACAGTAGATGTTCATGTGAGAAGACTAAGAGAAAAAGTAGAGCCAAATCCAAGCGAGCCCAAGTTTATTCATACTAAGTGGGGTGTTGGTTATTATTATCAGAACAAAAAAACTGTTTAGGAGCGTCCGATTTAAAATATTTGTTGCTTTTGCATTAGTAAGTATGATACCATTATTACTGCTTACCAATATTTTGTTTAACACCCTTGAGAATTATTATGTGGCTGAGAAAATAAAAACCATGCGTAGGCAAGCAAACATTATTTCGACGAATTTAACAGTAAAAGGACTGGATAAGGATAGTACAAATATCACTGAATACGCTAGTAAGCTAGAAAGCTATGAATATGAACGTATGCTGATATTAGATAAAAGAGGTTATGTGGTTTATGATTCTAACCAAAGAGATGTTGATAAAGCGTATGCCACAGAAGACGTCATCGATACCCTGAAGGGGAATACACCAACATACAGTAGCAGGGAAGAAGATATTATAAAAGTGCTTGTTCCCATTATACCAACAGATGGTAAGAAAGGCGAAGTATCAGGTGTTACGTTGTTAACAAGTACGTATGCTGATATTACGAAAACCATTAATGAGCAAAAAAGTGTATCCTATATGATTATGATTGCGCTTTTTATACTGATTTTTATATTGAGTTATTATTTCTCAGGTATCATTACAAAGCCATTCAAAAGGTTATTGGTTAGTATTAATAAAATTACCGATGGCAACTTAGATGAGAAGATTGATATAAAAGGCAATTATGAGATTGAGGAAATTGGTACAGCCTTTAACCATATGACAGATAAGTTAGAACGTATTGACGAAACCAGACGACAGTTTGTTGCTAACGTTTCACATGAGCTAAAAACACCACTTAGCTCAGTAAAAGTATTGGCTGAATCCTTATTAATGCAGCCAGATGCGCCAAAAGAATTATACAAAGAGTTTTTTGAAGATATCAGTCAGGAAATTGAAAGAGAAACCATTATTATTGATGATTTACTGACTTTGGTTACTTTAGATAAAAAAGAAAATGAGTTGAATGTAAGCGAAACCAATCTCAACATATTGGTAGAATCAATTATGAAGCGATTAAAGCCTTTAGCCGATATAAAAGGTGTAGAAATGGTTTTTGAAAGTTATCGTGAAGTCATTGCAGAAGTTGATAAGACAAAGATAGCCCTAGCCATTACAAACTTAATTGAAAATGCTATTAAATACAATAAAGAATACGGGTCCATTATGGTAAAGTTGAATTCTGATTATAAAAATGCACGTTTGACAGTTGAAGATACAGGTATTGGTATACCAGAAGATAGCGTGAACAAAGTATTTCAGCGATTTTACCGAGTTGATAAAACACGTTCGAGGGAAACAGGGGGTACAGGGCTTGGATTATCGATTACACACCAAGCTATATTAATGCATCAAGGATTTGTTCGATGTAGTAGTCAGGTCGGTATCGGTACAACTTTTGAGATGAGTATTCCACTCAGACGGCCACTTGCAGAAAAGAATGAATCCTAGAATTTCACTGGAGGTGTTATAATTGGGGAAAATTATTCGTATTTGTTTTTTGTGTTTGTTCATACTGATGTTAATCACCGGGTGTGGTAATAAAAAAACAGAAAGCACAGATAAAACGCCTGATTTAAAAACAGAAATGATTACATTAAAGAGTAGTAATGATAATAAATGGATTGAAAAAGAGGTTACTATTCAGAGTGTAGGAAAAGAAGAAGTTGTTAGGGAAATATTTGCATTCCTACAAAATGGTATTGAAGACCAAGATGTAGTAAGTACCATACCAACCGATATTGTTCTGAAAGATGTAGCTTTTGACGGGGCACAAGTGAATCTTAACTTCTCTGAAGACTATAATAAGATGGAAGCAAGTGATGAAACAATCTGTCGTACTTCTCTAGCCAGTTCACTGACAAATTTAAGTTACATTGATGCTGTGAGTTTTCAAGTGAATGATATACCGTTAAAAGGTACAGATGGTAAACCCATGAGCCCTATGACGAAGGAACAATTAGTACTTGGTGATCCAGAAAAAGAACCAAAAACCGTTAGAAAAGTGATGTTATATTTTGCAACGGTAGATGCATCTGGATTGGTACCCCATGAAGTTGAAATAGAGGTTAATCCTAATGAACCATTAGAGAAGACTGTACTTAATCTTCTATTAGAAGGACCTAATAATGAAGATGAAGTAAGTACAATCCCTGAAGGCACTAAAGTTATTAGTACGTCCATCAGTGAAGGAGTATGTTATGTTGATTTTAATAATGACTTTATCACGAAACATCCTGGTGGATCTACAGGAGAAAACCTAACCATATATTCAATTGTTAATACACTTACTGAGTTGCCAGACATTAAAAAAGTCCAATTTTTAATCGAGGGAGAAAAACAAGCTGTATTTAAAGGGCACATTGCTTTTGATACGCTTTTTGAAAGAAACTTGGACATTGTTATTACAGACTAATACATTTGGGGCTGTCTGATGATATGTGAGACAGCCCTATTTTATCGCTTTGTACTATACACAGGGGGAATAAGCACATGAAACGACCAGCTATGTGGATGATAGGTTATTATCTTATTGGCCTGTGGGTAGGTTATACAGTCAAAGACTGGTATATTAGTATTGGCATATTTGCTATCATGACATGTGTGAGTGTATTGCTCTATAAGACATATTATTGGAAGCCTATTATACTGTTTCCATTGATATGTTTTTTTGCGTATCTCCATATAAATGGTCATGTAAAATCATATGAATACCCTGGAGACATGGCATCTTTCAATAGCGTAGAAAGCCAGTTGGTGGGCACTATTCAAGATATGGCAATAGAAGCAGGAGAAGGTCATTTGCTGCTAGATGTGTCTGAGATAACAGTGGGAAATAAGACATATAAAAAGAACCTTCGCATAAAAGTGTATGGTAGTGGCCTTCAGGATGTTAGCATCGGTCATAGGGTTCGTGTGACAGGAAAGCTCATTAAATTATGGCCTTCTGAAAACCCCGGTGGGTTTAATGAAAAGCTGTATTATAACATAAGGGGCATTCATTATAAATGTTACATGAAGAGCTATCAATTAGAGGACGATGGAGCAGGCTATATTAGCCGTATTCCATATACCATTAGGAGAGGCTTATACAACCTAAGGTATAGAGCCACGACTATTTATGAACGGCTGCTGCCACATGAAGAAGCACAACTGATGAAAGCCATGTTATTAGGGGATAAATCCGGTATGACCAGAGAAACCAAAGATCAGTTTACGAAGGCAGGTATCGCTCATGTATTAGCCATTTCAGGCTTACATGTGGGTATCATTGGCTATGGTCTATTCCATCTTATGACGTGCTTTATTGCCAAGAAACGAGCGCTATGGCTAACCGTCTTATTTTTAGTCTTTTATTGTATGTTGACAGGTGGAAGTATTTCCACTGTTCGGGCATCTTTTATGCTAATTGTTGGTTTAATGGCATACTTATTTGGGAGAAACTATGATGTCTATTCATCCCTTGCTATAGCAGCTATGGTCCTATTAATCATCAATCCATTGTATTTATGGGATATTGGTTTTTTGTTATCTTTTTCGTCCGTTATAGGTATTGTGACCTGTTTACCAGCCCTTAATGGATTATATAATAAAAAAAACAACAGCATCATAAGTCTTGTGAATGTTAGCATAGGGGCAACCCTTGGTACATTGCCGGTCATACTCTACAATTATTATGAGATACAACTCTATGGCATTGGTGTTAATCTATTGGTTGTGCCCCTGATGACCATTGTTGTACTCATGGGATTTCTTGCTTTGCTATTGGGCTCCATATCCATGATCTTTGGTAAATTATGCATAGGAATTGTTTATTACATCTTCATGCTATACGATGTTATCACCCAGTGGGTTGGGGAACTACCTTATCATACCGTTACCATTGGACGTCCATCGTGGCCGCATTTGATATGCATCATTATCTGTATTGTACTCATTGCTATGATTAAAAACCCCAAGATTACATGGCGTCAATGGAAAAAATACATGTATGCTAATGCAATTTTTTTTGGTATTGTAACGTTGATATTAAGTATACAGCCTCGACCTTTACAGATGACACATCTAGCAATCGGTCAAGGGGACAGTACCGTTATCATAACACCGAGTAAACATGCTTTTGTTGTTGATGGTGGTGGCAATAGAAAGAAAGATCCTTTAGCGCCAGATACAGGGTATTATACCGTAAGACCTTTTTTAAAATACCATGGTATAAGTCACATAGAAAGTATCGTCATGACCCATAGTGATCAAGACCATGTAGGCGGACTTATTGAATTAATGGACTATTTTACCGTAAAGCGACTAATTGTGCCCTATGGTTACAAGGATAAAAAAGATGAGGACATGCTCTTGAATAAACTCCTGGCTAAAGCTTCTCAAAAGCACGTACCTATTAGTTATATGCAGACAGGGGATGTGTTAGATGTAGGAGAGGTTTCAATGGAAGCCATATATCCCACTAAGAATACCCAACGTTATAAAAACAATAATGCCTATTCTTTAGTTCTTGCAATTGATTATAGAGGATTTCGCAGTTTATTGACAGGTGATATTGAGGAAGAAGCAGAAGAATTACTGCATCAAAAGCTTGCAGATAGCTTACAGAGTGATATAATAAAAGTACCCCACCATGGTTCAAGGACCTCTTCCTCAGAAAAGTTTGTTCATCATGTTAATCCTGCCATAGCAATTATAAGTGCTGGCAGAGATAATGTTTATGGACATCCTCATCAAGACATCATAGACAGGTACAAAGAGTTGGGTGTATCTCTCTATCATACTGCTGAAGATGGCGCAGTGATGATAAAAACAGATGGTTATCATATGGGTATTCGAACCCATATGACAAAACGGGAGGATTATTATCCATTAGCCCTTCATATTAAGAAAAAATGAAATAGATACAATTACGGAAGGAAATATGTCCATGAAAAAGCGATTAGCACTCTTTACATCCGTCTTGGCTGGTATAGCCGGTTTAGGTTATTATTTTTCACAGAAGGTTATACGTAATACGTATACACAGGATGATGATGAAGAGCAACGATTACAATATAAAAATTTAGTAGACGATCATCAAGGTAAAAAAATTGAACTGGTGTCTGATTATGGCTATAAACTCATTGGACATGCTTTTTGTCAAGATTCACAGGAGAAAAAGTTTATGGTTGTTGTTCACGGTGTCACATGTTCAAAAGAATATGGGCATGGGTATATTGCACTTTTCTTAAAGATGGGATATAATGTCATAGCCATGGATAGTCGGTATCACGGTGAAAGTGGTGGACATGATATATCCTATGGCTATTATGAGCGATATGACCTACAAAAGATTATGGCTTATATAAAAGATACATATGGGAACGATAGTCATATTGGCATCCATGGTGTTTCCATGGGAGCTGGTATTGCATTGATGTACGCAGGTTCTATAGAGGATGGAGCAGATTTTTATATTGTGGATTGTCCTTACAGTGATTTTTATGAGGAAGCAAGGTATCGTGTCCAATATGATTTCAAACATGTGCCAAGCTTTGCTAGGAAGTTTATCGTTGGTATTGGTGATATGGCCATACGGCTTCGGTCAGGGTTTTCATTAAAAGATGTAAGACCCATAGATCATGTCCATAAGATAACATCCCCTATCCTGTTTATTAATACAAAAGAAGACATGTATATCCCACCTGAGATGTCTCAAGAACTATATGATAAAAAAAGAGATAGCAAACATATGTATTGGGTAGAAAAAGGCGGTCATGCCATGGCCTATACAGAAGACCCAGAAATGTACCAACAAGAGATTGAAAGATTTATTACAAAGTATGTGGAAAAGAACAATAAAAAACAGGAGTAATCGAGCATGAAGGAATTGAAGAAGCAATTACAAGATGGTGTGTTTCATAATGTATACCTGTTTTATGGTGAAGAAAAATACTTATTAGATATGTATTTGGAGAAGCTAACCAAGGAATTATTAGTGGGTGGCGATGCAACCATGAATTATGATTTTTTTGATAAAAGTTCCATGCATGTGGATAAATTTTTCTACGCATGTGAGACGTTGCCTTTTTTTGCAGATAGACGCGTCGTCGTTGTACGGGATGTAAAACTGTTCAAGTCAAAAAATAAAGATGTGGATGAGATTGCAGAACGTATAACAGATATTCCGGAATCAACCACCGTTATTTTTATTGAAGAAGAAGTGGATAAACGGAGTAAATTATTTAAACTTATTAAAAAACAAGGTCATGCAGCAAGTTTTGAGTTACTATCGGAAAACGATCTTATTAAATGGATAGGTCAGAAACTGCATACCTCTGGTAAAAAAATAGAGAGAAGTACAGCACTGCATTTTGTCAAAACCGTAGGCACAGATATGGCTACGGTAGAGCATGAGTTAGATAAGCTAACCATGTATAACCTGGATGAAGAGGTGATTACACAAGCGTCTGTCAATGCCATATGCACCCGAACCATTGAAAATAAAATTTTTGAACTGGTAGGCGCCATGGGACACAATAAGCGAGAGAGGGCCTTATTATTATACCATGATATGTTGACGGCAAAAGAACCTCCTGGAAGAATACTCTTTATGTTGATTCGTCAATTTCGACTTATTCTTCAAAGTAAACTGCTTAACCAAAAAGGACTAAGCGAACGGGATATAGCAAGCCGTATAAAGGTAGCACCCTTTGTCGTTCGAGAATGCCAAAGGCAAGGAAAACAAATGAGTGTGGACCGTTTAAAAGGTGCTTTGGGTGATTGTTTAGAAGCGGATAGTCATATTAAAACAGGTAGGCTTGATCCTAAAATTGGTGTAGAAATGATTATCATGAAATATAGTTAAAGAAATATAGACCATGTATCTTAGCTTATATGAAAGGTGGGATACATGGTCTATTTTTATTGTTTATTTATCTTTAGGCATGGATTCAATAGGATAAAGCTTAATTTTTTTCGTGCCAAAATTAAGCAATTAATAACAAGATAGCCCATAGAAAAATGAGAATAAGCCTTTTATAATGAGATAATAACACGATAGTTACTGGAACATCTACATGTCACGGGACAACTTCTATACACTTATCTTACGTATTTTTTCTTACTCTTTACACCTTAAGTTGACAATTTTATTTACCTAACCAAGGACATATAGCTTAGCATTAAAAGCATAGGCTAAAACAAGTTAAAACCCTAAAATAAGGAGGTATGATATGATTTTATTAAAAAAGAAATGGAGAGGCATTATCCCATTGCTTTTAAGTATTGCTCTTATGTTATCATGGACAGTTTTACCCTCATGGGCAGCAGCAACAGGTATTCCTGGAACACCAGCTCTTACCCATGATAATTGGGATAAAGATGGTCAATACACAATAACCATGAATATGTGGTGGGGGAATAATGGGACGTCATGGAAACTCTATGAAAATGATGTGTTAATCCATTCAGATGATCTTCTTGATAATTCTCCCAATGCTCAGACAAGGTCATTATCATTTACAGGGAAGGAGAATGGTACCTATACCTATATGTGTGAACTCATCAATGCTTTTGGAACAACAACAAGTGCTGCATTAGCTGTTGAGGTTAATGCTGGTTCTGGAGGAAGCAGTGATGATCCACCTGCTAAACCGTTAATCTCTGTCCTGGGTGACCCATATGGTGGACTAGATTTTGATATTAAATGGCATATTCATAGTGGGCAGGTGGCTGATAGCTGGGAACTCTATGAGCGTCATGGTGACACGTTTCAGAAAATAGCAGGCCCAGAGAATGTAGATTTTACTGTTTATCCTCAGACAGCCTCACATAAAATTGAAGATAAAACCTATGGTGTTTATCATTATAAGGTAAAAGTATTTAATGAGGATACATACACATGGAGTGATGAAGTAAGCCGAGTTGTTGGAGGTGCAAGCACCATATCCATTGATCCTACAACCATTGATAAGGATAAACAAGCCCTTCAATTCACTCAGAATCAAGGTACTTACACGTATTCTCTTCGTTGTGCTTCAGTAGCTAACCCTAGCTTTACAGCGGTGACTAATAATTCATCCATCATCGACTGCTCGGTTAATCAGACATCACTTACAGTCAATGGTCTAAAAGCAGGACGGGCTTCTATAAAAATTACTGAAACGTCTTCAGGTGAAGTGCGCTATGTGGGTGTTCGAGTAAAAACAGTCGGTGGGCAACTTCCTGGTATGCCTGATTATCTTGCAATTGGTTCAGTAGGAACCAATGTGACCAGAGACTTAGATTATGTCAAGGATTTTCAACCAGGGGATAAAAACAAGAGAATGGATATACGCTATATCTATCTAAATGGTGAACCGGATTCTTGGGATAGAGGTGTTGATGGCTGGCAGAAATGGGGGAAAAATATAAAAGGCGACCGAGCCATTACTTATATCCGTGAAAATAGAAAACTGGGTATTATTCCTTTTTTTGTGTACTATACCATTTGTGGTGCTAATGAAAGTTATGTGACCGATCTTAATAATATACAGGATGATCAATACCTGGGTTATTATTTTAATGATCTAAAATTTACACTGGATACCATCTTGCGTGAAGCTGGGGATGATTTAGTAGGGATGATTTTTGAACCGGATTTTATAGGCTATATGATGCAAAACTCAGGGTTACAGCCAAATCAGATATTTGCAAACACGAAGCTTGTTTATGAAACAGCTTATGGGGGTGAGCATGCCGTAGGCATACTTGATAGTGCTGTAGACGTTGACCCTGAGACAAATGAACCTTTTGCGGATAATATAAACGGTTTGGTCAGATGCATTAACTACATGGTGAATAAGTATAATGTAGATTATGGAACAACGATTTATTTTGGATGGCAGTTCAACACATGGTCCAATCCATATCAAGGCATACCTGCCAAAGGGCTTATGCATGTGACGGAAGATATGGGTATCACACAAGGACGAGCATTCATAAGGGATAGAGCCATTGAAACGGCTAATTATTACATAGCGGCAGGCGTAAAGAGTTTCAATGCAGATTTTATGTCCATTGATAAATATGGTCAGGATGCTGTTGCCAGAGAACCTTTTGCAGCCACGGACCCTCAAGATTCAACATGGTTCTTTAATGGGGATACTTGGAACAATTATCTTGAATATGTTAAAGCCTTACATCAGACTACATCACTTCCTGTTGTCTTATGGCAGATGCCTGTTGGGCATATAGAAAGAAGTCAAGCCATGGATCCTTATGATGGTGGGTTATTTGATGAACTGACCAATACGGAGAGTGGTGGTGCATGTTACTATGAAGACAGTACCACATCCTTTTTCTTTGGTGATGTCTTTAAACCAGGAGCAGGTAATAGGTGGCAATGGTTTAAAACCAACGAAGGTAATGACCCTCTTATTACCCATAATGGTTCGGATACCATAACATGGGGCTCTCATTTTACAGCAGCTAGAGATGCAGGTGTATGTGCAGCACTTTTTGGCGCAGGTGTTGGCAAAGCTACCCATGGAAATGTCAGTGATATTACATTAGCCACTAAGCCGGAAGACGACCATTGGTTTTTTGTGAAAACACAGCGTTATTATCAAAACCCTGTACCATTAAAATAAAAATTTAGGGACTAGGACAATAGATGTAAAAATAGACAAAATATAGCCCCTCTAAACATAGACGTTTAGAGGGGCATAAGTTACAACATGTCTTAATTATGCGTTATTAACAGTTTTTGTTAAACGAGAAATTTTTCTTGAAGCTGTACTTTTATGATAAACACCTTTTGACTTAGCTTTGTCAATGTGAGAGATTGCCTCCACTAATTGCTTTTCAGCAGTTGTCTTATCGCCAGCTTCTACTGCTGCAAGAACTTTCTTCACTTCTGTTTTCACTCTTGATTTAATTGCTTTATTTCTTAAAGTTTTTGTTTCAGTCACTTTAATTCTTTTTTTAGCTGATTTAATATTTGCCAATGAAAAAACCTCCAAAATTTTTTATAAATATTTTTGTTTCGCAGTGGGAGTTGGAAACTAAACATTTATTTACTGTCATTTTCATGACTTCAAGTCTTTGGACTATCTAAATAAATATCGCACATAAACATACCTTAGTATTTTAATACATAATTCCTTATTAGTCAATGAATATATACAAAATTATTTGGAAAAAATATTTTAGAATGACTAAACTATGGATTAGAAGGGATGTAAGGCTATGGATAGGGATCAAAAAGACCAATTAGAACAAGTAGAAGAACGTTATAACGTTAGAACAGACTTAGCCATTGAAGCAAGAGAAATGGTTGGTGAGGAAGATGTAGAGATACAAGGTGTAGAGGTTGTTGTGGATAACCTTGAAGACATTGATCTTTCCATCACCAAGGTAAATGTAATGGATGAACATGGAGCAAAAGCATTGAACAAACCTATTGGGAATTATATCACAATGGAATGTGAATTAATGAAGCAAAATGACCCAGAAGCTCATGAAGAGATTGTTCGCGAGTTAGCTAAGCAATTAACCGATCTGGTGAAGCTTAATAAAGATATGACGGTTCTCGTTGTTGGTTTAGGTAACCGTGATGTTACCCCTGATGCCTTGGGTCCAAGAGCTGTATCCAATGTACTCGTAACAAGACATTTATTTAAAGAATTTGGTGAACCCGAAGATGGAGAAGACAGCTTTAATAAAGTAACAGCCATTATACCGGGTGTTATGGGTCAAACGGGTATGGAAACATTTGAAATCATTGAAGGGCTGGTAAAAGAAATTAAGCCAAGCGTCATCATAGCCATTGATGCCCTTGCATCAAGGCGAACAAGTCGTGTTAATACCACCATACAGATTGCCGATACAGGCGTTCATCCTGGTTCGGGTGTTGGCAACCGACGAAAAGGACTGAACAAGGAATCCTTAGGTGTACCGGTTATCGCTATTGGTGTACCAACCGTTGTTGATGCAGCAACCATTGTGAACGATACCATGGAAGAATTGTTAGTGGAAATGAAGAAACAGATACCAGAAAATGCGGAAATCTGTGATATGATCAACAGCTTTAGTGAACAAGAGAAATATGGACTCATTAAAGAGGTGCTTTATCCATATGTAGGTAATATGTTTGTGACACCAAAAGAAATTGATGCTGTTATTAAACGATTAAGCAACATTATTGCATCAGCTCTGAATATCATGTTGCAACCTAAGCTGGAGTTTGATGAAATTACTAAATTTTTATCGTAAGGTGGTTATTTAGATCACATCCTAGGAATGGATGCCATAGCCATCATGAATATTAGATTTTCATTAACTGTGATAAAATTAAGGCATAAATCACCTTGTCTTACAATATATTTTAGTTAGTAGGAAAGTCTCCTACTTAATCAATTGTCATTGGGACATGTCTTATCTACCTGTGTAGCTGTTAGCACCATGAAGGTAACTCATCATGCCTTATGCACCAATAGATAAGCATGCCTAGACGATAAGATAAGGGTGATTGCATGAATAAAGCACATTTGCTGAAGAAAACGCGCAAGCTGACGTTGGTTTATATGGCAGTTCTTATTGCCATGTCAGCCTATATCATTATTAAATTAATGAGTCTGTATTTTTTTAGTGAAATTATTGACTTTAGAAATTTGATTGTATCAGAATTTGATACGTCTTTTTTTACACGTATTGTGCACTCTATTAATCCCTCGATTGCCTATTATCAAGATAGCGAACAGGTAGATACACATATGGTAAAAGACCGTATGAGCGCTTTATATGGGTATAATGTACCGCTGATGACCTTTATTATGGGTCAAGGTGATTATGTTTACGATACCGCTTCAGAGAATTATCCCAATCTACAACAACGGGATGAAAACTATGAAAATGATCTAGAACATTATGACCATAATGAAAATTTCTTTAACCTTTATACATTGGAAGAGCAAACCCCTAAAATTCATTTAACCAATGCAACGCTGGACCAACTAAGGGATTTTACAAGTTTAAAAGCCAATCTCTATACATTTGATGCCAGCATCAACCCTACCAAAAGTGATTTTCCTGTTGATAAGTTTCTCAAAACAGACATGACCATTGATAAAACGAAACCTGGACCTAAAGTGCTTATCTATCATACCCATTCACAAGAAAGTTTCTCCGACAGTAGGAAAGGTGTTAAAGAAGATACAGTAGTAGGTGTCGGCGATGAATTAGCATCTATTCTAGAGAAAACCTATAACATAGAAGTGTTACACCATCGAAAAGAATATGATATTATTAATGGTAAATTAGATCGTAATAAAGCATACCAACTGATAGAAGCACCCCTTAAGAAGCTCATTGCGGATAATCCTACCATTGAAGTGTTAATTGATATTCATCGTGATGGTGTCAAAGGAAATCTAAGATTGGTTAAAGATATTAATCATAAACCAACAGCAAACATCATGTTTTTTAACGGTTTAGCTCAGTATTCCGTCATGCCTAATCCATACGTTTCTGATAATTTAGCATTTAGTTTTCAAATGCAGTTAAAAGCCAATGAGCTTTACCCAGGTTTTACGAGAAAAATCTATTTAAAAGGGTACCGTTATAACTTACATCTTAAGCCAAAATCCCTATTAATTGAGGTAGGTGCACAAACAAGTACGGTCAGGGAAGCTAAGAATGCTATGGAACCATTAGCTAAAATATTATATGAAGTCATAAAATGAGCCCGTTAAATCGTTTTATGTAAACAAGTTACAGCTCTTTTGATTATGTTGTAAATTTATGAAATAAAGTTGCGTAAGCCTAGTTAATTATGCTATAATAACCAACAGAAAATGGACTAAGGAGGAAATCGGTCTGTGGCAGAATTTAAACAGAATAAAATAAGAAATTTTTGTATTATAGCACATATCGATCATGGTAAATCTACATTAGCAGATCGTATTATTCAATTAACTGGCTTACTAACTGAACGAGAGATGCAATCTCAGATATTAGACAATATGGACTTAGAGAGGGAACGTGGTATCACCATAAAGGCCCAATCTGTACGTCTAGTATATAGAGCAAATGATGGGGAAGAGTATGTGTTTAATCTCATAGATACCCCAGGACATGTAGACTTTAATTATGAAGTTTCTAGAAGCTTGGCTGCTTGTGAAGGCGCTATTCTTGTTGTGGATGCGGCTCAAGGGATTGAGGCACAGACCTTAGCAAATGTGTACCTTGCTCTGGAACATGACTTAGAAATCTTAACGGTTATTAATAAAATTGACTTACCAAGTGCGGAGCCTGACCGGGTAAAAGCAGAGGTAGAAGATGTCATTGGATTAGATGCGGAGGATGCTCCACTCATTTCCGCAAAAGAAAGTATTAACATTGAAGAGGTTCTTGAAAGAATTGTAACGGATATTCCTGCACCAACTGGGGATACGGATGCACCTTTAAAGGCTTTAATCTTTGATTCCTTATACGATCCTTATAAAGGCGTTATTGTATTTTGTCGTATTAAAGAGGGTAATGTTAAAAAGGGTATGAAAATACAGATGATGGCTACAGGTGCTGAGTTTGAAGTGGTTGAAGTGGGTTATTTTGGTGCCGGTCAGTTTATACCAGCCGAATCCTTACCAGCGGGTACGGTTGGGTATGTAACAGCCAGTATTAAGAATGTCCAAGATACGAAAGTGGGGGATACCATTACAGATGCGGACAACCCTATTGCAGAGCCGCTTCCAGGGTACAAAGATGTTAACCCCATGGTATTCTGTGGGATGTATCCAGCAGATGGTTCTAAGTATCAGGACCTTAGAGATGCTTTGGATAAACTTAAATTAAACGATGCTGCATTAAGGTTTGAAGCGGAGACTTCTGTAGCTTTAGGATTTGGATTCAGATGTGGATTTTTAGGTTTATTGCATTTAGAGATTGTTCAAGAACGGCTTGAACGTGAATATAATTTGGATTTGGTGACAACGGCTCCAAGTGTTATTTATAAGGTGCATAAAACCAATGGGGATGTGATTGATTTAGCCAATCCAACGGATTTACCTGATTTGGCAGAAATAAGATATATGGAAGAACCCATTGTAAAAGCGGAGGTTATGGTACCTACAGAATATATTGGTACAGTTATGGAACTGTGTCAGGAACGTCGTGGTGAATATTTTGGTATGGAATACATGGAAGAAACCAGAGCCATGTTATCCTATGAGTTACCCCTTAACGAGATTGTATATGATTTCTTTGATGCGTTAAAATCCAGGACAAGGGGTTATGCGTCTTTTGATTATGAGTTAGTGGGGTATAAGGAGTCTCAGTTGGTGAAGCTAGATATTTTGATTAATAAAGAAGTGGTGGATGCTTTATCTTTTATTGTGCATGAGGAAAAGGCTTATGAACGTGGTCGTAAGATTGCGGAGAAGTTAAAGGGTGAGATTCCTAGACATTTATTTGAAATCCCGATTCAAGCGGCTGTAGGTAATAAAGTAATCGCCCGAGAGACCATTAAGGCGATGCGTAAGGATGTTCTTGCAAAGTGTTATGGTGGGGATATTTCTAGAAAGCGTAAGCTGTTGGAGAAACAGAAAAAAGGGAAGAAGCGTATGCGGCAGGTTGGTAATGTAGAGGTGCCGCAACAGGCGTTTATGAGTGTGTTAAAATTAGATGATTAGTTTTGAGGTTAATATCAATTTGTTTGTGGGGTGTCTGGGGAGACGGTCATGGATGGGTTGGTATTAATTTTTGGTTTGTGTGGGGTTGGATTAAAGATAGGGTGTTGATAGAATTTGATGGCTGGTGAGGCTTGGTATCAATACTTTGGGGGCTAGTGGTTTTTGGAAGGTATAAGGGGTTAAGCTTTTCAGACCCGATAAACGTCCGTGTTTATAGGGTCTGCGCTCACCGTCCGTGGTTCGCTTGTCGCTTAACCCCTTATACCTTCCTGGGATGTTGACGTTGTATTGATGGAAGCCTTGGGGGTAGACGTAGGTTTTGGTAAAGCTTTTCAGACCCGATAAACGTCTGTGTTTAGTCTGCGCTCACCGTCCGTAGTTCACTTGTCGCTTAACCCCTTATGCCTTCCTGGGATGTTGACGTTGTATTGATGGAAGCCTAGGGGTAGACGTAGGTTTTGGTAAAGCTTTTCAGACCCGATAAACGTCTGTGTTTATAGGGTCTGCGCTCACCGTCCGTGGTTCGCTTGTCGCTTAACCCCTTATGGCTTCCTGGGATGTTGATGTTGTATTGATGGAAGCCTTGAGGGGTAGACGTAGGTTTTGGGAGAAGTGGATGACTATAATGTAAATACTTAAAAGGTAAAGATATTGAAATAATATAAATGTGAGATTTTCGTTAAGAAATAAGAACGAACTTGATAGATTAACTACGAGTAGGTGTTGGTGGAATGAAGGCATTAAGTTTGTATGTGCATATACCTTTTTGCAAGAGCAAGTGTCATTATTGTGATTTTTTGTCTTTTGAGAGGCATGAAGGGGATAGGGGCAGGTATGTGGATGCTTTAGTTGGTGAGATAGAGGCTTATGGGGCTTGTACGAAGGATTATGAGGTTAAGAGTGTGTTTATAGGGGGTGGGACACCGTCTATTTTGGTGAGCAAAGATTTAAAGCGAATCTTGGCTGCTATCCATAAGTATTTTTGTTTAGCGGATGATGCGGAGATTAGCATTGAGGCGAATCCGGGTACTTTAACATGGGAGAAGGTTTTGGTGTTGAAGGAGGCTGGAGTGAATCGGGTTAGCCTTGGGTTGCAGTCTTGTGAGAATCATTTGCTTAAGAAGCTTGGAAGGATTCATACGTGGGAAGAGTTTTTGGAGAGTTATGGATTGATTAGACAGGCAGGGATTGACAATGTGAATGTGGATCTGATGTTTGGTTTGCCTAATCAGAGTTTGGAAGAAGTGGAACAGGATATTAAGAAGGTTGTGGAGCTGCAACCGGAGCATGTATCTTGTTATGGTTTGATTATAGAAGAAGATACTGTTTTTTATAAGTTATATGAAAAGGGAGCATTATCGACTCATGATGAGGAGGTAGAGCGGCAGATGTATTGGCGGATTCATGACATTCTTGAAGCATATGGGTATGTGCATTATGAGATTTCCAATTATGCGAAAGAAGGTAAGGCTTGTTACCATAATAACGTCTATTGGATAGGGAAACCTTATATTGGTATGGGACTTGGAGCTTCTTCGTATTTTGAGGGCTATCGCTATCAAAATACACGTCATATGGAGAGCTATTTGGCAATGGATGGGGATATAGAAGCTATACAGGAAGATAAGCAGTTTATAGATAAGAAAATGACTGTTGAAGAGTTTATGTTTTTAGGTTTGCGTTTATTAGAGGGTATCAGTAAACGTGATTTTGTGTTGCGTTTTGGTGAGACGATAGATGTTTATTATGGTCCTATCATTGCAACGCTAGCGGGTCAAGGTTTAATGGAAGAAGATGGGGATAGGTGGAGGCTTACAAGGCAAGGTGTTGATGTGAGTAATCATGTGCTTTCTCATTTTATATTTGAATAAAATGTAAAAAAACAATTAAATTGCATAAAAATACTTGACAAATGTGGTTGTAAATGATATTTTTATTTCAAGCCATTAGCACTCAATCGAGGTGAGTGCTAACAAAAAGAAATAACTGGCAAAGAATAAAAAAGGATGGAGATATTAACAAAGCTGATTATAAGGTGGTGGACGTATTGGAATTGAATGATAGAAAGCTTAAGATTTTGCAGGCCATCATATTGGATTACTTAGAAACAGCAGAACCGGTTGGTTCCAGAACAATTTCTAAGAATTATGACTTGGGTGTGAGTCCAGCAACGATTCGTAATGAGATGTCAGACCTTGAAGAATTGGGTTTCATTCTTCAGCCTCATACGTCAGCAGGTCGTATTCCATCAGATAAAGGTTATCGTTTGTATGTGGATGAGTTAATGCATTTACATCAGAACCAGGTTGAACATGGTTTCTATATTGAACAATTATTACAACGGGTAGACCGTATCGAATCTTTACTTAAAAACATCGCCAAGATGTTAGCAAGTGAAACCAGTTATGCAACCATTGTCTCTTCGCCTCAGATTAAGAGAGCAAAGATCAAGAATATACAGCTCATCGCTATTCAAGAGAGACAATTATTAGCAGTTATTGTTACAGATGGAAATATCATTAAGAATTACATGATCCATCTAACGGAACCTATTCACCAAACGATACTGAATCGCTTAACATTTGTACTTAATGAGCATCTCTATGGCTTAACATTAGAGCAAATTAATTTGCCGCTTATTCAACAATTAAAAGATTTTGCAGGTGAAAATGCAGATGTGATTAATAAGGTGTTAGATGCCATATTTGATACCATTCAATCGGTTGATGATACAGATGTATATACGTCTGGTGCAACCAATATTTTGCGGTTTCCTGAATTTAATGATATTGACAAAGCAACGAACTTGATGCATCAATTAGAAGAAAAACAAGTGTTAAAGCAAATTATCCGTCAAGGGCTAGAGGACCAAAAGGTAAACATTAAAGTAACCATTGGTTGTGAAAATAAGCTTGATGAAATGAAAGACTGTAGTCTGGTTACAACAACTTATAAACTTGGAGGCGAAGATATTGGATTTATCGGTATCATTGGTCCCAAAAGAATGGATTATGAAAATGCCATATCTACCCTGTCAAGCTTAATGACAAAGATGGATAAAATAATAAACAAACTGAAATAAAGTATTCTAGGGAAAGGTGGCTATATAGTGGCAAACAAGGATAAAATAAGTGAAGAGCTACAAAAGGAAGAGTTGCAAGCTGAAGAACAAGTGTTGGAAGAGGAAGTAGTTGTAGTAGAAGAAGAATCTTGTGAAGAATCTTCGGAAGACATGCAAAAGGATAGTCCAAATAAGCTTGTAAAAGAGTATATGGATAGACTGCAGCGTACAATGGCTGAATTTGATAATTTCAGAAAGCGAACCATTAAAGAAAAATCCCAAATGTATGAAAATGGTGCAAAAGAAACAGTGGAAAAATTATTACCTATTGTTGATAATTTTGAGAGAGCACTGAGTAGTGTATCGGAAGAAGAGAAAGACTTACCTTTTACCCAAGGTGTAGAAATGATTTTTAAGCAACTTTTAGGAGCCCTTAATGAATTAGGGGTAGAGCCTATTGAAGCAACAGGTCAAGCATTTGATCCGAATTTACATCATGCTGTCACCCATGCTGAAGATGAGAACTTCGGTGAAAACACCGTTGCAGAAGAGTTCCAAAAAGGGTATATGTACAAAGATGCCGTACTTAGACATAGTATGGTTAAAGTTGTTAATTAGTATAATAGAAGCATACTAAGAGGATCACTAAAATGAAGTATGTGCAATTACAGTTGTGCATCTTATCATAAATGGTAATTTCATACAACATGACATACATGAAATGAAGAAGTTGCCAAGACACAATTAAAAAAATAATGTCAGTGGTACATTAGAGAATATAAAGGAGGAAATAATAATGGGTAAAATTATTGGAATTGACTTAGGTACAACAAATTCATGTGTTGCCGTTATGGAAGGTGGTAAACCAGTCGTAATCGCTAATGCAGAAGGTGTTCGAACAACACCATCCGTTGTTGCATTTACTAAAAATGGTGAGAGACTTGTAGGGGAGCCTGCTAAGCGTCAAGCAATTACGAATCCAGATAATACAGTAGCTTCCATCAAAAGACATATGGGTACTGATTTTAGGGTTAATATTGATAATAAAAAATATTCACCTCAAGAAATTTCTGCTATGACATTGCAAAAATTAAAAGCAGATGCAGAAAGTTACCTTGGAGAAAAAGTAACAGAAGCAGTTATTACTGTACCTGCTTACTTTACAGATAGCCAAAGACAGGCAACAAAAGATGCAGGTAAGATTGCAGGTCTTGAAGTAAAGCGTATTATCAATGAGCCAACAGCAGCAGCACTTGCATATGGTCTTGATAATGAACATGAGCAAAAAATCATGGTATATGACCTTGGTGGTGGAACATTTGATGTTTCCATTATTGAAATTGGCGATGGCGTTATTGAAGTATTAGCAACAAGCGGTAATAACAAGCTTGGTGGTGATGATTTCGATGAGCGTGTCATGAACCATTTAATTAAAGAATTCAAGAATGTTGAAGGAATTGATTTAACTAACGATAAAATGGCTGTTCAACGATTAAAAGAAGCTGCTGAAAAAGCTAAAAAAGAATTATCAACAGCGACAACAACGAACATTAATCTTCCATTTATCACAGCTACACAAGAAGGACCTAAGCATCTTGATATTACGTTAACAAGAGCAAAGTTTGATGAATTAACCAATGACCTTGTACAAAGTACAATGGGTCCAGTGAATACAGCATTAAAAGATTCAGGTTTATCAGCAAGTGAACTTGATAAAATATTATTAGTTGGTGGTTCTACGCGTACGCTATCTGTACAAGAAGCCGTATCAAAATTAACAGGTAAAGAGCCATTCAAAGGTATTAACCCAGATGAATGTGTTGCTATTGGTGCTTCCATTCAAGGCGGTAAATTATCAGGTGAAGCAGGTGCTGGTGACATCCTATTATTGGACGTTACACCACTATCACTTGGTATTGAAACTTTAGGTGGGGTAGCTACGAAGCTTATTGAAAGAAATACGACAATCCCAACTAAGAAGAGCCAAGTATTCTCAACAGCTGCTGATAATCAGCCTGCCGTTGACGTACACATTGTTCAAGGGGAGAGAGAGTTTGCAAAAGATAACAAAACCCTTGGAAGGTTCCAATTAGACGGTATTCCACCAGCACCAAGAGGTGTTCCTCAAATTGAAGTAACATTTGATATTGATGCCAATGGTATTGTTAACGTATCAGCAAAAGACCTTGGAACAGGTAAGACACAACACATTACCATCACAGCAAGTACAAATTTAACAGATGCTGAAATCGACAAAGCTGTTAATGAAGCTGAAAGTTTTGAAGCAGAAGATAAAAAACGTAAAGAAGCCATAGGTGTACGTAATGAAGCCGATTCACTTGTATTCCAAACAGAAAAAACAATCAATGAATTAGGCGATAAAGTGGATGCAGCTGAAAAAGAAAAAGTAGAAGCAGAAGTTGCCAAGTTAAAAGAAATTCTTGGAAAATCCACAATTGAAAACATGACAGATGACAATGTAGAAGAAATTAAAGTGGCAAAAGAAGCCCTTATGACAGTATTCCAAGAGTTGTCAGCTAAGTTATATCAACAAGCAGGTGCTGCTGGTGCTGCACCAGGTGGAGAAGGTGGACCAACACCTGAACCCGAACAACAATCAAATAATGATGATGATGTGGTTGACGCAGACTTCAAAGAAGTGTAAAATATAAAATTGTAATAAGCCAAAGACATTGGTCTTTGGCTTTTCTTAAGATGAGAGTTAACATGAAGAGTCGAGTTCTCAAAAATAACCCCACATACATATGTATTGGATGAAGAATTGGCGGTCAATACAGGATGTTGAGAAGTCGAGTTTTGTTGTGTTTAATTATATTAAAATGAGGTAGGTGGAAGTTTTGGCAGAAAAGAGAGATTATTATGAGGTCTTAGGACTAGACCGTAATGCTACAGACGCTGATATTAAGAAAGCATACCGTAAGTTAGCAAAGATGTATCACCCAGACATGAACCCTGGTGATGATTCTGTTGAGCATAAATTCAAAGAAGCAACAGAAGCATATGAGGTACTCAGTGATTCAGCTAAGCGGGGGCAGTACGATCAATTTGGTCATGCTGCATTTCAAAACGGCGGTGGAGGTGCTGGTTTTGGTGGCTTTGATTTTTCAGATGTTGGCGATATATTTGGTGATATATTTGGTGACTTTTTTGGCGGTGGGGGCAGTCGAAGGCGGAACCCTAATGCACCAACAAGAGGAGCCAGCCTGAAGACATCTGTTACACTAGAATTTGAAGAAGCAGTATTTGGTGTGGAAAAAGAGATAGAATTAACGACATCTGAATCATGTGAAGATTGTTCGGGCACAGGCGCTAAAAAAGGAACCCATCCAGAAACATGTTCTCACTGTAATGGATCGGGTCAAGTCAGATATAATCAACAGACCATGTTTGGTAACATTACAAGTGTAAAGACATGTCATACATGTAATGGAACGGGTAAAGTGATAAAAGAAAAATGTCATGCATGTCGTGGAACAGGCTTTGTAAAGAAACGTAAAACCATTTCAATAAAAGTCCCTGCTGGGATCGACAATGGGCAGAGCATTCGTGTAACAGGAAAAGGTGAACCAGGTACCAACGGTGGTCCACGTGGTGATCTACTGGTAACAGTATATGTAAAAGCCCATGAGTTTTTTGAGAGAGACGGTATGGATATATTCTATACGTTACCCATTACGTATGCTCAAGCTGTACTTGGGGCAGAATTAGAAGTACCTACCCTTGATGGCAAGGTATCTTATGAAATTAAAGAAGGTACCCAAACACATACACGTTTCCGACTAAAAGGTAAGGGTGTACCAAGTCTTCGCCATAATAAATCACGTGGGGACCAATATGTGACAGTTGTTGTGGATGTACCAAAGAAACTGAATGATAAACAAAGACAATTATTAAAGGATTTTGCAGATACATTCAGTGACCATGCACATCTTAAAGAAGGAAAGAAAAAAAAGTGGTATGATAAAGTGAAGGATGCTTTTGAATAGGTTAGATAAAAAAGGAAGTGTAACCATTGAAATGGACAGCATGTAAAATAGATATCCATCGTGAAGCCATAGAAGCCGTTACCTATATGCTAACAGAACAAGGTATACAGGGCTTTGAAGTGATGGATGGCACATTATCAACGATGGATATGGAAGAGATGTTTACGGATTATGTGGAAGAGGGGATTCTCCAAGAAGATCAAGAAGCATATGTTCGCTTCTACGTATCCGAAGAAGAGGATGTTCAAGAGATTCTTCAAATATTAGCTAAGAAATTACACGATCTCAGACAATTTGTGCAAGTAGGCTCAGGTAATATTGAAACAGAGACTGTAGATGATGAAGAGTGGTACGATAATTGGAAACAACACTACAAACCTTTTCGTATCGCGGATCATGTTGTCATTAAACCTACATGGGAAGTGTGCGAAACCATAACCGATGAAGACATTGTGGTGGAGATTGATCCAGGTATGGCTTTTGGATCTGGGACGCATGAAACAACATCCATGTGTATTGCCTTAATTCATAACAATATAAAGCCAGATGATGTCCTGCTGGATGTGGGATGTGGTAGTGGCATACTGGGTATTACAGCAGCTAAATTAGGGGCACAAAACGTTGTATGTATTGATTTAGATAAAAATGCAGTAAAAGCAGCAAAGGATAATATCATCCAAAATCATGTGGACGCAACAGTGAAGGTTTTGCATGGTAACTTACTGGAGATGTCAGATATAAAAGCCCATATCATTGTAGCTAACATTATGGCTGACGTGATTATCTTTTTATCACAATCAGTGGGTAATCATCTATTGCCAGGTGGTTTATTTATCGCTTCTGGCATTATTCTAGACAAAATAGATGAAGTGATTGAAGCACTTGAAACCAACGGTTTTACCATCTTGGAAGTAGAGCGTATGGGTGAATGGTCAGCCATTGTCGCAAAACCTCATCATAATATGGGCCAATAAACACCATGAGTAACATGTTTTCAATGCATATAATCCATTATTTTAATTAAGCAACTGGTATAAAGAGAAGGATAGATGAAAGGAAAGAGCACATGCATCGTTTTTTTGTTAATCCCAGCCAAATTGAAGAGAGCTGCATTAGAATTGTTGGAAATGACGTTAATCATATAAAAAATGTACTGCGTATGCATAAAAACGATGAAATTATAATTTGTGATGGACATGGGTCTAACTATTATTGTATAATTAATGATATTGAAAGTGATCGTATTCTGGTAGATATTAAGTCTAAAGAGTTATCAGATGCAGAACTAAAAAGTAAGATTTATCTTTTTCAAGGTTTACCCAAGCAAGAAAAAATGGCACTGATTATTCAAAAGGCAGTGGAGTTGGGTGTACACGAAATTATACCTGTAATGACATCAAGAAGTGTCGTGAAGATAAACAAGCAAAACGCTGCTAAGAAATTAGCAAGATGGAATAAAATATCCGAATCCGCTGCAAAACAGTCTGGACGAGGTATTATTCCAATGGTTAATGATGTAATGAATTATGATGAAGCATTAGTCTATGCACAGAGAATGGACACAACTATTGTTCCTTATGAAAATGCAGATAATATTAACAAAACAAAAACCTTATTAAATAGCTTAGACATGAAGAGGATAGGCGTATTTATAGGTCCAGAGGGAGGATTTAGTCTTGATGAAGTAGATAAGGCTAAGCAACAAGGTGCTAATATTATAACATTAGGTAAGAGGATACTTAGAACGGAAACAGCTGGGCTAGCAATATTGTCTTTACTAATGTTTCAACTTGAGGAGGAATAGTATGGCATTTCGAGTTTTAATTGTTGATGATGCAATTTTTATGCGAACGGTTCTAAAAAAAATGCTGGCAGACGAGAATTTTGATATTTGTGGTGAGGCGAATAATGGAAAAGAAGCCATAGTGAAAGCGAAAGAACTTCAACCAGACGTCATAACACTGGATATTACAATGCCTGAGATGGATGGGGTTACGGCTCTTCCAGAGATATTAAAGGCCAGCCCAGGTTCAAAAGTTATTATGTGTTCGGCTATGGGACAACAACCGATGGTCATAGAAGCTATTAAAAATGGTGCAAAAGATTTTATTGTTAAGCCATTTCAGAAATCAAGAGTTGTACAAGCCATTGAAAATGTAATGAAAAAATAAAAGGGGGGCTGTCTCGTTGTGAACATGAGAGACAGCCTTTTAAATGGGTTGAGTGTCCAAAAAGAATAGTTTTAAAGATACAATTGTTTGAGAAAAGGGAGAAAGGATGCCCGCATATGGAAGTATATTTAGATAATGGTGCTACGACCAAAACTTTCGATGAAGTAGTAGAAATCATGTGTAACGTTTTAAAAGAGGATTATGGTAATCCATCTTCTTTGCATCAAAAGGGTATAGATGCTGAGAATCATATTATTAAATCCAAAGAAATAATAGCCAAGATTTTGAAGGTAAATGATAAAGAAGTCTACTTTACTTCTGGAGGAACTGAAGCCAACAACTTAGCCATTTTAGGCATTGCAGATGCATATAAACGGTCAGGTAAACATATCATTACCACATCGTTGGAACATTCCTCTGTTAAGAATACCATGTTATATTTGGGGGATCATGAATATGCGTTAACCATATTGCCAGTAGATCAGTACGGACAAGTTAACTTAAAGGTGTTACAAGATACCATACGTGAGGATACTATATTGGTATCCATGATGTATGTCAATAACGAATTGGGTACGATTATACCTGTGGATAAGATAGGTGCTCTTATTAAGAATAAAAACCAAGAGACCATCTTTCATGTTGATGCCATTCAGGCTTTTGGCAAGATGGTTATATATCCCAAAAAATGGCAGATTGATCTACTTAGTATAAGTGGTCACAAGTTTCATGGACCAAAAGGTATTGGTGCACTCTATATTAATGACCGTATTAAGATTAATCCTATTTCCTATGGTGGTAATCAACAAAAAGGGATGCGTAATGGCACAGAGAATGTGCCTGGTATTGCAGCAATTGGGTGTGCTGCTAGTATGATGTATGATCAGCTAGAAGCCCATAGAACGTATTTATATGAACTTAAAAGTTATTTAGCTAAGCTACTATTAGAAGAAATAGAAGGCATTCAGATTAATGGTATGCCTGTTCTAGAAGGAGCCCCCCATATTCTTAGTGTACGTATAAAAGGTGTACGAGGAGAGGTACTCTTGCATAGCCTGGAAGAAAAAAATATCTATGTATCAACAGGTTCTGCATGTTCATCCAACAAACCTTCAAAGACAGGACCTTTGCAAGCCATTGGCTTAACCAATGAGGAAGCACTATCCACCGTAAGATTTGGATTAAGCGTCATGAATACAAAAGATGAATTGGATATTTGCGTTAAAGAACTTAAGGTGATGATACCTATGTTAAGAAAGTTTGTAAGACATTAATAATCACAGTAATCAAGGTATAAAATGGAAGGAATGGAACGATGGGTAATACAAAGAAGGCCTTTTTAGTTAAGTATGGTGAGATTGCGTTAAAAGGTAAAAATCGTTATATATTTGAAAATATTTTATCGGATCATATAAGGCGTACACTTAAACCTTGTGGCGACTTTCGTGTTAGTAAGGAACAAGGGAGAATCTTTATAGAGCCATTTGAAGATTATGATGAAGAAGAGGTGTTGGATCGCTTATCAAGGATATTTGGTATCATAGGTATATGTCCTGTTGTTGTTTTGGAAGACATGGATTTTGAACGTGTTAAGGAAGCAACTCTTTCCCATATGAAAGAGGTCTACCATGATTTTAATTTTACGTTTAAAGTAGAATCCAGAAGAGCTGATAAGAGATACCCGCTTAATTCCATGGAAATTGCTTGTGAAGTGGGCGCATACCTCCTTGATCATCTTCCCGATTTAACGGTGGATGTGAGAAAACCATCCATAAAAGTATGGGTTGAAATTAGAGGCAGAGCCTATATCTACTCAAAAATAATTAAAGGTCCAGGTGGTATGCCAGTTGGTTCAAATGGTAAGGCCATGCTCATGTTATCCGGTGGTATTGATTCACCTGTTGCAGGTTATCTTATTGCAAAAAGAGGGGTTAAGCTTGATGCTATTTACTATCACAGTCATCCATACACCAGTGAAAGAGCGAAGCAAAAAGTCGTTGATTTAGCTAAAATTGTATCCAGGTATTCAGGTAACATCAATTTGAATGTGGTGCCTTTTACGGATATTCAGCTGTACATCTATGAGCAGTGCCCTCATGAGCAGTTAACCATTATCATGCGCCGTATTATGATGATTATTGCTGAGCGAGTGGCTGAGAAAACAGGTGCATTAGCCCTTGTTACTGGTGAGAGTATAGGACAGGTAGCATCACAGACCATTCAGAGCTTAACAACGACCAATGCAGTATGTCACATGCCTGTATTTAGACCATTAATTGGTTTTGATAAGCAAGATATTGTGGATATATCGGAGCGAATAGGTACCTATGAAACGTCTATTTTACCCTACGAGGATTGTTGTACAATTTTTGTTGCCAAACATCCTGTAACAAAACCCACACTAAAATCCATCATCAGGTCCGAGAAGAGGCTTGAGAAAATTGAAGAGATGATGGAAGAAGCCATTAATGGTATTGAGCTTATTAAAGTACGCCCAGATCAGCATACAGAAGAATAAGATATAATCTATAGCAAGATAATAGACAATAAAAAATCCACTATTAAAGTGGATTTTTATGTTATAGCAAAGTTTTGCTTTAAAAATTAAAGAAACGTTCCTTATGTATTAACAATCTAATGGACGACGCTAAGTCATGCGTTTTCCATATAATAGATAAGGCAACTTAACCATTATATGCCATTAACAAAAGGAATAGGTATTCTAATTGGTTATTGATGTTGAAGGAATGGATTATTCTACAATAAATTCCTTCAAAGCGTCAGCAACTTCTGCGTAAGCTGCATCGTCATGAACGGTCAATTCGATTGGTTTGCTAAGATCTAAACTAAAGATTCCCATAATAGACTTTGCATCAATCACATAACGACCAGATACTAAATCAAAATCTGAATCGAATTTGCTAACAAAGTTTACGAAATTTTTAACCTTGTCGATTGAGTTTAAGGATACTTTGATTGTTTTCATATAATGACCCCCTTGCTTCATGTTTTTTAATACAACATTATACTAACCTGTATTGTAATATAAGTCAATAACTAATATTACCAAAAAAAGTAAACCAAATTAGGTGCTTTTAGTCAAAGCACTGATAATATAAACAAAAAAAATCTATTTTATTGTGAGGTATTAATATGAAAAAACAGCTCATACGCTAGGCTGACCTAAATACGAATTAACCTCGTTTGATAATAATATCTCTTGAAAGCAATTTATCTATAATTGATATAACTCCAAACTAAGCTATGTAAAGATTGTAGGTTTAGTTAAGGTTGTCCAAAAAGACAACCCTAAAACTAGTCTTTTAAGCTAACGTCTAATGTTAGTTTGTATAATGGTGGTATAGTCGTGAGTATTTGTGCACCTGCATCGACAATTATTCTTGGATCAGCAGGGTTTTGATTAATTTGAATTGTTATAACTTCTCCAAATGTAGCTTTAGCACTAACTTTAGTTTCCATTCATTTCACCGCCTTTATGTTTTTGCTATATTATATTCACAAATGATAGAAATGGTACAAGCTTTATGAAATAAAACTAAAATTGTATATACACAGAAGTTAATCTATGCTATATTGCTCATCATCAAATGTATGATATTTACCTAATAGATCATCACCATATTTATTACTTAGTACCAGGTCTAAAAAATAAATATAATTCAAATAATAGTGCAATAATTTAAAATATAGGCGTTATAGGCATAAAATAAGCCAGTATGAGCCATCCAGTTTTACTAAAATCATGTAATCTTTTAACTGAAAGCATAATAATGCATATCATTAAGGAAGAAAAAATATTGAGTTGATTACTTAGCTAGGGTGTGGTAGATTATATGTTGTGCTGAACATAGGAGGAATTAACCTTATGAAAGATATAAAAGAAGAAAAAGTTGATTTAAGACTTAGTCATGATGCGTTTTATAAAAAATATGGGCGTAAAAAAATCGTATCTACGTATACATTAGGCTGTAAAGTCAATCAATATGAAACGGAAGCCATGGAAGAACTTTTTGAAGAATCCGGTTATGCCATTGGGAATTTTTCAGATGCAGCTGATATCTATGTGGTTAATACATGCACCGTCACCAATATTGCCGACAAAAAATCAAGACAGATGCTGTCAAAAGCTAGGAAAAAAAATCAAGAGGCAGTTATTGTTGCAGTAGGGTGCTATGCGCAAGTAGCAGGTGAGAAGTTGCAAGCTGATCATCATATTGACCTTGTCATTGGCAGTAATCATAAGAATAAAGTTGTTGAGCTTGTAGAATCCTATCTTTTAGATGGTCACCCCATACAAGTTATCGAAGATATTGGTCAAACAACAGACTATGAAGATATATGGATTACCAAAGTCAGTGATAAAACAAGAGCTTATATTAAGATACAAGATGGCTGCAATCAATTCTGCTCTTATTGTATTATTCCTTATACGAGAGGTCGAATAAGAAGCCGGGAAATTGGTGACATTATTAAGGAAGTCAAGACCCTTGCTCAGAATGGTTACCATGAGGTGGTTTTAACAGGTATTCATATTGGGTCTTATGGTAAAGATCAAGATGACCATGTCACGCTATTAGGCCTATTAAATAGCCTTCATACCATTGAAGGCATCCAACGCATACGCCTTGGCTCACTGGAACCTAATTTGATTACGGCTGATTTTATGGCAGGTTTGGTACAATTAAATAAGGTATGCCCTCATTTTCATTTATCATTACAAAGCGGATGTGATGCGGTTCTTAAGCGTATGAATAGAAAATACTCAACCAGTGAATATGCTGAGAAGGTAGGGCTCATTAGAAAGACGTATGCTAATCCATCCATAACAACAGATATTATCGTTGGTTTTCCAGGTGAAACAGAAGGGGAATTTCAGGAAACCCTTGATTTTATAAAACACATACAGTTTAGTCATATTCATGTCTTCAAATACTCCATGCGAGAGGGAACACCAGCAGCTGACAGAACAGATCAAATCGATGCTGCTGTCAAAGCAAAAAGGAGTCAAACCATTATAGCATGTCAAGATAAGATTACACGCAGTTTTTTAGAAACGCTTATGAATAAGGACTATCATGTACTTTACGAAGAAAAAATAGTGGTAGATGATACATTCTATTATTATGGATTTACGGATAATTATATAAAAGTGAAAACAGCAAGCCCCACCAATATTCAGAATAAGCTGTTATCCACACGCATTATAGCTATTCAAGAGAACATGTTGATTGGCGAAATATAGCAATAATCATCTATATATAAAGAAATAGAGCAATATTTTTCGTATTATGGTTAGCATTAGATTAAAATCATGTTACAGAGCATTTTTTAATTGTATTTTATTGGCATATATATTAATATATAGTAAAAGGTAGTTATAGGTCTTTCAACCTAAAGAAATTTACGATACAATTGTAGAAGTTAGGATGTGATATGTGTGAAGGATATTAATAGTACTCAATTTTTTAAGAAATATAAAAAGGAACCAGAAGATGCTAACGAAGTGTTGGTAAGTGTTTACAATGCTCTTACAGAAAAAGGATATAATCCAATACATCAGATAGTAGGCTACATTTTGTCAGGTGATCCTACATATATCACTAGCCACAAAAATGCTAGAAGTAAGATTAGTAAAATAGAACGTGATGAGTTGTTGGAAGAATTAGTTAAAAATTATATAGACAATAACTGCAAGTAGAAGTATAATAGTGTAGTACATGATGACTGTAGAGAGCATTCTGTCTACAGTTTTTTGTGTGTTATAGATAGGAATAAATAACTAGTCTTATAGAGTTAAGACTTATATGGTATGAGGATGTAAAAGTGTGCATGGAGCACACTCTTGTTGTCTGCTTTTATAATTATTAATTTTATAAAAAGAAATATAGAACTTATACGATTTATGTGAAAAAGAGATGGTTATATAGGGTTATGAGTATAAAGGTAAGTCATTGTTGGTATCATTTTAATGTATAATCAGTATTGGATGTGATAGCATGCGTGTTTTAGGTTTAGATTATGGGAGCAAAACAGTGGGAGTAGCCGTCAGTGATCCATTGGGCTGGACAGCTCAAGGCATTGAAACAATCCATCGAAAAGAAGAAAATAATCTAAAATCTACAATTACAAGATTAACTGAGATTATAAATGAGTATAATATAGAAAAGATTGTATTAGGGCTACCAAAAAATATGAACAATACTTGTGGTGAGCGCGTGGACCGTACCTTATATTTTAAGGATCGGTTAATCCGGGAATTATCCCTGCCAGTTGAAACTTGGGATGAACGATTGAGTACCATGGGAGCAAAACGTTCCATGTTAGAAGCTGATTTGAGTCGAATGAAGCAAAAAAAAATAATTGACAAAATGGCTGCGGTCTATATTTTACAAGGATATTTGGATTGTAAAATGTGAGTAGGCTATATTAAGATTATATCATAAACATAATTTACCTTATTAGGAGGTGTACCATATGGAGACAATCAATTTCACCATTGAAGAAACAGGCGAACAAGTGGATTTCGCGATACTCAGTACGGCAACTCATGGGGATATAACCTATCTGTTAGTTGTAGACGAAACAGAGCTGGAATGCGATGATATGACAGCTTATGTGATTAAGGCAATTGAACAAGATGATGAGGATATTATCTATGAAATCGTTGATGACGATGCAGAATTATTACCTGTCAGTGAAAAATTAATGGATGCATTAGACGATTTCGAGATAGATATGTAGGTCTTATTGGTTAGGACATATGCACGGTATATTTGACAAAATCATCTTCCCCATTTATAATTGTTATAACTGTTTGTAATTTGACGAGGTATAGGCAAGAGATTTTGTTAAGGAATAGTATCGGGTGTTTCGATTGTACGAAAGATGTAAGTAAAAAAATGATTCAGATTGTATTGCATAAATGAGCTGATTATGACTTGTCATATAAGGACAATAAAATATCGAACCTGAACAAGTTGAATGTGTGTTACGTATAAAATCAAAAAGGTTTTTCAAGCAATAGATGCAGCGTGATGCAGGTCAATATGTATAACCAATTAAACGAATATGGGGGAATATAAGTGTCTGTAAATAGTGAAGAGTTTAGACAGTTATTAAAAGAAAAAGGATTAAAATTAACAACCCAAAGAAGAATGGTGCTGGATGTATTACAGGAAAACGAAGGACAACATCTTACTGCTGAAGAAATTCATGAGATCGTTCGTGTAAGATGTCCTGAAATTGGTTTAGCTACAGTATATAGAACAATTCAGCTCTTGCATGAGTTAAAATTAATTGATAAATTAAATTTGGACGATGGCTATATTCGTTATGAAATTGGTAAGTTTAATGATGATCATCACCATCACCACCATTTAATATGTGAGGTATGTGGAAAAGTAATTGAAGTAGAAGATGATTTGATGGAGTCTATAGAAGAGCGATTTCTTTCAAAATATAATTTTGCAGTAACTGACCACAAAGTGAAGTTCTATGGTATCTGTAAAGACTGTAAATAATGAAATGTCCGGCAGACAAAGAAAAAAAGAAAAAAATAGGGAGAAAAATTAGGAGGTGTCTATTTGACAAAGAAAGTATCAAAACTGAAAATTATACCTTTAGGCGGACTTGAGCAAATAGGTATGAACATTACTGCCTTTGAATATAACGATAATATTATTGTTGTTGACTGCGGTATTGCATTTCCAGAAGATGAAATGTTAGGAATAGACTTAGTCATTCCAGATGTAACCTATCTGAAGGATAATGTAGACAAAGTGAAAGGTATTGTCCTAACCCATGGACATGAAGATCATATAGGAGCATTGCCCTATGTTCTTCGTGATGTTAATGTGCCTGTATATGGGACAAAATTAACATTAGGACTTGTAGAAAACAAATTAAGAGAGCATAATCTACTAAAGAGTGTCAAAAGAAAATGTATTACGCCAGGACAAACAATAACATTGGGTAGCTTTAAAGTGGAGTTTATTCGCACGAATCATAGTATTGCCGATGCGGTAGCTTTAGCCATAACAACACCAGCTGGAGTGGTGATACACTCTGGTGACTTTAAAGTGGACTATACACCCATTCATGGAGAACCCATTAATTTACAGAGATTTGCAGAACTAGGACGCAAAGGTGTCTTACTTTTTATGGCAGACAGTACCAACGTAGAACGTAAAGGTTATACCATGTCTGAAAGTACAGTTGGAGAATCATTAGATGATATCTTCTTAGATTCAGAAGGAAAACGTATTATTGTTGCTACATTTGCTTCCAATGTGGATCGTGTTCAGCAAATTGTGTGGGCAGCTCAGCACTTCAATAGAAAAGTAGTTGTTGAAGGTAGGAGTATGGTCAATGTTGTAAAGACAGCTATGGAACTGGGTTACCTAAAAATGCCAGAAAATACCATGATTGGTGTTGAAGAGATTAATCGATACAAAGATGGTCAACTGGTGATTATAACAACAGGAAGTCAAGGGGAGGCAATGGCTGCATTGTCCAGAATGGCATCCTCAAATCATAGAAAAATAGAAATAAAAGCAGGAGATCGTATCATCTTTAGTTCAAAACCAATTCCAGGTAATGAAAAAACAGTGTCCCGTGTCATTGATGATTTGTATAGAAAAGGGGCAGAAGTTATATGTGAAGATACCCATGTTTCTGGTCATGCTATGCAAGAAGAGTTAAAACTATTGCATACACTTGTAAAACCTAAATACTTTATACCGGTACATGGTGAATACCGTCATCTAAAGAAACATGCTGAATTAGCGTGTAAGATGGGTATGAAGGAAGATGATGTTTTTATTTTAACAAGTGGCGATGTATTAGAACTTGATAAGTCTGGTGGTCAGATAACAGGTAGAGTACCTGCTGAACAGATCCTTGTGGACGGTTTAGGTGTAGGTGATGTTGGAAACATTGTTCTACGGGACAGACAGAAATTATCACAAGATGGTCTATTAATCGTTGTTGTTACATTACAGAAACAGACTGGACAAATATTGTGTGGACCTGATATAATATCTAGAGGATTCGTATATGTTAGGGAATCAGAAGATTTGATGTTAGAAGCTAGAAATGTTGTCAAAAATGCTTTAGAACAGTGTCACAAAAAACGTATTACAGATTGGTCAAAAATTAAAGGTGTTGTTCGGGATGCGCTTAGAGATTATCTATGGGCTAAGACGAAAAGAAGCCCAATGATTTTACCAATCATTATGGAAGTATAAACTCAACCATAAATTGTCAATAACCGCGAGAGGAAGTATTGTTGTGGATTATATAAAAGAAGCAAAGCAGTTCGTTAACAGACTTAAAGAAACGCAAGCCTATAAGGATTACCATCAGTATAAAAAAGTCATCATGTCTAATCCACAGTTACTAAAACAAGTTAACGATTATCGGAAGAAATCTTTTCAAATACAAATGGAGCATGGTGAAGGTTCTTACGACAGTTATGAAAATCTATTAAACTTGAACCAAGAATTCAAGGGGTTAATTGAAGGAACAGAAGTAAAGGCATTTTTAGAGGCTGAAACGAAGTTCTCTGAAATGATAACAGAAGTATATGATTGTATAGCCGAGGAAATGGATTTTGACCTGGATTTTCTAGAAGAAGAATAAGCAAACCTGTTTTTAAGGACAATAGTTTTAACTTTTGTTGTTGTCAATGGACGTATATGAGCGTAAGTGAACCAGAAGGGTGACAAAAATGAGTAAGAAAACGATGTTGAAAATGTTATATTTATTATCAAAGGTTATTATTTTATGTGTAGCCGTGTGGATTATCTTTTTTGTGGCTAGAGGAGTATATGATTATTCCTATAAGCTAATGTCAAAAAAGCCTGCTGAAGATATTGTGGTAAAAACAGTTGAAGTAACTGTTCCAAAAGGAGCCACATCTAAGGATATTGCCAATATATTGCATGATAATGAATTAATTAATAACACGTATTACTTTTTAGCCTACGCCAAGTTATCAGGTAAAGGCAGTAAGTTTCAATATGGTGATTATACCCTCAATACGGGTATGACAGAGGAAGAAATCGCTGAGATTTTGACAACCAATGGTGCCAAGAAAGAAACCATTAAATTCACCATTCCTGAAGGTTATACCATACAACAGATTGCTGATAAGCTACAGAAAGAAAAAATCTGTAAATCATCAGAATTTATGGCTGCTATTAATGACGTCAATTATGATTATCGCTTTTTAGAAGATCTTCCAGATCGTAATATTAAATTACAAGGTTATCTATTTCCATCAACTTATGAAGTCTATAAAGACGCATCTGCACAAGATATCGTCAGTATTATGTTAAAACAGTTTGATAAAGTTTTTAAAGATGAATACTATACACGAGCCGAAGAATTAGGTATGACAGTTGACCAGATTGTGACAATGGCATCCATCATTGAAAAAGAAGTACGGGTGGATGAGGAAAGAGAAATTGTAGCAGGTATCATCTACAATCGATTAGAAGATGGTATGAAGCTACAAATGTGTTCAACGGTTATGTACGCGTTGGATAAGAGAAGAGACCGTTTGTTATATGATGATCTAGAAATAGAGTCACCTTATAATACGTATCTATATCCTGAGTTGCCCATAGGACCAATAGCCAATCCAGGTGAGCGTTCTATAGAAGCTTCATTATACCCAACAGAATCGGATTATTTATATTTTTCACTTAGGAATCCAGAAACGGGTGAACATGAGTTTAATACAACACTCGATGCACACAACAAGGTCAAAGGTAAGTATCAAAATGAATTTTAATAACCATAAACTGCTCTACGCAATTCAATGATTTGCTAGGTGGTTATGGGATTTGGAAGATATACCGTATAAGTAGTCTCATCTTGTGATGAGAGGGGTTTTATGAAACCTTAACTTATAAGTATATCTTCCTTCCATGTTAGCTCAAATGCAAAAGGAGACGAGTTATGAGTGAAATCACGTATCCCTATATTCGGGATTACCTTAAAGCCATTCAGCCAGAGGAGGATGAACGGATACATGCCATAAGAGAAGAAGCAATAGCTGGGCATGTTCCGATCATTAAATCAGAGGTTAAGCAATTATTGCGCTTTCTCATAGCCATGCATAAACCAGTCCGTATTCTGGAGATTGGAACTGCAATAGCCTATTCATCCATTATTATGTGTGACTGTATGGGAGATCATGGGCATATTACAACCATAGAACGTAGCCAGAAGATGATAAGCCAAGCGTTGCACAACATTGAACGGACAGGTAAAAAAGAGCAGATTACGTTGTTAGAAGGTGATGCTGGTGATATCCTAAAGACACTTACTGGACCCTATGATATGATTTTTATGGATGCAGCCAAGGGACAGTATTTGACATTTTTACCTGATTGTATGCGCCTGTTAAAAGTAAATGGTTTATTGATATCGGATAATGTCCTTCAAGATGGAACCGTTGCAAAATCACGTTTTAATGTACCAAGAAGGCAAAGAACTATACACCAGCGTATGCGAGAATACTTATGGGAAATCAATCATCATCCTCAGTTGCAGACGTCCATATTACCTGTGGCTGATGGGGTTACATTAAGTTTTAAATTAGATGAAAGGCGTTGTTAAGATGAAAAAACCTGAGTTACTCATACCAGCAGGAAATCTAGAAAATTTAGAAGTAGCTGTTTTATATGGAGCAGATGCCGTTTATATTGGTGGGCAGGAGTTTGGCCTACGGGCTAAAGCTAAGAATTTTTCATTAGAACAAATGAAAGAAGGCATAGCTTTTGCCCATGCACATGGTGTGAAAGTCTATGTGACGGCTAACATTATTGCTCATAACGATGATATAGATGGGGTCTATGCATACTTTGAAGCACTAAAAGACATGAATGCAGATGCCCTGATTATTGCTGATCCTGGTATTTTAGCCATAGCTCAGGAGGTTCTTCCTAACATGGAACTACATCTAAGTACGCAGGCCAATAACACCAACTATAAAAGTGTAAGTTTCTGGCATAATCTTGGTGTTAAGCGTGTGGTTGTCGCGAGAGAGCTTTCCTTTAGAGAGATTAAGACCATATCAGATCGTACACCAGTGACCTTAGATATAGAAGCATTTGTACATGGTGCAATGTGCATTTCTTATTCGGGCCGCTGTCTTTTAAGTAATTATATGGCTGGAAGAGATGCCAATAAAGGAGCCTGTACCCATCCTTGCCGTTGGCAATATCATCTGGTAGAGGAAACACGGCCAAATGAATACATGCCTGTATTTGAAAATGACAGGGGTACGTATGTGTATAATTCTAAAGACTTGTGTATGCTGGAGTATATACCTGATTTAGTAGAGGCAGGTGTCTATAGTTTTAAGATTGAAGGTAGAATGAAGACCCAACTCTACGTGGCATCTGTTACCCGAACATACCGTCAAGCACTGGATGATTACTTAGAGAATCCAGATAAATATAAAGCTAACATACCTCAATATCTGGAGGAAATAAAAAAATGTACACATCGAAAATTTACCACAGGTTTCTATTTTCAAAAACCTGATGAAGAAGGTCAAATCTACGATTCAAACACGTATATTAGAAGCTACAAATTTATTGGTAAAGTGGTATCTTATGATGCAGATAGGCAGATGGTTACCTTACAGCAACGCTATAAATTTTCTGTAGGTGATGAAATAGAGTTTATGGATGTTCAAGGCGATAACTACTCGGTGATCGTTGAAGCAATGTGGGACGAAGATGGTCACCCACTAGACAGTGCTCCTCATCCAAAACAACATATTCAATTTAAACTTGACCGTCCTTTTCTTAAGAATACCATCGTAAGAGCCAAGAATGCGTCACCCCTAGACAACTAAAAATTAATCGTATTTTTTTTATTGGAAAGGCACTTTCTAACTATTTTTTTCATAAACTATTATGAATACATATTTAGAGGTGCTTTTTATTTTGCTATTTAACTTATTGACATTCATTATACCAGGGTTCTATTTTACAACATCTCAGTCTTTCCCGAAACCTTTATCAAGTGAAGAGGAGAAGGAGTATTTAATAAAGTGTAAGGAAGGCGATATGCAAGCGAGAAATGTATTAATCGAGAGAAACCTTCGCTTAGTTGCACACATTGTAAAAAAATACAACACATCAGAGCGGGATATGGATGATCTGATATCCATCGGGACAATCGGTCTAATTAAAGCAATAACGACTTTTAACATTGAAAAAGGTACAAGACTAGCTACTTATGCCGCCCGTTGTATAGAAAATGAGTTATTAATGATGCTCAGAAATGAAAAAAAGCACTCTAAGGAAATTTCGTTACAAGAGCCCATAGGCATTGATAAAGAGGGGAATGAAATTAGTCTAATCGATGTGATTGAAACGAAATCCGATTCCGTAGTAGATCAAGTAGACCTTAAAATGAAGATTAAACTGCTCTATCATAAGATGAAAGATGTGTTGAAGCAGAGAGAGAAAACAGTCATAGAGCTTCGATATGGCTTAAATAATGGGGTTGAGAGGACGCAGAGGGAGATTGCTTGCATGCTGGGGATATCCAGGTCTTATGTGTCGAGGATAGAGAAGAAGGCTCTGAGTAAGTTGAATAAGGAGTTTCATAATAGATAGATAGAGTAGGGCTAAACAGTAAGCAGGAGTTGTTTACTAGTTTAGCCCTATTTGGACTGTATTGTAGTGGCTATATCACTTGGGCCTTGACTCATCCACTATAGATAAAACCATAGGCCATGGCACCACAGCACAATGGAACCTATCTATAAAAAAGTATGTAGGAGAGTATAGACTAAAGATTTCCTAGGAAAATCTATTCAAAGGCTAGGTCATGTAGAATCAATGTTATTGATATAACGTGCCTAATAGATACTAATGAAGAGATTAATGAAACTATCAAATTTTCATATCTCTTAGTAAATTGAAGATGGTGTTCTATATAGATAACCTAGACAAAGGCCTTGTTAGGTATCTTTAATATTATTACAGAGTCAGAGGTAAATGAGCTTAGAGAAGAAATAAAGATGTGTCTTTTTAATGCTATGACTGAGAGGTACATCAAAAGTAATGCAGGATTGTTAGTTGAAGAAGAAAAGGAAGTACCATTTGACTTTAAAGGTAAACAGATGAGGGCTTAGGATACCAGTATAAAGTATTTCTTTTGATAATATAAACTCAACTAATAATACAATATTTGATTTTATTGTGTATGGTCTAGGAATTTTAAGCACTATGACTATAAAAGGACTAATAAACAGTAGATTGCGTATTCTTTGCTCAGGAAGACAACCACATGAATTACCTTTTTGGATAGAGGCGAAGCAACTATTAGGCGATATGGATTACAATACGATATTTAATGGAATTACTTGCAAAAATGAAGGCAATGTATATGATGCAATACCCTGTAAAGAAGTGTTGGGTGAGAATAGCAATATAGAGGTATTTAGAGATATCACAGATAATTTTTTGAGGAGATATCAAAATGAGTAAAGGTGAAATAATAAACGCGGTGTATAAAGCAAATCTAAGTAAACGAGCAACACTTGTAATCTTATATTTTCTTAAAAGAGAAAGTTGGTATCATGAAAAGGGTGGGCAGCGATCAAATTACTTTACAATATTGAAAGGTGAACTGGAGATTAAGGAAGTGAATCTGTTCGAAATAGAAAGTAAAGAACAAAGAATCATTGAGAATGAGCAGAAGGAAAAAGAAGAAAAAAGGTTTAAAATATCTGTGTTTCAGCGAGTAAAACAATCTCTCAGTGCATACTGTCATAGAGTCTATGCAATGGTGTCATACCTTGAATTATACAACTCTAAGGGTAAGGATATTGAGAAAGAAATTTTAAAGACAATAGGCATGAATCTTGCACTCTAGCATATTGTGTTAACTGATAAAAAAGTATAGTATCTGAGAATTAGTTACAAAAATTTGGATATAGTTATTGACTAAGTAAATAAATAGGATTATAAAAAATATTGACTAAGTCAATAAAAATGAAATGGGAGGGGAATACTTGATAGGATTAGAATTTATTCTTTGGTTATATAATATGCAGCACGTTGAGTTGGCTGAACACTTAGGAATTAAGAAACAGAATATTAACATGTGGGTTAAGAGAAGACAAAATATTCCTAAAAAGTATCTCCCAGTATTGGAAGAACTATTTGTAATAGATCGAGAAGTTTTCTCTAGAGAGTTAGATGAGATTGAAAAGCTTGAAATACAAAAGGAGAAACTTAAGAATGACTTAGAACCTGTAATCACAAGACATGATAAACGATACAAATCAGGAGCAGTAAGTGACCTTGTAGATATTCCTATATATGATAAAGAGGAAATCAATATCATTGAAAGGGATATTGAAAAAGCAAAGTTGGTTACAAGGTTTAAAAGAAGCGATAGATATAGTAGATAATAATCCATATATGGATACCTTCAAGCTGATGGTTGAACTGATGAAGAAAGCTCAGCATGAATCCATTCTTCATAAGTCAATTGAAGCTTTGTCCCATTATCTTGAAGTATTACCTGAAAGTATAAACAGTGACGAAGTACAAGAAGAATTTGAAACAGAAATTTTTGAAATCTTTGATGATTATAATTATTAAATAAGGGAGGCTATTTAAATGGCGACAACAGGAAACATAGGATTTGAAGAAACACTATGGAAAGCAGCAGATAAACTAAGAGGAAGCATGGATTCTAGTGAATATAAGCACGTTGTACATGGTCTTATATTCTTAAAATATATCTCAGATAAATTTGAAACTAAATACGAAGCATTGATGGATGAAGGTGAAGGTTTTGAAGAAGACCGTGATGAATATGAAGCGGAAAATATTTTCTGGGTTCCTAAAGAAGCTAGATGGAGCTTTATCATGGACAATGGATCTTATTTCCACTATTAAGCTTCACCAAAACGGTGAAAAAGATTTACTGGGACGAGTTTATGAGTATTTCCTAGGCCAGTTTGCTTCAGCTGAAGGCAAAGGCGGTGGAGAATTTTATACTCCTACAAGTATTGTTAAAGACTTTAGTTGAAATGTTAGAGCCATATCGAGGCAGAACTTATGATCCAGCTTGTGGATCAGGTGGCATGTTTGTTCAAAGTGAAAAGTTCGTAGAAGAGCACCAAGGTAAGGTAGAGAACCTATCAATTTATGGTCAAGAAATCAATTCAACAACATGGAAACTTTGTAAAATGAATCTTGCTATTAGAGGACTTGATGCAAACCTTGGAGATCACCATGCAGATACGTTCCATAACGATATGCATAAAACATTAAAAGCTGATTATATAATTGCTAATCCACCTTTTAATATTAGTGATTGGGGTGGAAATCATTTAACGGATGATGTTCGCTGGAGATATGGAACACCACCAGCTGGAAATGCAAACTATGCATGGTTGCAGCATATGGTATATCATTTAGGACCAAATGGATCAGCAGGAATTGTACTTGCCAATGGTTCTCTTAGTTCAAATACTTCTAACGAGGGTGAAATTAGAAAAAATTTACTTGAAGTAGATTTGATAGATGCAATCGTTGCGTTACCTGACAAGTTATTCTATTCAACAGGGATACCAGTTTCTCTTTGGATTCTTAATAGAAACAAAGAAAATAACCCTAGCTACAGAAGCAGAAAGCATGAAGTTTTATTTATTGATGCAAGAAATCTTGACTTGAATTATCAACCCTGTTACAATGTTAACATGGAAGCAACTGCCAAAAACTGCATATAGAAAGCCATCAAAGGCTCTGTAACTTTAACTAGTTATGGAGTCTTTTTTTGTACCCAATTTAAATAACCACATTTATATGTGGTTATTTTATAGGTGGATTTCACACTTCTATTGCTTTTTGGCAAGGAGAGGAGTTGAGATCATGTCAGTAAGCATACATGCTCCATTCCTTAGGTTTTGAAATGACAATAACAAATTTCAAAATACGGAGGAGGAAGCAAATGAATAAGATTATCTTATGTGATGCGTGTCAAAATTTCGGAAATGAAAAGAACTACTGTGATAGCTTTTATTCATGTTTACTTTTATTATACAAGTGCACTTTTTATAGGGGCTTTTTATTTTGGAAATTTTAATAGACAATAATGTGGACAGGGATAAATTGGTAGGTGTATAATTTATATAATATTTAAGGAGGTACTAAGATGAGTGGTAGAAGAGTTTGGGAAGTTGATTTAACGTAATAGGTCCTATTACAATTCAGAGCAGTATAAGTTTTAAGCGTGAGAAAGGTTTCGACCATCACCAGTTTTACTCTGACATTCGGTTGAAGGATTCTCAACTGGGATTGCAAGCAACAATTACAGCATATGCGGAAACTAGCGAGATAGCAGAGACGGTTGCGTATGTTTACTTTGGACATATGATAGATGTTATAGCTTTTGAGAATGATATAGCAATTAGTTTGTTTACACGCAATGGACAAGGTAATAGGAACGCAAAATATCTTACTAGGAGACGATTGGAGAAGGCTGATTTTATAGAATCATTTGAGATTGCAAGACGGCTAGAGGTAGAAGAACCGAAGTTATTGCGTGCAATTGGCTGGTATTCAAAAGGAAAGAATACAGAGAACACGTTTGATAAGTTTTTTTCTTACTGGAATGTTATAGAGATACTAGGGAAGGCGTATCATACGCAAACTGCCAGAACTCAGAAAGGTGTTAAGAATATGATATACCAATCTTTCCTAGATTATTTTGGTTCAGAGAATGAATGGAATATTCCAAATGTTTGGATTGATATTATGTACCAAAAGCGGAATGAAGTTGTTCATGGTGGACAAGATAATACAGTTGAGGCCATCAACAATTTTTCAGGTATGGTGCCTAAGTTAGAAGAGATAAGTCATCGGTTGGCTAAGAATATATTTGAGTCAAAATATAATAGAAGAGATTTCGAATATTTCGATTTCTAAGGGATAAGTTAATGGTGAGCTACCGCATATAGACGGCATATTACACTGTGTCTTTTAGAGAAAGGGAGAAATCTCTTTCAGGTGAAGAGCTTATCTATGTTGATTTTATTCTATTTGACTATTGTGGATATAGTGATGATATGTATTAAAAGAGTTTGATAGTCTTGATTAACTTGAAAGAGCAATTAAGGATGATGGTAAAGACTATAAATTTGTAAAAGATTATCATGATTTGTTAGAATGCTACGCAGAACATAGAGGTATTCCTTGTTTTAATATAAGTAATGTTAGATTAGAATGGATAGAATAAATATGAATCATTATCATATTTTATTTTTAGCCCTTCCTTGACAGTAGGGTATGTAAATTGAATTGCGAGCTAGATAGTAAATGAAAATATTAATCCTTCAGTTATTCTGGGGTGAGTAGTTTTCAACTATTGAGGATTGAATAGCTCAAGTGATAGTTAGAAATAGAATGGAACAAAGATTAGAGAATATCTTTTTGGAAGATATTTCTATGGATATAGACCACATAAAACAGCAATAAGCTTTCAAAGGGCAAAGTTTATAGAGCCTAATATTGTGGGAGTATTTGATAACATAAATCATTGTAAGCTAATAAAAGCAGTATAGTATTGTAAGTTGATTAAGAATTAAAGTTATCTGTAGTAAGAAGTGCGGTGAAAATGATATTGGCACAAAATGATATTGATTTGACATTTTTAGAGAAAAAGGATATAATATGGCAACAAAGCATTAAAGTAGTTGATTAAAGTGGTAAAGATGTCCCGTTGCAGAATTCTATTGGATGCAACATTTGTTTATAGGCACTTCTGAGACATAAACTACTAAATAAATACAAAAATAGCAAGATAGTAGTAGAGAAATAAATTCTGATAGAATTTAACGTCACTAGGTCATTAATGTCTTATGGAGGGTATATTTGAAAAAAGAACTACACTATTCAGGTGTAGTTTGTGAAGCTATGTCTTTTAAAGTAAAAGCAAATAAAGCTAGTTATAGAGGAAGGGTACGAAAGTTGACAGGATGATACTAAAACTTGTTTAACAGATGTAAATCTATGTTAGAATTATACAATGATTCACATAAAGGTTGTAAAAACTCAATGTTAAATAAAGATATATACTTAACTGTAGTAGAATATCAGTGAGGAAGGAGAATAAAGCATGATAGGAGTCATAGATTATAAAGCTGGAAATGCACCAAGTGTTCTAAATGCACTGAATAAACTTAACATAGATTCTAAGTTGATAACTTCTGAACAAGATATGAAATCAGTATCTGGTATTATATTACCTGGAGTGGGGTCAGCAAAAGCTACTATGGAATCCCTTAGGAGTATGAAAATATTAGAAAAGCTGGAAGAAATGGTAGTTGGTGAAGGGAAGCCATTTTTGGGTATTTGTATTGGTCTTCAAGTACTTTTTGAATTTAGTGAGGAAGGAGATACTAACTGTTTAGGTTGGTTGCGAGGATGTGTTAAACGATTTCCAGAATCGAGGGTACGTGTACCACATATTGGTTGGAATGGAGTTAAATTCAATTATGAACATCCAATTATATCAAAAATTAATAGCAATGAGTTTTTTTATTTTGTCAATTCATATTATGTTGTTCCTAATAATAATGATATTATTTTGGGTAGAACAAAATATGGCTTAGAATTCTGTACGATGGTTGCTCACAAAAATATATTTGCAACACAATTTCATGTTGAGAAGAGTGGATTAATAGGGCTGCAACTTTTGAAAAATTTTGCAGCAGTAGTCGGAGGTGACTTATGCTAACAAATAGACTAATTGCATGTTTTGATATAAGAAATGGTTTGGTTACAAAAGCACATAAGTTTAAAAACAATATTGATATTGGTAGCGCAGAAAATATGGCTGTCAAGATGTATGAAGATCAAATTGATGAGATTATATTTTATGACATAACAGCAAGTTCAGAGAAAAGAAAAATCGATATTGACACTGTAAAAAAGGTGGCAAAACAAGTATTTGTTCCCTTTACTGTAGGGGGGGGGATAAAAAGTCTTGATGACATGTATGAAGTATTAAAAGCTGGTGCTGAAAAAATAAGTATTGATTCAATGGCAGTACGAAATCCTAACATTATTAAGGAAGGTGCTTTAGCATTTGGGAGTCAGTGTATAGTACTTAGTATGCAGGTTAAGCGTGTAAAAAAAACTATTAGCATACCAAGTGGGTATGAAATAGCAATTGATGGAGCTAGAGTATTTACTGGTATGGATGCAGTAGAGTGGGCTAAGAAAGCACAAGGTCTTGGAGCTGGAGAAATTTGCGTTAATAGTATTGACCAAGATGGGACTCATGCTGGTTACGATATAGAAATCACATCCTTGATTAGTAGAAACGTCAATGTTCCAGTAATTGCATCTGGGGGGGCTGGAACACCACAACATCTAGTGGATGTTTTTTCGAATACAGAAGCTTCGGCTGCTATCATTAGTTCTATGCTCTATTCTCCAAAAATTGAAAGAAATTACTCTATGAAAGAGATAAAAGAAAAACTTATTCAACATAATATTTCTGTTAGACCTTGGATAATGGATTACAATATTGGATAATTAAATTACTGCAATTAATAGATTCTTCTAATGTATAAAATAATATTATGGCTGATTAAAATTGATCAAACGGAATATATTTTATTCAATTTTTGCATATGAATATATTCCTATTAGATGGGGGGGATGGATATAAAAAAAGATGAATTATACAAAATAGCGAAAATGATAACCAATTATAGTAATGGAGGACTCAAATATGATGCTTTAGGAGCTTTTAGATTTGACGGAAGCAGAATGAAATTATTTCTAAATAATGAAAAAGAAAGACAAGCTATTGAGTGTTTTTTACCAAAATTAAATTTAGATTTTTCATTGAGTAGAGGAAGACCTTATTATGAGATTAACCTGGCTCTTAAAAACTTTGATATACTTGTTAGAGTGACTGTAGAAGTTATGGACCGCTATAAGAATGAACCTAGTCTTCAAAATATGTTAAATGCATTATTGGAGAATGTCATTAATGTATTAATTGCAGTATGGTATAACATGTGGTGTAGTTGCATTGACAATTATAAATGCAATAAAAATAAAATACTATTAACCTGTTCTAAGCTAATAAGACAAATAGAAAATATTACAAGCTGTCATCTTCATGTTATGTACCCTTTTTTTGGTAGCTTAAATACAGCAAAAGTAGACTGGGATTTTATTGCAAGTATATATGAATTTGTTGAAGGAAATCACTATTTTAGGCAGTTCAGAGAATATGATAATAAGCCTAAAATAATAAATGAGATAATATATAATGAAAGTTATATTATCCATGAACATAGCATAGATACAATTCTATTCCCGCTTTATGGATCATTGACATTGGCAATTTATTATAGAACTTTTAAAGAAATGATGAGGAGCGAATATATCGTTAATAAACAAAATATGTTACTAGTTAGAGTAGGATTTCATGATTTATCTGATATTGATTTCTATTCACATGACGGTAATATATGTTGGAATAAAATTGTTCCTCAGCCTATGATAAGAGATTTATTCAGTGCCATACAAGATAAAAACGTTTTAATTATCGACGATAATATTGGGTATGGGAAAACATTAAATTTCTGTAAATATATGATTAAAAATAAAAACGGTATTGGTTATTCAAGGAGCGCTGAGACTGCTTGGCATTTATATAAAAAATGTGGTTCTACCCATGATATATCTGGTATAGTAGATTTTCCAAGTCTTAGATCGAATTTTCATCATTCAGTACAAGAATACTTGATTAAATGTTTGAGTAATATGGATTATATTAATTATAGTTCTACAATTAGCAAATATGAAAATTCTTTATCCCAGATGCTGTCAAATCTTAAGATTGCATCTGATTATGGAAATTGGAGCCAGCAACAACTCAAAAGAATGAAGAATGAGTTATACTATGCAAGACAAAATTACAATGATTTTGATTGTTATGATGAATGTAATTGTAAAAAGAAGGTGAATTCGAAATGAGATTATTACCAAAAGGTTTTGCGTTAGATAATAAAAAATGGAGAGTTAATATTGATATTTCTGATGGAAAAATAATAGGTAGGGAAGAGTCGGATATTATTAAGGACATTAATATGTTGGCCGATAATTCAGTACCTAGTTGTTTGATAGATATAGACAGATCACAAGGACGACAGTCACAAAAAAAGTTAATTATTGATTTTTTGCAGCAAAGACCTAATAAATTTTGGGTTGGGGGTGGAGTTAAATCTTTTAGTGAAATGGAGAATTTGCTTAATAAAGGTGCAAAAGGTATTATAGTAGGTTCGGCAATATTTAATAAAGATGGAGTAAACACAAGCTATATTAAAGAACTTTCTCGAAGTTTTGAAAGTGAACTATTTATTATATCAATTGATTTTTATAATGAAAAGATATGTACTAAGGGTTTTACAAATAAAACAAATATAAGTAAAGAAATAGTTCTAGAGCAGATATATGATTTATGTAAGGGAAACTGTCAGATACAAACGGTGGATATAGCATCTTCCACCAAGAGACTTCAGCCTAATTGGTGTGCCATTGAATCAATAAGGGAAAAATACCCAAAACTAGAATGGTGGTATGCTGGTAACCTTATGAGTTGGCAAGATATGATAAAAATTATGAACTTATCCGTATGTCCTACGGTAGGCAGAGCATATTTGCAAGGAAAACTTGGATTGGAATGACAATGAGATTATACTAGAAATCAAAACTATCTTTTTAGGTTACGATCACACATTCATTTGTTAATAAAATAGTGTATGTATAAACATATTATAAGAAGGAGGAAAGCGTAAAATTACTTTAAGTATGAGGACCGTTCATCTAAGGAATTTTCAAACTAACTAATTAAACATTAAATCGTTCACCATTCTAAATCATATGATAATGTAATAAGAATATGGTTTTCAAATGGCATTAATAGGTTTTTTGTGATCAGTAAAGACAATATTTGCAACAATAGTTTTTTTGTGAACATCAACACCACAACAGATAGGATAAATAAGTTTAACATATGTGAGACCTACTTCGAGGAAAACAAAATGAAATAATAACATTGACTGCCAATCAAGCTAAATCACTCTATCAGATGATATCAATGATAAGTGTGCGGGCTCAAATTCCCAATTAGTTATGTTTGTATAGATTTGAAGCATATATAAATATGCGCGTTAAAATACCATTCACCACTTCGTGTTCTATAGTATATTACTATCTCCAACTTAATTCAACTAAAAATAGGTGGTGTTGGTAACATTTAAACAAGTTATTTGTGACAGCGTTAATACGCCATAATGGAGGTAAATATGAAAAATGAATTAGCAATTTATGGAGGGAAACCTTCAGTAAGCTATACTTCACCGCATTTTAGATGGCCTGAGCTTTGTAAAGAAGGGATTGAAGCAGTTTATCAATATCTAATGGAAGGCAAGCCAATTTCGATTGCAGATGGAACGGGAATTATTGAAGAGTTAGAAGACTTAATACGTGAATATTTAAATGTAAAATATGTTCTTACGACAAACTCGGGAACCAATGCGCTACATTCGGCATATATAGCTTTAGATTTGCCTTTAGGTTCTGAAATTATTTGTCAGAATGTGACATTTCATGCAAGTATAACACCTGCAATTCATTGCGGACTTTCACCAGTGCTTGTTGATGTACAACCTGATACTGGAAATGTTGACCCTAAGTCCCTAAGGGAAGCTATTACAAAAAAGACAAAGGCGATAGTAATCAATCATACTTGGGGACATCCGGCAGAAATGGACGAAATATTACAGATTTGCATAGAGAAGGATATTAGGTTAATTGAGGATTGTTCACATGCTTTTGGTTCAACGTATAGAGGAGAAAAAGTTGGTACTTTTGGTGACATTGCTATTATAAGTATGCAAGCATCAAAGGCTATTTCAGCTGGTGAAGGGGGAATATTAGTCACTAACAATCAATTATATTATGAAAGAGCATGTTTGACTGGACATTATAGAGGGCGAAGTGAAAAAGAGGTTACGGATCCATATCTAAAAAACTTTACACATACAGGTTTTGGCTTGAAGTATAGATTACATCCTATTGCTGCTGTTATTGCTAAACATGAATTATTAAGAATAGATGAAATAATAGAAAAACGCAATCATTTATTAGGTATACTTAGTGAAGGGTTAAGACGTGCTAAAGGTATACGCCCTCCTGCAATTAGGTCATATGTAACTATGGGAAGTTTCTATGGTTATAAACCAGAATTTGTACCCAATGAGCTGTTTATAGATAATAGATTAATGAATTGTGATGAATATATAAAAATTTTGTCAGCTGAGGGTTTAGAGATTCATAGACCGTCAGTTAGACCACTAAGTGAATTTCCAATATTTCAAGACAAGAAAGCTCCTTTACAGTTTGCAAAAGATACTTGGAAACCTAGAATACATAAACCACTAGAAGGAAGTAAAGAATATTTTGAAAATAGATTGAGCTTACCTACTTTTACAAATATGAACAGTTTACCACTTGTTAAAGAGTATATTAAAGCATTTAATAAAGTATCTGATTATTTTATGCGTAATAAAACCTAGGAGTGCTATAAAATGGAAAAAAAAATGATTTTTTCAAATTATTTAGATTATGTATTGCTTAAATCAAATTCAGATGAGTTACTAAGATATGTCGGAGACTATCTTGTACCAGAGGCTGGAGATGCTGAAACCAATTGTACTTGGGAGGTAATCGCCCATCTCAAAAAAAACAAAATGGTATGCAAAGATAAAAATTTAGGGATTGCAATTAAAGGGGAGTATAATGAACAACTCTATTCATTTAAATTGGGGAAAAAAAATGTTCTTTGGAATAGTAATACAGATAGCTTTATTATTCAAGCTTCAGAGAAGAAGCTAGTGGTAGTTAATGATAATATTCAAGGATTATTCATGGATACATACAGAGCAATAAGGCAAATACTTATTTCAGGACTTTTGAACCGAGGTGCAATCATAATTCATTCATCGGGTATTATGATTAAAGATAAAGCATACATTTTTTTTGGAGGTAAAGGAGCAGGAAAAACTACATCCGTATTCCAAAACGTTTTAAAAGGTAAGGGAATAAAAAAATTTCTTGCAAACGAGAGAATATTGGCGCTCACAGTAAATAATAAAATATTAATATACGGATGGCCTGGTGTAGCTTTTGTTGGAGTAGGAACAATTATTTCGACGGTTGGACTGGAGTCATTACGAGATATACATAGCAGAGCTGGAGGCGTAGCTCTATTACTAACAGAACATAAATTACTAACAGAAGAATACCTAAATGGGTTAATCGAGTTAGGTGAAAAGGAAGCTAGTAAAAAAGTTGAGAAAGTTTGGCTTACGCCTAGTGAAATTTCTACGTTAACGGATTGCTCAATAAAAAATTATGGATTTTTAGATAAAATATTCCTGCCTCAGTTAAAGATCCAAGAAAGGAATACACAAAGAATTAGACAGATAACAGAAAATGAGCTGGAAGAACTTCTTGATGACTCAATAATTACTAATATAAATTTTTACAATGATTGGCTTGGACTAAGGAAGTTAAACCAGGATTACATAGAAAACAATATGCTTAAGGACTTACTGAGTATAGATGCATATATGATTGAGGGTTCTAATCTAATGATTGATGGCGATGAATCATGAATAAAAACTCGGAAATGGAATTGAGTAAAGAGATTTTAGATAGATTGAAAGCCATGAGACGGGAGATTGCAATAACGACAAGAGAAATAGAGCAAGAATGGGTTGAAGCGTTTCATAAAAATAGTTATATCGATTATAGTCATGTGTGTATGCCACTTAGAAAGTATTTTGATGAGGTAGGTGGTTTCAGAATTAAAGAAGAAGAGTGGAATTTATTAAGTAAGCCACAGCAAGCTTTTTTTAAGGATAGAGCTAAATGGTATAATGGATTCATTAATTTTAGGGGATATAAGTATTATTCTGCGGATCCTTGCATGTACTTATCAGATAATTGTCCTAAGCCTCATGAGTTTTGGATAAGTATTATAAAAAAAATATATACCTATAACGAGTATTTGGATATATTGGATTTTGATTTATCTTGTAAAATGATTTCCTTCCATGATTGGCTTGCATCTATTAGTTTTATAGAATGGATTTTTAATGATCTTTGTTCGATAGCTTGGACATATATGGTATTAAAAAGAAAAAGATGCAAATTATCAGTAGAAGGACTAGATGGGTTTGACAAGGTACTGGATATTCACATGGATAATATTGCTCAAGTTCTGACGAACTACTCTTATTTTATATGGAGGGAGAAGCGATTACCAAAACCAACAAAAGCTATAAATACTATTAAAAAATTTCTTAATGACCCTAGAATTATTCATTTTTGTAATGAAGTTGAGAGTTTTTTAAGAAAGAAACATGAAAAAGGATGGGTGAGATCAGTAAGAGAAGGAGATCAGTTATGGATTGTTCTTTCATCATTTGAGAAAAGATTTTTGCAAACATTAAATAACAAAAAAAATACTAATATTATGCTTTTAAGTAATGCATTTGGTGCTATACATACAGGATCAATATGGAAAAGTATGGTTAATGAATCGCAGAAAGCTTTAATAAAAACTCAACGTGTTTGGTTTTCTTTTCATGAAGATGAGATGAACAGATTTGATAATATCTTAGATTCTCTAGAAACTATTCATATATTACCCTTTGATTTAATAATTCATATTGATGATTCTATTTTTACAGGTAAGACTCATAAAATGTTAGTTGATAGTATAGGAGAGACAAACGCTTCAATTTGTATTGCCCCGCTAACATTTGATATAGGTACTGTATACAATCATCCAAATGAAATGCTGATAGATGGAATGACGTTAAAGCAAAGACTTGATATGGTTGAAAGAATGGCAAGGAAACTTGGGGGGGGATTAGGGGTTGCTAGAAGTTATTGGGCATATAATAAAAGACTGCAATATAAAAAAACTATAACAAATACACAATATCTTTCTGTAGTAAATGGATCAGATTTACTGCTGAGAATGCTATATGAAAGATTTGAAGATGAGATATTAGATAATGAGGTGTTAGAAAACAGTGAAACGTGAATTGTTACATGAAAAAGGAGCAATACTATTTGCTCCGTACGTTTTTGAATCTAATATGAAGCTTAAAATGCTTATAACATATGGTCTTAGAAAAGATATGTGTTTTGAAGATAAACTATGGAGATCTAATAGAGATAATAGCTTAGTAGAACGTTGGTATGTAGGGGGAAAAAATAGGATAAGGATTTGTCAACTTGATTCTAATAATAAATGGGAGATTAACCAAAATGATACTTTTGATTTTCATAAAAAATTTTTAGATGTTATGGGAGCATGCTTCATAGAAAATGACTTAAACCAGTGGATTTGGTTTAGTGGTAAGGAGCATAATGGTACTTGGTCTATTTTTGTTAGTACTAGAAGAATACAAGGTGATAGATGGTCTGAACCACAAGTAGCAATTTTCCCTGATATGACTACTGATTGCCAGCATACTTATTTGCCATCAGTTTTGTATGATAATGGCTATTTTCACTTATGGTATGCAGGTAGAGATGGTAATAATAGAAGAATCCATTATGCAGTGAGTAGAGATGGCATAGAATGGATTAAAAAAGGTGTTGTTTTAGATTGTGGGGCTTTAGGAGAGTTAGATGAATACGCATGTGATTGTCCATCCGTTATTAAATATGGTAATAAGTTTATTATGGCTTATGGGGGAGGGACGGCAAGGTGTGTGATGTTAGCAACAAGTGATAACGGTTATAGATGGGAAAAGCTAGGGCCGGTTACTTTTAGAGGTGATAAAGAAGCTTTGGACTACGCATATGCTTTTTATCCATGTCTTTATGTTTCTTCTATAGATAATAGCATCGAATTATACTATTCAGGCGAAAATAGACTAGGGGAATGGTCCATACTATATTTTGGAAAAATAAATAATGATTATACTAATAAAATAGCTAAAAGCTATAAACCAGATATTAATTTTTTAAGAGATATTGACAAGGAGATAAGAAATATACCTCATAAGTATTTAAGTAAAGAAAATGATAGTAATAGTTTCGATAATGTTTACATATCTAAAAAAATTAAGCAGATTAGACCTAGTTCGACTCCTGTTTTTAGGATTTCAGATAAAGAAAATGATAGTAAAGTAGTAAAGCTTGGGCGGTCTCGCTTTTGGGTTGAAAATGAATATAGAGGGTATCTTAAACTAAAAAAATACATTACACATGTACCAATGGCATTAAGATACATTAACCAAAAACCACTTTTAATAATGCCATACATCAAGGGGAGTAACTTAGCATCTTATGCAAGTAGTAATTCAAAAAAATTTATCATTATATTGGACAATATTTTAAATAAATTCGTAAAACTAACGAAGAAAACTATAATCAAGTATTCGGAGGAAAGGATAAGTTATTCTCTTCAGACCCCAGATGTTTTGATGGGATGGCTACAGGAAGTGATAAGGCACTCAAAAGATAAAATATTCTCATATCGGCTTATAGATAATACTACAAAGGATTTGGGACCTATGTGTTATGAATTTGAATCAGCTAGAAATATATTATCATATTATCCCAAATGGGTAGCTTATTTTAGTGGAGATAATCATTTTAAGAACTTTATAGTAACAGATGATTTAAACTATTTAATGTTGGATTTTGAATTCTCGGGTTACTTAGATATTGATTATTCAGTTGCCAAATTTATTGGATCAGCAATTAAGCATCTAGGAGCTTTTGAGAACATATCTGTAAAGATATGTGATGAGCGAAAAGAAATACAGGTAAATTACAATTTTATATCTATTGAACTAAGGAATTTGTTGACTACAACTTGGCTTAAGGAACATTTTAAGGATATTCCTGTTAATTATGAAAGGGTACAAGCCTATGTGATGAGTAAACTTATATTTAGGCTTGAACCTATTTGGAAAGATGGTCAAAGTTATCAACGAGATTTAGGTATAGTTATGCTGTCTTGCGCAAGTAGACTTTTTAAACTATTAATAGGTGATGATAATGAAATATAGTAATATAAAAGCTCTTATCTTCGATCTTGATGATACGTTAATTGAAGATACTAAAGGATGGTATCTTTCTGTAGTAGATGTATGTAAGTATATTGTTAAGAAATATAAGCCAGAAGGAAATTGCAATGTTTCAGAGATGGTACAGTGTTATGAGTTTGTATCTAATAATTTATGGGATAGATATGATGAGATATTGAAACCATTAGGAGATAGCCATAAAATACGTAGTTTTGTCTGGAGAGAAACCTTAAAAAGAAAAAAAATATATTTAAATAGCAAACAAATTAATGAATTAATAAATACTTATTCGGAGCTTCGGAATAATCATGTAATCATTCAAACATATACTAGGGAATGCTTAAAAAAGTTATATATAGCAGGTATACCGATGGCAATATGTACAAATGGTGATTATAACCTTCAAAAAAATAAAATTGAAAAAGCCGGTATACAAGACTATTTTAAAGTATTAACATGTGGAATTGACATTGGAATAAGAAAGCCTGCGCCTGAGATATATAAAAGATGTATAGATGAATTAAAAGTAGATATAAATAATTGCCTTTATGTAGGAGATAGTTGGGAGTTGGACGTTTTAGGAGCTTCTTCATTAGGTATCAGTGTAGCTTGGATTTCTGACACTAAACAAAGTGATTATTCAAAATTTGTACCTAGATATAAAAGTATTAATCATTTTTTAAAAGACTTTATGAGCCACATACATTAATATAATGGACTACATTTTTTTGAAATATACTATTAGGTTAATGGTGACAGCAAATTTAAACTAAAACAGTTGTTTTAAAGCTTGTAAATTCTTCATTAAAATGACTATGCCAAGCATCGTAAGTTGGCACATCATAGTTCCAAAAAGGCGTATGCTACACATTTTAGTAGACCTATGTCTACCATGTTATAAATGATAATCAACTTTTCACGTTTGTTAGAACTTTCTACAGAAGTACGCCTTTTATAAATATCAGCCCTCTCTTTAGAATACTTGGTGTCACAGTAAAAAAGTCTATTGTCCTTAGGGAATGTATGAAAAGTACGCCCATACTTAGCACTAGAACAAGGATCGTCACAGGAGATATAAGTAGCACCACGAGCAAGAGGACAAGGCAATAGATTTAGTATGAAAAAAGCTCTAATAAAAAAAGAAGCATGAAGTTAAAGGTATCTTAAGAAAAGCCTTAAAACATCATAATCGGGTAATTCCGAGAGACTATTTAAATGATAGGAGGAGGAAGGATGGCTATTAATGATATTATCTTTAATATTGATCCATCAAAGGATTTGGAAATCATAAGGTGGAACGATTTCCAGAAGGATATCGATTTACTAGCAAATAAGATTCAAACCAATTTTGAACCTGATGTAATAGTTGGTATATTTCAGGGGGGATGGGTTGTAGCGCAGGTTTTAGCTGACTACTTTATTAAGAGCAATATCGCTGGTATTCGCGCTGTCAAAGATAAAAACATTTTAATGCCTGAAGTAATGTTTACGGATGAAACGCTTCATGAAATCAAGGATCTGCTTAATGGCGCAAAAGTTCTCCTTGTAGATGAGGTTATTGACAGTGGAAAAACGGCAAGTTTTTTTCTTGGAAAATTATATGAGTATTCTTCTCAATGTGTAAAAACAGCGTGTACTCACGTTTACATAGATTCAGTTGTTAAACCAGATTTCTTTATTCATGAATTCACATCCTACAAAAATTTTATATTTCCTTGGAGGATTAATAGAGATGCATCATGTATGGTTAATTATATATTAAGAGAAACAGATGCAGATTTGTATGAAATATTAGCAAATATAAGGAAGGTTTTTAATGTAAATGTTCAGGAAAGGGCTGTGATAAATGCACTAAAAAAGTTAGAAAATAGCATGGTTGTAGAAAATCATCAAGGTATTTGGAGGAGGATTATATGAAAAAGAATATAGATAAACAGATTCATGATTATTATGATTTAAATCCTAAGAAAGAATGGCTACGTACTCAAAAGAACTACTATTCAAATATTGAGTTTGAAATTGTACAAAGAAAAATAAAAGAACATATTGAACCCAGTAGTAAAATACTTGATCTAGGTTGTGGGACAGGTCGCCATGCTTTAGCACTAGCTAAAATGGGTCACTATGTTGGCCTTGTAGATATATCGATGCAATCTTTAAATTTTGCAGTTGAGAAATTTAAAGAACTTGGTTTAGAAAAAAATATATTACATGTTACCTGTTGCAAAGCTGAAGAATATGTACCTCAACCTGGAGAGTATTATGATAATGTATTAATTTTTGGACCGTTTTATCATATTCTTAAATTACGGGATAGAGTAGCATGCTTAAAAAATATATTATCATTCTTAAAGCCAGGTGGTAGAGTTTTTGCTATTTTTTTGACTAGATGTTCAGTTTTAAAAGATTTTCTAAAACGTGGATATTTTAATGAAACTAGAACATTATTTGAAAAGAAGTATATGCAACATGGAGAATATTATCCTTTAAATGATAAATTAGGAAATGAATATATGCCTCCAATAGTAACACATACATTAGATGAAGCAACAAAGTTATTTATTAAGAATAATTTAGAGGTCGAAACAGCAGTTGCATGTGAAAGTTATGCTGCCTTTATGAAACCATATATTGATAACATTATTAATTCAGAGGAAGAATTTAGCAATATGATTGATGTTCTTGTATTGTTTAATGGATATAATTATATAATTGATAATGCAGATCATTTTTTAGTTATAGGAAGATTTAAATAATAATGAGAGGATAAATTGATTATGTTAGAGATTGAAATGGGCATGAATCATTTAAAAATAGATTATTTAATTAAAATCGGAGGTAGTCTTCTGAAAAATATAGAGGGGTGCTATAAACTAGCATCCACTATTCAGAAATTAGGTGTCAAAAAAAGATGTCTCTTATTTCCAGGTGGAGGCGAAATTGATAACTATATTGAGCGATATAATAGAGAAGTTACTAATTATGATAAAGAAATTAAATTTAAAAGAAACATTATGCATAAGTCTACTACACTATCACTAGATCAAACAGCATTATTTTTCTCTAATTATGCTAAAAATATTATTCCTACAGATAGTTTTATGACTTCGAAATTTATATTAGAGGATAAAAATGTACCAATTATAATGCCAGCTAATCTTATTTTTTTACTAGATCCTTTTAGGCATACACACAGAATTAGTTCAGATAGCATGGCATTGTATTTTGCTCATATACTCGAGGTAAAGCATTTAATTATTCTTAAGAGTATTGATGGTATCTATAATGAGAAGGATAAAGTAATAAAAAATGTTGGAAAATCTCAGTTGATAAATATGGAACAAGACTGTTTGGATAAAACATTTCCTCTACTTGCAGAAAAGACTAATATACCTATTACAATTATAAATGGCTTAAAGCCTGATGTTTTAGAGAATTTTATATTAAAAGGAGAATTAGATTGCGGAACTTATATTATCTAGATTTTACAAATGTTCCTAAAGAGGCTATACTTGGGCATCCTATTTCAACAAGTTTATATCTTGCACCAATACTTACAGGGAAAGTTAACTGGTTCACAAATAAAGAGAAAAACACTGATATTAATTACCATAAATATAATATTCTTTCTTTAGAGGAAACATTATTAAACTTTTTAAGAGATGATGAAAATTATAATTCACATTTTATAGGTCCACTTCTAAGAAAATGGCATTATAAACTAGATTACGATAAAATATTTAAAGAATTAAATAATAATCAAACATCTGTTCTGCTATCAATTATGTACTTGTGTAACATATCTTCTAAAGAAATAGAGATACTTTGTAAGAAATATGTAAATATTAAACGACATGAGTCAAAAAAAATTTTTTATCCAAGTTACATGGAATATTTAAAAAAAGTTATAAAAAGTTATTCTAAGTTGTACATAAAAGCCAAGGATAAATTAGTAGAAATTAGAAAGGAATTCAATGTAGATCTTTATATGACCAAGAGTGATTTGAAAATTATTCCAAATAAATATAAGCAAAATTTTCTAATGGAAGATATTGCTTATAAAGTATTTAATAAATTAATTGAGATACATACCTTTTTTAAAACAAATAATATAAAATATGCTTTAGGTGGATCATTAGCGCTATTCTCTAATCATTATTTGGATACTTCGACTGATATCGATGTCATTGTAATAGGCGATTACAACGAAATTATATTTGATATATTTGCTGAAAAGTTAAACCTAAAAATTAGTAAACAATCTAATGATTATATAACCTTTAATACAAAGGATGATCTGATAACAATTGACATAGATATTAATCAGCACTATATTCAAAAAATAACTAATGATATTCATACAAAAATTTGTTTTGTAAATGTATATGGAAGAAATATTCCTACGCTTTTACCTCATGAAATAATAAGATTAAAATCAAATTATGGTCGTCTTAAAGATTTTAACATGCTTTTTAAATTCTTAGAATTTAAACGTGTTTCAATAACCACTGAAAAATTAAGCTCTTTTTTTAGAAGTGAATAAACTGGATTCAATGATAAATGATTTATATATTAATTCTATGTTAGGAGTTTTGTTATGTCAATAATTAAAGTGGAGAATTTAACTAAAATATATAAGTGTCAGAAAAGAAAAGAAGGTTTTGGCAATACCATAAAATCTCTTTTTAAAAGAGAATATGAAGAAAAAATTGCAGTCGATAATATATCTTTTGATATTGGAAAAGGAGAAATAATAGGTTTTATAGGGCCTAATGGTGCGGGTAAGTCAACAACAATAAAGATGCTTGTAGGTATACTAGTGCCTTCAAAAGGTTCAATAATTGTTAATGATTTAATACCTTATAAAAGTAGAATAGAAAATGCTAAAAAGATAGGTGTTGTTTTTGGACAAAAAACACAACTTTGGTGGGATATACCTGTATCCGAAACATTTAATCTGATGAAGTATATGTATAAAATACCTGATGAGCAATATAAAGAGAATATTACTTTTTATAGAGATATAATGGATCTAGATGAATTTAGCCATATACCTGTAAGGCAGTTAAGCTTAGGACAAAGAATGCGTGCTGATTTTTGTGCAGCATTATTACATAATCCTGAAATTATATATCTTGATGAACCTACTATTGGTTTGGATGTAGTGGTTAAAGAAAAAATAAGAGAATTTATTAAGGAGATAAATAAAGTAAGAAAAACTACTGTACTTCTAACAACTCATGATATGTCTGATATAGAAAAATTATGTTCAAGGGTAATGGTAATTGACCGTGGTAAGATGATGTATGACGGGGAATTGCAGCAACTTAAGAGTAATTATGGAACACAACAAATGATTTCGATTGAAACTGAAGGGATTATTTTGTCTAGTCAAGAGTTTTATAAATTAAATATAATCAACGCTGAGATCAAAAATAATAAAGCGTTAATAAGGTATGATAAAACATGTATTAATGCTACACAGATAATTAGTTGGATTATGAAAAGGTATAAAATAAAAGATTTCACAGATTATGAAGCTGATGTAGAAGAAATAATAAGAAATATGTACAATGAACTTAGATCGTTAAAATAAACATATGAATTTAGTGTGAAAATGATAAAAAACTCATTTTAGATGTTAATCTAAAAATCAGATCATATAATATTAAAGAATAAAGAGGTGATGTAAGAATGGGAGTGTATCTTAAGGTTATAATAAACGTTTTTTATTCAAATACAATGTATAATTTGAATACATATTTGAGCATATTTCAAAGAATCATTACTCTTTTTATTCAGATTTCTATCTGGAAAGCTTTGCTAGGAAATGCAGGTCATATAAATACTAATATTGGAAGAATAACGATTAAAGAAATGATCATATATACATTAATAAGTACATGTATATCAATTTTTATATCAAATAACGTAATATTAAGAATAGATAACAAAATAAAAACTGGTGAAATAGCAATTGATTTAATTAAACCTATTAATTTTAAGATGTTGTTGTTTTGTGAATTAATAGGAAAAAATATTTATAAAATTATTTTTCAATTAGTTCCTTTAATTCTTATTATAGCCTTAATAGGAGACATGCCCTTAATCTCCTGGAAGTTAAGCATTCTATTTATTGTGTGCTGTATAAATAGTCTAATTATTAATTTTATGATTTATTATATTCTTGGGCTTACTGGATTTTGGTATCTATCTGTTTGGCATTTAGATAGATTTATGTATGATTTAATAAGACTCTTCTCAGGAGCCTTTATTCCTCTTTGGTTTTTTCCTGATTTTTTAAATCAAATTGCAAAATATTTACCTTTTAGGTTAATTTATTTTACGCCTATTTCTATTTATATGAACAAAGTATCTAGTTATGAAACAGTTAATTTGATATTTCAACAAACACTATGGATATTGATTCTAGTTATAATTGAAAAGTTCTTATGGCATAAAGGAATAAAAAAGTTAGTTTTACAAGGAGGTTAAAATGTATTATTTAAATTTATACTCTAGATATATTATTGTTTATTTAAAAAGTAAGATAGAATACAGATTTTCATTTTTTATGGATATATTTGTGCAAATTTTTACATACATAATAAATTATGCAAGTATCTGGCTTATTTTAAATAAATTTAGTGATATTCTCGGATGGTCTTTTTATGAAATAATGTTCCTATATAATCTAAATTTATTCACTTACGGATTATGTGGTTTATTCTTTTGGTCACCTATGAGAGCCTTAGGAACTATGATTCAACAAGGGACATTTGATAGTTTATTGATAAGACCTATGAATCCATTCTTAAATTTAATTTGTAAGCAATTTAATCATGCTTTCATAGGTCATATAATTCTGGGATTAATTGTATTTTCTATTTCATTAAACAAGTTACAAATTATATGGAATTTCAAATTTATAATACTATTTATGTTGATTATCATTGGAGGTGTATTAATACAAGCATCGATGATGATTATTACAGCAAGTATAAGTTTTTGGTTTGTTAAATCAACAGCATTAACAGATACAATTATCTACGGTTTTAGAGATTTCGTGAATTATCCTATAAATATTTATAACAAATTCATAAAAATAATACTAACATTTGTTATACCATATGCTTTTGTAAACTTTTATCCTGTACAATATTTTCTGAATATAAAAGAGAATGTCGTTTATCATCAATTATTTATATATGGTACGCCATTAATTGGGATAATTACATTTGCAATGTCATTACTCATATGGAAATTCGGAATGAATAGATATCAAAGTACAGGTTCATAAAGCTTCTCAACTATACATAACTATAATTTTTTGATAAAGAGGTGTAAGGAAAAGTTAAATAGACATGTATGGTTGAAAGCAAAAAGACTAGTGTATTACACTCATTTTGACCTAACCAATGTACCGCTTCTCTTTACCACAAAATAATATTTTAAGATCTGATGTTGGTTTACATTTATTAAGATGGAGGTAAGCAAATTTCTTAGAAGCAATTGGGCAATTCCAAAGCTGACAATTATTGTTATAAGTCTTGCAACAAGCTATTTTTTTATTATAAAGGAGGAAATTAGATGATTAATTTCGAAATGACTAATGAAGAGAAAATTGTTATATTAGGAAGTAGAATTACTTTCTCTCAGAAGAATAAGGATAGTTTAAGAGAATTATGTATAAAGGATATAGATTGGTATAATGTTTTTAATATAGCTATTAAAAATAAAGTTGCTACTTTAGTTTGGTATAATTTAATGAAACTAAAATTAGAAAATAAAATACCTCATAAACTAGAAAGAATTATTTATTTCTATTATATTGGAACTAAAAAAAGAAATAAAGCGTATATAAATGATATGAAAAAAATATTAAGTATTCTACAAGAAAATAACATTTATAGCGCCCCATTAAAAGGTGGTTATCTAATTCCTAATATGTATAAAGACTATGGAATTAGGACTATAAGTGATGTAGATTGTTTGGTCAAACGTTCTGATGTAAGTCGAATTATTTCAATAATGGAATCATTAAATTACACTCAAGGAGATTATGATTATCAAAGCAATAGTATTCAACCAATTGATAGAGAAAAACAGATACTTTGGAAAATGAACATGAATAATCTATATCCATTTAAAAAGATAAGTAAATCAGAATATTTTAAGTTTATTGAGGTTGATTTTTGTTTTAGTCTTGATCTTAATTTGGATTTAAGCCCTGTTGAAGTAATGATTTCAGAGATACAAGAAGATAATGATTTTGGATTATATACTCTAAAGCCAAGCCATTTTTTTGTGCATTTATGTTGTCATTTATTTAAAGAAGCAACTAATACTATGTGGATAGTTCTTGAAAACGATTTAAATTTAATAAAATTTTGTGATGTTCGTGAATATATGCTAAATAATATGGATGAGGATATGAAGAAAGAAGCTATAGAATTTGCAAAAGATAATCATTTGGAAAAGGCAATTTATTTTACAATATATTACCTTAAAGAAATATATAATGATGGTTATGAAGATGAACTGATAGAACAATTAGAGATTAGTAATGATAGTTTTATAAATATGTATGGAGAAAGAGATTATGGGGAAGGAGTTGAGTGGAGCAAGTCATTCTGGCATAGAATTTTTGATAACAGTAATAAAGATGAGTTAAAAAAAGGTGTGAGATATTTAGAATTAGATTAGAAATAGAAAGAAGGATTACATATGAGTAAAAAAGAAATACTATTATCTTTAACAAAAAAATATGGGACACCGTTATATGCTTATGATTTATCAATAATAAGAAGGCAGATAACTACTTTAAAAGAAATTTTGCCAGTTGGTTTTTTGTTATTTTATTCTATAAAAGCAAATCCAAATCTTGGTATTACTACTTTTGTTAAGGATTATGTTACAGGAGCTGAAATAGCGTCAGAAGGTGAACTTTATACTGCTATATATTCTGGTATTAGCCCTCAACAAATAATATTTGTCGGACCTGGAAAGACCCAACAGGAATTGGAGTATGCTATAAAAAATAATATTTTATGTATAGTAGTAGAGTCTATAAGTGAACTTAAAATAATCAATAGTATTTCAAAAACAATTGGTAAAAAAACATCTATAGCTTTAAGGATTAACCCTAAAAAAGAATTGGATGGGGCTAGAATAAAAATGGGTGGTATTTCAAAACAATTTGGTATAGATGAAGAAAAGTTGGATGAAGTATTTAAAATAATGATGACTCTAGAAAATATAGAATTTGAAGGGATTCATGTATATGTAGGGACACAAATACTAGATACAGATAATATTATACAGAATTTTAGAAATATATTAGAGCTTGCAAAATCTATTCAATCTATTTACAATGTTAAACTAAAAGTAGTTGATTTTGGTGGTGGATTTGGAATTCCATACTTTTCAAAAGAAATGCCGTTAAATATAATAAGTTTAAGAGATGGACTTCAGCAGGTTTATGATAAATATAAAAAAGAATTTTCATCGAGTACTAGATTTATTGTGGAAAGTGGAAGATTTATAATGGCAGAAAGTGGATGTTATCTAACTAAAGTATTGTATAAAAAAGAATCACGAGGTAAAACATATTTAGTAACGAACGGGGGGGCTAATCACCATTCATCGGCAGCTGGAATAGGTAGATTTGTTCGGCATAATTTTCCTATAGATATTATTCAGACTCATGATAATGATTTGGTTAAAAGAGTAGATATAGTTGGACCTCTTTGTACACCCTCAGATGTTATAGCTCAAAATATCGAATTACCTGAAGCAAAAGAGGGCGACACAATTGCCATAATGAAATCTGGTGCCTACGGGCTAACAGCAAGTATGACGTATTTTTTAAGTCATAATCATCCGGCAGAAGTAGCATACGAGAAAAATAGTAGTTATTTAATTAGAGAGAGAGGAAAAAAGGAGTTCTTGATAGAAAATCAATATGTAATAGAAAATTATTGTGTAAAAAAAGGAGGAAATATGAAAAATATAGAATTAAAGGTTAAGAACATTTTGGGAAGTGTCATTCAATTTCAAACTGATATAGAAAAAATTAATGTAGAAGATGATTTGTTTAGTTTAGGAATGGATTCGATGAATATCCTTAAAGTTATAATTGAGATTGAGTCAGAGTTTGACTTTATATTTAATGATGATGAACTAACTGCTGATAACTTTAGACAAATTAAATGTATTGCTGAAAATATTGAAAGAAGGATTGAAAATGTTTGAGGCAGTTTGCTCACAAAAGAAGTTAGGTATTAGTAATTCTAATAAAGAAAATAATATATATATATGGTGGCTTAATATTGGTATCGAATCTCTTTGGAATGATAAGAAAAGCTCGATCTTACCTCAACTACAAAATAAAGGTAATTTACGTACTGTCAATAGGACTGAACAATTATGCTTTTTATTAGCTGGTCCTAATGATATTCTAATTCAACGAGAAAAACCAAATAGAATTATTATAGAAAATCTAAAAAATATTGGTATTAGTATGCCTGAAATATGGATACCTAAGAATAAGGGGAAGAATGATCAACGTCCTATATCAGAATTAATATTAAGGGATGAAGAATTACTAAAAAAAATAAGTGAATTAGACTCTATAAATGGAGAGGTAATATTAGTGCCTTATGCCATAACAAACTATGAAAAAGAGATTAGTAAGAAAACAGGCTGTAGATTATTCGGATCAACTTCAAGTATAACAGCTTGGATAAATAGCAAAGTTAATTCAAGGTTAATAACAAAAGAATTGGGACTTCCAGTAACTGAGGGATATATTTGCGATAACATTGATGATTTAAACAATTACATACATAAACTATGGAAAAATAATGGTGAATGTAAGATTGCTGTTAAAGAAGCATATGGAGCATCAGGCAAAGGAATTTTTATTATAGATAATAGAAAATCAGCCCATTTTTTGTTAAATATACTTAAAAGGAAAAGTATAAATATTTTTGAAGACATAATTGTTGAAAAGTGGTATGATACGGTACTCGATCTTAATTATCAAGTTCTTATTGATGAAGATGGTAATATTGATTATATACCACCTAAGAAACAGATTGCTCAGAATGGTCTTTACGTAGGTAGCGAATTTCCATTAAAAGATTGTTTAACAAAAGAGCAAAAGCTATTTTATGAACACTCAGCCATGAAAATTGGTAATAGGCTATGGCAGCAAGGTTATAGCGGGTTTGCAAGTATAGACTCAATAATTACTAAGGATAATGTAATATTTCCAGTAATAGAAATAAATGGACGTTTTTCTCTATCAACATATATTTCATTTCTTCCTCATATGCTTGGTGAGGATAAAATTTATATAAGTAAATATTATAATTTAAAACCAGGAGTTACCTTAATAGAAATTTGGGAACAAGTGAAAAAATATCAATATACGCAAAGAACTGGAGAAGGAATAGTAATATACTCTTTTGTAGACAGTATAAATGATAATAGTAATGGTAGGTTATTTGCTCTTTTCATATCGTTGCATAGACAAAAAATAAGTATGTATGACGAATTAATGATTTCTGTAATTTGTAATAAACAAAGCAAATAAGAATTAATATATAAGTTGTATATTTAATCTGATAGTTTATAAGGGGTTGCATTATGGAAAACTTTAAGTGGTATTATGTAGAAGAGGTCCCATATTACGTACATTGTATGCACACTCTTATTCATGAGTATTTAATAAATAATGGATATAATAGTTACCTTAGTTTATATTCAAACTTAGATATGATGGGGATACCTGTATTTGCAAAAGGAAATAATTCCTTAGAGTGTATGGTGAACATTAATGATCCCAAAAAGTTAGGTTATAAATCAAAGGAGGATTATTTAGGATCTAATATAAGTATAGATACGTGTATTGAACAAGAGGAAGGATTAAAGTTATTAAAAACTAAATTACTTAATAATAAATCAATAATTGTTAGTGGCAGTCAATATTATTTGTCGTATTCTAATAACTATAGAAATATAAAATATCTAGAAAATTATCCTCAAACTATATTTGGTATTGCTAATCATTGGATCTCCGTTTATGATATTGGGGAATCAGAAGTTTTGGTTAGGGACGCTGCATTAAACTATGTAGGTCAAATTAAGTTGAATGAATTTCTAAACTTTTGGAAAGGGGATAGGTTCATCGATGGTATAGATACGATTCCATGTGTTGATAATTTATATGTGAATGGTTATGCAGAAATCAACATTTCAGAAAGGCTCTTACCAGATTATAAGAAACTATTTCTTAAAGTATTAAAGACAATTTGTAAAGAATATCTAGAAGGAAAGGTTTTAATAGAAGATTCAATAAACTACTATTTTGGGAATTTAGCTCTTAGGGAACTTAGTAATTGTTTATCTAACATAATATCAATAAGGATGGTTAAGAAAGAATTGGAAGTGTTTGAACGTTGCTTATTAAATTCAAAATTTAGTCGGTATATTTTCAGAGATTTATTGATTGAAAGCAATGATATTCTTACATGTATGTGCTTAAATGAGGAAATAACTTTATACAATAATTTAATTGTTAAGTTGGATAATATTGTATATATGTATTCTGTCTATTTGGCAAGAGAGAGGCTAGATTTGAAAATAATGGAGATTATACTAAGTAAGGTCGAAGAACTTATCGCATTTGAAATAGTTATTTATGAAAAAATAGATAAAAAACTTAAGAATATCAATACTTTAGAACGTTAGAAGGGGACTACTATGCTTAAATATGAAAAAGAAATTAGAGAATTGCTTGCAAATAATATTCAGTTTACCAATGATTTAAACAACGTAGAAATTGATACAGGATTACAAATTATAGGACTAAATTCAGTATCATTTATTAAAACTGTTATTGATATTGAAAAAAAATTTGATATTGAATTTCCTGATGATAAGTTAAGTCTTAAAGCACTAGGAACAATACGAGATTTATGTGAGGTCCTTCAGTCAATCCTTGAAAAATTGTAAGAATTTATGATTTTAAAAGATTCAAGGATAGAGTATATAAAAAATACGGAGACTAGCTATGAAAAGTTAAGCTTAAAATAGCAAAAAACTTCATTTTTTCATTGTGGTAGTAAAGTATCTGTGAGGGTGTATCATAAGTGTTTTAGCAATAATAAAAGTATCAACCTTATCAGTCTTGGTTTTGCGAATGTTATTCTTCCGCATAGTTGAAGTTTGCATAGGGTTAATGACATACACATAATAGTTTTAGAAACAAGGAATTCAACAAGGTTGTTACCGTAATGAGCCGAAGATCCAAGACAGTGATGAGGCTACTCTTAATGGAATTTTATGGGAGATATTAGGTATATTAGTATATTATTAGAGATTGTAACAGTAAAAAAATATCACAATAATAAATTCTAATAAGAAATGATTCTTAACTAAGTGCTCCGAATTTCCTTAAAACACTATATTCTAGAGTTAGGAGGATCCAAAATTGAAGAAAATTATAAAGTATTATAGGATAGGGAGAGATTGTTTTTATCAAAATATATCTGTGCTTCTTGAAAATAAAAATAAACTATCATATGCATTCAAATATTTGAATAATGATTTTTTGTATAATAAAGAGATATTTAGTAGATTTAAAAATAAAGAGACCGTTGATAGTTTTATAAATAAAGATAATGAATTAGCATTAATAAAAGGGATAGATTCCTATTATTTAGAAGAGATCAATACATTTAGAAAAGCAACTTCAAATAACTTTTTTAAGCTTATAATCCATAAAAATGAAGGGGGTATATTAGAAATACAAGATATAATTACAAGAAATGGTCCATTAATGTTTTATTGTGATCCATATTATTTAAGGGCTTTTAATGAGGAAAGAAAAATTAATGTGAATCATCATTATTCAAAACACTTATCAATAATCAAAGATATTAACCCAGGGAGAAATACATGTCAAATAATAGATAAATTCTATAACTTTGAGGGGGAAGTATTAATTGACGATTATTGGAAATGTTCTAATTCAGACTATATACAAAATAATTTAAGAGGAATTGCTTATTCAATATCTTTGAAGGAAGATAATAAAAGCGAATCGAAAAGAATACAAGAAAACTTGCATTTACAATTAAAAAACCTAAAGAAAAAATTTATAATAATTAAAGGTAAGAAATACCTTAAAAATCTATATGCAGTTGAAGCATTAATTAATGATTTGGAAGAGATCATACAAATTATCATAGATCAAAAAGGCAAATATGCACCACAATTTTTTATACAACTATTACAACCAACTATGCAAGAAAAATTGAGTTTTCATGATCTAATGAGCTACGTAAAGACAAAATTAAATAATCTTGAGTTAGATAGATTATTGGATGAATTAAAGATACTTTCAACATTATGGATTACTATAGATTACTTATGTGATAAATGTTACTTAACAGGTTATAATCTTAAAGATTATAGTGAAAGAATAAAGCGACTTCTACATAAAATATACTATCAAGAAGAACGAGTAGAGCTTGAACTACTTGAATTAAGAAATGAGCTATAATTATATATATGTCAATGAGTTTATGCACATGACTAATTTACCTGATAGATTATATCAAACTATTAATTTAACGAGAATAGGGATTAGTGGTGAATACTTATCAAAATTAATTGCAAAAATGATAAGAGGTGTTTTCAAAGAAACAAAAATATTTTATTACTTATAGTTTAATCGAAGTAGCGTCACGTGTCACTTATCTAATTTATTATAAACTTGACACCTTTCCTGAAGCAGTTGGTATAGCATTAATGAAGATAGAAATAAGGGGAGTCAATGAATATTTTGTTGAAATAGAGGAATGCATAGTTAACCAAGTTACTATGAAACCTCGGAGCATAATGAAAAGGTATTATAATAATAACAAATGTATGTTTGAGAGATGGGTGGTTATTGACAGGTAACTTAGGAGATATTGACTCAAATGTATACCTCTATATAGAGGAAGAATAGATTATATGATTATAAGAGCGGTTTGAATATATCCCACTGGAGAAGAAGTTTGTTTAGATGGTAAATTTATACATAAGGTATTAAAGTGTTAAAGTCATTTTGGAAAATTTGTCTTTTGCTAATCACTCTATATTCAACAAAAAGGTAAATATGCGTCAAAATTTATTTTTAAGATGATACAAGAACTAACGTTAGAAAGATTAGGCTATATGAATATCGTGAAATATATGCGGAGCTTTCTTTCTTTTAGTGTAATTCTCTGATGTAAAAATTTTAAAGGACTATATGAGAAATAGCTTGAATGGATAATGCCAAAGATCAGTGCTTTCTACTAGGATGAGAGTGATTGAATGTAATGAAAAATTTCTATTGATAAATGAGATCATGATTTATGAAAAACAAGAAAAATTATAGAATATATCTAATGTTAACTACAGGTTAATATAGAAGATATCAAAATGATTTGTTCAGCTTAGAAATTGACTCCTAAATATATTAAGAATAATAATTGAAATTGAGTCATAATATGGATTTACTTACGTTCGATTAATAGAACAATTATTTAGGACTTTCAGTCCTTAGCAGTTATACCATAAATTCACTTACTTAAGTAGGTGGTAGGTTTAATAGAAGGAGAATAGAATGAATAATCGATTTGACAAAAATACGTTCGATATTGAGCAATACGATAATGCTAGAATAATGATTAATAATGATTCGTATATACAAGTGTTAGAAGTTGTGGCGGATGATAATAGAAATAGAGAAGTTGCATATTTAGGGAATAAAGTTGAACTTATTATAACTAATGAGATTAGAAATAAGATTGAAAAATTGATGATAGAGAAAGAAGTGACCATGTATATGGTCTTTTTAACGTTAATCAAGATATTGCTTTCAAGATATAATTTACAGAAAGATATTTTAATAAGAACACATCAAGGAGGAAAAGGCCTTTCAGAAGTTAAAGAGTTAGCAGGAATGAGTAAGTGGGGAGTAATTAAAAATAACATTAATCATATAAAAAGTTTTATTTATAATCTAGGTGAAGTACGAGACACATTACTGAAAGTAGTTGATAATCAAGATAAAAATGATAAGGTTATTCAGGATGAAAGAAATGATCTTATTTTTTATATTGATAATAATTTTGAACATCTGAAAATAATAGTTGTTTATAATAATCAACAGTATAATGAAGAAACAGTTAGTAGAATGATAGGGCACTTAGAAAATCTAATAATTAATAGTATCAATGTTCCAGAACAATTAGTTCATGAAATAGACATGATGTCAGAAGAAGAAAGATACCAGTTGATTCATGAGTTTAATAATACGGATAGAGCATACCCTTTAGATCATAAGATATATGAAGTTTTCATGAAACAGGCAAAAAAAACACCACAGAATATTGCTGTGAAATGTGGTGATGAGGAATTAACATATGAAGAGTTAGACATTCAGAGTAATCAAGTGGCTAATATGCTAATCTCTGAAGGTGCCCAATGCGGAAATGTAGTAGGGATATTACTTGATCGAACCAGTAACTTAATTGTAAGCATATTTGGAATACTTAAGGTAGGATGTATTTATCTACCATTAGATATTGAATATCCTAAAGATCGAATAGAATATATGATTCAAGATAGTGATTGTAGCTATGTAATATATGACAACCAATCAATTTATTCTAAGAGTAGTAAGGAAGGAACTTATTTAAATATTAATGATAAGGTCAAATATCCCAATGAACATATCCATCATGGAGAAACTGAATTTTTATATATTATTTACACATCGGGTTCTACTGGTCGTCCAAAAGGTTCTTTGATTAAACAAAGTTCATTTATGAATTTATTGTTGTGGTATAAGAAATCTTTTGATATTGGAGCTGAGAGTAGTGTACTATTAATGGCCTCACCAAGTTTTGACCTAGCTCAAAAGAATCTATTAACACCTATTCTGTTTGGTAGTACATTGGTGTTGTTTAAAAAAGCTGATATGGAATATAATAACATATCTAGGATTATCTTAGAGAACAATATATCAATTATTAACACAACCCCAAGCTTGATATATCCATTAATCAGATTAAATAAAAAGAATAATTTCAAAAACATACAATCATTGAAGTATATAATCCTTGGTGGAGAATCTATTAAGATAGAAAATATACTTCCTCTACTGACTGAGAAACACATACATACGAAAATTATTAATAGCTATGGACCGACAGAGTGTACAGATATTAGTAATTATTACACTATTTGTAGCAATATATTGGAGGATGAGGATGTACCAATAGGAAAATCCATTGATAATGTTAAAACTTTTATTGTGGATGAGCATTTAAATATCCAACCAATTGGAATACAAGGTGAGATAATTATTACAGGTGTAGGTGTGAGTGCTGGCTATATAAATGACAGTGAGTTATCTAATAGTAGATTCTTTAGAATGAGAGCATACAATAACGTATTAGCATATAGAACAGGCGATATTGGCTTCTATGATAAATATGGAAATATACACTATGTGGGTAGAAGAGATAATCAAGTAAAAATAAGAGGAAATAGAATTGAGCTTAATGAAATCAATAAGCAAATTAAAAGATGTTATTCAGTGAAAGATGTTGTTTCGTTAGTCCAGAAAGAATTTGATGATGATATAATTGTATCATATATGATTACAGATAAAGAGATTAGTAGTGATATATTAGTGAATATGCTAGAATTGAAATTGCCAGTGTATATGATTCCTAATCGCTTCGTTAGAGTTGATAAGTTTCCACTTAACCCAAATGGCAAGTTAGATCTAAAAAGGTTAATGAATCTTAATTCTCCAAATAGTACTAACTATGAAGCAAGCAAATCAGTAGTAACTACTGATACTGAACAAAAGATAATGGTAATAATGGCGAAAATTCTAAAACATGACATACAGGAGGTCTCTAAAAGCTTCTTTGATATGGGGGGGAATTCACTAAAAGCCATTGAATTAATATCTAGTATCAATAAAGAATATAAAACATCAATTACAGTAACGGATATATTCAAAAATCCTACAGTATCTATGATGAGTAAGGTTTTGAAAAATAACAGTAAATCTTATAATCAGATCACTAAAATAGGACAACAAGAGTATTATCAATGTTCATCTTCCCAAAGAAGAATCTATGCGATGGAGCAATTAACTGAAAAAAGCATAGGTTATAATATTCCAATAATTTATAGATTAAAGGGTAGACTTGATGTTCAAAAGATGGAGAGTGTAGTCAATCAACTATTAAATAGACACGAAATACTTAAAGCTAACTTTGATGATGAAACAGGTAACGTATTTTATTGTATTGCTAAAAATAGGGAATTAGTTATTGAAGAGGCATATCAAGAAAATTCTAGTGAGTATGATTACGTAATTAATAACTTTATTAGACCTTTTGATTTAACCAAAGATTTACTAATAAGAGTAAGTGTTCTACATACTAAGAAAGATGAAAGCATATTGGTATTTGATATACACCATATAATATTTGATGGTATATCGCAATCCATATTCTTCAAAGAACTTTCACAGTTATATAATCGACAAGTATTAGAAAGAGCACCAGAGTTATCATATGCGGATTATGCCCAATGGGAGATAGATAGAACAGATAGTGACCTTAAGAAACAAGAAACATATTGGTTAAAGGAATTCTCTCAGAATATACCAGTAATGGAATTAGAGACCGATTATAAGAAAATTAGAAAATTAGAATCTATAGGTGATGAAGTAAGCATTATACTATCTCAAGAAATTAAAAATAAGCTTGAGAAATTTATGTTAGATAATGAAGTAACAATGTATATGATTTTCTTAGCTGTATCAAATATATTACTTTCAAGATATAGCTCTCAAGAGGAGTTAATAGTAGGAACTCCTGTAGCAGGAAGAAGAAAGCAAGAATTTAAAGATATAATTGGAGTATTTGTTAATACAGTGGTAATTAAAAATACAATTAATGATAAAGAAGATTTTATTAATTATGTGAAACAGGTGAAAGAAAAAGTACTAGAAGCAATTGACAATCAAGATTATCCTTTTGATAAATTGGTAGATAAGCTTAATATAAATAGACAAGTTAACAGGAATCCTTTGTTTGATGTAATGTTCACATATCAAGAAGAATGTAATGCTTTTCATTTATATGGAATGGATGTAGAGAAATTAGAATATCAAGCTCAAACCTCTAAATTTGATATATCAATTAATGTTAAAATGTGTGCCGCTCATATTGATATTAAGATAGTTTATAACACACAATTATACAAAAGAGATACTATTGATAGGATGATAAGGCATTATAGAAATCTAGTGATGAATTTTATTGAGTCACCTAATCAACCGATACATGATATAGAAATGATGTCTGAAGAAGAACGGAACCAGTTGATGGGTGCACTCAATAGTACGGAAAAAAAATATCCTCTACAAGATAAAGTGCATGAAGTGGTGAGGAGGCATGCTAAGAAAACACCTAATAATATTGCTATCAAATGTGGTGATGATAGCTTAACCTATGAAGAATTAGATCAACAAAGCAATCAAGTTGCAAATATGTTAGTAAACAATGGGGCCAGAAATAGTGATGTAGTTGCTATATTACTAGATCGTACTAGTAATTTAATCGTTAGTATTATAGGAATACTTAAGGCGGGTTGTACGTATTTGCCATTAGATATTGAATATCCAATATCTAGAATTGAATATATGATTAAAGATTGTTGCTGTCAATACGTATTATATGATATGCAAATGGATATTAATATGGATGAAATTAAACCTTTAGATGTCAGACTTGCATGGATGTATGATTCCAGATTTAATATAGTTTCTAATAATTCAGATGCATACATAATATATACGTCGGGTTCAACAGGAAATCCAAAAGGCGTTATTATAAGTCATTTAAATCTGATTAATTTTTCCTATGGAATTGTTGAGTCACTGGATATTAAGCAACATCATATTTTTCTATGTTCAACCACAGTCTCCTTTGATATTTTTTTCTTGGAGTCTGTTATGCCACTCATGATTGGTGCAACAACCTTTATTGCAAAACGGGATGAACAGCATGTACCAGAACATATTGTGAATATAGTAAACAACAATAGAATTAATATTGTACAGATGACGCCATCAAAACTAAGGTTAATAATGAATGATAGACAAGACTATTCTTGGCTAGATAAAATTGATAAATTGTTAATAGGTGGCGAAGAATTACCAACTGATTTAGCAGAGAGAGTTATTAAGAATAGTAATGTAGACTTATATAATCTATATGGACCAACAGAAGCAACAATATGGGCAACATTTAATCATGTAAACAAGTCACATAATTATAATATTGGTAAGCCACTACCGAATGTAAAGTGTTTTATTGTTGATAAAAGGCATAGTCTAGTACCTATTGGAGTTCCAGGGGAATTGCTAATAGCTGGAGATAATACCTCTGTAGGTTATCTAAATAGAGAACAGTTAACGAATGAAAAGTTCATAGATACTATATTCTATCATGAAAAAACATATATGACGGGAGATAAAGTAAAGTTAAACGCCGATGGTACAATAGATTTTATTGGTAGAATGGATAACCAGATTAAATATAATGGTTATAGAATAGAACTTGAGGAAATAGAATATACCCTATTGCAAATGGATAAAGTATGTGATGCTTATGTATTAATTTTTAAAGATGAACTAACTGCATGTATAGCTCTAAGTGAAAGTGATATAGAGCTGTTTGACATAAGAGATTACTTACTAAAGCATTTACCTAATTATATGATTCCTAATAATATAGTAATGTTTGATAAGATTCCAACTACCTTGAATGGGAAACGAAACAGAAGGAAACTTGAAGTTATATTAAACGAAAGAGCATTAGAATCCTCAATACATAATACAATTGCACCAGTAAATAACTATGAAGAATATGTATACAATTGTTTCAGTGAAATATTAGGAATTGATAATTTTAGTACCCTTGCAAGTTTCTTCTCATTGGGTGGAGAATCAATAAAAGTGCTGACATTGGTTACTAGATTATCTAGTAAATATGATATTTCTGTGTTTGATATATATAAGTATCAATGTGTGAAAAATATTGCTCTATACTTAAGTAAGAAGAGTGAATGCAGGCAAATAACTAAGCGTATTGATTATTTATTACAAGCACAGGCAATGCATCAGCATATGACCCATGAGAATAAAGATATGGATTATATTAGTAGGGCATCCCAGATGGTGTCACAAATGATTGGTAAACGAAAACCATATAATAATATATTATTAACAGGTTCCACAGGCTTTCTAGGGGTATATTTATTAAATGAATTGCTTAATAGAACAAATAATAATATCTATTTGATTATACGAGGAGAAACTAAGAGTCAAGCAGTAGATAGAATTCATAAGAATTATTCTTACTATTTTAAGAGTAATGACTTAGTGGAATACAGAGGAAGAATTCACTATATCAATGGAGATTTATCTAAGGATATGTTTATGCTTGATACCACAACATATAATAGATTATTAAGTACTATTGATTGTATTATTAATTCAGCTGCGAAGGTGAAACATTTTGGTAATTATGAAGAGTTTTATTCAGCCAATGTGAAGAGTGTTGAGAACATCATTGAATTTGCAAAGGTAAATAGAATTGATATAAAACATATATCTACAATGAGTGTTGGAGATAAGCATTACAATAACAATGATTATTTTAATGAATATAGTAACGTAATGCCAACATCTTATAATTATTATACTAAGTCCAAGCAGCATGCAGAGTATCTGCTGAATCAAGCTCAAGATAGCGGGATTAATTGTACCATATATAGAGTAGGCAATCTAGTACCTAGTTATGGAATACCAAAACGGCAAATGAATTATACAGAAAATATATTTCATTTATTTATTGATAATCTTATTAAAATGAAGAAAGTCCCTAATATTGAATTAGATTTATATGACTTTTCATTCATAGATACTGTTTCTAGATTTATTATATCAACATATGACAAAACCCAATTTAATGAATCTAAATTCCATGTATACAATTTTAACAAAGTATCAATGAAAAGATTAGGGCAGGTATATCATTTAGATATTCTTAATCAAGATATGTTTTTAGAGTGGGTAACTGCCAATATCCAAGCAAAAGAAGATGGAATAGATGTAGGACCATTTCTTCATTATTTTGGCGCATTGGAAACTACAGATTTTGAATTAAATAGATATGAACACTATTTCACCAAAAGAGTAATGGAAGAATTAGAAATAGAATGGCCTAAGCTGGATGAAGATTACTATACACGATATTTGGAAATGAGAAAATCAAGAGAAGAAGATATTATGAAAGATAAATTGGATATTGAACCAAATGCTAATAAAATACTAATGTTGTTATTACCATTTTGGACTCCACTTATTCCTCCATTAGGCATATCTTCATTGAAGAGTTTTTTAAAGTCTCATACATATGATGTTAAGACTAAGGACTTGAATGTTTATGACGGCATATGGGAAATATATCATCAATATCTTAATATATTAAAAGGATGTGTTCCCAAAGAGAAACAAGGTAATTTCTATAACATAGGGAATAATGTGTTAGGTAGTCACCTAATGGCTTATCTTAATAAATTAAATGAAAAAGAGTATACTCATTTAATGAAAAAAGTTATCTATCAGCACTATTTTATTGATGTCAATGATGAATTGATATATGAATTAGAAGAGTTGATTATAGAATTCTATGATATATTAGAGGAATATACTGTAGATATAATGGAATCAGAGCAACCATCAGTAGTAGGAATTTCCGTATATACAGGAACATTCGCCCCTTCTATGTTTGTATTTGAATTGATTAAGAGAAAGTACGAAGATGTAGTAACAGTAATGGGGGGAGGTATATTTTCAAGCCAACTAGCTATTAACTCTCCCAACTTTGATTATTTTCTTGAGAGAAGTAAGTATATCGATAAGATTATTGTCGGTGAGGGAGAGAATCTTTTTCTGAAATTACTGCAAAATAGTTTAGACACAGAGAAAAAGGTATATACATTAGGAGATATTAATCATGCAGTGTTAGATATTACAAATGCTCAGTTACCAGACTATACTGATTTTGACTTGGACAAATATATGTTAGTGCCTTCTTTTACATCTAGGAGTTGCCCTTTCCAATGTAGTTTCTGTTCAGAAACCGTACTATGGGGGAAATATAGGAAGAAAACATCCAAACGAATAACCAATGAATTGTCTATTTTATACCAAAAACATGGTTATCAACTATTCTTATTAAGTGATTCGTTACTGAATCCAATTATTAATAGTTTAGCACATGAACTGATAGATAATGGATTGTCATTCTATTGGGACGGTTATTTAAGGGCAGATAGTGAGGTATGTAATCATGAAAACACCATGTTATGGAGAAAAGCAGGATTTTATCGAGCTAGGTTAGGCATAGAAAGTGGTTCTCAGAAAGTATTAGATTTAATGAATAAGAAAATTACACCAGATAGAATTAAGTTAGCAATTAGTAATCTTGCTAAAGCAGGTATTAAGACCACTACCTATTGGGTAATTGGTTACCCAGGTGAATCAGAGGAAGACTTTCAACAAACCTTACAAATAATTGAAGATATGAAAGATGATATCTATGAAGCTGATTGCAATCCTTTTAATTATTATCTATCTGGACAAGTTGGCTCTGATGAATTCTCTAAAAAGTATAATGTGGAATTACTCTACCCTGAAATAGCAAAAGAGCTACTCATTACACAGACATGGATACTTGATTGTGAACCCAATCGAGAAGAAATATATAGTAGAGTATCAAGGTTTATGGCTCATTGTAAGAGACTTGGCATACCGAATCCATATTCTTCTATAGAAATAAATGAAGCCGATAAGAGGTGGAGTAGATTACATAAAAATGCAGTACCACCTCTTTTAGAATTTAAAGATAAAAATATTTTTATCTCAGAGAATAAAACCGTAAAAAAATATGAGCCCATTAATAACATAATTCAAGATGATGGTGAATTTGGATTCTAATAGCAATGATTAAAAGAAATACGAAGGTTGGTGAGAGACATGCATTATAATAAAACACATACATATTCTAATGACACTAATGAACGAATGTATTGGTTAAAGACATTAGAAGGGAAATTAGTAAAAAGTATTTTTCCTTATGATTATCATCATAATACTGATATAGAGGATAAGTATGATACTATAAAATTCCAGATTCCTAGAGAAGTATCTTCTGAATTAATAAAACTAAGTAACGGCTCCAATTATAGACTATATATGATTCTATTATCAGCAGTATATCTCTTATTAGATAGATATACCGATAATAAAGATATTATAATAGGTTCTACAGTCTACCGACAAGAGGACAAAAAAGAATACATTAATACCATAATACCACTAAGAATTAAATTAAAGGATAATATGATTTATAGAGAACTGTTATTACAGATTCAGCAGACATTAAATGAAAGTATACTTAATCAGAATTATGATATTAATCAGATTCTATATGAATTAAATATCCCTTATGGGAGTCAAAGAGAGTATCCCTTATTTGACACCATTGTACTTTTAGATAATATTCATGATCCGCACTATGTTGACCATATTCATTGTAATACTAGAATAATCTTCAAAGAAATTAATCATCAAATCCAATGTGAGATTCGGTATAATATTTTGAAATATGAGAAATCAACAATTAACAGGATAATGAATGGTTTACTCATATTGTATAAAAATATTAAGGCTAATATTAATCATAATATCAATATTATTGATATTATAGGCGAGGAAGAGAAAGAAAGGATTCTATTAGAGTTCAATCAAACAAAATTAGAATATAGGCAGAATGTAGTCATTCAAGAGATATTTGAAGAACAAGTAAAGAAGAATCCTAATAATATATGTCTTAGATATAAAGATAAGAAGTTAACCTATGAAGAATTGAATCATAAATCAAACCAATTAGCTAGGATCTTGAGAGAAAAAGGCGTAAAGAGTAATAGGGTTGTAGCTATAATGACTCAAGAATCACTAGAGATGGTTATAGGCATAATGAGTATACTAAAAGCTGGTGGAGCATATTTGCCTATTGATCCAGAACATCCAAGAGATAGAATTGAGTATATGTTACAGGATAGTAATGCCCATATTATATTGATACAACAAGAAGAAAGAATAAATGTGAACTATTCAGGTGAGATTATCTCATTGGATAACCAAGAGCTTTTTTGTGGTGATTCAAATAATATACCTAATGAAAACAAACCAGATGATCTGGCGTATATTATATATACATCAGGTAGTACAGGAAAGCCCAAAGGTGTCATGATTGAACATACAAGTGTAATCAACCTCATAGAAGGGTTATACCAACGTATATATAGAGAATATGATAAGCCACTTAATATAAGTCTCTTATCCCCATGTATATTTGATGCTTCGGTAAAACAAATATTTGGTGCCTTATTACAAGGTCATTGCCTATGCTTAATCCCAAAAGAGGATAAATTACAATCAAATACACTTATAGAATTCTATAAGAGTAATAAAATTAATATCTCTGATGGCACACCTACATTTATAAAATTATTAATTGAATATATTGCAAATAAGAATGAAAGATTACCCATTAAACAATTTATTATAGGGGGTGAAACATTAGCGATTAACACAGTAGAACAATTATTTGAGATTTTTGGAGAAATTAAAGTCACGAATGTATACGGACCAACAGAGTGTTGTGTTGACTCAACAACGTTTACTCTGACAAAGGATACTGTTAGATCATTAAGGAAATTACCTATCGGAACCCCAATGCCTAATGTATATATACATATTACTAATGAGGAAAACACATCACTTCAGCCAATAGGAGTAGCGGGAGAGATATGTATTAGTGGTGTAGGTGTTGCTAGAGGATATGTAAACAATGAAGAGCTTACAAGAGAGAAGTTTGTCAATAATCTTTTTGAAGGTGGACCTACATTATATAAAACTGGAGATATAGGTAGGTGGTTGCCCGATGGCAGTATAGAATTTATAGAGAGAAGAGATCAACAAATAAAACTACGAGGTTATCGAATAGAATTAAGCGAAATCGAAAATCAAGTAACGAGTTATGAATCCATCATATCTTCAGCGATAAAAGTAATAGAGAATGATGATAGTAACAGATTTATCTGCGCATATATTGTATCGAAAGATGTTATTAATATCAATCACTTAGATAAATATCTAAGTGGGAAATTACCGAAATATATGGTTCCAGCATATATATTGCAGATAGATAGAATTCCTTTAACAAGTAATGGGAAAATAGATTATGCTAGATTGCCAGATCCTCACAGAGATAGTAACATCTGCCAGCAACCAGAAAATGAAACAGAAAAAATAATATATGAAATATGGCAGGATGTATTAGGCGTATCCCAAATAGGTGTAAACGATAACTTTTTTAGTTTGGGAGGTTACTCTCTATCAGCTGCAAAGATTATAACTCAAATTCATCAAAGGCTACACGTTGAAATTTCATTAAAAATAATATTTGAGAAGACTACCATTAAAGAATTAGCACATTATATCATAGGTGAGCAGTATAGCACATACTCAAATATAAGTAAAACGGAAATTAATGAGTATTATCATGCATCATCAGCACAAAAAAGAATGTACATATTAAGCAGTATCGATAGTATTGGAACGAGTTATAACGTAACTGTACCTCTAGTTATCAAAGGGAAGCTACAATATAATAGAGTTCAGTCTGTTCTTGAGAAATTAGTTAAGAGACATGATAGCTTAAGAACATCATTTCATGATATTAATGGAAAGATCATGCAGAAGATCAATGATGATGTAATACTTGATATTGTCTATCAAGAAAAGAATTCTAATGATATTGATAGTATGATAGCTAGCTTCAAGAAACCGTTTTATTTGAATAAAGCTCCAATCATTCGAGTGTGTTTAGTGAAAATAGAAGAAAGAAAACACATCATGTTAATAGTTACCCATCATATTGTTATAGATGGTATATCAATATATATCTTATTGAATGAATTTATAAAAATGTATCAAGATATTCCATTAGATGATATAAGAATACAATATAAAGATTTTACAGCTTGGCAGAATACAATGTTAAACTCTGTAAAACTAAAAAAACAAGAACGATATTGGTTAGACAAGCTAAGTGATGACATTCCATATCTAAACCTATCCACAGATTACCATAGACCTTCGGAGCAAAGTTTCAGAGGCGATAGAATTCAGTTTTGTTTTGATGTAGAGAAATATCATAAAATAAAGAGATTTGCCCAAGAAACAGGAACTACAGAATATATGGTGATGCTAGCAGGATTCAATATATTGCTATCAAAGTATAGCGGACAAGAAGAGATATTATTAGGAACACCTGTTTCGGGAAGAGTCCATGGAGACTTGGATAATCTCGTGGGTATGTTTGTCAATACGGTTATTATGATTAATCAACCTATATCTGATCTAACATTTAAAACTTTTTTACAAGAAGTTAAAACAAATTGTTTACATGCATTTGAAAACCAAGATTATCAATTTGAAACTCTCGTGGAAAAATTAAATCTAGAAAGAGATATAAGTAGAAATCCAATATTTGATGTTCTCTTTGTCATGCAGAACATGGATATATCATTAGAAGAAGATCCTTGCTTGCAGTATGAACTATTAGATTTTAAGGATAATATAACGAAATTTGATCTAATTTTAGAAATTAAAAAAATAGAAGAAACCTTATGCTGTAATTTTCTATATTGTACTGATCTGTTTAGAGAAGATACCATAAATACAATGATTGAACATTTTTCAAATATTCTAGATTCTGTACTTGAAGCCCCTGATATTCATATCTCAGATATTGATATGTTATCATGTAAGGAAAGGTATAAACTAATAAATGAATATAATAACACTGAAATAGAGTGTCCAATGAATAAGATGGTTCACCAGTTATTTGAAGAGCAAGTTCAAAAAACACCTAATAATGTTGCAATAGAGTATAAGGATGAATGTTTAACTTATAATGAACTAAATGAAAAAGCTAATAGTCTTGCAGAATTATTAAGAGGAAAAGGACTAACTAACGAAAGCATTGTTGGGGTATTAGTGGAGAACTCAATAGAGCTAGTTATTGGAATGATGGCGATCTTAAAGTCTGGGGGAATATATCTTCCTATTGATCCTAAGTATCCAACTGAAAGAATAGAGAGTGTATTAATAGATAGCAAGACGAGCGTTCTCTTAACTCAAGAGACATCAGTTAAACAAGTGAATTTCCAAGGTAATATTATCAATATTGAGGATGAAGAATTGTATGTGGGAAATAAATCTAATCTGAATAGTATTAATAAACCAAATGATCTATCGTATATCATATATACCTCAGGGTCTACAGGGAAATCAAAAGGAGTCATGGTAAGTCATAAGTCACTTACTAACTTATGTTATTGGTATACTCAAGAGTATGAAATGAGAAGTGCTACTAAGAATATGCTATTAGTTTCAATATCATTTGATGCCTCAGTTAAGAATATACTTGGACCATTGATTTCAGGTGGGAGTGTGATATTGCCGCCTTCTGATTATTACGATCCTAATACGATGTTACAGATGATAAAAAATAAATGTGTTACAATGATTAACTGCGTTCCTAACGCTTTCTATCCTATATTAGACTTAGCAAGTATTAATGGATATGCCGATTTGGTAAGCTTGGAATATCTCTTATTAGGTGGAGAAGAGATGATAATATCAAAGTTAAAAGGATGGCTTAATAACCCTAATTGTAATTGTACATTATTCAATCTATATGGTCCTACTGAATGTACAGATATATCATCAATCTATAGAGTAGATAAGTGTAACTTGAGGGAAATGAATAGCATACCTATTGGTAAGCCAATTAACAATGTAAAAATCTATATAATGGGCAAAGATAATTCTTTGCAACCTATAGGAATTCCAGGAGAACTATGTATAGGCGGGGTAGGTGTTGCAAGTGGTTATTTAAATAGGACAGAATTAACCGAGATAAATTTTGTAGAGAATCCATTTTGTCCTGGACAAAAAATATATAAGACCGGAGATTTAGTAAAAAGACTTTCAGATGGTAATATTGAATTTTTAGGAAGGATAGATTATCAAGTTAAAATAAGAGGATATAGAATTGAAATCGGTGAAATCGAATCACAATTATTAGAGCATGATTCTATCAATCAGGTAATTATTGTTGCTAGAGATGATAACAATGATAATAAATATCTTGTGGCATATTTCACGGCTCAACAAGAATTAAGCACTATACAATTAAGAGAGTATTTAAGTAAGACACTACCTAACTATATGATACCGTCATATTTTATACAGCTTGACAAGATGCCACTCTCTCCTAATGGTAAAGTAGATGTAAAAAAGTTACCACAAGAAATGAATCAATTATCAAGTGGAATAGATTATATAGAACCTAGGAACATAGATGAAAAGAAGATGTTAGAATTATGGGAAGGTATACTTGGGGTTAGCAGAATTAGTATCTATGATGATTTTTTTAATATTGGGGGACATTCATTAAAAGCTGTTCACTTAATATCAAGCATACAAAAGGAATTTGACGTAGAGATATCTCTTAATGATGTATTTAAGAAATCTACTATAATAGAACTTGTTCATTATTTAAAAGAGCAAGAGAAAAAGAAGTATATACCAATTGAGATAGTAGAAGAAAGAGAATACTATGAATTGAGCTCCGCCCAAAAAAGAATATTTACTGCAAACTATTTCTTAGGAGAAAATTCAACAGGGTATAACGTACCTTTCGGTTTAATGCTAGATGGGTATGTAGATTATAAAAAGGTTAAAAGTGTATTTCTAGAATTAATAAAACGTCATGATTGTTTACGAGCCTCTTTTGACTTCGTAGATGGTCATATTATGCAGAAATTTAATGAAACCGTAGACTTTATGATCGAGCAGTTTGATTTAATGAATCAAAATAGTATATCTAGAGAGAGAGTTATAGAGGATTTTATTAGACCTTTTGACCTGAATACTGCACCACTTATACGCATTGGATTAGTCAAGGTAGCAGAAGAAAAAGAACTACTTATTGTGGATGTTCATCATATCATCTTTGATGGAATATCCCAGGAAATATTATTGAAGGAATTTAAGATTCTCTATCAAGGTGGCAGTTTGCCTGTTGAAAGGATAAAATATAAAGATTATATTGGGTGGCAGGAAAAGCTTGTAGATTCAGATATTCTAAAAAAACAAAGGGCGTTCTGGCTAACTCAGTTCAGTGGAGATATACCAATACTTGACTTACCTTCTGATTATGAAAGACCTACAGACCAGAGTTTTCGAGGGGATATAGTCGAATTACAACTGAGTCAAGAAATTACAGCTGAGATAAGGGAGATTGCTAAAGAAGCAGGGGCAACTATCTATATGATACTACTCGCAGGGGTGAATATTTTGTTAACAAAATATAGTGGACAAGAAGATATAATCATTGGAAGCCCTGCCACAGGAAGGACTCATCCAGACTTTCATCATATCATAGGTATGTTTGTAAATACACTTGCAATAAGAAATAGACCTAATGCCGAGAAGAATTTTTCAGAGTTCTTACAAGAAGTTAGAGACAATACATTACAAGCTCTTGATAATCAAAATTATCAATTTGAAACACTTGTGGAAGAATTGAGTATTGAAATGGATTTTAGCAGAACCCCCGTATTTAACGTTATGTTTAGTTATTTAAGTGTAGCTGAAAAGGATTATCATATTGAAAATTTGGACTGTAAGGAGTACAAAATTAATATGAAAGCTACAAAATTTGATATAACTATTGTAGTAAAAGAGTATAAAAATGATATACATATTGATTTAAACTATTGTATAGATATATTTAAAAAAGAAACTATTGAACAAATGGCAATGAACTTAAGAGAAATTATGCAGCAAGTATTGAAGAATATCCATATCAAAATTAAGTATATTGAATTGCTATAATAGAATACTGGACATGTTAAACTTTTATTTAGATTATTTTTCTATTGCTTAAAGTATTTGATTAATTTTATATATCTTTTATCAGTACGACCGTAGATATGACCTGTGTCTACTATATTGACACAAATTCAAGCTATATTTTGTAGATTAGATTAAAGGAGATGAGTTTATTAAGTTATTTGCAATCAATATTTCATCAGTTAATCAGAATGTAATTAGGAAAATAGAGATTCTTTTAGGTAAAAAAATAATCATTAAATCAAGAAGGTATATTCACAAGGAAGATCAATATAGGTTTTTGTTTGGAAGATTAATAGAATGCTATCTGATTAATAAAATCTGTCTAAACAATGAGAGTATACCGAATATCTGTAGCAATGAATATGGAAAACCTTTTATAGATAGCAGATTTAGATTTCAATATAGCATATCGCATTCGGATAGATGGGTTGTATGTGTAATTAATGATCAACCAATTGGAATCGATATTGAGAGGATTAAACCAATTGACTTAAGAATTGTAGATAGATTTTTTTCTAAGAGCGAACAAAAATTTCTCGCTGAAAGTAATATTAATGAAAGGCTTGAAAGATTTTATACTATTTGGACACTTAAGGAAAGTTATATAAAAGCAGTAGGTAAAGGATTGTTCTTGCCCTTAGATTCATTTAGTGTGAAGAAAACAAGAGAAGAAATATATGAAGTCGAATGCAATAATGAGGATCATGAATTTTATTTAGCTACATACAAACGATTTCCTTATTTTATTATTTCTGTCTGTTCTAAGAGAAGAGATAAGTTTAACAAAGTAGAAGTTTTAGATTTCTACCATGTGTACCAATATCTAATGAACAAAAAAGAAGTGTCTAAATAAGGAAGGGTATTAATGAAGTTATAAAACTTATTAAATAAATGAAATACTAATCTCCCAGCTATGGTGGAGATTAGAGTAAATAGTAGTGTTACGTATGCTATTAATAAGCCTCCTATGATAAAATCAAGTTTATCACATACTAGATGAAATGCAATATCACATTGTATTTATACCAAAGTATAGACTAAAGTTTTATATGGACAAATAAAAGCAGCTGTGAGGGAGATACTTAAAAGATTATGAGAACCTATAAACGAGTTGAAATAATTGAAGGAGCGATATGCCAAGAGCATGTAAATTTATGCGTAAGTATAATGACAAAATAAATAGTTTATCAGAATTTGTAGGATATATATAAGGAAAGAGTACTTTAATGATATTTGACAAGCATCCTTTTTTAGCCCTACCTTGACAGTTAGGGTATGTTTCGAGGATAGAGAAAAAGGCTCTGAGTAAGTTGAATAAGGAGTTTAATAATAGATGACGATAGTAGGGCTAAACAGTTAACAGAGGTTGCTTATATGTTTAGCCCTAATTTAATGTAGACGTTAAAGTCATTTTCATTACAGACAAATATAAACTTCAATAATAAGAGTTATAAACTATCAAAAATAGATAAACTTGAATATTATATTTATAGATAGGATAGAAAATCATGGAGGTGGAATAAATAGTGCCAATTAGTATGAAGACAGACAGTCTCAAGGACACTATTCATAAAAGTTATATAACAATTCCACTAACCTTTATACCTAATAAAGGGCAAGTGGATACAAAAGCTAAATTTTATGTTAATGGGGCAGGTTATGGGTTTTACTTTACTCCTGAAGAAGCGGTGCTAAGCTTTACATCCCAGAACACGACGGAGTCTAATACTACAATCAATGGCATAGCATTAGCACTAAGATTTATAGATAGTAATCCAGATGTGGAGATATATGGTTTGGATCAAGCAGCTGGTAAGGTTAACTATTTTAGGGGTAAAAATGAATCAGAATGGATGACCAACCTTCCAACTTACGAAAAAATTATCTATAAAGAATTATGGAAGGGGATAGATCTGGTATTTTATGGCAAGAACCATACACTAAAATATAATTTTGTCCTACACCCTGGTGCTGCTGTTGAAGATATTAAGCTTGCCTATAAAGGTTCAAAGGGCATATCTCTAGATGATAGAGGTAATCTACAAGTTCATCATGATCTGGGTATACTAATAGATGAGTGCCCTATAAGTTATCAAGAGATTCATGGAGAAATAATAGATATAGAGAGTTGTTTTGAAATCATAGAACAAGAAAACATTGATGATTATTTTAGATTTGAAGTTAGTAATTACAATGAAGACGATACGCTTGTCATAGATCCTGGACTTGTATTCTCTACTTTCTTAGGTGCTTTGGTAGTTGATGCTGGTACGAATGAGTCGAATAAGCTTGGGATTGAAGTCGATAGAAAAGGTGATGTTTATGTAGCTGGAGGGACGGTTTCACCAACATTTCCCATAACATTAGGTGCTTTTGAAGAAAACTTCCCTAGTCTTGATACCAATAATACATCAGCCTATATAACCAAATTATGGTCAGATGGCTCTGGACTTATATATTCTACCTTCATTGGTGGGAGTGATATTGATGAGGCTAGAAGTATTGCAATCGATAGCATGGGTAATGCTTATGTGATAGGTGAAACGAATTCGCCAGATTTCCCAACTACACTAGGTGCTTTCCAAGAAGATTTTCCTGGCTTAGATGATTCATCAGCTTTTATAGCAAAACTAAATCCCGACGGTACATCACTTATTTACTCCACTTTCTTAGGTGGTAGTGATGATGATGAAGGAACCGATATTGCTGTGGATAATAAAGGTAATGCCTATGTGGTAGGAGAGACTAATTCGTCTGATTTTCCAACAACGCAGGGGGCTTTCCAACAGAAATTTTTAAGTATTCTTGAAGATGATTTGCCTGAACAAAATGGCGACATAGAACTTCAACAAAGCTTTAGTGACGTTGTATTTGTAGCAAAACTAAACCCTGATGGCTCTAACCTTGTGTATTCTACCTTCTTAGGCGGAAGTGATGATGATGAAGGTCATGGTATAGCCGTCGATCATATGGGTAATGCCTATGTGACTGGTGAAACGAATTCGCCAGATTTTCCAACAACACTAGGTGCTTTTCAAGAAAATTTTCATAGTGCAACTACCAGTGCTGACACCGTATTCATTACAAAGTTAAACCCAGATGGCTCCAAGATCGTGTATTCCACTTTTTTAGGTGGCAATGGTGATGATCAAGCCAATAGGATTGTAGTAGATAAAATGGGCAATGCCTATGTTGGAGGAGAAACCACATCCTCAGATTTTCCTGTTACACGAGGAGCTTTTCAAGAAGATTTTAGAGCCGATGGGGATGCTGGATTTGTTACAAAACTAAATCCAGATGGCACTGCCCTAATTTACTCAACATTTTTAAATGGTAACGATGGCGATAATGAAGTTCAAGGTATTGCTGTGGATGATATGGGTAACGCCTATGTGGCAGGATTTAGTGATTCTCCGGATTTTCCTGTTACATCAGGAGCTTTTCAGGAAGATTACCAAGGAGCAGCTGATTCAGAAACTAAAGATGTTTTTGTAGCAAAGCTAAATCCCGATGGTTCTATTCTCCTTTACTCTACCTTCCTTGGAGGAAGTGAAGATGATATAGCACGGGATATAGCTATTGATGAAGAAGGTAATGCTTATGTAATAGGCTATACGAATTCTTCGAATTTCCCCATTACATTAGGAGCTTTTGATGTGGATTTCAAGGGAAATAATATCTTGTTTGATACTTTTGTAGCTAAGATAACGCCTGATGCTACACCATAAATGAGACATTGATTACGCTAAATAACCCCTTCTAAATCATAGAAGGGGTTAAATATGTTGCCAATTATATTTAATGGTTAGCATTTTTTTACTGTACAACAATCCGTACATTCTTGCAGAGCAAATCCGCTCATACTAGCTTTTGTAACCCTCGCTTCTTCAACATTTATAAAATCTGAGGTTGTAAAAAGATTAAATTCATCATCCGCTACTTGTTCAAACAGCGGTTCAGAGGTTGAAGTAGCAGTAACGGTTACAGCATATTCACAACAATCGCAGTCGCAACGAATTAGGGATTCGCAGTGTACAACTGAAAATGGCACTGAAATGGTTCTTTCATTTACAATATTGGATATACCATCAAGTAATCTAAAACTCTTTTCATATTCCCATGTGCGTACGGTTTCTTCTGGTCCATTGTCACACTTTCGAGTCAATATAAATTTCAATCTAATTCTAAACAAACCTGCAGCTTGAGGTAAATCAACTGTTGGCTCTGTCTGCACATTGAAAAAGATTTGACTTGAAAACTCAATAAAGACGAAGGGTCTTACTAATCGTCTTGCATCAATGAGAACATTGCCTAGGGGAAAGTTCTCAACGATTCTTTGACTTTCTGGAACGTCTGTAGGATCGGAAAAAGATACTTGTACGGGTTCTAATATTTCAAATACAGCTTCTTGGGGAGCGCTATCACATTCAAATATTATCTTTTTAGGATTTGGATGCTTTGTGTCTTTTCGGCAGCTACATCCTTTTTTATGAAATTTATCTGTCATAAGATTATTTTCCTCCTTATTTATATTTTTGTGATTCTAAATCAATGGTTATAAGCCTAATTAATGACAATTTCTACCTTGTGCAAAAGCACCTAGGCTAAGATTGTTGACTTCTGCTGTTCCAAGGTTTGCAAAATTAACAGGATTTCCAGATACCTCCATGATATACTCACAACATCCAGGACAAACGAGGCATTCACAGAAAGAAATCGTAAAGGGTTCACTGCTAATAATTTCCTCAACAATGTTATCCGATAGTTGCGTTTCTTTTTTATACACCCTTGTCAGCACGGTTTCAATTTCTCCATTATTGCAGCTTCTTTTCAATCTAAATGTGAGTTCAATGGTTGTACCAGTTGAATTACCAGGACTCGACTGAAAAAAAACAATGCTGGAAAACTCAATCTTAACTTCTGGCTTGTTTAGACAGCTGGTATCCACAATGACACGACCTAAAGTAAATGTTTGTTCCGTAGTACTTGATAAATCAAATCTAGCAGACTCAAGATTTTGTCCACACTCTAACAGTATCTTTTTTGGTTCACAATCCGTCATCTTGGTACAGCAGTCTAGACCATTATCTTGGTATTCTTTATCACAATTACGTGCTTTCCTATTACTACTCATAATATTAAACATTCTCCTTTCAATAATTTTAAGCCATATACCCTATAAAATCCCATAAGCTTGACTCAAATGATTAATCGCAGCATACACCTTTTGCAAATGCACTCATGCTCGCATCATTATTTGGATTCACAGATGCTGACATAATATTGACAAAATCAGTAGATGGATTTGCGGTTACTACAAAAGAATATTTACAGCAGCCTGGGCATTGTAGGGGTTCGCAGAATGAAATGGTAAATGGTTCACTAACAGATCTTGTGGTAAAAGTAAAATTCTCCAAATCAAAGCTATTCGTGTATTCCCATTCACGTATTGTTACTTCTAGACCATCATCACACTGTCGTTTTAAAGCAAATGTCATGTTAAGATTAACAGGGTCTACATTAGTGCGAGATGCAAATGTAACGAGAGTAGAAAATTCAATTTTAACTTGGGGTCTGCATAAGCAACTGCTATCCACAAAAACCCTAGCTAACGTAAATGTCTGTGAAACTCTTGAAGTTGTTGAAAAATTTGCTGCTTCAATGGATTCACCACATTCAAATATGATTTCTTTTGGGTCAGCTATCTTTTTTTTAAAATCATTATTCTTGCAATCAGAACCATTTTTTATATAACCTGTCATGATAATGAATTTCTCCCTTCCTTTTTTTAAAATCCGATGATATATAAAATTAAAAATGGACTAATTATATATCTTGCCTATCTATATATATTATTCTAAAAAGGACGAGAATGTTAAAGAATATAGCATAGAATCACAGTTCATTTACTTTTAATTTAGTCATTGCGTAACTTAATTAACATGAACTCATGGGTTATCATTTGAAGAAAGTGGTAATAGGCTAAGGTTGGACAAAATGACAATATATATAAAAGAGATAGCGAGAGGGTAATATAGATATAAAAAAAGTGAGTGAAGAAAGTATATGGATTTATGGTGAAGGAATTGGGCAAAAAGTGAAAGGGTTAGAAGAGGTATTGGTTCAAAAGATAGCCTTAAAATGATTAAAGAATTAGCTGATATCATGGGCACATCCATAGGGGGATTATTACATGGAACATGGTAAATGTTTTTTAAGTTCTGGTAGTGAGGCTGTTAATGATTTTTAATAGGATATAAACGCCCTGCGAGACTGTTCAGGTTCTATCCACCTCTTATAATTGAAACAGAAGTTATTGATGTCATGGTCAATGCATTGGATAGATTGATTGCAAATAATAGGTTTTAGTTTGTAAATAGATTCCCTCACCCTAGTAATAACAATAACTTTGTCTTTTAAACAAACAAAACAATTATTAGCCTGATTCAAGAGACCTTAATTTTTACAATTTTGTCTTTTGATATTAACAACATTGTAAAAATCTTTTATCTTTAAGAGGTCAATATGCCGTAGTTCGTTGCATGACACATAGCTATCTGAACACACAGATATGGTGTAGTCGTTCTTGGGAAAAATACTAAATTTACAAGAATACAAGTCAAAATAATTGGCTTCATACTTGGAGAAATCCAGATCAAATATTTGACGATTAATACCGGTTCCATGGTATTTCACATAGCTTTCTTTTAAACTCCATAGACGTGTAAAATACAGTTCTGGGTTGGCAGCGGATGTCACCCGTTTTTTTTCGCCTTTACTGCATACATAATCAATTAAACCTTCGTCGTAAGATACTGTATTTTGAATATCAATCCCAACTGCTGTGTTTTTTTGTATGGCACAAACCACACCCTTTTCGCAATGGCTCATATTAAAATTCACGTGAGGATGTTCTTTTAGACAAGGCTTACCATGTGCGTTTTTTACAAAGGTGTCATGTGGCGATAGTACAATACCATGTTCAAGATAAAGCCCATAGGTCAATAAGGCATAGGCAGTTAATGACATGATTTGATCAATCGTTCTTTTATAACGCTTAGCTTTCTCGCATCGCTCTATGGAAACCTGTTGACATAAATAATCTATATCATCAGGATTAACTGCAGAAAAATCTTCAAAAATATAAACCATATACTTACCTCTTTTCTCGCACCATAAGTCTTATGATGTTATCCATAAATCATCTATTATTATGCCATAAGATTATCTGTTTTTAAATAGTTAATGCAAAATTTTAAGATTGGAAACTATTTTAAAGTTAGTTAGTACCTTTTATGTTTGCAACATATACTTGGTCCTATAATAAAATAACCATGTTGGTATGAGGTATCATCTGTTCTTTAGGAATGATACATGGGAAAGTAGGCATAGAATAGTATAAAATAAAAGGATGAGGTATATGATGGGTAAAAAGAACAAGGCAATCAATATTCAATTTGTTTTCCCGGAAGGAAAAGAGGTAGAGACAAAAGAAGAGATGATTCAAGTATTAAAAGAAAGTTACTTAAGGGCTGTTGCTAAAGGCAAGAAGAAGCAAGAAAATAAAAAGGCTAATGATACATGACATAGGATGGGGTACTATTCATTGACGGATAATATCTAATCTCTTATAATGAACTGTATGAACATTAAATCATCTTAGAAAATCTCATGAGGAAATTCATGTTTGATTCATAAGGGGGATCATTAATGGATTATACGATAATACTAATAGTTTTAGTTATAATAGGGTGGATTATATGGATATGGAAGAATCCAAAAACCTGGTTTTTTAGAATTCCTTTTTGGGGTATACTTATAGCACTTTTAAGTAATTATGTCATAACATATACAGATTCAACACAGGATGTGATGATGATTGTTATCTATACGATGATTGCACTAGGCACTGCATTTGGATTGGATTACATCATCAAACGGAAAAACATCACATGGCGATATATATCCATGGTGGTTGTTTTTCCATTAGTTTTAGGTTATTTGTATCTCATAAGTCGCTATTTCTTAATGGCAATGGGCTATCAGATGCTCTTATATTTTGCAGTAGGTTACGTATTTATGGCCATAAAAGAGAAGAATAGCATGTATGCAGCATGCGGTTTAATGGGTGTGGTTATAGCGATTATACTTTTTTTAATATTGGATGAGCCTTTTAGTGGCGTGGCGAAACAAGAACGTGTCGTGAAACAATATATGATAGAAGTGGAAGGCTATCAAGAAGATGATATTCTATACATGACAACACTGACTTCTTATCCCAGAGACAGCAAAAAAAAGACTGTTTTTGTAAAAACGAAACAGTCAGGACCAGGATCACTTATGTATGAATATGCCTCAGGGAATGTCATTGATGTCATTGAGTCCAACGTGGATTAGTGGGGTTAGAGCAAGGCTACCATAATTTGACACAATACCCATAATATTATACAATGATGCAGTAGGATAAGGTCTAAAAAGGTGAGACTCGATTTAACATCATGGGTAAAACACAACAACCATCAAATAATATACTTATCAGGGATATTAAGGGATTTGTTTGGTTTTAAAGGAGGAGAAAGCGGTTGATAAAAAGGATAGTTATACTATGTATGACCATTATCATGTTAACGGCTTGTACGAAGGGTACAGAAAGCAAAAATACAGATGAAGGAAAATATAAAACTTTATATGAAGAATTGTTAGCACAACAACCACCTACAATCGAGCGTATAACCATAGAGGATGCAGCAGGTAATGTGATTGTTCAAGATGAATCAGGTTGGTATGCTATATCAAATAATACTAAAATGATTGCAAAAGTTAAAGGGTCTGCAACAGAAGCAGAGGTCTATTTTGTGCCTAGTGGTACAGAGACAGGAAAGTATCAGCAATTAATTGCTTCAAGTGTTGTAGAAGGTGACCAAGTGCAGTTTACGTTTACCACGGATCAATTTACAGATGGGTTGGGCTATTTATGGATGGTTATCTATCATGAGGACTTAGGTAGAAAATCCGATGAACTACGCCTGATTATTTCTGAAGAATAGTCATACGATGAGGAGGTTATGTGTATGAAAAAAGGTTATTTATTAATTGATTATATCTTTGATTTTATTGATGACCAAGGTGTTTTATCTTTGGGACAGAGAGGTCAAGCCATAGCTTCCAATATTTTAAAGGTCATTCATAAAGCAAAAGACGATCAAGATGCGCTGTTTATTTGCAGCGATAATCATGAGGAAGAGGTCTATGCGCTATCCCCTGAGGCCAATTTGTTTCCACTTCATTGTTGTGAAGATGGGCATTGCTTGGTGCTGGATGAGACAGCTTTTGAACAGGCCAAACCAGACATGACATTTTCCATAGATAAACATATGTATTCAAGTTTTAATGGAACTAGATTAGAATTACTACTAAGACAATTAGATATTAAAGAAGTCATTATTATGGGCGTATGTACAGATATATGTGTTTTACATACGGCTATTGATGCTTATAATCGTGGGTTTAAGCTTGTTATATTAAGTGACTGCTGTTGTGGATTGACAGATGAAGGTCATGCCTTTGCACTGAACCATTTTAAACATACTCTTGGTGCAGAAGTAATGACCAGTGATACGTGGTTAGCAAGATAATCAGCATGATACTGGAGGACGTAATAGATGAAAAATTTTAAGGATTTTTGGTCGAATGATGAGGGGTTCTCTTATGTAGAAGTAATCATTATATGCGTGTTAATAGCAGTCATATTGTTTTTGACAATTCCTAGTCAGATTAAGAAGATGAACGAGGCAAAGTGGGAAATAGACAGGAATCATGCCAATATTATAGGCAACGCTATCAATAATCTTTTAATCACAGATGAATCCTTTAGAGACTATACGGTTGAGCGGTTAAATCTTAATGAAGATCCACCAAGCCATACCATGGATCGGACATTTTTATCATCCGTAAAACAAGAACTTAAGCTATTTCATATTGAGCGTATACCAAAGGTAAGCTATAAAAAAGGTACATACAAGTATTTCAGTGTTACAGTAACGGAAAGTAACGTGTATGTCTATGTAGATAGTGGTGGGGATAAGGTGCTACAACTTTATCCAACGGATGCAGTAACCAATTGAGAAATAAGGGGGAACACACCCCTTTTCTTTTTTGTCTTATAAGATCGCTTGTTTTACGTATGCTAAAAAGGAAAAACCTTGTATTGTAACCCTTTAATTGATATAATCATAATGATATGATGCCTAATATATAAGCTGGTATCAAATAATGCAAAGGTGAGATTATGCTAAAAAGATTATTTCCATCCATATATGTGAATTCTATTTACGACATTAAGTTTGAGGAACTCTATAATGAAGGGTATCGTGGCATTATATTTGATATCGATAATACCCTTGTTTCATACGATACAAAGCATCCAGATGAACGTATTGTAACACTTATGGAGATGTTAAAAGGTGTTGGTTTTAATGTAGCTTTGGTTTCCAATAACAATCGTATACGTGTACAAACCTTCAATGAAAAATTGCAGTTAAAGGCTTATCATAAAGCATTAAAACCCATGACGCGGAAAATTAAAATAGCCATGCAGGCTATTAGCACAGATAGGTCCAATACGATTTTAGTTGGTGATCAGATATTTACAGATATTTATGGTGGAAATCGTTTGGGACTAAAAACCATTCTGGTTATACCCATATCTGAAAAAGAAGAATGGATAACAAAAATCAAACGCAACACAGAGAAGAAAATAATAAAAGCTTATTTAAAGAGGGTAAATAAAAATGCAGCAAAACATTAATGGAAAAACCCAAGTACTCGGTGTCATTGGGAATCCAATTGAACACACCATATCACCAATTATCCATAATACACTAGCCAAGTTACTCCAGATGAACTTAGTCTATGTACCTTTTAAAGTGGAACAAAATGGTCTTGATAAAGCCATTGAAGGGGCAAAAGCTTTGGGTATTGTTGGCCTTAATGTAACAGTACCCCACAAGGAAAAAGTCATAGCCACTTTATATGATATAAACCCTTTAGCCAAGCAGATAGGTGCAGTGAATACCTTAAAACTTACTGAAAAAGGTTATGTTGGCTATAATACAGATGCAGATGGTCTATTTAGATCCCTTAACAAGCATGCTATTAGACTAAGAGGCAGTGATATTGTTATTATAGGTGCTGGTGGAGCGGCAAGAGCTGTTGCTATGTTATGTGCTAGGGAAAAGGCCAATAAAATAACCATTATGAATAGGACACTAGCGAAAGCTAAGGAACTTGCACATCAAGTTAGGCAACATTATCAGACACAAGTAGAAGTCATAGGCTTTCAAGAGACAGAAGGGATAGATACCTTTGATGTAGCCATTCAAACAACACCTATTGGCATGTTTCCTAATATACGTGATAATCCCATGACTGACGATAGCTTTTATGACAAATTTCATACTGCTGTAGACTTAATATACAATCCCGGAAAGACTGCATTCTTAAAAAAAGCTGAAGAAAAAGGCATCCAGATTTTAAACGGCTTCGAAATGTTGCTTTATCAAGGTATTAAAGCATACGAGATATGGCATAATCTAGAAATATCCGATAATGCACTGGAAGAGGTCATTGGACAAATTAAGCATCAAAATGGATAAAGGAGTGTGTCAATGATTGATAATATTTTATTGATAGGATTTATGGGAAGTGGTAAATCAACTGTTGGGAAAGAGCTGTCAAAAGCTTTGGATTGTAAATTTATTGATATGGATTATGAAATCGAACATAAAGAAAATCGAAGCATATGCGATATATTCAATACAGATGGTGAAGATCATTTTAGAAAACTGGAAACACATTATTTACAATCCTTGTTAAAGACGGATAATGCCATTATTTCAACAGGCGGCGGCGTGGTGTTAAAAGAAGGAAATCGAAAACTATTAAAGGCAATAGGAAAGGTTATTTTCCTGCATGCAGATGTAGAACATATTGTTAAAAATGTAAAAGATGATACGACAAGACCCCTGTTACAATCGGATGATTATATGAAGACGATCACAGATATGTTGGAATCACGTGAAGATAAATATCTGAGTTCAGCAGACATTATTATACAAACATCTGGAAAAAGTGTGGCCTGTATCGTAGATGAAATCATGACGTTATTATAGAATTTTGAGGTATATATATGAAGAAAATAGTTGTCATTAATGGACCGAATTTGAATTTCTTAGGTATCCGTGAAAAAAGTGTTTATGGACAAAAAAATTATAAGGATCTCGTAAAAATGATTGAGCATAAAGCCCAAGAGAAACAGGTTGCTATAGACGTTTATCAGTCCAATCATGAAGGGCATATTATTGACCGTATTCAACAGTGTTACGAGGACCAAGTAGATGCTATTATTATTAATCCTGGGGCTTATACCCACTATAGCTACGCTATTCGGGATGCTATAGCTTCTGTCAATATTAAAACGATAGAAGTACATATTTCCAATATTTACGAACGAGAACCTTTTCGCCATGTATCTGTTATTAAACCTGTTTGCTGCAAACAAATATACGGCAAAGGGTTAGAGGGCTATTTATTAGCCATTGATGATGCCATGTGCTTATAAAGGTTCTTATTATTGTGATATTATCATATAAGATAAGAAATAACCAGATATATATAAGATATAAAGAGGGTATAACCATACCTTAAAAGAAGGAGAAAGTGATATGAAAAGATTAGAAAAGTTGTTAGACAAACTAAGTACCATGGGTTTAGATGCTGTGATCATCCATGGAGAGTATAACCGAAGATATTTAAGCGGCTTTACAGGTTCCAATGCCTATCTATACATATCGAAGAAACATACCAAGTTATTAACTGATTTTCGCTACATTGAACAAGCAACAGGACAGTGCCCAGACTTTGAAGTGGTAGATTATTTAAAAGGTGGCGTTACATTAAATGACACCTTGAATAAAACCATTGAAGCAGATGGTGTAAAAATCATTGGATTTGAAGACAGTGTTCTAACCTATAAAGCCTATCAAACATTTCAACATGGATTGGATGGTGTTGAACTTAAGCCAATAGGTGATATGGTTGAGCAGATACGTATGATTAAAGATTCGGGAGAGTTAGAAGCCATAAAAAAGGCAGCTTCCATTGGTGATAAAGCTTTTTCACATATTTTGACATACATCAAACCCGGTGTAACTGAAATTGAAGTTGCACTAGAACTTGAGCGTTTTATGAAGCAAAATGGTGCCAGTAAATTATCCTTTGACTCCATTGTTGCCTCAGGCACACATTCTTCCTTACCTCATGCAAGACCAACAGACAAAGAAATTGCAGTAGGTGATTTTGTAACCCTTGATTATGGTTGTGTGTATCAAGGTTATTGTTCGGATATGACCAGAACAATTTTTGTTGGTAAAGCAAGTGATCAACAAAAAGAAATCTATAACACAGTTCTTGAGGCGCAATTAAAATCCCTTGAAGCTCTAAAAGAAGGCTGTGTAGGTAAAGAAGTGGATAAGGTGGCAAGAGATATTATTACAGATAAAGGTTACGGCGATTATTTTGGCCATGGTCTAGGACACAGTGTTGGTTTATTTATACACGAAGAACCACGTCTTTCGCCAAAAGATGATAGCGTGTTTACAGAAAATATGGTTGTAACCGTTGAACCAGGTATCTATGTTCCTGATTTTGGTGGTGTTCGCATTGAAGATCTTGTATGCGTCACAAAAGAGGGTATTATTAATTTCAATACTTCGTCAAAAGAGTTAATTGAGCTGGTATAACCCAAAGCAGAAATATCCATAATAAATAATAAAACTATTGAAAAAATACCATTATTAGTTTACACTATAGAAGATAAAAGTTAGGGAGGAAATAGATATGGTATCAGCTGGAGATTTTAGAAACGGTTTAACGATTAAATATGAAAATCAAATCTACGTGATTCTTGAGTTCCAACATGTTAAACCAGGTAAAGGCGCTGCTTTTGTAAGAACAAAAATCAAAAATTTAAAAACAGGTTCAGTTGTTGAAAAAACATTTAGACCAAATGAAAAAATGCCAAAAGCGCATATCGAAAGAAAAGATATGCAATATTTATATAATGATGGAGAACTCTATCACTTCATGGATGTGGAAACATATGATCAGATTGCCATTAATAAAGATCAGATTGGTGATACATTAAAATTTGTAAAGGAAAATGATATGGTTAAAATCCTTAGTCATGAAGGTGCTGTATTCGGTATTGAGCCACCTCTATTTGCTGAATTAGACATTATTCATACAGAGCCTGGTGTAAAAGGTGATACAGCTACTGGTGCGACTAAGCCAGCAGAGGTTGAAACTGGCGCTAGTGTTAACGTACCTTTATTTGTTAATATTGGTGATAAAATTAAAATCGACACACGAACAGGTGAATATCTGTCTAGAGTTTAAAAATAGTTATTATTAAATAAAAAATAGTTAAAACAACCCGTTTATTCCTAGAATGTAACGGGTTTTTGTATTGTATACAGTAGCAAAAACTTAATAAAACGAAGTTTATAACAACCGTCCATTCATACGTCTTCTATTAAAGTTCGTCTCTTTCTTACATAAAGAGATAAATGCAATGGAGGTAAGAGGAATACTAAGAACTAAACCAATGCTACCACACAGTGCTCGCAAGATTTCACCGGCTACATGATCAGAGTTGATAAACTGTACAAATGAGCGGTCATATAAAAAGAAGACAAGAATCATACTGATGGAATTACCAGCGTAAGCAAGAATTAGGGTATTGGACATGGTGCCCATAATGTCTTTTCCAATGTGCATACCTGAACGAAGCAACTGTTTCTTTGTAATCCGTGGGTAATTTCTTTGAATCTCATCCATAGATGAAGCTATGGACATGCTCACATCCATGATGGCACCTAATGCGCCAATGATGATGGCTGCATATAACAAGTCTCTAAAATTCAATTTACAGCCTTTAGGAAAATAGGACAAGAGTTCCACATTGTCATCACCAATCCCTTGAATATGGGTTAATGCCCCAAACCAAAACGTTAATATACCCGCTGTGACTACACCGCCTATGGTGCCAATAATGGCAGCCAAGGTTTTTTTATTGTAACCACCAATAAACGTTAAGGTTACCAGTGTTGCTACAACACTAATGATGCTTACCACGACGATGGGGTTAATGGACTTAAGAATAAGGGGAAAGAACACAAATAAAATCAAGCATACACTTATGGTAAGGCTGATAATGGAATAAAAACCATTTTTACCACCTATAAGTATCAGTACTCCCATGAATAATAGGAGTAAGTAAAGTAAGTATTTATCTCGACCATAAGAGTAGATGCGTCCATTTTCCAGCTTATTATTGACTTCATTCACCACAATGATCACATCATCACCAGGTTTTACAATAATTTTATAAATCGTTGCAATATTAATGGTATTTTCCACTTCTAACTCACCTGACATCTGAGGCTCTGTTAATTCTACCATGACTTTTTGATAACGCATGTAATTTTCCTCATCAACTGTATCCGATAGGATGGATGTTACCCGAGCATGGATATATTTCCAATTACGAATGCCATCATCTGAGGCTGCCAGACCCCTAGTCCCTATGATTAACATAAATATAATGCATACGTATATTTTTCTCATGTGAAAATCTCCCATCCTATAGCTAAAATAAATCAGTTACTGATACAGCTTATTCATTTTAGGACAAGATTATGATTAAGATTATGTCCCTAATATCATGGTCTATTTAGGCAAAATTTATTGCATAATTCATCATGGACAATCATATATTGTTTTAAAGAAAGGTGGACAAGAGATGAAGAAAGAATCCATTGAAAAGATATTACCAGCCCCTTTAAGAGACTGGTTCCAAACAATGAAAAAGAGAGACATTAAAGGCTTACAGGAAATTCGATTAAGAGTAGGTAAGCCAGTCATTATCTATATGCATAACCAAGAATATTATGTGTCTGAAAATGAACTTGTATCATGGGGAAAAAACCGGTACGTGGTAACCGATAAAGATATAAAAGAAACCATGGAATTCATTAGTAATTACTCCTTATACGCCTTTGAAGATGAAGTTCGTCATGGGTATATCACCATAGAAGGTGGGCATCGTGTCGGTTTATCAGGGAAAGTAATCGTTGAAAACCGTCAGGTAAAAACCATTAAATACATATCCTGCATTAACATTCGCATATCCCATGAAATCAAAGGGTGTTCAGACAGCATTATGACTTACTTATTTGAGGACCATCAAGTGCTTCATACCCTTATCATTTCACCGCCAAAATGTGGTAAGACCACTTTATTAAGAGATATTATTCGACAACTATCCAATGGTTACGAAGACCAAGAAGGCATCACTGTTGGTGTAGTGGATGAACGTTCAGAATTAGGTGGTTGTTATCGGGGTGTTCCTCAAAACGATATTGGTATGCGGACGGATATTCTGGATGGCTGCCCTAAAACAGAAGGTATGTTGATGTTAATTCGCTCTATGTCACCTGCTGTTATTGCTGTGGATGAAATAGGGAGTAGTGAAGACATCGACGCCATTGATTTTGTCATGAACGCTGGCAGTAAAATCATCTGTACCGTTCATGGTGCTAATGTAAATGAAGTCAAGGACAAACCTATCTTGGGTAAGCTCATGGATAAAGGTGTGATTGAACGTTTCATTGTATTAGAGAATAAGAATGGCATTGGCGATATGAAGAAAGTTTATGATAAGCAATATAAATTAATTGGTATGGTTGTAGAACCTACAACAAACAAGCACTAGGAGGTATGTCCATGTTTGCTAAAATATTAGGCTCATCCTTAATTTTACTATCATCATCCTTTCTAGGCTTTTACTATAGTAAAGGTTTTCAAAGAAGGATTGATGATCTTAGGGTACTAAAAAAGGCACTCATTTTATTAAGAGGTGAAGTGAACTATGCATTGTCGCCTATGCCAGAAGCCTTAGAGAACGTCAGTGAACGTTTTGATCATGAAATCGCTCATTTTTTTAAATCCATAGCTGATGAACTGAATCTTAACCAAGGGAAAACGCTGACACAAGTATGGAAAAAACATGCCGTAGAGGTTCTTGAGAAGACATATCTGAACGGATTGGACATTAAGAATCTCATCATGTTTAGTGAAAATATTGGTTACTTAGATAAAGAGATGCAAAACAACAACATACACCTCTTATTGGAGCAATTAGATGAAGAGATAAAAACAGCTATAGAGAATGATGCAAAGTACAATAAGCTGTATCGGAGTTTAGGTGTATTGGCTGGTATATTTATTATAGTTGTTATGTTGTAAAGGTTTAATAAATCAAAATACCTGTGTTTGAGAGGAGGCGCTACATGGATATAAACATCGTTTTTAAAATAGCAGCAGTTGGTATTGTTGTTGCTGTATTAAATCAATTATTAAAGAAAGCTGGAAAAGATGAACAAGCCATGTTAACAACCTTGGCAGGTTTAGTCGTTGTACTCTATTGGATCGTAGAGTACATTAATAAATTGTTCAATACAATTCAGACATTATTTCAGTTATAGGATGAAGGGAATGTTTGTATGGAGGTTGTACAAGTTGTTATTATTGGAATCGTATCATCCATATTAATCGTTGTATTAAAAAAGAATAATGCAGAATTCGGTATATACATAGGTATTGCTGCCAGTGTTGTCATTTTTTTTATCATACTGGATAAGCTTGGTGTGATTCTGGACTTGCTGTCTACGCTCACCAATCTCATCAATGTCAGTGATATATACCTTAAGATTTTACTGCAAATTATAGGCATCGGATTCATTACAGAGTTTGGTGCCCAGTTATGTAACGATGCTGGGCAAAAAGCCATAGCCAGTAAAATTGAAATGGTAGGCAAAATCATGATATTAGTAATCTCCATGCCCGTTATTTTGTCTATTGTTAATCTGATAACAGATATATTAATATTCTAGTAAACGTCGTTATGCTGTCATAACGCATTAATATGATCATGTTTACTTTATTAGAAAGATTAAGTTAAACGTAACAAGATAAAAAAGGTTTAATAGAGGGGACATAAGGATGAAAATAATAAAAGGGTTCATAGGCATGATGATCGTGGGCTACCTATTGACAATACATACATATGCCTCCGACATAGACCAAGTGATATCTGCACAAGAAAAAGTGATCGCTTATGATGATATTCAGCATACAATGGACGAGCTTTTAAGAGACAGTCAAGTGACGATTGATTTTAGAGAAACCCTCCATCAGATTATAAAAGGCGAATTAGCCATGGACGCTAATGAGCTCCTTGAAATTTTAATGAAAAGTATCTTTAATGAAGTAAAGGTGAATTTCCACCTTATTGTACAACTCATAGCCATTGCTTTAGTAGCTGCCATCTTCACGAATTTCACCAATGCATTTAAGCAGCAGTATGTTGGTGATGTGGGTTATTTTGTGGTGTTTTTACTCATGTCAACCATTATCATGAAGTCCTACCAGATATTAAGTCAGGTAACAGTTGATGTGCTAATTAGCCTTCAGAATTTTATTCGTACGTTAATGCCCAGCCTTTTTGCAGCGGCTACATTATCAGGGAATTATACATCGTCTTTGCTGTTTAGCCAGATTATACTTGTTATTATTAGTATTGTGGATAACATCATCATTCGATATGTGATTCCTTTTGTGTATATCATCATTGTATTAGAGATTATTAATAGTATTACTGAAGAAAGCATTCTATCAAAGATGGTAGAACTATTCAAAAGTATTGTAAGTATGAGTATCAAAGTGTTAATGATTATCTTCGTTGGTGCTTTGACCATGCAGAGCTTTACCACCCCAGTGATTGATGGTATTGCTAATAAATCGGTGAAAGTTGCCGTATCAGCCATACCTTTTGTAGGGGCTACCCTTAGTGGTGTTGCAGACACGGTCCTTGGGTGTGCGGTGCTCATTAAAAATGGTATTGGCGTGGTAGCCCTTATTGTCATTGTCATCATATGTCTGATACCCATTATTAAAATTGTCATCGTGACTTTGTTATATAAGTTTGCTGCTGCCATTATTCAACCGATATCTGATAAACGTTTAGTCACCTGCTTATCCAGTGTAGGTGATGTGTGTTTTATACTCCTTGGGATTGTGGTCATCACAGCCTTTTTATTTATCATAGCCATAACCATTACGTTGAGTGCAACGAATGTGGCAGCCTATATGCGTTAACCATTTTGTTATATACGTTATCAAGAAACTATATATTTTAGACACCTGTAGTCGTGATTATATGGATTTACTGAAAACATGATGGGGATGAAAAGATGGACGTTATTTATAGTGTGATTAAGAGTGTTGTAATTTTTTTACTACTCACTAAAATTTTAGAGCTCCTTATGCCCGACGGCAACATGAAAAAGTACATGCGTTTGTTTTCGGGTATTGTTTTGATGCTTATTATGTTAGGTCCCATTATTAAGTATAGTGGATTATTGCCACACATGAATTTTGAAATTATAAAGAAGGAGTTTGAAATCAGTTCAATGGGAGAGGGTATCGATTATGGGGATTATGCGACATTACGTGAAGACATGACCCTTAACATTTATAAAGATAAACTGGCAAAACATATAGAGTCTTTACTCATAAGTGATGATATTCACGTCAAAAAGACCCGTGTTCTTGTAGAAGAAGATACTCAGAGTGACACATATGGCATGATTAAAGAAGTGTATTTGACAATAGGACAAGAAAAAGCAGATGAACATGTGGAAAAAAGCCATGTGGATATTGTAAAAATAGATAGAGTAGCCATTGGTGAGCAACAATCAGAGATGACGGTTAAATCAGCTGATGCTATTATGATGGAAAAAAAAATAAAAAAAATAATGAAAAACTTCTATAATTTGTCCTCGGATAATATACATATAACTATAGAGACATGTTAACAGGTTTAATGGTCAAAATGAACACTAAATCAAAGGATATAGTGTACAACACGCAGGAAAAAATGAAGTGTACAGGAGGATAAAGATGAAATTTGATTTTTTTACAAAAGGTAATATGACAAGTAAGGATAAAAGAACATTCAACCTTCTCCTTATTGTGTTTTTGGTTGGGCTATTGTTGCTTATATTGTCCAAATCTTTTATAGGTCCTCCTAACACACCAAAGGTAGAGCCAATTATTGCGCCAAATACATATAAAAACAGTAATCCCCAGTCTTACGAAGAAAAGCTTGAAAAGAGATTTGAGAGGGAATTTGCTAAGATTGAGGGTGTTGGGGAAGTTGAAGTGATTATTATGCTTAAGACAAGCGGCGAGATTGTCATTAATAAAGACATTCCTATATCACAATCACAAACAGACGAAGTGGACAGTGCAGGCGGAACAAGGCAAAGCGTGGAATCAGATTCAAATGAAGCTACCGTGTTAATTAGCAACGCAGATGGTTCCACAAAACCCATTATAGTGAAAGAAATGGAACCAGAAATAAGTGGCGTTGTTATAATTGCTGAAGGCGGTGATGATATAGTTGTTAAGCAAAACTTAATGAAGGCAGCTAAGGTATTATTAGACGTTGACGCGCATAGAATTGAAGTAATGAAAATGGTTGAGAATAAGGGGGAATGAGAATGCAAACATTCAAAAAGAATCAAATCATCATTACTGCTCTCGTTATAATGATTGCAATAGCAGGTTATCTTAACTTCACAGATAAAGGGGTAGATGGTACAAGAGAGGCACTTAATCAGCAGGAAAAGAATAAGGATGAGCAAGAGACAACACCAACAGCACTGGTGCCTAATAGCGAGAAGGCAGATGATGCCACCATGGACAAAGAGGGGGCACAAACAACCACTGATCCAGGTGAAACAGCTCCACCAGCTGAAGGCGATAAAACAGCTGAGGCAACTACAGAAACTCAAGACGCTAATGATAAAACAAAAGAAACCACAAGTGATGAAACAGAAGGTAATGCTGGTGAAGCAGTATTTACCAGTACAAATAGTGTAGAAGCAAATCATTTCCTAAAAGCAAAGATTACACGAGAGCAAAATTATGCCATGTTAAAAGATGGTTATTTGGCATTAATTGATAACAAAAATCTTAAAGATGAACAAAAAGTTGATGCCGTTAAAGAAATGATTGATTTACAAGATCGGATTGAAAAAGAGGCAGCTGCAGAGAGTTTACTGGAGACAAAAGGCTTTAAAGATGTTTTTGTCAGAATGCTCGACGGTAAAGTGGATGTGGTGATTAATGCAAAAGAATTATCTCAGGCTGAATTCGCACAAGTGGAAGATATTGTGAGAAGGCAGACAGGTGTAGATGCTGAAAGCATCGTTATTACGTTATTAGATGTAAATAAGGCCAAGTAATGATGTGAGCTATCTCCATAAGAGGTAGCTCTCATTTGATATCTGGACACTTAAACAAGTGACTGTTTTTTTATTTTGTGTCCATATGACAGATGACACCCATGTTTTTAACGAAACTTTAACAAATGGTGTTAAAAACAATTTGCAAAAAATGTGAGATTTGTTATAATAAACCTATGTAAGGTGAATTTAATATGCGTGTCAATACAACATTTATTAAATGACACTTTGCTTTTTGGGATTTAACTGGATTTTTTGTATAAAATAAATAGATAGGGCATTAATATAATAAATAGACAGGAGGCATTGTAATGGATCGTCAAACGTATAAAATTCATGAAAAAGATAAAGTTGGTGAAGTTCACATTGCAGATGAAGTCATAGCAATCATTGCGGGTTTAGCAGCGACTGAAGTCGAAGGTGTAGCAGGTATGGTAGGCAACTTTACAGGTGACCTTGTAGAAATGCTGGGGAAGAAAAACCTTGCAAAAGGTGTTAACGTAGAGGTGGGAGACAAAGATGTATCACTTGATCTTGCCATCATTGTTGATTTTGGAAGTAGCATACCCGATGTAACCGTAACTGTACAAGATAAGGTTAAAAATGCGGTAGAAACCATGACAGGATTAGAAGTGGATGAAATCAATATTCGTGTTGCAGGTGTGAATGTAGAGAAATAGGACAATAATTATAATATTCGCTTGTACATTAGATTAAATATAGTATAATAAAGATACCCTTAAATAATGATAATTTAAGGGTATTAGAATGTAATCAATCATTTCAGATTGACCAATATATAGAATACCAGGAGGTACACCATGAACAGAAGAACCATGAGAGAGCATATTTTTAAGGCTATCTTTTCAATAGAATTTAATGATGAAGCATTTGAAGAGCGAATGGAAGTTTATCTAGGTCATTTAGAAGCAGATGAAGATGCTAAGACCTACATTCGACATAAAGGGTTAAATATCTCCAATAAGTTAAGTGATATTGATCAGGTGATTAGCCAGCATGCAACAAAATGGTCCATTGATAGAATGGCCAAAGTAGATGTGAGTATCTTACGGTTAGCTGTTTATGAAATTAGGTATGATGAAGATATCCCAACCAATGTTGCCATTAATGAAGCCGTAGAGATTGCAAAAAAATATGGCGGTGATCATTCAGCTTCCTTTGTAAATGGTATATTAGCAAAAGTAGTTAATTAAACATGTTAATCGCTAATATGAACTGTTAAACGATATAGGGATAGCCAATATTGGAGGTGAATTTCATGCCAAAAAGTATTTTTTCTGTTTCACAAGTCAATGCTTATATTAAGAAGATATTTTCAGATGATTTTGTCATCAATGATTTATGGATTAAAGGTGAAGTATCCAATTGTAAAATACATCGTTCGGGGCATATCTATTTTACATTAAAAGATATGAATAGCGCTATATCGTGTGTTGTTTTTAAAAATTATCGGGATTTTGTTGCTTGTGATTTGAGAGATGGTATCAAAATTACAGCAAGAGGGTATGTGTCCGTATATGAACGAGCTGGTACCTATCAAGTATATGTCCAGCAAATAAAGCCAGATGGTATAGGGGATCTGTACCAACGTTTTGAAGCTCTGAAACAAGAGTTAGAAAAGAAGGGATACTTCAATTCTTCTCTTAAAAAACCCATACCCACTTATCCAAGAAAAGTAGGTGTTATTACTTCTGATACAGGAGCAGCCATTCGAGATATTATGAATGTATCCAAGCGGCGTAATCCATATATTGGGTTGGTATTATACCCATCACTTGTACAAGGGGATGGTGCAGCAGCTAATATTGTCAAAGGCATTAACTACTTAGATGCCATGGATGAAGTAGATGTTATAATTGTAGGACGTGGAGGCGGGTCCATTGAAGACCTTTGGGCATTTAATGAAAAAGCAGTTGCTAAAGCCATCTATCAGGCACATACACCAATTATATCTGCTGTGGGCCATGAAACAGATTTTACAATAGCAGATTTTATCTCAGACCTTAGAGCACCTACACCTTCAGCTGGAGCAGAATTAGCTATTCCAGTCCTTGATGATTTAGAAGCTTTATTAGATAAATACAGAGACAAGCTAAACCAGCACTTGAAGCAAAAGCTGGACTTCTTTCGAAGTACCATGGAACTAAATCGTATAAAACTAGACTTTAATAGTCCTGCACTAAGGGCCCAGAAGGAACGTCAGTACCTGCACGAGTTGGAAGAACGATTAAGTCGAGCGATAGAAAGCCGTTTAAATAACATTAAGCATCATATCAGCCTAGTTGGAGAAAAACTACATGTGTTATCACCTCTAAAAAATTTAGAAAAAGGTTTTGCTTATGTGGAAACAGAAACAGGTATTGTAAAAAGTGTTAAGGATGTAGTAGCCGGTCAGACCCTGTATATTCAGCTGCAAGATGGAAAAATCAGCGCCGATATAACACGTATTGAAAAAGGGAGAGGTATGGATCATGAGTGATAAAACAACGTTTCAAGATAATTTGAACCATCTGGAAAACATTGTAGAGCAATTAGAATCAGGAGAAGCATCCCTTGAAGATAGCTTCAAATTGTATAAAGAAGGCATGAAGGCTCTCAAAACCTGTCATGACCATATTGATAAAATCGAAAAAGAAATGGAAGTTATTAAACATGATGCAGTAACGCAATAAGAGGCTAATCTATAAGCATGACCTTGATATGTCCAGGAAGGAATTGAAAGACAGTGGATTTTAATCAAAAACGACTAGAAAAACAACAGTACGTTGATGACATCTTAAAGCAATATATGGCATCAAGTGATTATAAGTACGATCAAATCATATATGAAGCAATGAGTTATAGTTTAATGGCTGGTGGTAAGCGGGTAAGACCTATTCTTATGCTGACAGCTTATGAAATAAGTGGTGGTCAGAATACGACAGAAGTAGAAGCCTTCATGGCAGCTATGGAAATGATTCACACCTATTCGCTTATACATGATGATTTACCAGCTATGGATGATGATGATTATCGAAGAGGTAGGTTAACTTGTCATAAGAAATTTGGTGAAGATATAGCCATATTAGCAGGTGACGCCCTATTGAATCATGCGTATGAAATCATGACTGAAGCTTGTATCCATAGAGAGCCTTCTCTTATCGTAAAGGCTCTATTAGCCATGAAAGAGATAGCAACTGCTGCAGGCACCCAAGGCATGATTGGTGGACAAGTTGTTGATATGGTGGATAAAAGCAACATAAATCTTAATATGATTGAATTCATTCATTTGCATAAGACATCAGCTATTATTGAGGCTTCATTAACGGCTGGAGCTTACCTTGCTGGAGCTTCTGAAGAAGAAGTGGAGCATTTTCGTTCTATTGGTCGATGTATCGGCTTAGCTTTTCAGATTCAAGATGATATATTAGATATTACCAGTACCACGGAAGTATTAGGCAAACAAGTAGGTAGTGACCACAAGAATGGAAAAGCCACTTATGTAGCCTTAAAAGGATTAGAGGCATCTAAAAGTGAGGTTGCACACTTAATGAAAAAAGCACTTGAAGAGCTTCAGCAACTACAAGGTGACCGAAAAGAATTTTTAAAAGCATTCATTCTGTACCTTAGAAACAGAAAAAAATGAGGTGTGTAATACGTGGAGAACTTTTATACAATTACAGAAAATAAAGTGCTGCTAGCGGCAGTTATTGCTTGGTGTATGTCTCAAGCCATTAAGTTTTTTACTTGCTTGATAAAAACCAAGAAAATGCACATGGACCGGATCATGGGATCTGGGGGTATGCCCAGTTCCCATTCCGCATCTGTTATGGCAGCAACAATTTCATTAGGCGAAATAAATGGCTATGGGCATCCATTTTTTGGTGCGTTTTTAATATTTGCATTTATCGTCATGTATGATGCAGCAGGTGTTCGAAGGGCAGCTGGAAAGCATGCAAAAGCCATTAATCATATCGTTGAAACCTTAGAAACTTATTCTTTGGAAATCGATGAGCGACTAAAAGAATTATTAGGTCATACATATTTAGAAGTTATTGTTGGTGCTGCATTAGGTGTTGTCATAGCACTGATTATTAATTAGCCATGTAACGATGATAACACCATGGTAAAACATAGGAGAATGCTTAATGATTTGTGAAAATAGAACATGAACAAACATGGTACATCCTATCTATTTTATCAAAGAATGGATAAAATAGCATAAATGAACGTTATAATTTATAAAAACAAGGAAAATATGTTGAATTATTACATATTAGTAAAAGATTAATTCATCATATACTCTTGATTTATTTTAGAATATGATATAATATGGGAGTACTAAAGATGCAGTATTCTAGTTGGTATTGTTAATCTTGAAGACGGGCCTAAAAATCCGTTAAAGGGCATATCGATGAAGTTCCTGGTGTTGGCTGGTGACGCCCAGTTGCGGGCTTATGCTGGGAGTTAAGACTTAAGGGCGATCCACAATGGCATGTGGGCGTGGACCCTTTAGTCGTGGAGACCTGCGTATGTGGGCACTGTGAGATACAGTTGCTTACGGCGCGGGAGTAAACCTGTCATGCGGCGAAAGCTGTGGTCAGTGTAGCCTGCCTTGCGTGAAGTTAAGGGGATAGCAATTTAAGAGCAAAGCTTTTGGCCAAAAGCGATGAGGATATTGTTGCTTGAAACTTATTTTCGCTAAAGAGGCTAGGGATTATGCAATATCATTGGGGAAAACCCCTAGACTGTTCGATTAGAAGCTTATTTAGGATTACGGTGTGGTTATAAGGTGATCCAGCTCTACTTATGGTGACGTAGTAGGTTTTGATTTAAAGGGGAACCGCTCTATTGGCGACAACAGAGTATCAATTCGGGAAAACCTGCTGGACTATAAGCCGCAAAATTTACTAAATGAGCTATCTTTAGTACTAATTCATTACTCGAGAAAAAATGAGGTTACGATATTGGGTAAACACAAACCAAAAGTTAAATTTAGAAGTATTTATACACATAAAAAGGTAAATAAAAAATGGATTATAACAATAACCATTGTTACATTAATAATGGCTATATTGCTTGGATATATATCCGATATCTTTATGGATAAGGTCATTTTATGGGGTGCTGCACTTATTGTATTTTTAATTGTGTTAATGGGCATCTTTTTTGATTTATTGGGTATTGCCGTAACGGCAGCCGAAGAGACGCCTTTTCATTCCATGGCAGCTTCACGTGTAAGGGGAGCAAAAGAAAGTATTTTAATTATTAGAAATGCAGGAGCAGTAGCCAATTTCTTTAACGATGTGATTGGTGATATTGCAGGTATTATCTCTGGTGTAGCTGGAGGAGCTATTGTTGCAATGGTAGTCAAATACGGTCTTGACAAAACCGTTGTGACCATTAGTCTAACAGGAATCATTGCTGCCATTACCGTTGGAGGCAAGGCAATAGGTAAGGAAATTGCGCTTCGTCATGCCAATTTAATTGTCTATCGCCTAGGTGTTATCTATAGTTATATGAGAAAACAAAACAACAAATAGACTTCGTACGCGTTAGAAAACTATACTAACGGACAAATCCCCTTGGCGAAACGAGGCACAGCCCCTTTTGCCAGGAACCAAAGCAAGTACAAATGATGTGTAAAGGTGTTGAAATTTGTGAGTAAATTATTAGATGGTATTCATAGTCCTGGTGATATCAAGGGTTTGAATGTGAACCAACTGAATCAATTATCAAAAGAACTTCGAGAATATTTAATCAGTGTAGTCAGTGATACTGGCGGACACTTAAGTTCCAATCTAGGTGTCGTTGAATTAACTTTAGCACTTCATTACTGTTTCCAATCACCGTATGATAAATTGATCTGGGATGTGGGACATCAAACATATATCCATAAGATTTTAACGGGAAGAAAAGAAGAGATTAAAACCATAAGAAAATATAAAGGGTTAAGTGGTTTTCCTAAAAGGTCAGAAAGTAAACATGATGTATTTGAAACAGGTCATAGTACCACGTCACTTTCAGCTGCCCTTGGATTCGCTAAATCAAGAGAAATACTTCAAGAAAATAATTATGTAGTACCCATCATTGGTGATGGTTCCATGACAGGTGGTATGGCTTTTGAAGCCATGAATAATGCCAGTCGGTTACACGCTAATTTTATTGCCATCCTTAATGATAATCAGATGTCTATATCTAAAAATGTAGGGGGCTTATCCACCTATTTGGACTCTATACGAACGGGTACTGTTTACAAAGAAATGAAAGAAGAAGTGGAAAAAACATTGATTAAAATACCAAAAATAGGTAGAGATGTGGTCCGGGTCATTCGGGATGTAAAATCCGGTATTAAACAGCTCTTAATTCCTGGTATGTTGTTTGAGGAATTAGGGTTTACCTATTTAGGTCCTATAGATGGGCATAATATATCTGCCCTTATCCGTACTTTAAATCAAGCAAAACGTATGAATGAACCGGTATTGATTCATGTGAATACAACCAAAGGGAAAGGTTTTAAACCTGCTGAACAGAATCCTACTAAATTTCACAGCATGAAACCCTTTCATATTAAAAATGGAAAATGCAAAAATAAACCTTGTCGAGAAAGCTATTCTCAAGTCTTTGGAGACAAGCTTGTTAGTATGGCCAAAAATAATGACCGTTTGGTAGCCATATCCGCAGCTATGCCAGAGGGAACAGGTCTTAGTGAATTTGCTAAGAAATTCCCTAATCGTTTCTTTGATGTAGGTATCGCTGAGCAGCATGCTGTTACGTTTGCAGCAGGACTTGCTTCTAATGGTATTAAACCAGTTGTAGCACTCTATTCATCGTTTTTACAAAGGGCTTATGACCAGATTATTCATGATGTTTGCATGCAGAAGCTGCCAGTTGTATTTGCTATTGACCGAGCTGGATTAGTAGGTGAAGATGGTGAAACCCATCAAGGCGTATTTGATGCCTCTTTCTTAAATCATATACCAAGTATGACCATTGTTGCTCCAAAAAACGGACAAGAATTAGAAGCCATGTTAGAATTTGCTGTGGCCTATGACGGTCCTATTGCAATACGCTATCCAAAGGGCAAGGCATCAGGTATGGCAGATCATCCACAAACACCTATTGCTTATGGTCAATGTGAATGGATTAGAAAAGGTGAACATGTAGCCCTTATCAGTATCGGAACCATCACAGAAACTGCTGTTAAAGTGGCAGAGCGATTGGATAAGCAACATATACATTGTTCAGTGATTAATGCAAGATTTATAAAACCTATGGATAAACAGATGGTTGAGGATGTGGCAAAAGCGCATAATGTGGTTATTATAATAGAAGAGAATGTTTTAACAGGTGGATATGGTAGTCGTTTCCTTCAACATGTGTCTGATTTACAATTAGATACACGCGTTGTTAATTTGGGTATCGAAGATGCCTTTATTGAGCATGGTACAAGAGCGCAGCAGTTAGAGCTATGCCGGCTTGATGAGAAAGGGCTCTATGAGCAGATTATACCCCATGTCCGTGGATTAAAACATCAGAAAAATGCCTAGGAATAGTTAATGGAAGGAAAGATACAGTATGGCTGGTAAAGAAAGACTGGATGTATTACTTGTCGATAGAGGATTAGCGCCTTCTAGGGAAAAAGCAAAGGCTATTATTATGTCAGGTAATGTTTTTGTAGATGGAGAAAGAGAAGATAAGCCAGGCACGAAACTTAATATAGAAAAAGAAATCATCATAAAATCCAATCCGAATCCTTACGTCAGTCGTGGAGGTCTAAAATTAGATAAAGCCATGAAAGCATTTGATTTAACCCTTGAAGGGAAGATTTGTATGGACGTTGGGGCTTCTACTGGCGGTTTTACGGATTGTATGCTTCAAAATGGGGCTGTAAAAGTCTATGCTATTGATGTAGGTTATGGACAATTTGCTTGGAAACTCCGTCAAGATAAACGGGTGGTATGCATGGAAAAAACCAATATTCGTTATGTAACACCTGATAGGATAGACGACCTTGTGGATTTTGTCTCCATTGATGTATCGTTTATTTCACTAAGAAAGGTACTGGAGCCCGTAAGGAAGTTAATGCAAGAGGATGCTGAAATCGTATGTCTAATCAAACCTCAATTCGAAGCCGGACGAGAAAAAGTAGGGAAAAAAGGTGTTGTAAGAGATAGAACTGTGCATGAAGAAGTGATCTGGGGCATTATGCAGTATGTGCAGACCATTTCATTCTATATAAAGGGCCTTAGTTTTTCGCCTATAAAAGGTCCAGAAGGTAATATTGAATACCTCTTATACATGACGAAAGTAGAACAAGAAAAGTTAGACGATGACACCCTTCATGACATGACCAAAACAGTTGTTGATAAAGCCCATGAAAAACTATAAAATAAAAGTAGGATATTGCTAAAGTTAAGCTTAAACTTAGCAATAGAGGATGATAGGATGAAGCGATTTGTAATTCTACCGAATGTATCAAAAGATAATCAATTGTCGACATCAAGGCTCATTATAGATTGGCTTGAACGGCACCATTGTCAAGTGTATTTACCTGAGGATGTGGCATGTCAATTAAATAAAGAAACCTATGGTCTGAAAGGAAAAGCTTTATATGAGCATGCCGATTGTGCAATTGTACTAGGTGGGGATGGAACAATCCTGTATACAGCAAGACAGATCGCAGCATATGATTTGCCTATTCTAGGTGTTAATCTTGGGAACTTGGGGTTTTTAGCAGAAGTAGAGAAAAAAGATGCCATTGTAACGTTAAAAAAAATAATTGACGGTGATTACTATATCCAAAAACGTATGATGCTTAATGTATCAAAAACCATGACCAATCAAGAAGAAAAAGTTGGTTTAGCTCTCAATGATATTGTCATAGCCAGGTCATCCATTTCCCGTATGATGAAATACAGTTTATGTGTGAATGAAGGACATGTTAATGACTATTCAGCTGATGGTTTGATTGTTTCCACACCTACAGGCTCTACGGCTTACAATTTATCAGCTGGGGGACCTATTCTGGACCCAGCCAATGAAATGATGGTTATTACACCCATATGCCCTCATACACTTATGTCAAGAAGTATTGTCTTATCCCAAAATGACGAAGTCAGAATATCCCTTAAGGATAATCGAAAGAGTTGGAATAAAGATATTATACTTACAATAGATGGTCAAGAGAATTTTAAGATTGACCAAGAAGATGAAATTATTGTTTCTAAGTCGGAACACAGTGCACAATTAATTACGTGTAATAAGAATGGGTTTTATAGAATACTCAAGAAAAAACTGGGTAATCGATAAGGTATAAGTATATCTTTTAGGAGGAGTGTACATGAAAATTGAGCGTCAGACTAAAATTCTTCAATTAATTAATGCATACGATATTGAGACCCAAGAGGATTTAGCCAATAAACTAATTGAAGAAGGATTTATAGTAACTCAAGCTACCATTTCAAGGGACATTCGTGAACTTCGTTTAACGAAGATTGCTACAGCAGATGGTAAGCAAAAATATGTGGTTCTTCAAAACAAAGAGACGAAAATGAATGAAAAATTTATTCGTGTTTTTCGAGATGGTTTTTCGTCCATGGACAGAGCTGGTAATTTAATTGTGCTTAAAACTTTAAATGGCATGGCTATGGCAGTTGCGGCAGCTATTGATTCTCTTCAATATGATGATGTAGTGGGTTGCATTGCTGGCGATGATACTATCTTCTGTGCAGTGAGAACTGAACATGATGCCATCAAAATAATGGAGAAATTCAGTAAGTTGGCTAATCATCATTTATAACATTAGCCTTAAAAAAATGGAGGAATGATTATGTTAATGCATCTTCATGTGAAAAACATTGCTTTAATTGATGAGATGAATGTGGACTTTAATCATAACTTGAATATTATGACTGGTGAAACTGGAGCAGGAAAATCCATTATCATAGGATCCATCAATGCTGTTTTAGGCGAAAAAGTGAGTAAGGACATCATAAGAACAGGTTGTGATAACGCACTCATAGAATTATTATTCCATGTGAATAATAAGACAGTCATGGACAAGTTACATGGGTATGACATTAACATAGACGACAGCAAGGAATTACTGATTACCCGTAAGATAGGCAGTAATGGTAGAAGTGTTTTTAGAATGAATGGCCAAGTGGTGACAACGGCCATCGTCAAAGATGTATCAGCGAAACTCATTGATATTCATGGTCAGCATGCCCATCAGTCTTTGTTAAATCGCAAAAACCACCTCCGGTTACTGGATACATTTTGCGGTGAAGATATTCTTGTCATTAAAGATAAACTAAAAATCAAATATCAACGATATCAGGAATTATGTAAACAAGTAGACCATTCCTTGTTAGATGAACAAAAACGTAAACAAGAAATTTCTTTTTTAGAGTTTGAAATCAATGAAATTGAATCTGCCAATCTAAAAACAGGTGAAGATAATCGTTTAGAAGAAGATTATAAACGTTTGTCTAATGGGAAAAAGATTGCCAGAACCTTATCCCATGTGTTAACGTCCATCAGTGGGGATGATTCCGCCATAAAAGGAGGGGCTGATTTAATTGGGGAAGGTGTACACATACTTGGAGAGATCAAGCATTTTGACACATCCATCGATACCTTTCACCGTCAATTATTGAACATTGAAATGCTCATGAGTGATTGTAGTCGTGACATGCATGATTATCTGAATGACTTTGAATTGGATGAATCACAGTTTGAAGAAGTTGAAAATCGAATGGACCAATTAAATCATCTAAAAATGAAATATGGTCAGTCTATACAGGAAATAATAGCTTATAAGCAAGATAAAGAAAAACGTCTTGATGAACTGGTTCATTTTGAGGCACATTTACATAAAATCAACCTAGAAATTGATAAAATCAAAAAAGAAATCGAAGAATATTGTGAACGTTTATCCCAGATTAGAAAAGAACGAGCAAAATATGTTAGCAAAAGTATTGTACAAGCCCTGAAAGATATTAATCTTCAAAATACAGATTTTGTGATTAACGTGGATAAATCAGATGCATTTAACAGTACAGGCTGGGATGATGTGGAGTTTCTTATATCAACCAATGTAGGTGAACCACCAAAGTCCTTAGACAAGGTTGCTTCAGGTGGTGAGTTATCACGAATCATGTTAGCCATCAAATCCATCTTGGCCAATAGTGATGATATTAATACACTTATATTTGATGAAATTGATACTGGTATAAGCGGTATGACGGCAGGTATGGTAGCTGAGAAGCTGGCACACATATCCAAAAGACATCAAGTTATCTGTATCACCCATTTACCTCAGATTGCAGCTATGGGTGATACCCATTATATGATAAAAAAAATTGTTGAAAAAAACAATACGCTAACAACCATTAATCCATTAAACAAGGAATATGCCATAAAAGAATTAGCCAGGTTATTAGGCGGTGTACAGATTACGGATGCTACCATGGCTAATGCAGAAGAAATGATCAATTTTGCTGAAGAATTAAAGCGAGGAATTATATAACCCTAATAAGGATAAACTAATCAAGAATTTAATAAAAATTTTATTCTTGATTTTTTTATCTTCAAAAAAGATTTCTATGCATCAAAAAATCTTGGTTTTATAGGAATCTATACCATAGTAATTATTTCATATATTGATTCTATTTACTAGCATAATAAAAAATGTCAAAGGGAAATTTAATAGTACATAAAGGAGATGAATTTTCCCTTAAGTTTAGTAAATAGGATGTGAAAGAATGAGAACCAAACGATGCAGACTTAGAATACTTCTTCTCATATGTCTCTTAATTTTTTTTGCAATGAATGTTGGAGCGAATCTATTAATCAGCAGGTATTTACCCGATGAAATCAAAATTTTAGTCAACGAAGAAAGGAACTTCCTATTTAATGTCCCACTAAACGCTCAGATTAATGGTGATGACATAAAAGGTGTTGTAACAGTTAATCAAGAGCCTGTTAAAGAAAATCTCATGTTAGATTTACAGGAATCCTTTACGATTCATTCAAACAAAACAGGTGTTATTGATGTCGAACTAAAATTATTCGGTATTTTACCGATAAAAAGAGTGAGGGTTGATGTCATACCTGACCAAAAAATCGTTCCTGTTGGAAGAACCATTGGTGTTACCGTCTATACACAAGGTATATTGGTATTGGGAACAGGTTTGGTATATGGGGAAGATGGTAAGAAACACAATCCAGCAAAAGGTAAGCTCTACACAGGTGATTATATTAAAGAAGTTAATGGGACACCTGTAACGAGGAAAAAAGAGCTCATTGAGATCATTAAAGAAAATCAAGGTGATGAGATAACATTTCTCGTTACACGAAATGGCAAAGATGAAACAGTTTCCATTACACCCGTCAAAACATTAGAAAATGAAGCGTATCGTGTGGGAATATGGGTAAGGGATGATACACAAGGTATTGGTACTATGACGTATATGAATTTGGACAAAAAAACTTTCGGGGCATTAGGACATGGTATAACAGATGTTGACACGAAGCAATTAATACATGTGGGCACTGGTGAAGTTGTGAATACCATGATTACAACCATTAAAAAAGGACAAAATGGTTCCCCAGGTGAGATATCAGGTATTATTGTTGGTGGAGAAGGAAATAGTTATGGTGATATAAAAAAGAATACCCATAACGGTATTTTTGGCTATATATCCCCTGACGGGTTGGCACAAGTACCCAGTGATCAAGTTCTCCCATTAGGTTTTCGTTATGATATTAAAGTAGGGAAAGCAGTTATAAGAAGTGATGTTAGTGGGGAATTAAAGGATTATGACATTCAGATTAAGAAAATCTATCTAGGAGATGAAGCCAATAAAGGCATGATTATTGAAGTGGTTGATAAAGAACTTATTCAGACCACTAATGGTATCATACAAGGCATGAGTGGTAGTCCAATTATTCAAAATGGGAAACTAATTGGCGCGGTTACCCATGTATTTGTTCAAGATTCTAGAAAAGGCTATGGGGCATTTATTGAGAATATGTTGATTGAAGAAAAAGATTTGTAAGGTTATCTTTTAATTATCATGTCGAAATATGCGAATATTATTTATTGAATTAATATATAGATAGTATTATAATTAAATCATGTCATATGGTAGCGTATTCTCTAATTATATGATTAACCGTGTTAGCCTATGATAAAACAATGAAACGGGCGAGTCGTTTCTGGGAAAAAGAAGGGGGAAAAAGGTTGAGCGATACAATCAAAGTTTTAATTTCAGATGATAGTGTTAAAATGTGTTCTATCCTATCTGAATATCTGAATCAAAAGGAAGATATCACTGTTATTGGTATTGCAAATAATGGTGAGGATGCATGTAGGCAGATTAAGGAAAAGGAACCGGATGTTGTTTTACTGGATATCATTATGCCTCAATTAGATGGGCTAGGTGTACTCGAGCGTATGTTTGAGGATAAAGATGTACAGAAGATTCCAATGTTTATTATGCTTACAGCAGTAGGGCAAGAAAAGATTACTTCCAGTGCACTTAATCTTGGAGCCGAATACTACATCATGAAGCCTTTTGATAACGAGACAATCGTAAAACGTATTAGACAGTTAAAAGGTAAGATGCAATTGGTAAAACGTGACCGTCGTCATGATTTTGTTCATGAAACCAATTCCAATTACTCTGCTAGAAGTTTAGAAGCGGAAGTAACGAATATTATTCATGAAATAGGCGTACCAGCACATATCAAAGGTTATCAATATCTTAGAGATGCAATCATTATGGCAATTAACGATATGGATATTTTGAACTCAATTACAAAACTTCTGTATCCATCCATAGCAAAGAAATTCAATACAACACCGAGCAGAGTTGAGAGGGCTATACGACATGCCATCGAAGTAGCCTGGGGTAGAGGAAAGATGGATACAATTGATAAACTATTTGGCTATACAATCAACCATGGTAAAGGTAAGCCAACCAATTCTGAGTTCATAGCACTTATAGCGGATAAATTACGATTAGAACTTCGAGTAGGATAGATGTAAGAAAAAAGCGAAAATAAACCTTTAAAGAGTAATACTTCAGTTTGGAGTATTACTTTTTTTAGTCTATGCAGTATAATAGTTAATAAAAAGACTAAAGACAGTAATTCGTTTAGTGTGTCTTTGAATGTTATTTGTTGTTTGAACAAAAAAACAAGGTTTTGGTTATCATTTATTGTTTTTGTGGATAATGCATATTTTAATTATATAAATTATACTTATATTTATGGTGAAGCATAAAAACCTTGTTGAAAAGACATGAATATAAAATGTGTGAATGTGTTATTTTGTTGAAAATGTCCGAAATAACAAGCGTGTTCTTTTCATACTTCCAAAAAAGAAAGGAGGGAGTAAGTGAGATTTACAATTACGACTTTAATTGAGAATTCAAAAGGTGAACATTTAGGATTATTGAATGAACATGGTCTATCATTTTTGATTGAAACAACCAATAGAACCATGCTATTTGATACTGGAAAAAGTGATGGCTATCTACATAATGCGGTCCAATTAGGTAAAGACCTTAGTAACATTGATACCGTTGTTATCAGTCACGGCCATTACGACCATACGGGGGGCTTTACAAGTCTTGTTGATCACATTACCTCTAATTTTAAATTGTATATCCATAAAAATGCCTTACAGAAAAAATATAGCTTTGATGGAACACATTACAAGTATCTAGGAAATAGTTTTAATAATACTTATTTAGCGGATAATAAGATAGAAACACACTTTATACATGAAGACATATTAGAGATAGATAAAGGTATATACATTGTATCAAATTTTGAGCGTGTAACACCTTTTGAAAAAGCCGACCCAAGATTTTGCGTTGAAAAAAGTAAACATAAACATGTTTTAGATGGATTTGAAGATGAAATGATATTAGCAATAGACACACCTGATGGTTTAGTTGTCGTCTTAGGCTGTTCTCATCCAGGAGTCATTAATATGCTTCACACTATAATGAAGCGTACAGGGAAAAGTATTCATACGATTATTGGGGGAACACATTTAGTTCACGCAGATGATGAAAGAATTCGTCAAACCATTGAAAGTTTTAAAAAGTTGGACATACAAAGGTTTGGAATTTCACACTGCACGGGAGAAAATGCTATGCATCAAATAAAAGAAGCATTTGGTGATAAGTATTTTCATAATACAACTGGAACAGTTTTATTTTTTTAAAAAATGAAAAGGCTGGAGATGGGTATGTATATAAGAGACATTGCACAGAAAATTGTTAATTTAATGATGGAAGTTATTGATAACCGAAACATTAACATTATGGATTGTGAAGGTTTTATTCTGGCATCGGGTGAACCCAATAGAATAGCAACATATCATAAAGGCGCTGATGATGTGATTAAATCCGGCAAGGCAATCGAAATATTTCCTGAGGATATAGGACAATTTCCAGGTGCTAAACAAGGTGTTAATCTACCCATTAATATAGAGGGTAAAATTATTGGCGTTGTAGGTGTTTTTGGGCATCCAGATGAAGTTCGTATGGTTGCTAGGCTAGTAAAAAATTCAGTAGAATTAGCCCTTGAGCAATACCTTATATCCGAGCAAGTCAACCTTGTCAAAGACCTAAAGAATCAATTGATCAGAAAGCTCATTTTTAATCCGATAATTGAATCAGAAGAAGAGATATTATGCTTATCAAAAGTGGCACATGTGGATCTTAAAATCAAAAGATGTGCTGTAGTGATTAAATTGGATAACTTTACAAATGAAGAGATTTATGAATCCATGAATGCTATGGGACAAATTGAAAAAAATCTATATGAAAAAAATCTGATAACAAAAAATGATTTCTTTGGTGTAATTAATCATTATTTTATTATATTTAAAGCCATAGACGATAGCAAAAGAATTTGCTATAGAAATAGTATACAGTATATATTTGAAGATCAACAATGCTATCATGTGAAAATAGGTTTTGGCAATTCTTACAAGGATTTATATGGTTATAAAAAATCTTTTAATGAAGCTGTAGAGCTTATTTCAATCAGCAAAAAAGAACCCCTTGATATAAAAGATTTTGAAACCCAATCAAAATACCTTCTCCATAAGATACAAACAGATGTATCAGAGCCATTAATCAAAGAATTATATGCTTTAATATTGGATGAAAACAATAAAGTTCCAGAATGGTTCTACAAAACATTAGAAGCATTATTTGAGCATAATCTAAACTTGAATGAAACAGCAGGACATCTCTTTGTTCATAAGAATACCCTTGTTTATCGTGTGAAAAAAATTGAGCAAATAACAGGTTTGTCAATAAATAACTTTTATCATGGAGTACTTTTATACTGTTTATATGCTTTTATCAACAAGCATAATAGTGGGGGTTGATTCATCTCATATAAGCCAAAATGGTGACATGTATTGCCTTATTAATCAAAATTAATCGGAGACATTTAGGAGGAGATTATATGACTAGTGGCATAGGGCTTTTTCTTATTGTTATAATAGCAATTGTAGGTACAATTTTTTTGATTTCAAAGTTTAAAATGCACCCTTTCATCGTTTTATTATTGGCATCCTATTTCATTGGATTATGTACAAAGATGCCTGTTGAAGATATTATTTCAACGATAAAAAGTGGTTTTGGCGGCATATTGGGTAACATTGGTATTGTGATCATTGCTGGAACAATTATTGGTACAATACTTGAAAAAACGGGGGCTGCTTTAACAATGGCCAATACCATATTAAGGCTTGTTGGAAAAAAAAGAGCTGCCTTAACAATGAGTTTGACTGGCTATGTAGCAAGTATTCCAGTATTCTGTGATTCTGGCTTTGTCATACTATCGCCTATTAATCGAGCACTAGCGGAAAAATCAAAGGTATCCTTAGCTGTTATGGCTACTGCTCTTAGTTCAGGGTTATATGCAACCCATTGTCTTGTACCTCCTACGCCAGGGCCTATTGCAATGGCTGGAACATTAGGAGCTAACTTAGGGCTGGTTATTTTAGTAGGCTTGTTGGTGTCCATTCCTGTAATGATAGCTGGTTATTTTTATGCAATAAAAGTAGGCTCACGCTATCAAATAGATCCTAATCCAGATACAACAGTGGAAGAGTTAATGGAAAAATATGGCCAATTACCCAGCGCATTTAAGTCATTTGCTCCAATTATACTTCCCATTATACTCATCGCATTTAAATCCATTGCTGACTTTCCATCCGCACCTTTTGGACAAGGGGTTATCAAATCATTCTTTGATTTTATGGGTAATCCGGTTACGGCACTAATATTGGGTATTTTTCTTGCCATGACACTAATACCTAAAAAAGAAAAGGAAAATAGTTTTAAATGGATAGGTAATGGTATTGTTAATTCTGCATCCATACTTGCTATTACAGGTGCTGGAGGCGCCCTTGGTGCTATATTACGTGAACTACCCCTTGCAGATGCATTAAGTGATTCATTGCTTAAATATAATATAGGATTATTACTACCATTCATCATTGCTATGTTATTGAAAACGGCAATGGGTGCATCGACAGTTGCCATGATCATCACATCAGCTATGGTAGCACCTCTCATGGCCGAAATGGGAATGACTGGAGAAATGGCAAAAGTGTTAGTTGTTCTCGCTATCGGTGCTGGTTCAATGACTGTGTCTCATGCCAATGATAGCTATTTTTGGGTTGTCTCTCAATTCAGTGATATGGATACATCAACGGCTTACAAATGCCAAACGGGTGTTACACTTGTACAAGGTATTATCGCCATTATAACCATCATGCTATTGGGTTTATTCTTTATATAACCAGTTGAAGTGTGTAGAGTAGTATATTGGATAAATTCCATGTTAGTAAGGAGTGAGCATCTATGAAAAAAATTGTTATTGCATCAGATTCCTTCAAAGGTACTTTGAGTTCTATAGAGGTATGTCATATAATAAAAGAAGGTATAAAAAAGATTAGGCCTGAAATACATACTTATGAGGTTCCCATCGCAGATGGGGGAGAAGGGACATTAGAAGCATTTTTAAATGCTGTTGGGGGTAAAAAAGTTGTAAAAACAGTAACGGGACCGCTTTTTGATAAAGTTGAGGCAAGCTATGCACTATTATCGGATGGTTCAGCTGTTATTGAGATGGCACAGGCATCAGGATTACTCTTAGTAGAAGGTAAAGAAAACCCATTGGAAACGACGACTTATGGTACTGGAGAATTAATATGCGATGCCATTGAAAAAGGCTGCAGAAAAATCATTATTGGTATAGGTGGTAGTGCTACGAATGATGGCGGTGTTGGTATGGCTACTGCATTAGGTGTAAAATTTCTAATGGCAAATGACGAACAAATCGTACCTACTGGTGAGGGTTTAGCAATGCTGGATAGAATTGATGTACAATCACTCAATAAAAAGATAGCTGATTGTGAATTTATTGTAGCCTGTGATGTTGATAACCCGCTTTATGGTGAAAATGGAGCAGCATATATTTATGCACCGCAAAAAGGTGCAAATGAAAAAATGGTGAAAATCTTAGATGAAAACCTAAAACATTTTGCTGGTATTGTTCATAGGGATTTAGGTATCAACTTACAACAATATAAAGGTGCTGGTGCAGCAGGAGGATTAGGTGCTGGTTTGGTTGCTTTTGTGAATGCAAAATTAAAATCAGGTATTAATATTCTTTTGGACACTGTAGATTTTGATCATCTTATCATGGATGCTGATTTAATCATAACGGGTGAAGGCAAAATTGATGGGCAAAGTCTAAGAGGTAAAGTACCTATAGGCATAGCTGATAGGGCTGTTAGACATCATAAACCGGTTATTGCAGTAGTTGGGTCAATTGGTGACGAAACAGAGGCGTTATATGAGAGAGGTATACACGCAATCTTCAGTATTAATCAAAGACCAGAATCCTTTGATATAGCAAAAAAATACTCAAAAGATAATTTGTTTAAAACTGTTGAATCCATTATGCGTTTAATTTCTGTAATAGAGTAATAGATGCCAATAGATAAGAGATCGAAGATCGTGTTAAATATTGCTAACTATTCACTTGCATAGGACATGACTTACATGGACACTATAATATTATGAAATTAATTTATTTAATTTCATGCTGACTTATAAGTGAGGTGTGAGACCATTGTACATTTAAAGGTGTTATTTCAGGATAACGTATTAGATGTAGTCGGTTAATCAACATTTATAAGTACAAAACTAGTAGCTGCACAAGCTACTAGTTTTTTTGCTTAATTTTTATCAACAGCCAACATTTCGCCATATACTGCTTGACTGAATCGTTCTTCTGCAGTTGGAATATCAAGTCCAACGATATGCATCTGTTTAATATCTGTGACACCCATTTTCAGTTGATCGCATAGATGAAGGTATTGGATGGCTTCTGGTTTGAAACCTAATAAGCGTGCTCCAATGGTATCTACTGAAATAGGGTCTGTACCGCAGATGACTAGACCGGTGTGGCGAGAAAGACCCTTAGTAGGTCCCGTACCAATCATCACAGGGTTGCAGCTGAGTATAGCAATATCAATGGGGACGACGTCAGCCATTGCTGCGATAAACGTATGCAGATGATCATGGATCCCCAGGGCTTTTTTTGGAAAACCGTGTATACTTGCAGGAGGCCAACTTAAAGCGATGTTTTTAATACATGCTGACATGGTAGCGGATTCATGGTGTTTTAACTGGGTAAAGGATATTAAAACGGTGGTTTCTTCAAGAAGCTTATTGATTTTAGTTGTAAAAGGTCTCTTGTTTTGTAAGGGTACCGTAATAAATGGACCTTCATTCAAGTCAACAAATTCCACACCTTCACTTTGAATCACTTGATCATAACCAACGCCTGTCATCACTTGTGGTGTAGGCTGGCCACCAGAGCCTGTGGCAATGACGATTCTTTTTGGTTTTAGACCCTTAACATATTGAATAACCATACGTAAACTGTCTTGACCAACGACCACAGCAGATTCTGGATGTGGTTTGCTCAGGTTAACCCAGTTAGGCGTTATGACCACAACATCATTTGGTCCAATCAATTGATTTGTAGCGATATTGTTAAGTCCGTCCATGATAGCTTGTCGTTCGTCGTTATTGTGGGTGATAGAGATGTCAGAAGACATCCTTTTTCTTTGTCTCAAAATGATGCACCTCTTTTTTTTTGGATTAAGTTTACTTTTAGCACTTTTGCAAGGAATTATACACCATTTGACAATTTGAATACAGCTCATGCAAAATAACTGTCATGCTTTTGTAATGGTAACTTAATTTGACTCTTTTTTAATGTTTTAATACAATAAGAAGTGGATAATTTTGTCTGATACCCTATAGGAAGTTCAAATAAAGATAAAAGATAGAACCTATAGTGTATGTAAATCGGGAAGAATGGCAATTTATCTGTAAAAATATGCATAAATGAAGGGATATTCGCATATATGTTATAGCAATTAACAGGGTTTGATGAAGGGTGAATAACAATTAATGGTACATAAAAATAAAATACTTTGGGGGTGTGTATGGCATGAATAGCGACAAATATAATCAGATGATTGACTTAATTAATGCCCATGGGCTACTGCTATTAAATAGTACAAAGGAATTTTATAATGTAATGGATTCAGGTGGCGATTGGTTTACCATGATTCGTCTCATTGAAGATCGACAAGTGTATGTAAGTAAAATATACAAAGGAAAGACAACGTATTTATCGAAAGAATTATACTATGCCTTAAGAGGATGTAAAAATGACCATAAGATGATGACAGAGCATGAAAAAAGGGTATATGATTTTTTATCCAGTTGCACCAATGTGGATATGGACTTGCTTAAAGTTGCATTAAATATGGATCGGAAAGTATTAAGAAAAACATTGGATACCATGATGAAAAAACTCTTAATTACAGTATTATCTGGGGGAAAAAAGATTACCGATAGCTGGAGCAGTTATTATTTTGGTACCTATGAACAATGGGAAAGCAGTGATCAATCGTCAATCTATATGGACGAGATTACAGCTCGAGAGAAGGTTAATGGATATCTTAGTAAGATTATGACCGATAAACAAATTGAGAACTTATTAAAATAGTTAAGCAACGGGATACGATATATAGATCGATTTGAAAAACATATGATGACAATTTATCCAATGGATACATATTAATCAAAGAATCTTACCAAACTATAGATATGTGCTGAATGATGATGACATCATTGCATACAGCTAATAAACATGAATAACGGTTAGAGGAGGTTCTTGTATGTCTAAAGAAAGATCAAAAGATAAAGGTGGCACCAATGCTGGTTTATCCAAAAGCTTCAACAATAATCGAAGTGTCAACGGAAAATTAAAGCGTTCAGAAGATACCACCAATACCAATGCGGACAAACGAAGTCATGATGATTAATGATAAGCATAAAGGTGCTGTTTTAACGGCATCTTTGTTTTGTCCCATATAAGATATAATTTTTTTAAGGAGGGTTACATAAAATGAAGCCAGTATTTAGACAAACACAGCTTTACACATTTTTGTTGTATACCAATGGGAAAGGACTGGAAAAAAAGATATTGGACTTAGGAGCAGGAGGAAATCTGCCGCCTTTAGCCATCTTCAACGATCAGGGTTATGAAACTTATGGTATTGATATCAGTGATGAGCAAATTCAGCGAGCAAAAGAGTTTGAAAAAAAACAGGGCATATCGCTAAACATCATGAAGGGTGATATGACACAATTACCCTTTGATAACGATGCCATGCCTTACATCTATTCCTACAACTCTATTTTTCATATGTCAAAAAAAGAGATTGGTGAAGCCATAAAAGAAATTCATCGTGTATTATCTGTAGGTGGATTGGCCTTTCTTAATTTTCCCACAATAAATGATGCCCATGCTACTCATGGTGAAAAAGTGGGTGAAGGGGAATACTTGCAAGAAGAGTATGGCGAAAAAGTGCTTCATAGTTATTTTGACATTGAAGAGCCTGAGAAGCTCTATTTTGAAGGATTTGAAGTCATCTATAAGGAAAATCGTATACGCAACGGCTTTATGCGAGATGGGACAAGGGTTACAAGAGGTTTTGTCGACTATATCCTTGAAAAAAAATAATATAAAGCATTAATGGGCATAGGGAGTAATTTCTAAAATCTCTGCAGGATAGTTATACTCAATAAATGCAATAATATCCTGAAAAATTTTATCACAGATACCCATTTGATTACCTACAATGGCTATACCCAAATCAGCTTGGTTGTGGAGGTCATGATGGTCTACTTCTGCAATACTCACGTTATATTTATTGTGTACTTTATGGATGATACTCTTGAGTACACTGCGTTTATCTTTAAGGGAGTAAGCATTGAAAATACGCAATGTTACTAAATCTGATTTAACGTACATGTTCTCACCTCTATATGGAATATTCGTAATAACTGGATGTAGTATACTACAATTTGAGAGAATAAACAAGACTTATAACTGCTAACCATTTATAATTTGTTTTGAATAAGTGAATTGTTCAAAAATAAGTACAAAAAATCTCTTTATGAAAATCCATTATTATGATAATATTAAGAGTATTATAGAATATGTATTCACCAAAAAAAGATACATGTATTGAGTATTGGAGGAGTCAACATGCAAAGTCATCTGCTTCATAAAGAAGACGAACTCTTGTTTGATAATGAAGTGAAAGTCAACCTTTACATATCCAAAGTACTGTTTCATCTTGCCATTATTGTTATTCCATTGATTATTATATTACAGGTTGTTGGTGTATTTATATATTATATGACAGATGCCATTGGAGACATTGTAACTGCTTTTATTTTATTGATTATGCCAAGGTTATTGACGTTGGTACAAGCCCATGAAAAAAAATGGTTTAAATATATTCTCATCGTTCTTGTGATCATGACCTTACCCCTTATTTATCTGGAGTATGATTACATGGTATTAATATTGTGGATATTCCCATTGCTGATTAGCAGTATGTATTTTTCCAATCGATTCAATGTCATTACTGTGATTATGAATGTGATTGTGTTGGGTTTTACAAGCTATTATCGATCTTATTTGCGGTTACAAAATAACCTTATTTCAGAGCGTATAGGGGGCTTGTTCAATGATTTTATTATCAGTTACATTACCTATGCCATTTTAGTCATTTTATCTTTTGCGATTCTATTTATTTTAACCAATAAGACCAATGGTTTATTACGTGAGATGGTTAAGAAAAAACAATATGAAATTCTATCCATTACAGATTCCATGACAGGTTTATACAATCATCGTTTCTTAATGAAAGAGCTGGAAGATAAGAAATTGATATTTGATCGAGATAATACGCCTTTTTGTACTATTTTATTTGATGTTGATCATTTTAAGCATATTAATGATACCTTTGGTCATGTAGAAGGTGATGAAGTGCTAAAAGCTATTGCAAAATGCCTCCAAAATAATATACGATCGGAAGACATTCTTGGTCGTTATGGTGGGGAAGAATTCATGGTTATCTTCCCAAAAACCAAGTTGCATGATGCTTGTCATATTGCAGAACGTTGCCGAGAAAATGTTGCCAAGATTGTCATCGATGAAGTAACCATGTCATTGACTATAAGTGGTGGAGTAGACGAGTATACTGGCGATAGTATTCTTGAGTACATACGCTGCATAGATGAAAAAATGTATAAAGCTAAAGAGAATGGAAGAAACAAAATCATTGCTTAAAAGCAATTTAGACATATCATGAGCAAAAAGACTAAGTTAGGATACACAGACGTTCAAAACTTAGTCTTATTTATGTTTATCTAAAAGATAATGATATAAATTGTACCCATTAATCATAAGTGATATAATCGTATAAGATTAGTCCCAGTAAATGAGATGATAAAAGGTAGGAGAATCATAATGAATACAGAAGTTACACGACTATTTATTACACGACATGGTGAAACAGAATGGAACCTGGAAAGACGTGTCCAAGGCAGTAGAGATTCTAAGTTAACAAAGAAAGGCATCATGCAAGCTAAAAAACTGGGTAAATACCTCGCTGATACACCGATAGATATTATATATACCAGTACCAGTGGCAGAGCCGTGGATACAACGAAGCTCATTACAGGTAAACGCTCTATAGACATTGTTCCAATGGAGCAGTTGCAAGAAATGAACATGGGTATATGGGAAGGACTAACTTTTGATGAGATCGGTAGGAAATATGAAGACATGTATGACACGTTTTGGCAGACACCTCACTTATTAAAAGAGCATCCAGGAGAATCCTTTAATAGCCTAAAAGAACGTGTTCTAGGAGCCTTATTGAAGATTATTCAAGCAAACGAAGGAAAAAATATTCTTATCGTAGCACATGGTATCGTTTTAAATGTTATGATGAGTTACTTTGAAAAACGTCCTCTTGAAAAGTTATTTCATGAACCCCATATGTTATCCACTTGTTTAAATGAAGTGGAGGTGCAGGGTGATAACCATAACATTATACACTATGCCATAACAGACCATTATGCTTTGGATGTTTAATAGACTCAGTGATATAAGCAAGTAAACAGATAGGAGAGTGCACGTGAATAAATCATACGATATCATTGTTATTGGTGCCGGCCCTGCTGGTACAATGGCAGCCTATAATCTTGCGAAACATTTTAAAGTACTTATTGTAGAAGCCTATCCATTACCAAGAAACAAATCATGTTCTGGTGTGTTAATAAAAAAATCTGTGGATATCCTTGAAACGTATTTTGGTCCTATTCCGGGTAATGTAAAGACCACACCTTGGACAACCAATGGTATCACCATAGTTGATGCATCCATGAAGGGGCAAGATTATATAGATGAAGGGATGAATGTTCGAAGAGATTACTTTGACTATTGGCTAACCCAGCATGCCATTCAAGCAGGAGCTGACTTAATCGATAATGCAAGGGTAATCAAGATTCAAGATAATCGAACAGATGTGTCAGTAACAATCAAAGGGAAACAAACGCATCATATAAACACTAAAATAGTTATTGCCTGTGATGGTGTGAATGGTACATCAAGGATGCTAACCCAAACACCTCAACAAGACAAGGTGGTTACCTATCAGAACTTCTACCAAGGAAGGGCTTCCATAGATCAGTCAAAATTCTACGCCTATATTTCAAAAGATTTCTCGGAATATGATGCATGGATTAATACGAAAGATAATCTTATTGTTATAGGTACTATCGCTAAAACCCTAACAAAAGCTGTTGATTTCCATGAGCAATTTGTGAATTTCTTAAAAAAAGACATATCTCTTCACATAGAAAAAGAAATTAAAAGTGAAGCTTGGTGTCTTCCATTAGTGATACCTGATTTGCCCGTGGTTTTACGAAACAAAAGGGTTTTTTTTGCTGGGGAAGCAGCAGGATTATTAAATCCTTTTGGAGAAGGTATTTCCATCGCACTGATGAGTGGGCTAAGTATAGCAGATGCCTGTAGCCATCAGAAATCCTCTGAATTAATGGACTGTAAAGATATTGAAGAAAAATACCGAATGAACATGGCTGACGAGTTAGTACGGATGAAAAGGCAATGGGATTTTCTGAAAAATTTTCATCCTTATTTCTGGGAAAACACCCTAAAATGTACCAGATAGGAGTCTAAGTCAGCCCGCTGAAAATTACCATGTACTTTTCAAAAGGTGTAAGGAGCAGCTATCACAATAAAAGTCAATATTGTATTAGTATTGGTCAATTGAATCACTGGTTGTTGCAAGAAAAACATACTATAATATGACTATAATTCATTCATAAGGTCATGGTTGTATTTCATGTTTCACTTTATATTTTCTATTAATTCAAAAAAATACACAAAAGACTATGTGGATGATAGAATTTGATATATAATAAATACATGTAAACAGATAATATAAGATTATACATGCTAATAAGGGAGGTTTACAAATGATTGACGCAAAGAAATCCGAGCAATCAGACATAACGTTACATTATGGTATGGTAGGCGGCGGTGAAGGTTCTTTTATTGGAGATGTTCATCGTAAAGCAGCTGCATTTGATGGCAAATGCAGACTGGTGGCAGGGTGTTTTTCTAGAACTTATAGTAAGACACTGGCTACAGGAGAAAAATTGGACATAAGCAAAGAACGCTTATACGAAAATTATCAGCAAATGGCCCAAATGGAAAGTGAACGGGAAGATGGCATTGACTTTGTTTCCATTGTAGCCCAAAACTACATACACTATGATGTAGCAAAAGCATTTCTGCAAGCTGGGATTCATGTGGTATGTGAAAAACCGTTATGTTTTGAAATTGAGCAGGCAAAAGAATTAAAGCAATTGGCAGAAGACAACAATCTGTTATTCATGGTTACCTATTCCTATTCAGGGTATCCCATGGTTGAAGAAGCAAGGCACATCGTTCAATCTGGACAAATTGGCGAGATTAGAACCATTATGGGGGAATACCCACAGGATTGGTTAACCAATTTGGAAGAAGAAACCGATAACCAGCAAGCACAGTGGCGAACAGACCCCAAAATAGCTGGTATATCCAATTGTTTAGGTGATATAGGAAGCCATATTGAAAACACAGTCCATTACATAACAGGTTTAAACATCAAAAGAGTATGTGCAAAACTGGAGTGTATTCCACCTAAGCGTCCATTAGATACCAATGCACAAGTTCTTGTAGAATTTGAAAACGGAGCCAGTGGTATGTATTGGAGTTCACAAATTGCAGTAGGTCATGAAAATGGATTAAGGGTTAGGATATATGGGACAAAGGGAAGCATTGAATGGAGTCAAGAGACACCTAATGCTCTAAAGGTATGTGCTATAGGTGAGCCTGTTCAGATTTATTCCAGAAGTCAAGGCTATATCGGTCACAAAGCACAACAACTTACCAGGCTTCCAGCAGGTCATCCTGAAGCTTATTATGAAGCCTTTGCAAATATCTATGTAAAATTTGCTCAAGTTTTAGTAAAGACATTACACAATCAAGAGCTATCCCATGAGGACTTAAAGTTTACAGATGTGACCGATGGATTAAACGGGGTACTATTTATTCACAAATGTGTAGAGAGCAGTAAAAAAGGCAGTATATGGGTTAATGTAGAATAATCAAGGAGGTCAACAAATGGCAAGAAAGGTAACGATTTTCACAGGACAATGGGCAGATATGCCTTTTGAAGAACTATGCAAAAAAATGAGTCAAATGGGTTATGATGGATTAGAAATTGCATGCTGGGGAGACCATTTAGATGCTTTTAAAGCAGCAGAAGACATGGACTATGTCAATGAAAAAAAAGCCATACTAGAAAAATACGGTTTAACGTGCTGGGCTCTTGGCAACCATCTTGCAGGTCAGTGTGTTGGTGACCTATACGATAAACGATTAGATGGTTTCGCACCTGCTGACATGGCAGGAAATCCAGAGAAAATACGTCAATGGGGTATCGATTATACCATGGCAGCAGCAAAAGCCGCTAAAAATATGGGGTGTAAAGTTGTTACAGGGTTTATGGGGTCGCCTATTTGGAAATATTGGTATTCATTCCCTCAGACCTCTCAAGAAATGGTTGATGCAGGATTTGATGAAATCGTAACCTTATGGACACCAATTTTACAAGAATACGAGAAAAATGGCATTAAGTTTGCCCTTGAAGTTCATCCTACAGAAATAGCATTTGACTATTATACCACTAAGAAATTGTTCCAGAAATTTAATAACTGTGATACCTTAGGTATTAATTTTGATCCAAGTCATTTATTATGGCAAGGCATGGAGCCACATATGTTAATTCGTGATTTTCCTGATAAGATATACCATGTACATATGAAAGATGTAGCGGTGACATTAGATGGGCGAACAGGCATTCTAGGTTCCCATATTGAGTTCGGAGATGCCAGAAGAGGATGGAATTTCCGTTCACTTGGTCATGGTGATGTCAATTTTGAAGAAATCATTCGAGCCCTTAATGATATAGACTATAGTGGTCCATTATCAGTGGAGTGGGAAGATAGTGGCATGGAAAGAGAATTTGGAGCCAAAGAAGCTTGTGAATTTGTTAAAACAGTAGATTTTGCACCATCAACCATTGCATTCGATGACGCCATTAAAACAGATTAATTGGCCATATATTCATTAAAACAGACGATATGTCATGAATTAGATGAAAGAAACAAACCCCTTACAACGAAGAAGAGAGTATATACTCTCTTTTTCATATGTAAAAATATATTTCTAATATAAGCCTATAATTAATAGACCAGTAGATAAAATAAACTTTTGTCTGAATAGGAAGAATTTATTTAAATTTAATGTTGAAAAAATTTATTTAATATTGTATAATAATATATAATAACAGAATTATTAGATTATAACGTAAAAATGTCTCTTGCATAAACAGGTTATTTTATCATTTTATTTAATGTATAAAGTTTAGATCACGGAGGAGGTTTCTTATACAAACGATGATTATGGATTAAATACAAATGAAAAATAAATAAAAATAAAGGAGAGCTTTATATGAGAAAAAGCAAGAATTTTTTAAGTATTTTTATGGGGATATTTTTACTCGTTTCTAGCACAACAACAGTAATGGCTGCAACTTATCCATCGGATATACTTGATTTAACAAATTGGAAGATAACACTTCCTATTGCAGGTTCAAATGGTAATGCTATGGAAGTTAAGCAACCAGCACTAGACTCTTATGAGCACAGTTCTTATTTCGTAGACAGTGGAAGTGGGGTTCGCTTTAAAGCACATTGTGGAGGCGCTACGACATCTGGTTCATCGTATCCTCGAAGTGAATTAAGAGAGATGAAAAATAACGGTAAGGATAAAGCAAGCTGGTCAACAACTTCGGGAACACATATCATGGAAATTAGACAGAAAATAACCCATCTACCAGTTGTTAAGCCACATGTTGTGGTGGGACAGATTCATGATTCAAATGATGATGTGATTGTTATACGGTTAGAAGGCAACAAATTATTTGTTGATGAGAATGGGGATGATGGTCCTGTATTAACAAACAACTATCAATTAGGTACTATTTTTAAAGTTAAATTTGTAGCTAAAAATGGTGGTGTACAAATCTATTATAACGATAACTATGTCTATACTTATAAAGTATCAACATCAGGATGCTATTTTAAGGCAGGTATGTATACCCAGTCCAACACAAGCAAAGGCGATAGTTATTACGCTTATGGCTGCTGTATCATTTATGATTTAAATGTGACACATTACTAAAATTTACATATATGGGGCTGTTAGCATAATAAGTCCCCGCTAATGAAAAAGAGAGCAAATAATATTTGCTCTCTTTTTCGTATACCTATTTGGCATTGAATTGGTAACAATATGAGCGAAATGTCACAAAAATACTATGTAGTGTGTGTTTTTTTTCATCCCCATGCTATATAGTGTATTAAATCCATGACGAATTATAAGCGTCAGGGAATGCTTTTGTATAGATATATAGAATAATGTAAATATATTATATAAAATGTAAATTGTATTATATGTGCATTAAAAAAGAAACAAACAAAGAATATTGTAACAAAAACGGTATGTTTATAAAGAATTATAGATGTTATAATTTCAATGTATTTTATATCATTAACCATGATGAAAGGAGAAAAGTAATGAAAATGTATACGGCACACTTGAAGAAGGTAATAAGTTATGCTGTCATGTTGACAATGCTTTTTACGACAGCTGTATCAGAGATTCATGTACTAGCTCAACCGATTGGAGAAATTAACAACTATCACAACATGTTTGAAGATGTGAATGACTTGGATGGTTTTAACCCAACAAGCTCAGGACCTAAGATTTTCAGGGATAACACCCGTTCTCACAGTGGTGTAAGTGGTGTTAAAATTGAAAATGGCAGTGATAGTAAGTTCGGTGTAGCAAAACATTTTGGACAACTTCAAATGAACAAAGTCATACACCTTTGGGTATATGATGATATGTTAGAAGGCACTCGCGTGATGGTTAAAGCTTTAGAAAGTACAGCAGTGGGACAACAAGGTGAAGAACATAACTTGGGGAACATTTATAATAAATATGGACGCTCAGGATTACTCATAAGTGATCCTCATTATTATAGCTGGAGAGGCGATGACACCTATGATCAATCAGGTGTAACCAATATACCCAGATCCAAGGGGTGGCATAAGTTCACATGGGATTACACCGATGGTCAAACAGTAACCATGTACATTGATGACCAGATGGTTGCAACCCGTCCAGCAAAAGGATTTGATTATCTTGTTTTTGAAAATTATTGGCAGACGGTGGATATACCTTTCTACTTTGATGATTTATCCATTACAGATTCAATAGATAACTTTATTCATGTTGAAAAAGCGCCTACAGAGCCTATCATAGACGATAGTAACGATACCTTTGGATGGACAAGCGTTCCAGGATATGACAGCATCGATCATTATGAGTACAGCTTGGATTATGGTCATAGCTTTATACCCTGTACAGCTAACCCACAGTCAGTAGGCAATGAAACATATGCTGTCAATCAAGTGATGGTGCGATTGAAAGCATCTGGCGATCTTCCAGGACAAGTGTTACGCAATCATGAAGCATTCACGGTAAAAGTGGATGAAAACTATGAAAAGCTGGCAAAACGTGTGGCATTTGCTAAGACCTTTTATTCATTGGATTACGAAACATCAGCTTGGGAGGCATTCAGTTTAGCCCTTGGTGCTGCAGAACAAGCACTAGTAGACCAAGTGGATATGTTAGGTAAATTAGATGGTCTTAATGGGGCAATCCATAGCTTAATCCCCCTATTGGATGATCAAATACATGTTGACTTTGAAGAGGATGGCATTAATCCTTTTACCATCTTAGAAGGTGAAAGAGATTTTGATGAATTTAAAACCATAAGTATTCATGGTAAAAAAGGTTTATTCATAAACACGTTACTGGTGAATGGGGATCAGATGCTAAATGCTGCTTACAGCTTTGCTAAACCTGTTAAAGACAAAGTCGTATCCCTTGAAGTGAAGGATTATGCCAATACACCTAATTCACTACAATTTATATTAAGTGATGATAAGGGAAATGGTTTAGGGATTGAATTCCAGCCAGAGAGAATTGATGGGAATTATTGTTTTCATACCTATAAGGTTCTTAATGGGGTGAAACAAGACAGCACGTCATCTAGAATACGACGACTGAACTCATGGCATACCATTTCATGGGATTTAGCCAACCAAGATGGTGCGAAGGTGTATCTTGATGGTCGTTATATTGATGAGTTAGAGACATTAAAGGATTTTAGCACCATAGCCGTAAAGACAGCAGGTGGGTATAATGCAGATTCAGAAAAGGTACTGATAGACAGCCTCAGAATAACGGAAAAGAATCCTGTAACCAGTTTAAAGATTAAAGAAAATTCAGCTTCTATAGGGTATTTTGATACATATGAAATCTGTCCGCCTGTTTTAGAGATTGAAACTGCGAAAGCCTATGCCACAACTGATTTCTTTACATTTGCATCATCAGATGAAACCATACTGAATGTAACAACAGAAGGATCTATTGAAGGTATGAAATTTGGTCAGGCTACGGCAACGGTTACTTCTTCTAGTGGAAAAAGTGATACCATAACGATTGACGTGGTAGACCGTAAGGTTGAATCACTCTTTATCACGGACAGCTTATACGTGGATATAGCTGCCATGGGTCAAGAAGGCATTGATATTCAGCCACTATCGTCCTTTACGTTAGAAATAGGTCAAAGTAAGGTATTAAATGCTGTTCTATTACCAAAAGGTGTAACAGATAGGCAGGTAGAATGGACAAGTAGTGATGACAATGTGGCTGTTGTAAAAGATGGTTTAGTCACAGCTATAGCTAATGGTACAACAACCATTACAGCAACAACCCGTGATGGCAATAAAGTGGCAACATGTGATATGACGGTACAAGAGAAGCAACATGTATATGGGAGAGAAATCTTTGTAGCAAACGATGGTGATGACCAGCAAGGTGATGGTAGTCTAGAAAAACCTTTTGCTACGCTAGAGAAAGCTAGAGATGCAATTAGGGGTATGACCTTACCTGAAGGAGGCGTTGTTGTCTATTTCAGAGAAGGTATCTATACCATTAAGAAGGGTATTGTGTTTGATGATAGGGACTCAGGCACAGCAGACAAACCCGTTGTGTATACCACTTATCAAGATGAAAAGGTTACATTTAGAGGTTCAGAAGACCTGATAACAGAACAATTTGTAAAAGTAGATAGTTCCCATGCCCTGTATTCCCGATTACCTATGCATGTTCAAGATAAAGTATACGCGTTGGATTTATCACAACATGGAATAAATGAAGCAAGGTCACTGCAATATGTTGGACACAGCATTGGAAACCTCCCATGGCTAAGAGATGAAGGCAAAAATCTGGATAGGGCTTATCATACACTGGTACTGAATGGTCAAGAAATGACTTTAGCAAGATGGCCAAATGAGGATTATACAAAAGTATCTACTGTGGTTCATGAAGGTGCAAAACCAAGATTATGGAAAGATGATATTAAAGGTTCAGCTTCATGGGTACCTCCAGAGGAAAGAGACCAGGAGGATGTCTTTATTATTGAAGCGCTAAACGCTGATGCTAATAAAGTCTCCAATTGGAGCAACTCGGTACGTCCACATGATGGTACTGGAGCATGGATGATTGGTTACTGGGGTAACAACTGGTCAGATCAGTCCGTACCCGTTAGAAGCATTAATGGCAAACAAATTACAGCAGATGAGCCAAGCTCATATGGTGTGGATAAAAATGCAAGATTCTATGTCTATAATCTTATTGAGGAGCTTGATATACCAGGGGAATGGTACATAGACCAAGAAAACTTTGTACTCTATTTTTATCCGCCAAATGGTGTGGACATACAAAAAGAACAATTGCTTCAAATCCCTCGTCTAGAAGAAATCATGTTCACGTTTAATAATACCAATTACATGACCATTGACGGCATAGGCATGGAAGTAACTGTTGGCGATGCTGTTGAAATTAACGGAGGGTCACATAACCTCATCACCAACTGTAAGATTAATGACATTAATGGTACAGTTGGGAAAATACAACCTTATGATGACGGCACAGGTAATACGGTTAACCCGACTTATAATGGTTTTTCATATTGTGACATCTTAAATATTAATGGTGGTATTCGCATAATGAGTGGCGAACCCAAAACCCTTGAGAGAGGTTACAACTTTGTAGAAGGCTGTTTATTTAAGAACTTTGGTCTCAAGAAGACCACCTATAACCCTGCAGTGAGCCTTGGAGGAATAGGTGACCGGGTATCTTTCTGTGAAATAACAGAAAATGCCCATAATGCACTTATGTTCGCAGGTAATGAGAATCTCATCGAATTTACGGAGTTTTATAACGTTGTTCGAGATGCTGATGACCAAGCAGCCATTTATTGTGGCCGAAGCACGCTATCGCGAGGTACGGTTATTCGAAATAACTACTTCCATGATATTGTTGGACATGCAGGCGGAGCAGGCAGAGCAGGCGTGTATCTTGATGATGGTTTTGCAGGTACAACAATCATTGATAATATTTTTGAAAACACGTCGCAAGGGATTATTGTAGGTGGTGGACGTGATAATACCATTATTGGTAATACTTTTGTGAATGTAGAGCATGGTATCTGCACAGCTATTGGTGGTTTTATCTATTTGAATAACTGGTTTACCCATAACTTAGGTTTATCCCATTCCGCGCATGACCCTAATGTGGTATTTGATGTGCCTTGGGATGACCCTGATAGTCCCTATGGTCGATTCAAGCATTTATATTATGCCCTTGACGATAACCTTAAAAGTGCTAAATACAATAGACTCATTGATAATACATTTATTAATGTAGACGACTCTTTTTGGACGAAAGATTGGTATTTAGGTACTTATGAAAAGCAGTATGAGGTTTTGCACGATTGTTTCTATGAAAAGAACAATCATGAAGAAGTTGGTCCAGGTAAACTCTATTCGATTAATACAACGGCTAACCCTGGGCTTGGCGGTAAGGTTAAAGGAGCAAGAACCAATATACTTGAAGGTTATCAACATAAAGTATCAGCAGTCCCGGAGCAAGACTACACTTTTGTCAATTGGACAGAGAATGGAGAAGTGGTTAGTGAGTTCCCCATCTATATTTTTGACATAAAAGACAATAGACATTTGATTGCAAACTTCAAAAAGAACAATGGCGGTACAGAGATTCTTCAAAATATGTTTGAGACAGAAGATGATCTTAATGGTTTTAACACCACGAGTACAGGACCAAAAGTTATTTTGGATAGTACCCATTCCCGCAGTGGTGTACGTGGGGTGAAGATTGAAAATGGCAGTGATAATAAGTTCGGTGTAGTAAAACATTTTGGAGAACTTCATACAAACAAAGTCATGAACCTATGGGTCTATGATGATATGTTAGAAGATACCCGGGTGTTGGTTAGAAATTTAGAAAGTACAGCACTGGGGCAACAAGGTGAAATCCATAATGGAGCTACCCTCTATAATAAGTATGGAAGCTCATCATTAGGTATCACCAGCGCTAATTATTATAGCTGGCGAGGCGATGACAAGTATGATCAAGCTGGTGTAACTAAGATTCCAAGGTCAAAAGGCTGGCATAAGTTTACATGGGATTATACCGATGGTCAGACGGTTACCATGTACATTGACGATCAGATGGTAGCAACACGACCAGCCAAAGGATTTGATTACCTTCTCTTCGAGAACTATTGGCAGACGAAGGATATACCATTCTACTTCGATGATTTATCCATCGCAAGTACCATGGGTAACCCTATTCAAGTTGAAGCAGCACCTACAGCACCTATTGTTAATGATGAGGAGAATACATTTAGCTGGACAAATGTACCAGGTTACGACAACATCGCGGATTATGAATACAGCTTAGATTTTGGTAATAGTTTTATCACATGTACAGCTAAACCACTAGTTGTAGGAAATAACACCTATGCTGTTAATCAGATTATGGTTCGGTTAAAAGCGTCAGGAGGTCTACCAGGACAAGTTATACGTAATAACGAACCTTTTGAGAGCATTGCCAATGAGCAGTACACAGCACTCTTGAAACGTATTGAATTTGCAAATGGTTTTTATAAAAAAGATTATACATCGGATATCGACGATGATGATGACGATGAAGATGATGACGACGATGATGAAGATGACGACGACGATGATGATAACGATGATGATGACGATGATGACGAGTTAAGTGATTGGACAGCATTTCAAACAGTCTTGAACGAAGCAAAAGCGGCAAAGCCTGAAGATCATGATTTAGTTGAAAAGCTTAATGCATTAAACAATGCAATCACCAAGTTAAGGCCAATCCTTAAAGACTACACACACTATAATTTCTTAGATGATGAAACACCATTTAATATTCAATGGGGAACAAAGGTGACAGATGACAGCAATATTACATCCATTGATGGCAAAGGGTTTATGGTTAACACGGAAGAGGTTAATGATGTGCATAAGGCATATGCCACCTATACCTTTGCAAAACCTTTGTATAAAAAATCCGTGTCATTTTGGTTTAGAAACTTCCGCTACGATGCCAGTGATGTAAAATTCATCATAGGGGATGAAAAAAATGCAGTGGTATTCTGGGCTAAAAGCAATGGTAATTCGGAAGGTCGATATTACATCTATGAGATCATAGAAGGTGTCGTACAACCTGAACAAGATACAAAAATCAGAAGGCTTAGTGACTGGCATCAGTTGGAATTTGACCTTGCATCTCAAGATGGTTTAAAAGTATATATGGATAATCGTTTGCTTATTGCCAGTGACCATGTAAAAGCATTCGATACCATTACTGTTGACTATGAACATGCATCAAAAAGTGCCTATTTTATTATTGATGAATTCAAAATCTTGGAGAAGAACCCAGTTAAGAAAATAAAACTACCTAAGAACAAGGCAACATTAGGCTATTATGATACCCATGTTATAAGTCCAGCTAGGCTATCTTATACAGCTGAAAAATCTTCCTATCCAACCACTGATAAGTTTAGCTACTCCGTGAGTGATACCAATATTCTGCAGGTATCCCGAGGCGGTTCTGTAAAAGGTGGAGCAGAATATGGGAAAGCCAATGCAACGGTTACAGCCAGTAGCGGTGCTAATGCTACCGTGGCCATTGACTACAAAGAGATCCAGGCAAAAAGCATTAAGATTAGTGATAAGATGATAACGGATCAACCTAAAAAAGTAAAATCAATCCAGCTAAAACCAACCGAGATAAAAGTGCTCAATGCCATTATTACTCCAGAAGGTGTAACAGATCGTTTAGCCGTATGGTCTTCTAGTGATGAAAGTGTTGCTACTGTTGATAAAGGTTTGGTTACAGCAATGGGGATGGGTACAGCAGTTATTACAGCTATGACCCAAGATGGAAAACGAAAAACCACCTGTAAAGTTATCGTGAAAGATAACCACCGCTATGGAAAAGAAATTTATGTTGCAACAGATGGTGACGATGAAAATGGAGATGGCAGCTCATTAAAGCCATTTGCAACCATCCAAAGAGCAAGAGACGAAATTAGAACCCTAAATAAGTTACCTAAAGACGGCATTGTGGTGTATGTAAAAGAAGGTATTTATAACGTAACAGAAGGCATTGTCTTTGATAAGAAGGATTCAGGCACACGTAACAAACCAATCACTTACAAAGCTTATGAAGACGATAATGTTACATTAAGAGGTTCTATTGACTTAGATACGAAGAAGTTTAGTAAAGTGAATGCTGAGTCACCCATGTATAGCAAGCTTCAAGAGGATGTACGTGATAAGGTGTATGTCATTGACTTAGGACAATATGGTATAAATACCTATAAGAAACTCCAGCATTTTGGTCATAGTACAAGTATTTTGACAACCATTCATGAACACGGTGTGTATGATCAGAATGGTGAAAACTTTGATGTACCCTATTATTCAGTCATCTTTAATAATCAAGACATGACATTGGCTAGATACCCCAATACAGGTAATACCAAGATTACAGAGGTTGTGCATATGGGAGCTATCCCTAGGATGTGGAAAGATGATATCATTGGTCGACCAGGCTATGTACCTCCAGAAGGTCGTGAACCTTATGATGGCTTCAAAATAAAAAGTAGCCCCATGGGTGACCGTTATAAAAAATGGAGAGGTGTAGAGGACATATGGATGCTTGGTTACTGGCAAAATGAGTTTTCAGACCAATCCATACCTATAAAAGACATTGCAGAAGATGGTACCATTGAATCACGAGTTCCAAGTGCTTATGGTGTACGAAATGGGAAATCCTTCTACGTATACAATCTCATTGAAGAACTGGATGCACCAGGTGAATGGTATATTGATCAAAAGAACTTTGATCTCTACTTCTACCCACCAACAGATGCAGATATGCAGGCAGATAACTTAATGCAGATTCCTTATCTTGAGGACGATATGTTCACATTTAACAGTACATCTTATCTGACAATTGATGGGATTCGCATGGAAGTGATGATGGGTCAAGCAGTTGCAATTCATGGTGGACATGATAATCGCATCAGCAATTGCTATATCAGCGGTACACGAGAAAAAGCAGGCTCCATAGAAAATGCAACCATTGGCGATAAAGTGGATTATGCTAAAAACAACGGTTTTTCTAACTGTATCCTATACCAAGTTAATGGTGGTATCAATCTAGGCGGCGGTGACCAAGCGACACTTGAAAGAGGGGACAACTATGTTGAGGGGTGTCGATTTGAGACCTTTGCAACGGTGAAAAAAACTTATAACCCTGCAGTGAACATGGGTGGTGTAGGTAATAGGGTTTCAGCCTGTGAGATATCCGATGGTCCACATAATGCACTCATGTATAGTGGAAACGACCATGTCATTGAATTTACAGAGTTCTATGATGTCGTACTTGATGCAGGTGATCAGTCTGCAATCTATACAGGTAGAAACGTATTAACCAGGGGAACAGTTATAAGAAATAACTATTTCCACGATATTGGTAACCAAACAACACATGTGGATAACTCCGCTATCTATTTAGACGACTTAATGGCTGGCACACATATCTACGATAACGTTATTGAGAATGTCCATTGGGGTATTTTCATAAATGGTGGTCGTGATAACGTTGTCATTGGTAATACATTTAAAAATGTAGATGATGGTGTAACCATAACCAATTGGGGATATACAGGTGTTAATAACTGGAATGTTCATGGTTATGGAACCCATAGGGACCCTATATCCATGGAACCCATAACCATTGATTGGTTTAGTAAAAAAAGCCCTTACAATAAATACCCTAATCTAAAGAATATACTTATTGATGAGCCATGTGCAGGCAAATATGGTAAAGCAATTGATAACACAGGTATTCATGTTAAAGGCGATTTAATCAACGTATTAAACAGAGGTGTTGGTCCTGACGCCGTGAATTGGGTTAAGGATTGGTATTATCTAAAAGGTAATGTAACCCAATAATCATCACATCATGATACAAGTGGGCTGTATAAAAGTAAGGTATGTCTTTTATACAGCCTTATTTTGTCTAAAAATAGCAATAAAACAAGTATTTAGTCAAATAATAATCAACCAAATGGGTTATAAGCGTAACTAAATACGAATAAAGTAACTAAAAATGAATAAAGTAACAACCTTGTCCTATACAGCCTTTTAAAATAGTAATACAATGAAAAAAGAAAAGATAAATGTGATAGTTTTGAATTAAAATTACTTTTGCATCAATTCATTAAATTGAGTTACTTCATATGTGTTCTAAGTAAGGCCTACTTTTAACAATAAATTTATTTAGGAGGTTTTCTTATGAGATGTTTAAGGGTAAAGAATAAAACGCTTGCGCTTATTGCCATGGTTGTCTTACTGACAACCATTATGTTACCTTTGTATGGTATAACCGTACGTGCAGCTGGCACAACTTATTATGTGGCAACCACAGGAAATGATTCAAACAACGGGACAACTCCCAGTACCCCTTTTAAGACCATTCAAAAAGCAGCAAGTGTCATGACAGCAGGTGATACATGTTATGTACGTGGGGGCGTTTATCGAGAAACAGTCACACCTGCCCATTCAGGAACAACAACCAATCCTATTCTATTTAAACAATATAATAACGAAGAAGTCACCATAAGTGGGAGTGACTTGGTAACAGGATGGACTCAGCATTCAGGTTCCATTTACAAAGCAACGGTGAACTGGGACTACATGAATGGGGCAGGGAATACATTATTCGTTGATGGTGCCTTAATTCATGAAGCCAGATGGCCTAATAGTACCAATCTTCTTGATAGAGCCACCTATGCTACAGTGGATTCATCTGTAAATGGGGGATCAGAAAACAACTGGACACTAACGGATTCCGCTCTAAAAAGTTTTCCAAATGATTATTGGAATGGTGCAATCGTGTATGTGCAATGTAATAACTGGTCCATACAAACAGGTAAAATTGTCGATTTTAACGGGTCAACAGGTACGATTACCCATACACCTCTTTTTAATATGGCCGAGTGGTATACACCAAGAGCCAATGACATTTACGCTATAACCGGTTCATTAAATGCACTGGATACAGCCAATGAGTGGTATAAGGATACGTCTACAAACACGTTATATTTATGGGTATCAGGTGGCGGCAATCCCTCAAGTAAAACAGTAGAATTTCGTCGTCGAGAATATGCATTTGATTTAAGTGGTAAATCCCATATCCAGATAGAAGGTATTCATTTACGAGGTAGTCAAGTTAACTTCAAAAATGCATCCAATTGTACCATAAAAGATAGTCTCATTACGGGTGCTGACAAGTTTTTCAAAGAAGGTATGAATAATGATCCTGCCCGTTCGGGTGCAAAGCCAGGTATCTTATTAGAAGGTGAATACAACACCATTCGTGACAGTGAAATCACGGATATGTTCTGGAGTGCTATACAACTTGGTGGGCAACATAACCGTATTATCAATAATTACATTCATCATTCTTCCGTGTATAACATGAATGGTAACGGTATTCTTATGTCAGGAATCTATCAATTAATTAGTCATAACACCATTAACTCAACAGCCAGATCTGCTTTATCTGGACAGATGACAAAAAGTGTTATTCAATATAATGAAATCTTTGACACGTGTAAGCTTACAGGTGATACAGCCTCTGTTTATTTACCTAATAGTAACATGGATAATACACAAATTCATCATAACATTGTCCATGAGAATCAAGCACATTATGGTTCAGGTATCTATTTTGACAATTTCTGTTCCAACACATTAGTTTATAATAATGTGGTATATAATAACTCTAATTTTGGTATTCAAGTCAATGTACCTGCTAATTTTACACTTGTCTATAATAATACCATCTATAATAAAGGAAGTATTTACAGCTGGGCACCATCAGGTACCAAGTACGAGAATGATATGTATGGTACAAAATACATCAATAATATTCAAAGCAATATGGCTGATAAAGGTTCAGATACGTTGAAACTCAATAACTATACCACCACATCTTCTTCACAATTTACCAATGCAGCAAGCGGTGATTTCACACTTGCTAGTGGTTCTGGCGCTATTGATTACGGTGTGGAAATTGAAGGTGTAACCGATGGGTTCAGTGGAAGTGCACCGGATGCTGGTGCCTATGAATCAGGTCAACCCAAGTGGCAAGCCGGACATGATTTTGCCAATCCTCCTAATCCTGTATATGCTCTACCAGCGATACAATATCAAAACAATGTTTCCAATAATGGCTTTGAATATGCAGATTTTACAGGATGGCAAACAACGGGTACACCTAAGATTGCAATAGGTAATGGATGGGATTATCGGGGTTCAGGTATCGTAAGAACTAATACATATAGTGCTGTTTTAGATAGCGGTGAAAAAATTGAGCAAACCATCAATGGGTTAAAGCCCAATACCACCTATGTGTTATCAGGTTTTGGAAAAGTATCAGGAGAAGCCATTGAAGCTGAGAATTATAGCACAGCATCCATGGCAATTGGTGAAAAAACAACTTATCGAAGCTCAGGTTGTGTAGGATATATGCAAAATGGTGATTACTTATCCTTTGCAAATATTGACTTTGGTAGTTCAGCATTATTCGATAAAGTTGAGGTAGGCATTAATAACACATCAAGCTCAGGAACAATTGAAGTCAGGAGAGATTCACCTTCAGGAACTTTGCTTGGAACCATAGCCCTTCCAGCTAATCATTTTGGAGGATGGCAACTATTAGAACAGAATATTCAGTCTACGACAGGTACCCATGATGTTTATCTTGTTTTCAAAGGGACAGGAAACATATGTCTCATTGACCGATTTAGGTTTTTCAAATCCTCTGCAAGCGAGAGTGTTAAACTAGGTGTCAAAGGATATTTGGCTGGTGGTACAGGTGATACATCAATTAATGTATCATCCCTTGATTATGATGTCAACGAACAGAAATTAGAGTTTACAACAGGGTCAAATGTGACAAGTGTGACAATCTATGCAGAAAAACCAAGTGGCAATTATGTGGGCTATGTGGATGATATAGGACTCATAGAAAAGTATTTGCCAAGCGGAAGTTCAGATATGACATCTGAGGACTTTGAAAACGGGCTTTCCAATTGGGTTCTAGCAGATGGGACACCAACTACCAGTACAGCACAAAAACATAGTGGCAGTCACTCCCTTATGATTAATGCCGATAAAGAAGGTGTCACACATTCTTTTATTACCAATCAAGAAAAAAGTGTGAGTATATGGTTTTATGATGATGCAAATGATACATCCATGATTGTTGCCGCTTTTGCAGATGCTGATTCCCATACGAGAGCATTAGGCGTTAACACCAATACATCCACTTCCAAATATGTCTATCGTGTTGATGGCACGTGGACTGCAACCAATGTAACACGAACAACAGGGTGGCATGAATTAAAATTTGATTATACATCGGGAACAAAATGTGATATGTACATTGATGGCACATTGGTAGCATCTCCAACAGGCTTGACCTATTTTAATAAAATAGCATTAGCTGATTGGTGGGCAGATAACAAATCAAGCACCGTTTATTTTGATGACATATCCATCACGGATGGGTCAACACCCACCTTTTCAGATGGCTTTGAAAGCGGGTTTGGTAATTGGGCAGTCCATCAAGGATCAGCAACAACCAGTACGGCACAAAAACATAGCGGTACATATGCCTATGAACTTAATGAAGACAGAGACGGTATCGTCCATAATTTTTCTACAAATCAACAAAATAAAGCCAGTATATGGTTCTATGATGATGCAAGCGACACATCTTTAGGTGTTCTCGCTTATGTGGATGCTTCTGGTTATTCTCGTGCAATAGGTGTGAATACAGGGGTATCATCATCCAAATATGTTTACAGGGTTGATGGCACCTATACGGCAACTAATGTTAGTCGAACAACAGGCTGGCATGAATTAACGTTTGATTATACATCGGGAACAAAATGCGATATGTATATTGATGGAACACTTATAGCCTCACCTACTGGCTTAGGCCACTTTACGAAAATCTCATTAGCTGATTGGTGGGCTGATGGAAAAATAGGCAATGTTTACTTCGATGATATCCGTGTTTTTGAATAAAGCATAATAACGTTTAATCAATGAAGAGCAGAAAAGTTTTCTTTTCTGCTCTTTTGCATATGCCTAAGCGTAAAGAAGTCATAATATGATACACAAGTCATATATTTGTACTTACTATAGGAAGGCAAAGTTGCTTATAATATATGATGATAAAGATTTTTTTATAAGCGGAACAGATGGATAGTGAGACATGTGAATATGGGAGGATTATCATGAGATTTAAGCTTAGTGAAACAGACTTAAAAAGATTTGAGAAGCTCTATGTAAACTATAAAAAACTTCATCTTGATCCGGGAAATTGTGATCCGATGGTCATTATTAATACACCTGTAGAAAATGCGCCTTCATGGGAGGAACGTCTTGCAGACCCTATGGTTATGTTACAAGGGGAGCTGGACGCATTACATACACATATGGTTCTTCAAGATGACAGGGTGCCTTCAATAAGGGTACAATTTGGAACGGCTCAGGTTGCAGCAGCATTTGGATGTGAGATGTTTCAGCCAGATAACAGCCTTCCCTGTGCAGGTAATCATATACTTAAAAAAGCCCAAGATGTATACGCACTAAAGAAACCTTCGTTCCAATCCGGGTGGTATGATCGCTTAGAAGAGTGGACAGAGATTTTTAAAAGAAATATACCAGAAGGTGTCCATATACAACATCCTGATATCCAGAGTCCATTTAACTCAGCCCACTTAATACGGGGCAATGATATTTTATTGGATATCTATGACGACCCAGAGGCTTTTGGCGCTTTACTGGATGTAGTGACGGATTATATGATTGATCTGACAAGATGGTTGAAAAACATGGTGAGTACAGATAAAGAGTGGTTTTTTGATTGGGGAGCCATGTGGAAAGGGGCTGCAAGAATTAGTAACTGTTCAACCCATATGATAAGCCCTCAGATGTATCATGATTATGTTCTAGAAAGAGATATGCGTTTTATGAAAGCTATGGGCGGCGGCAGAGTACATTATTGTGGCACATCAGGGAAAATCATTGATGAGTTCTTTAATAATGCAGATGTGTATGGACTGGATTATGATAGTCAATACCACGATTTATGGCAGCTTTCTGAAAAAGCACCTGAAAAATTTGTGCTCTTAAATGCGTATTATAATCAAGAGGATTATGAACAGCAGGAAACATTTATTAAACGACTTGAGCACGAAGGGTGGCCCAAAAGAAATGTCATCGTACAACTATGGGCGCCTAACTTAGACGAAGGAAAAACATTGTTAAATAGAATGAAGAAAACGATTATAAAATAAAGCACAAGGAGGCTAGAATATAAAAGAAGGAGGGGTTTTTTAATGAAAGGTAATATTATGGTTTTGATTTTTTTAGTACTCCCACTTATGATGAGTGGATGTGGTCAGAAAAAACAAGAAGTAATTGAAGATAAACATAATATACCACAAGGATCTACATTAGAAACCATTCGGATGCATAGTGAAAAATTGAATATGGATATGAACATAAATGTTTATTTACCACAAGATTATGATATGCAAGAAGAATATCCAGTTCTTTATTTACTTCATGGATACAGTGGGAATGAAGGCGTACTAAAGCAGAAGCATTTTAAGTTAGAAGCGGATAAGCTTATAAGTCAAGATAAAATAATGCCATTAATCATTGTTGCCCCAAACATGAATAATAGCTATGGTATTAATTCTTCAGATACTGCTAGAACTCTTGGGGATGATTCAAGTGGCACGTTAAATGAAGGCATGTACAAAGATTATCTCTGTCACGAAGTCATACCCTATATTGACACCAATTATCATACGATAGACGCCAAAGAAGGCCGTTACATTGGAGGAATCTCTATGGGAGGATTTGCTGCTCTCCATATTGCATTTAGCCAGCCAGACCTCTTTAGTAAAGTTGGTGGACATATGCCTGCACTGTTCATAGATAAATTCCCCTATGACCTTGATAAATGGTTATATCCTAGTGACGTATTAAGAAAAGAACGGGATCCAATCTATATGGCAAAAACAGCGGATATTGCAAATCTGAAGGTTTATTTAGATTGTGGAAAAGATGACAGTTTTGAGTTTTACAACGGTTGTGCAAAACTGCATAAGATTCTACTGGATAAAGAGATAGATGTACAATATCATCTGAATGATGGTGAACACGATAATGAGTATATTCATGGTAACGTTGAAAAGTACTTATTGTTTTATTCACGAAAGTAAACCCATGGAAACGATACAACCAGAAGATATACAAGTTTACATGATGTTTTAGTAAGAAGGTTAGACATTGAGATAAAAACAGATAAAAGGATGTGATGACTTGCAAAATAATAAAAAAGCAATATGGTATGAAAAAGCAGCTAATAGATGGTTTGAAGCATTACCAGTTGGAAACGGTAGATTAGGCGGCATGGTTTATGGTGGTATAGCTCAGGAGCGCATAGATCTAACAGAATCGACTTGTTACTCTGGTAAAGTAGAAGAAGGCAATAAAGATACAGCCAGTACATTTGTGCCAAAAGTAAGAGAAGCTCTATGTAAACGTGACTTTCATAAAGCTGAAGAACTATCCAATAAAGTAACGGGTATAAGGGATAATTACGGTACGCATTTGCCCATGGGTAGTCTAAACATTGCATTTGATGTATCTGAAAAAGATGCCAGCAAATATAAAAGAAGTCTGGACTTAGATAAAGCCATAACACAGGCTACATTTAATATGGGCGATGTTCATTATAAACGAGAAATATTTGCTTCTAACCCAGATCAGGTTATCGCTATAAAATTATCGTCAAGTAAAGAAAAAAAATTAGGCTTTGTCATAAGCTATGATGGCGAACAACGACCCCATCAAGTGATAAGTGATGGGATCGATATAATGTTAACGGGTAGAGCTATAGAAGAAAGACACACCAAGGAAAACTGTGGTGTAAGTTACAGTGTTTGTACAAGGGTTCTCATACAAGATGGGAGTATGACTAATAGTGATGGTGTACTGATTGTAACAAATGCCACTCAGGCGATTTTATACATCGCTATGCATACAACGTTTAACCATAATGATGCTAATAAGCTATGTATGGAGCAGATAACGGCAGCTCAAAAGAAAGGCTATTCAAAAATCTTAGATGAGCATATAAGGGATTATTCTAAATTATTTAGTCGTGTCGATTTTGATATAGCATGTGAAAACCGGCTTAACATACCTACGGACAAGAGGTTAGAAAAGGTTAAAAACGGTGTTGAGGACCATGGTTTAACCGCATTGATGTTCCACTATGCCAGATATTTACTGATTTCCAGTTCGAGGGAAAACTCACCTTTACCAGCTCATTTACAAGGTGTATGGAACGATAATGTAGCCTGTAATATAGGCTGGACATGTGATATGCATTTAGATATTAACACACAGATGAATTATTGGCCGGCTCAAACAACGAATCTATCAGAATGCACTAAGCCGCTTTTTGATTGGATAGAAAACACATTGGTTCCTTCCGGTAGACAAACGGCTAAGAAATCTTATGCATGTAAGGGGTGGGTTGCTCATACAGTATCCAATCCATGGGGATATACAGCACCTGGAGCAGCCACCTATTGGGGATTTCATCCTACGGGAGGTGCATGGATTGCAACACATATGTGGGAGCATTATCTGTACAGTAAGGATATGGATTTTTTAAGAGACCATGCCTATCCTGTGCTAAAGGCAGCAGCGGAATTTTTTATGGATTATATGTTTGTAGATCCTATGACAGGCTATCTGGTAACAGGGCCTTCCCATTCGCCAGAAAATCAGTTCATCATTGATGATGGCAAGTTTACCATCGGACTGATGCCCACTTGTGATATAGCAATATTAATCGCTCTATTTGATGCATGTATAGAAGGAGCAAAAATATTAGGTATGGACCAAACATTTGCCAGGACCCTAGAAGAAGCAAAAAGTAAATTCCCACCATATCAAGTTGGCAAATATGGTCAGCTTCAGGAGTGGTTAGAAGATTATGAGGAGGCTCTACCTCATCATCGTCATACATCCCATTTATTAGGCGTTTACCCATTTGGACAGATTACACCCGAGAAAACACCAGATCTTATACAGGCCGTAAGGACATCTATTCAAAGAAGAACCATACCAGAAGAGAACTGGGAGGATACCGGTTGGGCCAGATCCATGTTAATAGCTTACTTTACGCGCTTATGGGATGGTGACATGGCTTATCATCACATATTGGCCATGCAGCGCTTGATAACAGAAACCAATCTGTTTGTTATTGACCCTCCATCTGCTGGGGCAGAAGTGGATGTCTACGAATTGGATGGCAATACGGGTCTGTGCGCATGTATTGCAGAGATGTTTCTTCAGAGCTATGACGGTGAGATACACCTTTTACCAGCTATACCGAAGGTTTGGGAGGAAGGTTACATCACTGGATTATGCGCAGTAGGTGGCTATGAAGTGGATATTTATGTTAAGCATAACCAATTGAACAGAGCCATCATAAGGGGAGAAGTTCCAGGCATGGTTACTGTGAAATACAAAGGTCATAAGAAGGAAGTTCAATTAAACCATAAAGGTGTGGGTGAAGTATCCTTTGCAACATTAGATGGTTAGACTAACTTATAGGTAAAAACAGAATTAAAATATCTCAATATAAAAGACGCTTATCCTATGATAAGCGCTTTTAATGGCCTATTAATGGTATTTAATAATCGTTTTTAATGATAGTGGGTATGGATGCAATGATTAGAAGTTTTACTGCGACAATAAATGAAGCCAAGACAGCTATTAAGGCAAATAAGTTACCAGTTACAAGCATTTCAATAATGATATCAAAGGCTTCTGGTTGTCGAGCAATACCTTCAACAGCCATCCCCGTTGCTTGTCCGATTCCAATGCCAACGCCAATACCACTAAGTACAGCAATAGCAGCTCCAAGAGCAGCCAGTCCTCGCGTTAAACAACTGTCACTATGTTTTAAGCAATAATCGTAGCAATGACATTTTTTCACAAGTGCGATTAACCAAAGCGCTACAATAAAAGCTGCCAAAAGAGGTACAAGAGCAAATAGGTTGCCTAATATTAAAGCCTCTAAAATTTCGTCAAATGCTTCCGGTTGGCGAGCAACGCCTTCAACAGCGAATCCTGTAGCAACACCAATACCATAGCCAACACCATTACCGACTAACATGGCAATACCAGCTCCAAGAGCAGCCAGTCCACGAAAAGGTGATTTATGAGAGGTGGTTGTGCAAGAAGATTTCTTTATCATCATAATATTACCTCCTTAATGATCTTTTTATTCATTATATTCATAGGAAAGGGACATTGTTAACACACAGGTTAAGTGTAAAATCTATTGGGGATGCATTGACACCACCCATAACATTGGTTATACTCAAATTAAATTTTAATCATTGTAAAGCTATTAAAAGAAGGGTGAAATGATGGAGACAATTACATACTCATTACATGGAAACAACGCTACTTCCGATCAATATTATACGCATATTAATGCATTTAGTCGCATCATCCATGAAAAAAATAGCAGACAGAATGCCCTTTACATTAATCAGTATAGCCGTTATTTTGCTGAGAAAAAGACGGAAGAGTGTATGCCAAAAGAAATCATTTATTTTGAATTCTTAATGATGGGTGTTCTATGGAATACGTATATTCATAAAGCCATTGAACTTAATTCACTATCGGGACATGTTCTTAAAAAGATGGTTTTCTTAAGAGAGCAAAACAGATTTAAAGGTGTGATTGATTTTTTTAGGGGTATATTTGGGACTGCTTTTTTATTAAAAAAACGTCAACAAAAAGAAATTGAGTTTTCAATGGAGCATTTTAGACAATTAATTCATTGGTTAAAAGCATCTGGAGAATTTACTTATGAGGCTGAGAGAATTGAAACATGGGAGGAGTTCATGACCTGTTTACCCAAGAGAAAAGCGGAGAAACTTTTAATGAGGGCTTCAACGATAGGTCAATGGTTTAAAGATGAATCCAATCATGTGATAGGAAAATATACATCTCATGTTAATGCCTTTATTCGAAAAAATGATGAGAAAATGAAGTGGCAGGAGCATCGTCTATTTTGCACAAGAAGTCGAGTAGAATATCATCTGAATATGGTTGGCGCAGAAATTATGAATCGTGCATTTAGAGAGAATTTCTTAAAAACCAAAGAAAAAAGGGTATTGCTCCCTATTTGTATGCGGGCTCAATCAGAAGCGTGTAAAGCACATAAGTCTCAGGAAGGCTATAGATGTACGGGGTGTACAGAGGAGTGTTCGGTTCGCCATATTACATTATTGGGGCGTCAACATGGCTTCAAAGTTTTTATTATCCCCCATGCATCCACAGCTTTTTCCAAGTTGACAGGTAATGATGGGCAGATTGGTATTGTAGGAATCGCATGTGTCCTTAATCTTGTTTCGGGTGGGTATAAAGCGAAGGCACTAGGATTTGAACCTCAATGTGTGCTATTGGATTACTGCGGTTGTAAGAAACATTGGCATGAGCATGGTTTAACAACGTCTATCAATTTAGAAGGTTTAAAAAGAATACTAGGTGTCATCAGTGACCATCAAAGTAACGATAAGGTATAAAAGTAACAATGTGATACTCTTTTTGTTTCGAAAAGTAACATTATACACCAATAGCTATTAATTTAGAGTTTCAATGGGTATCATGTGATGATAAACTTTTAATAAAGAAAAATAAGTCTAATCGTCTATATGTATTGTTTAGAGGGAATTCTTTCCTCGAAAATTATATAAAAGCCAGTAAATAAGCTATGTTTAGCATAATAAGTTCACTAGACCCTTACTAATCTTTAGATAGATATGTTATAATTATAGTAATCATTTTATGGCAAGGGAAGTTCTTACCCTTTAATGGGGGTTTATTTCCTCTTGCTTTCTGAAACGTTTGTGCATGCAAACTTTTTTTGTCTTGTATGAAAATCTAAGTATTTCTAATTTTTTTATATGATGGTTATGGGTATTTTCATGAGGAGGGAAATGATATGTATAAAATTGTTGTTGTTGATGATGAAAGAATTATACGAAGAGGACTCTGCAATTTTATAGAATGGAATAAAATGGGATTTGATGTTGTTGCTTCTTTTGATGATGGGGAAGATGCGATTGCGTATTTAAAAGAAAACAAAGTTGATGTCATTTTAACCGATATCAATATGGTAAGAGTATCAGGATTAGAGTTAGCAAAATACATATACGATAAAAAAATTGCTACAAAAGTAGTGATGTTTAGTGGTTACAAGGAATTTGAGTATGCAAAACAGGCCATACAATATAACGTGGTTCAATACTTATTAAAACCTGTGAATTGTGATGAAATCAGTGAAGTTTTTGCAAATCTTAAAAAGGAATTAGACACAGAGAAAAAGATACGTGAAGAAAGACAGTTAGAACGTCAATCTTATCAAGAACTGATACCCATCATGAGACAGCAATTCTTTTCGGATATATTAATGGGGGCGTTACAAGATAAGCGTGAGATTGACAATCGTATGCAATTAGTAAAATTAAACATTTCACCTTCAAAAAGTCCATGTTGTATTATTACAGTCAACATGATTAACTATGAAGCCTTTATCAAAAACAAATGGCATTATGAAAAAGAACGTCTGCAAACAGCCTTATCCAATTTTATTGATATAGAAAGGGATCATTGTCAATATTTCAGTATATTTGATAATAGTAAAAGTTTCAATATTATTGTGGTATCTGATGGCAGCTATACCATGGAAGTCATGAAAGAAAAAATTAACCACACCTTAACAGATATTAAAAATCTCATCAAACAAATTCTGGATATGGAACTAGCTTTTGAAATGAACGGTTTTTTTGATACCATTTATGAATTAGGTACTTATAAAAAACCTTTATGGATTAATAAACATGTCTTTTATAATAAGGATACCTCCATTTCCTATAATGATTTTGATTATGAAAAAATTCAAAAGTACTATAAAAACATCATTGCTAAGATGAATGAGGATAGTGTCGAAGAAGTAAAAAATCTTATTGAGCGGTTTTTTGAAGAAATATCCCTACTGCCTATACGGTATATTCATCGTATTGTTATTGATTTGTTTGCATTATTATGCAATAAATTTGCTGGTATGGGCATTAATTTATGGGCTGTTAATGACGAAGCCCATTATCATAAAATAGTCTCATTCCAAGATATAGAAGATATCAAAGCATGGACACGAGAAGCAATCTTTCATATGACCAACATTGTAAGAGAGGAAAAAAATAAATCCTCACAATCGGTGATAAATATGGCTATAGACTTCATAAATGAAAATTACCATAAAGATATTTCACGTGAGGATGTTGCAGACCATGTTTTTTTTAATGCCTCTTATTTCAGTCGCTATTTTAAACAGCAAACAGGAGAAACTTTTTCTGACTATATCACACGAATAAGAATTGAAAAAGCCATTCAATTAATGGAAAAAGGCAAATATAAAACATATAAAATAAGTGAAAAAGTAGGCTATAAGAGCAGTAAGAACTTCTCAAGAGTTTTTAAAAAATTTACAGGGTACACGCCCATTGAGTATTCTAGAAAATGTCTTGGGAAAGGGGTAGGAGATGAATTATTTTAAACGACTATTCGTCTACATTCAGCACTATAAGTTTAATAGTATTCTTGTCAAAAATTTTATTATTATTATCTTACTATTTTTAATACCTTTATCCAGCATCACTTTTCTCATGTATAAAAATATGAACGAAACGGTTAAAGAAGAAATTAGTTTAATTAACAAGAATTCATTATACCGGGTTCGAGACGTTATTGATAATGTTTTTAAAGATGTTAATGAGATGGCAATCTTTTTTTCTAAAGATTTAAAAGCCCAGAATTTTCTTGTGACAGACCAATACAGACCCTTATTGCACAATCAATATAAAGACTTATACCACATGTTTGATATGTATACCTTTGTTTATGATTATGTAGATTCCATCTACATGTATTCTGAAATCAACAAAAGAACCATCAGTAATGACTTAGATAAAGATATCACATGGCAAGAAGATTATGTTAAAAATAACCATCCTGGGATATGGATTAACTCAAGAAAGAAACGCAATATCTATCCCTATCTTCTAACGTATATTCAGCCTATTTATCGAAGGTATTATCAAGATTTGATTGGATCAGTTATTATAAATATTGATATGGAAGAGCTGAGTCAGCTTATCAGAAAGAACGAGAGTACGCATTCAGAAGATATCCTCATTGTGGATAAGGACCAAAACATTATCTTTACTTATCATGGTGATCTGTTTTTGAAAAATATTAAAGATGTTGATATTTATAAGCATATTCAAATTGCTGATACGCCTTATTCGGGTATTATGGATATTAGTGGGAGTAAATATGCGGTATCAACAGTACCCTCCAGTGATTATGACTGGGTATATATAGCCGTTCAACCCTTACAGCATTATGAAAAAGAATTACAAGTGGTGATCAATTATATCTTATTTTTATTAACCATTTGTTTTGTTTTGGCTTTAATCATTACAGTCTTTATATCCATCAAGACCTTTAGCCCAGTTGTTAACATTCTTTCTATATTTGAAAACCCAGATAACTTAAATCGGTTTATTAACAATAAAGATAAAGATGATGAAATAAAATTTATTGCTCAAAACATCATCCAAACCATTTTTTCTAATCGTGAATTAAAGGAAGAATTAGAGAGCAGACTGAAAACACTAAATCAGGCCCAAATGGTAGCTTTACAAGCCCAAATGAACCCTCATTTTTTATACAATACACTTGAAACCATTCGTTGGTTAGTGGTAGAACTTACCCAGAAAGAAAATGAACCTTCACGTATGATTGCTTCATTATCCAAATTGCTTCGATTAAGCCTTGACTCAAAAGAACAGTTAATCAGTATCAAAGAAGAAATAAGTCATGCCAAGTTCTATATTGATATTATGAAAGTGCGTTACGGGGAAAAACTCAATGTAAAATGGGAGATATCTGAGGATATTTTGGACAATAAAATTGTCAAATTTGTACTTCAACCACTAATTGAGAACGCTATTTACCATGGTATAAAATATAAGAAGGATAATGGCATTATTGTGATATCGGGCAAACGCTATGCATCCTATATCTTGCTGACCATTGCAGATGATGGAACCGGTATGGAGCCAAAGCGCATACAAGATACAAATGCTAAGTTAGAGGAAATATATACCATTCACAGTGAGCATATTGGCATATATAATGTTAATCAAAGGATTAAATTAGTGTTTGGAGAAAAATACGGGTTAAAACTTGTTAATGGATTGAACCAAGGTGTTATTGTAGAAATAAGAATACCCTCATAACAACCATAACTGTTTTCTTATCTTATAACTGTTTTTTATGGACTTACTATCAAAGAGTCATAATAATGAATAGTTGTAACAAAATGTTGTTTAAGTTGAAAAAAAGTGTAACAATATTTTACGAATGTTATGTATTTAGCGTATGCATACCCGTTAAGGAATGATAAACTTTTTATAAGAGAAAACAGTGATTGAGCACATAGCTAGATATGGAGGTCATTTTGAATAGCTCATGTATGCAGTTAAGGAGGATTTTATGAAAAAGTTAAAACAAGCAGTATGTTTGCTGCTAATGATTTGTTTGTTGTTCCTATTAACCCTTACAGGATGTGATCGAAAAGGGGATACAGCATCTCATTCACAAGACAATCAATCGAATGAAGACATGGAACCCATGACATTGAAAATGATTGCCGGAAGTAATGGGAAACAAAAAGACCACGATAAAGTTATTGCAAAAGCAAATGAAATACTGCAAGAGCTAATTCCAAATACAACCATTGATATCGAATTTATTCCTTTTGCTGAATATGGTCAAAAATTTGATTTGATGATGGCTGGGCAAGAAACAATTGATATTGCATGGAACTCCTATAACCAATCGTTAAGATCGATTGTGAATAAAGGTGCGTTATTGCCATTGAATGATTTGGTAGATAACCATGCACCTGACATAAAAAAAGAAATTCCTGATTGGTTGTTAGCAGGTGGTTTAGTTGAAAATGAACTCTATATGATTCCTAAGTATGAAATGCATTTTTGGCAGCTTGCCATCTATTCACCTCAAGCGAAATTTGAAAAATATTTTGATATGGAACAAGCAAAGAAAGTTTTTAACGTGAATCAAGAATACATGCATATCACTTCTGATATGTGGGATTTTCTTGAAGACTATATGAAGAAAGCAGATGATGCAGGTGATCTGGGGAAAGGTTTTAGCCCTTGGGTATTTACATTGAATGAAGGCCAGGATTTAATTGGTGATAAACCACCTTGGACATATGGTATGCCAGCTTCAACAAGGATATATACACCAGGTAATCCATGGGATTTTACTGTGTTAAACACCTATAAACGACCAGAAATCATTGAGATGTTTAAAAAATATGCAGATTGGCGGGAAAAAGGTTATATTATTGAAGATATGATTAGTCTTCAGAATCCTAGACTGGAAATTGAAAATGCCAATACAGAAGATGGTGCTCTCATATTCTTCCACGGTTACCAGAATCCCAAATTAGAAGGGGAATACTATATTGAAAATCGTTGGGAATTACCAACCGTAAGATTCCCCATTCAGCAATACCCCATGGTGACGACCAATAATCGCGATGGTCTGACTATTCCAGTGACAGCTAAAGATCCTATACGCTCCATGAAAGTCATTGAACTATTGGAAACCAAAAAAGGAAAAGAATTTTATAATACACTCATCTACGGTATAGAAGGTGAGCATTACAAAAAAATTAACGACAACAGAGTAGAATACACCGTAGGTACGAATGAGAGAAGAAGCCTTGAATCAACCTATGGGCAAGCTAATTTTGTTTTAGGTAATTGCCATAATGCTTATGTTAATCAACTGGATCTGGTGGACGATTACACATCCTATTGGGAACATATGCACCAATTAAGTTTTAATAATCCATTTGGAGCCTTTAAATACGACGATACGGATACCATTAATGAGATCACACAAATTAAATCGGTCTTAAGTGAATATGTTAAAGGTTTTATATGTGGTTATTATACGGAAGAGAGTTACAATGAGTTTCTGAGTAAACTTGAAATAGCAGGTGTGGATAAAGTCATAGGAGATGTACAAAAACAGGTGGATGCATATCTTGAAGAACAAGGTATTCCCAAAACCGGTTATGTGATTCATGAATAAAGCTAAAAGGAGCTAGATGGATAATGCCATCTAGCTTTTTTTGTTGATTAAACTACCGTCTAAGAAGCATAACCAAGTGGTTTAGGAACCTTATTTCATAAAGAAGTCATAATAATGAATGAAAGTAACAAATCAATAGGTATGGCATGAAAATCAAGTAACGATAAGTCCCGAATGTTACTAATTAAGCGTTTAAAAATCGAGAGTCAGATGATAAACTTTTATTAGAGACAAAAAGTAAGTAAAAGACAGGAGGGATACATTGAAAATAATGAATAACACAATAAGTCGTAATAATGAACAAGTTAAAATCCCGAACAAACACATACATAAGAAAAGAAGATTTTTCAAAGGAAAACGTGGTAATATTGAATTGTTTATCCTTACGCTACCTTGTTTGATTTATTTCTTTATATGGCATTACTTGCCAATGGGCGGTTTATTACTGGCATTTAAAGATTATAAATACAATAAAGGTATATTTGGTAGTGCTTGGGTGGGTTTTAAAAATTTTGAATTTCTATTTACTTCACAAGACTTGTTTCGGATTATGAGAAATACGGTTTCTTATGCAGTGGCTTTTATCATTATTGGTAATATATGTGCCATCGCTATAGCGTTAATGCTATTTGAAATCAAAAAAAGGTCCCGTGTGAAGATTTATCAAACGACCATGATATTACCCAGGTTTTTATCATGGGTTGTAGTAGGTTACATCTCTTATGCTATTCTTAGCCCTACACAGGGAGTGGCCAATCAGTTATTGAGTTTTTTTGGACTAGAAGGTGTCAGTTGGTTCTCAGAACCTCAGTATTGGCCAGGTATAATCATATTTTCTGAAGTATGGAAAACAGTAGGTATTAACTCCATTATGTATTATGCTGCACTTATGGCCATTGACCCCCAATTATTTGAAGCGGCAAAAATAGATGGTGCTACTAGATGGCAGCAAATAAAAAACATATCCATACCATCATTAATGACACTCGTTACCATATTAATGATTCTAGCTATCGGAAGAATCTTCAGAGGGGACATTGGACTCTTCTACCAAATACCGAGAGACTCCGGTTTGTTATACAGCACAACGGATATCATTGATACGTATGTCTATAGAGGTTTGAGGCAGGGTCATTTTTCCATGTCCACAGCTGTTGGGATGTTTCAGTCCGTCATGGGGTTAACCATGGTACTTTTCTCCAATTGGATTGTGAAGAAAAGAGATCCGGATCGATCGCTATTTTAAAAGGTAGGAAAGGAAGATTATATGTCTGTAAGACGAGCTAAAAGAGTTAATTATGTGACGTTTATCAATATATTTTTTGTTATATTTTGTTTATTACTTTTTGTATTGCCTTTTCTATTGGTTATTGCCATCTCTTTTACAGATGAAAGTGCTTTAGCTGAAGGCTACAAATTAATACCCGAGAAATTTTCTTTAGAAGGGTATAAAGTTATTTTTAGAAACCCAACCAGATTGTTTAATGCTTATACCGTCACAACGCTGCAATCTTTTTTGGGTACATTTGTCGGTGTACTAGTGATGGCATTATGTGCTTATCCCCTTTCCAGAAAGAGTTTTAAATGGAGAAAGCCTATTACATTTTATGTGTTTTTTACCATGTTGTTTGGAGGAGGTCTTATACCCTCTTACCTATTAAATACCCAATACCTTAACTTGAGAAATAACTTTTGGATTTATATATTGCCATTTATGGCCAATGCGTTTTACCTTATTATATTAAGAACGTTTTTCCAAGGTATATCTATTTCTCTAGTAGAAGCAGCAAAAATTGATGGGGCAAGTGAGTTAAGAACGTTTTTTCAAATTATTTTACCCCTATCAAAGCCTGTACTGGCCACCATTTCATTGCTCTATTTATTAGACAGGTGGAATGACTGGTTTACATCATTGGTTTATATTACAGATGATCGTTTGTTTTCGCTACAGTACTTGATGCAAAAAGTACTCCGAGAATTAGAATTTATTAAACAGGTAGCATCAGAAGGTTACAATGTGGTTGAGTTAGATAATTTTAAACCGCCCTCAGAAAGTATGCGTTTCGGTATGTGTATTGTAGCTGCAGGACCGATGCTTTTAATCTTTCCATTCTTTCAGAAATATTTTGTGAAGGGATTGACAGTGGGTTCCATCAAGGGGTGATTTAAGATTATTTATATATAGCAATAATATAAAAAATATAAATAGGCTGTGTCATGCAGCTCAAAAGGAGGATTTTATGAAAAGGTTTAAAATGGTAGGTAGTTTTGTTCTAGTAATATGTTTATTATTCACATTAACACTCACTGGATGCGGTAGCAACGATAAAGAAACTTCTGGTCCAAAAGACAATGTTTCGGACCAAAAAGATAATACTGCAGACAAAGGAAGTAAAGACAATTCAAAAGAAGAATTAGAACCAATGCATTTAAAAATGGTTATGGGTAGTAATGGAAAACAAAAAGACCATGATAAAGTTATCGCAAAAGCCAATGAGATTCTTCAAGATTTAGTACCTAACACAACCATTGAAATTGAATTTATACCTTTTGCTGAGTATTCCCAAAAATTTGATTTAATGATGGCTGGACAAGAGCAAGTTGATATTGCTTGGAATTCTTGGTCTCAATCCCTAAGAGATGTGGTTAATAAAGGGGCTTTGTTACCATTGGATGATTTGATTGATGAACATGCGCCCGATATAAGGAAAGAAATTCCAGAATGGTCACTGGCAGGTGGATTAGTTGAAAAGGACCTTTACATGATTCCAAAATATGAAATGCACTATTGGCAACTAGCACTGTATTCACCTCAAGATAAGTTTGAAAAATATTTTGATATTGAAAAGGCAAAAAAAGTCTTTAATGCCAATCAAGAGTATATCCATATTACGGATGACATGTGGGACTTACTTGAAGAATATATGAAAAAAGCTGACGATGCTGGTGATTTAGGAAAAGGCTATAGTCCGTGGGTTTTCACACTAAATGAAGGTCAAGATTTAATTGGTGGTCGTCCACCTTGGACTTATATTATGCCTGCAACAACAAGATTTTATACACCAGGAAATGAATGGGATTTTACAGTACAACATTCCTATAAGCGCCCTGAAATCATTAACATGTTTAAAAAGTATGCGGAATGGCGAGAAAAAGGCTATATCATTGAGGACATGATTAGTTTACAGAACCCTCGTCAGGAAATTGAAAACGTTAATACAAAAGATAATGCACTCATTTGGTTCCATAACTATGCCAATCCTAAGCAAGAAGGGGAATACTATGTAGAAAATCGCTATGAACATCCTAATGTTCGATTCCCAGTTCAGCAATTTCCAGTTGTAACACCAAACTATAATGATGGTTTAACGATTCCAACAACTGCTCAAGACCCTGTACGTTCCATGAAAGTTATTGAACTTCTAGAAACAGAAAAAGGAAAAGAATTCTATAATACATTAATCTATGGTATAGAAGGTGAGCATTATAAGAAGATTAGCGATAACAGAATTGAATACACAGTAGGTACGAATGAGAGAAGAAGTCTTGAAGCAACCTATGGTCAAGCTAATTTTGTTCTAGGTAATTGCCACAATGCATGGGTGAATCAACTTGATCCTGTTGATGACTACAAACCTTATTGGGATAGCATGCATGAATCTGGTTTTGTTAATCCATTCGGTGCTTTCAAATACGATGATTCGAATACAGTAAATGAGATTACACAAATCAAATCTGTTATGAGTGAGTATGTAAAAGGATTTATGTGTGGATACTACACCGATGAAATGTACAATGAATTCCTTGCAAAACTGGATACAGCAGGTGTTGAAAAAGTCATCGCTGATGTACAAAAGCAAGTGGATGAATATCTTGAAGCACAAGGTATTCCAAAAACAGGATATATGGTAGGTAATTAAGCAACATATGTAAATGAAACGAGGTTGGATGGTTAAATCGATCCAGCCTTGTTTCATGTAATAGAACAATTAATCATGCAGAATAGGTTTTAAAATATAGAAAAGAAGGTTAAGATATGACGAATAAGAAGAACGATGTTTTTGCAGACATTGCATCCCTCAAAGTAGATTTAAGTGAAAGAAATCTAGTGGAGCCACAACCCATTGAGAAAAAAGACAGACAATTACCTTTTACAGAAAGTGGTTCTCTTTTTGTACCCAATCCTAAAATGCATACAGAAGAACAGCTCCAAGAGGAACTTACAAGACAAAGGGCTTATTACAAACCTTTTATGCAAGATCTAGCGCCAAAACTGGATGCCTATCGTTCTAGAATGGACGTGGACACATGGGATTGGCGAATAGAAGAAGAGGAAGATCAAGAAAGTTTTCAAAGAGTTGTATTAGGAGAAGGGGCATGGGAGAAGGTAACAACACCTCACTATGGAGGTCCCCTTGGAAAAGCTGTGACGTATTATCGAAGAAAAGTGAACATAACGGATGAGATGATGACGTTAGGTTCTTTATTTATATGCTTTAAAGGGGTGGATTACATTGCTCATGTGTTCATGAATGACAACTATGTGGGTAGTCATGAAGGTTTTTTTGCTCCTTTTGAATGCGATATCACCCAGTGCACCCATGTAGGCGAAAACACCATTATTGTAAAAGTAGAAAATGATTTTACGATGTTACAAAGTGTATCGGAAAAGAGTGGCGGTAAAAGTATCGGTGGGGACAAAATCTACGCAGCTACAGGCCTTGGCTATGATGATCCTGAATTTGGATGGCACCATTGTCCACCTGGTATGGGGATTTATCAAGATGTTTATATTGAAGCCAGATCAAGGGTATTTATTCATGATATATTCGTTAGACCACTACCTGTTGAGCAGAAAGCTGAAGCATGGATAGAGGTGTTTAACTGCGATGTTGAAAGTAGAGCCATTGGTATCCAAGTATCCGTGTACGGCCAAAATTTTGAGCAAGTGGTATTAGAAGATTATCGTTACAAACCCATGAGTGAGCGAGAAATCGGCATTGGCGATAGCCTAAATGAAACACTCCTTCGAGCAGCAGGTCTATTAGGTAAACCCATTGAACTACAGACAGAAAAGGGTATTAACTATTTTAAAATTCCCATAGACATCAACGATATGCGCTGGTGGGAATCTAAAACGCCTTGGTTGTATCAGATTCAAGTGAAACTTATTGATGAAGATGAAAAAATAATAGATGCCCAAAAAAGACAATTTGGTATGCGATCCTTTGCCATCGATACAGAGCAAATTCCCAAAGGGACATTCTATCTAAATAATAAACAAATTCGTCTTCGCGGTGCCAATACAATGGGTCACGAACAACAGTGTGTCTACAAAAAAGATTGGGATCAATTAAGAGATGATCTTTTATTGGCCAAAATAAGTAACATGAACTTCTTACGTTTAACCCAGAGACCTGTGCAACCAGAAATCTATGACTATTGTGACAAGCTAGGATTAATGCTGCAGACGGATCTGCCATTATTTGGTAAAGTAAGAAGAAACCAATTTTGTGAAGTTGTGCGTCAAGTGGAGGAAATGGAACGGCTTGTCAGGTCTCATCCATCCAATATCGTCATTAGCTACATTAATGAACCCTTTCCTAATGCGGATAACAAACCACAAAGAAACCTTTCAAGAAAAGAATTGATGGACCTATTTACTGTGGCTGATTTAGTGGTAAAAATGAACAATCCAGATCGCGTCATCAAACATGTGGATGGGGATTACGACCCACCATCAGAAACCATACCGGATAATCATTGCTACAATATATGGTATAACGGTAATGGGGTCGATGTTGGTAAGCTGAGTAAAGGTTATTGGCTGCACGTTAAGCCCGATTGGAATTACGGTTGTGGTGAATTTGGTGCAGAAGGTCTTGACCCTGCATCCGTTATGAAAAACCATTATCCAAAAGAATGGTTACCGGAATATCTGGAGGATGACAAGGCATGGACACCTAATCATATCATAGGTGCTCAAACAGGTAAATTTCATTATTGTTTCTTTGAAACACCAAAAACCTTTGAAGATTGGATAGAAGCAAGCCGTGCTTATCAAGGAAGGGCTGTTCAGTTTATTACAGAAGCCTTCCGACGGGATGCAAGGATGGTAACTTTTGCTATTCACTTATTCATTGACGCTTTTCCCTCAGGTTGGATGAAGACCATTATGGATTTTGAACGTCGTCCGAAACCAGCTTATTTTGCATACCGTGATGCGTTGACACCTTTAATGGTGAGTTTGCGTACCGATAGGTTTACATACTTTAATGGTGACGAAATTAAAGTAGAAGCTTGGGTGTGTAACGATACCAACGAGATACTCGAACATGCCGTATTAAACTACTACGTGGAAATGGATGATCAGGTGATTGTTCAAGGTGAAGTAGAAGCAACGATACCAGATTGCAGCAGTGAGTTCCAAGGTTATATTCAATTTAAAGCACCTGAAATAGATGGCAGAAAGCCTTTAAAAGTACGACTAGCATTAGTGTCTCATAGTGGTGACGTATTACATGATACAGCTATGGACTTGGAAGTATTCCAACAGGTAGCCATTAAATCAACCAAGAAAATATACATTGCAAGTGATCAAAAAGGAAAAGCCGCTGATTTAGCTTATGACATGGGTATGGCTATCACACAACGTATGGAAGAAGCAGATATTCTATTAATGGATGACTTTGCATACTATAGTAAGCATGAAGCCAGCATTATGGCTTGTGTTAAAAATGGTGCTCGGGCAATATTCCTAGAGTTACCAGAAGGAAACTATGCTGTAGACGGCAGCTCTTTCAACGTAAAATTTAGTTCCCTACTACCTTTGCATTTTGTATCCAGAGACACAGGGCATGCTATTGTGAAGGACTTTAGAGCCAATGATTTTATCCACTGGTATGATGAATATGCAGACTATGTAACCCCTATCATCAAGGATACATTTACTGGAGATGATTTTAAACCTGTGTTAACCAGCGGGAATACGGATGATGAAGGACAATGGGGAAAAGTACTAGCCGTCGGTGAAAAGTCCGTTGGAAAAGGTTATGTGTATATCTGTCAGGTAAGTTTAATCGGTCGCATTGGAACGAACCCCATTAGTAAGATGTTTGCAGCTGCACTTTTTGACGCTATGGATTAACGTTAGCATGAATTTTTGTTTATATAAGGAATAAGGTGATAACATATGACCATTAAAACAGAAGTAGTATCTTTTGAGCACATGATTAAAGACTATCAGATCGTGTCATCTGCTGTATGGGCAAGAAGGTCTGATCAACCAGGACAAAATCCAAAGGAAGTAAGGGTTGTAGTGAACCCTGATCAGGCATTTCAACAATTTCAAGGCATGGGTGCTGCATTTAGTGAAATAGGAGGAAAAGCCCTCTTCTCTTTGGAAGAAGATGACAGAGAAACCCTTCTAAAAAAGTGTTTTCATAAGGACGAGGGAGCAGGGTTTACCAACTGCCGTCTACCCATTGGCTCAAGTGATTTTGCACTATCTGCTTATAGCCTTAATGATCATGCAGATGATTATGCTATGGAACATTTTAGCTTAAAAAGAGATTTTGACTATCTCATACCTTTTATTAAAGGTGCCTATCGTTATGCAGAAGAGCTAAAAATCCATGCATCACCATGGTCACCTCCAGCATGGCTTAAAACGAACAATGACTTTGTAGGTGGAGGAAGTCTTATGGATAACGATAAAACCTACAAAGCCTATGCCCTTTATTTAGCCAAGTATATCACAGCCTATGCAGAACAAGGCATTCACATTAACAAGTTATTGATACAAAACGAACCAGATTCAGCAGCAGGATTTCCAAGCTGTGTTATGGAACCTAGCCAAATGGTCAAGTTTGCTGTGGACTATCTGGATGATGCATTGAGAAAACAAAACCTTACCACCGAGATATGGGGTGGAACCTTTAGAACGGTTACAGGATTACAAGCCCAACAATGCATGAAAAGTAAAAAGTTTAAGCAAGTTATTGGCGGTTTGGGCTTTCAATATGCTCTCGTGGATTCCATTTATGATTTGTTGAAAATATACCCTGATACGCAAGTCATGCATACAGAGAGTGTTTGCCACAACGGCGATAATTCTTGGGAGCAAGCAGTAAGTTTGTTCAATGATTTTGTGGATTATATGCAAGCAGGGTGCACCATCTACTCTTACTGGAATATGATACTTGATGGTACAGGTAGAAGTACATGGGGATGGAAACAGAATGCACTAGTAACCATCCATGATCAAGGCCAGATTGTCTATAATCCAGACTACTATGTGATGGCATTATTGAGTAAGCATATACGACCAGGTGCCAGCAGAATTGAATGCCTTTGCCTTGCCAAAAGGACAATAGCTTTTAAGAATCCAGACGGCAGTGTTGTTGTGTTTATGTGCAACCTCAATGACCGTGGTATCCATACGACAATGGAACTCTATGGCAATGAGCATACCTTTGAATTACCAGCATCATCCATCGTAGCGGTTAGGATTGAATCAGATAAATGATGCTATTAACTATGGTATCAATAAATGCAAGATTGCATTGACTGGATTAATAGGAGGAAAAAATGAGCAATAAGGAGCCGAATAAAACGATCAATTGGGAGTCTTTTTTATCACAGCATGATATGATTTGGGACCAAGTGACTTATAAAGATGGGTATTATGGATTGGAAGAGAGAAAACATGGTCTCAAAAGACGTTATAGAAAAGAATGGGAAGAAGGCGCTTTTATAGGAAATGGCATGATGGGTGCCATGATCTATAAAGAATCACCTCAAGTATGGCGATGGGAGCTTGGTCGAAATGATGTTATCGCACATAATTTTTTAGAAGGTATTGATTGGGCTGTTCCAAGGGTACCTATTGGAGACATTATTATGACGCCTTCTAAACCAATCATAAAAGAAACCATGAGACTCCATTTATGGGACGCTTCGGTAACAGGAACCATGGAAACCCATATGGGACATATTCATTGGAGGTCTTTTAATCATGCTACAGAAGATGTGATAATCATTGAAGTGGAAACATCCCATCAACAAAATAGCGTATCCTTCGGTTTACGCCCTGAACATGGGATAAGTCCACGTATTCAATATGTTGAAATAAATCCACCACTCGTCAGCTTGCCTCCAAAACCCGTTCAGTATGTCATGGACGATATTCAAGTGAGTGTGCAAACATTTATAAAGGATGAAGGTCATGATACTTATACGGAAGAAGGGGCTTGTGCTATCGCTTGGAAAGAAGTAGAGCAGTCCGAAACCCATAAAATACTGTATGTCAGTGTGACCAATTCACGTTATGATCAGAGTGCCGTACAAGAAGCATTAGAAAATCTTAAGAAAGCTATGTTAAGTGATATGCATGACTATACAACATCCCACTGCGATTGGTGGCATGATTATTATGCATCCAGCTATGTCTCTTTTTCCGATAAGAAATGGGAACAGTTTTACTGGATTCAAATGTATAAATTAGCATGTGCCATGAAGGAAGATGGTGTAGTACTGGATTCTCAAGGTCCTTGGTTAACCATTACCCCATGGCCTACCACCGTTTGGAATCTTAATGTGCAATTATGCTATGCCTCTCTATACACATCCAATAGGCTTAAGCTGGGTTACTCACTCATCCATACCCTAAAAGCCAATAAAGAAGTGCTGATTAATAATGCAAAACCAATGGGTATTGATGATGGTATGTATGTGAGCAGAGCCACTAACCCCATTGATTTATATGCACTTTGGCCGGATACAAGGGAGCTTGGCAATTTAACATGGGTATTGCATAATATCTGGCGGCATTATCAAGTTACCATGGATAAGGCGTTGCTTAAGGACTTTTTGTTTCCTTACTTAAAAGCCAATATGAATGCGTATCTTCATTTAATGATAAAAGGGGAGGATGGAACATATCATATACCGGATACCAGTTCGCCGGAATACCCCTCCATTCCTCAAGTAAATTGTTATCCGATTATGGACTGTAATTATACCCTTGCTTTATGTAAGTGGGGATGTCAAACACTCCTTGAAATCAATAAAGAGCTGGACTTACAAGACACTCTTGCAGAAAAATGGCAGGATGTGCTGGACCATTTAACCGATTATCCCATCAATGAAAATGGATACATGGTTGGAGCAGATGTTCCTTTTGATGTGTCACATCGACACTATTCACATCTGTTTATGATTTATCCATTACATCTAGTGAATGGCAATGAGCCTGCGGAAAAGGCATTAATGGAGAAATCCATATCCCACTGGCTAGGTTTTAAAGGTGCTTTACAGGGGTATACTTACACGGGTGCTGCTAATATGGCAGCTTATATGCAGGACGGAAACAAGGCACTTGAATATCTTAATGGACTGGATGCTTACCTATGCCCTAATACCATGTATGCTGAAAAAGGACCTGTTATTGAAACACCTCTTTCCGCCACAGAATCCATTCACTATATGTTATTGCAAAGCCATAGTGGCAGAGTAGACGTGTTTCCAGCTGTACCAGATGCTTGGGAAGATGTGGAATTTCATGATTTTAGAGCTGCAGGTGCTTTCGAAGTTTCAGCTAAAAGAGAGAAAGGTCATGTGGACTATATTCACATCAAAAGCCTTGCAGGAAGTCCACTACGCATAAAACCTCATCTCGGTCGAACACTTAACTATCAAGAAGGAAAATACCCGTGTTCGGTTACAGAAATTGAAGAGGGTGTATTTGATATTCAATTACAAAAAGGTGACTCTATCACTCTGTATTAGTGTCATACTATTAAGCGTTATTGTAGAAAGGATCGATCAAAGCGATGGATAATAAGCATAAGTATATGGACAAAAACTTGCCTATTGAAGAAAGGGTAAAGGACTTACTACCATTAATGACTATGGAAGAAAAGATTCTCCAATTAGCATCCTTTTATCCCAATGGTGTTGAGCGGTTAGGCATACCTAATCTACAGCCCGGAGAATGCCTTCATGGTGTGGCAGCAGAAGAAGCCACCAGTTTCCCTCAAGCCATTGCTCTCGGCAGCACCTGGGATACGGATTTAATTGAAAAAGTAGCCACCGTTATTGCAAGAGAGGCTCGCGCATTGGGAATCCATCATTGCTATACACCTATGTTAGGGGTTACAAGGGATTGTAGGTGGGGGCGTACAGAAGAAAGCTATGGTGAAGATGCGTACTTAGTTTCCAAAATTGGTGAAGCATTTATTAATGGCTTACAAGGTAAAGGCGATGATAGGTTTAGTAAAGACCGTATTATTGCCACCGCAAAACACTATGTAGCAGATGCAGAGCCATTATCAGGTAATAATGGTGCAGCTGTTGAAATATCTGACAGGGCTTTACATGAAGTACATTTACCACCTTTTAAGGTTGCTGTTGAACAAGCAAAAGTAGGGTCCATTATGCCTGCTCACCACTCCCTAAATGGTGTGCCTTGTCATGCTAACAATTATATTCTAAAAGATGTATTAAGAAAAGATTACGGATTTGATGGCGTGATCGTTTCAGATAATGGTGATATAAGAATGCTTCATACAACCATGAAAGTAGCAAAGGACCTGAATGATGCGGCTGTTATGGCATTAGAAGCAGGTGTTGATTCAGAATTAGCATGGATGTGTCCCATGGGAGAAAATCGTGGGTATGGCACCCTTTTTGCTGAAGCTTGTAAAAAAGGTGACATTGATATGGCACTGGTTGATCAAGCTGTTGCCAATGTGCTCACAGCAAAATTTAGAATTGGTTTATTTGATGAAGAAGGCAGTACAGCAGTACAAGAAGATTTCTTAGACATGCAAGGCGTATTTAATAGCGATGAGCATATTCATTATGCAGATACAAAAAGATCTTTTGGTATAAAAAGGGATAATTATAAAGAGATTCTCTATTCAGAAGCACATAATAAAGTGGCTCTTGAAGCCGCCCATAAGTCCATCATTCTCCTAAAGAATGACGCGAACCTATTACCTCTTGATCCTTCAAAGCTTAATCGCATTGCTGTATTAGGGCCTAATGCCAATACGAAAATTCTTGGAGGTTATTCCACATCTAAGCCAAGATACTTTGTAACCATTCTTGATGGCATCAAGGAATATGTAGGAGATGATACGGAGATTGTACATGCTGAAGGCTGTACACCCACAGACTTTATTGAACAAGACATCGATAAAGCTGTAGACTTGGCTAAAGCATCCGATGTAGTTATCCTTGCAGTGGGTGGCAACGAATTAACCTGTAAGGAAAACGAAGATGTGGATACACTGGATTTAGTAGGCGACCAACAACAATTAATTGAAGCCGTTTATGAAACAGGGACACCTGTTGTGCTGATACTCTTACATGGTAGACCCAATTCAATCGGTTGGGCAGCAGATAACATTCCTGCCATACTTGAAGGCTGGTATTTAGGGCAAGAATGTGGTCATGCCATCGCATCAACTATCTTTGGTGATCTTAACCCTGGTGGGAAATTACCCATTACGGTACCTAGAAATGTAGGTCAGGTTCCTGCTTTCTATAATAAATTGCCATTTGGACGTCAGCAAAAGTATTATAAATCAAGTCCAGAACCCTTATATCCATTCGGTTATGGATTAAGCTATACCACCTTTGCAATGAGTGAACCCAAGCTGAGTGCAAAAACCATGAAGCAAAGTGAGACACTTACTGTAAGTGTTAACGTAACAAATACAGGCAAAATGACAGGAGAAGAAGTTGTCCAGTTGTATCTCCATGATGACTTGTGTTCGGTGACGCGACCATCCAAGGAGTTAAAAGGCTTTAAACGTGTCAAGGTAGAACCAGGTAAGTCTATCCAAGTAACATTTGAGATAAATGAAGAAATGCTTTCCTTTAGAAATCAAGGGAAATGGATGGTAGAACCTGGGCAATTTACAGTCATGGTAGGAAACAGTTCAACACACTACAAAGAAACCTCTTTCATATTGGAGGCATAGGATATAGGAAAAGGAGTAAAATCATGCGAAAAATAAGTTCGCCAGATGGTAAGTATGACGTATTCTTCAATTTAGAAAAGGCAAAAAGGGGCAATAATTGTCCAGTCTATCGTGTTGATTATGAAAAGAAAACAATCATTGATAAAAGTTGTTTGGGATTTGAAACCAACCTCAACAATAAAAGCATGATGTCCAATGAAGCTAATCTTAGTTCTTGTTTTATTGAAAAACATTTTACAACCCATGACCATGCATCCACCTGGTACCCTGTTTATGGGGAAAGGGAAGCGATTATTGATGCGTATCATCAAATGAATATATCCTTATACCATGAGGCTACTGGCGTTCGTATGGAACTAGAGTTCAGAGCTTATAACGAAGGGGTTGCTTTTAGATACATATTGGATAGAGAGCGTCAAGATAATCAGAGGACATTCTGTATCCAAGATGAAGTGACACAGTTTCAATTGATGGATGATCATACTGCATGGGCAACTTATGAGGCTCAAGGTGCCTATTCAGAAGTGAAACTATCGCAGATTGGTAGTGAATGTGAAAGGCCATTAACCATTGAAGTGAATGACGATTTATATATGGCTATATTGGAAGCTGGGCTTGTGGATTATGCAAGAATGAAGCTAAGAATCAGCTATGATAAGAAGTATTGCCTAAGCAGTACATTAACCAGTGAAGTGACGAGGGACCTACCTTTAACAACACCTTGGCGGGTTATTATGGCAGCTCACAGTCCAGGTGAGCTTGTTGAACATAATGATATTGTATTGAATCTAAACGAACCCTGTGCCATTAAAGATACGTCTTGGATAAAGCCAGGGACCGTCATAAGAGAGATGACACTTACCACAGAAGGAGGCTTAGCTTATATTGATTTTGCTTCAAAACATGGTATCGCCTATATTTTATTAGATGCAGGTTGGTACGGTAATCAATATGATGAAGAGTCAGATGCAACCTATGTCAGTAAAGATTTAAATAAGTGTTTTGATCATCGAGAATTGGACCTTCAAAAGGTCATTGACTATGGTAAAGACAAGAATGTAGGCGTATGGCTCTATGTCAATAGGCGGGCACTTGAAAATCAATTGGATGAAATCCTGCCTATCTATAAAGCATGGGGCGTAAAAGGTATTAAATTTGGGTTTGTGAATGTAGGCAGTCAACATTGGACCAGTTGGTTACATGAAGCCGTGAGAAAGGCAGCAGATTATGAAATGATGGTGGATATTCATGATGAATACAGACCTACAGGTTATTGCAGAACCTATCCCAATCTACTAACCCAAGAGGGTGTTCGTGGTGATGAAGAAGTTCAAGAGAATTCAATGACCCTTACAACGGCCTTTACAAGGATGATCTGTGGTGCGGCTGATAATACCGTTTGTTATTTTAACAATCGTGTAGATACCCATAATTCTCACGCTTATCAGTTAGCTAAATCTGTAGTACTGTATAGCCCATTACAGTGTTTATATTGGTATGATATGCCAAGAGCGTCTTTAGCCAATATCCCTTCACAATCCAATGAGGGTATTATTGACGAAGTGCCAGAACTGGCTTTTTATGATGTGCTGCCTACGGTTTGGGATGAATCACGTTATTTGCAATCCAAAATAAGTGATTATGCAGTAGTAGCAAGAAGAAGTAAGGACAACTGGTTTATGGGTATTATGAATGCGGAAAAAGAAGATAGGAACTTTACGATACCTTTTGATTTCTTAGACAGTCATTGTACCTATAAAGCTACAATCTATTCAGATGATCCCCATGTAAACACGAGAACCCATGTAAGAATAGATGACATGACTGTCGACAGCAATTTTATACATAAAGTGCATATTGCTAAAAAGGGCGGGCAAAGTATTTTACTGGAAAAAATACACCAATCGTAAAATGATAGAAATTTGTTGCAAGGAGGTTATGTTATGGCCAATAAAAAACCTAATATATTATATATCATGTCTGATGATCATGGTGCCAATGCAATCAGTGCTTATGGTTCTCGATTAGCAAAGGTATTTGAAACCCCAAATATTGATCGTATTGGACGAGAAGGAGCTATTTTACAGAATGTACATTGTACCAATGCCATCTGCACGCCCAGTAGAGCAACCATACTCACTGGACAGTATGCCCATGTGCATGGGGTGAAAACATTAGCAGACGAAATGGACCCTTCCTTAAACACATACCCAATTATGATGCAAGAGGACGGCTATCAAACGGCAGTTGTGGGTAAGTGGCATGTTCACTGCGAAGTAAAAGGGTTTGATTATTACGATGTGCTTCCTGGTCAGGGATACTATTTTAATCCTTATTTTTGGGATAAGGAAACAGACTGGGATGCCATCGAAAACATACATCATAAAGATCAAGGAAAACAACACACAGGTTATGTCACGGACATTATTACCGATAAATGCCTTAATTGGCTTAAAAAACGTGATAGAGATAAACCATTTATGCTCATGTGTCATCATAAAGCACCTCATGATAATTTTGAATACCATCCTCGCTATGAGCATATTCTTGATGGTGTAGACATACCTGAGCCGGATAGTTTGTGGGAAGACAAGAGTCATCGTTCTATAGCCACAAGGACATACGGCACTTCCGTATCCGAAAGAAATCCTGTACGTAATGCTGTCACATTGATGAGTGATCCGAATTATCAAACAGGGCAATTAGACATTACAGGGCTCAATGAGACAGAGAGAACAAAGGCTGCCTATCAAAAGTATTTAAAAGATTATTTAAGAACGGTAAAAGGCATAGATGATAGTGTAGGGGAGCTGCTTGACTACCTTGAACAAGAAGGTATCCTGGATGACACCATCATTATCTACACATCTGACCAAGGCATGTTTCTTGGGGAACATGATTATATTGATAAACGGTGGATCTATGAAGAAGCTCTTCAGATGCCATTTTTAGTGCGATATCCTAAAGAAATTGCAGCAGGAACGGTTCTTGAAGATGTGATATCCAATGTGGATTTTGCGCCCACTTTACTTGATTATGCAGGCTTACAGAAAACAGACGTTATGCAGGGAAGGTCATTTCGGGAGAATATAAAAGGGAACACGCCTGCGGATTGGCCCAACAAAATCTATTATCGATACTGGATGCATCTCACCCACCATGACAACCCTGCCCATTATGGTATTCGGACCAAAGATTATAAATTAATCTTCTTTTACGGTTTACCCTTGGATGCAAAGCATGCATTACAAGAACCTACACCACCAGGGTGGGAACTCTATGATTTAAGAAATGATCCATTTGAGTTAAAGAATGTGTACCATGACCAAGAGTATCAAGAAGTAGTGAAAGATCTGAAGGCTCAACTTCTTCATATGAAGAAAGAAGTTGGGGATGAAGATGACCGTTATCCTGAATTGGTAAAAAGATTGATTGAGACGCGATAAATAAAGGGTGCAGCGACGTACATGAATCATCAGGTAGATTGGACCATCTACAAATAGATAAGTGGAAATGAAGGTGAATAGATGAAAATTAGAGAAGACGGTACCTTGGCATATATTCTTTTTCAGAATCAAGAAGAAGATATACACGTGCCTTTTACAGAGGACGTGAATTATATAGGACCTCAATGGTATGGTGTGGCCAACCATAAGGAATATAACGTGGATATGCGCAAACTAAGTCCCTATGCGTTTGAAGGTGAAAAGGACAGTATTCACTATGGGTTAAGGTATCTGTGGGAAGAAGAGAAAGTAACCATCACAGCAACCCTAAAAAATAACGGCCTTAGCGTATTTAAGCCTGAAAAAGTTGGTTTGAAGCTGGGTATTGATACCTATATGGATAGCTATCCCCAATGGAATGATAAATACTTTCCCACTATGTTACGCTGTGAAAAGAACTTTTTTTGGGGCTATTTTATGTCGCCGCTTAATAAAATAATAGGTATCTGTTCACCCCAACCAGTAGCATCATGGCACATGCATTATAATCGTGTCAATGGCTACGGCGGGCATCGCATTCATACAGTTAACATGGATTTGCTTCATGGAGGACCTCTTCCAGAAAGGCATCCCCAAAACTTACAACACCTTATGCCAGGAGAAGAGAAAGTCTGGACATTCTATTTGATGCCCATAGATGGTGTAGCATCTGTTCAAGAATATATGATAAGAGCTTGTCATGTGCCCATGATACAAGCGGAGCGTTATACCTTAACGAAAAATGAAACATTGACCATTAAGGTACTATCAGATTGTGAAACAGCATTATATATTGAGAAGCCTAATACAAAAGATCATAGGATACTTATTGGCAGGACCCATGGTAGCCCATGTGTTATGCATTATGATGGATTGGATGAACCAGGTGTGTATAACCTGTTTGCCATTAGTTCAAATGGCTATGAAACAGAAGCAAAGATATATGTACGCCATCAATGGTCTTGGTATTTAAAACAAGCGCGAAAAGCATCCATTTCCATGGAGCAAAAAGCATCAACCCACTTAGAGAGTTGGTATGGATGTTTTTCAGGTTTTTTAGCTGCAAAACATTTTCCAGATAAGAATCTGGATGCCCAGGTTGAAGACAATTTCAAAGAAATTCTGCCATTAATGTACGATGTTGATAAAGGCGAACCCATCATCATGGCCAAGCGGATTTGCAATACAGCCTCCATGGTTAGTCTATTAGTTGATGCATATGAAGCAAAAAAAGACATTCATTACCTTCATTTAGCCAGTAAATTAGCCGATTGGCTGATTTTACAACAGGGCGAAGATGGTGCTTACAGAACAGAAACAGGCTGGGGTTCAGGAAGAGAAGATGCCATGGGTGAGCACTATACCAGTGTTATCTATATGGCGAAATCAATGCTTGAACTGGTTCTTGTGGAAAAAGAACTAGGAAAGCTTGATGCCCAATGGCATGATTGCTATGAAAGACATTATAGCTCTGTACAAAAAGCTGTTGATGATCTGGCTGTAAGAAAAGACAACATTGGAACGGAAGGTGAACATACTTTTGAAGATGGTATGCTATCTTGTTCAACTTTACAGTTAGCCATGTTTGCTCTAGTGCAAGAAGATGAGAAGGACAAAAAGAAATATACCCAAGTGGCGGAATACATGATAAAGAAACATCGGTGCTTGGAACAGATGATTATCCCCGATTGTCGCATGAATGGAGGAACCATTCGTTTCTGGGAGGCTCAATATGATGTGTTACTTAATAAGAACATGATCAACAGTCCCCATGGATGGACTTCCTGGAAAACCTATGCCACATGGTATCTGTATCAGCTAACAGGCAACATCGATTACTTATATCAGACCATGGATACCTTAGGTGCATGTATGCAGTTAATTGATGGCGAAACAGGTAAGTTAAGATGGGCTTTCATTGTTGACCCACATGTACCCGTACATGCTTGGGAGGAAACTGAACAAGATACTGGTAAATACCATAGACGAGATAAAGTTATTTCAGAACAATATGTGGATATGATAAGTGGATGGTATAAAAGGCCTAAAGGTAAAGTGTCCATGCACCAAGAAGCCAATGTGGTTGGAGAAGCAGGAGACATCACTTTACCTGATGATGGTTGGTGTTGTGATAACGATGTACATGAACATTTTAAATGTCTTGAGGAAGTAGCCTTAACATCGGCCTATATTTTTGAAGATGATCAAGGTCATATTCACGCATTTAATTGTGCCGTTCAAAGAAACCATCAACAATTAATCATTGAACCCTATGAACCCATTGTCACAGCTGTCCATATCAATATAAAACATCTGTATGATATTCAGATACACTTTGATGATGATGAACTGTCCACCACATGTAAGAAGGGAATGGGTTGGCTGAAAAAAAGTTATTAGGATAATGAAAAAATAGAAAAATGGGATTAGAATAAAGGGGCTGCGTCTAAAACAGCCCCTTACTTATATCTTCACTTAATATATGTATGGTTCAACTTTTTGGATACCATTCTTATCTCTTATGGACAATGGTATATGTTTTACCTTTTTGAACAGTAAACTCAATAACACATGCTTCTAATTGTCGATATACCACATCTTGAACCATGATAGGATGTTTGCCTCTAACTCGGCAGAGTCCGTCTTTACCTGCATAAATAATAGCTTTATCCAGTTTGGCGTCATGCCACTTCATATCTACTGTATATTTTCCTCTGGCTCTTAACCCTTTTATGTCTCCTTCTTTCCAACTTGGAATTAAGCAGGGCAGTAATGATAATTCGTCAGCATGAGATTGTAAGAGCATTTCTGCTATAGCAGTAACAACGCCTAGGTTGCCATCCATCACAAATAAATCCTTGGTTACACATAGTCCAAAAAGGTTTGGTGCAGTGGCTCTGACATAATTCATGTTTAAGAATTCCTCAGCCATAGGGATGTCTTCAAGCCTTGCACCATAAATAGCTTTCCAAGCAATTGCCCATCCTTCAGAAGCTGTTTCCCCAAACTCAATTTTTCTTTCAAGGGTGCGTTTTACAGCTGTAGCAAGCTCAGGTGTTCCTCTTAATGTAATATCATTTGCAGGATGAAAAGCAATGAGCTGCGTCGTATGACGATGACCAGGTTCGGGTTCATCATAATCTTTAACCCATTCCTGTATCTGTCCGTGTTTACCTATCCTTATAGGATGGATTCTTTTTAACGCAGCTTTTATATCTTCAACAAAATCATCTTGAATCCCTAATATGTCCGCAGACTCCAGAATCCTTTTAAAATAATATGAAATAATCATATTATCCGATGTAGGTCCATAAGTCATACTGGGTTTTACATCCCGTCTACCTTCTAAGTAGTAGCTATTTTCAGGTGAATGGGAAGGGCAAGTCACTAGAAAACCGTCTTTGTCTTCCATAAGATAATCTAAGACAAACGCTGCAGCTTCTTTCATGGTAGGATAGGCTTTTTTCAAGAATGCCACGTCTCTGCTATAATCATAATAATCCCATAGGTGGAAACATATCCATACAGCACCCAAACTCCAAAATGCAGCCCGATGGATGTCTTGTGGTGCACAGTCCGCCCACAAGTCCGTATTGTGATGGGCAACAAAACCTTTGCAGCCATACATGTCTTTAGCTACTTTTCTACCTCTTACCCGCATCCGTTCTATCAGGTCAAATAAAGGTTCTATACATGCCTGCATGTTGCAGATTTCAGCTGCCCAATAAATCATTTCTATATTGATATTAATGGTAAATTTACTGTCCCATGGTGGATCGAATTCATTATTCCATATACCTCTTAAATTAGCAGGGAGAGAATTTTTTCTGCTGGATGATATCAGTAAATATCTTCCATATTGAAAATACAAGGCATTAAAAGGAACATCTTCACTGCCATTCAAGATAGATTGGAGCCGTTCATCAGTAGGTTTAGAACCCAATGAATCCATTTCTTCTTGAGAGCCTAAGGTAAAATGCATGTGATCATAGATGTTTTTGTAATCATTTATATGATCTTTTTTTATCGTTTCATATGATTTTGTCTGTAAGACATTGTATGCTCTTAGAGCAGCTTCTTTTGCATGGCTGTTGTAGAATGTGGTTGCCATGGAAAGATAGATTTCGGCTTCATCGGCATCTTCAACAAATAGAAATTGCCCAAGGACATATACTTTACCGCCTTTCGCTTTGGCTTTTGCTGCAACAGTAAAGTCAATAGCGCCTTTTCCGCCATTTGTTCCGCCGATGATAATGGTATTCTGTCCATCCCTGTCACAGTAGTCCAGATACCTGCCTCTAGCTAATCTTATTTTTAGAGACACACTTCTCTTTTTGTCAGCCTTTATTTTATAGGCAATCAATTGATCAGGGAAGCTGGCAAAACATTCTTTTTCATATTGGACACCATTGCATACAAAGGATGAACGAACCAGACTCTGAGAAAGGTCAAGTTCTCTTTTGTACGCAGAAAAATCCTCACTTAGATTAGGGTACTCAATTAATAATTCTCCAGCTGTTTGATAATGCCGTTGACTGTCTGGTGTACTTGTCATACCCATGAAAGCCAGTTGTTCCGCTTCCCATACTTTTCCATCCATGATCATGGTCTGTAGTTTTTTTATGGTTTCCTTTGCATCAGGGTTAACTCTTTCCGCAGGTCCGCCATACCAGATTGAATCCTCATTGAGTTGAAGTATTTCCTTTGAAACGCCTCCAGAGATCATGGCACCGAGTCTTCCATTACCAACTGGCAAGTATTCCAACCATGCATTTGCAGGTTTGTTATACCACATATTCATCTTCTTGTCCTCCATATAACTTTTTGTAGATACAATGATGCCATAAATAAATGGCTATTCTCAGTTTACTTGACTAAATTATAGTATACAGATATGTTTTTTAGTAGGACCAAATTGTTACTTATAGAGCCTAATGGTTACTTCTAACAGGTTAAGAAAAATGGTGTTTAAACTGCAAGTCAAATGATACTTCTATAAATGCATAATCAACCATAGCTAGGATGACATTTGTCATAGATAGTAAAAATTAGATGACTTATGACCATAATATTTAGTCAATTGACATCTAATATTTTCTGAGAAAAAGTTGTATAATCTCTAGGTGCTCAAAAAGGGGAGCATATACTTGATTGAATGATACACATGTCAGTTATCATGAAAGTTAATAGTAGACATTGTTAAGAAATTGAGTGATGTGAGCACATCTAAAAAATAGAATGGAGAAAGAAAATGAAAAAGAATAGAATTATAGTATGTTTCTTACTGGTATTTATCATGATGGCTGCTATAGGGTGCCAAAAAAAAGAAGAAAAAAAATTACCGACGATGGGTGTAACAGAAGGTAATACCTATACCAATGATTTTATTAACCTAACAGTTGACATTCCAGAGGGATGGTCTCAAGCAAGTGAAGAAGAAAGACTTCAAGAGACATTTTTGTCAGAAATGAGTGATATTACAGCACAAGAAGATGTATGTATTATGAAGTTAACCAGTGAAGATCAAATGGGTACTGTTTTATGTAAGGTGCATCCCATGAAAAAAGATTTGTATACAACAGAAAAAGAATATGTGGAATCTATCTGTGATCTAATTGAAACAATATACGACGATCATGTTGGTGAAGTAGAGGAAGGCACTTTTGCAGACCTTAAGTGTGCTTCATTAAAGGCAAACAAGCAAAGTTTAAAATATCAAAATTATTCTGTAATGGTTGATGATTACATTGTAGAAATTGAAGCTTCCTATATAGAAAATGAAGCAAATACAAAAGGGGTACAAGATATTTTTGATAGTGTTACGTTTAATAATGAAAAATAAAAAAGTAAAACAGACTCAGTGACATTTGTCATTTTTATGAAAAGATACATGACATTTGACTAAAAAAAATAGCCAATCGACATCTGACAATTTTTTTATAAACATATTATAATCGTTATGTGCTGAAAGAGCATGCAAAATATGTAGTGCTCAAATAATGCTATAGCTGTATGTTGAAACAAAGGATGAATGATTTAACGCGTTAAAAGAGTATATATGTGGCACAATTAAAAATGAAATGGAGATAACAATGAAAAAGATTAAAATTTTATTATGTTTAATACTTGTATTCACAATGATGGCTTTTGTAGGTTGTCAAAGCAAAGATGGTGATTCTGCTGAAACCGGTAAACCTGATAGTTCAGTGGACTCAGCCGATGATCAAAATAATGATGCAGATGATGAAACTGAGGGAAATACAGATAGTACAGATGATCCAACAGAATCTGCCAGTGCAGGTGTACTTACTTTAGGTGTGACAGAAGGTAATATTTATAAGAATGACTTTTTTAACCTTCAAGCTGAAATACCTGAAGATTGGTATCAATATACGGAAGAGGAATTAATTGATAAATCATTATTATCTGATGTAAGTGAAGTAGCAACAGCTGAAAGTGTCGATATTTTTTGTTTTACAGATGCAACTGGTTTAGCAAATGTAACATGTACAGTTGAACAATTTGATAAAGAATTTTATAAATCACTTCAGGGTTATGCAGAGTTTGATCGTGCAACTACCAATTTATTATGTGATGAAGAAAAAACCACTGAATTAACAGAAGTAGAATTAGGTGGTCAAAAATTCCTTACTTACACAGCAGTAATGTCAATAGATGAAGATAATTGTATCATGACATCATATGTAGCCATTATGAACGATTATGCAATAATAATTGAAGGAAGCTACTATGACGATGATGAAGAATCACCTGCAATTATACAAAGTATTATTGATAGTGTTACTTTTCAACAATAGGTGATACACATTATAGTGAGCAGACTCAAAACAGTATGTTTTGGGTCTGTTTTTTCATACCTAATCATTGAATTAAGTATTAAAGCACATCCCTCTATCATATACATAAAAATAGAATCCTTATTGTTTGGCTTAATTCTATAAAAGAAATGGGTTTTTTTACCTACTTAAATAATGATAAATATAGCCTAATAGTATTTAATATTCAAACAATATTTGATAAAATAAGGTGTATCAAGTTGGGAAGTATAGATGGAGGTGGAAAGTACATTAATATTTATATAAAATATGTACTTTAATAAGATGATTAAGATTTTAATAATTAATAATGAAAATGTATCGGCCCATAGCTTAAAGCAAATTATTGAACAAGATGATGATATCCACGTAATTGGGTGCAGGCAAAGCATTCATGAAGCCCTATTATTTTGTGAAAAGACAGTACCTGATATTATTTTATTCGATTTACAGGTATCGGATATATCTGTAATCGAAGCAACAACAATGATTAAAGCCCGTCATGCTCATGTAAAAATATTTATACTAAGCAGTTATGACCAAGTGCCCTATATCGAGTCCGCCATAAAAAATAATGTGGATGCGTTTCTATCAAAAACAATCTATCCAGAAGACCTCATACCTTGCATTAAAAGTGTGGCAATCGGTATGAAACTAATGGATAATAAAATGTTTAGTCCTATGCGATTAAAGTTGAAAAATAAAAGTGACCGTAACAATCAGCTTCGTGTTAAACTAACAGAAAGAGAATTAAGTGTGATTAAACTCATTATTGAAGGCTTGAGTAATAAAGAAATTGCGAAAGAAATTATTCTATCAGAAGGAACGGTGAGGAACATTGTTTCCCGCCTGTTACATAAGTTCAATGTAAAAAATAGAGTAAAGTTAGCCATCAATGCTATGCATTTAGAGTATGATTAACGTGTCACTGGGTATGAAGTAAACACCCTGCATTATCATGCACGTACTTTGTGTTTGTTACCTAAAGGAAGGGAAGCAGCCAGAGAACATGTATGATTAAGATACAGGGTGTTTTTTTAGTACTTAAAAAAAGAGGGATACAGCACAATACACTAAAAGTAAAGCCATAACAAGGTTGATGATTTTGTAATGATGGGAGAGAAAACTTTGAAAGAGGGAGCCAAACAACGCCCAAGAACATGTGGATACAAAGCTTATAAAAGCTAAGAAGAGTGAAAACCCACCCAGTATCATAGGTGCATGATAATAAGGTGCAATAAAAGTTGACACAATGGTAATCCCATAAAGAATAACTTTTGGGTTGACAAATTGTAGGAGTAATCCAGATTGAAATGTATCGGTATATGTATTAATGGTGCCTTTCTTACCTGGTTTACTTTTAAAAGTCTTCCAAGCTAACATGAGGATATAGCCTGCTCCAATATACGTCATAAGAGGCTTTACAGAGGGGATAACTTGATAGAGAGTAACGCTAAAAATATTGCACATCACGATGATGATAAAAAAACCAGTAAAAATGCCCAAATTAAAGCGTATGCTCCTTTTAAGACCATATCGACTGGCATTGGACATGGACATGATATTATTGGGACCTGGTGTGAAGGTAGTCAAAAATACATAAGATAAAAAATTAGCTATACTTGGCATGACGATGAATCTCCTTCATTTATTTAAAAGTATGTACGTATAGATAATATAAAATACAGTTTATGTGTTGTCAAGTAAAAGGATCATCTTCTTTTTCGGTTATGGCCTAAATAAAATGAAAACATCTGTTGGGGATGGACATATATATGCTATAATAAGAGTAATATCAATTGTTAGGGGGATGATGACATGAATACGATGCAACCATTAGTAGAACAAATGGAAAGAATTGTACGTCACGAATATAAAGTGCCAAAAGATGTTAAACCATTTAGTCTCGCTCTAAAAATGCTTGACATCATAGGTATTGAAGACGCCCATATTCGAGATGATTTGGTCTACATGGTTATGGCTACATGGATATCTGAAGGCATATTCTCACATGAAGAATTACGAAAAATTCTTCAACTGTTGTTAAATGATCAACACTTGTTTTATAGAATAGGTGAAAACCACTCCGATACAGTATTCACACGTTCTTTTTCGATATTACTGATTCCCCTTATTATTGAACAGCATATGAAAGATTCATTTCTAAAAGACGATGAATTAGATGAAATCTATTACCAAGTCATACGTTATTGCAAAGAGGAACAGGATGTAAGAGGTTATGTTGAAGGAAAAGGATGGGCACATACAGCGGCCCATACAGCAGATGCCATGAGTGCCATGGTTTTATTACCGAATATAACCCATGAACGTATGATGCATATCCTGGATTTAATACGTGACAAAGTATGTATTGGCTCTTATCAATACATCCACCAAGAAGATGAGAGAATGGTTGCAGCCCTATTAAATATTTTGGATAGGAATAGGGTATCCCTTGATGCATTCAATGGGTATATCCTATCTTATGAACCATTGGATCAAAAGGGGATTTTCCCAGACGATATGTACCTTATGTGTAATGTCAAGCATTTTCTTCGAAGTTTATATTTCAGGCTACTAGCCCGTAATGGCTATAAGAAGATAACGGACAGTATTCTTCAAGTACTGAATGCCATTACACCTTTTCATGATTAGGTCATAAAAGTTATGCAACATGGCTGGTTATATTTTACTCATCTAATAATAAGAAGTTTGATAAAGACTTAAGAATAAGATAATGAAAGGTGGTACACAATGAAAACATACATATTTATCTATGAGGGCTTTGCACATTTTGAAGTGGTAATAACTTCGCTTATACAGAAGTCAGCAAGTGAGATTATAACCGTAGGGTTAGACCATAAGATGGTTACTTCCATAGAAGGATTCCAAACGGTACCTCATGTGGTTCTATCAGAAGTGGATTTAGACCAAGTTGATCTCTTTGTTATTCCTGGTGGTGACCCTCATGTATTAGGTGACCAAGAAGCATTATACACGTGTCTACGTTATTTAGATAAAAAGAAAACACCAATTGCTGCTATATGTGCAGGTCCAGTCCAATTTGCCAAAGCGGGGATACTCAAGGATAGAAACTACACAACAAGTGCAGATATAAAAGCTTATGATGGGTTTGAGGCAGGTCACTATATGAAGCAAGGTGTGGTTGTGGATAACCATATGATTACAGCAAAAGGCTCCAGCTACGTAGACTTTGCTATTGAAATAGGTAAAGTGTTAGATGTATATGAAAACGAAGAAGATCTCAAGGAAACCATTAATTTCTATAAGTATTTTCAAGAGGATTAAGGGCAGATAAGCTATAGTTAGTAATAAAGCAGTACTTAAAAGCAAAGCTACCAGGTATAATGGAATAAAAAACAGCAACAATGAGAGCATAAAGGAGCGATTAGGCGAGGTGATAACATGCCAAAGAAAACGTTAACAGAAGCAGACGAATATGTACAACATCAGGTTGAAGGACAAGGAAAAGATTATAAAACAGAAGCGAGACAATACCTTGATTTCTCCATATTTAATAATAGCTTAGCATCATTAAAAAAAGACAGGTATACAGCCATTGGTCACATGGTCATGGAGAAAAGTGTAACAGCCATTCAAGCCTATGTTCAACAAGGTGCATTAACCTATGAAGAATTAACATTATTTTACTTAAACCGCATACGAGCATATGATGATCAAAAGTTAAATGCTGTCATGCAGCTGAATCCAGATGCTATTTTGATAGCAAGAAAACAGGATGAACAAAGAACACAAGGACATCTACTTGGTCCCTTACAAGGCATACCCATCATGATAAAGGGTAATATTGGGACGGGAGATACCATGTATAATACAGCAGGTGCAAAGGTATTAGCCACAACGGCATGTGATAGGGATAGCTTTCTGGTTAAGAAATTAAGAGCCGCTGGTGCAGTTATTCTAGGTAAGGCCAATATGAGTGAATGGGCTAACTACATGAGCGAGGTATCTCTAAACGGTTTTTCCACACTAGGCGGGCAAACCCATAACCCATATGGCAATTATGACGTAGGTGGGTCCAGCTCAGGTTCTGCGGTTGCAGTGGCATGTAATTTTGCTACCCTTGCCATAGGTACAGAAACAACGGGCTCCATTATATCACCCGCTAGTCAAAATAATGTAGTGGGTATCAAGCCCACCGTTGGTCTATGGAGTAGAGACCGTATTATTCCCATTGCATATGATTTAGATACAGCTGGTCCAATAACGCGAACCGTAGAAGATGCAGCGCTCTTATTAGGTGAACTGGCTGGTGAAGATGAACGAGACGCTTTTACCAAGGTTGGTACTTCCCTAATCAAAGATTACACATCATTCTTAAAAGAAGATGGTCTTCAGGGTATGCGTATTGGTGTGGTTACCAATGATGTGATAACTGATTATTATCGTACAGGAGAACAGAATATAATCCATCGTGTAATGAAAGAATTAGAAGCTTTGGGCGCAATTGTAATAGAAGTTACATTGGATGACCAAGCCCTTCATTTAGAAAGGCTTGATGTATTAACCTATGAATTTAAGGAAGGTGTTGAACAATATTTAAAAGATATTGGAGATAACGCTTCCATTAGAACAATGAAAGACATTACGGATTTTAATCAAAAAGACATGTTGAATCGAGCAAGATTTGGTCAAGAATTAATTGTAAGGTCCAGAGATACCACTATTAAAGAGCATGAGCATCTAGAATGTGTAGCTAAGAATGTTCGCCTTGCCAGTACAGCTATCGATCAATCACTGGAAGACCATGATCTTGATTTACTCATGTCACTCTATGTGAATCTGTCAGGTATTTATGCTCCAGCCAGGTATCCAGCTATTACAGTACCTGCTGGTTATCGAGAAGATGGGGAACCGGTAGGCTTATGTTTGGTCAGCTCTAAGTTCAGAGAAGACAGCCTAATAAAAGCCGCTTATGCCTATGAACAGGGAACAAAATATCGGCAGGAGCCACATATGGATATTTAGTAAGCAGGTTTATTATGATAAAGGAGTGGTGCGTATAATGAGTTGGTGTTTGAAATGTAATATTGGATATGAGGATCATGTAAAGAAATGCCCATCATGCCAAGGGAAGCTTGTGAATAATCCTGAAACAGAAAAAGGTGAAGATATTACCAAGTTATGTAATGTTGCATCCTTACAAGACGCACATATGATTAAATCATTACTAGGTGCATCAAATATTCCAGTACTCTTTAAAAGCAAAGGTTCAGGTGAGTACCTTCAAATAATAGCAGGTGCCAACTACCAAGGTTTTGATATTTATGTTCCTGTCAGCTCCCTGAATGAAGCTAGAGAAATTATGACGAAAGCGGATGAAGATATACCAATGGAAGATGTAGAGAATGTAGAAGCAGATATGGAAGCTGTTCAATTGAATGCATTGGATACAAACGTTAAACAAAGAAATCGATTAATGCTCTACATCATATTCATCCTTTTTATTGGTATTCCCCTTGTTAGTGCTTTTATATGGTATATCATGAATATGATGGACAATAAGCTATAAGGATGTATCCTATTTGATAGCATCAAAGTGTTGAACCATATGGAGTGAACAGACATACATGTTCACTCCATATGGTTTATTTTTTCATGAATCCTAGCTAATGCTATGAGATTCCCTTGAAGATGAGTTAATCTGACTAACGTTTTCTCCTCTATACTGTACGTTAATACCTTCTGGAACAAAAAGTATAAAATCTACGAAATTAATTACTTGCTCAGGAGAACCCTTCTCATAACGAGGTAATGTATTGGTGGTTACCCAACGGGTTAGTGTAAATGTCAGTATCCGCTTTTTTTGTGGGCGGGTAATGGTCAGTTCTTGATTCTCATAGCTGAAGCTGTAAGGATGGGTTTTGTGAACATCACTGAACAGCTTACTGCCACGAAGTTCTACATAATCTTTATCCCATGTAAAGATTTTAAAACTACTTCCCTCCGCATTTAATTGAAATGTATCTTGACCTTCAAGCTCATATTGAGTCACAAATCCTTCATTGTTAGAAGGGCTATAAAGAAAGACAACCAGACCAAGAGCAACAACAATACCTAAGGATAATAGAAATAATACGAATAGTTTCTTTTTCATGATGCCACCTCCATATTTCTAAAGGGAATGTAAGCAATGAGATGAAAGAGTATCGTTAGCCCCCAGAACACACCTAATTGTTGTATAAAAGCCATGCGCCATAAACCATTGAACCCATCCATAAGTAGCTTCTGAAACCATTCAGAGGTAAGGAACAAACCAAATAGTACAGCTAGGGTTATGATGGAAGGAAAAAGGTATTTTCGAATATACATAGTCACGATATAAACAAGGGACACAATAAATATCAAGATACTTGTGGATAATATAAAACCTATGATATATGAGCTAGGTGTCATGGTATTAATAAAATAAAAATCATCAGAGAATCTATCTAAAGCCATATATATAATTGTTTCAATCAGTTCTAAACCGCATACCATAACCATAAATAAATAAGAACCAACAACTACATAGATAAAATTACCAACAGCATATATCTGCCGAGTTAGTGGAAAAACAAATTTTGATTGAAACTCATTTTTGCTGGTTGATATACCAATGGTGATACAAAAAGTAATGATAGCTGTTATAAAACCAATATCCAAAACAAGACCTGAATTCCGAACATTGATGGTTTCATAAGCCGATGGAAAGAACTTTTCAATAAACAAAATAAAGTTGACGACTGCAATACTGGAGGTAATCGCAAGCCCAATCATGATAACTTTCTTAAAATCAATAAATAGATTGAGTAATAAACCTTTTAATGAACGTTTTTGCAGATTACTGATAACCATCAAAACCACCTACCTTTCCATTTGCAGTGAGATAAACGCATACATCTTCTGAATGCATGGGACTGATATCAATATGGTGTTCATTCAAATAGTGTAGGTCTTCTTCCGTTAGGTCATTTTTGATACCCACAATGGAGCTTAATCCTAATGGTTGTTGGTGAAGTACCTGCCGGTTTTCAACAAAGGGTAGCAGTTGATCATTTTTGCCATTAAGCATAACGCCATAATTTTGAAAAACATCAATGGGGTCGTGCATAACCAGTTTACCATCATGGATTAATACGATTTCCTCTAATAGATTCTCCATTTCATGAAGCATATGACTAGAAATCATCATGGTCCGAGGGTGTTTCATATAATCATTCAGCAATATGTGATAGAATTCTTTACGAAAGGCTGCATCTAGCCCAAGTGTAGGTTCATCAAAAATCGTCAGTGGTGAACGGCTGCTTAGACCCATGATAATGTTAAACTGTGTTTTCATCCCTCGTGAAAGTTTATCATATTTTTGTTTAACATTTAAATCAAAGTAGTGAAGGAGCTTTTTAGCAAAAGCTTCGTCCCACCTGGCATAATAGATTTTACCAAGTGCTAATATATCCTTTAATTTTAATGTTTCGTCATAGGTTACTTCTTCGTCTATAAAAATGACATTTGAAAGTACTTGTAGATTATCAAAAGGTTGCTGTCCCCATACATGAAGCTCGCCACTAGTAGGTTTTATGTAACCAGCACATGTTTTTAATAAAGTAGTTTTGCCGGCGCCATTTCTACCAATAATACCAATGATTTTGTTTTCATTTATGGTTAATGTGAGTTGATCAAGTGCTTTTTTATCACCATATTGTTTTGTTAAGTTATGGCTCGTAATAACTGTCATGATATAACCTCCTTTTATATGTGTTTAGACAGAGCCATTATTGAGCATCTATCATTTGATTAATACGATCTAAGATTTCTTCTTTACTAATGCCTATTTTCTTAGCTTCAATCAGCAGACTTTTTAACATGGTGGAATAAAAATTTTCTTTTCTTTTTACCTGTATCATTTCTTTTGCGCCTTCTGATACATGCATACCCATCCCTCTTTTCTTATATAAAATTCCCTCATGAACAAGCATATTAATACCCTTTGCAGCAGTAGCTGGATTAATGTTAAATTGCTTCGCAATATGATATTGTGAGTAAGCTTGTTTATTTTCCAATAGGATATCATCGAGGATATCATCTTCAATACCTTCTGCAATTTGAATGTAGATTGGCTTTATGCTATCGTGTGATAACTTCATGTAATGACACACCTCCTTTTCAGCATACATCAATACTGCATTACTGATGTAATGTAGTATAATATAATGGGTTGTGTTTGTCAAGTATTTCAAGGATTTATATTAAATATTATGGTTAAAAAGCCTGATGATAGAATTACACTAGGTAGTGTGGTAGGTTGAGCATTGAGAATGAACATTAAAAATATTGGGTTGACATCAGGCAGTAATCACTATATAATAGTTAAAATTATCTTATATCGAGACGGTGTTCACAATCATGACGGACATTGTAAAAATAAGAAAGGAGCAATTATATGGTAGTACATAAAGGTACTCAAAGGATTGAAACAAACCGATTAATACTGAGACGGTTTTCCAAATCAGATGCCCACGATATGTTTCATAACTGGGCCAATGATGAAGATGTGACACGATTTCTAACATGGGAACCTCACAAAACAATTGAGGTAACAGAGACAATTTTAGATACCTGGACTCAAGGTTATACAGAAGAAAACTATTATATGTGGGCGATTGTTCCTAAGGATTATGGGAAAGTGATTGGCAGCATATCCGTAGGTAATCAATCGGATGGGAATGATCATTGTGAAATCGGTTATTGCATTAGTAAGGCGTACTGGGGGCAAGGCATAACCACAGAAGCGTTTCAGGCAGTTATTCAATATCTGATGCATACTGTTGGCTATGAGAGGATACAGGCCATACATTATGTGGAAAATGCTGCTTCAGGAAGGGTCATGGAAAAGGCAGGTTTGACCTATGAAGGATGTATGCGGCATTTTCATAAGCATGAAGAAGGACACTATTATGACTGTGCGTTATATGGTATCATACGAGAAGATTTATAACATGTAAAATGAAGGGAATTGAATGACATGTATGAATATAAATATGTACAAACAACACTTGGAGGTTTTTTTACAGAGGCAAAACACCAAGAGGTTATTGATAAATATGCTAAACAGGGTTGGCGTTTAGTACAGGTGTTACCCACCAATTATAATGGGCATGGAAAGCCGACACATTATGAAGTGATTTTAGAACGTAAGGTATAAGGGATTTAGAAGAGTATGGAATGGTATTTATAACTTTTATTATCTATGATAATAGTGTATAATAATAAATTAGTAAAATGACTACAAAATATAGATAGGATATAGAAAAGGTGATAAGATGCCAATAAAAGTAGATAATAATCTGCCAGCTAAACAAGTACTACAACAAGAAAACATATTTGTCATGGGTGAAAATAGAGCAATACAACAGGATATTCGACCCTTGCAGATTGCCATATTGAATCTCATGCCTCTTAAGCAGGCAACAGAGACCCAATTATTACGTTTATTAAGTAACACACCTTTACAAGTTGAAATCACACTATTACATCCAGAAACTCATAAGTCTAAGAATACATCCAAAGATCATCTGTTAAGTTTTTATACTACTTATCGTGAGATTAAAGAGAAAAAGTATGATGGTATGATTATAACAGGTGCTCCAGTTGAGTTAATGGACTTTGAAGACGTTGGTTATTGGGACGAACTAAAAGAGATTATGGAGTGGACCAAGTATAATGTCACATCTACTTTTCATATTTGTTGGGGGGCTCAAGCGGGTTTATACTATCATTATGGTATTAATAAACATGCACTACCTCATAAGATGTTTGGCATTTTTAATCATGACGTATTAAAGCCTCAATGCAAGTTATTAAGAGGATTTGATGATCAATTTTTAGTTCCACACTCAAGACATACGGGGGTAAGCGTGGAAGATATCAAAAATCACCCTGAGCTGGATTTGTTATCTGAATCACCCGAAGCAGGTGTTTACATTGCCATGTCAAAAGATGAAAAGCAGATTTTTGTTACAGGACATTCGGAGTATGATACATTAACGCTTAAACAGGAGTTTATACGGGATAAAAATAAGGGCTTAGATATTAAGATGCCTAAGAATTATTTTCCCTATGATGATGAAAATCAATACCCTCATGCAACATGGCGAGGACACGCACATCTTATCTATTCCAATTGGCTTAATTATTATGTATATCAACAGACGCCTTATCTAATTGACCAGATTGGTGATAAACAATAAATTTTACATGTCTTGTGAAGCCTTCAACATGGCATAATGTATTATAAATACTGGCATAATGGTAAACCAACAGTAAGTAAAAATGGTGTAATCAATTGAAATGACAAAAGCAGCTATGACAATACGTTTATAGCTGCTTTTTATTTAGTTTGTTATTCATTCCGATTTTGTATGCTTTCCCTTTGCTTGATTTCATAAGCGATTTTCTGAATCGGATGTTCGTCGTTTTCCTCTATATAATGAATAATGAGTTTAGCAGCATCTTTACCCATTTCGTAAGCATCGATAAAGACTGTGGAGAGAGGAGGTAAAAAGGACTCGCCATCATTGGGGCTATGAACGGTTCCTATAACAGAAATATCCTTTGGAATATGATAACCCATTTTATTTATGATCGTGTAAACCATATTAGCACTAGCTGTGCTGGGCGCATATATGGCATCAGGTCGGTTTGGTGATGACAGAATATTGCTCAGCTGCTTGGTTAAATGATTTGGCATGGTTATATCATAAAGGACCAGTTGACAAGCTGTATAAGGAAGATTGTTATCATAGATGAAAGCTTTGATTACTTCTTGTAGCAAAGGGACATTCGTGTTTCCTAGTGAATAAGAATAGTTTTCCAGTACAATGATATTTTTATGACCAGATTCCAAAAGCATATCTAATACCGTGCGTTTATATTCTTTGTAGCCGGCATAAATATTGTGGTGTTTAGGATCATCGGGCAATAGAGAACCTGCATAAACGGTAGGAAATCCAGATTTTAATAAAAACTCTACATACTGAATATTTGAGTTACTTAGATGGGGGAAAACAGCTCCATCATATTTTTGTGGAAGTTTTAATTGCTTTTGCGAATCATCACTGGCAATATGGCTTTCAATAAGGATATCATAGCCGTATCTGGCAGCAGAACTTATTGCTCCTTTAAGAAATCGAAGTGTATATGTATCTTCAATGTTATCATAGTAATCATTTGTAGTTAATGATAACCCAATGGTTTTTGTCTTCTTTGATGCTAAATTAATAGCCGTATTGTTTGGAACAAACCCAAGCTTGTTGCAGGCATCCAGTACACGTGTTTTTGTTTTTTCTGAATAGCCGCCTTTATTGTTGAGTACTCTTGATATCGTCGCAATGGAAAGTCCGGTGGTTTCTGCTACGTCATATATGGTTACTTTTTTTGTTGGAATCATATTTTCACACTTTCGTAAGTTAATCATTTGGTTTCTTATATATTTTATACCCATGTAAATACCTTTGTCAACTGGTCTATTTGATAGGTGTTTTTTTGTAACTATTAAGTAAGCGCTTTTTGTTTAATATGACATTAAATAATGTCGTAAACGTATATTAGACAATATAGTATTATGCATATATCATAAAAAATATAACTTAAATAATTAATTTATTGACATATAAATGTAAATTATGATAAAATCTATACGTAAGCGCTTAACTAAATTGAACTTCGGGAGGTTTTACAATGAAAAAGTGGAAACAAAAAATGTCAGTGGTATCCTTAATACTTATTCTTGCGTTATTGTTATCTGCATGTGGGGGACAGAGTAATGACAGTGCAAAAGATAAAGAAAGTTCAACAGGTAGTGATAGTTCAACGAGTCAAAGCAACAAAAGTCAATCAGATTCTGAAAAAACTGAGAAGCCTGTAAAGATTTCAATTTGGGTGGCTGGTTCTGGTGATCCTGCTTATGACAAAGCTTATCGCACAATTTTTGACAATTATGTTGAAAAGCACCCAAATGTAAGTTACGAACTAAGCTATATTGCTTGGAGCGAGTATTTTACAAAATTGAACACTGGTTTAATCGGCGGTTCAGGACCCGATGTATTTATGACGGGTTATGGACAATTCGGAACCATCAAAGCAATGGATGCTTTACTTCCATTAAATGATTATTTGCCTGAAGATTGGGACGGTTATGATGACTTTCACGAGAATATATTATTAGCTGGACAAGATGATGGACAACAATACGCTATGTTTTATCCGTCAACAAGAGTTTTTATGTATCGTAAAGATATTGCTGAACAAGCTGGACTTACAGAAGCAGATATGCATGTGAAATCACTTGAAGATATTTTGACTTTGGCAGATAAGATGACTGTTTATGATGACAATGATATGGTACTTATTTCAGGTCTTGAAATTGATCCTGACCAAGAGCAAACGGTATTTACTTTTGGTTCAATGGAAGATAAAAACTTGAAACTTTGGAATGATGACTTAAAGGCAGCATTTAATACACCAGGTGTCTATTCAGCAATGAATAAGTTAATTGAAGCATCTAAAAGTGATGCCATTATGCTTCAGGATCCTGGTACTTCAGGTAGTGGACTGCAGCTTGGTACAGCTTCCATGGCGTTAATGGCTGATAGCTTTTATGCAGTTCTTGATGATGCATTCCCAGGTCAAATCGGTATTATTAAAAGTGATATGAATACGTTACTTATTGGTAATTATATGGCAGCAAACAAAAACTCACCTCATAAAGACGTGGCAGCAGACTTGTTGATTCATATGTTCTCCAAAGAGTCATTGAAGATTTCACAAGATGTGGCTTCTTTTTACTCAGGAAGAAAATCATTGGATGAAAGTTACATTGGTATGAATCCTGAATTTGAAAAGGTTGTACACGCATATGAACGTTCGCACTTGTATTCAACTGTTCCCAATGCGAAATATACTGCAGCAGTTAGAGAATTAAGAACCTCCATGGACGCAGCATTCCAAGGCGGTGGTTTACAACAGGGACTCGATTTTGCTGAAGAACAATGGAACAAAGTTATTAGCGAGTAATTGGGTAAAATCATAACAACTTGAAGAACCTTAGGTTCTTCAAGTTGTTTTAGGAGGCGATGTGGTGAAGACGAAAAAGAAAAAAAATCTGGAAAAACAAAACATTGGTTATTTGCTTGTGGCACCCAGTTTTCTCATATATTTGTTATTTATTATGATACCCGTTGTTTGGTCAGTGGCCATGTCCTTTACTGACTACAACTTGGTTGAAGCCAATTTTGTTGGTTTTAAAAATTACATCAACCTTTTTCAAGATGATTTGTTTGTTAAAGGTTTCATGAATACCCTCAGGTATAGTGCAATGACCATTGTTCCAACAATGGCTCTAGGATTAGGATTGGCCATGTTACTGAACAAAAAGCTAAAAGGTAAGGGATTGTATAGAACCTGGTTTTATCTTCCCAATATCTTTTCTATGGTAGCTATATCAATGGCCTGGATATATTTGTATGACACAAGGGCAGGTATTTTAAATATGGCCCTAAGAAAATTTGGTATTGGTCCGGTTCAATGGGTCAGTAGCCCAGGAATGGCTATGATTTCCATTGCAATCATGAGTATTTGGATTGGAGTAGGGTATAACATGGTCCTCAATCTGGCTGGTTTGCAGAGTATTCCTGAGTACCTTTATGAAGCAGCTAGTATTGATGGTGCTCATGGTTGGCAAAAGTTCATTTATATAACGATACCCATGCTTGCCCCAACAACATTTTTCATATTTGTTATGGCTTGCATACGTTCATTCCAGGTATTTGGTCAGGTGTTGATTGTCACCAATGGTGGTCCGGTTAATTCAACAACAACATTGGCTCATCAGATTTACTTGAATGGTTTTGAGTATTATAAAATGGGATATGCTTCATCACAAGCAGTTGTATTACTGGTTGTTATATTGACGATTACCCTTGTTAATATGCGCTATGGAAAAGGTGGGGAAACAGATGCAAACTAATACAATCAATCAGGAAAAAAAGAATAAAGAGCGTACTAAAAAAAACAAGCTTGGCAAGAAGCGTAAAGAGCAATTTCAGCTGATTTTAACCTATATTATTTTAACAGCGTGGGTTGTTGTCGTTCTGATACCAGTTATTTTTGTGATATTAACTGCATTTAAAACCGACCAAGAAATATCATTGATTAATTTTAGATGGCTTCCAAAAAGCTTTACTAATATTGAAGCCTTTAGACAGGCCATGCAAATGGGGAACTGGTCAAGATATTTTGCCAACAGTTTATTTGTAACAACTATTGTTGTTGGAGGCAGTCTTCTTTTTAATTCAATTGGTGGATTTGCCTTTGCCAGGTTAAAGTTTAAGGGGAGAGATATTCTTTTTGTGATGATCTTAACAGGTCTGATGATTTCACCACAGTCCGTCATCATCCCACAGTATATGATTATGAGAATGGTTCCCTTAGTGGGTGGTAATAACATCCTGGGACAAGGTGGTACAGGGCTTTTAGATACCTATTGGTCTTTAATTGTTCCTTTTATGGCAGGATCATTTGGTGTGTTTTTGTGTAAGCAGTTCTATTCCACATTTCCAAGATCGCTGGATGATGCAGCGAAAATTGATGGTTGTGGACCTATAAAAACGTATGTATACATCTATGTGCCACTATCAAAGACGATATTGGCAACATTGACTATCTTTAAAACAGTGGCAACATGGAATGATTTTTTCTATCCTTTGATATTTACGACTTCAGAGAAAATGAAAACTGTTCAGCTAGGGTTGCAGATGTTTAAAGGAAGTGCAGCAACTCACTATAACTGGTTGATGGCAGCTACATTAATCTCGGTTATTCCGACGATTATTGTTTATATATTTGCACAGAAGTACTTTGTTCAAGGTGTTGTTTCATCAGGGATGAAGAATTAACGCAAAGGAGGAATATGATGAAAGCGATTATGGTTATGTTTGATTCATTAAACAGACGTATGTTACCAAATTATGGATGTGAATGGATCCAAGCACCTAATTTTAAAAGGCTCGGAGAAAAGACCGTGACTTTTGATACTTGTTATGTAGGTAGTTTACCATGTATGCCAGCAAGAAGGGAACTTCAAACTGGTCGATATAATTTTTTACACAGAAGTTGGGGTCCCATGGAACCTTTTGATGATGCCATGCCTGAAATTCTTAAGAATAACGGCATCTATACACATATAACCTCCGATCATCAACACTACTGGGAAGATGGTGGGTGTACCTATCATACAAGGTATAGTTCATGGGAAATCAGTCGTGGACAAGAAGGTGACCCGTGGAAAGGCTATGTCGGTAAGGTAGAATTTCCTGAAACACCCTTTAAAGTGACGGAGTATATGCAGAAGCATTATGGTTTTCACATACTTAAGCATGATATTGTCAATCGACAGTATTTGAAAGAGGAACAGGATTTTCCACAAGCTGTAACCTTCAAGAATGGTTTGAATTTTATGGAGGAGAATAAAAATGAGGATAATTGGTTTTTGCAAATTGAAACCTTTGACCCTCACGAACCTTTTTTTGCACCTGAAGAGTATTATAACCTCTATCCTGATAATGACTATGGTGAAGAAGAGTTTGACTGGCCGCCTTATGGACCGGTTATGGAAAGTGACGCAGTGGTACAGCATGGTATAAAACGTTATGCAGCTCTACTCAGCATGTGTGATAAGTATCTTGGTAAAGTCCTTGATATGATGGATAAGTATAATATGTGGGAAGACACCATGCTTATAGTCAATACCGACCATGGTTATATGTTAGGGGAACATGGCTGGTGGTCTAAGTCGATCATGCCCACGTATAATGAAGTTGCCCATATACCATTGTTTATATGGGATCCCCGTAGTGGTAGGAAAAATGTACATACGGATGCGTTGGCACAAACCATTGATATTGCGCCAACCCTTCTTGAATACTTCAATGTGGACATTCCGACTACGATGATGGGTAAGCCTTTAGCACCAGTACTTCAGGAAGATAAACCCGTTAGAAAAACAGCATTGTTTGGTTATCATGGTAGTCATATTAATATAACAGATGGTCAACATGTATACTTATTGGCACCTGCCAAGAAAGACAATAAACCACTGAATGAATATACATTGATGCCGACGCATATGCGAAGTATGTTTAAGCCTGCAGAACTTCAAGAGACAGAGATTCATGATGGATTTGATTTTACGAAAGGCTGTAAGCTTATGAAAATACCAGTAAGTGCAGCAGGTTTTAATGACCCGACTCAATATGGGACCATGCTTTTTGACGTAACCAAAGACCCTGCTCAACTGAATGTGTATGAAGATGACGATGTTGAAGTTGAGATGATTAATGGTATACGAGCGCAGATGATTGCAAATGATGCACCCATTGAGCAATATGAACGCATGGGGTTATTTAAGGACCGTGAAATGACTGTGGAAGACCTTAAAGCCATGAAAGCTTACGCCAAGTCATTTGATAATTTTAAGGAATTAAGTTCATTTGACTATGAACCAGGAGCGTATAAACAGGTCATCACCTTGCTAAATCTGACAAAAGAAGTAAAACGAGATGAAGTATTTAGTCGAATTATAACAGCAGCAGGGGAGCATTCAATCATTACAAAGGAGATGGTTCTTCATACTGTGGATGATATGGAACTTGATGATGAAAGCAAGTTCATGAGAAAGTACTTCATTGGCGTAGCAGGAAGAACAAAATAAACAACACAATAACCGTCAGATTAAGCTTCTTGATAATGAATGCGTCATATAAAACACTAATAAGGTCTTCAGTTAATGAAAGGGGCTGTATAAAATATGAATCCAATATTTCCACTGAATGAATATATCCTAGGTAGTGATTCGCTGGATGTTGAATCTATCCAATTTAGGTTATTTAGGGAAGATAAGGATATTGCTGCATCAGATATGGTGATATCTGATGAATAACAGGAAGGAAAAATTGTGGAGCCGTGGATACATTATAGCTCTTATCGTTATGTTTGGCTTGTTTATCGTTATTAGTATTTCTTTGTCCTTGTTGACAATCTATGCCAAGAATTTAACGGGAGTTGACACCTATGCAGGCATTATGACGTCCATATTTACCGTTGGTGCTTTAGCCATGCGTTTTGTATCCGGAAGTTTGACTGAGCGCTTAGGTAACAAACGTGTCATTTTGATAGGAATTATTCTAATGATTGGGGCTACAGGCATGTTCCTTTTAGCAGATACAATCGGAGTTGTGTTTATTGGAAGAACTTTGCAGGGTGTAGGCTTTGGCTTGTCAACAACAGCAACCAGTACGTATATTTCAGTGATTTGCCATCCGTCTAGGTTGCTTGAAGGTATCGGGTTTACAGCTATAGCCCAGTCTTTATCAGCAGTGATTGGTCCTGTTGTCGGTTTTTGGTTGGTTGGGCCTGATTATCGTGGATTCACACTACTTTTTCTCGTTATGATGGGTATAGGGCTGTTGACATTGCTGCTCATGCTTTTTGGAAAGGGACATGGGAATGAGGAAAAAATTGTTCATCAGAGTCATGGCTGTAAGGATGCATTTAGTTGGGCGTATTTACGGTTACCCATCATCATTCTTTTCTTGAATGCATTGTCACAAAGTGCCATTGTGTCTTTTCTTGCACTTTATGCAATCAGCTTAGGATTCACTAGCATAGGTTCATTCTTTACAATAAATGCTATAGGTATGATTGCATCAAGATTTGTTGTCAATCCTTTAGTTAAAAAGTTTGGTAAGTTTCAGATTATATTTATGTCCACTTTTGTATATTTTATATCTTTAATTTTCTTGACTCAGGTAAGGACCATGGGACAGATGTTATTTCTTGCTTTTCCTGCAGGATTTGCTATAGGCTCTATTGGACCTGTTATCAACACCTTACTGATTGAAGTCATGCCTAATCATAAAAAGGGGCTGGCTAATGCAGTATATTTCAGTACACTGGATATTGGCTATGGTCTAGGATCATTTATCTGGGGAGTTATAGCATCTTTATCAGGATATATGGCTGTGTTTTATATGGCTGCATGTCTTCAGATTTTGGGGATTGGTTTTGGTATGATGCAAATTGTGAAAGTAGATAAAGGGAAGAATGAGGCACAATGTTTTCCTAAGTGCTAAAATATACTCCCCTGATGGTAGACATTTGAAATAATAAAATGTTTACCATCAGGGGAGCATTCCTCTATACACTGGGTATGTTATTTATAAAATATAGTTCTTTATGAATTCAATGGTAAAGTCAACACCTTTATCACCTAATGTGCCCCGCCAAGTCGTGGAGTGAGGTTCAATACTTAACGAACCGTTATACCCAACTTTGTATAATATAGCCATGATGGAACGCCAGTCTAGCTGGTCCATACCAGCAGGTGGGTCATCGTATCGCTGACCATCTACCTTCAGCGCACCTTTGATGTGCACATGGTAGAAGCGATGTCCCCAGTTAGCAATTTCACTTAAGTAATTATCATTATTGGCATAATAACTATGCGATGCATCGTACTTAATCCCCAAATCTTTTAATTGGCCATGTATAATCTGCCAAGCCCTTTCTTCACAAACAAAATTATTCCAACGGCAATTATATGTGGCAATTTTAATGCCTCGTTCTTGTCCATAGGTGATGAGTTTCTGAAAATAATGGAGTGCTGCTTGACAGTTATCCAAGTAACTAAGGGATTCTTGTGCATTGCAACCTGTTATATATACAGGGCAGCCAAGTGTTTGACAGGCATTGATTAACTGGTATTCTCTTTGCAGTTCTTCTTCTATAGGTTGACCTTTCTCGTCGATACGGTCAGCACCCCAACGACCAATGGAGCCAATCTGTACATCATATAGTGATACCCAATCATTTATTTGATTAACTGTTTGTGTAAATGTATGAACATCCTGATCCACATTAACACAGAGTTCAATAAATGATAAGTTTTTATTTTGAGCCATAATAAAACTCTCTTCAGTAGAGCTTGCAATAATACCTAATTGCATTGTTGAATCCTCCTCTAATTTCGTCTGTAATGGATTTCATTTCTTAAATTAAGTTGTAGGTAATAGTTGATTTTTATGTCATGTAATGGATTACATGTGATGACTTGCTATTATTATAACACGGTTGATGATATTTGCAATATATTTTTCCAGTTATGGTAAGTATGAGGATAAACCAAACAAGATATACTTTTATGGCTTAGGACTTTTTTTGCCTTTAAAAACAAACATAATTTCACTTATCTTAATGGTACCCGTTAATAATAATAAGGGGATAAGGAGGACCATGAATAAGCCTATATTAATGAGGGTCGTCGAAAAAACCGAAAAGGGTATTGTAAAATAATGATTGATGAGTTGAATGGTTGATACACTGCCTAAACATACGATAATGGGCTTAATGATCCAATCACCGATTTGAAAATTAATGGATGTAATACGGATAAGATGGATAATATTAAGGAGTGCTACAATCATAAAACTACATAAAAAACCCCATAGATAGCCCTTTAACCCATATAAAGGGATAAGTAAGAAGATAAAGGCAATACGAATCGTCAATCCAATAACATTATTCCGAAATACAATCAGCTGCTTATTTAAACCATTTAGTATGCTACCTAAGGTTGTTTGAAGGTAAATAAAAGGGCAAATCCAAGCTAAGATGGTTAACAGCACACCCACATAAGCTTCATTATAAACCATGACCCCAAGGGTTTTACCAAAGGATAGGAATAAAAACGTACTAATAATACCAATAAGAATGGTGAATTTCATGGTTTTGGAAGTGGTAAAATTAATCATGCGTTTATTTTTGCTAGCAGATGCTGCTGATACAGTGGGTAGTAACATCAGGGATATGGAGTTAGTAAAAACGGTAGGAAACATAATGAGTGGAAGGGCCATACCTGTTAATATACCATAAGTACCTAAAGCATCCGAGTGGGATAGACCGGATACCTGTAATTGGGTTGGAATAAGGATAGTCTCTATACTAACCAGCAAAGTAGTAATGAGTCGATTAGAAGTGATAGGTATGGCTATGGCTCCAATTTTTTTTATGATAATGCGACGCCTTTCAGGACGTTTGGCTGTTTTAGGGTTTTGATTCCACTTATAGGCAGCTCCTGCAATAAGTAATGATATGATTTCGCCACCAATCATGCCTATAACAGCCATAGCACAAGCATATGTAAGCCCCATGGGTATAAACATGGCAGATAAGAAATAGATAATGGCAATACGGGTAATCTGCTCTAAAACTTGTGTAATCGCAGGTACAGTTGGGTACTTTAAACCGTAGAAGTAAGCCTTTATGCACGAGACAATTGCGGTAAAAGGCATGGAGAATGCCATGAGTTTAATGGCTAATCCTGTTCGTGGTTCATTAAGGAGTCGCCGAGCAATTAGATCCGAATTAGTTGCTATTAAAACCATAATAATGATTGCAAGCAAAAGGGATATGGTCGTTGATAGACGTACAATACGTTTTAGATTAGCATGGTTGTGTTTCGCTTTTTCTTCAGCGATAAGCTTTGATACAGCTGTAAAGATACCAGAGCAACAAATGGTATAACTAATCATATAAATAGGAAACACTAATTGAAAGAGTCCCATACCTTCAGCACCAATTAAATGAGACAGGTATATTCTATTGGCAAAGCCCAATGTACGTGTAATGAGAGCCGCTATTGTTAAAATAATGGTACCTTTTATAACAGAACTTTTTTTCATATTTTTAAGTCCTTTCATTGCAATTTTATAACCAATCTATGATTGTCTTAGATGACTTATCCAATTTATAGCCTAAAGTAATATATTCTTAAGAGCTTTTCCATATTCGTTTTATTTGGTATAATAGAGAAGAGTTTTATATCATAGAGAAGTAAGGAGAGATCATAGACAATGGGTTATTTATTGATTGCACCAATATGTTTTCTAATTGATCAGATATGTAAAATGAAAGCTGTAAAAGAGATGGACCATCACACGGATCAACCCATTTTGAAAGAAACTATTCGATTAAAATTATATTATAATCATGGTGCTTTTCTTGGCTTTTTGAGTAAACAACAAGGCTTATTATTTGTCGTTAATATCATATCCATTGTGGTATTAATCGGACTAAGTATGAGTTACATATGGATTAAAGGGCATACCTGTCTAAAGATAGGAATAGGGTTTATGACAGGTGGTGCCCTTAGCAATATATGGGATCGATTACGTCTTAAAAAAGTTGTGGATTACTTTGCATTTAAATGGAAACCAGACTTAATTTTTAATCTAGCGGATATGTTTGTTTTTATTGGTGCACTGCTTATTGTGATTAGTGAACAAAAAAACAATTAATAGATAATAAGTATTCGTACGGTATGTTGATGATTTGAAGCTATGTGGTATAGCTTAAATAAGAGCTGCTGTAGGATAACTAGCTTATCCTACAACAGCTCTTGTTGTCGTCATGTCCCTATGCAATTCTAGATGATTAAGAAAACTAGCAGATAAATTTAAATGGAAGTAGAGGCTATATCTTTACGAAGAGCTGCCATCTCAGCTTCAATTTCAGCACATTGAGCCTTAAGGGCACCAATCTGTGCATCCATAGAAGCAACTTGTTTCAGATAAATCTTAACGAGATTTTCATCTTTCACCTGATTAGCTCGATCCAATTTCTCATTGTAAGCTTCACGTTTAGCTTCAGCTTTAGCAATGTCATCTTGCAGCTTGTCATATTTTTCAAGATATTCCTGATATCTTTGGGCTTTACCACTGAAATCCGTTAAATTATGGGATTGCTTATCCATGACTTGACGAAAGCCTTTACCAAATGCTTCACCAAGTTCGTCAAGATTAAGTTTATCTTTTAGTTCGGATAATAGATTAAGACCATTACTTAAGCCATTAGTATGCATCCCAAGTATGGCAAGGGCATCATCGCTGATGAGTTTATCTGGTGAGTTGTTCACAATCATACCCTTTGTAGCATTGGCTTGATGAATCATGGTCGTGGACACATCTACCAAATCCATAACTGTCTTAAAAGCGTCATAGGATTTTATATCAGGGTTCTTACTAAAGTCAACATGTTTTTCAATGTACTCGCCCATATCACCAGGCTTGTTTTCTAAATGATAACTTTTGATGGCTTCAGAAACTTCTTTAAAAAGCTCTTTAAATTTCTTTTTATCTAAAGGTATTTCCATATCAAATTTCTCAAATAATGCTTCCATATCATCTATCATATCGTCAGCTTCTTCATCCACTGCTTTGGCAAAGGCACGGGATAAACTTGTGATGTATTCGTCGCGATTTACATCTGATGCATGATAATGGATATTGTCAAATATGTCTGCAAAGGTTTCAGCATAATGATTAATAGCCTCATTGGTATTTCCTTTAGAAATAGCATAATCGTAAGATGCCATATTGACAGGATTAATAGGCGGTTTGAACACACTATTAAAATATTGGTTGACAGATTCAGAAGAAATATTCAGGAATGTGTTTTGATTCATTGCCCCATTTGCTTTGAATGGTTGGTTAGCATTCCTGGTTAAAGCGTTATTTTGAAATGATTGTAAGGTTGTGTTATTGACGTTGATTCGCATAAGTATGCCCCTTTCGTTATACTTTCCTCATGTTACATTTATAATAACGTTATCGCATGTTAGCATCCGATTTGTTATGCCTATTTAATATATCGACACCATACAAAAAATCATTATGTCCTGTTGAAAAAAATTAGTTTAAAAAATAAAACTGGACGCATATAACGGTAATTATTACATGAAGCCATAAAGAATAAATCCATGAAGCACGAGGAAAAATAAAACATAAGGTGAGGTAGAATAATTAAATAATCAAGTTTATAAATCTTTGATAAGGTGGGTAAAAATGAAAAAAATTGAAAACAAGAATTATGATCATTATAATGCAGACCCGACAAGGAGCATACTTATGAATACCTATAATTATGAAATTGGTATTATGATGCCGGATGATTTCTTAGTTACCAATACAGATGTTGAAAAAGATCTGCTGCAACAAAGCGATATGGTTCAAAATGATCTTAATGGAGAAGAATTTTTAGATGATCAAGCTGGAAAAGATGTATAAGAATACACTAAAAAGGGGCTGTCTCATAAAAAGCAATTTTGTTGGCTAGAAGTTTTTGGCAACTATAAGAGGTTAAGCTTTTCAGACCCCTAAACGTCCATATTTAGAGGGTCTGCACTTCGCCGTCCATGGCTGCGCTTTACGCTTAACCTCTTATAATTGCCTACGACATTGACGTTATTTTGTGTTCTATGTGGCACGTTTATAAGTTGTATCGTGAGACAGTGTATTATGATGTCTTTGAACGTTTGTTTTTTGTAGAGGCAAGTAATAAACAAGTAAACCAACCAATAAAACGGTTAGAGTCGTCAATACGCCCCCTTCTAAACCGAAATCTCCACCGGTCCATAAGTTATCTTTCAGTAGAATAATAGGGTAAACAGCTTCTGTTGTTGTACCACTTACGTTAAAACCAAAGAAACCTCCTTGAAAAAAGTTCCAAGTGATGTGAAAACCAATAGCCATCATAATGTTTCTAGTTTTTAATGTCATGTAAGTAAATAAAATACCAATCACAATAATGTTAATAAAGCCCACAACACTGACGTGGGGATTTGATAAATGAAGAGCACCAAAAATAATGGCTGGTACTAAATAAACAACATAAGTTGTGTTATAGCGGCCTAGTGTATGTATCATATAACCACGTATTAAGAGTTCTTCATCAATACCAACGACAATAAAAAGAAGTAAAATATAGAGTATATTCGTGGAAAAAATGGGTTGCTGCCAAGAAAATTCCAACTTAGCTTGCTGAGATAGGAAGAGTATGCCTGTAATAAATAGGATGGATATAGCGCCCATACACAGCCCATATACTAAATGTTTCATGGTTGTCATACGGCATATAATACCGAAATCTTTAGGTGGTCGTTTTTCTAGATGGAAGATGACAAAAAAAGCAATAGCACTATAGATTAGCATACAGCTTCTTAAAACAAATATCTCAAGATAATAATTAAAAGGTAGGTCAATGTATGAGGTGGAACCTAAAATCAGTAAATAAAAAAAGAGATAGAAAGAAATCTTAATACCTGAGTATATTTTATGATGTTTATTTCTGATAATTGACACCTGATAACCTCCTTGTTATGTATATTTAGATTAATTATAACCTAAGACATGTATCATAGCAAGCAGGTCCTTATTATTCGAATTTTAAGTCAAGACGTTCCATAGACTTTTTAACAGATGGAGAGTAGGTGATGATAATAAGCAGCACCAGTATACCATTAAGATAGATAACAGGTAATGGTGAATGTTTAATAATTAGCATAGATATATTACATAATATTAAAAAAATAATAACCATACTTGTGGTAATGATAATATTCTTAAAAGATGTGGTATGAATCACAGAAGGTGCAGCAACATTGTATGATAAGATGGTTAGTAAGATAATCATGATAAAATTACCAAGGGTTTCCATATTCTGAAAAACCTCATTTCTAAACACAATACCGGGTATATAGTTAAGAACTACAATGGTGATGGTTTGCAAATAATTAAAAATATAATTGCTTCTAATAATATCCAGTTTACGAACAGGTAAGCTGCTTTGCAGAATCATAGCGTTATCAAAAAAGTTATGATTCCCATAAAAAGCACTTCTGTAAAGGAATATAAATGTAATCATGGTTAGATAGGGTATAACGGTATATAAAGAGGCTAATTTATTTACAATGAGAATGGTTTCATAAACAACGATAATCAAAAGAAAATATAATGAAGTACCTATACTTATACGTATATTGAATTGCAGTAAACGCCACATCGCACTCATCCTTAATCATTTATATTTTTATGGTGCTAAAATTCTTTATAAGAACTCATAACAAGAGAAATAAAATAGGTAACAAGCATAAACAAAAAACCTCCCATAAGTAGGTAATGACGGTATTCAGATAGTGCCAGCGCATTAAACTTCATGGGTAAGGTTAAAGCAAAAAAAATACCAAAATATAAGACATAGACTAACACATCAAACCATTTTGACATAAAAAACATCAGAATGTAAAGGGAACCTGTAACCCCGATTGCATAGATAATAAACATACCTATCAATAGGATATAGTCCATGGTGAAAGATATGCCTTTGATGCTTAAGGCAATCCAAGAAAAAAGGACAATATCCAAGAAAATTAAGCCCTTTAATAGCAATATTTTTAAAAAATGACTGGTTACAAGTTGGCATTTTTTTACAGGAAAGCTTAACATAAAATGGCTAAAAGGTAACTGGTTTGATTTACTTTTTAATAGGGGTGTACTAATAAACATGAACGTCATCACAAAGAGAAATATCCCAAGTGGCATTTCTTGAAAACCTCTCAAGTCTGATGCACTGCAATATTTTGGTGCGAATAAAAAAGAAACAATAGCAACGTAAACAAAACCCAATAGTTGAAAAGCGAGATAAAATTTATTTTGCAGTGTATAGTATATATTAGCTTTTAGAGTGTTGAACATCATATACACCTTCTTTTATATAGTAGCTGTTTGCTTTATTGTCTAGCATGATAAAACATAATGTCTTCTAGATTGGCAGGTTCAATGAGAACATTTGGTGCACTGGCAACCACCTCTGATAATTTATTGGTTAGTCCTTGAAAACCGAAATTATTTCGCTGATAACTAATAAATAAAGAGGTGTCCATGGTCTCTAATATTTCCTTAGTACCTTTAACCAGTTTATAGGATTCTTGTATGGTATTCATAGAACTGGAAAAAATAATCTTCCCATTGTTAATAAAGGTAATGTAATCAGCTATTTTATCCAAGTCCGACGTAATGTGCGTTGAAAAAAATATGCTTTTTTTCTCATCTTCTAATAACTCATAGAGAATATCCAGTAGTTCTCGACGGAATATGGGATCAAGGCCGGCAGTAGGCTCATCCATAATCAGTAATTCTGCATGATGGGATAGAGCAGTAGCTAATGAAAACTTTGTTTTCATACCTTTTGATAAATTCTTCAACTTTTTCTTTGGGCTGAGATGAAAGCGTTTTAAGTAATCGTTAAATAGCTGTTGATCCCAATCCTGATAAAAAGGGGCTATTAATCGAGCATTTTTTTCAATGGATAGATGATCAAAAAAGCAGCACTCGTCGTATACAAAACCTATGCGTTGTTTGATAGCTTTATCATGTGAGACATTATCTGACCCAAATATAGTAATTTCACCAGCGTCTTTTTTAATCAGATTCATGAGTAATTTAATGGTTGTTGTTTTACCGGCACCATTAGGACCAATAAAACCTGTTATAAATCCCTTTTTCACATCTAAATCTATTTGATCAAGTTTAAAATCTGTGTAACTTTTTGAAACCTGACGTACCTCAATAATATTTTCCATTCATGTGCCTCCTGTATCTTTGAATAGGGTGAATGTTGATTACTCATAGAGTAAGGTAATGATTTCAATAAACTCTTCTAAGCTGATACCAAGCATTTTACTTTCATCTATAATTTTACTGAGATGATCTTCAATTAACTGCATCTTTTTTTCACGCAAAAGTTCTTTGTTACGCAACGCAACAAAGAAACCTTTTCCTCTAACAGATTCAACGAGACCTTCTTTTTCTAACTCTTCATAGGCTCGTTTTGTTGTAATGACACTAATCTGAAGTTCCTTAGCCAATTTTCGTATAGATGGTAGGGGTTCGCTTTCTACTAAGTCGCCTGTTATAATATATTTTTTAATTTGGTTGGTTATTTGTAAATATATTGGATCTGAACTGGCGTTCGATATAATAATATTCAACTTAGGACCTCCTATCCGTAAATACCGTGCATAAGGCACATATACACAATAAACAGTTTTGATCGTTTTGTCAAGTGATTATTCTTGATATAAGGCTTATTAGCTATTCTTTAGAAGGTAATAACATGCTAATAAAATAGAAAATACTGGATAGAATAATGATAGTTGCTCCAGACGATACATTGAAATAAAAGGAAAATGTTAACCCTAAGAAACATAGGATCATACCAATAATCCATGCCAATAAGATGATACTGTTAAAACGATAGGTAACACGTTTTGCAATTGCTGGTGGTACAGTCAACAGTGTAATCACTAAGATAATACCAACAACTTTAATTAAGATGACAATACTAAATGCAATGAGAATGAATAAATAATATTCTAGAAAGAGCGTATTAATACCTTGACTGTTCAAAAAAGTTTCATCGAAAAGGAAACTCTTGATGTAATTATAAAAGGTTAAACAGCTCATCACAATAATAACTGTTAATGAAAGCATAAAATAGATATCGGTACGGGATACAGTTAATATATCACCAAATAAATAAGTGGTCATATCAGGCGGATATCCAGGCATAAGGGATATAAATAGAATACCAAGAGCCATTCCCAGTGACCACAGCATACCGATTATGGTATCGGAAGATGTATCGGTTTTGCGTTTAATGAACACAATTAATATGGCAGATACTATAGCAAAAGCAAGTCCACCAATAATGGGTTCAATCCCTAACAAAAAACCAAGCCCAATACCCCCAAAAGAAGCATGAGCTATGCCACCACTCATCATAACTAATTTTTTTTCTACAATAATGGTGCCGATGATACCACATACGATACTTGCTAATAAAATACTTATGATTGCATGTTGCATAAATCCATATTTTATAATTGCTTCTAACATAGTTAATCCTCTCTAATATAAATCTTCAAAATGAGCAAAATCCAGTTGGTCGTTATTATCATGTATATGCAACGACTGATTGACACATGCAAATGTTTTAACATAATGCTTCATCATACTGATGTCATGACTAACTAATAAAATGGTCATTTCTTTATTGAGTTTAGCTAATAACCGATAGATATCTTCTTTGGCATCAACGTCTAAACTAGCAGTAGGCTCATCAAGTATCAATAGATCAGGATGTGTTACAAGCGCTCTGGCAATGAGCACTTTTTGTAATTGCCCTCCTGATAGCTGGTTAATTGGTTTTTTAGTTAAATGCGTTATTTTTAATTGGTTAAGAATGGCCTTAACATCTGCCTTGTTTTTCTCAGTATAATGATAGAAGTACCTGATAGGTGAGGGAAGCGTACCGTTTAAAACAACTTCAAAAACGTTAATGGGAAAGTGGGGATTGAAGGTTGAAAACTGGGGTACATAACCAATGACTGTATTCGGCTTAACGGTAACACTGCCCTCATGAGGTTGTATGTAGCCAAATATAGACTTAACCAAAGTGGTTTTACCACTCCCATTAGGTCCAACAATACCCACGAAATCACCCGATTCAATACGTAAATTCACATGATCAAGGGCACAATAGCTTTTATAATATATGGTTAAATCACGAATGTCTATTAATGACAATTTAATCACCTGGCTAATTGGATAATAATAGATTTAATAGTTTCTTCATATTTTCAACATAGTCTTTTGATAAAATATCTAAGGGAATAGCACGTCCATTAACTTCACTAGCAATAATCTTAGCTTGTTTACTATCGAACTCTTCTTGGTAGAAAACCACTTGTATATTCTTTTCTTTTGCTAGTTCGATGATATTTGTCATGGTATTAATGGTGGCTTCTTTTCCACCTTCTTCAATAACATGCATCTCAAGGTTATAATCATCTGCAAAATAGCCCATGGATGGGTGATAAATAATAAAACTTTCAAGGTTAGAATCCGCTAAAGCATCCTTGATTTCTTGATCCAATGCTTCTAATTCAGTGATGAAGGATTTGGCATTAGCATCATAGTGTTCTTTATTTTGAGGGTCAATGTTAGACAATGTTTCAGCAATTTTTTCAATCATCACGATAACACGTTTAGGTGACATCCATATATGGGGGTCAACACCTTCATGATCATGGTCATGGTCAGCTTCATTTTCATGATCTACTGCATCTTTATGGTCATGATCGCCTTCATTCTCATGGTCATGATCCGCTGCATCTTCATGGTCATGGTCGCCTTCATTCTCATGGTCATGACCCGCTGCATCTTCGTGGTCATGGTCTTCTTCATTCTCATGGTCATGATCTGCTGCATTTTCGTGGTCATGATCGCCTTCATCCTCGTGATCATGATGCGCTTCATCTTCATGGTGTTCATCAGATGTTTTATGAACATGCTTTTCTATTTGACGCAAGGGATATACTTCCTCTACTGTCTCAAGAAGGGAAACAACATCTGTTTTATTACTGATGATTTTTGGTAGAATATTGTGCTCAGCAGGTACGCCAATTGAGAAATAGACATCTGCATCACTAATGGCTGTTAATTCTTTGGGGGATGGTTGGTAATTAGCTGGACTATTTCCAGGTGGAATCACAGCTGTTACTGTACCAAGATCACCCATAACGGCTTCAACAAAACCTATTTCAGGTTGTATGGTTACAGCAACATTTAGTTTTTCTGTAGCTTTCTCATTAGACGTACATCCTGATAATGTTAACATCAAAATAAGTACGTATATCATTTTTTTCATATGAATACCTCCTTTTTAAACCTTAGTCGTATCTCTGAAAAAAGAAATTATAACATTTAATAAGAGTATTGACAAGATTACCCAATTGTTAACTTTGATTTATAATTTATAAATCGTTAATGAAAAATACAACATAATAGTAAGATGTATCAGCGTAAATAATGTATCGCATTATTATTATTAGATAATAGAGACTGATTACTGTTTTGTGTATATTTTCTTTATATGTGAAATCTGGCTTCCCATGTTTCGTAATAACATATCCACAATGGTGACTGCTACCATGGATTCAACAACAATAACAGCCCGAGGAACAATAATAGGGTCATGACGACCTTGGATGCTTATGTTTATTTCCTCACCGGATTGATTGATGGTTTTTTGTGTTGCATGAATTGATGGAGTGGGTTTGATAGCTGCTCGAAGTACCAGCTTAGAGCCATCACTTATGCCACCATAGATACCACCTGCATGATTGGATTCCTTGACGATTAAACCTTGTTTATAGCCATAGAAATCATTGTTCTCAAGCCCTGTTAGGGAGGAAGCTTCGAATCCGTTTCCAATTTCAAAACCTTTTACACTGCCAATGGACATGATTGCTTTTGCCAGTTCAGCATCAAGTCGGTCAAAGACAGGCTCACCTAATCCTGCAGGAAGATGTTCCACATAAGATTCTATGATACCACCACATGAATTACCTGCTTTCATAAGAGACTTTACATAAGTTGCGGCTGCTTCAACAGCATGACTGTCTGGCATACAAAGGGGATTTTGCCAAATCTGCTCTTTATTGAATCGATCCAAATCAATATGGATTTTTCCTATACTTTTTGTATATGTGGTAATGGAAATACCTAATGCTTTAAGTATTTTCTTCGCCACAGCACCTGCTGCCACCCGACCAATGGTTTCACGTCCTGAAGAGCGTCCACCGCCTCGGTAATCACGGAAACCATATTTTAGGTCATAAGTTAGGTCAGCATGTCCAGGTCGATAATAATCAGCAATTTTAGTATAGTCTTTAGAACGCTGATTTTGATTGTATACCAGTAATGACAGAGGAGTACCAGTGGTCTTGCCTTCAAAAACACCGGATAAAATATCCACTTGGTCAGCCTCTTTTCTGGGTGTAGCAAATGCAGATTGACCAGGTTTACGTTTATCTAAATCTTGTTGAATATCTTCGGTTGTTAATGGAATGCCTGCAGGGCAGCCATCAATTACAACACCTACTGCCTTACCATGGGATTCACCCCAAGTTGACAGTTTGAATAAAGTACCAAAACTAGAGCCTGCCATAAATTCACCTCATTATAATTTAATTAGGACGTTCTTACTAATTCATCCTATATAATTTATGTAACTGGATTACTTGATTTGTAAAATTGTCTCTTGATTGTTGGAAAAAGTGGGGTAATACCTGTTCAATATTATATACAATGTTGCCTATTTAAACAAGCTTTTATGAGGATTACTTTTTTTATTCATTAATTGGGAAATAATTATAAGGTCAAATTGAACGTATGATTTGATTATAGTGGTATACTTAACATAAATTACATTTTTTGACAAAATTATAAAAAAAGACTGTTAAAACTTGGTATTTTATATTACAATAGGATTAAGCACAACAATAGGATTGTAAATATTTTCTATAATTAACGTAATATATGCATTAGTCAACAAAAATTACAAGAAAAAGGGGTGTTATTTGTGGAGGTATCAGAAAATTTTTACCACACCTTGATTAATAATTTGTTTAGTGGATATGCATACCAAAAAATAATGACAGACCAGAATGGACAACCTGTGGATTATGAATATTTGGAAATTAATGATATATATGCAAAGTTAATTGGACTTCATCGAGATAAAATCATTGGTAAACGTGTATCAGAAGTTCTACCTGGATTGCTGGAAGAATCTTTTGATTGGGTTAGCTTTTTCGGTAAGGTAGCTTTGGAAGGAGGTTCTGATTCTACCATTCAATTTTTCAAACCTTTCAATAGATGGTATCAAGTAAATGCATATAGTCCTAGTAAGGGGTATTTTGTTGAAGTATTTAATGATGTGACAGAAATTAAGATGAAAGAACTGGAGTTACAGCAGAAAAATGAAGAGTTAGGCGGACTATATGAAGAAGTGTCTGCATCAGAAGAAGAGCTTCGCCAACAAAATGAGCAGCTTACACAATTATATGAAGAAATAACAGCATCAGAAGAAGAGTTACGACAGCAGAATGATCATGTTAGCGGTTTATATGAGGAGTTAGCAGCTTCAGAGGAAGAACTCAGCATGCAAAATCAGTTATTATCAAAAAGTAATGATATCATTCGAGAGAAAGAGCAAATTTACCGTTTAATATCAGAAGCCTCAGATGATGGCATTTGGTATTGGGAACTGCAAAAAGGAAAAAGGGAAGTGTCTGTTAACTGGTATTCAGATATTGGTATCAGTTTGGATGAGTTCTCAGACATGAATAAGTGGTATGAGTTACTTCATCCTGATGATGTGGAGGAAGCCAGAGCAGAGTTTGACCAATACCTAGCAGGTAAGAGTGAACGTTATGAAAGTACCTATCGGATCCGCACAGTTGACGGTGATTATAAATGGATTGTATCAAGAGGTAAAGCCTTGTTTAATGACCAAGGCGAACCCTATATTATGGCAGGAGCCCATATTGATATTACATACCGTAAGATAAGAGAAGAAAAAATATACACGCTGGCCTACTATGACAGCCTTACGGGACTTCCAAATCGAGCACATTTGTTAGAAAAAATAAATGAATGTTTATGTGCCGAACATAAACGGGTGGCCATCATCTTTATGGATGTGGATAATTTTAAACAAATCAATGATAGTCTTGGTTTTACCATTGGTGATACCATGTTGAAGATAATAGGTCACCGATTAGAAAATACAGTTAAAGGTACTGATTTTATTGCACGTTTAAGTGGTGATGAATTTGCTGCAATATTATACGATGTTCAAGATGATGAAGAAGTATTAGATAGAACGCGATGTATAAAATCGTGTTTTGATGAGCCTGTAATGATTGATAATAACAGTCATCAATTGGGCGTCAGTATTGGTATAGCTGTATACCCTGACGATGGCGTTGATCCAAAAGAATTGATTAAGAATGCAGATACAGCCATGTTTAAAGTGAAGAATATGGGTAAAAATAGTATTTCCTTTTTCACCCAGGAAATGAAAGAAGAATTTTTAAGACGAATTAACATAGAGAAGCAATTAAAAAGAGCTTTGAAACATCAAGAATTCAAGTTGTTATATCAGCCACAATTTGAAATGAAGACGGGTAAAATTCGTGGTTTTGAGGCGTTATTGCGTTGGTTTAATCCATCACTAGGTTTTGTTAGCCCAGTGGTCTTTATTCCCATTGCTGAAGAAACAGGTATTATTAATGACATAGGAGAATGGGTCCTTCGAGAAGCATGCTCCCAATACAAACAATGGCAAGAGCAATATCATTTTAACGGTATTATATCGGTTAACATATCACCAACTCAGTTAAAAAAGCAGGATTTTTATCATCTAGTTTTAAAAATATTAGAAGAGACAGGTATTCCTCCAGGATGTTTAGAGCTTGAAATTACAGAAAACCTTTTTATAGATGCGTTAGATTCCACCAAGGAATTACTGAATGAACTTATTGCAATAGGTGTTAAAATCTCATTAGATGACTTTGGGACAGGGTATTCATCTTTGAGTTATTTAAAATCTTTGCCTATTGATACATTAAAGATTGACAAATCATTTATTCAAAACACCAGTGTGAAAGGTGTGGAACAGGAAATAACCAGCTCGGTCATTGAACTGGTTAGAAAGATAGGTTTAGAGACCATTGCAGAAGGGGTAGAAGATCCTCAGCAAATTGATTTTCTGTATCATGCGTTATGTGATAATGTTCAGGGTTTTTTAACGGGTCGACCGAAGCCTGCGGATGAAGTTGCTTATATTATAAAGAAAGGTAAGGTGGATTTTGAGCAGTATATGCATAGGGATGACTTTTAGTAAGATATAGATTTAACATATAATAGAGTGCAAGACGTTCGTAGATGGGGATGAACACCCTAAAGTCGTTTTAGTTAAAAGATTCTAAGAAAAACTATGGTTTGCGAAAGAGGTATTTCCTAAAGCTTACTAACTCCCTTTGGTCAGACAAGTAAGCTTTTTAACGGAAATACCTCTTTCGCTCACCAAGATTTTCTAAGATTCTTTTAAAAGTCACGATTTTAGGGTGTTCATCCCCATCTACTGGGCTAGAGGTTAATTTTATAGTTAAGGATGAAGGCAAATGGCAAGTTTATATAGGGGATGATTGTAGGGGGAAGGGAATTGGATAGGAATAGGAAATATTAGGGATAAGCCTTGAAATGTAGTAGGAATCATTGTATACTTGTATAGTTCTTGCGTTAAATAGGGAAATAATAGTAATAGAGATAAATGGTAAGTTAGGTAAAAATAATGAATGAATGGTGATTAGATGTATCAATTATTAAATGTAGATGGAAGAGCAAAAAGAGCAGAGGTTAGTACGGTACATGGTAAGATTCAAACCCCTGTATTTATGAACGTGGGGACTGCTGGAGCTATAAAAGGTGCTGTATCAAGTCAGGATTTAAAAGAAATAAAGTGTCAAGTAGAACTATCCAATACCTATCACCTGCATGTTAGACCAGGGGATGATGTGATTAAAAAGATGGGTGGTCTTCATAAATTTATGGTTTGGGATCGGCCCATATTAACAGATTCAGGTGGATTTCAAGTCTTTTCATTATCTGGACTTCGTAAGATAAAAGAAGAGGGTGTACATTTTTCTTCTCATGTGGATGGACGTAAGATTTTTATGGGTCCTGAGGAGAGCATGCAGATTCAGTCGAATATAGCATCAACAATAGCCATGGCTTTTGATGAATGCCCACCATATCCAGCTACACGACAGTACATGCAGGACTCTGTTGATCGTACGACAAGATGGTTGAAGCGTTGTCAAGTAGAGATGAAGAGACTGAATGGTTTAGAAGACACCATTAATAAAGAACAGATGTTGTTTGGTATTAACCAAGGGGGAACTTATGGGGATATTCGGATTGAACATGCCAAGGTTATATCCGAGTTAGACCTGGATGGTTATGCTATAGGTGGTCTTGCAGTTGGAGAAAGCCATGATGAGATGTATCGTATACTTGAAGAGGTGGTGCCCCATTTGCCACAAAATAAACCAACTTATTTAATGGGCGTTGGAACACCCATTAATATTTTGGAGTCTGTTGAACGTGGTATTGACTTTTTTGATTGTGTTTATCCTGCACGTAATGGAAGACATGGACATGTGTATACCAATGCAGGTAAGTTAAACTTATTGAATGCCAAGTTTCAATTAGATGGTCGGCCCATTGATGAAGCGTGTCAGTGTCCAACATGCAGGCAATACAGTCGAGCTTATATCCGACACTTATTAAAGGCCAAGGAAATGTTGGGGATGCGATTATGTGTGTTGCATAATTTATATTTCTACAACACACTCATGGAAGAAATACGAGATGCCATTGATGCCAATCGTTATTCTGCATTTAAAGAGGAGAAAATTGAAAAGATGTTGGCTGGCTGAGAGGTTAAGTAAATGTATCTATAAACACGAATGGAAAAATAGTTGACATGATGGCCCATTACGTGTAAATTATAGAAAAAGAGGTAAATATTAGAAAATGATTTTAATCCAAGGAGGAAAAACATGTCAAACTTATTTTTATTAAATGAAGGTACACAAGGTAGTATGATGACATTGATTATTTATGTAGTTGTATTATTTGGTTTTATGTATTTTATTCTCATACGTCCTCAAAAGAAACGTCAAAGAGAAGTGGACAGCATGCAGTCCAATGTCAAAATTGGTGACTCAGTTATGACCAATGGTGGTATTTTTGGTAGAGTGGTAGATTCTATTAATGATGTTGTGATTGTTGAACTTGGGACTAATAAGAGTGTGCGTGTACCTATTCAGAGAAACGCTATTGCAGCTATTAAGGAGCCGGATTTAACAATTAATCGAGATGAGGAAATTGAAGAGGTTAAGGAAGTTAAAGAAGAGGAAAAATAAGTAACATTGTTAATGTAAGTCATTCGTTAAAAAAACCGCTAACGGTTATGAAGTTAAACCCTATATCATGATAATATACTCACGTTGCGTTTGTTGCCTTTATCTAATTAAAGGAGGGCAACAAGCCGCAAAGATCGTTTATTATCATGATATAGGGTTTTTATATGTGTGCCACTTTTTTGCCAGTGTAAAAAATAGTTACTTTAACCCATTGGATAATGATGGGTATGTGGATGTAACTTCTGTAATGCTCTATGTCATTGAAAGATGATTTGTTTTTTTATTTAGAATCAAGCTTGACAAATATACAATGTTGGGTATATAATGTGATTAATATCCAATGTTGGTTATAGGAGGTGGAGTATGGTAAAGGCATTTATTTTATATTTTTTGAATATAAAACCTACCCATGGGTATGAAATTCAGAAGTATATACAGATTAATCATTTAGAAAGTTGGACGAAAATACAATCGGGTTCTATCTATTATGCCCTTGGTAAGCTTGAAAAAGAAGGATTGATTGTGTTGAATCGTCAAGAAAAAATAGGGAAGAAAATCAGGAAAATCTATGGTATAACGCCTAGTGGTCAGCAGGCATTAGAAACATATTTTAAGGAAGAATTAGATAAGATGATCTATGATATAGGGTCTGACAAATTTATTCTTTTTCCATTTGTAGGTATGATGGATAGAGATGTGCTTGTGCAACATATAGAGAAGCATATTGACACATTAAGGCAGAAAAAAAGTGACACAGAGAAGTGGCAAGCCATAAAAGTGAATAATCAAACTCTACAAGTAGAAAAGATATGCTTTGATATGATGATTGCTAATATGGATTATCAGATTAAATGGCATGAAGCGCTTTTGGTGGAGATTGATGCTTGCATAGCACTAGAATCGCAAGCGGCTAAGCTTATTAAAAAAATTGATTTTTCTCATGTGAATGAACATGAAGTCCATGGACAGGTTTCAGGAGAAGATGATATTGAGACCCTTAAAAAAGAAATTCTTAATAATCCAGATATGGCTGCAGAGAAACTGGAACATTTAATCCAGGTATTAAAAAGAAAATAGTAGCAGGACTATCCTATTTATAGAGTAAGAAATGATAATACATGAAAGGGATAGTCCAAAAAAATAACATTACATATCCAAGCTTGGATATAATAGGAGGATTATATCATGAACATCGTCGTTTTATTAGGAAGTCCAAGAAAAAAGGACAGTTATCATGTGGCGCAACTTATAGAAAAGAAAATGGGACATGAAGGGGATATACGATTTGATTACATTCAGCTGTCAGATATGACCATACATGAATGTAAAGGATGTGGTCTGTGTTTTAGTAAAGGTGAAATGTACTGTCCTTTGAAAGATGATATACAAGGTATCGTTAAGCGTATGATTCAAGCAGATGGTATCCTATTGGCTTCACCTGTATATGCTTGTCAGATTACAGGGACCTTAAAAAAAGCCATTGATCGTATGGCATATTTATGTCATCGACCAGCCATGGTTGGTAAACCTTTTATCAACATCGTAACCACTGCAGGTGGTGGGAAAAAGCCAACAGGTCAATACATGAAGATGATGGGTATAGCCTTTGGATGTCACTATGTAGGAACATTACCCGTTATATCGACCATGTTTTTTGATGACGACAAGAACAGCCTCTATAATGAGAAATATCATCAAAAGATATTAAAGAAAATGGATCGCTTGATTAAGCATTTTCAAAAAGCACTTCATGACACAACACCTCCTCGCCCCAGTTATTATGATATTTTCCTATTTAATGGTTTGAAAAGTAAGACGTATATGTCAGAAGCGGACCATGATTATTGGAAAAAAAAGGGGTGGCTTAAAGCAAACTATTACTATCCAACACAATTAAGTATTGGCAAGAAAATATTTGGATATACCATTAACCAAATGATAAAAATGGTATGGAAGAGGATGCAGCAAGCTTAATGGTTCTTGATTTCTCTCATTCTCTCTAATAGATGATAATTGATTTTTAGGTTGCCTTTTCCAACACCTAAATCAATATAGGGCTTATTGTCTCCATGAAAATCAGAACCACCAGATAGGACTAAATCATGGGCTTTTGCCAATTCTTTTATATACCTTTCTTCTGATTTTGTATAGAGGGCATATTCACCTTCTATACCTTGTAACCCAATGGCTTTTAGTTCTTTAATAAGGGCATCTAACTCCCTTAGATTCATATCATACAAGGTTGGGTGAGCCAAAATAGATACACCGCCACAAGAGCGAATTAATTGAATGGCCATTTGGGGGTTTACTTTTTCTCTAGAAACATAACAAGGACCATCATTACCAATATACAAATCAAAAGCTTCTTTCATAGAAGACACGTATCCTTTATTGAGCATGGCACGAGCCATATGTGCACGGGTATAGACTTTTGAATCAGCTGTTGCAAAAATATCGTCAAGGTTAATATTAAAACCATGGGCTTGCAACTTATCTACCATGACTTTGTTTCTATTGTCACGGGCTTCAATGATTTCATGTAAACCCTTAATAAAGCGTTTATCCTTTTCATCGATTAATAAACCGATAATGTGAATTTCTGTGTGCTTATAATAAGTAGAGAATTCAATACCGCTAATCACTTCTACATGGTTCTTTTTCCCAGATTGTTTTGCTTCCCATATACCATCGATACTATCATGATCGGTTATAGCAATAGCCGCCAACTTTTTTTTAGCAGCATATTCAATCAATTCCCTGGGCGTCATGGTACCATCGGATATGGTGGTATGTGTATGTAAGTCGATATATCGATTCAAATCCTTCATTCCCTTCTAAAAGCATGGCATATTTTAGATTATAGCACAGTATAATAGTATATGGAATAATAAGGAGGCGTATGATGAACAGAACATCTCGATTTAATAAAAAGCCCGATATGGACACGAAGCATGTAACGATGAGTATTTTAAAATCCGTTATGATTGGTTATATCATTACCGCTATTGGTGTGCTATTACTTACTTTCGTTGTATATAAATTTGATTTAGCCGATAGTCAAATCAATATAGGAAGAATAGCTGTCATTATTTTAGCTACCATTATTATAGGGTTGCGGATAGGGCGGTCCATTGGTAAGACGAAATGGATGCATGGGGCAATTGGTGGCATCATTTACTTTATTATTTTTGTGGTTGTGTCCTTGCTCATTAATAAAAACAGTGCTATATCTGGAGATGCTGTCAGCTTGTTTTTTATGTGCTTAGGTGGAGGCACTTTAGGAGGTATGCTGGGTTAATTGGCTCAGGAACTTATGGAAAACTACTTTTCTTTATGCGTATCTTATGATATAATATCTTAGGTTAATGCACCAGGTACATATAAGGAGGAAAACCCATGAAACATATTACAACATTAAATTCTGCTACTCTTAAGAAGAGTTTAAAAAAAGGTGGATGTGGTGAATGTCAAACATCATGCCAATCAGCATGTAAGACTTCATGTACAGTTGGAAACCAAACATGTGAAAACAAATAATGATAGGTTAAAAGCAGTGACGCAAGTCGCTGCTTATGTTATCTTATAGGAAAGCAAATGAAAGGAAGTATGACGGTGATACATCAATATAAGATGGATGATTTGAACATCGTTCTTGACATATACAGTGGCGCAGTCCACGTTGTGGATGATATCGTATATGATATCATAGAGAACTATCCTACATTATCCAAAGCAGAAATACAAGACAAGCTGCGACGCAATTATGGGGAGGATGCAATCCAAGAAGCCTTTGAGGAAGTTGCAGGTCTTGTCAGTGAGGGTCTATTGTTTACAGAAGACACCTATAAAGAAACCATTCTTGATTTTAAGAATCGACAGCCTGTGGTAAAAGCTTTATGTTTACATATTGCACATGATTGTAATTTAGTTTGCCGCTATTGCTTTGCTGGCGAAGGGGAATATCATGGTGACCGTTCCATGATGTCCAGTGAGGTGGGCAAAAAAGCAATTGACTTCTTAATCCAACATTCTGGTCATCGAAAAAATCTGGAAATCGACTTTTTTGGTGGCGAACCATTAATGAATTTTGATGTGGTAAAAGAGATTGTAGAATATGCTAAGACAAAAGAAGAAAAGCATCACAAGAACTTTCGGTTTACAATCACCACCAATGGGGTGTTATTGAATGATGAGAATATGGACTATATTAATAACAACATGTACAACGTCGTATTAAGTATTGATGGTCGAAAAGCCATTCATGATCAAATGCGCCCTGCAAGTAATGGTAAAGGAAGTTATGATTTGATTCTTCCCAAATTCATTCAAATGGCTGAAAGCCGTAACCAAGAAAACTATTATGTTAGAGGGACATTTACACATCACAATCTGGATTTTTCACAAGACGTCTTGCATCTTGCCGATTGTGGGTTCAAGCAGATATCTGTTGAACCAGTTGTTGCCCCACCCAATATGCCCTATGCGCTTCAAGAAGCAGATATGGATACATTATGTGAACAGTATGATATCTTAGCCAAAGAAATGCTGCAGCGTAAAAAAGCAGGTAAGGCATTTAACTTTTTCCACTTTATGATTGATTTATCCCAAGGTCCTTGTGTGGTTAAAAGGTTGTCAGGATGTGGTTCAGGAACAGAATATCTTGCAGTCACGCCATGGGGTGACCTCTATCCATGTCACCAGTTCGTCGGTATGGAAGATTTTAAGATGGGGGATGTGGATACAGGTGTAACAAATGTAGTTAAGCAGAATGATTTTAAAGGTTGTAGTGTATACTCTAAACAGAAATGTCAATCCTGTTGGGCCAAGTTCTATTGCAGTGGTGGATGCAGTGCTAATGCTTATCAATTCCATGGTAACATACATGATGTTTATGACATGGGATGCACCCTTGAGAAAAAACGTGTGGAATGTGCCATCTATTTAAAAGCAAAAGAAATGTTGTCTTGACTAAATGCATGAATGTAATTATAATTTATCTTATATGAGATGTGTCACAATTGCTAAAAATGAGTAATTATTTAGGCATTCATCTTATAAAATGATGGTGATTATATATTGAACCATATGGTTTATTGTCGTATGTGTCATATATGAATTGAGACTTTTAAAAACATAAGCACCAACTCATCATTTACGTCATGAAATAAAAAAAGAAAAAACGTGTACGAAGGAGGAACTTTTTGCAATGAAGGGGAAAAGATTTATTACCCTATTGCTGTTAATTGTTATAATCGCAGGAACCGTATTTGTAGCAGTTAAAGGAGTAGGAAAAGATGAAGTAGGTGGAGCTAATAATGTAAGGTTGGGGCTTGATTTAGCTGGTGGTGTAAGCATCACCTATACAACGGTTAAAGATAATCCAACAAAAAAGGATTTAAATGATACGAAATTCAAACTGCAAAAAAGAACAGACAGTTTAGGATATACAGAAGCTGAGATTTATTTAGAAGGTTCAAAACGTATTAATGTGGATATACCAGATGCCAAAGATGCTGAGAAGGTATTGGAGGAACTGGGTAAACCAGGTCAACTTGAATTCGTTGGACCAGATGGTGTTGTTGTGTTAACAGGTGAAGACGTTAAAGATGCAACAGCACAAATGATTGCAGGAGAAATTGATCCTCATGTTATTTCACTAACGCTTAATGATAGTGGAAAAGAGAAGTTTGCAGAAGCTACAGAGAAGTTTCTCTATCAAACAATTGCTATCAAGTATAATGGGATAACCATCATGGATCCTAAAGTTTCTTCAGTTATTCGTGACGGTAATGCTCAAATTAGTAATCTAGGTTCTGCTGAGAGGGCAGAACAATTAGCTTCCAACATTCGTATTGGTGCCTTACCACTTGAATTAGAAGAGTTACGTTCGAATGTTGTGGGTGCCAAACTAGGTGCCGAAGCGGTGGATACAAGTGTAAAAGCGGGTATTATTGGTTTAGCCATTATCTTATTATTTATGATCATTTTATACAAAATACCTGGGTTTGCAGCAGATGTAGCATTAGTATTCTATGCCAGTCTGGTGGTTGTCATCTTAAGTTTAGGTAAGATTACATTAACCTTACCAGGTATTGCAGGTATTATCTTATCCATTGGTATGGCGGTGGATGCGAACATTATTATTTTCTCCAGGATTAAAGAAGAATTAGCTCTGGAGAAAACATTGCGAGCGTCCTTAAAAGCAGGATTTAAAAAAGCCACATCAGCTATTTTAGATGGTAATGTCACAACATTAATTGCTGCTGTTATCCTATACCTTATGGGAACTGGACCTATCAAAGGTTTTGCACAAACATTAGCAATCGGTATTATTATTTCCATGTTTACGGCTTTAGTTGTGACAAGACTTATTTTATGGACATTTGAAGGATTAGGATTCCGTAATAAGAAATTATACGGTATTGCGCATAAGACTCGTACCATTCAAGTCATTGCTAAGCGAAAAATATGGTTTGGAATCTCCATTGTTATTATTGCCATTGGTTTATTAGCAATGCCAGTTTACCAAAGTGCAAAAGGCTCTGTTCTTAACTATGATATCGAGTTCAGTGGTGGTTCTTCAACACTTGTAAATATAGGTAAAGTCATGGACAGGGATGAAATGGATGCAGAGCTAACACCCCTTGTAAAGGAAGCTACTGGTGACGCAAGTCCCCAATTCCAATCGGTTAATGATAAAGGTCAAGTCATTATTAAGACAAGTAATTTAGAGAATGACCAACGTTCAGCTCTTCGTGATCAACTCATTGAGAAATATGGTATTACAGCAGAAGATATCGAAAGCGAAAGCATTAGTGCAACCATTAGTGAAGAAATGAGAAACAGTGCATTATTGTCTATCTTTTTTGCAGCTGTGTGTATTTTAATCTATGTGACACTACGATTCAAAGATTATCGCTTTGGTATAAGTGCCGTTGTAGCGCTTATCCATGATGTACTTGTAGTACTGGCTGTATATTCTGTGTTTAGAATACCCATCAATAATTCATTTATTGCAGCCATGCTGACCATTGTGGGTTACTCCATTAATGATACCATTGTACTTTTTGACCGTGTACGTGAGAATCAGAAGTATATGAAACGTGGAGACTTTAAAGGTGTTGTGGATACGTCCATCAGCCAAACCTTATCCCGTTCCATTAATACATCATTAACAACCTTTATCATGGTTGCGGTACTCTATATACTTGGTGTTGCATCCATTCGTGAATTTGCATTGCCGTTAATGGTAGGTATCTTAAGTGGTACGTATTCTTCTATCTTCGTAGCCAGCCCATTATGGTATGTGTTTAAGCGAAAAGAAGAAGCAAGAATTCAGCGTGCACATCAAAACTAAAAAAATAGAACCACAAGATGTTAACATGATTAAATGGGGCTGTCTTAAGACAGCCCTTTTTTGGAGGTAGATAATGTTGGAGTCCAAGTACATATGGCGTTTGAAAGAAAGTAAAGAAGAACTGGTATCCACTATAGCTAATCATCATCAACTATCAACCATCATGGCAACCATATTAGCCAATCGAAACATTGTACGGGATGAAGAGATTAAACGATTTCTTCATGTGGATAGAGACAAATTTCACGACCCCTATGCCATGAAAGATATGGATTTAGCAACGAAGCGTATCCTAAAAGCTATAGCCAATGGAGAAAAAATAACCATTTATGGTGATTATGATGTGGATGGTATGACCAGCACATCCATTCTCTACATGTATTTAAAAGAAAATAATGTACAGGTAGATTATTATATACCAGATCGTTTAGAAGAAGGCTATGGTGTGAATGATGAAGCTCTAAAGCATATCCATGATGGAGGAACTTCCCTCGTTATTACAGTGGATACAGGTATAACAGCAATATCTCAAGCTGCATATGCAAGGGACATTGGTCTTGACATGATTATTACCGATCATCATGAATGCCAAGAAGAAATACCTGAAGCCATTGCTGTTATTGACCCTAAGCGGGAAGATTGTGATTATCCTTTCGATATGCTGGCAGGGTGTGGCGTCGCTTTTAAGCTGATGCATGCTTTATCCATTAAGCTGGATAATACGGACTTAATTTGGAAGTATCTTGATATTGTTGCTGTTGGAACGGTTGCTGATATTGTACCATTGGTTGATGAAAACAGAGTCATTACAAAATTGGCATTTGAGACCATGATGGATACATGGAATGTCGGTTTAAAAGCACTGATTGATGTATCAGGTACCAAAAAAGGGGATAAAATATCCGCAGGTATCATTGGATTTCGTATTGCTCCAAGATTAAATGCGGCAGGTCGATTAGGTGATGCTAAGCGAGGTATTGCTTTATTCACCACACAGGACCAACAGGAAGCTGCTGCAATAGCAGAAACCCTTAATGAAGAGAATAAAAACCGCCAAGAATTAGAACAGAAGATAACAGAAGAAGCCATAGAAATCATTGAAGAGACCATTGATGTGGCCAATACAAAAATCATTGTGGTAGCGTCTAAGAATTGGCACCATGGTGTCATTGGTATTGTTGCTTCCCGTATTACAGAAAAATATTATCGCCCTACCATACTGCTCAGTATAGAAGATGGGGTAGCATCTGGGTCAGCTCGAAGCGTAGACGGTTTTAGTATTTTTGAAGCCTTGTATTCAGCAAAAGACATACTTACTAAATTTGGTGGACATGAGATGGCAGCGGGTATGTCCTTGGATGAAGAACTGGTTGATGCCCTAAGGGACCGTGTCAACAGTTATGCCCATATACATATGCAAGAAGATACCCTCATGCCTAAGATGCATGCCGATATGGAAATTTCATTAGATGATATCAACATTCCTTTAATTGAAGATATTCTAAAGCTTGAACCCTATGGTATGGGTAATCCTGAGCCCAAGTTTATATGTAAAGGCAGAGTCCATGATGTACGCACAATAGGCAAAGAGAACAATCATCTTAAGATGCGTCTTGACGACCAACAATATTTTTTAGATGGCATTGGTTTTGGTATGGCTGAATTCTATGATTACATTGAGCCATCAGGTAACATTGCGTTACTGGGAACATTGAATATTAATGAATGGAACGGTACCAAAAAGCCTCAGATTATGCTAAAAGATATCAACGTGAATAATGCGTATATCAAAAGTGTCCAAGAAGACTTAACCTGGTTTAAGTCCATAAAAAGCAAAGGATTTGCTGAAGGTGACTTAACGTCTATCATACAGGAGCGGACTATACCCGACAGAAAAGAATATGAACACATATACCGAGCGTTGCTTGCACTAGACAAACAAGAAAAACATAGGGTTGTTCTGTATAAGTTTTTAAAACAACTTCAATATGAAGCTCCGAAAAGCCTTATTCGCTTTCTTCTTTGTTTAGAAGTGTTTGGTGAATTAAGTTTGCTGAAATATAAGATAGAGGATATGGAGCTTCACTTTCATTTACATAAAGGTATAAAAGTGACACTAGAGCAATCAACGTTGTATAAAAAATTATCATAGTATATACATAGGGTTAAGAAAATAAATGAAAAAGTTTTTGCTAGAATGGGTTATATTTGGTATACTATTATTGTATGTTCACAAGACTTTTGATTCTGGCCATATACCATGTGAATATATAAATTTGACAAAGTAGTATCATTAGGGATAAATAGAGAAAAAACTTTATGTCTAGGGTATTGCTAAAAGGAGTAATAGATATGGATCTTAAAAAAATCTTACGTGAAGTGCCTGATTTTCCGAAAGAAGGTATCGTATTTTATGACATTACGACAATTTTACAAAGCCCAGAGGGATTAAGAGCTGCAATTGACCAGATTCAAGACAAGCTGCAAGACCTGGATTTTGATTACATAGTAGGACCTGAATCAAGAGGTTTTATCTTTGGTGTACCAGTTGCCTACAATATGAATAAAGGGTTTTTACCTGTTAGAAAAGCGGGTAAGTTACCCTATGAAACGAAAAGTAAAGAGTATGCACTTGAATATGGTACAGCTACCATTGAGATGCATATTGATGCCATTCAGCCTGGCAGCAAAGTTGTGATCATTGATGATTTATTAGCCACAGGAGGAACGTCAAAAGCAACCATTGAGTTGATTGAAGAACTTGGTGGTGAAGTGGTACAATTGGTATATCTCATTGAATTGGGATTTTTAGACGGTCGGGGTAAACTAGAAGGCTATCAGGTGGATGCCATTATGCAAAAATAGAATGTGTTTTAACTGAATGGAATACATCTAAAAAGGTAGTTAAAACAAACACGACTATACAGATTACTATAATCAAGATGGCTATTAGTAGCATTAAAAAAGATGACTCCTATTTACTATAGGAATCATCTTTTGACTTTTATAAACATTTACCATAATATACTTTTATAAACATTTACCATAATATAAATGTATCAAAATAAAAGCTAATTATTCAATATGTATTTTGATACAAACAGGATTTTTTGTTACAATACCTTTCGCCCATACAGACAAATAGTCAGAACATAATTGGAATTGACAGCCGTCTGGAGCTCCCAGCACTTCTACATCTTTTATGGTACCACAATAATGACTGGAATTTCTTGCTAATGTCTTAATACGCACGCATCCGTCTTCAGGCCACGTCAATGCAAAGGCATATAAAACACCATCTTTGAATGTAAAGCGGAAATCTTCACTGGTATAAGGCTCACGAAGTGTATCTGTAAAATGACCTTCAACAGTCTTCGTTGGACCTTCACCATATTTTTTCCAGTAGGTGGAATGATAGATTCCTTCACCATTAAGGTGAAGCCATTTACCAATTTCTTTTAAGATGGCCACTTCTTTGTCAGGAATTGTACCATCTGCCTTTGGGCCAATATTCAGCAAGAAGGAACCATTCTTACTGACCACATCAACTAAATCACAGATAATGTCATGGGTTTTTTTGTAGTTATTATTTTTATTATAACACCAAGAATTGGTTGCAATAGACGTATCATTTTGCCAAAACATCGGTGAAATATCACTAAGCTGACCCCGTTCAATATCAGGAACTGCTGTTGACTGCATCATCGTATCAAATTTATAGTTGATGGTAACTTCTTTTCCCCATTCAATACCACGATTATAGTAGTAAGCGGCAAATTTTTGCATATAAGGCTTAAATGCGGTTGTCTGGTTCCATGCGTCAAAGTATACAATCTTGGGCTGGTATTTATCTACAATTTCACAAGTTCTTGCGAGCCAATCGTCGAGAAAATCTTTGTCAAGTTCTTCCACATAGTTATAATCAGCTTGCGTGTCATAAGGTTCTTTATAGGATGGCCAATATAAATGACCATAAGGAATATCCCCTTGTATATCACTATCCAAATCTCTTCCTCCACATGAAAACCAATAGTGTTCAGCCCGATGTGAAGATGTGGTGAATACCAGATTTCTTTCTTCAAGGGCTTCTTTCAACTCACCAATACAATCACGCATAGGACCTTTTTTGGTAGCACACCATTCCGATAAGTCACTATCATACATCTGAAAGCCATCATGATGTTCCGCAACGGGCATCACAAATTTAGCACCAGCTTCTTTGAAGAGATCAGCCCACCCAGCAGGGTTATACTTTTCAGCTTTGAACATAGGAACGAAGTCTTTATAGCCAAAATCTTTAAGAGATCCATAATTTTCTATATGATACTTATAAAAATACTGGCCATATTTCTGTTCATGTGGTTTATACATCCAACGCGGATACCACTCACCAAAAGCAGGTACACTATAGACACCCCAGTGTATGAAGATACCAAATTTTGCATGTTGATACCAATGAGGAACTTTATGATTCATCAATGATGCCCAAGTTGCTTTGTACTTTCCATCCTCAATTACTTTGTCAATAACGGCTAAATAGTCATGAACTTTTTTCATGTTATGACATGTCATCTAATATTGCCTCCTATCTAGAATATTACTATCTAAACGATAAATTTGCTTAATTAGCTTTGCAGTTAAAGCAATCATTATAAGAAATCTACTCATTTAATGAGAAGTATCGTATCAAAGATTATAGGTGTTGTCAATTGAATTGCATCATATTAGAAAGGAAGTCATTAAAAGTGAAAAAAGTAACAAATTAAGCTTAAGTAGACGGCATATAGTTATAGTGAGTAAAGCTTGGCCCATCAATAGGTGAGCATATTCTTTCATTAGTTATATGAAAATACCTATATCGAAAGCAAATCCTGTAACATATTGATAATCCTATAGCTTAACCAAATGAAAAACATAACAATGAATGACTGTACTGTGTAGAATAATATAGTAATTTTAACAATAGAAATGCAAGAACATTATATTATTTTTGCAAATATGATGTTGATTAATCGATTGTTGTGTGCTATACTATTAAAAATATTATTTTGATTTGTTCAGGACAAGGGAGTCTTAATAGCTTTGCATGCTTCATGTATGTTGAGTTGTTAGGGCTCCTTTGTTTTTGTAAAAATGAAAGAAGATATATGTAATCTTTCATTTTGTTGAAAATAATATTTTAACTATTTTTTTCAGAAAGGATGGATGATGATGAGACAGGTAGCGATTTATGGAAAAGGTGGTATTGGTAAATCCACAACAACACAAAATCTTACTGCAGCCCTTGCTGAAATGGGTAAGGAGATCATGATTGTTGGTTGTGATCCAAAAGCGGACTCAACCAGACTGATTCTTAATGGATTAGCACAAAAAACAGTTCTTGATACATTAAGAGAAGAAGGAGAGGATATAGAATTAGAAGAAATTCTTAAAAAAGGGTATGGAGGTATTCGGTGCGTAGAGTCAGGTGGGCCTGAACCTGGTGTAGGATGTGCAGGGCGTGGTATTATTACATCCATTAATCTGTTAGAACAACTAGGTGCTTATACGGATGACTTGGATTATGTTTTTTATGATGTACTGGGTGATGTTGTTTGTGGTGGATTTGCTATGCCTATTCGGGAAGGTAAAGCAGAAGAAATCTATATTGTGGCATCCGGTGAGATGATGGCCATGTATGCGGCAAATAATATTTGTAAAGGGATTAAAAAATATGCCAATACAGGTGGCACACGATTAGGGGGCATTATATGTAACTCTAGAAACGTGGATAATGAACTGGAAATGCTTCAAGCTTTTACAAAAGAACTGGGTACCCGTTTAATTCATTTTGTACCAAGAGACAACATGGTTCAACGAGCAGAAATCAACAAAAAAACAGTGATTCATTTTGATGCCACTGAACCACAAGCGCAAGAATATCGAACATTAGCAAAAGCCATTGATGGTAATGATATGTTTGTCATTCCAGAACCTATGGCACAAGACCGATTAGAAGAAATATTAATGGAATACGGTATCTTAGGATAACATAAGTCTTTTTGGCGAGAGCATATGCTGTTAAGTTACCGCATTCCATAATCAAATTATAACATTTTAACAATTAAAATACAACTTAATGGCAGATTAACAAATATATTGGATGATATTGGATAGGAGTGAATGCAATGAAAATGATAAGAGCAATTATTCGACCTGAAAAAGTATCGACTGTATTAAGTGAATTAGCAGATGCTAATTATCCTGCAGTAACAAAAATAGATGTTGTGGGTAGAGGGAAACAAAGAGGTGTTAAAGTAGGCGATATTTATTATGATGAAATACCAAAAGAAATATTGCTAATGGTTGTTGAAGAAGATGCTGTATCAGAAGTGGTTAGTATTATCATGAAAAATGCAAAGACCGGTGAAGGTACTTTTGGAGATGGTAAAATCTTTGTTTCAGAAGTTGAGGCCGCATATACCATCAGTACAGGTAAAGCAGAGTTATAAAAACAGATAGGAGTGAATCAGATGAAAGAAGTTTTAGCCATTATTAGAATGAATAAAATTAATGAAACCAAAAAAGCTTTATCTGAAAGTGGATTCCCTGCTATTACCTGTAGAAGAGTATATGGTCGAGGCAAGAAGAAAGTGGATTATGAGCTCATCGAAGAATTAATAGATGGGAAGATGATTAAGTCAAAACCCATTATGGAATCCATTTCTGAAGCCCATCGACTGATTGCAAAAAGGTTGTTATTAATGGTTGTACACGATGATGAAGTGGATAAAGTTGTTGATACCATAATGGCCATTAATTCAACAGGTAATATGGGTGACGGTAAAATATTCGTATGTCCTGTTTCAGATGCTATTCGTGTAAGAACACAAGAAACAGGAGAATGTGCATTGTAGTCCATAACAATGAAGGATTTTATGATCTTCAAGAAACAAGAAAGTAGGTGATACCCATGAGTGAAAGTGTTAAAACAATGGATAAGATTCTAGAATCTTACTCAGCAAAGGTAATGAAAAATAGAAAAAAACATATGCTGGTCGTTGATCATCAAGAAGAAAAACAAAAAATTGATGCCAATACAAGAACAATCCCCGGCATTATTACCAATAGAGGTTGTTGTTATGCAGGTTGTAAAGGCGTGGTTATTGGTCCAGTCGTCGACATGGTTCATATTACCCATGGTCCAATAGGTTGTGGTTATTACAGTTGGGGTACACGAAGAAATAAAGGAAAAGCAAGAGAAGGTGGCAAAAACTTCTTAGCTTATTCGTTTAACACAGATATGCAGGAGAGTGATATTGTTTTTGGTGGTGATAAAAAGCTAGCAAAGGCTATTCAAGAAGCTTATGACATCTTTAAACCCAAAGCCATCTCGGTATCCGCAACATGTCCAGTCGGTCTTATTGGTGACGATATCCATATGGTTGCAAAACAAGCTTCTCAGAAACTAGGTATACCTGTACTGTCTTTTAGTTGTGAAGGGTATAAAGGGGTTAGCCAATCGGCAGGTCATCACATCGCAAACAATAAACTCATGACCGATGTGGTTGGCACCAATGATGATTACGAACCCAAAGAATTCTCTATTAATATTCTAGGTGAATACAACATAGGTGGAGACGAGTGGGAAATAACCAGAGTGCTCAATAAAATAGGTTATCATGTAATCACAACCATGACTGGTAATGCGGCTATTGATGAAATGGCAGCAGCACATAAAGCAGATCTTAACCTTATTCAATGTCACCGGTCCATTAACTATATAGGTGACATGATTGAGAAAAAATATGGTATTCCATGGTTAAAGGTTAACTTCATTGGTGTGAAGGCATTTACACAATCCCTTAGAGATATGGCAAAATACTTTGACAACCCACAGCTTACAAAGCGTACAGAAGAAGTCATAAAACAAGAACTGGGTGAGATTAAAGAGGATATTGCCAAATACAAAGCCATGTGTGATGGAAAAACAGCCATGTTATTTGTTGGCGGTTCAAGAGCACACCATTATCAAGGTATGTTAAAGGAAATTGGCATGGATACCATTCTAGCCGGTTATGAATTTGCCCATCGCGATGATTATGAAGGTCGAGATATTATACCCGATATTAAGCTTGATGCAGATAGCCGAAACATTGAAGAAATAGAGGTTGACCAAGATGAACAAAAGTATAGACTACGTCTATCCAAAGAAAAATATGAAGCACTAAAAAAAGAAATTCCATTGAGCAATTATGAAGGTATGATTAGTGAAATGGCAGATGGTATGATAGCTATTGACGATATTAATCATTATGAAACTGAAATTTTTGTAAAAGTATTGAAACCAGATTTCTTTGGTTCAGGTATTAAAGATAAATACATTATTCAAAAAATGGGTGTTTATTCCAAACAAATGCACTCTTATGATTATGCCGGACCTTATGCAGGATTTAAAGGTGCCGTTAACTTTGCCAGGGATGTTGCAGCAGGTGTGAATACATCAGCTTGGCAGTATATCATAGCACCTTGGAAAAAAGAACCGTCGTTAGCTGGTAAGATAGGAGTTGAATAGGTATGTTAGATTATACACCAAAAGAAATCACGGAACGAAAAGCATTAAATGTTAATCCAGCAAAAACTTGTCAGCCAATAGGTGCCATGTATGCTGCACTTGGTATTAACAAATGTTTACCCCATAGTCATGGTTCACAAGGCTGTTGCTCGTATCATCGTATGCATTTAACGAGGCATTTTAGAGACCCTATTGTTGCATCTACCAGTTCATTTACGGAAGGTGCATGTGTATTTGGTGGTAAATCCAATCTCGTAAAAGGCATACAAAACGTTTTTAATATTTATAACCCGGATATCATTGCTGTAAATACAACTTGTCTTTCTGAAACCATAGGCGATGATGTTGGCGAGTTTATTCGTGATTCTAAAGTGCCTGAAGGAAAAAGGGTTATCTATGCCAATACACCAAGTTATGCAGGTTCTCATGTAACGGGATTCTCAAATATGTGTAAGTCAATGGTTACCCAAATTGCCGAATCAACCATGGGTGAGGGTAATAATGGTAAAGTGAACATCATGCCTGGTTTTGTTGAACCCAGCGATATGAAAGAAATTAAGAGAATTGCAGAAGAGATAGGTATGGATTATACCATGTATCCGGATACAAGTGATGTTGTCAATACCCCCAATACGGGTAAATATGACATGTATCCAGAAGGCGGTACATCAGTAGAAGCCATTAGAGAATCAGGCGATGCGATGGCTACAGTGGCTCTCGGAAAATACACATCGGAAGAAGCTGCTTTTAAGTTGGAACATAAATGTAAAGTTGCGCCCTATGTTTTGAAAGTACCCCTTGGTATAAAGGCAACGGATGCGATGATCTTTAAATTTATTGAACTTACAGGCAAAAGTGTACCCAAGGCACTGGAAAAAGAAAGAGGTCAATTAGTTGATTTAATGGTTGACGTCCACCATCATTATCATGGAAAAAAGGTGGCTATCTTTGGAGATCCAGATATTGTAACAGCTATGACCGAGTTTGTCATTGATTTAGGCATGATTCCCAAGTATGTCCTCACAGGTACACCAGGAAAAGTATTTGCTAAGGATATCTATCATATGTTAGAAAATGCAGGCATAGAGGGTTCCAGTGTCAAATCAGAAGGTGATTTATTTGAATTACATCAATGGATAAAAAATGAACCCGTTGATTTAATCATTGGCAATACATACGGTAAATACATTGCACGTGCAGAAAATATTCCTCTTGTACGGGTAGGTTTTCCCATACTGGACCGTGTAGGACACAGTTATTTTCCTGTTGTTGGTTATATGGGGGCTATGCGATTAATTGAAAAGATTAGTACGGCTTTTCTGGATAAGTATGATCAAGAATGTGCAGATGAAGATTTTGAACTGGTCATGTAACGAAAGGTATTGATGTGAAGGGCTGTCTTAAGTAGATTTTGCTGTTAGTTTTTTAGGATATAAAAGGTCATTTGCTTTTATTAAGACAGCCTTTCTTTTTTAAAAAGGTTTTATGTTGCTCATTAACCTTAAGAAGGGGATGAAGAAAATGCCAAGTGAACATGTTATTTTAGATAGTCGAAAAAGTTTTATTATAGAAAAAGGTGTTGCTGCAGGAGCAACAATTGATTGCGATAAAGAGAGTTTATCCGGTGCAGTGAGTCAAAGGGCTTGTGTTTATTGTGGTGCTAGAGTTGTTCTAAATCCGATTACCGATGCTGTTCACATTGTGCATGGACCCATTGGGTGTGCCAGCTATACATGGGATATTCGTGGAAGTTTATCCAGCGATTCAGAGATGTACCGTAACAGTTTTTCCACGGACTTAAGAGAAAAGGATATTATTTTTGGTGGGGAAACCAAATTAGCAAAAGCTATTGAGGAAGTGTATAGCGCTTATCACCCTAAAATTATATTTGTCTATGCCACATGTGTTGTAGGTGTCATCGGAGACGATGTGGATGCGGTTTGTAAGCTGGCAGAACAGACATATAATCTTCGGGTTATTCCCGTGAAGTCACCTGGTTTCACAGGTAATAAGCGAACAGGATATAAGATGGCATGCATGGCTTTAATGCAACTTATGGGTGATGAACCACATGAAGAAAAAATACCGTATACCATCAATTATCTAGGTGATTTTAATCTTGCAGCAGAAGCGTGGATTATTCAGAAGTATTTACGTGAGATGGGTATTCGCGTCATAAGCACCATAACCGGTGATGCCAGCTATAGTACCCTAATAAATGCTCCAAAAGCTTCCTATAATGTGGTTCAATGCGCTGGCTCCATGACGTATCTGGCGAAACAGATGAAAAAAACATATGGCATACCTTTTGAAAAAGTTCGTTTTCTGGGAGTGGATGAAACCGTTAAAGCTTTAAGAAAAATAGCCTATTTAGTGGGGGATACCAAGGTGATTGAAAGAACCAATGCACTCATAGAGAGAGAAATGAAAAAAACCCATGAAAGGTTAGAAACGTATAAGAAGAAAGTGGCAGGGAAAAAAGCAGCCATCTATGTGGGCGGTGGTTTTAAAGCCATTGCACTTATCAAACAGTTTAGGAATTTAGGTATGCATGTCGTGGTTGTTGGCACACAGACAGGAGACAGTGAAGAATACGCCATGATTAGACGTTTGACAGAAGATGGAACGGTCATTTTGGATGATGCTAATCCCAGTGAGCTTCAAAAGTTTGCAATGGATAAACAAGCGGATTTATTGGTTGGTGGCGTTAAGGAAAGACCACTTGCTTATAAACTAGGCATGGCATTTATTGATCATAATCACGAAAGAAAACATGCTTTATCAGGATTTGAAGGGGCTGTCAATTTTGCTAAAGAAGTGGATATGACCCTTAACAGTCCAGTTTGGCATTATGTTAAAAATAAAAATAAAACAATATAAAAAGACAGTGTATAAATGAAGTGATGTTAGTAGAGAAAAGTAGGTGATCTAAGATGTGTCATAGCGAAAACAGGAATTTTACGAATCTTCATGTGAACCCTTGTAAAATGTGTATGCCAATGGGTGCTTCTCTTGTTTTTAAAGGTATTGAGAATAGCATGGTGCTTATACACGGGTCACAAGGGTGCAGTACCTATATTCGAAGACATATTGCTACCCATTATAATGAACCCATAGATATTGCATCGTCTTCTCTAAGTGAACAAGGAACAGTGTATGGTGGTGCATCGAATCTGGTTGAAGGTTTGAAGAATGTGGTGAACATCTATGAACCGGAGATCATCGGTGTCTTAACCACTTGCTTAGCTGAAACCATCGGAGAAGATACCCATCATATGATTCAGTCTAGTGGATTAATGGATAGATACGACGGCATCGATTTTGTATCCGTCAAAACGCCTGGGTATGGAGCGAGTCAATACAGAGGTTATCTTGCTGCCGTGAAAAGTCTTGTTGCACATTACGCAAGGCCATCCGGTGTAAAAACAGAAAGGTTGAATGTGATTGTCTCTGATATGTCACCAAGAGATGTTAGGGAGCTAAAGCGCATGCTGAACTTGTTTCAGGTGGATTACATTATGTTACCGGATATTTCAGACACATTAGATGCTTCTTTTGATGCACAATATAAGAAGATACCCAAGGGCGGAACAAAAAGAAAAGACATCATGGATATGGCTAATTCAAAGGCAACCATCGAATTAGGTATGTTGACGGATGATCATCTTTCAGCAGGTAAATACTTAGAAGATCATTATCAAGTACCACACTATAAATGTCCCATACCCATTGGTCTTGAAGGTACAGATACCTTGTTGCAATTGGTAGGTCGACTATACAATAAAAAAATACCCCGCCTATTGCTAGAAGAGAGAGGCCGAATCCTTGATGCTATGATCGATTCTCATAAATGGAATCGGGAAGGGAAGGCTGTCATTTTTGGGACGCCGGAATTAGTCTATGGTGTCACAAACCTATGCATTGAAAATGGGATTGAACCTCAAGTCATTGCTACAGGTAGTGACCACAATCACTTATCAGAAGTATTGCAAGATAAGTTAGAGGCATTTCATTACCATCCAGTGATTATAGAAGATACAGATTTTGAAACCATTGGAAAACTCACGCAACAAGCACAAGCAAACCTATTAATTGGTCACTCAGATGGTAAATTTCTTAAGGAGCAGTTAGGCATACCCCTTATTAGAATTGGTTTTCCAATTCATGATCATGTAGGTGGACAGAGAAAGCTTTATATTGGTTATGAAGGAAGTCTAAGATTTTTAGATGAGATTACCAATACATTATTAGACTTAAAACACGACGCATATCGAGAGAACATGTATGCTACCTTCTATGGGCCTCACAGCGAAATGGCCCGTTAAAAGATTTGTGTCAACTGTAAAGCAGCGTGTTTTATGACGCTTATTATAAGCGATGATTAGAGAAATGGTGATGATGATTGAACCGAAGGGAGGTATTTATATGTCAGAATGCATGAGCAAGTGCAACACGAAAATGCCAGTTTTAAGCAACTATATATCGAAGAAAGTGAGAGAAAAGACAAAGAAACATCCTTGTTATAGTAGCGATGCAAAGGATTATGCAAGAATACATTTACCTGTAGCGCCTAAATGCAATATTCAATGTAATTATTGTAACAGAAAATACGATTGTCAAAATGAATCAAGACCAGGTGTTACCAGTGAAATCTTATCACCTATGCAGGCCTTAGAAAAGTACAAAGAAGCAAAAGGTGAAGTAGAAAAATTAACGGTGGTAGGGATTGCTGGTCCGGGTGATGCCATGGCAAATTTCCAAGAAACAAAAGAAACCATCCAATTAATAAAAGCTTATGATGATTCGGCTATTTTTTGTCTGTCAACCAATGGGCTAGATCTTTTAGAGCATGTTGATGCTCTCGTTAAGTTGGGTGTTTCCCATGTAACCATCACCATCAATACAATTTACCCGGAAGTAGCAGCAAAAATATACCGTTACATCACCGTTGATGGTAAAAAGGTCACAGGTATTGAGGCTGGTAAGATAATTGTGAATAGACAATTGGAAGCCTTAGATTATCTGGCTAAACAGGATGTCTTATGCAAAATAAACATTGTTTATATCAAGGGTGTCAATGATAATCATATCCATAAAATCGTCCAAAAAGCAGCTGTTCTGGGAGCAGCTATGACAAATATTATGCCGTTGATTCCAACCCAGGATACCCCATTTGCACATATAGCTCGACCTACAGGAAGTGACATCATGTTGGCTAGAAAAAAAGGAGAAAAATATGTGACTCAAATGTACCACTGTAAACAGTGTCGAGCAGATGCTGTTGGAAAACTAGCACAACCTTGTTCAGGTAAAAGCATTGGATGAAAATAAAAAAGGAGTGAAGCATCATGGCAAAAACAAAACCCAAATACCATATTTTTGTGTGTACCAGCTCAAGGTTAACAGGCGAAAATAAAGGTTACTGTGTTCAACAGCAAGGAAAAGACATGGTGGCAGCTTTTGTAGAAGAAATGCAAGATAGAGATTTGGATTCAGAAATGATGATAACCAACACTGGCTGTCTAGGCCTATGTTCCATGGGGCCAATCGTGATGATATATCCCCAGCAAATCTGGTATGGCAAAGTAACGGTTGATGATGTGGAAGAAATCATGGATGCACTAGAGGAAGAAGAAGTGGTTGAAAGATTGCTGATTTAACATCAGAAGATTATGTGCAACAACCATCTATGGTTGACCTTAGAGATAACCGTGTTGTTAATGAGGTGATGAAAATGAAAGTAGCAGCCATGGTCATAAGTTTAGCTATTCTATTATGTGGGTGCAATGCACAAGCCGTGTCAGAAAAAAAGACAGAGATGACCATTTTGGCAGCGGCAAGTTTAACAGAAGCATTTCATGAAATAGAAGAAGCGTTTGAAGAAGAAAACACCCATATTGACTTGACAATCACTTTTGCAGGGAGTGCCTCATTAGCTCATCAGATAAAAGAAGGTGTTAAGGCAGATGTATATGTATCGGCTAATGAAGCCTATATGGAAGATATGGTGTTAGAAAAGTATATCAGCCAAGAAGATGTTCATGTTTTTGCACACAATAAGCTCGTTGTGATGGTGTATAAAGATCAAAAGCATAAAATTTCTTCTTTAGAAGACTTGATCCAAAAGGATGTCACCATTATTTTGGCAGAAGAAGCTCAACCAATTGGTCAATATACGAGAAAAATGCTGGATAAAATACAGCAAGATAACCTTGATGGTGAAGACTATACCCGCCTATTTAAAAACAATGTGATATCCTATGAGCATTCTGTTAAAGCCGTTGTTGCCAAAATAGAAATTGGTGAAGCAGATTGCGGCATTGTCTATGCAACAGATAGAACAAAAGCAAATGAAGCCAACATCATCACATTGGATATACCAGATGCATGTAATCAAATGGCAACCTACACCATAGGTAAACTTACTCAAAGTCAAAAGGGGGCAGAAAAATTTGTTGATTATGTATTGGGAGAAAAAGGACGTCAAGTATTGGAAAAATATCATTATATCCTTCCTTAAAAAGAGGGTGTGTCCATATGAGCAGAAATGAAGCAACGATTAAAGGCATTGTCATTTATGAAGAAATAAGCAAAGAGCCATGTAAGCCAACCCAACCGTTAAATATCATGTATAAGCTATTATGGTGCATAACAGGTATTAACTTCATCTGGATTATAAGTGTCATCTATTCCATGACATCACGGGTTACACGAAGCAGTCTGGAGGAGCTAGTTTCTTCAAGTGAAACACTAGCCGCTTTTACAACAACATGTACATCTGTAGGGATTTCAGTCATTATCATCTGTATGATTGGTATCCCGACAGCATACATATTAGCTTATAACACAGGGAAGATCTATCGTATTCTTGAAACCGTTACATGTCTACCGCTGGTATTACCACCATCCGTTGCAGGGTTAGGGATGCTTATGGCGTTTGGAACGCGAGGTTTTCTTGGCTCATGGTTAGCAAGCAGAGGTATTCAAGTTCCTTTTTCATTTATAGCCATCGTTTGCACACAAGTATTTATTGGGATGCCTTTCTTCATTCAAATTTTAAAAGGTAAACTTCAATCCATTGAAAAAGAGATTCTGGAAGCAGCAAAAGTATTTGGGGCAGGACATAAATCCCTATTATTATCAATTTGCTTGCCTCTAAGTATCAGAAGTATTGTCACAGGCGTTATCTTATGTGCTTTACGAGGGGCAGGAGAATTTGGTGCTACCATCATGTTTGCAGGAAACTTTGCAGGTAAAACACAAACAGTAACCACACGAATATACACGTTATATCAGTACGATATCATGCAAGCAGTAACGTTAGCAGTTATTCAGCTTCTTGTATTTTTAGTTCCCTTTATGCTACTTAAAATAGTTGTCAAATACTAATCAGGAGGTGATTGGATGGCAAGACTATTTATTGTGGATACGACTTTGAGAGACGGTGAACAAGCAGCAGGTGTTCAATTTTCTAAAATGCAAAAAATCGAGATAGCCAAAGCACTCGATCAACTGGGTGTTGACATGATTGAAGCAGGTATTCCAGTTATGAGCGAAGAAGAAAGGTCTGTTATAAAAGCCATTAATGCACTTCATCTAAAAGCAAAAATTCTTACATGGAATAGGATGTGTATGAAGGATATTGATCAGTCACTTCTTACAGGTGTCAAGAATGTGCATATTACCGTACCAGCTTCCGATATTCACATTAAAAAGAAGTTACGTATGACTCGAAAAGAACTGTTATCAAAGATGCAGAAGGTGGTTTCATATGCTGTATCAAAAGGATGTGAAGTATCTGTTGGTGCTGAAGATGCATCTAGAGCCGATATTAACTTTCTTATTCAATTGTATAAAAAAGCCCAGGAAGAAGGAGCAATACGGGTTAGATATGCAGATACAGTAGGTCGCATGAATCCCTTTTCTGTTTATGACATCATAAAACAGATAAGACAGGATATAAAAGTAGACTTGGATTTTCATGGCCATAATGATTTAGGTATGGGGACAGCCAATGCTTTGGGTGCATTTAAAGGAGGAGCAACCTATATAAGCTGTAGTGTAAACGGTTTAGGAGAGCGTGCGGGCAATACACCGTTAGAAGAAATCGTAGCCGTTATTCGTTATGTTGAAGGTTGTAAGGATCAACTAGCCATGCAACACATTATGAAAGTATCAAAAATGGTTGAAAGTTACTCAAAAAGATGGCTTGATACAGGAAAACCAATTGTGGGAGAAAATGCATTCTCTCACGAGTCTGGTATTCATATTGACGGTCTTCTAAAAGATACCAGAACCTATGAAGAAATATCACCAGAATTATTTGGCAGAAGCCGAAAAATTGTTATTGGTAAGCATTCTGGTAAAAAAGCCACCATGAATGTTTATAAAGATGGCATTGCATTAGAAAACGATAATCCAGATAATTTGTTAGAATTATTGAGAAATAAATATCAACTGTTTTAATGACCATCATTTGCTACCACTCTATAAGTTATAAGGAGAAAAGTGTTATGGTTGGAGAGTCAGATCATGGACTTTGGATAAATGGGACTGTCTCAAAAAGCAATTTTGACCTAGAAGTTTTTAGAAACGATAAGGTGATTATTTTGCTTTGATGAGACAGTCCCATTTTAATGGATGAATTATCCATTAAAACAAAAGAAATTTCATGTAGCTATTGACATGACCCTACAAGCAGTATACAATAATGTTGAATGAACGTTCAGTATAAAAAGGAGAGGTGATCATGGGTAGAAAAAATGCCAAAGAGAAAATTTTACAAGCAGCATTGGAAATTTTTTCGTCTAAGAGTTTTGAAGGGTCTAGAATAGAAGAAATTGCGCGAGCGGCAAATGTTCCTAAGTCATTAATTTATTATCATTTCAAAAGTAAAGAGGATATTTTAGAGACACTGACAGCTAATTTCATCCAGGCGTATATGAAGATTATTCAGTCAGCAACCCATGAAAGTCATCAAGAAAAAGGAGAAAACATCGTTAATAGAATGGAAAGCAGTTATTATGCATTTGGTCAAGAAAATGCTGATTTGGTAAGAGTCATGTTGATTGATTCATTGAAAAAGACCAAGGAAAAGCCAGTCTTATTTAAAGTTTTAGATGCAATGATTGCTAAAGAATACGAGGATAAATCCGTATCAAGGGATCTGTTAGATGAACGCAGAATTGTGGAGTTTTTTACAAGCTTCATACCCAACTATGCCTATATTTGCTTTGCAGAGGCATGGACCAAATACTTTGAGATTGATCGAAAGAAATTTGATACCTTGTACTTAAAGGCTTATGAAGCGACCCATGGTGCTTATCATAAACAGCATCAATAAGTTAAATCAATTTGATGGGATAACGGATTGAATGGATATGGGATAATAAAGTCAAATCCGTTACACAATAATTTACTGGGAGGTATGCGTACATGAAGCAATCAATTATAAGGATTGACTTAGGCGGTGTGAATTGTTATCTAGGAAAGCAGGGTGATCACTTAATATTATTCGATACGGGCGGTCATATGGTCATTGATAAAAAATTTACAAATAGAAGAGATGTGTTAGAGGATGCGTTGAAAAAACAAGGGTGTACACCTGAAAATTTAAAGCTTATCGTTTTAACCCATGGTGATAATGATCATGTTGCTAATGCTGCATACCTTAAAAAAGAATATCAAACGCCCATAGCTATGCATCGTGATGATCTTGAACTTGTAGTGAACCCAACTTTGCAGAAAGTATTGCAAAGTTTTCGCTATAGATCCATGGTCTTAAAGCTCATGTTTAAACTTTTAAAAAGATTAATCATTAAAATCTCTACCAAAACCTTAGATGATTTTGAATCATTTGAACCGGATATATACCTTAACCATGGGGATACCTTAACAGAGTACGGTTTTGAAGCAAGGATTGTGCACATGCCAGGACATACAAAAGGATCCATTGGCATCATAACCAGTGAAGGAGCATTAATCGCAGGCGATACGCTTGCCAACATGAAAAAACCAGCTAGAGCTCCCAATGCTCAGGATTTTGATGCCTTAGATAAAAGTATAATAGACATGATAAAAATGAACATTACCAAGGTGTATCCAGGACATGGTCTGCCATTTGATATGACAAAGGTTACAAGGATTTAGTTGATTGCTGTTAATAAGTCAGCGCCTTTATACAGCCTTATAGAATGTTTACATATACTTTACACCATATGATGTCTAAAAAACACCCCTTATGCAATATATTATATATAGCATAAAGGGTGTTTTTTTATTGTTATGCTTTATAAGCAGATATCAATTTCCATTAAGACTGAAGTGCATATAATCCGCACCACTGGACCAATGCCTGTCTGGACTCCAGTGCCAGCCATAACGGTTAAAGGCTTGTACAACATCTCCATCGGGTATAATGGAATAGGGGTTAACACCAGGCTGCCATAAGGTTCCAGCTTTAATGACGCCATTTAATGCTATGAAATAATTTTCCTGTGGATTAATGTCAATAGCTGTACCATTGGAATGTTGTGATCTGCCGTTTCTATAGTCATAACATGAGGCGCTTTTAATAGGGAACTTTTCATCCCCATTATAGATATCTTCAAAGATTTTTTCTATGGTATGAGCAAGATTTTTATTGACTTTAAGGTTAATTTGGGCTGTTTTCTTTGTTCCAGATGATGTTAACTGCCACACTTTGACGGTGATGGTTGTCATATTTGCATTGGCTTCATGTATATCCTTAAACTGATTTTTATTAGGGTCACCGGTAATCATCTCATTAATGCTTACTTTTGGGAAAATGTTAAATGTCTGTTGGAGAGAATAAATAGAAGCCTCACCATTTTTATTAACCGGTGTAACTTGTATATCGGCATGAATAAATTGTTTACTGTTTATAAGGTAGTTATCCAGTGACCCATTGCGTAAATCAAGGTAATGGTTATGGATTCTATCCATATAAGATGTCACACCATTTTGACTGATGGTCACATCATATGCTGTGGCAGAAGGAATAGCATTCCAGCGCAGCATCACATTATCTGCTTGATAGGAAGGGGAAATATAGATTCCTGTTGGTCCAGGTAAGATGCAAGTGTCAACACCTATAGCTCGAATGGGTGATTCGTCACAGTATGTTAATACTTTAAGTGACAACATGACAGCTTGTTCACGTGTCAGGTTACTCTTAGGGTCCAGTTTTCCTTCACCGGTGCCTAAAAGAATTCCCAGTGTATAAACATCCGCCATATAAACCTTTGCCCAGGTGGATACCAAGGAATAGTCCACAGCATAACGATTAAGAAGATTGGCGGATTCCTCATCACCCATAGGCAGTGTATAAGTCAGCGTTCCTGTTGCGGTTGTATGTACCTTGTTCTTCATGTCTTCATCAGAAGAGGATTGAAACAGTATCAGTATCTTGGACACCATGACAGCTGCCATTTCCCGCGTTAGGGGCATATCAGGACTAAACATACCTTCTCCAGTACCTTGAATAAGACCCAGCATGTAGGCATATTCTACAGCTTCATCCGTAGTATCTTTAAATGGATGAGAAGCAGGTAGTTCAGGTAATGTTATACCATAGATTCGGCATGTATTGATCAGTAAATCGCAAAAATCTCTTCGTGTAATACGATTGGTAAAGGGCTGGGTGCTGAAGTCATCTGGTATTAATCCTGCTTTTGCAGTAATATCGATGCTTTGGGAAGACCAGGAGCTTGGTTGGTACGTTTGGGTTGCATAGGTTACAGAAGTATTTGTTACACCCATCACCAATAAAAGTAACGCAGATAAAAGGATGCTTTTCTTCATGGTAGATTTCCTTTCGCTTGTATATTTTGTTGTCGAAATAAAGTACTATATATATCTATTCGAGATAAATCAAGTAAATTGTGGTATACTTTCTAAAAAACGTAATGTTGTACCTATTTCTAGTAGAAAACAGATGTCAAGAATGTAAATCACAAATAAAACAACTATATTGCAAGATTAAGTTAAAAAACTGAAGAAAGTGTTATCACAAGAAATATATCGTCAGTAATGCTCGTGATATTAATATGAAATACCTAAATAGAACGCTGTTCCTAGTATCAAGAGCATTTTATAAAGAAATAGTCACATGTCATGTTTTAGCGCTGTTGTTATAGGATGTCCATGGTCAATTACGCAATAAATCTTGCATTTTGTAACAAAAAAAACTATAATAGATAGATATATATGAGTTACACTTGAATCGAGATATATAATAAGCGTACCATGCATGCATATCCTTTACAAAAATGTGAGATAAAGCGGTGATAGAATGCCTGATAATATGTATATGGAATTAATAAAAGCAATAAAAAAATATCATCCATCGGAAGATTTTTCGATGATTGAGAAGGCTTATAAACTAGCTCGATCGGCTCATGAGAATCAGTTAAGAAAATCAGGTGAGCCTTATATCATTCATCCATTAGCTGTAGCTCAACTTTTGGCTGAATTGGAGTTAGATAAAGAGTCTATTATTGCTGGTATCCTTCACGATGTAGTGGAAGATACAGCGTATACCATAGAATACATTACAGAGGAATTTAGCAAAGAGGTAGCCCTGCTTGTTGATGGCGTTACCAAATTAGAAAAAATCCCTTATTCAACAGATAAGGAAGAAATACAGGCTGAGAACTATCGAAAAATGTTTTTAGCCATGTCCAAAGATATTCGTGTTATTCTTATTAAATTAGCTGACAGATTGCATAACATGCGTACATTAAAGTATAAACCCGAACATAAGCAGCGAAAAACTGCCAAAGAAACGTTAGATATCTACGCACCATTAGCCCATCGGCTTGGGATATCTAAATTCAAAATTGAATTAGAAGATTTATCTTTTAGATACCTGCACCCAGATGCTTATTATGATTTGGTTGAGAAGATTGCGAGAAAACGTGGGGATCGTATTCAGTTTGTTGATGAAATTGTCAATGACATTAATGTGGAGATTGAAAAAATAGATATAAAAGCCGAAGTTGAGGGACGACCCAAACACTTCTTTAGTATCTACAAAAAAATGATAGGGCAGCAGAAAACAATCGATCAAATCTTTGATTTATTTGCGGTGAGAGCCATCGTTGAATCCGTTAAAGACTGTTACGGTGTCTTAGGTATTATCCATGAAATGTATAAGCCCATACCAGGCAGATTCAAGGATTATATTGCCATGCCTAAACCCAACATGTATCAATCCTTACACACCACGGTTATCGGTCCAGAAGGTGAGCCTTTTGAGATGCAGATACGAACAGCCGAGATGCACCGAACTGCTGAATACGGGATTGCTGCACATTGGAAGTACAAAGAAGGTAAAACCACAGGAAACATTAAGCAGCGAGAAGAACAAAAACTGAATTGGTTAAGACAGATTCTTGAATGGCAGCGGGATATGTCCGATAACAAGGAGTTTTTGGATATTCTTAAGTCAGACTTAGATGTGTTTGCTGATCAAGTGTATGCTTTTACCCCTTCAGGCGATGTGATTAATTTACCAGCCGGGTCGACACCCATAGATTTTGCGTATCATATTCATAGTGCAGTAGGGAACAAAATGGTTGGTGCCCGTGTTAATGGTAAGATTGTCACCTTTGATTATAAAATAAAAAATGGTGACCGTATTGAGATTGTGACTTCCCAGAATTCCCGTGGACCAAGTCGGGATTGGTTAAGCATTATTAAGAGTTCCCAAGCCAGAAGTAAGATTAATCAATGGTTTAGAAAAGAGTTCAAAGAAGAAAATATTCTTCGTGGAAAAGAATTGATTGAAAAATACACGAAGAATAAAGGCATTGTGTTAAGTGATATTACAAAACCAGAACTTACCCAGATTGTTCAAAGAAAATATGGGTTTAAGGACTGGGATGCAGTATGTGCTGCTGTTGGCCATGGTGGGTTAAAAGAAGGTCAGGTTGTGAATCGCTTATATGAAGAGTATAAGAAGAAGCATGAAAAGAGCCTGGAAAAACCAACGGATGATATTATCAAAGAGGTTGTAGATCCTACGTTAGAACCTGCTAAAAAACAGTCCAAAAGCGGTATCATGGTAAAAGGTGTTGAAGACTTAGCTGTACGATTTTCTAAATGTTGTAATCCTGTACCAGGGGATGAAATTGTAGGCTTTATTACACGGGGACGAGGTGTATCCATTCATCGAACGGATTGTACCAATGTTATTAACTTATCTGAAATAGAGCGTCATCGTCTTATTGAAGCAGAGTGGCAGAGTTTAGGTGAAAAACAAACCAGTCGATTGTACCAAGTAGAAATTCAGATCATTGGTTCCAATAAAGTTGGTTTATTGGTGGATGTGTCCAAAGTCTTAACAGAAGAAAAAATACCTGTTAAATCTTTAAATGCCAGGTCTATAAAAGGTGACAAATCCATTTTTAATGTAACCATGGAGATTAATGGTGTTAGCCAATTAAATAAATTAACCAAGAAACTAAGAGCTATACAAGGTGTAGAAGAAATCATTCGAGCCAATAATTAGACTTGATGATGTATATAGGTAAACAGTATTAAAGACAGAGAAACAGGGATGAGAGAGGTTTAGTAAAATGCGAGCTGTTGTACAAAGAGTAAAACATGCTTCAGTTGAAGTCGAGGGCAAAAGCGTAGCTGAAATTGGACATGGTATGATGGTATTAGTGGGGTTTTTAGAGGATGACGATTCAAAGGTTTATGCCTACATGCTAGATAAAATCGTTAACCTTCGCATATTTGAAGATGAGGCAGATAAAATGAATTTATCCGTAAAAGATGTGCAGGGTGAGATACTCTTTGTACCCAATTTTACATTATATGGCGATTGCAGAAAAGGTCGTCGACCCAGTTATTCAGGGGCTGCAAAACCTGATACAGCCAGACAGATATTCCAATCATTTATGGCGATAGCTAAAGATAAATACCCCAAAATACAGCAAGGAATCTTTCAGGCAGATATGAAAGTGACACTATTAAATGATGGTCCAGTCACACTGCTTATTGATAGTGAAAAAGCATTTTAATAGGGAAAGGCGTAAGCAGATAGTAAGAGGGATATGGGAGATCGCTCGTTACTATCTTTTTGTAAGAGGAGGCTTATCATGAGAGTTAAAACAATGTTACTAGGGGAGCTAGGAACCAATGTATACGTGGTGTATAATGAACAAACCAATGAGGCAGTGGTGATCGATCCAGCAGCTGAACCGGATAAGATCAGTCAATTTATTGAACAGGAACAATTGAAACTTATGGGCATGTTAGTAACTCATGGGCATTATGATCATATTCAGGCAATAGATGTTTTAAGAGAACAATATGGGGTACCTGTTTTTTCCAGCAAAGATGAAGGAGAGCTTATGAAAAATCCAGAGCTGAATTTGTCCATGCGTTTTAGTGGAAGAGCTATTTCAGTTGAGGCCGATGAATGGGTTCGTGATGGGGATATTGTTGAATTTGGTGATCTTGAGTTTGAGTGTATTACCGTACCAGGGCATTCACCAGAGAGTATATGTTACTATAATGAAGCGTATAAGGTATTGTTTAGTGGGGATACTTTGTTTCCAAGCGCTATCGGACGAACGGATTTTTACGATGGTCATCCCAATACACTAATCCAATCCATAAAAGAGAGACTACTCTGTTTGCCAGACGAGACACAAGTATATTCTGGCCATGGTTTGCGCACTACCATCGGTTATGAAAAAAAAGCCAATATGTTTTTGCAATAATGAAAGCTGTACAATGAAATCGTTAGCACGTATAGGAGTAGAGGGTTCATGAAATTAGTATTAATAGGTCATGATTTTGCGTATGAAATGAAAATGCTGCTGAATCTATTTTTTCCAGGAGAAGATTATAAAATCGTCGACCATATAGATGCTTATGGTGTAACGGTAGAAGCTGTTTTAACGGATGAATGCTGTAAGGTAACATATTATAAAGATGGGGAATCTATTGCCACATCAGCCATGGATAAAGAGGCCCTTCAACATCTACCGGATCATCCTATCAGAAGGAAAAAAGCATGTAAAATGCTTATGAAAAAGCTTCTGTACAAGGTAGCCAGTCATGTGACAGGGCAAGAACAACCATGGGGTATTTTGACAGGTATTCGTCCCACCAAGATAGTCTTTGAGCTTATCCAGCAATACGGGTTAGATCGTGCCTTAATCATGCAGCACCTAAGAGATGATTACCACATATCTGAGAAAAAAATAGAACTGATGCTTGAGATAGCAGAACATGAGTGGCCTATATTAGAGGCTAATCAAAAAGATGAAATCAATGTATACATTGGTATACCATTTTGCCCTACAAGGTGCTTATATTGTTCCTTTACGTCTTATCCTATCGACAAATGGGCACATCGGGTAAAGGATTATCTGCGAGCACTTGAGAAAGAAATGGCTTATGTCAGCAGTAAGCTTTTACGGGATAAACAAGTAAAAACCATCTACGTAGGTGGGGGAACGCCTACTGCATTAGATGCAAAAGCATTAGAACAATTAATGACCATGATCCATCAATATTTTGATGTACCTGCTACCCTGGAATTTACGGTTGAAGCAGGTCGGCCTGATACGATGAGTACCAGTAAACTAGCTGTACTTAAGACATATGGTGTCACACGTATTTCCATAAATCCTCAGACCATGCATGATAAAACGTTAAAGGTCATAGGCCGACATCATACAGTTGAAGACATTCGCACTGCTTTTTCAATGGCAAGAGAGGCTGGATTTGATAACATTAACATGGATCTTATTCTGGGACTTCCAGGTGAAGATAGTCATGATGTTATCCATACCATGAAACAAGTGAAGGCTCTAAACCCAGACAGTTTGACGGTTCATACCATGGCAGTAAAAAGAGCATCTAAGCTTAAAGAGACTTTGAATCAATATGAGCTTATCCAAGGAGACATGGTTGAAGATATGATTACAATAGCTCATGATGAAGCAAAAGATATGGGACTATTTCCATATTATATGTATCGTCAGAAAAATATGGTTGGAAATTATGAGAATGTAGGCTACAGCAATGAAGGGAAAATGTGTGTGTACAACGTTGAGATCATGGAAGAAGCACAAACAATCTTAGCCTTAGGAGCTGGTGCAATTTCCAAAGTTGTATTTCCAAGTGAGAAGCGTATTGAACGTATTGAAAATGTGAAAAATGTGGAACACTATATTGAACGTATTGATGATATGATTGAAAGAAAGCGAAAGTTTTTTAACACATAAGAGGAATTCATTTAAAAAAATATGTCATTGTTAGGCATAAAAGTTGTCGTTAAAATCATGTAAAGATAAGAAATAAAATAAAAAAGTGGTTTACAACATGTCGTTATGATGGTATAATTGTATAAAATATTTGATAAATTCTTTGATTGGAAAGAGTACTATTCTGAGTTTATGACAGCGAGCCGTCGGTAGGTGTGAGGTACGGTATAGATGAAGTATAGGAATGGCTCCATGAGATGCAAGATGAAAAACGTATGTTCAGTAGTTGATGCCGGGAACTCCCGTTATAGAGTTAGGATATCGAATGTTTATTTCCGTATCCGAAAGAATGTATATAGAATTGAGTGGTATAACGGTTTTTCGTCTCAAATGACGAGAGAACCGTTTTTTTAGTTTAAACAATCTTTTCATAGAAGATGTAAGATACCATAAGCTCACTCATTCATGAATTAGGTGGCATAGCGAAACGACCATTTCGTCCTAAGTAGGGGCGAAGTGGTTTTTTTTAGTTAGAAAAGGAGGTTACAATGAAAAAGATAACATTAAAACCCTACATGGATATTATATCTGGCGATATTGACACACCCGTTACTTTATATGAAAAATATGTAGGTGAAAAGATTGGGTTTTTATTAGAGAGCAACGAACAACCCAAAGGCAGATATTCTTTTATAGGGACTAATCCTTATATGATCATTGAAGGGCATGCTGACGGAAAAATTACCGTGACCAAAGAAGATGGACAAATGTTGACCAAGGAGGGCAATCCTTTGGAGGTGGTCAAGGACTATCTTCAGGCCTATGAAGTGATGAATGAAACGGCTATACCTTTTGTTGGAGGAGCTGTTGGTTCTGTTGGGTATGATATGATACGGCAATATGAAGATCTGGATCATATAAATGAAGATACCATTGGTGTGCCCGATATCCATCTTCTATTTGTGAAGGAAATCATTGCTTATGATCATGAAACACATCGCATTCATCTGATTGTACTGGAAGAAGAAGGAAGTGAAGGTGAAAAACTTGCAAGGGAAAAACTCCAGCATATGCAGCTTTTACTTCATCAGGAATATAGACATAAGGCCTTAGAGCAGAAAAAAGAAGATATTTTTTTTCGAAGTCATATGAAAAGGTCCACTTTTGAAGAAGCTGTTAAAAAAGCCAAAAACTATATCTATGAAGGTGATATTTTTCAGGTGGTTTTATCCAGACGATGGAGTGGTAAGTTTAAAGAAAAGCCTTTTAATATTTATCGGAAGTTGAGACAGGTGAATCCATCTCCCTACATGTTTTATTTCAACTTTGAAACGTATCAGATAGCAGGAAGCTCTCCTGAGATGCTGGTGGAACACCGACAAGGTACGATTCGTAACTGTCCAATAGCTGGTACCATTAGACGGGGCGCTACAGAAGAAGAGGACAGCAAATTGGCGGCACAGTTATTAGCAGATGAGAAAGAGCAGGCAGAACATACCATGTTGGTGGATTTAGGCAGAAATGATATGGGAAAGGTCTCCAAGATAGGATCTGTTCATATAAAGTCTTTTATGGAGGTTTATAAGTATTCCCATGTGATGCATCTTGTGACATTATTGGAAGGTCAGAAAAGACAGGATATGGATATTTTCCAAACTTTAATGAGCTTTTTACCAGCAGGTACCTTATCAGGAGCTCCTAAAATTAGAGCCATGGAGATTATTGATGAATTGGAAGATGAGAAGCGAGGCATCTATGGAGGGGCTATTGGCTATTTTGGTTTTGATGAAGATATGGATATGTGTATTGCCATAAGAACCATGGTGATGAAAGATAACACCATTTATTTACAAGCTGGAGCTGGTATTGTAGCCGATTCAGATGAAAGAAAAGAATATGAAGAAACAGAAAATAAAGTTAAGGGGCTTATGGTAGCTATTAAAGGGTGCTAGGTAGTTACCGACCAAAAGGAGGTTAGTCATGATTGTATTAATCGATAATTATGATTCATTTACGTATAATTTATATCAATATTTAGGCGAGTTTGAAGAGGATATTCGTGTTTACCGCAACGATAAAATATCGGTACAAGAGGTGATGAACATGAAGCCAGATCATATTGTCATATCGCCAGGGCCAGGAAGACCTGATGATGCGGGCATATGCATGTCATTAATCCAAGTAGCAGCAGGCAAGATTCCCATATTGGGTGTGTGTCTCGGTCATCAATGTATTGGTCAGGTATTTGGTGGTAAAGTCGTCCATGCAAAGACTATTTTTCATGGTAAGAGCAGCATCATTCATCATAGTGGAGAGGGTATTTTTTATGGTTTGGATAACCCTTTGAAAATAGCCAGATACCATTCTTTAGCCGTTGATTTTAAGTCTTTACCAAGTTGTTTTGAGATTATGGCAAGGACTGACGATGGGGAAGTCATGGCTATAAAACATCAGGATTTTCAAATAGTGGGCTTACAGTTTCACCCTGAATCTGTTTTAACAGAGTCAGGTAAGAAAATGATTGAAAACTTTATCGGTGCTAAACAAAATCAATTATTAATCAGTTAAAGGAGTTGATAAGCATGTTAGAGAAGTATATCCATCAAATAAGGCACGGGGTTAACCTGTCACGAAGTGATATGACAGCTGCTATGGAACAGATGATGGAAGGTCAGGCAAGTGATATACAGGTGGCTAGTTTTTTGACAGCCATGTCCATGAAGGGAGAAACCGTAGAGGAAATCGCAGCAGGAGCTCAGGTATTAAGGGATAAAGCCATTCATATTGAACTTAATGGCTTACATGCCATTGATACCTGTGGGACTGGTGGCGATGGGGGTGGTACCTATAATATTTCAACAGCAGTAGCATTTGTTGCAGCAGCTGCAGGTGTACCTGTTGTGAAACATGGTAATCGGTCCGTATCCAGTAAATGTGGTAGTGCGGATGTACTAGAAGCCCTTGGTGCCAACATTCAAGTGACACCTGATCAAGCAGAAGCCATGGTTAAGGATATTGGTATATGTTTTGTCTTTGCACCAGCATATCATGGTGCCATGCGTCACGTAGGTAAAGTGCGTAAGGCGTTGGGATTTCGGACAATGTTCAACATGCTGGGACCTTTGGTGAATCCTGCACAAGTCAGCGGACAGGTAATTGGTGTATTTGATGAGCAACTCACTGAAAAGATGGCCCTTGTACTAAGAGAGTTGGGGACAAAAAGAGCATTAGTGGTTCATGGGAAAGATGGACTGGATGAACTAAGTATTACCTCAGACAGCATTGTATCGGAGTTAGATGGGCATGAGATTAATACCTACTGTGTGAACCCAGAGCAATATGGTTTACATAGGGCTAAGATGGAAGATATTCAAGGTGGAGATGCCAACATGAATGCCTCAATCATTAAGGAGCTATTCAGTGGTGCGAAAGGTAGTAAACGTGATATATTAGCCCTTAACGCAGGTGCTGCTCTTTATATTAGCAGACATGCAAAAACCATAGAAGAAGGCATTCAACAGGCAGAATATATATTGGATAATCAATTAGCCCTTCATAAGTTACATGCATTTATTGAGTACACCCAACAATTTAAGAAGACTGTGTGATGGTAGGGGTATTGGAGCAGTTTATCATGTGGAAGGAAGTGTAGGCTATTGGAAAAGAAATTGTATTTAGAGGCGATTATTCGACAAAAAGAAAAGCGCCTAAAAGAAAAATATACAGAAAACAGTTTACAAGATTTTCTTAAAAAAATAACATCCGTGCCGAAGCCCCCATCATTTTATGATGCTATGGCAAAAGAAGGTTTATCCATTATTGGTGAAATAAAGAAAGCGTCACCTTCTAAAGGCTTAATTCGAGAAGCATTTAACCCTATGGCGTTGGCTGATAGCTATAAAGATGTGGTTGATGCACTTTCTGTATTGACAGAAGAAGACTATTTTCAAGGACATGATGCGTATCTAAGGGATGTGAGTCAGCGGGTAACTATACCAACCTTATGTAAAGATTTTATCGTGGATGATTTGCAGATTTATCAAGCCAAATGTTTAGGTGCAAGCTGTGTTTTACTCATTGTTGCTATTCTAGAGGATAAGCAGTTGAAAGATTTCATTCAATTATCAAAAAATTTAGGGTTGGATGTCTTAGTGGAAGTCCATAACCAGGACGAAATCAAAAGGGCTGTAGATGCCAGAGCCAATATTATTGGTGTGAACAATAGGGATTTAACCAGATTTACAGTGGATGTTCAGACAACATGTCGTCTTCGATCTTATATACCCGATCATTGCTTGGTAATCAGTGAAAGCGGTATAAGAGGGGCCGAGGAGATAGAAAGATTGCGGGGGTGCCCTATCCATGGGATTCTTGTAGGGGAGAGTTTCATGCGTTGCAAAGATATAGGTGCAAAAGCAAAGGAGTTAAGAGATGCATATGAGACCTAAGATTAAAATATGCGGTATTAAAACAAAAGAAGAGGTCATGATGCTTAACAACTATCCAATTGACTACATAGGCTTTATTTTTGCTAAGAGCAAACGCCAAGTGACTCTTAATCAGGCTATGATGCTAAGGAAGCTGGTAAGATCAGACATCAAAGTTGTAGGTGTTTTTGTGGATGAAGCTCCTCAGAAAATTGATCAAATAGCAGATTCATGCAGATTAGATATTGTACAGTTGCATGGTCATGAAGATGATGTTTATTGTAGCCAAATGAAGGTTCCTAAGTGGAAAAGTATCGGTGTAAAAGATGCATCAAGCCTTCAGCAAATAGGGGCATATCAACATATTGACGGTATCTTATTGGATACCTATCAAAAAGGTGTTAGTGGTGGTACAGGTAAGACGTTTAGATGGGATTTGGTAAAGGATTTGGCTAAACAACATTTTGTTATACTGGCAGGAGGGCTTAATCCAGATAATATTACATCGGCCATAAAAGCAGTAAAACCTCATGTGCTGGATGTTAATTCAGGTGTTGAGACAAACTTGATCAAGGATGAGCAAAAAATAAGAGCCTTATTTCATGCAATTGATGCTTATGATATGGGCAAGGAGGAAAGATCATGAATCGAAAATTTGGAGAATATGGAGGACAATATGTCCCAGAGACATTAATGAATCCTTTAATTGAACTGGAAGCAATGTATAAAAAATATAGGCATGATGCAGAATTTCTTAAGGAATTCAATTATTATTTAAAAGAATACGTAGGCAGACAGTCACCTTTATATTACGCTCAGTCCCTTACGGCATATTTAGGTGGTGCTAAAGTATACCTTAAACGAGAAGACCTTAATCATACGGGAGCCCATAAAATTAATAACGTTATTGGTCAACTGTTACTGGCTAAACGTATGGGTAAAAAGAAAATTATTGCAGAGACAGGCGCTGGACAACACGGTGTGGCAACAGCTACTGGTGCCGCTCTTTTTGGTATGGCATGTACAGTTTTTATGGGTGAAGAGGATATTCGCAGACAAGCCTTGAACGTATTCAAAATGCGGTTATTGGGAGCTGACGTACAACCTGTCACATCAGGTACAAAAACGTTGAAAGATGCAACCAATGAAGCTATTCGGGAGTGGGTAAAACATGTAGATGATACGTTTTATGTTATTGGTTCAGTTGTAGGTCCTCATCCTTACCCAACCATGGTTCGGGATTTTCAAAGGGTTATTGGTGATGAGACAAAACAGCAAATTCTGGAAAAAGAAAACAGGCTGCCTGATATGGTCATTGCATGTATTGGCGGTGGCAGCAATTCGGCAGGTATGTTTTATCCCTTTATTGATGATACAGAGGTAGCATTGGTAGGTGTTGAAGCAGCTGGTGAAGGTATTGCTACAGGCAAACATGCAGCTGTATTATCCGAAGGGGCAAAAGGCAAAATAGGTGTCCTTCACGGTATGAAGACTTATTTACTTGCTGATGATGATGGCAATATCAAACCAGCCCATTCTGTATCGGCAGGTCTTGATTATCCTGGTACAGGTCCAGAACATGCTTATCTACACTCTTTAGGAAGAGCAACCTATGAAGCCATATCCGATAAAGAAGCCCTAGATGCATTTCAATTATTATCCAAAAAGGAAGGCATAATACCAGCTTTAGAAAGTGCTCATGCTATAGGGTATGCCCTTAAAATAATCCCTCAGCTTAGCAAAGATAAAATTGTGGTTATCAATGTATCGGGTAGAGGTGATAAAGATGTTCAGACGGTATTAGATATTATTGGTTAACAGTGGCTTTTGTTTGTGAATTAACAATGATTAACATTCGTAATTGATTAAGAATGGAGTGATTATATGCGTATTAAAGATACATTTGAGGCATTGAAAGTGAAGGAGAAAAAAGCTTTTATCGGTTATTTAACAGCTGGTGACCCGGATTTAAATAAGACAGAGTCCTTTGTCTATGCACTGGAAAAAGGTGGTGCAGACATTATAGAATTAGGTATACCTTTTTCGGACCCTTTAGCAGATGGACCTACGATACAGGAAGCAGGTCAACGGGCACTTCAAGCAGGTGTGACAGTGGATAAGATATTGAATACCACAAGGCGTATAAGGAGCAATACGAATGTACCGCTTGTGTACATGGTTTATTATAATACGATTCTTATCTATGGTTTAGAGAAGTTTGTTAAATGTTGTGATGAAGTGGGGATAGACGGTATTATTGTACCTGATTTGCCTTATGAGGAAAGAGATGTGTTATTGGATTTGCTAGAAAGGTATGGGATAGATTTTATACCTTTAATTGCACCCACGTCAAAAGATAGAATAAAAAAGGTGATAGAAGGATGTAGTGGGTTTGTTTATTGTGTGTCTTCATTAGGTGTAACAGGAGGTCGATCTAATTTCTATGGGGATATTATACCTTATCTTAGGAGTGTAAAGGAGCTTTCGGATATACCAGTGGCTGTGGGGTTTGGTATATCAAAGAGAGAAGATGTTGAGCAATTAGAAAATGAGGTAGATGGTGTCATTGTTGGTTCTGCGATTATAAGGAAGATACAAGAGACGGATGGGGATACGGTTGCTTTGGAAAGTTATATTAAGGAACTTAGTGAAGGGGCGTAAATCGTATTAAATTTATAGTTGTATTTTTGTCTAGTTAGGGAATGGCGTGAAGAATATTTTTTTGTGAGGTAAAATAATAAGATATGTTCAAGACGTCCGTAGATAGGGGATAGGTGGCTGTAAGTTGTTCAGGTTAAAAGAGTCTAAGAAAAGCTAGAGTTCGTTTCAGAAGTATTTCCTAAAGCTTATAACTCCCTACGGTCAGACAAATAAGCTATTTAACGGAAATACTTCTTTCACTTACTAAGCTTTGCTAAGACTCTTTTAAAAATCACAACTTACAGCCACCTATCCCCTATCTACTAGGCTAATACTAGGGCTAGTGGTGAGTAAGGTTATTAGTAAAGTATCATTAAACAGATAATACTAAAGAGCAATGGCAGATGAGAAGTATTTGGAGCAAGTTATTTTAAGGATGAAAGTAAAGAATAAAAAGCTAGTATTAGCTACAAGCCTAGTAAATGTGATAGCTTTAATCTTTAACGGAAAGCAGGAGGTAAGGTGTTCTAGGTGTTACGACAAGTGAACCATGGACGGTGAACGCCTTTCATTTAATCAGGACGATTAAGAGAAAGGAAAAGTAACACCTAGAACATCTTACCAAAGCCACTACCCATAGAGAAAGATTAAAGCTATCACATTTACGGAAAAATGCCCTATGCACTCCTAATACCCTATGCCTCTAAAAACAAAGACGCCTAATTGCGTTATAGTAGATTTTCATGACGTACCCATCCATAGTTTTTAAAAAGTACTTGACAAAAGTCTAATAAACGCATAAACTGTAAGAAAACATTCTAGAAAAAAGATTAATGCGAAGAAGAGGAAAAGTACATGGTGACTACCTGATACAGAGAGAGAAATGTGGGTTACTTGATGAATCAAGTAACTGTTAGCTGGAAAGTTTCTCATTAGGACAGTATGGAAAGACACCTCTGAGTGGTTCGTTGAAAGGCACAACAAGTAAATGAATCCGGTTCATCACCGTTACATGATTAGAGCGGAAACTTATGTTTCTATTAGGGTGGTACCGCGGTATGTACGTCTATACATCTCGTCCCTGACTTATTAGTCAGGGACGAGATTTTTTGATTTCTGGATAAAAAATAAGGAGTGAATGCAATGTTAACGAAGGCGCCAAGAGGTACAAAAGATATCTATGGTAATTATCTAAGTACTTGGAAATATCTTGAACAAACCGTGAATGATATATGTAGAAATTTTGGATTTCATGAAATTAGGACACCTGTTTTTGAGCATACGGAGTTATTTCAACGAGGTGTAGGTGAAACAACGGATATTGTTCAAAAGGAAATGTACAGTTTTACAGATAAAGGTGATCGCAACATTACCCTCAAACCAGAAGGGACAGCAGGTGTTGTGCGGGCATATTTGGAAAACAAAATGTACGGTGATGCTCAACCTACTAAATTATTTTATATTACGCCAGCTTTTCGTTATGAAAGACCACAAGCAGGGCGTTATCGCCAGTTCCACCAATTTGGGGTAGAATTATTTGGGTCAGAGCATCCTTCGGCAGATGCAGAGGTTATTGCCTTAGGTGCTAATATGCTTAAGCGACTTGGCATCAATAATGTTCAACTTCATATCAATAGTCTAGGTGGGCCAGAGTGTAGAAAAAAATACAACGTTACATTAAAAACTTTTTTAGACAAGCACATGAACACACTATGTCCAACATGTCTTGAGCGTTATGAAAAAAATCCATTACGTATTCTAGATTGTAAGAATCCAGATTGTAAAAAAGTGTTACAAGATGCACCATTAGCAAAAGATCAATTAGATGATGCATGTAAAGAACACTTTGAAAGTTTATTACAGCTTCTGGATGCCATGGGTATTGACTATGTGGTAGACCCTTGGATTGTAAGAGGACTTGATTATTATACCCGGACCGTATTTGAGTTTATTTCTACGGATATTGGTGCTCAAGGTACGGTATGTGGTGGTGGAAGATATGATAAACTCATTGAAGAATGCGGTGGTAAGCCAACACCAGCCGTTGGATTTGGAGCAGGTATTGAACGGCTAATCATGACCATGGAAGCTGTTAATGGTCCTATGGCATTTGAACCTAGCCGGGATATTTACTTAGGTGCTATGGGTGATGATGCTATGAAAACAACCTTTGCACTTGTGAATGATTTAAGAGAGCATGGCATATCTGCTGAAACCGACTTGATGAGCCGAAGTGTAAAGGCACAAATGAAATATGCAAACAAAATAGGTTCCAAGTATTCTGTCATTATTGGTGATAATGAAATTGCTGAGAATAACGTGCGAGTGAAAAACATGGAAGATGGTGATGTGACAGAGGTACAGATTGATCAACTGGTTGTATTTATGAAAGAACAAGTTTGTGAGCAATAGAAGGTCTATACTGGCATGACTTATAGGAATGAAATGGTGTAACTAATCTATATCATAGATTAAATTAAAATAAAAATAGAAAAGACAAAAGGAGGTCATATCATGAGCGAATCAATGCAAGGTTTAATACGTTCTCATAAATGTACGGAGGTAAGCGCTAAGAATATCGGTGAAAAAGTAACGGTTATGGGATGGGTACAAAAAAGAAGAGATTTAGGAAAATTAATCTTTGTTGATCTAAGAGATATATCAGGCATTATGCAAATAGTATTTGATGCCAGCAATATTGGAGAAGAAGGTTTTAAGAAAGCGGAAACCATTCGTAATGAATATGTGATAGCTGTGGAAGGTACCGTTCAAAAACGTGAAGGTGCAGTTAATGAAAGCATAAAGTCTGGTGACATTGAAATCAGTGCAGTTTCATTAAGAATCTTATCCGAGGCTGAGACACCACCATTCCATATTGAGGAAGACAGTAATGTTAAAGAGGATCTAAGGCTTAAGTATCGTTACTTAGACCTTAGAAGACCAGATTTACAGCGTAAAATGGTCATGAGACACCACGTAGCAAAAGCAACAAGGGACTTCTTAAGTGACGAGGGATTTCTTGAGATTGAAACCCCTATGCTGACGAAGAGTACACCGGAAGGTGCAAGAGATTATCTCGTACCTAGTCGTATACATCAAGGTAACTTCTATGCATTACCTCAATCACCACAGATATTCAAGCAATTGTTAATGTTATCAGGCTACGATCGGTATTTCCAAATTGTAAAATGTTTCCGTGATGAAGATTTACGTGCCGACAGACAGCCAGAGTTTACTCAAATTGACTTGGAGTTATCCTTTGTGGATGAAGAGAAAGTAATCGATGTTAACGAGCGGTTGCTTCACAAGTTATTCAAGGATACGTTGGATGTGGACATTGAATTACCTATTCAACGCTTAACATACAAAGAAGCAATGAATCGGTTTGGTTCCGATAAACCTGATTTGCGTTTTGGTATTGAATTAGTGGATATTTCAGAGCTTGTAAAAGATTGTGGCTTTAAAGTATTCTCAGGAGCTATTGAAAGTGGTGGAAGTGTTCGAGGAATTAATGCTGAAGGTCTAGGTAACTTGCCTAGAAGACAGATTGATGCATTAACGGACTTATCCAAGACGTTTGGTGCTAAAGGATTGGCTTACATTGTGATTAATGAAGATGGTACCTACAAGTCATCTATAGCTAAATTCTTTACGGAAGAAGAGTTAGCAGGTATTGTGAAAGCGTTGAATGGAAAGCCAGGTGATTTATTATTATTCTGTGCGGATAAGAACAGTGTGGTTTATAGTACACTTGGTAACTTGAGACTTGAAATAGCTAATCGTCTTAATCTTTTAGATAATAAAGTATATAAGTTCGTATGGGTAACAGAGTTCCCCTTACTTGAGTGGAATGAAGATCAACACCGTTTTACAGCTATGCACCATCCCTTTACCATGCCTATGGAGGAAGATTTACAATATCTTGAGTCAGATCCAGGTCGTGTAAGAGCTATTGCTTATGATATCGTGCTTAATGGCTGTGAGCTTGGTGGAGGCAGTATTAGGATTCATCAACGGGATATTCAAGAAAAGATGTTTGCTGCTCTTGGGTTTAGTAAGGAAGATGCTTATGAGCGTTTTGGATTCATGTTAAATGCATTCAAGTATGGTGTACCGCCTCATGGTGGTTTGGCTTATGGTCTTGATCGGATTGTGATGTTGATGACAGGTTCAGAGAGCATTAGAGACGTGATTGCATTCCCTAAAGTGAAAGATGCGTCATGTCCGATGACAGATGCACCAGGTGAGGTTGAGGAGAAGCAGTTGGATGAATTAGGGCTTCGAATTGATAGGATAGAACTATAGGTTGTAGATGTAGAATACCCATATGCTAGGTTAGTGTATGGGTATTTTTTTTAGTAGTGTGGTTATAGTCCGTAGCTAACAATGTAGGATGCATTAATCCGTTCAAGCTAAATCGTTGAAGATGTTCTAAGTTCACGAAACACCCTATTTCTAAACCTTAAAACTCCTGTTAGTCACACACTTAAGGTTTTTAACGAAATAGGGTGTTTCGTTCACTAAGAACATCTAACAACCATTTAGAAATCACATGATTAATGCATCCTACATTGTTAGCTACTGGGCTAGAAAGTTGACGTTTAAAGATGTTTAATGTATAGCTAGTAAAAGAAAAAATATGTAAATGAACTGAAAAAATGGAGGGATATGATGTGTAAAGCAGAGACGTGTATTTTTTGTCAAGTGGTTCGAGGTGAGATTGATGTTGTTAAGGTGTATGAGGATGATTTATTAATCTGCTTTATGGATATTGAGCCTATTAATGAGGGGCATATATTAATTGTACCTAAGAGACATGTGTTAGATGGGGATGCGTTAACTGATGATGAGGCTTGGGGGATTATGGATATGTCGAGAAGACTAGTTAGGGTGTTGCGGGAGAGGTATAAACCACATGGTTATAGCATGATGCAAAATGGTGGTGTGTTTAATGATATAGGGCATTATCATATGCATGTATTTCCACGTTACAAAGGAGATGGATTTGGGTGGACTTATGGGGAGATAGAGAAGCCTAGGGCAGTAGAGGTTGTAGGGAAAGAGATAAGATTGTTATTGGGGTAAGTAAGTTTAGGTGAATGGTTTGAAGCTATTTAATGAGTTAGGGGATGGGTATATATATGATTCGTAGCAAAATAAAATGATGTGAAAAAAAGTTAGTCAACAAGAAAATAATTAAAAGGGTTAATTAAATATTGATTTTATGTTGTAAGTAGTGTATGATAAACATAGAATTGTTAATACGATAGAAAAAGGTGAATGAAATGAAAAGATCTTCTGGTGCTAATATGAGTGATGTCAAAATAAATAATCGGACTTTAATCCTGAATCAATTGAAAGAAGGTAAAAAGTCTAGAAAAGATATAGCTGAGAAAATCAAGTTGACACCTGCTTCAGTAACGATTTTAGTCAATGAAATGATACAAGATGGATGTATTAGGGAAACAGGTCAGATGGAAGAAACCCTGCGAGTGGGTAGAAAGAAAGTTTTTATAGAAATTAATAAGCATTATAAATATGCAATTGGTGTTAATATTGAGCCTGGGACTCTTAGTATTGGTATATCGAATTTAAAATTAGAATTGGTGGAGTATAAGGACATTGATATTAATGGTATGTCCGTTAATCAGGTGATGAAAACGATCATTGAAATAACCATGGAAATGCTATGGAACATGAATATCTCAAAAAATGATGTATTGGGTGTAGGTGTAGGAATCGTCGGTATTGTAGATAGTAAAAAAGGCATAAGTAAAAGGGCATATGGCTTATGGAAAACACCTGTGGATATTGAAGGTATCTTATCAGATGGATTGAAGCTACCTGTCGTTGTAGAGAATAATGTAAGAGCATTAGCACTGGCAGAAATGGAGTTAACAAAAAATAAAGACATTGAGAACATGGTTTTTATCAAATATGGGCCGGGGATTGGTTCCGCTACCATTACCAATAAAGAAATCTATAAAGGTACGTACAATAACGCTGGTGAGCTGGGTCATATGATTATGGATATCTCTGGTAAGGAATGTAAATGTGGACAAAGAGGGTGTCTGGAAACAGTGGCTTCTACGCGAGCCATCATACAAGATATGAAAAATGCATTTTCCAAAGAGGTATTGCCAATATTGTATAAGCTTGTAGAGGGTAATAAAGAAAACATTGATGAAGCAGCAATCATGGAAGCCTATAAATTAGGAGAGACAGAGATTGTAAAAGAAATCAATAAAGTATGGGAATACCTTGGAATTGGTATGGTCAATATGATAAAGTTGTTTGATCCTTATAAGATTGTGATCTATGGTGAGCTCTTTAAGGATGAAGAATTCCTCGATAAAATCGTTCATGAAATAGAAAAATACGGGAACTTTGATAATATTACCAATCGCATACAAGCCAGTATACTGGATAATAAAAGGTGTATTGGTGGTGTGGTTTTAGTGGTGACAGAACTTTTCTACAAGAAGGGTGGGGCATAACGTTTACATTGTAGACAATGAGACAGCAAATGTATGCTCTTAATATTATCTTATTGATTAAAAAGTTTAACTAATGTATACATATAATCAAAGTTCAAGCAGTAAAAATTTTTATCTAATTGATTAATAAAGTTAATTAATCAAATTTTTAGTAAGAAAGTTCTCTAATATAACATATGAAATAGAAGCGTTTTCATATGCATCAAGGATACTTTCTTAACGCAACTTGTTTAGCAAGACGCGACGTAGTCGCTTGTTTTTCATATAGGAAAGTACTCTGAATTTAGTATATGAAATAGAAGTGTTTTCATATGCGTCAAGGAAACTTTCTTTGTTCTGTATCAAAATAAATTTGGAGGTGCGATTTATGGATAGTAGTCAAGACGTTGTAAAGGTATTAATGAAAAAAGCAAGAGAAGCACAGAAGAGCATTGAAAGGTATACACAGGAAGAAATTGATGATGTTTGCCTTGCAGTTGGGTGGGAAGTTTACAAAGATGACAATATTAGGCTATTAGCAGAAGAGGCAGTAAGGGAAACAGGTATGGGCATGGTCAGTGACAAAATCAAAAAGCATAAAGTGAAAGTCATGGGTGTATTAAAGGATATCAAAGGTGCTCAATCTGTTGGGCTCATTGAAAAACAAGAAAAAAAAGGTATCTATAAGTATGCCAAACCAATGGGCGTTATAGGTGCATTAACACCTGTGACCAATCCCACAGCTACCCCTGCCAGTAATGTTTTATCTATTCTCAAAGGCAGAAATGCGGTGATATTTGCACCTCATCCAAAAGCTAAAAAATGTTCTAAGATGGCCATTGATTTTATGCGCCAAGGTTTAAAAAAAGTAGGTGCACCAGAAGACTTGATTCAAATCATTGAAGAACCAACCATTGCATTAACCACACAACTGATGCAAGACGTTGATTTGGTTGTAGCCACAGGTGGTGGTGCTATGGTTAAGGCAGCTTATTCAAGTGGTACACCTGCCTATGGTGTTGGACCAGGTAATTCGGTACAAATCATTGCTGAGGATGCTGATATAGAAGATGCGGTACATAAAATTACCATCAGTAAAATATTTGATCATGCCACATCCTGTTCCTCAGAGAATGCCATTATTGTTCATGAAAGTATTTATAATCAGGTCATGGACGCATTGAAGAAAAATAATGGTTATTTATGTGAAGAAGATGATAAAAAAAGGCTTCAAGACTGGATGTGGGTGCCTAATAAAAAAGGACATATATCCCTTAATGCTAAAATTGTTGCTCAATCAGCTAAGAAAATAGCGGGAGACGCAGGTATTTCTGTCCCTCAAACCACTAGAATGCTATTAGTTGAAGGAGAATTACCCATTGAAAAAGAACGTTTTTCTGAAGAAAAATTGTCTCCTGTTCTCACCATATGGAAATACACTGCCTTTGACGAGGGGTTAGATATGCTTATTAGACTGACCCATGTAGCAGGTATGGGACATTCTTGTGGGATTCATACCTTTAATGAAGACTACATTCAAAAGCTGGCCATTGAGATGAAATCAAGCCGTATTATGATTAGGCAACCCCAAGCACCAGCAAATGGAGGGAATTTCTTTAATGGAATGCCTTCTACCACGACTCTAGGCTGTGGCACATGGGGCGGCAATATTACAACAGAAAACATTAACTACAAACATTTTATTAATGTAACATGGGTTTCTTACCCTATTAAGCCAATGAAACCCACTGATGAGGAAATATGGGGAGAATTCTGGTTGAAGTACCAAAGTTAAGCGGAGTAGGATTCGTTTGGGAGGAAAATAAAATGAAATTATTTGAGTATCAGGCAAAAGCGTTATTTCAAGAAGTGGGTATTGGTATTCCTAAAAGTTATTTATTAGATGATGCTTCCCATATTGAGGCAGCCATTGAAAAAACAGGTACACCTTGTGTGCTCAAATCTCAAGTGTTAAAAGGTGGGAGAGGAAAAGCGGGGTTAATACAATTTGCAGATGGACTAGATGCCGCCAATGAAAAGGCTAACCTTCTATTTAAGTCACCTCATCATGTCAATCGTATTTTAGTAGAAGAAGCCATAGACATTCATAAGGAGTTATATGTATCCATTACAGTTGACCCAGTAGAGTCAAAAGTGTTAATCATGGCATGTCGTGAAGGTGGTGTTGATATAGAATCCATTGCCATCCATACACCGGATAAAATAATCATGGAAAAGGTAGATATCACATCAGGTATCCAGCCGTATCATTGCAGAAACATGGCCTATAGCCTAGGATTAGATGGCCAAACAGCTAAGCAAGTCATGGGTATGATAGAAAAACTGTACCATATTTTCAAAACGTATGATGCAGAATTAGTTGAGGTTAATCCTTTGTTTGTGACAAAGGATGGCCATTGTATAGCAGGTGATGGGAAAATAAGTCTCGATGATAACGCCATGTATCGTCAGAAAACATTTACGAAGACAAGAGATTATTTTGAGAGTGATATTGAATATGAAGCGGCACGGGAAGGTATACCCTATATTCAATTTGATGGCGATATAAGTCTTATGTGTGCAGGTGCAGGATTAACAACGACGGTATACGACTTGATTCATGACGAAGGTGGAACGGTTGCCAACTATTTAGAATTTGGTGGACCTAATTATAGAAAAGCAAAAGAAGCCATGGAACTGTGTTTAAGCAATCAGTCAAAAGTTATTTTGATAGTGACTTTTGGGACCATTGCACGAGCAGATGTTATGGCAAAAGGTGTGGTGGAAGCCATAAAAAAACTACAACCGGATAGACCTATCATAACCTGTATACGAGGTACCAATGAACAAGAGGCTGTCAAAATTTTATCCGACGCAGGGCTTGAATGTATATTTGATACAGAGGAAGCGGTTAGAAAGGCTGTTGCTATTGCAGAGGGGAGGGCATTATCATGAGTATTTTTATTGACAAAGGTACAAAAATATTGGTACAGGGTATTACGGGAAAAGAAGGCAGCTATTGGACGAAGCATATGAAGGCCATGGGTACATGTATTGTAGCAGGTGTTACCCCTTCCAAAGAGGGCCAGTTGGTGGAGGATATTCCTGTTTATCATACGGTTCGAAAAGCTGTCGCACGACATGATATTGAAGCTTCCATGTTATTTGTTCCTCCAAGATTTACAAAGGATGCGGTTCTAGAAGCCTTAGATGCAGGTATTAAAAAAATCGTCACTGTGGCTGATGGCATTCCATTGCATGATACCCTTGAAATAAGGCAAAGGGCCAAGGAAGCATCAGCTTATGTGATAGGAGGAAATACTTCAGGGGTCATATCACCTGGAAAAGCCATGATGGGATTCTTTCCATATTGGATTGAACGAGTATATAAACCTGGCCGTATAGGGATCATGACACGTAGTGGTTCACTAACCAATGAAGTCACATCCATGGTTGTATCAGCTGGGTTTGGCGTATCAACACTTATGGGAATAGGAGGTGACCCGGTACCAGGAACAAGGTTTGTTGAAATGCTCCCTTTCTATGAGGCAGACCACGAAACGGATGCTGTGGTGATCATTGGTGAACTAGGGGGAACCATGGAAGAAGAGGTTGCAACGGCAATTAAACTAGGGGTATTAACGAAGCCGCTAGTGGCTTTCCTTGGTGGTAGAACAGCTCCAAAAGGTAAAAAAATGGGTCATGCAGGTGCTATTATTACAGGAGGTAAGGGTTCTGTTGAAAGTAAAACCAAAGCCCTTGAAGATGCTGGTGCATTTGTTGCAAAAAGACCTCGACAAGTAGGAAGCATATTACAAAACATATTGATGCAGTAGTTTAGAAAGTGTCAATGAAGATAGATTCTAACAGGGGGATTGCAATAACATGAAAGAAAGTTTAGTTGTGAAAAAAAACATCTTGTACATAGTACTGGCACTTCTAATAGCATTGATTTTTATGAACATAACCATACCTGAATCCATGGCACATGTAGGTGATGCAACCTTAACTAAAGCTGGCCAAACGGCTATGGCTGTGCTGTTATTTGCTCTTGTTTTATGGATGACGGAAGCCCTTCCATTTCATATTACAGGACTGTTGGGTATAGCCATGATGGCGTTATTTAAGGTTGATACATTTAAGGTTATTGTAAAATCGGGATTTGGCAACGATATCATAATCTTTTTTATAGGGGTATTGATTCTATCAGCGTACATTACAAGGTCGGGATTAGGAAAAAGAATTTCAATGTTTATCCTATCTAAGACAGGTAATCATACATACTTTATTATCCTTGGTTTTCTGATGGTTGGTGTCATATTATCCATGTGGATTACGAACATGGCTGTTGCGGCCATGTTAATGCCACTTGGTAGAAGTATCTTAGAAGAAGAAAAAGTAACGCCCTTAAAAAGCAATTTTGGTAAGGCATTAATGATTGCTTGTGCTTGGGGCTCTATTGTAGGGGGTATTGGTACACCGGCAGGAGCTGGTCCTAATCCTCTTGCTGTAGGATTCTTAAGGGAGATGGCAGGTATTCATGTGAGTTTTATGGATTGGATGATTTTTGGAATACCTTCTGCATTTTTACTTTTATTACCCACTTGGGGTATAATACTACTTTTTTTTAAGCCGGAAATGAAAAGATTATCCAAGAGTAAAGAACAATTAAAAGATGAGTATCAGGCACTTCCCAAAATGGATAGGGAGGAAAAGATTACCGTTACTATTTTTGTATTAACGGCTGTGCTATGGGTTACCTCATCATTGTTTGAAAAATGGTTAGGTATGAGTATTCCTATCTCCATGCCTGTCTTGATAACGTCCGCTTTATTTTTCTTTCCTGGTGTATCAAAAATCAAGTGGAAAGATATTGAACCGGATATATCATGGAGTGGTATTATTCTTGTTGTGTCTGGCATATCCCTTGGCATGATGCTCTATAATTCTGGAGCTGCACAGTGGCTCTCTGTGGTACTTCTTGGAAATATAGGCAGTGTGCATCCTTTTATTCAGATTCTGGCAATTGTGTTTATCATTTCCATGCTGAAAATCGTTTTTTCAAGTAACACTGTTACAGCAACAATCATTATACCCATTATGATTGCCCTGGCAGAAAGCTTGGGTATAAACCCATTAGCCATGGCACTACCAGCAGCGTTAACATCGTCCTTGGCCTTTATTTTGGTGACATCCACACCAACCAATGTCATACCTTATTCAGCAGGCTATTTTTCCATCAAAGACATGGCAAAGGCAGGTGTTGTGTTAACCATTATTTCCACCATTATTATTGCAACATCAATTTATGTCATTGGTAGATTTGTTCAAATTTATTAAGAGCTTATGGAAATGAGGATAATTGTTTTTTAGTTATTATTTGATAGGAAGGTGATTTACATGAATCAAGAAAAAATTAAAGCACTCGAAGAACATGCAAAAACGTTAAGAAAATTAACCATTGAAATGATTGGTGAATTGGGAGTAGGCCATATTGGTGGATGTCTTTCCATATGCGACGTCCTTTCGGTACTATATTTTGATGTAATGGCCATTGATCCAAAGCATCCTAGGTGGCAAGAAAGAGATCGTTTTATACTATCTAAAGGTCATGGTGGACCAGCGCTATATGCTGCTTTAGCACATAAGGGATATTTCGACAAAGACTTGCTTCATACCCTTAATCGCTCCAATACCAACCTGCCAAGTCATTGTGATATGATTCGAACCACAGGTATCGATATGACGGCAGGCTCTCTAGGACAGGGGTTTTCTGCGGCTATTGGCATGGCACTAGGTGCTAGGATGGACCATCATTCATGCTATATCTATACGCTTATTGGCGATGGCGAAAGCCAAGAAGGTCAAATCTGGGAGGCAGCCATGCTTGCTGGTAGTAAAAAGTTAGATCATGTCATCGCTTTTACGGATTATAACCAAATGCAGATTGATGGCTATACCCATGATATTAATTCATTGGAACCCATGGATAAAAAATGGGAGGCTTTTGGATGGCATGTTCAGGTGATTGATGGTCACAACATTCCAGAAATAATAAACGCTATAGAAAAGGCAAAAGATCAACAAGAGAAGCCTTCCATGATTATACTAAAAACCATCAAAGGTAAAGGAGCTTATTTTGCAGAAGGCAAAGTGGGTTCTCATAATATGCCCGTATCTGAGGAAGAGTGGAAAAAAGCTATAGCGATGTTGGATGAAAAGGAGGTTGTTTAATATGTCTTTAGAATCAAGGGAAATGAGAGAAGTATATACAGAGCAGTTAATGGATTTGGCAGAAAAAGATGAACGCATTGTTTTGGTTGAAGCAGATTTGATGCGAGCTGCTAAGTCCTTGACTTTTCAAGAGAGGTTTCCTGAAAGAACCGTTGATGTAGGGGTGGCAGAAGCCAATATGGTTGGTGTTGCAGCTGGCTTGTCCGCTTTTGGTAAAATCCCATTTACCCATTCCTTTACATCTTTTGCTACAAGACGATGCTTTGACCAGATTACAATTTCTGTTGCTTATGCAGGGTTGAATGTGAAAATCATGGGTAGTGATCCTGGTGTTGCAGCAGAGCTTAATGGTGGCACACATATGAGTTTTGAAGATGTAGGTATTATGCGTAACATACCAGACATGGTTATATTTGAACCTGTGGATAATGAGCAACTAACACAGGCAATGCCTTATATAGTGAAACATATTGGTCCTGTATATATACGATTATTTAGGAAGAAAACAGAAAAAATATTTGATGAGGGTTATACATTTAATTGGTGTAAAGCAGATACCCTCCAAGAAGGAAGTGATGCAACCATCATTGCTACGGGGTTAATGGTTAAAAATGCCTTGTTAGCGGCTAAAAACCTTGAAGCAGAAGGAATAAGGGTCCGAGTTCTCAATATCCATACCGTTAAGCCTATTGATCAGCATGCAATCATAAAAGCTGCTGAAGAAACGGGTGCTATTGTAACGGCTGAAAATCATAATATCATTAATGGTCTAGGTAGTGCCGTAGCAGAAGTATTGATTGAAAACCATCCAGTACCCATGAAACGAATTGGTGTAAGGGATCACTTTGGAGAAGTGGGGAAAATGGATTTTCTCATGGAAAAATATCAGATGACGCCAGAAGCTATTGCAGAAGCAGTGAAAGACGTTTTACAAATGAAACATAAATATCAACAAACAAGGAGGCACATATCATGAAAAAAATTGTTATAGGGGCAGATAAGTCTGGATTTCCATTAAAAGAAGAAGTGAAAACCTATTTGGTGTCTTTAGGCTATGATGTGGAAGATGTGGGTATGCAAACCAGTGAAGATTTTCGAGCTTATTATGAAGTTGCTCCAGAAGTGGCAAAAAGAATACAATCGGGCTCTTATGAAAAAGGCATTCTTTTTTGCGGAACAGGTATGGGCATGAATATCATTGCCAATAAGTTTAAAGGGGTCTATGCAGCAGTTGTTGAAGGCAGTTATTCAGCAAAAATGTGTTCAGTGATTAATCAAGCCAATGTGCTTACCATGGGTGGATGGCTCATAGCACCTCAACAAGCAATGGATATGGTAGATAGGTGGTTACATACAGGTTTTACGGAAGGATTAGAACATAAACACGACTTTTTAAGTAACGCCTTCAAAACCGTTCAAAAAATAGAAGATGAAAATTTCAAGTCCCTATAATGGTGGTATTTCGACTAATTTATCAATAGGTTTAATTAATAAGAATGGGAGCCGTTATCTTATGTAAGGAAAATCGAATAAGTCAAAGAAAGCTGTATTAGTATCTTTACATGTTATCCTTTTTTTATAAATCATAAATGATAAAGAGCCACATCCGTTAGGAAGGGGAATGATATATTTAAGTGACATAGGTGAAGTTGTAAAATATGTCAAGAAAATGGCAAATAAAACAAGTTATCTGTGTAAATCCACCATGAAAACAAATAACTAAAAATAATTATTAGGTAAAATATAAAATATTGGTTGACATGAAAGGACATACATTATAGAATATAACTAGACAAATAATTAAAAGATTTAACTAATTGGTTATAAAATAGAATTTATGCCTGTACCGAGTAAAAATACAAGAGGTGATGACTTGAAACAATTCATTAAACTAGGTGTTCTTTGTTTGGCTCGTAAGACCTTTGATCATCGAGCAGCTTTGGACATTTATCAGAAACGAAAAGAAGAATTAAAAGCAATTGCGGATGTGGAATGGGTGATTTGTGAACCGTTGGTTATTGAGGTTGAAGATGCAGAGGTAGCTGCGAATCAACTGGATTCATCACAAGTGGATGGTGTTATCATCATTAGTGGCACGTTTCATTTAGGACATTTAGCTCTTACTATCGATAAGATCGTTGCAAAGCCCATACTCCTATGGGCGTTTAATGAACTGCCTTATGATGGTGGAAAGATTCGATTGAATGCAGTATGTGGTCTGAATCTGAATGCTTCTAACTTATACAAATCAGGAAACGATACCTATCATACCATCATTGGTGATTCTGTTGACCATGATTGGATTGATGCAATTCGAATAAAAGCGGCAGTAGAACATGCACGGTTAGGTTTGCTGGGACACCATGCCCATGGCTTTTTTAACTTAGGTATTGATGAGTTAAGGCTATTCAAGGATTTAGGTATTTTAATAGACCAATATCCCTTAGCCGCCATTTGGGATAGGAAGGTATCGGATACAACCATCAACCAATGTTTAGAGGATATAAAGGAACAATTTGATGTGTCAACCTTATCAAAAGATACATTAGAAAAAGTAGCTAGGTTAACTGGGTCGATGAAAGATTTTGTTGATGAACATAAACTAACAGGACTGGCGATACGATGTTGGCCAGAGTTTGCTGAAAGATATGGCATATCACCTTGTGCAGCCATGTCGGTTCTACAATCACAGGGATACATATTGGGGTGTGAAGGTGATGTAGAAGGGACTTTAACCATGATTGCAGCAAAAGCAATTGGTGCACAAACGCCTTTTTTAGCAGATTTATCACAAGTGAACGTTGAAGAAAACTATGCCCTTATGTGGCATTGCGGTGTAGCACCTTGTAACCTTTGGGATGGTTCATGCAACTGTAGTCTTGATACGTATTTTGCTGGTGGGAAAGGGGTTACAGCTGATTTTGTACTGAAAGCAGGTCCTATTAATTGTTTCCGTATGGATTCCGCAAGAGGTAAAACACGTGTTTATATGGCTGCTGGAGAAGCATTACATATGGAAAAATTATTAAGAGGTACTTATGCTAAAGTAAGATTTGAGAAGCACATTGAACAGGCATTGAATCAAGTCATTGATACGGGTGTTGCACACCATGTGGTCATGGTTTATGGTGAATTTCGCAAACCCTTTGACATTTATTCTAAGATCATGGGATTTGAAACAATAAAATAATGGGTGGTGTATCATGTACCAGACGATCAAGAATAAGAACCAGCATATCCGTATGATGCATGTTACCCAGTCAAGTGTAAGGCCGTATGGTCGGATGATAACAGGTTATGATTTTTCAGAACTCATTGATTACATGCATCTGAAAACGGCTATACCACAAGAAGGTAACAGGTATTTACCTGCCATACAAGAAATGGAACATACTGCTCTTTTTGAACATTTAATGCATGGATATTATGGGGGGATGCCTATTCAAATAGGGTATTGTAATGGCCAAAATACACAGCTTAATGGTTTAGAATACCATAAAGGACGAGAAATTGTTCTAGCCATTACGGATTTGGTGTTATTACTGGGCCATGTTCAAGACATAAAAGAGAAGCAATATCATTCTGAAAATGTCGTAGGCGTATTTGTGCCAAAAGAAACGGCTATAGAGCTCTACGCAACGACATTACATTTTGCACCTTGTAAAGTACATAAAAAAGGGTTCAAAAGCAGTATTATTTTACCAGAAGGAACCAACAGTCCAATCAATTATAATGGAGGTGTGCATACTTATGAAGAAGGGTTGCTTTTTAAAAAAAATAAGTGGCTGCTGGTTCATTCAGAGAACACGAAGTTGATGAGACAAGACGCATATGTAGGCATAATAGGTGAGAACACAAGAGTCAACTATGTCAGTTAAATAAATGACAGTATATAAATTTAAGGAGGAGATTTTTAAATGAAAAAGATTACGGGTTTATTACTTATTTGTTTGCTTGTTTTAACCATGCTGTCAGCATGTGGAACAAAAGAAAAGGACACATCAAAGACTGGGGCTGAAAGCTCAGAAAAACCAGTAACCATCAGTTTTGTCCATTGGCGTGGAGAAGATAAGGAAGCTTTTGATGACATCATTGCAAAGTTCAATGAAAAATACCCACATATCACCGTGGAACAAACCATATATCCTTCTGAGCAATATCAATCAACAGCCCATACAATTCTGCAAGATGGTGAAGCGGGGGACGTGTTTACATCCTTCCCTGGCGCTCAATTCAATACCATTAGAAAAGCAGACTTATTTGAAGATTTATCTTCGTATGGTTTTGTGAAAAAGTTTAATGAAGCTCTCATTACGTCAGGTATTGATAATGGTGTCCAATATGCTGTAGCCTTCCAATTGGTTTACAACCAACCTGTATACAATAAAAAAGCCTTTGAAAAAGCAGGGGTGGATTTTGAAGAAACCATGAAAGATTGGGACAGTTGGATAGGAGCTTGTGAGAAATTAAAGGCTGCAGGTTACGTTCCTATTGCATTTCCTGGAGGCGATATCGGTCCTGGACAATTCATGAACAGTTTGATGATGAATCTAGAACCTGATGAGGCAATATGGGGACGTGTATTAACTGGAGAAGCTAAGATAACCGATGATTGGTGGGTACAGACATTAGAACGGTTTAATGAATTAAATGAAAAAGGCTATTTTAATGCAAGTGCTAATTCATTAAAACACCAAGATGGTATTAACATGGTAGCAAGTGAAGAAGCAGCCATGCTGGCAACAGGTTCTTATGCTATATCGGGTATTCTATCCAAGAATCCAGATTTAGAATTAGGTATTATCTCACCAAATCCAGCTTCTGAAAGTGAAAAAGTCTGGGATGGTATACATAACGCAACATTCTTAATAGGTATTAATCAACGATCGTCCAAAAAGGATGCAGCAGAGAAGTTTATTGATTTCTTAACCGATAAAGAAAATGCAAGCGAATATGCTAAAGCGTCAGGTCAACAGTTAACACTAAAAGATGTGGATTATTCTTCAAAAGAGTTAAAAGAAATAGGTGAGGTGTGGGGGCCTCGAACAACACGTACACAACCTCGTTTCTTTATAACGGACCAAGACGTTCAAAATGCTGTCATTGCATCCATTCAAGATGTTATAGGGGGAACGGAACCTCAAAAAGCGGCTCAAAAGGCGCAAAAATTAATTGATGAAATTCTAAGCAGATAGTTTAAAAATTAAGGGCTGTCTTATGCAAATGTACAAACAGTCATTAGCGTGATATTGACGTGTATGAGACAGCCCCTTCTAAACAGAATCAGTTACGTTACAATTTCGTTCTATTGAGCTAGACATTAATGTGAATTTTGAGGAGGGATTTTTATGAGGGTAAACAGAAAAATATGGCTTTTCTTAATTCCTGCCTTAGCTATATATGGTTTCTTCTACTTATACCCTACGGTATTATCATTGTTTTACTCGCTGACAGATTGGGACGGTATTTCACCTACGTACGAATTTGTTGGTATAAAAAACTTTATTAATCTATGGACAAAAGATACTATTTTTGTTAAGTCACTCACGAATAATATTAAATTTAGTTTGTCAGCTACCATTCTACAATTCGTTGTGTCCTTGTTTTTAGCCATACTTTTAGTCAAAAATACGAAAACCAATGTTTTTTTAAGAGCACTTTACTTTTTTCCAGCCATATTAGCCTCTGTGTCTGTTGGTTTTATATGGAGTTTTCTATATGCGCCTCAAAGTGGACCCATTGACCAAGTGTTAAAAAGTGTCGGGTTAGGGTGGCTCATAAGAGATTGGCTGGGCGATCAAAGCTTCGCTATATATTCTATTGCTATTGTTAAAGCTTGGTTCCATGTCGGTCAAATGATTGTCATTTTTGTAGCAGGTTTACAAGCGATTCCTTCTCAGTTTTTTGAGGTTGCTAAAATAGAAGGAGCCTCACGTCTGCAAACATTTAAACAAGTCACTTGGCCTTTAATTGCACCGGCGTCAACCATTGTTGTTGCTTATACGACGATTCAGACGTTTAAAGCCTTTGACCTTATTTATACCATGACACGAGGGGGTCCAAATTATGCGACGGAGATTATAGCCACCAATATCTATAATGTGGCTTTTAGAAGTTATAAATTTGGTTATGCCGCTGCTCAATCCATCATGTTCTTGGTCATCATCGGCGCTATCACTTTTATGCAGTTTAGAATTGTGAATCGCTATGACGTACAATAGGGGGGAGAAGAAATGAAGCAAAAGATACTTAAAAATATGATATTAATCATGTATGGTTTAGGCATTATTTTACCGATCTCCATTGTTGTGCTAGCAACCTTTAAAGACGCAGCTGAATTGTATCAAAATATTGGAGGGTTACCTAAAAGTTTTAATTTGGATAATTATATCACCATCTTTATAGAAGATAATTTCTTAATCTATTTTCTTAATAGTATTCAGACAACACTTTCTTCTGTTTTTTTTACATTACTTTTTGGAAGTTTTGCTGCTTATTTTGTTATCAGGTCCAATAAAATTATAGGGGGAATTATTTTTGCATTATTTACTGCTGGTTTAATGATGCCTCCTCAAGTAAACATGATTCCTCTCTATAATCTGATCACGGACTTAGGCCTAAAAAATAAATTAACAGGCTTGGTCATAGTGAATATAGCAGCAACATTACCAGTGGTGGTGCTTATACTAACAGGATTTATGCGCTCTATCCATCGGGATTTATTTGCAGCTGCCAAAGTAGATGGTGCAAGTGAATGGAAAATCTATTCTAGGATTGTCATGCCGCTATCGCTACCATCTTTATCAGCAGCAGGTATATTTTTATTTGTAATTCACTGGAACGACTTATTATATCCACTATTATTTATCACGAAGAAAAGTAAAAAGACTATCACGTTGGCATTACTAGATTTCCAAGGACAATACATTATCGATTATCAAATGTTATTTACAGGGGTTGTGATAGCGTCTCTTCCAATGGTACTGATGTATGTGTTCTTCCAAAGGTACTTTGTTGCTGGTATGTCTGCTGGCGCTGTAAAGGGCTAGTCAATTGAAAAGTTTATGTGGGGGTGTCATATGAAAATTGTAGAAAAGAATAAAGGTTTTGAGCTATACTTACAAAAGAAATGTTTAATGAAACATACGATTGACAAGTGTGCCATCTATGTAGGTTATGGTGAAGAACGTATGGCCATGTATCGAGGTAACTTTAAGGTTGAGGATTATGTTATTGAGCGTACACCCTTAAAGTATTACCACATCCATAACAATCACATTACATTTAGGCGATATGAAGGTGATTCTTGTGGTGCTTTAACGTTATCGTTAATAGAGAAAGACAATCGTTTATCTATCTATTTTATTGAGTGTGAAGCACCGATTAATCGTATTTGGATTCGGTTACATGCTGACAAAGAGGAGAAAGTATATGGTTGTGGTGAACAGATGTCCTACTTTAATTTACGAGGCAGGCATTTTCCACTATGGACATCAGAACCAGGTGTGGGGCGTGATAAATCAACTTATGTGACCTGGTTGGCAGATACACGAGACAAGGCAGGTGGCGATTATTATACGACTAATTATCCAGAGCCCACTTTTATATCAACTAAGAAATATTGGTGTCATGTTGAGACAACAGCCTATGCAGATTTTAATTTTCAATATGATGATTTTCATGAATTACAGGTTTGGGATATACCCAAATCCATTATTTTTGAAACGGGAAAGACGTATTTAGAGCTTACGGAGAAGTTTACGGATTATGCAGGGCGGTTACCCAAGTTACCTAACTGGACAAGGGATGGCGTCATATTAGGTGTCCAAGGGGGAACGGATCAAGTTTCCACATATCTCGATCAAGCCTTAGAAAGCGGTATCAAGGTCAGCGGTTTATGGTGTCAAGATTGGGAAGGGATTAATATAACCTCTTTTGGAAAACGGTTGAGATGGAATTGGGAATGGGACCCAAAACGTTATCCTGGATTGGATAAATTCATTATTACATTAAAAGAAAAGGGTATTCGAGTGATGGGTTACATCAATCCATATGTGGTTAATGATGGTGGGTTGTATGCCTATGCTAAGGAAAAAGGCTATTTGGCTACCAGACCTAATGGGGATATATATGATGTGGACTTTGGCGAATTTTATTGTGGTATTGTTGATTTCACGTATCCAGATGCTTTTGAATGGTACAAAGATGTGATTAAGAAAAATTTGATTGACCTTGGTTTAGGCGGTTGGATGGCAGATTTTGGCGAATATCTGCCCATTGATTGCTGCTTAAAGAACGGTGTTCCCGCTATGCTTATGCATAACGCTTGGCCTGCGTTATGGGCAAAGTGTAATTATGAAGCCATTGAGGAATCGGGTAAAATAGGTGAAGTGTTCTACTTTATGCGTGCAGGAGGGCATGGTTTACAGAGGTATTGTACCGCATTGTGGGCAGGGGATCAGTCTGTTGATTGGTCGTTACATGATGGTTTAGCATCGGTTCTGCCAGCTGCTTTGTCCTCAGGTATTTTAGGGAACCCATATCATCATAGTGACATTGGAGGCTATACCAGTTTACATGGAAATATCAGAACGAAAGAGTTGTTTCAGCGCTGGACAGAGATGGCGGTGTTCACATCCTTGATGCGTACCCATGAAGGCAATCGGCCAGAACAAAACTTTCAATATTATGATGATGATGAAACCATCAAACATTTAGCTAAGATGACAGCTATCCATGTGGCATTAAAGCCCTATATTGACGATTTAATGGATGAAGCGGTGACGAAAGGGTTACCTCTCCAGAGACCACTTTTTATGCACTATGAAAGGGATAAGAAAGTGTATGATATCCAATATGCTTATTTATTTGGCAAGGATATACTGGTTGCTCCTGTCTATGAACCGAATATAACAGAGTGGTCTGTTTATCTGCCAGAGGATGATTGGATACATTTTTGGACGGGATCCGATTACAAAGGCGGTGACCATGTTATAGACGCCCCCATTGGTTTTCCTCCTGTTTTTTATCGAAAAAAATCCCAGTATGCTCAGTTGTTTAAGATGGTGGCTAATCATAATCGTTTTTAAGAGCACTTGGCCAAATAGGAAGCGGTCCATATGCTTTTGTACGGGTTAAAATTATACAGTTTGTACCAATTATGCTATTAGCTGAGTTGTAACTTACGATATAGAGATGGAGAATAGCTGGTATGGGTTTTAAATATCTCAGAAAAATAGTTTTGTGATGAAAAGCCAAGTTGTGTACTGACCTCTTTAATGGTTAAATCCGTACATGTTAATAAGGTTTTTGCCATGGACATCTTCTGGTTAATGATATATTGATGTGGCGTAATATGGAAGTACCGTTTAAATAATTCAATAAAATAGTTCGTACTAAAACCTGCAATATCAGCTAATTCCTTAATAGAAAGGGGATTGCTGATATTTTTTTCGATATAGGCGATGATATGATGCATATCATTGGTTAATTGGTTGTTTTTTAAACTGATTGTGTCCACATGATGATGGGTATAGCAGTGTATAAGTTCTAATAATTTACTTTGGTACAATAAACGGTTACCAATTGCCTTATCACGAAAAGCCGTTAACATGGTTTGAAAAAGATTAACCGATAGGTCCATATTGGAACAGGCTACATGGTTGGGCATATGAATAAAATCGTATAAACGGCTGCCACTTAAAAGGGCAGAAAAATGACACCAGTATTTCGTTGCAGTGGAACATTGGTGGGTATGGAAAGACTGTATGTGCCCACCTGGAATATAGTACAGTTCGCCAGCTTGTGCAACAAATTCTGTGGTGTCGTATTGAATCCAAATCTGACCATCCAATACAAGGCCGATACTGTCATATTCAAAATATGATTGATGACTGTACCAAGAATGGTCACATAATGTATGACCTACATTTTTTAATTCAATTTCCAAATGGTCAAATATTTGATTATAAATGCTGATTTGATTATCCATAAGCTAATCCCCAATTTCCGTTTACATATAGGTACAGTATAAGTCGTTTTCTATGCTTCGTCAATGTTTCGTTGGTATTACTGGATTTTGTTTAAGTATCCCATGATTTTTCCTATAGGATTAGAAGTCATTGGGTTGTATACTAAGTATAAACATACATTTATTGGAGGAGATACCATGACAGGTAAAGAGCGTATTAGGGCAACCTTTAATCGAGAAAAGGTCGATAGAAATCCTTTTTGGAAGGGCAACCCTACACATGAGGTTGAAGTGACGCTTTGTGAGCATTTTGGCATACCCACAGGGGATAGTGTGGCATTAAGTGAACAGTTAGGCGATGATTTTGTTTGGCTGCCAGCAGGGGGATTTTGGAAGCATCCAGAGGGGAAAGGCATGTTTAGTGATATCTTTGGTAAGCGGGAAACCTTGAGTGAAGGGGGAACCTATGCAGATATTACCTTAGAAAATGTGGATGCATTACCTTGGCCAGACCCAGCGTATATTGATGTAGACGGGTACATACGTTTTATACAGAAAGCCAATGATAAAGGTTTTGCTGTTTTTGGCGGTATGTGGTCACCTTTTTTTCATCTTGTAGCAGACTTTTTTGGTATGGAAGATTATTTCATTAAGATGTATACGGAACCTGAATTGGTTGAAGCAGTGACCCATAAGTTTGTTGATTTTTACTTAGAAACCAATAGGCGAATCTTTGAAGGATGTCAAGGTAAGGATGTTTTATATGGCTTCTTCTTTGGTAATGATTTTGGAAGTCAGTTAGATACCCTGATTAGTCCTCAGTTATTTAGAAAGTTTGTTCTACCTAGTTTTAAAAACCTGGTGCAGCTTGCAAAAAGTTATGATTTAAAAGTGATGCTTCATTCCTGTGGTGCTATTTCAAAGGTTATCCCTGATTTAATAGAAACAGGTATGGATGCCTTACATCCTCTTCAAGCTAAGGCACAAGGGATGTCTGCAGAAGAATTGGTACAGTATAAAGATGACATTATCTTTGTTGGAGGCGTAGATACGCAGGTGTTACTACCCAATGGTTCACCTGAGGACATTATAGAAGAAGTAGAACGTTTAAAAGGTATATTTGGTGATGGTTTTGTCATCTCACCCAGCCATGAGGCGTTGCAGAGTGATGTACCCCTTGAGAATATATTTGCTTTACAAAAAGCGGCAACAGAATAGAATAGGTTTCAAAAAAAATCCATGGACTTATAGTACACATTTTGATACTATAAAGAAGTGGATTTTATTTTGTTACAAAAAGTGACATAACAGATCTGCCACCATCATTTTGTGGCATGATACCATGATGAGAGAAGCTTATTATAGGAACGAAATATATAGATAAGAAGGTGAGCCATATGCCAGAGATAGGTATTGTAACCAAACAATCCGGTGAATATGTAACCGTGAAACTGGAGAGACAAGAAGCCTGTGCCAAATGTCGAGCTTGTACGGCAGGACTTACGTCGAAAGATATGATAGTGGAAGCAGAGAATCGGTGTCAAGCCAAAGTAGGGGATGCTGTTGCCATATCACTGGAACAGAGTAATTTTTTGCAAGCAGTATTTATCATGTATACCATTCCTCTTATTTTTTTATTTGTTGGGCTGGGAATAGGATATGGTATAGGACATGCGCTACAACTGGGTAATACCGAACTCCTTGCTATTGTCTGTGGCTTTGTTTTATTAACCGCAGCTTATTTTCTAATACGAGCAAATGAAGAAAAATGGAGAAGTAAGAAGTTTCGTCCTGTAGCGGAAACAGTTGTTCATGAGAAAGAGCTATAAGACCATAAAGGGGAGAGATCCATGGAAGTAGATCGAGGAAAAGCATCTCATAAATTATCCCAATTGGACCTAAAATTCAGTAGTGGCTCCTACGATATCGAAATGTACTGGTTTCGTGTCATGACTGTGGAACAAGATTGGTACATTGGACGTCATACCCATTCGGCATATGAATTTCACTTTGTTGCAGAAGGTATGTCAGCTGTTAAAACAGATATGGATACATTCATGGTAGAACAAGGTCAATTCTACGTGACGAAGCCAGGAGAATATCATGAACAGGTCAATATCCAAGGAAAGCAGTATGTGGAATACTGCATGCATTGTCAGATTACGCTGAATCAAACGGCAAGTACAGAGGATGCGTTACTCTTTAAGATTTTAAATGACAGCTTATGCAAAGCATACAATGATCGTAATGGCATTATAAAACTATTTGAAGAAGTCTTAGCAAGTGCTTATTATGAAAACATTGGTTATTATGGTCAGATTCAACGTTACATTTTATTAATCATTACAAAAGCAATCCAAGTTATGAGTGAAGGCAAACAATTTGATTATGCCGTGCCCCTAAAACATAAAAAAGGTGACTATCGTTTTGAACTCATGAGTCAATACATTAAGGATAATATTAGCAGCCCAATGATGATTAAGCACGTAGCTGACTACATGTATCTCAGTGAAAAACAGATAAGCCGTATTATTAAGAAGAAAACAGGTTTATCAGCTAAGCAATACATTAACCAGATTAAGCTGAAAAAAGCAAAGGAATTGTTAAAAGACACGGACATGCTAATGAAAGAAATAGCTGAACAATTAGGTTTTTCAAGTGAGTATTATTTTAACCAGTTCTTTAAAAGGGAAGAGGGGTTTCCTCCAGGTTTTTTTAGAATGAACACATCCTTTTAAGAATGTCCTAAAATCATAAAATTAAGTCTAGTAAACACATTTTAATAGCAGCATTTTGCTTCTATAATGAACGTATTCAAGCCATGATAATACGTCATCTAGTTGTCAAATGCTGTTTTTTGTTGGGTAATTATTAAGCAGGTTGTTAAGGGGAGTGTAAACATGAATGAAATAAGTAAGGAGCTTCTGGAGGAAGCTAAGTATTATTGTCATGAATTATCAAAACATGATGTTTTGAAAAGGTATTGGCATGCACTCAGTCTAATTTTAAAAGGCAGTACTGCTAGAGGTACAGCTGATGCCTATTCGGATATTGACCTTGTATTTTTCTGTTCCAAAGATGTAAAAGAGAAGATTATTAAAGCTTATTATGAAGCAGAGCTCATTGACCGGCAAGATGGTGTCTTCTTGCCATTGCCGGATTGGATCGGGCATTATCATATGGAGAGTTATGGGAAGCTTAGGTCTTATTTTGAAGAAAAAAACTATGAGGAAGTATGGGAGTATACCCATGTTAAGGTATTGCATGATGCACATGGTCAGTTTGCGTCCATTGTAAATGAGCATACACGTGAGCCAATAGTGACTCTTGAGGATATTAAAAGACAGTATATAAATCTACAGCTTGATCTGGATTGGATGCGGCATCCTCTAAAACGTGGTGATGAAATGAGTGTTTATGTTTTTGGTGGCAGACTTCTTAAAAAAATATGCCAAGCATACTATCTCTTGGATGAAGAAGCTTATCCTAATGATAAGTGGTTATTTTATCATTTGCAGGACACATCGTTAGGAAAAAAACAGAAGGATAGCGTATTATCTTTTAGTAAAACCATATTGGATAAAGATAAAACCATTCCATGTGGGCTGGAATTAACAGAATATCATCAGTACACCTCAGCAGAAGCCCTCATTCAAGATATAGCCCAGTGTATTAAGGAGAAGTACGGTAACCATCCTTGGTTGGACGAATGGTATCTCTACGTCTAGCGGGATAGGTGGATGTCTGAAAATCTTAAAAAAAGGTCTGTTCTAGCTATTTTAATGATGGACTTGACGTTCTATAATAGAAGTGATTTGGGAGTATGAATTAAAAGTATACAGGAAGCAAATAATTAAAAAGACGTATAACTAAAAATAGAGTTGCAGAGGGAGGTCAATTATGTTTTTTGAGATCGAAAGAATAACCAAATTAACATCCGAATTAAAGAAGTTAAAATATGTAAAGAAACACCCATTAGCGACCATTCAAATGAAAGAGGGTTTCTACACAGAGCCTACAGAAGCGGAACAAGGAGATGCGCCTTGGATGGCATATCATCAAGATGACCGCTGGGGTGGAACAGATAAGTATGCTTGGTTTAGAGGTGAATTCACCGTTACAGAAGAATTTGCTAATAAAAAACTAGTCTATCGGGTAACAACAGGTAAAGAAGGTGAATGGGATGCGAAAAACGTTCAGTTCCTTGCGTTTGTTAATGGAAAGATTAGACAAGGACTTGACGTCAATCACCTTGAGATTGAATTAACACGGGACGCTAAGCTAGGTGAGACATTCGTTGTGGATATACAGGGTTATAGTGGTACGGAAGGTGGCTTATCAGAATGTCGCAATACCGTATGTATTCTCGATGATGCCATAGAAAAGCTGTTTTATGATATCTATGTACCACTAGAAGTCATTAAAATGCTGCCTAAAGAAGATAAGAACCGTATTGATACGATTAAGTTTTTAACGCAAGCCATTAATCTGATTGACTTGAGACAGCCTTATAGTTCAGATTTTTATAAAAGCATCTTAGCGTCCATTCAATACTTAGAAGAAAAATTCTATGATGAATTCTGTGATAAAAATAGTGTGGTGACTAAGTGTGTGGGTCATACACATATTGATGTAGCTTGGTTATGGGACCTTGATCAAACGCGCTTGAAGGTTCAAAGAAGTTTTTCCACTGTTCTTGAATTGATGCATCAATATGATGATTACATCTTCATGTCAAGTCAGCCCCAATTGTATAAATTCTTAAAAGAAGACCGCCCAGAACTTTATGAACAAATTAAAGAGCGTATAAAAGAAGGCCGTTGGGAGCCTGAAGGTGCTATGTGGGTAGAAGCTGATTGTAATCTAAGTTCTGGTGAATCCCTTGTACGTCAAGTGCTCTATGGCAAACAGTTTTTTAGAAATGAATTCGGTGTGGAAAATAGAATTCTCTGGTTACCGGATGTATTTGGTTATAGTGCAGCATTACCTCAGATTCTGAAGAAGTCTTCCGTAGATTATTTTATGACGACGAAGATCAGTTGGAATGAGTATAATAAATTACCATATGATACCTTTGAATGGGAAGGTCTGGATGGTACCAAGATTTTAACACATTTTATTACAACAGCTAATTTTGATGATCTGCCAGAACGATTCTTTACAACATATAACGGTTACATCGATGCGAAGTCTGTAAAAGGTGCTTGGGAAAGATACCAACAAAAAGATTTGAGTGATGAAGTCTTGATCAGTTATGGTCATGGTGATGGCGGTGGTGGTCCTACTAAGGAAATGTTAGAGATTTCTAAGCGTCTAGAAAAAGGTATTAAAGGGTGTCCAGTTGTTAAATTAACGACAGCTACGGATTTCTTCGAAACATTGGATAAGAATGTGTCGGATAATCCGAAGTTACCTAGCTGGGTAGGGGAGCTTTATTTTGAATACCATCGTGGGACACTAACCAGTATGGCAAGAAATAAGCGATATAATAGAAAATCAGAGTTTTTATACGAAAATGTTGAATGGTTATCTTCCGTGGCTAAAGCCGTTGATGGATTAGACTATCCAAAAGAAGCCATTGACTATGGTTGGGAAATCATTTGTCTCAATCAATTCCATGATATTATTCCAGGGTCATCCATTAAGAAAGTATACGATGATTCCAAGGAGCAATATGAAGACATTATAGAAAAAGGAAACGCCATAAAAGACCAGGCCATTGAAGCCATTGTAAAACATATTCAAGTTGAGGAAGAATCCGTCATTATCTTCAATCCTCTTTCCTTTGAAAGACAAGATTATATAACATTTGCTTATGAGGAAGCTGTTACCGTTTATGATGGTAATATGCCACTACCTACGGTTTATGCAGATGGTCAGGTTACTTTCTATGGTACAGTCCCAGCAAAAGGCTATAAAACCTTTGCACTTAAGGCTGAGGAAAAAGCGATGGATAGCGATATAATTGCTACAGCCGATCATCTGGAGAACGCATTTTTTGATATCCGTTTGGATGAAAAAGGTCATATTGTATCCTTAATGGACAAACGCGTTAATCGTCAAGTGTTAAAAGAAGGTGAAAGAGCTAATGTGCTTCAGGCATTTGAAGATAAACCTCATAACTGGGACGCATGGGATATTAACATCTATTATCAAGAGAAAATGTGGGAAATAGATGATGTTCAAAAAATAGAAGTTGTGGCACATGATGCATTAAAAGCCACATTGGTTATGGAAAGAAAATTCTTAGAGTCAACCATAACACAATACATGACCATCTATAAGGACTCAGCACGTATTGATTTTGATACAACCATTGATTGGAAAGAAAAGCATATCCTTGTGAAAGCTGCTTTCCCAGTAGATATTCATACAAACAAAGCAACTTATGATATTCAATTTGGTAATGTGGAACGTCCAACCCATTGGAATACAAGCTGGGATACGGCTAAATTTGAGGTATGTGGACATAAGTGGGCAGACCTATCAGAAGATGGTTATGGTGTCAGCTTGATGAACGATTGTAAGTACGGTTATGATATCAAAGATTCTCAGATGCGTTTAACCTTATTAAAATCACCTACTGAGCCTAATGAAGATGCAGACCGTGAAGTACATCAGTTCACCTATGCATTATACCCACATCTTGGGGATTTCAAGGTTGGGCAAACCGTATCCGAGGCTTACAAGTTAAATGTACCTGTTTATCCTGTAATGGCTAAGAAAAATACTGGAAAACTTCCAAAAGACTTATCTTTTATACATGTTAATCAAGAAAATGTTATGGCAGAAGTGGTGAAGCAAAATGAAACATCAGAGGATATAATTATACGTGTACACGAGTGTTACAATCGCCGTTCAGATGTGACCATGTCTTTATTTGGTAAGATTGCTGAGGTTGTTGAATGTGACCTTGAAGAACGAAAAGTATTGGATGACCAAGTTGTCTTTAATGAAGGCAATATACAATTCCAAATCAAACCTTTTGAAATTAAGACATTTAAAATCAAATTAAAATCATAATAGCATCAATGACAAAACATATATCTTACTCTCTCTGAGGGTATAGATATATGTTTTTTTATGGGAATAATTAGAAGAGATACCGTACTTCATTCCTAGTTTGGGTATTAGAATAAAACAGATTATATCGCATAGCTCATCCTAATAAAAGAATATATATAATTTTCACATCATTTCTAAAGAAAATCAAGTAGATATTATAGATAAAATGTATTACCATTAATTTATAGATAAGGGTAAGTATAACAACAGAAGGAATCTATTTAACATTGTAATCTCGACCTAAACGATTGTAAGCTGTACCATTAACCCCTTCCCAACAATAACTCGCATGCATGTTATATGCTTAACCCTTATGCATCAATTAAGGGTTGTTATGCAAGAAGCTTCTACATAACAACCCCATCCGTTAAACTTTTATGGTTTTATAATCAGTTGGTGACATGCCTGCGTATTTTTTAAAGATTCTGTAGAAATAATTAGGATCCACATAGCCTACTTTCTTAGCTATTTGAGCAGTTTTTAAGTTTGTCTCCAATAAAAATTCTTTAGCCTTTTCAACACGGTAATTGTTGAGATAATTGGGGAAGGACACACCCGTTTCTTTTTTAAACAATTGTCCCAAGTAAGTGGTATTGATATTGAATTGATAGCTTAAGGTTTTTAAGGACAGTTCTTCATTATAATTGTTATGGGTATACTTCAGTATTTGATAGACAACAGGGCTCGTGTGTGTTTCTTTTTCATTTAATTTATCAATAATATACATAAATAGATCTTTTAAAGTTTCATTCAACGTGTTGAGATCATTAATCTTGTGTATTTCTGCTAGTGATTTTGAATGGCGATTAATGATATCGCTTTGAAAGAGTATGGATTGGCTGCTCATGGATTTATACAAGTTTAGCAGTATTTCTACCACAACCATTTTTAAGTGATCCGGCGTGATACCACTTATGGTAACTACTTCTTCAAAGAGTTCATCGATGTAGTTAAATAAGCGTTCTTTATTTCTAGATGCAAGAGAAGAAGCAATCAAATTATGGTCAATGGTAATCAAATTATCCACATTAAGGTTTTGTTCGTCAATCATGGCTGTATGCAAAACTTTTTCATTGGGGTAGATTAAAAAATACTCAAATAGTTTCTTTGCTTTTTGGTAACTCATGGATAATTCTTTATAAGATAATACATCAGGACCCAGAGTAATATGAGCTTTTACATTAAGGGATTGAATATTATTATAAATCTCTGTCAGTAAGTTCATAATATAGGGATTTCGTTCAGGGGATGCTTCTTGGGTAAAAATTAACACAAAATTTCCATCCATGTCTTCAAAGGACATGATGTCTGTATCTGATTTTATGTAATTATAACAGATATTGTAGATTTGAGAAACTTGCGTATGGATGGTATCATCCAACTTAATATTAATAATGGCAACACTATAACAAGAGCTGTCCGTGATAATATCCAGTAATTCAGAACGATTGAGTAGTTCTTCTGATGTGATGGCGTCATTGACCCATCTGGATAAAATATTACCTCTTAATATGTGCCATTCACTGTTATCCGGTGAAAAAATGACCTTAGATGTGGAAGAGTCAAGTTTGCTGACCGTGTCTTTTAATGTAGCTGTTAATTCTTCCGTGTTCACAGGTTTGGTTAAATAATTCTCGATACCAAGTTTAATGCCTTGCTTAACATATTCAAAATCATTATAGCCACTTAGTATCAAACATTTACATGTTGGATTAAGCTCTTTTGCTTGGGATATCAGCTCTAATCCTTGCATTTTTGGCATTTTAATATCACTGATAAGAATATCCACATGGGTATGCTTCATGAAAGCTAGTGCATCTTCACCATTATAAGCTTTACCGACAACGACTAGATTAAGTTTTGCCCAATCAATTAATATTTCAAGCCCATCAACAATAAAAGGTTCGTCATCAACTAATAACACATTATACATTTTATAAATCTCCTTTCTTTCGAGCAGGTATGCGGATGGTTACTTTTGTCCCAATATTTTCTTTGGATGTTATGTTGAGACCATAAGCATCACCGTATACAATGCGTAACCGTTCGTGAACATTAAAAATACCGATGCTATAGGGTTCAATCTTATTGTTAAGTGCAGAGTTAATATCCATCAGTCTATGAGCTTCAATCCCACAACCGTTATCTTCAATCTCTATAAAAATATCGTCATGATCAAAGCGACCACTTATAGTAATGGTGTTGTTCGTAGCATTTAAATCAATCCCATGTACAATATAATTTTCAATAATGGGTTGAAGGGATAGACTGACAATACTATAGGACAACATGGCTTCTTCAATATTAAAGGTAACAGAAAGTTTGTCGTTATACCTTATTTGAAACAGTTTTAAGTAAAGTTTACAATGGTCAATTTCTTTCTCAATGGTGGTGATGGTTTCTGTTTTAAGAGAATTTCTAAAAAAAGTTGCAAGAATATAGATCATTTCACTTACATCTAAGGCACCTCTTACAGCGGCTCTCATCCGAATAGACTCCAGTGTATTGTATAAAAAATGAGGATTTATTTGCGCTTGAAGTGATTTTAATTCAGCGCTTTTTTGCTTGACCTGATACACATATACTTTTTCAATGTAGTCATCTAGATCATCACACATACGGTTGAAGTTATTGGCTATTTCTGTTAATTCATCCTTTTTATTTTTGGTCTGGATTCTTACAGATAAATCGCCTTTTCTTACTTTTTTTATAGCTGAAGTGATGTTATGAAGTCGGCTGGAGTAAGATGCCGTAAATAAAATGGATAAACCAATGATAGCCAGTATGCAAATACACGTAACAAAGACGATTAATAAAATGGTTTGCCTCACATCATTGCCAATAATGGATTTAGGGATGAGTCCAAGAATAATCATATTGGACTCATTATGTTTAAGGGATTTAACATAAGTAGTTTTATCTAATTCTGTGTAATCATACGTGGTATTTGCTAAAGTAGGATCTATGTCATGTTGATAATGGGTGGTAGACTGGAAAACAACATGATTGTCAGTGGTCATGATCACAACATGACCTGGGTCTACAGTTGAAGACTTTTGCAAAAAAAAGTTGTAAGCATTACGTATACTACTGTTACTATAGTTAATGATGAGCTTTCCTATAGGTTTTAAAGAAATATCGTTTTTAATGGTGACAATAATACTAAATGAATTCGAAAGATCATCATCAAGAGCTAAATCTGTTGTAAAGATAGGTTTATTTGTCCCCGAGTAGTCATTGAGTTTTGATTCATAATTTTGGAAGGCAGATGTGTAGCTGCTATGATATTTCATTTTAGCATTTTTGTCGAAAGAATAAATAAAACCTTCAGTAGGGCTATAAAAGACGAGACTGTTTATATCTCGGTCTTGCAAAAAGGTTGTCGTCATATAATCTTTAAGCCTTGTGAAGAGAGATACGTTTCTATCAAGATAACTATCAAGAGAATAGGTATAGAAGTCTGGGAAACCCATGTTTAAAAAAGCAAAAATGGAATCTTTATATGATCGATTACCCAGTAAATTTGGTAAAATATTTTGTGCGTTACTGTACTTGGTATTTAATGTATAATTCATTTCGTCCATTAACCGTGTATTGGAATTAATCACTTGTTTTGTTCGGTTATCATGTATGATATAAGTAGCTAAACTGGATAAGGCAGTTAGAAAAATGATGGTTGTTAAAGAGTAAAAAATGATTATTTTTTTAAACAATTGATTTTTTATATTTTTAAACCAGGTTATCATCATAATCCTTCCCATCTTGGTAAACTCAAAACATAAAATGATAATTATATTATAGTCGTTAATGACATAGAAGTCTATATCTAATAGATAGGATAACCAATTCGTACAAAAAAATATAAAAATATTTTAGTAAATATAAATAATTTATAGTAGTTTTATTCAAAACGCTTAAGAAAAAAGAGTAAAAAATGTATATCGTTGTTAAATACCTACAAGTCTCTTAAAAGCTCATAGGGCAGGCATTTACTTGTAAAGGTTGAGTTTATAAGGATTAAGACACTATTTTTTTACTTAAAAAAGCAAAGAATATAAGGAAGACTTAACCAAAATATATAATAAAACCATAGAATATCATTTTTTTGTAGTAAAACTAAACAATTTAAACTAGTGATTATTGGATAAAGCTAATATAATATACACAAGACATAAAGAAAGACAGGTGGGTGATGATGGTAGTGAACGAGTTAAGTTACAAAAAGACTACCTTAAAAAAAAGAAGAAGTAATTTAAAGAAAAATTTAGCGCTTCTATTAATGATTCTTCCAGGAGCTGCATGGTTAATTATATTTAAGTATTTACCCATGTTTGGTATTGGTATTGCGTTTAAGGATTTTAGATTTTTCCCTGGTGGTTTTTTGAGTAGTTTTTTCAAAAGCGCTTGGGTTGGATTGGATAACTTCAAATTCCTTTTTGCATCAAGTGATGCCTATATTATTGTAAGAAATACAATTGGCTATAATACACTTTTTATTATTACTGGAACAGTACTTGCAGTGGCATTTGCTATTATGCTTAATGAAATGACATATAAAAAACTCAGTAAAATATACCAAACAAGTATGTTTTTCCCTTATTTCTTATCCTGGGTTATTGTGTCATACTTTGTTTTTACTTTTCTAAGTTTGGATAAAGGTATGATTAACAATTTATTAGTGTTTTTGGGCATGGATAAGGTATCGTGGTACTCAGAACCTGATAAATGGCCATTTTTCCTTGTGTTTATTAATAACTGGAAGAACTTAGGTTATAGCATTGTCTTTTACTTAGCTGCAATCTGCAGTATTGATAAAGCTTATTACGAATCAGCCATGTTAGATGGCGCCACCAAATGGCAGCGTATTAAACACATTACAATACCTCATTTAAAGCCACTCATTATCACATTGACGATTTTGTCTGTTGGTAGAATATTCAGTGCTGATTTTGGTTTATTCTATAATGTACCAAAAGAATCAGGTCCTTTATTTCCTGTAACCAACGTTATTGATACGTATGTCTATCGAAGCTTAATGAAATCAGGTGATATAGGTATGAGTACAGCAGCAGGGCTTTTCCAAGCTTCCGTTGGGTTTATTCTGATTCTATTAACCAATTACATCGTTAAAAAAGTCGATAAAGAGAATGGAATCTTTTAATGGAGGTGAAAAAAATGACAAAAAAGAGAAAAAGAAGTTTTCATGATATATCACGTAAATCCAACATAGCCATATCCATATTTTTTGGCATATTTTCACTGATGTGTGTTGTACCTTTTATCACCGTTATCATGTCTTCTATCACAGATGAAGCTGTACTACGCATTAATGGCTACTCATTATTTCCAGAGAAGTTTAATTTTGCAGCGTATAGATACATCATTGAAGCTGGTTCACAGATTATAAGATCCTTTGGTGTGTCGGTGTTTGTTACAATTGTTGGTACAATTTTTAGTGTAACCATTACAGCTTTTTATGCTTATGCTTTATCACGAAAGAGTTTTAGATATAAAAAGTTCTTCAATTACATGGCCGTTTTTACCATGTTATTTGGAGGAGGGCTTGTGCCAACTTATTTGATTGTGGCTCGAGTATTAGGTCTTAGTGATAGTATTTTAGCCCTTATTTTACCCATTGGGTTAAATGCATTTTATATTATTGTTATGCGTACTTTCTTTAAAACTGGTGTACCTGAATCCATAGTGGAAGCAGCGCAAATTGATGGTGCTGGCGAATTAAAAACTTTCTTTCGGATTGTATTGCCCATATCCCTACCATCCATTGCATCCATTGCTTTGTTTACTACATTAGGGTATTGGAATGATTGGTTTAGTGCGTTATTATATATTGATGCAGCAGATTTAACACCCATTCAGTATCTACTCATGAAAATTGAGCGACAAATGCAGTTCTTAATTCAGAATGCTCGCGATATGGGAATCAGTTCTGAAGAAGTGAGTAAATTACCTTCAGAAACATTACGGATGGCCATTGTTGTTATATCAACACTGCCTATCGCTTGTGCCTATCCATTTTTCCAAAAGTATTTTGTTACGGGACTTACAGTGGGTTCTGTGAAAGGTTAAATTCGGTATTAGTTGCTAATTAATAGCAATTTAATATAAATGTTAATTACAATCTAAGGGAGGAATTACAATGTTTAAAAAGAGATTAGCATTAATATTAGCATTAGTTTTTGTTGTGTCAACAATGTTAATGGGTTGTGGAGCAAAAAAAGACGATGATAAAGACCCATCAGACTCAACACCAAGTAGTAACACGGATCAGGATGATAAGAAAGAAAAGCCTGTTCAATTAACATGGTATACAATAGGAACCCCTCAAAACGATGCTGAGGTTGTTGAAGAAGAATTAAATAAATATTTACTTGAAAAAATCAATGCAACAATTGATATCAAAATGCTTGACTGGGGCGAGTATGACCCTAAAATGCAAGTAAAGATTGGTTCAGGAGAAAAATTTGATATTATGTTTAGTTCTTCTTGGGCAAATAACTTTGCAGCAAATGTATCAAAAGGTGCATTGCTTCCACTTGATGATTTACTAGATGAATACGGACAAGGTATTAAAGATAACCTACATCCTTTATTCTTAGAAGGTGCATCCATTGGTGGTGAAGTTTATGGATTGCCAACCAATAAAGAATTAGGATGGCAAGCAATGTGGATCATTAATAAAGATCTTGCAGATAAATACGATATGGATATTAGTAAAATTAATACGTTAGAGAGTCTAGAGCCTTATTTAGAAATCATTAAGGAAAATGAACCAGATGTTATTCCTTTAACATTAGATAAATTAGCAGCGCCATATATTCCTAACATTGATGATTTCTTAGGTGCATCACTACCATTTGGTATAAAATTTGATGATGCAGCTAAAATTGTTAATACTTATGAAACAGAAGAAGCAATGGGTATTTTTGAAACCATGCACAGATATTATGAAAAAGGTTATGTGCATCCAGACGCAGCTATCAACACAGTAGGTGACTATAATAAAGCTGGAAATTACTTTGTGACAAAAGCACATTATCAGCCATACGCTGAAATCATCTGGCATGATGGTGACTTTAGTAGTACAGAAATTGCAGTAATGCCTGTTCATGAGCCTTATGCAAACAATAGTTCTACACGTGGTGCAATGCAAGGGATATCCATAACATCTGAACATCCAGAAAAAGCGATGGAATTCTTAAACTTACTTTATACAGACGAATATGTGATTAACTTAATTATCTATGGAATTGAAGGCGTTCACTATAACAAAGTAAGTGAAACAAATCTTGCAAAAACAGAGCAAGCTAAAACAGCTTACCAATTCCCAGGTTTCTCAGTTGGTAACTCTTTCAACACTTATTCACTAGAAGGAACACCAGATGATAAGTGGGAGAAATTCGAAGAATTTAACAATTCATCCATTAATGCTCCATCCTTAGGCTTTACACCAGATTTATCATCAATCAAAACAACTATGTCAGCCATTACCAATGTGGCAGAAGAAGTTAACGCTTCTATCTACTTAGGAGCTGTTGATCCAGCAGAGTATGTACCAAAAGCGATTGAAAAATTTAAAGCAGCAGGTATTGATGATGCCATTGCAGAATTACAAAAGCAATATGACGAGTGGCTTAAATCTCAAGAATAGAGCTATTGTGATTAAAGAATAATAAGAGTAGAAAAAAACAACTTAAAGCTGCTATGATCATAGTAGCTTTAAGTTCATGTTTGATACTTTGAAAAAGAGGTGTGTAGGCTATGGGGAAATTGTTTTCAATCGATGGTTTATTATATCGAATAGGTACCATCATTATTGATTTGTTTTACATGAACTTATTATGGACCCTGTTTACCATAATGGGATTAGGCATAACAGGTGGGGCATCCACATCGGCACTGTTTCATGTGATGCTTAGACGAGCCGAGAATAAGGGCAATTGTAATTTTAGAGAATTCTGGTATGGATTCAAGAAAGATTTCAAAAGGGCAACCATTGTGTGGCTCATTCTTCTATCCGTTTTTGCTATTACCTATGTCAATATTAACTATATACCTTTTTTTCAAAGTATAATAGGGAATGCCTATATAACAATGCTTCTTTTTATTGTTCAACTCCTTATTATGGTTGAATTGCTGGTTCTGTTCATTTATATATTTGGTATAATTAATCGTCAGACTATACCAGTGGCTCAAGTATTCAAGAAAGCATTTATCATTAGCCATAAACATTTACTCACCACTTTAACATGTATTGCGCTTTTAATCGTTGTTATGATTGGCATATTTCACGTACCTATTTTATTAGCTGCGGGTATAAGCGGTTATGCCATGTTAACATCATTAATTATAAAAGATAAAATTAGATTAAGCTAAAGGAGAACAAGATGACATGGGAAAATACAAAATAATTGGCGAACCACTAAAAAATATACCATGGGAAGAGAAACCATCAGGGAATCATGACGTTATTTGGCGTTCAGATATGAATCCTATCATTAAAAGAGATTTATTACCCACATCCAATAGTATCTTTAACAGTGCCGTTGTGCCTTACAAAGATGGTTTTGCAGGCGTATTCCGATGTGATGATAAGAGAAGAGAAATGAGAATCCATGCCGGATTTAGTGATGATGGCGTTCATTGGAACATTAATCCAGAACCCATTTCATTTGACTGTGATATAGAGCAAGTGAAAACATTTGAATATGCCTATGACCCAAGAGTTGTATGGATTGAAGACCGTTATTACGTCACATGGTGTAATGGATTCCATGGACCAACCATCGGCATTGCATATACTTATGATTTCAAAACTTTTCATCAGTTAGAAAATGCTTTTTTACCCTTTAATCGAAACGGTGTCCTTTTTCCTAAGAAAATTGATGGTCATTTTGCCATGCTCAGTCGACCTAGTGATACAGGGCATACACCATTTGGAGATATTTTCTATAGCGAAAGTCCTGATTTAGAATTCTGGGGAAGACATCGTCATGTGATGGCACCAAGAGGCTGGTGGCAGAGTACAAAGATTGGTGCAGGGCCTGTACCTATTGAAACCTCCGAAGGATGGCTGTTAATTTATCATGGTGTACTCACTTCATGTAACGGTTATGTGTACCATTTTGGAGCTGCTTTACTCGATTTGGAGAAACCATGGAAGGTGATTGCAAGAACAGAGCCATACTTATTAGCACCAAGAGAACTGTATGAGTGTGTAGGTGATGTGCCTAATGTGGTGTTCCCATGTGCAGCCTTAACGGATAGTGAGACAGGAAGAATTGCTATTTATTATGGTGGGGCTGATACAGTAACATGTTTAGCGTACGCACAGGTTGATGAATTAATTGATTTTATAAAGAATAATTCAAAATTATAGGAAAAAATATATCAAGGATTTCGTTTAGCTAACATTAAACGAAATCCTTTTTTAATCGACTATATTTTTCTATACCATTATAGGCAAGAATATTTCTTTATAAAGTGAATTCTCTATTGTTCAAGTAAAAAGTTCTACCTATAAGTCAGTTTTATAACATTGAATGAGAAATGACATAACTGAGAGATGGAACCTTTTGAAAGATTTTTATACAGAATATAGATGGATTACAAAAGGGCGCAATAATCTTCCAAATTTAGCAAAATTGTGATAGATAAAGCGTTACAGATGTTCTATAATAATATAAATTAGTAATAGTGCATGGACAAGAATGATTTTTGGAGGAAAGTTCTATGGGTGTAATAGTAGGTATTGATACAGGTGGAACATTCACAGATGGTGTACTGTTTGATAACGCCGCCAACACAATTATAAAGGCAGCAAAGACCCCCACAACACATGAAAATCTGATGCAATGCATCATCAACATCATGAATAAGCTTGAATTAGGCAAGGAAGATGATATTGAAATCGTTTCACTGTCCACAACGCTAGTGACTAATGCGTGTGTTGAGGGGAAAGGTATACGCAGCAAACTGGTCTTGATAGGTGCCAATAGGGATACAGTGAAGAAATATGGCTGTGAATACGGTATGCCTAATGATGATGAGATTCTGTTCGTTGATGGCGAGATAGGTATGGGCGGGGAGTTGATCAAGGAACCAGATTGGAATCGTTTTAAAGAACAGCTTATGGAGGATCATGGTGATGTACAGGCATATGCTGTTGTTCAGATGTGGGGGATGGTGAACCCGTCACTGGAGTTAAAAGCTAAAGAGATTATTAGAACAGTGACAGCTAAGCCCGTCATATGTGGTCATGAGCTTTCGTCTAAGCTGAATTTCATGAGAAGGGCAGCCAGTTGTCTTATAAACAGCCAGATAACACCATTGTTTCAAGCTTTTCTTAATTCTGTTGAAGAAGCGCTTGCCACATTTGGAATTCATGCACCACTGGTCATCGTCCGTAGTGATGCAGGTGTTATGTCTTCGGATTATGCTAAACATAAACCGGTTGAAACAATGCTTTCAGGTCCTGCTGCAAGTATATGGGGTGCTCTGTCACTGACAGATGCAAATGAAGGCATTGTTGTTGATATTGGTGGAACAACCAGTGACATCGCAATCCTTCAGAACCGTTCTGTAAAGATTTCAGACCAAGGTGCCACAGTAGGCGATTATAAAACTGCTACACCATCTGTCAACCTAAAGGCTGTCGGTATCGGTGGTGATAGTGAAATTCAAGTGAACGCCCATGGTGAATTGGAAATTGGACCAAGGAGAGTCACACCCCTTTGTGCCCTTGCTGAAGCGTATCCATATGTAACAGAACGGTTGAAGGAAATTATGCAGTCCGAAGGGAAGGGAAGCCAATGCCTTGGTACCTTCTACCGTATTAAAAATCATGTAGATATTAAGGCATATACAGGTCAACTCAGCAACAATGATCGAAAGATTCTTGCTGTGCTGGATGAATCCCCAAAAGATTTGGGGATGATTTGTGAAGAAACGGGCTTGTCCAGATATGCGTTTACCATGTATGATTTAATGAGCAGTGGACTAGTGGAAAAAAGTGGTCTGACACCAACAGATATCATGCATATTAACGGTGATTTCACCAGGTGGAATCGTGAAGCATCAAGGTACGCAGTTGCTCAGTTTGCAGCACAATATAATTTTGATTCGGATACATTGGGAGAAAAGATATTGGATGAAACGGGTTATCAGATATATAAAAACATTATCTCTTTTCTTGTTGAGCATCAGAAGCTTCAGTTCGAGTTAAACGATACACTTTTGCGATATGCTTATCAGGAGCCAACTGGCATATTTTCCTTAAACATGGATTCACATTTGCCGGTCATTGGTATAGGAGCACCAGCCAGTGTACTGCTTCCAAGGGTGGCTAAAAGTCTGAACACCAGGTTCATTTGCCCTGAGTATGCACAGACAGCCAATGCAGTAGGTGCTGCCATGGGTGAGATTTCTGTACATGTACATGTCAAGATAGTCCCATACAAAGATATGCATGGCTCAAAGTGTTTCAAAGTAATAGGGATGAATGACAATAAGGATTTTGATGGCTTTGATGAAGCGGAAAGTTACGCCCTTTCACTTGCCATCCAATCAGCAGAAGAAGAGGCACGAAAAAGGGGGGCTCATAAGTTCGATATCACCTACAACAAGGATGATTTACTTATTGCTGGGTCAAAGGATAACAACGAAAAGGATGATGACATAGATGAATCGCCTGGGTTATTAGTAGAATCCGTCATCAATGTCTATGCCAAGTCAAGCCTTCATCACTATGGCATAGCGTAAAAGAAAGGACATCCAATTATGATAGAATATGTGAAAGGAAAAGAACAGAAAGAGAAGCATATGTTCATTAGAGAAATAGAGCAAGAAGCTATTGTAACCGAACCATCGTTGAGAAATCTGTGCAAAAGTAATCAATGTGGTAATTATAATACGAACTGGATGTGCCCGCCTGGTATAGGGACCTACGAGGAAGTGATTAACAGGTTACGCTCTTGTAAAGATGGTATCATATTGCTGATGGTCTACCAACTTGAAGATTCTTTTGATCTTGAGGGCATGAACAAAGCTTTTAGTCTGTTTAGAGGGAAGCTGGATGAATTGATTGAAGACATTACCCTCCATATACCAAGGGAGGAGCTTTTGTGTCTTGGGGGTGGCAGGTGTAAAATCTGTGATACCTGTACCTTTGCAAGTGGTGAACCTTGTAGATATCCCCATGAGGCAATTGCATCCGTTTCCGGGTATTGCATTGATGTCAATTCCACAGTGACGAATGCTGGGTTGAACTATAACAACGGACCTAATACGGTAACCAATATTGGGTTAATTCTTAAAAGGCCTGTGTGACAGTAATGTCATGAGGCCTGTTGTTTTTTAGTAGGAAAGATTTTATTATGTATGAAACATTCTTTTATTCTTTTCTCTAAACTCTTTTGGCGCACACGCATTTTTCTTTTTAAATAAAGCATAACAGTAGGAAACATTATGAAAACCCACTTCATAAATGATATCCAATATATCCATATTTGTGGAAAGTAATAAGGTTTCCATCCTTTCTAATTTTAGCTGATTAATCCATTGTACGGGTGTTAAACCATAGTGCTTTTTCATTTGTCTGGTTAGATGTTCTTGGGATTTTTTGGACAGTTCTATAAAACGAGGCAGTCCTTCTAAAAGATTTTCTTGCTTTTCCATCTCTTTTTTAGCACCATATAGCCACCTAGGGATAATCGTATGATGTTGACTGTTTACATAAGAGGTGGTGTATAAATAAATATAATCGTAAATAATGCTGTGAAAAGCGTAATGCTGCATAGCTTGAGGCAATTGTTTTATTTTAGATAATTTAGTGTACAGGCTTGTCCATTGGTAATCATATGACTGAAAATATGGCAGGGCTTTATGTTGATTGTCTATGCGTTTTTTTAAGAAGAATTGTTTGCAGGTATCATCAAGTCTTGAAAAATAGAAGGCAAGGTTGGTGATGATTGCATCTTTATTTTTTTTGGCCGAAAACCCATGAACATCCTCAGGATAGATAAATTGAATGGAACCACTTGGTATTTCATATTTTTCACCGTTTATTTCATGTACAAAAATGCCTTTTTCTACAAACACAATTTCAGCAAAATCGTGTGTATGGAGGGGGCTCATAATATCAGAATAAAATAAAGACCTAGCAATATAAAATACTTCATTTTGTTTTAGGAAATCTTTTAAATTCAATAAAGATGTCATAAATCACTCACCTCTTAAAATACTATGTGAAATCAATATAACATAATAATTATCAATATGCAATGAGAAAAATATCATGCAAACTGATATGATAGTCATAACACATTAAATATGTTTAGGAGGCTATTATGGCAGGAAGAATAACAGATCATAACAACAGAAATTTAGCTCAACTACATGAAGACGTTGTATTTGGCAGAGCTAACGGGCAAGTTATCTGGCAGCCACGTATTCAATGCTGGTTAACAGATAAACAATTTGCAGGTGAGAAATTACCAGAGCCATACGAAGGTAAAACAAAACCAGAAATATTTAAAGAATTAGGGTGTTCAGCAAGGATATATGAGTATAATGGATGTTTTTATCCCATTGATGGACCCAACATAAAACGCTATGTGAACCAATTAAGTGATTTATTAACAGAGCATGTGATTGAAACACCTGTAGGTAAAGTAACATGTGTGACAGAAAAAACAATATCCAGTCCTCATGAACTTAGAAAAAAGTGGTGGGCAGAGACAAAAGAAGATATAAAAGTTTTTACCTATATTGCGGAAAATAGCGAGTGGGGATGGAATGAGGAGCACTTTCAAAAGACAATGAAAGAGTGGGGAAACCTTGGCGCACCAACTGTCTTTATACCAAGGGTAAATGTTCAACACCTATACATCGATATAATGGGCGTTGAAAAAGCCGTATATGGTCTGATGGATTATCAAGAAGAGATTGAGACATATTTTAAAGCTTTAGGGGATAATCATAAGCGTATGATTGACGTGATTAATCAATCACCCATTAATATCATTAACTTTGGCGATAACTTACATTGTGGTACCTTGCCACCTTATTATTTTGAAAAATATGTACAACCAGCTTATATTGAACGATGTGAGCAGCTCCATGCAGGTGGAAACTTTGTATACGCTCATTGGGATGGAGATACGAAAGCCTTATTACCTTATGCAAAAACATGTGGCTTAGATGGTATTGAAGCCATAACCCCTAAACCACAAGGGGATGTGACAATAGAAGAGGTAAAAGAAGCCTTAGGTGATGATATCTACTTAGTTGATGGAATAGCAGCGGTTTTATTTGATGATATTTTTCCAGAGGAACAGTTGATTCAACAAACAGAAGAAATTATCAAATTGTTTAAGGATAAACTGGTTCTTGGTATTTCTGATGAAATTTCATCTACAGGTGATATTGAACGCATCAAAACAGTTGGTAAAATCGTTGATGATTACAATGCTTCTCTTGCTGTAAAATAGACACGCTATGCGTAAAAAAATATACTAACCAATTGACAAATACGTTTCTTTCTTCTATAATTAATACGTATTAATTATAGTAAAATGGATAAGAGTAGAGGTGGGTCTGTGAGAGGCAAAAAAGTCACTAGTCGAGATGTGGCACTTAAAGCAGGGGTGTCTCAAACGGCTGTTTCTATGATTTTGAATGAAAGAAAAGATGTATCCTTTAAGAAAGAAACGGTCGATTTGGTTTTGAAAACTGCACGAGAACTTAACTATCAGCCTAATTTGCAAGCTAGGAACATGAAACTCAATCGAGCGAATTCCATTGGCTTTCTATCTTCGTGGCGGCCAACAACATTTGTGTATGCGCCAGTTATGGAAAGTTTACAAGCTATTTGCTCCCATAAAAATTACAGTATCACCCTGTGTGCTGGTAAAAAGAATAATCAAGGGTTACCCGATTTCATTGAATATTATCTTCAAAATAGGATCGATGCTTTGGTTTATATAGCCTATATACACGAAGACATATCCGAGACTATTGATTTATTAAAAAAACATGGTGTACCTTTTGTGTGTATCATAGGTGGTATGGATATACAAGAAGTGGATGCTGTGACGGTTAACTTATTCCAAGGTGCCTATATCTCTACAGAGCATTTAATAAAAAAGGGTTACAAAAATATCTTGTACATTGAACCTTATGGGGAGCTAAATCGTGGCGAGAAGCAAAGAGTTGAAGGCTATAAACAGGCATTAAAGGATTACCATATGTCCAATCAAAAAATAATCAAAATAAGCCATCCAGATGATGCTTTGGAAGATATCATGCAGGCATTAAAAGGCAATACGTGTGATGGTATAGTCGCTAGCCACATATACTTTGGTTATTTAGCCATTAAAGGGGCAGGTATGTTGCATATGCATGTTCCCAAAGACCTAGGCATCATAAGTTGTGACCATGATACCTACGCGCCTTATATAGCAGTTCCTATAACCACAGCAGATGTGCCTTTATATGAAATGGGTGAGCAAGCAGGAAAAATTTTATTTGATAAGTTAGAAAATAAAGAGAAGCAATGTATAAAGATAGAAATACCATCCACATTATCCATTAGACAATCCACATCAAGGTAGTTATTTTTTACCCATTTATTAATACGTATTAATAGCTATATTGCATTGAATTAATAAAAAAAGAGAAGGAGAGCGTAAACATGCAAGGTCTAAATAAGAAGTGGGAAATATGTGTTGTTCAACATACACACACCGATATTGGTTATACGGAGAGGCAGGAAGTTATTGAAGCGTTTCAAGTTGATTTTATTAAGCAGGCCATTGAGATAAGCGAAGCGATACATGATGGCAGTAAAAAAGAATGGGAAGGTTTTAGATGGACATGCGAAACTTTCTGGGCAGTTGAAAAGTTTTTAGAAGAAGCTAGTGAATCCTTAAAAGAGCGATTTGTTCAAGCTGTAAAGCGAGGTCATATAGAAATTACTGGTAATTACTTGAACCTTAACGAAATCATTGATGGTGATGTGTTAAAAAATGTGTCAAAACGTGCAATAGACTATGCCAGGTCCATTGGTGTGCAAGTGGACTGTGCCATAACAGCTGATATTAATGGGTACAGCTGGGGTTACGGACAGTGTTTACATGATATAGGTGTCCACAACTTATTTTCATGTTTACATACCCATCATGGTTTATTTGTCGGTGGCTTAAAACAACGACCTTTTTACTGGGAAACACCAAACAAAGATAAAGTGCTTGTATGGATGGGTGACCATTATATGCTTGGCAATGAGTTAGGTATTGTGCCTGGTGCTCTAACAAAATACATGATACAAGACGAATTTGATTGTGCCAATCAAGAGGATAGATTTGATGTTGGAAAAGTAAGAGTCGAACGCTATCTGAAGAATTTAGAAAAAGAAAATTATCCTTATGATTTTGTGCCTGTTATGGTTTCTGGCTTGCCAACGGATAATGCACCACCCACACCACACATCATGGATCATATTTATAAGTGGAATGACATGTTTGGTGACAAAGTGACGATTACAATGGTGTCGTTGGATGAGTTTTTTAAGAAGTTAAGAAGTTGCAAGGAAGATATTCCTGTTTACAAAGGCGATTGGCCAGATTGGTGGGCGGATGGTATGGCTTCAACACCATTGCCTTTGAAAATGTTTAGAGAAGCTCAGCGGACACTAAAAGTGACCAAAATGATAGACAGTGATGGTACATTAGGGGATAAAGAGCTTGTGAAAAAAGCAGAAGATATGATGATGGTTTATGCAGAACATACTTGGGGATATTCCGCATCCCTTAGTGAACCATGGACAAAAATGGTCCATACAACAGACTATCGAAACATAGGGTATGCCAACAATGCCCATGAAGCTGCGTTTAGAAACTACGATAAAGTGTTAAGAAATAAAGGTGCAGCGTTACTCTATCAAGGAAGACCTCTAAAATATAAAGTCATTAATCCTTTTGAACACACGGTTAGTGAGTTTGTTAGGTTATATGTGGACTTTTGGGAAGTTGGACTTTTAGCCAATGGCTTAGAAGTCTTTGATGAAAATACAGGTGAGGTTTTTGCTCATCAGATGGACCACGTTGCTCGTGGGACAGAGATTGTGGTGGCTTTAACACTGGATAAAAAGGAAGAAAAGACAATACGTATAAGGCCATGTCAACAGAAGTCAGCCGTCACAGCCGAAAGCTTCCAAGATAAGGGTTCCGATTTGGTAAGTGATGTTTACTACAAAGATAGAAGCGATGATAAAATCATTGTTTCGGAACATGGTATTGAAACACCCTTGTACAACATTTCCTTAGAAGAAAAAGAAGGTATTGTATCTTGGTTCGATAAAAAGAATAATGTACAGTTATTAAGAAACGATAGAACGTACAATGCTTTTACACCTATTTATGAAATTACCGAAGCAGAGAATAATTCAGGAGCGCAATACGGTGTTAGAAGAAATATGGGAAGGAATCGAAAAGGCATCACAGTGGACCGCTATGTTGGACAGTTTGATGGTATTAAATCATCGGTTGTTGGGGAGCTGTTTGCAAAAGTAGAGTTAGGTTATACCATAAAAGGTACCAGCTACTTCTCCTTGTTTTTAATCCTTTATAAAAATCAAGCAAGGGTAGATGTTGCCGTTCGGTTTAATAAAGATAATGTTTGGTCTCCAGAAAATATGTATGTAGCCTTACCTTTTGGTATTAACAACAATGAAAACAGCACATTGTGGGTTGAGAAAACAAGCGCTATATTTAGACCGCGCATGGATCAATTACCAGGTACCAATACGGATTTCTATTGTATTCAAGAAGGTTTGGGACTAACCCACAACACGTTAGGTATAGCCATTGGTACACCGGATACACCGTTAATTCAATTAGGATCATTAAAACATAAACCTGTAAGACTTCATGATGAACATGATCCAATAGAGGATGGTCAACATATATACTCATGGATGATGAATAATTATTGGGAAACGAACTTTAAAGCTACATTAGGTGAATTCTATGAATTTGATTATAAAATCGCTTGGGGAGAAGAGTACAATACAAGTGATAAATTGATTGACAAATGCCATGCAATGAATGCAGGTTTTGTAACTTTTAGAGTGGACTGACAAATAGAGAAAGTTTTTGTTTTAATATACACTTTTATGGTATAATTGATAATTGAAACAGAAGAATTGTAATAGGAGGTGTTTCAATTTTGGTTAATGAAACAACGATAAAAGTAAGGTATGTTGAAACAGATCAGATGGGAATTGTTCATCATTCTAATTATTATACGTGGTTTGAGATTGGAAGATGCGATTTTTTGCGTGAATCTGGGATAACGTATCGTGCCATTGAACAAGAAGGTATTATGCTTCCTTTAGTGGACAGTTATTGCAAATACATAGAAGGTGCTAAATATGATGACCTCTTAACCGTAATAACGCGCATTGAAGAGATGAATGGTGCTAAAATAGTGTTTAACTATGAATTGGTACGGCATGAGGATAATAAGATCATTGCAAAAGGTAAAACCACTCATGCTTTTGTTAATGAGGATTTTAATATCATCAATGTAAAAAAGGCTAATCCTAAAGTATGGGAAACCTTGCAATCACACATATAATCATCTATAAGGGGGGACTGGCTCATGAAAGGAGTCAGTCCCTTTCTTTGCTATTCAAAAAGATCTTCAAATTCTACAATAGGCTTCTCAGATGATTTTGGGAGCTTGAATGATTTATGTATATCAGATGATTTACGTGGCTCTTTTGATGTTAATGGTTCTTGTGATGCTGAAGATGTTGGTAGGTGTGATTTTATTGATTCTTGTGATGCTAATGGTGCTGATAGTGATGATTTTAATGGTTGTTGAGGTGTTGATGATGTTGGTAGTGTAGCATTTAGTGAATCTTGAGATACGGATGATGTTGGTGACACGGTTGGTTTTAATTCTTGTGGTTCGGATAGCTTAGATGACACTGGTGATTTGAGAGATTCTTTCAATGATGTTCCTGGTAACTCAGGTGCAACGATGGCTACATCCTCTTGAGGAGAATGTATAAAATCTTGGGAAGCGGACAAGGGTTGGGATAGCGTTTTCTCTTTGACAACAGGTGTTTCATGTCGCGTTACTCTTGTGATACGTTCTTGGTGTTCGATACTTTTTCGACGTAATTTCTTCTTTAATTTTTTTATTTCTTTTTCTGATACAGCATACTTGTTTTTCCACATTTTAGCTTGTGTCTGCAATTCTTTTGCCATTTTTGCTAAATTATCATATTGATTGCTAATGTTCTGCTGAACTTCCTTATGGGTTTCAATTTCTTGTTCTAATATTTTTAACTTACCGTTATCTTTAGAAGAAAAATTATTTATGAGAGATTTCATCTCTAAATTATGATAATTGTTGAGTAGGATATTATCCGTATCCACTTGACTCAGTACAGCGAGGATAGGGTGACCGTTAATATAACCATAGAATTTATGGCCCATTAGGTTCTGATTGGTATAACCATAAAAGTAATAATAAGTAGCTTCTGGACTCTGAGCGGAACACGGACGGGATTGATTAAACGTTTCCCCATTATTGGATGAGAGTGAATGCATCAACTGGTTATTTTCTTTCCAGTTTACCCATATAATATGGTTATAGATAAAGATAATGGGTGATAAAATGCTATTACTATCCGTAATGGCAATGGGTTTTCTAACGTCACTGGACTTTTGTGTATAGTAAATGATATTCTTGCCTTTATCCCGTTCCACATACGTGATATGGACTATATGATCTTGGATGCACATGGCATAGTCCATAAAAGGATTGATGGATTTTGCGATGGTTTCATAATCATCCCAAGTGGATGTATTCACGTTATATGGATAAAGATTAATCTCATATTCTCCTTCTTGACTTAAGGTTTGGCATAGGAGATACAGGGTATTATCCACAATAAGGCATTCATAGTGGGTTGATAAACTTGGTATGGAAAAGAGGGATTGAGGTTCTGTTTGTTCATGATCTAAAAAGGTGTGCAAAATTAAGTCACTTGTTTTTTCAAAAGGATTATAGGCACAATAGAATAAATAATTTTTCTGATGATATAGATATTTTAAATTGGTTATTTGATAGGTATTATTGTGGTCTTCAAGTAAGGTCATGCTTTCAAACTTATTATTTTTTTCAAAGAGATGCACTAAGCTGTTGGTAGAACTTTTGTAGATTAAATGAAGATGACTTGTATCATCAAGAATGGCAGCGTAATCATGGTTAAGGCTTTTTGCAATAACCACAGCTCTTTGATTATATTTGACAGGGTACATACGATAGTAGATACTTTCGCCTGTCTTATCGATAAGTAAGTTTGTTGTACTGTTTTTCGATAGTAGATATGGCATACACATTTCCCCTTTACTGATAGTTTTATGTCTTATTTTAATAAATGGTATAGGATTAAAGTGGCATCCTTGTCAGAACTTGAACTTATTATAATATTATTCGCATCGGCTAGGATTCATGCTATAAAATACGGATTAAGCTGATACGGTAAGATTATTTAATGAATGATGGTTATAATACCTAGAAGGTAAGTCTATTTAGAGCTATAAATAGCTAACAAGTTAGTCAAATATGAAGAATAACCCTACTTCCTGTAACACTACATATACATGATACATAAAATATATTGAAATAAATTTTTAAGGAGGAAATGAAGTGTCTGATTGCAAAATATGTTTCCACAAAGGTGATGGCAAAATGATGCGTAGAGCAGGTACTTGTGCCGTGTGTGATCCATTAAAACATGTAGACCCTGCCGACGATGCGTGTGTATGCCCACCATTAGGCGATCCTAATGGATGAATGGACACAATTATCTGAACACTGAAATGGGTATTGAAAATACCTGCATTATCCTGTAAAATTGTCATGAGCGTTTCAATTTACATTGCTACCATGATAAAGGAGAATATGAAAGCCATACCGTTGCCATGATGCCGCCCTTAGAGGTAAGAAAATGGATTAAAAATGTTAAGTTATTTTTATTAATAATGGAGAAAATCTTATGAAATATATTATTTTCTTTATTATATGAATTATAACGGATAATTGGTTGTAGTCTGGTATAGATATGATATCCTTAAATTGAAGAAACCCTAAAAAAGTGTTTTTTCTTTTTTTCACTTGGTCCATAATGAATGACTTTGGACAAGTACTTGTATAATCCATGTTATTTCATGTTACATATGAAAGAATTAGACGACATTCTAAACATAAAGGATGCTCCTAGAAATAAATGGGTTATCATAGGATTATAAGGATGGATGATCATTAGTCAGACATGAAAAAACACTTACCAAAATGATATACTTTAGTTTTTAAGTAATTTTATGAATTAGGAGCCCACGTAAGTGTACATCCTAATAGCATGAAATTTCTTTATTAAATATATTTTATGGGAGGTCACATTATGGCAAAAATCTTAGTAGCTGATGGTATGGATAAGAAGGCAGCTGAAGCACTTCGAGACATGGGGCATGAACTGGTTGAAGAGCATCTCGACGTACCTGAATTAAAGGAAAAGCTTGGTACATTCGATGCGATCATTGTGCGTTCAGCAACCAAAATAAGAGAAGAAGTGATTGATGCAGTTGAAGGTAGTCAATTAAAACTTATGATTCGTGCAGGCGTAGGATTAGATAATATTGATGTAGCTTACGCCAGAGAAAGAGGTATCGCTGTTGAGAACACACCCAATGCCAGTAGTGCCTCTGTAGCAGAATTAGCTATTGGTCATATGTTTTCACTCGCTAGATTCCTTTATATATCCAATGTAACCATGCGAGAAGGTAAATGGAATAAAAAGGCCTATAAGGGCAGTGAACTAGCTGGAAAGACTTTGGGACTTATTGGTTTTGGCCGTATTGCTAAAGAGACAGCGAAGAGAGCCCATGCTCTAGGTATGAAAGTCATGTATACCAATCGATCAGGAGCAAAAGAAGGTTATGCAGACTATGCTTATGTGGATATGGATACGCTGTTAGCCCATTCGGACTTTATATCCTTGCACATACCTTTTGCAAAAGAAGTTGGTGCAGTTATTGATACAGAAGCATTTAAGAAGATGAAAGACGGTGTCTTTATTGTAAACTGTGCTCGTGGTGGGGTTGTTGATGAAGACGCATTGGTAGAGGCTCTTGATACTTCAAAAGTCGCTGGTGCTGCCATTGATGTATTTGCAGAAGAACCAACGAAAAATGAACGCTTATACACCCATGAAAAAGTATCTGTGACACCTCACATCGGCGGATCAACAAAAGAAGCTCAAGCAAGAATTGGATTAGAAATCATAGAAATTATTAAACGTTATTATTAAGAAGGAGGTTTATGCATGGCAGTTGTTAGACCTTTTAGGGGGATTAGGCCTCATACAGAGTTGGTTGATCGTGTAGCATCTCTTCCATATGATGTGATGAACCGTGAAGAAGCGAAAGATATGGCAAAAGGTAACCCATACTCCTTTCTTCATGTTGTTCGTTCTGAAATTGATATGGAGGATGAACAGAACCCTTATGACCAAGCTGTATATGAAATGGCAAGAAGAAATTTGGATAAGATGATTGAAGAAAATATTCTGGTGCAAGATGAACAACCAAAATATTATATTTATCGACAAATGATGTTTGGCCGTGTTCAAACAGGTATTGTAGGTTGTACATCCATTGATGATTATATCCATGATGTTATCAAAAAACATGAATTTACCCGACCAGCAAAAGAAGTGGACCGTATTCATAATTTTGATTATTGTGATGCCAATACAGCACCTATTTTTTTAACGTACCGACGTAATGAAACCTTGAACACCATTATACGTGATCATATTAAATTCAATAAGCCTCTATACCAGTTCACCAGTGAAGATGATATTATGCATGTTGTATGGGATATCTGTGATGAGGCTGTCATTAATAGGATTCACCAGATATTTGAAGGTATTGATTATCTTTATATTGCAGACGGACACCATCGCTCTGCATCAGCTGTTAAAGTTGGCTTAAAGCGCCGTGAAAACACTGATTATACAGGTGAAGAAGAATTTAATTATTTCTTATCGGTTATTTTCCCTGATGAAGATCTGTTTATTATGGACTACAACAGGGTTGTTAAAGACCTGAATGGCAACAGTACAGAAGAATTCTTAGATAAAATTAAAGAGAATTTTACCATTGAGCTCTATGAAGAAGGTTCTTACCGGCCAAGTAAAAAGCAAACCTATGGCATGTATTTAGAGGGACATTGGTATAAGTTAACAGCTAAAGAGCACATTACCCACAAAGACAATATAGTAGAGCGATTAGATGTTGCCTTACTGCAAGATAATCTATTAGGTCCCATTCTAGGGATAGAAGACCCAAGAACGGATAAACGTATTGATTTTGTCGGTGGTATTCGGGGCTTAGAAGAACTGGAAAGACGTGTGCAGCATGACATGAAGGTAGCTTTTGCCATGTACCCAACAACCATTGACGATTTAATGGACGTTGCTGATACAGGAGAAGTCATGCCCCCAAAATCAACATGGTTTGAACCCAAACTGCGAAGCGGGCTTTTTGTACATCGACTAAGTGATTAAAGGGTAAGGTAAGCTGTCTTATCAATAAATGGTTTCGATGATTTATTGGTAAGACAGCTGACACCCTATACATTCTAAACATATTTATTTCAACATCCTATCAGGATAGAACACCAAAAATGGATTAAGCATCACCATATATGTGGTGATTAAGAAGGTATACCACCTTGAGCAGAGCGTGATACCTTTTTTGTATTTAACAAACGTTGAGCCTTTTAAGCAGTTGATGTATCTTTTTTTCTATTTCTATTCCAAGGAATCAAAGGAAAACCCTTCAACCGTGCATCTTTAATAAAGATGTTACCGGAGATGGTTACCGGGGATAGATAGAAAATCATAATGATGTTACATGACAAAAATAATGAGAGAAAGAGGTATCATGATGAAGGTAGGATTAATTAGATGCATGCAAACAGAAGATATGTGTCCAGCAACAACGTGTTTCAAAGTTATGTTCGCGAAAAAGTTAGCATTTGAAGGTATTACGGAAGATATTGAAATCATTGGTGTGAATACCTGTGGTGGATGTCCTGGTAAAAAAGCTGTCACAAGAGCGGCTGAGATGGTAAAACGTGGTGCAGATACCATTGTTATGGCATCTTGTATCACAAAAGGCAACCCAATCGGTTTTCCATGTCCTCACGCAGAACAAATGAAGCATGCGATCAGGAAGAAAGTTGGAGAATCTGTTACAATAATCGATTATACGCACTAGCTATTTGATTAACTGAGTAACTTGTGTACCAGTTAAGTCAAATAAGCATCATAGGTATCATTCAGAATGACCCAAATGCCTCTCTAAGTATAAAATTAGTCCATGATATGTATGCAATTTAGACTGAATTATTTTAAGCCATGTGTGTTGACAGATATCATCCTATCATGTAAAATGATGTTGAATTATTATATATGTATGAAAAAACGAATATAATGCCTATTTTTTTATATATATTGAACAATACTCTTCATGATGACGGATAATCAATGATAGGAAAACATCAAACAGACACACAGAGGAGGTTGATTGTATGCACATGGGTTATGAACTACAGCAAAACCAGAAACTGACTCAGAAATTATCCCATAAAATGGTACAGGCAATTAACGTCCTTCAGATGACTACCGAGGCATTGGATCATTACATGATGGAAGCTTATGTAAATAATCCTGTATTAGACATACAGCATAAAGATCATTTACCGGATTGGGACAGATATAGTCTACATAATAAAACAAAAGCTTATATAAAAGATGACAACAACTGGGATGACAAAAAAGATGATAGAAAAATAGCCAGTGTAAAGGCTCATACAGCTGTTGAGGATTTATTGATTCAATGGCATGCTAAAGAGCTCCATAAAGATATGGAGTATATTGGTGAAAGGCTAATCGCTCATATTAACAACAAAGGCTATTTGGATATTGAGCCTGATGAATTCAGCGAGCAGTATCAGGTATCCGTGAATAAACTTAAGGAAACTATAGAAAAAGTTCAGGAATTAGAACCTGCTGGTATAGGAAGTTTCAATCTATCTCAACGTTTACTGATTCAATTGCGCCGTCATCATTGGAGTACGCCTATCCTTGAAAAGCTTGTTGTGGATTATCTGGATGAACTTGGTCATAAGAAATGGCACCTGGTATGTAAAAAACTTGGCATAACCATGGAACAACTAAAAGCATGTATGACCATCATTCAAAAGCTAAATCCAATCATCCATGTTGAAGATAACCCCGTAGAGACTTTATACATTAAACCCCAAGTAAAAATTGTTACAATCCATGGACAGCTAAAGGTAGAATATATTGAAGATCATACTTTAACGCTTTTTATACCCTCGTATTATCAAGGACTTTTAACAGATTCTCAGATTGATGATGCCACAAAAACTTACCTCAAACACCATATGGATAATGCAGCATGGTTGTTTCGAAATATTGAAGAACGCAAACAAAACATTATAAAAATTGCTTCATGTATTCTAGAGAAGCAAATGGATTTCATCAAATATGGTGAAGTGTATATGCGGCGTATGACTCAAAAAGAGGTGGCAGATGCTCTTGACTTATCCATATCCACAGTTAGCCGCATTGTCAATGGCAAGTATATGGAGACACCAAGAGGTATGTATGAAATGAAGTATTTTTTTTCCAGTGGTATTGAAGGCAACCAAGACGAGCTCTCTGCAATCGCTGTTAAGAGCAAAATAAGTGAACTGATTGAAGAAGAAGATAAAAGACGTCCTTTGAGTGATGAGAAGATAAAATCATGTTTAAAGAAATGGGATATTCATATCTCTAGACGTACAGTTGCCAAGTACCGTATGAGTCTTGGTTTATTAAATGCTTCAAATAGGAAAGAATTATAGAACGACCATGAGACATACGATAAAGTAAAACGTCCTATCATAAGCTAGTGTACAGAAAATGGACAGTGAAAATCAAGTGACTGAAATATGGACATCATTTTTGCTGTTTTTTAATGCAAAAAAATGGTCACATATCCCAGAACATAAGCATGACATCATGTTTTATATGAACATATACAGGTAAGTTAAGCATAATCCTATATATGGCACAGTAATTGCACTATAGTATGTATGAATAAAGAAGCCTTTTTTATGAGGTTATCATTTTTTATGATAAAGGAGGAAGATGTTGTGAGGTTGAAAGACAAAGTAGCTATTATTACAGGTGCAGGAAGAGGTATTGGAGCAGAGACAGCTAAGCGATTTTCAGAAGAAGGAGCTAAGGTGATTGTTGCGTCATTATTTGACCATGAAGTTGAAGAAACCGTTAATGCCATTAAAGCTATGGGCCATGATGCATTAGGTATTGCTGTTGATGTGACCAATGCTGATGATGTGGAAGGGATGATAGCCAAGACTATTGAGGCTTATGGTAAGGTGGATATCCTTGTTAATAATGCTGGTATTACTGCAGATAATACCCTTGTACGTATGACAGAAGATGAATTTGATCGGGTCATCAATGTGAATCTTAAAGGGGTTTATAACTGTGGGCAAGCAGCAGCTAAGGTCATGGTAGAACAAGGAAATGGTGTGATCCTGAATGCTACTTCTGTTGTTGGTCTCTATGGCAACTATGGACAGACCAATTATGCTGCAACCAAGTGGGGCGTTATTGGCATGACAAAAACATGGGCAAAAGAGTTAGGTAAAAAGGGTATTCGTGTCAACGCTGTTGCACCAGGGTTTATTTTAACGCCTATGACAGAGAAGATGCCTGAAAAGGTGTTGAATATGATGAAAGATAAAGCGCCAGTCAAACGTTTGGGATTACCTGAAGACATTGCTAATGCCTATTTATACTTAGCTTCTGATGAAGCCAGCTTTGTAACGGGTTCTGTGCTTGAAATTACTGGTGGGTTGGTCATGTAGATAGAATTTATACAATAAATGTGTAGGTTTTCTTTGGGATAATGAAGATTCTAAATAATAGATATAAGAAAAGAAAGGATGAGAGCGTATGCGTGACGTGGTCATTGTTGGTGCAGTACGAACACCAATCGGTAGTTTTAATGGCAGCTTGGCGAAGTTATCAGCTATTGATTTAGGTGTTGTAGCAGCCAAAGCAGCTATAGAAAGAGCAGGCATTAAGCCGGATGTGATTGATGAAGTACTTATCGGTAATATATTATCTGCTGGACTAGGACAAAATCCAGCAAGACAAGTTGCAATTGGAGCAGGGATACCAACAACAACGCCTGCTATCACCATTAATAAATTATGTGGCTCAGGTCTTCGTACAGTTAGTATGGCAGCTCAGTTTATCATGTTAGGGGATGCTGATGTGGTTTTAGCTGGTGGTGTAGAAAGTATGAGCAACGCACCCTACCTTCTGCCAAAAGCAAGATGGGGCTATCGCATGGGGAATGGTCAGTTAGTGGATTCTATGATATGCGATGGGTTAACGGATGTTTTCAATGATTACCATATGGGTATAACAGCGGAAAACATTGCAAAACAGTGGCACATCACAAGGGAAGAGCAGGATACTTTTGCTGTCAATAGTCAACAGAAAGCAGAAAATGCTCAGAATACAAAAAGATTTCAAGATGAAATCGTACCTGTAGCAGTACCCCAGCGAAAAGGCGATCCCATCATTGTCACCCAAGATGAGTACCCTAAACATGGTATGACTGTGGAAAAACTTCAAAAACTTCGACCAGCATTTAAAAAAGAGGGATCAGTCACTGCTGGTAATGCATCAGGTATTAATGATGGAGCGGCTATGCTCATTGTCATGGCCAAAGAGAAAGCAGAAGAGTTGGGACTTACACCCCTTGTAACCATTAAAGGCTATGCTTCAGCTGCCTTAGACCCAAGTATCATGGGATATGGCCCCGTACCTGCCACGAAGAAAGCCCTTGAAAAAGCAGGTATGACCGTTGAGGACTTAGATCTCATTGAAGCAAATGAAGCTTTTGCAGCCCAATCCATTGCCGTGGTAAGAGATCTCGCTTTAGATCCAGAAAAAGTAAATGTTAATGGTGGCGCTATTGCATTAGGGCATCCCATAGGTGCATCAGGAGCTAGAATTCTTGTGACACTAATATATGAGATGATAAAGAGGGAAAGTAAGACGGGTTTAGCAACCCTTTGTATTGGTGGTGGACAGGGTACTTCAATTATCGTACAACGCTAAGAATATCTATTTATAATCATAATACCCTTTTATGGAAGGGGCTGACTCATATAAGCTAGTAACGTTCATATTGTAGGAAAGATAGGCGTATTTTAGTGATAACCCATCTACCTGTAAAGTGACGAATATGCGTCAGCCCCTGTGCCATATGCACATGCATGTTAAAGGATATCCCATATTTTGAATCATAGAATGTAGGTGTTTTCTAAGTATTTTTATGACTTTTATAGTATAATAAACATAAGGTTAGCATGATGCTGTATGCAATAACTAACCGATGACTTCAAAATAGGGTGTAGAGGAGAAAGATATGAAAGCATCAGAGCATCATTTACATAAAACAGATTCTTTTATCACGGATTATTTAGTAGCCACATTGGAGAAGCTATTTGATCCAATCCCAGTACCTATTATATTGGTGGATGATCAAGCACGTATTAAAATGATTAATAGTGTGTTTGCTTCCTATCTTGGGTATGAAAAGGAACAACTCATTGGCAAACATGTAGCTGATGTGGACAAGAATACCAGGTTTCCCTATGTGCTTAAGTCCAAAAAGTCTGAAATTGCTTGGAAGCACCGTTTTGAAAATGGGCACACAGCCATTGTGCATCGTATACCTGTGGTTGAAGACGGTGACGTTAAATTTGGTTTTGGCATGGTGCTTTTTCAAGATTTAGAAGAATTTAAGGATATTATCAAAGAAAATAAATTGTTAGAAACAGAACTCATTCATATTAAGAAGCAATTGAAAAAGCTATATGGAGCAACTTATTCTTGGGAAACCATTATAGGGGACAGTGAAAAAATGATTCAAGTCAAATACATGGGTAGAAAAGTAGCCCAGACCCATTCCAACGTATTGCTTCTAGGAGAAAGCGGTACAGGAAAAGAATTATTTGCCCATGCTATTCACAATGATAGTCGAAGAACCCACCATCCTTTTGTTAAAGTTAACTGTGCGGCCATTCCATCCAATCTATTAGAATCGGAGCTATTTGGTTATGCTGAAGGGGCTTTTACAGGTGCTAGAAAAGGTGGGAAAATAGGTAAGTTTGAATTAGCCAATGGGGGCAGTATCTTCCTTGATGAAATTGGTGATATGCATATGGATATGCAGGTAAAGCTACTTCGTGTACTCCAAGAAAGGGAGTTTGAAAAAGTAGGCGATAACAAGCCTATTACGATTGATATTCGGGTGATTGCTGCAACCAACAAAAATCTAAGAGAACTGGTCAATGAAGGAACGTTCCGTGAAGATCTTTATTACCGTTTGAATGTAATGACCATTGAACTTCCACCCCTTCGTGAACGCCGTGGAGATATCAAAGACTTGGCAAGATTACTTGTCAATAAGCTATCCAATCAATTAGGTAAATATGTCACCACCATATCCCAAGAAACCATGCAATACCTAAAAAATTATGATTGGCCAGGTAATGTTCGAGAATTAGAAAACATCCTTGAACGGGCCATTAACTTGACAGAAGGCGATACCATATTACCCATGCATCTGCCTTCTTATATAACCAGTCAAAAAGTGAGACATGTAAGTGATGGGCCCATTCAAGCCCTTAATGAAATCATTGAAGAAGCTGAGCGGGTGGCTATATCCAGATGTCTAACATACACCAATGGCAACAAGCTAAAAACAGCTAAATTACTTCATATAAGCCGTTCAAGTCTCTATGATAAAATAGAAAAATATGATTTATAGGAATAGTTTTAGTTAGGTTGCTGTATTTTTTAGTGTAATGGCATGATTATTGTATGAAAATAAGACAGGTGTTCGAAAGCCATACATGTATCTGTCGGTATTGCATACAAAAATGGAATAGAGTTGATGTCTGAAGTGTGCATTGTGCATACTTCTTTTTTATTCTTAAAAACAATAGGATTGAGAGAATGACCATTAAAAGGACCCTTAAAATGTAAGGCTATCTTCACATGATGCGTTTCATTCAATGATTGCATTAACTGGCACGATAATTGCACATTTAATGAAGTGCATGATAAAAACAACATAAGATTACATAAAGGCGTTAGGGGGATTGCAGAGTTAAGAAGAAACATCAATAGAACGTACCAAGAAATTTAACAATAGAGAAGTTGAACCATAACAGCTCTAAGAAGGAGGATTAAACGATGCATGTGTTTTTTCAGAATGTCATTGCGGGTCTCGAAACCGGTAGTTTATATGCATTAGCTGCCTTAGGTCTTGTTCTTATTTTCCGCACGACTGATGTGATTAATTTCGCTCAAGGTGAGATGGCCATGTTTAGTAGTTTTATAGGGCTTAAGCTCTTTACTGCTCTTGGGATACCTTATCCATTAGCATTTATGGGGACGATTATATTTGCTATCTGTTTTGGCTATTTGGTGGAAAGGGTATTTATACGACCTGCCCATAAAGCTAATGTTGTCAGTAAAATGATTGTAACATTAGGTCTTGTTATGATTATAAGCGGTCTTGCTACAGCATTGTTCGGCATTGACTCTCACTACTTAAGAAAAGCCATTACCCTTGATAATTTTAATGTGGGTGGTGTAATTATTCAACCTAATGCGTTATTCATTATATTAATTACCATAGCTGTTATGTCATTCCTATTTTATCTCATTCGAAAAACGTTGTTTGGTATTGCTATACGTGCCACAGCACAGAATGAAACAACGGCTAAATTAATGGGCATACCTGTGGGTAAAATTACGGCATCTTCTTGGATCATTGCCACAGTATTAGGTGCCATAGCTGGACTATTAATTGCACCAACAACCAACGTATCCACTACCATGATGGGTGAAGTGCATCTTAAGTCATTTATTGCAGCTGTTATCGGTGGCTTTGGAACTTTTTATGGGCCTGTTATTGGTGGGGTTCTGATTGGCATTCTGGATAATCTTGTTGGGTTTTATATATCTTTAAAGTGGAAAACAGTGATTGTATATGCTTTGCTTATTATCGCATTAATCTTCAAACCAACAGGTCTATTTGGCAAGAATCATAGGAAGAAGGTGTAATGTCATGGGACTTCTAAAAAAGAAACAGGTTCAATACATACTTATTGGGTTAGTGTTAGCACTACTGCCCTTTATCTTCGGTTTTAAACGAGCTACGGTGACCATGTTGGATACAGTGGTTATCTACGCTATTGCGGCGTTAGGCTTTAATATATTGTTAGGTTACAGTGGACAGATTTCCTTAGGTCATGCTGCTTTCATGGGTATAGGCGCTTATTTATCGGCTTTCATTACCATGGAACTTCAGCTGCCATTTTTGCTTGCAATTCTCTTATCGGGCGTTGTACCCATGTTGATTGGCTTGCTTTTAGGTCTTGTAGCTTTACGACTAGAGGGGCATTACCTTGCCATTGCTACCTTGGGCTTAGGTGTTACCATCCAACATATTTTTAAGGAGTGGACGGGGTTTACAGGTGGTTTCTCAGGTGCAAAAGCACCATACGCCAGTATCTTTGGTTATGCATTCAAGAGTCGAGAGTCTTTCTTTGTGCTGGCTATTGCTGTTTTGGTGCTTCTGTCAATTTTTGCCTATCATTTCTTAACATCCAAAGCAGGTAGAGCCTTAGTTGCAATGCGTAACAGTGAACATGCTGCTAAAGCTATGGGGGTAAGCTTGTTCAAATACAAGCTCATTGCTTTCGCTGTGAGTGCTTTCTATGCAGGGGTTGCAGGCTCACTGTATATGCATCTGATTCGTTATTCAGACCCTAATACTTGGGGAATTGAATTATCCCTTAACTTATTAGGTATGGTGGTAATCGGTGGGTTAGCGACCATAGGAGGAAGCATTCTTGGAGCAGCCTTTATTGTGATTATTCCAGAATTATTAAAAGAAATACCTGTCTTAGGTGAGATTAGGAGTTTATCGACGATCTTAACGGGCGTTGCCCTTATTTTAGTGATTCGTTTTATGCCCTATGGCTTAGTTCGGGTAGGTAAACAAATCCAGTCAAAACGACAAGATAGAAAAAACAAATCATCCTTAAAACAGCAGATCAGTAAGCCATGAGGCAGACGCCTCGGTAATGGAGAAAGGAATCGATGGAAAGATGAAAAGTATTTTACAAGTTGATAATTTATCCATGAGTTTTGGTGGCTTAAAAGCTGTGGATCGTTTAAGTTTCTCTGTGGAAACAGGCAGTATCTATGGACTTATTGGACCTAATGGAGCTGGTAAAACAACAGTTTTTAACTGCATCAGCCGTTTTTATAAGCCAGATAATGGTGTCATGACGTTTTGCCCAGATCAGCAGACTTACAATCTTATGGACTATAAAGTCCATGAAGTTATTACCATTGGTCTAGCCAGAACATTTCAAAACGTTGAACTCATCAAAACCATGACGGTTCTTGAGAATTTAATGATGGGTATGCATAGTCAATTAAAATGTGGCATCCTGATGCAAGGTTTTCACTTACCCAGCGTATGGCGAGAAGAGAAGATGGCCAAGAAAAAAGCCATGGACATTCTCGATTTTCTAGGACTAAAAGGTATTGAACATCAATTGGCGGCTTCTCAGCCTTATGGCATACAGAAGCTTATTGAGTTAGGTAGAACCCTTATAGCCAATCCGAAGCTCATCATTTTGGATGAACCTGCTGCTGGCATGAATGGAGCAGAAACAGAAGCTTTAGCAAAACTTATTAAAAAAATAAGAGACCAATATGGTGTCACTATCTTGTTAGTTGAGCATGATATGGGGCTTGTCATGGAGGTCTGTGAAAAAATATGTGTCATCAGTTTTGGTAAGAAAATAGCTGAGGGAACCCCAGAAGCCATACAGGATGATCCTGCTGTACAAGAAGCGTATCTTGGAAAGGAGGATGAAGTCCATGCTTAAACTGACAGATGTAAATGCGTATTATGGTTATGTTCATGCACTAAAAGGTATCACACTATCCGTACCAAGAGGTAAAATTGTTACATTATTAGGAGCAAATGGAGCTGGTAAGACCTCCATATTAAAAGCCATTTCAGGTATCTTGGAAGTAAGGGATGGTCATATAACCTTTGAAGAAGCCCATTTAACAAGTGTTCGACCAGAGCATATCGTAGCAAGGGGTATTGTTCAATCCCCAGAGGGTAGACAGATTTTTCCTGAATTATCGGTGAATGAAAACCTGATGATAGGGGCTTATACACGAACAGATAAAAAAGACATTAAGACGACATTAGAAAAAGTATATGGTTATTTTCCCAGGTTGAAGGAAAGGGAGAAACAAACAGCAGGTACATTGTCTGGTGGTGAACAGCAAATGCTGGCTATTGGAAGAGCACTGATGGCGAAGCCTAAGTTGTTGTTATTGGATGAACCTTCCTTGGGCTTAGCCCCATTAATCGTGAAAGATATCTTTCATATTATACAAGAAATCAATAAATCAGGAACAACTATACTGCTTGTGGAGCAAAATGCTTATCAAGCACTAGCCATTGCTGATTATGGCTATATCTTAGAAACGGGTAAAATCGTACACAGAGGACCAGCCAATGAGCTTCGTAACGATGAAAAAGTGAAGCAAGCTTATCTAGGCAGTTTATAGTGCCATTGGTAACAATAGGCTTTACCAGGATGTTAAGTCTTGGTGTATCCATTATAAATATACATGATTAAAGGGAGGAAATTTTATGTTCAAGTTAAAGGGTAACACATTACTTATCTTAGTACTGAGTTTAGTACTGATACTATCCATAACGGGGTGTAAGAAAGAAGCGGATTCTACCAACGGTGATAAAGCAAAAGACAACCCAGCAACAGAAGATAGTCATAGTAATCAGGATGACAATAAAGACGAAGAAAAACCTGTTAAGGTTGAATACGCTAATGGAGCTTCCGATTCAGCTATTAAAATTGGAACGGTAGGTGTACAATCTGGTCCTCTTGCGTTCATTGGGACACCTTACTTTGCAGGTATGGAAGCATACTTCAATAAGGTAAACGAAGAAGGAGGGGTTAATGGGCGAAAAATCGAGCTAATTAAGAAAGATGATGAATTTAAACCGGATAAATCCGTGCAGGCTATTGAATCCTTAGTCTTTGATGAAGAAGTATTCGCTATAGTTGGGCACTTAGGCACACCAGGTGTTATGGCATCTGTGGATATCGTAAAAGAAGAGGGCATTCCATCGGTGTACTTTGGCTCAGGTGCAGCTACACTGACAGAGGCTGGAGAAAATTTTTTCCCTGTTCAGCCAAATTATGTTTATGAAGGTAAATTAATGGCAAAATATGCAATGGATGAATTTAACGCTTCAAAGATTGCAGTGATTTATCGAAATGATGATGTAGGTAAAGACGGGCTAGATGGCATCGTTGACGGCTTAAAAGCATTAGGAAAATCTGATGTATTAGCTGCAAGTGATCAATTAGCTTACAACGCTGGAGACACAGATTTTACAGTTCAGGTACAAAAAGCCAAGAGTGCTAATCCAGACTTATTGATTATTTATGGACTTGGTGGTGGCACAGCAGGTATCTTAAAAGAAATTGAAAAGGTTGGTTTTAATATACCCATGCTTACAACCTATTCCAATGCAGATGCTTCATTCTTAGCCATGGCATCACCAGGTGCTCCAAATGTGATCACAAACTTACATGTTATGGGCTGGTTGGATGTATCAGAAGCTAAATTAAAACCTTTGAATGATGCAATGGCTAAGTATTTTGCTGATGTACCTGTTAATGCGTACACCATGGCTGGTTGGGTTGCAGCTGAAACATTTGTAGCTGGTGTCAAACAAGCAGGGGATAACTTATCTTGGGCAGGATATATTGATGCTATGAATCACTTAAAATTCACTGAAGGTCTAGCACCTGAGATTTCGTATACAACAGGCGTTCGAGAAGGTGTTACCCAGATGGCTATTAGCCGAGTTGTTCAGCAGGATGATGCATTTATCTTTGAATTATTAACGGATTTTAATGCATTCTAAAAGGCTGTTGTCAAGAGATATAAAAGGATAATCAATGGATAAAAACAAAGATAGGTTGAAGGAGGACAATAGGATGTTTAAAAAAGTAAGTGCGTTATTACTAACAGTCGTTTTGACAGCAATGGTAATTGTGACTGAAACACCTATAAAGGCTAGCTCCAACATGACTATTGAAGCAACATTTACAGAGAGTGCTACAACGAAATATTGGGATAAAGTAGAACGTATTCGTTTACACAACAGCAGTATCCGTCAAGAGATTTTTATTGGGGATAATGAACACAAAGCCTCCAATATTGTCACCCAATTTGGTACAGCCCAACCCCATTCCCAATTATTTTTGCTGCATTATGCAGCTCATTGGGATACAGGCTCAAAACCATACCCCGTATTGCTTGTACATGGTGCAGGGTCCAATGGGGACTACTATGCAGACCCAAGATTAGACGGGTCAAGGGATGGGCTGATGCAATATCTAAGTCATGATGGTTACCAAGTGTTTTCTATTACATTTGCCCATCCTCACGGAGATAATTATGTTCAAAGAGAAATTCTTGATGCAGCTATAGACCGTATTAAGGAAGTAACAGGTGCTTCAAAAGTAGACCTGATTGCCCATAGCAAAGGCAATATGAGCGCACGTATGTATGTATCCAACGTTAAAAAGAGCTACGGTACAGCTTATGACCAAGATGTCCGTCGCTATATCCAACTAGCAGCACCTAATGGCGGTATTGATTATGCTTTTAGAAATACATGGGCAGCATGGGGGATTATGGCCAATGATGCTTTTGGTCCAGTACCTTTCACAAGTATGCTCATCTATGGTCTATGGCATAATACAGCCTATCATAGTATCTATGGTGAGGGTGATGGTGGGGGAGCTTATACAGGTCAAGCTCAGATGTTAGCGAGGTGGGACTCAGAGTATCCGTTGTCCGTTACAGAACAAGATTGGTACACGGCTTATCACGGTGGATGGGGGTTCTTTAGTTACTCAAAGGGTATTGATTATGCCATCAGCCAAGGTGATTATGTAATAAGTTTACTCAAGCAATCTCCAGTAGATGCAGGTGTTGAACTGGCTACCCTTAGTGGTAACAAAAATACCATTGAAGGTATTGTCCTTGAGAATGATGGACCAAGCGATGGTATCTTATTTGTGGATAGTGCTATGTTAACCCATGATATGACTGTTGGTGGTGCAACACTGTTAGATAAACAGACCATGGATTACAACCATATTGAATTAACCTATGAAATACCTGCTATGCATTGGGTAAGAACACAGCTTGAAAGATAGATAAAGTCACTAGTACGATTGGCACAGTATTTGCAATTTATATAAGTAAAAATAGCATATAATGAAACGTTGAGGTGTTAAGATGGGACGAATAAAAGCAAATGGCATTCATATGTATTATGAAATACATGGTTCAGGCGAACCGTTGGTGCTCATTGAAGGATTAGGCTATGCAACATGGATGTGGTATAAACAGATAGAAAGGTTATCTCAACATTATAAGGTCATTGTCTTTGATAACCGAGGTGTTGGTAAAACAGATATGCCCGATGAAGAATATACCATTGAGCTGTTTGCAGCGGATATGGCAGAGTTATTAGATGCTTTAGGTATTAAAAAAGCCCATATTTTAGGGGTATCTATGGGGGGCTATGTAGCTCAAGAATTTGCACTATCCTACCCTGAATATGTGGATAAACTTATATTATGTTCAACAACTTTTGGTGGACCTAATTGTATTCCAATACCAGAAGCAACCTTATCCATGATGTTTAAAGGTGGCGGTGACTATAAATCAGAAGATGATATCAAGAAGGTCATAAGTATCGCACTTGATGAAAAAAATCTTTCAAAGCATGAAGATGTACTGGTTAAAATTATGGAAGAAAAAATGGCACACCCCCAACCAAAATTTGCATATAATCGTCAATTAATGGCGTCAGCAGGTTTTAATACAGAAGAACGATTATGTAAAGTAAAAGCAGAAACATTGATTCTTGCTGGTAGAGGTGATCGTGTCGTACCATGGGAAAACAGCCAACTGATTCAAAATAAAATTCCTCACTCCAGATGTGAAGTTTTAGAAGGAGCAGGGCATGTATTTTTTATGGAGCAACCAGCATTAACCAACAAACTTATCGTGGATTTTTTATACCAATAGACAAGTCAGTGGGAAAGGAAATAATGGAATGGGTAGGTAATTTATTTACTTACTCATTCCATATGAAAGAGATTGCGTGATTAGAAAAAAACAGATGCCCATGTGAATAAATAGATAGTATGTTGTCCTACATGAAACATTAAAGGATTGTATAGCAAGATATATCTCCGATGGTCAAGCAGACAGGGTATCCATATTGGAAGATATGGAAGAATACATGAATAAATAAAATGATTAAGTAGTACTTGGGATGTGAAATAATTAAAGAAAAAAACATCGTTGTCATTTTGTTAAGGATATGAATAAGAAGCTTCGACATTGTAAAGTCAAGCTAATTTTTACATAGATCATGGATAAATAGAGTGAAGGAGGAGAATGTTTTGGAACACGATAACATAGGTATTGTTGGAACCGGAATTTATATACCAGATGGACGAATGACAGCAGCTGAAATAGCTGAAAAAACAGGTGGCATATGGGCTGAAGAAGCTATTATCAATAAGTTAGGCATTATCGAAAAAACAATACCAAATAAAGAGGATGGTCCACAGGACATGGGTATGAAAGCTGCACGACATGCACTTGAACGAACAGGTGTTAATCCTTTAGAGATAGATCTTATTCTATGTATGGGAGAAGAATGGAAAGAATACCCACTGACCACATCGGGTATCTACATACAAGAAAAAATAGGTGCAAAGAATGCATGGTCTATTGATGTGCAACAAAGATGTTGTACAACGGTAGCTGCCATGAAAATGGCTAAGGACATGATGATTGCTGATGATACGATCAACATGGTGTTGGTAGTTGGTGGTTATCGTAATAGCGATCTGGTGGATTATGGTGACCGGTCCATGTCCATGATGTATAACTTATCAGCTGGAGGTGGAGCCATCATCATGAAAAAAGGACACAACGCCAATGTCTTATTAGGAACACATATAATGACAGATGGTTCATTGGCCAGAGATGTAGGTGTTGAGATTGGTGGAACAACCCACCCCATTACCCTAGAGAATATTGATGATGCTTTTAAGCTGAGAATTTTCGATGAAAAGCATATGAAAAATCGTTTGAATGAAGTGTCTATGAAGAATTGGATTACCTGTATGGATAAAGCTTTTGAAAAATCAGGTATGGTAAAGGAAGAATTAGGCTATCTAGCAGTACTCCATTTTAAATATTCCATGCATAAGTATTTATTGGATTTATTAGGACTAACCGATGAACAATCCATTTATCTTAACCACTATGGGCATATGGGTCAGGTGGATCAGATTTTATCCTTACACCTGGCATTAGAAGAAGGCAAGGTAAAAGAAGGTACAGTTGTAGCCATGATTGCCGCAGGAATAGGCTATGCATGGGCCGCCAATGTGATTAGATGGGGAAAAGCTAAAAAACATTAATCATAGAAAGAATGGAGGACTAGGTCATGGATGTAAGAAAAATATATAGAAGTAAAAAAATAACAGTGGACCAAGCACTAGACAAAATTCAATCAGGTGATAATCTGGTATCCGCATTATCAGCAGCTGAACCAAAGGAGATATTATCCAAGTTACATACCATTAGCCAACGGGTTAAAGGTGTAAATATTGCCACCTGCCTGCCCCAGAATGATTATCCTTACTTTGTGAATCCTGACTATGAGGAAAGTTTTCGTATGGATGGCTGGTTCTATAGTCCGGCTATTCGAAAGGCTCATAGACAAGGAAATGTATCCTACATCCCCAATAACCTACACTTTTGTGCAACGAAACGTTTGGATCATCGTCCAACCAATGTATTCCTAGGAACAGCTTCACCTATGGATGAACATGGTTTTATATCCCTATCGTTAAGCGTCACCTATGAACGGGATATGGTTGAAAAAGCAGATATGGTTATACTGGAAGTTAATCCAAATATGCCACGAACCTTTGGGGATACCATTGTCCATATTAACGATATTGATTATGTGGTGGAAGTGGATTATCCAATACCTGAATTGCCAACATTAGAGCCTTCTGATAAGGATAAAGTCATTGGAAAATACATAGCGGACCTAGTAGAAGATGGTTCTACCATTCAATTAGGTATAGGGGGAATACCCAATGCTGTAGCGGCTGAGCTCATGCATAAAAAAGACCTTGGTATACACACAGAGATGTTTACAGATGGCATGGTTGATCTCTACGAAGCAGGGGTTATTACAGGTAAGCATAAGACGTTAATGCCTGGTAAAATGGTAGCAACCTTTGCTTTGGGTACGAAGAAGTTATATGATTTTATACATGACAATCCAGGTGTAAATATCATGCGTGGCAGTTGGGTCAATGATCCATATGTCATTGGACAAAATTACAAGATGGTTTCTATCAACACCACGTTGCAGATTGATTTAACAGGACAATGTTGTTCTGAGTCCATTGGGCATCGTCAGTTTAGTGGCACTGGGGGGCAATCGGATACAGCCATTGGTGCTCAGAATGCAGAAGGTGGAAAATCCATTATTGCTCTTTATGCTACAGCAAGAGTGAGAGTGCAAGGTCAGGATGAACGAAAAGAAATTTCTAAGATAGTGTCCAGACTTGATGTTGGAGCAGCAGTATCTCTATCACGCAATGATGTGGATTATGTTGTGACAGAGTATGGTGTCGCAGCATTACGTGGAACGTCTATCCGTGAACGCGTAGAGCGACTCATCAGCATCGCTTATCCAAAGTTTAGGGAACAATTAAGAGAAGAAGCCAAAGAACTGATGATTTGGTAGAATAGGGGTGTGTGACATGTTAAGAGCTAAAATCGTAGGTACTGGAAGATATGTACCCGACCAATTAATAACCAATGCAGACATGGAAAAAATGTTAGGGGAACCGTTAAAACCTAGCATTGAAGAAAAACTGGGCATAAAACAGCGTTACGTAACTGATGAGCATGAAAGTTCAGTTGATCTAGGCGAACATGCGGCCTTAAAGGCTATTGACGAAGCAGGCATCAAGCCAGAAGACATCGATTTAATCATTGTTGCAACGGATACACCTGAATACATCAGCCCAGCTACTTCATCGGTTTTACAAGGAAGAATTCATGCATACAATGCAGGTACTTTTGACTTGAATGCGTCTTGTTCAGGCTTTGTAGCAGGTATGGATGTGGCTTCGCGTATGATCATGACTGGTGGCTATACCTATATTCTTGTAGTTGGTGTTTACAACATGACCAAATTCGTTGACAAAAGTAACCCAAATGTATTTCCTATCTTTGCTGATGGAGGTGGAGCTATTGTTCTTCAGGCAGTTGAAGGTGAAAAAGAAGAGGGCTTCTTAGCTTCTAAGTTGATTGCCGATGGTACACAGTATGACCTATTAGGTATCTATGCTGGTGGAACGAAGAACCCTATAACCATAGAGCGTTTAGAAAATAAAGAACATCTCTTAACTTTTTTAAAGAAACTACCACCTGATCGTAACATTAAACTATGGCCACCCCTTATTAAAGATGTCCTTAATAAAGTTAAGATGGCGTATAAAGATATTGATCATATCTTCTTAACTCAGATTAATAAATGGGTCATTGAAGAAGTCATGAAAGCCATTAATTTACCCATGGAAAAAACCACATGCATTATGGATCGCTATGGCTATACAGGTTCGGCATGTATTCCTATGGCTCTTGATGTGGCTCTTGAAGAAGGCCGTGTAAAACAGGGTGATCTTGTGGTCTTTATCGCTTCTGGGGTTGGATTTAATGTTTCAGCTGCAGTATTTCGTCTGTGAATCAGTACGAATATTCAAGTAATGAACAATAAAATCTATCATAGACTATAATAAGACCCTTATATGCAGGTGATTGACTTGCGAGGTGCTGTATACATTCGTGTTAGCACATCCGATCAGTTGGAATTTAGCCCAGATGCACAAAAGAAAGCTATATTAAAGTATGCGAAAATGCATGATATATTGGTGGAGGAAAAATACATCTATATGGATGAAGGGATATCAGGTAGAAAAGCTGAAAAAAGACCAGCTTTTATGAAGATGATTAAAAAAGCTAAAGAAAAACCCAAGCCATTTGATGTGATATTAGTTCACAAGTTTGATCGCTTTGCAAGAAATAGAGAAGATAGTGTGGTGTATAAATCACTCCTTAAGAAAAAGTGCGGCATACGTGTAATCAGTGTATCCGAACAGTTGGAAGATGATAAATTCTCTATCATACTGGAGTCCATGTTAGAGGCTATGGCAGAGTATTATAGCCTTAATTTATCGGATGAAGTTAAAAAAGGTATGTCAGAAAAAGCAAGACGCGGCGGCATACAAACTAGACCTCCCATTGGCTATCATTTTGTTGACGGGCATATTACAGTCAATCATAAAGAGAAGGCTATTGTTCATTATATCTATAAAGCTTTTGTGGATCAAGAAACTTCCTATGTGGACATAGCCAAACACCTAAACGCCATGGGACATCGAACAAAGAATAATGGCATGTTTCAAAGTAAATCCATTAAATACATACTAGAAAATCCTTTTTACATCGGTATTGTTCGATGGAATCGTCATAATAGAAAAGGGGAGCTGCGTCAAGAAGAATATTGGATTATTGCTACTGGCGAACATGAGCACATCATTAGTGATGAGCTCTATTATCAAGCCATGGAACGTATCAAGACCTTAAAGCAGACTAAAAGATCCAATCGACATGGGCAGTTTCGCCACTATTTATCCGGTTTGATACGATGTGCTTATTGTCATGGAACCATGGTTTACAAGAGTAATGGAAAGAAACATATTTATTTTCGATGCAGAAAAAGTGCAAATGGAGCCTGTGAGCAACGAAAAATGATTCGATTAGACACCCTTGAATATCTAATGACTAAACGGTTAACGAAAGATTTTAAAGACAGGGTTTTAGGAATAAAACCTAGAGATTATTGTAATCGAGAGACAATGGAACAGCTCCATAAAAGTCTCAACCGCATTCCTTTAAAATTCAAAAATATCAAGCAAGCCTATATGGAAGGCATTGATAGCATTGAGGAATATAAAGAAAATAAGCAAACATTATTAGACGAGAAAGAAAAAATAAAAAAACAGATACGAGCATATCCTAAGGTACATGACAAGCAACAACATGTTACACTCCATCAACTATTAACTCAATCTGTTAAGAATAGCAGCAAACACAACCAATTATATTCTTCATTTATTAAGAAAATCCTTGTGGATGTACCTAAAAAATCCATTAAGGTTTATTATTATTACCATTAGAAAGGTAGATGAATCATATCAGGTGTCCTTGTTACCATTCGGTGAACCTAAGTTATTAACATGTGTTGCTCCTGTTGTGTTTGATGAATGTGGTATTAATCTTTGTAGAGAAATAAAAATACCTGAATATCTATTAGAGCAGCACCCTGATACTGCAGCTATTGATGTAAAAGTTATTAACATTGATTTTAGTATTGGCGAAATCGATGGATCACGTGTTGATACTTTACAAAAAAGGCCTAACTGTGTTAGGGTTAAATTATCAAGATTAAAAGTTCGTTTTGCAGCGAAATTATTAGATCGCCATTGTAAAGTTCTAGCTGAGGAATGCTTCCAAGCACTTTATCTTCCAGATAAAGACTCTCCATATTGTGACGATGATACGAATCCACCATCTGTTACAATTGATTTATATGCTCCTTATGGCGTATCCTACTATGGTGAGTGTAAAGAGTGTATACCAACGATCAACTACTTAGGATTTGTAGAGGGACCAGATAGAAATAATGAATTACGTCAAGGTATCGGTTGCCAAGGCTTAGCTAAAGTTATCGAATTAGATCTTGATGATGGATGTATGGCAGTTGGCTTAACATTATATCTCAAGACTATCTATTTCATTCAATATAGACTTAAGCATGCAGGACTCTGTGTACCACCTAAGTGTGTACCTATTAATCCTTGCGAAGACAATGCTTGCTTAGAGTTTGTTGAAGGTGACTTGTTAGAACAAAGTATTCAACCACTTGAATTATGTACAAAACCTAAGACAATTACTCCTTGCTACGAAGAAGTAGAAGATCCAACACCTGCAGATGATGCAGCAACAAAAGAAGAATGTGATGATGAAGAATGCATATAAAAATTACTTAGAGCCTAACGTGTGTTAGGCTTTTTTTTTGCGGTTGTTTTGGAGAAGTGATATGAGGTTAGAGTAAGTGATTTGTTTTATTTACTAAAGAAGTGTTTAATCGAGATACAAAGATTCAGGAACTTAATAACCGCATTGCCAAAATAATGGCTGGAATAAGAGAAATTGGAGAGATGTAAAAATGAAAGAAAAATTACATGCATTGCTAGAAGTTAGAAAGATTGGTGCTTTACTCGTTGTAATGTTATTCTTGGTACTAAGTGCATTAGGAAAGATTGATGCAGATAAGTCATATTCCATTATTATTATGGTTGTAACTTTTTATTTTGGCAAATCTACAGCATTAGATAGACCAGAATAACACATGTATTGGATTATTAAAGGAGTGTGAGCCTTTTAAACCTTTTCTCTATTTTGTCGGATAATTACGGACCATTAGACCATGGGTGTAGCTTTTAGCTATGCCCTTTTTAATATCAATTAATAAAAGTATAATTATGCAATAGTAATTTAAGTAGTATAAATATTATATAAATATATTAAAATAAAATTAAATAAATTAAATTCAAATTATAGTTATTGACATATGAATTACATTTCTATAAAATAATGGTACTAATTTATAGAACTTAATTTATAAACTTAACTAGCAAATATTATATGTTCTGAGGAGGTGAAAACGCGCATAAGCTATTACTCCTATAGTTGATAATAATAAAACTTACTCGTTGTTCTAATTATTATTTTAAATAAAAAGGAGAAATTACATTATGAAAATTAATTTTAAGAGAGTTATTTGCCTTATTCTTACTCTTACTATTGCATTATCCCTACCAATAAACGCATCAACCACACAAAAGGATATTGACGTTAATGCTCTCTGCCAAGAACTATTTAACAATTTAACGCCAGAGGCTAAAGAGGAATTTGTAATAATTATGCAAGATGAGTATAATAAAGGTAATTCTTCTTTGCTAGATTATCACATACAATACGTAGATCAGTCATATACCATTACAAGCAATAAAAGTCTAACTAGTCAATTGCATTATAGTCGTGGAGATAGCCTAGCATATGATCTTAAGCAATTAAACTTACCCCAAGCTGTTGAGTACGCTTTAGTTGCATTTGGAGCTGCGCTTAAAGTACCTGTGGGTAATATTGTTGATGTTGCAATAGGTTTAGGTTTAATTATGCCCATAACTTTCCTATGCGTAGAAGTGCTGATAAGCATATGGACAAAGCTACAATTAGAGATATCATGCGCAGAGGTAGGGGTAAATATAAAGCATATTATAGTAAAACAACACAAAGAGTTTTATTAGTCTATAAAATTGATAATGGGGTAAGAGGTAATGTATCTCGTCTATGGAGAGATGAATGGGACTATACCGCTGAAAATTATGATTTGACAGGTTTCTATTTGTTTGTTTTATACAATGCAGGTGGAAATGATATTTTCCATGCGGAACTGAGATATGGAAATTATGCTGGGATAAACCTAGAATACATGCGTTATAAAAACCATCTTGCACATCGACTGTTCCCTATTCCCATAATAGAGCAATACAAGTATTATGGACCTAATCCCATTAATAAAATTAATGATGGTGGAGTGCATTTATTTAAAGGTTAATAAAACTATTTTAGTGATTGCAAAAGAAATATTAGTTCTTCAGGCTTTAATGATGATAAATAGGAGGTTATTATGTTTGATATTGACTGGAATGTTTACACTCTTTTTGATAAAGTCGATTCTTATATCTTTAAAATTAAAAAGATGACAAGAGGTTCTATACATGGTTTTACGCAAGAGCAATTGTCTGATTTAGCCAGAGTATGCGAAGTAATCCCTTATATTGGAGCGATAACAACTTTTGATTATGAAAGCCTTTGTAAATTTAAAGGTGGCATAGGAGATTACTTAAAGATGCTATTTTCATATGGTATTGGTAGCTGTATCTTTTATACATTTGTTGAGGGAGTTCCCGATGAACAGATTCAACTAATGGCAAAAAACTATACCTATAAGCTATTGTCATATGAGGAGAAAGTATTGACCATTAAATTTATGTACGAAGAACTCAATAATCGGGAATTCGATATAGCCTCTTATTATGAATGTTTAGGAGATCTATGTATATTTCATGACCCTCATAAGGCTAATTATCACTACAATAAAGCACTGGATTATTATAATCGTGTAAGCCTTGATAGTAATGGCATGCTTGTTGCTGGAAATAAGCAGGATGACCACTATTCCTGTATACTTCAACATGCTTGGAGTCTCTACTACGATGAAGAAGTTCCATTTTATACAACGTACCATTTTGAAGGAGCTAATAGAATGAAGGATAAAATTTCACGTCTATCTACTCATCATTAAAGAACAGATTAATATATATAAGGAAGAGTCTATCAGTTGATTATCAATTAATAGACTCTTGTGATTGTTTGAAATAAGCATAAAAAGAAACTTTAGCATAGAGGACAGGTGTGATATAATGATTATTAAAAGCAGAATTGCAAATTAGAGACTAAATGTCATTTTAATAATCATAATTTTGGAGGTGATGATATAGATACTATAATCGGATTCTTTTCAATGGTCAACATAATCACATATCTATTACAATATACATACTGATGCTAGTCGTCAAACTTGCTACGAGAGGGATAAAGGCTTTAGATATATACATATCTAAAAATCAAAATAATAAATACTAAAGTACCAATTAGTGCATATTGGACATCAACATAATTTTTAGGGGGTACGTAATGAAATCTATAAAATATTGTATGATCATAATAATGATTATGACTATAATAACAAGTTGTTCAAAGAAAGAGGTTGTTAGCCATAAATATACATTTGAAGGGGAAAGTACAAATTGGATTGGAGAGTTGGAAGTAAAAATAATTGAAAATATTACAGAAAAAGATGAAATAGTAGAATATGACCCAGAGCAAAAAAAAGAATTTATTTTAACTTATAAAGGCGAAATTGATGATTTAAAACCCTTAAAGGAATTAAAATATAAATTTGAATATAGATGTGGCAGTGGCAGTGGAAAAATTGAAAAACATAATACAAAAGTAGTAAGTCATAATTCAAGTAGTAGAGGTGGTACGTTAATAAATCAAGAGGAGGTGATAACTGTAACAGTAGAACATGGTGAAGATATAGAAATTTTTGAGCTCAAAAGCACTGATTAATATATAATGGGTTAACGTCATATAGGGTGTTTTATATCCTTAATATATACTAAATGTAAACTTTCTTAATACGACATATATAAGTAAATATGTATAATTTTGTTAGTAGGCTACTTTCTTAATTGATGTAGATTCTTTTATATTGCTTATTTTTTAAGTATCTGTTAAGATAAACAAAATATATGTCGGGAATTTATTAGTCATATTGAAATTCGTACTAGTCAAGTATCATAATTACTAATTTATAATTTAAAGGAGAATACTTAATGATGAATCCACAAGAGATAGTTAACAAGCAGTTAGAATTTTATAATAACCATAATTTGGATGGGTTTATATCTACTTATCATGATGATGTTAAAATCTTTAATCTTGAAGATAATTCAGTCATACTTGAAGGTAAAAAAGCATTAAAAGAAAGGTATAGAGAAAGGTTTGATATTTTTAAAGTGCATTCAGATATTCAAAATCGCATTGTTGTTGGGAATAAAGTAATAGACCATGAGTATGTAACAGGATTAAAAAAAGATACAATTGTAAAAGCAGTTGCAATCTATGAGATAGAAGATAGTTTAATAAAAAGAGTTTGGTTTACTTTTGAATAATAAGGTAATATGTTTTTATATAGTGAATTGTTACTATAAGTAATTGCAAATTTCCGTACGCAACATCATATAACAAAATATTTCCATTCACTACGCATGTCCCTTCACCGGGTGCAAGCACCGCCTACGTAGGAAGGCTTTGAGGGGCCGGTTCAGAGACATTGGAAATTAGGAGCGTTAATCTATATTCTTATGTAATAATAGAAAACAGAATTAAAGCACTGTTTAGTACATAAATGATCTTCTTAATGGAAGGTCTTTTTATATGACCTAAATTAGGTTTTGTGTATTTTTGAGAAAAATTAGATTTCTAAGCTGGTAGAATAAGAACTTAGCAACGAATATTAAAATTCAACGACTATCACTGCTATATCTTAATACAACCATTAGACCGTTATCTTTTAGACATTGCACATCACCACAATCTACATTATATGGTTAAAGATAAGAATTAAGAATATAAAGAAATGATTATATTAGTTAGAACATAATAATATGTCGAAAAAACAATAACACTTAATTATACTATCTAAAAATAGGAATTATAAGGCTATATATTGATTATAATAAATGGTATAATTTGGTAAAATAAAGTAAAGGACGATGATCATGAAAAATATTAAAAAATTAATTCTATTGATTACAATTCTAGTTGTATTTAGTGTTATTAATGTAAACGCATCAACAGAAATTGTCACATGGGATACTAGTAAGAACGGAACTAACTATACACTATCAAATGATAATCTAACGTCAGAGATATTCGGTAATGGGTCACGAAATGTAATTGCAAATGTGGGAAAACAAACCGGGAAATGGTATTGGGAGATTAAAATTGATGACATTTCAAATACCAACGTCAGGTTAGGGATTGGAATAAATGACACTACTACATATGATGATAGTATCTTATATGCCCATAACGGATATATATTTATAAACAATAATGCTGAAGTATATGGTTCATCTTTTATAGATAATGTTATTGGAATTGCATTAGATTTAGATACAGGTAAAATTGAATTTTATAAAGATGGTATTTCCCAAGGGATTATTGAAACAGGGATTGACACATCAAATACCTATTATCCAAAAGTATATAATGGCGATACTACAAAGTCAGCAACTATCACAGCAAATTTTGGAGCAACAGCTTTTGTACATCAGATTCCAAGTGGATATCATCCTTATAATGCAACGGTTGTTCAACCAAATATACCTACTAACTTAATTGCTGCGCCCTCAAATAATAATATAACCCTCGATTGGGATGCCGTAACTGATGCAGACAACTATACTATACTAAGATCAACTGATTCTGGTACTATTGATACTGTTATAGCAAGTAACATGACAACTACAACATATACAGACATAAACGTAACCCCTGGCACAACATATTACTATGTTGTTCGAGCAGTAAAGAACAGTGTAGAAAGTGCTGATTCTAATGTTGCATCAGCGATGGTTGAAAACAATATAGCTACATTACAAATTAAACTTAGCACAACAGATATTTATGAATATACGGTGACAATGAGTGACGTTTCAAATTTTATTAAATGGTATACTGATAGAGCAAATAATATAGGGTTGCCATTTTATATATTCCCAGATAGTTCGAGCATTGAGCCTTATACTAAAATTAATGAGTACATAATCCATGATAAAATAGTATGGTTTAAGGTAAAAGAATATTTAAAGTAATACCATAAATAAAAATATACTGAGGAGGATTTTAAATGAGAAAAAGAAGATTATTTAGTTTGATAATGCTTGTAATGCTAATAATGATTAATTCATTTTCGGTATTAGGTGCTGAAGGTGAGGATTTAGGTAGTTGGGAAACAAAAGCTAGTATGCTGATTACAAGATATGGTGTAGGAGTTGCAGAAACTAATGGTAAAATATATGCTGTGGGCGGATATAGTGATACATATCTATCTACGGTCGAAGAGTATGATTCACTAACAGATACATGGACCGCAAAAAAAAGTATGCTAACACCAAGAAGAGATTTAAGAGTTGTAGAAGCCAATGGTAATATATATGCAATAGGTGGAAATGATGGTGGCGTTAATCATTTAAATACAGTGGAAGAATATGACCCAGCAACAGATACTTGGACAACAAAAGCTAGTATGCCAACTGCAAGAAAAGATTTAGGAGTTGCAGAAGCAAATGGCAAGATATATGTTATAGGTGGATATGGTGATGGTGGAAGTATTCTAAATACAGTAGAAGAATATGACCCATTAACTGATTTATGGACAACAAAAGCTACTATGCCAACAAGTAGAGCTGGACTGGCAGTTACAGAAGCTAATGGTAAGATATATGCTATAGGCGGCTATGGAGGTAGTAATTTAAATACAGTACAAGAATATGATCCATTAACAGATACTTGGACAACAAAAGCTAACATGCCAACAGCTAGAAAAGAGTTAGGTGTTGCAGAAGTCAATGGTAAGATATATGCTATAGGTGGAAATGGCGATAGTATTCATCCGCTAACTACTGTGGAAGAATATAATCCGACAACAGATACATGGAGAACATTAGTTAGTATGCCAACAGCAAGAAGAGGATTGGGAGTTGCAGAAGCTAATGGTAAGGTATATGCAATCGGTGGATTTGACGCGGGTTATTTAACTACAGTAGAAGCATTTACACCACCTAATGATGAAGTTACAGTGCCTTTAAACTTAACGGCAATTCCTAATAGTAAATCTATAGTTCTTAACTGGAATGCTGTAGCTGATGCAGATAGTTACACTATACTAAGGTCAACAACATCTGGTACTATTGAAACGATCATAGCAACTAATATCACAGGTACAACGTATACAGACACAAACGTAACTCCTGGTGTAACTTATTACTATGTAGTAAGAGCAGTAAAGAATGGTGTTGAAAGTGCTAACTCTAATGTTGCATCAACTATGATTGAAATAAGTAATAATAGAGCACTGTTATTAATCAAGCTATTAGATGAAAACGACAAAGAGTATGATCTAGCTATGAGTGAGGTAGACACATTTATGAGTTGGTATTTTGACAGAGGTGTAGGACAAGGACCAGCATATTATACCTTTACTAAAGATTATAATGCAGGACCTTACATAAACAGAAAAGGTTATATTTCATATGATAAAATAATTTGCATAGAAGTTAATGAGTACATAGAATAGTACTTACAAGAGGGGGATATCGCTAATGGTATCCTCTTTTTCTTTTTAAGTCATTTTCCATTGTTATTATGGTTGTGGCTTTTTATTTTGGTAAATCTCACTTGGTATGACTTATATTATGTTTACGTAATGGTGGAGTGATGACGTGAAGCTGGCAAAAGTTAAAAAAACCTATGGTTATAACTTTAAACTGTTCCAGGACAAGAAGATAGTATATGCAACGGCTTGGGGGGATTTTACACCAGAGGGAGCATGAAACAATGTTAACGAATTTATTGAAGTCGTGTAAGGTAATCTACTTGATACCATAGAACATAAAAGACTGTCATATAATTACAAAAAACACTGAAAGATTGTTTTCGTTCACTAAACCACCACCAAAAGAAAAACTTCTTAGATTGCGAATCTAGTGGTACTGATATTTCATTATTTTTTAAGAAAAAATTATGTCAAATACTAATAGACCATAATTATAATAAAAAAACATCATGTTAAAGTATGGGTTAAGGTTACAACATGGAGGACTCTGTGTACCACCTAAGTGTGTACCTATTAATCCTTGCGAAGACAATGCTTGCTTAGAGTTTGTTGAAGGTGACTTGTTAGAACAAAGTATTCAACTACTCGAATTATGTACCAAACCTAAGATAATATTATGTTTAATAACAATAAATTTTAATTATACCATATATAGTAGTGAATTATAAGACTATAAATATATATCGTAATAATGTTAAAATTAAAAATAATTAATACGAAAGGAGATTTAAAATGAAAAATATGAAAAAACTAATTTTATTTTTTGCAATTATTATTACTTTTAGTGGAATTAATGTTTTAGGGACAATAAGAAATTATGAGGTTTTTGCAGAAGAATTAACATCGGGCGTACAGTCTGTAGGTGCTGGCTCTTCTCATAGTATAGTCTTAAAAAACAATGGAACAGTATGGACTTGGGGTGGGAATGCTGATGGACAGTTAGGAGACGGAACAACCACTCAAAGTATTGAACCAGTCCAAGTGACAGATTTGGCAGATGTGAAAGCTGTAAGTGCAGGATATTCTTATAGTATGGCCTTAAAAAACGATGGAACAGTATGGACTTGGGGTGCGAATGATTATGGACAGTTAGGAGACGGAACAACTATTAATAGAAGTGAACCAGTCCAAGTGACAGGTTTGTCAAATGTAAAAGCTATAGGGCTACACATTTTTCATAGTATAGCTTTAAAAAACGATGGGACAGTATGGACTTGGGGTCGTAATCATTATGGACAGTTAGGAGATGGAACAAACACTCCAAGAAGAGAACCAGTCCAAGTGACAGGATTGGTAGATGTAAAAGCTGTAAGTGCAGGACATTATCATTGTATGGCCTTAAAAAACGATGGAACAGTATGGACTTGGGGTGCGAATGATTATGGACAGTTAGGAGACGGAACAAACACTCCAAGAAGTGAACCAGTCCAAGTGACAGGATTGGTAGATGTAAAAGCTGTAAGTGCAGGACAGTATCATTGTATGGTCTTAAAAAACGATGGAACGGTATGGACTTGGGGGGAAAATTATTATGGTCAGTTAGGAGACGGAACAAACATTTATAGAAGTAAACCAGTCCAAGTGACAGTGTTGACAGATGCAAAAGCTATAAGTGCAGGTTATTATCATAGTATGGTCTTAAAAAATGATGGAACAGTATGGAATTGGGGTTTAAATAATTGTGCGCAGTTAGGAGATGGAACATTCACTCATAGAAGAGAACCAGTCCAAGTGACAGGATTGGTAGATGTAAAAGCTATAAATGCAGGTGGGTATCATAGTATAGTCTTAAAAAACGATGGAACAGTATGGAATTGGGGAGATAATAAATATGGAGAGTTAGGAAATGGAACAATCAGATTTAGTTCTATACCCATTCAGGTTTTTTCCCACCATTGACAATACATACAACCACAAAATTTATCAGCTCAACGGGCCAGTAACCAAATAACTTCTATATTGGGATACTATTTCAGATCCAGACAATTGCATTGATGTATTTAAGAAAGAGTCTATCTTATGGTAGGCTCTTTAACTTACGCTAAATGTAGGCTTAGTAAATTTTTGAGACAATAATAACAAATCTACTAAACACTGATATACCAATTAATAGAATTATTAGACGGCTTCGAGATTTCACATCCTGACAATCTATATAGTAGGCTTAAGATAAGAATAAAGATTATTTTAGTTATGACATAATATTATGTCGAAAAAAACAATAACACTTAATTATACTATCTAAAAATAGGAATTATAAGGCTATAATTTAGTAATGTAAGATGGTATAATTTGGTAAAAATATAAAATTGAATTTTTTAACGATGGTATTTCGCAGGGAGTAATTGAAACAGGAATTAACACATCGTTAACTTATTATCCAAAAGTATATAATGGCGATACTACAAAATCAACAACTATCACAGCAAATTTTGGAGTAGCAGCTTTTACACATCAGATCTCAAATGGATATCTTCCATATAACAATGCAACGGTTGTTCAACCAAATATACCTACTAACTTAACCGCTACAAATCTTCTAACTCTATAGTTCTTAATTGGGATGCTGTAACTGATGCAGACAGCTATACTATATTAAGATCAACGGATTCTGGTACTATTAATGCGGTTATAGCAAGTAATATAACAACTACAACATACACAGACACAAATGTAATCCCAGGTGTGACGTACTATTACGCTGTAAGAGCCGTAAAGAACAGTGTAGAAAGCGCCGATTCTAATATAGCATCAGCTATGGTTGAAAACAATGTAGCTACATTACAGATTAAACTTTGTACAACAGACATTTACGAGTATAAGATGACAATGAATGAGGTTTCTAATTTTATTACATGGTATACGGATAGAGCAAATGGTACAGGATTACCGTTTTATATCTTCCCAGATAGTACAAACATTGAGCCATATACTAAAATCGATGAGTACATAATCCATGATAAAATAGTATGGTTTAAGGTGAATGAATATTTAAAGTAATACAGGTTACTGTAACTAGACGTTTAAAATGCCAAGGAGGAACTTAAATGAAGAAATACAGAAGAATATTAAGTTTAATATTACTTGTAGCCCTAATGATAGTTAATTCACTTACGGTATTAGGTACTGAAGGTGAGTTAGACAAATGGACAGTAAAAGCAAGCATGCCAACACCAAGAGATTCATTCGGGGTAGCAGAAGTTAATGGTAAAATATATGCTATTGGCGGATATTCAGGTACTGAATTTACAACTATAGTAGAAGAATATGACCCAGCAACAGATTTATGGACAACAAAAGCTAATATGCCAACACCAAGAATCGAATTAGGGGAAGTAGAAGTCAATGGTAAAATATATGCTATTGGTGGATATTCAGGTACTGAATTTATAGCTAAAGTAGAGGAATATGACCCAACAACAGATACATGGACAACAAAAGCAAATATGCCAACACCAAGAAACAGATTAGAGGTAGTAGGAGCTAATGGTAAAATATATGCTATTGGTGGACGTACTTTAACAAATGGTACTATGGCTACAGTAGAGGAATATGATCCAGCAACAGATACATGGACAACAAAAGCTAATATGCCAACAAAAAGAAGTGCATTTGGCATAGCAGAAGTTGGTGGGAAAATATATGCTATTGGTGGATATAATCCAACAAATGCTATTATAGCTACAGTAGAGGAATATGACTCAGTAACAGATAAATGGACAACAAAAGCTAGTATGCCAACAAAAAGACAAGATCTAGGGGTAGAAGAAGTCAACGGTAAGATATATGCATTTGGTGGATTTTCGGGTATTGATGGTATAACCACAGTAGAAGAATATGACCCAGTAACAGATACATGGACAGCAAAAGTAAATATGACGGCACCAAGATTTAAATTAAAGGCAGCAGAAGTTGGTGGGGGAATATATGTTATCGGTGGAGAAACTTTAGCAAATCGTATGCAAACTATAGTAGAGGTATTTATGTCATCTAGCACAGAGGTTGTTTCTCCCACTAATTTAACTGCAACATCTAATAGTAATTCTATTGTACTGAACTGGGATACTGTTACCGACGCATACAGCTATACTATATTAAGGTCAACAGATTCTGGTACTATTGATACAGTCATAGCAAGTGATATCACAGGTACAACGTATACAGACACAAACGTAACCCCTGGTGTGACTTGCTATTACGTCGTTAGAGCAGTAAAGAATGGTGTTGAAAGCGCTAACTCTAATGTTGCATCAACTATGATTGAAATAAGTAATAATAGAGCACTGTTATTAATCAAGCTATTAGGTGAAAACGACAAAGAGTATGATCTACCCATGAGTGATGTAGACACATTTATGAGTTGGTATTTTGACAGAGGTGTAGGACAAGGACCAGCATATTATACCTTTACTAAAGATTATAATGCAGGACCTTACATAAGTAGAGAAGATTATATTTCATATGATAAAATAATTTGTATTGAAGTTAATGAGTACATAAAATAGTACTTACAAGAGGAGGATATCGCTAATGGTATCCTCTTTTTCTTTTTAAGTTATTTTCCATTTTTATTATGGTTGTGGCTTTTTATATTGGTAAATCTACAGATTTAGAAAAGCCAGATATGAACCAGTAGTACATTAGACATAATAAAAGTAGGTATATACTGTATATTGACGTACCGAGCAAGTTTCTACATCAGATACATTATCTACACGATGTACATACTTGTCGTTAAGAGTTCTTTTAGTATAAACATGGGGATTTGCTACGTGACTATTGGAACAATCATTACTAGCATATGAAATATTGCCAATTAATAAGGAAACAATATTAGCAAATACTAAAACGGCACAAAAAAATAAAATGTTTAATTATATTTACACATTTTATTTTTTTACTATAGCGATCATTCCGCAGCATCGAGTTCTTCCCAAGGCCCATAACTATGTATTATATCATGGGCATTAAAAAAAGGATGTCAAAATTTAATATAAGAGTTCGATGCTATTCGACTGCATCAGTAGACTATATTAAAAGAAACTTTAGTCTAGTCATAAGAGAAGCCAACTTCCTGTTTATTGGGGGTAGTCTTTTTTATTGCTTATTATTAAATTATCTGCTAATATAAAATAATAATCATCGGGAATTTGTCTACTCAGATATGAATATATAAATAAAATGGTAATTTGTGATGATATTGTACTAAATAGGAGGAAGAAAGATAGGGAAAAAAATGAAGAAATAATTAAAGAATACTGTCACTTTATTTCTGTACCAACAAAATTATTTGTGGACCCTCGTTATAATGGAGCAGGAGGTAGAAATAGACTGAGACATAGTTCGGCATTATTATATGGATATTTATTACTTGCCTTAAAAAAACAAAATGAAGGTAATGATATACCTACAGATGTAATAACGCTTACAGGTCTTGAAATTTCTTCGATTATTGGTGTGTCAAGAACTGGAGGACCTAAATCACTTATTGATCAATTAGAAGAGTATGGTCTAGTAACTAGAGAGCCTCATGAGCCTGGTAGGGCATATACGCTACATATTAATACGCAAATATAATTAATCCTAAAAAATAGTAATTAAAGAGTAGACAAACTTCCTATGACGATCTAGTTTACCAAAAAAGTTTGTTCGTAGTAAATACTAAATGTCAATTTAATTTTTATAAAGGGGGAATTTTAATGCCGAAAATTTTTAATGAAAATAATTTATGTTTTGAACCCAAACAATCACCTATACCTGAATTTTCATGGCATACAAGTCAAAGATTATCGGAGGTAGTTCAATCAGATAATTTATATTTTGATGTAAGGTCACTTGATCCTGACAAATACTCTTATCCATATCATTTTCACAGAAATGCAGAAGAACTTTTTGTTATCATATCAGGAAAGGCGATGTTAAGAACGCCAAATGGTTTTGACGAACTAAAAAAAGGAGACATTGTTTTTTTTGAAAAAGGACCTCAAGGTGCTCATCAACTTTATAACCATACGGAAGAACCATGTAAATTTCTTGATATACGTACTAATAATGGAATGGATATATGTGAATATCCTGATTCAAACAAAATAAATATTTTGCCAGATGTAGAAGTATATCCAAATAGTCAAAGAGTGGATTATTATAAAGGTGAAGAAAATGTTAAAGACAAATGGAATATTGATTAAAGTATTATTTAGAACATAATCACATGGCAAATAGAAGAAGGTGAAAAGACTGAAATTTAATAGAAAAATATTAAATTATGCTACTTGGATAACTTTAGTAATAATGTATGTACTCCCCTATCGATCTACAGATGGATTTGCTACTAATTTTGGTTATCCGATAGCATTTTTAACTGTGTATGATGCACCAATAAGTACCTCATTGTTGAAATCACTATATGTGGATGCAGGAGCTTTTCTTATAGATACATTGATAATCTATATAGTAATTTATATTGCTTATAAAGTGTGCACTAAAATAAAATCTAATAAAGATACGAGTTAACCTATGGATTGCAAAATTAAAATTCCAGACTAAAGCACTGTTTAGTACATAAAAGATCTTCTTAATGGAAGATCTTTTTATATGACCTAAATGTAGGTTTTGAGCAACAATACAGCATAATATTATGTCGAAAACAATAACACTTAATTATACTATCTAAAAATAGTAATTATAAGTCTATATATTATTACCATATAATGGTAACATTTTAGTTAATTCACATACTAAGGAGGAACATAAATGAAACATAAAAGGAATAAGATCATTATAATGATAGCTTTATCTATACTAACAATTAGCACTATTAACATAAGTGCATCAACAGACATTGTCACATTTGATACTATTAATAATGGAACAAACTATACACTATCAAATGGTGATCTAACTGCAGACATATTCGGTAATGGGTCACGAAATGTAATTGCAAATGTGGGAAAGCAGACTGGTAAATGGTATTGGGAGATAAAGGCTGATAGTGGGTCTCCTTTTATTGGAATTGGAACAGGGGACAACGATATATATACAAATAGTTTTTTGTATGGACATTATGCATATTTTCATGCAAAGAATAATATGGGAGAACGTTATGGTTCGACATTTGGTGACGGTAACGTCATAGGGGTAGCTTTAGATTTAGACTTAGGAAAAATAGAGTTTTTTATTGATGGAGTATCACAGGGAGTGCTTGAACCGGAAATTGACACATCATTAACTTATTATCCAAAAGTATATAATGGCAGTACTACAAGCTCAACAATAATTACAGCAAATTTTGGGGCAACTGCTTTTGAACATCAGATCCCAAATGGATATATTCCATATAACAATGCAACGGTTGTTCAACCAAATATACCTACTAACTTAACCGCTACACAGTCTTCTAACTCTATAGTTCTTAATTGGGATACTATAACCGACGCAGATAGCTATACTATATTAAGATCAACAACATCAGGTGTAATAGATACAGTAATTGCAAGTAGTATTACTGGTACAACTTATACAGACACAAATGTCACTCCTGGCGTAACTTATTATTATGTAGTACGAGCAGTAAAGAGCGGAGTAGAAAGTGCAGACTCTAATATCGCATCAGCAATGGTTGAAGAAAATACTAATTTTGCGAATCTACAAATTAAACTGTCTACAACAGATATTTATGAATATCGAATGACTATGACTGATGTTGATGCTTTTAAAAATTGGTATGTTGATAGGTCAAATGGTACTGGACTACCATTCTATAGTTTTCCAGATGACGCTAACATTGAGCCCTATACAGATGTTAATGAGTACTTAATTTTTGATAAAATAGTTTGGTTTAAAGTAAAAGAATACTAAAAATAATTAAAGAGGGTACGATTAGTAGTTTGAAATACTAAGGAGGAACACTAATGAAAAAATATGGAAGAATATTAGGTTTGATAATGCTTGTACCTTTAATGATGATTAACTCACTTTCGGTGTTAGGTGCTGAAGGTGAACCTTTAGGAACTTGGGAAACAAAAGTAAGTATGCCAACTTCAAGAAGAAGGTTAGGGGTAATAAAATCTAATAATAAGGTATATGCTATAGGTGGATCTAATGGGACTTTTTTAGACCTAGTGGAGGAGTATGACCCGGTAACAGGTTTATGGACAACAAAAGCAAGTATGCCAACAGCAAGGGAGGATTTTGGTGTTGGAGAAGTTAATGGCAAGATATATGCTATAGGTGGATATGTTGGTCCATCTAGTTATCTAGCTACAGTGGAAGAATATGATCCAGAAACAGATACGTGGACGTCAAAGACTAGCATGCCAACAGCAAGACAAAGTGTAAGAGTAGCAGTAGTTAATAATAGAATATATACAATAGGAGGAACTAATGGTAGCTATCTAGCCACAGTAGAAGAATATGACCCAGAAACAGATACGTGGACATCAAAGACTAGTATGCCATTAGCAAGTGTAGGTTTAGGAGTAGCAGTAGTCAATAATAAAATATACGCAATAGGTGGAGGAGCTACAGGAGGTGCTTATCTAGCTACAGTAGAAGAGTATAATCCCATAACAGATACATGGACGTCAAAGTCAAGTATGTCCAAAAAAAGAAGTTACTTTGGAGTTACAGAAATGAACGGTAAAGTATTTGCAATGGGTGGATTTGATGGTAGTAGTAACCTAGATTTAGTAGAGGAATATGACCCAGTAACAGACATATGGACAACAAAAGCTAATATACCGACGGCTAGACGTTTCTTTGATGCAGTGACATTAAACGATAAGATATATGCTATAGGTGGATATGATACGGGTTATTTAGCTACAGTAGAAGTTTTTACACCACCTAATGATGGAGTTACCGTACCTTTAAATTTAACAGCAACAGCTTCATCTAACTCCATAACTCTTAATTGGGATGCTGTTACAGATGCAGATAGTTACACTATATTAAGATCAACAACTTCCGGTTCTATCGATACAGTCATAGCAACGGATGTAACAGATACAACATACACTGACACAAATGTAGCTACTGGTGTGACGTATTATTATGTTGTACGAGCAGTAAAAAACGGAGCAGAAAGTGCTGACTCCAATATTGCATCAGCCATGATTGAAGTAAGTAATAATAGAGCACTATTATTAATAAAGCTATTAGATGAAAACGACAAAGAGTATGATCTAGCTATGAGTGACGTAGATACTTTCATGAATTGGTATTTTAATAGAGGTATAGGACAAGGACCAGTTTATTATGCTTTTACAAAAGATTATAATACAGGACCTTATATAAGTAGAAAAGAATATATTTTATATGATAAAATAATATGTATAGAAGTTAATGAGTACACAAAATAAGACGTATAAAAGGGGATATCGCTAATGATATCCTCTTTTATACCAAAAAACTGGTTTTTGATCGTCCATATTTTATAATATCTTAGGTAGATTCTCTCATTAATATCCTGTAATCAGAGTACATTTTTTTGTTTATTGGATAATTATCATCTAAAATATCAATAAATATTTTGGCGGCTTTTTCTCCTAATACGTGCATTTTTTGGTCTACTGTAGATAAAGATGGCGTTGTCAAGGACGAATTCTCAGTATTACTATAACCCATAATTGCCACTTCCTCAGGGATTTTTATTCCATGAGATAATAATTCCTTCATAGCGCCAATGGCAATCATATCAGAGGAACAAAAAATGGTATAAGGAAAAGGGATATTCCTGCTTAATAATTCTTTCACTCCTGCCATACCGCTAGAATAGCTGTACTTGCAGTTGATAATTTGCTCTTTATCAAAGCTTAACCCATTGTCCTTTAAAACGTCTTTGAGGGCATTAATTTTTGCAACAGTGGTTTTCCATTGAGTATCTCCCAATAAGAAGATTTTTTTATGACCCTTTGAGATGATTAATGAGAGGGCATCATAGGTTGATTTTTTTTCATCGACCATGACAGAATACATTTTATGTCCACCTCTTATAAAACTATTTATAAGAACAATAGGATATTTTTTACTTACTTCTGTTAGGAAACTAGCATTTTCATCTTTTACAGGTCTACTTCCTGCTATAATAAATCCTTCTACTTGTTTTTGCATCAACATTTCAATTTCTCGTCTTTCAGTTTTGCTATTATTCTCAGTAGAACATAGAATAATACTATATTGATTTTTTTGGCAAATAGAATCAATGCTTTTAACGATTTGAGCAAAAAAAGGATTTCCTATATCAGATATAATGATACCGATTGTTTTCATACTTATATTATTTAAACCTCTAGCGAAGGCGTTAGGTGAGTAATTTTTTTCTTTAATGAGTTTTAATATTTTTTGTCTTGTTTTTTCCTTTACAGGACCGCTATTGTTAATAACTCTAGAGACTGTAGCCACAGAGACTTGGCATTCTTTAGCTAAGTCGTATATTGTATAGCACATAATTCCATTCCTTTCTTAATATGTAATAGGTTACATAAAAGTGTAATCATTTATTCTATTAAAATATACGTATATATCTAATATATTCAGATTAAGAACAATCATTATTATACATCATTTATACTTTGATTTCTAGAGGATTATAAGAAAAAATGTATAATCATGTATATAAATCATTATTTATTCTTTACATTGCATAATTCTAAAATATTTTTCATGTTTAAACATAGTAATCCAGCACAAAGAAGCGAAGAAAAAAGTAACTGGTTACATAAATATGTAGTAAACACTTTACATGTTAAAATAAATAGTGTATAATGTGCAACATAAACGCTATATCTAAAGACAGTGTTTATAAGTTTTTTTGATTAAAAGTGTAACCAGTTACACTTTTGAAAGAAATTAAAAATAACATCTTAATAATCAAGTTAATATATGGGAACAATGAACGACAGTGATTTTCATATGTTAATCAATAAAATTGGGAGGTAACAAAATGAAAAAAGTATTAGCATTATTAGTAATCGTATCAGTATTGTTTACGGGGTTGGTTGCATGTAGTAACGAAGGGACAAAAGAGAAGACAGTAACACTGAAGTTGGCCCATAATTTAAATGAGCAACACTCTGTTCATCTTGCTCTTAGTGAATTTGCAAAATCAGTTGAAGACAAGACAAATGGTGAAGTTAAAGTTCAAATATTCCCAAATGGTCAACTAGGGGGAGAATCAGAAGTATTAGAACAATTAAAAGTTGGGGCTGTTGCGATGACAAAAGTATCGGCGGCTGCATTAACGACCTATGATGAAGGTTATAACGCATTCACACTTCCGTATGTATTCGTTGATGAAGATCATTATTTCAAGTCTATGGATTCAGATGCTGTTAAAACACTTTATAATGACACGAAAGAAAAAGGGTTTATAGGATTAACTTTTTATAACTCTGGCGCACGTTCTTTCTATACAGTGGATAAACCGATTTTAAAGCCAGAAGATTTAAAAGGCGTTAAGATAAGAGTGATGGGATTCCAATCTCAAACAGATATGGTTAAAGCGTTAGGTGGAACGCCTGTTGGATTGCCATACGGAGAGGTTTATACATCTCTACAATCGGGTGTTATAAATGGAGCAGAAAGTAATGAAACCGCTTTAACAAATGGTAAGCATGGAGAAGTAGCAAAACACTTTAGTTATGATGAGCATACAAGAATACCAGATATTTTAGTGCTTAGTACAAAAGTTTGGGATGATTTAACTAAGGAGCAACAAACTGCTGTTAAAGAAGCTGCTAGTGAATCAACAACCTCTCATAGAACGTTATGGAGCGAAGCTATAGAGGAAGCAAAAAAAGATGCAGAAGAGAATTTAGGTGTTACATTCCACGAAGTTGATAAGGCACCATTTAGAGAAGCTGTAGCACCGATGTTAGAAAAATATAGTAATGACATGCCAAAAGTGAAAAATTTATTAGATGCTTTTAAAGGTTTAGAATAATCATTATAATTATAGGAGGATATCATGGCAGCTATAAAATCGGGTTTGAATAAGATATTGTCTTATGTTATATCATTGCTTTTAATCGTGATGACATCTTTGGTATTAGTGCAAGTTTTCACGAGATATATATTAAATAACCCTAGCGATTTTACAGAAGAATTAGTGATAATTATTTTAGTTTGGACGTCTTTTTTGGGAGCAGCTTATGCTTTTGGTTCAAGAGAGCATATGTCCTTGATCTTTCTGAGACAAAAATTAACAGGTACAAAAAAAGTCGTTTTATCTGTATTCATTGATGGGTTAGTTTTATTATTTGCGTTATATATTCTCATATTGGGAGGAAAAGATATTACTCAAGAAGTCATTGACACAAGGACTCCCTTATTACAGATATCAAAGTCATATATATATGTATGTACCTTGGTATCAGGGATCATCATTTCATTTTTTCAGGTTATCAATATAATAGAAGATCTTAAAATGACTTCAGAGAAAGGAGAGAAGTAAAATGGCGTTGCAAGCTGCAATATTATTATTTAGTATATTTTTGATTTTATTAGTCATAGGCGTACCTATTTCAATTAGTATCGGAATTTCAGCAATCGTTACATCTTTTTTGGTAGTTCCGCCAGAAGTAGCTCTCTTCACAATAACTCAAAAAATGGTCAATGGTATAAGTAGTTTTTCATTGTTAGCAGTCCCTTTGTTCGTACTGTCAGGTAACATTATGAATAATGGTGGTATTGCGAAGAAGTTGGTTAATTTTGCCCAAGTAATAGGGGGAAGAATCCCAGGTTCTTTAGCCCATACCAATGTTCTTGGAAATATGTTATTTGGGTCTTTGTCAGGCTCGGCAGTTGCTGCATGTGCTGCCATTGGAGGAACTATGGCTCCCCTTGAAAAAGAAGAAGGGTATGACCCATCATTTTCAGCAGCCGTAAATATTGCATCTTCCGCAACAGGTATGCTTATTCCACCAAGTGGTGTTTTAATTCTTTACTCATTAGTAGCTGGCGGTGTTTCCATATCAGCTCTATTTATTGCAGGATATATTCCAGGTATATTAATGGGACTTGCAGTCATGATTGTGGCATATGTGAAAGCTAAGAAAAATAAATACCCCGTTTTACCAAAGGTATCTTTTAAAGAAGCAATGAAAGTATTTTTAGATGCCATACCTAGTTTGTTATTAATTGTTATTGTTATAGGTGGTATTGTTTTTGGTGCATTTACAGCCACAGAAGGGGCAGCAGTTGCTGTTGCATATACGTTTATTCTATCTTTAATATATAGAAATCTAACTCTTGCAAGTATGAAGCAGATCGTTTTAAAAACGGCTGTAACCACTGGCGTCATTATGTTTTTAGTAGCGTCTTCGTCTGCTATGTCTTGGGTTATGGCATACACAGGTATACCTCAAGCTATAAGTGAACTAATATTGTCAGTATCATCAAATAAGGTCGTTATTTTGTTGATTATGAACATGACTTTATTAGTCGTTGGAACATTTATGGATTTAACACCAGCGGTATTAATTTTTACACCTATTTTTCTACCAATAGCCACACAATTAGGTTTACATCCTGTTCATTTTGGAATAGTTTTAGTGTTTAATTTGTGTATAGGCATCATGACGCCTCCTGTTGGAAGCGTACTATTTGTGGGTTGTAGTGTAGCAGGTGTACCAATAGAAAAAGTAATAAAACCCCTATTAGCGTTCTTTGCAGCTCTAATATTGGTATTAATGTTACTGACTTATATACCTGAGATAAGTTTAGTATTACCACGATTATTTGATTTGATTTAGGGATTGTTTAAATATAACCTCACATACTCTGTGTAAATTAAGCGGATCCTTAGTATAGAGGAGAAATTGTAATGATTAAAAAGAATTATAATTTTATTTTTGAAAAATATGAAGATAATGTTTTAGAGTTTAGGTTAAAGGAAGGGCTAGCAGTAGCTAAAGTATTTGTATTAGAAGAGGATATGATAAGAGTTTTATTATATGAACAAAAGCTAAAGCTAGACAAAACTTGGCTTGTTGCTCCAGGAATGGAAGACATAGAAAAAGAAGGACGAGACAGACTAGATATTTCGCCTTTTACTTTGCCTAAATTTAACTATGAAGTAGACGACAATTCATGTACCATAGAAACCACGAAGATGAAAGTCCTTTTTAATCTAGACGGTATGAAAGCGACTTGGTATTATAAAGATGGTGAAGATGAAATCAAGTTTGCTAATGACAGAAAAACGCAAGCTTATAATTTAGAAAACTCATTAGGTGAAGGTGTATACCATTATTTGGAACGAAACCTAAATGAGCAGTATTATGGGCTAGGTGAAAAATCAGGAAATTCTGATAGGCATGGAAAAAGATATAGAATGATGAGTGTTGATCCGATGGGTTATGATGCTGAAACCACAGACCCATTATACAAACATATTCCATTCTACATAACAAGAAATAAAGACACAGGAATATCCTTTGGTATTTTTTATGACAACTTATCCACATCAATATTTGATATGGGTAATGAAATGGATAACTATCATGGAAAATACAGAATGTATAATGCTGAGGATGGAGACTTAGACTACTACATTATTTTAGGACCTAAGATGAAGCATATAACACAAAGATTTTCTTGGTTGACAGGGAAAACAATACTTACACCAAAGTGGAGTATTGGTTATTCAGGATCAACGATGAGCTATACAGATGCCCCAAATGCTCAAGAACAACTGCAGAATTTTGTTAAAGATTGTAAAGAAAATGATATGCCTTGCGATTCATTCCAACTATCTTCAGGGTATACTTCTATAGGCAATAAGCGATATGTATTCAATTGGAATAGAGATAAGGTACCCACACCAAAAGAAATGGCAAAAGATTTCCATGATAATGGCATAAGACTATGTGCCAATATTAAGCCAGCATTATTAATCGACCACCCCATGTATGGCGAACTTGAACAAAAGAAAATGTTTGTACAAGATAGATCAGGAGAAAATACAGAAGTGGCTCAATTTTGGGATGAACTTGGTGCTTACATAGACTTCACTAATCCAATGGCATTTAATTGGTGGAAGCAGCAAGTCACCGAAAAACTACTAGAGTATGGTATTGATAGTACTTGGAATGATAATAACGAATATGAGATTTGGGATGCAGAGGCTAAGGCAAATGGATTCGGTAAAGAAATAAATATAGGTCAAATTAGGCCTCTTCAATCATTGTTAATGATGAAAGCTTCATATGAAGCACAAAAAGAATTCGCCCCTGATTTAAGACCTTATCTCATATCTAGGTCTGGATGCCCCGGTATGCACAGGTATGTGCAAACATGGTCAGGTGATAATAGAACGGGTTACAATAATTTGAAGTTCAATATTAAAATGGGAATTGGCTTGAGCTTGAGCGGTGTTTATAATATTGGACACGATGTAGGTGGATTCTCAGGAATGGCACCAGAACCGGAATTGTTTGTTAGATGGGTACAAAACGGCATATTCCATCCTAGATTTACGATTCATTCTTGGAATGATGACGCAACTGTAAATGAGCCTTGGATGTATCCAGAAATGACTCAATTTATTAGAAGTGCCATCAAATTTAGAACGAAAATCACACCATATCTTTATAACTTAGTTTATAGAGCCCATAGTTACTATGAACCTATGATTCGACCTACATTCTACGATTTTGAAAGTGACAAAAAGACCTTTGAAGAATGTGATGATTTTATGTTAGGTGAAGATATGCTTGTTGCTTCAGTTGTTGAAAAAGGACAATTTGAAAGAAATGTATATTTACCAGCCTATGATGATGGATGGTACGATTTTAATACAGGTATATGGTATGAGGGTGGTCAGGAAGTGACAATACCTGCACCGCTACACTATACACCATTATTAATAAAAGCTGGCGGTATTATACCTATTAATGATGCAGAAGTAACTTTTGAAACCAAAGGGAATGATGAAAGAGGATTTATGTTATTCCCATCTAGAGGTTGTGATGAAAGTGAATATAGTTTGTATGAAGATGATGGATTAACCAATGATTATAGAAAAGGCATCTATTCATTTGTCAATGTTAAGATGACCACAGATAAGAATAAAGTTGAAATCAATATTGAAACCCATGGCAAATATGAGCTACCCTATAAGACGGTAAAAATCTATCTTCCTATGTTAGAAACAAGAGAAGTCATCATAAATGGCGTGAAAAAGAAACGTGAAAATATTTATAAAGTACAACTGTAAATAAAACAAAAATAATTTTTTTCCAGCATAATAAGGCTAAACGTGGAGATATGTATATTACATCCGTAGGGTGGAAAAAAGTAGATTTTGGAAACTTCATCATCAACCACCCAATATCATTATAACTCGAAGGATTGAAAAGGGCTGTTAATGTCAATTTCACAAGTGTAAAATCCTTATAAGTAAAGGTGCTGTTGAAAAATAAAAGCCCCACTAACGAAAAAAGAGCAGATATAATTAAATTTTGCTCTTTTTTCGTATATATTTTTGTAGAAAGGAGGCAAACGAATTGTTGATTGGGTTCATTAAAGAGGGGTTTTATGAATTTGTAGAGAGTAGGAGAATAAATACTAAAACTAATTAGTAAATAAGAAAGAGTCTATATATATTTTTTAGATAGGCTCTTTTTATTTGAACAAAAAAATTACTTAGTAAATAAAAGCATAGTAATACGACTAAAAAAGAGATGAACAATTAATTATATTATTACAATTATTAAAATATTATTAGAATTAATAAATAAAACAAAATATGACAATAAATTAACTGGAAATATTGTATAATATAAGTATAAGGAGGTGATAAATATGAAAAAAATACTAACTTTATCAATTTGCTTAATACTGTTAGTTTCAGCAACTTCTATACCAGTATCAGCAGCTCAGTTTGCTACTGTAACTGCTGATGTGTTAAATGTAAGAAGTGGTCCTGGGCTAAGCCACAGTGTTATAGGCAAACTTTATGAAGGAGATAGAGTTCAAGTGCTCTCTGGTTCAACTCCATCTGACGGTTATAATTGGGTTGAAATCTGGGATGATAACCTTCATGGTTGGGTAGCTGTGGAATATTTAGGACCCATAGGATAATGTAATACAATAGCGTTTTTAAATACTAAAAAAATGATAGTACATAAAAAGGGTCTACCTATGGGTAGGCTCTTTAAATTATGTAGGGTTTGTGTATATTAATATGCACACTATTTAGAGCATGCTTGAATAGTTTTCGTTAACCATTACCCATTTGTTCAATAACGAATTATCTGTTATTATTAAAATATAATTATGTATTGTAGTGGTTCAATCCATATAATTATTATTCATAATGGAGGCGTATTATGACAGATGTAGCGATTAATGTAAGTGTACATAATGATGGTAAATCATACTTTGATGGTGGATTATTACAGCTAATTGGTTGGAGAATATTAGGGGCATTAGTAACAACATTTACTCTTGGTATTTGTTACCCGTGGGCGTTATGCATGGTCTATGGGTGGAGAATAAACCATACAGTCATTGAAGGGAGAAGGCTTAAATTTACAGGTTCAGCAGTAGGGCTTTTTGGAAATTGGATAAAGTGGTTATTATTAAGCATTATCACACTTGGGATATATGGTTTATGGGTAGGTATTTCGTTAGAAAAATGGAAAGTTAAGCATACAATATTTGCAAATTAACTGATACATTGTATATGGATTGAGCGACTATTTATATAATAAAGGAATAAGCTTATGGATGATAAAATGAAATTATTTCATGTTTATAGATATGGCAAGTAACATTGGATTTATCCTAATGGCATTAAAGTATTTATTATTAACACTGTGTATATTTCTAATAATTTTCATTGAGCGTTAACGATTCAACTAATTAGAAAGGGGTATAGCTTTGAAAAGAATTATAGCAATTGGCGGAGGAGAAATAAGATATGATGAAACACTTGCTATTGATAAGGAAATTGTATTGGCAGCTAACAAGGAAGTACCTGAAATACTTTTTATACCAACTGCAAGTGGTGAACCACAGGGATATGTTGAAAGTATTCAAAAGTTATACGGTCAAAAACTCGGTTGCAAAGTAAAGACGTTATATCTTTTAAACAATCAAACATCTAGTGATGAAGCAAGGGAAATGATATTAAATACAGATATAATTTATGTAGGTGGTGGTAACACGAAACGTATGCTACAAGTATGGAAACAATATTCAGTAGATAAATCTTTAAAAGAAGCATATGAGAAAGGCGTAGTATTAAGCGGATTAAGCGCAGGTTCAATTTGTTGGTTTGAGAGTGGTCAAAGTGATTCAAATACATATGAGCAAGGTGTGAAATCACCTTATATTAGACTAAAAGCCTTAGGTTTAATACCAGGATTACATTGTCCACATTATAATGAGGATAATCGTTTAGAAGAATTTGATAAGATGGTTCAAGAGTCATCTGAAGTTGGTATAGCTATAGAAAATAATTGTGCAATTGATTTTAAGAGTGATGAATTTAGGATTATTAAGTCAGATAAATCATCAAAGGCTTATAGGATATATAAAGTTGAAGATAACCTTATACATGATGAACTAACTAATATTAATGAATATAAAAGTATTGATAGACTTTTCAATATAAATTAATCAACATCTATGATAAGCAGTACTCTAAAATATTTCTCATATGTTCAAAATTTGAAAGTAATATCATTATTTTTTGTATGTGACCTATTTGATTAATCTCTATATGCATATAACTATTATTTGGAATTGATAATTTCTACAAACATATCCAATACTAAATAACATAGAAAAAGTTTAAGAGGTGAGAAATATGAGAATAGGATTAGTCTTATCAGGTGGTGGTGGAAAGGGAGCTTATCAAATAGGTGCGTGGAAAGCTTTTGAGGAGTTTAATCTAAAATTTGATGTTGTAGCAGGAACATCCATTGGTGCTATAAATACATTACTAATGGCATCCGTTGACGTTAACAAAGCAGCAGATATTTGGCTCAACATGGAACAAAAGATAGGCATTCAATCCTCAGAACTTATGTCAAAATTAACGTTACAGGATTATAATTCTGTATATACTGCCTTTATGGATCCAAGCTATTGTGAGCAGCTTGTTAGTAGTGCCAGTAAATTTGACGAAACATGCATACAGGATGGGATTTATAAGCTTTTAAATACAGCTAATAAATATGAAAACTTTTATGTTTGTTCCACACAAGTATCCAAAACGCCAACTGCAGAATTCTTTAATATCATGAAAATGGATAAGGAAAAAGCTAAAAATGCTATACTGTCCTCAACGTCCATACCTGGAATATTTAGTGCTGTATACATTGGTAATCATTATTATGTTGATGGTGGGGTTACGAATAATGTACCTCTAGAACCAGTTATACAAAGTGATTGTGACCTGATAATTGCCATTGTATTGGATTTGAAGGATATGAATTTATTAAAAATTAATTCAGCAGTACCAATCGTTCCAATTATACCATCCCAGTCTTTAGGTGATTTTAAAACAGGTGTTTTAAACCTTAAAAAAGCAGATGTTGAAATGAAAATGTCATTAGGGTATACAGACACAACGAAGCTTTTGAGTAGCTTAAAAACTTTTATCTAGTGAGTTGAGTTAATGCGTAAAGTAGGATCAGCTATTTATTGTAATAGAGGGGAAAGACCAGTTAGTGTAAATACAATGCCACTACTTGGTCTTTTTTTGGAACAAGTTATTGGAATGCAATCATTTTTCACTAGTCCCAGTTATATACATTATTATTATGACGAAAATAGGTGAAAAAGAATAGACGATTGCATTGAAAAATAGGGTTGTTTTTCTGGAAACGTATAGCATTAACTTTAACCTAACGTATGACTTTGATGATGATGGATGATTCTGAAAAAATTTAACATAATAGGGTAAACAAGAGACTTAATGACAACTAACAGTTTTGAACTTTGGCTACAAGTTGTCCCATGGAAACAGTTGCACTTGCATTATTAGTTAACGTACTGTCTTGGCTTACTGTTACAGCAGTGACTCTTACGGAATAATCTGTACATCCTGTACAAGGTGATGCACACATACATGTATTAAAGCTAAAGGTGTCCGTAGTTTCTAATGCTTGTGGCACTTCACCAGTTGTACTAATTAAAGCTGCGGAAAAAAATCTTCTAAAAGTCCAACTACCGATTGTTATTTCACTTCCTCCATTACGTTTACATACCAATTCATATAGCAAAACAACTTCTGCATCAACAATTTGATTGACATCAGCAATAGGGGTTAATACTGCACTAACCTGACTGGTAAACATAAGGTCTATATGAGGTTTGCAAAAACATGATGTATCGACAGCAACATGAGCCGCTGTAAATGTTTGACCAGTAGCTGTAAACATCATTGTACTACCTGTTGTACCGCATTCTAATAATATTTTCTTAGGACATGGACTTAATGGTTTGCATACAGCACAATCTTTTTCTTTACTGCAACAACAATCATTTTTATAGTCCTTATTACACTTTATATACCCTGACACGACATATTTCACCTCCTTATAAAAAATAATTTTCACTCTAACAAGAATATAACCTTTTACAAGAAATTAGCTGACACAATGAATGTTATACAGCTTCTTGCTTATAGTACATGTTATGTTATTCATAAAACTATGTGCCAAGCATTTTATAGAATACATGACGACTTCATGAAAATTTAGTACAAGTTAGTCACTTGTTATCTGAAGATGTATATTATGTATTATAGGTATAAGAGCAAGCTTTGTAATAAAAAGTTAGATGGATGGAGGGATATACATGATAAATGATTACTGTAGTAAAAATGGACATAAAAAAGTGTGTCTAACATGTGGTCAAGGAACTGGAAGCAGAACCTTTACATCTGTTGATGATATGCCACATCAATTAGCTTATGTAACAATTGATAAAGCTTTTTTACATAAATCAGAGATTTTAATAAAATTTTCTAGTCTTGTAAAAATGGAGGCATTAGCGAGCGGGGCTACAATTCGCTTACGCTATGAATTATTTAGAGTAGGTTGTAACAAACAACCACAAGCCTTGGGTACTTGGATGTATGAAGAGGTTGGAAGCGCTCCTGTGGTTTTTGAGGAACAAGAAGAATCCTTTAGTTTTATCTATTGTGAAGATATAGACCTTGCTGCATGTTGTGACTATTTTGTACAAGTTACACTTGTTGAAGTCAATGAAGCATTGGTAACAGTAAGCAATGGAAGAATCGCTGCATTTATACAAACTGACGTTTCCTATAGTTGTTGTGATATGGATTTAATATGCGGTCAAGGAAATGGCAGTGTGGTTTTTAGACAGGCAACCATAGCACAAGCACCTGTGACAATAGCCCACGTTGCAACAGATACATCCTGTTTATTTAAACCAGATGTGTTCATTGAGTTTTCTAGTGTTATTAGTAGTGCGTTTAGGGTACAAAATGTTCTTTTAGAATTTGAATTGTTCCGAGTATGTGATGATGGTATTCCCTTAAGTCTCGGTGTTTGGAGATTTGAGAGAACCAACACAAATGTACCATCCGCTATTGATAATGCGTTTAGTTTTATCTTTTGCGATAAAATGGTCTCTTCAGGATGTTATGAATATTTTGTGACTGTTAGAGGCATTCAGTTAGATGTGGGAGCCCCAGGCATTTATTTAGGTGTAACCGTTGATAATGCCAGAATAACAGCAATCACTCAGTTATCAACATCAGATTTACATGAGAATAATCATATGAAAGATACGTTTAACAAGAATAAGCCAAATATTGATAAGGCTAAAAATTTAGCACTAGAATGTGGTAGGGGTGTAGGAAGTACAACATTTACTTCATCGAGTGATCCAGCTTTTCAGTTAGCCCATATAGCAATCGATACAAGCTGTTTGTGCAAGCCCACTGTCAATATTGAGTTTTCAAGTATTGTAAGTTTTGAAAATCTTGTGGATGAAGGAAATGCCCAATTGCGATATGAATTATTTAGAGTATGCAATAATAGTGAACCTATATCATTAGGTATCTGGTTTATATCTCGAATAGACTTTAGAATTATTGATCAATCAACTAATTCGTTTGATTTCATTTATTGCGATCGTATAAATTGTCCTTCTTGCTGTGATTACTTCGTGACTGTTAAGCCTGTAGACATAACAGAAGGCGATATTTCTGTAAGCGTTAGCAATGGAAGAATGGCTGCCTTGCTTCAAGAAGGATAGTGGCTGTTTTAGTTTAGCCTTCTTCTTAGCTCTAAAGGATTTATTAAGATGAACCACATGATGCCGTGTTCCTGGCATTAATAGAATGCCGGCTACATTTTTCCTGCCCCAAAAGTCAATAAGCCAACGGGCTCCCTCTACATTTAAGACAGCACCTTCGTTTTGACTATACGTTGTATGCTGTCTTTATCAAACCTTCTTTTCATATCATCAGATGTAAAACCTCTTAGGGTTTCTCTCGTTTTTCTACCTACAACTATGCGATCGTTTATTAATGCCTGCATATCCAATATTGACTAAACGCACATTCATGGTCTATAGAGTCGTATTTGTGTTACAATATATCCATACGGACTTGACACATATATAACAATAAGGATTAATAGTATGACATGAGCATTTCATCCGAATCATCCGACTCTTATAACCTCATGATTATAAGAAATAGTCACAATAAGGAGTAGAAAAATGTATAAATTATACCATATGAGCGGCTTCACCATTAATCAAACAGGAGGAAATCCAGCAGGTGTAGTGATAGACGGTGAGCAACTGAGTGAAATAGACATGCAAAAGATAGCAAAGGAAGTGGGTTATTCAGAAACGGCATTTGTGTTGCCATCGGATGTAGCGGATTATAAATGCAGATTTTTTACACCCACTGAAGAAGTGGATTTGTGTGGACACGCTACCATTGCAACTTACAATTTGCTTCGAGACCTTAAGCGTGTGGGTGAGGGAGAATTTACCCAAGAAACGAAAGCAGGGGTATTGAAAGTAATCATCCTACAAAACCAAGTCTATATGGAACAAAATAAGCCTCAATTTTGTGAAAGGGTAATGGTCCAAGAAATAGAAAAATGCTTTCAAGGTACATACCACGATTATATAAATACGAAGCTGCCTATTCAGGTTGTCACAACAGGAATGAGAGATATCATGTTGCCTATTAAAAGCTTACAGCATTTGAAACAGTTACAACCTAAATATGAAGCCATCGTACAGCTTAGTAAGAAGTATCAAGTAACAGGAATCCATAGCTTTACAACGGAAACAAGCCATCAGGCATCAGCTCAATGTAGAAATTTTGCTCCTGTTTGTGGTATTGAAGAAGAGTCGGCTACAGGTACATCTAATGGAGCATTGGCTTGCTACCTTAGTAAGTATCAAGATATAGCTACTAAGCATAACTATGTGTTTGAGCAGGGTTATTGCATGGATATGCCTTCTGAAATAAAAGTAATGTTACAATTTCAATATAATAGGGTTTCAGAAGTATGGGTTGGTGGCTGTGCTGAGCGATTAAAGAAAGATGAATAATAATCATGAGTTAAGGTTCTTTGACGGATATGTAAATAGTATTAACTTTTAATAGTGCACTTTGAATAAAAAATAACCCATATACCATTATTGTAAGATCATAAGGTATACGGGTTATGACTATAAGTATTAGTACTGTTTAATAATCGTTCATATAATAGCCATATAGATTTTGGTAATAAGACTTAGGGTGAAACACGCAATTTTTTTGCCTTTATCCAATAACTCACAAACTGCTCCAAGAAACTGTATAACCCAGATATAATCCAATAGATGCCAATGATAACAGGTGCTTGGGATATGAAGATAACATTCATTAGCAATGTGATGATAATCATGGTTTTATTAGGCTTCTGAATATCCAGTTCTTTAAATATACTTAAGTAATGCAGCATGTTTGGCATGAGATGGATAACGAGTGAAATGATGGGTATCAAAAAATAACCATCAGGCGCTTTAATATTTGAAATCCAAGGTAAAAGGACAGTCGTTGGTATTTCAATAGGTATATGACTAATGGCACGATAAAGTGAAATCATAATCGGGAGTTGGACAAAGGTTAATAAACAACCCATCATATTGCCAGAAAATTGACTTGAAAGTTTAGCCATTTCTTGGTCTAATCTCTTTTTGTCATGCTTATATTTCTTCTTAAGGGCATCCACTTGCTTTGTAAATTTCTGTTGAAGCTCCATACTTCGTCTTTGTTTGATGGTCATGGGAATTAACAAGACTTTTATGAGTAGGGTAACAACAATAATGGTAATCCCCCAGTCGTTAACGAATAAGTTGATATGGTTCAATATATTTGATAAAAAATCAATAATCATTTGCATGATATGCCTCCTTTGTGTACAAGGTTACAAAGGATTATGCCTGTAACCTTTAATGGGTGAATAAGTTACCTCGCATATGATATTTGATTTTCTCAAAGAACCGCCATATTTCATACCGGTGATAGGATTCTATATCTTTTTGAGAAAGGATAATTTTGTAGTCTAGAAATAGTGAAAGCTGATTGAGCTTGTACATGAGTGACGTCTGTAAAAAACGCATACAAAAATGTAACTGAAGATGACCGTATGTAAAATACAAGATAAAAGCTACTAAAATAATTTGGAGTATAAGTGTCACATCAATATGCATCATTCATCACTTCAACTTTCTTCAAGATAGTAACAGAATACATGATTATCATGAGAATATCAAGCAAAAAGTAAACCAAAAAAAATGATGCGATAATTTAACCATTTATATAGCAGCGTTAATGAAATTGTAATAAACAAGTAACATGAATGTAGGTCTATTCGTTACAATATGTCACATTTTTATAACAGAAAATCAACAGTATATCAATAAATTAATGCTATAATAGGCAAAAATTGACAAACTTACGAAGGCTTGAAAAAATGAGGAAAGAGGTATTTAATTAATGAATGTTAAGGGTATTAAGGCTATTCTATTTGATTCAGGGAGAGTATTGAATAGGCCTAAGACAGGGAATTGGTTTATTTCCCCAAATTTTTATCAGTATGTAAGTGAAGACACCTTAAAAAAACTAAATCAAGAAAACGTAAACCGAGCATTTAGAAAGGCATATGATTATATTTGTTCACAACATAAGATAACGACCCGAGAAGAAGAATATAAACATTTTTATCAATTTTACAGTATCATTAGAAAAGAATTGCCAGATTTATCGTTAGATAGAAAAAAAGTAGCTGAGATTACCAAGGATATCGTATATAATGATGATAAGTATGTTTTTTATGATGATGTCTATGAAATAATTCCAAAACTAGAAAAGACATATGATTTAGGAATTATCTCGGATGCTTGGCCATCTTTGATAAACGTCTATGAAAAGGCTAATCTGCATGGGTATTTTAAAGTTTTTGTCATATCCACCTTAATCGGTGTGGAAAAACCTAATCCTAAAATGTATACAATAGCTTTGGATGCGCTCAAGATTAAACCCCATGAAGCACTATTTATAGATGATCGTCCCAGCAATTGTCAAGGAGCACAAGCTTTAGGGATACCTGCTATGGTTTTAAGCCGAGATGAAGAAAATATGTTACATCATGATTTTCCTGTTATATCAGGGTTACAGGCGTTAGCTTCAATATTAGAGCTAGATAGGCATAAGTAAGACATGGTTGTATGTACATAAAATAGATGAAGAAAGAGGTTAGATGATGGTTGAAGCAATTATATTTGATATGGATGGGTTAATGTTAGATACAGAAAATGTTGCTATTGTATGTTGGCAAAAGGCTGGCGAACAGTTTGGGTACACCATAACAAGGGAGCTCATGCTACAAGCCATTGGTAGAACCGTTACAGATACAAAAAAGTTATTACTTAATCATTTTGGTGAAGACTTTCCCTATGAAGAGGCTAGAAAAGTAAGGGCTGGCCATACAAAAGACTATATTGAAACGAAGGGTATTGATACAAAAGAAGGATTAATGGACTTATTAATCTATTGCCAGAATGAAGGCATACCTATAGCAGTAGCTACGTCAACCCATCGCCATCATGCTGAATCTTTATTAGAAAAAGCGGGTATTAAGTCGTATTTTAATCACATTATATGTGGTGATGATGTGAGCAATGGAAAACCTGCACCTGATATATTTTTACTTGCCAGCAAAACATTAGGTATTAACATCGATCAATGCATCATACTCGAAGACTCTGAAAATGGTATCTTAGCAGCTTCAAGAGCTGGTGCAATACCTATCTGGGTGCCAGACCTTATTATAGAATCTAACATTGCCAAACAACATGCACAATACATTTGTGATTCACTGGTGGATGCAAAACACTTGATTGAACACTTAAGAGAATAAGTGATAAAAAGGAGGCATATATATGCAAAGGATAAGCATAACCATTATGTTACTACTAACATGTTTACTGATAGCAGGGTGCGGTAAATCCAATAAACAAGAAGTCAATCAGGATAAGGTTATATCCGATGCAGACCCAGTGACTGATAAACCCATTCATGTCCCTATAAAAGAACGGGATTTTATTACCATAAAAGCAGCAGTGCTTAACATAAGGAAAGAACCCTCAAAAGATTCAGACATATTAGGAAAGACTGTTCAAGGTCAAGACTTTACAGTTCAGGAAGTTGTGGAGGATGAAGAAGGACAGGAATGGTATGCTATTACCTATAAAAATGGTACAGGTTATGTTGCAGGTTGGTATTGTAGTCGGAACAAAAGCCAAAGTATAGACTTATTGGGTTATGCTGATTACACCATTATCGATGCCAAATGGTTAGAAAAAGACATCATTGTATTGCTGCGTCATAAAGATAAAGATCACTATCAATACCTTAAATACCATGTGGAAACGAAGCAGCATAAGGCATTTTATTCAGATGATAAAAAAGTATGGAATTTTTGGGATGCCAAAAACCTTGAAAACAATCAATTTGCAGTCTGTTTGTCTGACCGTGTACTGGTATTTGATTCAGATGATCTAACTTTAACAAAAGAAGTTATTATCCAAGGTACAGATAATAACGAAGGTCTTTATACAGAGTACAATATCTTATACGATGGAACGATTATCTACATTACAGATCATGAAATTAGAAAAAAAGCTATTCACAATGAGGAAGATGTAAGTATTTATAAAGTAGAAACAAGTGATGCCACAGAAAATATTCTAATGGCTCCCAGATGGTCAGCCTATGGTACGAAAATAAGCAGCTACTTAATGAAAAGTCAAACAGAACAAGTGCTTCTCATTATGGACAAACAGGGGCAAAATGTGAAAGAAATTCCTATAGAAAATACCATGACAGATTGGCTAGATGATAAATATCTTTTTGGTTATAACACTAGTAATGAAGAGCATAAGGGATATGTTATTAATAGTGCTACGGGAAAAGTCAGAAAACTTAACCTAACCAAGTACATAGAGGATATAAAAGGGTCTGCCCATGTTCAGAACAGTTCCTTAATGGCCCTTTATAATACAGATGATATTTATATCATGAAAGATATGGTTCAACAGGACCTACTAAAATACACGTTGCCTGGTAGACCAGGTAACGATCATCTATACTTTAATCAAATGGGGCACAAAGTCATTTGCATGCAAGTGAAAAACCATACCTTAATCTTATATCATCTCGAGTTATATGAATAAATAATGCATGCATGTTTCAAATATAGTATAATAAAGGCGGTTGATTTAATCACTCATAAAGGGAGAGGTTAAGTCAACCCATTTTATAGGTGAGGGAGAGATTGAGGTTATGTCAAAAAAAGTTGATGCATTAATAAAAGCATACTTGATAGAGAAGGATTATTGCGAAAGACAATATTTATCAGAAGAAGAGTCAGAAGCTGTTAACAAGATTAAGAAGTATGTTGAGCGAGAAAGATACCGTAAAGCACATGGTATCTATGTGGATGAACGTGGTGCATATTTTCAGTTTAAAGGATGGGACATGAGTTATGAAGACATGCAATTACTATTAAAAATAGATCAGAACATCACATTGAATAAGATCAAAAGGTTATTATCTGGTAGTTTGTCATTTATCATTTTTCTATTAGTAATTATTGGGTTAAGGGCATGTAGTGGGTATTAAAATAAAGCCATACATTTTCGAGAACAGACAATAGGAGGACAATATGATTAGAGATGTAAGACACCAAGACGTAGAATACATATGCCGTATCTATAATGAGTATGTGAAACATACGGTAATCACATTCGAAGAAGAGGTTGTAAGTGAGGAGGCTATGTATGCACGCATTGAAAAAATAAAAAAAGATTACTGTTACATTGTTTATGAAATGGATGGGGAAGTAGTCGGTTATGCTTATGCTTCAGCATGGCGTACGCGCAGTGCTTATCGTTTTTGTGTGGAATCCACTGTCTATGTGGAGAAGAACGCTAAAGGTAAAGGTATTGGAACTGCCCTTTATCAAGAACTTATAAATCGTTTAAAGCTACTAAATTTCCGTGTGATTATGGGTGTCATTGCTCTTCCTAATGAGCCCAGTGTTAGGCTTCACGAAAAATTAGGTTTTTATGAGGCAGGGTATTTTAAAAAAGTCGGGTTAAAATTTAATCAATGGATAGATGTGGGCTATTGGCAATATGATATTGTCTAAGTAAGCCATGAATCAATAGGCGTAATAATAGGGTTAAAATGAGAATATTTTGCTATATGAGTACAATAAAATGTATGACGCTTTTAGCCCTTTTATTTAAAGGTGTTATACAATATTTAGAAATATACGTAATGAATTACCATAAAATATAAAAAATTTAGTTGATTTACCGTTTCAATGATGATACAATAATATTCCGAGATGTAAATAAGGTAATAGGGTTTATATATAGAGATTTAACGTTTAGTCTTCATGTTAAAGGGACAAAATATGACTAGAAGGTTTGTCAGAAAGAGAGTGAAAAGATGAAAAGTACTTTTTATACTAGAAAATTAAAAGAATCTCGTAAAGAGCAAGGGCTCTGTATTGATTGTAGTAAACCCCATACTACAGGTTACATCAGATGCCAAGAATGCTTGGATAAACAAGCCGAATATGCAAGGAAGAAAAGACGAAACAAAACGGAATAAATGAAAGAGGTTAGTAAACTTTGTCCACAAACAATAGCGTGCAGAAGCACGCTTCTTTTTTTGGTTATTTTGATAGCATGTACAATACAAATCAGACGTGCATATAATAAAGTATAACATGGTATTAAGCTGACATGAAAAAGTAGGTGAACATCATATCCCAATATCAGATAGAATGGAAAGGCAATCAATATACCAACAAGTCTTCAAGAAGAGGACATGCCCCCAGCATTATTGTTAACCATATTACAGAAGGGTCGTCAGATTCTACCATAAGTTGGTTTACAAGCAGTACCAATAAAGTATCTTCAGCACATTTCTTGGTATCAAAAGTTGGGCGTATCTATCAATTTGTAAAAATAGAAGATTCCGCATGGGCTAACGGTATACGCTCCAGTGAATATCATCGAGCAACGGCACCCATTGTACAAGAAAAAGGTGTTAATCCTAACTGGTACTCTGTATCTATTGAACATGAAGGTATTTATAGGGATACCCGAGGTGAATTAACCAAGGAACAATTGGCGGCAACCATTTGGCTCCATGGATATATTATAGACTATGTCAAAAAAAACTGGAACGTGGATATGCCAGCAGATCGCAAACATATAATAGGGCATTACGAAATAGATCCTGTAAGGAAACCCTTTTGCCCAGGTGAGAAATATCCTTTTGAAAGAATTATCTCTGCACTTAAGGATGTATCGGAAATAGAATTAACGGATATCAAAGGACACTGGGCAGAACCTTATATCAAAAGAGGTGTAGAGGCAGGTCTTTTGAATGGGTATCCAGACGGTTCGTTTCGGCCGAATCAATATGTAACAAGAGCAGAATTAGCTGCTGTTATGGTGAAATTGCTTGATCTAGAAAAATAGGCATGGTGTTATTTGTTTTTAGAACACAATCCATTATTTTCTCGTTTTATACGTCGAGGACGATAAGTGGACGATACAAGAACCATGGCTACAGCGATAGCACCAGCCAGCTTTAAGGATTGAAGACCATATAGGGTCACATTATCATACTCCCCTTGAGCGATATAGTAGATTGCTTGATAGAGGACAGCCCCTGGCACTAAAGGTATAATACCAGCAATTAAAAAAACGGTAACAGGGGTTTTTCTAATAACCGCAAATATCTGGGCTAGAATTCTAACGGCCAAAGCACCCAAAAAAGTTGACAAAACAACTGAATTCAATGGAAGAGAAATTAAATAGATGCACCAACCCACAGCACCACAAATGCCACAGAATAATAATTGCCTTTTTGATATATTAAAAATAATAGAAAACAAATAGGTTGCAAAAAAGGCTGATACAACTTGAATAATCATAAGCCCACGCCTCCTTGTAGCATGTAATAGATTTTAAGCATGACACCAACACCTGTTGCAATAGAAGCGGCAACAATTAAGGCTTCAACAGCCCGACTAACACCAGACACCAGATTACCTTCAATGGTATCACGAATAGCATTGGTAAAGGCTACACCAGGTACCAGGGGCATAATGGAACCAATGATAATCACGTTCATATCCATACCAAAAGGTATGACCTTGGTCAGCAAAATGGCCATCAGTGCAATTACGCTTCCACCGACAATATCATAAAAAAATTTATTCAATTCATACCGTCTAAATAAAAAATGGATAAGGGCCAAGGAACACCCTATAACTGTAGCCACAATAGCGTCAAGATAGTGTCCCTCAAACACAAGGGTAAAAAAGCCTGCAACAAGACCATAAGCTATAAAAAGTGTGATTTTTGAATACGTAGGTTTTTTATTGACGGTTAATAGTTCTTCATAAGCTTCTTCTATGGTTAGATTTCCCTGGCAGTACTGTCTTGAGATATCATTTGTCAGCTCAACTTTGGATAGATTGATGGTGCGTTTATCAATACGTCTCACATAGGTTATCATGTCAATAGATGGGTCATCTAATGTTGCCATAATGCCTGTAGGTGTAACAAATGACTCAATGACACGAAAATGTGATGTACGAAGTATACGGTTAATGGTATCTTCTACACGATAGGTTTCTGCGCCATTTTTTAACATGATGTCTCCTGCTAGGAGAGCGAACTTAAAAAGTAATTTGTAATTCATAAATTTCACCTATTCATTGTGCTTTTTTGCTCCGTCTATTGTACACCATATATTTCCGCCTATCAACAATTATCTTGCATAATGTGTATAAATATTAAAGGATAAAACATGTACCGGTAGAAAATGATTCCGGTAAAATAAGGACGTTTTACCATGGCTTGCATATGCTTATTATGAACACTTTTAAAGTATTAGTGTATGCTTTATGAAATCATATTATTTTAGGGTATAGAAATAGAGTAAGGAGACCTTATATGAAGGGATTTGAAGTATATGAAAATGAAGTGATACGTCTTAGAGAAATTAGAAAATCAGATTTAGAACGTGTTAGAATATGGCGTAATCTACCTATAATAAGACAATGGTTCTTTCATGATCAAGTGATTAGCAAGGAAGAACAAGAGAAATGGTATAAACAGTACCTTAATAAAATTAACGATTACTATTACATAATTGAAGATAAAATACAAGGTTATGGACCCATTGGTACATTAGGCATTTACTTTCTAGACGATGGTGGTGTTGAGTTTGGCCGTTTCATGATTGGTCATGGGGATGCAGCGGGGAAAGGGTACGGACACAAAATCATGACTATTTTTCATGAACTGGTTTTTGATGAACTAGGTGTCGATTATGTTTACTTGGAAGTTTACTGTCATAATAAAGCTGCCATTAGAGTATATCAGAAAGCAGGTTACGAGATAGTGGGTAAGATGAATAAAAATAAGTTAGACGTGTATATTATGAAAAAGTATAAAACGTAATACCTATTAAGTGATAAGAAACTTTAGGTAATAAATTAAATGTCAGTAGAAATTAGTTTAATGAAGAAAAGAGATATGGGATGTTCCCTTATTAAAAAACTTGTGCTATAATAATTGCAGTGATTTACAAAGTAAAAATGGAGGTAAGTGTATGTACACATTTGATGAAGTTAAGAAAGTCGATCCAGAAATAGCTGAGGCTATGGATAAAGAAATTAATCGCCAGCGAAATAATATAGAGCTTATCGCATCTGAGAATTTCGTATCTAAGGCAGTACTTGCAGCAATGGGCAGTCCGTTAACGAATAAATATGCAGAAGGATATCCTGGCAAACGTTATTATGGCGGCTGTGAGTGTGTGGATATTGCAGAAGACTTAGCAAGAGACCGTGCGAAAGCATTATTTGGTGCAGAACATGCCAATGTTCAACCGCATTCTGGAGCTAATGCAAACCTTGCTGTATTCTTTGCAGTTCTTGAGCCAGGTGATACAGTGATGGGTATGAATCTATCTCATGGTGGGCATCTTACCCATGGTAGTCCTGTGAATATTTCTGGTAAGCAGTATAACATTGTACCTTATGGTGTGAATAATGAAGGCTTTATCGATTATGATGAAGTGATGAAGATAGCAAAAGAACATAAACCTAAGTTAATCATTGCTGGAGCAAGTGCTTATGCACGTACAATAGATTTTAAAAAGTTTAGAGAAGTAGCTGATGAAGTGGGAGCATATCTCATGGTGGATATGGCTCATATTGCTGGACTTGTGGCAACTGGTCATCATCCAAATCCTGTACCTTATGCCGATTTTGTTACATCAACGACCCACAAAACACTTAGAGGACCAAGAGGCGGTTTAATTCTATGTCCTGAAAAATATGCTAAAATCGTAGATAAGGCTATGTTCCCAGGTATTCAAGGCGGGCCATTAATGCACGTGATCGCATCAAAAGCAGTTAGTTTTAAAGAAGCATTATCTGAAGAGTTCAAGGCTTATCAAGAGCAAACCGTTAAGAATGCCAAAGCATTAGCTGATGGTTTATTAAAAAGAGGGTTTGAACTTGTATCTGGTGGTACGGATAATCATTTATTATTAGTGGATTTACAGAACATGGCATTAACAGGTAAAAAAGCAGAGAAATTACTTGATGAAGTATCCGTTACATGCAATAAAAACACAGTACCTTTTGATCCTAAGAGCCCATTTGTAACAAGCGGTATACGTCTTGGCACACCTGCTGTCACATCAAGAGGTATGATAGAAGAAGATATGGATGTTATAGCTGAAATCATTCATTTGACGCTTACCGATTTCGAAGCAAATCAAGAAAAGGCAAAAGCTCTTGTTGATGAACTTGTAGGTAAGTATCCTTTATATGAATAAATACGTAAGTTACTAAGTAAAATGATAAAATGGGGCTGTCCCATCAAAGCAAATTTGTCGGCTAGAAGTTTCTGGCAACTATAAGAGGTTAAGCTTTTCAGACCCCTAAACGTCCATGTTTAGTAGTGCAACATGTCAATGTTGCTTGAACAGGGGTCTCGCCGTCCATGGCTGCGCTTTTCGCTTAACCTCTTATAATTGCCTACGATATTGACGTTATTTTGCTTTAATGAGACAGCCCCATTTTTTATAGTCTATTATTTAATTTGATCTACTGTATAACCTTTATCTTGTAATAACTTAACAATACCTTTATCGGAGATCATATGTCCTGCGCCAACCACAACAAAATAGGTTTGCTTGGTATCATCTTCTAGATACTCTAATACTGTTTGGTACATATGCTCATTACGCTCAAAGAAGAATTTGGTATTAAATTCATCTGTTGCATCCACATCTAATGCAATTAACGCATCTAATGCTTCAATATCACCTGTAATCCAAGTGGCTAAAATTTGATCAAGCGTCGTGACAATCGTTGGCTTAGCTTCATCTTCATCTGTATTTGTCTCGGAATCTTCTGGTGTTTCTTCAGATGGTGGCGCTAAAACACTGACTAAAAACCCTTCTTGTAATTCTGCTGAGAAACCATCAAGTAAATCTGTTTGGAACTTAAGGCCTTCTATTTCTATGATAGGCTTTATTTGGTTTGCTTTTGTCATGAAATACGCATCAACACCTAAACCACCTGAATAATCACTGTTGGCTTGTGCATCAAGATTTTGAATGGTAAAGGCAGCACTCCAAGGTTTTAATGTATCATACATTTGTTTGGGTATACTAAAACTTTCCATTTTTTTAGCATATTGTGTATATAATTCTTCGGAAATGACTTGATCAATGGTGGTACCATCTTGATAGAACATTTTTTCCTGCATATAATTTTGACCTTCTGCTATATCAAGTAGATTAACTTCTACAGCTAGAACATCCGAACCATCAAATGCTTCAAGCATATCATCATTCATAGGATAGATGCGTGAGTCTGCAAGATGCACAGAACCAAGTAAGTATACGGTATTTTTACCACCGGATACTTTCCAAAAAGCACCTTTTGCAGCCGTTTCTGATTCTTGCTTCGTAAAGTAATACACACGACTTAATAAGACTAACAATTGCTCTCTTGTACAAGCCTTATTTAAGTTAAGGTTATTATTACTGCCTTTTAATAAACCTTTTGAAACGAGATATTGTACACTTGGTTTAAGTTGGGATAGATCAGAAGCATCATCAAATGATGGATTTTCAGCCGTCACATCATTTAATTCGGGTTCTACAGCTTTCATGAGACGGTACATCATATCCACAACATCTTGTCTTGTTGCTGTTTTCACAAAATCGGAGTCTAAGAAAAAGATGTTAAATATTTTATATACGGCGTTTTGTAAGGCCACAGGGTCAGATGTAACATCGTTGGTGGCCACATGTTCACCTGTATATTTTTCATAAAATTTAACACCTGCTATGTACATATCTTTTTGGGTAGCATCACGCTTAAAACCACTAAACATGGAAGGATTTACAATGTCATATATACCTAACATCTGCAAATCATCAACAGACCATAAACTTGGTTGGTCCACTTGTTGCTGCTCTGGTTCTGGCGTTGTAGCATAACTCAAATGAAAGTTATACGTAAAGGATAAAATAGTAAGCATCATTGCCATACTAAGCATCATGAACTTTTTACTTATACGCTTCATAATAATAACCACCTTTCTTGGGAGAAACTCAATTTGGCATCTTGTCCCTCATGAAGTTCTCTTTAAATAAATAACCTATGTTCATTATGTATTGAACTCTGGATAATACTAACATCATTGAAAAACATTGTCAATATCCCAGTGATTCACCAACGAGAATGACTTTTATGCGACCTGGCACTCTGGATTTACGGGTAATCACAGTTTGGCAACAGATACAGTCATCACTTAAGCAATCAGCACAAGTTCCAGTGTGGGCACAAGGTGTATTCTTGTTCAAGCGAACGGTATTGATAGGGGAAGCTTCGTTTCGTACACGTTTAAGGGCAGCTTCTTCATCAAGTACAACCTTATTCATACCAGCTACAACAATAACATGTGTTGGGCCATAGATGAGAGCAGCCAAGCGGTTGCCATTACCATCAATGTTGACCAATTTTCCATCTAATGTAATGGCATTTGAACTCATCACATAATAATCAGCACTTAGAGCCTGATGATAGATCATGTCAGCTTCTCCAGGGTCTTTAGCCTTGCTTCTGTCAAGAAGTTTATAATCACCTTTTTCTAAGGCTTCAAATAAATTCATATCGTGTAGTGTCATAGAGCCGCCCCATGACACAGTTGAACCCTCCTTCATCAACGATAAAACCATCTCTTTTGCCCCAGCACTTGTAGAACAATAATGGGCCTCAATACTTCTTTTTTCAAAAGCTTTGATGAGGGTCTTACTGGTATTCTCATAATATTTTTGTCTTGGTGTCATCTTTTCAACTCCTTATTAACTTCTTATTACAATCACACAAACGGTATGTTCATCTCATTGTTTTAAATAATTGGAACAACATCTATAGTATAGCACTAGAATGACAAGTCGTCATCCACTATTTGGTATTCAATTTGGTGAAAAATGTTAGGCTGCCTTATGCATGCATGAATATTTCTAGCCAGAACATAGGGGAGAAGATAAAGTGTTACCAATAACTTCTAAGGATGGCTATTTTTTCAAAGACAGCCTATGAATCTTACATATCCAAGATTTCTTTCATTTTATCATAATCTGGAAGTTTCTTGGCTTGATCTTCTGTTATTCGTTTAAAACCAATTTTTAGGTAATAATCCAGTTGCTTAGAATTGGTTAACATGAGTATTTTATCCCTTTCATCGTACACATAAATCTCGTTATAGATCATAACATCTTCCTTTCTCAATCATTAACATGGACATGTATGTATCATTTATCTATTACTAAATCATATGATGAGTCATATGGTCTTTATTCCCTTAATTATAATCCGTTTATTGATGAATGAATCGTTTCCTTTTACAAATAATAATCATATGAAGATTTAGAAGGGAATGATATGCATGCATACCATGTGGAAAGGATCCATAAGCTTTGGATTAGTGAACATACCCATCAAAATGTTTGCGGCAACGGAAAGCAAGGATGTACGTTTTCGTTATATTCATAAAACATGTAATACACCTGTCAAATACAAAAAGGTTTGCCCAACATGTAATGAAGAAGTGAAGGAAGAGGACATCGTCAAAGGATTTGAATATGAGCCAGGTCGCTTTGTGATTATAACCAATGAAGATCTGGAATCTGTAAAAAGCGAAGTGAATGGAAAGACCATAGAAATCGTTGATTTTGTAAAATTATCGGAAATAGACCCTATTTACTTTAATAAAACCTATTATTTGGCGCCTCAGGATACGGTGGGAAAGGCGTATAAACTTCTTAGAAAAGCAATGGATGATACAGAGAAAATAGCAATTGCTCGTATCACCATTCGAAATAAGCAATCACTTGCAGCACTTCGTGTCTTAAAAAATGTATTGGTGATGGAAACCATTTTTTACCCGGATGAAGTGCGCCCCATTAGTCAAGTGCCTGGTCTACCAGAAGATGAGAATGTGAATGAAGGTGAGCTAACCATTGCCAATCAATTAATCGATCAATTAACGGCAGCCTTTGACCCCAGTAAATACAAAGATGATTACCGTGAAGCCATGCTTGATCTGATTAATAAGAAAATAGCAGGCCAAGATGTCCAAGTGACCAAAGAAGCTCCTGAACGTAATGTCATTGATCTTATGGAAGCGTTACAAGCAAGCCTCCAACAAGCAAAACCTCAAAAAGGCAAGCCAGAAAAGAGTACTGCAAAAGAGAAGAAGAAAAAGACAACAGGAAAGCAAACAGGATAAGAACAGGAAGGATAACGTCATATGGCGCTCATTAAACCAATGGAACCCCTATTATCTAAAACCATAAAAGAGAATCCAGCCTTCTTACATCAAATTAAGTGGGATGGCGTTCGTGGTATCACGTATATTGATCATGGTACGTATAAGGTATTTACGAAAAAAGGTCATGAAAGAACAGGTTTTTATCCTGAATTGGATGCCATTACCACATTGTTTAATGGTAAAAGTGGCGTTATTGATGGTGAATTGATTGTTTTGGATGAAGGTTCAAAACCCTCTTTTAATCGAATCCTTAATAGAGAAAGAGTAAGGACTACCCATAAAATAGCTTATTATTCTCAGAAATATCCAGTAAAGTATATTGTATTTGACATAATGTTTCTGGATGGTCAAGATTTAAGACCATACCCTACGGAAAAACGAATGGATCTATTGCATCAAACACTCAGTAAGAGCAGTTCCATTACATTAACCGATTCTTTTGATGATGGTCATCAATTATACGCCCTTATGAAGGATAAAAACTATGAAGGCATTGTTTCCAAAAAACGCAATAGTCCCTATATTGGTGGGAAAAAACATAATGATTGGTTCAAAACAAAAATCTTTAAGAAGATGCTGACAGTCATAGGTGGTATCAAGTATGATGGAGACCGGATTAAATCCTTATTGTTGGGTATATATGATGAAGATGCCCTTATCTATATTGGTAATGCAAGTATTGGACTAACGGAAGCGGATATGCAGCTTATAAAAGAGTATACCCATGCTCTAAAAGCTGAAAAATGCCCCTTTTATCCTATCATGAAGGATAAAGATACCCTATGGGTTCAGCCTTTGTTAACATGTTGGGTCAGTTTTCTTGAATGGACAGATGGAGCGTCCCTACGTCACCCAAAAATTATTGGTTTTAGTTCCGAGAAATCAATGACAGCTACTGGAAAGGAGTATACGTATAATGGATAATTTTTTAATCATCGATGACCATCGTGTTAAAATCTCCAATGCGGATAAGTTATTATGGCCAGACTTAGGTATTACAAAAGTCGATTATATAAAATACTTGATTTATCTATCACCTTACTTATTAAGTCATGCAAAAGACAGGTTTTTGACAACCATTCGTTATCCAGACGGTTATGATAAAAAGTTCTTCTATCAAAAGAAAGTACCCCAATATGCACCAGATTTTGTGGAAACCTGTGAATGGAAAGATGGCAGTATGTACATTAACCTGAATAATCAGGCTACATTAGTATGGTTAGGTAATCTAGCTGCCTTAGAATTCCATACAACGTTTAATCGGGTTCAAAAGCCAAATGCCCCCATTAACTTGGTTTTTGACTTGGACCCATCAAGAGGACAAGTTTTTGAACAAGTCATTGATGTGGCTTTGAAAGTGCATGAAACCTTGAAAAAATTAAAAGTAACCAGCTATATTAAAACATCTGGGGCTACTGGTTTACAGATCTATATTCCTATAGGGGAAAAATACGATTATGATACAGCTAGGTCCATCAGTAAATTTTTTGCCGAATATTTTGCAGGAAAGTATCCCGATATGATTACCATAGAACGCTTAAAAGAGAAAAGAGGTCAAAAGCTTTATTTCGATTACTTACAGATGTGGGAAGGAAAAAGTATCATAACACCTTATTCCCCAAGAGCCACAAAACATGCTACCATTGCCATGCCTGTTACATGGGACGAGGTAGAAAAGGGCATTCGACCTGAAGATTTTACGATAATTAATGCCCTTAAACGTATAGATGAAAAAGGAGATTTATTTGCTAATCTTTTATCCCAAAACAATGTACAGAATATGGATTTTGTACTAGAAGAAATAAAATAAAAGCATTGATACGTATGACCAATTATTGAATGGACGTAATGTGATGGAAGATGGTTTTAGGATGTTCTTTTTGCCAAGGAATATTGGTAGCGCTATACGTATGTTGGGAAATAAGAGGTACTTTACCACGGGTAAAAGCCGTAATAATAGCAGTATGTTGAATACGGCCATGTTTATTACGGTATTGAACAATATCGCCTATCTCTAACAGCTCAAAAAGTGATGGGTCATAATCAAAGGTATTAATAGTAAATGTATCAGCTATAATGCCTTTTTTTCGTGTTTTTGTACTGGTTTTAATGTACCAATATAAAGACGCTGCAACAGACCAACAGATGGATGCCTGATTATTTTTATACCACCAAGGATGGGTGGGATTATCATCATTTTTAGCCCCTCCAGCACGTAGGCATTGGGAGACAAAATTTGTACAATCATTCCCTTTAAAATAGACATAATTTGGGTTGGGCTTATAAGCGTAGGTCAAGGCATATGTCTTTGCTTTCATTCGTTCATAATAAGTTGTTGTTTGAGGCATAATGAGTCCTTCTCATATAGGATTGCTTGTTAATAGCATATGATAGGGGACATGGATTGTTGAACCATTAAAGGTAGATGGTCATTCGTTCGATAAATTTTATATAAACGAACCTCATTTACAAGTCTTGAATAAGTTGATATAATAAATCAAAACAATATAGATATAAAAAGAGTGACATGTAGGCTTTTTTATGTACTAAACGACATAATCATGTGTATCTCTTCAAAATGCAGTAAAAAAAATTTAAATTTGGGTGAAGTGAAATGAAAAATGAAGTCAGTATTTTGGAAATTATTAAGAATGAAAGTGTTGAAACATTAATGCAGATTGTCCTGTCGCCCCATGAGGATTTTGCCGTTGGATTTGAAGCGCTAACACGAGGTATTGATCCAGATACGGGTGAAAGCATTAAACCAAGTATCTTATTTGAGCAAGCAAAAAAATATGGACTGTGTGTAGAATTAGACAAGTTATGTATCAAGAAGGCATTTATTGAGTTTGCGCATATTTATAAGCATAACGCAAGTGCCCTATTATTTATTAACATGGAATGTTGTTTTATGGAGTACCTGAACACATCCAATTATCTGGTTGAAACAGCGGACCAATTCGCTATTCCTTATGAGAACATTGTTATTGATTTAAGCAGTTTTAATCTTCAATCCATGCGCATCGTGGATGTTTTTATTGCGAAATATCGAAAAATAGGTTTTTATATGAGTATTGATGATATCGGTCAAGATTATTTTAATTTAGATAAATTAATACTCATCAATCCAGATATTATCAAAATTAATTATCTTCTGCTCAACCAATTAGAAAGTCTGCAATACCGTAAATATTTGCCAAGATTTTTATCAAGTATTGCTCATGAAATGGGTATGGTTGTGGTGGCAAAAGGTATCGAAACCGCTGAAGATTTTAGAGAAGCCATGAAAACAGGTGCTCAATTTGTTCAGGGATATTATCTATCAAAACCCAGTAAGCTATCAGCTGATGAGATAGATGCTATTATTAAAGGGTTTAAAGAACGTGAACAGATGGATGAATATTTCGATGAAAAACAAGAAGATAGTAAACGCAATACATTGGCAAAGCTCATACGATTCATGGATAAAATCAAAGAAGAAATCGATGGTTTTTATATTGGCTATGAAGGTGAGAATTTTCATCAGATATTCAAGGAGTACCGATTTGTAGAGAATTGTTGGATCTTAGATAAAAATGGTATTCAAGTCAGTGACGCTTATATTAATAAAGAAAACTTTGCAGCGAGAAACTTATCTATTTTCAATATTTCAAAGAAGAACATGGATTTTTCCACAAAAGAATTGTATGTCCGTTTAGTTGATAACATATTAGACATATGGATAACAAAACCTTTCCACTCCCTTCTTACCAATAACATATGTATAGGCGTTTCTAAGTATATTGAGGATTCAGAAGGGGAACCGTACATATTGTGTTTGAATATTAACCGCAGTCGGTTTAGAAAAGAAGAAGAATAGTGTACTCTTCTTGGTTTAGGTTGACTTACAGCATGACTTCATATACTATTAGATAGAAAGATGAATAAGGAAATTAATGGAGGCATTTAACATGAGTAACGTAAAGATTAGAACCAGATATGCACCAAGTCCAACAGGACGTATGCATGTTGGAAACTTAAGAACGGCTTTATATGCTTTTTTAATTGCAAAGCATGAGGATGGTGATTTTTTACTTCGTATAGAAGATACCGATAGAGAGCGTTATGTTGAAGGAGCTAATGAAATTATCTATAAGACTTTAGAAAAGACGGGTCTAATACATGATGAAGGACCTGATAAAGACGGTGGTGTAGGCCCTTATGTGCAGAGTGAGCGGCAAGCAACAGGTATCTACTTAGACCATGCCAAGATGCTTGTTGAAAAAGGGGAAGCCTATTACTGTTTCTGTGAAAAAGACCGATTGGAAGGTTTGCGGGAAAAAGCAGAAGAAAAAAAGGAAACCTTTCGATACGATAAACACTGTATGGATTTATCTAAAGAAGAAGTAGCTGAGAAATTAGCGGCAGGTATTCCCTATGTTATTCGTCAAAACAATCCGATAGAGGGCTCCACTTCTTTTGAAGATGTTATTTTTGGAACCATTACCGTAGATAATCGTGAATTAGATGATATGATTTTAATCAAGTCAGATGGGTACCCAACCTATAATTTTGCGAATGTGGTGGATGACCATCTCATGAAAATAACCCATGTTGTACGAGGGAATGAGTACTTATCATCATCACCAAAGTATAACCGTCTGTATGAGGCTTTTGGATGGGATGTACCTGTATATGTTCACTGTCCATTAATTACAGATGAACATCATAAAAAATTATCAAAAAGGTGTGGACATGCTTCTTATGAAGATCTTGTGGAACAAGGATTTATAGCTGAAGCAATTGTCAACTTTGTGGCATTGCTTGGATGGAGCCCAGGATCCAATGAAGAAATATTCTCTTTAGATGAACTGATTAAGGCATTTGACTATACCAACATAAATAAATCTCCAGCTGTTTTTGATATGTCTAAGTTTAGATGGATGAATGGTGAGTACATTAAGGGTATGTCAGACGAAGATTTTCATGCCATTGCGCTACCATATATGAAAGAAGTCATTACAAACGAAGCCCTTGATCTTAAGAAGATTAGTCCAATGATTAAATCCAGAGTAGAAGTATTGACAGACATTCCAGTACACCTAGATTTCTTTATGGCGTTACCGGATTATAGCATTGATTTATATAATCATAAGAAAATGAAAACCAATCCAGAGGTGGCTCTTGAGAGTTTAGAGAAATTATTGCCTATGTTAACAGAGCAAGATAATTTTGATAAAGATAGTTTGCATACGTCCATTATGGCTTTTGTTAAAGAATTAGGTATTAAGAATGGGCAGATGCTATGGCCCATGCGTACAGCTTTATCAGGTAAAGCCATGACGCCAGGTGGTGCATTTGACCTTGCTGATATTCTTGGCAAAGAAGAATGTATAAAACGTATTGAATATGGGATTGATAAGCTAAGAAATGAATTAGCCCAGTAATGGTTAAGGGGGCTCTCTCTAGACATGTCGTGAATGGCTAAGGGATGGCCTCTTTTTAGTAGGTAAAATAAGAGGAGATATAACATGAGTGGAAAGAATCGTATATTAGTTGTGGAGGATGATAATGCTATCAACCAAATGATAACAGCTCTTATGATGAAGAATGGTTATCAGGTCATACGTGCATATTCTGGGACAGAAGCTGTTATGCATCTGGAACAAGGAAAGTTCGACCTGGTTTTACTGGACTTGATGTTACCAGGTTTAACAGGGGAAGATGTTCTTAAGCAAATAAGGAAAAAATATCATATGCCAGTTATCATTATTTCAGCTAAGATAGATAAGTCAAGTAAGATTGCTTTATTAAAGCTTGGGGCTGATGATTATATCACGAAACCCTTTGACATGGATGAACTAGAAGCCCGTATTCATGCCAACTTAAGACGTTATCATCACCGAGGATTCCAGGAATCATTAGGTAAACTCAGTTATAAAGACATTGTTTTAGATCAAGATACGAAAGAAGTATTTGTACAGGGAAAACAACTGACCCTAACAGCTCGAGAATATCGTATACTTGCCTTGTTAATGCACCATCCTCATAAAGTTTTTTCCAGAGGCAACCTCTTTGAAAGTGTTTGGGAAGAACCGTACATGAGGGATGATAACACCATCAATGTGCATATGAGTAAATTACGCTGTAAGTTACAAGAAGTAAACCCCCACGAAAACTATATTGAAACCATATGGGGGATGGGTTACAAATTAATTTAAGGTTTTTTTAATATTTTGTTTAAGGTTCTCTTATGGATTACAGATTAAAATGGTGAATGAAGTATGAAGGAGGGAACAAGTATGGACACATGTGTTATTCGAACAAAGGGATTAACAAAAATATATGGTCAAACCAAAGCGCTAGATGATGTTTCTATGACAATCAAACCAGGTCAAATATATGGATTAATTGGTCAAAACGGTGCAGGCAAAACCACCCTTATGCGCATAATCTCTGGTCTGGCTTATAGTCAGGACGGTGAGTTACAGGTTTTTGAAGGTATGCGTCCCAAAGCCAATGAAGAAGCTAGAAAACGTATAGGAACACTGATTGAAGGACCTGCATTGTATCCACACATGCATGCCTATGGTAATTTAAATGCTGATCGTATTCAGAAGGGAATACCAGGAACAGCGTGTATTGATAGAGTATTGAGACTTGTAGACCTAACAGAAACAAAAAGAAAGAAGGTTAAACATTTTTCCTTAGGTATGAAACAGCGGCTAGGTATAGCCATGGCATTACTTAGTGAGCCAGAATTTCTTATTCTGGATGAACCTGTTAATGGGCTTGACCCTATGGGTATTATTGAAATAAGAAAATTGCTGACTAAGCTGAATGAGCAAGAAGGCGTCACCATCTTAATATCCAGCCATATTTTAAGTGAGTTGGACCAACTGGCCAATTACTATGGTATTTTACATGAAGGCCGACTTGTACAAGAGATTAGTGGAGCCATGTTACAAGAAAAATGTAAAAAGTACCTATATGTTCATGTCAATGATGTAACAAGGGCAACGGTCATACTGGAAAATCATTTAAAAACAACGAATTATGAGGTGCGCCCAGAAGGCGTTATTCATCTCTATGATTACCTTAATGATTCAGCCAAAGTAGCTACAGAGCTATCCTTAGGTGGTATTGCAGTGAAGGAAATTGTACCAAAAGGTGACAGCCTAGAAACTTACTTTGCTAAAACAATAGGAGGTACATCTTATGTATAATCTATTGAAAAGTGATTTTTATAAATTAAAATCCATGAAAGCTTTTTATATCCTTTTACTTTTTCCAGTGATACAAGCTGTTGGATTCAGTTATTTTGTACCTCATGCAACAGGTAATCAGACGTTGAACAATAGTTTATCAAGTCAAGAATTTATGGTGTTGTTTTTGCTGATGGGGGTATTTGCATCCATTATCATTACCAATGATTTTCATACCGGTGGCATACGCTCGTTGATTAGCTTTGGACATAATAGAATGAAGATTATCTATTCCAAGAGTGTTGTTTATTACTTTAGCATTATATTACTAAGTCTCTTGTTTCCCATTATAAGCACAATCATAAATACCAGTAAAAATGGTTTTGGTTTAATCGTTGAAGGTGATCTAATAACGGCGTTTTTTGTACGTTTATTGCTACTGATGCTTATCTATATAGCAGAAAGCAGTATATTCTTAGTTATAGCGTTTATCACCAGAAACAGCAATATGGTCATAACAACCGCAGGGGTTATTGTGGTTATGAATTTGATTCTAAACATGTATGTAAGAAAGAAACAAAGTCTTATAGGCGATATCTACAAAACCACTCCCTATTATCAAACGACCCATTTACTTAATGACCCTATGACACTAGAGGTAATAGGGAGTATTCTACTGATATGTGTGTTGACAATTATGCTATGTATAATTGTAACTGGGTTTGCATTTAATCGTATGGATGTGAAATAGTTGATTATATCTTTCCATTTATCTATAAGCGTCATTGGGGTGTTGGTTATTGTATTGTTATTGGTAATGCGTAAGGCGCTTTCATAAGTCTAAAAGGGTACCAGACTTATTTTTTCAATAATTAACATAAGGATTTTAGTGATTTGTAATGAGGGGGATAAAAAATGGCTGGCACACAATATAATTTACAATTTGAGAGACTATGTCAAGCATTACAGCTTGGTAGGATAAATGGTACACCAGAAGCAATATCGGGCGGACTTTTACATAGAATGTATGGTGTTGAAACAACACAAGGTAAATATGCCATCAAAGCACTTAATCCACAAGTGATGCTAAGACCTACTGCAAGGAGGCATATGATTGATTCAGAAAGAGTAGCTACTATTGCGTCACGTCGTATACCTGTTTCTCAAGCTAGAATGTTTAATGGTAGAGTTATACAAGAGATAGACAATCAATTCTACCTTGTTTTTGATTGGGTAAATGGAAGAAGTCTAAATGTTAATGAAATAAATAGTGTTCATAGTGAAAAAATGGGTGTAATTCTTGCGGATTTACATCAAATGGATTTTTCTAACTTGGGCATAAAAAAAGATTCCTCAGATTATGGATTATCTATTAATTGGAATTGGTATTTGCAAAAAGGACGAGAAAATAATTTACCGTGGGTAAACATGTTGAATGAATCCATGAATAAGCTTGATCAATGGACTAATCAAGGAAATGTATCGGCAAAGTTGCTTTCATCAAACCTGGTTATTAGCCACAGAGATTTAGATGCTAAAAATGTGATGTGGAACGCAGATAACCCTATCATTATTGATTGGGAATCAGCTGGTTATGTAAATCCCATGTTGGAATTAACAGAAACAGCTGTTTACTGGTCTGAAACGGAAAACGGAGATATTGATAAAAAAAGATATTTAGCTTTTATTCGCAGTTATAAAAAGCGATATGGCACCTTAAAAGCTAATTGGAATGGAGTCTTATGTAATGGATTTTTGAGTAAATTAGCTTGGTTAGAATATAATTTAAAAAGGTCTTTATGGATTGAATGTTCTGATACAGAGGAGCAATACATGGGGACGATTCAAGTAACGGATACGATAGATGCATTAAGGCGTTACGCAAATAATATCATTCATTTAGAAAATTACTTAAATTATGAAATAGATTAGTTATTAAGCACATGTTGGTTTAGTTAAAAAATACATTGAATATAATATTTTACTACCTGAATAAATTGTTATTTGTTCAGGTTTTATTTTGCATATAAAAGGTTTATTATCACCGATTTTTATACAAGATGAAATATAATAGGTAGACGAATTAAAAGATGTATAAAAAAATAAAATTATGAGATAGTAGTATAATGATGGATGTTTGAATTTACCATAATATAATTAATAGGTATATACATAATATGGCGTTGCATAAGATGTATAACATATTTTATTGTTGAATAAGGTTGGTAAAAAAGCATAAAATGGCATTTAGAGCCAATGAACAGCAATTAAGTATATACATATGCAACTATTTAAGCTGGAAATCATGAAAAATGTTGCATATTTTCTCAAATTAGTATATACTTTTAAGTGTAACCAATATAAATAATGAGGAGGTAACTAAAATGAAAAAAGTGTTAGCCCTTGTGTTAGCAGGTGTTCTTATGGTAGGTATCGTAGGTTGTACAACTAAAAAAGAAACAAAGGAGCAAGAAGACAATGGCGATAAGGTGACTGCTGAAGAAGGAACGGTGGTTATCTGGGCTTGGGATCAAAACCTGCCGCCAATTGATTTAGCGGTAAAGAAATATGAAGAAGCGAATCCAGATTCAAATGTAACATTTGATGTACAAAGTGTACCTGATACAGTAGACAAGCTATCTGTATTTTTTTCATCAGGTGTAAAAACAGATTTACCTGATTTAGTGTTGGTGGATAATCTTCAGATTCAGTCGTTCTTACAGCAATATCCAGGTAAAATTACCAACATATCAGCCATGGGTTATGATAAGCACAAACAAAACTTTTCAGCAGCTCATTGGGACATATTAAGTACAGATGGCAGCTTATATGCTTTCCCATTTGATATTGCACCTGTTATGATGCAAGTTAATTTAGATGTTGTGGAAGCAGCTGGCGTTGACCCTGATTCACTGAATACATGGAACGATGTCATTGCAGCCGCACCAGCTATAAAAAATGCTGGTTATCATGTTACATCCGCCTTTGCAGAGGGCAGCCTAATTGGTATGATGCAGTCAGCAGGTATAGGTATATATGATAAAGAAGGTCACATCGATTTATTAAATCCAATCGCTGTTGAAGTCATAGAAAAGTTTATGGAGATGACACAAGCAGGTGTTCAAGATCCATTAGTATCGGGGGATGCTTATAATACGGGGGAACTTGCTATCTCACTTGACCCAGCATGGTTAATTGGAGAAAAGATGCCTATTGTTCCTGAATTATCTGGAAAAATCAAACTTTATCCCATTCCAGCTGTTGCTGATAATTATGGACAAAGCTATAACGACGGCGGCAGTTCATTCATATTATTAGAAACATCTAAGTTAAAAGAAGCTGCATATGCTATGGCTGAAATTTTAACCACTGATCTGGAAGTACAAGATGTAGCATTAGCTCAAGGATTAATGCCAGGCTACATACCAGCAGCAGAACTGGAATCATTTCAGACAGGCTTAGATTATTACAACGGTCAACCTGTTTGGCAAATGTTAGCCGAATCTGCAAGCGATACATTACCTATTTATGTGAATAAAGATTATCAAGTGGGTAAAGATGCTCTAAAGAACATGGTCATAGACGTTATTAATTCTGGTACCAATAAGTCTGCCATAGATATCCTAAAAGAAGCAGCGACTCAAATTGAAATGCAAACAGGGCGTAAAGTAAACCAATACTAATGACACACAGAAAGGGTTGGGATTATATGACGATAAGTAAATAATCACAGCCCTTATTGAAAGGTAGAGGAAAGGTTATGGGCAAAAAACAATTGAGAATTACACCTAAAAATGCGCCTTATTTCTTTTTAGCGCCTGCTGTTATACTTTTTCTTGTTTTTGGCGTTTACCCTATTATACAAACATTTATCTATAGTTTTATGGAAAAACAAGGAACAATAACCTCAGGATTTGTAGGGCTTGATAATTATGTTAGAGCATTTAATGATAAACTTTTTCGTAAGACATTGGTGAATATCACCATCATATTTTTCTTGCATGCGCCACTTATGATTTTCTTTTCATTGACATTAGCTCATATACTGAATATGGCTACCACAAAATTTAAAGAAGGTTTTCGTACATTATTCTTCTTACCGAATGTGACAAATGCAGTGGCTTATACATTTGTATTTGCAATTATTATGGCTAACGATGGTATTTTAAATGAAATATTAGGGGTTGTGGGTATTGATCCTATACCTTGGTTAGCTGATCCTTTACTGGCAAAAGGAGCTATCTCTGTGATGATTATCTGGAGATGGACCGGTTATAACATGGTTATCTTTTTGGCTGCCATGCAGAATGTAGATGGGGCGTTATACGAGGCAGCGGATATAGCAGGAGCAAGCAAGTTGAAGCAATTTATGTATATCACAATTCCCCTTATGAAGAATCCCATTATTTTTACAACGATTATGACCGTAAGTGGCACCCTTAACCTATTTGCAGAGGCTCAATTATTAGCAAATGGTGGTCCGATGTTTGGTACATATACACCGGCCTTATTAATCTATAACACAGCTTGGAAGCAATTTGATTTTGGTTATGCATCGGCATTGAGTTATTTAATATCCGTGATTACCATCATCATTGCAGCCATTCAATTAAGGATTGGAAGGGAGAAAGATTAATATGGTCAAAACATCAATAGGACATAAGATAACGGTTTATGGTATTTTAATTGTTTTTTTATTGGCTACCATATACCCTTTATATTGGTTATTTTACGCAGGTACTTATGCGCCATCTGAATTGCCAAGTATGATTTTTAGGCTATTGCCAGGGGATCAATTGATAGAAAATTTTAAAGAGCTTAATGTATCTTTAGATGTGGGCATTGTCTTATATAATACATTTTTTGTTGCAATAATTGGGACGTTTATATCCATCGTTGTTAATTTTATGGCTGGTTACGCTTTGGCAAAATATGATTTTTACGGGAAGAAAGTGGCATTTTCTATATTAATTGTCTCCATGTTTATTGGTGGTGCAGCAATTATGATACCACAGTTTGAAATTATTAATAAACTCAATCTGTATAACTCCCTATGGGCTATCATTATGCCTACGATTTATTCAACATATAATACTTTTCTGGTACGCCAGACCTTAATAACGTTTCCAGATGAAATGTTAGAGGCAGGACGCATTGACGGCGCAGGTGAAATGAGCATGTTCTTTCGGCTTGTTTTGCCTAATGTTAAATCCATTGTTGCAACAGTAGGGATTATTACTTTTATGAATTACTGGAACAGTTATATGTGGAACTTAGTTGTTACCAGCTCAAGAGATAAATACACGCTGCAAGTTGCTTTAGCAGGATTATATCCAAAATCAGGTGTATGGGGTTATGCACATATCAAATTATTAGGGGCGGCTTTATCCATTATTCCAATACTGATTATTTTTATCAGCATGCAAAAGTTTTTTATTAACTCGCTTGCAGGTTCAGTAAAAGGGTAATGAAAATAGATGATATTGATAGTAAAGGATGTGTAAGTTATGAAGTTATGTGTAATCGGTGGGGGCGGTGTTAGAGCCGTATTTTTAGCCAAATCATTGCTTAAAAATGCTAAGAACATTCATGTTCACGACATTGTATTTATGGATATAGATGAAGAAAAATTGAATATATTTGGTACCTTGTGTAAGGTTGTTGCCAATAAATTAGCGCCAGATGTAAAATTTAGAACCACTACCGATGTGATTGATGCTGTTAAAGATGCAGATTATGTCATTACCACCATTCGTAGTGGTGGTGATGAAAGCCGTGTTATTGACGAGCGAGTAGCGCTAGATGCCGGTGTATTAGGTCAGGAAACCACAGGAGCTGGGGGATTTGCCATGGCCCTTAGATCCATACCGGTTTTAATTGATCTATGTGACAAGGTAAAACGATACAGTAACAAGGAAGTGCTTGTCTTTAATTTTACCAACCCATCAGGCTTAGTGACACAAGCCATGCGAAATGCAGGCTATGATTTTGTCTATGGCATATGTGATGCACCAAGCGGTTTTCAGAAACAATTGGTACGCTTACTTGATACCGACGAAGAACGATTTGAAATGACTTGTTTTGGACTGAATCATTTGTCATGGTTTAAAGATTTTAAGGTTGATGGTATCGATGTTTATCATAAATTAAGGCATCATAAAAAAGTATTCAAAGATAGTGAACTCCGTTATTTTGACCAAGAAACCATTGATATTTTAGGGCATGAAATGTTCCCTAATGAGTACTTATACTTTTATTACTATCGACATCGTGCTGTTTCATCTATTTTAGATAGCAGTAAAACCCGAGGAGAAACCATTCTAGGCATTAATGAACGCATGATCCATGAACTCAAGCAAATAGATATTGAAACGAATCCAGAAAAAGCATTTGACATATACATGAAGTATTACTTTGAGCGGGAGCAATCTTATTTTGCTATAGAATCTGGCACCATTAGGGAAATGAATTCAGAAGTGCCAACACTGGACGCATTCATTGCAGAAGAAGATGAAGGTGGGTATGCAGCTGTAGCCCTTAATTTTATCACCTCATTCATGACCCCTGAACCTGTAAAAATGGTTTTATCCGTACCCAACCAAGGAGCCATGGATTTCTTAGAAGATGATGATGTTGTTGAAATATCTTGTTTTATTTCTAAGGGTGTTGTAACACCTGTGAAAGTAGAAGTGACAGATGAAGCACAAAAAAACCTGATTCGTACAGTTAAATATTTTGAACGACATGTTGCGCAAGCAATTGTAACAAAAGATAAAGGTCTAGCCATCAAAGCATTATTAAGCCACCCACAAATCAATTCCTATGAGCTGGCTAAAAATTTGGTAGAGACTTATTTAGATAAATATAGGGCATATGTAGGAGAGTGGCATTAGTGTTAAAATTCGTTGCACAGTTAAGTTTGGATTTTTTATTTGGTGGCGTTAAAGCGATACCTAATGAAGGGGAAGAAGTATTATCAAAAATATTCGATATTCAATTAGGTGGGGGAACACTTGTTTATCCACTGGTATTGTCTAGGCTGGGTGTTCCTTGCGCACTGTTAGCAAAATGGCAACCTAGTATGCATGGTGAGCTGGCACGGGGTCTTTTGAAGTCTTATGCTATTCATGAGGTGGAGATGATGGAGGTAGATTATGACCCGATTATGACAACAGCTATTATTTCTATGGAAAAAGATCGTAGTTTTGTTAGCCATAATGATGAGCGAGCATTCCAATTTTCAGATGAAAAACTCTTGTCATTTTATCAAGACAGTGATGTTGTATTTGCACCAGAGACAAACCAAGACATTATTCATCCATTAAAACGCATGGGAAAAACCATTGTATTTGATATTGGGTGGCAAGATGACTTGGACATAAACCATTATAAGTTGCTATTAAAAGATGTAGATTATTTTACACCTAATGACAAAGAAGCCATGGCCATGACCCATACTGCATCTGTTGAGGACAGTGTGAAGGTGCTATCCAAATATGTGAAGTACCCCATTGTAAGCTGTGGAGAACATGGTTGTTTAACATGGATGGATGATACATTTGTACGTGTACCCGTTCCAAAAGGAATTCAACCCGTTGATACAACAGGTGCTGGTGATAATTTTATGGCAGGACTTATCTATGGCATTTATAAAAGAATGGGGATTATAGAAAGTATAAAGTTTGCAACCTGTACGGGATCACTATCCACTCAAGGCATAGGTTGTTATGGCTATCCATACACGTTGAAAGAAATTCTTAACATGAAGAAGGAAATAACGATTAAGACATATAAAGAAAGAAAATACCACTAACCTTTGGTAGAATAAAGTTTCTATCTTTCTAAGATTCTCCATTATCCTATGGTAATACCAGCACCCAATAAAAAAATCTGTTGAAATGTATATACAATTCATGCCATTAGTGGTATGATTAAAAGCAGAAAATAAAGATGAGTCAATTATCGTAGAAATAGATAAGGGACTATCAACATAGAGGTTTGACAAACTAAGAAGTTATGTTTAGGATGGGAGTTATTATGAGTAAAATAGAAAAGATAGAACGCTTTATTATTGGAGAAATAGAAGCCAAAAGATATCATATAGGTGACCAGATTCCTACAGAAGCTTCCCTTATGGAACAATTTGACGTGAGCCGAATGACCGTTAATAAAGCATTGAGTAATCTTAGAGCTAAGAATTATTTATATTCGGTAAGAGGAAAAGGAACATTTGTTAAAGATAAAGAAGAGCATAAACAACTGAATGAACTCATTAGTTTTGCCGAAGAAATGCGTAGGAGGGGTATTAAACCTATTACGCAAACACTAGAATTTTCATACTCTACCATTGGGTATGAAGAAGAAAAGAAACTTCTTCAGTTAGATAAGAACGATGGTGTTTATCGGCTTGTTCGTGTACGACATGATGATAAGCGACCTATTGCCATGGACATTGCCATTTTATCTCAAAAAGTAACGGGAATCATTGAATATCACCTTATTGGAGAGTCTCTATATCGGTTTTTAGAAGAAGATATTGGCATTGAGATCGATTATTCCATACAAAAATTAAGAGCTACAAAAGCAGATGCTTTTTTTGCGGAACATCTGCAAATAGAATGTGGGGACCCTTTGTTGAAGATATCGAACGTGACGTATACGAAACAAGGTATACCCTTTGAAGTTGTTGATACCTATTATGTACATGATGCCTATACATTTGAACAAATATGTAGAAAAAATGTATAGCTTACGGGATATAAATTAATTTGAGAGCAGGTACAAGAGCATGATAGCAATTATTAGTGGCTTATTAATCCTTATCATTCTATTTATTATGCATGGTGTCTATACGAAAAGTCAGATTAGAAGTTTAGCAGAGCAGCTTAAGGAATTAAGGACAAAAGGTATAGATAAAAAGGTTAATGTCCAGCTGCTCAACAAAGATATTGAACATTTAACCTATGAGATTAATGAAGCTCTTTGTGCCAGTAAGCAAAGCAGAGTCAAAAGCATGCAAAAAGAAAATGAACTCAAACAAATGATTGCCAATATGTCCCATGATTTACGAACACCCCTTACGTCAATCATGGGTTATATTCAGTTACTTAATGACCCTTCATTAACACATAAGGAAAGAGAAGCATATGTTACTATTATAGAAAAAAGAGCATTTATGTTAAGAGGGTTACTCAATGACTTCTACGAATTGTCATTAATTGATTCCATGGATTATAAAATGACATTTGAAAAAGTGAATATGAGTAGGGTGTTGGAAGAAATCATTCTTGGTAAATATAAGGCCTTTAGGGACAAAGGATTAAAACCTGTGATGAATATTACAGAAAATGCTACCATTACTTGTGATTATCAAGCTTTAGAGCGTATTATTGAAAACTTATTAAGCAACATGATACGCTATGCATATACACAAGCGGAGATATCATTAAAAACATTCGAACATCACGTTGTTTTAACAGTAAAAAACAACTGTGCTTCTCAAATGGATACAGATATCAATAAACTCTTTGATCGTTTTTATAAAGGAGATAAATCCAGAAGCAGTCTGGGTACAGGTTTAGGGTTGTCCATTGTAAAAGAGCTCATGGAAAAAATGAATGGTCAGGTTAAAGCTCAGGTGAATAAGAATGTTTTGAGTATTACTTGTATATTTAATAGTTGACCCATAACAATTGCAAAAAATTAAAATTTTCCTTGACAAATACAATGCAGAGTGATACGATATTAAAAAGTTGATATGATAAAGACTGTGAAGAGGAATAGTAAGTATTTGGATAATACCAGAGAGCTGCTGGTTGGTGGGAAGTAGCATTAGAAAAATACTGAACTCGCCTTGGAGTTGCTCACTGAAATGAAGTAGGAGGAGACGGAGTCCAACCGTTAGATTGGCAGGATATCGGTGAATAACCCGTATCTATGTAGTGTAAAGAGTGGTTTTACGAGATTATATGACCTTTCGTCTCTTTTGGCGAAGGTTTTTTTATGCTCAAAAAAGATGATCCAAGAGGATATGACGTAAAACAATGATTTACAGTATAATTTTATGTGTTATGATACCTAATCCAGTAAGTGTATTTCTAGATAGAAATAAATAAGAGTGGTACCGCGGACCTTCGTCTCTTCGTTTTAAGAGATGAGGTCTTTTTTATGTTATTAGGATCGTTCTAACGATATAGCCATACTTCAACAAGTTAACCAGATGACACTTCAATGAAATAATTGTATAAAATATAGGAGGTATAGTAATGATGCATGTAAACAAGTATAAGCGATTTGAACCAGTAAAATTAGACGATAGGCAATGGCCATCCAAAACATTGGATAAAGCACCTATATGGTGTAGTGTTGACCTGCGAGATGGTAATCAATCCTTACCTGTACCCATGAGTGTAGAAAAGAAGACAAAGATGTTTAATTTATTAAAAGATATGGGCTTCAAAGAGATTGAAGTTGGTTTCCCATCTGCATCACAAGCAGAATTTGATTTTACACGAAAATTGATTGATGAAAAGATGTTAGATGAGGATATGACCATTCAAGTGCTTACCCAAGCTAGAGATGAGCTTATTGAAAAAACATTTGAAGCCATAGAGGGGTGTAAACGTGCTATTGTCCATGTTTATAATTCCACATCCACCTTACAGCGTAAAGTGGTGTTTCAGAAAGATAAGCAAGCCATTATTGATATTGCTGTACAAGGTGTAAAAAAGGTAAAAGCATTAGCTGAAACAAGTAATGTAGAAGATATTATGTTGGAATATTCACCAGAGAGTTTTACAGGAACGGAGCTTGATTTTGCTCTTGAAATCTGTGAAGCAGTCATTAAGGAATGGGAACCAACAGAAGATAATAAAATTATTCTTAACTTGCCTGCAACGGTAGAGATGTCGATGCCAAATATCTATGCGGATCAAATTGAATGGTTCTGTCGCAACATCAGTTGTCGTGAACATGTGATTATTAGCTTGCATACGCATAATGATCGTGGTACAGGGGTAGCTGCTACAGAACTAGGTATACTTGCAGGGGCTGACCGAGTAGAAGGTACCTTGTTTGGTAATGGTGAGCGAACAGGAAATTTAGATATATTAACTGTAGCCATGAACATGTATTCCCAAGGGATTGATCCTGAACTTCATATGGATGATATGAATAACATCATTAATATCTATGAAGCATGTACATTATTAAAAGTTCATGAACGTCACCCCTATGCAGGAGAACTTGTCTATACGGCATTCTCAGGCTCCCATCAAGATGCTATTAAAAAGGGATTTGACGCGTATAATCATGAACAAAACAAGACATGGGAAGTACCTTACTTACCTATTGACCCAGCAGATATTGGTAGAGAATATGAAGCCATTATACGTATTAACAGCCAATCGGGTAAAGGTGGCGTAGCGTATATTTTGCAGGCGGATTATGGCTATCGCTTACCTAAAAAGATGCATCCTGAGATAGGTAAACTGGTTCAAAATGTCACCGATCAAACAGGGAAAGAATTGAGCAGTCAGGATATTTATGATATTTTCTTTAATGCCTATTTTGAACAAGAAAAAATCTTAGCTCTAAAGAGTTTTGAAAGCACTTTGGAAGATCATGATACAACCCACAAGGGTATAAAAGTAACCGTGTCAGCAGAAGTTGTTTTCAGAGGTAAGTCTAGAAAGATTCAAGGTACAGGTAATGGGCCTATTGCGGCATTTGTTAATGGTATCCGTGAATTAGATATTGAACCATTTAAGTTGGCGGAATATGAAGAGCATAGTTTGAATGGCGGTGCCGATGCAGAAGCGGTAGCCTATATTGGTTTAACCAATGAAGATGGGGTTACTAAATATGGTGTTGGGAAGGATTGTAATATTAACTTGGCATCCATCAGAGCACTTATTAGTGCAATTAATCGCCACATGATACGCTAACGGAACTTTCTTATAAGCCAAGAAGAGGTCTATTGCATGATGATGATACATGCAATGGACCCCTTTCATCATTATTTAATGAATAACTGTTATGATGTGAAGTTGCTAGTTAATGATATGACCATCCTTATCGTAATAGATTGTATAGAGGACTGGTATAGGCCGCTTTACAAGTCCAGTTGTCGTAAAGGTTTTCCATTCTTTTACGGGACGCTTCCATGTTGAATTATCTGAACTGATAATACCTTGATTCTTAAGTTCCATTTCTTTATCCCAATCAATAATAAATGACTCGCCATTTTCTAAGTACCATTTGTATTCCACAATAAGCTTGTGGAGGTGTTGATTGCTTGTACAATTATAGCTGTTGGTTATAGGACAATATACTCTCTCACGATAGAATTCTTTTTTTGTCACGTTTACAGGTTTAATAACATCTACTTGTTTGCGAATGTCCACAACAGATTCATAGGTATTGTATTGGAAACCTACACCCATCTCTGCTTTGGTACAATGAGCTGGTGCACTAGCAATAGGAAAACTGTATTGATAGCCTTTGCTATGGGTACTTGTAATCGTACGACCTGTTTGGTGAGTTGATGCTACAGAATGGCTAAGGGTTACATTATGACTTACTTTTACGAGAGCGCCACTAGATATGCCCATACTGACAGCCATTGAATTTGTGACGGTTACAGAATCAACAACAGAATCCGCTATGGATATAGACTCATTTAGTGTTCCAGTGAAGTTGGAATTACGGTACACAATACCAAAAGCTCTTGCGTTACGTATTGGGTCTGAGTCGGAAGGTCCATGCACATGTTTAATATGTCGAGTACGTATGTAATAGGGTCCTATTTCAGCATCGTAATAAGATTGGTAAGGTGCATCAGGTCCCCATATGTAAGTTGTAGTAGATTTGTTTAATGCTACTAAGGGTTCAATTTTTGAGTAAGCAGTTTGCGTATCGGATGCAAAAATAGGTGAATACGTTGTCATTATAAGTGTTAAAGCAAGTAAAGGTGATAATAATCTTTTCATATTCGACCTCCTTGATTATAATGGATGTCCATTTCAAATAAATTATCTGAATAGAATCATCAAAAATAGTATATCATATAAAAAAAGAAAAGTAATCAGAAATATAAAAAAATAACATAAAACACAAGATGACATAGACATATAAGATTTTGCAACATGTGTCATGGGTAGGGTCAACATGTAGTTTTAAAAAACACATATGGTCTTGACAAGATGATGAAAATCCTATATACTTTGACTATCAAACTATTTGCAAACCAAATAAACGCTATATAGGAGGAATCAATTTGAATATACCACGACTTAAAATTGGCGATTTAGACATAAAAGTGCCTATCATACAAGGTGGAATGGGTATAGGGGTTTCAAAATCAAGATTAGCATCAGCTGTAGCAAATGAAGGTGGCGTAGGAGTTATATCAGGTGTTCAAATTGGTTATATGGAGCCAGATTTCTCAACCAATACTTTAGAAGCGAATATGCGTGCTCTTAGTAAGGAAATTAGAAAGGCTCGAGAAAAAAGCCCAAAGGGTATCTTAGGTGTTAACTTGATGGTTGCCATGAGAAATTATAAAGCATTTGTTAAGACAGCCATTAAAGAAAAAATAGATATCATTATATCAGGAGCAGGGTTACCATTAGAGTTGCCTAAACTTGTCAAAAACAGCAAGACAAAAATTGTGCCTATTGTATCTTCAAAAAAAGCCGCAAGAATTATCCTTAAACAATGGGAAAAAGTCAATCGTCTACCGGATGCAATCATTGTTGAAGGAGCTAAAGCAGGGGGTCATCTTGGATTCAAGGCTAAAGAGTTAATGGGTAATACGTATCAAGATCTACAGGATATTGTAAAAGAAGTCATTGAAACGGTTGCGCCATATGAAGAGAAATACCATAAGGTAATACCTGTTATTGCTGCCGGCGGTATATTAGAAGGGGTAGATATAGGTAAAATGCTTGATATAGGTGCAGGTGGTGTCCAAATGGGTTCTAGGTTTGTGGCAACCAATGAATGCGATGCAAACGATGCTTTTAAAAAGGCTTATATCGAAGCAACAAAAGACGATATTTGTTTATTAAATAGTCCAGTTGGTCTTCCAGGACGCGCTATACACACACCTTTTATTGATAAGACGAACCTTGGAAGAATTCCTGCTAAAAAATGTACCAATTGCTTGATTCACTGTAATCCAGCAAATACACCCTACTGTATATCGGATGCACTCATTCATTCTGTAAATGGTGAAGATGGTTTAGTCTTCTCAGGTGAGCGGGCTGGAGAAATAAAAGAAATTGTTACGGTTAAGAAACTATTTGATGAATTGATAAAGGATTTAAAAAGCTATATCTTATAAGCTATGAAATAAGGGACTGTTACATCTGATCATTTGCTAACAAATTGGTCAGATAGAACAGTCCCTTTTTTATAGTGATAAGAACCATTGACAGTTATAACTTAAAATGATTCACAATACCGGATAACTCTTGTACCAGGTTATGTACCGTTTGAATTTCATTACTAATTTGTTCTGTTTGACTAGCCTGATTCTCGGAACCGGCAGCGACTTCTTCCGTTGAAGCAGCATTCGATTGTGCTAACGAAAGAATGGCAGCAATTTGCTTAAATACTTCGTCTTTGTATTGCATTAATTGATTGCTGTTTAATTTGATACCATCTACATATGCTTGAGACATGGTTATGGAAGAATTAATGTCATCAAATTTCTTCTTTGTATCGGTTAAGAGCTCCATTTGAGCTTTTACGGCTTCACGAACCATTTTTGTTTCGTTATAAGCTGTATTTGATTTGTCTTGTAAACTTTTAACAATGTTGTCAATCTGTGCAGTTGATTCAGCGGATTGCTCGGCAAGATTTCTAATTTCTTCAGAAACAACGGCGAATCCTTTACCGTGTTCACCAGCGCGAGCTGCTTCAATAGCTGCATTAAGAGCCAGAAGATTGGTTTGTTCCGCGATAGAGGTAATAAGCGTGGTTACTTGGCTGATTTGCTCAGCTTTTTCATTGGTTTCACGTACAATTTCATAAACACTCTTGGTGGATTGTGCACTTTCTGTACTCTTTTGTAACAAGGCATCTAGGGATTGGTCACCATGCTGTACAGAACTGTTGATTTCTTGGAAAGAACTTAGAAGAGCTGTAATAATGTCTAGGTCTTCATCAATAATCTTTCCTAGTACATCAATTGAATTCTGACCATTTTCAACATTTTCAACTTGTGATGTTGAACTTTCTGCAATATGTTCAATAGCAAGTGACATTTGTTCCATACCATGTTGAATGGACTTGGAGGATTCACTAATGACATCTGATGATGAAGATAGTCGGTCCGTGTTCTGTTTAATCTGAGAAACAGTATCTACTAAGTTGTTTCTCAAATTGGCAAATGACCTTAATAAGCTACCGCTTTCATCTTGACGTTTAAGGACTTTTTCATCCATTGGAAAACGTAAATCGCCATCAGAAACAGCATCTGCATGGTTGCTAATTTTGCTTAGTGAAGGTGCTAATTTAAATGTTAGTCGATAAAGTACAAAGATGGTTAATAATAAATTAATGGATGCTGCAACTAGAAATAGATAGCCTATCATCGTCAAATTGTCAAAGAGATTTGTGGACTCTGTATTGGTATTGAGTTGGAGTATGAAGACTGCAAATACGATACCAACAATTGATAATAGGCCACTGAGTGTTAACGAAATTGTTAGAAGCTTCCCCTTCAGTTTTTTCAAAATTTTCACCTCGGTTTACTTTCTTTTTTATTATCATTTATAACACTTTTATTATAACATAACTTTTAACCAAATCCTATCATTAATGCCAAATTATGACAATATACCTAGATACAAAGAATTAAAAATTGCCTATAAAACGCATAAATTTATAACGCCATATGTGCTTACTTTCGCTCTTAATACGTATATTTTTATATACCTTGCCTATAAATATAATGATATTATGGTATTATTTTAATATCTATTACATAAAAATAGTATTAATCCTTGTAAAATAAAATGAAATATGTTAAACTGCTAAAAAATATAGAATAAGGCGATGATTTGGATAAGTAGCGAACATCTCTTGTACCAGCGAGTTAGGAAATGGTGGAAGCCTAATGATCATGTGTTTGTGAAACGCACCAAGGAGCATTCTTTTGAACATTCCAGTAGAAAGAACGTATACCTGCGATAAAGGTCTTTGAGAGGATATGATAACATCTATTCGATGTTGATATCAATGAGAGTGGTACCGCGGTAATCCCGTCTCTATTAAGAGATGGGGTTTTTTGTTGTCTTATAAGGAAAATCTGTGAATTTCGTATATGAAATAGAAGCATGTTCATATGCGTTTAAAGATATAAGAAAAGTAAAAGGAGGTAGTATGTATGATGCGAACATATACACAATTAATTGATGCATGTTTACAAGAACCATTTGATAAGATGGTATGTCACTTTACTAGACCGCCTTCCCTTGCATTAGGTGATTTATCATTACCTTGTTTCCCTTTAGCAAAAAAGCTGAAAAAAAGCCCTATGGACATAGCCCATGAACTAAAAGATGCTTTTCATTCACTTTCTTTTATAGAGCAAGTGGTTGCGAAAGATGGGTATTTAAATTTTTACTTTAAGCGTCGTCAAGTGATTCAAGATACTTTATTAGAAATTAAACATAAGAAACACCAATATGGTTCAAATGAATCGGGGATAGGTAAAACAGCCCTTATTGAGCACACCAGTATTAACCCTAATGCGTCACCCCATGTTGGTCGTGCTAGAAATGCGCTTATTGGTGATGTACTTAAACGATTAATGACTTTTGAAGGCTATAAAGTGAATACACATTATTTTGTAAACGATGTTGGTAAGCAGATTGCCATGTTAGTGTATGCAACGCAACATGAAGAGAAGGTCACATTTAAAGAGTTGTTGCAACACTATGTGCGTATGCATGAAGCCATGAAAGATAATCCACAGATAGAAGAAGAAATATTTAAATTATTATATGCATTTGAAAATGGCGATGTTTCTGTTAGAAAATCATTTCAAAACATTGTAGACATATGCATCAAAGGACAAGTAGGTCTTTTCAAGGACTTAAGCATTAACTACGACACCTTTCAATATGAATCAGCGTATATTTTTAATGGTGCATTACAGGAAGTTTTGAAACAATTAAAGACCACAGGAAATCTGGAAGAAGATGAAGAAGGCCGCTTGGTTCTTAATCTAGAAGCATACAACATACCGACGAAAGCACCTTATCTGGTTTTATCCAGAAAAGATAAGACCTCCCTGTATCCACTTCGAGATATTGCTTATTCCATGCACAAGGCAAAGACTAATACCCATGTGAATATGATTGTTCTAGGGGAAGATCAAAAGTCCTATCACCAACAAGTGAGTGCTGCATTAGATCTATTAGGGTACACAGCACCCACACCTGTACATTATTCATTTGTATTGCTAAAAGACGGTAAAATGGCTACTCGTGAGGGAAAGGTCGTTTTATTAGAAGATTTTATGTCCCTTGCCATTGAAAAATCCATGGCATACATGAAAGAAAATAATAGGGAAGTGGATGTGACTACAGCAAAGACAATTGCCTATGGTGCAGTAAAATATGCCATACTAAAGACAGCCAATCATAAGAATGTTACCTTTGATTTGGAGAAGGCTTTAAGTTTTGAGGGAAATACAGGACCTTATTTACAATATAGTATAGCAAGAATACATTCCATCTTAGACAAATGCCAATTTCAAGAAGATGAACAGATTGACTATGGTCTTCTAGAAGAAGATTTGGTTTATGATTTGATATTGGATTTGCTATTTTTTAATGACGTAGTAGCAAAGGCCCTTAAGGATGCAAGTCCCCACATTATTGCTAATTATGTTTATGGTCTAACCAAGAAGTTCTCAACGTTCTATCATCAGTGCTCCATTATACATGCCAAAAGCAAAGCACTACAGTCTGCACGTTTAGCCTTGATTAAAGGTGTCATACAAGTGAGTATAAATGCATTACATTTGCTAGGTATTAACGTCGTAAAGTCTATGTAAAAATACAGAATGGTATCTTTAGAAAAGTGGATAGCCAATACAATAACAAAATCATCATAAGTTATATAAAGTGTTATATTAGAGAATTATTTAGCACACTCACACCTATTATCATATAGTAGTATTAGAACAAATAAAAGGAGCAATTCTGATGGAGAGCTATCAATATAACGCTAAGAAAAAAGATGATAAAAAGATGCATAACATGATGCCTATGAAAGATTATGATATGTACATGAAGAAGAATAGGGATATGGATCGTATGGATGAGATGAATGAGATGAACGAGATGGACGAAATGGGTGAAATGGCTGAAATGGAGGATATGGAAGCTGCCATGATGAGCATGAACCCAATGGTTAATATGAATGCTGCCATGAGTATGAACGCTATGATGAGCATGAATGCTATGGCAAATATGAATGCTATGATGAGCATGAACCCTATGATGATGAATGCTATGGCAAATATGAGCGCTATGATGAGTATGAATGCTATGATGAACATGAATGCCATGATGATGAACCCCATGATGAATATGAATCCTAACATGAATCCCATGATGCGTATGTATATGGGTGAAATGGATGATATGGATATGGAAGATGATATGTAAGACATTAACAGTTCATTTCAGTTTGTAATACAACCTCTAAATAGACCATGAGTTTTTGCCTATAGGCTTATAAAACCATATACCGGTCATGGGATGACTTCTTGTTGCTAGGTTATAAGATAAATGAGAAGCAACAATATGCCATGATGATATATGGTTTTTTATTTATTTTACTTGTTGGTCAGCATCATGTGTTTGATATAAGGACATGAGCTTTAATAGGAGATCTCGATTACCTGAATACATACAAACAGTTCTAAGATAACACTCATGGCAGTTAAAACATTGAAGACCATTTAAATCATGAAATATATCCTCTGTATTTTCAAATGTCTTGATAACATTTTGAACTATTTTAATGGGATAGAAGGTAGTAAGCAGCATAAATATAGCCATTTTATCCATTGTCTTAGCCCGTAATTCAAGGTAGCTGCTTACACATTTATAGTAGGTAAGCATTTGCTTTGAACCATGAGATTTTTTGGTGTACTCAAGGAATTCATTAAAGATCTTGTGAGCATGATCATAATCATTTATTTTGAGATAAAGTGCCACAAGTAACAAGGCCATGTTGTTAAAGTACCAAGGTGTAGGTTGCTTAAGCTTTAGACCTAGTAGTGTTACTACCTGAGCCATTGGGTGATAGGTGCTGTTGGTAATAAGATAAATTAAATCCCTAATTTCTTCAGAGGTAAGAGATTTTAGTCGTCTTATTTGTTTTTTAATGGTGTTATAGGTAGCATAATCCTGTATGGAGCTTTCATGATAGAATGATTCAACTTCACTTAAGCCAGGTATAATCATATGATAAGCTGGAAAGTCAAGAAAGCTTACATCTCTAATCAATAGGCTATAACCTAAATCTTCAATAAATGACACCAATTGCTCAAGTATTTCTTCATTTGATTCACCAGAAAAACCATGAAAGCCATCCCAAGTATAAGATGGTGTATGCATAAATATTTCTCTTGGATAATAGCCAGAACCGTTCACTAAAATGTTCATGATATTATCATCTTCACTTTTAACAGGCAGGGTAACTTGGAAATCTTTTAATCCTTTCATCTTATTAATATGTTGCCCTTGTAAGAGTTCTGTTAAGGTTCGTTCTAAGGATATTTCAAAAATGGGGGATGAACCAAACTTAATAAAGTATTCGGCGGTCCGCAGGTCGATAAAAATCACGCATGTGACAGGATAACCTTTTCCAAGAGAGCAGTCTTTTACAATGACTCTGTGGTGCCCTTCAACCTCTATGGACTTAATCATTTTCATAATGGCAGGATATTGGTTTAGAAAATCATCAGGAATAGTAGGTGGTGTTATGCGTTCACGTATTATTTTTTGATTGACGTATCGCTCCATAATTTCGCAAATACCTTGAATACATGCTTCTGCACGGGTGTTACCTGCACACATGCCATTAGACATATACATTTTATTGGCCATTTTTATGGGAATGTAAGATTGGGTGTGATGACTTATGTTCTTATAAGGTACAGCTATAAAATCTGTTGGGATATCTTCGTATGATATTTGTCTCCAAGCATGCAGTATAGTAGTTATTTCTTGTGTATGGGTTGGTGTATGGCTTAATTGCCAAGCTAACCATTCATTGTCGAACTGTAGCAGTTCATCCATAGAAAAGGATTTTTCATCCGGTGCATAATAAAAGTTACCAGAAAAAACACCTTCATCAAAGTCCATGGAAAGTCGAAAAGGTGCAAGATTTTGAAGGCGTTCCATTAATTCACCATAAGCACTAGCTAGGGCATAAGCTTTTGTTGTACCTTTACCATTGGTACGTACAGTCGTGCCATCAACAGATAGTGTGACGCTATAGAATCCGTCCAGTGTATGCAGCCAATTGGATTCTGTTGTTAATATACCGACTTCTACTAATTTACTACGTATATTATGTATGGTCGTATAAGGCGCTCGATCCTTATATTTCTGTTCTTTGATAGAAGTCATGTTAACCATTCCTTTCTGATTCTAGGAAATGTCGTTATATACTAAGGTCTTTGTCAATGCTTTCTAAGATACTCATATTGATTTGATACACTTTTTCTTGAACTTTTTGCATGGCAGAAGCATAATTACCAATAATTGTATTACTGGAGTTGCGTTCAAAATTATCTACAAGTTTTTTCATTTCAGCATCTAATTGTTGTGGTGGAAGATTACGATTATAAAGTTTGCTCTGTTCATCTTGAAACGTTTTTACCATTCGCGTTAAACGAGGGTCTCTTAGAATCTGAGCTTTTAGAGACTTGGCTTTAGCATAATCGGGTGTTGCTTGCACTAATTGTACAATTTCTCTTGTTTTTTGTTGAATATTCATTGCTTATCACCTCAATAATATTTGTGATTACAATATATTCAATAACACCAACACATATGAATATTTCTTGTTATATTGAAAAAGCATTTGGCCCGTTTACAGATAATTATGAAGTATGTCTTCATATGCGTATCACAGGAGTCAGTTTCTACATATAATATAGAGATACATGTTTTATGATATATATGGGTGGTATGCTTACAATAAACTTGTACAATACGGTAAAGATAGTGGGTGGCATTTTTATGAGAGATGATTGCATTAATAATGTTCTATCATTATTATCATCGCATTTATGGAAAAGCAATAATCTTGGTATTATTAGTTTAAAACAAATTCAAAACTTAATTACTATTTTAATTGAAGCCAATATACCGTTTCAATTAACAACAAAAGAAGAAACACGGCAATTTGCCCAGTCAGCGACACTAACCATATATGTTACACCTACACTTTCAATCACCAAAACATTCCAATTTGATGAAGGTAATATTAATACGTGTTAGTTAGTCCTATACAAGATGATACCGTTATGAAGTGCTGTAATGCCATTAACAACCCTAATAATTGAAACATTGTCAAAGTTATGCTATAATAGGCGACGATTATACATGTCACATGTGCAATATTGAACGGAAGATAAGAAAGGGGTAATAAAGATGAATACAATTTTGTTTGACTTAGACGGAACATTACTGCCACTTGACGAAAAAATATTTGTTGATACTTATTTTGATGCATTGCATAGAACCTTTGAAGATAAAATGGATAAGAAGACTTTTGTTAACTATATATGGGGTGCCACAGCACATATGCGTGATGAAAATGATGAGGAACGTACAAATCAAGAACTATTCATGGACAAGTTTGCGACTTTTGTTGGAGATGAGATGGACGAGTATAAAGAACGATTCGATCGGTTCTATGAAACAGGATTCTTAGAAGTAGAAAAAGCAGTATCTAAAAGTCAGTATGTCATTGATGCTATCAAGCTGTTAAAAGAAAAGGGCTATACCATTGTTCTTGCTACAAATCCGTTATTTCCTTTAACTGCAGTTCACCATCGTATTCATTGGGCTGGGCTTCAACCAGAAGATTTTGAACATATTACTGCTTATGAAAACAGTCATTATTGTAAGCCATATACAGCTTATTATGAAGAAATCTTAACCCATATTGACAAACAACCTGATGAATGTATGATGATTGGAAATGATGTACAAGAAGACCTTGTAGCAGGCAAACTAGGCCTAAAAACATTTCTTGTAGAAAACCATCTTATCAATCGAAATAATGATACTGTTGATTGTACGTTAAGAGGTAATTATGAGGATTTATTTGAATATGTAGCTTCATTACCCCATGTGAATGGGTAATTATAGGATAAAAAATAGAGGTGATACCACACCTCTGTTTTTATTTTGCTTTATCAAGAGCTCTTTTTGTAGCTAATTTCCAGTTATCACAAGATACTGTTGCTCCAGCGATGGAATCAACTTCTGTTGATTGTGCTTCAATCATTTTGTTTGCCATATCTTCTCTGTATTGCTTTAAGTCAGGATATGTCTTGCCATCTATTTCTTGACCGGTCCATAATTCATAATCTACTTCAGCACCTTCATTATCATAGCGGCGTAATGTAATTTCTGTCATCCGACCATCTTTCACAACCACAGTGGAATCTTCAGAGCCATACTCCCATGGATCACCTTCACCTGTGTATGAACCATCTTTCCACTTGGACATATCGTCTGTTGTCATATCACCTGTATCTGTACCTTCCGTATCATTACCTGTATCATCCATATCCTTATCGTCATTAGTTGTGGCACAACCCATAAGCGTCATGGAGATGACAAGCAGCAATAATAAACATAATTTTTTCATGTGTTTTCCTCCGTATTTGTAATGAGCTCTTCATACATTATAAAGTATGACTTTTTTGACATCCTTTTATGCATGATCTTGACGTTTACTTGTAATATCTTACAATTTATGTCTGTTTCATTGCTTTTCTTTAAATAAGGAATACGGTTTTAATGGTTGTGCCAACGTTTATTTTGCTATAAGTAGGGAAGGTAACATGATGATCATATTGACATTTTAATGGCGTTAGCTGAGTGACAAGAGCTGTGTTTCATGAAAAGGGACTGCACTTGCTCACTCAGCTATATGCTTATCGTATTGGGCAAACGCCTCCTTCACAGTCAGCTGCACCAATATCAAATTCAACCTCATTTTTCTCATATTTACTAATAAGATTTGGTAAGAAAGGTCGCATATTGGCTAAACGTTTCTCATATTCTTCTTGCTCAATCGCTTCATAAGGTAATAAGTTGTAGAAATTGTCATCGAGAGAGAGGAAGGAAAGAGCAACCGTATCATCCCAATGTTTCCATACCCATTCTTCTACATCAGCCCATTCATGTTCACGTACATGAACCGTAATGGAGCAGTTGTGATCCACATAATTTTCCATAAAAAGCTTATAATTTTCTAATTGCTCAATAGCCGATACATCATATTTTGTAATGCCTTCTGGTGCTTTAACTGGGAATTCAATGACTTTCGTTGTACAAGTCTCCATATCTTGACCCACTTCTGGGAAGATAGGGTAATCCAGTTCCTCGCACACTTTAACAAGAGGGTCGTCACTGTTAATACGTACGCGACGAATGTAGTAAGGTGAGTGGGAATAATGAACACCGCTTGATACAGTAGGTAATTGACTTAATGTACCTTCCGGTTTCACCGTTGTTACCAGTAAAGGTATATTTTCTCCAATTTCATTAGCATAATCCTTAGCAGCCATTTTAGCAATGGTACGTAATTCACGTAGCAGCTTTCCTTGCTCTTTTTTGGATAGGGCTGTAGCGTTCACCAGGTCCTGCCATCCTGTAAGGGAACAGCCTAGAAGCTTGTCACGTTTTTGAATATAATTCCAACGGGGAATTTCAAGGTCTGTGCAAGTCATACGGTAACCGGCTCGAGCAGATAGCTTTTGAGCTTCAAATAAGCCATCAAAATCAAGGGTATTATCGTCTTTCACAAAGGCAAAGACATTGATGGTTGTCAGGTTGCATAGGCCTTTTGAATCAAGAAGGATTTCACCACAAGGATTGACACCATTCATATTTGGTCGACGCTTGAGTCCGGCAGATTCATTAACCCAGCCCGGTTCACCAGAATAGCGCATTTGCTCTATTTGCCAATGAAGCTGTTCTCTTGATGGTTTTTCTCGATAGTAAATGGAATTATTACTCATTTGACGGTGAATAATGTCTTCATCCACAATCCATTGACCGTCAATCTGTTTATAGAGATGACTTTTAGCTTCAATAGCTTCCTTGTCATCTGGGTCAACAAGTACGATTTCAGCGGTCCTACGAACACCACCAACAACCACATTTTCACCAACGATGTTAGCGATATCCAAACAATCAATGGGTAAGAGTTTCACATAATCTTCGTTGTTTAAAACACCCCGTTTTTTAATGATGCTGGTTATTTTAATAAACATGTTTTTAAGACTCTGATGTCCACTTGCTGTTCCTCCGAATGTCTTAAGCTTTTCACCTTTTGGTCTTACGTGATTATAATTAATGATCACGGTATTGATTTTGCGGTATTCATTGCTATATAATACTTTCAGGTAGAAGTCAAGTGCTTGAACCCATCCTTCCTTGCTATCCCCAATAATAATTTTAACCGTGTTATTATGACTGAATTCCAAGCTTGTACTATCTTCTCTAAGGTGCATAGGTGTTGGTGTATAGTCTTCATGAATAATATCAAAACTTGTGCGTATCTTAGGCAAGCGGTTAACATCATCTTTTAAAATACGGATACCCACACCGGAACCAATCATGAGCATATAAAACAAGTCTTTAAAGCTGTCAAAATCATCAATAACGGTAAAGGAGCAGTTATAATTGGACATGGGATAATTTTTTGCTACATCTGTGTTACCCACCCAGAAAGTTCTACCAGATAAAAACTGTCTTAAGTGAAAGATGTTATCGTATAGTTTTTCTGCTTCTGCTTTCGTAGTAGGGACAAGACTACAGTTATATTCAACAGCCCGTCGAACAGTTTCCCACCAATATTCACGACGTTTTTCATCGGATAACCATCTTGAATACGTACGATAATAAACGAAATTTCCTAATTGTTTCATAGGGTTGGGACGATGTTTATAGCGGCTGATAAATTCATGGGATAACAAACGGCCATCTGTGCGTTTTTTACGACGGTCTCTATTTTTATCACGCTCATAACGATAAAGGATATACCGTTTTGCAGCATCTTTTCTTGGGGATTCCATGAGCATTTCTTCAACAAGGTCTTGAATATCTTCAACAGATATCTGGTGCTCATAAGTGCGTAATGTAGCTTCCACACGTTCGCCAATGGTTTTCGCCAGGTCTGAGTCAACATCTGCTTTTGTTTCTGCCATGGATAAGCTAATGGCCGTTATAATCTTATTCACATCAAAATTGACAATTGACCCGTTTCTTTTAAGTACTTTTAACATAGTTCCATTCCTTTCACTTGAGGCACGAAAAGTGTTGTCATAAGTTCTCGTGTCTTATAGATTTTGTTTAATCCTATGTATGAGATAAATCTATGCATAAATATACGCTGATAGATTACATGGAGTACATAATCACTACTTTATAAAAAACATCTTGTGTTTAGAAATCACTATATTTGACACACTTAGTAGGTAAATTGTCCTGATGTGTGATGCATATAGTGAGTATGAACATACATGATGTAGTAGTTTGGTTCTTGAGATAACACAATATATTGTATCAGCAATTGTAATAGGTGTCAATAAAACAAGACTATAGTACCAGTTTTATTATTGGATGCTTATTTGCTATTAATAAGTATTATCCTTCAGGCATTTTTGTAGACATGTGTTTTCCAATCTGATAAACTAAATAGAAGAATCCTCTAACTAAAGGGGTGCTATCCGCGCATGTAAGACAAAGGGGGAAAAGGATATGATCTATTATACGAATGATGATATACAAATTAGAGATATCAAAGATGAGGATGTTGTTACATTATTTGCATGGTGGATTGATCAGGAAATCAATCGGTTTGATCCTCGTCCCATACCTCATAATAGCCCATCGCTTTTAAAGGAGTGTAAGACTTACTGCCGTATGTTTTCTCATGAAGTGATGAATAAGAATAAACGGTTGAACCGGTATCGGTATTTTATAATAACGAACACAGAAGATCGCCCCATTGGTTTTATTAACCTCTTTGGGTTTGATAAAGAAAAGAATCAAGCAGAAATGGGGATAGTCATAGGGGATAGAACCTATTGGCGAAAGGGCATCGCTTATAAAAGTTGTCAAATTGTTTTGGAATACTTATTCACAGAAGGCGGATTTCAGCGCATTCATATTGAAACCAGTGAAAAAAATAAGCCTGCAAGACAGTTATTTCATAAGTTGGGGTTCAAATTCTGTGAAGATTACGTAGACCATGGTTATACATGGACTGTTATGGATAAAAAGAAAGAACCTTCATCCTAACTGTACTGTAGTAAGATAATAGGAAAGAAGCTATCTGCTGAGATAGCTTCTTTTTATGACTGCATTTTATGGTTAGCGATACCTCATGTAACACATATATCAAGATATTTTTGAAAATAAATAACATAATTTCCCATAATCAACCCATAATTCCAACTAGAATTATTTGGTAAGATGAAGCTATTCTTGAAAGGGAGGTTTATCACGCATGTATTTTATTAAAAGAGCATTAAAATACATAAAAAACAAAAAAGGCAAGACGTTTTTGCTAGGAATTATCTTTTTAATCATTGCTAATTTTGTTCTAGCGGGTTTATTGGTATATGATGCTACTGTAAAAGCCCAAGAGCAAACACGTATCAGCATAGGCGCTAATGTGAGCTATCAGTTAGCCATTGAAGGCATTCTGGAGGATAACCAAAAAGGTGCTCTGAACAAAGAGGAGTTTAACAGTTTAAGAGCCGCTTTTACAGGTGAGATTACTACATCAGAGAAGCTAACTGAAAAAGGTGCTCCCACTTACAGTAATATGATGAAGGCGATCAATTCGGAGTATGTTGCAAGCTATGATATGACCGTATCCATGGATGTGACAGCTAACGACTTAGCTCAATATTCTCAAACCAGTAACAGTAATGACAGTCATGCATTTGATATGAAGCTATTTGCTGATGTGAATCCCATGGATTTTGCAGATGAAAATGTGATGTTAATGGATGGACGTCTAGCAACAAGTGAAGAAATTATGAATGGAGATCCTGTCGTACTCATAGAAGAACAGGTTGCTTCCATTAATGATTTAAAAATAGGCGACATGATAGCAGTAGAAGCGTCAACATTAGATGATGAAGTTGTATCGCTGGAACTTCAGGTTATTGGTATCTATACGTCAGAAGAAGAAGTGGATCAAAAAATGGTTAGCCGAGGTGGCAACACCACCTTACCACAGAATCGCTTCTACGTACCTTTTAATATACTTAAAACCATTGGATTTACCCAAAATGAAATGGACCATATCTTGATACCGAATAACGTGATACGTTTAAAAGACCCCTTATTTATGGATGTTTATAAAGAAAAAATAGAAGAACAGTTACCCTTAAAATACGGAAATCTGGATGCCAATGATGCGTTATACAATAGTATTATGGGGCCCATTGAAAAATTAGGAAGCATTGCCCAAATCATGGTCATCATTATTGCAGTTGCTGGTGCTTCAATTATCGGTCTGATTACAGCCCTCACCGTTAATGAACGAAAAGAAGAAATCGGGATTATGTTAGCAGTTGGGGAGAGTAAAGTTAAGATTGTAACACAATTTGTATTAGAAGTAACCATCATTGCGCTTATGGCATTTATGTTGTCCTCTTTTACAGGTTCCATTATAGGGGATAAAGTAAGTGAAACCGTACTGGACAGTGATATGCTCAGTCCAACTCAGGAGAATGCAATGTCCATGAGGATGTTTACACCTGGTAGGAATATGGGAAAAGCCGTCATGCCTGGAAATGTAAAAAATGATGCCGTAATAGAAAAACAGGATATTCATACACAGTTAAATATAATGGTGCTGCTACAGCTTTTCGGGTTAGGCTTGCTACTATCCATCATCAGTACCATATTGCCATCACTCTATGTGATGCGGTTTAACCCTAAACAGATTTTAATCAATAGAAATTCATAGAGGAGGAGATTTAGGTGTCGATTTTAAGTTTAGAGAATATAACCTATGGATACATTGATGGTAATAGTAAACGAACCATATTAAATGAACTTAGCTATACATTTGAAAAAGGGAAATTCTATACCATTCTCGGTCCATCAGGCAGTGGTAAAACCACCCTACTAGCCATAGCAGGAGGTCTTGAAAAAACGCAACAGGGAAAAGTATGCTATGAAAACAAAGATATTAACGAAATTGGTCTAGGCAAGTATAGAAGAAATTACCTATCGTTTGTGTTTCAACAATTTAACCTTATACCATATTTAACAGCCGTTGAGAACGTAGTCAACGTCATGGAAATAACAGATAATGATGTACCAAAGCCTTATTACAAAACAGCCCTTAATTTGCTTCATCAATTTGGCATTGTTCAGACAAAAGCTGAGAGAAGCATCTTCAAGCTGTCCGGTGGAGAACAACAACGTGTAGCCATTGCAAGGGGATTGGCTACCAATGTGGCTGTCATTTTAGCAGATGAGCCAACAGGTAATCTGGATACGGGTACTGAAAGGGAGATTATTAAGATCTTTCGGTTATTGGCCACACAATACAATAAGTGTGTGATTGTTGTTACCCATTCAGACGATATAGCAAGTCTTAGTGATGTACAACTCAAGCTAGAAGGCGGCAGATTGGTTGAAAGGATGTAGCATATGGATAACAAACAAGGAAAAGATATATTCAGAGATGGATTTTCATTTGATGTAGAAGAGAATGCTAAAGACCCAAATGATGGTGATACAACACCTCAAGACGAAAATGTGAGTCCTCCTTCTATTGATGATACTCATCATCCTTCAGGTGAAAGTATGATAGATGATGTGACAGTTTCCAAAGATGATACAAAAGATGATACAAATGAAGGTATAGACTATCATACACAGGAAAATAACCTACAGTCTTTTATAGATGAAAATGAAAATGATACGTCAGGAAATAATTTCTTATCAAGTGTGAATCAACAGGCTAAAGCAAGCTTTGAAGAAGAAAAATTTTCATACCAAAAAGTGAATCCCTATAAAAAGTGGCTCATACAATGTTTAATATTAGGTAGTGCTGTCATTGCCATTTATTTTATTGTCAATCAAAAAACGGAGCTTATTGATTTTACAAACATGGCATACGATGATGTGGTTGCCTGGAGTAATGGTCAAGGTATTACGTTGGTTACAGAAGAGCAATACAGCAATACCGTTACCGAGGATCGTATCATTTCTCAAAATCGTGGGATAGGAGAAAAAATTAAGAAGGACACAACCGTTAAGGTAGTTGTATCAAAAGGATTTGACCCTTATGAAAGTCTTGAAGTGCCAGGGTTTGATTCCTCATGGACCAAGACAAGTATTGAAAAATGGATTGAACAAAACGGAATTATTAACTATACCTTTACATACGTGGAAGATGACATAGTGCCCCCTAATTATTTAATCGACTATGTATTAATTGGTGCTACAAAAGAGAGCTTTGTAAGAATTTCAGAGATAGCATTTACCATGAGCTATACGGAAACCGTAGAAAGTGTTGTGGTACCAGATTTTATGAAAGGTCAAATAACAGATGTAGATGTCTGGGCTAAAAATAACCAAGTAACCTATACCTATACATATGAAAACAGCGAAATCTATCATGATGGAGAAGTCATGAACCAAAGTGTGAAACCTGGAGAAGAGATGTCCATAGATGAAACCTTCACTTGTGTCCTATCCAGTGGTATTGAAAATGAGATGATTACCATGGAGAACTTTCTTAATCAAACGATCATGGATGTGGATATATGGGCAAAAAATAATAATATTAAATACAGCTATACCTATAAAATTCACCCGCTGTATCCAAAAGATGCCGTTTTTTATCAAAGTGTTGATGCAGGAGAAGATGTAATGGAAGGATCAAGTGTCAGCTTTATCCTTTCTAATGGCGATAATGATACCATTATCATGGAAGACTTCCACAATAAGTCCATTATCGACGTGGATATCTGGACAAAAACCAATCATATGACTTATACTACGGCTTATGCACCTAGCGACATTTATCCAAAGGATGTGGTTATGTCACAGAATGTGCAATCAGAGCAAGAAGTTTACGTAAGTGAAAGTTTGCATTTTACCCTATCAAGTGGACCAAAAGAGCCGGAAGTAGCCATGGAAAGCTTTCTAAACAAGACACTTTTAGAAGCAGATATCTGGGCAAAAAACAAGGGTATCGCCTATGAGCATACGTATGCGTATAGTACAATCTATGAAAAGGATAGGATTATCAGTCAAAGTGTTGTGCCAGAGGAATGGATGACATCCAATGACACATTGTCATTTGTGGTCTCTAAGGGGAAGGCTATTACCGTACCTGATTTTGCACATATGCGTTTAGCCGATGCCAATGACTATGAGCAGGAATCCCTTTCAATTTCCATAACTGAAGCCTATAATGAGCAGATAAAAACGGGAAAACTCATAAGCCAATCCATTACAGCTCATGAGAAAGTGGAAGAAGATACTGAAATCAATCTAATCTATTCGCTAGGGTCACGTGTTCAAGTCCCAAGTTTTGTTCATGGGACATGGGATGAGATAGAGACTTGGGTTGATGATGAAAATGAAAAAGGTGCGTCTGTTCAATTAGCCATGACGAAGCAAGCAAATACAAGCTATGAGTATGGTAAAATTATGTCCCAGAGCGTTGTCAATGACACCGTTGACTTATCTTCAGAAATCCATGTAACCATTTCTTCAGGATTAACGGTACCATCCTTTGGCGATATGACAAAGACAGCCGCTAAGAATTACTCGGAAATGAGTGACCTGAATGTAGAAGTAAGAGAAGTCTATGCACCCAATACGGATGCTGGTGATTTCTTAACCCAATCCATTGAAGTGGGAACAGCAGTTGGGAAAGGGACCAATGTTGTTGTGACCTATTCTTTAGGTGATACAATCAACATCCCCAGATTTATTGATAAGTCCATTGTGGCAATGGAAGAATGGGTGAAATCTGAAAATACAAAAGGGGCAGCTATTACCCTGAATATAACAGAAGTACACCATCCAACGTTGGATTATGGTATCATCATGGCACAGGATATCTACAACCAACCCAATGCGCCCATGGAAACTACCATTGACGTGTATGTGTCCCTGGGGTTACTCTATACGATACCTGATTTTTCAGGATATTCTCTAAGTGAAATAGAAGCCATGGCAGAAGAACAGCAGCTAAACATCGTTTTTGAAATGGTAAACGATCCATCTTATAACAGTGGTGAAGTGATTAGTCAAGAACCCATAGGTGGACAGACCGCAAGCAGTAAAGATATTGTTAAGATAAAAATAGCTAAGTAGCTTAGGACAAAAGATAGTAGCTGTATCCATCACATACAGCTTACTATCTTCTTTCATATCATGGTATATAAAATAATTTAAAATTAAGATGATAAATTATTGAACATACTGTATAATGAGGGTGTAAAATTAAACGTAACTGTTCAAGATATAACGTCAGTAGGAGGGTCTATATGAGTAATCAAAATGGCATCAAAGTATTCGCTGGAAGTTCTGGAAGAGATTTTGCTATTAGGATTTGTGACTATCTAGGATCAGAATTAGGTCAGTCTAAGGTCATTACATTTAGTGAGGGGAATACCTATGTAAAAGTGGAAGAAACCGTTCGTGATAAAGATGTTTATCTTGTACAATCCATTGGCCTTAAGCCAAATGATGAGTTTGCAGAGATTCTTTTCTGGATTGATGCTTTTAAGCGGGCTAGTGCTAATTCTGTAACCGTCATTATGCCCTATTACTCTTATGCAAAAGGGGATAAAAAAGATGAACCAAGAGTTTCCATACGTGGGAGGGTTTGCGCAGATTGTATTGAAGTAGCAGGAGCTGATCGAGTGGTTACCATGGACTTACATAGCCCCCAAATTCAGGGTTTTTTCAAGAAACCAGTAGATCACTTGTTTGCTCTACCTATATTATGTGAATACATCAAGTCTTTACAGATGGATGACTTAGTTGTTGTTGCTCCCGACTCAGGCTTCGCAAAAGAAGCTCGTAAATTTGCAAGGTACCTTAAGTTACCTGTAGCCATTGGGGACAAAGAGAGAGAAGACCATTCTGAAAATGCGAAGATCATTGAGATTGTGGGTGAAGTAAAAGGAAAAAATGCACTCATTGTAGATGATTTTAGTATATCGGGTGGGACATTAGTAGACCTTGCCATTGAACTTAAAAACAGAGGGGCCAAGAAAATAATTGCATGCTTATCCCATATCTTATTAAATGAAAAAGGTGTAGAAAAATTAGAGAACAGTCCCATTGAAATGCTTATTTCAACGGATTCAGTGAACAATCCTTATGTTGAATCTTGTGATAAAGTAAAACTTGTTTCTGTTGCACCTTTATTCGCAGAGACAATAAGGAGAATTCACAATCGGCAATCTGTCAGCCCACTTTTTAAAGAAGTGCCTATAGAAGTATTGGATAGTGGTAGTAAATATTAAGGGATGACCTATAAATTTGGTCATATTGATAAAAAAATCTAGTGTTTATAGCAAATATTTGTTAATATAGATGAAGAGTCTATATTTTAGTGCCTTGTGTTATGTTTATATAGAAATGGAGGTCCCTATGAAAACAATTAAAACCATTAATGCCGTGGGACATGTGTTATGTCATGATATAACGAAGATTGTTCGAGGAGAAGTAAAAGGAGTGGCTTTTAAAAAAGGACATGTTGTCACCAAAGAAGACATCCCTGAATTGTTAGCCATAGGAAAAGACCATCTGTTTGTATGGGAGAAAAAGGAAGGCTATCTTCATGAAAATGAAGCGGCTGAGATTTTATATAAGATATGTGCCAATGAGTATCTGACTCCCTCGGAAGTTAAAGAAGGAAAAATAACAATAATAGCTGAATGCGATGGTTTATTCAAAGTCGACGTGGAACGTTTAAATAAAATTAACGAGCTGGGTAACATCATTATTGCTTCCAGGCATACTTATTTTCCAGTGAAAAAAGGGGATAAAGTTGCAGCCACAAGGGTTATTCCTCTTGTCATAAAAGAAGATCAATTAAACGAAGCTGTGGCCATAGCCAATGGTACGCCTCTTATGGCATTAAACCCTTATAAGAAAATGAAAGTAGGCATTGTGACCACTGGTAATGAAGTCTACTATAAACGCATAAAAGATGCATTCGGTCCAGTGCTTAAGGAAAAACTAAGTCAATATGGTATAACGGATGTTGAACAAGTTATTGTGGATGATGATAAAAAAAACATCACAGACGCCATTATGTCGTTTATTGAGCAAGGTGTAGATATGGTCTTAACCACTGGTGGCATGAGTGTGGACCCTGATGATCGGACACCAGCAGCCATTAAACAGACAGGTGCAGATATCATCAGTTATGGTGCGCCTGTGTTACCAGGAGCCATGTTTTTAATGAGTTATTATAACCAGATACCGATTATTGGATTGCCAGGTTGCGTCATGTATGCAAAAACAACCATCTTTGATCTTGTCCTTCCAAGAGTACTAGCAGGTGATATGATTACGAAGCAATATCTAGTAGGATTAGGGCACGGAGGCTTATGTCTAACATGTGACACCTGTGTCTATCCTAACTGTAGTTTTGGGAAGGGCAGTATATAAGCCAGCCATGTTCTTAATGGAAGGAGAATAGCCATGACAAAAGGATTAACGCATTTTGATAATAATGGTAATGCTGTGATGGTGAATGTAAGTGATAAAGCCATTTCTCATCGAATAGCGATTGCAAGAGGGGATATTTATGTGAATGCTCAGGTCATTCATGCCATACAGAAAAAAACCGCCAAAAAAGGTGATGTGCTGACCGTAGCAAGGGTTGCAGGTATCATGGCAACGAAAAAGACCAGCAGCCTAATTCCCATGTGTCATCCTTTACTCATTACAAAATCAAGAATAGATTTCGTTGTTCACGAACAAGACGGTAAGGTGACAGCAGAGTGTGAAGTGAGGGTTGATGGTAAGACAGGGGTTGAGATGGAAGCATTAACAGGTGTTAATGTGGCTCTTCTCACGATTTATGATATGTGTAAGAGTATGGATAAAAAGATGACCATTAATCATGTTCGTCTCATAAAAAAAAGTGGTGGGAAAAGTGGCGATTTGATACATGAATAGACGAAAAGGATTACTGATTATATCCTATTTAGTAGCTGTGTGCTTGATTTTTATACCCATGTTAGCATTTGTGAAGCTTGATTTTATACGTCTTTTTAGAAACATGGAATGGGATTTTATACTATCTGCTATTGGTGTAAGTGCATGGTGCAGTTTTATAGCTCTCATTATCATTTTTATACTAGGCTTACCAACAGCTTATGTGATGGCAAGATATACGTTTCCATTTAAACGCTATATGGATATGCTCATCAGTATTCCCCTTGTTTTGCCGCCTGCTGTAACGGGTCTTATGCTATTGATGACTTTTGGTAGAAATGGTGTTATAGGCCGTTTGCTTGCATCAATAGGGATTAATATGACTTTCTCAAAAACAGCTGTTATCATGATCTACATCTTTGTAGGCTTACCCATATTTATTAATACGGTTTCAGAAGGGTTTTTGAAGGTGGATAAAGGGCTTGAAGTAACAGCCTTAACCTTAGGGGATTCACCTTTGAAAGTTTTTTATAAAATTACCTATCCTTTAGCAAAGGGGAGCATAGGTACAGGACTTATCATGGCATGGGCTCGTGGTATTGGTGAATTTGGAGCCACTATTATGTTTGCTGGTAATATAAAAGGTGTCACCCAAACATTACCTCTAGCCATTTACACGGCTATGGAATCCGATATTCAAGTAGCCTTATTTTTATCCCTTATGATGATTCTTCTATCATTGTTCATTATTATAATAACCCGAAAAAGGCGATAAACATGTATACATTTCAGTTAAAAAAAACTTATCAAGCATTTGCACTCCATGTATCTTTTTCTGTTGCAGATGATGAAACACTGGTCATTCTAGGTCCGTCAGGCTGTGGAAAGTCTACCTTATTGAATGTAATTACCGGTGTTGTTCATCTGGACGAAGGGTCTGTAAAACAAGATAATACCTTACTTGTGGATACCAAAACCAATACCCATGTACCTATACATCAGAGAAACATTGGCTATATCCAGCAAAAAAGTAATCTATTTCCTCATTTAACCATTTTTGAGAATCTTATTTACGGTGTAAAAAATAGAAAAAGCAGGGCTTATAGGGATGAATTAGAAAGACTTTTAACCATATTCCAATTAAATGAGGATGTAGATAAAAGACCCGGAGAACTTTCAGGAGGGCAGCAACAAAGGGTTTCAATTATTCGAGCGCTTATGTCCAGACCAAGTTTATTGCTATTTGACGAACCTTTTAGCGCCCTTGATAATCCGCTTCGGATAGCCTTAAGAGAACAACTCATAAAAATAAAACAAGACCTAAAGGTACCCATTATTTTTGTTACCCATGACTTAGAAGAAGGATATGATATAGGTGATCGGGTTATCATTATGAATGAGGGACATATTGTGGAAGAAGGAACCACAAGCCAGATATTTAACACCCCAAAGCAAATAAAGACAGCTCAATTCTTAGGTATGAAAAATATATGGGATGGTCGTGTCATAGACTATATAGATGGTGTATCCTGTGTGGATATCCATGGTATACAATTGCATGTTAATCAAGAAATTGACGTGGGTAAAGAAATAAAGCTAGGCATTAAGTCAATGGATGTGTTGTATGTTAAAAAACATCGAATCGAATCCGATCAACGGCTGAACCTTTTTCATGGTAAAATAATGGACATAAAAAGAACCTATAATGGGTTTCTTCTAGCTATCAAAGTAAATGATTTATCCGACCATGTTTTTATGAATTTACCGGATTACGTGGTGCGTACCCATGGGATTTATTTACACGATAGGATTACTGTCTGCATTAACCAGGAGAAAATAATTGTCTTTGAAGATAGAAATGAGACCTTATAATGCATACAATGGCTCTTAATTAAAGCATTCATGCTAATGTATCTTAGTATGCAGTAAGTTTACGATAGAAAGTACAGGTGACTAATCATGTTAGATGCATACAATCGCCATATCGATTATATAAGAATCTCCGTCACAGACCGTTGCAATTTCAAATGTGTCTATTGTATGCCTCCTGGTGGCGCTAAGTATGTCCAACAGGAAGATTTATTAAGCTTTGACGATATCATCAAGATATGCAGGGCTCTTGTTAAAGTAGGCATAACGAAAGTTAAAATAACAGGGGGAGAGCCTTTTGCCAGAAAAGGTGTGATACCACTCATTAAAGCAATTAAGGAAATGGATGGTATACAAAGTGTTACAGCCACAACCAATGGTTATTACTTAGAACAAATAGTAGATGATTTAGTAGAGGCTAAAATTGATGGTTTAAATATTAGTTTAGATACGTGTAATGCTCAACACTTTAATCAAATAACAACGGTAGATGCTTATGACAGAGTAATGAGAGGTATAAACAAAGCTATAGAAGCCTCAATACCTATAAAGCTTAATGTTGTTCCCATTAGGGAGTTAAACATGAATCAAATTATACCGATTGTAGCATTTGCTATAAAGAAGTCTATCATTCTACGCTTTATAGAGCTGATGCCAATCGGACATGGAACAATGTTTACACCTGTGACCAGTGGTGAAATTCAAGCAATGATACAAGAAAATTTTGGCACGTTGCAACCCATTGATAAAAAGTTAGGCAATGGACCAGCCAAATATTATGCATTGGAAGGTTTTTCGGGAGCCATCGGTTTCATTAGTGCTATAAGCAATAAGTTCTGTTTTTCATGTAATCGTATACGGTTAACTTCCAGCGGTTTTTTAAAAACATGTTTGCACTATAATCAAGGCATCCATTTAAAGCCATATTTAGATAAGGGAATAAGTGAAGATGAACTTATGACCATGATAGCCCATGAAATTGATCAAAAACCTAAGGATCATGGTTTTCATGATAAGCTGACGAGCAATGTAGAGAAAAAAAGTATGTTTCAAATAGGAGGGTAAGGGTGAAGGGTAAAATAATGGCTGTATGCATAAGTGAGAAAAAAGGTACCCAAAAATATAATGTGAATACCATTCACTTAATCAAGGATTTTGGTATTAAGGGTGATGCTCACGCAGGAAAGTGGCATCGTCAAGTAAGTCTATTGTCTTATGAAGAGATCCAGCAATTTAAAGAAAGAGGAGCCGAGATTGATCATGGTGCGTTTGGAGAGAACTTAGTGGTACAAGGGATTATTCTTAATGAACTGCCCATTGGAACACAATTAAAATGCAATGAGGTTATCCTGGAAGTAACACAAATCGGAAAAGAGTGCCATCATCACTGCCAGATATATCAAAAGATGGGTGAATGCATCATGCCAAAATTAGGTATATTTGCTCGTGTTCTGCAAGGAGGTATAATCCATAATGGTGATACCATGGAAGTATGTTAAGGGGTTTATTCTAGGCAGCATCATCCTAATGATAACAGCTGCTGGTTGTACCCATAACAAAACAACGGACATTCATGTATCCGCAGCAGCCTCCCTTACGCAAGTGATAGATGAGATGGTAAAGCATTATACTAAAAGTCATACAGATGTTAAGATTAACTTGAATTATGCTGGTACCAATACCTTAAAAATGCAGGTAGAAGAGGGTGCAGATGTGGACTTATTCTTATCCGCTAATTTTAAGTATTATGATGAACTTAATCAGAAGGGTTTTATTCAGGAAGGTGAAGCATTTGCCAAGAACAAGCTGTGTGTGATAAAACATAAAGATAATCAAACCATTCACACCATAGAGGATTTAACCCAACCCGATTTGAAAATTATCATTGGCAATAAAGATGTTCCCATCGGTAAGTATACTCTGGAAGTCCTGAATAAATTAGACGAAAAATATGGGCCTGACTTCTCTGAGAAAGTTCTAGAAAATGTCGTCTCCCAAGAAACCAATGTCAAAAGAATCGTAACTAAAATCAACCTTAATGAAGGAGATGCAGGGTTTGTTTATATGACAGATATGACGGATGCTGTGCGCGCTAATGTTGAGCATTTTGAAATTGAAGATCAGTACAATGTATTAAGTCATTATTATGCAGGTATAATAAAAAAAGACACCATAAAAGATGAAACAGAACGGTTCTATCAGTTTATACTCTCTAAAGAAGGTCAAGATATACTAAAGCAGTATGGATTCATCATGGATGAAAAGGAATAGTCAGCCACTATTTTGGTTCGACAGCACATTCAGACGCTGTACCTTTTAAAATGTCAATACCATGTTCTAAAGCAGGGATAACAAATGCCAAATTCTCTACTGCTGCTTTTGGACTACCTGGAAGGTTGATAATCAGCGTATTTTTTCTTATGCCAGAAATGCCTCGAGATAGCATGGCCTTAGGTGTAATAGCTAGTGATTTCATACGCATGGTCTCGGATATGCCAGGCACATGTTTTTCAATAATGTTACGTGTAGCTTCTGGTGTTACATCCCGTTTGGAAAAACCTGTACCGCCATTGGTTATAATCAGGTCTAATGTAAACATATCACATAAATGAATTAATTCTTTCTCAATCAAATCTTGTTCATCTGGAATCATCTTATAATAGTCAATCTGATAGCCATGCTTTTCTAATAAGTGCCTAAGCGCAGGACCTGTACCATCTTCTCGTTCACCGCGAGAGCCTTTGTCACTGATGGTTATAACTGCTGTTTTAATCATGATAATATCTCCTTTAACTCGGTATTATTGGATGAATTCAACTTTTTTTAGATAAATATGGGCATCAACTCGTTATACATCCTATTTCTTATAGTATACCATATTATGTAAGAAAAATAATGATGAGTTAATATAATGATCATTGAAAGATAGCTCATTCTTGTCCATTGAATAAGTTGTTGAAAGTAATAGCAAGATTAACTATAATAAAGAAGATATGATGACGCGGGGAGGATATATGCATGAATGATAAACAGGCCATAAAATATATAAAGGACTTAGGGCAGTATGGCTCTAGTCTTGGTTTAGATAGAATGAAAGCACTACTGGAATACCTAGGAAACCCTCAAGACAATATACATGTAATTCATATAGCTGGTACCAATGGAAAAGGTTCTGTAACCTCTTATATTACATCTATCTTGATACAATCAGGTTATAAAACAGGTACATATACGTCACCGGCAATATCGGATTTTCAAGAAATGATTCAGGTGAACGGGTATGAAATAGACAAAAAAGAACTTGTAGCGTGCATTAACCTTATAAAATCAGCGATAGAAGATATGTTAGCTGATGGCTTACAACACCCTACAGAATTTGAAGTAATAACAGCATTAGCTTTTTTATGCTTTAAAGAGAGTCAATGCGATTTTATTGTATTGGAAACGGGATTAGGTGGCAGGTATGATGCCACAAATGTTATGGAAGCAACAACCTGTTGCGTCATAACGGCTATAGGCATGGATCATACCAATTTTCTTGGAGATAGCATTGAGAAGATTGCTTATCAAAAAGCAGGTATCATCAAACCAAATAGTGAGGTGGTTCTTTATCAACAAAATGATACCATTATGGAAGTAATTAGAACTGAGTGCCAAGAAAACAAGGCCAAGCTTCACATAGCAGAGGTTAACGATTATTCTTTGCTAGAGACGTCTTATAAAGGACAAGTTTTTTCGTATAAAGCCTTTAAAGAAATGCGTATTCATTTATTAGGCAAACATCAGATTAAGAATGCTATTACAGCTATTGAGGTGGCTAATGTTTTAATAAACAAAGGCTTTCATATGGATGAAGAGAGTATAAAAGAGGGCTTAGCCAAAGCAAGATGGCCTTATCGATTTGAAATTGTATCTGAAAACCCATTTATTGTATTGGATGGTGCCCATAATGTCCAAGCAGCACAAGCTTTAAGACAGTCAATTGAAGCGTATTTTCCAGAAAAAAATATCCTATTTATTTTTGGAGTATTTAAAGATAAAGATTACAAAAGAATATTGGAAATAACAGCACCACTAGCTGATACCATCATAACGGTTACCCCCAATCATCAAAGAGCCCTTTCGAGTAAAGAAGGAGCCATTATAGCTAAACAGTTTTGTAGCCATGTAATCAATGGTGATACCATTGAGAATGCCGTAAAAATAAGCTTAGAGTTGGCTAAACCTGACGATGTGATTATCGGTTTCGGTTCACTATCTTATTTAAGTGCGTTAAAGAACACATGGCATAAAACAATCAAGTAGTAGTTTACAATGAAAATCTGGCAGTACACGAGAAAGTCCTATAGTTATTAATCTAAATGAAGGGAGTCATACACATGAGGAAGACAGACAAGAACGAGAATCAATTTAACATTATCAGTTATCTAGAAGACCATGAGCAATTGAATATGGAGGCTGTTGATGCCACTAAGCTGACACACATTAACTATGCCTTTGCATCAATTGACCAACATAAGGTTCATGGCAATCATTTAAAAAAGATTGGGGAGCTAAAAAAACTGAGACATGTAAACCCTCAGCTAAACATACTAATTTCTATTGGCGGATTAGGTGCAGAAGGTTTTTCAGATGCGGCATTGACGGAGGCGTCAAGAAAGTGTTTTGTGGATAGTGCCGTAACGTTTATGCGTACACATAATTTTGATGGTATTGATATTGACTGGGAGTATCCTGGTTCATCCTACGCTGGTATAGTATCCCGTCCAGAAGATAGAGAAAATTTTACACTTATGTTGAAGCTATTAAGAGATAAGCTGGATGAAGAAGGGGAGAAAGATGACAAGTATTATATGTTGACCATTGCTGTTGTTGCAGGAAAAAATTATTGGGAAAATACAGAGTTAGAAAAAATCGTTCAGTATTTAGATTATATCAACATCATGACTTATGACTTAGTAAATGAGAAAGATACAAGAACAGGTCATCACACCAACTTATATGTATCAAAAAAAGATCCTGATAGACCCAGTGCACATGATGAAATTGAATATCTAGTAAAAAAAGGAATACCGACTAAAAAACTGGTATTAGGTGCAGCTTTCTATGGCCGTGGATGGTCTAATGTTGATGTAGTTAACCATGGGCTAAATCAGGAAAGTCATTCACCAGACTCAGATATATTTACTTTTTCTACACTGACGGATAACTATATTGATAAAAATGGGTATGTCCGTTACTGGGATGAAGATGCCAAAGCACCATACCTTTTTGATGGTAATCGTTTTATAACGTATGAAGATGCAGAGTCAATTAAAGAAAAAACAACGTATGTTAAATCGAGAGATCTAGGTGGTATTGTTTTTTGGGAATATACATATGATAATAAAGGTGTACTGCAACATGCTTTATTTAATGGCTTATTAAAAAATTAACCCTTTTAATCCTATAACATTGGATATATGATATAGGAAAAGATTAATAGTATCTATCTATGTATGATGATGGAATTAACAAGTACGAATACTTGAGATACTCACCATACAAGTTGACGGGTAATAGGAAATATGATAAAATGTTAAGCGAATAGTTTACTTGCAGTATATATTATGAAGCAAGATATTATAAGAAAAGGAAAGAAAAACAATGACGAATTCAATTGATTTATGGATGATGTTTAAGAAAAGCATAACAGCAATTTTTAATGGTCCTACTACAAGTGCGTCCATTTTTAGCTGTGCATCAGATAATAAATTAGTTGAAGGATATCGATATAGGTTTGTGAACACCTAGTTTGCTCACGGATGTATACGTATAGTATTTTGATAGTTAATCCTAGACTAATGTCTAGGATTTTTTTGTGCCAATTATTATGAGGAAGGTATGTGAGTAAATATGTAGTCAGCTATGATTGATATAAGGACAACATATAAATCGATCAATAGATATAGGAAAGGTAAGTGATGAACATGATTGAATGTGGTATTAGCAATTTATCAAAAAGCTATGGAGCAACGAAAATATTTGAAAATGTAACATTTGATATAAAAACTGGTGAGCGACTAGGGCTTATAGGTGGTAATGGAACGGGTAAAACCACCATTATGAAAATACTCATGGGTAAGGAAGACTATGAAGGCAATGTTTTTTTTAGAAAAGGTGCAAAACTTGGTTACTTGGATCAGATTCCAGTTTTTGAAGAAGATTATACGGTGAAGGAAGTACTCTACCTTGCATTTGAAGCAGTCTTTAACATAAAGAAGCAATTAACAGCTTTGGAAGAACGGCTAAGTGATCCTGCTGAAAATATGGAGCAACTAATGAAAGAATATGGTATACTTCAAGAACGATTTGAACTCCTTGGTGGTTATGAAACGGAAGAGAAATTTAGTAAAGTGGTTATAGGTCTGAACATAACAGAAGCCATGCTTGCTATGAAGTTTGATAAACTAAGTGGTGGCGAAAAATCTAAGATTATGTTAGGCAAAATATTATTAGAAAAACCGGATATATTATTACTGGATGAACCGTCTAACCACTTGGACTTAAAAGCAATAGAGTGGTTAGAAAGTTACTTGAAAGACTATAAAGGCGCTGTGCTTATTATTTCCCATGATCGTTATTTCTTAGACCGTGTGGTTGATAGAATTGTTGAATTAGATTACTATGGCGTTATAACGTATCATGGTAATTATTCATACTACCTTGTAGAAAAAGAAAGACGTTTCATGGAAGCCATGCAGCATTATAAGGAAAATCAAAAGAAGATTAAACGCATGGAGGAACAGATTAAACGGTTTCGTATCTGGGGCCAGATGCGTGATAGTGATAAAATGTATAAAAGAGCAAAAGAGTTAGAAAAACGTCTTGAAAAGATGGAGAAATTGGATAAACCTGTTCTGGAGAAAACGAAAATTAAACTCAGCCAGAAAGCCATTAATCGTACAGGTAAAGAAGTATTAACTCTTAGAGATGTTAAAAAGGGATTTGATACAAAATTATTGTTTAATGAACTGAATCTGACACTTTTTTATCAAGATAGCCTAGCCATTCTAGGTGATAACGGCACAGGTAAATCCACCTTATTGAAGATTATAATGGAGGAGTTAGAACCTGATGCAGGTAAGGTGAAGTATGGTGCAAAACTAAATATTGGTTATCTGCCTCAGGAAATTCAGTTCGAAGATGAAAGCCTCTCCATACTGGAGGCGTTTCAATACCAGTATAACTTAACTATTGGTGATGCAAGAAAAGAGCTGGCTAAGGTTATGTTCATAAAAGATGATGTGTTTAAAAAGATAAACATGTTGTCAGGAGGAGAGAAGAGTCGTCTAAAATTATGTATGCTCATGTTTGAAAAGACCAACTTCATGATTCTAGATGAACCAACGAATCATCTGGATATTGATTCTCGAGAAGTACTTGAAGAAACCTTATTAAATTTTCAAGGTACGATTTTATTTGTATCCCATGACCGTTATTTCATCAATAAGATTGCCACAAAAATAGGTGAAATAGATAGTCATCACTTAACACTCTATCAAGGAGATTATGAATACTATAAACAAGAGCTAGAAAAGAAGGCACTAGAAGATAACAATGCAAAGCCTAAGGTCGCGACTGTAAAGCGTAACCATCATGAGAAGGATGATAAGAAAAGACGGATACAAAGCAATGAAAAAAAATTATTGTCCATCGAGACATCTATCGAAAGTGTAGAAGCTTCTATTGCTTCCATAACGGATAAGATGGTGAGTAATAGCTCTAATGCAGATGAACTGCTTACCTTAGAAAAAGAGAAAAAGGGATATCTTAAGATGCTTGATGCACACATGCAGGAATGGGAGCAAATCTCTGAAATACTTGAAAAGTTAGAAAGCAGACATATAAAATAAACCATGGTTTATCCATGTATTGTCAAATCCTCATATTCATGTATGGATATGGAAAAAAGAAGGAGCCTGTAACAAAGCCAAGTGCTTTGTTTATAGCTCCTTTTAATATATTGAAAAGAGGGAGAAACTAGTACCTTGCTGAACTTGATAGTTCGAAATAATGACAAGGATATTTCTTCTGATAATAAGCTTTATTATCTGCTAATTTGGCAATAAAGTCAATGCATCTATCGACTTCATCCATTGTATTGTACAGACCAAAACTGATCCGGACCATACCTGGGTGAGGTAAATTTGGATTACGACGATGGGCATCCATTTCTTTATGGGATATTCGGAGTAATTTTTGCACATAAGGTTGTGCACAAAAACAACCACTTCTTACGCTAACACCTGCTTCTTTTGAAAGTGCGTTAGCCACAATGGAATGATGTAAACCTTTTATATTAAAAGTGACGATACCTATGCGGTCAATGCAGTTCTTTGAATTACCATAGATAATCACATCTTTTATTTTATTAAGTTTGTTAAGCGCATGCTGGGTAAGACTCAGTTCCATTTCTTCAAGATGGTGCATATCTAATCGGTTCAACGTTTTTAGGGCAGCATCCAACGCAACCACACCCATGATGTTAGGGGTTCCTGCTTCTTCCTTATAGGGCACATCATCCCACATGACATACTGAGGTGTTACAATTTTAACAGTACCACCACCTACATAAGTTGGTGGGCCATGTTTAAAGGTTTTCTTCGGAGCAATGAGAACGCCTGTTCCAAATGGAGCGTATATTTTATGACCTGAAAATACAAGATAATCAATGTGTTCATTATCGTAAGCAGGTTGCATGTTGATGGGTGAATGGGGAATTAATTGTGCACCATCGATTAGAATTTTGGTACCGTATTTATGGGCTAATCGTGCTAGGTAATGAATGTCATTTTTATAGCCTGTCACATTTGAAGCCCCTGATACAGCTACTAATCTTATTTGACCGCTGTACAGTCTTAACTTTTGTTCATAATCTTGTATATCCAGTTTCCCATTGGTATCCAAATCAATATATTTAACACGAAAGTATTTACGCCAAGGTAAATCATTGGAATGGTGTTCCATATAGGATGATAGAACAATGCCACCTTTATTTTCATGTCCAAGTTTATGTGCAATCTTGTTAAGAGCTTCTGTAGAATTTTTAACAAAGATAACGGTGGAATAGTCCATATCCATCATGATGAACTTAGCTATGGTTTTTCTGGCATTTTCATAGAATTCCGATGATAGCTTGGATTTGTAACCTGTACCACGATGTATCGATGCATACCAAGGAGCAAAGTTGTTAATCGCCTCCATAACAGATTTTAGTGGAGGTGTTGTAGCTGCATTATCGAAATTAATTTCGTTTGTATAACGACCATTGGATAGAGGGATACGTATATCTGTACCTTCTACAAGGTGTTTATAGTTGTTTTGATTAGGGTAATTGTCCATGAAAGCCCCCCTCATGATACGGATATTATTTCAATTACGATTTATAGGTTATTAAAAAGAGCCATCAACACAAGGATGAGATAGCTGGTTAATTTTTGTCAATACAGTGTTCTTGTGAACCTTACTCTATATCATATGCTTTCTCATATAATACGTGAGCCTATGATTCTTTTTTGGTTTGATTATCATAATATTATTATTTTAGCAAATACTATTTTTGAGGTGATGAATATGAATGAAGGTTTAGTGGTTGTTGTTCGAGGGATTATAGGTTTTATTTCACTCCTTATTTTCACGAGATTTTTAGGTAAACAACAAATCAGTCAGCTATCGCTATTTGAGTATGTTCTTGGCATAACAATTGGTTCAATGGCATCAACACTTACAACGGATCTAAGTTCAGCAGCATGGCCTCATTGGGTAGGGCTTGTTGTATGGGCTTTTATGGTTTATCTATTCCAAGTCATAACGAACCGATTTCCAAGAGCCAGCACGTATATTAATGGAAGACCTCAAGTGCTAATTGCTAATGGAAAAATCATGGAAGAAACCCTTAAGAAAATTCGATACAGTCTCTACGATTTATTGGAGCAATTACGCGGTAACAACGTGTTTGATATTGGTAAAGTGGAGTTTGCTGTTCTTGAGACCAATGGCAAGCTCACCGTATTATTAAAATCACAAGAGCAGCCGTTGACACCTAAGGTCATGAAGATACAAACAGAATATGAAGGGCTTAGTACCCAGCTTATCTACAATGGTATTATCCTTAATCATAATCTGGTGAAAGTAAATCTAGATCACCGATGGTTAGAACAACAGCTTCTGAATAAAGGCATTAGAAGTATCACAGAAGTCTATACAGCCATGTTAAACAGTGCTGGTGATTTGTATATTGACTTGTATGCGGATCATGCCTATGATAAGTAACAGAATTGAAATAAACAATAGGATGGAAGTGGTTAGATGAACCAAATGGCTGTAAGAAAAGGTTTAATGATTACAATTGTTTGCATCATTCTAGGTATCTTTGTTTTTATTATGAATTCAGGGAATTTGCTCAAACAATCCTTTTCTGATAGGGATGATTTTGAGAAGTATCTTAACGCGTTAGATACCGCTGTTGAAAATGAACAATGGAATAGAACCATGGATATTTATGATGATTTATATGATGCTTGGTATCAAGTGGAAGAGAGGATTCAATTTAGTATAGAAAGAGATGACATCGTGAGTATCCGACATAGTATGGATCGATTAAAAGGCTGTATACGGGTAAAAAGCTTGGATGATGCGATTATTAACATTGAAGAAATCAAAAGTTTCTGGAAACACTTAGAGAAATAGTGTTATACTACAGTTACTGGAGGTGAAACAATGGCATTTTATAAAAGTATTTCGCCATGGTACAATCATATTTTTCCTTTAAAAAAACCCATGGTAGATTTTGTGTTACAGGCAATTCCAGAAGAGTCAGGTGAAAATGTCCTTGATATAGGGTGTGCTACCGGATTATTATCCCAGGCTATTGCAGACCGATGCAGTCAGGTCTTAGGCATTGACCTTGATACGGATATGATACGACGTGCTAATGAGGACAATGCTTATGAGCATGTCACCTATCTTGAGATGAACATGTTAAATATGGATCATATATTAAAAAAAGAGACAATGGATAAGGTGATATGTTTTGGCAATACACTTGTCCATTTAACGGACCAAGAAGAAATATTTTCTGCTTTAAAAAATATCACCTATGTGCTAAAAAAAGGTGGTAAACTGATGATTCAGATTCTTAATTATCACTATATACTGGACACAAACATGAAAGCATTACCGTTAATTGATAATGAACATATCAAATTTGAACGCTTTTATTCAGAACAAGTACGTGATGAACGCCTCATATTTGAAACAAGGCTAACGGTGAAGGACACAGGCAATGTAATCTCCAATGAAATATATCTTTATCCTTTATTAAAAGATCAGCTGGAAAAGATGTTGTTGGAACTGGGTTATACGTCTATTCATTTTTATGGTAATTTTAAACGAAAACCTTATCATTATGAACACCTGCCATTGATTGTTGAAGCAATTCGTCACTAGTTCTGATATGGGGCTGTCTCATAAAAGCAAATCTGACTTGCCAGACTTTAACGTCCTCTAATACATTGACGTTATGTTACTTTATTGAGACAGCCCCTTAATTGCATGCACATTACTGTATGGTTATTTTTTTGTTAGCTTATCCACATCATGGAATTTCTTACTATTACGTTTGATTTCAATGATAGGCTTTCGAAGCATTACATGACTTAATGCTTTTGCGTTTAGTGGAAACAGAGGCCAAGTATAATGAATGCCGCTAAAGGTTTTGGTAGTGACAATGATTAAAAGAATAATAATTAAACCAGCCAAAAAACCATATAAACCAAAGATACCCGTTAAAAGAAGTAAAAATAATCGGAATAAGCGTATGGCCATAGCAAATTCAATACTTGGTGTGGCAAATGTGCAGATACCAGTAATAGCCATGTATAAAATAGTTTCAGGAATGAACCAGCCTACGTCTACAGCAAATTGACTAAGGATTAACCCCCCAATAATACCCAGTGAAGTGGATAGGGTATTGGGCGTGTGAATAGACGCCATCCGTAACATATCCAGCCCCAATTCTAAAATGATAAATTGAATAAAGATAGGTATATTGCCTACTTCTTTTGGACCGATAAATGCTAAACTGTCAGGTAGATACGAAGGGTTTTCAGCAAACATTAACCACAATGGTGATAGGACCGTTGCTATGATAATTGAAAGAAAACGAATCCATCGGGTATAAGTGCCCACAAGGGGGTTTTGGTAGTAGTCCTCTGAATGCTGGGTGAAGTGAAAAAAGGTTGTAGGCAGCAACATAACACTTGGAGAAGTATCGACAATAATGGCAATATGCCCCTCTAATAGGTGAGCAGCTACCACGTCAGGTCGCTCTGTAAAACGCACCTGTGGCATTGGATTGAACCACTTTTTCTTAATGATTAATTCTTCAAGGGATTTCTCAGCCATGAGTAAGGCATCTACCTGAATACGATCAATTTTTTCATGAAGTGTTGTCAGTAAGTCGTCGTCTACCATGTCAGCAATATAGCCAATGGAGACATCTGTTTTGGAACGTTTGCCAACAGTTTTCATTTCAAAAATTAAACGGGCATCACGAACCCGCCGACGTATAAGAGCAGTATTAAAAACGACAGTTTCCACTAAGCCATCCCTAGAACCTCGGGTTACTTTTTCTAAATCAGGTTCTTCAGGCCCTCTTGCAGGGTAGGTTCTTGCATCAATGATGATACCATCCTTTTGACCATCCAACACTAAGGCAACAGCCCCTGATAAAACAGATAGTTGGAGTGTATCAAAATCTTGAAAGGTTTCCACTTCAATATAGCCAATATGTTTGTCAATGAAGCGCTGCAAACCATCTATTGATGCTTCAGCATCCGTTAAATCTTGTAATTGATCTAATAGCCATAACATAATATCGTCTTTTGCAAATCCATCCACAAAGGTGATATAGCCCTTTGTTTCTCCAAAGGTAACACCTCTGCCAATGATATCAAAACTTTTCTTAATGGGTAGTATCTTATTGATTTCTTTTATGTTCTCATCTAGGTTTCTTGATAATTGCATAATAATCTCCTTATCCTAAGAACTCAGGCTTCGAGGTATGGTCAGAACGTATGGCTTTTTGCATGATAGTAAAATCAAAGTCATCCGGGTCAAGATGAAATTCACAGGGAATAGTAGCGCCACACCTTTCACATTCAAGATATTGACTGGATTCACCCCGTTCACGATTATCAAATTCAAAGGAGAGGTGATCCAGATGGTTCATTTCTTGAACATTTAGGCGGTAGGAATAAACAAACGATGTTTTGTGTTTGGCTAGTAACTTGCATGAGCCACAATTAGGACAACTCAACAATTGATTGTGTTTCATATCTTTCACTTCCTCATGTATTTTTTCCAATAGACTTACTATCAGTATTACCAAAATTCCTACTTATATCGCTTGAACTTTATTTAAGTTTTAACTTATTGACACGATCCGGTAGAACACTTTTTTTTCTGAGTTTGTTATCAGGCCTAGGATGGTTAAAAAATTAAGTCGTTGCAACACAAAATAATGCAATAATTTGAGTCCATAATGTAAAACCTAAGATGGAATACTGATACAACCTATTGGCGTAAGCATCATCAAAAGGAGGAACTTATGGACTTTATTAATCATTACCATCTGGTTGAAGAGAAGAATGGCGAATACACCCTTGTTATTTATTTAAATGCATATGAAGCTGAATTTGCCAAAGAGCTAAGTCAAGCGGACGATGAAACGAAAAAAAATCTGTACCATACCATTAAAGATGCAATTGATCAACGCTTTCCAAAGCTGAGAGTAACCCTGTGTAAAATTATGTTGGGTTCCATGCTGGTGACAGCCATTCCACTGGTTAACACGGTCAATGTACGTGCAGCCAGCACTAGCATTACACATAAAGTCATGAGCGGTGACAGTTTATACAAAATTGCCAAAAGATATGGCACCACGGTCAATCAGCTAAAAAAACTGAATAACCTAAGTAGCAACTTAATCTACGTGGGTCAAAATATAAAAGTCAGTGGTACATCATCCACTTACGTACCAAATAAATACAAAGTATCTAAGGGAGACACTTTATGGGGTATTTCAAGCCGCTATAAAGTACCTATCGATACCATTAAGCGGTTGAGTGGTTTAACCAGTAATACAGTCTATCCAGGTCAAATACTTGTATTAAAAGGTACGGCAACAGCAGCAAAAGCATCTGTGCATTATGTGAGTCACAAAGTTGTAGCTGGCGAAAATCTTTGGTCCATATCCGTCGATTATGGGATTCCTCAGTCAGAACTGATTCGGACAAATGGATTTAACCAAAATACACAGTTGCGTATTGGCCAGATTATTAAAGTGCCTGTTCACCATGTACCTGTAAAGCAAGTATCATCCTATAAGTATGGTGAGTATTTAGATTGGTGGAGTGAGGCTCAATACGTTTTTACCATCAATAAAATAGCTAAAGTTAGAGATTACCATACGGGTAAGACATTTAATGTTAAAAGGACCATAGGTGCTAATCACGCCGATTGTGAGCCACTAACTGCTAGTGATACAGCAATTGCAAAAAGCATATGGGGAGGCTATTCTTGGAAAACACGACCTGTCATCATTGAAGTAAGTGGTAGGCGTTTGGCTGCATCCATGTCATTCATGCCTCATAGCATCCAAAAAATAACCAATAACAATTTTAATGGTCACTTTGATATTCACTTTGCAAACAGTACGCGACATAAAGACGGAGCCGTTGATTATACCCACCAAGCAAGTGTAAAGGTTGCTGCGGGTTTAGCCTAAAGCAAATAATATCACTTACTCAACCTTTCTATATTTTAACTAGAAGAAAAAATTCTTTTATGATAGAATTTAAGAAATAAAATAAAGAAGTTGGAGTGATAGAATTGGCAACCATTAAAGACATTGCAAAAAAAGCAGGTGTTTCCATTACAACGGTATCCAGAGCATTAAATGATTATGATGATGTAAACGCTGTTACAAAAAAGAAAATACTTGATATTGCAAATGAAATAGGATATGTACCTAATCGCTCAGCACAAAATCTTGTGAAGAAGAAGAACAATACGCTGGCTATTATTCTTTCTGGACTGGAGCCAGATGGGGGAAAAGATAATATTATTTATCGTTTATTAAGTGGTATGTATCGTTATGCGGAGTCCGTGAATTATGAGGTTGTTTTGTACACCACCAGTTCAGCTCATCAAAGAGAAAAGACCTATGTCCAATTTTGCAAAGAGCATAATATAGGTGGTGCGGTGTTAAATGGCATTAAAATGGATGACCCCTATTTTTATGAGTTAATGGAAAGTAACCTGCCATGTGTACTCATTGATATACTTGCCCAAGGGGAGAACACCAGTAGTATATCCATCAATAATTTAGAAGCATCAAGAGAAGCCACAGAGCTTTTAATTCAGCATCAGCATACACATATTGGGATGATTAATGGACGAAGAGAGGCAGCTGTATCACTTGAAAGGTACAGAGGCTATACGAAAGCCCTAGAAAACAATAAAATCGCTGTAAATCATGACTATATTGTGTACGCCGATTATCTTGAAGATAAAGCCTATTCAAAAACAATGGATTTATTAAAAAAATATCCAAAAATGACAGCATTGTTTTGTGCCAGCGATATGATGGCATTGGGAGCTATGAAAGCAGTTAGACAATTAAACCTCAGGGTACCAGAAGATATATCCATCATCGGATTTGATAACATTCCTTTATCCGAACATATGACACCTCCTCTTACAACCGTGGATCAGGATTTTTATATCATGGGGGAAAAAGCTGCCGAACAGCTGTTAAAGATGATAAAAAAAGAAGCATATAAAAAAAATATAATATTACAACATAAAATACTTGAAAGAAAGAGCGTAAGCATGTTATAATATACCTGCCGAAACGTTTCGGATGTTTTATTATTTATATATTATGCACAAAAGTATTTTTTTTATCTTTTTACCGAAACGTTTCGGATTGTGATTTGATAACTTTCCATGATGGATGAAAAGGCAACGTATCACTTTTATATTTCCCAATAAATTTAAGGAGGATTTACAATGAGAAGATTTTTATCAATGGCACTATTGGGTATTTTAGTAATGGGTTTATTAGGAGGATGTACGGGGAAAAAACAAGAAAGTCAAAGCAATAACTCAAACAATGCTTCAACAAATGAATCGTCGGATAGTCATGAAGAACAAAGCTTAGAAGGAAAGCAAATTGTGGTAGGACGTTGGGGTGGCAATGATGCAGAAACAGCAGCGTTTAACCAAATGATAACAGATTTCACAGTGAAAACAGGTATTAAGGTAGAGGAGAGGATATACTCCGATTATAATACGGAGCTTCAAGCTGAACTTATTGGAAAGACAGCTCCTGATGTTGTTTATGTTGATGCTTATATGGCACCTTTTTATATTGGGCAAGGTATTTTGATGCCATTGGACAGTGAAGAATTTCAACTGGACCAATTTTATGATTCTTTGAAAAATGCATTTCTAAAAGGTAATCAATATTTTGCCATCAGCAAAGATTATTCAACACTGGCTCTCTATTATAATAAGAAATGGGTCAATGAAGACGACATTCCAACATCATTAGAAGAATTATGGCAGGGGGACTTTCTTGCAACGTTAAAAGATACATTGCCACAAGATGTTGTATCCATGACCTATAATCAAGACCTTGCAAGAAATTTATTTTACGCTGAGGCTGATGGTGCATCGGTTATAAAAGATGAATTTTATTCCAACTTAGGTGATCGTCAAGTGGTAGACAATCTAAAACCTCTCATGGATGCAGCCATTGAAGGTAAAATTAAAACACCTGCTGATTTGGGAGTAGGCTGGAATGGTGATGCCTTTGGAAATGAAAAAACTGCCATTATGATTGAAGGAAATTGGGTATTAGGTTTCTTGCAACAGAATTTCCCTGATATGGATTATGGTGTAATAGAAATACCAACATTTAAGGAGAAACAAGGAACCATGGTATTTACAGTAGGTTATGGTATTAATAGTGCTTCTAAGGAAGTTGATGCAGCAAAAGCATTCATTAAATATGCAACAGGTATAGAAGGTATGTCTACTTGGACCACTGGAGCTGGTGTATTACCATCCCGTATGGATGTAACTGAGGCTACAAAAGTGACAGATGATATCTATAAAGTACCTCATATAAAAGGTGCAGAATACGCTACACCCTGGCAAAAGGGTACAACCATGGATACCATCAATAATGAATATAAAAACTATATTCCTTCTGTTATAAGTGGTGAACGTACATTAGAAGATGCACTTAAACATGCAGAAGATGAAGCAAATAAAACAATAGAAGCGAACTAATGTACATAAGTAGGAACTGTTCCATCATACATTTGCGTCATGATGCATCAAATAAGCAACCATGAATAAAATGCATGATGGACAGCTCCTAGCTTGACGTCTAAAGGATTGGTGATTTATGGCAAGTAAAAGAAAAAAATATGAGGCAGCACAAGGCATAGGATTTTTGTCACCAGCAATGATCGTTATCGGTATCTTTGTTATGTCCTCTATCGTATTTGCACTGTATATTTCTTTTCATAAAGTAAATCTATTTACAGGTTATTATGAATTTATTGGTTTAGATAATTATAAACGTATTTTCACGGATACCAAAACGCGCATTGCTTTTATTAATATTCTCTCTTTTGTAGCGGTGGTGGTTCCCGTTCAAACGATACTTGCCCTTGTAATGGCAGCGGTCCTTAATGCTAATATCAAAGGTAAGGTTGGTTTTAGAACCATTTATTTTCTACCAACACTCACATCCAGTGCAGCACTTACAATGATTTTTATGTTTTTATTTAGTTTAAATGGGCCAGTGAATCAAATAGCCCTTGACATGAATATACTTAGGGAATCCATTAATTTTCTAAATAATCCTAGATTTGCACTAAAGGTCATCATGTCCATGAACATATGGTCAACTGTACCTTTTTTTATGACTGTTTATTTGGCTGGATTACAGGAAGTACCTAAAAGTATCTATGAAGCGTCTGATGTGGATGGCGCTAATAGTTTTCAGAAGTTCATGCATATTACCATACCCCAATTAAAGCCTATTACAACATTTGTGTTGCTTATGGGTATTATTGGTACATTTCAAATGTTTGATCAGGCGTATATCTTTTCAAATGGATCAGGGGGACCAGAAAATTCAACATTAACCGTTGCACTACTTATTTATCGGAATGCTTTTGGTCAAAACAATACCATGGGCTTTGCCACAGCCATGTCCATTGTGTTATCTATCGTGGTGTTTGTGGTTTCATTTATAGCGCAAAAATTAAACAAGTCAGAAAGCTTATATTAGGAGCTGAGTGAACATGAATAAAAAAAGAAAATACATAAAATGGATACTTTACGGTATGCTTATCATCTATGGGTTATTCACCTTATTTCCTTTTTTGTGGGCTGTCTCGGCATCCTTTAAAACATATAAAGAAATAACAGGTGGTGGGCTTAATCTTATTCCTAAACAACCTACAATACAAGCTTTTAACAAGCTTTTTATGATTGACCCTAATTTCCTTCGCTGGGTGATTAATTCATTTTTTATCTGTACCATTGGAACCTTTATTAATGTGTTTTTTAATTCCATGGCAGGTTATGCATTGGCAAGATTAAACTTTAAGGGAAAACACTTCGTCTATTATGGGGTGCTTATCTCCATAATGGTTCCAGGACAAGTACTTCTTATACCCAACTATCTTATTGTTAAATCTTTAGGATTATTAAACTCATACAATGCGATTATCATTCCTGCTGCGGTGAATGCCACCTATATTGTTATGATGCGTCAATTTTATATTAATTTTCCAAAAGATATTGAAGAAGCAGCAGCTATTGACGGCTTAGGACGGTTAGGTACTTTTTTAAGAATTTCCATGCCTCTTGCAAGACCTGCTATTGCGACCCAAGCAGTTTTTATTTTCTTAGGGTTCTGGAATGAATTTTTAAAGCCAAAACTGTATTTATCCGATCCATCAAAATACACACTAACAGTGGGTATTCAATCCATGATGAGTCGGTATTCGGGTATCACACAATGGGATGAAGTAATGGCAGCAAGCCTTATATCCCTTTTACCTATTCTCGTTATATACACCGTGTTGAATAAATATTTTATGCAGGGTATTCGCATGGATGGTGAAAAGTAAAGGGACTACAGGTAGAAGTTATCTTAGGTGGTTGGTTGATTTTAATGCATCCAACCGCCTTTGTTTACGTGCAAGATAGATGAATGATAATTGAATATAGAATACGCTAGATGTTATGCGTAATTTATGTTATGATAAGAGAGTTATTTATGTGGAATAACAAGGTGAAAAATAGGTATATTTATGAACAGTAATAAAGATGTAGAGGTGAGGCATATAAAATATCGAACATTTTATTTATGGATAGGTTTATGGGTTGTTGTTGACCAGTTAATTAAAATTTTTATTTATCAGTATTATTTCAATGCCAACATCCGTATCATTAGCGATTTGGTATGGTTTAGACCAATGCAAAATACAGCTTATTCTTATTTTAATGCACTTTTTGACTTTGGAATTGGACGGTTAACACATATTGTACTGGTTGTTATGGCTTTGCTCTTGACACTCTTAGCTTATGATTATATCCATTATAACCGATATGGAAATACTTTGATTGGTGTGGTTTTTATTGCACTAATCAGCGGAACAGTGTGTTCACTGATTGATAAAGTTTTTTGGAATGGGAGCTTGGATTATATTTATCTCAAAAACTTGTTTACATTTGATCTTAAAGATTGTTATATAACCGTATGTTTTGGAATACTGGGTATTATTTCAGCTATTAAGTATCGAAAAGCGTTAAATACATTTAAGTTTCAACATCTAATAAGGCATGCGGTAAAACGTCTTAAGGCATATCGTAAGCCCGCATAAACATTTACAAAAAATACATTCTGGAGGTAATACCATGAAAAGTCTAATACTTGTTTTTGGCGTAGCACTGGTTGTTAACGCACTTTTATCGTTTTATATATATCGGAACAAACGAAATGTGGAAGTTTTTGATTTTTCCCTTTATATCTTGATAACAGCTATTATTGTTCGGCCATTAGTTGAAGGTGGATTAGAGCAATGGCCTGTTATACTTATGAGCACCATTATTGTTGTACCGCTTTTTACAGTTCTTCCTTTAGCTGTTATTGGTATTACATCGTATGTATGGAAGGATTTTGAAAGTGTTTGTAAAAAGATACATAGCTTCTCTGAACTAAAAGTCATTAATCCTATAAAAAATGTTAATTACTGCATGTATAGGTTGGAGGATGGTACGAAAGTTAAGCTAACAAAAACGGTTGGTGATAACCGTACTAAGATTACCATTTCAGGTGGACTCAACTTCAAAAAAGCCTTTGGCTTCAGAAAGAGATTAATGCCTACTTTAAAGCGAATAGATGATTCAAAATACAATGCTGTTCAATCCATCATATATGGCGTAATGGGCGTTGTTGCTGTTGTTGTCTCTTTTATTTTGTAAGCTGCAAAATTATCGTCTGTATATATTGACAAACCATGTGCATAACATTATAATTTTAAAAGAGCATGATATACCTCGCTATGACGAGGATTTTTTTTTAATCTTATAAGAAAGTTCTCTGACTTTAGCCGATGAAATAGATTCCTATTATCTCTATTAATCAAAGGAGATAAAAAAGTTAAAACTTAAATATGTATTAATTAAATGGAGGAAAATAGATATGAAGAATTACGGATTAAACGAGTTAAGAAAAATGTATCTTGAATTCTTTGAGAGTAAAGCACATTTGAAAATGAACAGTTTCCCATTAGTACCTAAAAATGATAAGAGCTTGTTGTTGATCAATGCAGGTATGACACCACTTAAGCCTTATTTTACAGGACAAGAAGTGCCACCTAGCAAAAGAGTTACAACATGTCAAAAATGTATTCGTACAGGGGATATTGACAATGTAGGTAAAACCCAAAGACATGGTACATTCTTTGAAATGCTTGGGAACTTTTCTTTTGGTGATTATTTTAAAAAAGAAGCCATTGCTTGGGGATGGGAATTTGTAACGAAAGTGCTGCAAATTCCAGAAGAACGTCTCTATGTATCCGTTTATCTTGATGACGACGAAGCAGAGAGAATCTGGCATGAAGATATCGGGCTTCCAAAAGAAAAGATTGTTCGATTAGGTAAAGAAGATAATTTCTGGGAGCATGGCACTGGTCCATGTGGTCCATGTTCAGAGATTCATTATGATAGAGGAGAAGCTTATGGTTGTGATTCGCCAGATTGTCAGGTGGGTTGTGATTGTGACCGCTACATGGAGTTTTGGAATCTTGTGTTTACACAATTTGAAAAAACAGAAGATGGGGAATATCTTCCACTAGATTTCCCTAATATTGATACAGGCATGGGTCTTGAAAGACTTGCCTTAATGATGCAAGAAGTGGATTCTATCTTTGATGTGGATACCATCCAAGCCTTGTTGCAAAAAGTATGTGCCTTGGCAGGAGTGACTTATAATGACGATTCAGTAAAGGATATTTCTATACGGGTTATCACAGACCATATGCGTTCTGTTACATTCATGATATCCGATGGGATATTGCCATCTAATGAAGGTCGAGGTTATGTCCTTAGAAGACTTCTTAGAAGAGCTGCTAGACATGGAAAATTACTGGGCATAGAAGATAAATTCTTAGCAAAATTATGTGAGACAGTTATTGAAGTATCCAAAGACGCTTACCCTGAACTCGTGGAAAAGAAAGACTATATTACAAAGATAATAACGTTGGAAGAAGATCGGTTTAATGAGACCATTGATCAAGGTTTGGGTATTCTCAAATCTTATATGGAAGAAATGGATAAAGAGGGTAAGAGGGAACTAACAGGTGATCGAGCATTTAAACTCTATGATACCTATGGATTTCCTATTGACCTTACAAAAGAAATTCTTGAAGAGAAAAATCTGACTGTGGATGAATCAGGCTTTAATCATGAAATGGAAAAGCAGAGAACCCGTGCCAGAGAAGCACGAGCAGAAAGTAATTACATGGGATCAGCAGAAACCATCTATCATAAAATAGATCCAAGTATCACGTCTGCCTTTGTTGGTTATGATCACTTAACCTATACATCGCCTATACGTGTTTTAACCACAGAAGATGCCATTGTGAACACATTAGAAAAAGGAAGCAAAGGTACAATTTTTGTTGCAGAAACACCTTTCTATGGGACAAGTGGTGGTCAAGCTGCTGATACTGGCTATATCGTTACAGAAACAGGTAAGTTCAAGGTAGAAGATGTGGTACATGTAATCGGTAACAAAATTGGTCATATGGGTCATGTTGTTGAAGGTAAGATTGATGTCACACAAGAAGCTTCATTAGAGGTAGATAGTAAACAGCGTCAATCAACGGTTAAGAACCATAGTGCAACACATTTATTACAAAAGGCACTTAGAAATGTTCTTGGTAATCATGTGGAACAGGCAGGTTCTCAAGTTACAGATGAAAAATTACGCTTTGACTTTACCCATTTTCAAGGCATGACAGAAGAAGAGTTAAAACAAGTAGAAGATGAAGTGAATGCTAAGATTATGGAAGGTATTGCCATTAAAACCCAAGAAATGACCATTGATGAAGCTAAGAAAATGGGTGCTATGGCGTTATTTGGTGAGAAATACGGTTCAAAAGTTAGAGTAGTTAATATGGGTGATTACAGTGTTGAATTATGTGGAGGAACACATTTGTCCAATACGTCAGAAGCGGGTACTTTCAAGATTCTATCAGAAACAGGCGTAGCAGCAGGTGTTAGAAGGATTGAAGCATTAACATCCAATCATGCTATTGCTTACTATAAAGAACTAGAATGCCTCATAAAAGAGCTTGCGAAAGTCTTAAAAGCTGAACCAGCCATGCTCGTTAAACGGGCAGAGCAATTATTGGCAGATAACAAGCACGCAAAACAAGAAAACGATCAATTAAAAGCTAAGTTGTCTAAAGGAGCAGCTGATGACTTATTCGATCAGGTATCAGATATTGCAGGCATCAAGTTTTTAGGGGCTAAAATTAACGATGTGGATATGAATGGTCTTAGAAATCTAGGAGATAGTTTGAAGCAAAAGTTAGGTGAGGGTGTTATCTTACTCATCACAGCCAATGGTGGCAAAGTCAATCTCATGACGATGGCTACAGATGCAGCCATTAAAGCAGGGGCTCATGCTGGTAACCTTATTCGTGAAGTTGCTGCTGTGGTAGGCGGCGGTGGTGGTGGTCGTCCGAATATGGCTCAGGCTGGTGGTAAAAACCCAGACAAAATTAATGATGCTTTAGAAAAGGCGAAAGAAGTATTAATGGCTCAACTTAGCAAATAGATAGTGATATTATCCATTGCAGACATTTTGTATTGCTATAATGATAGTTATCTCATATAATAAGATTAAAGATAGCCTAGTAGAACATATGATGTATACTAGGCTATTTATATAAAAACATATATATGAAATGAAGGGATAAACATGTTAAAAAAACGATGGCTAATGATGTTGGTGTTGATTATCAGTTTGTCCACAGGATGTGATAAACAGTTTTATACCATACATCAAGACCATAGCAAGGTAGAGACGTTTAGCCAACAACCTAAAAAGGAAGTCATAAATAAAGAGAACAGTAAGAAGGATACAACTATACGTGAGAAGTCAGTCAAGAAAGAGATAAAAGAAGTTACCATTGCTGCAGTAGGTGATATTATATTCCATAAATGGCAATTGTGGCGGGGGTACGATGCAGCTACAGACAGCTTTGACTTTACAGATACCTTTCAATATATTCAAAAGTATTTACATGAAGCGGATTATGTCATAGGCAATCTTGAAACAACTTTAGCTGGAAAAGATAATGGGCGTATCTTAAGACCAGAAAATGCTTATAAAGGTTATGTAGGCTTCCCCTGTTTTAATACACCAGAAATATTAGCAAAAAATATGAAAGATGCAGGATTTGACATGGTTTCAACAGCCAATAACCATGCCTTAGACAGTCATCCAGAAGGTGCTATTCAAACATTGGATTATTTGGATGAACAAGGTATTGACCATGTAGGTACGTATCGTAGCCAAGAAGAAGCAGATACGTTGTTTAGGAAGACAATCAATGGTATTGATTTTGCTTTTTTATCTTACACTTATGGTACCAATGGCTTTGAAGTACCTGCTGATCAACCATACTTGATTAATACCTTAGATATGTATAATGAAGTGAAGATACAAGCTATGTTGGATAAAGTAAGGGAAGCCAGAGAGTCTGGTACGGATTTTGTCATCGTTTCCATTCACTTTGGCAATGAATATTTCAACTATCCTAATGTGCATCAAAAGAATTTGGCTGACAGGCTGTTTGAAGCAGGGGCAGATGTTATATTGGGCAGTCATCCCCATGTGCTGCAACCTTTTGAAATACGTGATATTGTTAATGATGATGGTGATACCCGCAAAGGATTGGTGATCTATTCTCTAGGTAATTTTATATCGTCCCAACGCTATACCAAACCCTATCCATCTCAAACAGATATAGGGGTTATATTTGAGATGACATTCAAAAAAATAGAGCATCATAAACCCCAGTTTACAGGTATTTCATTTATGCCTACATGCACTTTTAGAGATCCGGAAAAACTGACTATATTGCCTGTAGATGAAGTCCTTAATCATGTATCTGATTTTGATATTGAGTTAGGTGATTATAGCCGTGGACGATTGACCTTTACACAAGATTATGCCTATCAACATTTATTAAGTTATACAACAGCCAGTTATAACTATAAAGATTATCGATACAGTATCGCGTTCCATTAGTTTTGCCACATAGGAAAAAAAACCATCTCTTAAGTAAAAATATATTGACGTATCGCTAGAATATGTTATAATCTAATATAGTGCTAGATAATTAATACCCCAAGAGTTGTGGTAGGCACAAATTGCAACTGGAGGGAGGTAGGAGTTGGCTATGTCAAATATTGTTATTAAAGATAATGAAACCCTAGATAGCGCGCTCAGAAGATTTAAGAGAAGCTGTGCAAAGGCGGGGATTATGCAAGAGATTCGTAAAAGAGAGCATTACGAAAAACCAAGCGTAAAGCGTAAGAAGAAATCCGAAGCTGCAAGAAAACGCAAATTTTAATTGAGGATGATATTTATGTCATTAAAGGTCCAATTGTTGCAGGATATGAAAGCTGCAATGAAAGAAAAGGATACTTTACGTAAAAATACCATTCAATTAGTTCGTTCAGCTATTCTTCAAGAAGAAAAGGACAAGCAGATTGAATTAACAGAAGAAGATGTTGTTCAGATCATTGTTAGTCAGGTCAAGAAGAGAAAATCTAGTCTTCCTGAGTTTGAAAAAAGTGGACGAATGGATATGGTAGAGGACTTAAAAAAAGAAATTGAAGTTCTAATGACTTATTTGCCGGAGCAATTATCAGATGAAGCATTGGCTGGCATTGTTCAAGAAACCATTGAGCATGTTGGTGCTGAGTCCATGAAAGAAATGGGGAAAGTCATGTCAGCAATTATTCCGAAGATCCAAGGACGAGCTGATAATAAAAAGGTAAGTGAATTAATTAGGAATATCTTAAAATAAAGCTGTTGATTATATCAACAGCTTTTTCTAACCTCAAAAGGCTTATATAGGTTTTAGAAAACATAGAACAGATGCATCAAAACATGTCTTTAGATAATGTATTGGTGCATCTTTTTTTGTATCCAAAACCCTTTTTTTATACCAACAACATATCGGAAGAATAATAGATATCCATATGTCATATTTATGTATAAAGGAGGAGAATAAGGTTTTCATGAGCTTAGGATCTGGCGAGAGGAATGATTAACCATTAAAAGAAAGAAAAAACAACAACTCAAAAAAGAGAAAATAAACGATAAAAAATTTCATCTTGCAGAAATATTAGAAGTGCCAAGAGATGTAGCTCTTGGTGAATCCATTATCACCCTTACAGGAAAAAGAGAAATGATGGTTGAAAATTATAAGGGTATAGTAGAGTACGACGAAAACAAACTTAAGATAAAAACCAAACATGGTTTTGTGGAGTTAGAGGGTAATAAGTTTTTGATTACATATCTAACGGATGATGAGATTAAGGTAACAGGGCACATTCAACATATTAAATTAGAGAATCTAATATAAATGAAATATTTACGACTATAATATAATGGAAGAAGGGTGACATTTGCTTCTTGAATTATGGAAATATATGAGGGGCTATGTTATTATAAATGTAAGTGGCTTTTCACCTGAACGATTCATTAACCTATGTGCCAATAAGGGCATATACGTATGGCATGTAACCCATACAAATAATGGATTCAATCTCTGTATGAGTGCTAAAGGATTTATGACCATCCGACCGCTGGTTAAGAAAACAGGGTGTAAGGTGAGAATAACCAAGAAAATAGGTTTACCCTTTCGCTTCTTTATCTTTAGAAAAAGAAGGATATTTCTATTTGGCATTATCATTTGTATGGCAATAGTCTTTTTCTTATCACTTTTTATTTGGAAAGTTGATTTTGAAGGTAATACCATGTATACAGACAGTCAGTTAACGCGTTTTCTTAAGGAACAATCCCATTATGTTGGGATGTGGAAAAAAGATGTGCGTTGTAGTGAACTTGAAAAAATATTATTAAAAGAATACGGCTATATGAATTGGGTAACTTGTGAAATGAAAGGGACAAGGTTAGTGGTGCGAATAGAAGAGGGGCGTTTCAATACGCCTATCGAAGATTTAAGTAAACCTTGTGATATTGTAGCCGATAAAAAGGGTATTGTCATGTCCATTGTTACGCGAACCGGTACACCCCATGTGGTTAAAGGGGATGTGGTAGAAAAAGGGGATGTACTTGTCTCAGGAACATTAGAAATTAAAGAGCTTGAAGAGATTAAAGCCATTGAATTTGCTCATGCTGATGCGGATATTTTCATAAAGACTGTTTATGAGTATCATGACGAATTGGATTATAAGTATTTTGAGAAAGTATATACAGATAGAGAAAAACAAGACCTAACCATCCATCTGTTAAATTATAAAATAAATCTATTTAAGCCTAGAATTAAATATAGAGATTATGATAAAATATATACGAGCAAAGAAGTTTGTTTGTTTGATAACTTTTATTTGCCTGTTCGTTTTGACACAGCATCCTATAAGGAATACAATGTTATTGAGAAAACATACACACAAGATGAAGCACAGAGCATAATCCAGGGTAACATCGACCGCTATATGAAAGAGTTAACGGAATCGGATAAACAAATCACAAGTCACGATATTACGTTCGATACATTAACCCATAAAGTCGTAGCAGATGGTATCATAGTACTTATTGAAAAAATTGGCGAAAAAAAATACTTTGAAGAAAATGAACGGAGGCAACACTATGAAGAATACTTTAGAGAAGATGATCCAGATTCCACATGATATCATTGTTAGTGTATTTGGACAATATGATCAGAATGTGAAAATCATTGAAGATAAATTAGACGTACAGATTGTTAATCGAGACAATGAAGTGAAGGTTGTTGGGGAAACCCATAATGTCGATGCGGCAAACCGTGTACTTAAGCAGCTCATTGATACGGCTAATAAGGGGATTGAGGTTACGGAGCAAAATGTAAATTATACCTTATCCTTGATTAAGACAAAAAAAGAAGAAAAAATCAGTCAATTAAACAACGATTTAGTTTGCGTTACGCCAAACGGAAAACAAATTAGACCTAAAACATTAGGTCAGAAAAAGTACATTGATCTTATTCGAGATAAAATGATTGTATTTGGTATAGGTCCAGCTGGAACAGGTAAGACCTATCTGGCTATGGCCAAAGCAATCACGGCTTTTAAAAACAATGAAGTTAATCGTATTATTCTGACACGACCTGCTATAGAGGCTGGAGAAAAATTAGGGTTCTTACCTGGTGATTTGCAAAGTAAAATTGACCCCTATCTCAGACCATTATATGATGCACTTTATGAGATTATGGGAGCAGAATCTTTTCTCAAGAACATGGAGAAAGGTCTGATTGAAGTAGCACCTTTAGCTTATATGAGGGGGCGAACTTTAGATAATTGCTTTATTGTGCTTGATGAAGCCCAAAATACCACACCAGCCCAGATGAAAATGTTTTTAACAAGAATTGGCTTTAACTCCAAAGCAGTCATCACAGGTGATATAACTCAGAAAGATTTACCTTCTGGACATAAGTCCGGTTTAGAAGTGGCTTCTAAAGTATTGAAAAATATTAAAGAAATTGGAATTGCTAATTTAACCAGCCATGACGTTGTAAGACATCCATTGGTTATGAAGATTATTAATGCCTATGAACACCATGAAAATAAAAAAAGCAAAAGATAAATAGGAGGGGACTTAGGTGTCGACAAAAGAAAACAGTAGAATTCAAGTAAATTTTTTAACATGGGTATTAGCGATACTTGCAATATTGGTAACCATTGGAACGCTTGTCATAGCTCTACGAGATGAATCCATTGGCTATCAAATACCAGTGGTTTGTTTCGGTGTGTTGCTTTTAGGATTATTGTATTTGTATATCTATTTGTTTCATAAACAACTCTTAGCTCAAAGAAATAAATTAGTACTTTTTGTATCCATTTATATATTGCTTATGATTACCACTGTAGTTATGAGTAGTTTACCGTATCTGTTAATTCCAATACCTATTGCAGGTATGCTCATAGCGATTATGATTGATAACCGACTAGGTATTATGACGCACTTAGTCTTGACGTTACTTGCTCAATTGGTTAGTGGAAGTGACTTGTTATTTTTAATGTTCTTTATTGTGTCTGGAACGTTAGCCTGTATGATTATTACCCAAGCTAAGAAAAGACACATGCTTGTGTTTGTATCCGGTTATCTTGTTGGAATCAATATTGTCTTAATACTACTGATTCACTTATACCAGTATGGCAATTTGTCACAATTGGAAGTAACGGATGTCTTATACAGCGTTTTAAATTCCGTGTTTTCGGTTATTATTACAATAGGTAGTTTACCCTTATTTGAAACGGTATTTGATGTGGCGACACCCCTTAAGCTATTAGAGCTTACCAATTCGGACCAAAAGCTTATTCAACGCTTATTATTAGAGGCACCAGGTACATATCATCACAGTCAAATGGTATCCAACTTGGCACAAACAGCTGCCAATGATATTGGTGCAAATGCTTTACTTGCTAGAACTGGTGCAATCTACCATGATGTGGGTAAGCTAAAAGACCCTATGTATTTTGGAGAGAATCAAGACGGTTATAACCCCCATGATGAACTTGACCCAGAAAACAGCGCTAAGATTATTATTAGTCATGTAAACTATGGCGTGAAATTAGCTACAGACCATCATCTTCCAAAAGCAGTTCGTCATATTATTAAGCAACATCAAGGGGATACTGTTGTCAAGTACTTTTATCACAAAGCAATACAAAACAATGATGGTGCTGTGGACGAGGAAGCTTTCAAATATGATGGACCAAAGCCTCAAACCAATGAAGCAGCCATTATTATGCTTGCTGACTGTGTAGAGGCATATGTAAGGGCTCTTCCAGAAGCAGACCGTCATCTAACCAACATCGAGAAATGTATTGATGAGATTATCAATAGTAAATTTCAAGAAGGCCAATTAAGTGAATGTCATTTAAAAATTAAGGAACTGCCGATCATTGGCAATTCATTCATGAAGGTGTATAATGGACTGTATCATGAACGGGTTAAATATCCAGACAACACAGTAGGAGGCGACAACATTGTCGATAATCATCAACAATGAGATTGGACAAACATTTAATGAAGCATATGACATGTTGATAAGGGAAGTGATTGAAGCATCACTTCATCAAGAAAACTGTCCCTATGAAACTGAGGTTAGTATGACCATAACAAATAATAAAGGTATACGAGAGGTTAATCAGACGTTTCGAAACCAAGATAAACCTACCGATGTACTATCTTTTCCGTTGGTTGAATTTGAAGAACCTGGTAATTTTGACCAGATTGATCAGGAATCCGATGAATATTTTGATCTTGATACGGGTGAACTTATGTTGGGTGATATTATGATATCCATGGATAAGGTTATGGAACAGGCATTGCGTTTTGGGCACTCTCTAGATAGAGAAATGGGCTTCTTAACAGCCCATAGCATGTTACATCTTATGGGATATGACCATATGACCAAAGAAGAAGAGACCATTATGAGAAACAAACAAGAGCAAATACTAAGCAAAGTAGGTCTTGAGCGATGAAGAACAGACACTTAACGGATAGCTTTCGGTGTGCTTTTAGAGGAATTTTTCAAGCGCTGAAAACAGAAAAAAATTTCAAACTACACCTGCTCGCCATGATTATTGTGATGTTAATGGCTTGGTACTTTCACCTAAGTACAGGAGAATATCTGGTATTAATCATAACTGTTTTGCTCGTTATCATTACAGAACTCCTCAATACAGCCATTGAATACACCGTTGATTTAGTGTGTGGTAATCGGTACAGTGAACTGGCTAAATATGCAAAAGATATTGCTGCAGGAGCTACTTTATTAGCAGCTTTAGGATCAGTTATTATAGGATGTATTATTTTCTTACCTAAAATAATTGAACGCTACATGGGATAATCATATGTAAGTTATGCTATGTTGTAAAAATATGAACACATGAACAAGTAGACGGTAAACTAACAATGAAGGGATAGATTAGCAAATGAATAAACCAAGACATCTAGTAATGCTAAAAGCACTAATGGTGGTAATCCTACTAACGATGGTTGTGGTGACAGGATGCAAAAAAGATAAGGCTCAAACCAATACAGAAAACCTAAGTCCTGAAACCAATGAATCCAATGAAAGTGAAGAGCATGAAAAGGATAATGAAACAGATATTGATGATACCATTGTTGTTGATGAGCCAACCCAAGAAGAGCTAGAAGCAGAAGCCCTCATTGATACACATGAAGGTGAGGCCATTAACACGTTAACGGGATTGTGGATTAGCGAAGAAGCGGCCAATCGACGTCCCACAGGTATTATGATTAACAATCATAGTTTGGCCATGCCTCAGAGTGGTATTGCTCAAGCGGATATTATATATGAGACTGTAGTGGAAGGTGGTATTACCCGTCTATTTGCTCTATTTAGAGATTTTGATTCAGAGAAGATTGGACCCGTTAGAAGTGCACGTCATTATTACTTGGATTTTTCTTTTGACCACGATGCCATCTATAATCACTATGGAAAAAGTACATATGCAAAAAAGAAGTTTAGTGAATGGAACGCACCTAATATTGATGGTTTATCTGGTTTGGATGCAATGATGACATTTCAAGACAAGTCAAGAAAACGACCTCATAGTACTTATACAAGTTTTGAACGTCTTATGAAAACATGGGACGCTGTAGGGTATCGAAAGGAAAACAAAGAAGGTTTTGAAGCCAAGTTTAAGTTTGCTGATGAAGAAATTGATTTAGTCTCTGGTGAAGAAGCAACCTATCTCAACTTAGATTACTCCCAATATAAAGTGAAACCTTGGTTTGAATATAATGCTGATGATAAGCTTTATTACCGATTCCAGTTTGGAAAAGAACATATTGACCGTGAAACAGAGGAGCAATTGGCATTCAAAAATATCGTCATACAACTGACAAATATGTGGGTTATCAAAGGTGACCCTTACGGTTGTATGGATATGAAGTTAGTGGCTTCTGGTGACGGCTATTATATCACCAATGGAAAAGTAGAAAAAATGACTTGGGAAAAAAAATCACACTATGATCCTACCTTATATTATGACGAAAAAGGCGAAGAAATAAAATTAAATAAAGGAAAAACGTGGGTTTCTGTATTTCCATCCAATAGAAAGGGTAAACTGTCCTTTACAAAAGAGTAAAAAAGGAGTACAGTAAGTTTCTAAGATATTTTGAAAGAAGCATATCGCAAGATATGATGAAAGGATTTGATAGGCATGAAAAATAGTGACCTTGTGAAAGAGGCTATGAAAGCTAAAGCATTTGCTTATGTACCTTACTCAAACTTTCAAGTGGGAGCTGCTGTTGTAACAAAGAATGGCAAGGTATATACAGGATGTAATGTTGAAAATGCTTCTTACGGTGCAACAAACTGTGCAGAAAGAACAGCTCTTTTTAAAGGCATATCAGAAGGTGACAGGGATTTCGAAGCCATAGCTGTTGTGAGTTCATCTGATGAGTTTACACCGCCTTGCGGTATTTGTCGACAAGTGCTGGCGGAGCTCATGCCAGAAGGAACAATTATTTTAGCTAACCATTCAGGAGAGATAAGAGAATATTCTATAGAAGATTTATTGCCTTTGAGTTTTACGAAAAAAGATTTATTGGATCACTAAAACAATAGGCACAGCTTAAAAGCTACTAAATGAGTCAAGAATATATAGATAATCTTGATGAAAATGTTTAGTAGCTTTTGTTATGGATTTTTATGTAAAGTTAATTTGAAAAATGTTAAAATTTAGTATAAAATAGAATAGACTTTTAAGCTGTAAAAATAGAAAATTGTATGAGCAATCATAATATCATGAGGGATGGTTGCTATGTGCAATAATAAAAATAAGGGATTATGTATTGAAAGCATGTACATAACGCATTTTGAGGTGTAAAGATGGATAAAGTGAAGCAGAGTCATAAAAGAAGGGGTAGTAGCTTAGCCGTTCAAGGGGCTATATTAGCCCTTGCAGGTATTATTGTTCGATTAATAGGGTTTGCATATCGCGTACCTTTACTAAATATATTAGGGGATGAAGCACAGGGCTATTATGGTAAAGCCTTTGAAATCTATTCCTTTGCTTTGATTATTTCATCTTATGGGTTACCATCAGCTGTTGCCAAAATTATTTCGGCTAGAATGGCTGTAAAAAAATATAAAGAAGCCCATAAAGTTTTTATATCAGCTATGGGCATTGCAAGTATCATTGGTGTTCTTGCATTTGCCATCATGTATTTTGGTGCAGAGTTTTTAGCTCGTTTAGTATACAGCGAAAATTCCGTACCTGCCATACGAGCCTTATCACCAACATTACTTATATTTTCATTAATGGCAGTTTTAAGAGGATACTTCCAAGGTATGAATACCATGATACCCACAGCTGTATCCCAGATCATTGAACAATTGTTCAATGCTATTTTCAGCCTTGTGATGGCAAGCATTCTTATTAAACAAGGACTTGCATTAGGAGCGGCAGGTGGTACATTAGGTACAGGTATTGGAGCACTAGCAGGTCTTATAACACTGATCTGTATTTATCTCTTATCTCGTCAAGTATTTTTGAAACGCATGAACAGAGATAAACACATGACACTGGACGTTTCCTATGGTCATATAAGCAAACTTGTTATCATGACAGCCGTTCCAATTGTTATTGGATCAGCTGCGTTTCATTTAACGAATTTTTTAGATATGATTATGATTAATGATGCTTTCAGGTTTCATGGCTATACCGAAAAAGCAGCGGACACCTTGTATGGTGTGTTAACGGGTAAATATAAGATTATTATTACTTTACCTATATCCATAGCGTCTGCACTAGCAGCGGCAACGATTCCAAGTATAACCACGTCATTAGTGTTAAAGGACCGTCAGCAGCTTGTTAAGAAGATTAACTTAGCTATTCGTTTTACCATGTTTGTAGCTATACCTGCTTGTGTAGGGATATTTGTTTTAGCTGAACCTATTCTTAGCATGCTCTTCAATGATGATCACCTTGAGTTAAGCACCCAATTATTACAAATAGGGTCTATCTCAGTGGTATTTTTTGCCTTATCTACCATATCCATTGGTGTTTTGCAAGGCATTGACCGCTTAAGAGTTCCTGTAATTAGCTCTTTAAAGTCCCTAGTGATTAAGATGATCTTTAATGGTATATTGTTATATGCTTTGAAAACGAACTTGTATGGGGCTGTTGTCACCAACATTATATTTGCTTTTTTCTCTGCATATTTTAATATGTCAGCCATTAAGCGATATACCCATATACAATTTGATATTAAGAAAACCTATGTGATTCCAGCAGCAGCAGCGCTTATCATGGGAGGAATATGTCACATAACTTATATTGCAATCGAATTTGTTGCAGGTAGTAACACAATGGCTACATTATTGGCTATACTTGTGAGTGCATTAACCTATGTTGTTGCATTAATTAAATTAAAAGGTGTTAATAAAACAGAGTTACGAGCCATGCCAAAAGGTGATAAGATGGTAGCACTTTTAACAAAAGTAAGGTTATTACATTAGGATATTAATAAAAAAACAAGAAAAATGCTTAAGTATGTATAAAAATGAATGGGTTGGTAAATACTTATACCAAAAATACTCGTAAGGAGTGATTTTGGTGAGAAGAAGATATCAAGCTAGAAATAGGAATAAATTAGCCATCTTAAGTATCTGTATTTTACTTGTAACAGGTATTGTAGTATCCCAATTGCTTATTCAAAACATGAAAGTCGATAAAGTTGAAGATAAGCAAGATGGTAATCAAATAGAGCATACGACCCAAGACGATGTTGTCCCTGAAGACCCTGTTGTTGCAGACAATTTAGTCAATAAAGTCAATAATCAAGGTGAAAAAGAGAACACAACACAAGAAAAAGAGCAACACATAGATGATTCTAAAGAAACGAATCAGCCTGAGATTACGGATATTGAACCTATTGCTAGTAGTAAGAATAATGAAGACGTGGTTTCAGCAGATACCATGGATGAGCCTAAAATAATGTCATCTACTCGGGTAGAATATCAAAACTATTATATGGAAGATGATAAATTAGAAATCGAAAAAGACACAGAACCACCTTATTATATGTTAAATCTAACAAGGGAACAAGTGGAAGAGTTCTATCCAGAGTTTCAGTTAATGGCTTTTTCACCTGAGAAAGTTGTTTTAAGAAGAGTGATTGATGGTCATTCTAGTAAATACTATATTATTCAAACCCATAATAAACGTGTAGGTGTCTTTCATGATTATCGAGATGATGGCGCTGACATTGAACTTGAAGATTACCTAAAAGATACTGTGGATATACCCATTAGTGGCTTGGTCTGGGAAGAACAGGACAAACTAAAAGAAGGTATTGTTGTTTATGGTGAAGAAGAACTTACAGATATGTTGAAGAAGTTACACAACCTCTATGAATTAAATGAGAGTGGGGAGTATATACTCCGAGAATATAAAGGTATGATGGGCATTTTCTATGATTTTAAGAAAGACCAAGCTTATCGTGAAGATCTCAAACAAGAACAGTTAAATGATTTATTAGAACGCTATTTAAGAAAAGTGATTGATGCGCCCATGACAGGTTTAGACGAAGCAGTCATGCAAAAACTTCAAGACGGCATTAAAGTAAACGGAGAATTGGAGCTTATTCAATTATTAGAAAACTATACGAGCTAAAAAAGAAGGGACTTTATGACCTAAGCATGGTAGTGGCTAGGGTATTTAGTCCCTTTTGTAGGCCAATTACACTATCTTTACATGAATTATTAAATATGATAAACTTAATAAACAGAATAGGAAATATGGACAGAAGCTTATCAATATTTGACTGCACTTAAACCTGCAAACGGAGGGATTAGGATGGAAAAAGGCAGTGTAAGTAGCAATATTGAAAAGCTGATACAAGCTATGACACTTGAAGAAAAGGCTAGCTTATGTTCAGGAAAGAATTATTGGGAGACACAAAATATTGATCGGTTAGGGATACCATCAATTATGATGAGTGACGGTTCACATGGTTTAAGAAAACAAAAAAATTTGCTTGATCCCCTTGGTTTTACAGAATCAGTCAAATCCACGTGTTACCCAACTGCAAGTACAGTTGCATGTAGCTTTGATAAAGAGCTGCTCTATCTTATGGGGGATTATATAGGTAGAGAGTGCCAAACTGAACATGTATCAGTTTTGTTAGGTCCAGGTGTAAATATAAAAAGATCACCTTTATGCGGCCGTAATTATGAATACTATTCAGAAGACCCATATCTTACAGGAGAGTTAGCATCTGCATTTGTACAAGGCTTACAGAGTCACCATGTTGGTGCATGTCTCAATCACTTCGTAGCAAACAATCAAGAGAAAAACAGAATGACATTAGATACAATCCTTGATGAACGTACACTTCGAGAAATATACCTATCAGCTTTTGAACATATCGTCAAAACAGCGAAGCCTTGGTCCATATTAGGGGCTTTTAATAGGGTTAATGGCGAATTCATGTGTGAAAATCAATACCTGCTTAAAGACATTCTAAGAAATGAATGGGGTTTTGAAGGTATTGTTATAAGCGATTGGGGAGCCATTAACGACCGCGTTAAAGGTCTTATGGCGGGTGCCGATATTGAGATGCCCTCAAGCTGTGGAAAAAATAATAAAAAAATTGTCATGGCAGTGAAGAAAAAAAACTTAAAAGAGGACGTTCTCGATAAAACGGTTAAACGCATACTGAAGGGGTATGATGCATTATCTATTCATCAAGAAACGGCCTATGATCGACAAGAACATCATCACATAGCTAGACATATTGCTTGTGAGTCCTTGGTCTTACTAAAAAACAAAGACCACATATTGCCTTTATCCAAAACATGTCAAGTAGCTATTATTGGTGAGTATGCCTTAAAGCCTATGTATCAAGGATTAGGGAGTTCACGTATTAATCCAACAAGGATTGATAATGCTTATGAACAAATTGTTAAAATAACAGGAACAACAACTGTTACCTATGCTAAAGGCTATCATACCCATGATCATTTACTTGATCCTCAATTAATTCATGAAGCCACGGATTTAGCAAGGAAATCAGATATAGCTTTATTATTTATTGGTACCCCTGAAAGTTGTCAATCAGAAGGTATTGACCGTAAAGATATGGCACTACCTGAGCCCCACCGTCAATTAATACTTGAAATCAGTCAAGTTAATACAAACATTGTCGTGATATTAATGAATGGCGGTCCAGTTGAAATGCCCTGGGTAGATAGGGTAAAAGCTATTTTAGCATGTTATCTGCCTGGTCAAGGGGGTGGATACGCTATTGCTAACATTTTATATGGAGATATTAATCCTTCTGGCAAACTGACGGAAACTTTTCCACTAAGATTAAAGGATAATCCTACCTACCGTAACTTTCCAAAATATAAACAACAGGTGCAGTATCGAGAAGGTATCTATGTGGGCTATCGTTATTACGATACGGCATCTATCGATGTGTTATACCCCTTTGGACATGGATTAAGTTACACGACATTTGTATACACTGATTTAAGGTTAAGTCAGCAGAAAATAAAAGATACAGAAGGTTTAACAGTAACATTTAAAGTGACAAACACAGGTTTGGTGGAGGGAAAAGAAGTTGTTCAGCTGTACATAAAAGATAGAGTATCTAGTATTTTTAGACCCGAAAAAGAATTAAAAGGATTTCATAAAATGAGTTTATTACCTAACCAAACAAAAGAAGTGGTCATGACTTTACATAAGCGTGATTTTGCATACTATAATGTAGAAATGAAAGATTGGTGTGTGGAATCTGGAATTTTTGACATATTAGTAGGTGCATCATCACGTGATCTTCGCCTACAGGCTTCATTAGAAATACAATCAACTTCTCAATATAATGAAGAGAAAAATCAAATAAAAGAATTGCTACCCAGTTATTATGCTCAGGATGACAGTATGAATAGAGTGAGTGCGGCAGAGTTTAAATTGTTATATGGACATCCTATCAAAGACACCATTGAAACCCCATTTACCATGAATTCAAGACTCATTGATATTAAGAATAATCTTGGTAAATACATGGTTTCTTTTATTGTAAAGATGTATGAAAATCATATTGAGCACACCATTAAAGATGAAATGACCAGTGAAATGATGCAGAACATGTTATGGGAGACGCCCATTCGATGTTTAGTAAATCTAAGTCAAGGGCTGTTTACCGATGAAATAGGAGAGTTCATTGTTGCCATTGCCAACAAGAAAAAGCGCCTGATAAAAGGTATTAAATTTTTTAGAAGCTTGCTAATGATTAAAAAAATCCATGGAAGGTCCTAACACTGGAAGAAAGCCTTGCATTCATATCATAAATCCTATAAAATGGGTTTATTATATAATGTGAGGTTTTTTGATGGCTAAAAATAAAATAATAATTATAGGTGGTGGGGCTTCTGGGTTGATGGCAGCTATTGTGGCTGCACGACGTGGTGCTAAGGTTACCTTATTGGAAAGAAAAGATAGAGTAGGCAAAAAAATATTAGCAACAGGTAATGGACGTTGCAACATGACCAATGTTCACTGTACGTATAAGTGTTTTCATGGAGGTCATCATACATTCATAGAAGGGATATTAAAGGCATTTAATGTAACAGACACCATGTCTTTTTTTCAAGAGCTTGGCATCCATCCGACCATTACAGCATCTGGAAAAGTATACCCCAGATCATTACAAGCCGGATCCGTATTGGATGTTCTGCGTCATGAAGTAGAAAGGTTAAAGGTGACAGTCCTATGTGACGAAGAAGTGATTAAAATTGAACAAAATAAGCAGTTTGTCGTGTATACTAAGCAAAATAATAAGTATTACGGTCATAAGATTATTCTAGCAACAGGAGGTAAATCCACCCCTGATTTGGGTTCTAATGGCACAGGATATGAATTGGCAAAAGCTATGGGACATACAGTGATTAGACCAATACCTTCTTTGGTTCAATTAAAATCAGATGCACCTTTTTTGAAACAATTAAAAGGTGTCAAGATTACAGGAAAAGCTAGTATTTTAGATGAGAGAGATCATATATTACGAGAGGAATATGGCGAGATACTTTTTACGGACTATGGTGTATCCGGTCCTCCTATTTTACAAGTAAGCCGTATTGCATCGGATAGGATAAACAATAATAAAAACGTCTATTTATCCCTTGATTTGATGAGTGACTTATCAAAAAAAGAGTTGGATAAAGCCCTAATCGAGCGTTTGACGGGTATGCCGTACAAAACTATACAAGATAACTTCATTGGTTTCATCAATAAACGGATGATACCTGTCCTATTAAAAGAAACAGGTATAGCGCCTAATAAAAAAGCAGCAGATATAAGTAAGCAAGAACGACAGAATCTGGTTATATGGTTGAAAGGGCTAAAACTGCATATTCATGGCACCCATCAATGGAATCAATCTCAAGTTACGGCTGGCGGTGTTAAGACCACCGAGATCGATCATCAAACACTAGAATCCAATAAAATGCCAGGTATCTATTATTGTGGTGAACTATTAGATGTGGATGGGGACTGTGGAGGCTATAATCTGCAATGGGCATGGAGTTCAGGTTATGTTGCGGCAGTTGGAGCTAGTCAGTCATAAATGGATAAGGTAGAGAAATAGTATTAAGATTGTGTTTTAGAAAGGACATATCATGATTAGATTACAACAGTTAAAGTTTAGACTTGATCATAAAAAAGGGGACATTAAGAGAAAAATTCTTAAGGTGCTCCATGTAAAAGACAATCAGTTATTGGATTATAGCGTTGTTAAGAAATCTATCGATGCAAGGAAGAAGAACGATATTAGAATCGTCTATACCGTAGATGTAAAGGTGAAAGAGGAAGAAGCTCTTTTGGCACGTAGCAAAAAAACGTTAATGACAACAAAACCAACAAGCTATCAATTTCCACATGCATTATGTCAATTAGATGACCGTCCAGTAGTTATCGGAACAGGACCGGCAGGACTTTTTTGTGGACTTATTCTGGCAGAGCAAGGTTTACGACCAATTCTATTAGAGCGAGGAGAAGAAGTTAATCAACGGGTAAAAGATGTACAAACCTATTTTAACACAGGTGAACTATCCATCTCATCCAATGTACAGTTCGGGGAAGGTGGTGCAGGTACTTTTTCAGATGGTAAACTGAATACCATGGTTAAAGACAAATACAAGCGTAATCAGAAAGTACTCGAAGAATTTGTAGCCGCTGGTGCACCAAAAGAGATTCTATTTGATAGTAAACCTCACATTGGAACAGACTATCTACGTGAAGTTGTTCAGAACATGCGTGAAAAAATTATCGGATTGGGTGGGGAAGTACGTTTTCATAGTCTTGTAACCTCACTTGTGATTGAAAATGAAGCCATAACAGGTGTTCAAGTTAATGACTCAGAAGTGATTAGCACCCAACATGTGGTCCTGGCTATCGGGCATAGTGCTAGAGATACATTTCGTATGCTAAAAGACATGAAAGTTGCCATGGAAAAAAAGCCATTTGCTATAGGTCTTCGCATTGAACATCCTCAAATCATGATTAATAAACAACAGTATGGTGACTATTACCAGCATAAAGCTTTACCTGTTGCAGACTATAAGTTATCCCATCATTGTCTAAATGGACGAGGGGTATACTCCTTCTGTATGTGTCCAGGAGGGTACGTGGTGAATGCAAGTTCAGAGCTTGGTCACGTTGTAACCAATGGTATGAGTAATTATTTAAGAGATGAAGCCAATGCCAACAGTGCATTATTAGTGAATGTAACACCTGATGATTTTCCAGAAGATGATGTATTAGCTGGTGTAACGTTTCAAAGAAAATGGGAGTCCTTGGCATTTGATGCAGGTGGAAGAAATTATCATATACCTGTCCAATTAGCAGGTGATTTTATGGTGAATCGACCATCCACCGAGCTAGGGGAGATACAACCTAGCGTAGGACGATATAAGCTAGCTAATTTACGGGAATGTTTACCACCCTATGTTTGTGATGCTATTCAAGAAGGCATACAGGCTTTTGATAAAAAAATTCCAGGCTTTGGCAGAGGGGATGCTATCTTATCAGGAGTAGAAACCAGATCATCATCACCTATCCGTATCCTCAGAGATGACATCTACATGAGCAATATTCGAGGCTTATATCCCTGTGGAGAAGGTGCTGGTTATGCTGGTGGTATTATGTCAGCTGCTATGGATGGTATAAAAGTTGCGGAAGCTATTGTTCATAATAAATAACCCATCATATAAGTAAGGGTCCAGTGTATACGATAACTTGTATAACTGGACCCTCATCATGTTAATCTTTTAATTTATAGATTTCACTGTATTTTTCTTTAAGATATTCGGTATAATATTTGGGGTTAAAAGGTTCACCTGTTGTTTTTTCTATGATCTCTGATGGATTGAGCAGACGACCATGTTGATGAATATGGGTTCTTAACCAATCTTTGATCCTAGAAAAATCACCTTTTTTAAGGTCTTCCGATAAATCAAACTCTTTACGCATAGCATGAGCAAATTGGGAAGCATAAGCACTACCTAAAGCATAAGATGGGAAATAACCAAATAAACCTTCTGACCAATGGACATCTTGTAACACACCTTCAGCATCATTTTCAGGTATAAGCCCCATATATTCCTCATATTTTTTATTCCATAAAGCGGGCAAATCCTTAACAAGTACCTTGTTTTCGATGAGCAGTTTTTCAATTTCATAACGAATCATAATGTGCAATGAATATGTTAATTCATCTGCTTCAATACGTATAAGTGATTGTTCCGATTTATTCACAGCAAGGTAGAAATCATATAAAGATAGGTCTTTTAAGTTTTCTGGAAATGCTTCTTTAAAAATAGGGAAGAAATAAGCCATAAAAGGATAGGAGCGTCCTATAATATTTTCAAAAAAGCGAGATTGAGATTCATGAATACCCATGGATGTTCCTGTTCCAAGTGTTGAAAAATCCAATGCTTCACCAATATTTTGCTCGTAGATACCATGTCCACCTTCATGAATGGTACTATAAATAGCAGAAAAAGGATTATGTTCAAAATAGCGTGTCGTAACACGTACATCATGACGATTAAAATTTGTTGTGAACGGGTGAACACTCTTAGCCATGATGCCGGAATCCATGTCAAAGCCAATAGCTTTTAATAAATCTTTATTAAGTGCTTCTTGTTTATCAATAGGATAGCTAAGTTTTGTAAAGTCATTATTGACCTTTACATGGGATGCATTGATTTTAGTCACCAAAGGAACGATGGTATGTTTTAATTCACTAAAGAACTCGTCCAATTCATCTGTCGTTAGATTCTTTTCATAATCACCTAACAAAGTATTATAGGGGTGTTTTTGAAATCCTCGATATTCAATGAATTTTTTATTATAGTCAACGAGTTTCTCCAGATGGGGTGCAAAGATGGAGAAATCACTTTTTTCTTTAGCTTCTTCCCATGCCACACTAGCTTTTGCTTGATCTGCCGTATAAGCTTTATACATATCAACAGGAATTTTAGCTATTTTGTCGTATTCATTGCGAAATTCTTCTACCTTTCGTAATGTAACGAAATCTAGTGCATCTTTCTGCTCTGCCAATTCCTTTAATAGATTATCAAATGTTTCGTTTACAAGGGTTTGATAATATTCCCCAGTTAAAATAGAGAGTGTATTGGCTCTTCCTTCAACACTGTTTTTAGGAGCACCAGTAGCGGCATCCCAATAAATAATAGCCTGTGCATGATTAATGGCATGTAGCTTGTTATCAATGTCGTTCAGTTGTTTAATGGCATCCTTCATATCCATTGTCATCACCTCAATTATATTCTTATTCTTTTGTGACATGTGTGGTCATATACCACTTTCTCTATTATAACAATAAAAGGATAGATATGGAACCCTCTATATTTAATCTAAAAACCTGATTTTAGTTTATTTAAAAAATTATATTTCCAATAATGCCTGAAGGGCATAAGAAATCTAGAAGCATAAAATTGTTCTTGATAAATCCTTAGAGGTCATGTACAATATAAGAAGTTTAACGTGACTTTAACATGTTAATTTAATGAATCATGAGTAGGTGGAATAGACATGACAATTCGAGAAAATCTAATAAACAAGAAAAAAATAGTAATTAAAATAGGTTCCTCATCCATCACCCATTGTGAGACAGGTGAAATAGACTATGGACGTTTAGAAAAATTCATTCGAGAACTTATCAACTTAAAAAATATGGGGAAAGAAGTTGTTCTTGTCAGTTCTGGTGCTATTGCTGTTGGAACAAAAGTTATGAATTTAACGAAACGACCTTCTCTTATAGAAGAAAAACAGGCAGTTGCAGCTATTGGGCAAGCTAATCTTATGATGTGCTATCAGAAAATATTTGGTGAATACAATCAAAAAGTAGCTCAGATTCTCATCACAAAAGATTTAATGGATCACCCTGTACGCCGTCAGAATGCTCAAAACACTATCAATGCATTATTAAAGATGGGCGTTATTCCCATTGTTAATGAGAACGATACGGTCGCTACAGAAGAAATCGTATACGGGGATAACGATACTTTATCCGCTATTGTTGGATCGTTAATTACCGCCGACTTGCTGATACTACTATCTGATATTGATGGTTTATATAGTGAAGACCCTCGCAAGAATAATAAAGCCATGCATATACCAGAAGTAGAAGAAATAACAGAAGAAATTGAAAAAATGGCTGGTGGGGTTGGTTCCTGCGTGGGTACAGGTGGTATGGCTACCAAAATATGCGCGGCTCAAATTGCAACGGACCATGGGGTAGACATGATCATAGCCAATGCTGGTATGCATCATGTCATTGGTAAGATATTTGAAGGTAAGCCCATAGGAACGCTATTTATTGCCCATTAATAGCCATAAATGGGGGCTGTCTTAAAAAGCAAATAACGTCAATATCGTAGGCAACTATAAGAGGTTAAGCGTAAAGCGCAGCCATGGACGGCGGAGCGCAAGCCCTCTAAACACGGACGTTTAAGGGCCTGAGAAGCTTAACCTCTTATAGTTACCAAAAACTTCTAGCCAACAATTGCTTTTAATGAAACAGCCCCTTAGCGTTAACTGGTTTTATCAATAATGTTATTAATAGCTTTAACGGCCAATTCATTGGTTATCTCAATAACGGGAACATTTTTTTCTCTAATTTGATTATCTAAGTTATCAATGATGGAATTCAGTATCTTAGCGTCTTTTTCACTGGTTTTTTGTGCTTTTGAAAATTCCATATTCCATTCACTTTTAAGACTATCATGATATTTGCCTATATCTGGGTATTTATCTAGTTTAGCAAGGTATTTAATTTTATAGAGATAATATTTCAGCTTAATTAAACCTGATTTTTTATCATTTTCTTCTTTGGTTAGAATGTAACTGCAATACTTATACAAATCAGATGCTCGATTCTGTATAGCTAAATCATTATCTGTTAGCAGTAGTTCAGGATACTTTTTTAACAATTCTTCTTGTGGTAAAATAATTTCTGCGTCTTTTTCTTGTTGTTGAGCGTCACCACCGCCAGAACTCATATCGTCCCCGTTTTCAGAGGATTCTTTATCACCGGAACTGCCACCACTAGATTTACTTGAATCTTGTTCTCCACCAGATTGTTTTTGCTCCCCATCTTCTTTCCCACCACCAGCCATTTCTGTCAAAATTTTAATTTGACTCTTTTCTACATCAATGGCAACTTGTTGTATCTTCTGTTTATCTGCTTCATTACTAATGTTTTTACTTAATTCATTAATTAATGATTTGAAATCAACAGCATCAGGGTCATTATCGGCAACATAATAGACACCAACTTCATTGGCTTTTTCATGAAAATTTGTCAACTCATCATAGCATTTTATATAATCTTTATCTTCTAATAGTTTAATGATCTCATCGGTGATGTTGACAAGTTGATATTTTAGCGATTTACTGACTAATGATGTGTTTTTCTTGTCATCCTGTTTCGTCCCACATCCACTTGCAATGAGACATGTGATGATAAACAATACAAATAGTTTTTTTATCATATTTTTCACTCCAAAATGGTAAAATCTACGTCAATTAAAAGATTGTCATTATATTTACCAGGTTTATAAGTTGAATAGTGTCTAATCATAAAAGTATCTCATAGGATTATTTTTTACACAATCAACATTAATATATATTATTATTTGATATTCTTAAGAAAAAAATACAATTATATGTTGAAAAAAATTTTTATTGACTTATAATTAGTATTATCTTTATAAGCTTGGTAAAACTGGTAACAAAGACAAATTTAAAAAAATGTATGAAGATAGATGTGGAGGCAATTTATGGAACAGAAAAAATTAGATCGTATTAATGCTTTAGCTAAAAAAGCTAAAATAGAAGGGTTAACGGATGAAGAGAAAATAGAACAATCACTATTAAGAGATGAATACTTGTCCTTAGTACGTAAGAATTTTAAACATACCATGAAAACCATCAAGATCAAAGATCAAGATGGGAACATTCGACCTGTCGTACCTAAGAAAAAAAAATGAAGCAGATCATGAGACAAACCTATTTAGTACGTCGAAAAGCCATGTTGCCTAATGAGGTAAAAAACAAAGGGCACATCATAGGTCATAAGCTTGTTCATAGCAGTTATTACCAACAATGCACGAAGCTGTTTTGCTATGTTAGTCATGACCACGAAGTGGATACACGAGGTATTATACACCAAGCTTGGCAAGATAATAAAGAAGTGTATGTGCCAAAAGTTATGGGTAAAGGCCAGATGCTTTTTTATCCCATTACGTCAATGGAGGATTTAACAACAGGTAGATATGGTATATTAGAGCCCCAACCAACCATTGATCATATACCAACAAGAGACTCTTTGCTTATTATGCCAGGTGTTGTGTTTGATAAAAACAGGAATCGTATAGGGTACGGAGGCGGTTTTTATGATCGCTATTTAGCTAAATTACAAGAAAAACCTATGTTAATTGCCCTATGCTATAATAACCAACTTGTAGACGCATTGAAGCCCGACCCTTATGATATCAAACCAGACTACATACTCACAGAAGTAGGCTGGATAAAGTGAAAAGATAATCAATCCACATTAACCCTTTACTCTTGTAAAGGGTTAAAAAACGTGGTAAAATCGTTAATAAGTATGATGATGAAAAAGAGGTGAATCCAATGAATGAATTAATAAAAAAGGGTCAATTAGCCAATGAAGCAAAAATTGCTTTGGCTAACCTATCCTCAGTTGATAAAAATAAAGCCCTTGATAGGGTGGCTCATGCATTAATAGAGCATCAAGATGTACTGTTAGAAGCTAATCAACTAGATATAATGCATGCAGAAGAAAACGGTGTGAAGGGTACATTAATTGATCGCTTAACATTAACTGAAAGCCGTATTCATGCCATGGCTGAAGGCATAGCTAAAATTATCAAACTGGATGATCCCATAGGTGAAGTGCTAGGGATGAAAAAGCAGCCAAATGGCCTTGAAATAGGGCAAAGAGTTGTACCATTAGGCGTAATCGGTATTATTTACGAAGCAAGACCTAATGTAACGGTGGATGCCTTTGCACTATGTTTTAAGACAGGTAATGCTGTCATACTACGAGGTGGAAAAGAAGCCATTCATTCCAATATGAAAATTGTGGAAGTGATTCGTGAAGCTTTACGTCAAGTGGATATGCCAGTCGACGCAGTATCACTTATTGAAGATACCAGTCGAGAAACGGCAACTGACATGATGAAGCTAAATGACTATCTAGACGTATTAATTCCAAGAGGTGGTGCTGGACTTATCCAAGCAGTTGTTCATAACAGTACAGTTCCTGTTATAGAAACAGGGGTGGGAAATTGCCATATCTATGTGGATCAAGAGGCAGATCTTACCATGGCCACAGATATCCTTGTCAATGCAAAAACACAACGTCCAGGTGTATGTAATGCTTGTGAAAGCCTTGTGGTTCATGAAGCTGTTGCAGATGCATTTTTACCAGAGGCATGTACACAATTGAAAGCTTTTCAGGTAGATATTGTAGGTGATGCTTCCTCTCAACGTATTGTACCTACCATTGGGGCTGCAGAAGAAGCAGATTATGGTACGGAATATTTAGATTATAAATTATCCGTTAAGATTGTTAAGGACTTAGATGAAGCCATCAAACATATTAATCGTTACAACACCAAGCATTCAGAAGCCATTATAACAGAAAATTATACCCATGCAAGGCGGTTTCTTGATGAAGTTGATGCGGCAGCAGTCTATGTCAATGCATCCACACGCTTTACAGATGGTTTTGAGTTTGGTTTTGGTGCAGAAATTGGTATAAGTACTCAGAAGTTACATGCCAGAGGTCCAATGGGATTAAAAGAATTGACCACTACCAAGTACATTATCTACGGAAATGGTCAAATTAGAGTTTAAGTAGACATAATATAAGGCTTTTCACCCGTGGTTACTGAGTGAAAAGCCTTCTTGTTACATGTCTATTCTTCGCTCTCTTCTTGTTCAATTAATGTCAAGAATGTTTGGTAAACAAGTTCTAGCTCATCATCGTCATCAATATCTGTTAAGTCTACTTCTTCTTCATTAATGGCTGCATATCTGTAGAAAACGACTTCGTCTTCATCTTCAGGTAATAAAGCAATATATTCTTTATCTTCCACATCAAAAATACCAATCACTAAGCATTCTAGTGTTTCATCGTCATCAAAAGTTAACTTAATTTTGTCATGCTGGTGGTTGCAGCAGTCACCTTCATGATCATGGTTACATTCACATTCATGTTCATGTTGTTGGTCGTGGTCATGATTGCAGTTACATTCGTGTTTTTTGTCTTTACTCATATTATTCTCCTGTCTAAATAATGGAACCTTATGGTTCATTATATTCTTCAATTCAATAAATGGGTTTAGTACCTCTTTCATATTATATGATAAAATGTATTAGAATGAAAGTAAAATATAGGCAGTTTAGTAAAATATTTATAGATATTAATAGATTTCCCATTACAACAGAAAATATGCCGTTTTAGATAGACTCAATATGAATTGTGGGTACATTTAAGTTATTGTCATATACATACCCTACATAAAAAGGTATAATAAAAGAACAAAAAATATAGTCGTGAATTAGGAGACGTGAAGATACTCAAAATCTATCAATAGACAAGAAAAAACTTAAAATAAAGGAGACGAAGATATGGACATAAGAGAGATCATAGCTCATGAAATGGAAGAAAGATGCAAAAGTAGTGATAATATATTTGGTTACGGTATTTGGTCTCATCATATTGTGAGTGTAGTAAAATATGCTAAGATGTTAGCAGAAAAAATTGGAGCAGACATAGAGATTGTTGAAATAGCTGCTTTGCTCCATGATTATGCCAGTATCATTGATGAGCAATACATAAAGGACCATCATTTACATGGCGCTCGTGAGGCAGAACGTATTCTACGACATCTGAATTACCCTGAAGAGAAGATTGAGAAAGTGAAAGCATGTATCATTGCTCACCGTGGAAGTGTGCGAATCATGACAGATTTAAAAGAAGCCAGATGCTTAGCAGATGCAGATGCCATGGCCCATATTGTTCATGTACCATCTTTGCTGTATATGGTATATGTAAAGAAGCAACTGAGCATTGATGAGGGAGCTGCATGGGTTAGGGGAAAAATAGAAAGAAGCTGGAATAAATTAACGGATGAAGCTAAAGAAATGATAAGTGATCAGTATCAAAGTGCTATGCAAGTATTAGGTAAGTGTAAAGTAGATGAAGTTAATAATTAGAGCAATCGTTGTTAAATGCTACCAAAAATATAAAGGTCTCGTACTAAAATCCGACAAAAACAACAAAAAATATTTGACATCAACATGGAATTATGCTATTATTACTTCACAATAAAAATATGAACAAACACATACAGTTTATGGATTGTGACTGATTATGCAGGCAAGACCAAGATTGTTAATGTATAGCTCATGCTATAGATTAATGATATTGGTCTTTTTTATTGTCTTTATTAGGTGTGCAATAATAAGAGACAAAGATGAAAAAGGAGGAATATCATGAACAATGGATTTAAAACGGGCTTTCTATGGGGAGGAGCAACAGCTGCAAACCAGTGTGAAGGTGCTTACAATGAAGATGGCAAAGGATTGAGTACACAAGACGTCATGCCTCAAGGTATTATGGGTCCTATTACCGAAGTACCCACAGAAGATAATATGAAGCTTGTTGGTATTGATTTTTATCACCGTTATCAAGAAGATATTAAGCTTTTTGCTGAAATGGGATTTAAAGTATTTCGACTATCCATTGCATGGAGCAGAATTTTTCCAAAAGGTGATGAAATGGAGCCTAATGAATTAGGTCTTGAATTTTATGATAAAGTGTTTGATGAGTGTCTAAAACATGGTATAGAACCATTGGTTACCATTTCTCATTATGAAACACCATTGCATTTAGCTAAGGCGTACGACGGTTGGAGAAACCGGAAAATGATTGGCTTTTTTGAAAATTATGTACGTACTATATTTACACGTTATAAAGATAAGGTCAAATATTGGCTAACATTTAACGAAATTAATACCCTTCTACATGCTCCTTTTATGAGTGGTGGCATTATGACACCTAAGGAAGAATTATCCAAACAAGACTTATATCAAGCCATTCATCATGAGTTAGTGGCTAGCGCATTAGCAACGAAAATTGGTCATGAAATTATGCCAGATGCAAAGATTGGATGTATGGTAATTGCTTTACCTATTTATCCATTAACGCCCCATCCTGACGATATCATCAAAATGATGGCAACAGATAGAAGTAATTTGCTGTTTAGCGATATCCACGTTCGAGGTCAGTATCCATCCTATGCCAAGAGACTATTTGAAGAAAACAATGTGCATATCCACATGGAACCAGGGGATGAAGAAATACTTAAGCATACAGTTGATTTTATTTCATTTAGCTATTATTCAAGTGCTTGTGAAACAGCAGACCAAGATAAAAAAGCAAGTCAAGGAAATATCTTGTTGGGTACAAAGAATCCATATCTTAAAGCCAGTGAATGGGGATGGCAAATTGACCCACAAGGTTTACGCTATGTGCTGAATACATTATATGATCGCTATCAAAAACCTTTATTTATTGTTGAAAACGGTTTAGGTGCTGTTGATGAACTGGTGGAAGGCCCAGATGGTAGAAAGACGGTTATGGATGATTATCGTATTCAGTATCTCAACGATCATCTGGTTCAAATAAGAGAAGCTATTCACGATGGTGTGGACGTCATGGGCTATACAACTTGGGGGTGTATTGACCTTGTGAGTGCATCCACTGCTGAACTAAAAAAACGATATGGTTTTATTTATGTGGATAGGCATGATGATGGGAGTGGTACGTTGAAGCGATACAAGAAAAAATCATTTGAATGGTACAAAGAAGTTATCGCTACGAATGGGGAGTCTTTACAAAACTAGGAGGAATAACGAATGGATAGCAAATATGAAGGCTTAGCAAGAACAATCATCAAACATGTAGGTGGAAAATCAAATGTAATAAGTGTAACCCACTGTGCTACACGACTGCGGTTCAAATTAAAAGATGAAAGTAAAGCCAATAGTGATGTCTTAAAAAATACAGAAGGTATTATCACAGTGATGCAGAGTGGTGGACAATATCAAGTGGTTATTGGCAAAACGGTATCCCATGTTTATGAAGTAGTCAACAAGATATGTGGTTTGGGAGATGGCTCCTCATCTGGACAAGATGTTAACGGGAAAAAGCTGAGTCCTGGAGCTGCATTTATTGATATCATTACCGGCGTCTTTTTACCAGCCTTAGGGGTATTGGCTGCAACAGGTATGATTAAAGGCTTATTAGCTCTTTTTACATACTTTGGTGCATTAACAACAGAAAGCGGCACTTATCAACTGCTTTATGCGGTTGCAGATGGGTTCTTCCATTATCTACCCATTATTTTAGGATATACAGCAGCTAAAAAATTCAATGTGAATGTGTTTGTTGGGATGGCTCTTGGTGGTTCATTATTGTATGTTGATGACGTTCTCGTCATGGCTGGTAAGGAAGCTATATCAACCCTGTTTTCATCAACACCTTTTGCAATGAATGTATACGGTGAGTTTCTTGGGTTACCCATCACGCTTCCAGCAAGCGGCTATGCTACATCAATTGTTCCCATTATTATGGCAGTTTTTATAGCGAGTAAAGTTGAAAAATTCATGAAAAAAGTCATGCCGGATTCCGTAAAAACATTTTTAGTTCCCTTGTTTACATTAGCCATATGTACACCATTTACATTTATCGTTGTAGGACCCATTTCATCTGTCTTAACATCACTAGTAGGTATCATAACATCTTCAGCATTTAGCTTGAGTCCTGTCTTCGCAGGTATATTAGTTGGTGGTTTATGGCAAGTATTGGTTATTTTTGGTTTACACTTGGGTATGGTACCAATTGTAATGATGAATTTTGCTACCCTTGGTTATGACTTTATATTGTCACCATTCTTTGCTGCAACATTTGCACAGACTGCAGTTGTATTAGCGATCATGCTAAAAACGAAAGATCAAAAGTTACGTTCATTATGTATTCCTTCCTTTATTTCTGGTATTTTTGGTGTAACAGAGCCAGCTATATACGGGATTACCTTGCCACGTAAGAAACCGTTTATCATTTCTTGTATCGGTGCTGCCATTGGCGGCGCTATCATTGGGGCTGCAGGCGTTAAAAGTTATATGGTTGCTGGGATGGGTATCTTTGGATTTACAGCTTATATTAATGGTGCAACCAATGATATCTCGGGTATGATATGGGCAATTATTGCTTGTGGTGTGGCAATTGTATTTTCTTTTGTCGTTACTTATGTCCTATACAAAGATAAAAAGAAAAATGACTTACCAGAAAAGCAAACGCCTACAGGCGAAACCATTCATTTGAATAGTCCTATAAATGGAGAAGTGATTCCACTGACAGATGTTGATGATGCTGCTTTTTCTAGTGGTGCATTAGGTAGTGGCGTAGCTATTCTCCCTCAAAATGGGCAACTCATAGCACCGGAGGATGGTGTTATTGTATCACTATTTAATACCAATCATGCTATAGGTATACATACGGATAGTGGTGCTGAGATGTTGATCCATATTGGTGTGGATACAGTTCAATTAGAAGGAAAATACTTTAACGCTCAAGTGAAACAAGGAGACCGTGTTAAAAAAGGACAAGTTCTTTTAACATTTGATATAGAAGCCATTAAAAAAGAAGGTTATTCTGTAACAACACCTGTTCTCATCACGAATGCTGACCAATATGCAGATGTGGTATTTGATATTGGTCAACAAGTGACGATACACGATGAATTAATAACGCTTATAGTATAAAAAAACCTATTTAGCTATTGCTTATTGACAGTTCTGGCAATAAGTGATAGCTTTGAATAGAAGGCAAGCACATCAATAATAAAACCTAGGTGATTATATGAAGATCAAGAAGGTATTAAATAATAATGCTGTAATTGCTATAAATGATAAACGTGAAGAGGTTGTTATTACAGGACTTGGGCTGGCTTTTCAGAAAAAGTCTGGCGATAACCTTGATCAAAATAAAATTGAACGTATTTTTAGAATGGAAAGCAAAGAAATTTCTAGAAAGTTTCGTGATTTAATACACGAAATACCCATTGAATATGTTGAGGCAACAGATGAAATTATTACATGTGCCAAAGATAACTTAAACGTAAGCTTAAATGAAAATATTCATATTACCCTAACAGATCATATTAGTTTTGCCATCGAACGTATACGTAATCATATTAACATCACCAATCCAATGGTTTGGGAGATTAAACGTTTCTATATGGATGAGTATACAGTTGGAATGAAGGCAATAGATATTATTGAAGAACGGCTTGGTGTTCGCTTACCTCAAGATGAAGCTGCATCCATTGCCATGCACATTGTGAATGCAGAATTGAACGAAGAAATGCCCCGAGTCATGAACATGATAAAAATCATACAAGATTCACTAAACATCATAAAATATCATTTTGGGATTGAATTAGAAGAGGATTCATTACATTACCAACGCTTAGTCACCCATTTGAAATTTTTTGCACAACGTATTATAACATATCATGATAAACATGCTGTACAAGCAAAAGATCACTTATTTGATATTATTCATAAGCAGTACCCTGAGGCATACAAATGTGCCGCAAAGATAGAAAAGTATGCAAGGGAAAAATATAATTTTGTTTTATCCCAGTCAGAAATGACTTATTTGATTGTGCATATTGAACGGGTCGTTCAAGCTTAGAATAACTTGTTGGATGATAACAAGGAGATTAGGAATGAAGAAAACAAAACACACTAAGTATGAATTAATATGTCTTGATTTAGATGGTACACTATTAGCTTCAAATCATCGCATGAGTGAACGAACCATAAAAACATTGCGTCAAGTTGAAAAGCTAGGCGTCAAGATTGCCATTGTGACAGGGCGTCCAGGATATGACGCCCAGTATCATGCAAAGCTCATTGGCAACCAAACCTATTATGTAGGTTCCAATGGAACGGTTGCAGGCTGTGTTGGGAAGGATGACATTATTTTTGAAGAATCCATATCAAAAGAACGCCTAGAGCTATTGAGGCTCATTTCAAAGCAAATTGGTGTAAAACCAGTACTTTTGACCAAAGATCAAACCATTATTCATGGTTTTAAAGATTTTATTATGCACAAATTAATGAGTAAAATATTTCCTCATGATCGAGGGAAACACATGAAATATATACCAAATGCTCATCGTTTTTACACATGGATGAGAGAAGAAAAAACATCTATTCAAAAAGCTATGTTTTTTATTTCGGATAGAAAAAAGGCTGCTAATGCCAAAAAAGTCTTAGCAGCATATCCAGATTTTGAAGTAGCCGTTACGTCAGACATTTGTTTTGAAATGACTGAGAAAGGCATGCATAAAGGTCATGGTGTTAAGAAACTCATAGAACATATACATATACCAGTAGAAAAAGTAATCGCTTTTGGTGATAGTGAAAATGATCGTGCCATGTTAAAGTATGTGGGTCATGGTGTTGCTATGGGAAATGCACCAGACAATATTAAAGCCATTGCTAAGACAATAGCAGATACTAATGATGAAGATGGTGTGGCTAAGGTGCTACAGGAAATATATGCATTGGATTAAGAAATAATGAATTAAAGGAGAGACATATTCTATGTATACAGCAAATGTTACGATTATAAACAAATCAGGATTACATGCAAGGCCAGCAGGAAACTTCGCTAAACTTGCCAAAACCTTTGAATCAGATATAAAGCTGACTTTCAACAATAAAGAAAGTGTAGCAAAATCCATACTGGGTGTGATGGGTCTCAATATAAACAAAGGGGATATGGTAGAACTATCAGCCCAAGGAATAGATGAAAAAGAAGCTGTGGAAACCCTTGTAGAATTTATCAAAGACGGATGTGGTGAATAGCATGTTAAAAGGCATTGCAGCATCAAATGGTTTTGCCATCGGCAAAGCTTTTTTGATGACGAAAAAGGGGATACACATTGATGAGGAAAAAGCAGAATCAATGGATGATGAGTTAAATCGATTAAGAGATACCGTGTCTAAAACTTTGGTTGAGCTGGATAATATTTATAACAAAACAAAGATAGACATTGGGGATAAAGAAGCAATGATTTTTGAAAGTCATAAGATGATGCTGGAAGACCCAGAATACATTGCTCATATTAAGAAAAATATTCAAGAAAAACAGCATCAAGTTCCATATGCCATTCAAAAAGCAACCGATTTTTATGTGGATATTTTTGAAAAGATGGATAACCCATATATGCGTGAACGTGCAGTGGATATTAAAGATGTGGCTGACCGTATGATACGAATTAGCCTTGGGGAATCTACAGAAATATGTCATCTGACGGATCAGGTTATTCTGATAGCAAGAGATTTGACACCTTCTGATACAGCTGAACTGGATAAGTCAAAAGTGAAAGCATTTGTAACACAAGTTGGTTCAACAACATCCCATAGTGCTATCATGGCACATAGTATGGGTATACCTGCAGTTGTGGGCTGCCAGCTTGTTGATAAGATTAGTGATGGCGATTTATTGATTGTGGATGGCTTTACGGGTAATATTATCATAAATCCAGAAAAAAAGGTCATACAAGCATATGAACGTCAATTAGAAACATATCAAGAGGAAGTAAAAGCCCTAAAAAAATATAAACCTCTTAGGTTTAACTATACATCAGGACGTCATGTTTCTGTAGCTGGAAACATAGGCTCTATTGATGACTTAGAATTGCTTCTTGAACAAGGGACCGAGGGTATTGGCTTGTTTCGAACAGAATTCTTATTCATGGGTCGAACTGAAATGCCAAGTGAAGAGGAGCAATTTGAAATCTATAAACATGTGGCTGAAACCATGAAAGATAAACCTGTTATTATTCGTACTTTGGATATAGGGGGTGATAAAATAATACCCTATATGAACATGCCAGATGAAGAAAATCCATTTATGGGGTTAAGGGCACTGCGATTATGTTTTAAAGAGATTGAAGTATTCAAAACCCAGTTAAGAGCCATTTTACGAGCTGGATATTATGGGAATATTCACATTATGTTTCCTATGATTGGTGCTATGGATGAGCTTTTAAAAGCAAAAACTATTTTGGAAACGTGTAAACATACGTTACTGGAACAAGGTATTCCACTTAGTAACCATTTGCCAGTGGGTATGATGATTGAGATACCAGCTGCAGCAATATGTGCCAGAGATTTTGCAAAAGAGGTTGATTTTTTTAGTATTGGTACCAATGATCTTATTCAATACACATTAGCAGTGGATCGTATGAATGTTGATGTTTCAGGACTATACAACCCATATCACCCTGGGGTATTGCATCTGATTCAATCCACCATCCAAGCAGCACATGAAGCTGGTATTTGGTGTGGGATGTGTGGTGAGATGGCTTCTGACATAGAAGCTACCAGTCTTTTAGCTAAGATGGAACTGGATGAGTTTTCCGTAACAGGTAACGCCATCTTGAAAATAAAAGAGCAACTAAGTTACCAAACAAATATAACTGTGGAATGATAATATGTATATGCTTGATGGTACTTAAAAATATAGGTAACAAGTGTTTTTAACAGAAGTAGTATTAAGCTAATTAAGGTATAGCGATAACTTCCATATAATATACTTGAAGGGGTGATTTATAGTGAATCACCCCTTTGATATATTTCTCATTTTCTTTAGGTATTGAATTCCATACACCCGTTATAGGATATAGCTTCATAAAGGATTTTACCTCCTTTTATAAGAGTAACTTTTATTTTAGAAGACATGCTTTCTACTATTTTACGATTCATATCCCCATTTTTGGGAGCGATTAACACATTTCCATCATCACACATGGACCTAATCTGTAAAATAAGATGATCTTGATGAATTTCTACGAATACTTTATTTTTTGAACAGGATAACTTTGCAATTTTACCTTTCAAGTAAGTTGTAAATCGGTATTCTTTATTATCGATATACAATACACAGAGAAAGCCCAAAAAAGTTTTTTTCAAAAAGGGTATGGAGGCTATGGAGCACATAAGAGAAGCTTGTTGGTTATGATAGGTATTGGCATGAATCCATACCCACTGATTTGGAAATGAGGTACCAAAATCTTTCTCTAAATAACCGGTACCTCCAGTAAAATCAATGTAACGGTTATTTACTTTTAAGTATCCCTTTAATGTATGATGAAGACTAATAATACTGTGAAAGCATTCCATAAATGGAATGTAACGATAATAGCCCATAATGGTTGGCATCTTTGATGTTCTAACAATATCAGTAAAAAAGCCAAAGGTTAACGCCCCTGTAATGGTATCTTTCTTATGATGCATGTTAATGGACATACCACGGTCGGAGAACTGACACCCACCAATACGTATAGAAAAGGGTTTATCCGAATATGAAAATGAACGAATAGCATAGGGTTTATATAGAGGCAGCTGACCGCTATTATCGACAAATTGAATAAAGGCATGGCGTTTATACCTAGAACCACCTGTTGAAATACCAGGTATAAAAGCACAAGTATAATCATTATCTGAATTAACTAATTTATAGTACCAGCCCTCAAAATAATTTTTTTTGGAAATATCTCCTTGAAGGCATATGGGATTTTTAAATGTATAATATCTATTCTTCTTCATCATCTACTCCTCATCATCTGATGGGTGACGAACGACAACATGGAGAGGTTTTAGTTCCTTATTTGCAGGACCATCAATAAATGAACCGTCATAATTGAACCTTGAGCCATGGCAAGGGCAATCCCAAGTCTTTTCTGCTTCATTAAATGTAACGTTACACTTCATATGGGGACAAGTTGGATCAAGAAAATAGTATTGATTATCATGATCTCTATATACAGCTACTTTCATATGGTCCAATTTAATAATGGCTCCTTGACCTTGCTCGATATGTGCAATATCTTGATGACTTACTTTAAAATGACTGGATATAAAATTTCCTGCATTCCTAATGGAATCAGCTACTAAATTCTTAAAACCAGATACAGTCATGTGCCGTGATGGACTAAATACCTCTTGCCAAGGGTTACTTCCATGTTTAATAAGGTCAAAAATAATGAGTCCAGCTACCGTACCGTTACTCATTCCCCATTTACCATAGCCTGTTCCAACATAAATATCTTTATAATCTTCGGACAATAAGCCAATATAGGGCACATAATCGATGGTTATATAGTCTTGGGCTGACCAATTATAGGCAACGGACATATCTGGATAGAGTTCATCTGCATAATCATGAAGGGTCTTGTAACGTAATGTTTCATCTTGTCCATGACCTGTTTTATGAGATTCTCCACCTAGCAATAAGAGTTGATGATCTTCTGTATTTGCATAACGAAAAGAGCGGACATGACGGTCACAATTGATATACATACCACTATTTAGTATAGAGTTTCTGCGGATACCTGTAACGTAAGATGTATAGGGTGACATACGTGCAAAGAACATATGCCCTTCTGTAAAACAAGGATAGTGAGTAGCTACTACAATATGTTTTGCAGTAATGGTATGCTTGTCCGTTTTTACAATTTTATGTTTTGGATCAAGTTCTACAGCTGGTGTCTTCTCATAGATAGCACCACCATGGTCAATGAATAGCTTCGCTAAACCTAAGATATATTTTCTAGGGTGAAACTGAGCTTGATCTGAAAAACGAATGCCTGTTATGATATTTATGGGTAGTTCAAGGGATTGGACAGCCTCAGCTGGCAAACCAAGACTTAATGCGGCTAGAAGTTCTTTGTTAACAGATGCTACATTATCATCATCTTGGGTATACACATAAGCAGGCTCCGTTGTGAAGTCACAATCAAGATGGTATTCATCAATTAGGTCAGCGATAAATCGTATGGCTTGTTGGTTAGCATTAGCATATTGTTTTGCAAGTTTTGGACCGTACAAATCCATAATATGGCCATAAATCAACCCATGTTCTGATGTTATTTTTCCTGTTGTATGTCCAGTAGTACCTAGGCATATTCTATTTTTTTCTATAAGAGCAGTTTGATAGCCCTCTTTTTGTAGCAAAAAAGCTGCTGTCATACCTGTTATACCTCCACCAATTACAAGGCAATCCACTTGAATGTCTTTATCAAGTGATTGATAATTTGTAGCAGGTGTGGATTTGATCCAATAAGATTCGTATTCATACATATATTTTTTCCCTCCTTGATACCTTTCATTATTACCAACTAACCCCTTAATTAGTCAATCAAACATACTTTGTGGAGGTTTCTATAAGTAAGAAATAATGAACAGAGTAGAATGATTGCCACATAGGCATGTAAGGGCCATCTAATGGCACTTATGATATGACACTTGTTTCATTTTATCATACTAAAAATCCGCTTGTATTAATTCGTAATCGTGGATACGAGTTCGCATTATTTTGAATATACTGTAGTAAATGTGTTCTTTGAAGCGTAATACGGACTCAAAGGAATATCTGTAAGTTAGATAAAGTATCATCAGATGAGGAGATGAGGATTAATTGCATGATGAAAGCAAGTGGATATCAATTGGTTGTTGTTGTGAACCATATCACAGAAGAAAAGATTACCTAAAGAAAATATATAAAAAAATAACCAATCCATGTTATGGGTTAAAAGAAATTAAGCGTGAAGTAGCAATTATAGAAAATTTAGTCACGAACCCAACCCACGGCTTAGTGGAAATTAAGTCGGAGTTAGAAGTGGTGGAAGAGTTAGTAACTAACCCTACCCACGGTTTAATTGAAATTAAGTCGGAAGTAGCAGTAATTGAAGAGCATGTTACCAACCCAACCCATGGTTTGATTGAAATTAAATCGGAAGTAGTGGTAATTGAAGAACATGTTACCAACCCAACCCATGGTTTGATTGAAATCAAATCCGAAATAGCTGTAATTGAAGAATTAGTAACGAATCCAACTCATGGCTTAGTAGAAATTAAGTCAGAGGTAAGCGTGATAGAAGAATTAGTGACGAATCCAACTCATGGCTTAGTGGAAATTAAGTCAGAGGTAAGCGTGATAGAAGAATTAGTGACGAATCCAACTCATGGCTTAGTGGAAATTAAGTCAGAGATAGCTGTGATAGAAGAGTTAGTAACCAATCCAACCCATGGTTTAGTAGAAATAAAATCAGAAGTAAGTGTGATAGAAGAGTTAGTAACGAATCCAACTCATGGTTTAATAGAAATAAAATCAGAAGTAAGTGTGATAGAAGAGTTAGTGACAAATCCAACTCATGGTTTAGTAGAAATAAAATCAGAAGTAAGTGTGATAGAAGAGTTAGTAACCAATCCAACTCATGGTTTAGTAGAGATTAAATCAGAAATAGTAGATATAGAACGTGTAATAAATAGTCCAACATATGGCTTGGTAGAAATTAAAAGTGAAGTTAGTAATATAGAATCTTTGCTAGAAAACCCAAGTTATGGATTGGAAGAGATTAAAAGTGAAGTTAGCAACATTGAGTCTATGCTAGAAAACACAAGTGTAGGGGCAGTTATATCTATACTAGAAAATCCAAGTTATGGTTTAGAAGAAATTAAGAGTGAAGTAAGTAATATCGAATCCTTACTAGAGAACCCAAGTTATGGTTTAGAGGAAATCAAAAGAGAAGTAAGTAATATTGAATCCTTGTTAGAAAATGCAAGCTTTGGTGTAGAAGAGATTAAGAGTGAAGTCATCAATATTGAATCTTTACTTGAAAATCCTAGTTATGGTCTGGAAGAAATCAAGAGCGAAGTCATTAATATAGAATCTTTGCTAGAAAACCCAAGTTATGGGTTAGAGGAAATTAAGAGCGAAGTAAGTAATATAGAGTCACTACTAGAAAATGCAAGTTTTGGTGTAGAAGAGATTAAGAGTGAAGTCATCAATATTGAATCACTGCTCGAAAATCCAAGTTATGGGTTAGAAGAAATTAAAAGTGAAGTAAGTAACATTGAATCTTTACTTGAGAATCCAAGCTATGGCTTAGAAGAGATTAAGAGTGAAGTAAGTAACATTGAATCTTTACTTGAAAATCCTAGTTATGGTTTAGAAGAAATCAAAAGAGAAGTAAGTAATATTGAATCTTTACTAGAAAATGCAAGTTTTGGTGTAGAAGAGATTAAGAGTGAAGTCATCAATATAGAATCTTTACTTGAAAATCCTAGTTATGGGTTAGAGGAAATTAAGAGTGAAGTTATTAACATTGAATCCTTGCTTGAGAATCCAAGCTATGGCTTAGAGGAAATCAAACGAGAAGTAAGCAACATTGAATCCTTGTTAGAAAATGCAAGCTTTGGTGTAGAAGAGATCAAGAGCGAAGTCATCAATATAGAATCTTTGCTAGAAAACCCAAGTTATGGGTTAGAGGAAATTAAGAGTGAAGTAAGTAACATAGAATCACTGCTAGAAAATCCAAGCTATGGTCTTGAGGAAATCAAAAGTGAAGTAAGTAACATAGAATCGTTACTGGAAAATCCAAGCTATGGATTAGAGGAAATTAAGAGCGAAGTAAGTAATATAGAGTCACTACTAGAAAATGCAAGCTTTGGTGTAGAAGAGATCAAGAGTGAAGTCATCAATATAGAATCTTTACTTGAAAATCCAAGTTATGGTCTTGAAGAAATCAAGAGTGAAGTAAGTAACATCGAATCCTTGCTAGAGAACCCAAGTTATGGCTTGGAAGAAATCAAAAGAGAAGTAAGCAATATTGAATCGTTACTAGAAAATGCAAGTTTTGGCGTAGAAGAGATTAAGAGCGAAGTTATCAATATAGAATCTTTACTTGAAAATCCAAGTTATGGTCTTGAAGAAATCAAGAGTGAAGTAAGTAACATCGAATCCTTACTCGAAAATCCAAGCTATGGTCTTGAGGAAATCAAAAGAGAAGTAAGTAATATTGAGTCATTACTGGAAAATGCAAGTTTTGGTGTAGAAGAGATTAAGAGTGAAGTCATCAATATAGAATCCTTACTAGAAAACCCAAGTTATGGGTTAGAGGAAATCAAGAGTGAAGTTATCAATATAGAGTCCTTACTCGAAAACCCAAGTTATGGCTTAGAAGAAATTAAAAGTGAAGTAAGTAATATTGAATCACTGCTCGAAAATCCTAGTTATGGCTTAGAAGAAATTAAGAGTGAAGTCATCAATATAGAATCCTTACTAGAGAACCCGAGCTATGGTTTGGAAGAAATTAAGAGTGAAGTAAGTAACATTGAATCATTATTAGAAAACCCAAGTTATGGTCTAGAGGAAATCAAACGAGAAGTTAGCAATATTGAATCATTGTTAGAGAATCCTAGTTATGGTCTAGAAGAAATTAAAAGTGAAGTCATCAATATAGAATCCTTACTAGAAAACCCAAGTTATGGGTTAGAAGAAATTAAAAGTGAAGTAAGTAATATTGAATCCTTACTAGAGAATCCAAGTTATGGCTTGGAAGAGATTAAAAGTGAAATAAGCAATATTGAGTCATTACTGGAAAATCCAAGTTATGGTCTTGAAGAGATTAAAAGCGAAGTAAGTAACATTGAATCTTTGCTCCAAAACCCAAGTTATGGTTTAGAGGAAATTAAGAGTGAAGTTATTAACATTGAATCCTTGCTTGAGAATCCAAGCTATGGCCTAGAGGAAATCAAACGAGAAGTAAGCAATATTGAATCATTGTTAGAGAATCCTAGTTATGGTCTGGAAGAAATTAAGAGTGAAGTAATCAATATAGAATCCTTACTAGAAAACCCAAGTTATGGCTTAGAAGAAATTAAAAGTGAAGTAAGCAATATTGAATCCTTGCTAGAGAATCCGAGCTATGGACTAGAAGAGATTAAGAGTGAAGTCATCAATATAGAGTCCTTGCTAGAGAATCCTAGTTATGGTCTGGAAGAAATCAAGAGTGAAGTCATTAACATCGAATCACTATTACAGAATCCAAGCTATGGCCTAGAGGAAATCAAGAGTGAAGTTTTAGCTATAGAAAGTTCAGTTAATAGTCCATCCTTTGGTTTATTTGAAATCAAAGCAGAAATAATTGAAATTATTGATGATATTCAAAACCCATCTTATGGGTTAGTAGAGATAAAAACGGAGATATTTACCATAGAAGAACTGGTAACGAATCCAACGCATGGATTAATAGAAATTAAATCAGAAGTGGCAGCTATTCTTGCTACGGTAGATGGAGATAGCAGAGATTTGACCACTGGACCAGTTGTTATGAGTGAAGAAACTCAAAGTTTAGTTGTGAAATTTATTAATAATACCACTATTGACCAACAGGTTACTGTGATTGTAATGAACTGGGGAGTATCGCCAAGAGTGCCACTTGTTGCCGCAGAAGTTATACCACTTTCAGCTCTATCATCTGATCATAGAATGTTTGATATATCAGCAGTTCCTGATGGACAATATGAAGTTAGGGTTTTAGGGGTTGCCGCTGGCGTTTATGTATGGACAGCAGGACGTGAAAATAATATCGCAGATCCGCTAAGTATTAGTTCATTCGTTGCTTCAAATACATTTAGGCATTCAGAATTTATTGCACTAAATGGACAGTTTACGTAAAAGTTAAATGCAATTAATGAAGTGGTTATAGAGCTTATATAACAATAAGCTCTATAACTCTAATAAAAAATAAGATGATTAAGGGAGGGATTTTATAAATGGCTTTTGATCCAAATCTATTTACGGTAGATGTTAGTCCTGATCCAACGAATATTGTGCTTGGCAATACGGGAGAAGTTACAATCACAGCTTCCAACAGTAATCCTGGCGATTGGGGGTATAACTTAACCTATGTCATGACCATTCCAGATGGTGTATCTTTTGTCAGCGCAGATGTTCCACCAACGTCACAAACACTAAATGTCGATGACACCATTACGTTAACATGGTTAGATATAAAAGATCTTGCACCTAATGAAATAGGATATACATTTAATGTTACATTAATGGCCGATGAGGATTTTCGAAGTACCGGAACAGAAGTACCTTTTAATATACCATTAACCCCAGTATCCGTTAGTGGAACTGTAGACACTTTGCCAAGAGGTAATAGTGAACCTGGCAATATTAAATACACTAAAAGTGATTCAACCAGTGTGATACCACTACAATATGCTGTACGTAAATCAGTTCCTGGTAAAATGCCTAAAGGTGCAAGTACACCTCCACCAGCTGATTGGCCCTATACACATGAAATTACCATAGAAAATAATACAAGGCAGACATCGGATGTGAATATTAGTGATGTCATGGATAATGGATTACGATATATAGGACCGATAGGTGCAGTTGGTCCAGATTCTGCACAATTGCTAGCTCCAACGATTGTTGTACCGACTGCTGGTGGTCAAGATTTTGTTTCCATTACATGGAATGCTATTGCCTTGAGTATGGGTTCAACCAATACAATAACATATGATGTGGCTATATGGGATAACTTTACAGTTGGTGGGATAGAGAATAGCGGAAGTAGGATACCACATTTAACACCTTTAGACAATGATGTTACCATGACGGGTTTGCCAGGACCTGTTGTAATGACAACAGGCACGACTTTAGCAATGGATCTTACAATAGATAAAAGTCAAGCACCTACAACATTAGATGTTGGTACTGTTATTACGTATACTTTAACTTATCGTGTTAATCAATATGATGACGTGAACAGCGTTGTTATAACAGATGTTATTGGTGATGGTCAAACTTATCAGAGTGCAAGTGTGCCACCTGATGCCCCACCAGTTAAAAACCCTGTAACAGGACTAACAACGGTGACATGGAGTTTGGGTACATTGATTACATCAACAACTGGTGTTATTACATTTACAACAGTTGTAGATAATAATTATACCGCTCCACCTGGTGGGCCTGTTTTAGCAGGTGATACATTAAGTAATACGGTTGATATCAATGGTTTTAATGCTAATTCTTTTACCCCAACACCTGATAGCTCAGGTAGTTCAGGGATGATATTGTTACCATCTATTATGAAACAGCTGGTGCAAGTATATTATAGAGATGGTACACCAAAACCTGCAGGCATAACAGCAGTTGCCCCTGGGGATCTAGTTGAGTTTCAAGTTAATTATCTCTATTTTGATGATGCAACACAAAAAGAGATCTTGGTGAGTGACTTTTTACCATTAACATTAGATGCAGCTAGTATTTCAAATCTTGTCTATAACCCTTTTTTGCCCATTTTAGGACCAACGCCAACTGGTAATAATGGGGTTGAGTGGTTGCTTGATAATTTTATCATAGGTACAGCCAATTGGACGGTTAACTTTCAAGTATCCATGTTTGATGTGGATTTTGAGGGTACAGATGTTAATCTAGTGAAACTAAGTGGATTAGATACAGAAGGAATAGCATATAGTGATAGAGATCAAATAGATGTTAATTTTGGTCAACCTGACATGGTATTAACGAAAAATGTGGCTGGTCCAACACCCAATGCCGTCGTACCAGGACAGGTGTATACGTATACCATTGTTATCAGTAACCCACAGAATATGGATGGAACAGTTGTGGATGCATTTGATGTGGATTTTTCAGATGTCATACCAAATTTATTAACGTATGTAGGGGGAAGTTTAACAGCAGTAGCCTCTTCAGGGACACCTGTTTTTAATGCACCTGTTTTTACAAGCCCAGATCAAATAGATATGATGATTTTACGATTAAAGCCTGATGACGCTATAGAACTCACATACCAAGTAATTGTAGATGCAGGCATAGGGCCTGGTATTTCCTTAACAAATGACGCCAATACCACGTCACCTTATTCTCAACAATTTGACCCTAATCTTAGTAATTATCAATACCCTGGGTTAGAGCGTTCTGCTAGTCAAACATTAACAACTGCCAGTGCGCCAATCACTAAAACAGTAGATATAAATGATAGAGTTGTTGGTGACCCAGTACGGTATACCCTTACTTGGACTGTTCCTCAAGGTTTAACAGCATATAATGTTGTCATCAGTGATGTACTGCCAATTGGTCAAACATACGATAATGACGCCATGCCAGTAGACCCGTCTTCAGTGGTTGGGCAAATCATTACATGGCCTACTATCCCAATAGTTGATGCAACATTGGCACCTGTGACTTTGGTATATTCATTCAGAGCACTCATTGATAGTTCTGCACCTACACCTCCTACCTATACGGAAACACAAACCAATACAGGTAGGGTTAATTGGGATTCTGAACCCAGCGGGCTACCAATGGAAGAGACGGGAACAGTTGATGTATTTGTAAGAAATCCTAACATAGCACCTGTAAAAGGAGAAAGAAATGTATCCCGGGGTCAAGCAGATTATGTTGTATCCACAGAAGCCATTGCAGGCGAAATTATTGAATACAGGATCACCATTACAAATGATGGTTCAGCTGATGCCTATAACATCATTGTTATTGACCAACCCGGTGGTATCACTGCAGGATTAAGTTATGTGCCATTAAGTATCATTGCTCCGGCGGGTACGGTTGCAAGTTATGTGGTATCTGAAAACTATATTTTTTGGAATGTGCCTTTTCTTGGTATTGGTGATAGTTTAGAGCTTATATTTAGAGTCAGGGTTACCAATAATGTTATACCCGGTGAAACATTAACCAATGAAGCTCAAGTGGAATCCTTTACAAATATTAACATGGTATTCATATACCCTTCTGTGGATTCAAATAGTGTTAGCGTATTTATAGAACCTGGCGTAAGAGGAATTAGACTTGAAAATTTAAATGATTTTATCATATATTAAACGTTGAATTAAGCTTCCACATTAATAGAGATTTATTCATTTCACATCATAACAGAGTTGTCTCAAGCATGTTATAGGTAATAATATTTTTCCTATTTGGCTTAACATATGATTATTTTTTACATCATCATTAGTGGTTTGAATTCATGAGACAGCTCTACTTTTTTAAATTGTACTATTTTTATTGCATTTAATAGTTGGGAGGAAGTAAATGCAGGATACATATAACAATAGTGAATATAAGAAGTGGACGATATTTATATACATAGCAGGTAACAACGACCTAGAGCCCTATGTTTATCATCAATTTTCATTATTGAACGAAATCGTTACAAATAATCAAGTCCATATCTTAATACAAATATCGAGAGCTCCGAGAGAAGCAAAAGAGCTAGATGGGACACAGTCATGGTGTGGAACACGTAGATATGTGTTACATAATGATGGTGTTATTATGGTTGAAAACTTAGGACAGGTCAGCATGGCGAAACCATCAACCCTAGTGGATTTCTTAATATGGGGAAGTCAACATGCACCTTCTAAAAAAAAGATGTTAATCATGTCAGGTCATAGCGCTGGATTTGTAGGACTTATGAAGGAATCTACAAGAAAAGGAAATGTACTTATGGGTATCCACGGATTTGCTAAAGCTTTACATCTGTTTAGACAAAGTAGTAATAGCAGTATAGACCTTTTAGTTATGGATACATGTTTTATGGATGCTGTAGAAATATGGTATGGGATATGCATGGATGCCTTAGGAACGGTTAAATATGCATTAATTTCACATGACAACACCCCTCTAGGCGGTATAGCATATCCTTCTATTATTAATCAACTGTTCCTTAGTAGTACCTTCGATTGTTCTTCAAGTGATACCTATAATGGGATAATTGAAGCGTTACATAAATCTCACCAAGAAAGGTCTTTATTTTGTATTCAGCTTCACCAAGAAAGTTTCGTAAAACTAAAACATCTGATTCATCTTTTTTCTTGCGTTATTTTACAACATGGTCAAGACAATATAGATAAGATTTTCTATAATAGTCATTACAAACAAAAGATTGATTTTATCAGCTTAAGCTACTTAATTAATAGCATTGAAGACCTTGATTTACCAATCAAGGATATATGCGTGGATATTATAGAGACTTTAAATAGAATAGTTGTGTATACCTCACACGAAGCAAACAATAGGCCGTATCGAGGATTAAAAATATATCTACCCCATAACTTGAATGTTTATTTAAAGTATAAAAATATCTATGATAAGCTATCTTTTAATGAACACAATGACTGGAAAAATGTATTGCATAGAATACATGTAAAGTGATGTTTAGTTAATTTAGAAAAATAACCTTTAAGACAATTGAAAAGTTTATTGGCATAAGCCAATAATATCGTTTAAAAATTCATAATATGTTCATACTAATGATAGAATATATTATAAGAAGAATTAGGCGGTGTAAGCATGAACAGTAATAAAAAGGTTATTATAACTGAAGTTATTGCTATTGTGGCAGTTTTACTGTTGGGGACGTTATTTCATAATCTTTATGAATGGACTGAGAATGATTTTTTAGCAATCATTAGTCCAGTTAATGAAAGCAAATGGGAGCATATCAAGATTATGTTTTACCCCTATTTACTTATTGGTGCTATTGAGTATTTGATTATTGGAAAAGATACCCGTAATTTTGTATTTGGTAAGACATTAGGGGTTATAACACTCATTATCGCTACATTTGGAATAATCCAGCTAGCAGAATTATTTACAGACGAACCTTCAACCCTCTTTCACATCATTGCATATGCAATTGGTATTATCATAGCACAATATGTCAGTTATAAGGTTATTACAGATAAAGAATATAATGGTTGTACCAGGTGGATTAGTTACGTCATCATTATTATCATGATCGGTATAATTACTTATTTCACCTATCGACCATTAAAAATTGATTTTTTTATGGATCAGGAAACAATGACTTATGGCATACCAGAGAAGGAATAGATGGGCTATCGTATGATAGCTCTTTTTTATGTATAGGTCTAAAAGTTCCAGATATGGTATTGTAAACCATAAAGTTTTCAAGTATACTTAGAACAAACGTTCCTAATGTTTAATAGAATAACGTTTAACAGAATTATTATAATGGTGGATTAGAAAGTAGGTGTTTTATTGATAGCATATATAAAAGGCACTTTGGCTTATGTGAGTGATGACCTTGTCATTGTTGATGTGGGAGGTATTGGATATGAGATTCGGACACCTCTTACAGTGATGGCACAGTTGCCGCAAGTAGGGGTTGAGGTTGTTTTACATACATATTATTACGTCCGTGAAGATGCCATATTACTTTATGGTTTCATAGCGAAAGATGATTTAGAAGTGTTCAAAAAATTAATTAAAGTCAGCGGTATTGGTCCAAAAGGTGCGCTGGGCATATTATCAACCATTACACCTGATGAACTGCGTTTTGCTATTATTGCAGACGATGTAAAAACCATATCAAAAGCTCCTGGCATTGGTAAGAAGACGGCACAAAAGCTCATATTGGAATTGAAAGATAAATTGAAATTGAAGGATTTTGAAGATTTGGTTCAAACAGAAGTTGATGAGCATGATATGGCCTTATTACCTGTTGATCAGAAGGGTGACGCCATAGCGGCTTTGGTAGCTCTTGGTTATTCAAGTTCGGAAGCTATTAAAGCAATACGAGGCATGAAAATTACAGAAACAACTTCTGTGGAGGATATTATAAAGAGCGCATTAAAACGATTAGTAAGATTCTAACATCTGGACAGTTGGAGAATCGTTGATGAAGGAGTTATACCATGGATAAAAGAATGATTACGACGGATATAATGGATGAGGATCTAAAAATAGAACAGAACCTGCGCCCTAAAATGCTGACCGATTACATTGGGCAATCTAAGGCTAAGGAAAACATGAAAGTTTTCATTGAAGCGGCTAAGATAAGAAAAGAACCTCTTGATCACGTCTTATTATATGGTCCACCAGGTCTTGGGAAGACCACACTTTCGAATATCATAGCCCATGAGATGGGTGTTAACATGAAGATCACGTCAGGTCCTGCTATTGAGAGGCCTGGGGATATGGCAGCTATTTTAAATAATCTGCAAGAAGGTGATATTCTATTTATTGATGAGATTCATCGTCTTAATCGACAAGTAGAAGAAGTCATGTATCCTGCTATGGAGGATTTTGTGATCGATATCGTCATTGGAAAAGGACCAGCTGCAAGATCCATACGCCTTGATTTACCCAAGTTTACCTTAGTAGGTGCCACAACACGTATAGGATTATTAACATCGCCACTTAGGGATCGATTTGGTGTCATTAACAAGTTAGAATTCTATACATTAGAAGAGCTGACCCATATTGTAAAGCGATCTGCTGATGTGCTAAACATTGGTATCGAGGAAGATGGTGCTGTAGAGATAGCTAGACGCTCAAGGGGAACCCCTCGTCTTGCCAACCGCCTTCTTAAACGTGTAAGGGATTTTGCTCAAGTCAAATACAGCGGTGATATTACCATAGAAGTAGCTGATTATGCCCTTGACCTGTTGGATGTAGATAAGAGGGGGCTTGATAAAAGTGATCGTAAACTTCTTTTAACCATGATTGAAAAGTTCAGTGGTGGTCCAGTAGGGTTAGATACTCTTGCGGCAACCATTAGTGAAGATTCTGGTACTGTAGAGGAGGTTTATGAACCATTTCTCATGCAATTGGGTTATATTAACCGTACGCCCCGTGGTCGGGTTGTAACGGATTTATGTTATAAACATTTTGGCATCAACACAGAGCAGTAAGGAATTGACAAATATTTCCAATTGTATTACAATAGAATTAGATCATTTCTAAACACTCTATCATCTATAAGATTGTTAGAAATAAGTACATATAGATATCATTTCTTACCAGGGACAAGCCTATGGTTATTACTTACATGGATTATGCGCATCTTACATACCATTGTCCCATATAAGAGAAATGGGTAAGGGGGAACACCATGGATAAAGAGTTACAAATGTTGAGTCATATTAGTCAGAATGAGCGCGTGACACAGCGACAACTAGCGAAAACATCCGGGTTATCATTAGGTTCCATAAATGCGTTATTACAGAGTATGACGAATAAAGGGTATATACAGGTACAGACGGTTAATGCGAGAACCTTACGTTATGTATTAACGCCCTTAGGTAAAGAAGTAAAAGCACAAAAGACCTACGAAGAAGTGGTTATAAGTTTTCAGATGATTAGTAAAGTACGTTCAATGACAAAGCAAATTGTTTATGAGCAAATAGAGAAGGGTTACAATCGATTTTACTTATACGGAGAGCATGATGAGGTGTATAAGCTTGTTAAGATGAGTTTGATTGAAGCAAAGCGTCTTCATCAAGTGACATATGCTGAAATTGATTCTGTGGATGATATGAACGATGCAGATGGGATTATTATCACTTGGCATAACAAAGATGAACTGGTTAGTTTGCCTTATCTTGTTTTTAATGTATTGAGTGATGTGGTTTAAGTCAAGAAAATAGTATAGGATATGATAAGTATCTAACCTTAGAGAAACAGTAATTCTTAATTGTCAATTATTGTTTCTTTGTGTTATAATAGGATTAATTCTAAATACTGGTAGAAATTGCGGTTAATGTCATGTCTTAACATTGTTAACGTTTCCTACATAAAGTTGTAAAATAAGGGTGAAGGGGGGATTGTAAGTCATGATAGTAAAGAATGATACGAAGGTGATCATTGGTGGTAGTGTATACACATTAAGCGGTGTTGAAAGTGAAGAATATATTCAACGCGTTGCCCTCTATATTAATAATAAGCTGGATGAGCTAAAATCATCGGAGAATGGACAATTACTGAATTCCAGAATGATGAATATTTTATTAGCCATTAATATTGCAGATGACTATTTTAAAGCAAAAGAAGGCACGGATCAAATGGATCAAGCTTTTGAGTTGAAAGAAGAGCATCTCCAAGAAAAAGAACGTGAAATCATTGAATTACAAGAAAACATCCACTATCTTGAGAAAGAGAAGAATGAATTAGTGACGAAGCTAGAGGATTTGCAAAAAATAGCGGATAGTTATAAGGCAGAATTAGATGAATATATTGAAACGTTTGATTTAGAGAAAGAGTAGTAATATAATAGATATTACTACTTTGTTTTTTATATGTTGTTAGGTAGGGGTCAGAACGGTCAAGAACGGATTGGTTCATGTATTGTTGGCTAGGGGTTTTGGAAATAAATACAGGTTAAGCTTTTCATGCACCTAAACGTCCGTGTTTAGAGTGCATGCGCTCACCGTCCGTGGTTCGCTTGACGCTTAACCTGTATTCATTTCCTTTGATAGTGACGTTTGCATGAACCAATTCGTTCTTTCGGAGGTGGCATTCTTTAGTATCTGTATAGAGGAAGTGTAATTGAGAAAAGCAAAAGAATAAAAATAAGAATAGATAAAAGCTGAGTTATGCTTAGATTTAAATAGAAAGGTGTAGCAACATGAAGAAAAAACCAGAGATTTTAGCTCCTGCAGGTTCTTTTGATAGCTTGGTTGCAGCTGTTAATGGGGGTTGTGATGCTGTATATGTTGGAGGCAAGGCGTTTAGTGCGAGAGCTTATGCTTCAAATTTTGATAGGGATGAGTTGTTTGATGCGATAGATTATTGTCACCTTAGAGGTGTAAAAATATATTTAACGGTTAATACTGTATTTAAGGAGAAAGAGATAGAACCATTGATGGCTTATGTACATGAGATGTATCAAGGTGGCATAGATGCTGTTATTTTGCAGGATTTTGGTGCAGCTATGCATATTAAGAAGCATTTTAAGGGTTTGGATTGCCATGCCAGTACCCAGATGACCATACATCAATTAAGAGGTGTGAATTTTCTTAAGCAACAAGGTTTTAGTCGTGTGGTACTGAATCGAGAAGCTACCATGGAAGAGGTTCGCTATATATGCCAGAGGACAGATATGGAGATTGAATGTTTTGTACATGGTGCTCTATGCTATGCCTATTCAGGTCAATGTCTTATGAGTAGTATTCTCGGTGGGCGTAGTGGTAACCGGGGACGATGTGCTGGGACATGTCGTTTGCCTTATAGTCTTTTGGAAGATGGTCAGAAGATTACCCACAATCAAGGTGATTATTTGCTAAGTCCAAAAGATATAGCTACCCTTGATTTAATCCCTGAAATGATGGAGGCAGGCATTGACTCTTTTAAGATTGAGGGACGCATGAAGAGCCCAGAATATGTAGCTGCTGTTACATCTATGTATCGGAAGTACGTGGATATGTATGCGGCTAATAAGAAGAGATACAAAGTGGAAGACCAAGACCGTAAGATGCTTCTGGAGTTATATAATAGGGGTGGTTTTTCAAAAGGGTATTATGTGGATAAAAAGCATCAGATCATGTCCATGAAAAAGCCCAATCATCAAGGCGTTTATATTGGCAACGTGAAGGAAGTATCTGAAAAAGATAAGACGGTTAAGATTCTGGTTGATGAAGCTGTTTATAAAGGAGATATTGTTGAAATATGGACAGGTAAAGAACCTATTCCTCGCATGCATGTGACGCATAATACTACGAATGGTTATCTGACGGTTAAGACAAGTATCAAAGGCATTCGCCCTGGCCAACAAGTGTACCGCACGAGGAATCAACAAACCTATGATGCTATACGCCATAAGGTTATACGCGTACCTAGAAAACAGAAGGTATATTGTGAAGTGGAAATGGTAAAGGGTAAACCGCTTAAGTTAATGTTATCCTACCAAGATATCCATATAAGCCAAGAAGGTGCACACGTTCAACAGGCATTAAAGCAGTCTCTTACAGAAGAACGATTAAGGAAGCAATTACAAAAAACGGGAGAATATCCTTTTGTATTAGACATTGCACATATCCACATGGATCATGATGGTTTTCTACCCATAAGCGTCATTAATCAAGTGAGAAGAGATGCTCTTGAAGCATTAAGTCATCAGATAACAGCTGGTTTTAAGAGGGAAGCCGTAACGATCAATCCAGGTGTACCTTTATCAATTGACAAGAATAAACCATTACAACCGCAGGTATATACCCTTATAAGAGATTTGAAGCAGTATGAGGCAGTAAAAAAATATCCTATTGGTGGTATTTATCTGGAAAGTGAGTTTTTTGATATAAGCACCATCAAAGGGATGATGAATGAATGTCATGATAAAAATATGAAAGTCTATTTAGCCTTACCTAGAATTTTTGATCTTAAAGTAGAAGAGGAGTTTAAGACTTTTATTCTAGAACTATTGGCATTAGATGTAGATGGTTTTCTCATTCGGACCTATGGGGAATATGAACTATTAGAAAACAACCATCAAGACAAGATTATGGATTATAACATGAATATTTTTAATAGCTATACCATAAAAGCATGGAAAGACTTAGGTGCAACACGGGTCACATTATCGCCAGAGTTACATCATCGAGAGATACAGGAATTGCCTTCACAGTCATCAGAGTTACTCCTATATGGCTATCTACCGTTAATGGTGACGAAGCAGTGTGTGGTAAATAATACTACCCGAAATAGTAAGTTATGTTATAATAATAAAAAATATGAAATAAAAGATCGCTATGGTAAGACCTTTTATGTCGATAGAAGGTGTAATCAGTGCATGAATGTATTGTATAATTCCAGTCCGTTGATTTTACTTGATCAGATGGACAAGATATTGCACCAGAATATAAAACATCTAAGGATGGCATTTACCACAGAAACCCAAGACCATATCATGACATTACTAGGGGTAACCTTTGACATTCTTAATGGAAAGCAAATGGTAACGGATGAAATCTTAAATAAGTTAGGTATTAAGGCGTTCAACCGTGGACATTTTATGCGAGGTATTGAATAAGGTGGGAGTATATGTTAGATTTAATCATTAATATGTCGAGATTTATTTTCATAATTTTGGGGTTATACTTTACCTATTTATGCGTAAGGTTATATCAATTAGAAAGTTATAAAGAAAGTAAAGAAAGGCATCAAGAAGATAAAAAGGAACTTAAAAACAATAAAAAAACCGATAAACGACAGTCGGCAGCTCATCGTGCCTTTTATAAAGGTTATTTTTATAAGAATCAAAAGGTAACCATTTTGGCGACACACTTCTTAGGCTTTATGATTTTAGTGGGAGCATCTACGGATAATAAGTTGGATTTGTTGATTCTCTACGTACAAGAAGTATTATTTTTTATGATTGTTTGGTTCTTATTAAAGAAGCTATATGTTCATCATCACTATTTACTTTGGAATATTTCCCTCTTTTTAATGAGCATATCGTTTATTCTGCTGACAAGAATTGATTATAACATTGGATATCGGCAGTTTATTATGGCTGTACTTGGGTATGTTTTTGCTATTTTGGTACCCATATTTATTAAACGATTCACTTTCTTTGATAAATTGGGCTGGTTATATATAGGTATATCCATTACATTATTGGTGCTAGTTACTTTTATTGGTACGGAGAAATACGGTGCGACAAACTGGATTCTCATTGGTGATTCCAGTATTCAGCCATCGGAGATTATAAAAATACTTTTTATTTTCTTCTTAGCAGCCATTATGACTCAGTTAGATGATTTGTTAGGCGTGATTTTTACAGGTATATTTTCATTTATACTTATTGTGTTATTGGTCTATCAAAAAGACTTAGGTACTGCCTTAATCTTTTTTGTTATTTATGTAACACTTGTTTATATTTCGACTAACAAGAGCTTGTATTTCATTGGAGGTTTAACAGCGGGTAGCTTAGGTGCTTTTATAGCTTATAAATTTTATGCCCATGTACAATATCGTGTAGAAGCATGGTTGAATCCTTGGGCAGATATTGATAGAAGAGGGTATCAAATAGCTCAATCACTTTTTGCAATAGGTGCTGGTGGATGGTTTGGCTATGGATTAACAAAAGGCATGCCTAAAGTGATTCCAGCTGTACCAACAGATTTTATATTTGCAGCTGTTTGCGAAGAGTTTGGAAATGTGTTTTCCATATTATTAATTGTCATGATGGCATTATTTTTTATAGAAGGTATTCGTATTGCAAAAGAAACCGATTATAAATTTTATTTGTTAGTGGCCAGTGGTATCAGTTGTATTTTTGCATTTCAGACGTTTTTAATTATAGGGGGCGTCACCAAGTTTATACCCATTACTGGTGTCACATTACCATTCATGAGTTCTGGAGGCACATCTCTTGTCATGACCACCATCATGTTAGGTATTTTAGAAGGTATTCACATGCACAATCAAAAAGGTGAAAACTATGGAAAGAAAAAAGCAAAAAGAGCAGGATCTAAATAAGAAAACGATTAATAACGTGTCCTATATTTTTATAGGTTTATTTGCCTTATTAGTGGTGCACATTGTCATCTTTGTTGTGTTTGATAGTGCAAATATTGTTATTAACTCCTATAACCCTAGATTAGAACAAATAGAAGAAAATATTGTACGAGGCAAAATCATGGATAGAGATGGCAATGTTTTAGCAGAAACCGTCATAGATGGTACAACAGAGTATCGGGTCTATCCCTATGAGAATGTTTTTGCTCATATTGTAGGGTATTCAGAGAGAGGTAAAACAGGTCTTGAAGCTCTTGTCAATTATGATTTACTAAAATCCAATGTAAGTATTATTGATAAGACCATTCAAGCTGTGTCAAACCAAAAGAGTAGAGGTAATAATGTAGTAGCCACCTTAGATGCAGAGCTACAGAAGCTTGCCCATCAACTGTTGGGCAATAGAAAGGGTGCTATTGTGGCTATTGAACCATCAACAGGAAAAATTATATGCATGGTATCAAAGCCTGATTTCAACCCTAATGACATAGAAAGTATTTGGGATAAATTAGTGGAAGAGGAAAAGAAATCACCATTAAAATCCCCACTTGTTAATAGAGCAACTAATGGACTGTATCCACCTGGGTCCACCTTTAAAATTATAACATCTCTGGCATACATGCGTGAAAACCCATCTTGGGAAGATTATACTTATGATTGTAAAGGAAAAGATGTATTTGGAGAGTATACCCTTCATTGTCATTTTAACAAGGCTCATGATAAAGAGACGTTAGAAGATGCTGTTAAGTACTCCTGCAATACAGCTTTTGCAGATATGGCAATGGGAATGGATATTTCTAAGTATCGACATGTGGCAGAAGATTTATTGTTTAACAATCCATTACCTTATTCTTTGCCTTATAAAGAGAGTAGTTTTGTATTAAATACAGATTCCAGTGTTGAAGATATTGCAGAGACTTCCATTGGGCAAGGCAAGACCATCATAACCCCTTTTCATAATGCTTTAATTACTGCTGCAGTGGCCAATGGGGGCATATTAATGAAACCTTACTTAGTGGATCGTATAGAAAATGAAAAGGGCAAAACAGTATCCAAATATTTACCAGAGTTCTACAAAAAAATATTGGAAGTTGATGAAGCAAAAACCTTGACAGGTTTTATGAAAAAAGTAGTCAGTGAAGGAACAGGTAAAACATCTGCGGTAGAAGGCATAAAGGTGGCCGGTAAAACGGGTTCAGCAGAAAATACGACGGGTGTATCACATGCATGGTATGTGGGCTTTGCGCCAGCAGATAATCCTCAATTAGCTGTTTCAATCATTGTGGAAAGTTCTGGAACCAGTACAAAATATGCTGCACCAATAGCAAAAGCGCTTTTTGAAGCATATATAAAAGAATGAAATGAGTAGAAAATGACGTATATCTAGTAAAATGGCATTAAGATGCAAAGTTTCTGGGCTATTAAGGTTGAAAAAAGTAAGAAAAAATTGTATACTTTTTAAGACAAGACATTTAGTAAGAAAAATGTTGAGAATGATAAGAGGACAACACCCATAGCACTGTAAGTTGAATGTGTTAGATGTAAGATATAACCATTGACCTGTATTCAACTTATAAATCAAGTCAGTATATTGAATCCACAACATGCGTTTTTAACTTATAAACGATTCAATATATATAGGAGGCATTTTTATGATTGAAGCAGTAAGTTGTGGTGGGGTGGTAATCCATAAGGGTAAGATATTGTTACTTTATAAAAACTATAAAAATAGATACGAAGGTTGGGTATTACCCAAAGGTACTGTCGAAGATCAGGAAGAATATCATGATACGGCAATTAGGGAAGTACGTGAAGAAGCTGGAGTAAAGGCAAATATTATTAAATATGTTGGGAAAAGTCAATATTCCTTTATGGTCGCCAATGATACGGTAGTCAAAAACGTTCATTGGTATTTGATGAAGGCTTATAACTACTATAGTCGACCACAACGAGAAGAATATTTTACGGATTCAGGGTTTTACAAATATCACGAAGCTTATCATCTTCTGAAATTTGGAAATGAAAAACAAATCATTGAACAAGCGTATAATGATTATTTAGATTTAAAGAAATGCAATATGTGGGGTAATAGAAAGTATATGTAGATTGTAAGTGGCAATGTTAAATGAGACATTGCCATTTTTACGCATTAAAGGTAGGATGACAGAAGAATGGAGAAGACTTATGGAAATTATATTAGGGAGTATAATGGGCGTTTCATTTCTATTAATGCTTGTAGTAGGTAAAATACAAGCTAAACATCACAAGCAAGATACATGTTTTAGAGGTAGTACAACTGATATCATGTTAAATATAGTCATTTGTTTACTTCTACTGATTATAGGAGGATGTTTTTTTTATCCAATTACGGATACATGGTTAGATTTTATTTTATGTCTAAGTCTTGTTGGCTTATCATCTATTCTATTATACTTATACATAAGTTCAAATGTGGAACAAAAGTGGTATGACATCATTTTATTTCCTGTTATGGTGATGATATTTTTTGGTTTTAACAGAATTATAGAATATCTTGTATTAAAGAATATACCTAATTATATCATAGGTGGTCTTATAGGCTGTATGATAGCCAGTCGTTTTAAGAAAAGTAAATATAGAATATATAAATTTATCATAAGTATGATACTCATTGCAATATGCATCACATTATCACCCACCAATAGTAAATACAGTAAACCTTACCGTTATGCTAAGGATTATGTTCTTCAAAAGGGATTTAGTATAGATCAAGACTTATCAATAATGATATCTCGGAAAAGAGTTCGGTTCCATCCAATTAGAATTCATGTGACCATTTTTAATAAACATAATATTGAAATGAGTACATTAATAAAACTTGTATATTATGAAAATGAAATAACAGAAGAAACCGATAGTGAAGATTTACAGGTTATGGCAGAGTAGAGGGGGATATTATGCATGGATTAATCAATAGAAAGAATTGTAAAATAAGTATTTTTTATTTTAGTGGGACAGGAAATACAGCTTGGGCAGTTAACAAATTAGCGGAAAAACTACAACATTATTATGGGAACGTTCAATTAATATCATGTGAATCTGAATATGACATGATGACAGAAGTTGAAGACAGTGACATTATAGGCATAGCATTTCCAACACATTCCTCACTTGCTCCTAGATTATGCCAAGATTTTATTAAAGCATTGCCCAAATCTTCATGTAAACCATTAATTGCATTAACAACAGCAGGGTATATGGCGGGGGACGTATTGTGGCATAGCTTGAAATCATTGAAAGAAAAAGGTTATTTACCACAGGTATTTTGTAATATAACTATAGGTAATAATATGCACCTTCCTATTTTGTCTCCACTACGTGTGACCAGACCAAATAAGCTTACTAAAAGATTAAATAAAGCTGAGAAGAAAGTTGATAAAATGGTTCATACTATAACAGAGGGTGCTCTACTCATAGAAGGGATAAAGCCATTAGGACGATTACTAGGTGTCATACAAAGGTGTATTGCTAGACAATTTAAATCCATTGCATTTAAAGGATTTTCTTCAGATGGAAAATGTAATGGTTGTGGTTGGTGTGTCAAGCACTGTCCTGTTCATAATATCCAACCTGATACTAAAGGTGTAAAAATTCTTGATCAGTGTATGTTATGCATGCGGTGCTATAATTACTGTCCTAATCATGCTATTCAAATGACAAAAAGGACAAAAAATATTAAAAAATATAAGCGTTATAAAGGACCAGAAGGAAAATATATCAATGATCACATCTCCCATTGATTGACAAAGGGTTTTATCAAGAGATATAATGTAATTACCCTTAGAGAAGGGCATTTATACGCATTAGGGGACTTTAATATAAGGAACATGGTAGGCAGAGATAGCCATGTTCTGGTATGGGAGAGATGATATGATCGGTTTATATGAGGAACTCATTAAAATGAAAGATTCTGGGGAGCCAGCAATGATGGTAACGGTAGTAGAGATGACAGGCAATACACCTGTTGCTGTTGGTAAAAAGATGCTGGTTGGTGAAAGTGGAACAGCTTTTGGAACTGTTGGTGGTGGAGCCCTTGAACTGTTTGCTAAAAATAAGTGTACAGATTTAATCAAGGACCGTGTCAGCATGACAGAGAAGTATGTTCTAAGTGAAGGTAAAATTGTAGAGGGCGCAGAGTCTTTACCTATGGCATGTGGTGGAACGGTTAAGCTATTTTATGAATATATTGGGGTTCGTGGTCATATCTATATCTTTGGTGCTGGACATGTGGGGCAGGCATTAATTAAGGTGTTAAAAACCATGAATTTTTATGTGACGGTTATTGATGCTCGTGAAGACATGTTAGCACATGTATTAGAAGCTGATCGAAAAGTGCATATGTCTTATGCGGATTTTATTGACAAAGAAGGCTTAAGGGAGCAGAGTTACGTTGTGGTATGTACACCATCCCACAAGCATGATTACAATGTGGTAAATAAAGTTCTTGAATTAAATCTTACACCCAAATATATGGGGATGTTATGCTCAGAAGTCAAGTTACGTTCATTTATGAAAAAAACATTTGAACGCTTTGGAGACGATATTGATTTATCTTATTTTTATTCACCCATTGGGTTAGATACAGGGGGCGATTCACCAGCTGAAATAGCCATTTCCATAAGTTCTGAAATACTAGCAATAAGTTATCATAAAAAAGGTCACTGTCATATGCGAAAAGATGCTATTATCGACCAGAATAGAATGAAATAAAATAAAGATTGCATTTTATAGGGGTGTGATAAATATAATTATTTATGGCATCTTTATTTCTATCATCTTTAAGTCTTATAGCAAGGAATCTATTAACCTTAGCATGATGGAGGAGCACTTATGATACACATGGTGACAGGTAAGATTAATTCTGGTAAAACAACAAGAATGCTGAATATGTATCGTAACATTGGACGAGGGGATGGGTATGTTTCCATTAAACATATGAAAGATGATCAGGTTCATAGTTACGAATTGATGCGCTTAACAACGAAAGAGAAGCGCTTATTGGTTTTAAGGGAAGATTATTTATCTGATGATTGGGTAGAAGGATGCAAGATAGGTCCCTATAGCTTTTCCAAAAACGCCTTAGATGATGTTCATAACACAATGCTATCCTTGTTAGAACAGAAGATATCCCCCTTGTTTTTAGATGAAGTGGGTCAGCTGGAGTTACAAGGTAAAGCCTTTTATCGAACATTTAAGCAATTGGTGAAAAAAGCGGATGAGCTGTATGTGACAGTACGAGAAGATAACATACAAGACATTGTACAGACTTTTGAACTTCATATTAAGGGATATGACATCATCACATAAATAAGATATAAGAGGTGCTCTTGTAAAAAGGTGTGTAAAAAAAGATAACATATGAACGAAGTATAGTATAACGACAGATTAAGATGAATGTAAAAAATTAGGTGATGGGATGCAATTAATTAAAGCAATAGGTTTAAACATGAGGAAAAGATATATGATTTCTTTGGTAGGCGGTGGCGGTAAAACCACTACCATGTATCGGCTGGCAAGAGAACTTAAAGTCTTAGGCAAACGTGTTCTCGTAACAACCACAACGGCCATTTTCTATCCAACCGAAGACCAATATGATCATCTCTATGTGACAAGATCATTAAATGAACTGATGAGACAATCCCTTATAGGTGGGAAAGGCACTATTACCATTATGGGTAAATACAAAATGAAGGGTGGTAAATTGAAAGGTATTGAACCAGAGTGGGTAGACAGTATTGAACAATCCAGCAGCTTTGATATGATTTTAATAGAAGCTGATGGAGCTAAATGCAAACCAATGAAAGCACCATTATCGCATGAACCAGTGATTCCACCTAAATCCCATATGGTTATAGGGTGTATTGGGCTAGACAGCTATAAAAAAACAATCAATGAAAAGTGGGTACATCGTCCAAGTGTATTAGCCAAAGTGGTTGGTCAAGACATGGATACAGAGATTAATTATGATACTTACAGCAAGCTGATAGCAGCCCAAGATGGCTTGTTTAAAGGGTGTCCACAAAACAGTGAGAAGGTTGTCTTGTTTAATAAAATGGACTTGCACAATGAAAAGGAAATATTTCCACAATTCTATCGTGAACTGGTAGAAAATAATGGGGATATATCAAAGGTTTTAGTGGGCCATGTTCAAGAGGATAATCCTATAGTAAGTGTGGTGAATCGATCATGATACAAGTTATTATACTAGCAGCAGGGTCTTCTAAACGATTTGGTGAGAACAAATTAGGTAAACATCTTCAAGGTAAACCCATACTGCACCATGTGTTTGACGTGGCTCTTGAAGTTAGACAAATGAAACCTATTGTTGTGTATTATCATCAAGATGTATTACATGATGCTTATAATGAGCAAATGCTTTATGTATATAACCCCCATGCGCCTCAAGGAATGAGTACTTCCGTGAAATGTGGCTTATTACACGCACCCAAGGTGGATGCTTATATGTTTATGAATGGTGACCAACCATTGATTACGGTGAAACTTGTAGAAAAATTAATAGAAGCTTATAACCAGGGACGAGGCAGTATTATCGTACCTAAATATAAAGGAAAACGAGGTAATCCTACAATCTTTGATTATAAGTGGCGGGAAAAATTACTGCAAGTAACGGGTGATAAAGGCGGACGAGATTTTATTATAAATTATCCAAAAGAAGTGCATTACGTTGACATAGAAAATCAATATATGGGGATGGATATGGATACTCAGGAGGATTATAAGGTTTTAAAGGAGTTGAAAAGACATGAATGATCGCTTAGTCATTATTAGAGGCGGTGGAGATATAGCTAGTGGTACCATACATCGTCTTGTTCGCTGTGGCTATCGTGTAGTTGTATTAGAGACAGAACAACCAACGGTTATTCGGCGTACGGTGGCTTATGCTAATGCCATATTTGATGGTGACATGACCATTGAAGGTATCAAGGCAATGAAGGTAGACCATGTCTCCCAATGCCAGAAGGTATGGGATAAAGGACATGTACCTGTTCTAGTTGACCCAAAAGGGGAGAGTACCCAAGTTCTTAAACCCCTCGTCGTTGTAGATGCCATTTTGGCAAAAAAAAATCTGGGCACAACCATGAACATGGCACCCATTGTTATTGGATTAGGACCTGGATTTGAAGCTGGTCGCGATGTGCATGCTGTGGTGGAAACAAATCGAGGTCATTATCTGGGTCGCGTCATTCAGGAAGGTCCAGCTATGACCAATACAGGTATTCCAGGCAACATTGACGGGTATAGTTGGGAAAGAGTTATACGGGCACCTAAGGCCGGTATTGTATATACAGAAGCCCATATAGGCGATGTGGTGGAACAGGAACAGTGTATCGGACACATAGGTGATACACCTATTCTAGCGCCTTTAAAAGGCGTTATACGAGGTCTTATCCATGAGGGGATACGTGTTACAGAAGGGTTTAAAATTGGAGATGTGGACCCTCGAGGTACGTTAGACCATTGTTTTAGTATATCAGATAAGGCAAGAGCCATAGCAGGTGGCGTGCTTGAAGCGATACTCTATTTTGAAAAAGGTGATGGCAGCATGAATAAAAGGACAGAGGGATAAGTTCATTATCCCTTTGTCCTTTATCATTGTTGTGATTAAACTATATACCTTTTCTCATATCCTCAACAGCTTTATCCGTATATTTAATGTCACTGAATGCAACCTTACACCCTAGTCCTGCTGGACTTTGGGCTTCTAGACCGACAGATGCTTTATCCAAATTTTTGACATCAAACTGAAATAGGCGTACCATCCGCCATTCCAAAGCATCATGAGAAAAATACAAGCCAATGACTTTATCTTTTTTACTCAACTTCATCCATATAGATGGACTATCCACTTTTTCACCATTTGCATCATCACTTGCACCGTCTGTAACCACACTTACCACAGCTGGATGCCCTATGTCAGTACTCTCAAATGCGAACTTTATCCAAGCTTTTTCATCCACATAAAACATCATAGCACCTGCATCATAATAAGCTTTAAAGTCAGGTCTTACCTTGCATTCCAATGTAAAATCACCTTGAACGTCAAATGCATAGATTGGTGCATTATGAGCGAGATAATCCGATGCAGGAGCTACAAAAAAATCGGTTTTAGCATCGGATTCAATGATAATGGTTTCTTTTTCCTTGTTGAAATATTTTGGTTCATTAATCCACTTATTAAACATGAATATCCTCCTCCAGAATGCGTTCTTTATAACAACCATTTAATAATACCTTATTTATCATACTATATATGCTATAAAATGCCAATCAAAAGTTAGTCATAGATGTACATGAAATGAGGAACGTATCTGGCGGTATTCACCATTATTGATTGTGGAAGACTTCAAACATGGCTAGAATATTTTCAGGGGTCACATCAAATTCCAAAGCATGGGTAGGTGCACAGATGTAGCCCCCATCTTTGGACATAATTTTCATGATTCTGCGGGTTTCTTCCTTTACCTCATCAGGTGTAGCATGTGATAAAAGCTGCTGAGTAGAGATACCACCCCAGAAGGCAAGTTTATCACCGTAGGTAGTTTTTACTTTTTCTATATCATAAATCTCTGGTTGAAATGTTTGGTAACAGTCTAAACCAATTTCAATAAGATCGGGCATGATGCTTTCTATATCACCACATGAATGTTGGAGGATATAGAGGTCTTTTGTTTTAACACGGTCATACATCCGTTTCATACGGGGCTTAATAAATTCACGCCAATACTGGGGTCCCATAATAAGGCCCTTTTGTTGTCCCCAGTCATCACCGAAATAAAAACCATCTAAATCATATTCTAATGCAATGTCTATAACTTTTAAATTATAATCACAGATATCATCGTATAGTTGATGTAGCTTTTCTGGTTGAAGTACCATGGCCATTAACACTTCTTGCATGCCCATTAAACTCCATGAACGTTCAAACATGGAAAAACCAATACCAATAAAGGTAAAGCGATCATCTTTATTAGCCATTAATTCTTCAAATTCCCCTCGTAAGCGTTTTTCATTAATGGGTGGAAAAACATAGTCATAGTTATCCAGATCTTTAATCATGTAGTTTTCAACAACACCAATGTCTTTATCAGCGCCTGAACGATTCCAAATAACACCAAATTCATCTTGAAAATGTTCTTTTTTATCGGGTAATTCAGTTGGCCAGCCCCAATATTGTTTATAATTTAGATGTAAGTCATAATCATTGATAAACTCTTTTTTACCTGTAAAAGCAACCATGTTATCATAAGCTTGTTGGGTAAAGTCTGCATGAAATGGCACAATATCAGTCGCTTCATGATTAAGGGCTTTTATCACTCTTTCTCGTTTTGTCATCTTATATCCTCCTTTTGAAATGTACAACGATGTTATTTTTATATAACGTAAAACAATCGATTCTCTACATTAAATATAAAATAGCGTGACACAAAATAATAGAATAATTATTTCAAAATAGTACTATTGTTCATTTGGAGGAAAAGTGCTACAATAAGACATAGACAATTGAGAATGGAGAATGCTATGAAAGTTATGTTTGATAACCAAGGGGTTCAAGATTTACTGGATGATTATCAAAGAATTGTCGGTGTTAGAATTGCTGTTTATGATTTGGATTATAGAGAAGTGTATAAAAGTCCTAAGGAAATTAGTACCTTCTGCCAATTGATGCGAAAAAATAGTAGAATTGATCATGCATGCAGGAAATGTGATGTAAAAGCATTTTCCCATGTAAAAAAAACAAAAGAGATTTACCCCTACCAGTGCCATATGGGGTTAACAGAAGTCGTAGCGCCCATATTAGATGACGATGTCATTGTGGGGTATATTATGGTTGGGCAAATACTAAATCAATCAAATGTGGAGAAACAATGGGATTATATAACGAAGAAGAGTAAATTCATGGGAGCTGATATTACCAAGTTAAAGTCCCAATTTTTAGCTTTAAGGCAGCTGGATAACCATGACATTCAAGCGATCACCAAAATTATGCAAGCATGTGCATCCTATATCTGGTTAAAAAATCTTGTTCATGTAGAACGGGCCCCCTTATCCGAGAAAATACGTCTCTACGTGGAACAAAACATGTCTGAGAAGATATCTACCGATAGTATATGTGCACATCTAGGTGTTGGAAAAACCAGTATCTATCAGTGTGTTAAACAAAATTATGGGGTGTCTTTGATGCAATATATCAGACATATCAGAATTCAAGAAGCAAAAAAACTGCTTACCACCACAGATGGTTTAATCGGTGAGATTGCAGAAGTTGTTGGTTATGATGACTACAATTATTTTTCTAAAGATTTTAAAAAAATCACAAACATGTCACCAAGGGTTTATAGAAAGACAAAAGACACAGGGAGAAGCATGCTATGAAATTAAAACGTATTGGTGTACGTATCACCATGTATTATTCTTTGGTCATATTGGTTCTTATATTAATCATTAGTATTTCTCTGAGTTATGTTTTTTCAGACGAAATTATCGTTCAAAATAATAAAATTGCCAACCATAAAATTGATATCATTACTTATAATATTGGGGCTGAGATTGATAACATAAAAGACCTGCATAAAGAGATTACCCAAAATCCCAAGATAAAAGGACTGCTGAATAGGGCTTATGAAGGTGAGAAAAGCATAGAACTGGTGAATGTTCTTTCTCGAGAACTATTAAATTATAAGCAAAAGACACCCTATATTGTTAATCTCTTTTTCGTGGATATTGAGGATCATATTTTGGACCCTTTGTATCGGCTGGATTACTATAATGAGATCATTAGCAATAATCATGAGTTTGAGCAATATAAGCAAGACAAGTATAGGGCAAAGTTTTCCAACCCCACATCTTACCCCATAAAAAATAGTTATGTCAATAACAACATTATCTATTATGGACAAGTTCTTCGTGATGATGATTATCGTTTATTAGGCTACTTAATTCTTAACCTAAGAATAGAAATATTGTTCAGCGAAATAGAGGCGTTTTGTCAGGAAGCCTTTGATGCAGCTTATATTGTTAATGAGAATGATACCATCATACACTACATTGGAGAAGAAGACGAGAAAGAGCCTTTATCCTTTATAAATCATGCAATCAACCCTGAAGAGTCTCTCTATAAAAAGGATAATGAGCGTTATTTTGTTTACGAGCGACCCATTGAAAAATACCCATTATGGAAAATCGTTGGTATTAACAAGTATGATACAGTCATGTCTAACATGACCACATTGTATCGACTGGTTATCTACATCGGTCTTATATCCATTATTGTCATTATATGGGTCAGTTTCTTTATTGCTAAAAAGATTACAAATCCTATTCGTGATGTGAGCAGTGCCATGAAAAAATTTGAGCATTTTGAATGGCCTGAGGTTATTGAACCCAAAACAGAGGATGAGTTGAAAAATCTGGTCAGCGGTTTTAACAAAATGGTCATTAACATAAAACGCTTAACCCATCAGATAGAAAGGGAAACAGAAGAAAGGAAAAAAGTTGAACTGGCTTCTTTACAATTCCAACTGGAGCTCTTACAATCCCAAATCAATCCTCACTTTATTCATAACACCTTAAACTCCATGCAGTATTTGGCGTTGCGGGATAATGCCCATGATGTCCGGGAGATGATCAGGTCCCTTAATCTACTTCTTAGAGGAAGTATGTCCGTCGGTACGGAAGTAATACCTCTAGAAGAAGAACTCAAGTATCTGGATGGCTATATCAACATTCAAAAAAATCGATACAAAGATCGATTTGAAGTGGTTAAAGAAATCAGTGACGATATATACCCTTTGCAGGTACCTAAATTAATTCTTCAACCACTCGTGGAAAATGCTCTATATCATGGTATTTTACCCAAAGAAAAAAAGGGCATCATTACCGTCTATATTAAAAAAGAATCGGATGCAGTTGTTTTTAAAATCATGGATGATGGTATTGGTATGGATAAAAAAAGGTTAGAAACCATCTATCATAAAAAACAATCAAAAAGAACAAGCGGCTACAATCATATTGGGTTAAGCAATGTCAATGAAAGATTAAAATTGTATTTTGGAGCTAATTGCAGACTAGATATTTCCAGTGAACCAGGTGTTGGTACATGTGTGATGTTTAAAATACCTTTGGACCATCATGGTATAGAAGGACATTAGAAGGTATAAATAACCATAACAGGAGGTTCGATGATGTATAATGTATTAATTGTGGATGATGAGAATCCAGCTGTAGACATGTTGAAGATTATTATTGATTGGGAAGAGCAAGGGTTCTATATAGCTGACACAGCCTTTAATGGGAGAGAAGCATTTGAAAAATATGAAAACAATCCTTATGATTTGATCATAACAGATATTCAGATGCCTGTGATGGATGGTATTGAATTCATTAAACGTGTCAAAGAGAAGAAACCTGAACAGCCCATCATTATTTTAAGTTGCCACGAAGAATTTAGTTATGCAAAAGCTGCTGTAAAAATGGGTGTCACAGACTATTTAATCAAAGACCTTCTTACAAAAGAAGATTTATATACGGTATTAGGAAAAGTGAAAGAAACCCTCAAGCATGAAGATGAACGCTTAAAAACCCTAGAGGTTCTAAAAAAATATCTACTGATGGACGATTATCTATTTACCATACAAAATGAAATGTTAAAATCCATTATACTTGAAAACTTAAGTTATCAAGACATAGAAACTAAAATAAATAAGCTGAATATTGATCTAAAAAGCGATGATTATTTACTCCTTCATATTACAGAAGACCATGTGCACGAAAAAGATAGGGAGTTGCATCATGACGAAAAAAACATCTACCGCAGATGTATTGTTGATACAGTTAATACGGTTTTGAACGATAGGGCTTATGGCAAAATGGACGGGGGCATGTGTGTTTATCTGAAGGAAGGTGAATATGTTGCTCTGGTAAAAGTCCAGCCCATTATAAGTGAAAAACATTACCTTGCGGACAGCTATGCTCTAGCTAGTAAAGTAAAACGTGACATCACGAAATTGGTAGGTAACTCCCTAACCATCATTATAGGTCAAGTATTTGGTGATTTAACCAAGGCACCTAATATGTATGAGCAAACCAAGGATACATTACTCTATCGTTTTTATTTTGGAAAAGGGAAGATTCTCTTCTATAATACCATCATTAAAAAAGTGGCCCCTGTAAAACCTGAAAAAATTGAAGAAGCCTTAAACAGTATTCATCAATGGGTAGAAGAACGCAATCTAACATGCTTAATGGATAGCATTGAATTAATCTATCAAGATGCTTCTAACGGGTTCATGCAATATAATTATGTCCAGTATATCGCCACACGATTTATGGAAATGGTCATGAAGATTAGTAAAGAATACGCAATAGCCTATCAAGAGTTGTTTGGCACCAATTACTTGCCCCTTAATACCATACAGCAGCTGGATACCATTGACGATATAAAAAACTGGTTTAAAGACTTGTTCACGCGAGTCGTAACAAAGATGAATGAAAAAAAATCAACGTACAGTCTGCGTGTACTTCAAGCGACAAAATACATTACACAAAATTATCATAAAGCCATAAGTTTAAACGATATTGCAAATCATTTGCACATCAATAAAATCTATTTATCAAGAATTTTTAAAGAAGAAACTCAGATGACCATAACCGAATACATTCATTATGTTCGTATTGAAGAGTCCAAGAAGTTAATCCAGCATAGTGATTATAAGATGTATGACATTGCAGAAAGAGTGGGTTATATCAATATCCAGCATTTCAATACGCGCTTTAAGAAAATAACAGGCATGACACCTCTACAATTCAAAAAAACAAATAAAAAATAGAGTTTATATTGATTAATTTTAGTTTATATTGATTAATTTTCATAAAAATATTTGTGCTACTATTAAAACCGTAGAACAAATATTTTTTTTGTGTAGTAAATTGTATAAAATGACGGAACGGTAGGTGATCAAAAAAGTGAATAACACGTTGGAATTTCGAGATATATGCAAAAATTTTCCAGGCGTTAAAGCATTAGATAATATGAGTTTTAAGGTGCAATCGGGGGAAGTGGTTGCTTTTTTAGGAGAGAATGGTGCAGGTAAATCAACACTCTTAAAAATATTAAATGGTGATTTTCAGCAATGTGAAGGGAGCTATTTAATAGACAATGAGGCCATTCAGTTTAAAAATCCGTATGAGGCCATTCAAGCAGGCATCAGCATTATCTATCAAGAGCGACAAGTGGTGGACTATTTAACAGTTGGCGAGAATGTCTTCATGGGAAATATGCCTTTAAAAGCCAATGGCTTAGTAGATTTCAAAACCATGAATGAAGCCACACAAAAGATCATAGATGAATTTGACTTAGATATGAAAGCCACAGACCAGGTTAAACATCTGAGCGTAGCCTATCAGCAAATGGTTGAGATCATGAAGGCTTATAATCGGCAGTTAAAAGTCATTGCTTTTGATGAGCCAACAGCAAGTTTATCCAATGCAGAGATAGAAAAGCTATTCTTAATTATTAGGAATCTAAAGAAAAAAGGTGTCATCGTCTTATACGTTTCTCATCGATTAAAAGAAATCTTTGAACTTTCGGATCGGGTCATTGTGTTTAAAGATGGGCGATTAGTAGATATAAAAAATACCAAAGAAACAAATGAAGCAGAGCTTGTTAAATTAATGGTTGGTCGTGATCTAGGTGATGTATTTAATGAATTGGATAGGAATGAAACATTTGGCGACAACATACTGGACGTGAAGAACCTAAGTAATCATTATGTAAAAGATATTTCTTTTCATGTCCGTAAAGGAGAAATTCTAGGTCTATCTGGTTTGGTTGGTGCTGGAAGGACCGAAACCATTAGAAGCATATTTGGCGCAGATCCTTTGTTATCAGGAGACATCTACTTTGACGGTGAAAAGGTTCAGATAAAGTCCCCTGAAGACGCTATTGCATTAGGCATGGGGCTATGTCCAGAGGATAGGAAAGGTCAAGGGATAGCACCCATTCGGTCCGTGAAAGAAAACGCCAGTATGGCTATACTAAAGCGTTTAACCAAATTTGGATTCATTCAGAAAAAAGCTGAAAAAGAAGTGGTTCAAAAAGGTATTGTTGATTTGAATATCAAAACATCGTCCATGGAAAAACAGATTGTGTATCTAAGTGGAGGAAATCAGCAAAAGGTCATCCTGGCTAGATGGTTAGCCCATCATCCCAAATTACTGATACTAGATGAACCAACAAAAGGTATTGATGTAGGTGCAAAGTCTGAGATATACAGGATCATATGTCGATTAGCAAATCAGGGTATTGGTATCATTATCATATCATCAGAGTTACCTGAAATCATAGGCATATCCGACCGGATTATGGTAATGGCTAATGGTGAAAAAAAAGGTGAACTGAATCGACAAGAGGCAACAGAAGAGAGGATACTAGGATTAGCAATGCTTGGAACGGATATAGGAGGAAGTGAAAAGTGAGTATGCAAACGAATGAAGTAAAACAAGATAAATGGAGCATTATAAAACAATACATTGGCTCTGAAAAAATAGGGCTCATGATTGCATTAGTAGTGATGGTTATCATTTTTTCATATTTGTCCCCTCATTATTTTACTGCAAAAAACTTGATGAACATTTTGGTGGCATCTTCATTGGTGGGACTTGCGGCTATTGGTCAGTCCTACTTGGTCATCGGTGGGCAGATAGACTTATCCCCAGGGGCTGTTGCAGGGTTTTCAGGTGTATTGGCGGCTATACTGTTACAAAATGGATTCGGTACAGTACCTACCTTGTTGATTGTTGTTGTAGCAGGTATTTTAATTGGCTTTATTAATTCGCTTATTGTGAATACCTTAAAGATAGCACCATTTATTGCAACGCTGGCAACCATGCAGGCTATTCGAGGTCTGGCTTACATTATCTGTAATGGTAAACCTATTTATATCCAAGACAAGACCTATCTCAGCATTGGAAAAGACCGTATTCTGGGTGTACCTATACCTGTTATTATACTTATTTTGGCGTTTATTGTGTTTATTATTCTATTGTCCAAGAGTCGTTTTGGTAGAAACCTCTATATTGTAGGAGGGAACCCAGTCGCTGCCCGTTTAGCAGGTATTAACGCTAAACGTGTCATATCAAAGGCTTTTATGATTACATCTGGATTATCTGCCCTTGGTGGAGCAATACTGGCATCAAGAATGAATTCAGGGCAGCCTTCATCATCCATGGGCTTAGAAATGAGTGCTGTAACAGCTGTTGTTCTTGGAGGGATTGCATTTACAGGAGGTATAGGAAGTCTAGGAGGAACCGTTATTGGTGTCCTTATATTACAGGGTTTTAATAATGGACTCTTAATCATGAATGTACCACAGTTTTGGCAATATGTAGCAAGTGGCTTATTACTTGTTGCTGCCTTATCATTTGATTATTTGAGATCTAGAAAGAGAGTATAGTATAATCAATAAGACTATTGATTACATTATAGATGTAAGGATATGCACATAAAAGAGGAGGAAATGAAATGTCTAAATTTACAAAGTTAATTGCTTTCATGATGGTGGTTATGATGTTAATCGTGGGGTGTAGTAAACCAGCAGATGATAAGACCAATAAGGACACAGGTTCCAAGACAGAAACCAATAACGATGATGCAAAAGACAAAGATATTGTTCTAGCAGGGATTTATAAAGATTTAAGCCAAGTCTGGTTCCAAGGTACATCATCTTCAGCTAAAGCCAAAGCTATGAGCATGGGTGCTAGTGACATGTTGTTGATTGATGCTAAAATGGATGCAGATACATACTTAAATGCCCTTGACAATATCATAGCTCAAGAAGTGGATGGGTTAATCGTATGTGTACCAGATCAAAAATTAAGTACCATTACGGTGGAGAAATGTAAAGCAGCAGGTATTCCAGTTATCGCAGATGATGATGGTTTGATTGATGAGAACGGTGTGCATATTGCTCCTGCTCTCGAACTGGATGCTTATCGTGTAGGGCAGCAACAAGGTGAATGGTTAGTGAATCATGTGAAGGACAATGCATTAATTAAAGACCCAGCTAAAACAGGTTATTTTGTTCTTGAAATGACCACCGTATCCAGTGTTTTACCTCGATCAGAAGGTGCACTTGATAAGTGGAATGAGTCCAACATGGAGCTGCCAGAACAGAATGTAATTCGTGGGGACTATTTAGGTTCCACAGAGGAAGCATTTACAGTAGCATCCGCTATCATAACAGCTAACCCACAAATTGATACCTGGTTTGCTACAGCACCTAATGATGAAGGTGCGGCTGGTATTGTAAGAGCATTAGAACAAGCGGGCCTTGATCAAAATGCAGTTGTAGCTGGTTTAGGGGGCTACTTAGCAAAAGATGAATGGAAAAAAGACTATTCTGCCTTTAAAGCATCAGGTTATTTTAGTTCGAAAGTAGATGGTGAAGCAGTAGCTGAAGCCATGATGAACCATTTATTACATGGCACAGAAATATTTGGCGAGTACAAAAAAGAAGGTGCTGAATTTGGTGTTTACCCTCTAGGGGCCATTATGGTCACAAAGGATGACTATAAAGAGGTTATGGGGGCAGATGCTGAATAGAGAAGTGTTTGTTTACTAGTTGTTCATAGACGTTTAGCATTATTTATAGGTAGCGTTATAGTAAAAGAGGGATATGCCCAACAAGTATGGTTGAGATATCCCTCTTATAATACTATTATTTCTTTATGGATTTTTTAGAATAGGGGGTATTATCTAAAGGCAAACTTCGCCTAAAAAGTCCATCGTAGCGATAGTAAGCCTGTGCTACAGCTGGTGCTGTAGGGATGGAACAGATTTCTCCAATGCCTTTTGCACCATGGGCTAGCCCATCATGGGTCTTACCAACGATAATCGGTTGAATGTCAGGCACTTGATTAGCTTTAAGAAGTCCTAAAGTTCCAAATTTTCCTTGAGGAACACTTTCTATAAGGGGGTAATCCTCTGTAAGGGCATAGCCAAGGCTCATCACAACACCGCCTTGAATCTGTCCTTCAATGGCGTTAGGATTGATAGGTGTACCCACATCATGAGCCGCATACACTTTGGATAACTTGCCCTCATCATCTAACACAACCACATGGGTCGCATACCCATAGGTTACATGACTATATGGATAAGGTTTATCGGAGCCCATAGGGTCCGTCACACAAGTGTATTCTCCATAATATTCTTCCCCTTCTAGTTCCTGTAAGGTTTTCGTCTCTAATGCTTCCTTTAATTGATTGGCAGCAATCTTTGTTGCTTCACCAGTAAAGACCGTTTGCCTTGAAGCCGTTGTATTACCAGAATTAGGCGCAACAGTTGTGTCCGGGTCACAATGAATAATATCACAGGGTGCTACACCTAATACTTGACAAATCATCTGAGTCATGACGGTAGCTAGACCCTGACCAATACAAGCTGCACTGGTATGGGTATTAATCTTACCATCCTTTATAATAAGACGACAACGGCCAGTATCAGGAATGCCTACGCCAAGGCCGCTGTTTTTCATGGCACATGCAATCCCAGCCTTTGGATGCTTGTCATAGATCTCTTTTACAGCTTCTAAGGTTTCAGTAAAGGCTGTATAGTCGTCTGCAATTTGACCATTAGGAAGTATCTGTCCAGGGCGTATAGCATTCTTGTATCGAAATTCCCAAGGGGATAGCCCCGCTTGTTCAGCAAGTTGATTTAGGTTGCATTCGATAGCAAAACAACTCTGGGTTACACCAAAACCACGAAAAGCACCGCCTGGCGGGTTGTTGGTATAAACAGCTTTACCAAGAATGTCAATATCTTGATAGTTATAAGGACCTGCTGCATGGGTACATGCACGTTGAAGCACAGGACCACCTAAGGATGCATAAGCCCCAGTATCCGAAATAATAGTAGCTTTCATGGCAGTTAAGTTGCCTTCTGCATCACAAGCCGTCGTAAATTCCATCTCCATAGCATGACGTTTAGGGTGGACAATAAGACTTTCTTTACGGCTTAAGGATACTTTTACAGGCTGTTTGGTGATATAAGCAAGTATAGCCGCATGATGCTGTACAGACATATCTTCTTTACCACCAAAACCACCACCAACCATTTTACTGACCACACGGACTTGGCTAGCTTTAAGTCCTAATGCTTCAGCACATTCTTTTCGTGTCTGATAGATGCCTTGATCGGCACAGTAGATGATCATGCCATCTCGATCAGGTACGGCTAGAGCAGTCTCCGGTTCTAGGAAAGCATGTTCTGTAAAAGGTGTGCTGTAACGGTTCGTGACCACATGTTCAGCATGTTTAATTTTCTCATCGGCATTCCCTCGTACAAGATGCTCAATGGATAAGATATTACCACCTTCATGAATGAGTGGGGCATCCTCTTTCATGGCGTCAGCAGGGCAGGTGAGTGGTTTCAGTACTTCATATTGTATGTCAATGGCTTTTTTAGCCGCTTCAAGTATTTCTTTTGTCTCAGCCGCAATAAGAACAATGGCATCGCCCATATAACGGGTGGTGTCACCTTCAGCTATGAGTACATCCCAATCTTTTTTAATGTGGCCGACTTTTGTTGCACCAGGGAGTTCTTTTGCTGTAATAACAGCTTTTACACCAGCCATTGCTTTGGCTTTTTCTGTATAGATATGTTTAACAATGGCTCTAGGGTGAGCACTGCGTACACTACTGCCATAAAGCATCTGATCCACATACAAATCATCCACATATTCTGCTTCACCAAGCGTTTTACCAACGGCATCCACACGGTGCATGTTTTCACCAACTCGACCAGTGAAGGCCGTTTCTGGTATAGGCATATTTTCTCTCAATATGTTAGCGGCTAGGGTAACAGCCGTTACAATCTTTGTGTAGCCGGTGCATCGGCATATATTGTTGCGAAGTGCATGGCGAATCTGTTCCTCTGTTGGTGCAGCATTTTGATCAATTAAGCCTTTTGCACTGATGACCATGCCAGGCGTACAGAAGCCGCATTGAACAGCTCCTGCTTCTGCAAAGGCATAAGCATAGACACTCTTTTCACGATCAGTAAGTCCTTCTACAGTGATAATGTGTTTACCTTCTAATCGGTCAGTATTCAGTATGCACGACTTTGTTGCCTTCCCATCAACAAGAATCATGCATGTGCCACAGGCACCTTCACCACAGCCGTTTTTTACCGAGGTAAGATGGAGCGTATCACGTAAATAATGGATGAGTTTTTGATTTTGATTCACATGGACTTTCTGTCCATTGACTATAAAATCTGACATCATATGTCACCCCAATCAATAATTATAATAAGTGTATTGTTCACAGACAGCCTGCATCATTTCCATGATTTCAACGGGAATATCTGGATACGTTTCATGTAGATTAATGGTCATTAACTGGCCATCTAGACGTAAAACACATTGTCCGACAGTTTTATCTTTAATAAAGAAACCGGCATTATGACTTGACTGTAACATGGCTTCACTACCAAATAGTGTGAATTTATCTTGGTAAGGTGCACTGCTGTAAGGGCAGAAGGTTTCACAGTTTCCACATTCATTACACATGTTATCCAAGTGTATAATCTGTGGCATGTGTTGACTTGGTATCTTAACGGTTATATTAGCACGATTAGGACAGACATCCACACAAGCTTCACAGATGGTTGAACATTCAAGGCAGCGATTTCCATCGCTGTTGGATACAGGCATTTCTAAAATACCTTTCTTAGCATAAGCCCTCTCAGCATCTCCTTTGTAGGAAAGGTCTTCAAACCCTGTTTCGGTAATAGCTTCTTTCTCTAGGACAGAGAGAGCAAAGCTGGTAGCGTCTGCAATGGCCTCAACAATGGTGGCTGGTCCTCTAAGTGCATCACCTGCTACATAGACATGGTCCATACTGGTTTCACATGAATGAAGATCAGCTTCCACATAACCTTTATCCGTCAGGGTTATACCTTGTTGGGCAAACCAACTGCTGTCTATTTTCTCACCAACAGCTGCAACAACTGTATCCGCTTCAACAGTAATCATGTCATCTGTTGGTACGGGTCGTCTCCTGCCAGAGGCATCAGGTGCACCTAAGATCATCTTCTGACAGGTGAGTTTACCATCTACCCATTTAGTAGGGGAGAGTAATTCCATAAAGGTTATACCATCTTCCAGTGCTAGATATAATTCTTCTTCATCGGCGGGCATATATTTTTTGGTTCTTCTGTAGATCAGGTAGACATCTTTTACACCTTGCACACGTTTGGCTGCACGAGCAGCATCCATGGCTGTATTACCACCACCAATAACGGCTACAGATTCACCAAGATGCATGTTTCCTTTCTGCTTACGATAGTCAGCTAAGAATTCGAGGACATTCTGAGGTGTAGTACCTTCTAATGGGAGGATACCTGGTTCGTAAGCACCAACTGCAATTAAGATGTATGGATAACCTGCTTCTTGTAGGGTTTTAATGGAATTTTGCTCACTATTAAGCTTAATGGTTACGCCCATAGCTTTTACAAGATCAATATCATGCTGAACGGATTCAGAAGATATTCTGAATTCAGGTACAACATGTTTCACAATGCCACCAAGGGAATCTTGCTTTTCAAAAATGGTCACATCCATACCAGCTCGACCAAGGAAATAGCCTGCAGCCAATCCAGCTGGTCCACCGCCAATGACAGCCACTTTAGCATCCGATTTTTTTTCTGGTACGGTAATGGTTCCAAGTAATGCATCCATGGCTTGCTCTGCTGCTAATAGCTTAGCGCTGCGTATTTTAACCGGTTCTTCATAGAAGTGGCGGGTACACTTGGTCATGCAACGATGGTTACATACGGTACCAGTAATAAATGGAAGGGGATTTTTATCCACAATAATTTGGAGTGCATCCAGATAACGACCTTCTTCCACACAGTGTAAATATGCAGGCACAGCTTGTTCAATGGGACAGCCATGGGAACAGGGGGCCATGAAGCAATTTACCAGAGGTACGGTGTCTTTTATTTTACGGCTTGGCATGGGTTTAATGGGTTTTATATGATGAGGGTCTGTAAGGGCATATGTTCTTAATTGATCAAGAGCATCAGGATTTACAGGATTATCGGTCTTCAAGCTATTGCCAAGTTTTTCAGCTATTTGAAGACATCTACCATAGCCACCTGATTTTAATAACGTGGTTGCAATGGTAATGGGCCATATGCCTGTATTGTAGATATCCGTTATATTAAAAATCTCTGCGCCTCCAGAGTAAGAGATGTTTATATCACCACCTAGAGCCTTGGTTAATTTGTCAGCAAGGGATATGGAAAGGGGGTAGAGGGAGCGGCCAGACATATACATTTCCTCCCCAGGAAGCTCATTTTGGGTGATTTTAACAGGAAATGTATTGGTCAGTTTTACGCCAAAGCTAACATGATTATTTTTTGCAATCCCTTGTAAGCGTTTAATCATGGGTATAGCATCCTCGAACTGTAAGTCGTTCTGGAAGTGATGCTCATCAAATACAAGGTAATCATAACCCATCTCATCTAAGGTGGAACGGGCATAGTCATAGCCTAATAAGGTTGGGTTACATTTTATATAAGTATTTAAGTGTTTTTCTTTCATTAAATAAGAAGCAATACGTTCAATTTCTTCAGGAGGACATCCATGAAGGGTAGAGAGGGTAATGGATGTGCATATGCTTGAAGAAATAGAGTGTACATAGGATTCATCCACGTGATGCCAAGCATCCAGATTATCCAAAATATACTTTTCGCAAGTGGCCCATATCTTGGAGTGAGACGCATCTTTTAATCCCTCGATAAAGGTATCAATTTTCTTCGATGTAATACCTTCATAATCATAACCAACAGACATGTTAAAAATAAAACCCTCAGGGCTGCCAAATCCATACTCTTTTGATAAGAGTTTAAGCCCATACCATGCTTTTACATATTCGTCAAAGGCTTCTGGTACAGTCAGTTCTGTGGACCATTCCACGTTATAACCCTCATCTTCTGCCTTAATACAAGGTTTGGAGACAGGAAGGTCTTCCCCATCAAGGGTCTGAACAGTTTTTAATTCAAAGAAACGGCATCCAGCTACATAAGCGGCAATGATGTTTTGGGCAAGCTGGGTGTGAGGACCTGCAGCAGGTCCAAAAGGTGTTTCCAGGTGTTCACCAAATATATCTAGCTTTTCACCATGGGTATGATGATAATACTTTTTCACCCCGAAGATCTGTTGATGCTCTTCTTTTTCCTGTAAAATCCATCCCATCAGTTCATGGAATGGTATCGGTATCATACGGTCATTCATAAACAGTACCTCCTTCAATTGATTGATCTTATCCTAGAACCTTATCACGGTAATTATCGATTCATCTTTTCCCATAAGGTCACAGCCAATTCTCGTGAATGTGCCATGAGTTGTTCCTCATCTATACCAAGTACTTGACGATCTTTCATGACAAGTTTCCCATTAATCATGGTAGTCGTTACATGACGGCCACTTAGACCAAAGAGAATATGCCCATTGCAGTTATTCCCGTCTAGAGGCGTAAAGGGGTTATAATCCGCAATAATCACATCTGCATAAGCACCTTCTTTTAAGATGCCTAATGGTTTGTTGTAGAAGCGATTAGCGATTGCAGCATTGTTATGAAAAAGCATTTGTGGTACTTCACCCCAAGCAACAGAAGGGTTACATAATTGATGCTTAGGAAGAATATTGGCTACTTTCATGGACTCTAACATATCACTGGTATAACCGTCTGTTCCTAGACCTAGAGGAATGTCACGGCGCATCAGTTCTAATACAGGTGTGAAACCAACAGCATTACCCATATTGGATTCTGGATTGTGAACAACCATGGTATCTGTTTCTTTTAGAAGATCCATTTCCCGTTGATTCACATGAATACAATGAATAGCAAGGGTATCTGGACCAAGAATTTCATGGTCCATTAACCGTTCAACAACTCTCTTATTATATTGAGAAAGAGCGTCATGGAGATCCCCGATGCCTTCCGCAACATGCACATGATACCCGGTTTCTGCTGGTAACTGACTTGCGATATAATCAAGACTGGTATCAGAAAGAGTAAATGAAGCATGTAAGCCCATCATACCTTTTTGCATGTCCGTTACATCCTTCTTAGCTGCCTGAATAAAATCCACATTTTCTTTCACAGCTTCTACCATGGCATGGTGACCATGCCGATCCGATACTTCATAACATAGCGACGTTCTTATACCCAATTTTTTAGCTACTTCAGAGATTTCAAAGAGGCTGCCAGCAGTGGCACCATAACTAGCGTGATGGTCAAATACTGTTGTCACACCATTTTTAATACATTCTAAATATGTGACATAGGCACTTAATTGCACATCTTCTAAGGTTAAATGCTTATCAATCTTCCACCACATACCTTCAAGGATTTCTAAGAAATTAGAAGGATTGTGATTGTTAAGCATCATAGCACGTGCTAGGGCACTGTAAATATGATGATGAGTGTTGATAAGTCCTGGCATAATCAATCCACCTTTTGCATCCACAAAAGAAGCTTCAGGATATTTTGAACGTAATGCATCGGTACTTCCCACATCACTTATACATGGTCCATCTACAACAAGGCAACCATCCTCTATAAAAGGCTGATTTGGATCTCTTGTAATCATACGGCCGTTCCCAATTAAAATCATGTATATCGCTCCTTTAATCTATTGTTATTGTGAAATGAATTAATCCACATGATGTCTTTGAAGAAAAGACATTCATGATGGAAGAAAGGGACAAATGTCCTAAAATATTTTGCATATATCTGTAACATGATAATAAACGTATGGCGATAAATAGAATTATGCGTCATATATAGAAAATTATCATGTTCAACGACAACATATATATCTTGTCGATAATTCCGACAATTATGTCGAAGGTGTTACCATGGCTATTGAAAAGGATAATGTAGTATGCATTATTTAATGGACTGCTTAATTGCAGTAAGTATAGAAAAATACAGTTGTCACAAGTATATCCTCTTAATAACAGACTACCATCATTAGAGGCAAAAGTCAAAGGAAATAAAAATATTTTTGTAAGAAAAAAATATTTTTGTAAATCTAATTGATTTGTTGATTCCATGGTGTTATACTGTAGTTATAAATAAATAGATTTTGGGTGTCACATGTTATGAAATGACGAAATATTATATTATTTATGTCCATAAGTTACAATGAATATTTAACGAGTGGATAGGTGTTATTTCATAAGATAACGTTATCAGTGGATAGTGCAGCATGCTAATAGGTTGTACACATGAGAGGATTATATGATGGAAGATATGAATTTGGAATTTTTAAAAAGATTAGCGAAAGGGCTTGTAGAACATTTTGGTAGTCATTGTGAAGTGGTTATTCATGATCTAAAGTCTCATAATCTACAAAAAACAATTATAGCCATTGAGAATGGTCATGTGACCAATCGTAAGATTGGCGACGGGGCTTCACATATTGTGTTGGATACCCTTAACCATCAGGAAGAGGAGTTGGAAGATGCCATTGGGTATCTTACCAAAACCCATGATGGACGTGTCTTAAAATCCAGCAGCATCTACATACGTGATGAAAAAGGAGAACCCCAGTATATTTTTTGCATAAATTATGATATGACACAATTAACCATTGCTGAGAGCGCTATAAAATCGTTACTTAATCTAGAAAGCACCCCATGTACCGAAGCAGAAGAAATCCCAACCAATGTCAATGATTTGTTAGATGACCTTATTGAAGAATCCGTGAAACGTATTGGAAAACCTGTTGCTCTTATGAGTAAAGAAGATAAAATCAGTTGTATAAGATTTCTTAACGATGCAGGAGCCTTTCTCATTACAAAATCAGGTGACAAGATATCCACATACTTTGGTATATCAAAATATAGTATTTATAACTATATAGATATAAAACGCTAGGAAAGTGCTTAACAATAGGGTAAGCACAATGAAAATGAGATTTATAATAAACATATTATCTTGAGATAAACAAGGAGGACGATGATGGATTTTAACGCTATTAAAGAAAAAGCTCAAACGTATAAAGGAAAGATGACCAAGTTTTTAAGAGATTTAATTGCTATACCTGGTGAAAGCTGTGGTGAAGAAGGTGTCATTCGCCGGATAGCCAAAGAGATGGAAGAAGTAGGATTTAACAAAGTAGACATTGATAAAATGGGAAATGTTCTGGGATATATGGGAACTGGTAAAACCCTTATTGCCTATGATGCACACATTGATACAGTAGGACTTGGGGAAATGAGTAATTGGACCTTTGATCCTTATGCAGGTTATGAAAATGATGAAGAAATTGGTGGTCGTGGTGCGTCAGACCAACTTGGGGGTATTGTATCCAGTGTATACGGTGCAAAGATAATGAAAGATCTGGACTTATTAAGTGATGATTATACCGTCCTTGTTACAGGTACTGTTCAAGAAGAAGATTGCGACGGTTTATGCTGGCAGTACATTATTAATGAAGACAATATTGAACCTGAATTCGTTGTGATTACAGAACCAACAAATGGCAATATCTACCGAGGACAACGGGGACGTATGGAAATTCGTGTTGAGGTAAAAGGGATATCCTGCCATGGGTCTGCTCCAGAGCGAGGTGACAATGCGATCTACAAAATGTCAGATATTCTTCAAGAAGTAAGGGCGCTGAATGATAAATTACATGTGGACCCATTCCTTGGTAAAGGGACCCTTGCAGTATCCGAGATATTTTTTAATTCACCATCCCGTTGTGCCGTAGCCGATATGTGTGCTATATCCATTGATCGACGTTTAACAGATGGAGAAACCTATCAGTCAGCACTTGAAGAAATACGTGCCTTACCAACTGTTCAGAAGTATGGTGCTGAAGTAACCATGTATAAATATAGTCGACCAAGCTGGACGAATCTAACCTACCCAACAGATTGTTATTTCCCAACGTGGGTTATACCAGAAGACAGTAAGCCTACGAAAGCAATGGTTGAAGCTTATGAAGGCATGTATGGTACACCAAAAGTGGATAAATGGACATTCTCAACCAATGGCGTATCCATTATGGGTCGATATGGTATACCTTGTATTGGATTTGGCCCTGGTAAAGAAGAAGAAGCACATGCACCTAATGAGAAGACATGGAAAGCTGATTTGGTAAAATGCGCAGCTGTCTATGCCGCATTACCAACCATTTACTGTAAAGATAAGAAATAGATTTCAATTAAATCCAGTAAGAGTCGTCATCATTTATAATGAATCAATCCTATCATCAATAAAATAGATTAAGCTTTATCGCATAGATGATAACATGTAAGTTTTTATAGCGAAGGGAGAAAGACAAAATGAGCAAAATGGAAAAGTATATTAAGAAACTGAATGATTTAGATTTTAGTGATATGTACAATAATGATTTCATCTTAACTTGGGAGAAGACAGATGAGGAGTTAGAGGCTGTTTTTACAGTGGCAGATGCGCTTCGTCATATGCGTGAAGAGAACATTTCTACGAAAATATTTGATAGTGGATTAGGTATCTCTTTATTTAGAGATAACTCCACCAGAACACGTTTCAGTTTTGCATCCGCATGTAACTTACTGGGACTTGAAGTACAAGACCTTGATGAAGGTAAATCACAGATAGCCCATGGTGAAACCGTACGTGAAACAGCTAACATGATTTCCTTTATGGCAGATGTTGTGGGTATTCGTGATGACATGTATATTGGAAAAGGAAACACCTATATTCGTAATTTCTCCAAATATGTAGAGCAAGGTAACGAGGACGGTATTTTAGAACAGAGACCCTCCATTGTTAACCTTCAATGCGATATTGACCATCCAACACAATCCATGTCGGATATGTTGCATCTTATACATGAATTTGGTGGTGTTGAGAACTTAAAAGGTAAGAAAATTGCCATGACATGGGCTTACTCACCATCTTATGGAAAACCGTTATCTGTTCCTCAAGGTATCATTGGCTTAATGACCCGTATGGGTATGGATGTGGTTCTAGCTCACCCAGAGGGTTATGAAGTGATGTCGGATATTGAAGAGGTAGCCAAAGACAATGCGGCTAAATCAGGTGGTTCTTTCACAAAAACAAATTCGATGGAAGAAGCTTTTAAAGATGCCGATATCGTTTATCCTAAGAGCTGGGCACCATTTGTGGCTATGGAAAAAAGAACCGAATTATATGGGAATGGTGATTCAGAAGGTATAAAAGCTCTAGAAAAAGAGTTACTGGCACAGAATAAACAACATCAAGATTGGCAATGTACGGAAGATTTGATGTCCTTAACAAAAGATGGTAAAGCATTATATATGCATTGTTTACCAGCAGATATAACAGGTGTAAGCTGTGATATTGGGGAAGTGGATGCATCTGTATTTGATCGATACAGAGTGCCTCTATATAAAGAAGCCAGTTTTAAGCCTTACATCATTGCAGCCATGATTTTATTAAGTAAAGTGAAAGACCCAGCGAAATGTTTTGCTGAACTAGAGGAAAAAAATACACAAAGACAGTACAAATAGATGAAATGCTGAACCTGCAAAGAGACTATGGGAGCAGTCTCTTTGTAGATTAGACGATTAAAGTTAGACATACTTTTTTAAGGGAGAAGGATATGGTTATGGTTAAAAAAAGAATTGTTATTGCATTAGGTGGTAATGCATTAGGTAAAAATTTGCATGAACAAATGCTAGCAGTAAGAGAAACAGCTAAAGCCATTGTAGACTTAGTAGAAGAAGGTCATGAAGTGGTTATATCCCACGGAAATGGTCCTCAAGTAGGTATGATTCAAAAAGCCATGGACTCACTGATAAAAAATGAACCCCAATATGGTAAAGTACCATTATCTGTATGCGTGGCTATGAGTCAAGGTTATATCGGTTATGATTTGCAAAATGCTTTAAGAGAGACATTGCTTGAGAGAAGCATAGTAAAACCAGTATCAACGGTTATTACACAGGTCATTGTTGATGAAAAGGATAAAGCATTTGAAAACCCAACCAAACCCATTGGAAGTTTCATGACAAAAGAAGAAGCACAAGTGCTAATGGATAAGGGTGTTAAAGTTATAGAAGATGCTGGACGTGGTTACCGTCGTATTGTAGCTTCTCCAAAACCCGTTGATATTGTAGAGATAGATACCATTAGAACCTTGTTAGATGCTGGTCAGATTGTTATTGCAGGTGGTGGTGGGGGTATCCCCGTCATGGTTCGAGGTAACCGCTTAAAAGGTGCAAAAGCTGTTATTGATAAAGATTTTGCCAGCAGTACACTTGCACAATTAATAGATGCTGATTGTTTAATCATCTTAACAGCAGTGGAAAAAGTAGCTATTCATTTCAGAAAGCCTGGTGAACGTTGGCTTTCAGATCTTAGCATAAATGATGCAAAAGCTTATATGAAAGAAGGACATTTTGCTCCAGGTTCCATGTTACCTAAAATTGAAGCAGCTGTAGAATTTGCGGAATCTGCTAAGGATCGTTTTGCACTGATTACATTGTTAGAGAAAGCAAAAGAGGGAATTGCAGGTAAAACAGGAACAGTCATTAAATAACCATTGGTATTCTAAATATTTCTATTTCCATTGGAGCAAAAATGCGTTAAGATGAAGTTAGATATGTATTTCAACGAAAAAAGAAAAAGATTCTGTTAGGTACTCATATAATAAGGGTATACAAGGGAAGTTATATGAGTCACATGATAATGATACAAGGAGGGATATAGATGAGTGTAGGTCTAAGCGTTAAACGGGTTGATGCTTTTGAAAAAGTCACGGGACGTGCTCGGTATACGGATGATTATCATTTAGATCACGCCTTAGTAGCAAAAATTATGCATAGTACCATTGCCAATGGACTGGTTAAACAGATAGATATATCAGAAGCAAGTAAGTTACCAGGTGTTGTGAAGATTGTAACGTGCTTTGATGTACCAGATATCACCTACCCAACAGCTGGGCATCCTTGGTCTGTCGATCCAGACCATCAAGATGTAGCTGATCGAAAATTATTAAATACACGTGTAAGATATTATGGTGATGATATAGCAGCTGTTATTGCAAAAGATGAAGTAACAGCGTCAAGAGCTCTTAAGCTTATTAAAGTAGAGTATGAAGAATATGAGCCTATGGTAGCCATTGATGCATCGCTAAAAGATGGCGCACAGGCACTTCATGAAGCATACCCTGATAATATTTTGAATCACACCCACTATGAAAAGGGAAACTATGAGGAAGCCATTAAGGAAGAAGGTCTTATACGATTTGAAGGGGAATACAAGACACCCATGGTAAAGCATTGTCATATTGAAACCCCTATTTCCTATGCCTATGGTGAAGCGGGTCGTATGGTTGTTGTATCGTCAACACAGATACCCCATATTGTTCGTCGTATTGTGGGTCAGGCGCTAGGACTTGGCTGGGGGAAGGTAAGAATTATTAAGCCTTACATTGGCGGTGGTTTTGGTAATAAACAGGATGCATTGTATGAACCGCTGAATGCCTACTTGTCACAGGTCATTGGTGGACGATGTGTGAAATTAGAGCTCACAAGAGAAGAAACCTTTGTTAATACCCGTGTTCGTAATGCCATGCGTATTAAGCTTATCAGTTATATACGGCCTAATGGCCGTTTGGTTGCTAGAAAAGCTGAGCTATTTGCCAATAAAGGTGCTTATGCCTCTCATGGTCACAGCGTTGTATCCAAAGCAGGTCATGCGGTTAAGCAAATCTATCATGATGAAAAGGCAACCATGGGTGATATGTATAGTGTATTCACCAACATGCCTGTGTCAGGAGCTATGCGTGCTTACGGTATTCCACAGATTACATTTGCCTTAGAAGCTCAAATGGATGAGATGGCTGAGAAATTGAAGATCGATCCCATAGCCATTCGAAAAATGAACATGATGCAGGAAGGTTTTGTGGATAATCAGATCAAGTGTAACAGTTATGGTTTAGAAGCTTGTATTGATAAAGGGAAAGAAACCATTGATTGGGATAATAAGCGTAAGGCCTACGCCAACCAAACAGGTCCCGTACGTAGGGGTGTAGGGATGGCGATTTTCAGTTATGCCACAGGCGTATACCCCATAGCCTTAGAAACAGCATCTTGTCGTATTGTACTCAACCAAGACGGTACCATACAGGTACAAATGGGTGCAACGGAAATTGGTCAAGGTGCGGATACCGTATTTTCACAAATGGCAGCGGAAATTCTTGATATACCCATGAGCCATGTGCATATTATTTCCACACAAGATACAGATGTGACACCTTATGACTCAGGTGCTTATGCTTCCAGACAATCCTATGTATCAGGTATGGCAGTCAAAAAAGCAGCCATAGAGCTTAGAGATAAGATACTAGAACATGCTGAGTTTATGTTGAAGTTACCTGTAGGTAATTTGGATTTAGCTCATTGTCATGTTGTCAATAAACAAACAGGTGACGTGCTTGCTTCCTTAGAAGAGGTGGCAACCCACGCTGTTTACAACATGGAAAAATCCGTTCATATTACTGCAGATGTTACCAATCATTGTAAATCCAACACCTTCTCATTTGGTGCTTGTTTTGTGGATATTGAAGTGGATGTACCCATCGGTAAAATAAAAGTAAACAAAGTCATTAATGTCCATGATTGTGGCAAACTGCTTAATCCCCAGTTAGCTGCAGCACAAGTACATGGTGGGATGAGTATGAGTCTTGGATTTGGGTTAAGTGAACAGATGCTGTTTCATGAAAAAACAGGTAAGCCACTCAACAATAATCTATTAGATTATAAACTTCCAACAATCTTAGACACGCCCAAACTGGAAACAGATTTTGTAGAAACTTACGATGTCTCTGGACCATTTGGTAATAAGGCGTTAGGTGAGCCCCCTGCAATTCCTGTTGCCCCAGCTATACGCAATGCTCTGTTCCATGCAACAGGTGTTAGTTTCCATGAAGCACCATTAACCCCTCAGAGACTTGTTGAGAAGTTTAAATCACTGAATATGATTTAGTTTTAAGAAAGGAGCCTTATTATGTATGATATAGAAAAAATCTATCAGGCTACTTCTGTAGAAGATGCCATTAAGCATCTTGTGGCTGATCCGGATTCACTAATCATTGCAGGTGGAAGTGATATCTTAATTAAAATTCATGAAGGTAAACTGGCAGGCTGTTCTCTAGTAAGTATCTATGGATTAGATGAACTAAGAGGTGTAACCCTTCAAGAGGATGGACGGATTAAAATAGGTCCTCTTACCAGTTTTTCACATATAACAAAAGACCCTATTATTCAATCATATATACCTGTATTAGGTGATGCTGTGGACGAAGTTGGTGGACCACAAGTTCGAAATATTGGTACCATTGGCGGTAATATTTCCAATGGTGTCACAAGTGCAGACAGCGCATCCACATTATTTGCCCTTAATGCTGAATTAGAGATTACAGGGCCAAATGGCAGTAAAATAATACCCATTAAGGACTATTATCTAGGTCCTGGCAGGGTTGATCTAAAAAATGGCGAGTTATTAACAGCTATCTACATTCAAAAAGACAATTATGAAAACTATTATGGCTGTTATATCAAATATGCTATGCGAGATGCTATGGATATCGCTACATTAGGTTGTTCCGTTTCCTGTAAGTTAAACCATGACAAAACCCATCTTGAAGATGTACGTCTTGCTTATGGCGTTGCAGGTCCAGTACCCATGCGATGCCCAGAAACGGAAGAAGCAGTAAAAGGCATGGCTATCTCAGAGACATTATTTGATGTATTTGGTAAAACGGCATTAACAGAAGTACGCCCAAGGGATTCTTGGCGAGCATCTAAAATACTACGTTTACAACTTGCGGAAGAACTATGCAAAAGAGCCCTTAAGGAAGCAATTAGAAGAGCTGGAGGTGAATGCTAATGGCAAAAGTTCAATTGCACCTATTTGTTAATGGTGAAGAACATGACCTTATAATAGATGATCGATCATCACTTCTTGATGTCCTAAGAAACGAATTGCATCTTAACAGTGTAAAAAAAGGATGCGAGGTTGGGGAATGTGGTGCTTGTACGGTGCTTATTAATGAGGAAACCATCGATTCTTGTATTTACTTGGCTATATGGGCACAAGGCAAGCATATTCGTACCCTTGAAGGCTTAATGGATGAAGAAGGTAATCTATCGGATATTCAACAAGCCTTTATTGATGAAGCTGCTGTCCAATGTGGTTTCTGTACCCCTGGTTTTATTATGGCGGCTATACCCATATTAGAAAATGATGAAGCATTCACAAGGGATGACATTAGAAAACATCTTGCAGGGAACTTGTGTCGCTGTACAGGCTATGAAAATATAATTAATGCCATAGAAAAGACTAAAAATAAACGCATGCATAAGCAGTAGGCTTATGAAGGAGGATATGATGAATAGTAAATTTAATCTGATTGATTTAACCATACAGGAAGAAGCTTTGGAGAATGTTGTAAAGCGTGCCAAAGAGCGTGGTATTGTTATTCCTACATTAGCACAGATGAAGAATCCAGCGTTAATACCAGACGATGTAAAAGAGAAATTAAAAGAGGTTGGTCTATGGGATATCGATCCTGTCAACCTATATCGCATTACATGGCATAATGAACCTACAGAAACAGGTGGTAGCTTTAACGGGGCAAATTACATGGTATTGCCTGAAGAGATAACAGGTGTAAAAGCTAAGGTCATTGCCTTATGTGGTAAATGGTTTCCAACAGGGGCTCATAAAGTGGGAGCTGCTTTTGGTTGTCTCGTACCTCGTCTTGTAACAGGACAGTTTGACCCAACGAAGCAAAAGGCTGTATGGCCGTCCACAGGAAACTATTGCCGTGGCGGAGCTTATGATTCTGCCTTATTGTCTTGTGATTCCATTGCCATTTTACCAGAAGGTATGAGCAGTGAGCGTTTTGAATGGTTAGAAAAAGTAGCAGGTGAAACCATTAAAACACCTGGTAGTGAAAGTAATGTAAAAGAAATATTCGATAAATGCTGGGAACTTCGTAACTCCGGCGAAGACCTAATGATTTTTAATCAATTTGATGAATTTGGTAATTACTTATGGCATCATGAAGTAACAGGAGCTGCTATTGAAGAAATTTTAAATCAAGAAATGACAGAAGGACAAAGATTCAGAGGTTATATCAGTTCAACCGGTTCAGGCGGCACCATTGCAGCAGGCGATTACCTTAAGAAGTTGTACCCAACAAGTAAAATTGCAGCCAGTGAAGCACTGCAATGCCCTACAATCTATAGTAATGGTTTTGGTGAGCATCGTATTGAAGGCATTGGTGATAAGCACATTCCTTGGATTCATAATGTGAAGAACACGGATATGGCTGTAGCCATTGATGACGAAGCACCCATGAACTGGATTCGTATGTTCAATGAGCCAGAAGGGCTTGCACTCTTAAAAGAAAATGGTGTAAGTGATGAGATCATTGATCAATTAAGTCTTGTTGGTATATCCGGAGCTGCCAATATCATTTCAGCCATTAAATTTGCCAAGTACTTTGAGTTGACTGAGAATGATGTGGTTGTTACGATTCTTACCGATTCCATTGACATGTATCAGAGTCGCTTGACTGAGCTTAATGAAGAAAGAGGCGCATTTACAGATAAAGTAGCCTATGGTGTTATGGAAAGATACTTCAAAGGCATTAACACAGACTATATTAAGGAACTGAGTTACAGAGACCGTCGTGCAGTCCATAATCTTAAATACTATACATGGGTAGAACAACAAGGTAAGAGTTATGAAGAGATTCTAGCTCAATGGTATGATGACAATTATTGGCTTGATATTCCCAAGCATGCCGAAAAATTGGATCGTCTGATTGAAGCTTTTAATGAAAAAGTAAAAGCACTATAGAGGTGAGTATAACTTATGTATGATTTAGCAATAATGGGAGGTCAACCCTATATCGATGGTAATTACACCAATAAAAACCTCTATATCAAAGATGGAATGATTGCGTGTATGACCAATGAAGTACTGCCAGCTAAAGAAACCTATCATGCAGCTGGCAAAAAAGTACTTCCTGGTTTCATAGACCCACATGTACACTTTGCATTAGGTGGCGGACGGTACACATCATGTGATGATTTCTACTCAGGCTCGATCAGTGCTGCTTATGGTGGGATAACAACGTACATTGATTTTCTAGACCCCATAGCTCGAGGAGAAGAATTAGAAGATGCACTTCGTCGTAGACAAGAACTGGCCAAAGAAAGTGTCATTGATTATGGATTCCACACGACCATAAAAAATCCACAAGGTCAAGTCCCACAAATTGTGGATGAAATGAAACGTTTGGCGTTGCCATCGGTGAAGTTGTTTACCACGTATTCTGATTCTGGACGACGCACGTATGATAATGAAATCATCCAATTACTTCAATGTACCAAATCCAGTCATATTATTGTTTTAGCTCATATTGAAGCAGACGACTTAATTGATTTAAATCCTTCTTATGGTCCACAGGATTTATTAAAAAGCCGATGTTCCAAAGCAGAGACAAAGGAAGCTCTTAAACTCGCTGAGTTGACAAGGACTTATAACGGTAAGCTATACATGGTGCATTTAAGCAGCGGCTATACACTACGTGCATTAAAAGAACAGTATAGTGATATACTCAATAAAGATTTTATCGTTGAGAGTTGTCCGCATTATTTTTCCTTATCATCCACGGCTTTTGAAGGGGATAGAGGGTATGCGTACACCATGGCACCTCCTCTTAGAAGCGAAGAAGAAGTGATGATTTTAAATGCTTTATTTGATGATGTGTATACCATTGGTACCGATCACTGTCCTTTTATGAAAAATGAGAAGAACCATCAACACCTTCTGGATATACCCATGGGTATTGGTGGTGTGGAACATTCATTCCGTATTTTATATGCCAAATATGGGGATAAGGTAATTGATAAAATGACCATTAACCCTGCAAAAGTTCATGGTTTGTATCCTAGAAAAGGTGTATTGCAGGTGGGTTCAGATGCTGATGTGGTTATCTATGACCCAGATGGTGAGTATACCATAAGTAGTGATCACTCCAGATGTGATTACAGTGTTTTTGAAGGTAAAAAAGTCATGGGACGTATTGAATCAACCATTTCCCGAGGCAATTTTGTTATAAAACATGGTGCATGGGTTGGAGGAAAAGGGATATACTTAGAACGTACATGAAGATGAATAGAGGTTATGAAATATAAGGGGCTGTGTCATCAAAGCAGTTTTGTTGGCTAGAAGTTTTTGGAAACTATAAGAGGTTAAGCTTTTCAGACACCTAAACGTCCATGTTTAGAGGGTCTGCGCTTCGCCGTCCATGGCTACGCTTTTCGCTTAACCTCTTATAGTTTCCTACGATATTGACATTCTTCTACTTTGATGACACAGCCCCTTATACTAAGCATGTCAATGACTTAGAATTAAAGGAGGTTATCATGTCAATTGTTCAAAGAGTGAGAGTGGCTAGAGGTGAGAAGAAGGCAACAAAGGTACTAAAGAATTGTCAGATTGTCAATGTATTTAATGGAAAAATTGAGAAGGCTGATATTGCTATAGAAGAAGGCTATATCGTAGGTATTGGTGACTATGAAGGTATTGAGGAAGTGGATATTGAAGGACGTTTGGTGTGTCCTGGATTCATTGATGGTCATGTCCACATTGAGTCATCCATGTTAACCCCTGAACAATTTGCAAAGGCTGTCATACCAAAAGGTACCACAACGGTCATTGAAGACCCACACGAAATCGCTAATGTCTGTGGACTGAATGGTATTAAATATATGTTGGATGCAAGTGCTAAGTCGCCACTGGATGTCTATGTCATGTTACCATCATGCGTACCATCCACAGAGTTTGAGAATGCAGGAGCTGTTCTACTGGCTGATGATTTGGCAACACTAAAAGGGCACCCTTATGTATTAGGGCTTGGCGAAATGATGAATTATCCTGGTGTTTTATGTGGTAATAAAGACGTGTTTGATAAGTTGGCGTTAATGGAGGATGCCATGATTGATGGGCATGCACCTAACCTAGCAGGAAAAGGGCTCAATGCTTACATTACGGCAGGTATAAAAACAGATCATGAGTGTACAACGGCAAAAGAACTAAAAGAAAAAACAGCTAAAGGCATGTATGTACACATTCGTGAAGGCTCTGCTACCCGAAATTTACATGATCTTATAGGTGGTGTAACCAGCTATAATAACCGTCGTATTCTATTTTGCACAGATGATAAACAACCTTATGATATTAAAAATGAAGGTCATATTAATTACAATATTCGTTTAGCCATTGAGCATGGTATTGACCCTATTATTGCTATTCGAATGGCAACTCTGAATATAGCTGAGTGCTATGGGCTAAAGCATAAAGGGGCGGTTGCACCAGGTTATGATGCAGATTTGGTTATTTTAAATGATTTGGAATCAGTTGATGTAGCCATGGTATATAAAAAAGGAAAATTAGTTGCTGAAAATAATCGAGCATTGTTTGATATAGAGCTTTATGAAGAGCCTCGTGTGTTGGATACGGTTCGTGTAAAAGATATTAATGCTATATCTTTTGATATACCACTGCGTTCAGATATTGCTAAGGTGATTCAGCTTGTGGAGCATAATGTGACCACGAAGCATGTAAGGCGTAAGGTAGATGTAAAGGACCATGTATTCCAGCATAATAAAAAACTTGATATTCTGAAATTAGCTGTAATTGAACGGCATAAGGGAACAGGTAATGTTGGTCTTGGTTTGGTTGAAGGGTATGGGTTAACGGGTGGTGCTGTGGCTCTTACCATTGCACATGATTCCCATAATATTATTGTTATTGGTGATAATGATGAGGATATGCATGGGGCTGTTAAAGAGCTTGAGCGTGTTAAGGGTGGTATTACCATTTGTTCAGAAGGAAAGATATTGGAGACGTTGCCATTAGAGGTTGGTGGTTTGATGACAGGGGCTTCTATGGGGTTTGTGGAGGCTAAGCTTGAGGTGATGGAGAGGATTGCTCTTGATAAGGGTGTGAATAGAGAGATTGATCCATTTTTGACTTTGGCGTTTTTGGCTTTGCCGGTTATTCCGGATTTGAAGTTGACGGATAGAGGGTTGTTTGATGTTGGGGTTTTTGGGTTTGTGGATATAGAGGATTAGATTCGTTGAGTTGGGTTTTGTTTGGGGGGCTAGTGCAAGACGGTCGTCGTTAAATAGGTATAAAAAAACGTTCATGCTAAATATTTGAAGAAACTCTAAGCGCATTTCAATGAATTTTGCTAAACCTTAAAACTCCCGTTGGTCAAACAATTAAGGTTCTTAACGCAAAATGCATTTCCATTTGCTAAGATTTTCTAACAAATATTTAGAAATCACTGTTTTTGTATACCTATTTAACGACTTCGGTGGTGGTTGGGCTAGTGGTTGTTTGAACCAGTAGTAAGTTTTAGAAAGAAAATATATTTTATTGTAGTGGGGGCGATGGTTGGATATGGGATATCCAACTGATGTCTTGGGGGGTTGAGTGAATGGTGAGTAATTCAGTTTTATATTAGGGATTGGATTATGTTTTTTAGGCAAAAACATATAATTTGAGTGGAAATGAGGGATGTCATGTGAAGTATGTGAGGAATTATAGATGTACGTTGTGTGGGGAAACTTTTGATAGGGAAGAGAAGAGCCTGACTTGTCCGGTGTGTGGGGATAAGGGGATATTGGATGTGGAGTATGATTATGAGGCTTTAAAAGGGGTGTTGACGAGAGATTTTTTTGAGGCGAATGATAATTATACCATGTGGCGGTATCAGGATGTGATGTCGGTGGATGATAGGTTCATAAAGGGGACGCTTCGGGTGGGGTGGACACCTTTGTATGAGGCGAACCGGTTGGGGGATGTGGTGGGTGTTAAGTCGCTTATGATTAAGGATGAGGGACTGAATCCGACGGCGTCTTTGAAGGATCGTGCTTCGGCGGTGGCTGTTGTGAAAGCTATGGAAGAGGGTTATGATACGGTTGCTTGCAGTTCGACTGGGAATGCGGCTTCTTCTTTGGCGGGGAATGCGGCTAGGGTGGGGTTGTCTACGGTTATTTTTGTTCCGGAGAGAGCGCCACAAGGAAAGCTTGCCCAATTGCTTATTTATGGTGCGAAGGTGATTTCGGTTCAGGGTGATTATCGAGATACTTTTGAGTTGTCTAAGGCAGCCATTGATCATTGGGGATGGTATAACCGTAATGCGGCCATTAATCCTCATCTTGTTGAAGGTAAGAAGACTGTTGCGTTGGAGATTGCAGAACAGATGAATTGGCAGGTTTCTGATTGGGTTGTGGTATCTGTTGGAGATGGTTGTACCATTGGTGGCGTATATAAAGGCTTTTATGATTGTTACATGCTAGGGCTTATTAACCGTATACCTAAGATATTGGGTGTTCAGGCTGAAGGTTGTTGTCCTTTTTATACGGCATATCTATCTGATGAACCTCTTAAACCAACAGAGGAAAATACGTTAGCAGATAGTATTTCTGTTGGTATTCCAAGAAACCCAGTGAAAGGATTAAATGCTGTTAAAGCTTCGGGTGGCACTTGGATTACAGTGACGGATGAGGCTATCTTAGAAGCCATGAAGACATTGGGTTCCAGTGAAGGTATATTTGGTGAGCCAGCTGGTGTAACGGGTCTTGCCGGACTTATCAAGGCTGTTCAAGAAGGTATTGTAACACCCGATGAATCTGTTGCGATGATTGTGACAGGTAATGGGTTAAAAGATGTTAAAAATGCCCTTCAAGCAGCTGGTGAGCCAATTAAGTGCGAACCGGATATTGAAGCATTAAAACCATATATGGTATAAACGAGGCTTCACATAGGGAGGTGGTCTAATGACGGATATCCAAGTGTTAAAAGGTCATATTATCTATACGAAGGAAAAGGATGCTTTTGAAGTCCATGAAAACAGTTATATCGTTATTAAGGAAGGTACAGTAAGAGGTATTCATGACACATTACCTGAGGTGTATAGGTACGTACCTGTGATGGATTATGGAAACGCCCTTATCATACCGTCATTTATTGATTTACATATTCATGCACCACAATACATGCAGATGGGAGTAGGGTTAAATCTAGGACTTATTGATTGGTTGAATCAGTATACGTTCAAAAATGAAGCAAAATTTGAAGATGTGGCTTATGCGAAGAAGGTATATCCTCGTTTTGTTGATGCTCTCTATCAAAATGGTACATTACGGTCATGTATATTTGCTACGATCCATAAGGAAAGTACCCGTGAATTGGTAAAGGCCTTAGAGAATAAACGACTATCAGCTTACGTGGGCAAAGTTAACATGAATCAGAATGCACCTGATGAACTCCTTGAGACAACAGAAGAGTCTATTCGTGAAACCATGGGGTTTATTGAGGCTATTGGCGATTCAGAGTACGTGAAACCAATTATAACGCCACGATTTGCTCCCAGTTGCACCAGTGATTTAATGCATCAATTAGGGCAATTATCCCATGATAGGTCCATACCCATACAGACCCATCTGGCCGAGACAAAACGTGAAATTGATTGGGTTATGTCACTATTTCCAGATAGCAAGAACTATTCTCACGTATATAAAGATCATCAATTATACGGGGATCAAAAATCATTGATGGCTCATACCATCTATTTAAGTGAAGATGAACTTGAAATGGCTAAAAACGATAATATATTCCTTGTGCATTGTCCTAATTCGAACCTGAATCTAACAAGTGGCATCATGCCTGTCACCACTTGCATTGACAAAGGTTTACAAGTAGGTATGGGCTCTGATGTAGGTGCAGGTCATAAAATTGGTATGCATCATACCATAACATCTGCTATTCAATGTTCTAAAATGCGTCATGTCCTTAATCCAGAAGAACGTATCTTAAAAGAATCAGAAGCCTTTTATCTAGCTACTAAAATGAATGGGCGGTTCTTTGGTAAAGTGGGTAGTTTTGAAGAAGGTTATCTATTCGATGCACTAATTGTTAAAGACCCTGATGATCTGATAGAGGAGCTTACACCATTAGAACGCTTGCAGCGTTTCTTATATTGTGGTGGTCCTGATAGTATTATTGGCCGCTATTTAGAAGGGTGTAGTATCTAAATATAGATGTAAAAAGTCTATAATATATGATTAAAATCATTAAAACATATGAAAATGAGCTTTTGTTTCATAATAAATAGTATATTAACGATGCGTTGAATATTATAAGAAGATAAAACCTTGTAAACCCTTAAATTTAAAGGGGTACAAGGTTTTTTTGTTTGACCTTGGTTTGATAAAAACTGTTCGTGGAATTTGGTATATAAAATTAGGCATAGGATGTCATTTATTTTCTTGTTAAATATTAAGAAAATATTAAATATTATTTTTATATATGGAAAATAATGCTATACTTATATATATTGTAGTCAAGGAACTGAAAAATGAATAATTAAAGCTATTGTAAAGAACATTAAATGAATGATTGTTAATTACATGATGATAGAGGAAATTACTAAAGTCATTGAACTAAAAAGCTAACATAAAATCTCAACATAAAACATAGGGAGGTGATTGCACACAATACATTGGGTAGTATTAACTATTGGTAAGAATATGTAAAAAAGAAAGGATGAACATGTTATGGAGAAAAGGTTTGCAAGGAGTTTTAAAAAAGTGTTAGCAGGTGGAAAAGTAACTTTTGTTGTACTATCTGTACTTATTTTTATTTTCAGCTCAGCCCCTGTGTTTGCTGCTAATCCAGCATCAGATCCCAATAATACTGGAAATTGGAAAGTCAATTGGACATTTACAGATGAGTTCAGCGGTGGTAAATACGACAGCCATCGTACAGCTAAGTGGAATTATTTAAATACGAACTGGGCTGGTAGAAACCCTGCCATGTTTCATGAAAACAATGTACGTGTCTCTAATGGTCTTTTAATGATTGACACCATTAATCATAATATGGTAAACAACGGAAGCTTTGAACAAAACAACCTAACCTCTTGGTCAACTTGGGGAACTGCTAAAATAGCTGTTGGCAGCACAAGCAAACAGCAAAAACCACAAGAACCTATTTATCGAGGAAAATATGGTATTCAATTGAGTGCTTCATCTGGGGCTAGTCAATACATTTCAGGACTTTCTCCAAATACAGATTACAAATTGATCTTGTATGGGAGAAATATTAATGGTGCTAAAATATCTTGTTCCGTGAAGAACTATGGTGGACCTGATAAATATGCCGGTATCGATAGCGCTAATTTTAAACTGGCTACCATAGCATTTAAAACAGGTTCAAGCAATACATCGGCTCATATCGGATTTTCCAATATGCATGCAGCCGGTACAGTGTATATCGATGAAGTAGCAGTGGTTAAAAAATGGATTGATGGGCAGGAAATGAAAGGCGACTACTACTACACAGCTGGAACACTGCGTTCAAGAAACTTAACATCTCGTGGCTACTATGAAGTAAAAATGAAAGTTTCAGCAAGCTGTACAACAAGCTCGTTCTGGTTAAGGAACCCTAGTACCCAAGAAGAAATTGATGTGGTTGAAGCTGTCGGCCGGTCCATATTTGATGCAGATAGCAGGTATCATATGCCGACGAATCTACATGCCTTTAAACACGATTTACACTTGCCGCAAACCATTGATACAGGTGTGGATTTGGCAAATGGGTATCATACATATGGTGTGGAATGGGATGCCAATAAAATCGTATATTATTTTGACGGTGTACCAAAACGTACAATTTGGATGTCCAGTGTGGCTTGGGCAACCGATTTTTCTCAGCCTCAGAATGTATTAATAGACAGTGAAATTTTTTCATGGCACGGAATGCCCGATAAAGGCTTTAGCACGACACTTTATGTAGATTATATTCGAGCATGGACAAAATAACTGTGATTAAGGTGGTTGGTATACGGATGAAAAGGCTATCGAATTGATTTAGATTTTTGCATATAGCACAATAAATAAAACTCCCAAGATGGGAGTTTTATTTATACACCGAATGTATCGATTCTGTTAAAGAAATAGATTTTATAGTAACAGCATGAAATGTTTAAGAGGTTATCTCTTAATGTTACATAAATGTTAGGTTTAATGGTCAATATGTAAGGTACTTATATTGTCAAATGCTGGTAAAGTGTATATAATTTTATTAAATCGATTAAAAAACATCATCATTGCAGGCTGCAAAACAACAGGAGGAACAAATGAAAAGAAAGATTTCTATGGTATTGTTATCATTAGCTGTATGCATCACACCTTTCTTCTTTAATTATAGCCATTTGGAAAAATGTAGTCATATGGAAACATTTGTGACATGCCTGGAAAGTGAAATACCTGATTTACTTACGAAATATAAAATTCCAGGGGCTTCCATCTCCATCATTGAAAACGCACACATAAAATGGGTTGGAACATTTGGATATAAGGATGTAAGTAATAAAAGTAAGATGGATAGAGATACTGTATTTCAGGTTGCTTCAATTTCAAAACCCCTTACAGCCCTTGGAATAATGAAATTGGTCGAGCAAGGCAAAATTGAGTTGGATGCACCGATTGATCAATATGTGACCAGGTGGAAGATACCTGAGTCATCCTATGATAAAAAACAAGTGACCATTAGAAGATTGTTAAGCCATACCAGTGGTTTATCCAATGGAGGAGGATATCAGGGGTACTCTCCACACAAAGATTTGCCTAGCATAGAAGCATCACTTGACGGTATCAAAGGTAAAGCGAAACCCGTAAAGCTTATTGGCAAACCAGGTACAAAATATAACTACTCTGGTGGAGGATATATGTTATTGCAATTGTTAATTGAAGAAGTGACAGGTATTGATTTTAACACCTATATGGCAACACAAATATTCAAACCTGCACATATGATGGCTAGTAGTTTTAAGTGGAAAGATGACTTAGATTTGCATATTGCAAAAGCCTATGATGAACAGTTAAATCAGATACCTAATTATTTGTATGTGGAAGAAGCAGCAGCAGGATTATATACAACAATAGATGATATAAGTCAGTTTATCCTATCAGAAATAAATAGCTATCATGGAAGTCATGACTTATTAGAACAGGAAACCATGAAACTTATTTATACGCCAGTAATGAAAATATCCAGCCTGTTAGGTCAGGGTCAAGTCACCTTGGGGCATTATATGGATGAACCAGAAGAGGGTACTCAGTTAATAACCCATAGTGGTTCTAATAGAGGATGGCGAGCTAACTTTACCATTAATCCATATGAAAAGACAGGCATTGCAATATTGACCAATGGTAATAATGGGGATTATGTCATTAATGAAGTATTAAACGCATGGTATCATACCACATTAAACGTCAATAGCTTTCGTTATAAACTAAAGCATATCCTTTCAGCCAGTACGTATTCAATTTCATGTTTTCTTGTACTATGGTCAGTTTTATTATTGTATGCATTGATACAAGACATCAAAGGTGGTAAACGAAAAATGACTTTGCTAAAAAACAAATACACCTTTATCTTGAAGTGTTTAATCAGTATTTTGTTCGTGTATTTCACTTATCTCTTTAAATATTACATATCTTTCTTACTTCGCTTTGCAGACCCTCATCTTGAAAATATATTATTTTATGGGTTCTGTATAAGAGTCTTGGTAGGCATATTGCAGAGAAGTTTTAGGAGAACACCTCAATCGTTTAAGAAATAAAAAATCAAGTAGGAGTATTAAAAATTGACTTATAAACATGACATATAGTTGTCCTGTTGCATGTGATATACTTAATCAAAAGGAGGGTTATTCATATGAAAAAAGAATTTTCTACAAGACCTGAGGTAATAGATGAACAATTTTTGAAATACTGTGGTGGTTTTTCATGGTATGATTTTGTGACAGCAATGCCAGCGTTGGTATTTCTTGTTACGGGATGGAAATCAAATGGAAAAGAAAACGCTTGTTTGCAATCTTGGTCAACTTTTGTCGGTGGCGGAACCAATGACTTTATCTGTATTTTAGGTAGAGTTGGAAAGCATGGACATATGTATCGTTCACTAAAAGAAACCGGTGTATGCGTAATCAATTTCCCCTCATATGATATATATGACCGCTGTATAAAAACCATTGGAAATAATGAATTTGAAACGGATGAGATTACAGCTGTCGGTCTAACAATGGAAAAAGCTACAAAAGTTGATGCACCACGTATCAAAGAGTGTCACTTAAATATTGAGTGTGAGTTATTATGGGAGCATGAGCTTTTCCAGGGGAGCGACGATATGACGATTGCCTTGAAAGCGGTCAATATCTGTATGGAAAGTGATCATTATAATCAGGATAAGCTCAGTAGATATGGAAAGACCGGTTATTTATTTCAGGTTGATCAGCCTACTAACCCTGAAACGGGAGAAATAACATCCATTAGTACTGGAACATTTGAGCCAAGAGAACCCCTTCCATGGAATACAAAGTAAACAACCCCAATTTTCTTAGTCAACGATACATATATGAGATTAAAAAGCATACGGTGAAAAATTTATGCGTAAATAGCACGAAAAAGGCAGCAGATACGTATCCACTGCCAAAGGAAAAAACTTCCCTATTTCATCACCTCCAATATGGAGGTTTTATTTTTTATCCTTAATTGACAAATTCTATTGAAGAAACATATTTCAAACCAGGCAATAGCATGTAATCATTTCGCTTACCTGTTACACGTATTTTACGTCCCAATGCACTTGGGTTATTCAGCGGACTGAATTGATCTCTCATGTTGGATTCTAGCTTCACAGCTATGAAATCTGCTTGCCCATTGTTTGTATCAGCAACTTTAACAGCGTAGATACCATTCAGATCTGCAACAATATAACCTGTCAAAGTAACCACTGTTCCATTAGGTTCAGCTTTTGCTTGAGCAACAGTTAGGGCAGAGGGGTTATCCTCTGCAAATGCAATAGAGGATACCTCCCGAAGACCGGGTAAGAGCATATAGTCATTACGTGTGCCAGTAACAATAATCTTTTTACCGAGAGCATTTGGATTATTGAGAGGACTAAATTCATCCCGCATATTTGCTTCTAATTTTACGGCAATAAAGTCTGCCTGTGAATCATTGGTATCAGCAACTTTAACAGCATAGATACCATTCAGGTCGGCAACAATATAGCCTGTTAAGGTAACAGTTGTTCCATTAGCTTTATTTAAGGAGGCTGCAACGGATAGGGGATCTGGGTTATTACTAGAACCTACAAATTCAATGGAGGTTACATTCCTAAGACCTGGTAGAAGCATATAATCATTACGTGTACCCGTTACGACGATTTTACGGCCAAGTGCACTTGGGTTATTAAGAGGACTAAATTCGTCCCTCATACTTGCTTCAAGCTTTACGGCTATGCTTTGGGCAGACGCGTCATTTGTATCTGCAACTTTAATCGCATAGATACCATTCAGGTCAGATGTAATATATCCCGTTAAGGTCACTTCTGTACCATTAGGCTCAGCTAAAGCCGCTGCAACGGATAACGCACTGGAACCATTGTCCACAATAGGTGTTGTGTTACCATTAGTGACACTATAATTACCGTTAAGATGATTGATAAATGTACCGTCTATTCCATATACAGCCAATGTAATGCCTGTATCTTCTTTGACTGCAATAGAGGCTTGACCGGATGCATCAATCTGGGCTGTACCGAGAATAACATTATCTTTTAAGGCAGCAACAATATGTCCCGCTGTTCCTGTTACGGCACCTTGCAGGTAGCCATAGCCTGTGGTTAGACCTGTAACTGTCTTAGTATCTGCCGTGTTACCACTTGCTTTTAATCGAATCTTAACAGGTGGTGAAGCAACTGATACAATACGGGCTGTTACAGCTGTGGGTAATGGTGTTGGAACATTATTGTAGCCCGATGACGTCCAAGAACCGCCAAGGAGCAGTTGGCCTTGTTGGCTTCCACCATCTAAATAAGCGCCAAATGCAGGTGCTGTTGCATTACCAGTAATAGCCACAGCAAAAGGTTCGTTTTCATAGACATAAGAAGGGTAGAGTGCAAAGGTTGCTGTATTAGGAGGGGTACCATCTGATGGAAGTGGTGCGCCAAAAGACCCTGCTGCAAATGTATCGGTATTCCATGGATCATATCCTCCAGATGGATTAGACCAAGGTTCTGGTTGCTGTTCAGCTTTTTCAATATCAATCATTGGATTGGGTGTAACGGTACCAGCTGTATGGGTTACGCCATCAAAACCTACATAACTTTCAGGAGTAGCTAACCAGTTAACGATATTAACACTAAGAGTTGCTGCATGTCCTGTATCATGCCAACCTGGCCAAGTTTTCTTAGTTGTGCCATCTGTTTGGCGAAGATACTTAGGGGTATCATCTTCAACAGGTGAAGAATCACCGATAAAAGCTGCTTTTCCAGTACTAGGTTTGGAGATTGCAACATATGGGCCTTCTGCCTCACCACCAAAATACAAGCCTGTATCGGCAGCATAAGACCATTTTGTTGCATTATCGGATGAACTTAAGTAAACAAGACCTTTTGCTTTACTGCCATCAACGATGGATAGGGTAGCGCCGCCTGCCATTAGGATAGGGTCTACACCTTGGGTAATACCTTCTGTTTGAGAGGCTGGTCTTACATCAGAGACACCTGATTTACAGTCAATGGCATTGAATCGAAATCGTATACCAAAATTCTCAGATAACCAACCTAAATTTGCATCTTGGGGATTACGCATATCGCCGTATTCGCCACCTAAATTATAAGTGGCATCGGTGGAACGATTGTAACCATTAAACACTTCCGTGGCATCCCAAGTATTTAAATTTCTATCGGCATTGTAATGATCTGCTATGAAGTAAATGCCTTTACCAGCGTTTACAAATTGCATAAGGGCATCATATTCGGATGTTTTTAATGGACGATTAGGTTCTGCCATAACGAAAACGTCAGCTTGTGATATACCTGCATATGTAATAACACATTCGTTGAGAGCTACAAGAGATGGTTGACGGTCATCGTAAAAGCGAATAGCGCCATCATTATTTTTGTCAATACCTCGGTACTCTCTAACTGTATAACCTTCTGCCACAAGGGCATCTGCAAAGCTTGAAAAAGCACCATCAATGACCCAATCCGCACTACCTTCCGTACCACCGTGAGATGTATCAAATAGTACCAGTTTGCCATTGTCATTTGCTGGCAAGGGTGTTTTTTCAGGGATAACATTATTCCAAGTATAAGGGGTAGAGGCATGAGATGTAAAAGAATCTGTCATTTCAGTTGGGTTTAGGTAAGAATTTACTGTGAGTAAGAGTACGATAGTCAATAATAGGCATTTGAACTTCTTTAATAAAAACATATGTTTCATCGTGACGACCTCCCATAATAGAATTAGGATAAGATATATCCTAATTCCATTTTACCTAATTTTGGTAAAAAACAAAAGAAAATTATGTTAATAAATAGTAAATATATCAAAATTCAGACAGAAGAAGTAAATGTAGTGATAACACCGAATAAAAATATAAATACCTGTATGATAGATGCATCAGGCATTCACCATACAAGTACTCATATTCTTTTAACCTCTGCTATAGTCTGTTGTTTGATTTATTAATACTAGGTTTGATAGAATTACCTATTAGACGATTTTATTCATTAGAACCTGCTTCATAAACAATGGCAGTGATATGTTGATTGGTAATACTTATCTCTGGTGATATAGGGGTTATAGGAGGATTCGTATTAATCTTTGAAATATATGCGTCAGAAAAACCCCCAGCAAAAGTTGGTTGAAAAGCTCCTGGAGTCGTTGGAAAGTCTACGGATAAAGTCCTTCCTATAATATAAGCCGTATCAATATTATTAACGGCTATTGCCCATCCTTCATCACGGTTACTTCCGCCAAGATAGGTAGAATACATAAGACCAGAGCCATCAACATTTAACTTCGTTACAAATGCGTCAAAATTGCCTGCAATTTCTGGTTGAAAAGCTGCTGCCGTCGTTGGAAAGTCGACGGAGTTCGTTTCTCCTGTCACATAAGCACTGCCGTTAGTATCTACAGCTATTCCAAAGCCTTGGTCCGAGCCACTTCCCCCAAGATAGGTAGAATATATAAGTCCAGTGCCAGTAGTATTTAGTTTGGTCACAAAGACATCAAAGTCTCCTCCGCTATAAATGGGTTGAAAAGCTCCAGCAATTATTGGGAAATCTAATGATCTGGTTTGCCCGGTCACGTAGGCACTTCCAGTACTGTCTACAGCTATTGCAAAACCAATATCACGATCGCTTCCCCCAAGATAAGTGGAATACATAAGAGCAGAACCATCAATATCTAATTTTGTTACAAACCCATCAAAATCACCTCCACTGAATGTTGGCTGAAAAGCTCCAGGAGTTACTGGGAAGTTTCCAGATTTTGTCGCTCCTGTCACATAAGCACTACCCATATTATCAATGGCTATTGCATTGCCGCCATCATCAGAATTTCCTCCAAGATAGGTAGAGTAAACAGGAGCTGTACCATCAACATTAAATTTTGTTACAAATGCATCTGAATTTCCTCCAAACACTGTCTGAAAAGCTCCAGCTGTGGTTGGAAAGTCAATCGATAGAGTCCCTCCGGTCACATAGGCGCTGCCAGTACTATCTATTGCTACGTCATCTCCTATATCACTATCATTACCACCAAGATAGGTGGAATAGATAACAGCAGAACCATCATCACTTAACTTTGTTACAAATGCGTCACTGGTTCCTCCTCCAAATACGGGTTGAAAAGCTCCAGCAGACGTGGGAAAATCAACTGAACTAGTTGTTCCTGCCACGTAGGCACTGCCAGTATCATCTACTGCAATACCATTTCCTAAATCTCGGCTACTTCCCCCAAGATAGGTGGAATAAATAAGAGCAGAGCCATCAACATTTAACTTTGTCACGAATGCGTCGCCTGTTCCTCCTCCATATACCGGTTGAAAAGCTCCAGGAGTCGTTGGAAAATCAAGGGAGTTCGTTTCTCCTGTCACGTAGGCACTTCCCGTATTATCAATAGCTATTCCAAAACCAAACTCAAAACTGAAATCTGAATTGTTTCCTCCAAGATAGGTGGAGTACACAAGACCTGGATCTATGATAATAGGGTAGTCTGGATTATAATCTGTCTTCATGTCAAAGCCATAAGTACTTGTCATATCTTCATGATTCTTTAACTCAAATCTACTATCTATTTTCACCTTTCTTCCTTCAATCTCCTGATAGCTTACAGGACACTCATCCATAAGAACGCCAAGCTCATTTTGGATTAATAGGTTGCCTTCTTTGTCTAGGGTTATGCTATCTGCACCCTTATAGCTTAGCCTGATATCCTGTGAATTTGCTCCTGGATGCAAAACAAATTCATACTTCAACTGACCGTTCAATCCATAAAACATTAAATCTATACCTGTCCACAGCTCTTTATAAACCACCTTCTCATAAGTAGCTAAATCGGTGTACCATTTGTTAGGATCATTTCCCTTAAGATAATTGATTCTTCCAGTAGACCTCACTTTACTTTTTATTTCTACATCTGGATTAGCATCGATAAACTGCATGACTAGGGTCACTCCAATTTTTTTTGCTTCATCCTTATTAATATCACTTTTATTTAAGTGTTCGTTATGACTTCTATTAGCTGTTCCCTTAACAAAACTTAAAACGACTTCCTCAGAAGTGAAGTAAAATCCAAAGTTTTCTCTTTTAGCATAGTACTTAACCCTGGAATCTATCTGTCCAGCGTTTGTGATGAAAACCAATGGTATTTTGTTTAAACGACTCAGGATCTTATCCTTTTCAGTTGCAGATAATTTCTTAAAAGAATGAAAATCCTGTTTTTGTTCTGCTTCTTTATAAATAATAGGCACTAAATTCACTCCTTTATTACTGGCTATTGTATTATATTGTTAACACTTATTGTAACTGCTGTTATTCTAATAAAATAGTCCACGCAACCTTGACAAGGTTTTGGGAAAAGACACCTGTTAAAGCTAAATGTATCCGTCGTTTCTAAACGCTGGGAGCTGGTACTTGCAGTTAAAAATCTTCTATATATGAAGCTCTCAATAACTTTATCACCGCTACCATCAGCTCTGCAAATTAAGTCATACCTAAGTACTACCTCTGCGGTACCTGGAGGAGTAACGCCATCCTCTGGCTGTAATATGACATTAACTTGGCTTGAAAAATAAATATCAACCACAGGTTTAATAAAACATGAGGTATCAACCGTTACAAGGGATGTATTAAATGTTTGCCCTGTCGTTGTAAAGCTTATTTTGCTACTAGGCATGCCACATTCTATTAATGCGTTATTAGGACGGGGGCAAAGTGGTTTACATTTAGAACTGTCTACGTTTTTTCCCCTGTCACAACGTATTTTTCTATTACCATCATTTTTGTTGGAACTGTAATGCCGTTTAGTTGAAGCTGTCATAAGTTCTATCCCTCCTTTTTTATAGTCAATTAATAACCAATTATGTAAGTCCATTATTGATTATACATAAGTCCATATAAAAATACCTACTGGATATTCTCCAGTAGGCTATATAAAGTGCAATTAATGCTTACATGAATTTTCCTTACATTTACATTTGCAGTCACATTCATTATGATCGACTTTTACCATGCATGAACAGACTCTTTTATAGTAATAAGGACTGCAACTGATGGCTAAGCTATGGCGTTCTCCTGCACATATCTGTGTGACATCGCATAGGTAATCAACTCTTGTTGGAATGCTGCTGTCTTCTATGGTTCCATTTCCAAGCTGACCATCTGCATTATCTCCCCATGCAAGAACAGTATGGTTTCTTAATAATGCTAGGCTGTGTTTGCCACCGGCTGCTATTTGGATAACATCTTCGTCACAGAGGAAAGCCCGGATGGGTACATTGCTATCAATAAAGGTTCCGTTTCCAAGTTGACCATTATCATTTAATCCCCATGCGTAAACTTCTCCATCACAGGTTCGTGCCAAGCTGTGTAAACCACCACCAGAAATTTCTATAACGTTAACAAGTTTTAGAACTTGAACGGGGACATTACTGTTATTATCAAAGGAGCCAATGCCCAATTGGCCAAATTGATTGTCGCCCCATGCAAAGACAATACCGCACTTACCAATTGCTAGACTATGATTATCGCCGCAGTCTATTGCTACAATGCCCTCTAGATTTTCTACACGTTCAGGAAGTGTCTGATCAACAGTGGTACCATTACCAATTTGACCAAATTCGTTATCGCCCCAAGCCCATACACGATGGTTAAAATCAAGAGCTAAACTAAAGCCACCACCTGCGGAAATTGCTGCAATTTTAGGTAAACCTAGGACTTCACCTGGTATGGTACGACTTGTAAGAGTGCCATCTCCTAACTGACCAAACATGTTATTTCCCCATGAAAAAACTGTCCCATCTTCTGTAAGTGCTAAACTATGACTTTCTCCAGCTGCTATAGCCTTTACACAATTAAGACGATCCACAAGGACAGGGACAAAACTGTCGCCTCCAACTGTACCATTACCTAATTCACCAAATCGATTGGAGCCCCAGGCTCTAATTTTTTTATCGGATTTAAGGGCTAAGTTATGAAATTCTCCACAAGCAATATCGGTAACGCCTTCTATACCTCTTACTTTAACAGGTATGGTGCTGAACAATCCAAACCGACCTATTCCCAACTGTCCATTATCGTTATCGCCCCAAGACCATACCGTACCATCATCGTTTATGGCCAGGTTATGTTCACAACCGGCACCAACAAATTTAACATCTTTTAAGCCAACAACTTCTACGGGTATATCACTGTTAACCTCCGTGCCATCTCCCAATTGCCCAACATCATTATCTCCCCATGTCCTCACAGTACCATCGTTCAATAATGCCATGCTGTGCTCACTACCTGCTGCTATGGAGCCAAGCTGCATTAAGTTAATATCGCTTATGTTGATTACCTGTACAGGTGTAGGTTCCTCTGTACCTCGTTCACCATTGCCTAATTGGCCATTAAAGTTTCTTCCCCATGACCATAAGGTACCGTCAGATTGTAATGCCAAGCCATGGGCTCTACCAGCTGCTATAGCTATAATATCAGTGATTGTAGCTACTTGAGTAGGTACTGGATTAGAGAATGACATCGTACCGGTTCCCAATCGACCATTTAAACCAAAGCCCCATGCAAATACAGTACCATCCGACCTTAACGCTAGACTATAATCCTCTCCAGCTGCTATAGCAATGGCATCCATCATAAGGGTTTGCTGAGGTGTGTTAAAATCCCCACTAGTAAACCCCAAACCTAATTGGCCTGAGAAATTAGCGCCCCAAGCATATACATCACCATTAGCGGCTAATGCCAAGCTATGGTTTTCTCCACCTGCTACTGCAATAATATCCGGTAATCCCATAATCTCTACAGGGATATCACTATTTGAAAAAGTACCATTTCCTAGCTGACCTCTATTATTTCTTCCCCACGTATATACAGTCCCATCTGAATTTACAGCTAAACTATGAAACTCTCCAGCGCTTATATTGCTAATATTATTAATCCTTACAACTTCAACTGGCACATTTTTATCCAGATTAGAATTAATGCCTAATTGCCCAAAATTATTTTCTCCCCACGAAAAAACCCTTCCATCTGAACGCAGGGCTAAACTGTGTTGATTACCACCATCAACCTGTATCACATCATTAATACTGCATACATTAACAAATGTATTTTGGAACCTTGGATAACCTAACTGACCATAATTATTATATCCCCATGCAAAGGGATTACACTTTTTACACTTTTTATGCATGAACCATTCACCTCAAGATTTATATTGGAGTTAATAACGTAACATAATCCTTCTTTTTCTTGTCCCATAATCTAACTATTATATTATATTGGTGAAAAGCTCAATTTGTTACATATTCGTCTTGTGATATATTTATTTTTTGGTTAAATATTGTTGTAGGGATTCTATGCCGCACAGTGTATCATATAACTCAGGAAATTCAGCTAATATCATGTCAACACAACTTTCGCAGAATTCTTTTCTTAATTGGTCAGAGTCAAATAAGGTTTTTTTGTAACCCCATATATGTGTGAATTTTTTGTATCGGTTAAGATCCATGTTGTTGGATATATAAGAAGTAATTTCAATACCCATTTTTTTGGCACACATGGCTAAGAGCCTTTGTTCCGCAAAGACCATCAACACCACATGTTTTTTTTGATCTTCAGGTATAGGCATGTCAGCATTCATAAAGCTTATAGCTGCATTTGTATAATAATCTTTTAGTTGCTGATGATGAAAGTGTACTAAGGCTGTATTACATGGATTAATCTTCCAATCCCAGCTTTCGTCATAATCATAATGATATAAACTTGAAAACTTTTCGTATGTAGGATAAACAAGACCATTTAATATTTCTCGATGTGTCACACATAAATCATGTCCATTTGTCTCCTCATGTATGGTATCCCATACAATAAAATCCATATCCAGCATGGTAATAGGGGAGGGTTCCATTGCTAGAGCATATACTTTACCTGCCGCCCAAAAGAGATGCGGCTTCAATGTCTTAGGTACCACATTTTCCAATGAAGTATCAATACCCAAATCATAGATATCACATAACCCAAGCCTTTCATAGTAATCAGCACCTAATTGATCCGTGTACATCTTAATTGAACCATTCTTTTGCTTCCATTTTAGGGCGGATAATAGGGCAACAAGCAATTCAAAATCCTCTATAAAATAGGTCTCATTGGGTCGTCTAATAAAAAAGGGTTTCGTCCAATTGGCATGAAAAGCATTCATTACTGGCACTCCTTCACATGATATAATCCTTTCTACTTATATATGATTTATTCATGAGATTATACACTTTTTGCCAGGAATAAAATATATATATTATAAAGCATCTTAAAGGTGGAGGATTAGAATGTATACGATAGAGAATAGCCATATTTCTATATTAGTTAATTACAAAAAAGAGGATCATCATGATATAAACTGGGCAGCGGTGAAGAAGCGATATGAAGCCCTCATGCCTAATGCTGAGATTTGTATTGGGTCCTATCAGGAAGGTGAATATAGTAAATCAATGGTCATCAACAATGCTGCCAAAAGAGCAACTGGCGATACGTTTATTATTGTTGATTCTAATATTGTTTTTAATTTAGACACTATAAATAAAGGACTTAATCTATTAAATCAATATTCTTTTATTATTCCATATGATACCCTTATCTATTTGAACCATCAATCAACCCAGTATTTTCACAGCCTATCTCCAAGCGCCATGATAAACAATGCTTATTTTAATGCTTATAAAAGAGATATTGGCCGTATGGGCGATATGTTTATGGTTACAAGAGAGCATTTTGAAGCTGTTGATGGGTTTAGTGAACATATTACAGAGTGGGGTGAGGATAATATCGATTTTGCAGATAGGCTATATAATAAATATGGCGATCATAAGGTTGTCCATGGACCCATATGGAACTTGTATTATGAAAAAATAAATTACCCTGTGTATATTAAGGGTATTAATGTCAACAAAATAATGTCTTCCAGATATGCAATACAAGATATTTCTTGGGATGTGAGAATTTAAAAGGATACCATTTTATCTTAACAGTACTCGCACACTTTGTCCTATTTTTACATAATATATTAATACAGTATGCTACATTAAAAATAACTACGATACTAGAAAGTTGAGCTTAATTAGTTAGCCGCTATACAGAATAGGCTCACAAAGTTATTGACTAATTAGTAAGTGTATTTTTCTCATCATTAATAAGGAGGTGAAAAGATTGTCAACATCTTATATCAAATGTAAACAAAGAGATTGTATGTCAACATGTCCAAAAAAACTTAAAAAAGAGGTTCGTTTAGCTTGTGGTAGTAAAGGAAGAGAATTTGATGTTATTGATCGACAAGGTGATACCATTGATTTAACATCAGTTAGTATTGATTTAGAAGGATTAATAAGTCCAATTGTAAAAGTTGATTTTTCTACTACCATTGAGTTTGAAGTTGAAACACAAGCCCCAGGTAGTCCTACTGTTTTAGATTTAGAATTAGAATTTATCCTGTCAAGAGTCTGTGAAGATGGAATCGAGCAAGAGCTTGAAACCTATACTTTTGTTAGAGATTTTAACATAACAGCAGGTGGCTCAACACTATTAGCAAGAACAACGGATCCAATTTCCTTTACATTCTGTGATTGTGTAAATGCTTGCAAAACCGGTTGCTGTTCATACTTGGTTAAAGTATTTGTAGCTAGTATTGACTCTGTACCTTTACAAGTAGCAAGAATTGATGACAGCTTTATTAACGCAATTGCTCAAGGTGTTATAGCTGATTAATAAATTTTTGAGAGTGCCTATGATGCACTCTCAAAGTACATATATATGCAAAAATTAGGGTGTTATTAATACATAAATAATAAATTGATGTTTCTACCTAAAGTTTTGGAACATATCGTATTCGCTTATGAATATATATATAATAACTTTATTATTCCGGTTCTTAATACGATTTTTTGAGTCCGAAGGAGGAACCTATGAAATTAGATAACCCTTATTCTCAGATTTTTATAAATAATAGAAGTGGGGAAAAATGGCGGTTTTATATCTTTGACAAGAAGCTTTTTTATCGTATAATCCAAGAAGATGGTACGGATAACAAAAAAGTAGAATTAATGGATAACGTGAAAAATTTTGATATAACAGTAGATTCCCAAGATAATCTTCATGTGGTGTATTCTTGCTATAATGGTGAATTTTGCTATCTTAAGTATTCAAGTAATGTCTGGAGCAAAAGTACTTTTTATGAGGCTAATGGAAAATTTGAGATAGATTTTATAAACATCCTCACACACCATGATACCATCCATATTTTTTATACGTATAAAAATAACAAAAACAATCGCTATTACAAACTCTATCACATTTATACATTAGATAACCAATGGACATACACTTCCTTAGCACAAATTCCCTTATCGAAAGAAGCCAAACCTTATTTTGTAGATCATGACGTAAATGGAGGTATTCTTTTAGTATTTAGAGCTAGATTTCAAAAACTGGATAAAGTCTATTTTAAAACATATAAAACCCAACATGCTAAATGGTCAACATCTACAGAATTGAAGCTTACGAAGCGTAACACCCTTATAAAAAATTTTTTGATTGACTCGAAAGGTAATTATCACTTTATATATCATGATAATACCCATGTTTGTTACGTCAGTCATTTGCCTAATGATGTTTGTTCTATCTCAGATGCTATGACATTTAATTACTTAAAGGATCTAGGTAATAATGTAACGGTGGCATATCAATTATTTGAAGCCGATCATAAACTTTGGATGTCTTCTATGGATGGACATGAATTGCATTATTTTACGTCTGACAATTGGGGAAAAGATTGGGATGAGATTAAAGAGAAGGGTGTACATGATCTATGTCAAACCAAGTTTATAAATACGTTACATGGCAATGTGGGAATGACGAAACCCATTATGACACTATGTAGTTCCTCAGATGAAGGAACATGCCTCTTAGGTTTAAATGATGTTGGTATCCGTGAAAAATTAAGTAACATGGTTAATAAGCAAACAGATGACAGTGCTGTTAAAGATAAAGTAAAAGGTGAGAGCACCCTTAAAGAAAAAGATAACATAACGGATGATAGTACACCCATTAAAGATATACAGAAAACAACGGATGATAGTAAGTCCATTAAAGATATAAATGAAACAGTCCATAAACCTATGCCTGTTCTAGATAATGATATGATAATTGACGAAACGATGCCTATTAATGAGAAAGATAAGATAACAGATGAAAGTGACTATTTGAATGATGAAGACATGGTAGGCAATACGTCTAAAGATACATTATTTGATGTACTGGATGATACGCCTATTGAAGAAGAACCAGAAAAAGAATCCGAAGAAGTACCCAAACAAGTATCCAAAAAAGAATCCATTCTACAACGCATCATCCGTTTCTTTCGAAACTTTTAACATAGAGCTATTTTTTATCCTAATAAGGTGTCTAAAACACTCACATCACAGTGGGTGTTTTTTGTTTTTTTTTCTAATTTTTGGCACAAGTTGTACTAAAATTTTATATATTATAATTAGGGTAGACATTAATTTAGCATTGATTGATATAGCTGAATTTTTTACGGAACTTATATGATGATTACAATAAAAATAGGGGTTTAAACTATTAAAAGATGGGAGTTGGGACGTAAAAAAATTAATGACAAAAATGTATGATGATGGCTATAAACTAAAAGATGATATGAAAAAATAAACTTGGATTTTTAAGTAAAGTAACCTTAAAAGTAACTAGTTTAATATTATAATGAAAAGGAGACATATAAATGGATCATAACATGTGTGATTGCTGTACAGGAAAAGTTAAATGTAAAAAGCCAATTAGTCGCAAAGATATTACGACAGAATGTATTTTTGTAGAAAAGGTATTTGATTCAAGAATCTTTAAAACTCAACAAATAATTGATTGTTGTCCATGCCCTATAGAAATTGATAAGGAAATAATGGGAATTATTGAGGATTCAGTAGAAGTTAAGTGTCGCGTAATTAAATTCTCACCTATTATCGAAATGTTAAAAATCAATGGCCAAGAAATTGACCTTTGTGACTATGATAATGTTGTTACAGGTCCTGGTGGCATGGAGCAAATTAATTTGAGAGGTCTCGACCTTGATTTTAAAAAGTGCCTTGAAAAAAATAAAGGTGTTAAAGTTGATGTAAAACAAAAAATATCCATTGATTGTAAAGTAAAAATATCCATTAAAGGTAAAGGCATTATTTATGACGATAAAGGATGCCCCTGTAAAGTTTGCTTTAAAGGTGAAGACACCATAGAATGCTGTTTCGAAAATATTCGATTTAAGTTTGAAGACATGTGCGTGCCAAACAACAATGCTGTTTTCCCAGTTCTTATTGGAGATGTTTGTGCTGCTAACTGTAAATTCGATGTTGATGAAATAGAATTAATCAATACTTGCGAATGTACTTCTGACCAAGTTAAACTTACTGGAGACTTAATATTCTGTATAAAATGTGAAAAGAAAATAAAATTCCCTGTAGAACTTTGTGTATTAGCAACAGGTTTCTGCAAATCACCTGAAATTAGTACAGGATGTAAAGAAGAAGATTTCCCAGATTTATTCCCAGTAAATTATAAAGATGAATCATGTCCAGTATTTAGTAAAAAAGAAGAAGCTATAGAAGAAAAGTGCGATTGCTAAAATAGGCGTTAAATAACAAGAGGTATAAGGGATTAAGATTAGCCTTATTGACATACTTAAAACAATACATTAAAAATAAGAAGACAATGTTCTTCTTATTTTTTTATCTTAAAGACATGAATATAGCATATGAAATAGAAGCGTTTACATATCGTCAAGGACACTTACTTAATGGAGAAATTATACAAAAAAAATCAGTTTTGATAAATCAAAACCGATTAATTATTTTGCAAGTATCTATAATACATAGTGCGGATGAAGGGACTTGAACCCTTACGATGTTACCATCGGTAGATTTTGAGTCTACTGCGTCTGCCGATTCCGCCACATCCGCTAATACAATACATGAGAGTAATACATCACGTTCAATGACACATTATCCCTTCGAACTTTATCAATTATAGCACAGGTAAAAGACAATTACAACAACTAAATAAACATTTTTGGGACGACTTAAAGAACATAAAATCATCCCAAATTTTTTATCCGTACTGAAAAATGGATTAATGATTAATCTCTAAATATCCATATTTAAAATTGACATTTTTTATATAAAGGTGTATAATTAGCACAACGCACACACTGAGCGATTTGCGTTTTGTTGTGAATATGACTATAAAAGGTGAGTTGAAATGACTGAAAAGAAAAAAAATATATTAGAAATAGCAAAAAGTTTATTTTTAAGTAAAGGGATAATGAACACATCAATGAGTGACATTGGTCATGTTATTGGCTTGAATCGAAGGTCAATCTATCGGTTATTTGAAACAAAAGAAGATATAGCGTATCAAATAGCCACTGGAATTTTAGAAGAGTGGAATGCTGAGAATAAAAGAGAATATGATTTATTAGAAGGAAATGCTTTAGAAAAGCTAGAATCTTTTTTATATCGTATGATTGATGATATGCATGAACAAATTTTAGAAATGAGGTTTTTAACGGAGTTTGATTTTTACTTTAGAGATGCTTCAAATTCTTTATTAGATGTGGAGACCCAAAATAGACGTGACTATGAAAATATCGTTATGAATGCAAATACATATATCTACAATCTTCTTAAGCAGGGTATCGATGACGGCTCAATCAATTTAGACATGAGTATTGCATTAATGGAGGCGACAATTTCAAATATATTATGGAGTTTTGGACAAAGTATTTCCATTAGAGGCAATACCATTGAAAAGGAAACGGGGATAAAACCTATTACCATTATTAAGAATCAAGTGAAATTATATATAAAGGCGTTACAATAAAAACACTAAAAAAGGAGAATAAAAATGACTCAAGTAATGACGAATAACAAGTTACCTTTAAGTGTGAAACTATTATATGCCTGTGGAAATTTGGGAATAGGTATTATTACAGTTTTACAAAGTATGTTTTTAGTGTACTTCTTTACAGCACCAGAAGTTGATGGCCAGCCATTAATACCTTATTTAATACCTCAAGGGTCCATTTTTCTTGGTATGACACTGCTGGGTATTATTCTTGCATTAGGCAGTGTTTTTGATGCCGTATTAGACCCCATCATTGCTCGGTTTAGTGACAAATTTGAACATGCGTCGGGAAAGAGAATTCCTATCATGAGAATGGCTGTCATTCCATTTGTATTAACCTTTACCCTTGTTTTCTTTGCTCCTGTACCGAAAATAAGTTTTTTAAATGTTATATGGCTAACGATCATATTCTTATTAAGCAAAGTATTTTATACCATGTATATGATTCCTTTCTATTCACTACTTGTGGACCTTGCAAAATCAGGAGACGATAAAGCCGATCTTGGAACAATTAATAGTGCCTTTTGGTTTGTTGGTTTTTTAATTGCATCATTCTCATCTGCTTTATGGGGATTTTTAGGCGATACATTTCACATGACCCTTCTTACAAGCTTTCGAACCACCATCGTTATTTTTTCACTCTTAGGACTTGTTGCAGCCATCATACCAGCATTTTTGATTCATGAACAAAAATACGTCATAACTTCCATTAAAAGTACCAATGAAAAAGTATTACCAGCCTTGAAACATGTGCTTAAAAATAAAAACTTTCAATTTTATTTATTAACCAATCTAGCTTATACCATGTCATCAAAAATATTTGAAACTGGACTTATTTACTATGTCACAGTACTGGCATTACAAGATGCATCCATTAATGGGCTGCTCATAACCATTATAGGTGTAGCCACATTATTATGTTATCCACTTATTAATAGACTTGCAAAAACAAAAGGTAGAAAAGTTGTTCTTAAGGTTGGTTTAATATTACTCGTATTATCTTATATTGTTATCAGTTTACTTGGGGTTGGCAACATACATCCATACTTCTTGTTTGCATTAATAATCATTCTTTTACCTTTTGCAAATGCTGGGTTTGGTATTTTACCACATGTCATCACATCAGATTGTGCCCAATATGACAGAGAAATGACTGGTAAAGATCATGCGGGAATGTACATGGCTGCCAATGGATTTGTTGTAAAGATAGGTGGCAGCATTGCCATTATTATTTTTACATCATTATTATTGTTAGGTAAAGATGTTGGTAATGACTTAGGTATACGTGTTGCCATCTTATTTGCAGGAACGATATTGATAGCTGCTTATTTCTTACTAAAAAAATATAATGAGAAAGAGATTATGTCTTATCAAAACAAACAAGATGTAGCATAGTGGTTTTAGGGGGATAGAACATGGTGAAAGTAACATATAATGGATAAACAGACCCATAAAGTGAGGTGGATATAATGATTAAAAAAATAGACCTGAATTATAATTGGTATTATATAGCAGATTTTAAGCCATCCTACATAGAAGCTCACATGGATGATGTAGGGTTTGAAGTGGTTCATTTACCTCATACAAACATAGAATTGCCTTTGAATAACTTTAGTGAAGAAAGCTATCAGTTTGAAAGTTTTTATAAAAAAGAGTTTTATGTTGAACCACTATTGGATGAACATGTTTATATGAGGTTTGAGGGTGTCATGACATATGCTGAAATTTATGTCAATGGACACTATATAGGTGAGCATAAAGGTGGATATACACCTTTTGAGTTTGACATAACCCCATATATTCATGAAGACGCTTTTAATATGCTCTCAGTTTATGTAGACTCAAGGGAAAGAGACGACATCCCACCTTTTGGTCATGTTATGGACTTCTTAACTTACGGTGGAATCTACCGTGAAGTGGCCTTAATCTACAAAAATGTCTGTCATATTAAAGATTTATTGATTAAACCAGAAGACGTTCTTACAAAACCTAAACTGAATATGTCCTTTGATTTATTAAATCTTAGCCAAGAAGATAAAAAGGTGACTCTTGAATGTCACCTATACAATGAAAATAAACAGGTGTTTTCATGTTCAAGAAGCGAATCCTTACAGGACACGAAAAATATAAATTGGATTGAAGAAGTAGGTAACATTCAATTATGGTCAGTTGATGCACCCAATCTATATGAAGTGGTTATCTGTGTGCTTGAAGATAATCAGGTGATTGATAAAAACAAAGTACGTATAGGATTTAGGCAGTTTGAGTTTAGAAGAGATGGCTTTTATCTTAATAATGAAAAACATAAAATTGTTGGTCTTAATCGGCAACAATCATTTCCTTATGTAGGTTATGCCATGCCAAAAAGTGCTCAGTATAAAGATGCAGATATACTAAAGCATGCGTTAAAAGTAAACACCGTACGTCTGTCCCATTATCCTCAGTCCAACCACTTCTTGGACCGATGTGATGAACTAGGTCTTTTGGTCTTAGAGGAGATTCCTGGATGGCAACACATTGGGAATGAAGCGTGGCAAGAAGTAGCTTTACAAAATATTGAAGAGATGATCAAAAGGGACTGGAATAGACCCAGTGTTTTTATGTGGGGAACAAGAATTAATGAATCCAATGATGATCACGACTTTTACAAAAAAACCAGTGAAAAAGCAAGGGAGCTAGATGATTCAAGAGCTATTGGTGGTGTAAGATGTATTAAAAACAGCGAACTGCTTGAAGATGTGTATACCTATAATGATTTTTCACATACGGGGAATAACGCTGGTCTTGAAGCGCCCAATAAGGTTTTCAAAGAAAAGAAACCCTATCTTATAACAGAATACAATGGGCATATGTATCCAACCAAGAAATATGATGATGAGGCCCATCGAGTCAGTCACGCACATCGACATATGCGCGTACTAGATGCTCTATATGGTGATGATCACATTACAGGCGCTATTGGTTGGTGTATGTTTGACTACAACACACATAAAGATTTTGGCAGTGGAGATAAAATCTGTTACCACGGTGTTATGGATATGTTTAGAATACCTAAAATGGCTGCCTATGCTTATGCCAGTCAACAAAGGAAAGAACCCATACTACATGTGGGCAGCTCCATGAATATTGGTGAGCATAAAAGTGGCTTTTTAACAGAAATTAATGTTTTTACTAACTGTGATTGGGTTAATTTTTATCGTAATGATGCATTCATTAAACGTTTTTATCCGAATCGGCATCGTTATGGTCATTTGCCTTCCCCCCCAATATGCATTGATGATTTTATAGGCGAATGCCTAGAGAAGGATGGTTTATTTAGCTCTACAGATGGTAAGCTAGTTAAAAAGTTACTTATGAAAGCCAATAAATCGAGAGGGAACTTACGTATTATGGATAAGCTGAAGCTTGGTTATATCCTGTTAAAATATAAAATGACAACCTTAGATATGGAGAACTTATATACCAAATACTATGGTGGATGGGGTGGAAAAGCGGCTGTATATCGGATTGATGGTATCATCAATAATCAAATGGTTAAGTCTGTGACCAAAGGGCATATCTTTGCACCAACGTTGAAAGTTGAACTTGATTCAACGGTTCTTTCGGAGGAAGCCACCTATGATGTAACACGCGTTGTCGTTAGTCTAAGAGATGAGTACAATAATTCAATCACATATGCCAATGATGCATTCCAAGTCATTACAAGCGGACATATTAAAGTGATTGGTCCGGATATCTTAGCGCTTATTGGTGGCTCAATGGGTTTCTGGATTAAGACAACAGGGACATATGGTGATGGTTTTATTGAAGTGGTTAGTCCACGGTTTGGGCGTTTAAAAAAGCGGATTCAAGTCAAAGATCTAAGGAGTTTGAACATTGATGAGAACATTAGATAAGATTGTTAAGGTAGCGGATACTTATGTGCTGGAGAATGATCCCAGGCATGCAAAATGGAGCTGGGGTGAAGCATTACTGATGTACAGCCTTTCCATGTTAGATGATGCTTTAGGTCAAGAGCGGTATTTTGAGTATTACAAGACTTATGCCGATTACCATTACCGAGAAGGTATTGTGATTGATCAAGCAGATACGTGTGCACCTGTGTTAATCACCAATGAATTGTATAAAAAAACTGGGGAGAAAAGATATGCAGACATGACCCAGAAGGGTATACACTATCTAAAATATGAACCTCGGTTATTGAAAGATTTAATTAACCATAATGGACACTCTAGGGATTCAAAAGATTATCCCAAAAGTATATGGGTGGATTCTGTTATGATGAGTGGTGTTTTTAGTGGTATAGCCTCACATGATTATAAGGATAATGCTCTAAAAGCCTTTGCTTTGACACAACCAAAACAGTATGCCTGGTACCTGCAAGACCAAGAATCTAAACTATTTCATCATTCTTATTGGAAGATTCTAAAACGTCCTTACCCAAGACATCTATTTTGGGGAAGAGGTAATGGCTGGGTAGTTGCAGCTTATTCCATATTTCTGAATTACCTGGAGGATGCAGATACCATGAGAATCCTTAATGAGGTATCCGAGGCTTTACTAGAGTTACAGCGGGTAGATTATTATTTTGATACAGTTCTTAACAAGCCTGGAGATAATTACAGAGAGTCAAGCGCAACAGCATTAATAGCAGCTGGATGGCTGAATGGCGTGTATAAGGGGTACTTAGATGAAAAATTTTTTGAACCTGCTAAACATGCACTCCATGCCATTCTTAACAATGTTCAGATTGAAAAAGACCGTTATTATATGACAGAGATAAGTGGGTGGACCATCCCCATGTTTTTCATGCCATATCGCCTAAAATTCGGTCCTTATCCTGGATATAAATATGTAAAAAAGGGGCGAAACATTAATTACGGTGTTGCATCATTAATTTTGGCTGGTATATTTTATGAACCATTTGAAAGGGTTGAAGAGCATGGCTGAAATCTTTGATAATGAATTTTTTAGAACATCAGGGGTAGAAGATTTTAAACTAAAGAACCTAGGGGCACCTCCTAAAGGTTTCCCAACAGAAAGGGTTGAAGATGTTTATACCGATGAGGTGATATGTGAAACTTATGAAGGTAGGCGAAAGCTCTTTATTGAACATGTACTTAACAATCCAGGTGCTGACACCATTAAAGGATTCTTTTATGAGTTAATCCGAATTCAAGAAGGTCAAACACCCATTTATGAAGAAGCGTTATTCAAAGCTCTTGACTATGTGAATGGCAGGTGGGATTGTGCTGATTTTATTATCTCAGGCATGATGCGTTTGTACAAGCAATTAGGCACGTCACCTCTGGTGAGTAAAAAGCTATTAGCAACAATAAAAACAACCATACTCAACTTTAAATATTGGCCAGATGAGCCAGGTGTTGATTCCATGTGTTATTGGACTGAGAATCATCACATCATCTTTAGCTCGGCAGAGTATCTTGCTGGGACTTGGTTTCCAGAAGACATCTTTACAAATAGTGGCATGACCGGGATGCAAAAAAAAGAAAAAGCAAAAAAACGGATTTATAAATGGCTGGCGTTTAGATTTTATACGGGTTTTAGTGAGTGGCTGAGCAATGTTTATTATGATGAAGATTTTGTGCCATTACTTAATTTGTATGACTTTACCGATGATATAGAAATGAAACGCCAAGTGAAACAGATGATCGATTTAATGCTTTATGATATGGCTATTAACAGCTATAAAGGCATGTTCACATGTACCCACGGCCGTACATATACGAAAGAAAAACTTTATCCAACAAAGGAATCGACCATTGATACGGCTAAGTTGATGTTTGGTTTAGGTTGCTTTGCCAATGAAGATAATATGAGTGCCGTTATATTTACCCTTAGCAGCTACCGAATGCCGGAAGTCATAGCAAAAATTGCTCAAAACATAGATGAACCAGAATGGCTTAGCAAACAACGTGTTAGTATTCGATTAAAAGATAGAAAGAAGTGGGGGTTAAAAAAATGTACCCTTGAAAACGCCATGATTTTGCTTTCTTTTGGAGGGTATTCCCATCCCTACTCATTTAATCATTTAGCCCTTATGTTGGACGCCTATAATTGGTGGGACAATAAATTCTTCTTGGAGCTCAAATCATTCAAAAGGCTGATACAACTCGGTAAGCATATTGGCCTGACAAATCTGGTGGCATGGGTCATGAGGAAAGATATGTCACGTAATTCTTTTGAAGAAAGTAATGTTTATACCTTTCGGACACCTGACTATATGATGTCAACATCCCAAGCATATCGACCAAGTTATGGTGGTGATCAGCACCACATATGGCAAGCCACTTTAGACAAAAGCTGCGTTGTGTTCACAACCCATCCTGGTGGATATGGAGAAACAGCACCGGATGCTTATTGGCATGGTAATGGATTTCTTCCAAAATCAATACAGTATAAGAATGTAAATATCACCATGTACAAGACACCCTCCATACCACCCATTGTCATGAAGAAGATTCTAGATTTTACACATGCTTTTTTTCCCAAAAAAAGATTTGATGAAGTCGTTGAAAAAAATGGATGGGTGTTTGGGCGAAGTAATAAAGGTTACGTGGCTATTTATTCAAGGAATGGTTATAGGTGGCAGACATCAGGTCCATACAAAGATCAAGAGCTGATGGCAGATGGAAAAAGAAATATATGGGTAACGGAATTAGGTCGACAAGATACCCATGGAGATTTTGAGAATTTTGTTAAGACAATAGCGAATGCAAAATTATCCTTTAGAGGTGAAAATGTAACCTATGATTCACATGACGCTGGTACAATTAGTACGGGTTGGTATAGAGGATTATCTGTCAATGGACAAAGGATATCCATAAAAAACTATAAGCGTTATGACAATAAGTCTTGCCATACGGCGTTTATGCAAGACGTCATTAACATTCAATTTAATGATAAACAACATGTTATTAGAAAATAGTTAAAGCAGTAACCCAATGGACTAAGTAAATGCTCTCATCCAGCATAACTTAGTCCTTACTTAACTTATCATATTGGGCAGCCTTGACTATTTACATATGATCATTCGTTGTGATATCATAATAATTAATGAAGAATTATGATGTAAAAACTATTTCATTGCTTAACTTAATACGGGGCTGTCTCATCAATGCACAATAATTGTCTATATTTTTAAAAGATGTTTTACTTTGATGAGACAACCCCTTCTGCGTAGTGAATGATGGCAATAGGTTTTAAAAAGTTCTTTACTTCTGAATCATATTTGATACAATATGGATGTAGTATTCATTTATGAACATATAAAAAATACAACTTATATAAATAACAATGCGATGAAGGGAGGTTTACATAACTCATGGTCAATGATATGGAAAAAATTATGATTAAAAAGGCGATAAAAGGTGACCGGGACGCTTTTGAGAAATTGATCATAAAATATGAAAAGAGAGTTTATAACATAGCTTACCAGATGTTTGGCAATGAACATGATGCCATGGACGTTGCTCAAGAAGTTTTTATTAAAGTGTATCAATCGTTGCATAAGTTTAATAATAACTCGGCCTTTTCTACATGGTTACATCGGATTACCGTTAACACCTGCATAGATGCCCATAGAAAACGGAAAAAAGACCAGCAGGTTGAATCCATGGATGAAACCAAAGAAAATGATAACGGTGTCTTAACGAAGCAGTATGTGGACAAGGGACTTACCCCAGAAGAGGCAGTTATTAAAAAAGAAAACATAACGCTTGTTAGAGAAGCTATTGATGCATTAAAAGAAGACCATAAAGTGATCATTATACTTCGAGATATAAAAGGTTATGCTTACGATGAAATTGCAGATATATTAGATGTATCCATAGGAACAGTAAAATCGCGGATTGCAAGAGCAAGATCCCAGTTAAAAAATACTATTTTACAAAAAAGGGAACAAAATAGCGGTGATTACGTCTAACTTAGTGAAAGGAGGTTGAAAAAGCATGGAATGTAAAAAATGTCAAGAAATGATATCATTATATATAGATAATGCATTAACATCTGATGAGAAAAAACAATTTGAAGCACATATCGCTATTTGTAGCGAATGTCGAGAAGAACTTGAATTTATGCAAAAACTAATGATACACGTTCATGATTTAGATGATGAAAAAGAACTACCATCGGACTTTCATGGAAATCTGATGGATAAAATAGATCGTATAGAAAAGCCCCATAACCTATCACCCATGAAGAAGATGCATAACATAAGAAAATATTATTCTGCTCTAGCAGCAGTATTTGTAGCTGTATTAATATTTGGCATCATTGGTATTGCTAATTTAGATAAATTTGCCAATTTACCCATGAAGAACGATAAACAGATGGAATCAGCTGACGATGCTGCTAGAAGTGGTACAGCAGAGAATACAAGTGATCGGGATACGAACTATACTGGAATGCCCAGTAAAAATATAGATGATGGTACAATGGATAAAGATCAAGGTAAGTCCATTGGACAATATGCAGCAGACGAGCCTAGGGCAGAAAAGGATGAAAATGCTAAAGAAAGTCCTTCAATATCAAAAGAGAACCTGACGGAAGATGCGGCTGGGGATATGCACGTGCGAGAAGAGGATGCCCCATCGACAACCGAAGAGTCTAGCCATTATGCTAACAACGCTGATAAAGCGGAAAGCAGCCCATCAGATGGTATAAAAGGTGAAGATGTAAAAGAGGCGGCACCAGATGTTGAACCATTAGAAAAAGCTGACACAGACTCAAAAATTGGTGTTACGATGAAAAGTGCAGAAGATGTGGATGGTGTTCAATTTAATGAACATGTTAATCAAGGAACAGATAAAAGTGATTATTCCTTAACAGCAGAACAAGAAAAAGGTAATACAGTGATGATGGCCAAAAAACATTTACCAGATGAAGAACCCTTGTACACACAACCTTCTTTTATTCTGACAGTCGTGGGTATCTTTATACTTGGCATTTTAATTCTGGTTTATATTAAAAGAAAAAGAAAATAGAAACAAAGCTATCCGTTAGGCTATTCATCCTAAGGATAGCTTTTTTCATTGTTAAATAACAGACCTTTTGTTATAATGGAATAGCATTAAAAAAAGAAAAGTTGTTAAAATTGAGATAAATAAAAAAGAAGGATGAAAACACATGCATGATAAAGTACTATTGATCGATGGAAACAGTATTATGAACAGGGCCTACTACGGTTTACCACTACTATCAAATTCCGAAGGGGTATATACCAATGCTGTTTTAGGGTTCTTAAATATTATCCTTAAAGCCATAAAAGATGAAGAAGCTACCCATATAGGTGTTGCCTTTGACCTAAAAGCACCAACTTTTCGTCATGAGAAGTATAAAGAATATAAAGGTAATCGAAAAGGTATGCCTGATGAATTGAGAATGCAGATGCCGATTATAAAAGATGTTCTAAAAGCTATGGATATCAGTATTTTTGAAATGGAAGGGTATGAGGCGGATGATGTGCTTGGTACGTTGGCTCATCAGTGTGAAAAAATAGGTGTGGATACAACCGTTCTATCAGGCGACCGTGATTTATTACAACTGGCCACCAAACATATTAAAATTAGTATTCCAAAGACAAAAAAAGGCAGTACAACCATTGAGAATTATTTTGAAGCTGATGTGCTAGAACGCTATGGGGTAACACCTACAGAGTTTATTGATTTAAAAGGTCTCATGGGAGATTCTTCCGATAACATACCAGGTGTACCAGGCATTGGTGAAAAAACTGCCATTAAAATTATAGCCACTTATCATTCTATTGAAGAAGCCTATCGTCATATTGACCAATTGAAACCACCTCGTGCTGCTAAGAATCTTGAAGAACATTACGATTTGGCTCTATTAAGTAAGGAGTTAGCAACAATTTGTGTGGATTGTGATGTGTGTTTTGATAAAGACAGTTTAAAAATAGATAATATTTATAATGAAGCCACCTATAAGCTGTTTAAACAACTGGAATTCAAACGTTTATTAGAGAAGTTTGAAGGTATGGAGGAGGATTCTTATGTAGAAGACCTTCTTACAGAACACCTTATTGAAACAAAAGAAGCTTTGGACCAGCTTGTTTCACAACTTCAACAAGTTCATAAGTTTGCCTATTATATCCTAACTGAAGGCATGGATATGATTGGGATTAGTATTGCCTATAATGAAAACGAAGCCTACTTCATTAAATGCCAAGAAAGTATGGATGACGCCTTTTGTATGGCACAATTAAAAGACATATTTGAATCCCATGACCTGCAAAAGATGACCCATGGATTAAAAGAAGATTTACATCTTTTTAATCGCTATAAGATTGAACCAAAATCTATCGTATTCGATACGTTTGTAGGCGCATACACCGTCAATCCAACAAGAGATACTTATGGTATTGATGATATTGCTAATGACTATTTGAAAGTGATGCTACCGTCACAAGATGAATTGTTAGGAAAAGGTAAGAGCAGAATATCTTACCGTGCCATAGAGCCCCAACAATTATTAACCTATGCTTGCCATCTGTCATCCATTATCTATCGCAGTTATGATTTAATGCATGCAGCTATTGAAGAATATGGTATGCATGAATTGTTCTATAACATTGAAATGCCTCTTATTCAAGTTCTATATGATATGGAGTATTATGGCATTAAGGTGGATTCGGTACTGCTTCATGATTATGCAGATAAATTAAAAGTAATGATTGATTTATTAGAGAGTGAAATCTATGAACTAGCTGATGAAACTTTTAATATTAAGTCACCAAAACAGTTAGGGGTAATCCTTTTTGAAAAACTTAAGTTGCCTGTCATCAAGAAGACAAAAACAGGGTATTCAACAGCAGCTGAAGTGCTTGAAAAATTAAAAGGCGAGCATCCAATTATTGATAAGATCAGCGAGTATCGACAACTAACCAAACTAAAGTCAACCTATGCAGATGGCTTATTTGACTATATTGGTAAGGAAGATTCCAGAATTCATTCCTCTTTCCAGCAGACCATTGCTGCAACAGGTCGTATTAGCTCAACGGAACCTAATCTACAGAATATCCCAATTCGTATGGAAATGGGACGGGAGATTCGAAAGGTTTTTGTACCAGAAGATGATTATATCTTCATCGATGCGGATTACTCGCAAATTGAGTTACGCTTACTTGCTCACTTAGCAGAAGATGAGACACTCATTAATGCTTTTAATGAGGGACAAGATATCCATCGTCTAACAGCTTCACAAGTGTTTCATGTGCCTTTTGATGAAGTCAGTAGTTTAGAAAGAAGCAATGCAAAAGCAGTTAATTTTGGTATCGTTTATGGTATAGGCGCCTTTAGTTTAAGCCAGGATTTGCATATTACTAGAAAAGAAGCCCAAGAATATATTCAAAACTATTTCAAAAAGTATCCCAGTGTCAAAATCTATCTGGATAATTGCATTCGGTATGCTAAAAATAGAGGTTACTCTTTAACCATGTTACAGCGTAGACGACCCATACCAGAACTTGCATCCAGTAATTTTATGCAACGCTCTTTTGGTGAACGAGTGGCGATGAATACACCTATTCAAGGAAGCGCTGCTGATGTGATTAAGATTGCCATGATTAATGTCAGCAACAAATTAAAGTCAGAAAACTTACGTTCAAGACTTATCTTACAAGTCCATGATGAACTTTTAATTGAGGCTCATCGTGATGAAGTGGAGTTAGTGAAACAGTATCTTGTAGAAGAAATGGAGAATGCTGTTCAGATCAGTGTTAAGATGAAAGTCGATGTGAATATAGGTATGACATGGTATGATACAAAATAATCTGGAGTGATAGCATGAAAGTCATTGGTATAATCGGTGGTTGCGGCAGTGGAAAATCAGAGGTTGCCAACCTATTTAAGCATAAATTCAATGCTTATGTCATTAATGCCGATAAAATCGGTCATGAAGTGATTAAAAAAGGTACGAATACCTATACTAAAATTATAGACCACTTTGGTAAACACATTTTGGATGATCATGGACATATCAATCGTAAAAAATTAGGTGACATTGTTTTTGCAGATACAGAACAGCTTAAGCTATTAACAAGCATCACCCATCCTGCAATTAATAAAAAGGTGTATGACTTAATTATTACACTTAAAGAGGAAAAAAAAATGGATTATATTGTGCTAGAGATTTCTGCTCCAGGGGAAGGTGCCATCTATCCATTAATTGATGCCTATTGGTATGTCTATTGTGACTTAGAAAAGCGTTTTGAACGGTTAGCAAAATATAGAAATATGCCTCGTAAAAAAGCTCAGGATATTATGTCTAAGCAATTAACGGATGAACAATTTCGCCAATATGCACATGTTATCCTTGACAATAGTAACACCTTAAATGAAACGTATCAACAAATGCTAAGGGCATTAAATAAAGTATAGTTGTAGCATATTTATGAAAGAAAGTTAACCTAATTCTAAATATCTGCATTCCAATTAGAAATGATAGAGCTATACATGAAACTACAACTTAGACAAAAATAGTGACAAAAATAAAAAGCATCATATACTTCAGTCTACATGCAAGTAGCGTTTTAGGAGGAAATACAATGAAAAAATTATACATCTTCATCATGATATGTGCACTGTTTATCACAGGCTGCACCCAAGGTACAAAAGATAATGCCAATAAGGAGGTAGATGGGACACCTGTTACGAACTCTTCTGAGCAGGATACAGAGACCCAACCCGTAGAACCTGTTGCTTCATTTGGCGGCGAATTAAAAGTTATCATGAGAAATCCGTCAACACTTAACCCTTTATTGAATAATGATCGTACAGTCAATCAACTATTAAACCTTGTATTTGACTCATTATTCATCCTGAATGAAGAAGAAAAACCCGTAGAAAATCTTGTAGAAAGTTATACCTATTCCGATACTGGAAGCTATATGACTTTAACTTTAAAGAAGAATATCTTATTCCATGATGGTGAAGAGTTACATGCAGAAGATGTGGTGTATTCCATTGATACCATAAAAAGCGCTCCTGAAGATGCAGTTTATAAAGTAAATGTGAAGAATTATAAGCGGGCTGCCGTTGTGGATGATTATACGGTAAGAATCTATTTTGAACAGCCATTTTCTTTTTCACGGTACACATTGACATTCCCAATTATTCCGAAGCACCATTTTAGCGTGCCTGAGAATCAGTTACAACCAATAGGAACAGGTGCTTATGCTTTTAATCAGTTAAAAACCATGAAAGAAATGACCCTGACAGCTAATACCAATTGGTTTAAGGGTAAGGTTTATATTGAAAAAATAAAAGCAATTATAACAAGAAATGCAGAGGCTGATGCAGATGCTTTTCGTCAAAAAGTGGTTGATTTGATTAACCCAACTAAATTTGACTGGCAGCAATATGCCGATCGAAAAGGCACAACATTAACAGAATATCCTACTTATTACTACACATTTTTAGGCTTTAACTTTAATAACAAGGTGCTTAGTGACCGAAACATGAGAAAAATCATTGCAACTACCATTGATCGAGAAAGCATTGTCAAAGAGGAATTCTTGAATCATGCTTATGTAACTGAATATCCTTTACATCCTTTATCTTGGTTAAGTAAAGGAACTAATCCCGTCTATACAGCTGATGAAAATAAAGCAAAAGAGATGATGGCAGCAGCAGGTTTTGCCGACACGGATGATGATAAGGTTCTGGAGCGAACAGTGGAAGGTATAACAGAAAGCCTTCAGTTAAGGTTATTAGTCAACCAAGAAAATTCAGTACGTGTCAAGATTGCTGAGAAAATTAAGGCATCCTTAGAAAAAGTGGGTTTCGTTATCCATTTGGATGCAGTAGATTATGCCACTTATCAGCAAAAAGTAACGGCAAAGGATTTTGATTTACTGTTGGGAGAGTGGAAATTGTCCTCGATTCCTGATTTTACATTTGCATTTCATTCATCACAGATTGCAGAAGGTAATAATTTTATAAGTTACAATGACCCTGTTATGGACCGTATTCTTCAAGCTGCATTTACAAGTGTTACAGAACATAATTTTATTAATGCAATGGAAGAATTTAAAAATACATTTGTGGAAGAGTTACCTTATTTTAGTTTATTTTTTAGAACATCTGCTATCATCACCAATGAACGGGTGCATGGGCAGTTAAAACCTTCATTATATAATAATTTTTACGGTATAGAGGACATGTTTATTTTTGAACAACCTGAATAAAGGTTTGATAATTAAAGGGGCTGGAGCTAGCCTCTTTTCTTTTTTAGTCATAAAGCTTGTCTTATTTAATATAATTAAGATCTAGGTTTTTCCATAAAAGTCCATAAAGACCTAGCTTTTTTCCCTGAATATGGTATTATATATTATGTGTAAGTATCTTTGAGTACCCTGTCATCATGACTTATTTATAGGATATAATTGAATTTAATCATTATCTTTAATTTTGTAATGATTTAGTGGGATTTAGCCTGTTACTCGAGTAGCTCTATATGCTATAGTATATAGTTGCTATTACTTGTCATATAAGGGTTAGAGACATTAATGGACGATATATAGGCAAAAACAATGAGGTGAAGATTACATATGGCATCAGAAGAGATTTTACAAGTGAATGAATATGTATTTGGTTTAGATATTGGGACAAGGAGTATTGTTGGTTTAGTGGGGTTTCAGGACGGTGATCAACTAAAAATTATTGGTCAACACACGATACTCCATGATACAAGAGCAATGTTTGATGGGCAAATTCATGATATTGAAAAAGTAGCTCATACTGTTAGAGAAGTAAAGGAAGCATTAGAAAAGCAAATAGGTTTTACCTTGAAAAATGTTTGTATTGCAGCAGCTGGGCGTGTTCTAAAAACTTATGAAGTACATGTAGAAGATACCATGGATAACAATACGATTATCGATAAAGATCATGTACATATGTTAGAACTCATGGCTATTGAGAAAGCCCATCAACAGCTTAATGAGGCATTAGACCAAGATGATACAGTGTATCATTGTGTTGGCTATACCGTTACCCATTACTACTTAAATGATTATGTCTTATCCCACTTAGAAGGGCATAAAGGTAAAAAAATAGGTGTTGACTTGTTAGCGACATTTTTACCACAGGAAGTTGTGGATAGTTTGCATACGGTCATCAAACAATGTGATTTGAATATATCCAATCTGACACTTGAGCCTATTGCAGCCATTGGCGTAGCCATACCAGAGCAATATCGTTTATTAAACATTGCCCTAGTGGATATTGGCGCAGGTACCTCCGATATCGCAATAACAAAAGAAGGCAGTATCATCGCTTATGGTATGATACCAATGGCAGGTGATGAGATTACTGAGCAGATTGTCCATGATTTTTTAGTGGATTTTAAAACGGCTGAAAAAATCAAGTTGAAATTACATAAGAAAAATCCTATTTCTTTTAAAGATATTATGGGTCTATCCCATAAAGTTCAACCAGAAGAAATTTTTAAAAAGATACAACCAACCTTGGACAAGTTAGCTCAATCCATCAGTAATAAAATAAAAGAGCTTAATGGAAATAAAAGTACCAATGCGGTGTTCTGTGTTGGCGGCGGCGGCCAAATTAAATCTTTTACTGATTTATTAGCCGGTGATTTAGATTTACCCAAAGAGCGTGTAGCTCTTCGTGGTGCAGAAGTGCTAAATCAAGTTATTTTTGATAATAAAAGTTTCAAGAAACCAGAAATGGTAACACCTGTCGGTATTTGCTTAAGTGGACTGAATAAAGACAAGACAGATTTCATCAGCCTTACAGTTAATGGAGAACCCATTAAAATTTTCAATAACAATAACTTAACGTTAATTGATGTAGTAGCATATAAAGGATTTAATCATAAAAATCTTATTTGTCGAAAAGGCGAAGACCTCTGTTATACCTTGAATGGGGTAGACAAAAAACATCGTGGAACAATTGGTGAACCAGCAGTCATTCAAGTGAATGGTGATATTGTGGGCTTAAATTACCCTATAGGTGCTAACGACGAAATCGAACTAACGGTTGCAAAGCATGGTCAATCACCTGTGGTTACCATTGAGACATTACTTATGGATAAGGCATTATTTGATGTATTTATTAATGGGCGACAACTTCAATTACCTTATCGGATAGCCGTTAATGGTCATAAGAAAGATGAACGTTATGTTATTCAAAACAAGGATCAAGTTGTCATTGAAGCAGACTATACCGTTACAGAACTACTGGAATTATCGGATATTCAGCAAGAGGACTGCTTGGTATATGTGAACGACCAAATTGTACCTTATGATTATGTTGTCCAACAACTTGATAAAGTGACCATTCAGATGAAAAAAGACAATATGGAGATTGAAGAAGCAGCCGTGACAAAAATCATACCCACCATTCCTAGACGAATGAAAGTGATGGTCAATAATCAAGAGATAATCTTACAAGGTAAAGAGCGTTATATTTTCGTGGATATTTTTGATTATATTGATTTTGACCTACGCCATCCTAAAGGTAAAATCGTATGTTTGGTTAATGGCAAGACAGCTTCTTACATGGAGAACATTGATTCAGGCGATCAAATAGAAGTATATTGGGACAAGTGAGGGGATAGGTGTGGAACGTACATTAAAATACGATAAAAATTTTATCGGGATACATTCCATTATGATTATAATCATCAGTGTCTATGCAATAGTAGCAAGGTTCTATGATAAGCTTAATCCATCTATTTTGCTAGGGTTATTCATTATTATCGCCTTCTATGTTGTTAATGTTTTATTGTATCGTATAAAGTATTTTAATAATATTTATGTGTTTTATGTCATTAAACTCATTCAGATGCTCATAGTAGCTGTGATCATGTTTGAAGAGAATAGATTTTTATCTAATTCTGCTGGTATTCTGTATGTATTAACCTCATTAGAAGTTATTATCATTTTTATTCATGGAGGTAAACGTTCAAGATATAATATTAATTGGATGCTTATATTACCTTTAGTCATTGCTAGTCTATACGCATTTACTTTTAGGGTTTTTGACCACGAACCTCTCTTCTTAATGATTCAGTGTATTATCATTATCATGGGTGTTTATGCTATTTTCTTTGGTTCAACAGAAGAACTAAAGCAGCAAGTATATGAGCAAAAAAACCTATGGGTACAATTAAAGAAGAAAAATGTAGAATTAAAAATATCCAGTGATCAAGTATTGGAAGTCCATCATGAATTACTCAATCAAAAAGCAGCATTAGAAGAAGCCAATGAAAGATTAAATCGTTTTACAGCTGAAATGTATATTCAAAATGAATTGCTCAGCTATATCAGCCGTGCTTTGGACATTGAAGAACTTATGAAGTTAGTTATTGATTCCATTATTGGTGCAATCGGTGTGGATACCTGTTCTCTTGTTATCTATGATGCCAATTTCGACACGTATATGTGTAAAGTAAAATCCACACATCGCCAAGATTATTCCAAGGCATTCGTTGAAGCAGTGAAATCATCTAAATTAGAAAAATATTTTAGTTTGGGAACCCCTTATATTGACAATCATGTTAGAAAAGGTGCCTATGATTTTATGTCTGGAAGAGATGCAGGATCATTAGTCATTATACCCATTATGAAAGAAAAATCCACCTATGGCCTACTCATAGCCGAACATGAATCTTCACGTATGTTTAGCGAAAACAGTATTCAATTTTTTGGAGGCATTGCTAATCAGATTAACATTGCTATTACCAACGCTAATCTCTATTCAAAAATGGAAGAAATGGCCAAACGCGATGGTTTGACGGGTGTGCATAACAGAACCTACTTACAAGAAGTATTGGATGATTTGTCTAAAAAAGCCAAACAAGGGCTTATGAACCTATCCGTTGCTTTGTTTGATATTGATAAGTTCAAAAATATTAATGATACTTACGGTCATTTATTTGGTGATGAAGTCCTTAAGATCATTGCCACGATCACGGAAAACTATGCTAAATCAAAAGGTGGTATTGTAGGCCGTTATGGTGGTGAAGAATTTTTACTGATATTTTCAGATAAAACCCTGGAAGAAACCCGGGAGATTATGGAAAGTATTCATAAGATGATACATGAGCAAACACTCTATTATAACGATAAATCCATCTCGGTTAATATTAGTACGGGTATATCATCTTATCCTGAAGTTTGTGATGACCCAGAAGACCTATTACATCGGGCCGATCATGCCATGTATTTTTCAAAAACCAATGGCCGAGGTAGAATTACTATTGATAATATTCAGTTATAATGTATAATATAAGCTATAAACTTTTTCGTTTATAGCTTTTCGTATGCTAGAAATAATGAACATGGATTATGGTTAAAGGAGTTTTTAACATGGCATTTAAGATATGTAGTATTGCCAGTGGAAGTAGTGGTAATTGTATTTATGTGGGAACGGACCAAGTGAATATACTGGTTGACTCAGGCATCAGCGGTAAAAGAGTTGCTCTAGGTTTAGGGGAAATAGGTGTGGACCCCACACGTCTAGACGGTATATTCATTACCCATGAACATTCAGACCATATTAAGGGTGTGGGTGTATTAGCTAGAAAATATAAAATCCCCATCTATGCAACAAAAAAAACACAACAAGCTGTTTTGAATTATCGACAAATAGGTAAAATGGAACATGCTCATTTTATTGAGATTCGACCAGATGAAAATGTCACCCTAAAGGATATGGTTATTCACCCATTTCGATCTTTTCATGATGCTATTGACCCTGTATGTTATACTTTTTTACATGATGGAAAAAAAATTAGCGTGGCTACTGATCTAGGTTGCTACGATGAATACATAGTCAGCAAGCTTGTTGATTCTAATGTGCTGTTTATTGAGGCGAATCACGACGTTAAAATGCTAGAGGTAGGAGGATACCCCTATTTCCTTAAAAAACGTATATTAAGCGATGTAGGCCATTTATCCAATGAATTATCAGGGCATCTTATCTCAAGTCTCTATCACCAAAATCTCTCCCATGTCATACTTGGTCATCTGAGTCAAGAAAATAATTTTCCTGAGTTAGCTTACGAAGCAGTAAGAGCAGTGCTTATGGATTGTGCTCATGTGGATCACGAACGTTTGAAATTGTTCGTTGCTGGGAGAAATAGCAATTCTAAATTAGTTGTAGTAGGATAAGCATACACACACATCACCTAGACATATCCATTGATCTAGGTGTAAAGATATACTTTAGAACATTAATAAGTTAATCATATAGTATAAGAATAGATAGACACATAGAAAGGAGACCATATAATGAGTAAAGGAATTATTACAGTCGTTGGACAAGATAGAGTTGGGATTATTGCGGAGGTATGTACCTATCTTGCTAAGCATAAAGTGAATATACTGGATATATCTCAGACCATTGTTCAAGGTTATTTTAATATGATGATGGTGGTGGATATCAGTGAAATAACAGAATCATTTAGTGATGTTGTGGATGATTTGGAGCAATTAGGCCATAAAATTGGTGTAGCCATTAAGCTTCAGCACGAAAATATCTTTAAAAAGATGCACCGTTTATAGATATAAACATCAACCCTAGCATAGGAGAAGCTAAGCTATGGTTAATGTTTATACACATGGTATAGTATGGAAGGAAAGTGCCATGGACCAAGAAGCACACCCTTCCTACAGCAAGTGAAGAGAGGATGAAAAGCAGTATATGATTAATTCGTTTGAAGTACTAGAAACCAACAGCATGATTTTGGAGTTTAACCTGGATGTAAGAACCATTACAATGGGCATTAATCTCATGGACTGTGCGGATTCAGATATCGATACCTTTAATAAAAATATATATGAAAAAATTACAACAAAAGCTAAGGACCTGGTTAAGGTCGGTGAAGACATCGAGAAAAAATATGGTATTCCTATTGTGAATAAAAGAATATCCATTACGCCCATAGCCATTGCTGCATCAAGTACCAAAACAGATTCTTATGTATCCATAGCTAAGACTTTAGATCAAGCAGCCCGTGAAGTAGGTGTTAACTTTATTGGTGGGTTCTCTGCCATTGTCAACAAGGGTATGACACCAAGTGATCGTACACTGATAAAATCTATTCCTGAAGCGTTAGCAACAACAGAACGTGTATGTAGTTCGGTTAATGTAGGCTCTACCAAAACAGGTATTAACATGGATGCCGTGAAGTTAATTGGTGAAACCATTAAAGAAACAGCCCAGCTGACTAAAGATGCAGACTCCATTGGCTGTGCTAAGTTTGTAGTTTTTTGCAATGCACCCGATGATAATCCTTTTATGGCAGGTGCCTTTCACGGCGTCAGCGAATATGATACGGTCATTAATGTAGGGGTCAGTGGTCCAGGAGTGGTGAAAAAGGCCCTTGAATCTTGTAAAGACTCGGATTTTGAAGTATTGTGTGAAACCATTAAAAAAACAGCTTTTAAAATCACACGGGTTGGACAACTGGTGGCAAAAGAAGCCTCAAAAGCACTTGGTGTGCCATTTGGTATCATTGACTTATCCCTTGCACCAACACCAGCTATTGGTGATAGTATTGCAGAAATCCTTGAAGAAATTGGTGTGGAATATGTGGGGGCACCAGGTACAACAGCAGCTCTTGCACTTTTAAATGACCATGTAAAAAAAGGCGGTGTTATGGCGTCTTCTTATGTTGGCGGTTTAAGTGGTGCATTCATACCTGTAAGCGAAGACCAAGGTATGATTAATGCGGTAAACAAAGGCGCTCTTACTCTGGAAAAGTTAGAAGCCATGACATGTGTATGTTCTGTTGGTCTTGATATGATTGCAATACCTGGTAAAACAAAGGCAACCACCATATCTGGTATTATTGCAGATGAAATGGCCATCGGTATGATTAATCAAAAGACCACAGCCGTAAGAATTATACCTGTCATTGGAAAAGATGTAGGTGATACAGCTGAGTTTGGTGGTTTACTTGGATATGCGCCAATCATGCCTGTTAACCCTTACGGTTGTGAGCGTTTCGTTAATCGTGGTGGAAGAATTCCATCCCCAATCCATAGTTTTAAAAATTAGGATGACGCATTTTCCTTTAAATGGTATAATGGTTTGGGAAGGTGATTGATATGAGTAAAATCTTAGAAGGATTAGAACCAAAAGGTGTATTCACGTATTTTGAAGCCATCAGTGACATACCAAGAGGTTCAGGAAATGAACAAGCAATTAGCGACTATTTGGTTAATTTCGCAAAAGAAAGACATTTAGAAGTGATACAAGACAAAGCCCTTAATGTCATCATAAAGAAACCTGGAACAGGCGGCTTAGAACATGCACCAATCGTTATTCTACAAGGGCATATGGATATGGTCAATGAGAAGAATTTTGATACGGTACATGACTTTTTAAAAGACCCTCTTCGCTTAGTAGTGAACGGCGATTTTATTTCAGCAGAAGGTACAACACTTGGTGCTGATAATGGTATCGCTGTAGCCTATTGTCTAGCGCTATTGGATGCACAGGATATTCCTCATCCACCCATGGAAGTGGTCATTACCACAGATGAAGAAGCGGGTATGACAGGTGCATCTGCTCTGGATACTTCTCCTATACAAGGGAAATACCTTATTAATATGGACAGTGAAGAAGAAGGTGAATTCACAGTCAGCTGTGCTGGTGGTCTAAAAGCATCTATTAGCATTCCTGCTGTATGGGAAGAGGCCGAAGGCAATGTCCTAAAAGTTATGGTAAAAGGCTTAAAAGGTGGTCATTCCGGAACTGAAATTGATAAGTGTAGAGGTAATTCCAACCGTATATTAGGACGTATCTTATATGCACTTAAGACGGAAATTGATTTAAAGATTATAGATGTTTTTGGTGGGTCTAAGGATAATGCTATTCCAAGAGAAGCTTATGCCCATCTTGTTGTAAAAGGGAATCAATTAGATGCTGCCAAAGCTATACTTGATAACATCACGAAGAGCATACAACATGAATACAAGACCAGTGATACTGGGCTTGTTGTTGAATTAACAGAACCCAATATTGAGCATGTAAAAACATTGGCGCAAGGGTCAACAGATAATCTGATTTTCTTATTGCTTAATCTACCAAACGGTATTCAAACCATGAGTGCAGATATTGATGGCTTAGTAGAAAGCTCCCTTAACCTTGGAGTCATTCACACCAATGAAGAACGTGTAAAAATAACGTTTGCTGTACGTAGCTCTGTTGGATCACTAAAGACATTAATAAGCAATCAATTATTAACTTTGGCTGAAAAATGCGATGCTAAATACAGTGTTACAGGTGCCTACCCAGAATGGGAATATCGAAAAGAATCTAAGTTACGGGATATTTTTATTAAGACATATGAAGAAAAGTATGGCAAGAAGCCACTGGTTAATGCCATTCATGCTGGTCTTGAATGCGGTATATTTGATGAAAAGATTGAAGGATTAGATATGGTAGCACTGGGACCAAATATGTTTGATGTCCATACCCCCGATGAGCGATTAAGCATTTCATCTACGCGGAGGGTTTGGGAATTTTTGTTAGACGTATTGAAAAATATTCATGATTAATAGAAATTTGAAGGCAATGACATAGAAATTTTTAAAAAGAAAGCAAAAATGCTTTCTTTTTTCATCACATTAATTCTTTTCTTTTTTTATATAATCAGCAAAATGTTCTTGAAAATAGAGAGAATTAACATCAGCACGAATGTGATGATGAATAAGAGCGTCAATTTCTTCCGTTTTCCCTTCTACAATGTGAGAAACGATTAACTGGTGTTCTTTTAAAATCTCAGATAACTTTTCTTTTTTCAGCATATGAAGTTTACGGTAACGTAAATAGTGAGCATTAAACTGTTGAATGATATCCCATAGAAATAAACGCCCTGTTAAGGTAAAAAACGTTTTATGAAAAGCATCATCTAGTGCCATAAAGTTTCCAAAAGCATCCTCTTTTTTAAGACAGTCTTCTTGTGAAGTCAATAAATCATGCAATTGATGCAATCCTTTTAGAGGAATGTATGCTGATAATTCTTTGATCATTTCTTTTTCCAAAGTACTTCTAAGATATATGATTTGCTCTACAGATTCTAAGTCAATATAAGAAACAACACTGCCTTTTTGAGGGTAGATATCCACGTATCCTTCAGCAGACAGTTGTTTTAAAATATCCCTGATAGGTGTTCGGGAGATTTTAAAACGTTCAGATAATGTGGTCTCACTTATGATTGTACCTGGCTTTAATTGCAGGCTTAATATTTCTTCTTTTAATAGCTGTATGATTTCACGCTTAATAGCTGCCAATTTGATTTCCTTCTTTCTATTGAGTTTTCAATGACTAAACGCATATCTTATTATATTTATCATAAGTCATTTAATAACTGGTATACAAGATATCGTTAAAAACATGTTGTTTGTGCTAATTTGGATTAAACGAAATAATTATCTATAACAATACGTATAATAGATAGCGACACTAATATATCCAGTATACATAAAAATGGTCAATTGGTAAAGAGCAAATACAAAAAAATAGACATTGACAAAAGTCCCATCTGTACTATATGATAATACCATAAGAGCTTGTATACAAGTTATGCTTTAAAAAATTGATGCATCTCAATGAATTTAAAAGCAACATGAACATGTTACTGTTAGATTGAATACAAGGAGGGATACAATGGAAATGACATGGCGATGGTATGGAGAAAATAATGACTCCATAACCTTAGACCATATTCGCCAAATTCCAGGGGTTACAGGCGCTGTTTGGTCATTACATGACAAAGTAGCAGGCGAAGAATGGGAAATGGAAAGCATTCAAGAAGTGGTAGATCAAATAACCAGTAAAGGATTAAGTCCAGCTGTTGTTGAGAGTGTGAATGTGCATGATGATATTAAACTGGGCTTACCAAGTCGAGATAAGTACATCGCAATCTACATTGACACCATTAAGAAGCTGTCACAAGTGGGCGTGAAGGTCATATGCTACAATTTTATGCCTATCTTTGATTGGACAAGGACGGAATTGTACAAAGCATTACCTGATGGTTCCAATGCTTTATTTTATGAGAAAAATGCCATTCAACATGACCCTAAAAAAATGGCTCAGAGAATCCTAGATGGAGCAGGTGACTTCACCATGCCAGGATGGGAACCTGAGCGTATGGCTAAACTAGATGATTTATTCAAAGCCTATGAAGGTATGACGGAAGATATGCTGTTTGATAACTTACAGTATTTTCTTGAAAGGATTATCCCTGTGTGTGAAGCCTGTGATGTAAAAATGGCCATTCATCCAGATGATCCACCATGGCCCATTTTTGGATTACCACGTATAATTCGTAATCGGGATTACATTAAACGATTTCTTGAATTAGTGGATAGCCCCTATAATGGATTAACATTATGTACAGGTTCTTTAGGACCAAACTTAGATAACGATATACCTGCTATTATCCGTGAATTTCATGATCGTATCCATTTTGCACATATCCGTAATGTAAAAGTATATGATAACGGTGATTTCATTGAAGTATCACACCGAGGTAAAGATGGCAATGTGGATGTCTATGACGTGTTAAAAGCCTATCACGATAATGATTTTAAAGGATACATTCGCCCTGACCATGGCCGCCATCTATGGGGTGAAGAGAAAAATTGTAGACCCGGTTACGGGTTATACGACCGCGCATTAGGTGTTATGTATATGCTAGGTGTGTGGGATAGTCTTGATAAAAGAAAGGAGGAATAAGATGCTACGATTAAGTCGAAAAAGCTTAGAAAATAAAGCCTCATGGAACGCAGTAGGGGTAAGCTTACCAACCTTTGACCATGACAAAGTCCTCCAAAAGACAATAGAAACACCCCAATGGGTTCATTTTGGAGCCGGTAACATCTTTAGAGGATTTATTGCCAATGCTCACCAACAATTATTGGACAATCAAAAAGCGGATACAGGCATAATCGCTGTAGAATCCTTTGATTTTGAAGTGATGGATAAAGTCTATGGACCCTATGACAATTTAACCTTGTTAGTCTTGATGCATGCTAATGGTCATTTTGATAAAAAAGTCATCGGCAGTATTGTTGAAGGACTAACAACGGATAAGAATCGCTTAGAAGATGTCCAACGATTAAAAAATATATTTGAGAATCCTAGTTTACAAATGGCAAGTTTTACAATAACGGAAAAAGGATACGGCTTAACGGACGCTTCTGGTGATTATCTCAATATTATTAAACAGGATATTGAAAACGGGCCAGAGAATCCTATACACACCATGAGTATTATAACCTCTTTAGCTTATGGTCGGTATTTAAAAGGACAATTTCCTATGACCTTTGTGAGTATGGATAACTGTTCTCATAATGGGGATAAATTAAAGCTTGCAGTCGTAACCATTGCCAAAGAGTGGTTAGGGAAAGGATTTGTTGAAGAAGCATTTATTCAATATTTGGAAGATGAACATAAAATCACGTTCCCATTATCCATGATTGACAAAATCACACCTCGACCTTCTGAAAAAGTAAAAGAAGCATTAAACAATCAAGGTATTACAGATATGGATGTTATCATTACATCAAAAAATGCTTATATGGCACCATTTGTCAATGCTGAAACAAGTGAATACCTTGTCATTGAAGATAAGTTTACCAATGGCAGGCCCATGCTAGAAGAAGCAGGTGTTATATTTACCGATAGAGAAACCGTTAATAAAGTGGAGACCATGAAAGTAACAACGTGTCTTAATCCTCTCCATACAGCTTTAGCTGTATCAGGTTGCCTGCTTGGTTATACATTAATAGCTGATGAAATGCAAGATGATACCTTAAAAAAGTTTGTTCAGACCATTGGTTATGAGGAAGGTTTAAAAGTTGTTGTTGACCCAGGCATTGTCAATCCTAAAGCCTTTTTAGATGAAGTTGTGAATGAACGATTTGCCAACCCTTATATTCCTGATACGCCTCAACGGATTGCCACAGATACCTCTCAAAAAGTAGGTATTCGCTTTGGTGAGACCATAAAGGCTTATGTCAATGGAAACGACCTTGATCCATCGGATTTGGTTGCTATTCCTCTAGCTATTGCTACATGGTGTCGCTATCTATTAGGCATTGATGATAAGGGAGAGCCATTCGATATTAGTCCTGATCCATTAGGTGATACGTTACAAGACGCATTGAAAGGGATAAAACTTGGAGATACATCAACAGATATACGCAGCATTCTATCCAATGAAAAAATCTTTGGCATCAATTTATATGCTATACAACTAGGTGAAAAAATTGAAGGCATGTTTAATGAAATGATCGCTGGAAGTGGTGCAGTACGACGTACTTTAGAAAAATATATTGGATAAAGGCAAGGTTACCTTGGCACTAATCAGAACTTTACTATAAGAAAATAAAGGGGTTAGCAGCCCCTTTATTTTCTTATGCGTGTTTTGGAATGGTTACATAGATTCTTCAATGGTACATTCATTCTTTTAATGTCTATTTAGAAGATATGTAAGACGTCGATCAATAATAGTTTTAGGGATATGAGTAAGGACATGGATACAAAAATTGGTTTTATGATCTTTGCACCGTTCTTTAAGGCAAGGGATGTACCTAAACGAGCACCAATGATGCTGCAGATTGCAACAGGAATACCATAGCGGTATTTGATGTTGCCATGAAGAGCAAATAAAAATAGGGAAGTCAGATTGCTAACAAAATTCATAACCCGGGCATTGGCAGAAGCCTTGGTAAATTCATAACCAATAATATGAATCAGACCAAATATTAAAAAGGACCCTGTACCTGGTCCAAAAAAACCATCATAAAAACCCAAAGAAATTGCCAGTAAAATGATCATGACAATACGTTTGGCTGTAAAGGGTTTTATATTCTCCTTTATACCAATACGACGTGAAAATAATGAATAGACACCAATAATCAGCACCATCATAACAATAATACCGCTAAGAATACGCTCATCGATACCTGATACTGTGAATACACCAATACTGGCTCCAACTAAGGTAAAAGGTACTGCAAACTTTAGAAGCTTTTTATCACCTTTACCACTGCGTATGTATTTTAATGAACTGGTGAAAGATGCACAAGATGCTGAGAATTTATTTGTTCCAAGAACAAAAAGTGGGGGTAACCCTGCTAATTGATAAGCAGGTACACTAATTAAACCACCACCACCGGCTATAGAATCAACGAATGCCGCAACAAAACCAGCTATACATAGTAGTAGAATATTCATAGATACACGCTCCTGTCTTTTGTTTATTACGCATCTTAAGCAATCGTACATTATAAGGCTATAAAGTTTGTATTTAATTACTATACAACCTAATATAGTCAACCACTATATTATAAAACATGCCCATGGAATTATAAAGAACAATTTTAATCAAATAACCATTCATTAAAACGCAGATGTAACTCATGTAATTTGTCATGCATAAGGAAGCTAAGCTAACATTATATTATTTGATAATAATGATTATCACTTGACAACCTTTAAACCATAAGGCATAATACCACTAGGAGGTGGTTTTTTGAAAGAATTAACATTAAGTATTCCAGCACTCTTATTTCCAGCGCTTTCGTTATTGATGATTGCCTATACAAGCCGATTTTTAGGATTGGCAGATCGAGCTAGGGCACTGCATAAAGAACATACGGACTATCCAAGTCAAAAATTAAAAAATCAAATAAAAAATTTGCGCAAACGTCTTATGTATATTAGAAATATGCAAGCTTTTGCTATCAGTGGTTTTTTTACGAATATCATCAGCATGCTGTTGATTTTTATTTCTTTGCCAACAGTAGCCTCCTACTTTTTTGGTGCATCCCTCGTATTACTGGCCATATCGCTTGCCATATGTTTCATGGAGATATACATGTCAGTGGGTGCTTTAACCATTCAATTATGTGAAGATGAAGAAGTGTGTGGAAAAGTTAAATGACAACATCTTAGGAAGGTGATAAAATGACCAGTTATAAATGCACTGTATGTGGCTATATCTATCGGCCACAAAAAGGTGATTGGACACAAGATATAGCACCAAACACAAAATTTGAAGATTTACCAGAGTTCTGGAAATGCCCAACGTGTAACCAGCCAACCATGGCATTTATTAAACGAGACGTTTAGTTAACGTATAGATCTTCAAAATCATAGAGGAGAGTAGATGCTAAGCATGAAGGTATAGATTGAAAATCAATTTATACCTTCATGCTTAGTATTTCACCTGGCAAACCATCTATTTCACATAGTTTATCTGACTTAAAACCATTCTTAATGAGAATCTTTCGGGAAGGGATATTAGCAGGGTCTATAATGGCCACAAGTTTATCAAGTTGTTTTATGGATTTTGCTTTTTCAACTAACATGCTGGCAACTTGGGTACAAATACCCTTTCCCCAATACTCAGGTAATAACATATAACCAAGTTCTGCTTCTATAGAACCCATTTCTTTCACTTTTAGTTTAGCTAAACCAATGAATTCATTTGTATCCATTTCAGTTATTTTTAGATGACCGAATAGAGGGTGTAATGCGTTATTCAGTAAAAGTAATTTGAATTTTTCTTTTGCTTCATCTAAAGGTATTGAGCGCTCCGTAATCTTTGCCATTACTTGTTCGTTACTTACTAATTGATAATATTGATCAAAGTCTTCACTCGTAAATTTTTCTAGATATATTTTTTTATACAATTTCATGACTCCTTTCTTGCTAATGATGATTAAATGCTAGTCTAAAGCAACTGCACTCACTTAAGTAACCAAGATATGTCTGGTCATTATACATAATTATCCGTTGATACACAATAGGGTAAATAGAAGAGTGTTAAATACATAAAAAGCTACCCAATCAACAGATTATGTTTGCATAGGTGAACCGTAAACGATTAGCCTTTACTCAATGCGTTTACTTCACTCATGAACCGATCTGCTTGATTAGATAGCCCTTCTCATGTACGATTATTGTTCCAACTGAAATTGGTGATAACCTTTTTTACCTTTTTTTAATAAGATTGTCCCGTCTTCTGTGAAATCGGCGTCAGTTACCATCCGGTCAATGCCTTCAACTTTAACATCGTTAATGCGAACGCCTCCTTGTTGAACCATACGACGACCTTCTGAACGGGTAGGCACAAGTTTCGCTTTTTGAAGAGCAGATATAATGTCCATACCTTCGCCAGCAAACTCATCTTTTGTCACAAGGGTTGTTGGAATAGAGCCACCTTTTGCACCACCAGTAAAGAGAGCTTTTGCCGCTTCCATAGCTTCTTTAGCAAGTGCTTCGCCATGTACAATCTTTGTAATTTCAAAAGCAAGAACTTCCTTAGCTTTGTTTATTTCAGCATCCTGAAGAGCACCTAGACGTCTTACTTCATCCATTGGTAAGAATGTAAGAAGTCCCAGACATTCTTCTACTTTGGCATCTTCTACATTTCTCCAATATTGATAGAACTCATAAGGTGTGGTTTTCTTAGGATCAAGCCAAACAGCACCTTTTTCAGTTTTACCCATTTTTTTACCTTCACTTGTAGTAAGAAGCTTGAAGGTCATACCAAATGCAGGCTTTTGTTCCGTACGACGAATAAGTTCAACACCGCCCAAGATATTCGACCACTGATCATTACCACCCATTTGAATGGTACAGTTGTATTCACGATTAAGGGCTAAGAAGTCATAGGATTGCATAAGCATGTAATTAAACTCTAAAAAGGTAAGGCCTTTTTCCATTCTTGACTTATAACAATCAGCTGTTAACATACGGTTAACGGAAAAATGTACACCCACCTCTCGAAGGAATTCTACATAGTTAAGGTCTAATAACCAGTCGGCATTATTAACCATAATCGCTTTGTCATCAGTAAAATCAATGAACTTAGACAATTGACCTTTGAAAATATTAGCATTTTCACCAATTTGGTCAACGGTCATCATCTTACGCATATCTGTTTTACCCGTTGGGTCACCAACCATGGTTGTACCACCGCCAATAAGCACAATAGGGCGATGACCAGCTCTTTGCATATGAGCCATTGCCATAACAGGCAAGAAGTGACCTACTGTTAAACTATCAGCTGTAGGGTCAAAACCTATATAAAATGTGGCTTTTTCATTTTCAAGTAATTCTTTTATTTCTGATTCATGGGTTGTCTGTTCGATGAACCCTCTTTCCATTAACACGTCATATACGCTCATAATGTTCCTCCTACAATACATGAATTTATTTAGAATAATGATGACATTCTTACCACAAAAAATTATGCACAATACATACGTTATTTGTTTAAAGTTAAAAACTTCATTACTAAATATCCTACCATATCTTAACTACCGATTCAAGCTTTTTTAAGGAGTGATCGAAAGGGGGTTGTGAGGTCCCCAACTCATAAAACGTAAGATTTGGCATATACATAGGATAAGAAAGCTTGTGCCCTTTTATATTAGGCACTTGACTGTTAAATAGAAGGAGATGATTACAATGTGCGGGATTACTGGATGGGTTCACTACAATCAGAATCTTAAACCTTGTAGAGATGTTATTTATAAAATGACAGAGACCTTAGTACATCGTGGACCCGATGAATATGGCTACTATGTTACTGATCATGCACTATTAGGGCATCGCAGATTGGTTGTTATTGATCCAGAAGGTGGCAAACAACCTATGACCAAAAAAGTTGGTCCGTATACATATACCATTGTCTATAATGGTGAAATCTATAACACGGATCATGTGAGAGATTTGCTTAAGGAAAAAGGTTATACCTTTACATCTCATTGTGACACAGAAGTTGTCTTGGTAGCTTATATGGAATGGGGAGAGGATTGCACCACATATCTAAATGGTATATTTGCATTTGGTGTATGGGAAGATAAAACAAAAAGCTTGTTTTTAGCTAGGGATCGTTTAGGTGTAAAACCATTATTTTATGCAGAAGTAAAAGGGTCATTTATTTTTGCTTCTGAAATGAAAGCCTTATTAACATTTCCAGATTTGGAACCAGTGCTTGATGAAAGGGGTCTATTGGAACTTTTCAGTTTAGGCCCCAGCCGAATACCTGGTAGCGGTGTTTTTAAAGGTATTTATGAATTAAAACCAGGTGAGTACATGCTCCATACATCAGATAAGACACAACGGCATATATACTGGAAACCCAAGACCATAGAACATACAGAAGATGAGGCAACAACGATTCATCACATGTCCCATCTGGTGGAGGATGCTATTACTAAGCAATTGGTATCCGATGTGCCCATATGTACTTTTTTATCTGGTGGACTAGACTCTAGTGGTATTTCATCCATTGCAGCACAATATTTAAGCAGACAAGATAGGGAACTAACCACATATTCCATTGACTATGAAGATAATGATAAGTACTTTCGGGCAAGTGATTTTCAACCCAGTAACGATAATAAGTGGGTGAAAGGTGTTAGTCAATACATAGGCTCTGTTCATGAAAGGGTGATTTTAACCAACGACCAATTAGCACAGGCACTTAGAGATGCTGTTCTTGCTTATGATTTACCAGGTATGGCTGATATTGATTCATCGCTTATGTTGTTTTGTGACAAGGTCAAACAAAAACATACCGTGGCATTATCTGGTGAATGTGCTGATGAGATTTTTGGAGGCTATCCATGGTATCAAAAGGAAGAAGAGGTCTACTATGATGGCTTCCCATGGAACAAACACATCCATGAAAGAAAATCTTTTCTATCACCAGCCGTTGGAAAATTAAATCTTACAGCGTTTGCTCATGAAAAGTATCAAGAGACTATAGGGGAAATTGATGATATCGGTCATGGGTCAGTATTTGAACAAAGAATGAAAAAACTTACATATATTAATCTAAAATGGTTTATGCTAACTTTATTAACACGAAAAGATAGGATGAGTATGTACAAAAGCCTTGAGGTAAGAGTCCCTTATGCGGATCATCGAATCGTTGAATATGCTTGGAACATCCCTTGGCACCTTAAAAATTATGGTCAAATCGAAAAAGGCTTATTAAGAAAGTGTCTGGAACATCATCTGCCAAAGGATGTTGTTTACCGTAAGAAGTCACCCTATCCAAAGACCTATCATCCTGCTTATATGAAGGCTGTGCGGTCTATGTTAAAAAACATATTGGATTGTAAAAGCAGCCCTTTACATGACCTGATTAATACAAAGCAAGTCTATGCCTTATTAAAACATGATAATAAACTGTTTATAACCCCTTGGTTTGGACAATTAATGAAGGAACCTCAATTTATAGCCTATCTCATTCAGTTAAACATTTGGCTAGAGACCTATAAGGTGAAAATTGACTTTTAAACACCAATGGAGAAAGGAGAGGATTATAAGTGAATAAGAAAAGTAGGAAAAATGTACGGCGAAAAAACTATACACGGGCAAGAAATCGAAGACAGCCAGAGCCTACTACCAATATGTTTACTTTAAAAATATTCATTGCATTTGTCATTTTACTATCCACCTTGTATATCAAGAAGTACGATGTAAAAGTAGGTGGTTTTAGTGTGGATACCATCTATGAAGTGCTTTATTATAATGAAGATTTTAATGAACTATCCAACAAAGTGTTTAAAATGAATGGCGGAAGTGCTCTGGGCAATTTATTTGGTGTAAACGATGGTGAAGGGCAGTAAATGACTTTCACACATACATATCGGTGATTGACAAAGGTTCTATGACAATGCATTAAGAACATCTACTCTTAAATAGGTGAGCTTAATAGGGTCGTAGAACCTTTCATTATACAAAATAATTCCTTTAAATCTTGCGTATAACCTGGTATTAGAATGCATGTAGTGTCAAATTTAAAGTTTTGGTTGTTATCTGGGCAATAATATTATATGATAGTACAAGAACAGCGTCACTGGATTAAGAATACAGAATGATAGACAACTATCCCATCGTTTAAAGGAGCTAATTAAAATGGATAAGAAACTACAGCTAACAGATGATATTTTACTAAGTGTCGAAAAGCCTGCAAGATACCTAGGAAATGAAATTAATGTCATCCATAAAGACACATCAGCAATGGCTATTCGGTTTGCATTATGTTTTCCAGATGTGTATGAAATCGGTATGTCCCATGTAGGGTTAGCTATATTATATGATTTTTTAAATAGAAGAGAAGATACGTATTGTGAACGGGTATTCTCACCTTGGTCTGACTTAGAAGCCATTATGCGAGAAAAAGGCTTACCGTTATTTGCCTTAGAATCACAAGATCCCGTTAAGGATTTTGACTTTCTTGGATTTACCGTCCAGTATGAGATGAGCTATACAAATATTCTCAATACACTTGATTTAGCAGGTATGGCTGTGTACAGCAAGGATAGAAAAGAAGAGGACCCCATTGTATGTGCTGGTGGACCCTGTACGTATAATCCTGAACCTCTAGCTGATTTTATTGACTTTTTTTACATTGGTGAAGGTGAAGCAACATTACCTGTGATATTGGAATTATACAAAGCCCATAAAGCACAAGAAGGTACGAAAGACGATTTTCTTGTTAAGCTTTTAGATATCGATGGTATCTATGTACCTAAGTTCTACGATGTAACCTATAAGGACAATGGCGAGATTGAAGCGTTTACACCTAACCATCCCCATGCAAAACCTTCTATTAAAAAGCAAGTTGTTATGAACATGACCGATGCACCTTATCCCAGCAAACCTTTGGTGCCGCTTATACAAACAGTTCATGACCGTGTAGTCCTTGAATTATTTAGGGGTTGCTCAAGAGGGTGTCGCTTCTGTCAAGCGGGTATGATCTACCGTCCAGTTCGTGAAAAAGATGTGGATGTGCTAAAGAAACAAGCAAAAGAACTGATTCAAAACACAGGTCACCATGAAATCTCACTTATTTCCTTAAGTTCAAGTGATTATTCAGGGTTACAGGAATTAACGGAATACCTGATCGATGAATTTGGTAACGATAAACATGTGAATTTATCCCTACCTTCTCTTAGGATTGACCAGTTTTCATTAGATATCATGAACAAAGTGCAAGGTGTCAGAAAGAGCAGTATAACCTTTGCGCCAGAAGCAGGGTCACAACGGCTCAGAGACGTTATTAATAAAGGGTTAACAGAAGAAGATATCTTAAATGGTGCTGGGGAAGCTTTTCAAGGTGGATGGACAAGAGTTAAATTGTATTTTATGTTAGGTTTACCGACAGAGACTTTTGATGATATAGATGCCATTGCTAAACTGGGACAAGACATTGTTGAAGAATACTATAAGTTACCCAAAGAAGTGAGAAAACGGCGTCCGCAGATTGTGTTAAGTACATCTTTCTTTGTACCAAAAGCGTTTACTCCCTTTCAATGGAGTCCACAAAATCCTTATGAAACATTTATGGAGAAACAGGACCATCTTAATAAGAAAGTGAATAAGAAGAACATTAAATATAATTGTCACGATGCAAAAACCAGTATGCTTGAAGGTGTTATAGCAAGAGGTGACAGACGTATTGGACAAGTCATATATGCTGCTTGGAAAAATGGCGCAACTTTTGACGCTTGGTCTGAATTTTTTAGATTTAGCCATTGGGACGATGCATTTAATCGTACAGGTATTGACCCACTTTTTTATACGGTAAGAGAACGAAATTATGAAGAAATCTTACCTTGGGACTTTATTGATGTAGGTGTAACAAAAGCATTCTTATATCAAGAGCTTCAACGTGCCAATGAAGGTAAGGTAACACCGAATTGTATGGATGGGTGTATGAACTGTGGTGCAAAAGGATTTGGCGGAGGAATATGCTATGTTGATTAGAATAAAATTTGCGAAAAAAGGGACCATGAAATTCATTGGGCACTTAGATTTGATACGAAATTTCCAAAGAGTATTTAAAAAATCTGGATTTCCCATTGCTTATTCAGAAGGGTTTAATCCACACCAAATCATGTCCATTGGTGCTCCATTATCAGTAGGGGTAACAAGTGACGGTGAATATATGGATGTGAAGACAACAGAAAATATTGATTGTCTCACCTATTGCGACATCCTCAATCGCCATACACCAACGGGATTGGTTATTATTAGCATGACAGAACTTCCAGATAAAGCAAAGAGTGCCATGGCACTTATTGATGCTGCCAAATATAAAGTGACCCTAAAACATACAGTCATTACAGAAAAGATGATTAACAAACTTATGACAATGGAAGAAATTATGATTCATAAAAAAAATAAAAAGAATGTGATGAGAGAAATTAATATAAAACCAGGCATCTTTCATATGGCATTACCAGAACCCCATACACTCATCTTGTTACTAGCTACAGGAAGTCATATGAATATTAAGCCGGAAGTTGTGTTGCAATCACTCTGTGAAGTCAATGACATACCCTATGATAAATATGATTATACCGTACACCGAGAAGAGATTTATTACAAGAATGATCAAGGTTTCATGCCTTTGAATCATGTATAAAGCAGCAAGATTAAGGAGTTGGCAATATGAATAATCAATTAATTATTGCAAAAGATGGTGGAAAGTTATATGGTGCGTTGATGGATCACAAACAAAGATTAGTGGAAGTACGTGTCACTGACCAAGATGATTATGAACGGATTGGCACCATTGTTATAGGAAAAGTAGTCAATGTCCTTAAAGGTATGCAGGCAGCTTTTATTCATATTGGAGAAGATAAAAATGCTTATATGACTTTAGAGAATACAGAAGATATCTTCTTTACAAAAAGGCATCGAGAAGGATATGTAACCGTAGGAGATGAGGTGGTTGTTCAGATCACCAAAGAAGCCCTTGGGACAAAAGGTTGTGTTGTCTCCCCTTATATAGCACTAACAGGGCGCTACGTGGTATTAACCCGTAGTAAAAACTATATTGGTTTATCCAATAAAATCAAAAAAGTTGAAGAGAAAAATAGATTAAAAGAACTTGTATCACCCTATGTGACCGATGACTATGGTTTTATCATTAGAACCAATGCTAAAGATATTTCCGACACATTAATACGGCATGAGTTAGACGAACTTATCACAACCTATAAAGACATTATGAATACCGCCACTTATCGTGTATGTTATACACAAATCTATCAAGGTGTTCATCCTGCTATTAAGCTTGTACGTGATATGTATGAGACGTCAGTAGGTGAATATGTGATCGATGATCCTGAGATCTATTCTGATGTTAAGGCCTACATGCAAAAGACTGACCCGTCTTTAGTGGAGAAAATAAGTCTATACGACGATCAACAAATTACCTTATTTAACCTCTATGGTTTAAAAGCTAAGATTCATAAAGCCCTTCAGGAAAGAGTATGGTTAAAATCAGGTGCATGCTTGGTGATACAACAAACAGAGGCTTTGGTGGTTATTGATGTTAACACAGCAAAGTTTACAGGTAAGAAAAATTTAGAGGAAACAATTTTTAAAACCAATCTGGAGGCCGCTGTTGAAATAGCTCGTCAAATCAGGTTAAGAAATTTAGCAGGCATTATTGTTGTCGATTTTATTGACATGAAAAAGCAAGAGAACAACGATGCTTTGCTTGAGAAACTTTCTCTCTATACGAAAAAAGACCCTAATAAAGTATACGTTGTTGGTATGACGAAACTGGGGCTCGTTGAGATAACACGAAAAAAAACTAATGTACCTCTAGCCATGCAAATAAACGGATGATGTTAAGATAAAATGCTTGACAGGGTATATAAATTATGGTAAAGTTTTTTAGTGGTATACCGCACGAAGAGGTCTTTAAGTTCTTAGATGGACACCATATTCGGCGAGTCTTATATAAGGAGGTGCCAAAATGTACGCAATTATTGAAACAGGTGGTAAGCAATATAAAGTTGCTGAAGGTGACACACTAAAAGTTGAAAAGTTAGGTTTAGCTGCTGGTGAGACTGTTACTTTTGACAAAGTTTTATTAGTATCCAACGACAATGGATTAACCGTTGGTAACCCAGTTGTAGACAAAGCTACTGTCACTGCTACTGTAGCAGAAGAAGGCAAAGCTAAAAAAATCATTGTCTACAAATACAAAGCAAAAAAAGGTTATCATAAAAAGCAAGGTCATCGTCAACCTTTCACAAAAGTTAAAATCGACAAGATTAATGCTTAGGTGAATGGCTAGATGATTAATGTTAACGTTTATTCCAAAGAAAAATGTATTCAAGGTTTTGAATTAAGTGGTCACGCAGGCTATTCGGAATATGGGAATGATGTGGTATGTGCTGCTGTGTCAGTACTTGTCATTAATACCATTAATTCAATTGAGAATTTTACAGATGATTTATACGATTGTTCAACCGATGAACAAATTGGCTATATATCTTTCAAACTAACAGATGATGGAGGTAATGATTCACAGTTATTATTGAAATCCATGTTATTAGGTTTGGAATCCATGCGAGACGAATACGGAAGTGATTATATAAAGCTTGTAATCGAGGAGGTGTAGGTTATGTTAAGAATGAACCTTCAATTCTTTGCTCATAAAAAAGGAGTAGGTTCTACTAAGAACGGTAGAGACTCCGAGTCAAAGAGATTAGGTGCTAAGCGAGCAGATGGACAATTTGTAAAAGCTGGTAACATTTTATATAGACAACGTGGAACAAAGATTCATCCCGGTACGAATGTAGGTAGAGGCGGCGATGATACGTTATTCGCTTTAGTTGACGGCGTTGTTCGATTCGAAAGAAAAGGGCGAGATAAGAAACAAGTATCTGTCTATCCAAAAGCTCAATAATACATGTAAAAGTTTCAAATGTTGACCATTTGAAACTTTTTTATTTGTATAGATAACTTGTTATACACAGAGTCTATAAATGTATAATAGGAGATAAACGTATTAAGAATAGAGTTCACTGGATTAATCAATACTATATAAAGGTGCTATACAACCTTATTTGGTCTAGTATTTTTAGGCTAGTATGAAAAATATTCCTTTAAAAACCGTTTATTTTATACTATAATACACATAGATTCGATTAATCTGTCAAAATATGTCTTTGAAAATACAAGGAATAATATATGTTATTTCACAAGTATGATTAAACATAGACATTGCATCTACATGTTACGTTGGGCATCAGACAGATGGAAGGAATGATTAAAATGATATTTGTAGATCAAGCAAAAATAAATATAAAATCAGGTAATGGCGGTAATGGTTGTGTCAGTTTCCGTCGTGAAAAATATGTACCCAATGGGGGACCTGATGGTGGCGATGGTGGACGTGGTGGCGATATCATTTTCAAAGTAGATGATGGTCTTAACACCCTCTATGATTTTCGTCATAAAAAACACTTTAAAGCACGTAATGGCGAACCAGGCAAAGGTAAACACATGCATGGTAAAGATGGTCAAGACTTAATCATTCGCGTGCCTCTTGGAACCATTATAAGAGAAGCTGAAACAGGTCAGGTCATCATGGATATGGCTTACCCTGGCATGGAAGAAAAAATACTACGAGGAGGCCGTGGTGGCAAAGGCAACCAACATTACGCAACGCCAACCATGCAGATTCCCAAATATGCTCAACCTGGTAAACCTGGTAAAGAGTTCTGGATACTGTTAGAATTAAAGACCATTGCTGATGTGGGACTTGTTGGTTTTCCTAATGTGGGTAAATCCACGTTATTATCACGTGTAACCAACGCCAGACCTAAGATTGCCAATTATCACTTCACGACCCTAAATCCAAACTTAGGAGTTGTCGATATAAATAAAGGTGAAGGTTTTGTCATTGCAGATATTCCCGGACTAATTGAGGGGGCATCTGAAGGTATTGGCCTTGGCCATGAGTTTCTCAAGCATATCGAGAGAACAAAAGTCAATATTCACATCGTGGATGTAGCGTCCACAGAAGGACGTGACCCTGTTGATGATATTAATAAAATCAATCATGAGTTAGAGACATTTAATGGGGAGCTGGTTAAAAGACCTGCTGTTATTGCAGCAAATAAAATAGATGTTATGCAAGATGATGTGCATTTACAAGCTCTTAAAAAAGAATTTGAACCAAAGGGCATTCAGGTATTCCCAATTTCAGCTGTAACAGGTGAAGGGGTTCAAGCATTACTGTATCATGTGCATGGTTTGTTAAAAGAACTTGACCAAGAAACCAAGGTCTATGAACAGGAATACTTTATTGATCAACAAGAGTTACCTGAAGAATCTTTTACTGTTCAAGTACTAGAAGACAATACTTACCTGGTTGAAGGTTCTAAAGTTGAGAAAATGCTTGGCTATACCAACCTAGAAACTGAAAAAGGTTTTGCTTTCTTCCAACGTTTCTTACGCGATACAGGTATCATTGACGAGTTAGAGCGTTTAGGCATTGAAGAGGGTGATACTGTAAAAATGTATTATTTAGAATTTGATTATTATAGATAAGGTAAGGAAAGTCATATCATTAGCTATTCCTTATTTGAAAGGAGAACCACATGAAAATAACAAGTAAGCAACGTGCTTACCTAAGAGGATTAGCCAATAATCTGGGTCCTATTTTTCAAGTAGGTAAATTAGGTGTTACACCTGAGATTACAGAAGCTATATCTGATGCTTTGGAAGCACGTGAACTTATAAAGATTAATGTACTTAAAAATTGTCTTTATGAACCAAAAGATATCTGCCATGTTTTATCTGAAAGAACACGGTCAAATATTGTTCAGCAAATTGGAAGAAAAATTGTACTGTACCGTCAATCAAAAGATAATCAACATATTAATTTACCTAAATAGGGCTTTCAATTTTATTTACTATTAAAGCTATCAACTCTAGGTATTTTAAAGTATCATGAAGGTCGTATTGTAAAAGATGAAATGGGGGATTATATGAAAAAATCATTAAATAGCATACATCTCGTAATGGCGTGTGTGTTAACCTTAAGCTTATTCACAACAAACAGTTATGCTAGAGCCGTTTTATATGAGGATCAAGACATCACATTGGCTAGAGTATTAGAAGTTATATCTGGAGAGGCTATAAAAGTCATTGCCTATGACAGTGAAGGAAATGGTAAAGTTGAACTGATAAGAATGGTAGGTATTGAAACCGATTCATCTCAAGAGGCTTATATGTATACCTATAAACGTTTATTAGGAAAACGAGTTATGCTGTTACCAGATGACCATGAAGCAAGTTTTGAGCCTCTTAACGGTTGGCTGTATCGCCATGTTTACATTTCTAGCAAAGAATCAGTAGGGGAGGAATTGCTGGAGAATGGTTTTGCAACAGTGAATACCAAGTTTGAGACTTCTGAGCAATATGATGACTTAATGGCTGCTGAGTTAAGAGGAAAAAAAGAGGAAACAGGTGTATGGCATAAACCGGAAACCCAATCAGAGATAGGTATTAATGTCAATACGGCTACTGCTACGGAATTGACGGAAATACTTGAGGATACAACGTATGCCATGGCTAATGCCCTTACTCGTTATCGAAAATATAATGCATTCAATCATGTAGAAGAGGTAAAATACGCAGGTGAAGATTTTACGAAAGCCTGGTTTGATAAGAACCGCTATAAGATAAGCGTTGTAACGAACCTCAATGATGCATCATTTGAAGAAATTCGCTCATTATTTGGTGATATGACTGTTGGCGAAGAGCAGGCAACAGATTTTCTTCAATACCGTTTGTTTAATCAACTAGATTCACTGTATGAAGTGAAAAATATACCAAGCTTGAAACAACATTACTCAACCATTGAGCCTTATGTTGCTCTTTACAATACAGATACGTATATACCAACTGAAGAGGTCAAAGCCATTAACATTAATACCGCTTCTATGAATCAAATCATCCGGACATGTTTTTTTACACATAGTCGCGTAAATGATATCATCAAAGAACGAAACGACCAATCATTCATTATTAAATCATTTGGTCAGTTGGAGAAGAATAATCTGTTAAGTAACTATGGTGTAGCAGCTAATAGCGATAACATTACATTCTACACAGATATTAACTCAGCAGGTTTAAATGAATTAGAATCATTATTCGGATTTATCGATATGAATGATCATAAAATGGAAGAGTTTGCTAAAGTAATTATGGATAATCGTCCATACTATGATATATCAAATATTAAACACAAAATTGGTTATCGTTACTATAATTTAATTAAACCTTATATCTACGTGGATGAAAAAGCCACGGAGTATATCAACATTAATCTTGCTGATAAAGATTCAGCTGCAACTATTCTTGGAATGACCAGTGAAGACCGAGAAAAGTATCTGGCTAGTAATATACGCTATTCATCAAGTGCTAAGATAAAATTTGACTATGATTACTATGCAGATTCTTTTACGCTCTATACAAATATCAATAAAGCAACCAGATATGAATTAGAACACATTGAAGCAAGAGTCTGGAAAGATTCAAAATATCAATATGAAAAGCTCCCAAAAGTGATCATTGATGATATAATAGAATTTAGAGAAGATCAGCCATTTAATGCTAAAGAAGAACTCCAAGACATATTTAAGGAACACAAGAAAACCAGTATGTATACGAAAATTATTGATTATATTGTTTTTTACTAAAGTGTTAATCACGATATAATGTATAAGATGTCCATCATACAGATGGATCATTATAAGGACTGACAGATAATGATGGATACACAACAACATGTAACCAATCAAAAAGTAGGTATAATGGGTGGTACTTTTGATCCTATTCACTATGGCCATTTAATTCTAGCGGAATATGTGGCCACAGATATGAAACTGGATAAGGTCATCTTCATGCCTTCAGGTACCCCTTATTTAAAATCCCATGTAACGGAGAAAAAACACCGATTAGAAATGACAAAACGAGGTATAGCAGGTAATGACAAATTTATAGTCTCCACAATGGAATTAGATCGTGTAGGTAATACCTATACAGTGGATACCATGGCAACACTGAAACAATCACATCCTAATACACGTTTTTATTTTATAATGGGTGCTGATTCATTATTTGACCTAGAAAGATGGAAGAATAGTGAGCAGCTGTTTAAAATATGTGATTTTGCTGTAACAAATCGTGGTGGAACTTATTCAAAGACTGATTTGCAGGCACAGATACAAAAGCTTAATCAAAAGTATGCAAGTCAGATTTCTCTGGTATCCATACCCGATATTCAAATTTCATCAACCGAAATTAGAAATCGTGTTAGAAACAATCAGTCCATTAAATATCTGCTGCCAGCGAATGTGGAAGCCTATATATTAGAACAAGGACTATACAAATAGAGGCGATTATAATGAATATGAACACTGAGGCGATTATAGCCATTAGAAAAGCTTTACAGACATCTTTGAAAGCCTCACGGTACACACATACTTTAGGCGTTGAAGTGACCGCCATTGAATTAGCTAGACAACATGGCGCTAATGTATATAAAGCTCAAATAGCAGCCCTGTTACATGACTGTGCCAAAGATATGGCACATAAAAAGGCTCTGGCTATATGTAAATCCTATGGTGTATCCTTAACCAAGGCATCTCAACGTAATCCTGACCTTGTTCATGCTGAGGTTGGTGCAATTGTAGCCAAAAAAATATATCGTATTGAAGATGATGATGTCCTTTGTGCAATTGCTTATCACACCACAGGTAGACCAGGTATGTCTCTACTGGAGAAAATCATTTATATTGCGGATTACATTGAACCTGGACGGGATAAAGCACCAAATCTACCAAAAATAAGAGCCGTTGCAAAGGAAAATCTAGATGATGCACTACGGTATATTATGAAAGATACCATTAGGTATTTAAAAAAACAAGATAAGTATATAAACCCCATAACCATAGAAGCATATGCATATTATACTAAGGATGATACACGTTAAAGAAGTAATAGTTAATCATAAAACAAGTTCTATTAAAAAACAATCTATTGTAATTGAAATTTATTAGGAGGTATTGTATGGCAGATCATATGGAACAATCCATGGACATGTTAAAAATAGCTTTGGCATCATTGGATGATAAACAAGCTGAAGATATAAAGGTACTAGATATTCAAGAAATTAGTGTTTTGGCTGATTATTTTGTAATTGCTCATGGTAATAATAAGAATCATATACAAGCACTCATTGACCGGGTTGAAGAAATGCTATCACGAAATGGTTATGAACCAAAGCAAGTGGAAGGTTATCGTTCAGCAAGTTGGATATTACTTGATTATGGCAGCATCATCATCCATATATTTAGTAAAGAAGATCGTTTATTCTACGATCTTGAACGAATCTGGAGTGATGGTAAAGAAATGGATGTACAATCTTTAATCCAATAGTATCATGTACCATTCTATAATTTGAATATTTTTGTTAAGTACTTCACATAACAATATAGCCGAATTTTAATATTCATATAAAAAAGCCAAGGATATTTTCGTATAACTTAAATACGATGATTCTCGGCTTTCTTTTATTGAACTTAGACAACGCGTGTTTCTAAATACAATATGTAGTCTTCATTCTATATATAATGTTATTAGATTCAATACCTTTGATTAAAATTGTCTAAAGAGGCCAATAACTTTGCCTAAAATAGTGACATCATCGACAATAATAGGATTCATACCACTATTTTCAGGTTGTAATCGGATATGATTTGACTCTTTAAAAAAGCGCTTTACTGTCACAGAATCGTCCAGTAACGCAACAACAATGTCCTTGTCCTTTGCATGTTGTTGTTGCTGTACTAAAATAAGGTCTTCATTAAAAATACCCGCATCAATCATACTATCGCCTTGCACACGTAACATAAAAGATTGTTGATTAGGCATATAGTCCATAGGGATAGGGAAGTAATCATCAATATTTTCAACAGCTAATAGAGGTTCACCAGCAGCTACTTTACCGATAATGGGTACACTCACCATTTCTTTTTGAGATGGCATAAAGGTCTCATCTGTAATTTCAATGGCTCTTGGTTTACTTGGATCTCGACGGATATAACCTTTCTTCTCAAGACGTTCTAAATGCCCATGAACAGTCGATGTTGATTTTAGACCCACCGCATCACAAATTTCACGAACGGCTGGTGGATAACCTTTGTCTAAAATTTCGTTTTTTATAAAATTAAGGATTTTTAATTGCTTTTCACTTAAATCATGATTCATAACCTAATCACCTCTATATTTTTTATATGACATTAACAGTTAAGTATAATTATCTAAAGAAGCATAAATCAGATACATTCTTTGATACATTTATTAACAATTATAGCATATAAAACTAAAAAAATCAAACAAATGTTCGATTATATCTTGACACCGAACGTTTGTTTGATTATAATAAAACCAAACAAACGTTCGGGAGTGATGAGTATGTTACACAATAAAAAATCATTTATAATGCTTATGGGTTTTTGTTTCATCTTATTAATGAGTTGCAGTTTATTTTTTGGTTTTACTTATGCAAAAGGTTTGGATGAAAAACCACGTAAATCCTATGTGACCATTACCATTGAGTCTTATGATACTTTATGGGATATTTCAAAAGAGCACATGAATGAAGCGTATTATTCCATTACAGATTATATAACCGAAGTGAAGCACATTAATAATCTTAATAATGATACAATACTAGCAGGGGATTCTCTTATTCTTCCCATTGTTGAATAACTATTCATGACATAATATTAATCTTTTCTTAGTCGAATTATCTTCGCAGCCTTTCGTCGTCGTTCATCTTCTAGCTGAGCATAATGCTTTTTCGTCGTATTAACATCCTTATGACCTAATACATCCGCAACTAAATAGATATCACCCGTTTCACGATAGAGATTTGTACCATAGGTACTGCGTAATTTGTGTGGGGAAATATTCTTTAACTGGGTAACAAGTTTAGCGTATTTTTTGACTAAATTTTGGACAGAACGCACACTTAGTCGTTTATTCTGTAAGGATAAAAAGAGAGCTTCGTCATGTCCTTCTATGGCACTTATTCCGTTACGTTTTTCTAAATAGTTCAATAAAGCTTCTTCAACTTCCTCACCAAAGTAAATAATCACTTCATTGCCGCCTTTTCGTACAATACGAATACCATCTACATTAAAATCAATATCCTCTATATTAAGACCCACACATTCTGATACACGAATGCCCGTACCAAGCAAAAGTGTCATGATGGCTAAATCTCTTTCTTTCGTTCGGCTATGGTATTTCTTTTGAGCGTCTGTCAGGTTATGTCCTGATTCGACTTCATCTAATAACCGAGCCACTTCGTCAATTTCTAATCGAGTAATATGCTTTTCATGGATTTTAGGTAGGTTAACCAAGAGAGCAGGGTTATTGATGATCTTTTGTTTCTTATAAAAATAGGTATAAAAAGAGCGAAGACTTGCTAATTTTCGTGATTTACCTCTTTCCGTATTTTTATGTTCAATGACCATACCGTTTTTATCTTTTTTTTGATAATAACTCAGATACTCTAAATACATTTCAACATCATCTGGTGTTACCAACTCTAAATCTTTCACAACTAAAGTTGTCATATCTTTTTCCCTTAAGTGTTGATGATGATCTAGAATAAATTCAAAAAATAATCTTAAATCATAGGCATATGCAATGCGGGTTTTAGATGATGTTGTTTGTTCTATTCCCCTAAAAAATGCATAGGTAAAGGAGGGGAGAGAGTACATAATATCCCTCAGTAAAACGGCATTTTTAATATTTTGTTGTTCATGGTAATCGTTATTTTTTATCATGTGTAAAACACCTCAATTAGTCAGTTAATATGACCTATACATCTAATTTAATATCTAACCTAACATGTATCAGTGGTCCAGCCTTTTATCTGTGACCCTTCTATGGCACGGTATAAACGCTGTGATAAACCTGGGTTATCCCGTTCCAAATCTGCAAGTAAATTTTTCATATATTCACGTTTTGTATGACCATCAGCTGGACATGGGCTTTTAACAACTGGTAGATGGTATTTGTTCTTGAAACCAATAACATCTTTTTCTGATACAAACATCAGTGGTCGAATAGCGTATAATTCCATCCGGTCTAAGTATGTCACAGGTGAGAATGTATAAAATCTGCCTTCAAAAAAAAGTGACATCATCATAGTTTCAACGATATCTTCCTTATGATGCCCAAGGGCTATTTTATTACACCCCAGTTCAACGGCCTTTTCATTTAATGCACCCTTACGCATTTTGGAACAAAGTGAGCATGGATTTTTTTCTTTTCTTTCTTCAAAGATGATTTCAGCAATATCTGTATGAACAACTGTATAATGGATATCCAGTTCTTTACACAAATCAATTACTTTACTTAAATCAAAGGCTTCAAATCCCAAGGCAACGGTAATAGCTTCAATTTCAAACTTCTTAGGGTAAAACCGCTGTAAACCTTTTAGTGCATACATCAGTGCTAAACTATCTTTTCCTCCTGAAACACCAATAGCAATTTTGTCACCTTCATCAATCATATGATACGTATCTACAGCTTTTCGAGTATAACTAAGTAGTTGTTGTAATTTCATTTATTGATAAACCTTTCTCATGTTATTTTCTTAATGACTCTCATACAGAACCTCCATAAGTAATAAGCATCATCTGTATATCTATTTATTATAATATAGGTGCTAGGATATTGCAAAGGAATGGTATGTAAAATTAAGTCACACCTCCTAACATCCTACATAACTTATTAGTAGAAAGGAAAAAGGGAGGATTTTTCCATGATTATTCATGAGGTAAAATCAGGAGATACGCTATGGCAAATTAGCACTAATTATGGTGTACCCATAGGAAAAATAGTCGATATAAACGGCTTAGAATATCCTAATCAATTAGTCATTGGCCAGTCATTAGTGATCCCAACAGAAGGGATTTTCCATACAGTAAAGGCAGGGGAAACCTTGTGGCTTATTGCTAGAGAATATGGTACGACTATTCAAGAGATTGTAGATGCCAATACAATTGCTAATCCTGATAATATTTATCCAGGTCTTAGACTCTATATTCCTGCACGACAGCATCGTGTGCAAACAGGAGAAACCCTGTGGCAAATTGCTGAAAAATATGGTGTATCATTAGAAAATTTATTACAAGTCAATGATATTCAAAACCCAAATCTTATATACCCAGGTACTGTATTAGTTATTCCTAGGAATAATAGACCCGTTATTGAAGTCAATGGATACATTTATATGTTAGGCGATATGGCCATACCCATTGTTAGAGAAGATGGTCCATATTTAACTTATTTAAGCCCATTTGCGTACTTAATTAGGGAAGATGGTACGCTACAGCCTATAAATGATACTCCAGCAATTGAAACAAGCTATGCTGAAGATGTTGTTCCCATGATGTCCATTACCAATTTCACCTCAACTGAAAAAGGTGAAAATCTTGCAAGTGTTATTCTTAATAGCCCAGAGTTACAGGAAACATTATTGACAAACATCCTCAATATTATGAAGGACAAAAATTATTTAGGATTAAACATTGATTTTGAAAATGTACTTCCAGCTGACCGTGAAGGCTATAATCAGTTCCTTCAACTTGCCGTTGATCGCGTACATGAGGAAGGCTATTTTGTTTCAAGTGCATTAGCACCAAAAGTGAGTGCAGATCAACCAGGATTATTGTACGAAGCCCATGACTATGAAGCTCACGGCAAAATTCTTGACTTTGTTGTACTTATGACCTATGAATGGGGATGGCGAAAAGGGCCACCGCAAGCTATTTCACCACTCAATCAAATTAAAAGGGTCCTTGATTATGCCGTGACCGTTATACCAAGAGATAAAATCTTCTTTGGGTTCCAATTGTATGCACGTGATTGGTTACTTCCGCATAAGCAAGGGCAAGAAGCTGAGACCTTTAGTGTCCAGGAAGCCATAGCAAGAGCCGTAAAATATGGTACCGTTATACAATATGATGAAGTCACTGATTCACCATATTTTAACTATACAGATGAGCAAGGCCGACAACATGAAGTTTGGTTTGAAGACGCTAGAAGTGCTCAGGCAAAATTTGATGCAGTTAAAGATTATAATTTAAGAGGAATCAGTTATTGGGCCTTGGGTTATCCATTTCCACAAAATTGGGCTTTATTAAAAGATAATTTTATGATTGAAAAATTGCTACCAAATAATCAGTTATAGTAATAGGAGTAATTGCCACTGGATTTTATTGAAGGTTATGAGCCTTAATGAATAAAATTCAGTGGTTTTATTAATTCATAACTTAAATTACTACTAACTTTTCGTTAAAGTTGTGTTTTGCGCATAGTTTAAATTGCAACTATCTATGGAAAAAAACCGCAAAACAAAAATGATGTCTCCTGTGTTTAGTAGGAGTCTAAGAGACAATAGTTAGTAAATACCACATTCCCCTCAAAATACTTATTGTTGGTATATATAATAACAAATAATAATGAAGTGAATTTTAGGGTATCTCGTAATCCTAAGGCCTAATACGTTGCTCAGGCCAAATAACGTATATAAATATTGGTATGTAACTAGCTTTTACTTCTTTGATTAATTATCTATATGTTTAAAGGTAAATCCTTTATGCTGGTTACATTTCTTGAGCTAATGCAGCTATTCTTCCATCACTAACTGTAATTGTAACTTGTTGTATTACGATAGGTGTAACGGTCACTATATAATCACAGCAACCAGGACATGTAATACAGTCACAATAACTAAAATCAAATGTATTCGTTAACTTATTGATGACTTGATTATCATTAAAATTATCAATTATATCAATTGACCAAACACCTATTGATATGGGTTCTCTATTATTACATATTCTAATCAATTCATATCTTAATTGATTAATGGTTTGGAATAATATGCCACCATCAATTGTTATGATGCTTGAAAATTCAATATTAACTTTAGGCTTACATAAGTTTGTGGTATCTATTGTAACTTGGGCTAATTGAAAGGTTGGCTCACTTAATGACGTAAATGTCCTCATTCCAGTCCCACTACCACATTCAAGTAAACTTTCTTTAGGCTTTTGATTGAAGACGATACTGTCATTTTTTTTATCAAGTGTGCCATATTCATTGTATGAAAAACAACCACATGAAGACTGCGCAATTCCAGTCATTTTAACATTATCTATTATAACTCCTTCATCTAAGAATGCTATACTCTGTTGTATTAGACTTACATTAACAAAATACTCGCAGCAGCTTGAAGGGACATTAGAATCACAGTATATAAAATTGAATGTGGTCATTCTTTGTACATTACTACCAGTTCTTTCAAATGTCCATATCCCAAGAGATAAGGGAGTCTTATCACCACATATTCTAAACAACTCAAATTGCAGTACAGTCTGTGATGCTGTCCCAATTTGAATACTACTTGAATATTCAATTAGAACATTAGCTTTACTTAGACATGTTGTATCCATACTTATGTTAGCAATACTGACTGGTGGTGGAATTGAAGTTCCTAAAAATGCAATTGCATTTCCTTGTCCACAGGCTAAGATTATATTTTTCAAGTTTTTACTTTCATTCTTTAAAGAGCCACATAAGTTTTGAGCTAATACAGCGATCTGTCCATGACTAACTGTGGCTGTATTTTCACCTGTTATTTCAATTGGTGTTACAGCAACAAAATAATCGCAGTAATCTGTAAAATTCGAAGCATCACAGAATACAAAGCCAAAAGATTCTTCCAAAGATTCAGTAAAATTTACATTTGTCTCAAACATCCAAATTCCTAGTGATAAAGGGTCACTACTACCACAAACTCTAAATAATTCGTATTGTAATCTAACGATTCCAGTTCCTATAATTTCGCTCCTAACAAGACTAGAAAACTTAATTAGTACTTTAGGTCGCGTTAAACAAGTTGCATCAATCGTAACATGGGCTATTTGAAATGATGCATCATCTGAGGATGTAAAGGTTCTACTTCCCGTCCCCTCCCCACATTCTAGTAGTATATTTTGGGGGTTTGGGTGCTTCGGTTTGCACTTAGCAAATTCTCTATCTGATTGGCAAGATGCACAGTCTTGATAATCTTTTTTGTTGTCCACTAATTTTAACCTCCTATATCAATATTTATAGCAAAACATAGACATACTCTATTTTCTCATTATATATTATGCAGCATTGTTATTAGTTGTTAGGAAAAATAGGACAACAATTTTCAAGCCCATTTAACAGGCTTTCTAACTGTTGTCCTATTACACCACCTACTATAGTACCGTCACTGTCTCCACATGTGTGGGTTATATCATAGGAATACACAAATTTAAAAAAGAGTTCTACATTAATAAATGCAGAAACTTTTTCTTTGTACCAAAGTGGAACAATTCTAGTTTTCATATAAGGTAGCTATATCATGTATTCTACGCTTTATTTCTGTGCGGACATGTAACGGCTCTAAACACTCGCATTTATTCCCAAAACTGAAAAGAATATTGTAGTAGTAATCATTCTCTATGAAAGGAAAACTAACAATGTAATGCTCATTGTCGTCAGGCGAAAAGTATTCATAAGCGCAAAAATCAAGTACCCTATCCATGATAGATTTATGAATGCGAATTTTGATTTTTGTTTGCATAGTTGCCAAAATATCAGCAAAATCTAACTGTGGTTTTTGATAATCTCGTGGCGTAAAAAATTCCTCTTGTATTTGTAGGTTTGATATGCGAGATATTTTGAATAAGCGAAAATCATTTCTTTTAAGGCAATACCCATGCCAATACCAGTCGCTATTTTTCAATACAAGCTGATATGGCTCAGCTGTTCGTGCAGTTTTGTTTCCATAGCGGTCTGCATAATCAAACGAAAGTAGCTTGCTTTCGTGTAAAGCTATTTTGATAATTTCTAAATATGGTTGTATGTTCCTGTTGCCCATCCACGGACTTAAATCTATGTAAATCTGATTTACTTTTAATTCAATATCGTTTGCTCTGTCGGCTGGGATAAAACTCTTAACTTTTGCAAGGGCGTTTACCAGTTCATCCCCTCGTATCATAGTAGAAAGATTGGAAAGCCCCATCAGGATAGCGGAAAGGTCTGCAGTAGAGAAAAATTTTTTATCAATCTTGTATTTCTGCATGATTTCAAAGCCACCGCCTACTCCCGGTACAGAACAAACAGGAATACCTGCCATGTTGATAGTGTCTATGTCACGGTAGATTGTGCGGGGTGAAACTTCAAACATATCTGCTAACTCCTGTGCGCCTATCCGCTCTTTTTCAAGGAGTATCATAATAATGCTAACAAGCCTGTCAATTTTCATCTGACAACCACCTTTTTTTAAAATTACTTTTAATTATTATAGATTATGGCCATACTGGTGTCAACAATTACATGGTACAATAAAAAAGTAAAATCATTAGTTTAAATGACTTGTTACCTAATCACATCTTTAAAGTACAGAACATTATAGAGGTGGCGAAATACAATGAAAATGGAGGAAATTTATGTTTACAATCTATGTTTACGTTCTTGATAATTTAGCCGATTGGGAGCTGGGGTATGTTATTTCGGAGCTGAATTCTGGTCGATTTTTCAAAAAGGGCCAGCAACCTGTATCACTCAAAACGGTTAGTTATTCTAAAGAGCAAATTAATACAATGGGTGGGATGGCAATAGCACCCAATTGCTTAATTGATGATATTGTTGTGAGTGAAACAAGCATGTTGCTATTACCGGGTGCAGATACATGGAACGACCCAAAGCATGTCGCTATCATTGAAAAAGCAAGCGAATATCTCTCTTTAGGCGCTTCGGTGTGTGCAATCTGTGGAGCTACCGCTGCGCTTGCCAACTTTGGGCTATTGGATAAGCGTCCACATACCAGTAATGGACCGGGATTTCTTGAAATGGTTTCTCCTGGTTATAAAGGGCAAAGTTTTTATATAGACAAACCATCTGTAGCAGATAACAACCTAATTACTGCAAGTTCCACCGGAGCTTTGTTATGGGCTAAACAAATTATTGAGCATTTAGGTGTTTTTCAATCAAACACACTGGAATCTTGGTATGAATATTTTAGTACCGGTGAGCCTCAACATTTCTTTGCCCTCATGCAAACTTTGCTATCTACCAAAGAAAACTAATCCACCTTTGTCATAAACAGAACAGGGACAGTGGCAAGATAGCCATGCGCCAAACAAAATAAAGTAGCCTAACGGAGGTTTTGAAATAACAATTAAAACCTCCGTTTTTTTTTAAAAACAGAGTACTGAGACGTATTAAGTTCGCCACCATAATAATCTAGCATTACTTTAAATAACTGACAAAGTATTTACACTTTACAAGCAATCTTTGATTTAGAAGAATCTGCTTGAGTTTTATTGCAGGTTTGCAATTGACTCAGGCGTACTATTTAATGTTCAGTTCTTTTGAAATGTTATCAGCCCATGTCTCAATACATGTCCAATCCCTATAATCCCCAATGGGTGCATCGACCTTGTTTACAATCCATTTCTCAAATATACTGAGTTTTTCGATATCAATGCATCCTGGGAAGCAAGCCATATCCACCGGACTAATGAAGTTTATTATTTCTTTTATAGAAGAGGACATATGTTTTGCATTCATATCCTCAGGGAGTTCATTTATTTCAGTAGGTCCACTCGAAAAAAACCAAACCCTCTTACCATGTAATTGTTCCTGATTCTTCTTTACAAACTTAACCATGCGTTTATCCCATCTTCCGATATACAAGGCGCTCCCTAGAATCACATCAGAGTAGTCTGATATTTTTTTTACGTTTTCAATGGACGCAATATTAAATATAACACCTTTTTCTTTCAGTAAAGATCGTATTCTTTCAGCAATCTCTCTTGTGGATCCATGCTTAGAAGCATATGCAATAAGCGCTTTTCTATCCATAATCTTCCTCCTAATAATATGTTCGTATTGGCTTACATCAAACTTATAATTTCAAATACTACTTCCTGTTTACTAGATCATGGGAAATACCTGATATGAACGTTGCTATAAGAAATATGAGACCACACCCTAAACTGCTCAGCATAACTAGAGAAACAGTATCCGGATTTGTAATGCCAGGCACATAGCCGAACACTGCGATTTCTAGAGCGAATAATACTAGAAATGAACTTATGATAAGTAGAATCCTCCAAAACTTTGATAGCACTTCTTTTAAGCTATTTCGGAGCACTTTATTCCACCAATTCAAAGGTTTACTTATTCTAGTTGCGAATCCCCAAATTAAAGTAAAGAATACAGCTTGACCTACGCCACCACCGACAAGCAGCAAAATGATAAACAGCAATAGGAAAACATGGGCACTACTCTTCTTGTCCATGAATTTTATTGACCATATGATGATGATGATGCTGATTGATATAGCAGCCAATCCTGTTATAAGAAAGTTAGGAATAATAGTCAAAGCAGGCTCGTTACCATATGCCCAGAATTTATGCGATTCGCCTATGGCATGGATCATCAGGCTTTCAGTTTTGACATTGCCTTGAAGAACTTCAAATAAACCATGGACGATACCGCTCAAACTAAGTATTACGCCGAAAACCGATACTGTAATCCTTATAGCTTTATTGTAATAGTTGTTCTTTTCTCTCTTATTCTTATTTAGTTCTACCAACTGTCTCATTCTCCTTCTTACCTAGTGCCTTTTGCATCATTTTGATTATGGTATCGTCACGCTTGCTCTTATCAAAGAAATCTGTTTCTAAATATTTGCTGTACAAGTCAGGATACATGATTATTTGATGAAATGGTATCATAAGTTGCATGGCAATTATCCTTAACTCCTCCTTATCAGTATTATTGAATATTTCCTTGAGAAGTGGCATGACTAAGTCTAATGAGTTCCTGTAGCCATTTCTCATTTCTGTTTCAACTGCAACTTTAAAAAACTTATTGTACTTAAAGCTCAGATCAGCTGACGACAATAAGAGTCCAATCAGTTGTTGGTATGGTGAATCAACATCACTATATGCATTGCTCATTTGACGAGTAATCAATTCCATCTTGTAGCTGACTGCTTGATTTATCAAGTTGTCTTTTGACTGATAGTAATAATTTATCAGTGCCAGGTTGACTCCGGCCTTCTCTGCTATCTTCCGAGATGTTATTCTTTCGATTAAATCCACTTCATCAATCAATTCTATTACGGCATTAAGTATCTGGTCTTTTACATTTGCTTTTATATCCATCAAGTCACTCCTAAATCAGACATATTTGATTTAAACATGTTTTAAACATTGTTTAATTATAGTTTAGTACAGAATTGTCAACTTGTCAATGTTACTTAACACCTGTCTCATCAATTTTCTGCTATCACACTATTACTATAACCATCATAGTCTTGTACATTGGTACTAGCATAGACGTGACGTCTTCTATTAGCATATTTATTTTTACATATAAAAACAGGGGTGTTTTATGCCCCCTGTTGGCTATATTATATGTTTTTCACTTTGGTTTTATTGGCATATACAAAATCATATCTGTTTCCATTCTAATGCGTGGTTCGTTTATTTTATATTCCTCAAAAAACCAGTAGTCACCAAAACAAAATTCTTTACTTTTAGATACCCAATCAATAAATTCGCCCCAAGAGGCTCCATTATATTTAAATTTTGATTTCATAACAGCATAATATCCACCTTTAAACTCTTCAAGCTTTATATTTGGATCATCTGTTTTAAATTCTCTAGGTATTGATACATGTATTTTATAAAAGAAATCTTTTTCTCCCATTCTTTCATGATTATAATAAGCAAAAAATTTATGTTTGTAACTGTTATTAAAGAGACCTTCAGCATCTGCCCATTTTAAAAAATATTTTCTTGCTTTTTCAGTAGCATCTCTACCCTCTACTTTATAAGAAGCTGTCCACATTGGCTGGATATGTTCATAAGTTTTTGTTATGTCTATGGTATCTTTTTTTATGATTGGCATGTATAAATCTATGCCACCTATATGATTATAGTTCTTATCAAAACCTAAATGTTCTTCAAGCCATTGATATCCACCATATCTATATTTACTGTCTTTTAACCACTCTCCAAAACGTTTCCATGCCCTCATTATTTCGTTACCCAATTCCCCGTTTTTATCCGGTCTTATTCCTATAACTGCATAAAGACCACCATCTAAAACTTTTGATTTTATATTTTCGTCTTTAACAATAAATTCCTCGTCAATGGTTACACATACCTCATATCCATATTCCTCTTGTTGGGGGTTAGATGGACTTGGATTATTAAATCCAAATATCCTAAAATCTTGTTTAGTATTATTAAAATCACTTTTCTTTAACCATTCCTTAATGACCAAAAATGCATTCTCCTCCGGGTTTTTCCCATAATAGCAGTAATATGCTACTTTCATTGGTTTGATCTCTTTTAATACTTTTATATCAGGATACTTTTCAAGTAATGCTTTATCTTGGACTTCAAAATATTTATCCATTATATTCACCCTTTCAAAACTATAATTCTTCTTAGTTTTTTTGAACTCACTTGGTAAAAATCCAGTGATTTTTTTAAAAGCTCTTGAGAAAGCATCTCCACTACTAAAATCATATTTTATAGCAATATCAATAATATTCATATTATTATGCACTAATTCTATGCTTGCAAGACTCACCCTTCTTTGTCTAATATACGCCTTTACTGAATAGCCTATTAGAGCAAAAAACATCCTATAATAATTTGACTTTGACATATATGCTTGGTTTACTACTAGATCTAAATTAATCTTATTCTCAAGGTTATCTTCAATATAATCAATAGATTTTTGAATTCGTTCGTAATAGTTCATAGAAAGTGCACTCCCTTTACATCTTAAGATGAATATATCGTAACATATTTTTTTTATGAACAACCGACTTTTTTTCCAAAACTTCAAAGTTATATTTGAAATTTAACCCCCATCACTTTTTAACTGGCTAATCATAATTTGCAATTTATGATTTAATTATCGCTCAGATTATGGTTTTACCAGTAAAAAAATAATTTAGTACCAATAAGCATTAGGAAATTTATTTCTTTATTCCTTTGTGTAATTTACAAGCTCTTAAAATATAACAAAAAAAGGCAACTGAATACTATTGTAATTTCAGTTGCTCTAACTATTTTAAATACAATTTCCTCAATGACATTGCTCAAATGAAAGTATAAGAACTATAACACTACTTAATAATTGCCTCCTTTTCGCATTGTTCACTATATGCTTCATCCAACAAAAAATCTATAATCTGCTTACTTTTGTTGATTAATCCATGCCCCTTATCTAGAAGCATTTCATAATTTAGGTTTGGAATATTATTTATTGCTCTTTTTAACGTATCTTCTGAATCAAACACTATATCTTTTTTACCCAGAATCAAACATGTTTTCATTGTTAAACTTCTTAATTGCTTATCTTCAAATATTGGAAATTTCTTCATTCGAGGATTAAATCCTTTTGAAATTAGATGATTAAAATAAAGGGCCTCTTGATCAATTTCTTCACCATAACAAATTTTTTCCAAAACTTTTTTTGATCCATATTGTCCCAATAATGCCATAAAGACTAAATAAGGTATATACTTCGTTTTTTGCTTTCCTATTCCTGCAGGACATAATAAAAATAACTTTTCTACTTTACCAGGATTCTTAACTGAGTAATCCACTGCTATCCATCCTCCGAAGGAAATACCACCTAAGCAAAACATTTTTATATTTAATTCAGATATTATGTTATCTAACCACTTTGCTGATTCTGATGTCTCTATATCAAACCTTAATTCCTGACTTTTACCTGGTTCTCCAGGAATATCAATCATATAAACTCTAAAATACTTTACATAATTTTCTATATCGCCTATCCACATAGCTGAATTAGATGCAGAACCATGTATCAATACCAATGGTGGATTATCTTTATTACCGCTTAACAGTATATGTGTATCTCCATATTTTGTATTTATTGTTATCTCTTCATAATTAACAGGCCACCTTTTTAATATTTTATTATAAAAATTAATTATTTCTCTTTTTTTATTTTCTGATTTAAATATACCTTTACTCATTATTTAATAACCTCAATTCATTTCTTGTTTTTTTCACCCATTTAAGTTGGTTCTTATAAGAAGAAAGGATATTTTCTGATATCCGATCCCATAAAACTTTTTCTCGTTTACTTCTTTTCGGTTCCCTGATACCCCTTCTCTGCTTTTCTTCGTACATCATAATATTGGTTTTTATATTATCTTCATATTTTTCAAGCTGTTTATCCAATTCTTCATATGATAATATATCCATCCAAGCAAACTGTATTAAAAAATTATTTTTCATTTCAATAAATTCATTGTCAGAAAGAAGCCATTCTTTAAGATGTTCTTTTCCTTTTTCAGTAATGGAATAAATTTTCTTTGAAGGTGAACCGTCTTGATGCTCAACTATATTTGATACATAACCTTCTTCTAATAATTTAACAAACGCCTTGTATATTTGATTATTATTTCCTGACCAATACATCAAATCCGATTCTTTAATATATTTCTTTATTTCATATCCCGTAAAGTTTTTCCAGGATAACAAGCCTAATATAGCATAGTTAATTGACATTTTATCACCTCATTTAGTATTAACATATGTTAATAGTACCATATGTTAATACTATAATCAACTATTTTTTTCTTTGGACCCTTTATAGCATAAAAAAGCAAACAATAAACATATAAAAACATGTTTTTTGTTTGCTTAAGTTTTTCAAAAACTATTTGACAATCAATACGTCAACCTAATGACATTACTTGCATATTTTCCATGGGTATAAACCGTTGTAATACTGAAATAATAAGACTCTCCTGGTTGTAGATAGTTTCCGAAATCACCATGATGATATTTGTTATGCGTCGTTATGAGGGCTGAAGTCTTACCTCTATTTGAGTAACAAAACATATAACCATTATCAGGATAAATAGGCGTTGCATCATGTTTTGCAATGACGACTTTATAATATTTGAATCCTTCTTTTTTTGCTTCATTCCATTGTAAATTAACGCCTTGATCTGTCACATTGCCTTGGATTTTTGTGGTATAATCTTCATCACCCATTGCGGCTGGCATGGTTAATTGAATGGCATTACCATACGTTTTATTATCTTTATAAACAGCTGTAATACTAAAATAGTAAGTTTCTTCTGGCTCAATACGTCCACCAACATCCCCTTTATTGTATGTATCATATGGGGATACAAAATGACTGGTTCTGTTTATATCACTAATATAAACTAAGTAACCGTTCTCTGGGTATTTGGGATTTGAATCGTGCTTAGATACAACGACCTTATAATACTTAAATCCCTCTTCCTTCACTTTATTCCACTCTAGACGAATACCTGCATCTGTAACCTCCCCCTTAACGTTAGGCGTTAGGTAATCAGAAGGAGATGGTGTTTCCTGATCATCATAGGTAACCTTTTCTTCATCATCAACGTTATCTTCACTCACTAGTCGAGAAAGTAATGATGCCGCTTGAGCTCTTGTTAAATGACCTTGTGGATAAAAGAATTTTTCACTGTTTCCTACCATAATTTTGTGTTGAATAATGGTTGCTACATGCTCTTCTAGATTAGGTGAAATATCGTCTTTATCCTTGTATTCATTTAGAATACCTAAGCTTGAATCGTTTACCTCTAGTTCTAGTGCCTTTACTAGTGCAACCGCCATATCCTCACGTACTGCAACGTGATTTGGCTTAAAATAGTCGCCAGTTGACGTCCTAAAACCTGTTAAATAATGCTTTGCTGTTTCTACATAAGGATACGCCCAATCTTTCGTTGCTACATCTTCAAAAGATGGTTCTTTGGTATTTACCAAGGTTAAATCAAGTGTTAATACCATCATTTTTGCGAATTCTGATCGCGTTACTTCTTTGGAAGGTTTAAAGTTACCATCTGTGTATCCGCCGATAATGCCGCGGTTTACCATTTTCATGATATCTTCATATGCCCAATGTTCTTTTGGTAGGTCCTTAAATTGTAACCCTTGTTTATCCGTTTGATCTTCCTGAGCAACACTATACATCGAGAAAAAAGAGAATGCTAATGTCACCATAACAAGCAAACCTAAACACCTTTTTAGTTTATTCATATATTCCTCCTCTTTTGCTTAAAATGCGTGCTATATCTAATATCGACATGGAACATGATGAAACACCATAGTCCCTTCTACCCTTTCTCTAAGTCCATAGTAGCAAATTGCCTTATTGAAATAAAATAAGAGGCTTAAACCTTATTTAGGATTTAAACCTCTTATTTTGATTGGAATTACTTATTCAAATGAAAGTTGTTTGTTCTTCATTAGCTTCCCAATAATGACAGAACTAAAAACAATTAATGGTAAAGATACGATATACCTGATAGCCGTGAACTTAAAACCTAAGAAGGTTGCTTCAAATATGGACATCGGTATACGACATATAGCACTTGCCCCTAAATACGTTAAAACAATATCCAATTTCGCTCCCTTTTTGTATAAACCGCTTGCCATGGGCAAGACAACAACAAAGGGATATAATGTGGTACATGCTAACAAAATAGCACTTATATACCCTTTTAATCCTGATGATTCACCAAAATACTTTTCTACAACCTTTCGATCTATCCAGACCATAAACAGCCCAACAAGTATAAATGCTGGTGGAAATAGTTTAAACATATCCATGATAAACAAATAAAAATTATCAAAAATAACTTTACCAGGTTCATAACTTATTATCATTGATAAAACAATAAATATTGTATATGTACCTAGAAAAACAAAGAGTACAATTGGTTTCTTTTTCTTATCTTTTTCCATTAAAATACCTCCCCATAAACGAATCCAATACAGAGTGAAATGATAAGAGCTATGACAAAGCCTGCAAGATTTCTTAGTAGCGTTAATTTAGTCCCAAAATATTTACGTTCTATGGGAAATGTTATAATGCCTACCATCATTAACGTTGTGGTAAATGCAGCTAAAACCATATAACTAACGCCTTGACGTAACAACAGACCACTTAATGGAAAAGTAATGAATCCAGGTAATAAAGAAATTGAACCTATAACTAAGGCTAATGCTATACCTGTAGCACTATCCTCTCCTCCTAAATAATTAGCAATTACATAATCCGGTAGAATATATAGTAAAAGTGAAACAGCTGCAACAATACCTAATAACATGGGCAACATCTTTACAAAAATCTTTACAGCAGTTATCAATGCTTTTTTTGATTTATGACGATCTTTAATCAATGAAATGAGAAGGCCAACTCCTGCTAAGGAATATAGGTATGTCATATTATGCATCACAACCTTTCCCATTTTTATTACATTGGCTTTCACACTCTGCTTCATAAATCCCTAAACTTTTTTTCTGCTCCGTTAACTCGACACCATTAGCCAATTGTTCAATAACACCTTTTAGTTCTTCCAGTATATCTTTTTGAACCTTGTAATGCACGTAATATCCTACTTTTTCACCTTTTATCAAATCAGCATTTCTGAGTACCTTTAAATGTTGTGACACTGCGGATTCGGATATACCTAATACTTTTGCTAATCCACCAACACATAATTGCTTTTCTGCAAGTAATAAAAACAACTTAAACCGCGTCTCATCACTTAATGCCTTAAATCTTACTATGAGTTTTTCCATAATTTATGCCTCCATATATTTTATTTAAGTAATTACTTAATTATATAATAGCATCCGTTTTTATTTAAGTCAACTCTTAATTAAAAATAATATGTTGCTTCAGCTTCTATTTCATATGCTACATTCAAAGAATTTTCATATTAACATAAAAAAGCATACCAATTAATGGATAATTGATATGCTTATAACCTATGATGATTAATCGTATTCGATTGAAAGAATAAAACATGGTGGTCTTTTAAGTCCTTAATCTACTTAGGCTGCCTTTTGTCTGTCAATATACGTAACAGCACTTAATGCAGCGATTAGTCCCTCACCAACAGCTTTACTAATTTGATAGGGTGTTCCTGTACAATCGCCGGCTGCATATATGCCTGAAATGTTAGTCTCCATGTGCCTGTTGACTTGAATTGTTTTACCATTCATCTCTAGTCCTGAAATTAGCTTGCTTACAGGTGTTGTTTCTCTTAGCAAGAAGACAGCATTACCTTTTAACTCTTGGTCTTTTAATTTCAGACCTTCTACATAGTCACCTGCAATGATTTCTTTTGGTTTTCCATGAATGCTATTGACCGTATGATTGATATGTTTAACATCTTTGTATTGATGGACGTAATGGACGTTTCTACATATTTCTGATAGGTAATTCACATCTTTTTCAGCTTCATGAGTTTCTCCAAAAACGACCACATCTTTATCTTTATAGAGCATGCCATCACATGTTGCGCAATAGCTGATGCCTTTACCAATGAACTCTTCTTCCTTGGGCAACATCTTTACCATGGGCAGCCCTGTAGCTATGATCACTGTACGGGCTTCAAAAAACTCATTTTCTACATTAAGTGTATAATAATCTCCTAGTGAGAAAATTTGTATAACCTTACCTATATGCATGGGAACCCCCATGCTTTTTGCATGATCGACATATTGCTCAATCATCTCTTTGCCTGTTACACCATACATACCCAAATAATTATTAACTTGCTCGGCTTTGTAAATTAAACTTGAGGTTGGTTTATTACCAAATACCATAACGCGTTTGTTCCTCGTTACACCATTAATTGCAGCAGATAATCCTGCTGGACCTGCTCCGATAATTGCTATATCTAACATTGTATCACCTCTCCTCGTCTTTAGGTTAGAATAATATGACTCTTATATTTGTATATTATAATATAGTAATATAATAAATTCAACTGCCTTTTTACATAAAAAATATAGTATTATGGACATGTATTTCGTCACATTGTATGAATGATTCTTTTTATTAACAACCACATCTTTAAGATTGAAATTAGCTAAAATCTTGTTGATATCCTGCAAAAACCTAAAGATTTACATGTTAAATAAATATAAGGAAAATCACCTGTTGACGTATGAAAAGAAATATTATATAATTCATATCATAATATCTATATATTTGAATATAGTTATATAAGACATTGTAATCTATAAAGAAAGGAATGGTTTCATGGATATATCAACAATCATATTATATATCTTAGCCCTGGTATTACTCATAGTTTCCTTCATTAAAGATAGAAAGAAAACAAAGATGGGCATTAAAAAAGGATGGATGGCATTTAAAAAAATCCTTCCCATACTGATACCCCTATTTTTAATCGTTGGTATCATTTTAACGGTGATCAGTCCAGATATGATTAAATTCGCATTAGGTGAAAATTCTGGCGTTATTGGTGTATTTATTGGTTTAATCGTAGGCTCCATATCCTTCATGCCCCCTTTCGTTACCTACCCTCTTGGTGTAGAGTTGCTAGAAAAGGGTGCGGGCTACCCACAAGTTGCTGCCTTTGTTACAACACTTATGGCTGTGGGGATTGTTTATTTTACTGCTGAAACTAAGTTTTTTGGTACCAAATCTGCAATCTTACGAAATGGTTTAGGATTTATCGCTTCTTTAATTGTTGCACTTGTTGTATGGGGGGTTATGTAAATGACAATGAAAAAAATAATAAAAAACAAAACATTACTTGTAGGTATACTGATATTGCTTGTACTATCCATATACGATATATCCTTGGGTATTAAGTCTTTAAAATCCGCTTCGTTCCAGATCTTATCCATGCTAAAAATCGTACCACCAATCTTTTTACTCATTGGGTTACTGGATGTGTGGGTGCCAAGGGAAACCATGATAAAATTAATGGGTAAAAAATCGGGTGTACTGGGTATAGTTATTGCCTTTCTGTTTGGTACCTTTGCTGCTGGACCATTAGTAGGAGCTTTTCCAGTGGCTATGATTATGTTAAAAAAAGGCGCAAGATACGCTAATGTGATCTTTTTCTTAATGACCTGGGCAAGTTCTAAGCTTCCTATACTGTTTTACCAATCAACAACAATGGGACTAAAGTTTACCATTGTTTCAAATGTGACTTTAATTGTTGTTTATTTAGTGGGTTCCCTTGTCTTAGAAAAATCATTTTCTAAAAAAGAATTAGATGCACTCTATGAGCATGTTGAAGAAATGGCCAAATAATGTGTTTTCATTGGAATACAAGCCCATTTCCTGTTAAGAAATAGGCTTGTATAAGTAACATTTTCTTAATCAGCCATAGGGTTATATCTTCTATAGTAATAGAATGGCTTTTCTTCTGTATCACCTGAATTAAGTATCATCCTGCGATCAACCTTTGTAAAACAACATTTTTCTATTACTTTCTGAGATGGGTGGTTATCTAATTCAACAATAGCCATTAAATAGTCTAAATCAAGTGTCTTGAATGTCCAATCTACCAGTGCATCAACTGCTTCACCCATATAACCTTGATGACAAAATTCATCAGACATAAAATAAGCTATCTCAATTTCATTTTCAACTTCTTCTTTATTGCCTATACCCACCATACCTATGAGTTCACCTGTTGATTCTAGTGTAACTGCAAGCATGACTCTTGCAGTTTCTTTTGTTGCTTGTTCATACTGCTTATCCACCCATTTAATCCACTCTTTTCGTTTGTTTATGGTACAGGCCCAATCAGGCATCCATTTTAATATATGGGGTTGATGACAGATTCTATGTAATGCTGCAACATCTTCTAAAACGAACTGTCTTAATATTAATCTTTCGGTCTTTATAGAAATACCCATTGCTATATCATCTCCTATCTACTACCGTTTATGTTCATCAATAAACATTGACATACTAGCATAATAGTAGCATTTATATCTGTTTTTAGCAATCAATCATGAATCAATTCCAAACGGAATATTATTTTGATAATTGTTCAATAAATGAACTTTTTATATAAACATTTTCCTGAAGTAATACGTCTTTTTCTTATCTAATAACCCTATTACTATATTAATAAAACAGTATAACATGTACATACATTAACTAGAAAGCTTATAGCATTGTTAAATTTGTTCATATTTTGAACAAATCATATATCATTACATAATACTTGTGGATTATTATGATTACTCAATATACATTTTCGTAGAATGATAATTTAAATATTCATTTAACGCATAAATTAAAAGAAACAATAGATACTATATATGTTTAATTCATTATATATTAGGAGGTCAATAGAATGAGAAAATCAACACAAGAAAACAGCGAGAGTATGAAAAAAACCTTTAAAAACAATGGAAAGTTCAATACGGAATTTGGTCAATCTGAAATGGAAGAATATGAGCATAGAAGAGAGCAAATAGATAGAGATGAAGAAAATACAGAATATTAAAGCTGCTTAATGGCTTAGCAAAAGGACTGCCTTATCAAAACGTTGATATTTTATGATTCTGGAATCCACTAGATTTCTAGAATCGCATATCTTGTTTTGATGGGACAGTCCTTTATTTTTTATAATACTTAATTACAATTGCCCTTTCAGTCATACAGTTGATATTGATTACGGCCTTTATTCTTTGCTGATAACATGGCCTCATTGGCATGCTTCATAACACGTGCATGATTATCTACTGTAAAATCTGAGATGCCTATACTTACTGTAACATTGAACTTCACATCATTAAATACAAAGGGTTCCACCTCTACAGCTTTAATAATATCAGCTGAAATTGCTTTAACAATTTCTTTCGTTTGATCTTTTATAATAACTGCGAACTCATCCCCATTTATGCGTGTAGCAGTTACATCAAGCTGATAAGATTTTAAGACTTTGTTAATACGTTTAGGTATTGCAACAAGCACTTTATCCCCAGTATAATACCCATAGTTTGCATTAATACGGTCAAATGCATCAATATCAATATCTAATACAAATCCATTGACTATATGTCCCATTTGTTCTAAAAAAGCATCTTTGTTTATTTGTCTATTAACCACAACGTTACCTCCCTCATAACTATGATAGGTTAAGACAACCCTAGGGAACATATTCGTATATACGTTTTCATGTCTGTACTGCTGTGGAGAGATACCAAATAAACGCTTAAATGCTCTTGAGTAAGATTCATACGTACTGTATTGATATTGAAGAGCAATATTCAATATACTCTCGTCAGAGTGTATTAAATCCTTAGCGGATAGAGATAAACGTCTTCTCCGTATATAACTTTTAACAGTTGTGCCAAGGATACTAGAGAAAATATTATAAAATGAAGACTTGGACATATAGATGGATTTTGAAATATCTTCAGTGGTAATTTTCTCCAATAAATGTTCTTCAATATAATCAATTGCATCTTGCATGCGTTCGGCTAGTTGTTTATCTACCATTGGTAACCTCCATAAGATATATCTTAGGATTATTATACAATGGTATCATAAGTTCTGCATGACATTTTTTCCAATTTTTTGTAGATGGGATGAAATGTTTATATTATGATTGATAGGGTCTGTAACGTTTCAAACTTAAGGAGTTCGTTACAACAGAAACGGAACTAAATGCCATAGCTGCCCCAGCAATCATGGGGTTCAATAAACCAAGTGCAGCAAAAGGTATCCCAATGGTGTTATAAAAGAACGCCCAGAAAAGATTCTGTTTGATTTTTTTCATGGTTTTCTTAGATAGTCCAATGCTGGCTGGAATAGCCCTTAAATCACCAGTCATCAATGTTATATCTGCGGCTTCTATGGCTACATCTGTTCCTGTTCCCATGGCCATGCCAATATCAGCCGTTGCAAGTGCAGGTGCATCATTAATGCCATCGCCTGCCATTGCCACAACTTTACCATCTGCCTTTAACTTCTCTACTTCAACAGCTTTGTTTTCTGGTAATACTTCTGCAAGAACATGATTAATCCCTACTTGTTTGGCTATAGCATGAGCAGTTCTCTGATTATCGCCTGTGATCATATACACATCCACATGCATTTTTCTCAGGGTGCTGATAGCTTCTTTTGATGTATCTTTTATGGTATCGGCTACGGCGATAACAGCCTCAATCTGACTATCCACAGCCATAATCATAGCGGTCTTACCATCATCTTCTAATTGAGCAATGACAGACTCAATTTCTGAGGTATCCATGGTCTGAGAAGCCATAAGCTTACGTGTACCAAGATAGACTGTGTGCCCTTCTACCTCTGCTTTTACGCCTTTTCCAGGAATTGCTTCAAAAACATCCGGGTCTTGTATGGTGTTCATGTCTTGAACACCCTTCTCATAGATGGCAACACCTAGAGGATGTTCAGATTTTTTTTCTGTTACAGCAGCATACTTCAAAATATCTTCTTTTGAAAGATTACCCATAGGTATAATATCTGTCACTTCAGGCTGACCTTTTGTAATCGTACCTGTTTTATCTAGGACAACGGCATTGACTTTGTAAGCACGTTCTAGATGTTCTCCACCTTTAATTAAAATACCATTCTCGGCACCTTTTCCTGTTCCAACCATGATGGCAGTAGGTGTAGCAAGACCCAGTGCGCATGGACACGCTATAACCAGAACAGCAACAGCACTTATGAAGCCCATACTTGAATCGCCTACAATAAAGGTCCATATCAAGAAAGTAAGTATGGCAATAACTACGACAATGGGAACAAAAATACCGGATACAACATCGGCTATTTTTTGAATAGGTGCTTTTGAACCCTGTGCATCCTCAACCATCTTAATAATCTGAGAAAGAACCGTGTCTTTACCGATTTTAGTCGCTTCAAATGTGAAAGTACCCAATTTATTAATGGAGGCACCAACAACTAAATCACCTGTCTTTTTCTCTACAGGAAGGCTTTCTCCAGTTAGCATGGACTCGTCAATGGATGATTGACCTTCAATAATTTTACCATCCACAGGTATCTTTTCTCCTGGTCGAACAACAACGATATCACCGATTTCCACTTCTTCTATGGGTACATCTATTTCTTGACCATCTCTTAGGAGACGAGCTGTCTTAGGTTGTAGCCCCATGAGCTTTTTGATCGCTTCAGAAGTTTTTCCTTTTGCTACAGCTTCAAAATATTTACCTAATAAGATCAATGTAATGATGACAACTGCCGATTCATAATACAGGTCTTTCATCATATCATTAGTAAAGAATGTGATGTAAACACTATAAAAGTAAGCAGCTGATGTACCCATAGCAATGAGAACGTCCATATTAGCACTCTTGGCTCTTAATGCATAGTAAGCGTTTTTATAAAATCTAAATCCAATAATAAATTGCACGGGTGTTGCAATAACAAATTGGAAGTAGGCATTGTGTAAGAAGGGAGCATGTACACCAATGAGCATGAATACCATACCCAGCAATAAAGGTGAACTGACTAAAATGGATATCAACAATTCTGTTTTAAGTCGTTTAACTGCTTTTTCACGGTGGGCTTTTTCTTCATCTAAATTAACATTTTCCTCTTTTTTAGCTCCATAGCCTAATGCAATGATGGACTGAATAATGTCCGAACTTTTAATTATTCTAGGGTTATAGTCAATAGTGGCTTTCGTTGTAGCCAGATTAACAGAAGCCTTAGATATACCATCTTGTTCATTTAAATGTTTCTCTACCTTAGCAGAACAAGAAGCACAAGACATACCATCTATGAGGAGGACTAGTTTCTGCGTATCCTTTGTTTCAGCCAATACACCATAACCTAAATCTCTTATGGTTTTTTCCAGTTCTTCTTTCTTTACCTCATTGGAATTATAGTCAATGGTTGCTTTTTCGACAGCAATATTAACATGAGCATCTATAACGCCTTCTTTCTGCTTTAGTGCTTTTTCAACTTTTGCAGCGCATGATGCACACGACATACCTATTATGCGTATTGTTGTTTTATCTGTCATAAGTTTTACCTCCTTTTTCAATCATGCTTAAAAAGAATATATAATAGTTGCTGTTATATATTATCAAATTACTATTTTATAACCTTATCCAATAATTTCATCAGCTCTTCTACTTTTTCTTCACCTTGATCGTGCATCATGGCTTCTTTAACACAATGATTCATATGTTGACGAAGTATCATTAGATTACACTTTTTTAATATACTGCTTGCTGCCATAATCTGGTTTGATACATCAATACAATAGCGTTCGTCTTCTAGCATTTTAATAATACCATCAATTTGTCCCCTTGCTGTTTTTAATAGATTGTAAGCTTTTTCTTGGTCTGCATTCATTTATTTTACCTATTACTATTTCATGATCAAGATAATAGAAATAGTAAACCTTTCATTTTATTGCACCCCCTCCCCCTGGGGGTGTATATTCTAATCATATTAGCTTTTTGCTGTTTTGTCAAGCTTTATATTGAATGATATTTTAGATATAAATTGTGACACATTAAGACTTAACTTACGTCATCATGCTTAAATTGGTACTGTATTAGCATATCCATAACAAGAAATTGTATGAGTTGTAGGGTATTTTTGTACAAAGAAAAGAGATGGCTAACGATAACCATCTTTCTTCCGGTACATATACTTTTAGAACGTACTCACTTATGTTTTACAAATCGTAGTCATAATTCTTACCATCAATAATGGTATTTGTAATATTAACATCAACTTCAATACCTTCATAAAGAGAATACTTTGCTTTACTTAGGAAATCATTGGGGTTAATGCTATGTGTATCGTTAGGGTCGATTATAACTAAGTCAGCATCATACCCTGCTTTAATTTGACCTTTATGAATGCCAAGTATTTGTGCTGGATTAATTGACATCTTTTGAACAAGTTCCTTAAGGCTTAATTGATGGGTACTGACTAAATGGGTATACGCCAACTTAAACGCTGTCTCAAAAGATGAAAATCCAAAGGATGCTACTTGAAATTCTAACTGTTTAGAATCAATGGTATTTGGTTTATGATCAGAACTTATGACGTCAATGGTTCCATCTTTTAAACCTGCAATAATTCCTTCTATATCTTCTTTCGTCCTAATGGGTGGGCTCACTTTCGCAAAGGTATTGTAGTGATCGGCCATGGTTTCCTCCAATATAAAATACCTTGGAGAGGTCTCTGCTGTTATTTGAACGCCCTGAGCTTTGGCGATACGAATTAAATCAACAGATTCCTTTGTCGATACATGAGCAATGTGTAAATGAATATGATATTCTTTTGACAAGAGTATATTACGAACAAGGTGCATGGTTTCGGCTACTACAGGAAAACCTTTTAAGCCTAATCGTGTTGATGTATAACCTTCATGAATGCCGCTGTTGTTGGATATACTCGTATCTTCACAGTGCATGATAATGGGCATATCCAGCATGCTCACATATCGAAATATTTTTCTAACTAAACTATTATCTTGAATGGGTACATCCCCATCAGATAATGCAACTGCCCCTGATAACTGCATCTCACCATATTCCGTTAATTCCTTATTCTCACATCCCTTAGTTAGACAGCCATATGGAAAGAGATGTGTCACCGCATCGGTTACAGATTTAGCTTTTATATATTCTACCACTGTTTTATTATCAATGGCAGGTAATGTATTAGGGTTGCATGTAATACTGGTAAATCCCCCACGAGCAGCGCTTTGTGAAGCAGTCACAAGGTTTTCTCGATGCTCATAACCAGGCTCGCATATTTCGCAATGCATATCAATAAGACCTGGAATAACAATCTTGTCTGTTGCATCAACAGTGTAATACCCTTCTGATGATAAATCTGGCGCAATTTCTGTGATTTTTCCTTGATTAATAAGTATATCCAACGGCTCCAAATGGCCTTCTTCTGTTAAAACTGTTCCATTTTTTATTAGTAAATTATACATCGTAGTTCAACCCACCTTTTGATAATAAGTGAAATAATGCCATCCGAACGGCTACACCATTCATTTGCTGCATGTTAATGACGGACTTATCACCGTCAATAACTTCTGATGAAATCTCAATACCACGATTAATGGGACCTGGATGCATAACAATAACATCATCTTTTGCATATTTTAATCGATTATTATCTAATTTGAATAATCGCATGTATTCATTAATAGAAGGCAAGAGATTCGCTTCTTGGCGCTCGCTCTGTATCTTTAAGGTCATGATTACATCAGCATCAATAATGGCTTCTGTAATGGTATTATGCACCTCAACAAAATTACCAATCTTACTTGGCAATAATGTAGGCGGACCAGCTATGGCTACTTTTGCACCAAGTTTTGTTAATCCCCATATATTGCTCCTAGCCACCCGATTATGCATGATATCGCCTATGATAGCGACTTTTAAGCCCTCGAAATGATTCTTTTGCTCGTATACAGAGAGCAGATCGACTAAAGATTGGCTTGGGTTTTCGTTACGTCCATCACCTGCATTAATAATGGATGCCTGCACATACTTGGTCAGATAATGAGGACCTCCTGACATGGGATGGCGAATAACAATAAAATCAGCACCCATCTGATCAACTGAACGCCCTAAATCTTTTAAGGATTCACCTCGAGTGAATTCTTTGGACGTGGTCAAATGAATAACTTTTGCACTTAGATTCTGAGCAGCCAATTCAAAGGATAGCTTTGAACGAGAGTGTTCTTCATAGAAAAGTGTAGCGACGGTTTTTCCCTTTAGAAAAGGCGTCGTGTTATATTTCTTAGAAGCCAATGTGCATTTCATTTTTTGTGCTGAATTCAGTATATAATAAATCTCATCACACGATAAGCTCTTCAAATCTAAAAAATGTTTACGATTAAATAACATGTTCGATACCTCCATGCATTTCTGATAAAGTCTATTATATGTCAGTCTACTTATTAAATCAATAGGAAACACTTATTCGACTGGCATACACACTCTAGTTTACACACATATAATACTTATCATTATATAAAAATTCTTCTTACACCATAAAGTTATAAAAGTCCTTTACAACAATAACTTTACATGGTGTAAGAAGAATATGTTAAATTCATTATTTTATTTAATGTGTTAATAATACGTTAAACAGAAATAGGCACAAACCTACCTATATTCTATTGAATGTAGCTGGAAATGCGAACAAATAAACTTGCCATCTGACCTCTTGTTATGTTTTCACGTGGTCGAAATGTATTATCCCCAAATCCCTTTAAGATACCATGGTAATTCATGGTATGAACAGCTGTATATGCCCAATCTGATTGTTTCATATCACAAAATCCATTAACTTTTGTTGGTTGACTGAATTGTGATTTTAAATAATTATAAAGGAGTTGTGACATTTGCTCCCGTGTAATCTTCTCATCGGGTGCATATTGATAATTACCTTTACCATGAATAAGACCATTTGCATAAGCGGTTTCAATAGCACGCTTTGCCCAATGATTGGATGATACATCCTTAAAATAAGAAGAATTAACCATATCTAAACCTAATGCTCGAACCAGTGAAAAAGCGGCTTCAGCACGTGTTAAACTCACATCTGGACCAAATTGTGTACTGTTGATGCCTAGCATCCAATCTTTTTGATAAATATGAAGTATATCATTTTCAGCCCAATGACCGTTAATATCTTTGAAATAATGACCTTTTAACCAGTCATCATAGTTCTGCCAGATTGTTGTATCTTCTTGACCTAAACTCCAGCTCCCTGTACCTTTTAAACCATATTTATTAGCGATCTTAATACGTTCTTTTATGGTTTCATCATTTTCAAACCATATTTCATAATTTCCTTCTTCTAAAGGCACACCCCAACTGTAGAGATTAAGTTTCTTATGGGTTTTACTTACACAAAAACGACCTCGCATACTGTTCTTTTCCCGGTCATACGTGACATCTGCATCATAATAGTCCAATAGGGTCCCAATATTATCCAGTGATATGCCTCTTCCCTGGATAGAGGATGTCATACTCTCCCAATTGTTACTTACCTTCCATATGCGCCCATAGAAAGGTATACCTAGCACAATTTTACTTGGTGAAATACCTAAACCTAGAGGGTATTTAATGGCATTCTCCATAAAATTTTTACTGGACACAGGACCTGGCTTACTGCCTAACCAGCTTTCATCATAAGCCATAATCATAAGATAATCACTGTATTTTGCAAGTTCGCGATAATCATACATGCCTTGCCATCCCTTATTTGATCCATATGGATTAGCTGCTACAGCTACCGATACTTCTTTTCCTGCTGGCACTCTTTGACGTACAAGTCGTACAAAATCACTGAAAGCATCTCGACTTTCTTCATTAAGACCTTCAATATCGATATGAATACCATCAAAATTATAGGCATGTACAAGATTTGCCAGTTGGGTAGCACTTGCCACTCTATTTTCAAGCATTTTTTTACCTGCTGTTTTATTCCAATGGTTGCTAAGGAAGGGCACAATGGTCATGCCTTTATCGTGAATACTCTTAATGAAATCTTCATCAATATCTTTGGTCACAAGCTGACCATTTACATTCACATCAATGTAATTAGGGGATACGGTTTGTAAAGCATTATTCGTTTGGTTAACATAACTTAAATATGTACTGGAACTACCGAAATAAAGATAGGTCATGTTGTAAGTGGCATAAACAAGGTCCACGGGTATTGTACTGATTATAATCAGTAATGTTACTATAAGTGCAAAAACTTTTTTCATAACAAGCAAGGGGCTCCTTTCTTATGGTTAATGGTGTATTTAATGAGTGGCTATATTGTCTAATGACGCTATCATCAATACACATCTTATCATACTTTACTTCCGTGTTGGGAATGTAAATATAACCAGTAAGACCCTTGCCGTTTTTATCTTAACGCTTTATTGTAAAACCATCTATTTGCATTCATTTCAATAAAACTAACCTCATCATAGGTTGTTTACTCATTATCTTCCCAATACTTCCCATAACTTGCCATAATATCACATTCTTGACAAAAAGCATTATAGTCCGCATCCAAACCTGCTTCCTGTAGTCGGCGGTATTTTTCTTTTGTTGGTAGCGGAAAGACAACCTTAAACGTATCCAAGAACGCCGTATATTTACTTTCAATACCAGCTTTCTTAGAAGGTACCAAATCATGAGCTTCTATTTGAGGACCTTTTCCAATTAACATAAAATCAATGATTTCTTTTAAGAACATGTTTTCAACATCTAGCAAATCATTTCTTCCAGCCAAATTATTAATTTCATCTGGATCGTTTTCACGGTCGTATAATTCAGCATAATTTTCAAAAGGATAATAGCAATACCGATATTTCTCGTTCTCTACCGTCCTAATGCTATCACAAAACTCACTATAATTAACGTGTCTTACCTCTTCACCTTTTAGCATTTTTAAGATGGATTTTGAATACCCAATACTGCGATTAACCCCTGCTATATCCAATACAGTTCCTGGTATATCAATATTCCCCACCAATAAATCCGATCTTACGCCTTTATCAATTGACGGATGGTTAGATATAATCATAGGAATGCCTAGTTGAGGTTCATATAAAAAAGGTCCTTTTTCACCTATATTCATATCACCTAGCATATTACCATGGTCCGCACTAAAGATAATGGTTGTATGATCATACAGACCTTCTTGTTTTAAACAAGTCAAAATTCTACCAATCTGATGGTCGATTTCCATAATCATCTCAGCATAGGCTTCTCGTGTATCCATGATAACTTCCATATCTGGACTAATATTCCTTAAGACACTTCGGTATTTTGACGTTTCACTTAAATCATCTTTAAGGCGAACAATGGGTTTTTTTAATAATTCCCGCTTGACTTTACCATGCCACTTCTCAGGTGGATCATAGGGTCCATGAGGACCTTGAAAAGATACCCAGCTAAAGGTGGGTTTATGCTTATTATCCTTCATAAATGTCATGGCTTCGTTAGCAATAAATGCTTCGTAATAATCTTCTTCAGGTAATGTAAATGTCCTATTTTCTCTATCCACATGAAACACCGAACGCACATCTGTATATTTGGTCTTTAAATACTTATAATAGTCATCTTCATCTTTTAATCGATTTTCTTCCATTAATTTCGCAACCGAAAATCCTTTTACATCCCGTCCTGGTGTATGGTGAAGCTTTCCAAAAGCACCGGTAACATACCCTTCTTCATGCATCCGTTGAGGGATATACTCTAGGCCCTCTCGAAAGGGAACGTCATTGGTCCACACTTGATGATCACTGACATAGCGTCCTGTCATCATCGTAGCCCTTGCTGGCGCACAAACAGTGGATTGTGTAATACAATGATCAAATACAACCCCATTATCAGCAAGGGCATTAATATGGGGTGTATCAATGCCTTGACACCCGTAAATAGGCAAAAAATCTTTTCTAAGCTGATCACATAGAATAACCATCACATGTCTTTTCATGATAGCCCTCCTTTTTACATTATTCTTAAATCATCAAGGGCATTGGCTTTACGTAATGCCCTGATTTCGATTAGTCTAGGTATTGTTTTATCATTCAGCCCTGCGTAGTCGTGGGGAACCCCCATTTTTTCAGCAACATACTTGGAACTACTAAGGACGGCTTGTTTATAGCGCGTCATTTCCTTTTCCTTTGTTATCTCAGCCTCATGAATCAAATGTTTGGTATAAGGTATTAAATCCACTAATTTATCCCCCACTCTATCCAAACAGTCCAATGCTTCCAGTGGTAATAACACATCGTCATCACATGTAAGGCACTTGATGATGACCGCTTTTGCTTGTGTTGTATATTCCAGTTGAGATGTGGCGTAAATCAATGTTTCAGCTGCGGCTAACTGAACCATCTCACTGTTATCTTTTAACGCTAACAATAACTGTTCCAGAACTTCTTGGTTGAATGTACCTTTTTCATAGATGGCTTGAACCGCCCAATACCTCACCACTGCGTGATCATCTGCTAATGATTTGAGCAATTCTGTCGTTGTCTTTTGATGATCTAACATGGTATCACATACGTTCAATACTTTTTCCATGGGGTATAACACTTCATTTTGAATAACATCATACGCCGTGGCTTCCTTGGATAATTTTTTAAGTTCTTGTTCAGGAATCAATCCCCCATCTCGAACAGATAGCATCCACTCTTTTAATTGCGTACGCATAGCTAAGCATTTTTCTTGATACGCAGGGTCATGGGCTAGATTATACATTTGGTCAGGATCATTCTTTAAATCATACAGCTCTTCAATAGGCTTCCTTGGCATAAAGAAGCAGTTCTTACGGTTAACAGGGCTGTCACCATGGTATTCTTTTTTGACATTAGCTTCCCATTGCGTCATAAAATAAGGTGAACTAATGGCAATGTACGGTGAATACCGCCAACCCTTCTGAGGATAGAAGTTTCGAATATACAAAAATTGCGCATCACATACAGAACGTACCAGTTCACAACTGCTGTCAATACGATTTCGATATGAAAAAGTACATGCCTTTGTCTCCGTTTTATTTAGAAAGTTCTTTCCCTGCATATATTCGGGAACACTCACACCTGCAAGCTCCAGTGCGGTAGGTGCAAAATCTGCAAAACTAACAGCACCCGTTTCAACACTGCCTGGTACATAATCTTCAATAAGGTGTTGATATTTTTCAGGTACTCGAATGACAAGGGGTACACTTGTTCCTTCACGCCACATGTTAAATTTACCACTTGGAATTCCCATACCGTTATCACCAAAAAAGAAAATAATGGTATCTTCATATAAGCCATCTTCTTTTAATTTATCCAAGGTCTCACCCACCATACGGTCCATGGTGGTAATGGTTTCATGATATTGGCCCCATATTTCTCTTGTTTCCTTGTTATCAGGGTGATACGATGGGATATGTAACGTGTCTCTATCCCGATACTCTTCAGGCTTGATTCTAGGGATGATGTTTTTTCGGTGTTCCTCTGGTGTACTTGGATAACCGTATTTGGATTGATGGGTAATGGCAAAAGTGTGCATAAAGAAAAAGGGCTGGTTATCTTTTCTTTTTTGCCATGTATCTGCAAGAACATTTGCAATGGCTTCACTATCCCCACCATAATCCACATCAATGGTCGTATTCCATCCTTTTATGTATGGGCCATCATACTGTACTTGAAAATTATAGTCTGTCTTATTAATGGCTGTATAATAACCTGCTTCTTGTAAGTACTCTGAAAAAATTTTTATGTGGTCAGGCAATGCAACATGACTTCTATGGTTGCCTGTGCCAACAGTGGATGGATACATACCTAATGCAAGTGTCGTACGTGCAGCAGAACAAACAGGTCCTACACTGGATACATGATTATACCGAATACCTTCCTCAGCTAACGCATCAATATGAGGGGTTATGGCATCCACATCGCCATAGCAGCCTAAATTAGGGCACATATCTTCTGCTAAAATCCATAAAATATTGGGCTTATTCATTGTTATTCTCCTATTAATCACCATAAAATCTATCGTTAACAGTTACGCTTTCTATACATTATACATGGCTTAAAAGGATATTAACATGGCGTAAATAGGCAGAAACATATAACAATATTGAACTACATGATGTTATTTTTTCGATAATCACTGGGCGTTTTATGTACATATTTCTTAAATACTTTTGAAAAATAAACAGGGTCATCATAACCGCAAAGCTCAGCTATCCTGCATATTTTCTCATCAGGGTTCAAGATAAGCAGTGCCTTAGCTGTATTCATCTTATAGTGTATAAAATATTGAATAGGTGTTACCCTAAACTGACGTTTAAAAAGTCGACATAAATAGGACTGTGACACATTGAATAATTGACTTAGATGTTGAAGGGTAATATGCTTATTGATGTTTTGCTTCATATAACCAGTCACATCCGCTAGTTCAAAGCCTTGATGCGTATCATCCAGCTGATTATCATAAATGTTCATTTCACAGAGTAATGCATATAATACCGAAGAGGCTCTTATTTGACCTGATATGGATTCATCCATTAATAATTGCTTCATGGCATGGAAACTCGTTAAACCTAGGCTTGTAGGAAAACAATGGGTTATAAAAAAACCCTCCTGAATAGGAAGGGGAATTGACCCTGCTTCAAAAGTAATCCAATTTACCACCCAATCTTGATCACCATCATTGTAATAATATTGGGGCACTGTAGGTGTCCATAAAAAGATATCATTTGGTGTTATGTTAATTGTCTTGTTATGATGGATAATATGTCCCTCTCCAGAAAGGCATTGCATCAAAAGATAAAAGTCTACCCCATGGGGACGCTTTAGATCTCTTTGTGCCCAATCTGTTGCCATCATCATGATTTTATAAGGCAGTTTTTTTACATGTTCAGTCAACACGGGTATGATGGATTCTCTATTCATGTGAACCTCCCTAACAGCCATCTACAAGGATTCCATAGCATCATCTTATTATTTTAATGTTCGTCAGCAACATTATTATTCTATTATAACATAATGACATATAAATTAAATGGATTGTTTAACTAAAAAGAAGTCATCTAAAATAACCCCCATATGCATGAGGGTTATTTACAATATTTATGATTATTGATTGTTTTTTAATCATTAATTGACTAAAATATGCTTCATCTACATTTCTTTTGGTAAGACAAGATTAAGGATTACACCTATTAGTGCTGCAATTGCAAGTCCAGATATGGTTAAATTGTCCACAAGTGGGAAACTCTCAACACCAATACCTACAACAAGGATAATAGCTGAAATCATTAAGTTTCGACTGTGAGCAAAGTCAAGCTTAGCATTAATTAAGATACGAACACCTACACTGGCAATCATACCAAAGAGAATGATACTGATACCACCCATAACTGGTGTTGGAATGGTTCGAATAACAGCACCAAATTTACCAATCATACTAAGGAAGATTGCAATGCATGCAGCAATTCTTAAGATGGCAGGATCGTATACTTTTGTTACGGCAAGTACACCTGTATTTTCACTATAGGTCGTATTCGCTGGTGCACCAACAAGTCCAGCAAAAGCCGTGGCAACACCATCACCTAACATGGTTCTGTGAATACCAGGGTCTTTTAAGAAGTCTTTACCAACAACGGCACCATTTGTTGTAATATCACCAATATGCTCAATGAATACAACTAAAGCAATCGGTGCTATGGCAAGGATACCTGATGCGGTAAATGAGGGTAATGCAAAGATTTGATCTGTAATATTTGAATCAGCTAATGAAAACCATGAGGCTTCTTGTATGGCTGTCGTATTTAATAATCCAAGAGGAATACATATAAGATAACCAATGGTTACAGATATAAGTATGGGTACCATTTTAAAGAAACCTTTTGAGAAGATGGATACAACCACCATAACCAGTACAACTAGTGTGGCTACAAGTGTATGGGTACCATCAAAAGCTCTTGCACCTGTTTCAAAATCAACAATAGGGAAAAATGCGTTATTTGTTGCAACGGTACATAGACGAAGTCCGATAACAATAATAATGGGTCCTGTTACAATAGGTGGGAATAATTTCTTGACTTTCTCAACACCAACATAATAGATAATAATAGCCATAACCACATACACAAGACCAGCTACGATAATACCGCCTTTTACAACAGATAAGTTGTCCAGATACTCTGCTCGGGGCATTTTGGTTATATCCTCTAGCCCGTTAGGATTAAGGGTATAGGCTATGGCACCGATGAATGCAAAACTAGAACCTAAGAAAACAGGTACTTTGCCTTTGGCACATAAATGAAAGAGTAAGGTTCCTACACCTGCTGCCAATAATGCAATGGCCGGGTCAAGACCTGTTAAGAAAGGCACTAATACAGTTGCACCAAACATGGCTAAAACATGCTGTAAACCTAAGACATATTTTTTTGTTGTTGATATGTTCTCCATGATACTTCCTCCTATGATGGATCTGGAACAGTACACCACTTCATATACAACATATAGTGCGAGATGACATGGCGCAGTATATGTTGTGTATGAAGCCTTATCTACTGGTCTTCATCCATTTTTATGGTTTATTTCATTAAGCACACATAGCTGCTTATGGTAATAGAAGAAAATCTTTAAATTATTTGAACAGTATCTTCACCATCTACCTCTTGTAACTTAACATGGACAACTTCATTTTTTGATGTAGGTAAATTTTTGCCAACATAATCAGGTATAAGAGGCAGTTCCCTATGGCCTCGATCAATGAGGGAAGCAAATTGTACTTTCTGAGGACGGCCAGCATCCATCACGGCATCAATGGCAGCACGGCATGTTCGACCTGTGTAGATGACATCGTCAACTAATACAATCGTCTTACCAGCTACATCAAAATCTAATGGGTTGTTAATGGTAGGCGATAATGATTTTTTTTGAAGGTCATCACGATAAAAAGTGATATCAACTGTTCCAACTGGAACATCTACTCCCTCAAAGGACTTTATACGTTTTACAATTCGATTAGCTAATGGTACGCCTCGTGTTTTGATGCCTAAGATCACAACATCTTCAACACCTTTATTTTTTTCAATAATTTCGTGTGCAATACGCGTTAAGGCTCTTCCAATAGCTTTCTCATCCATTAATACTTTCATAAGTTCACCTCGTAAATAATCTTTTATGGTATGTAATACTTCTACTACGATAAGAAAAGGCTTCCTGGATGCACTCCAAGAAGCCATAGTTTACATAACTACTTTACGGTTAAACTTCTTACTAGCATCACTGTACTAATTTAAAGAAATCTCTTATTTAATTCTATATTAATCTACCATATTTTTCATCAATTGTCTACTGTTTTTTCGCATTTTATCTTTCTTGATTCTTCTATCCCTTAAAACGGCATCCAATCTTTAAAAACAGGTTGATAACCCTTTTTTAATATGGCATGTTTTATCATGTTGACATTTCTTGGATCTGAAATTTCAAATTGACTGTCACTGCCATGTTCTAAGGCGTGACCACCTACCTCCGTACTGACGCCAGCAGACATTTTTACCACGCCTAAGGGTATTAAATTATCTCTAAAATCAGGAGCTTCTCTTGTTGAAATGGTTATACCTACCCTTGGTAAAAAGAGTTTTAATGCCATTAAGGCTTGCACCAAATCTTGGTCATTTACATCGTATCGTGCTTCATAGGTGCCAGCATGAGGTTTTATACGAGGTAAAGAAATGCTTATGTCAACATCTGGATACTTTTTTTGCAGGTATTTGGCATGCATCCCTGTAAAAAAGATTTCTTTTCGCCAGTCATTTAAACCTAACAGAGGACCTATGTTGACACTTCTGATTTTTTGCCTGCAAGCTCTTTCAGGAGCATCCAGCCTATACTTGTAGTCCTTCTTTGGTCCTGATAGATGAACATTGTCATAGATGGTCTCATCATATACTTCTTGATATACAGTTAGACTGTCTACCCCTGCATTAATAACGGTTTTATATTCTTCTTCTGTTAAAGGATAGATTTCCATTCCAACACTATCAAAGTACTTTTTTAACCTTTTCACGGCGTTAACAATGTATGCTACTGGTGTTGTCTTTCGGCATTCGCCAGTTAAAATAAGAATATGTTTCAAACCTGTTGATGCAATGGCTTTTGCTTCTTCTTCTATTTCGTTGTAAGTTAACTGTCTCCTTTCAATGACGTTTTGAGTATTAAAACTGCAATAAACGCATCTGTTCACACAATAATTGGCTAAATACATGGGTGTATACAGCAGCACCGTTTTCCCAAAATATTGTAACGATAAAGCATGTGCTTTTTGGGCAGCTTGTTCTAAATACATTTCTGCCATGGGTGATAATAAACGTAAAAAATCATCTTCTGTTAGGATGTTTTTATGGAGTATGGTCATCATATCTTTTTCCGATGTTTGGTCATGCATAGGATAAAAATCATCATCCCTTATGGTCTGATAAACGTGATAAAAGCTCATGAGTTAACTCCTTCGTACAAAAACCCAGTAAGAGGAGAAGATGCGTTCCCATAAGTACTTTGTCTACCTAATTGAGCCTCATATGCTAGCCTTCCAGCTTGTACAGCTAGATGGAAGGCTTTTCCCATATGAACAGGACTGTTGGCTGTTGCTATGGCCGTATTAACAAGTACGGCATCTGCCCCCATTTCCATGGCTTCTGCTGCTTCAGATGGTCTTCCTATACCAGCATCAACAACAACTGGGATATCAATTTCTTCAATGATGATTTGGATTAATTCTTTGGTTCTAATGCCTCTGTTTGTACCGATTGGCGCTCCTAAAGGCATGACTGTTGCTGCCCCAGCATCCACAAGCCTCTTAGCGCTCATGAGATCTGGGTTCATATAAGGCAAGACCACAAACCCTTCTTTAGCTAATATTTCTGTTGCCCTTACTGTTTCCATGTTATCGGGAAGCAAATACTTATTATCTGAAATAACCTCTATTTTTACCCAATTACCACAACCCATGGTTCTTGCTAAACGTGCAATGCGTACGGCTTCATCTGCATTACGGGCTCCAGAAGTATTGGGTAGTAATGTGCAATGCTTCGGAATATAGTCCAGAAGATTATCTTCTTTTGAATCCAAATCCACTCTTCTTAATGCCATGGTAACCACCTGTGTTCCACTTGCTTCTACAACTTCTGGTACTATTTTTTTATCTGGAAATTTACCAGTGCCGATTAGTAATCGACTCTGTAATGTCTTACCTCCAATGACTAATTGATTCACTACGATCACTCCTTATGATTGATTTAACAATGATTCTTCAAAACTTATGTATGCCTTTCGCCAAGGATTAATCTTAACACCATATTGGCTTGATGATTTGCAGCAATAGCCACTCTAGGGGCCATTAATCCACTGCCTATCTTTGCTTCTGATACACCATCACCTATAACGTATAGGTTTTTCATCACCCGTTTTGTCGTGATGGTATTGTTAGAGAAATAGCCAGCAACCCCAGAAGCTGCTACTACTGTTTTATGTTCTGAAAGCAACGTATTGACTAATACTGCCTTGGATTCTGGATGATCAAAGGCTTCAATGACGATATCTGGTTCTCGAAAACACATGGCAATGTTTGTTTGATCTAAGCATACATCCTTTGTAACGATTTTAACAAAAGGATTTATCTGTTCAAGTATGTCCTTTAAGGCAGATGTTTTTTTCATACCAATATGCTTTAAAAAATAGTGCTGTCGATTGAGATTGCTGGGTTCAACAACATCATAATCGATTAAGATTAATTTTCCTATACCTAATCGTGCTAAGGAAACAGCAGCATGGGACCCTAAGCCACCTAATCCTGCGATTCCAACACAGGCATTTTTTATTCTTTCGTGCACGCCAGGTGTATGTCTTGCAACCAGCAAAGCCTCTAACGCACGTTTTTTGGGTTTCTCACCTCTTTTTATAAGGGTGACGGTATCTTTGGCTTTTAGGGTGATATCCTTATGGATGACATGACCATTAACAATGATAATGTCTGCATCATTCTTAATCATATCTCTCACAGCATACGCTGATGCATGATGGGGTACAAAGCAATTTTTTTCATTGACCACAATTTTCATTTTACCCACCACCTACGAATCGGACAATTTCTATTTTATCGTCATGGTTAATTGCCCTGGTTGTGTAATTCGATTTTTGAATAATCTCCATGTTAATTTCCACAACAACTTTGTCCTTGTCAAGACTTAATACTTCCAGCATGTGATCAATTGTTATGCCAGATTCTAAGGAGATTTCTTTACCGTTAACTAGCATTTATTCACCTTCTTTTATTTTAGTTTCCCTGATTGTGATAATGCTTCGTGGATTTTTGTATGGACTAAGTTATCCATACAAATGATAACAAGAACAATAATTTTAATCATCAAAAAAAGCTTACCTAAAGGTAAGCTCCAAGACGTTATCACTGGTCATTAATTTCTATCCTGTTATCAAAACAAAAAACATAGCATTCCAGAGACAAATAGGCTTTATAACAGGAGGTACAAAGATATCCTCATTGTGCTTATTTGTAACCAAATATACTGTGGTTCATGATTTTGATGCTTTCCTACGTTGGCATTACCCATATCAGGTTATAAGGGTCAGAAATAACATTTCTTTCTCAGATTGTCAGTACAACCTCCCCTAGTTTTAACAGTATGAAGTTTTTAAATCATTATCAAATACTTATTTTTTTCAAAAGCTATAATTTTATGGATAGCAATTTCTTATTCATTATACAGCTTTGTTTGATAAAAGGCAACCTTTTTTAGTGAATGAAACATGTTTTCAAAATAGACTTGCTATTGTTTTATTGTACAGATAATGGCACGTAAGTATGGGATGCCGATAGAGCATGTGCTTACCAGAATACCGCATAATGCCTTTTACGTAGCTTTGCATGTAGGAATCATAACAATGTATGTTACAAGCTTTACAGTTCATTTTACTGGCTTTAGGACAGTTATCTAGCCGCTCAACAGCGTAAGTCATAAATGTGTGGCAAACAGGGCACAAATCCATATCTGTATGCATAACATGTTTACGTTGACAATACATCTTTGTCATAGCTTGTAAGGTTTTCTTTTTAACCTGTATAGCATCCATAGCTTCTTCTTACTCCATGTAACCTGTTTTATTTAGCCGTAGTATGGTAGAGGTTAATACTAAACCATTCACCTTCAATTGGAATCAAATCCAAATCACTGGGTTGTGCGATGCTTTCAAAGACCTTCTCTTCCACAACGTTATACTGTCCTTTTCCTTCATGTAGTTCTCGGCAACGGGTCTCTGTGGCAAAATCTACTGACATGTCCAGTTGATTATCTTGAAGATATTGATTCACGTCATCTAATTTAGGGTTATCATCTTTGATAACAATACCTGCATTGATGAGGCCTTCTTTGGATACACGAACAGCATCCGTTATACCTTGTGCTATAGCATTTCCCATATTGGTGATACCAAAAAAAGATACTGATAAATCAAAGGCTTGTCTCAGAAAAGGCAAACTCGTGGCGTCACAGGCAATATAGTTCACACGCAATGCAGGGTTAATGTTCTTAACCTTTAATCGGTCATACTTCAAAACCTCATGGCTAAGATCCACACATACAAAATGTGTATCCGGTGAAAGATATTGAGCCAGATACGTGAGGAGCATACCTCTTCCTGTGGCAATATCAATAATATGTGTTGCACCCTTGGATTGAATATGACTCAGTATAGCCTTTTTAGCTAGAGTATAACCTTCTATTTGATTTGTTGGTGTGGCTTCTTCAATCCATTGATCCAATGACCCATAATCTGTATTTTTGTAGTAATCGCTCCAATTATTTGCAAGTGTTTGTTCTTCCGATTCAAGATTAATGACACCATCTTTAATCACCCAAACATGTCCATCTGAACAGGTTAATGTCCCTTCTATAATTTCTTGTTCCTCTTCTTTTATTATGGCCAATTCAAGCTTTTTTTTACATGTTGGACATACAATTTTATCTAAAATGGATGTATACATAGAATGCCTCCTCGATTATGTCATGATAAGTTTCGTTTATCTTTCAATGTGTCAACAACCTGATGAATAAATTGATCCTGTGTATGCAATGTAATCTGCGTTGCGCCAAGGTACTTCATAAAATCATATAATGCCCGCTCAATGGCAGTACTTAACTGCTTTGTTGGCTTGATTTCACCTTCCCACCACCAGTTAATAATCTCTAAAGTATTTGATTTTCTTTGGAATTTAGGTTCAAATCGCCCGATAAATTGATTACCATATAAGACAGGTAAAACATAGTAGCCGAACCTACGTTCCTGTGCAGGCGTATAAACCTCCCACTTATAATCAAAGTCAAATAATTCTCTGATTAATTGACGATCCCATAGTAAATTATCTAATGGTGCTAGAAAAGCTATCTGAGGGTTTATTCTATTCCATGTCATGACTTCCTCTAGCAATGCTATGTCTTCTTTACCAATATAAAAGGTATAAGGCATATCGTCAATGGTTAATGGTATCAGTTCCCCTTCTTCTTCTAATCGGGATAAGGCTTCCACTCTATCCTTGCTTTTCATCCATCGTATAGCAATATACGCATAACTGGAACGGCTCCATAACAAACCGATGGATTGAATACGACGTTTTACATGCCATTTAAAATAATCCGGTAGACTCTGATTAGGATCGGATTGATGGGCTATTGTTTCTGGAAGCAAATGGGTCGTGAAATCAAATATTCTTCGCGTGCCAATCTTATTATAGACCATGACTTCACCAGCAAAAAATAAGCTTTCAAGTGCTGCTCTAACAACTCTTGCAGGTGCCCAAGACCAATCCATTTTACCCTCCATTTTTATATCAATGGATGAGCTTGGACCTTGGTCATGAAGATATGTTTTAACCTTTTCTATCTCTTGTACAAAGGTCTGGTCTTTCTGATAACGCTGACGAAATTCTGTACGATAACGGGAAAAGTAAGGCCAATCCTCTGTCATACCAATGGACATATTCTTATCCCATATATCGACCAATAAGCGATCATCGTAGAGAAGCTGATTTAAGTGTTCACCTCTAAAATTCTTAACACGGGCTTGTAAAACAAGGTAGGGATTATAGCCCACAACATTCAGAGGGTCATATTGAATACACCGAACGCGTTTCATGTAATCATGTATGCCCTCTTTTCCTCTTAATGCCCTTGGCTTAAGCAGCATTTGATACGCAAGTATGAAATTTCTAGCTTGTTTTTTTGACAATTGCATGATATGATTCACCCTTTTATTATGTGTCGAACGTACGTTCTTTTCCTCTATTATACCATATCTACCCATAAATAAAAGGACTAATTTTAGAAACTTATCGAAGTACCTTTTTAGCACTTTGTAATTTGTTTTGATTATACGGTGGAAATAAAAATTTTAAATTAAACCTTGTGGACTTATGCAACACACTCTTATAATGTGTAAATGTTTTAAAGCTATCCAATCCATGATAAGCCCCCATGCCTGATTGACCAACGCCCCCAAATGGCAAGTGATGGGTCACAAAATGACTAACGGTATCGTTGACACAACTACCGCCAGAGCTTGTAGATGTCAATACCTTTTGTTGACTATCCTTATCTTCACTAAATAGATAGAGGGCTAATGGTTTAGGTCGTTGATTAATCATATGAATGGCATCATCCAGATCCTTATACGTCATGATAGGAAGGATAGGACCAAACAGTTCATCTTCCATGGAAGCATCTTCCCATGTCACATTGTCAATGAGTGTTGGCGCAATATAATGATTAGTCCTATCATACTGACCACCCCAAATTATTTTATCACGATCCTTATCAATAATAGCTGCTAACCTTTGGGTATGTTTTTCGTTAATGATCCGTGCAAAATCTTTTGAAGCTTTTACATCCTTACCGTAGAAGTGTTCAATTGTTTTTTTAAGCGAATCGATGAATGTTGGTCTAATGGATTCATGAACAAGCGCATAATCAGGAGCAATACAAGTCTGACCGGCATTGAAGAATTTTCCCCATAATACACGTTTTGCAGCTACCTCAATATTGGCTGTGTTATCAATGATGCAAGGGCTTTTTCCTCCCAATTCTAATGTTACAGGTACAAGGTTTTCGCTGGCTGCTGCCATGACAATTTTACCTACCCGCACACTACCAGTAAAGAATATATAATCGAATGGTGCATGGATTAAACAAGAGGTTACATCCTTTTCACCTTCTATAATCCGAATGTAGTTTGGGTTGAATGTTTCTAAGAACATCTGATGAATGAGTTTCGTGACATGGGGTGTTTGTTCCGATGGTTTTAGAACAATGCAATTACCTGCTGCTATGGCACCTATTAACGGTTCAATGAGCAGGTTAAATGGATAATTGTACGGCCCAATGACCAATACCAAGCCATAAGGCTCCGGTTGAATATAACTCTTTGCACCTAACTGATGAAGGGGTGTTTTGACTTTTTTTGTCCGTGTAAATTGTTTGATGTGTTTTATATGGTAACGTATACTTGAAAGAACTGTTCCGATTTCAGCAGTATAAGACTCATAAGGATGTCTGCCCAAATCTTTATGAAGAGCATTAATAATAGCGGCTTCATGATTTTCTATGGTTTTCTTTAGTTGACTAAGTTGTTTAATACGAAAATCAATACTTTTGGTTTTTCCTTGGTAGAAATAAGACTTCATCTCACGCATCATTGTTTCTATCTTTTCCATGTAGACACATTCCTTTCTTAAGGTTTGTAAGTAATCACTAACCTTGTTATCATAATCTGTTGCATGTTTAAGCAACCACAATTACTAGACTCTGTCTATCTATTTAGTATGACACGTAGTGTACACTGGATAGCTTCTTCTTTTAGTTGATCGGTTAACTGGATTTCAGCGTTTACTATTGAATTAGCTAATTCAAGAACAGGTACATAGGCATATGCATAATAAAAACTGATGGGTAAATCTCTAAAAAAACCACTTTCAATGTTTTCCGTTAAATAATTTGTCAAAGAACTAAGTTGCTCCTTACCTCTCTCAATGATAATATGATTCATATATGTAGAATGACTGAATTGCTGATAATAGCTTAACTCTTTAGGGTGGTTAACAAAGTATTCAAGATAATTGGACCATATTTTGTAATACTTTTTTGTAGGGTCTGTGATGCCTTCTACGTGAATAAAAAGAGTTCTATCTACGTTGGATTTGATGTTCAAGTAAGCTTCAATGAGTAATTCTACTTTACTTTTGAAATGCTTATAGATTGTTGCCTCTGAATATTGTGCTTTTTTAGCAATTTTAGATGTGGGTACATCGTAAAGCCCATTATCTGCGACGAGTTCTATGGTTGCTTGTATTAATTTATCTCTTGTAATCATAAATAACGCTCCATTCTACTGTATCTAACGCACTATTGTGCCATCAGTTTATCATTATGATAGATAATTGTCAATAGAATTTATGGTTATGAAATGCATGACAATTGTAAAATAGAATTATGGTTGTTTGTGCTATAAAAAAGGTACGATTTATGCTATCAAGACATACATGTGACGAAACACTTTATGGCTTGTATTATAATCGTACCAACCTTCTTTTCTTCAAGTTTTATATGTTTTTCAATTATTCACGTGATGCTTGACAGTATTCTGAAACACTCTTTGTGATACGTTCAAGGGCTTCTTGCAGAATACGTCTCGGACAAGCAAAATTAATGCGCATAAAGCCAGAACCTGTTTCACCAAACCACGTGCCACCATCAAGGGCTACTTTTGCATCATGAAATATGAGCTTTTCAAGCAGCGTATCATCTGTTGTCACTTCGGTGAAATCAAGCCATGCAAGATATGTGGCTTGTGGTCTAATAAGCTTAACACAGGGTAAGTTGTCTTTCAAATAATTGTCCATAAAACGGACATTTTCTTCTAAATAAAGAAGTAATGCATCCAGCCAAGGTTCCCCTTCTCGATAAGCCGCTTTCATCCCATCAATACTCATGGGATTTTGACCCCATATGGAGTTATTCTCTAAGACTTGTTCGTACCTTATACGAAGTTCTTTATTTGGAATAATGATATTGGAGGTGTTCAATCCCGCTAAGTTGAATGTTTTACTTGGTGCTGTGCAGATGATGGATTGTTTGGCTAAGTCTTTAGAAATATTGGCAAAGACATGGTGGGTATGACCCTCTAATATCAAATCATGGTGTATTTCATCCGCTACCACAATGACATTATTGGCAATACATATCTCACCTATACGTGTTAATTCTTCTTTCGTCCATACACGCCCTATGGGGTTATGAGGGCTGCATAAGATAAATAATTTTAGTCGAGGGTCTCGAGCTTTTTTCTCAAAATCATCAAAATCAATGGTGTAGTTTCTGCCATCATATAGCAGTGCATTATCCACTACCTGACATCCGTTATTCGCAATGGCTTTTCCAAAAGGATAGTATACAGGTGTTTGAATCATGACTTTATCACCTGCTAGGCAATAAGCCTGTATCATGTAATTGACAGCAGGTACAATACCAGGTGTAAAGACGATCCATTCTTTTTTTACATTCCAATGATGACGTTTTTCTGTCCATTCCATAATGGCATCGTAGTAATCCTTCAGACGTATGGTATAGCCATAGATACCATGCTCAGCTCGTTTAACAATGGCATCAATAACAGGCTGAGGCGCTTTGAAGTCCATATCTGCAACCCATAAAGGTAACATATCCTTTTCGCCAAATTTATCCCGAAGAATACATGGTTCCCATTTTAGTGCATCGGTGTGTTCACGATTAATGACGGTATCAAAATCATATTGCATCATTAGACCTCCTGTTCTTACGTAAGACTTTATCTTATATCATTAGCTATCCGTAACATCTTCAAAACCAATAATATGTTTACTGGATATAATCTGCTTACCTTTTGTATTTCTTCTTCTTATGCCTATGGCAGATAGGTTCTTTTTGAGTATTTTATCCTCTGCTTTTACGTGTATAGTCTTCTGTCCTTCATCCACAAATGCAATATCACGTATACTATCTGAAGCAGTCATCTGCATAAGAAAAACACCTTTTGCATTCTTTTTTTGTGTAGGAATCTCTATGGTACTAAACATGAGGGCATACCCATTAGCTGTTAACGTAATGATGTAATCATGGGCATCCATTTTTATAAGCTTAATGAGTGCATCATCACCCAGTAATTTAGTTGCAGCAATTTTTGCCCGAGTACTTATAAATTCAGAGCCTACCACTTGTTTAATATAACCATTCTTTGTTACAAAAAGGTACATTTCTTTTTTATCTATTTTATCCATATAGACAATTTCTTCTTCTTTTACATCAGCCAAAACGCTGATAGCCATGCCTTTTTCATTTATTTTTGTCTTGGGAATGTTGTCCACTTTAACACGGTACATAAAACCTAAGCGATCAAATATACTGATACTGTCTTCTGATGTTGCAGCTATGACATGGGCCATATCTTCCAGTATTTTATCTTCGCTTTTAAGGTACGTGTTCACATCCACTTTCTTCATGTAATTCTTGTCATCAATAAGAATATAAAAATCTTCAATGACTTTTTCTTCTTTTATATCAAGGGTTTCTAGGTTCTTTATTTGCGTTTTACGATGTTTGCCATAGGTGTTTGCAAGGGTTTCAAGTGCGCTAACGATGGTCTTGCTCAGTTCTTTTTTACTACCTAAAATCTTCTCATAACGCTTAATTTTCTTCATGATTTCACGGTATTGTTTTTCTACTTCTAGCTTTTCTAAGCCGATTAGTTTGTATAAACGCATCTCCAAAATAAGTGTCGCTTGTTTTTCTGTATAATCAAAACGCCTAGCCAATTGCTCGCTTTTTTGGGTCTTAAAGGTGATATCCGTGGTGTCACCTGTTATTAAGCACTGCTTAACGGTTTTCATGTTCTTAGCACCTCGGATCGCTTCAATGATAATGTCAATCTCATCATAAGCTTTTAGCAAACCTTCGGTCCCTTCTTTTTTATCCAATTCTTTGTTGAGCAAGTATTGATAGAGCTTGCCATAGATATCCCGCTGGAAGTGAACAAACTCAGCAATAGCTGACTTTAAATTGAATTGATAGGGCTTTTGCTCAACCAGGGCTAACATGTTCACACTAAAATTATCTTCAAGTTTGGTTTTCTTATATAATCGATTGACTAAACGTTCAGGGTCTACATCTTTTTTCACTTCGATGATGATTTCAATATCACCTCGTGAACTTTCATCCCTTATGTCTTGAATACCAGCTATTTTTTTATTCCGAACAAGGTCAGCTAAGTTCTCAATGAGATTGGATTTGTTGCCAATTAGTGTGTAGGGAATTTCCCGAATAACAAGATGATGTTTACCATTTTTTTGAGGCTCAATATCAATCTTAGCACGTATTTTTACTTTACCTCTACCTGTTGTATACATGGCTTCTAAGTCATTTTTATTGGCTATGACACCACCTGTTGGAAAATCAGGTCCCTTTATATGGTCCATGAGTTCAGGTATGGTAATGTGTTCATTGTTAATATAAGCGATGGTGCCATCAATGACTTCTTTGAGGTTATGGGTTGGAAAACTGGTAGCCATCCCTACAGCAATCCCTGTCATGCCATTCACTAAAGCATTGGGAAATCTTGCTGGCATGACCGTAGGTTCATTAAGTGTTTCGTCAAAGTTGGTACGCATTTCAACGATGTTTTTATCAATGTCGCCTAACAGTTCAAGGGATATAGGGGTTAATCTTGCTTCCGTATACCTCATGGCAGCAGCTCCGTCACCATCTATGGAGCCAAAATTTCCATGACCATCTACCAATTGCTGTTTATACGTAAAATCCTGCTCCATACGAACCATGGCGTTATAAATGGAACCATCACCATGTGGATGGTATTTACCCATGGTATCACCAACGATACGGGCACATTTTCTATAAGGTTTATCTGGTAATACATTCAACTCTTTCATGGCATATAGTGTCCGTCGTTGAACGGGTTTAAGACCATCTCGAATATCCGGTAGTGCTCTTGCCGCTATAACGCTCATGGCATAATCGATATAGGATTGCTTCATTTCATCTTCATAATCTGCCCTAATAATATGTTGATTGGTTAAATCCGGCAATTTCATATTTTTTTTCATTTTCCTACACCCTTTCTCTAGGAGTCAATGTTAGCGTTTTCAGCTTCACTATTAATAAATTCACGTCTTGGAGGTACTTTTTCACCCATTAATAATGTGGTGGTTTCTTCTGCTCGAATGATATCCTCAATTTCAACTTTTTTAAGTGACCGTCTCTCAGGATCCATGGTTGTATCCCACAACTGTTCAGCATTCATTTCTCCAAGTCCTTTATAACGTTGTACTTCATATTTTTTACGAGATAATGTTTTTAAGATTTTAGCTAATTCTCGGTCATTATAAGCATATTGTTCTTTTTTTGCTGTTTTTATCTTATATAAAGGAGGCATGGCAATATAGACCTTACCATTGATAATAAGCTCCGGCATATGTTTATAGAAAAAGGTTAAGAGTAACGTGTTGATATGAGCACCGTCTACGTCACCATCGGTCATAATGATGATTTTATCATATTTTAGTCGATCTATATTAAAATTATCACTTGATTTCTCACCAAATAAGCCATCACCAAATCCTGTACCTAACGCATTAATAATGGATATGATTTCTTTATTCTCAAGAATCTTACTTATTTTACTTCTTTCAGTATTAAGGACCTTACCTTTGAGAGGTAATATGGCTTGATAACGTCTATCCCGCCCTTGTTTAGCTGAACCACCTGCTGAATCACCCTCGACGAGAAATAGTTCCGTTAATATACCTTTTTTCGGATTAAGTGATAAACGACAAGATGCTAATTTACCATTGGATGTGACTTTGGATTGATTCTTTAAGATGTTATTCCTTGCATTGGCTTCTGTCTTCCGTATATTATGTGCGCGAACAGCACTGTCAACGATCTTGGTCACCGTCTCAATATTACGGTCAAAATATTGTTCCAGATGTGAAAACGTAATATCGGATGTGATACCTTTTACTTCTGTATTGCCTAATTTTGTTTTCGTCTGACCTTCAAACTGAGGCTCAGGAACTTTCACCGACACAATGGCAGTCAAACCATTACGAATGTCTTTTCCGTCCAATGTACCTTTACCTTTGAAAATGGATAGCTCTTTCGCATATTTATTAACGATCCGGGTTAAAGCCAGCTTATATCCTGAGACATGTACACCTTCTTCTTGGGTATTGATGTTATTACAAAATGAAAAAATATTTTCCGTAAAATCGTTGGTGAACTGGAAAGCTACTTCCACGTGTATACCCTCTTTTTGATCTGCAAGTAAAATGATGTCATCATGTATACTGGTTTTATGTTTATTAATTTCTTTAATAAATCCAGATAACCCTTCATCCTCATGAAAAGTAATTTCTTCAGGTACTTCTAGGGTATTATCACGATAGATAATCGTTAAGCCACTATTAAGAAACGCCATCTCCTTCAACCGTTTTTTAATGATCTGAGGTTTGAATTGGATGGATTCGAAGATCTCCTTATCAGGTAAAAATGTAATCTTGGTACCTCTTTTTCGTGTCGTCTTGATGGGTAACAAGGCACCATTATCAAGGGGTGTAACAGGTTGACCACCATCTTTATATTCATCAAGGTAGACTTTACCGCTGCGATAGATTTCTACGGAAAGCTTAGATGATAATGCATTCACAACAGATGCACCTACACCATGAAGTCCACCGGAGTATTTGTATGTATCACCATCAAATTTTCCACCTGCATGCAGTACCGTAAAAATAATACGTTCCGTTACAATACCTCTTGGATAATCCGCTTCAGGATAATCTTTTGTATTCTCATGCAAATCGACAGGTATACCACTACCATTGTCCTCTATGCTAATTGAACCATCCTCGTTCAATGTTATACGAATCTCATCGCAAACACCAGCAAGATGCTCATCCATACTGTTATCCATAATCTCCCATATGAGATGATGTAAACCTCTTGAACTGGTGCTACCAATATACATACCAGGTCTTAATCTTACAGGCTCTAATCCTTCTAGTACTTTGATGTTTTTTCCTGTGTATTCTCTTGTCAAATCAAAAACTCCTTTCCAGAACAAAGCGACTACGTCGCGTCTTGCGAAGCAAGTTGTTGGTTAGGAAAGTTTCCTTGACGCATATGAAAACGCTTCTATTTCATATGCTAAATTTAGAGGACTTTCCTATAAGACGTAAAAAATGAGCTGCAAAAGCTCATATCCTTGACTTCATCTTTTTCTATATGTGTATCAACACTTACAATGCTAGTCAAGAAAAGCATTCCCCTTATATACTACTGATAAATATATCAAATAATCATGAGTTTTTCAATTTATTTTATAAGATTTACCAAATAATCCCACATATTACCTATATTTTTATCCCATACATGGTCATCATATTCCTACCTGCAATAAAAAGTTACCCTGATAAGATAACTCCATAATGGCTATTTAAGTCATTTTTATCAAGATAACTCTATTGTGGCTCTATGTTATTGATCTAATTCTAAAAGTTTTCCTAAAATCTCTACTGCATCCGTTACAGCTTTTGTACAAATGGTTTTAAACAATTACCACCTTACACCTTGCCTTTATATTTACTCTATGCTCTATTTGTACGAACTCTTAAGTGACACAGCTTGATTGAGTACCAACTCATCTTGACTTGAATCCTTTGCATCTATGTTGAAGTAACCTATTCTAATAAATTGGAGTTTATCATTATGGTTTAATTCATTAATATATGGTTCAACATAGCATTGTGAAAAAATTGTAAGGGAATCCGTATTCAACTCTTGCTCTCCATTTACTTTATCTACAAACAAATAATCATAAAATCTTGCGGTGACGTTTATTCCTTTTGTAGCAGATACCCAACCAATAGTACCTCTTGGCTTACGCTCTTTAAAACCCGAACCACTCTTTGTTTTTGCATCATATGTGCATAGTAACTCTAATATGTTTCCCTTTTCATCCTTTATAACTTCATTACATTTAATGAAATATGCATGCATTAACCGGACTTCTTGTCCAAGAACTAAACGCTTATACTTCTTATTTGGTGCAAGTTCTTTAAAATCATCCGCTTCAATATAAATCTCTTTTGTAAAAGGTATTTTATGCCTACCTAATTCCTCATTTTCAACATTATTAGGTGCATCTAACCATTCAACATCTTCAGTATAATTCGTTATGGTTACTTTCAAAGGGTTCAGCACCGCCATTACTCTCGGAACTCTAAGTTTTAAATCTTCTCGTAATGCATGCTCTAGCATAGAAATATCAACTGTACTCTTTGCCCTTGAAAGGCCAATCATATCATAAAAACTTCGAATTGAAGAACTTGTATAACCTCGACGAATCATCCCCCTAATAGTCATCAACCTAGGGTCATCCCATCCATCAAGTATCCCTTCCTCGATTAAAGGTTTAATTTTTCTTTTTCCCAGAATTGAATGACTAAGATTGATTTCAGCGAATTCGATTTGTTTGGGTGGATTCTTCCAGTCAAGTTCCTTTAAAAACCAATCATATAGCGGTCTGTGATCTTCAAATTCGAGCCCACAGCAGGAATGGGTAACACCTTCAATTGCATCCTCAATAGGATGTGCAAAATCATACAAAGGATATACACACCATTTCTTCTTGGCAGCATAATGCTCCTTATGTGATATTCTATAAATAGCTGGGTCTCGCATATTCATATTTGGTGAGGCCATATCGATCTTAGCTCTCAAAGTCTTCGACCCATCAGGAAAATCTCCATTCTTCATTTTTTCGAATAACTTCAAGTTTTCATCAACGGAACGTTCTCTGTATGGGCTTTCTATTCCTGGCTTTGTTAAAGTTCCTCGATATTCCCTTAATTCATCTGATGATAAGTCACAAACATACGCCTTTCCTCTTTTTATTAGTTCAACAGCGTTCTCATACAATTCCTCAAAATAGCTTGAAGCAAAAAAACATCTATCTCCATAGTCTGCACCTAGCCATTTTACATCTTCTTTCATTGATTCTACATACTCAAGCTTCTCTTTAGAAGGATCTGTATCATCAAATCTAAGGTTAAATTTTCCATTATATTTCTGTGCAATGCCATAGTTAACATGAATAGCTTTCGCATGTCCAAAATGTAAATAACCATTAGGCTCTGGTGGAAATCTAGTTACTATTTGAGCAACTTTTCCTTTCTGAATATCATCTTCAACGATGTGCTCTATAAAATTTTTTTGCTTACGTTCACTCATAATTTCACTCCTCTCTTTTTCCTATTTTTTTATATTGTGGCTCTATGCTATTGATCTAATTCTAAAAGTTCTTCTAGAATCTCTACCGCATCCGTTACAGCTTTTGGACAAACGGTTTTAAACAAACCTTTTTCATTTAATATAGCTTTTTCATCAGGATTAGATGGGTCATGACCTAGTAATTCCCTGCACACAATAGTATTATTCCTAGCTTTAAACCTTTTCACATACTCCATCGTTAGATCGTATGCCTTAGTCTTCATGGCCAAGTCATCTTCTACATAATGCCCTTCTTTCAGACCAAGAGCCATGATTGCACCAGATACAGCACCACATACTTCCCCATCACGTAACCCTCCGCCAAAACCTGTAGATAGCTTAAGACCTGTATCTCGGTCAAGACCAAATTCTTCACAGAAAGCACAAAAAACTGCTTGACTGCAATTAAAATTATTATTAAAAATCTCTAAAGCAACATCTTTTCTATTCATTGTATATCCTCCTATTTATTCTTATCATATATTAGTTGTATTAGTAGCAAGATACCATATGGGCTTAATGATTTAATGTAATGAACATCAGCTTATCATCCAATATTTTTTCCCAATTCCAATACATCATTCGATTTACAAAGAGTCGATTCCAAGGGTGCTCTTGATCTAAAAATACTCTATTATGAACAAGGTGAGCTGCCTCTTCTATTGGAATCCATTCGTAACGGTCATGTTCCTGTGATAAGATAATATCCTTAGAATTAGCATGACATAGATAGAGTAAGCCGACGACTTGGTACTGGTGCTTAACAATATGCCATGTATCAACAAGCTTCATGGGTTGAACCCCGATACCTAATTCTTCTCTTATCTCTCTTACCAATGTTTCTTCAGGTGATTCACCTAATTCTAATCTGCCACCAGGCAAATCATAAAACCATAAGCCATCCTTCTCCTTATAAAGTGCAAGAAAATGATTATCTTGAACAATGATTCCTTTACATGAAAATTCAAATGTTGCCTCCATGCTCACTCACCCTTTCATTGGTATGGTGCTTGTCTTCTTGTTAAGCATTAAAATTTCTTTTATTATTCCTTAACAATTCGTTCATCTATTCTTCTTGTAACGCTGTACGTATAAGGCGTAAAATACTTCATCCAAAAAGCGTCTGCTGTCGGGTTGATACTTTCAAAATCTACACCACATCGTACATAGCCATCCTTTTTTAGTTCACTTAGTGCATAGGATAATAATGTTTTAAAAATACCTTGACCACGGTGTGTTGGGTATAGGTACGCACCACATATATTAATTGTTCTTGGATGGTCACAGGTAAAATTCTCACCTGAATGGGTGAATTCTAGGTAAGCAATTACTTCTTCATGCATTTGTACTCCAAATATTCTTGACTTTTTTTGAACCACTCTTTTCTTCAATTCCTCTAAGTCACATGGCTTACGGGGCATGAATAAAGGACTACTCTCAAGGTGAGCAGCTAAATGATTCTCAAGGGGTAGAATATCAGCTAAATCATCCATATTCATTTCCCTACAATGGATTGACGGATGTGGACTATAAGATAATGCAGGGTGCTTGATATCCATAATGGCATCTACACATCTTAGGCCAAAACCATTTCTAAAAAATGAATGCATGGTTACCTGGTCATGACTATAGATTGTCAAAGCATGACTTAATATGCCTTGATCAACCCAACTTTTTGCAGCGTGTTGATAAAGCTTGGAATAGATACGATTTCTATCTTCTCGTCGTGCACCATGACCATGAATAGGTGAAAATATACCTTTTGATGTACCAAACAAATTATCAATTGGTCCATAACCGGTCATGTAACCTACAAGTTGTTTACCTTCAATAGCAACAAAACCCAAAGCCTTCGCCACCATTTGGGAAAGTAAGTTATTAATTCGTTTAGTATAATCCTCTTGAGGAAGTACCTTAACCATACGGCATTCTTCCTGATACTGCTCCATAGCTAAAAGGGCGGCTTCTTCTATGTAATTCTCATCAAAAATCCTATGGTCCATGTACAATGACCTCCATTACTTGTAACTATATTCATTATAACAAATACATTTATAAATGCAATTCATTCATCCATACCTATAACCATTATTAGCCGAAGACTATGAAGTCATCCTTATTGAGTGATACGTTATAAAAGGGGCAAATCCTTTAGACAGCCCCATTTCAACACCATTTATTTCATTGTAAATCCCAGCAAATCCAATAGTTTCTCCCCAAGCTTACGATTCTTGCCTTTATAGGGATAACAGTGAATATGAATAGCAGGATTAAAGTTAAGCTCGATGATGCCATAATTATTTTCTGCTTCGCCGCGAATATCTTTGGTCATAAGGTCTACACCAACAATGGACGCACCAACAGCTTGTGCCGCCTTAACGGCCACCTCTTTTAGGGACTGGGATATGACATCTGTATAGTCAATGCTATCACCGCCTGTACTGATATTGGAATTCTCCCTTAAAAATACAATCTGACCATCTTCTAACACAGAATCAAAATGAAGCCCTTGTTGCTTCAAAAACATCTCTTCTGGGGTGCCCATTTTAATTTTCTCTAGTGGCTTACGATAGCCTTTCCCTCGCAATGGATCTTGATTCTTTTCTTCTATTAATTGACGAATACTAGCCATGCCATTCCCTGTTACATTAGCGGGGACTCTACGTAAAACACCAACCACTTCATCATCAATGACAAAGACACGGTATTCCTTGCCTTCCATAAATGTTTCAATGAGTACCGTTTCATCCTTATCAAATGCTAATGTTAGGGCCATCTCATATTCTTCTCTGGAACATCCTTCTTTAAAAATGGTGATACCGATACCGAAATTTGTATTATTAGGCTTAATCACAATGGCCTTACCTTGGAAGATATCATAATCTAATTTTGCCTCTTCTATGTTATCGTATACAGCCCCAGTAGGTACGACAATACCAGCACGTTTTAGCACTTGCTTCGTCACTAATTTGTTTTCCATCACTAATACGGTGCTATAGCTGTCTTTTGATGTCTTCGTTGCTTGTTTGATATATTCTGTGTTCCCATTATACGATAGAGCAATAAAATTCTCTTTCCTATCTAGCACCTTAACAGTTACACCTCTTTTTATGGCATCTAACATAAGAATCTGGGTGGATAATTCCATATCTTCATAGCCTAGAAAATTAAACCGCTGGGCTCTACTTTTCGCTAAATATTCTTTGGCTTTGTTTAGATGAAATTGAATAAAACCTTGTTCTTTAATCTGTTCAATAAGAATACTGGAATAGATTTTCGTATGATCTTTTATCATGGCTTCATATTTATCCATGGTTTTATGTAAAAATTCTCTTTTTATATGAATGAGATCAATGATAGCCCGTAACGTATCAAGTACTTCCATGGATAAAGTTTCTACATCTGTCTCTTTTCCATCAAAATTAAATGCTAGTCCTTTCTTACGCCCATAATCTGCAATATGGTGTTTATTTTCTGTTGCTTCATGAAACAGTTGTTCATCTAATGTATCGTTATCAAGAAGCAATGAAAACACCATAAATAGATGGATTAAGTATAAATCATCCATGCTGATACCCAGCTTAAAAAGAGGGTTAATATCCAGTAAACGAAGCTCAAGATATTCAATGCCATGTTCCTTCAAAGCACTTAAATTCCCTTGACTATTTTTTGGTCGAATAACACTATAATATTCCTTTGAACTGATAAGCTCTCCAGCATCAATTAAATGCTGCATGCTCTCAATATAATCCTCTAAACTATCCAAGTTAACATAATAATTATCATTGTTTTTATAACCACATCTGCCGTTACGAATGGAAGCTTTGAATTTAAAGGTTTCATCATCAAATAAACTGCCTTTATAACACTTTTTACAATAATCGAAATAAGATTCATCAATAGCAGGACTGCTACCTAGTAAGCGTATAAAAAACCAGCTGAATTTGGTGATATTTCGCGTCATCTTCATGTAGAGGTCATCTTTAAATGCACGATATGAATGGTGCTTTTTACAGGACTCATAGAGCTTTCTTAAGAAACTGTCCTTAAAAGAAAAATTAAAATGAATGCCCGATATCATCTGTTTCTTTCTACCATATTTATTTGCCAGATATTCCCGGTAAAGATTAGCATTATCCTGAATCTTTATCTCATTGGTTTCATAACTGGCTATAGGTATCTGCTCTTCTTCAGGTAGAATGGGAGGAAGACTCTGAGGCCATAACAACTCATTATCAAGTGTTGTCGCAATTACATTTTGAATGGTATCGAGCATATGGTAAAGTTCTTCAAGAGAATCCACTGTTGGTGTAATCATTTCTACTTGGCTTTCTGAGAAATCTGTGGTGATATATGGATTCATTAACTTGTCACCAAAGGCTTTAGGATGAGGGGTAGTCGCTAACTTTCCAGAATAATTCACCCTTACATTCTCTTTTTCAAGGCCAAATTGACATCTTAATAATAATTTTTCGATGTTGTTATCTTGAATACATTGAATCATATCTTGATTTAATGCAAGCATTTCTTTCACTCCTTATATCAATAAATATTGATCCTAATATGTTCTAGGAACATTGAGGTCAATAGATTTTCCTTCTATACTATATGTGGGTCTTATACAAATGTTTAGTTTTATGATTTCGTTTAATCGTTTACATGTTTATTGGTGACTTCTTTTATTCTAGCTTACGGCTTTCCGCATGTACAACGCATTTTTGCCCATGAAGGTATCGAAAAAACAGATATACCAGTAAAACGCCTTTAATCATACTGGTCATACTAATACTCCACCAAATACCATTCACCGCTAATCCAATGTACGATGCTAGATACAATGCTAATGGTATTCTTAGTGCTGTGAATACCAGACCTACTACAGCAGGTCTAAAAGTCTTGCCTAATCCATTAAAACTGGCTTTTGTCATTATCTCAGCACACATAAATGCTTGTGATAAACCTATAATTCTAAGATAATCCACACCCATATTTACAATAAGGGGGTCCGTAACAAAGATACGAAAAATAGCATCAGGAAATAGCAGGAATAGGGTTGACGTGATTAGTCCAAAAATAACACTTAACCGAAGTGCTACCTTATAGCCTTTACGTATACGCTCCATATTGTTGGCACCATAATTCTGTCCCATAAAAGCAATAACAGCTCCATTCAAGCCGCCAATGGTCATAAAGGATATGGATTCAATTTGCAGACCTATTTTCTGCACACCTATACCGGCAGGCCCCCAATTGGAAATAATACGTGCCATGATTATACCAATCGCGATAAAGGTAACCCTTTGAATGGTGTAAGGCAAGCCAAGTCCTGTCATATCTTTCATTACGGACCCATCTAACTTTATGTTTTCCTTGCGTTTACCCATAAGCTGTTTCGCTTTTATAATAGAAAGTGTAAAAACCACCATTCTACCTATAAGGGTTGCATATGCAGCACCTTCAATACCCAGTTGCAATTGTCCAGCCACACCAAAGATAAGTAGAGGGTCTAAAGCAAAATTAACCATAAAACCTACACTGTTAATACGAAAAGATAACTTACTATTCCCAAGGCTGTTTAAAATATTGGCAAAGAGTGTGTTGGCAAATAGCAATACATTACCTATCATGGCGATAACCAAGTACTTGGCAGCCATATTCTCGATCACTGGATCCCCTAACTTGAAAAAGCTAATCAATGGATAACGCCATAGGATAACACCAATGGAATAAATAATAGCTATGATAAAAGCTAAAAAGAAGCCATTGGTAATATAATGTTTCACTTGGTCATATTGTTTTGAACCAAAATTCTGAGAGATACGAATACTTGCTCCTGTAATCACCAAAGCCGATAGAGCAAACGCCATGTTAATAAAAAAGCTGGCTGTTCCGATGGCAATTACTGCCTTACTTCCCAGTTTTCCAATCCAAAACATATCCACAAGGTTGTAGGCTGTTTGTATGAAATTAGTAGCAATGAGGGGCAATGCTAAGCGTACTAGACTGGTTCTTATATTACCCTTTGTTAAGTCTCTTGTTGTAGCCAATGTCTGTATTCCTCTCTTCATAACCCTGTCCAATGAAGCATCATTGAAGGGATACTCTTTCTATATTATACCTATTTCTGTTAAGATATGAAAGATTTTTTTCTTCATAATGGAATAAGTACATGTGTAAACAAACGTTACACCGTTGTATTTATCACCATTCATCCTATAGATGTGTCATGTATTCTATGCATGATTAATGCGTCAAAAACACAACAAAGTCAGCATGTTCAATATATGAACATGCTGACTTTTAATTATTTTATTGAATAGCACCTGTGGGACAGCACTCCTTAAGCTCTAACTTTTCTTTGTTGCTCATATGGGCAAGCTGCTCCTGTTTTATGGTGATGTGTGTCTCTTGTTTTATACAGACATGGGGATACATATTGACGCAACGTCCGCATTTCACACATACTTGTTGATTAATGGTCAGTGGTTTACTAGGTGCTTCTTCTTGTGAAGTAAGGGGTACCTTTTTTACCCACCATTTCATCACATAAGCCATGACAAATATAGCAACAGTCGTCAATAACCAGCGTAACACCATGTATTTAGAACCCATGAATTTGACTTCGTTGATTAGCATAGGTGCTTTCACAACGGCCCACGTACTAAGAATAATAACAATATTATCAATACTCGCTCCCTTTTTAATCAATGTGCCGCATATGGGAAATGCAGCATAGATAGGCCCTGCTGACAATGACCCGATAGCAAAGGATAGAGCTTTACCTTTTATACCTGTACCATCACCAAAGTTGTTTAAGATCACCTTCGTTGGTACCCATGTCTGGATAAGGGATGTTAAGATAAAGATTGGCGGTAAAATCTGAATCATTTCAATGAAGTAATATTTACTGGCCTTAAGGGCTTCTATACCTGTCGCTCCATGAATGATAAATACAACTATGTATCCCATGATAGCCAGAGCTAATATTTTATGTTGTAGGAAGCGTTTAATCCATTTCATCGATACATCACCCCCATGCCAAAAGCTATAATAAGGGCAAAGACGAAGCTAAGTACATTTCGTTTTATTGCAAATTCATGACCAAAGGTCTTACTTTCTAATGGATACGTGACAAATCCAACCATGGTTAACGTGGTTACAAATGCTGTAAGGGTTAATATGCCTGCCCCATTCGCTTTTAACGAGCCCATTAAAGGAAATGCTATAAAAGCAGGTATAAGGGTTATGGTACCTGTTATTGCTGCACCGATTGTGGCTAATATACCACTTTCATTCCCAAGTAATTGCTCAATGGTTGCCGGTGGTATAATGGCTAATATTAAGCCGATAAGCAGTAATATACCTACCACATCCCATAGCATGTTACCCATCATACCTCTTGCACTTTTGATGGATTGGATGGTTCTGCTTTTGTCCTTACGTAATGATATGAGCAATCCTGCAATAGCCAATGCAAACAAAATCACTGTTGTCATGTCTTCTTTCACTCCTTTTATCTGATGCTAAGGAGTATATCATGCCTCATGGAGGATTTCGGTAATAATTCTTACAGCCACTGAAAAAAAAGGAATAACTCCACTGTAAACAGGAAACTATTCCTTACATTCTACAACCATCTATTTTTATTAGACCACCACATAACCATTCTATTTTAGATGATTATTAATTTCATTTATACATAATCATAACCATCTGGCGATTTAAAGTTATTCTTTAGTGCACTAAATAGAATACACATGATACCCATGATTAAATACCCATAGAAGAATGGATTAACCGTCAGTCCCAGTGAAGGTGTATGTATAAAACCAACCAGTGCTAATACAGAGGCTGCTAAACTGACGTAACCTGCTTTATCTAGACGTTTATCAATAATAAAAGCTGTTATTGCCGCCCATAACATACTGGTTAAAATAGCACCGTATTTTAACTCCATAACACCTGACCACATGACACCCTCACCCAGTAATGCCGATGTCACTTCCGGTGTGATTTCATAAACCCCTTGTGAAAATAACGTTAACTCAATTTCTGTATAGACGTAATCGGCAATATGGGGGATAAATGCTACAACAATTGCAGCACCGTGTTTTAATGGGGCAGCTTCTCTAAATGCTTGAACAATAATGACGATGGAACACCATATAAAGGTAATGGCAGCAATAACTGGAGGCATTAAGGAGTTGACAAAAGCATAGGCTCCAAATATACCTGCTGCACCTAAGATAAGACCAGAAATCCAAGAATAGCCTGAACCTGCATTTCCTTTTTTAAGCCCAGGATGACCAAGCCATACAGTATTCGGCACGACACCTCCAAATACAGCTGATAACATGGTCATGGCACCATCTGCAATCTGGGCTTCACGTACACTATAACGATCACCTGCTGCAATGGCAGATTCCACATTATCCATTGTTTCTATGAAGTTATATATTTGTATAGGAATAATAACTGCCAGATAAGGGGATATGGATGCAAGCCCTGTCATAATAGCATTAATGCCAGTAACGGGATTGGTCAATGTAAAACCAAATCCACTCACATCAGGTGTGACTCTTCCTAATACAAACGCATACCCGATACCCCCAACAATGGCTATGAGTAAGGCTGGAATTTTTTTAGGAAATACATAACCACCGATTAATCCGATAATGGCGATGAGTAGAATGGGCATACCTAATATAGGATCAGCATACACATCATAGAAACCTTTATTTGCCATCCATACTAAAGCAATCCCACCAACGGTTCCAAGCAAAGCGGCACGTGGTAAAAATTTTCTTAGCCAAGGACCAACAAAACTGCCTAAAGCTTCAATAACACCACCTAAAAATGTGGCAGCAACAGCAACCATCCATACGTCTTCAGGTTTATCAATTGCATAGTTTAATGGCGCAATAACCCCCCATAAGTAAACAAACATAGCCGGTGTAGAAACACCTGATGGAAGAGCTGTGACATCTGAACGCCCTTCTTTTTTGGCTAATCGATTAGCCATCCATGCGTAATATATCCCCGACCCCATTAAACCTATGGACATACCTGGAATGACACGACCAAATACCAAATACTCTGGCCATTCAAATACATACAGTAAAACACCAATAATAATGATGTAATTAACGATGTTCCCTGCTAAAGCATAAGCCATACCACCAATGTCACCACTTCTAAATAAAGGTAATGAACGTTTTTTCATGATTATCTCCTTTTCATGTCAAGTTTTGAGTATCGTGAAGCTTATGTAAAACTATTAAAAATGATTAAAGGACAAGACCTAAATCATTTAAATCTTTCTTAATATGCTCATACATCATAAGCCACTCATCAACGGGCTCTATTGTGTCTATATTGTATGCTTCATTAAATGGTTTCCCAGGATTCCCCTCTTCCATGGTAAAGACATGCTCATACTTGGCTAATAACTTCAATACAAGTGTATTTGCCTGTTCACGTGTTAGTTTATTATCCACTACAGCTCGTCCCACTTCTCCTAATAACCTTACTTCAAGTCCTGTACCATGAGGAACCAAACCATCAGCCGCACCTACACCTTCTAGATGCCCTCCTGATACCGTAGCTGTTACTGCATTTGCAGCGACTTCATATAAGAGCTCTTTTGTTAAAGCACCACTTTTTGGGTAGACATCGCAAAAAATAATTTGGGGTGCATACGTTGCAAAAGCTTGACAAGCCATACTATGTACATACATACATCCTCTCGTTGATGTGGATACATGTCTTATATCTATGGGATGGCACAGATGGTAATCTGCTCGACATATTAGATTATTGGCCATCATAGAAGCAAGCATTAAAACGGCTGAACCAGCAGGATCGCCACCAAATCCTCCAACCATTGAACACGTAAGCCCTGCATTTCGCATACCGTAATCAATGTTACTTGCTGCACGGACCATGTTATCTCGATCAATGGCTAATTCATTGGACATAACCGTTAAATGGCTATCACAGGGTCTTAGCCGAGTGGGTCCTATAGCGGCTAAATCCCCAACTTCTGAAACTGCACTTTCTGCAGCTAACATGCCCATACCTTCACGACCAACTTCCCTGGTGGCTTCACGTAATAAATCCAACTCTCTTCGAACAGCTAATAATTCAGATGCTTCATTATTAACAACTTTATAGCCGTCTATTGTTGTTAAAGAACCACATGTAATTAAATCAACAACATCTTCCTTAGCCCAACTCATAACTGTTGGTTTAAAGAGTTCTTCAGGTGTTGGGCATCCAGGATTACCCGCCCACACTAATGGATAGCTTGTATCTTCTGGTTTTCTGGTAAACAATGTGACTGCATCTTTCCCTTCACCCATAACAAGCTCTGTTTTAGCATTTATTAATGCTTCTTCAATTTCTTCCATTTTAACTAAAAAGCGCTTGCCGTCACTGATATAATATAGACCAATATCTGCCAATAATTCCTTCGCAGCTAAAAACGTATTTTTAATTTGTTTTTCATCCGTTGGAATAATGATGTCTTCGTGGTATTTTAATTCATATTTCATCACCAAGTCCATGATCTTCATGACAACATATTCCACATCCCATTGTTCTTTGGTCATCTTTTCACCATTGTGAGCTCTTTCTACCCATTCTAAATAATGCATAATGTCCTCCTTTAAGTCTCTACTTTTAGTTGTTGTTAGATGATAACTTTTTTAAGTGGTTCTAACCGCTTATTTATTTAAACACCTCTCATGTTTAACATGTTACTTAGCATTGTTCGCTCTATAGACTATAAAAGAACGTCATGGTTATTATCTATGTATGTAATCAAGGTAAATCAATACTATATTAACCTGATAAAGCCTATGAACGTAACAACCTGTTTTGACATGTATATTTACACATATTATAAGATGTTTAATTGTACATGTCAATGATTAGAAACTTGCTCTTCTAAGCTGTTTTAAGCTTAATTCAAAACAACTATGGCCTTTGAAATCATGTATTAATGTATGATTTAGCCATGTCCTAAGAAGCTTTTATGGGGATAGCAAAAAACCTGAATCAGTAGCTGCATTCAGGTTTTTTTGTGCTTATGTATACAATTAATGCTTTAGCCGTAACCTTTTCATTGTTTAATAACTGTATAAGAATGCCAAGAAGTCTATCTATTTTCATTATCTCACCTATTTTGTTTTTATATTTTATCCCTTAATTTAGCATATCCACTAGACTTTGATAATCTAGAATCTCAATATACTGATTTGCATAATCAATTAACCCTTCTTTTTTCATATGAATCATCTCTTGTGATAAAGCAGGTCTTGAAACCCCCAAGGATTCTGCCATTTTCTTTCTTGTCATACCTAATTGAATAAAATAGCTACCTTGCTGCCGGTGTAATTTCAGTATTAAATCAATTATTTTCTTTCGTATGGTACTGTAATTAGCCAGCTTTATGCGTTCGCTTAAATACACCACTTGATTGGATATAAGTCGGATGAAATTATGTAAGAATGTAGCATTTTTCTCACATAGGTGACGCATATCTTCATGGGATATACGCATAATTTCTGTTTTACCACTTGCTACTAAGGTGTTTGCATAGACAGGATCATCGGAATAAACCAAAGCAAAACCAATTAAATTCCCAGAAGACATTTTCTTAATATGAACTTGTTTGCCATCTTCATATAGTTTATTAATGGCTATTTCTCCCTGAATGACAATGTCAACATGTGTAGCCTTCTCACCTTCAAGTGCAACAATTTCACCTTTTTCATATGTTTTCATTTGATAGTGAATTGACTGCAGTAACTGTTCAATATCCTCACTACCTATACCCGAAAAAATCTCACTTTTTTGAAGCATTTTTATTAATTTCATGGTCTTATTCCTCCATACGTGATATGATTTTTTTTAATGGTTTACATATAATTTTTATGGTCTACTTTTTTATTGTATAATTCTAACTTATTTATTATTATTTTATATTAACCTAATATTTATAATTATAACATATTATAAATCCAATCAGCATATATACATTATAAGTTTACATAATAATATTACAGTCTACTTTCATCCTTTATTAATCAATAATTCAATTTTTCAATCTCATCAAACATTCTATTTTTATTGATGATCTGAATATAATTATCAAAAGTAGTACTGGTACGACGATGCCCTAGAATATCACTAACGATTCTAACAGGTACACCACTGTCTAGCAGGTAGGTTGCGAAAGTATGTCTAAGGCTATGGGGGGTGATTTTCTTTTCATAATTCCTTGTACCATTAATACCCGTACGTTCAAGGATGTCTTCAATAATAATGGCTATACGTCTCGTTGTTAGAGGTGTATCCTGTCCTTGACGATACAAGGATGGGAACAGATATTTACTATGAAAAAGTGATGGATTCATCTTTAATGCTTCACTTACAATGGTCTTCCCTAACCTGTCAATTGCTGTTTTATACTTAAAAAATGCAAACATAAGTTGACTGTTAAGAGGCACCCACCTGGTTTTATTGCCTTTTCCTGTTATGGTTAACAACTTGCTATCCAGATTGAAATCATCCCACATGACTTTCGCTGCTTCAGATATACGAAGTCCCGTGTAAAGAAATAGATGAATCAAGAAACGATTGCGTATTTTATAATAGACCTGATAGTATTGATCTTCTAAGGTTTCATACGTTTCTTGATGGGTATGGCTTGCCTCTTGATCTAAAAGTTTTAATACCTTGTCAATTTCATGTTTTCGCAAGATTGGTTTTTCTTGGGTGGTATCAATTTTTAATGCTTTTAGCTTATGACTAACACTTACCTGAATAATTTCCTCTTCATTGGCATACTTAAACAGTCCAGTCAAAGCATTCCGCTTGGCATTAATGCTTCTCGTTTTGTATTGACGTGTATCCGTATCTAATGCTGATAGAAATCCTTCTATAATGTCTTTTAGTTGGTCTTCCTCCACATAATGACTGCCTTTATTTTCTATGATGTAATTGGAAAATTGGTTCAAGGTCACTTGGTAATTTTTCTTTGTGGCCTCAGAAAGACGATTAATTTTCAGATAGTTCATATATTTCTTATTAAGAGATATAATATCAAAAATATTTGGTTCTAGCTCCATGATGCTCTTTTCCCTTCTATGTAAAAATACAATTTAGTTTACATAATATAATTATAGTATACTTGCCCTATCCTAGGGGTCTATGCCTATCAATTTTTCATTATAAGCTGTATTTTAGCCTGTTCATATAATAATAATTTTATATGAACAAGGTGTATGTAATGTAAAGCTTGATTATATAGGCTTATACAGATATTTTACCTTATTCTATATCGATTATCAAGAGATAGTTCGTATATTTATCTATAGTGAGTTCGTATATTTTTCATTAATTGCACCAACGATATATGAAGTATACCCTATTAGTTAAAATGTAATGATAGCAACAGGAAATCATCTATAGATCATGATATATATTGGCTAACCGTGCAGTGATGTGCCATGAAGAAGTATTTGTTTATTAATAAGAACGATATTTATAGAGACAGTAAATTTCCACTCTCCTCTATGGACAAGGTTTCATGTTTACAAAAAGTATTTGAATAGGAAATAAAACATTTTAATATTTTTTATTTTCATTATATAATTTAAATATTTTATTAATATTGATTTTTATACTTAATAGTGGTAAAATAATGTTAGTTTAATATATTGGACTAATTTATCTCAATTTTTTGCTTAGTATTGCTAAAGAAAATACCGAAGTCCTATCCATGGACTATTAAGTGTGCACAAAAATATATCTATAATGAATAAAGGATTAATAGGAGGAATTATTTATGAGATTCAAAGGAAAAAGAATTGGACAATTGTTATCAGTTATGTTGATGTTATCCATGATCATTGGAAGCACAACTGTTATAGCTACAACTGTAGATGAGAGAGCGGCATCAAATAAGTATATCATTACTTGTGTCAAAGATAATCTTGATAATAAAGACATGTATATCTTTGCCAATCGATTAAACAGCTTAGGCTATAGCAAAGAAGCAGAAAATACAAATGTAACAACGAGCAGTTTGAAAAACTATTTTCAAAATATGTATGTTAAAACCGTTTATCATACAGGACATGGTAATGTGGGTTCAATCATGACTGCTAATGGTAGTCTTAGAACAGGTGATGTAACCGTTCAAGCAGAAAATATTATCATCGCTACTTGCCTTACTTTAAGTGATACAAGCTGGAAAAATCAGTTTGGTGGTACAGCAGAAAAAATATTAGGCTATACAAAGGTTTCCTATGATTACATTGATGAAGATGTTGTGAATAATCTAGGCGATGCTTTAGCAAATGGAAACAACTACATGAAAGGTTGGTACTTAGCCAACTCCCCTATCTATTATTTAAACGATCGTTGGTGTGGCTATGTAAAAGAAGGTAGTAACATTGTAGAATATTCTGCACGAACAGGTAATATACCTAAAGCTTCAACCTTACATACGGACATGTTAGAAAAAAATGTTAGTGCTTCAAAAGCTCTATTAGCGGATGAAAGAACATTTGAAGACCAATTTAAAAACTACCTTGATACCGATATGACTCGATTAATACCAAAAGAAAAAGCACCAGCAAAATTCATGTCAACAAGTGAAGAATTTCTTGAAAAGGTAACCACATCAAGAAGTCAAGCTGTAGAATTAGCCGAGGCGTGGTTAGTAGAAAATGGATACACCACTGAAGATATTACTTTGGATTATGTTTCAGCCATAGATGCAATTGTCAATGACAATGATGCTATGACTGTAGGCTATATTGTCAGATATGCAAGAACCATTGATGGTTTAAATATACGATCAAATGGCGCTTGTGACCATATTTCCATACTCGTTAATGGGGATGAAATCGTAAGCGTTTCAGACATGTGGAGTGATATCCATCTAACAGCCAATGAATCAGGTCATGAACTAAATATTATGCCTGTTAATAAAGCTTTAGAAAATGCATCAAAAGAAATCTCCAATCAAGTAAAAGGTGGAAAAGTAAATTTCGTAACAGTGAATCCATGCTACAGCTTCCAAAATGAAGAAATTGTTCCAGCCTATGAATTTGTTAGCGAAGATGGCATTACTGCTATTGTTTCTGCTGAAAATGGTGAGTTCATTAGCACAAAATAAGGAGTAATCACATACTAAGTTGTGTGCTAAGGAGAGGGATTTTTTCATAAAATAAAACAGCTAGAGATGAAAGGAGAGCATTTTTTGCTCTCTTTTCTTATGCACATTTTTTATAGGGTTATCTTTTATAAACATTAGATTTTTGATCATGTTCATTTACTCATGTTTAGTAGCTATAAAAAATACCCGTTTAAATGGAAATAATACACGTCCATCATTTTGTATGTTATAGGCATTTTTTATTATCTTAAGTACATCTTTAGCAAACTCTTTTTTATCTGAATCTTGACTAAGACGGTCTAGATAAGGTTTCATACCTGTAGATGTGTACCAATCAATAATTTGTTGATGATTTTCCATCACATGGTAATAATGGGTTTCCCATATGTATACTTCATCACTTAGCTTGTTAAGTAAATCATAATAATAATCTGCTTCATTTAAAGTGAACGTGTCCCCTTCAATACTAATATGCTGCCATTTCTTGCTAGCAGCTGTTTCCTCAATAGCCAGTTGCATGGGCATCTTACTAACTTCAGGAATTTGGATAGCTAATGCACCTGCGGGATTAACCAGGGAAAATAGTTTAGGGATCAATAACTCATGATTAGGCATCCACTGAATTGCTGCATTAGAAAACACCACATCCCATGTACCTAAAGTGGATAAATCACCGTTGGCATCAGCATGAATCCACTGAATATCTGGTGACGCTTTTCGTGCTTTTTCTATCATATTGGCTGAACTATCAAGCCCTACAATCATTGCATCTGGCCATCGTTTTTGAAGTTTACGTGTACTATTGCCTGGTCCACACCCAATATCCAATATACGATTGGGTTGATCAAGTTCTATTCTAGAAATCAAATCAATAACCGGTTGTGTTCTTTCTTTTTCAAACTTTAAATAAAGATTAGGATTCCAATCATGCATACTAACGCCTCCCTATATAAATTGCTACTATTATATACTAACACCGGTTTATTTACAAGCATCATTTACGTTCAATTAAACACAGCGTAGGAATGCTTATGATTGACTCTTCCTACCTGCTGTTAATTTTACGAAATTGGCGAGGTGTCATATGACAATATTTATGGAATACACGTTGAAATTGTGATACGCTCCCAAACCCACATGCTTGACTAATATCAATTATTTTTTTATTGGTGTTAATTAATAATTCTTGTGTTCTTTTTATACGGATAGAATGAATATAATCTGTTATGGAAAAACCTGTTACTGCTTTAAATTTATGGGATAGATAGTGTGGACTAATAAAAAATGTTTTTGCAAGTTCTGCCAAACGAATATCATTAATATAATGACTATGAATATACTGGGCTATATCAAGCATCTTCTTTTCTATATCACTGGGGTGTTTTGGAGAAATATAATCGTCTTTATGGCCTTTACTGATTAAAATAAGCAATTGATGAAAACATGTTTCCAATTGAAATCTATAACCATCAGGTTGCCTGGTACTCAAGATAACTAGTTCTGAAAATAGTTGCATCAATTTATGTTTATTATCTTGCTGATGAAACCGAATGATGGGATTATCACGCTTAAAACAAGCCAATAGCCACTGTATATCCTCTGAATGTTGTGTGGCTATGTACTTATCATCAAAGTTCACCAATAAACGCTTTGTGTCCATTGCCTTGGGATAATGGGTTTTATGTAAAAGATGTTTATGAATGAGCACCACATCCCCTGCTTCTACATGATACAGTTTATTCTCAATAAAATAATCACAGTAACCTTTTTGTAAATAATATATTTCATAGGTTGAATGAAAATGACTTGCATCCATACGGGTATTACCATGATTAATGGCTTCACTAAATTCCATGAAAGGTTGTTCGTTTTTATACAAAATTTCCAAATCATATCACCTACTATCTATAAATTCCTATGGTGTTATCATACATGATTAAAACCATAACGTAAATGACTAAAAAGCATAAAATGCATATTATTTATGAAAATCAGCACCATTTACGCAGTATCTACACAATGAATACCTTATAATGTCATTAAAATCATACCTCATTAAGGTTATTCCAATGAGGTATGGTGAAACAAAAAATGTTCAAAACATGAACACTTGTGTTTATAACAAGAAAGGATACTAAAATTATGAAGAAATATGCCATTGTTGGTTTAGGTGGGCGAGCTCGTTTCTTTTATGAAGCACTCATACAAGATTATGCTGAAACTACTGAAATTGTAGGGTTATGTGATATCAATCTTACAAGGATGCATGTAACAAACAAACGCATGGTTGAATTAGGTGGAAAAAAAGTCCCAACCTATAAACATAATGCTTTTGATCAAATGATTAAGGAGACACAACCAGATTGTATCATTGTAACAACTGTTGACCGGACCCATCACCATTATATTATCCGTGCAATGGAGCTAGGATGTGATGTCATCACAGAAAAGCCCATGACCGTTGACGAAGATAAATGTCAAGACATTATAAATGTGCAGAAAAAAACAGGAAAAAGTCTACGGGTAAGCTTTAATTATCGCTATGCCCCACTTAATTCAAAAATCAGAGAATTAATCATGAATGATACCATTGGTAAAGTTAATGCCATACACTTTGAATGGTTACTAAACACTCGTCATGGTGCTGATTATTTTAGACGATGGCACCGTGATAAACGAAACAGCGGTGGTTTACTCGTGCACAAGTCAACCCATCATTTTGATTTGGTTAATTTTTGGCTCCACTCTCAACCCGATACTGTATTTGCTTTTGGTGACCTTATGTTTTACGGAAGAGAAAATGCTGAAAATCGTGGTGTAGAACATTTCTATTATCGTGCTCATGACTCTGAATATGCTAAAAACGACCCATTTGCCCTACATATGAAAGACAGTTCTAATCTAAAAGAACTTTATTTAGATGCTGAACAAGAAGATGGTTATTTAAGGGATCAAAGCGTATTTGGGGATGGTATTAGTATTGAAGATACCATGAGTGTACTGGTACGTTATAAAAACAAAGCACTACTTACCTATTCCTTAACAGCTTATTCCCCATGGGAAGGCTACCGTGTAAACTTTACAGGTGATAAAGGTCGTCTTGAAGTGACATCCATTGAAGATGTCTACGTGAATGGTCAAGGTGATGCTTCCAAAGAAGGTGTTTTAAAAGGTATGTCCATTACAGTATATCCTCAGTTTGGTGAAGCATACACCCTTGAGATGCCCATACAATTAGGTGGCCATGGTGGCGGCGATCCCGCCTTATTAAAAGATCTATTTAGTGAAAAAGCTGGTGAAGACCCGTTGAAAAGAGCTGCCACCCATGAAGATGGGGCTATGTCTATACTCACAGGTATTGCTGCTAATAAATCCATTGCTAGTGGTATGCCCATAAAGGTTAATCAGCTGATTCAGTTTTAAAAGTATGTTACAAAGAGGTTGTTAGAAAATCATGTGACGGTACATACGTAGGAAGATATACGTCACTGTACTAAAAATTTTCTTACAGCCCCTTTGTTTATAGAAACAAATATTATAAGGTTACACCTGTCTTGAATATAGCCATATCTCGAATATGCTGTTCTTCATGTTCAACAAGCTTCCCAGATGCCACATCTATGAGATATGTTATAAAAGCATCTAACATCTTGTCTAAAGTCTTACCTTCCATAAGTTCGCCAGCATCAAAATCAACCCAGTGTTTCTTTTTCCTGTACAAGGCCGTATTGGTTGAAATCTTAACTGTCGGTATGAAGCCACCAAAAGGTGTACCTCTACCCGTTGTAAAGAGTACCATCTGACATCCTGAAGCACCTAATGCTGTTGTGGCAACTAAATCATTACCAGGAGCAGATAACAGATTAAGCCCTTGTATCTTGATGCGTTCTCCATACTTTAATACATCTTCAACCATTGCTGTCCCACCTTTTTGGACACATCCTAGGGATTTATCTTCCAAAGTCGATATACCCCCTTTCTTATTACCAGGTGAAGGGTTTTCATATATGGGTTGATGATACTGCATATAATAATTTTTGAAATCTTGTATAAGAGATACTATTTTTTCATATATCTCCTTATTTCTGGCACGATTCATTAAGATTGTTTCTGCTCCAAACATCTCAGGTACTTCTGTTAGAATGGTTGTACCCCCTTGACTGACTAAAAAATCTGAGAACTTACCAACAAGAGGGTTAGCCGTTATACCCGATAGCCCATCGGAACCCCCACATTTTAACCCCACTTTCAGTGTAGACAAAGGCACTTCTTCACGCTTATCATCCTTCATCTGTTCATGAAGTATCTTAAGCAAATTGACACCTTCTTGATATTCATCTTCTACATCTTGACATACCATAAATTTAACCCTTTGCTTATCATAATCCCCAAGACCTTCTTTGAATACGTCCATGGTATTGTTTTCACATCCTAAACCTAGCACAAGTACACCGCCAGCATTAGGATGCCGTACGAGATCACGAAGGATGGTTACTGTATCATCATGGTCTTTACCCATCTGTGAACACCCATAGGGATGTTTTTGAGCGGTAATTGCTTCTGCATAGATGGGGCTCACTTCTTCTTTGAATAAACGAATGATATTATCTGCTATCCCATTAACACAACTGACTGTGGGTACGATCCATAACTCATTGCGAATACCCACGTCGCCATTATTCCGAAGGTATCCTTGATACGTCAACCTTCTATTGCTTTCGGGTAAACATATAAGCTGTTGATGATATGTATAGCTTACGCTGCCTTCCAGACATGTTTGTAAGTTATGTGTATGTACCCATTCCCCTTTTTTTATTGGTAGGGTTGTATAGCCAATAGTATAACCATATTTTATGACTAAGTCTCCCTGAGCTATATCGTTAATAGCAACTTTATGACCTCTGCCAATGGACTCTTGCAAATAAACCCCATTGCCGATAAGTGTTCCCTTATCCATATCTTCTAAAGCAACAACAACATTGTCATCCTCATGAATCTTTATGTATTGCATAACCTTCATCACCTCTTTCATGTCTTACTATGCTAATCTTGCTATAAGTTATCAACGATTTCATGTATCCCTTTTTCATATATAATCTGTACATAATGAGCAAGTAAATCTTCTAAACCATCTATTTCACTGAGTTTTCGTCCCCATAGTTTTTCGTTGTTCAGTATCTGAACTACCATGTTTTTATAGTCCTCTATGGTTGTTGGCTCTTTTTTCCATTGCTCACTGTAAAAATCTAATACCCACTGCTCATCTTGTAGCTCTATTGTTTCATTTGCGTATTTTCCTTTGTAAAAGCAAATATAGGCAGCCAGTGCCATAACGAGTCGTTTTGGCAATTCATGTTTTTGTTGATAATAGGTTATAAGTGATGGCAATACGCGTGTCTTATACTTAGACATGGCATTAAGGGATATACCCATGAGATAATGTTGTATGTAGGGGTTTTTAAAACGTTCCATAACATCATTTGCAAAAGCTTCTAACGCCTCATAGGGTAAGGTTAATGTAGGTATAATCTCTTCAAATATGGTATTACGAACATACTGACCAATTACCTGATCTTCTACACATGCTCTCACTGTTCTTAGACCATAGAGATACCCAATAGGTACCATAGAAGTATGGGCACCATTAAGTATCCTTACTTTTCGTGTTCGATAAGGCGTGAGATCTTTTACAAACAGCACTTGTAAATCTGTCCTATTCAGTGGTAATTCTCTTTCTAATTCTTCTGGAGCTTCAATTACCCATAGATGAAAAGGTTCTCCTTCTACAACTAACTTATCTTCATAACCTAATTTTATGTTTATTTCATCTATTCGTTCTCGAGGGTATCCAGGAACAATACGATCAACCAGTGAGTTGCAAAATGTATTAGCCTTCTCTAACCAGTCCATAAATCCATATTCTAGCTGCCATTGTGCTGCAAGCTTCATGATGATCTTTTTCAGTTTTTCTGCATTTTTATCAATTAATTCACAGGGGATAATCACCATTCCTTTGCTGCAATCACCTTGGAAATATTGGTATCTATGATATAACCATGCTGTCAGCTTTCCTGGATAGCTTTTTTGTGGTGTATCAGTTAACTGGTCAGCTTCCTCATAATAGATACCCGCCTCTGTGGTATTGGATATCACAAAACGCATCTCTTCAAGGGTAGCTGTTTTTAAGAAGGCATCATAATCACCATAAGGATTTATAGCTCTGCTTATGGCATCAATACATAGATGCTCCTGGATGCATTGACCATTTTGAATTCCTTTTAGATACAGTGTATACAACCCATCCTGTTCATTAAGTATATCAATCAAACCCTTTTCAATTGGTTGAACAACGACAATGTGACCATTAAACAAGGCTTCTTGATTTATCTTATGAATCATCCAATCTGTAAATGCCCGTAAAAAATTACCCTCACCAAATTGCAATATTCGTTCTGGTCGTTTAATTCTGTTGATATGTTTGCTTGATAATCTCATCTTTATAGCCTCCAATGTAATCGTATACAGCAACGCACACGTGAGCATTGCCATTAAAAATAATCATGTGATAAGGCTTCTGGACAAATCACATGTATCATGCCTAGGGTTTATGCTCACGTGTGCATTAAATGAGCAAGTAAAACGCATACTTCAACATATACGTCTACTCTTCTTGATCCATTCATTTGTGTTTATTATAACATATACGGATAATCGGTACAATAAAAACCCTTATTATCTTCTTAGTTTTTCCAATAGACTTGTAAAATAATTGGGCAACGGTGCTTCAAACGCCATGTATTCTTGGGTTGTTGGATGGATAAAACCTAGAATTCTTGCATGAAGTGCTTGTCCCTTTAACTTAAAACGATTATTTTTGGGACCATATACAGGATCACCTAATAAGGGATGATGTATACTTGTCATATGGACCCTTATCTGATGTGTTCGCCCTGTTTCTAATTGAAGTTCCACATAGGTATACTGATTGATTCTTTCCAATACGCGATAATGGGTAACCGCTTCTTTGCCTTGTTTCGTGTTAATGGCCATTTGCTTTCGATTAACAGGATGTCGGCCTATAGGCGCATTAATGACACCTTCATCGTCCTTTACATGATTATATACAATAGCGTTGTATTTCCTGGTTATGGAGTGGTTTTTTAGTTGTTCCGCTATAGATGCATGAGCCAAGTCATTTTTGCAAACAATCAGAACACCGGATGTATCTTTATCAATACGATGAACAATACCTGGTCGCATAATGCCATTAATACCTGACAGATCATCTTGGCAATGGTACATAATTGCATTGACAAGGGTTCCTGTGTGGTGACCAGGCGCCGGGTGAACCACCATGCCTTGAGGCTTGTTAACCAAAAGTACGTCTTTATCCTCATAGAGTATATCCAGTGGTATGTTTTCAGCAGGTATATCTAATGCTTTTGGTGCTGGTATATTTAACGCAATAATATCGCCAACTCTTAATTTATAATTGGATTTAATCGGTTTCTTATTAATGGACACCTGCTGGTCTTTAACCATCCGTTGTATAAAAGACCTTGAATAGTCAGGTAATACTTCGGATAAATATTTATCAATACGCTTCCCCACATCTTCCGACTGGGCAACAAACTTAAAAGCATTCATTATTCCTTGCTCCTCTTAAGAAAGCTAAAGTCCTCTTCCTTGTACTTAAACAGCATGAGTATGGCCAATAGAATAGCTCCGACCACCACATAAGAGTCTGCTGCATTAAATACTGGAAAATTAATTAATTTTACATATAACATATCCACAACATAAGTCAACCGAATACGGTCAATATAGTTACCTATTGCACCTGCAATAATAAGGATAAGCGTTACACGTATGGGATTGTATCGTTTATGTTTAGGAATTTTGGTATACACATATATCATGATGATAAGTATAATGGTTGTAATAATAATGAAAAACCACCAATTTCCTTGTAAACTTCCAAAAGCCGCCCCTGTATTTTTTACATAAGATAGACCAAATACATCGCCAATTATTGGGATGTAATCATTTCTAGGAATGTGAAGAACCGTTAAATACTTGGTGTATTGATCAAGTGCCACCAATAATATAACACTTATTATCATGAGTATCATTGACTATCTCCTTGCATTATATATTTTATAGCGTCTATTATAACATTTTTTTCTAAATCATGCTTCATTTCACAGCTTCCAATAGATGTTAAAACGATAAAATTCAACGCATTATATTTGGTTTTTTTATCATAATACAACTCTTGATAGACAACCTCAGGGTCTAAATTATCCAAACGTGTTGGCAGGTTAAAAGCTTCCATACAAGCTTCTATAGCCATGAAATCCTTTGCTGATATTTGATTAAGCCCCTTGGATAAATAGGCTGCAGCCACCATACCGATAGCAACACATTCACCATGTAATAATGAAAAGTTTAATAACCGTTCTACTGCATGACCAATGGTGTGTCCGAAGTTAAGTGTTGCTCGAAGTCCTTTCTCTTTTTCGTCAGCGGATACAACCTTGCTTTTGATAAGGCAGGATTCGTAGATAAGTTCTTCTAGTATTTCTGATTCTAGTGCCAAAATTTCTCTAGGGTGAGATGTGATATACTTAAAATAGGTGGCACTTTCTATAAGACTGTGTTTAATAATCTCTGCCATACCTGCTTGTACTTCACGTATAGGTAAAGTAGACAAGGTTTGAGTATTGATATAAACCAATCTTGGTTGATGAAAAGCACCTACTACATTTTTATAACCATCAAAGTCAACACCTGTTTTGCCTCCAATACTACTATCCACCTGGGCTAACAGCGTGGTTGGAATCTGTATAAAATCAATCCCCCGCATATACGTTGCTGATGCAAATCCAACCATGTCACCAGTTACACCACCACCTAAAGCAATAAGAACAGATTCTCGGTCCAATTTATGTGCTAATAACCCTTCGTAAATTGTTTGTATGGTATCTAGATTTTTATTCTTTTCACCATGGGGAATTACAATATACGATACTTCATTTGTAATGGTTTGTAGTAGCTTCACCACATGATTTAAATATAGGGGACTGACATTGTCATCTGTAATCAGACAAACTTTTTTCCCTTGTACCCCTTGCTTCACCAGATGTTCACACAATAAGTCAAAATTATGATGAATAATGATGGGGTATTCATTTTTTGTGGTCTGTACTTGAACATGTCTCATCGTATTACCTCTTTCATTCATTAACTGTTATCTTACAACTACTTTCGAGTATCCAAACCAAACGACTACGTCCCGAAAAGATAAAAATCAAAAAGTAGATGTTAAAATATAGTACGCCAACACGCTTAAAGCATGAAGAAAAGTCTTAGAGGTAATCCAAGACTTTTATAAGAGAACACTACAACTCAGCTTCCTGAGCAACCGCAGCTTCCTCCGCCGTTTTTTGATTCATGATATCTTCTATCGTAATCGTCTCCTGATGCATCTCTAAGGAGTTGGTTGTTGTTAACTCAATTTGGGCTTTTAAAAATTGTCTTATTTGAATCTTGGCTGCATCATATTGTTGAATAAGTTCTTCTTTCTTCTTATTAATACGGTATACTTCATTTCTCGCATTGTCAAGATAAGCTTGCGCTTTTAATTCTGCATCCTTTTCAATAATTGTTGCTTTTTTATGGGCACTAGCTTTGGTTTCTTCTGCTGTTTTTTCAGCTAACAACAATGTATTTTTAAGTGTTTCTTCAATGGTTTTATAATACTGTATACCTTCATTCAACAATTTCACTTTATCTTTTAATTCAATGTTTTCTTTGTATATTTTTTCATAGTCTTTTAATATGTCCGCTAAAAATGTTTTTACTTCCTGAGAAGCAAATCCATATACGGTTTTTTTAAAATTTTTGCCTTCTATGTCCAAAGGTGTTAACATAAGCTTCCTCCTAAGTATATCTTTTTACTACAATCAAAATACGATCTTTTTTAGTTCGGTTGCCAATATTATCGAGTAAAAATTTCCCCATACCTCTTACCGAAACAATATCCCCTTCCGCTAGTTGATAGGAAGACGATAAAATTAGACGACTGTTCACATAGACCGTTTTACTCTTTATAAGTGCCGCAGCTTTTGCACGGGACAGTGGAAAAGCTAGACCTATAACAGCATCTAAACGAACAGAAGGAACAGTACCTTGAATATCCTTATATTGAGGTTTTATTATTTCTAATGGAACAGCATCCAGTTGCTCCACTGTCACAACCGTTTGTTTAACCAGATTAAGATTCATTTGAATATAAGATGCTATTGTATGATTAACAAAAGCAATGGCTCGATTTTCTTTTACTAAGATATCGCCTACTTTTGCTCTCGTTATACCTAATCCTAATATGGACCCAAGATAATCTCGGTGCGTTAACTTATTCGAAAACTTTGCGTTTTTGGGGTATATGCTTATTGCATCAATCGGGTAGATAAGATCATTTTTTTGCATATAGTCTGGATAAAAGGCTATGATTTTCCTCTCAGAATCATCATAACCACCGTAAAATGCATAATGAATATTATTTAACTCATGTTTACGCTCTAAGAACAGATTTTGCTCATAGAGGGTAAGAAAATCTGTAAATACATTACAGTGCTTTATACCTGCAAGTTTGCCTTTGTTCATGATGTGATTAACAACCAGTTGTTCATCTTTTATATTCAACATCTAATCCTCATAAACTTAACGCCACTTGGTTAATTAAGTTTTGAAGTACATTCAATAACAAGAAAGCAACTAATGGAGAAAAATCAAGCATGCTTCCTTTACCACCAAATATGGATTTATTGATTAATTTCCTAATGGGTGTTAATAACGGATCTGTAATTTGCACAATAAACTGAACGATAGGATGATTGCGTGCAGATGGTATCCATGAAGAAAGTACCCTTACTAATAATAGTATTTCTAATGCGTATAAGAATAATTCTAACGTCCTTAAAACATAATCCATGGAATCCCTCCTTATCTGTCTGTATTATTCATTGGATTTCCATGATGGTAGTATAATACCATTGGATTTTAATTCTTCAGTAAAATTGCCTGCTATATCTACATTCTCTGGAGCAATAATAAAGATATTATTTGTTACCCGCTGTAAATTCCCGTTAAGGGTATAACAAGCACCGCTGACAAAGTCCATAATCCGTTGAGCAATGTCTCTGTTCATCTTGTCTAAATTAATAATCACTGGTTTTTTTGATTTAATGTGGTCACATATTTCTTGAGCCTCGTCATAAGACTCCGGCTGAATAACCACTACTTCCATCTGAACGTTCGCTTGAAAATTAACCACTTTCGTTGGATTACTCCTTTTGCTTGAATAGCTTTTTATATGCCTAACATCGGATGCAGCCACTGATTGTGAAGATGTAGCAGCCACCTCGTCCTCAAATTCTTCCATGCCATCTTCTTCATAATCGTCATAATCATTCAATTTCATCATGTCCATCATCTTATCTATAAACTTTGACACATCATCACCTCTTATTATAATCTCTTTTGCCAAATATGCCTGTACCAACTCGCACCATTGTTGATCCTTCTTCAATAGCGACCATGTAATCATTTGTCATACCCATTGATAAAATATCCATATTAACATTATCAATGTTTTTCCTTTTTATGTCAACAGCTAATTGGGATATTTCTCTAAAAATCTCACGGTTTTCCTCAGGGTCTTCCACATATGGCGCAATGGTCATTAACCCTCTAATTCTTAATTGTGACATGTTACTTACTTGGCGGATAAAGTCATCAAGTTCCATGGTCTTAATACCAAATTTTGTTTCTTCATCTGCTACATTTAGCTGAATAAGTATATCGATGATTTTGTCTGCTTTTTTAGCTTCCACATTAATCTTCTCTGCTAATTTAATGCTATCAACAGAATGAATCAGATCAACTTTATCGATAATATATTTCACTTTATTCGTCTGTAGATGTCCAATCATATGCCATGTAGCATTATGACCTAAGACTTCATACTTCTGGCGTATCTCTTGTACTTTGTTTTCACCCATGTCTGTAACATGACATGCTAAAGCTGCTTCTATATCTTGAACAGGTTTCGTCTTAGATACGGCTATCAAGGTTATGTCCTCTTTTTGACGGCCAACTTTGTCTGCTGCTTTTGCAATATTCTCTAATACGTCTTCAATATTATCTTTTATGCAATCCATTATTGTCATCCTTTCACCACATGTATAGCTATAGAATCATACCTTCCTCAATATCCTCTGAGTCCACAATAACCCGATCATATACACGTATGCCATATGAGGTGTTTGCTTTTACAATTAAGTATTGGTCGGTGGCATATTCTTCTTCAATGAGTTTAAATGAAACATAACCTTTATTGATGGTATAGACACCAGGTAACGATTCTTTAATTTTCAAAGAATAATTGGTACCATCTTCCTGTGATAGGATATCATTCATTTGAAATCCATTGTCACTAATGGGGACATAGTAATTGTTTTCAATGTCCTGATAGTAAAAATCTAATTTAACGAATTCTGCACTTTCTCCGCCTACAAATTTCTCATCAAATACTTTCTTCAAAACACCTCTTGAGTTCCCTTTCCTCATAATACATTCTTTAGGTATTTTAAGAAATTCTTTTTCAACTTGGGCTGTTTTAGGTATCTTAATCCCATCATATTGTTTGTAAATCACTTGAAACTTCAACGTTCTTGCATCCAAATACTCATTAAAGTATCGATCCATTTCAAGTACCATGTATGTGTGTTTATCTTTCTCTATGGTTGAGACAATTTTACCAATGGTGGTCATATTTTTTTCTAAAATATGTATTTCAAGGGTTTCTTGATTTTTTTTTGCTTCTATATGATCAAGTAAATCACGGTTGATTTTGCTAACGATATACCATTTATCATTATCAATTATTTTAAACAAAGGTTTATCTTGCTTAATTGTTGCTTGTTTATAAGTATACATGGGTTCTGTATCCACTTTATATAGAAGTTCATAGTCAAGATCTAAGGGATCAAAAGATTCATAACCATCGATCCTATATGAGATAACACCACTTTTTTCAGCTTTGACTAGATTGACATGATTGGCTATCTGTGACTCCAGAAGCTCCTTATGACGTAATGTTTTGCTATCCACATCTTGATAGATATATTTAGCTCTGGCTATATACGTTAATGTGTCTTGTATACCATTTTTTAGGGCATAGACATTATCAAAATCCTGAGGAGCATAATTCATTGTATGGGTATATAATGTCTTTTTAATGGTATCATGTCCATTCAAATTATTGTTATAGGCTAACTTATCATTAACATAGGTTAGATTTTTCTGTACCTCTTTTGTGAACTCACCATTCAAATCAATGGAGCATACCACGTTATTAATATTGGTCTTCTCTCCCTCTGGCACAAAAAAGCTCGTACTACCACTACTTGCACTCTTAACGACCGTTTCATTTCTTAATATGATACCATCAAAAAATTCATCTTCAAAAATGTTACCTTTTTCTGCTGAAACGTAATGGATACTACCCTTCATGGCATAGGTTACAATATTATAAATAAGGTATACGAATAGCAGTAGATACATAAACGTTCCTATACCTAACCCTTTAGCTTTTTGATTACGCCGCCTTTTTTTTCTTCTAGGTGGTTCACCCTGTCTGTTTCTCTCTATGGGTTTCCTGTGACTTTGACGTTTTCTATGGCTTCTATTTTCCTCCAAATTGACACCTCTTATTAATTAAATTCATCCGCTGTATTTTTCTAGTATCAAGAGTCAATGTGTAACATGTAACATATAGGCTATATCAACAGCCTTAACGTCCATACATTACATTCATCATACACTAATCAATTCATAGATTGCAAGTCCTAATCGTCTATATAAGCGTATATCACTATGGCTTAACATGCATTTATCGATCATGTATTCTAATTGCTTGCTTAACAGGAAAATTTTGACGTAAGTGTAGCACCATTCTTAAAACCACATTGTCTTCCTTGGTAATGACCATTTTCCATCATATGCTCCTCAATAGCATCTCTGATTTTCCACCAACTGGTCTGCCAATTGCAAAAAAGAGTCTCTTCTTCTGGTGCTCGACTAACTAAACGTTGTATAGCTACTTGCTGTTGTGTATGTTCTAGAAATAGTACAACACGCTTTATATAAGCCTCTTTGCTAATAATTGTAATATCCCCGTTAAGGTATTGCTTGGCCATGGGTGTATGTCTAGCAATATACAGGGAGTGAAGTTTAATCTGATCAACATCAAGAGCTGCCAATATTTTAGCACCTTCTAGGATATCTCTATCTTCATCCCACGGCAGATTAAGTATCATATGGGTGCATACTTGGAAACCATATCGTTTAATGCGTAGGACACCATCAATAAATTCAGCTAAAGAATGTCCTCTTTCAATTTTATCTAACGTATGGTAATTAACTGTTTGAAGACCTAATTCAACGGTTATGTGTATACCATGTTTTTGCTTTAAATCTGCAAGTATTTGAAGGTAATCATCTTGTATGCAGTCAGGTCGAGTAGAAACGGCTATTTCCACAATATCTTCGCCAACTGCCTCATACATAACTTGTTTAAAACGAGCAAGAGGCATATACGTATTGGTGTAGTTCTGAAAATAAGCAATGAACTTGTGGGCATGATATTTCTGAGCAATATAATCCTTGTTTTGGTCAAGTTGTTCTTTGACAGATAATTGATTGGACAAACTTTCAAAGCCTGTACCCACATCACTGCAGAAAATACAGCCCCCGTAACCAGCAGTGCCGTCACGATTAGGACATGTTAAATCTAGATTTATGGGTAATTTATATACTTTCTCACCATAACGTTCTTTTAGATAATCTGAGTATTTATAGTACAAGCGTTCCGTCATTGCTGCCATCATTGCCTCCATCTGTTACTCTATAACAGGTTATACTGTTTTATTATTACCTGTTGTAATCATATCTTTATATTTTAAATAATCATTCATAATATCGGATTCATCGCTCTCATCCAGTGACTCGATTTTTCTATCCGTCATATACACCTTATAGTTATCAAGAATATAAAACTGCTCTTGTCTTGTAGCATGCTCCGTTATGAGAGGTTCTTTGTACAACCAATTGGTGACTTCAATAAAAACAACACCTGTCTCAAGCATATAATAAGCTTTTGAAACTCGACCCATTTCACCATAATGGGTCACTTCAAAACATGTAAGTGCATTCTTCTGGTAATAAGGTTGAATAACCCCGCCTTCTGTTGACTCGCCCATAATGGAAATTTCTTTGCCCTTTTCTAAGGCCATGTTTTTCATTAATTCATCCATATGCGCCACTTTCTCTTTGTAAGTTGATGTTACAGGTTCTATTTCAACGATAGGTGTATCTTTCGTTTGCATTTCTTTAAATACAGCCTCTTTTACTGTTACATTCACATCTTTGTCCATAACGACAGATGTAACATCACTGGGCATATCTTTGTTTTCCGATTGCTCCTCAATGAGCTTCTGTTTAACCAGTAATTGAGAGCCTTCTTTTATAATGGACAGGATGACACCTTGCCCTCCATACCACCCCAAATAATTGGTTAATGCATTGGGCGGTGTATCCCACTCTGTATTCTCATCCAATAATCCGTCTTTAAAACCAGCAATATATTCACCAATCTTTAATGTCATTTTTTGTTCTGCATCAACAATGAGATATGCAGTCGTATGTGGATACTCTTGTTGGTCTAATTCCGTAACAAATTCAAAATGTACATCAAGATTTTTTGCCATAACTTCTTTGGTTTGATTGCAACCTACAGTTACTATAACAATCATTGCAATCGCAATAACACTATACACTTTCCTCATCATTTTATATTCCCCTTTTCTAAGTAAGTCTTACTCACGGTCCTCTTTGCTTAAATGGTTAACCATCTTAGCATCCATTATTTTTACGTAAGTGTTTCCTTAACTCCCATAGTTTTAACCGCTTATTGAGCCCAATTACAGCGTCAATAATCTGCATCAGTACCATGTAACCCATTGCACAATAAGTAAGTATAAGCAGGTAATATATAAGAGGCGGCAATCCCTTTAAAACAAATAGAAATGGTGATAATAGGACATACGCACCTATCAATATCCCACGCTTAACTTGATCTTTACTTAAATATGTACGTTTGGTTAACCCATGCAACAAGTCACCTCCTTCACCTTTATTTGCTCATGGCTTATGTTTACATGTTAGGGCAACAATAATGATAAACAGAAAACATCTTACTAGACAATAATTGTGCACCCCTTATATTGCACTTATCTAGTAGCTGTTGCTTATTTTATCAATATGCATTATCCTCTTATGGTTGTCCATACTTATTCTATTCTATCATGAATACGTAAATCCTTCCAGCCTTTTTACAAATATTTACATATCTTTTTCCAATCACTTTCTTTTCTATGAACATATGTATTTATTCATTATATTTTATTTTTCTTATCATTTCAATAAAGACATAAGCCTTATCTATTATTTCCAGTATTTTTCCTTTACTTCTTAACAAAATAATAATAAAATTAAATGTGTCGTTTCATGTGCTAAAAGTAATGATTATATACCGTAGTATGATACAAACTAAAAGAATTGAGTGATAATATGTTAATAGAATTAAGCCAACTGCTTTTTAATCGTTTAGGCATAATCGTACTATTCGCTTTTCTCATTACAAAACTTGACATTTTCAAAAATTACATTGTGAAAGAAAAATTAAGCATATCGGACCAACTATTTTTCTCCCTTTTATTTGGAGGTATCGGTATCATCACCACTTATTGGGGTATTGAAGTATTGGGTGGTATTGTTAATTCTCGTTCTATTGCTATTGTGGTATCTGGACTTATAGGTGGTCCAATGGTGGGTTTTGGCGCTGGCCTAGTAGCAGGTGTCCATCGTATGCTTATTCCTGATGGTCAATTAACGGCTATTGCTTGTGGTCTATCCACGATTATTGGTGGAATAATAGGTGGACTAGCTAGAAACTACATACATGATAAAAACAAAAAATGGTTATATGGCATTATTACTGGTGTCATTGCTGAAATCATTCAAATGAGCATGATTCTACTAATAGCAAGACCATTTACTGATGCTTTACATATTGTAAAAGTTATCTTTCTTCCTATGACGATCATTAATTCTCTAGGTATTGGTATTTTCTTGGCACTGATTCAAGAAATATATAATGATCGTGAACGAGCTGGAGCTATACAAGCTCAATTAGCATTAAGCATTGCTAATAAAACCCTTCCATTTCTTCGTAAAGGATTACATGAAGATTCTGCCAATCAAACTGCCAAAATAATCTATGACATGGCTGGCATGGATGCTGTTGCCATAACAGATAAGGAGAAAATATTAGCTCATGTAGGTGCAGCTAATGATCATCACAAAAAAGGCTCTTTCATTACAACGCATTTATCCCAGAAAGCTATCCTTGATAAAAAGCATATGATTGCACTGAAAAAAACTCAGATTGAATGTCCCGATAAAACTTGTCCCCTTAAGTCAGCCATTGTTGTACCACTTATGGAAAAAAACAATGTGATTGGTACATTGAAATTATATAAAACATCGTCCCATGATATAAGGCGAACAGATATTGAATTAGCGAAGGGTCTAGCCCACCTTTTTTCTACACAAATAGAACTTAGTAAGGTAGATTACCAAAAAAACTTACTACGTAAAGCTGAGCTAAGAAGACTTCAGGCACAAATAAGACCTCATTTTTTGTTTAATACCTTAAATACCATTGTGTCCTTTTGTAGAACAGACCCTAATAAAGCTAGGCAGCTCCTGCTGGAACTTAGTTTCTTTCTAAGAAATAGTTTTCAAAATGCTGAAGACTTCATTACTTTAGAAAAAGAAATTGCCATTATTAAATCTTATCTATCTATTGTTAAGGCTAGATATGGCGAAAAAATAAATGTACATTTTGACATTCAAGAAAAATCTTGTATTCAAATTCCCTCCCTTATTTTACAACCAATTATTGAAAATGCTATTATACATGGTATACTTCCCAAAACTGGACCTGGTCACGTTTATGTTAAAATCCGTCATGGTGATTATGTTACCTTCGAAATTAGAGATGATGGCTTAGGTATAGAACCGGATCGACTTAGGCGTATCTTAACAAATCCATCCACTAAATCAGGTATAGGCATTACGAATGTTAATGAACGTCTGAAAACCACATGTAATGAACAGCTCCATATTACAAGTACTAAAAATATGGGTACGACTGTTACGTTCAAAATACACAAGGAGATGAGTTATTCATGTTAAATGTTATATTGGTTGACGACGAGAAACCTGCATTACAAGAGCTTTCTTTTCTATTAGGGCAACATAAGCACATCAATATCATTGGTATGTACATGGATGCATCTGAGGCATTAGAAGCCATTATCCATGATAAGCCAGATGTGGTTTTTCTTGATATTGAAATGCCCGTTTTGAATGGATATGCCATTGCTTTAGACCTTCATAAACGTCATATGAATACGGATGTAATTTTTGTAACAGCTTATGATGACTATGCAATAAAAGCTTTTGAACTCAATGTAGTGGATTACATTCTAAAACCTTATGATGAACAACGCATTGATGAAACCATCAAAAGACTACTTGATAAAAGGTCTTATTCCAAACTTCTTCATCCCATTGATGATAATATTATATGTCATAACTGTATTGAAAAAATTCCTGTATGGGATGGGGATTGTATTGCTATTATTTCACCAGAAGATATTTTATTTTGTACCCTTAGCAATGGGGAAATTATTATTGAGACAGCTACTAATAAGTATAAGAGTCATAATACCTTAAGCGAGTTAGAAGCCACCTTAAAAAAGCATCATTTTTTTCGATGCCATCGTAGCTATTTGATTAACATGGATAAAATAGAAAAAATCATACCTTGGTTTAACCATACCTTTGTTGTAAAAATGAAGCATTCTTGTGTAGAAATTCCAGTCAGCCGACGCCAAATAAAGACCTTTAAACAAATTCTTAATCTATAGTGTTATCTCGTTTCTTTCCCTAATAACCGTTTAAGCTAAGATTATGACCGCTTAACGGTTTTTTTGTATTATTTAGGTAAAAATCAACAATAAAATAGTTGATCATGCTATCCTTTTTATATCATTTAATTAAAGGGAGGATATTTATGATAACATTTTTATTAGCCGTTATGATCCTTATTTTAGGTTATTTATTCTACGGGAAATTTGTTGAAAGGATATTCGGTATTGATACCAGCAGAAAAACGCCAGCTCATGAAATGGCTGATGGTGTTGACTATGTTCCTCTTAACTGGAAAAAGGTATTTCTTGTTCAATTTCTAAACATTGCTGGTTTAGGACCAATCTTTGGTGCTGTAGCTGGGGCATTATGGGGACCTGTGGCTTTTCTATGGATTGTATTTGGATGTATTTTTGCTGGAGCTGTACATGATTATTTTTCTGGCATGCTCTCCCTTAGAAACAGTGGTGCTAGTATTGCTGAGATATCAGGAAAATATCTAGGAAATGGTGCTAAAACATTCATGCGTTTTTTCTCGGTGATCTTGCTTATACTCGTGGGTGTTGTATTTGTTAAAGGACCTGCTGGCCTTCTTGAGAATCTAACGTCTATTAATACCATGACTTGGGTTGGTATCATTATAGTCTATTATCTATTAGCTACTGTATTACCTGTCGATAAAATTATAGGAAAGATTTATCCAATATTTGGTGCATCACTATTAATTATGGGTTTTGGTATTATCATTGGGTTATTTGCAAAAGGTTATCAAATTCCTGAACTTCAGTTAGCTAATTTACATCCTACAAGCAAATCTATTTTTCCCTTCTTATTCATTACCATTGCATGTGGTGCTATTAGTGGTTTCCATGCTACTCAATCACCAATCATGGCAAGATGTATTAATAATGAAAGTGAAGGTCGAAAAGTGTTCTATGGTGCTATGATTATGGAAGGTATTATCGCGCTTATATGGGCTGCTGCTGCCATGGCCTTTTTCGGAAGCACAGGTGCGTTAAAAGCAGCAGGAGGGGCCGCTGTTGTAGTAAATACCATTTCTAATTCACTACTTGGTAAGGTTGGAGGCGTATTGGCTTTGATTGGTGTTGTTGCCTGTCCTATTACCTCTGGTGATACAGCCTTTAGAAGTGCTCGTCTTACCATTGCCGATGCATTAACATTCAAACAAGATAAGTTCAGAAACCGATTCTTAATTGCCATTCCTTTATTTGCTATAGGTGTCGCCCTTTGCTTCATTGATTTCAGTATTATTTGGCGATACTTTGCCTGGTCTAACCAAACACTAGCTACTGTTGCATTATGGGCTGCTGCAAGCTATCTAGTTGGTAAAAGAAAAAATCATTATGTTGCCTCTATTCCTGCTACGTTTATGACAGCCGTTATAACCAGCTACATTTTAATTGCAGATGAAGGTCTTCAATTAGCGTCATCCGTCGGATTGAGTATTGGTGTATTGACAGCTTTATTAGCTATTACATTATTTTTATGGAAGTCTAAGAATGCTGTTAAAGAGGCATAAAATATAACGGACTGCCCTTCATAAAAGATTCATACAGCTTAATAGTGGATAATATAATGGTAGCACAAAAGCATCACCATTATATTATCCAAAATTATGGGGTATCAATAGTAAAAAGCATAGCGTTCCATGGCATCCATAAGAGCCTTCACATTCTTAAGGGGTACTCCTGGATATAAGCCATATACCATCATGAGCCCGCCCTCTTTTCTACTAATTTTCTGCACTTCTTCTCTTATAAGTGCATCTATTTCATCAACTGTACCATGGGGTGTGGTAAATTGCCGGTCAATATCCAGCTCAATGCACACCTTACCAGCGAATTTGTCAGCAATCCAATCAATGCCATTCACATAATCCTGCATATTTATTACTTCCACGCCACCATCAATGATGTCGTCTATTAAATCATGTAAATCCCCATCAGAATGCATATGAACAATAACACCTTTATCCCGCGCTGGTTTCATTAACCTCTGATAGCTAGGTTTAATGTACTCTCTAAAATACTGAGGTGATATCATAGGACCTTTTTGCATACCTAAATCTTCTGCATATCCCATCATATCCACACCCATATCCAAATATTGATTAACAATGTAGAGATTAAATGCCTCAACCATATGAATGAGTTTTTTTAAATGAGGATTCTGGTCGGCCATATCAAATATTAGATTTTGGTATCCTCGAATATCGCATAATTGAAGAAATGTGTGCCCATGTCGTAGTCCACCAAAAGCCAAGTCACCATTTAGCTTTATTTTTTGAATGTGTTCTTTAACGTGCAGCCAATCCACCGGTCCAATTCCCATACACGTTGTTGGATCAGGTGCTCTATACGTTTCAAAAGATGACCAGTCTTGTAGAGGGTGTTTGGTAACCGTACCGGTGATGCCATCCACCGTTGTTTCCCATAGACAGCCCCAATCATCTGTGTAGGGCTTATCTTTGCTTGCAACTTGAGCAAAATCTGGTATATATTGTCCTTCTGGCCGTTTATAATCCGGAAATAAAAAAGGGTGTGTTTCTATTAAATCAAAGAGCTCTTCTTGGGGATAATGCTGCCAACAGGCATCATTAATATGGAATGTCATTGGAATATACTCTGGTCTTTCAAATCTCACAGCTTTTAACATATTCGCTTTATGATTCATGTTATGTCCTCCAATTTTTTTCTTATTATATCAAACACCTTATTGACTTTCTTTCAAATGCGTAACATGCTATAATATCATACAAATATAAAAAGTATTCCAAGGAGATTATGATGGACAAACGTAATGAGACCAATGAACGGTGTGTGGTGGATTTTTCAACCATTGACAAAGCATTTTCTTTTAGACTTGCAAAAGTGAATTATACCCAGGCTCGAAAACCTATTCAAACACATATTCATCCAGATATGATAGAAATTGTTTATTTAATCAAAGGTGAACAGGTATACCACGTGGCTCAGGAGGATTATGTTGTTAAAAGTGGTGAGGTATTCATGACCTTTGAAAACGAACCCCATAGTACAGGCTCTAATCCAGAAGATAAGGCTGATTTTTTTTATTTTATTATTGATTTAGATAAACATAAGCATGATCTTATTGGGTATGGGAATCATGAAGGCAATTGTATTATTGATTTGTTAACCAATCCTAAAAAACGCATTTTTAAGGGAAATTCTAAGCTCAATGATCTACTTGATCAATTAATAGAAGTTCCTTTTGATGATTGCATATACAAAAAGACACGTATTCGTAACCTTGTTTCACAACTGCTATTGACTACCCTTGAATGCAAGACAAAAGAGCGTGATCTGCCCTATAGAAATACCATGAAGTATGTTAGAGCCTATATTGAAGAGCATATCTATCAACATATAACGATTGCTGAATTAGCCATGATATCTGGCTTATCAGAAACACGGTTTAAAACCAAATTTAAAAAAGAATGTGGCATGCCGCCACATGAATACGTGTTACGCCAAAAAATAGCTCTGGCTAAAACACTTTTATCAACATACCCCCGTCAATCCATAACCGATATTGCATATACCCTTTCTTTTTCATCCAGCCAATATTTTGCCACTGTATTTAAGCGCTTTACAACCATGAGTCCAAAAGCATTCAGAACCTTAAACAAGGGTTAATTGTTGGTTTGCTTACTGCTGTTGTCAAAAACCACAAGCATAAATCATTGACATGTAATGTTTTTATCTCTTAGGTAACGATAGAACCCCTGCTTATCTGTCCATTGTATGAAATCTATTTCAAAGCCATCAGGGTCTTTTAAGTAAAATTGTTTTGAAAAAGGTTTAACAATAATTTCTTGACTTTCATGGGCATATCCTTTTGATTTTAAAGTATCCAACCATCCATCTACATCATCTACATGATAACCGATGTGTCTAAAGTTCTTCACTGTTTCTATTGAGAAAAGATCTCTTTCAGAAATAAATAACTCATGCCCATCGCCTTTAAGAATGGCATACCTCTTCCCATCTGATTTTGTGCCTATGTCAATTAATGCATAATCTAGGGCGTTCTTATAAAAGTCAATAAACTTATCAACATCGGATACATACCGATTTAAATGATCAATGATTTTCATGGCATGTCTCCTTTCCTCCATAACGTTATACATAACTTTATATTTATCACTGTTTATAGCGTTGGGTCTTCTAGATAGGATTTAAAATGCTCAGCAAATTTCGTATTATCTTTTTGATTGGTTCTATTTGCTACTATTTTCCTAATATCATAACCTTTCTTGACAATGAACACCTTGAATATATTGGATGTAATGGCACGGGTTGGGCATTGATAGATACAACGCATACAAAGGTAACATTTCCATTTGAACTTTATCTTACCATCTTTCACATGAATATTCTTAGATGGACAATGCTTAACACATTTACCACAATGGATACATGCATCGGTGGCTCTTAATGTCTTACCGAAGATCCGGGCAAGAAATCGGTCTTCGCAAGTATTAAGAAAATTAGTTAATAAACGCAAAGATAAGCTAGGATGATATAAGCGATTCTTCCTCTCAAGTATGTCTTGACACATATGTACAACTTTACTGCCTGCTGCATCATACAATTGTCTTACCAATGCGTGTGTGTATTCTGTCAACCAGTTAGATCCCATACATATAATTCGATCATAAAATACATGGTAATTTTTCTTTTTTAGCTTCTTAATAATCTTACCTGATGCATTATGATTAATTGAGATATTATCAGCTGCTGTTTTGTAGATAAATACTTTCTGTGATTGGCTAGTGGGTAAATGTTTCACCCATTTTTCTACCATTTCTGGTGGTCCAAAACCGTATATGGGATGCCCAATACCTATCATATCGTACTGGGTCATATCGACAACTTGTTGTGTATTGATGATTTTTTCAATATTATAAATCTTAACATCAACAGATTGTTTTATCAGTTCTTCTTCTATGAGTCCAGTAACGAGTTGTGTATTACTTGTACCAGAGAAATAGAAGATGCCTATTTTTATGCTCATGAATAACGCCCCTTTTAATCTTAACTATTTTCCTTCATATAACCATCATAACAGACAGATAGAGAATCAGCAATATCGTTATTCAGTTTTAGTTAGAAGGTATGCTCACTTTTTTTTTTATTTCTTGATATTTTCATGCCTAACTCTTACAATATACAAAAGGATTTTTTTAACACTTTTTCATTGATGTGAATAGTAATATTAATAAATAGAAAAAATATATGCCATAAATACTGGATAAAATCATTCATGCTTGGGAGGTCCACTATGAATAAAAGAATAAAAAGGATTATATTTTTACTCATCATTATTATTTTTTTAATAAGTCCTTTTTTCCAATTTATAAAAAGCATCACCGCTATGAGCGTCTATAGTTATCTTTGTAAAAAAGATAGTTTTACCAATACGTTAGGTATCCATATAAAAATGCCTGGTGGTCTTAGTACTGCTAAAAAGGATTGGTATCCATTTGTCATGACTTTTGATGATAACAAAGGCTTTTCTAATTATGTGAAACGAAATATGCATTACACCGTTCTCTATAATTTTGGTGCTTTTGAGTATCTGAATGGGGCTTCTTCACTATATAACCCTGACTCAGACTACTATGGTGCTTTTTATGGTGCTTATTTTGTACAGGAACTTGATAATCCTGACCATCCATTTGGATTTGATGATCAAGGTAACGTTCATATTGAAGAAGCTGTGCTACCGGGTACATATGATATTAATGAATTGGTTCTTGGTGGCTTTGGTCTGTATGACCCTATTTCAAGCTACATTATTGATGATGTGAAAAAGGTGGAAACCTTTATCAATTACTCTAATTGGACAGTAATCGATGCTACAATAACAACCCATGGACCTAATCATAAGTATACGAAAAAGCAACAAGCCTATATCCAATATGGTAAGCCGCCAGCTAAGTATAATAAGGGAGAAGATTTTCCAGTGACCGAATTTAAAAGCCGCTTTTATCTTAAATATGTTGAAGAAAAGAAATGCACGGTTTTCTTATACATTATCGGACCCCATAAAAAAATGATTGAAGCATGTGATGAGCATTTCTTGCAAAAAAGCGTTTTAGAAATAAATTAGAATGCAATTAAATGATTCATGCACCTTGAAAAGTGATTATAACGTAAAAGAACAGATAAATACCTTCTGTACTTATCTGCTCTCATATGAAGTTATTATTTTTTAATGACTTCATGTTACTTATAACATTATTCGTATAATTAGATTCATTGGACATAATCAGACTCTTTTCTATTTATGATGTTTTCATTCTTGTTGTTGAAATTTTACCATGTACCTTCGTTAGATTTTTGATTTTCAACGTAGGATTACTTATCCCACAAGTATTCATAATGGATTCAATAATCTTAAATTCATTTCTCTTAATCACAACTTCTACCTTATATCGTCGGTCACCATGATTTCCTCTGGCCAAGTAATTATTAACTGTATAGCCTTCATCTCTTAATTGCTCAGCAATAGCAATCATCTTATGTTTATTTTTCAAGAAAATATCTACTTCCAAGATACCAAGAGCTAATCTTTCCTCAATCTTATTTCCAATAAATACACCAACCGTTCTTCCTAACGCATATGCTGCGGTATAGTGAAATCCTTTGGAACTGGTTACTTTTGTCACAACAGTGGCAAAGATCATAGCGTCTACAAAAACAACCATATACACAGGATTCATTATTTTCTTTGATATTAATATGGTCTTGAGTGTTGCTAAAATATTTGTAAATGCTGTTATCATAAATAGACCAATAAGTCCTAACCATATATTTTGTGTCATATATCTCACTTCCTTTACTTCTTTAATGCTTATTAAAACAAGTTTCCCTTAGTTGAATAGCCACCTTAAGTTACTCATGGCCAACATGAATAATACCAAGATATGATCAAGGCAATATCATGTACAAATATATATATTTGCACAATAAAAAAATGCTTGGCAGCATAGATAATATAACTCCATATGGGTAGCAACTTAAATATAATGATTTAAGGGATTTCTATATGAAAACAAGAGGGGCTTAATCCTTGTAACTTAGAAATTGAATGAAAAGTACGTCTTACTCGTTTAGATATAATGATAAGATTAATTATAAAATAAATGATACTACTTTTGATTCTTGCTTTTTATCCAACCAACTTATATATTATACCATAACAAAACAATAATTACAAGAAATTTTTATTTTATGGTTTGTATTTGTATATTCTTGTACTTCCTTCTATGGTTTGTTTTTTTATTGATGGCCAATAAAATGCACTTATGAGAATACATCACTTTCTCATAAGTGCTAATCAATTATGTAACATTATTATTTTTCAAATACGGTATTCTGGTCATGAATAAGTAACCATCTATTATCGAATTTCTTAAATATAAGATTTAAATAATAGTCCATCGTTGTTGGGTTATCATTTTCATCAAGTTCTTCATAATGTACCTTTATCAGTGTATAAGCGATCTCAGTGCCCTCTGCTATCTTTACAATCTCACACTCCATTTTCCAGTTTGTTTTCGCAAACCAGTTTTTGTGAAGCTCAATAAATTGATTACCGTTATTAATGAGTTTACCATCTGGCATAATTAATAATACTTTGTCTAAACATACTGTCTTCAAATAATCATCCAGTTTTCTTTCTTGTAGCGACTCTAGATGATAACTAAGGGTTACCCTAAAATCCATTTTCCCTCTCCCTTTCTTATCTAGTATACAATTTGCCCTGTTGTTGAGTACCATCTTAATCATATCAAATAGCTGTTCATTAATCAACACATTCCGTCAATATGTCGTTAAAAAAATGTGTATACTTCATTTATCTTGATGAAATAATCAAAAAAGGTCTTGTTACTAAGCCAGTAACCATGGAAAATTCATGGAATTGTGTTTATTTATTTTTTTCTTTTATAACGTATCTTTATTTTCTTCAAATAGTCAATATGAAATATAACTATAATGTTTTTTTAATATTTTAGTTTGTAAACAATACCTTTATATATTACAATAATAGTGGATAAAAAAGAAAGATGGTGAACGTATATGCGACATAAACGAATTAACGACTCGGTGCAGTTAATGTAATCTGATAGCAGATTGTGCCGAGACATTTGTTATTTGCTTTCAGTTAACTGCACTGCTTTTCATTTCATTAAGTCATTCATTAGAAAAGGAGATCAGTTATGAATAGAGAACAATTAAAAGCTATATGGAAAAAAGAAGAACTACAATGTTTTAGCGGATGGGATTTTTTATATCTTAATGGAAGATGGGAAGAAGAGCCCTTACCATGGAACTATAAAAGTATGATAAACACTTACTTAAAACCCAGTTATAAACTATTGGATATGGGAACTGGTGGTGGTGAATTCTTATTAGCCCTTGGTCACCCCTATAAGCATACTTCTGTTACAGAAAATTGGCCACCTAATGTGAAACTATGCAAGGAACGTTTAACACCATTAGGTATACATGTTCATCAAGTAGATGATGATGCTTGCCTACCTTTTGAACATAACACCTTTGATATCATTATTAATCGACATGAGTCTTATGTCTCCAGTGAGCTAAAAAGAATACTGAAACCTCATGGTATTTTTATTACACAACAAGTTGGTGGCGACAACAACAAAGCCTTATCTTGGCGTCTTACTAAGCATCCTAACAATTCATATGACTCTATTACACTAGATAATATGTCTACGGACTTGGTTCATCATGGCTTTCAGATTTTACACCAACAGGAATACCGTCCTTATTTACGATTTTTTGATATTGGTGCTTTGGTCTATTTTGCCAAAATTATTGATTGGGAGTTCCCTAACTTCTCGGTTGATGGTTGCTTAGATACGCTTTATGAGCTTCAAGAAGAACTTGATCATACCTCTTATATTCAAAGCACTGAACATCGAATTGTGATTGTATCGAAACTTCATAAATAGCTCTAATGTCTATCAATGACACCTTAAGCGCTATGGAAGATTAATTCAAAGAGATTAAGGAAGATAAATTCGTTTAAAATACCTTCCTTAATCTTTACATTAAAAATGTCTAATTAGACTATTTATATGTCTATTATGGTAAAATCCCCTATATCATGAAAAGCTCATGAATAGGTATTTAGTTATTATGATGTTATTTTCAGCAATTTTAAATAGACTGTTCTGGTTGATCAGCACCTATTTCTTTTTGTTGCATCATTTGAGATTGAATACTATCGGCTTCTTCTTGTGTCATCCTACCACTTTTTACTTCATCTCTTAAATAACTCGTTATAGCTCTCCTATATTCTTCTCTGGTGTCATAAGGTCCAAATTCTTTATCACCTATACATGCAAAGAAGCTTTGATCAACGCTAATGTTTTTAGGTCCGCTGGTAATAAGAATTGAGGCTTCTGTTACATGCTCCCCTTTCTCATTGATATACTCATCAATAATTTCAGGTTTATATATAGTCGTTTCACTAGACTTAATTTCTTCAAGCCATCTTTCTTTTCGCTTTATGTGTTCATCCAGCTCTTCTTGCGTATATTTTCCTGTCTCAATTAACGAAGGAATCATTTTCTTAAATTCTTCAATTTCCTGTTCATATTCTTCTGAGGTATAAGGTTCTGGTAGATTTTCTATACCATTATCTACCTCTTCCTCATTTAAAGGGTCATTGGAATCTACGATGACTGTTTTTCCTTCCTTTATCGTATGGTTGATAACGCTATTATTGGTATCTTTTGATTGAAGTTGATTATTATTTTTTTTATCTCTAGCATCTTTATCATTGGCAAGGACAGCCGTACTTAACGAACCAATGACTAATATAACTGCTAATACTTTATATAACCTCGTTATTTTATTTAATTTCATGATACATTCAATCCTTTCTTTTACTGGGTTTTTCCCAAAAGCATTATTATAAACATGCCATGAGTAAAACTTCTTTTTTTGTTCTGCCATCTTTAATAGGGATAAGGCATAGTCCGATTTGACCTTTTCTCCATAGATGGCTATTACTTTTTCATCACAAGACATTTCAATATCTCTATCCAGTAAAAAATACATCGCCCATACGAGAGGATTGAACCAATGTACACACAAAGCTACAACACCACCTATTTTCCACAACACATCAAATCGTTTAATGTGTATGAGCTCATGTGTGAGCACATATTCCAAATCCTGCTTATTGGAATAATCCATGCACTTTGGTAAAATGATTTTAGGGTGGATAAAACCATAAGCAATTGGTGTAGAGATGCGATCTGACATCATAATTTTTAACCGGCGATATAGGTGCTGTTGCTTCATCCATTGTGATATGACATCATTGTTTTGGATAGGTAGAGCCTCCCGTAACTGTTGATAGCTTTTTATAAAGGACAATAAAAAATATGTGATGAATATTACCATAACGACTCCCCAAATAATAACCATTGGATGAATGGTATTCACGTCTTGCTGCGGAACATCTATGAACTTATCTGGTACGAAATGATTGACCAACCCTGTAAAAGGTACATTATCACTTATGGCTAAAGTACTCCTTTGATTTCCTTGAATCCAATGATTAAAGATGCTATGCATGTTAAATCGTGAAGGTATACGTATTGGTACTAGCAATTGTAACATTCCAATAATCCATAAATACACAAATGTCTTTTTGGGTAGGCTATTGAGTGCCAGTGCTCTTAATAGGATGACAAACATGATAAAAATACTGGCTGTTAAGCTCATTTGTACTATACTCAATGACAATCACCTCACTTTAACTCTTCAATCAGCTTTTTCAAATTGTCAATTTCTTTACTAGACAGATTATGGTTACCAAGAAAAGCTGCAAAAAATTTCTCCGTTGAACCTTCAAACATTTTGTCGATTAGCTCGTTTGTTTCATATTGTTGAATCCGTTCTTTACTGATAAGTGCTTGACACATAAAATTAGGTTCATACCGCTTAATAGCACCTTTGTCGATACATTTCTTTATAACGGTGTACGTCGTATTTCTATTCCAGCCTATTTCTTCTTTTAATCGTTTGGCGAGTTGACCTGCAGACAAATCACCGTTTTCCCATAAAACTTCCATGACTCTGCGCTCTGAGTCAAATAGTTTAATCTTCATTTTTATGACCTCCTAAAAGTAACTATTGCAATAGTCACATTCATACTATCACGATAGTCATTTGTTGTCAAGAGATACCCAATACGTATCTTATGGGTTTTCTCAAACAACTATAACTTCTAATGTTGATGCCGATAAACTTTAGTTATAAAGTGGTACCACTGAATGAATTCCTGATTAAGTAATGATTGATATTTGCTAACGGCTTGATCTGTTTTAAATAATTGTTCTTGAGTAGGTTTTTTATATGGATTGTATCTACGCTTCCATTTATGCATACCTTCTTTTGCAATATGAGCTATGACCTGTGATTGGTGACTGCTGAGTTTAATCATGTAGCTTAAGGCTTCCCATTGATGACTATGACAGATTATTACCCCAGCATTAATCATGACATGTTCCCTATCTGTTTTCCCTATTATCTGATATAACCCTTCTACATCAATTAGATGACTATGTGCCATCAACATCCTTTTTGCCTCATTTGATACACCTATTCTACTATCTTCAAGAAAAAATAGTAGTTCCTTTTTACATTGACCAAAATCAAGGGTTGCAAGGCATCTTAATAGTTTTCTTACTACTTTTGGTTTTTCACTGATTAGCAATTGTTTAAGTTGAGGTATTTGATCATGGGCTGCAACATCCGTTAAACCCAATATGACTATGTCATCTTTTGGATTTGCTTTTAATCGTTCCCAATAAAATTGTATAAAATCATTGTATCCCATTTGTTCTAAAAAATATCTCCCAATTTCTCTAACAGCCTCATGCTTGTCCATTAACGAAAAAAGAAGCATTTCTGGTTTGTGAATCAGCTTTCTAACATACATTTCTCTAATTATAGACACTCTCACTTGATAGAACTTGGCATTAAGTAACATGGCTTGTTTATTCAGTAAGTAGTCATCTGGCAAGCGCTTCAAGATACGATCTATTGTATAGCCTTGGACTCTCATGTCGGACTCCTTAAAAAAAACGTCCATTAGTTGTTTATAATCAACAGATGGGTTATGAGCTAGTCGATATATGATGAAGCGTCGACCTAGAACGTCTCCATGCTCTAAACATGAGAATAAGATGTTGATAATTTGCGGATGCTTCATTAACTTTTCAAATTTGCTTCCTATATACTTCACATCATTTCTTTGAAACTTATTGATATGCATAAATAAAGTAAAATACTGAAAGATGTTTTTAAGATGATGACGATTAACTAAATGATATAAATAATCAGATGCCTTCTTACTAATAACGTTTACCCAATCATTACACCGTATCATTATATAAGGCAAAATGGTAGGATGATGAATACCCATTAAGTAATCTAACGCTTTTTCTCGGAAGTAACCATTAGGGTGAAACGTTGAAAGGCCTACAACATGAATAATTTCCATGGTATCCATATGGCTGCTCAATAGTGTTTCTACCCTTTCGCTTTTCCAATCGTATGACCAGCTATAAGAAGTTCTATCCCGAAACTCCTTATCGATGCTAATCCATTTTTTTATAGGAGTTTGCTCCATCAATCGTGATAGTATTCTTATAGCTCTATCTTTTAAGTCAATGTCCGTTGATAGCAAAGCCCAGTAGATAAGGGGTATATCATTTCGTTCTAACTTCTCTTCATTTCTAGATAAAATCTCTTCAAAATCGTAGCTGGGTATATGCTTTTGATTATTCTTCTTATGGCGATTAAGTATATGTTTGATAATGATATCTCACTCCTTTATTGCTAGATCTATTACTATTTTATCCCTTGAATGTATTTTTACTATATTATCAAATATGACTCTTAAAAGCAATAACAATGGGACTAAGATAAAAAAAGTTGCCTTTTCAGGCAACCCTTATCTTGCGTATATTAACTTTTACTTGATTGACGATTTGCAAATGTTAATATAGCTCCTAATGCTATGGATAAAAGAGCTGCCATAACAATGCGATACGCCTTAGGCATCATAAATGTGATGGTATGTGCCGGTATCCAAAAGAATGGTATGGTTTTGACCACAATAAAATTGGCATACCTGTTCCAATTGGTATTTCTTAGTACAAGATTATAGTTAGGTTTATGCATAGGATTACCATATCGAAGGTCCAGATAGGTATCCGATAACATATGCATGGCCATAAAAACAGGAGCAAAGAAGATATTCATCAAAGCCGATGTAAAGAAAGCAAAAGCTAATTTGGATTCGCCTCCTGGTAAATAGCCCATATTCATACATGCTTGAACACCACTAGCAAACAACTGGAATATTAATGTGATGAGTATGCCAATGAATCCCCATATGATGATTCGCCATATAAAACCAGCTGGTAATTGCCACTGTTTCTTGTTAAGACGTAACGTCAGTAATTCCCCCATGGTTGATAATACTGCAAACTTAATAAATCCACTTATGTAAGGGTGAGCTGTGGTCTGTGCAATAAACGATGCGTTTGTCCACGGTGATACAATGTACCCGATCACCAATACTAAAACAGCTCCCCATAAAAAATCACCTTTTTTCATCTCGTACCCTCCACCATTATATAGATTGTTAATTGGTTGGCTATAACCTTTATGTATTATATAAAAGATAACATATCACTATATTGAATACAACGATTATCCGCAAATACTTATTTTAATAAGGCCGTATCTATCATGAACCATAACATATTAAAACCACCTGCATAAACAGATGGTTTATATTAGCTATATAATGCTTGCTAATAACAATAACTCTTCATTATTCTCATACATCATATCAAATTGATCAAGTGGTAAAGGATTCTCACCCAGACCTGCTTCAATGGTGTATCCAGGTTTTCTAAAGTCCTGTATATACCAATCTTTGTAACCTGCTAGACTCTGGCTCAGTGTCTCGGAAGCTAATTCATAGCCACTGGCCCGTGCAAAAGCATCGCCAATAACAACACTCACCTCCGGTTGCAGGTCTCTAAATTGCCAAAAGATGACTTGACCTTGTGTATGGTATGCTAAGACTAATCTTGTAACGATATTACGTGTTAGATTAGCCATAGCAAAGGATTCTGGTTCTGATTCTGGAGCCGTACCTGCAAATAAGTATGGACCAGGACCAGTGATACCAAACTCTCCTTCTAGGTCTTTATACTCTTGCCAACCAGCATTGTAATTTCGATTAAGGTCTACGCCCCGGATATTGGATTTCCAATCATCAAAATCATCACTATCAAAGTTCCATGCAATCAACTGCTCTTTGTTTTTTCCATATTCTGTAGCACCGTTAATCACTAAATCCACACCATCTGGATTAACCATTGGAACGATATGAATGGTTGCTCTGTTCCAAATATCTTCCGTATTATAACCACGTATGGTTCCTCTTCTCACATATACTTCCAAGAAATTCTCTAGCCATTTCATCAATAGTGGTGATGTGATCCATTCATTAGCATGGTGGGTGCCATTGTAGATAACGTGATTACTACCATTCCCTATGGTAATATGGTAGAGCTGTCTACCATCAACACTTTCACCTATACTCTCATACATCATCATAGGATAGCGTTTTTTCAATGCTAAGATGTTATTTTCCATAATATCATAAGTATAAGGCACATTGGTTGGTACAACCTGATAGTTAAGGGGTATAATAATTGACTGACCAATTTCTAGCATAAAAGGATTAATACCTGGATTAGCTGCTATAATGCGCCATACATTCGTTTTAAAAGCATTGGCTATATTGTATAAGGTATCACCTTTTTGAATGGTATATGGCACATATCCCATGATAAATTGGTCTATTCTATTCAAGGTTTGGGCATCCAATTGGCCTGTTTCATTTAAATTATTATCATTTTGAAAATTTTTTATGGCATTTTTTGAATAATTTCCCAAAATTCCATCTATAATATAAGTATAGTAACCTAATTTATTTAATAAGCCTTGAATCTCACGTATTCGAGACTTTGATAAATTGTCCAAATGCATCACCAATATTTTTTGTTAATTTATCTTATTATAGTTTATGTTAAATGTACCTTGTACCATTATTTTACTAGTTATTTTTCGAAAAAATACAGAAACTATTAGTAAGATTAAACCTCGAAAAGGTGATGTATATATGGTCTCTTTCAGGTTAATCATAAATCACTAAAAAGGAGGATTCTTTATGAATACTAGAGGTATTGATATAGTTGCCCTTATCTTAGTTATCGTTGGTGCAATCAACTGGGGTCTTATCGGCTTTTTCGAGTGGGACTTAGTTGCAGCTATATTTGGCGGCATGTACACAGTAGCTAGTCGTATTGTTTATGCACTAGTAGGAATCGCAGGTATATATTCATTAACATTCTTCGGAAGAATTCGAGGAGAAATGTAAGTATACTAACAAAGCAGCAAGTACTATATTTTATCAACCATCCTATGGTTGATCCATAAACCATATATTATGTCTATCATAATATATGGTTTTAATCTATCTATATTGCTATTAAAATGGAGAATAAGCCCTATCAAATTGTGATAAATATATAATACCACAACATGTATTGGTATATAAATCACATTTGGATAATATCTTGTATTTTATTAAGTAATATTAGCTAATATTTTTTTTAATTATTTACCCCATTTCTATTGTAAATAATTTGTGAAAGTTATATAATAAAAGAGTAAAGTTATTAATTTTTTAAGAATTGCATCATATCATTCTTAAAACATATCTAATTGGTGATCCCGTACATAAACGCAGTGGGATTCATCTCACAAAAAGTTAATATGTTCGCTCTATCAATTAGATGAAAAATTCTTAAGGAGGAGATTGCTATGATAAGGTTAGTTGCTGGTGATACTGGGGAAGGTAAGACTAAGGATTTAATTCGAATGGCTAATGAAGCAGTCAAAACAACAAAGGGTCACATCGTTTATCTTGATGGGGATAGCAGTCATATTTATGATTTACATCATAGTATTCGATACATTAATGTTTCTGAGTTTCCTATAAATGATTATAAAGAATTTTTTGGTTTTATGTGTGGTATACTTTCTGAAGATAATGATATTGAACAGATTTATGTAGATGGTCTATTAAGAATGGCTCATTTACCTATTGAAAATGAACATACAGAAGAATTAATCGGAAAACTTAAGGCCGTTTCAGATAGCCTTAATGTGCGTTTTGTTATTAGCGTTAATTGCGATACAACTGGTCTGCCAGTTGCTTTTAAAGAATATTTAGTTGCATAATATTGATTATTAGCCGCCTATTTCTTAGGTGGCTTTATTAATTATCTATTAATATTGAATAACTATACCATTCCCCACATGAACAAAAGAGGCTACGCCTCGTTCCGCAAAGCGGATTTGTCCGTTAGGAAAGTTACCTTAGCACAAATCTATCTTATTTGTTAAATGGAGAACTTTCCTATAGTACAAAAAAAGAAGGAGTATCTATGCTCCTTCTTAGTTTTATGAACGAATAACGCTTCGCCATTCTAAATCGCCACGTTCTAATGCTTTAATTAATAATTCAGCAGTTGCAAGATTTGTTGCGATGGGTATGTTATGAATATCACATAGACGAATAACAGATGCAGGATCTGGTTCATGTTGTTTTTGTGATAACGGATCTCTTAAGAAAATCACCATATCAATCTGATTATGGGCTATCTGAGCACCTAATTGCTGCTGACCACCTAGATGTCCAGCTAAATACTTATGAATACTAAGATTCGTTACCTCTTCAATTAACCTACCCGTTGTTCCTGTAGCGTATAATTCATGCTTATTAAGAATATTACGATATGCAATGCAGAAATTTTGTATCAATTTTTTCTTTTTATCATGAGCTATTAAACCAATATTCATGAACTTACCCCCTTTAGTAGTAAGATGTTTTTCTTTGCACACTTATATTCAATACTAGTCCAATACCAATCATATTCGTGAGCAAAGAAGAGAGTCCATAGCTTATAAATGGTAATGGTATTCCTGTATTTGGTATAATACCTGTTGCAACACCTACATTAACAAACGTCTGAAAGGTTATGATGGCTACAAATCCTACGATAATCAACATACCATATAAATCTACCGCATCTTTTGCAATCCATAGACACCGGAGAATTAAAAGCAGAAGCAAAAATAAGGTGACACTACATCCAACAAAACCAAATTCTTCACCAATAATAGAAAAAATAAAATCCGTTTGAGGTTGAGGTAAATAATTGTATTTGTTAATGGTGCCGCCATACAAACCTTTACCATGAAGTTGTCCTGAACCTAGTGCTTGAATGGAGTTCTCGGTCTGCCATACATTAGCTCCTTCACTCTCTGGGTAAAGAAAGCTCTTAACACGGCTTACTTGATGATCCTCAAAAAACTCCTGATCTGGTTGTTGAATATACCATGCGGTTAGCCATAATAATGGTATAGCTATCAGTAATGCACCAATGACATACTTATAGTTAATACCCGCTGCATATACAATAATCACTAATATGACAATGATCACAAGCGATGTGGATAAATCGGGCTGTTTATAGATTAAAAAAGTGGGTATCAAGGTCAATATAGCCAGCTGCATAAGAAAAAAGAAATTGTTAATCTTATGCTTGTTTTTATCAATGATATAAGCGAGAAATATCACCATCATCATTTTTGATAGCTCGGATGGTTGTATACGAAAACCAGCAATATCAATCCACCTTGCAGCACCAGAAACTTTATGCCCCATAAATCTTACCGCTACTAATAGTATAATATTAAATACATAAATAAGCCAGTAAAACTTTCCAATAAAATGATAATTAATAAAAGAAATGCCAATCATCATGATAAAGGTAACGATAAAACCAAATCGCTGCTTGTTCCATTTCAGAGGTGACCCATTACTATTAATCTGCGTGGCACTGCCGATTGCCACGATACCAATTGCCACCAAAGCTATAACGATTAAAATAATAAAAAAATCATATTTTCTGAAGTTATAATTTCGAAACACCAATTGCACTTCTTTCTATTATTATGACTTTTCATGGTTATAATTAACCACAAAAAGTCAATATTTTTATTTTGCTTTTCTCATCTTCTTAATTGGAATGTTGGCATATAGTGCTGGAACAATATCGTCACTGATCTCAGATTTTGTATTGCCCATTTTAACATCCAAACCTTCCTCATCAATTTCCATGTATTTGCTGATCACTTTAATAATATCTGTTTTAATCATGTCTAACAATTCTGGAGAACAATTGGCTCTGTCATGAATAAGCACAAGTTTAAGTCGATCTTTTGCAACTCTCTTTGAAGTTTTTCTACTTAACAATGGCATAAACGTCCCCCCTTTTAATTACCAAATTTCATGAAACTTTTTATTTTACTCAATAAACCGCCTTCATTTTCAAAACTTAAAAATGGTACTTCTTCTCCTAGTACACGTCTTGTAATATTGGCATAAGCTTTTCCTGATTGAATACTTTTATTGCCTACAATAGGTTCGCCGTTATTGGTTGAAATAACAATATGTTCATCATCGGGTATAGCGCCTAATAATTTTATAGCTAAGATTTCAACAACGTCATCAACAGACATCATATCACCTTTTTTTACCATATCGGTACGAATACGGTTAATAATAAGCTCAGGGCTGCGAAGGTCATTGGCTTCAAGTAGACCTATAATGCGGTCTGCATCACGAATAGCTGAAATCTCAGGTGTTGTGACAACAAGTGCTCTATCAGCGCCAGCTATGGCATTCTTAAAGCCTTGCTCTATACCTGCCGGGCAATCGATAATGATGTAATCAAACTCTTCTTTTAGATTTTCACATAGTTTTAACATCTGCTCGGGTGTTACAGCATTCTTGTCTCTGGTTTGTGCTGCTGGTAGCAAATAGAGATTCGTATAACGCTTATCTTTAATTAAAGCTTGTCTTAATCTACAATTGCCTTCAATCACATCAATTAGGTTATACACGATTCTATTCTCAAGTCCCATAACTACATCTAAGTTTCTAAGGCCGATATCTGCATCAATTAAGCACACTTTCTTATCTTCCATGGCCAAACCAGCACCTAAATTAGCTGTTGTCGTTGTTTTTCCTACGCCGCCTTTACCAGACGTTACAACAATTACTTCACTCATAGAAATTTTCCCCTTTTCAATTAATTTTAAAATCCTGTTCAAAATAGTCTAGTTCATTGTAGATATTTCTATTTAAAGGTTCAATGCATATTCTACCTTCTTCAACATAAGCAATCTGTGTCTTGGACTGTTCGTCAGAATCATCTAGTTGATCCGATGATCGTCCAATAATATCACCGATACGAAGCTGCATAGGATCCATGGACAATGCGACGATAAATGGATATCTGCCATTACATGCCCTTGTGATAACCGTTCCTTTTAAAGAGCCAAGAACAATCACATTACCACCTGCTGATACTTTAGCACCTGGATTCACATCCCCAATGATAATGACACTGTTTTCCACATTTAATTCTTGGCCTGAACGTAAGGTGCCACGATGAAAAACTGCCATTTGACCATTATCCGATGATGTTGTATCGATGGATTCTTGTTGCTTCTGTTTATTGTCTTCCATAACACAGACCACTTCCATATCTGAATGGCTGGTAATGATAGCAATCAGTTCTTGTTGTTCGCCATCGGTTAATTCTCTACCAGAAAAAGTAATGGCCACTTTAGCATCTTTAAAGAACTTTTTAGCATCTGTTATCTTTTTTATTAATGTTTCCTTTATATTATCAAATGTTGCTTGCTCATCTAATATAATGGTAAGTCCATACTTATTACCTTTAATGAGTAAACTATCGCTCATATAAAGCATCCTCCTATATCATTTATTCCCTACCATATTTCTGTCATTCTTCAAGTTGATTATCCATGGTTGTCGTTGTTGTCTTACCATTTATATCATAATATTTTTCTATTATTTCTTTAACCACTTTCCCTGCATTTTGAGCTGTATCTGCAAAAGGGATGGATACAACTACAGCTATTTCAGGCTTATCATAAGGCGCAAACGCAGCGAATGTGGCATGATCAGGACGTAATTTAGATTGCTGCGCTGTACCTGTTTTACCAGCAACACGTATGGGTAAATCTTTAAAAATTGATGCTGCTGTACCTCCTGGACTGGTAACCATGAGCATACCTGAATATATTGTATTAAGATGATCAGGGTTGAATTCATTTTTGGTAGCGATGTTTGGTGTACGTTCTTCATATAAAGTACCATTATGTCGGGTAATTTTATCCACAATATTCATTTCATAATTGGTACCACCATTAGCTAATGTGGTCACATAGCGTGCTAACTGTATAGGTGCATAGGCATTTCTTTCTTGTCCCATTGCCGCACGAACAGGATCATTTGTTGGATTAGAAGGCTTATATTCAGCAAGCTCAATACCCGACTTGGTGTCAAGACCAAACTGGGCAATATAGTCCATTAATGTGGTTATACCTAACGATGAAATATAATTACCATTTTCATCGGTACCTAATCGCATACCTACTTCATTGAAAAAAAAGTTACAGGAGTCTCTAAGTGCTTCAGCTACATTTTCATCACCATGTCCATGACCGTATTTTCTATATATCCAACAACTGACATGTGGTGTTATCTTTTTGAATACACCTGTGTCATTGATAATCGTATGTTTGGTGATAACACCTTCTTCTAGACCTGCCATGGCAGAAACCATCTTGAAGATTGATCCTGGTGCTTTCTTTTCTTTCGTAGCACGGTGAATAAGAGGTTCTGTTGGATCAAGATACAACAACTGGTAATAGTAATTATTATCGAAATTATTAACGAGTCGATTATTATCATATCCTGGATAACTCACCATGGATAAGACTTCACCTGTATCCACATCAACAACAACAGCAGATCCCGTACTAGGGTCCTGAGCTACTTGACTAGGTTTTAATTCAAGTGAAGATAATTTCTGTTTCATGAATGTGAGAGGTGATAGACGACCATTTAATACTTGATTTTTTTCCGTTTCGTTCGTGTTAACAATACCTTGTTCAATCAGCAACATGGATAAGTCAATATACGAAAATCGCTCATCTTCAGCCATGTCTTTCAGTACTTGGCGTTTAAAAGCATTTCGATTCAATATTTTGCTATTGATATAATCAATGGTATAGTTATATATTTCTATATTTGAAGGACTTTCTCCTTCTTTTTTATTCATATCAAGCGAAATACTTTCATCTTTTATACTGTCGTTTAAAAACTCATAAATGCCGATTTTATTATCTTTAAAGTCTGTATAGGCTTCTCTTACTTCTTCAGTAGTTACAATTTTGCCGTCTTTCTCCTTTTCCACAGGCTTTCTTGTTAATAATATACTATTTTTTACTAGATTGTCAATTATATAGTCTAAATACCTATCTGTCTCTGCGGAATAGGCATTATTTTTACCTATGAGCCTGTCATTAATTGCTTTCACAAGGTTATCATAATGGCTAACAAAGGCTGCATAAATTTTATGTTGGTGTTGACCTTCTGAAGACTCTTCTAATTGATCTAGAGATATAACCGTATTGGTGAACATCTCACCGTATATTTCTCTAAGTAAAATCGTGGTCTTTTTTCGATTAGAAGGTTCACGTAAAACTAAATTTTCAACCACCACATTTGCAATTTGTTGTTCAAGTGCTTGATAGGTTTTTATCTGCATCTCTCGATCAATGGTTAGAAATATATCATTACCTGGTAATGCTTCCACCGTATCCACTACATTTCTAGTCCGACCACTACTATCCACCTCAACGGTTTGTTTCCCATCTGTACCTCGTAAATAGAGTTCCATCTGTTTTTCTATGCCCACTTGTCCAACAATATCAAAAGCATTATAATCATGTGCTTTCAATTTGTCTAATTGAGCAGCAGATATCTTCTTGGTATACCCTAAAATATGCGAGAAATATGGTATATCGTTATAGACACGTTTGGGTTCAACGATAATACTAGCACCTGGAAATTTATCATGATTTTCATTAATAAGTGCTAAAGTTTTCTCTGATATATCTTTCGAAATTTTTAGGGGTTTATATTTCCTTCCCCAATTGAGAAATAAAGCATATTTGACTGACATAATACGAAGTGCTTCTTCATCTGTATAGTTTTCTTTGGGGATATCAAATTCTTCTCGTATATAAGCCATTGTTTCTTCTGGTGTCATAGACGCTTCTTCTTCACTGAGGTCTTGATTACTAAATATTTCACGCTTAAATCTAGCAATGGAAGAGTTAGAACCACTAAAGGTTAGTGCACCGTCTTCACCGATAACAATAGGAAATGACACTTCAAGTTGATTGCCATTTTCAATAATAATTGAAACCAACTCATGTATCATTTTTGAACGATCTTTAACCACAATACTATCATCCAACATAACGGTATAAGCTAACTTATTCGTAGCAAGGGGCTTTCCGTTCCGATCATAGATATTACCTCTTGTGCCTTCAATGGATAATTCTTTCTGGATACTTATTCGAAAATCCTTCGCTAGTTGCTGCCCTTGGACAATTTGCAATTCAAAGACCCGGTTAATTAACGTCCAAAACACAAGTAATATAAATACAAGCAGTAGAAACAGACGATGTCGCATAATTTTCCATACTTGTTTTAATAATTCCCTTATCAATTGGTACCTGCCTCCTTTTCTCCATCTCTTGTTAAGCGCATGTTCATATAATGGTAAAATTTGTATATAAGAACGGCAATAAGTGCTGTATAAACAACTTCAGGTATGATAATATTTAAGAAATAATGACCCATGTTTAGTTTTCCTCGCAGTAAGAATGTAAATATGTATACATATAATCCAAAAATCAAATCACTGATAGCAATGACGATTGTAGGAATAAGTACGCTATCCTTATAGATAATTCTGTATAAGTAGCCGCTGAAAAACCCTAGATACATATAAATAAGTGCATAAAATCCTAGTACTTGTCCGAAGGTCATATCTTGAAGCAACCCGCAGAAAAACCCAATAATACCACCTGCATATTTGCCTCTTAACAGTGCTACGGATACTGTTGTAATGAGTAGAAGGTTAGGGGTGATATTATTGATACTGATATACATCTTCAGTGACCCATATAATACTATATTAATTAATACTAAAAGTACGGCATAAATTACTCGTCGCATACTTTTATCTCCTTACTGTTCATATAAATTCTCTTTCCACACCTGATTGATGACGAGCACTTCTTCTAAATGCTTAAAATCAACAGCAGGTTCGATGACCGCTGATTTATTGAGTTGGTTAGGGTTTTCATTAATTTCCTTAATGGTACCAATTAAGATGCCAGGTGGATAGATTTCGGATAAGTGAGAGGTAACAATCTCATCACCAACAATTATGTTAGCAGATTCATCTATAAAATTCACCTTACAGTAGCCGGCATATTCCTTTTCACCTTCAACAATACACGTGTCCGAGGTTCTAAAAATCTTACCACTCACCCGACTTGAATCATCAATAATCGTTTTGACTTTTGAAAAACCAGGACCCACTTCAAATATATGGCCTACAAGACCATTACCTGCTAATACAACCATGTTTACTTTTAATCCATCGTTGGTACCTTTATCAATTCTAAATACATCGTACCAGTTACCAGGATCTTTACCAATAACAGATGCCCCTATCTTTGGGTAACTTGGATATTTTTTATCCAATTCATACAGATTACGTAAACGTTCCAATTCTGTTTTATCTTGTTGAAGTATTTTATTTTCATAACGCAATTTATCCACTTCTTCGGTTAAATCACTGTTTACAGCTTCTAAACGATTAATGTTTTTAACAAAATCCACTTTATCGATGACCCAATCTCCAAATACATTAACACCTTTCTGCATGGGTACCACCACATAGGATACACTTTTTTCGATAGCACTCACTTCTGATCGATTTTCCCACGTAAGAATGATAAGTACAAGACATAAAAGGGTCATGGCTAGCAAGATGTATTTAGCTGATAATTTTTTTCGTCGAATCACAATTAACCCTCCTATATATTCAAACTTATTTTAATTTACTTTCCCGTTTGGATGATTCTAAAACACCTTCATATTTTTTCATGTTTTTAAGGACGGTATTAATGCCATTAACGACACATTCAATAGGCGTGTCAACAGGATTAATGGATAACGATGTTTCTAGACTAATAAGTACATCAATATTGGTCAGTAATGAACTACCACCTGTCAGATAAACACCCGTTTCAAGAATATCCGATGATAACTCAGGAGGTGTTTTTTCTAAAATAAATTTAATGGCATCTACAATGACATTAATATCTTCTTTCAGTGCATGATGGATATCTTCATTGGATACAGTCACCTTTTTGGGTAAGCCCGTAACCACATCTCGACCAATCACATCTGCAAACACCAAATCTTCTTCTGGATCTATCCATACATACCCAATTTGTTTTTTTATTTTTTCAGCTGATTTTTTTCCAATATAAACACTATATTTTTTCTTAACATAGGTTGCTATATCATCATCAAACTTGTTACCACCAATTTTTAAAAGCTTACTAATGACAATACCCCCAAGGGAAACCACGGATATTTCTGTGGTTCCTCCTCCAATATCCACAATCATATTCCCAAAAGGCTTTAAAATCTCAATACCAGCACCTATTGCAGCTGCTACTGGTTTTTCAATAAGGTATACCCTTTTAAATCGAAATCCAAGATGTACAAATAAGTCATATAGTGCTTTTCGTTCAACTTCTGATACATCGCTGGGAACACTCACGATTGCCAAATTAGTCGCAAATGTTTTACCCATTTTTAACCTTTTTAATTGTTCTTTTAATAACTGTGACATGGGATCAAAATCTGCCACAACCCCATATTTTACTGGACAATTCATGATGATATGTGAAGGTGTTTTTTCAAGCATATCATAAGCTTCTTCTCCTACGGCCACAACATTATTTTTATTTTTATCTACTGCAATGATTTCAGGTTCGTCTAATATAATGCCTTTTTCTCTCTGTCCAATGTGCATAATCGACGTACCTAAATCGAATCCTAATTCTCGATTAAACATATAGTACTCCTTTCAAAATCCCTAATAAGCTATCATACCATGGTGTCAAGATTTGGTACAGTACATGAATTTTATAAACTTATACAGCCAAGGCAAACATGTTGAATAGCCATAAAAACCTATAAGGTTTCATTCAACATATATAGTTACGATTAAAACCAAACTCTCTCTTTATATTATCTCCAAATCATGGTTAATTTCTTCATCCATAACAAACCTTATGATATTTAATTGACGGATACTGGTTCGACCTTTATACGATGCCCCGCTCTTTAAGACTTATATAATGACCATCTCCAATAATAATATGGTCCAGCAACCTTACACCAATAATATCGCCTGCTTCAATAATCCTTTTTGTGATGGCTATATCTTCTTGACTTGGTGTTGGGTCTCCACTTGGATGATTATGTAAGAGTATAACGTGCACAGCATGATGTCTTAGAGCTTGAATGAATACTTCTCTTGGGTTAATCAAAGATGCATTCACTGTACCAACAGTTAAGAACTTATCTGCAATGATCTGATTTTTCGTGTCCAAAAATACAATTTTCAAGTGTTCTTGTTGTAAATAGCGCATTTCCTCCATGTACAAAGTTGCAATGGAACCTGGTGAAGATATCTTAAGCTTCGTTTCTGCATTATATTTTGATAGCCGCTTTGATAACTCTGCAATAGCCTTAATTTGAATAGATTTTACACGGCCAATGCCTGACACTTGTTGTAAGTCATCAAGTGATAAACCATAGATTCCCCGTATTCCCTGCTCGGTTATACCCAAAATACGCTGTGCTAATTCAATGGAACGTTCTTTTCTAGAACCACTACGAATGATAATTGCTAATAATTCTGCGTCAGACAAAGCACTTGGTCCATACGTTTCGAATTTCTCATAAGGTCTTTCTGATGAGGGCAAGTCCTTTACTCTCATCCTTGTGTCATTCTCCAATATCTATACCCCCTAATAGATCAATAGCATGATACAGTTAAGAAAATATCTCCCTTTTACATGTATTCTTAACTAAGGGCATCATATAGGACATGTTTTTCATCTATATGATAGCCTTAATTAAGAAAGCCACAGATGGTATTTAGCTTAGCAGTAAGTTTAGATAATAAAAAAAGTTAAGGTTAAAATCCTAACATTAGCACCTGGTATCATAAAGGCAAGTTCAAAAGGTGTAAAGTAGACTTTAACACTTAACGCTATTAGATACATGCTTCATGCAGCCCTAAGGCTCAACTTAAACTAAACTAAAATAATCGATACCTAAGGCATGAAACCCTTGATATAATCTATTAAGTGGCAACCCCATCACATTATAGTAATCACCATGAATGCCTTCAACTAAGATGGAACCAATGCCTTGAATACCATATGCTCCAGCTTTGTCTGCCGGTTCACCCGTCTTAACATACGCAACGATTTCATCATGATTTAATGATTTCATGGTCACTGTTGTGATTTCATGGGTGAGATACTGTTTGCCAGTTTCCATATCTAATATAGCCATACCAGAATATACCTCATGTGCTCTACCGCTTAATGCTTGTAAATATACCATGGCTTGGTCATCATCACATGGCTTTCCTAGAATCTTATCATCTAAGACAACCACTGTATCACAACCGATAACAATGGCTTTTTCATCTAAATGGCTAGCAACATCTTTCGCTTTTTCCATGGCTAAAGTTTCAACATACTCATGAGGACTGGTTTGCTCAAAGATGTCTTCATCTATTTGACTAACACGTACATCAAATGCTAACTTTAACCGCTCAAGTAATTCTTTTCTCCTCGGTGACCCAGAAGCTAAAACAATGCGTTTCAAGTCATCACGTCCCTATCCTTAGTTTGGCATAACCTATATTTTTCTATATACAAAAATACCAGCAATAATACCTAATATGCTAGCTACAGTAATATCAAAACGAAGCTGGAATACAAGTAATACAACACCAAGGTCTAATGTCACTGGATTCTCCATGCCAAAAGCCTTATGAAAATTGAACCACGTATTAAGCCACTCAATATCCTTCACAAGAAACCCAACAAATGAACCTAATACAATCCCAGCTAAAATAAGTAGGAATAATGCCCAACCGTTCTTATCACTTCTTCGATAACTCATGTGTCATCCACCCCTTCAATAAGTTGTCCAAAATCATAAATGTAACCTGATGTATTTTCGTGAGTCTTTTTATATCGGTCATTTTATGGTTTTTTCAACGAAATAATTTTAACATATATAGAAAACTTTGTATATACGTCTACATTATTTTTTTATTAGAGTTTTCTTAATATCAGGGATTATTCAGCGGATAGGCTCATTTCTAAGTCTTTTTTCCTATATATTGGCAAAAGAAAAAACGAGCATAACACTCGTTCTTATTCTTTCTCTTTTACTGTAATTGCATTGGTTGGACATTTCTCCACACACTTCATACATGCTGTACATTTTTCATAATCGATGGTTGCTAAATTATTATCCACGTGAATCGCATCGAACTCACATACTTTTGTACATAAACGACAGCCAATACAACCTACATCACAACTGAGTTTTACTTCTTTACCTTTGTTGGTGGAGTGGCACTCTACACGTACCTTGCTGTCATATGGAACAAGCTCAATAAGACTCTTCGGACAAGCACCTATACACATACCACAAGATGTACATTTTTCTTCATCCACTACTGCAATACCATCCACAATATGAATGGCATCAAACATACAGGCTCTTACACAGCTACCTAGACCTAGACATCCATATTCGCAAGCTTTTGACCCATGACCTTGCAGGAAGTTAGCATTTTTACAATCCATCACACCATCATAGGCGTATTTCTCTCTGGCTTTATCACAAGTTCCTTGACATTTAACATAAGCAATTTGCTTACCTTCACCGGAACTTTCAATACCTAATAATGCTGCAATATTCTCCGCACAACTTGATCCGCCAACTGGACATCCGCTAGGTAGGGCTTCGCCCTCTACAACAGCTTTAGCAAATGCATCACAACCAGCATAACCACAACCACCACAATTAGCACCAGGCAGTATGTCTCTTACTTGTGGAATTCTTGGATCAACGTCAACTGCAAACTTTTTTGCAGCTATCCCAAGTCCTAAAGCGAAGATAATACCTAAACCACCAATACTTAAGGCAGGATATATGATATTATTCCAATCCATTATCTGCATCCTCCATTCTCAATATTATGCAACTCTTATTTAATAAGGCCTGAAAATCCTAAAAAGGCAATTGCCATAAGCCCTGCTGTTAATAACACGATTGGGTAACCTTTAAAAGGTTTTGGAACATCGTTAAATTCAATTCTCTCACGAATACTTGCTAAGATAACAATGGCTAGTGTAAAACCAACTGCCGTTCCAAATCCATTGACAATACTCTTAATCAGTGAATATTCAGCTTGCATATTAATAACAGCTACACCAAGTACAGCACAGTTAGTCGTAATGAGTGGCAAGTAGACACCTAGCGCTTGATACAATGATGGGCTGGTTTTTTGTATCACCATTTCAACCAATTGTACCAAGGATGCGATAACTAATATAAATGCAATGGTATAGAGATATTCAATATTTAAAGGATCCAGTATAAACTCATAAACAATATAGGATATGGTTGATGCCAGCGTCATGACAAAGGTCACAGCAAGCCCCATTCCAAAAGCTGTCTCTACTTTTTTGGATATACCTAAGAAAGGACATATGCCTAAGAAACGCGTTAAGACAACATTGTTAACCAATATAGCACCAATAAATAATAGTAATAGTTCCATGGTCTTCTCCTCCTCTACGCTTTCTTAGAATCTCTGTCTTTTAGGTAATTAAATACAGCAAATAGCAATCCAAGTACGATAAAAGCGCCTGGAGCTAGAATTAAAATGTTCACAGGCTCATAACCTTTTGGCATCACCATCATTTCAAGTGTTGTACCACCAAGAATGGTACCTGCTCCAAATAACTCTCTAACGAAACCGATAACAGCTAGAGCAATTGTAAAACCAAGTCCCATTGCTATACCATCAACAACAGAAGGAAGCACTTTACTCTTAGCTGCAAAAGCTTCAGCTCGTGCAAGAACCACACAGTTAACAACAATAAGTGGAATGAATAAACCAAGGGCATCATATAAGGAAGGTACAAACCCCTGTAACAATAAATCAACGATGGTGACAAAAGTCGCTATAATAACAATAAATGCAGGTATTCTAACCTTGGATGGTATGATGCTTCTTAGAGCTGATACAACCAAATTAGAGAACAACAACACTACGGTGGTTGCAATACCCATACCAAACCCATTGAATGCCGATGTGGTTACAGCAAGTGTAGGACACATCCCCAATACTTGAACAAAGGTAGCATTCTCATCAATCAAACCGTTTCTAAATATTTTTCTAAGATTCATTACTTCGCCCCCTTGCTTAGATGTTCATTATAATATGCGCTGGCATCGTTCACAGCATCTGTTACAGCTCGGGATGTAATAGTTGCTCCACTAATGGAGTCAATTTCGTCATTACCAGGCGTACCCGCTTTTATGACAACCAAATTTTCTGTAGGTTTACCTTTAAATTGGTCTTTAAAAGGATCTTTATCGGCTTTAGCTCCTAAACCAGGTGTTTCTGAATGTTTAATAATATCAATACCCGACACAACACCTGATATTTCAATGCCCACGATAATTTCTATTTTGCCCCCATAGCCTTCTTTTGTTTCAAGCTTAAAGGCATACCCAGAGAGTTTACCCTCTTTTTTCGCGGAAAAAATATTGGTAATGTTAGATGCCTCTGATAAGGTTGTATCCATTTCTTGAAAGTCGGCATCCCCTAATACGGTTTTTAGAGCTGCATCTCTTGTCTTTATTTTCTGTTGTGTAATAGGCTCTTTAGTAATGGAGAATGTTAAACCAAGGAGCAAACCAGCTACAATGGTAATCGTAAATAGTATAAGTGCATCTTTAATAATACTATTTTTCATTTTTTGCCACCTCCCCAAATACACGAGGGATTGTAAAACGATCAATCAATGGAACAAATAAGTTCATGATTAAGATAGCAAAAGAAACCCCTTCAGGATAACCACCGTATATACGAATAACGGATGTTAAAATACCGCATCCAAGTCCCATAATGACTTGACCCGTACGTGTGATCGGTGATGATGCATAATCCGTTGCCATATAAAATGCACCAATCATTAATCCTCCACCAAAAACCTGATAACCTACATAGGTCATATCAAGTCCTCTTCCTCCAAGAAGTATGGATAAGATCACAACTGTTCCTATATAGAAAACAGGTATACGCCAATTAATGATTTTTTTCGCAATCAGGTAGATACCACCGAGAACTAATGCAACCACCGACGTTTCTCCGATACAACCACCAATAAATCCAAAAAATGTATTGGCAACACTTGGCAAATCTGTTACTCCATCTTTAATCATACCTAAAGGTGTTGCAGCAGATATACCATCTACTTCCCACCTTGTCATTAATCCTGTAAAAGAGATGAGCAAGAAAGCTCTTGCACCTAAAGCTGGGTTCATAAAGTTCTGACCAAGCCCGCCAAATAATTGTTTAACAATGATAATCGCTACGACACCACCCACTATTGGTAGCCAATAAGGTACTGTGTGCGGTAAATTAAGTGCTAATAATAGTCCCGTTACCACTGCACTAAAATCACCTATGGTAACGGTTCTTTTTGTTAAGAACTGATACAAACTTTCTGCCCCAACACATGCAGCGATACATATAAGAGTAATAATGAATGCTCGTATGCCGAAATGATATATCCCAAAAACCGTTGCTGGTAATAAAGCAATAACCACATGTCTCATAATCCTATCAACTGATTCATTGGAACGAATATGAGGCGATGAGGATACGATATATTGATCTGTCACAACTAAACCCTCCTAAGATTAGATATCATGGATCTTTATTTCTTTTTCTTTGCCATAATGGTACGCTTGGTAGTCCTTATAGAATGCGTTAAGTGCCGCTTTGAAGGACATATATAGGAACAGGCCCCACACTCAATACAGTTCATGCCTTTGTATTGCACGAAGAGGTCGTCCTCATTATGAATGGCATATTTATTTAAATCTGCTGGTAATAGATTCATAGGACATATACTGACACATTTTCCACACCTTATACAGTTGCGTTCATTCATGACTTTTGTCTCATCTTTGGTTAGACACAGTATGGATGATGAGCCTTTTATAACAGGTACATCTATAGAAAACAAAGCCAGTCCCATCATGGGTCCACCTGAAATAACTTTTGAAGGTTCTTCCGTAAAACCACCGGCAGCTTCAATCAGTTCACGATAACTGGTACCTATTCTTACCTTAAAGTTCTGAGGTTCTTTAATGGCACCACCTGATACCGTCACAATTCGACGCATAAGAGGACGTCCTCGTAATACAGCCCGATGTATAGCAACCACTGTATCAATGTTTTGTACGATACATCCCACATCTGCAGGTAAACCTCCCGTAGGCACTTCTCTTTTCGTTATGGAATAAATAAGTTGTTTCTCTGCTCCTTGGGGATATTTTGTTTTCAGACTTGCAATACTTATATTATCAATACCTTCTACTGCTTGTTCCATAGCTGCTATGGCATCTCTTTTATTATCTTCAATACCAATCACGCCTTTGGCACCTGGAAACATATGCAGAATTATCTGAAGACCTTTCACTACACGGTCTGTCTCTTCCAGCATAATGCGATGATCCGATGTAAGATACGGTTCACACTCGGCACCATTAACCATGATATAATCAATTTTTTTATCAGGTGGCGGCGATAACTTAATAAAAGTAGGGAATGTAGCACCACCCATGCCTACAATTCCAGCTTCTTTAATGATCTCAAGAAGTTCTTCTTTTGATAATTGTTTATAATCATCTCGACCAATCATGGTGTCTATTTCTGTATATTGACCATCATTTTCAATGACAATGGCTTGTACTTTAGAGCCATTAGGATGCAATACATCTTGAATAGCTTTAACTGTACCTGATATACTGCTATGAATTGGTGAGGAAACAAACCCCTGTGCCTCTCCAATTTTTTGTCCTAGTAATACGGTGTCACCTTTTTTAACTAAAGGTTTACATGGCGCTCCAATGTGTTGTTGCATTGGAAAAACCAAATCTCCTTTTGGCGTATAGATTTTAATGGGTTTCTTTTCGGTGAAATCTTTTGAATGACTTGGATGAATCCCTCTTTTAAAAGTCAATGCTCCCATTAGCATCCCCCTGTCTTTTATTTTATCTCGTACATAACTAACGTATCTTAACACTTTATGTCAATACTATAATAATACAAAGGTAGAAGTAATACAACAATTGATAAAAAAAGCACAAAGTGCCATAATACCAGCAAATACACAAACCTAAGGCTATGATTATTGTATACAATATACCTATTCCTTAAATTTCTTCTAATCTACCGTAATATCTGGTTTCTTTGTTAATTGCTTAACAAATGTACAAATAAAAAGACATCTAGTCCCAATAGAGGATAGATGTCTTTTCTTAAGATGATTTGGTGATTATCATAAATCATGTTAGATTAAGGCCTGTATGAACATACGTCATGATAATGTCTTATGTATTTGACGAATAAAAAATATTATTTAACAAGTATCATCATCTCACCATTTTTAATTTTTTCTTGTACTCTTTTAACGATTGTTGAATCAGAAATTAGCCCCTCGTACCATTTAACACAATCTCTACCTTTTTGGTTATTATGTAAGTCCATATTTCTATGTTCTAATCCATTAAACCCATGCCAGACATTAGCTTTATATTCTGCATCGGTGAGTCCTTGATTTTCGTGAGCATCTGCAAATGCTTTGGCCAATGGTTTTCCAATACTTTTTGTCATAAGAGCATTCCACATAGCATGTCTAAAAGAATTTCCTACATCGCCATCTATCCATCCAAGATAATATGTGTTCGTTAATTCATCCGTTTTATTTTTAGCAACATTAACGAGTAAAGCCTGAATAGGAAAAAGTACAACTAAAACTTTTTCAGCGTCTGTCAAGCTTTTCCAAACATCTCCTGCTTCACTTATCAAGCCTCTTGTTGTTAATTCATTGGATAAAATATCTTGAACTTCATAAGCATTTAAATTAGGGTTTGCTTCTTGTAGATTAATAATTGTAGTAACTGTTACAATAAAATCTTCATCCAAATACTCTTTGTTTTCTTGAATAACCTTCATCATATCTTCATGATTAACTGCTGGCTTACTACTATCCATAGCAAATACTTGAACAAAGCATAATTGTGATAATACCAAAACAAGTATAAATATTTTCATGTTCTTTTTCATTTTTTCCATCTCCTTCTTTAATAGAATTAATATTGAGTTATGGTATGCTTGTGTCGGATATAGTGTTTGTACTAATCAATATTATATATACATATCGCCTCCTTTAGAGTACATTATTTTTTTATATGTTTTAATAATATCATAATTATAATAAATTATGTGTCGAATGTTGTAATTATCTATTTATTCATTATAATTATATATTTCAAACTTAATTTGAGCAAGCTTTAACTTATTAAATCTAAACGTAAAAAAGCTCAAAGATTATCATTAACCTTTAAGCTTTTATCTATGCTTTCAATTCCAGCATGTTTTCTTTTAAATAGTTTTTTAACCACTGTATCACTTGAATATCTGTAAGGGGTACATCATCACCCAAGACCTCTTTCAAGTCATTGGTTGATATATCAAAGGATGTGTCGTCATAATAATGTTCATACTTAATGTTTATCTGAGCATTAGATGATATGAGTGTTGCAATGGTAGACCACATATCGCCTATTGGTGGGCGATCAATATGGTCATAACACATGGTAGCTGTAATCGTTGTTCCTTGACCTGATGCACTGTCAATCTGTAATGTACCATCACACATGTTACACGTATCTTCAAGAAACGGTATACCCAATCCTACACGTCGCATGGTTCTAGAAGTGGTAAAAGGATTTCGAATATCCTGTAGTATGGTTTCTGGTATACCTGGGCCGTCATCTTCAATGACAAATTGAAAAATGTTCTGAGAAACCAACTCTTTCACAGTAATGGTAATACGATGCGCTTTTGCTCGAACGCTATTCTGGGCAATATCCAAAATATGCATGGATAGTTCTTTCATCATAAACTATAATCCTTTCACTATCCTATTGACCGAGTGCCTTACCAAGAGCAATAGCAATCTGATAGGACGATTTCTTGGTAACCAATATGGGTATCTGTTCCTCATTGGCTTTATCAATGGCTTCTTGTTCTACTTCAAAACCTTCTGAAACAATAATACAGGCCGAACCGGTTAATAGTGCGACAGCTACTATATTGACGTGACTTTGTATGGTGATCCAAGCACTGCCTTCTTTTGCTTTCCCCATAACAACGCTTAGCAAGTCACCAACAAAACCATCGGTTACTTCATTAGATTGGCTTTCCTTTCCTGCAACTAATTCAAGTTCTAATTGATTCATTATATCTGTTACTGTCATTGCGTATCCTCTTTTCTATGACTTATCTAGCTATCTTTACTAATAGATGGCGGCATCTTCTGGGATAAGGTTACCATCTGCTCTGCCATGTCCCGTACTTTTTCTCTTAGCATGAATACACAGTCTTCAATATGCGCATTTTCACATACGATATCCTCTGCCAATGCTCGACAAGTGGGAGCTCCACATGATCCACAATCAATCTTAGGCAATTGATTATAGATTTCTTCAAGATGCTCTAATTTTTCAATGGCTTTTTCCATATCATCATCAAGTTTTAATACTTGCTTTGTTTTTAATGGTTTGGTCCAGTACATATCAATGGGGTGGTCAAATAAAGGAATATCTCTTTTATACAGGTTATTTTTGTTGAATTTCTTAATTTTATCCATACGATTGCTGGATACAAAAGCATTCTCTACTGCTAACGGCCCTCCAAGGCACCCACCAACGCAAGCAAGACACTCAATAAAATCCACATCATCTAACTTACCATTTTCAACTTTTTCTAATATCTTAATGACATTTTCAATGCCATCTACGGCAATATGGTTTTCAATACCTGAGGCATTTCCTTCACCACCTGTATGTGCCCAGCCAATTCCTTCACTATTACTCATCTGTAATCGTTCTGGCTGATCAATGGTTTTAATAACTGGCACGAGTTTTAAGTAGATTTCCTTAAGGGAAATAACACCATCCACATAAGACTCTTCAATCACTTGGGGTTGTTTACTATTGGTTACTTTTGCTGCACAAGGTGATATAAAAAACACACCGATATCTTCTTTCTTAATCCCTATACCCATAAGATATTCTTTTGCATATCGGGCCATGGCTTCTTTTGGCGATATGATTGGAAGAATATTAGGTATTAAGGATGGAAACCGAATTTGAATCAGTCTAACAATAGCTGGACAGGCGGAAGAAATGACCGGTTTAGGCATATTTTTGTCATCTAATAAACGTTTGCTTTCAGCAGTTATAATCTCAGCTGCCTTAGCTACTTCAAATACTTCGTCAAACCCCAGCTTTTTTAATGCGGTTAATACAATATTTGGATTAACAATATTTCTAAATTGAGTATACAGTGTTGGAGCCGGTATGGCTACTTTATATGCATAATCGTTTATTTTATCCAATGGCTCTGTCACAGCCTTTTTAGCATGGTTTCTGCAAACACGTATACACATGCCGCAGTCAATACATCGCTCATCCATAATATGTGCTTTACCGTTTCGAACCCTTATCGCTTCCGTTGGGCATCGCTTAATACAATCTGTACACCCAATACACTTATCAATATCTAACTTAACAGAATGCAATATTTCCCCCATAATAAGCCCTCCAATCTATGATGCAAATACCTTCCCTATGTTTCAACACCATGTTCATTCTTTTTGAAACACTGTCATTAACAATTCACGATGGAAATAGACTGTCTTCTATAACCAACTATTGCCTTCACCTATATTCTACCAGCTTATTCGTGTATTTTAAAGGCTAAATGCACCTTTGTTCCTTTGCCAACTTCTGTTGTAATTGTCATATCATCGCTATGTCTTTTCATATTAGGCAGCCCCATACCTGCCCCAAAACCCATCTCTCTTGCTTCTTTTGAAGCTGTTGAATAACCTACTTGCATAGCTAAATCCAGGTTTTCAATACCTGGACCATCATCAACTAATTGAATGTCAATGTTTTCAGGTGTTATCTCCACATCAATAATACCGCCGTTGGCATGAATAACCATATTAATCTCGGCTTCATACATGGATATGGATACTTTTCGAATAATATTTGGTGAGATCCCTAATTGTTTTAGGGTTTTCTTCACTTTGCTTGAGGCAATTCCAGCGGTTATAAATTCACCACCTTCTACATCAAAATGTAGCTTCATCGTGGGCAATCTCCTCTCCTTCAAGGCCATTTTTGTAGAGTAAGCCGCTTGCAGTAAATAAAGAATGCCTCGTTGTTAATAGTACAATATTTCTTTTCTTTGCCATGGTAATTAATTCTTCACTGGGTTTTTTTCCCCGAATAATCGCAATTGCTTTTATATCTAACATTTCAGCTGTACGTATGACTTGAGGATGCACAAGCCCTGTTAATAAAATAACATCATTTCTTACAAAAGCTAATACGTCACTCATTAAATCGCAACCATATCCATATGTCACTTGTATATCCTGTAACTCTTCACACGCTAAAATATCAGCTTCTAATATGTCTTTGATTTCTCTAATAAACATGTAGACACCCCCTGTAGTTTTCATAAATCAAGCAGTTTGTGTGTTAACATTATAACAAATTGTTACGATTTTTACAATCCTAACTTGCTCAAAATACTGGTAAAACCATGACAATATTAGACATTCAAGTCTTTCATATCAATATCCTTAATTGCATAATAGATGACCAATGCACCTACTAAAGAAAGACACATTGGTATGATAATGATGGAATAAAGTGTAAACCCTCCTGAATTAGAATTCAAAATGCCACCAATTAGTACAGAACATATGATGGTCATGGTTACGGACTTTTTCTTCATGGCTATGTATAAAGGTATTAGACCAACCATAGTATTGACAATACCTCCAATAAATGCTTGTGTAGCTAATACATAAAGAACGTGCGTATTGAATTCCCCTAGTGTTGTATTGGTGAGTAGAAATATCAAATAAACAGCAAACACCACAAAAAAGTAAGACAAAAATGTTAAGCAGAAGGTAAATATACCGATAATCAATAATTTGGATAGGATAAGTTTTTTTCTATTTACAGGATACGTAAACATTAAATAAATTGTTTTATCTCTATACTCGTCAATAATAAATTTTGAAAGGAGAACACCTGCAAATACAATAAAAATGACATTGATAAATGTTCCTGCAACGGCTATAAGTTCTTCATAGCTACCGAATGCCTGTTCTTTGGGATTATTGGCTGTATAATAAACCAAAGCAACAAATCCTATTGTCACCATATTGCATATCCATGCAATAAATACATTTTTTCTAATTTTGTATTTTTTTAGTTCTAAGGTCATTAAGTTAATCAATGATAGCACCTCCATTAATCATATCAAAAAAGTACTCCTCCAGAGAACGCTCTTTTTTACGAATAGAATCAATGGTTATATCATTCAAAATAAGCGTTTTGGCTATATGACTTTGTGTTATATGTGTATCGTATATCCTAAGAATCTTGTCATCCATCACTTTGAAATTATGAATACCTAGTTCGTTGTCTAATATAAAGGAAGCTTGATGACATTGGCTACACACAATTTCAATGTATTCTTTTTTATAATCCTTTATGGTCTTCATTTTAACTTGATTGATTAAATGTCCATTATTAATCACACCTATTGTATCCGCAATCTGTTCTATCTCACTTAAAATATGACTGGATACAAGGATTGTTATACCATAATCATCACAAAGCCTGCGAAACAATTCTCTCATTTCTTTTATGCCAACAGGATCAAGTCCATTAATGGGTTCATCCATGATCAAGAGTTCTGGTTTGGTTATGATAGCACGTGCTACACCTAGCCTTTGTTTCATACCTAATGAGAAGTTTTTTACACTTTTTTGGTTGATATTGGTTAAATGAACCATGGATAAAGCTTCATGAATGGCATCTTGCTGATGATATCCCATATATTGGCAGTGCAGCTCCAGGTTTTCTCTTGCGGTAAGTTTTTCATAGAATATGGGATACTCAATGATATTACCCATTCTTTTTAAAATGTCAAAAGATTGATTTGTCAGTTCACTTCCAAATACTTCAATGTTACCAAAAGAAGGTTTAAGAATATTTGTTATTAACTTCATGACGGTTGTCTTTCCCGCACCATTTGGTCCTAGAAAACCATATATTTCTCCTTTTCTTACACACATGTTAACATGGGACACGACTTCTTTGCCACTAAAGACCTTTGTTAAGTCTTGTGTCTTTAATATATACGTCATTTGAATGCTCCTTTCATTCTTGGTGTAATATCATTATATCCTTCGTAACTTTCTTTTTAATTAATTAAATCTTACAAATTTCTTACAGACTAAAGGAACTAAAAAAAGACTTCTACAGGAGCCTTTTATTAGTACACAACTCTATTAAATGTCATGGTAACACAAGTTCTTTCATAGGGCTTGCTTTCTATTAGAATATCACCATTCATATTTTCTACAAGCTTTTTTGTAATGGTTAGACCTAGACCACTGCCCTGATAATGTTTGTTTCTAGAATCTTCCAACGTATACAACCTGTCAAAAACTTGATTAATATGGGTTTCACCAATACCTCGACCTTTATCCCATATATGAATGAAAACATTGTCATCAACAGCTTCTAGTTGAAGCCCAATGATTTTGCCATCCAAACCATATTTGATTGCATTGGAAATTAAGTTGTTTAAGATACGATTAAGTGCTTCCTCGTTTCCTAATATATACAGTGGCTCATCAGGTATATCAATGTTAACGTCAATATGTTGATTTAAAAGAATCTCATAAAACCCAAGGATATTTTTTTTACAGATTTCATTCACATTTACCCGCTTAAGCTGTATATTTGTATCACCAGATTCTAATTTTGCTAAATCAAAAAATGTATGAATGAGTTGGATTAAATCCTCTGTTTTTTGTTTTACTTTTAATAACAACCTTTCTCTTTCCTGATGACTTATCTCATTGTTCATGGTGAGTATTTCCATATACCCTAATATAACTGTTAGAGGCGTTTTTATGTCATGGGATATATTGGACAGCATCTTTTTCATGGAACGCTGACTTTTCACGGAATTAACCATGGATGATTGACTGTATGCTAATAACTTATTTATTTCTATGAGTAAGGGTTTTAAATGCCGGTCATTGGTTAAAATTAACAAGTTTTCATTTGTGTTATTTAACATAATCATTTCTATTTTTTTCTGCATATAGTTTAGATGCTTGTTTTTAGCTTTCAATGAACAGTGTTGCAAGTAATTAGTGATAATCAATACAATAATAATCATTAAACATATTATCATATTAAAATTCTCCTAACTTATAGCCTATACCCCATATGGTTTTAATGTACATTGGCGTAGAAGGATTATCTTCAATTTTTTCCCTTAGTCGTCTCATATGAACATTAATAACATTCTCTTCTCCATAGTAATCATCGCCCCATATAAGATTATATATTTGTGCTTTGGTAAATACGCGATTTTTATTGGTTATAAACAACTTCATAATATCAAATTCCTTGGATGTCAACTTGACGTCTTGACCATGCTTGTATACACAAAAATTATTCAAATCCATTGATAAATCGTGAACGTGAATGATGTTCTCTTGCCCGTCAGCTTTGGTGTAATGTGCAGCGCGTCGAATCAGTGCTTTAACTCTTGCCGTTAATTCAATCATGGAAAAAGGTTTAGAAATATAATCATCCGCTCCTAGACCAAGACCAACTGCTTTATCCACATCGCTATCTTTCGCTGACATAATTAAGATGGGAATGAGACTCTTATGACGCATAATCTCCATGATTTCTATACCACTAAGTTTGGGTAGCATAAGGTCTAAAATAACCAAATCAAAGGTATTTTTTGAAAAAACAGCCACCCCTTGTTCACCATCAAATACAGGTGTCACAACAAAGCCTTCCAATTCAAGATAATCTCTCACCATGTCACTGATAGACGTATCATCTTCAACAAGTAATATTCTATTATTATGCATTACAGGACCTCTTTTCAATATTTACATGGCTAGATTCATTATTCATTTTAATGCTAATCAGTCTTAATCTTCTTCCAGTAACATGGATGCTAATGGAAATGGTTGAACTGCTCGTTTAATAATACCTTGAACATAGGCAATGAGTACACCATAATTAACAATTGGGATTGCTTTACCTGCTGCTAATTTTATACGGTGTTGCATTTCTCTACGGTTTAACATGCATCCACCACAGTGCACAACAAGTGCATAATCATCCATATTCTGGGGATACTTCATACCACTTGAAAACTCAAACTGTATATTCTTGCCTGAATATTGACGTATCCAACGTGGAATCTTCACTGTTCCAATATCATCCGATTGACGGTGATGGGTGCAGCCTTCCGAAATAAGAATCTTATCCCCATCTTGTAAATCATCTAATTTCTTTGCACCTTTAATCAGTTCCATGAGATCGCCTTTATATCTGGCAAATAAAATCGAGAAAGATGTTAACATCATATCATGAGGTGTATCTGCAGACACCTTAGAAAAAACCTGAGAATCTGTAATAACAAGCTTTGGTTTTCTACCAATATTCTCTAATGTCTCTCTTAGTTCATACTCTTTGGTTACAATACATATGGCATCACTCTCTAGGACATCTCTAATCACTTGCTGCTGAGGAAGAATAAGACGCCCCTTTGGTGCAGCTTTATCGATGGGTACAACTAACACAATAAAATCGCCAGGTTGAATGATATCACCAACTAATTTGAACTTATCTTCATCGTCTGGCAAAAGCTTAATCATGGCATTCTTCAACGTATCAATACCCTGTTTCTTCAAGGCTGATACGGGAATTAACCGAATACCTAAGGCTTTCTCCATCTGCTGAATAGATGAATCGCTGAGCTGTTCTATGTCAATCTTATTTAGAACACCTACTACAGGTATCTTCTTCTCCTTAATCGTTGCTAAAATACTTTTCTCAAAATCCGTAACACCAACCTCCGCATCAATGGTAAGTATAGCTAGGTCTGTTTTATTAAGTACTTCATAGGTTTTTTGTTTACGCAATTCACCTAACTCACCTACATCATCTAGACCAGCTGTATCAATAATCACCACAGGACCTATGGGCAATATCTCCATAGCCTTGTAGACAGGGTCAGTAGTGGTTCCTTTAACTGCTGATACCAGTGCAATATCCTGATTAGTAATCGCATTAATAATGCTGGATTTTCCTGCATTTCTCTTCCCAAATAAAGCAATATGTACCCGATCGCCTCTTGGCGTTTTATTTAAACTCATGTTTTATCCTCCTCTGCCATCATGAAGTTATCTATCAATGCTCCATTATACCATCATTATTCACTAAATAAAAGTCGTTCTCATCTATATCCTAGTATGGAATAAATAAATGAATTCATGACAAGAACAGTATTTCAACATGAGGCTCACCTGTTTTTATACAGTCGTATCTGGTTTATATTAGCCTCCATTCTTTTTATCACTATTTTCACTTGGCTTTTTTTTCAGAAGAACAACTAAAAGTGTGAGAATGGTAATATAGACTGTAAAAACAATAGCAATATAGGGTTCCTTTTTTGTAATTTCTCGTCTAATGGATTCGTTATCAATAAGCAACATGGCTACACCAACTAACACGGCTATTGCACCTAAAATAATTGTATGATATTCTTTCTTCTTAATTTGCAGGAACTCTGTTAAGGTAAAAGCAGAAAAATACAATGCGTTTGCACTAATTCTATAGATAATAAAACTCCAAAATAACATGAAAATATACCGGAAAAGATTAATGATGGGCACCTGAACACTATCAGCAATGGTGAGTAAGGGCCAATAAAACTTAATGGCTACATCAGCACCCAGATAGTAAATAACGGTGACGGTTAACCAGACATAAATAGCTACCACAATGCCAACACCTTTTAACATGGACCCGAATAGTTTTTTCTGATCACTAGCAAATGGGTATAATAAAAAAACAACTTCTATGCCTGCATAACTGTAAATGGATTGGAAGCTGCCTGTAAGTATATCACTTAAACTGCTATTAAAAACAGGTAATAAATTAAAATAGCTCCCCTTTATAAATGCATAACCAGGTAATAGGATTAAGATAAGTGTTAAATAAAATATAACAGCGTTGACTTTTGCTATGACTTTCATGCCTTTTGACGCAAAATAAAAGATTAGAAACATTGATATGCCAATAATCGTATATATGGGTAAGAAGGGAGCAATAAATGTTCGTGTAATGGATGCAAATGCCGATACAACAACCAAGAGGATGTACATAAAAACACCGCATACAAAAATGCTGCATACAAAGCCTAAGTACTTCCCAAATAGCTTACTATTGATGCTAATGATGGTATCCTTTGGATAACGTTTGCTGATGATAAAAGCCAGCCAAATCATATAGAGTGGATAAAGGCCTCCAATAAGGATAGCGATCCACCCATCATTTCCAGCATTTTCTATGGTACCTGTCCCACCTAAAATACCAACCCCTATCACCATGGCTATTATAAAATGGGTCATTTCACTAGGTGTTAATGTTGCGGTATTGTTTGCATTCGATTTCATCCCTGGTTACTCCTGCCTTGTATTTTTTACATTAACACATATATCCATGTATCAATCATATTATCTTCTTTTCAAGGCAGAACTATTCATAGGGATACCCATAGGATACTGATAACTTATTTACCAGGGATACCAGGCTTTGTCACTTGATATGGATTCAATACTTGATCTGCTTGTGCTTCATCCATTATGTCATCTTCTAATAAGATATCTTTTATTGTTTTACTGGAACTCAATGCTTTCTTCGCTACTACTGCTGCATGGTCGTAACCAATATGATGTACCAATGCTGTTGCCAGCGCTGTAGAATTCAATAAGTGTTCAAGGCATTTGTGTGTATCCACTTCTAGAACGTCAATACATCGTTCTCTAAAAATGATAACTGCTTTCTCCATCATTTCCAGTGAATCCAATAATGAATCCGCAATAATAGGCATAAAAGCGTTTAATTCAAAATTGCCATAAGACGCTGCAAGCGTAATCGCCTGGTCATTAGCGATGACTTTTATACCTGTCTGTATAACCATCTCAGGTATAACAGGATTAACTTTACCAGGCATGATGGATGACCCTGCCTGCATAGGCTTAAGCTTGATTTCCCCTAATCCTCCTCGTGGTCCGGATGCCATCATTCTTAAATCATTAGCCATCTTCATCACATTCACTGCTGCGGACTTTAGCAAGCCCGATACTTCAACAAATACATCATTATTCTGAGTGATATCAATGGGGAATTCAGCCCTTGCTAAACCAAGGCCTGTTAACTCTCTCAACATCTCTGTCATGGTGAAAATATATTTTTTTGAGGCATTCATACCTGTTCCAATGGCCGTTCCGCCAATATTCATCTGGCGCAATCGTTCTTCCACTTTGTAGAGTCGCCAGCGGTCTCTTGCAATAGCTTGGGCATAGGCACCAAATTCTTGTCCAACCATTATAGGTAAAGCATCCATCAGCTGGGTTCGCCCTAATTTAATGATATCTGCAAATGCATTTTCTTTCTGCTGAAGGGTTTCTTGCAGCTGTGAAAAAGCATCACTGACTTTTCTTAAACGAAAAATAGCCGCAATTCTTAAAGCTGTTGGATAGACATCATTGGTTGACTGGGACCTGTTCACATCATTAAGAGGATGAATGATGCTGTAGTCTCCCTTTTGCCCACCTAGAATCTCTATAGCTCGATTGGCGATAACTTCGTTTACATTCATATGAGTGGACGTACCTGCTCCTCCCTGTAGAGGATGCAAATCAAACTGATCCTGCCATTGCCCCCTTAAGAGATCATCACAAGCTGCCACAATAGCTTCCGTTTTGTCTTTTGGAATTTCTTGAAGATGCTGATGTGTTAAGGCTGCTGCTTTTTTAATGATGATGATAGCCTCGATAAGACGCCAATTAACGTTAGCGTCTCCAAGATTAAAATTCTCCTTGGCTCTTTGGGTATGTATACCATAATATGCTTTCTGATCAATTTCTAATGTGCCAATACTGTCTTGTTCCCATCTATAATCCATGTATCATTCCTCCACTTCTGATAAGCTTCATGTCATGACCTTATTTTATCAAGAATGACCTAGGATTATAAGTCTTTTTTTCAAATCTACACAGCTTTTTCTTCACGCTCGCCGTAGAGTTGGATGCATTCCTCCATAAAATCAAGGACCCTGTCCATATGCTGAACATCTGTATAGGGTGACATGATGACAACTTTCACACATGCTAAAGGTACTGGATAACCATCACTTGATATAACAGTTGTTACCTTAGTTGTATCGCCTAGAAACACCTCTGCCCGTTTTTCACCAAATATATCAAATAGTTTTTTATTAAAGGTATTGGTTTCATCTATCAAACGTTTAAGTCGCTTACCGTGACGTTCTTCATAAAGACATGGTGTGTTTTCATAAAATCGAAAAGCAGTGATCATACCTACAACACCCTCGTTAATAATGGCTACATTATGAAACCTATTCATGAGTTTTTGTCTAAATGCTAATGTCACTTTTATGTAGTGTCCAAATAACACTTGATAGCCCTCTACTCCCATACCTAATAATGCAGCATAGATTGTAATGGAACTACCCATACGAGAACATTCTAAGGTATAACTGGTATGATAACTACCGTATCCCCGATTCCCTACGTAGGGTGTATCGGACTCACTTAAGTCAAGAAGTTTAAAATCCACACCTTTTTTTGCCATGAAAACAGAAGACGTATAAGGTGTAGAGCCTAACTTATGAAAATCAAAACACACCGTATCTGCTAAATGCATCGGTGATAATTTTATTTTTATTTTTTCAATTTCATGTAAGACATCTTTGGAAAAAAGTAAAGGATTTTCATTAAGGTTATAATCATTGAAAACTAAGAACATACCGCCTATTGCTGAATCAGCATGAATGTGTATAGGCTTGACAAGGTACTGGTCTTGAAAGTGCTGACAAATGGTTTTGATACCCTTGATATCATCGATTGAAAAGGAATCTGTGCTTCCCATTGTAGCAAGAATGTATAGTGGAATACCTCCCTTGTGAATTACCTGACGGATGTGAAATTCAAGGTCATCCAAGTCCATGGACAGGTCCTCATTTGATTTTACTAAGATAAGATGGTCACTACCTATCCCTGTGGCTTCCATTGATTTTAATAAACTATAGTGACAATTCTCTGAAGCAAAACAGTAGAGATTCTTAGGCACGCCATACTGAGTTGCCTTACTATCATATTTGCTGATTGCTAATCGCAAACTACTAAAGACTGCACCCTGTCCACCCCAAGTGGTATATCCCCAAGTTTTTGTTTTGGAATAGCCAATTAACTCGGATAACATGGCAATAATACGAACTTCTGCTTCGGCACACGCAGGACCCACCACATCCCATACATTATTACCATCTAATAAGATAGCGGCTATATTACCTAAAAAAGACGGGATACTAGCTAAGCTACTCACATTATTCAGGTTAAATTGATTCACAAAAGGATGTCCTTCTGACAATGCTAAAAGTTGGTGGATAATCTGGTCATTATCACACCCTTTTAAGGGCAAATGGGATGAATGGATAAATTGATCATAGAGGTCGTTGTTTTTTCTTTTCAATTCACCAAGTATTGGTTTATTTTTATTCTTTTTCTCGTCAATTCCTGTGATTAATTTATGAATATGATGTAAAATATTATCTTGTTGAGTGACATTACCGTCTTGACTAGGAAATTTATTTCTTAATTCATAAATATTCATGCTATCCCCCCTGTTAAGAATATATACTATTTTATACTATTTTGTGTAATCTTTCAACATTATTAGATATTTTAGTTATCTAAACAGACAATATGATTGTCATATTATACTTAATCAATTACTTAATTGTAATAAATAAGGTATATTTTATACTTTTATAGTCTGTTTTGCCTATTTTATACTAGTCAGAAAGAATCACAGCCCCACCCATGACCTATCATATCTATGTGCACTTTAATACTTCAAATAAACAAAGATTTAAAATCACACTAAGAATTATTGACTTTTACTAACTGGCGTGGCACCTTCACAAATATTCTCACAGAATCAATAGTAACGGTTATTTTATCTTATTTTAATCCTTTACTAAGCTGTATCTAATTTCACAATTATATAATGCATATATACTGTTAAAGTATAAAATATTATATTATAGGAGTTGGTTAAGCTGAGAAAAAAATTATTATTGATTATTCCAATCATTATAATTGCATTGCTATTACTTCCATTTATTTTTACGGATAGGAGTTACAAAGGCCTAAATGGACCCGACTTATCTGAATTAGAATATACCGAAATATATTTTGATAACGATAGCGAAAATTTGAAACTTGCAGGGATGTTAATGTTGCCAGAAGGTGAAGGACCATTTCCAACGGCTGTTATTATACATGGTTCTGGTCCAAGCGAAAGAAATAGTGTATGGTACTTATCCGTTGCAAAACATTTACAGGATAATGGGATTGCAGTCATACTTCCAGATAAGAGAGGAAGTGAAAAATCAGAAGGCGACTGGGTAGGAGCAAATTTTGAAGAACTAGCAACCGATACCACTAGTGCAATAGAGTATGTTAAAAGTCAAAAAGATTTTAGTTATTCAACCATTGGCATTATCGGAATGAGTCAAGGTGGTTGGATTGCTCCCGTAGCTTCGGCTAATACAAACGATATCTCCTTTATTGTATCCATGTCTGGGTCAACTGTTACTACCGATGAACAATTATTACATGAAGAGATTCATAACATTGCATCCTATACGTATACGTTTGTTGCAAAATTAATTGCTCCAATTACGACGCAAAACATTAAGAAAGGGGATTATTTTAATTCAATTGCAGGATTTGATCCCATCCCATACTGGAAACAAGTTGATATTCCTGTATTTTTTGCATTTGGAGGCAATGATAAAAATGTTCCAGTTGAAGCATGTATTGACCTCTTAAAAGAAAATAATCTCACTGATTTTAAAATCAAAACTTATCCTCAAGGTGGTCATGCCATTCGTGATGTTAAAACAGACAAAGTGAGTCAAGTGTATTTGAATGATTTAGTAAAATTCATTAAAGAAGATAGCCATTAAGCCACCCATAATTAAGATAAAGCGAACTAAAGAAATATTTATAGGGGTAGTACCAGCGAAGCTTCGCTGATACTACCCCATTTAAGTGAATACACAAAGGTTACCTAACGTCTTTTTGTAGGAATTGCTTAGTTTGACCCAACAAAATATCTATTGCTGTATAAGCTTTTAATTACCTTCTCTAATAAATATGTCTCTTGCCCACTGTGCCCATTCATCTTTTATATTAATATCTTCCCAAGTAGGGTAATCTTTTGCGATGAAGCCCCCGCCAAATCGCCCAAAATGGGTAAACATATCTTTTGCACAATTTTCTATGTAGCTCTTCTCTCCAGTAGCCATTACCTTCTGAATGTCTACTGGACACCAAAAGGTCACTCTTCCCCCAAAATCATGGGCTAAGTTTTTGGTACCTAGCAATTCAGGTTGATCAAATTGCAATACATCTACACCTATTTCAATAAAATCTTCAATAATATCATACACATAACCACATGAATGAACAAAAAAATCAAGTCCTTGATTATGTGCTTCTTTTGCAATATGGGCATAAATAGGTTTAAAAATCTCTCGCCATAATTCAGGACTCATTAACAACGCATTTTGTGTTCCCCAATCATCATATACAATAACCCCGTCAAACCCTAATTGAGCGGATTTCCTCACCAGTTTTATGGCCAATTTTTCTAACTCACTCAACAGTTTTATGACATGATTTTTTTCCAGAATTACGTCCATGAGCACATTATCAATCCTTCTTAGATCTCTAATGGTTGAAAACACAGCCACGGACAGTGCACCTAAACAATATTTGTCTTTATTTTCTTCTAGTATGTCTTTTACTTCACTTTCGTAGCTTTCATCATATTCTGGAAAGCTATATGTCTCTAGAAGATGCCAACCTTCCTGTAAGGCTCCTTTAATACATTCACCCTTTGTTTTTTCCTCTAATCGACCATAAATATTGCCATAGGAATCTCGCCTTACTTCACCTTTAAAATCAGGCACTTCTTTCAATTCATTTTCATAGTGTCCCCACTCTTTTAGATGCTCATATTGAGGATGTTTTAGTTTAGCCCCCAATATCCACGCGATATCATCTTGGTGAGGTTCATTAAAGTCCAAACCAATGCGTGCTGGGGAATTAAATGCTATGACATCTTTAATAATCTGTTTACTCGTCATGATATAACCTCATTTCGTATAGGATGTAGTTCTATGGTAGCTTAACCTATGGAAAACGTCCATGTATTATTACCACAAAAACTGTATTATATCCATAAATCGATTATAAGATATTTGAATAATAAACGATTTTAACTTATAATATATGTATAATATCCATATAGGAGGTAGACATGACATATGTATTATAACCATGAATTTCATGACATCAACCATTTGGTACCTCACTTCCTACATGTAGCCGATAGGTACTGTGATCACAATTGGTATGTTCAAAATGTGGCTCGGGATTTCCATAATTTTTTATTAATTATCTCTGGAGAAGGTATTGCATGGTCAAATCATCAAACCATTAAACTCTTGCCTGGTATGCTTATCTACCATGCTCCTGGTGAAACATATGGTTATACAACAAGCCAATCAAATTTGATGCACTGCTTTGGTGTTAACTTCCAAATTGCACAAACTACATTTTCTGATGCCACATGGGTGACTAAAAACATCCATCGACTGCCTTTTAACAACATATCACACCTATCCCATTCAGGCATCCTACGGAAGTATTTTAAAGACCTTACAACAGTATGGGAAGAAGGTAAAAACCATTATATTCTTAAATGTAAAAGTATTTTCCTTAACATTTTATACGAATTACATAACCAGCTACTCATACAAGAAAAAGGCAAAGATAAAGAAAATATTAGAAAGATTGAAGATGTACTAATCCATATACGAAAAAACTACAATACCTCGTTGACACTTAACCATCTGGCATCCTTAATGGATTTTAATCCAAAATACTTTGGAAGTTTCTTTAAAAAGCATACGGGCTATACCCCCATTGAATATGTAAATAAAGTCAGAATAGAAAAAGCAGAAGAATACCTAGGTATTGGTTATAACATTACAGAAACCTCTCAATTAGTGGGCTTCAACGACCCCTTTTATTTTAGTAAAGTCTTTAAAAAAATCAAAGGTATAACCCCTAGGGACTATGCCAAAACACCCGTACATTTTTGTTAACGCGTCTTCACATCATGAATGAAGCAGGTTATATAAGCTTATATTACTTATACAACCTGCTTCATTATTAGCGTCTTTTACCCAGTTCATTACAGATATCATCCCATGTGACATCTTTTTCGACCATTAATACCGATAAGTGATAGATAAGGTCTGATACTTCATAGATTACCTCTTCATTACCTTCATTCTTAGAACCAATGATTACTTCAGCTGTTTCTTCGCCAACCTTTTTCAATATTTTATCAATCCCTTTATCAAAAAGATAGTTGGTATAAGAGCCTTCTTTGGGATTTTTTTTCCTATCTAAGATAATGTTGTAGACTTCTTCAAATATGGATAATACACTTTCAGACTTGGGTTTAGTTCTGTCTCCCATTTCTACCATATTCTTTGTTTCTAAATCAATTTCTTTATAGAAGCAAGAATAAGCGCCTGTATGACAAGCTACACCTTCTTGCTGAACTTTCACAAGGAGTGTATCTTCATCACAATCTAATGCCATATGCTTTAATGTCTGATAATGGCCTGAGGTCTCACCTTTTAGCCACAAACATTGACGGCTTCGACTGTAGTAGTGTACTTTCTTCGTTTCTAAAGTCTTATCAAAAGCTTCTTTATTCATATAGGCTACCATCAGCACTTCATTGCTATCTATATCCTGAGTAACCACAGGTATGAGCCCGTTTTTGTTCAATTTCAGGTTGTTAAAATCCATGACAAACTTCCTTTCTCTCTATAACCTTACAGGTATATTATTTTCTTTTAAATATTCTTTCAGCTCTTTCATATCAAGCTCTTTAAAATGGAATAAAGAAGCTGCAAGGGCTGCATCTGCTTTTCCATCGGTTAAAACCTCTTTAAAGTCCTCCATATGACCAGCACCACCTGATGCAATAACTGGAATATGAACCTTTTCACTAATGCGCTTCGTTAAGGCTATATCATATCCTGATTTGGTACCATCCTTATCCATGCTGGTTAAAAGAATTTCACCTGCACCACGTTCACAGACTTCTATTGCCCACTCAATAGCATCCATATGGGTGTTAATACGACCACCATTTATATAGATATCCCAACTATGTCTTCCATCATTATATTTGGCATCCATGGCTACCACAACACACTGGCTGCCAAATCGTTTTGCGGCTTCATTAATAAGTTCTGGACGCCTAATGGCTGCGGAGTTAACAGCTACTTTATCTGCTCCTGCTCGCAATATGGTTTTGAAATCATCAACCGTCTTAATGCCACCACCAACTGTCAGAGGAATGAATATCTGCTTAGCCGTATCCCTAACCACTTGCACAATGGTCTCGGCCTTCGTGGGTAGCTGTAATATCAAGGAAGACAATTTCATCTGCCAAACTTTTATTATATGCTTTTGCTACTTCTACGGGATCACCTGCATCTACCAAGTCTAAGAACTTTACACCTTTTACTACGCGACCTCTATCCACGTCTAAGCAAGGTATAATTCGTTTTGATAACATCTTATCACCCTTTCTAGGACTTATCTATTTTTCAAATAATGATACAGCTTCTTCTAAGTCAATAGCCCCTGTATACAAGGCTTTTCCTATAATGGCCCCTTCTGCATTGATTTTTTCCACATCTTTTAAGTCATCAATGGACGAAACACCTCCAGAAGCTATAATATCTAGGTTCGTTTCTTCAATGAGATACTTCGTATATGCCACGTTAGGACCGATTAACATACCGTCTTTGGAAATATCCGTATAGACAATGGTTTTCACGCCATATCCTTTCATTTTTTGACATAAGTCTAATGCTGACATAAGACTGACTTCTTCCCATCCGTTAATGGCTACCATGCCGTCTTTTGCATCGATGCCAACGACAATTTTGTCACTACCAAATTTTTCGATGGCGTCTTTCACAAAACTTGGATTCTTAACTGCCAAGGTACCAATAATAACGCGATCAATACCTATGCTAAGTCGTTCTTCAATATCCCTTATGGTACGAATACCACCACCTGTTTGAACAGGAATATTAACAGCTTTTACAATCTTCTCAATGGCATCTTTATTGGTCCATACGCCATCTAATGCACCATCCAAATCCACAACATGAATATAAGATGCTCCCTTATCAGCCCATTTTTCAGCTATGTCATAGGGGTTATTTGCATAAATGGTTTGTTCATTAAATTTTCCTTGTTTCAAGCGTACACATTTACCACTTTTTATATCAATTGCTGGGTATAATCGCATTTGTTTACCTCCGCTTACCTGTAATCATTCTTATTCATTTATCAACTTACTCTATGTTATTTTAATATGTTTGGTTTACAAGTCAATAAAATTTTTCATTATCTGTAAACCAATTTCACCACTTTTTTCTGGATGAAATTGTAAGGCATATACATGGTCTTTTTGTGCAGCTATTTGAATCTCTTTTCCATAAGTAGTTGTGGCGCTAACGATATCGGCTTCTGTATCCAGATGATAAGAATGTACAAAATAAACATCACTATTATCTGGTAAGCCTCTAAATAGAGGTTCTCTTTTCTTAATAGCCAGTTTGTTCCATCCCATATGGGGTATTTTTAGAGGTACATCCAGTTTAATAATATCTCCTTCTAAGATACCAAGCCCTTCGTATTGACCATGTTCTGTTGATGTATCAAATAATAGCTGCATACCAAGACAGATACCTAATAGGGGTTTTCCTTGTGAAACAGCTGTACGAATAAAATCATCTAAGCCTTTCTCTTTTAATAACTGAATCGCATCTCCAAAAGCACCTAAGCCTGGTAAAATAAGTTTATCCGCCTTATCAAGAACTGCTGTTTCAGATGATATCACCCATTTTTCATGCATATAATCCAGAGCATTGGAGATACTACCCAAATTACCCATACCATAATCTATTATACCAATCATCGTGGTTCATCCTTTCAATCATCTTCGTTTACTATTTAGAGCATACCTTTTGTCGATAAAGCACCTTTAATCCTTTCATCGACCATGGTTGCTTGATCTAATGCATTGCCAAAAGCTTTGAAGATCCCTTCAACAATATGATGGTTATTCTTACCATCCAGTAACTTAACATGTAAGTTCATCTCAGCGTGCATCGCCACTGCCCGAAAGAATTCTTCAACCATTTCCGTGTCCATTTCACCTAATCGGGGCGTTGTTAGTGTGACATCATAATTCAGATAAGGGCGCCCTGATAAATCAAGTGCACATAATACCAAGGTTTCATCCATAGGGATGATGGCAGAACCATAGCGCTTGATACCATGCTTATCACCTACAGCTTCTTTAATACATTGTCCAAAGACAATACCAATGTCTTCAATGGTATGATGACAATCTACTTGAAGATCGCCTGTACATGTGATATCTAGATTGAATAACCCATGTTTAGCAATATGGGTCATCATGTGATCAAAAAAGCCAATGCCTGTATCCACAACATATGTCCCACAGCCATCTATGTTTAATCCAAAAGTAATATCTGTTTCATTGGTTTTTCGCCTAATCTTACTCTCACGACTCATGATACGTCTCCCTTCTCATTCTACTGTTTATAACCACTTAACCATGAACAAGATTATAGTTAAATCCATTATTTATATGGTTTTCATGACTTCAATTAGTTTTTTATTTTCCTTCTCCGTACCTACTGTAATACGTAAGCAATTCGCTAATGCACCAGTAGCACCATAACCTCTAACTAAAACCTTTCGTTCCTCTAATTGCTTCACAATATCGTCCCTTGATACGCTAATTAAAATGTAATTGGCATCAGAGGGATAGACTTTACACACATAATCAATAGTCGATAATGCTGTAATTAATGCTTCTCGTTCTTTAACAATGGCTTTTACATTGTCTTTATAATGCCCATATTTTTCAAGAATAGTCTTCGCCATATATTGGCTGAAAGCATTTAAGTGATAAGGCGGTAAAACAAGGTGTAAGGCTTCAATCATTTCTTTTGACCCAATGCCATAGCCTACACGAAGACCTGCACAACCATAGGCTTTTGAAAATGTTCTTAGGACGATGATATTTGGGTATTTGTCTATCTGATCAATCATGGTTCTATCCACAAATTCCCCATAAGCTTCATCAATAACAACAGGACATGTCATCACTTGAAGCAATTTTTCTATATCCTTTATGGCTAGAGATGAACCTGTGGGATTATTAGGCGTACATAGAAACACACATTTTGGCTGGATCTCCTGATAAGTCTGAATAATTGTATCAATGGGATACTGATAATCGTCATCTAATGAAAATTCAACAGCTATACCCCGGTTTAACGTTGTTGCTAACTTATACATACTAAAAGATGGTGCTGGCATAAGCACCTTATCACCAGGTTCAATAAAAACCTTGGCAATACTCTCAATGAGTTGATCAGAGCCTACACCACAGATGACTTCATCTTTACCCACTTTCCAAAACTCAGCAATAGCCTCTTTTAATCTATGACAATCTGTATCTGGGTAACGACGCATATGTTCGCAATCCTCAATCCAATCTTTCATAGCCTGAATCACTTCAGGATCATGTGTATAAGGATTTTCATTAGCATCCAGCTTCACCTCATAGGGTTTTTCCGGCGCGTGATAGGGACTGTAGTTTTGTAAATCTTTTCTCATATATGTTTTAATCATTTTCAAATCTCACCTTTATAGCATTGGCATGAGCTGTTAACTCCTCTGCTTCTGCAAATTTGACAATATCGTTTTCTAACGTAGAGAGTGCTTCTCTTGAAAAAGAAATAATACTGGATTTCTTAATAAAATCATCCACACTTAGAGGGGAAAAGAATTTGGCTGTTCCGTTCGTTGGCAACACATGGTTGGGTCCAGCCATATAGTCGCCAAGGGGTTCTGGACTATATGCCCCTAAGAAGATAGCCCCTGCATGCTTAATTTTGGGTAAAAGCATAAAGGGTTCTTTTGTACATATTTCCAGATGTTCTGGGGCAATCCTGTTACTTAAGTAGATGGCTTCCTCCATATTATTCACAAGAATAATCGCTCCATAATCATCTAAAGACTTGTTAATGATTGTTTGTCTACTTAGGTAATCGGTTTGTCGCTCTATTTCCTTCTGTACGGCTTCTACCAACACCTCACTATTGGTAATCAATACGGAAGATGCTAATTCATCATGCTCAGCCTGTGATAACAGATCAGCCGCTACATATTTAGCATTGGCTGTTTCATCTGCAATGACAAGGACCTCACTGGGACCAGCCACAGAGTCTATGCTCACATGCCCATAAACAGCTTTTTTAGCCAAAGCCACAAATATATTGCCTGGTCCTACGATTTTATCTACTTGAGGAATGGTTTCTGTCCCAAAAGCTAAAGCTGCTATAGCTTGAGCTCCTCCCACTTTATATATGGCATCTACACCACATTCACGAGCAGCAACCAAGGTTAGGGGATTAACCAAACCGTTTTTATCCGGTGGTGTGGTCATGGTGATGGTCTCAACACCTGCTACTTTTGCAGGTATAATGTTCATGATAACAGATGATGGGTAAACAGCTTTTCCACCAGGTACATAGACACCTACTACATCGATGGGCGTTATTTTTTGTCCCATAATACTCCCTGTTTCACAACTATCAAACCAACTCTGTTGTTTCTGTTTGGTATGATAGGCTTCAATTCTTACCTTAGCTTTTCTTATAATACCAACAAGTTCTTCATCTATCTGTGTATAAGCACTATCTATTTCATCTTGCGTCACTTGTAGTGTGTTAGAATCAATGATGGCACCATCAAATTTTTCTGTGTATTGACATACGGCATTATCGCCATTTATTTTCACGTTATCAATGATGTCAAGTACTGTCTTGTTATACTCTTGATACTGATCTGGTGCTCGATCTTGCAATAATTCCTGTAGTTCATTATCTGAACAACTGTTATAACGTATATATTTCAACCGCATTACCTCCTAACAACGCTTATTTTGTCAGTTCGCGTAAACCTTTTATCATTTGACTAATACGTTCATTTTCCATTTTCATACTCACACGGTTAACCACCATGCGAGCAGATAATGGGCATATTTCTTCTAATACAACAAGTCCATTGTCCTTTAAGGTTGTGCCTGTTTCAACGATGTCCACAATGACTTCAGAAAGCCCTACCAGAGGTGCTAACTCAATAGAGCCATTAAGTTTAATGATTTCTGCTTTTTGACTTTTATGATTATAGAAGTAATCTTTAGCTATATTGGGATACTTAGTAGCAACACGTATAGCACCACCTTGTTCCAATACATCTTTCATTTCTTTTGGTCCAGCTACAATCATTCTACATTTCCCGAAGCCCAAATCTAAGACTTCATAAAGATTCTTTTTCTCTTCAAGTATGGTGTCTTTTCCCACAACACCAATGTCTGCTGCCCCGTACTCCACATAAGTAGGTACATCACTGGCTTTGGCTAAAAAGAACCGACATTTTAGTTCCTCATTGGTAAAAATCAATTTTCTTGTATCACTTTTCATCTCATCACATGTGATACCAATTTGTTCTAATAGTGCTAATGCCTTTTTGGCTAATCTTCCTTTGGCTAGGGCAAAAGTTAAATATCTCATGATAGGTCACCTCGATCAAATAATTCACTTACAGCTACTTCTGTTTGCTCCATGTTTTCTAAATTAATAAGTAAAACCTGTTCTTTAGATTTAAAAGCCATGATACCTCCAACACCTTGTTTCTTACCATATGCTATATTTGCTTCTAAGGATTCGCCCAATAGACCCGTTTCTACATGCATACCTTTTGAACGAAATTCTTCTGATAACTGAATGGCTTCTTTTCTTGTCTCCTGACTATAGAGTACCAATGTATCAATAGTAAATGTGGGTAAGTCTATTTGTTGTCTTTCCATAGCCAATAGCAATTCATCCACCACAATTGCAAAACCAATGGCGGGTACATCTTTTCCAAATTGCTTCAACAAGGTATCATATCGTCCTCCATCCACAATGGAAACACCGGTACCATACGTGTAACCTCTAAAAATAATACCTGTATAATAGTTAAGATGGCTCACTAATCCAAGATCAAAAGATACATAATCTTCAACGCCATAATCGCAGAGAATACCATATACCATTTCTAAACGGTCCAATGCGGAAGTGGCAATTTTATTTTGTGTCAGCTGTCTGGCTTTGTCGATGACATCAACTGATCCAAATAATTTAGGTAAATCCAAGAAAACTTCTTTAAGATCATCGGTCATCCGACATTCATTTAATAAATTTTCTACTGCAATAAAGTTTTTTTCATCAATTAGGGTTCTAAGCTCTTCTTCAGCTTTTTGATCTAAGCCTGCTTCTTCTGCTAAACCTTTGAAAAAACCTGCTTGCCCAAGATCAATCTGAAATTCTTTTAAGCCTGCCATACTTAAACTGTTAATAATCAGTGCAATCACTTCAGCATCTGCATCAATACTGGCATTGCCAATAAATTCAACGCCAGCTTGGGTAACTTCTCTAGCTTTACCTTGATAACTTACATTGTTTCGATATGTATTCCCCATATAACACAGACGTAATGGGTCACAATCATGTTTATAATGGGTTGCTACATACCTGGCAATAGATGGTGTTATATCTGGCCTTAAAGCCAATATATTGCCATCACGATCAAAGAACTTGTACATTAACTGAATATCCACAGTACCTCTTTCATGATTAAATACGTCATAGTATTCAAATGTAGGTGTTTCTATATCTCTAAAGCCGTAACGATGGAATACGCTACCTATTCTATCTTTCAACTCTTTTTTCCTTGATGTTTCATTTCTGTTAAAATCGCGCACACCCTCCGGTGTATGTAATAGACGATCAATCATCATTATTATATCCTTTCTTTATTCATGAGGTTATCTATCTCTAAATGAACTTTGTCTACAATCAGCATAGCATTCAGTATGCTGTCAGAGACAAACTCATATCTCATTCGCTTTAGCATGGTAAATTGCTAATTCGTTAAAACGAATCATTGTAATATTATATGTTATAAAGGACGTATTGTCAACATATAAATTGGTAATATTTTAGACTATATTATAAATTATATACGAGACCCTATGGCTTAGTTATAATGTGTATAGTATAACATATGGGTACACGCAAAAAGACAGGGTTTGATGGGTACAATCAAACCTGTCTTTATTGATGACATGGCCATTATTATTAGGTACCCAATGTCATATACTACATTGGATGTAAAATCAGATGTTTTTTCATTATATTATACATAATGAATTTCAACTGCCCCTAAACTTACATTGCCAACTAAGGTTACAATCTTGTCAGGGTCTGGTTGAGCACCATTCTTAAATTCAACTGCCCCCATGCCCACCCTAAGATCATTTACAACGGTCCAATCCTTAGGCATATAGAGTTCCACGCCACTGAAAGAGGCGTCAATTTTAATAATTCCTTTGCCTTCACACAAAGAGGCGTTGTCAAAGTACACTTCCATTCCACCAAATCTACATTTTAAATTAGCTTGCTCAAATTTTTGCGTCGTGATGTATTTAGCACCTCCACCCAGGAGAATGTTAAACTTCACATGACCTTCATCCTCAATATCCAATTGGTCAGATTCTTTCTTTTGCTGGCTGTGAAAAATTTTGCTAAAGATCATGGTGATACCAAGTGTACCAAAAAATATTGACATGATGACTTTTAAAATCTTCTTACTCATATCTATTCCTCTTTTCCAATAGTTTTGCTCTTAACTCCTTGTAATACTTTCTTGAAACATATATTTTTTTATGTGTATTCAGAAATTCAACCCTACTTGCAGATGTTATATTGCGCAATATGGAATACACTTTATTACTATTCGCTATGGTGGATTTTGATACCCGAACAAACGCATCCGGTAGAATTTTTTCTAACTCATAAAGCTTGAATTTTACGTCATATATTTCATTAACAGTATGGGCAGTCACCCCATTTGTATTCGTCTCGAAAAACAGTATATCACTTGGCGATATGTAATATTCCTGTTCGTTCTTATAAAAGATAATCTGGGTTTTTGGGGTTATCAGTTGGGATAGGCGAGACTCTAATTTAAGTATTTTATTATTGACCTCGCTACACCTGATAATCACTTCCGTTTCATTTGTTTTAGTATCCACTTCAATTCTTATTTTCATCTGTTTCACACTCCATAGCTCCTTGTATATTCTATTATATCATATAACCGATATTGGGTTATGAAGACACTGGTTTAGAGGTCTTATGTTCATACGTATACTTAGATATGATGAAGCAAATCAATATGATTCCTATACACCATATGATGGCGCTAATCAAATCGCTACCAATTTCTGTACCAAGCATCAACCCTCTAATCGTGTTGATGACGTGAGTAATTGGCTGATGGTCAGCAAAGTATCTTAATACCTTTGGCATGGTTTCGGTAGGAATAAGAGCTGAACTCACATAAGGCATAAACTGCACAAACATCATCATGCCACCTACTGATTCAACATTACTGCCAAGCAATCCAATCATCATGGATATCATGGATATCATCAAAATATATAGCATCGTCATAGCAGCTGTGGCAAACCAATGAAGAATTGATATATCTGTTCTAAATCCGATGGCATATGCGAAAAGTATAACGATAATTGCCCCCATAAGATTACGGACCAAAGATGCAATAATATGCCCCGATAAAACGGAAGACTGACTTATATCCATGGTTCTGAACCTGTCGATTATCCCCTTTGACATATCATTGTTAACACTAACGCCTGTCATATATGCAACGACAGCAGGCTGCATAACCAGGATTCCAGGCAATACATATCTTAGATATTCTATTCTGTCTCCACCAGGGCCTAATGCTCCACCAAAAATATATACAAATACCGCTGTTACCATAATAGGTAGGAAAATTATCATCATCAAGGCTTCTGAGTTACGAATCAAGTGTAATAAATCTCTCTTTACCATAACCTGTATTTGCTTCAAATTCCTTTTAATCACCGATTGCATTGCAAGCCTCCCTTTCACTGTCTTCACTAATCACTTTCAAAAATACCTCTTCCAAGGATGCTTTTTTCTTCTCAAAGTTTTTAATCTTAATATGGTGGTTTTTTAATACATCAAAAACTTCAAACACTTGAACCATAGATTCATGGGTCTCTATCTTTAACTCGCAACTATTGACATCCATTACCGGATGATAGTCCTTCAATATCAATTGAGCTTTATAGGTGTCTTCCTCTGACCCAAATGACAATTTGATGATATTACTTGCAATAATATCCTTTAGTTCATCATTGGTGCCTTCTGCAATGATTACCCCTCCATTGACTATGGCAATTTTATCAGCTAAATATTCAGCCTCATCCAGGTACTGGGTTGTCAGAAATATGGTGATGCCTGTTTCAGATAATTCCTTAATCATTTTCCACATGGACTTTCTACTCATAGGGTCCAACCCTGTTGTAGGTTCATCTAAAAAGATAACACTTGGCCTTCCTATTAAGCTCATAGCTATATCAATTTTTCTTTTCATACCACCAGAGTATGTTGACACTCGTCGATTAGCATCTTCCAACAACTTGAATTTCATTAGAAGCATCTCGACTTTTTCTTTTCGATTATCAATATCTAGAAGTTTACCTATCATGTCTAGGTTCTCTCTACCGGTTAGTATTTCATCAACTGCAGCATACTGTCCGGTTAAAGCAATATGCTTCTTCACTTCACTGGGTTTTTTAGCCACATCTATACCTGCAAGTTTCACTGTACCACCATCTGGTTTCAGCAATGTGGACAAAATTTTTATCATGGTTGTTTTACCAGCACCATTTGAACCTAGCAATGCAAAAATACTTCCTTTTTCCACTTTCAGATCTATGCCTTTCAATACTTCAACTTCATTAAAGGATTTACATAAATTTGATATCTCAATCATTACATTTCCATTCAACTTTTAACCATCTCCTAATTACTCTATAACTATGGGTTGATTCACCATAACTTGTTGTGAAATTCATTCACGACTACAAGCTCCATTATATGATCACCATTTTGGTATGTAAATGCAATGTAGGCAAGAGGTCAATTATTGCTATTAAGAGGTATTCATAGGCAAGACAAGAAGGCTATTGCCGAAGAGATAATCAAAGAATCACTTGATGAAGGATTCGCTACTTTTGATAATATAAAGACTCTGGATATCCGTTATCCAGAGAAGGTTAATAAGATGACTGAAGGGAAGATCAATTTTGCATCACAAGTAGAAATAGAATTTATTAAAAAAGCCCTTGGTATGGATGCAATGATGACTATTAGATTGTAGTAGAAAAGATGAATGAATAAGTGAAAATAGCTGGAAACATGTTTTCGAAGATTATTGATTGTGGCTTATTCATCCAACGTAGACAAATAATATTGTAGTTGTTCTAAAAAATGAAGATACACACCATCTTTTGTGGCTATTTGATATTGTGGGTTCATATCTTTATAGGGTATGGATTTACGTCCCCCTAACTTAGCCTTATCCCAATAGTCTTTAATAAATGTATAAGGAAGATAATAGTATTCATTATATTTGGAAAAATAAACAAGAATAAAGGCAATACCACCCTGTTTTTCAAAATCCTCCATAAACATCATCTGATGTTCATGAATATTACATAGGGGCAGTAGTTCTTTCGTGGTCTCTTTCGCATCAAAACAAATACTAATGCCTTGCACAACACCAATATAATCCACTGTACTCTTCTGTTCAAAATAAGCCAAGGATATATGCCTGCTTTTTTGATCAATCTTAATGGGCTTAATAGGGGTAGGTATTTTTTGTATCAGTCCTAATCCCTTGTCACGATACTTTTCGTTTGTATAATTAATTAATTCCTCTAAAGTGCTCCCTCTCAAACCACGGGTCTGCCAATATGCCATCTTCTCACCCCTCCATAAATCTATGTTTTTCTTGTAGCCCTGCTATAGCTTTTTCCATGTCCTTTAATAAAGTTATGTCCTTTTCACAGGTTTTCATCTTATTCAATAAGCTTATGCCATCGCTGAATCCTAAGCGCCATATGGCATCGATTATTTCTTTTCTTATATCCGCCCTTGGATCATCCATTATTTTTTCAAGTATATGAAGGGCTTCTTTGTTACTACTATTACCTAATGCTATAATGCTATTGCGCTGTAAGATTTTCTTACCTCGCCATCCAGATGCGGTTTTCCCATAAGTATCCTTAAATACTTTATTCGATATAGAAAGTAACGATTCATGTTCTGGATAAGGTGTTATAATCGGTTCCAGTACCTTATTACGCACTTTGTTATATGGACATACTATCTGGCATACATCACAGCCATATATCTGCTTACCCATCTTGTTTTTTACTTCAGCGGCTATATGGCCTTTATGTTGTGTTAAGTAAGACAAGCACTTATTACAATTTACATTTTTATCACCTACAATGGCTTGGGTTGGGCAAGCCTCTACACACTTATGGCAAGTACCACAATCTATGGTACCTTTACAATCTTCCTTACATAAAGCATAATCCGTTAAAACATACCCAATAAACACTTTTGACCCATAGGATTTATGAATGAGCATGGCATTCTTACCGATAAAACCCAAACCTGCTCGACAAGCTATGGCTCGGTCAGAAAATGGGCTTATATCCACAAAAGCCATAGTTTCACAAGGTACTTTGCTTTTCAAAAAAACTGCCAATTTTTCTAGTTTTTCCATAAGGATATTATGATAGTCCTTAGAAACAGCAGTCATGCTAATATGACCTCTTAACTTATCATCTTCATGATCATGGTTCTTGTTGTGTACGTCATAAGCCTCTAATATAACCAGAAAAGATTTGGCATTTTTCATGGTTTGCTGAGGATATATTTTTCGTTTATAATCCTTTGACTCCAGATCACACATATACCCTTGTGCTTCTCTGTGGTAAAGACAGTCCTCTATTTCAAAAAAGGGGGCTGCTGTGCAAAACCCTATAGCATCTACCCCTATATCCTGACTATATGCAATTAACGCTTCTTGCAAAGCTTTACCATTTTCCATTTGTGTACACTTCCTATCATTGCATTAACGACGTTTTTTGCTTTCTCTATTTGTGCCAAATAACTCATTGGCTATTGCTTTGAATGTGTCATCAACAGGGTCCATCATCTCTTTTCCATCCAAATAAGACAGTATACCACTGTCCACATGAAAAACAATGCGATAAGCATGCAATAAATGATGCTTCAAGCCATATTCCTTTTTAAACCGGTCATTTATGTTTTTCTTTCCATATTTATAATCACCAATAAGCGGATGTCCTATACTGCTTAGGTGTGCACGAATTTGATGGGATTTACCCGTAATAATTTGCACATCTAACAAAGAATATGCTTTATTATCCGTCAGTGGTTGGTAAATTGTTTGAATGTAGTGACCAAGGTTTTGGTCTTTGGTGACGTGTACCCGATTATGTTGATTGTCTTTATTTAAATAACCTTCAATGCTGTTTTTCTTAGAAACAAAACCAGAAACAATACATTGATAATGTTTATCTATTTTTTTATGGGCAATAAGTCCATTAAGGGCTTGTAGGGCTTGTAGATTTTTACCACTTAACACAATACCGCTTGTATTACGATCTAAACGGTTGCAAATACCTGGCCGAAACCCTTTTGTAACGTTTGGGTCATAGTCACCTTTTTGTATGAGATAAGATGTAATCTCATCCACTAATGACCGTTCTCCGCCTTGGTCAGGTTGGGATAAAAGGCCAGCAGGTTTATGACAAACAAGGATATGCTCATCTTCATATAACACCTTAAATGTTATGGGCATGTTGGGTGTGGGAACGTGAGCATGTAAACTAAATTTTTCAATGGTTTCTTCTGCCATAAACAGTTGGATACCATCATTTTTTTGTAATATTTCATGACCTTGGATACGTTTTCCATTGAGCTTAATTCTTTTTTTTCGCAACATTTTATAAATAAAGCCTTTAGATGCTTTACTAAAATACTTCATTAGGTATTTATCGGCTCTTTGATTACTTTCATCTTTATTAACGATTATTTCTTTCATCATAACCTCTAAACAGATTGTCCCAATAATAAGTGAGCTAGATCAACTTGTGTATCTGTATGCACGTTTTTAAGCGTTCTTACAAGCTTATCGTTTACATATTGATACATGGCTTCTTCATCATTATAGACACTAACTTTTACTGAAAATCCTTTGGGAACAATGAGTTTTTCAATATATTCTTTATAGGATAACACATCTTTACGTTCTTTTTTCCTATCGATTAGCAAAACCAATTCACGATCACTCATAACGGCTGCTTCGTAGAATAACGTTTGCTTACCTCTTACAATGGCTAGGCTTGCTAAACATACCAACTGTTGGCTGACTGCTTCCAAACGTTTATAAAATATTTCATTGCCATCTTTGAATTGACGGTATAGAATATACTTCACAAGAAACTGAGCTGCTGGTAATACCAACAAGACACTCAACAATAACAGGACATTTCCTTCCAACAGATACCTGTCAACGATTAATACAATAGCAATGACCATAAAACTGATAGCTGATAACATACCATACATTTTTCTCTGTGAACGGATATAGCCATATTCTCCTTTTGGCTGTCGCATACGCCTGCAATCCTTTCTTTCGTAAACTATACTTTATAAATTATATCATAGTTTAATAGGGTTGAAAATATCTTTCTCGGGTCATGATATAACGTACGTGCTTCACATAACTGCCTGTAAAAATCTGAGCATTGTTTTTAATGCTTACTTCTTTGAAGTTCAGTCGTTTAGGAATTGCTCGACTTTTCGTATTTTTTTCATCCACGTAGATATAGACTTTATTAAGCTTTAGCTGGTTGAAAACAAGTTTTAATAAGCCATCACAACATGTGGTCATAATCCCTCTTCCCACATATTTTTTGCCTAACCAATAACCAATTGAAGTGGACTTATCTCCCCAATTAATACCATGTAGACCAATACGACCAACAATTTTACCACTATATATTATATTGCACTGAAAGCCATTGTTTTCGGCATACTGATCCATAGCTTTTAATGCTGAGTATCGACAATCCCTTACGCTTTTTATTAAATCCACCCAAGTGAGCCATTTTTTCAGATGTGCTCTTGACTCATCAATTAATTGATAGACCTCTTCTGAATCCAAAACATGGACTAATCGTAGGGATAAATCTTTGTTAATTTTATATTCAAACATGAAAAGCTACTCCCCCTAGTGTGATAATTCCCTTATATTATTATACGCTTAGGGTTGCATATTGAACGTCACTTATGCTATTTTTTCTAAATATCTCATGATGAAGGGTTAGCTATTAAAAATCATGGAAACAGCCCCTCTAAATCATTACATTTAGGGGGCTGATACATTTAATCATCTATTTTGAGGGCTTTAATCAATGATGATATGTGAGGGTAGCCTCTCAATCTTTTATTTATTATAGTCCAAATAAGCTTTCAGTTTTTGATTCTTTAGAAACTTTCCACTTACCATCAATTTTAACAGCAATGAGCTCAGCTTCTGTTTCTTTAATGTTTTCTTCCTTGCCCATTTCTTCTGTCAAAAGATCCGTTACCATTTTGGTTATTTCTTCTTGTTGCGCTTCTGGATCCTTTTCTTCACTATCTGCTGCTGATTCTAATGCTTTTGCGGTTAATTCCATCATTTTGCTTTGTGCAATTTCCATAATGTTATTAAAATCAGGATGCTTCACCTTTAGCTTCACAGTAGCTTTATCGCCATCTTCTTTTACATCTGTAATTTCATAGCTGATTTTACTAAAGATCTCTGTTGCAATAGGGTCTACATCTTCTTCTGATGGAAGCTCACTGGCATCTTCAGCGTACTCTGCTGCCTTTTTATAATCACTGGCAATAATACCATCTAAAAATCCTGAAATGGCAGTCTTTGGTCCGCCACTTTCTGTTTTTTTTGCACAACCTACGCTTGCTAAGAGTACACATAGCATGACCATCATTACGAATACTTTTTTCATATAAATTTCTCCCTTATTTATGTATTTTGCAGAGGTATCCTCCGCATACTGCTTTGCAGCTTCATAATTAAATTTACTTTAAACAAGTAGATTACATATGACCCTCACCATATGACATGATTTAATTACGTTACACATTATACCATATTTTTTTAAATTGTAAAGTATTTTTATTTAGTCCCTTAATATATTAATGTCTTCACCATTTAATACTTTGTTCAGATTTCGAACAGCACACATTTTCCCACACATGGTACATGTTTTTTCATCCTCTGGTTTGGAACTTTCTCGATAGGCTCTAGCCTTCTCTGGATCGATGGCTAAGTTAAGCATTTTATCCCAATCTAGCTGCTGTCTAGCATAACTCATACGGTTATCCCATTCACGTGCTTTAGGTATTTTTTTTGCTATATCTCCTGCATGTGCTGCAATCCTGGTTGCGATAATACCTTCTTTCATGTCTTCTAATGTGGGTAGTCGCAAATGCTCAGCTGGCGTTACATAACATAAGAAATCTGCACCACTTGATGCTGCTATAGCACCACCTATTGCACCAGTTATATGGTCATAACCTGGGGCTATATCTGTAACTAAAGGACCAAGAACATAGAAAGGCGCACCATGGCATAACTTCTTTTCTAAGAGCATGTTAGCTTCAATTTCATCAATTGCCATATGACCTGGACCTTCAATCATCACTTGTACATTCTTTGCCCAAGCTCGCTTAGTAAGTTCCCCAAGTACGATTAATTCTTTAATCTGACTTGCATCGGTGGAATCTGCAATGGCACCAGGACGACATGCATCCCCAAGACTAATGGTGATGTCATACTTGGCACATATGTCAAGTAATGCGTCATAATGCTCATAGAATGGATTTTCCTGCCCATTTAATTGCATCCAAGCAAACATGAGAGAGCCACCTCTGGAAACCAAGTTCATTAAGCGTGGATTGCGTCTAAAAGTATTGGCTGTCTCTTCATTAATGCCTGCATGTATGGTCACAAAATCCACACCGTCTTTACCATGCTGTTCAACAACTTCTAAAAATTCATTAGCGGATATATCCTTTAATTCTTTTTCATAAAAGCCTAGAGCATCATAGACAGGTACGGTACCAATCATCGCTGGTGACATATCAATGAGCTTCTTACGAAACGCTATGGTTTTCCCATAATTACTTAAGTCCATAATGGATTCAACTTTCATGGCAATAGCGGTTCGTACTTTGTCATATTCCCGCTCTAAGTCATAACTGTCTTTGGATATACCTAGATTCACGTTTATTTTTGTTCTTAAGCCTTCACCCACACCTTCTGGGTCAATATTTGTATGATTTTTATTAGCCGGTATAACCACTGTTCCTTTAGCAATTCTTCCCATGAGTACCCGTGGGTCCATGTTTTCTTTTTTGGCTACAAGTTTCATTTCTTTTGTGATGATGCCTTTTTTTGCCGCATCCATTTGTGTTGTATATTCCATGATTATCCGTTCCTTCCTATAAGCTTTTATCAAGTTATTCATAGCATGAGGTATATGAGCAGCGTTATAAATCTCTGACACAACAGCTATAGCATCCACGTTTCTGATGATGTCATCTGTTAAATTAGATGAGGAGATACCACCAATACCTACAAGGGGTATAGGCACTTCTTTTCTAATAGCATGCAACGTGTCCATGGACATAGGTATAGCATTTACTTTTGTTGTCGTTGGAAACAAAGCCCCTACGCCTAAGTAATCTGCACCATGCTGCTGGGCGTTTCTTGCTTGATCCACAGTCTTAGCTGTTATGCCAATAATAGCGTTATCTCCCAATAGAGCTCTTGCAGATGATAGATTTGTATCATGCTGCCCTAAATGTACCCCATCTGCCCCAAGCTCTACAGCTATTTCCACATGATCATTAATAATAAAGGTCACACCATGATGAGCGCATATTGCTTTCAATGCGCGTGCTTCTTTCATGAGTTTCTTTTTGTCAGTACTTTTACACCGATATTGCAGAATGGTTGCACCATGTTTAATAGCAAGTTCCGTTTTATAAATAAGTTCATCATATGTTAACCCGTCTTGTGTCACCAGATAGATATCCTTATTGAATGTCATGATACACAACCCCTCCTCCATCTAATAGATTTGTATGTCTTCTTTTATAGATGGCATCAAACAACATGACTTTGTATGAACCAATTCCTTGATTGACGTCTAGAAGCTCTTCCACATCTGATGCCGCTGTATGCATAGCCAACATGCCGTAGACACTGCTGGCAAATGGGTCTTTACAACGGGCATAAGCAACACTTATCAGTGTGGATATCATGCACCCTGTTCCAGTGATCTCTGTTAATCTGGGCGTATCTCCCTTAACGATTGCCACTTTTGAAGCAGAACATACCATGTCGTCTTTTCCCGTTATGGCTACAACAGCATTGTATCTCTTGGCTACTGCCACACCAATGTCAGTTAATTCTGTTTGTTCTAATGCTTCACCATCTACCCCTTTTGCTTGTGTTGTCAATCCAAGTATCGCTTTTATTTCTGAGCCATTACCTTTAATAATATCCACATGAAATGTTTCTAATATATCCATAATCATCTTTTTACGGTAGGAGGTTGCCGCTACACCTACAGGGTCAATGATAACAGGTATATGATGCCTATTGGCAATGGCAATGGCATCATGTATAGCAGTTACTTTATCTGAAGTAATGGTCCCAATGTTAATGACTAAACACTGGCACTGCCTAGTAATCTCTTCTAGCTCTTCCACAGCTTCAGCCATAATGGGACTTCCCCCAAAAGCTAGCGTCATATTTGCCATATCATTCACTGTCACATAATTGGTGATATAGTGAATAAGCGGTTTTTCTGTACTTTCATAGATTTTTTTATAGATTTCTTGATCGGTATTATTCATTATATACTCCTTTCGGAAAATGCTTAATGGGTCCATCTCCACTGCCTATTGAAAAACCACCTTGAATGGCTTTGCTGATGTAGCTTTTAGCTCGTTGAATAGCCACATGTGAAGGATACCCTATACTCCAGTTAGCTGCTATAGCAGAAGATAAAGCACACCCTGTACCATGGGTGTTCGTATTAGGGATACGTTCATGTTCATAGCTTATAAAATCATAACCATTATAATAAATGTCCGTGGCTGTATCTTTCAAGTGACCACCTTTCACCAAGACATTCTTTGGCCCCTGTTTGTGTAAGCGTATACAAGCTTTTTTCATATCGTCTATGTTCTTAATAGGCATCTTGGTGATGAGTTCAGCTTCTAATATATTGGGTGTAATCATATGGCATATGGGAAAAAGCTCTTCAACCATCATGGTGATTGCATCGCCTTTTAAGAGGATTCTGCCAGTGGTCGATACCATAACAGGGTCTAACACAATAGGAGGCATGGTATACTTTTTTAAAGTATTTAACACTGCATGAACGATACGCTTATTATATAGCATACCTATTTTGACGCTGCCTACCTGAATGTCACTAAAAATAGCATCAATCTGTTTCTCTATGGTCAAAGGGTCAAGCCCTTGAATATGAGACACGCGTACTGTATTTTGTGCCGTAATAGCTGTAATCACACTCATACCGTACACACCATGGGCTGCAAAAGTTTTTAAGTCTCCCTGTATCCCTGCACCTCCACTACTATCAGAACCAGCTATTGTTAAAGCTGTTTTCATGATAAGTATCTCTCTTTCGCCAAAACAATTCTTTTGATACCCGTTAATTGGAATATGCATACAGCTAATACTGCTCCTACAAAAGAACTGATCATAAAGGGTATAATAAAAGCAAATAGAGTTGCTTCTTTTCCCATGAAGAGATTCGCTACAGGAGTAGCAACCATCGCTCCTATAACACCGGTTCCAATGCATTCACCTAAAGCGGCTAAATAGGTTTTGCCATATCGCATGTAGAGTAAACTAGCAAGAAGTGCACCAAATAGACTGCCAGGAAAAGCAAACAACGTACCCATACCAAGGAGATTACGTAGCAGGGATACGGTAAACGCTTGACCAACAGCGTACACTGGTCCTAAAAGAATAGCTGATATCACATTAATTAAATGTTGCCATGGATAACATTTTGTAAGCCCAATGGGAACATGATAAGGACTTAAAATGACACCTAAGGCTACTAAAATACCTGTTAAAGCGAGTTTATGCGTATTAAGTTTCATGAGATTCATCCTTTCTGTTTTTTGCACCAAAAATCAAGGTAGTCACCTTCTGCGCATACCTTACAGGTGGAAAACTTATAGGCTATGTAAAATGGATGATTGGATGTGCTCGTCACTTCTTTTGATAACAACATGACATGTAGGAGAACTTTTCCAATAGAAAAAGCAATCCGAAAGGATTGCCTTAATATCATCAAGTATATGTTATAAGCTTCCCTCCGCTGGTATTAACCAGATCAGGTTTATAGGGTCAAAGAATATGGTTCTTAATCTCAGCTGGCAACACCAGCACCCCTAGCAAAAAATATGCAATTATTGTATCGCTATCATCATAGCATAGTTTACTTGATTAATCAAGACATATTTACTCATCCGTTTTTACCATTTTATAACATGATTATTGTATTCGTATTACCCTGACAGGACGTTGTCAAGGTTCATAAAGTATAATGATATTACGATAATGTGATTAGGAGGGTTAAAATGAATGAAACAACTTTAAAAGAACTGTTACAGCAAATGAAATTAAGAGAATGGACTTTACTGGATAATATGGATCCCAATACCTTTGTACTTCATATAATGAAGCATATTGGGTCAACTGATCCAGAATTAAGGGACCATCTTATTTTACCGTGCCTCTTAACAATCATTGAACGTAAGGCATTAACGAATAAACAATTAATTGCGCTACTGGATTTATGTTTAAGTAAAGACCATCTTTTTTATGAACATGGTTTAGCTGAGAATGACGGTGTCTTTAACCGGTCTTTTACCGTACTTATTATTGGTGGTATTTTGAATTATCATTTAACACATAATCAGCAATTATTAAGTCAAGAACTTGTCATTCATGTGTATACGTCATTGGTCAACTACATAGAGAATGAAAAAGATACACGTGGATATGATCCTGTAAAAGGATGGGCAGATGCTACTGGACATTGGGCTTTGACATTTGATTATTTAATGGAATGTTCCTCCATTGGTGGTATACAATTAAAAGAATCCTTAGACTTAACGAAACGCCTGGTATGTCATAATAAGCTTGTGTTTATTAATAATGAGGATGATCGCTTCACCACGGTAGTCGTTAATATTATTGAAAGAGATATTATTTGTGAAGCTGATCTCATTCAATGGATAAGTAGTTTTGAAACCATAACATTAGCTAAAGATTATTTAGATCGGTACAAACTATGTGTGAATCGAAAGAACTTCCTTATGAGTTTGTACTTTCGACTGTCTCACAAAAATCGAGTAAAACTCTGCAAAGAAATAGAAAAAGTCATCTTCTCTATTAACCCATATATCGTATAGTGAATGAATTTGCTTATACATTACTTTTATTAAAACCAAGTATTGATAAGTAAACAATAATGCATGAAATTAGTTTAAATTAGGATTATCTATACGCTGTTTTGCCTATAAATAATCCTTAATATTTTACGAGATAAAATTAAATATATAGTTACTACTCTTTTAGGATGATATTTTATGTATATTAGAATCCCACATGTTCTGGAATCACTACAATAAAATAATGATTCTCAAATTTTCTTCCGTTATGTACGATTGTTGTGTAGTTACACATTCTTGCCTGTATCTGACAGTCTGAGCATTCACCAGTTTCTCTACATGGTGTCTCATGGCCAACCCGCTCACAATTCATGGGTGCAATGTCTCGTAATCGTTTAAAAGCATCGTCCAAGGTATCCACAAACTTGTTAACGCCTACCGCCATCACCACATGTTTAGGACCAAATACAATACCTGCTGCCCGATTGCCTGAACTATCTCTATTGACAAGTTCGCCATTTCTGGTTATTGCATTGCAACCGGTTACCAAATAATCTGCTAACATGGATTGACGATATACATTAACCGTCTCTTGCCAGTTTGGCTGGCTATACCGTTTAAATAATTGGTATTCACCATTTGAAAAGTGTTCCACTAACCCCATTGCATTTAATGTTTCTGAACCTCCCAATGCAATAGAAGCTCCTTTTTCAATGTAGTTTAATATACATGCTTTTGCCTCATCTAAATCTTGAGCGTAAACAGCGTCATAACCCTTACTATTTAGTATCTCAACCATTTTCTTAGCTTTTAATTTATTTTTCCATTTTACGTATTTATTTGTCATGAGCTCTCCTTTTCACAACACATAATAAGTTTCACTATACGAAACCATAGTATAATATATGAAATATTATACTATGATTTTACATTAAAATCAACTATATGCTGTATAAGGAACCATAAGGTTTATTACCTTATGGTTCCTTATACAGATTGAAAAACTTGAAAAGCAGAACGTCTTTATTGTAAAAAAATACTGTATTGGATTACTAAACAGTCTGTTTGTACGTTCCCAAATCTAATGCTTTCTTAATATAGTATCTGAAAGTTTCATAGTCTACCGTATCAGGAATAGAATGGTCGCTGTGAAGGACATAAGCAAACTTTTCAATGAGTTTAGGAATTTTGGTTTCTAGCTCTTTATCAATGACTTTTTTGTCATTTGTATAAAGCGTCCTTACATCAATACCACCCATAAATGCAATCTGATCGCCATAAGTATCATACAGTTTTAGAAGATCCATTCCAGCCTTAACTTCTATAACCTGTAGGCAGTCAATCCCTGCTTCAATCATCCCTGGGAGAAGAGGTTCAACATAGCCGCATGAGTGCATAATGACAGGTAGATTCTGACTATGAGCATAATCAATGGTATAGATGTGACCTGATTGAATAATGCTTTTATACATGTTCATTGAGAAAAATGGTTTTTCTTTGAATCCCATATCTTCATAATAGAATACACCATCTGGATAGCCTTCTTTTTCAAATAAAACTTTCTGTAATTGGACTGTAAGCTCGCTGTAGGTTTTAACCATATCTTTTACCCAGTCAGGATCAAGTGCCATACCCATAAGTAAATATTCATGCCCACATACATTATGCATTAGTTCAAAAACATTAATACCAGCCCACACAAAAAACCTTCCTGCTTTTTTGGCTTCTTCTCTTGCTCTTCTATAAGCCTCAAAATTAATTCTTCGTTCATCCACTTCTATAAGATAAGGTTTGGCATGTTCTTCCCAGGTAGCTCTGTCTCTTACGGTAAAGTCTACATGCTCTGGCGTAGAATCATGCAATTTATGCCTTCTTAAAATAGCCCCATTACCATCTTTGATTAATCTTGTCTCTTCTGTCTCTTCTATGACTTCAGGTTCAAAGTCAAGATTGGCCACCAAATTAAATGCCCAACAACGCTGGATATCAAAATTAAAATGATCTTCTACACTCTCATCTTCCTTAATGTGACCCTCGGAAATCCACTTACCTCTCGTATCACCCCAAAAGTGTTCATAAAATCCAATTCTATCCACTGGCTCATGATTAAGAATCTTAAGAATACGCTCTTTTCCTGTCATATATGTAACACTCCTACTCTTCATTAATTAATTAATTATATTGACATATATGTCCCTATTATATATCCTTATATTAGAGAATATAATAAACAATCTTGATTAGAAACTAAATTATATTGACATCTATTATCCATTACATTTTTAAGAGAAAGGGTGTTTTACCATGACTCAAGAGGGCTACGCTCACTTTAATCCTTATGTCATTGTCAGTGGTCTATTGGATATGCATACCTGTCCTCCAAAAGGAACCCAATATGGTAAAAGGGTTGTTCGCTGGTATGAGTTCGAGCTTATGAATACCGTTGATGAAGGCTATATGATTACCGATGGTGATACGCAAACGATTCATATAGGCGATTTGTTTATTAGAAAACCAGGTATGATTGTACAAGGTGTATCTGCCTATGGTTGTAACTATATCATCTTTGATAGTGTATATGATACATCTTTTGTTCAAGAATATGAACAACCCTTCTACCAAAATGCTACAGATGATTTTCTGAATCATATAGATAAAAGAGGTAATCATTTTCAATTATTAGAACAGTTACCCTCTCGAATAAAAATTCATGATCTGGACTATTTCAAAAGGCTTTTTAATACATGTTTAGATCATTATATTCGGCAGAAAAAAGATTTTCAATTTTATGCAAAAGCCATTCTCTACAATATCTTATATACCATTAATAAAGAAATGAAAAAGTCTGTAAATAGCTTAAGCACCCATTATTCCTTAGAGCATAAATATAAAGGTATATTTCATGCAAAACAATTTATGGACCAGCATTTTCATCGTAAAATTGAACTCAAGGAATTAGCTGAAATTGCAGGTTATAATCCAGACTTTTTCTGTCGTCAATTCAAGAAAATAGTTGGTAAAAGCCCTATTGATTACCTGATTCAAATTCGGTTATTTCATGCAAAGAAGATGCTCATGACCACAAATAACCCCATCTTTGATGTTGCTTGGTCTTGTGGCTTTAAAAATGAAACTTATTTTTATACCTTGTTTAAGAAAAACGAACACATGACACCGGGAAAATACAGAGCATATAATCAGCATCTGTTTTAGTGTTAACTGCTGCTTTTTTGACTCTTTATACCTAATCTTTGATTTTCTTGTTCAATGACTTTCTTATCTATCCTTTCAAATAATATTTCTGGCTCTTCAATGGGGTAACCCCCTTCAACGGTTTTCATTTCCCAACGACTGTTTAGTTGAAAGATGCTTAGAACCTTATCTGATGAAAAAGGTATAAATGGTTGTAATAAGGTAGCAAGATTAGCAATGATTTGCACACAATTATATAATGTTTCTTGGCATGCCCTTACATTCAGGGTTCTTGTCTCCCATGGCTTCTTGTCGTCAAAATACTTATTTGCTTTTCTGATGTAAGAAAAGAGGGTATCCAAACTCTCTTTCATGCAACCATTTTCTATAAGCGCACTTACTTGGTTATAGAGACCTTTTAGATCATCATTAATCTGTTGATCCATTTCACCTCTTGGTACACAAGCATCAAAATACTTAACAATAAAGACCAAGGAACGATGAACAAAATTCCCATAGGCTCCTAATAATTCACCGTTATGCCGTTTAATGAATTCTCTAAAAGAAAAATCCGTATCTCTTTTTTCCGGCGCATTTGTGATGAGAAAATACCGAATAGAATCAGGGTCGTATCGTTCTAACAAATCTTTCACCCATACAGCATAGTTTTTACTGGTTGATATTTTACGATGTTCCAATGTTAAATATTCACTGGAAATGATATAATCTGGTAAATGATAGGCTTCACCCTGAGCTAATAGTAAACCTGGTAAAATAATGGAATGAAAAGGTATATTATCTTTCCCATGAATATAGTAATGCCTAGCACTATCATTCTTCCAATACTGTTCAAATGTTTTGCCTTGATCCATAGCCCATGTGGCAGATAGATAACCTAAAATATTTTCTGCCCATATATAGATTCTCTTTTCTTCGTAACCTTGTCTTGGTACATGAATACCCCAACTAATATCCCTTGTTAATGCTCTATCTCTTAATCCTTCATTCAAATATCTATTGGTAAATGATACAGCGTTATCACGCCAATAATGCCCCTTCTTATTTACCAGTTCTCTTAACTGTTGTTCATCATGGGATAATTTCAAGTACAGATGATTGGTTTTCTTGAGGGATATCCTTTTACCACAGATTGCACATGACGCCTCCTGAAGGCTCTCGGGTTCTATCACGCTTCCACATGCGTCACATTGATCACCTCGGGTGTCTTCTCCACATATAGGACATTTGCCTTCTACATAGCGATCGGGTAAAAACTTATGGCAATCTTCACAATAAGCTTGCTCAACCTCTTTTTCAATAATGGCTTCTTTATTTTTATATAGCGTTTTATGGAAATCTGAAACAAATGTTTTATGGTTTTGACTGGTTGTTTTTCCATAGTGATCATAGGAAAATCCTAATCCATTAAAACATGTAACAAACTCCCTATGATAATACTCTGCAATGTCTTCTGGTGATTTATTTTCTTCCTTTGCCTTTAATGTAATAGGTGTCCCATGACAGTCACTCCCTGACACGTAACACACCTGATCACCTTTTTGTCGATAATAACGTGCGATAACATCTCCTGCTATAAGGGCTGCTACATGGCCAACGTGTATTGAGCCATTAGCATATACCCATGCGCCTCCAATTAATACATGCATATGCCTACCTCTTTTCTTAATTTTTTAATAAGTTTATATGATACTCGTAAAAAAAAACATTAAAAAAGCACTCACCTCCCGGAATTCATTCATTCCGGGGACGAGTGCATATAGGCAATAGGCATCGTGGTACCACCCCAGTTCGTTTGTATCTCACAATACAAACCTTATCAAGTACGCTCAGGAAATGACCTCAGTTATACTCTATCGCTATAACGGGCGACCCCGTCGCAGCCTAAACATTCGTATCGGTGCGCAACTCCAAGACCATGTTCGATAAGTTCAATGTTACCCATTCTCAGCATATGGAAAACTATTTCCAGGGCTCTCTGTATCCATCTACCTTATCTACTCTTCTTTTCTTCGTCTTTAAGGGTTATAAATTTATACTCTATTATAAGCAATATTTCATAGATGTCAAGCTTTTTTGATAGTCATAGTTTCCAATTCACAACATCATAAGCCTACTTTTCTTCAAATGGGTCTCTTTTTATAAAACCAGCAGTTATAAAGCGATAAAATATCTTTGGTGTTGTGAGCCATGCAATATAGCTTCCATTCTTCCTATTCTTTAAAATCCTTTTTCCTAAATAAGGGGCTACATCTTGAACGCTATCTGCTAGAATACGAAATATCTTCATTGTTTTTTCTTTATTTGAGGACTTTTCTATGTCATTTAACAAAAGATCGGTTATGACCATACCTGGGCTTAGTCTACCAATTAGAAGACCAGTACCTTCTTGTTCTTTTGCCAGAACTTTCGTAAAATATCTAACCATCCGTTTGGTTGTCCCGTAGTAACCGTAATTTACAACAACACGACCATCACTACCAAGACCTTCCATATTGTAAATAGAACCATACCCTTGATGTAACATGAGTTCTACTGCAACCTTTGACCCATTAATAACACCGTATACATTCACATCAATAATATGTTTAACCGCTTTATTAGAAAGTTCGTGAAGTTTCACAGCAGGCTGTGTAACACCTGCATTATTAATCCATATATCTATGGTGCCCAAATGTTCTTTCGCCATACGTCCAAGCCGCTTCACCTGCTCATAGTCTGCCACATGACAAGCAACACCAAATACCTGCCCATTAAAACGTTTCTCTAGCTTATCAACGGCACGAGCTGTTGATTCTTCCGTTGACCCTACAACCACAACGTTCATACCCTGCTCTAAGAAATAAGTTGCAAGTCCAAAACCGATGCCTCTAGAACTACCTGTAATAACGATATTTTTCACATGGTTATTCATGTACATCCCCCTAACTATCAAATAAAAATTATTTTCATATCACTGATAACTACTTTTAGTATATGATAAGCCATAATTTTAGTATATTTTAACCTGCTAATTTTTACAAGTATATTGCATTAAAATCATATAGAATGATCATGAATAATTTATCTTAAGAATCGTGTTATCACCCCTTGAAAGATTTCATGCTCTATGATATGATGTTTATATTGTTGTACATAGTTTTAATAACTACATATAACGATTATACACATTACTTTAAAACTATCCAGTGAATTTTTACCAATATAATATTTTTTAAGTGCCATCAAAAGGAGGATATTCATGAAACTAACCATTAAAGACCCTGTAAGCGCCCTTACACACTTCATAGGTGCTATTGTAGCTCTAGCTGGCGTTGTTGCACTGGTTGTAAAATCCAATTATACAGCAACCATATGGCATACCTTATCCTTTTCCCTATTTGGAATAAGTCTTGTGCTTCTCTACACAGCTAGTACTGTTTATCATATCATTGATAAGCCAAAAGCACTAAGTGTACTCTTAAGAAGAATCGATCATATGATGATTTTTGTTCTTATCGCTGGAACCTACACACCCATATGTCTTGTGCCATTAAGAAACGGCTTTGGCTATACACTTCTCACAATCATATGGTGCATTGCCGTTATTGGTGTGCTCACAAAGATATTCTGGATCAACGCACCAAGTTGGCTTGCCGCAGCTACTTATATCCTTATGGGCTGGACTGCTGTTATAGCACTCGGGCAAATAAAAGAAGCCCTACCCTCTGGCGGCTTCACATGGCTTCTCATCGGCGGCGTCATCTATACACTAGGCGGCATCATCTACGGCCTCAAATGGCCTAACTTCAAGTTCAAAAACTTTGGTTTTCACGAACTCTTCCACCTCTTTGTCATAGGCGGCAGCATCTGCCATTTCATCCTCATGTACAACTACATCATGGTATCAAATCTCTAAAAACGATTTGCCTTAATTAAGTAGGGTAACTAGAACAAATCCAACGTCTTAAATCGCCTGTTTTTCTCACTGGCAAAAAAGTGGCAAAAACAACATAACCCTATATCATAATCATAAACGACCTTTGCGGCTTGTTGCCCTCCTTTTAAACCAATAAAGGCAACAAACGCAACGTGAGTATATGATTATGATATAGGGTTTTACTCAATTACCGTTAGCGGTGTTCCACTTTCTACAGCATTCTACCCAACACCCGTTAAGGTTTTCCACTTTCCTACAGATAATACTTAAATATCATTCTAGCGCCCACAACCCCCTATCATTCTCCCTAGCCCCTTCTTCCAACCTAACAAAAATCTTAGAATACTTCACATCCGGCGGATAAGTCATCACATTCCCATAACCCTCTTTAATTAAAATCGCATTAAACATCTGCTCTTCTAACTTACTCTTATCCGGTTCACCTAACCATACATAACGCAGTAACCGACCATACTTATCACGATCACTAACATCCTTTTGGAGATAAACCTTTTTCCCATCCAATTGAGCTTTCGTATAAGCACTGGCTTCCTTACCATATGGCTGAGGCTTATTAGCATAACGTCCTACAGATTCAGGTGTATTCACACCGATAAAACGCACTTTCTCTTCTTTACCATTAATGGTTACAGCAATGGTATCACCATCAACCACACGACTTACAATGCCCACATCATATTTTGTATCTTCTGTGATACTCAGAATGATGCTTCTAGCACTTTCAAAAACTTCCTTAGCAACATTAACATTCTTATGGTTAATATCAATATCAAAAAATACCAAGAAACTTAATGCCATTAAACTGGCCATAATCCCCTTATAACCAATCTTTTTCTTCTTTTTCCCCAATCTCACTTCATCACATCCCCCGATGAACAACCAAACTCAACTGTATGTTACGACGATTTTCCATTCATACCTGATAAAATCCATCTATGAGGTATCATTTTCCCAATCACTTGCAAAGCTTTCATACTAAACCCTTGAATGGATACCTCTTTACCTGCTCGTACATCCATAAATGCCCGTCCAACAACCCGATGGGCAGGTTCAAAGAAGAACTTTTTAAAGGATTTTGGTACTTGATTATTAGCAGCTACTTTGAAAAATTCTGTTTCTACTGGTCCAGGACAAACTGCCATGACTTGAATCCCTCTTGGTTTCAATTCATGATGAAGTGCCCGTGATACACTTAACACATAGGATTTCGTTGCTGCATAAACGGCAAATTGCGGCTGCGGTAAGAAAGCAGCCGATGAGGCAACCTGTATAATCTCTGAAGATTTTTTCATATACTTTAGTGTCACATAAGTTAGATAAGTAAGTGCAGACATGTTCACATCCACCATGTTCATGGTTTCCTCTAGAGATATGGCGTCAAATTGTCCAATCTTACCTAAACCTGCATTATTGACTAATAACTTTACATTTGGGTTTTCTTCTTCTAAAAGTTCTTTATAATCTTCAAGGTCTTCTTTTAACGCTAAATCATAGGTGAATATTCTAAAGGTATGCTCTTTATATTTCTTCGCTATGGCTTTTAAGCGTTCCTTACGCCTTGCAATTATCCATATTTCGTCAAAAATATATACTTTGGACCGGCATATTTGTCTAACAAACTCTCGCCCAAGTCCCGATGAAGCACCTGTCACAATGGCAATATTTTTCATATAATCCATCCCTTCATTACTTTTTCTTTTTGTGTACGTTACGAATGGTCTTTTTCTTTTTCTTCGGCGCTGTTTTCGCTTTTTGACCATGACTATATTTTTTTGCATGGGTTCTTTGTTGATGGGCATGACCTTTTGGCCGAATCAAACAATCCTTATCAAATCCAATGAGGTCTTCGCGGCCGGCCAATATAAGAGCTTCATGAACCAAGCGATAATTCTTGGGATGACGGTATTGTATAAGGGCTCTTTGCATGGCTTTGTCATGTGGTGATTTGGGTACAAATATTTTTTCCATGGTCCTTGGGTCCAGCTCTGTATAATACATACATGTGGACAGGGTGGATGGTGTTGGATAAAAATCTTGTACCTGCTCAGGCATATAACCTAAATCACGTAAATATAATGCCAACTCTATTGCCGCATCTAAATCTGACCCAGGATGACTGGACATTAAGTAGGGCACTAAAAATTGCTTTTTATCTAACTGTCGATTAATCCGGTGATATTGATCCACAAAACGATGATAGACACCTGCATGGGGTTTTCCCATCTTGTCCAATACTTTGTCAGAGACATGTTCTGGAGCAACTTTTAATTGTCCACTTACATGATGCTCTACCAGTTCTTTAAAAAAAGTGGCATCTTTATCATGAATCAAATAATCAAATCGTATGCCGGAACGTACGAACACTTTTTTTACTTTTGCCAAACCTCTTAGTTTTCTTAGTAACGCCAAATAATCTGTATGATCAATCTTCAACTGACTACAAGGTTCTGGAAAAAGACACTGCTTATGTTTGCATGCGCCATGCTTCAATTGTTTATCACAAGCTGCATGACGGAAATTAGCAGTAGGACCGCCCACGTCATGAATGTAACCCTTAAAATCTTTATCCCATATGATAGCATCTGCTTCATTGATAATGGATTTATGACTTCTTGCCTGTACAACACGTCCTTGATGGAACGTTAAAGCACAGAAATTACATCCTCCAAAACAACCTCGATTACTGATGATACTATGTTTTACTTCCATGATAGCTGGAATACCACCCTCTTTTTCATATACAGGGTGATAGTTTCTCATGTAAGGAAGGGCATAGATACTGTCCATTTCCGATTGGGTGAGTGGTTTAGCCGGTGGATTCTGAACAACAAATTCATTATCCTTATAACCTTCAACTAATCGTATACCCCCATGATATTCTGTGTTCTTATGTTGCATCATGAAACTCTCTGCATATTTTTTCCTATGTGCCGTTATGTCTTGGTAGGTTGGTAACTGTACATAGTCGTAAACATCTTCCATATTCTTAGCTTTGTATACTGTTCCATTAATGTAGGTAATATCCTGAACATCTATCCCACTATCTAAAGCTTCTGCTACCTCAATGATAGCCCTTTCACCCATACCATACACAAGAAGATTCGCCTGTGAATCCAGTAGGATGGATCGTTTTACTTTATTACTCCAATAATCATAATGTGCCATACGCCTTAAGCTGGCCTCAATACCACCAAGTATAATGGGCACATCCTTGTAGGCTCTACGGATAAGATTAGCATAGACGATGGTTGCACGATCAGGCCTTTTACCAATAACCCCACCTGGTGTGTACGCATCTTTTTTTCTTCTTTTTTTAGCCACTGAATAATGATTAACCATGGAGTCAATGTTGCCAGCCGTTACCAGAAATCCTAATCTTGGTCGACCAAAAACCATAATATCCTCTGTTGTATCCCATCTGGGTTGAGGAATGATACCTACTGTAAACCCTTGTGCTTCCAGATATCTACTAATAATGGCTACACCAAAGGATGGATGGTCTACATAAGCGTCCCCACTAATTAAAGCAAAGTCAACGTGTTCCCATCCTCTATTGTGCATACCTTGTTTATTAATCGGCAAATAATCTTTTGTCATGCTAATCTTCCTATCTCTACATGCTGATTGTTTATTTAACTATGTGGTGTTTGCACATCACATACCTTCTTGATTTTCTATTCATTGGTTCTACCTTGACTTCTTGCTTATTTTCCTGAACTTTTATATTTAATCCTAATCCCATATTCAGTAATTGAATGGAATCTTCAAATCGACCCCATTCACTGCTATTTAACACCACAGCTATGACCGTTTTATTGTTGCAGGATGCTGCTGAAACAAGACAATATCCTGCTTCCTTGGTATAGCCTGTCTTTATACCAATAGCGTGTTCATAGTAATAGGGCGAATGCTTGACAAGCAATTTATTTGTATTTTCCCAATAACGCATGGTTGCATCATGCTCATTATATTGTTTAAAATCTTTCATTTTAAAATAAGGTGTACCACATATCTCTCTAAATTCCGGGTAGCTAAGTGCTGCTTTTGTTATCAGGGCTAAATCTTTAGCTGTTGAATAATGGTTCTCATGATGATAGCCATCAGGATTGTTGAATGCTGATGATGTAAGACCTCGTGCTTTCCCATATTCATTCATCAATTTGGTAAATGCTTTGATGGATGTGTTAACATCTTGATGGGATCCATGCTTTTTTCCTATGTGTCTTGCCAATACATAAGCCGCATCATTTCCAGATGGTATCATTAACCCCTTAATTAAGGTTTCAACGGTTAAGGTTTCTCCATAGTCAATACCTGCTTTACTGGAATGAAGCCGTACCTTATTCACCTCTTCACCAACTTTGATGGTATCTTTTAAACCCATTTCCTCCAAGGCTACCAGTGCTGTTAGTATCTTTGTTGTACTTGCAGGATATGCTTTTTGATCAGCATTTTTTTCATATAAAATATCCCCAGAATCAGCATCTATTAATATAGCACTACTACCTATAAGTTGCAAGCCTTCAGATAACAATGGCATGTCTTCTGTTGCTTTCTCCTGAAATGCACCTTCTTGATAGGCTATTTCTGTTGTGTCACTATATAGATCCTTATACGTATTTGGTTCAAGTACATTACCCACGATTAATAACATAATAATTGTAAAAATAACTAAGATCAGTTTCTTCATCTCAATAACTCCTTAAGCTTTTTTACAATTATTATATAAGGTAATACTAAAGAACATCTTGAGCATTTTCTAAAGATTTCCTAAAGATTGTCGTGATATAAATCAAAAGACAAGGTAAATGTTGTTTGATTATCATGACTATCAACGGTAATTTCCCCACCATGCATTTCTACAATATTTTTAGCGATTGCAAGCCCAAGACCTGAACTTTCCATATCATGGTCCTCATGCTCAATCTTGTAAAATTGATTAAAAATATAGGGTTGCTGATGAACAGGTATAATATTATTATAATTGGTAAAATGAATGTGAACGTGGTTATACACCACTTCTAATGTTATATCAATATGTTTACTGTTTTCACCACTATACCTTACCGCATTGGACATAAGATTCTCGAATACTCTTAACAGTAATTGACTATCCCCGTGTACCTCATATCTTTCATTTCCAACATGCACGCGGCATTCAAGCTTCTTCTTTAAGAAGTAGGGGTAGTATTCCACGACAAGCTGATTAATCAGCTCCTTAACATCAATCTTTATTTTATCTAAGACCATGTGACTATCACTGAATTTTGTATAATCAAATAATTGGTCAATCATTTTTCTCAACTGAATGGTTTTTCTATAAGCTATTTGAGTATAATATCGGAGTTCAACCTCATCTTTGTAATCATCATTATTTATGAGTTCCAGATAACCATAGATGGATGTTAGGGGGGTTTTTAAATCATGGGATAAACTTGTAATTAAATAATTCTTGGTTTCATTGGTTTGACGCTCTTCTGAAATAAGCTGCTTCAACTGAGTGGTCATGGTATTGATGTCAACAGCAAGTTGACCTAATTCATCTCGTGTTATTTTATCAATTTTTATATCTAGATTTCCACCAGCTATCTCACTGACACGCTGTGATATCTCACCAATATACTTAACCAAACCGCTCACTAATATAAGCAAATAAATGATAAAACAGATAATACCAAAAGCAATCATAGCTTGTGTCACTGTCAGGTAGCGTTGTACGAGATTGATTAAGTTTCTGATGCTTGTTGTGCGTCTTATTGGCACTAATATGCTGTAAACGCCTAATAAGGTTAAAGCACTCAAGACAGCGCTTTGAAAGCACATGAGCAATACTTTAAACCGTATATTATGCAAGAATCTATTTCTCAATTTTATAGCCAACTCCCCATATGGTTTTAATATATTTCGGATGTCTGGAGTTATCTTCTAGTTTTTCCCTCATATTACGTATGTGAACCATCACATTATTATTGCTTTCGTAATATTTATCTTTCCAGACTTTTTCAAATATCATTTCACTGCTAAAAACTCTTCCTCTATTCTTAGCAAGTAAAATCAGTATATCAAATTCTGTAGGTGTGAGTTTAATGATGTGATCACCAATAGAAACAACATGACTGTCTAAATCAATAAACAGATCGTTAATCATTATTGTATTGTTCTGGGTGTGGTTTTCATTAAAATATAAATAGCGCCTAAGTTGAGAACGGACACGAGCACATAATTCCATCATACTAAAAGGCTTGCATAGATAATCATCGGCTCCTGTACTCAATCCAATGACTTTATCAATATCTTGTGATTTAGCACTGACCATGATAATGGGTACATGTTTCGTTAATCGTATTTGTCGACATACTTCTAGGCCATCCATCTTAGGCAGCATAATATCCAGTAGAATAAGCTGCAAATCTTTTTCAAGAGCCATATTGACAGCTTCTAAACCATCATAGGACTGTAGCACATGGTAGCCTTCATTTTCCAGATGCTTTTTGATAAGTCCTGAAATTTCTTTGTCATCTTCAATGACTAATATCGTAATATCTTCCACACGCTCACCCCATTTTAATTCCATCTATTATTCTTGCACGTCATGTGATGGTTTAACCAACTTTAACTGATCATTTACAAATTGGTAGGTTGCTCCATTTCTTTCTTGTACATGGAATGTTTTTGTTTCGCTTATAAAAAGCATATCTTTACCTACAGCATCACTCACATGGGTACGATGCCATTCATCTTCTATCATTTTATAAATACTGACGCGACCAAAATAACCAGAAACCCATTCCACTGTACCATCGTCGTCTAAATCCATGATAGATACAGGCAAATCACCATCAATATAGACCATAGGCTCATGGTCCATGGATAGATAATACGTAATAGGAGAAATTGCTCCAAAGCTACCTTCTATATGCACAAAATGTTGTTTGTTTACTTGCACTTCTTTTACTTCAACACCATCTGCTAAGCCCTTACCCGTCACCTTACCTATAGGATAGAAGACATCCTTTAGCCAGATACCTATGGATAAGTTGTCATCATCTGATTTTATGGCATAGAGCATTAAGCGATAGTTAACTGTATATATATCTTTTATGGGACTTATGGACACGGTCTCGTCAATAGGTACTAATACTCTCATATCTTGTTTATTATAGTCAAGTTCTATTAGCTCTGCTGCTATTTCTTGTATCTCATCTTTTTCTTGATTCAACGCTATCTCTTCAACTTGTCCAGTTGGATTCGTTCTGTTATATTTGTTGGCGCTACATCCCATCATAGATGTTATCCATAACGTTATTAACAACACGTATATTGTCCTTCTCATGCACTATAACCCCTTCTGTCATCTTACAATCCTTTACCCTCTTTTAAGATTGTCATTAATTCATGGTAATCTTTAATATAGTAATCAGCTAATTCCCTCTTTTGCTGATCCATTTTATGTGAAAAGTTATCGTAGATTGCACATACCTTCATCCCTGCTTCCTTTCCTGCAATGATACCATTGGGAATGTCTTCAAAAACAAGGCATTCTTCAGGTTTCACCTGAAGGTCATCAGCAACTTTCAGATAAATATCTGGATGTGGTTTTCCTTTTTGTACCTCACAAGAGGTGCGTATGGACGTGAAATAATGGTCAATAGCATGTTTTTTAATAATGACATGCACCAATTCATTGGAATTACTTGAACCTATACCCATCTTCATATTACTGGCTAACAAATACTCCAGAAAAACTTGTATCCCTAATTTTAACTCCACACGATTCTGATAATATTCCCATGCCATATCATTCCATGTTTTTTTTATGGTGTCAATGGGTTCAGGAATCTGAAATGTGTTCTTAAAATAATGTGCTGTTTCTGTAAAACTCATTCCTTCAATATCATCTTGTAATGTATCGGGTAGTGGTATACCGTATCGACCTAAGTATTCAATATCAATAGTTTTCCACAACCACATGGAATCGATTAATGTTCCATCTAAGTCAAAAAGCACTGCTTTTACATCCGTTAACATGACGTCACTCCTTCTATTTCTCTGTTTCTCCAATGTTACATCCAACGCCAACCTGCCTGGAATTTATTTTTTAACATATGGTTGGTCTTTTTACCAAATCCAAGACTAAAACCATCTACCGTTACAAGATGCCACCCTTTGTCACCATCTGTACGAATGGTTTCACCTTTTAGATAACGGATAACGTCTTCACTGCTGCTTGATAAACACGTGATTTGTTTAAACATATCTGGTTTTAACCAACTGGCTAATGCTTGGGATGGTTCAAATCTATTTTTCCTTAACTCACCTATATATAAACCTGATCTGAGAATACGCAAACCTTTTAGACTTGGTATGTCATCTGGCATATAATAGAGTTTATCCTTTATGACTTCTAGACGCCTTCTATCAAATGGACAGGTTAAATAAGCTTTTTCAAATGCCGTATAGTCTTCATAGACCTTTTCTTTTGTCTTGGATGCATAAGGTTTGTACATTTCCTGATGATGCCCTTTTTTATGAAGTAAGGCTATAAAATGCCCTTCTCCACGAATTTTATGAGGCCATAATCGAATGGCTTTTTCCATGTCAAAGGCTTCACCACCAGCCCAATGAGTTTGACCTCTAGAAAAATTATCCCTATCAGGTAATGTCACTAATTCAAAATCATCATGCTCATCCAAAAAATGATAAATGACTTGTTCATTTTCCTCTGGAGCAAAGGTACATGTTGAATACAGCATATAGCCACCTGGTTTTAACATAGCAGCGGCATACGGTAAAATCTGCTTTTGAATACTGTTATAGGCCTCATTGGAGTCAGGTTGCCAGCTCTTAATGATGTTAGGATCTTTTCGAAACATGCCTTCTCCTGAACATGGCGCATCCACAAGAATTTTATCAAAGTAGTCACTAAAATAAGTGGCTAATCTTTCAGGCGATTCACTGGTGACTAAGCTATTCCCAATACCGAATAATTCAATGTTCTTCAGTAATGCTTTAGCCCTTGATGCACTAATATCATTAGACACCAATAAGCCTGTCCCTTTTAATTTTGCACCGAGCTCTGTACTTTTTCCACCTGGTGCCGCGCATAAATCAAGAACTTTATCCCCTTCTTCAATAGGAAATAGTTCTGCTGGTGTCATGGCACTCGGTTCTTGTATATAGTAGAGACCTGCATAATAATAAGGATGCTTAGCAGGTACATCCTCTTTTTTATAGTAGAATCCATTGGAAGTGAACTGGACTTTCTCTATGTGAAAAGGTGATTGGTTCTCGAATACTTCTGTGGTGATTTTGAGGTTATTCACGCGTAGACCATAATGACGTTCCCTTTGAAGGGACTGTATAAAGTCATCATACTCATCACCTAGTAACGTCTGCATTCTAGCTAAATAGGTTTCAGGTAATATCAACATGTAACTCCTTCCTAATGCATGATGAACACATGTTCTATTTTATTAATTTTAACTTAAAATCCAAGTAATCGCAAGAGACTAATTGATAATCCACATGATTCCTTACACCCATAAGTCCCATTTTAAAACTGTCTTCACCATGAAGATGCCCATAGATAACCTTATCCACACCATATGTCTCATATAGCCTGGTAAAATCAGAAGGTTCTAGGCAATCATTGGTTGGTGGATAATGGGTCATCACATATATGGTATCCACATGATCAGGTACGGTGTTAAGGGATAATTCCAGACGGTTAATCTCCCGTTTATACAGTTTTTCATCCTCATTGGTAAATTTATGCTTATTGGGACATATCCAGCCTCGTGTACCACATATAGCAATGTGCTCATGGAGGATACTATTATTCTGGATATACATGAATTCTGGATACATCTGTGATACTTTATTAAGGGATTGCCACCAATAATCATGGTTGCCTTTCACCATGACCTTTTTTCCAGGCATGCGACGAAGAAAGTTCATGTCTTCTTTGGCTTCTTCAAGGCGCATCGCCCAAGATATATCGCCAGGTAGTAATACAAGGTCATCTTCTTTCACTCTAGCTTTCCAATCTTTCTCAATCTTTTCATAGTGCTTGTACCAATGCTTCCCAAAAACTTTCATTGGTTTATCTGTATTAAAACTGAGATGCAAATCACTTATTGCATAAATCATATAAACATCCTTCCAATTCCTTGTACCTCGTACTTTAATTAAGACTTTGAGCCTTATACACTGCCGCCATACGGTCTAAGTGCTTATTAAATTTGTCAAGCTCTTCAAAATTACCTCTATCCCATAATTGATAGAATTCTTCTTGAATACGCTCCACATCTTTAATGTCATCACAAACCTTGTGCAGGTTCTGAATATTATTGAGAATATCGGCTATGATACTGGATTTAACTTGAAATAAATTCTGAGCTTTGATAATCTCATTGCGAATCCTTGACATTTCCTCATCAAGATTAAAGGCTGCCTCAGCTGCGTTGAGTAGTCTTTTTTTGATATTGTCTGGCATGTTATGAGCATATTTATACTGTAAGGAGTGTTCTATGGTTGCCCAGAAATTCATGGATAAGGTTCGTATTTGAATCTCAGCTTGTACACGTTTTGCCCCCAATGCTGTATGCACATCATAATAAACAATAATATGGTAACTGCGATAACCACTTTTTTTCGTATTGGATATATAATCGTTCTCTTCCTTAATCTCCATGTCTTTACGGCTTCTAATTAATTCAACCACTTTATCAATGTCTTCAACAAACTGACAAATGATACGAATCCCTGCAATATCATCAATCTCATCTTCAATACGTTCAAGGGGAATCCCCTTTTTCTTAGCTTTTTCTAATATATTGGATATCTTTTTGACTCTTCCAGTAACGTATTCTATGGGTGAATATTGTCCAAGTCGTCGGCTCTCATGAACAATACTTGCAAACTTTACTTTTAACTCCTCTACTGCTTGTTGGTAAGGTATTAAAATCTCTCTCCATAATTGTATTTTCATGATGCATCTCTCCTTAAAACATGACATAATGATGTTACCATAATTATACATATACCTTATTATATTATACCATAACTGCCCACAAAAAATCATAATTAAATGGCCTTATTAACAAATCTTTCATACCTTTTCATTCATGGATTGTAACTTTTGTTTCTTCTATGTAGTTAAGCAGCCAGTAGGGATTAATCCAAAATTCTTCTAAAGCTTCATTGGCTGGTAAAGCAATTCCCAAATGCAGATGAACAGGGAACTGTCCCCTTGTTCCTTCTTCACCATACCCGGTATCCCCCATGTAACCAATAACATCTCCAGCTTTAATGACCTTACCTTCAAACATATGATCTGCATACCCATCCATATGGGCATAATAGAAATAACCGCCATGCTCAGCCCGAATACCGATACGCCATCCACCTAACTCCAACCATCCTATTTTTTCAATGTACCCATTGGTCATACTGACAATGGGTATACGACCATTTTCATTCTCCGCATCCATAATATCTGTACCATAATGTGGTCGATCCCCTCCATAAGTTCGTTGAGCTTTCCACGAATTATTAAAATAATATGCATTGGTATTCTTATTACTATCTTGAGGTATGGGAAAACAAACCACATCTTTTAAAAGCATTTCATATATTTTTTCAATGGCAGCTGGGTATTTTACTTCGTCATAATAGGGCTGATTGAAATCATAGGATACATCCTTAAGCTGGAAGTCATTATAAGCCATATAGGCTGAAAAAAACTGAATAAAATCCTTACGCTCTGTTTCACAGTAACGCTTAATTTCTTCAATGGCTTCATTGGGTATTTGAAATGATGCTATTTTTTCTACGGGAACCACTTTTTCAAGTGCTGATAAGGGTATGGGTTTTATGTCAATGGTGCGGTCATATAATCGTTCTAATAATAGCACATCAAAAAAAGCAATGATAAATATAAAGCATAATAGTTTAAGGATTCTATGTTTTACCATGACCTACCTCATTTATTTCTATCAACAGATTGGCAACGACATACGTGTGAATTTGTAACATATTGTTACATGGGTATCTGTTCTAATATATGATAGGGAGTTAAGGTGTATTCCCATTGAAGTAAGACGTTGGAAGAGGTATATATGGATATGCTTGTTTCCGTATATACCTCTTTAATTGTTATTTATTTAATTTTTGGTTTGGCGCAAGACGTCGTAGGTAGGTATTTATACAAATCTAGTTCATGCCAGTAATCCATAAGAAAAACTAAGCGCATTCCAGTAGATTTTACTAAACCTTAAAACTCCCTGCGGTCAGACAATTAAGGTTTTTAACGTAAAATATACTTTCATTTGCTAAGGTTTTCTAATGGATTACTGGAAATCACTTGATTTGTATAAATACCTACCTACTGGGCTACGTTGTTTGGTGGTGCATAGGGTAAGCGTTTAGGCTTAGAGGATAGATAGTAAGCATATTAATAGAATAAAGTTAAAAATTTATTGTAATTTATTCAGCATGGCTTGTAGTGTGTTTGCAATATCTTGTTTCCCAGATAGAACATCCAATCTAGAGGCAGCTTTTTGAATGTAGCGGTTGGATAGCTGTTTGGTTTGGTTAATGGCATCTGTTTTTTTTACCATGTTAAACAGGTCATCTAATTGTTGTTTTGTGATGTCTTCTCGTAGGTCAAGGATTGCGTTAATCATTGGACCGTAGTGATTATCCTTACAGGCCAGTAGGATGGGTAGTGTATAGTAGCCCTGCCTTACATCATTACCGATAGGTTTACCAATCTTTTTTTCTTCGGATGTGTAATCCAATAGATCGTCATAGATTTGAAAGGCTACGCCATAATGAATACCGTAATGAACAAGGGCTCTGCCGATTTTCTTAGAACAACGGCTTTCACTTGCTCCAGCTGATAGACTAAGGGCAAATAGTAATGCTGTTTTACGGTGGATACGTTTAATGTAATCGTAGGTGGTTATTTTTTTATATCGGTCTTCATATTGGGATATTTCACCTTCACAGATTGCTTTTACTGTTCTGGATATATACTGCAAACGGTCAATGGATGTGCGGTCTGATAGGATACAGAAAGATTTAGACAACAAATAATCGCCTACGTACACCGCCATATCTTTACCCCATTTTTGCTGAATACTTTCTTTACCTCGACGAAATTTTGATTCATCAATAATATCGTCATGGACAAGGGTTGCCGTATGTATTAGCTCAAGGGCTGCTGCCAAAGGTATAATCACATCTGGATTGTATTTTTTCCCACATTTTGCAGCTAATATTAAAAAAGCAGGTCTTAATCGTTTTCCACCTGCATCTATAAGGTCAAGGGATATATCCGTTAATATTTTTTTCTTGGATACAACCTTCTGTCTCATATAGTCTTCAACATATCGTAGTTCATTTTGTAATGCTGGATAATGTTCCCAATAACTCATGTCAAACTCCATTTCATATAGATTATAATGAATGAAACAATTACGCTAAGATGACAATGATTACACTTTCACCTAGAATCATCGTCAATTAATCATACACTTATCTTATTATTATCATGTCTGTGGTGTTAATCTTTCTACTCACTTGAACGCTTATCCTCAATTAGATGATTACCATCTGCGGCTGTTGTAGCAAGTACATCACAACGTTCATTTTGGGGGTGAGAAGCATGTCCCTTTACCCAGTGAAAGGATACATCATGCTTATCTTTAGCTGAGAGTATTTGTTTCCAGAGGTCCACATTCTTAACGTCTTCCTTTTTTTTGCCTCTTTTCCAATTGTTTTTCATCCAGTTGTTCAACCAACCTTCATTAAAAGCTTTCACAATATATTGTGAATCCGTATATAGTTTAACCTTACAAGGTCGTTTTAATGCTTCTAAGCCTTTTAAAACACCCATTAATTCCATTCGATTATTTGTTGTATGCATGTAACCACCGGATAATTCTTTTTCATGATGATTACCCTTATCATCTGTATATTCAAGCACAACCCCAAAGCCACCTGGACCGTCTGGATTACCTCTGCAAGCACCATCTGTATAGACATTTACTTCTTGCATCACGAATCCCTCCAATTTATTTTCATTTTTTATCATAGGTATTGGCTAGCACTAGCCTTATCCCTAATATTATACTTAAAAATGAACTTTTATTCAAATAAAAATCCGATTTGTTCATTTTGATAGGTATAAACAGGGCTATCTTATAAAAGCATGTCGTCATGCATAAGGCAGACAATTTTCCATAACAACACTTTTATAGGATAGCCCAGAACTTCTTACCATTATTTTATACTTTCAAGTAGCTCACAACCATGGACAAACTAATTGTCTTGCTTTTGCTTTTTCATAGCAATTCTTAAGCAAATACCAAATCCACCCCATAAAATCATTAAACTAAGGGCACAAAATACAGCTGACTCAAAACTCATTATTTTTCACCCCTTCATCCAATGCTAATTCATAGGTTTTAGAACCTTTAACAGACGATAAAATCAAGCCCAGTACAACAGTTAATACAATAACCCCTACACCATAAACCAGTAATGCAGCTATAGGATAGCCTTCATAGGGTTGCTTGATATCATCAATGACTTTTAGCACAACCATGATACCAAGAATTAAAGGTGTAACAAGCTTAATACATAGCTCCCACCAATTACCTACACCAAAATCCGAAAGGGGATTAACATAGTTTCGAATGCTTCTAACATTGAAGAACCAACCAATTAATAGGGCTTCTATCAATCCTGCAATAGCTACACCATAGTTATTCACAAAATGGTCAACAATATCAAGCACATAGACCCCTGCACCTGTAACAAACACAACGGATACAACAAAGCCAACACCACAGATAATGGATAATGCCTTCAGCCGATGCATGTTAAACTTATCAATGACCGCTGAAACAGTGGCTTCAATGATGGACATACTGGATGATAAGCCTGCAAAAAATAAACATAGGAAAAAGAGTGCACCAAATAATTCTCTAAAATTGGGTAACCCATTAATGGCTTCTGGAAACACAATAAAAGCAAGACCAATACCACCCTCAGCAACAGCTTCCACGGTCTTTCCACTGCTTAATGCCATGTTTCCTAAAATACTAAATACAGCAATCCCTGCAATAATACTAAAGCTACAGTTACCAAATGCTGTAATAAAGGCATTATTAACAATATCTGATTTCTTGGGTAAATAACTGGAATAAGCCAACATAATACCAAAACAGATACTCAATGAGTAGAATATCTGACCATAGGCTGCTACCCATACACGCCCCTCTAATATTTTACTAAAATCAGGTTTAAATAAATAATCCAATCCATTAAAGGCGCCTGGCAACGTTAAACCACGAATGGTAATAATAATAATGGATGCAAATAAGATGGGCATAAAAATTTTATTTGCTTTTTCAATACCACCTTTAATGCCAAATGCCAAGACAATATAGTTAATACCCCATACGATAATCAGTGGTATTAACCCGCCTAATCGAATACCATCAAAATCAAAAGGTGATGCTGTTCGTTTTAAATAGGCATGTTTAAAAAAATCTGCTGTGTCTATTCCCCAAGATAAATCAAGTGAGAATATGACATAACTAAGGGCCCATCCTATAATGGCAACATAATACACTGTAATAACAAAAGCAATAGCTGTTTGCCACCAACCTAATTTTTGCCACCTTTTATTTAATCGCCCAAAAATCCCTGGCGCAGATGTCCGCATCTTGTGTCCTAGACCAAACTCCAATATAAGTAATGGAATACCTGCTGTAAATAATGCCACTAAATAGGGGATTAGGAACGCGCCTCCTCCATTTTTAGCTACAGTATATGGGAATCTCCATATATTACCCAATCCTACTGCGGATCCAATAGCGGCTAGAATAAAACCTACTCTTGAACCCCATTGTTCTCTTTTTGCCATGTTGTTCTCCTTTCACTCACCCTTTATTTTTCTCAAATAATAACACGTTTGTTTTCTACATAAGGTGGTGCATATACGTTCCATTTAAACCTAATCACTATTTGGAATAGTCCAACTTTTGACATCAGGCAACATATGTTCCTAAATAATAGCATGTAAGGTTATCATACCTTTTCATGTATTATTTTATAGCTGAAGCACATGATAAATGTTGTATATAACCGTTTCCCAGTCATGATATGACAGAGAAATTTCTTTATGTAGCATTTTTATCGATTGCGAACCATATTATACACAAACTGTAAAAAAAATGCAAGTTACATACCATACCAAATGTAACATGGTTACTTTTAAATAATAAAAAAAGAAGCCAAAAGATCGACTTCTTTATGTTTACACCATTATTTTTTGTTTTATGCTATACTTCAAATAAACTAAGTTGATTTGATTCTGGCATGCCATCTAGAATTTTATTTTGCTTCATAATTTCAATAACCGTTTTACTGATTTTGGTGCGTTGCCGCAGTTCATCAATGGATAAGAAAGTACCATTTTCTCTGGCATTAACAATATTCTCAGCAGCTTTATCACCTAAACCTTGGATTGCACTTAGGGATGGCATAATACCAGCTTCCAGGACTTGGAATAATTTTGCTTTTACTTGATACAAATCAATGGGTACAAACTGTATCCCTCTTGCATACATTTCTTGTACAATACGCATATCTTTTAGGGTATCTTTCTCTTTTTTTGATAAGTCATTTAGTCGACTCTTGTAATCGTTAATATGACCATCCACCTTTTGCTTTCCGTGACACATCAATTCATAATCAAAATCCGAAGCACGTATGCTAAAATAGGCTGCATAGTAGGCTTCTGGATAGTAGACCTTAAAATAGGCAATACGATATGCCATCATAACGTATGCTACAGCATGTGCTTTTGGAAACATGTATTTGATTTGTTTACAAGACCAAATATACCATTCTGGTACACCTTGATCCAGCATAGCCTCTTCCCACTCTGGCTTTAAGCCTTTACCTTTACGAACACTTTCCATGATGGTAAAAGACAATTCTTTTTCCACACCCATGTTAATCAGGTATACCATGATATCGTCCCGGGATGATATAACTTCACCAATGGTGGCTTTGCCATCTCGAATAAGCTCCTGAGCATTGTTAAGCCATACATCTGTACCATGAGACAGCACGGATATCTTACATAATTCTGAAAATGTTTTTGGTTTGGTATCAAGAAGCATCTGTATAACAAAATCTGTACCGAACTCAGGAATGCCTAAGGACCCTAGAGGACAACCATCAATATCATCGGGTTTAATATGGAGTGCTTTGGTGCTTGTAAATAAAGATGCCACTTGGGGTTCATCAAACTTGATAAGCTTAGCATCAACACCTGTTAAATCTTCCAGCATCCGAATCATGGTAGGGTCGTCATGACCCAGTATATCCAGCTTCAAAAGGTTGTGATCGATGGAGTGATAGTCAAAATGTGTGGTGATAATCTTGGTATTCATATCGTTAGCCGGCCGCTGAACCGGTGTAAATTTATAGATTTCTTCACTCCTAGGTACAACAATAATACCACCGGGATGTTGACCTGTTGTTCGTCTGGCACCAGTACAACCTCCTATAAGGCGGTTAACCTCTGCATTACGCACGGTTATCTCTTTTTCATCGAAATACTTCTTTACAAAACCATATGCTGTTTTCTCAGCCAAAGTACCAATTGTTCCAGCTCTGAATACATAGCCCGTGCCAAAAATCTCTTCTGTGTAATCATGGGCCTTACTCTGATATTCACCAGAGAAGTTAAGGTCAATATCAGGCTCTTTGTTGCCCTTAAATCCAAGAAACGTTTCAAAGGGGATATCGTGACCTTCTTTTTCAAGATCTGTACCACACTTTGGGCATTTCTTATCTGGTAGATCACAGCCAGAATTACCTGCATTCTTTTTAACGATTTCTGATTCAAAATCGGAATACTTACAGTTAGGGCAGATATAATGTGGCGACAAGGGATTAACTTCCGTTATACCCGACATGGTAGCCGCAAAAGAAGAACCAACAGAGCCCCTTGAACCAACCAAATAACCATCTTCAATGGATTTCCACACCAATTTCTGTGAAATAATATACATCACAGCAAAACCATTGGAAATAATTGAATGGAGCTCTCTCTCTAGGCGCGTTGCTACAATTTCCGGCAATGGGTCACCATAAATGGATATGGCTTTATCCATGCAGATTTTACGCAATGTTTCGTCTGAACCTTCTATAATGGGTGGATACTTATCAGGTGGTACTGGATCAATGTTTTCAATCATATCTGCTATCTTGCGTGTATTGTCAATAACAACCTCTCGCGCTACTTCTTCTCCCAGATAAGCAAACTCCTTTAACATTTCATCGGTGGTTCTAAAGTACAAAGGTGCTTGTTGATCGGCATCTTTGAAACCTTGACCTGCCATAATGATACGACGATAAACTTCATCATCAGGATTAAGAAAGTGTACATCACATGTCCCAACGATGGGTTTGTTATGTGCCTTGGCTAAGCGTACAATTTTCTTGTTAATGTCTTGAAGTACTTGTATACTTTCTACAGAACCGTTTCTAATCATGAATTCATTATTCATGATGGGTTGAATTTCAAGATAATCGTAGAAATCCACCAATCTGTCAATTTCCTCTTTTGGTTTATCCTCTAATACAGCCTTGTATAATTCCCCTGCCTCACAAGCTGAACCAATCAACAGCCCTTCTTTTAACTCAAGGTATACACTTTTAGGCACCCTAGGTTTTCGGAAGAAATAGTCAATATGGGATTTAGATACAAGCTCATAGAGATTGCGTAGACCCACTAAATTTTTAGCTAATATAATAGCATGATAGTATTTCAGTTTCTTCACATTTTTAGTGGCTTCATGGGCGTATGTTTCAAGTTCTTCTAGGTTACTTATGTTTTTATTCCTTAACATATGTATAAATTCCATAAATATCTTGGCTGTTGCTAACGCATCGTCAACAGCACGATGGTGATTTTCAAGCTTAACCCCTAATTCTTTGGCCAGGGTATTCAATTTATAATTCTTTAAATCTGTTAATAAAACCCTGCCAAGTTCTAAAGTATCTAATACGGTGTTGTTAACTTCTCTATCCATCTCTTTACAAAAATAGCGTATGAAACGCATATCAAAATCTGCGTTGTGGGCTACGAGAACGGCATCACCAATAAATGTTAAAAAATTAGGCAGTGCTTGCTTAAATTTAGGCGCCTCAGCTACCATCTCATCGGTTATGCCTGTTAAAGCAGTTACTTCTTGGGGTATATGCCTTTCTGGATTAACAAAGGTACTAAAATTGTCAATGATTTCACCGTTCTTAATCTTCACAGCACCAATCTCAGTTATGCCATCTTTGCCTGGATAAAAACCTGTGGTCTCCAAATCAAAAATAACATATTCATCATCTAAACTTTGATGATGGGATTGGTGAACAATGGACTTCAAATCATCTACTAAATAAGCTTCTAAACCATAAATGATCTTTATCTTTCCATGAGCTGCATGAAAGGCTTCTGGAAAGGCTTGAACAACACCATGGTCCGTAATAGCAATGGCATCATGCCCCCATGCAATAGCCTGATTAACCAGTGCTTTTGCACTGACAACACTGTCCATATCACTCATTTGGGTATGCGCATGCAGTTCCACACGTTTTTCTTTACTAAGGTCCACTCTTTTAATGCGAAAATCATGGATTTCCATAATGGCACGGGTCATGACTGTCATCTCTTTGGAGAAGGTATCAAACTGCAAGTTCCCTTTTACCCGAACAGCCTTACCTTTTACTAAACGATCCTTTACATCTTCTTCGAACTGCTCTTTCTTAACAAAACACTTAGCTGTAATGGAATCCTTCTCATTGGTTAAATCGAAAGCAACAATGTACTTATTGTTCCGAATCTCCCGACTTTCAACATGAAAAATAATACCATCAAATATTATATCATCCACGTCATGGTCAATCTCATGAATAGGCGTAATTTCACCGTTGATTTTTCGACCAATAATCATACGCTCATCCACGTTATGGTTACTGGAACCGCCATTATCCTTCTTGGTGTTCTCAGTTGTGGATGTGGTTTGGACTGGCATCGCACTCATCACTTGTGTGACAAACGCTTTTTCTTTTTCATCCCGCTTTTTAAGGAACTTTTTGTTATTCTTTTCAGCTTCTTCATGTACGATAAAAGATACTTTCGCTTCCATATCGAAACGTTTTTTCATGATCTCCTCAATGCGTTTATCCACTTTTCTGGCATAGAGATAATTATCAATACTATCTTTTAAGGTAAAGGTAATGTTTCCCTCTGCAATATTTAGCTCTGCCTTTCTCAAAATACCAAAAACTACAGGGCTATGCTGTTTCAATTCATATAAAATACTATCTTGATACAACATGATGATCTTATTTAGATCATAGGCCACCTCATATCGGCATATAATATTGACAGCTAGACCTGAATCCTCACATATATTGGCTTCTAACATACGTTCAACTTGCTGTATAAACTTCATATGAACAATGGTTTTAAATATCATATGAACTTGTAATTCTTTATCCTGAGAGTTAATCACCACACGCTCTACTGTGGCATTACTAAAATAAACATCCAAACTCTCATCAAGCTCTATGTCATGAAATACATCTACGAAGCATCTGCTCATATTCATCTTCACCTACTTCAACTCTATTCAACCAAAACCTCTTGGCAAACGACCAACAAACTCTTTTTCCAAGTATAAAGATTATAGGGAATTTCACTTATCAACGACTATTCATTTTATAAAGAAGCTTCTCGTTCATGAATAATACTCTGAATTTCCTCTGCTAAACTATCCAGTAAGGCATCTTCTGTCACCTTCTTGACCACAACACCTTTTTTAAAAATAAGGCCTACACCTTTACCGCCAGCAATACCTAAATCCGCTTCTTTTGCCTCTCCAGGACCATTAACAATGCATCCCATCACTGCAATCTTTAACGGATACTTCAAGTGTCCAAAACGTTCTTCTACCATATTGGCTAATTGAATTAAATCGATTTGAGTCCGCCCACAAGTGGGACAAGATACAAATTCTATGCTGTTACGTCTTCTCAGTCCAAGAGTCTCCAATACCTTAATACCCACACGCACTTCTTCAACAGGGTCACCCGTTAAGGATACACGAATGGTATCTCCAACACCACCATGTAAAATAACACTTAAACCAGCTGTTGACTTAATCGTTCCAGACCATATGGTACCTGCTTCTGTCACACCCACATGGATAGGATACAAGGTCTGACTGGCAATCAGCTCATGGGCTTTTATAGCCATCATCACATCCGATGTTTTGATGGAAATAACCAAGTTATCATAATCCATATCTTCAATAAGTTTCACATGATTCAATGCACTCTCAACAAGACCTTCTGCTGTTACATGACCATATTTCGCTAAAATTTCCTTTTCCACCGAACCACTGTTAATACCTATACGTATAGGTATATTATCCTTTTTAGCCCGCTCTACGACTTGTTTAACACGATCCATTGAACCAATGTTGCCTGGGTTAATACGGATTTTGTCAGCCCCATTTTTCATGGCCAATAACGCCATCTTATAATCAAAATGAATATCCGCCACTAACGGTATATGAATCCGCTTCTTAATATCAGAAACAGCTTTTGCAGCAGCCTTAGTCGGCACCGTCACACGAATAATATCACATCCCGCTTTCTCCAATGCCAAAATTTGCTTAACTGTTTCATCCACATTTTCAGTTTTTGTATTTGTCATGGATTGCACCAAGATAGGATTACCCCCACCAATGACACGATCACCAATTCTTATCACTTTCGTTTTATCACGATGCATAACATGCCTCCTATATATCATCAATCAGTGCCTTCTATTCTTCTTTTATTTTATTCTTTTTATCCCAAAAAAACAATAGGTACTATAGCACTTACTCCATATTATTTAACATATCAATCATGATATGCCCTATACTCCACAATCTAATGCACATTTAAATCCTACTAAAACATCTACTACAACGATTACCTTCTTATAATCCACTTCCTACAAAACCACCAATACCCCCACAAACAACCTAGTAGGGGAATAGGTGTTATAAATCAGTGATGTTTAAATAAGAGTTAGAAAACCTTAGCACAGTGGAAAGATAGCTTCCGTTAAAAAACTTAATTTCTGAGCTTGCGAGTTTTAAGTTTTAGGAAGTTATCTTTCCACTGTGCTTAGATTTTCTTCTATTATTTAACCTGAACAGATTTATAACACCTATTCCCCTACGGATGTCTTGTATAATCCTATAAAATAACCACCAACAAAACAAAGCAGCCAAGTAAAAGCACTTCATTCATACCAAACAAAGACCTTTACCCAGCCACCATCATTACTTAAACACCATCAAAATACATTCGTAAAATCATTAAAAAACAAAAATACCATTAAAACCATCAATAACACAAAGCCTATAAAGTGCACATACCCTTCTTTTTCCCTACTTATCGGCTTCCGTCTAACAGCCTCAATCAACAAAAACAACAACCTTCCACCATCTAAAGCAGGTATGGGTAATAGATTCATAACACCCAAATTAGCACTTAATAAAACAATATAGGATGATATGGTTAAAAATACATTACGTACACCATATTTAACACTTTCCGTATACCCTTTACTGATTTCAGACATGATCCTTATTGGACCACCAACATCTTCTCTACCTACTTCACCACGGAAAATCATACCTAAACTAATAAATACAGTTTTAATCCAAAAACCTACTTTGATGAAACCATACTTAATGACCTCAAATATATTACCTTTATTAATACGATGAAAATTAGCTATACCAATAAAGTAATTCCCTTCAGCTTCCTCTGGGGTAATGGTTATACCTTGCTCCTGGCCATCCCGCTTATATACAATATCAACAGGCTCCCCTTTTTTAAGGTTAATATAAAGGGATATTTCACTACTGGACATAATACGATGCCCATCCACCTTCACAATGGTGTCACCAGGTTTAAGTCCTGCTTCATACGCTGGGGAACCCTCGCTAATATCTGATATTCTTGTGGTAAAATCACCAGCCATACCTACTAATATGCATGCAAAGATAAAAGCAAGTATAATATTAAATGCCGCACCCGCTATAACAACAACAATTCTTGCACCTACAGATTTATTAGAAAATGCCCGTTCGTCACCTTCTACTTCTTCATCCTCACCAAGCATTTTACAAAAACCACCCAATGGTAAAATACGAATGGTGTATAATGTATCTCCTCTTTGAAACCCTACTAATTTTGGTCCCATACCGATGGCAAATTCTTCAACAAGAATGCCGTTTTTTCTTGCAGCTAGAAAATGACCTAGCTCATGAACCAGTACAAGTAACCCAAAGATAAGGATTGCCACTACTATATTCATTCAATCATTCATTCCTTTCTGACATCCACTTTTTTTCAATCACCTCATAGGTTTGTTGTTCAGCGTCAAATATTTGCTGAAGAGTTGGATGTTGTATATTCTTGTGATGATCCATTGCAAAAGCAATTACATCGTATATTTCTAAGAATCCTATCTGTTGTTTTAAAAATTTATCCACAGCCCGTTCATTTGCTGCATTAAGGACCGTTAGGATTGAACCACTTTTTTGTAAGGCTTCATATGCTAACTTGAGTCCCTTAAACGTTTCCATATCCGGCTTTTCAAATGTTAACTGAGCGACTTTTGTAAGATCAAGCCTTGGTACATCATTAGGCAAGCGATGTGGATGATTAAGTGCATACTGAATAGGCGTACGCATATCCGGTACATCCAGTTGAGCCATGACGGAACCATCTTTATATTCCACCATGGAATGAATAATACTCTGGGGATGTATAACCACTTCTACTTGAGAAGGCTTTAGATTAAATAACCATTTTGCTTCAATAACCTCAAGACCTTTGTTCATCATGGTTGCAGAATCAATAGTTATCTTCTGACCCATTGACCAATTAGGATGATTTAGTGCATCCTTTACTGTCATATGCTGTAATTCTGTTGTGGTTTTGCCTCTAAAAGGTCCACCTGAAGCTGTTAAAAGAATTTTATGGACTTCTCTTATATTCTCTCCCTTTAAGCACTGAAATATAGCAGAATGTTCACTATCGACAGGATATAGTTGGACGCCATATTGTTTTATAAGGTCCATGATTAAATGCCCAGCTGTTACCAATGTTTCTTTATTAGCTAAAGCTATATCTTTGGATGCTTTTATAGCGGCTACTGTTGGTTTAATACCAATCATACCAACAACGGCTGTCACAACCATTTCCACCTGATCTAATGTGGCTACTTGAATAAGTCCATCCATTCCGCTGAGAACTTTTACTTTTGAACCCACACGCTTCTTGAGTTCTTTCGCCTTTTTTTCATCCATAACGGCAACAACTTCTGGATGTACTTGGTGAATCTGCTCCTCCAATAAATCGATGTTTTGATTGGCTGTAAGCCCTAACACGCGAATATCACCCTGTTTTACGACAATATCAACTGTTTGTGTGCCGATTGAGCCTGTTGATCCTAGAATTGATATAACCTTCAATTGTGTTCTCCTTTTTCTTATGCATACTTGTTATATACTATATATATTTTTTGTGATGTCCTATTATTAACTGATTTATTCCATTACAAAATTTTTCTTTGATGACTTGGTACTTTTATACTAAAGAATAAAAAATTTCATAATGTAGTAAACAAATGGTGCTGTAAAAATGATACTATCAAGACGGTCCAAAACACCACCATGACCCGGCATAATAGAACCAAAATCTTTTATCTTGTTCTGTCGTTTCATAGCTGAAGCAGCCAGATCACCAATCTGTGATAATACAGACCCGATGCCTCCAATAAAAAAGAATGGAATAATCTTAGCTGAATCCGTAATATGGCCTGTTTGATATAATATAACACCGTATAGCACTGATAAGAGCGTTGCTCCTATAATCCCAGCAATGGAACCTTCAACACTTTTTTTTGGGCTTAGATGTCTAGCCAGCTTGTTTTTACCAAATTTCACACCTATAAAGTAAGCACATGTATCACTACCAAACGCCACAATGAAAATTAGCCATATAAGCCATGGACCATAGGTAGGGTCTTCACGTACCATTAAAATGTAAGATAGCAAATAGGCAACATAAAAGAATCCAATAAGGACAAGCATAATATCTTTTAAATCATATTTTGGGTAAGTAAATACGTAGCCTATTAGCAGAATCAACATAAAAATGCCAAAGAATTCTTGAAGGTAACTAGTTTTATCCCATATAATCATCATGTAAAAGATTATGTTCCCTATATAGCCTAATATTTTCATGGGCAAACTGTCTATTTTATAAGCCCTGAAGAATTCAAACATACCAATTAAAGATACAATAATTAAAGCAACTTGTAAATAAGCTCCACCCAATAGCAATACAATCATTAATAGAGGTAGAGCGATAATTGAAGAGATTATTCTTGTTCTCAATTATCCCAACTCCTTCCTTACTGTTTCGTATCTAGACCCCACCATATCGACGATCCTTATTATTATAGTAAGCAATAGCTTGCTTTAAATCTTCTATTGTAAAATCAGGCCAATGTTTATCAAGAAAATAAAATTCTGAATAAGCTATTTGCCATAATAAGAAATTACTGATTCGCATTTCCCCACTGGTTCGAATGAGCAAGTCAGGATCAGGTATTTCTGCTGTATCAAGATATTTATTTATCGTATCTTCATTAATTGCATTTATATCAATTTTATTATTTTCATAATCAGTCATGATGCGTTTAGTCATACGTACAATCTCATCTCGTCCACCGTAGTTTAAGGCAATCTGTAAATTTAATCCTGTATTATCTTTTGAGTCTTCTTCTAGACTTTCAATACTTTTAATAATATCTTGATCTAGACCCGATTTATCTCCAATAACCCTAACACGCATATTATCTTTTCGAGCATTCTTAATACTGCTCTTTAAATAATGTCTTAATAAATTCATAAGGTTATTAACTTCTGCTTTTGGGCGAGCCCAATTTTCAGTTGAAAAGGCGTAAACGGTTATATATAAGACACCTAAATCACTTGCCTGTCTACATATATGTTCCAGAGTCTTAGCACCCTGTTTATGTCCAAACTGTCTGCTTTTTCCTCTGCCTGTAGCCCATCTGCCATTACCATCCATAATAAATGCTACATGTTTTGGAATTGTATACTGTCCCATATCTGCTTTCACTTATAATCATTCCTCTCGTATGGTAAAACTAGCATTTGAACAAAGGGGCTGTCTCATTATAGCAAAACACGTCAATATCATAGGAAACGATAAGAGATTAAGCCTAAAGCGCAGCCATGGACGGCGAAGCGCAGACCCTCTAAACACCGACGTTTAGGGGTCTGAAAAGCTTAACCTCTTATCGTTTCTAAAAAACTTATAGCCAACAAAATTGTTTTAATGAGACAGCCCCTTTGTTATGAAAGCCAATTTGTCCTATACAGTTAAAATATCTTTTGATTTAGCATCTACATGCTCATCAATAATTTTTATAAATTTATCTGTTATTTTTTGTATGTCCGCTTCATAATCTTTTAAATCATCTTCTGTCATTTCATGATTTTTTTCAGCTTTTTTGAAATGATCCATGGCATCTCTTCTTATGTTACGAATGGCTACTTTTGCATCTTCACCTTTTTTCTTCACTTCTTTGGTTAAGATCTTTCTGCGTTCCTCTGTCAGTTCAGGAAATACTAACCGAATGATTTTACCATCTGTATTTGGTGTAATACCCAAATCGGATGCTAAAATAGCCTTTTCTATATCTTTGATGATACTGGAATCCCAAGGTTGAATCTGGATCATCCTTGGCTCTGGAATGGATACATTACCTACTTGTTGAATAGGGGTAGGTTGACCGTAATAATCCATCTTAATGTTATCAAGTACATGAGGATTAGCTCTTCCTGCTCTAATACTGTTATATTCTGTCTCTAATGCGTGTATTGTCTTATGCATCTTGTCTTCGTATTTTTTCATCTCTTCAAACATGTTTTCTCCTCCTATATTTTGTATTGGTATAACTTTTAAAAAATGTCTTGTTGTTATACATTATATGGTTATAAAAGTACCATTAATCTTATCTTGCATAGCATTTTTTATACTGTCTTTTTCTGAAAGAGCAAAAACTAATAACGGTAATTCTTGTTCCATACACATAATGGATGCTGTAAGGTCCATAACCTGCAAACGTTTCTCAACAACTTCCGTTAACGTTAATGTGTCAAATTTGCTGGCATTTTTGTTTGTTTTTGGATCAGAATCATAAACGCCGTCAATGTTTTTAGCCAATAATATGATGTCACACTCTGTCTCTATTGCTCTTAATGCAGCTGCGGTATCTGTTGAAAAATAAGGGTGTCCTGTTCCACCAGCAAAAAATACAACCGTATTGTTGCTGAGATGTTCTAAAGCTCTGTCTTTTGAAAATTCTTCTGTAACATTTCCTACTTTAAAAGGTGTTTGTACAACGGCTTTCATCCCAATTGTTCTTAGAATTTCAGCCATATACAACGCATTCATAACAGTCGCCATTACCCCAATTTGATCGGATTTGGTTCTATCCATATTCTGACTGCTTCTTCCACGCCAGAAATTGCCACCACCGATGACGATTTCAACCTCTGCGCCTTGATCCACAATATGTTTTATTTGTTCAGCTACTTTTAATACTGTTTCTTCGTCAAAACCTGTACCTTTATCGCCAGAAAGAGCTTCTCCACTTAATTTAAGTAATATTCTCTTATACTTTGTCATTTAAACACCTCTATCTATTAATTTATCATAACTTAGAAATTTTTACTAGTGGTAATTTGGTAATTTTTCTATAAAAGGTCACTCTCTAACTTATAGAAGCTAACGTTAGTAATTTTCTCAAAAAAAGGAAACACATCGTGTTTCCTTTTATTATCTTATAAGTAAGTCTTGCATTTAGCATTTGCGCTAAGTAAAAAGACTTCTTAACACTTACTAGCTCAGAGGTAGAACTTCTTTTGTATTATATACTATATATATTTATTGCATTTGCTTGGCAACTTCTTCTGCAAAATTCTCTTCTTTTTTCTCCAAGCCTTCACCCGTTTCAAAACGTACATAACGTTTGATAGCTAATTCAGAACCTGTTTCTTTTGCTACAGAAGCAATGTACTTAGAAACTGTTAAATCGCCATCTTTAACATAGGGTTGGTCAAGTAAGCAAATTTCTTTTAACATCTTATTTACACGACCAATAATCATTTTCTCAATAATATTATCTGGCTTATCTGGGTTTTCATTCTTAGCTTGTTGTTTGAGCACTTCTTTCTCTTTCTCAATGAAATCGGCATCTACTTCGTCTCTAGAAATATACTTAGGTGTTACTGCCGCTACTTGCATAGCAAGATTCTTAGCACACTCTAGTGTAGCATCTGTTGCTTCACCAGTCATTTCAACGAGTACCCCAATTTTTCCACCTGCATGGATATAGGATGTAATGAAGCTGTCATCAGCAACAAATTTTTCAAATCTTCTAATGTTCATGTTTTCACCGATTTTAGCAATTTGATCTGTAAGTACTTCACTAACTGTTTTGCTTGGGTCGATTGACCATTTATCATTAAGAAAGGCATCAATATCTGCAGCCTCTGTCTTAACTGCCTGCTCAGCTACGTCTTTTACATAAGTTTTAAAGATATCGTTCTTTGCAACGAAATCTGTCTCACTGTTTACTTCTACAACAGAAGCACATTTATGATCATCGGTTACACAAGTTGCAACTAAACCTTCAGCAGCAATTCTACCAGCTTTTTTAGCTGCCTTAGCTAAACCTTTTTCTCTTAAAAATTCTATGGATTTCTCCATATCACCATTGTGTTCTACTAGTGCTTTTTTACAGTCCATCATACCTGCACCAGTTCTTTCTCTCAACTCTTTTACCATACTTGCAGTAATAGCCATGTGTAGACCCTCCATCTTCTTTTATTCTTCTCGTATAAAATTCTTTCCAATCTATCATGAACTTAACGGTAATCCATGATTTTTACAACGTTTAATGGCATATATCCTTTTTTGTTTTTCTTATGTGATAATATAAATGCTTCAACCAGTAGCTGGTTGAAGCATCCGTATGCTTATTCTGCTTTTTTTGCTTCTGGCGCTGCTTCTTCTATATGATTTTGTGCTCCTTGGTTCGCTTCTACAACAGCATCAGCCATCTTAGATACGATTAGTTTAACCGCTCTAATAGCATCATCATTACCAGGGATTACATAGTCTACTTCGTCTGGGTCACAGTTTGTATCAACGATTGATACAATTGGAATACCTAAAATATGTGCTTCTTGAATAGCAATCTTTTCTTTTCTTGGATCAACAATGAACATAACATCTGGCACGTCTTTCATTTCTTTGATTCCGCCGAGATTTTTCTCTAGTTTATCCATTTGAAGCTTTAACTTAATGACTTCTTTTTTAGGTAAGACATCAAAGGTACCATCTTCTTGCATCTTTTCTAAGTCTTTTAGACGCTTAATACGTGTTTGAATTGTTTTGAAGTTCGTGAGCATACCACCTAACCATCTTTGGTTAACGTAGAACATACCACAACGCTCTGCTTCTGTTTTAATAGCATCTTGAGCTTGCTTCTTTGTACCTACAAAAAGTACATTTCCGCCATCAGCAACCACGTCTTTGATTGCATTATATGCATCGTCAACTTTACCTACTGTCTTTTGTAAATCGATGATGTAAATCCCGTTTCTCTCAGTATAAATATACTCAGCCATTTTAGGGTTCCATCTTCTGGTTTGATGTCCGAAATGAACACCAGCTTCTAATAATTGTTTCATTGAAATTACACTCATGTTGTACCTCCATCATTTTGGTTTTTTTCTTCCGCATTTATCATCTTTTTAGAAAACCAGTTAAGGCACCTTTCTAAAAATCAAAAATACGTGTTTTTTCACGACTGCTAGTATATCATAAGTCCTTCAAATAATCAAGCCATTTTACTATCTAATTTGTAAAATTTTTCATAGCTTCTTTAAAACTACTGTTAACATGGAATATGTATGTACCGGTTTTGATTTTTTGTGCATAGCCTTGCATCATGAGATATCTGTCGAATTCGTCAATATCATGAACAACACCATTGTTATACAAAAGTGTTGCCACATCTTTAGAGGTCATGCCATAGTTAATGGTCAGTTCTACCGTCGCTCGTTGATCCGTCGTAACCTCTTCATCTGCTTTTCCTTCGGAATCCTTCTCCATTAACTCATCTTGTTCCTGATTATTTGATGGATCATCTTTTTCATCTTCATTCATTTGTTGATCTTCTGCCTCTAACTCTTTCATGATTTCCTGTCTCAGGCTTTGACGAAATTCAGTTTCCCATAAAGGTTTAGCATCTTTTTCAAAGATCATTCCAAGTTGTTTAGCTTGTTCAATCACTTGCTCACTAGCCATGGTTTGATCCATAGTACTTTTAATCATACCTAAATTTTCTGCCCTGGCAATAATGTCTTCGTCACTGAGGTCTTCTGACTTATTGGGAGTGGCTAGATAAAAAATAGAGGCTGTAAGAATCAAAGCCGTACCAAAACCTCTTAAAAAATACTTGTGTTTACTCATATAAGCACCTCTTTAACGTCTATTGATACATTCCTTTTCTCGAATGATTATTTTATGCCTAAATCCAATATTAATTTTACTTCCCCTTTACCAATATTTAATGATTGTGCAATCTCTGTCACACTATGACCTTCTTTATAGAGATCAAATATTTCTTTATTATTTTCTACTATCTTATGATTAAGGGTATGTGCAGGTTCACTAATGTCCGGTGTTGCACTTTTATGGTATGATACTGCCGCTTTTTCTTCTGCCTTACTGGACTTATCTGTTATATGTTTTAAGTTTTTTTCTTTCTCTGTAATAAGTTGATACAAAAATAATAGTTCTTTATGTTGATCACTGATTTCCTTTTTTATAAAAGAAGCATAATCGTTTAATTCTAGGATTTTCTGATTCACTTCATTCATGATATCGGCTTCATCCATGGATGCCATAGGTGGTGAAATAGGTACCATTGGTTCTGGATTATGAATCATTTCTTTATCTTTTTTATCTTTAATAAAAAAGCTTATACCAATAAACATAATACCAACCAAAATGGACAATATCACCAATATACTCATAGCTGTACCTTGCATGTTCATACCTCCAACGTTCAATGATTTAAACGCCACATCATAACGAAGGTATATGATATGATGTGATCATCCTTGAAATCCATTGAACTCAATCTGACTTATATTCTTATATCAATGTGATGTCTACTTGGACTCTTTCCAGATTCTTTTTTATTTTTATGCTTCCCGTTTCTTTTACCATGATAAGTATTTTTACCTTTTTTCCTTGCATCAGCCTCGTTATTAAATTTTTCATTCTCATTTGATTTAATGACTTGTTGGTTTTTATCCTTTACCTGCTGTTTTACCGTTTGAGCAATTTGATCTTGATTCACATGCGCTTTTTGTTGTTCAAGATGACGAATGCTAGCAACTTTTTGAGTCTTAGGTATCATAACCTGCATATCTAAAGGTTTAATTGACATAAGATTCCTCCCCTTTAGGGGCAAACGCATTCTTCCTCTAGCCCCTGTATCAACTTTTATAGATTGGTTACTTTGATATCTGCACCGTCTTGGTACATGACACAGTATTTAATGGGTTCTCTTACATAGTATTTTACATTACCAATGGATACACGTACCCCTGAATGAATATTACCAATGACTTTTATTTTACCCTGATTTTTGTGGCTGAGTTCTTCCGTCAATTCTTCCAATCTTTTTTGGTTGTTTTTTAGTTTATTGCTTACAAATATTTTGCTTCGTGTTGCGGATACGAGCATTTCTTTTTTATTATCATCTAAGCTGCCCTGCATATTTTTCCTTTTGCTGAGTAACGTAATAATCTGGGTAAGCTTAATTTCTTCTTCTAATAATGATTTGACATCTTTTTGTAGCTGATTGAGTTCATCCATATAAGCTGGGTCTACACCTACATCAAGATTCGTAATGGTTTCCATATGTGAGCCAATTACTTTTGCTCGAATTTCTATTCCTGAACGGACGGAGCCACCAGAAATTAATCCTTTTCTACCTTCTACAACCACTTCACCTTTACAGGATACATCACTGTGGAGTATGGCATCGCTATGAACACACCCGCCAGCTGTTACGTTACTATTTTCTATGTACTTAGCCATGACGTTACCACCAGCTTTAATCACTGCTCGGTCCATGCCTTGAATACCTCTATGTAATATAATATTGCCTTCTGCCTCAATATAAGCACCTTCAACAACACCACTTACTTCCACGTCACCTTTAGCTTTTATGGTATATCCTGTTAATACATTTCCTCGCACAAGTACTGTACCAAGAAATTCAATATCGCCTGTGGAATTATCAATATTCCCCGATATCTCTAAATAATTAAGAACGATTACCTTTCCATCATCAATTTTAACTTGACCATCCGTTAAGGCATACAAGGTACCTTCTTTTACTTTTGTGTTTTTACCAAAAAACAATTTTTCAGGTTTTACTTTTGCTGGAGGGATATCTTGATCAAAAATATTTTTACCAGGTATCCCTTCTTCTTCAGGTATTAACTTGGCTAAAGCATCACCTTGTTTCACATTAGTGATAATATTTAATTTGTGATAATCCATTGTACCGTCTTCGTTCATATGTGGCTTTATTTTCTTTTGGGTATCAAATAGGTACTCTATTCTTCCATTTTTACCTTCAACAGGTGCTAATCCTTTGGCTACTTCAATGTCTTTACAATAAATTTTATCTTCTATTAACCTATCAATGGCTTCATGGTCGATGCCAAAGGCAATGTTTCTTTTTTCCAATTCAGATAAAATATCTTCTTTTACAAGGGCTTCACCTTCACCTATGGCTGAAAAAAGCCTCACATATGCATGTAATCTATCTGATGATATATTAATTTCCATTGTCTCATCTGTGGACACAATAACTGCTTCTGATAGCTTAATTTCTTTTTCTTCTCTTAAGGTTCTTAATGTTGCAACCAATAAATCATAGTCGTAGTCCCTAATCTTCTTATGGTCTAATGTGCGCATAATATCGTCGATTTCAATTTTTTTCCCTTGCTCCGTAGGTGGACTCAATGTAACATATAGCCCATCCTCTTTGTTTGTTAAATAAAAATACCCATCATATACTTGATCTGACATCTTATCACTCCCCTAAAAACCTGCCAGTAACTCTACATTATTCCCCAGCCTCTTCTTCATTTTTTTTAATGCTTTTGTATGAATTTGAGAAATTCTTGACTCTGATACCCCGAGTATATGACTTATTTCTTTTAGTGTTAGTTCCTCATAATAGTAAAACATAATGACTTTTTTTTCATTATCTAATAAATTTTCTATAACTTGAGTCAAAATTTCTCTTAATTCATGTTTCTCAACAACCCTTTCCGGTTGTGTATAGCGAGAATTGTTCATGGGTTCAATTCTAAGTTCGCTTCCTTGTTCAATGTATTCCTCTAAAGATGTCAAAGTAAGTAATTTGGTCTGATTCATCCATTTTATGTATTCATCATCGGTAATGTTAAGTTCTTTTGCAATCTCTTCATCTGTTGCAGGACGACCCAGTGTATTCTCTAGCTTGGTCGTTGCATGATCGATTTGCTTTTGCTTTTTACGAAGGGATCTTGGAATCCAGTCCATACGTCTTATATTATCGAGTATGGCACCTCTGATTCGTAATGAGGCATAGGTTTCAAACTTGACTCCTTTGTCAAAATTATACTTATCAATAGCATCAATAAGTCCAAACACCCCATAGCCTACTAGGTCTTCGTATTCCACATTGTTACCTAGGTACATATTAAGTCTGCCAGCAACTAATTTAACAAGCCCTGCATATTCTGTTATGATTTCTTCTTTTAGTCCTGCTGACGGGCTTTTTGAATACTTTTGCCATAACATGGCTTTGCAATTATCATCCATTCTGGCCTCCGTTTACACGCTTATAGGGTGGTTTCATCGTCAATCTTTTGGTCTTCTTTGTCTACATCTTCAGCTTCTTCTAATTCTTTTATACGCAAGATTTCTTCATCCATCTCGCTGAGCTGCCTTGCTTTTTTATTGGTTTCAACCTGAACATATATCTTATTTAGTATGCCTTGAATGATAGAACCTATTATAAAAAAGATTAATAGAACAATCATCATTGTAATCGAAAGTTTTTTAAGGTCATAACCGTTAATTAGACCTAAGATACTGACAATAATCCCTGCTACAAGCATAATGATTATGTGAAAATTTCTTACCATACTACGTACCATCCTTATATGATTTTATTCTCTTTCCCTATTGTCTTAATAAATAAGTCACCGGTATCTGTATAAAACTCGATTGTTCTACCATAATTTTTTCCCGTATCTTGACCAAGTATCTTTATGCCTAACCGTCTTAATATTTTAACAGATGCTTCTACGTTTCTATCCCCTATTCTCATTAAATCATTACTTGTTTTAAACGAGAACATTTGTGCTCCCCCAGCTAATTTTGCTACAAGTCTATTTTTACTTGCTCCTAATCTTACCATATCATCAATTAATTTATTAATTCCTGTATCTGCAAACTTTGCTACATTGCTATTGTTTTTAATTTGAGTACTATCGGGTAGCATAATATGTGCTAATCCTCCTATTTTTTTTAGAGGGTCATAGAGCACGATGCCAACACATGATCCGAGTCCTAGTGTCGTTAAAATGCCTGGAGATAAGCATGCATTTAAATCTGCCATGCCTACTTTAATTTTGTCATTCATAGGCTAAGCTGTAATACCTAGTGATGTGAGAATTGTACCATAAGACTTCACGTCAGGAATCAATATAAAATTCCCAAAAACCTTATGTTCTCCTTCACCAAAGCCAGTTTGTATTAAAAGTGCTTTATCCCCAATTTTTCCAAACTCAATAGCTGGTACGCTTAATATTGCCCCTGCCATATCAATAGCCATATGTGGAACAGATGGATGAATTCTTAAATTTGTTAATGATGATAGTGATGATAAATAAGCCCCTGTAATGATATTCCCAATTTCCTGTAGTGCAGATAAATCCATTTCTGAAAATTCTTCAAAGGTATTGAGTGCTTTTCCCATAAGAAGATTCACAAGATTATGTGCCGAAGTGGTTTCAAGAACGAACATCATCATACCCTTTATTTCACCTTCTACGGCTAATAAGATACCAACCACTTGATTTTCCGCTCCACCTAATATATCGGATAATTCTTTGAATTCCAATATTCTAACTTTTGGAACGCTCATATCCACTTTTTTATTAATCATTTGAGAAAGGGCAGTTGTTGCATTTCCTGCCCCTATATTCCCAATTTCTTTTAATACATCCAGATGTATGTTATCTAACGTATCAATATTAATATTATCCATTGCTTTACTCATTCCCTTCATATAGACAAGCATCATGCCGTATTTTTCAGAATACCTTATTGATGTCTATATTGCCTAATCGTTGGTATTGATTAATCCATCAAGGTTAAGAAGTGTTACCAATTCTTGGTCTATTTTTCCAACACCTTGCACATAGATACCTTTCTCATCATTGGCATCTTTTGATATTTTTTCAATAGCATCATCCGTGAGATTAATCACTTCTTTCACTTCATCTACAATAATACCCATAGGATTGCCATCTAATTTAACAATAATAATACGTGTATTGTGGGTATATTCATCAGCTTCTAGACCAAATTTTAGTCTTAAACTCATAACTGGAATAATGTCGCCTCTTAAATTGATAACCCCTTTAATATAATAAGGTGCTTTGGGTACTCTTGTAATGCTTAACATTCTCTCAATGTTTTGCACATATTGAATGTTCACGCCATATTGCTCATGTCCAATTGATGCAACAATAAACTTTTTAATTGCTTGATTCATTTCTTCCATATTCGGCCCTCCAATTACACTAATGTATTAATGTCCAGAATTAAGGCTACTTCTCCATCACCAAGAATGGTTGCTCCTGCAATTAATTTAATATTGGATAAGTATTTTCCAAGTGTCTTAATAACAATTTCTTGTTGCCCAATTAAGGAGTCGACGACGATACCTGCTTGTTTTTCTCCTTTATTAACAATAACAACTGTCAGTGACTGTCTATCTGGATCAATTTCTTCAATATCTAATTTTTCATGTAGCCTCACAATTGGAATAACATGACCACGAAGATTAATCACCTCTTGGTTCTGAATGTATTTGATATGCGCTACCTCTACATCTTCAATGTTCTGGATTGTGTTAAGAGGTATTGCATATTTCTCATCACCTAGATTAACCATTAATGCTTGTATAATTGCAAGTGTTAGTGGCAATCTTATGATAAACTTACTACCTTTATTGATTTCTGTTTTAACCTCAATATCGCCACCAAGAGCTTCAATCTTCGTCTTAACTACGTCAAGACCTACACCCCTGCCTGATACATCTGAGATTTTTTCTGCTGTACTAAAACTTGGTCTAAACAGCAATTGGATAATTTCTTGATCGGTCATGCTGTCTGCTTGATCTTCTGAAATTGTCCCATTTTTAATGGCTTTATTTTTAATGTGTAAAACGTCAATCCCTTTTCCATCGTCATTGACTTCAATGATAACATTGTTGCCGTCTTGATAAGCTCTAAGGTGAATATTACCCACTGGGTCTTTACCAGATTGTACTCTTACATCAGGCGTTTCAAGACCATGATCCCCTGCATTTCGAAGTAAGTGCACTAATGGGTCGCCTATTTCGTCAATAACTGTACGGTCAAGCTCTGTTTCTTCCCCTGACATATGTAATTCAATATTTTTGTTTAGCTGCCTTGATAAATCACGTATTAACCTTGGGAAACGATTAAATACACGTTCAATAGGTACCATACGCACTTTCATAACAGCATCATGTAAGTTGGTGGTGATACGTTCCAAGTACTCAATTTGCTCATTAAAGTTCTGACTTGCATTTTTTAATTCAATGGTTTCTAGACCATTTTTAATTATAATCAGTTCACTTACAAGATTCATTAAGGTATCTAATCTTTCAATATCTACTCTTACTGTTCGATTGGTTTTAGGTTTAATACCTGTTGCTTTAGCATTACTATCTTTTGTGCCTGTTTTCTTTTTACGTGTTGATTTTTGCTGATTGTCTTCTTTTGCAGCTTCGACTGGTTCTATAGGAATAATGATCTCATCGGTTAGTACATCGGTTACCTCTGCTACTGAACGTAATTCAGAAGTGATTTTTTCCATATTTTCTTTTGTCACAATAAATGTTGTAAAACGATCATCAAATTTCTCATCTTCAATGTCTTGTACTGCAGGATGAGATTTAATGACTTGTCCTAATTTTTCTAAAGTCCTAAATACAATAAATGCTCGTGCTGATTTTAATACACAACCCTCACTGATAAAAATAGTGATGCCATATACTTTGAAATTTTCTAGGTACGCTTTCTGTATGGCATTCTTTTCAAAATCAGTAAAACTCATCTGCAAATGTTGACGTTTATCAGCATCGGATACAGCTGCCTCTACTTGGCTAGGTAAGCTGTCTTGAACAGGCTCAATGGCAATGGCTTCTGCCGTTGCAGCTACCTCTGCTGTTACTGTTGTATTATCCTGTCCACCTTCTAATATAGCATTCAGTTTATTAATAATCTTATGATTATCCTTATCGCCTTCTGAACCCGATTCTATAATGGATTCCACATATTGCTCTAATGCATCAAGACATTGGAATAATATATCAAGTAATTCAGCTGTTACAGCGATATTACCATTTCTAATTTCAGATAACACATTTTCCATATCATGGGTAAGCTTCTGCATACGTTTATATCCCATGGTAGCTGCCATACCTTTTAGTGTATGCGCAACACGAAAAACTTCATTGATGAGTTCTACATTTTCTGTGTTTTTCTCAAGTTCTAATAAGGATTCATTTAGGCTCTGTAAATGCTCTTTTGATTCTTCAATAAATATCTCTAGATATTGACTTATATCCATCTTAAAGCACCCCCACTTTCTTAAGTATAGCATCAGATATTGATTCTAATGGAATGACTTCATCCGCTATGCCTCCTTTGACAACAGCTTTTGGCATTCCATAAACAACACACGTTTCTTCATTCTGCGCAATAATATGAATGGCTTTATGATCCCTTATACGTTTAAGTCCTTCACTTCCATCAACACCCATCCCTGTCATGATAACACCTACCAAATCATTCGTATGTGCATCTACCAAGGAATTCATCATCACATCTACTGCAGGTCGATGTCCTTTTAATGGTTCCTCGTTTGATAGCTTAATCATCAATCGACACTGTCTATCTTGTACAATTTTCATGTGATAATTTCCTGGAGCAATATAGGCTTTACCTTTTTCAATGATATCATTATCCTCTGCCTCTTTTACCTCTATAGCACTTAATTGATTTAACCGATCAGCTAAGGACTTGGTAAAACCTGCTGGCATATGTTGTACAATAACGATGCCCGCATCTAAATTGGCCGGTAAATACGGTAATACATATTGTAATGCTCTAGGACCACCAGTGGAACATCCAATGGCAACTAGCTTGTTCATGCCAGGACAACCACTTTTCCTCTGATTGTTTAATGAACGTGATGTTTGCTTAAGGATACGGGTAACTGGCTTATTCTGAATCATCGGTGTTTGGGTATTGGCTGCCATAAGAAGCTTGGCAATTAATACTTCACGCATTTCTTCTGTATTTACCTTGAATATATTCTGGGGTTTTGTCACAAAATCAATGGCACCTGATTCTAACGCTTTTATGGTTTCTGCTTTTCCTTCCATAGCTAATGTACTCATGACAATAACAGGCACATGTATACTCTTTTGCTTAAGTAGTTCAAGCATTTCTAACCCTGTCATAATAGGCATTTCTATGTCTAATGTCACCACATCAGGTTGTAAGGTTTGTATTTTTTCTAAGCCATCTTTACCGTTTCTTGCCGTTCCTATTACTTCACATCTTGAATCACTTGTAATTATATCAGATATAACTCTTCTCATGAATGCAGAGTCATCAATCACCAATATTTTTTTCTTCATGTCCATCTTATCACAGTCCTTTTTGGCGTTTTCGTCGTTTACGCTGCTCTTCAAATATATATTTAATGATGATTTCCCTATCTTCATTGGCTATATCATCAAACATGACTCTGGTTTCATAGCGCATGGTCTCAAAATCAATAATTCTTGAGTCCACGACTTGACCAATGATTTCTAGCCTCTTAATCTCCTCATCAATGACTAAATCAAATTGACAGGTCACTTCTGGATTCGTTTCATAGTGAATCTTCGATGTGAAACGTAAGCCACCACCACTAATATCGACGACAAGACCATGGTGCCATTCTTCGCTTTCTTTTTCAGAAAAGCTGATGGGCATAATACAATCCAATCTAAAATATTGACGACGCTGACTTTTAATTAATTCTGACTCTATGGATAGGGTAATTAGGTATAATTGATTTTTTTTTGTACGTTTACTTACTTTAGCTTTACAATTAAATAAACCGCCCTTGGTGTAGATGGAAATCATATAGGATGTTCCTATTTCAAGGGGAATAATCTTACCATTTTCTACAGGAGCTGAAATAATAAGCTCATCATCGACAATATCTTGAATAATACTCACATATATTTTTTGATTTTCATAGGGTTCATTCCTATTAAACTTACTCCTGGATATTTCAATTTTGTCACCTAATGATAATGCTTTATGAATCATCGTAATACCACCTTACTTATTTCTGAATTTCATTAAATGATTAAATACACTGCGAAGTCCAACATCTTTCTTCGTTGAATAACTATTATTGGATAACACATTGTCTGAAACAACTTCAAAAGCTTTTGCTACTTTGGATTTTGGGTATAACATGGATACAGGTTTTTGCTCAATCACCGCTTTTGTTAAATGTTGATCCTGAGGTAAAAATCCAATATTTTTTAGTTCCATGTCCAAAAATTTGTTGGTCACTTTGTTGAGTTTTTTGTATATCTCTAACCCTTCAGATTCACTGGATACACGATTAACAAGTAAGTTGATATGCGCTCCTTGGTATTCTTTTCGTTTTCTGTTTCGTAGAGCTTTTAACACGGCATAAGCATCTGTGATGGATGTAGGTTCTGGGGTTGTGACAAGTATCACTTCATTGGAAGTAATGATAAAATCAAGAACAGAATCGGATATACCTGCACCTGTGTCAATGATAATAATATCTGCCAAGTGATCAAGTTCCAACAATTTCTCATTAAGGAAATTAAGTTGCGTTTTGGATAGATGAACTAATTCTTGTACACCAGAACCTCCAGACACAAAATTAATCCCGAGAGGACCAGAGGTTAATACATCTTCCATACTCATACCGTTGTAAATCATATCAAACAGATTGTATCTTGGTATAATGCCGAAGATTACTTCAATATTAGCAAGTCCAAAATCCGCATCAAATATAACAACCTTTTTGCCCTTTCGTCTAAAATTAATGGCAAGATTGACAGAAACATTGGATTTTCCTACACCGCCTTTTCCACTCGTTACGGTAATCACTTTGGCAGTGCTTTGTGGTGTCACGGCTTTTTGTTTTTGTCGCATTAAGTTTCTAAGATTAGTAGCCTGGTCCATCACTGCTGTGTCCTCCTAAAATGGATTTTGCAATGTCATGAGGATTCAACTCTGTAAAATCATCTGGTACATTTTGTCCAAAAGTTATGTACGACATGGTTGCCCCAATCCGGTGTCTAACATTCAGTATGTTACCCATACATGTGGATTCGTCTAGCTTTGAAAAAATAAGTTTATAATCTGCAATTTCTTGATACTTGTTAGCTATATGCATTAAATCCTTGTACTTGGTTGTTGCACTAAGTACAAGAAATACTTCCTTATCTGGTATACCATTAAGCAGTGCCTTAATATCTGCCTGCCATTCATTATTCTTATGTGACCGACCTGCTGTATCGATCATAATGAGATCTTTATCTCCAAAACCATCAATGGAACCTTGAACTTCTTCATTGGTATAAACCACATCTACTGGAATATTCAAGATATTCCCATATGTTCTTAATTGCTCCACAGCGGCAATACGATAAGTATCTGCTGTAATAAGACCTACATTCATGTTTTGGTTAATGCTATAGTGGGATGCCAGTTTAGCTATGGTTGTGGTTTTGCCAACACCTGTAGGACCCATAAATACGACAATCTTAGGCGTATTTCCTTCAAGATTGATGGGTTCAATATCCCCTATCTCATCAATGATACGCTGATAAATAATAGCGATCAAATCTTTCATCTGAACAGTGCCCTTGGATAACGATTCATTCAATCCAAACATCAATTTATTGATAACTTTTTCATCCACTTCATTCTCAAGTAATTGCTCATAAATGAGATTTACCAGTGGAAAATTCTGAGTGTGTATGGATGTCTCTACTTGTTGAGGTTCTGCTGCACTTACTTCGGTATGTCTTACATCATTCTTTTTCAATAACTGTTCTATTTTTGTTATTTTTTCTTCCATTTCAGATGTTTTTGATTGATAATGATAATCACCAAGAGCTTCTAATTGTGATTTGAATGTCTCTTTTTCTTTTCCATTCCCTTTGGCCGCTTTTTCGTCAAGAGCTGCTGTAATCTGAACATATGGTTTTTTGAACAACTTAACGATACCTTTTGGTCTCACAGTTTTAACACTAACAATCAAAGCATTTTTACCAAACTCTTCTTTTACTTGAAGCATGGCTTCTGTTTCTGTCCTTGCTTCGAATTGTTTTATTTTCAACTAACACTCACCATCCCTACTGATTGTATTTCTGCCTGAGAGTCTAACTCATTATAAGATAAAATAATCAAATCAGGAAACTGCTCTTCTGTTAAACGTCTAAAGTATATACGTACAATAGGTGATGTCAGTAGAATCGGCGATCTTCCTATGGATATGAGTTTATTTATTTCTTGTTCTACGCTTTCGTATACTTTAGCTGTTATTTCAGGGTCTAAGGCTAAGTAGGTACCCTGTTCTGTCTGTTTAACACTATCCATAATCATTTGCTCTAAACTAGGGTCCAGTGTAATAACACTGTTACTGTCATTTTCGTTTAAGAAACTTGATGATATAGCCCTTTTTAAGCTTTGTCTTGCATACTCCGTTAAGATATCTGTATCGCGACTGGTCACAGCATTATCGGCTAATGATTCAAATATCGTTACTAAATCTCTTATGGTTATGCCTTCATTAAGTAAATTCATGAGTACTTTTTGAACTTCACCAACACTTAATAGTTTGGGTACTAATTCGTCCACCAAAGTTGGATGGCTCTCCTTAACATTGTTAATAAGTGTTTGAACATCTTGTCTTGTGGTAAGTTCATCCAGATGCTTCTTAATGACTTCTGTTAAGTGGGTTGCGATAATTGAGGGTGGGTCAACAACGGTATAGCCTAATGTTTCAGCACGCTCTCTTTGGGTTTCTGTAATCCATATTGCTGGCAGATTAAATGCTGGTTCAACAGTTTCTATACCATCCATCTCTTCTTCAACAAAACCTGGATTCATGGCCATATAATGGTCAAAGAGTATTTCGCCTTCTGCTACCTTTACCCCTTTCACTTTAACAATGTATTGATTAGGATTAAGTTGAATATTATCCCTAAGCCGAATGATGGGAACCACTGCACCAAGTTCTATGGCTATCTGACGTCTAATCATCACAACACGATCGAGTAAATCGCCACCTTGATTAGCATCTGCTAGTGGTATTATACCATATCCAAACTCAAGTTCTATAGGATCAACATGGAGTAAGGATACTACATTCTCTGGTCGTCTAATTTCCTCAGCTTCTATGTCTTCCGTAGAGATTTCATGTTCCACTGCTTGAATCTGCAACGTATTTTGAATTTTCCATGCTGCAACAATGACCAATACACCTGTCCCAGAAACAATAAGTGTGGGTAATGGTGTGAAAAGGCCTAGAAAGACCAACACCCCACCCGTTAAAAATAATACTTTGGGAAGGGAAAACAGTTGACTTGAGAGTTGATCACTTAGATCAACTTCTTTGGATACTTTGGTCACAAGGATACCTGTTGATAAGGAAATTAACAAGGCTGGTATCTGACTTACAAGACCATCACCTATGGTTAGTATGGTGTACGTAGTCATTGCTTCTTCAATAGGTAAATTGAGCCTTGTGACACCTATAATTAAACCACCTGCTATATTAATAACTGTAATCAGCAGGCCTGCTATGGCATCACCCTTCACAAATTTACTTGCCCCATCCATTGATCCATAGAAAGACGCTTCATCCTGTATTTTCTGTCGTCTTTCCCTTGCTTGCATCTCATCAATTAGACCCGAATTCAAGTCTGCATCAATGGCCATCTGTTTACCAGGCATGGCATCTAATGTGAAACGCGCTGACACTTCTGCTACCCTTTCAGCACCTTTCGTAATAACCATAAACTGTACAATGACTAATATAATAAACATGACAATACCTACAACGATATCTCCGCCACCAACAAAACTTCCGAAAGTTGCTATGACATCACCAGCTTCACCAGACGATAAGATGGCTCTTGTGGATGAAAAGTTTAATGCCAAACGGTAGATGGTTATAAACAGTAATATAGTTGGAAAGGTAGACATACTCAAAGCTTCTTGTGCAAATAGTGCATTAAATAATATAATAAGCGCTAATGCTATATTGAGTGTAATTAGCAAATCAAGCATCCCCGTGCTCATGGGGATAATCATAATAACAACTGCAAGTATAATAAATAGGCCTAGGATAATATCTCCTACTTTTATCTTCATTGTGTCTAGCCCTCCTTGTTCTTCTTAAGATTGTAGACGAATGCTAATACCTCTGCAACTGTTTGGTACAATTCAGGAGGTATTTCGCCACCGATATCCACCGTATAGTATAGCGTTCTTGCAAGAGGCTTGTTTTCTACAATTTCTATCTCATGGTCTTTAGCAATGCTTTTTATTTTAGCTGCTAATACATCAACACCCTTTGCTATTACCATAGGGGCTAATGATTCTTCAGAATCATATTTTATAGCAACAGCAAAATGTGTTGGATTGGTAATAATCACATCTGCACTGGGTAAATCATGCATCATTCGTCTCATAGCAGCTTCTCGCATTTTTTGACGAATTTTAGATTTTATTTCTGGGTTTCCCTCTGTTTCTTTGTGCTCTTGTTTCACTTCTTGTTTGGTCATCTTTAATTGTTTTTCAAGGGAAAATCTTTGGTAGATATAATCAATGATTGCAATAATTATAAAAAAAGCACCAACTTTTATACCAATATCTAATGCAATATCAGTCATTAATTTGAATGCCTCTAACAAAGATAATTCGTACACATATAGGATAAACCCCTCTTTACCATTAATGCTTAGATAGACAATCACAATAATAATGGTAACCTTAAGCAATGATTTAACAAGTTCCATAACCGATCGTAATGAAAACAATCGTTTAAACCCTTGAATGGGACTCAATTTATTAAATTTAGGTTTCATGGTTTTTAAGGACGGTTTCCATCCAACTTGAAGAAAGTTGCCAATTAAGCCTATCCCTACCACAATGGCAAAAAACGGAAATAATATCTCCATCATGGACATAATGGCATGTTTTAGAATCTCACCAACAAGTTTAACAGATAATTCATTAACAGCTATATCAAAATTCTGATACATGTGATGATATAGTTTATGCAGTCTTTCATATACGTAAGGTATCAATAACTTAATAGCTGTAAACATCACCACAAGCATGAGAGCCGTTGTCACTTCCATACTTTTAGCTACTTGTCCTTCTTCTCTTGCTTTTTCCCTTTTTTTAGGTGTGGCTTTTTCTGTCTTCTCACCAGAATCACCATTAGCAAAAAATTGCAGATGATAAGCTAATGTAAGATTTTTATCTGTGAAATAGGATTTCATCATAGGCTACTCATTCCTTTTACGATTGTATCCACTAGCTTTAACATACGCTCAAAAATCCAATCACTCACATGTGGAAAAACAGCTAGAGTTATCAAGAGTACAACAAGCCCTACCATTAGTTTTAGTGGAAGACCTACAACAAACATGTTCATCTGAGGTGTTGCTCTTGCTAAGATTCCCAATACGACATTTATAATAAGCATGGAACCAATCATAGGCGCTGCAATTTGTAAAGCTATGATAAAAAAGTCCCCAAAAAAGTTAATGATTTCTGTATACAGACCAATTTTAAATGTGGATGTTCCTATGGGAATCCATTCAAAACTATTAACTAACCCTTTGATTAAAATATAGTGTGTATTGGTGGCTAACATCATCAATAATAACAAATAGTAATAGAGGTTACCTGTTATGGTAATTTGCACTTGACTTAACGGGTCAAAAACATTCACCATTGTAAAGCCTATCTGATAGTCAATGAGCTGTCCAGCCAAGGTTATAATGGAAAATGCTAAATATGCACCAAATCCAATAATCCATCCTACAATGAATTCTTTAACAACCAATATGGCATAGGGTATAATCTGAGCACTTGACACATCTAATGTCATCGGTTGAATACTAATCATAATAGCGGCAGTAAAAAACGCTATGGCTATCTTTGTGGTTCTGGGAATATTTCGAATACCAAATAAGGGTACAGCAATAAAAAAACTAATCATACGTACAAAAACAAGTAAAAAAGCATCTAAATATGTAAATGGTTCCTGTAGTAGTAAATCCATGTTTTATCCCCTAATTGACAATAAATGAACCAAAGTTAGCATATAAGTTAGTTATTAAAGTCATCAATTTATTTAACATCCATGGTCCTAATAGCATAAGACCTAAAAAAACAGCAAGAATTTTGGGCACAAAGGCAAGCGTTGGTTCTTGTATAGACGTAACCGTCTGAAAGATACTCACCAGCAAACCTACCGTTAGAGCCAGCAGCAACAATGGTCCTGCCACCATGATAACAGTCATTAATGCCTCTCTTGCCATATCAATAATCATCTCTTGATTCATGAAGAATCATTCCTTTCACAAACTACTTCATCTAAATATCAAAAGCGAAAGGTTTTTACCAACTGTCCAATAATCAGATTCCACCCATCTGCCAAAACAAACAACATCAGTTTAAAGGGTAATGAAATCATGACGGGTGGTAACATCATCATACCCATGGACATTAACGTAGAAGCTACAATCATATCCACCACAATAAACGGTATGTAGATTAAGAAACCTATGATAAATGCCGCTCTAAGTTCGCTAATAATAAATGCTGGAATGAGCGCACTTGTTGGTATATCTTCTATTTCATCAACACTTCTATTCTTGGCAATGTCTAAAAATAACGCCAAATCTTTGTCATTCACTTGTTTAAGCATAAATTCACGTATTGGCTCTAGTCCCTTATCAATAGCTTCTTCTTGTGAAATTTCCCCAGCTGAATAAGGTTGCAGAGCTGAATCGTTAACTTCAAGCATAACAGGTGCCATGATAAACAAGGTCAAAAACAACGCTAAACCTATTAAGACTTGATTTGGAGGCGTCTGCTGAGTAGCTAAAGCAGATCTAACAAAATGCAATACAACAATGATTCTTGTAAAAGACGTCATCATAATTAAAATAGACGGTGCTAATGAAATCAATGTTAAAATAAATAATATCTGTAAGCTTCCTACCACATCTTTACTATCTTCAGCTGCACTTACATTAAGGTCTACTGAAAAAGGAATAGGTGTTTCTGTAGCAAGCACCTTACTTGATGAACATAAGGTTATACCCATAATTATACTAATCAGCACAATTATTTTAAACTGTTTTCTGTATTTGTCCCATATATGCCTCATTCAATCTACTCCGATATGTACATTCTTATTTCTTTTTAAGAAATCGTTCCAACTGTTTATTAAAAGGGAGCACCTGATTCTTCTTATCTGTTGTGTAATGACTCAAATCAATATGCTCTGGATCGATTTCTTTCATAAATGTAATACGATCCTTGGTAATCCCAATTAGAAGATACTCCTCTCCAACCTTAATTAATTGGAGGACTTTTTGAGGACCAACAGAAATGGACTCCAGCTGTTGAATATTTCTGCTATTGCCTTTCTTAATCTGAAAATTACCAAATAATCTGGTTGCAAAATAAGCTCCAAATAACACTAGAATAAACAGCACTAACAGAACAACTAATTGCAACCAATCATTTTGCCCTACAAGAAGTAATGGATTTTTCATTCCTTAACCTATCGCCTTCGATACGGCTTCTATAACCCGTTCGGCTTGGAAAGGTTTCACAATGAAATCCTTTGCTCCAGCTTGAATAGATTCAATAACCATGGCTTGTTGTCCCATTGCAGAACACATAATAATCATCGCTTCGTCATTATTTCCTTTTATAGACTTCACTGCTTCTATACCATCCATTTCTGGCATGGTAATATCCATAATCACTAGATCTGGTTTTAATTCTTTATATTTTTCAACTGCTTTTACGCCATTTTCAGCTTCTCCAACTACGTCATAACCGTTTTTTGTAAGAATGTCCTTAATCATCATTCTCATAAATGCTGCATCATCAACGATTAAAATATTCTTTCCCATTAGCTCTCTCTCCTCTTAATATATTAATTAATTAGGCTGTGCCCGCTGTTTTTAATGATTTCTGTAATACGTATTGCAAAATTTTCATCGATAACAACTACTTCGCCCTTAGCAACATTCTTACCATTGACTAATACATCAATAGGTTCACCAGCAAGTTTTTTGAGTTCAATAATCGTTCCAGGTGCAAACTCTAATATTTCTTTGATTGGCTTACTTGTTCGACCAAGCTCCACAGTGACTTCTAATGGTACATCCATAATCAAATCGATATTTTCCTTCTGCTGAATAACGGCATTAAAGTCAAAATTTTGGAATTGTGCTTGCTGTACATCAATATTTCTAAACTGATTACCTGAATTGTTATACATGTTGTTACCTGCCATTTGATTAAAATTAGGCATTTGGTTAGGCATCTGGTCAGGAATATCCATACGAGGTGCCTGTTGTTGCACTTGCTCAGGTTGTGGCGTAGAAGCTTGCGCTGCTACAACTTCCTCAATACTTTCTTCTGCTTCTCGACTAGCCATAAAATTATCGGAGATTTCTTTTGCAAAATCAATAGGATAGAGTTGCATCATTTCACTATCGACCAGATCCCCTATTTGCATCTTAAAAGATACCTTCAAAAAATCTTTATTTAGAAATTCGATAAACTCTTCATTTTCATCCATATTAAAATCAATAATATTGGATGATGGTGGATTAATGTCAATTTTTTTACCAAACATGGATGACATGGATGTAGCTGCTGAACCAATCATTTGATTCATAGCCTCACTAATAGCACTTAAATGAAGGTCTGTTAATTCTAAATCGGTATTATTGCCTTCTCCACCCATCATAAGATCAGCGATTATCTTTACATCATCTTCATGTAACATGAGTAGGTTGGTACCCTCTAATCCCTCTTTATAAACAATTTGGATTGCTACACAAGGTTTAACAAAATCTTGAGATAGTTTCTCCCAATTACATACCGATACCTGAGGTGTGGTAATCACGACTTTATGATTAACCAAAGAGAACAATGTTGTAGCAGCTGTTCCCATGCTGATATTGGATATTTCACCAATTGCATCTTTTTCAACTTCACCTATTTGTTTGCTTGCATCATCACTACTACTGTCTGTATCATCTAATCCCTTCAGTAGGGCATTTATTTCCTCTTGAGATAACATTTCATCCATCTTTATTCCTCCTCTCTAAGAATAGAAGTAATCTTAACTGCATTTCTATGATTAAAAATACCTGGTTTTCCATAGAATTTTTTAATATTACCTACAAAAACTTCCATTTCTGAATCTACTTTGTTGGAAAGTTTAATAATATCACCTTTTTGAAGATTCACAAAGTCATTCACAGAAATCGTTGAACGTCCCAATACTGTTTTTAAAGGTATCTTAACATTATTGATTTGATGCTCTATGTACTCTTTGTACACCTCTTCATTGGTCTTTTGAATATTAGAAAACCAATATTTTGTATTCAGCTTATCCATAATAGGTTCCAGACATAAATAAGGTATGCAGAAATTCATTAGACCTTCAACTGGACCTATTTTTATATTTAATGTGATAAGTGCTACCACATCTGTTGGTGATATAACCTGAGCAAACTGTGAATTGGTTTCAATCTTTTCCAAACGTGGTGCTACCTTAACAACATTCTTCCATGGCTCTCTTAAATCTTGCAAACATATTACCAATATTTTTTCAATTAACAAAACTTCTATCTCTGAAAAGTCGCGTTCTCTATCTAGGGTGTCCCCTTTACCACCAAGCAATCTATCAATTATAGCATACCCTATATTAACTGATAAATCAACAACAAATGACCCCTTTAAGGGCGAAAAATCAACAACTCCTAACAAAATAGGATTGGATAATGAATTTGCGAAATCAAAGTATGATATGGCTTCTGAATTGATCACATCTACTTGTATTGCCGTTCTTAAATAAGCTGGCAAAGTGGTTGAAATCAATCGTGCATAATGCTCAAAAATAATCTCCAATGTACGAAGTTGCTCTTTAGAAAACTTAGATGGTCTTGCAAAGTCGTAATCTTTAATTTGTTTTTCACTGGCATTAGAACGATATTCATCAACATCTAACTCACCTGTATTCAGGGCGTTCAGCAGATCATCAATTTCGTTTTGAGATAAGACCTCACCCATACCTTCACCTCCTATCAGTAAGTAATCATGTGTTCATACTTCATTCAACTTATCCATATACCTAACGATATAAGAAATCACGAATGTACACATTATCCAGTGTATCCGTTTGTAATAATTCAATCATCAACACATAAATTTCCTTTGCTATTATATCTTGACTATCTGGCCTTAGCATTTCTTCAACTGATTTTGTTTTTAAGAGACCTGATATTTTAGATTTAATGACGTTTTTTTGTTCTTCAAGAAGCTCTTTCGTAGCTTCTAACTGCTTGTCTTTTTTATCCAACATAAAACCAACATAAAACGTAAAACTCATGGTTTTCTCAGGGTCACTGGTTGAGTTAAGCTGAAGTACAATGTTGTCTGTCTCATAAGATTCTATTTGTGTTAGAGGTAAATTGCCTGGCTCTCTTGTGGACTCCATGACTTCTGTTTTTTTATCCATGGCTTTCACAAGCATATATCCAGATATGATTGAAAGTATGATTGAACACACAATTAGAACGACACCTATCACTAAAACGGATTTACCACTAGCTTCATTTACTTTAGGTATTTTCTCTTTTTTTTCTTTAGCCATCTTTGTTCACCTCTATTCTTCTAGATCATTTAATGGATCAATGTTATTATATTCTTCTGTAATAAGCTTAATTTCAACACGTCTGTTGATACCTCTACCTACTTCCGTTGCATTATCGGCTATAGGACGATACTCTCCATACCCTGTTGCTGCAATCTTAGAAGGATCTATACCATGTTCACGAATGAGACGATAACCTACTGCTATGGCTCTGGCCTGAGATAACTCCCAGTTACTTGGATATCTTGCTGTGTTGATAGGGCGATTATCTGTATGTCCTTCTATTTGTATGGTCTTATCACTGATGTACTCCATAATCTTAAGAGAAACAACATCTACTAAGCGAACAGCATCCGTTGTTAACTTAGCATAACCACTTTCAAATAGAATTTCACCTTCTATGGTTAGTTTAATAATGTTTGAGTTATATTCAATCTTTACTACACTTTCATAGCCTTGTTTCTTCAAATACTCATTAATATCTTCTGCATCTTTTTTGGCTTCTTCTAACTTACTCTCAATTTCTATACTCTCTTCGCCCTCTTGTTCAAGAGGAATCTTCTTATCGAATATGATTTCAATACCATTAATCTGACTAATGCCATTGGATATAAGATCATTTTGGGTTACTGCTGTTCCCCCTGGCATGACATCTACACGGTTTTGAAAAGAGTTAAGCGCTGCCTTAAACTTAGCCACATCAATGCTCGACATGGAAAAAAGTAAAACGAAGAAACAAAGCAACAATGTTACCATATCCCCATATGTAGCCATCCATCCTGGTAAACCAACGTTACCGATTTTGGCTTTCCTTTTTTTAGGCATTATTTTCACCTTCTTGAGCGTCATCTTCGCTAATTTCATCTCTTAGACGTGGTGCTAAGAATGCTTTTAATTTTTCCTCAATAACACGAGGGTTTTCTCCAGCTTGTATGGATAATAAACCTTCAATGGCTACCTCTTTGAGTAATATTTCTGCTTCACTAATCACCTTCATTTTATTGGCTATTGGTAATGCTAAGAAGTTAGCAAGTACCGACCCATATAAAGTTGTCAGTAATGCTACAGACATACTGGGACCAATTGTACTTGGATCATTCATGTTCTGCAACATCTTAATTAAACCGATTAGTGTTCCAATCATACCCCATGCTGGTCCATATTCACCTACTTTATTCCAAAAACCTTGTACATATTTATGTCTTCCTTCGACAAAAATAATTTCTGTTTCTAGAATATTTCTCACTAATTCTGGATCGGTACCATCAACAATTAATAGAATACCTTTCTTCATGAACTCATCATCGATGGATTCTGCCGCTTCCTCTAGTGCAAGCAACCCTTCTTTTCTAGCAATGTTGGATAGTTCAATAATCTTTCGAATGATTTCTCCTTCATTTAACTGTTTATTCCTAAAAATCAATGTCACCGATTTAACAGAATTAATAAAATCAGCTAAAGGAAAAGAAATTAATGTTGCTGAAAAAGTTCCTCCAAATGTAATCATAACTGATGCTAATTGTCCAAAATCTGCAAGATTACCTTTATCTTGGAGAATGGCTGCTACGATGAAGAAAACCCCTGCAATAAGACCGCCTATAGTAGCTAAATCCAATGTTCTCACCTCGCTTTATTGCTTCTCATCTAAAGTACATACATTACTACTTCATCTTCTATAGCTATGATACTGCATCCATAAGGGTTTATCGCTTTCGCCATACACCCTATATGATGTATCACTTTAACCGTTATCATGACCTTCACGTAATCGCTTTGACAGATAGGTTTTGTAACGGATAATTTTTTCAATGATTTCTTTTGATGATTCTTTCGCAATGATCTTCTTACCAGTTGTTAACGTAATAATGGTATTGGGTGTTTCTTCTATGACTTCAATAAGATCACAGTTTACCACGACTTCTTCATCATTAAGCTTGGTTACATAAATCATGTCATCACCCTTTTTTATAGAATAGCGACTAGAACCTAGCCACTATTCTATCTATTGGTATTGCATAGGTTACAACTTATTTACCAGTTATCGCTTAAGGTTAACCAACTCTTGCAGCATTTCATCTGACGATGTAATGATTCTTGAATTCGCTTGGAAACCTCTTTGAGTGGTAATCATCTCGGTGAATTCTCTTGATAAATCCACATTGGACATTTCAAGAACACCGCCGTTAAGAGCACCACCATCGGATTGTGGGTCTGTTCCAATACCATCGAACTCACCTGAGTTAGTGGTTACTTGGAATAGGTTGTTTCCGACTTTTTGTAGACCTGCTGGGTTTTGGAATTTTGCAACAACTACTTGGCCTAATATTTTAGACTCGCCATTGGTATAGGAACCATTGATAATACCATCTGGACCAATGTTGAATCCTGATAAAGCTCCTACTTTATTACCAGCGTTTAAACCGTTTATGTCACCTGCTTTTCCAGTGGCAGTTGTCTCCTTGTCGAATAGGGTTAATTGGGTGACGTCAACTGATACATTACTAAATTTTGCACTACCACCATCAATATTAGTAATATCAAACGTGCTAAGTGCAGTAGTATCCACTTTACCATTATTATCAAAAGTTATGACAACACTCGCTGGGTTAAGCGTTGATGTTATTGAGTTACCATCAGAATCTTGTATTCCATGATTATTATCAATTGTCAAGACATACTCATCAGGAGTAACAGTACCACCTGGTGCATTCTCTTTTATTCTAGCATTAACGGTATAGCGATAGCCTTGAGAATCATAAATATCAAAGGTTACAAGGACACCGTCCTTTAAATGTGATATATTTGAATCATTTTTGTTGAGATTTCCAAAAACAGTCGCAGCAGATGTTTTTGATGGCTCGGAGTACAAATTCTCAGGCTTCATAATCTGTATCTTAGATACTTCACCTTTGTTGATGTTGCCTGTAGTAGAGTCCACTGGCCATCCCATCACATTAAGCCCTTCTGGATTAGCTAGATTACCTGCATTATCAATACGAAAAGCACCGGCTCTAGAAAAGCGATAGCCTCCAGGACCATGTAATACAAAGAATCCATCACCTTCTATCTTCATATCCAGTGGGTTATCTGTTCTCTGTGCCGCCCCTTCAGTCATTAATGTATCAATGGATGCTATATTAGCACCTAGACCTACTTGCATGGGGTTTCGACCACCTAATTTATCCGATGCTGCACTAGCACCTTGTAAGGTTTGACTAAAGATTTCATTGAATGTCACACGACCTGCTTTAAACCCAGCAGTGTTGACATTGGAGATGTTATTACCAATAACATCCATTTTGGTTTGGTGTATTCTTAAACCTGAAACACCAGAATACATTGAACGCATCATTGCGCATAACCTCCTTCATCTGTGCTGTCTTATCTCATCAATCAGTCAGAGATAAGAAACTTCCTCCTTGAGGTCCAGTTTATAAAATGACAGCACCATCAATATTCGTAAATACTTTGTTATCTTGCTCCGACTTTTCCATAGCTGTTACAACGACTTTGTTCTTCACATTGATTACGAGAGCTACATCATCAATCAGTACGAGAGATTCCTTAATGCCTTTTACGTCTGCTTGATGAATCCCTTCATTAATACGCTTTAATTGGTCATTGGACAATTGAATATTCCTAGCATGTAAGCGTGTATTCGCATGCTTTGAAAAGCTCACCTCTTGCCGCTTTTGTAATTGCTCTTGCAGTACTTGATTAAAAGCTTCTGCTTTTTTTGACGTACTCTTAGGCAATCCTGACTGTTTAATATTTACAGCATTATGTACCTTATACATGGATGGATTAATCTTCATGTTAGTCACCTGCTTCTATTTGAACATATTTATGCATGGGGTTATGGAGTCGTATTACCTGAATTATCGTTAGAATCATCATCTGAATCATCTTCATCCGGTGCAACTTTGTCTTGAATTTTTTCCAAATCTTTTTTAATTTCTTCAACACTCTTATAGAGTTCAATCATATCAATTGGTGCTAATACAGCTTCAACTTTTTCCAGTTGTAAATCAACAGGGGTCTCTACATCAGGCATTTTAACCTTTAAGAAGACTTTACCATTTTGCATAAAAACGCCCGTTACCATACCAGCCACTGGATTAACTTTGTTAGTGTTGGGGTCTAATACTGTCCCAAACACTTCTTTGTTCATAAGCGTATAAGCTTGTGATATGGATACACCCTTGTTCATGTTTTGCATTTGCTCCAGTGAAGAGAATTGAGCCATCTGAGCTAGAAATTGTTCATTTTTTGTTGGATTAAGGGGATCTTGGTACTGCATTTGTTTAACCAGAAGATTTAAAAATGCATCCTTATCCAAATCATTCCTCGTGTCTGTTTTATATGTGCTAACGCCAAACTTTGTCATGATATCATTTGTTACATTTTGTGGACCTGCCATCTTATCCCTCCTTATACAGAATAATCGATTACTGAGCTGGTTTCCATGGAATCTACAGAAGTGCTTGTATCAACAACTGGTGAATCCTCTAAATCTTCATCGCTTTGCAGCTGATTAATGGACATCATTTTGGCTGCACGCTTCTTTTTCTCCTGGTTGTTAGCAAACTGTTCATTCTCTTGTTGGTCACCCATGAGTTGGTTATCTGTTACCACAACTTCTAATTTATCAATGGTAATACCTTGTTCTTGCAATGAAAGCCTTAATTGTGCAAGGTTTGCTTCTATTAATTCTTTGACAGCTGGGTTATCTGCCATAAAATTAGCAGTAATAACGCCTTGCTCTGATGTCAGTGAAAAAGCTAATTTACCTAGATGTTCTGGTCGTAGTTGAATCAGCATTTCATTAGTATCATCTGACAAGTTTACTTTTACACTGGATACGATTTGCTCCATAATATCTTCTGTATGCATATTGTATGTAACAACTTCGCGTACACCACCTTGTTCAATAACTTCTACTTTTTGAACAGTTTGGTTGTTTACAGGGATATTAAATAGGTCATTGTTCTCTGGCTTACCTTGTTCAGGATTTACATCCGTTGTTGTTTCTGCTTTATCTCCTTCTGTCATAACCACTTCAGTTGTAGAACTGACTTCTTTTTCTGTCCGATTATCTGTTATGGTTATATCCACTTGAGATGTGTTCTCACTTGATTCATTTTTTGTGACGGCTTCTTGTTCAGGCAATGGTTTAGCTTCTTGAGTGACTACTGTTTTATTCTCTGTTGTTTCCTGATTGACAGCTTGTTTCTCAATGAAGTCTTTAACTTCTTCTAAGTCAATATTTAACGCTTTCATCATTTGCCCTAATTTTGTTTTAAGTTCTTTAATCTGACTGCTTTCTGGTAAGGTGAGTAACTGGATGGTATCATCAACATCATATAAGCTTGTAAGAAACATATTTAGTTTTTCTGGAATTAATAAATCAAATATGGTCATGTTCAATTGAGCAAGTACTTGTTGAAGTTCGTCTTCTGTTATACCCAACATCTGAGTGACTTCTTGAATAATATCTTTTTCAAGACCGCTAAGTTCTACTTTGGTTGTTTCATCTGCTATAGGCTTTTGCTCTGGCTGTTTGACAATTTTTCCAGATGATTTCTTCATATTACTAGAGGTTTTTTTAACATCTGGCTCTTTTGCTGATTGACCCGTTTGCTGATTAAGTACTTGATTAAAACTTTCTTTTGGTGATGAATTGTTTTGGGTCTTTTTCTGACTTCCCATACCCGTTACTGCTTGCATTGATTTCGTAACGACTGCTACCACTTTATCGCCTCCTTTCTTTATTCTTCTTTAGGAAACAGATACTCTGTTATTTTTGCTGCTGTTTTTGTTTCCATTGCACTGAGTATCGCTCCTTGCTGCTCACTATCTATATGATCTAGAATCTGAACAACCATTTTCATTTTTGAAGATGTTGTTGTCATCTTCATAAGTATTGCCGCTGCACTTGCGGGCTTCATGCTTTGATAAACTTGTGCTATATCAACAATTTCTTGATTATAAGCTTCTTTTTTTATAACCTCTCCATAGATTTCAGCTGCGTTATCTGGCTTGATTTCTTCATAGAAAGTCCTAAAATTCGATATATCCGGTACGCCTTTACCTAAGACAACCATTTCGTCAAATTCCTTTTTTCTTTCATCAAAAAGCAATTGATTTTCTTCAAAGACTTTTAATCGTGCATTTTCAGCTTCTAGCAACTTAATCTGTTCTTGTAAGTCTATAGCCTGAACTTCTTTATCTTTTAATAATGTTTCCGTTACTTTTAACCTTTCAACTGCCTCATCCACTGTTTCAAATGCATAAGCAGTGTCTTGGTTTTCAGCATCTGTCCCAGCTTCTACTACGACTTCAGGTAATATGATATTAAGGACGGGAATATCTTTTAAGAGTGGATAGGCATATTGGGTTCCAAAACCTGCAATATCCAATCTAATAACCGCTATAAGTGCTCCTAGTAAAACTAAGGCTGATATGATGATCCCTATAACAATACTAAGTGCAGAACCTTTTTCTTGCAGTTCTATGGTTTCATTTTCCATATGGAACAGTCCTTTCAATCCATGATCTATCCGATATGATTACTAATCTATCGAGCTATTTTGCAATACTTATAACTTACAATTTCATCTAATTTCTTTTGTTCTTCTTTATTAAATGCAACCTTGTAGGATTCGTAAGCATTGGCTTTTAATTTCTCATACATTTTTTTTTCCATTAAAGCTTCTGTTAACGCTACACGTTTGCTTTCCACCTCATAGGTTGCTTGTTCAACAACGGTGTTTTGTTCTCTGATACATGTTTGCATGTATTGGTTGATATGATTAAGGGTTCTTATTTCTCTAACTTTTATGGTATGACACACTCTGTCTCGAAAGGACCCATTACTTGCATCCAGTCGGTCATGTAAATGATTGAGTTTATCTTTTTGAACCTCTAAATGCTGATGTGCATTTTTCAAAGCCATCTTTTTTTGTTCTTCCATCTTTTCTTTTAAATTTAATATATTTTGTAAATCATATTTAAATTTCATCATGGTCCATCACTACACTTTCATCACATCATTCATCATGGTTAACATCTCATCAAACGTAAACTTTTCATCTGTTTGTTGTTTTAGAAATTCATTAACGCTATTGATCTTACTGATGGCATATCAATGGTCTCATTGCTTCCTTTAGCATATGCACCAATGTTAATTAAATCTTCTACGTCTCGATACGTTGCAACAATTGAACGCATATTATTTGCTAACGCTTTATGTTCTTGGTCAATGACTTCTGTCATAACCCTGGATACACTCTGTAAAATATCGATAGCAGGATAATGGTTCTTATAGGCCATTTTTCTAGACAAAACAATATGACCATCCAGTATACCTCGAGCAGTATCTGTAATAGGCTCATTCATATCATCACCATCTACCAGTACCGTGTATAACCCTGTTATGGAGCCATGTTCACTGTTACCAGCACGCTCCAATAACTTTGGCATAACTGCAAAAACCGATGGGGTGTATCCCCTGCTTACAGGTGGTTCACCTATGGCTAGCCCTATTTCACGCTGTGCCATGGAAAAACGTGTGAGTGAATCCATCATGAGCATGACATCTTTACCTTGGTCACGAAAATATTCAGCAATTGCTGTGGCTGTACTTGCTGCTTTTTGACGGATCAGTGCAGGTTTATCGGAAGTTGCAACGACAACGACGGATCTTTTCAGCCCCTCTTTGCCTAAATCCCTTTCAATAAATTCCCTTACTTCACGTCCTCGTTCCCCAATAAGTGCTATCACATTAATGTCAGCACTGGTATTTCGTGCAATCATACCAAGTAATGTACTCTTACCAACACCACTACCAGCAAAGATCCCTACCCTTTGGCCCTTGCCTATGGTTAATAAACCATCAACACTCTTAACACCAATAGATAAGACATCTTTTATACGTTTTCTTCTTAATGGGTCTGGTGGTTCTCGGTGAACAGGGTATTCTGTCTGGGTATACAACACGCCCAAATCATCAATGGGTACCCCTAATCCATCAAGGACACGTCCCAGTAACTTATCACCTACGGGAACAGATAATGCTTGTCCCATGGCTTCAACGGTGCTTCCTAAGCCTATCCCTTCTAAATCACCAAGGGGCATGAGTAAAATTCTGTTTTCTTTGAAGCCTACAACTTCAGCCAAGACAGATTTATCTTCTATATTTGAATGAATGCTACATAATCCTCCCATACTCACTTTTGGTCCTAAGGATTCAATGGTTAAACCAACAACCCGTGTTACACGACCCAAATGTCGAATATATGATTTTTCTGTAAGCATGTTGTATTTATTAAAATCAATCGTCACCATTTTACATCCTTTAGGCTTGCAAACCATTGGCAAGCAACTCTAAGTCAGCTTCTAAACTGTTAAGCCGTGTACTAAGACTACAGTCAATATTGCCTGATTTTGTTTCTATGACACACGCATTCGCGTCCAGTGCGTCATCACGGAGCACTTCAATTGTTACTTTGCTGCTCAGATTTTCACTTAACTGATGCAGGTGCTCATTAATGTAATCTAAATCATTAGTAGATACATGTAATATAACATGGTCAAGGGTCTCAACTTCCGAAAATCCTCTTTGTATTAAAGATAAAATAATATTTTCGTTCTTAACGATACAACCTGTTAGATTCATCGTTATTTTATGTAATAGTTCAACCATTTTAGGCTCAATATCCTTTAACATCTGTTCACGCTCTATGTGTGCATTTTCCAGTACTTGTCTAGCCTCTGCTTTAATACTCTCTGCTTCAGTTTGACCAGCTGTTAACCCTTCTTGATATCCTTTTTCTGAAGCTTCTTGGAACGCTTCTTGTTCAAGTGATATAGCTTTCATCTGAGCTTCTTGGATGATATGTTCTGCACTAAGGCGGGCTTGATTAATCATATCTTCTGCTATGCGTTTAGCTTTTTGTTTCTCTTCTTCTAGAATCTGAGCAATGGTTTTATCTTGTCTTATGTTATGTTTAGATTTATTGTTAATAATACTAGGATCATCAGCACCTATGCGAATAATTTTTTCATTAGGCGCAGCATAATTAATAAATGGTGATTTGATAATACTAGACAATAATCTCGTCACCTCCGCCTCTTGAGATAACAATTTCGCCTGCATCTTCTAATTTTCGGATAATGGCAACAATCTTTTGCTGAGCTTCTTCTACATCTTTCAGTCTCACAGGTCCCATGTATTCCATATCTTCGCGTATCATGGTTGCTAGACGCTTAGATAAGTTATTGAAGATAACATTTTGAACTTCTTCCCCAGCACCTTTAAGGGCTGTAGCAAGTTCGTTATTATCAACATCACGTAAGATAGTCTGAATGGAACGACTGTCAAGGGTAAGAATATCCTCAAATATAAACATTTTCTTACGAATTTCTTCAGCAAGTTCTGTATTCTCAATTTCAAGGGTTTCCATAATGTTCTTTTCTGTGGAACGGTCCACTGAATTCAATATCTGTACAATAGCGTCCACGCCACCAACAATGGTATAATCTTGTGTAACAAGTGAAGATAGTTTTCTTTCTAGCACATTCTCCACATCCTTAATTACATCAGGTGATGTACGATCCATCTCTGCAATCCTTCTGGCTACATCCGCTTGCTTCTCTTGTGGTAATGCTGCAAGTATCATAGCTGATTGAGCTGCACTTAAATAGGATAAAATAAGGGCAATGGTCTGATTATGTTCATCTTGTATAAAGTTAAGTAATTGGCTGGGTTCCGTCTTACGTACAAATTCAAAAGGCCGTACTTGTAATGATGCAGTAAGTCTTCCAATAACTTGCATGGCTTTATCTGAACCTAACGCATGTTCAAGTAGCTCTTTGGCATAGCCAATACCACCTTCTGCTATGTACTGTTGCGCTAAGCATATTTCATAAAATTCTTGAAGAACAGTTTCTTTATCTTTCGGTGATACACTTCGTGTATTGGCAATTTCTAATGTTAGTTGCTCAATCTCTTCTTCTTTTAGATGCTTAAATACTTCAGCTGATTTTTCTGGACCTAATGCAATGAGCAGTATCGCTGCTTTTTGCAATCCTTTTAGTGTTTTATCTTTATTTATCGCCATACGATCACTCCCAATCTTCATTCAACCAGTTTCTCAATAATTGAGCCACAGCTTCTGGTTTTTCATCAACAAATTTCTCGATTTGAACGCGTGTCTCAGATTTTTCATCGTATTCGATTTCTTCAAGATCTTGCTGCTCCTTGGTACTGGCTAACATATCTTCAACAGATAATTCTGGTTGAATTTCAGTCACTTCTACAGGTTCTGTTCCTCTATAAACAGCATATCCTAATAGAGCAATCATAATGGCTATAATGGCTATAAACAAATAGTCCATAATAGGCTTCTTTGTTGTTGTCATCGGTATGAATGTTGGCACTTCGTAACCAACTATTTTAACAGTTGCACCATTTGCTGCATTTTCAACAAGGGATACAAGGTCTGCATCTACCGCAACCTTTTTCCAGTCTTTATTTTGAGCTTTGAATTCTTCCCACGATAGTTCATCAAGAGCACCTTGCTTTTTCAGTAGCGTTTGATCATATATCACAAATTTCTTGGCCGATATGGATACGGTGGATTCGTTGTATTTTATATCACCAATGTTTTTTGTTTCTTCTGTAATTGTTTTGTTATTTTCATGCTCACTTTTTGTGATCTTCGTGGTGCTATTTGATGAGTTGTTCTGATCAATCATATAATCTGTTCCATCATTAGAGTCCGTTCCCGGAATTCCTGACGGGGTTTCGCTGGTACCTGAAGATTCATAATCATAAATGGAAGAAGGCATGCCTGTTGTACGACCCTCTGGTGCATTATATTCTTCTTTTAAAGATGATTTTGTATCAAAATCAATAATAAAGTCAGCTGTCACAACCGCATCATCAAATTCACCTAATAAAATACTGAGTACATCTTTTTTCATTTTATTTTCAAGAGCAACTTTATAATCTATTTTGGTATTAAGACTTGTTCCACCATGACTACCTTCTTCACCAAAATATAACAGTTTTCCTGTATGGTCGAGTATTCTAACATCTTTAATGGCTAAATTCGGAACAGATGATGTTAAAAAATTGGCTACACCAACAACTTGATCATCTGTTAGATTATTTGTTGTGGTTAATATCGCAGTTGCTTTTGACTCTTTTGAATCATCAAATATGGTACGGTCTTGGTCTGGCATGACGAGTTTTACATCCGCAGATTCAATTCCTTGAATAATAGCAATTTTCCCATTTAATTCATTTTCAAAAGCCAATTGTAGCATGGCTTTTCTATCTGATTCCGTAGTAGAAAGACTTGTTTTAAAAGCTTCTTGGTAACTCATGCCTATATTTGATATAATCCCCATACTATCAACTGCCATTTGTGCATCTTGCTTTCGTTTAGAGTCTACATAAACAGATGTAGCGTTATCCCTGACTTGATATGGTATACCATTTTCTTGTAGCAACGCTTTCACCTGTGATGTTGTTTTAGGTTCTAATCCAGCTACAAACGGAACCATCTTCGTTTGATTTAACACTCTCACTAAAATTGTGAGGGCAACAATAGCTATAACTAAAACTGAAATTATCTGCATCTTCTGTTTACCATTAAACTTATTCCAGAATCCAGTAATCTGGTCTGAAATTTTATTTAAAAAATCAGGCATATGTACACCCCTTTAACATATATAACACATCCATTTTCTAGTCTAGATTCTTGTCTTTTTTAGACTTGCATACGCATTATTTCATTATATGCATCCATTAGTTTATCTCTTAATCTGACTGTGTATTGTATCGCAATAGTTGCTTTTTTTGATGCTATCAAAACGTCAGCGATATTATCCGTCTTACCTGCTGCAAAATCGGTTGTCAACTGTTCAGATTGTTTTTGCAAAACATTGGTTTCCTCTAGCTGTCCAATTGCTGCTTTATATATATCTTCAAAAACTTGCTTGGATTCACTTTTTATGTTTTTTTCATTGGATAAAAGATGATTGACACTACTTATATCTCCAATTCTCATCGATCACACCTCTTTCATTAAATGTTATTTACCTATATCTAAAGCTTTTAAAGCCATGGATTTTGCCGCATTCATTGCTGTTACATTCGCATCATATGATCGGCTGGCCGATATCATATTCACCATTTCTTCAACTGTATTGACATTAGGCATCAGTACGTATCCATCACCATCTGCTTCTGGATGACTTGGGTCGTATATTCTTTTAAGAGGTTTGGTGTCTTCAATTATTTTTGAAACCTTAACACCTGATCCTTGATAATTTTCTATAGTGTCATTTAAGATATGTCCAAAATTAAGATTTGTTTGTTCTTCAAAAAGTAATACTTTTCTTCGATATGGACCGCCTTCTTTTGTTTTTGTGGTAGTCACATTGGCAATATTTTGAGAAATAATATCCATACGTAATCTTTGGGCGGTTAAACCTGTTGCACTTACATTCATTGAATTGAAAAATGACATTCACTTTTCCCCCTGATTCACTATTTTATTTTTCTTCATTATATAATACGAGATAGTTAAGTTATATCATCAGTTTGATTAGCGATTTAGTACTGTTTGAATTCTACTAAAATTCTTGGAAATTTCATCAATTAATACATTGTATTTTATCTGGTTTTTAGTAAGTTCAGTCATTTCGGTGTCTATGTTCACATTGTTTCCATCTAACCGATAACTTGAGCCTGTTTTATTGATTTGAATTTTTGGTGTTAATTTGCTCATATCAATATCTGATAGTTTGTCTTGTGCCATAAGTGCTTCTTGTAAGACACCTTCAAACAGAACTTCTTTTCTTTTATAACCTGGTGTGTCTTGATTAGCTATATTCTCTGATATCACTTGATGTCTTAATAAACTTGCATTTGCTGCTTTACCTACTAGATTTATATGGTTATACATGTTGTTACTTATCATTTCATACACCTACCTTTTTTAACCAATTAATCCATTAATAATAATTATAAGTTATATGTCGAAAATTGCAAGGCTTTTGGCATAAGCATTTAGACTTAATTTCTATTTATATCATATATAAGACTTAATTTCTAAATATAGCTATAAAAAATCCCAACTAGTTTTTACATATTATTACTTTTATCCTATATATTGTATCAGTTTATGTCAAAACATACAATATGTACTTGGAAATATTTGAAAAAAACACCTAAAATTCACATCTTTCTATCACCCAAAACCCCTTAAACATCAAAAAAATTCAACTTTTTCTGTTAAAAAGGTTATAAATATATACTTTTTTCAGGTAAGTACTCACTCGATAGGTACTAAAATAAATTCAATAAGCGGATAGTCCTAATATATGTATTGGTTAGTGTGATAAAATATAGGCCGTTTGCAAAATAACTAAAATATTCTATCAGAAAAATACCATGATGTCGCACCTTGTGAAGCAAGTTGATTCGTTAAGAAACATCCTTGACACACATATAAAAAAGCTTCTGTTTTATATGCCATATTAAGAGAACCTATCCTATAAGAGGGCAAAAAAGAAAGGAGAAGCCATAATCGCTTCCCCTCTCTTTTATTAAAATGATGCTTTTTAAGATAATTTCTTGATTTCTTCAATTAATACATTATTAAGTACTTTGATATAAGTACCCTTCATACCTAATGAACGAGATTCAATAACGCCTGCACTTTCAAATTTTCTAAGTGCATTAACGATCACTGAACGTGTAATACCAACTCTGTCTGCAATCTTGCTTGCAACTAGTATGCCCTCATTACCATCAAGTTCTTCAAAAATATGCGTAATTGCTTCTTGTTCTGAGAATGATAATGTACCAATTGCGGATTTAACAATCGTTGTCTTTCTAATTTCTTCAGTGTTTTCCTCGTTAATGGAACGCATAATCTCTAGCCCTACTACTGTTGCTCCATACTCGCTTAAAATAATGTCTTCAATGTCATACGTTGCATTATTCTTATATAAGAATAACGTCCCTAGTCTTTCACCTGCGATGTCAATTGGAATAATTATACCAATATAATTATTCACGTTTACATTTGAAGAGAATCCTAATGTTTCAAGATTAACATTTTCTTTTGTTGAAAGAACATTTAATAGTCTTTCATTTAAATTTTCATCAATACATGCGCCCAGTTGATCTTGTAACAACTCTTCAATGATACCAATTTCATCCCTGTTGTGAAGACCTAGTAATTTGCCCTTTTTACTAATGACTAACGCATTAGAATATAAAATCTCACTAAGCACTTCACAAATGTCTGTAAATATTACTCTCTGCGTACCTGTTCTTTGTAGCAATCTGTTGATCTTTCTAGTTTTATCAAGTAGTTGTACACTCATTAAATTTTTCCCTCCTAAAATATTATGCTATAAGTTAAAAGCATCAATACGCATACCTAATTATAGTACGAAGCTTCAAAATATTCAAGTATATATTTGAAATTGACGCTAATACCTTCATTTATTAATTGTTTCTTTGCCCTAATCCAACTAATAGTGATATGTTTTGGTTAATATTTAGAATTGATAATCATATGCCTAAGCCTTATTGACAACCTGCGAATCAGTTTCATCCTTTGACTCTTTTAATTGGCTATAATTACACTCATCATTGTTGCACTTTAGGTATTTGCCCTTTTCTACCATAATCGTGCCACATTTTGGACATTTTTCTTTGGTTGGTCTATTCCATGTCATAAACTCACATTCAGGGTTGTGTTCACATCCATAATATCTTCTACCCTTTTTTGTCTTTTTGACGAATACTTCGCCGCCACATATAGGACAATCCACATCATCTACTTTTTCAAACAATGGTTTAGCATTACGACAATCTGGAAATCCTGGGCATGCAAGGAATTTACCGTATTTACCAAGTTTAATAACCATGTTTCTACCACATTTTTCACAAATCACATCAGAGACTTCGTCTTTGATTTCAATCTTACCTATTTTTTCTTCAGCATAGTCAATTGTGTCATTAAAATTTGGATAGAATTTCCTTAGAACATCTTTCCAAGGTATTGCACCTGCTTCTACTTCATCCAACTCTTTTTCCAAACCTGCTGTGAATTTAACATTGACAATATCCTTAAAATATTCTTCCATGATGCCATTAACCACTTCACCAAGTTCTGTTGGGAAGAAGTTTTTCGTTTCTTTTGAGACATAGCCTCTTTTCTGAATGGTTGATATAATCGGTGCATAGGTACTAGGACGACCAATACCATTCTCCTCTAGCGTCTTGACCAAAGATGCCTCTGTAAAACGTGCAGGTGGCTGAGTAAAGTGCTGCTTAGGTGTCAACTCTTCTAAATCTAATTTAGAATCTTTATTGATGTTATCAATTTTTTGGTTATCTTCTACATCATCAGAAATATTGTATACCTTTAGGAATCCCTCAAAGACTAACACAGAACCTGATGCATTAAAGCGATAATCACCAACTTTAATTTTAATAGCCTTTGTGGCGTATTTCGCTGGCATCATTCTACTTGCTACAAATCGACTATGAATAAGTCCATATAGTCTAAACTGATCTCTGGATAGCGATTCTTTTAACGTCTGTGGTAATAACTCCACATATGTCGGTCGAATTGCTTCATGAGCATCTTGTACCTTGCCCTTTTTGTTTGTTTTGACGCCATCATGATTGACATATGCTTGCCCATAAGTTTCATCAATAAAGGATTTGACTGCATTATTTGCTTCATCGGATATTCTTGTTGAATCCGTACGTAAGTACGTGATTAAACCAACTGTACCATTACCTTTAACATCCACACCTTCATACAGCTGCTGTGCAATTCTCATGGTCTTTGAAGCTGTAAAATTAAGTTTCCTTGCTGCTTCTTGTTGAAGGGTACTTGTAATAAATGGCTTTGGCGATTTCTTTAAGCGAACACTTTCTTTTACATCTTCAACGATATATGGCTTATCTTTAATATGCTCCATGATATCGTCCATTTGTTCTTTAGATCCAATTTTGATTTTCTTACCTTTTCCATAAAAACTAGCTGTAAGCTCATCACCTGATTGCTTATCATGCAATCTAGCTTTTAAAGACCAATACTCTTCTGGGATAAAACGATTAATTTCATCTTCTCGGTCACATATTAATTTTAAAGCTGTGGATTGAACCCTACCTGCACTAAGACCTTTTTTTATCTTTTTCCATAGGAGAGGACTTATCTTATAGCCAACAATACGATCCAGTAATCGTCTCGCTTGTTGAGCATCAACTAAATCCATATCAATCTCCCTAGCTTGCTTAATTGAACTCTTTATTGCATTTTTGGTGATTTCATTAAAGGTAATGCGGTAAAATTTCTTATCCTGCAAATTAAGTGAAAAGATTAAATGCCATGATATTGCTTCACCTTCTCGGTCAGGGTCAGTCGCTAGATAAACTTTATTAGCTTTCTTAACTTCTTTACGAAGCTGCTTTAAAAGCTCCCCCTTACCTCGAATGGTAATATATTTTGGATTAAAATCATGCTCTATATCTACACCTAACTGACTTTTGGGTAAATCTCTTACGTGTCCCATTGAAGCTTCAACTTTGTAATTGCTTCCTAAAAATTTCTTAATCGTTTTAGCTTTTGCAGGCGATTCAACTATTACTAAATTCTTTGCCATTTTTACCTCCACTATAACTTTTTAATAAAATACTTGTTTGGCAGTTGTTTTATTACGCCCTTAAATTCCATTTTGGTTAGTGTTAATTGGAGTTCTTCCAAAGGTATCTTAGTCATCCTATGTAAATCATCAATAAATAAAGGCTCTAAACTTAAACAAGAATACACTATTTTTTCAATTTCTGCAAGTCCTAAAGTTATATTTTCTGAATTTTTTTGTTTTTTATTACTAAAATTTACCGATATTTCTTCTAAAATATCGTCAATTTTTGTTACCATCTTAGCACCCATTTTAATAAGCTTATTGGTACCTTCACTTAGCTTATCCGTTATTCTTCCAGGAACACTGAAAACATCCTTACCTTGCTCCAGTGCTTGGTCAGCCGTTATTAATGAACCACTTTTCTCAGCAGCTTCTACGACTAATATACCATCACTTATACCACTTATTATTCTGTTTCTTAGTGGAAAATATCCAGGTTTAGGTGACCTGTTAACTGGAAATTCAGAAATCAATGCACCATGTTGATAAATACTATCCATTAACGTGTAGTTTTCTTTAGGATAACATATGTTTACGCCACACCCAAGGACCGCATAAGTTTTTCCTCCACCTTCAAGTGCACCTCTGTGTGCGGCAGTATCTATGCCTCTTGCCATACCACTTACAATGACAATCCCTAATTTAGCTAACTCTCTTCCAAAAAATGTTGCCACTTCTTTACCATATTCCGTGCATTTTCTAGCACCAACAATGGCAATTTTGGGGGTATCTTGGTCCATTTGCCCTTTCACATATAAACCATAAGGATAGTCGTAAATGTTTTTTAAATTGATTGGGTATGTTTCATGTTCTGCTGAGCAAAAGTGAATGCCACTTTTTTCTAACTTTACATAGTAATCCATGACTTTTTTAGCATCTTTGGACGATATAATGGCTTGTTTATCAGCTTCGCTTAATCGCTTAACATCACTTAGTTCATCGTAAGTCGCCTCCCATACATATTGGGGTTTATCAAAATAATCTAAAAGGTACCTCATCTTCTTTAATCCAATACCTTTTACATTATTAAGCCATAACCAATAATGTTCCCTTTCCATCGGATTCCCCATAACATCCATCCTAACCTATTTTTTTATCTTTCTTATCATGCGTTTCATTCTTGGAACCCAAAATTCCCATAAATGATAGAAAAATTTACTAACAACTAAATCAAATTCGCCGATGTATTCTACGAAATGACCGTTAAATCCCTTTTTAAAACGATAAAGACCATATAAGTGATGGTTAGGGTCAAGATTGCCAGATATACCTCTAAAATCATACAATGTGCACCCACAATCCATAGAATATTTAATCATATGCCACTGCAATAAGTAATTGGGCATTAAATTACGATAAATATTATCACTGGCACCATACAAATACCAAGCCTTTTTCCCATTTAACAAGATAATGGCACCGGATACAACAATACCATCTTGATGTTCAAGCGCTAAGGTTTGCAGCTTAGGTATTTCTTTTTTAAGCTTCTTAATACGGTCTTCATTGGGTTTTTTGGATGTTTCTTCTTTATCTAAATCCATGATAGCCTTATCTAGAGCTTTTTTGACATTATATCTGGCCATAAATACCTTCATCTTGCCTGTTGGCTCCATGGATGTATACATATTTTTAAAATACGTAAGAGGACGTGTTATAAAACCATCTCTTGCCCCCGTTACACGCATGATGCGTTCAAATTCATTTAAATCATGGATACTGCCTTCATATATTTCTATTCCTTTTTTTTCACCTAATCGAATATTGTATCTTGTTTTATGATGAAAACTTTTAAATAATGCTTCTTTATCTTTATCCACATCTAATTTAAAAACAAATCGAGGTTGGATACCTTCAAAATCTAAATGTGTACCTTTATGATGATAGCCCATATGTTTAATGTCTTCTATGAGTTTACTATTATCGATACCATCATCCATCACATCACCATCTATGGTACGTTCCTTATATATAATACAAGGATCCATCTTAACAAAAATAGCCTTTGTTTTCTTTGCATATTCTTTCATGTTCTTGGTAAATGTTTGCAACAGATTGATATCTGAATAATCCAATACGTAACCTCTTGGTGCATATAAAATATAGCGTCGTAACCCAGGTAATTTTCTTCGAAGGAGCATTGCACTGGCTACAAGGGTATGATGACCATCCTCTAACCCAACTAATTCCATTGTCCATTCTCCAATACTTTTAAAATCACCCCACTCTATTGACTGCAATGCGTGTCCATTAGGATGGTTTTCATTAAACGTTGTAAAACGTTTTTTATCTATATGTGTCACAAACTTCATTCCCATTATACCTCCGCGATGTACGTTCTTCTAATATTCTCTTTTATAAATATCGGTGAGATTCTAATCTCTACTTCTATGGTTTCTCCTTGTACCTTATCTATATCTGTTATGTCAACAATGGTATATTGCATATTGGGACGCCCAAGAATCTCTAAAGGCTTACTATCATAGTAGATGGGTGTTTTACTCCGAAACATGTATCGGTATATTTCTTTTAAATAGTATATCCATAGTCCAAACATTTTAGAACCTATGGGCTTTTTCATGAGTCCTATACCATCATAAAACCCCATAGATACGATACCAATGATCATATCCTTCTTCGCCTTGTAACTACGTCCATACCCAATATTTTCACCAGCTTTTACGGGTTTCTCATAGCATATATTTCCTTTTAAACAAGCTACTTTTTTCAAGCCTATTCTTTTTTGACTATTACATGGACCATATAGAGCATTACCTAATCTTACCATATTATAGTGTGCATCTTTATAGTCTATGGTATTCTCACTGTTAGCCATATGAAAGATTAAGGGATCTTTATACGACTTGAAAAATTCAACAAATTGGTCAAATTTTCTTTTTTGCTGTCCAACAAAGTCTTTATCGCTTTTATAGGTGGTAGCAAAATGAGAATATACACCCTCTAATTTTCCATAAGTAGCTGCTTGGCATAGGTCTATAGCGGTCTTAGCTTCATTATAGGCAATTCCAAATCGATTCATACCTGTTTCAACTTTTAGATGATAACGAATGGTTTTTTGATGATTACTTGTCCACTTAACGACCTGTTCAAGATGATTAATTGAACATATGCTTATCATGATGTTATGCTTACAAACACGTTCAAAATCATAGGTAGGCCCCATTAATAAGATAGGTTTATCAATACCTGCTTCTCTAAGTTCAACAGCCTCTTCCAATAATCCTACACCGAAACATGCCACATCCTGCAATAAAGCTTTGGCTATTTCAACACTGCCGTGACCATAAGCATTACTTTTTACAACAGCCATGACTTGCGTGTCAGGATGCAAGTATTTTTTTACGCAGGTTACATTATCATATAAATGTTGTAAGTTAACCTCTAAAAATGTATCCGCCATGCTTGCCCTCCTTAACTTATGAATTTCACTTAATTTAACATTATAAACATATTGTGGAATAATATCAAGCATAAATCGGTTAAGTGAATTCAGTAAACAATTAAATTTTCATTAAAAAAAATAAATAGAACGAAATTTTTTTCTATTAACACTCCCCTGAATCATTTAGGTCTTATAAAAAGTATTAGATAGCTTTACAAAATATTTTTCTTCAATATTTGGCTTATTATCATAATCTGCAATGGTTCTAATTACTTTTCACATGGGATAATAAGCTTTTACAATGCGTCCCTACTTATTAAAAGGTAATTCTAACATTTTTTTAATTTATTTACCAAATGTACAATCTTTTTCAATTTGCGCGGCAGTTAAATGTACATTAAAAAACTACTGAAATTAAATCAATAGTTTTTATCAAACAGACATTTTATTGTTGATTTATGATTTAATCTACTAATATTGTTAAAAAATTAATAATATGTGTTACTATACCTTGATAACTCCATTATATATTCATTCTTCAACTAAATATTATAATTGCTTTCTCATAACGTAAATATTATCTAGTTCTTCGTGAACATAAAAACCACATTTTTTATACATTTCAAGAGGTCCTTCAAAATCGTCCAGTTGTTTTAATGTTTTTTGGGGATATGATTCAACAAAATTGAAACCATCTATTACTGCATCTTTACAGACACGCTCTAATAATTGGGTAGCAACGCCTTTTCTTCTCATTATGGGTGCAATTGTAAAGCAAAAAATAGATTTAACTTTTGTGTCCTTTGAAGATTCTGTTGTATTTACCTGATTCATAAATTTTAACCAACTTATACAATTAAGGCACTTTGATTTATTATTCGTATTGCACCATCCCACTACCTTGTCATTGTGATATGCCAGATAACCCTGTATCATGCCATTGTTAACATATTGTGCCGCAAGTTTTCTCCTCTTTTCAGCAGTTGACATCTTGTCCACACCTGTACGATGATCATCACTACACCAACAGACACAATAACATTTATGCTCATCTTGGTTATCTGAATGGTTTTCATTATCAAAAAACTGTAAATAATCTTTTACTAAATCTGGCGTTAATTTTCGAATGAACATATTCATGTTTACCTCCATCCCTACCTGCTCATAATTTTTTTCTCTTAGCACTACCCCCAATAATTTCGGTCCAATGAACGGTATTGTATAGCTTCTGCCAAATGTTTTTCTTCAATGTTTGGCTTATTATCTAAATCTGCAATGGTTCTAGCTACTTTTAAGATACGATGGTAAGCCCTTGCACTTAGCCCCAACTTATTAAAAGCTAATTCTAACATGTCTTTACCTTTTTTATCAAGTGTGCAATTTTCCGTTATTTGTGCGGCAGTTAAATGTGCATTAAAAAATATTGGACTTTCTTTATATCGTTCTTGTTGAATGACATGTGCTGCCATGACTCTTTTTTTTACGACTTCTGATGATTCAGGCTTTTTCTCTTGATTAAGATCTTCTAATTTAAGACTAGTTGCTTCCACATGAAGATCAATACGATCTAAAAGAGGTCCTGAGATCTTCCCCATGTACCTTTTTATTTGCAGTGGCGTACAAGTACATCTATCTATGTCTGGATAGTGCCCGCATTTGCACGGATTCATACTTGAAACCAACATAAAATTAGCCGGATAAGTAAGGGTAGCATTCACTCTTGATATGGTTACTTCCCCATCTTCTAATGGTTGTCGCATCACTTCTAATACATTCTTACTAAACTCTGGCATCTCATCCAAAAAGAGCACACCATGATGGGATAGACTTATTTCACCTGGTTTTGGAATTCGCCCACCACCTGTTAAAGCAGAATTGGATATGGTATGATGTGGCGAGCGAAAAGGTCTTTTTGTTATAAGGGCTTGACCTTTTTTTAACAATCCTGCAACACTATAGATTTTTGTAATTTCAATACTTTCTTCAAAAGTCAAGTCTGGTAATATTGTAGGTAATCGCTTGGCCATCATGGTTTTTCCTGACCCCGGTGGACCAATCATTAATATATTATGCGCCCCTGCTGCTGCAATCTCCAGAGCCCGTCTTACATTCTCTTGTCCTTTTATATCACTGAAATCTATGGTAGGTTGATTCTTTTCAGAATTTATAAATAATCTGTTTACATCTATTTTTGTTGGTTCAATTTTCACATCTTGATTAAGCAGTTTAACGACTTCCTTCAGATGGCTAACCCCAATAATATCTATTCCTTCAACAACTGCTCCTTCTTCTACATTTTCAGCAGGTATAATGCATCTTTTAAATCCATTTTTAAACGCACAATAAACAATTGGCAATATACCGTTAATTTTCTGTATCTCTCCATTAAGGGATAGTTCTCCAAGAATAAGTGTTTTTTCTAATGCCTTTTCTTCCACTAATTCCATGCAAGCTAGAATACCTATTGCAATGGGCAAATCAAATGCAGGACCTTCTTTTCTAACGTCAGCAGGTGCCAGATTAACCGTAATTCTTTTACATGGAAATTCATAATCAGAGTTATTAATGGATGTACGTACCCTCTCCACCGATTCCTTCACAGCCGAATCAGGCAACCCCACTAAATCTAATTTGGGAAACCCATTGGAAAGATCCACCTCCACACCTACCACATAGCCATCTATTCCCATAATAGCCGCGCTATATACTCGTCTAAACATGCTATTTCCCCCTAGTCCGTCTAAATCTTTATCCTTTTCTAGATTTTAGATTACTTTTTATCATTTAGCTATTTTGATTAGTATATCATAAAATAGTCACATTATTAATAAAAAATTTGTTTTTATGGGAAATAATGACGAATTATAGGAGTTTATTAACATAAAAACCATACAACATCCTTATACCTTCAAAACTGTTCATCCCCTTGACTAGCAAAGCAACAACATAAAAGAGTATTCGTATGTTATATGGTTTTGTTAGTAAAACACCATTTTTTGTTAATTAAATAACAACATTTATATAGGTCAACACCTATTTATCTTTCAGAATCTTCTTCAACTCGTCCATAAAAGTGTTAATATCTTTGAATTCACGGTAAATGGAAGCAAATCGAACATAGGCCACTTCATCCAGATGTTTGAGTTTTTCCATGACTTTTTCTCCGATTAGTTTACTCTTTATTTCTTTCTTTAATGAATTGTATAGGCTATTTTCTATTTCATCCACTAAAGCTTCTATTTCTTTCATTGAAACAGGTCTTTTATGACATGACCTGACAACACCGTTCATAATCTTATTTCGATTATAGGGCTCTCTTGTCTTATCCTTTTTAATGACTACCAATGGAATGGTTTCAATCTTTTCATATGTTGTAAAACGTTTTCCACAAGCTTCACATTGTCTTCTTCTTCGTATTAAATTATTCTCATCTGAAGGTCTTGAATCAACAACCTTCGTATTATCTTCATGACAAAACGGACATCTCATGCTATATCTCCCCACTTTATTAAATAATCATTACTCATTGACTTGTTACTCTCCCAAACGAACACTAAACCCTGTATCCATATAATATAGGTATGATTTTTTCATAACGTTTAACATATTCACTGAATAGAATTGTGCCATTTTTTTAATAGTCCCATTATAAAATAAAAGTCAGAAAAGGTCAATAAAAAACATAACCTATTCTGACAATTATTCTTTGTTTAACTTATATTGGTGGAGAGATTAACCCTCTAATACTCCGAATCAACTAAAGATTTTTCAACATCTACATCCACTAGAATAATATCTTCACCGATTTTTTTAATACTGTCCCAAGGCACTTGATATTCTTTGCCTCTACCGAACATGCCAAATAATTTGGCTGGTCCTGGAACAATTATTTTGAGTAACTTTCCTTCATCTAAGTCCACCTCTACATCGCTGATGAATCCCAATCGAATACCATCACCCGAATTAATAACTTCTTTCTGCTTCATATCATATATTCTAACCATCTATTATTTCCCCCTAGAGCAGTCCTTATATACGGATTCACTAATTTAGATATCGTTTCATATGCCTTATAGCTGATTTTTCCAAACGTGAAACTTGTGCTTGTGAAATACTGATTTCACTGGCTACTTCCATCTGTGTCTTACCTTCAAAAAATCTTAGCTTTAGTATATTATACTCTCTTCGTGGAAGTTTCTTCATGGCTTCACCAAGAGCAATGGACCTTACCCATGTCTCTTCTTTGTTTTTCTTATCGCTCACTTGGTCCATTATATATAAGGAGTCACCGCCATCGTTATAGACGGGTTCAAATAATGATACAGGGTCTTGTATTGCATCTAGAGCAAATACAACATCTTCTTTTTTCATGTCTAACTCTTTTGAAATCTCCATAATGGTGGGTTCTTTATTATTTTGTCTTAAGAGTCTTTCTTTGGCTTGAAGGGCTTTATACGCTGTATCTCTTAGAGATCTGCTGACACGAATACTATTATTATCTCTTAGATAACGTCTTATTTCCCCAATTATCATTGGTACGGCATACGTTGAAAACTTAACATTTTGAGTTATATCAAAATTATCTATTGCTTTAATGAGTCCGACACAACCCACTTGGAATAAATCATCTACCATTTCCCCTGAGTTACTAAATCGTTGAATAACACTTAAAACAAGTCTCAAATTACCATGAATGTAAGCATCTCTTGCTTCTAGATCCCCATCAAGAATCTTATCAAACAACACTTTCTTTTCATCATTTTTTAATATAGGTAATTTGGATGTGTTAACACCACATATTTCAACTTTGTTTAATGCCATACGCTACCTCCAGTAATCATTTAGTCATATGAATCCGCGGAATATTAATTTTCATCTCCACTTATCCTTTCATGATGATACCTGAGCAACATGTTCTGTTTCGATTGATTGGGTGTTAACCAACATGACAAATTGTCAATTTTTCTTAACACCATAACAAAACATTATCATGTGCTTAATAATCATTGTGAAATATAACTCATATATTAAAATGATTGCCAGTGGTCATATATTTATACCACAATTTATTGCATTCTAATAATTTCCTTCTGCAATCTTTTGATAATTTTCTTTTCTAATCTGGATATGTAAGATTGTGAAATCCCCAACATATCAGCAACTTCCTTTTGTGTTTTTTCTTCGCCATCTGCTTTTAGTCCAAATCGAAGCTCAACAATTATTTTTTCCCGACTAGATAATTTGTTTAATGCCTTTTTTAACAACTCTTTATCAACTTCTTCTTCAATATTGCGATAGATTACATCTTCCTCAGTTCCTAAAATGTCCGATAAAAGCAGTTCATTCCCATCCCAATCCACATTGAGTGGTTCATCAATGGATATTTCAAGTTTTGTCTTATTGTTCCTTCGTAAATACATCAAAATTTCATTTTCTATGCATCGTGAGGCATATGTAGCTAACTTAATCTTTTTATCAGGTTTAAAGGTGTTTATGGACTTGATAAGACCTATTGTACCAATGGAAATAAGATCTTCTACACCAATACCTGTATTTTCAAATTTCTTAGCAATATAAACCACTAGACGCAGGTTGTGTTCAATGAGGGTGGACTTCACTTTTATATCCTGTTCACTACCTAACATACCTATGATTCTGGATTCTTCTTCATTGCCAAGAGGAGCTGGTAAAATCTCACTACCGCCAATGTAATGAATTTCACCGTTATCCCATAGTAATAGTTTTTTAAATTTCTTAATTAAATTCATACTTAATATCTCATATACAAGATTGCTTTTGCAAGCCAATTCAATTCCCCCTATTCCTATACTTTTAACATGGATGACACCTCGTTAAAAATATTCCTTTGCTTTTTAGTTAATACTTAGTCTGTATGATTATTATCTTAAGCTCATACATTGCATACGATCACCTATAGTGCTTTTACCAGCTCTGGATGTAAAAGTACTTGATAGCTGTTGTCATTGGATAGCTTCTTATTATACATGGCAATAACCACATCATGAAAATCTTTTGTTTGGTCACCCAAATTAATACGAATATGATCCGCTACTATTCCGGGCAACATGCCATTATCATTTCCCAAAGAGGAAAAAGGAATAAGCCTTAGTTTTAGCTGAGTTTTCAAGCCTAATTCAGCAAACTCTGTAAGATCATACATATTTTCTGATATGGACTTCAGCAATTCTAGATTATCGTCTTTAAATAATTCACCTAATAAGTTACTTTCTGCAATAATGACAGGATTTTTTGTAATGGGGTCATATAGATTGTTACCTGTGTCCAAAAGACCATTCACATTAATACAATGTGCATTAATATGGATTTCAATGCCGAACAAATTTTTATTAACCAGCACAGTACTGGTCATGGTTCGACTAACAATCTTGATAATGATAATAGCAATCACGCCAAACACAATCAATAACCCAACTTTTAAATCCATATGATATGTACTATTGATGACTTTACTGAATGCGACACCAATTGAAGAATAATAATATAAAGCAAACATAATACCGCCTAGCATAACAGCGCTTAAATACATGATAATGGTTAATTTGATAAGTTCACTTATACGACGGGGTCTAAATGCGATATAGATCAACATTAGACTGGTTAATAAATACCCTACGATAACATTGGTAAAATAATTACTATATGGGATAAGAATAATTAAACATGTGATAACTGCCCCAACAACGGCAGCAATACCTAATCGAATTTTTTTCACATGTCGTTTGGTCCATACTTTTACAATCCAAAGAATAAAATAATCCATGATCAAGTTAATTAAAAAGACCATATCGATATAAACCTCTGTGTACACGCCCCCCCTCCTTTTCTTTATTATTTTCTTAGACTAGTGGATTTAACTAAAACCATTATATCACGACGAATTGGAATAATTTGTCAAAAATCATCAGACATAATTATTTTTTTATTTTTATTTTTCTGTTAGTTGCACCGTTGAAGTGATGGGGAAGGAAGGATAAATTTTTTATCTAGTATGCTATACAAGGGGGTCAATCATTGGCAAACTAAAAAAGCATCCCTATTGGAATGCTTTTTCTCTAAATACCTATCGATTACGTTTTCTTTGTAAGAAAGGTGGTATGTCGATTGGTTTTTCGTCAATATGTATATCTTTGTTTTCAGCACGAGGCTCTGTTGTTGCACTTGCCATGGTATTGGTCTTATGCATCTCTGCCGATCCATTAACACTTGTTGAACGTCGCATAGATGATTCCATGGTTGGTGTTGACTCAAATCCTGTAGCAATAACTGTGACAACAAGCTCGTCTTGAAGTGAATCATCAATAATTTGACCATAGATAATATTGGAATCATTACCTGTTGCTTCTTGAATTAATTGAATAGCATCATTGGCCTCAAACATGGACATGTTCGAATCACCACTTATGTTAATAAGAATATGGCGAGCGCCTCCAATGGTTGTTTCAAGCAATGGACTTGAAATCGCCATTTTAGCAGCTTCTTCGGATTTATTATCGCCTTTAGCTCGTCCGATACCAATATGTGCAATACCTTTACTTGACATCACCGTTTCTACGTCAGCAAAGTCTAAGTTAATAATACCAGGTGTATAAATCAAATCTGAAATTCCCTGAACACCTTGTTGTAACACTTCATCCGCTTTTTTAAATGCATCTCTAACGGTTGTTCTTCTATCAATAATGGATAATAACTTTTGGTTTGGAATAACAATCAATGTATCCACTGACTTCTTCAATGCCTCAATACCTAGTTCGGCATTCTGCATTCTGACACGCCCCTCAAAATCAAATGGCTTCGTCACAACACCGACAGTAAGAATACCCATTTCCTTTGAAATACTTGTTATCACAGGTGCAGCTCCTGTACCTGTACCACCGCCCATACCAGCAGTAACAAATACCATATCAGCGCCTTTAATTACTTCTGCTAATTCTTCTTTACTTTCTTCTGCGGCATTAAGTCCAACATCTGGGTTAGCTCCAGCGCCTAATCCCCTTGTGAGCTTCTCGCCAATTTGTATTTTAACAGATGCTTTTGAACATTGAAGTGCTTGTACATCTGTATTAACGGCAATAAATTCAACACCATTTAATTGATCTTCAATCATACGATTGACAGCGTTGTTACCACCTCCACCAACACCAATGACAATAATCTTTGCCACACTTGCCTTTTCATTCATTTTAATTTCGAGCAACGTATTTCCTCCTAACGAACTTTATATAATCTATATGTATTTCCCTCTTTAATTTTGTTGTATAAAACCTCTTACACATAATAATATATTTTTTTATTCAATTAATCAATAAAAAAATGAAAATAATTCATTATTTTTTTATGTAATTACGATAATAATCATTTTCTCTCCTGTCAACCCCGAATTATTTCCTATTGTCAGGTTGAAAAATAATTTCATTATCATCCGGCTTACGCAAGTCAAATACGCCCTTCACACCACTTGGTATTTTTTGCAAGTACTCCTTTAATAGTTCGAATTTCCTATTAATCTGTTGAATGTTGCCAATGCGTATAGATATATTGTCGATTTTTATCTCAATTTGGTCTGGGTCGTTGTAATTAAAGTCAATATAAGCAATTTTAAGGTCAAATTTTACCATCTTATGGGATATTTCCAATATGGCATCAAAGATATCCTCTCGGTTATGAAAGAGCTTGTCCCCTATGACGAAATGATCAAACGATAGACCACGTACAATGGGAATCTCTGGCTGAACGTCGTTGGTATAATCAATGACACGCCCATCTTTATCCAAGCAAAGGTATTTACCCATATACGGAATATACGATATGACGCTCTTCTCATTAACAATTAGCTGTACCTTATTAAACGAGGTATATTGGATATCTATATTCTCAATATATGGATAGTTTCCTAACTGTGGCTCTTTTTTAGCTAATTTATATATAAATAAATTGGTTTTCTCATGGATACCAACAATATCCTTGATGGTCTCTTCTGTATGTAGCTCATTACCCACAACACTTATTTGATTCTTATTGATGAGTTGGTACCCAAAGATAACACTTACACATAATAAACATAACATAAGGACAACATACTTGCCGGGTTTACCCCTGCGTTTTTTTGCTTTATCTATGGATATAATATTGGACATAATATCACCTTTAATCGGATGTGTATTTTATTTTTGCTCCTAACAAGCCCAAATCTTGATCAAGATTCTCGTAACCTCTAAGAATGTGGTGTGCATGATTAACGACTGTCTCGCCTTCTGCACCTAGGCCTGCAAGCACTAATGCGGCTCCACCTCTTAAATCTTCTGCAAAAACTTCTGCACCATTTAGCCGCGAGACCCCTTTTATAACGGCAATTCTTCCATCTGTAATGATATCTGCACCCATCTTCACTAACTCTGCAACATGCTTATATCTAGACTCAAAAATTGTTTCAGCGATAATACTCGTTCCATCTGCTATAACGAAACAATTCATAATCTGTGCTTGCATATCCGTAGGAAAACCAGGATAGGGCTGCGTCCTAAGTAAATCAATGGATTGAAGCTTTTTAGGTGCCTGAATTAAAATATTTTTGTCATATTCTTTCATGACACAACCCATTTCCTGCATCTTTGAGATTGTGGCATTCATATGACTCTTGCAGACATCTTTCAGTAATACTTCTCCACCTGCACTTGCAACGGCACACATATATGAACCTGCAACAATACGATCTGGCATAATCCTATATTCAACTGATTGCAGCTCAGATACACCTTGAATACTAATGGTATCTGTACCTGCACCGTGAACTTTTGCCCCCATTTTATTTAAGAACTCTTGAAGCTCTAAAATTTCAGGTTCTTTCGCCGCATTATTAATGACGGTTGTTCCTTCTGATAAAACTGCTGTCAACATGATGTTTTCAGTGGCACCAACACTTGGATAATCAAGACTTACATGATTGCCAATAATTTTGTTGGTATGGCACTCAATAAAGCCATGCCGATCTTTTATAGCCACATTCATTTGTTTGAGTGCTTTCAAGTGTAAATCAATAGGCCTGGTTCCTATAGAACAGCCTCCTGGAAAGCAGATCTTCACATTTTTCAAACGGCTTAATACAGAACCTAAAAGAATAATGGAGGACCTCATCATTTGAACGTATTTTTCTGGAATAATGTGCGTGGTTATAACGGAAGAGTCAATAATGAGTACATCATCTTCCCATTCAATCATACACCCTATTCCAGCTAATATGTTAAGCATATTATAAACATCAAGTATCTTAGGGCAATTATAAAAATACGTTTTCCCTTTATTTAATACAGTAGCTGCAAGCAATGGGAGAACCGCATTCTTAGACCCTTGTACTTTGACTTCGCCACTTAGACTGTATCCACCTTCTATTATAAATTTACCCATGTACTGCGACCTCCGCACAAATAGCAATTCTATATAATTTATAGTATTCATTTATTTCTTTTATGTTACTGTTAGACCCTCGTACTTTTCACATTAAAAGAAGCTTTTATGCCCTCTTAAAATGCTTCTGGCCTCGTACATATCCGAAATATTTTCGGTGCAATATACACCCTATATAACATATGAATCGACTGAATTAAATGTTCCACTCTTCGTGGGGAGTATCATTTGTAGTTACACTAACCTGCTTTACTTATTTTGGATCTTCTAGCTATACCAAGGACTACACCTATCTCAACCATTAGAAATAGAAGGGATGACCCACCATAGCTAATGAAAGGTAACGGCATACCTGTTGAAGGTATACTATTGGTTACAACAGCAATATTAATGATGACCTGCATACCAATCTGTGCCATCACACCAACAACGATGAGTAGCCCATTAAGGTCTGAACAATTGCTTGCAATAACCATACAGCGCCAGATAAGGAGTATAAACAATATAATTAATAACCCTGCACCAAATAATCCCAACTCTTCACATATAATTGAAAAGATATAATCATTCTGGGCTTCTGGTATAAATCCTTGCTTTTGTAGACTCTGTCCAAGTCCTCTTCCAAAGAGTCCACCTGTCCCTATAGCGTATAGCGATTGAATGGGTTGATATCCCGTCCCCAGAGGGTCGGTCCATGGTCCATTTAACCATGTTGTAATCCTGGTAGAACGATAACTTGCTGTCAGAACAAGTGCAACCACACCTATAATGCTAGGTACACCTGTAAGTAATATGAGCTTATGTACTTTAGGAACTGCTACAAATAAGACTGCAATACCTACAGCAAATACAACAATAGCAGTACTCATATTTTCAACACCTACTAGCCCAGCTGGAATAGCAATAATGAGAAGTACGAACATCATCATACGGTATTTATCAAGATGATTTACAATCTTAGAACAAAGATAAGCCACCACAAAGATAATAACCAGTTTCGATAATTCAGATGGTTGAAAACCAGGTCCAATATCTAACCATCTTTTAGCTCCTTTTTTCTCTACACCTATTAAGAGAACCAAAATTAAAAACCCTACTGAAGCAATATACATAAGTCCAATAAAACGATTAAAAATACGGTAGTCAATTCTTGATACAACAAACATAACAATAAGGCTTAATCCGCCCCAGAGCAGCTGTTTTTTAAGGTAATGCATACTATCGTTATAATCCTCAACTCCTGCATAGTAGCTGGAACTATAAATCATAACAATGCCAAAGATGATAAGTATAACCACGATGGCTACTAGGGTAAAGTCAGTCTGTTCTTTTTTTTGCCTAAAATACCCTTTTTTTCTCACATGTTCTCGACTTGCTTGCTGCACGAATCAGACCCCCTCCCATTAATGTAAGATGTTAACAACGGATAACTTCCTGCTTTAATATCTCTTATAACCCATGTTTTATACCAATGCTCGGACATAATCTTTGAACATATCGCCTCTTTGCTCATAATCTTTAAACATATCCCAGCTTGCACAAGCTGGAGAAAGTAACACACTATCACCTTGTACAGCAAGCTGCGACGCCTTAAGTACAGCTTCTTTCAAATCACCAACTTGATATACTTGATTAAAGTTATACTTCCTAGCTGTTTCTTCAATAATGGATGCCGTTTCTCCAAAGAGAATAAGTGCTTTCACCTTGCCATTAAATGAATGTATCCATGAGTCATATGAACTCCCCTTATCCATACCACCACCAATTAAAACGGTTGTAGACTTCATGGATTGTATACCATTAATAGCAGCATCTTCATTGGTTGCTTTGGAATCATTAAAATAGCGCACACCATTAATTGTCTCCACGTATTCTACACGATGGGCAACACCTCTAAAGGCCTTTATCGTATCCAATATAATATGTAAAGATACACCATAACAAATGGTTATGGCTATAGCAGCCATGATGTTTTCAACATTATGTTCCCCTAAGTCCTGCGTGTGTATAAGTTTTTTTTCTTCATTATATAAGTTCGTACACACCCATTCATCCCTTATGTAAACACCTTTTTCTTCTATAGGATGTTTGCTAAAGAAAATCACTTGACTTGGTACTTTATGTGCCAGTGATTGACATATGTCATTATCATAATTTAGTATACAATAATCATGTGGACGCTGATTTTCTGTAATTCTTAACTTAGCATTTATGTAATTTTTCATGGTTTTATGTCTGTTAAGGTGATCCGGTGTAATATTCAGTATTGCACTTATCACAGGTGAAAATGTATGGATTGTTTCAAGTTGGAAACTGCTTATTTCAGCAACAACCTGACTATCTCGGTCTATTTGATCCACGACTTCTGTAAAGGGTGTACCGATATTGCCCACGACAAAAGTATGTTCACAATAAGCACCCATAATTTCCCCCACTAATGTGGTGGTTGTGGTTTTACCATTGGTCCCTGTAATGGCTATGATTGGGGCTTCACACAATTGATACGCCAACTCCATTTCACTCCATATAGGTATGCCCATAGCTTCTGCTTTTTTAATGAATGGAAGATCAAGTGGTACCCCTGGACTCATGACAATAAGCTCTACTTGTTCCAACACTTGATCATGAAATGAACCAAAAGCAAATGTCGGTTTCTTGTCACCAAACAATTGCATACTGTCCTTTAATTCTTCTTTTGTTTTTCCATCATACAGTGTTACACGACCTTGCTTTTCCATACATAATTTGGCTGCACTGATACCACTTCGCGCCATACCAATCACCAATATGTTTTTATCCATCAACTCCATCTAAGCACTCCTTTAGAAAAATCCATTAAAAGCTAATAAACCCACCAAACATAAAATAGCTGTTATGATACAAAATACAACCACAACTTTCGTTTCATTCCAACCGGATAGTTCAAAATGGTGATGAATCGGCGCCATCTTAAAGAATCGCTTTTTAGTGACTTTATAGTATCCTACTTGAATGATAACGGAAATGGTTTCCATAACATAAATGAACCCAACTATTAATAAGAAAATGGGCATCTTGAGATAAATCGCTGTAGCAGCAACAAAACCACCAAGTGCTAAGGACCCTGTATCACCCATAAATACCCGAGCGGGATAAGTATTAAATAGCAAAAATCCAAGTAAACTACCTACGGCAGCACAAGTAATGGGCGTTATGTTACTATCAATACCTATACTCACCACCGTGAAGAAAGTGGCTACAAGAACGGTTACCCCTGATGCTAAACCATCTAGTCCATCCGTTAGGTTGACACTATTGACTGTACCAATCATGATGATGAATACAAGAGGAATATATAACCATCCCAAGTCAACAATGATACCATTGGAAAATGGGATATACACTTCCGTTGAAAACTTGAGATATCCAAAAAGGTAGTAGCAGTACATACCTGTTATGACCAATTGTGCTATAATTTTTTGATACGCTTTTAGGCCCAGTGATCTTTTCATAACCACTTTTATAAAATCATCTAAAAATCCAATAATACCAAAACCAACGGTAATAAACAGTATAGGTATAATATCTGGATTGGTTCCTACATAAATAAGGGATGTTAGTAACATACCTGCAAGAATGACAACACCACCCATTGTAGGTGTACCTGCTTTTTTCAAGTGTGACCTTGGACCATCATCCCGAACAAATTGACCAAATTTCAGTCTCGTTAAAAACGGTATGACCACAGGACATAGGACCACACTGATAAAAAATGATATAAGAACAGGTATGATAAAGGTTGTAGATGTATTTGTCATAAGTTCCACCTCTTGATTTATTTAACATTTGTAGCTTCTTTAATTGCTTCTATTACATTTTCCAGATACATACCTCGAGAAGCTTTAACAATAATTGTATCCTTTTCCTTAAGCACATCCTCAAGGTCATTCATCAACTTTTCTTTGGATGGATAATACCGTATTCTTAAGTTGTCTATGCCATGTGCTAAACCACTTTCATAGATATATTTAGCATCTTTTCCAACACACACCAATAAATCCAATGGATGTTTTGAAGCAATTTCACCAACTTGTTCATGAGCCATCTTTGCATGATCCCCCATCTCAAACATGTCGCCTAAAATTGCAACTTTTCTTCCATCCGTATCTAAGGCAGCTAAAGTTTCCATAGCAGAACGCATGGAATCGACACTTGCATTGTAGGCGTCATTAATCACAACAATACCTCTATTTAATAATAGTTTATTCATCCGCATCTTAGCTGGTTTATATTTTGTAATACCCGTTTCAATCTGTGAGACATCCATACCAAGATAATGCCCAATAATAATACCCGGTATAACATTATACAGCATATGTTTACCTAAAGTGTTTATCCTAATCGCATACCTTTCTATTGGTGATGCAATATGCGCACATATCCCTTCCCAACCCAGTACACGATAGTCTTTAATGTAATAATCGTTTTGTTTATTGAACCCAAAGGTTACTGTCTTAAAACGTATTTTACGCATAAGCTTTCTTAGATAAGGGTCATCGCCATTTAATATGACTAACCCATCGTCTTTTAAGAAGTCTAAAATTTCACTTTTGGCTTTTAGAATGCCATCTTTAGAGCCAAGATTCTCAATGTGCGCCTCACCTATATTGGTAATAACGGCTATATCAGGCTTTGCAATCTCACTCAAACGATGTATCTCGCCATAATGGTTCATACCCATTTCAAGAACAACACATTGATGATAATCTTCCAATTTAAAAAGGGTTAACGGCAGACCAATTTCATTATTAAAATTACCACGGGTTTTATGCACTAGAAATTTTGCACTGAGTACCGAGGCAATCATTTCTTTACAGCTTGTTTTACCCACACTACCTGTTACGGCTATGACGGGAATTTGAAACAACGTCAAATAGTACATGGCAAAATCTTTTAAGGCCTGCTTCGTATCTTTTACATGAATACCACATCTATCTGGAGGAATCTTCGTCTCATCCTCTGTGAACGACAGATAGGCACCTCTTTCATATGCTGCCTTTATAAAATCATGACCATCAAAATTTTCTCCAACAATCGGTATAAAAATATCATGATTCTCTATGGTTCTTGAATCGATGGAGACATTGTTTACCTGTATATGCCTGCTTAACACATCTTTGTGTATGAGGTTGCCATTAACAGCTTTAACCAATGCCTCTATATTAAACTGTCTCATGAACTAATCATTTCCTTTCTTAAAAGCTGATCAACAAAACACTTGAACGATTAGGCATACACTTATATACGCTCAGTCTCAAAATATCCTAAAACAACCTCTGCATCATCAAAATGAATGATTTCATCCCGAAGAACTTGGTAATCTTCATGACCCTTACCAGCAATAAGTATCAGGTCACCTTCTTTAGCCATAGCAAGAGCTGTATGAATACCTTTAAGTCGGTCTACCACTGTTTCATAGGCACAGTTCGTTCCTTTAACACCTGCTTCAACCTCTTGAACAATACTTAAAGGATCTTCTGTTCTTGGGTTATCCGATGTAATCACACAGTAATCCGAATGCCTGCCAGCGATTTCACCCATAACAGGTCGTTTACTCCTGTCACGGTCACCTCCACACCCAAACACGGTGATAATACGTCCTTTTACAAACTCTTTCATGGATTTCAAGACATTTAAGAGTCCATCTGGAGCATGGGCATAATCAACGATAACGTTATAGCCTTTTTTGCTGGCAAAAGATTGAAACCGTCCTCGAATACCCTTGTTTTTTTCTAGTCCTTCTTTGATGGTCTCCATAGGTATGGCCAGAGCAAGGCAGCCACCCATAGCTGCTAACGCGTTATAAACGCTGAATTTACCTGGTGTAGCTAATTTTATGGCATACGTGGTTCCTTGATAGGTCACCTTAAAAGATGCACCACCTAAGTCCATCTTTAACTGAACTGCATTAAGGTCTGCCTCATCATTATCAATACCGTAGGTAAGGTACTTTTTACAGCTGCTATTATCAATCATATAGGAAGCATAGTTATCATCTAAATTAATGACGCCCGTATCACACATGTTGAATAGTTTCAGTTTGGCATCCCGATAATTTTCCATGGTCTTATGAAAATCAAGATGATCAAGGGTTAAATTTGTATAAACCCCTACATCAAATCGACACGCATCAACCCGATGCAAATCAAGGGAGTGAGACGATACCTCCATCACAACATCGTTGACATTCCTCTCCACCATGTTATAAAAAAGCTCCTGCAAGTCCAGTGATTCTGGTGTGGTGCGATGAGCCTTAAGTATCTCATCACCAATTCTATTTTCAATGGTGCCTATGATGCCTGTTTTCTTCCCATAAGCCTCTAATATACTCTTGGTTAAAAAAGTAGTGGATGTCTTACCATTCGTTCCTGTTACACCAATTAAACGAAATTTATCCGAAGGATGATTATAATAGCGATCTGCAAGAGCTGCAATGACTTTCCTTGTATTACTGACTTTAACGATGGTTATATGCTCATTAATGCCTTCAATGTTCTCTTCAACCAATAAGGCCTTTGCGCCATTAACAACAGCACTAGAAGCGTAATGATGCCCATCTACATTAAATCCGACAATACATACAAACAAACTACCTTCTGTGACTTTCCTAGAATCATACTGTATATTTGAAATATTAATATTATCTGTTCCTTGTAATACTTCATAACTAACATTTTTCAACAATCCCTGTAATTTCAACTTCATCTCCTCCAAACAATAATTTTCCATGTTAATATTACCACAATTTTTCTAATCTGCAAAGAGGATTAATTTACTGCCTCTATTCACTTTATCATTTGGGAGAGGAAACTGTTCTATAATCGTCTCACCCTCGCCTAGAGAGACGATTTCTAGTTCTAAATCTTTTAACAATTTCTTGGCTTCATTGGTGTTAAGACCTGTTAAATTAGGAATGGTTATTTCACCTATCTTAAATTCATCAAAATCCCTTTGTTCATACTTTGGATTAATACCCATATAGGGTAGTATATTTTCGTACACTTCACGAATAACCGGAGCTGCTACAGTACCACCATAATAGATGCCAACAGGCTCATCAACTAATACAAGAGCAATAACACTTGGATTATCTGCAGGAGCAAAACCTAAAAATGAGGAAATATATTTGTTGCTGCTTCTTGGCAGTTTCTCTGATGTAGCTGTCTTCCCCCCTACTTTATAGCCTGGTACATAACATCTTCTACCTGTACCTTGTGAAACAACACTTTCCAAAATCTGTGCCATGGTCTCAGAGGTCGCCTCGCTGATGGCTCTTTTTGAATGGTCATATGTTAACACTTCCTCCACATCACCATCTTGGTTGAGTATCTCCACACCAAAGTGAGGTGTTACAAGCTTTCCACCATTAATAACGGAAGCACCTGCTCGAATAAGTTGAAGAGGTGTTATCTGAAAGGACTGACCAAATGACATGGTAGCAAGTTCCACAGGACCTATTTTATCCTTCTTATGCATGATACTTACAGCTTCACCTGGCAGGTCAATACCTGTTTTTGTCATTAAACCAAATTGTTTAAAATACTTGAGAAAGTTATCGACGCCAAGGCGCTCAGCAACAGCCATAAACACAGGGTTACATGAATTACGAACCCCTTCTACAAAGTTTTCAGAACCATGGCCACCTGCCTTATGACATCGTATCCGCCTATCTGCCACAATACTATAACCGGGACAATGAAAACGATCATCTAAGGCTACAACCTTCTCTTCAAGACCTGCGGAAGCCGTAACCACTTTGAAAGTAGAACCGGGTTCATAGGTATCATTAATGCAATAATTACGCCATATACCATTTAATAACTTCTGATTCTCTTCACTACTATTCGTCTCAAGGTCACCGAGAAAAAAAGGATCATTTAAGTCAAAATCTGGTTTATTAGCCATGGCATATATTTCACCATTTTGAGGGTTCATTAGTATGATGGAACCTCTTTTGGCATTTTTAGAAATGAGTACTTTTTCTAGAGCCTGTTCTGCATATTTTTGAATGTTCACATCCATACTGGTTACAAGATGAAAACCTGGTACAGGTTCTTTTCTACTCTCAGCTATATTTTCTAACTCAATCCCTTTAGCATTTGTTTGAGTCAATATTTTACCCACTTCACCTTTTAGGTATTTATCATATTTAACCTCTAAACCTATAATACCTTGATTATCTTTTCCAACAAATCCAACCACATGAGAGGCAAGATTTGAAAAAGGATATATTCTTTTGTGATCTTCATCAATGACGACACCATCAAGGTCAAAAGCTCGTATCTCATCAGCAATAGCTTTATCCACATTGGTCTTAATGCGTTCTAGAGCCACACGGTTGTTGACTTTTTTCTCCACATAAGCACGATCCAACTCTAGCTTATCACACAAAACCTGTATGACTTTTTCTTTATCGGTCATTTGATTATGGATAACAGATACACTGGTTACGGATTTATTAACGGCTATTGGTACACCATTGCGATCCAGGATGTTACCTCTTTCAGCTTTGATGACACGTTCTCTATTATGAAGGTCTTCCGCCTTCTCTTGTAAAAAATCTGCCTGAATTATCATGATATGACCCACGCGAATAATTAGCAGAAATAACAGTGTTCCATAAACTGTACAGATTAAAAAAGTGCGTTTCCTATTATGTGTTTTTGGTCTTAGCATACATTCACCATATACCTACTTTTATATAATTCTATGAATTTCCATGAAGGTTATGCTAAATTTAAAGGAAACTTAATATTTCATATGATCGGTTTATGATACAGGGAAAGGTGTTATTCACCTGTTGCTGTATTACTGTCCCCTTCTGTTCTATTTTCATTGGTATCATTTGAGGTGTCATTGCTATCCTCACCATCTGACCCATGACCGTTTTCACCCTCTGCATCATTACCTTGTGTAGGACTATTTTCACCTTCAACACCTTCATGCTCCGTATCCCCATCTAGTTCAAAAATTAAAGGCTCTACTGTCTCACCTGTTCTTGGGTAGAGGTTCATGTAAGGTAAAGCATCTTCCATTATTTGCTTGACGATCTTCTGAGCATAGATACTTCTTGGTTTTTTGACATCAGGTTCATCCACAATGACCAATAACAATAATTCTGGATTGTCCACTGGAGCAGTTGCCATAAATGAAACCATATGCTTTTCTGCATCACGAGGTAATTTTTCTGCTGTACCTGATTTACCGCCAATATCATATCCTGCTATCTGGACACCTTTGCCCGTACCATTTTCTACAACGGAACGCAAAGCATCTTTTATCATTTGGGCTGTCTCTGTGGATATGGGCTGTCTTAGCTGCCTTTTTGAGGTTGCAGAAACAACATTACCATTTGGATTAACAATCTTCTTTACAATATGAGGCTCATAGATATATCCCCCATTAACTAATGACCCAAATGAAGTCATTAACTGGATAGGTGTAATGTTAAATGACTGGCCGAAAGATGATGTGGCTAACTCAACTGGCCCCATACTCTTTTCTTCATGCATTTGCGGCTCTGCTTCACCAATAAGATCAATATTCGTTCGGTTAGTGAAACCAAACAACCCCATGTACTTCTCAAAGACTTCTCCACCAATGGCTACAGCTATATCCATCATGGCTACATTACATGAATTTTCTAAAGCTTCAACCCAAGTCTGTTCACCGTGTCCGCCACGCTCCCAGCATGCAATGTTCCATCCTCCAACATACTTAGAACCTTTACACATGTATTTGGTATTCAATGAAATTTTCTTCTCTTCAATGGCCATGGCCATGACAAAAGGCTTAAATGTTGAACCTGGTTCATATGTACCACTGATATTGAAATTATTCCATAATCCATATAAAAAATTGGTTTTTTCTTCTTGTGTCATGTTATTTTGCTCTTCTTCTGTTAAGAAAGCATCCAAATCATAAGGATCATTTAAGTTAAAATCAGGATAACTTGCCATAGCCAATATTTCCCCGTTTTGTGGGTTTGTCGCTATAGCATATACATTCTTAGGCGTGGTCTCTAAGTTCTCTTTAATGGCTTTTTCTACATAATATTGAAGGGTTTGATCGATCGTCAACACAACATCATTACCGTTTTGGGGCTTTACATATTTATTCTGAATGTAATGCCCGTCGTTAATAACGCCGAACGCTCTACCTTCTTCACCCTTTAGCTCGTTATCATACGTTTCTTCTACGCCCCAGCTACCCTGATTGTTCTTGTTTACAAAGCCCAGTGCATCGGATAGCATGTTATCACCTGGGTAATAACGATTATATACCTCTTGAAGGTACAAGCCTTTATACGTCCCCTTTTTAATAATTTCGTACTCTTCCTCAATATCGTTATAATCAAGGTTCTTGGCTACAAGTTCATAATTACTGTAGCTCTTGTTTTCAACTAAATCCTCTAATTTCGTCTTCAAAACACCAAAACTATCCACTAAGAAATTAACCGTTTCGTCCCTGTCTTCTTCATCACAACGTGAAAGCACACCAGGGTCAAAGATGATGTGATATACCTTTTTACTCTCGGCAAAAACACGACCATTGCGATCATATATGGTCCCTCTTTTAGGATCAATCAACTGATTATATCGGACACTATTATTGACTTTTTGACTTAATACACTTTTTCCATATGTAGAGCCTTCACTTGTTACAATAGAGTATATGCGTACCGTTAGCGCTGCAAGGCCACATATAAAAACAAAGAAAAGGAAAACCAACTTCCTTTTCATAGGATATGTTAAAAACTTTTTACTCTTCATCTTTCATCACCTTTGATTGGATAAAATAAAACCAAGTATATTGCTAACAGCTTCTTGTTCTTGAGCAGGTGCTTCTATATCTGCAAACTGTTGTGTATAGCTGCCTTTTTTTACGCTTATTTTACTGATTTGGTTTTGGTTAGGCATAACCATACCCAGTCTTGTTGTCGCAATTTCATAAACAGTTTCTAACTTCACATTATTGCTTATGTTTTCGGTAATAAGACTATTTTTCTTTATGTAACTATTTAAGTCATTTTGTAAGTCTGCTATGTCTTCACTTATTGCAGTCACTGTTAATTGGGATTTCACCATGACAATGCACATGACCATGGTGACAGCCAACAAACAGACCAGTTTCATTTTGTACTTGTATGGACGTCTTACTTGGCGAGGACTTACTTTTCTTACAACGTGTTCTTCATTTGTTGTGTGAGATTCTGTATAGGTGTTTAACTTGGTAGCGTTACTACCAACAATGTACATTTGATTGCTTCTACGGTTTTCGTTACGCATTTACATCCCCCTCATTTTTTTCAAATATTCTCAACTTAGCACTTTTAGAGCGTGAATTATTGTCAAGTTCTAGCTGAGTTGCTGTTATGGGTTTTCTTGTTATCATTTTACCCTTCGGCTTCTTATTGCATACGCAAATAGGAAAGTCTGGCGGGCATGTGCAAGGATTCTGATGGTTTTTGAAAATATTCTTTACTATTCTATCTTCTAGGGAATGGAAAGTAATAACGCAAAGTCTTCCTCCATCATTCAGTCGTTCTACCATGTCGTCCAGGGTGTCTTTAATCACTGTTAATTCACGATTTAATTCAATTCTTATGGCTTGAAAAGTCCGTTTTGCTGGATGTCCACCTTTGACAGCTGCTTTTCTAGGTATTGACTTTTTTATGATTTCAACAAGGTCATACGTGGTTTTAATTGGTTTTTCTTCCCTTGCCTCTATAATGTTCTTAACGATTCTTGAAGCCCATTTCTCTTCACCGTATGTTCGAATAACTTTGAAAAGTTCTTCCGATGAATAGGTGTTAACAATATCAGCGGCAGTCTTATCTTGCCTTCTATCCATACGCATATCCAGTGGTGCTTCCTGCATATACGAAAATCCTCTTTCAGCTGTATCCAGTTGATGGGATGATACACCTAAGTCTAACAAAATGCCATCAACCTTCTTAATATTTTCTTGCTCTAACACGTCTTCAAACTCTGAGAAATTAGCACGGTGAATTCTAACAATGTCTCCAAATGGTTCTAAATGTTTTGTGCTTGCTTCAATGGCATTTTCATCTTGATCAATTCCAATAAGTAATCCTTCCTTACTAAGATGTCTGCATATGGCATAGGCATGTCCAGCTCCACCTAAAGTTCCATCCATATAGATACCGTCTGGTTGTATGTGTAATCCTTCTATGCATTCGTCTAGTAGTACTGATTTGTGTTCAAATGCCATGTGAAACCCTCTCTTCTAATCTTCATAAATGATTTATTTTATATATCTAGATCTTCCATGTCTTCAGCTAAATCACTAATATCCAAATCATCATCTTCATTATAAGCTTCCCAATTTTCCTTGGACCATATCTCTACACGATTAGATACACCAATGAGTATCACTTCTTTTTCTATCTCGGAATAGTCTCTAAGATGCGAAGGAATGAGTATTCTACCTTGCTTGTCCAACATACACTCTGTAGCTGATGCAATAAAGAAACGTTGAATCCTTCTTGCATCTTTTTTCTTCATAGGATTATTATTTAGTTTTTCAATGAATTTATTCCATTCGTCTTCTGTATAAACAAAGATACATTGATCGAAACCTTTTGTGATATAAAAAGCCTCACCAAGTAGAGACCTGAATTTTGCAGGCACAATTAATCGTCCTTTATCATCAATGGAATGTTTATATTCGCCTATAAACATAATCTTCACCTGCACTTTTAGGGTGTTTTAGGAATCTACCACTTTCCTCCACTATCTACCACTTTCTACCACCCATACCCATATTTTAGTATATAGGAGAAAATTTTTCAAGTATTTGGACAAAAAAAAATAACAGATTATACGAATTAATCTGTTATTCCACACGCTTTAAATTCACTTTTTTATGCATTATTACTTATTCTCATTAATTACTAATCATGTTAAACGAATGCTTTGACAAAAAAAATAAGATACAGCCCCTATTTATTGTATAAATCATACAATATTTTTCTCATCAAACCCATAGTATTTATATATTCTTCAAACATATAGTTATTAACGCTTACACTATTGTCACTTTGTAAGCCTTAAGACCTATAGTCATTATCAATAGAACTTTTATTCGAGATTCTTACGGTAATGCGTATCACAGATATTGTTTTTCACCTATATTTGCTTCTACATAATACCCTTCGATTAATTTATCAAGTTCTACACTTACCTTATATATTTCTTGTTGATCGGCCTTGCAAGCAATTAATTCGTCAAGAATTTCCCTTAGCTTTTCGATATTGTAATTCTGCATATCTCATTCCCCTTAGCTATTTGCTTTCTTTCTCTAAGATGCATGCATTCGTTATCTAGTACATTTCCTCCTCATGATTATGATATACACTAATGATACTACTATAAGTACGCCTGCTAGCAATTGTGATGCTGGAATACCAGTGTTTCCAATAAGCAGTTGGTCCGTGCGTAGACCTTCAATCCAAACTCTTCCTAAACCATAGCCAAGCAAATACAATGCGAAAATTTCCCCTTTAAATTTTCGATGTTTGTAATAAACAAGCATTAGAATTAACACCGCAAGATTCCATACTGACTCATATAAGAATGTAGGATGCACTTGTATGTACTCTACGCCACTTACTGTTTTAATCTTCTCTAATACTTGCATTGGTACATATTTGGCTTCCGATCGTTTTAACATCATCGCCAATGGATTCTCTGTATATCCACCAAAGGCTTCCATGTTTACGAAATTTCCCCATCTACCAATACTTTGGCCTAGTATTAAGCCTGGTGCAGCTGAATCGGCAAAATTCCAGAAATCAACTTTTTTAAACTTAGAAAATATGATCAGAGTAATGACTGCTCCAATGACCGCGCCATAGATGGCAAGCCCACCTTCCCTGAAAGCAAATATCTTCATCAAATCGTTCTTATACTCGTCCCAAGAAAAGGCAACATAGTACAACCTTGCAAAGACAACAGAAACGATTAATGCATAAATTAAAAAATCAGGGTATAAGTTCTCGTCAATACCTACTTTTTTTCCCAAATGTCGTGCTATAAATAATCCTGCAAGTATTCCAAGCCCAATAATCAAACCATACCAATATACATCTACGCCAAATACACTAAATGCAACTGGATTAATATCATTGATTTCAATACCTAAGCTTGGAAACATGATGTCCGGTGCTACGTTCATTTTCATTCCTCCATAAATAATCATATTACAAATATAATATAGTATATTCTTATAAAATGCAAACTTTTCGCCTACATTTATCATAACATTTTTTTATACGACATATATAGACAGGATGCTGTAGAATGCGCATTTAGCCCATTCTGACATCTTGCTTAATTGTGCCATATAGCATGACAATACCTATAATGTATTGAGCTTAATGATTAATACCTCGTGTTACATTACACCGAACTCAAAACTCTCTTGCATCTGTTCATTTATTAATTACGCATCCAGATATTGTATATTAGGTTATATCTGTATTTCCTTAATATGCAATGTTCGTGATTATTTTTAATAGGTTTGTGTCATACTAGTATAAGCAAGTAATTGGTTCGTAAAACATAGACTGGAGGAAAATATTTATGAAAAGATCTAAACATCGTCGTCCCCATCATCGGGTTGGAGAAAAACACACATCCAAAGATTCAGAAGAAACAAGTTTACTGGAATTTGATATTAAGAAAACAACACTAATCGTGGCATTTGCATGCTTTTTACAAGGTTGGTTAATCGGTAAAGCCATGAGTAAAAAATAATGAGTACACAAGAGCTGTTAAACATATTGGTTAGCAGCTCTTTTCTTATCTTATAAGACCAGCCTTCTCTTTGTAACTTTGTAGAGTACATATTGACTTTCGTTGAATATAAATTTGTGTTGACAACATGACCATAAAAAATTTATAATAACAGCAGTGTGAAGCGTTTTATCGTATGCAAAACATAAGAGAAGAGCATGAATTATCCCCTCTCTTATTTAAATAGGAAGGAAGACAACATATGAAGCTAGGAATAGTAGGTTTACCAAATGTAGGTAAGAGTACCTTATTTAATTCATTAACAAAAGCAGGAGCAGAATCGGCCAATTATCCCTTCTGTACCATTGATCCAAATGTTGGTATTGTAACAGTGCCTGATTCCCGCCTTGAACACTTAGCAGCCATCTATGATTCAGAGAAAATTATACCTGCTGCCATTGAGTTCGTTGATATTGCTGGACTCGTAAAAGGAGCAAGTAAAGGTGAAGGTCTCGGTAATAAGTTTTTATCCAACATCCGTGAAGTTGACGCTATCGTTCACGTTGTTCGTTGCTTTGAAGACGATAATGTGGTGCACGTAGACGGTTCTGTAGACCCCATTCGTGACATAGAAACCATTAACCTTGAACTTATTTTCTCCGATGTGGAGATTCTTGAGCGTCGAATCGCAAAAACAACCAAGTCTCTAAAAGGTGATAAATCTTTAGCCGCTGAACTGGTTATATTAAAAAAATTAAAAGACACATTGGAAGAAGGTATGCCAGCCAGAGCTCTTGAATGGCATACGGTAGAAGATGAGCGATTTGTCCAATCTCTTAACTTGCTTACATATAAGCCAGTCATCTATGCTACCAACGTGACAGAAGATGACCTTGAGGACGATGGCGCAAGCAACAATCATGTACAAGCTGTAAGAGCTCTAGCCAAAGAAGAAAAATCAGAAGCCTTTGTTGTCTGTGCTAAAATTGAAGAAGAAATCTCCGAACTTGATGACGATGAACGTGCCATGTTCCTAGAAGATCTTGGGATTACAGATGCTGGTCTTGAGAAATTGATTCGAGCTAGTTACAGCCTTCTTGGTCTCATTAGTTATTTAACTGCTGGTCCAAAAGAAACAAGAGCCTGGACCATCACAAAAGGTACCAAAGCACCTGGAGCCGCTGGTAAAATTCATACAGACTTTGAGAAAGGATTTATCCGAGCTGAAGTGGTAAAATATGAAGAACTTATGGCGTCAGGCACTTATACAGCTGCCAAAGAAAAAGGGTTAGTCGGTGTTGAAGGTAAAGATTATGTGGTTCAAGATGGGGATGTAATGTTGTTTAGATTTAACGTGTAAATGAAATCGTAGAGATTAAAATAAAGAAAAATGCTAGAACCCAGTATAGACAGGGTTCTAGCACTTCTTTTATTTGTAGATTTTCTAATTATCCTTTAAAATACTGCAGTTTTACTGCAACAAGGGAAAAAGGGGCGGTCTATTTTCCGACTGCTGAGTGTTGCAAACTTTATTTACTTATGAACCGAAAAAGGGACTGTAAACACCTCATTAATTGAGATTATCTAGGGTAAAGTTAAATATCCATCTCATTTAATATTTTCTTTAAAGCTTGGGCTTCTTCTAGTGATAAGGTAACACCTTTACCCATCTTTTTATCTTCTGGTGCCCACTCTTTAAAATTGTGACTATTCTTCTGCTACTTTACTTATATCACCATTATTAGGCTCATTAACGTACTCAAACACATTATCTTTCTTGTGATCAAAGATATCTGAATTCACAATCTCCATTAATGTTTCATAACTATCTACATCATGGTACTTCACATTATCAGTAGATATTTCATTAAACAACTTTTTAGCACAAGATATTTTAGCCTGTTCAATCGGTCTTAATTGAAGACTTTCCATTGTTCCTTTTGTCTCTGCTATGAAATAGACATGCTTAACAGCACCCTCATTGAAGGCTATAGCCCAGTCTGGAGAGTAATTACCTACCGGTGTAGGTATTGCAAAACCTTTTGGTAACTTTGCATATACACATACTTCCTCAGCACCTTCTAAATCTTCTGCAAAACGTTTCTCAACGCTCTTTTCTGCAAGTCCATCAGTAAATACATAGTCCTGGATATGCTTCGTTGATTTAAAGGCTTTATCAACACTATGTGAGTGCTTTTCTGCCGTGAAGATCGATGCATCATATTCACCTTCTGTTTTATTGTATTGAATATGTTCAACAATCATGGTAGCTTTCTGCTCATTAATTAATAGGATTGCCTTAGAAATGAATTCCTCTGGATTACGTTTAAACATATATAACTTAATTTGATCAATGCCTTTAAGAATCTCAACAACCGTTCTTCTTGTTAAAACTGTACCAGCTGCAATCTTGCCAACCAAATCATATTTAATGTCACTAGACAAAGCTCTCTCCAATTTTTGAGTTCTTGTCCTCGGTCCAGAGAATGATGTACCTCCATGAACCTGATTCCTATTCAGTTCTTCATGTTGCTGTCCAATTGCTGTTGTATACTTCAATTCAGACACGAACATTTTCTCATTAATATGCTTTATCGCATTCCTTATCAACTCTTCACTTTTAAAATGCGCAGTATATGCATACTTGTGATTAATGCTCTTCCATAGCGTCTGAAACTCTTTCTTAAAGAAATTCTCATTCAGCTCGTTCTCGTCAATTTTAGTCTTATTTGCATCTTCAATCATGCTGTCAAGAACGCTTTCATTAAACACCCCTTGAATCAAAGTGTGTATTGCTATTGACTTTTCTTTGATACTCTCAGGCAACACTGCAAGCGTATTATTTTCAAGGTCAGTTCTATAAGCATCAGTTACAGAGTCATCTTCGTCGATATATTCATTTCTTACCAGGTACTGATATATTGCAGTAGCTTCTTTAGAATTTATTGTTACTTGCTCACCGTCAACATAAATGCTCCTATTTGTGAAATAGTCGATAGAAGCCTTTGAAGGCCTTTCATAAAGCACATCTTTAATTTGTTTCTGAAGATCCGTGACAAAATCTTTATAGCTTTCACTTGCAATGACTGTGAGTTTATTAATATCGTGAACAGCATCACCTAAATTATCTTTATCCATCCTTGTACCGGAACTGTCTACGCATAATCTCAGACCTCTACCAACCTCTTGACGCTTTAAAGTGGTTGATTCTGAATGCTTCAAAGTACATAATTGGAATACATTGGGGTTATCCCATCCCTCTCTTAATGCAGAATGAGAAAAGATAAATCTTGTTGGCTCTTGGAAACTCAGCAACCTCTCCTTATCTTTTAAAATCAAGTCATATGCTGAAATATCATCAGAATACTCCTGTCCACGCTTTACTTTACTATCGATGCTATATCCTTTTTTATCTATACTAAAATAGCCATTATGCGTTTCTGATGTCCCTATTTCTTTAAGATATTTCACATAGGCTTCATCACCATCAAGTCTGATATATTCACTAACTAAAGAATTATATTCTTCCTCAAACATTCTTGCGTACTCGCCTGCAGCTTCTTCTCCCACTTCATCGTATTGCCTATATTTTGCCACTTCATCAATGAAGAATAAAGAAAGCGTCTTAATCCCCAACTTAAAAAGTTTTTCTTCTTTCTCGAAATGAGATTGTATAGTTTCTCTTATCTGAATTCTACGAATATCTTTTTCTGAAACATCACCGACCACATTACCCATTCGGATAACATTACCATTAAGAAATGTCACTGTACCGTCAATTGGATCTATAGATTGTACCGTATACCCTTCCTTATACTGTTCCATTTCATTAGAAATGAAATATAAATCATCACCAACACCTAATATACGAGTCTCTCTGTTGATAGACTTCTTATATAATATCTCAAGTTCAATTCTAGCCATTGGCGGCTTTTTACTAGATAGAATTATATTTTCTAAATAGAGATACTTATCAGTACCTCTGAAGTTTTTCACTTCAAATCCTTTAACTTCAATCTTTTTAACCAATTTATTATTGTATGCATCCAGAGCATCTAACACATAAATAAGGTTATTTTTCTTTTTATGCGTCGCAGAATAATTCAATGTGAATAGTGGATTAAAATTCTTCAAAGCACTTTGAGTCGCTTTACCTGTCATCTTCTGGGGTTCATCCAATATGAGAATTGGATTAGTTGCTTTAATTACATCAATAGGCCTTCTTGAAGCAAACTCATCTCGTTTAGAATATATAATCCTGCTATCCTTACTTTTACCACCTTCTTTTAAGGATGATGTAAAGGCTTGAGTATTTATAATCATTACATTAATCCCTGCACTACTAGCGAATTCATCTATTTGATGCAAGTTTGAGCTATTGTATATGAAAAACCTAGCCTTTTTACCGTAATGTTCCATAAAGTGATCTTCTGTAATCTGGAATGATTTATTAACCCCTTCACGTATGGCAATAGATGGTACGACAACTATAAATTTGCTCCATCCGTATCTCTTATTTAGTTCAAACATAGTTTTAATATATGCGTATGTTTTACCTGTACCAGTTTCCATCTCAATATCTAAATCACATCGACCAATATCACTAACTAAACTTGAATCTTGTTTGATATTTCTTGTGTTCTGAACTGCGATAATATTGCTAAACAAGTCACTCTTAGAAAGTTGAACTAATTCATTCTTATATCCATAGTCATCCAGTTCTTCATAATCATCTTCTAAACCAAATGTCATCTGAACAGGATCTTGTTTTTGAATAACTCTTCCTATATCACGTATATACTTAGCACCAGAGTTATAACTTTGTCCGTTAAATGTATCAACAACTGCACTAACAGCATCAGTCTGGTATTGTTGTATCTTAAAATTAAACTTCATAGCGTATCTCCTCCAAACTAATACTTATAGTACTTTTCTGATTGTATCTGGACTATACATCTGAAATATTTGATTAAAGTTGGTTGCAACGTTATCATTGGCTAATGAAAAATCACGCATTACAAAATAGTATGGCTTTTTCTTAGCAACTGCTTCTATTGTCTTCTCAGAGACATCTTTGTCGAAGCAGGCCATTAGATAGCCTGCAGCAACATTGAATACTTTTTTACCTTCTACTATTTCTTCTTCAATCTTGCTAGATAGCAGCACTCCAAGTTCTAACATGACTTGAAATAATAGGTCTTCTGAAGTTCTATCAGACTTTATGTTATCGAGTACATCATTAAATAACGTCTGCTCATACTGATTTGGATTATAATAAACTTCTTTCATATTTGTGCCATCTATTTTAAGGACTCTAAAACCTCTATCAAAATTTAAGGAATCATATTTCCCATCAAGTCTAGTTATTGCTCTCTTTATTCTTTCTTTACCAATATCACAAATAGTATCAAAACTACTTCCTTTTTTCTTTCCATCAACTTTTTCAGGTAGTTGTACTAGTATAAATCTGTGATTTGTTTTGTTTCGCGCATTATACCTAATAACTGCATCAGCCGTTGTGGCACTTCCTGAAAAGAAATCTAGTATAAACTCAGATTCATTATTATCAATCGTAATATCAATAATTTTCTCAATAAGTTTTGTAGGCTTAACAGTATCAAAAACTGCATCATCAAACAACTCCAATACTTCCTTTTTACCTTCCTTATTTGTAGCTACATCATCCCAATAATTAGTAGTTGATTGCCCTTTACTGTCAGCAGCATACATTACCCTTTGAGGAACACCATTACCATCTTTGCCAAAGTAAATTCTACCTTCTTTAAGTAATTTCTCATAACTCTTTTGAGGATATGCCCATAATCTATTATGCACTTTCCCACCAGGCGTTACAATTTTATACTCATATCCACCACCGCTCAACCCTTTTGATACAGTTATAGGAACCGGTCTCCATTCACCATTAGGAAAATCTTTAGTAGCAGGCTTATAACTTTTCTTAATATACTCGGAAGATAACGATTCAAAATTCAAGATTGCTAATGGAGATTTTCCGTATATAAGGATATATTCCCCTTGTATTGATATGTTCTTACTATCGTTTGACCTTTCTTTTTTTCTTTTCCACATAATCTGAGATACAAAGTTAGTCTCTCCAAAAATCTCATCACATATTTTTCTGAGATTAGCTACTTCATTATCGTCAATACTTATAAAAATAAAACCATCATCTCTTAATAAATCAGCAGCCAACTTAATTCTTGGATAAATCATATTCAACCAATCCGTATGGTACCTACCGTTTCTTTGAGTATTTTGATATAACCTATTGCCGTCTTCATCTAGTTGTCCATTCGCATTAATAAAGTCCTCTGTTGTCATTTTGAAATCATCTTCATATAAAAAGTCATTCCCAGTATTATATGGTGGATCTATATATATCATTTTTATCTTACCAAGATATGTCTCTTGCAACAACTTCAAGACTTCAAGATTATCACCTTCAATGTATAAATTCTTTGTATTCTCGAATTGAACACTTTCCCCACGTATAGGTCTTAAAGTCTTGTTTATTGGCGCATTAGCAGCCAAGATAGCATTTCGCTTATCAGGCCAATTGAACTGATAACGTTCTTCCCTGCCTTCAACAACATAATTCGAAAGTTCTTGTTTCAACATATCAAAATCAACAATTTGAATACTCTTACCTTCTTCATCTTTCCCCTCTGTAACACAATTTGGAAACAACTCTCTAATCTTCTTAACATTTTCATCCACATTATTGACACTTTGCATTTTTAGCTTATTATCCATCTTATAGTTCTCCCAATTCTTTTTTAAGTTCGTTTATTTTTTCAACCATTTCAAATTTCTTTCTCGGTTGTCTTTCACTTCTTGCTTTTCTATCCAAAGATTTAATATTCGCAAGAATCTTTTCTTTCATATCATTCACCTGTATTTGTTCATCAAGAGTGTTCTGAGGCTCAACATGAATATCACCTATCTGGATAATCAGCTGCTTCCACACTTCATCCAAAGTCAACCCTTGAATTTTCATTGGCTCTGATTCATCATCACGCCAATCAGAAGTAATCAACTTTCCACGGTATACAGCAAAAGATTTCTTATCTTCATATCTCAATTCAAAAATCATATTCTGATTAATTAATTTAGTAATCTTGATAATATTACTTTCATCATATTTCTTGTTTTTCAACATTATCTGAACTACGAAAAACGAATCAATCTCTAGTCCTCTTTCAATAATCATTGTACGTGTAGATACTTCGTTAACTATATAAATCCGGCTGATATCATTATCAAATTTCTCTCTTGCTTTACTATCCATACCATATTTTTTATATATGGCAGATTTCGGAATCTGTTTTTTCATCATTGTACTTTTTGGTAATCCACTCAATGTCTCACCTACCTTATCACTAAGAACCCAATAAGTTCAAAGTCATCCAATCCTTTTATCTCATTAGATATGAAACTGACTTGTCCACCCGATAAAAAGTTATCCATATCGCTCTCATCTTTGACATCAATAATGGTATGAATCGCTTCTCCTAAAAGTTCTGAAAATCTCACCATATCTTTTCCATCTTTAGTATCTTTGTTAAATGACTTATAGAGTTCTGGTATAGGTTCTATTTTGCCTCTACAAGCAAAACGCATCTTATCTAACATCTCTTTAGGTGATAAATGATCACAAACTACCTCACCATCATTACTAATATAAACCATATAAAATGGATGCAAGCGATTTTGATTATCTACATTAATATTTCCATTGATATTCTTGAGCACATATATAATACCAGGTGGCGTATCTTCTCCACTTGCAGTTACAGCATGAAGTCCAAATGGCATTTTATCTAGCTCTGGATGTTCTTTCACATACTCCAATAAATCAAGTCTGAACTCATTTAATCCAAGATCCATAATTGATATACCACTTGACATATCTTCAATATCCACAACTTCTTCTTGAAGTCTTTTCAACTGTTGTTTTCTATATTCTAAGTCAGCTTTTTCTTCGCTGCTAATTATATTTTCGTCACCAGTTGCTGTCATATTGACAATTTTCATTCTGGTTTCAACTCTTGATTTAAGACTTATATATTCATCAAGGGTGATATTGGGCCAGAAGTTAACTAGCTGAATACAATCATTTCTGCTACCAATCCGGTCAATACGTCCGAATCTCTGAATAATTCTTACAGGGTTCCAATGAATATCGTAATTTATCAAATAATCACAATCCTGTAAATTCTGGCCTTCAGAAATACAATCTGTAGCAATAAGAATGTCTAGTTCTGCAGGGTTATCTGGCATCAATAAATTCTTATCTTTAGAAATTGGCGAGAAACAAGTTAATACCGTATTCAAATCCGTTGGCAACTTTGGTATCGTCGTTCTTCCCTCAACTGATCCAGTAATCATAGCTGTATCAAGTTCAAACTCCTTTTTCATTGTTTTACTGACGTTACTATATAGATACTCAGCAGTATCAGCAAATGCAGTAAAAATAATAACTTTCTTATTCATATTATTGATTGGCTCTATTTGCTTAACTCTTATTACATCAAATAGCTCCTGCAATTTTGTATCATGATCCGGGGTAATATCCCCAACCATAAGTGTAATAAGTTCAAGGATTTCTCTATCCTTATCAAGGTAATTTCTCCAACTTACATAATCCATATCAGCTAAATCAATCTTGACTTTTTTCCCAATAGAGAACATGTCTGTCGAATTCAAGTCATCATCATCTAGTTCATTTACATTTGAAAAGTCAGTCATATTTAAGCTTAGTCCAGAGTGTTTATCATATTGATCGATTGAATTAATTGTTTCTTCAATTAGAGTTTTAATACGCTTCAAAGTTAAATTAAATGAGTAAACGGAACTTTCCATACGTTTCATCAAGTTAATTGACATCAATCTTCTAATACCTTCTTCTCTACCAACTTGAGTCAATCCAATTTCTTTTTCATCACCATATAACTCTATATACTTCGACATTCTACTAGGAAGAATATATTGTGATGGTGTATAAATACTTAAGTTAAGCAACATTAAATTATCGAATATTTCATTGTAACTAATAGCATCTTCTAGATCAGTTAACTGAGGGTGTTTCGAAATTGGTTTTAATCTTGTTGGAAACTTCCCAACACTACTAGTGTCATAGTACTTTTCTATATGCTTTCGAGATCTGGCTATTGTTACACTGTCTAACACTTCAAAGAAATCAAAATCTAGCATTTTCAGCAATCTGTTTGTAGTTCTTTCTTCAGGCACAGATTTACTCCATGTATTAAATGCACTTTGAGCGCTTCTAAATATATCATCAATAGATCTGTTGATATTAAGCTTCTCATCAATCAGGGTACTATCACCTTCATATGCAAGCTGTAACTGATTTTTCAGATCATTAAATCGATTATTTACAGGTGTAGCCGATAGCATTAGGACTTTAGTTTTTACACCTTTTCTTATCACTTTATTAAGTAGTTTCAAATAACGGTTTTCTTTTTGATCTGATTCGCCGGTTATCTTACCACCATTTCTAAAAATATGAGATTCATCTATAACTACAAGATCATAATTCCCCCAATTCAATCGGTCTAAATCCAAACCATTAGATGGCCCTTTAGTTCTATTTAAATCAGTATGGTAAAGCACATCATAACGAAGTCTATCGGTTGCAATAGGGTTATTTACGTAGTTATCTTTATAAGTATTCCAGTTATTAGATAACTTCTTTGGACATAATACAAGAACAGACTTATTCCTGTTCTCATAGTATTTAATTACTGCCAAAGCTGTGAATGTCTTACCAAGACCGACACTGTCAGCAAGTATACAGCCGTTATATTTCTCAAGCTTATTAATGATTGCTAACGCAGCATCTTTTTGAAAATTGTAAAGCATGTCCCATATTTTACTATCCTTAAAACCGGTAGCATCATTGGGTAAAACATCCTCGGAGATATCCTCCAAAAATTCATTGAAAATATTATATAGTGTAATAAAGTAAATGAACTCAGGTGAATTTTCATTATATGCTGCTGTCATATTGTCTACGACCTCATCAGTAACTACCTGCAGCTTCGCGTCATCCATCCAAATGGAATCGAATAGATGTAGGTACGCACTGGAAAAAGGAGTATCCGTCTTTTGAACCATATTATAGGCATTATTTCCTCTTTCACACCCTAAATCTACTGTTGTAAATCCTGCGATTGGCATATAATTCTTATCATCAATGTTAATGAAACCCATCATATTATCATTTGTAATATTAGACTTAAATACAGCTTTTGCTTTTATCCAGTCAGCACACTCTTTAGCTATAGATTTTTGAGTAAGTTCGTTACGCAATTTCACTTCAAATTCAGTGCCGTAGATACTACGCTCTCTTGACAATCTTGGAATATAGAATTCTCTTTTCTCTTTTTTCGCTTTTTCAGTTGTAAAGGTCGGGGATGTAAAAATAAACCTTAGTTCATCAATATGCTTCAATTGACTTTTAAGTTCCTGGAAAGCATACATCGAAAAGTATGCTGCTGCTATTGAAACCTTGCTGTCTTTCTTAATTTCTTCTGCTAAATCATCTTTTAACGTTTTATTGACGTTATCTATTAACTGCATCTTAATATCCCTTCTCCACAAAACTATTTATCCTTGCCTACCCCCATTGTCTTTGGTCCACGTTTTTTTTGTAATGGCTTAACTGCCTTATCTGGTATAAACCATGCATTGCCATGCTTAAATGCACCTTCAACCCTACCTTCATTACACAAAACCTGAACCCTACGTGTTGATATACTCCACTTTACGGCTGCTTCTTTTATAGTTATAAATTCCATCGAAACCTCCTAAAAACTCGCTATTATAATTATATTCCTAATTGCGAACAAAATCAAATTAAATATGTACAACTCATAATCATCATTTAAACTGATTGAGAAATCTACTGCCATTTGACTGCAGTTACACCAATACTATTAAAAACACCATGGATTTAATGGATATATCGTAAACCCAATACCACTAAAAATCAGCCTTTAAAAGCCACTAATTACCCTAGACTGGATTTAACGTGTAAAAAATATCATACTAATTATAGATAAACACAACAGGTCTTTCATTACAGACTTGTTGTGTTTTTTTATGTTTGAATTAAGCTAAAGACCCATCTTTTTAAAGGTTTAATTCTTCTCTGAAATTACCTTCTATCATTTCTCGGACAAACAATCACAGTTTACATAAAATTGCATATGCTGTACTAAAAAAATCTATAGTAGTGGAAAAGCTAATTTTAGATTTTTCTAGTATGCAAAATTAAAGCGAAAGGAAGTGAAAAACAATGAGTAGCTATCTAAAAGATTCATGTGAAAAGAACTGTAAAAAAGCAACATGTTGTGGCTGTGATGGCATAGCGATTGCTTTAGGGTTGTTTACTTTAGGTCTTTCTATTGTTATTGCAACTGCACTCGTTTTATTCGTTATATTTTGTCCATGCCCACTTACGATTATTGTAATAATTATTAGCACAATAATCGCCCTGTTCCTATTGTCCTTGATTTGCAAATTAGTTAACATCTGCATATCGTCACATTATTCATGCTGCAGTGATAGGATAAAATAAATGCGGTTTAGAAGAAGTTGTTCAAAAATATTTTTTGATAAGGTATGACTCGTTATGCTGAATATAGGTTGTTTTAATATATCAGTAATATAGATTTATCAATTATATTTTAGACAAAACTGTATTATAAGGGGGTTTTGATTTGTAAAATGAGTCAAAATTTATGCAGAAACATTCGCCTATTGGGTCTTTGCCTCATAATCATCATAGGCATGCTTATTTTATTATTGTTCTTTCAAGGAAGGGTGTTGGTTGTCGGACCCGATAATGAATTTACTACCATTCAAGCTGCTGTAGACGCAGCTGACTCAGGGGATATCATTTTAGTTACGGGAGAAGGAAGTCCCTATGTGGAAGAAGTCTCAATAATGAACAAGAACAGACTCAAAATCATAGGCATCATGAAACCTGTTTTAGATGGTATGGATGCTCTCACCTTTGCTATAACCATTGAAGACTCATCAAATGTTAAAATAAAAGGTTTTGTTATTCAAAATTATCTTAGTAATGGTATTCGGTTAATTAATGCAGAGTCCAATACCATTTCATGTAATACCATACAAAATATTGGAAGTACAGATATAGAACCAGCAGGCATATCTGCTCTAAACTCTTTAGAAAACGTTATGACACGAAATGTTATTATGAATACATTGAGAGGTATCGTCGTTGCACAAAATTCGGATAGTACCCTCATTGAACTCAATCGATGTATTTCCTCTGAAGAGGACGGCATTTTCATTGATGGTTCAAATAATTGCACCATTAAAGGCAACAAAACAACTAGAAATGGTGACGATGGTATTAATATTATTGCCAGTAACAACAACGTTATTAAGTGTAATACAATAACTAAAAATGATGACGATGGTATTGATCTTACAGATAGTAGCAACAACCTAATTAAAGGTAATACAATAACGAATAATGATGATGATGGGGTCAGTCTAGAAAGAGATATAACGAACTTTAATCAAATTATTGGGAATAACATATCTAACAATATGGTACATGGAATTTTTTTAGTTTCGGATACCAATAATAACATCATTAGAAAAAATAAAATTATGCGCAATGGTGATGACGGCATTTTAGTCGATACAGAGTCCAATAATCATACCATTGAAAGTAATTTAATTCAAGGAAATATAGGCGACGGTATTTTATTAGATGGTGATAATATAGAAGGTCCATCCTTTAATATTATCATCAGAAAAAATAACATTCATGAAAATACAGGAGATGGTATCGAGGTAAATACTTTCTCGAACAATAATACCATCACGAAGAATAATGTACTTAGAAATGGAGAAAATGGCATCCTATTGGATGCAAATCCAGAATCTGGAGCTTCATTCAATAATCTTGTGAATAAGAATACGGTTAACCACAATATCCGTGACGGTATTCGAGTACAAGGGGCATCCAACAATAACATACTAGAAGCTAATAAAGTTACTAGAAATGGCGCAGATGGTATCTTCTTAGACCTGGACTCTTTTGACAATCAAGTAGACTTTAATTGTGTATTTTTTAATATCAATTTTGATATAGAAGATCTAGACAGTAATACCTTTAATGGAAACAGGTGCGGAAACTCAGTTGGAACAAACGTAGATTGTGGGAATTAATGGATAAGCAAAACCGCTACATGCCTATCTTAACTGACATGAAGCGGTTTCTTATATTGAAATCATACATTTAAACTTAGTTTTAATGTGTCAATAGCCTCTACTTTCTAACATTTTACTGGATAGTAGCGGTCTATTATTAATACCCCTTACTATCCCTCTTGAGCCAGTGCAGCTATTCTACCATCACCAACTGTTACAGTGCCATTAATATCGGGTAATGTGCCTTCAGATGTAAATGTTATCGGCATAACCGTTACAAAGTAATCACAACAACCAGGACAGGTTGTGCAATCACAATAATTAAAGCTAAAGGTTTCTATAGATGCAACATTTAGTATTGGCAGTTTATCCAATATCCATAAACCTATTGTTACAGGTGTTCCATCAGCACAGACTCTGACTAATTCGTACCGTAGTTGAGCTGCTGAACCTATATTCTCTAATGCCTCAAATCTCACCGTGCTGGAGAATTCAATATCCACTACCGGCTTACATAAACAAGATGTGTCAACGGTAACATGGGCTAATTGGAAGGGTGTATCATCGGATGATGACGTGAAGGTTGTGTTTCCACTACCACTACCACATGCTAACAAGCTTTTTTTAGGCTTGGGATGTACAGGTTTACAGACAGCACCATTACTTTTATCTTCATAGATTTTGCGTTCATTAGACTTGAAATCATAGTCTTCTGTTCCTTGAGCATAACCATTCATTAGAACATTACATACTTCCCAAGTTGCAAGTGCCCCATCATCATCGCCTAAATCTGTTTGTAATGGTGTTACCCTTACAAAATAAACACAGCAGTCCGATATATGTGAGCATTCACAATATATAAAACCAAAGGAATTCTGTACTTGAACAAATGTAATATCCACTTCTGTTCCAACAGTTTCCTCAAATGTCCAAATACCACAGGATACTGGCTCACTATTACCACATACTTTGAACAACTCAAACTGAAGAGCAATCTCTGTGAAAACTGAATTGGACATTTCAATAATACTCGAAAATTCTATTAAAACCTTTGGCTTCTTTAAGCAAGTGGTGTCAACTGTAACTTGGGCTATGTCTTCTGGTTCCTGGGGAGAAGAAAATTGTGCAATGAGTGTTTGCCCCCCTGTAGATCCTTGACCACATGCCAATATCAGCTTATTTGATTCTCTATCAGCAGGTTTCTTCATGTCTTTTTTCTGTCTTTTATTTACGTCATCCCACCAATCCTGTGCGAAAGCTGCCATTCGTCCATTACTAACTGTAGCAGACGCATCCTCGCCGGTTATTTCAATTGGTGTTACCGTCACAAAATAATCACAGCATCTACTCATTGTTTGATTGCCACAAAAGATGAAATTAAATGACTCTTGAATGCTTTCAACAAAGCCTTGACCTTGCGTATCTTTCTCAAACATCCACGTTCCTAACGATAATGGCTGTCGGCCATCACAGGCTTCAAATAATTCATATTGCAATCGAACGACTCCGGTGTTCGTTGAATTCACTCTAACAAGACTAGAGAATTTTATAAGCACTTCTGGTTTTTTCAAAGAGCTTGTATTAACCGTTACATGAGCTAATTGAAAGGAATCATCCTCCGTTGATGTAAAGGTTGTCATTCCAGTTCCCTGACCACATTCTAATTGTATTTTCTTTGGCTTAGGACTCTTTGGTTTACACTTACTAAAATCTATATCTGGCTTACAAGCCATACACTCTGCGTTGACATCACTATAATTCATTTTTAACCTCCATCTATATATTTTACCGTCATATGTGATTGAAAACAGTTTGTACATTATTTCACCACATTTAATGTGGCTTAAAGATACTTGTCTACTAATTCATGTTATTAGATTTACATTTGGTACAGGCTTATATGATTCACAGGCTTCAAATCTTTATATTTTACTATATAATATGTAGTTTTTAACTTATTGGACATACATTTTGTATTTTAATGTAATAGGATTCATAGAGCTTCAATGTTATGGGTATCTTACCATTATCTATATGGTAAAGACCCCTAAATTTAACTATTTAGCTGTGACTTTACATCATATGTTGTCGTCTTTTTACAATTATTCACATTGGTCTTCATTTACAATTGTATTAACATGTTAAATGCTATTAATAAACTATATACGAAAGAGGTTTTATGATGTCCAAATGTAGAATCACAGTCATTAAAAGAATGCTCAATGAAGATCTCGCTAATGCATACTGCAAACGTCCTGAAATATGTAGCGTGTTTACGGATAATCAAACGTTTATGGTAGATTCCCCACAAAAGCCACTTGGGTTTTGCGATGGCGCTTGGGATTGTATTTCACATTATGTTTTTGCTTTTCTTCATGGAGGAGGAGATTTTTACACAGGTTGGATGAAAGATGAAAATACCATGATCGCTTGTTGCAACGATGGCGTTAGACCCGTTGTTTTCAAGTTGGAAAGAGTCGATTAAGCGTGTAAAATAAATATATCGTCAATTTAAAAAAACCGCTATACGCCATTTTAACTGGCATGTAGCGGTTACATGTTTACGCTCCTTTTTAATTGAAACAGCCTATTCTTCACTAGTCATTTCTATTTCAAGCAATTTCCTATACACTTCTAAATCCTCTTGTATAAATTCAAGAAATGCTTCTTGAGGTCTATAATCATAATGTAAATTCAATTCTTTGAGCAAAGAGATAAACTGTTCATCCTTAGCAGCTTTCGTCAATCTTTCTAACAAATATTCCTTAATTTGATGATCTGTGTCCTTCGGAATGGCAAGCCCTCTCCAGGTATAGATACTGAAGTCATAACCACTTTCAGTAAATGTTTTAAGGTCTGGTAAAGCATCCAGTCTATCATCTGCTAATACGGTTAATACTTTAATTTCCCCAGCCTCTATATGTTCAATGACTTCTGAAACACCTGAAATAACCATATCCGTTTTACCTTGTAGTACATCCAGCACTGCCAGGGATGTCCCATCATAATAACGGTCTTCAAATTGAAGGTCTGTATGTAAAGCTATACCTTTAGCAGCAAAGTTCCATACACTTCCTTTACCTGCACTACCAATCGTATAAGTCTTATCATTTTTATGATAATCGGCAATTAATTCTTCTATGGTATCAAAAGGAAAATCCTTTGATACCACGAGGATGCCTGGTTCTGTGTTTAACAGCATCAAAAGCTCCATATGCTGATAATCAAAATCAATTAATCCATATGACGATAATGAGTTAATCTCTGATGTGATGACTGTAATCGTATAACCGTCATTATTTGAAAAAATGCCTTCACGTAAACCTCTAGAACCACTATCACCTAGTTTATTAACGGGTATAATGGGCTGTTCAACATACCCTTCACAAGATAATGCTAACGCCCTACCAACACCATCTGTTCCGCCGCCTGGGGCAAAAGGAATAACCAAACGTATGGCTTTTGTAGGAAATGTATCTGTTTCGTTCTCTATTTCCATTAGCTCTTGACGATCATTAATCAAACGAAAACACCCTGTAAACATGATAAGGGTTAACAAGAATACCGTTATTTTTATCCTTATATTTTTCAAAATCAGGACTCCCTCACGACTATTTTTCTCATAATATCAAAATTATCATTCTTTGTAAAGTGCTATCCTACGAATACAAACAGTCTGATTTTAGCTTATCCTGAAATTTTATTAAGTTTTCTTTGTTTCAATAAAGCGCTTACAATAGACAAGATAGCTAATACGATTAAAACGACGCATATGGGTCTGGTTACAAATATTGACCAGCTTCCTTCCGAAATCAGTAGTGCCCTCCGTAAGTTACTTTCTGCCATTGGCCCTAATATAAGCGCTAGCAGAATGGGTGATACTGGAAAGTTATATCGTTGTAAAAAATAGCCTATAACACCAAATACAATAGCCACCCATAAATCAAAGGCACTGTTTCGCATGGAATATGCACCCACCAACGATAGAACAAAAATGATTGGAATGAGTATGTTACGATTGATGGTAATCACCTTTGAAAAAAACTTGACGCCTAAAGTGCCAACCATAAACATGGCAACATTGGCAACCATCATCGCTGAAAAAACGCCATAGACAACATCCATATGGTCCCGATATAACAGGGGTCCTGGCTTAAGTCCCTGCATAATGAATGCTCCTAATAATACTGCTGTCACTGCATCCCCAGGTACACCTAATGACAATAATGGTATCATAGCACCACCTGTACAAGCATTATTAGATGCTTCTGCCGCTGCAATGCCCTCGATCACGCCTGTGCCAAATTTTTCTGGATGTTTGGACGTTCTTTTAGCTTCACTATACCCAACAAAAGCAGCTATATCACTTCCTGCACCTGGAATAGAACCAATAAATGTTCCCATTATACTTGATTTACCTATTACCTTCCAAGATTTTTTTATATCTTTAAAACTTGGTAATAATTGGTTGATTTTATTATCAATCTTCTCTTGCTTTTTAATGGTCTCTACCCCTTTAAAGACTTCAGATAGTGCAAATAATCCAATGAGTGTTGGTATAAATGTTGGACCTTCAAAAAGATCCACAATACCATAAGTAAATCTTGCATAACCACTGATTGGGTCAAGACCTATTGTGGCAATAATAAGACCGAAAAATCCAGACATCAATCCTTTAACAATGGAACCTCCTGATACAGAAATAATAATACTAAGACCAAATAAAGCCAAAGCAAAATACTCGGCTGGGCTGAACTCCAATGCCAGCTTTGAAATCTGAGGGGATAAAAAGGTCATGATAAGAGCCCCTGTAAATCCCCCTATAAAAGATGCAAATGCGGACATACTTAAAGCCCTTCCAGCTTCACCTCTTAGTGTCATGGGATAACCATCTAATAATGTGGCTGCTGCTGCGGGTGTACCTGGTGTTCGGATTAATATTGCCGATATAGAACCACCATAGATGGCTCCACTAAAAATACCTAATAGCATAGCCATACTCTGCTGAATCTCTAATCCAAAAGTAAATGGTACTAAAAGTGCAATGCCCATTGTTGCTGTTAACCCTGGCAACGAACCAACGATAATCCCTCCTGTTACACCTAAAAAAACCAATACCAACACTTCTGGCCGCAATACACTTAAAAATCCATCGATCATGTTATATACCTCCTATGAGAAAAAGCCTAATGGCAACGTTAAATTCAATGCATGACTAAAAATCAAATAGACACTCACTGAAACACCTACCGAAACAATAGCCATCTTAATGTATGCTCTATTTAGTAGAAGATACATCAAGAAAAATAAATAGATGACTGAAGCCAATATAAAGCCTAAATACTGCATAGCAATGGCATATATCACTGTAGCGAGCAAGGACACCATGAATCGAATGACCTCAGGAGACTTCATGTCAAACTTTTCAAATGTTTCTTTACCTGCCTTTAATAATGTTTGAATAAGCAAAATGGCACTTAGGACAAGTAATCCGATTGATAAAAGTATGGGATAATAACCAGGTCCCAGGGTATTTCCTGGAGGTGTAGGAAAAGAACTTGCTGTTACAAATACATATATACTAAGGATTAAGCCCAATATACTATAGATTAAATTAGGTTTATTCATCATAACCTCTTCTCTCTAATGTTGGGGTTATCTTATCAACGTAAAATAACCCCTTATATTTTCTTATGTTTTTATTATTCAGCTGATAGTCCTAAACCTTTTAGCACTTTTGCAACATCGAGTGAATTCTTAGCAAGGAATTCTCTAAAATCTTCAGCATTTTGATAAGCTATATTTAACCCTGTTTTTTCAGCATAATCTTTAAATCCATCGGACTCTATACCCTTTTTAAATGCATCGGATAGTACATCAACTACATCTTGTGGTGTATCCTTTGGCACTGCAAGACCTCTCCAAGTCCCAAAGACAACATCATAGCCTTCTTCATACATTGTAGGAACATCCGTAAACACTTTTGAACGTTCTTCATCCATAATAGCTAATATTTTAAGTTCTTCTGCTTCAACTTGAGCCTGTACTTCAGATGCACTAACTGCAACAGCATCAATATGCCCACCAATAAGAGCTGTAACCGCTGGTGCGGCACCATCAAAAGGAACATGCCCTAACTCCACTTCTGTGACTTGCTCAAAAAGACCAGCCGCAACATGCCAAGTTGCTCCTATACCCGAATTACCCACTTTAACTTCTCCAGGATGAGCCTTTGCGTATTCAATAAAATCATGAATGGTCTCATAAGGTGCATCCGCTGGTACAGTAATAGCTGCTGATTCCATATTGACGCGCATTAAGAGACTGAAATCTTCATGTGTATAATCGATAATGCCTTGAGCTGGTAATGAACTTAATTCGAATGTGATCATCCCAACAGTATAACCATCATTTTTTGCATTTTTAATGGCTGTATGTCCTATTGCGCCACCACCACCTGTCTGATTGGTTACCGTAATCGTTTGCCCTAAAAATTCTTCTGTCTCTTTCGTAAGACCTCTGAGAACAGTATCTGTTCCTCCTCCAGCAGACCATGGACATATGGCTGTTAACGTCTTATCTGGAAATGCACTCTTCTTTCCACCTGTTGACGTTGCCTTACTGCACCCAGATAATACAAGTACCAACATAATCATTGTTAGGATAACTAACCTATTTCTGTGTTTCATATGTATCCTCCTTTTTATATAGAAAATGTATTTTAAGTATATTGAAAAAACATCATTTATAACATAGAGGCATATGATATGTTACTCCCCACCTATTAAAAAAAACATAAGTATAGCGATTGAAACTTTTACAAAGCAAAATTTCTTTGAATTTTTTTACTTAATTTTTGTTTTATTGACATAACAAATCTTTTTTATTACAATTATTTAAATATCCTGTATAATAATCATAACGATTTAGGTCATTGGAGGATTTATTCATGCATGTTTTCAAAAACAGCAGCAGGTCACAACACAAAAATATAACCAGTAAAGGCTTGCTTAGAGATAAAATTATACTTATCGTATCATTATCTATCGTTGTACCTACATTTTTCTTCCTCTTTTACATCTATACTTTTGTTAATGATTATATCTATAATAATTATGTTAATGATACAATAGAACACACCATGAGCCATCTTGAGGACAGTGTTATCCATCATTTGCGTATTATTGAAAACAGTTACCGGGTTATAACGTCTAACCAATACATACGAGAAAACTTATATAATCACCAGGTATTAGAACCTTCTTATTATCACGACCAACTGACTAAACTCAATATTGAAACAGAACTAAACTATATGATGAGTAATGATATTGCCCACACAAGGAACCTGATTGATTCCGTTTTTATCATATCCGACCCTCATCATTATTATTATATTCTGTCCAGCTATCTTCCTAATAAGCCCCTTATTGAATCAACCATGACTTTCTATAAAAATCACATGGAAGATGCATCTATTATTCGCTATATCCCTGAGTATAACGCTCTATATTATATGAAATCATTAGAAGACTATGTAACGGGCGAACACCTTGGCAAAGTGATTATCGGTATAAACATGGACGAGTTGTCAGGCTCTTTTGGCTCTTTAAAACATGATAATTGGCATACCATGATTTTTGATGCCAATAATACGTATTATTTTAATACCCATAAGAACCTTATAGGTACTGCTGCTAATACCACCCATAAAAAGCATGCTTTACTTAAAAAGGCAACAGCTGTTAAATATAATAGCAAAAAATACTTAGCGACATCCCATCATATTAAAGATTTAGACTATAACTTGCTGATGTATATACCTGCAACTTATTTTGATAGAAATTTATGGAAGTTTTTCCCAAGTTATGTGTATTTTATTGTATTTACACTTTTATTATCCACCATTGTGGGTATTTATGCCATTAACCATATCACAATCCCCTTAGGACAACTCACAAAAAACATTGCAGATATTAGTGACAACAACTTCAAAAGCAAAATGCCAAGCTTTAAATATAAAGAACTTAACGATCTCAGCATTGCATACAACCGTATGATTGAACAGATACAATATTTGTTTAATGAAGTTTATGAAAAGCAATTGCTCATTAGAGAAAGTGAGTTAAAGGCTCTCCATGCCCAGATTAATCCTCACTTTATATTTAATGTCCTTGAATCCATTACATGGGAAGCCAGAAGCACGGATAATGAAACCATTGAAAAAATGGTGACAGCCCTTGGTCAATTACTTAGAAATAACCTTTCATTTACTGACCAGCAAATGTTTACGATCGAACAAGAGTTAGAATACATAAGCTTTTACCTTTATTTACAGCAAGTAAGATTTAGTGATCGACTATCTTATACTATTCAAATTGAATCCGATGACCTGTTGGCATACACCCTACCAAAGTTCACTATTCAAACCTTTGTTGAAAATGCTGTCATACATGGATTAGAGAAGCAGTCCAAAAAAGGGATAATTACCATTAACCTCACTACTTCTAATGACGAACTTGTTATTACAGTCAAAGATAATGGTGTAGGCTTCCATGTGAATCAGCTTGACTTAAATAACCCTCAACATAATAGCCACATAGGATTAAAAAATGTTCGTCAAAGAATGACATTATTATACGGAGCCACCTATGGTTTTACCCTTGAGAGTTATCCTAACAAAGGAACCACTGCAACAATTAAACTGCCAATAGATAGGAGGATAACACATGATTAAAGTAATGGTTATCGATGATGAAGCTAAAATTAGAAAGGGCCTAATGGGGTATATCGATTGGACTTCTTTAGATTGTGACGTTGTAAAAGATTTTGAAAACGGTCGGTTAGCCATTGACTATCTTGCAGACCATCCAGTAGATCTTATTATTTCAGACATTAAAATGCCTGGTGCAGATGGACTTGAGGTTTCTAAATTCATCCATCATCATGCTCCAAATACAAGAATTATTCTATATACTGGCTATTCAGATTTCAAATATGCACAATCAGCTATCGCATTTGGTGTAGCTGATTTCATTGTTAAGCCTTCAAGCATGGAAGAAATCATAGGTATTCTTAAGAAAAACATTGAGAAAATAAAAAAACAGCAGGAAAAAGAACGACATTTAGATACATTAGAAAACCAATTGGAAAACGTTAAAGAATATAAAAAACAATCCTATATAAAGAAATTTATCGTTGGGGAAGATGTTGATCGTCAAACCGTAAAAAAAGCTCTGGAGGCATACAATTCCAATATGGAAAGTTATTGTCTATTACTATATCAAATTAAGCGTAAGAAAACTATCTTACATCATCAAACGCTTCAATTTATAAATTTATCTTTAAATGATTTTAATCAATATACGTTTACCCTTAATGACTCCACTTACGGCACATTGGTCTTTTTTGATAAACCTAGCCAAAAGAACCCAATCCGTGTCCTTGAAGCAAAATGCAATGAAATCAACGACTTTGTTATTCATTATATTAAAGGCTCAATCTTTATCGGTCTGAGTGACATACATTATTCCCTTGAAGAAGCGCCTGTTGCTTATACGGAAGCTCAAAGATGTCTTGATTATTCCTTTTATGGCGATAATCCACTTATCCTCTACCATCAATTGAAAAACACACAAAATAATCCAACTTACGTGGCGTATAACTTAGAGAAAATATCGCAGTATTTAATTAAAGGTGATGCAGCCCAGTCCACCACTACCATAACCTCCATGTTAAAAATCATGGCCGATAATCGTGAACCGGTAGACTATATCAAGTCCATGGGCGTTGCGATCTACACCGTTGCTATGAGTGTCGTAAAAAAACATAATCTGACGTTCAGTGATATTTTTAGTGAGGAAGAACCTTATAGGGCTATATTAGAAGCTGAATGCATCGATGACTTAATTGACACCTTAAATGATATGGTTAATACCATCATACACTACTTATCCATAGGCAATAATAATTACATTATTAAACAAGCCATGAATTATATCCATAACCACTATAATACGCCCATTAAGTTACAGAATATTGCCGATCATATACATATCAACAGCTCCTATTTAAGTCGACTTTTTAAAGACAAAACAAAACAAACCATAACCCAGACACTCCGTGATATACGTATAGAAAAAGCAAAAGCATTACTAAAAGATTATACCAATAAAACCTATGATGTGGCTTCAATGGTAGGTTTTGATGATGCTGCATATTTCTCCTATGTATTTAAGAAAGAAACGGGCTATTCCCCTAGTCAATATAAAAACTTAAATAGCTAAAAGTTGGTCGTCCAACTTTTAGCTATTATTTTTAAAGAAAATTCTTGCTAACTTCCTTCGAAATGGCTATTGCACCTTGTATGCCTAACATATCAATTTCTCTCTTATCTGTAATCTTCGTAATAGCCCCACGATGATTTAATTTATTTTTTAGTAAATACGCATATAAAGCACATCTATCTTCTGTACCAATCATCACATAATCAGCAGATACATCAAATCCCATGGTTTTTTCAGCTTCTTTGAAAACATTAACATCGTCAGCTGCAATAGCACTACTTACAAAAAATTCTCTTTCAAACCATGTAGAAGGCAATACTATTTCACTAAACCTTGTTAACAATAGTGTTCGGAGTAATCCACCATTTTCAACACAGTTAAAAGCTGTATTAAATATTGTTTCAGAAAAATAGTGCTCTGTGTCATCTTGTCTTTTAACGCATTTTCCAATAAACGTTTCTTGAATGACTGCACCATATACTTGCCCACTCATGGAGGTTATGCTGCCAGCAATTCTACCTTGTTTATCTATACTGATGAATTTAGTGGTTGACCCAAGTTCAAGTATATTAATGGGATATTCTAAGTCATATGTGTATAAGACACCAGCAGCCTGCGCTTCCTCACCTCGCATTAAATCCGCTTTTCCTATGTTCTCAATGCTGCTATGCTCAAATGGATTTTTAATACCAGGAATTAAAATCAAAGGTATATCAATTGGGAACAAGCTTTCATCTTTCACAACAACAACATGATCCGCTAATGCTTTCATACTTACGGGTGCTACAATATGCGGCACTTCCAATATACCCATTTCTGAAGTAATCATACCATAGGCTACAATAACCTCTACATCTTCTTTAGCCACACCACTTTCACCTAAAACGGATGCAAATGCTTTAAGAATACCTGCTTTCAATCTTCCATTATGACCATCTTTTGCTGTTTGTGTTACCCCTACATTCACTCTGCTTTTTGATAAAATCGCATCGTTTTTATCCACAAGATAAAAAGTTAAGCCTGTGTTACCACAGTCAATTATACCTATCATATCATGCTCCTAACTGCCCAAAGGGGCTCTTTATTTTTGTTAGTGTTATTATATATGACAAGTGAGCGATTCACCATTTGTTCCTATTACTTAATTTCTGAGGGATATCAAAATTATTATAGTTTCATATTAATCGCATGGGTTACAAAGGTTTCTTAATTCCTTTCAACAGCGCATCACACGTTTCTCTAGAGTAGAATTTTCCATTTTTAATGACGCCCATATGGTTGAATATTGTATGGATGTCAGATAGTGGGTTATCATGGGTTAAAATCAAATCTGCTTTCTTACCAATTTCTATGGTTCCGATTTCTTTTTCTTGATTTAAACACGTTGCAGCGTTTATGGTTGCCGCCTGGATCGCCTCATAATTACTTAAGCCAGCATCCATTAATAATTTCATTTCAAGGTGTTCAGAAAAACCAGCTACAACATATGGAACCGCTTTATCCGTGCCTAATAGAATACCTGCTCCTTCTTCTTTTAACACTTGGATAATGTGATACAGTTTATCCATATAGTCATGATTTCCTTTAACATTCTTTTTTACATAAAGTTCATTTGATTTTTTTATTAGGAATCTCATTGCTTTTTTATTTCTTTTTGACACATAGTTCATCTGATGTTCATGTTCAAATTCTTCCTGTCGTTTAACATTAGCCAAACGTTCGTGGGCTACTAGGGTTGGACAATTCCAAGTCCCTGTCTTCGCCGCAAGACTTGCCATGGCTTGAATATTATCTTCTTTCACATTAGATTCTGGGTGATAGGGGTTAATAAAACCATATAAATGTTCAATGGATCGAACGTTTGATTCCAAGACTTTCTTAATCCCTACGGCATCTGGCACATGTCCCGCTACAGGGATATGATGTTTTTCTGCTGCCTTTATAATCTCTTGAAAATTCTGCATGGAAAGCATATGGTATATTTTAATAAAGTCATACCCTTTGGCTACTTGTTCCTTAATAATGTCTTCAACGATATCGGTGTTTTTCAAACTACGAAGGGGCATAAATTTGGGTAGAAACGGCTTTTCTCCATCTAATAGGGGTCCAGCGGTGAATATTCTTGGGCCTATGATATCACCTTTATTAATTTTTCTCTTTAACTCAAGGTGATTAAATACTCTTATTCCAAATAACCAATGCTTTAACTTAAATCCTCCATATCCCCACATATTTCTGATAGTGGTGACCCCGTTTACAAGATATAAGGTTAAATCATCTGGATTATCGCCTAAGTGTGTATGCATATTAATTAAGCCTGGCATAAGATACTTCCCTTTTCCATCCATAACATTTTTATACCTTGTCGTATCTATATTGCTATCGTTAATGCTTCTAATGATGCCATTATCTATAATAACTGTTTTATTTTTTTTGATTTTATGATCTGTCATGGTTACTAAATGCACATTTTTTATAACCAGTGAATTGCTTTTATTCATGTCCTATCTCCTCGCTCTTTTATTTTACTCATATGAACCATTCACTTGGAAGTCACTGTAATCCATAAAAATGTTACTCCAAATGAAGGTCATAAACGCTTTGCTAAATGTTAGGTCTGTGGTTATTTTATGCCTGTATTCTAGGTTGCATTGAAAGTAATTTAACCCCATATCTATATAGTGATAGATTACGTCATCACTTAGGTCAGAACGCACTAACTTTAATGTTTTTCCTTCTTTAATTTGACTTATTAATATCTTTCTTATTTTTGCATTAAACATCTCATGCTCTTTTTTTACTTGTTCATTTAACTGACTTAACGCCAAACATAGCGATAGATTTTGCGACGTAATAAAGTCAATTAATACATGGGTACAGTTAATCATTCTTTGTGTCAACGTTTCTTTCTCATGGTGATGGTTTTCTATTCTACTATAAAATCGATCAAAAATCGTCTCCCCAATGGATGCATAAAAAGATTCCTTATCACCAAAGTACTTATAAATCGTTACCTTGGAAACATGAGCTTGTCTAGCTATATCATCCATTGTTACTTTTTTTACCGTATGCGTTAAAAATAAACCTATAGCACTATCAAGTATTTTACTTCGCTTATTCAGCGACCGTTGTTCAGCTTTATCCATCAAATCACCTCTGTACTTTTTTTATAATTTTAGTACATTTATTAACTTATGTCAAGAAAAATCTCATCTTTTTTTGATGCTTACATATTTCAAAACGACTCTTGATAAGCATATAGCCATAAAATGTAACACCTCCGAAAATATTCGGAGGTGTCTAATAAAATCACTACCACATGATTTTTATGTATATGAAAGCTAATGCAATTGTAAAGTCATATCAACGGGTGCTCAATGCTATTTCTTTCAGCGCATGGATAAACACATCAATCTCCTCAAAGGTATTATACATACCTAAACTTACACGATTAACACCATATCCCATACCGCTTTTATAGCATTCATAAGCCTCTTCATTAGATAACCCCAATAAAAACTGTACATATAAATCAGCTCCTAATGTACCATTGCCAATTTCAATACCATGGTCTAAACCAAGTTTAGCAGCAACCGTTTTAAAATGAATGCCTTTTAATGAAAAAGAAATGTAAGGAATATGTACAAAGGGAGAATGACTATCGTATATGGTGATATCTGGCACTTCTTCCATCCTATATAACAAATATTTATAAAGTTTCCTCTCATATTTTGCAATATTATCTAACCCAACCTTCTTCAAGAATTGAAGCGCCTTACTCATGGTTATCACACCTAATACATCAGGATATCCTGTTTCATATTTTTGGGGAGGATTATCATAGATGATTTTTGAAGAATCAATGAATTGGGTGATACCCGAACCAAAATCTAATGGCAGATATTTCTCTAACACATCATAAGGCCCAACGAGTGCACCACCATCTAATCCTGAATAAGCTTTATGGGCACTAAAAGCCACAAAATCAATATGTTCATCATAACCATGAGGTTTCATGGTAAATGGTAGATGCTGAATCACTTGAACAATATCAACAAATATCTTAGCGCCATATTGGTGGGCAAGTCTAGCCATCTCATAATATGGAGGAACGACGCCTGTGATATTCGAAGCCCCTGTTACCGCTACCAGCTTAACTTTACCCTGATATTTTTCAAGTTTTAATACGTAGTCTTCCAAATCTATATTGCCATTTTTACCGATCGCAATAAGTTCCGTTTGCATCCTTGCTTTGTAAGGAAGATAATTGGCAAGGTGTTCCATGGTAGTGGATAGAACAACTTGTTCAGGGTCAGCTTCAAGGTATACGTCTGCCAATACATTCATAGCCTCTGTTGAATTTTTTGTGAATATGGCCACATCCCTATTGGCATCTGCACCAACCATTTCAAGAATCACATTCCTGGTTTCCTCATACATTGTGGTAATATACTTAGAATTAGAAGGAGGTACGTTGATATAGGTATATATGGGAAGAAGGTTAAAGAACTTCTTCATTGCCGGTTTTAGTATTAACGTAGTAGCTGAATTATTAAAGTAGACTCTTGGGATAAAACCCTTTGTGGTTTCAATAGGTGTATTGGGTCCAATGATATACTTCTTTAAATTAAGATTTTTGATAGACATCACCTATAAAATCTGAGTTATTGTAATATATGATTGAGAAAATGCTAATATTACATCTTCACAACTTGTAAAAATAGATGAATAAAATCCTCTTAATAGCTAGTAATCCTTATGGATATCATTTTTAATAGCTCTCCTATCCCTATGAAAAATTAATATCCTATTTTAAACCACAAAAAGACATCTTAATCTACGATTAAGATGTCCCTTTATTTTATCTTGCCTCTATAATATCTTGCATTTCCTGACGGATGCTATCCAATACGTGCCTCTCTTTTTCTTCTTCCCGTATTTCTTTATCTTTAAGAAACAGACATTTCTCAACATCCAACTTATGCAACATCATCTTGGTATAAAATAAATGCTCGTTGATTAAATTAGAATCCTTCATGTGATAGTGCTGTTTATACGATTCTTCCACAAAATCTTGGATGCTATTAATCTTGTGATCCAGATAGCACTTGTGTCCATGTGTATCCCTTGTAAAGCCCCTTATTCGATAATCAACCGAAATGACTTGGGAACGAAATATGCCCATTAAATAATTGAGTGCATGAATGGCAGATATCTCACCACAAGTACTTACCTCTATATCTGTCCTAACAGAATATAGATGCCCATGAGGATGACTTTCCGGATAAGTATGGACCGTGATATGGCTTTTATCCAAGTGCCCCAACAGATAGTGCGGTTGTATAACACCGCCATTACAAGATTCATCGATGGATAGATCGCTGCTATCCCCCTCTGCTATAAGCAGATTAACGCTTGCTCCTTGGGGTTCGTAATCTTGTTTCGCAATGTTTATCACATTTGCTTCAATCTTCTTTGCAACTGTTTTTAATATGTCCGTTAACTTATCGGCACTGTACTTTTCATTGACATAATGGGTATAGGCTTCTTGACATCTTTCCTCAACATAATAGATATCATAGAAATTAATACCCAGGGTTTTGGTCAAATTATTAAATCCATGTAATTTTATTTTCTTGCTCAAGAATTCACCTTCTCTCTTGAGCCCCTTTTTACTTCTCTCGTATACAAGTTGTCCTCATAATACGCATCTTCTTTAATAACTGGCGTAGTATAAGAAGTCGTATTCAGTATCATAATCTGCCCTATGTTCCCTATAATACTTGCTCCTTCATACTCATTAAACTTTGGCATAATACGATATAAACTAAGCCCCATTTCGTAGAACTTACCCATCATATCAAAAGAATAATCGTATGACTTATGAGCAAAAGAGAAAAATATAGGAAGTCCTTTCCTTTTTTTCAGACCGGCTATTCCTCTTGATAAAAACAAGCTCAGACCATTTATGGTGTATGGTGGGTCCGTATAAAAACTGTCAAAGTTACCTATGAGCTTCTTGTCCATGGCTTGTCTAAGATTCATTTTATGACAAATAATGGGTAATCCATATTGATTAGCTATCTCTTTTATATAATCAAGGTAACGGTCATCCACGTCAATGACATGAATTTCAGATTTACTTTGATTGGTGCCACCATAGAGTTTTCTTAATAAAAGACCTAAGGAGATACTGACAAGGTCATCGTCACCTACACATAGTATCTTCTTATGAATAAGGGTGTTATACTGTAATGCCAACAAGCTTCTTTTTAAGCTTGTTATATAGGTACAATGGGCTTGGTCAACACGCATGTCCGCAGTGGGCCTATTGTCAAATATATCTTCCATGATCTGTAGTTCTTCTGAAAATACATCTTCTAAGTCATATGCCTGATTAAGCAGCTTATTATATAATACCTTGTCTAACCCTCTATACCCTAGATAGTCTTCCACATAGTCATAACCCTTTGATGTCATGGTTATGCCCCGTTCTTGTTTGACGACGCCAACCTTAATAAATTCTTTTTTAATAGCTGTTACAAGTGGTATAGGCAGATATAGTTTTCTAGCTAATTCTTTATTGGATATGGGGTTCTCAAAATATACTTGTATAAGAAATTGCTCAATGGCCATAATACCTTCATCTATGGATACTTGCTTCTCGATTTCTTCTATATAATTAATAATTTTTATCACTCTCCGTTATCATTATAATAATACAGGCTCTCCTTGATTTCTCATGACAACAATGCTTACATCACTATATTCTTTCGCTACAATTAACATATTATTCCTCCTTCATAAAATTAAAGCCATAGGTAAGTAGAATACACCTATAGCTTAACATATACTTTCCTATAATTTTTAGTTCACAAATCTGTATGATCTTTATACGCATAGTTTTACATAAAAAAACCGTGCATGAACACGGTATAAACATTCCTTTTTCATGCAATTTCATATTTATTATACATGAACGGCCTGGAAAAAACAAGTCCCATCTTTATAACCATACATCCTCATCAGCATTTAATGACCTGCGTAATATCTTGATTTTTAACACTTAAACAATTTGTAGATTTATGGTGGATATCCCATTATACCCATAACCAAGTCTATTCCAAGTCACGTGAGCAGGTTGCTCTCTACCTGTGGTGTCTGTTGCCCGCACCATAACGGTATACTTTCCTTTCTTATTCACATCCCATATATAAGACCAAACGGTCCATGAATAGGTCTCACTCTGGTCTTGCCTTAATTTAGTTTTTAGCCAGCTTGCTCCCTTATCAAAACTAATGTCAACTTTGTCAATGATACCTTCTCCAGTCCAGGCAATGCCATAGATAAGGTGTATACCAGGATCTAAACTGGATTGAGGTAAGGGCTGCTGAATAATCGTATTCACCTTCATTGTTGTTACAGGGACTTTATCTTCATCACTATCTTCATATGGAAAATAGTGATAATCCAATGCTTGATAAGGACCATCAAATGGCTCATCAAGAATTGTTATTTTTTTTAGCCATTTCACCGATGCCATGGCATACCACTTAGGTACAATTAACCGTAAGGGATATCCATGTTTGTACGTAATGGGTTTGTCATTTAGTGCATAAGCAATAAGGGTATCTGGATGCAGTGCCACGTCAATTGGTATACTTCTAGCAAAGGGATGGTCGCCTTCTAAACCTACAATTTTACCAGAATCATGCCCTTCAAAAACAATGTCACAAGCGGATGTCTTTAAGCCAGAAAATTGAAGTAAGTCCCGAAGAGGTACTCCTGTCCAAACCCCTTGGCTTATGGCCCCATCATCCCATTGCGTACCAAATGTAGGCGGTTGAAATTCTTTTCTTTTATTGCCAGAACACTCTAACGGCAACACAATTGTTTTAGAGGGCATCTGCAACAATTGTTCATAATTAAAATATCCGGGTTCTTCTACCTCCCCACTTACTGTAAGTTTAAAGGATTCCGGTGTTATAGGTGGATAAGGATAATGGTTCCTAAGGAAAAAAAGAGGTTCTGGCGTAATCCAATCATCTGAAAAATGAATAGGAGTACCTTGATTTTCTGGGTCTAAGGAAATGGTGGTTAAATATGGTTTTATTATGACTTTCTCTCTTTGCATACGACATCCCCTTTCTTAAATCTGTGCACATGGTTGCATTTACACATATAAAGCATTAACGCTCATACATAACATGTTAGCATGTTATAACACAATATTATCTCGGATATTTAGGTAATGGCGTCATAATATTGAATACTTGATTAATGGTATCCTGTGTACATAGAAACATCATCCACTTTTCTCTATCACCTGTAATGGTTATGTCAGAAGTTGGAGGGCGGTTATTGGTAGTAGCTAGGGTATACAGCACTTTCTTTGGCATGCTCACACCTACTTCTGCATCATCCAGAAGGGTATCTCCTAAATATCGGAATATCCCTCGCTTCATCTCTGTAGCAGCTTCCTCTTCTCTATCTGTAATATAAAAATTAATTTTAAAATCCATGTCGCCAGCTTTTCTACCATCAACCCGAATACTTAATAAGTTTAATACATTTGCTAATGGAATATTGTCTAAAGTGTCCTCACTAATGGTTGTTACCGATAAGGGTAACTTTCCATACCTAAGTTCAAAAGCTCCCATGAGAAAGATGTTTCGCCATGGTCCTGACTCCGCGACATAACCCAGTTGCTCAAGAGCATCAGCACATAACATCTTAGCATCGTCATTATATGGATTAGCAAATATAACTTGTTTCATCACCTGAGCTACCCATTGGTATTCGCCTTCATCAAAAGATTTTTTAGCCTTCTCAATGACACGCTCTTCTCCGCCCATGTAGGTTACATATCGAGAGGCAGAATCTTGTGGCAATAATGGATTAAGGTCAACTGGATTACCATTAAACCATCCCATATATTTCTGATAGATTGCTTTAACATTATGATTAATCGTGCCGTAAAAAGGGCTATTATACCATTCATCTGATAAACTCTCTGGGAATTCAAGCAATCTGCCCACCTCATCAATGGTGTAGCCTTTATTGATTAGACGTAGTGTTTGATCATTCATATATTGATAGAGGTCTCTTTGCTTTGACATATAGTCAATGCAATAATCATGACCAAATCTTGGCCAATTATGTACTGAAAATACTGTTGTTAAGTCATTACCAAATAAGTCAATGGCTTCTTGGATGTGGTCTGCCCATGCAACAGGATCTCTTACTTCTGCTCCTCTTAAGGTATAAACATTATGCAGACTTGCAGTACACATCTCAGCGATACATAAGGTGGTCTCAGAAGGAATATAAAAGCTCATTTCAGAGGGTGCTTCTGAATTAGGCGATAGATGAAATTGAATGGTGATACCATCAATTATTTTTTCACAGTATTTTTCATTATTGCCTCTTCTAATGGTTTTTAAATTATCCCATAATGTAATGGTCCCAATGGATGCATATTTCCCTATGCCGCAATCAATCTGCCCTTTTTCGTCACGTAACAGTATTTCACCGTACATATAGTCACTTCGTCTAGACATAGCAACACCAGCATTAACATTTTCATCAATGACAGCGTCTGTAAACCCTTGTGGTACGTATACTTTAAGATGATTAACTGGGTTATAATTCAAGACACCTAATACACCACCGTAGTGATCCACATGAGAATGGGTAATAATAATAGCGCTAATGGGCCAATCTGGAAATTTTTTATGAACCAAGTCAAGTGCAGCTTCTGCTGTTTCCTGGCATGTTAAGCAATCAATAACAATCCACCCTGTTTTTCCTCTAACAAGACTCATATTGGCTAAGTCATAGCCACGTACTTGATAGATGTTTTCTGTTACTTGAAATAGCCCTGTGGTAATATTCATTTTTCCTTGTTCCCATAACTTAGGATGTACAGTATCTGCCATTTGGTCCTTTAGGAGAAATGCATACCTTTTTAAATCCCATACGGGAATAAAGGAGTTGGCATTTCCTACGACTGGTAAACCACCATCAATGATGCGATTTTTGTTTGCCAACTGCTTTTCCTCTTCTAGTTTAGTCCAATTAATCTGGTCATAGGCTTCCTTATTCATTAATTTTGTTTTTACTGTAGCATCTTTTCTCAAATAATTTTCCATGAAACCACCTCCAACTATACTAATTTATTCTAGCAGGTGGCTAAATATGTTCTATTTTAAAACGCCTAGCAAGTCCATTCAACTTACTAGGCGTTTATATTCATGCATATGGTTTATTATATAGACTAAATCATGCCGTCTCCTCAGCATCTAATTTTTCAAAAGGCTCTGCTCGAACACCATCTTCGTCTTTATCTTTTGGTAAGATAAGGTTCATTAGGAAGGCTACAAGACCTGTTGCAAATATCTTATCTTGGAAGATAAATTTAAATACTTCTGGGTAAGACTCAAAGATGTCTTTGTGAAGACCAATAGCTGTCGCTAGTCCAAATCCTATACCTAATGATACGGCAAGGATAATAGCGTTTCTACCTGTTAGATTGGTACGGGCAATCATACGGATACCCGTCACTGTAATCAGGGCGAATACCACAATTACAGCTCCACCAAGTACACTGGCTGGCATAACAGATACAACTGCTGCAAGCTTAGGTACAAAGGATAATAGCATTAATACAGCAATACCTATAGCAACAGTAAAACGGTTAACACATTTTGTAAGGGCCACGATACCTACATTCTGGCTAAAGGATGTATTAGGAAGTAAACCAAAAATAGCCGCAAGAGAACTTCCAAGACCATCTGCAAACAAAGAACCTCTTACCTCTTCAGGTGTTGCTGGACGGTCAAGACCACCGACTGTCACACCATGGGTATCACCAATGGTCTCCACTGCCGTTATTAAGAACAGTGCTACAAAAAGTATAATGGCTTCCCACTCAAAAGCTATACCCATTTTGAACGGAATAGCTGGAAATGCAAACCACGCAGCTTCCTTAACAGGTGTGAAATCAATAATACCCATAATAGCCGCTACTATGTAGCCAATCACTAAAGAAATTAAAATGGCTGAAGACTTAAGCATGCCTTTACCAAAGGCTGTAAGCAGGATAAATAGGGCAAATACTGAGGTTCCTAATAACATATTTTGTACGGAACCATAATTCTCTGAACCTGCACCACCTGCAAAATAATCGGCCCCCACACCGATTAGCGTTAGTCCAATACCCATCACGACAATACCCGATACAATTGGTGGAAAGAACTTCTTAACACGCACGAAAACAGTACCTACAAGCATTTCAAAAATACCACCTATTAGACAGGCACCTATAACGGCTTCATAACCATATTTTCCCCCCATGGCTATAGCCGCACCTAAAAATGTAAAGCTTGTCCCCATAACAATAGGTAAGCCAGAACCAATAGGACCTAATTTGAAAAGTTGAATCAATGTAACAACACCAGCGATAAACATAGCTGCTTGAACAAGATAAATCCTATCCTCGCTTTGAAAGCCTAGTGCAAGCGAAACAATAATAATTGGAGCTAGATTTCCAGTAAACATTGCCAATACATGTTGCAACCCTAAGGGTACTGCTTTACTTAGAGGGGGTTTACCTTCTAAGCTGTATAACATTGATTTTTCTTGCATACGTTCTCCTCCCTTTCTGAGTTATCAGATTATACGTACATGTTTAATTATATATGAATTATGAACTTATGACAACATGCTTCATGGTGTTAATTATTTTCATATAGTTAATAATATTATAATTAATTCCCCACTATATACAACCATTTATTGTTAGTCAATAACCCCAATATATTATTTATAATAACCCATTAGCATGGTATTCTCCTAGTAGTTAAAGTTTCTTTCCATGAATAGTAATGTTTCCACAAAAAAACAAACAATAACATGAAGTTTTCACTCAAAACTTATGTACTGTTTGTCGTACTACTAATGTAATATTATTAATATCTACAGAAAAACAACCTAATACATCTGACGTTCCGTTTCCATATATTACTTAATTAAAGGAAACTGAATGGTGAATACAGACCCCTTCTTAAGCTGACTGTCTACTGTAATCATACCTTCATGTACTTTAACTAATTCTTTAACAATGGACAATCCAATCCCTGCACCACCAGTCTTACGACTTCTGGAATCATCACTTCGATAAAACCGTTGGAAAACATAAGGCAATTCTTCTTCTTTTATACCAATGCCTGAGTCTTTAAACCGAATCATTGCTTTATCATTTTCTTGACATAGTTGGACCCATACTTGGCCACCCTCATTGGTGTATTTATAGGCATTTGTTAGCAGGTTTGTAAAAATCTGTTTTAGCCGGTCTTTGTCACCCATAATGGTTAACGGACTATCCAAATCTCGGTGAAGGGTGATCTGTTTACTATCCATCAAGGGTACAAAGTTATCTAAAACCGGATTTAATATGTCTTTTATATGAACCCTTTCCATGTGAAGGGGCAAGTTTTCGCTTTCCACAACCACTAATTCATTTAAATCATTAATCAATTTTGTCATGCGCAATATCTCATCATGAAGTTTACTTAATCGTTCATGAGTAGGCTCTAAGACCCCATCCATGATGGCTTCAATTTGACTCCTAAGCACTGCAATAGGACTTCTTAATTCATGGGATATATCATTACTTAACCGTTTTCTTAACTGTTCTTGTTCATTCAGTTGTCTGGCTAATTCTTGTATAGACGTGGCTAAAGCATGCACTTCCAATGTATCTGTATGAACATGTTTTACATTGTCATAATGCCCTTTTGCAATGTGATGCGTGCTATTCTTAATAGCAATAATAGGCCTGGTTAAACGCTTTGAAAATAAGATACTGAGTATAACAGCAACAATAACTGCTATCATAAAGGAAACGGCATACAAGACGTTAATGGCGTAGATAAAATCATTGTCAGCCTTACTATCAATGACTGATTTACTGTGGCCAATCTCCAAATACCCAATGACTTCATCCTCATAAAAAATGGACTGTGTGGCATACGTATAATCGTCTCGATAGATGTTACGAGCCATATGATGTCCCTTACCGCTATTCATACCCATCCCCATAGAACTGTTAAATATAATCTCTTGATCTGTATCCCGTAGAAGAACTTCTACATTTTTAAATCTGGCCTGTTGTCTTAAATAAGATAATTCTCTTTGATCCAATAGACCATCTGTTTCGATACTGTTGTTCACATAACTGATGATTTCTTTATCGCTTTTTGCATATTGCTTTTGTATATAATCTATAAAGTAATAGCGTATGCCAATATTGGATAACACGGTAATAACCACCACTGTCATGATGGATATACCAATATAATTTCGCATTATTCTCTTACCTAGACTAATCATCCATAAGCACATCCATTCTAATCTTGTTTGCCTTTAAACTTATAACCCACGCCATATACCGTTACAATATATTGGGGGTCTTTTATATCATCTTCTACTTTCCTGCGCAAGTTCTTAATATGGGCATCAATGGTTCGATCATACCCTACGAATGCATAACCAAGTGCCACATCAATAATCTGTCCTCTTGTAAAAACTTTATGAGGATGTTTGACAAGAAGCATTAGAATGTCATATTCATTGGGTGTAATACCAATAATCTCCCCGGATTTCATCACCGTATGCTCCTCTTGATTAATCACAAGATCGCCATCATTGTAGGAGATTATACTGGAATCTAAAGGGTCTTCTTTCTGGGTTCGTCGCAGTATAGCTTTAACCCTAAGCACCAGCTCTCTTGGGCTAAATGGTTTCGTCAAATAATCATCAGCCCCTAGTGAGAGACCATGTATACGGTCTTCTTCCAAAGTCTTAGCTGTCAACATCAATATGGGTACATCAGAGCCTTCCCGTATATTCTCACATATTTTTTCGCCGGATAAATCCGGCAGCATTAAGTCCAGTATCACCATATCTGGCTTTTCTTTTAAAAATAAGGCATAACCTTCTAATCCATTATCTGAGGTTATAACATCATAATTTTCTTTTTTTAGATAAGCTTCTACAACTTCAAGTAAACCATGTTCATCATCTATAACAAGAAGTTTTGTGGGCATGATCAACCTCCTATCTTCCTTCATATCCTTACGTTAATCCTAATGATTAAACTTAAGGGAATGGCTCATGTAAGCAATAACCCATGATTCAAGTCACATATGATTTCCATACATCACATCACCATCATTATGCTCCATGAGACATCCCCCTCATTAACTACTTACAGCCTAATCCAAGTCCTCGTTGACCTCTTCCATAACCGTTTCCTCTGTTACCACCACATGTTCCATTACCATAACCCTTTCCATTGCCTTGACGTAAATGATATTGACGTCCAAGTCTCTGAGGATTACTTGGGTCACAGTTACCCATGTTTTCTTTTAAGGCAGCGATAAATGCATCTGCATCTTCTCTCGTCATTAACCCTTCTTCAACACGTTGTTCAATTAACGCAATCTTTTCTTCCTGCATCTTTTGGATAAATTCTTCGTAAACATCTGCTTCTTGAGCAAGTTCACCATAGGTTTTGCCTTCTTGTCTTTGTTGAATGGCTTCCTCTTCTGTAACACCTGCCAGTTCTGAATAGATATCAACTGGTGATGCCGCATAAGCCACCACACCAAGAAGCATTGTGGCTAAAATACCAATCACGACTATTTTTGATAGTTTCTTCATATTGTTTCCTCCTTTTGATTTGATAATCCTATTATAAGAAAAGAATATGAAAAAGTTATGAAGGTTAAAAAATATTTTATTGGTCAACACCTTATGTTAATAAGCTAATGGATTCACCATTGATAATTCATGCATAAACATAGGTGATAGATTTTCTTTTTCCATGCGCTTTGTCATCATGGCACATTTGCACAAAAACAAATAGAAGATATTATACCCACTGCCACATAAGGACTCAAAATTACCTTGACCTTTCGCAATAATGACGTCTGCTTGATTAAACTTATCTTTAAAAGCATGAGATACTTCATTAAGGTCTGTTCCTGGAATATCTGTCCCATTATTGATGATTGTTGCATATTCTTGTATCCCTACATCATAGGCATCTTTTTCAGTCGCATCATTAAGGGCGGGCTTACCTCTAGTTGCTAGATAGATATCAAGGCTAGGGTACTTCTTTTTAATCTCTGCTAGAAACAATTTGTCAAATACAATTTCACCGGTATTGTCGGATAAATAGACAAGGGTACGTGCATCTTGTAAAGCTGTTAATAACTTTTCATATGTATCATGCTCAATAGAGCTGTCGATGGTCTTTTCCATAATGGCTTTTACTCTGTCGATGGTCATATGACTATAAGCACCAAAATCCACAACATTACCTGCCATAGCTAGTTTAAGGGTATCTAGGAAACAATCATCAGCCTTAGATAGTATACGTTTAATATCTTCCTCCATATCCAGCATCTGATGGTTAAATAACTGCTTTTCTTCTGCATAAAAATCAGATATACCTGTTATATCCGTTAATAGTCGCATCACCCTTGATATAACGTATGGTGCCATCTTTTCCTCATCTGTCTGAGCGATCTCTAACAATACCTTATTAATAAAACTATATTTATCCCTTTTACGGGTTATGTACTTGTCAGCTAATTCATTGGCTTTGTTCACAATGCATGCAATGCAATCCACATGTGAGTTCATATAATCCCTTCCTTTCTACGAAAAAACTGTCTTATCATAAACACTGTAAAATGTTTTGACAAGACAGCCTTTATTTATTCTTGAACAAATTTAACAGCTGTTCCATAGACAATAACTTCTGCTGCACCTTGCATAATCGCACTGGATGCATAACGAATATTAATAACACCATCTGCATCTAAGTTTTGCGCTTCTGTTACCATACGCTTTGTAGCAAGAGCACGGGCTTCGTTCATCATTTCATTGTAAGCCTTTAACTCACCACCAACCAATGTTTTGAAAGAACTCATGATATCTTTACCTGCATGTTTTGATTGAATGGTAGAGCCTTTTACAATGGTTAATGTCTCTAATTTTTTGCCGGATATAAAATCAGTATTGACTAAGATCATTATCCTTATCCTCCTTATTAATTTCCTGATATCGTCTAACTAAATTTATGATAAGCGCTGTCACAACGCCTATTACACATATGCCAAAAATAAGTCCGAATATGATAACAATCCACTCACCAGTTAAAATACTCATAACGGCTATTGGTCCAAAAAAAGCTAAACAAATGATACAAGCAATAATCGTAATTAATGTAGGTGCAAACTTTTTATTCATACCATATGCCCCTCCTTACTATGCCCATTACATGACAGACTATTTATAAAAATATTCACCATCAATCTTTTTGTAAAAATCTTTTGCTTTGGACTTAAACGGTCTGTTATTAAAGAATAAACATGCTGAAATATTATTCGTACCTTCTAATGCCATTTTAGCTGCAATGATACTGTCTTTTGATGGTACTTTTGAAGCAAAACTGGTTTTATGGGCTGGTGGAAATTGTATGCAATAGTTTTTATCATAGATAACATCTTTTATGGTATTAGGAAATTCTGGACTTTTCTTACGGTTAATGACAACATTTGCAACGGCTATTTTTGCATCAAAATTTATATTACCTGCTTCAACGGTTACAATTCTAGCTAATAAAAGCAAATCATCATCTGTATACCCTCGGTTAATAATGCTTACAGCTGGTACAACAAGATCTTCTTTCGTAATTTCAACAGTATACGTGTTTGCATTCCAATTGACTTGACAATTCATATGTTCTGCAATGAAACGAATAGGTACCAAGGTTCGATTATCAACCACAGGAGGTGCTGTTGGCAATGAGTGAGGCTCATCGTTAACAGTTGCCATATCTGAGTCATGGTTTAGTACGATTGTTGTCTCACCATCAATGATGGTAATGGTCCGTGTAGCTTCCTCCCAGCTAATATCGGCACATAGTGCATTCGCAACAAAACGAATGGGCACATAAGCAGTATCATCCATCATAACAGGCTTGGTATCCATCATAATATACTGTGCATTGACACTAATGGATATTGGTGGGTCTTTTTCAATAGCCATAACAGGTCGATTAAATACGGTGACAAAGATACATATACTGATTAGTAAGCTGCATAATTTTTTCATAACAATTCCTTTCCGAGTGTTACACTTAACATCTTATATGATTTGTTGTTTATTATTATGCTCTTCCCCTATTACTTATTCTTCGTCTTTTGTATCCACTTCTTCAGCTGTTCTTTTTTCAGTTTTATTTTCTTTTTTCTTTAAACCAAAACGGTCCATAAGATTCGGTACCATATCAATGAGTTTAGAAATGCCATCGGTGTTTTTGGCATCCACTAATTTTGTTTGACCATTTTGAATGACCAAGACAGCACTTGGACTAATCTTAGCACCTAAAGCACCACCGCCTACACCTTTTGGTTTTTCCTTACCTTCTTCTGATGCACCAGCTCCTACGCCGAAGCTAACATCCACAAGTGGTAATATAATCGTATCCCCAATATGAATAGCTTCTCCTACAACGGTTTTCGTTGATACAAAGTTTTCCATACCATTAAATAATGACTCAACTGTTTTTTTGAAATTAGATTCCATATCTTTTTCCTCCTTATTATATAAACCAATGCAGTTCTATGATTTTATAGTTTTATATAATTGTCTGACACGTTTATTAAGTATAATACGTAGAGCGTGCCCTACAAGTATGATCAAATAGATTCTTCCTTTTACGTAAATATCACCTTGTATGGTTGATTCACTGAAATGAGGCACAACCTGCAATTTATCACCTGTTACTGTATATAGTATGCTTGCTGCTCCTACAATGTATCCTGTTGTGGCAGGATCACCTGTACCAATGATTACTTTAGCATGAAACTTACGCGGCAGGATATGTTTCAACATAAGTAGTATTCGTTTTTTTACAAACTTTATGACTTTTTTATTATTTTCATCTTGCCAGAAGGAGCGAATACGTTTAAATTTATCCCATATACTCCCTTGATTAGCTTTATCTTTCTTGTTGTCCTTCTTCCTTTTTTTTGACTGTTTTTGCTCTTTGCGCCTTCTATGCTCTTTAATCTTAGCATCAGTCTCTTCAGAATGGACAGACTGGGCATTCCCTTGTTTTGTGACATTGTCATCTGCTTGCTTAACATCAACAATTGTCTCTTCTGTGACGATTTTATCGTCTTTTACAACGGTACCTTCTTTTGCTTTATCTTCTTCTATCTTTTCTTCCGTATTTTCCTGTCGTATAGGTGTTTCACTGACCACTTCATTGGATAAAGCATTATTTTTAAGCTTATTATCTTTCTTGCTTTTTGACGGGTGTTTACGCTTATTATTGTTTGCACTTCTTCTTCTTTTTACTTTCTTTTTTTTCTCTTTCTTTTCACCGTTTATAATTTTCCCAAAAACCTTAACGGTAACCTTGCCCCCATTTTCTAAGCTATATCGCACTGAAATAATATGGCACAACCATGTGACAACTACATTAAGCTTCATGTCCTCATACTTTTCTCCAGATACTTTATAGCGAATAGGTGCACATAAAATAAACGTCAATAAGCCTAATATCAGCAGAATGAGACTAAGTATAATCCACAATATGATTTTTATGATGAACCAAACCACTGACATATAACCACCTGTAATCTATCTATTTGACAAAGCTTCTTAGACTTGGGTAATTGACAGACCTTTTTTTGAATACTTCAATAAGTACCAATATAATGGTCACACTCATAACAAATATGCCTAAGATAATCATCGCTGTTTGGAAAAAGAATACCTCTGGTACCATATTAATCAATATACTGGTATCGGGATCCAATAGCCACAAATCATTATTAAAGAATATCTCATGAAAGATCGTAAAATACTTATTAAAATCTATAAGCAAGAGAGCGCTTAATATTAATATTAACATAATAATACATGCAAATACATATTTTACCATAAAAAGTGTATTTAAAAAGAGCTTTTTGTGGCGGTAGAATAAAACACCTAATAGAAGCACCATCAATATAAAGCAAATATTACGAATATATGTACCCTTAACAAATAAATCTTGTACGTCAACCATATGCTCTTTATCCTGCTGGTCAAAAACCTCTCTCACCTGACCAGCAATGGTTGCCTGCATATCTAGGGATTCTCTTCTTCCCTTGAGATAATCAATCATATGGTCTGTAACCACAACCAAATCATCTAAGGACATTTTGGTTGCTTCCATCACTTCATGCCTTTTGTACTGCCACTTATAATAAGAAGCATTGTATGCAACAACTTGAACAGCAGTAAATAATAGAACAAAAAACAAGCATATACCGACGATAATACCTGTAGTAGTTGATAATATTTTCATACATTTCACCATGACCTTTTACAATTAATAAGAACAGCTATGACGACGACCTAGGGTACATATATGATTTTGGTACGCATGAAGTCCCTTATTGTCATGAAAAATAGCTGTTAAGATTCACATCTAATGTGGCTTGATACACATCATCAATTAACACTCTTACAAGCTCAACAGCTTCACCCATATCCTCTGCCAAACCAACCAAACGAATGTTTTCATTTCGATTCATCATGCGACCAAGTTCATGAATATCGACTATTTCAAGTGGATTTTTACTGGAGCTTCTCTGGATAAGAAAATGATATAATCCATCATATTTGCCTTTATTAACCTTTTTAATAATTCCCCGAGCTTTTTTATCTGTAATGCCCTGACTTAGATAGAGCTCTTTAACAACATCCATAAAATACACCTTATTTCATATTTTGGTAATAAAAACTTATTATCTATAGTATAGCAAAAAAACAAGATATTACAATATATTTTTAACAACGTTCCGGGCTATTCTATGAATAGCTTTAAATGATTCAAAAAGAAGCTGTCACAAGACAGCCACTTAAAGTGATGGATACATATTATCTAAGAGCTTTTTCAAGTTGAGGTATTTTATTCACTGGAAATACCCTTAACATTTGCATGTATTGATTCTCCGATAAATCTTGTGTGGAACAATAAAGTTCAATTTTTTTATCCACATCGGCGTTTTTATAATCCTGAAAAAATCGGTTAAATTGTTTTTGATCCATAATAGTCTACCTTTCTAAAATATGCTCCTATACGATTTTATAAGCACATATTTTCCTTAATCTTATCCGTTAATAGCAAAATAATGCGTTGTAAAACCTAGATTAAACTTATACCATGAAGTATATAAGACTATTATGCCCATAATTAGCCATTCTATTTCTGTTATGGCATTAAATTAGAAGCTATGAGAAGCACCCTACGCATAGGTGTCCATAAAATCCAGTAAAATTTCTATAGCGGCATTCTTTTCCACCTTATTGGTACATTGATGAAGGGACTGCAACATGTAATCGTGTATATCCTTTGGGGTAGTGAAACTAACAGGTAACAAATAGAACAATTTACTCATGATACTCCGTCGATAAACTGCTGACTTATCACCCATGGCTTTGTCAATAAGCATTAACAGCTTTTCTTTTTTAAGGGCTAACACCTGATCATCTACCCGTTCTTCTTTTATATCTTCTTCCTGATTAAGCACATCAATAAAATAACTGGTAGACGTTGCCATATATGCTAGTCGTTCCACATGATGATAGCTCTTCGTTAAGTCATACGTTGTTAGTTGATTTTGATACTTATCCATTGCCTGCTGTATAAGGCCATTAAACCTAACAGCCTGTTCCAAGTTTTCTTCAATGACCCCTTCTAAGCCTTCTAGAGCCTTAGCCATTAACTCATCCAGTTCAAACTGTTCCACCCTATTGCTCATACGGTTAATCATATCCTGTGCAAGAACGATATCTTGATCCTCTTGGTAATATTCTGTAAAATCACATAAGGATAATTCAATGAAATTATTAATAATATTCACGGCCAATGTATACACTGCTGCCAAACAATTAAGCTTATCTGACAATTCACATTTCAAAGCATACATGGATTCAAAGGTCTTTTGATCCATATCTTTATAGGAGGTATGTCCAAGGGCTTCTAATGTTTTCTGTATGGTCTTAAAATTACCTTGATAAGCTTTGGAATCATCCGGCATAATAGCATCCTTCACCATAGCCACATATTGATCAATATCATGCACACTTGACCCTTTAAATAGCTCCATGGCTTCATCCACATAAGCAAAAAACTTATTTTTTGTCATACGTATGGGCAGCTGACTAAGAACAGTTTTCATTTTTTCGCTGATAATAAAATTGTTTTCTTCTGAGAAAATAAAACCTACCAGATCCCCTGCTAATGTCTCATCATCTACTATCTGTTCTTGCTGCTCCATATAGGCACCTTCCATACGATTAATGATATACTCGTACTGGTCAAGGGCATCCGTATAGCTTGTGATAGCTGTCATTTTAATTTCCAATGTCTTTCTAAAAGCCAGTAATTCCTCTGTGTTGAATGTCAAACTTGATAAATCTTGGTATGATTTTAATGGTTCAAGCATAAAACGCAAAAATGTATCAGATTCTTCATCCAGTTGTAAATCTTCCATGATGGATGCATCGTGGATTGTTTCTAAAAAGGTTATATAATGAAACAGCATATTATATAACGCTACTTTATAATAATGACTTTGCCCTTTAATGGCTAATTGCTTAAGGGTTTTTTCAAGGTTCTTTCCTTTTTTTAAGTCTTCTTTTATTGCACCATAAGTCATTGTTTCCATTTTAATACCACCTTTTATGTAGATTCATTATTTTACTTTTCTTCACATGATTCAGTATACATGTAACAACAAGTAGTATGGCAGAATACAGCAGACAGTATCCAATATATTCGCCTGGAACAACTGCCTCATTTCCTAACGCTAAGTTATCGATTAGGGCATTCATGGTTAAGTAATGCGGTATCATGTAGGCTATATTCTTTAAGCCACTTGTAATCACATCTATGCTAAAAAAGCTGCCACTCATCACACCCATTATTAAAATAATAATGGATAAAATCAACATATGGTTACCTACTGTAGGAACCACATGGGCAAAGAATAGAACCATGGCAGATATACTCATGACAAATAGCAAGAGTATCAGCGTGGTCTGGATAAAGTTTTCTCCTTGCATGAAACTTAGTATACCAAATAAAATGCTTACCAATCCACCGGATAGCATTAAACTAAGATATTGACCCAGTAAAATCCCTATAGGATGGGTAGACGTAACCCTTAATCGACTTTCCAAGTGGGTCTCTCTATCCTTTACAATACCAATTGACGCAAATAAAATATAAAACGCAATAAAAGAAAGAATCATGCCCAAAATCATTTTTTTGTATAGAATGCTTTTATCGATGTTCTCACTTTCTATGTTCATGTTATCTTTTATAAATTCTACCTGGACATAATACTGATGATCACTATAATCTTGCATACTTAAACCTGTTTGGAAGGCTTTTTTCAACACCATGTCTTTATTGTGATCACCCATTTGATGTTGATCCATAGCTCTATCCAATAAGTGAACACTTTTAATTAAACTCAAATCTCTCAATACTTTTTCTGCAAATAAATCACCAATAAACTTCGAAATGGTATTTCCCTTTAGGTAGTATACATCAATGATGTCCTCGTCCTTTTCCATCTTAACGTGTTCTTCAAGCCCATCCTTTAATACATATACAGCCTGTACTTTATCTTGTTTTAGAAGTGCCATGGCTTCTGATTCAGACATTTCCATGCTATGAAGAATGGTATCATTTTCTAGGTGCTTAAGAATTCTACCTGTCATAGCTGTTTGATCTTGATCCACAACAGCAACTGTAATTCTTCTGTCCTCATCTGCTTCGCTATATAAAGTGCTCATAAGCACAGCAAAAAGACCAATGACAATAACTGTTAAACCCATCATGGTTTTGCTCTTATACATAATGATTAATCGATATTTTACAATGTTTAGAAACCCACTCATCTCCATCACCTATTTCCCATGATTACTATCGATTTAACTTTAATAGCTAAATAGCACTTTCATGTTGATAACTTCTATATGCAATAAATATAAATACCATACTCATGATGAAGAAGCTGCCTGCAATCTGCATACCATATGCAATATTGTAACCACTTTCTATGTAGAGCATGCCTTTAATCATCCAGTAATTCGGTGTAAAAACTGCCAGCCTTTGCAGGATGTTAGGCATATAGTGCAACGGGATAATACTTCCCCCTATAATGGCATTAACAAATATAAAGACATGACTAACCAAAACGACACCTTCATCCCGTTTGAACAGACCCGATATGCATATAGCTAAACTTACTGCAAGCATGATACAACTCAGTAAATAGAGCACAATATAGAGCGTATTTCCCGAGAGATTAAGGGGTGTAAGAAAGGATAGCAACACAAACCAACTTAATACAAATAGACCTATAAATATAGTCGACATGAAGAGTTTACTCATCAGGTATTCGTAGATAGAAACCCGAGCAATTTTCAAACGTCTAAAACACATATTTTCACGTTCACGTATCAGGTCTATTGCTATAAAAACAGATATATACAAAAGAAACATCATCATGATGGCTATAAAAAAATAGTTAACAGATGTGGTGGATGGGATATTCACCCATTCATGATACTGAAAGAATCGGTTTCTGCCAAGTGCAGTCATGATTAAATCATAAGAGATTTCAATATTATATATTGAAATCTCTCTATCTGACATATTAAGGGCTTCCATTTCATTATACAGAAGTTCAACACCTACTTGAACAGAGGTGATGAACTTCTCATAGCTTTCCATAACATGCTTAAACAACACTGCTTTTAATGGATCTGAGTAAGCTACTTTTACCTGAACAGGTACTTTTTCAAAATGCATAAGATGTTCAGCAAAGTTTTGGGGAATTTCAATCAAAGCATCGTATTGACCAGCATTAAAATCATGAATGATTTCATCCTTACCCACCGTGATTTCAATAAAATCAGTAAACGATTCGTTATTCTTGTAATTCTCTACTAATGCATTACTATAGAAACTCTTATCCTGATCAACAACACCTATCTTTATGGGTTGTAGGAATGATTTTTCCACATCACTGCCAGCAAAGAACATTAAAATCACAATAATAATGGTAAGTGGTAATATAAACATAAGGCTATTACGTTTTTTTTGCTTTAACAAATCGCGGATGTTCTTGTGACATAGTCCCCAAAAAGTTTTACTCATTAATATTAAAATCCTCCCATTAATCCTTGTAGATAAGGATTTTCTAAGGCATTCTTTTGTATTGTTTCTTCAATTTGCATCTCAAGCTCTAATAATTCCTCTTCACTCATTTTAAGTGGATTAATGCTATTTTCTTTGTCAATCCCTTTAAAATCTATCTTCTTGTCGAAGGAATTAATCACTGTGGAAACCTTAAGTTCAAGGTCAACACCCATTTCACGCATATCAAAACCTTGCATAACATCCATTTTTCGAATCTTGTTATTCTTATCTAAATAGATATCCATATCAATATTAAGTCGAGTAAGCATAAGCTCCATGGCCATTTTCATCTGAGCATATTCCATGTCAGCATTTGCCTGGGCAAATATATCCTCAAGGGTCATGCCTTCTTTACCAAAATCATTAATCATTTCTTTGACTTTATCCATGCCTGCTTTGAATTCTTCTTCCGTCATATCAAACTCATCGTATGCATTTTCATTGGCTATACCTTCTGCAAAACCGTCAATGACTTCAAGGAGAAGTGCTCTTGACTTCTCATCCTTTAAGAAGTTCTCAATCACTTCAATGCCAAGCTCCATGGCTTCACTACCAGTGAAAGAAATAGGATATTTCGTACATTTTACACTGGTATCACCAATTTTTATAGCTTCTTTTGAAACTGTTTTCAGATTCTCTTTGATAAATGCTTTAACTGGTTTATTCATGATATTTTCATCTAGATCCTTAAATGACTCATATGTACTTAAGTCAAAAAGATCTAAATTGGTTAAAAATGCCATATTATCAGCATCATCTGGTATCTGTCCCTTGATATCATCCATGGTTACATAGAAACCTTTTTCATGAATAAATGGTACATGAAGACCTAATTCTTGGTTATCTAAATAATAATCAGCACGAAGCAATTCGTTTTCTTGTACATCAATAACCAATGCGCCTTCAAAGGTCTTAGAGGTCATATCTGAACGCATATCGATTTTTAGCACAAAATCTTTTAAAATTTGATCAGCTAACGCTGACGCCATTGGGTCAATTTGAGCATCCATCATAAACTCCGTAATGGAGATTTCCATGGATATATCTTTTGTTGGTGCAGCATAATATTGATTATAAGCTTCAACAATGATATCTTCTGGTTCACCGCTTTTAAAAAGCTGCTTACCAAAAGCTAAAACAGAAGCTAAAGCAAGTAGTGCAACGATACCTGTTATAACTAATCCTACAACTAACTTGTTTCCCTTTTTATTGTTGCCCTCTCCCCCATGCTCTCCTTGTAAAGAAGTATCGTCATCTGTCATGGTATCCTCTGTTACTTCATACACATGATCTGTCTGAGCTTCATCAGAGATTGGTGCTTCATCTTTTACTTCTTCATTCTGAAAACCTGCTGGTTCCTCATTCATTATTTCTGGCTGTGTGGTTTCTTCCATAAAATCAAAGCCACAGCTATCACAAATTTTCTGGTCGTCTAAACAATTCGCGTTACATTTTGGACATTTTTTCATACTTCACCTCGTCATCTAATTATTGGAGAATTATATTGGCTATGTCATTTAAATCTCTCCAATAGACTAAAGGGAATCAATTGGTCAACCCTTTGTAGTCTATCGTTAAATAATTATGACATAAATCATAAGTATTTTCAATAGATATTTAGATATCTTTGGTTTTCATCAAGGGTTAAATGGATGACAAATTAGGGCTAACATTTTAACTAATGGACTTAAGAAATGCCTTAGTTATAGCCTTTATCGTCATTTATTATGTGCAAGCCATTTGGCAATATTGACAAAAAGTGTATTATAACATGACCAATTAACAAATTTTGGCGAACCCCAATGGGGTGCTATGTCACTTGCAAATGCAAATGTTCTTCCTTTTCCATATGTCCCAGCAGCCATAAATACATGGTCGCCACATTTGGCTATGACTTGTGACCCCTCTTTTTCTCTAAGAATATTATAGCCAAGAAAATGCGGCCATTCTTTTGAAACCCCTTCAAGTATAGGATGTGCATCCATCATAATCTCAGGTATAACCCCTTCTGGAGCTTCTAATCGATCATCAGTCTCCATCATATGAACAGGTAGAATCTCTTCAATGGGTGATTGGGCATATTTAGCTTTTCCATCAATACCTTGGAATGAGAAGTACCCTCCCATCATGGCAAAACTGCCACCTTTTTCTACATATTCTTGTACAATTTTTAATCGGTTTGGTGTTATCTTTCCTTTTGAGAACGTATCCTGGTGTAACAAGAATGTATTACTTCCAATATCACTAAATACCACCACATCATAGACTGCTAATTTTTCTACTGTATCTGGAAATGATGAAGCCGCTATATGGGCAGGCATATAGTCCACTTCAATACCACCGCTTTCAAAGGCATCCTTCAAAGATTTTCCACCCTCTTCATAAGTAGTCGTTGTAAAAGCGTCAAATCCTTTCATATGAACAGAATGGATAACCCAAGATTCGCCAACATATAATAATTTCATCGTATGCATCTCCTTTATAGGTATATTTTTAGTTATTTACTTCTCATTTCATTGAGGATTATGGGTAAAAATTTCTGCGTACTCACATCAACTAAACCCATATCCGTTAACCGTACATGTGGTATGACGGGTAAAGAAAAGGATGCTACCTGTAATAGTGGGCAAGCACTTTGAATGCCTAACATGCGAATTTTCTCCTTAAGCTTTGCTGTTTTGGGGGCCAGTTCTTCAATGGTTTCATGTGACATAAGACCTGCTATTGGTAACTCTACAAGTGCCTCAATGCTGCCATTAGCCACACATACGATTCCCCCACCTGTTTCACACAACGTTTTAATAGCAATGAGCATATCTTCTTCATTTTTGCCGACCACCACCAGGTTATGTGAATCGTGAGACACCGTGCTTGCTATAGCACCGTGTGTTAAACCCAAATCTTTTACAAAACAGGTGGAGCGATTACCATTTTTACCATGACGTTCAAATACGGAAAGTATAGCTAAGTCATCCCGTTCACTGATATCCACATATCCTTCTATTGTAGGAAGGGTGACTTGTATTGGCTTGGTTACAATGGGAATATCCTTATTAAAAGCTATCACATGCATGGATATGCTGGGTGCATCAGCTTTTATCTTGAGGTCTTCTTTGGTAGGTTGTTTACGAAGCATCACAGTGTTTCGCTTTTCTAGGGGGTATTCTTTTTTTGTCAATGGTTTTACCAGCTTGCCCTTTTGGGCTATTAACTGGCCTTTAACAAACACCTCATCCACCACGAATGTATCCAAATTATCTAAGAGCAATATATTGGCATACCTGCCTGGTGTTAATAAACCAATATTGTCTTGTTTCAGTAATTTTGAAGCATTATAAGTACCCATTTTAACAGCTTCAATAGGTGGTATACCTTCTTTAATCGCAACACGTATCACGTGGTCCAGATGCCCTTCTAATAAAAGGTCATCCGGTTCTCTATCGTCAGTACAAAAAGTGGTTGTGTCTGGATAATGACATGCTTTTATAACAGGTGCAAGGGTTTTGATATCATGGACAATGGAGCTTTCGCGGCATTCCAGTGTCATACCTGCTCGTAACTTGTAAAGAGCTTCCTCTGTAAAACTTGTTTCATGGCAAGATGTTATACCTGAGGATAAATAAGCCGATAACTCCCTTCCCATTAAAGATGGTGCATGACCTTGAAGAAATCTTGTATGCTTTTTAGCGGCATCGAGAACTGCCATCATACGCTCACTTTGATTGAGAACACCTGGATAATCCATGACTTCTCCAAGTCCTGCCACGGCGTCCATTTGCATAAGCTCATCTATTTCAGCTTTACCAAACTCAGCACCTGCTGTTTCCACTCCCATAACTGCTGGTATACATGAAGGTATGAGTACATGGGTCATGAGGGGCGTATCTTTACTGGATGCCATGATATACTTAACACCTTCAACCCCAAGGACATTACCAATTTCATGTGGGTCACATGCAATGGATGTTGTGCCGTGAACTAAGATAGCTTCTGCTAGGTTGGCAACGGTCATCATACTACTTTCTGTATGGATATGGGTATCGATAAGACCTGGTATAGCATATTTCTCCATGGCATCGTAGATTTCTTTCCCTGATAGGGATGCCTCACCCGGTTGATTTACATGCCCAACTTTTCCTTGAATAATACCTATTTCTGACTTGTATATTTCGCCAGTCAATACATTAACAAAGTTGACATTCTTAATGACCAGGTCAAAGGGTATATGACCTCGAATTGCTTCATTCACTTTATCTTGTTTCAAGATAAAACCTCCTTTTCCTATTAGCATGTGTAAAACCTGGATATTTTGCTCATGTAAACGCTTACTTCTGAGGGTATAAGTTATACTTGAAAGTTGATATTCTTCAACCTTCAAGTAAGTTTATAGAGGTGATGATGTACTATCCCTTACGATAAGCTTTGGTTCAAATGTCATAAAAGGTTCATTCATTGGCTTCTTGTGGATCATGTCCATCAACATGGTTGCAGCAGCCTGCCCCATTTCATAGGTCGGCTGAGATACACTTGTAAATGCAAAATGATTAGCTGGTATGTCAAGAATATCATCAAACCCTACAATGGATATATCTTCTGGAACTCTTTTTCCATGTGCCACTACAGCTTTATAAGCTCCTAAAGCGTTAAAATCATTGGCACAAAATAAAGCCGTTACATGTGGAAAGTCTTTTAATATGCTTTCAGCACTTTTATAACCTGAGTCCGCTTTATAAGAACCTTTTAAAATAAGGTCCTTATTAATGGGTAACCCTGCTTCCATAAGTGCTTTTTTGTAACCGTCAACTCGGTTCAAATTGGTGATGCTTGTGGAGGGCCCTGATAAACAAGCAATGTGTTTATGCCCTAGTTGGATAAGGTGTTTCGTGGCTTGATAAGCGCCTAATGTGTTATCCACACATACACAATTCACTTCTTCTGCTATTTCGTCTAGAAACACAAAAGGTATATCGCCTTTTGTCAATTGAGCGATATACGCTCTGTCTATACCATTGCTTACGGTAATTATAATACCATCCACTCGTTTTTCTCTAAGGGTGGCTATATAGTCTTTTTCTCTATTTAAATCTTCATCGGTGTTACACAAGAGAACCATATAGCCATGATTGTATGCCACATGTTCCACACCACTGACCATCTTAGGAAAAAAGGGGTTACGTATATCCTGTATGACCAAACCTATGGTATAGGTTTTTTTTGTTACCATACCCCGTGCTAAATGACTCGGTGTATAACCCATTTCATCAATGACCTTTTGGACATGCTGACGCATTTCTTCTGTTATGCCCTCCGACTTATTGTTAATAACCCTTGATACAGTAGCTGTTGAAACATTTGCTTTTTTTGCAACATCTTTGATTGTCATAAAATCACCAGAATTCTTCAATCATTATTTTTATTTCATGTAAGCGTTTACGTAAACGTTTACATGTATTACTATACCATATCATCATACTATGGTCAAATAGTATGATAAAAATCTATGACATAAAAAAGCATCTCACTCTTACTGTTCGGATGGAGTGTGATGCCCTTTATGGTTTTATTCTTTAAAGTTATCCATAATGCCTGCAAAAACATCTTTTAAACTGGTTGTGATATCACTGTCATCATTAAATTTTTGGAATTCAGCTTTATCCACGTCATCTTTTGCAGCTTTAATACTAAGTTTTATTTTCTTGCCTTTTTCATCAATACCGATTAGTTTCACTTTTACTTTGTCACCGATGGCTAGTTCATCTTCTGGCTTTTCAATACGTTTGTCAGCTATCTCTGACACATGAACCAAACCTTCAACACCACCATCCAACATCACAAAAGCACCAAAGCTTACAAGACGTGTCACACTTCCATCATATACGTGACCCTCTGCATATTTCTCTTTGATGTTGAGCCATGGATCATCATTTACATTTTTTAAGCCTAGAGAAATACGTTCTTTTTCTCGATTAACTTCAAGAACCGTTACTTCAACATTGTCGCCTACACTTACCACATCTGATGGATGCTTAACGCGCTTCCATGATAAATCATTGATATGTATTAGCCCATCAATACCGCCGATATCAACAAAAGCACCAAAATTAGTGAGTCGCTTAACAACACCTGTAATACGGTCATTCTTACTAATATTTTGTAATAATTCTTTTTTCTTTTTATTGAGTTCTTCTTTTTCTAATTCTTTTCTGGATAAGATAACTTTTTTCTTCTCTACATCAAAATCAATCACTTTCACTTTAAGTGGTTGACCCACAAAATCACTTAAATTCTCAACATAGTTGACAGATAACCTTGAAGCAGGAATAAATGCACGTATACCTTGGATCTGACATACGAGACCACCTTTAACAACTTCTTTAGGCACAACGTCAAGCACTTTCCCATTATCAAAAGCATCTTGCAACTCATCCCAAATAACAATAGCTGCTGCTTTCTTAATGGATAAGAGCACATTCCCCTCTGCATCATGTAAACTGACAACCATAGCTTTGATTTCATCATCGGTCTTATATAAATCCACAAGAGGCTTATCTTCATCATTGATAACTTCTTCGGATGGCACAATACCATCTGAGATATAACCGATATTGACAAGGATTTCTGTTTCTGTAACAGATAATACCTTACCATCAACAATATCGCCCTCTGATAACTTAACAAAAGTATTGTTTAACTCTTCTGCATAATCATCCATAGATGGTGTCTCAGCAACTTCCTCTGTCTTAGCAGCATCTGAATCTTCAGTATCTGTTTCCACTTTGTCTGCCTCTACATTCTCTGTTTCTACAACTTCTGATTCTACAGCAGCAGTCTCAGCAGCATTTGTTTCTAAAGTCTCATGCTCAACAGTCTCTGCTTCTACAGCCTCTGCCTCCACAGCTTCATTTGCTGACTTGTTAGTAACTTTATCGTCCATTATGATTACTTCTCCTTTCCTTCATTACAAACTTCTATAAAAGTCCGTAAATATAAATATACCTTATTATATAATACATGAAAATGATTGCAATGAAAAGAGTTTTTCATCAATTTCAGGACCAAACTTCTTTAATCAATAATTTGCTTTGCCTTTTTATTGCCTGTTTTTGCTTTGCCCTGAATCTCTGGTACAATCCTCATATCATTCTTTGGATCCCTTTGCTTATGATTGCTCTCCGTTCCATGAGGTTCCTCTGTATCGGGACGACGCATACCTGCTTTAGCCATTTCTGGCACCTCCTCTTCACTTTATATTATTAAAATGATCGACCACACTATTTATTATGATTAATTTCTCTTATTTTTATTAAATAATCATGCTAAACCTCGCATTTATCAAAAAAAAATTAATCTGTACTCTCAATAAAATTTATTTTAATCGTCCATTATGATGCATATTTATATTGCGAGAATCAGATACTAACTAAGGCATCATATACATGTCAAAAAAATTATCGTAGGAGGTTATTATGACAACAAAAGAGTTAGATTATATCAATGATACCCTTATGCAAACAAAAGTCTTAGTTGACAAATACCATGATTATAGTAATCAAGTTCAAGATGCAAGTTTAAAAGACTTATGTACACGTATGGCTGATAAGCATATGCAATGCTACAATAGTCTCTATAATCAATTAAATAGCTAATAAGGAGGATAACGCAATGCGTAAAGATGAAGATTTAATCAATGACTGTCTGGTATCTGAAAAACAATTGTGCTCAACCCTGTCAACAGCTGTAACGGAAGCAGCTACACCTAATGTACGGAATGAGTTCCAACAAACATTATCCAATTGTTTCTGCACACAAGACGAAGTGTATAAAGAGATGACTAAAAAAGGCTGGTATAAAACAGAAGCAGCTCAGCAAAATAAAATCTCAGAAGCAAAAACAAAATATGCCAATAAACCTATGCAATAAGATTATAAGGACTGCTGACCAGCAGTCCTTTATCTATTTAATCCTTATTAAAATTGAATTTTGATAACGAATCCGCAAAAGCATTATTTAATGGCTTATCCGCTTCTTTTTTCATTTTTTTCATGTACTGATTGACTTGTCTTTTATCCATTTTTTGGTTAGCAGTTTGCTTCCGCTTGTTCCATGCTTGGAGCTTTTCTTTAAAGCCACAATTTTGACAAATGAATGTTTTCTTATCCCCTTCCCCAACCATAATCATTTTCTTATGGCATTCTGGACAACGGGCATTGGTTAATTGATTCACTTTACGTTTATAGCCGCATTCACGATCTTTGCAAACCAACATTTCGCCGTTTTTATTCTTAACTCTTAAAAGATAACCGCCACAATCCGGACATTTTTCTCCTGTTATGTTATCGTGTTTGAATGTGGTTGCATCTGACTTAACTTGTTCTACCAGTTTTTTTGTATAAGTTTTAATTTGGTCAATAAAAACAGATTCTTTTGCTTTTCCTTTACTGATATCTGTTAAAGTCATTTCCCATTTAGCTGTTAATAGGGGAGATTTCATCTCTGGTGGTACCAATTCCACCACCTGCTTACCTTTTAGTGTTGGGAATAATTTACCTTCTTTGTTTTCAATATAATAGGTGTTGTACAATTTCTCAATGATATCTGCACGGGTAGCAACTGTACCGATGCCCCCCACTTGAGAGAGTGTTGTCTGCATGGCTTTTTCGTCCACGAACTTCTTAGGGTTCTCCATATCCGCAAGTAATGTAGCTTCTGTATAGCGTGAAGGTGGTGTTGTTAAACCTTCTGTATAATAGATGTTGCTTATCTTGACTTTCTCATGACTTTTAAATGCAACAACCTGCTTGGATTGCTCTTCCTTCTGATCTCCAATACTTTTCCATCCTTGATCTAAGGTACGCTTATAGGTCACACCAAAACATTCATTCTTAATGGCTATCTTAACTTTTGTCTCTTCATAGACATAAGGCTTGGATAACACTTCCAAAAACCGCTTGACAATCAATTCATAAATTTTGCGTTCATCACCTGACATATCATTAACAAAAGCGACTTCCTCAGTAGGTATGATGGCATGGTGGTCTGTCACCTTCTTATCATCTACAAAACGGTTTGTTATATGGAGGGATGATTGCATAAGACTTCTTGCATAGCCTTTGTAGCTTTTCGTTGTAATGCTTTCAAGACGCTCTTTTAATGTAGGTACAATATCCTGAGAGATATATTTTGAATCTGTACGAGGATAGGTCACTACTTTATAATGTTCATATAATTGCTGCATGAGCTTTAATGTCCTTTTAGCAGAGAAACCGTATTTATTATTGGCATCGATCTGTAGAGTAGTGAGATCATAAGCCTGTGGTGCAGGTACTTTCTTTGTTTTCGTTTCTACACTTTTTACAACACCTTCTTGATGCCGTAACAATGCAAGTAGCTTATCACGTTTTACTTCGTCAAATATTCGAGCATGGCCACCTTTACCCAAATAGTTAAACGTTACATGATTACTGTCTGCTTTTAATTCGTAATACTTTGCTGGCACAAATTGACGTATGGCTTCCTCACGGCTAACAATCATCTGCAAAGTGGGTGTTTGGACACGACCAGCAGATAACTGAACATTGTGTTTGCATGTAAGGGCCCTTGTAAGATTAAGACCTACATACCAGTCAGCCTTTGATCTTGCTACAGCAGAATGATACAGATTGTCATAAGCTTTTCCATCCTTTAAGTGTTTAAAACCATCTTGAATAGCTTTGTCTGTTTGGGACGATATCCATAGTCTTTTAATGGGTTTTCTTACGTTTGCCTTTTCGATAATCCACCTGGCAACCAGTTCCCCTTCTCTACCCGCATCTGTAGCAATCACAATTTCTTTTATCTCTTTGTCCATCATCCAACGCTTAACGGTGTGGTATTGTTTGGATGTTTTTTTAATCACCACTAATTTCATCTTTTCTGGCAGCATGGGTAGATCCCCCATGTTCCAGTGTTTATAACGTTCATGATAATTCTCTGGATTGGCTAAAGTAATGAGATGGCCCAGTGCCCAAGTGACCACATATTTAGGGCCTATTAAAACGCCATCTGCCTTTTGTTTACATCCTAGGACGCGACCGATTTCCCTTCCTACTGATGGTTTTTCTGCTAATACTAATATTTTGCTCATATTGGTTTCATCCTTCTTTTTTCAATTCATCTATTTGCCAGTCAATTTCTTCCTTATTAATGGTTTTTAATATGTTGTTTGTTTTGGAAAAAGGTTTACTTCCAAAGAAACCTCTGCTTGCAGAAAGAGGGCTTGGGTGAACAGATTTAATGATATGGTGAATGGGATTGGTTATTATTTTGACTTTTGATATGGCATAATTTCCCCATAAGATAAACACAATGGGTTCTTCCCGTTCATTTAGCAATGTAATGACTCTATCTGTAAACATTTGCCAACCTACTTTACTATGAGAGGCTGGGCTTGCTGCTCTTACTGTTAGAGAAGCATTCAGGAGCAATACACCTTGTTTTGCCCATTTGGTCAAATGCCCATGACTAGGAATAGTGCAACCTAAGTCTGCATGGAGCTCTTTATAGATGTTCACCAATGATGGTGGTATCTTAATACCTGGCTTCACCGAAAAACTTAAACCATGCGCTTGATTGGGGCCATGGTAGGGGTCTTGTCCAATGATGACCACCTTTACATCTTTATAAGCCGTATAATGCAGCGCATTAAAGATATCATACATATTGGGATAGATTGTATGATGCTGATATTCATGTTTGAGAAATTGACGTAATTTCAAATAATAGTCTTGCTCAAATTCTTGTTCCAGTAATGCTTGCCAGTCGTTATCAAATATTTTTTTCATTGGTATTCATTCCTTACTTGAGAACAGTAAAACCGCTCTTTAATATGTTATTTTTTTAAAATCACTGCCTGTTGGATTTTGATAAATACGCAGTTCAAAGACATCAAGGATGGCTAAAAGATGATCAAAAATATCGGCCATAATCCCTTCATAATTCGCCCAAGCAGTATCATTCGTAAAGCAATAGACTTCGATTGGTAAACCATGGTCTGTTGAAGCCAGCTGCCGGACTAATAAGGTATAATCTTGATGAATATGCCCATTGGTCTTAAGGTATTCTAAGACATATGCCCTAAAGGTACCAATATTGGTTAGCTTGCGTCCATTGACCTTATTGCTGGTATTGTGTTCCTCATTATATGCCTGAATGTCTGCTTGCTTATGGGTTAAATAATGTTGTAACAGTTCCACTTCCATCAGCCGACCTAACAGATCTTCATCTAAGAATTTGATACTGGTCATATCGATATAAATAGAACGTTTAATACGTCGTCCACCTGCTTCAGACATGCCCTGCCAATTCTTAAAGGATTCATCAATAAACTTATATGCAGGAATATTGGTTAAAGTTTTATCCCAATTGGACACCGTAATATTGGTTAAAGAAATATCAACAACTTCACCATCTGCACCAAATTTGGGCATTTCTATCCAATCTCCTATACGCAGTTGATTATTAGCTGATAATTGTATGCCTGCAACCAACCCCAGGATGGAGTCCTTAAATATCAAAATAATAATGGCTGACATACCACCAATACTACTTAGAAGCGCCCATGCTGTTGATTCTTGGGTAAATATGGCAATCATGAACACACCAATAAAAATGGTGAGCACGATTTTGACGACTTGAATGATCCCTTTAATGGGTCTGCTTTTTGAATATTCTTTGGTCTTATAAACTTCAACAACGGTGTCCAACAACTTAAATGCTGTTAGAGCGACGATAAAAAGTATATAGGCGTATACGATTTTTTGCAGCATATCGCTATAGGAATGAAACCACTCAGAAGCAAAATAGACAACAATTGCTGGAACAATATGGGCTAGATTATGAAATACTTTCTTATCATATAACATCTCATCAATGACATTCTCAGTTTTTAAAACAAACTTTCTAATATTTGTAAGAATAATTTTCTTTGTGATGATATCTGCTATAAAACAAACCAAAAGAATACCCATAATGGTTATGGCTAGACTTACTCCAGATGCCATGTTTGCACCCATTTGATATTCTGTGATTAACCACTTTTCAATATGATCTACCATGTGCGTATATTTCCTTTCCTCATTATCATATGTACACGACCTTTATGAATCATGTCTTGTCCCAAATCCCACTATTTTATGCCTTTAAAGTACATCACATGACACGTATCAACACCAATTAACGGAAAATACTTGTAACATTCATGTGATTATTTTAGTGCAGGTACCGTGTTATACATCACAAAAATTATAGCATATAAATAAAATTTTTTCTAATTTATTTTTCACACATTATGTCCACTAGACATACTATATACTAGGACAAGATAATTAAAGGAGGTTAGAATAAATGGCTGACGGTTATGGATTCCATCATGATCTTGGTAGACTTATAGGTCAAACTGTTACAATCTTTACAACTAGTGGTGGTGCATCTGGATGTGGCTTCACAGGTATCGTTCTTTCTTGTAATGAATGCTTTATTAAGTTATTAACTTGCCCAGGTGGTGCTCCAACTTATCCAATTCAAGGCCCATCAGCAGCATGTTGTGGTCAAGCAGGCAACACTTGTGGACCAAAAGGCGGTTGCTGCGGCGGTTACGGCGGATATGGCTACGGTTACGGCGGATTCGGTGGTTACAACTTCTTAGGATCTGTTACATTGATTCCTTGTGACAAGATTGCATCTTTCGTTCAAAACGCAGTTCAATAATCATAATAAAAAAGCAGGGTTTTTACCCTGCTTTTATTCATGTAAATATATTATCATAAGTGAGTGCCTGCATTCTCATCATAGCCCATGTAATAATTATAGCCATCCATTAATATAATTAATCACAGATAGTTATACAGCCATTGATGCTGCTCATACTATAGAATAATTGGTGATTAATATGTTAGATAATATGTTTGCTGAACGCCTTCATAAATACCTCTATAAAACCGTCACTGTACACACAGTTGGCAGCAACGAGCACGCCCTTGATTTTACTGGGACTTTAGCATCCATCCATGAAGATTATATCACCATCATTCTCACATTAGGTACCGTCAAGAAGCCTGAAGAAACACCCCGCAATGTGATTAATTTTAACCGTACCTTTCACTCCAGACCTGTACTATGCCAGCCTGGTTCTATTGCAGATATCCCCATATCCAAAATCGCAGCCATTGTTCATTACCCTGGATAATTGTGTCATTATGAATCCAACACATGTTCTATCTTCTCTTTTTCGCTCTTTTTTAACTTGCTAAAAACCAGCTTATAGGATTTATCGATAAGTTCCTTTATCATGTCATCGGTGATGCTTCCATCCACATAAACGGTGTTCCAATGTTTTTTATTCATATGATACCCAGGTATAATGGCTTCAAAACTGTCTCTTAGATAAAGAGCCTCATTGGGGTCACTTTTAAGATTAATGCTGACTTTATCTTTATCCCCATTAAGAAGTGCAAACATCTTATTAGCCACTTTAAAGACGGGTACATCTTCACCAAAAGGAAAATCCTCAAAAGCCCCTTTTTGACTTAATATATACGTGCGAACTTCTTCTCTTGTTAACATGCTTTTACCCTCCATTTATTTGCTCTATGATTATGAATACCTGCTTTATAGGATTTATTTTCCATTGTATCCATTCTATCACATCTTATTCATCGACTCAAGAACAAATGTTCTATTCTATGACCCTTTCCATGTCTTTTACATATTTGCGTCCCATGGCATGCTTTTTCTTTCTGTTTTCCTTTGTTTCAAGGACAATGTCCATATCATAATCATCCGGATATAATTCTTTTCTGTTAATGAAAGGTGATAACCTTTTAGACACCACCAGCATCTTTTTATCCCTTACCTTAACCCCTACTTCACCCTTTTTATTAAGAGGTGCATAGACAATTCCTCGTTGCTTAATGGTATTCACATAAACCATATCACCTATTTCGTAAGTGTGTTCTTCTTCCGTTTTATCATCTTTTGTCACGGGTTCAGGTTCTTGCCTTATTGGTTTGGGTCGCTGTATCTTGGGCTTGGTTTTAATAATAGGCTTCTTATGTGCTTCTGTTAATGGTACATAGTCTTTTTTCTCATGGTAAGTGATCTGGTGAGCCCTTTCAATGACTTCGCGTTCTATTCCCAACCGTAGGGCAATGATAAAAGCGTTACTTTCCCCTGCCTCTCCAATAACTAATGCATACATAGGTTTTAGCGTATTGATATCAAATGCCATGCGCCCATTTTTAAACCCTTCATAGTCAGATGCGAAAGTTTTTACTTTACTATAATGAGACGTTGCAATAATGGTGGCACCTTTTTTATAAAGTTCCTCAAGAATCGCTACGGCTAACCCTTCACCTTCTGCAGGGTCCGTTCCTGCACCCAGTTCATCTAGAATAACCAATGTATACTTGTTTGCAAGGTTGATAATCTTCGTCATATTGGTGACATGAGCAGAAAAGGTACTCAGAGATTGCTCAATACTCTGACCATCACCAATATCAACAAGGATGTCACTGAATACAGCAAACTCACTGCTTGCTTCAACAGGCACATGGAGCCCCGATTGAACCATTGCGGTGAATAAACCAACTGTTTTTAATGCTACGGTTTTCCCTCCTGTATTAGGCCCAGTAATCACTAAGGCTTTGTAATCGTTGCCAATTTCAAAATCAAGAGGTACCCCTTCATGGCCAAGCATAGGATGCCTGCCTGTATGGATATTGATTATACCTTCTGTATTAATGCCAACTGTTTGCCCATTGATGGCTTTGCTGTATTTTCCTTTTGCAAAAATATAATCATAGTAAGCCATGGTTTCTACATTAATATTGATCTCTCGTGTATAAGACTCAATCATATAAGTCAGGTATAATCTGATCTGATACTCTTCTTTTTCTTCATCGATTTTTTGTAGTTCCAGTTCACTCTGCAATTTTCGAACGGCCTCCGGCTCAATAAATAGAGTTGACCCTGTTGATGACTTGTCAATGACACTTCCACTGACTTGATGCCTGTATTCGCTTTTTACAGCAATGACCTGTCTGCCTTGCCTGGTACTGACATAGGTTTCTTGTAAATACTTTCGATAAGTTGGTGACTTTAAGATGTCATCCAGTTTGGTTTTAATGCGATTCTCGGCAATGTACACTTTCTTTCTAATTTTTTCTAACTGTGGACTTGCTTTATCATCAACACGATTATTGACAATACATCTTGCTATTTCATCCATCACATCTTTTAGTTCGTACATGGAAAGACCGTAACTGCTAATGGTTGGCGCTAAATATTGTCGTTCTTCCATAAAATGTTTAATCTTACCTGTGCTATGCAATAAACCAAGTATCATTTGTAAATCTTCAGGGTTAAGTGCAATACCTTTACCCAGCTTCTCTATAACTTTCTCTATACCTACCAGATTCTGAATAGGTACTGAGGAGCTTTTATCCATGATTTTTCTTGCTTCTGTGGTTTCCATTAACTGCCGTCGAATACGTTCTGCATCATTTGATGGTTGAAGTTCTTCTACCAATTCCTTACCAAGTTCTGATACCACGCATGCTTTTAATGCTTCTTTAATCTTGTAATATTCTAGTTGCTCTAAAGCTTTTACATTCAATGTTTTTCCCTCCATATGGCGTTTTTAAACGCAAAAAAGCTGAAAATGAATCATATCTTCATTTTCAGCTATAATTATTCTAATGTATTCTACCTGCATAGACATCTGATGACCCTAATACAAGTGGACTATACTTAACAACGTCAAAGCATAAATCACACCTTCAGTAAATCATAAATGTCTAAAACGTATTATGATAATTATAGTATATAAATGTTCTTTCTATATCATTCATTCTAAGCCCAACGCTGACACAGCATCAAACTTATTTTAATATCAAAAAAAGACACATGTCTATTTCTTAAACACCAAACGCCATTAATAGCGTTGATTAAAAAATAGCTGCAATATCTACTTCTTGATATAACTATGAAATTTGATTAGTTAAAGAACACCATCGTCATAAAACATTCCTCTTAATATTATATACTTAATTATCATAGAAGATTATATATTATCTTCCATACACATTTTAATGTTTTTTTGCTTGTTTGTCAAGGATAATTGCTTGATAACCCTGTGATTGTAGGATTGCTCATAATTATATCTTATGTTTACAAATGAATTAAAGCGTGATAATATGATGCATTTGACATAAAAAACAACTGGGACAAGAATGTCACATACTTGTCCTATCATTCATATAGTATAGTAGAACATAGTAAGAAGGGAGGACATAGTTAGTGGAACGTTATTTCGATTGGCTTGATGACGAACTAGATTTAGATGATTACCTAGATGAATTAGATTTAGATGACGACGATGATGATTACGATTGGGGCAAAAAGAAATGCCATAAACATAAACGTCGCGGAGATTTACGTGTTTGTCGATGTATCATGTTATGCAGATGTCGTAAAATAAAAAAACATAAAAAACATCATTGTTAATAAGCAGACATTTTCTTTGTACGATTAATGAAACACCTTAATAATGAAGGGACTGTCTATCAGAATAATGATAACTGCATTACCTAGCATAATACATCCATGACGACAGTCCCTTAATAAGACAAGCTACTAAAAAATTTATACCTGATCATCGCCCTTAATATGCACATGATCATGAAGATGATCCATACAATACTCATGATAACCATGGCATTTTGAACAATATCGAAACTCCAAATCTTTATCATCTAATTCTGTACGGCCACATACCGTACATTTATGATGGTATTCTTTATGAACACTTTTCATATTGGATTGATATGCTTTTTTACGATAGTAACCTGTTGATGCACTTTTTGTATTGGTAACAATATCTTTTCCAAAGAAAATAAAGTAGTTAAGTAATGTTGCAATAATTGCAGCACGGTCAGCAGCCGAACCCTGAATTAATTGTAACCCAAATAGTGCCCAGTTAAACCATGCTAACCACTTCATTTTAACTAGTAAAATAAAAAATATCCTCAGCGTAAAATCAGGGTATAGTCTTGCAAATGCTAGAAACAGTGATAGATTCAAATAAAATGCACTGCCAATCACACTGTTGGATATAAAAGCACTTGCAATAATACCTAGAACACCTAATAAATAGTAGACATTAAATTTAAAACTTCCCCATTGATTTTCAAGAGTATTACCAATCATATAGTATAAGTACAGGGCAAAGGCTAAAAACAATGGGCTAGATGAAGGTGGGTATGCAACAAATGTAATCAACCGCCATATTTCACCTTGTCTTATAAGATAAGGGTTTAAAGCAAGTTTACCTCCCAGCTCTGGAGCAGTATATAAGAAGATGAATGCAGCCACATTCAACACAATAATATATAACATTAAATTTCTTATGGCATAGCGGCCTATTTTCCGATTTAATTGATCAAGTAGTTTCATGAATAATTCTCCTTACCGTATACATCTATCATTTCTCATTTTAAGTATATTTAGTACAATAAATACATGTTACCTCTAACCCTTGTTCAAGTCAAGAAAAAAGTGTGCATGCACACACTTTTATTACGGAATATATTTGTATAGAATTAAACCTCAATCATGCTAATAAACAGCCTAATCCTCAATTACCATGATTTAAAAAATTAAGGTTATCATGATGTTTTTGCATGATGTCATTATCTGAAAACGTTAGCTTGTTATGACGCTTAAGGTTGCATAGATATGCTATATTGTCTCTTATTAAGCTTCTATTAATGACAGGTCCATGACTTATAACAATATGTTTCGCATCCATTTCCAAATAATGTTGCAGTGTTAAGATATATTGTTCCATATCATGCCAACTCAAAGACGGTAATGGCGCTTCCACATTGTCTCCTACAAACAGAATTTTCTCTTGTCTGTCATAACAAGAACTGGAATCTTCAGAATGACCTGGGCTATAGAAGAACTCAACCTCATCGTCTTCAAATACCATACTGTGGGAAAAGGTTACGTTTGGCAATACAATCTCCACTTGTTCTTTGGCATAACTGTCAGCATGAGCCTTCATTTCTTCCTCACCTTCTAACTGAATGAATGCCCTGCATTTCTCATGGGATACAATTAAATGGTTATGAAATAGGCTGTTACCCCATATATGATCCCAGTGACTATGGGAATTGAAAATCACATAGTCTTTTTTACCATAATGGCTTTCTAGATAAGTAAGGATAGGTGTCATATAATATGCTCCTAAATACGTATCACAAACATAATATCGCTTGTGTCCCATAAGGATAAACACATTCGTGGTACAATAATAGGGTGCTTTATTTAATTCATCAAATGAAAACAATAAACCTCTACGCCCTACTTTTGTCATATTCACTGTCACATTCACTCCTTAATCTTCTTCTCTATAATCAATGCCTCTAATAACGTCTAAATAATCCTCAAGGTTTTCACCTTCTACCACAACATCAGGTTGAATGCCTTTACCGTCTATATTCTCTTGAAGAACATTCCAATAATTACTTACTAAGAAAAGTGCTGTTTTATTATTGCGGTCTATAAAAATATGTTGCGCTACGCCTTTACCGTATGTTTTTCTCCCAACAAGTGTCACATCATCACCAAACTTTTTAAGAGACAATGCTACAATCTCAGATGAACTTGCCGACTGTTCATCCATTAACACAAAAATACGTCTAAAGGGTTGGTAGAGCATATCCGATGTAGCCTCAAACGTTTCACCATCCCGGTCAATCAAGTAGACACTGGTACACTCTCCTAGTAGTGCATCAAGTATGGTAGCTGCTGCTTGTATAGCACCTCCACCATTCCCTCTTAAGTCAAGAACAAGATCTTTATCATACGTATCTTCCATGTTCTCAAGGGCTTCTACAGCTTTATTTCCTGTATCCGGTAGGAAACTGTTTATCTGAATATATTCTGTCCTATCATCCAGTTGCCTGTAAACAACATCTTCCGTGGCGGTTTCATTCATTAATCGGTCAAATTCTTCTCCTTGAATAAGCCATGTAAAAGGGTCATCTTTTAATTTAATGGTGTCATAAAATGCTTTGACTTCTTCAGGTGTGGCATTATCTTTGTTGTCAAATGCGGTAATTTTGTCTTCAAAATTCTTAATGCTTTTACGATATAAATAATGGTCATCAACGAAACTGCTTAATTTTTTATTAATGGGTAAACGACCATACTTAATCATGTCTACAAGAGCTTCCTTTGCATTGGTTATATACGCATCATCACCATTGGCTGATATCTTTTTCGTATGTTTTTCAGCTTGGTCATAATTTTCTATTGCGCAGTAAATATAAGCCATATACATATGAATAGCATCTTCTGTGATGTTCGTGTTTTTTTCTTCTGGATAAGCCATGGATTTTTTTAGAAGTTCCAGCCCTTTTTCTGGATTGCCTATGTTATAATAGGCAACACCTTTATAGTACCACATGGCCCGGCTTTCCTTAAGAAGTTCTGTATACTCATCAGCTAATGCAATAGCCTCCTTATATTCATCTGTATTGACATAAGCACCTATTCTTCCAACTAAAGCCTCTTCATGAAGGGGTTCTTCAGCTAATACATCATCAAGATAGAATGAAGCTGTGTACCCGTTATGTAATTCCAGCTGAGATATACCCATAATAAGGTTCATTCTAAGAGATAATTCGTCCACACGACTCATGTTTTCATACACACTATCAATAGCATTCGAATAATCACCTTGAGAAAAATAGCACTCCGCTAATGTTTCGTACACGTCAGCCTCTACAGATTCCTTATTCAGATGACCACCTATGTAGTGGGTTAAATGTTCAATGGCTTCTAATATGTCATTTTGCACATAAGCTACTTGACCAAGCACTAAATAAGCTTCTTTGTTTAATGCATAGGCATCTAGCGCCTGTTGACTTAGCTTAACGGCTGAAGCATACTGCTCTTTTTCTATAGCCTTATTGGCTGACTCTATATATGTGGTGGATTTTTCTTTTTGCCTAATAAGGTTATAGAATTCTTGGGGTATGGTAACTTTGCCTTTATTATACTGAATGGTTATATCTGCTTTCGCATGATACTTACCGCTATAATCTTCACCTGTAGCTTTCATCTTAATACGCTCTATTAGCTGACTCTTCTTATTCACATACATAAAGACTTCTGTATTGGATGAAAGGTTACCCTCATCCTCTGTCAACCCAAGATCGGAACCTAATAATAAATCAAAACTATTTTCGCCGTCCTTTATGTATATGATATATTGTTCCTGTGACTCTCTAAGGGTGGCACCTCGTAACAGTGTAAATATATCTGTATCGCCAAATAAGCTGTTGTTTCTTATATCTGCATTTCTTTGGGAAATATCCTTACCATAAAAATGCGCATACTCTTCTTGATTTGGCATAAGGTCTTGCATATCTTCGTTTAACGCCATAAACATGTCATCGTTATCCACAAACCAATAATCCATTGTCACATCTAATAGGTCAAGATGCATAGAAACCGTTTCATGGGCATGGTCAATCTGAATACGTAATTCTAAATCTGTTTTTTCCGCGTCTTCAAAGTAACCTCTCTCCATGAGCATGTTGTAATCCGATTGTTTAACTGCTTTATAGCTCTCTTCCGATTGGTTTACAATACTTTTTAAGGTATCATAATGGGCATAGTGTTTCGGTACAATACGTTTTTCATCCATTGTATCAAGATCGACTTGCCATATTTCACCCACATCTTCTGTTTCAAGGCTAAAAATTAACTGTCCATCGGTAATGATGTATTCATGCATCAAGCTCGTGCCATAGACGGTTTCTTCTTTGTATGTTTCAAAAGATGTACAAAGCATGTTACCATCCTCTTCAACATACACATGACCATCATAGAGTTGTATGTCATCATAATAATATGGAGGGAAGCCCTCTATGATAGGTTCTATTTTCTCACCATTTAAAGCGATCTTAAGCAAACTACTGCCATCTTCTCTGTCACCAAGGGTGTAGATATGGTTATCCTGTATAATAAATGTTGACCAATAATCATAGCTCTCATCGAAAGTATTGAATCCTTCACCATCACGATCTATTCGTGCTAACATACCATCTGTTGACAAATAGATATGTTCACCGTATACAGTAAAAGCGGATGCACGCTCATTGTAGACTTCCTCTAATAGACTACCATCTGTTTTCATGCGAAGTATACCAACTTCATCATCCTCTTTAAAATATACCCAATCTTCTATTACAATCATGTTGACTGCATATTTATCACTTATTCTTTCATAAGTCTTATCTTCAATGTTAAGCTTATATATACCCTGTTTTGCACCATCTTCTGAATGCACATAGCCATAAATATAGCCATGCATCACATTAATCTGTGTCATGTTCCCTTTATAGAGGATTTCCTTTTCTTGGGTTTTGATATGACGTCTTTCCAGTTGTTGATTACCATTAATAAAATAAACCCAATCTTCTTTATAGACAAGATCAATACCTTTCATGGCACTTCTAGGGGTTTTTCCTAATGTTTGTGCTACCGTTTGCTTAGCATCTGGCTCTGCATGAACCTGAATATGGAAGTAACTCCCCATTATGAATAACGCTATACACATAACGATTATTTTTCTTTTCAACACGTTGTCCTCCTACTTTTAATCTTTGCTTTTGACATGGTAACAAATTCAAGGAATTTTATCAATATATGCCATTTTATAGTCTTTTATAACATTATGTGATGGTTTTACTTTCCACCCATGCAGCATTGTAAAGATACATGTGCATGATATCTTCCCATTTTCCATTAATCATGATATAGTTCTTAATGAGATGTTCATCCTGAAAGCCAAGCTTGCGCATCACATGACCACTCTTTGGATTATTGGGACTATAACCAGCTGTTATTCGCATCAAATTAAGTGCTCTAAATAGGTACTGGGTAGCTATTTTTAGAGCCTCGGACATATATCCTTTGTCTTGTTCGTGTTCATCCATGCTATAGCCTAAATCACATGCATATATGGGATTTAATTTTATAAATTCAAAAGTAACTGTTCCAATAACGCGTCCCTTATCCTCTTTTTTAAACATAAAAAGCCGTAGCGCTTTATGATTTCTGGCATCTTCTATACTTTTTGGAATGAATCTATCCCAGTATTTCTTGGTAAAAAAAGCATCCGGTTTTAATGGTTCATATGGAGCCAAATACGCCTTATTTCTAACAACATAATCAAAAATGGCATCCTTATCGTTTTCGGTTGCTAGACGTAACACTAAACGATCACTTTCAATATAAAACTGTTTATCCATTTCTTCTCCCTTTTAATCCCTTCACATCAATCTTTTATTGGTGACATGCTTCCATTGTTCAGTATACCATAAACGATTACCAAATACATCCATTAACTTCATCTCATTGATCAATCATTCACTGGCATACGACCTAAAAATAACCAACTATTCATACACCTTTAGGTCATGAAATAGTTGGTTATGCTATGTTTAATACACTTACGTGAGCTACTTATCTAATAACTCTGTGATAATACTTTTAAAGTACTCATAATCACTGCTACCTGGCACAAACTTTTCTAACACCTTTCCTTCTTTATTAACTATCAATGTAACAGGAATATAATCAAATTGATTCATAACGTCCTGCAGTCCTTTATCTGGTATGATATTGGTATATGTAACACCTTTCTTTTTTAAAACCTCTTTCACACCTTCCATATCTGTATCGTCTACTATGCCCACAACACTAACCTTTCCTTTGTAATCATTCGCTATTTTTTCAAGTTCAGGCAGTTCTTCAACACAGGGTGGGCAATGAATGGACCATAGATTCAGTAATGTTAGTTGTTGTTCTCCAAAAATACTGTTATCTACCTTATTATCATCCATATCCGTTGTCTTGAATTCAAGCTGCTTCCCTGCTACTGGATTCTTTCCTTGTGGACCCATTGCATGCTCACCAAAAATAGGATTATCCTGAGCACCATTGGTATTTTCTTCATAATACGGATTCCCTTCCATACCATGATCACCTACTATACCCGGATTAATAGCAATAACACAGATGAATATACCTAACACAATCACTAACACAGAATAAACTATATTTTTTTTCATTAAAACCTTCCTTTCTCTACATGTAATAAATGTGTTTATACGTTTTACATGGCATAGACCATCATCAATGAATAGATCACTGAAATGGCTGTTGCTAACATAAGGGGCCATTCCACAAATGTTATGGTATGATTTAATGCATCACTTGCCTCTATGCTATTATCAGAAGCATCCATACTTTCTATAGCACTATTATTGGATAGCCTCTTCAACCATATCAGTAATAAAATGGTTGCACATATGGACACAATTGCTAATAAAATTAACAGCACCATGTTGGTTTCATACCAAATAGTAAAGTTGGCATATAGACTGGTTGGGTATTTTTCCATGAGTACACTTAATGCATTCATAACAAAATGCATAAGGATTGCAGGATAGATGGAGTTGGTGAAGACCACAACATATGTTAGGATGATACCCACGATACTGGTATAGGATAATTGCATAAAATTATTATGGAACAGTCCAAATAAGACCCCATTCATGATCGCAGTTTTCCAAAGAGGTATGTGTCGATAGCCATCTAGCACCACGCCTCGCATAAAAACTTCTTCACATATAGCAGGTGTGACTGCAATGATGAATAAAGACATAAATAAATTACCGCTGCCGTTGGCTGACATGTCTCCCATAGGAGGAAAAAATCCATGACCAAGAAGATGCTCCATGATTCTAGCAGCTAGAGCTGTCATAGGCTGGATAGCTAGTATCAGTAGCATGGTAATAAATATCTGTTGAGGACTGACTTTATGAAGTCTAAGCACTTTTTTAAAACTTTTCTTACGGATAAGGATATAAAGAATGACTGGTAGTAAAATAAATAGATACATAAAGGATATTTCCATAAAGTTATCATTTACGCCAAGCCTGCTCATTAGGAAATTACCTAATGGCAAAATGATAATGACACTTAAATAGAAAAAATTACTTTTGAATCTCTCGTATATCATAAACCTCTTCCTTTCTTACATTTTTCATTTGCTGACCATGTTTATATGTAAATAATAATGCCTTTGTAGGGCATTTTCCTAAACATGTACCACATCGAATACATTCAACAACATTAGGGTCTATAAATGGTACAACTTCCATCTTACAAACTTTTTTACATGTACTACAGGATATACATGCCTCTTTGTTAAGATTTATTTTTCCAAAACTTATGCGGTTCATTAACCCATAGATGACACCAAGGGGACATAATATCTTGCAAAATGGTCTATAGATGATAACAGCTGTTAATAGAATGATGATAAGTATGGTTAACTTGTAATAAAACAAAAAACCGACTATCGTCTGCAGAGCCTTATTTGTAGATACTAAAAATATGCCGCCTTCTAATGTACCAATGGGACAAACATATTTACAGTAGTAAGGATCACCAACACCAATATCATTGGTTAGAAACATGGGTAAGAGAATAACCAACAATACAAGCAAGCCATATTTTATATACGTAAAAGGCTGATAAACCTTGAACTTTTTGCTGGGTATTTTATGAATCATGTCTTGTATGAAACCAAAGGGACATAAAAAACCACATATAAGTCTCCCAAATAAAATACCAACAAGTAATAAAAAGCCTGTTATATAGAGGGATACATACTTTTTTCTACTTCCTAAAACAGCTTGAAGACCGCCTATGGGGCAAGAAAACCTTGCTCCTGGGCATGAATAACAATTCATAAAAGGAACACATACAGCTTTTGTATTTCCCTTATAGATGGTTTTATGCATAAAACCTGTAAAATAAGAGTTACTGCCAATGAGTGTCATCATCTGAATAAATCTTCTAAGGATGACTACTTTTAATTTACCCAATTCCTATACACTCCAAACATATACGTACACCTTTACTGAGCACAATTTTTGCTTCATGATGATACACACCTGCGAACATCATCATAACTGCGAATGCTAAAAGACCATATTTCTTTTTCATATAGACCTCCTTTTTTGTTTATTCTTACTATGTGCATAATAATGCCTCTAATTTAAATAGAACTTAATTCAATCTTAAATTAACCTTATAATTTTTATTTTGCTATTTCTATTAGGGTTAGGAAAGGGTATAATAAAGCATATTTTTCTTTTAGTAGATACGTCTGTATAAACGTTGCTACCATACATGGATTAAAATACGTTGAATGAGGTAATAAAATGGACACACAAACAATACTAATAGCAGAAGATGATTGTGATATTCGCCAGTTGCTAAAAATTCATATAGAACATGCTGGTTACAAAGTAATTGAAGCAAAAGATGGTGTTGAAGCCCTTGAATGGATACGCAATGAGGCCATTCACCTGTTGCTGTTGGATATCATGATGCCCCGTTGTAATGGATTTGATGTGATTAAAACCCTTAGAGGAAAATCCATCTACTTACCCATTATTGTGCTAACGGCTCGAGAAGAAGAAGATCATAAAATCCTTGGTTTACAGCTAGGTGCAGATGATTACATCTGTAAACCCTTTAGCTATCGTGAAGTATTAGGAAGAATTAATGGACAACTAAGACGATATGTTCACTACAATAACACTTATGATCATGAGTCCCATACAATCATTAAAAATGGTCCCATAGAAGTGGATACATCTAAGTTTACTGCTACCAAAAAGGGTATCCAACTGACGCTTAATCCAAAGGAAATGAAATTATTAGAAGTGTTTATTCATCATCTTGATCGGGTTTTTACGAAGAAGCAATTGTATGAAATGGTATGGGAAGATACGTATTATGGTGATGATAATACCATTATGGTACATATCAGTAAGCTACGGGAAAAAATTGAGGATAATCCCAAAAAACCTACATTTATTCAAACCATAAAGGGTATTGGTTATAGGATGGTATGTTATGATAAAACATAAAATTGTGAATAAAATAGAACGCCAGTTATTTGTTAATTACATAAAAATCTTCGTTATTGAAGCCATATTAGTTATTCTCTTACTCTACATAAGCAGTATCTTAGTCGATAAACATATTAACACGACACTGTATAATCCAGATAATATCCTTTTTCAAACCACTTCTGTTCATTTAGAAAACATACGTCAAGATACGTTGCCTAAACATGTATACATTGAACAGCTCTCAAATGATTATGTGGTATTGGATAGTGTTAACAGCCCTCATGCTATCGGTTATCGATACAGTAAAGAAGAACTTTTATCCTTTGATAGCTCTACCCATATTATTTTCTATGAAGATGATATGATGGATGGTGATATCTATAAGAGCGGTATGTATCTGATTAAGTCCCCCTGGGAAGATAAGCTTCTGGAGATTAACCGATATTATAACACCATTACCGTGTTAATCTTACTCCTATGCCTTATCATCACATTTGTCGTTTTATCCAAAACTACGGCTAAGGACTTTCTTATACCTATTAAAAAACTCTTAGTGGGATTTGAAGCGTTTCAGAAACATCACTATCACCATCGCATAAGCTTTGACTCAAGTAATGAATTAGACGCGTTAAAGGATGCCTTTAACCAAATGTCTGAAACTGTCTATCAAGAGATGGTTCTAAGGGAAAAAGCAGAAAAGAATAAAGAACAGCTTATACTGGATATAACCCATGACATAAAAACACCCTTAACCAGCATAACAGGCTACTGTGAGGTTCTGAAAAATGATGCCTTGGATATGGATACACGAAAAAAGTTTCTCAATATTATTATTGAAAACAGCAACCGGATTAATCATCTTATGCGGAGCCTTCATGAAGTGTCTTATGCAGACCAAGAAAATCTGGACCTTGAAGATATGGATCTGTCAGAAATGTTACGGGAATTATTAATTGATTTTATTCCTATGCTAGAAAATAATCACATGACTTACGTCTTTAACATACCTGAGGAAGCCCTCAATTGTCAAATAGATGGGATTAAACTTAGGCGAGCTATCGGTAACATTATCCATAACAGTATAAAATATAGTGGCCCCCATACCACTTTGACTGTGGATTTGATACAGCAAAACACTGCCCTGATTATCACCATAAAAGATAATGGAAAGGGCATGCAAAAACACCTGTTAAACACCGTTTTTGAACCATTTGTACGGGGTGACTTAGCGCGTGATTCCCATGCAGAAGGCAGTGGCATCGGGCTAACCATCGCTAAGAAATATATTGATATGCATCATGGTAGCATAGCCATTCATTCTGGTATAAACCAAGGATGTCAAGTTATCATAACGCTCCCTATGACTATAACTAACACGTGAGAAAAAAGAAGGAACTGTTTCCTCAAAGCATCATGATAGCCTATGCTTTGACGAATCAGCTCCTTCTTCTACTTGTATCTATTTTAATAAACTCTCAGGATCAAAATACGCAAGGTCCATAGCCGTTGCTACATTTTCATAAGTTACTTTACCATCAAATGTATTAAGTCCTAGTAATAAACGTTTGTCATCCAGTAAAGCTTCTTTTACACCTTTATTAGCCATATCTAATAAATAAGGTAATGTAACCCCTGTGAGGGCATAAGTTGATGTTCTTGGTACAGCTCCTGGCATATTCGCTACGCTATAGTGTATAACCCCATGCTTTTCATAGCAAGGATTGTCATGTGTTGTAATACGATCAATTGTCTCAATGGAACCACCTTGGTCAATGGCAACATCCACAATAACAGAACCTTTTTTCATTGTTTTCACTAAGTCTTCTGTGACAATCTTAGGTGCTTTTGCTCCTGGTACAAGAACAGCTCCAATTAATAAATCGGCTTTCTTAACCATTTCTGCAACATTATAATCATGACAGAATAACGTGTTAACTCTGCCACCAAACAAGTCATCCAACTCTGCAAGTCGACGAGCACTAATATCAAGAATCGTTACATTAGCTCCAAGTCCTACTGCCATCTTTGCTGCATTGGTTCCTACAATACCACCGCCAATAATAACAACTTCAGCAGGTAATACACCAGGTACGCCGCCTAATAATACGCCCATACCACCATTATATTTTTGAAGTAAATGTGCCCCAACTTGGGTTGACATTCTTCCAGCAACTTCGCTCATTGGGATAAGAAGTGGTAAAGCACCACTTGTCTCTTCAACTGTTTCATAAGCCACACCTGTAATTTTCTTACGAAGCAATGCTTTTGTAAGGGGCTCATTAGGTGCTAAATGAAGATACGTATAAAGTGTCTGACCATCTTTGAATAAATCATATTCACATGCTAGTGGCTCTTTTACTTTCACGATAATATCTGCTTTGTCAAAGACATCTGTATTTTTTTCTAAGATAACCCCACCAGCTTCAACATATTCTTTGTCTGTAATACCACTACCAAGCCCTGCTTTTGTTTCTACATACACGGTATGACCATTTTTCACAAGTGCACTGACACCTGCAGGTGTTAATCCAACTCTGTTTTCATTGTTTTTAATTTCTTTTAACACACCAATAATCATATTTTTCTCCTCCTAATTAATCACTTTCTTTATATATAGCGGCGGCGTTAGCCTCCATGTTTATGTAATACAGTTAATGTAATCTTCCTTTATTAACTGTTTACAACCTTTTATTCTTCCTCAATGGAAGGAACAACAGAATGGGCATTTTTAACCGTTGAAAGGACCACATTGGTCTTTGTCTTTTTGATACCATTAATGGCTTTTATCTGATTTAATAACCGTTCCAAAGTGAAGGTATCTTTGGTCACTATTTTTAACGAATAGTCATACTCACCTGCTATGTACAAACAATCCAATATCTCATCATTTTCTTTCACAAAATCTGTAAAAGCATCTGTGTATTGTGGACGATCGATGGCAATGAACATAATAGCCGTTAATTTTCGATGGAGTACATTTGGATTAATAATGGCTGTATACTGTTCAATGATGCCTGTAGATTCCAATTTTTTTAACCGGTCACTGACAGCAGATATGGATAAGTTTATCTGATGGCTGATTTCCGATACCGTTACACGAGCATTCTTTTGTAATAACCTTAAAATTTGAAGATCAATGGTATCCATAATTACCTCTCATCTATAAGATTTTTGTCGATTAATATATTTTCTTGGTTAGCGTATATTATCCGTAATTTTTTCGATATTATACCGTTCAAACAATAATTATTTTGGTTATAGAGGAATAATACTTTATGTTTTTTTGTTTATTTTCCTTATACTGTTAGTATATACGATACCCCTCTTTTTTTAAATATATTATAAGAATTTCAGTAATTATTTTTGTGTTTTGACCGTTTATGCATATTTTTTTTCCTATATGGCTGATTCTCTTAATTAAATAAAATGCAATAAATGAGGGATACAATCTGTTAGAATTTTAACAGATTGTATCCCTTCTCTACATGCTATTTGTGGACTTTCATCCACATACTATCTATAGGGGCTGTTTCAAAAAAAAATAACGTCAATATCGTAGGCAACTATAAGAGGTTAAGCGTAAAGCGCAGCCATGGACGGCGGAGTGCAGACCCTCTAAACACGGACGTTTAGGGGTCTGAAAAGCTTAACCTCTTATAGTTGCCAGAAACTTCTAGCCAACAAAATTGCTTTATGAGACAGCCCCTTCCATTATTTCTTTTTTGGCAGACTATGAATGCCCAAATCAAGAACATCTAATGCAGCCTCATGAATGGCTTCTGCCAAAGTTGGATGTGCATGGATGGTCTCTATCATATCTTCTATTTTCAAACCATTCTGAATGGCCAAGACCCCTTCATGAATAAGGTCAGAAGCATGGGGTCCTAATATATGCATACCCAAAACGTCATGGGTCTCTTCATGGGCAATAAGCTTAACGAAGCCTTCATCTTTACCCAGTGTCATGGCTTTTCCATTAGCAGAAAACATAAATTTTCCAACACGTACTGGAATATCCTGCTCTTTTGCTTCGTCTTCTGTTATACCTGCATAGGCGATTTCAGGAAAGACGAAGATACAACTGGGTACAACTTTTTCTTCTTTGTGAGCCATACCCATAATATGCTCAACCACATGTACACCCTGATGGGATGCTACATGGGCTAACATACTTTTACCATTAACATCACCAATGGCGTAAATACCTTTTACGCTGGTTTCATAATTTTCATTGACTTGAATACCCTTTTTAGTATAGGCTATACCTAAACCATCAAGCTCTAATCCTGCTAGATTAGCTCGACGTCCTGCGGCAACAAGGACTTTGTCTGCACTTAGGATATGTTCTTTACCCTTACACCTATAGTGTATGTCTAAGCCATCTGTTGTTTTGACAATCTTTTTAACTTCTGCTTGAGTGGTAATGGCGATACCGCTTTTCTTCGCCATGGATTTAAAACGTTTGGAAATAGCAGAATCTACTTGATTTAGTATTTGAGGCAAATATTCCAGCACAGAAACATCTGAACCAAAGCCATTGAATATACTGGCAAACTCCATACCAACAACACCACCGCCAATGATGGCCAGTTTTTCAGGTACTTCCTCAAAGGCAAGAATATCATTGGTGTTCCACACACCTTCTTCATCTATACCTTCAAGAGGCAGTGTATCCGGCAGAGAACCTGTTGCGATAATCAGGTGCTTACCTTCTATTTCTTCTATGGTGCCATCTTCTTTTTCCACAATGACGTGATGTGCATCTTTCATGATGCCTTTTCCTTTAATCACCTCTACATGATTGCTTTTTAAGAGCTGCTGTACACCACCTACTAGCTTATCCACAATGGTCTGTTTCCTCTCCTGCACTTGTTGTACATCCATTGCATAGGCTTCCACATGAATACCATAAGTGTTACTTTTATCTAAAGTACGTAAAATCTCTGCATGTTTGTATAGGGCCTTTGTAGGTATGCAACCCCAATTAAGACAGGTGCCACCTACACGGTCCATTTCAATAAGGCAAACACGAGCACCTAACTGTGCACCTCGAATAGCGGCCACATAACCTCCAGGGCCCCCACCAATAATGACAATGTCTCTCATCTTATCCACTCCTTCAACTAATCATAAAGGGGTTATCTTATCTAAGCAGACTGGATGCTATCGCCATACGATATGATAAGATACCCCTCTCTATTCTTTATCCTTGATAACGAAGTATGGGCTTTCTAGCCGCTGTTACTTCATCTAAACGCCTTACCGGCATATCACATGGCGCATTTTTCAAAGCTTCCGGATTGGTCGCTACTTCTTCTTTTATGGCTTTTAGAGCGTTTATAAAAGCATCTAGGTTTTCTTTACTCTCTGTTTCCGTCGGCTCAATCATAAGTGCCTGCTCAATAATCAATGGGAAGTAGATGGTTGGTGGATGAAAACCATAATCAATTAACCGTTTTGCAATATCCAGGGTTATAACATGTGCATCATTTTCTGGAAGTCCTGCTAACACAAATTCATGTTTACACACCTCATCAATGGGTAGAATATAATCATCTTTAAGGGCGTCTTTCATGTAATTTGCATTGAGCACTGCCAATTGACTGGCTTTCTTTAATCCTTCAGCTCCCATGGTTAAAATATACGTATAAGCACGTACCAGCACACCAAAGTTACCATAGAAATGTTTAACCGCTCCAATAGACAAATCACTGGCGTACTGTAAACGATAGTTATCGGCTTGTTTTTCAACCAACGGCATGGGTAAGTATGGTGCCAGATCCTCACGAACACCTACGGGTCCACTACCAGGTCCTCCCCCACCATGAGGTGTTGAGAACGTTTTATGTAGATTAAGGTGAACAATATCAAATCCCATATCACCTGGACGAGTAATACCTAGATTGGCATTCATATTGGCGCCATCATAATAGAGTAAACCACCTGCTTCATGTACAAGAGAAGCAATGGTCTTAATATCCTTTTCAAATAAACCCAAAGTATTGGGGTTGGTTAACATGAGCCCTGCCACATCGTCATCCAGTACAGCTTTTAATGCTTCAAGATCAATGGTGCCTTTATCATTGGATGCAATTTCTACTGACGTAAACCCTGCCATGGTAGCACTGGCTGGATTGGTTCCATGGGCTGAATCGGGTATAATAATTTTTTTTCTATGGGTGTCACCGTTTTTATTATGATAAGCTTTTACAATCATCAAGCCAGTAAGTTCCCCTTGGGAGCCTGCTGCTGGTTGAAGGGAAACCTTATGCATACCTGTTATTTCCTGTAACATGTCCTGTAGCTCATACATCATCTTAAGAGCACCTTGCACCGTTTGTTCCGGCTGCAATGGGTGTAAAGCCGTAAACCCAGGTAGTGATGCCATATCCTCATTTATCTTAGGATTATATTTCATGGTACATGAACCAAGTGGGTAAAAACCTGTATCCACACCAAAATTCTTGTTGGATAGTAATGTAAAATGCCGTACTACATCTACCTCGCTCACTTCTGGCAACATGGCATCTGTTTCACGTAACATATTCTTTGGAATGAGTTCTGATGCAGATATAGTTGGTACATCACAATCTGGAAGGTCATAGCTTTTTCTTCCTTCTTTGGATAATTCAAATATGAGTTTGTTATACCCTTTCATCATTCATCTCCTCCAATACATGAGCCAGCTGATCAATCTGTTGCTTCGTCCGCTTTTCTGTTACACATAGAAGCATGGACTGTTTATAGGTGTCATATGCTTTATCCAGTTCATATCCACCTAGGACACCTACTTGTAACAAGGTATCATTCACCTTTGCAATTTCTGTATCACTGGTGACAACAAATTCTTTGAAGAATGGCTGGTCAAATTGTAACTTGTAACCATCCAGTGCTGTAATTTTTTTTGCGGCATAGTGTGCTTTTTGTAAACAAAGATTGGCCACTTCTTTTAATCCTTCTTTGCCAAGTGTGGTTAAGTATATAGCTGCGGCAAGGGCATTAAGGGCTTGGTTAGATGTAATATTGGATGTGGCTTTTTCTCTTCTAATATGCTGCTCTCTTGCCTGTAGCGTTAGGACGAAACCACGTTTACCTTCTATATCTTCTGTTTCTCCAACGATTCTGCCTGGAAGCTTACGCATAAGCTTCTTGGTACAAGCGATGAATCCAAGATAAGGTCCACCATAATTCAGCGGATTACCTAACCCCTGTCCTTCGCCAACAACAATATCAGCACCGCAATCCCCTGGCGATTTTAATATAGCCAGTGAAATAGGGTCCACATGCAGCATGAGCAAACCTTTTACATCATGGGTTATGGTCTCTACTTCGGTGACATCTTCAATAATACCAAAAAAGTTAGGACTCTGAATGATGACACCAGCTACTTCTTTATTCATTTTTGTGCGTAAATCTTGGATATCTGTCACACCATGGGCCTCTTCAATCTCAATGAGCTCAATGTCTTTATAGGCCATATAGGTTTTAAGGACTTTGCGTACTTGTGGGTTAACTGTTTTGGAAACAGCTATCTTATCTCTTCTGGTAGATGCGCAGGCCATAAATGCACCTTCAGCCGCAGCTGTTGCACCATCATATAGGGATGCATTGGACACGTCCATGCCTGTTAATTCACACATCATGGATTGGTATTCAAAGATAACCTGCAACGTACCTTGGCTAATCTCAGGTTGATAGGGCGTATAAGCCGTATAAAATTCTGACCTGGATGTGAGATGATGGATGATACTCGGAATGTAATGATCGTAAGCACCGGCTCCTAGAAAACACACCAAATCCTCAACACCCAGATTACGTCCTGATAGTTCCTTCATTTTCTTAGACACTTCTAGCTCACTCATAGGACTGTGTAATTGTAAGCGTTTATTTAATCGAATGCTTTCCGGTATATCTTCAAATAAATCTTCCAAGCAGTTGACACCAATGGTTGAAAGCATACTAGCTATATCTTCTTTCGTATGTGGTAAATAAGATTGCATCCCATACCCCTCCTTTAACATATTTAATCGTCATTATAAAGACTCACAATAAGCGCCATATGCCTCTGCATCCATTAAATTATCTAACTCTGTCATATCCTCTAACTCTATTTTACAAATATAGTGGGCATAAGGGTCTTCATTAATCAGTTCGGGTTCATCTTCTAATACCTCATTAACTTCTGTAACTGTACCACTTGCAGGCATATAGATATCCGATGCTGCTTTTACAGATTCTACAACGCTAAAAGCATCTTCTTGTGCAAATGAATCATCTGCCTCTGGCAGTTCTACAAATACAATCTGTCCCATGGCATCTTGAGCATAATCTGACACACCAACCCATCCTTCGTTACCTTCTACTCTAATCCATTCATGATTCTTGGTGTAATAGCAATTATCCATAATCTTCATTGTTCATTCCTCCTATAACATGTAAACGTTTTATTATTATTGTAGTATTCCTTGTTACTTAGCGTAATTTTTCTTATAGAACTTCTTGCTGACAACCTTTGCTGGCACTTGTTTTTTTCTAATCTGAACCACCACATCTGAACCTAGCTTCGTAAAAGGTTTATCTACAACAGCTAAGGCAATGGTTTTATCAAGTGAAGGTGACTTGTAACCTGTTGTGATTTCACCTATTTTCTCACCCGTTGGTGATAAGACTTCATACCCATGTCTGGCGATACCTTTTCCAAGGAGTTCAAGTCCTACCACTCTTCTTGTCAACCCTGTTTCTTTTTGATTAACGAGTACATCTTTGCCTACAAAGTCCGTATCCAGTTTAACAAAGTAGGATAATCCCGCTTCAAGGGGTGTAATATCCTTATGAATTTCATTACCATAGAGAGGTAATGCCACTTCAAAACGCAATGTATCGCGAGCACCAAGTCCAGCAGGCTGTAACCCTTCCTCTTGACCAGCTTCCATGAGTTTCTCCCATACATGGGCTATGTTTTCTAGGGTTGTGTAGATTTCAAAGCCATCTTCTCCTGTATAACCTGTACGGGATACAAGACACTTCTTACCATCAATCAACACATCCACTTTGAAAGTAAAGAATGTAATACTGCTTACATCGGTATCCGTAAGCTTTTGAAGAATCTTCTCGGCTTTTGGTCCTTGGAGAGCCACCTCTGCTATGGCATCACTGATGTTCTTCAACGTCACATCAAATGCTTCTCCTTGTTTTTTAATCCAAGCATAGTCTTTATCAATATTGCTGGCATTAATGACCAATAAGTATTTGGTTGAGGTGTATTTGTAGACCAATAGATCATCAACCACACCACCGTCTTCATAACACATCAGCGCATACATGACGCCACCTTCATCAATCTGTGTTATATCATTGGTAACAAGATGCTGTATGTAACCCTCTGCTTCTTCTCCTTCAACAGTAACTTCACCCATGTGGCTTACATCAAATATACCTGCATGGTGACGAACCGCTTGATGCTCATTGATAATGGAATCATAATACAAAGGCATCTCATATCCAGCAAAATCTACCATGTTGCCATTGTGCTTATGATGCACGTCATATAGAGCCGTTCTTTTTACTTCACCCATGTGCACATAACCTCCTCTTATTCTAAAATAATATAAAGCTCGTGAAAAATCATACAAAAAAGGATAAGGAGACACTCTGAACGAATGCCTTCTTATCCTGTATCTTTACCTGAGAGATTCTATCTTATACTCTATTTGCTGAAATTGTAACCCTTCAACTAATAGACGGATATTGCTCCTTCGGTGCTACTTGGTAGCTTTCCAGAATTCCTATCCCATAGCGATCCTTTTGCCTGAAAGATTCTATAAAAAGTTGGCTGCTTTTTATATTGCTTCTTCGGCTCCACTTCTGGTATCTCTCGCTATTTTCATTTAGGTTTTCTATTCAATTGTAAAGTATCCTATACTTAAGGATATGACCATAAGCTTATCCATGATACCCCTCTTATTTATAGTTTCATATTAAAGGATAATGCCATATATTGCAAGTGTTTTTTATTCTAATTTAATCTATTTTTACCTTATATGAATCATCATGATAAATATAAGCCCTTTTATCGTCATCATTAAAGCTTGTTCGCAGCTTTTTCAATTTTTTCTCTTACTCTTTTTAATTGTTCCATGATTGCCAGGGGTGTATTGGTGACTTCATCTATGGTTGTTGATGTGGCTACTTCCCTTTGAACCAATTGCTTATTTTTAACTAAAACCTTACCATCCACAATAACGGTATCCACATTACTTGGGTTGGCCGAATAAACCAATACGGAATAATAATCATAAATGGGCTGCATGTTGACAGAAGATGTTTCAACTAAAACTAAATCAGCTTTTTTTCCAACTTCAATAGAGCCTATATCTTTATCTAAGTTTAAGGCTCTAGCGCCCCCAATGGTAGCCATCTCCAGTATTTCACTGGCTGGAAATAGACGACGGTCATGATTGAATAATTTATGCACTTTTCCAACCAATGACATCTGGGTGACGATATCCAGGGTGTTTCCACTCATGGGTCCATCTGTTCCTAAACCAACCTTCATCCCTCTATGAAACATTTCCGTAATGGGGGCAACGCCTTTTGCTCCTTTTGAATTGGCACCAACATTATGAGCAATACCCACTTTTCTTTTTTCCAATATATCGATATCTTCCTCTGTTACCAATATACCATGAGCAACTAAAAACCTGTCACTCAGCACACCAATGCTATCCAAATACTTTACTGGTGTCATATGATGTTCTTCTATACATTGCTTATATTCATATTCCATTTCTGCAACGTGCATCATCATGGGTACATGATACTTATCTGATAATGCCGCAGCCATTTGCAAATGTTCCTTATCATTGGTATACAGTGCATGAGGTGCTACAGCCGGAATAATTAAGTCATCATCTTTCCATTTTTCTATAAACCATTTACTGTATGCCAATCCTCCATAAGGTTCTTCTGAATCTGGCGAGGGAAAATTCATGATGGTCTCTCCTAAAACCCCTCGAATGCCAAGTTCTTTCGCTGCTTTAGCCACTTCATCTTCATAAAAATACATGTCTGTAAATGTGGTAACACCACCTAAAAGCATTTCTAAGATACCATATTTTGCACCTAAATAAACCAACCCTTTATCCACCAGCATTTTTTCTAAGGGAAATAGATACCTTTTTAATCGATTGGGTACATCATCCCCAAGACTTCTAAAAACCACCATGGAAGTATGGGTATGGGTATTAATCATACCTGGTATAAGCATACCATTTTTGCCATCTATGATATGATCACATGGATATTGATCTAATAATTCTTCATTACCTATATCATGAATGATATGGTCGTCTAATACGACAACACCATTTTCAATGATATCTTTCTCTTTATTCATTGTAAGCACATTCACATTTTTTATCACCATGAAAGCCATATTGTTCTCTCCTATCACTTCTTCAATCAAATCCAAATCCTATTCTACAAACAAATGAACTATTTTTTGCTCGACAACATCGATTAATCCCTTATCGGATATTTTTAAACTTGGACTCACTGGAAGGGATAATGTACTAAATGACATGATATTGTTGTGATGCCTATATCCTAATCTTTCCATGCTATCTCTTACTTGCTTTAATTTCTTACCTAATATGTCTATTCTTTCTTCTGATAGAATACCACCTACTGGCAGTTCTACACCAGCAATAACTTTTCCATTGTTTACGACACAATAACCTCCATGATGGTCTATAATCCAGTTGGCTGCTACGGACATGTCCTTTGTGTTCTTACCCATAATCATCAGATTATGATGGTCATGTGCATAGGTCGTGGCAATAGCTCCTTCCTTAATGATGCTTCCTGTTACCAGTCCAAATGACGTATGGCTTCCTTTATCATACCGCTCACATACAGTCATTAAACAATAGGGGCTTACCTGCCATTGTAATTTTCCTTTTTCTATGGCTAACGTATCATGCTCTTCTTTTGTAAAGGTCGTATTGGGCATCACCCGTATGATTCTACAGGTAACCTGACCATTTTCAATGGGAACAGGAACGTCAAAGTCTGCTTCAGCTAACTTATTCCGTTTTATACTGTGATAGAACTCTTCTGGAAATGTATGCTTTGTTTCTTTATATTGAACGTCACCGTTAAATACTAATGCACCATCTTTATAGACGCTGTCGATTTCAAAATTCTCAATAGCATTCAGTAAGATAAAATCTGCTATTTTACCCGGAGCTATGGCTCCTCTATCATTCAAAAGCATTCTTCTTGCAGGGGTATAGGTACTCACATAGATGGCCATTTCTTTTGGCATACCCATTTCTATTGCCTTTTTGACAAGATTGTTTAGATGTCCGTCCATGAGCTGATCCGCCATCACATCATCTGTCACAAGACAAAAGTGTTCATATAGCTCATTTTCCACAAGATAGTTTATGTTTTCTTCTGTCATTGACTTCTGTTGGATTTCTATAAACATACCATTTTTTATTTTCTCTTCTAATGATTCCGGGGTTTGTTGAGTATGATCTGCATCTACACCTTGATAAATATATTTGGCTAAGTCTACACCCGATATTTTAGGGCAATGCCCCTCAATTCTCAGATGTGGTTTTTCATTTTTTACCTTTTTAATGATTTGATTGATTAATGATGCTTTATCATGAATCAAATCCTTGAAGTTCATGACTTCTCCAAGACAGCATATTTGGTCATAGGCAAGAAGTTTCGGAACATCTTCTACCGTTATGTTGCCTCCAGTTGTTTCAAGTTGTTCCATTGTAGAAGGAACAGAACTGGGAATGCCATAGAACACATCTACCACATTGTCTGTAGTACAATCTATCATGGCAGTTATGCCTTCTATACCAAAAACATTGGCTATTTCATGAGGGTCAGCAACCACTGTAGTGACACCATGTGGTATAATTGCTTGAGAGAACTGAAAAGGAGTCGTCATGGAACTTTCAACATGCATGTGAATATCAACCAATCCAGGAATCATATACTTACCATGACCGTCAATGACTTCTTCGGCATGCCATTCATCCTGAACCTGTTGATCTGTTTTTCCAATGTATAAAAACTTGTTATCCCGTATAACCACATCACCATGAATAAATTTTTTAACATATGCATTATATACTTGAACGTTTTTTATGATTAACTTCACTTCCATACAATTCTCCACTTTCCTTATTAAGGCTATTTTAGAATAACGTACAACATCTATGGCAGATGGAACTGCACATAGATGTTGTTTATCCCTATCTTATTATTGATTTAAAGTCCTATTCCACCTATCAATCCATTGTGTTTTTATGGCATTAATAAATTCATGATCAACGGTGTTGGACTGATTAATCACATCGCCATAGGTTAAGTTTTCTGCTTCTTCCTCCGTTAATTCTACTTCTGTATTAATGGGTGATTCACCTAATGCTTTGGCAGTTCGTGTTTGTACTTCTGTACTTAAAGCATAATCAATAAACTTAAGTGCTAATTCTTTATTCTTAGAAGCTTTAACAATATTAATGGTATTGAAGTTAATGTATGCGCCTTCTTCTGGATTAACAAAAACCACATCAGGTGCCCCATCCTTAACTCTTCCATAGGCAAAATCAGCAGTAATAGCCACTGCAATTTCTTCATTAGCAAACATATTGGCTAAATCTGATGATTTTGAATAGGTTTTTACCAAGTTAGGTTTTAGCTCTTCTAATGCTACGAATGCCGCATCACCATTATCCGATGTAATATCAATAGCCTTATAGTTGGACGCAACATACATGGTTGATGGTCCAAAAGTTGTTGTAATCTCTGGTATAGATACTTTTCCTTTCAAATCAGCATGCCACAAATCATCCCATGATTGAATGTCAAAACCAACTTTATTAGGGTCATATGCAATAGCTGCACGGTTTAATGTGTAGGCTGGACCATAACCTGCTTCAATTAAATACGCTGCTTTTTCACCCACTTTATCACTGTTTGTCACTTTATCATAATCAATTTTTTCAAATAATCCTGCTTCAATACCTTCTTGAGCAAATGCTTCTGCTAAATAAATAAGATCGATATTGCTGTCGGGGTTACTCTTTAATTTAATTAATCTTTCTGAGTTATTCCCTGTTTCTAATATGATTTTTACATTATTTGCTTCTTCAAAAGGTGTAAATACATTTTCCCATAGCAGGTCTTCGCTGTAGCCCCATGTTGAAATGACTAACTCCGTTGGCGCTTGTTCTTGATCGCCTTCTTTTACCTCATCTGTTTTACTGCATCCTACAACACTTACTAATAATAACATGATTACAAGAATAATTGATAATTTTTTCATGATATCCCTCCTAATTTAATATGCCTATTATGTCTTAAATATCTATTGGAATACATGGTAGACGGTACTAATCCATTACCTCCACCATGTATTACAAACACCTTTACCTCTACTGGAGAACCCAAACATCTATTAAACTAAAATTAATTTATTGCTTGGTAAGTATAGTCTCACTTGATCCCCTTGATTGTATTTCTTGCTGTTACCAGCATTGGCTAATAGCGTACCCACTTCCGTTTGAATAGCGTATTGATATTCTTTCCCTAAATAGGTTCTTACTTCAACAACGCCATCTAACCTATTGGTTTCTAACGTCCTATCATCATCTAAGATTTGAATATCATCGGGTCTAATTGTTCCGATGACCTTCTCATCTATTTTAATATGCTCATGGTTAGCGTCATTAACAAATGTCACACCTGATGTTGACTGGTATCGATTATCTTCTTTTTTTGTTAGAGTAACAAAATTTTCAAATCCTACAAAACGTGCTACAAACTCACTGGCTGGATGTGCATATATTTTTTCAGGTGTATCATATTGTTCAATAATACCCCCATTCATGACCGCTACCTTGTCCGAAATGGAAAAGCATTCTTCCTGATCGTGGGTCACAAAAATTGTGGTAATGCCTAATTTTTGTTGTAGTTTTCTAATTTCCGCTCTCATTTTCAATCTTAATTTTGCATCTAAATTACTTAAGGGTTCATCTAACAAAAGTAATTTGGGTTGAACGACTAAAGCCCTTGCCAAGGCTACTCTTTGCCTTTGTCCTCCAGATAATTCCTTAGGGTAACGTGAGCTATAACCCTCCAAATCAACAACGTTTAATATGTCGTTCACAGCCTTTTTGATGTCTTTCTTATGCATTTTCTTCATCTTCAATCCAAAAGCAACATTATCAAATACACTTAAATGTGGAAACAATGCATAGCTTTGAAAAACCAAACCAAAATTTCTTTTATGAACAGGAATGGCTGTATAATCGTCTTGGTCAAATATGAACTGTCCACTTTTGGGTTGAATAAACCCTGCAATGACTCTCAACGTTGTCGTTTTTCCGCACCCGCTTGGCCCAAGCAAAGAAATCAATTCACCCTTTTGTATATCCATATTTAATTTATTTAGAATATCCACTTTGCCATCATAGGAAACCGTAATATCTTTTAAATTTATTAATGACATGTTATACCTCCATCTCTTATTTAGAAAAGTAGTTAAGCCCTAAGGTTCTCTCAACAATAAACATAATCCCAATTGTCATAAGCATCAATGTCACCGATAATGCTGAAATTGTAGGGTCATAATAATACTCCACATAACTCATCATTTTAATAGGCAGTGTGCTTACCCCCGGACCTGTCAAGAATATGGATATGGGCACATTGTTAAAGGAGTTGATAAAAGCCAGCATGAAAGCTGCAATAACCCCAGATGTTATATTGGGAAATACTACCAAAATAAACGTTTTCAATCGGCTTGCTCCCAGACTCACAGCAGCCTCCTCTATGGAATAATCAAAACCTTCTAAGCTTGAAGCAACAACTCGAATAATATAAGGTAAGATGACAATGGTATGACCGATTAATAAACTGGTGTAAATAGGTAATTTCCATTTGATAATCACAAAATTAAAAAGAGAAAAACCAAAAACAATCCCTGGTACAATGATTGAAGAGAAAAATATGTTTTTTATAAGACCCTTACCCTTATAATTAAATCGACTCATAGCATAAGCCGCAGGAACACCTATAATCAAGGCAATAATTGTGGCAATAACAGCTACTTGAATACTAATTTGAAAGGTTTTCATAAACATATCCGATGTGAAGATATTTGCAAACCATTTCATACTAAATCCCTTGACTGGAAAGGTAATCACGTCATCTGACCCAAAAGCTGTCATGATAATAATCACTATTGGGGCAAAAAGAAATAGGTAGACACAAATTGTAAAAAAGGTTAACCCTCTACTTCTTTTCATTTAAATTCCCCTTTCGTTTAATTTACCTGCTAATTTATTGATCACACCGATAACGGTTAACGTGGTAATAATCATGACGGTTGCCACCACTGAGGCACCTGTCCAATCCCCTAGTGTCATGGCCCTTTGGTAAACCAGGGTAGACAAGACAATATTTGTATTCCCACCTAACAGCTGAGGTGTTGTATATGCTGTAAAAGCACCTGTAAAAACAAGTACGCTTCCTACGATAAGTCCTGGAACACTAAGAGGAACAACCACTTTAAAAAAAGCGGTCAATCGGTTAGCCCCTAAGCTTTCAGCAGCTTCCAATAAATCATTTTCGATATTTTCCATTACACCCACTAAAGATACAACCATTAAGGGTAGAAATAAATAAACCGTACCGATGATAATGGCAAATTCCGTATAAAGGAGTTTTAAAGGGCTTCCTATAACATGAACATTCATTAATAGATTATTAATAACACCATTTTTCCCTAAAATGGTCATCCACGCAAAAGAACGTACCACGGAATTCGTTAACAAAGGGAAAACGGTACAAGCAATTAATACACCTCTTATACTTTTTTTACTTCTGGATATATAATAAGCAACAGGTATGCCCAAAATCATAGAAATAAGTGCCGTGATCAGTGCAATTTTAAGGGTTCTACTAAATATTTTTACATAATACCCATCTGTAAAAAAAGTAGTATATCGACTAAAAGTAAATCCTGAATCCCCAATAAATGTAGAGCCTATGGTATAGATGAGGGGAATGAATAAAAATAGGATGATGATCGTTAATCCAGGAACCAATAATGTATAAAACCATTTCTTTTTCATAACAATTCTCCTTCTAGCTTTTAATTAGTCTTTTACGTCAATGGCACCAGTAGAATCACGTATAATGAGTTTAGACCGTAGACTCACACTCTCACATGCTGAATTTGTTCCTGAAATATGTTTAATAATGGACTCTATTGCTAGCTGACTCATCCTCTTAATGGGATAAGATACCGTTGTCAGCTTAGGTGTAATGGATGAAGCCAAATCGATATCATCAAATCCAACAATTGACATATCTGTTGGTATCTTATAGCCAACGGCATTCAAATAGTTAAAGGCACCAATGGCCATTAAATCATTAGCCGCTACAATCCCAGTCATATGTCCATTGGATTGCATGAGTCCTTTTGTAGCGTTATACCCAGATTGCATTGTAAAATCACCATGTTTGACAATCGTCTCATCATAAGCCATTTTATATTTTTCTAAAGCTCTTTTGTAACCTTTATGACGGTTGATGGAAATTTCCATATTTTTTGTGCCCCCTATAAAAGCAATGTGTTTATGCCCTAATTGAATAAGGTGCTCCGTGGCTAAAAATGCGGCATGATCATTATTCACTACAATGGTGTCTATTTCCATATCTTGAATTTCACGGTCTAATACCACAATGGGAATGTTATTTCCTTTAACGCGGCTGATAACATCCAAAAAACGATAAGAGGATGTGTAAATAACCCCATCTACCCGACTACTAATAAGGTCCAATAGGAAATCGCCACCATCGTTCTTTAACCCACTTACGTTTATCAACAAGATGTTATACATCAACGTATTGGATATCTGACTTATTTCCTTTGTTAGTTTGGCAAAAAATGGGTTTTCAATGTCTGGGACAACAAGTGCTATGGTTCTTTTGGTGTTAGTTTTTCCGTCTCTTTTAAGGGGCCGATAGTCCAGTTCTTTTACTGCTTTTAATACTCTTTGCTTCACTTCACTGCTCACATAGCCTGTTTCATTAATGACGCGAGAGACTGTGGCCGTTGATGTTTTTGCTAATGCAGCTACCTCTTTAATATTATGCATCCTTTCACCTCTATCTCCTGTGTAACACTTTACATATTTTCATGTAAGGCGTTACATGAAATACAACAGAAAATGAATAACCTCTATATAACCACTAGAAGCGTATTCATTTACTTCACAAAACATTTCTATGTAACTTTGATTATTATAGTATACCATGTCGAATGATGAACGTCAATGTCATGTTATCTTCCCAATCTAACCACTTACACAGTCCCAAGGCATCAATCAAACAAAGTTAGTTGCTCCTGCCCTGCTTGTAAGCGGTAGTTCTTGATAATATCACTCATTTTATAATATAACCCATGTTCTTTACAGCTTGCTCGGAATTGTTCACCAAGTTCTTTGGCGTGTAAACTATGACATCTATAGTCATCCCTAAAATGCTGCATATAAAGCTGTTTAACGCCAGGAAAGGCTGTATCAAGCTGTTCATAGTAATAATAGCGCTGATTTTGTCTAAGGGTAACACCCAAGCCAGGGTATATGAATTTTACCCCAGCTTCACTGGCCCTTTTAACAATTCCTTCAATGTTGTCCCATGTATCATTAATAAAGGGTAAGATAGGCATGAGTAAAATACCAGTAAAAATCCCTGCATCTGCTAGAATCCTTAAAGTTTCAAACCTTTTTGATGATGCATCCACATAAGGTTCAATCTTGCGACTTAGCTGATCATCTACTGTGGTAATGGTCATCTTAATGCATACAGGTGAATGACCGTTAATGGATTTGATGATATCCATATCACGTTTTAGCAAAGAACTCTTAGTGGCTAAACCAAGGCCAAATCCATAGTGATCAATGTGTTTAAGAGCCTGCCTTGTTAATCGGTGCTCTTTTTCAAAAGGATTATAAGGGTCACTCATGGCTCCTGTACCTACTACACCCCATTTTTGTTTGGTACGAAGTTCCTTTTCAATGATGCTTGTTGCATCTTTTTTAGCTCGTACACGGTCAAAATCTTCAATGCCATAGCAATCGCTTCTTGAGTCACAATAAATACAGCCGTGACAACAACCTTTGTATATGTTCATGTTATAGTCATGACCAAACCAATATTCTGGATTTTTATTTCTTTGGATAATGGTTTTTGCTGGTATATAATCCATTGGTTATGCCTCACATAGTGTTTCTATTGTCTTGGTAAACTTTTTCTCAGCCATCAGTTCTTGTGTGATGAATTTACCTTTATAAAACAGGCTGTATATGGTAAATGGGGAGGGGTTATCCATTGCTTTTTCTTTACTGTCAAGTAAGATAGCTTCATAGGGTATATGATGCTCATCGGCTACCTTTTTTTGCAGATTTACATAATAAGACATGTAAGGACATTGATGTGAATAAAAGACTGTAAACCCTCCGTTATCCTGACATTCACCTTCTTTTACCGTATCTCTAAACACAGGTTTTTCCACATTCTCTTGTAATGGCATGTATAATAACTCAAAGTAAGGCTTCGTCTGATCACAAACCTCAAAACCCTGTTTCAAGAAAAATTTCTTATCCGACATGAAAGGTCGTTTTTTATCACTACATAGAACCACAATCCCTGCTTTATCTTGTTTCTTACAATCCTCTATACACCGTTTTAGAAGCTCTTTTCCATGACCGGACCCTTTATATTTACCAGATATCCAGAAACAATTAATCACCATATAATTATCTGCTTTAACAGGTAAATAAGCAATTTCTGATGGGCAATATTCCATAAATACTTTTCCTCGAACATTGAGCTTATTGAATGTATATCCCTTGTCCAGTTGCTCTTTTAACCAAGCTTTTTTAGCTGCGTAGCCTTCTACAGATTTTTTATCCGATATGGCACAACATATATGTTCATCATCAATATTGTCTTTAGTAATTGTAACGTATTCCATAGGATAACACCTCCAATGTGTTTGTTTATTATATAGTATACCACTTTTAATATGACAGCTGCATGTCATATTTTACAAGTAAATGGTTGATTAAGGAAAAGCCAAGAATCACAGGTATACGTAAGATTCTTGACTTTTTTAGTCCTAACAGAGTGTATATAAAAGATTATTTTGAAAAAAACGCTTCGTCAATTAATATTTAAAGGCCATCATGCTATGGTGATAACGTCTATAGTGTCGTACACTTAATACAATGTAAGTCACACACAATCCCATATACACACCTAGCATTCCCCAATTTATAAGATTGCTTAGGGTATATATGAGTAGTATGCCTAATATATTAATGACCATACCATTGAGAAATACCCACTTTTCCTGACCTATACCTTGCAGGCTGTACTTATAGATTGTATTAGGAATTGTACAAATATAAGTGATAATTGCCATGAGTAGATAATTGATACCATGGGTAATCAGGTCTGTATCATTTGTAAGACCATGAGCTAGTGGATATTTAAATATCCATATGCCTATACCAAGGCTTAGACACCATCGTAAAGCTAGACGTAAAGCACATCTTGGAATATGCATTATTTTACTGTAATCTCTTTTTCCGCGGTGTTCACTGACAAATGTTAATGATGTAGAAGCGTATGCATACATGGGCATAAGAAGTATGTTCATCATGCCCAATAAAAAAGTATAGATAGATACTTCAAGGACGCCTATACGGGATAAAATAGCATTAATACATACAACTAGAATAGTTGATTCAAGAACCTCTTGACCCATAAGGGGGAATGAATCATTTATAAGCACTCTTCCTACTGCAACAAATTTTTTGATAGACAATATACCATAGGATACGAATTGATGCCTCTGTACAATCATGACATAAATAATCAAATTCAATGTTAAAGCAATCACAGAACCTATACCAGCCCCCTTAACCCCCATTGGTTCTATACCAAACTTACCAAAGATTAAGATATAGTTTAATATCACATTCGTTATGGTAGCTGTTATATTTCCTATGAATAGGTACCTGGTTTTATTAAGAATCTTAAACAAAGCTGAATGCATGAATAGCAGCATATTCAAACCAACTGACAGACTGAATACATGCAAATAATTAACAGATTCCTTCAGAATATTTCCTTTCAAACCATACCCATACTGTAACAAAGGTGTTCCAAAATATAGGCAAACAACCCAAAACGCTAGACCAATTATCCATGCAAGATAAGAACCCGTTAAAAAAATATCTCGCAATCCACATGGATTGCCTTGCCCTTTACATCTAGCACCAGCAATATTAAAGGCGATTGAAATTGCACCTAATACACCTGTTATACTATTAATGGTGGAACTTATTAACCCAACTGCTCCAAAGGCTTCCAATGATATTCGCCCGATCATAGCCATATCAATAAGACCTATAAGCATCCCAATAACCGAATTAAAGAGCATGGGTATTGCCATCTGATTAATTTCCCTAACCATTAATGTATCTATTTTTATGAAGTTTTTCATTTTTGTCTCCCTTCTTTTTTAGCTCATTAAAAAAGAAGGGATGTTACAGGCGCATAATACATGTTGAAGCCTCCTTTGATGTTTAACTATTGTATATCATACACTCTTATTTCCGGTTGACTATTTATTCTGAGGGGTATCCTGGATGTTCCAAGTCCCCGATTAATGGTAAACAACATGGTGCTATTTAACCGTTTATCTCCAATGTGATAATGACCATATGGAAATTTCACGTGCTTACCTAGATTAATTTGTTTTCCATGGGTGTGACCCACTAATAAATGATTAAAGCCAATACCATGTTTTCGTATATAATGCATAATATAGGGTGAATGGGCTAACACAATACGATACATGGACGTTTGTTTATGAATATGAAAAGCTTCATTACCATATTGTGACTGATCAAACCCATAGATTTGAACTTCCTTATTCCCATGATGATACACCATGGGTTCATTCATGAGCAAATGAATGTGCTTGTATTTTTTTACTTCATCTAAAATCATGTCAAAGTTAATGATTTCTTTTTTAAAAGGATTGTTAACAAAGTTCTTATACTCATAATTTCCTAATACCATATAGATTGGACTTTTTATAGTACCTAACGCTTTAAATACCCTTGGGTATTGACGTATGTTATTGGCTAAATCTCCTGTAACCAAAACAAAATTAGGGTTAATTTTGTTAATTTTATGGGCTAATTGTCCATTGGTAAATTTGATCTTACCATGGATATCTGTAATATGCACATAGCTTAGACCACTTATCCTCTTATCTTTTATGACTTGCTTATTTATTGTAACACGGTTGGTTGAAAACTGATACATTCTCCATATGACGAACACAAAACTTATAATCCAATACATGACTCATTTGCCCCTTATCTTCATACATTTATCCCATTTATTATCTATAGTATGTACATGTCTCATTATACTATATACTTAATAAGTCATCATGACAATACTTATGTATATAATCTTGTTTGAAACGAAATTAGTTGGATGGTTTATGGCTATACAGATTGGACTTAGTTAATGCATGCATTAACTAAGTCCAATCTTATGTTTACTATGATACTCTATACATTAATTCAACCCAGAAAAGTATTCTTTTACAACTTCCTGCATACCTTTAGGTATGTCGGAGCTGTTCATGGTTTCATAGGCTTTGCTTTCATATTCACCAATAATTCGATCATAAGGTATTTTTTCACCGGCTATGGATACACCTTCACGGACCAATTGCAAATCTGAATCTTTGTCACCTCGTTGACCATTTACTTGTTCGTCAGACGTTGTACCATCAACCCGTTGTCCATCCGTACCTTGATTAGCACTACCACTTCCCCGTCCACTTCCTATTCCAGAACCATTGCCATTACCGCCTTGCTGATTGCCATTTCCAGAACCGTTACTACCACTACCATTACCTGAGCCGTTTCCATTACCAGAATCGCTTCCGCTACCTGATCCACTACCATTGCCTGACCCATTATTGCCACCATTGTTTTGGCCACTATTGCTCGAACCGCTGTTACCTTCACTTGAACGATTCCCATTTGATGCACCAGGCTGTCCATCAGATGCATTGTTACCATTACTCAAAGCGTATTGACTGTTTCCTAACTGATTATTGGTAAGTTCCATATCACTGGCTAACTGATTAAGCGCATCAGATAACTGTTCCATGTCAATGCCTTCTAATTGCTCAGAGAGACTGCTCAATAATGCGTCATAATCCTCATCTGACATGTTGCTCATATCTTCCATAAGCTTGTTAATTTCCCTCTTTGCTAGATCGAAATCTTTATTTTCAAGAGCTTTACCAAGAGCTTCTGATTTCTGGTTAGCTAAAAGCTTTTCTGTGATATCCTTGAACCTTTTTTCTTTGGCTTGATCCTTTTTAAACTTCATGAGTTCTAGGTTTGCTTCTGCCCGCTTTTCCAATTCTTTTTCATTATCCGCATGGAGAATATCTTTGTTTAACTCCGATATGACTTTTTCCAAGTCTTTTTTTACTTCTTCTGTTAAGTACGTATCTTCTTTGATCTCTTTTTTAATCTTTTGAACGTCTTTTTGGATTTCCCTCTTAGCTATCTGTACTTTTTCTTTTTCTGCAACCCATGATTCGTGTTGGCTGGGAATCATCCATGTTATGATAAGTATGCCTAAGAGAGCTAATACCCTAGCCAAGCTTTTAACCGGAGGTAGGATAGGCATCATTGTCTTGGGTTCAATTTTACTAAGATGTGCATAAGCATCTTTTTTAATCAAGTCTCTATAGGGATGTGGGTATTGGCTTGACATGATTTCTATAGCTGTGATGGTTCTTTCCTTCAGACCAAAACCATCTATTGTCTTAGCTGTCTCCAACTCGCTTGGCAACCGTAAAAAGCTATAGATGAACCCTATTCCTAGACTTATTGCCAATAGAATACCCAATTTCGTATAGATGAACGTGATGGGTATGAAAAGACGCATCAACACCAATACAATCCCTATCATTAAGCCGCCACATAGCCCATATAGGCAATACTTGATTAACCTGCTTATGATCCATCGACGTCTTACACGGTGCACCATTTGTTTTATTTTTTTATCTATTTGCTCCATAAAATCATCTCCATACACGGGGCATTTTTATCGCTTTCTCCATTTTTTTCGGATAGGATTAAGAAAATAGGCGGATAACCCTATTAAGATGATGGATAAGACAACAAATATACCTGTACTGATTAACCAAAAATTTTCATTACGACCTATCATGAATGTAAATCTTTGTATGTCACCAAACTGTTTCATCAATATCGCCCAGAAAGTTAGTCCAGGGTTGAAGTAAAGGGGCCAAAACGTTACATGCTCATAATAATGATGTGCTCTTGTCATGTCGATGTATAAAGCAGTGCCTATGAGCGTACCAACAGTAAGTACAATCATCACCAAATAGGTCATGACAATAGAAGTCAAGGTCTTCTTAAAGATGACGGAGAAAAATACCCCAAGGGCTCCAAAGAATATGGATATTACCACATAAAAGAGCACTAAATATAAAATGGATATCAGATTGATGCCACCAAATAAAAAAACAAATGAAAAAATAGGCAGTGATGCTACAATGAGTAATAACACTTGACTAATGGATGTCATGAGTTTTCCCATGATGATGGACATGGGTCTTAAATGGGTGCTTAATAAAATATCCAATGTTTGTTTTTCACGTTCAAGGGAAATGGAACCCGCTGTAATAATCGGTACAATAAAAGAGATCATCAGCACTTGTACAATCGTAATGGCTATAAACACTTCTGTAAAATTGTTACTAAAATTTATAAGACCATTTCGGTTATAGACTTGATTATAAAGCATGAGCACCACCGTTAATCCTAATAATATAATATAGGCGGTAATCATGCCCACTGTTTTCCATGTACGCATTCGAATTTTTGCTTCTTTTAAGATAATTGATTTCATTGTTTCATCCTTCCTAAGCTTAATAAGCCGAATTAATCCATCCTAAGCTTCTTTTGTAACTTCTAAGAATACATCTTCTAAGTTCTGGGTTTTCTTGTTTAAGGTAACGACGGGGATATCTTTTACAATAAGGGAACGTAACAGGTGGCTAATGTCCCTATCATCCCCTTTCACCGACGCCTCAATACGATTGCCTGTCACTGTGACAGCCTCTACATAATTAAACTCCTTTAGAATTAATTCCGCTGCATCCGGATGCTTCATGACTTCAATTTCAATGGTTTTATTATGATATACCTTGTTGGTTACATCCTCTACCGTACCATTAATAACCATGTTACCTTGGTTAATGATGCCAATGGACGTACATATTTCTGATAACTCCGATAGAATATGGGAACTGACAATAATGGTTTTACCCATATCTTTTAAAGTGTAGAGTACTTTCTTCATATCTGCCCGAGCTCGCGGGTCCATACCTGACAGGGGTTCGTCAAGGACAAGCAGCTTAGGATTATGCACAAGACATCTTGCTACACATAATTTTTGTTTCATACCCCTTGATAAATTATCCACGAAGAAATCTGCTTTATCCGTTAGGTTAACCAATTCAAGAAGATCCGCTATCATTTTATCCTTTTCACTGCCTCTAATGTTATAAATAGATGCATAAAATTCCAGGTATTCTGTTACTTTTAAATTATCATACACCCCAAAAAAATCAGGCATATAACCAATGTATTGCTTAGCCTCTCTTATGTGTGAAAGGGCATTAATACCGTTGATGGTAACCTCCCCGCTTGTGGGGTTTAACAAGCCACATACAATCCGCATGGTCGTTGTTTTTCCAGCACCATTAGGTCCTATGAATCCAAAAATCTCTCCTTCATCCACATGAAGATCAATACCCTTAAGTGCTGTGAATTTCTTATAATTTTTACGAAGTCCCTTTATGTCTAACATTTATTTTCCAATCCCTTCTACGTATATTTCAGGAATCTCTATATCATTCATATCTGATTCTAAGGTTATGTTTAAAATAATTTCTCCATCATCTGTGAGATATTGATCTAACCCGTCGCCAGTTAATGTGATGATCTCACCAATATTATCCGATAGCATGTCGCCATTCTTTAAACGAATTTCAGCTTGATACCTTCCGATAATGGGCCTGATTTTAATGGTTTTAACGTCCACTGCATCCATTGGTAATTGAAATACAAGATCATATACTTTGGCATGACTATAGTAATGATCATCCACATATTTGCCATTAACCTTACCACGTAATTCTCCAAAATTCAACACATACTGAATACCTGATTGATAGACGACAGGTTCATTCACACAGATAAGTGTTTTTTCATATTTTTTAACTTGTTTATTGTCTACCGTAAAACCTTGGTAGAAACTATGGTTTGTCCAAGCCAGCATCACCAACTGACTTTCGTTAATATTGGAATATCGTACTAACGCGTTTTTAATGCTCTGTTGTTGATCCATGATTTGCTGCTCTTGATGGGAATCAAGCTGCCATTTTCTTTCCCAAAAATACGAGTTGATGGAATCGTATGGTCCTATTGGTGTTCGATTTGTTAAGTCAATGGTTTCTCCTGCTCCTAAGTGGTCTATTTCATAAAAAAGACTTTTAAATGTCACTAAACAATCATTTAAATCAAAATCATACTGATTGGTCACTGTTCCATTAAGCCTATTGCCATCATAGATAAGTTGTGTGTCAATCTTATTGGAATCTGGCAATTCCTTAGAGGGATCAATTTCAAAATTATAGTTCCCAAACACACGTGTTTTTTTAAATTGAATGTTCGGTTGAGTACCCATTGTCTTCTCATATGCCACCTGAAAATCTTCATATACTTTAACGGCATTATCTGGATTATGATAGTAATGGCTTGTATCTATGATAGGTATCATTTCCAATCCATCAATGGATGCTACTGTTAAATTGGATTTATTCGTATTAATAACCGTACCATAACTGGCTTTTGACCCACCTGACGTGTTAAAAAGAATCATATTTACCACCTGAGATACAGGTGCTTTGATTCGCGTATTCATACCTGTAACAAACATAACGACCACAAAAGCTACAGCTAAACATGGTACCACTATCCACATGTATTGTCTCTTCTTTTTACGTTTCAAAATCAAATACAAAATAGGGTTAATAAGAAGTACGTATATGATAATAATGGTTATAATCGATGATAGTGTAGGCAGTTTTATATCAGGAATGCCCCATAAAAATGGATTCACTCTATTATGAAGCTGATACCGATAGGGCTCATAATACTTATTATATTGATCAACAGCACCTACTATGAAGTGCTTTAGCACTTCTTGTTTATAACGATAGGTATCCATTGGTGCCATGCCAAGATCAAAGGCAAATAAACGAACCATACCATTTCCTTTAGGAATATGATAAACTAGATTCTCCAGTTCTACTTGGGTTGTGGTATATGTTGCCAACTTATCACCATCAAAATTAGCAACCGTAAGTGGAATGCCACTATCAGCAGTTTCTTCTATTGGCTGACCTATCACGGTATTTAGTGTATGAACAGGTACTTCACGGGTATCCGTAACACGAATCATCGGTAAAAAGTCTTCCAATGTTGACAGGGTCTTGGTATATCTGGCACCAGTACCTAAGATTAATTGACCCCCATTGCCTACCCATTTTTTTAGGGTATCCAGTTGATTTTTTTGTAGTTGAGATAAATCATAATTGTTAACGACTAACGTATCGAACATATGTATGCCAAATATATTATCTGGAAAATTCTGATGATCAAGGGGTATCTTTACAAATTCTCCTGGCGGCTGAATATAAGAGATAGCATCACGATCATCGGATAAAATCCCCATGATGGTTTTATCTTTAAAAACACCCTGTAAAAAAGGCAGTTTAATTGTCTGATTATAAACCTCTTTTCCATCTTCCATAAGAATGACCCGTAACATGTCTAAATCCTGTGATACACTGTTCATGGTGAATTCCACGTCTTTTTGACCATCTTTTTCAAGACTTACCCTTTGTTTTAGTATGGCATCTTTGTCATAACTAACATGATACCTGATAATTACTTCACCATCAAAGGCATCGGACCCATTGGTTATATGAATGGTTAGAGGCAAGTAATCACCGTATCGAAAAACATTGTTATAACCAAACTCAACTTCCACATCGATGTTTCTATCATTTGCTGCATGGGTGCCCAGATTCCCTAGTACCATGAGTAGCATGAGTAGCATTCCCATGACTACGTGTCTCATCCTTTTCATATGCATATCTCCTCTATTTCTTCTTATTTAAACTACCTAAAAGTTGATCCGTATTCAGTCCACCGGATGCTTGCTGTGCCTCCTTGGACTTGGATGGTTTGGAATTCTTTTTTGATAGGTTGTCTTTTTCATGACTTTTTATTTGTTGCTCAATAACTTCAACAGGTTTATGACTTTTATTATCATGGTCCATAACCTTTTTATTTTTTTGTCTATTACTTCCTATGGCCTTACGGTATATATAACCTATGCCACGACTCATAGGGGCAACGATGCGTCGTTGAAGCTTCGTCATCACATTGAGTCTTCGCATGGCGATATCCACGATCCAAATGATCATAGCCATGATGAGAAGTCCATTAACCACACTCTTTTTGCTCTTCACTGGATGATCCAAAGGACCAAATACGTCTTCGGCACGTTGAATGTATGCGCCACCTACTTGATCAACAAAATGCTTAAAGGTGGTAGCCTTAGCAACTTTATATTCTTCTGAGTAAGGCACTGTGATGCCACCTAAACCCGTTGCTAATACTTGTTCTTCATCTTTTTGAACACCTTTTAACATATAAGACCCTATTTCATCTGGTAAAAAACGACCTCGATAAACGCCCTTTCTAACAGGCTCTAGGTTAAGGGTTATGTTTTTATTGGAAGGCGTTTGTACCTGAACGGATGTGTCCAGTAACTGGTCATCTTCACCTGATGTGGTTAAGGTTACTTCTACTTCACCATCCTTAAGAGTACTCTCCAACTCAATGGGTTCTCTGGAGTAATTCTCGATGGTGTAATGGATGATATTCTGCCAGAGGATGTGGTTACGCCCCCATGCATTATACTCACGACTCCATTGACCCGATAAATCAGAAGTCCAGGCTACTGTTTTCCCTAGTCCATATTGCCAAGATACCAGTATAGGGTCTTTCACCGGGCTTGTCAATAATACCGTTGCTGCGTCTTTTGGTGATGTACCTACATAACCATGTAACGGTGGTAAACCTTCATCATATACACTGGATAAAATACTGTGATACGATGTGATTTCTGGGGTAAACGTCATGTTATTTAAGTATGTGCGTGTGGCTAAAAATGCTTCTTTTGCAAATATACGGGGAATGCTGAGACCATCCTTGGTGAGATAAAAACGTCCATTACCTGAGGATGCCAAGTAACTCAACAATCCAATATCCGTATCTGAACCAATACCAACCGTTGATAAGGTTATTTTATTGTCATTCATGTTGGTAAGTAAACCTTCATAGCCTGTATTTTCTGCTTGACCATCTGTGAGTAAGATAACATGCTTAATTTCAGCTTTGCTAAGGGAAAGTTTCTCATAAGCTTCTCTTAGGGCAGGAAGTATGGATGTACCACCACCTTGCTGAATACCTAGGATGCTTTCTTGTATACTTTCACGGTTTTCAGCCTTTTGGAGATCAACCACATTATAAGCTTTATCATCAAAGGCTACCACACCAATCTCATCTCGATCTTCTAATACGTCAAGGGTTCTTACAGCCGCTTCTTTGGCAAGCTTGAGATTAATACCTGCCATACTGCCGGATTTATCAATCACAAGCATCATGGCAACTGATGGTTTATCTTTTATGCCGCGCATATGCATGTTCACAGGCAGAACCGTCTCTAATGGGGTTTTATAGTAACCACCAAGGGCAAAGGCATTCTCTCCGCCTACAGCCACCATACCGCCCCCAAAATCTTTCACGTAATGTTCTAATTGTTCAAGAAAGCCATTGTCCAACTTATCTGCTGATACATTACACAACATAATACTTTTATAGGTTAACAAGTTTTCCAGTTGGGTTGGTGCAGTATGACTGGCCATGCTGTCATATTCAAGGCCCAGACTATCTGCTATTTTTTCTAACTGTACTGCATCATTCTCTTCATCATACAATATAAGAATCTTTGGACTGGTTTCCACCAATGTATAGGCGGAGTAGCTGTTATTGATGGTCATGGTATCATGGACTGGCTCAATCAATAACTCATAGTTGACAAAACCCATTTTCTTAGCGGTATCGTGCAACACATATTTGTTTGACCCTTGGTTAAGGGACATGGTTTCTGTCACCAGCTTTTCTCCATCTGCTATGAGGGTTACTTTTGTTTCTGTGTCCACAGTAGCATATATATCCATATGCACTTGAAACTGCTCCCCTAGATTAACTTTTTGAGGTATATAGAAGCTGTCCACATAAACCTCATCGTTTATCTGCGATTCTAATAATTTTACCTTAATATCAATTTTTTGTTCCTTTATGGCATGAACAAGTGTACCCACATCGCCTTTGTTTTCTTTTCCATCTGTCAGCAAGACAATCCGTTTATTGGTGTCTTTTGGCATCATGGTCATGCTTTTAACAAGCCCTTGTTCAATATCTGTATGGGAAGTGTTAATGGGACTGTCAAGAATGTTCCCTGTAAGGTTATCTGTTACCTCCCCTTCTAATTCCACATCTTTTCCAAAAACAACAGAGGCTACACGGTCTTCCTCCTGTTTACTTTGCATTGCCTCCAGAATAAATTGCTTCATATCCTCTTCATTGCCTGAAACACTGTTAGATAAATCCGATAAGAAGATCGTCGTTGTATCCTTTGACATGTTAACAATGGACATATCTGCTAAAGCCAATATCAGGCATAATAGAAAAATTCCCCGTATGGTTAAGATAAGATATTTCTTAACTTTATTCGTATGATATTTTCTTGAAAGAAAGATGACTATTCCCAACATCAAGGGATACAATAACAGCAGCCATGCCCTCGTAAATTCAATCCTCATGTGACACCTCTAACCTTTAACATATTTTTTCCACTCATATAACGAAACCATCAGAGCCATCACAATAAACAGTTTTATAAAATCTGTCTTCTGCTCTCTACGATTAGTGCCCTTTGTCTCTTGTTTCTCCTGAACACTCACCACTTCTTCAATGTCCGATTCTAATCGGGTGTGATAACCTACGGCTATGACATCTATTTTCTTTTCTTGTTCATGATTCTCTTGAACCAGTCTATAAAGGCCTAATGCCTGGGTTTCATCATAATACGTCGTGGGATATTGAATGGCCAGATTTGTTTTTTTATTCTCCGGATCAAGTATATGAGCTGTTTTTGTTGTGCTTAGTGGTTCAAAAGCAATACGATCACCTGCAAAATACTTGGTAACTTGTTCTGATCCATCACCTAACAAGTGTCCTAACAGCCGGTCCATAACTACTGGAAAACTCATACTAACTGGGAAATCACTATTATGAATAGCAAAAGACAAGATACTATATTTCCTGCCATCTATTTGCCCAATGGCCATGATCGGCTGACCACCCACACCAGCTATAGGCTGCATATCCCCATGCATACCAATAGGTGAATAGGCAGAAGCCACAAACTGTTCCTTCATGATATATTTGGTGATAGGGTGCTCCTCAAAGGATACAAGACCACTTTTTTTAGCAGCCTCTGTTGTATAATAACCTTCTACTTCCGGTATATTCACAAACATCAGATGACCTTCAGATGGAATACTTACAGGTCTTATACCATCAAATATATAGAGATCATAGGTATCTTCCGTCATGTCAGCTGTATTGGTTTTATATAACTCATAACGTCCTGTTGCCAAGATACCTTTTTCTAGAAATATGTTACCTTCTGTGACCAATAATACTCTCTTCGTTTGTTCTTTATTCAAGATACTGTACCGTTTATTATCTTCTATGATTAAATCTTTTTCTTGTATTTCACCATAAATAATGTCCCCATTATAAGTGATACCATCTAAGAAAATACTTTTGCTTTCCCTTGGCCCTAAGGTTATTTCTTGTCCTTTTAGCAGTTGATCATCTTCTGTAAATAGCTGCAAATGAACCGTTGCATTCTTTTTGTAACGATTTGTTACCTTAGCAAGTACTTCAATGGCATCATTTTCTTGTCTATGGGTTGACATATAGTCAAGGCTTACATTTGTATCTGGCTGGTTAATAATCTCCGTATACACCTGTTCATCCTCTATACTTGTATCTGTATACACCCTAATACCATAGGCTTCAAAGCTCTCTGCTATGGAACGAATAAAAGGTATATGATCCACAATTTTCTCTGCCCCATAAGACGGTTTTATTGCTTTTATGGCTTTCAAAACACTTTCTTTATCATCGCTTCCAGATACAATAAGATTGACATTGTTTCCAACAGTGATGAGCGTAACAGGTGTACCATCTATTAAGTCTTTAACCCGATTACTGGCTGACTTTTTAGCATGTGCTAATCGTGACATATTCTGATCGTAGACTGCATTCATACTGGCACTTGTGTCCATGACAATAATCTCCGCTTCACCTACCTCATTTTCTTGATACAGGTAGGGTTGAGCCAATGCACCAACAAGAAGAATAGCCATTAGAATCTGTAAAATCATCAAGATATTCTTCCTTAACCTTTGCCAAGGTGTTTGCACCTCATCATCCTTCGTTGCCATATCCCAGAGAAAGGTACTGGCAACTTTCTTTTCTTCAAAATTCTGTTTTAATATATACATGAGTATGATTATAGGAATGGACAAAAGCCCCCATAAAGCATACGGATTACCAAAACGCATAACGACACATCCCTCTTAGACCTCAAAAGTTGAAAATTTAATTCCATAGATAGCATTGTTCTTCACTGTTCCAGATAATACTATCTTTATGTTTATGTAGCCAAGCCTCTAGTTGCTGCTCTAATTTATCCAAAGGCATATGCCAATTAATATCAGAAAATAACCTTAATATGCTTTTTAAATGATTAATGCGTGTTTGCGCATAATATTTATTACGACTAATATGTCTCACATACATGTCAATATTTGTTGGAAACAAACCATACATAACTTTTCTACCCATATCATATTGGATAGGCTTAAAATCAGTATCCTTCCATAATTTTAATCTTCTTATTTTCCCTTTATCCATTAATTCATTAATAGAATGATATCTTTGTTCGGGAACAATCCAACCTTCAATCATATCAGGTACTATATGTGCTATAAAACCATGTAAAGCAGAAGACATATATTCAAATGTTCGAGCTTTCTCTGGTTGAACTAAGGCTTCATGAGCGCTGTGGTTAAGTACCGCTGTCATTGTATTTGCTGTTCTGTTATTCACAACTAACCCATAATAGCTTTTCAAATATTGACTTGGGTTTGGTCCAAATCCTTCTATGTAAGTCAAAGTATTTTCATAACCTGTTTTAAAATATAGCTTTTGGTCCTTTAAAGTACATATCTGCATTTCTTGAGAATAAACCCTTGCCATGTCAATCAGTTCAGGATGGGTGATCGGTATAGCAGACTTATAGCCTGAAATTGATACTGAAATATACTGTTCATCTCTGCATCTTGGCTTGGTTAATCCTTCTTTATCAAGTTCTTCAATGTATTTTATATCCGTTCCATAGTAGATAGTACCTCTATCATTTACATGCATAGTATTCTCCACCTTATGTAATCTTTTATAGTGTTACAAAACTTCCTAATAACTCTTCTAAAATAATCTTCTCAATAGAGTCCCTTGCATTGACAGAAACATAATGTGCATCATATTTATAACTGATATCTTTCATGTGATGCTGAAACTTATCTAATGCAAGCTGATATTTACTAAGTAGTTGAGGCGTCATCATGAGATTTTTTTCTTCACCGGTTTCACTGTCTGTTAGTTTCAAACGACCATCTAACTGGGGGTTTAACTCTTCTTCGGATAAGACATGAAGCAATAAGACCTGTTGACGTTTGTAACGTAAGAATTTCACAATGTCCTCCATCTCATCTTCTATAAAAAAATCCGATATAATGATACTAAGACCACTCCCCTGGACATGCATACGTTTTATGTTATCCAAGCGTGAAGAAGCACCCTGAAATGATATCCTTTCTAGGTAATGCATATAATGTCCGAAAGCATGTTTGCCTTGTCCCAAAAAGACATTTTCCTCGCCTGCATGAAGGGGATTTAACAGTACCTTGTCCAAATGATTAAGGGCCAGATAAGAGAACGCTCCTGCCAACCGCAGTGCCATCATGTCCTTTCCCCCATAAGACATGGATTTGCTATTATCTATGAATAAGCGAATAATCGCTTCTTTTTCCTCCATAAAAAGTTTCACATATAATTTCTTGAATCGCCCATAAGCATGCCAATCAATACGACGAAAGTCATCAGAAGGTACATATTTTCGGTAATCTGAAAACTCCACAGACATACCTTTAGCCTTGGATTTGCGATTGCCTGCTCCTCCATGACTCATTAACGCCGTAACATGCACCGATAAGCGCTCTAGTTTATTTAAAAAATCGGATGTAAATATTTGTTCGTTCATCATTTCGCTCCTAGTGAATATGGATTCAACATTGTAAGACGCTATACTAAACTTTGATATAGCTTATGCTTTGATAGCTTGTAATAGCTGGGCAATAAAACCATCAGCGTCGATACCATCTGCTAACGCTTCAAAATTGAGAAGAAGTCGGTGTCTAAGACATGGTAGGGCGACATATTTGATATCGTCAAAAGATACGTTATAACGACCTTCTAATAGGGCATTGGCTTTAGCCGCTTTTAAGATGCTCTGAGCAGCACGTGGACCTGCTCCATACTTTAGATATTTTTTTGTCATGTCGGGTGCTTCAGCCATATTGCCATGAGTCGCAACAACCAGTTTAAGTGCATACTCTTTTACATATTTAGCAACTGGTACTTGCCTTATATAGGTCCTAATCTGAAGGATATCTTCACCATCCATGATCTTCTGAGGTTCACTCCCATGCTCCTCAACTGTTAAGTCCATGATTTCTGATAACTCGTCAAGGGTAGGAAATTTAACTAATGTCTTGAACATAAAACGATCCATCTGAGCTTCTGGTAGAGGATAAGTCCCTTCCATCTCAATGGGGTTCTGGGTAGCTAGTACAATAAATGGTTTGGGCAATTCATATGTTGTGTTACCCACGGTAACGGTCATTTCCTGCATGGCTTCTAACATAGCCGATTGTGTTTTAGGTGTTGCCCGGTTAATTTCATCTGCTAAGACAAGATGAGCAAATATAGGTCCTTGCTGGTATTGAAAATACCCTTTCCCATGGTTATCTTCCATAAACATATTGGTACCAACAACGTCTGCTGGCATTAAATCTGGTGTAAACTGGATTCTTGAAAACGATAAATCAAGGACCTTTGACAAGGTTTTTACCAATTGGGTTTTACCCAGTCCTGGAACACCTTCCAACAAAATATTGCCACCTGTAAAAATCCCCAATAGCACTTGTCTTATGATTTCCTTTTGACCAATAATCCCCTTAGCTATTTCATCTTCGACCTGACGAATACGCTGTATAACGTCCTTCATGGCTTCCTCATTCATGTTTATTGTACCTTCCTTCACTTCTTTATTTTAGCTCCTATAATCTATGAGAAGTATAATGCTTATTAATTCCTATGTATTTATCATACACAAATTTAAGCTTCTTTTAAATGATACAAAAGATTTATTAAAATTTATCTTTATATATATTAAATTATCATTAAGTTTCGCCCTTGAGTTCTCTCAAATTCATCCTTCACTATAAAAAGTGTACCAGCCTAAGCCAGTACACTTTATATAAAAGCCCCATGTAGGATATACATGAAACCTTGTTGTAAAGAGAATTCTTCAATTCTCTAACTTAGGAAATAGCACCAACACGTTTCATTTCCTATTGATTACCGTATCTTCAAGTGACAAAGCACTTTTATGATTTACTATATTCAGGTGCTGACGATAATGTGACACATCCTGTATCGAGCATTTTTTGTAAAGCTTTCATAACACCAAACTTTGCATGGTGCCAAGATAAACCCCCTTGAAAAAACACCGTATAAGGTGGTTTGATGGGAGCGTCAGCACTGAGTTCAATGGATGAGCCCTGTACAAATGCCCCGGCAGCCATAATCACTTCTGAATCATAACCCGGCATAGCCCATGGTTCAGGCACAACATAACTGTCTACAGCAGCAGCAGCTTGTATGCCTTGACAAAAAGCAATGACACTTTCAGGGGAACCCAGTTCAATGGCTTGGATAATATCATGACGAGGTTCGTGAGCATCTGGCAAGACACTGAAACCTAATGTATCAAATACTGTGGCTGCAAAAATAGCTCCTTTTAACGCACCTGCTACAACTTGAGGTGCCATGAAAAGACCTTGAAAAAAGGCTTGATTAAGACCAAGGGTTGCACCTACTTCTTTACCAAGTCCAGGAGCTGTTAAACGATTAGCGGCATGCTCAATACATGTTTCGGTACCTACAATATACCCTCCTATAGGTGCTAATCCACCTCCAGGATTCTTAATCAGAGAACCTACTGCCATATCTGCACCAACTTCTGTTGGTTCTATGGTATCCACAAACTCACCGTAGCAGTTATCCACCATACAGATTACATCTTGTTTAATTGTTTTTACAAAAGCGATAATCTCACCTATTTGCTTCACAGAGAGGGTGGGACGTGTGTCATAACCTTTTGACCGCTGAATGGTAACCAGCTTTGTTTGAGGTCCTATTGCCGCTTTTACACCATCATAGTCAATCTGTCCATCTTCTAATAACTCAACTTGTCGATAGGTTATACCATACTCTTTAAGTGAGCCTTTTGTTTCTCTTATACCAATTACTTCTTCTAATGTATCATAGGGTTTACCCACAGGTGATAATATTTCATCACCTGGCCTAAGATTACCGGATAAAGCAATGGTTAAAGCGTGGGTACCGGATATAAGTTGTGGTCTGACTAAAGCAGCTTCTGTATGAAATACAGAAGCATATACACTTTCTAATGTTTCTCGACCGAGATCATTATAACCATATCCAGTTGTAGCAGCAAAATGAACATCGCTTACTTGGTGCCTTTGCATGGCTGTAAGGACTTTTAATTGGTTACATTCTGCTACATCCTCTATGCTGTCAAACCTTTCTCTTAACCCTTGTTCAATGTGTTTACAGTATACATAAACCCTGTTATCTATACCCAGCTCTTGATACATCTTTTGTGATAAATCTGTCATTCACTCAATCCTTTTAGTCGTCAACACTAAGAGATACTTCTCTTGAAGGAATAACTGTGGATATAGCATGCTTATATATCATTTGCTGTTTTCCTTCTGTTTCTAAGATCACAATAAAGTTATCAAAACCTTTTACATAACCTTTTAATTGAAATCCATTCGTTAAATATACGACAACTGTCGTCTTATCTTTTCTTACTTGATTTAGAAACAAATCTTGTAAATTAATTGGTTTACTCATCTTATCGCCCCCCAATGTATTTTATTTATAGGATATTAAACCAAATATCTATTCATATGTGCATTGCTAATTTTATAGGTTTCTAATACTATTGTATTATATTATTCCCATTTCTTCAACATCTTTTAGTATTTTCTTTAAAATTACTTCTGTCTGCATATTATAATCATCCACATGTATCCATCGTACATTTTTTTCCCTTTTAAACCATGTTAACTGACGTTTAGCAAAATGTCTTGTATCACGCTTTAAAATATAAATGGCTTCATCTAGGTCATATTCCCCATCCAAGTACCCATAGATTTCTTTGTAACCTAATCCTTTCATGGATACTAAGTTTCTTGAATAGCCCATGTCTTTTAATTGCTTTACTTCATTAACCAACCCATCCTCAATCATTCTGTCAACGCGATAATCAATACGTTCATAGAGTAAGGGTCTATCCATGGTTAGTACATAGAATAATAGATTATATGGAGAAGTCTTTCTCCTCTCCTTTTCATTATGAACAGAAATGGGTTCACCTGTATCACGATAATATTCCAATGCTCGAATGATGCGTTTTAGATTATTGGCATGAATTTTCTCATAGGAAGCTGGATCAATAGCTTTTAGCATCTCATGAACATAATTGTTACCTTTTTCACAAGCCAATTGTTCAAGTTCTTTCCTGTAAGCCATATCCTTTGTTGTATCATCAAATGTGATATCATAGATTAACGACTGAATATAAAAGCCCGTTCCGCCTACTAAAATGGGTATCTTGCCATTTTCTCTAATTCTCTCCATGCTGTCTTTTGCCAACTTTTGAAATATATGCACACTAAAATCTTCATCTGGATTAAGGGTATCCACTAAATAATGCTTTATGCCCGCTGCTTCCTCTTCCGTCACCTTAGCTGTTCCAATGTCCATATACTTGTACACCTGCATGGAATCAGCCGATATCACTTCACCACCTATGCTTTTCGCTAGGTTAATGGATAAACTGGTCTTACCTACCGCAGTGGGTCCAGCGATAACAATTAACGGCTTCTTCATGGTATATCACTCCTTGGTCTTACTGTATTCGCTTAAATTTCTTTTCTAGTTCATATTGGGTCATGGATATAATGGTTGGTCGTCCATGGGGACAAGTATAAGGATTCTCAAGGGATAATAGTTCATCAAATAATTTCTCATATTCCACTAGGGATAACCTATCATGGGCCTTAACTGCGGCTTTACAAGCCATGGTAGCTACATCTTTTAGAATAACTTTGTATTTATCCTGTTTATAATGATCATCCAGCCCATCCAATATGTCTAAAAATTGATCTGCTGTTAGCGACTTGGTAAAGATATAAGGCACACTCCTAATGGCATAAGCATCTTTCCCAAAAGGTTCAATTTCAAAACCCAACTCCTGAAAGACTTCCATGTAATCTTTAATAAGCTGAATTTCTTTCATGGATACGTGAATTATGAGTGGTTGCAACAAGCCTTGAGACATTACCCCAGAATGGGCTAATTCATCCATCAGTCGTTCATAGAGAACCCTTTCGTGAGCTGCGTGTTGATCAATGAAATAGAATTTTCCTTCTAATTCTACAATCCAATAGGTATTGAATAATTGTCCTATGATTTTATGATGTTTGAGGGTCTTTTTATCCACCAGTTTAGCATCAAATAATAACCCTTGCTCATTGGGTATCTGATGGGTCTTGTCTTCTGATTGCTCATGTATTTGTACCTGTTTTTGCTGTACCGATTTTTCTCCCACATATACTTGGTCCAGTTGATCAAGTGCTTTACGATTCCCAATAACCGCATTTTGTTTGATGTGACCATCCATAGTAGTCTTGTGTAATGGCTTCTTAAGATCGTTAGCCTTTGGATAATCAGGGGTCTGCTCCTTAATACTGCTCATATTTGAAGATTGTGTGGTATGAAAGTGTTCTTTATTAGCAACTGGCATAGGTGTCTGTATGTCTTGTTTACGGTCATGTATCGGTGTTTGTATATTTGCCGTTTGACTGGATTGCTGTCTTCGTTTATGTTCAAATGGTTCTGGAAGGCGCTTATCGTAAGTTCTTCCGTCAGATCCTGTTTTGGGTTTATCAAAAGGCACTTCTGGAATGAGATCCACTTGGCGAAGATGTTGATGAATACCATTTTTAATCACCTCATAGATTTCCATCTCATTGTGAAAACGTATTTCCATCTTATTCGGATGAACATTCACATCAATTAAGTCCGGATTAATCTGCATATGCAATACCACAAAAGGGTATTTATGAACTGTCAACTTTGTCTTATAGCCATCCTCAATAGCTCTCATCATCAGCTTGCTCTTTACATACCGGCCATTGATATAGTAAGTCTCATAAGTTCGATTGGCTCGACACAATTGTGGTTTTCCGATAAAGCCATGGATATCAAAATCATGACCTTCCACAGCAAAAGGCATGATGTTTTTCACGATTTCTTTGTCATACACATTCAGAATACAATCCTTAAGTACATTATTACCGGAAGTATGTAATTTTATGGCGTTATTATAGATAAATTTAAAGGATATACCCATATGGCCTAGTGCCAATTTATTGACGAACTCACTAATATGAGCCCCTTCTGTAGCGGGTTTCTTTAGAAACTTTTTTCGTGCAGGGGTGTTATAAAATAAGTTTTTAATGATGATCGTCGTCCCTTCTGGGCATCCAATTTCCTCCATGGACATTTCCTGACCACCTTCAATCACGTAACGAATACCCGTCAAATCATCATAGGTTTTGGTAATCACTTCTATTTGAGAAACGGCGGCAATGCTGGCCAAGGCCTCACCGCGAAAACCAAGTGAAGATACGGTCATCAAATCTTCTATGGATTTTATTTTACTGGTCGAATGACGTACAAACGCAGTTTGTATATCTTTTTTAGGGATACCTATACCATTGTCTGTTATACGGATAAAGGATATTCCACCTTCCTTTATTTCAACGGTAATAGCACTAGCTCCTGCATCAATAGCATTCTCCACAAGCTCTTTGACAACGGATGCTGGTCTTTCGACGACTTCCCCAGCGGCAATTTTGTTTATGGTATGTTGGTCCAGTAACTTAATTTCTGGCATTTAACCGACCTCCTTAACTAGGATAAGGCTTTTTTATGTAAGGCATAGAGCTTATTGAGGGCATCCATTGGTGTCATCTCTACGATATTTAGTTCCTGTAATTCCTCAATTAACGCACTGTGCTCACTGTTCATATCAAACAAGCCTAATTGAATAGGTTCTTTTACTTGTTCTTCAGGCTCTTTATGTATAAGTTGTTCTTGCTGCACTTCTTCTTTATATATGGGTTCTATTCTATCTTCATTTTGTGTCATATTGGTTACAGCAATCTCAGCAGCCAAACTGTTTTCAGCAATTCGCTCTGCGTTCTTGGTAATATCTGCGTCACTTAACTCGGATAGCAATACTTGTGCACGACGTATTACTTCCATGGGTACACCTGCTAATTTGGCTACTTGTATACCGTAGCTGTTGTTTGCATTCCCTTTCATAATCTTTCTTAGGAAGATAATGTCTTCTCCTTTTTCTTTCACGGCTATACAGTAGTTCTCCACACCATCCACAGTGCCCTCAAGCTCTGTTAATTCATGATAATGGGTTGCGAACAAGGTCTTCGCACCAATTTTATGCTTATTGACAATGTATTCCACTACAGACCATGCAATGCTAAGCCCGTCAAAGGTACTGGTCCCTCTACCAATCTCATCAAGGATCAGTAAGCTGTTCTTGGTAGCATTACGGAGAATATTGGCGACTTCCGTCATCTCCACCATAAATGTACTCTGACCAGAAGCTAGGTCATCGGATGCACCAACTCGGGTGAATATCCGATCAACAATACCGATATGTGCTTCCCCTGCTGGCACAAAACTGCCAATCTGAGCCATCAACACAATAAGGGCTGCTTGCCGCATATATGTGGATTTACCTGCCATATTAGGGCCTGTAATAATGGAAAAGCGGCTTTTTTCTTGATTGAGAAACGTATCATTAGGGATAAACATATCGTTATTCATCATTTTTTCCACAACAGGATGGCGGCCGTCTTTTATATCGATAACCCCTTCTGTATTAAGGGAAGGTCGGGTGTATTGGTTTCTTGTTGCAACTTCTGACAGGGATGTAATCACGTCTAAGATGGCAACACGGTAAGCTGTCTCCTTAATCCGCCCTACTTCTGCCCCAATTTTATGTCTAAGTTCAACGAACAGTTCATATTCAAGAGCAACTATCTTTTCCTCTGCCCCTAGAATGGTATTTTCCATTTCTTTTAGCTCCGGTGTGATGTACCTCTCCGAATTAGCCAGAGTCTGTTTTCTTACATAGCGTTCTGGTACTAAATTTAAGTTAGATCTGGTCACATCAATATAATAACCAAATACTTTGTTGAATTTAATTTTTAGGTTCTTAATGCCCGTTAAGTCTTTTTCCTTGGCTTCTAATTCGGCTATCCACTGCTTGCCACGGGTACATGCTTCTTGGAGTTTATCCACTTGGGGATGATAACCTGTCTTGATAATGCCTCCTTCTTTTACTGAAATAGGCGGTTCATCGACAATACCTTTCTCAATGAGGTCAAAAAGGTCACTTAGATCATCAAATGTATCTTTAATCTGGTTTAAATAGGCTGTTCCTGTTTCTTGAAGCAGTTTCTTAATAAAGGGCAACATCTCCAAGGACGTTTTGAATGCGATTAAATCCCGGCAATTTGCTGTCTTAAGACTAATCTTACTCATAAGACGCTCTAAATCATAGATAGGACCTAAAAACTCTTTTAATTCTTCACGTACCATGGGCTTATGTATCAACTCTTCTATGGCATCCAAACGCCCTTCAATCTGGTCCTTGGATACCAAGGGTTGTTCAATCCATTTCCTTAGAAGTCTTGACCCCATTGCTGTTTTGGTTTTATCAAGGACCCATAGGAGTGATCCTCTGCGTTCCTTTTCTCTTAAGGTTTCCACCAGCTCAAGGTTTCGCCTGGAGGATAGGTCAATCATCATATAAGAGTCAGCTAAATAGGGTGTTAACTTGGTAATATGGTCAATGGAACTCTTTTGTGTATTATACAGATATTCAAGTAATGCTCCTACAGCGGATACACCTGACGTATAGTCTTTCATGCCAAGACCATCAATGGTACCAATATGGAACTGTTCTTTTACTTTATTTTCTGAACGATCATAGTCAAAATACCATTCCTCTTCCACATTTACATAAGCATGAAAACGGTTTTTGATCTCATCCACCATCTCTGCTTGATCACCAACTATTGCATTGCAGATAATTTCTGATGGTGAAAATTTTGCAATCTCATCCATCAGCTTTCGATGTTCTGTTACTTCTGTTACGAAGAAATCACCTGTGGTAATATCCACAAATGCTATACCATAACATCCTTTGTGATAATAGATACTCATCAAGTAATTATTCTTGGTCTCATCAAGGGACTGCATATTCAGATTGGTTCCAGGGGTGACAATACGTACCACATCTCTTTTAACAATACCCTTTGCCTGCTTAGCATCTTCAACTTGTTCACAGATGGCTACTTTGTAACCTTTGTTTATCAGCTTATTGATATAGTTTTCAGAAGAATGATGAGGTACACCACACATGGGTGCACGCTCTTCTTGTCCACAATCCCTTCCTGTTAAGGTAATGCCCAATTCCCTTGATGCTGTTATAGCATCATCGAAAAACATCTCATAGAAATCTCCCATACGAAAGAACATGATACAGTCTTGATGGTGTTTTTTAATATCCATATATTGTTGCATCATCGGTGATAATTTTTTCTTCATTTGTAACCTCTTTTCATGATACGATGTAAACATATGGCGTGTTTATGTTTACTATCCATAGTTCTATTTTATTATAAGAAAATATGATTCTATTGTTTATATTATTTATGTGGCTTTTCCTTATGCTTGTTGGATGCTTTCTCCTAAAAGGTAGTAGGTCTTATTCTCTACAATTGTAACAGGCACAATCTTACCAATTAAGACTTTTGTACCCTTTAGGTGTACAATATGGTTGCTGCTAATACGTCCTGTTACAAGACTATCATCCTGACGGTTCACTTGTTCCACTAGAACATCCTCAACTTGTCCTACTTTTAACCCACTGCGTTTTGCGGCTACTTCATTCATCAAATCACATAAACGATTAAAACGCTCTTTTGTCACCTCTTCAGGAACTTGTCCTTCCATGGTAGCAGCAGGTGTACCTGTACGTTTCGAATAAATAAATGTAAAAGCATTATCAAACATCACTTGTCGAACCACATCCAGCGTTTCTTCAAAATCTTCCTCTGTTTCACCTGGAAATCCAACGATAATATCCGTTGTTAGTGCAACATTTGGATTAGCTTCTTTAATCTTTCTAACCAATTCTAAATATTGCTCTTTGGTATAACGGCGATTCATCTTCTGAAGCAACCTAGTACTTCCTGATTGAAAGGGCAAATGTATATGGTCACTTAACTTCTTAGACGTTCGAATAACATCAATAAGCTCGTCGGATAAATCTTTTGGATGGGATGTCATAAAACGAATACGCTTAAGTCCCTCTATCTTTTCAATGGCTTGAATAAGCGCTGCAAAAGACATAGGTTTGTCCAAACTTTTTCCATAGGAATTCACATTTTGTCCCAGTAATGTTATCTCCACTACACCATCTGCAACTAATTCTTGTATTTCTTTCAGAATGTCTTCTGGCTTTCGACTTCTTTCTCTTCCCCGCACATAGGGTACGATGCAATAAGTACAGAAATTATTACATCCAAACATGATGTTCACACTTGCTTTAAAATCAAATTTACGTATACTAGGCAAATCTTCTACAATTTCTTTGTGATTATCCCATATATCGATTACCATCTTACCTGTATCCAGACGCGTTTGGATTAATTCAGCTAACTTGTATAGGTTATGTGTTCCAAATAAAATATCCACATGGCGATAGGTTTGCTTTATTTTTGAAATCACTGCGTCTTGTTGCATCATACAACCACATAGTGCTATGAGCATGTTAGGGTTATTTTTTTTATTGTGCTTCAGTGACCCAAGCCGACCATATACTTTTAATTCTGCATTTTCTCGTACACAACATGTGTTATATATGACAAAATCAGCATCCGATTCTTGGTCTGTTGCTTCATAACCAATTTCTTCTAGAATCCCTTTTAATTTCTCTGAATCATGAGCATTCATTTGACAACCAAAAGTTGAAAGGTGATATTTAAGTTTTTTACCCTTAATATAGACAGATAGTTTGTCCATAATTTGTTTTTGACGGATGCTTTCTTCTATGGGTACATCTATTTTCTTTTTCATGCATTAATGCCTCCAATATTTAATATTAAACCATTTTAAATGCTAATCTCATCATATATGATTAAACTGTTCAACCAGTTTTCTACAAATTGATACATATAGTATTGTACATAAATACAGATAATTTTTCAACTGTTGTTCCGCATCTACTTGACTAAATTTAAATATTATTTTTTCTTTAGTTTTCTCTTTTTGGGTTTGTCTTCTAATCGACATTGTCGATTATGCAACATGCAGTTGACCTCCTGACTTGATCTGGTGAGTCCAGAAGCCCCTAATCCAACATATAAACCTTCAATAGCACAACCTCCTAAATCGGTATTACAGATAATCATCCCGATTACTAAACCTACTGCAAGATTAATAAATGGTACATATTTACACGGTATACCAGCAATTCTCAGGGTTTCTCCAACTCCTGCTACGATAGGTATCAACGTTATTGTCGAGTAATCCATAACTTGTCCTCCTTTCTCTTTCTTACTATATAATATGCTAAAAAAGAGAAAAGGGGTACAAGCCCTCCACCCTAACCTGATCTACAAACTTAAGAAGATGAATCATGAAAACACCATAATAGGTCAATCAATTGCCCTGCAAACATAAAAGAATACCTATTGATTCTATCTCTCTATTAACTTATAATACAATTATTATAAACCATATATGTCATAATCGATTTAGAAGTTGAGGGATACAGATGATTACGGTTAAGAGAAAGCTACAGATGGATACAAGTCATTTATACAATCAGTTTGAAGATATAGAAACACGCCTCTTTTTTGATATTGAAACCACAGGTTTTTCCTATCGAAAAAATATGGTCTATCTAATTGGGTGTGTTTATATTGAAGATCATCAGGTTTATCTGACACAATGGTTAGCTGAAGAAGACCACGACGAATATACCCTTTTATTTAACTTTATCCAGTTAAGTCAGGGTTATAGACAATTAGTCCATTTTAATGGGTCTACATTTGATATTCCTTTTATATCAAAAAAAGCTAAATGTTATCATTTAACTTTTGATGGCAATGATTATATACATTGTGATCTCTACAAACATATACGCCCATGTAAACACATCCTAGGGCTAGAAAACTGTCGTTTAAAAACAGTAGAAAAGTATTTAGGGATTCATCGAAATGATCCTTATTCAGGCAGCGAACTGATTGAACAGTTCCTGCAATTTATGGCTTCTAAGGATAAAACAATCAAAAACCATCTTCTCCTACATAATGAAGAAGACATCACCTCACTTGTACATATGACGAAGCTGCTTTCACCTATACAATTGTATCATCACATAAAAACATCCTATGAGGATTATATCCTTTATGATTGTAAGGTTGTTGAGCAGGTTCTTGTTATACAATTAAGGCTATCCCCATTGTTTCCTTTTAAGTATACCTATAAGCATAAGCACTATCATATTGAAGTAAATGAGGATAAGATTACATTACATATCCCTCTATTAGAAGAAGAGTTAAAATACTATTTTGAGGCCTATAAGGATTATTATTACATACCCTCTGAGGATCAAGCCATGCACAAGCAGGTAGCTAAGTATATCCATACGAGCAACCGTATCAAAGCCACCAAGGATACATGCTACATTAAAAAAAGAGGTATTTTCATACCCCTCGTGCATACGAACCGTTTAGATGATGTACGTGTTTTTCACCGTTCAAGAAAAGATGCTACCACATATGTACTCTATCATGAGGATTTATTATCTAATGATCATTTGCTTAAAAAACTATGTTTTATCTTTCTTCGGCATTTATAAAAGATCGTCATCTTTTCGGTAGAAAAAGGACCGAAGGGACGTTAATTTATACTGCCCAGAACCTATAATCTGCTCTGTACTTCCCACAAATAGTATGCCATCTTTTTTAAGAGCACCATTAAACTTTCTGTAAATTTGGTGTTTGGCATCATCTGTAAAATAAATCAATACATTACGACAAACAATAAGGTCACAACCTGTTGGATAGGCATCTTTTAATAAATTCATCTGTTTGAACGTAATGCACTTTTTAATGGTGTCAGTAATCTGAAAAGATGCTCCATTTTGTTTAAAATATTTGCGTTTAAAGTCTTCTGGTAATCCAGAAAGACTTTTTTCTCTATAGAGACCCGTTTTTGCTGCTTCAAGAACTTGTTTATCAATATCTGTAGCAATAATATTTACCTGGCTAAGAGGCATGAACTTACCAAGAAGCATTGCTAATGAATAAGGTTCATCGCCAGTGGAACATGCAGCACTCCATATCTTTAAGTTTCTACCTGAAAATTTCTCCAGAAGATAGGGTATAATCTCTTCCTCGAGGACCTTCCATTGGGCAGGATTTCGATAGAATTCTGATACATTAATGGTTAAATAATTAATGAACTCTTCATATATGGCTTGATCTGTCTTTAAAATATGTACAAACTCTTCATAATCCTTAGCATTATTTTTACGAATGAGTGAGTCAATACGTCTTTTCATTTGGCGTTCTTTATAAGCATTGAGATCGATAGTTGATAGTTTTAATACGGCATCTTTAAAATCCTCGTAATCTTTAATCATGTGGCTATCCTCTCCTTTATCGTGTCGTTAAGAAATTGCATGATGTTGCGTATCCCTCATTCAAAAAATGCAAGGCACACAAGACTCATCCCTCTATAAAGAAAACTACAAAAAATATGAATATATCTTTTGCAGCTTCCGTGAATTCTATATGTTTTGGGTCTAAGTATTACTCTTGCACTTCTTCTACAACAGATTCTTCTTCTACAACTTCTGCTGCAACAGGTTCTTCTTTCATTTCTACAACGGCTGGTTCTTCTTTTACTTCCTCTTTTACTTCCTCTTTCTCTTCTTCAAGAGCTTTGATGCTTAGACTTATTTTTTTAGCTTCTTCATTAAAATCTAAAACTTTTGACGTAATTTTTTCACCAATCTTTAATGCATCCGATGGCTTTTCAACATGTTTCTTAGAAATCTGAGAAACGTGTAATAAGGCGTCCACACCTGGCTCTAACTCAATAAATGCTCCAAAATCTGTCATACGTGCAACGGTACCATCAACTACATTACCTACAGCATATTTTGTAGCAGCATCATTCCATGGGTTTTCTTCATCAAACTTCATAGATAAGGATACTTTATTTTTGTTTTCATCAATACCGATAATTCTTACTTTAACTTCTTGACCAACTTTCACCACATCACTTGGCTTCTTAACACGTCCCCATGACATTTGTGAAATGTGGATAAGACCATCAACACCTTCAATATTAACAAACGCACCATAATCTGTTACGTTTTTAATCTGACCGCTAACAACCTTACCAACTTCTAATTTACCCATTGTCTCTTTTAATTTAGTTTGTTTCTCAGCCAATAATAATTGCTTTCTGTTACCAATAATACGTCCTTTTTTCATGTTAAATTCTGTTATAACAAAAGTAAGTTCTTTACCCTTAAAATCATTCAAGTTTTCTACATATTCATCGGAAACAAGTGAAGCTGGAATAAAGATTCTAACTTCTTCAACAATGACAACTAAACCACCAGCAAGTACTAAAGATACCTTAGCTGTGATTTCATCTTTGTTTTTGTAGTATTCTTCAACTTTTCGAATACCTTGCTCTGCTAATATTCGCTTATAAGTTAATAATACTTGACCTTCTCCATCGTTAACGCGTAAGACTTTAACTTGAAGTTTGTCGCCTGCTTTTACTGCTTCCTTCAAATTAATTTCAGGGTAGTTGGAGTATTCACTCTTCGGTATGATACCGTCAGATTTGTAGCCAATATTAACATATACTTCACTATCATTAACATCTATAACGGTCCCTTCAACTATTTCTCCCCTGTGAATTGATTTTAGGGATTCTTCTAACATTTCTTCAAAACTCTGTACTTCTGACATGTGTAATAACCTCCTGAATAATGTTCTTTGGAGTTGAAGCTCCTGCTGTAATTCCTATTACTTCATCATTACCAACCTTAAGCAACTCCAAATCTTCTATAGTTTCAATATGATAAGTTTTATCACATTGATTCTTACATAATTGGTACAGCTTACGTGTATTCGAACTGTTTTTACCACCTATAACAATCATTCTATCTGCTTTTTTTGCTAATTGGGTAGCTTCTTCCTGACGTTCTTTTGTCGCTGTGCATATTGTATTCTTTATATCTACATGATACCCTTTATGGACAAATATTTCAATTATTTCTTTGAATTTTATTGGATTAAATGTAGTTTGTGCAATAATACATAACCTCTTGTCCATTGGTATATCAAGGTTTTTCGCTTCTTCTTTTGTTGAAACAATAAAAGGTTTTACGGTACTCCAACCTTCAATCCCAATAATTTCAGGATGGTTAGCATCACCGACAATAATAATAGTATCACCTTTTTTGCTAAATTCATTTATGATACGATGAATTTTTTTTACATAAGGACATGTGGCATCAATAATATGAAATCTTTCTTTTTCTAAAGCTTGGTAAACATCTTCACCTACACCATGGGATCGAATAATCATATTACCTTTTTCTGCTTGTTCTAATTCATCTATATGGTTAACGACACGAACGCCCTTATTTTCCAAATCTTTAACAACTTGTGGATTATGAATAATTGGGCCATATGTATACAGTGGTTGATCGCTAATGTGGTCATATACTGTTTTAACTGCTTTATCTACGCCAAAACAAAAACCCGCAGACTTGGCAACAATAATTTGCATAAAATCTACCCTTTCATGATGAAACGATTTAAAGATGCGCTTAGGGTAACATAAAATACACCCTAAGCGTCATGAATTATAACGTTTTTATCAATTGTAAAATCTTGTCAACAACCTCATCAATTGTTAATACAGATGTATCAATTTCTACTGCGCCATCTGCTTTTTTTAGGGGTGCAAATGCTCGATTCATATCACGATAATCACGCTTTGTTATGTCTTCTTTTATGGCTTCATACTCTTGGTGAATACCTTTTCTCTGTAACTGATCAAAACGTCTCTTTGCACGGACATCCACACTTGCCGTTAAGTATATCTTTAGATCAGCGTGAGGAAGTACATACGTACCTATATCTCTGCCATCCATAACGACGCTCTTTTTCTCAGCAAGTTTTTGTTGCAGGTTCACCAATTTCAAACGCACCTGCTTAAATGCAGAAACTTTTGATGCCATTTTCCCTACTGCTTCATCTCGAATGAATGCGTTAACAACTTCATTATTAAGTATCACTTGCTGTTCTCCATTTTCAAACCGAATACCGATATGGATATCATCTAATATGTCTATAAGGGATTTCTCATCTAAAGCTATCTGATTGCGTATACAATAGAGTCCAAATGCCCGATACATAGCACCAGTATCCACATAAATAATCTCTAAAGCTTTCGCAATTTTTTTGGCTATGGTGCTTTTCCCTGCACCTGCAGGACCGTCTATTGCAATGTTGATTTTACTCACAACATGACCTCCGAAATAATATTATCACCAATAATAAACTATAAACCGTATTGAGCCAACTGTCAATACTAAGTTTTATGAAATTTTGTAATTTCACAATTCAAAATATTAGTTAACTAAATCAGGTCGTAGAACCTTAGCCCCTTTTAGATACACATGCTTTGCTTGGTCTTGGGGCAAATTAATACTGAGTTGAATCATAACCCGAAGACACATGGTTAAGCTGTTCTCCACATACATTTCGTTTAAGCATAAGATAGCTGCTCCAACAATACCAAGTTCTCTTGCTGCAACAGCAGGGTAAGCTGCTGTCAAATCTTTTGTTGCAGTAAAGATCACCGATACTATTTGGTCATTGGTTATATTATTTTTACGAATAATCTCTTCCAATAATATTTTTGTTTCCTTTAATATGTTTTCTTTTGTATTCGTTTCAACGGTAATAGCGCCTCGTATTGCAATCATTATGTTCACCTCTATTGTCTCATTCATTTATGTTATTTTTATTACAACTTGTTTACAACTTACTGACAACTTATTCACTAACTGCTAGCCCTGCTAAATAAGCTGTTGAAAAAGCAATTTGTAAATTGAATCCACCTGTTAAAGCATCTAGGTCTAATACTTCGCCTATGAAGTAAAGCCCTTCTATCTTCTTAGATTCCATGGTTGTGGGGCTGATTTCTTTTGTGGAGACACCACCACAAGTAATAATGGCTTCTTTATAGCCTCTAGAACGGGTAATGTGACAATTTAGCCCTTTTAATAAATGGACCAGCTTTAACCTTTCTTCTTTTGATATCTGGTCAACTTTTTTATCGGATGGTATACCTGATAACTTAATCATTACAGGAATGAATGTTTTTGGCAGTAAGTCATCGAGTGCATTTTTAAATTGCTTTCTGTGATATTTGTGAAAGTCTTTCAAGATGCGTTTATCTAATGTATCATCATCAAGAGAAGGTTTCAAATCTATACTTAATGTAAGTCTATGTTTATGGTATGGAATAAGATACCTACTTGATGATAAAATTAAAGGACCTGTAACACCAAAATGTGTAAAAAGCATCTCACCAAAACCCGTAAAGACTTTTTTGTCACCTGCTGAAACGTGGATCCTTATATTTTTAAGGGACAAGCCTTGGAGGTCCTTCACCCAATCCTCCTTTATTTCCAAAGGTACTAAGGATGGGTGTGTATCCACTATGGTATGTCCTGCCTTTTTTGCATACCCATAGCCATCACCTGTTGACCCAGTAGATGCATAGGATAAACCACCTGTAGCAATGATTACCCTGTCACCTTCAATCATGGATTGGTTGTCTAAACGTACACCTGTTGCTCTTTGATCGGTTAAGATAATGTCCTTTACCTTTGTATCCAGATAGATGTTAACACTTAACCGTTTCATCTCTCTCATCATGGCACTAATCACATCTGATGACTTATCCGATTCAGGAAATACCCGATTACCTCTTTCAATCTTGGTCTTTAGACCTAATTCATGAAAAAAGTCTATCAATTGAAAACTATCAAGGGTATAGAAGGCGCTGTACAAAAATTTATTGTTGGATGGCACGTTCTGTAACAAAGTCTCTACATCCGATGCATTGGTAATATTGCATCTACCTTTTCCAGTAATATATAACTTTTTCCCACATTTTTCATTTCTCTCAAAAAGGTGGACTTCACAACCATTACGAGCAGCTATAATAGCTGCCATCATGCCTGAAGGTCCACCCCCAACGATCAAAACTTTTTTCAAAGTCTTCATTTCCTTTCGCTCTATTGTAACTCGTTAGGTGCCAAGTAATTCGTAACATATTCTTCATCATTTTCATATACTTGATATTCCGACCAAATCTTTTCCAAATTCTCTAAGGTATCCAGTACTTCATCTTTTTTCTTAATACACAAAGCAACAATAAGGGCATTGATTAAACTAAGTGGTGCAACCAAAGAATCGACAAATGAGGCCATATCACTTCTTGCGATTAAACTACAATTTGAAAATTGGATTAGAGGTGATAGCAGGCTATCGGTGATAGCAATGACTTTGGCCTTACGACTTTTGGAGAACTCCATGGCTTTTATTGTACGTTTTGAGTATCTGGGGAAACTAATACCGATGACAACGTCTTCAGGGCCAATCTTATAAATCTGTTCAAACATTTCACTTACACTGTTGGTATGAATTAATTTTGTGTTATCAAATATAAGATTAAAATAGAATCCTAAGAACCCAGCTAAAGCAGAACAACTTCTTACGCCAAGAATATATATTTTTCTAGCATCCAAAATCATATCAATGGCTTGGTTAAATATGTTTTCATCAATCTCTTCAAGGGTATGTTTGATTTTCTCTGCATCTGATTGCAATACAAACTTAAGTACATGTCCTTTGTCTATTCGATCTGACGTCACCTCAACCCGTTGAAAAGAGGTAAGCTTCGTTTTAACAAGCTCTTCAAGTGCTCTTTGAAGCTTAGGATAACCATCATATCCAAGTTCATTAGCAAAACGTACAACCGTTGATTCACTAACACCTACAATTTTTCCTAATTTTGCAGCTGTAAGGAAGACTGCTTTCTCATAATGTTCCAAGATATAGTTAGCTAATAATTTCTGTCCTTTGCTAAGCTTTGGATAAGCATTTTTTATTCTCTTCATCAAATCATTTTGTTTATGCATATTCATACCTCTCAATCAAGTATGGTCACCCATTCATATAAGTAAATGACGCTTATCTTCTATGAAGAATGATTGTACAGTTTATTTTCTTTCTTAATTATTATATAGTAATACCTTTCATTTTACAATATATTTTAAAAATTGACGTTAAATATTGCAAATCTGTTATTTTTTGTACGTTGCTGTTATAAAGTATCGGTGATATGCAGGAGAACATGCAAGTTAGCCTCTTTGGAATGTCTTAATATAGAAATAATAGGATAGATTTGGTGAAGAATCCTCCTATCTCATTTGTTAAATTGAGAACTTTCCTATAGAATAAAAAACTGGCATCCATAGATACCAGTTTTTTCTCTTATACAGGATACACTTTATGATCATTATCCGCCATGTTAGGGTCTATCTTTGTCTGCTGAGCCTCTCTATATTTGAAAAAATCTTCAGCTACTTGTGGGAATAAGGCATAAGATAATACATCTTCTTCTTGTTGCTTATAGTGTTTCATCTCAGCTTCAATCTTTTTAAGTTCTGGCTTGATTAAATCCGCTGGACGGCAAGTGATTTGCTCTTCGTCACCGATAATGATTTTTTTAATATCATCTGGAATAGGTACTGGTGTACGTCCATATTCACCACGTACAAGGGCTTTTGACTCTTTTGTTACCATCTTATATCGCTCACCAGATAAAACATTCAGTACAGCTTGTGTACCGACAATCTGACTGGAAGGCGTTACGAGTGGTGGATAACCATAATCAGCTCTTACACGTGGAATCTCTTCAAGCACGTCATAAAACTTCTCTTCTGCATTCTGCTTTTGAAGTTGCGATACTAGATTAGATAACATACCACCTGGTACTTGGTATAGTAACGTCTTAATGTTGACACCTAGTACTTTTGGATTCATCAATCCTGATTCAAGAGCTGCTTCTCTTTGTGGTCTGAAGTAGTCCGCAATCTCTGATAATAAGTCTTGATCAAATCCTGTATCATATGCTGTTCCTTTGAAGGTTTCAACCATAACTTCTGTAGCCGGTTGAGCTGTACCCATAGAGAATGGTGACATGGCTGTATCAATAATATCAACACCTGCTTCAACAGCTTTTAAATAAGTCATGGCAGCAACACCGCTTGTGTAATGGGCGTGTAGCTGAATAGGCACTTCTACAGTTTCTTTTAATGTTGTTACAAGTTCTGTAGCAGAATACGGAACGAGTAAGCCAGCCATATCCTTAATACAGATAGAATCAGCACCCATGCTTTCTAATTCTTTTGCAAGATTAGCGTAATATTCAAGTGTATGCACTTCACTCAGTGTATAGGAAATAGCCACTTGAGCATGTCCACCTTCTTTTTTTGTGGCATTAATTGCAGTTCTTAGGTTTCTAGGATCATTCAGGGCATCAAAAATACGAAGAATATCAATACCATTAGCAATGGTTTTTTGAACGAAATATTCCACTACATCATCCGCATAATGACGATAACCTAGTATATTTTGTCCTCTAAGTAACATCTGTAATTTTGTATTTTTAAATCCAGCTCTTAACTGTCTAAGTCTTTCCCATGGATCCTCTTTTAGGAAACGCAAGCAAGCATCAAATGTTGCTCCACCCCAACATTCAACTGAATGATATCCAACTTTGTCGAGCTTATCAACAATAGGAAGCATATCTTCAATTTTCATTCGCGTGGCTATGAGGGATTGGTGAGCGTCTCTAAGTATGGTATCTGTAATTTTTACAGGTTTTTTTGTAACAGCCATAACTTAAACCTCCTATAATCATTGACTTTTAAATCTATAAACTTATCTGAACGTGTTATAAATCTCTCGTTCTCTATTGGTAATCCTGTTACTTCATATATAGTGTTAAGAATACACCCGCTGCTACAGCCGATCCAATAACACCTGCCACATTAGGTCCCATGGCGTGCATTAATAAGAAATTGGTTGGATTTTCTTTTTGTCCAACCTTCTGCACAACCCGAGCAGCCATGGGTACAGCGGACACACCAGCCGCTCCAATAAGTGGATTAATCTTACCACCAGATAATTTACACATAAGCTTACCAAATAATACACCTGTTGCCGTTCCAATGGAAAATGCAACAAGACCTAATAAAAGGATTTTAATGGTATCCCATGTTAAGAATTTCGATGCACTTGTTGTTGCACCAACGGTAATGCCTAAGAAAATTGTTACAATATACATCAGTGCATTGGATGCTGTATCTGCAAGCTTCTCTGTTACACCTGATACTTTAATTAAATTACCAAACATCAGCATACCAATAAGTGGCGCTGTTGATGGTAATATTAGAATAATAACCACCGTCACAACAATGGGAAACAATATCTTCTCTAGTTGAGATACCGGTCTTAATTGCTCCATCTTAATTTGACGTTCTTCCTTAGTGGTAAAAGCCTTCATAATTGGAGGCTGAATAATTGGCACTAAGGACATATAGGAATAGGCTGCAACAGCAATGGGGCCTAATAGATGAGCTGCTAACTTAATCGTTGTAAAGATAGCTGTGGGGCCGTCGGCACCACCAATGATACCGATTGATGCTGATTCTTCTGGGGTAAAGCCAAGAAGAAGGGCACCAAAGAAAGCAAAGAAAATACCAAATTGAGCTGCTGCTCCTAATAGGAAACTCTTTGGGTTAGCAAGTAATGGACCAAAGTCCGTCATGACACCAACACCCATAAAGATTAATGGTGGAAATATACCCAATTTGTTACCTTGATACAAATAATGCAAAAGACCGCCTACTATTTTACCATCAGGTTCAGCCATGACACCACTAAGGGGTAAATTGACTAACAGCATACCAAATGCGATAGGTAATAATAACAAGGGCTCATATTCTTTTTTAATAGCTAAATATAATAGGACTAATGCAACGATTATCATTACTATATTTCGCCAAGCTTGGTTTTCCCCGAAAAAATTATCAAATATCCAGTAGATACCAGTATTTTGCCCGAATCCAATGAGGGCATCTCCAAGCTTACTCCAAAATTCCATTATAGCGTTACCTCCCTACTATGTTAAATGCTTAGTTTAGAGATACGATTAAATCTCCTGTCTCAACACTCTGACCAGCTGAAACATTAACTGAGGCAACTGTACCTGCCGCTGGAGCAACAACTTCATTCTCCATCTTCATGGCTTCGAGAATAGCTAACACATCCCCAGCTTGTACTTGTTGACCTTCAGAAACTTTTACGTCTACAATTTTACCTTGCATAGGAGCAGTTACTTTTGTAGCTCCTGCAGATGCTGCTGAAGCTGCTGGCTTCTGAGCTGCAGGTGCTTTTGGAGCTGCTGTTGTGGCTGGAGCGGTAACTGGTGCTGCTGTTACCCCGCCACTACCAATTTCCTCTACGGCAACCTCGTATGTATTACCATTAACAGTAACTTGAAAATTTCTCATGATAAATCCTCCTAACAAATCATTAAGTTATAATTACATCATCTCAGTATTCACCAATTTAAATCATTAAAGTTCTAAGGCCTATAATGCCACATCATTACCATCTTGAGCGATTTGAACCAATTTTTCTAAAAGATTTTACTTGTAGCTTATCCGTTGAGGTATCTAATTGTGCTGCAATAGCAGCTGTAATAACAGCAATGAGTTCTAAATCATCTGTTTGTTGCTCTTCTTCGTGTGTGGTAACCTGAGCGGGTACAACTTCAATTACTTTTTCCTGGGGTTGCTGGATGAATTTAAATAGCCATATAATAATAGCAATAAGAATAAGAACTAAGAATACAATACCCATTCCACTAATCAGTGCAACGACACCTTCTTGTAAAATATTATCCATTAAATATTCACCTCTTTATAGGGTTCCATGTTTTTTATCCGGTCTTGTCTCACGTTTGCTGTATAACATTTCAAGAGCAGCAATCACACGTTTTCTTGTGGCTGCTGGTTCAATAATATCATCCACATAACCTCGGCTTGCAGCAGCGTATGGACTAGCCTGCATGTCTGTATACTCCACTGTTTTGCTTGCTATATCTTCAGCAGTTACTTTTTCATCTTTTACTTCATCAGCATACATAATACGTACCGCAGAATCCGCATTCATCATGGAAATCTGGCTGTTAGGCCAAGCATATACAATATCCGCTCCTATATGCTTACTGTTCATTGCTACATAAGCTGTCCCAAATCCTCTTCCTACAACCACATTAATCTTAGGTACTGTCGCATCAGCAAAAGCAGAAACAAGTTTAGCAGCCATCTTCGATAAACCTACTTTTTCTTCCGATACTGAAGCGTTAAAGCCGTCAATATCTGTAAAAGATACAATTGGTATGTTAAAAGCATCGCAGAATCTAATGAATTTTGCAGCTTTTTCACAGGCGCTGGACGTTAATTTTTCGTTCTCAACGCTTTGATTAGCTACAACACCAACAGACTGGCCATTAAGATTAACAAATCCTGTAACCATAGAAGGTGCAAAGTCTGCTTTTGTCTCAACAAACACGTGATTATCAGCAACATGTCCAATAACAGCTTTCATATCATAACCTGCTGTTACATCTGCTGAAGCCATTTCATTAAGATCATTTGACACACGGTTAAGGTCATCATTTGTATCAAAGATTGGTGCCTCATCAAAGTTGTTTGATGGTAACATGTTTGTTAAATCCCTAACCGATTCAAGAAGCGACTTTTCATCCTCGCATATAAAATCAACAATACCCGTTTCTTCTGCATGAAACTTGGCACTTGCAATGGACTCTAATGTTTCCGTTTTACTATCTAACGCATTAGGACTATTAACAAATAAACTTGTAGCTTCCTTGGTCATAAATGTAAAATCAGATAAAGATGGCATAATCGTAGCTCCACCACCACACGTACCAAGAATTGCTGTAATTTGTGGTATAACTCCAGATGCTAATGTTTGCTTTAAGAAAATTTCTCCGAAACCATGAAGTGCATCTGTAGATTCTTGAAGTCTAAGACCTTTAGAATCAAGCAAAGCAATGATTGGCGCACCCATTTTCATAGCCATATCATAAACCGTACAAATTTTCTTAGCGTGCATTTCACCTAATGCCCCGCCTAAAACAGTTACGTCTTGACTGAATACGTATATTAATCGACCTTCTATTGTCCCGTAACCAGTTATAACGCCATCAGCTGGAGTGTCTTTAACACTTAAGTTAAAATCTGTTGAACGGTGCTTCACGAAGGCTCCAACTTCAACAAAACTGTTCGTGTCAAGTAATTCTTCAATTCTTTCTCTAGCCGTCATTTTAGATTCTGCGTGTAATTTATTAATTGCAGCATCTCTGCCACCTGTTTCAATAGCATGTCGACGGTTAGTGAGTTCATTGATCATGTTTTGAATACTCATGCATTAACCCTCCATTTTCTTTATGTAAAACAATGCAACTTTCACCGGTTATCATTTTACATGAAACTTTGGCAATTTTCAAGTTAAAACCGGAAATATTACTATTTTTTTCTAATAGGCAATCCTACTATTAAAATATTTAGTTACAAGTACAATTATCTTTAAATAATATACTCTTATTAAATCTTTTTCCTAACTAAATAAATACTTTTAGAGTTATATTATTGGCTCATTCACAGAGCTTATAACAGCTTCACCCAGTCCCATATTAGTGTAACCCTATGGGACGTATTTCTTTCATCTAATTATTCCATTTGTGACAAAAAGGGCATTTTTTACCTATCAAAAACATCTATATTAGCACTTATCCTATCACATCTTTCAACAAAAAACAATCCCTTAGGTAAGTGCATGTCTATAAATAAAGATAGCATCTTTCCTTTGGGATTGCATATGATGTACCCTACTCACAAGAGTCGTATTTTTAGTACCTCTCAACTAATTATTGTAAAAATAAACAACGTCTAATACCGCTCTCCATCAAGGTAGATAAATAAAAGGTTATCCATATCCCATATCATTCATTGATACATGGGATCTATACCACCATTGGCTGCTGGTATGATACTGCTATTACCATCATCAGGATCTACTTCTACAAAATATCCATCACCATCTTGGTCCACACGATTAGGCTCTGTGGCAACATAGGGGGTTCCATTAACCGTATAATGGGTTCCATCCGTTGTCTTGATGACAATATGACCGGATACGATTGCGTTACCTATGTCCGTTGACGTATCACCTCTTTCTGTTAAGTATACGTCACTGGTAGCTAACACGCGGTCCATAACAGCTTGACGAGGGTGCCCGTATGGATTAGCATCCCCAACAGATATAATGGATACTTCAGGGTCTAATTGATTAACAAATGTTGGATTGCTGGAATGGTCACTGCCATGATGATTGACACGATAAACATCTACATCCCCAATTTCTTTTGCTGCACTTAATTCAATATCGTGGTAGGTATAGTTAAAGATGCTTGAAGCAAATTCACCAGATAAATCGCCACCAATCCATTCGTCAAACTCGCCATAACTTATGTTGACACCTATGCTATAATCATTTTCAGATGGTGGTATGGTGTTACCGCTAAAATCGCCTTGAATCATGGCACCATTACCATCTGTAACAAGAATATTGACCACAACCCCACCACCTAAATTAATCTGGTCCGTACCTTCTATGGCTATTTCTGGATTTAATTTACTATGACCTGTACCTTCTAGATATGTCTTCCAATGATTAAATGTACCGCTTGTGGTACCTAAGTAGTTGGTATAATCCCTGTGAATCATTTTTCCCACTGTAAAGTTCTGTTGTTCCACAAGATGCCATAAGCCACCTTTCCCCACATATCCAATATGGTCAAGATGAAAATGGCTAATAAGGACATAGTCTAACGCCTTCTTCCCGATAACAGCCTCAATATATGGTCCTATAACTTGTGCATCAGCACTGCTATTCCAATAGGATTCTCCTGCATCTAATAGCATACTTTTTCCTGACGGACTTACCACCAAGGTAGCATCTCCTTGTCCAACATTGATATGATGAATCTCTAATGTACCAGGTGTCCAGCTGCCACTGCCAATAATTGCAGCACTTTGTGGCGTTCCATATCCTCCATTATAACTTGCTGTTGAAGTTACCCAATTGGATGCATCGGTACCACTTCCTGTTTTGTCCACTCTTTCCATGGTGGCCTTTAAGCTATTATCACCTGCATACCATGTACCAGTGCCAACGGTATCTATTAATACCCCTGATGCATCACGAAGTTCAAGTACTTCTCCAGCATTTTCTAATGATCCTGTGTAAATCACATCAGCCGCCACATGGCTTACAGACGTATCATCTGTCCTTTCAAGGAGAAAATAGCCATCAGCAGGTATGGTACCACTTAAGTTAATAGATGGCTTACCATCTATTGCTTTTAAAGTCCACCCATCTAAAGGAATAGCACTATGGGTGTTATTGTAGAGCTCTATCCATTCATCAAGAAAACTGTCTGTAGTACCCATCCAAGCCACCTCACTTATGACGATATCCCTATTGGAATGAGCCATTGTAACATGAGGTACATTAAAAAGTACGAAAATGATTAGCAATACAATCGTTAAAAACTTATTTTTCTTTTGAAACATTATAAAAACCTCCTTCATCTATGGTATGTACCAATTATAAAGGAAATTTAGTAAATAGTTTGTAAATTCCTGTCACCAAAGTTATTTTCTGACCATTTCACCCTGCTAGTCTTTTGATAAATAAGGTAAAAGTTCCATTAAAACACGCACAAGTGGTTATTATCAGTCGTTTTCTTTATATTGTTAATATTTTAATTATTCATTGACTTTTTGAAGGAAGTATGATAATATTTTTATTGAATTACTTACTCATAGGTTTTCTTTAATTGTACATAAAGATTTTACACATGCGAAGAATGCTTATTGAGTAGTCGTTAATCCATTTTATTACCTCCAGTATTTATTTTTAATCATAACTGAGGGGCGAGAAATTCGTTCTCGCCCTCCCTTTTATGTTACTCTTACCTTTTATTTATGCCTTTTGTGGCTCTTAACTTTAATAAGGTTATGCTTAATCAAATTTCATTGGTCAATTCACCTTTTTAACATAAAGTTGGGCTATCTCTTTCTATAGGTACATATCAAATCGATAAGGTTAGAAAATGAGTGATGCGTGAATGGTGTACCAATAAGATAGCCCCTGGCTAACTGATTAAAATAACTTCTTTTGGGATATACATCTGTCTTCTTTTTCCTAAAAGCCTGTACACTTTTATCGGTTTAATAATGTCATTAGCCCTATTGATTAAACCATGTGTCATTCTGTATCATTCTTAGTCAATGTCTTCATCACATATGAATCTGACCTTCTCCTAATAAACGAATAAATGGATGGAATACCGTTCATGCTTGTCTACATATCAAGCATTAGTTGGTATACTCTATTATATGAAGCTTGATGCTTACTTGTTACTTTTCATCAAAAAAACCCTCTGTTTAGAGGGCTTTACTTTGCTCAGGTATTATTTATAATTTTCTTAGATAATGAATTTCTTCTTTTGTTAGGGGGCGATATTTTCCATGTTTTAACCCACTTAATGTTAACCGGCCAATGGCGGTTCTTTTTAACTTGGTCACGGTAAATCCTATATGTTCAAACATACGTCTTACTTGTCTATTCTTACCTTCATGGATACAGACTTGTAATGTGGTTAAACCTTCTTTGGCATCAACAACCCGAATTTTGGAACGGGAGGTTTTATACACACCTAGATTGACTCCCTTACGTAATTCACCTAATTGTTTTTCCGTTGGCACACCTTTTATGGTAACAAGATACTTTTTCTCAACTTCATGCTTAGGATGTGTTAACCGATACGTAAGGTCTCCATCATTGGTTAATAGAAGTAGACCGCTTGTGTTATAATCTAATCGTCCAATAGGGTATAGTCTTGTAGGATAATCAATCAAGTCCATCACTGTTTTTCTTCCTTTCTCATCAGAAACAGTGGTGATATAGCCTGTTGGCTTGTTTAACATGAAATACACATGACGGGTATTTTGCTTAATGACTTTTCCCTCATATTTTATGATATCTTTTTGAGGATTAATTTTCGTACCTAAAGCCTTGACCGTCCTCCCATTAACTGTTACCATACCCTCTTGTATAAGTATCTCAGATTTTCTTCGTGATGCTATACCTGCATCTGCTAAATACTTCTGTAATCGAATCTCCATGTTGATTCTCCTTTAGTCTCTTATTGCTCATCATTTGAGAATAGTACAAATGCGTTAAGTACTTTGTGGAATGTATAGGTAAAATCTATTTTTTCAATAGCTGTGTTGGTGATTAAAGGGCTAGAAGCGTACAATTGGCCATCCACATATATTTCTGCGCTACCTACATGTTGCCCAATTTCGACGGGTGCTATTAGATGAGGTTCTACGTTATAGAGTATGGTCACCTCTTCGTCTGCACCAAGACAGATATCAATATCTTCTGTGGTGTAAACATCGATATCTTTACCTATACCTTGATCAACAGGAAGCTGAGAAACATGCTGCCCGCTGCTCAAAACAGACTTTGTTTTAAAGTTACCAAAACCATAATCCATAATCTTCTTGGTATCTGCCCAACGATAAGTTCTGTTATTTGGCCATCCTGAAGCCAAAACAACGGATATCAATTCCATATCACCACGTTTTGCTGAGCCAACGAAACAATAACCGGCTTTTGATGTAAAGCCTGTTTTGACCCCATTTGCTCCTTCATACATATTCAAGAATGCATCTTTGTTGGTAATATTAAAAGGACGATTTGATGTTATTTCATTAAAAGCTATTGAAGGTGTATTGACTAATTTAACAAAAGCTTCATTCTCCATAGCATAACGCGTAATAAGCGCTAAGTCATATGCCGTGGTATAATGCCCTTCAGCATCTAATCCATTAGGTGTTTTATAACTTGTATTAATGGCGCCTAATGCTCTCGCTTTTTGAGTCATTTTATTACAGAAATCTTCTGTTGTGCCGCTAATATGCTCAGCTATAGCAATGGCTACATCATTAGAGGATATAAGCATCAATGCATGAAGCAAATCCCCCAAATAGTATTCTTCATCTGGCCGAATATACATCTTAACTTTTGGCGCTCTGGACGCTTTTTCACTTACTTTCACTATTTCATCCATTTTACATGATTCAAGGGCTATGATACAGGTCATGATTTTTGTTGTACTGGCCATGGACCTTTCTTCATAACCTTTTTTATCCCATAAAACGCGACCACTGTGTTTATCCATTAATAGAGCTGAGTAAGCATGTAATTGCTCAGGTTCTTTGCTCTTTTCTTTTTCCGAATCAGCAAAAACCATGTTACCCATTAGTGTAGATAACATGATGACTATGTATAGCACGACTCTTATTTTTTTCATATCATCATCTTTCTTATAATAATCCCTTATAATAATTTATAAGAAAAACCATGAAATTATGCCTGTAATCTGTATCGCTTTAATCCACTAATTCTAATTCCTCTATTGCCTCTTTTTCTGCTTCTAATTGAATGCTCGTTAGGCGGTCTTCTTCAATAGGTGGTAAATCATTCACAGACTGAAAACCAAAGTTCCTAAGAAAGTCTTGTGTTGTACCAAAAAGAATAGGACGACCTGGTGCATCCATACGTCCTTTTTCACATATCAAATTATACTCAATCAGTTTATTGACACAATGATAAGCGCTAACGCCTCTTATTTTTTCAATCTGCGCCTTGGTAATGGGTTGTTTATAGGCAATAATGGATAATGTTTCAAGCAGTACATCTGTTAAGACATAACTCTTGGACTTTTGATTCACCCGCCTGATGTATTCATAACACTCTGTCTTGGTGCACATCTGGTAGGCATGATCAATCTCTATAATCATAATTCCCCGCTCAGGACTATCGTATTTATCCATCATGTTTCGAATAATCTTCTTGGTCGTCTTCTTATCATGTTCAATGGCATCTGCTATTTTATCTAGCTCAACAGCTTCTCCCATTGAGAATAATATGCCTTCAATAATGGCTTCTAGCTTGTTCAACTGTATTCCTTCTTCCTATGATTTCCTAATGACAATATCGTCAAATAAGTCTTCTTGAATAATATCAATGCTTCCCATTTTGATGAGTTCCAATATAGCAAGGAAGGTCACAATGAGTTCAACTCTTGAATGTCCTGATTCTAAGACCTCACGAAAACTTATGGTTTCATAATCCTCTGTTAATGCCATAATATAGTCTATTTTTTCATTCACCGTATATTCTTCTTTAACAATTTCACCAAACTCACTACGAATATGGTCCACCTTATTCAACTGCTTTTTCATCACGGAACGAAATAGTTGATAGATTTTTGAAAAATCAATGTCATGAAGAAGCTGGCTTGGGTCAATCTCTTCTTGATAACACAAGACTTCATCAGGAATAGAAGGTTCCTTGAATATGACCTTTTCCGCATCAATCTGCCTTATCTTTAACTTATCCTTAATGTATTTAAATTTCTTATATTCAATCAGTTGCTCCATTAATTCTGCACGAGGATCAATATCTTCTTCTTCCTCTTCAGGGGCAGGCAATAGCATCTTAGACTTAATGTGAATAAGTGTGGCTGCCATTTCAATGAACTCACTCATAATGTCCATGTTGTTCTCTTCTAACCGCTTAATATATGCCAAGTATTGATCTGTAACTAGGACAATGGGAATATCGTATATATTCAATTTATTTTTATCGATTAAATGTAATAATAGATCGAGAGGTCCTTCAAAAACCTCTAATTTTACAGGTATACTCAATAAAAAGCTCCTCTCGTATCGACTAATTGCATCACGATTCCAATAATGCTTTCTTCTTATCCTATCATATTTAAAATATTTGGTACAAAAGCATTATACGTTAATACTACAAATCGTCTCACAAACCCAATAGCCAAAGCTAAAATGAAGAAAGCCTGTATCATCTTCTCATATTGTATAAATCGGAAATATGTCTGTGGATTAACCGCTTGAATAATCTTAGCCATATCAAAAGGTGGAACAGGTAACAAGTTTACAATCACCATCACCATGTTAAACTCCATCAATGCAGATATAAACATGGATAGTTCTGGGTTAATATAATAAACATTCGTATACACTGGCATTAAAACCGTTAAGAAAAGTAAATTGGATAAGATACCCGTTAAAGAAATGGCTAATAACCCTTTGTTCTTATCTTTCAATCGCCCATAATTAAACTGAAATGGCTTTTGCCACCCCACTCTAAGAAACACAAAGCAAATTAGACCAAATGGGTCTATATATTTCTTAGGGTTAAGTGAAACCTTTGTTTGTTTTTTATATATTGGATGTTCTAGATATTTATAAACAAATATTTTGGGATATTCATGTATACACACAACCACAACGGCAGCAATTAAAAAAATACCATAACTCTTTAATAAATTAAGCATTTCTATACACCTCATTCTATGTTTATTACGTTTAAGTCATCACGATACCCATTAAGAAATGTTATCATAACCAATAAAATCCTATCATTTCCATATACACTAGTTATTGTACTAATAATTGGGTATAATTTCAAGGAATATTTATTGAGCGGTCTAAAAAACAGGTTATTGACACTAAATGGATTAATCGTATATTATGATGTGTTGTTAGAAAAAGATTTTTTTATATTAAAAAAGCTCTCTTTATTACGTGCAGTCTAATGCATAACTGTGACCAATAAAGAGAGCATATCGCTTCTCTGATTTGTCGAATAGTATCATGATAATAGATAAGTACACATGATTATGCCACAAAATTATTTTTAAATGCTATTAATATTTCCGGTTCTGCTGTAATTAATGACACATACCATCCATCAAGTTCAATAATTAATTTTTGTTCTTTTGCCCATTCTATCTCTTCTTGAAGATTGTCCACCTCCGTTATTGGTCTGTCTTTTATAGCAGCAAGAGCTTGTTTGTATGATATCATTCGCATAGATTTCGTACCCGGTAAGCCTCTTGTATCCATTAACATATAATTTCTTTCAGATGCCTTGGTTATATGAAGTTTAGGGATGGCATTCCCCTCCCAACTTTTTTGCCATTTTTCTATGATTGATTTTATTTCAATCATAACCGGTTCATCTTCTTGAGAAAAGTGTTTGTATTCTCCCACGAAATCATAAGCCAGTTTATCAGCATCAACGTTTTGGGGTAAGAAATTATCATAGCATGGTATAGGCATTAGTTGACTTATACCAAAATGCTCAGGTTGTTCAAAATAATTGCTAAATCTCTGTAAAGATATCCTGCTACATACTTTGGGTGGCTCAAAATGCGAAATAAGAGGTAGTAAACTCAATGTCTCTTCATATTCCAAGGCTGTATCTCCTGGAAATGCATAAAGTAAATTCCAACTAGCAGCTAACTTTAATGAACGAACGTTTTTTAAGAACATGACATTTAATTTGGCTGTAGTGCCTTTACTCATCCTTTTTAAAAGGCTGCTGGATAATCCTTCAATGCCAGGCTGCAGATGAAATACACCTGCATTTTTTAACTTAATCAGCTGTTCCAAAGGCATGTTTGATTTAACCTCATAAAACAAACGAATATCTGGAATTTCATTAAGCAACATGGGGATTAGCGTATCAATAAATGTATAAGGCATGATACTGTCTACCATAATAACAGTGTTTGAAGGGTGCTTATCCAATAAAATTTTTAATTCTCTAATGATTTTATCACATGATTTTTGATTAAATACAATATCGTCACCATTCAAACCGCAAAAGTTACATTGGTGCTTTTGGCCCCACCAGCATCCCCTGCTTGTCTCATATAACAACAGTATTTCATCCTTAGGAATTATCTCGTCTAGAGAAAAATGACGCATCTGTTCATAATAATGAGTATAATCCATAAGAGGAATGTCTTCAACATCTACAGGTTCACCACTTTGAATGATTTTGTTTTTAGGAAGATTTGAATGAAAAACTGCCTTCAAAAAAGAAGGGAATGTTTCTTCACTTTTGCCCGAAAATACATAATCTATATTATCACTTAAGGAAAGTATACCTTCTCCCATTTCTCGCTCACAATTGGATCCTCCCATCATCGTAATGATGTTAGGATTTTTTGACTTAATACGATTTAACAAAGCGATACTAGCTGATGTCTGATTAAAAGTTGTTGAACATCCAATGACTTTATAATCCAACTGAAGTATGCCATCGGTTATTTTATCCAATATATCGTCTAACTGAGCATGGACACTTTTAACCCTCTCTTTATCGATTTTTTTAGATGAAGATTGATTAAAACACGTATCAAAATCATATTCAGGTTTTGTAAAAGGAGAAGTGCCATAGGCAATATCAGCAAAAAAAGCCTCACCTATCATCGTATCGTGAAATGAGCACATGGCATTATACGTTTCACTTCCAAGCAAATCTGAAAAGATCATATTGATGTATCCCACTTGTACTGAAAAACCGCTTTTTTCTGCACAAGCTTGTAAAATATGAAGACCTATAGAAGGGGCTTCAACATACGCAAAAGGTGGCAAAATAAGCAACACATCTGCAGGTTTTAACAAATTCTCTTTAAAATAACTATCCATCGATATCCTCCTTTTTTATATGATAGTATATTCATTTATGTAAAACATATTTTTATTCATTATACATTATAAATTACAATATTTCCACTATTTTTGAAATAATTTAATATTTTTCTCATTGACATAATGATTGAATTAATGTATTATTCTATATGTATAACAGTTGTTTTTTGATTTTTTAGTTCTATACTTTAAAAAGGTGTGCATTATATATGATTAATAATTCAAACAAAAAAAGAATAGTGATACTTCTTAATATAACCAATAATTGCAACATGGCGTGCTCCTATTGCTACTATCAGCATGAGATGGATTCTCATCCTGGTAATATGCCTATAGACACCTTAGAAGCTATCATCAAGGGACTAGCTGAAAGTCCTTTTGAAGAAATCGAATTTATATTTCATGGCGGCGAACCCCTTATTCGACAAGAAACTTTCTATGAGCAGTCCATAAGCCTGCAAGAAACATATCTCCATAACAAGACATGTTTCAATTACATACAGACAAATGGAACACTGTTAACAGATGAACTATTAGATATGATTGTAAAGCATGGTTTTGAAGTAGGCATATCCTTTGATGGGCCTGAACATATCCATGACCATTATAGAAAGTTCAAGAATGGTAAAGGCTCTTATAAATGCATAGTAGAGAATATCCATAAGCTGCAACAAAAAAAAGTAGATATAGGTATACTTTCTGTATGTAGTGATAAAACCTTGGAAGATATCGATGGGTATTATGAACTATTTAAAGGATTGACACATATTAAGGGCATTGATATCATTGCACCTGAATTAAACGAAACAAGCATCATATTGCAACAAGGTAATTATGCACGTTTGGTCATTGCACTGTTTGACAAATGGTTCTATGACACGTTATGTGACTTTAACATAAGGACTTTAGATACGATTATTAAGGGGTTCGTTTTTTCCACTCCTTTTATATGTTACTTTATGAAAAACTGCATCGTTCAAAACCCCATGTTATCCATTAGTCCAAAAGGATATGCTTCACCATGTGATAATAATACGGATATTAATCTGGGTAGCATTTTTGAACATTCACTGGAATATATGTTGTTTGAAAATCCCGTGAGAAAGCGGTATGGAAGAAAAGAATCCGACAGAGTAGAGAAATGTATTTTCTGTGAATGGTATGATGATTGCCATGGTGGCTGCCCTACCCTTTCTAATGAAAAAAAAGGCTATCTGTATTGTGAAGATATGAAAAAAATATTCTCACACATCAGTCATGTTCTACAAGATATGCATTTATATAAAAGTAAAGTATTAGTTCGTAAAAATATTGACCTCATACCCAATAAAGTTTTAAGAACAAGCATCATAAAAGTTTATGAAAACCTTAACTTGGATAATGTTATAGGATAAACATATGGCATGGTAATGACCTTAGTATTTATTACAGTTCATGAATAATCTAAAATACATAAATGATGAAAGGAGAGATAAATATGGCAAAAGTTCTTAATGCACCTGCTCTTAATATTCCTGTTGCAAAACAAGATAGTGGAATTAACAAGGGTGTTAGCGTTGGCGTATCTTGGTCAAAAAAATTCTAATATAAATTAATAATTTTGTTCAATCACATATAACATGAACCCATTAGATTAAACTGTATGATTATCATGCCATATTATTCTTATTCTATGTATGAAATACCACTATTAAAAACAGCAGTAGAAGTATCGATTTTCGAGTTTTGTCATTCTAAAAGTCATATTCTATAAGGAGGAAGACCTATGGATACATTAGATAAACATTTTTACATCTTTAAAAATAAAAATAATATTGAATTCATATACTCTGGATATAGTGGATTAGTATTAGAATATAATTCTTTTATTAAAAAATCAGTTAATCATGCTGATGAAGTTGATGCTGAAACTTACGCATATTTGTTTGATGACCCCTTTATCAAAGTGGATTTTCCTTATTTAACAAATGATGCAGAAGTAGATACCATAGAAATTATGATCAGAGATCATACTGCCTGTTCTTCTTGTCAAACTCATATAGCAGATACAAGTAAGAGCAATCCAATTGATCTACATACATTCCAAGAAGGTATAGCATACTTTATTTCCACATTCACACATACGGATATATTGAATATCTGTTTTTCCTCCGTTCAAAATACGGAAGATTTTTACACCATACAAGAAGTTGTAAAACGCTTAAAGAATATTCAACAGGATTATGAAAATATTACCTTTTATTATTCTGTTATTGTTAACGAAGATATATCCTATGATAACACTATACGGGATTTTCTCATTGAAAATGATTTCGAAATTACCATTAATATTGGAGAAAAAAAATGTACAAGTTATGATGATTTAGTGATGGATAGTGATTGTATACAAAATATATGTGACTATTTAACCGTTAAAGCATCCATCGTTATCCCCTATTTTGAAACAGATTTACGTATTTTATATGAACAATTATGTAATTTAGGTATTAAAGAAATAAGTTTGCAGTTCCCACTGGAACATGACATTAACGATATAGAAGAAGCCAAAGCAACTTTAGCAAAAAATATTAATACACTTGTTGATTATTTTATTGCCAATATGCATCAAAAAAAACTGTTACGCATAACAACATTTTTAGATGCACTCTATGCCATTAATTATGGTAGTCGAAAGGGGCCAAGATATTTTCCTTGTTCTGCAGGAAAATCTATTTATTCCATTAATATTAACGGTGATATTTATCCTTGTAGAAGGCTGGGTGGAATAGAACAGTATAAATGGAATAATATCAGTCAGCCATTTGATAACGACAGGAGACGAGAATTTCTTAGTAATCACATGGTATTCATAAGAGATTCAGGCAAATGTCTAGAATGCTGGGCAAAATATTTGTGTGGTGGAACGTGTTATTATGGCTCCCATAAAGCACATAATGATACAAATAGTATCTGGGACATGCAATGCTATTTCAATCGTTTAATATTGAAAAAAGTCTTATATATTTATGCATCATTGGAAGATGATGAAAGAACCGTTTTAAGCAAAGTTATGTAGATTCTATTATCAATCATGTTTTATTAGAGAGGTGTTTTAATGTGTTTGTATTACGAAAGATGATAAAATATCTCAGGATATGTGGGAAAGAAACCGTTTATTCACTGTTCATCATTATGGTTGCCACAGCAACAACCGTTATTTTACCTTTGATGTATCAAAATCTTGTAGATATAGGCATCATGAATAAAAATCTTAACGTTTTACTTTGGAATCTTGGTTTCTTAGTATTATTAACTTTGCTAAGGGAATTATTTGATTTGCTACATACCATTGTAACATCCAGTATTCGAACAAAAGTTTTTTCAAAAATACGCATGGATATTTATGGACATCTGCAAAAAATGTCTTTAAGCTATTATGCATCTAAACAAACTGGTAGCTTAGTAGCTAGGATTATCAATGATGTTGATTCATTGGAACATCTGTTAATCGAAAAATTTCTTAATCTCTTTAAGAATTTATTAATGATCGTCATTATTATGACTATTATATTTAGGTTCAATCATAATATAGCATTCATGTGTTTTGTATTCTTCCCTCTTTTTATTATTTTTTTCAAATTATTTACGACAACTGTATATAATATGAGCTATCAGGTCATTGAAAAACAGGAAAAGCTTATGGGAAGTCTTCAAGAAGGTATTTCAGGTTTTGAAACAATACAATCATATGACGTTGATAAAAGTAATGTAGAGGCTACCTATAAAAAAATTGCTGAAACAGAGCATACAAAAAAACGACTGAACATTAAAAAGGCCATGTCAGAATTTTCGTCTGTAAGTATATCCATTTTTTCTTTAGTATTATTATGGGGCTATGGAGGATACAAAGTTTTAAATGGCACAATGTCCATAGGGGGTTTAATAGCCATATCCTATTATGTGAATTTTCTATTGGAGTATACGACTGATACATTTAATCTTGTGATTAATATGAGAATATCCTTTCCAGCCGCCAAAAGAGTTTTTGACATATTAGATTTAGAACCGGAAATAAAAGATAGTGAGCATGCAGTGGAAATGCATACAATACAAGGTAACATGGTATGGAAAAATGTTGACTTCTGTTATAGTGCCGATAAAAATATATTAAAAAATGTTAATTTAACATTTGAATCAGGCTCATTGAATGCTATTGTAGGCGAAAGTGGCCAAGGTAAGACGTCATTTATACGGCTTATTCCAAGATTTTATGATCCTGTAGAAGGTGATATATTTTTAGATGGGATAAACTTGAAAGACATTAAGATCGATTCCTTAAGAAAACATATTGCAGTGATTACACAAGATACTTTTCTTTTTAACGCAAGTATAAAAAGTAATATTGTGCTGGGTCGACAACAGGTTTCTATGAATCAAATTATAAGCGCAGCAATAATGGCTAATGCACATGATTTCATTATGTCTCTACCAGAAGGGTATGATACCATTGTTGGAGAAAGAGGAACCAAGCTGTCTGGTGGTCAGAAAAAGCGTATTGCCATTGCTAGAGCCATATTATTTGATCCTAAAATCATTATACTTGACGAGGCCACAGCTGACTTGGATGAGGTCACAGAACAGTCAATTCTTCATGCTATGAAACGTATTTCAAAAGACAAGATTGTCTTTATGATAACACATAAGATAAGCAACCTGAGTTTTGCAGACAGAGTTTTTGTACTATCAGGTGGTGCCGTAACAGAATGTGATGATATAGACATCTATAAAAAATCATTGGCCATGAAGCAAATAGAAAATAATGTAACGAAACTTGTATCTCCATAATGGATTAGGAGGTAACTCACATCTGCAATTAGCTTTTTAAGTGTCAAATTTACAAAGTAAAGGTGGCATTATACTACCTTTACTTCGTAAAAGTGAAGACTAATGAGAATACTCTTGGCAGTGCTTAATCACAACTGATACTGCATGTATTCGGTGAAGCCATTAACATGGCCAATGCTATTGAATTCAACTTGGATTTTTCACTATCTGCACGTGATGTTACGATAATTGGCACTTTCGCACCTACTAGTAAGCCAGCCGCTTCCGCTCCCCCTAGAAAAGCTAAGGCTTTATATAAGATGTTGCCTGATTCAATGGTAGGTACCATCAGCACATCTGCATAACCTGCAACTGGGTGTTGAATCCCTTTCAGCTTAGCTGCCTCAGGAGATACTGCATTATCAAGGGCAAAAGGACCACCTACTATACAACCTGTTATATCATCCTTGTTGTACATGTCTACTAATGCTTCAGCATCAACAGTAGCCTGCATCTTAGGATTGACCTTCTCCTTGGCACATATAACAGCAACTTTGGGTATTTCTATGCTCATGCTATGAGCTACTGTTACAGCATTCTGTATAATCTGTTTTTTTGTCTCAAGATCTGGTGCAATATTCATAGCCGCATCAGTTACCAGCAGTAAACGTTCATATGTAGGAATATCCAGCACCCCCACATGGCTCAGGACATTACCTGTTCTCAAATTGGCTTCTTTGTTTAGCACCGCCTTTAAAATAATGGACGTATCCACTAATCCCTTCATTAATATGTCTGCTTTTCCTTCTGTCACTTGCTTAACTGCCACAGCACAAGCTTCAGTTACATCTTCTATATGGATAATCCTATCAGGACTAACTGTCCAACCCATAGCATCTGTAATCTCTCTAATTTTTTTCTCATCCCCCACAAGAATAGGCTTAACAATACCTTCATCTGTAGCTATTTTCACCGCCGTTAGAACATCCTCATCTTGTGCAACTGCTACGGATAGTATGCGAGGTTCTTTATTTTTAGCTAAAGCCATTAAATCATCAAAATTACGTATCATTATCGATTCTCCTTATTTATAGATCTTAGCTTCCTCTTCTCCATTAAGAACGCGAAGAGCGCCTTCTGCTAACGCCATTAACTCATCCTCTCCAGGATACACAACAAGATTACCTAAAAAGCTTACACGCTCTTTTAATTGTCTTGTGAATAAATCTGAATGAGCAACGCCGCCTGTAAAAATAATCTGGTCATATTCACCTTTCAAGACCGTTGACATAGCTCCTATGGCCTTAGCTACCTGATAGATCATTGCATCATAGATAAGGGCTGCTTTCTTATCCCCCTGTTTAATCCTATCTTCAACAATACGTGCGTCATTAACACCAAGGTAGCTAACAAGACCTCCTTTACCCATTAGCATTTTTTTAATTTGTTTCTGGGTGTACTTTCCAGAAAAACATAATCGAACAATTTCACCTGCTGGTACTTCACCAGCACGTTCAGGCGAAAAAGGACCATCACCATCAAGTGCATTATTCACATCAATCACTCTGCCCTTTTGATGAGCACCAACGGATACACCGCCACCAACATGAGCAACAATAAAATTACAATCTTCATAAGCCTTACCTAGACGCTTAGCAGCTCTTCTTGCCACAGCTTTTTGATTAAGGGCATGAAATAAACTCATGCGTGTTGTGCCCTCAAGCCCTGTAATTCGTGCAATGTCTTCCATTTCATCCACACAAGGCGGATCAACAATAAAAGAAGGAATACCTTGCTCATCAGCTAATTCTTTCGCCATAATGCCAGCGATGTTGGATGCATGACCTTTTATGGCCCATTCTTTCAATGTATCAACTATATGATCATCTAACTTATACGTGCCGCCTTCAACAGGTCCAAGCAGTCCGCCTCTACCTACAATACTTCTTAGGCTGGAAAGTTCTATATGATGTGCTTTTAAAGCTTCTATAACAGCTTCTTTTCGAAATTCATACTGATCCAGTATGGTATCAAAGGTTTCTAACTTGCTTGCTTGATGACGCAATGTTTTTTCAAATACCAGTTGTTCACCATCAAACACCCCAATTTTTGTTGATGTTGACCCTGGATTAATCACCAATATCCTTGAATTGCCCATATGAAATACCTGTCCTTTCTTCATATACATAACTAATAGAAGTCCACATAACCGTTTAATAATTTGCCATAATGATTCATTAAAACAACAACTTATTAAACTAAAAATAAATATATTGAACAATTAAATGAAGTGTAAAAATGTTAGTCTAACATAAATAGCTATTAATTATTTATATGTATTCACGATATAAGCTTACCATTATTTAGATTTTTTATCGGTGCTACTTTTGGCAAAATAGGCTTCTTTTTTTGTCAACTTTATTTAAATGGATAGGCTAAGACAAATTTTATACCTTCCAAAGTAACTTTTTTGCTCTACATCACATTGACAACCCTATGATGATTAGCTACTATAAAAGAGACACGTGAACATGTAACTGCACCAGATAAAATATCAAGGTATATTGGACTTTTAAGAAAAGCCACCAACAAGCAACCTTTTCATTAATAAAAAACAAGGATGGTCGTATATGAATACAAAATTTGAAATCATCAAGCATAGCGGTAACTTACCTTTTAGTATATTCTTACATGAAAGCAACCGGGTATATCCTATGAACTGGCACAAGGAAATTGAAATTCTCTTTGTTTTACAAGGTGCCATTCGGGTTAAAATAAGAGATACAAGTTATATGGTCAATGAAGATAACATTATTCTTATTAACAGTTATGAAATGCACGAAATTACACCTATGGAAGAGAATATTGTTATATTAGTATTCCAACTTGACCCTTATTTCTATCAAAAATATTATAATGGTTTTACAGAAATTATCTTCCATATGAATTCAACCATGCTTAGTAAAGATCCTAATACCTATAGTACCATAAAAGAAAATTTAGTTATGATGATGTGGTACCGGTTGAATAAAGAAAATACCTATCAAATAAAATTACTCAAACAGTCCTTAGCACTGGTAGAACTGCTTCTTAGAAATTTTAAAAAAACCATGGTATATGACCGGCAATTAAATGACCGGTCACAACAACGCCTCATATCCATCATTGAAAAGATTAATAAAAATTATAATAAAAAATTGACACTCAGTCAAATAGCTGATCAAGAATATATTAGCATCCATTACCTTTCTAAGTTTTTTAAAAACCGAGTAGGTATAGGCTTTAATAAATATTTGAACCTGTTTCGCCTGAATATGTCCATGAATGATCTCCTTAATTCCAATAAGATGATTATTGATATCGCTCTGGACCACGGCTTCTCAAGTGTGAAAGCCTACAACAAATTATTCAAAGAAACGTATAACGATACGCCTAGCGCTTTTCGGAAAAAATACTTAAACGAATTGTCCCCTAAAAAGAAAGTGTCCTATATCTCTAATAACGGACGTTACATTCTTCATAATTATATACAACACCATGCCAAAGACTTTTTATCAGGTAATTTGAACCAAGTCTATTACTTGAATCTTAATATGCTGCAAAAGGATACAACACCTATAAAAAAAGAAAAGGTGATTCAGCTCAACCTTCCACCCATGGGATTCAATATAGTCATGGGTCAAAAGCTTCATGAGATTGTATCAGAGATAAAGATTGATTATATTCGCTTTAACGCATTTACCCATATGGTCATGTCTTATGATTCACAAGAACCACATTGGTTTTATATTGACCAGATTCTGGATACATTTATGGCATTGGGGACCCACCCTTTTCTTACCCTTGCTTATGATGAACAGTACGGTTCTATACAGCAATGGTTTTTATTAACAGAAAAGTTCATTCAACATTGTGTGCACAAGTACGGCATCCAAAAAGTTAGCCTATGGAAATTTGAACTGGTTTGTGAAACGCTTCAAGATATGGGTCAACACATACACTTTCTTAAGAAAGTCTCCCAACACCATTCTGCCCTTAAGCTGGGTATTACTTTACATGCTCAGGATGAAGGATTGTTACCTGATCTATTCAACCAGTTGATGGTTCCTCATTTGTCTTTCGTGACTTTAGAAATAGAAGCTAAGGATTATGACACTCGTAAAAATACCGTGTCAGGATTGCTGACACAGTTGAATCTACGTCACTTGCAGTTGTATTGCCACCTTATCTACCCAGCCAATGAACTCAATGACACATGCTTTATTGGTAGTTATTATATTAAGCAATATCTATCCAACCACCGTCATACGACACTCATTATACCATTTATGGATCATCCTACCCCTACTAAGCCTTTTCATGGGGCGTATGGTTTATTAACGTATAATGGTTTAAAAAAAGCTTTCTATAACGTTTATTATCTCTTAAGCAAACTTGATGGGGATGTAATTAGTCAAGGTGATTATTATATAGCCGTTAAGAATCATGATCGCTACTATATATTGTTGTATTATTACCACCAACAGCTGGATCATATACTCATTGATCCAGACAATACCATGACTTACAGTACCTACAAACAACAGGTGATGAGCCGATTAACCACCATTGTCTACGCAGGGCTTAAGTTAAATCATAGTCACTATAAAGTACGTACGTATGTTCTTAATGAAGACAATGGATGCATCTTTACCCATTGGATGAATATGGGTGCGCCTCAACATATGGATCAAGAGGATATGCGTTTTCTTATGAGCAAAGAACGCATGAAACTGCATGTTGCCAGTATTCCTGCAAAAGATACATTACATCTAGAGTGTTCCATGAAATCCAATGAGATACAATTAGTGGAAATATGGGAAGATATTGAATAACAAACCATTTCTTTTAAGGGCTCGTTTAACATTAAAATCATTCTTGCATGAAGCAAGAATGATTTTAATGTATCCAAACAATTATTATAATATTGTTTAAGTTTATAAATTGACTCAATGGTTAAACCATGATTTTACCATACGTATAATCCAATTTATAATCTATATTTTTTAATTTCTTAATGATATCAATATGATAGGGACATTTATTTAGACATTCACCACATTGGGTACATGCTTTTGCACTGACCCCTATTTTCTGATACAATTCAATGGCTTTTTCTTTGGTACCAAACCAATGCTTCAATCGCTCTTTTAATGCATAGTCTGCTGCACTTCCAAATGTACCATCCACCATCTGACGGTCGTATAATGCTTCTAAGAAAAACACATACGGAATATTGATGTTTTCTTGACATGGCAGACATTTTCCACACTGCCGACAAACATAATTACCTAACTCTTCAGCTCTCTGCATGAGGTTTTCAATAGCGTCATCTGTCATTTGCTTATAGTTGTTGGCATAACCAAAATCAATGTCTAACATGTCCCTTGTATTCATACCTGTCACTACAATGGAGACATCTTGGTTAAAGGCATATGTAAAAGCTTGTTCAACATGTTTATAAAGATAACCATCTGCTAAGGGTTTCATTATAATGACACCAACATTTTTTTCTTTGGCTAAAGGCAGAAGTTTTCCAAGAATATCTGGGAAATTACATACATCAAAATAGTTAATCGTTGTCATGACGACTTCAAAAGGGTATGTATGAAGTGCCGTAATTAAACTTTCTGGGTGCCCATGCATGGATAGTCCAATGTGCTTAACTTTTCCTTCTTTTTTTGCTTCTTCAGCTGCTTTTATTGCTCCGTCCTCTGCTAATATTCTTTTCAATGTTTCTGTGGAGTCTATAGCATGCATCAATAAAATATCCACATAATCGGTTTGTAAATTAGCTAAACTTTGATTGATGGTTTTCTTACATCCTTCATAATCACGATCATGGGCCTTTGTAGCTAAGATGTATTCTTTTCTTCTATGAGAAACTGCTTTTCCTATTTTTATTTCTGATTCACCATTTCCATAGCTTGGAGCAGTTTCAATATAGTTGCCACCTTGGTCCAGATATTGATTAAGAAGATATTCTGCTTCTCCGTAAGGTATCTCACACAGATGAAAACCACCAAATCCCAATAGACTTACTTCCACACCTGTTTTTCCAAGTACTCTTTTCTCCATCATTCAATACCTCCTTGATTTGATAGCATCTATTATAACATACAAATACCATAAGTGTTATGCATAAACCATTTATTGTACATTTAGTTAATAGTATAATAAAAGTGTGTTTCACAGCTTAATGTAAAACACACCTTTAACATCCATCATGCAACACTATTTCATTTATTGAAAGAACATCTTTAATAGTTTACCAATATAGTACCTAAATGTTGCTTTCGGTACATCTTTATCCGCAACGAGATCAATACGCCCCACGACTTCATCTCCAGCTTTATAGATAACCTCACCTAGTTTATCTCCAGCTTTTACGGGTGCATCAATACTTTCAAGCAGCTCAACATCATGGGTTACTTCCATACCGCTATTATTATCTAAAATACAACTAAAATCCTCCATAGCAATACCATCTAACTGATCCGATGTACCACGATTAACAGGTATATTCCCTAAAGATTTACCTTTAATTGGGTCTTTGTATAATTTGGTGTTAGCAAAGCCATATTCTAATAGCTTAATGGTTTCTTGGAAACGAGCTTTTGGGTCAGGTGCTGCCATGATAACGGCAATAAGGTCAAGATCATTTTTTCGTGCTGTTCCAGATAAACAGAATTTTGCAAGGCTAGTGGAGCCTGTTTTTAAGCCAGTTGCATATTCAGGGTACCATTTTAACAGTTTATTAGTATTAACCAATTCACTGACTTCTTCACCATTTTTTCTCTGATGCACCAATGTATCCATCCAGATTTTAGTAAAATCATATACCTGGGGGTATTTATTGATGAGTTCTCTGGACATAAGCGCTACATCATAAGCACTTGTCACATGACCATCAGCATCCAGACCACATGCATTAACAAAATTGGTATTTTCCATACCAAGTTCTTTTGCTTTATTGTTCATCATCTGGACAAAAGCTTCTTCACTACCAGCGATATGCTCTGCCATTGCTACTGCAGCATCATTGCCTGATGCAACGGCTATGCTTTTTGCTAGCTCCTTCACAGGCTGTATTTCACCCGTTTCTAAGAAAACAGTTGAACCACCAAAGCCTGAAGCATGTTCGCTTACCAAGACATCTTCATCCCACTTAATTTTACCGCTTTCTACAGCTTCATATAAAAGTAACAACGTCATGATTTTCGTAATACTTGCTGGCCGTAACTTTTCATGTGCATTGAGTTCATAAATTATTTTACCTGTTGTTGGTTCCATCAGTAATGCTGATTTAGCTTTTAGTTCTAAATTGGCAGTTGGAGCCGTTTTGGCATCTTCACCTGCATAAACAGTTGCGTACAGACCATTGCTTAATAATAAGGTTAGACTCAGTACATAACAAAACAACCTTTTCTTCATTCACTGCTCACTCCTTCTATGACAAATCATCCTAAGATATATAACCAATAGCAATAACGTGGACCATATAAGCTATCCATTTTCCAATATGTAACAGATTCATTTCAACTTACATATTGTACTAGATAAAAACTCAATTGTCATCATGAAATTACTAAAAATAAGTTAATTCTTACTATTAGAGTAAGCTTTTTGAAGAAATTTATCCTTAAATTTCTCTGGTAATTCTTTCATCTATATAGGATAGAAACAGCCGGATATTTTAACATTAACCATGGTTTATATCATTTGTTTTATTGATCTTTGGTAATAATTTTCTTAATAAAAGAGGAGGCTTCTGGCTTCTTATCTGAAATATCATAGGCTGCTAACACACGTTCTTTTGCCACTTGCATTTTCTCTTTATCGTTACCATGCATGTAAGCAAGGGTATCCCCTTCTTCTACTTTATCACCACGCTTTTTATCCAACACAAACCCAACACTTAGGTCAATAATACTCTCTTTTGTCTCCCGTCCCCCACCAAGAATTAATGTTGCAACACCTATTTCATCGGCTTCAATATGAGATACATAACCTGACTTGGGCGCTTTAATGGCTTCAACGAAATTTGCTTTTTTAAATAAATCTGTCTGATCTACAAAATCTTTATTACCACCTTGGGCTTCAACAAGGATTCTTAACTTTTCAAGTGCGGTACCTGTGCTTATGGTTTCTTCCAATAGGCGTCTGCCCTCTTCAGCTGTTTCAGTACGGCCTGATGCTTTAACCATATAACTGCCTAGAGTTAAGCAAAGTTCCACCAGATCCTCTGGGCCATTTCCTTTTAATGTTTCAATGGCTTCGATCACTTCCAAGCTATTACCAACAGCCCTGCCAAGGGGTTGATCCATGTCAGAAATTATGGCTATGGTATCACGACCAAGACCTGTTCCAATAGCAACCATTTCCTCAGCTAATTTTACAGCATCCTTTTCTTTTTTCATAAAAGCACCACTGCCTGTTTTAACATCTAATACAATGGCATTTGCACCAGAAGCAATTTTTTTACTCATAATACTACTGGCAATTAGGGACATGTTATCAACGGTAGCTGTTACATCTCGAAGGGCATATAATTTTTTATCTGCTGGAGCTAGATTAGCCGTTTGCCCAGCAATAGCAATCTTTAGATTATTTACATTATCTATAAATGTCTGTTCTTCAACCTTCGTATCAAATCCATCAAATGCTTCCAATTTGTCAATGGTGCCACCTGTATGGCCAAGACCTCGTCCTGACATTTTCGCTACTGGGATATCAAGGGCTGCAACCATGGGAGCAATAATGAGTGTTGTCTTATCCCCTACACCACCTGTACTATGTTTATCTACTTTCGTACCTTTTATCTCAGACAGGTCAAGCATATCACCACTTTTAGCCATTGCCATGGTCAACGCTAGTGTTTCTTTATCGTTCATACCTTGGAAATAAATAGCCATTAGTAATGCCGCCACTTGATAATCAGGTATTTTACCATCTGTATAGTGCTCAACAAAATAATTAATCTCTTCTTCTGACAGCACTTCACCTAACTTCTTATGTTCAATAATGTCGTACATCCTCATTCTACATACATCCCTTCTATGACTTCATCCTATTATTTCTTCATTTCTTTTAAGAAACTCTCACCTATTTTGAGTGCTTCAAGATTAAATATGTCGCTGATTGTTTGACCGATATCTGCAAATGTTTTTCTTGTCTTAAGGTCTACGTTTTCTTTTAGTGGTTTACCATAAGCTAATAATGGTACGTATTCCCTTGAATGATCGGACCCTGGCATCGTTGGATCGCAACCATGGTCCGCATTAATGATGAGAATATCCGTATCCTTCATGTTTTCAATGATTTCAGGTAATCTTGCATCAAATGCTTCAAGCCCCTTTGCATAACCTTCCACATCATTTCGATGTCCCCATTTAGAATCAAATTCCACTAGGTTGGTAAAAATTAATCCTTTGTTATCTTTCTTCATATAAGCAATTGTGCCATCTACCCCATCCATATTATCCTTCGTATGAATAGCTTCTGTAATACCTTTTCCTGAGAAAATATCTTCTATTTTACCGACACCGATTACATCTAGACCATGTGCTTTCATGTTATCCAGTACTGTCGCTTCTGGTGGCGTTAAAGAAAAATCTCTTCTATTTGCTGTCCGATAAAAGGAACCTGGTTCACCTTTAAAAGGACGTGCAATAACCCGTGCAACAGCATGCTCTCCTGTTAACATATCCCTAGCTTGACGACACATTTCATATAACTTTTCAATGGATATAATATCCTCATGTGCTGCAATTTGGAATACACTATCTGCTGACGTATAGACAATGGGGCGTCCTGTTTCCATATGTTCTTTGCCAAGTTCTTCGATTATAGCTGTACCAGATGCTGGCTTGTTCGCTAATATTTTCTTACCTACAAATGCTTCAAACTGATCTGTTATTTCTGATGGAAATCCATCTGGATATGTTGGAAATGCTACTGGTGAATAAATGCCTACCATTTCCCAGTGGCCTATTGTGGTGTCTTTTCCATTAGACAGTTCAGCAACCCTACCATAAACACCCTTTGGTTGTTTTACTTGTTCAAGATTAATCATGCCTTCTATATTGGCTAAACCTAGTTTGCGCATGTTAGGTATATCTAGCCCATATTCTTTAGCAATATTTCCTATGGTATGACTTCCTACATCACCAAATTTTGCTGCGTCAGGTAATTCTCCCATGCCTACGCTGTCTAATATAATCCATATTACTCTATTGATCATATGATAATCCTCCTTTATTCTATAACGCCATACCTATTGAACATAATAGAAGCCTGTTCTTATTAAGCGCCTCATATCATAGTTGAGTATGTATTATATGCATCGTTATTTGATGCCAAATTAACATGTATCATTAATCATACAAGTTTTTTCCATAGATGTATACGACATGTGTCCCCCTGTACGATTACATGAATTGACATGATGAAACTTTATCCATCTATATCCATCTTTATTATATCAAATTTTTTTATAAACCTATAGATTAATTTATCATAATCATAAAGTTTCATACGTTTATATCTCCATTTATCATAACGTCAAAAGACTAGTAGTCTGACGACTACTAGTCTTTATCGTATGAAGCTTATAAATTGCCTTTCACCCTAACCACACCTTTCATATAAGACTTACGTCTAAATCAGATGCATAAGCGAAAATCATCAAATATAAGCAAAATGTAAGATGAGTAATCATCTCACTAATGCTAGTATAACCGATATACAGATATTTATGCCTTATGGTGATTGGTATATAATTGAAAAAAATAAAAAATTTTTCATTATGCTATTGACATCAATAAGAATTATGATATAATAAATTCAACGGATAACAATTATCCAATAATATTAATTATTAAATAGGAGGATATTAGATATGAAAAAATTTATATGTACAGTTTGCGGATACGTTCATGAGGGAGATAGTGCACCAGAAAAATGTCCACAATGTGGCGCACCAGCAAGCAAATTTCAAGAGCAATCGGATCAAGAGATGACATGGGCTGACGAGCATCGTATTGGAGTTGCTCAAGATGTTGATCCAGAAATCTTAGAAGGTCTTCGCATGAACTTCACTGGCGAATGTACAGAAGTAGGCATGTACTTGGCAATGGCTAGACAAGCAGATAGAGAAGGCTATCCTGAAGTGGCTGAAGCTTACAAGCGTATTGCTTGGGAAGAAGCTGAACATGCTGCTAAGTTTGCTGAATTACTAGGAGAAGTCGTAGATGCAGATACAAAGACCAACCTTCAAAAGCGTGTCGATGCTGAACATGGTGCTTGTGCGGGTAAAAAAGACATTGCTACAAAAGCTAAGCAATTAGGCTACGATGCTATTCATGATACTGTTCATGAAATGTGCAAGGACGAGGCGCGACATGGTATGGCTTTTAAAGGGTTGTTAGATAGATATTTTGGGTAGGCGTTTATAGCCTCCTTCCGAATAATATAGTGAATATTTTTTGTTGATAACACATAGAAAGCCCAAATCTTTATTATAGGTTAAGGGCTTTTTTTATATCATCATAACCACTTATATCAATAAAAGATCAATATAAATATAGTCACAATATGTAAAACTTACAACCTAGTTTTTGACATTTATTTCTAAATATTTATGATAAAATATAGTCAGTTCATATATCAAATCATAAAAAGGAGGAAATATAGGATGAAAAAGAAATGTATGATACTTTTACTCACACTTATTTTTACACTGGGATTACCTCTTTCCATAAGTGCATCAAGTACTTATTCAGTGGATGTTAGTGGTTATGCTGATGTTACTTGCACCATTACTTCTTCACCTGCTGATACAACTGGTTCATATTACATAAAATGCTATTCACCTGGAGGTTTATTCACTACAAAGACAGTTTCCAAAGATCCATCTGGTGTAACTACTGTTTCCGTTCCGGTAAGACCTTGTAGATCACAGGTTAACTGGTATGTGGTTTATAGTAATGGTCAAGAAATAGGATCAGATGGTACATGGGTTCCCTATGCTAATGTAGATTAAGATGGAATCGTACTTTAAGTTAATCATTACAATTAGAAAAAGCCTATCCTCATTCGTGAAATAGGCTATTTTTTATTAGATATTTATTAATTATGCGATAGGTCTCATTTTATCTTATAATCATTTTTTGTGTGCTTTAATCCAATCTTTAACACTCTTTTCAATATGTACTGGATATACATAATCCAATGTATTAGCAATATGTTGTGAAATTCTACTATATAGTGTTAGTGTAGCATTTAAAGCACGTAAACTATCGTGTTTATCATAATGTCCAAAACAATGACTTAAATCAACTAATACATCCTCTGGTGCCCATTCATTAAGGAACCTTCCAGCATGCCATGTATCATAATCATCCCCATTTATCGTCTTGGAATACCATTCCATCATTTGTAATAATAATTCTTTTATATTCCCATCTCTTGCTTTTGCAACCCACATTTCTCCTCGCATAATTTGCTTAGCGGTATATAGTGTGGTGAACCAAAACATGTTAACGTGTTGAATAAATAGTTCTTCGTTAATTTTATTCTGTTCTGGTTTTTTAAAGGACTTAGGAATAATATTTGCTGACATTTTTTCCTTATCAATTAATGTACGAACACCTCTATGAAAAAAAGTAGGGATACTCTGTGTTCTTATCATATCTTGAAGTTTATTATAGGGGTGTATAACAAAATCAACTTGCCAACCACCTTCAAAAAGACACAATCTTTCAGGGTCGCCTCCAGCTGTCTGATACACAAAGCTACATATTGGTTTCCCTATGTTTTCTACCCATTTAGAATCCATTAAATAACCCTGAGGACTTGATGTATACATAACAATATCTAAATCTGAATTATCATCAGCTGGGTGGTCATGGCGTGCCCTTGACCCCACAACAAATGCAGCCCTAATGTCATCTACTGTCTTCGCCCATTCTACAAATTTTTTCTCAAATTCATGATACACTTCTCTAGCTTCACAACGCATACACTACCTCCATTATGGTTGATAACATTAACTCTTTCTGCTAATCTTATCCCTTACTTTTATATTACGTTAAAGGTTTATAGCTACATAATCGTTCTATCGAATAACTCCATTATTATCATCATATCAAATTTTCACCTATATATCCACTATAGAATAATGTACTCCTATTGTACGTAAGTTATTTAAACTACCACTTCTGGCACCCATAAAAAAAGGATTCATTATACAGAATCCTTTTCATTTTTATCAAGTATATTTTTTTTAAGCCTCTCCACAACTTCAGGTGGAATACTTTTTTTACTTTCTTTAATAGTATCTAAGACTTTATTAATATCTTTTACTGATAGAGCAAAAAAGATTAGTCCATAAATCAAACATATCAATTCAAAAACAGCTAAGAAATCAATAAGATAAGGTGATATCGTATATTGGAAATCTAACACACGCAATAATTTTTCTAAATCTAGAATAAAAATTAAGGCTAGAAAAATAGATATAATATTAAACCACAAACCTGTTATGATCTTGCCATTTTTTTTGTCCATGATGGAAGTACTTCTTAGTTTTTTAATAATGTCTTGGTCTGAAACACTAATGAGCAATCCTAATCCAGTAAACATGAATCCAGCTAAGATCGAAGCAACTGTTAATAAATTAAAATGCAGACCACTGTTATTGATTCCAGTGAGCTCATTTAGTTTAGAATAATCAGATAACCAAGACAGGACACATAGTACGATTGATATGCATAGGGCTGTGTATATTTTTTTCTTCAATGTGTCACCCCTTTTATCCTGCTTCATTAATATTATTGGAATTGGTTATGTAGATTAAATCCTCTCTGTTGGTTCGGTAGGCTTCAAGTAATTGATTGTAAAATTCTTCTGTGATTTCACTTATATTATAGTATATTCTTTGACCGTTTTCAACATGATAGGCCCTTATATCAATGGGGTAACTAAAAAGTCCTGCTTTAAAGTCAAAGTCCTGCATTTTTTCATTAGGACCTTTACCTCGTAATACGGCCTTATTATAGTGTTCTTTCGTTGCGCTTATAGCATCTAAGATTCTTGTAATTTTAGAACTTTCTGTTGTTAGGGGTCTTCTTGCTTCACTCTGAACCACAAGTGTTAAGGAGCGAATATCATCTTTTACGATATCTATAATTTGATTTTCATTAAGGCCAAGTACTTTTTCAAGATATTCTGCATCAGGTATGGGTAAATTAATGGTGATTTTGCTGATTTCAGAACCTGGGTCGTATAGCTTTTTAACGCTTGTCTGGTTAGGTATATTTATGACTTCTGTATAGTACTTATGATGATGTAATCTTAGAATTCGGTTAATAATATTCCCCGATGGAGCTGCTTGAGTTGATACAATTCCAAAAATATGGGTGTCATAGTTTAACAAGAAATATGTAAAAATCTCCACACCTTTTGTGATGGCTTCTTGAGGTGTCAATACATCATTGCTGCCATAGGTGTTGTAATCTCTAAGTAACATGGAACTACTTTCTTTTCTTTTACCTACTCTGCAAAATAAGTATTCCTCTGTATCACTGATGATGTCCATTGTTATGTTATCTTCTCCTGCATTGGATAAAATCAATGAATAGTAATCTTCATTTTGAACTTGTACCGCATACTTATCAAATACTTTACTGAATATTTTTTTTATGCTTTTTGTAGATAATTGATTACTATCTGTTCTGAATAATTTAATTTGATTGAAATACACCTTTTTTGTAGCCATTCCATCACCCCTCATATTCAACAAAAACATATATACTCTATATTATATTAATTGTTGAATCAAAACTCAATATGGAACATTTGTTTTATATTATTTTACCAAAAATATACATTTCAATCCTATTAAGGGGTGGGTCTAAATTGCTCATCACTACAACCTACTCATCCTTATATAATTCTTTTATCTTATCAAAAGCGACAGGTTGATAATCATGATGTTCCACACTTACATTGTAATACTGCTCACCTTCCATCTTATTCCCATGAATATGGCCATGAATGTTGACATACGGCATATGCTTGTTCATATACATGGGTTCATGAGACAGCATATAAAAGTTATCCAGTATAACACCACCATTGATAACATCATTAAATCCTGCGTTGTGCCACCATGCAGCACTATGGCTTCTATCATGGTTGCCTTTTATTAATATTTTATATCCATTTAACTGATGGATGATTACTTTGATTTCATCATAATTGCCAAATGCAAAATCACCTAGATGATAGACTGTGTCTTTATTGGATATGTTTTTATTCCAGTTTTTAATAAGCGACCGATTCATTTCTTCTACGGACTCAAATGGTCTATTTTCATAATGAATAATGTTTTTGTGGTTGAAATGTGTATCACTAATTAAATAAATCATGGTTTCACTTCCCTTAATCTCTTCCTTTTCTTTATCTTTTGTCTAATGATATGTCACCATACGTTATTTACATTCATTTGCATATTGACATATCATCTAAAGTAAGATGATGCATCTTCCAATCATTGACTATCTCTACCTATTGTACTACAAACATCTCTTCTCGTATATCGATATATTTAGAATTGCATTACAGCCCAAATCTATAGTTGTATGTCTGCTGCTCTTAACTACCATATTAGAAAGGTACATCATCCTATGCAAAATTAAATCGATAAACATATTGTAATCTGCTAGCTACCCTACTATAATATAAGAAAACCATAAGAAAGAGATGATATCATGGATAAGGCATCACTTTGTATAATGACGTTTAATATCCGTTATGATAATGATTGGGACAAGGAACATAGCTGGGAATCTAGAAAAGAACGTGTTGTAGAAAAAATAAAAACAATAATGCCCCATTCTTTAGGCATTCAAGAAGGTCTCATTCATCAAGTGAAATACCTTGCTTCTAAGCTTCAGCATTATGACTATGCAGGTATCGCTCGTGAAGATGGTCATGAAAAAGGTGAATTTGCTGCAATTTTCTATGATACCAAGAAGCTTAAACTACTAGAAACTGATACCTTCTGGCTATCTGAAACACCTGAACAAATAGGTAGTTTGGGTTGGGATGCAGATTGTACACGCATATGCACTTGGGCAAAATTCCAAGTGATAAATTCAAACAACGTATTCTATCATTTTAATACGCATTTTGACCATGCTGGTTCAGTGGCTCAGAAAGAAAGTGCAAAACTTATCATAAAAATTATAAAAGAAATCGCAGGTCGTTTTCCTACAGTACTCTCTGGTGATCTGAATGTAACACCTGATTCAGAAGCTTATAACATACTAACTGGCAAAGTATCCACAGAAAATTATCATTCTCACGATTGTTTAAGCGATACATGTCTAAATGAAAAGGGTCACCCTGTCCTGAATGGTACGTTTACGGATTTTGGTCAATGTAAGGACATTCTCAAAATCGATTATATTTTCACCAAAAATACTGTCCAAGTAAAAGAGGCTTGTATTTTGGATAATCCTAAAGATACCGTCACATCTGATCATTATCCCATTATAGCAACAATACGTATTTAGTTCACTATAAAAGGCTATTACATCATGCATTCTACATCTTGCATTTATGCAATAGCCTTCTATTGGTATCATTAATATGTACTATACTTCCAGCTATAAAGTCTCTCCATAATTGTCGAAGAACGCCTCTAGTAAATCTGGATTAATGGGTTTAACAAACCGATAGATAATTTCCATATCGTCTTTTTGAACAGATAAATATTCATTGTTGTAGATTACCAAATTATTATCATCTGTAATAATTCGAACATAGGTCTTGAAATCTTTCTCCCACGGCATGGCCTTTTTAATCCTCTTAGATATAAAAATATTAAATAAATCTACACGTTTTCGCTCATCTTGAATCGTCATTTTATGTCTTCTACCTTGGCATTTTCCAATGGTACATGATCGATATCTTTCAACATTAATCACTTCGCTTACGTATAACGCTTTATTTATAAAGGCAAAGACACCCCAAAAAATAACCCCCACTATGGCAAAAACAATTAAATATTTTATTTTACCCATATTACACCTCTATATTTGTCATCACATATGCCGTTTCTTATGTCATGCAAAAAATATATGCCCCTCTTTTTCTACACTATAAAAAATTATATCACCTTAAAGCGTCATAGTAAAACATTTTTCACCTTGTTAACAAAAATATAATACTTTTTATGTTCTCGTGCAATACTAATGGACACTTAATAATATATTCGTAATCTATTTGTAATATATATGCATTATAACACTTATGAAAAAGGAACTTCATTATCCGTTCATGGATGAAGGTCGTTTCTAAGGATGTGATATAATCGTAATCTTTTTAATGCACCAAATCAGCAATACTTGCCATCTGCTTATTGGTTAAGGGTAATCTTAAATGGATTTGCTGTTTTAATTTGCTTGGAATTGGCTTTCCAATAATTTTATTGGGTTCGATTATATGGGACTTTTCAAGAATATAGGGGGCTGTTTCTATTCTTTGTTGCAAAGACATCCGTGTTCCCCAGAATTGCCTTTGCTCTTCACTGAGTAAGTTAAGTGCTTGTTTAACTTTATTTAAAGCTTGGTTTCCTTTACCACTTGATGGCTTCGATGTTGTTCGTACATTATCTTCAGGTATATCGCCTTGACGAGTTGCAATCTGTGATACCACAATATCCTTTAAGGCATCAAGGGTATAAACATTGCTGCCATCTTTTAAACGTATGATTAATGTTCTTCTATCTTCAGGGCTCAATTGGTTAATAAATGCTAGCTCTTGTTCTTTTAATTCTCTCAACTTGGCATAAGCAGCCTTGCTTGCATGCTTAGTGTGGTTATCCTTCTCAATTGCCTTGAATGCTTTGTCTAACTGTTTATCTGTAAGGGGCAATCCTAGCTGTAGCTGCTCTCGACTAAGCTGAGGCAATGCTTCATAATCTAAAAGATATTGTTGTGCATTTATGATGCCTTCTTGTTTTTTAGATAAGATTTCATCCATCTCACTGTTCATGGACTTTTGTTCTATTAATACTTTTTTAGCTACTCGACCATCAATTCCTGTATACTTTTTAATACATTCCGAGCCAAGTTTATAGGTAATATCCTTCTGGCGATGTTTAACAATGAATTGGTATCGAATAGATCGCCCACATAAACATGTATAAGGTCTTAGCCCCGGTCCACCATCTTTAGTCTCCACTAACACCCATTGATTAATGGTTGCCTCAATATCATCAAGGGTTATTTCATCCTTAAGCTCAATACCACGTAATCGAATAAGTTCTTCCTGCCACATATCTTTAGGTGATCTTTTTATATGTGTGTTCAGAAATGCTCGTTGCTCTTTGTTCAGCTCATTCATGACATAACCCTCCCTTACCATTACGCTACTTTTTTAACATCTTCTACATCCCCCATTTTCTTTGCTTTCCATTTATCTGCAATGACAACACCCACTATGATTAACACACCACCAAAAATCATTAATGGCTCTAACTTGTGTTTTAAAAAGATAAAAGAGCCAATCACAGTAACAAGTGGAATCAAATAGATATAATTGGTTGCTTGTACTGAACCTATTAACATGACCGCTTTATTCCACAGTACATAGCATAGTGCGGATGCAACTATCCCTAAAAATATCAAATTAAAGATGATATTTGCGCTCCACCCTTTTGATACCATATCCGCACCAAATAACTTGATAAATGGCAAGGTTGTTAGTATACCGTAGAAAAATGTTTTTCTCACCATATAGATGGGATGATAATTGCCAGTTAACTTTCTTAGACTCACAGAGTATATGCCCCACATAACGGCAGCGGCAAGAGCTAAAAAATCACCTAAAGGATTAATGGCTAACTTCACTTGACTATTATACATGACAAAAAACACACCAATGATGCAAAATGCAAAGCCCACCAAGATGCTCTTGTCAAATTTCTCATCTTGAGAAAAGAAATGTGCAATAATGGCTGTATACAGCGGTGCTGTAGTCAGTATAAAAGCCACATTACTGGGCAAAGTATATGTTAAGCTTATATTCTCTGCAATAAAATATAACGATACCCCTGATAACCCTAGAATAAAAAATATGAACTCTTCTTTGAGAGATAGAAATTTGAAATTCTTAGGATATATCGCACATAATAATAGAAACGCCATACCAAATCGAAACACCATAATCTCAATGGGATCTAAAACATCTAACAGTACCGCTGTGGATATAAATGTCAGTCCCCATATAATAATTGCAAATAAGGCAAAAACATGGCCCATTACTTTTTTTGACATATGTAAATCCTCTCTTTTTTATAGAATGACTGTTCTTGCTTAATGTTACTATAATTATAATTTATTGTAAATATATTTTGTACTTCTTTTAACAACTTATAATCTATTATTCCAGCTAACAGATGATACCGATTAAGACAGAAAAAGCACCTTCATGGGGTGCTTTTTTTTATATCACTCATCAAATGAACAGTCAATATCATCTGAACCGCTATCTTCATAAGTGTCGAAGCTATTATTTTCATAGATTTCATAGCTATTATCTTCGTATACTTCATTGTCATCGTTTTCATCATCCTCAATATAGCTATCATCACCATAATCTTCGCTTTCAGAAGTGACTGCATAGAGTGTTTCATACGCATCATCATCCATCATCTCTTCATTTGCATCATACATGTCTTCTCCCTCTCCCCCTCTAGAGGCATGTTTTCTCAATCGAGAGAATACAAGAAATATCAAGCAACCAATAATGATAAACCAAACAATACCAGATGGATTCTGATTAACACTCACCACATAGAATAAATAATTCATAATTTCCCCCTTTAATGATTTAAATACTACCATAATATAACATTTATCGCCGATACATTCAATATTTATCTGAACATTTATTAAAATCTTTCTTCTTTAACATGAAAAAGGCAGCGAAACCTATCACTACCTTTTCAAATTTCCCTTCTATTATGGATGATGCATATATGTTTAAATCAATTATTCGTTTGTTAAGTCATAATGAAAACATGCTACGGCTTCCACTTGTTTAAACCCTTCTTGGATATACAACGATTTCGCTCTTTCATTTTCTGCATTGACACAGAGTGTCGTTCTTGTATATGATTTTTCTTTGGCAAATTGTAACGAGGCTCGTAATAAACACCGCCCTAAACCTTTACCTTGATAGTCCGGTATTATGGCAAGTGGTCCTATATTCATGGCTGGGAAACCTTCATAGTCATCTTTTTCTCCTTTAACTATACCTATGGGTCTATCCTGGTCATAAAGAATCATCATACCTCCTTCTATGTATTCATTTTCTGCAATCATTTTTTTAACATTTTCAGGTGTAATCGGTGTTTCACTACCTTTTAACTTAGCAAACCCAGCATTTCGAACATCACACCATACTTCTTCATCCATATCAGGTTGAAAAGGGCGAATTGTATAGCCTTCTGGAAAATTATATGCTGGTACATCCCGTTGGTCTCTTACCAAAAAATAAGAATATCTTTCTATTGTAAAATGGAGTTGTTTTATATCGTTCATCAATTGTTTATTGATAATAGGAACAAATAAATAGACATTATCTAAACCACCTGTATGCAGTAATATAGCTTTCATGAGCAGGTTGTAATAAGCAAAACCTTCTATTTCAGAGTGAAATATTCGAAAACGTGCCCTTTTGCCCCTTCGGTTATAATCATCTATAATAAGTGATACCGCTGCTACCATATTTCCTTGACCATTTATACCAACATAAGTTGGATTCTCATGATTAAGTTGAAATGCATCCAGATCTTCATCGTATAGATAAGACTCGTCAACTTCATGTCGATGTTTCTTACAGTAATTAATAAATTCTTGAATCCTTTCATTTTTTAACGCTTGTACTTCCATCATGTCATTCACCCTTTATAAGTATTCATGTTCCAACATCCTAGCTTTCGTATACCAGTTAACATTTTATCTTGCCATTATTTAGAGTATAGTTTATTTTTAATTGACCGTCAATGTACTGTTAGCGTCTTATGCTTGATTAACAAACTCTACACACTTTTCTATATCCATGGTATATATTACTTGATTATTAAAGTTTTTGATTCTCTGTACCATAAATCTTTAATAATATGTGTAAAACGAGCCTATCAACAATTGATAGACCCGTCTTAATATACTAATAACCACTTAATATTTTGTAGAACAGTGTATTATTTTATATGCTCATTATGCTTTATGATTAATTGTTCCAACATTTGAAATGATAACTTTCATTATCAGCACTTCCGTTTACTGTTACATAAACTCTATAGTGATGGTACTGCTGAGCATTAAAAGGGATAACTTTTGATTGACCTAAAGTATCTAAATAACCTTCGTAAACATATTGGTGGGTAATCATATCATATACAAAAAAATAGAAGTTAGCATCGCTGCCAGGATAAAATACAAAATTTTTACTTCCACTGTTTTTAGCAGTAAACATAAAATAGTCTTCATCATTAGAATCAGAAATTTTAGCACTTATTAGAGCATCTTCTGTACTAAGTTTGTTAACGCATTCTATTGTGTTGTTAAACTCCGATTCTTTACTATCAATAGTAACTGATTCATACGAAGTTTCACCAGATAAGGATGCTTCATATCTTGAGTTATTACCATTACTTGATTTAATCATAATAATACACTCATGATCTGCTTCAAAGGAAAATTCTTTAGTAATGGTTCCGCTAATATCACCATAATGTATAAGCTTATTATCATCAGTTCTATCAATAATGTAGTAATTAAATGTGGTACCATCCTGATCAATAAACAAGAATGTTAATTTCTTTCTTTCATCAGGTGTGTAAGAAAAGTAATCTACATCATTACTATCACTTATTTGTCCACTAAAAGGCTGTCCAAGTTGAATTATGTTAGCATCATCCCTTGTGTTATTAGGTTCAATTTCCTGATTATAGATTGGAACGCCAGCATAGATACTATTATTGAAACAAACCATTAGAAACATCATCGTAATACATAAACTAATTCTTTTAATACATTTCTTATTAATCATTCTCTTATTCTCCTCTTATTTTCATTTTAGTGGTTAATTGTTATTTAGAATTAAAATATTTTGTCATTCTTATTGTATGAATATATTCACCCTTATATTAAATTATGCTATGTACTCCTCCTTTCATATTCCTTATAACAGTAACCTTGTTTATTTTATCATATATTTTTTTATTTTTTTGTCAAATCTTGTCCAATAAGATATTAAGTTTTATATTTATTTTTTATATCTTTTTTTTTAGCATATTTAATTTATTTTCATCATACTACATCAAAATAATAACAAAATACTACTAACTTCTTACTGCCCTTTTCTATTATAAATAATTATATTCCAACACATTTGGGAAAACTATAACCAATCGAAAACAAAGGAGCTAGTTCAATGAATATATATCTCACTATTGCATTTAGAATAATTACGATTATGAGCATCTTATTAGTATCCATTATCCTTATATATGGTAAGCGACCAATTGGTGAGCTCCCAGTATTTGATTTTTTAACCATACTCGTTATAGGTTCTGTTACTGGTGCAGATATTGCAGAACCGGATGTGCCCCATTTGCATATCATTTATGCCATTATTGTCATGTTTGCATTTCAAAGATTGATTACGCTGGTTTACTTAAAATCTGATCTGTTTAGAAAACGTGTCACTTTTCCTCCAATGGTTGTGGTTAAAGATGGTAAGATGATTTATGCCAATCTAAAAAAAGCTAAAATTTCTATTGATGAAATATTAATGCTATTAAGAGAAAAAGATATATTTGACATCAATGATGTCAAATATGGTATCCTTGAGCCTAGCGGCGTTATTTCCGTTCTACGCAAAAATTTTGCTGAGCCTGTCACCAAAAAAGATATGGCTGCACCTTCTCAAGCTACGGCATATAAACATTCGATTATCATAGATGGTAAACTCCAATATGAAAACATTGCCTTCCTTGGTTCATCTAAAGAAGAGATTATTCGACTGATTAACGGCCAGGGTTACCCTAATGTTTCCGACATTTTCTATGCTTCTATGGATAAAAACAAAACCCTATCGATCTCTCCTTATGATATTAATCAGGATGACATCTGACATGGCTAATTGGGCTGGTATACATTTACTCCATAGGATGTTATAGTATATGTGTTGGTATTTTGAAGCCAAGTTACGTTATGCATAATGCACAACTTGAAAAGCACGTAAACAGAAATATTGGAGGATAATCGTATGTATAGTTTTATGAATGATTATAGTGAAGGAGCACATCCTAGAATTCTACATGCACTAATAGAAACAAACATGGTACAAGCAAAGGGTTATGGCGAAGATATGTTTACACAAGAAGCCATTACCTTAATCAAAGATAAAATAAACAGCCCTAATAGTGATATACACTTTTTCTCAGGCGGTACACAAACCAATTTGACAGTGATATCTGCGTTCTTACGTCCTCATGAAGCCGCTATTGCAGCTACAACAGGTCATGTACTTGTCCATGAGGCCGGCGCAATTGAAGCAACAGGACATAAAATCATTGGATTAGAAGTTAGTGATGGTAAACTTAATCCAGAACATATTGCATCAGCCTTAAGTGTACATACAGATGAACATATGGTTAAACCAAAACTTGTGTATATCTCTAATTCCACAGAAGTTGGAACCATTTACACAAAAAAAGAACTTGAAGAGATTAGTCGGTTTTGTTGTGATCACCAACTCTATCTATTTATTGATGGTGCAAGACTTGGGTCAGCTCTGTCTTCTTCACAGAATGACCTTACCTTACCTGACTTAGCTAGGTTATCCGACGCCTTTTATATTGGCGGTACAAAGAATGGCGCACTTATTGGTGAAGCTCTCGTGATAAACTCCAAATGTCTACAAGAGGATTTTCGATTCCATATGAAACAAAAAGGAGCACTGCTGGCTAAAGGAAGAATTCTAAGCTTGCAGTTTTTAGAACTCTTTAAAGACAACTTATTCTTTGATCTTGCAACCCATGCTAATCAGATGGCTTGGCTTATGCAAGAAGCCATTGATTTACTGGGTTATAAATTTTTGGTGCATCCGTCTACCAATCAACTCTTTCCAATTTTGCCAAACAGCATCATTCAACAACTTGAAGAAAACTATCAGTTTTACAGATGGTCAGAAGTTGATAAAGAGCATTCTTCCATTCGACTGGTCACTTCCTGGGCTACAACGGATAAAATGGTAACGTCATTTATTGAAGACCTTAAGCAATTAACACATTCAAACTAAAGCATTCAAAAGGTCATCTACAAGTAATTACTAACTGTAGATGACCTTATGTAGTATTAAAAATTCATGATCGTATGATTTAACTTTTACACCATTCTATAAGAATTCATGGCAATGCCTTAACTTAATAGCCTCTTCATAAGAAGGGGCATAGGATTGCAAGGTAATGCCTGTATCAAATGTCCCTCTATAATTTTGATACTCCTCTGCCGATAAATGATAGCTGATTATAGCCGTTTTATTCGCTTCAAAACGTTCTTTTAAGAGATCTAAATAGGTTTCACCAAACTCCACATTACCCATGTGTCCAAAATTCATACCTTGGTTATAGGGTGTCTCAGCCATATCAAATACAATCTGGTCTGCTCTTCCACAAAAATGAATACTTCCTGAACCAAATGTTTCAAGAATCTTCGTGTCATAGGGTAATACAAATTCTTCAAACATGGCTTTTGATAAGTTCACAGCTGAATCATTACGCAATAATACCTTTCCTTTATATAATGAACCCCAATGGTAGTTAAAGGCGCCTTGCTCATTAATAATCTCATCGTTCAAATAACCTTTTAACTTCTTCATCAGTTGGATATATGTTTCTGTGACTAAGTTCATGAGCTCATGTACCAAGTCAGGTGTATCGTACATGGCTATATAAATATCTGGTCCCCATATAAGGTGTGCTACATCAAATGGTCCTTGAAGATCGGGATGATATAATTTAATATAGGTATTACACTTTTCATAGGGTTGTAACTGCTCTCTGTAGTACTCGTAAGTTTCCGTCATTCTTTTTCCAAAACCTGTATGAAGGTCAGGCACACCACGATGAATAATGTCACGAATCATGTCAACACTGTCCACATGATCTACCCATGGCAGATTGGTATCTTTAACAACACGTGATATCATGCCAAAGAGGCTTGGTAACGTACCAACACCGTAATTGGAACGTAAGGTGAGCAAGCCATCGTCTTTAGACTCTACTGACGTTACGCCTCCTGCTAATTCGTTATACAACATATTTTCCATATTTTCAAAAGTAGCACCATAGGGCAACTTAGCAAACTTATGTTGTGGATACATAATACGGATTGGTAATCGTTCCATTGGTTTATAATGTAAGGCATTAATAAGCTTGTTTTCAACTTGATCCAAATGCTCAGGCTCAATGTTTTCCTCTAAGTATGCCAATATATCTTGTAATGCCATCTGTCTTTCACTCCTTTTATGATAAAGTATATCATAACTATAACACACAACATTAGTAAGTTCTTGCTCTATATTACTAATATTCTTGCATATCTTGTGTTTTTTGATATAATGTAAGAAAACCATCCATGCCTTAAGGCTATAGTTTTTAGAGGTTATCATCATAATAGAGAATTCAGGAACGACTTAACGATAGAGGTGATGTATATGGATAATGCACACATGGGAAAAACCCTTTTTTCTACAGATTTTCAAGTGTTCCATCAACGTTCAGACCATTATACCATGGATTTTCATTTTCATGATTTATTTGAAATTTATTTTAATGTTTCTGGTGGTGACCGGTATTTAATTGAAAATAAAGTATATAAAAATAATCCAGGTGATCTCTTTGTTCTGAATAACTATGAAGTGCATAAAGTTATGGCTAAAAAAGATACCACATATGAACGTGTTATTATCATTTTTAAACCTGAATATATCGATCATTTTTCTATAGAAGACAACAACCTTCTTCAATGTTTTCTTAGACGAAAAAGAGGACATTTTAACAAAATCCATCTCTCAAAAGAGCAGCAAAGGGTATTTTTAAACCATGTTACACATTTAACTACCATTCAAAAAGAAAAATTTGGTAGTAACTTATTAAAAAAAACTTATTTTATTCAATTACTCATCTATATCAATCAATGGTTTATGGATGAAACACACAATAAGTATCAAGACCAAATCTATGATATTCATGAAACCGTGGAAAAAATAATTGATTATATTGACCATCATTTAGCAGATCATATGTCTTTAGAACAACTGGCTAAAGAATTTAATATTAGTAAATACTATCTATGTCAACTTTTTAAAAAAAATACAGGTGTAACTGTCAATCACTATATTACTGCAAGACGAATAGCAGAAGCCAAAAAATTACTTCATGCACATAAAAATGTCAGCGAAGTGGCTGAACGCACTGGATTTAATGATTATACCCACTTTATTCGTACATTCAAAAAATGGGTTGGTATGCCACCAAAACGTTATACTCGCACATTTTACTAATATTCTTCCCAAGAATTATCGCGTATATAAAGACTCCGAAATTCAAAAAATAAAGTTAAGAAATAATTTAAAAGGGATGATAGGATGAATCATATACGTATTAGGGTGGATGGTATTAGAAGTGACACAGAAAAACAACAAATAAAAAATGCACTGGATAAATTTGAAGGGGTCAGAGAGGTAGCTGTTGACCCTACGACACGCTCAATTAGTGTAAAATTTAATCCCCCATCAACAGAACAAGAAATTGTGGATTGTATCAGGTCAACAGGTCATGACCCAATATCCTAAATAATTACTTAAAAAGCAGACCCTTAGGAGATACAAGAAGGGTCTGCCTTATTTTTAGTCATTAACACAGGATAATAGTTTTTCCTTATGGTATCAAGTTGCTCATCTGATACCAAATGTCAAAACCAGCTTCTTGGCCAAATGGACCATAATAGTTTGGTATGGTGCCTATGCGCCATAGGGATATACCAGCTAAATCATAGTCATGAGCTAATTTTATTTTAGCCAACACACTATCCCAGTTTTCATACCAAATATAATTATCCTGATTTTTATCGTTTACATAAGTAAGATAGGGATTTTCATACACCTTATTATAATGAATCACATCCTGTATATCCTTTTTTTGCTTCTCTGTCTTCATTAATTCATGATACATACGATCATACACACGCCCGTAAGTTGGTGATGATGTAATGCGGGAATAAGTACCTTTTCCTTGTCCCACCCACTGTGTAACACCAAAGCTAATCTGTAAAATAATCTTATCCCGATACGACTCACCAACTTTATCAATCAGTGTCTCAATATCCTGCTTAATCACCTGTATTGGGCTAGGAGGGCTTTTAGTCAACTGAGCGTATAGACTTGTTCTAGCTTTTGTATCAAAGTCATGTTCCATTAGAATCATATAATCCACAATATCCAATATATCTTTATAATGATGGTAACCAAAATATTTGACTGAGGGTACGGCTACTTGAATCGTTTTTTCTTCACCTAGTGCTTCACGTAACTTTTTAAGAAAAAGTACATAGGCTTCCTGATCTTCTCTATTCACATTTTCAAAATCAATGGTAACACCATCAAATGATAACTTTGCATAAGATGCGTGTTTACCATGAACAGCTTTTACAATATCGCTAACAATTTTATCTGTATGTTTAAAAATGTCTTTAAAATAATCGTTACGGTTACTGTTATCATCAGCAAAGACCATCAGCGATTTTGAAACCTGAGAGTCGTTAACTTTCTCCAGGGTTTTATCATAACCATTAGGTACCCAAAAATCCCTTCCATTGAACACAAGTTCAACACCTTCTTTGGTTTTGTCGATACGACTCCAACCAAAAGATATGGCATCAAAATTATTCAATGTTTTGCCTCGATAGAATTCACTAAATTGGTCATAGGATGCAATGGCATAGAAACCATGAAGTACAAAGTCTTCTCTTAATTTAAAAGGTACTTTTGTCTGGTCACTAATTTCCAGCTTATCCCCCTTCTTCAATAATGTCTTATCCAATAGGGTAGCTGCATCTTCTATAGGCACATACGTCTGATCTTGGTAGGTGATCGACTTTACCTCTTCCTGCTTATCCCCATAAACCAAGGTTAACGACTTGATCCATTCTTCCAGTACCTCTGATATAGGTGCGGCACTGACAATTGCCCCCATGGATAGACTTGCTAGAATGATTATACCTACTATTCTTGTTAGCACTTTTTTCTTACGCATTATACACTCTCCTCATAAGTGATTGTTTTATCCTATACGTTTTATTATGTTTACCATTTGCACGCACGATGTACTGAATATGTATAGGAATAGATATATTATACCCCATTATGTTATTAAATGGGGTATCTTTCCTATTTTATTAATACAAATTTAATCGAGGTGCGTTTTCTTTTAACCATGCTTTACCTTGATGGTAATTGGGCAATATATTTTCCACTAACTGCCAAAAATCTTTGGAATGATTCATATGCCTAAGATGGCACATCTCATGAACCACCACATAATCTAAAGCATATGGTGGTGCCATCGATAGTTTCCAATTAAAATTGAGATTCTTCAAAGAACTACAGCTTCCCCATCTTGTTTTTTGTTGTTTAATCACCACACGATTGGGTTCTACTTGTATATACTTCTTATAATGATTTATCCGCTCTAACACCAGCATACGCGTAGCCTTACGATAGAAAATCTCTAACAAATCTCTGTATAAGGTTAAGTCCTTGGTAGGTGTGGTTATCTTAAAGCCTGCGTCAAAAATAAGATGAGCACGGACAACAGCTTTATCCAAAGTTATCTCAAGGGGATACTCTTTTCCTTGGAATAAGAAAAGCTCCCCATTGACATATTTTTTCTTAGGAACTGCTCTTTTTTGGTGTTCATCCAATTTTTTAATAATCCAAGGAGCTTTATTGGTTACAAGCTGGGCTATACGTTCTTGAGGAATACCAACTGGTGCTTTTACGACTATATTGCCATCTTGATTGATTCCGATGGCCAGGGTTTTTCTTTTACTATATTGAACATGATAGTCTATGGTTTGGTCATGGTATGTTAATTTCATCTCGATTAACCACCCAATGTGACATCTGTTGTCTGGTACCAATTAAGTGCTTCTAAAAAATGTTCCTTTTTAAAATCTGGCCAATAATCGTCAATCACATAGATATCCGAATAAACAGACTGTACAGGTAAGAAGCCGCTTAAGCGTCTACGACCACCCCATCTTATAATTAAGTCAATCCGTGAAATATCAGAAGAAGCAATACCAGCGGTACACATGTTCCCTGATTTTTGAGTTCCCCATCCTTGATTTAAATCCCACTTCCAATCATAGTTTACTAGGAAATTAAGATTAATAAGACCTTTGCCAAATTTCACTCTTTTGTTGGCGTAGGGTAATAATGCTTTTGGAAAAACAGAGGATTCTTGGTTACCTATCACAAGAAGGTTAGCATCCCGATGGGCTAAATGATCCACTGCCTGAACACATGCGTCGATAAACGCTGCTTTTTGATTAGCAGGCCGCTTGGTATTATCATGGGTAAATCCATAAAAAGTTGCTTCTTCTACACCATGAGCTAACATTAATTCGTAGAGTTGAAAACCCGGGTCTATACCGTGAAAATAACCATCCTTTTTATGCAATTGGTTTTCTACAGCCCATCTTCTATTGCCATCAGGTATAATCCCTATATGTTTAGGTACTTTTTTATATTCATTCATATTGTTTACTCCTTTGTCATCTTAAGTAGTGAAAGTATATGCTTACATTTTGTTCTACTAAAGCTATTTACGATTGGGAGTATATCTATTCATTTGAAGTCGCATAAATTTAATAAACTTAGGTATCTTACAACTTGGCTATTACATAATATACAGAGCGTTTAAATGTATACCCCTCTTTAGTACGATATTGATCAAGCCCTTGGAAAGCTTCTTTTTTTAATTGTTCAAGCCTATGCTTACCTGTTGCATGGATACGGTCAAAAATACCTCTAACGGCATTTGCATTCATTTCTGCCCACCATTGGTCTTTATTTTCATAGGAAAAAAAATGACTTTCTGGGAAAATCGTAATTTCACTAAATCCTGCACATTGAAAAATAGTTCGTATATTTTTTTCATCCGTTAATGACAGTATTGCTTTATTGTTTTGTTCTTTATTATTATTTATTGACGTGTTATTGGCATTAATTGGGGGTAAATACTTCTGAATAAGACCTTCAATCCAGGGATTATCATCCTGATCATCCCACGTTACCAAACAAAAAGAACCCTTATTAGCTAAAACCCGCCTAATCTCCGCAAAACTATCATCCGTATAGTAAAGATAAGGTAACCCAAATCCATTAACCACATAGTCAAACTTCTGGTTGTTAAATGCTAGTATCGCAGCATCCATTTCTAATATGCTTACGTTAGACAAATGTAATTTTTTTCTACGCTCTTCACATGCTTTTACCATGCCAATAGCAATATCTATTCCTATAACTTGGCCATAATCGCCTACTTTTTTAGCTGCTGGAAATAATGAAGCACCCGTTCCACATCCTACATCTAATACTTTACTCCCTAATGCTAACTGGCTTATCTCTATTAATCGCTGGCCAAAATAGTCCCAATATTTCGGTCCAATCTTTCCATATTCTTTAGCTACTTTATTCCATGTATCAACAACTCTCTTGTTCATTGTTGGGATTCTCCTCTACTTACTTGCAATATCATTAATTCTCAATGATATCTCTTGGTTCTTGACTGGATTGCTGGCGTCGCTTATGTTTAGTCATGATCTCTAATAACCAGGTTATAATGAAACTTAACATGACATAGAGTGAGACCCATGCTAAGAATGCTTTACCTAAGAAGAACCTTGCGATGAACAAATACGTTATTAATACAATACCTGCTACAATAAATTTATCTTTTATTATCACCCCTGCTATAATGCTGTATATGGTGGTGATGACAGGCAATGTAAATAACATTAACATGGCAGTATCCATAAAAAATGTTTCAACCATCTTCTTTCCTCCCCTAAAAGACACTAAATTTATATGTGAACATCATATTTACTGTTCTAATACAAAAATAACTACCTTAAAAAGGTAGTTTCTCTTGTCCTAAGCTCTTGGATGAGCCTTGGCATAGACCTCTTTCAGACGATTACTGGACATCTGAGCGTAGATCTGTGTGGTAGATATATCTGAATGTCCTAACATCTCTTGAACAGAGCGTAGGTCTGCTCCATTTTCTACTAAATGCGTTGCAAACGAATGCCGCAAGATATGGGGTGTAATTTTCTTATTAATACCTGCTTTACTTGCATACGATTTTACAATCTTCCAGAATCCTTGGCGACTCATGCTATGGCCTAAACAACTCACAAAAAGTACTTCTTCATGTGGGTCCTTTATCATAACAGGTCTAACTTCTTCCATATAACGCTTCAAAGCATTTTTGGCAACCTGTCCAATAGGAATGATACGCTCTTTTTTATTATCCTGACATTTTATATACCCTAGATTAATATTGATATCAAGTCTTTTTAATTGAATTAACTCAGATACACGAATCCCTGTTGCATATAAGACTTCTAGCATAGCCCTATCACGAATGCCCTTACAATCACCATTGTTAGGCTGATTAAGCAATATATCAATCTCATCTGTGGTCAAAACATTAGGCAATTTTTTTTCAATCTTAGGCGCCATGAGATTACCAGATGGGTCTTGTGTTATAATATTTTGCTTATAGAGGTAACCGAAATAACAATGAATAGATGCAATGCTTCTAGAGATAGTAGATGGTGCTCTGCCAATTTTTTCTAAATGGATTAAGTAAGAGTTAAGATTCGTATTTGTAATTTTACTAAGGGTTAATGCACTTGATTCAATATAATTAATCAGATTATTAACATCTCGCTTGTAAGATGCTATGGTATTATCAGATGAACCTTTTTCAGTTTTTAAGAACTCTAAGAAATTGTTTATGGTTTCTCTCATCGTTTTCTTCCTTTGCGTACTTCATACATTTGATTATAATATATTTTCGCACAAAAGTCGAATATTTTTTTACAAATTTATGGCAGAAATGTACCATTTTACTAATTGTGGATTAATATAGGTCTCAACAATGCTACCTACTATTGTGAAAATCAGGCAAATCACCAATACAAAAAAGTATTCAATGAGCATTTGTTTGTTCAAATTAAGACCCCTTGAGCGACTTCTTCTACTATACAGGTTTTGACAAAACTTAGTACTCTTTATGATTAAATAAACCATAACAGGCACATAGAATATGTATTGGGGTAGCAACATGATTATATACATCAAATAGCCTTTAAACCCATTCGTAATGAGCCCAATACTAAACAAAAAGCCTATACTAAATCCAAAATAAATAACCACCAAATAATTAATAGCCACCTCAAAGAAAGTAAAGCCCAATAACCATACCCCTAGTATAAGTTTCATTCTTTTCCATATAATGAATTTAAAAAGTTCAATGTTAAGATATTGGCTCTCTGGAAATTTGGTTAAAAAATAGCCTGACCAGAGCTTATATTCATCTAAACTATTTCCACTTAACCTGTTAGCAAATATAGCTCCAACAACAATAGCTACCATAAATAACATAAACTGTATCTTAAATATGTTGATTTTTAGTTTATATTTTTTTAACAAATGAGCCATTTTCATCTCCCCTTATCTCATGCAAGAGAGCATGGACTAATCTCTCTCATTGGTTCATTGGTTTTTAAGGAATTGTACTATAAACCATTAATTCATTATATGACCATCCATAAGATTATATGAATGCTTGTACTCAAAAAATCAATAAAAGTAATTGGAGAGGTAATACAAAAAAAGCCTACATCACCCATGCTTGTCTTAAGCATTGCGATATAAGCTCTCATGTATGACACACTATTCATTATAAAAACTTATTCTGATAGGCTAATAATGCCGTGATGGTTTTATTGTCCACGATTAAGCCATTATTAATCATATGAATACATGTATCAAAATCATATTTTTCTATGGTGACATACTCATCTTCATCCAAGTTCTGCTGAGTTTTTACAAGCTCTTTTCCCACGTAGATACTGATTATCTCATTTGTAATACCAATACTTGAATAAAACTTAATGACAAAATCCACTTGATTGGCTTTGTATCCCGTTTCTTCTTCTAACTCACGACTTGCACATACCTTCGGGTCTTCCCCTGGTTCTAGTCCACCTGCTGGTATTTCTAACACATAATCATCAGCAGCATTCCGGTATTGGCGAACTAAGATAATGTTGCCCTCTTCATCAATGGGTATGATGGCTGCCGCTCCGTTATGTGTCACCAATTCCCACTCTACTATTTTGCCATTGGGCATCTTTAATTCATCAATCACAAGGTTGACTCTTTTGCCTTTAAAAATCTCCTTGCGATTTAACAGTTGTATTTTATCCATCTATTTAACCTTCTTTATTCTATTAGATTGTCTTCGTTTTATCGTAACAACTTTTCATGGCTTCCATCACAGCACTTCTGAAGCCATTTTTCTCAAGTTCTGCAACAGCTTCTATGGTCGTGCCTCCTGGTGAACATACGGCATCTTTTAAAGCACCAGGGTGGATACCTGTCTCTAAGACCATCTTAGCTGATCCTAAGACGGTTCCTGCCGCTAATTGGTAAGCCATATCCCTAGGTAAACCCATACGCACTGCTGCATCTGCCATAGCTTCAATAAACATATACACATAAGCCGGTGAACTGCCCGATACGGGAACAACAGCATCCATTAAGTGTTCTGGTAACTCCACCATAACACCAAAAGCATTAAAAATTGCTTTTACCGTGTCACGCTCTTCTTGTATATATGTATCCTTAGAAAATGAAACAGCACTGGTACCTGCACCAACTAAAGCTGGCGTATTGGGCATACTTCTTACGACTTTAATGGTTTGACCCAAGTCTTCTTTTATTCTCTCGATGGTAACACCAGGTGATAAAGATATCATGACATGTTCAGGGGTTAGTGCACCTCTTATCTCCTCAAAAACCTCTTTAAAATATTGGGGTTTAATGGCCAATATAATATATTTTGACTCTTGAATGCACGCAATATTATTATCAGCTAGGTTCTGTCCTAATTCTTGGTGAACTTCTTTTAGCTTCTCTTTATTAGCATCTGTATACGTTAACTGTATACCATTAAGGTTCTTTATAATCCCTTTCATCATGGCATAACCCATGTTTCCTGTACCAATAAATCCAATCTTTTGCATTAGCATCGCCCTTTTCTTATTATTTATACGTTTAGCTCCGCTGACTTTCCTAATATGTCTTTGTTTTTGTCAATAATTGGTTGTACATATGCCGTTATAAAATCAACCACTTGTTCTGGTGAACGTCCAACAAAATTCTCAGGCTGTAAGATCGCTAGAATTTCTTCTTCCGTCATACCAAATGTGCCATCTGCTATAATGCGCTCAATGAGATCATTCTTCTTGCCTTCCATCTTCACTTGTTTCCCTGCTTCCATGGATAGAACACGAATCTTTTCATGAAGTTCTTGACGATCGCCGCCCCTTTTTACCCCTTCCATTAGAATCGTTTCTGTAGCCATAAAGGGAAGTTCACTCATGATACGTTGACGAATCACTTTATCATATACCACAAGACCGTCTACCACATTCATGTATATCTCAAGCACTGCATCTGTTGCTAAAAAAGCCTCTGGTACAGATAAGCGTTTATTGGCACTATCATCTAGTGTCCGCTCAAACCACTGTGTAGAAGCTGTCATTGCAGGATTAAGAGCATTGCAGATAATATGTCTAGCTAAAGAGGAGATACGCTCAGTACGCATGGGATTACGCTTATAAGCCATGGCTGATGAACCGATCTGACTCTTCTCAAAAGGTTCTTCAATTTCTTTTAGATTTTGTAGTAAACGTATATCATTACTGAACTTGTACGCTGATTGAGCAATGGTACTAAGCACATGGAGCATCTGAGAATCAAGCTTTCTTGGGTATGTTTGGCCTGTAACAGGGAATGTGCAATCATAACCTAAATGATGAGCTACGGTTTGGTCTAATTGCTTAACTTTCTCATGATCACCTTCAAAGAGGTTTAGAAAACTTGCCTGTGTACCTGTTGTTCCTTTTACCCCTCTTAACTTTGCTTTACCCAGTAAATGCTCTACATCTTCAAGATCCATTAATAGGTCTTCCAACCATAAACACGCTCGTTTTCCTACTGTGGTTAACTGTGCTGGCTGGAAATGAGTAAATCCTAAAGTAGGCATATCTTTATAGGCCAATGCAAACTGAGATAACTTATCCATGACATTGATAAGTTTATCTTTAATTAGTGCTATTGCTTCTGTCATAATGATAATATCTGTATTGTCACCCACATAACAGCTGGTTGCACCAAGGTGGATAATGGGTTTGGCAATTGTTGCTTGACAACCATAAGCGTATACATGGGCCATTACATCATGACGCACTTCTTTTTCTCTTTTTTTGGCAACATCATAATTGATATCATCTTGATGTTTTTTTAATGCTTCTATCTGCTCATCTGTGATATCCAGTCCTAATTCTTTTTCTGCTTCAGCAAGGGCAATCCATAACTTACGCCAAGTTTTAAACTTTTTATCTGGTGAAAATAAATAAAGCATCTCCTTACTAGCATATCTTGATGCCAGTGGTGTTTCATAAGCCTCGTACAATGTTAATCATCCTTTCCTATGTGTAAACACTATATTTGATGGTTCTTCACTAAAGGATACCGTTGACTGCAAGCCAAACGCTTCATCCATGTTCACTCATCATCGTCAACCCCATCATTTGGTGAAGAACAAGACTCTTCTATGATAAAGTAAAATCCTTCAATACGCAAGTAAATTTCCACAAAAAAACCATGCTCTATATAGCCATTATTACAACAACTTAAGAGCAAGGCCTATTTTATTGTAAGTTATTTAAAAAGGCTTCCATCCTGTCTAAACCTTTTTGGATGTTTTCCATGGAACTGGCATAGGATAATCGAAAGTGGGTTGAGTAACCAAAATCAGTACATGGTACAACAGCTACCTTTTGGTCATCTAATATCAATTTTGCAAAGGTATTTGCATCATCGATAACTTCATCTTTATAAGACTTTCCTAATGCAAGGTCTAAGTCAACAAATAAATAAAAAGCTCCTTGAGGCTTAATGGCAGAGATATAAGGCATCTTGGCGATACGCTCATACATATAATCTCTTCGTTTATTAAAAGCTGCTTTCATCATCTGTACACATTCTTGTGGACCACTTATGGCTGCTAAAGCTGCCTTTTGCGCTAAAGAGTTAGGATTAGATGATGCATGGCTCTGTATATTGGACATGATCTTAGCAATATCAGCTGGCGCTGCTGCATAACCTATTCGCCATCCCGTCATGGCATATGTTTTAGACACACCGTTAATCATAATCGTACGTTTATAAATCTCTTCATTAAAGGATGCAATGCTTACATGTTTTTCATTTCCATAAATTAATTTTTCATAGATTTCATCGGATACCACATAGAGATTATGCTTAACTACAAAATCAGCAATTTCTCTTAATTCCTCTTCTGTATAAACCATACCTGTTGGATTACTTGGGCTATTAATTAACAGTGCTTTTGTTTTATTGGTTAAAGCCCCTTCAAGTTCATCAATGGTTGCTTTATAATGGTTTTCTTTTTTAGTACGTACAATAACAGGTACGCCATCTGCAATCTTGACCATCTGCTTATAACTTAACCAGAAAGGTCCTGGAATGATGACTTCGTCAGAAGGATTGAGAATAGCCATAAATGTATTGGTAAGGCTATGTTTAGCCCCGTTACTTACAACAATCTGATTGGTTGCATATGTGACACCATTTTCATCTGCTAGTTTCTTACATATGGCTGCTTTTAGTGCAGGTATACCAGAAGCAGGTGTGTATTTTGTAAATCCATCGTCCATGGCTTTTACTGCTGCTGCTTTTATGTGGTCTGGTGTATCAAAGTCTGGCTCTCCTGCACCAAATCCTACTACATCTATACCATCAGCTTTCATTTGCTTAGCCTTAGCTGTTATGGCCAATGTGGATGAAGGTTTTATGTCTGCTGCTTTCTGTGATAAAATCATGTATCAACACCACCCTTTTCTTATATCGCTTATCTTAATTATACCTATTGTAATACATTTTATGCATTTTTGCAAGTTGTTGACATCAATTATTCATTTTTTACAGATTTTATTCTTTTTAATGGGTATAATTCGTGTATTTTGCAATTTTATATTTTGATGTTTCATTTCCAAATCATTTATTTCATGGGTGCAGGGTCTATTTATGTTTCGCAATAAACCATTATTTTCTATTATCCCTTTTATTAAAGCATTAACTTCTTGTAAAATCAAGTATTATGCCAACAACTCATTATATTAAATATCCAAACTCCCTATATAGGTAATTTAAAATACAGTAAAATCGTATTTTACATAAAAAAGAAAAGTGTGCTAATGCACACTTTAAATTTTATTTAACGTTATTCATGCTTGCTTCATTATTTGGATTGCACAATCAGTTTAATGGCTGTTCTCTCTTCTCCGTTAATATCAATATCAGTGAAAGCTGGAATACACACAAGGTCAATACCTGATGGTGCCACATATCCTCTTGCAATAATTATTGCTTTAATTGCTTGGTTTAATGCGCCTGCACCAATGGCTTGTAGTTCAGCGCCGCCTTGTTCACGGATTGTATTGGCAAGAGCACCAGCTACCGAATTGGGATTAGATTTTGCAGCAACTTTTAAAACTTCCACTTGTAAAGCCCCCCTTTTGAATAAAAATGGTTTAAACCTTATAATGTATTAATTCAATAGAAAATAGTATATTCCTTTTTTTCAATCAATTTTTTCTTAAAAGCGCAGTTGTTCTTAGGTAAATCCTGTCACATAGTTACATAATTTTTCTTAATAAGTGATTGAACTTTATTTAATTTGAAAATATCCTAGGAAAAAAATGTATTTATTATGGTATCATTTGTCCAATAAAAAAAACGTGATTTCTCACGTTTTTTTATTTATTTTGCATATTCAACTGCTCTTGTTTCTCGTATGACATTTACTTTAATTTGACCAGGGTACTCCAACTCTTCCTCAATTTTCTTGGAAACATCTCTAGCGAGTAATACCATTTCCTCATCGGTTGTTTGATCTGGAAGTACCATGATTCTAATTTCTCTACCTGCTTGTATAGCAAAAGATTTATCGACACCTTTAAATTCTGTAGCAATTTCTTCAAGCCTTTGAAGACGTTTAATATATGTTTCCAATGTCTCACGACGTGCTCCTGGTCTTGCAGCAGAAATAGCATCAGCTGCTTGAACAATAACGGCTATAATACTTGTAGGTTCAACATCGCCATGATGTGCCTCAACAGCATTAACAATTAAATCTGACTCTTTGTATTTTCTACATAAATCAGCACCAATAGAAACATGTGAGCCTTCCATCTCGTGGTCAACGGATTTACCAATGTCATGTAATAAACCTGCACGTTTAGCAATTCTCACATCAACACCGATTTCACCAGCAATTAATCCACTTAGATGGGATACTTCAATAGAATGTTTTAATACACTCTGTCCATAGCTTGTTCTAAATTTCATCTTACCAAGCAATCGCACTAACTCATGGTGTAAGCCGTGAACACCTGCATCGAAGGTGGCCATTTCCCCTTCTTCGCGTATGATATTCTCCACTTCTCGTTTAGCTTTTTCCACCATTTCTTCAATTCTTGCTGGATGGATTCTTCCATCAACAATGAGTTTTTCAAGTGCAATTCTTGCTACTTCTCTTCTTATTGGATCAAATCCAGAAAGTATAACAGCTTCAGGTGTATCATCAATAATAAGATCTATGCCTGTTAAAGTCTCTAAGGTTCGAATGTTTCTACCTTCGCGACCTATTATTCTTCCTTTCATTTCATCACTTGGGAGAGGTACTACAGATACTGTAGTCTCTGCAACATGATCAACTGCACATTTTTGTATAACATTCGCTAATATTTCTCTTGATTTCTTATTAGCCTCTTCTTTAGCTTTCACTTCCAATTCTTTCACAAGAATCGCTGTTTCGTGTTTCACTTCATTTTCAACAGACTTCAAAAGGTATTCTTTTGCTTGTGTGGAGGTGAGGCCAGAAATTTTCTCTAACTCTGTCACTTGTTGATTGTGTAGCTCTTTTACTTCCGTTTTCATTTTATTCAAATGATCTTCTTTTGATGCTAATGACGTTTCTTTTCTTTCAAATGCTTCTGCTTTTTTATCTAAAGATTCTTCTTTTTGAAGAAGTCGTCGCTCAAGACGCTGTAACTCATTTCTTCTATCTTTTACTTCTTTGTCTAAATCACTCTTGATTTTGTAAGTTTCTTCCTTAATCTCCAAACGCGCTTCACGTTTGATCGATTCAGCTTCTTTGATGGCATCATCAACAATTTTTCTGGCTTTTTGTTCTGCTGAACCATATTGTTGTTCGGCTACCTTCATTCTATAAGAAACACCAAGCTTAAAAGTAATTACTCCAACGATGATTGCTACGACTAATGTTATTCCCAATGCGACAAATAAATTTATGTCCAATGCTAACACCTCCTCTTTATTTATTTTTCATTGTGCATGATGTTATTTTCCATAACATATAAATTTTATAACGTTTTAGATATTATGTCAAGTTGTATTAAGAAGTCTTTTAGAATAATATGGATATTATACATAGTCTTGCCTTCATCTGTCCTATGGTTTTAGTATTTTTGCTCTATAAAATGACAAATTACCTTATTCACTAGATGATATGGATACCCTTTTCTTAGTAAAAATCCCATCATTCTTTTTTTTATTTTCTCATCCATTTGTTGTTGATTTTTATACTTTTTTTCCAAAAGAGCGTAAGCTACTTTTTCTTCGCATACATGGGCATCTTCCAGGTGCCTTACAATAATGTCCTTTGGTACGCCTTTTCTTCCAAGTTCCATTTTCATTTGTAATATACTTTTTCTTTCCTTATTATAACTGATATATTTATTTGCATAGGCATCATCATCAATATAATGGTACTCTTCTAAAAGAGAAAGGATATAGTCTATAACAACGGGACTGTTACCAGAAAGCTTTAATTTGTTAACCATCTCTAACTTCGTCATATCTCTTCTTTGTAATAAACGAAAAGCGCGATTACGTGCTCTAGGATAGACATAATCTCTATAGATGTTATTTAAAGAGGATTCCATTATCTGGTCTCCTTTATTCAATTTTAAGTATTTTATTTCACGATTGGTGAGAAAGAAAGCATATTCATGGTCCAAATAAATGTCAAGGTAATTTTTAAAACGCTTATTTTGTTGAATATCAGTTATGATCATATGCTCCACCTTCTATATAACATTTAGAAACAATTATCTTATTCTGTCATGGATTATGTTTTATCAATTCGATTAAATTGGTCAAGAGCCAACAAAGCTAGTAAAGTACCTAAACCTGTCCATTCTGCTTCAGCTATTTCCCATTGGGCTTCATATTCCTCACGCCATGACCAATTTGGCTTTATCACACCATGGTTACGTATCTGCTTAATGATATAGTCTAAGTTCTTATGGATATCAGCCATGGCCATACCAAAAGTTTCCTGTGATCTTCGTATAAAATCTAAGGGCTTAGCTACATAAGTATCCCAATCATTAGGATTGGTATTGACAAGTTGACCAATAGCAACCGTAAGCTTCTTTTTTATTCGATTAGCCTGTTTTGCAGGTAATGTTTCATACAAATCAATATAACAATAGATTTCATGAAAGGACTCAAAATTATCTGTTTCGTTAAGATGCCTAATGGCTGTTTCTAATAAATCATCAACATCTAATCGGGTTACTTGATGTCTATATTTATAGAGATAACCAATGAGTTCTGCTGATGGATTGCCCCAAAACTTGTCAATGATGGTCATACCCGTACTTGTATCGAATGTCCACCAAGGCGCGTGGGCATAATCATTCACATCTTCTGGTACAGTAACCCATCCTTTTCTGTCTGCTCGATATATATTTTCTAAATAAGCTACAGCATGCTTAATCATCTCCATAGCTTCTTCATGATGGTCAAGCTTACTAAGATGTCTCAAACCAACAGAAGTAGCCATAGGCGACGAATTAGGCAATACGAAATCGGATTCAATACCATGACCAAACCCACCGTCTTTATTTTGATAATTACCCAAAGAACGAATAATGTCTTTTTCACATGGCCGTACAAAATGATTTTCAAATAAATACCGTTCTAGAGGCCTTGCCTCTTCTATCATAAAACGACTGCACTGATTGAATAATAGCTTTGATAACGTCTCCATTTACTTTCCTCCATACCTTAGTTAAACCTCATATATTGTGCCATGATGTTGTTATTTTAAAGATATTATGATGACAAGGGTGTAAACGAATTTTACACGCTTGTTTTATTCTAAATCAGAATAAGCACAATAAGGTATAACTTCCAAAATCAAAGCAAGGGACTTGATCTGTATATTCTCAGACAGTCCCTTACTTTTAGATTATATATAGTTTGTGTATAAAGATTTTAGTTTGTTATGGGAACTAAACCTTCATACTTGCTCACAAGGTTTTATTTTTTGGCTTTTTCTTCCGTTTTTGGATTTTTATCTTCTGCCGTTTCTTTAACGGGTAGTTCATAATGTTTTCTTACAAGGGTATCAATCTCTTTTAATAAATCAGGATTGTCGATAAAGTACTGCTTAGCATTTTCTCTACCCTGACCTAAACGAATATCATTATACGAATACCAAGCACCACTCTTATTAACAATGTTAATATGTGTAGCTAAATCCAAGAGATCGCCTTCTATGGATATTCCTTTACCAAACATAATATCAAATTCAGCTGTCTTAAATGGTGGTGCAATTTTATTCTTAACAACTTTAACCCTTACACGGTTTCCAATCATGTCTGTACTTTGCTTCAATGTCTCAATACGACGCACATCAAGTCTTACAGATGAATAAAACTTAAGGGCACGACCACCAGTCGTTGTCTCAGGACTACCAAACATCACACCAACTTTTTCACGTAGCTGATTAATGAAGATCACAATACAATTCGAACGATTAATAACAGCTGTTAACTTTCTAAGCGCTTGGGACATCAACCTTGCTTGAAGACCTACATGAGAATCTCCCATTTCACCTTCAATTTCTGCTCTTGGTACAAGTGCGGCTACCGAGTCAATGATAACAATATCAATAGCACCTGAACGCACCATTGTCTCTGTAATTTCTAACGCTTGCTCACCATTATCCGGTTGTGATATATATAAATTATCAATATCGACACCTATCTTACTTGCATATTCAGGGTCAAGGGCATGCTCTGCATCAACAAAACCTGCAATACCACCCATTTTCTGAACTTCTGCTACCATATGTAATGCAACGGTGGTTTTACCACTTGATTCTGGTCCATAGACTTCAACAATCCTTCCCTTTGGAATACCACCAGCACCAAGGGCGATATCTAAACTTAATGCACCTGTAGGAACAGTTTCAACATGCATGTTTTCTTTGGATTCACCTAACTTCATGATTGAACCTTTTCCATATTGTTTTTCAATATTTAAAATTGCTGCATCCAATGCTCTTTTCTTATCATTTTCTTTCATAATTTTGCCCTATTAACTAGGTGCCCCCTTTCAAATTTAGGAAGTTACGAACTTATGTTCGCCTTTTATTATAATATACATTTGTGTTGGCGTCAACCTATTTTTAAAAATGTTGTGTTATCATTTTTCAGCTATTTAATTCATTCCACAACATAATAAGCCCTTGTACAACAGCTCTTTCTCTTACTTTATGGCGGTTACCATTAAAATGATATTTCTTGACAATGGTCTTCCCCCCACAATACACACTTATATAAACTAACCCTACTGGCTTTTCTTTCGTCCCTCCAGTTGGACCTGCAATACCTGTTATAGCAATGCCTGTGGATGTACCAGAATGTTTGACTAATCCTTCTACCATGGCTCTGGCAGTTTCTTCACTCACCGCACTGTAGGTATCAAGTATCTCTTTTTTAACCCCAAGATGTTTCATTTTGGCTTCATTTGAATAGGTGATAAAACCTTCTAAATACACATCGGAAACACCTGAACAGTTGATGATACGCCCGCTTAATAAACCTCCTGTACATGACTCGGCCACAGATAAGGTATACCCTTTTTCTCTCAATTCATCAACAACCGTTTCTTCTAATGTACGCTGGTCTGTGGTGTAGATATAATCCCCAACAATCCCCCTGACTTCTGCTTCCATGGTATCAATAAGCTTAATTGCTTCTGCTTCATCTTGGCTTTTAGCTGTAATGCGCAGATGTACTTCACCACTCTTAGCGTAAGGTGCAATGGTTGGGTTCGTTTGACGGTCAATAATATGCTGAATCTTCTCAGCAACGGTGCTTTCTCCGATACCACAGCATTTCAAAGTCCTAGAAAAGATAATACCGTCACTTAGGTCCTCTAATATGGGTTTAACGCTCTCTTGGTACATGGGTATCATTTCGTTAGGAGGACCAGGCAACACAATGATAATATTTTGATCTGTTTTTACCATAAAACCAGGTGCTGTACCGTTATTGTTTTCTAAAACCGTGGCACCTTCTGGTATCATTGCTTGTTTTAAATTGCTCTTAGCCATGGATATATGGCGGCTTTTAAAAAAAGATATAAGGCGCTTCATAGATGCCTCATGTTCCACAAGGGATAAACCCAGGGCTTTCGCTATGGTTTCTTTTGATAAATCGTCAGTTGTAGGTCCCAACCCCCCAGTTGTAATAATGATATCTGTTCTTTTCATTGCACGGTGCAATGTTTCCAATAAACGTTCTTCATTATCCCCTACAACTGACTGAAAGTATACGGAAATACCCATATCTGCAAGCTGTCTTGATAAGTATTGTGCGTTGGTATTCAAAATGTCACCCAGTAATAATTCCGTTCCTATTGCGATGATTTCAGCAGTCATATGGATCATTCCTTTCAAATTGTATATGGCTTTATGCCATACGTTATACGCATTGACTTATTCATGAAAGATATTTATATTTTTCGTTATATAATCAAGAGCAGACATTACCGTAAAGAAAACAGCGCCATAGATCAGAACCTGTTCAATAATCTCAATACCTGCAAAACTAAACTGACATAAAATAACAATAATCATCACCATAGTTACAGCGGTTTTTACTTTCCCCCACCAACCTGCAGCCATAACGACACCTTCTTTTGCTGCAACAATTCGAAAACCACTGATGATGAATTCACGACTAATAATCACAATCACCACCCAAGCAGCTATATCTCCGGATTCAACAAAATAAATCAAAGCGGCACTCACAAGCAGCTTATCAGCTAATGGGTCCATAAATTTACCAAAATTCGTCACCATATTCCTTGATCTGGCCAAATAACCATCCAGTAAATCCGTTAAACTTGCAATGATAAATAACGTGACACCGACAATATGGCCATAGGGTGCATCAATCACATACAAGGATAGTAAGAAAAAAGGTATTAATATGACACGAAACAACGTTAACTTATTCGCAATATTCATCTGAAATCTCTCCTATTAAATCATATTCGTTGGATGCACTTATTTTTACTTTTACCATATCACCTGATAAAAGCTCATAGGGACAACTGACAAAAACCATACCATCAACATCCGGTGCATCTCTGTAAGTTCTGCCACAATAAACCCTATCTTCTGGCATATAGCCCTCAATCATCACTTCTAACTCACAACCGATTAAATCATCATTTATTTTTCTTGAAATATGTTGCTGCATGGCCATAATGGCATCTTTACGCGTTTCTTTCAGCTCTTCGTCAATCTGATCTTCAAATGTTGCTGCTGGTGTATCTTCTTCTGGTGAATATGTGAATACACCTAAACGGTCAAATTGCATATCTTCAACAAATGTCTTCATATCTTCAAACTGTTCATGTGTTTCACCAGGAAATCCTGTAATAAGCGTTGTTCGAAGACAAATATCCGGTATCTTGGTTCTTAATTTTTTGATGACATGCTCTATTTTTTCCTGGGTACCTTTTCGAGCCATTCTTTTTAGAATCTGATTATTGGCATGTTGAATAGGCATGTCCAAATAATGAAGGACCTTCTGTTCGTCTCTCATCACATCAATCAGTTCATCTGTAATCTCTTCTGGATAACAGTATAACAAGCGAATCCATTTTAGAGCATCAATCTTGCATAATTCTTTTAAAAGAGCTGGTAACTTCTTATGACCATATAAGTCAACACCATACTTGGTCGTATCTTGTGCAACGAGGATAAGTTCTTTTACACCATTACTGACTAAGTACTTAGCTTCTTGTACAAGGCTCTCAATGGTTCTACTTTTTATTTTGCCTCTGATTTTGGGAATGATACAGTAGGTACAGTGATTATCGCAGCCTTCTGCAATCTTAAGGTAAGCATAAGAGCTTGATGACGTGAGAACACGGTCTGTCTGCGTCTCAACCATACGGTCATTGTCTTCAAAAGCAACGTATTTCTTCTGATGAAGGACAGACTCTACAGCATCAATGACTTTATCATAATTAGAAACTCCTAAGATAGCATCTATCTCTGGCATCTCCTTTACCAATTCATCTTGATAACGCTGTGCAAGACATCCCGTTACAATCAATGCTTGACACTTGCCCTTGTCTTTTAACTGCCCCATTTCAATAATGGTCTCTATGCTTTCTTCTTTGGCATCCTTTATAAATCCACAGGTATTTACAACCACTACATCTGCATCCTGCTGGTCGCTAATCAGCGTATAGCCCTTGTCTCTTAATAGACCTAACATCACTTCACTGTCAACAAGATTCTTGTCACATCCTAGTGAAATAAACGCAATCTTAATGTTCAATAAGAACACTCCTTCTATGTCAATTATTGATGATAATCCATTCATTGGTTAACTGGCTATCCTAAACCAAGAAAACGGTCAAGCTTACTATAGAAGATGACCTGACATGATTATACACTAAATACCCACTATTTTCTAGCACTTACTGTAAAAAAATAAAAGTGTTAACCTATCTATTACATTATCCTATTTACGTTCTAGGCATACATAGATGATTCACACTTTTTATTAAAATTATTACTTTGCTTACATGTCTCGTTTAAATGAAATATATCTTATCAAATACTACCTATTTTACATGTTACGAATACTAGGATAAGCTCTTACTCGCTGCCTCAACACAATTTTTCATTAACATAGCAATGGTCATGGGACCTACACCCCGAGGAACAGGTGTGATAGCCCCTGCAATCTCAGCACATTCGTCATAGGCTACGTCACCACATAGCTTACCATTTTCAAGACGATTCATCCCTACATCAATAATGGTAGCACCTTCTTTTACAAAGTCTTTTGTGACAAAATTAGGTCGACCAATGGCTACCACAAGAATATCAGCCTTCTTACAGACACCAGGCAAATCTCTCGTTTTTGAATGACAGATGGTAACTGTTCCGCTCTCCCGTAATAAGAGCATGGATACAGGCTTACCTACAATGTTGCTTCTACCAATGACAACGCAGTTTTGCCCTTGAATAGGGATATCATAGCGTTTTAATAGTTCAATAATCCCTGCAGGTGTACAAGACACAAATCCGTCTCTTCCTATGCTGAGATTACCAACGCTTATGGGGTGGAATCCATCCACATCTTTTATAGGGTCTATGGCTAATAATACTTTTTCCTCATTAATCTGCTTAGGCAATGGTAATTGTACCAAAATCCCGTGGACATCGTCTCTACCATTTAATGTAGCAATAAGTTCAAGAAGTTCTTCTTCTGTTGTTTCAGCAGGTAATTCATAAGATAGTGAACGAACACCCACATATTCACAAGCTTTCTTTTTATGTTTTACATAAACCTGTGATGCAGGGTCCTCACCTACTAATACAACAGCTAATGTAGGCTCAATACCTTGTTTTTTTAAATCCATTACTTGATCTCTCAATTCATCCTTAATGATACCAGATGTCTTTCTTCCATCAATTAAAATACTCATATAATGCCTCCCTTTTATCTTTAATAGGGCTGAATCATAAAAGTTGGCTAGAAGTTTTTGGCAACTATAAGAGGTTAAGCTTTTCAGACCCCTAAACGTCCGTATTTAGAGGGTCTGCGCTCCGCCGTCCATGGCTGCGCTTTACGCTTAATCTCTTATAGTTGCCTACGATATTGACGTTATTTTACTTTTATGAGACAGCCCCAACTTACATGTGTTTTATTAGAATAATCCTGTTATATTGCCTTCATGATCCACATCAATGTCTTCTGCTGAAGGTTTCTTAGGTAATCCAGGCATGGTCATCACATTACCTGTTATTAGAACGATAAAACCAGCTCCTGCCGAAACACGGGCTTCCCGTACCGTTATATCAAATCCTTCAGGTCTTCCTAGTAATTTGGGATTATCAGAGAATGAATACTGTGTTTTCGCTATACATATAGGCAGTTTATCTAATCCCATTTCTACTATTTTCTTAATAGCTTTTTTGGCTTTAGCTGTATAATGCACGTCATTGGCACCGTAGATCTTCTGAGCCACAGATGATACTTTTTCTTCAATGGTATCTTGTTCATCATATAATGGCTGGAAGTGACTTTCCTTTGTTTCAAGGGTATGGATGACTTTTTTCGCTAAGGAAATACCACCTTCCCCACCTTTTGCCCATACTTCTGATAGAGCAAACTCACAACCCATGGCTTCACATTTTTCTTTTACCAGGTTAATTTCTTTTTCAGAATCGGTTATAAAAGAATTGAGTGTCACCACAATGGGTACATGGTATTGCTGTAAATTCTCAATATGCTTTTCTAAGTTAACAAAACCAGCATCTACAGCTTCTACATTTTCTTCAGATAATGCATCTTTCTTAACGCCGCCATTGTACTTAAGGGCACGAATGGTAGCGACGATTACAATGGCATCTGGATGAAGATTGCCTTTACGACATTTGATATCCAAGAATTTCTCAGCACCTAAATCAGCACCGAACCCAGCTTCTGTAATGACAATATCACTTAACTTAAGCGCTAATTTCGTTGCTCGAATACTATTACATCCGTGAGCAATATTCGCAAATGGACCACCGTGCATAATTGCTGGTGTATTTTCAAGTGTTTGTACTAAGTTAGGTTTGACAGCATCTTTTAATAATGCAGCCATGGCACCTTGAGCTTTTAAATCACCAGCAGTAATGGGTTTACCCTCATAAGAATAAGCCACCACAATTTGACCTAATCGTTCCTTAAGATCAGCAATATCTTCAGCCAGACATAAAATCGCCATGACTTCTGATGCAACAGATATCATAAAACCGTCTTCTCGAGGTACACCTTGCATCTTACCACCAAGACCTACAATAATACTTCTAAGAGCACGGTCGTTCATGTCCACAACCCGCTTCCAGATGATCTGTCTTGGGTCAATTCCCAGAACATTACCTTGTTGAAGATGGTTATCAAGCATAGCTGATAAAAGGTTATGGGCGATGCTTACTGCATGAATATCACCTGTAAAATGTAAATTAATATCCTCCATAGGTACCACTTGTGCATAACCGCCACCAGCTGCACCACCTTTTATACCCATACATGGACCAAGAGATGGTTCACGAAGAGCAATGATAGCATTTTTACCCAGTTTACCCATGGCTTGACCTAAACCTACCGTAGTGGTTGTTTTGCCTTCGCCTGCTGGTGTAGGGTTGATGGCTGTTACCAATACTAATTTGCCATCCTCGTTGTCTTTAACCTTTTCCCATAATTCATCGGATAATTTTGCCTTGTACTTCCCGTAAAATTCAATATCATCTTCTGTCATACCAAGTTTCTCTGCAATGGTACTAATGTGTTCTAAGTTCGCTTCGTTAGCAATTTGAATATCTGTCTTCATGATAATCTCCTTTCTCCCGTCTGAATGTACTAACACCTCTTATTAAGGATTGGTATCACCCTCTGATGTTGCTGATGCTTCACTTTTCATGACCTCGTATTCCTCTTTTGTAATAAGTACCTTACGGGGCTTACTGCCTTCTTCGCCACCGACTATACCAGCATCGTGTAGTTGGTCAACAATACGTGCCGCCCGGTTGTAACCTACTCTAAATCTTCTCTGAATCATGGATGCTGAGGCTTTTTGCTTATCGATAACCAATTCAAGAGCCTCACCATAGTAAGCATCTTTATCTTCTTGTCCATTGATTGCCGATTTGTCTGTAGAAATCTGGTCTAAAATTTTATCGTTATAGGAAGTCTCTTCGTTAGCACTCTCTTTTAGGAATGCTACAATGTGTTCGACTTCTTTATCAGAAATGAATGCACCTTGTACCCTCAGTGGTTTCTGCATCCCCACTGGGTAGAAGAGCATATCTCCTTTACCTAATAATTTTTCTGCACCATTCATATCAATAATGGTACGTGAGTCTGTTCCTGATGACACTGAAAAGGCAATTCTTGATGGTATATTGGCTTTAATAAGACCTGTGATAACATCCACAGAAGGTCTTTGAGTAGCAATAATTAGATGGATGCCTGCCGCCCTTGCCATCTGTGCTAATCGACATATAGCATCTTCCACATCATTAGGTGCAACCATCATCAGGTCTGCAAGCTCGTCTACTATGATAACAATCTGAGGTAATGTGGTACCTTCTCCTGTTTTATGAACAAGTTTATTATACCCTTTTATATCCCGTACATTCGATGCTGCAAATAGTTTATAACGATCGGACATCTCACTAACTGCCCAATTAAGTGCTCCTGCTGCTTTTTTAGGATCTGTTACAACAGGTATGAGAAGGTGTGGAATACCATTGTACACGCTTAACTCAACGACTTTTGGATCAATCATTACCAATTTGACATCATTAGGACTGGATTTATAGATGAGACTGGTAATAAGGGTATTAATACATACACTCTTACCAGACCCTGTTGCCCCTGCTATGAGCATGTGAGGCATCCGTCCGATATCTGCAACGATAACTTTTCCTGCAATATCTTTTCCAAGAGCAAAGGCCACGTTAGATGGGAATTGTTTAAACTCATCTGTGTCAATGGTTTCACGTAAGAAAACCGAACTTACTTCTTTATTAGGTACCTCTATACCAACTGCTGACTTACCTGGAATTGGTGCTTCAATACGAATACCTGATGCCGCTAGATTCAAGGCAATATCATCGGCTAAGGATACAATTTTACTTACTTTTACACCTTGTTCAGGTTGTAACTCATAACGGGTAACGGTTGGTCCGCAACTGACGTTTAACACTTTGGCTCTTACACCAAAACTCTCCAAAGTCTTTTCTAATTTATCTGCATTTTTTAGAATAGCACTCTTAGAACCCTTATGTCCTCCAACAGGATTTTTCTTTAATAAATCAATGGATGGGAATGTATAGGCTAATTTTACTTCATTTTCTATCTGAATGTTTTCCACTAACGGTTCAGGAGATTCCTTCGTTGATGTGGTCGTTTTAGCTTCCGTTTTTGTTTCTTGAACAATTACAGGTTCTTCTTTTGGTACATATTTTTCTTCAACGATAGGATGATTAGTTTCTTCTGCTTCTTCTGCCTCTTCTTCCATGTGGTCAATCTCTGTGTCATCTATACGGAGTGTTACTTTTTCTAAGAAACCTCTTCTTTTTAAAACATGAATGGCTTCATCATCGTCTTCTTCTTTGCTTTCTTCCTCTTCTTTTCTATATTCTTCTGCCATACGTTCTCTTGCTTCTTTTGACTTCTCAAAGGCTTGCCCCAATGCTTGTTTTATACGTATACCCAACAACTTAAGAAATGTGAAAAGGGATTTTTCCGTTAATAACGTAACCAAAATAATGCAGCCAAGAATTAATACAATATAGGTACCAATAGAACCTATAAATAGAACCATTAAATCACCGAATAAACCACCAACAAAACCGCCACCAACACGACTCATTGAGTTTTTGTAATAATAAGCCATGATTTCAAAAAATTGCTTGGCACCGTTGATTTTAAGTACATATGCATCCTTCATATATAACACATGTGCACTTATTGATATTGTAAATACGAGAACCCCACCTAAATAGATGCGATTATTCAATAATTGATTACCCTTATTAAATAGCTTGAGAAAGGATGCTATGATAATAAGTAAGGGAATTAAATAAGCTCCAATACCAAATAATCCGAATAATAGATTATTAATAAATTTCCCTACTTCACCTGCTTGGTTCAGATAAACGCTGATACATAAAAACAATGAACATGCAAAAACAGATAGGACAATTATTTCGTATTGGAGAGTACTCATTTCCGTGTTTTTTTTATGATTTCTCGTTGTTTTTTTTGTCGTTTTTTTCTTCGTTGTGGATGATGTTTTTTTCTTTGGTGCCACATTGTCCCCCCCTTAAAAATCCTATCATTCAGTCAGTTGTCTTTTTGCATATCTTAGGCGTACTTACATGATAAAGTAAGCCCCAATCACAATAAGACCTACAGCAAAACAATAGTAAGCAAAATAATGTAGTTTATTTTGCTTAATTAATCGTATTAAAAACTTGATACATATATAGCCAACCAATGCTGATATAGCTGTCCCTGCAAGATAAGGAGCGGTAATAACCGATGGTATGGTACGAAGTGTCATATCTTTTAATTGTAAAAGCATGGCCCCAATAACAGCTGGTAAGGACATGAGGAATGAGAATTTTACGGCAAATTCTTTGTTAAATCCTCTTAATAAGCCAGCTACAATGGTTGATCCAGACCTTGATATACCTGGGAGTCCTGCTAGTCCTTGAAATACACCAACAAGGGCAGCATCCTTGTAAGTAGTCTTCCCTTCTTTTTTTGACCCTGAGGGTATTTTATTGGTTGTATACAATAAGCCGCCTGTTATGAGCAGACATATACCCGGTATTAATAATATATTAAATGCTTTTGTAATGGTATTTTCCAATAGTAAACCAATAATTGCTGTTGGTATACTTGCAACAATAATAAGCATCACAAATTTCTGATGTTCATGGTTAATGATGGGAGGTACTTTTCGATTATGATGCAAGATCATATTACTTCCCTTAATATAGATGTACCTAATACATCCTCCGATAATACTGAACCCGCCAGCTATAAGTTCCAGCACATCTTTATAATAAACAGCTACAATAGCTACCAGTGTACCCATATGTAATAACACTTCAAATAATATGCTATCCAGTTCTAGTCCCAAAATGTTTCTTGTAATTGCCAGATGTCCCGAACTGCTAACAGGTAAAAATTCAGTAAGCCCTTGTATAACCCCCATAATAATTGCTTCAACAAATGACATCCATTCTTATCCCCTTTCCCTCTATGCATGTTATATTTTAACCCTTTTGGCATATTATTGCAAGGGACTTTTCCCCTACTCTCCACCATCTAATGAATATTTAATCTTACCTCTTTTGTATTCATCAAGAGCAATAAATATGCCTGTTACTTTCTTATTGGTCATTGCTTACTTTTCATTCTATCAGTCTATAGCTCTAGTTGCCTAATAAGAGGATAACTAATCAAGCATATCATAAAACTAATACGATTTCCCCGCTTACAACTTGAAAAGTTACCAAAGAGGTGTCTCATGGTAACTTTTCAATTTATTATTATAATCATTGTATATGCCTATGTATATGGGTTTTTAGCACCAAACGAAGTTAGCCGTTAATTCCCTATAGTATCTTCAACGGTTTCAACTTATATCGATGAAGATAATAGCCTCCAAAATTAAACGTTAGTGAATCGTGTTTGTAAAATTCATCCTTGTCATATGTAAAGCTGATTAAATCATTAGGACCTCCACCACATTGAGTATAATCCGCATTTTCACCCTTTTCATTAACAATTGTATAACTTGCAAATGAACTAACGGTACATGGAGTACCTTGGTCATTAATATAATGTTGCCCTTGAAGCAAACATTCTCCTTCAGAGAATGACCATTTTATGTTGCTATCAATTCTGATGGTTACTCTCTCATCATCAAATCTTATTTCTGACAGGCAAATATCTGTACTATGGGCATGGTGGATTAACTGATTTATCTCGTGTTTACCATATGCTTCAAAAGGATATTGATTAGGATGTATTGTAACACACAAAGGCTCTTTATACAGACCAGACTCTGTAACCGTATATCGATTATAATCAAATACAGCTCTTCTGGATGGATACAAAAAATAGACACTATTACAAATTAACGCCAACACCACTAACCCTATGTAAACCTTCAATCGTTTTTTCATCTTAACCCTCATTAATCAATCCCCTAAGCAGATCCACACGGTCTTGAACAATCTGTTGATGTTCCTCTTTCGTCCACTCAGGATTTTTATTAGCCCAAAACTTACTGCAAGGGATCTCTTGACATTCACCACAATGCTGCAAGTGTTTATCCTTTTTACAACATGCATAAAAATCGCAAACATCAAGACCTACATCATGCAGCCAACAGGCTACACCCTCAACTGCATGACACCCTTTACAATCGTTATTAAATAAATCACATTCACTGCATATACACCCACAAACACCAAGGACAGGATTCATTAAGATCATTCTCCCTTCTCATTTTCATAAGATAATTCCACCTCTTCTATACGCTTATTAATCCTGTTAATCAAGTCTTCTGGATACTTAATAAACGCTAAAATCTTTACAGCATTCCGTGTTGTCGTAATACCTTTTCTGATTTTATAGTCAAATTCTAGAGCGTCTTTGGTTACATGTTCCGTGAAATAATAGTAGTCATAATCGTGAAGTTCAGGTAATATCTGCAAATCATGTGTTGCCACCAATGTCTTGGTGTTGGCTGCTGCTAGTGTGTTCAATATTTCCATGGATGCAGCTAATCGTTCCACAGGGTTTGTACCTTTAAAAACTTCATCAATTAAGATCAGTGATGGATAGTCATCATCCTTTAATTCTACCATGCGTTTAATGGCTTCTGCTTCTGATAAGAAATAACTCTTCCCTTGCAACACATCGTCATTAAGGCTTATGGACGTAATTAAACGGTAGAATGTTGACCTATAAGCTTTGGATAAGCTGGTACATATACTCTGAGCAAATAGTACATTCAAGCCGATACTACGCAGAAAAGTTGATTTACCACTCATATTGGATCCTGTTATAGCGATGGACTGATTCACTTCAATGGAATTGGATATAGGATTCTCCACAAGTGGATGGTACATATCCGTCATTCTAATCTGAGGTTCATTTTCAATTATGATAGGTTCACAATAATAATCTAAATCCTCCCGATATCGATTAATGCTCAATATGGCATCCAATTCACCAATTAATAAGTATAATGCCATAATCTCTTCCTTATGTTTATTAACTTGCCGCGATATCATTAAAAAATTTATCTCTTTCATCAAAAAGACTATGTTAAAATAATCAGCAAGTAAATCCAATCCCTCTACACGAAACAAGACTGCACCTTTATTGGTTATACCTTTTAACTGGGCATTTAACCTATCGATTCGATCACCTAATTCAGGCATAACCTGATGAATAAATTTTTTATTATTTTTGCTAAACACCAAAATCTTTATTAAGTAACTCAGTGCTTGTAGCTGTATACCATATTTGGTATTAAATCGAAAATGAATAAAAATATTCACACTTGATACCAACAATAGAAAGATAAAAGCATTGATATCAATTGACAGTGAATAGACAATGATACCCAAGTTCGTCAAGGACAGCAGTATAAAAATGATTAACAGAAGATAATTTACAAAAAAAGCCGTCCCCATAATTTCTCTAAAATTATAAGGGTAATATTTTATCTTAGAAAGTTTTTTCCTCAACTTCTGTGATATGGATGATTCCTTCTGAAAATGACTTAAATAATCCTGACGTTCTTTTAATGCCGTCTCATTATCCATCGGGTTCTTTAACCAGCTATAAAGTCGTTCTTCCCCTGGTGTTGTCACCGTATAATTGATTTCTGAAAAGATATTATCCATATCTAAATCTTTCCAAGTCGTATGATCGATAGCTGTTTCTTCTCTTAAATACACCTTATTAATTGCTTCAAGCTGTTTAAAATCAATTTCCTTTAGTTTTCTTTTTCTAATAAACGTTTTGTCTATTTTTCCGAATAAATCAAGCATGTCTTTTCCTCACTTATTCACGGTCAACTAAGTATTCTTGTATATCCACAACGCGTTTCTTTCCCCATTGTTGGTGAAGTAATAGTTCTATGATAATATCAGCTACTTTTTCAGGGGCAAGGAGTATGCCGCTTTCTTTAAAATCAATAAAACGCTCTAATTGTGTAAAATCATTTTTATCCGATTCTCTAATGTCCGATTGCATCTGCGTATCCACAATACCTGGTGCAAAAGATAGCATTTCTACGGGGTATGCTTCTTGCTCTTCTTCAAGGTCTGCACATTGCGTAAATAAATCAAGGCCAGCTTTGGCACTGCAATAAGCACTCCACCCATGATAAGGCTTTTTACCTGCTCCAGAGGAAATATTGAAAACCCGCTTTTTCACCTGAAGTGAACGCACATGCTTCGTAAACTCTGATGTTAAAAGCATAGGTGCAAGTAAATTAACATGGATATTCTGGATAATTTCTAAATCTTGACATCGACCAACAGGTTTAATAGGTTTGACCACACCAGCATTATTAATTAAAAAGATCCCGTCTATCTGCTCCTTCTCTATTTTTAAAAAAATATCTTGCATAAGTTGTTCGATTCCATAGACTTCATTCAAATCATATGCAATAGAATATAATTGAACTTGCTTATCTCTGGCTGCTTCAAGCAATTGTTGATTCTCTGTTCTTGAGATACAAAATAAGCAATGATTTTTATGTAATACTTGTCGAGCGATAGCTTCTCCAATTCCTCTAGATGTACCTGTAATAATAAAATAATTCATACTTTCCCTCCTTATTCTGATTAATTAAATCTACTCTCATTCATATTTTACCATTGTCATGGTACCTTGACAATAAGAACTCCGTTACTTCTTTCACAAATAAAGTGCCTGTTAATACGGACTGTTTCTTCTCTTGTCTATTGTTTATGCATCTGATATAGTATGTTTAGGAGGCATGTGATGAAAAATAATTATTTATTAATCAACGAACTGGCAACATTATTTGATGTGACCACACACACCCTACGGTTTTATGAGCAAAAAGGTTTAATTACACCTGTTGCAAGAACGGAAAAAGGCTATCGTCTATATGATTTTGAATCCATATCACGACTCGAAGAAATCCTCATGTGTCGTTCTATTGACATGCCTATCCATGATATTATCGATTACCTCAACAGGAAAAGTGTTGATCATTTATCCCACCATCTCTCTCGTTTGGAGACTCAATTGGATAAAAAAATTCAAGCATTACGAGACATTAAATCTCAGCTCAAATCTGGTCAAGAAACCATTGATTATTATCGTATCCATAAAGACACTTTTTTTACTCAGTCCTTTGAAGAACGTTATTTACTATTTCTTGAAGATATTGATGATGCCAAGGACTTCCAGTTAAGTGAAAAAGATTTTTATCATGCATTTCTAAAATCAAGTCATAATCAAGCTCTTAAGTTAAGTAAAGATCTGGTTTTTATATCAACCCGAGCTACAACAAAACTCTATCTTTTAATTCATCCAGCAGATATCTCCAACTTCAATATGAAGGACTTAAGAATCCTTCCAAAAAGTAACTACCTATGCCATTTTCATGTGTCAACATCCCAGAAGGACTACATGAAACTCTTAAGGAAGGTTGAAGCGTATTTAAAGAAGCATCATCTGACATCAGAAGACTATCTCATTGACATTTTATCCACGAACTATAGCATTATGACAGAAAAGTCAGACCTAACATGTATGCAGCTGCCCGTATACAACATCTAATTCATATCCAGTACAAAGCGACTACGTCGCGTCTTGCGAAGCAAGTTGTTGCGTTAGGAAAGTTTCCTTGACGCATATGAAAACGCTTTTATTTCATATGCTATATTCAGAGGACTTTCCTATAAGAAGTACAAAGCGACTACATGGCATCTTGCGAAGCAAGTTGTTGCTAGGAAAGTTTCCTTCACGCATATGAAAACGCTTCTATTTCATATGCTATATCCACAGAACTTTCTTATAAGATAAAAAAGAAACTGTATCCCCCATAGTGTACAGCTTCCTTCTTTACATTTTCAATTCACTTCCCGGGCTATATTTTTCATCCAGGTATACCTTGGGGTCTGTGGATATCACCCGCTTAATAATCATTTTATCATCTTTACGGTAGACCTGAATAGTAAGACCATTGTGTGCTACTTCTTCGTATTTATACTCTTCCTCGTTGGTTGAAAATAACTGGTCATAAGGTACGATGGAATAAAACATTATTCACCCTCCTGATCCTTATTGTCCTTAGATGCTTTATGATCTTCTTCTTTTTTCTTATCCCCTTTATAGGCCTCAATCATCTCATATAGTTTTTTAATGGCTTTATCAATACCGCCAAGCTCATCAATAATACCCTCTTTAACCGTTTCCTCTCCAACAACGATGGTACCTACATCTTTAGCTAACTGACCAGTATCTAACATCAATTGCTTAATACGCTCACGACTGATTTTGGAATTACGTGTAATAAAATCAATGATACGGTCCTGCATTTTATCAAAATACTCGAAGGTCTGAGGTACGCCAATCACTGTGCCACTCATACGTACTGGATGAATGGTCATGGTGGAACTTGGTACAATAAAAGAATATTTTGCAGCCACAGCTAAAGGTACACCGATGGAATGTCCACCGCCTAATACAATGGATACAGTTGGCTTACTCAGGGATGCAATCATTTCAGCTATGGCTAATCCTGCTTCCACATCACCACCTACTGTGTTAAGCAGTAATAACAAACCATCAATATCATCACTTTCTTCAATGGATGCTAATTGTGGCAGCACATGTTCATATTTGGTTGTTTTATTTTGCTGAGGCAGGCATACATGACCTTCAATCTGCCCAATAATGGTTAAACAGTGAATACGGTCACTTTCTTTTTGTATGGTTACTTGTCCATATTCTTTTACTTCTTCTTGTTGATTCTCTTTATTTTTTGCTGCTTCATTTATTTTTATATTCTTATCCATCTTTTCTTCGCCCTTCGTAGTTTTCAAGCTATCTAATCATTTTATAAAACCATCATTATGACTTATTGTAAAGATTATAAGATAAGATAGCCCTAGCCAACAACAATAGAACTTTCGCAGAAAATACAAAATAATTGCTTATATTCCATGCGAAAGTTATTGCGTTCTTTATCTATATTATGCGATGAAACTGGATATTTCATTCATTGAAGGTATGAGAAAAAAATAAAATTTGTTCATTGAAAAATCATTTGGATACATATTCACTTACCATAAATTCTTCATGAAGTGCTTCAACAGCAATTTCTAAATCTTTTTCACGAATTAAACATGCAATGGTTGATAGCGAGTCTGCTGTCTGAAGAATTTCAACAGAAGCTTTACTTAAACATCTTAGAATCTTGGCCATTACACCAGGTACGCCTGTCATTCTTTCACCTATAACGGTTACTTTACAACAACCTTCTATTAACGAATATTCTGCTCCAAAAGCTTCTAGTAAATGAATGACTTTGTTTTTACAATGTTCTTCTATGGTAAACACTTTTCGATCTGGAAAAATGTTGATGATATCAATGCTCACATTCTCTTTTGCTAGATCAGTAAAAAATTTCTCATCATCAATTTGCCCGAATATGGAAAATTGAACTCTGTCTGAAATATGTGCGATGCTCGTGATAATCTGTTCATCCACAGTCTTCTTGTTCGTTGGTCCAATATGGCGCATTATACTTGTTCCTTCCGCCTCACTAAATGTATTTTTAATAATGAGTGGTATCCCTGCTCGCCTAGCCACTTCAACAGCTCGAGGATGGATTACTTTTGCACCGCTTCCAGCCATCTGAAACACTTCATTATAACTAATGGTGTTAATTATTTTGGCACTTTTGCATATACGGGGGTCAGCAGTCATAATCCCATCTACATCTGTAAAGATTTCAACTGCTTCTGCCTCTAATGCTTCACCAAGCAGTACTGCTGTTGTATCACTGCCACCCCTGCCAAGCGTTGTGACATGACGATCTACATTGACCCCTTGAAAGCCAGCAACGATCGGAATTGTATCTTCCCTTAACAATGTCATTAATGGCTTTGTATGAATATGTGTTACCTCTGCATGATTAAAATGACTGTCTGTCATAATACCTGCTCCACCACCTGTAAGGGCACAAGCCTTGTGCCCTTGATCAAGAAGTGTGTTAGCCATAATCAAGGAAGATATGGTCTCACCTACTGACATGAGAAGATCCACTTCTCTTGGTGATAGATTGGTATGTTTATGATTAACGAGATGAAGCAGTGAATCTGTGGCATATGGCGCTCCAAGTCTACCTATTGCTGACACCACGACCACTACTCCCTCATATTTCTTTTTAGCTTCTAAAATTTTGTTCATCACATCTGTTCTTGTTTGTTCGGTAGCCATGGATGTACCACCAAATTTTTGAATCAATATCCTCATATTGCTCACCCCGTATCATAGTCTAAGAACACGAACGACGTCTATTATTTCTATCTCTATAGAGTCCATATGGATTTACCTTCTCTACTATATCATATACCCTATGCTTTTGGAAAGATACTCGATGACAATTTTATTCATACTCTACTAAGACAGGTTGTATTTGTCTTCCTTCTAATGCTTCTAGAATGGTATCATAGATTAAATCCATCTTAGCAACAAGTGAATTCTTTTTCTTTTTATAATTATCCTGCCCAAATGGCACGAAATAAACATGCTCCGTATTCATAAGCACACCAAAATTCTTGAGATTAAGGCCTAAGCCATCATTCGTTGCAATAGCAATCACAACAGGGTATGCATTTCTTAAGGTGGCTTTCATAGCCATAAGTACAGATGTATCTGTAATGGCATTGGCTAATTTTGCCATGGTATTACCTGTACAAGGTGCTACAACAAGGATATCATATAATTTTTGAGGACCTATTTGCTCTGTCTCCTCTATTTTCGTCTGAATAGGATTTCCAGTTATCGTTTCTAATTCTTTTTTGAAATCTTCTGCTTTACCAAATCGGGTATCTATGCTTGCGGCATTAACGGACATCATGGGATAAACTTCAGCCCCATCATCCATAAGTCTTTTTATGGGTTCAAAAACTTTTGCAATGGTACAAAAGGATCCACATACAGCAAAGCCTATTTTTATACCTTCTAACGCTTTCATGTCTTCTACTCCTTCCCTAAGTTTATTGGCATGTGACTTAATTATTTTCTTCATGTTCGTCTATGCTCTAAACGATCATTGATTTCTTTTATAACAACACCAGTGATAATTTTTCCAGCTGTTTTTGGTGAGTACTTCCCTGGCACACCCCTGGCATTAATGAATTTATTGTTATTATCTTCATATACATTGGCAATGTCTATAAACATATAATCTTCCAGTTGTTTGTTGATATGAATATCAAGAAGTACGACAGGAATCGTATTAATGACATAGTTAAATGACTCTAATTGAAGCACACGACCTTCCTCTAGAGTATCTCCTTGAACATAATCAATGACTTTTAATTGTCCATCCTGTATTTTAGCTGTCTTACACCGATTAATGGTAGCTATCATTAATTCTTCTTCATCAGCTGACGCAACATAGACATCCATGTTTAATCTAGACGCCAGTCTTGCCAATGTACTACCACATCGTCCATATCCTAGGACAAGGCATTTACTTCCTGCTAATGTGATGCTTGAATATTCAATCATCATACTTAGCACACCTTCTGCTGTTGGTACTGAATTGAGGATAGCAAACTCATTAGCTTCCACAATATCAAACAGTTGAATATGGTTTTCTTTTGCGTATTGCAGTACATCTTGTTTGTATGGACCTGATAAAATAAGTTGATCAGGTGTCATATACTCAAAAAGCTCCATGTAAGGAATATTTTTATCCGAGTTAGTCCTGTAGATATGTTGATTATCCTTAGAAAAAGGTATGGGACATACAATAAACTGTGCTCCTTCAACAGCTTCTTTCAAAGACGCTGCCATGTAAACGTTACGACTAAGTGCCTTGTGTCTATTACCATATATGTAGACATGGTTGTTTTTTGCCATCAGATTAGCCATATAGATCTGACGCATATCGCCGCCAATTACTGCAATTTTGTTTTTCATAGCATCATCACTAACGATTGTACTTTAATATTAAAATATGAATGCTACAGGCTATATGTGATAGATACAGAGGAAATATGCATGTTCTTATGGCATTAAAATATTATGTTAAGCATTGTACCCCTTTGAATAAAACTATAAAAGTATTTTCCATCTTTCACAGCCTATAGACAATGTACCGAAAGCCTGTGCCATTCATATAGTGATAAGTATAAATCCTATGGGTGGAGTGATACCGTGGCTTACCACATAACTTATGAAAATGATGATTTGGTGATAAGAGAAATTGAGGCAAAAGATAAAGCAATCATTGAAACTTGGTATCATGACAAGTATCAAAGGGATTATCCGTATACTTCCATGGACGGTGAAACGGATTGGTTTCATGCCTATGAACAAAATCCATCTGAGCTTATCCTAATAGCAGACGAGAAAAAGAAATTTCATCAACCCATCGGAGTGGTTAAGTTAATAGTGATGAACAAAAAACATGTAAAAATGTGTGGTTATATTATTGGTGAAAAACTGGCAAAAGGTAATGGGTATAGTCATGCCATCCTTTCTTTGGCTCATGATTATGTGTTTACCGAGTTGTACCCAAAGTATATATGTTTAGAAGTGGAAACAGATAATCGACCTGCTGTTGGTACGTATATTAAGGCAGGGTATAAAATTAATGAACTCTTTGTTAAAGATGGTAAAGATATGTATTTCATGAGGATTTTAAATCCTCGGTATTATGAAGCCGTTGATGAGAACTATAACTAGTTTCTGCGATATGTAAAACAGAATAAAAAAAGAGGGAAAGACTCCCTCTTAGAATTCCTAATGGTGCTGATTTATTCTATAGCAATCTGTTCAAGCCCCAAACCAGGCTTATTGGTAAAGGATATCTTACTACCATCATAGATAACCCCTCCCATAATAGAGTCTTCTTCACATAAGATAGGTACATCCAAATCCACATCAACAATGACAGCTTTTGAAGCACCAAGGTGTGCAGCCGCTGCAATGCCTATTTTACTTTCCATCATTGAACCAATCATGCATTGTATACCTGCTGCTTCTGCAAGTGCCATAATTGTCAGGGCATTGTATATACCTCCTGTTTTCATTAGCTTAATATTCATCATATCCACAGCCTGCATCTGTATAAGTCTTAAGGCATCTGCAGGTGAGAAGACACTCTCATCGGCTATAATTGGAATGTTTACACGCTCTTTTACATATTTCATGCCCTCAAAATCTTTCCCATTTACAGGTTGTTCAGCACATGTAATATGAATATCTCCTTGCTCCATCCGTTGAATGACATAGACAGCTTCTTTTGGCTTCCACCCTTGATTGGCATCAATACGTAAAACCACGTCTTCGCCTACTGCTTTTCGAATAGCTAATAACCGATTGATATCCTTTTGGGCATCTTCACCTACTTTTATCTTAAGAGTTGTATACCCTTTTGATACAGCATCCAGGCTATGGCTCACCATCACATGTGGGGCATTTAAACTAATGGTTAAATCCGTTAACAGATGGGTGCGATATCCACCTAACAATTGATAGAGTGGCGCACCATATAATTTGCCATAGAGATCATATACAGCCATATCAACAGCTGCTTTTGCGCTTGTATTTCCCACCATGCAATGATTAATCCTTATGAAAATATCTTCTACTTGTCTAATATCTCTGCCTATAATCGATGATTTGATACAATCAATTGCTCCCATGATAGATGCTGTTGTATCTCCTGTTATGACCGCGGTGGGAGCGGCTCCTCCATACCCGTCGATGCCCTTATCTGTCTTAACCACCACGAGTATATGCTCCATGGTTTGCAATGTTCTTAAAGCTGTTTTAAAAGGTTTCTTAAGTGGTGTGGATAATTTCTCAATCCTGATATCCGTTATTTTCATATCCCTGAATGGTCCCCCTCTCCATCATTTTTATAATGCCTGAGTAAGCATCCATATGGACACGAACACCAAAGGGTAAGGTTATATTAGGACGGCAATGACCTGCCTTTAAGTGATACAGTGTAGGTTTATGTAATGGTTTTATAAGCTCTTCAAAAACCTCTTGCAAGCTATGACTCATTTCTTTCTCCTGAGGCTCACAGTTCTTAAAATTCCCAAGTAGTATACCTTGAGCATCTTTTAACTTCCCTGCATGTTTTAATTGTGTCAATAAACGGTCCACTTTGTAAGGTCTTTCACCAACTTCTTCCATAAACAATATCTTTCCCTTGGTATCAATTTCATAGGGAGTTCCTAGGGTTGATGTGATTAAGGTAAGGTTTCCCCCAATGATTGGACCTTCTGCCGTACCACCATATAAGGTTTTAATGGGATCATTTTTCGGATTATGAATACGGTCGACGTGATGTCCACTAATCTGGTTGAAGAAACTTTTCTTTGTAAAAGCATCCATACCCCTTAGTATCTCTACCCCAACCATTGGTCCATGGAAGGTTACCAACCCACATAACTGGTGCAGTGCAATATGTATGGCTGTGATATCACTATAACCGATAAATACTTTTGGATGATGCTTAATGAATGGATAATCCAGCATCGAAAGAATACGGGGCGTACCGTAGCCGCCCCGTAGATTGATAATACCTTTTACGTCATCATGACTAAACATATCATTTACATCTTTAGCCCTTATTTGGTCACGTCCTGCTAAATAACCATGGTGTTGATAGCAACTCTTACCCATGACCACATGAAATCCCAGGGTTTCTAGGGCTGATTTGGATTGTTCCACTTGTCTTTTATCCAATGGACTGGCAGGTGCAATGACACCAATTGTATCTCCTGGTTGAATGGCTTTAGGTTTAATCATCATTGATCACTCCTTAACACCTTGTGTTACACTAATCAATGGCAACTGGCAGCTTCCCTGTCCCTTCAAGTTCTCCAAATAACACTTGAGCTGTCCCTTTAAAAGATGCGGTGCTTTTGCTATATTGGGCCACCAAAGCTTTGGACCCATAAGCTTCATCCAGTTCATATGGATTTCTAGTAGCAACAACTACCGTATCTTTTTTATAGGTTAAGATGTCTTTGACTAACTTCATTTGAAATGTTGCATCTGAAGCATTGGCTATATACGTCACAAGTATAACCTTCGTAGCTCCTTGTAATTGATTCTTTTGTTGGGTAACCAGTTTACCTGTGGTGTTTAAAGACTTGGTTAAGTGTATTTTTTCCAATGTGGGATAATACACTTTAACAGCATCATACATACGGTCTATGGTTTGCCCTGTGAAACCAATAATAGCAATACGATCATGTGCTGTGGTTTGGATGGGCAGCATACCTTGATTGTCTACCACCGTAATTGAAGCATTGGCTGCTTTGTGTTCCACTTCTAAACGTGTTGCAGAATCGATATGCTCTATTTTTTCTTTATCCTGATTAATAATATATTCATACTTAAAGCGAAGTATGCGTTCTACTGACTCATTTATACGTGTCGTGGCTATACGCCCGTCATTAACTGCTTTAAGAAGACCTTCATAAACCTGTTTTAAATTGGACGGCATAAGCATTACATCTGCCCCAGCATTCACAGCTCTAATAGCGGCTTCTACACCTCCAAAATGGTTGGTAATGGCTTGCATTTCCATAGCATCTGTAAAGACCAATCCCTTAAATTCCATGTCATGTCTGACAACATCTGTTAAGAACTTAGGTGACAAGGTTGCAGGCAATTCCACCATTAAGCCATCTTTTTTCGACGCTACTGTGTTTGATTCAACCTTTGGAAAAGTAATATGCGCTGACATAACACCTTGTAACCCAGCATCCATAAGTTTTTGAAAAGGTTTAAGTTCTATATCATAGAGTTCATCAAGGGTTTTATGACTGGTTGGGAGCACATAATGGGAATCTACATCTACATCACCATGACCCGGAAAGTGTTTGCCCACAGCAGCTACCCCTGCTTTATTCAATCCTTTCATATAAGCAATACCCATATCCGATACAATCTGCTCGTTATCACCAAAGGACCTCACACCTATAACAGGATTATCAGGATTACTATTCACATCTATATCCGGTGCGAAATTGATATGAATGCCTAATGCTTCTAGTTCAGAACCAATAGCTTGTCCAACTTCTTCTGCAAGACCTGTGTCTCTTGTTGCCCCAAGAGCCATGTTACCAGGCATCGTTGCTGCAAAAGAAAGTCTGGTGACAAGACCGCCTTCTTGATCAATACCTATCATAAGCGGTATATCCGCTTGTTTCCCAAAGTCTGTAATGAGCTGTTTTGTCTGTTCACGGCTGCTACAGTTTTCTCTAAAAAGAATAATGCCTCCAATGTGATAGTCTTTTATTTTCTGACCAATGTCCTCATGATATACGGTTAGGTTCTTGCCGTCATATTGGCGAAAATCAGTCATGATAAGCTGTCCAACTTTCTGTTCAATGGTCATGGATGTTAATGTCTGTTGAACATATGCTTCCATTTCTTTGTCTGTTGAATCAGAAGAATTATCATTAGATTGTTTTGCTTCATCCAATACGGGTTGTTGATTACCAAGACTCTTGTCCTCTTCCTTCTCATCTTTATCTAAAGTCTTATCTGTCTTTTGATTGGTTTCCAATTCATGTTGCATATCGTCGGATTGTACAACATCCTCATGTTGCTTGCCGCTGCATCCGCTGATGGATACAACCAGTATCATGGTCATCCATCCAATAATCCATTTTTTCATATTGACACCATCCTCTATGGTAATACCAATTTGCCCATACTTACCGCTTTTTTTGCGCCTGTTGCAGAAGGTAAGGTATTGGTATGACCATGTATACATTCATTACCTAAGACAGCAAAGGCAATGGCTTCCTTTCCATCGGAAGAAAATCCCCAATCATCCATGGATAGCACTTGTTGCTTAAGACCTTGTGCTAACCCTTTCATGATGGTCTTATTGTGTACGCCACCGCCACTAATGATGACTTCTTCTATGTTATATGTGGGGTCAATAAACTGTTTAAAATGCCCTATAATGGATTCTGTTGTATAAGCTGTAACCGTCGCTACAATATCGTCAAATGCAAGTCCTAACGAGATGCCTTCTTCATAGAGTGCTTTGGCCATGGCATACGTGTAACTTTCTCTTCCTGTACTTTTAGGGGGTTCTTTGGCTAGATACGTATCCCTCTTAAGGATTGCCTTCAACCAATCTGTATATACCTTACCTCTAGATGCATATTCCCCGTTAGGGTCATAGGTACATGCATCTTCTGTACCAATAGTCATAATGGCATCTATGAGCATGTTGCCAGGTCCCATATCAAAAGCAATGACATCATCTGCTTTAGCTTGAGGTTTTAGTATAGAAATATTACTTATACCGCCGATGTTAATCATAGCTCGCCCTTTTACGTCATGGCTAAATAAAAGATAATCAACATAAGGTACCAAAGGGGCACCCTGACCACCTACAGCCATATCATGAGGACGAAAGTCACCCACTGTTAAGATGCCTGTCCTTGCAGCAATAACAGCAAGCTCTCCTATTTGTAAGGTAGCATAGTCATCGGGCATATGGTAGATTGTTTGTCCATGGGAACTAATGAAATCCACTTGCTCAGGCAACATACCTGCTTTGTGAATGACTTTTAATGCTGCCTCTGCCATCTTCTCACCTAAATGGACATTCATATGGCAGATATCGTTAACCCTTGAAGTTTCAGGTGCGCATAGAGCAAGTATGCGGTTGCGTTCATCCACATTAAAATTCAATGTATCCAGTGCAAGGAGATTAACGTTTGTCTTTGTACCTGAGCCTTCTATTTCCACAAGCGCTGCATCAATCCCGTCAAGTGATGTACCTGACATTAAACCAACAGCGCATCTCTTTTCTTTTTCTAATAGGTGTTGTAACTGATTGATCATCATCTCATCCCTTTATTGTTCACACGAAGTCTAAGTGTCTCTATGGCTTTTCTTGTGCGGTCTAAGTACGCGATGGACTGCTCGTGGTCCCTCGATACAACACACATAAATAAAATATCCACTAAATGCAATTGTGCTAATCGTGATGATGTAGCACTGCTTCGGTATTTGGCTTCTGTTGAAGCACATGTAAATAAATTAATGGCTGCTTTCTCCGCTATGGTTGATGTACCATACTTGGTAATACTGATGGTGGTTGCTCCTTGCTTATTGGCCACATCAAGAATATTGGATACTTCCAGCGTTTCTCCTGAAAAAGAAATACCAATTACCACATCATCTTTGGTCGCATTAGCAACCACCATAGCTGCAACATGTATATCTGTAAAAGCAGTAGCCTGTCGGTTGATTCTCACAAATTTTCTCTGTGCATCTTGAGCAATGATACCTGAGGCTCCTACACCAAAAAAATGAATGGACCTACTTTTTATTATGGCTTCAGCTGCTTTTTCTAGATCTTTTACGTGAAGTATTTCAATGGTTTCCCTCAAGGACTGAATACTGTTGTTGGTCATTTTATTCATAATCGCCTCCACAGATTCATTGGGTTCAATATCCCGATAACCCTCACCTTTATGTGCTTTTTGCAAATCACCTGATATACGTATTTTCAATTCCGAAAACCCTTTTAAGCCTAATGACTTGCATAGTCTTATAACAGCAGCACTGCTTGTGTTACTATTTTTAGCCAATTCACTGGTTGTTGAATAGATCGCAAGCTCTGGATGTTTCAAGATATACTGCGCAACTTTTTTTTCGGATTGTGGTAATTTCGTTAACATTTCTTTTAATATAATCAAACCACCAGTTGTAGATGTTGTCATCTTTTCTCACGTCCTTTTTAATGACATTTGTAGCCCTAACCCTTAGCACTTAATTTTTCTTCATGACAGGTAATTTTCCTGATACATGTTCCATGCCAAATACAGCCTTAACTGCAAGCTCCAATCCTGCTTTTGTCCATTCGTAGGTAGCTATAAAAGCATTGCTTTCTTCCATGTAAGCCAGATGATAAGGATTTCGCATGGCAATAACCACTATTTGTTGCCCTAAATCAGCCATACGCTGTACTAATTTTATTAAATTGGATTGAGGACCAATGTTGAATGTACCAAATATTACCTTATCAAATTTTTTCATGACTTGCAAGACTTTGGTGATTTCTTCTTCTGATGGGTCTGGGTTAATTTCCATCACTTCCACTTGGGTTGTTATGCCCTCTATTGCACTTCTAAGGGAGTGGGTTGCAAATACTGTATCTTCCACACCTGTAATATGGCAATTGGAGCTATCAATAAAGAGAACGCTATCTGCTTCTGCTGATAAAGGTAACACACCGTCATTTTTACAGATGGTGATACCCTCTCGAAATACTTTCTCAGCCAGTTGTTGGTGTTCTTCACAACCGACAATTGGAGCTAATGTAGGTTGATCGACAATTGTATCCCAGTCTAAATATTTTTCTTTTAGCTTAAGGATGCGATTATAGGATGCTTCTATTTTTTCTAACGCCAAATGTCCTTTTTCTACGTCTTGTACAATGGTCTTTATGGCTTCCTCTTGAAGGGTATACGTATGGGATATCATAACAATATCCACTCCTGCTTCTAACGCTTTAACAGCTCCTCCAACCGTTCCATATGTATCTGCAATGGCCTTCATTTCCATACAATCTGTGGTAACAACACCTTGGAATCCCAGTCCCTCTCGAAGAAGACCCGTCATGACTTCTGGTGCTAAGGTGGCTGGTTTTTCGGATTTAACAAGTGTTGGGAAATAGACATGGGCAGACATCACCGTATCCGCTCCTGCTTCCATGCATGCCCTAAAAGGCTTTAGCTCCATGGCTTCTAATCTTTCCATGGTATGTGGAATAACCGGTAATTTGAGATGAGAATCCGAGTCTGTATCACCATGTCCTGGGAAATGTTTCAGTGTGGTGATGATGCCAGCCTCATGCATGCCTTTTATGTTCTCTACTGCATAAGATGCAACCATATCTGCACCTTCACCAAAAGAACGTACACCAATAACTGGATTACTTGGGTTGTTATTAATATCCACAACAGGCGCTAGATTCCAGTTAATACCTAATGCTTTCAATTCTCTCCCTGTTGCTAGACCAATCGCATAGGCATTCGCCTTGTTACCTGTGGCTCCTATAAGCATGGATCCTGGAAAATAAGTGGTACCTTCCCCTAATCGTCTCACAACACCATTTTCCTGATCCACGCAGATAAAAAGGGGTTGCTCATGGCCTGCATCTCTTGCAATACGTTGTAATGCATTGGTCAATGCAAGAACTTCTTTAGCCGTTCCTATATTGCGACTAAATAGAATAATCCCTCCTATATGGTAATCCTTTATTAACGTGATAATTTCATCTGATGGTGTCTTACCTTCAAACCCACAAACCATTAATTGTCCAACTTTTTTCATTAGCTTTGGCCCATGCATGATTCTTTCACTCCTTCTAACCTAAGATTTTACGTCTTACTCTTTATGAAAACCATTCTATTATATTGTGCAGCATAGCCGTTTTGCAGCTATCCGCATTAAAATATAATTTTATACTCATTATACATCATCTAAAATTATATTTCAATTCATATTTGATTTTATTCTGACATGACAATACAAGCACTCTCTTTACCCCAATCTGGTGAAGAAAAATGCTTGTAGTTTGCCAATTCATATCATGTCTAAGGTGTTTGAAATTAATCAACATGAGTGTCTTACTACCCCAAAACCTTTTATATCAAAAAGTCGTTGTAATACATGATTGATTTGATAAAATTATAATTCTTATTGTCTAGGCTAATACCTGCTTGGTAAATTTTTAGCCAGTTCTACCATCTTAATGAATTCTGAGCGATAGCCTTCAACGTCATCACCTTTGTTAGCTTTTGCTCGCTGAATGACATTTTCATAACTTGCATCACCTTTATACTCCGAATCTCTAAGAAGCAATCCAAATTCCACCACTGAGCTTGCAAAGTAGAACTCCCTAGTAGGCTTAAAAAATGCTGTATCCTTTACTGGAACTTCTATTAATTGACTGGTGTGTCCCTCTGGCTCTTTGTAACGTACTTTTATGGTCATCCATTCATCACTGGACTTGACACGTGTTGTTTGGTACTTCAAGTCATCACCAGGAATGGTTTCATTAGAGTCTGCGGGTATCAGTTCGTAGAAAGCTGTTACAACATGACCTGCCCCTACTTCCCCTGCATCTTTGGTATCATCTTCAAAATCTTCATCATTTAATAAGCGGTTCTCATAACCTAATAAGCGATAACCTTTCACTTTACCAGGATTAAATTCTAATTGATATTTTACATCCTTTGCAACGGTATAGAGTGTGGAACCAATCTGCTCAACCAGTACTTTTTTCGCTTCTAAAATTGTATCGATATAGGCATAATTACCGTTGCCTTTATCCGCTAATAATTCTGCTGTTACATCATCAAGGTTCCCTTTTCCAAAACCAAGGACACTTAAAAAGATACCACTCTTACGATTTTCTTCAATGAGTTCTGTTAACGCATTTACACTGGAAGGTCCCACATTAAAATCACCATCTGTTGCAAGAATAATGCGGTTATTACCATTTTTTATATAGTTCTCTTCTGCAATTTTATAAGCGAGATTAATACCCTCACCGCCAGCAGTAGATCCACCTGCATTCAGTTCTTCAATTGCACCCAATATATCATCTTTACGGTGCCCATGGGTAGCATCCAATACGACACCTGCTGCACCTGCATACACAACAATGGATACTTTATCTTGTTCATCTAGTTGATTGACTAATAGTTTGAAAGATGACTTTAATAAAGGTAATTTGTCAGGATCATTCATGGAACCTGACACATCCATCAAAAATACAAGGTTGTTGGCAGGTCTATTTTCTGTATAAAAATCCTTTGCTTTTAACGTCACCATAGCCAATGCATGTTTATCATTCCAAGGACAGTCTGCTATCTGACTATTGATTGCAAAAGGTTCTTTCCCTTCAGGTTCTTTATAATCATAGGGAAAATAGTTCACCATTTCTTCAATTCTTACTGCATCTCTTGGCGGCAGCTGCCCATCCATTAGAAAACGTCTAATGTTACTATAGGACGCGGTGTCTACATCAATGGAAAAAGTGGATAGTGGGTTTTGTAAGACGGACTGGTAGGTGTTTTCCTGTATAGGTGCATAGGCTTCTGTATTCCCCTCTGGCTGTGCTGGTACTATATTATAGTTATCCCCATCATCAACTCCAATAGAACTGGTTACGTCTTCGTTAAATGTCACACGAATGCTTTCATCCTTTTTCACCGCTAAAACATCTGGCTTGTTTCCAGCTGTTTGTTTAGCAGCACTTGGTTTTTCTGCTTGTGATTCTGCAACCTGTTTCTTGCCATCTCTTAATTGAGCACCATTATTCTTACTTGTATCCGTACCCCTAGTAATACCATCACTTGTGGTCATATCACTGGCATTTTCAGCCTTATCTCCCTTGGCAGCACATGCGGATAAAATAAGTACCACAGTTATCATCATTACCATTAATTTTTTCATAAAAAGCACCCCTTTTTATTTTTTATCACGAGTCCTATCATCTTTTTTTCAGTTAAATTACAATAGTATGTTCTAGCACTTCATACTTGTATAAAACAATAACGGACTCATACCTCATATATGTAAGACGATAAAAATAGAAAAAAGTTCCATATAATTAAATAATATGTCATTTTATAACCAAAGTCCTGCTGATTCAAAGCGTATTAAAAAGTCTATCTGGTTTGTATCCAAATAGACTTTTTATGGCCATCTTCATGCTTTCTATATGAAAAAATATGCATGTATTGTTACAATAAGTATTCTTATTCTATTGCTCCAAGATGATTTGCAATACCGGGTCAATACCATGTATAAAATCATCAAAGGTATACGTGACCTCTATATCTGGATAGATAGCATCTGTATCGTGTTGGCTATAGGTAAAATATTTGGTTGAATAAGTGACCTCATAGCCTAGATGAGGCAATGTAAATTGCTTTACCTCCCCATAGTGATTAGGTCTACCACCTGTTGGCTTACCAATTAAAATGGCCTCTGTTTTGTCCTGAATGGTTAATACATTCAGAACAGCTGAAGAAAACGTCCTTTTGCCAATAACCACATATAATTTACCTAGCTGATTGATTGCTTTATCTGTAGCAAGCTTTGTTATTAAGGGTTCAATCAACGTAGAGTTACCACCGCTGTTATGACGCATATCAATAACAAATGTATCTACTTGATGTTCATCCATAAACTTGATTAAGCGCTGAATAAAAGCATCTATGGGATCATTCTCCAATGAAAAACATTGGTTATATTGAAAATAAATCGTTTTATCCTTTGGCAGGTATGCAAACCAATAGGGCTCTGCGGTATTCTTAAGGTATAATAGGTCTCTAATTGCTTTATATGTCTTACCGATTGACGCCCATTGAAGCTTATCAAGATCCATAGTACTTTCAATAGAAACGGTTATATCTTCTCCCTCTATGGTTTGAAAAATCATGTCTGCTTGATTCACATGATCTATTATACCGTATGCTTGCAAGTATTCAGCTATTAATAAGTAATCAGTGGCATGACTTTTTTGTTGTACCACATTATCCTTTGAAACCATATTGCTTAGTAATACAAGGATATCCTCTACAGGTAAATGACCTATTTGCTTTATCTTTGCACCAATGAGATTTTTATAAGCTTCAGAAGCATTAATGATATATACCCCATCTTCAAAGGTCATGATTTTAAAAGGAAAGACGTGAATGGGCGTGTTGACATACACTGCTGTATGACCATCACCAATGCGTGCTACTAAACCTTTTAACCGAATGATTTTTTCCATTTCTGTTAATTGAGGTAATTCAGCAATCAATGTATCTTTTTCTTTGTTATAATCTTCTTTCGTTATGGTGTGATACATATTTTTATGGTTTGCTTGTAAGTGTTTTGATAGGTAGTTGATATCTTCTTTCCATTTCGTATGATGATCAACTATGTTATGATCTGATGGGTTCTGACTTAATCCTGAACATGCCACGAGAAATACAATACTTAATAACATCCCAATCGTTACTTTTATCCTAGTACTTAAGCACATCAAGTACCCTCCTAATTATTTCGCCATTACTCAATCTATATTACCAAGGAAACGCACCTTGTCCAGGGTTTTGATATGTTCCAAAATCTTCTTTCTTTATACCTTCAATATACCGTCTAAGACGATGTGCGGCATCAGCTGGCAATTCATAAGCATCCCTTGCACTGTTCTCTGTCTTCACAAGACCTGGATGTATGGCGATGACCCCTACGGGTTCGTTATTTAAGGATAATTCATTATTGAGACATACGGTTAACATATTCTGAGCCGCTTTTCCAATACGGTAGGAATACGAAAACTTCCGGTGCTTAAACTCGCCATCAGACATCTTTGTCAATGAACCTAATCTGGAAGATATATTGACGATTTTACCCAGTTCTGATTTTCTAAGATACGGCAAGCATGCTTTGGATACGTTAAGGGCTCCGAGACAATGGACCTTAAATCCTAATAATATATCTTCTAATTGGACTTCCTCTATCTTATGCCCTGTACCGGGTATACCAGCATTGTTAATGACGATATCCAGTATACCCGTATGTTCACCCACCGCTTGTTTTATTCGTGCACCGCATGTAGTATGGGAAACATCTGAAACAATGGGTGTACAACGCTCTGTATATACCTGTTCTATATGGGTTTTATGAACGTCTTGACGCACCAGTGGGTATACATAATAACCCTCTTGCCAGAATTCCTGTAATAGTGCTCTTCCAAGACCTTTACCTGCACCTGTAATTAAAATGGATTTCATAAGCAATCACCTCTGCTTTAACATAAAAGACAAATAGTTGAGTTTCTGTTCAAGAACGATTTCTTCACAAGCTATCACTTCAAACTGCACTTTCAAACGCTCAAGAAGTTCATCCAGGGTATAAAAAGCAAAAAAGCGTTTAGGTTCGTAAAAATCATCTTGATAAATTCCTTCGCTTGATTTCCCACCATATACACCAAGATAAAATATACCATCTTTCTTCAACACACGCTTAACTTGTTTTAAAACAGTTGCTATATCAGACTTTGGCACATGGAGTAATGTATTCATGGACCATACACAGTCAAAAGTATGCTCGTCAAAGGCTAAATCATAGAAATCCATGACATGTGCATCTAAACCCTGCTGGCAACATAGCTCAACCATGCTTTTCGATAAATCCACACACGTTATAGCTATACCAGCCTCATCAAAATACTTGGCCATAACCCCTGAACCTGCTCCCAAGTCCAGCATATAGGCATTTTTATCTATTTGGTTAAGAACCTTTTTAACTTCTTTCTCTTTCCATTCAGAAATAAGGCTATCCTTACGATATGCTTTAGCATTGTTATAACTTTTTTGAATGTTTGTTTTTATAGTATCCATGACGTTCCTCCTTCTAGATATGTTCATCGTATATAGCATCATTATGTATTCTCTATTTCTATTAGTCAGCTGTATCAAATAATGCTAACGTTGCACCTAATAATGCATATGTACCTGCCTCACCATGACCAGGGATTACATGTTTCACTTGTTCCTCTGTGTACTTCATCATCATTTTTTCAATGGACTTTGGCCATTCTGTCATATTCGCATCTTTTACATTACCAAGATTCTTAGACGTTAAGGATTTAATCATGCAGCCTCCAAAAAGTACTTTTCTGTCTTCTATATAGACCACAATGTTATCCGGTGAATGGGATTCCCCTGGATAATAGATTTCTACACCGTCTTTTATGTACATGCTCTTTTCTTGGCCTAATTCCATATCCACATAGGCACAAGGCTCCACATAAGATAATTCAGCATACGTATCGTAGTATGTTTTATGAGCATCATCTTGTAACATATCTAAAAACTGCTTTCTTGCCTCTTCCCCTCGTTGTTGAATACAATCACCTGTTATATCGGACGCATAGATTGAAATACCTTTTTCTGCCAATACTTTGTTGCCCCCTAGATTATCAAAGTGATAACCTGTGTTGACTTCTATTATTTCTCTATCTTTACCATAGTTTTGTTCTATCCAGTTCAGTACCAATTGTGTTGCATCTGGTGTACATGGTGTATCTATCCATAGGATGGATTTATTCTCTAACTCTACAAGGAGTGAATTCGATGGCCAAGGGTACTGATGTTCAACGACGATTACACCATGTTCAATCTGCTTTAATGTTAAAGTATCATCTAATGCTACCTGTTCTGTTAAGGTTACTGTGGGCTCCCATGATAATGTATCTTTTTTCTCTTTCTTACCAGAGCAGCCACTTATTACCATACTTATGATGATCATTGCACCTATTATTTTTTTCATATGTCCTCCAATCAAATGTCCAATTTATGCTACCCATTATATCATGCATCCACACATTGTTCTATTCCCAATGAGTCATGACGGTTTGAGGTATAGTTGTACGAAACAAGCTGTCTAGCTGTTCGTTCGTGTTCTCACTTTCCATGATGAGATCTTTATAAACAATACCTTTGTTTTCTATGCTATAAACCAGAATTGCCCGCTGATCAAAAGGCGGCGTTTTAGCTCCAACTGTATGAAAAGAAATGGTCATAAGTAACTCCTTTTTTTCGTCATGATCATAGTCCAACGTCGTTACATGAATCATTTCATACAATAAATTTTCTTTTATATCCTGCCAAAAATTCTCATCAAGTATACCATTATTTTTTAATGTATCAAAATGCGCATACATACGTTCTGCTTCCGCATTTGAAAGTCCTATGACCTTAGAATCAAGCATGGGTTGTAAGGCAATATCAATGGTTTTGTTGTCCAGGTCTACATAATTGATATAGCTATCCATATCTAAACTGGACCATATGGGCATCACCTTGCCATCACCAGATTGATAGACTCTGACCTTATAAAATGGACTCATCCCTTTATGAGCACTATAGAGCATAAATAATCCCTTGTCATCTAATACTTCTATGCCATAGCTATCCGATGGATAATGGGCATCATGGGACAATAATGTATGTTCATCTACTACATCATTTAAGATAATATCTGTATCATGAACCTGCAAATGGATATTGCCATCATAATAGATAACAGCTTCTTCATCTCTATAGGGTGATATGGTTTTTTTATAAAGTACAGTCTTCTCGAAACCTGCATATGTCAGCTGATTGTTGACTATTTTAATCATATAGCGTGGCCACACCTCAGTATTATTCAAATGATAAACCTGATCACTTCCTTCAAACCAAAACATGTTTAGCTCTGCATTGAAATAGATATCCACATAACCTTCAAATCTAAAACGCACTTGGGCATTCTGTTTATCTGCCTTTGCTTCGCTTTGCCATTCATCATTAATACTATCGCGCAATAACGATAGAAGCCTACTGGTAAAAAAATCATTTGCAGGTATGAACCTCTCTTCATGCTGACTGATTGTTAAGGGTATGTTAACCTCTTTCAATAAGGCTTCCATATTGCTGCTTAAGGTTTGATTCTGTTGTTCATTATTTTGTGTCGGGTTAAGTTGCTTATTACCTGCTATAGATCCTTGGGTGTGATGAGCTAATGTTTGGTCATCTTGTTTCAAGGGGTTTAATAACATGAGGGCTAAGATGCCAGTAAGAAGGCTTCCCCCTAAAATTATTGTTATTTTTTTCTTTGACTTCATCCTTTTGCTCCTTTATAATCCCTTACCTTACTTCTTATATATAGTTATGTGCCTTTAGCCAATTCACGGATTGAATGACACCTTCTGTTTCCAATGACCACGTTGCCTGAGGTACAACTGACAATAAACAGTCTAATGTTTGTTGCATATCAAGTGAGCCATTATAAATGGCATTATGCTCATCCTTCATACCATCATTATTATGAAGATGAACATAACCAATGGCATCATTAAGTGATGTAATCCAATCAACTATTGAACGACTGGATCGTTTATTAACATGCCCAACGTCAAGACAGATTTTAAAATGAGGTTGATTCACCTGTTTGTATAATTCTAATTGAAAGTGATCATCTTCTTCCATGACATTTTCTATATAAAACATCATATCCTCTTTACCATCTATAAAGTCCTTCCAAAAGAAAGCAGCTTGCCTTAATGCTTCAGTAAAATCATGCATTCTAGGATTATAAGTGGTGTGGTAAACAATTCCCTTTGCCTCTAATGCTTGCGCTAACTGATAGATTAATTGGTAGTACTTCTTTGTTTCTTTCAAGATATCCTTATTACTCGTACATACTGAAAGGTTATGAAAGGGTGCATGCAGCATGACTTCTTTAATGCCTGATATCTCAGCTAAGGTCTCGGATAAATAGCATGTGTAGTCCTTTAATATTTCTTTGTTAATAAATCGGGTCAATTCTATGCCATAACCATGTTTTTTAAGTAATGGGAATAAAATATCTGCTGTTGTAAAGTAAGATATATTCACGCTGCTCATCTCCTAATTCCTAACACTTATCCAAATCCTAATCTATTTCATACGCACTATTTTTTTATCTTAATGATGACGTTTATGTTTTAAAAACCATTCGTATAATGCTGGATTATTATAAGTAGGCGTCCAACAATCGTGTTCCAAATCCGGATAAGCCGTAAATCGAATGTTGCCACCACAGGCTTCAAGAATATCTACTAATCGCTGTGTTTCACTAATAGGTACTACCTTATCTTTTACACCATGAAATGCCCATATGGGCATATGCTTTAGTTTTACAACAGTCTCAGCATCAAACATACCGCCACACACAGGTGCAATAGCCGCAAATTCATTAGGATAATGCATTGCTAAATCCCATGTACCATATCCGCCCATGCTTAGTCCAGTCAAGTAAACTCTGTCTTCATCTACTGGATAATGGTCTTTTATGTCTTGCAACAAATAATATAACGCATCGGATACGGTACTCCACATTTCACCTATAGGGCATTGTGGCGAAACAATGATGAATGAGTAATCCTTCTTCTCCTGAATGTTTTTTGGAATACCATGAACCTTAACATCTTCTATTTGATTCCCTCTTTCACCCATACCATGTAAGAAAAGAATCAGTGGCCATTTTTTATGCACATCATCCTTTTGAGGCAAGTATAATAGATAATCTAATTGAACTACTTTTTCTATTTTTCTCTCAAACGTACAATGCATTTGTTTCATGGTTAACATCCTCTCTTCTACGATAGCTTATCGTTTTTATTTACCAAAATAAGCATCTTCTTGCTGTATGGCAACAATACTTGCCCCTGGTATAGAAATGACATAATAGGTATCTTTTTCTTCTACAATATACCCCCATACGTCTCCCGGTTCATTGGAATAATAGCGCCACAGTTCATTATCTGGGGATTCTTTAAACAGCATCGTTTGATCAATGGTATAATCGATGGTATATAGGGTTGTTCCTAATGGTATGCACACGTCAACATCCAATAATGTGGTAAAATCTTCGTAGCTTCCAAGTTTATCTTTTTCAACCCAACCGGTTCTTATATCGTTCGGTGAATCCAACCTATTAAGGGTTACATAATACCAATCGTTATTTTGATAGAGAACATGAGCAGCTCTTCCTGTTGTAATTTCCCGAAGCATATGTCCTTCTTTTTGTGGTTCAATATAGAGCTTCGCATCCTCTATGAAATACATATCTTTATGAATACGATTAAATGATACATTTGGTTTGTTATCTAAGTTCCATGTTGGTATAACGCCTTCTATGATCACTTTTGTTAAGTAATCGTTTTGCTCAATGATGGTCATGGTTTGTTCAAAATTGATAGCAATTGGATTCAGCATAGCGATTGGACCATAAGCCGGTATACTGTTATCGTAATAAGATCCATATATAGGCAGACCATCTATTTCTTTTAACATCACTTCAGTGGTCTCAGATGTTGCTTGATTATTTATCGTAGCATTTAGATGTCGTAATTGACTGTTTTCTTGTTTTAGCTTTATAATTTCAGCTTCTAAGCTTGCAACCTTCTTATCCTGTGATGACTGATTGTCTGAGCAAGCACACAATAAACATATACAAGCCCCTAATAGTATAAACACTCTTGTTACATAACCTCTCATTTTTTCTCTCCTTATTACCACCCATAAACCATTAGATAACCCCCTCTTTGGTTACCCCTATCCATTTATGTGTGTTCTTCCTTCGCATTGTTCTTATTACCAATCTGATGACTTACCTTCACTATGTATTTGTTGTTATGACAGATACGTAATGAGAATTAAGTTACTAATTTATTGTAATTGTAACCCTATATGAAGTCAAGATACGGAATCTTTTTTAATGGTTATTTAATACTCTTTTAATACCTTAGCATAGCTCTCTATATAAACATCTTATCTTGTTCATTTTTCATAATAATCATCGTCATAACTGTGTATGCTCTTAATGCAATTCAGTTAATGATATAATAAAAGCCAAGATACCTTTATGATATGCCCTTTTCGTCCTGTTATCCATTAACTGGTCTACCTAAAGGTTCATATTAAATGAATATCTTGGCTTCATTCTACTTATTTAATTGCAAAGTCTCTAAGAACATGTTCATCACCTTGTTTGCATCTACTTGATGAAGTACGAGACACTTCTTTTTCTCTTTGTAAAACATTTCTAAGTTGTCAACTAAAATCTGTCCCCTTGTCATGCCATCTGTTACAACTTCAACAGGTGCTGTAATTCCCGAACATACAGATGGGTTCAGATAATAAGCAATGTTTAAGATATCATTGATGATGCAGCCATCAAAATTCTCTGCTTTACGGTGAAAATCCATGTAAAACTTCGTTACGTCATACACAAATTTTCCTATTCTATGTGTTGCTTCAAATCTTTTTGTCATATCAGGTGTTAAGTATATCTTTCTTGTTACATCAAGGGTAACCATGGTAAGGGGTACCTTTGATGCAAGTACATACGCCACTGCTTTTGGGTCATGATAATAATTAAACTCTGTCACTGGTGACATATTGCCATAGGCTTTATAAGTACCTCCCATGGAGATAATTTGCCTGCACTTATTAAAGGTATCAGGGTCTTTCATATAGGCTCTAGCAAGGTTTGTTAATGGGCCTAAAGCAATGATATCCACTTGTTTATACTGTTTTAAGGCGTCCAGTATAAAATCTTCAGCTTTAACAATGGATTGATAATCAAAGCCTTGCCCAAAATTAGTCTCACCCAAACCATCTTCTCCGTGGGTGTCCTTAGCATCAATATATTCACCAGCTATATTGGTAATATCACTTGTATAGACTGGAATATCTACTTCCAGCATGTTTAATAGAGCCTTAATGTTTCGAGCACTTTCAAGGCTGTTAACATTACCACTCACACTGGTTATTCCTATTATGTTCATATTCGCTTTTATGGCAAAGATCAGTGCCAAAGCATCATCAATCCCACAATCAGCATCTATTATAACGTGTCTATCCTTCATCAATACCACTCCTTGGCCTTATACGAGACATCAGGTACATAAATGGTGTATCAATAATTGCCGCTATATATTTTACAATCAAAGTGGTTATAATTATATTCACCACAAACGCCATAGGAAAAATACCCACTAGAGCAAATCCTATAGTCACCAACACAGAATCAATGAATTGTGAAATAAATGTTGACCCATTATTCCTTAACCATAAATATTTGGATGATGGGTTCCATTCTTTTATTTTAGAATAGACCAATACATCTAAGGACTGACTGATGAAATAAACAAAATTTCCTACTAATACAGCTTTAAGTGCTCCCCCATTAATGGAAAAGAACAGATTCAAGGCTTCATTGACATTTTGACTATCTTCAAGCCCATGAAACAGGGTTGAAATGAACATAAGGACAATAAAAGCAAGATTAGCATAAATAGAAACATGAACGGATTTCTTAGCTTCCTTATAGCCATATTTCTCATTGAGTAAATCTGTAGCCAAGAAAATGCCAGCAAACATCACATTACCAAGAGTAGCCTGTAATTCAAATAAGCCAAAATCAAACACAATCACTTTGTTGACTTGTAAATTGGCAGCAATAACACTCAATACAATATAACTCAATATACCACGTTTTCCAAAAAGCTTAAAAACCAGTGCAATCAGTGCAAAATTCACCAATGCAAAAATTAAAAAAATAGATAAATTACTCATTTCTTGTTTCCTCCCTAGTTTTGATGCGCAGGATGGTTGCGAACTGCGTGGGTCATGCCCATAGGGTTCAATTATATTCAAAAAACAGTTGTTTGGCAAGTATTTTAGTTTATTACTTTCATTGTTTTTTATTAAAGTATAAAAAGTTTGATAGCAGTTGGCAAAGTTACTGAATAAAAGATAGAGCAAGCTATATAATCTTACTTTATTATTTACATATCAATTACTCATATGCCCAATACTAAAGTTTCTTATAGTATTTAGTAAATACATGTCATACAGCATAAAAATATTTATAAGCCTTTATATTTATTGATTGCTTTATTAAAATATTATTAGCATTATTAAATCATTATTAATTATGTAATTTTTCTATAATATTTATGCTATAATTCAATAGTCAGAAAGTTAGTGATAGTTAAAATTAAGGAGGATCTATTTATGAAAAAGAGTTTTTTATCTGTAATTTTACTTGTTGCTTTAGCACTTAATCTTAATATTAGTTCTTACGCTAGTGTTGGTGATGTTCAGTCTCTAAAATTAGAGAGGTGGGAATCTGATCAATGTATATTTAATAGTGAAGATATGGAGATGAACGATGACGTACTTACTATTAGTGTATCTATTGAAACTTCAAACCCAGATTATATAATTAAAGTAGTTGACAGAACTGAAAATAATATAGTTGCAAGTTTGAGTTCCCGAGAGACTTCACTTTATCATTCTTTTGGAAGTATTATTAATCCTAACCATGATTATGAAGTACATATATTCAATGTAGGGTTTTCTCTTCTTAGGGGAAAACTTATGGCTGTAATTGATTAGTTAATGGCTACATAAACAATCACTGACTTTCTTACATAAATTACTTATATAGGTCGGTAATTATCTGACAAACCAGCTAAAAGATAAAAAGGCTTACACTAATAATCCGATAGATATTACAGTGGCTTGCTCTCAAAAAGGTTATTGTCTATATTTAATCTAAGACCTTGCTCATGTGGAATTCTATTTACAGCATTTAAAACCGTACAAAAATAAATGCTGTTATCTTCAAATTCTTTGATAACTGCTTTGTCTGAATCTATTAATTTATCTTCCGTATTTGAATTAACGTTCATTATTAAAATTAACGTACCTATTAAAACTATAGTGACAAATGTAAAATACTTTTTATGCATAATAAACCCCTAAATATTCCTGTTACTGTTTCTTATCCAATAAATCAACAGTTTGCATTATTCCACTTGAGTCGATTTTAAAGAATAACTTTTTTCTATACGCCCATAATATATACTTTCTAGCTTTTACCTCATTAACTTTTAGCTCTTCTTGAATTTCAGTATAATCTATGTAACCATTCTCTCTAAAAGTCTTTAGTGCAATATTTACTGCAGATTCCCTAACAATAAACATTTTTCTACCAAAGTATATTAATAGACCTCCTGCAGCAACAAATAATGCAACAAATATAATACCTGCTATAGTAACCCCTAAGGGATCCTCCCCCTTATAGCTACTGATTACAATACCTAGCATAAAAAAAGCCTTACACTAACTGATGCTTTAATCTATCCTAACTATCTAATCTTATCTTTTGGTAGAATTTTTTTAGAAGACGACAGATACAACCCTTATTATTTATATTGCTTGGGATTATATATAGCGTCTCACTCTATTCATATAGTTTTTATACTCTCCTTTGAACTTTTTTATACACCATCTTTCTTCAGATAAAATAAGATAATGTGTTGAAATTTGAAAGATAATAAGTATAAACAATAATAGCCATGAATTAGCTAGTATACTGCAACCTAGAAAATACAAAAAGAAAGTTACATACATAGGATTGCGAGTAATCTTGTATAATCCGTCTACATTTAATCCATTTTGATTTGGTTTAGAGAATTGTACAATTGATATTATATATAAAATCATTGCTATAACACATATTCCTAGCCCTATGTAATTTAAAATGTCATCTAGATTTATTCTTATAAAAATCAAGATTACTACAAGAAATAATGCTGTTATTTGATAAACCCAATGAGCTACCTTTTCTTTGCCTTCTGTTGGTGGGAAAAATGCAACACGTCCAGTTGCATCTTTATTTAGAATACCTGGTAGACCATAACGTGCAAATATTATAGGTAGTACTAATATAATCCCATTCAAATTGAATCTCCTCTCTTGCATTTAAATGTTTACAAGCCAAATAATATTTTTGTAAGCTTCTACATGATTTTTATTCTATTATTAAAATTTGTAAGTAATCTATATAATGTCTCAGGATCATTCATTTTCAGTATATCAATCTTGATATACTTTAAAATACCGAAAAAGGTTATTTCAAGTACCCATCTTCTACTCCTATTACAAGGTCTATAAAATCTAATAGAATGTATACTTTTACTATTGAATTGATATAACTGAGTGCCATCATGATAGTCTATATCACCTTCAATATATTCTAAGTATACTTTTGGATAAATTTTTGTATACTGTTTATATGCACCTTTTATCATCATTACTATAATAATAAACAATATTATAATCATGCCTATTGAAAAATATTTAACGTCTTGCTCGAAAGAATTTATAAATACTATAGCATAAACGAACAACATTGCACCAAATATAGCCGTAAAAAAAACGGTACTGAAAATCAGTTTAATATAATGATTGTTCGTAATTTTAAATATGTACTGGCCATGATAATTAATATTACTTATCAATTCTTTATCTTTTTCAAGTGTGCTCATTTTCTTATATTTACGTTTAAGGCGTGAGTAATTCATCTTGCTTCTCCTGTACATTCAATAAATTGACATTTTGCGCAAATCTAAAACCCTCCCAATAGGCAGATACTATGCAAAAAAATGAGCCTATCCTTGGGATAGACTCATTCTATATACTTATCGGTAACTTAATATTTAATCAATATTAGAAAAGTCAATTATGCTATCTATTTTATAGATGAAGGTTTCTTATAAATATAGACTAAACCAAATATAAGAATTAAGTAAGCAAATATATCTAAAAATTTACCGATAACAATTACAGTATATATATCCAATCTCAAGTTATTGTTAAACTCCAAATACATCATATAATCTGAAAACAAACCAACTGAGCTAGATAATATATTAATCACAAAGTATATTTGCCCCAATGTGAAAACTCTGTTGTATGACTTTTTCTTTATACATATTATTAAGCCAATTATTGATAACATAAAATATATAGCATTGAACATTTTCTAATTCTCCTTACCAATTAATATGAATCCTACTCCAACTAGAATTATGTAATAGTTGTATCTCATTTACACGTGCAGAAAAGTCTGCATTTGCTTTAGTTTCAAAAGTAACAACATATTCATGGCCTACTTTAAAAGTAACGTCATCAGACCAAAAGTTTTTATCAAAAAAAGCTACAGACTTAGCTTCTCCTTTAAGTGCACTATTTACATCCATCATTTTTCTTAGAATCCAACTACCTTCCGTAACATCATATACCCCAATATAATTACTAATTGATGCTACAGTATTTCCTCCAACTAAGTAATGATCTGCACTATATGTTATATCTATTCTACCTGTACCACTTGTCACTCCATAATAGTCTTCATTCACAGTAAATCTAAAACCTGTCCATGCAATTGCTTGAGCTGAACCACCATAGGCTGCAGCTGCAACATGATTACTATTGTGAAAAATTTTAGCATCTGCATATGCTTGAGCTAATAATAGTGTTTCAGTCTCCTCATTTCCCTCAGAAGCGGTATATTTAGTTAACGGGTCAAATAAACCAACATAGATTAAACTTCCACCATCATCAGGTATTTCTACAGATCTAGTACTTGGATTATTAGTGTTTTGTTTTATAGATTCAGCTATAGCTTTAGAAGCATCTATCTCCGCTTTTATAAAATCATTTATTTGCTCTTCTGAAAGACCTTCCTGCATTAGTTGACTTCTTAAATCATTTTTCAAATAAGAAAAACTATAATATTGATCACTTTCTCCAGCCATGACTATATTTGGGACACTGAAAAACAATAATACTGATAAAAACATTACTAATAGATGTTTGTATTTTCTCATTTTTTCCTCCAATGTATAATTTTTAATCAAGCTTGATGTTGATTAGTATATCATACTGGCAATCATGTATCTATATCAAATTCAAATTTTGTAACATTTTATTCCAAAATTTAAAATACTCTAAAACTATATAAGCCATTAAATGTTACAAAGGTTACAGATATCATTTTTTTCTACTTTATTGACAAATTTCGTCGTTTTTTGCTGTTATTATTTGTTGATTATTATAGTCATTAAGTTTAGCATATCGTTATATTTATTACAATAACAGAATGTCATATTTCATTGTTTACTAAATAATACTTTTATCCTTTTAAAAATTATATAGAATGTAACTTTCCTTATTTCTGACGTTTTCTCACTTAGCTTCAAAGCTAATCATAATTGATTTTTTTAGAAATATATATTGGCTAGTACTAGTTTAAAATACGAACATGTAAAGTCTAAAAACCATACTTATTTATTGGCTCATTGTCATTTTTAATATTTTCCCAATCAAAATTATATTTCTTATTCTCATCCCAACTAGGTTGCATTATACTAAAAATTGAGTCACTTCCAAAAATGGACCCATCATCATTATCTCCATACATTTGTACTTCTTGATAAGGATTAAATGTATATACACCAAATTGAGCATATAATATTACATAAACTCCCGCTATTGCATGGATTAGCATATCCAAATTTGCTTTGCTGAAATTCACATGCCTATCATGTTTGGCAGCATTATAACTCTGATACCAATTTAGAGAATGACCTGATTTCCATTCATCAAAAGGTGCTATAGTTTTTTTAGTAGGTTGCCAAAAATTAATATGTACTTTATATTCATCTAATTGCATAGCTGACCGAATATTATAGTAATCTGAAATATTGTTATAATTTGCATACCCATTTGCATTGACATTCTCTTTCTCCTTTTTCTGATTTATTGTTGTATACAAAACCATTTCAGAGGTATTTTCGATAATCTAAAATATCCCTTCTTATACGTATAATCATCTAACTTTATTATCATAATAAATCAGAGGTTTTATTCTTAACAACAATATGAGTTGTGTGTTATTCATGTTAATAAATTTACTTGGAGATGATACAAGTTGACATTTAGTAAGTATTAAAAACCCCCTCTGATTTTAGAAGGGGTTATTTATTACGCTATCTTTAAATATTCAAATTTCAATTTAGTAGCGAGATTTTCTGGTAATGTGAATTGATTGATTTCACCCTTACTATAATTAACAACTAATAAATCAAGTACTTTATTCAATATATCTTTTTCCCTCATACCTCGATCCCAACATATAGTAATTTTTCCTTTTACTTCTTCTTCAATCCTTATTACTTGTCTTACATTATAGATATACCGCATTAGTGCAGTTTGATTTTCATCATCAAAGCAAACCTCTCCAACAATGCAATCTTGGTGTTTATAGAAATTAACTGTAGAGTAATTGTAATTAAATATATTATCTACCAAATCTGATGGTTGAACTCCGTCAGTTATCATTAAGTCAATAAGCTGATTTAACTTATATTTTACTACATCAAACACTTTAAATCATCTTCCTCAAATCACTGACTATCTGTTCTAAGTATTTTTGTGATTGTAATAACTCTTCTGGTTCTCTTGTTTTAACTGGTCCATACCTATATGATAATCTGTTGTTCATGTACCAAACCAGTATCCCATCATTTGCAGTATTAGGCGTAAGACGTGGTATAAGCTTCTTAAATTTATTATACAACGAATTACTTTTTCGGTCAATTCCTTTCTCTTCTAAAATAGCTTGTGCTGCTTCATTAGCATTTGTATATAGTATATGCTTTATTGTTTTTCTAGCCTTTTCTGGTCTTTTTTCAACTAACAACCTATCAATTTCATCTTTTCTATTTTTGGTTTCATTCTTTCTCAGCGTTTCTCTTATCTACTTTTTTGTCTCTTCATCTAAGTTAACATTTTTCATCATTGTATTGAATGTTTCGTTCACATTATTTTCTATATCTCTTTTGGCATCCTCAAACATTTGATTAAAGTCAATATCTCCAAGAAAAGAATCCTTATCTGCGACAAACGCTTCCCCCGTTTCTATGCCTCCATATAACGATGATCTTTCCGTATATTCTCTATCGGAAAACTCATAATCTGGATATTCCTTGGGAGGAATAGTGCTTTTTGCAACTTCTCGTTTAAAATCATTCCACATTTTATCTAGTCCGATTTCTTCATGGTATACAACACAAGCATTATTATCTATACCATAATCTGTAACCTCTTCCTCTGGTATAATTCTTAGAACTCTCCCTACAATCTGTGCAAAAGCATTTTTGCTCCTATATGGTCTAAAAATCGCTAGTACCGATAAGTATCTATGATCATATCCTTCTTTTAGCATATCCACAGATACAACAACATCACATTTATGTTCTTCTATATCTAATAGATTTTTATCTCTATCTTCTTTACTCATTTTGCTGTGTATAATAATTACGTTTTGACCCATTTCTTCATACCATAATGCAACGTCTTGAGCATGTACAATACTGCATGCTATAGCTAATATTTTATGTGGCACCTTAGTGGAAATTTCTTTAATCTTTTTTAATTCTTTTATACTTTCTTTTATTACATCTACTGAGCATTCTTTTGATAAAGCTACAGATTTTTCTACCCATTCTTTATCTTTTAATTTTATAACTTCATCAATACTATATCGCTTATCATCATCCTTAATAGTAAAATAAATTTCATTATTATTGATTGTTGCATTCCTTAATCCCTTAACAAGTTTCATTCTCATAACTTCTGAAAGTTGAGTTGTATGTATTGGCTCTCCCGGTATATCTTTTCCATCACCTCTATATGGTGTTCCTGTTAGATGTAGTTTTTTAGCAGAACTAAAATACTCTAATGCATCTTGCCACGTTGTAGCTACAGAGTGATGTGCTTCATCTATTATTACCATATCAAAAAAATCATTCTTTACTCTACTAAGTAAGGAGTTTTCACTACGATTATAAAGCTTATGAACATTAGTGATTACAAAATCGCATTTCTCAAGACTGGATTGCAACATTTCTGGCTCATACTCTTCGACAACTGGCATATCTTCTGGATCAAATAAAATATCATAGTTAACCCAAAAATTTTCTTCCATTGGATGCAATGTTTTTACGACACTCTTTTTTGTAACCAAACCAAGAGTTATAACTAACACTTCCTTTGCTCACTTCATATGGTGCAATAGAGATAAGCCCGCTTTTACCAGTACCAGTAGGTAATACAACTAATGCTTCTCCTTGGGGGCCTTCTTCAAAGTATTCTTTTATTTTTATATATGCTTCAATCTGAGGTTTTCTTAATTTTTATTATCAATAATATTAGGGATTGTTTTAAAGAAATAAGACATTATATTCACTCCTATAGTTATTTTTAACTATATAATAACAAAATTCACCCCAATATTCAAATATTTCATTCGACACTTTTTGCTATAATATCTAATTCTCTATTAAAAGTACCTTACCTAAAGTTTCTTTTAGTAAAGAAAGAGGATATCATTGCGATACCCCCTCTTGTTTGTACTATTCTATGTACTCATTAACTTCAATGCAAATAATCTTATCATATGAAATATAATCTTTTCTGCTTATGTAAGGTCCTGCATTATAATCTTTAGTAAAGGTATAATACGCTGGTCCTTGTCCTGCGACTCTGTCAAAATACCAACTCATAAATGTGTCTACATCACTCATGGGTAGATCATACTCTTTGTCGTTTTCATCTAATAGCTTGATTAATAATAGTGCTCTATTATTGCTTATTTCTATCATAGCTGATGCAACATTTGAATCAGCACTTTCCACACCATTCTTTACTGCTCGTATTACATAATAATAAATAACTCCTGGGGTAACATTTGTGTCCGTATAAGTTGTATCTGTAATATTACTTGCTATAATTGTATCAATAGTACTAGACGTTGTTGATCTTAGTATAGTGTAGCTATCTGCATCTGTAACATAAGCCCAATTTAGTAAAATAGAATCACTATTTGGTGTTGCTGTTAAGTCTAATGGTGCTGTAACTTTATGATTAGGTGGTGTAAATACTTCTACTGTATTTAAATTGTTCCCATTGGATCCACCTATTGCATATATTTTGCCATTAGCCTCTACTAACCCTAATCTATATCTGGCAGTTGGCATAACTGCCTTTGTGTACCATGTATTTGTTACGGGATCATACTCCTCTACCGTATTTAAATAATTCCCATTGGACCCACCTATTACATATAATTTTCCATTGGCCTCTGCTACTTGCACGTCACCTATAGCTGTCTTCATACTTGCTTTTGTGGTCCATGTATCTGTTACGGGGTCATACTCTTCTACTGTATTTAAATATTTAAAAAGCCATCCACCTATTGCATATATTTTTCCATTAGCCTCTGCTACTCCTAACCCACCTCTAGCCGTTGGTATATTTGATTTTGAAATCCATGTATCTGTTATGGGGTCATACTCTTCTACTGTTTTTATCATTTGACCCTTTGCTCCACTTATAGCATATATTTTCCCATTAGCCTTTACGACTCCTAAGAAGTTTCTAGCTGTTGGCATACTTGCTTTTGTGGTCCATGTATCTGTTACAGGGTCGTACTCTTCTACTGCGCCTAATTCCCCCACATCTGATCCACCTATTGCATATATTTTCCCATTAACCTCTACTACTCCTAACGCATATCTAGCTGTAGGCATACTAGCTTTTGTTGTCCAAGAGTCTGTTGCGGGGGTATATTCTTCAACAACATTTAACTTAGTACCATCAGAATTTTCACCTCCAATAGCATATATCTTACCATTTACTTCTGCTAATCCTAAAGCACTTCTTGCTGTTGGCATGCTAGTTCTTATAACCCAACTCCCTAAATCTTCACCTTCAGCACCTAATACTGTAATTGAATTAATCATCATTAGTGCTACAATCATTATCAAGCTGAATAATCTTCCGCATTTTTTCATTTTATGTTCCTCCTTAGTATGTGAATTACTAAAATGTTACCATTATATTCCAATAATATATAGACTTATAAATACTGTTTTTTAATAGTATAATTAAGTGTTATTGCTTTTCTACATAATATTATTAATATTTGTATTTTATAGTTTGTTATTATCAATCCTTTATATTCTTGGTTTTTATCTTTGAACCTACTATGTGGAATGTGAGGACGTTCAATGTCAAAAAGATGACAGTTTAATGATTCTATTAATTGGTAAAGCAGTGGTAGTAGTTGAACCCTTTAATATTTCTTTTCCGTTCTTAATGGGCTATTATTGTCTCAAAAATGAACAAACATATAAAAGACCTTCCTTTCAGAAGATCTTTATGTATTAAGTAATGCTTTTATCTTGGTTTATCAAATCAATTTACTAATTGTTGAACAACCTTTTACAGACTCGGACTTATAATCAAACCATAAGGACTGTGAGTAAGGCTTCCAGAGGTATACTCTACTCTTAAATAATACTTTCTACCTGCGCGCAAGTAATAATCTCGAATCAAACGGGAATTATAGGACCAGAAGGGTGCTTTCACAAGTAGACTTCCCCCCTCATCATATAAGTATAGATCGGCACTAAAAGTCTCTTGACCTTCAGGTATCCAAGCCAATGTCAGGCTAGATGGTGATGAGTCATTTACATAAAAATACCACCAATCCTCTAAATCTACAGAACTAACTATTCCCCACATCCTAAGGTTGTTATCTTTACCTATGTAAGTTGCATTATCCATAGTGTCATTCGGTTCTAAACCCGCAAACGCAACTGTCCCCATAGAAAATACCATGCATACTACACATAACATCACTAAAAACTTTTTCATATATTTTTTTCTCCTTTTTTATATAATTAATATCTTATCAGACATATAGTGAATTCCCAATGTATTAAATTTACCTTTTATATGATCCATTTTATGAATCGCTAGATGAAGTGGTTTTGTTGCAGAAAAAGAATTAATGTAAAAGTAAAGGGGCTGAATCCAGTGAAATACAGAATTCAGTCCCAAACTGTTGTATACTTAACTGTCTACCATTCAGGTTTCAGCTCAATAGATAGACTCTTTATTATATACAAATAATCATTTCATTATTTTTATGTTAATTTTAAAGTATATTACCCTACATATTCAATCCCCATTGAATAAATTGACTTCCATTCAATCACCCAACCATGAGGTACTGGACTATCCTTACTAACTGTTAAGGAATAACCTACAGGGGCACCAACAACGTATTGAATCTGCATGGAGTATGCTGCCTTCCATGTAATCACCCAACCAGAAGGTACTGGGCTACCTATACTGACTATCCTTTTATCACCAAATGATGCTCGGTAATTTGTACTTTCTGTTTGTAATTCTTCGCTAACACTTGTCTGTGCTTGTACCGTATTGTTAAATGTAAGACCTACCATAAGTAAGCATGCCATAATGAGTGCTGTTTTTTTAATCATATAAAATTCCTCCTTATACACAATAATGTGGTATAATTTACTTCATTTTATCTTTACAAACTCTCAAATTAAATCTCTTTAATTGCCTACGTACTCAATGGTCATTGAACTATAGCCCTTCCAAGTAATAATCCAATTAGGTGGTACTGGACTATCAACGCTGACGGTCAGGCTATATCCATAAGACGCACCAACAACATATTTAATGGTCATAGAGCTATATCCCTTCCAAGTAATAACCCAACCAGAAGGTACTGGACTACTAACGCTAACCGTTCTAGTATCTCCAAATTGTGGACCACGATTTGCATATTCTAATTGTAATTCGTAATGTGACGTATTAAAGCTACTCTGTGCTTGTACGGCATTATTCATTGGAAGTATAGTCAAAAGTACACATGCCATGATTATTGAAATTTTCTTAATCATAATAACATCCTCATTTTTCATATATTTATCAAGCTTGACACCAGTATTATATAATAATATTTTGTATTATTCAATATATAATTTTATTTTTGTTAATATATTTATTTTTTTCAATTCTAATTCATATAATGCAACAATATATTGATTAATCAAAATTCTTTTTTGTTGAATATTTTCTTATTAATACAAAAGAATATTCCAAATATATTTTTTTGTATATAATGACTATTTTTATTGTATTATTTCGATGTTTTAATTTATGTATTATGTATAATTTATATAATACGATACATAGATTAATCCTATATAATAAATCAATAAATTAGTGATAGCTAGATTTCAGGTAAAGAATGGTTTTTATGATATTTTTATAACTTAATTTTTCGTTTACAACTAAATCGCAAATTGATCATTGTAAAGTATATTCTGCAATAAAACGTGTCGGAAAAAAGGCATATAGATTCAATTTTTCGACTCTGGCGTTAAGCATATTAAATTTCTCAACGACTAATGGTAGTGCCTTTTGAATGATTTCAGGTTTGTCGATTAAAATTGTTGCATGAGCTGTCCACCCTTTTTCACTCTCTATAGACTCTCTTTCAAATTTTTTATGTAAATCAAGTAAAGCATAATTTACATCTGGTGCTAGAAACAATACTTTCAAGCCAAATAACCCTACATGATTGAAAGCCAGATCGAAACATGCCGTTTCTTTGGAAACATCCCTAAGAAGCTGTTTAATATCTTCTTCTCTGCTCGTATCAAAGTATCCTAATGTAATGTGGTGTGGTAAATCAGGTGTCTGCTGTCCAACAATCCCTTCTGCATTTAGGGCTTGTTCTATTTCTTTCATTTGTCTAGTTGTTTGTTCATCAAATGTAGCCAATACACATAAAAATTTTTCTTCCAATTTAATGCCTCCTTATTGTAAAATCTTTATTATTATTAAGTTTAAAACCTTCCTATAATGCATTATTTTTGTCACTTGTGTCGTTGATTTTCCATTATCCGAGTTGTAGAACCATTTCCTATAACTAACAAATCAACGGTATTGATAAATAAACCATGTGTAATAACACCAGGAATAGCATTAAGCCATGATGCCATTTCCTTAGATTCCTTAATTGTGTTAAGATGTAAATCGATAATATAGTTACCACTATCTGTAAGGTAGTACTTTTTTTGTTGTTTCCTCATTTGAGGCTTCATGCCTTTGTCTTGAAATTGATTATAGATATGTGCGTAGACAAATGGCGAAACTTCAACTGGTAGAGGAAATTTACCAATCTGCTCAACATATTTTGAAGCGTCCACCACCCAGATATTTTTTTGAGAAATGGAAGCCACCATTTTTTCAAAAAACAATGCACCTCCCCCACCTTTAATGCCTGTATAAGTGACATCAACCTCATCAGCGCCATCTATTGTCACATCAATTTTGTCCACTTCATTTAAGTCTACAATAGGTATATTTAATGCTGTTGCCAATTGAGCTGTAGCAGTTGACGTTGCAACAGCTTTTATGTTTAAACCATTGTGAATCCTTTCACCTATTTTTCTTGTTGCGAAGTCAGCCGTAGAACCTGTTCCTAACCCAACGATCATACCGTCTTGTATAAATTCAACTGCTTTTTCGCCGGCTAATTGTTTTTCAGACATTTATTAATTCCTCCCTATGTCATATAGTACCTTTACTTCCTCCCATGATTAACCAACATCATATAAGAATAGAAAGTAATCATTATTCCACAAATAAAAACCTCATATGGTGTAGTCCACTTACTCTTTGTTGTATATGTCTAATTATTAGAGTTAGAGTAAATAGTTAAGCCTAATATAACACACATAAACATTCCCATACAATAAGGAAATACGATTATCATTTATTACTTAAGTGGAATGTATCCCCATTAAACACGAGTCATGTTAATCCATTAGTTCCAATTGATTATTGTTGCATAAGAGTTACATGTTTGCTATTATTGTACATAAATATTTTATTATTTTATATTTTTAGTTTCTGGGGGGAAGTTCTAATGAAAAAGTTTTTACCAACATTTGGTCTGATGCGGATTATCTGCGCATTATCTGTGTTAGGGATTCACGTAACTGGACAGTACATACATCTTGAGTTTCCTTATCTTATTAATCAATTTTTTAGATATTGTGTACCCATCTTTATTATGATGTCCGGTTATTTTTTATGGTATTCAGACATGCATTGTAAACAACATACATCACTAACTCCTTTTTATGCAAAACAATTGCGCAAGATTGTCATTCCTTATGTCCTGTGGCTTGTCATTTACCTTATTTATAATAATAGGCATCATTTAGACCAATTATTAACGCTTGATTACATCCACATCCTTTTAACAGGTTATAATCACTTATACTTTTTATTGATTATCATACAGTTATATATAATCTACCCCTTTGTGAAAAAACAATTTAATCGTGGAAATAGTAAACATATGTTAATCGTATCAGGTGTCATTTCCCTCTACTTTCAACTGGGTATCTATCTCTATAAGCTAGGTGTTTCAATAATGCCTTATCCTTTCATTAAACATGTAACCATATTATTTCCTACTTGGCTGTTTTATTTTGTTTTTGGTATTTATTTTGCTTCTCATCAATCAAAATTACTAAAGATAAAACCTTCGTATGTTTTGGTTGTATGGTTAGTAAGTCTTATTATACTTATTACAGATAGTAAATTAACAGATACTTATATGTATTCCATTAAGCCTACTGTTATGTTGTACAGTATGCTTAGCTTTTATCTTTTCTATCAGTATTTTAACAAGCCGATCTCTAATGGCTTAATGCGACGAATACATGGATGGAGTACTATGTCTTTTGACTTCTATCTTAGCCATATGCTGATTCTATCTCTAGTGAGATCCTATACAAAAATTATCGGCTTTGTCAGCTTATTTAATAGCGTTGGTGGCATGTTATTGTTTTACATTTTAACCATCATAGGTACCTACTACTTTTGTCAATTAATAGCTGTCATACGTCATGTCTTTTCTAGAAAAAGAGCGAATAGCATTACCAATGGACCTATTGGTACCGCAGATTCGTATGTTAATGTTTCATGATAAAGTGTATCCGCTTGACGCATATGCTATAATAATGAATGGTGATAAATATGGAAAGATACAGTGTTATCAATAAAAAATACCCAAGAGAAATAGTCTTGTTAAAGTCAACCCCTTGTAAGTGGGGAAAGTGTACCTTCTGCGACTATATTCTTGATAATACATTAGATATAGATGAAATAAACCGGACAAATCAAGTGATACTGGGCAACATAACAGGACAATATGGTACACTAGAGGTGATTAATTCTGGTAATGTTTTTGAGTTACCACCTGTGACGCTACAGGCCATAAAAGAGGTCGTCCATAAGTTAAACATTAGGCAGCTTTTTCTAGAAGCTCATTGGATCTATCGAAAAAAACTAGAGGATATGCGTCAGTTTTTTGGTATAGATATTATGTTTAAGACAGGTCTTGAAACCTTTGATACAGGTTTTCGAGAAAACATTCTTCATAAGGGATTTCATTATTCACATATTGATGAATTAAAATCATATTTTCAATCGGTGTGTCTTATGGTAGGTATACAAGGTCAAACAAAAGAAATGATTAATAACGATATACAACTTGCTTTAAAACACTTTAAGCACTTTACCGTTAATGTGTATACAGAAAATTCCACTTCCATAAAACCCGATTATCAGCTTATTAAGTGGTTTCAGGAAAACTATAGATGGTTATTAGATAAGAAGCCACAATGTGAAGTACTATGGTTAAATACAGACTTTGGTGTAGGATAATGGTCAGTAAAAAGACTGCCACGTACAACAACCATTGTACATGACAGCCTTTTTATAGACTTTCTATTATGCAGTTACACAGCAAAGTATTCAGCCATTTCTTTTAGACGTTCTCTAATAGGTATATGTTGCGGACATTTACTCTCACATTCGCCACAACTTACACATTGATCCGCTCTTGCTTTAGCATCAAGATGCTCATATCTTTTTTTACCTTCTTCGTAACTAAACATGGATGCATAATTGTAACGTCCAAAATTTCCAGGGATATGAATGCCAACGGGACATGGCAAACAGTATTCACAAGACGTACAATTAACTTTTATCTTACTTTGGTAAATTGCCTTTACTTCATCAATAAGGGCTTTTTCTGCATCTGATAAGGAATTGGGCAGTGTTTCCTTAGCTACTTTTATATTCTCTTCAATATGTGCCATGTCATTCATACCACTGAGAATCACATCAACTTCTGGACGGTCCCATATGAATTTTAATGCCCATTCGGCTGGTGAACGTTTCGTGTCAGCCTTATCCCATATAGCTTGTACATCAGCTGGTACTTCCTTCGTTAAACTACCACCACGAAGAGGTTCCATAACGACGATCCCTAGACCACGTTCTCTTGCATAGAGCATACCTTCCAAACCTGCCTGATAAGCTTCATCTAAATAATTGTATTGAATTTGACAAAAATCCCAGTCATAAGCATCTACAATTTCTTTGAATAATGGTAAATCATCATGAAAGGAGAATCCTATATGCTTGATGCGACCATCTTCAAGAGCTTTTTTTATAAAATCAAATACATCATGTTCTTTTAACCGCTTCCAAAAACCTTTGTTCATAGAGTGCAGCAAATAAAAGTCTACATAATCGGTTTGTAATTTCTCAAGTTGCTCATTGAGATACTTGTCCATATCTTCTCTTGAGTTAATCAGCCAACAAGGTAGTTTTGTAGCAAGTTTTACTTTTTCTCGATAGCCATCTTGTAAAGCTTTTCCTACTAACGGTTCACTTTCCCCACCATGATAAGGATAAGCTGTATCTACGTAGTTAACGCCCATATCAATTGCAGAACGCAATTGTTTAATGGCTAATTCTTCTAGGATTTGATTATCTTTTTTATGATCTGTTTGAAAACGCATACAACCAAAACCTAATACAGAAACCTGTTCCTTCGTCTTTCCAAATTCACGGTATTGCATCAACTATCACCTCTCGTCATATGTATCTATTTATTTACCAGTATGTCCGAAACCTCCTGCACCTCTCTCCGTATCATCTAAGGCTTCAACAGCTTCCCACCTTACCTGCTCAATCTTGTTAATAACCATTTGAGCAATACGCTCACCATGCTTAACGATAAAATCTTCTTGTCCTAAGTTAATCATAATGACCTTAATTTCACCTCGATAATCCGCGTCAATGGTTCCTGGGGTATTCGCCATACTAATACCATACTTAAGGGCTAAACCACTCCTTGGCCGAATCTGCGCCTCATAACCCGATGGTAATGCAATTTTTAATCCTGTTGGTATAAGCTTAATGGTCCCTTTTTCTAATACAACGTCTTCATCCAAACAAGCATAGAGATCCATACCTGCTGAATCCTTACTCATATACTTAGGCAAAGGTAGGGATTTTCCTTTTTCTGTCTGTTGGGCATATACGACTATATCTTGCATATTTCTCTAATCCTTTCTATATGAATATCTTTTAATCTACCTACTAGAGCTACACTCATGTTATCAAAGTCAAAGACTTCTTTTGCAAAAGTCATAAGACCGTTTACATCCACAGCATTAACCCCTTCAATCATTTCATCTTGAGTTTTAATGCGATTAAGCATCAGCATGGACTTGCCATAACTGGACATCCTGGAATTCATGTTCTCAAAACCAATAATAAGATTGCTTTTCAATTGCTCCTTTATTTTATTTAACTCTTTCTCCTGAATACCTTCATCTAGTAATTGCTTTATTTCCTTCAAAGTCGCTTCAATAACCGGTTCGATTTGAACAGGGTTAGCTGCTGCATATACATTAAGCATACCTGCTATGTTATACGTTTCCGCATAAGAATAAATGGAATAAGCTAGTCCTTTTTCTTCACGAATAGATTGAAATAATCGCGAATTAATGCCTCCACCTAGGATGGTGTTGAGTATGGATAGCACATATATTTTATCCGATTCATAAGCAATGCTAGGAAAAGCCATACACAAGTGCACTTGTTCAATATCCTTATCTTTCGTAACAAAACAACGCTGATACTCCGTTTTGCTTTTACGTGGTACCGCTTTTTTGTCTTGTAACACAGAAAATTTCGAATTAATCTTCTCAAAGATATCGTCAAAATCAAACTTTCCTACAACAGATACGACAATGTTTTCCGGAATATAATGCTGGTCCATATACGCTCTTATATCTTCACTGGTAAACCCATTAATTATCTCTTTCGTTCCTAAGATGTTATTCCCTAAGGGTGTCGCTTTCCAAGCTTCCTCTTGGATAAGATCGTGGACAATTTCTTCAGGTGAATCTTCATACATGTTAATTTCTTCGATAATAACACCTTTTTCTTTTTCCATATCTTCATCACGTATTGCTGAATTCAGCAGCATATCTGATAAAACATCTAAGGCTACATCGAAATGATTATCCAGTGTATGGGCATAATAACACATGTATTCTTTTCCGGTAAAAGCATTAATTCTGCCCCCAACCTCTGACATTTCATCTGCAATATCTCTTGCTGACCTACTCTTTGTTCCCTTAAACATCATGTGCTCAATAAAATGAGAAACACCTGTATTATGCCCTTCTTCATCTACTGAACCATTTTTTATCCATATACCCATTGCTACTGATCTAACAAATGAGTTTTCTTCACCAACAACACATAACCCATTATCCAACCTTCTCACTTTGATCATTTATATGATTCCTCCACTATGCAATATTCAAAACGTCATTTTTACTATGAATAAACGACCAATACAATATGATGCATTCATCGTCGTACTTTTTCCCACGAATAAATGTAACAACAGTCACTGGATATTTTCATTATACCTTGTGTGTGTATTTCATGGGTATCCAAAATAAGAAAGATACAAGAAATGTGTGCATACAGCACACATTCCTAGTCGTTAACGATCTATAGTTCATTTTAAAATATCAAGTCCATGCATCATTTATTCCTTTGGCAATACGTCTTTTCTAGAAAGATTGATTCTACCTTGACCATCTATCTCCGTTACTTTCACTTGGATTTCATCGCCAATACTAACTACATCTTCTACTTTGGCTACTCTTTCATGAGCAAGTTTTGATATATGAACAAGTCCATCTTTACCAGGAGCAATTTCCACAAAAGCACCAAACTTCGTAATTCTAGCAACTTTTCCTGTATATATTGAGCCAACCTCAATATCTTTTGCAATGGATTCAATAATCTTTAATGCTTGATGAGCTGCATCTTGGTCAATGCCGCAGATAAAGATACGTCCATCATCTTCAATATCAATCTTAACGCCTGTCTCATCAATGATCTTGTTAATGGTTTTACCACGTGGTCCAATAACCTCACTGATCTTTTCTGGGTTAATCTTAGTTTGAAGAATCTTAGGCGCAAGTTTGGATAATTCTGTTCTTGGTTTATCAATAGCTTTTAACATGACTTCATCTAAGATATACAATCTTGCTCTTTTTGTTTGGCGGATTGCTTGGTCGATGATTTCGTTGGTTAAACCTAATGTTTTAAGGTCCATCTGAATAGCTGTAATACCCTTGTGTGTTCCAGCAACTTTAAAGTCCATATCACCAAAAAAGTCTTCAAGTCCTTGGATATCAGTGAGCATTACATAATCATCATCTGTTTCACCTGTTACAAGTCCAACAGATATACCAGCTACGGGTGCTTTAATGGGTACACCTGAAGCCATTAAGGATAAGGTACTGGCACATATACTTCCCTGTGATGTTGAACCATTGGAACTTAATACCTCAGACACAAGACGAATCGCATATGGGAAATCTTCTTCTGATGGCAATACAGGTACTAATGCCTTTTCAGCCAACGCACCATGACCGATTTCACGACGACCTGGACCTCTAGAAGGCCTTGTTTCTCCAACTGAGTATGAAGGAAAGTTATAATGATGCATATAACGCTTAGATGTTTCTAATTCATCTAACCCATCAAGAACCTGAACTTGCCCTAAAGCACCCAGTGTTGTTATGGTCATTACCTGTGTTTGTCCACGACTGAATAAAGCAGAACCATGGGTATTCGGTAATAAATCAACCTCAGCTGATAAAGGTCTTATTTCATCTAATGCTCGACCGTCTGGTCGCTTATGATCTCTTAAAATCATACGTCTTACGGTTTGTTTTTGATACTTGTAAAGGGCTTCATCCAAATACTGTAACCATTCCTCATCTTCTTCTTCAAACTTAGCCGTCAGTTCTTCTTTAATTTCACTAATTCTTTCCTGTCTCACTTGTTTTTCATCTGTGAATACAGCTTCTTCCATTCGCTCATCACCAATATGATTCACAACCGTATCATATACTTCACTTGGCACGGTAGATTCTTCATAAGCATGTTTTTCTTTACCTTCTTTTTCAACAATTGTATTGATCCACTCAACGATTTTCTTGTTTTCTTCATGGGTTTTAAAAATTGCATCAAGCATAACTTCTTCAGGTATTTCATCTGCAGAAGCTTCTATCATGACCACTTTTTCACTTGTAGATGATACAATTAACGTCATTTCTGATTTCTCACGTTGGGCTGCAACTGGATTAATCACCAATTCGCCATCAATATAACCCATAATCAATGAACTGGTCGGTCCTTTGAAAGGTATATCCGATATGGATAACGCTATAGAAGAACCAAGCATGGCTGCAAATTCAGGTTGACAATCTTGGTCAACAGATAATACCGTATTAACAACGGCACAGTCATTACGATAATCTTTAGGAAACAGTGGTCGAATAGGACGGTCAATAACTCTTGATGTGAGTACAGAGTTCTCAGAAGGCTTCCCTTCTCTCTTAATAAAACCGCCTGGAATCTTTCCAACTGAATATAATCGCTCCTCATAGTCAACACTTAGTGGGAAAAAATCAATCCCTGGACGTGGCTTTTCTGATGCAGTTGCTGTTGTTAAGACAACTGTATCTCCATAGCGTATCAATACTGCTCCATTTGCTTGTTCAGCAACTTTTCCAATTTCTACAGATAGCATTCTTCCTGCTATCTCCAATGAATATACTCTAGACATTCAAACAATCTCCTTTCAATTTCCATCATTAACTTGTCCTTAGCCTAGATCCTTAGTCGTTAGTTTTTATCTTTTAATTAAGAATTGGCTTAATTATTAGGGAAACTTATTTAATAAATAAATTGGGGGTTTAATTTTATTTATTACATTAGTTGAACTTATAATTAAACAATTTCTTTCCTTAAAAAACAAAAACTAATGACTAAAGGTTAAGATTACTAGTACTAAAGACTTGATTTAATTTGTGTTTCTCTTAGAATTAAAATTATAGAGCGGATTGCTCCGCTCTTGAATAAACCTTACATCTGCACATAAGGCATCATGTTTATTCTATTATCTTCTTAATCCTAATCGTTTAATTAGGTTACGATAACCTTCAATATCTTTTTTCTTAAGATATTGTAATAAACCTCTTCTTTGACCAACCATCATTAGTAGTCCTCTTCTTGAATGGTGATCTTTCTTGTGCATTTTTAAATGCTCTGTTAAATGATTGATTCTTGCTGTTAGTAATGCAATCTGTACTTCAGGAGAACCTGTGTCTGTTGCATTTCTTCCGTATTCAGCAATTATTTCTTGCTTAGTTTTTTCCATGTGTGTAACCTCCATATTTTTTATTAACGCCAATTACCAAGAAAGGGTCGGAGTGTCCCATTTTCCGAGCAACGGCTTTTTACCTCATAAATTCTATCACAAATCCATAATTTTGTAAACAAATTTATCACAGTTCGTGATTCTCTTCCATATAAGCTCTTCGATAAGCAATGTTTTCAGCAATTTCTTTTTTTAATGCATGAAGGGACTCAAATTTCTTTTCGTCTCTAACAAATTTAAGCAGTTCAACTGTCACGTCTTGTCCATATATGTCTTGATTAAAGTCAAGTATATGCGTCTCAACCACTGTCTCATTGCCATCAAGTGTAGGATTGATACCAATATTTGTGATGCTGTTATATTGTATATTATTAACGTAAATCTTTGATAAATATACACCATTTGGTGGTAATAATTTATTTTTATTGGGTTTTATATTGGCTGTAGGAAAACCCAGTTTCCTTCCATTCTGTCTTCCTAGTGTAATCTGTCCACTGATACTGAAGTTACTGCCTAATAGAAGGTTCGCTTTTTCCATATGCCCTTTTTTAATTTCATGCCTTATCCATGTACTGCTTACAATGCGATGGTTATAAGCAATTTTTTTGATGGTTATAAGCTGGTAACCATTTTTTGATGCCAATGCTTTAAGTAGTTCAATATCACCTTTTCGCTTATAACCAAATCGATAATCTTCACCAACGACAATAGCTTTTGCTTGTAAGCCTTTACATACAACCTCTTCGATAAATATCTCCGGCGTCATTCTAGATGTATCAAGGTCATAGGGATACTCTACAAAATAATCCACATCATCTAATAGCTTGGCCTTTTCCTTACTTAAATAAATTAGATCAACAGGTTCCTTATTTGCTAGTACAAAACTGGGATGCGGGTCAAATGTAAATACAAGAACTTTTAAATCCAATGTTTTTGATATGTCCAAGGCTTTATCAATTAGTTTTCTATGTCCAATATGTATCCCGTCGAAATTTCCTAGGACTACTACTGAAGGAGGTGATGTAATATCTTTTGTTCCTGTTATATGTTCCATCAGCTTCCCCCCTAAAGAAAAATCTTTATAGGTTTCAATAGCATCTGACCATCTATGATGACCGTCTGATAAATCCCTATAAACTTTTCTCTTTCATCATAAACGCTGTAACGTTTATTTTCTGTTATCTGCTCATTATGCATAACACATGCTTGACTTAGTTTGTTGCCATTATATAATAATTTATCGTACCTAGTATCTATAATGCGCTTGTCATAATTAAAGACTTGACTTATGGGCAGCATTATCTCATCTAATCGTTCTTCTTGAATGTAAGTATCTATCTCATCCAATGTATGACTTGCTTCTATACTAAACAGGCTGGATTTTGTTCGAACCAACTTACTCATATGAGCACCGCATTGTAGTTTGTCACCTATATCTGCACAAAGGGTTCGAATATAAGTCCCCTTAGAACATGCAATGGACATATCAACGTGGATGCCTTCTACCTCATGAACAACGATATCATAGATCATGACTTTTCGTGCTTTTCTCTCAATGGTTTTACCCTGTCTGGCTAACGTGTATAAGCGTTTGCCATTAACTTTTAGAGCAGAATACATGGGAGGAATCTGTTCATATTCTCCTACAAAAGATGCGATGGCTTTTTCTATAGCATCTTTTGACACCGTCACATTCTTCTGGCTTAGTACTTTACCCGTATGATCTTGGGTATCTGTGGTCACACCTAACGTCATGGTAGCACGGTATACTTTCTTGGTATCTGTAATATAATCCGCTACCTTGGTTGCTTTTCCAATACAGATAGGCAGCACCCCCTCTGCTTCTGGGTCCAGTGTACCTGTATGTCCAACCTTTTTTATGCCTAATTTTCTTCTGAGAATAGCAACCACATCAAAGGATGTATAACCCTTTTCTTTGTATATATTGATAATTCCATTCATGTCTTTTTCCTCTACTTCCTGTATGAAATGCTATGTCACTTACACTTATTCAGGAATAATGTATAAGTTGAACCCATAATGCTATCCCTGCACTATCTGTCCAACTTAATTTTCCATAATAACTTATAATTGCTCTGTAATGGCTTCAATTATTTGTTCTTTCACCTGTTCAATTGTACCAGTTATTGTACAGCCAGACGCTTTCGTATGTCCACCACCGCCAAATACTTGAGCTACTTTGCAGACATCTATTCCACTACTGGACCTTAGACTGACTTTGAATGTATCTTGACTGACTTGAACAATAAAAACAGCACAACTGCTTTCCATTACCTCATTCAGCATCTGAACAACACCATCAGTATCTTTTTTCTCACAATCATAACGTTTAAGATCTTCTAAGGAAAGGGAAGTTAACAGGATTACATTGTCTAAATACATCTTTGCATTAGCTATGGCTAAACCTAGGACTTTAAAGGATTTATATGATTTGTAGTAGTACAAGCGATTAATAATCTCATTAAAATTTACACCATAATCGATTAAAGTACCTGCTATTTCGTAAGTGCGTCTTGTGGTATTACAATGCTTGAACGCACCTGTATCATAGGCAATACCTGTATAGAGTGCCTCACAGATGGGCTTGTCCAATAAAGATGTATCTTCTAACATTTCAAATATGATTTCACAGGTTGAACTGGCCTCCACCACATGATTATAATCAGCAAAATGGTTATTGCTAATATGATGATCAACATTAATGGTGATGGATGCTTGGTCAAATAATGGGACATGTGGTCCAAGTCTCTCTTTATCACCACAATCAAGAGCTATGAATACATCTGAACGCTTGATTTGATCTTCTTCAACATAAAGCCTACCTTCCACAAGGTAATTAAAAGTATCTGGAATGTCTTCCATAGCTATCTTAGCATGAATTCCCTTTTTATGGAGAATTGCAGCTAATGCATAACATGCACCGATACAATCTCCATCTGGGTTAATATGACCTGAAATAATTATATTTGCTTGATTCTCACATAAGTTCACTAATTCTTGTAGTTTCATTCCACGTCACCTTTTTTATTGACTTCATCAATTAACTTTGACATATGCATACCATATTCAATGGATTGATCGCCAGTAAATGTGATTTCTGGTGTATTACGAAGATTAATGCGCTTAGCTAATTCATTACGAATATATCCTGAGGATCGCTTCAGACCTTCTAAGGTGTCTTTCTGAGATTGTTCATCACCTAAGACACTGATAAATACTTTACAAAATTTCAAATCTGGTGTAGCATCAACACCTACAACTGTCGTCATCTGATTAATACGAGGGTCTTTCAGCTCTCTACTTATGATTTTACTTACTTCTTTTTTTATCTCTTCATTAATTTTAATAATACGACTACTTCTTTTTTTCATTTTACTCACCTTCTTATAGGATGATCTGCCAATGGTGTAAGGTATATGGTATGGCTTATTCAACGTGCATTATTTATCGAGGTATTTCTTCCATGATGTAAGCTTCTACTACATCGCCTTCTTTTAAGTCGTTGAATTTATTAAGCATAATACCGCATTCATAACCTGTATTCACTTCTTTTACATCATCTTTGAAACGCTTAAGAGAATCCAGTTCACCTTCATAGATAACAATACCATCTCGAACCAATCGAACTTTTGCATTACGTGTGAATTTACCATCTAATACATAAGATCCAGCAATGGTTCCAACACCTGACACTTTAAACGTCTGTCTTACTTCTGCATGACCGATTACTTTTTCTTTATATTCTGGGTCAAGCATACCTTTCATTGCAGCTTCAATATCTTCAATAGCATTATAGATAATACGGTATAAACGTAAATCAATTTTCTCAGCATCAGCTACGGCCTTGGCACTGGTTTCAGGTCTTACATTGAATCCAATAATGATGGCGTTAGAAGCAGATGCTAATATAACGTCAGTCTCATTAATGGCACCCACACCACCATGAATCACTTTAATCATCACGTCTTCATTAGAGAGTTTAACGAGACTTTGCTTAACTGCTTCAACAGAACCTTGAACATCTGCCTTAACGATAATATTGAGCTCTTTCATGTTTCCAGATTGAATCTGATTGAAAAGGTCATCCAGTGTTACCTTTTGTGGTGTATTTTGGATCAATTTTTCACGATTCTTTTCAATCACTTTATCTGCTACATGCCTTGCTTCTCTTTCATTTTTAGCCGTGAAGAAAGCATCTCCTGCTACCGGTACTTCCGATAGACCAAGAATCTCTACTGGTGTTGATGGTCCCGCTTGTTTTACTCGTCTACCCTTATCATCAATCATGGCTCTGATACGACCATAAGCTGTACCTGCTATAATGGAATCACCAACTTTTAATGTACCATTTTGAATCAGAACCGTTGCAACAGGTCCTCTTCCTTTGTCAAGTTGAGCCTCAACAATGGTACCACTAGCTTTTTTATTTGGGTTTGCTTTTAATTCTTCCATTTCTGAAACTAATAAAATCATTTCAAGTAATTGGTCAAGATTGGTCTTTTCAATGGCAGATACCGGTACACAGATAGTATCTCCACCCCAATCTTCTGCTATCAATCCATATTCTACAAGTTCTTGTTTCACACGGTCCTGATTAGCACCTGGTTTATCAATTTTATTAACGGCAACAATAATCTGAACACCTGCTGCTTTAGCATGGTTGATGGCTTCAATGGTCTGAGGCATCACACCGTCGTCTGCTGCTACAACTAAGATTGCTATATCTGTTGCCATAGCACCTCTAAGACGCATTGCTGTAAAAGCTTCATGACCAGGTGTATCTAAAAATGTAATATCATGGTCATTAATGGTTACAACAGATGCACCTATATGCTGAGTGATACCACCAGCTTCTCTTGACGTCACATTACTTTCACGAATAGCATCCAATAAGGATGTTTTACCATGGTCAACATGACCCATTACCACAACGATTGGCGAACGTGTTACCAAATCTTTTTCATCATCAGGCTCCTCAGCAAAAAAAGCTTCTACCAAATCTTGCTCAGGTTCTTTTTCTAATAAAACATTATATTCTAACGCGATTTCACTTGCTGTATCAAAATCAATTTCTTGATTAGCTGTAGCCATAATGCCTTTTAACATCAGGCTTTTTACCACATCGGATGTCTGCTTGTTAAGCTTCTCAGCCAATGTTTTTACAGTTACCATCTCTGGAATTAAAACTGTTTCTTCATCACTTTCCACTTCTGCTGCTACTTCTTGGGCATTGTCAACTTCTTCTTTTGTGTCTTCAGGAGCATAATACTCTGTTATGAGTTTAGCTTCCTCATCTGTCAATGAACTCATATGATTTTTTACTTTAATATCAAATTCTTTCAACGTGGCAAGCAACTCTTTATTGCTTAAACCTAGTTCTTTAGCAATTTCATATACGCGAATCTTTGACATTTTAAACCACCTCCGCAAAATTAAGTCTGATATGGTAACCAGTGGTTAGATTCTTATTTTTTATATTTTTTACATTTTGGGTTAAATCTAATCACAAATACTAGGGTCCCCACCCTTTATTCTATTTTTATAAGGTAATAAGAATTTCATCCTCATGAATTCTCTACTTATTATATTGATATGCTTTTTGTATAGCCTTAGCAAAACCTTCGTCCATAACACCAATGGATGCACGAATTTCTTTGCCTATTGCTCGACCCAGTTCATCCTTTGTTCCAAATGATAATAATGGAACGTTATGGGTATTACAGATGTTATTGAATAATTTCTTTGTGTTGCCTGAAGCATCATTGGCTACAACAACCAGTTGTACTGATTTATCTTTTACAGCTTTTTCGGTCATAAATTCACCTGAAACCAACCTTGATGCTCGCTGACATAATCCTAAAAGAGAGTAGACTTTATTATGCATCACTGTCTCCTAATTCCTCCTTTAAGCTATCATAGACTTCACTTGGAATATTTACTTTAAATGAGCGCTCTAAGCCTTTATTTTTAATGGCTTTCTCTAAGCATTCAGTTGATGGGCAGATATAAGCACCTCTGCCATTTTTCTTACCTGTTCGATCAATGGACATATCGCCTTCTTTGGTTCTGACAACACGTATGAGCTGTCTTTTGTCTTTCATTTCCTGACAGCCTGTGCATTTTCTTAATGGTACTTTTCGAGCCATATTCCATCATTCCTTTCTTACTAGCATTGCATTTATCGCATCTTTATTCACATATTGTAGGGCATCTTATCTAGAAGAGATCTCTTACATCTTCCTCATCTTCTTCCATGGCATTTCTGGATAAAATAGCACCAAGTTCTTCTTCTTCCGTAATAAAGTTTGTTTGTTTAGCTTGCGTTTCACTTTTAATATCAATACGATAGCCTGTGAGTTTAGCTGCTAAACGTGCATTCTGACCTTCTTTACCAATAGCTAATGACAATTGATAATCAGGTACGATGACTTTTGCACTCTTTTCCTCTTGATTAACAACAACTTTAACAACTTTTGAAGGACTAAGAGCCGCTGATATAAACTTAACAGGATTCTCATCCCAAGGAATAATATCAATCTTTTCACCTCTTAACTCATTGACAATAATGGACACTCTTGCACCATTATGACCAACACATGAGCCAACAGGGTCTACATCTTCATTAGAGGAATACACAGCAATTTTCGTTCTTGAGCCTGCTTCTCTAGAAATACCCTTGATTTCAACGATACCGTCATGAACCTCCGGTACTTCCTGCTCAAATAATCGCTTAACAAGCTCTGGATGAGTACGTGATACATATACTTTTGGTCCTTTAGTGCTTTCTTTTACTTCCAGTACATAGACCTTAAAGCGCTCATTTGGTAAATATCTTTCACTGCTTACACGTTCTTTTTCAGAAAGGATCGCATCAATTTTACCTAAATTAATAATCACGTTATCTCTCACTTGACGTTGAATAATTCCTGTAATGACATCTTTCTCTTTGGTGATATATTGGTTATAGATGACTTCTCTCTCAGCTTCTCGAATCTTTTGAACAACCACTTGCTTCGCCTTTTGAGCTGCGATTCTTCCGAAGTTCTTAGGTGTAATCTCTATTTTGATTATATCGCCTAAATTGAGTTTTGGATCAATTGCCTTTGCATCTTCTAAGGATATGGTGAGTTGTTTATCTTCAACTTCTTCTACAATCTCCTTTTCTGCATAGACAGAAACATCACCTTTATCTCGATCAATCTCCACTTTAATGTTTTGCGCTGTTCCAAAATTGTTCTTACATGCTGTCACCAAAGAAATCTCAATGGTCTCAATTAAAATCTCTTTGCTAATCCCCTTCTCTTTTTCAATCTGATTTAATGCTTCAATGAATTCAGCATTCATTTTAATCCTCCTTAAGTAAAAGTTTAGAATATGCTTCAAGCATTTTCTATATTAAAATAGTATGGCTAATCGTATAATGGCAATATCAGTACGTAAAAATGACATATCTTCGCCATTTTCCATTTCTAAGATAATGTGATCATCATCATAGCTCTTTAATATACCAATAAATTCTTTTTGTTTATTGATAGATTTGTATAATTTAACCTCTACTTTTTCCCCTAGACTTCTTGCAAAATCTTTGTCTTTTTTGAGTGGCCGATCAAGACCTGGTGAGCTAACTTCTAAGATATAAGGCTCTTTAATAGGGTCTTTATCTTCAAACGCACTATCAAAAGCACGACTTACAAGTTCACAATCATCAATGGTAATGCCGCCATCTTTATCAATAAAGATTCGAAGATACCAGTTAGATCCTTCTTTTACATATTCCACATCAACTAATTCAAATGTGTTACTATCGAGAATGGGCACTAGAATTTCTTCTACTAATGTTTCCACATGTTCTCTGAATGACATCTTTTTTATCACCCTTTCTTATGTTCTATATACATAACAAGAGTGGACTAAACGTCCACTCTTTCTAGTACTCACCTTATTTCTGAAAACTATTATATCACGTAACTGCCTATATTGCAAGGCATACTTGCTATAATTTAACATTGCTTACATATTCTTAAGGTGAATTAATGCATATTATATTATTTCCTTTAACTCTATGGTTTAATCATTTTCATGCTATTTATACCTTGTAATATAGTGTATTTTTGTAGTTATTATTATCAAAAAAAATTTAAATGATAATACACACAAGTCCTCCATTAGCATCATTAACAATCTTCTGTAACGTTTCTTGCAGCTTATCTCTTGACTCATCTGGCATACGGTATATCTTACTTTGCAGCCCATCATTCACCAGTTCATGAAGGGGCTTGCCAAATAGATTGGTGTCCCATATCTTTGCTGGATCTGTATCCATCTCACTGGTTATATAATGTAGTAAGTCTTCACTTTGCTTTTCAGTACCGATAATCGGTGATACCTCTGTTTGAATATCACATTTGATCATATGAATGGTGGGAGCACTTGCTCTTAATTTTACACCATAGTTATTACCTTGTTTAATAATTTCTGGTTCTTGTAAAGCTAATTCCTCTACCATAGGTGTAACAATACCATAACCTTTTGCTTTAACTTCATTAAGGGCTGCTGATACTTTGTCGTACTCTTCTTTCACTTTGCCCAGTTTCTTTAATAAAGACATGAATTGATATTCACCAGTAATCTGCGTACCCATGAGATCACTTAAAATATTATAATAATAGTCGTCATTGAAGTCCACATCAATCTGTGCACATCCCGTGGATAAATCAATTCTATCCAGTTTTACATGATCAATGTACTCATTCTCGATGGCCAGGATATCTTCTTTTTTAAGATCACGAATCGCATCAACGGAACACATAATATCTCTCACGGAGTCAATAAGGGACGCTTTTAACCAATGATCATTATCAAGCATTTCAATCCATTTTGGTACATTAAAGTTCACAACAGATAGTGGGAATTCCATTAATACACTTTCTAAAATATTAACAACATCATCTTTTTTAAGCTGATCACAGTTAACAGGTAATACAGGTACATTGTACTTTTCTTGTAACTCACTGGCTGTTACCATGGTATCATCCGAATAAGGTCTTAGCGAATTTAAAATCACCACATAAGGTTTTGATAATTTTTTCAACTCATCAATGGTTCTCTCTTCAGCTTGAATATAATTCTCTCTTGGAATTTCACCAAATGAACCATCTGCTGTTACTACTATACCAATGGTAGAATGGTCATTTATTACTTTTTTAGTGCCAATTTCAGCTGCTTGGGTAAATGGAATATCATGCTCGAACCATGGTGTTTTAACCTTTCGCTCTTCCTCGTTTTCCAGATGTCCCGAAGCCCCTTCAACCATATAGCCCACACAATCAATCATGCGTACATTGAATTCCACATCATCTGAAAGGGACACTTTTGCTGCATCTTGAGGGATAAACTTAGGTTCTGTTGTCATAATGGTTTTTCCTGCTGCACTCTGAGGCAACTCATCCTGGGTACGTTCCCTGCTATGTACATTTTCTATATTAGGTAATACTAATAAATCCATAAACCGTTTGATAAAAGTCGACTTTCCAGTGCGTACAGGTCCAACCACTCCCATATAAATTTCGCCATTGGTTCGTGCTCGAATATCTTTATAAATATCGTATTCTGCTAACATACATATCCTCCCTGTAAGTATTCTTATATATAAATATATGATTCAGATAGAGGAATATACCATATGGTGATAAGTTGTATTTATTTTTGTATTTATCGCTATAAGTACAAAAGTGACTTCGTCACACTTTATTTTAGTCGTGACTTGCATTTTCAGAAGTTATTTTTGTACTGCGCATCGAGATTTTCTCGTTCACGAGAAATATCTGCGCATAAATTCAATTCTTTTTTTATTGGATAGGACAACTTTCCTATCCAATAAAAAAACCTTATCTTAATATGAGATAACATTAAAATAAGGTTTTATGGATATGTGCATTTCCTAAAGTTCTTACCCTACATGGGATGACTTGTACATAACGTTCAAACAACTGTCTGTTTCCATAAAGCTTTAAACATACTCAATCTTCTTATCACGAATCATGAGTTCTTCAACCGCTTTTTTTGTGTTTTTACCTTCAAATAGCACGTCATTGACTTTTCGAATAATGGGCATTTCTACATGATGTTTATGAGCTAAATCAAGGGCTGCTTTTGCAGTAAACACACCTTCCACAACCATCTGTACCTCTTCAAGGGCTTCGTTAAGGGTATGGCCTTGACCAATTAATATACCTGCCCGACGATTACGGCTGTGCATACTGGTACACGTAACAATCAGGTCACCGATACCTGATAAGCCGTTAAACGTGTGCTCCTTAGCCCCCATGGCAACACCTAGCCGGCTAATTTCTGTAATACCTCTTGTCATAAGGGCAGCCTTTGTATTATCACCAAACCCAATACCATCCGATATACCTGCAGCAAGGGCTATGACATTCTTAAGTGCTCCACCCATTTCAATCCCTACAACATCTGAACTGGTATACACTCTAAAATAGGTGTTCATAAACAAATCTTGAACTTGTTGAGCTATATCCAGATCCTTGGAACCAGCGACGCAAGTGGTTGGAAGTTTCTTGGCTACTTCTTCAGCATGACTTGGACCAGATAAAACAACCACATCATTATGAGGCATTTCATCTTCTATGACTTCAACCAGTGTCAGCAATGTTTCATCTTCAAGACCTTTGGCTACATTGACAATGATCTGTTCTTTCATGACTAATGCTTTCATGCGTTTAGCCGTACTGCGAACAAATTTAGAAGGAACTGCCATAATGATAAAATCCTTCCCTTGAACAGCTTCCTCCATGTCAGGGGTTATCTTAATGGCTTCATGTATTTTAATACCTGGTAACTTGGGCTTATTCTCTCTTGTATGTTTCAACATATCGATTTCTTTTTGGTCAATGGACCAAATGGTTACATCATGACCATTATCACATAATAGAATAGCTAAAGCTGTTCCCCAGCTGCCTGCACCTATCACAGATACTTTTTTCATAAAACCACCTCGCTTATATGTAATCCATGCCTACTGTTTGTTCTCTGTTAGATTTTTTTTATGGCCTAATTTGTTTTCCTCACCTCTAAGCAGCCTCTTAATGTTAGCCCGATGGGTGTATAAGGCTGATGCCATGAGGATAGCTCCAAGAAGAATATACTGCCACTGGTCTGTATAAAATACAGCCATTAAAATGGGTATTGAAATAGCCATGATGACAGAACCTAACGATACATAACGGGATATGAAGATAATAACAGCCATCAGGCCTACTGCAATAAGCCCGATACGCCAGTCAACAGCTAATAAGAGACCTAGGGTAGCAGCAATACCTTTACCTCCTTTAAATCCCAGAAATACAGGATAATTGTGACCAATCACAACACCAACGCCTGTATAATAACCATAAAGCATATCACCAAAAATAAGATTACCCAGATAAACACCAAAGGCAGCTTTTAACAAATCCATAAAAAATGTTAAAATACCTGCTTTCCACCCCATCACTCGAATAACATTCGTTGTACCTGCATTACCACTACCATACTTCCTGATATCAATATGACCCTTAAAGCGGCTGATAATATAAGCCGATTGAAAACATCCTACGAGATAACCAATCAATAAGCTAGCTACAATATTCATTTATTTGTCCTTTTCCTTTCTTTCTCTTATAATAAAATGTATGGGTGTTCCTTTGAACCCAAATGCATCCCTTACTCGATTTTCAATGTATCGTTTATAGGAGAAATGCATCAATGTTTTATCATTGACAAAGATAACAAACGTCGGTGGTTTTACAGATACTTGTGTCATATAATAGAGCTTTAACCGTTTACCTTTATCCGAAGGCGGTTGATTCATTGCAGTAGCGTCGTATAATACATCATTAAGAACGCCTGTTGCAACGCGAAGTGCATGATTCTGAATCACCATATCCAGATTTTCAAATAAGCGATTAATACGAAGTCCTGTTTTAGCCGAAATAAAAATCTTAGGTGCATACGTCATGTAACTGAGTGTGGTATCCACGTCTTGTAAATACTTATACATGGTTTTATCATCTTTTTCTATAGCATCCCATTTATTAACGGCTACAACAGCACCCTTACCTCTTTCGTGAGCGATACCTGCTATTTTAGCATCCTGCTCTGTCACACCTTCAACAGCATCAATCAATAATACAACAATATCTGCCTTTTCTATGGCTGTCACAGTACGGATAATACTGTAACGCTCCAAGCCTTCTTTTTCTATCTTATTCTTCCGTCTAAGACCTGCTGTATCCACAAAAACATACTCTTTACCATCAAAAGTCACCAATGTATCCACAGCATCTCTCGTTGTACCTGCTATATCACTGACAATAACACGTTGTTCGCCTAATAGTTTATTAATTAATGAGGACTTACCAACATTAGGTTTACCAATGACTGCAATTCTTGGAATATCTGATTCTTCCGCTACTCCCCCTTCTTCATCAAAGTGGGATACAACCTCATCCAGAAAATCGCCCAATCCTGTAGCTTGAATAGAAGATATGGCGTAGGGTTCGCCTAACCCTAAGTTATAAAATTCAAATACATCATACTGAAACTTCTCACGGTTATCCACCTTATTTACACATAATACAACAGGTTTATGTGCACGGCGTAACATATCCGCTACCTGATAATCTGAATCCGTGAGACCCGTTTTCACGTCTACAACAAATACGATAACATTTGCTGTCTCAATGGCTATTTCTGCCTGTTGACGCATGTAAGTTAGCATCTTATCATCTGTTGAAGGTTCTATACCACCCGTATCAATAATGGTAAAGTTATAATTTAACCAATCCACGTCAGCATATATACGGTCCCTGGTTACACCTGGCGTATCTTCAACAATCGAAATTTTCTCTCCTGCTAATTTATTAAATAATGTTGATTTTCCAACATTGGGTCTACCTACTATGGCTACAACCTGTCTACTCATCATAAGTACTCCTTTTATTCTAATATATTTCGTATCAATGCTTGACCTGTTGATTTTACAACACTCACTTTTACTTGTAAAGCTTTTTCTATATCTGCAACAGTCATATCATCTAATAATGTCTCTTCACCAGAGCGTAATAGATTAATAGGCAAGAGTAATTCATCACCTACATCCATACCCTGTAGTTGTTTGATAATATCCGTACCTGTTAGTAAACCCGATACGGTTATTTGTTCACCAAAAAAGTAATTGATGATGGGTTTCACCCTTATATCAAGCTTGGGATATTTCTCATGTAATCGTGCTACCATATCCCTTATCATACCTTCTGCTAAAACACCTGTAACAATGGTTTTGTGACGACTTAGTACCCCATTGCCCTCCAAATCCTTATAACAGATATCAAATTCATCCCTTAACAATCTGGACATACCCACACCGTTTTCAAGTTGTACATAACCATCGTAATTATCTTCTTCTGGAAATGGTTGTTCAGCCAGTAAATAGAACTCATCACCACCATGAATAAAATGGGTCCCATACTCAGCATATAGGATATCCTGCCACTTATGAATGGTTTTGATAACCTGTTGTGCATCTTCTTTAGTAAAGGGTTCTAATGAATATAAGCCTGTTCTATATTTAGAAAGACCTACAGGTACGACCGATACACTCTGCATATGAGGGGCGAATTTTGATAAAGCCTCAATGGAATGATTCAGTTCTTTTCCATCGTTAATCCCTTTGCAAAGCACAATCTGGCCATTCATGGTAATCCCAGCTTCATAAAACTTTTCCATGTACCCGATTAAGCGATCTGCAAAACGATTATGCAGCATGTTTTTCCTCAGTTCCATATTCATGGCATGAACGGATATATTAATGGGTGCTAATCGGTATTTGATGATGCGTTCCACATCTTCATCTTTCATATTAGTTAATGTAATGTAATTCCCTTGTAAAAAAGATAATCTTGAATCATCATCTTTAAAATAGAGTGTATCCCGCATGCCTTTTGGTAATTGGTCAATAAAGCAGAATATGCATTGATTACTGCATGATTTATATTCATCCATTAGGTTATTTTCGAATGTGATGCCTAAGCTTTCATCATCATCTTTTTCTATATCTAACAGCCATTCTTCTCCATTACTTTTTTTAATGCATACCTCTAAGGCTTCATTCTCCACAAGAAAATGATAATCCAGAGCATCTTTAACAGGCTGGCCATTAATACTCACTAATAGATCTCCCTGTTCCACGCCTACTTCATAAGCTATACTCTCTTTTTCTACCTGTATAATCTTATGGTATCTATTTTTCATTTAAAACATTCCTTTCGGTGTCCCTAAGCTCAATTGCATCCTAGCTGTCAAGACTACCTCTGTTCTCCTACTCAGATAGTAGCTCCACTCTACTACTATATAGTTTTCTCACAAAAAATGCAAACATATTCCTAATAATAGAAGTGCTTAGGCTTCAACTGCATAATAGCGGCGAGGCTGCCTCGCTTCCCCTTGGTTGCTCGATGAGAAAACATGACGTCATGATTACATTTTGTACATATATCTGTTACTGTGATATGTTCAGGAAGAATGCCTGCACTCAGTAATACAAGCTTATTTGCAGTCCATAAATTAATCTTATATTTACTTTCAGGCATCTTTCGTATTACTTTTTTCTGTTCGTACTCATTAAATGTTTGTCTAAATTCCTGGACAACCTCTTCCCCAACTTCAAAACAACAAGGACCAATGGATGGTGCTATACATACAAGAATATCCTCTGGCTGACTATCATATGCCTCTACCATCTTATTGACCGTCTTAGCTCCAATTGCTTTTACTGTGCCACGCCAACCTGCATGGGATATAGCAATAACCTTTTTAACAGTGTCCAAAAAATATAAAGGTACACAATCAGCATAAGTGGTATGTAAGGGCACTTTCACCCTATTGGTCATCAAGCCATCCACACCGACTATATCATTCTCTCGCACAATACCTTTACCTCTATCGTTCTCACCTACTGTCATGATCACATCTTTATGAATCTGATCTGAGAAAACCAAATCCTTGGCATCAATGCCTATAGCACCACATAAGATCTCCAGGTTCTTCTTTACATTCTCATCCGAATCACCTCGACCAAAAGACACATTCATACTTTCATATATACCTTCACTAACACCACCAAGTTTCGTACTAAAACAATGATGAACAAGCCCTGTCTTATCAAAAGCTGGTATGGTTAAATACATTAAATGACCTTCTCTATGTATAGTAAACACATCTGATTCCATGGTAATACCTCCTATTTCAATCAACGTATACCTTACTAATATATAATCTTATCACAAAATATGCAACTAATTCTTGGTATCCATATTTAATCCCAATTCTCCTACGAAAAATAAACGCAACAAATGGTTACTCCAATAGTAAAGAGAAATATTCCCACTTAGTATTGTATACCTTGTGTACGCATTTCATAGACATTTAACAAGAAAAAAGCACCTAATAGATGTGTGTCTACTTGATGCTTTCTACATTACGTAAGCGTTCTTTATCCATGTTAATCCATCTAACAATGACTAATCTTGGTATGTTATGAATTCTCGATAAATCTTTTTGATGTCTTCTTTTGAAACTTCTCTTGGATTAATCATGCGACAACCATGAATATAAGCATCTTCTGTCATGGCTTCTATGACTTGATCATCCATGATGTATTTTTCAAGACCTTCTTCTAGATGTATCCCTTTAACAAGTTTTTTAATCATTTGAATCAGATATGTATAGGAGGCTCCTTCGTTTATTTCATCTGCATCCATATGGAGATTGTGCAGAATGTATTTTATTTTATCTTCCAAGACATGACCATTAAAGGCCAACATAGGAATCTGTAATAAACCAACAGCTAATCCATGAGGCATGCCTGTATGACCTGTTAAGGGACAAGCAAGAGCGTGGGGGATGGTTGCACCACAATGACTCATGGCTACGCCTGCTAACATGGATGCATAGGCCATATTATTTCTAGCATCCATATCCCCTGTATTCACTGCATCTGGTAGATGCTTGAACACCAAGCGAATGGCCTCAAGGGCAAATAAATCGGTCATGGTGTTGTCTATGGTGGATGTATAGGCCTCTAACGCATGTCCTAGAACATCCATACCTGTACAAGCAGTTATATAAGAAGGAAGATTGGCTGTTAATACAGGATCAATAATGGCTGTTCTTGGGTATATTTTATGGGATGATATAGAATCTTTTATCTTGGTTGTTTCATCTGTTAAGACGGAGTAAAAAGATACTTCTGAACCTGTACCTGCTGTTGTAGGTATGGCAATGATAGGTAATGGCTCATGGATAATTTCTTTCTTTTGTTCTCCTCTACCATCTAGATAGTCATAAGCACTGCCGTCATGAGTAGCAACCACTGCTATGCCTTTTGTTGTGTCCATCACACTACCGCCACCAACGGCAAGAAGCAGGTCACAATGTTCTTCTTGACATCTTTTAGCTGCCCTGTCAACACTATTAATGGTTGGATTGGCTATCACATCATCATACATATAATAGTCTATACCAGCTTTTTCAATGTCCTTGATAACACCATCTAATAAACCGGCCTGTATCAGTCCTTTATCTGTTATAATCATTGGCTTTGTTGCTTTCATGGTCTTTAACTCGTCTATTAGTGCATGCATCTTATTTTCTCCAAAGATGACTTTCGTTGATAATAAAAATTGAAATGCATTGACTTTATCCATGTTGTCACATCCTTAAATGTATTTTTTTGTAGTGTCTGCTAATAAGATTATAAGCCAGTTATTTTTTCATTTCAATCAATATATCCTTATGTCATTAACCAAATTTCTGCATCAATCACTGCAAATATATAGTCAAGAGATCCCTTTGCCACTGTTTATGTCAATGGACATGCTTAAGACGATAGTCCATCATCGCATGGGTAAAAAAGTCTTGAAAACCTTTGTCGCTCACATGATATCCTGTCTCAGGTGGTTTATCAAAAAAATATTTTCCTGACTGCATGTCCTTGGATAATGAATCCAATGGAAACCCTGATTTTCTTAGATGATGAGGGTTACTGACGAGTAAAAATGGTACAGAAGCTATGTCCTTACCATCATATGTATAGGTATGATTTTCATCCACTATGAAGCAAATAGCATTGATATACTGAGCTACAATCTGACCCCCATGTTCTTTCACCAGTTTGCTATAATAATCAATCATCTCATCATCCGATAAGGTTTTGTTCTTCACCCTTCTCACATGAACACCCGGTTGTCTATCTTCTTCTACCCCTTCTAAATACAGACCTGAATCACAAGAAAAAACGGGTCTATTATAAGCTTTAAAATATGCCCTTGCCTTGATACATGCATTTTCTAAAGGACTGTTCCCATTTTCATTTATGTCTGGCATCATCCTTGCATCTACATCATCTAGACATATGATATCAAAGCATGTGTCCCCTAACAATGTGCGCATATGTTCTATCTTAGCTCTATTATAGGTGCCGTATAGTACTTTTATCATCTGTACCTCCTCATGTATATCCTATAGCCTGATGGACTATTTCTATCTCTACTTATGGCGCTTATCTACCATGTCCATACGTGTTATGTCGTAACCAATGGCTTTCATCATTTGGCCAATCATCCGTTGTTCTACTTCTAATTTCTCTTCTTCTGTGAGTGAATCATAGGATACTTCTTCCCCTGTGGTAAGATTGGTTATATAGGATTCTATTGTATAGCCATCGATGGTCATAGCGTCACCTCTCTACAGTATATGCTGTATTGGTTGTACATCAGTACATGAGTACAAGGTAACGCTCACATGTGCTAACAACTAAAAGCGTTCTTAATCACTCTAATTTTCTTGTCTACAATCTCAACCACATCAAACCTGACATTACACTTGAACAATCCTTTAACTTTAGCATAATGCATAGCCGTCTTAATGATCCTCTGCTGCTTATAATAACCTACAGCTTCACTAGGATACCCTGTCTTTGTATCCTTACGATACTTCACTTCAATAAAGACAAGGTAATCCCCGTCTTTACCGATAATATCAATCTCACCTATCCGACATCGATAATTCCTATCTAAAATCGTATAACCATTCTTTTCCAAAAACCAAGTGGCAATGGCTTCTCCTTTAGCGCCAACTGCACGGTTATTTCTGCTCATACTTTCTCCTATCATACAAGGCATCTAAATCATTTACAAAAACCATGATTTCTGCCACAATCTGATACAATTCCTCTGGTATTAAGTCACCAATATCCAACTGGGTTAATGTGTTTGCTAATGCCTCATCTTTATAGACAGGCAGCTTTTCATCCTCTGCTTTTTCTAAAATATTATCTGCCACAATACCTTTACCCCTAGCAATAACTCTAGGAGCAATATCCCCTGGGTCATAGCGTATAGCTGCTGCTTTTTTTATTTTATTCTGTTTCACGATGATCATCCTTTCATGCTTATTAGACGCGCATATCAAAAGAATATCGTTTAACACTGGCTGCTTGCTCTTTTCTATCCAGAAAATCTTCAACCACTTGAAAAGTATCCTGCTGCTTACTGACGGATATATTCGTCATATGATACCCGAAGCTATCTATTTGCTTGTACAGCTTATGCAAATGTTCATTTATTCTCTTGTATTTTTCATCATCTTCTACATAAAACTTGCACTCCACATGATGACCTTGTTTCTTCACATAGATATCTAAATGTCCAAGATTAAGGTAATCCAGCCTTAATAGAGCTGAGACCGCATCTGTCTTACCTTTTGATTTCAATTCTTTTTTATTTTCAAAAATATACAGTTCACTATTTAATAACCCCTGGCTAAACTTAAAGGGCAACTCCACATATGTATACTGTTGGTTCAGGTAATGCATAAACTCAATATTCTGTTTAGCCTTAACAGCATGTTTCATCAAACCACCATTTTTTTGTCCCATGGCTTCCTTGCTCTGAATAATCTGTGACAGCTTATCATAGATCTCATGATAATATTCTTTAATAAGCTCGGGTTGTTTTAAGGCATCCTTACTTAAGAAAACACTTTTATCAACAGCTGCCATGAGTATTTTATTGGTAATGGTCTTATGCAAAGACTGCTTATCCTCTTCATCCAATTCTAAACCTGCTACCCATGCTTCTAGCTGTTCAAGGGTCATGTCTCCTGTTAGCGGTGGTATCGGCTTACTCCCATTAGAAAAGGTGTGGACTGTATCATTTATGTCTTTTAAAACAGATTCAGGTAGAATACGTTCCAGCTTAGGGCTTTGCTCCGTGGTCAGTTGTTCAACAGGATGCTGACTATTTTCTTGACTGATAATCTGTCCTTCTTTATTGCTTATGCTTTCTTGATTGGTTACGTTTTCTTGGCCGGTTATATGTGCTTCATGTACTGGATTTTCTGGATTTGGAAGTCCTTTGCTGACCGTGTTTTGTTGGGTATTTTCCATGCTTTGCCCATCCAACAAAATTCTAATCAGCTCTTGCTGAGTCTCCTTCGTTGCTTCGTGAAGGATACTATGACTTAAATCCAGTATATTTTGCTTCATATTGTTTTGGTTATGTATGAATTGTTCTAAGTGCTGAACATTCTCTTTTGTTACAGGAATATCCTTTTCAAGCATGAGTAGTAAACGTTCTAAGGGTACATCATTAAACTTATAGGCTAATCGCATCATTTGATTAAGGGATTTTTTATCCACAGGCATATGACGGCTTAAGAGTTCATGGACCAATTTCATATTTTTTTCATTAACAGTTACACCTGCTTCATCTAATACCTGTAACATCTTCGTGTCTTTTGGATTAAACATCTCTTCCAGCATGGGTTTTAGAAACACTTGCTCCGTACTGGCATCTTTAACTTGAAATAAAAGCTCTTGACCGATGGATAGTTCAATGTCTTTTGTCAGTGTTGCCGTAAGGTGCGTACCATTTGCCAATTGTATCGCTACATTTTTTTGTTGTATGTCGAGTATTTCTCCTTTTAACACTTGTCCTTTTGTAAAACTTTGTCCATTAACTTTGGCAACTTTTGATACCTGTATTTTTCGATTCAACGGTTCATGATGATGTATTCTCATAGAACTTCCCCTCCAACACTTAACAGAAAGAATCTAACACGGTTAAGAACTTAACACGGTCTGTACAAATATTTTACGATGTAATGGGCATGGGCCATAAGTCTTAAGGGCTTCAACATGCTCTTTGGTACCGTAGCCTTTGTTCTTGGCAAACTTGTAGGCGGGATATAGTGCATCATATTCTTTCATCATTCTATCCCGGTATACTTTTGCTATGATACTTGCAGCAGCAATGGATATGCTTTTTGAATCCCCTTTGACAATGGGTTCTTGTGGAATCGTTACATCGGGTATCGTCACTGCATCCACTAAGATAACTTCTGGCTGCACATCCAAACCTTTTAATGCCATTTTCATGGATGCATAGGTTGCATTCAGTATATTGATTTCATCAATGATGGCTACATTGGACAGCCCTATATTGATGGCAATGGCTTTTTCCGTGATGATATCATAGAGTTCTTCTCGTTTAGCTTCATTTAATTTTTTTGAATCATTGATATAATGGATATGTGTATCCTTAGGCAAGATAACAGCAGCACTAACGACAGGTCCAGCCAAAGGACCTCTTCCAACCTCATCCACGCCGCATATGTATTGTCTATGGCTATATTTATTTTCATAAGTGCGCATGGCTGCCACCCGTTTTAATTCATCTTCATAATCCAATATTTTTTTACGATACCGATCGATTAACCGTTGCACACCTAGTCTTTCATCCACTTGAAAAAGACGTATTTCTTCTTCTAATCCGTGAATCGGTATGGCATCTAGCTTATCTTTTATATCGGATATTGTCATTTTCCCCATTATACTTTTCTTCCTTTCTTTTGTAGAACATTCAAAAAAACCATTAGGACAGATTCCTTTTGGTTTTTTATTAAAAAGCTTCGTCCGATGAATCTACCTCACCATTATATACGTTTAGTAAAAATCCATCAACAATTATTCTGCTTTTCTTGACGGCATCTTATATAATATTGCAAAATCCTATAGACTTATTACTTTTTTACTTATTTTGAACTTAGATGGTGACGCGCATGATTGTTTAAGTAGTTTTTTATGTCTTCAAGATGTTTTTCATGGTTATGATGATGCAAATGAACCTTACATTTATCAAGAAACGTTATTTCCATGATTATAGCTTCTTCCATGTTCTGCTTTGTCAATGGACCTCTACCCATACGGTCGCATAGGGATAGTAAAGCAACTTCTCCTACAGATACATCACCTATCATAGCTTTAATATCCCCAAAGGGTAGGTCTTTTACAACAAAAAAAGGCTGCATATGCCAACGTACCAGACTTTCTACTTCTTGTATGAGCACCTTATCTTCCGTTAAAACGTCTAATAGCTTCTTAGCAAGGATTGCTCCTTTTTCATCGTGGCCATAAGCCGTTATCCTTCCTTTTCTAACCTTAGTGGTGGTAAGTTTCCCAATATCGTGTAATAGAGCTGCCCACATAAACACTTCTGGATGTAAACTCTTATGTTTTACTTTTGCCCCATGATCCACCACTTCCATGACATGGTTAAAAACACTACCTTCTGGATGATATTTTGGGTTTTGTTTTATCGCCTTAAGCCTGGACAGCTTTTCTATAAGTACATTGCCTTCTTGCTCCCGAAGGAGCCTTTTTATAAATCGAGAAGGTTGATCATCCTCCATGAGGTGCTGACTTATATCCTTAAAAAGTTTTGAATACATACCATCAATCTCCTATCAAGTGAGGGTTTCTATTATATACCAAGTATGAATAGACTGACCCTCATATAGTCAAAAACAGCTAGGTGCATTACCCAACTGTTTCTAATGTTATTCTACCAAGAACACCATTTCTATATTCATCTAATAGTATTTTTGATGCTTTATTCAAATCAAGTGCATTACCTGATTGAATGAAATGACGGTTTTTTGCAATGGTTTCAAGTATTTCAATAGGCTCTTTCTGGGATATATTCTCTAACTGATAGCGTTTTATAAGTAAATCTTCATAATGCTCTTTTAGGTACGTTATAAGCATTAATGCAAGTTCACTTGTATCCAGTATCTCATCTCTTATAGAACCAATGAACGCTAAGTTGATACCCACCTGCTGATCCTCAAATTTAGGCCATAAAATACCTGGTGTATCCAATAATTCCACGTCTTTTTTTAGTTTAATCCATTGTTTACCTTTGGTGACACCTGGTTTGTTTCCGGTCTTAGCACTGGCTTTCCCAACCAGTTTGTTAATAAACGTGGACTTTCCCACATTGGGAATGCCAGCCACCATGGCTCGTATAGGTTTATTAATTAATCCCCGTTTACGGTTACGTTCAATTTTTTCTTTGCAAACTTCCAAAGCTTTACTCATCACTTGATTAATACCTTTACCACTCTTAGCATTTACCAAGACAACACTTGCTCCTCTTTCTTCATACCATTTAATAAAAGCATTTGTTCGAGCTGGGTCGGCTAAATCTATTTTATTAAACACAACAATACGTGGTTTTTGTCCTGCGATGTTAGCCATATCTGGATTTTGACTACTAATGGGGATTCTTGCATCCACCAATTCAATAATAACATCAACCAGCTTTATGTTCTCCTGCATCATACGCTTGGCTTTGGTCATATGTCCTGGGTACCACTGTATGTTCATACGGATTCTTTCCTTTCAGTGTGGTTATCTTATCGAATACATGATGATAACCCTCTATAACTTCTTCTTTTAAAAAAGGGACTGTCATAAAAGATAATTTTCATGTCATCTGCAACCTACATTTTCCTAAAGGAAATTATCTTTTAAGGCATCCCCTATTTCTTATATGTGATGTTGTATATGTTATTATGGTGTAGCCACCATCATTATTTCACAAAACCAAAGTCCTTAAGAGGCCATATTCTTAGACCAGCTTTACCAATAATATCCTCCCGGTTAATGGTACCAACGTCTGAATAGCGACTATCTGAACTATGGTTACGGTTATCACCCATAACAAAATATTCGCCTTCTGGTACAATTAGTGGATAGTCACGATTACCCATCTTGCCTTCATCAATAAGGTCATATTTTTCTTCTAGTTTTTCACCGTTAATGTATACCTGACCATCTTTTATGTTCACCTCATCACCTGGTAAACCAATGATGCGTTTAATATAGCTTTGTGATGGCTTTTTCTTATATGGAAATACCACAATATCATACTGTTTAGGAGACGTAAAACGATAACTAATTTTGTCAATAATCACATGATCGCCATTATGAAGTGTTGGTTCCATAGATTGCCCAATAACACTGGTTTTTTGAAAAACAAATGTTGTAATAAGTAATACAGCAACAATGACAATCCCTATGTCCAGTATCCAACTCAATATCTCTTTGCCTAAAGAATCCTTCATACATAAACCTTCTTTCATTCAACCTCTAATCATACTATTTCTATTTCTTCAACATATCATGCAACTAAAAAGATATCTACTGCTATGCTTATTATATAGTAGAAACTTATCTGGAAAACTTTCCTATAAGAGAACCCAAATAGAGCTTCCTATAGGTCAAGAAAAGGGACTAATACATCGTACTAAGTCCCTTACCAAGTCTAACATTATCAATAATCGCTCATAATACCATGTCATATCTGTATTTATTGGTCTTCGTCTGCTTCTTATTAATCAGACAAACTATCTAATTAATTCTTTAACCTTAGCAGCTTTACCAATTCTGTCTCTTAAGTAATGAAGACGAGCTCTTCTAACCTTACCACGTCTAATCACATCGATATGATCAATGTTTGGTGAATGTAATGGCCACGTTTTTTCTACACCTACACCATAAGAAATTCTTCTCACTGTAAATGTTTCACGATTACCACCATTTTGGCGCTTAAGTACAACACCTTCAAACATCTGGATTCTTTCACGAGTTCCCTCTTTAATGTTGGCATATACACGAATTGTATCTCCTACATTAAATTCTGTTAAAGCTTTTTCTCTTAATTGATCTTGCTCAATTTTACGTATTATATCGTTCATTGTTTCCTCCTAATATCCTAGATATTCTTAATACCTTTTGTAACAGCGGAATATCCGTACTCACATTAAAATACTATAACATATTTCAAACCTATTTGCAATATTTATCTAAGAATTTCCTGTCTGCTTCTGTTAAATTCGCTGTTTCAAGCAAATCTGGCCTTTTATGATACGTCCGGATGAGTGATTGTTGTCTCCGCCAAACATCAATGTTCTTATGATGCCCTGATAACAATACATCTGGGACTCTATCATCCATAAACACAGCTGGTCTTGTATACTGAGGGTATTCCAATAAATTATCATCAAATGTTTCAATCTCTGCTGATGTTTCATTGGATAAAACATCAGGTATAAGCCTTGATATGGCATCAATCATAACCATGACAGCTAGTTCTCCACCTGTTAAGATATAATCACCTATGGATACTTCATCGGTAACAATCCTGTCAATTACCCGCTCATCAACACCTTCATAGTGACCACATAGAAAAATCAGTTCTTCTTCTTTTGAAAATTCTCGTGCCATGGTTTGATTAAAGGGCTTTCCTTGTGGTGTAAGATAGATAACACGTGGTGTCTTATTACCATCTTCTATAACACTTTTATACGCTTCATAGATTGGTTCTGGCTGCATGACCATACCCGCACCACCACCGTAAGGGTAATCATCCACTTGTTTATGTTTATTATAAGCATAATCCCTAATGTTAACAGCTTCTATTTGGATTAACTTTTTTTCTTGAGCCTTTCCCATAATGCTGGTATTAAGCCCTTGTTTAATCATATCAGGAAATAAGGTTAAGATGGTATATTTCACTCTTCAATCAACCCTTTCATGAGTACAACAGTCATGGTTTTATCTTCCATGTTCACCTGCTTAATACACGTTTTTAGGGCTGGTATTAAAATTTCTTTTTTTCCTTCTTTCTGAACCACATACACATCATTACTTCCCGTAAAGATAATGTCTTTAATCTTGCCAAGCTGTTGTCCTTCTTCTGTATTAACCACAACACCGATAAGGTCTTGTACATAATATTCATGTTCCTCTAGTGGCAGTGCAAGCTCTCTTGGTATTTTAATAATGGCTTGTTTAAGAGCCTCTGCTTGATCCATATCCTCTACTTCTTTGAATTGAATGATGACCATGTTTTTAAAATACTTAATGTGGTCAATGGTGTACGCATCTACCTTACCACGGTGTTCAATAAAAACCTGTTTAAGCAACTCAAATCGTTTAGGGTCATCCGTTAATGGAAGAATCTTAACTGCTCCTTTTATACCATGGGTGTTTACGATTTTACCAATATTAAAATAGTCCATACCTATCACCTCTTTATTATACCTAATAGGCTCTATTGGGATACATACAAAAATGGCTAACCAAAAAGGTTAGGAAAAATCCTAACCTTACTGTAAAATTTCAACAACAACTCTTTTTTCTTCTTTTGTTGCTGCCGCCTTAACTACAGTTCTTATAGCTTTAGCAATTCTACCTTGTTTTCCAATAACTTTTCCCATATCGTCAGGTGCAACTTTTAATTCTAAGATGATTGAACGTTCTCCCTCAATCTCATTTACTCTTACATCATCAGGATTATCGACTAATGATTTAGCGATAACTTCTACTAATTCCTTCATGTTGTACACCTCCAATAACTACTTTACAACGCCAGCTTGCTTTAATAATCTTTTAACTGTATCAGAAGGCTGAGCACCATTGCTTAACCACTTGTTAGCAACTTCTTCGTTAATTTTTAAGTCAATTGGATTCTTGGTTGGATCATAGTAACCTACTTGCTCAATAAAACGACCATCTCTTGGTGATCTTGAATCAGCAACTACAATTCTATAAAAAGGAGCTTTTTTTGCACCCATTCTCTTTAAACGCATTCTTACTGCCATGTTTTTCACCTCCCTATCATGATCTATCTATTTGGTACGCTAGACATAGCATCATAACCGTACCTTAGGCTACTACATGATGTAAATCCACTGTATTAGCCCATAAAAGGAAATTTGTTTAATAATCCTTTTTTACCTTTGCCTTTCATCATACCACTCATCTGTTTCATCATTTTCTTAGCTTGCTCAAATTGTTTGATGAAGCGGTTAACATCTTGAATGGGATTACCAGAACCCTTGGCTATTCTACGCTTCCTTGAAGGATTAATCACAGCAGGGTTATTTCTTTCTTCAAGGGTCATGGAATAAATCATGGCTTCTACTTTTGATATTTCTTTATCATCCACTTCCACGTCTTTTAGCTGTTTATTCATTCCTGGAAGCATGGACATGATATCACCTAATGAACCCATTTTCTTTACTTGCTGCATTTGCTCAAGAAAATCATCAAAGGTAAATTCTGCTTTTCTGAATTTCCTTTCCATCTCTGCGGCTTTCTTAGCATCAATGGCTTCCGAAGCTTTTTCTATAAGGGTTAACACATCACCCATACCTAGAATACGAGAGGCCATTCTCTCAGGGTGAAACACTTCGATATCTGTAAGTTTCTCACCAATACAAGCAAATTTAATAGGTTTGTCTGTAACGGCTCTAACAGATAAAGCCGATCCACCTCTTGTATCCCCATCAAGCTTTGTTAAAATCACACCATCAATGCCAATTTTCTCATTAAAATTCTCAGCTACATTAACAGCATCTTGACCTGTCATGGCATCAACAACCAACAATACTTCCTGAGGTCTTATTTCTTCTTTTACTTCAATTAGTTCATCCATCATATCTTGGTCAATATGAAGACGTCCTGCTGTATCCACAATGACAACATTTTGTCCATTTGACTTAGCCGCCTCTATGGCTGCTTTTGCAATGTTAACAGGCTTGTTTTTATCCCCCATTGTAAAAACAGGTACACCCACTTGTTCACCAACCACTTGCAACTGTTTGATGGCTGCTGGACGATAGATATCACAAGCTGCTAATAGTGGCTTTTTACCATTTTTCTTTAACATACCTGCTAATTTAGCCGTTGTTGTTGTTTTACCAGCACCCTGCAAGCCAACCATCATATAGATTGTAGGCGGTTCACTGGAAGTGGTTAAATCCACTTTTTCTTCACCCATTAATTTAATGAGTTCTTCATTCACAATTTTGATGACATGTTGACCAGGTGTCAAGCTTTCCATGACCTCTTGGCCAACTGCTCGCTCTTTAATATCATTTATAAAACGCTTAACAACTTTGAAGTTAACATCTGCTTCTAATAGGGCAAGTTTTACTTCCCGCATAGCAAGTTTTACATCTTGCTCATTTAATTTCCCCTTTTTCTTAAGGTTCGCAAATATATTTTGAAACTTATCTGACAAACTTTCAAAAGCCATTATAAACCTCCCATCTGTATAACTGAATACATCTCATATCTACCTGGACCTTCTATATCTACTTTTCACACACATTCTCTATAGGTCTTCTAGTATCTTTTGGCATATCTTCCGAATCTCTGCTACTTTGCCAACTGTTTCTTCACACGTCATCTGTTCTTCTGATAGTTCCTTAAGCACTTCTTCAACGTACTTAGAAACTTGATTTACCTTTTCTTTGTTCCTTAAAAACTTATTCACCAATTGCAACTTATTTTCATAATTCTCCAATAGCTTGTCACAACGTTTAACTGTATCGTATACACCTTGACGACTAATCTTAAGTTGTTCAGATATTTCTCCTAGAGAAAGATCGTCCAAATGATAGCGTTCATAGATTTCTTTTTGATGATCTGTCAGTAACTCACCATAAAAATCATAGAGTAATGTCTTTTCAAAAATAGTCTTCAAAAAAAATCACCACCTGTAAAGGTTATTCGCTTTACAGATGGTATTATATGCTACTGTGGTGTAATTGTCAAGGTTTTATTAAAAAAAGTTACAATATGTGCGCCTTTTTGGCTAACTATGGTATTCAACTTAATCCTATCATTGTAACCACTGATTAATTGAATGACCAATGTAACTGTATACCCTCTCGTTCAATGTATGCTTGAAATGCGACTAACTTGTTTTTGTCATGGTATATTTCTTGTACACTTAATCCATGATTGATACAATATACGGCTAATAGTCCAGCTACTTCTCCAATATTCCATTCACAAGGATGCACGCGAAAACAGCTATTCGTGATATGTGTTGTTCCTACATTTTTGGATGCTGGAATACAATTGTTCATTTTTTTAGAAACCATAATACCTAATGGAATTTCAAATGGTAAACATGTATCATACATAAAACGATTTGTTTGAGTCGTCATATGAAGATCTAAGTGATAATAACCCACCCCAATAGTATCTTCAAAAGAAGCCACGCGTTGCCCTTTCTTCTTGGGTTTTATATCTTGTTCTTTAACTATAAATTCAGCGTCTAAGCGCCTACCTTCTCTTATATAAGGAGCTTTTGCCAAACCATCCTTTGTTCCTAAAGCATCACCCGACAATCTTAAATGAGGGTAGCCTTTTCCTCCATCAGGTCGTTCAGCTTCTGTTTGAAGCCAATAAACCAATGATAAGCTTAGCTCCTTGGCTGCTTCTTTATGTTCATCAATATGCATATTTTCAATGATGTTTCCATCTATATAATCGTTTTGTGGCCAGTTAATAAGCGATCGTTCACAACCCTTATTATCACCTAACCGTTTAGGATCAATGATTCTTCTATAAGACCAAAGGGCTGGATGATTCCCTTTTTCATGACCGTACATTTTAAATGTATGAAGACTTTGCGTGTTGGAGTCAGGACCAAACCAACTTAATTGATGATAATAACTTGCCTTCATGGGCAATAACTTATTACGAATGGCTTCATAATTCTTGGGCTTATGAATTGGTTTTTGTATGGCCTCTGTTTTTTCTAAGCAAGCTACCCACGTAATGGGTTGTAAATCAAGTGGATTTGGTGTTACTTCACCAAGTTCTTCTTGAAACATCTTACCATCTGATCCCACATGGTAATCCTCACCAATAATAGGAAAGAGATCACCTTGGTCCGTAGCATCCAGGTATATCTTGCCTTTTACTTTTGTACATGCCTTTGTCCATAGATGCTCCATGGTCAACTCTTGTATTTCTGTCATGGGCTTTGATCCATGGATAACTTTTGTTACCCCATCCACTATTTTATGATGGTAACAAATATCCAATTGACCATTCTTTACATAGGGCTGTAACCATGACTCCAAAATCTGTACAGCAACAATGGGTTCGTGTGTAATACGACTTACCCACCCATTACCTGGATTTTTATAACCTTCTTCCTGGCCATTTGGATAATGTTTTCTATAATAGGCTCTAATAGCCTCACGTAATTGTCGATAGGTTTTTGTGCAGCCTTCTTCTTCAATCCAAGGGTGTTCATCAGGGGGAACAGCTTGCGACGTCAACTGCCCTCCTATCCAATCTGTTTCTTCTATTAATAAAACTTTTTTACCAGCTTTACAACATTGGTAGGCAGCTATGGTTCCACCTAAGCTAGCGCCTATAATCACTACATCATACGCCTTCATGATTTACACCTACTTTTTATTTGTTGTAATGCCATCCAAGCTGCACCCATATATCCAGCATGATTACCTAACCTAGCAGGTAACAATTGAGCTTGTATATACGGTTGTTTATCCTCTAAAAGATGCCACCATAGATGAGCTGATTCCATAACACCACCACCTATAATGATACATTCTGGATCAATAATAACCTCTAAATCAGCAATGAATGCCTGCATATCTTCTATTAGCCTATGCATGATTTTTACAGCTCTTTGGTCATTTTCTTTATAATACATCATGAATTCTTTACCATGTTTTATATGGGGGCTAATTGCTTCTTGAGCACTTTTTATCAACGCTGTGCCTGATAAATATTGTTCCACACATCCTTGACGACCGCAATTACATTCCTTTCCGTGTCGATATAAGGTCATATGGCCTAATTCACCGCCATGATAGTGAGCTCCTCTAAGAATATCACCTTTTTGAAATATTGCTCCTCCCACACCTGTACCCAATGTAATCATGACCGCATCTTTGTAATGTTTCCCAGCTCCTAACCACATTTCACCTAATAGTGCTGTGTTACCATCATTATCCACAAAAGTTGGTATGTTATATGCCTTTTCCATACATGCCTTTAATCCAACCCCTTGCCATCCAGGTAGATTATCTGTTGCATAGATTATCTGCCCTGTTTCTGTGTTTACACGTCCAGCTGTCCCAATACCAATTGCACTTACCGTATGTGCTTCCATCAATGATTCGACAACTGTGCATAGTTGGCTAAGAATACCTTGTCTACCTTCCTGGGCGTGAGTAGGTATGCATTCTTCTTGCATCACATAGCCATCTTCACATACAACAGCACCTTTTATTTGGGTACCACCTAAGTCAATACCTATTGTCTTTAAGGGGGTATCAAGTGTTAAGTCTACTTGAACTTCAAACATACGCTCCCAAGGTAACAAACACTGTCTTAAATATATGTTATAAGGCGTATCGGCGAATAATAACTCTATTTCTTCTTCTAAACGATGACCCACATCACCTGCAACTTGACCTTGTGGTCCATCTACACGAAAATAGGTGCAATGATACTGGTCTAGCTTATGGTGTATTATCTCATCTCTTGTTTTAGCTTGATAGAGATAATCCTCTACATACCGATGGGCAAGATTCATATTTTTATGACGAAGATGTTGTGGGTTATGACCATAGAAATGATGCATAACCAGCATGCTAATGGCGGTACCTAGTGTGTTAGATGAGGTATTCCATCCAGCATACCCGTGGACAGTAAATAACAGTGCCCTTTCTTGTAACCCTTGTATAAGACATGTGTCTGATCCGTTAGTATAATACACATCTGCAATACCTTTTGTTCCATCATAATCCTCCACATGATTTAAGAATTCCTGTAAAGATACGTGATCATAACGGGAATCTTCTTGTAAATGAGGTAAAAGGTCTAACATTGATCCATTGGTGTTATTTAGGAATAACACCGCATCTGCTTCTTCTAAGGTTAATGCTAGTTGACAACCTGCACTCTTTATTTGGGCTTCAACAGACATGCTTAATGGACGGTCTTCATAGAGCGGTATAATATTTTTGCCTTCTACATGTCGATAATAAGGATAGATCAGAAATGTTTTTTCTTTATGGGTTATCAGCCTTGCTAATAGCGTTAACGATACTTCATCTGCACCTGGGTAAATAAGAATGTCATTTTCTAAATGGGCGTCCTTGATATATTGAATCATCTCAAGTTGATCTTGTTTAGTCAGCCCATAAGGTGATGAATCATCTTGAGGTATGACCAATTCATCAACTATGCCTTGTTTCTTAAGCTGGACAATTTTCTTATTCATTATTTTGTTGGTGTGCCTACGGTGTGTATAATCTTCGTAATAGGCTAATGGCATTGTTTTTTGGATGGATTCTAGTTTAGATACTTCATGAGACGTTAATGTGCCTAATAATTTCTTATGCTCATATACACCGCGCATATGAATGGCTTCTCCCCATTCTTCATAATAATCAGGTTCTTCATCGTTACTTGAATAGGAAGGGTTACGCATGATTAACGAATAACCATATATTTTAATTTGAGGATTATTTTCTTTTATCTTAAATAGGATGTTAAGTCTATGGGATAATGTAGCCACATCATTATTATGTAATCTAGAAGGTATGATGCCACCATATAATAACATATCAAAAGCGACTACTATGGCAGTAGCTTCCTTTGCTTCTTTCAATAGCCAATTGTGTATCGCTTCTATATTGGCTGGTTGTTTCTTGTGCCCTAATAATGCTATGGGGGGAACAACAACCGTATTTGGACTCATATGAGACAATTGTATTGGATAAATAGCATTACATGGTCTTTCATCTAATGGTATAACAATTATTTTACTCATAATAGCTCCTTCATAGCTGAAACAAATTTTTTGGTTATCTCTTGAGGTCTTGTGATAGCTGTACCAACTACAACGGCATAAGCACCTTTTTCTAAGGCTTTTCTTGTATCCTGATAATCCCATATGCCACCTTCCGCAATAACTGGAATAGATAAGGATTGCGTCATGGCTTCAACTAAATCCAAATTAGGCAATACAGATGTCATGGTGTATTCTGTATAGCCATTAAGTGTGGAAGATACTAAGTCAAAGCCAATTGATTCGGCATAAATAGCTTCTTCCAATGTGGCCACATCTGCCATCATGTATAGGGAAGGAAATGCTGTTTTGATCTGTTTCACCATATCAACAAGCAATTCCCCTTTTGGTCGAATACGATGCGTTGCATCTATAGCCACAACCTCAGCACCTGCTTCTGCAACTTCTCTAACTTCTCTCATGGTTGGTGTAATATAGATTGGAGAATCATCATAATCGCGTTTTACTAGTCCAATAATGGGTAAATCTACTTCTTCTTTAATTGCTTTTATATCTTCATAAGAATTTGCACGTATGCATACAGCACCGCCTTCATAGGCCGCTAATGACATTTTTGCCATAATAAATGAACTATGAAGAGGCTCATGGCTAAGTGCTTGGCATGAAACAATTAATCCCGTTCTAATAATATCTGTTATTTCTTTTTTTCTATTCAATGTATTCGTCCCCTCTAACCTTTAATTGCACCTGCTGTCGCACCTTTCACAAAATGTTTTTGTAGTGTAATAAAGACGACAATCATGGGTAAAATGGACAAAATAGCACCTGCTGATATGACCCGCATATCCGAAACAAAGATGCCATTAAGCTTATTCACTCCTAATGGTAACGTATATAGATTTTGATCGTTAACGATTATAAGAGGCCATAAGAAGTCACCCCATGCTGCAACAAAGTTAAATATTGTTAAAGTAACTAATGATGGTCTAACCAATGGCAATAAGATATGCACAAGTATCTGAAAAGTAGATGCACCATCCATATAAGCGGATTCATCTAGCTCTTTTGGTATTTGTATAAAAGCTTGACGCATTAAAAAGATACTGAATGCTGTTATGGCATGGGGTATAACCAGCCCTATATAGGAATTTTGTAAATTCATTTTGAAACACAATTCATAGAGTGGTATCATGAGTAATTGAAAAGGTACAATCATGGTGGATAAAATAAGAATAAATACCACATGTTTACCCTTAAAGTTAAACCTTGATAAAGGATACGCTGCCAAAGATGCAAAAACCAAGTTGCATACTACAATGATAAGCGATACGATGACACTGTTCATTAAATAACGTACGAATGGAAACGCATCCATGGCTCTAACATAATTATGAAGTGTTGGTTGATCGGGTATCATCATTGGAGGATAGCCATATACTGCCTCTCCGCTTGATTTAAGTGATGTACCCACCAACCATAAAAATGGCCCTAATGTCATACAGGCAATGAGTATCAGTAGCCCATATGCTAATACCATATTGAGTACTTTTTTAAACTGCTTAGTTTTCATGCAAACTACTCCTATCCTATATGTTCTTCTGATTTACGTGACAAAAAGATATGCATAACTGAAAACAATAGTGATATAGCAAACAAGATGACACCTGCCGCACTAGCATAACCTACATTCAACTTATCAAAAGCTTGATTATAGATAAAATAAACTAATGTCTCCGTACTTCCAATTGGCCCTCCTTGAGTCATGATGTATATCTCATCAAAAATCTTCAAAGCATTAATGGTTGTCATAACTGCAACAACAACAATTGAAGGCATTAACATAGGTACGGTTACTGATATAAACTGTTTAAATCTATTTGCACCATCAATTCTTGCTGCCTCATATAAGCTTTCTGGTATATTCTGCAATCCAGCAAGATAAATGACCATATAGTAACCTAATCCACGCCAAATAATCACCATGCCAACAGCCATAAGGGCTGTATTTGGATTGGTTAACCAATTAAATGATTCTTTAATCAGCCCTAATTCAAGTAATATATAGTTAATAATGCCATACTCTGCATATAATCCTTGCCATATAATACCCACTACAACCATAGACGTAATAACGGGTACATAATAACTTGCTCGAAAAAAATTGATAAACTTAAATTGTCTATTAACCAATACTGCTAATAGAATAGGTAATATAATATTGGCAATAATAACCACAACAGATAATCGTGCTGTATTCCATAAAGCAGCTAAAAAATTCTTATCCTCTATCAGTTCTTGATAGTTTTCCATCCCATTAAATGAAGGAGAACCTATAAAATTAAAGTTACTTACGCTTAGCGATAGGGATCTAATCATAGGATAAAACATGAATACTGCTAAGATAAGAATAGCAGGCATTAAGTAGATCCAAGCTAGGAGTTCTTTTCTTCTTTTCATTTGCCAACACCTTTCAAAGACTTTATAAGAGGGCTATCGCAGATAACCCTCTGGTAAATAAGAATATGGTTAGAAATCTATTGGGTGTTCAACTTTTTCTAACACTTTATTCCATCCTTCAAGAGCATTGTTAATGGCATCATCACTACTTTGATTACCAATCATTGCCTTTTGAACTTCATCTACCATAATATCGTTAAGATCTGATAATTTTTCCATTGGAGGAATAAGCGCTTTAGAGTTTTCTAATTGCGATGCAGCAATCATTTTAGCTTTTCCTTCTATGGTTTGGTCATCATTTTTAAAATAGCTATCTTCTAAACTGGCTTTTGTAGCTGGTAAAATTGTGCCTGCTACCTTACAGAACGCCAATTGGTTTTCTGCATTGGTTACAAATAGAGCAAATTTAGCTGCAGCTTCATACTTCGTATCATCTTTTTGCTCTGGGATGGCTATATTCATAATAGCAGCATTGTGATGGCCAACTGCACTGGTTGGGGCTTCTTCAACATCTGTTATATCATAAATAGCAGGTGCATCATTCTTGATAGGTCCTAGCATGGTTGGTCCACTGATTAAAGTAGCCACATCACCTGACATATACATTTCTCTAGCTTTTTGATGCCCACCTGTTAGAATCTCTGTTGGAATAAGCTTTTCTTTGTATAAGGTGGTATAGAGCTCAATCATCTCTTTCATGTCATCTGTGTTAAATGCGGCTTTTCCATCTTTCACAAGTGGAATGCCTTTGGATGCAATGGTTTCCAATAGATGTGTACCGTCAAAGGATGGAAAATAAGCATATTTTCCTGTTTCTTCTTTAATCTTTCTCGCTACTTGAATTAAATCATCATAGGATGTAAACACATCAGCCCCTGCTTGTTCATAGAGATCCGTATTATAGATTGTGATGCTATTGGTTATATACCAAGGCAATGCAAATATATTACCTTGATATGCATTTGATTCATAAATGAACTTAAAATAAGCATCTTTTTCCTGCTCACTCATATATGCTTCAGGATTAATCAAGGACCCTGCAGTAGCTAGTTTTGCTGCAAATTGTGGATTAAGGTTAACAACATCAGGAGCAGAACCTCCAGCAACGGCTGTTAATATCTTTGTCTCCATATTTCCCCAAGGTACATCTGTCCACTTCACTTTTATGGATGAGTGTTCTGCCTCAAAAGCCTCAATCATACCGTTGATATAATCGTCAAAAGTTGGTGATAAAGACATGGTCCAAAAATCAATCTCAATGATCTTATCTTTTTCTTTATCACCACTACTATCGACATTACCATTACTGTTTTGCTGATTGTCATTATCTTGTGATGTTTCTTTGTTACCACATGCTACCATACTGAGTGTTAAGCTTAATACCAATAAAACAACCATAAATTTTTTCATCAATTACCCTCCTTGGATTATTTATCCTAAAATATTTTTATAAAATGGAGCGTTACTCCTATTCGGATTATAGCAAACTTCTTATGAAAAAGCAATAAAAAAATATCATAACTGTTAATAAAAGTTATGCTCAATGTTTAATATGCCAATTTTGGGTAATAAATAAGCCAAAACCATTTAAAAAAATGGATTTGGCTTCAATTGTCAACATAAATGACATGTTCAGTTATTAAAAATGGCTTGGGATGTTTTTTCCTTGATTTCAAGTGTATGCTGATAATCCTCTAAGGATAATCCTGTACATAATAAATCGATAATATATAATTGAGCTATTTTAGCTATAAGAGATCCTCCTTCTAAAGGTTTCTCTTTCCCAGCTGTTATCAACACAATATCAGACAAAGTAGCTAACAGTGACTTTTTTTGATTGGTTATGGCGATGATGCAAGCACCATTTTCTTTAGCAACTTTCACAGCATCAATAATTTCTTTTGTTGATCCAGATAAACTAATAGCAACGATCACATCCTGTTGTTTAATGATTGCAGAATGAATAAGTTGATAATGATTATCACTTATAGCCTGTGTAAAATATCCAATCCTCGTAAAACGCCCACTAGCTTCTGATGCCGTTATACCCGATGCACCAAGGCCATAAAAAAGTATATGTCTAGCCTGCCGAAGTCTTTGAACGGCTTGGTCCAATGCTTTCTGATCAATAATCATTCGTGTGTTATCAATGGACGTCATCATATTTTGAGCAATTCTATCCACATAATTATCAACAGTTAATACTTCTTCTATTTCTTGATGCGATTGTTTGGCAAGTTCTATTTTAAAATCTTGAAACCCACTGTATCCTAATTTACGACAGAATCTTAATATGGATGTCTCCCCTACCTTTACTTCCTTTGCCATCTGTGTTAGGGACGAATATATAACTTCTTGTTCATTTTTGATAATATAGGCCTTTATTTTTTTATCTGCCTTAGTCAACTCAGAATCATATATGTCCATTAACTTCCATATATCCATAATGCCCTCCTTTAGCGACGTCACATATTCTAAATGCTATTTTATATCTGCTTTTTCATCTTATCATAAAATAATAAGACGCTCAATACATATGATGTAAGGTCAATCACCCAACACGTCTATTGCTTTACAATAATGTTTTTTTCTTTGCCACAAGGTATTTAGATGGGGACAATCCCAAGTGTTTTTTAAACACTTTACTAAAATAATAAGCATCCTCATAACCCACTTTTTTGGCTACGATTTTAATGGCTGTCTCTTCTTCAAAAAGTTCACAAGCTTTTTTTAAACGGTATTTAATTAAATAATTAATGGGCGAATCCCCCATCACTTCTTTGAAGATTTTTGAAGTATACACCGGACTTAAGTATATGTTTTCTGCTATTTTAGTCAGTGATATGGGCTTCATATAGTTTTCCGTAATATAGTCAACAATTGTATTCACAATGGATTGTTTATCATACTGTTTAATAATGATACCGTTACTTTTTTCTAATACCGTAGAAAAATACTTTTCTTTGAGTATCAGCACAATCAGTTTCATGGTCAATGATTTTAGTAGCAATGGTTTACCGGCGTCATTTTTTTCTTGCTCATGAATAATTTCCTCACAGCAATTGTGAAACGACTGACCGTATTTTACAAATTCAAGTATCGGTGAATCATGCTCTGAAATAATCTGTTCTTTGGGGAATCCTTGCAACTTTAAGTTACAGAAACCAATATGTAGTTCTTCAACTTGCTCTTCTGGAGCCAACAAGCGATGGTGATAAACACCTGCATTACAAATGATCAGATCGCCAGGTTTGACCTGATAATGTTCCTGACCAATTTTGTAACGACAACTTCCAGATAATATATATATTAAAGATATAAAATCGTGTTGGTGTGAAGGCGTTGGACTCTCTCCATCAAAGGACAGGGTAAAGCAATACAATATCTTCGGGTTAAAATGATCGGGTTTAATATGATACTCTTCCATAGACTTCTCCTTAATATAAAATATAACTCTATCATAAACTATTTAGTATTCAAAGTAAATTCATATAGGATAAAATATTACATCTATAGGATAAAATGAACCATTTTTATCATCTAATAATCCACATAGAATAGAACTAAATATTTATAATGACCAAAACTAACGAAAGGTATACGAGGTGGGTTCTGTGAAAGCATTAAAATGGATATGGCAGTATATGAAGTTACATAAACGAAAGATGGCCTATGGCTACACTTCCGTCATTATTTTTTCTTTTCTAGGTGTCATTATACCCTATTATATTGGAAAAATTGTGGATGAGGTGATTGAAGGAAAAGATTATAGTCTGCTGCAGCCTTATCTACTGACAATTATTGGCGTCGCACTTCTAAGAACGCTCATGGCTTATGGACATAATATGGCATTTGAATCTTTATCTCAAGGCGTCATATTTAAAATTCGTTCTCAAATGTACGATTTGCTTCATCGATTAGACTTTACTTTCTTTGACAGTAATAGGACAGGTGACCTGATGTCACGTATGACAGGTGACATTGACGCAATCAGGCATTTTACAGCACATGTGTCCCATCAACTGCTTAAAGCTGTTGTGATGTTTGTGTTTGCCCTAGGTATGATTTTTACAATTAATGTGAAGTTTTCACTGGTTGTTTTATCGGTAGCCCCTATTATTCTTGGTGTAGCACTTCTATTTTCTAAGGCAGTTCGGCCACGATTTTCAGATATCCGAAAACAATTCTCAAAACTGAATACAGTTGTTCAAGAAAATGTCAGCGGAAATCGTGTGGTTAAGGCTTTTGCTAATGAAGATTTTGAGACCGAAAAATTTACAAAAGAAAACGAAGCCTATAAGGAAAAAATGATATTAGCAGCATCTGTATGGGAAAAATACCTGCCTATCATGGAATTTTTCTCCAAATCCATGTTTATAGTTGTTATTCTTGTAGGCGGTCTCTTGGTGATTAACGACAACCTGTCCTATGGTGAGCTTGTAACACTCAATACCGTTATATGGCGGGTCAATATGCCTTTACAAATGGCAGGATGGCTCATTAATGATACACAGCGCTTTATAGCAAGTGCTGAAAAAATACAAGGCCTCATTGATACAAAACCTGTCATTAAAAACGAAGGGGTTGTCTTAAATGAAGAAGACTTTCCTCTTAATGGAAAAATTGAGTTTAAAAATGTAAGTTTTAAATATAAAGATGAACCTGTGTTAAAAGATGTCTCTTTTTGCATTAATCCAGGACAAAAAGCTGCTTTTATTGGTGCAACAGGATCAGGCAAGTCCACCATTATGAATCTCATATGCCGATTCTATGAAGTTGATGACGGTCTTATTACCCTTGACCGGGTGAATGTTAAAAACATCGATCTAAAGACCCTTCGTTCTGTGGTTTCCATTGCCATGCAGGATGTCTTTCTCTTCACGGATACCATTGAAGGAAATATTGCTTATGGTGTACCCGATGTGAGTGTTGAGCAGGTCTATGAAGTTGCAAGATTAGCGGATGCTCATGAGTTCATTAAAAGCTTCCCAGAGGGCTATGATACCATTGTTGGTGAACGAGGCGTTGGTTTATCTGGTGGACAAAAACAAAGGATTGCTCTGGCAAGAACACTATTAACCAAACCAAACGTGCTTATATTAGATGATACAACGTCTAGTCTTGACTTGAAAACAGAACAGCAAATTCAAAAGAATATCGAAACCATTAATTATAAAAATACAACACTCATTATTGCCCATAGAATATCTTCTGTAAGAAATGCTGACCAGATTTTTGTCATGGAGGACGGTGTTGTTATTGAGAAAGGCACCCATGAATCTTTATTGGAACAGAAAGGGCATTATTATGATGTCTATAAAAATCAATTGGGTGATTTTGACCATGTAGCTAGCAACACAAGTCAGAAGGAGGTCAACTATGGCGCGTAATAAATTTGATGTAGATGAAGAATTACAAACCCTTTTTAACGGGCAACACCTTAAACGGTTGATGGGATACATTAGACCTCATAGAAAAGCATTAACCATAACCGTTATGCTGATGATTATTTCCAGTATCGCACTACTATTAGGACCCTATCTGGTCCGAGAAGCCATTGACCATAAAATTCCAGACAAAGATGTTGATGGTTTAATCATGATATCCATCGGTTTAGCTCTGGCCATGTTAACCAGTAGTGTCTGTCTGAAGTTTAGAATACGTTTGATGTCTTCTGTTGCCCAGAAAATAATATATACATTAAGGGAGGACATTTTTTTACATCTACAAAAACTGCCTTTTTCTTACTTTGATAATCGCCCTCATGGTAAGATTATTATCCGTGTGGTGAATTATGTAAACGCCCTTAATGATTTACTGCAAAACGGGATCATCAATGTCATTACGGATATGTTTAGCCTCATCTTTATTGTTATATTCATGTTTGCCATTGATGTGCGCTTAACGTTAATTAGTATGGTAGGTTTACCTGTACTCATTGTGGTTACATTCTTACTTAAACGGGCACAACGTATTCGTTGGCAAAGGGTGAGCAGCAAACAATCCAATCTAAATGCCTATGTTCACGAAAGCATCTGCGGTATTAAGGTGACCCAATCTTTTGCCCGTGAAGAAGAAAACAAAAACATATTTAACACGTGTAATTCCGCCTATAAAAAATCATGGATGTCAGCTGTGCGCTTGGTACATCTTATGTGGCCGATTTCTGAAAATATATCAACCTTAAGTATTTCACTCCTTTTCTACATGGGTACGTCCTGGCTTGCTTATGGTGAATACATCATCACTGTAGGTACACTCGTTGCATTTGTAAGTTATATTGGCAGGTTCTGGGGTCCCATTATGAACCTTAGTAATTTTTACAATCAAATTATTATGGCCATGGCTTATTTGGAGAGAATATTTGAAACCCTTGATGAAGAAATTGTTGTTAAAGATCAAAAAGATGCTTATCCCATCCCAACCATTGCAGGCAGTGTCACTTTCTCCAATGTGGGATTTGCTTATGAGGAAAATAATCCAATTCTAAAAGGGATTAATTTTCATGTTGAAGCAGGTGAGAGAATTGCTCTCGTTGGTTCTACAGGTTCAGGAAAAACAACCATTATTAATCTTATCAGCCGTTTTTATGACATACAAGAAGGTGACATCTTCGTTGACGGTCATGATATACAGAAGGTAACACTTGCATCACTTCGTCAGCAGATGGGCATTATGATGCAAGATACATTCATCTTTTCTGGTACAATTATGGATAACATCCGCTACGGTAAAAGGGATGCAACCGAAGAAGAGATTATTCAAGCTGCTAAGGAAGTGAAAGCACATGACTTCATCATGAAAATGCAAGATGGTTATCAAACAGAAGTCAATGAACGAGGTTCCAGGCTATCTGTTGGACAGCGGCAACTTATTTCTTTTGCTCGAGCTCTCCTTGCCAAGCCTGCCATACTCATCTTAGATGAAGCCACTTCAAGCATTGACACCAAAACTGAGATGGCACTCCAAGAAGGCTTAGAACGTTTATTAGAAGGTCGTACTTCCTTTGTTGTTGCTCATCGCCTTGCAACCATCAAGAATGCTGACCGCATCTTCTATATCCGTGATGGTAGAATTATTGAAGCAGGCACACATGAAGAGCTCATTGACTTAGGAGGCGCTTACTATAAATTATTCATGACACAGTATGAGATTCTGAATAATGACATAGCACTTTAAAGGATTAATGTATAACTTTACAAGGATTTATATTTCGGAATACTGAACTGACATTTACAAAATGGACTACATAATAGAAGCCAAGAACGCTACGCATCCTAGCATAGAGTTCTTGGCTTTTTTAACAATAATAACATGACCAGTTGGTGATTTACATACCATAGTGAAACCATCTCTTTTCAGGTATGATGTTTGAGAATATACATTACATATGACTTGAGCTATTGTAGTATACAATGGGTAGTAACTTATAGCTTTTATTCCCCATTGGTAGAAACCTTTAATGTAAATGCTATGTCCGTTAATGGCTCTTTGGGAAGGTTAACAACTAATCCATTATCTATAAATGCATACCCAATGGCTTCATTACAACCCAGAAGTTTCACATGGGTCACATGATCTGATGGGTTAATGGCCTGTATACGAACTTTACCATCCTTTGGCCATGTAAATCCAAAGACATAGATAACATCGTCTTTTTTCGTGAAACGCAGTTCCCTATCTCCTATGATAAAGTCATCTTCATTTTTACTCTCTGTAGCCTTCAATTTTGTTTTTATATTTTCCCCGTATACCCGCCAAGGTCGTGTTCCGTATATGGCCTCACCATTTATATCAAGCCACTGACCTAATATTTTAAGTAAAAGGTCACAAGTTTCGTCAATTTCCCCATTGGGCATAAGGGGTACATTGAGAAGCAAATTACCGTTTTTACTGACGGTATCAACGAGAAATGCTACCACTTGATGAATTGTCTTATATGGGTAACCTTTTTCATAAAACCAATTTCCAAGGCATGTATCAATTTGCCAAGGCTCTTCGGTAATCTTATTTGCCACGCCACGTTCCAAGTCCAAGGTACCTACCCCTTCTACATATTCACAGAGGTTGGAAATATTCTTGATGTTAAATACACCTTCCAGCTTTTTATTGGATAGAAGATTATGGTTATAATAGTATGCCATCAGTTGGCGTCCAACGTCTCCAAAGGGTATACCCCCATCAATGTAGAATAAGTCTGGATCATGTTGATCAATTAAATCCTTCATTCTGTGGAACCATTCATGCTGCCAATATGCAGGTGTTATATCCGGTGTATTAAATACCCTCATATCTGTGCCATGTACTTGTGAAAAATACAAATCCGCATAATCCGGGTCATTACCATCATAGAGGATATCTTTATGGCTGCCATCTTGGTCCGCCAGTTTACTTGGCCCTAACCAGTAATAATAATTAGAAAGATGTTCTGAAACACCAAATCTTAATCCTCTCTTTTTTGCAGCTTCTTGCCACATACCTACAATGTTTTTCTTAGGCCCTAACGTGACTGCATTCCATTTCGTATACTTGGAATGCCAGCAATCATAATTGTCCACATGCACACCAAGTGCAACAAAATACTTAGCACCTGCCGCCACATATTTATCCATTAATTTTTCTGGATCAAAGGTTTCAGCTTTCCAAAGAGGTATAATGTCTTTAAAACCAAACGTTGATGGATGCCCATAATGTTCTCGATGATACTGATATGCTTTGGAACCTTCCATATACATGTTCCGGGCATACCAACCATCACACATGGGGACACATTGAGGACCCCAATGTGCCCATATGCCAAATTTAGCATCTCTAAACCATTGGGGACACTGGTACTGCTTCAACGATTCATCTGTGGCTTTAAAGGGACCGACCCCTTCTGTTCTGGGTAACCTAAGCATATCGTCACGACGTTTTTTATATTTTTCTTTTATGGCATTATTAAAATACATCTATGCCAGCCTCCTTATGTGAAGTCTTTTTTTTAGATTACACTGTCCTGAGTAATTAATCCATGTACTTATTAACCATATATATGTACTTTTCTTCTTTTTATGGATTCGTTGGGAAAGTATCTTCACCCCATATGAAAATGCTTCTATTTCATATGCTTCATTCAAAGACTTTTTAAAGTTAAAATAGCCCCCGATTAAGAATAATCAGAGGCTCATTATATTTATTTTACTACACACCATTTAGCTGACATTATTTCAATTATAACCTGCAAAGACTGTAACTCAGCATTTCCTAAGCTCCTCTTACTTCGAAATCCGCATAGCTTTCAATACCATGTTCTTCAATATCTAACCCCACGTGTTCTTCTGCTTTACTAACCCTTAATCCAATAACCTTATCCACTAACTTGAATATGATATAAGCAGATGCAATGACCCAAAAACCAACTGCTACAACACCTAGTGCTTGAACACCGAGTTGCTTAAAGCCACCTCCATAAAATAAGCCAAGACCAACGCCACTATCTGCCGAGAATAATCCGACCATAAGTGTACCAAATGCACCACATATACCATGTACGCCTACTGCACCAACAGGATCGTCGACTTTAAGTACTTTATCAACAAATTCTATACCAAATACGATAACGATACCTGCCAATGCACCTATTATAGCAGCACCTACAGGTGTTACAACAGCACATCCAGCTGTTATAGCAACCAGTCCAGCTAAAGCACCATTTAATGTCATGGATACATCCGGTTTTTTATACTTAACCCAAGTAACACCCATTGTAACGATTGCTGCAACTGCTGCGGCTAGGTTCGTCGTTACGAATATCTTACTAATTGCTGCTGCATCAGCAGAAGAGGACGCTGCAAGCTGGGACCCAGGATTAAAACCAAACCATCCAAACCATAAAATAAAGACACCAAGAGCTCCTAAGGTTAAACTATGTCCTGGGATGGCATGGGATTTACCATCTTTTGAATATTTACCAATACGAGGGCCTATGATGGATGCACCAATTAATGCACACCAACCACCTACTGAGTGAACCACTGTGGAACCTGCAAAATCATGGAAACCTAAATCAGATAACCAGCCGCCTCCCCAAATCCAATGTCCTGCTACCGGATAGATAATAACCGATATAAAGAAACTGTATATGAGGTATGCTTTAAACTTAGTTCTTTCAGCCATAGCTCCAGATACAATCGTAGCTGCCGTCGCACAAAAAACAGTTTGAAAGATAAGTGATGTATAATCTGTACTTCCTAAAAAGAACAAATCAGGCTTTCCAATAATTGAACCTAATGTATCACCATACATAAGCCCATAACCTATAGCCCAAAACATTAATGAACCCACTGCAAAGTCCATTAAGTTTTTCATGATAATATTTCCTGCATTCTTGGATCGCGTAAAACCAGTTTCAACCATTGCAAAACCTGCCTGCATAAAGAAAACAAGTGCTGTAGCAATTAATACCCATATTGTATCTAAGACCATTTTAATTTCATCCATTTTATCTACTCCTTTAACATTTTATTATGACATCATTTTATAGCGCATCCACGCCTTCTTCCCCAGTTCTCACTTTAATAACATTTTCCACTGGGTAAATGAATATTTTCCCATCTCCAATTTCACCTGTCCTAAGAACCTGCTTAGCTGTCTCCACCACTTTTTCAACGGGTACTTCACAGACGACAATTTCTATCTTAACTTTTGGTAATAAATTAATACTATACGCTGTACCACGATAAAATTCTGTTTTCCCCTTCTGTAATCCACATCCTAACACATGAGAAAATGTCATACCCGTAATATCAATCTGACTTAACGCTTCTTTTAATTCTTCTACCTTACTTGGTCTTGTTATAATATCGATTTTGGTGATTTTATGCATGTAGTTCCCTCCCTTAATTCACGAGTATATGTTTGAAAATAAACAAAAAAGGTCTACACACTCCTACCCGGAGTATGTAGACCTCATTGCCCACTCATAATACCTCGTTGCATTTATGATGATTTAAATTCTGATTATAGTATAAACGTGCTTTTTGTATTTGTCAATAACATTTTATATTTTTTTGAATTTTTACCAATGACAACCTTCATTTATTCTATAATTCTATACATATTTATCCTACTATAATGGATTATTTATTTTATTTTCATGTATTTTTGCAAGCACACATTAATTTCTTGCATTTTCTATCCTAACTACATCTCTTCAAACGTCAGCAGGTACAGAAGCCTCTTAGACCCTATGGCTTTCATTAATAGCGGTAGTCTTGGACCACTGGTGGCATTAATGGTTAATCCATAAATCATCGTAAACAAACGCTTCTGCTGAGTCCGCATAATTTTCTTATCTTCATCATGACAGATGGCATAGATATCACCCATTAATACATCCATATCCTCATCACCATTCTCACCAATTAATTGACAAAAATCTTTCAGCCACTTCTTCTCCAAGATACTTAAGGTACCATAATATGCCTTATCTTGCTCCTCATTTAAACGAATCATTTTCTCTGGACACCAAGTAGTAATCCAATGTTCTACCCGATGACTAATGCTCTCAATGGCCTCTTTATCGTATATTAACCCAACCTTTTCAAGCACATCTTGTAACACGCATCTATCAAAATTTACAAGAGGAAAGACGCCTGCTACCTGACTGTAACTGGGCAAACACCGCCATGTATCAGCAACTTCTGATAACGTCATGGCATAACACAAATCCTCATCCGTCAATAACCCCTTATTGTACCGTTCCCTATAGCGCTCATACTCTGTATAATGCCTCACCACATCACCATCTAACCCAATATTAAAAGCTGCACTAGGCTTATACTTGGCAAACATATATAAAATTAGCTCTGGCGTATACACCTTCAATAGGTCCTCAGGGGTCATAATATTACCTACTGAACTGGACATCTTACCCTGACTGCCTTTAATACCAATAAACTCATAAGCTGCATACTCTGGACCAGGATGATTAAAAATATGCTTGACCACTTCCTTGGACACCATATAACTCCCACCAACATCCGAATGATCACGTCCACCTGGCTCAAAGACCACATCCTCAACCATCCACCGCATAGGCCAATCCACTTTCCATACCAGCTTCATGCACCTAGCCTCCAAAACATCAACAACGCCTTCATAACCACATGCACATCCATAACTTAACCGAGAACCATCATAATCCTTAACCTCAGTCAAATCTTTACCACACTGCTCACAATATACCGTCACCGGATAATATGCCTGTCTCTCTTCCTCAGAAGGCTCCTGGGTCTTAAAACCCATAATGACATCATAGATCTGTTGCCTGCAATCAAGTGCATGCTTGATATACCGATTATAACGCCCACTCTTATAAGCTCTACTCTGATAAATCATCTGGGCATCAATACCAAATTCACCCAAAGAAGCCTCAAATGCCTTCTCAAAATGCTCTGCATAAGACCCATGACATCCATAAGGGTCCGGAATCTCCGAATAAGGCATCCCAATGTACTGCTCATATGACCCATCAATCCCCTTGGGCACCTTCCTAAACCGATCATAATCATCCCAAGAAAAGATAAACCTGGTCCTCTTACCAAGCCCCTCCAACGCCTTCACCACAAAATACGTAGTCACTATCTCTCTAAAATTCCCTATATGCACCGCCCCCGAAGGACTAATACCCGAAGCACAAACATACGTTTCTCTCTCCGGATACTTCTCAATTAACTCCCTAGCTATTCGCTCTGCCCAATGCATCCTCAACACTCCTTCATCTATTTTCTATTACAAACACATCATTTTTTACATCACCTATCCCATACCACCATCAAATCCAATACTTTAACCCCTATAAAACACCAAACAACACAGCCCAGTAGGTAGGTATCTCTATAAATCAAGTGATTTCCAGTCATCCATTAGAAAATCTTAGCGAATGGAAGTCGATGTTACATTAAAAACCTTAATTGTCTGACCGCAGGGAGTTTTAAGGTTTCGTAACATCTACTGGAGTGAGCTTAGTTTTTCTTATGGATAACTGGCCTGAACTGATTTATAGAGATACCTACCTACGCCGTCTTGCCCTATCCTTACCTTCATTCACTCAACCTTCATAAAACATTCCTGCAATTATAGACAAATATTAAGCATTAAAAAAACTCCCACCCCCAAGAATCCAATTCTTGAGGACGAAAGTTATCACTTCGCGGTACCACCTCAGTTTATTGACATGTCACCATATCAACCTCTTCAAGTACGGCAAGAAAACATCTTACGTATACTCTATCTCTATAACGTGAGAAACACGTCGTAACATCCCTAAGACAATCTTAGTTCCATACGAAGCTCAGAGGCTTTTTCATTAAGTTATCATCGTCACTCCTTTTCAGCTACCGGAGCTCTCTGTTCACGTGTCAACTTAACCATCTATCTCGTCATCGCCATTTGCTCAGATTACAGCTTATCATCAGCCTTAATCCTATAATATTATACATAGTATATAAAAAAACAATATCTATGTCAAGTTATTCTTTTAATTCTTTAACCCTCTTCATTAAACAAAGCTGTCACAAACTCTTCTGAATCAAAACGCTGCAAATCATCCATACCTTCGCCAACACCAATATACTTCACAGGAATATTAAGCTCCGTCTGTATGGCAATAGCAATACCACCCTTAGCTGTCCCATCAAGCTTGGTCAACACAATACCTGTAATATCTGCAATGTCTTTAAACTGCTTGGCTTGCTGTAATGCATTCTGCCCTGTTGTACTATCCAGTACAAGCAAAACCTCTTTATGGGCTTCTGGATACTCCCGACTAATAATTTTAAATAGCTTTCTAAGCTCTTCCATGAGGTTTTTCTTATTATGGAGACGTCCAGCTGTATCGCAGATTAATATATCGGCATTACGTGCTTTAGCCGCTTGAACAGCATCATAAACAACAGCACCCGGGTCAGAATTCTCCTGTTGTGAAATCAGTTCAACGCCAGCCCGATTGGACCACTCTGCTAACTGGTCAATGGCTGCAGCCCGAAAGGTATCACCTGCTGCAAGTATGACCTTCTTACCTGCTTCCTTGTATTGATGAGCCAGCTTGCCGATGGTTGTTGTCTTTCCAACACCGTTAACACCAATGATTAGAACAATGGACTTCTTCTCTGTAAAATCATAGAGATTCTCTTCATTCTTCATGAGTTCTTGTAACTCTTCCATTAATAAATCTCTAACTTCAGCTGTATCTTTTATCTTTTTCTCTTTTACTTTTTGGCGCAAGTCTTCCATAATGGTCATGGCTGTATTGACACCTAGATCAGCCACAATTAATGCTTCCTCTAACTCCTCATAAAAATCTTCATCTATCTTTGTAAATGAACCCAAGACTTGGTCAACACCACCTAGAATATTATCCCGTGTCTTGGTTAATCCCTTAACCAGCTTACCAAAAAAACCTTTTTTTTCTTGGGTATCTTTTTCTTGATTATCCTTCTTTTTAAACATATGTTCCTCCTAACCTGTCAATTCATTCTCTATTAACTTTACTGAAACTCTTGTTGATATACCCTTTTCCTGCATGGTTATACCATACAAAGCATCTGCTGCTTCCATTGTACCCCTTCTGTGGGTGATGATAATAAACTGGGTATTTTTGGAGAGTTTCTGTAAATACTTTGCAAATCGTTCCACATTGGCATCATCTAAAGCCGCTTCAATCTCATCAAGTACACAGAACGGTGAGGGCTTCAGCCGCTGGATAGCAAATAGCAGAGCGATTGCTGTAAAAGCTCTTTCACCACCGGATAATAACATCATACTCTGTAGCTTTTTTCCTGGTGGCTGGGCTTCAATGGTTATCCCTGATTCTAAAATATTATCTTCATCTACAAGGTATAATAATCCTTGTCCACCACCAAACAACTCACGAAATACTGCATTGAATTGATGCTTAATTTCATCAAATCGTGACTTGAATTGCTTTGTCATTTCTTTATCCAGTTCACCAATTACCTTAATGAGCTTCTTCTCTGCCTCAATGAGATCATCTCTTTGCTCTGTTAAGAAGTCAAATCTTGTCATGACCTCTTTATATTCCTCGATGGCATTGACATTCACGTCACCAAGTAATTTAATTTCCTGCTTTAAATGCTTCACTTTACTTTTTAACTGGGTCATGCTGCCACAATCATCTTTATAGTCCAAAACCATATTATAGGTTACAGCATATTCATCCCACATATAGTTGGTAATATTTTCAATCTGTAATTCATACTTTATTTTAGAATTACCCAGTCGCAAAACTTCTTTCTCTAGAAGATTCACCTTTTGACTTAAGTCTTCACGTTCTTCAAATAACTTATTTTGAGAAAGGGTCATGGCCTCTTTTTCCCTAGTCAACGTTTCAATTTCTTTTTCCATGCTTGCTATTTTCTCTAATATAAGGGCCACGTCTTGTTTATATTGATGAATGATATCTGTTTTGGCTGCAATATCCTCTTGATTTTTTGTTATTTCTTCTTGGTTTTTTTCCTTTTGCTGCTGGATGTCATTGGATTCATCTTCCAATCGACTAAGATTCTCTTTTGTGCTTTTTATTTTCTGTTCTGTTGATGTTAGGCTTATCTTTAGATGGGTTATTTCTTCCGATAAGGCTTCTTTATCAACCTTTTTCTTTTGAATCATATCCGTTAAATAGACAACTTTATCTTCTGCGTCTGTATTTTCATTTTCTGTCCCATATAATTTTTGATTATAGGTATTAGTGGTTTCTTTTAATTCTCTGCTTTGAACATCCAATTCCATAAGTTCACGTTGTCCATCTTCCATTTCCTGAGACTTCTGTTGCCTATCTTTGTTCATTTGTTTCATACGCATCTGGGATGCATTTAACTCAATATTAAGGCCATGACTACGGCTAACAAGTTCATCTAATTGTTTTTTTAATGCCGTTTCTTTTTCCACAAGTTTTTCTTGATGGTCATTGCCTTTTTCAATACGACTTGCAACCTCTTTAATTTTTACCTGATATTCTTCTAATTCTCGCTTACGGGATAAGAAACTGTTACCCTTACTTTTAAAGCTACCACCTGTCATGGAGCCTCCTGGATTCAGTACCTCACCAGATAACGTGACAATCTTTAACTTATAGTTGAATTTCTTAGCTAACCGTACACCATTGTCAATATGGTCTACGATGACCACACGACCTAACAGATACTTAATGACATTCGTATAGAGCTGGTCATGATTAACCAACTCACTTGCATAACCAATAAACCCTTTCTCTTGGCTAAGGGTCTGCTGATACCCGTTTGTACGTATACTGGTTAATGGCAGGAATGTAGCCCGTCCATAACGATTGGTTTTTAGATGATTAATTAATAACTTTGCCGTTTCTTCATCCTTGGTAATAATATTCTGTATGCCGGCACCAAGAGCTGTTTCGATGGCTGTTTCATATTGTTTATCCACTGAAATAATATCTGCCACAACGCCTAATACACCTGATAAGTTCTGTTTCGTTTTTAGTTCCATTACCTTGCGAATACTGTAGTTATAGCCTTCATAGTGTTCTGTAATATCATTCAGAGCATTGTATCTGGATTGAAATTGGTTTAACTGTTGATTCAGTGACCCTAGTTTGTCACTGACTTGACGTTTTTCAGTGCTGCACGTGTCCACTTGTTGCTCTAGCTCATTGATTTGCTGCTTTGTATGAGTAATATCTTGATTTAGATTTGTTAATAAGGTTTCAAGATTTTTATGTTTCTCTTTCAATGCTGCTTGTTCGCCATGGACTTGGGTCATTTTTTCTGTGAGCAATTCTTTTCGCTTCTCAACATTTTCCAACATGGTCTGATAACGCTGTAAATTACTTTTAACAACGGTTATTTCATTCATTCTTTCAATGATATTTGTTTTTATCTCTTCAATGGTTTCTTCTCGAAGTTTAATATCACTGTTTATTTTTTGTAAATTTTCTTCTTTATCATTGAGACCCGCTTTAACTTTTTTATAATCTTCGTTCAAGGATAGTAGCAACCCATGATATTGCTCCACATTGCCCTTATTCATCTCATATCTTGCCTGAAGTTCACCCATATTTTCTTCAATACGTGTAATAGCTTCATTAATTGAACGAATACGTTCACTGGTCATGTTAATGTTATTGTCAATTTTTTCTTTTTCAATGTTGTAGGCTGTTCGTTCATCTTTCTTCTCATCGATCAACCCGCTCATTTGCTCAATATGATCCTGCATCTCATGATGTTTATCCTTAGCCTGTTGATATTGATGTTTAACAGACTGAATCTCTTCATGAATATCCTGCTCTTTTTCTACAATGTCTTTGACCCCATTGTTTAATTTTTCATAGTCATTGATGAAGATATTCACTTCGTGTTTTTTCAGATCTTCTTTCAATACAAGATAATTTTTTGCTACCTCAGCTTGTCCTTCTAACATGTCCCGTTGACCATCAAGCTCTCGAATGATATCATTAATCCTTACAAGATTCTGCTTTTCTTCTTCAAGTTTTTTATAGGCATCTGATTTTCGATGCTTGAATTTCACAATGCCTGCCGCTTCATCAAAAAGATTTCTTCTATCTTCCGGTTTGGTACTTAGAATCTTATCGATTTGACCTTGTCCTATAATGGAATAACCTTCTTTTCCAACACCAGTATCCAAGAATAATTCATGAATGTCTTTTAGACGACAAGCTGACTTATTAATGTAGAATTCACTTTCACCTGAACGGTATACCCGTCTAGAAATGGTGACTTCAAGGTAGTCGATAGCCATGCGTCTATCATGATTATCGATGGTAATGTCCACCTGGGAATAACTGACGGGTCGCCTATTTTCAGTACCAGCAAATATAACATCTTCCATCTTAGAGCCACGAAGCTGCTTAGCGCTTTGGGCGCCAAGAACCCACCTGACAGCATCGGCTATGTTACTTTTACCACTACCATTTGGTCCTACAATACCCGTAATACCTTCATCAAATTCGAAATTTATTTTGTTGGCGAAAGACTTAAATCCTTGTAATTCAATACTTTTTAAATGCATGGTATCCCCTTACCTTACTTTAAGCACTAGCGGCTTTCAATAGGCAATGAACAATGGACAATTATATAATCATATTGTATGATGGCTTTGTTTCCTTGCAAGGACAAAGTCATAAACAATGGCGGGAAACTTTATTGTTACACATATCCCATAATAGTTGTCAATTGTACACTGTCAATTGTGTTATTTAATATTTTTAATAGCGTCGTAAGCACCATCTTGTTCTGCTGATTTCTTACTGCGACCTCTACCATAACCAATGACTTTTCCTTCATGTCTTACTTCAACCATAAATAGCTTGTTGTGATCGGGTCCTTTTTCTTTTACAATTATGTATTCAATTGGATGTTCACTGGTTTTTTGAATAATCTCTTGCAGATGTGTCTTACTATCAATAAATAACTTACGTTTCTCTACATCTTTTAGTAATGTGCGAAGGATAAACCCTCGAGCTGCTTCTAGTTCTCCATCCAGATAGATAGCACCTATAAGGGCTTCTACTGCATCGGATAGTACAGATGCTCGAAATCTTCCTCCAGAGTTCTCTTCCCCTTTTCCTAATCGAATAAACTCACCCAGTCTTATTTCATTAGAAAAATTGGCTAATGTAGGTTCACATACAATGCTGGCTCTAAATTTGGTCAATTCACCTTCAAGCATGTCTGTATATTTCCCAAATAAAAAATCACTGGTTACAATCTCAAGTACCGCATCTCCTAGAAACTCAAGGCGTTCGTTGTTTTCAAACTTAGACATCTTGTGCTCATTAGCATAAGAGCTATGGGTAAGTGCTTGAGACAATAATTTTACATCCTTAAACCTATAACCTACAATTTTCTGAAACTCATTCAAGTTCCGATACTTATTCCTCAAAATATTCCCTCCTCCTTGTTTATGATAACATATTTAGAGGTAGCTAATAATAGTAAAGCCCTTAAACGTAAGGGCTTAGATTAGTCGTTATTAATTTCTGAATTAATGGCTTCAACTGCATCATTAACTGTGACAATCTTTTCAGCTTGTTCGTTGTCAATTTCAATATCAAATTCTTCTTCAACTGCCATAATAATCTGTACTAAATCAAGTGAATCCACATTAAGATCGTCAACAAATTTCGTCTCTTTTGTAATCTTATCCTCATCAATATTGGTGAACTCAGATATAATGGCTACTAACTTTTCAAATTCCATTTTGATTGCCCCCTTTTAAGGATTATTTATTATTTTCTCTTACCTTAAGCTAAAACTTTTGTTTAATTTTATGATTAATGTTTTGTTCTGCAAAGGTTTTACACTGAATAATGGTATTTTTGATGGCTTTCGCATCCGAACTGCCATGTGTCTTCACAACAAGCCCTTCCAAGCCAAGAAGTGGTGCGCCACCATATTCGGTATAATCCAATTGCTTTTTAAACTTTTTAAGAGCTGGTTTTAACAACAAAGCTCCCAATTTGGATCGGGTATCTTGTAAGAAAGCATCCTTCAACATACTGAGTAACGTTAAACCAAATCCCTCTGTATATTTAAGTATAATATTACCAACAAACGCATCACACACCAATACGTCCGCTTTACCTGACGATATATCTCTTGCTTCAATGTTGCCAATAAATTGAATGTCGTCTTCTTGTTTCAATAATGCATAGGCTTCTTTTACAAGACTATTCCCCTTGGATTCTTCTTCTCCAATATTTACTAACGCTACTTTTGGATTCTTTACCCCCAAAACATTCTCGTAATAGATAGAACCCATCTTAGCAAACTGCACCAAGTAACTTGCTTTAGAGTCTACATTTGCACCACAATCAATGAGCAAAGAGACACCTTTTTTATGGGGTATAAACGGTGCAAGTGCAGGTCTTTCAACACCCTTTATTCGACCTACAACAAATGTTCCACCAGCAAGCAGAGCACCTGTGCTGCCTGCAGAAACAAAAGCATCCGCTTTTTTTTCTTTTACAAGCTTTAGCCCTTTTACAATTGAAGATTCTTTTTTTCTTCGTATGGCCATAACAGGTGATTCATGAAGGTCGATTATTTCTTTAGCATCAACTACCTCTATCTGTTCTTTATTATATGTGTACTTAGAAAGCTCATCATTTATGCTAATATTATGACCAACTAAGTAAATCTTTATGTTACGGTTATCCGCTATAGCATCGATCGTACCTTTTACAACTTCTGCTGGGGCATGATCGCCTCCCATTGCATCAACTGCAACAGTTATCATATCCTGCATATAGTACCCCCTAATCTACATTCTAAAAATACTATACTAAACTTTGTTCATCTTTTCAATAACTATTTTGAAATTAATGATATGAATAATTAAAGGCAGCTTACGCTGCCTTATAATTATTCAGTTTCAATAACTACTTTATTCTTGTAAGTTCCACATGCTTTACACACTCTATGAGGCATAATTAATTCCCCACATTTACTACATTTCGCTAAGTTAGGAGCTGTTAACTTCCAATTAGCTCGACGCTTATCTCTTCTAGCTTGGGATACTTTTCTTTTTGGTACTGCCATGTGCCTAACACCTCCTTAAAACTCTTTCATTAAATCTTTAAAAACGGCTAATCTTGGATCTATGTCACTGCGGTCGCAGCTGCAAGTTTCTTGATTTAAGTTAACACCGCATTGGTTACAAATACCTTTGCAGGTTTCACTGCATAAAACTTTCATAGGTAACTCAATAATTAATTCGCTTAAAGCTAATTTTTCTAAATCTAGATGATGACCTTCTACATAATAGATATCAGGATCATCTAATTGTACATCTTTAGAAAAATCAGTTTCAAAGGTGTAGTGAACTTCATCCATACATCGGTCACAAGGCATCATCAATGTGCCTGTTAAGCAACCTTCCAAATGAATTTTCTTTTCTCCCAGATTTGTCATTTGCAAATCAAGATGAAGAACATCCTCTACTTGAATCTTATTTCCGCCAAGAGTTAACTGTTTAACACCTAAGTCTGACGATAATTCTCTATTCGTCTCATGATCGAATAAAAAGTCAGTTAAATTAATGTGCATAACCTCACCCCATATATATTTTATATTTGGAAAGTTTACTCGCATAAAATAACCACATGTAATTATACATATCAATCATACTTTTGTCAACGCTTTTAGCAAAAATAGGATACTTTATAGGCCTTTACAACATCTGCATGCATTCATAATTATCTGGCGAAATAAGTCATAGACTATCTTTTCTTATAAATGTATGCTTATCATGTTATTTGCTTTATACAAAAGACACGTCAGTGGCCATGTAGTTTTAGGTACAATATAGCCAATTGTGTTCTGTCCCTTAATTGTAATTTATCAAGAATGGATGTAATATAATTTCTAACCGTTCCTGTACCGATATAGAGCATCTCGCCAATTTCCTTATTGCTTAATCCTTTTGCTATGAGGGCTAGAATCTCTATCTCTCTTGCACTCAGACCATACTGATCTAAGGCATCTAGCTGCTGCTTAGGCTTTTGGTGAATCATGCTCTTGAATACATCCATAATCCCTTTTTCACACACAAAAGTACCTTTATTTAAGGTTCTTATACTTTCAATGATGACATCCGCTGATTGATTTTTTAATAAATAACCTTCTGCACCGTTTTTAATGGCTTCAATAATATAAGCCTCATCCTTAAATGTCGTCAGCACAAGAACTTTTATATGAGGAAACTTTTCTTTAATCATCTTGGTGCCTTCAATGCCATCAACCAATGGCATTCGAACATCCATTAAGACAATATCTGGTGTTTGAGTAGCGCATTGTTCAAAAGCTTCTCTACCATTAGCTGCAACGCCTACCACTTCCATATCCTCTTCTGTTTCTATTAGAATTTTTAGACCATCACTAACCAGTGTATCATCATCAACTATCATAATTCTCATGTTCATTCTCCGTTCTTACGGGTATAACACATACAATGCGTGTGCCATTTTCACCATCAATACTAAAATATCCATCCAATTGTTCAATCCGCTCTCTCATAATTCTTAAGCCAACACCTCCTGCTGTACCCTGATAGCCTTTACCATTATCCTTTATTTGCATTCTAAGAAGCTTGCCAGTATTGGTCATATGTACCTGTACATGAGAAGCACCTGAATGTTTACTCACATTGGTAAGAGCTTCTTTTAGTACAAAGCTTAATACTTTAAAATGATTCTCAGGGATATGCAGGAAATTTCCTCCGTAGGTGGCATCAATTGTACAATAGGTATATTGGTCTATTATCCTTTTAAGGGTATCCATAGTCACACGTTTAACGTGATACATATTATGCACCGTATCCCGTATGGTTTCCAAAGATGTTTGAAGCTTCGTTACACACCCATATAACATGCCTTCTGCCTTCGGTTTATTGGTATGAAGAATTTTTATTGCTGCTTGTAATTGCATCAACATACCTGCCATACTATGCCCTATGTTATCATGTAAATCTCTGGCGATACGATTCCTTTCCTTTACCTCCGTTAAACGCTCAATTTCTTTATTGGATTGTATCAAGGCATGTTGCACCACTTCCAAATCATACCTGACACGTCGTTCATTATCCAATATACTTCTATCACGTATTTCTTTTGCCTTACTTCTTTTCAATACATATGCGGTGGCTCCTGTCATGACAAATAGTAGCATGTGATGCATCATTGAAAACATGGGTAAACCCGTAAGCATCATGTACAAAACAGGTAGTAAGCCCACATAAAATCCAAAATATAAACTATCGAATATCATGAGTGTTAAAACTGTACTGGAAAAACCCAACCCTTCATACATATAGATCATCATGATGCACTCGAACAAAAAAATCAATGTTTGCCACTTTCTACCTACTTCTTCCATAGACAAAGTGACCGTTATTAATAACAGGAAGAAAATAATATCCATGGATGTAATGGACACCTGAGCCATTTCAAATGCAATGCTCCCTATGATTAAAGCTTTTACCATATACTTCATCACATGAACGCCTGACCTTTCATCAAATTAAACAGTTCTAATAAATGGTATTTTTACGATAAGCTATTATACTCATCATAAAAAATGTTATTGCAAATGTCAAGAGAACAGCATAGTTGTTAAAGATTTTGCTGGTATCATAATGGATGAGTAGGTCTCTAGCCCCATCCATTACCCAAGTTGTGGGAACAAACTTAGCCACTTTTTGTAAACCATCAGACATCATAGCCGGATCAAAATACCCTCCCCCAATCATCACCAGTGGGGTTGCACTAAATAAAATAACACCATAGGCGATTATCTCTCGCTTTACCATGGATACAATGAGCATACTAAAGGTCATGGCTACGACTGCAAAAAGAGATATAAGTATTAATGTATAACTTAGCTCATCAAAGTGAAAACCCATTATCCCTATATAAACGCCAAAGATAAATAGGATTTGAATCATAGCAATGGTAATAAAACTTAGTAGATTTTCCGCCATGTATCTCATCTTTGACATATTGGATGTCATGATACGTAAGATGGTTTTTTTCTCTTTATCAATGAGGAGTAATGCGGTTGTTACGACGGACATGAATAATATAAACTGTAACATCATACCAATGGCTGCAACAGCTTCTTCAGGGGATTTTTTATATTGGGTCTCTTGATGAACCCTGAAATAAGCCTTTTGGTTATCCAAACGATGGTATACATCATCCTTATTACTTGCGTTTGCAATGGTTTGCTGTATATTATCCATATAGTTATTGATATATATTCTAACCGGTTGAATCTTTCCAGAATCGATAAAGTAATGTTCGTTTATATGCACTTCTTCTCCTTGTAACAAACGCTCTGTAAAGCCTTCCTCTATGGTGATGGCATAATCCAAAGCACCTATAATTAATAAATCGTTGATGGTATCTTCCTTTTGCTCCACTATGCTGTTATGCTTGCTTAGTGCTTTGATTAAATCCCTTGTTACTTTAGTCTGATCATCATCCGTTACTGCCATCTTCACTGTGATTTCGTTACTATCACTTAAGAATAGTACACAAAATAAAAGGGGTAGAACAAAAATAATAAAAAGCCTAGCCTTGTTTGTGAATAAACGTTTTATATTGTTCTTATAAACAACCATAATTTTCCCTCCTATTCCATCCATATACCATACAAAATGAAACGAAGATAACCAATAATATAATGATTAAAGCAACCATGGATTCTATCATTAAACCATGACTTCCTTGATAGATGGTCCCATACAACAGGTTTTTTGCATGGACATTTGGGGACATGTAAGACAATATCCCAGTGGTTGGGTCTGGTCCAAATGCTCCTGATAACTTAGAAAAAATAATTTGAAAGATAATCATGATGCCAATAGAAACACTTATTGATTTCGATACTAAGCCTACAAACATACCTAGGCCTGTCACAATGGTCACGTGTAAAAGAATGGCTATTGCTATGATGCCATAATTTCCAGACCAATTGGCACCAAATAGAAAGGCTGAAAGCCCAATAATCATCACCGCTATTGTAAACAAATAACAGATGTTCGCTGCTAATCTGGCAATCATGATACGTATTTCTGTGACAGGAGAACTTTTAAGACGTATATAGGTATTTTTGTCTACATCTTCAAGCATTGAAAACACACCTACTATGCCCCCTAATACCAACATCTGCAAAAGCGTTTGTACACAGTAATAATCAATACCTATGGGTGTACCCCCATGGCTTTGCTCTTTCACTAACATACTTTTTGGGTTCTCCTTCTCCCATTGTTCTCCCCTAATATGGGCATTAAGCTTAAAATTAGATGTTTCAGCAAAGGTTGATACAATGCTTCCCATTGGAGACAAAGGGTTAATGGAATAGATCGTCAATACATTTTGACTCCCCTCCTTAACAGCATGTATAAATGTCTCAAACTTCCTATCTTCAATGCCTTGTAACCCTTCTTCTATGTTTTCCATGTTCATGACATGAAACACATCACCAAATGTTTCGTCCTCCATTAACTGGTCCAACATTTCACCATAATGACCATCTAATGCATTCAGCAATGCAATTTTTTCATGGTATATAACTCCTGTCTCTTGTCTTTCTTCCAAAGCATTACCAATAACATAGATTAATACTAAGGTTAATAGAATTAAAAAAAACGTAAATGGTACCATTCGCATATTCCTTTTTAATGTTAATCGAAACACAGCAAACATAAGTCTCCCCCCTAATCTCTTAATGTTCTTCCTGTCAACGTTAAAAAAACATCCTCAAGACTGGATTGCTTCATGTGAATACCCTCAATGGACCCTCCACTTGCTTGCACGGTGGCAACAATGGCTTCAATATTTTTGTGTTGGGAGATAATGGTCAATATATGATGATCCATCGTCACTTCTTTAATACCACCTATTTTTTTAATGGCTTCAACAAGGGTATAATTAGACGCCGATAATTCAATCTGTATAGTATGATCATCCGAAATCATATTTTTTAACTGATGAAGGGTACCTCCTACGATGATTTTCCCTTTATCCATGATTTCTACGTGATGACACAGGGCTTCTACCTCTTCCATATAATGAGTTGTATAGATAATGGTTGTTCCCTGCTGATTAAGGTAACGAACAGATTCTAGTATATGATTTCTAGATTGAGGGTCAACACCCACTGTTGGTTCATCCATAATGATAAGCCGAGGCCGATGAGCAATTGCACAAGCAATATTTAATCTTCTTTTCATACCACCTGAGAATTTTTTGGGTTTATCTTTTCGCCTATCCCATAAGTTGGTAAACATCATGGCTTGTTTTACTTGCTCTTTGAGCTCATTGCCTCGAAAACCAAATAAGGATGCAAAAAAAGAAACATTATCGTAGGCACTAATATCATAATAGACGGATAATTCTTGGGGTACGATACCAATATATTTTTTTAATGCTTTCAAGTGTTTTCTCATGTCTTTTCCAAATAACTGAACATGACCGGAATCATAAGGTATAATGGACGATATGGTGTTGATAAATGTGGATTTACCAGCTCCATTAGGTCCTAACAAACCAATAATCTTACCTTCCTCTATGTTCACGTTTACATGATCAAGAGCAATATCTTGACCATATCGCTTAATTAAATCATGGGTTTCTACCACATACATCACGTTCATTCCTTTCTTATATTAACTATGCCATAACTACGCAAACTTCTATATGTCATAAACATCGCAAAAACCAAACACTTTAACGAAGACATATTAGGTTATAATGACATTATAAAAAAAGTATCTCCCTCTTGGTAGTGAGGAAAATACTTTTTTACACATGACAATTGTCATATCTCTTCTATTGTTCTATAGCCATTCAATTATATTTGCTCTTATACAAGTCATACAAATGATTATCTAAATAATCATAGCCTAACTAAGAAATTGATTATTTATAGTAATTTAGCTGTTTCACGAGCAATCATCATCTCTTCATCCGTTGGAATAACAAGTGTACGTACTCTTGCGTCTTCATGAGAGAAATCTCTTTCAATACTGCGACACTTGTTGGCTTCTTCGTCTACATTGACGCCTAAGAATGTAAGATAAGAACAGATTTCACTTCTAACTGCGCCATTGTTTTCACCAAGACCAGCCGTAAATACAACGGCATCTATGCCATTCATAGCAGCAGCATAAGCACCCACATATTTTGCTACACGATAGCAGAATACATTCATGGTTAATGCTGCTTTTTTGTCCCCCTGTGCTATGGCATTCTCTAAATCTCTAAAGTCACTGGAGATTTCAGAAATACCAAGAACACCCGACTCTTTATTTAAAACGGATGTTACTTCTTCCAGGGTTTTATTTTCTTTTTCTGCTAGGAATTGAAGAATGGCTGGATCAATGTCACCAGAACGTGTACCCATTACAAGACCTTCAAGAGGTGTTAGACCCATACTTGTGTCAACAGACTTGCCACCATCAACAGCGCATACACTGGCACCATTACCTAAGTGACATACGACAATTTTCATGTCCTTTATATCCCGATTAAGGAATTCTGCTGCACGATAAGCCACATATTTGTGAGACGTACCATGGAAACCGTATCTTCTTAATTTATATTTTCTATAATATGCATAAGGTAAAGCATATAGATATGATTTTTTAGGCATGGTTTGATGGAAAGCTGTATCGAATACACCTACCATTGGGATATTTGGCATGATTTGCTTACATGCATCAATACCAATTAAGTTTGCTGGGTTATGTAAAGGTGCTAAGTCTGAACATGTTTTAACAGCTTCAATAACCTCATCTGTAATCACTGTTGAGCTAGCAAATTCTTCACCACCGTGCACAATACGATGACCCACTGCATTAATTGCATCCATACTGTCAATAACACCATGTTCTTTGGACACGAGTGCATCAATCACATACTGTACTGCATTCTTGTGGTCTGGCATATCCCCTTTGATAATAACAGCCTCTTTACCAATAGGTGTATGTTTAATCTGTGAATCATTGATACCGATTCGCTCACAGATACCTTTTGCCAATACTTTCTTTTCCTCCATATTAATTAATTGATACTTAAGTGATGAACTTCCACAGTTTAATACTAAAATATTCAATTTCCTTGTCTCCTCTGCCATTTTATTGTTACTTGACTTACTATTCAAGTAACGTTTTATATCTACTTCTACTACGGATAATTAACTAACGCCATTTCATGTACGATTACACATGTGATTTACAGATTATTGATTCTGAGCTTGTACCGCTGTTATCGCAACAACACCTACAATATCTTCTGCTGTACAGCCTCTTGACAAGTCATTAACAGGCTTAGCAATACCTTGCGTTACTGGACCATAAGCATCCGCTTTTGCTAGTCTTTGTGTTAATTTATAACCAATATTACCTGCATCAAGGTCTGGAAAAACAAGAACATTAACTTTTCCAGCTACTTTACTTTCGGGAGCCTTAGAAGCACCTACACTTGGTACAATTGCAGCATCTAATTGAAATTCGCCATCTAATTTCACATCAGGGTTCTGCTCTTTTGCTAAACGTGTAGCTTCCAGTACTTTATCCACATCAGGGTGTTTTGCACTTCCTTTTGTAGAATGGGACAGCATGCCAACTACGGCTTCTTCAGCCACTAGATTTTCAAATGATTTGGCTGAACTTAATGCAATAGATGCTAATTCTTCTGCATTTGGATTCTGGACTAAACCACAGTCGGAGAATATGAATGTGCCATTAGCACCATAGGTACAGTCAGGTACAACCATAACAAAGAATGACGATACCAGTTTCGTACCTGGAGCAGTTTTTAAAATCTGTAAGGATGGACGAAGCACGTTAGCCGTTGAATGAATGGCACCTGCTACCATACCATCTGCCATACCGTCTTTTACCATCATCACACCCAAATAAAGAGGGTCCGATTTAAGAATATCTTCTGCTTTTTCTCTTGTCATCCCTTTCTTGCTACGCAGTTCTACTAATAAATCAATGTAAGCATTCATTTTTTCAAAGGACATGGGATCAACAAAAATAGCCTTAGAAATCTCCAGACCTTCTCCTGCTTTCTCAATGTCCTCTTTGTTGCCAACTAAGATGACATCCGCAATATCTTCTTTGATAATCTGTGCTGTAGCTTCTAAGGTTCTTCTTTCTAAGGACTCAGGTAATACAATTGTTTTTTTTGCTTGTCTTGCTCTTTCCTTAATGCTGTTTATAAAACTCAACTTAATAATCTCCTTTCAAAACCTCAACAAAAATAATCTAGGTGGTATAAACTTTCCTCTTTAACTCTATTATAATATCAATGTTTATTGTATACAATGTTTTTTTTAATTTTTTTAATATTTTTTTTGCTTTTTTTACTATTTTTGTCAAAAACCTTTTATGTTATTACGGTTTTTCATTTATCCCTTGATTAAATAGATATTATACTTTAATATTAAGTCATACATGGTGAGATTGTGCATCAATCCCGAATTTTTTTATAGATAGTAGGTGTTATATATTGAGTACAGTTGGCATTATTGCTGAATATAATCCTTTTCATAACGGTCATCAGTATCAATTGGAAGAAGCTAAACGCATCACAGGTGCGGACCAATGTGTCATCATTATGAGCGGTCATTTTGTACAACGTGGGCAGCCTGCGCTTGTTGATAAATGGACGAGAACAAAAATGGCACTTTCATGCGGTGCGGACCTGGTCATTGAACTCCCCGTACACTTTTCAACTTCCAGTGCTGAGTTCTTTGCTTATGCATCTGTAAAAGTATTACATGATCTTGGCATGGTTGATTGCCTATGTTTTGGCAGTGAAATAGGTGACCCCCATATTCTTGGGCAGATAGCGTCTATCTTATGCCATGAACCACCACTTTTTAAGGAAAAGTTAAACCAATTCCTCCAACAAGGAAATAGCTTTGTAACAGCTAGAGCAAATGCACTTATTCATTATCTCACTCATCAAGAAGACTTAGATATAGACAAAGATACATTGATTGACTTAATTGGCTCACCTAATAATATACTGGGCATCGAGTACTTAAAAGCCTTGCAAAAACTCCGTAGTCCCATTAAACCATATACCATTAAACGTATCGGCTCATCTTATCATGCAGATGATCTTCAGATGTGTTTATCCTCTGCAACAGCAATACGACAATCATTAGTAAATCAACCTGACATTAGCCATCTTACCCATTGTATGCCCAAAAAAGCTTTAAGGTATTTGGCAGAAGCCATTGATGGATGTATTGCTCCTATGGATTATGATGATTTTTCTACAATGATGAATTATCAATTAAAAAATGCCACATCCAGCTTGCTTGAATCCTATATGGATGTTAGTGAAGGTATTGAAAACCGATTTAAAAAAGCAGTTAGTTGTTATCAGCCCATTAGCTATATCGTTGATTATACCCGTACCAAGCGTTATCCTATATCCAGGATTCAACGGACCTTGTTGCATATTTTATTAGGCCTTACCAAAAAAGATTTCCAAGCATTTGTGGATAGAGGTTATGTGCAATACATTAAGCTTCTTGGTTTTAAGAAAAATAATGGGGATTTACTCAAGCGATTAAAACGTCATGCCACATTACCCATTATATCCAATGTAGCTGATAGTATCCCTTCTCTTGATAATCTTCAGCTGCGGATGTTAGAAGATGAAATGAAAGCGACTGACCTCTATAATATTGCACTGGGTAACAAATACGGCACATCCATTAAAACCGACTATACCCAACCTGTTATTATTTTATAGCGCTTAGTCATGGACCTGTTCTAAAAAAACTTACAGTTCAATATACTTGTATTAATAATGCCAATAGAAAAGGTCCTCTTATGAAAAGAAAAATAACCAAAAACTTTATGATTAACCTCCTTCTCATCCTTTTATTATGCCTTGTCCTTCTTATGCCAAAGTCATCTATGAAAGCTGCTGAAGAAGGTTTATTATTGTGGTTCAATGTGATGATTCCTACATTATTTCCTTTTATACTCTTATCCAATTTGATCATTAATTCCAACATTATCTACTATATTAATATCTTTTTAACGCCTATTATGCGTAGAATTTTCGGTCTACCTGGTGTAGCCGGTTATGCTTTTGTAACAGGTCTTTTATCTGGTTTTCCTGTTGGTGCAAAGATTACTGCTGATCTATTAAAAAAGGGGGCTGTTACGTTACCACAAGCTCAATACATGCTTACTTTCTGCAATAATGCTAGTCCCATGTTCATCATAGGCTTTATCGCCACAGGCTTGTTTGGTCGAGCAGCCATAGGCATCCTCATGCTCATGGTCATCTATACTGCCAATATAATAACCGCCTGTATTTATCGTATTGTTTATGCTAAGGCATTATCCCATAACCATCATGAAGGCTCAGCAAAACATACTAGTCGAAAAATTACTTTTTCCATATTCGATGAGAGTATCATGAATGCTATTACCCTTATTGTAAAAATTGGAGGCTATATTATTTTTTTCTCCATTATCATGAACTGCCTCAAGTTAATTCCTATTCAAGGTCATATTCTTAAAGATTTTACCTTTGGTTTGATGGAGTTAGCCAATGGTACCAAGCTCTTAGTAAGTGCATCTGCCACTTTGCCCGTAAGATTTGTATTATTATCCACTTTGGTTGCTTTTGGAACTTTTTCTGTTCATGCCCAAACAGCCAGCGTTATTCATGACACAGACTTACACATAAAACCCTATATCATGGCAAAATTAATAAATGCTGTAATAACATTTATCACAGCATTTCTATTCATACCATTATTATAGAGCATAGCTATTATGCACTTAGCTGCTTTTTCTTTTGACTTTCCTATCTTGCAGGTCTTGACGGTTATTCAAAAGCATCTCCACTTGTCCATTCATAAAAGCTTCCATTTGTTGATAGGCACTTTGGGTTTCTATCATGGTAGCTCGTGCTGCTTCCTCAATCTTAACTAATATTTCATCAGCATATTCGTAAGCACCTAATTTTAACTCTCGTGATGTATTTTTTGCTTCCGTTAAGATCGTTTCCGCTTCTGAATAAGCTTGCTGCATGATTTCATGTTCGTTAACCATCTCAAGCATTTTGTTTTCTGTTTCTTTTTCCACATTAAGGGCATGCTGCTTTGCTTCCATGATGATTTTATCTTTTTCATCAAGGACTCTTTGACATCTTTTTATCTCTTCAGGAATTTTAAGACGCATATCGGTGATTAACTCATAGATGACTTCAGGATTAACCATGATCTTGCTGGAAAAAGGTACCTTGTTACAACTTTCAAAATAATCTTCCATTTCATTTATTAAATCCATGATACTACTCATTCTTGTTCCCCCTCCTATTATGCTTAGCACATTATTGTTTTTTTATTGTCAATACGTTTTACTGAAATTTTCTTTTCATATACTCAATGGTTTTTTCTGGTACCATGTTGCTGATATCGCCACCATACATGGCTACTTCTTTCACCACACTTGCACTTAAGAAGGAGTATTCTACCCGGGTAATGAGGCATATGGTTTCAACACTGTTGTCCAAACTATAATTTGTTTGAGCTATTTGTAATTCATATTCAAAATCAGATACAGCTCGAAAGCCTCTTACAATGATCTCAGCGTTTTTTTCCTTGAGAAAATCCACTAATAAACCTGAAAAACTATCCACTTCTACATTGCCCATATCTTCCGTTAGCTCTTTTAACAAATTAACTCTTTCTTCAATGGTGAATAATGGATTTTTTGCACGATTATGCAAGACCCCCACAATCAGCTTATCCACTAATTTAGCACTTCTTTTAATGATATCTAAATGACCCAAAGTAGCAGGGTCAAAACTTCCAGGATAAACACCAATTTTCATATCTGTCACCTCTATTTAACAATCTATTACATGATGAAAGGTTCATCCAATGAACGTAAATTTATTTGTTTTAAAATACTTTTCTTTTAAAATCATACAAGATAAATCATCAACGAAATCCATTGAGGTATCAATAGCACTTTCACAGATGATCATACCACCCTCATTTAATAATCCATAAGATACAATAAGAGGTATAACACGACTTTCCCATCCATGGTTATAGGGAGGATCCATAAATATGATATCAAATGTTTGCTGACGTTTATTAAATTGTTCCAAAGCTTTAACAACATGCATACTGCATATGTCTGCTGCTTCTATTAACATGGTCTTATTAAGATTTTCCTTAATACATGTGAGTGCTGCCTTATGCTCATCCACAAATACTGCATGTTTTGCACCTCTGCTTAACGCTTCTATGCCAATAGCACCACTACCACTGAATAAATCTAAAAAGTCACAATCGTACACATCATGTTGAATCATATTGAATAATGTTTCTTTTGTACGATCGGTTGTCGGTCTTACTTGAAGCCCTTCTGGTGATACCAATGGTCTCCTTCTAGCCTTTCCAGCTATTACTCTCATGCTGTATTCCTTTCTATACACAAGCTTTGAAAATAAATTGTACATTCTTATTTTATCGTATTAAGCATAATTGTCAATAAGAATTCTGTCTTATGGTCATGAATTCAAGAAAAAACAAAAAGAATGACATAGTTTAAGAGGGTATCCCAGCCAAAGGCTTATAGGACACCCTCTTTATTAGCGATTACGAAATCGCTTCTTAGTCTCATTGATTGATTATTGACCCATTAAACTGTGTTCTGCTCTCTCGATCATTTTTTTAACCATGTATCCACCAACTGATCCGTTTTGAGCAGATGTTAAGTCACCATTGTATCCTTGTTTTAAAGGTACACCAATTTCGTTTGCTACTTCATATTTGAATTTTTCTAATGCTTCTCTTGCTTGTGGAACTACGTTTTTAGCCATTACTAGACCCTCCAATTTTTACAATGTTGTTTTCTTTGACCCTTCGAAGGTTGTTTAATTAGGTTACGCTATTATTATGTGTAATCCTACGGTTATTACACTAGAAAATAATGCCTGTATAACTAAACTTTACTACTTCATAAAGGCCATCTATAACTTCTGTGTTATCAAAAACAGCATAACGAAATGGTATTATAATGCAATTTGTTTCACATGATGGCTAAAATATTTTTTTATTTTATCATGAAGATATCGGTACTCTTCTTCCTCCAAGGTTTGCTTGTGGTTTAAAATATCCTTTGCAAGTGTATTGGTATCTTTTAGAATATCTATATCTCTAAAAATATCTGCAATCTGAAATTCAGGAAGTCCATGTTGCTTTCTACCAAACACATCACCTGGACCTCGTAATTTTAAGTCATACTCCGATATAATAAAACCATCCGTATGTTCACACATGATCTTCATTCTTTTTTTGGTCACTTGATTTTTAGAATCTGAAATAAGCACACAGTAGGATTGATGCTTACCACGACCCACTCGTCCTCTTAGCTGATGTAACCCTGCCAAACCAAATCTTTCAGCATTTTCAATAATCATTAATGTTGCATTAGGCACATTAACACCAACTTCGATCACCGTGGTGGAAACCAACAGGTCGATTTTATGCTCACTAAATTTTTCCATTATTTCATTTTTAAGCTGAGGTTTCATTTTGCCATGTAAATAGTCAATGCGTATGTTTTTATCCAATTTTTTACGAATCTTGTCCGTGTATGCTATAACCGATTCAAGCTCCAAGGTTTCCGATTCTTCTACCATAGGGCAAATAATATACACTTGCCTTCCTTTATTAATTTCTCCTTCTATGAACGTATATATACGGTCACGATAGGATGTATTTACTGTATAAGTTTCAATTTTTTGCCTGCCTGGTGGCATCTCATCGATGATGGATACATCCATATCACCATATACAATCAGTGCTAAAGTCCGAGGAATAGGTGTTGCACTCATAACAAGTACATGAGGATGGTGACCTTTTCCGGCTAAGACTTCTCGCTGTTTAACACCAAAACGATGCTGTTCATCCGTAATGACCATGCCTAGATTTTTAAAATTAACTTTTTCTTGGATAAGTGCATGGGTGCCAATCACAACCTGAACGCTGCCTGTTTCAATGGCTTCATATACTTTTTCTTTGTTTTTTTTTGTCGTAGAGCCTACTAATAAGACCACATGTATACCCAGTGGGTCCAAAAGTTCTGTAACAGAAGCATAATGCTGTTTTGCCAAAACTTCTGTGGGTGCCATCATACAAGCCTGATACCCATGGTCAACAGCTGCTAATAACGCTAATGTAGCAATAACTGTTTTACCCGATCCTACATCACCTTGCACCAATCGATTCATGGTAATGGGTGACTGTATATCCTGTTTAATTTCCTGCCAAACTTTTTTTTGAGCATTGGTTAAGGTGTAAGGCAAAGCATTAAGTAAATCCTTTTCTTTTTTTATCTCACCCATTACATACATGTTAGGCAACTCATGACTATGGGATTTAATAAGATGAAGACCTAATGCAAACAATAAGAACTCATCAAAAACTAATCGCTTCCTTGCCACCTCTAGAGCTTCCATATCATCCGGTTCGTGAATCTGATGGATGGCATAGTTATATTCTGCTAGAGCATAGGTTGTCCTAATAGACTCGGGCAAAAAATCTTTTAATTGTCCCTTTGTATAGGTTAACGCCTGCTTAATAGCACCACTTATAAATTTCATGGATATATCCTTTGTTAATGGATAGATAGGCTTTAAACAGTTGACACGCTCTTCATAAGCATCTACTTCTATAATGTTTGGTGATAGTATCTGTACCATATTGTACTTATATTCTACTTTTCCTTTGAAAATAAAGTGATCACCAGCTTTTAACTTGTTTTTAAGATACGGCTGAGAGAACCATATGGCAAATATCTCGCCACTATGATCCCTTATTTTTGTTTTTGTGATGGTCATGTTACGCTTTTTAATATTTTGCGTATGCATACAGATGGTACCACGAATAACGTTCATCTCATGGATACGGCTGTCAGCAATAGCTGTTATCGGCATGTTTTTCTCATAGTCTCTTGGATAATGATGCAACAAATCATTAATGGAGCTAATAGCCATGACCTGTAATGCACGACTTTTTTTCTCCCCTATACCTTTTAACATGGTGACTGGTAAATTCAAATTCATCATAACGCCGCCTTTATTCGCTTATTCTACAAGAGGCTATCTCATCAAAGCATGATAGATGGCTAGAGGCTTTCTCAGAAGATTATCCTATAACGCTAACACTGCTTTCATGAGATAGCCCCTACTCAACGACTATCTTTAAACAAAAGAAATTCTTTTATTCAACGGATAAAATATAATAATAAAGTGGTTGACCACCATAATGCACTTCTACATCACAATCCTCAAAATGCTCTTCGATGAATTCACCTAGCTCATCCGCTTTATCTTCATTCACCTCTTCACCATAATAAATGGTGACAAGTTCACTATCTTCATCAATTAATTGATGAATAAGTTCTCTTGCTGCAAGATCTAAATCTTTCTCAACTGTAAGAATCTTATCGTTTCCAATGCCTAGAATATCGCCTTCTTTTATATCTTTATTATCCACGCTTGTATCCCGTACAGCAAATGTGAGCTGTCCTGTGGATACATACCCCATGGCATCTTCCATGTTCTTAGTATTCTCCTCAATACCTTTTTCATGCTCAAAGCTGATCATAGCGGATATACCTTGTGGGATTGTTTTGGAAGGAATCACAATAATATGCTTATCTTCACACAAGTGTTTTGCTTGTTCAGCGGCTAAAATAATGTTTTTATTATTGGGTAAAATATAGACATTCTCTGCATGTACTTGGCTAATGGCATTCAAAACATCCTCCGTGCTTGGGTTCATGGTTTGCCCACCTTGAATAATATAATCTGCACCAAGTCCTTTAAATATGTCATTTAATCCTTCACCAATAGAAACGGCAACAAACCCAACTTTTTTTTGTCCTGCTTGCTGGCCTGCTGATTCTACCTGTTCCGTACTCTGAGTTTCCATGATTATTTTGGATGTGTGCTGCTCACGCATGTTATCAATTTTAATGTTAACCAATTCCCCAAGCTCCAGGGCTTTTTGAAGAGCTAATCCAGGATTATCTGTATGTACGTGAACTTTGATAATATCTTCGTCTGTAACGACTACAATGGAATCACCCAGCGTTTCAAGGTAATCTCTTAACTGAAAACCATTTTCTTCTGATGCTTCAGGTTGCTTAGCATTGATAATAAATTCCGTACAATAACCAAATGTGATATCTTCTGTGGCAATCTTAGCCAAATGAGAAACATCCATTTCTTCTGACACACTATCTTCCACATCAAAATCTAATTCTTTCCCTACTTGTAATGATTTTAGAGCCCCTTCCAAGATGTAGATAAACCCTTGTCCGCCAGCATCAACGACACCAGCTTGTTTTAAAACATCCAGCATATCCGGCGTCTTATCCAGTACTTCTTTTGCATAATGAATGCTTTCACTTATGACAAACTCAACATCATCAGAATCCACTGCTAACATAGCAGCCCGCTCAGCTGTTTCTCTTGCCACTGTTAAGATTGTACCTTCTTTTGGCTTCATCACTGCCCGGTAGGCTGTATCGGACCCTTGTTGTAATGCTTTTGCTAAAATTAGCGTATCTATTTTATCATGGTTGCTAATCACCTTAGCAAATCCTCTTAATAATTGTGATAAGATGACACCAGAGTTACCTCTAGCTCCTCTTAATGAACCTGTAGATATGGCCTTAGCTACAGCTTTCATATCATGGTCGTTGGCATTTTTTACTTCTTTAGCTGCTGCCAATATGGTTAAAGACATGTTTGTACCTGTATCACCATCTGGAACCGGAAAAACATTCAGTTTATCCACATATTTTTTATTTGACTCTAAATACTTTGCCCCAGAAACAAACATTCTTTTTAAAGTACTTGACTCAATATATTCTATAGCCACAACTTTTCCTCCTTAATATAGTAACCGTTCCTTCGCAAGCTTAATCAACACGTACGCCCTCTACGTAGATATTGATTTTACCGACTTCCATACCGGTAAATTTCTCTAGTTTGTATTTCACATTGCTAATCAAATTATCTGCAACGGCTCTTATATTAATACCATATTCAATGATGACATGAAAATCTATAGTGATGTTCTTACCATATACATCAACTTTTATACCTTTTGATAAACTCTCACGTTTTAGTAGTCGTGCAAATCCATTTGTTACATTAATGGATGCCATCCCCACGATGCCGTAACACTCAATAGCAGTATATCCAGCAACCTTAGCAATGACATCATTGTCAATGCTAACCTCACCAATATTTGTTCCCATTCTACCAGCCATGATTTAGACCTCCTTTTTATTCTCTAGACGACTTGTTACTATTCCTATCTAAAACAAGCGTTCATACCCTTATTAATAATCTATCCATTATTTAAACTATTTTACAATAACTTCTTATTTTTTTTATCTACTTTATAGAAATTTACGGCTCTATTATTATGTATTATACCATTTTTCCTCTAGATTTTAAAATCTTTTTTTGGGTTTTCTTAAATTATTATAATCTAATGCTTGCATTATGTCCACTTTTTTGTTAAAATTGTTTTGTTGTGAACATGTACGTATGATTAAGGAGGTGCAAGTATGGCTAGATGTGATATTTGTGATAAAAGTGTTCAATTTGGAATTCAAGTAAGCCATTCCCATAAAAGAGCAAATAAAATGTGGAAACCAAACATAAGAAGAGTTAGAGCAATTGTTAATGGTCAACCAAAAAGACTTCATGTTTGTTCTAAATGTTTAAAATCAGGTGCGGTAGAACGCGCATAAAACAATCCCCATTTGTTTGGGGATTATTTTTTTATCTATCCAAAGTGGCTTATAGCCACTTTTTTAGTTACGATTATCCTAAAACCAAAGACCGGCCTATTCAACATCGTTTTAATAGTATTAACCCAATACATAAAAAGGTCAGTGAAAGAATAACACCAATTGCCCCCTTTGGTAATATGGATATAAGTAACATGCCAAAAGCTACGCATATAAGGATTAATCCTGCTAATCGTGGTCGTAAAAACATTTCTTTCACCCATTACAATAATATAAGTATCATTACATTATATGAATAAAACCATGGAATCATGCTATGATCCATGTAAACTTATTGAATATTTAATAGCCTCTACCTGAAAACTAATTATCACCATCTCTAAGTTAATGTTTTTATGTCTATCCAAAATGCCTAGATTCTGTATACTATATTATAAATCCCGTGATTGAATAACAACCAATATACCCTCTTGAAGTGTAACGGCACCTACTTGATTTAATATTTCATTACTAATCCCTACAGAAATTCCTTGTACCATGGTATAGTCATGCAGAGGATATTTCATATCATGGGTGGTAATGCCTTCCACCTTACTGGTAAGGGGTATAAGGGAAACATAGGGATAATGCCCTTTGTTTAACTGAATATGCTCATTGGCAAGACTAATGATATTACTTTCATCAATCATCCTACATAGTATGCCCTGCTCTAAAGGCAACTTCATAATATGGATATTAGCTAACGTGTGATCCATACGGCTTCCAATACCACCTATCATATCAATTCGTGTACTCCCAAGCTTTATAGCCTCTAAAAGTGCCAGATGGGTATCGGTTTCATCTTTTTCTACTGGAAAACAGTGTACCTCTATATCTTTTATATGCTCATAATATGCCACCACATCGCTACTGGCTGAATCAAAGTCACCTAACACCATATCCGGCTTAATACCAGCTTTATACGCATACTCTGCCCCTTTATCAACACCCATGCAAAAATCATACACATGCTCTTTATAAAACCCTTTCAAAAAATCTATATTAACTGTCCCACCTGTTATAATCAATGTTCGCATTTCATACTCCTTATCCTTGTAATCCACAAGTCATCCGCCAAGTTTTATACCTAAACCTATCCCTAAACCTTTTGCACTAGACCCCATCTATCCTATCCCCAGAACAAAAGAGGCTACGCCTCGTTCCGCAAAGCGGATTTGTCCGTTAGGAAAGTTTCCTTGACGCATATGAAAACGTTTCTATTTCATATGCTAAATTCATAGTACTTTCCTATAAGAAGAACAAAGCGACTACGTCGCGTCTTGCAAAGCAAGTTGTTGCGTTAGGAAAGTTTCATTTACGCATATGAAAACGCTTCTACTTCGATATGCTAAATTCAGAAGACTTTCCTATAAGAATAAAAAGCTGCTTCATATCCCCATCATATGAAACAGCCTTCATACATCTATTAAAACGGCTACTTATTCAGCAGCATCTCTAAAAGCCTTAATTCGCTTTTCCACATCATCGCAATTAAAAATGGCTGATCCAGCGACAATCACATTCGCTCCAGCATCTACGATGGACTTTACATTATCAAGGGTTACGCCACCATCCACTTCAATGTCACATGTAAGTCCTCTACCACAGATGACATCTCTTAAGGCGTTGATCTTATGAAGTGCTGATGGTATAAATGCTTGTCCGCCAAATCCAGGATTAACAGACATAACAAGAACCATATCAAGCTGGTCAATGACATATTCAATGACGCTAATGGGTGTGGCTGGATTTAATGAAACCCCTGCTTTTATACCATAACTCTTGATAAGGGATACAACACGATGCAGATGCTTGCAAGCCTCAGCATGAACGGTAATGATATCTGCCCCTGCATTCTTAAAAGCCTCAATATAACGACTTGGCTCTTCGATCATCAGGTGCACATCAAAAACCTTATCCGTATACTCACGAACACGCTTAATGACAGGTACACCTAACGATATATTCGGTACGAACATACCATCCATTACATCGATATGAATATAGTCACAACCTGCTTGATCAATCATCTGAATGTCTTGTCCAAGATTAGCAAAATCAGCTGATAGTATGGAAGGTGCTAATTTAATCATGTTACCATCTCCTTATGTCCTTTAATTCTTCATATAGTAAGGTATAACTATTATAACGTGATTCACTAATTTCACCATCTTGCACTGCTTTTTTGACAGCACATTTTGGTTCACTGATGTGATTACAACCACCAAATTTACATCCATCTTTATAACGTTGAAATTCTATAAAATAGTCTTTTAATTCCTCTTTTTCCATATCTTCTATAAACAAGGAACTGAATCCAGGTGTATCCACCACATAACTGTCTTTGTGAAAGGCCAATAAGGACGCATGTCGTGTTGTATGCTTGCCCCGCTTAATCTTATGGCTGACTTCTCCTGTCTCAAGAATCTCTTCTGATTGAATGAGGTTTAATATGGACGATTTGCCAACCCCTGATGGACCAGCAAAAACCGTGGTTTTGTTAAATAAAATATCTTTTAGAGGCGATATACCAATCTCTTCCACAGCGCTGGTTAGCATGATATGGTACCCTGTGTTGCTGTATACATCTTTGATGGCATTTACGTCCTCTTTGCTTAATGTATCAATCTTATTAAAGCAAATGATAGGGTTCACTTCTTGTCGCTGTGCCATGACCAAAAAACGATCGAGTAAATTAAAACTGGGTTTAGGATTCTCTACAGCAAATACAATAACGGCTTGATCAATATTGGCTACAGTTGGTCGAACTAAACTGTTCTTTCTAGGTAAGATTTCAAGAACATTTCCTAGTTTTTCTTTCTCATCTAGTACAGCTATCTTCACATTATCACCAATATAAGGTTTGATTTTTTGATTCCTAAAAATCCCCCGCGCTTTACATTCATAGACACCTTTGTCCGGTACGTGTATATAATAAAATCCTGCGATACCTTTAACGATCTTTCCTATCATTCACCAACCTCCTTGGTAAAAATAAATGTTTCTTCGTATTGAAATACGTCATCAAGGTATGCTTTTAACACAGCTTCACCTTCGCCTGTAACCATTACACTCAGTGGAAAATCTTCATATTTGACTAATTTTTTAAAGACAACATTTTCCTCACCTTTATTCACAAGAACCAATTTTACATGACCTTCCGTCTGACCTGTCGCAAGTAAATCCGGTACACTTAGTGTTTCGATATAAGTAATCTTTCTACCTAAACTAATGACCACATCAATTTCATAGTCTTCTTTAACCATTTCATCTTCTTTGACATTCTGACTAATGATAATCCCTTTTGGTATGGTATCGTGATGTGTATAGGTTGTGGCACCGATTTCTAAGTTTCTACTATTTAAATTACTCTCTGCTTTGCTGAGCGTTAAGCCTTCAATTTTTGGAACCCGTACCTCAATTTCTTTTTTACCATTACTCACGTAAATGGTCACCAATTCATTTTTTCTAAGCTTTGTATTACCTATTGGGCTTTGCCTAATAACATTACCTGTTTCAACAATATCATGATCTTCCGTAATGATTTTCGATTTTAAATTTTCTTTACGAATCCTATCCTGAGCTGTGGTGAACTTAAAGTTCGTTACATCAGGAACGGTACACATTGGCGGACCCTTGCTGACAACAAGGGAAACCACCTCATTCTTATCCACTAAAGTGTCCTTTTGAGGTTCTTGCTCAATGATTTCATTAAGGGCATATTGATCATCATAGCGTTCTTCCTTGATAAACTTGCCCAACATATGCTCTTCTAATATCTCTTCTGCCTCTTTAATATCATACCCTTGTAATGCTGGGACACTTATCTTTTTAGGTGGTGCAATTTTATCTTTTAATCCATTATATAGTAAAAAGGATACAATGGAGACGAATACGATGGCAGAGATGATACCCATGAATACAACAACCTTTTCTATCATGGATTTGGGTTTATCCGTTGTCTCTCTTCTTTTTTCTTTTTGTTTTTCTTCTTCACTCCATATTTTCTCCATGTCATGGTCCGACATAAAAAGAGTAGGTGCATCGTCGTCCACCCCACGTATATTAACAAAATTCTCTTCTGGTGTCAGATTTGCTTTTTTCAGGTCACTCATCAATTCTGCTGCACTGGAATACCTGAACTCTGCTTTTTTGAGGGTTGCTTTTATGATAATGGATTCAAGACATTTACCTATTTCATCATTTTTTTCACTTGGTTTTGGCAAGTCTTCATGAATATGTTGTAATGCTACAGAAACAGGGCTCTCTGCTTGATAAGGCAACGTTCCTGTAGCCATCTCATACATGGTTATACCTAGGGAATATAGATCGCTTTTTTCATCGCTAAAACCACCTCTCGCTTGTTCTGGTGAAATATAATGAACAGACCCACTTGCATTAGAGGGTACGACAATGGTTGTATCTGTGGATACTCTAGCGATACCAAAATCAGCAACTTTTGCAATACCATCTTTTGTAATGATGATATTTTGTGGTTTGATATCTCTATGTATGATATGGTTGTCATGAGCATGCTCCAATGCAGAAGCAATGGATGCAGCAATCTTAATTGTTTCAGTATCGGATAATGGCGCATTATTTTTTATATACTCTTTGAGGGTGATACCCTCTAATAACTCCATCACAATATAATAGATTTTTTTATCATTTCCTACATCGTATATGTTCACAATATTATGATGGGATAGGCTAGCAGCAGATTGTGCTTCCACTTTGAACCGTCGAACAAATTCTTCATCTGTACAGAATTCATCACGAAGAACTTTTACAGCTACAAAACGCTCTAACTTATTACATTTTGCTTTATAGACAATGGACATACCGCCTGATCCAATTTTTTCAATGATTTCATAACGACCACTTAAAATTACGCCTGGTTGCAACATCTGGTTTCACCTCATTCCCCTTTTATAAGAACAGCTGCTATGTTATCTGTTCCTCCGTTATTCAATGCCAGTTCTATGAGCTCATCAAGTTTATCCTCTAATGTCTGATTCGATTCTACAACACGTAGAATTTTATCATCTTCTAGCATATTGGTCAAACCGTCCGAGCACATCAATATAAATTCGTCATTGGAAACATTCAGTGTAAATATATCACATTCAACATGTTCGTCAACCCCAACAGCCCTGGTAATAATATTTTTATTAGGATGATTCCGCTCTTCTCCTCTTGTGAGTTCACCGCATTTAATCATTTCTTCTACTAAGGAGTGATCTTCAGTAATCTGAGCAATGGTATCGTTAATTAAATATAATCGACTGTCGCCAACATTGGCCACATGAAGACAATTATCTTTAATGGAGCTTACAATAAAAGTCGTACCCATTCCATGGTAACTTTCATTGGATAATGATTTTTTGTAGATAAAATCATTTATGTAATGTATGCCTGACGTAAAAGCATCTTTTACATGTTCGTGGTGATGTGTCTTGGTATAATTCAAGAATTCTTCCACAGCACACAGTGAAGCATATTCGCCTGCTTTATGTCCTCCCATCCCATCAGCAATAATATATAGGTTGGGGAGGTTGCCAACTGCTTCATTAGAAATATAAAAACTATCCTGATTAATACTTCTAATTTTCCCTTTATGGGTCCTTCCAATAGCTTTCATAGGGCCTCCTATTTAATCGGTTTCATTTTTATTTTGATTTTTGTCATGTGTATAAGTTCGTCTTAATTGGCCACACGCTGCATTAATATCGCTTCCAAGTTCACGTCTAATGGTGGCATTAATGTGTCTTTTTTCTAATAGATGTTTGAATGCTTGTATGGTATCCAAACTGCTATGTCGATAATCTCTTTCCTCAATGGTATTAACAGGAATAAGATTCACATGACATAAGATACCTTGTAACACACCAGCTAACGCCATGGCACATTCTTTTGAATCATTAACACCTTTTATCAAGCTGTATTCAAAGGTTATTCGTCGCTTCGTTTTATGGACATAATCCTTACAAGCTTGAATAAGCTTATCATAATCATACTGACTTGCTATGGGCATCATGGTTTTTCTTATGGTTTGATTCGGTGCATGTAAGGATATGGCTAGTGTAATCTTCAAATCTTCCTCTGCTAAATCATAGATTCTATCTATTATACCACAAGTTGAAACGGTTATGTTCCGTTGACTAATCCCCATGCCTTCATTGCTGGTGACAAGACGTATAAAAGATACTAATGCATCATAATTGTCTAAGGGTTCGCCTGTCCCCATGATGACAATATTGGATAGCCGTTTACCGCTTAGTTGGTTAATGGCATATACTTGACCAAGCATCTCAGATGCATGTAACTGCCTTTCTAAGCCTCCAATGGTTGATGCACAAAAACGGCATCCCATACGACACCCAACTTGGGATGATATGCAGACAGAATTCCCATGTTTATATGTCATAAAAACACTTTCAACCACATGACCATCATGTAATTTTAGAAGATACTTGATGGTACCATCTTGTGACACGAATTGTCTAATGGCCTGTAATGGAATGAGTGCACATTGTTCTTCTAATTTATGTTGTAAAGCCTGAGCGATATTTGTCATTGCCTGAAAAGAAGTCACCCTCTTTTCATGTAACCAACTGTATATCTGCTTAGCTCTAAATTTCTTCTCATTCATTGAAACCAATAGGGTTTCAAGTTCACTTAGTGATAGGGATAATATATCCACTTTACCACCTAATCGCTGCATATTCTCATTCATATAAGTCTACCGCTCTCTTTTTTAACTTGGCTATAAAAAAGCCGTCTGTATGGTGAAATCCAGGCAATAATTGAATCATGCCACGTTCATCTTCCTCTAAAGGTTCTGGTAATTCATCTTGTATGGGTACAAGATCAAATGGATAATTGCGGGTAAACCATGTTACATTATTCTGATTCTCTTCTGGATTAACGGTACATGTACTATACATCAGTATGCCTTCTGGTTTTACATACTGCTGTACCACTTTTAATATGTCTTTTTGTAGACACACTAATTCCTTGATACCTTCTTCATGTATGTTATAGCGTATATCGGGTTTTTTACGTATGATACCAAGCCCGGAACATGGTGCATCTACCAGTACAATATCTGCCTGACCAACCATATCCTTATCAATCTCTAATGCATTATACGCTTGTATCTCTACATTTTTCAAGTGTAATCTTTTAACATTTTCTTCAAGTAGTTCTAATTTCTTAGGGTATATATCCCTTGCTAGGACCTGTCCTGTATTACCCATTAATTCGGCAACATGGGTGCTTTTTCCTCCAGGAGCAGCGCATACATCCATAATCCGTTGTCCATTTTTAGGACTGGCAAGATGCCCAACAAGCATGGAACTTTCGTCTTGCACTGAGAATTTCCCTTCTTTAAAAGCCTGTACAGCTCTTAAGTGGTCATAATCTTTAATATGAAGCGCATCGTCCAAGAGATAACCCTGTTCCACTGTAATGTTCTCGGCTTCCAGCTCTTTTTTTAGTGCATAGGCTGTTGTACGTGTTGTATTACATCGAATGGTTGTATCCACTGTTTTGTTACTATTCTCGCACATCTCTTTGACCGTATCATAAGGATAGTGTTTTAACCAAAGTCTGATTAACCATTCAGGAAAGGAATACATGATGGATAGATACTGGATGGGATCATGGACCTCTTTGGGGTAAACAACCTCATCAAGCTTTCTTCCAATAGTCCTTAAAACACCGTTAACAAAACCTGATAATGGATGAAATTTCCTTTTTTTCGTAAGTTTTACGGCTTCATTACAAATAGCTGATATTGGTACTTTATCCATATACTTTATTTGATATACGGCTAATCGAAGAATATATAGAATTATTTTTTTCATCTTAGGTGTCTTGGTTTTGGAAAATTGATTAATGATATAATCAAGGGTGATACAGTGTTCAACGGTTCCCTCAACTAATCGCGTAATAAAAGCTCTATCCTGTTTGGATAATCCCTTGTGCATCTTAAAATAGTGATCAATGGCTACATGGGTATATGCCTGATCCTGGAAAATACTTTGTAATATGGTAAGGGCTATATTTCTTGTATTCACTTGTGTCTTAAGCTGATTTTGATTTGCCATAGTATCTCCTATTGATTAACATCGTCTGCCAAGTATTTCACCTAATTTTACATCATAGCCACGAAGGAAGGCATCTGCTGTCATCCTCTTCTTACCTTGTAACTGAACCTCATTTAATAGTAGACTCTTCTGTCCACATTTTACAATAAAACCTTCTTTGGTTTTCTTAACAATCTCACCTGGTACGCCTGAAATCGTTTCCTCAATGACCGTTGCTGACCATATTTTCAATATTTTATTGCCAAGATACGTGTACGCACTTGGCCAAGGATTAAGGCCTCTAACAAGTAACTCTATCTTGGCTGCATCTTTTTCCCAATCAATATTACCTAAGCTTTTTTCCAGCATGGGTGCATAATTCGAAAGACTATCATCCTGTTTTTCTCTAGGTGCAGTATGCTGTGCCACTTCTTTTAACGTTTTTATTAATAACTTTGCACCTACAACGGATAATTTATCATGAAGGGTACCACCTGTATCGGTGTCTTCAATCTTAACCACTTCTTTGTGAATCATATCGCCTGTATCAATACCTACATCCATATACATGGTGGTAACACCTGTCTCTGACTCACCGTTTATAATGGACCACTGAATAGGTCCCGCTCCTCTATATTTAGGTAATAATGAGGCATGCACATTAATACAACCATACTTGGGCAAGTTTAAAATACGCTTAGGCAGTATCTGACCAAAAGCAATGACAATCATCACATCTGGATTAATGGTTTCCATGGCCTGTATAAAATCTTCTTCTCGCAATTTCTTAGGCTGATATACGGGTATATGATGGGCTATAGCCACTTCTTTCACCGGTGTACACACCACTTTTTTCCCTCTGCCCTTAGGCTTATCTGGTTTTGTTACCACAGCGACAACCTCATGTTCTGAACCTATTAACTCCTGTAAGGTTGGCACTGAAAAATCAGGAGTTCCCATAAATACAATCTTCAAATGATCAACTCCTTTGCTCTTCTTCTATGTTTTCAGCTATATCAATAAACAATCTACCATCAAGATGGTCGATCTCATGACATAACGCAATGGCCAATAGTTCTGTACCCTCAACCATAAAGGTTTCACCCTCAATATTCTGTGCTTGTACTTTCACATAAGTTGGACGCTTAACTTCTCCAGCCTTACCTGGCACACTTAAACAAGCTTCAAGATTGGTTTGCTCCCCCTTGGTTTCAATAATCTCAGGGTTTATAAGCACCAATGGTCCTTCTCCTACATTTATAACCACCATACGCTTGAGTATACCTACTTGTGGTGCTGCCAATCCTACACCACTAGCATGTTCCATGGTTTCAAGCATATCTTCTGCAAGTATCTTGACATTCCGGGTAATTTTTGATACTTCTTTTGATCGTTTTCTTAAAATCTCGTCGCCTTCTGTTCTAATTTGTCTTAAAGCCATTACGCTTCACTCCTTATCATTATCGCTAATATGAAATTAACGGATTCATATCCCACTGAATGGTTATATCATTATATTTAACATGTAATCGGTGCATATATTTATTAAAAAATAGGGTAAGTGTCTTATAATCCTTCGTTTTTAATAAAATAACACGACGATATGTATGATTTATCTTGGATAGGTTGGCAGGCGATGGTCCAATAACTTCGATACCAAGTCCCGGTGCGACTAACCCAATATCTCGAGCCAGTTCAAACGAACGTGTTATCAATTCTTTTTCATGCTTTGATTGAAGCAATAGGACCAATAGGTTCGAAAATGGCGGATAACCCATTAATTGTCGATACATGATTTCTGCTTCATAAAAGCCCTCATAATCTTGTTCCTTAGCACAAGTAATGCTGTAATGATCCGGTGTATAAGATTGTATGATGGCTCTTCCTTGCAGTATACTCCGCCCTGCTCTTCCTGTTACCTGAGTCAACAGTTGAAACGTTCGCTCTGAGGCTCGAAAATCACTCATGTATAAGGATAAATCAGCAGCTATGACGCCTACTAATGTCACCTTCGGAAAATCATGTCCTTTGGCAATCATCTGTGTACCAATGAGGATATCTGCTTTTCCATCTCTGAAACTACCTAATATCGTATCATAACTATTTTTTTTCGTGGTCGTGTCTAAATCCATTCTGAGTATATTTGCCTGAGGGAATTCCCGCTTGGTTAAGTCTTCCACCTGCTGGGTACCAATACCGAATTGCTTAATGTATTTTGATTCACATGCAGGGCATTTTTTTACCATGTTGATGGTTTTCCCACAATAGTGGCATATTAATTGAGCGCCTGTAGCATGATACGTATAAGGTATATCACAATGATCACATTTTACCACATAACCACATTGACGACAGGAAACAAATCTTGCATAACCTCTTCTATTTAGAAAGAGAATGATTTGCTCGTTTCTCTCAAGTTTATCCATGATAGCTATTTTTAATGCTTGGCTAAAAATGGATTTGTTACCGTTAGCTAATTCTTCTCGCATATCCACAACATCCACTTGCAATGAATGAGACGTTGCTGCTTTTTCTTTCAAGGTGACTAACGTGTAATGACCTTTTTGAGCCATATGATAACTCTCTAAGCAAGGTGTAGCAGACCCAAGCACCACGGTTGCACCTGTCATCTCACCTCTTTGGATTGCCACTTCTCTCGCATGATATTTCGGCGAAGTTTCTGACTTGTAGGTCATCTCATGTTCTTCGTCAATGATGACAATTCCTAATCGACTAAAAGGTGTGAAGACGGCTGACCTTGGCCCAATCATAATATCAATATCACCTTCTGTAGCCCTCCGCCACTGGTCATATCGTTCTCCTTGAGATAGTTTACTGTGCATAACGCCCACACGATGACCGAATCTAGCGATGAATCTTTTTACTGTTTGTGGTGTGAGTGCAATTTCTGGTATAAGCACAATGGCTTGCTTGCCTTCACTGATGACTTTATCAATAATCTGCATGTATACTTCTGTTTTTCCACTACCTGTAATGCCGTGTATAAGAAAAATCTTATTTTCCTCACCTAAGTGGTTATTTATCTCATTAATAATACGTTGCTGTTCTTTATTGGCCTTTATTTTATCCGTTGGCTTGATACCTATTCCATATGGATTTCTATATATACCTTGCTCCTTTATCTGAACAATACCTTTTTTCTCTAAGTTCTTCAGTACAGCTGTTGTCACTTTTATATCTTTGGTCATCTGATCCTGCATGACTTTTTTATGGTGCATCAGATACTCGCCTGCTCGATAGAGCCCATGATATTTTTTCTGTTTCCATGCATCTATTGCCTTTTGTAATGTCTCTTCATCCACTAATCGTATAATTTCTTTATTCACTTTTTCATGAACTTTACGATTAACAGGCAGTAGTACCTTTAGTGCTGACCTTACCGTGCAGCCATAACGTTCTTTCATCCAAGCTGCAAGACTGATTAAATGAGACTCTATGGATACACTATCAGAAGCTATACTGATGACTTCCTTAATCTTCGTCACATCATAGTCCGTTGTATCTGATAAACCAATGACATAACCTTTTATCTGTTTGTTACCTTTCCCAAATGGTATGTTGACCACCATACCAACTTGTATTTCATCCATTAAGCTTTTAGGAATACGATATTGAAATATTCGGTCTAAGCTTGAGTGGGAAATATCCACAATAATATCGACATATATTTTCATAACATCTATCCCTTTTTATCGGTTGATACCTACGGTAAAAACCCTTGTGAGTAGGAAACATCCCTATTTATCGTCGTTAATCACTAACTTTTATTATACCACATATATAGATATATAAGCAATGGATGATGTTTATGACTAAAACAACCGAAACGAGGGGTAGATCCCCTCGTTAATTGTTTGATACAATATCAATTTTTCCTTCGAATAACTCATTCACTGCATTGGATAACGGTTTTGTGTATATTTCTTCTGTTAACACATCATCCCCAGCAATAATCTCCCTTGCCCGCTTAGACGAAGCGATAACAATAGAGTATCTACTCTTTAATTTCTCTTCATCACTAGTCATGCGCTCGTTAATCGTTGTCATTAAATCGGTATAAGATGGATGTAACATCTAAACCTCTCCTTTCAATAGTTCCTCAAATTCATTTCTTAATTGCTGTATAAGCTCTTTATTTCGCCTTGATACCTTATGTTCAACATGGATAATAGCTTTAATATCTTCAACACATTGATCGATTTTATCATTTACAATAAGATAGTCATAGCGCTCCATAACGGCTGTTTCTTCATAAGAACGAAGTAAACGTTTGTGTATAACATCTTGACTTTCTGTTCCTCTTCCTTCTAATCTATCCTTTAATTCCTGTACTTTAGGAGCTGTAATAAAAACCAGTACAGAATCAGGATACAACGCTTTTACATTCAGCGCTCCTTGCATCTCAATTTCTAAAATAACATCCTTACCTTCTGCCATTTGTTCTTCCACAAACTGCTTAGGTGTTCCATAATAATGGTCACAGTAAGTTGCCCATTCAATTAATGCATCATTAGCAATCATATCTTCAAATGTTTCACGGCTTTCAAAGAAGTACTCTCTTCCATGTGCCTCATACGCTCTAGCTGGACGTGTTGTGGCAGATATGGATAGTGTATAGTCCCCTTTTTTCATGAGTTCCTTTACAACCGTTCCTTTACCCGCACCAGAAAAGCCTGATATAATTATGAGTATACCCTTTTTTTTCATTTCATCACCTATATATTATATTCTTGTTATGCTTGTAATCATATAAAGGATAATCCAGTGACTTTTCATGTGACCATCGTCACACATACCATGAATCATATATATGCAATAGTCCTACCATTTATTATGCCATATCCATGGTATTTTCCTTTGTCAAACGATGACCTACCGTTTCAGGTAATATGGCGGATAATAAAACTTGACCATTATCCATGATGATGACAGCTCTTGTTTTTCTCCCATAGGTGGCATCAATTAAATTCCCTTCATCTCGGGCATTTTGAACCACTCTTTTAATGGGTGCTGATTCCGGACTAAGTACTGCTATAATTCGGTTTGCAAAAGCAATATTTCCAAAACCTATATTGACCATCTGTACCATCATCTATCACCCCAGTTCTCTTATTCAATATTTTGAATTTGTTCTCTAATTTTTTCTATTTCTGTTTTTAGCTCTAGACCTTGTTCCGATATGTTCATATCATTGGACTTGGATAGAATGGTGTTGGACTCTCGATTCATTTCTTGAAGCAGAAAGTCAAGTTTCCGTCCAATGGGTATATCCTTCTCAAGGGTTTGCCGCATATGTTTAATGTGGCTCTCAAGACGAACGATTTCTTCATCCACGCAACATTTATCCGCAAAAATCGCCACTTCAACTGCTAATCTCGCTTCATCAATTGAAGTATTTAATAAATCATTTATGCGGTTTTCAAGCTTTTCTTTATACTCCATTGTGACATAAGGGGCTCTTTCTTTTATAAGACAAATGAGTTCATTAATGGTATCTAGTTTACTCATGATATCTTGTTTCAATAAGTCGCCTTCTGTTTTTCTAGTGGCTATTAACTTATCAACGGCAATAGACAATGCCTCTTCTAAGATACCCCATAGTAGATTTTCATCCATTTCATGTTCTTCTATTTTAATGACTTCTGGATATCTTGTGATATGGGATACTTTTATATCATTGTCCAGTCCATGTTTCTCACTGATGTTTTGGAAGTATTTTAAGTATTGCGTAATTAAATCTTCATTAAGTTTAATACATTCGTTACCTTCTGAATGGTCCTCATAAGAAACATAGATATCGACTTTACCTCTTGACACCCGTTTTTTAACAAAACTTCTGATGAGATTCTCTAGAAAACTAATCCGCTTAGGCATTCTAATGTTAATATCACAGTATCGATGATTAACGGACTTTAATTCAACGGTCATCTTAATGTCATCGGATACATGCTCACCTCTTCCGAAGCCTGTCATACTTTTTACCATATCATCACTCATTTCTTTTTTAGTGACATGACGCTGTTTACTTGATAAAACATCGTCACAACAGCGTGTAAATGTTCCATTTCACACTTATCCTGATGGTATTATACCTTACTCTATTTATCAAGTCAACTGATGTTACGTTTTCAAGACAATTTATGTAAAAAACCATGGATAACTTAAGTAAAATGTATCTATCCTATTAAAAGAACGATTTTTGTGGCTTGTTACTTTCCTAATCCTTTTTATCAAAAGTAACAAACACAACCTGAGAACGTTAATAGGATTGATACATTTCAATAGCCATCATTGATTGATTTCAGATAAAACTTTATAGGCTTTGATGAGTTCAGGATGATCTTTATTAAAAATTTTTTCTCGAATGGCAATGGTTTTTAATTGGTATTCCAGGGCTTTATCCACCTTATCTATTAGCCGGTAAATACATGATAGATTTTCATAGGAATCTGCAAAATCATGATGATATTCATCAATCATTTTAGCTTTTATATCAATGTCCTTTAATTGATAGTCTAAGGCATTCTGATACTGACCTACTTTTCTGTAAACAATCGATAAATTACTATAAAAATTCGCCAATTGCAGATTTGCTTTGGGATACAATGTCTCAGCTATATGAATAGCTTTTAGTTGGTGTTCCAAGGCTTTATCAAATTCTCCAATATTTCGATAGATGATGGATAAATTATTATGGATAATAGCTGTATTTGGATGATTTTCAGATAAACTATGATACTGTATATCCATAGCTTTCAGTTGATAGTCCAGCGCTTTATCATACTGATCTACTGCGTTGTAGATCATGGATAAATTGCTATAGGAACTAGCGCGTTCAGGATGATATTGGTCACATATTTTTTCGACAATTTGAATGGATTTTAACTGATAACTTAGACACTTTTCCATATTGCCCCGATGTCGATATATAATGGACAGATTATTGTAAGCAACCGATAGTTCAGGATGATACCTATCAAACACCTCTTCCATAATATGCAAAGATTTTAACTGGAAATGCAGCCCCTTGTCAAGATCACCCATGGCACTATAGATATAAGCCATATCGTTATAACATAGGGACAAATCAGGATGATTTTTATCAAATACCGCTTCACGAATAGCAATGGCTTTTAATTGGTAATCTAAACTCTCATCAAACTTGCCCATCTCCACATAGATTGATGATAAGTTAAAATAAGAAGTGGCTAAATCAGGATGCTTCTCATCAAAGGCCTCTTGTCGTATGGCCAGAGCATCAAGTGCGTGTTTTAAAGCTAGGTCTGATTTCCCCATTTCTGTATAGATAACCGATAAGTTGCATAATGAGGTGGCTAAATCAGGATGATTCTCTCCTAACACTTTAGCTCTTATTTGGGTGGCTTTTAATTGATAATCAAGCGCTTTACTTCGTTGACCACAAACCCGATAGATTTTGGACAGGTTATTATACAAAAGACCAATGCTTTGCGTATCTTCATCCAAATATTTTAGAAGACTATCCCCAAGGGCTGTGTACTGGACCTTATCATAGGGATTGTCATAACCACTAAAAAAAAGTTCATCTGCAATGGCTTGAATAAAATGATGGCATTTCCCTGCATCCGGTTTGAGGCTATATCTGGTGGTTTCTTGTATTAAAGGGTGCATGGTAATCTTCCAAAAACCGACTCGCTTAACCCATCCCTTTTCAATGATTGTATGCATGAGACTAGCATTTGGAAGGTTTAACCATTTTAACAGCTCTCTCTCATTAATGTCAACAGGCGGTAAGACAGAAAGATGCATCAGGACCTCCTTTTCCTCTTCACTTACATGGGATAGGGAAAATAATTTTAACAGATGGTTAAAAATCGTCTCCGTTTTTCTCATATTATGCCAGCTGGTCTTTACTTGAGCATTGATCATGCTGCCTAAATTAAAGCCCAATGCTAAAATCCCCTTATACAATTCTTTAATGGTTACACCAGAATAATAAGCTGTTTTAGCCAGAAGCTCAATGGTTAAGGTATGATTACCAGCCAGTTCAATAATCTTTTCTAATATCTCATCATCTTTCTCACCTTCATAAATCGTATAAAATAAATCTAAACAATCCTTCATCTCTAGAAAATCTAACACATACTGGTGGAAACCTTCTAACCGTTTTAGTTCATTGAATTGACACCTTGAATTAGCAATGATTTTAAAAAATGGGATAGCACTCATATCCCATAAGCTTTCATCATCTTTATCGACAATATTATCAATAATTAATAAGGATTCTTCACGAATGCTTTGAAGGAAAAATATTACTTTATCGTATTTCTCATCCAAAGTATCCTGCTCATTGAATAAGACAGGATGCCCATTCATCTGGCTCACAATGGATTCTTTAAAGCTGGATATGTAATTAATCCACCCTATATAACTGTAACTACCTTTTATAACATGGTCATGAATATAAGCTTTACATATTTCTGTCTTACCTATACCTCCTAAACCATTCACTAAAAGAACCCTGTGATTCTCTGATAAATCATGTTCAATATCGGATAATTCTTTTTCTCTACCAATTAATTTAAAAGAGGCTTTAGGAAGCCTTGTTAAATATTGAGTCCTATTTTTTCTCACGCTATTGACGTTGTTGCCTTTAGGAGAAATATGTTGCCAGATAGTTTCTGTTTCTATGGCATATTGTTGAGGATTGTCCAAATACATGATAACGTGTTTGATGTACGCTTCATCTTCTTTTTTCTCATAAAAATTCTGTAGTATATGGATAAATCTATTAAAGGAATCATGGCTATCTGATAAAGCTATGTCATGGCTATTAACGTCAGTATGTACATACGTAACAAGCTCTCGCAGCCATTTCATGTTGTTTTTTGGAATTATATTTTTTTCACTTAATCGAAGATAGATATCTTCAGCACGAAGAGGAATAAAACCCCGCTTTCTATAATAAGGATAATTTTTAGACCCTATACCAAGAGCGCCCTCTATAGCAGAGTAGGTATTAAGTTTTGGTGAATATTTGTTATAATCGGGCCTTAGTCCATTAAATTTTTTTAACAAATAGAAAAAATCAAAAATGTTATGTAAACTTCTATCATGCATATACACATCATTCCTCTTTTTATATCTATTATACAAGCAATTATTAATTAAATCTACTAATTTTACGAATTTTTCTACGAACTATACAATAATAAGTTATATTATAATATTTATCATAGTACATGTACTTATATAAATTTCTTGTATTTTTATAATTTAATAGGAGGTAAAACCATATGAAAAAAATTAACCGATTACCTGTTTTGGCGTTGACTGTCATCATGCTCTTTTCCTTTTGCTTGTCAACGAACCCTATCCGGGCTCATGAGGCATGCCATCAATCTATTGCGTATCGTTTTGACCCCGTATCTGGAGAGTTCATCGAAAGTACAGACCGCCACCTGAACGGGCCCTCGTTACAATTTGACTTAGGGGTATTACATGAATTTTCTGTCAAGCCCAGCCAATTCACAGATGAAAGTCAGTATAAAGTAAAGCTTATAAGTGCCAATTACAATGAACAAAAATCAAAAGCTGCTCCTTACACGGGCTTGAAAAAGCTAGCTTCAATTGCAAATGGACAAATCAAAAGAGTAGCCTCTACCCAAGACCTTACCCATACAAGTATTACATCCATAACGAAAATGAAGTCCTCCAATACTTCATTTAATATGGGGCTTACATTTAATAAAGATTCAGCAACAAAGCTACTTAAAGACGTAGGCTACAATCTTTCTTTAGCTAGTGTCTTAGAGCAATCCCTTGGAAAACAATATACTTTTAAAACATCATATTCCTATACGGAGAAAGATACGACCATAGAAAGTGTCAGCAAAAAAGTGGAAAAAACATTTGAAATACCTTCTTTACCAGAATTTAGCTCCTGTAATTCAGCGGATTTTTACCTTTATTGGGATCATGAAATCTATGATATGAAAGCAGAAATATGGGATGCTAATGGAACAACAGATCCAACAAAAGGTATAATTGATGCCCAAAAAATATATCTTGAAAATGATGGTGGTTCAAACAAAACTTTTTATTGTCCACACTGCGACAAATACGTTCCATATAACATAGGCGACGCTGTTTATGTCCTCCTCTACGCAGATGGACATCATGAACATGTATCCGAACACTTCTATTACTTAGGAAAAGAGCTTGGTAACTATAAATGGTATAAGCATTCTCCTGAAACTGTTATTGAATATGAATTTTATTACCCTATTATTAAGGGAAAAACCTTTCCATGGAAGTTAAATGAAAAATCTCATGAGAATATAATCGCAGATAAGCCTCTACATATGATGCTTCCAGGCAGTGAAGAAATTGTTTATGATAATGGTAAGTATTACCTCCTTAGGGTCTTGGAAAGTTCGCTCGCTGATAGTGGTAATAAAACAGAAAAAACGCAGTTAGGTCTTCCCGTTTTACCTGGTTTTACCCAAGAAGTTAACGTAAACAGGACCATCACCCTAAAATCCTTAAGGCATGAAAAAGTAACAACAGGTCATAGTTCAAGTTCTTCACTGGTTAGCAAATTTTTTAGCTTACTTAGCATAGGCAGCAGTACCAATACCAGCTCTTCTACCATCAAAGAAACCACAGATATTACGGAGAAAAAAATGACTTTAGCTGAAGTGAACACCTATAAATTCCCTAGTTTTTTCAGTAACAATGGTTTTTCTGGAGGTGTTATATATCTGGGTAAAGACTATTTGACTTTTATGGTAAAAGGAGAAATAATACCTATCGCTACGGATGGTTCCTATAATGAATCACAAAAAACCTTTGTAAGCTTTAAACATCAAGAAGAGTTCCCCAAAATTTTTATTGACCCTTATAAATAAATCCAAGAAAAAGGACGGGGCTGTCTCATAAAAAAGCAATTTTGTTGCCTACGATATTGACGTTATTTTGCTTTTTTGAGACAGCACCGTCTCTTCTTATTCCTTATTTAAACTGACTTTCATGTTTTTTAAAGAAATCAATTCTTGGTTCAAGATACTTCAATTCATGGGTAGCTACATCATCCATCAATGCACTAATGGGTTCAAAAATATAATCCCAGTTCCAAATGTTCTCACTCACCTGTAAATAATCCCTCACCATTTCACAACTGGTGGGTGCTATTGGATGAATCAGTGTTAGAGCTGATTTTACACCATAAAAGGCGTCAACAAGTACTTGTTTTCTCAGATCATTATTCTCATCGGTATCGGCTTTTTTCATGTGATTCACCCAATATTTATTGAGTTTACGAATATAGCTGTCAAGGACATAGACAATACGGTGAAAATCATGCCGATACATATGCATCTCATAATTAAGAACAGCATCCTTCGATAAGTGAAGGATTTCTTCACTGACTTCTCCATGGGGTATCTTGGTATCAAAATACTTCTGAGCGGTGTAAAAACAAGATCGTACTAAACGATTAAATACATTGGTTAATAGATTGCCATCTTTTAACACGGTATCAGGACCTTGCCGTTCTTCTTCAGGCATATAAACCTGGGGCATAAAGCTAACACTTTTCTTAGCAAGACCTAAGCTTAAGAAATGCATTCTTAATTGCTCTGCTGTATAGTGGTCTAAGAGTTCTTCTGCCATAGGCGGCTTAATGTCACTGCTACTACTGGCTTTTTTATCCATGAAAAGCACATGATTATTGGGTACTAAGTGAGGTAGATTCACATGCTCCCAGTCCACTTGATCCTTGCTGTCTATACCTAATAAGCTTAGACCCATTGCCATCTCAGCGATACCATAAAAATAAATATTGTCTTCACCAATAAATTGATACACTTTTGACTCTTCAGACAGCCACCAATTCTTCCACTCATCCTTATCTTCTCCAATGGATTCAAGATATGTTTTTGTAAAAGAAATAGGTGCCCACAGGGATTCAGGCCATACCCAAAAAGTTAAATCGTCAAGTCCTTCTTTTTCTGGTACTTTGATGCCCCAATCAATGTTACCAGATAGTCGAAATGGTACAAGGGTTTTACCTGTTCTAAAGTGAAGTCCCATACTGTCCAACACTTCACGGGCTTTATCACGATCATTCAGATTGTCAAATATAAAGGTTATGGATGGTTTCTTAGGTTCATCAATGATGGTATGCTTTGGTAATTTCGCCTGTAAGCTTGCCACACCATCTTCCAATTGCTTACGCTTTACATAGATGATGGGTTGTTTTAGAAATTCCTCAATGGTTTTAATCAGGTATTTTCTAGCAGTGGAATGTTGCTTTAGATAATCCATTTGCCCTTTTAATGCTTCGGTATAATCTTCTAGTTTATAATACCAATTGGTGACATCCCTAAGTTCTGGCTTTTTACCTGATAACACACTCTTAGGATCAATCAACTCGTTTGGCATATACATATGCCCTAGAGCACATTCATCAGCATATGCTTTATCAGATTGACATCCATCAATAGGACATTTACCTACCACTTGGCGACCATTTAATAACACTTTAAAGTCAGGATCATAAAATTGAGGCGTTGACATTTTAACAAGATAATCATGCTCATACAATGTATTAAATATTTTTTCTGAAACTTCTTTATGAATCTCTCCTGCTCTATCAAGCCCTGATGCTGCATACAAATTAAGGTTCATATCATATTTATCCAGGACTTCTTTCTGTTTTTCATAATTTTTTCTCACATAATCTTCTAATGAACCTGTTATTTTACCCTCCTCAACCAGTTGGCGATAATTGGCTGCAATCGGTGAACCATAACAATCTGTACCCGAAACAAAAATAACATTATCCTTACCTATTCTATCTCTTAAGAAACGGGCATAGGTGTCTGCGTGAACAAAAAGTCCGCCAACATGACCAAAATGCAACTCTTTATTACCGTAAGGCATACCTGCCGTTACAACTGCTCTTTTAGGAAATTCTGGTCGTTTTCTTTCTCTCATCCTTTTAGCTCCTTATATGGTATTTTCATGCCTACTTTCAATTGCAAGTACAAAAGAGGCTACGCCTCGTCTTCCGTAGGAAGTTTTAGTCGTTAGGAAAGTTTCCTTAGCACAAATGAGAATGATTCTATCTCATTTGTTAAATTGAGAACTTTCCTATAAGAGTACAAAAGTGACTTCGTCACACTTTATTTTAGCAGTGACTTGCATTTTCAGAAGTTATTTTTGTACTGCGCATCAAGATTTTCTCGTTCACGAGAAATATCTGCGCATAAATTCAATTCTTTTTTTATTGGATAGGAGAACTTTTCTATCCAATAAAAAAAACGCCACCTACAAATAATTGTAGGGGCGAGTTCTATCGCGGTACCACCCTATTTTATTAGTACGTCATCGTACCAATCTCATTAAGTACATCTGTACTATTGTTCTGTAACGGGAACACACGTCATAGCATCACTTATTACATAAGATCCGTATGCAGCTCCGAGGCTTGTTTCATCATCTTATAATTATTCCATCTCAGCAACAGGAACTCTCTGTAAATCTTCACATGATTACTCTTCTCTTCATCGCTTTTATTTTTTTCAAGTATAGTCAATATTCATCCATTTGTCAAGGTATCTTCTTGTATATTTTTACATGGCTTTACATGACTAACATAATGGTTCCTGTGACTGTTATAAAACTTAATAAAGTGGTCAAGAGTACCGCTTGTGAAGCATATGCCGCATCACCTTCAAATTCAATAGACAACATGACACTGTTTACTGCTGTAGGTGCAGAAGCTCCTATAATAAGCACTTGTGCCATTGTGCCTTGAATCCCAAATACATACACCATAGCAAAGGCTAATAAGGGCGACAAAATAAGACGCATGACAGCTGCTATGGATATGGTATAATCCTTAAAATCAAACTTGGTTTCAGCCAATTGAGCACCCATTGTAAACAAAGCAAGGGGTACAACACCATTACCCATAATCGTTAATGTGGTCATGATCGATTCTGGTAACGTAATATGCATATACTTACAGATAATCCCAAGACCAATCGTATAGATCATAGGCATTCTAAGAATTTTACTTAATGCTTCTTTACTGGTATATGTACCACTACTTGCATTGTACAAGCCTACAGTGTTTAATAAAACATTGGTATTGAGTAAAACAACCATATGTATGGATAATGCTAATTCAGCTCCACTTTCTAAATACAATAATGTAATCAAGGGTATACCATAATTAGCCTGATTTCTAAGAATCACAGCATTTTCAAAAGCTTTCCTTTTTTTCTTTGGCAATTTCAGAACTTTTCCAACACCTGCTGATATTATCATGAGTATAAAGAATAACAAAATGGTGAAGCCGCTGATTTGTAAGATATATGCACCACTTAATGTACTGGTATAGAATTTAATAAAGATTAAAGCCGGTATAAATGCATAAATCTGTACCCTTGATAAACTCCTAATATTTAATTTTAATCTTTTCTGCAATAAGAAACCTACACCTATCTGTATGAAAATAGGCAATAAGATAGACGTTATGATAAAAGACATACTTGTCATAAGGTATTCTCCTTCACTTTCTTGTTATCTTAAGTAACATGTAAGAAAATCAACTCTTCTTCTCAATCAATACAACTTTTAAGTAATTCCCTTCCTTAAAATGGTCATTAAGGTGGAAGTCATAAGGTAATGAAAATGTCTCTAAGATGTTATACGCATGCTTACTCTCTATAAAAGCTCGATGAATCATATCCTTAAACTGCTCTATATTAAATGTACTACAATTGGTAGAAACAACGATTATTCCTTGTTTCTGAGTTATGGCTATGGTTTGTTTTAATAAATCTGTATAATCCTTAGCAGCACTAAATGTAAATTTTTTGGACTTCGCAAAGCTAGGCGGATCTAAGATGACCATGTCAAATAGAAGTTTCTTTTTTATAGCATATTTAAAATAATGAAAAATATCTTCAACAATAATGTCATGTTCATCTGGATTAATATGATTCACCATAAATTGTTCTCTCGTCTTAGCTCGACTTCTATTGGCCAAATCAACACTGGTTGTTTTAATGGCACCGCCTAATGCTGCAAATACTGAAAATGCTCCTGTATAAGAAAATGTATTCAGCACTTTTTTTCCTTTAGCATAGTGACTTCGAATAACTTGCCTCACATCCCGTTGATCGAGAAAAAAGCCTACCATAGCACCTTCATTTAGATAAACGGCAAAATTAACACCATTTTCTTGAACAAGGATTGGCATCTTGGCTCTTTCCCCACAGACAAAATCATCATCATCGATATATTGTCCACCTTTATTAAATCGCTTCTTTTCATAAATGCCCTGATAGTCAACAAGTTCCTTTAACACATCAAGTATATTGTTTCTAAAGGTGTATATACCTTGGCTATACCACTGAATAAGATAATAACCAGCATAATAATCAATGGTCATACCACCAATGCCATCACCTTCACCATTAAACACCCTAAAAGCATTGGTATCTTTTTGCTGATACATTTTACGTCGATAATCAATGGCTTTTTTTAAGGTCTCTTTAAAAAAGGCTTTATCAATAGAGGTATTCTTCTCATCATGAAGCACCCACCCATTGCCTTTGTTTTGTTTCCCATAATATCCTTTAGCAATAAAACGGTGTTGCTCATCTACTAATCTAAGAATCATACCCTCTTTTTTCAACTTATTATTATCCATTAAAGCATCCTTCTCAATGAGAGGATAACCTATTCTTAGCTTGTTCACATAATTTTTCTTCACTCTAATTGTTGTTTCCTTCATATATGTCAGCCTGCCTCTTATCTATTTAATATATGTTCAAGATATTATATCACAATCAAAGGTTTTTAACATTAATTTCATGGATCTATGCTCTTATTATCAAATGTTTTGGTATTAGGATTCCATAATAACTCTTTCTGAAATGTATAATCGTATTCTGGGGAAGAGTCCTCTCCTACCAGCACGTTTTTAAAAACTAGCAAACCACGGCTTGTAGCTTCTACACGATGGCCTGCCCAATCCTGCTCATCTTGTTGATAGGATACATGCCATGCTTTGGTTCTTGCTTCAAATAACATGCTTGTATAGGTTGTCCACCCCTGATAAGTGACACTGCCTGTAAACATCATGTATTGTTTTCCATGACTCCCTTCATAAAAAACAAATCTTCCTTCATCGGCGTGAACATCTTGAATCGGACTTTTTAGCAGCAAGGTCTTACCATCAAATACCCCCATGTAGATGGAATAAAAACCTGCTGCATGGGGTACATCCAGCTCTTTCAGTAATACGAGTATTTCATCTTCATGGTCAATAAATTTTCCATAATGTATGGCTTCTAATTCAAACTTTCTGGTCATGTTCATGTCTTTGTGATCAACATATAGTTTTTTTCCTTCTGTCTTGGTTGTATAATCTTGAAAGAACTGTGTTAAAAGTTTTTCATAGGGCTTTGGTTCTGCTTTTAATGCATTTGTTTCGAGTCCATAATAGGTGAAAATAGCACTTAATAATAATAGTGCTATCAACATCATAAAAATTCTATTCATGTGTTTCATGATTATTCCCCTTATCTTCCCTGGTTATTATCGTTTTAGATTATACTTATTATACCATAAACATAACGTTGCATATGTTATTTAATCGTTATTTAGTATTCCAGTTGACGAAACCAATCGTGAGCCTGAGACTTTAAATTATCAGCCGGTCACTCCGATAGCAAAAGGGAATATTACGTCAGCAGATTAAACGTCCATGTTTAATAGTGCAACTTGTAAAAGTTGCTGGAACCTATGCTGAACGCGCTGTTCGTCCGTGGCTCGTAGCTCCATATTCCCCTTTACTATCTCCGCTCGGTATGTCATCAACTGGATAGATTGGTTGTTTCTAAAAATAAAAAGACTACATCTTTAAGATATAGCCTCTCATATATTTATGCTCTTTCTTTTATCTTGGTATAATTTCTATAGTCTGTGATGCTTCGATAGGCTGGACGAATGATACGATTGGCGCCATAAAATTCTTCTATACGGTGTGCACACCATCCACCAATTCTTGCAATGGCAAAAATAGGTGTATATAACTCTGGCGGTATTTGAAGCATACTGTACACAAAGCCTGAGTAAAAATCCACGTTGGCACAGATATCTTTTGTAGACCCTTTTACTTTTGCAAATACTTCTGGTGCCAGTTCTTCGATAATTTCATAGAGTCTAAATTCTTTCATCATATCTTTTTCAATGGCAAGTGCATGGGCTTTCTTTTTGAGCATAACTGCTCTTGGGTCGGATAAGGTATAGATTGCATGCCCCATGCCATAGATTAATCCTGAGCCATCATTTGCTTCTTTTCTAAGTATTTTAGTTAAATAGCTTTCAATTTCAGCTTTATCTTCCCAGTTGTTGATATGAGCTTTAATGTCTTCCATCATCTGTCTAACCTTATTATTAGCTCCACCATGCTTAGGACCTTTTAAGGAACCGATTGCTGCTGCAATTGCCGAATAGGTATCTGTACCTGACGATGATACAACTCGAGTTGTAAAAGCAGAATTGTTACCTCCACCGTGCTCAGCATGTAACACAAGGCACAAGTCCAGTAGTTCAGCTTCTGACTTGGTAAAGTTATTGTCCATCCGCAGCATATGAAGGAAGTTCTCGGCTGTACTAAGATTAGTTGTTGTATTATGTATATACAAGCTCTTATCATCATAATAATGTGATTTTGCTTGGAATGCGTAAGCCACGAGAATTGGAAATCTTGCAATGAGTTGAATACACTGTCTAAGCATATTATTAATGGTTGTATCGTCAGGTTCTTCGTCATAAGAATAGGTTGCAAGTACACTACGTGCTAATTTATTCATGATGTCAGAACTTGGTGCTTTAAGGATCATATCTTCTGTAAAACCATCTGGTAAATCGCGATTCTCACCAAGTACTTCATTGAATTCTTCTAATTCACTTTTTGTAGGTAGTGAACCAAATAACAAGAGATAGCAAATCTCTTCAAAGCCAAAGCGCTCATCTTCTTGAAAGCCATCAACGATATCTTTTACGTCAATACCTCGATAAAACAATTGCCCATGTGCTGGTATTTTTTCCCCATCTTCCATGGCATAACCACTTACATTACCAATCTCTGTAAGACCAGCCAATACTCCCGTACCATTTTTATTACGCAAACCACGTTTTACACCAAACTTATCGTATAATACTGGGTCAATTTTATTATTGTTCTCTGCCAAGTTTGTGAATTTACTAATCCGCTTGAATATTTCCTTGTTACTCACCTAATCAACTCCTTTTATTTATATAATATCATCGCAATACATAATTATTCATTAGCATTGACGTATTTCTGTATACATATTTCATTTTCTTTGATTGGATAACACATTATTCAACAGATAAATGGATCATTCTACATATTGTATACAATCATACAAACCTTTGTCTTTTTTTCTAAAACCTGTTTTTAACCTATTCCAATGCACGATATACTTGTATACTATTGTAATATAAAATGTTTTGTTTTGCAAGCTTTATTCGGAATTTAGGATTGAATTATTGTATACAATAATTGTTTTGCAGTATTCATTTATGCTATATTTCATTTTTTAGAATAAATATTCCCTTGTCTTATGGATTTTTTATACATAACCTCATTGCCCTAAGTAAGCATCATTAGCCCCTTTCATTTTCTGTTTATTAATGCTATACTGATGGTTGATAATTTTTTATAATGATGAAAGCCGCTTATTTGCTTCATAACATTTTTTTATACATAATAGCGGTTGTGAAAGGACTGATGTAACATGGCATTAGATGGAATTGTCATTTCAAATATTGTATACGAACTCACCCAGAAAATAGTCGGTGGTAGAATCGATAAAATCTACCAACCAGAAAGTGATGAAATTGTTCTATCCATACGTCATCAAAAAACTTCATATAAATTACTTTTATCTTCTTTAGCTAATATGCCTCGCATTCATTTAACAGATGTGCCTAAGAAGAACCCTCTTAATCCTCCTAATTTTTGTATGCTTCTTAGAAAACATATTGCAGGAGGTAGAGTTATAAAAGTAATACAACCGCATTTTGAACGTATTGTGGAACTGTACATCGAGCATCTTAATGATCTGGGTGACCGATGTATCAAAATATTGATTATTGAAATCATGGGACGTCACAGTAACATCATTTTCTGTGATGAAGATAAGCGCATATTAGATAGTATTAAACATGTATCCGCTAACATAAGTTCTGTTCGCGAAGTACTTCCTAATCGTCCTTATGCTTATCCACCCTCAAAAGATAAGTTAGACCCAACAGAACCTTTGACTTTAAATGCTTTTGTTGAGAACATGAAAGAAAAGAAAGCCATTATCCTAAAAGCTTTATATTTTACGTTTAATGGTATTAGTCCCATTATATCTGAAGAGTTATGTTATCGTGCTTCTATTAACAGTTCCAGCCATACAGAGGAGCTCCTATTGGATGATTATGAACGCTTATATGACGCATTTATAGAGTTGATACATGGGATTAAGCAAGAACAGTATATCCCTAATATTGTTAGCCTCAATGGGCAGGTCTATGAGGAATTTTCTTCTGTACCTCTTACAAGCTATGGGTCTGAGTCCACCATCACTTATGATTCTATCTCAGAAGTTCTTGATGCTTATTACGCCAAAAGTTCTAATGCATCACGTATGCATCAGAAGTCAAGTGATATGAAAAAACTTGTTACGACGAATTTAGAGCGTTGTTATAAAAAATTGGATTTACAGCTTAAGCAAATAAAAGATACAGAAGACCGTGATAAATATAAAATATTAGGAGAACTGATTACGGCTAATATACATGCCATAAAAGAAGGCGATGAATCGTTGACTACTGTTAATTATTATACCAACGAAGAAATTACCATTAAGCTAAAACCTCATCTTACACCTTCTGAAAATGCTGCAAAGTATTATGACCGTTATAACAAGCTAAAAAGAACTTATGCTGCGTTAACGGAACATATTCAAGATACACAATCAGAAATTGATCACCTTGAATCCATCCAGAATGCTTTATCGTTTATCGATGCAGAAGAAGATTTATTGCTTATACGGCAAGAGTTAATGGAATACGGATACCTGCGTTTCCGTAAGAACAAAAATAAAAAGGCTCTGGAAAAATCGAAGCCTTTTCATTATAAAACATCCGATGGTTTTGATATATACGTTGGTAAGAATAATTTGCAGAATGATGAACTCACCACCAAAGTTGCTGCATCACTTGATTGGTGGTTTCATACAAAGGAAGTACCTGGTTCTCATGTTATTGTCAGAACCGATGGTAAAGAACTAAGCGATACCGCCTTTGAAGAAGCTGCTGCTCTTGCTGCTTTTTATAGTAAAGCCAATAAGTCCTCCAAGGTAGCCGTTGATTATACCTTAAAAAAACACATTAAAAAGCCTGCTGGCTCTGTACCAGGTTATGTCATCTATCATACGAATTATTCCATGTATGTAGCACCAAGTGATGAAAAAGTAACCCTTGTGGAATAAATAATAAAGGACTGTAAGATACATTAGCGCTTTCATGTTGCATGTATCTTACAGTCCTTTTATATCATTCATGATTGATAGCCCTATATGAGACAAACTGTAGGTCATTTTACAAATCTTCTTGCATGATGGGATAGTGTTTTCCATTATTATTACTAAATCTTTCTTGTGGTCGTTGCCCATCTAAAAAAGCACCCTTCATGTATACGTCCCGCCCAACAGATTGTCCTTTACACCCAGCCAAAGACATGGCTATCATTAATACCATGATGCACATCCAATAACATTTTTTTTTCATGATGACGAAGCTCCCTTCAACATTATTGTCTACATACTGTTAGATGCTAGTATGCATAGTATATGTGTAAGGAGCTTATTTTATTTTCATCATTTTTTTATAACATGTTATTGCCCATTAACCATGGCTAATAAGTCTTCCCGTTTATAGATTACTGTATCTGTTTCATATGCATTAAAGGTATCATCTGTCCATGTTGCTCGCTCCACAATAACAGAATCTTTTTTAAAAGCATCTATACGACGATACTCTGATTTTTCATCTGGAATGAGTAGAGGTGTTAGCTTACCTGTGTCACGATGATAAACATCAACTTGCCCACCTTCATGGACTCTTCCATGGCCTAAGCCTCGAATAATCAGTAAGAGCTTATCATCAAGCCAAAGTATGTCTTTAGGGGTCTGCTTGCCTTCGTCATTTCCTAATACCATCTCGTTTTCTTGGCTTTTTACATCATATCTATACAATGCTCCAGGTGCATCATCTTCACCTGTGGTATACATGATGATTCGCTGATCATTGGATACGGCATAAGAACGTATAAAATCTGTCAGCTGTGTATAGTCATCGTTGACTTTGGCATACAGCACATTGTCGTTGCTTATAACAGATAGTTCATCATTAACAACCAACAAACCATATTCACCTGGTGGCAATGAAAAATTTCTATTGGACTCAAGATTATCTTTCCCTTGACTGGTATTACCAACATGATTTCCAGTTTCCACATCCACATCTTTCACATCTGTCATACATCCTACTAACAATACAACACTCATCCCCAATATGATTAAAAACTTATACTTCATCCCTTCACACTCCTCATTATCGATTCTCTTCCATCCAATGACATGCAAAATCAACAGCATCTCGCTGATCCATGAGTAAAGTCTTGGCTTGACCAATGTGGCCTACTGCAATTTTTCCTGCCTCTTCCATAGCCTTGCCAATGAGGTTAAAATCATTCACATTTAAATCAATATCCTTATAACCAACCCACTTGGTCTCTTGGCCTACCTGCATAGGCGACGTGTTCTCTATTTCTTCTCTTTTGCCAATACGGTATTCAGCCAGGTGCAAGGATGTATTTCTATCATTGGATACACCTAGCAATAACACTTTACCGCCTAAATCATAGACTTTTGCTAAAGGAGACGTATCACCAAGACCATAATCCAGTTCATGATTGTCAACAATGGTTTGTGCATGTTTTCCCCATGCTGCAAACGATACCTGAGGATGGTCACTGCGCAATACACCTGGATAATTTCTAAATAATTCTGGGATAATTCCCATACCACATGTAGGTGTATAACGTTTATCAAAAGCTGGCATACTGTCTTTTACAGGTGCTATCCAATCTTTTGGTATCGGTGGACTCTCCCAATGGGTTGGGTCCGAATAATCAGCTGTATGGGCTGGCATAACGATGGTACCTTCTTCTGTTACAGCATCCATTAATCCTTGTATAACCGCAATAGGTCCACCACTAATCCATCCAATCTTACTCATAGCACTATGGACAATAACGGTCATACCTTCTCTTAAGCCCATTGCCCTTAATTGTTCCCCTATCTTCGTACGTGTCATGGGGTGTGATGATTGTTGAATAAGTGTTTCTTGTGTACGGGCTTTTTTACTTTCCGTTTTCTTATTTAATTCATTTTCTTGCTTATTACGATAGGCTTCCATCTCTTGAAGATAGTTCTTCTGCGTATCCGTCATGTTTTGATAGGATGTGTCTTGGGGTGCTTCTGGTGAACCGCCTTGCTGCACCTTTTCCACTAATTGATTAAATAACTCTTTTTTAATAATCCGTCCAGCATTACACTTGGTACATATGAGCATTCTTTTTATACTCACTGGCATAACAGGTATGAAAAAGAGTGTAAACCAAGTTGTCACTTTCACCAATTGCCACCCTGACTCGGTATGACATGTTTGACACATCTGATGACTTAGCATACCGTATCGCTTAACTGTTTTTAACCCCCAACCAAAAATTAACATATGGTTCTCCCTTCATTCTAAGCACTTTTTTCCATTTGGATAAATTCAATAATTATGGAGAAAATACCATAACAGGAGGTGCATATTGACCGATGGACATTAATTGCACACATGATTGTATTTATCAAAATGAAGGTAAATGCCATTTATCTTGTTCTGTAACATTAAGTCATATGAACAATAGTCGTATGGCCCACGTGGACTGTCCTTATTACTTATCCCAAGAAGACTTAGAGCAACCTTCACAGATGCAAGATCAACATTCTTAATCCTATCTAGCCATCTTATCCAGTTGCTCTGTCGTTTCGCACTTATACACATTTCGCATGGTATGAGAACACGTTGAATGCTTCATAACAGTGCGAAACGAATCTTGCTTCATCATCAATTATTGCAGTAAATCCCTTAATAAACCATTGACAATTTTAGGATTTGCTTGCCCCTTTGTTGCTTTCATCATCTGACCCACAAGAGCTCCAATGGCTGCCTGTTTTCCACCTTTATAATCAAGAACAGCTTTGGGATTTGCTTCTATGACTTCTTTCGCTAACGCTTTTAATTGACTGTCATCATTAATCTGGGTGAGTCCTTTTTCTGATACGACTTGACTTGGTGACTTATCAGACCCCCAGCATTCTGCAAAGACAGTTTTACCTATACTATTACTTATTGTACCACTTTCGATAAGATTTACAAGTTCTGCAAGTTGTAGTGGTGCAAGTGGAATACGTGCTTCTTCTTTTTCTTCTTCATTTAAGCGGCTAAAAATTTCAGTAATAATCCAATTGGCTACAGCTTTACTGTTTTTTGCCTGTTTAACTGCCTCTTCAAAATAATCTGCCATGTTTCTTGAAGCAATGAGTAAGGAGGCATCATAGTCGGTAATATTGTATTCTGTTACATAGCGTATTCTACGACTATCAGGCAACTCTGGTAACGATTTTCTTATGGCTTCTATCTTGTCATCTGAAGTGACAATAGGCATAAGATCAGGTTCAGGGAAATAACGATAATCATGGGCTTCTTCTTTGCTTCTCATAGAAACGGTTACGTTTCTTGATTCATCCCATCTTCTTGTTTCCTGGACAATCTTTTCTCCTCGTTCTATCAGACGAATCTGCCGCTTAGCTTCATATTCAATGGCTTTTACTGCAAAGTTAAAGGAGTTCATGTTTTTCATTTCCGTACGTGTTCCAAGTTCTTTTTCGCCTTTTTTCCGAATCGATAAGTTAATATCACACCGGAGAGAACCCTCATTCATTTTACAATCGGATACATCAGCATAGAGTAACACAGACCTGATCTTCTCCATAAACGTTCTTACTTCTTCTGATGAGCGAAAATCCGGCTCTGTTACAATCTCAATGAGAGGCACACCGCAGCGATTATAGTCTACTAACGTGCCACCATATTCATGAATTAATTTTCCCGCATCTTCCTCAATATGAATTCTTGTAATACCGATGTTCTTTTTATTACCATTAACCTCGATTTCCACATCTCCATTATAACATAATGGTAGATCAAATTGGGAAACTTGATAAGCTTTTGGCAAATCAGGATAAAAATAATTCTTTCGGTCTTGCTTACTATGCCCTTGAATCTTACAATTGGTTGCTAAACCTGCGCGAATGGCAAATTCAACAACTTTTTCATTAAGCACAGGTAACGTACCAGGCATACCCATACATATGGGACAACAGTGTGTATTGGGCTCACCACCAAATTCAGTGGAACAACTACAATATATCTTTGATTTCGTTTTTAATTCTGAATGGACCTCCAGTCCAATAACAACCTCATAATCTGCATAACTCATAGGACTTCACCTCTCCCTTATAATTCTATGTTTTTCTCGACTAATTGACGGTTTTGTTCATAAGCATAGGCCATTTGTAAAAGACGTGCCTCTTGGAATGCATTGGCTATAAATTGTACACCTATTGGCATATGCTGTTGATCATACCCACAGTTCATCGATAGGGCTGGTAAGCCTGCTATATTAATCGGTACAGTACAGATATCGTTCATGTACATCTCAATTGGGTTATCACTTTTTTCACCACATTTAAAGGCCGTTGTGGGTCCTGTTGGCGTTAAAATCATATCATATTGATTAAAGACTTCATCGAATTCACCCTTAATCAAAGTTCGTACTTGCTGAGCTTTTTTGTAATAAGCATCATAATATCCAGAACTTAAAGCATAGGTTCCAAGCATAATACGACGCTTGACTTCTTGTCCAAATCCTTCACTTCTTGATTTTTTATATAAGTCCAGTAAACTGCTATATTCATTAGCTCGATGACCATATTTAACACCGTCATACCTTGCTAAATTAGACGAAGCTTCAGCCGAAGAAATAATATAATAAGCTGACAGTGCTAAGTCTGTCATGTTCATATTGACCTCTTCCACAATGGCACCCATATCTTGTAACAATGTGGCAACAGCTAATACATTGGTTTTCACTTCTTCTTGTATACCTTGACCAAAATATTCCTTAGGAAGAGCAATCTTCATACCTTTTATATCTTGTCCTAGATGTTTTGTTAGGGAAGTGTAGTCTACATTAGCAGAACTTGAATCCATTGGGTCATAACCCATGATATGGTCAAGGACAAGTGCCATGTCCTTAACATCCTTAGTGAGTGGTCCAATCTGGTCCAATGAAGAGGCAAAAGCAACCAATCCATATCTAGATACTGTACCATAAGTCGGCTTCATACCTACAACGCCACAATAACCTGCTGGCTGTCTGATAGAGCCGCCTGTATCAGAGCCTAATGTAAAGACAGCCTCCTTGGCAGCTACAGCAGCAGCTGATCCGCCTGAACTTCCCCCTGGTACACGGGATAAATCCCAAGGGTTTTTTGTTGAGTGAAAATAAGAATTCTCAGTGGAAGACCCCATGGCAAACTCATCCATATTTAGTTTACCCAATATCACCACATCTTCAGCTTTTAATTTTTTTGTCACGGTGGCATCATAAGGTGGAACAAAATCCTCTAACATCTTGGAACCGCAAGTGGTTTTTATACCATGTGTACATATGTTATCCTTAATAGCTATAGGTATTCCTGCAAGCTTTCCTAGTTTTTCACCTTTTACCCGTTTGTCATCCACTTCTTTTGCCTTTTTAAGAGCCTCATCTGATGTACATGTAATATAAGCCCCTACCCGGTCATCTACTTGACTTATTTGGTTAATATACGCCTTGGTAATTTCTTCACTGCTTATATGTTTAGCCTCTAAACCCGCTGAGAGTTCATGGGCTTTCATCTTTAATAAATCCATTTCTATTAATCCTCCTTTTTATTCAACCACTTTAGGTACACTAAAACATCCATGCTGCTTACTAGGAGCATTAATAAGTAATTCATCTCTATTATTAGAAGGGTGTACCTCATCTTTTCTAAACACGTTGGTTATGGGTATCACGTGATCTGTGGGATTAATATTTTCAACCTCTTGTTCATTGATTTGATTAGCAAAATTAATGATGGCCACCATATCTTTCGTCATCTGCTCTTTTTCATTATCTGTTAAATTGAGTCTTGCTAAATTGGCTACATGTTCGATTTGTTCCTTTGTAATCTTCACAGTCATTCCTCCTTTTTATTATTTTTTATATTTAATTCATACATACGACCTTAGTCTATAAGGCATATATAAGAATGAAATGCATAAGATAAACAAAATTTCTATATCAAAATAGAAGCGTTTAACGCCTCTATATAACCCATGACTATCCCTTAATTAATATGGAAAAAGGGGCTGTCTCATTAAGCAATATAACGTCAATATCATAGAAAAGTATAAGAAGTTAAGCGTAAAGCAAGCCACGAACCGTAACACAGACCCTCTAAATATGGACATTTAAGGGTCTGAAATGCTTAACTACTTATATTTTCCAAAAACCTCTAGCATTAAATTTGCTTTTATGAGACAGCGCCTTTTTCAAAAAATCCCCTAAAATTCTTAGGATACATTGTACCATATGACTGGATGGAATACAATGCTTAATTTAAATTTTAAATATAACTTTACACTTTATAAAAAATATTGTTTATTACATATGACTAAAATATATGCAAATATCTTCATTATCCCTTGACAAAATAGAACATTATTATTGGGAAAGATTAGAAGCTTTATCTATTCCTTCTTAAAAACTTACCTTATTTCATTGACCTTCAATTAATTCCAAAAATGCTTCTTCATTAATAATAGGTACATCCAGTTCTTTTGCCTTTTTATTCTTAGATGACGTGGATTCTGTATTATTATTAATCAAATAATCTGTTTTGCTGGTTACACTACTCGTTACTTTACCACCAAGATGTTCAATACGCTCTTTCAGAGCCTTACGGTTATCATGTCGCTCTAAGCTGCCTGTAATAACAAATGTCTTTCCTTCTAACACAAGATTAGCGCTACCAACCTCCATCTGTTGGAATACAATATAATGAAGCAAATCATCAATGATTTGACGATTCGTTTCGTTACCAAAATAATGAACGAGCGCTTTTGCAATAACCCCACCATAACCTTCAATGGTCATCAGTTCTTCTTCTGTGGCACATAATATAGCATCAAAATCATAGCGATAATGCTTACATAATAACTTGGCATTGCTAAGACCTACATTAAGTATACCTAACGCATAGATAAAGTTAGGTAAAGCTACATGTTTACTCTTTTCAATGGAATCTATAAGATTAACATAAGATTTTTCTCCCAGTCCTTCCATGGCAATAATCGCTTCTTTATGTTGTTCAATACGGTATATATCTGCAAAAGTCTTTATAAATCCTTGTTCAATAAATTTCTGTAAAGTTGATTCAGATAATCCTTCAATGTTCATGGCATCCCTGCCAACAAAATGTGTGAAGGACTTAAGTTTCTTGGCTTGACAATCCAGATTCAAGCAATATAAAACTTTTACATCATTCACTTGCTTAACATCTGTTTCCCCACCACAAACAGGACATGCTTCTGGAATATGCACATGTCTGTCTTCATCCTCTTGATGATCGTATTCTAATTTCGTTAAGTTTTTGGCTACTTGAGGAATAATCATGTTCGCTTTGTACACTTCAATGGTATCACCGCTAATGAGCTCCAGTGATTCCAGTATACTCACATTATGAAGACTGGCTCGCTTTACAGTTGTTCCTTCTAATTCAATGGGTTCAAAAATAGCGATAGGATTAATAGCTCCTGTTCTAGAAGCGCTCCATTCAATTTCAATCAGTTTTGTGGCTTTGATTTCATCACTCCACTTATAGGCAATGGAATGCCTTGGAAACTTGGATGTTTGCCCTACACTTCTGGAATAAGTGATCGAATCATAGGTTACTACTAAACCATCGGACCCAAAATCATTATCTTTAATTCGATTCTCAAAATCTTCCACAACAGACCCTATATTTTCTTGGTTGACTATCTGATAATCAACTGTATCAAATCCTAATGATTCTAGCCACTGTAAGGCTTTAATCTTCGAATCGTCAAAATCCATTTGCTCAGCTTCTACCACTGCAAATGCAAAATAATGAACATTTCGTTTTGCTGTAATCTCATTATTAAGCTGTCTTACTGTGCCGCTGCATAGATTTCTTGGATTCTTATATTTATCTTTATCAACAATCTGATCATTAATGACTTTAAAATCCGAATACTTGATAACCGCTTCACCACGTACAATCATTTCACCATCATAAGCAATTCTAAGGGGTATATTCTTAAATACTTTGGCATTATTGGTAATCACTTCACCTATTTCTCCATTACCTCGCGTAACTGCTTTAACAAGCTCACCATGCTTATACGTTAGGACGATGGTTAAACCGTCTAGTTTCCATGACATGATGCCTTTTTTATCCTTAATCCACTCTTTCAGCGCAAGGATGTCTTTGGTTTTATCTAACGATAACATGGGAATCTTATGTTTTTCTTTGGGCAAATTGGATAATAACGTATAACCTACCTTAGACGTTGGGCTATGACTAAGAACGATACCTGTCTCTTCTTCCATAGCAACAAGCTGGTCATATAGTTCATCGTAATCATAGTTACTCATAATTTCTCTATCTTCTTGATAGTAGGCTTTGCTTGCTTCATTAAGCTTAGCCACTAACACTTTCATTTCTTTTAACGTATCCATTCCTAACTCTCCTTAATTAATCTCTCTATAAGTTATTCTTTGTATGTTGGACTTTTATTAAACATGCGCTCTCTTATTTTACCATTTTTTTAGGCAAAAAAATAGTCGTATAAAACGACTAAGCTTTTAAAGGAATATGATTGTCTCTCATTTTATCTATAAATTCTATCTTTTTTTCAGTCATTTCCGTAAATTGAGTAGCAGTTATGTTCCCTTGTTGGTAAAGCAAGTCCAAAAATTCCAGAAAATTTTCAGTGAGTTCAATTAAGGTCTTAACTTCTGAGTCGTTTACATACATCTCGACCACACCCATCCCAAATTATTTCTTTCTATCTATTTATTATTTATATATTATTATATATTAATTATACACAATTATTAGAAAAATATGTCAGCTTTTTTAGAAAATAGGACTAATTACCTATAATTTTCTCCTATTATTCGCCTTTTTTCTACAAAATCAGCGTAACTAAAGGTTATTTTATTACCTTTTTGTAAGATTTTTTCCTTGGTATTTTTATGATTTTTTAGCGACAACTGAACATTTTTTTCTCCTCTCTTGTTAAGTATATATAGTCGGTTGCTTCTGCTGTCTTTTGATTTTTTAGTGAGCGGTACAAAATATTATTTAGCTTTTGAAGCAGTACCGGGTCATTGGTCTCACTAATTATTTTTGAAGCCTTTATAAATGCCTCTACTGTGTTAATCTTAGCCATTGTTAGCCTCCCTTTTATTTATAATATCGCACGCATCTATAAACTCTAGTAGAAAGAATTGTATAATCTGATCAATCTTGCAATATTTTAAAAACGATCGATACTCTCTGTACTTGGAGCTATTCCTTATGCGTATCTCCAATTTAATTATATGCACTTTATTAAATTCTATGAACATTATATCTTCATCTTCTCTTTTTTTCTCTTCATTGTCAAGTGCATTTTCTTTTACTGCAAATATGGCATTGTTTCCAGTAACTTTATATATGCTGTCCGTACGGTCTGTATTCGTACATATTTTGTTTCTTATACCATCTACGATATATTCAGCGCATACAACAACATCTTTATTGGTGTCAAACAGCACTTTGCATGTAATCATAGCAATGGCATATATGTAACCTTGGAGAAATTGCTCTTTATTATGTCGATGCTGATTATAATTTTTAATAAACATGTCATTCTTCTTGTAAAGTTGTGTCATATAATTAGCGATGTTCTCAACATATTCTGGTATACGATCGACAAAATACTGTGTAATGGGAATATGCTGCTTGCCTAGGTTCAGATAAACCCCTTGATTAATCTGCTCCCTAACCTTGCGTTCAAAAGTTCTTAATTCTTGTTTCGCAAGCTCTATTTCATTTCCCTTAGCAATTAGCTCTTCATTTTTAATTTTATTACGGCTTTCTATCTCCGCTTCCATATCCCGGTATTGAGCTTCAAGTATATTATAGTTATTCATAAGGATGTCAATGGGTTTTACTTTATAATTTCGGTCTCCTTGTTTGTTTAGATAATAAATGTAAATAGCAAAGCAGAGGATAAAGCCAATAATGAAAAACAAAATAAACCAGATAAAAACGTCGGCCTTGTTTATACTCGGTTCATCTGTAAATACATTGTAGACTGCCATAAACGTACTTACAATGCACCCAATCCCAAAAGATGCAATACTTCTCTTTTTATTATTGATCTGACAGAATAGGATAGCAATGAAAACGCCATATATGAGTCCACATGACATGAAAATGATCCCATACTTCATTCAATTCCCCTCCCATATCATTGTAACATATTATTTTATAATTTTAAATATTAAATTAATTTAATCTTTCTACATTATATTGCACTAAACATCAAAAAAATAAGCCCTTACAATGTTGATGTGTCATACATTGTAATAGCTTATTTTTTAATTGATATTATGTCAAATAGGCATTTGCTTTATCACTAACCTTCAAAGTTATGCCATACATTTTGTACATCATCGTCCTCTTCCAATAGATCAATCATTTTATCCATTTTTTTAAGGTCATCATCTGATGTTAGTGCTGTCAAGGTTTGAGGAATCATGGTAATCTCAGCTGACACACATGTAATACCAGCTTTTTCAATTGCTGCACTTACTTCACCAAAATCTTCAGGGGTTGTTATAATCTCATAATAACCTTCTCGCACTTGAAAATCTTCAGCACCCGCTTCAAGGGCCATCATCATCATATCATCTTCCTCTAGATCATCTTTAAATTCAATAATAAGTTGCCCCTTTTTATCAAACATAAAAGATACACAGCCTGTTGTACCAAGGTTTCCTCCACCTTTTGTAAAAGCATGGCGTACATTAGCAGCTGTTCTATTTTTGTTTTCAGTTAAACAATCTACAATAACTGCTACACCACTGGGTCCATAACCTTCGTATGTAATTTGCTCATAATTAATAGATCCAAGCTCTCCAGAGGCTTTTTTGATACTTCTGGAAATGGTATCATTGGGCATATTACTGGATTTTGCTTTTGCAACAACGTCCCTTAATTTTGAGTTAGTGGCAGGATCGGGACCACCTTCTTTAACAGCAACAGCTATTTCACGACCTATTTTTGTAAAAATTTTTCCCTTTTTAGCGTCCTGTCTCTCTTTTCTATGTTTTATATTGGCAAATTTAGAATGTCCAGCCATAAACATTTCACTCCTTCACATGAATTCAACTGTCATTTTAACATGTTTTTATGAAATTGACAATATGACCTTAATGCCAATATACTGCGAATACTTCACCAAAAAACGTCTAAACGATGACACCAATATGGATTGACTATTTTAGCACTTCCTTGTAATACGCCATGGTATTTTTTGTGTTAAGCAACCTTTTAAGTTTGATGAAACCGTTAATATTAAGAATGCCAACGGATAGTATAAAATTAACGATATAATAGATATATTGATAATTGGTTAATATATCAAAACCTAAAAATACTTTAAAACCATAGAACAAAATTGTCGTGATGAGAGATGTCGCAAAAAATGTTAAGAGACCATATAGGAAGAGTTCAGCCATAAACATCCTCATGACTTTTACTTCTTCAACACCAAATATATCAAATAACACCATATCTCTTTTTCTCAAATTAAATATTTGATTCAAGTTTGACGAAACACTTAAGGTACTTATCAGAAATAGTATGAACATAACAAAAACACTGATCGTCACAATAATGACTGCAAAACGAGGTAAATTACCTGTTGTTTCTAATATGTACCTGGTTTTTAGACTGGGGGATTCTTGTTTTATCACATCTGATATGTCTGCCAATTTATTAACCTCTGGAACAATAACAATTAATCTTGAAAAATAAGGCTCACCTGTTTTTGTCATCCCCATGGCGATTTCTTGAGACATATCCTCATGAATTAAGGACAAATTGTTATTAAACATGGATAAATCGTCACTATCAACAAAACCATAAAAAGTTCTTTCAATTAAATACTCTGAACTGGTCCACGTGTCACCTTCTTTTATGTACTTGTAATCTTTCATATACAGTTTATCGCCAATGGTTAATTGACTAAACTTATCGTTATGTTGTAACGATTGACTCAAGAAAATAAAATCATCATCGACCGCGTCCGCATCGATTTTAAAATACTTCAAGGCCTGTGTGCTAACGCCAAAAATATTGGTCATATCCAGATTATGAAGATCATGACTCAACAATTTAACTGGATGAGAAGCATCCCAAAATGCTTCCTCAACCCCATGGTAATTTTCAAGGTTTTCTTTCAGCTCATGGGGTATACGCATGGGATCATCCTCATTATATACTTCCATAAAATATAAAGAGTTGTTATCCACGATACCCATTTTCATATTGTCATAGACCGACAACACAATACCTAATACGAGGTTTAGAATCAGCAGAAAAGTCATTAATGAAAACATCACCCCAATGAATTTCTTGAAATTCCGGTTAAAAAATAAGCATACGTTTTTCATTTTACCCCACCTCGATTCACTTTGCTTAGATTCCCCTTATGTAACCGATAGATGTCGTCTGCAATGTCATCATAAAAATCATCATGTGACACCAGGAGTATCACTTTACCTTCACGCTTCCATTCTTTAAAATAATTAACAATCATTTTCTTATTTTCTTCATCAATATTGGCGGTAGGCTCATCTGCAAATATAATGGACTTATTCGCTAAGAATGCTCGCATAATAGCAATCCTTTGTCTTTCTCCTCCAGATAATAGTTTAATAAATATACTTTTTCTATCTTCCATTTTAAATTTTTTTAAATAAGTATGGATGTCTGCTTCAATTTCATCTTCTTTTTTGTTTGTTGAAAGACGTAAAAATACTTTTAAATTTTCTTCAAGGGTCAAATCTTCAAATAAATTATAATCTTGAAATATAAAACTCATGTTGACTTTTCTCAGTCTTTTTTTGCCTTTTATATCCAATTGACTTATGTTTTTTTCTTGCCAATATATGTCCCCTGAGTCTATGGGTTCTAATAAGGCCAATATGTTTAATAAAGTCGACTTCCCTTCTCCTGAATCACCTTTAATTAAAATAAGTTCACCATGCTTTAACGCTAAATCCACATTTGACAGTACTACTTTGTCATGATATTTTTTAGATACCTTATTTAATCGGATAATCGTTTCTTTCATCATTAGAGCTCCTTTATATATCTTTAGTCATCAACTGTAAAGGCATTAATTTGAACGGATCATATATTGTATTTCTTGACCCAATTGGGTAGCAAATAAGTTTACATGCTTCGCTTCTTTCGTCCTAGAATAACCACCAGCTACCTTAAATGTCTTAAGTTTATGCAATATTTTTTCTTTAGACGTATCCGAGATTTTAGTTTGTGAATGATGGTATATTTCTGTATAGATATGAAGAAGAAAAATCTCAGAATCTCCCTTATAATTTAACACCTGTTCTTCATAACTGGGTATATCTTCTTGTATCACTTTCTTATGAGCACACGCGTGGGTATTGAGTCGCATGGTTTGCATAAATAATGTTTCATGATCATGACCATCATGTAACACATGCTCAAAAAAATGTATCAGTTTATCGAATACCTTCTTACGACTTTTATGCTCTTTCATTTCCAATGCTTTGTATAACATGAAATGATCATATACATTATTTTTCGTTATGGTCATATCCCCCACATTATCAATCGTATTTTTAATACTTCGTTCTACCAGCTCATTTAACTTTTCGTTATCTATGTAATTTGTGAGCATATATGCATAATAGATATCCCCATTACTTAGCATACTTTGGTTATATACATTCAATATATTATTCAAATAATGATTGGCATGATGTGTGAAATCCATCAGTTTCATATCATTCAATTCAATGGATCTTAAAAAGACATATAAGCTCCTAAACGTGGGTATCATATCAACGGGTTTAAAATAAATATAACCTTCATTGCATGGTATGTCTCTTACCCATTCATAGATTCCTCTGTTCATATAATTTATCACATGAGCCATTTCATAAAATTGTATTTTTACAAAAGCCATAAAATCATTTTTACTTGTTAACATTAAACTGAGTTCATCCATGATACTTGATATTTTTTCATCCTCTATCACAAAGTCGCTAAACAAATGTAACCCTTTATTCAATATAACCATATCACCTATATTAATATGACCATCAATGTCATAATCATTAACTTTATCGATGAACTGTTGCTGATAGCTCTCTTCTAATTCAATATCCCTTATACCCAACATTCTTTTTATGTCTATTAAGCTTAGTCCAATCATCATTTGTTCTTGGTTTGTATAATGGTCATAAGGCATATGACTTATTGTTTCTACCATATCTACAATAACATGCAGTTCTTCTTTTTCTTTATTGAGTAAAACAATTTTACTTAAAATTTGCAGATACATGACGAGATTTTTCTGATCATTTTCTAAAAAACCAGCCACTCGCTCTATATCTTTTTGTATAACTTGGTCATAACGAATAAAATCCATAGCATCTAAGGCTACTTCCTTACAAAAGTTATCAACAGAATAGAGCAAGTCATATTTTTTATATAACCCCATTTCATTTTCTTCTAAACTATCCATTTCATCAATAATCATTTTTTTTAGAGTATGTTGGTCGAGCTTTTTAGGATCATAAGTACCAAATTTATTAATCATTCTTATATTAATTAACGTATCCTCTAATGAGGGTAATTCTGTATACTCCATCATTTCAATGTTATCATTGGTGACGAATTTGCTTAAATAATTACCTATATGCTCATCATAAACGAGATACTTTTCCTGAGTTGTTGAATCCTTCATGGTACTTGATGTATGATTGCTTTTATTCATTGCATAAATGATAACAACACCTATTATAATTAAACCGATATAGATTAAAAATTTTTTCATATTGTTTTCCCCATATTTTAGTTTATTGTTAATAATACAGGGTTGTCTCATCATACCATGAGACAACCCCCATCATCTTAATTCTCTAAACTCTTGCAGTTGTTGAGAATGGTACGCCCGCTGCAAATCCTGAAGCAGTGTTTTCACAACCAACATAAATAGTAAAACCGTTAGCTCCTACTCTTCCTCTATACCAAGCCATGCTTGCGCCATTTGAATTTTTCCAATAGCCACCGCTTGTAGATGTATAGCCAGAACCGGATATTGAACCTGAACCTGCTTTAAAAGTGATGGATGCAGATATGCCAATTACATAAAAATCCCATTCTGTTTTTATCCATGTTGGGCTAGGATAAGAAGAACTATTATAGTCAGCAGTCACTTGAAACTGTCCAGTGCCATCAGAATCAGCAAATGATTGAATCCATACATCTGATCTAATGGTTCCGTTTAATTGTGGGATGTTATCTGTTCTTGTTGCACTTCTTGCAAATACGCTTTGTGATAATAATGCTAAGCAAAATACAATTACTAATGCTTTTTTCATACGACATTCTCCTCCGTTTTTTTACTGTTTTTATCAACAGTTTTTTAATGGTTACTTTTTTCTTAAACTATCTGATCAGGTTAGTTTATCTATGTTAAGTGCTGTGAAGCACTGAACATCTGCATTATGTATAATTTTTTGACTATTTTTATTAATGTTATAAAAAATGATGTGTATTTAAATATTTTTATTTATGTCTTAACATTTCAAAAATATTATATAATCATTATATTGTGTATCAACCTCTTATGTCAAGGGTTACATTCCATAAATTTATAGTTTTTTCTTATAATTTTATGGTTATTATTGATCATTAGTCTCTTTTTACCATTATTTAACTCAACAAATTACCTAATTAACTTAATATTTACATATTTTTTACATATTTTTCTAAATTATATAATCATTTTAACTGGTTATTGCAGCATAACAAAACAAAAAAAAGAGAACCTCAAGTTTTTTGAGATTCTCCATCATATTTATATCTTCTATTTCTATAGCTATATACGACTATACAAGGTTATTTAACCATTTCTTAGAATACATCCGTTTAACAGAAAAAATTAATTTCACCACTTCTTCAAACAAAACAAATGCGTATACATACTGTATATCCAGTTTGAGCCAAAGCCCACTTATAAATGCTAAAGGTACGCCAATGAGCCAAACACCACCCATATCCAATAACATGGTAAATCTTGTATCGCCACCACTTCTCAGAACACCTACAATCAGAATAAGGTTAACCACTTTGAATGGAATATAGATACTAAAAACAATCAAGGATAGCCTTGCAAAATACTTGACATCTTCCGATACATTAAATAAACTTACCACAGTACCTGATAAGGCAATGACCAATACACTCATAAACACAGCTACTAAGATACCCAACTTAATAAATTTCTTCGCGTAGGAAAAAGCACGGTCCAGTTTATCTTGACCAAGATCATTCCCCAGCATAACGGCACAGGCACTTGACATACCAAAGAACCATACCATAAAAAGCTGTTCAATGGTCTGGGTCAATGTCATGGTAGCCATAACCGTCTGCCCCATACAGCCATATACAAATGCATACGTGGCAACACCAAGTGACCACATGACCTCATTACCTATAACCGGTGCAACTGTTGTAAGATACTGCTTGACAAAATCTTTGCTGAAGTTAAAGTAAGACTTGATACGACCACAAATAGGCAGTTTAAAGAAATTGACACTTAATATGAGCAAACACGCTTCAAGAATCCTTGCAATAAGGGTGGCATAGGCAGCACCTCGAACACCAAGGGCTTCAAACCCTAGATGACCATAGATCAACATCCAATTCAAGAAAGTATTCACCAGTATGCAAAGGATGGTGATACCCATGGGTATCTTCACATAGTTCATACCCCGAAGAACAAAAATATACCCAAAGGATACTGCATTAAAGCAATAACTCCACCCAATAATGCGTAGATACTTAGCGCCTTCTACAATAACGGGTTCATCCTGAGCAAAGATATTCATGATAAAACTGGGAAAACATATTGCCCCAATGGAAAAAATAAAGCCACCTGAAAAAGCAATGACTAAGCAGATACCAAGTACTTTTTTAAGGCTGGAAATATCTTTTTTCCCCCAGTATTGAGCCGCGAATATAGCTGTACCGCTACTTGTACCAAACAAAAACAAATTCAATAAAAAATATAATTTATTAGCGCCTCCCACACCAGCTACAGCTGTATCACCAAGTGAACTGATCATAAATACATCCACCATGTTCAGTGCAGATGTGATAAAATTTTGAAAAGCTATGGGTAGTCCTATAGCTAATAATTTTTTATAAAAGTGTTGGTCATTTTTTATTATATTTACCATACTTATCATTCCTTACTATGTCTAAAAAATTGTATAGGGCGACTATGATATTGCTACATGCTGACTTACACCATGCTTAATAAATAAACCATCAGCGGAATGGTGAGAATAGATAACATGGTACTAATAAATACCCCTTCTGAAGCTAACACCTCATTCCCACCAAATTCTTTACTTAATATGACTGCATTAGCTGCTACAGGCATACCTGTAATAATAACAGGTACACCAGCCATAATGGGATTAAACCCAAAATTTCGAATAGCCAATAAAATGGCTACTGGAAAAACAATTAATTTTAGTACACAATATATGTATAATCGACCATTTGAAAATATATTTTTAATGTTTACATTGGCTAATGAAGCACCGATTACAATCATGGATAAGGGGGTTGTAAGACCTCCTATCATGTTTACGGTATCTTTTATGGTAATATGTGGTGACCATTTGAGTGAAAATAGAATAAGCCCAATGATGATCGCACAGATACCAGGGTTTAGCATTTTTTTAAATTCAAACTTAGTTTTTTCCTTATTGTTCGAGGAAACAAAGAATATACCTAACGTATACACCAACGCATAGAATGGCAGATTGTATATAGAAGCATAAAAGACAGCTTCTCGTCCAAATATAGCATTCACAACTGGAAACCCCATAAAGCCTACATTTGAAAACATAATCATAAATTTATAGACCCCCAAGTTGTGCTGTTCAACCCGTAGCAGACGCGGCACAATAAAAGTCATAAGAAATAAACATATGTACACCATAACGGATAGCAATAATATCCCTAATATCTCATCCCTACCTAGATTTGATTTACTCATCATTGAACTTAAAATAAGCATGGGCGCTGTTACATTAACGATGAGACTTGATAATTTTTTACTGGTATGATCGTCAATGATATGTCTTTTTCGAATGAAGTAGCCTAAAAACAGCACTAAAAACAAAACAATTATTTGATTGATAATTGCACTAAAATTCATGATATATCCCCTTTTAATGTTTATCACGTTTCATACATATGTAAAGCAACTCATCTATCATTATATACGTTTTATTCCAAAAGACAAGAACTATTTTTTGCATGATCTACCTGCATTTTTACAAACTACTTCTATTCGGCTTATTTCATTTTGCACACTAATTAAGGCTCCCTTACGGAAGCCTTTTAACTATGTATCAACGCCAAAACTAACAATCAAAGCTTTATCCACTTTTTCCATTACTTGATCTTCCAAATGACACACTTTTTCTTTCAAACGCTTTTTATCGATTGTTCTTACTTGTTCAAGTAAGATAACCGAATCTTTGACGAGGTCATATTTCTTTGCTTCAATTTCCACATGGGTTGGAAGCTTAGCTTTGTTAATCTGCGATGTTATAGCTGAACAAATCACAGTTGGACTATATTTATTTCCGATATCATTTTGAACGATAAGTACTGGACGTATACCACCTTGTTCAGAACCAATAACTGGTCTTAAATCTGCGTAAAATACATCCCCACGTTTTACTACCACATTACTCACTCTCCGCTATTTTGCTGAACTTCTTTACCTCACCTTCAAAAATAACAACATATTTAAATTTTCTTATCATGTGTATTTCTAAAACATATGTAAAAGTTCAACGCTATTCTCTTATATTTACCATTATCACCAAATACTCTTTTCCTATACCAAAAAAAATAATTTTTTTATTCGGTGTGATGAAATAATGGAAATCTAAAAGCTTGCGAAGTATTTATTCAAAGTAGTCCACGCATGCCACTACTTGATGATTCCTCATATATACCCGAGGTATTCTTTTTCCTAATTGACAAACCACCTCATAATTAATGGTCCCTTTAATACGAGCAATGTCATCTGCTGTAATGTGATTTTTTCCTTGTTTTCCTATTAATACAACCTCATCTAAATCCTTAACACCTTCAATGTGGGTCACATCAACCATAAACTGATCCATGCACACGCGACCTACAATGGGTGCATATTCTCCGCCAATCAGTACGCTGCCTTTTGATGATAAGAGACGATCATATCCATCACCATAGCCTACAGGAATTGTAGCAATCTTAGCTTTTCCTTTTGTTCGATATGTACCACCATATCCTATATAGGTACCAGCCTCTACTTCTTTTATATGTATGATATGGCTAATAAGTGATAAAACAGGTTGTAAATCAACTTTATTCTTTTGCACATCCATGGATGGATAAAATCCATATAAAGAAATACCTAGCCTGACAATATCTTTGTGAGCTTCATCTATATCAATAATGCCAGCGCTATTAGCTGTATGCTTAATAGGTATAAAACAACCCTTATCTTCTAATTTCTTCACAAATTGGTCAAATTGATCCAGTTGGTTGTATGTAAACGTCTTGTCAGCTTCATCCGCTTTTGAAAAATGGGTATAAATACCCTCTATCCTTAAATGAGGTAAATCAAAAATACGACTAATCGTGTCTATGGATTCGTCATGAGGTATAAATCCTATTCTACCCATTCCAGTATCCAGTTTCAGATGAATATTTGCCTTTTTCTTATATTGCTCTGCTGCTTTCGATAGATTCTCTGCCATGGAATACTTATATACCGTTTGAATTAAATCGTACGTAATGACCTTGTGAGCCATGTTATCTGGTGTGTACCCTAATATAAGAATGGGTACATCAATATTATGTTTCCTAAGGCTAATGGCTTCCTCCAGTGTAGCAACGGCTAAACGCTTTATACCATTTTCTACAAGTACTTTTGATATAGGTATTGCACCATGACCATACCCATCTGCTTTTACAACCGGCATAAGTATGCTGCCTTCGGATAATCTTTTTCTACAAGCTTTAACATTATGTATTAATGCATCTAAATCAATGGAAGCGTATACTCTGTTGTACTTATCCATAAGAATCCTCCTAAGTATCTATAAGTCATCATATCCTTCGTTATGGGAATGGTATCAATCTGTTATCATCCAATGAACGATGCAGATATGCTGTCATCTGTTATCTCAAACATGATTGTATTATACTACGAATATAAAAAGACTGTCAAAAGTCAATATATAGAACGCATGCTTCGACAGCCTCAAGTTAAACCCACTATATTATATTATTATTCATGAATACTTCATTTCATTACATCTGGAAGATGTCTAATCACATCTGTTGCCATTAAACCATATTCCCCCAGGTTCTTTTTGGCACAATCACCTGCTTTACTGTGCAAATAAACACCTAATAAAGCACCATCATAAGGTTTCAATCCTTGAGCGATTAGAGAAACGATAATACCTGTTAACACATCACCTGAACCTGCTGTAGCCATGCCTGCATTACCATAAACATTAATACATGTATCATCCTCAGGTGATGTAATTATTGTGCGAGCACTTTTTAGAACACATACAAGGTTATACTGCTTACTAAATGCCTGAGCTACGCCTATTATATCTTTTGATACTTCCTCAACAGTCGATCGGGTCAATCTTGCCATCTCTCCTAAATGAGGGGTGATGATAATATCACAACTAGCCGTATCCAGAATGGCTTTATCCAGTGATAAACTACCCAGACCATCAGCATCGATCACTAGCGTCTTGTGGTAATATCTTAACACACATTCTAATAACTCTCTGGTTATACTATCGTTTCCAAGTCCTGGACCTATAGCAACCGCATCAGCCCATTCTAAATTGGCAATTAATTTTTCTTTATCTACTTTGGATAAGAATTCTCCACGACAATAAGTCTCCACAATGGCTTCTGGTACACAACTGGGGATTGTATGGGCTACATTCTCTTCTATAAATACTTTAACCAACCCTGTACCAGCTCGATATGCTGCCAAGGTGGTCATAACAGCGGCTCCAGCCATATTCGATGTACCAGCAATCATCAGTGTCTTTCCATAAGTACCCTTATGGGATTCTTGTTTGCGTTTAGGCAGTAAATGCTTGCACATGTGGTCATCCATCAACATCATGGATGGTTTAACGTACCGGATGGATTTGTCAGGTATACCTATATCTGCAACGACCAATTCTCCTGTATAATCTGTTCCTGGGTGTAATAACAAACCAACCTTTGGTAAACAAAATGTAATGGTACGGTTGGCTCTTATGGCCATACCTAATATCTGTCCTGTATCCACATGAACACCTGAAGGCGTATCAACTGCTATTATGTAGGCATTTGATTGATTGATGCAATGAATGGCTTGTTCATAGATACCTGTAATATGCCGACTTAGTCCCGTACCAAAAATAGCATCATAAATAACATCAGCACAACTTAATAGTTGGGCTAAATCTGCTAAATCATCTTCTGTACGACAAGCGATCATCGGAATCTCAAGATTTCTAGCTACTTGGAAATTGGTATAGGCATCGCCCTGTATCTTTTCATAGTCACCAATAATAGCAATGGATACCTGTACATGGTTGCATTGCAGAATCCTGGCAATGGCAAACCCATCACCACCATTGTTGCCAACACCACAACAAATAACCACCCTCTTTGCTTCCCGTACTTGATTAATGGTCTCACTGACTACAGCCATGGCTGCATTTTCCATTAACACTGGACCAGGCAGTTCTAGCTCTTCTATGGTGTACCTATCGATGTCTCTCATTTCATGACCTTTTACGACTTCCATATTATATCCCCTCTCCATGACTAAGCCTGTAGTGACTTGGTCGTTTACTTACATAGCACCCTCACCAATGGCAACAGCAACAACATAATGTTCTGAATGTGAAATGGACACGTGTATGTCCCTTATTTGACTGGCATGTGCTAGATTTTTAGCTTCTCTGTATAAGTGTATATACGGTTTCCCCTTATGGTCTCTCAACACTTCAATATCTGTCAGTGTAAAGCCTATAAAACCAGTACCTAAAACTTTCGACACCGCTTCTTTCACAGCAAAATTGCCTGCTATGGTTTCCACCCTGTAATCCCTTTTTTTAAACAGTGTGTTTTCTTGAGCAGTGAAGTATTTATCTAAGAAACGTTTATTTTCAATGGATTTTTTTATTCGGGCTATTTCCACAATATCCGTCCCAATACCTTTTATCATCACTTGCCTCCTAGATACTTCTTATCATACTTCTTGTCATACTTTTTATCATACATCTCTATAATCTCATATCCTACAAGGTCATGCATATAAGAATATAATTTATCATATTCTTCCTTTGCTTCTGTTTGCCTTACCAGCTTGTCCTTCAATTCCTGTCTTACCCGCTCTATCCACGCTTCTAATTCTTCCAATTCCTTCTTGTCTTCAAACATGCGCATATAACAGTTTTGCATGGTGTAGGTCAACAACTCTTTATTGATGTTCTCAATATCTTGGGGCAGGGTAACCATACGTTCTTCCATCTTTTCTATTTTATCCTTAATATCCTGAATATATTTCTTGCTCTTGGCCATTTCATGAATGGCATAATCATCTTCATCTTCAAAGGCATCTTTCATGTTTTCCATGATGTCTGCCATCATTTTCTTTTTTAATAAGGTATATTCTTTAAAATCAACGGTCAACTGTCCTTGTTCTGCTAATAATTTGGTTAATTTTTTTTCTAAATCTGCAATATGCCTTGGCTTTTTTATCCCATCAAATAATTCATGCCATCGACTATCCAAAGTTAACATATGCACTTTTCGATTAATCTTGATTGGCTCTTCTATCTTTTGTTTTCTGAAAAACATGCATTCACGTCCTTGTCATCTCTATCTATTGAACTTATTTAACCTATGATTCATGGTGTATGACCCATCATAACTTAAGCTTGCATTGTATAATTCTTAATCGTATTTATTATATCGTACTGAACCTCATAATTCTATAGCCTATTAGTACATATTGCTTAATTATAATGTCATTAAAATACGTAGACCGAAATACCTAACATACACTGAAATTTTTTACACAAAAAACTCCATGTTTGATTGCCGCACAAAATGCAGCATCAACATGGAGGTTTACATTAAATCTTTTCTTTTGGGAACGCAAGGGTTAGTTTAAACAGGTCACCATCTACATGAATCGTCAAACGCCCCCCTTGGAGTTCAACTAAGCTTTTGGCAATGGAGAGACCAAGACCTGACCCTTCTGTGTTCCTTGATGCATCACCTCTGGTAAATCGTTCTGTAATATCATGCACATCAAAGGTCATTTCATAGGCTGAAGTATTCCGGAAGATAATGGTCACTTCCTCTTCTCCATCTATCATATGAATATACACCCGAGAACCCTTCATAGCATATTTCAATATATTAGTCATAATGTTTTCAAACACACGATAGGTCCTTCTACCATCTAACTGACACATAATTGGTTCTTCAGGTACATTAAGACGGATGATCAAATCGCTCTTGTTGAGCTTTTCCTCTAACTCACCCAAAGTCTGACGAAATAATGCGTTAATATCTAAGCTTTCTAGCTGTATGTCTATATTGCCACTGCTTGCCTTACTGGCTTCAAAAAGATCTTCAATCAGTACTTTTAACCGTTTTGCCATTGTATCTAATATAGTCGTATATTCCTTCCTCTTATCTTCGTCTAAAGTCTCGTCTTTCAATAAATCCACATAAGTAATAATAGAGGTTAAAGGTGTTTTTAAATCATGAGATACATTCGATATTAATTCTGTTTTCATTTTTTGGCTCTTTGTGGCTTTATTCACTGCAACACTAAAGCCTTTTTTTATGCGATTCAGATTCTCTGTAATAGGCCTTAGGATACCTCCTGTGCTTTCATCGATGACCCTATCAAAGTTACCTTCTGATAGTTGAGCACTTATGTCATCAAGACTCTTAATGTCATTGGCTAGTTTCGTTAATGCTTTTAGCAGCAAGCCACCTACAGCAATGGCTAATAAGACACCTAATTGGGCAGGTAAAATAGAAATCATCAATAACAGCAATACACTGCCTAAGGCCATTAATATGATCTTCCTTGTACTATGATGGCGTATATCAATGGATAGCAGCTGTTTAAGCCTATTAAAAAACTTTAATAACAAGAGAAGTACAAAACTGTTTTTAATGAAACCATTAACGAAACCCTCATAGTAAATATATTTTATATAGACAACAAACAAATGTATGAACAAGAATAGAATACTAACAACAGTAATACCCATTGCATAATAATAAGTATCTGTGTTCAGAACAGCATCAAACCATAGATTAGGATGAATCATAAAACCCAATTCATGAAAACCACTTGCAATAAATACGCCGATTAATAAGCATAATCCTATTTTGAATTCTATATATAATTTGTTAAAAATACGGAATAAGGGTATGTTGCTCTGAAAACCATAAGGTATAATAAATGCAATAATCATCATGATGAGCATACTGATAAAACCAATGGCTAAAATTAAGAGCACATATTTTTCAACCATATATTGTATCATACCATCTGCGACAACATCATCATATGCTAGCAGGTTATCCTTCACCATATAGGTAATATCAAGGTCTCCAAACTTTCTATGATGACTTGATTCGTCAAACTTATTGTTTGCATTGGTTGTAATGATCTCTATAGTATTATCATTATGGTCAATAAGTCGAATTTCATCATACGCAATTGTCAATTTCTCTTTATAATGATTCATCATATCTTGGTAATCGGATAAATACATTGTTATAACTGTTTTATTCCTCCTATCTACCCTTTCCTCCCCAAAAGTAAATAATTCCTTAATACGATAATCACCAAAACTTATTTCAGGTGTATGTTCTAGCGTCACCTCAGCATTTTCATTAGACTGGATATGCAAATAAAAGGGGTTATTCTTTATTTGGCTGTCTGTAATATCCTCATCATCAAAATTGCTCAAGGTCTTTTTACTTCTTTTATCTATAATTCGATATTTGACACTCATTACATGGATATTCGTATTATTTATAACCTCATCTTCTGGCTGAAGATCTTGACGGAGTTTATCAATAAGATTCCTTGTTAAGTATAGTATTTCCCGATTAAAAGCACTGGTTTCCATATAGCGCTTTTGTTCCGACTCAGTATCAAATACCCTATCCCTAATGGGTCTGTAGCTGCTTACAACTGCAATTGCTGACAAGATAATCATTAGAAATGTTATGCATGTTCTAGGTATATACCTGATTTTATGTGTCGAACCTTTTCTCCCGCTATCCTTCTGGGTGCCTTTTTCATTGCCGACTATCTCGTCCAGCTGCTCTTTACCTTCTTCTATATTCAACTCATAGTAAGCGTCATCGGATTGGTTATCATTGGTTTCAGCTTGTTTAACTTGCCTATCGTGTTCTTGATTCATAGATTCTTGCTCTTTATTTCTGGAATTTGTATCCAATTCCCCACACCACCTTTAGATATTTTGGCTCTTTTGGGTTAATTTCAATCTTTTCACGAATACGTCGTATATGCACGGTTACCGTATCAGGGTTATAAGCAGGTTCTTGCCAAACTTTTTCGTATATGTCATGAATGGAAAATACACGGTCAGGATTGCTCATGAGTAAATATAAAATCTTATATTCTAATGGTGTGATTTTTACAGGCTCCCCATCGACTAATAATCTTTTATAGGTATCATTCAGCTCAATACCACCAATCTGTAACGTATCTCTATCCACTTCATCTGCCTGCCTATAACGGGTATAACGCCTTAAGTTTGAATTAACCCTTGCTAACAATTCTAAGGGATCAAAAGGCTTGGTAATGTAGTCATCTGCTCCAATATTCAACCCTAGAATTTTATCGGTGTTTTCTGACTTAGCCGATAATATGATAATAGGTACCGTGCTTATCTCTCTGATTTTAAGGGTTGCAGCTGTTCCATCCATACGAGGCATCATCACATCCATTAACACCAGATGTATATCCTCCTTTTTAAAAACCTCTACTGCCTCTAACCCATCATAAGCCTTAAACACATTATAATTTTGATTCTTGAGATAAACTTCAATTGCATTAGCTATGGCTTGTTCATCATCAACAACAAGTATATTGTACATATGCACATGTCACTCCCTGACCACTAAGATATCTTACTTGCTTATCTTAGCATATATTTTCTAAATTACTACTACCCTAAACCTTACAAATTTCTTAAGAATTTCTATCTTGATTTTAGATATTTCTATTGAATAGTAAACCATTACATGGTTCTTTTGTTCCATACTAGCAAAGTATTTCTAGAAACTTCTTTCCAGCTGAAGATATGGGTGTATTTTTTAATGTCACAACACCCACATGTCTTATCGGTATTTCTTTTTTTAACTTGATTTCAAAGACATCCTTAGCTATTAACTTTTCTTTTATAAAATTCTTGGTGACGCAAGCAATACCTAATCCAATGCGAGCAAATTTAACCAGTAAATCAAGACTCCCTAACTCTATATCCGGTTCTATTCGTTGTCCATGCTCCCAAAAAAAGTTATCCACATATCGTCGGGTATTACTTCCTTTTTCTAATAATATTAGAGGATATCTTTGCAGTTTCTCTAGAGAGATACCTTCACCATTGGATAGTTCCTGTTGATATGTCTTGCCACATATGAAACAATCTTGTAGTTCTAGGGTTTCTGTTATAGTCATTTGCTGATCTTCCTCAACAGGCAGGTTCACAATACCAAAATCCACATGACCCCCTTTTAGCAGTTGGATAATCTCATAGCTTGTTCGGTTGGTCACATTAATCTTAATATGAGGATAATCTTGATGAAATTGTTCTAAATACGGCAATAAATAATGGGAACACAACGTATCACTTGCACCAATAGTAACCTCACCTGCATCCAAATTTTGCATCTCCAAAAACTTAATTTCTCCAGTAATAATCAATCCACATGCCTTTTGTATGTATTCAAATAATACCTTCCCTTCTGATGTTAACTTAATGCCTTTTGGAGTTCGAATAAAGACGTTTGCTCCTAATTTCTCCTCTAACTGCTTAATGGCTTGACTCACAGCAGGCTGAGAAATATATAATTTTTTTGCTGCTGCAGAGATTTGTCCTTCCTTAGCAACCATGTAAAAAACCTTATAAAGCTCAAAATTGATTTTCATATAATCTCTCCTTATGGAAGATATAATTAATATTAATTTTATTTATGTTCCATCATTGATTATACTATAGATGGTGATGATTTTCAAAATAAATAAGGAGTGATAATATGAGTGTAACAGCTATTGTAGGTGGCAATTGGGGCGATGAAGGCAAAGGTAAGATGACAGATTTGCTGGCAAAAGAAGCAGCGTATGTGGTCAGATTTCAAGGAGGGAATAATGCGGGGCATACCATCATGAATCAGTATGGTAAATTCCAATTGCACTTGTTACCCTCTGGTGTTTTTTATCAGAATGCTACAAATATTCTAGCACCAGGTGTAGCATTAAACATAAAAGGTTTTTTGGATGAATATGAACATTTAATGTCGCGAGGGGTCCCTGCACCACAGATTAAGATATCCCATAGAGCACAGGTGATTTTACCTCAGCACGTTCTGCTAGACCAATACGAAGAGGCACGATTAGGTACCAAGAAATTTGGTTCTACCCAATCAGGTATCGCTCCTTTTTATGCTGATAAGTACAGTAAAATTGGTATACAAGTGAATGATTTATTCACACCCGACAGATTATTAGACAAACTTGAAAGAAATATTGAAAAAAAGAATGTGCTGCTTCAACATTTTTATAAACAACCTCTTTTAGAGGCTGAAAAAATATGTGATGATCTTATTCCATTAGGCCATAGGATAAAGCCTTTTGTGTGTGATACTACAAAAGTAATGAATGAAGCGATTGCCCAACAGAAAAACATCCTTATGGAAGGCCAGTTAGGTGCATTAAAAGACCCAGATCATGGCATCTATCCTATGACGACTTCCTCTTCTCCATTAGCTGGTTTTTCAGCTATCGGAGCTGGTATACCTGCCACTTCAATTCAACATGTTGTAACGGTTGTAAAAGCTTACTCCAGTTGTGTAGGTGCTGGACCATTCGTTTCTGAAATATTTGGTGAAGAAGCCGCTCAGTTAAGACATTTAGGTGGTGATAATGGTGAGTACGGTGCGACCACTGGAAGACCACGAAGAATGGGTTGGTTTGATGTTGTCGCTACACGATATGGATGTACATTACAAGGTACAACGGAAGTTGCTTTGTCTTTGCTAGACGTACTTGGTTATCTTGAGAACATCCCTGTATGTACAGCCTATCAGATAAATGATACCATAACCCAGGCGTTTCCAGTTACCCATGAATTAGACTTAGCAAAACCCGTAATAGAACCATTACCAGGTTGGCAAAGGGATATTTCCCATATACGTAGTTACACAGATTTACCTATGGAAGCAAAAAATTATGTGAATTACATTGAGAATGCTATTGGTTTTCCAATCAAATATATATCTGTTGGACCTGAACGAGATGCTATTATTATGCGTTAGTTAGCCACTAATTGGTCTTTAAAAGGTTAATAGCAGCCTAAATAAATAATAACCATATACCAAGTTAAGCATACCCCACAGCTACTATTAACATAGCATGCATATTGGCGTATGTCTTAACATTGATATATGGTTTTTTTGACGATACATGTAATATGTATGTGCCTATATCCGCTCTTTAATATTATAGGAAAGCGTCATTAAACTATCCAGGAGATGAACGTTCTCAACCACCACATCTTTATTGGATAATTTTAAATCTACCGGAGCAAAATTCCATATACCTTTAATACCATAGTGTACCAAATCGTTGGCAATCTTAGGCGCTTTTTGCTTAGGTAAAGTCAGAACAGCAATATCAATGGCATTCTCTTTTATAAAATGCTCCATTTCATCTAAATCTTGTATTTCAATACCTCTTACTGTAATCCCCACTAGTCGCGGGTTTACATCAAACAATCCTTTTACTTTAAAACCTCTTTTATCGAAGTTTGTATAATTAGCAAGTGCCTGTCCCAAGTTACCAGCACCGATAATTATGGTATTATACTTGTTTTCAAGTCCTAATATTTTACCAATAGCATTATATAAATATTCAACATTATATCCGTAACCTTGCTGTCCAAATCCGCCGAAATTGTTAAGGTCTTGTCTTATCTGAGACGCTGTTACACCCATTCGCTGACTTAATTCCTTGGATGAAATCCTCACCACGTCATTCTCTAATAAGTCTCCTAAGTATCTGTAGTATTTTGGTAATCGCTTAATAACCGCTGTTGAAATTTTCTTTTCTACCATAAAATCTATCCCCAATCTTGATACTTTTCAGAGCAATACACTCCTTATTGTTGAAGCCCTTAAAATAATTATATATCTTGGGTATGAGCATGTCAAATAATTAACGTGTATTACTCTAATTTATATGCTTATTTTGTTGTTTCTCATTATGCTTACAGGTAATCCGTACTATGTTCATTGTATACACAGTACATTAAATAGATTATACCATAAATGCATATATATTACAAAAGGACTATCTCATAATACATTCTATACGTTGCATTCTCAAGAAACTGATTTTCCTTGATAACTATAAGTAACGCAAAAACATATTATGAAACAGCCCTACTAAAGCAGTTCTTTACCTAAGTAATTATTAATGGACTCTTTTGTCTTCTTAGAGTAATTACTCTCTGTATATAATATACGCTGTATGGTCCGTTGAGATAAATGCGAATGATGAGCCAGATCCTTAATGGTAATTCTATGTTTGACCATATATTCGCCTAACTTCTTCCTTTTTATGTCATCTTTCTTATACTGCCGATTATAAAAGTATGTGGTGTTAACTTTTGAATGAATCTGCCCTAGCTTTCTTCGATGTTGATAATCCAAACATTTCTCACATTGCTTTACACCTCGAACCAGTGTTTCATGTGATAAAGACTTACCGCATCGAATACATTGTTTTCTTTCTACACGTGCTTTTCTTAATTTCTTCATATAACCTGCATTACGACTCAAGTGATCACCCTTTCGGAATAATTCTGTTCCATTCAGGGACTCATTTTTTAATACTTATCCTTTTTATGATTATCCTTCTTGAGTTAAACTTGCCTCTAATACATTTCAGTAGACTTGTCCCTTTCTAGAACTTCAATTCTATTATAAACTAAATATATGATACTTTCAATGATTTTCCCATAATCTTCCACTTAGCCCAGGTTTTACGATTCCGTTTACAAGTCCATTCTCCTTAGAATACAAGGACTTCCTTTTCAATTAAGCGATTTGATGGTAAAATATTGTGAGGATTGAAATCACAGTTAGACAATTAGGAGGCAACAATGATTTTATCATGTAAAAATATATGTAAAGCGTTCGAAACCCATACAGTCCTTGATCTTATTAATTTTCAATTAGAAAAAGGTGAAAAAGCTGCTATTGTGGGCCTTAACGGTGCAGGCAAATCCACATTGTTCAAGATTATTACCAAAGAATTAGAGCCTGATTCAGGCCAGGTTATTATAGAAAGCGGTATCAAATTAGGTTATCTCTCTCAGCACAGTACCCTTTCTAGCCATCATACCATTATGGAAGAAATGTTAAAAACATGCCAACCCCTTATAGATATGGAAAACAAACTAAGAACATATGAAGAACAAATGGCAGAAAAACAGAACGATCCTGATACCCTTGAATCGCTCATGAAAGCATATGCCGCACTTCAACATGATTTTGAAGTGAACAATGGTTATGGTTATAAAAGTTATATTCGCGGTGTTCTTAAAGGACTAGGATTTGTAGAAGAAGAATTTGATCAAGGGATATCCACTTTATCTGGTGGCCAGAAAACCAGGGTTGCACTGGCACAACTCTTATTAACTAATCCTGATATTCTATTATTAGATGAGCCTACTAACCATTTGGATATTAAGGCATGTGAGTGGCTAGAAGGATTCTTGAGTAACTATCATGGAACAATCGTCATCATATCCCATGACCGTTATTTTCTAGATAAAATCGTGAGTCGTATTATTGAAATAGAAAATACTCATTCTCACATCTATAATGGTCATTACAGCTTCTACGTGAAGCACAAAGCCATCAATCGTGAAATAGCCTTAAAACATTATCTTCAGCAGCAAAAAGAAATCAAACGGCAAGAAGAAGTCATTCGTGAACTGCGTTCTCATGGACGAGATAAATTAATTAAACGCGCTCAGAGCCGTGAGAAGCAGCTGAGTAAATTGGACAAACTGGACGCACCTGCGGTGATGCACGATAAAATGAACCTTCGATTAGAGCCTCGCGTGGTTAGTGGTAATGAGGTGATTAATGCAACAAATCTGTCCAAAAGTTTTGATGATAAACACCTGTTTTTGGGGGTTAACTTTCACATTAAGCGTGGAGAAAAAGTAGCTCTTATTGGGGATAATGGTACTGGTAAAACAACACTTTTTAGAATCATTAATCAGCAATTAGAGGGTGACACTGGTTTTATAGACTATGGTGCAAAAGTAAAGGTTGGTTATTATGACCAAGAACATGCCACACTGAATCCTCAAAACAATCTCATAGAAGAAATTTCGGATGCATATCCCACCATGGATGTAGGACCGATACGTAACACCTTAGCTGCCTTTTTATTCACTGGAGACGATGTCTTTAAACCCATTCACACGTTAAGCGGCGGTGAAAAAGGCCGGTTAACCTTGGCAAAATTAATGCTATCCAATGCTAATTTCTTATTGTTAGATGAACCAACCAACCATTTGGACATGGTTTCAAAAGAGATTCTGGAGTCGGCTATCAGCCACTACAATGGAACAGTTTTCTTTATCTCTCATGACCGTTACTTTATTAATAAAGTAGCTACCCGTGTGCTTGAATTAACACCTACGGCATTCAATAGTTTTTTAGGCAATTATAATTATTATGTGGAAAAAAAATTAGAAGAAGAAAAAAGGCAGCTTTTAGCTTTAGAAGAAGCCTCTAACAATACAATTGTCAACAATAACCTTGTATCTGATCCGTCGCCTACAGGCAATAAAGCCGATTGGCTAAAAAACAAGGAAGAACAAGCCAATAAACGTAAACTTGAAAACCAAATAAAGCAATTAGAAAAACGTATTCATGAACTGGAAAAATGCATCACAGACATCGATGAACAACTTTGTCTAGAAGAAATCTATACCAACGCCGAAAAAGCTGAAAACCTACATAATGAAAAAACAGCATATGAAGGAGAACTGGAAGGTCTCTATGAAAAATGGGAGTCATTACTGTAATGTAATGCTCCCTATGTTCATGACGAAAATCTGTTCCATTCACTTCGTCATCTATGTTTCAGGCTGTACATCAAATTTTATATTGACCCATTTTTGATTATGGAACCTTAAGAATATGATGGCACTAAAAACAACAAAAGATGCGATTTCAGCATACCACACACCTACCAGTCCTTGTCCCATGAGTATAACAAATACATAGGAAAACGGTATGAAGACTGTCCATAAACGCAGTGCCGTTATGAGCATCACATTTCTCGTATCGCCTGCACCTCTCAAAGCACCGGACATGACAATCATAAAGTTTAATAGTGGTTGGTTAAGCCCAAGTGCAAACATAACACTTGCCGATAAAGCAATAATCTTAGGTTGTTCTGAAAAAGCTTTGACCAATACATCTGGCCATAATAGGAATACTAAACCCATAATGATACCCCATAAGATACCAACCACAGATGCTGTATAGCCTGTCTGCACGGCTTTCTTAATGTCTTTTTCACCAAGAGCTTTACCGACCAATGTAGCAGCCGCTATGGATAACCCCACTGCTGGCATGAAAGATATGGATTCAAGGTTAATTAAAATCCGAAAAGATGCTTCACGGTCAGTATCCAATTGAGATACAATGACACCGATGACAATGAAAGCCCCTTGCATAAGGGCCTGTTCAACTGCTCCAGGATAACTAATTTTCCACAGAGGTTTCACAATGTTTTTTGTCATACGTAGATTCTTTAATTTAAGGTGTACCTTTTTCTTTTTAATGAACAACACATACGTATAGAGCACTGTTGCTAAGACTCTTGAAAGTGTTGTGGATAAAGCGGCACCGGCTATACCCATTTCTGGAAATGGTCCTACACCCTTAATGAGCACATAGTTACCTATAATGTTAAGCACATTAGCAATTCCAGTGATGATAAGTGGTGTCATGGTATCACCAGAACCACGTAGAATGGCTGCATAGGAGAAGGATAAAAACATAAAGATTAAACCGATACTCACCGTATAGAAGTAATCCAGTGTCAATCCTTGTACCTCTTCGGTGACATCGTAGATGCTAAAAATATTCCGAGCAAATACAATGGCAAGTATGGATATAATCACACCAATAATAAAGTTAATGGTTACAGTTTGTCCTGCAATTTTATTGAGTTTCTTATAATCTTTCTCCCCAAACGATCGAGCTACCATGGATGTAGCACCTGTATTAAAGGAAGAAAAAACAAATATCAAAGTAAAAATAATCTGATTAGCAAAACCTACAGCAGATAGAGCTCCCTCACCTACCATACGGCTAATCATCATTGTGTCAGCCACACCTAATAGCGTATTTAAGCTCATTTCACCGATAGCTGGTAATGCCAATATAATAATAGCGATAAGAAGTTTCTTTTTTTGTTTTATGATCTGTAACATGATGTCCCCCCTTAGTGTGCATTGTAGAGATTATACTTGATTAGACCATCAAAGTCAACCAATATTTATCATGCATTATAATCCTTTTTTTATACTGGCTTCATTTACCAAACATTCCCTCATTTTTTACTTTGCGTTTTGTGTGCATGACGTGTTTATTCATCCTATTACATGCACTTTTTTTTCTTTTATAGATGGTACTTGGATGACTCCCTTCAATGAACGCACATAATCGTATGACCATATCACTCACTTTACCACTTGTAACAATCATGATTAATGCCAGAAGAATATTTTGTGGATTTCTTAAGATTAAACTGCCAATAAGTACAATACTGCCATCGATTATCATCAACATCTTTCCAATGGTTATATGATTAAGCTTGATAATAAGTAATTGTCCTAGAAGTTCTGTTCCTCCGCTCGACACATCGTACCTGTAATTCAACCCTACAGATATCCCAAGAAATATCCCCCCATATATAGCTCCTAATAAAGGGCGATGGGTCATAGCAGGCAAGAAAGCGAAAGCATCAATGAGGAAATTGAGTTGGGTTGTAACGATTAAGCATTTTATTGTAAAGCCCATGTTTTTCATTTTAAAGGACATGATCATGATAGGTATATTTAATAAATAGGCAATCAAGCCAATGCCCCAAGGGAAATATGTATGTATCAGAAGAGCCATTCCCGTTACGCCTCCGCCAACGATATGATTGGGTTTAATAAATAAGTTTATGGCTAAAGTGTAGAATATACAGCTTACCATTGCATAGAAATAACTACGAACTTTATCCGTATTCAGGTTAACACCCATGCTGCTTCCTCCTATATGATTAAAAAACGCCATACACAAAGTCAAAAACTGACACCGTAATAGACCTATTACGATGCCAGCTTATGTAAATCATGCATGGTTGCTCACAATTAGTACTCCATTTTCCACATGTATCTTCTAACCGTTAGTGGATGACCTCTAAATTCAGCTAAAGCACTAGCATATCCTCGTAGAACAACACCTACGACTATGGATGCAAAATAGCCTTTCAAATCTTCATCCATATCTTTCATATCAAAATCTGCTGCATCGATTACAATAATTTTATCTGAATATTTCTTGCAGAAAGCATGAGCTCTTTCGTCTAAAAATCTAGACTGATCAATGCCTTTTACAACAATGAACGGTACATCGTAATCCGTGATCTCAAATGGACCATGGAAATACTCACCTGCATGAATAGCATTAGAGTGAATCCATTGCATTTCCATTAATAAGCAGATTGCAAAGGCGTATGCAGGACCATAGCTACCGCCACTAGCCATTGTATAAATCACTTTTTCTCTTTTATAGGCTTCCCCAAATTCTTTTCCTTGTAAAGCATACTTTTCTATGTTTGCTTTAAAAATTTCATCCATTTTATCAATGGCTTGACACGCTCTTTCATACTTTTCATTTGGTTGTAGCACATTGAGCATACCAAATACTAAAGCATGTAAAATCGTATGGTTATGATTTCGCATATCCTGTTCATCTAACCAATCATAATGAATAGGGTATGCTGTTGTTTCCCAAAGGGGTGAACCCACACTATTGGACATTGAAATCGTTAAAGCCCCTTTTTCTCGAGCTAACCTTGTAGCTTCCACTGTCTCCGGCGTCTGTCCTCTCATGGAACAAGAGATTAAAACAGAATCAGGTCCCAATGCCTTAGGTACACGGTATACAAATTCATTAGCAGTATATACGGTGGCTGGTATCTCACATTCACAATCCAAAATATATTGTGCTGGCATCATCAATGCCATTGAGCCACCACAAGCTACGAAATAGATGTGGTTAATGTTTTTCATTTCTTTTACTGCTTCTATTGCTGCGTTAATTTGCTCCTTATGTTCTCTCTTCATTTTAACTGCTCCTTTTCTTTTTATAATTTATAATATATGTTTATATAACATTATATAACGTTATATTTTAGGGTAAAGAATTCTTCACAACCATTGAAGAATTCTCGCCTTTAACCTTTAACAGAACCTGTTGTCAACCCTCTAACAAACTGTTTTTGCATCAATAGGAAAATTAAAATCATGGGAATGGATGCGATAACAATCCCAGCTAACATAACTGTATAATTGGATCGCATATCTCCAGAAAAAGTCATTAACCCAATGGGTATCGTCATAATGGCTTTGCTTTCAAGAAAAACATTTGCGAATAAAAATTCATTCCATACAAATTTTAGGTTAATAATTGCACAAGAAGCAAATATAGGTTTACTAATGGGTACAATGATCTTATAAAATATTTGAAAACTGTTATAACCATCTATATAAGCTGCTTCCTCCAGTTCTTTTGGAATAGATAGAAAGTAGGCTCGCATTAAAAACACAGTAAAGGGTACTCTAAATGCAATATACGGTAGTATGACTGCCAGATAAGTATTATATAAGTTAAGTGTTTGCAGCATTTTATACAGTGGCACCAATGCTACTTGTTCCGAAAGGGCCATCCCCCCAAGAACAATAAAAAAGATAACATTGCTTCCTACGACTTGAAACCTGGTAAGTCCGTAAGCCAATGATGCACTGATAATAATGATGAACATGAGTGAAATTGAACTCACAATCAATGAGTTTTTAAAATAAGCAAACAAACCTGTTCCCCACGCCTGAGCATAATTACTAAATAGCCATTTACTAGGTAAAGCTAAAGAATCTTTAAAGAGTTCATTATTGGTTTTTAAACTGTTCATCAGTAACCATATCATTGGCAGGAGAATATTAATGACTAAAAGGATTAAAAAGATATGTAACATAATTTTCAATACTTGCTGCTTTGATGTTTTCTTTTTCATGATAACTTCCCTCGTTAACATGGCTACCCTCCTATACTTTGCCAGATTTTGTGACCACGATTTGTATGATTGAAATCGTAACGGTTATTACAAAGATCAAAACTCCTGTTGCGGCTGCGAGGCCCATTTTGTCATGTAAAAATGCGTTTTGATATAAATATACGCCTAAAACTTGTGAACTGTTGCCTGGCCCTCCACTGGTGGTCGCATAGACTTCTGTAAACAACTTAAATGCACCGATAATGGTGATGATAGAACAGACTAATAATTGTTCTTTAACAAGTGGAATCATAATGCTAAAAGCTTTTCTTATAGGCCCTGCACCATCAATAGCTGCTGCTTCAATATAGTCTTTTGGTACATTCTGTATGGCGACAACCATGAGTAAGGTTATGTAACCTGTAAACTGCCATTGACTCATGGCAATAATGCTAAAAATAGCTGTTTTAGAATTACCTAACCAAGCTTGTGTAAGGTTCTGAAGTCCCATGGCCCTCAGTGCAGAATTAAGAAGTCCAACTTCAGGAGAATACACAAAATTAAATAGCAAACCGACAGCTGTTAACGATATAAGAGCAGGTATGAAGTATATGTTTCTGTAGACATTCCTCAATCTACCTGTAAGTTTACTTTCTATGAATAAAGCAATGATGGTACCAAATCCAACTTGTACAATTAATGAAATAACCGCATACAACGTGTTATTTTTAATCATGATAAAAAACGTATCGCTTGTAAACAGCTTTATATAATTATCGAATCCTACAAATACCTTTCCGGAAGAATAGGAAGATAAGCGGAAAAAACTATACACAAAATTGGATATGACAGGCACATATACAAAAAATAAAATCATCAATAATCCTGGCAAAATATAATAATAGGGAACTATCTTTTTCCTTTTCAGCATGCTGTCCACCACCTCCCTGTATTAGAAAGGTGCATCTATATAAGCATTAGAGCACCTTACTTGTTGTTTATCCATGATTTACTATTCTTGAGACGTTTTCTGTGCTTCTTTTGCTACTTTTTGTATCTTTTTCATGGCCTCTTCTGGTGTGACGTCACCATTGGTTAAGTCAGAAATTGCTGTTAAATATTCATTTGCAACAGTAGAATATAATGAAGCGTCAAACCAGCCAGCCATTTTATCGGCATTTTTAATGACTTCATAAGCTTCTAAGAGTTTTTGGTCAACCAGCCCTTCAACAATACCAATGCCAGCATTGAACCAACCTACTTGTTGCACTTCTTTTTTACCCACTTCTGGTCCTGTAAAATATTTTAAGAATGCAATACTTTCTTCAGGGTATTTTGTTTTAGAAGAAATGACAAACCCTTCTGGTGAACCTGTCAAAAGGGTAGGGTCGCCCTCACCTGGAATAAGTGGAAAACCAAACATACCATAATTCAAGTCTGCATTTTCATCAGCTAAATAAGGAATCTCAACCAATTCAGCAAAAAGCATAGCTGCTTTGCTATGTGCAAAGTTATTTCTCGCCATATCATGTGGTAATCCATTTACGGAGTCATTAAAATAAGGTATAAGCTGTTGATAATATTCTAATGCTTTCACATAGTTAGGGTCGGTAAACTCCCCTGTTGTTGGGTCTAAATCTTTTAATCGTGTTTCATTATTAACCACCATCTGATTAATACTTCCTATGTAGTGAGAAGAAGGCCATTGATTTTGATTACCATAAGCTATAGGTGTAATACCTTTATCCTTAAGGGTTTGGCACACTTCAATAAACTGATCCCAAGTTTTTGGAATTTCAAGATTATAGTCGTTAAACATATCAATATTATAGAACATCATCTTAGCATCTAGTCTAAAAGGTATACCATACAAAACGTCTCCACTACGGTATTCATTCACCTGTGATGCAAGCAGTGAGTTCTGCCATTCTGTATCCTTATTATAAGCTTCAGAAAGATCCATGATTAATCCTTCTCGAAGAAATCGCTCGGAGAATTCACCTGACCAGCTAAAAAATACATCTGGACAATCATTACTGCCAACAACCACTTTTATTTTTTCTTTATAAGGTTTATTTTGTGCACTGGTCACAACAATATCAATATCAGGATTATCTGCTTCATATTGTGCGACCGTTTCTTCAATAAACGAATTAAAAGGCTCATCTGGAAATCTGTGAAACAATTTAATAACTTTCTTCTCCGCTTTTCCCTTGTCTTGTTCAACATGGACTTCTTTACCATCCTGTTCATCTTCAGGATCATTTGTCTTACTACATGCTGTAAATGATACCAGCATAACGCCTAACATCCATACCGCAATCAACCTTTTTCCCATTTTTTTCATCATGCTATTACCTCCCATAATTATAAAGTTTTTGCTCATGTTTCAAAATGATTAAATGATTTATGTAAATCTCTCTTTGAAAGTAAACACATCTTTTTCTCTAAGAGAAATCATTTTAGTTTTATTAATCACTTTCATTCTTTATAACGTTTACCAAAACCGAATGCCCCATTACATGTACATACTTTGGATGAAAATATTGCTGCTCGATATAGATTCGCTTTAATGACAAGATCTCGGTAATCTTCTATGTTTGTAATACCTTTGTCACCTGATTCCTTACGAAAGTTAACCCCGTGTTTCATATCACTTATGTAACCTGTCAAAAAAGCTGTTATGAATGAATCGCCTGCCCCCATCGTATCTGTTGCTTCAATCAAACATGGTGATTGTTCATAGAATGTATCACCAACACATACCAAAGCGCCTCTTGAACCTCTTGTAGCAATAACCATTTCCTTACAACCATAGGCCATCATGTCTTTCATCAATTGAATAATATCATGATCTTTCATGTCACTACATGAAATACTGGCACAGTCAATGTGTTGACAGCATGCTTGTAAGTATTCTCTTGTATAACGATTGGAGAAATCCATGGATATAAACTTACCAAATTTTCTTAGCTTACCAAGTTCTTTTTCTATATAGCTAAAACAACTGGTATGCACAATATCAAATTCACTGATATAAGCAAGATCCACATCACTTAATACCATTGGATGCTTAGCGGATACGCCGCCTTTATTTGATCCAACAAATACACGATCACCATCTTCTAATGTCACCTTTGCATAACCATTTTCACCTTTATCATAACGACAGTGGTCTACTGTTATACCCAATGCTTTTGTTGTTTGATACACATGACTGCCTGCTTCATCATCACCAAATATGCCTAGATAAGAAGCTTTAATGCCAATCATATTTGCATAAACTGCAAAATTCAAAGCATTACCCCCAGGGTACATGATTTTTGAATCAATGTATTTGTCCACAACATTATCGCCTAATCCAAGAACTCGTATCACCATTACGCCCCCTTAAGTGTTGTATGTTTATGCATTTATTATATTACGTTATAATATGAATTGCAATAAGAAGTTAATAAACCATGATTTTTTAGTTATGTTTAACAATAAATATTTTTTTATAATGTGCAATATGTCCAATTTTAAGTCTTAATAATTGCATTTTATCTCTCTATAAAAAACGCAAATATTATATATAATCATTAAATTGCATATAAAAAAGAACATATACCTATAATGCATTGTAAATATATGTTCTTTTTTATATTATTTTTTTTATATATTAATGTTGTATAACATATCATGTATGTATTGTATTGTCATGTATTATAATGTTTGTTCTTTTTAAGCATTGGTCAAGATTTATATAAATAGAAATGATAAAACACTGGCAACCATTATATAGTCTATTTATACCATTGTTCATTTATTTATAAATAATCATTTTGAATTTTTTTGGATTCACTACTTGTCGGGTATTATGTATGATATTCCCTGTTTTATCGTAACAAACGCTTCTTGTTAATAATAAAGGTGTAGCACCTTCTATATGCAATAACTCAGCTTCTTCATCTGTTGCAAAGCAAACATCCAGTTCTGTACAACTTTCTGAAGGAACAATATGATGTTCATTCAGTAATTTATAGAGTGAGCCTTCTAGATTATTTGTTAAGAGAAAGGAATAATCCGTTGTAAAATGTGAATCTTCAACCATCACAGCTTCGCCATCACAGTACCTTATACGCTTAATGGATAATACTTTTGTGACACTATTATCCAGCCTTAATTCTCTTCTATCTCTATCAGTAGCATCAACTAATCCAGCAAATAATAAAGTAGCAGAAGGTTTTTTTCCTAATATTTCACATGACATACTAAAGCCCATAAACTTGTTCATATTTCTTACCAGCTTAACTTCAGCTACAAAAGTACCAACGCCTTGTTGTTTAACAAGATACCCTTCTTCTACCAACTCACTAATAGCTTTTCTTACAGTAATTCTACTCACTTCGTACTTATCACTCAGTTCTATCTCTGTAAGAATCTGATCCCCAGGTTTTAAAACATTCGCCGTAATATCTTCTTTAATGGTTTCAATCAACTGTCGGTATAAAGGCACACTGGAGTTTTTATCAAGTGGTGCTTTATTCATAGCTATCACCTTTTCTTATATCATTTATGCTTATGTGTTATCATTAGTATATCATATTCATTTAAAAAAACAAATACATATTATAACGAATCCATTACAACTGGACACGCATACCTTTTCTATTATCATAATGGTATAGACGCTTCAAGCCTACAGCAGCAAGCATGTCTAGAATCATGTGGAAATCTCCACCAATATCTTCAGGGTCATGTGCATCTGAACCAACTGTTATGATCTCACCACCCATCCCTTTATACATTTTAAGTATAGCCATGGAAGGAAAAGGCTCATCCAATCCTCTTCGTAAGGTAGATGTATTAATTTCTAATCCTTTACCTCTTTGAATTAATCGTTCAAATATCTGGGCTAATTCCAATTTATAGTGTATAAGATCCACTTGTACATGCTGTCTTGCTGCATACCTCTTAATTAAATCCAAGTGAGCCAGAACATCAAAATCACCTTTATCAACAAGGGTATAGAGTTGTTCTAGATACCTTTTGCAATAGTGGTCTATGTTGTCATCATGATACACAACCTGACTAAGGTCCACATCATTAATTTTATGAACTGAAGCAAGTACATAATCAAATGCATATAAGCTTAATAACGTATTGGATCGTTGTAATTGTACATGTTGTTGTCCCAATTCAATGCCTCTTCTAATGATGAGCTGGTTCTTAAACTTCTCTCTGCATTGACCTAACGTCTCAAAATAGGTATCTAAATAAGCTTCATTAAAGGTCCTCCCCTCTTTATCTGTTGTATAAAATTCAAAGTGATCTGTGAATGCAATTTCTTTGAATCCCTTATGGATAGCTGACTGACACATTTCTTCCATGGATACATCTGTATCAGGTGACATACTGCTGTGTATATGGTAATCGAGATATATTTCTTTCATGTTATCTCCTTTCACTAAAGAACGATCATTATTAAAAGTCTTGTTTGTATTATAACATTATGATACAATATAATCTGTTACATGACAATTATATCTTTATTTTCATCAAAGGAGGTAGTTTTTGTGTTTAACTTTAATGAAAAAGTGGTTTTAGAGACAGAGCAAAGTGGTTTAGATATTATTAAAAAAGTGGAACAGTTGGTTGATCATATCTGCCAAGAGGGTTATGGTAATCTATTTTTTGTAGGTATTGGCGGCACTTTTGCCTATGCAAAACAAGCGGAAAGCATTGTGAAATGTCAGTCTACACTGAATCTTCATGTTGAAAATGCTGCTGATTTAATAGCTTTAGGAAATTATCACCTTACTGATAAAACCATTGTTATTATTGAATCTAAATCAGGGGATACTCCTGAAATAGTAAAGGCTGTCGATTATGTACATACACTTGGAGCAAAAGTTATAGGGTATATTGGCAACTCAGAATCCATCTTATGTAAAAAAGTAGATCATGTCATTCATGGCAATAGCGGACCCTATTATTTTTGGCTTAGCGTGGCACTCAGGTTTATGTATCACCATGGTGAATTTGGCGATTATCATGACTTGATGCAGGAAATACAACATCTGCCTTCCACCCTTTTAAACGTTCAAAAACATGCTGACCTGGGATGTGAAGATTATGCAGAAAAGTACAAAGATGCGCCTATACAATACTTCATAGGTTCTGGAAATCTAGAAGGATGGGCTTATTGCTATGCCATGTGCATTTTAGAAGAAATGCAGTGGATGCGTACGAAATTCGTATCCGGTGCTGATTTCTTTCATGGCACATTAGAAGTAATTGATCGGGATACATGTGTTATATTATTTAAAGGTGAAGATAATGCGCGTTCTATCATGGACCGTGTGCATAACTTTGTGGAAAAAGTCAGTGCAAATGTAACGGTTTTTGATACGAAAGATTACGCCATGGATAAAATTAATGAAAAATATAGAGGATTACTATCCCCATTTGTTATGCGAGCTATTTGCCAAAGAATATCTGTTCATCTTGAACATAAACGAAGACATCCACTTGACATTAGACGATATTATCGTTGTTTAGATTATTAATACATCTTTTATTTAGCCCATATGCTCCTGAGAAGCCTATGAAAGTCACATCTGTACATCCTATGGGTCATGTATAGATGTGGCTTTTATTTTGCTATAACACCATGGGACTTCATGGCTTACCAAGTCATGCGTATTGAATAAACCCGGTTATCGTATTATGTGATCAAATGCTTGATCAGCAAAGTATGAACTTCTTACCAAGGGGCCTGAAGCTACATATTTGAAGCCCTTTTCAAGACCTATGTTTTTATATTTTTCAAATACTACTGGTTCAATATACTCATGGACTGGGTAATGTTTGAGTGATGGTGCTAAATACTGTCCAATGGTCATCATATCACAATTAACTGAGCGTAAATCATCCATGACTTGCAACACTTCTTCTTCCTTTTCAGAAAGGCCAACCATCATCCCTGACTTACTTAAAATACCATTGGCATATGTCTTAATATGGTCAATAAGTTGAAGAGATCGTTTATATGCTGCCATGGGCCGAACAGCAGCATACAACCGTGGAACCGTTTCTATGTTATGATTAATAATATCCGGCTTAGCAGCTATAACCCTTTTCAAATCATCCACATTCCCTTTAAAATCCGGTATCAGTACTTCCACAATGGTATCTTTGTTATATGCTTTAATGTGTGTAATCACATTTGCAAAATGAGACGATCCATTATCCCATAAATCATCTCGTGTAACAGATGTAATCACAACGTGTCTTAACCCCAGTTTTTGAACTGCTTTTGCTATGTTTTCAGGTTCAGAAGTATCTACAGGTTGTGTCTCACCTTTGGTGACATTGCAAAATCGGCAATTACGGGTACACACTTGTCCAAGTATCATAAACGTAGCCGTTTTTCTATTATAACACTCACCAATGTTGGGACATTTTGCCTCGGTACATACGGTATTAAGATTTAACTTTTTAAGAAGTTTTTCCACTTCCATACCTTCATGTGCTGAATATAATTTTGCTCTAATCCATTCGGGCTTTCTTTTCATCTGTTATCCATTCCCCATTCTTTATAATCTCCATATATTGGTGTTACTTGAAATACCTCACAAAAATATGCAGCTACTTGTTTAAACAGGTGTTCCATATTTTGTTTTTCACCTGTTAAGGCATGGAGTGATGTTACCGCCTTATCATGAATCCCACAAGGAATAATATGTTTAAAATAGTTAAGGTCTGTATTCACATTGAATGCAAAGCCATGCATGGTAACCCATCTTTTAATTTCAATACCTATTGCTGTTATTTTTTTATCATGAACCCAGACACCTGTGTACTTACCTATATCTTTATGAGCAGTTATACCATAACTATCCCTTAGCAATTGAATAAATAAGTCTTGAAGACCGTAGACATAATCTTTTACACCTTTTCTCAGGTTTCTTAGATGAACAATAGGGTACCCGACAATTTGCCCCGGTCCGTGGTAAGTCACATCGCCGCCTCTTTTAATGGGGTGTACATCGATACCCTTTTCCATTAATTTTTCTGAAGGTAAAAGAATATTGGCTTCATTACCATTTCTGCCTATTGTATAGACAGGAGGATGCTCCACCAATAATAGGGTGTTTTGTCTCCGTTCTTCCATGACATCTTCACGTATCTTTTCTTGCATGTGCAGCACCTTTGCATAATCCATCTTTTCAAGAAAAACAATCTCTATTTCCACTTGTATCCCTACTTTCAGACCATTTATCACGTATATTAACAACACCAATTCTATCATCTGAACCATTAAAAAGCAATAGGAGGCATATGGCTTTCTCCTCAAAAAAACTAAGCCCCTAGGGACTTAGTTTTTTCTATCATCAATAATATCCATTAATTTATGATCCAATACATTCTTAAGGGTATTTTTTACATGCAGATTGGTTAATTCCTCTACACGCTTCTCATCACGAAGCTTAATGGCTTCGACAATGGCCTTATGCTCTTCAACGGACTTCTTAGCTCTTTCATCTGATGAAATAGATGCTCGACGTATCCGTTGTACATAGTGATGAAAATCCGATAAGACATGCCTTAGTATTTTGCTCCTAGAAGCTTGGTATAACACTTCGTGGAATTTGGTATCTAACTCGTACAATTGATCAATATGACCTTTTTTATAATGAAATTCCGATAGATAAACAATCTCCTCTAATAATTCTAATTGTTCTTCATTAATATTACAGGTAGCCCATTTTGCAGACAGCCCTTCTATCAAAGACCTAATTTCATATATATCCTGTATATCTTTCGCATCAATTCCTGCTACAACAGCTCCCTTGTTAGGGATGATGGTTACTAAACCTTCAAGTTCTAACTGTCGAATAGCTTCTCTAACAGGTGTACGGCTAACGCCTAATTCTCTGGAAATCTGTGTTTCTTTTAAAGGTTCATTATGCTTGTAGCGACCTTTTAAAATATCTTCACGTATCTTATTAAAAACCCTACCTCGTAATGAGTATTTATCCGTTACTTCCTCTTGAAGGTTATACTCGCTCACAGATGTGCCTCCTCTTAATCTATAGGATACACATGTCATTTATAATGTGCATGCTATATATATTACACTGTTCCCTTTTAATATATTATAATTTTACATTGTTGTAAAGCAAAATATTAACAATCTTTTGTATAACATATGTAATTTTACAGGAAATGGGTATGTTTTTTTGTAACATATATATTATACATTTTCTCTACAATTTTTCAATTGTTTTCATCAAATAATTTGCATATTCTTCACTGGTTGCTCCTGTGTCTCTTCCTGTAAGTACATATTTCTTCTCCGCAGCACAGATTTCAAGGGCTTTGAACAATTGATCTGCTTTCTTACCATACCCTATATGGTTAAGTAACATACCGCCTGCACGAATGATACTGGATGGGTCTGCATAGATATCCCGTCCTTCATCCACCATTCTTGGTGCTGAGCCGTGGATAGCTTCAAACATAGCATATTGTTTACCAATATTAGCGCTACCTGCTGTGCCTACACCACCTTGGAACTCTGCTGCTTCATCTGTTAAAATATCCCCATAAAGGTTAGGTAATACCATGACTTCAAATCCTGTTCGACGTTTTTCATCCACTAATTTCGCTGTCATGATATCAATGTACCAGTCGTCTACTTCAATACCTTCGTATTCTTCTCCAACAGCTTTACAAACCTCTAAGAATTTCCCATCCGTTGTTTTTACCACGTTGGCTTTTGTTACAACGGTTACTTTTTTCTTACCATTGTTCTTAGCAAATTCAAAAGCGGCTCTTGCAATACGCTCTGCACCACCTGTTGTAATAACTTTAAAATCAATAGCAATATCGTCATCGATGTTCATACCTTGGCTGCCTAATACGTAGGCACCTTCCGTATTTTCACGGAAAAAGGTCCAATCAATCCCTTGTTCTGGCACTTTAACAGGTCTTACGTTAGCAAACAAATCAAGTTCTTTACGCATAGCTACATTAGCACTTTCAATGTTTGGCCATTGATCACCTTTTCTTGGTGTTGTGGTAGGTCCTTTTAAGATAACGTGACAGGCTTTTAATTCTTCAAGGACATCATCAGGAATGGCTTTACCTGCTTCTGCACGGTTTTCTATGGTTAATCCATCTATGACTTTGAACGTCACTTTACCTTTGTTGACTTCATCCGATAAGAGATACGCTAGTATACGCTGAGCCTGATTGGTAATTGCTGGACCAATACCATCGCCTCCAACAACACCGATAATGATTGTATCCAGTTCATCATACTTAACGAAATCCCCTTGCTCCTTCATCTTTTTCACACGTTCTTTTTGTTCTTGTAGAAGCGCTTCAAATCTACTTATATAATCCATGTTATCTATTCCTTTCTATCATTTATTCTATTGTGCTTTTATTTATCCTTGTGACTCCGTTTATTAAGCATTTTTTATGAAGTTAATTTTTCCACCTTCAAGGATGATCTTTAATTCTTTATCCGATAAATCAATTGACATATCATAGGTCACATCTTTGGTTTTGTTCAACACTTTAACTTTTCCCGTTTTTACTTGTTCCAAAAGATGATCCATTACTAATTCATCATCCAGGCTTATATGGTCATAATCACCGCTGTTCTCAAAAGTAAGAGGCAGAATCCCTGAATTGACTAGATTGGCCTTATGTATCCTTGCAAAACTTTTTGTAAGTACAGCTTTTACGCCTAAATATAATGGTACTAAGGCAGCATGCTCACGGCTTGACCCTTGACCATAGTTATCCCCGCCAAGAATAAACCCACCTTTATTTTCTTTAGCTCGTGATGGAAAATCTTCATCACAAGGTGTCAAACAGAAATTAGCTAGATGTGGAATGTTGGATCTAAAGGGTAATAACTTTGCATTGGAAGGCATAATATGGTCCGTTGTGATGTTATCTTCCACCACAATCAATACCTTGCCGGCTACATGATCTTGTAAAGCTTCATTAAGTGGGAAAGGTTTAATGTTAGGACCTTTTACTACCTCCACTTGACTACCATCTTCTGCTGGTGCCACAACCATGTTGTCGTTAATGAAGAATTTCTCAGGCATCACCACATCAATATCTGCTTCACATGTCATTGGATTCGTTAGCTTACCTGTTAAAGCACTTACAGCTGCTGTTTCTGGACTTAACAGGTATGCACCTGCTGAACCCGTCCCACAACGTCCTTTAAAGTTTCGATTAAATGTTCTGAGGGTTACAGCATCTGTTGCAGGTGCCTGACCCATGCCAATACATGGTCCACATCCGGACTCTAGAATTCTAGCTCCTGCTGCAATCATATCTGCTAATGCACCATTGGCTGCCAGCATGTTTAGCACTTGTTTTGAACCGGGTGCTATCACAAGACTTACATCCGGATGTACCACATTACCTTTTAAAATCTTAGCAACTTTCATCATATCTAAGTAAGAACTATTGGTACAACTTCCAATACAAACTTGATGAACCTTTAAGTCTTTAACATTGGATACCTTCTCAACATTATCTGGGCTATGTGGCTGCGCCACAAGGGGTTCTAACTGACTCAAATCAATTTCAATGGACTCATCGTATGCAGCATCCTCATCTGCTTGTAGCGGTTGCCATTGGTCTACACGGTCTTGAGCTTCTAAGAAAGCTTTTGTCACATCATCACTTTGGAATACGGAGGTTGTCGCTCCAAGTTCAGCCCCCATGTTTGTAATGGTTGCTCTTTCTGGTACACTGAGTGTCGCTACCCCTTCACCCGTATATTCAATCACTTTTCCAACGCCGCCTTTAACAGACATGACCCTTAATACTTCTAATATAATGTCTTTAGCCGTTACAAAAGGTCTAAGCTTCCCTGTTAACTTAACGTTAACCACCTTAGGCATGGTAATGTAATAGGTACCGCCTCCCATGGCTACTGCAACATCTAATCCACCTGCCCCTATAGCCAGCATACCGATGCCACCACCTGTTGGGGTATGGCTATCTGACCCTAAGAGTGTTTCGCCAGGTACACCAAATCGCTCTAGATGCACTTGATGACAGATGCCATTTCCTGGTCTAGAAAAATAAACACCATGTTTGTGAGCAACTGTTTGTATGTACTTATGATCGTCTGCATTTTCAAAACCTTGCTGCAGCATGTTATGATCAATATATGCCACTGATTTTTTGGTTTTAACCCGATCAATTTCCATGGCTTCTAATTGCAAATAAGCCATTGTTCCTGTTGAATCTTGTGTTAACGTCTGATCTATTCGTATGCCGATTTCAGCACCCGGAATCATGTCACCTTCAACCAAATGTTCTTTAATTATTTTCCATGTCAAATTGTAGCCCAATGTGTACATCCTCCTATCTATATAATTGTGATAATAATGGTTTAGCTTATTACTGCTGTACTATTTAAAAGTCACATTGTACATCAACCATATATATGCATCACATTTTATATATATTCAATAATAGTATAATTGTATACGATTATACTATGCTTGTCAATAGCCTATATCTAAAAGGTTTGTTGACATTATGAGAAGAAGTTTTATCCCCTAACAAGGCATATTACACTTATTTCTATCATACTTTATCATAGAGAAATAATTCGAACTTGTTTGAAAGGCGTGAGCTAAGGTGATTGTGAATCCACAACGACATTTTGCGTTAACCGATATTAAAGAGCCCTTTAGTAAACCTGCTAAAACCAATAGAGACGATCAAGAACAAGATTTCTTCTTGCTGTTTCTCATGGCAATGCTAATAGTCGATGACGACGCATTTTCTTTTGACACCGAATTGCTCAATCAGTTCCTTGAAATATTTAATCCTTTACAAGAAAATAATTAAACACACTTTTTCTCCTTTTCTCATAAACTATACTATACTTACGAAAACACCTTTAGAATGTGGCATTAGACCATATAGAAGGTGTTTTAGGAAAATAATATTTCTATTTTCCTTAGCCAATATAGGGATTGCATGAAGCACTTGATTGACGCACTGCATGCTAGCATATCCCATTAGGCACAGCAACATGTGGTGCGAAACGGTATCAAGTCTATATGTAATGTCCTAGCGTAACGTATTTACAGTTTAATTCTGAAAGGAGGCCAACTATGCAAGGTAATTCTAATAATTTGTTTTTCCTATTTTTCTTTTTGTTAATGTTTAATGATGGCGGTGGCTGTGGTAAGGGAGCTTTCGCTGAAAATGGATTATTCTTCTTCTTGTTAATTTTCATGATGATGTATGGCGGAATGGGCGGTAACTACTAATCCCTATTTGTCCCCGTTCATAGAAAAATAGAACTTGTCCTAAAGGTCCAGCCTTTGGGACTTTTTTTGTCTCATCATAAACATCCATGAAATGCATACAAAAGGTATGAAGATACCGAGTGGAAATAGTATAGGGGAATGTCATCATTCCCTTATACTATATAAACCCATACCTTTTCATTACTCATGATACAATCATGGTTCAGATGTGTTATCTACTCTAATAATTTTTTCACATCAATAAGTCCCCAGCCCTGATGAGCCTGAGAGAATCCTAAATCATGTGTAGAATCTTTTAATTTCAGTTTAACATCTTTTCCTGTTAGGTTGGGATGTCTGCTCAATAATAATGCAATACAACCACTTACCATAGGGGTTGCCATGGATGTTCCGCTCTTCTTGGTATAACCTACTTTCTTACCTGGATAATACTTATCGGTAGGCTTATAGGCCTTGTCTGTGCTGCATGCAATAATATTAGCACCGGGAGCTACCACATCGGGTTTTTTAATGCACTCTTTTGTAGGTCCTCTACCCGAATAATCAGATATCAAATCTTCCATAATCTTAACGGTTTCCCCATCGTCAGAGGAACCAACTGTGATGACTTTACGACTAATACCTGGTGTGGTAATGGTACAACTATCAGGTCCATTATTGCCAGCAGCGGCTACTACAATCAAACCATTATCCCATGCAGCATTCACACCTCTTACCAAAGCAGACTTTTCACCCTCTACGTCTTTCATCCCAACTGACAAATTAAGTATCTTAATGTTAAAACGTTTCTTTTGGTCAAGAACCCATTGTATCCCTGCTAAAACATCCGATATATTTCCTGAGCCTTCATTGTTTAATACCTTCACACCGATTATATTACTATCCATAGCAATACCTTTGTACTTGCCATTGCTTTCTTCACCATCACCAGCAATAATACCCGCTACATGGGTCCCATGTCCATTATCATCATAGGGATACCTTATATTGCTTACAAAGTCTTTAAATGCAATAATTTTATTCCGCTTAGTGACAAGGTCTTTATGAGGATATACGCCTGTATCGAGTATAGCAATACCAATGCCATGTCCCGTTACGCCTCTATCATCTGCCCACGAACTGTTAATGGTTTCTCTTGCAACATCCATCTGTGCCGTAATGAGCGCATCATGTTCAACTTTTTGCACACCTTCTATACCTGTTAACTGTCCCACATAATTCTCAGGTAATTCTACAACGTAGGCATTGATCATGGGTAAGTGGTATTTCACATGACCAATTTTTTTTAGTGCACTTTCATAGCCCTTTTCTTCACTGCAATTAACAATCACTTGAACCTTTTTATTCCCATTTTTTTTCTTATCATTTACGTTAACATTTTTCTTATCATTCATGTTAGCATCACGATTTCTCCCCTCAGTGTTATGAATATCAGCTTTATGTGTAGGACACTCACCATCCCATGTCAAATTCTTTTTTAATAAAAAGGGTAAAAGAAACATCCATTTATTCTTCATGATTCACCTGCTTCTTCTGAACTATTATATTTTATTCATAGACCATTAGGTATATGATAATTAGACTGTCATAATCAAGAATTCGCTGTTTTCAAGATAAAATCCAAAGATTTATTACAAAACAATCATAGAAAACAAGCCTTATCACATAAAATATTAAGAAAGAAACTATGGAGGTTAATCATGAGTGATGTAACAGCTAATGGCTACCTAGGCGGTGGAGCTACTCCAGGAAATAATAATATGTTCATGTTATTATTACTTTTACTATTATTTAATAATGGTAGTTATGGTGGAAGCTCAGGCGGCATGGGTGGATTTGGTGACAATGGTATGTTTTTAATCCTTCTACTTCTTCTTATGGGTGGTGAAGGCGGCTATTAGAGCTGTTCTAGGAACTGATGCCCTTTAGCCTTTTGTATAAGCAAGGTAAGTGGCTTATCTCTTTTTTACATAATTAGACGTTCACTTAAGGCCACTTCTTGCTTTTTCCCTTTAGTCGTCATTATCCTGTCTTGTTGAACCCAGTAGTAATAACAACATGGCATATATATTTCCTTTATTTTGAGACATGCTCTGAGATGTAATTTGAGGTTCACATTTCTCATCGATTTCATAAACCGTATTATCATCAATAATGAGATCACCTTGTCGGTCTACTATTTTTTTTGGATTGTCTCTGGGGGAAATGTCACCTTCCATTGTGTCATCTTCTACATGATGGTTCGCAAACAATTGTAAGCCTTGCATATCACCAAAGATAGTAGACAATTGATCAATGTTATCAGCTACTTGTTGATGAACAAAAGGTTTCATGGCCTGAAGCAGATGCATGGTATCCTTTAAACTATCCTTTGATGCACCCTTATAAGCCTGAATTGTCATGGAGAGGTTATTCATTAACTTTTCTTGTGTCACTTGATAGATAGCCTCTTTTATGCTTTGCATATAATTATCCATACTCAATACTGGTTTGCTTTTCTTTGAGTAATCGGCGTCATTTTTGTCGTTCATCTTATACTCCTGAAATACTCTTTATTCTAATATATGCCTTCTTATAATCATTGGTAACAATGTGCAGCAAAATGACACTAGGCAATGTATCCCTATCATGTCTATATAAGTTTTTAAAAGTAATTGGAAATTAATGTGTACCTTTCACATAGAATATTATAGATAACCAATTTAGGAGGCATTATAGCATGAATAATGGTTCTAATTTTGATATAGGAAACATGAATAATATGCTAAATCTTGTAAAGTTATTATCAAGTGCACCGGGTAATCCAACACCCCAGACAAACCCACATATTGAGCTTGATCACCTTGTGAGTAACCAGCAAATGAATATGATTAAAGCTTCCCTTCCATATTTGGATGTAAACAAACAAAAAAATCTAGCTATTATCATTAAATATCTAGAGCTAAAAAAAACCATGACATTATACGGTCAAAACAATCTGCATGCCATATCAGATATACAAAAAAGTAACACCTCTAAGCGTGATATGTTATACGCATTACGCGCCTATTGTCCAGATAAACTTAAACAACAGCTTGATATCATTCTGAATATGCAAGGTATGTTGGCAGCTCTTAAAAACCCTGCCCCCATGTATCAAGAACCTCACCAGCAAGGAGGTTCACAAAGTAATCAACCACATGTATCTCCTCAAGATGACAATCTTAATCGAGAAGAGTTAATTCAACAACTTAAGCACTTGATGCAAAATTAACCCAAACTCTACATACTTATTTTAGAATACCTTAGGATATGTTTAGATATAAGATTAACGTATATTTAGCCATTCCTTGATTGATTATCATAAATAAATAATTCTGAGAGAAAGGGTGTATATAATGAGCGAAAAGTCTCATATTTTAAATGACGAAGCATTCCAGAATATTAGTCCACAAAAATTAAAATTAATGGTCGATATGCTCAATGATATGACTGACAAATCCATGGAGCAAAAAGTGCAAGTGCTCTTTTCATATGGTGTTCAAATGAAACAAAAGGGGTTGCAATTCACCAAAAAGGAATCGTCTCTCATTATTGACTCCATGAAAAACAATTTATCTGAATCCGATCGGAATAAATTAGATATGGTTGTAACAATGATGGAAATGATGTAGCGATAACTTAGTATGACAAAAAAAGGGGCTGAAAACAGCCCCTTGTTTTATGGATTACTTGACAACAATATTGATGATTTTATGAGGTACATAGATTTCTTTAACGATGTTTTTACCATCTAGTTTATTCTCAATAGCTGTTCTGGCTTTTTCCATGACACTGTCTTTGGCTTCGCCAACACCAATTGTAATGGTTGCCCTTACTTTTCCATTGATTTGAACAGGCATCTCTACTTCATCTTCTTTCATTTTTTCCTCATCATATGTTGGCCATCCATTGGTAAAGACAGATGTTTCATGACCTAGCATATGCCATAATTCTTCAGCAATGTGAGGAACAAATGGTGCAAGCAATGTAATAAGTGTCTCTAAGGTCTGTTGATCAATACCGTCTTTCTTTCTAGAGATATCCATGAGTTTATTCGTATATTCCATAAAAGCACTTACCACTGTATTAAGATGGAAACTATTCAATCTGTGGGTCACTTCATAGGTAAGTTGATGACGTACTTTCTCCAATTCTTTTGTAACCGTGACGTCCTTCCCTTGGTTTTCCGTAACTAAGTGCCATACCCGGTTAATAAAACGGTACACACCATCAATACCACGATCATCCCACTCTGAATCCAATTCTGGTGGTCCTACAAATAACTCATATAGTCTCAGTGAGTCACAACCATACTTATCCACTAGATCATCCGGTGATACAACGTTACCTTTTGATTTACTCATCTTAGCACCATTTTTACAAATCATACCTTGATTAAATAAACGCTTAAAGGGTTCTTCAAATTCAACAACACCAATGTCATACAAGAATTTTGTATAGAACCTAGCATATAACAAGTGAAGCACCGCATGTTCAATACCGCCAACATACATATCCACTGGTAACCATTCTTTTGCCTTCTCTTTTGATACGATAGCATCCTTGTTATCAGGATCAACATACCTTAAGAAATACCAAGAAGAACCTGCCCATTGAGGCATGGTGTTGGTTTCTCGTTTTGCATGTCCTCCACATGTTGGACATGTGGTGTTTACCCATTCGTGAATATCCGCAAGTGGCGATTCCCCTGTACCTGTGGGTTCATAGGACTCTACATCTGGTAGGGTTATAGGTAGCTGTTCTTCTGGTACGGCAACTGCTCCACATGTATCACAATGTACAATTGGAATAGGTTCGCCCCAATACCGTTGTCTGGAGAATACCCAATCACGTAATTTGTAGTTCTCCGTCTTTTTACCGATTTCATGTTCTTCTAGATAGTTGGCAATGGCTTCTTTTGACTCTGTTGATTTCATACCGTTGAATACGTCAGAATTAATCATCACACCTTCAGACGTATAAGCTTCTTGTAAATCTTCTATTTCATGACCATCTTCTGCAATAACCTGAATAATAGGAAGATCAAATTTTTTAGCAAATGCAAAGTCACGGTCATCGTGGGCTGGTACACACATAATAGCGCCTGTACCATAATCAGCTAATACGTAATCTGAAATCCAAATAGGCGTTTTAGCCCCATTTAACGGGTTAATGGCATAACTGCCTGTGAATACACCTGTTTTTTCTTTTTCTTGAAGCCGATCTACTGAAGACTTCATGGATGTATCAAATACATATTTTTCTACTTCTTCTCGCTGAGCATCCGATGTTAACTGACTAACCATGGCATGTTCTGGTGCAAGCACCATAAATGTTGATCCATACAGTGTATCTGGTCTGGTTGTAAATACTTTTAATTGTTCATCGATCCCCTCAACCTTAAAATCAATCTCTGCCCCATAAGACTTACCAATCCAATCACTTTGCATTTTCTTGACCTTGGCCGGCCAATCAAGGGTTTGCAAATCTTGAAGTAGACGTTCTGCATAAGCAGTAATCTTTAACATCCATTGACGTAGATTTTTCTTGGTCACTTCTGAACCACAACGTTCACAAGCACCATTCACCACTTCTTCATTAGCTAGACCGGTCTTACAATCTGGACACCAGTTTATGGGCATCTCTTTTTCATAAGCCAATCCTTCCTTAAACATTTTAACAAATATCCATTGGGTCCATTTATAGTAGTTAGGGTCCGTTGTGTTGACCTCTTTTGTCCAATCGTAGATGGCACTAATTTCATTAAGCTGACGCTTGAAATTTTGTACATTTTCAGCTGTAGCTTTTGCTGGATGAACCCCCATCTTAATGGCATAGTTCTCAGCTGGAAGTCCAAATGCATCCCATCCCATTGGGTGAAGCACATAATAGCCTTGAAGTACCTTATAACGGCTCCAAACATCACTGAGTACATAACCTCTCCAGTGTCCTACATGTAACCCACTACCTGATGGATAAGGAAACATATCAAGACAGTAATACTTCTCTTTGCCTTCCTCATTTTTATTGACTGGATTGTCTTTCCAAATATCGCGCCATTTTGTTTCTATTTGTTTGTGATTATAAACAACGCTCATCCTTTCTTCCTCCTTTTGCTCGTCCATGACTCATGTAATACATCAAGTCATTAAATTGAATTAAAAAAGCCTCTATGCAAGATGCATAGAGACGTCTATTTTCGCGGTACCACTCTACTTTATTTTGAATAAACACGCTACAGATGGCTTATGGATTAGGTCATTGGCTTATCAAAATACACTCTTCACTTATAACGTAAGCTAACCGTCCTAACCTACTCTTTATTTCAGCTAGGATACTCCAAGGCGAGTTCAATAAAATCAGGTACTGTTTCTCACCAACCAACAGCTCTCTTTAACCCTTTTTTCATCTACTACTCCTTTTCATCATATCTTTCATGATATGGAATTAATCGTATCATAACATAACGTCTTTAGAAAATCAAGGTGAATTTATCAAAGCTTATGTGCATAGTTATCAAATAACCGATTGCTTATATTTTTAACCGTTATATTCTTCCCTACGACTTTTCCCCAGATGTTAATGGTGTAATTACATATACTTTTCCTCTTTTGAAAAAAAGTGGTTGACATTTTCATGGACTGTATGGCATTAATTTTTAGAATGGACTGTTTTTTGGAGAAACCATTATACGACATATAAACTAAGGTATCTGACATAGCAATAGCCGTATTATGATATTGCATGTGTCCAACTAACCAAGCTACAAGCACCAGAATAAAACTTAAGAAACCGTAGGGCACATAATAACTCACTACACTAGCTATCAAAACAGTAACGACTAATTTTTTTAAAATAAACCTGGCGTATACCATAGGAAATGCCTTATCCACTTCCTGTTGGAATTGAAATTCAGGCAACAAATCACGAATGATCTTTTGACTTTCCTTGATGGTGCAAAATGGAAATAAAATCGCTCTTTCACCAGCTTCATCGCCATAACCCATACTCTCAATCTCTATGGAACAACGTTTGGTTAATTGCATGGGTAACTTTTGCCGAATATGCACACCTTTTACTTTATGTATATCAAAGCTGTAATTCTTCTTATGAATCAAACCATGACTAATATGGAGCTTACCATCCTCGGTATACACATGAAATAGAGAATATTTCAAACAATTCTTTATAAGTGACAACACCAATCCCATCATAAAAATACCTAATAGACTTAACACAACGATGTACACACTAAATTGTATCTGTGTAATATACTTTAAACCATTAAAGCTTGTAAGGCTTTCAATATCATCCAGAAAATTATACAAAGCCCAAATGATGACAAAGCTTTGAAAAATAGAACTGGATATGAATGAATACAATATTAAATGCTTAAAACTTAAATGAAAGTGACCTTCTTTTGTGTTTTCATCTTCTTGATCAGGGGACACCTGTTTATGCTTTAAAAGCTTTTCTCGCATTTCCAAGGCTTTTTCTTTTGTTAACAGCAGTGACATTTCACTCTCAAGTGTTTTGGCGCTCTCTGTATCAATTTTAACTCTGGATAGATTAAATAAACGTTCAAATATCCCTTGAGAGATATCAATGGTATTGATTTTATCCAATGGAATCTCTCTTGTCTTAACGGATAAGATACCTTTTTGGTAAATGATGACATGTTCCTTAAAGGCATATATGGTCTTGGACCACTGCAATACATGATATAAACTAAAAGCTGCAATACTGCCAATAATCAGTAATGTCGTAGGGATAAACCCTATTTTATTGCTTAATACAGTATACATAATGACAATGGTTATGATTTGCTTACCAATGCTATCGACAAGTTTTTTTACGATATATAATGGATGATTCCTTTGCTTATGCATGTGTCTCACTCGTTTCTATTATTTTGGTTAGCTTAACGGATATACCTTCTGCCTCTTGATTGGTTAGAGCTGGTATTACATGTAAACCTCCAGCAGTATTTAATTTAATAGAAGATAAACCAAATTTTCGATTAATAGGTCCACAAATAATATCTAAAAATTGAATTCTTGAGATGGGTATAATGACTTTTTTCCTCACAAAAATACCATGAATGAACTCAATCTTGTCTTCATGTATTTTATAACGCCACTCCTTGTACTCAATAATTGGAAAAACAAATGTGTACGCAAGGATATAAACCACCATAATACCTGTTAACCCATTGATGAAATACATGACATTAGCGTTATGTATAATTGGTTTGAGAAACCCATAGACACCTACGAAATAGACAGCATTAAAGACAACTAAAAAAATGGTTCTTGCAATAATCCATGACTTGACAGCTTGTCTATTAATATGGTTGTATTCCATACTTTTTCACCACCCTTTATTGATTTATTTTATTACTTATTCTTCCCCTATTTAACTTGTTCTGTAAATGCATGTTTATTATAACATATTTACTCTTTCTATCAATGGTATTTTGCATAAAAAATAAACCGCAAAGCATTGACTTTGCGGCTGATTTATACTCACTTATTGTTCATTATTCCTATCTTCTATAACCTTCTCTTGTACTTCCATTGGTGCTTCATCATAACGTTCAAACTTAAGGGTAAAAATACCTCTTCCACCTGTCATGGAACGTAAATCCGTGGAATAGCCATACATCTCAGATTGGGGTACTTCCGCTAATATTTCCTGTTTACCTTTAATAGGATTCATACCAAGGACACGACCTCGACGCTTGTTAAGATCACCTATAATATCACCCATGTAGGAATCCGGCACCGTTACTTTAACACTCACAATAGGTTCTAGTAAAACGGGTGCTGCTTCAATGATACCTTTTTTAAACGCTACCTTTGTAGCCATTTTAAATGCCATTTCAGATGAATCCACAGGATGGTAAGAACCATCAACAAGTGTTGCCTTTACACCCACTACAGGATAACCTGCTAGGACACCGCTTAGAACGGATTCCTGCAATCCTTTGTCTACTGCTGGGAAATAATTTTTTGGTACCGATCCACCAACAATTTTTGTTTCAAATACGTAAGGTGTTTCGCGATCACCAGATGGTTCAAATTCAATATGCACATCACCATATTGTCCATGACCACCGGATTGTTTTTTGTGTTTCCCTTGAATCTTAATTTTTTTCTTGATGGTTTCTCTAAATGGTACTTTGGGCTTTCTAAGATCCATGGTTACTTTGAATTTTGCTTCTAATTTACTGCTGATGACATCAAAATGTTGTCCCCCAACACCGTATAATAACTCTTGATGATTTTCAGAGTCCATGACTACTTTTATTGTTGGGTCTTCTTCAATAAGTTTATGAAGTCCCGATGATATTTTTTCTTCTTCACCTTTTTTATTAGGGAATATGGCTCTACAAGCTAAGGATTCTGGGAAATTAATGCCCTTCAACTTAACAGGTCGACTACTGTCACATAATGTATCGCCTGTACTTGTCTTATTCAGCTTAGCTACAGCGCCAATATCACCAGCTCGAATTTCTTTTACCTCTATCTGCTCTTTTCCTCTAAGGACATATATATGGGATATTCTTTCGGATGTATCCTTATTGACATTCATATAGGATGAATCTGCCTTGAGAATACCAGAATATACTCTAAAAAGTGATAACCTTCCAATGTAAGGGTCTACAATTGTTTTAAATACCAAAGCACTCATTGGTTCATTCTTATCACATATCACTTCAATTTCTTTATCATTGTCTGGATTAACCCCCATGACACTGGTATGTTCTTCTTTAGGTGCTGGTAAGTATTTCACGATTGAATTAAGAAGTACCTGCACCCCTATATTCTGAATCCCTGAACCACAAAGTACGGGTACAATACTTCCATCAATAACACCATTATGAAGGGCTGTTTGAATTTCATCAAGTGTAAATTCTTCTCCTTCAAAATACTTCTCCATTAACGTTTCATCACTTTCAGCTACTGCTTCAAGAATCATTTCACGAACAGGTTCTAATGCCTCATTCATATCATCAGGTATATCACATTGTTCTACATGATCCTTTACAAATTTCCGTCCTTGCATCTTTACTACGTTAACAAAACCCACAAAATGTTCACCATCACGAATGGGTACTTGAAACGGTGCTATACTTTTACCAAAAATTTCTCTTAACTGCTCTAATACATTCTTAAGACTTGCTTGATCGTCATCCATGTCCGTTACAAAAACCATTTTTGGAATATCCATTTCTTCAGCATATTCCCATGCTTTTTCTGTACCTACTTCCACACCCGATTTTCCTGAAACGACAATAATAGCACTATCTGCAACACGAGTTGCTTCTTTTGCTTCCCCCATAAAATCGAAATAACCAGGTGTATCTAATAAGTTGATTTTACAATCTTGCCACTCAATGGGAATACATGTTGTATTAATCGAAAAACCGCGTTTCATTTCTTCCTTATCAAAATCACTTATTGTATTCCCTTCTTCAACCTTTCCTTGTCTTTTGATAATGCCTGCAACTTTCGCCACAGCTTCTGCCAGTGTTGTTTTACCACTTCCACCATGACCTAAGAGTGCAACATTACGAATTTGTTCAGATGAGTAGATTTTCATGGATTTTCCCCCAATCATTGGAATATTTTTTGCAAATAAGAAATCGCAACAGATTTTTTCAATAAACTTCATTATATTAATCATGTTGCCGTTTAATTTTTGCCTTATAACACTAAATATGTGATATATTTAATATTCTACTATAATCATTAATTTCCTTCAATAATTTCAAAAAACATTTATTTTTTTTATGTAATTTGCATAAGATTTCTCAAGTTATTGTCTGTATATTTCTATAATTATTGGTGGCAATGGACCAAAAAATAGAATTGACATAAAATTGTCATCACTTAGTATCCATTATGTAAAGTAACAAAAAAACACTTTTAGACTTTAAAGTGTTGACATATCCATGTAATCAGCGTACAATACAAGAAACGTTTTTTTATGGTCATTGATTGCACGTTAGCAATTTACACTTAGCTACATATTAACCTTGGTACTTTGAGCAAATAAATCTTTTTTAATCTAGTTGAAGCATTATTAAAATAGGTTCTGTAGAAGATATTTTATGAAATATTGAAATAACCTTGACCACAATATGTTAATTCGCTATGATTGGAATGATACGTATATTGTGGTCTTTAATTATAGATGTTATGCAAGTATGTCTTGCATATGATCTCATTCATTTCAACATAAATCATGTAGTCAACCATAAATTGATAACGATAATAATTAGGAGGAAATTCTCGATGATAATTGTAATGAAACCCGATACCCCCGAACAGGATATTAAACGCGTCACATCGGTTGTTGAACAACATGGACTAAATGTTCATCTATCCGTTGGCGATCAAGTGACCATTATTGGTGTAATAGGTGATAAATCTAAGCTATACGATTGTAACCTGGAACTTTTTAATGGTGTGGAAAAAATTGTACCTGTAACAGAAACCTATAAATTAGCCAATAAAAAATTTCATGCCGCATCCAGTATTGTTAAGGTCCGTGATGTGGAAATTGGCGGTGATGATTTTGTTATCATGGCTGGACCTTGTGCCATTGAAAGTGAAAAACAAATTATTGAAACAGCAAGAACCATTAAAAAATCTGGTGCTTTGATGCTACGTGGTGGTGCTTACAAACCTCGTACATCACCTTACTCTTTTCAAGGTTTAGAAGAAGAAGGTCTTCAATACATGGCAAAAGCACGTGAAGAGACTGGTCTTGCTATTGTATGTGAAGTAACCAGTCTAAAAGCTGTTGAAACGGCTTATAAGTATGTGGATATGTTCCAGATTGGTGCCCGCAATATGCAGAATTTTTATCTGCTAAAAGAAATTGGAAAAACAGGAACTCCCGTTTTATTAAAAAGAGGTCTCTCTGCAACCATCGATGAATGGTTGAATGCTGCCGAATACATCATGAGTGAAGGTAATCCTAATGTAGTCTTATGTGAACGGGGCATACGAACCTTTGAAACAGCTACAAGAAATACCCTTGATCTAAGTGCTATCGCTATTGTCAAGCGTAAAAGCCACCTACCTATTATTGTTGATCCAAGCCATGCAACAGGAAAACGCATGTACGTTAATCCACTCTCAAAAGCTTCTGTTGCAGTGGGTGCTGACGGTTTAATGATTGAAGTACACCCTAATCCAGCAGTTGCTTTATCCGATGGACCTCAATCCTTAACACCGGAAGATTTTGACCAGTTATGCAAGGAGCTTCGACCCTTTGCAGAACTTTCAGGAAAGCGTTTAAAATGAAGCTATTACAAATAGGTATTGTTGGACTAGGCCTTATGGGTGGATCTTTAGCAAAAGCAATAAAAACAAAATGTACACCTAGTCGTATTACAGCCTATGATGTTCATCCTGATGCTCTCCATTTAGCCTATGAAGAAGGTATTATCGACGTCATAGCACACAAGGATTTTCATGATTTTAGCCATTGTCACATAATCTTTTTATGTGCTCCAGTTAAGAAAAACATGGAAGTTCTAGAAAAATTGGTTTCTATTGTGCATCCATCATGTATTATGACGGATATTGGTAGTACCAAAAAAGACATTACCGATTTGGCAAGGACATTACAATGCAACCAATTTATTGGTGGTCATCCCATGACAGGTTCAGAGAAAAGCGGTATATCATCCGCAGAAAGTCATCTTTATGAAAACGCTTATTATATTCTAACACCTGACCCAAGTATACCACATACCATGGTGAAAACCTTAAGGGAGCTCATTGAGCAAATTGGTGCGTTGCCAATCTTAGTAGAACCTGATGAACATGATTATATAACGGCTAGCATTAGCCATGTACCACATATTATTGCATCAGCTATGGTCAACATGGTACAGAAATTAGATAACCCAAAAGAGCAAATGCATACATTAGCTGCTGGCGGGTTTAAGGATATTACACGTATTGCTTCTTCATCGCCAGAGATGTGGCAGCAAATATGCTTGACCAATAAAAAGAATATCCTTGAAATCATGGATTGTTTCCAAGAAGATTTGGCCTCCATTCGGTCGTCGATTCAACATAACCAATTGGAAGATGTATGGCGATTTTTCGAAAGGGCCAGAAATTATCGTGATTCCTTCTCTGACCGAGAAATTGGCGCCATTATGAAGTCTTACAAAATTACAGTTGATGTGGTTGATCAACCTGGTATCATTGCAGAAATTGCAACGCTCTTATCCAAACATAACATTAACATTAAAAACATTGGCATTAATAATAACCGAGAACACCAAGAAGGTGTCTTAGAGATTCTATTTTATGACTTACATAGTCAAGAACAAAGCATACAGATATTAAACGATATGCACTACCTCGTATATCTCTAATGCATCTTACGAAGGTTTATAAGGAGGATACTATGATTATCAAGCCTAGAAAAAGCTTATCGGGTACCATGAAAGTACCAGGTGATAAATCCATCTCACATCGAGCTATTATGTTAGGTGCTCTTGCTGAAGGTACAACCACCATCAAGGGATTTCTCATGGGTGAAGACTGTCTAAGTACCATCACATGTTTTCAAAAGATGGGCGTCCACATTGATATAGAGGATGCCATTGTAACCGTTGAAGGGAAAGGTCTTCGGGGATTGAAAAAACCAACCTCTGAACTGGATGTAGGCAATAGCGGTACCACGCTACGCTTGTTATCAGGCATACTCGCTGCACAGGATTTTGAGTGTACCATTACAGGTGATGATTCCATTAAAACCCGTCCCATGAAACGGATTATAGAACCTCTATTAAAAATGGGCGCTCATATTACATCCATAAACGATAATGACCGAGCACCCCTCTATATTAAAGGTTCTACACTTCAAAATATAACCTATCATTCTCCTGTAGCCAGCGCACAAGTGAAATCCTGTATTATGCTGGCAAGTTTATTTACAGAAGGACAATCAACCATTATTGAACCTGTACGCTCTCGTAACCATTCAGAAATTATGCTGAATGTTTTTGGTGGACATATTGAAGCGGATGGTTGTGCTATTACCACTTCTCCCGTAGATCAACTATCTGCAACGGATATTATTGTTCCTGGGGATATTTCATCAGCTGCTTACTTTATGGTTGCTGGGTTAATCTTGGAAGATGCTGATATCACCATTGAACAGGTTGGTATTAATCCAACGAGAGATGGTATTATTCATGTATTACAGGCAATGAACGGTAATATCACAGTATTCAATAAACGAATCATGAATGGCGAACTGGTTGCTGATATTCGTGTTCAATCCAGTCAGCTAAAAGGGACCATCATCGATAAGCCTCTTATTCCTACACTCATTGATGAAATCCCAGTCATTGCTGTTGCCGCTTGTTTTGCAGAAGGGACAACCCTTATAAAAGATGCCAGCGAACTACGGGTAAAAGAATCTGACCGTATTGCTACCATGGTATCTGAACTTACTAAAATGCATGCAGATATCCAGGGAACCGAGGATGGCATGATTATCCATCATTCACCTCATCTCATCGGTAACGATGTGGAAAGCTATCATGACCATCGTGTGGCTATGTCACTTGCTGTAGCTGGCTTAGCTGCTAAAGGCATCACGACCATTCATCATAGTGATTGTGTGGACATTTCTTTCCCTCATTTTTTTAAGTTAATCAATGGAATTTCGTAAAAACTATTGGCATGATGCCTATTTTGTATTATGATATAAGAAGATTTTATATCAAGTAATAGGTTAAACAAACTGGAGGTAATCATATGATTAAGACAACAATTGTTGGGTTTGGCGATAGTATTTCTACTGGTTTTGGTGTTGGCAAGGTTCATAGTTACATGAATCGACTTGAGAAATTTGTACCAAGTTACTACCCCTCTATATCTTGGAATATGATTAATTCTAGCAAAAATGGTGTGACAACTCAGGAAGCTCTTCATGGTATTCAGGCTTCTGTATTGGCTCATCGACCTAATGTGGTTTTTATGCAATTTGGTACCAACGATAGTGCCAATGATCACCGCTATCGTTCACTAGAAGACTTTGAACAAAATTATGATCAGATGATTAGACTTATCCTTGAACATAATAACCGAACTGGTTTAAACAATTGCATACCCATACCTGTGCTGATAACCCCTCCTCCAGTTAATGAAGCCATCGCAAAACCTCTTCGAAATAACTCAAGGCTTAATCAATATGTACATATCATTAAAAGCCTGGCACGACAATATCATTGTCCTCTTATCGATTTTTATCATAAGGTATTGTCCCAAGATAATGACTTAGACTATATTTCAGAAGATGGGGTGCATCTTAACCAAAAAGGTTATGACCTATTATTTGACGTGATTTTTGCAGAGTTTACTAAATTGATAAATTATCAAGGTGTTTTGAAAGAGCATACCTTTAAGGATATTTCTTGAATGGATATCTCGTATCACCATACGTTATGACATGGCTTCTGCCAATACATGCAATCAAAAAAGCTACTATCACTAGTAGCTTATTTTTGGTATGTATTACCCGGATATGCCGTTTCCTGAATTTTGATCCCTAACTCACGTTAGGTGGGTGTTCGCAACATAGCTTCTGTCTTCCTCTGCAATTGAAGGCTTGACATCTGCTAGGAAATGTAGAACTCCCGTATTCAAATTGTAGGTTCAAAATGCAGGGTTATCGTACATCCCAGGAAATTCATCAATCTTTTGTTGTGACCTTATTATACTATAAAACGTTGTAATTTGCAACATATATTAGTAAGAATAATGTTTAAATAACATTTTTAAAGGACGTTATTATGCATATCTACTACTTCATATTGTACAAGTATCTTGCAAATGAAAAGCTACAATGATTGCTTCGTGCAATATTATTATGTGCAGTGCTCATAAAACTCATACTAATATTTTTTTCCTTTCTAGCAATATAATAGCATTTGACATAATACATAATAGTCTCTTTTTACCTTGTGATTAAACCTTAGGTTTTCTTAATCATTGTATAGAAAAAATGCTTTACACTTTAAGATATAAATTTTTATTTGATTTTTAAGTGTATCTATTGTATCATATTGAGCTGTGAGGAAAATCTTACACATTTGGAACTGGCTTTCATCCTTAAGGCTTTGGTTCCATGTTGTTCATGCTATTTAAAGTATGGTGTCATGATGCGACACCACTACACGTTTTGTTAAAACAGAAAAGGAGTTTCTTACTATGTGGAATTGTCTTATTGCACAGTCGGGTGGTCCAACATCCGTTATTAATGCCTCATTAAGCGGTGTCATTGCCTCAGCTATTGATAGTCCTAAAATTCATACCGTTTATGGTGCCATTAATGGTATTCAGGGTGTCTTGAAACATCAACTGATTAACTTAACTTCTATATTTGCTAATGAAAAGGGTAAACTGGAAACATTAAAAACCACACCAGCCATGTTTTTAGGTTCTTGTCGGTATAAACTAAGTAACATTCAAGAAGATGAAACCGAATACAACTTAATTTTTGATGTCTTTGCCCGACATAAAATCAAATATTTCTTTTATATCGGTGGTAATGACTCCATGGATACCGTATTGAAGTTATCCAGGTATGCGAAAACCCATCACAAAGATGTTCAAATTGTAGGCATACCTAAAACCATTGATAATGACTTATTTGGTACGGACCATACCCCTGGTTTTGGATCGGCTGCCAAGTTTGTCGCAACAACCATGCTTGAAATATCCTATGATACTTATATTTACGATTTACCCAGCGTGACCATTGTTGAGATAATGGGACGTAATGCCGGTTGGTTAACCGCTTCATCTGCTCTAGCTCGAAATACCTATAACGCATCTCCTGATTTAATCTACCTTCCTGAAGTACCCTTCTCAACTTATGATTTTTTAAATGATCTTAAATGTCTTCAAGAAACGAAAAAAAATATTATTGTAGCCGTCTCTGAGGGTATAAAAGATAAAGATGGTCATTACATATCTGCTACAAATAATCCATGTTCGGATGCATTTGGACACGCCAAATTAAGTGGAACAGGCAAAACACTTGAACATATTGTTAGTAAATCCCTAAAATGTAAAGTCCGATCCATTGAATTGAATGTATTGCAACGAAGTGCTATGCACATTGCATCACTTACAGACATTGATGAAGCCTGCTCTGTGGGAAATAAAGCCGTTCAATACGCACTGGATGGATTAAGTGGTATTATGGTCACCATTATTCGTACAAACAATGACCCCTATACCATAGAAGTGGATTATGTGCCTATAGAAAAAGTAGCGAATAAAGAAAAAAATATCCCTAAGGATTGGATTAATGATGCCCATAATGATGTAACACATGATTTACTAGATTATATGTCACCACTTATTCATGGGGAACCACAAATTGATTATAAAAATGGTCTTCCCGTATATCTTGATATTCAACACTTACATTCAGATTGCAAGTCATAAACAGTTGAATACATCATTTTTCTTAACAGTAATCATAAAAACCATATAAATAAGGCACCTAATAAGCTCCTTCTTATCATAACCGTTCTGATTAGAAGGAGCTTATTTATTTAACCTGTTTTTTCTTCATGGACAGATGTAATGGTTACATTTCTTAGATTTCTTTCATCCTTTAAGTTCCAATAATGTGGATCAACTTTGTTGTTTTTTTCATCAAGTAAAACCTTTATTTTGGGTCTAAGGCAAGCTTCCTCATAATTTTCTACAACAATACCTTGATAGCAATTACTCAACTGTACCCATGTTCCCACTGGGAATGGCGCAACTTTTTGAACAAATTTTCTTGTTAAATTCAGATCAAACATGACACCGCCATTAGCCATAATATACTCCATTGCTTCAGACGGTAACAGGGCTTTTCGGTAAGGCCTTGTAGATGTTAACGCATCATATACATCTGTAATACCAATAATCCGTCCATAAAGGGATATGTCGTCTTTCCCCTTTCTATGGGGATAACCTGTACCATCGAATTTTTCATGATGCTGTAATACGGCAATATAGGCAGCAGATGGTATGGCAAAGGTCTCTTTTAGATACCGATAACCATACTCCGAATGCATCTGTATATGTTTGTACTCTTCTTTTGTTAAACTGCCTTCTTTATTCAGTACATTGGTATCCACAAACATTTTACCAATATCATGCAATATGGCACCTAAACCTAAGTCCAGTAATTGATTTTTATTTAAATGAAGGGATGTGCCAAGTAAAATAGATAATACAGCTACATTCACACAGTGATAGAAGGTATAATCATCAAACATTTTAAGGTCAATGAGATTCACAATGGTATCTTCATTCTCTAATATTTGATCCACAATATTCATGATTAAATATTTTGTTTCATCAATGCCTGTGTCGATTCCCTTAGGATTTGCATTCCCTGTTTTAATGAAAACGTCTTTAATGGTACTAATCGTATTACGCCTTAATTCATCACATATAATATCTTTCACTTCAATATCCGATGATATCTCATCGTCTACATAAATTCCCTGATAACCAAGGGCAGAAATTTTATTAATGTATGATTTTTGGATCATACTGCCCTTACCTAATAACAATTGATTGTTTTTATCGTATAAGCTTTTGCCAACGTACATGCCTTCTGCAAGACTACTAACAGGTACAAATCTCATTATATCATGTCACCTCAACTCCGAAGTATATCCCTGAGCGTACTCATTCATGGCTACATTTTTCAATATACTTATCATGGTTAATCTACAAAAGTAACAATGACTAAACTTCCAACAAGATATATATACCCCAAAAATCAACAATATCTTGTAGTAAAAGTCATACTCAACTATTTTTTGTGGTTTAACTTTATTATTACATAAAAAGAAATAATTTGAATAGTCAAAAAGGACTATAATTTTTATCCTTGCATAATTCTTTTCATATCATATATAATAAATAAAGATAGTATATAACAACCCATATTATCACGTTACATATACAAGCTATAAAAATATAAATCATACAAAATGTAGGTGAAATGATTGAAAAAACATATCCATGTTGAACGTGTAGCTATATCAGGTATTATAGGTAATATTCTATTACTGATTATGAAACTAATTGTCGGATTCTTATCAAAAAGTCAAGCCATGATTGCAGATGGTCTTAATAGTGCAGGTGATGTTTTTGCTTCTACAGTTACGTATATAGGCAACCGTATATCATCTACCCCTGGCGATGATGAACATCCTTACGGTCATGGAAAAGCAGAGTATATCTTCTCCATGGTTATTAGTTTCTCTTTATTTTTTGTGGCCTTTTCCATCTTTAAAATGTCACTTGATTCATTACTCAATGCACAGCATTTTAAATACTCACCATGGTTGGTATATATTGCCATTGCTTCCATTATAGCAAAAATTATACTATTTTTCTACGCTATTCGTGTTGGAAGACAATATAATAGTTTATTAGCTATAGCAAATGCCCAAGATCATCGGAATGATATTATGCTTTCTTCCCTTACTTTGCTGAGTGTTGTACTGGGTTATTTTAACATCTATTTCGTTGATAGCATTGTTGGATTATTGATTTCTTTATGGATTGCTTATACAGGTGTTTCTATTTTTTATCAATCTTACGTGGTATTGATGGACACTAATATTGACTCAAAAGTTAAAAAAGAAATGGAAAAACATATTGTAACCATTGAAGGTGTCGATCATCTTGATACCATTACTTCCAAACCCATAGGGCTTAATTTTGTTTTGATGGTAAAAGTATCGGTAGATGCCAATATGACAGTATATGAAGGGCATGCTGTCAGTGCTAAAATTAAAAAAGCACTTTTAACTTTTGACCATATTGAAGATGTCATTGTCCATGTGAATCCAGCACAATATCATCAGTAATCTAAAGGGGCTGTCTCTTTAAAGCAAAATAACGTCAATAGCGTAAGAAACTTCTATCCGACAAATTTGCTTTAATGAGACAGCCCCAATATAAATGGACTAATGAATTTGTAGTTGGTCATCTTTATAATCAATGACGATTTCTTCGCCTTCTGACACATCACCTGCTATGATTGCTCGACCAATCATGGTTTCAACGTTTCTTTGCAAATAACGCTTGAGAGGCCTAGCGCCATATACAGGGTCATAACCTTCATCAACAATATGCTGCCTTGCTGTATCGGTGACATGAATGCTCAGACGTTTTTCTAATAATCGCTGTCCAACTTCGTTAATAAGCAGGTCAATAATAGCCTTCAGGTCTTCTTTAGAAAGCGGTTTATAGAGGACGATATCGTCAACCCGATTTAGAAACTCTGGTCTAAAATATTGCTTAAGAGACCCTAGTACCTCTTTTCTAGCCTCTTCACGAATACCACCAGATGCTGTAATGCCTTCTAATAAATATTGTGACCCAATGTTGGAGGTCATAATGATAATGGTGTTTTTGAAATCAACTGTACGCCCCTGAGAATCGGTAATACGTCCATCATCCAATATCTGCAAAAGAATGTTGAACACATCCGGGTGGGCCTTTTCAATTTCATCCAATAGCACCACAGAGTAAGGCTTCCGTCTTACGGCTTCTGTTAACTGTCCGCCTTCCTCATACCCAACATATCCTGGAGGTGCGCCAATAAGTCGTGATACAGAGAATTTTTCCATGTATTCACTCATATCAATACGTACCATGTTATCTTCTGTATCGAAAAGTACTTCTGCTACAGCTTTTGCAAGTTCGGTTTTACCTACACCTGTTGGCCCCAAAAAGATGAAAGAACCAATAGGACGTTTTGGGTCTTTAATACCTGCCCTTGATCGTATAATCGCATCTGTCACCGTGACGATTGCCTCATCTTGGCCAATGACACGTTGGTGTAAGATATCCCCTAGTTTTAGTAACTTTTCCCGTTCACCTGATACTAATTTACTAAGAGGTATTCCTGTCCATCTGGATATAATCTCAGCTATTTCTTCTTCTGTTACCCGTTGACGCAACAAAGAGTTGTTATCTTTTCCTGCTTCAACATCTTTTTCCATACTTGCCATCTGAGCCTGTAATTCTGGAAGGCGTCCGTATTTCAACATAGCTGCTTTATTGAGATCGTATTCTCTTTCAGCTTTTTCAATTTCATGATGTACTTTTTCCAGTTCCTCTTTAATGCCCTGTACTTTTTCAATGGCTTGTTTTTCATTATCCCATTGTACTTTCATGGTATGATAAGCGTCTCTATATTCAGCCAGCTCTTTCTGCAAACGCTTGAGACGGCTTTTACTCATATCATCTTTTTCTTTGATAAGCGCTGCTTCTTCTATTTCCAACTGAATGATTTTACGGGATACTTCATCCAGTTCTGTTGGCATGGAATCCATTTCCGTTCGAATCATGGCACAAGCTTCATCCACTAAATCAATGGCTTTATCCGGTAAAAAACGATCCGTAATATAGCGATTGGATAGCACTGCGGAAGAAACCAAGGCATTATCTTGTATTTTAACCCCGTGAAATACCTCGTAGCGCTCTCTTAAACCTCTTAAAATAGATATGGTGTCCTCTACTGTAGGTTCACTAACCATAACTGGCTGAAATCGCCTTTCAAGGGCCGAGTCCTTTTCAATATATTGTCGATACTCATCCAGGGTGGTAGCCCCTATACAATGGAGTTCACCTCGAGCCAACATGGGTTTCAGCATATTACCTGCGTCCATGGCACCTTCTGTCTTACCTGCCCCAACAATGGTATGTAATTCATCAATGAATAAGATGACCTGACCATCGCTTTCTTTGACCTCTTTTAGAACAGCCTTCAAACGCTCTTCAAATTCCCCTCGGTACTTCGCACCAGCGACCAATGCTCCCAAATCCAAGGAAATGATCTTTTTGTCTTTGATGCCATCTGGCACATCACCTTTGACAATACGATGAGCCAACCCTTCTGCTATAGCTGTTTTACCTACACCAGGCTCACCAATCAGCACAGGATTATTCTTGGTCTTTCTGGATAAAATACGTATGGTGTGACGTATTTCTGAATCCCTTCCGATAACAGGGTCTAACTTATTCTGTCTGGCTTCCTCAACCAAATCATGTCCATATCGAGTAAGTGCTTCATAGGTCGACTCTGGATTATCCGATACCACTCTTTGATTACCTCGAATGGCTTTTAAAACATTCAAGAGTTCCTTCTTCGTAATATGAAACCTTTCAAGCAGCGTCCTTGTGTAATCATTTTTAGGTAATTCATAAAATGCAATAAAAATATGTTCTACGGACACATACTGATCCCCTAACTTATCTGCTTCTTTCACAGCAGACGTGAGAACCTTATCCGTTGTTTTACTGACATAAATCTTACCAGCTTCACGCCCTGGCCCGGAAACCTGAGGCATATTGTCCACATAGCGTGTCAGTTCCAGGGTTAGTTCGGAAACGTCTTTACCCATCTTTTCTAATATTCTTTTAATTAATCCGTTTTCTTGTTTTAGCAATGCTAACAAAAGATGTTCTGTTCCAATCTCTATGTTACCATTGGAAATGGCCAATGTTTCTGCTTCCTTAATGGCTTCTAAACTCTTTTGTGTGAAATTGTTCATATTCATTCTTATCACCTCATATTCTCTCATAGCAGCTTTTAATCGTTACGTGTATGGTTATTTATGACTGATGCATGTCTTTCCATTTTTTAATTAATTGAATTTCCTCTTTACTGAGCTTCTCAGGTACCATCACTTTTGTTATAAAATAGAAATCACCTGTTTTCTTTCTATTTTTTAGTCCTTTAGCTTTTAAACGAAATTTTTTACCTGATCCTGTTCCCTTGGGAATACTGAGCTTGAATGTTTTATCAAGTGTCTGCACTTCCATCTCAGCCCCTAAAGCAGCATCCCATGGCATAATTTCTAAATCTTTGTAGATATCCTGACCATTTAAACTATACTGAGCATCGTTGACAATGTGTACTTGAATGAGCATATCCCCACTAGGACCACCATTATAACCGCTGCCACCTTGACCTTTTAAGCGTATTTTCTGTCCTTCAACAATACCTTTTGGTATGGTGACATCTAATTGCTTCCGATGACCTGTTTCATCACTAATAGTAATTTTCTTGGTTGCACCATAATAGCTGTCAGCGATGGATATATCCAATTCTGCTTCTACATTGCCGCCTTTCATGGTTTGGCTTCTGCTGGTAAAGCCTCCTCGAGATGTAAAGCCTCCTAAATTTCCAAAACCACTAAATGACGTTCTACCGCCGCCTTCACCACCGAAACTATTGGCTCTAAATATGGAATCAAAAACGGAACGTAATATATCCTCGTCTCCAGTCCAACCACTTGTATCTTGGGAATAATAACCGCCACCACTCTCCCATTGATTTCCGAATTGATCATATGCTTTTCGTTTTTCTGGGTCTTTTAACACGTTATAAGCTTCATTAATTTTTTTAAACTTCTCTTCTGCCTCCTTACTTTTATTTGAATCAGGATGATATTTATGAGCAAGTTTTCGAAATGCTTTTTGGATATCCTTATCCGTAGCCTCTTTGGATATACCAAGTACTTTATAATAATCTTCCACTTGACTTTGCATCACTGCACCTCCTATAATCATTTATTGGTTTGTCATTTTTTTAGATTGTTATGTTATTGATTATTTTTTTATAAAAAGCTCCAGTTCACCAAGGTGATGGCAATAGATTTTATCCATTTGTTGAAAAACATTGTCATGATCATAATGACCGAAATAATAATTCAACGCATGATCCATCATTAACAAATAACAACTTAAGTATTCTGCCACAGCTTCATCATCCACCTTATCTAAAGGTATCCCTCGTAAAAATTCTCTGGAAAAGCGATTATTAGAATTCACATGGGTCTTGTTAATAATTTCCCGCTGATATATTTCAGGAAAGCGCTTTTGGTCAATATAACACATGGCATTAAAAAATCGGTCCAAATGTTTATTCAACTCTTCGGATTTCGATCTCGATTGAATCTTTAACACGGCATAACGCTCATGTTCATTGCTCACATTAAATTCGAAACTGTAGCGGATACTGGGCTTATATTTATACTTAATAAAGGTGCCGAATTGCAAACTACCGTAGTCATTTTTGGATTTTACCTGTATCTGTTCGTTTCCCACCATGTCTGATATACGTTCCATTACATGCATGACTTGTTGTCTTGGCGTTAATAAGCCTAGTCTTTCTGCTAATAGATCATTAATCAGTTGGGAGCGATTTGTATTTTTTCTATAAGCCAATTGATCCACAGCTTCAACTACATCGTCTAATAATACTAAGCTATAGATGCTTTTTTTCATGACGGTCCAACCCTTCTTCTACATTCGGATGTTTAGAATGACATCATCATGTATTCTTTTATACTTTTCATTCCATTATAATAGTATACCACTATTAATAATTTGTCAACTACATTATATAAATCGACACACAAGTTTCGTAATCGTCCTTACTATTATTCTATAGTTTACCCATTTTCTTATTCCAAATTACCGGTTTTTCTATTCAACCCATGTTATGTAGAAAGTTGATTTGCCTACAAAATGGCAGAACAAAAAGAACCCTGAGTGGGTTCTCTTCATACGTTCATCCTATTTTTAAAATTCCTCTTAGTTTAAGCCCAATATGTCCTTCACTGTCTCTTGCATCTTATTTTTGTCACATATACGTGTATGCCTTACTTCTGCATCCAGTATCTCCTGAATAGCTTTAGGTATCGGTACCCCAGTTAATTCATGCATCTTATGAATCAGGTCAAAATCAGTTTCTTGATCATGACGTTTATCAATGGCCTTCATAACGCTACGGGTGAATTTATAAGGACTTGCCGTTGATACAATAACTGTCTTATGAGAGTCCTTTGTCTCAGTCTTATACTTTTTATAAACAGCATGGCCCACAGCTGTATGCGAGTCCATGAGATAATGGGTTGTATGAAAGACGTCTTTAATCGCATCATAGGTCTCATCCATGGATGCATATTCACCATAGAAGTCATCAAGCCCAGACCGCATAGCATCTGAAATGATATATTCACCTTCTTGGCTTAGAGCTGTCATCAGTTCACGAATCTTCTGATGGTCACCATCTGCTAAGTTATAGAGTAAGCGTTCCAAATTACTGGATATGAGAATATCCATGGATGGGGAAATGGTTAAAATAAAATCCCGTTTCTTATTATAAACACCTGTCTGCATAAAATCATACAACACTTTATTATCATTTGAAGCGCAGATAAGTTGATGAATGGGCAGTCCCATATTTTTGGCGTAATAAGCTGCTAAAATATTCCCAAAATTACCTGTAGGTACAACCATATTGATGGTCTCGCCCTTTGTAATATCGCCATGCTTTAACATGTTGCAATAGGCATAGAAATAATAGACCACTTGTGGAATCAATCGTCCTATGTTAATGGAATTAGCTGAAGAAAACTGATAACCTTGGCGATTCATGGTTTCTGCTAATGCTTCATTGCTAAATATTTCTTTTACACCATTCTGGGCATCATCAAAATTCCCTTCAATCCCTACCACATAGGTGTTGTCCCCTTTTTGTGTTACCATCTGGTGCTTCTGTATAGGGCTTACACCGTCTTTTGGATAGAATACAATAATCTTGATACCCTCTACATCTGCAAAGCCTGCTAAAGCTGCTTTACCCGTATCGCCTGACGTAGCCGTTAAAATAACAATGTCATTATCGATCTGTTGTTTTTTAGCTGATACTTTCATTAAATAAGGCAAGATGGATAATGCCATATCCTTAAAGGCTATGGTTGCCCCATGAAATAGTTCTAAATAATAAGCATCCCCTTTTTTGACTAAGGGTGCAATAGCATCTGTGTCAAATTTCTTATCATAAGCATGTTCGATGCAATATGTTAACTCATCTTTTGTAAAATCAGTAAAAAATAAAGACATCACTTCATAGGCCAGTTCTTTATATGTAAGACCAGAAAGGTCTTCTAATGACTTATTCATCTTAGGAATCTTATGTGGTACAAATAAACCTCCATCACATGCCAAACCTTTGATGATAGCCATGGAAGCAGGAACATTGCTCTCGCCACCTCGTGTACTTCGATACATCAATCCCATACGCTTTCATTCCTTTTATGATTTTTTCAAGATTATATCACACTATTCGCTTTAGCACAATAGTGAATAGAACATTTTTGTATCTCACCATAAGCCATATGTATCCAATACAAAGACATTTTATTTCGATATTCTACTGAAATATGATGCGTAGTAGACCATTTTTATTTTCACAATGTGGTTGAATAGGATAATCATGAGATTATTACTCAGGTGAGATGGTATTGCATGCATAGTTTCTACATGATCAATCCACCCTATAAAGACATTTGTTCTTTATAAAAAAATTGAAAAAAAGCAATCACCCTTCGTCAGAGCGATTGCTTCATTATATCATCTATATGTTATTTAAAAAATTCATGAGCACCATGTTGTGTTACCTTCGTCAAGTTATTGTCAAACCAGCTCACTGCTTTTGATGATGCAAGTGACCTCGCCATAAAATACAAAGCACCTTTTGAGTAATCCTCACCATTGAAAGCTTGTTCTAAAGCTTTCTTGGTACTATTTGTTACACTAAGTTTGTAGTAACGTCCATCACTAATAGGTGAAAATTGGACTCTACCTTTAATCCTTTGATGTATTACATCGTAGATATTATTCGGAAACTTAGAACTCTTAACTCGGTTCATTACAACATTAACGATCAAAATTTTACCTTTAATATCTTCATCTGTTGCTTCAGCCTCAACGATTCGTGTTAATGCTTCATAATCTTTAGCTGAAAGGCTTACTAATTTACTTGCTTGTTCCTCTGCTTTAAAACTAGCTGTATGCATTACCCGTTCATCGCTCTCTTCTTCTGGCGCTTTCATAGGTGTTAATGCTTCTGCCTTTATCCCATTAGTTGCTTGCTGATTAGCTTCTGCCTTGTATGCTTTATACCGACTAATTTCTAGCTCCAATTCAGCAATGCCATCCTCTTCTTCCACGGACTTGCTATCAGAAACAGCTGTTTCTTCTTCTACATTTCTACCTAAAGCCGCTACCGCATTTGCTTCTGTACCTGCAAATCCGTTAACACCCATATACACGATTGCTAATACCATGCAGCCTGTTACAATAATCAAACCACTTGTATAAGCTTTCTTGGATATATGCTTTAGAGATAAAAATAAGTCCTTTAGAAGATTCTTTACTTTAAACATAATTTATCTCCTTTTTAATTGTATCAATTCCACTTATCATTTGTGTGTGCTCTTTCTACCTGTGAAACTGATTTTATTAACAAGCTGTTAATCTTTGCGTAACATTTTCTTAACGATTGCTTGTCATAGCGATTATAGTAAAACTTACAGAACGTGTCAACTAATTCCATATTATTTTGGTAGTATTTACTTTGTTTCAAAATATTCAATTATTTGTTTTGTGTTTTTTTGCTTTAAATAGAGCATAAAGTTTTTTATTTTTGTACACTATTGTTGTCATAACCTTATTTTTGTCTAAATCAACTAAATTCAATTTTGTAAACTATTATATGTATAATTTTGGTATATTTATTATTTTTTACTATTTTTCTTCATCCATTAGACCTAAGGTCATCAGTTTGTTCATCCGATATATAGGATGATAACCATTATAATAACCAGTTGACACATGCTATGTCTCATTTCGCGTGATCAAGACCTTAGCATTTATAGTATGACCCATTCTTATTCGTCTTATACATCAAACCTCAATTTTTTTTATTTAGGGGTAGCAGCTTAATCTATCCATTACGCTGAAGCGTAATATGTAGAAAGGAATTTACATATGACTTTATTAAAAGGTGTCTATCAAGCAACTAAAAAAAATGGGACAATTTATTATCGTGCATCCATCACCTATAAATCTAAACATATAAGCTTAGGCAGTTATGATACGGAAACTGTGGCACATGATGCTTATCAAGAAGCTTATGACTTACTTAATGGTTCCATGCCAATCCCTTCGTATGGACTTGATTCTTTACTGTCTTTTGAAAAATGGGTGATTCTCATTAACTATCGGGATAACGGTCACTATATTAAAAATCCTATCTACCTTCATAAATATTATTTTTCCTACTATCTCAATCAAACAACGGAGCTAATTTTTGACGTGGACGACCTCTTTTATTATTCGCATCATAAGATTTTTAGAAAAAACGGGTACTTATTTGTAAATGATTATGGCATGCAAGTCAATATTCTATCCCGATATGGTATAAAAAACTTTGCCGTAAAGGGTAAAGATTATTACTTTAAAGACGGTGACGCCTCCAATTTTCGTTATCACAATATCCATGTGGTTAACCCCTATTATGGTGTTGAAAAAATTGAAAAAAATGCCCGCCCAGCCTATATCGCTAAAATTAATCTAAGAGGCTACTATAAAATAGGTACCTATACATCCGATACAGAAGCTGCTATCGCTTATAATAAAGCAGTGGATTTTGTATTAAATCATGGTATAACGACAAAAAACTTTACAAAGAATTATTTGACTGAATTGAATACAGCCCAGTATCTAGCTCTATATCAAAACATTTCTATCTCTCCACATATACTTTCATTGAAGAAAAATGTGATTTAATAAAATGAACAAATGATAAATGCCATTGCATTTCATACTGCGTCTTGTTAAGATAGATGAAAGGGCGCTTTTTTTTGCGTTCATTTTTATCATGATAAAACGTAGCTCTAAAACGAGGTGAATAACATGAGTAGACATATCAACCATCAAACAATTGAACTGCTGGCACCTGCTGGTACATTTGACATATTTGAAGGTATTATTGAAGCCAACTGTGACGCTGTCTATTTTGGCGGACAAGTACTGAATATGCGTATGATTCGTAAAGGGTATAATTTTTCTAATGATGACATAAAAAAAGCCATAGCCATTGCCCATAACCTTGGTAAAAAAGTATACATTACCGTTAACAATTTATTGAGTCACACCGATCTTCAGGTGGCAAAAGACTACTTATTGTTTCTAAATGATGTACAACCAGATGGGTTAATTATACAAGACTTAGCTGTCTTACAGTTGACAAAAGAACTTTCATTGACACTTCCATTACATGCTTCTGTTATGATGAATGTCCATAACTTAGCCATGATTGAAACATTAAAAAATCAGGGCATATCCCGTGTTGTTTTATCCCGTGAAATGTCACTGGATCAGATCAAATATTTGAAAACCCAAACAGACATGGAAATAGAATACTTTACACACGGAGACATGTGTATAACCCACGGCTCTCAATGCCATTATAGCGGCATGCTGTTCGGTATGAGCAGTAATCGAGGCCGCTGCCTTAAGCCTTGTCGTTGGGACTACCTTATTAAAAAAAATAATCAGCACTATCAAACGAAGTTCCCACTAGCTGTAAAAGACATGTGCATGTATCCCTATCTGCCAGAAATGATTGATGCAGGTATTGATTCTTTTAAAATAGAAGGCCGTATGCGTCAAAAAGCATTCATTGTGGATTTAATTAACCTCTATGGTGATGCCATTGACCGTTATATAAATGACCCTACTGGTTACGACCGAAGGAAAGATTTTAAAAAAATTGTAGATACCCGTAAAAGAGATTTATCCACCAACTACGCTTTTGGCAAACCTGGTCTTGCTAATATCAATCAACGTTATGAAGGAACAGGTAAATTCTATAGCACGGGTAAAGTCTTCAGTGCACCAACTGAAGAACCTGAAATAACCGACGATCTTGTGGATGCCATTGCCCACAAAATTAATGGCTATTTGGCTAACCATACCATCCAGGCTCCCACTAAACACATTAGTGTCAAAGTAGGTAACATGGAACAAGGGATGATGGCCATAGAAAAAGGTGTGAACACCATCTATCTTTCCGGAGATATCTACCGACCTCATCAACCTTTTACAAAAGCCGACGTCCAATATCTCACCAAACATAAAGGAAACAGTCGTATCATTCTTGGTCTACCTAAAATGATGAGTGACTTGGATATGCTCAACTACAAAAACCTATTGGATGTATGTGCTAAAGATTTGGATGGTGTATTAGTCACACACTTAGGAAGCCTATCTGCATGCTCAAACTACGGCATACCCCTGATTGGTGATTATTCGCTGAATATCTATAACCATAAGGCAGCTACTTACTATAAGGGACTTGGGTTAGCTCAATATACTCTATCCATTGAATCCAACTTATCGGATATACTTCATACGTCAACACATAGCATCCTACCCTCCGAGATCATTGTTCATGGACAGCCTTGTGTCATGTATATGGAGCATGATCTGTTTGCTAATACCAAACCTTCAACGGATAATGGAGATGAAGACACTTATTATATAGAAGATACTGTCTTACACCTGGTGACACCTGCAGGTGAATATCCTGTCTATAAGGACCAATATGAACGTTGCCACATGCTCCCAAGCAAAGAAATATCCCTTTACCCCATTTTACCCTCTCTAGAGCCACTAAATATCATAAGTTATCGTATTGAGGGTATGAGCTACACCACAAAACAACTGGCATACCTCATTGATGTTTATCAACAAGCACTGCACCATGAAACCATTAACCACCTTCAACATTTTTCCGAAGGTCATACATTGGGCGCTCTCAGCCATTTTTAAGGAGGTTATAACCATGTTTAAAAACTATATAGGACCCGAAGCTATTATAAACAAGAAAAAAGAACACCTCTACCCATGTACCAATCACTTTTATAAAAACCCTCCCCAACTTGTAAGAGGTGAAATGCAGTACCTCTATGACCAAAAAGGCAACCAATATCTGGATTTCTTTGCAGGTGTATCCGTGGTTAACTGCGGTCACTGTAACCCTATTATATTAGAAGCAACCATTACCCAGCTTAAACAATTACAACATACAACCACCATCTATCTCAGCCAACCCATGGTTGAATTAGCAGAAAAATTAGCCTCTGTCTTACCAGGCAATATAAAACATTCATTTTTCTGTACCTCAGGATCAGAAGCTAATGAAGGCGCATTGCTTCTAGCCAGACTCTATACAGGTCGACAATCATTTATTGCACTGGAAGGCTCTCTCCATGGTCGTACCCATCTAACCGCAAGCGGTACAGGTATTGACATGTGGCGTACCGACCCTTATATGGATGACAGCTTTCACTTCATCCCCAATATAGCTGCCTTTGACGAACCACCAGAAAAAGCTGCCAAACTTTCTATTAAAGCCCTTAAAAAATTACTCAAAGAAAAAGGCAAAGACATAGCAGCTATGATCATCGAACCCATTCAAGGCAATGGTGGCATCATCACACCCCCCCTTAACTATTTCCAAGACATCCAAAAACTCCTTCATAAATACGGCATTCTATTGATTGTGGACGAAGTACAAACTGGATTTGCCAGAACAGGTAAAATGTTTGCCATCGAACATTATCAAGTTATCCCCGATATCATCACCATGGCAAAAGCACTGGGCAACGGCATACCCATCTCAGCCTTCTGCACCAATCCTACCATTGCCAACGCTTTTAATAAACCATCTGCCTCCACCCTAGGCGGTAATCAAGTAGCCTGCGAAACAGCCCTCGCCGTCCTAAAATACATCGACGAGAATCACCTATGCCAACGTACCCAAGAATTAGGCACAACCTTACACCAAGGTCTCCTAAAACTCAAAGACAAATACCCCATCCTAAAAGAAGTTCGAGGCATCGGTCTTATGTTAGGCGCTGAACTCATAAAAAAAGACGGTACCCCCGCCACCAATGAAACTGACACCATCCTCGAAACCTTAAAAGATAACGGCATCATCCTAGGCAAAAACGGTATCCACCGCAACGTCCTAGCCTTTCAACCCCCACTCATCATCACCCAACGCGACATCAAAAACCTACTAAATCAACTAGACTCAGCCCTCAAACAAGTTTCATTCAATTAAACAAAAGCTCACCCCCTAAACATATACACCACCACCCAAACAAACCAATCTACACCCAAACGTGGCACTAACTCCAAAGTATATGGTCTATTAAAAGGATGACTTTTGTGGCTTGTTGCACGCTCTTCGCAACAAACACAACGAGAATCCGTTAATAGACCATATACTTCACCCCACCATCCGTTGTCCACTAACTCTTTTTCTTTTATTTTCGTATATATTATGAAGCAAAAATTTCAAATCAAAACTTCTTCCATCCACATACTTTTCTACACAAAAAAAGCCTAGCATCACCAAAACAACACTAAGCTCCTTCTCCTATTTACTTCATCACCTGATTACGAGGCTTACCTACCTTATAAGAAGCAATATTCTCCTTCACCTCATCCACCACACGTTTCCTAGCCTCCACACTAGCCCATGCAATATGCGGTGTAATCAATAACTTCGTGCTATCCTGAATACCTAACAATGGATTATCCTCATTAATAGGCTCATATTCCAACACATCTAGTCCTGCTCCAGCAATCTGATTCTGATTCAATGCCTTACACAAATCATCCTCTACAACAATTCTACCTCGACCTAGATTCAATAATACAGCTGTTGCCTTCATTTTCTCAAAAGCCTCATCATTAATTAACCCATCCGTATCTTCATTTAACGGCGCATGAATGGAGATAATATCTGACGTCATCAATAATGTATCAAAATCCACCTGTTCATAAGCTTGTTGATTATTCTTACCTGAAGTAGAATAATAAATCACTTTACAACCAAATGCCTCAGCGATGGTGGCTACTTTTCTACCAATATTACCAAGTCCAATGATCCCCCATGTCTTTCCCACTAACTCATGAAACTTACGATCAAAATGAGTAAATATCTCATCCCCTACGTATGTCCCAGACTTAACATAGTTATCATAATAAGCCAGCTTTTCATACAGGTAAAACAATAGTGCAAACGTATGCTGTGCTACACTATCCGTTGAATAACCCACCACATTTGAAACAACAATACCTCTACTGTTGGTATAGACCTTGTCCACATTATTGGTACCTGTTGCCGTTAAGCAAATGAGTTCAATATGTTTAGCGTGCTGTAAATTACTCTCGTTTAATACAACCTTATTGGTGATAATCACATGTGCATCTTTGATTCTCTCTACCACAACCTCAGGGGCAGTAAAGCCAAATACTTCCACATCTCCCAACGTATCAAATACACCCAAATCTAAATCATCACCAAGGGTATTGGCATCTAAAATAACAATCTTCATATGTTCTCCTTCCTAACTGTACTTGATGATATGTTGACCATCTACTATAAACCCATCATTTGTACACTTATTCTTACCCTATTATCATAACGTTTATCTTTCTTTTAAGCAATACAATAATACGTAAAAAATTAGATTGACATATATAGATTATCTATATATAATATATGTAGATAATCTATATATAAGGAGTGATTATATGAATATTGATAAGAGCCTGCGAACTGGAAGTACTGGTATGCTTATTTTAAAATTATTATCCATAGAAGATATGTATGGTTACCAGATTATTGAAGAATTAGAACGACGTTCAGAGAATGTTTTTTCCCTTAAAGCAGGCACACTATACCCACTACTTCATACGCTAGAACAAAAAGAGATCATTGTCTCTTATGAAAAAACCTCGGACATTGGTCGCAGCAGGAAATATTATCATCTAACTGAAATCGGCAAAACTTTTTTTGAAGAAAGAAAGGCCACGTGGCACACTTACATGACATCTGTGAATAAAGTTTTAGGAGGCTATAACCATGACCCCATCACCTAATATTGCAATATTTCTTGATGCTGTCTGTCGTGAGATTAAGTACAAGAAAATACATAACCCTATTAAAAGAGAATTATCAGAACATATTACGGATCAAACAGAGGCTTATTTGGTAAAGGGTATTTCTCAAGAAGAAGCTACTTATAAAGCCATACAAGATATGGGTGACCCTATTCTCATAGGGCAATCACTGAACAAAACCCATCGACCGCGTGTGAATTGGACAATTATCATACTGATTTCTGCGATTATTCTATTAAACTCTTGCTTTTTTTATTTTAGGCTTTTTAACAATACCTTTGTATGGAATGGTCATTCGCTTTTTATGCACTATATCTTCTATGTACCTATAGGTTTACTTATATTTTTATTTTTTTACTTTCTAGACTATACGCTAATATGTCGTCATATTGTTTTATGTTATACACTTTACATTATTGGGATGATTTGTTTCATACTCTTTTCACCAGTAAAAAATGGTGGATATTTGATGGCAATCCATCCAGCCCTATTTTTTATTCCGCTGTTTGCCACCATTATTTATCGATTGCGTTACTATAATTATAAAGGTATTATTGTGTCTCTTATACTTTTTCTACCAGGTATTTTGGTGATTTATGAGACATCTTTTTACTATCCAGTCTATATCGTTACTTGCTCATGTATGTTTCTTCTTTTATTCAGCATTAAAAAAGACTACATACATGTTAATAGCATTGTAAAAAAGAGCTTAAAATATATAACCCTCCTGATACTCATCTATATTGGTTATAGAATTTATTCAAAAGCAGTCATATTCTCCCATGCAGACCAACAAGGCTTAGGTTACCTATACCATATTATTAGAGAAACCATAACAAATGCTAAACCATTTGGTTCGGTATCTTCAATAAGTTACTTAGATACTACCAGCAATGCTCTGGTAAATTGTTTACCAGGTTGTTATTCAAGTCATTTTCTTCTATTTTTTTTAGGTAAATTAGGGTACATCCCAACTCTGTTTATTATGGCTGTGTTATTGATTTTTATCTATGAATTATATAAGATGATGTGTAAACTACAAAAGGGTTATGGTTATTTACTTTCAGCAAGTTGCTTACTAATTGTCATCATTCAGATATTAACATCTATACTGAGCAATATAGGCGTCATTTTTTCGTTTCGTAGTGTTGTCCCTTTTTTATCTTACGATGCTACAAGTTTCGTTGTTAACATGGCTTTACTTGGCTTATCCCTTTCCATTTATAGAAGAAGCCACTTAATGCCTGAAAGAAACATTCAATCTTTTGATGAACGCATAACTTATAAAGACGGTAAATTGACAATCCATATAAAAAAACATATCGTACAATAAATGTTAACTTGTTAAATCTACATACATGTTTGGATTACTCCAACAACAACATTAGGCCATTCAGCAAACCAAGTACTGTCATATAATGGTTAATATGTGATAATATTTCTTTTATTTGACAGTTCTTTCTTTATCCTTCATCTTGTCATTATAATCCCTCATTAGCCTACGTATCTTACATAGAACTTTACCCGTCTGCCTAAGGGTTTCCTGTGGAATTTCTTCCATGATTTTATCGAGCATACGTCCTCTCTCAACCATAAAATGTTGATTTACCTGATAGCCTTCTTCTGTCAGGTATATTTCTTTTCGCTTATGGTCCACATCTACTTTTTTTACAAATCCTCGTTTATATAGCTCATTGACATAACGAATGGTATTCTTCATATCAAGATGATAGATGGCAGCAATTTCTGCTTGTGTCTTTCCTTCGTATCGATAGATTTTACCTAACATACTTTGTAATGAATTAGGAAGGTTACCAAATCGATCAATATGTTCTGCTAAATGATACATTTGCTGATTAATCATACCTGCCTCATCGATGATATCGTATAGTAATGTATGTAATGGATTGTTATGATCATGCTCTCGTTTATAACCCATATTATGATTCCCTCCTTCACTATCCTAAGATAATTTTGACCCCGTATAGGTGTAACGAACACCCTTGATAGCACCTTCATCAATTTGTATACTTAATATAAATGGTATGCGTCCATTATACAACAACTAAAATAAAAACTTCAATAGAAGCCGTATAGAAAAGGAGCGATGATAAATGGAAAAGAAATGGTGGCACCAATCGGTTGTTTATCAAGTATACCCACGTAGTTTCTGTGATAGTAACGGTGACGGTATCGGCGATATCCAAGGCATCATAAGTAAGCTGGACTATTTACACAAATTAGGCATTGACGTTATTTGGTTATCTCCCGTATATGATTCTCCTATGGATGATAACGGATACGATATATCCAATTATCAGGACATTGCTAAGGAATTTGGTACACTTAAGGATATGGAGCAACTCATACAAGAAGCAAAAGCACGGGATATTAAGATTATCATGGACTTAGTGGTGAATCATACTTCCGATGAACATGCTTGGTTTATTGAGGCAAAAAAAAACAAGGATAATCCTTATCGGGATTATTATATCTGGCGAAAACCTTCTGCAGATGGGAAGCCCCCTAATGATTTACAATCCATATTTAGTGGTTCAGCATGGGAATTGGATGAAACAACAAATGAGTACTATCTTCACCTTTTCTCAAAGAAACAACCTGATCTAAACTGGGAAAATGATCAAGTGGTAAAAGAGATATTTGATATGATGAATTGGTGGTTAGATAAAGGCATTGGTGGTTTTAGAATGGATGTCATTGACCTGATTGGAAAAGAAATTGACAAAGGTATCATTGACAATGGTCCTCACCTTCACCCATTACTCCAATCCATGAACAAGGCTACCTTTGGCCACCGTGATGTTCTCACTGTAGGTGAAACATGGGGAGCTACTGTGGATATTGCCAAGCTCTATTCCAATCCTGCCAGAGATGAAGTATCCATGATCTTTCAATTTGAACATGTTACCATGAGTTGGGATGAAGAACATGGTAAATGGCGTCCAAAACCGTTTGACCTTATTAAGCTAAAAGAAATCTTTCATAAATGGCAGACAGGTCTAGGTAAACAAGGTTGGAACTCATTATTCTGGAACAATCATGACTTACCAAGAGCCGTATCCAAATACGGTGATGATAAGCACTACCGTGTTGAATCTGCTAAGATGTTAGCCACAACATTACATATGATGCGTGGAACACCTTATATTTTCCAAGGTGAAGAAATCGGTATGACTAATGTATCCTTTGAATCCATTGATTCTTACCGAGACATTGAAACGCTGAATTTCTACCGGGATAAACTTGCTGAAGGGTTCACCCATGAAGAAATGATGGATGGGTTATGGGCAAATAGCCGTGATAATGCTCGGACACCTATGCATTGGCACACAAGTGAATACGCTGGTTTTACAACAGGTACACCTTGGATTGATGTGAATCCCAACTATTCTGATATTAATGTTGAAGCGGCTTTAGCTGATGAAAACTCTGTGTTCTACCACTATCAAAAACTTATACAGCTGCGAAAAGAACTGCCTGTTGTGGTTTATGGCGATTTTGAATTATTAGTACCAAAGGATCAGCAAATTTTTGCTTATACACGTACACTTGATGGTCATAAGCTATTAATCGTTAGTAATTTCTCTGCAGAAAAAGCTACATTTCATTATAAAGAAGCTGTTAATAGCTGCAAGACATTATTATCTAATTATGGTAATACTTATGATTTGCAACAAGCACTTACGTTAGCACCTTATGAGTCTGCAATTATTCAAATTGGATAATGACATAGGCACTTTCCCAAAGATATGTGTTATGTAACAACGTTTTAATCTTATATTTGCAAAAGGCTAGGTTAATGGTATCATCATTAGCCTAGCCCTTTATAGAAACATATTAACTTATCATCTAAAACAAATTCTCTTATTGAATAAGACTACATGGAATAGTTTTTGTAACTATTTATGGTCTGTGATAAAGGTTTCACTATCATCAATGGTCACTACCCGCTTATCCTTAGCGGATTCTAATAAAGCGAAGATAAGCTTTGTATCACCAAACTCCACTAATGGCGTCACTTTAATTTTTTGATTATTCACCATGGCTTCGTAAAAGTTAGCAAATTCATTATAATACCCACGGGAAGGGATATACGTTAACATTTCATGACGTCCATCATTATAAAACACATTCACTACACTACACGAAGTATCTTCTAAGTATATCATTCCCTCTGTTCCAAATATCCTTAATCCTAGGGATGGCTTTTGAGCCTCGTGACCTTTTGAGCAGTAGACATAGTATCCAACAACCCCTGATTTAAACATCAAGTTACAGTTAATGTTAATAAAAGGTGCATACTCATGTCCAATAGGATTGCCAAAAGCTGCAACATGGGACATATCACCAAATATATAGCGTAATTCCGCAATATCATGGACACCGGCATCCAGTATCATGCCACCTTGAAAGTCCGGGTGTTGCCGCCATTCTTTTGCTGCAAAGGAATCACCTGTCATACACTCTTCAAAGTTAAAAATATTATTTTTCATGAAGTATAACACATCACCAATTTTTTTCTCTTCAATAAGTTTCTTGATCATGATGTTTTCTTCATTATATCTGAAATTCTCACCAATCATGATTTTGACTTTACGCTCTTTTTGCAGCTTAACAAAGTCAATGGCTTCTTCCATGTTTGGTGCTAGAGGTTTTTCGCAGATTAAGTTTTTACCTGCGTTCACCACATCTCTTGATATCTTATAATTCATACTAATGGGTACCACAACATTTACCGCATCTATATCTTTTCGTTTTAACATCTCATGGTAATCCACATACGTATGCTCATGACTTAATCCAATTTTATCTGCTGCCTCCCATAATTTATCCTGGTGGAGATTAGCCATAGCAACGATTTCGTATTTATCACCTAGTTCTTGTATGGCAGGTAAGTGTAATCTGTCCCATGCCATACCTGTACCAATAACTGCTAATCTTACTCTTTTCATCCTAATGCCTCTTTTCTTTACACAGTCCTCACAAATGACTCTTTTATCTATATTCTTGCATTTTTTTAGGATGACTATACAATAATTGCAAATAAAAATAGGCATTCAACTCATTTTTTATTCCTTAAATTCCAATAAAATCTTTCCTCTATTATCTTTCACATAACGGATATTGAGATGTTTGTTACCTTCAACATACGCCTTTACATTATCCATCATTAATTGCTGCTGTTCATCAATATAATCTTGTGTATCTATCATTTCCTTAGCAATATCATCATGAGGGGCAGTAAATTCCTTAATAGATGGGCTATAATAACTACCGTCTTTTGCTAAGATATAATCCTCTAATGTATAGGTGCCATCAGCATTTAGTTTATAGATCATTGCTGTTGGAATATTCCATCCACCATTCTCCATTAGAACATCCTCTTCTAAGCTATATGTAACACCATATATTGTAGCAAATATCTTAAGCTGCCCATCCACTTCAAAACTACCAAATATTTTTGGAGCAATGATACAGATATCCTTTTCGTTATGCCATTTAATATTGGCTAGAGCTGCTTGATAAGTGAGTCTCTCTATCTTATCGTTTGTCTGTTTTTCAAAAGGTGGAAGTACAGTATTTGGCTTATTAATAATGTTTCTTGAGTCAAAATCATATTCCATGATCTTACCCTCATTTATTACACTTGACCCCATAGCGGTAATGGACTTAATGGAACCTATACGTCCAGTGGGTACAATATAGAGTTCTTTACCTTTCTCATGGATTGTATAATCTCCCAACTCACCATGAATATGCATTGTGTCATAAGATAATACCACTGCATCATCATGGCATCGGATGATGGCGTAAGGGTAGTCTCCTGATGCTGTACCACCATTTTTTGAAAAAGGATACTTACTACCATGTTCACCATAACCATTTAACCAACGGGATGTTATTTTTCCATTTTTATACTTATAGACTTCATAATATTTGAACCAGTCATCGCCTTCCCAATAGATAATGGCAAGTAATCCATCATATAGCTTTTCCATTATTTTTGGTTCGCCAAGTGGTGTTTTCTCTTCTTCTATAAAAGCTATCATATCTTCATCTAAAACTTCAACCAGTTCATTACCGCTGTTCATGGTATCTTCATTTTTTTGTGAATATCCAATCATACTGTATATGATAAAGACCACTAACACCATAAGACTTAATACCATTAATCCATGTCGATGCTTTTTCGGTTCTAAAAGAACTTTGAGTCTTGACATCATGGTTTTTTTCCCTTCTTTAAAATGGGTGGATAGCATGATATCACGATTTATATGAAGCTTCATAACTGCTATAATTGTTTCTACATAGGCTTGTGCATAGCCCCTATTATGTCTCTGGACCACACGCGCATCACAGCATTTTTCAATATCTGTAGACGCCATTTTACACATCAAATGTATACATGGATTAAACCAATGGAGACTTTTTGCAATAAGCAACAGCATCTTATAGGGTATATCATGGCTTTTATAGTGTGTCAGTTCATGTTCAATCACATGCTTTAATTGATCATGGGTTAAGGGAACAGTTGGTAATAGAATAACAGGTCTCCATAATCCCATTAGCATCGGGGAATTGACCTTGGAACACATTTTGATTTGTACCATAGAACGCAGATTCAATTCGGATTGAATCTGATTGAACATCTTTATAATCTTGACATCTTGAACAGGATGTTGCCATCTTTCAATGACTCTTTTATACCAATAATAGGATAAGATATGCCATAATAAAAATAAACATGTGCCTAATGCCCATATAACCAAAGCCAGTTCAATAAAAGTCAATGATGCGTACTGTTTCTCTTGTGGTGGTGAAATAGCCTTTTGTAACGCTGATGTGTTTTCCTGACCTGTGTTTAATTTGGGTACTATGCTTTGTTGTTGAGTGGGTGTCACCACTGATTGCTCCATAGATGATAAATTAATGGTTATGGGTGTATTTGGTAAAGCAATATTAAGAGGTACAATCAACATAATGGATAACACAAGCCATAACCAATACCGCCATTTATTTGAATATATTTTCTGTAAAAACGGTGTGATGCAAGTGACCAGTAAAATGACCAATGAAACAATGAATGATGTCTTGATAAGACTAAACAAGAATTCTTCCATTATTGCTCACCATCCTTTTTACTTAACACAAAGGATTCTATTTCCTTAATGTCCTCTTCTGATAAGCCCTTATCTCCAAATAGTGATGTCACAAGACTGCCAAAAGAATTCTTATGGAGTTTTTCAAAAAAACTTTGACTTTCCTGTATTTTATAGTCATCTTCCTTCACTAAACACCCGTATTTCCTAGGTCTTCCTTTGGTAACTGGTTTAATAAAATTTTTTTCAATCAGTCGCGATAATAACTTATTTAATGTGGCTATATGCCATTTCTTTTCGTCAAGATGATGTAAAATATCCTTAGCTGTCATGGGTTGATCCCCATGCCATATCACTAACATAACACTTAACTCTGCATCTGGTAACCTTTTCATTATTTACTCCCTCCAATAAGACAAATGTAAAACTAAGTTAATTTTACATTTGTCTTATTCATATGTCAAGGATTTTTTTAATGTTTACAAAGGGATTACGTGGCTTTTTGCATAGCAACTTGTTGTGTTAAAAAAGTATCCTTGACACATAAGAAAACGCTTGTTTTTCATATGCTAACTTGAGAGAACTTTCTTGTAAGATAAAAAAAGTAGGAGAACAAATTATTCTCCTACTCTAGTCTATCTACCTTTAACTATGTCAGTTCATTATATACCCCACGTTTCACATAATGGGTATGCAGCAACTCATGGGACTTATGTCCAAGAGGCTCACCCAAGAAATCTTCGTACAGTTTAAGAATGGCTGGATTATCATGGGATTTTCTAAGCTCTTTGCCTTCATCTTCGCGATAGATAGCTTCCATACGCTTCTCTCTAATCTCTGCATTGGTAGGTCTTGGTTGGCCCCCACCACTAATGCATCCACCTGGACAGGCCATAATTTCAATAAAATGATAAGGGGATACACCATCTTCTATTTGCTGCAGCAGTAACCGAGCAGATGTTAAGCCGCTTGCTACAGCTACTTTCACTGTTTGACCTTCAAAAGCCTTGTAATCATCGGTGGCTTTCTCTATAAATAATTCACCCTCTTTGATGGAGGATAGACCCATAATGGGCTTAACATGTAGATTTTCAAAGGGTAATTCTGTGCCTGTAATGATTTCAAATACTGTACGGATAGCGGCTTCCATGACACCACCTGTTGTACCAAAGATATCAGCCGCACCTGTTGAGATGCCAAAAGGCTTATCAAATTCACCGTCTTCAAGGTTTCTAAAATCAATACCTGCTTCTTTAATCATCTTACCAAGTTCTCTTGTGGTAAGTACAGCATCCACATCATCTTTCATTTCAGGTCGGGTAATCTCATACTTCTTAGCTGTACATGGCATAATGGATACCACGTAGATATCTTTTGGATCAACACCGATTTTCTCTGCATAGAATGATTTTGCAAGAGCTCCTAACATCATATGAGGAGATTTACAGCTTGATAAATGATCCAATTGCTCTGGGAAACGATTCTCTATATACTTAATCCAACCAGGACTACAACTTGTAATCATAGGCAGTGACACTTCCTCATGCTGTACAGCCTTCGTTAGACGTTGTAAGAATTCGTTGCCTTCTTCAATGATGGTCAAGTCCGCTGCAAAATTCGTATCGAATATATCGTGGAAACCTAACTCACGAAGGGCTGCAGCCATCTTGCCTGTTACCAGTGTGCCAGGTGCATAACCAAACTCTTCACCTAATGCAGCACGTACTGCTGGCGCCGTCTGGACAATGACACGTTTTCCCTCTTCATGGAGCATACGCCATACGTCATTAATGGAATCCCGTTCACTTAATGCATCAACTGGACATACTGTTGTACATTGACCGCAGTAAGAACAATTAATACCATCTAAGTCAAAGCCTTCACTGGGTCCTACAAAGGTATCAAATCCTCGATTTTGATTATTTAAGATACCTACCCCCTGAACTTCATTACACATGGTGACACATCGCCTGCATAACACGCATTTTGATAAATCTCTTACAATAGAAGGGTTGTTATCATCTACATATTGGATGGACATATCCCCTTCATAAGGGTTTTCTGATACACCAATCACTTCACCTAATTCTTGGAATTCGCAATGCCTGTTACGGTCGCAGCTCAAACAATCTTTTGGATGATTGGATAACATCAGTTCATAGATAATCTTCCTTGCTTGTCGTACTTTCTTGGTATTGGTATGGACTACCATACCATCTGTTACGTTGGTCATACAAGCAGCTTGTAGAGATTTTGCTCCTTCTACTTCTACAGAACATATACGACAGGAACCATTTTTATGGACACCTTCTAAGAAACAAAAATTAGGAATCAAAATGCCATGCATCTTGGCTGCTTGTAATATCGTAACGTCACTAGGAACTTCTAATTGTTTATTGTTAATCGTTATTTTCACCATTATCTAATCCTCCTATCTTTTGTCACATCTTAGACATCTCATGGATTCTGCGATAGCGTTCAAACGATGGAATCCTTTGGAGATTTCATTAAAGTTATCTTTTCGGTCTTCAGGACAGACACAATCCATCTCAAACCGCATGTGCTCTGCCACCTGAGCATCTGAATCGGGTTTTGGTATTTCAATGTCTTCACCGGTATTCAGAACGCCGTCTCCACCTAAATATTTATCCATAGCAATGGCTGCATCTTTACCATCTGCAATAGCCCATATAACGGTATCTGGCCCTCTAACAACATCTCCTCCAGCAAATACGCCATCGATATTGGTCATTTTACTCTTATCATCCACAACGAAGGTACCCCACTTGGTCATTTCCACTTCATCTTTTTTAATAAATGGCAAATCAGAATGCTGACTTACTGCTGGAATAACCATATCAAAATCCATATCAAAAGTAGAACCTTCAATAACCTGTGGTCTTCTTCTACCAGACGTATCGAATTTGCCTGGTTCTAGCCTTGCTAAACGTATGCTTTCAATTTTAGCATCACCTAAGATTTCAATGGGTGTAACCAAAGTATGAATAACAATACCTTCTTCAAGAGCTTCTTCAATCTCACGTTCTTCTGCTGGCATATCTTCAATATTTCTACGATAGAGGATATGTACCTCTGGTGAACCAAGGCGAACAGCCACACGTGCTGCATCTATTGCTGTATTACCACCGCCGATAACGGCAACTTTCTTACCTAACGTCACTTCAATACCTTTGTTAATATCTTTTAAGAAATCAAGACCATGGTAAACACCTTTTAGCTCTTCACCTTTTACATTGATCTTGTTGGAGAATTGTGTGCCTGTTGCTACATAAATAGCATCATGATCTTCTTTCAGCTTCTCAAATGCCACATCAATACCTACTTCTGTGTTCAAAACAATTTTTACCCCAGCTTGCTCAATGCTTCTGATTTCTTTTTGTAATAAATCACGAGGTAATCGGTACTCTGGAATACCATAGCGTAGTATACCGCCGGCTGTACTAAGTGCCTCATATACTGTTACATCATAGCCTAAACGGGCTAAGTAGTAACCACATGTTAACCCTGATGGACCTGCCCCAATAATACCAATGGATTTGCCCTTGGCTGGGAATTTCAAATCATTAAAGGGCTCATCTGATTGCAAGATGGAATCGGCTATGTAACGCTTAAGATCCCGAATAGCCAGTGATTCATCCAGTTGTGTACGTCGACATTTCTCTTCACAAGGATGGGTACATACACGACCGCATACTGCTGGGAATGGGTTATCTTTTCGTATAAGGTTATAGGCATCTCTCACACGATTTGCCGATATTAGACTGATATAACCGGGTACATTCACACCAGCTGGACATGCATTCTGACATGGGGATATAAATAAGTCTGCACATACCCCAGCGCGACATTTTTTGTCCCTTATATGTTCTTCGTATTCTTCTCTGAATTCTCTAATGGTACTGAGTACAGGGTTAGGTGCTGTTTGACCAAGACCACAGAGAGCTGTTTCCTTGATTGATTCCCCTAGCTCTATGAGTTTTTCAATATCTCCTTCTTCACCTTCACCTTTTGTTATACGTTCCAGAATCTCTAACATACGTTTTGTTCCTAGACGGCATGGTACACATTTACCACAGGATTCTTCTTGAACAAACTCCATAAAGAATCTTGCCACATCTACCATACAATTGTCTTCATCCATGACAATGAGTCCACCGGAACCCATAATGGCGCCTTTGGTTTTCAAGGAGTCATAATCCACTGGCGTATTCAGACAGCTACTGGTCAAACATCCGCCAGAAGGACCACCTGTTTGTGCTGCTTTAAATTTCTTATCGTTTTTAACACCGCCACCTATATCGTATACAATGTCTCCCAAGGTAATACCCATGGGAACTTCAACAATACCGGTGTTATTAATTGCACCAGCTAGTGCAAATACTTTGGTACCCGTACTTTTTTCAGTGCCAAATCCTGTAAACCATTTAGCCCCATGGCGCATAATAGGGGGTATATTACCAAATGTCTCCACATTATTAATAATGGATGGCTGATTAAATAAACCTTTATCTGATGGGAACGGTGGCTTTTGTCTAGGTTCACCTCTTCGTCCCTCAATGGAATTCATAAGAGCTGTTTCTTCACCACATACAAATGCTCCCGCACCTATTCTAATTTCAATATCAAAGGAGAAACCACTACCCATAATATCTTCTGCTAATAGACCGTAAGCTCTTGCTTTTTCAATAGCTGCATCGAGTCGTTCTACAGCAATAGGATACTCAGCCCGTACATACACATAACCTTTACTGGCACCAATAGCATAACCAGCAATGACCATACCTTCTATCACAGCATGGGGGTCACCTTCTAATAAACTACGGTCCATAAATGCACCAGGATCACCTTCATCTGCATTACAGATGACATATTTAACATCGGACTTAGACCGTGCTGCAAATTCCCACTTAAGACCTGTTAAGAAGCCACCGCCGCCTCGTCCTCGAAGCCCTGAATCTTTCACTTCTTGATAGACTTCTTTTGGATGCATGTCTTTTAGTACATTCTCCATAGCAACATAACCCCCTCGGGCAATGTAAGCATCAATGGAACTAAAATCAATCTCACCACAGTTGGCTAATACAATCTTTTTTTGCTTTTCGAAGAAAGGAATTTTATTCATTTTATGTATATACTGGTTGGTATCTTTATTAAAATAACATTTTTCTTGAACAATCTTACCACCAATGATATGTTCCATAACGATCGTTTCCATATCTTCTGGTTCCAATTTAATATAATACGTATTACCAGGCTCTATGAGCAGTGATGGACCAAGATCACATGCGCCAATACAACCTGTTTCATGAACTAGAACCTGTTCGTCAAAATCATGTTTTTTTAGGGCTTCTACTAACGCATCTTTTACTTCTTTACAATTAGAGGATATACAACCTGCCCCAAAACATACATGGAGTTGATATTTGTATCCTTTTTCCATTTCTAAATAACTTTGTTTAATTTGCTCTAAATCAGTTCGATTCATTATCTTTGTCATGACCTCATCTCCCTCTACTCATATTTCTGTAATATTTCACTAAGTTTATCAGGATTGACTTGTTTATAGACTGTATCGTTAATGGAAATAGCTGGTGCTAATCCACACGCACCTATACAGCGCATTACTTCTAATGTGAATTTCTTATCTTCTGTTGTTTCACCTACACCAATGTCTAAAAGTTCTACCAACTTATCTAGAATTTTCTTCCCACCTCTTACATAGCAAGCTGTTCCTAGACAGACGCGAATGGTATAATCACCTCTTGGCACAGTGGAAAAGAAAGAATAGAAGCTGACAACACCTGACACCTCTGATAGAGGCTTGTCTAATCCATCTGCAATGCGTTTTTGAATATGAATGGGTAAATGACCATAGACTGTTTGGGCAATATGTAAAACTTGTATTAATGAGCCTTCTTTTTCCTTATAGTCTTGGATGAACGATTCAATCATCGCAACTTTTTCTTCTTCGCTCATATCTTTACATTGACAATTTTTTAACTTTTCCATATCTACTCTCCTTACTATAGAATTTTCTCTTAGGATAATCTTGTAATCCATCTTTTCCCAACATCTTTGTAGTTTATGAAAACTATCAATGCTTTGGGTCATTGTGCTTAGGAACATATGTGACAGCATAAAGGCACATTATAATCTCACCACTTCAGAGTGCGTTGATATTAAAGGTAAATATGTTGAATTAAGGATAACATTAATTCAACATATAAACGCTCACTGTTCAATAATACTTTCTTCTAATGGATAAAACCCTTAAAACCTTCCTTATAATGATTGTTAATCCTTCTACTTATGCTAGTGGTAAACACTCTGTTGTTTGTAATTTAACAATGAGACGATCTAATTCTTTTAGTTGCTTTTTAAGCAGCTTAATTTCCCGTTCATGTTCTTGGATGGCTGATACAATCTTATCTTTTTCTTCTTCAAAAGCCTTTAGCTGTGGTTCACGGATTTGGTCAATCTGGTTGTTAATATGTATGAGTTCTTGTTTGTACCTTTCCCATGCTCTTTTTAGGCTTTTGTCATAATCTCCTCCTTCAATGTACTTCTTAATACAATTAATGTCGTATACCAGTTGATTCCTTTTTTTCAAATAACCAATAACTTCCTCCATAAATCACACCCCTAAGTTATTTTTTTGGCAATCAGAAATAAACCTTATGCAAATGATAAAGTTTTAACTCATTGCTCTATGTGAATACCTAAGGAAAATAACTCCTTATTTCATTGGTATTCCATACCCCGTTTAATTATGAATAGCTTATGAATGATCTTGGTGTGTATACCCTGTCCTATGAAGTACTTATAAGTCATGTACAGGACGATTGTCCCTTACAGTATATTTGAAAAGTAACGATAAGTTTTTTGGTTAGAAACAACAAGCTTTTATTATGCCATGATTGCTATAGATTGTTTATCAAAATGTAGATGTAACGTTTATTGACATTTGTACATTGTTTTCTACATAGAGACTAGATAGAGTGGATATGAATTACATAAAATCAACACAAAGATTACGATATGTATGATGTTGTATATAATCATTATAATACATAATTAGGCATTTTCCAAGAGAATCTTTTATCTTCTTTTTGAATACATTGAATGATGTTTTATAGACAAAAAAAGAACCTCATTGCTTATGTTTTACAATGGGTTCTCGCCAACAATCAGTGAAAGGGTGGCCGTCTGGTATCATAAACATCTTCCACCTCAAATAAATCAACAAGTTGATAAGGCGCCTTTGACATGCGATAACCGTCTAGGTTACATCGGTCCATGAGCATAGCGCCAGAATCAAAACGCAAGGAGGTATAAGCGCACACACCAAAGAAAATATCAAATCCATACTTCTGTAATTCTGTGAATTTTTCATCATGACCTTGAACTGCTGCTCCATAAGGATAGATATAGAGGTTTGTATCACCAACTAGTGAACCTACTTCTTCATCCCATTGATTGGAGTCTTTCTTCACACGTTTTAATGATTGTTTTTCCACGTTAATATGCCCATAACTGTGTGAAGCAAAGTGCCATCCAGTTTCTTTAAGCCTTTTTACAATGCCTTTGACATCTGCTATGTCTTGTTGGTAAGTGGGTGAACTGGCATCGTCCGTACGGTACCCAAGTATGCCTTCATAGCCTGTCACACCAATGATACCTTTGGCACCTCGATAAGAAAAATCCGGGTGTTCTTCTACAAATACATCTAATATAGGCACGCAATCATGATCCCTAGCAATAAGATGCTTGCCATCTGGCAGCTTTGTATCTGTTGCAACTTCACCATTATGAAGAACCAATCGGTCAGCAAAACCATCATTTTCCATATAATCATAGTAGTTTAAATCGTCAAGGGATAGGATTAACGGTTTCTTACCTTTTGGCAAATAAATATCTTTCTTCTTTAATGTACGTTTTCCATCAACGACTTCTATATCATACAGTAAGTGAATATCCACTAACATAAAATCTCTTTTATACATCTCATCAAGCATTTTCTTAAATTCATCAACGGTGGTCATCCAATAATTATAACCTTCTTCCATATAATCACCGTCAAAAGCCAACTCCGTAAAAGCAATAAGTGAGTGAAAGAATATGTGTCGTACATCGCCCGTATACAAGACCATCTCTTTATTTTTATTATCAATAGCCGTCTTCGTTTCTATCAGTTGACTATTCACAGATACATCCACTAAAGCCCCTAACAACGTACTAGCCTCATCATAAAAATGCCCTTTAGCCATCTGATTAGCCGTATCCAGATAATGATCTTCAATAGCTTTCATTGTTCTGATAGCACTGGCATAATTTTCCACATCTTCTTGGATTACCTGTTTTAGCAGTTTATAACTTTCTATAGCACGACCCGCCTCATAGGCCTTAGTACCCTTGGTATAATGCTCCTTAGACGATTGAAGAGCCTTTAATTTAACCATGAAGTCACGAATAACGTCGTCCACTAAGCCCTCAGAAAACTTAAAACTATCTTCATAACTTATCTTACCATTGGCATACTGTTCAATACTGGATTTAAACTTAAATATCTGCTGTTGGTCACTATTTTTTGCTTTCGTGTTGAGATTACAGGCTGTTAATATCATCATTAAATATATAACTATACCTGCTATGTACAACTTTTTCCCCATTCAACTTCACTTCCTCATCTGCTTTTATTCCCATAGCTCCATGTACATATGGCATGCACCCATAAGGTCATCATCTATGTGTTATGCATGTCATAATCCTTACCCCTGTAACTATTATAGATACTATGCTGCCCACTAACAAGTGACTTAACACAATAAACATATTATTTAATAAGTTATTAATAATTATAAATACTTATTTAACATAAATATTACCAAAAAGTATATTAAAAAAGACACCATCCCTTAAGATGCTGTCTACCTAACATACATGATTCAATCTGAATAAATGAGCAAGCCGATGAGCCGAGTTCTGTCTTGAATGGTCATCTATCTCGACTTACTGTCACCAGTAAGCTCTAGCAACCTACCCGAGAGCGCGACGGGTTACCGCTAATTGCTCTCCTATGCGGTTTTGCTCCGGATGGGGTTTACATGTGCCCCTTTTGTTGCCAAAAGGGCGGTGAGCTCTTACCTCGCCTTTCCATCCTTACCAAGAAAACTTGGCGGTTTATTTCTGTTGCACTGTCCTTGGAGTCGCCTCCACCAGACGTTATCTGGCATCCTACCCTATGGAGCTCGGACTTTCCTCACATACAACTTTTCAGTTTTGTATGCGCGACCATTTAGCTTACTCATATCAGAAAGCTATCATATCACTTTAATACCGCTTTGTCAAATTCAAAAAAATGGTTCACCATCACATAAGCAAACAAACGCTATCTTTTTTATGGCATTTGATTTATAATAAGACATAACGCAATATATACAGATTATATCCACTGCATATAGGATTTACTAGTCAAATTAATTGAATTCTAATTATCTATTAAAGCTACCATAAGAATTCTTTTTTATAATACCACTATAGAATGAAATATTTACGAGGAGGTATAGCATGGTTATAAAAGATAGTGATATTGAAATTATCTTACAACGTGTCAACGTTAGCTATGCTGAGGCAGAAAAAGCCTTAATAAAATCAAAAGGTGACATCAACCGAGCTATCCGATACTTGGAGAAAAAAGAAAATAGTTTTTTTAAGAAGGTAATCACGAATATCAACAAGTTAATACTTAATTTGGTATACTATCAATTGGTTTTAACGCGAAAAGGTGAAACCTTAATTAATCTGCCTATTATACTCATCGTATTTTTCTTTATTGTCTTTGAAGATCTTAAATATGTAGAAATGATAATACTCTTATTGATTATTATTCTTACCGATTGCAAAGTGTCCATTCATAAGAAAGATAAAGCAGAAAACCCAATCAAAGAAGAGGTCATCAAGCCCAAAACCAAGTCAAAACAGAATGATGATATAACGACGACACTAGAAGTCATTGAAGAAGATGACTATAATGAAATTTTCGTTGAAAACTAAAGAGGTGAAGATAGTATGGCACAAAAAATATTAATTGTTGAGGATGAAGCTAAGATTGCTAGATTCTTAGAGCTTGAACTAAAATATGAAGGTTATGAAGTGGATATAGCCACTAATGGACGAGAAGGACTTGACAAGGGTTTGCAGCCTGACGTGGATCTTATCGTCTTAGATTTGATGTTACCCATATTAAGTGGTATAGAGGTATGTCGACGCATACGACAGTCTTCCAATGTGCCCATCATCATGTTAACCGCCAAAGACGACGTATCAGACAAAGTCATGGGACTTGATATGGGTGCTGATGACTACTTGACGAAGCCATTTGCTATCGAAGAATTATTAGCACGAACACGGGTTGCTCTTAAACGAGAAGTCAGTAAAAAAGTGACTGAAAGCAACACCCTTTCCTATAAGAATCTAACCCTTAATAAAGACCAGCGTCAGATCATGATCGATCATGAAGAAGTTATTCTCACTAAAAAAGAATTTGAATTACTGGTATATCTGTTGGAAAATCGAAACATTGTCCTTAGCCGTGAAAATATCCTTGAAAAAGTATGGGGCTTTGAGTATTACGGTGATACGAATATCATTGATGTGTATATCCGTTACTTACGAGGCAAAATTGATCAGAGGTTTAGCATCAATATGATCCATACAGTAAGGGGGGTTGGCTACGTTATAAAAGATGAGAAATAATGTATTGATTAGAGGAATTATAAGACTATTATCATTGCCATTTGGCTTATTCCGTGGCATTAATCGGCATTTTTTAAAATTACGAACATCCATAAAAAGAAAAATAACATTTAATTTTGTTCTTCTCTATATCGTCACAGGTATTTTTACCATCATTATTGTATTATCTGGGTATTACTATTTGGAATATGAAGTTTTTATGCCCAGTGAAGTGCATAATGACATCCAATTAATTAAAACGTGTTCCACGGATGCTGAATTCAACGATATCCTATCTAAAATTGGCTATTATCGGAATGCGGATATTTTTATCACAGAGTTAAATAATGATATTGTTTATATGGATAATAAGTATAATGATTTTTTAGGTTTTCCTTTTACAATGGTTGAATTCTTTGAGTTCATACCAACCTATCGTAAAATTCCTTATATAAGTATGCTGTTCATTAATAATCACCAGTATAAAATATATTATTATTTCAATCTCTATGATTATTTAGAAAAAGGTTATTTACTGCTTCTCATTGTTGGGGGTGCTGAATTATTTGGCTTGATGGTGATATGGATTTTTGGTTCTTTAAAAAGCAAGAAAGTCCTCAAACCCATCTATACCATGACAAAAACAGCAAAAGAGATTTCCATCTATAACCTGGATGCACGTTTAAATATCAGTGAAGCAAAATACGAATTAAAGGATATGGCTTATACCCTCAATAAAATGCTTGATAATTTAAAAATTGATTATACCAAGCAAAAGCGTTTTGTTTCGGATGTATCCCATGAGCTTCGAACACCCATATCGATCATTGATGGTTATGCCAGTATGCTGCAAAGATGGGGAAAAAAGGACGAGGCTATATTGGATGAATCCATTGAAGCCATTAAAAATGAAGCCAATAACATGAAAGATTTAGTTGAAAACTTGTTGTTTTTAGCACGGCATGATAATCAAACATTAAAATATAATCGTGAAAACTTTTATATTGATGAATTGCTCAATGAGGTGATAAAAGAAACGGCCATTATTGATAAAAAACACATTCTTGAACATAATATATCACCAAATCTGGTGATATATGGAGACCGAAACCGTATTAAACAAGCTATTCGTATCTTTGTGGATAACGCTATTAAGTACACACCGCCTTCAGGTAAAATCGTTATTAAGTGTTTCAAAGATAACGATAACATTGTTATTTCCATAAAAGATACAGGTATTGGTATTAGCCGTGAAGATCTGGGTAATATTTTTAATCGATTTTACCGTTCAGATAAATCCAGAACCCGTGAAACAGGTGGTCATGGCCTTGGATTATCCATTGCTAAAATTATCATTGTCGGCCATCAAGGCAAAATAAAAGTAAGAAGTAAATTGGAAGTTGGCAGTGAAATCATTATTCACTTCCCTCCCATACCCGTAAAGCTTAAATAACTGACGTCTATAGCGTAAGGACTTTCCTATAAGCACAATGAAAGCATGCATAAACACGTGCTTTTATTGTGATTTTTTATGTTTACGTGATGATGAACTACCTGATTCATCCATTTATGGGCATTTTTTTAGGACTTTTATTGATATTTCTTCACATAATAAGTTTAAGTCATTAACAAAAGGCTTGTAAAGGACTGAGTACGGTGAAGAAGTACATCCTCTTTTTTGTGTTATCCATCACCCTTTTTATTACCGTGATGATGCTGTCAAGGTATGTAGAAAACAAACAAACGATAGATAAAACCATGCTTTTTCAGTTGTTAGTGGATCACTATGCCACCGGTACTGGTTCTTATCAATCATGTCAAAAATTCTATACAAACTATCTATCGCCCGCCGAGAAAGAAGCGCATACCATATCTTGTCTCTATGATACCCTAAAACAGTTAAAAACATCGAAGGAAAATTATACAATCGCAACCAATTATTATGAGAAACAAGCCTACATTAAAAGTTATCGTTTTTATCATTTAATTATACAAGAAGACCATGAACATTATCAAAAAGCCTTGCGTAAAAAAGAACAAATAAAGATGTCCTTGGTTAAACAAATAGACCGCTTAACTTCTGAAGCTAAGCTACGAGAGGCTTATGCATTAATAAATACCATGTATGAGCATATGGATATGCCCATAAACTTAGATATAAAGTTACGAAAATATTTTGATAGCAATCAAATGAACGCCGATATAATAGCGCATTAATAAAACTGTCTCCTTCAAGCTTATATCCTAATTAGAGAACACATGGATCATGAACCACTTATCATGGCTTCCAATTGTTCGATATACGCTATTATGAGACAGTTTCTATTCATTTAAATATTATCTAAAACAACTTCCACCCACAAATTCCCTAATGAGCGAATTGTAAGGAATTTTTTCGCTGCTAACACCTAAGAAATAATCTAGAAATTTAATGAGGCGTTTTGCTTCGATGTATTCTGGCTGATCTTTTGGAATACTAAAGAGCAGCGGCTCAGCATATTGCTTTAGTACAGCTAATTCATAGATTAAGGCAGAATTGAACATCACATCCGCTTGTTCTTGATAAGGGAAGATGTAGAGTTCTTCTCCTTTTCTTACAGATGGCCACATGGCAATGGTTTTAGCAGCATCGGCACCTCGATACGTATTATCCCGCACAATACGTCTAAGGAGTCGTGCATCTGTTGTAGGAATACGATTATGATCATCAATATTAAGCTGTGTCAACGCACTAATGTATATCTTAAACATGTTATCCCTTGGAATACCCATGGATAGTTTATCATTCAGACAGTGAATACCTTCTACCACCAAGATGTCACTTTTTTCCAGTTGAAGAAACTTACCATTGTATTCCCGTTTTCCAACCTTAAAATTAAAATCAGGCAACTCCACTTCTTGCCCATCTAATAATTTCATCATATCTTCATTAAATTGTTTCACATCTAATGCATCTAATGTTTCAAAATCATAGTTACCGTCAGCATCTCTTGGTGTTAATTCACGATTAACGAAGTAATTATCAACGGAAATGGCATGGGGTTTTAGACCCTGAGCCTTGAGCTGAATGGATAACCGATGAGCAAATGTTGTTTTTCCTGATGAAGATGGTCCAGCAACAAATATAATTTTTTTATGTGCAATATCTTGCATAATTGTATCCGCTATGGCTGCAATTTTTTTCTCTTGGAGTGCTTCAGCAATAAGGATAAGTTCATTAATTTTACCTTGTGCTATTTTATTATTAAGCGCACCAACGGTTCCAACGTCCATGATTTCACCCCAGTCAGAAGATTCTTTCAGGGTTTTAAAAAGTTTTTCATGATTAATAAAGGGGGCCACCGCCTTGGGGTCTTGACGATTTTGGAACTGTAAAATAAAACCTTTGTCATATTGTAATAGATCAAAATGCTGCAAGCAGCCAGTACTGGGTACCATGTAACCATAAAAATAATCTTCAAAATCATCTAACCGATACAGATTAACATTAGAAACACGACGGTAATTAAATAACCGTACTTTATCTTCCATCTTATTTTCTTTGAATAATTTTAGTGCTTTATTCAAACTAACGGTACGTTTTTGAATTAAGATATCTTGCTCCACCATCTCACGCATCTTATGTTTGACCTGTTCTAATATGGCATCGGATACCTGATGACCTTTTATCTCGCAGTAAAAACCTCGACTTAAGGAATGATGAATAACTACCTTGGTTCCTGTTTCTCTACCTAACACATCATATATGGCTTTTATCATAAGGAAGGATACGCTTCTTAGATAAGCCCGATACCCATCTCTATTGGTTACATCCAGAAATTCCAACTTGCAATCTTCATTAACGTGACTTCGTAACTCTTTTAATTTATTATCCATAAGAGCTAAAACAATGGGCGCATTAAATTCATTCTGATAACGCTTACTAAGTTCCAATAGGGTTATTCCCTTTTCAACCTTTTCATTTCTTCCATCTGGCAATATAATTTCTACATATTGATTCATATTTTTTACCCCCTTTTTTAATATTTAAATGTATCATCATCTACATTTTCCATAACTGCAATGGTGGACCAACACGCTTTTTTTGAACAGCGTCTACTTACATCCTATGGTTAATTAAGTGATATCATGATACCCATTTTGAACAAGTTAATCATTAAAGCATTAAGAAGGGGTCCGTGTCCTCATCTGCTATGATCACTTCTAGCTCACCAAACCACTTCATGATTAAATCCCTTAATAGATGTACCACGATATGTTCGGTACCATAATGTCCTGCATCAATTAAAGCCATACCCATTTCACGATATGCCTGTGCTGCATGATATTTGACATCCCCAGTTATAAAAACTTCGGCTCCTGCTGCATGTGCCAGTGATGCAAAATCCATTGAACTGCCTGGGCTAACAGCAACGCGCTCAACAACACGCTGAGGATTACCAACAAGACGTACACTGGTGAGCTGCAGCTTATCCTTAATATATTGGCACAACTCACCCAAGGTCATAGGTTCTAAGTAACCAATGAGACCTGTGCCACATTCTTCTGTAATTGGACTGAGTGTGTCGCTATTTTTTAGTGCTAATTGATGCCCTAAATACGTGGACAAACCTTCTTTAGCACCATCTAGATTTGTGTGAGCTGCATATAAACTTATGTGATGCTCAATAAGACCCATAACCTTCTCTCCTGCTATAGTGGACTTATTAATATGCTTCATTCCCTGCATAATCATGGGATGATGCGTAATGACCATATCCACTTGCTTTGCTATGGCTTCTTGAACAACTGCATAGGTGGCATCCAACGCTACGAGCACCTTGTTAACCTCTGCATCTTTATCTCCTATTAAGAAACCTACATTATCCCATGATTCTGCTAACTTAGCAGGTGCTAATTCATTTAATTTTTCAACGATATCTTGACAAATTACAGACATGCCAACACCTCTCTTATCTCTTCTAACTCCTCTTGTATGACTTTACTTCTAGCTACAGACCTCTCTGTATCTTGTAATGCCAATTGCCGCATAACCTCTTGATATTTTTGGACTTTATTCTCTAACATGTTTTTCAAAAGTGGTGATTGGGACTCTATCAATAGTTTACCATATTTGTAATGAATTGTATCGTATTTTTTGTCCACGCCATGAGCAGCATGAATAATCGTGTAATACTTTCCCTCATCTTGGATTAACTTCTCATCAAGAATTTTATAACCTAGGGTATGTAGTTTTCTTCGCACAATATCCACATCTGAGTGAGGTGATACGATTAACTCGTCAATGGTGGCCAGTACATCCCGACCTTTATCCATAATCTTTTCTATCAGCAAACCTCCCATGCCAGCTATAATAACCGTGTCCACTTCGTTTTTCTTAAGCTTCTCTAGTCCATCCGATAACCTTGTCTCGACAACATCCTCTACACCATAATGGTTGATGTTAGTTTTAGCTTTATGAAGGGGTCCTTTATTCACATCACAGGCTAAGGCATACTTAATCTTTCCTTCTTTTGCTAAATAGATAGGAATGTACCCATGATCTGTCCCTATATCTGCTATAACTGCATCATTTTTTACACAATCACTAATGGCCTTTAATCGATTTGATAACTCCATGATATCTCCTTCTACTGATCTAAATTGCCTATACCATCATAAAAATCACCACGTAAGTATCCAATACTTAGGTGGTGACTGGCTTTTACTCTAAATAATCTTTTAACTTGCGGCTTCTACTTGGATGCCGAAGTTTTCTAAGGGCTTTTGCTTCAATCTGTCTTATTCTCTCTCTTGTCACATTGAAGACTTTACCCACTTCTTCTAGTGTGCGAGCTCTTCCATCGTCAAGACCAAATCTTAACCGAAGGACTCTTTGTTCTCTGTCTGTTAATGTATCAAGTACATCCACCAATTGTTCTTTTAACAATGTAAATGCAGCAGCATCTGCTGGAATGGGTACATTTTCATCTTGTATAAAATCCCCTAAATGGCTATCTTCTTCCTCACCAATAGGTGTTTCTAAAGACACTGGCTCTTGAGATATTTTAAGGATTTCTCTTACTTTATCCACTGGCATATCCAGTTCTTCAGCTATTTCTTCTGGAGCTGGTTCTCTACCTAACTCTTGAAGCAGCTGTCTTGATACCCGAATAAGCTTGTTAATGGTTTCCACCATGTGCACAGGAATACGAATGGTACGTGCTTGGTCTGCAATGGCTCTTGTAATGGCTTGTCTAATCCACCAAGTAGCATAAGTACTGAACTTATACCCTTTTCTATAATCAAATTTTTCCACGGCTTTAATTAAACCAAGATTACCTTCTTGAATAAGGTCTAGGAATAACATGCCTCGGCCTACGTAACGCTTTGCAATACTCACAACAAGTCTTAGGTTGGCTTCTGCTAACTTTTTCTTGGCCTCTTGATCACCATCTTCCATTCTCATGGCTAGGTCAACTTCTTCTTCTGCTGATAATAAGGGTACTTTACCTATTTCTTTTAAGTACATCCTTACTGGATCATCAATGTTAAGCCCTTCTGGAAGGGATAAATCAAGCTCTTTTACAGGCTCCTCATCTTCTTCTATAAGACCTAGTACATCTATGCCAGATTTCTCTAATATATCATAAACGATTTCTATTTTATCAGCATCATTAACAAGCTCACCAAAATGTGCTTCAATCTCTTTATATTCAAGAACATTTTTCTTTTTCTTGGCCATGTCAATTAAGGCTTTCACTTTTTCTTCAAACTTACTGTAATTCTCTTCGTTTGCCATAACGCAGGATCCACCCTTTCCTTGTGTTTACTAGTCTAACCATCCTTAAGAGAAATATGCAACCCTTGTAATTCTCTTTTGGCTAAAATAAGTTTTTGTAATGCACTAATATCACCCACTACACGTGATTTGGCGTCAATGTTTGCAGATTTTATAAGCTTTATACTATCATTTAAGATTTTTTCTAATTGTATATTGTTATCAAAAGATACTTTTGCATTAAACAAACTTGCTACTTTTGTTTGGTGTTCAAGCTCCATAAATTTGTTAATTAAAGCTGCTTGTTCTATTTTTTCATGACTTTCATAAGCACCATAGATTTCCTCAGCAACTTTTCTATAGATATCATCAAGAAAATCGGATATATCCAGATATTTCTTAACAATCTTATACATATCATAATTATTTGCAACTAAAGTTAATATATTCTTTTGTGCTAATATTATTCCATCTTCTGACTGTTTCTTTCTCTTTTGCTTCTCATTGATAGTATTTTTTATTTTATTTCTAGAAGACACGATGCCCGTATTTTTACCAGTCTCAGCAACCAAACTTTCAAGATGTTGCTGGTTGGTATTATATTTTTTGGCAATCGCTTCTAGATAATTATCGCGTTCAATTTCGCTTTCAAGCTCAAGTATTTTAAGTGCTACATCTTTTTGAAAGCTCGTCCTATTATCCGGGTCATCAAGATTATACTTGCCTGCAATCTCTTCAACCTGAAACATAAAACTAGGTGTTGCCTTTTCTAAGAGTTTGACAAAAGCTTCGCTACCTTTATGCTTAATGTATTCATCAGGATCTTTATAGTCATCGATTCTTAGAACACGTACCGACATATCTTGGGCTTTTAATAATGGTATTGCCCGAAGAGCTGCTTTAACGCCTGCTGCGTCACTATCATAAGCAATAATCACTTGATTGGTGTATCGCTTTAACAAGGATGCCTGCTCAATGGTAAAAGCCGTGCCTAGTGAAGCCACAACATGGGTTATACCTGCCTGGTATAATGCAATAACATCCATATAACCTTCAACAATAATGATACAATCTTTTCTAGCGATACGTGCTAAATTCAAACCGTAGAGGTGCCGTCTTTTATCAAATAATTTTGTCTCTGGAGAATTCAAATACTTAGGTGATGCGTCACCAAGGACCCGTCCACCAAAACCAATCACACGATTATGCACATCAAATATTGGATACATCACACGGTTCCAAAACCGATCAAAAAATTCCCCCGGCTTCTTTTTTTCAGGTATAATTAATCCCGATTGGCTCAACACTTTTTGATCGTATTTCTCACTCAAGTAACGGTAAAGATCATTCCGAAAGATATTGGCATAACCAAGGCCAAACTTTTTCTGTATGTCCGCTGTAATTCCTCTTTTTTCAAGGTATTTTAAAGCAGCTTTTCCTTGTTCTGTTTGCAATTGGTAGTAGAAATACCTTGCAGCTGCCTTATTAATATCAATTAATTGATGTTTCAGGTCCATCTGCTTTTTCATATCATCGGATAATTCAACTGTTGGCAAGGTTATATGTACCTTATCAGCTAAATACTTAACAGCCTCTGTAAATGTAAAATTCTCGTATTCCATAACGAAGGTATACACATTTCCCCCTGCGCCGCAACCAAAACAATAATACATCTGTTTATCGTCGCTGACAGAAAAAGATGGTGTTTTTTCATTATGAAATGGACATAACCCAAAATGACGACTGCCTTTTTTTGTCAGTTGCACATGAGACCCTATAACGTCTATGATATCATTTTGAACTCTAATCTCCTCTATTAACTCTTCTGGATAATACATTCGTCTAACCCGAACTCCTTTAGGTCTGATGCTTTATAAAAGGTTCTTTAATTTTTGCATACCCTAATATTTTTCGACATACTTTTATATATTCCTTTCATGAAATTTAACTTTGTTAAAAACATCAAATAATCCATGAATTTCAGACCATTCATCAGTAATTTGCACAAAAAACTATTATAATAATAGGCTCTGTGTGCTTTAATAGTTGCACTTTTTACAATTTTTAATTTCTTTTTCCTTATTCTTTCCATGCTGCTGGTATAAATAATTTGGTAAATTGCATAATAGAATACCGATCTGTCATACCTGCTACATAATCACAAACAACTCTTTCTGGGGTTTCTGATGCTGCTTCTCCAGTAATCTTCTCTTGATACTCCTCAGGCATAGCATCTTGATGGTCTAAAAAATAAACATATAATTGTTCTAACATATAATACGCTTTTGCTTCATGTTCTTTTGCTTTAGACCCTATATATACATGTTCAAACATGAATTGTCGAAGCATACTCATGGCATCATACATATGGTCACTCATCTTAATATGGTTTTGATCCATACTATTTCTTACAATATCATGAATCATATTATTGATTCTTGCTCTTGAGTTTTCCCCTAATTGAAGAATGTACTCCCTTGGTAAATCATCCTCACATAATATTTTTGCCCGAATAGCGTCATCAATATCATGGTTAATATATGCAATTTTATCTGACAATCTTACAATTTGCCCTTCTAAGGTACTGGGTTTTCCTGATGTGGGATGATTCATGATACCATCTTTTACTTCCCAAGTCAGATTGAGTCCTTTACCTTTTCGTTCCAACTTCTCTACGATTCGAATGCTCTGCTCATTATGTTTAAACCCAAGGGTACACACCTTGTTAAGTGCATATTCACCTGCATGACCAAAGGGTGTATGGCCTAAGTCATGTCCCAAGGCGATGGCTTCCGTTAAATCTTCATTCAACCTCAGCGCGCGTGCTATGGTTCTGGCTATCTGAGCAACTTCTAGGGTATGGGTTAACCTTGTTCGATAATGGTCACCTTCAGGGGATATAAAAACCTGGGTTTTATGCTTCAGTCTACGAAATGCTTTGGAGTGAATGATACGGTCTCTATCCCGTTGATAAGCTGAACGAATATCACATGGTGCTTCGCTATGCTCTCTGCCTCTCGATTGACTACTTCGCATTGCATATTGACTTAACATCTTATCTTCCCACTCTTCTTGTATGGTTCTTAAACATTCCTTCATTCCGATTCCCCTTTCTATCTTAAAATTTTGTCCATATTTCTATGACAACAATTATCCTTCTTACTTAATATATACTCCATAAAAGTCCAAAATCCTCTTAAATACACAACAAAAGGTTGTACTTTGTATACGAAAGAACTTAAAAACCATATAAAGTCGTAAAATGACCTTATCAATTTGTTCTACCCTTAAACATAGGAGCAACAAATGTAACGTGCATCTATTACGACCATATATGGTTTAATTAAACATCCGATTGTCATAGTAAATCCATGACAAAAGACCTTAATCTATGCCATATGATTACTGACTATACAAATAACCTTCCAATCTGATAAACAACCATAGCCACTAACCAAGCTACTGCTAACTGATAAACAAATGAAAAAATCATCCATTTCCAGCTATTCGTTTCTTTTTTAATCACACCAAGTGCCGCTACACATGGTGTATAGAGTAATGAAAACACCATAAAAGCATATGCACTTAGTTGTGTAAAGCCTGCTGCAACCAACTGTGCCATAAACTGTGTTGTATCACCATCACCCATCAAATCACCAATGCCATATATAACAGACATGGTGCTGACGACAATCTCTTTTCCCATGATACCGGCAATTAGAGATAAGGATGCTTGCCAATTGCCAAACCCTAATGGGACAAAAATGGGTGAAATAAACTGACCTATGGATGCGCCAATACTATGGGTTATATCTGTCTTGCCTGATAAGTTAAACGCAAGAATAAACCATATGATAATGGACGCAACAAAAATCACGGTTCCTGCTTTAATCATATAACCTTTTACTTTTTCCCATACATAGATCGCTATGGTTAAAGGTGATGGTTTTTTATAAGCTGGTAATTCCAAAATTAATGGAGCGGTTTCCCCTTTTGATAAGGTTTTCTTAAATATAAGTGCAACAAGTATAGCTATCACAACGCCTAAAAGGTATAAAGAAAAAGCGATAAGTACTTCATTTCCCGGGAAAAAAATTCTTGAAAATAAGATATATATGGGTAATCTTGCACTACATGACATAAATGGTGTAATTAATATAGCAATTAAACGGTCCCGCTCATCTTCAAGGGTCCTAGCCGTCATGATTGCAGGTACAGAACATCCGAATCCAAGAATCATTGGAATAAAAGCTTTACCGCTTAGACCTAACTTACGCATAAATTTATCCATAATAAGGGCAACACGCGCCATGTAGCCACTATCTTCTAATATAGATATTGCCGTAAACAAACAAGCGATATTCGGTAAAAAGATGAGAATACCGCCTACACCACCAATGATACCATCAACAATTAATGAGCTTAACCATTGGGCAGCATCGATACCCACTAACAGTTGACTAACCAGATCGCCAAATGCACCAAAAACAATGTCCAGTAGACCAGCTAAATAATTACCAACCTTGAAGGTAAAAGCAAATACAGCTAACATCATGGCCATAAAAATTGGTAATCCTGCAAAGCGATTGGTTATAACCTTGTCCACCCGGTCAGAAGCTGTTTCGTCATTGTCTGCTGTATGTTCAATGACTTGATGAATAAATCCACTGATGTAATCATATTTCCCTTTAGCTATATCTTCTTCATAATGGCCAATAACCTGAACGTTCAATTTCTTATAGATTTCTTGATCCCGCTCAAGAAGCTTAATAGCGTGCCATCTTAAAGTATCTTGTTTTAGAAGTTTATTACCTAGTTGGGTCGTTAACTTACTAATCTCCATTTCAATTTCTTCACCATAATTCACTTGAATAGGGTCATAGCTTTCTTGCCTTACAGTTTCCAAGATTTCTTGTAACAAATCATCCATGCCAACCTTTTTTGTAGCAATGACTTCAATGACAGGCAGGTTCAATGCTTCCTTTAATTGATCAATGTGGATGATTAATCCTCGATTTTTGGCAACATCCATCATATTAAGTGCAAGGATGACCGGCTTGCCTAACTCAATGAGTTGCAGTGTTAGGTAGAGGTTTCTCTCTAGATTAGAAGCATCTATAATATTAACCACCACATCTGGTGATGCGTCAATGATATACTCTCTGGTTAAGATTTCTTCCATACTATAGGGTGATAAGCTATAAACACCCGGTAAATCCACTAATGTCATTTTGTGCCCTTTATATACAATTGTGCCTTCCTTTTTCTCCACAGTCACTCCTGGCCAATTACCGACCTTATGCTTTGCTCCTGTATAAGCATTGAATAAGGTGGTTTTACCACAATTGGGGTTACCAATGAAGGCTACCTTCATATTTCCACTCATATGCTGTCCCTTTCTTGACATAAAAAAGTTCTACTTCTTTTCCTTGAAATATGTAATGAAATCATTTTATTTTTACACAGTAATAGGAAAGTTCGTTTTCGCCCTTCCCTATTCTTATAAAAAGATATATCTTCTTTTCTAATGACTTAGAACGATATACCTTTAAACGCTATTGATTTTTTAGCCTGCTTGTACGACCGTTTTAAGACCAAGAACCCTGTCGTGTAAACATTCAACCTGAATATGCTCGGTTATTGCCTTGCCTAATGCAACACGAGACCCTCTTACATTCAGAATAAAGGAACCACCTGTATTATTGGATATTACCTTAATTCTTGCACCTTTAGTTAGTCCCATATCTTGAAGTCGTTTCTTCATCTTAGAATTCTGATCAATGTCTTTTACAATAAATGTTTCGCTGTTCACTGCCTGATCCAATGTCATTTTTATCACCTCTAATGATAATGATTATCACTGTAAATAGTATAACGCTAGGCTTAGTAAAAGTCAACCAAAATAGCAAAACAAAATTAGAAAACTAACGTAAATAAGCCGATCAGAAAACCAAGAACGCCGCCTAACCAAGTAATAGCACTCAATTCTTTCTTAGCGATGGTAAGAATGATATCCTCTAACATCTTAAGATCAAATGAATTTAGTTGTTTCTCAATAATTTTAGACAATCTAACGTCTTGGATCAATGTCATCATATGATTCTCTAAGAATCTTCCATATTTAGATAAAATAAATCCATCCATTTGTTTTTTATCTACTTCATTAATAACTATCTCACTGGATAAAGATTTATCTAAGAATTCAGTGACCATATGGGACAACATGTCTTTTGTTTGGGAATCCTCTAATACGGTCTTATACCTAGTTGATAAAGCCGTATATAATTTATCCTCTAACTGGCCATCCATGGCATCATCTATAAGATGATATAAAGCCTTATCCCATACATTGATTGCTTCATACAGATTCATCTGGGTTATAGCCTGAGGTATATAGCTTGCAAGAGCCACCATTAATTGGTGTCTTGAATCATGAGGTAATATATCATCGATGGGTTTATTCAACATATAATCAATTTTTTGACTAACGAATTGACATATACCTAATCGTACATCCTCTTCTTGCAGTTTCTCTTTAGATTTCTCAGCAATGGTCTGATATATGCTCTCAGCATTAACAAACATGGCACCTAGAGCACCTACTTTTTCTTTAATGGTCCCATCTATCAGATCAACAACTTTATCTTTTACCTGTTCATTTTCAAAAACCACATGGACTGAATCCATCATATGCTCAATGTGGTATAAAATGACTTCTTTTAAGTGATGAATAACATCTTCATCCACCATATCGCTTACTGTGCGATCTGGGCTTAACACTTGTGCTAGATAGTTTTGGATAACTTGTTGTAACGACTCATTTCTTATAAGTCCTTGAACTTTTTCGTTAAAGCTCACTTCAGATATGATTTCTTTTGCTTTTACAGCTGTTAAACCTTCACATATTTGTTTAACGAGAGCTTTCACTAACATGGATTTTGTTGGCTCATCTTGTAAGAGTTCAAGCATTTTATCGGTTAAAAGACCTTCCAACTTATGTAACATGGGTCCATTCTCTTTTGAACCAAAAATGCGCTGTAAGTGAATATTTCCAGCTTCATTATAGATATTTTTATTAACAAAACCAAGAAGGTGGTCTTTTGTGGATTCCTTGGATAATTCATCAAGTATGACATGATCTGTAAGTAAATAATCTTCGATTACTTCACCAATGGAACTAGCAACACGTTTACGCTCCTTTGGTATAAGACCTGGTGTAAAAGCTACTTTCATACCTAAAAATCTTTTTTCTGTATAGGGCCTAAAAAGCATTTTAATGGCTAACCAATTGGTTGAATATCCAATAAGGGCTCCGCCTATAGGAATTAAAATTGTTTGTATGTCCATAAGTGCACCTCTTTATTATCGTATTCCTTTACTACTTTCCTCACTCCATTGTTTATTGCTGGCTATATGGAATAAGTGTCTATCTATCACACATTTCTTAGCCAAAGTATTATATAGCTGGTTTTACCAATGCCTATTAAGTCATCAAGGGAGCAAAACCAACTATATAATACCTTCAACTACATAAACAAACTATGCTCTATACATCATGTTATCAACAAATGAAAGGTGTATAGTAAAAAAGCCGTCAGGATTACCTGACGGCTAATCAATTACTTATTTTAAAGCAGCTTGAGCCGCAGCTAAACGAGCAATTGGTACTCTAAATGGTGAACAAGACACATAATTCAATCCTACGTTATGGCAGAATTCAATAGATGCTGGATCGCCACCGTGCTCGCCACAAATACCTAATTTAATATTAGGTCTTGTTGCTTTACCTTTTTCAGCAGCCATTTTTACTAATTGGCCAACACCTGTTTGGTCTAAACGAGCAAATGGATCAGATTCAAATACACCTTTTGTATAGTAATCTTCTAAGAATGCACCTGCATCATCACGAGAGAAACCAAAGGTCATTTGCGTTAAGTCGTTTGTACCAAATGAGAAGAATTCAGCTTCTTCAGCAATGGCATCTGCTGTTAATGCAGCACGAGGAATCTCGATCATTGTTCCTACTGAGTACTTCATATCAATACCAGCAGCAGCAATAGCAGCGTCAGCAGCTTCTACAACAGTCTCTTTTACATATTTTAATTCTTTAATTTCACCAACTAAAGGAATCATGATTTCTGGAACAATATCGTATCCTTTTTCTTGCTTCACTTCGATAGCTGCCTCGATTATTGCTCTTGCTTGCATCTCAGCAATCTCTGGATACGTTACTGCAAGACGACAACCTCTATGACCTAGCATTGGGTTAAACTCATGTAAGGAGTCTACTGTTTCTTTCAATGCTTCAAAAGTGATGCCCATATCAGCAGCTAATGCTTTGATATCAGCTTCTTCGTGAGGTAAGAACTCATGAAGTGGTGGGTCAAGAAGACGTACTGTCATAGGCATACCTTTAAGTGCTTCGTACATGCCTTTGAAGTCACCTTTTTGGATTGGTAACAATTCATTAAGGGCAGCTTTTCTTTCGTCAACTTCTTTAGCAACAATCATTTTTCTCATTTTAGAGATTCTATCTTCTTCAAAGAACATATGCTCAGTACGGCAAAGCCCGATACCTTCAGCACCAAATTCAACAGCGTTTTGTGCATCTCTTGGTGTATCCGCATTGGTTCTTACTTTTAATGTTCTCACTTCGTCAGCCCAAGCCATGAACTTAGCGAAGTCACCAGAAATCTCTGGGTCTACTGTTTTAATATCTTCAAGATACACGTTACCAGTTGAACCGTCTAATGAGATATACTCACCTTCAGCAACAGTTTGTCCAGCAACTGTGAATGTCTTAGCTTCTTCATCAATTTTGATTTCGCCACAGCCAGATACACAACAAGTACCCATACCACGTGCAACAACGGCTGCATGAGAAGTCATACCACCACGTACAGTTAAGATACCTTTTGCAGCATACATACCTTCAATATCTTCTGGAGAAGTTTCTAATCTTACTAAGATAACTCTTTCGCCACGCTTGTTAGCTTCTGCAGCTTCCTCAGCCGTGAAGTAAACTTTACCAGCAGCAGCACCTGGAGATGCAGGTAATCCTTTTGCTACAGATTGAGCAGCTTTAAGAGCAGCTACATCGAAGTTTGGATGAAGTAATTGGTCTAATTGCTTAGGCTCAACTTTCATTAACGCTTCTTTTGGTGTAAGAAGTCCTTCTTCTACTAAATCAACTGCAATTCTAAGTGCAGCAGCAGCTGTTCGCTTACCATTACGTGTTTGTAAGAAATATAATTTACCATTTTCAATGGTGAACTCCATATCTTGCATATCTTTGTAGTGGTTTTCTAAGTTATTAGCGATTTTCATAAACTCAGCGTATGCTTCTGGCATATCTTGCTCAAGTCTTGTTATAGGTTCTGGTGTTCTGATACCAGCAACAACGTCTTCACCTTGTGCATTTAATAAGTACTCACCATAGATACCTGGCTCACCAGTTGCAGGGTTTCTTGTGAAAGCAACACCTGTTCCTGAACCATCACCCATGTTACCGAATACCATTGCTTGAACATTAACGGCAGTACCCCAGTTACCTGGAATATCGTTCATTCTTCTGTAGATGATTGCACGCTCATTATTCCATGAACCGAATACAGCCTCTACAGCAGCCATTAATTGCGCTTTTGGATCTTGAGGGAACTCTTCACCTAATTGCTCCTTATATAAGCCTTTGAATGCAGTGATAACATCTTTTAAATCATCAGCTGTTAAATCAAGATCACTTTCGTAACCTTTCGCTTCTTTAATTTCATCTAAAACTCTTTCGAACTTTGATTTTGGAAGACCTTTAACTACATCAGAGAACATCTGAATAAATCTTCTGTATGAATCGTAAGCAAATCGAGCGTTATCTGTAGCTTTTGCAAAACCTTCTACAGCTACATCATTTAATCCTAGGTTAAGTACTGTGTCCATCATTCCAGGCATAGATACTCTCGCTCCAGAACGTACAGATACTAATAGTGGTTGGTCATTATCGCCAAATTTTTTATCGTTAATTTTTTCAAGCTGTACTAATGCATCTTCAATTTGACCTTTAATCTCTTCTGAAATTGCTTCACCATTATCGTAGTAGTTAATACAAGCTTCTGTTGAAACTGTGAATCCTTGAGGAATTGGAAGTCCAAGCTTAGTCATTTCTGCTAAGTTAGCACCTTTTCCACCAAGAAGGTTTTTCATGGATGCATCAGCTTCGCTAAACATATAAACATATTTCTTGCTCATTAAATATACCTCCTGTAGAATTTTATATTTAAAAGAGGTGGTAAAGACCTCTTTGTTTTTGTATCATTCTAAGTCATACCTTATAAAATGACCAATAATATAACCCATATCAAGATTATCACCAAATAGTCATTTTCTAACATTTATTATTGAGAATATTTGTATAATCCTGTTAAGTAACTGTCTAAAATTGACTGTAGACCTTTAGTCCGACATATATTATATCATAAAATTAAAAAATAAGTACACTTTTTTTATTTTTTTTAAGCCAAAAGGCAGATTTTAACCATTTGAACAATAACCTATGATTTTTCTCTGCCTTTTTGTACATTTTTTCCTAAAATGCCATTTTTTCTTCAAAGTACGCCTGTAAGTCATCTATTTTAATACGTTCTTGCTCCATGGTATCTCTATTTCGAATGGTTACAGCAGCATCTTCTAGTGAATCAAAATCATAGGTTAAGCAGTAAGGTGTGCCTATTTCGTCTTGACGACGATAACGCTTACCAATACTTCCTCGATCATCATAATCCACATTGTAGTACTTACCAAGCTTTGTATACACTTCTTGAGCTTGTTCATTCAGCTTTTTAGAGAGGGGTAATACCGCCACCTGTACAGGTGCTAATGCTGGATGGAAACGAAGTACTGTTCTTGTTTCACCGTTTTCCAGTTCTTCCTCATCATAAGCTTCACATAAAAAGGCCAATGTCACCCGATCTGCACCCAGTGATGGTTCAATACAGTAGGGTACATATTTTTCTTTTTTCTGATCATCAAAATAGGTTAAATCTTGACCCGAATGCTCTGCATGCTGCTTAAGGTCAAAATCAGTACGATCGGCTATTCCCCATAACTCACCCCAGCCAAATGGGAATAAGTATTCAATATCCGATGTAGCATTACTGTAATGGGATAATTCTTCTTCGCTGTGGTCACGCATACGAATGTTATCTTTATGAATACCCAGGGATAGAATCCATTTTTCACAATAATCTTTCCAGTATTTAAACCATTCAAGGTCTGTTCCTGGTTCACAGAAGAATTCTAATTCCATTTGTTCAAATTCTCTTGTACGGAATGTAAAGTTACCTGGTGTAATCTCATTTCTGAATGATTTACCAATCTGTCCAATACCGAATGGAATTTTCTTTCTTGACGTTCTTTGTACATTCTTGAAATTCACAAAAATACCTTGTGCTGTTTCAGGGCGAAGGTATACGGTATTTTTTGCATCCTCTGTTACGCCTTGGAAGGTCTTGAACATTAAATTAAATTGTCTTATATCTGTAAAATCTTGCTTACCACAGGAAGGGCAAACAATACTTTTGTCGTCAATGTATGTTTTCATTTCTTCATTGGACCATGCATCCACAGCATCTTCTATTTCCAGACCGTTATCCTTCATGTAATTCTCAATGAGTTGGTCTGCCCGGAAACGCTCTTTACAACTCTTACAATCCATTAACGGATCATTAAATCCACCCACATGACCAGATGCTACCCAAGCTTGAGGGTTCATTAAAATGGCACAATCAACACCAACATTATATGGGCTTTCTTTAATGAATTTTTGCCACCATGCTTTTTTTACGTTGTTTTTAAGTTCTACACCTAATGGGCCGTAATCCCAAGTGTTAGCCAAACCACCATAGATCTCAGATCCTGGATACACAAATCCTCTTGCTTTTGCTAAAGCAACGACCTTTTCCATTGTCTTTTCCATGCTCATCATCCTTTCATAATAACGATTTTTACTTATACCTAACGACTTGTTACGTATATAAAAGAGAGCAATTAATAACCTTTTTGAAACACAAAAAAAGACATTCCTCTCTCCCAATCAAGGGACGAAAGAACATCTTCCGCGGTTCCACCCTATTTGGTGTGTTTCTAAAACACAACCCACTTCTTTCAATAACTGCTCCAAAGCGCCATTCATTAATTTTATCTTATTCAGCTCCCACCAACCTGAATTCGCTTGAAAGACTTATCATTAATTACTTCTCTTTTTCATCACAGATCTACATCTTAATGATATGCTCCTTATACACCATCTTGTATAAAGATCAAACGCATTTCTGACAAAAAGTATATCAAAACAACGTTTTGATGTCAAGGTATAATTTCATACCACTATTCTATCTTATTCATCTTTAATCAAGGTTGTTCATCCATTAACAAACATAGCGTTTCTATCACATACCTCTATAATTTCAGTAGAAAATTTAGGGATTTAAATTCATGGTCCAGATGATACCCGATAAATCTTATCATGACCCTTTTCAATTCATCCATGATTCCATCATCCACTTTGAAAGTAAACAGCTGTTCAATAGGTGTGGCTAAGATATAATGCAAGGTATATATGGTACTTTCTCTAATGGCAACAGTGGATTTTTGAACAACACCGCAAGTCTTGCATAAAACACCCCCTAGTTGATTACTAAAGGCATCTAACATATCAGTTTTACCACATTCCACACAATGGGTAACACAGGGGGTATAGCCGATATAACTCATGGCTTTTAATTCAAATATGCGCATAATCAGTTCTTGATTAATTTTCCCTTTAACAAGAACTTGCAATGTCTTTAACATCAATTTCATTAAAGCTGTATTGGGATTATTCTCTTCGGATATGTATTCCCCAAACTCCAATACATAGAGGCCATAAGCCAATAGCTCTATCTCATGTCGAATAGCATGAAAGGATTCAATTAACTGCACATGTTTCATGGTATAGGCAGATTTTCCTTTATATAAAACAAAGTCGCCATAAGCAAACAACTGAGAACCAGCCAATAGCATGCTGGTTGTTTTTCTTGCTCCTCTGGCAAAAACAACAATCTTTCCTTTGTCTTTTGTAAGCATCACAAGGCGTTTATCATTTTCACCTACTGGCATTTCACTTACAACAATACCTTTTGTCTTTATATCAGCCATCGTCAAACAACCTTTCATCTATACCCTTTTGCTATATGCACTCTAACATAGCATTATCCTTACTTTCTATACATTATAATCAATTTATGTTCATGTTACAAGTGTAACGTGCATCGATCAGGATGTCATAATAAGCATTTTATACCTTGCCATATGGATTTTACTACAAACATGAGGATGGTTCATCCTCTGATGGACAATTAATTTGTCATTAATCTTGGGAAAAACTGTCAAACAAAGGGTTCTTGCATGAATAAACTTGTCAGGAAATGAAAACGACACCAGACATGTTTTTTATACAACAACCCTTTATTTTATGATTACGTATACCGTTCTTTCTAACATTAATCTGTCTTAATGGCTTCTAGGGCACTTAATCGCATAGCCTTTACAGCAGGCATGTAACCTGAAATAAGCCCGATAAAAGCCGTAAATCCCAGCGCTAATACTATCAGCCATCCAGGAATGATGGATATACTCATTTTGGTCCCTGTTTCCACCATTTCACCCATCATTGCATTGCCTGCCACCAGATTAACAATAGCAGAGATTAGCAAACTAGCAACAATACCGATAACACCTCCAATAAATCCAATGGATGCAGACTCAAACAAGAATAATCCTTTTATATCGCGTAGGGATGCCCCAATAACTTTCATAACACCTATCTCTTTTCGCCGTTCATAGATAGCCATAACCATGGTATTGGTGATGCCGATTGCTGCTACCAAAAGTGATATGCCGCCAATGCCGCCAAACACCATGTTGATAATTTTATTCATGGATTTCGTCTGTTTCAAAATCTCTTCCGAACTGGTTGTTTTAAATCCCATTTTTCTTACTGCTGATTGAACTTTTTTGATATTATTTCGATCAGGTACGTGAAGGAGTACTTCGGTATAGCCTTCATTCTTAGGCATTTTCCCACCATATGCCTGATAATCGGTCATTTTATCATAGTTTTGTTTTAGCTCCTCTAATTGCTTTATGTCCATATAGACATACGGTGATTTCAAATAGTTGGTTGTTGCAAGAACACCAACAGGTGTTATGGGTACTGGTTGAATGCTGCTGTCTTCATTACCAATGGGTTCTTCGCCAAATGACATATACATTGCAGCATCCATTGGATTGAATTTGGGTGGTTTTCTGGCTTCAAAAAATTCATCAAAATCCTCTTCTTCTTCTATTTCTGCAGACTTTTTAAAATCATACAACGTTTCTTTTCCGAACAATACCCCATAACGGTCTTTTTCTGTAAGACTTCTCCCTTGTTTGACCTTATCAAGTCCATATCTTTTAAAAAATGCTAAATTCATTCCCTTAATAAACGTTTGTGTTTTTAATCGGTCGGATGTTATCATATGAACGGTATACGATATAACAGGCGTTGCCCCTTCTACACCATCAATCTTTTCAAATGTCTTAATGTCTTGTGCTGTGATATGGGTCTTTAATTTTTTGTTCGTAAGCTTAGCTGTCTGCTTGGCTACATTAACCGTTACAATGTCAATACTTCCAAATTGATTAAACTGATCATTCATTTGTTTTTGCATACCTATGCCAATGGATACCATGACCACAATGGATATTGTGCCAATAATGATGCCTAATGTGGTCAGAAATGTTCTCAATTTTCTTCGAAGTAGATTCTTAAGCCCCATGGTCATCAGATCAAATTTATTCATGGTCCATCATATCCTTTTTCTTTTTAAACCTTCTTACGCCAATGAATACAATAGCTGCAGCAATGACTACAACGATGATAATGAGTAGGATAGGTACCTTATTACCCTTGGCGTTCAATGGCTCTATGTTCATCATATTACCTTCCTCATCAATCATCCCTTCTGTACCAAAATCAACACCTGCTTCTGCAACGGTGGTTATTTCTTTCTTCACTTCTTCAATTTCACCATTTGGTTTGGTATAGGTAAAAATAATATAACCTGATGCTTTTCCTTCTTCTAAAGGCCATACATCTACTTTATGATAGGTTGTTCTTCCTGATTCAAGGTTACCAATATAACCACGTGTATTACTGGCACCAAAACCTTCCACCAACACCGTAAAATTATCTAAGGTGGTCTTACCTGTATTACTAATCTCCAAATTAAGGGTATGTGGTTCATTAACCGTCATGGTATCCGGTATATTAATATCGCTGGTAATAAAACTGGACTGCTGTATAACTGGTACACTAATAAGCTCTGTTGCTGTGTAAGTTGCGCCTTTATCGTCTTCATATTCAAAATTAACTTTTATGGTATGGGTCTTGGCAGGCGCATAAGGAATGGTGTATAATGTTAACTTTTTATCGACGGATGTTTTGGGTAAAATCTCATCTATAAAAAACGTATTGCTGCTATTAACAGGTGTGAAAACACTCCCTGATTTACTACTGTCTTTGGCTGTATTATCTTCTGCTGTCAAGAACACTTTAATATTCTGGACCTTCTTTGTTTTATGGGTGTTATTGAAGGAAAGGTGCATGTCAAAATTCTGCCCCGCGTTAACAATGGTTGGTTTTGTGGCATAACTGTCTACTATGATGTTTGGTTTTCCTGCTGATTGGTCTTTATTCACATAGATGCCCACATACTGATTGATGGTGGTAAAAGACTGTTCATCTTTGCCCTTTATTTCAATATTTAAAAGATGATTCTGTGTCTTAGCATCCGACGTGGCTTGTAATTGAAAGCTCAGCTGTTTTTTAGCACCTGGAGCTAATGATTGGACTAATTGAACATTCTGGGATACAGGTACAATACTATCTGTGGATTTAACAGAAACGGTCAGGTCCTTGGCTTCAAGTTTACTTTGATTAACCACATCAAAAGATATGCTAAAAGGCTTTGTATCTATTATGGAATGTCTAGGTACTTGAACATGCTTAATAAGAATATTTGCTTTTTTTTGTTCCACTTGAACAAAGATTTCTCGTTCCAACGTACGTTCAACGTGTTGAGCATCACGATAGGTGAGATAAACAGTCAATGGATAGCTTCCTTTAGCGAGCTTCTCAGCAACAAAGATGTTAAACATAACTTTTTCTTCTGCTTTTTCGGGCGTTAATTCTGTAATCACTTGATTGCTCATCCCTTGAGCTAAATTGATGGACTCAGCAGATAATCCTTTTAAGGATACTTTTATATGCTTCATGGTTTCTTTACTGGTATTCTTAACCATAAAGCTTAATTGCCCTTCTTTACCTGCCCCCACGCCAGATGGTATGGTTGTGATGTTGGTGACGTTTAAAGATGCTTCTTTTTTCTTAAGCACTCTTATGTAGACCTCTTTTTCAAAGGTTTGCTCATTATTTTGGCTGTCTTGGTATTTCAGATGTACTTTCAGCGGATAATTCCCCGTTGTCATCTTTTCTGAAGCATAGATATTAAAAGTTACCAGCTTACCATCAATGGTTGGTGACAAACCATATAGACTTTGACTATTGACCCCATTGGCAATTGAAAATCCATCCTGTGATAATCCTTGTAATGAGGCTTCAATGTGCTTAATGGTTCCTATTCCTGCATGGTTGTCAACTAAGAAACTAAATGCTGTCTCTTGACCTGCATAGAGCACATCATCAGTTGTCTTGACATCTTTAATGGCCAATTGGATATCAGGCACACCTTTTTTCACTTTGATGTGTATATCTTGTGTCTTTGTCTTTTCGTCCCCATAGGCATTATAGTATTTGTATCGCAATTGGAATATGTACGTTTTAGCTTTGGTCGCACTTAAGACATGAAGGGAATAGTTTAATGTAAATTTATCTTTTGATTTTATTTCTTTGATGTAATTAACCATACTCATGGTATTACTTTCATAATAAAAATCTTGCCCGCTTGGCGGTACCAATTCTACAGAAATGGTCTTAGCTCGATGGGTATTGAGATTCTGTAACTCTAATGCTAAATTCAGCTTTGAACCAGCTGTCACGGTTGGCATGGTCTGATTGATCACCGTCAGGTCAGGGTTGTATTTTTGTGTATTGGTTGGTGTACTTGGCGTGGTGTCTGCACTTGGCTTGACCATGTCTATGGTGATGCTGTTCACTGCTTGTTTAGGTGTTCCATCATCTTTGTAATCCAGGGTTAACACCATGGTGTTATTCACACCTGAACATTTTAATGGAAGGGTGATGGTGTCTTTACCAGACGTAAGATTCGCAGCGTTAACAGAAATAACAGAACCTGTATTCTTTAGGGTAAAACTTCCTGGATTGATGGTTAATGTAGCATCTGATATGGTGCCGCCACTGATCTTTTTTAAACCAAATGTCAAATTGAATTCTGTCCCTTCCGATATAGGACTCTTATCAACGGAATAGATATCCACAATCATTTCATTGGTATCTGCCGCTTGTGCGTAAAAACCAATCATACTCCATGTGATCATGAATATGCATACCATCATTAATAATTTGCTTTTTTTCATTTTTAAGCCTCCTGTTTCATATTTAATCCTTTTAGAATGTCATCACGGGTTTCATCAATCCTTTCAATGAGCCCATCCCGTACATGAATAACACGATCCGCATACACGGCTGTTTCCATATCATGGGTAACCATGATTAACGTTTGATGATTCTTGTGAATCATTTCCGTAAAAAGTTCCATGACCTCAATGGTCGTCTTGGTATCAAGGTTACCTGTGGCTTCATCCGCAAAAACAATCTCTGGTGTGCCTACAAATGCTCTGGCAATACTCACACGCTGTTGCTGTCCCCCGCTCATCTGAGATGGTCGATGGTCAAGTCTGTCACCTAACCCTACAGCTGTTAACATCCGCTTGGCTTCATGATGACGTTTCTTCTTATGAAGACCACCAAATATCATGGGCATGGCTACATTCTCCAGAGCTGTTAAATTGGGTAATAGATTATACGATTGGAAGACAAACCCTACATGCTGCTGTCTGAACCGAGTGACTTGTTCTTCATTCATCTTCTCAATGTGTTGCCCTTTAATGACGATTTCTCCTGCAGTTGGTTTTTCAAGTCCTGCAATCATGTTCAGTAAAGTGGATTTGCCTGAGCCTGAAGTACCTAATATACAGCAACACTCACCTTTTTTTATCTTAAGATTAATCGCTTTTAAAGCTTCTACTTTTTCTGTACCCATGTGATATACTTTTTTTAATCCTTTTATCTCAATGATCGTGGTCATAGATTCCTCCATTTCTGTATGTTAATGTATAGGGTTATGGTGGATGGCTGGCGAATACTACCCATTATGTTATAGGATACACCTTGCCATATAATGACTTTTTTCTTAATTTTTTCTTAACATAGGTACAATGGGTCTCTTGTATTTTAAAAACAACAAAAAAGTAGCCCTTTGGACTACTTGATTCCTAAACATATAAAAGCCATGGTCATCATTCTACCATGGCTTTTTATCTACTATAATAATCGACGAATAAACACTTATCCATATACATGCTAACGTCTAACCTTTTAGGCCATTTAATGCTATCCCTTCAACAAATTGCTTTTGTAAAATGACATATAGAATAAACGGCGGTAAAAAAGTAACCGTTGTACCAGCCATTAACAAGCCGTAATTGGTAGAATAATTACCCTGCAATAAGGATAAACTCAAGGTTAATGTATTCATTTTACTATTGTTAACCGTAACTAAAGGCCATATAAAGTCATTCCATGAGGTAACAAAGGTAAAGACGGTCAAGGAAATGAGCACCGGCTTAATCAAAGGAATAATCACTGAGAAAAAGCTTCTTATTTCGCCACATCCGTCAATTCTTGCCGCCTCTAACAATTCGTCAGGCACGGCCTCAATGAATTGCTTGGTTAAGAATACCCCAAAAGCATTGATAATGGGTACAAACAAAGCCGTATAGGTATTGAGCAAATCCAGTTTATTCATGATGATAAATAAAGGCACAATAATCGCTTGCCCTGGTACCATTAAGGTTATGAGATAGATCCAAAAAATCTGTTCTTTTAGAAAGAACTCTTTTTTGGCAAAACCATATCCTGCCATGGACGCAATTAAACAGTTAAAAAAGCAGGCACAGCTAACAACGATAATACTATTTTTCAAAGAATTAAGGAAGTTAAAATTCCTATATAACGCTTTATAATTAACGACATTCATTTCATTGAAATTGAATCTCAGACCAATGTCCGTATTTTGAGTAAAAGATGTCAAAACCATGATAACAAAGGGTATGATGGCTAGAACGACGGGTATAACGCATAGTAAACTTACCACATACAATGGCCATTTCTTTTTCATTTTACCCCTCCTGTCTTTCTGTCAAATGTTGCTTTTTGAATCACTGAAACACATAGAATCATGATCAGCAACAAGATGGATATGGCACTGGCATAACCCATTCTATATTCTTTGAATGCAGATGTATAGATATTCAATACAAGGGTATTGGTTGCAAATCCAGGACCCCCACCGGTCATGGTATAGACAAGGTCAAATACTTGAAAAGACCAAATGGTTCCTAATGTGACAACAAGATAGGTAATGGGTTTTAACATGGGCAACGTGATGTTAAAAAACTGTTGTACAGGTGTGGCACCATCCACTTTTGCTGCTTCATATAAAGATGAAGGTATGTCCATAATACCAGCATAATAGATGACAAGAAAATACCCGACACTTTTCCATATGGCAACAATACAAATACTAATCAGTGCTAAATCTTTATCGCCTAACCAGTTAATGTTAGAAATACCAATAACACGCAATACATTATTAATGAAGCCCCCATCTGTTCGCAAGAAAATCCGCCAGATACTTCCCACCAATATCATGGAAGAGATAACAGGGATAAACAAGGAACTTCTAACAAAATTACCCCAACGATTTCGACATAACTTAGCTAAAAGATTGGCTAAAACCAAAGCAAGTATGGTTTGTGTTGGTACAACGATAATGGTATAAACAAATGTGTTCCTCACTGCCGCACGAATAAAGGGATCTTTTATAAGATAACTATAGTTTTTTAAACCTGCAAAAGTAGACGGTTGTACGATATTATAATCCGTAAAACTATAGTAAAAATCCATGATAATTGGGATGACATAACAGGCAATTAAGATAAGCACACTGGGTAGGATAAAAAAATACCCCCAATAATCATTTTTTGTTCTTTGCATAATAATCCTCCAATTAATGCATATGTCACCTCAGAGAGGCGACATATGCCAGCAATTTCTATTGTTCAGATACTACTTTACTATACTCTTCCACGCCTTGGAGCGCTCTTTCTGGCGTCATTTCTCCTAACATCATTAACTGTAGGTTTTTTTGGAGATATTCGTAGATTTGAACAGAACCTTTTACAGGTGGTAGTGAAAATAGAGCATCTGAATCATCATCATACAGTCTTTTAAATCGTTCATCATCCATGTAAACACCATCTTTTGTAATGGGTGCAAAAGGTGACATATTATGGAAGACTTCCATGGCTTCTGGTTTTAATACCGTTGATATTAATTGATATGTAAGCTCTTTATCTTCTGCGGATTCAAGCATAACTAAAGAATCGACAGCTGTAAAAGTTCCTCTTTGCTTATTAGTGAGGGATGTTATATAGTCAAAGTTAATGCCTGCATCTGCAAATTTTTGTGCCTTGTTTGTGGATATAACTGCAAATGCAACTTTGCCAGATAGGAATTTATCGATTACATCGGATTCACTTAGGGATGTAACACTTTCATCTAAAATTTCGTGTTTAAATCTTAAATCATATAAAAATTGAGCTGCTTCAAGACCTTCTGGAGAATTGACAGTAAAATTACCATTCTCATCAAATATCTGGCCACCTGACTGCCATAAGTATGGGTAGAAAATTTCATTCAGACCGCCAATTTGAGGCTCATTCCATTGTTGTATGAATGGATAGATATCAATTGTTCCATCACCATCCACATCGGATTCAATCTGTTTACATGTCTCAACAAATGCATCCCATGTTGTTGGTATTTCCGTAATACCGTTAGCTTCTAATATATCTTTATTATAGTACATGATTCTAGCATTCCCTACTACAATTGGTAAAGCATATTGCTCACCTTTCATAATACCCTTTTCATCGTATAGGAAGTTATCTTTTTGCTCTTGTGTCACATACTCTGTCATGGGTGCTAGAGCTCCCATTTCAATGAAATCAGCGATCATTTCTAGATACATATACCCTACATCAGGACCATTTCCTGCGGTAATTGCTGTTAAATACTTTTCAGCATATCCGCTCCATGGTATAATTTCAATCTCAACCTTAACACCTGTTTCTTCCACAAAAGGCTTGGTCATTTGTTGCCAAACTTCAAGGTCCATTGCACCTTCAGAGTCAGAACCAAAAGGCGGCATCCATACTTTGATGGATTTAACTTTTGATTGGTTACCATCTTGGTTTGCTACGGTTTTGTCATTACTTCCCCCATCTTTTTCAGAAGTTGAATCTTTTTGTTGACACCCAACAGCTGATGCCACCAATACAAGAAATAGCATCATACATACCATTTTTCTTAACATTGTAAACACTCCTTCTACCTTTATGTTTTTTTCGGTTACAAGTGGTATTGTACAACCCTATTCATTGAATTTAAATATACATTTTTCACAGCAAAAACCATCCATTTATTTTTTTCTTTGTGAACATATGTTTTTCACAAGTTATATTGGTTTTTCATCCATGATTTATATACATTTTATTAACACATTAATTTTCATCAGCTTTTAAGGTTTTAACACTGTCATCATATACAATTTTTGCAAGTGAAAAATTTGTATACCTATGCATATATGCTAATTCCCTTGTTGATTTTCACCACTGAACTGTCCAGGTGTCATCTTTTCATATTTCTTAAATACCCTTATAAAATTAAGGTCACTTGAAAATCCCACTTTATTCGCTATGTCTTTGATGGTATATTGATGCGTTACCAGATAGGTCTTAGCTTGATCAATACGCTTACGATTCATGTATTCAACCACACCAACACCGTAACATTTCTTAAAATTTCGTGATATATAGGATGTACTTACATTGAGCTGTTCGGATATATAGGTCAAACACAAATCACTGGAATGATATTGTGTTTCAATGATTTGCTTAATGTTTTCACCAAGACGGGTGATGGTTTCATCAGGCACACGACATGTATGTCCAAGGTTATCCAATATGGTTATAATCCATTGTATGAGTTGCTTATTTTCCGTGCTTGATAACAACATGGATATGTAATAACCTTTATCAGCACATGCTTCTTGGTTTAATGCTTCTATGACTTGATTGGTAACAGCATATTTCCTCCCATTATAAATAACAGGATACAACTGTTTGCTCAGATACGTATTCACCACATCTGGTGTCATATAGCTGGCTTCTTTGTATTGTTTATTCAATAGGTGCTTTTGCCACTTCATAAATACTTTACTGGTATTATTATCCGAACCTTCATCGGGCTGATAATAATTGATACCTTGTTTTAACTCATCAATTGCAGCTCGGTGGGCTTGATAGCTTAAAGCGGCAATGGTTGCCACCTGATCTGTGGTTTCACTCACACCCATTTTTATTTTTTTGTCTTTATGTTGCCAGTACCCATAGACCTGCTTTATTATTCTATCCTTGATATCATCATCTTCATGGTTAATTAAAAGAACGATTTTTTCTCTATCTTTTGAAGCAATTAAACTAAAATCTGTTGCTTTTTCTTCTGTTTTCTCTATAAAGTCAAAATAAGATTCAACCTCCCCTAAACCAAATGGTTCTAAGAAAACAATAGAAGCAAAGGTAAAATAAGTGTAGATAAGGTCCACATCGTATCTTTTAATAAGACGGGATATTTCAGCATAGTCCTGTTCTGCATAGTCTAAAACACGGTCGATAAAATCTTTATTCGCTCTTCTTCTTTTAATGCGACTTTCCTCAAGTAAGCGATCGATTTGCTTTTCAATTAATAGTAACTCGTCCACATTTTCATTATCGGGAATATTAAGACTTTTAACCATATACTGAATGGGTTTTAGATTGTTTTTAACTAACAAATAGGCTAAGATCCCACCAACTCCAAGACATATCATTAAGAAAAGATAAGAGATATTTCTAATTGTATTAACGTTTGCCAGGATTTCTTTCTCACTGGATATTAATGTCATTTCAATGTGTTGTGTACCAATATTTTCTTTTATAACGATAAACTCATTTTTTATATCCACGTGATGCTTATAATCTTCATACGTGGTTATGAGTGTGTCATCACCTACTATGGTATACGTCTCTATACCAATAAGTGTTCTTGGCTTTGTACGGGTCATGACTTCAAGTAATTTTATGATGGCCTCTTGACTTACTTCTGCAACAAGTATATAGTCTATATCTTTCTTACTGTTCAGTGGCATGCTTTTTTTCAATAGTAATGTACTCCCCTGAACCAAATCATCCACAATCTGATAGCCAAACCCTTCTTGGGTTATCATGGCTAACCATTTTTCATAACCTGCAATTTCCTTTTCCTTTAAATAATAATAGTTTTTACTATTAAAACTACCAATATTCCCAACAACATAATCGGACTTAGGATAATAAATATAAAGGTTTTCTAAAAAGTTATTACTGGAAACCGTGTATTTAACATCTTCAATCATATCAAATAATACTGTGTTTTTGAAAGCTTCATGATCTGTTATAGGGGATAGCCGTTTGGTTTCTTTTAATAACTGCAATTGGGTAGTGGCTTGATTAATACCTTCTAATTGAAGATTGATGGCTTCTTTTAAATAAGCCACATCTGATTGATGACCTTTTTGAACACTATCCGAAAATCGTCTAATAAATATAAGATTAAATATGAGAAACATGCTTGTAATTAATGTAATGACTAAAAAAAATGAAACCAACCATCTCTTTTGTCGATTGAGTTTAATAACTGTTTCCCCCTTTCTTATAAAAGAACATGGAACTAGTATACCACCATCCCATTAACGTTGCAATCTGAAAAAGCAAAGGACATTGGCCGTCCTTTGCTACGCTTTATGCTTATCCTCATATATTTTCCTATAATATGGATGTTATTCAGCTTTTATGAGATAGTCTTCACAAATGCTTTTATATGGGCTAATTTTGAAACAAATCAATGACAATGGTAAATCGTCTCTCAGCGATATGGGCTTGAATCTCCCCTCCATGCATGGCTACAATTTCTTTGCATATAGCCAAACCAATACCAGCACTTTCCATGGTTCGATCCGATGTAAAGAATCGATTAAAAATATCTTTCTCCGATAATTCAATACCATCTTGGATGCCATTGGCAATTTCAATCCGATAACTGGTTACATCATCATAGGTGATCAAGGAGATCTCTTTATCTGGGTGAGCATATTTTAATATGTTCTTAAATAAGTTTTCCATCACCCGATTAAACTTATCAACATCAATCAAGTACGGCTTGTCACATGCTTGTACTTGAAATTGAAGATTCAAATGCTTCTCTTCTAATAAGGACGCCCATTCATAACACGTCTGGCTGATATACCTGCTTATATGTATCGGTGAGCTGTGTAACTGCATTTGTCCATTGGATAACATGACATATTCAAATAACTGCTCAATAAGATCCCCTAATGCCGTTGATTTATTAAGACAAATATCCAGATACTGAGGATGTATATCACCTTGATTATCGTAATTGTCTTTGAGTAATGTTAAGTACCCTGTAATGGATGTCAATGGGGTTCTAAGATCATGGGATAGATTGGCTATTAATTGATTTTTAGCTTGTTCGTCAAGCTTTTCTTTATCTATTCGGCTTTTTAAAGCTTTACTCATTTGATTAATGTGCCTGGCAACATCTGTAATCTCGTCGTTTCCTTTGATAGGCACTTGGTGATCAAGTCTACCCCCTTCTAGTATATCTAAGCCTTGGCCAATTTTCCGAAGATACTTCTGCTTTCTACTGATAAAATAACTTAAACTGATAACAAATAAAGTAATGAACCCAATGATAAACATAATGCTAACGATCGTATAATATTTGCCTATTGTGTCCAATTTAACGGCAAGAATATAGATGTGATCTTCTGTCACCACATATTGATATTGATAGATTGGCCATGGTTCATATTCTTCTAGTAACAAGATTTCTAACTCATCTTTATTATAGATCCTCACATCCAACACATATGGCAAATAGCGTTTTAGCTCTTGATCCAATAAATATTGATTATAATGATTTATCTTATTCGCTTTTATATACGTTTCTATTTCCGAAAAAATAGCATTTACTTCCAAATCAATTTTATCTAACTCTTTTTCGTATTTCTTTTCCGCAAAACTTTCATACAGGGAGCTAATACCATACATACCAAAAGCAGCAATAAAAAAACTTAAAAGAATCGCCAAAAGAAATTCTACTTTTAAACGGTAATGACGGGGCTTTCTACTTTTCAATTTTATAACCTACCCCCCATACGGTTTTTATATACTCGTTTTGAAAGCTGGTTTTTAGTTTATTTCTTAATTTCTTAATATGTACCATAACGGTGTTAGCGGATACATCGATAAATGCTTCATTCCAGACACTTTCGTAAATATGTTCAATGCTGAATACTTGCCCTTTATGTTGTGCAAATAATAATAAAATATTAAATTCTGTACGGGTCAGGTGAATTTCTTTCCCTTCTCGTTTTACAACATGAGCTTCTTTATCAATTTCTAAGTCTTTTACATAGATATTCTGATGATTATCCTCCATGGGGGCATGAGCCCCAAGTATCCGATATCGCCTTAGAACTGCTTTTACCTTTGCTACTAAAACAGGGGGTATAAAGGGTTTTTTGATATAATCATCCCCGCCAACAGATAAACCAAATATCATATCTGAATCCTGTGTTTTAGCTGTTAAAAAAACAATAGGTATGCTGCTTATTTTTCGTATTTTTGTACATGCGGTAATACCATTCATAACAGGCATCATCACATCCAATATGATTAATCCTGTTTCGTCATCTATTGCTTCAACAGCCTCTTTACCATTGCTAACTGTAACGACTTCAAAACCTTCATTTTCAAGGCACACTTTGATTAACTCTCTGATTTCTAATTCATCATCTGCTACAATGATTTTTTCCATCTTAACACCTCTTTTTGGATTTTACTCCCTAACCATTGGTTGCCCATTGGCGATCTTATATAACCCACTCTACATCATTATGTCCCATAGACCTTACTGAAACATGAAGGATATCTTAACTTTTTCTTAATATTTTTTCTTTTTTACAAATCGTATTGGTATAGAAATTATGTAGCGTCATTTTTTATGAAACCCTTCCTGAATGCAATAAAACCATATATTATTTGACATATTTGCCACATAATATATGGTTCATTTTACTTATACTTACTTGCTGTATCCACATAATGTTCGGCGGATACCTTAAGCTGTGCTTTTTCTTGTTCCGTAAGCTCACGAACAACTTTAGCAGGTGATCCTAATATAAGCACTCCAGATGGGAAGCTTTTATAACTCGTTACAAGACTTCCTGCACCAACCATACTGAATGCATTAATAACAGCCCCATCCAATATGATACTTCCCATACCGATTAAACTATTATCATGTATGGTGCATCCATGAATAACACAATTATGACCAATGGTAACATAGTCACCTATATGAACAGGTGCATCGTCACATACATGTACGGTACTGTTATCTTGTATATTGGTATATTTCCCAACGTTAATTTGGTTAATATCGCCTCTTAGGACTGCCCCAAACCAGATACTAGACTTTTCACCAATCCTTGTATGCCCAATCACATCAGCACTAGGCGCAACATAGGCACTTTCGGCAATTTGGGGTTTACAACCTTCATCATTCATGATTATCACCTCAGATTTATATGGAGCTAGGACTAGTATAGCATAGATTCAATGGTTGTGTATATATGTATGGATTAATCTACTTTAAATCGGTTAGCTAATTCTTCTAAGGTCTTCGCCAGTTCACTGACACCTTCACTGTTATTAGCAATCTGTTCCATAGAAGCTGATTGTTCCTCTGTAGAAGCTGAAGCTTCTTCCGTACTAGCTGCATTCTCTTCAGCAATAGCTGATAAGTTCTGAATAACATCCAGTATTTCAGCCTTTTTGTTATTCACGATATCTTCTGTCTGGACAACCTTCTCCATACTCTCTTGTGAATTTTGGATAGCGTGTGCTATCTGCTTGTATTTTATTTCTGTTTCTCTTACACTAGCAACTTGTATCTCAACGGTATCTGTCACAATTTTTATTTTATCAACTGCATCATTGGCATTGGTAACCAGTTCATTGACAATCGCATCAATTTCTTTTGTGGATTCCGTGGACTGCTCTGCCAGTTTACGAATTTCTTCGGCAACCACAGCAAATCCTTTACCTGCTTCTCCTGCACGAGCCGCTTCAATAGCTGCATTAAGTGCTAATAGATTCGTCTGTTCAGCTATGGATGCTATCACCGTACTGGCACCACCTATTTTTTTAGAGCTTTCATTGGTATCCATAATAACACCGTATATATCCCTTGCTGATTTTCCACTTTCTTCTGTTTGTCGAATGAGTTCTTCAATTTCTATGAGACCTATCTCTACCAAATCAACAACTTGTTTGGAGCTGACTTGTAACCCTTTCATTTGTTCTTTTTCTTCTTCTACCAACGTTCCAAGTTCCATGGCTGTTTCTGAACCGGATTCCGTGTTACGGGCTTGGTCAGAAGCACCTCTAGCAATTTCTTCTATGGTTGAAGCCACTTCATTAGCTGCTGTAGCCGCCTGTACGGTAATTGTGGTCATCACATCTGCGGAATCACTTACACTCTTGGATATGGTTGTGATTTGCTTAATGAGATCTGTAAAGCTCTGCTGCATTCTTATTAACGATTGAGCGATGACACCTACTTCATCTCTTCGCTTAACATATTGTTGTAACTGCTTGTCATCAAGCCTTAGATCATACTGAGCTAATTGGTTCAGTACAACAGATACCTTTTTTAATGGTTTTGCTATCATACTACCAACGATATAGACAAAGATAAAGGTGATTATAATGGCAATCACAGCCGTTAATAAACTATTCTTCTGCATATCCCCTAACTCAGATATCACTTCATCAATGGGTGCGACAATACCAATGGACCACTGGGTACCATGAACAGGTCCATAGCCCATAATAGAATCTTTATTGTTCTCTGTGAATTGACCACTGCTTATCTCTTGATTGGTCATTTTATGAATGATACTTTCTAGTTTGGTTTCTTTTTTTTCAATGGCATCTTCTAATATGTTAAATTTATTGATCACTTGATCCACATCGTGATGGGCTACCATTTGTCCTTCGTGATTAATAATAAATGCGTATCCTGATTCACCAATCTTAACATCCGAAATAATGTTGCTAAACTCTCTTGCATCCTTTACACCAGATAACACACCAACAATCTTATCATTATGTTTTACAGGTGTTGCATAAGCAACGATGGGCAAACCATCAATTTTACTTTCTAATACATCTGAAATAACAGTTTTACCTTTTGTGGCCTCTTGAAAATATAACCGGTCACTTACATCTTGTGGCTTACCATTTGTAAAATGAGCAGTTCCATCTAGCTCAATATAATCCATAAAGATGTAACCACTTATCTCCTCTTCTCTTCTCAACAAAGTCATCTTATCTCTGATGGCTACACTGGGATCACTTATTTTCTCCATGGATGCGATTTTTTCTAAAACCCGCATTTCTGTATTAAGCCTTTCGGATACGACTTGAGCTGATTTATCTGCTATGATTTCCAGATGATTACCTGTTTTGTTAATGAGTGCGTCACTGCTTTGAAATAAAGATACGAGCGATAATCCCCCACTTAATAGTATAACAATGACACATATGGATACGACTAATCTTGTTTTAATACTCTTCATATCTGTCCCCTTTATAGTCAACATAATTGTCTAAGATTCAATTTTATTTTATCTTATATTGTAAAATATGTCAATAATTACCTTTTTATGTACTATTATAAAAACCTTTGTCAAGAGGGTATTTTACTACACTGGAATGCTATATTAAGAAATATTTTTTTATAGAATAGATGCAGATAAAGCGTATAAATGTATTGTATAAAATGTATAATTGATCATTTATACGCTTTTTGTATGTTGACATTAGAACAATGAACCTATACTTTGTTAATCAAGCTATATCTTAAATTTAGAAGCTGATTCGTCTAAAGTATTGGCAAGGGTAGATAATTGGTTACTTGTCTGAGCGATGACTTGGATGGAAGCCGCTTGTTCTTGGGTAGATGCTGCCGCTTCTTCTGTACCAGCAGCATTTTCTTCTGCTATGGCTGATAGGTTCGTCATGACTTCTAATATGTCGTCTTTTCGTTTTCTAAGTTCTGTACCCATATCGTTTAACTTAGTCACACTAGACCCTGCTTCTGCAATAGCTTGTGAAATCTCTTGATAGGTACCTTCCGTTTCTTTAACACTGGTTATCTGAGCTTGTACAATCTCAGAAACTTCTTGTATCTTGGTCACTGCATTATTGGCGTTACTAATGAGCTCATTTACCATCATATCAATTTCTTTAGTAGACTCTGTTGATTGTTCTGCCAGATTTCTTATTTCATCAGCTACCACTGCAAATCCTTTTCCTGCCTCACCAGCACGTGCAGCTTCTATGGCTGCATTCAATGCTAGCAAATTGGTTTGCTCTGCTATGGCAGCAATCATGGTACTTGCTTTGCCAATCTTCTGGGTGCTTGCATTGGTTTCTTTGATGGCTTGGAATATCTCATTGGCTGAACGACCACTTTCTTCCGTTTTATCAATTAAAGCTTCAATTTCAACTAACCCGTTGTTCACAAGATTGTTAACCTGCTTGGTATTATCATTTAACTCTGTCATAATCTCATGTTCACGTTCAATACAATGACCTAGCTCGTAAATCGTTTCTGAACCTGTTTCTGTATGTTTTGCTTGGTCCGTAGCACCTCTAGCAATCTCACCAATGGTTGTGGCTGTTTCTTCTGCTGTAACAGCCGTTTGCCTTGTTACGTCGGACATGGATTCAGATGCATCCCGTACATCTGTCGACACGTGCATGATGTTTTGTATAAGACCAATAAAATTATCGTTCATTTTAGATAAGGCATTGGTAATGGCCCCAATTTCATCTTTACGTTTATAGTAGTGCTTAACATGTACCATGGCATCCTTGCTTAACTCATAGTCGGATAAGCGGTTAATGGACATAACAAGCTGTTTTAGTGGTTTGGCAATCATCTTGCCAAACAGGTAAATAATGATGAGACTGACGCATAGAATAATAAGTGTTGTTTTGAGGCTTGATTCACTCATGGTATCAAGTTCACTTAAGACCTCATTAACAGGTGCAACAACACCCAGTGACCAATTAGTACCTTCAATGGGTGCATAACCCATGATGTATTGTTCACCATCTTCGGTATAGTCCCCACTTCCATTTTGTCGTGCAATCATTTGATTCACAATAGCTTCTTGTTTTGTCAACTGATTGTCTTGAGCGTGTGTTAACATATTGACTTGATCTGTGACTCGTTGATAGTCCAAATCAGCCACAATTCGCCCTTCATGGTTCACAATAAATGCTTGTCCCATGTCACCAATTTTTACATCTGCAATTAATTCACTAAAACTAGCAGCATCTCTAACCGCTACCAAGGTGCCTATTATACCACCATTTCGATTAATGGGTGTCGCATAAGTGACGATATCTGTCCCGTCAATTTTGCTCTTCAAAATATCGGATATAACCGTTTCGCCTTGTATCGCTCTTTGAAAATATTCTCGGTCAGCCAGGTTTTCAGGTTTACTATTGGTGACTTCTCCCTGCCCCTCTCTGTCGGTGAGAATCATAAACTGATGGTTATTTTTTCTTACCTCATCTTTTAAGGCGTTCATTTTTTCTCTCATGGTATAACGTTGTTCAACAATTTGTGATTTAGATGCAACAGCTTCAAGAACTTTTTTTTCTATGTTAATTCTTTCAGCAATAACTTGAGCCGATTTCTCTGATATAATTGTGAGGTTATTTTTCACCTTATCTAGTAGTGCTTTAGAACTCGTTGTGTAGGATACGAAAGCCAGTATGCTGCAAGACACTAACACAATAATCGATGTGACCACAATCAGCTTAGTTTTAATACTTTTCATCTTTCATCCCCCTTCCTTACTTTCCAACATTCTACCTTGTTTACCAAATCTTGTCAATATTTGTTCATGACAATAGGTAACAAGTCTTAATAGTCTCTTAATATAATAAAGCTTATTTTGTGATTACCACTATAAATAAAGAATATTATCGTAATTAGTCGTATATTATTGTCATAAAATTATTCTACAATAAAAAAAAATATCTTCAATAATAACGCTTTCAGGATGGGTCATACCATGCTATAATAACCATGTCGGTATACCTATTACATCGACCTTTTATTTGCAAACCATGAGCATGCACTTCATGCAAATTATTTTAACGAAAAGGAGTAAGCATATGGCTAAAATACAATGGAAACCTGGGAATATGATCTATCCTCTGCCAGCCGTTATGGTATCTTGCGGTACCGAGGCAGAAAACTATAATATTATTACCATTGCATGGACAGGTACCCTTTGCACCAATCCACCCATGACCTACCTTTCCATAAGACCTGAGCGCTACTCATATAAAATCATCAAAGAAACGGGCGAATTTGTTATTAACCTCACTACTGAACGTTTAGCAAAAGCTACAGATTATTGTGGTGTCAAATCAGGACGGGATATCCATAAATTTGAAGCCATGAAGCTAACTCCTGTGAAAGGTGTAGCCGTTAAAGCACCTCTTATAGCAGAAAGTCCTGTTAACATTGAATGTAAAGTAACCGAGATAAAACCCCTAGGTTCTCACGATATGTTTATGGCAGAAGTTGTAGCTGTCAATGTGGATGATGACTATTTGGATGCACAAGGGAAATTTCACCTGGACCAAGCTGCTCCTATCTGTTATTCCCATGGCAACTACTTTGGTTTAGGCAATAAACTAGGCTCTTTTGGTTTTTCTGTGGCAAAAAAGAAAGTAAAAGCCAAGAGAAAAGGGCGTTAAAACCCTTTACTCTTCTTTTTTCGCTTTATGAGCAAATACGATGATAAGAAGTATCAGACAAATGATAATAATAGCACTTAAACCAATTACCAACATACTGTATAAAGGATATTCTGTTTCATCATCTGGAAAATCATCCACTAAATGACGTTGACGCATATCTTTTTCACCTGTATTTTTTTCATCTATATTTTTTTCAACTGTACCTTGATCCCTTACCCTATCCTCTTTTCGTCTTTTTATCTTGCGCTCTTTTATTTTTTTATCTTGACGCTCTTCTGTATCATTGGGTTCATCATAGGTTTTAAATAACAACTCCAATAGGGACCTATCCGGATTCTTACTGTCTTCGTCTTCTAAACCATCATTGAATCGGATATCGTCATTAATGATGACTTGAAACGTAAATGTTGTGGATTGCTCCTTAAAATTATGAGCCGTTACATTGAATGTATAGACACCTCGCTCATTACCTTCAAAAAACAGGGTATCCCCCATGACGTAGCCTTGGTCCACCGTATAAAACAATTCATCTTTACTAGAGAAAACCTCAGTCAGATTAAGTTCAAATGTATGATAGGGCTCAATGGAAAATACATGCCGTGCATGCTTTAGCCTGGGTGCTCTTCTTCTGGCATTCTTATAAAAAGTACCACCTTTAACAATCACTTCTGCATCGGTAAAAGCCATGGGCATTATAAACTCGCCTTCCAACTCAAGCCTTAATCGATAATACCCATCTGGTATATGTTCATAGCTAAAATCATACATTTCATATGGTTCAATGCCTTGATAGGTATCGTTGTAACTGATATTGCCTTCATAGGTTTTACCTGTTATGGTATTTTCTAAAATCAGTTTCAACTTCTCACTATCCATGATATAACGATTATCATAGTCATCCATAATTTTCACAAGCACTTGACGCTTCTCATTAAAATAATGAAAGACGAATGCATTGGTCAACGTGTTGCCAAAGGTGATCTTGGCTTCATCATGGTTCATCAAATCAATGTCTTTATAGAGACTCAATCCATCCAACCCATGGTTTAATGTTGCATAGAACCGATAGCGATTAGAATTATATAAAACAGGAGTTATATTCTCTAACTTATCAAAGGCATTATAGGATTCATAAGGAACCGGTACGGTGTCCATGTAAGCCACGTGGGTCAGTAACTCCTGATGTTTATTGGCAATATTGGATGTATCCACAACAACTTCCTTTAAGTTATGTTCATCTAAAATGAGGTAATAGTCATTTTGTAGGGTATACAAATAACTACCATGATTAGCCGATATGAAAACCCGATGTTCACCATAATCCAACAATAACTCTTGTTGACCTTGACTAATATCGAAACCAACCCATTGGTACTGATTTTTAATCCCGTCATTGACAGACATATAGATATTGGCGTAACTGGCTTCCTCATAAAGTATGGTTTGAACCTCAACGGGTTTAAAGGATTTCTGACCTGTTGTCAGGAGTTTTTTGCAATAGATGGGTACTTTATGACCGTCATTGTTCATATCAGCTGGTTCACATATAGCCAATAGATAATCATATGTTTCCAATAAGCTTGCCATATCTAAGGTCATGTAATAACGCCCATTTTTAAAATACCCTTGCTGTTTATCGTCACCCAGATAAATAATGTCTTCATTATCAATACCGCCACTTAATCTTAAGATATAGTCTGTTGATAATTCGTGGCGTTCATTATACACTTCAAATACGAAGTTATAATCTAAAACTTCAATGGTATAGGTATCCATCTTCTTTCGTTGGTCTGCTTCTTCCAAATAAACATCTACTTGATGCTTACCAACAGGAAGGTCCACGTCAAATGTAATGGTAAAGTAACCTTCATCTTTAATAGCGTAGGTATAGGCATCTCTGCCATCTATAGCAATATGTACCCTTCGATTACCTGTTGATGAATATACTTTTAAGTAACCGGATGTGTAGGGTTCGAACACTTTTTTCCGAGATATGATGTCAAAAGACTCGTCCATGGAAAAATTGTTCACGTTTACAATGCCATGGCCATAAGCCTTGTCTTTCAGATCTAATCCCACATCATCACTGTAAACACTCAGTAATTCTTCCATGACAGGGGTATTTACCTCAGGATTCTGCAATCGCATCATACCAGCAATAGCGCTGATATAAGGTGCTGCAAAAGATGTACCGTCTTCATGATAACCATCTAATAAAGCATCTATTTGCTCACCAGGTGCTGCAATGTCAATGGTATCACCATAATTTGAAAACAGGCTGACATTGTCGTTCTCATTAACGGCACTCACCACAATAATGTCATCTTTTCCCGCAGGGTATACATGCTTAGTATCTATACAATCGTTTCCTGCTCCGGCTACGATGATTATATCCTGTTCAAGAGCATCATTAATAGCATCATCTAAGTGTTTGGAAAAGCCCATCCCAACCAACGATAAGTTAATCACCTCTGCGCCATGTTCCATGGCATAACGAATGGCTCTTGCAATGGTTGAATCATGACCTGTTCCATCATCATCCAGTGTCCTAAGTGGCATGATTTTAATATTTTTCGTTGTTGCATTAGCTATAATACCAGCAACACTGGTTCCATGCCCATTACCATCTTGTGGATCATCATCCTTTTCTATAAAATCATAACCATCCACTAAGCGATTATCAAATAGTGGCATGCTAGAATCAATGCCACTATCAATGACCGCTATGGTTATTTCCCCTTTCATATCTTTTAACATCTCTTTTAAGGCATTAACACCTGTTCGCTCATAAGCGGCATGTCCAATGTTACCTTGATTCACATGCGTTGTTGTGGCTTTTCTTATGTAATCGGGTTCTTTGTATATCACCGTATCTTCATGTTGAATGGGGTCCTTTAACTTAAGTATGGTGTTTTCCCCTTCCACCGTTGCCCAAGCAATATTGTCAAGAGCAATACTGATAACTTCTTCCCCTTCATTCACATGACCCTTAGGCCATACCAGAACCCGTTCAACAGAAGCCTTTTCTAATGCTTCTATAAAATCATGCCCTTTATGATCCGTACCATAAGCTGTTACATGCAAGATTATAAGTAAACTGCATAACCCAATTATTCCTTTAATTTTACGCATCCCATCATCCTTTTGTCTTATTTTTTTGTGCTATATCTGTCATCATTTTTTTTATAAGCCGTTTCTTCTCACCGCCCCAACGTCGTTGATTGATTTCTATAAGCTCTTGTTCCATATGGGTCATAAGCGGTTGAAGACCATAATCACATTGATTCACCATTAAGTCTATAAGAAGCTGTGTACATGCGACTTTCCACTTGGTAAATAAAGGATCGTATGTGAGAAGATAGGCACATAAACGCCCACCATCCATTTCTCTTGTTCCTTGACAGCATTCTTCAAAATCAATGCCAAAGATTTTACCATCTTGTACTAAGAAATTTCTAAAATGACTATCACCTAAACGCATATGTTTACCTGTTGCTTTATGGGTAAGCTCATAAAAAGATTCCAGCCATTGCATCAGTTGAATAAAAGTAGCTGAAACCCTCTTGTCATCAAAGGGGCTTCTCTCCTCAATTTCCCATTGGGTCAAACAGTCCAACAAGGTGGTTGGACCAATATATGTCATACGTATACGTTTATCCCTATAGTCAATTACCTGAGGTACAGCTAACCCATGATTATACAACAAGTGAAGGTAATACACTTCTTTTTCAAAATTACGCGTATTAACCTTCATTATTTTTTCTACGTATAAGGTGTTATCCTTGATATTCTTTACTAAAGACACTTGATTTTTTCGACTTATAAATGTTTTTAACTTCCTATCTTCCACTGGGTATCACTCACTTTATATGCTTACCTACTCATGACTACATTGCCAATCAACCATCGTACAGACTTAGAAAGATGATGAACACACATGTGCTTAGACCCACGATCACATAATCCAACCTCTTCAACCTTAATACAAAATAACTGGTACGATTTTCACAAACCCTTAGACCTTTGCACGTCATAGCAATAGCCATTTTCTTGGCTTGTACAATGGTTCCTGTTAGTACAGGCGTTATCATATAGTGGTAGAGCTTTATTTTTTTGCGTATAGGCAATTGTTTAATGGCAATTCCCCTAAGTTCTATTGCCGTTAGCACATCCCGAATTTCCTGGCTTAATAAAGGTATCCATTTTAAACCAATCATGACCATAAAAGCTAACTCATAAGGTATCCTTAGTTGAATTAATCCTTGTATAAGAACTCTTACAGAGGAGGTCATAAGAATCGTCCCACACATAATCATCATGAACATTCTTAACATAACCATTATCCCTTTTATTAAGCCTATATCTGTCAATAACATGAGACTTCCTATGCGAATAAGCCCATTACCTTCATGGGAAAATATACTTTGTAGGAACACCATGGTTGCAAATAAAAAAATTAAAGATTTTAATCGCTTCATAACAAGCCATAAGGGGCTTTTCAGCCATAAACTAACAGAAAATGTGATGATACTGATACCTATTAACAATGGAAGATCCTTGATGACCACTGCTAACGTGGATAAACAGGTTACCATCCACAGCTTCGTTCTTGGGTCAATTCTCTGATTGTGTATCATGAACAATCTTCCCTTCTTCTAAGGTAACAATTCGATCTGCATGTTTCTTAACAAATGCCCAATTGTGGCTAATCAAGACCATGCCGATACCCTTTTGATGCACTTTCATTAAGTAATTGGATAATTGAATCATTCTTGTATGATCCAAACCTGCTGTTGGCTCATCTAATATGAGGAAATCAGGCTTACTGAATAAGATACTAGCAAGTGCTAAACGTTTTAGTTCCCCATGGCTTAAGGTATAGGGTGAAGCTTGTGCTTTATGTTCAAGTTGAAAAAGATGAAGTAAGGCTTGTGCATTTGCTTCACCTTCCTTTGGGTCTTTTTCTAGTAATTCATGTGCCACTAGCAGCTGTTCTCGAACACTAGTAGCTACTATATGTTTCCTAGGATTTTGAAAGAGGTAGCCGATGCGTTGTCCCACATCACTTAGCGTCATGTTTTGACTAGCTAACCCATCAATCCATACTTGTCCACTATCTGGTTTTAAAATGCCTGCTAATAACTTACCTAAGGTGGTTTTACCAGAACCATTATCTCCTACAAGAGCTGTTATACCTTTCGACCTAATGTTTATTGACACATGTTTTATGACGGGCTTATTATGGGTATAGCTGTATAGAATACGGTCTGCTCTTATATCATTCACGTACGAATCTCCTTGTCATATAATGTCCCATCAATGAGGTGCATCACTCTATCTGTTATAGCCAAGTTCTCTTCTTGGTGGTCAACCATCATCATGGACATGCCTTTATCACTTCGTTTTCTTAGAATCTCATTCAATCGCATTTTACTAGCATGGTCAATATGTGCCATTGCTTCATCTAATAGGAGTATGGCAGGTTCCAGTACAAGTACGGATCCAAGTGCCACCAATTGCTGCTCACCTCCAGATAAGTAACTGGGATGTTGCATTCGATACTTTTCCAATCCTAATTCACCAAGAACCTCATTGACACGTTTTTTCATTTCCCTTTGGGGCACACACAAGTTCTCCAGTGGAAAGGCTAACTCATCCTCAACCGTTGAAGAAAATAATTGACTATGGGGCTCTTGAAAAACCATACCGATAAGGGCTACTCTTTCTTGTGGGGTCCTATCAGCCATTGATTGTTCAAGAATGTTCACTGAACCTGTCATGTTTCCGCCTATCATGTAGGGTATAATGCCCTTCATTACATAGCACAGTGTGCTTTTACCGCCACCACTAGGCCCCCTTATACCCACAATTTCACCTTGATTCAAATGAAAGTTTATATGATGCAATGTATCTTTTTCCTGACCTTTATACCGATAATTCAGGTTATCGATTTCAACAGCTTTTCGCATATTTTATCGGTCCTTCTGACCATCTCTTCCAATCTAAAACCATGATAATACCAACGATTAAAATCAGTGCACCCATCATTATGAGTATGTATTTTTTCATTTTTTTCCTCCTTATATGTTTGATGGAAACCATGAAACTAGTCCAACACCCTTGTTTATGTAGAATATCTTATATTTTATGCATTTTGTATGTTTCCTAACTTTTTAATGCTTTTAATAACTTGGTAAGCTAAAATACCGCCTAACCCTCCTGATAAAGTAGCTGTACTAAGGGTCAATATAAGAGGAATTAAAGGTAAATTAAAAAATAGTAAGTTGGATAAAAATGTACCCGTAAGGTTAGCTACAATTCCCCCTAAAAAACATGCCCATGCACTGGTACCCTGGCTTTTCGTGATGCCAAAGAGAAGATCCATCATAAGCCCTGGCATGGTATATGTAACAATACTCATGACACCATGAGAACCATATATACCCGTTATCATGACCATGATACCTTGGGTTAGCGCTATGAGGGTAGCCGTACCAGGCTTCTTAATAAGACCTGCTCCAATCACTATCCATATAAGATATAGACCACCTGCCAATGCTCCTCCAGGAATAAACAATGGACCTGCCACAATCTGAACCACTACTTTGATATAAGGTTTAACAGCAATACCCAGAGCAGCCATCATAGCAATAAGCATTAATTCGAAGATATGAAATCGCCTTAGAAATTTTTTCATCTTCCCTCCTTTCCACACCGGGAGGCATACTCGTTTCCAAATACACCCTATGAAGAAAAGGCTATGTCATTAGCCTTGTCTTCGACGACTAATTTCCCTTAGTTGCCCTTAGGAAAACAAGTTCGGAGTTCGTCTCTTCTTATGTGTTTATTATAATCTATATCCGAAACTTATGTCAATGTCATCCATTCTAGATTATTTTCTTAATTTTCTCTCTTAAACTGTGGGTAGTGGTAGACGCTTAGTCAAATAATAACTCTTCATCATAATATTTAGCTTTCCCCATAGGTGTAAATACCATCACATAAGCCAAATCAGCATCTGCAAAACGAGCATCTATAAATGGCTTCATCCTTAAGAAAATAGCTTTTGCTACATTTTGCAACGTTGGATTAAAGCGAGTTTTTGCTACAGGCATGGGAGGGTTCTTTGGATTGGAACGCCAGTAAGCTAATGTACGCTCGTCCCAAAATCTTCCCACAAGTTCTCTAAACATATGTTGTACCGTATACATGTTAGCAAAAAAACTTTCATTACCATCTTGTCCGACCAATCCTAGATCAACACGGATAATGGAATTAGTTGATAAACCGTCTTTTACCATATATCGCGCAATATTAACGCCATTATTCACATTAAGAAGCATCTTCATATCTTGCCACCTCCCTTCTTGATATTCATACAACTTAGACAGCTTGTACACTATTAATATATGAATACCCCATAAGGTTGGTGAATACGACAAAAGACCTTTTATCCACATCCACCATAAATGGTTCATTGGATTAAAGGCCTCTATACTTATTTTCTCAATATACCATATCCGCCATAGATAGGTTTAATCTCACTAACTGTAATAACGACATTTTCTTGACAAGCTCTTACAATGTTTATAAATTCTTTTGTTCTCTTACGTTGCACATGAGAAATCATAACAAAACGATTAAAATTCATACCTTCACCATTGATAACTGTTACAGCAAAACCATGCTCACGAATGTTGCTTGCTAATGCTTGACCATGTTCCTCTTTCACAATTAATTCAACCCTTGTGGTGCCTATCCCTATTTTTTCTTCCACTAGCGAACCAATATAATTCCCTACTGAAAAACCAATGGCATAAATAAATATTTTAATAGGGTCCTCTGTAATATCTTTTAACACAGTGGATATCAATAATACCCATATGATTACTTCAAAAAAACCAATGATAGCACCCTTTACTCTTTCACCTTTGGTTATAAGCACTATTCTTGTTGTTGCCAAAGTTACTTCTAATATTTTTACAATCAGTATTAATACATATAACACTCGTTTCACGTTCCTTCCCAATTTGTAAAATCCTCGTTATTGTATATCATTAAGATTTACCCGTTGATTATTAGTCGTCTTTAATCCTGTGTAACTCTTAATGTTGTATAAGCCAGTTGAATATCTTCTTCTTTTGCAAAAGCTTGTAGAATATCTTGCCACATATCGTTAATCGTATTTCGTCTTCTGCGTGGTTTACATAAATAACGTACAGTTAATTGTATACCACTGTCTTTCACATCGGTATACACAATGGGGGTTAAGTTTTTATAATGAATCAAATATCGTCTTTTCGCTTGATGCACCATTTTAGTAGCTTCATTGGATAAATGTAACGCATGACGATTACTGATATCCGTTAATATGTTTTTTGCCTTCTCCCAATGACTTTCAAAGGTAATCAAAACTTTTATTTCATTCCAAATATATTTGAAGCCTTTATCATAATTAGTTAAAGTATGCAAAAAGATATAATGGTTTGGTATAATAAGGATACGACCAGTACTCTGCTCACCATTTTCAACGTTTGATACTTCCATCAAACTGAATTGAAACATCCGAATGTCTATCACATCACCACTTTGTCCATTAATACTTATCCGGTCGCTTACTTTGAATGGTTTCCGAATAATAAGAAATACCCATGCCGCAATATTAGCAAATAAATCTTTTAAAGCAATAGCTAATCCAGCAGAAAGAAGACCAAAATATGTGGTTAAACTCGTTGTAGAATCTGACCATAAAAAAATACCAAATATTATAAAAACAGAACTAAAAAAATAGTACACTCTTTTTTTCATTTTATAATACTTACTGTTTTCCTCTATTGTCGAATAAAGAATACGATTAATGACTCGAATAATTAACATGATGATAACAAGCCCAATAATGGTCCATAAAATTTTAATGACGAAAAGGTTATTTTCTAAATATGCTAAAATGGAGTCCATATCATCCTCCTATTCCCCATAAGCTTTTTTTTCATTCTTGATAATGATAGTGCATTATCATGAGAAACTTATGGACATATATCTTATAACTAGTGTACTTACAGACGACTCATTAGTCAATATTATCTTTATATAATATCCATTAAAATAGAAAGACATGATACAGGCTTCTATACCATGTCTTTCTATGATTATGTTTGTTTTAGCTTAAATCGTTTTACCATTAAAACAATCACACCTACTACCACAAGTATGGTGCTTATGCCGACGGATAAAGCTTTTAACCGTGTCCATATATCTGCCATCTGGGCAACCCGTTCCAGACGTTCTGGGTAATGGGTCAATAATCTGTAGATATTCCAATTCTCAAAAAAATCAAATACTGGAGCCACCCAGCCAATTAAACCGATTAACCAAGGATGCTTCATACGCTGAAACAATCCAGTGGCTAACCATGTAAGGGTAACAAAATAAAATAACCCGTATGTAATGGGAAATAATAGATCAATGGGTATAATATACTTTAGATTAAAAGCTCTTCCCTCTTCTCCTAGACCCTCTAACACATCATAAGCTTTTTCAACGGAATAACCACCCATCTCTAAATCTAGAATGTTCTGCCCGCCTGTAATCTCCATTAACTTTGCAACACCTATATCCGAAAAACTAATCATATAGTAGACAATACCAACTAGGATACCTGCCATTAAGATGTACTTTGGCGACATTGACCTCTTTGAAACCATTGTTTTATCTCCTCTCTTAGGACATCTAAAAAAAGATAGTGCCGTCATACTGCACTATCTTCATTATATAATATTGTGTATAGAACTACCAGTAAATTCCAATGCTATTTTGTTTCCAGTTGATATGTTTCCCATAATGTCTGAAAGCAGCCTTCTCTTCTGACTAATTCTTGAAAAGAGCCTCTATCGACAATGGAGCCTTCGTTCATAACCAATACTTCGTCAAATAGCTCTAAGAGATGTAAGCGATGAATACTACAAATAATACACCTATCCCTATAAGCCTTCATGATATGTGTCATCATATGTGCCTCATTCACCACATCCACATTACTGGTTATTTCGTCCAGAAGCAATATGCGCTTATTTTGGGCAAAATAGAGCCCTCTAGCTAAAGCTAATCGCTGCTTTTGTCCACCTGACAGATTAATACCTTTTTCTTTGATAGAGGTATGGATACCATCTGGAAGGTCCTTAATGACTTGGTCTAATGCTGCAATAACCATCACTTCTTCCAGTACGTGTTGGTCCACATCCAAACCAAATGTTATATTGTGAAGGACTGTATCATCAAATATTTCCGATTCTTGACTGATTAATCCCATGTCATGATGGATAGCGTTAAGATTTGTGTACTTTTTATCATCCACCCATATGGCCGTTGCATCTGCTTCATAAAGAGATGCCAAAAGGTGTAATATGGTACTTTTACCTGAACCACTAGAGCCAACAATAGCAATCTTCTTACCAGCTTCTAGTGTGACATCATGCCATGTGATGTTGGAGCCTTCTGCCCCATATTGAAATGCAATATGTTCAATACGTATACTATGCCAAGGTCCCAGCTTTTCATTAGCGTTATAGCTTTCATAAGAAGGTTCATCTAAAATAATGTCCGTTGAAGCAATAGCTGTTTTCCAGTTAAGTGTATCATAGAAATTACTCACCAACTCAAATATGCTATGACTCATTTCTCTAAAGTAAGTAATTAACATCACCAGATTACCAATCAGAAAAGCTTCACCAGAAGATGTTTGAGACAGTAAATAAAAGACAATCACAACAACCTCTGTCAGTATACCACCGAATGCAATAAGAAAACATCTTGGTTGATTAATGCGAAACTCACGCATTTGCTGGATATAGTATTCTTCATACATGTGATTTAATTGTTTATCGGTTTGTTTTTTTAGTTTAAGGGTAATGATGGTTACGACATTCATGGCATAATCTGTTAATTTTGCAGCTAAGCCATGATAGTATTCATGGATATCTCCCAGAATACCTTCTATCCTTTTATTCATCTTCATAATAATGGTTAAGTTGATGCTTATTAAGGAAACCGTTATAATGGTTATGCCCATGTTCATTCGTGTAAATACCAAAATAGGTACAATAGATGATAAAATTAAATCCATGTATTTACTTTGATTAACAGAGAAATCCTTGAGGGCTTCACCACCACCTTTTATACGGTTCACAATGTCGCCAGAATGATGGTCACTATGCCATTGCATGGATAACGAACACAGCTTTAAATAAAGACGATGATTAAATCGCTTCTGGTTTCTAAGAGCTGTTGTGACTTCAAAGTAGCGTCCTGTATGATGGCATATCTGAAAAGTAAAAAATCCTAAAACATAGATACCTAACCACCTGTATACAGGTCCTAAATGATTAATTCCTTGTTCCTGTAACACATTAATAGCCATACCAAAAGCAAATGGCTGTAACAACTTGCCGCCAATGGATAACACATGTAAGCCATAACATATGATTAATCGATAGCGGTCTGATTCTGCATACTTCCACACTTTTTTCAATAGATATAACATAGTCCACTCTCCTATATTCTGTATAATGATATCTTTTCTATCATCGAAAAAATATAGGGGGACCTCTTGGTTCCCATGGATACCTGGCATATGTTCTATCTACATGTCAAAGTTACAACCCATCTAATTTTCCTCTCATGGACACTCTCCTTTCACTTACATCTCCAAGACGTATGGTTCTATTATTATCTTAGCATATTAAGATGGCCCGAACAACTGGGACCTTATTAATACTTCAAGGCTATTTTAATCACCTAATAAGTACTGTATAATTTCAGCATTAACGCGTTCAGGCTGTTCGTGATTAATACCATGCCCAGCACCTTTAATCACTTTATATTTAAATTGCCCATCATCTAATGCCTTTACAAATTCTCTTTTACGGTCCAGTTTATAATGACCCATTAAGAAATACAACTTATCTCGTACGGCCATCCCCTTCTCTTTATGGTACTTTTCTATGGTGTGTACAAACATGGCTTTCTGATTATGCCTTTTCATGACCATGATCATATGATCCACAACTTCAGGACAATTGTTTATAAAATTGGATTCTGGCGAACTTAATTTCTTTAAAATAGCAATCATGTTCTTTCTATTTGGTAATAGAATTTGTGGAAACATAATGAATATGGTCTTCAACATGTTTTTGATAGGATTGCCGATTAGCATACCACCTTCAAGGCAAACCACCCTATTAACCTTCTTACTTTCATAGGTTAAGTAATTATAAGCCATATAGGCACCATTGGATATACCTAAAATATTAAAGTGGCTTATTTGCAATTGGCTGACCACTTCATTAATCCATTCTACTTGATTAAATGTAGCTTTTGTAAACTGTTCATTGGGTATACTTTTCCCAGGACCTCCAAGCGTATCAACCGAGATACAGTAAAAGTATTTGGACAGTTCCCCAATGTTCAAAATCCACATCACTGCTGAGTTATCACCAACACCATGAAACATTAACAACGGGGGATTCGTTTTATCACCTGATAAAATACAATGTGTTGTGCCGAACTGGGTCACCAAATCTACCTCGTCATAATCAACACCCCACAAACCAAGTAGATGGTCGTAGGAAGCTAAGACTTCTTCTCTCTTCTTATCACTTTTAAAAACATTAATCATAAGTAAGTTCCTTCTCCTTATATGTACGTGATTAAATATTCTTCATGATGGTCTTCATTTTATTGCTATCCCAAACACTTCTGCATTATCCATTGTTTTTTGTTACATACTTTTTTATACCTACTGCTAAAAAAACGTAGGATACGACATGGCATATTGTAGCGATCATACCCATGATTGAAACAACTCTACTTATGAATATATCGTCTGATATGGTGGGGTACATAATGATATCTTGTAAGAGATTAAGCAATTTTCCAACCATACTGATAGCAAAATAATAAAGCATGTATTTGGTTAGAAAAAATTCATTTCTTTTTTTCCAAGCTACATAGGTTCCTATGGCGTAAACCAATAAATATAATATCGTCTTAATCATAGCGTTCACCTTCAGTTATAACTGTTTCCTTGTGCTTGTATATGTTGATAATAAGTAGCACATTTATCAATAAAACCAAGGGCGTAAACATATAATCACTCATAATTTTATTAATGCTGATGATTATTTTAACCATATGGTAATATTGCTGAACGTCACTTAACATGCCCAGCGCTACCAAATAATCCAGTATAAACGTTATAATACTATATGGAATGACTACCATATAAAATGCCTTCAAACTTCGAATTATTTTATTTTGGTTCTTAATTTTTCTCAACATGTACCCGCCAAAAAATATAAGCATTAATACCAATATATTATAATTAAGTAGTAATGCATATTGGGTATATTCTTTAGGTATCATTCATCACACTCCTTATCTGCTAAAGTCAATTCTAAGATGTTTGTCTTATCCATCATTACAAAAAAAATAAAGTTTTTCTATTTAAATGTTTCTTTCCCTACCTTAATTAAGAAGCTTACATCAACATTTACATTCCCTACATATTTTTATTTAATATTAACAGATAATTAAATGATAAGCAATAAATAGAATGTTTTACATTATCAAAAAAATATATGCCTACCCCGATAATTAGGTAAGCATATATTTTTTTTGGAACTATATTTATATGTTTAATATGTTTAGCATAATTAAAATGTGACGCTTAACGCTGCACTCTTCCAGAAGCATCACCGTTAATCAATGTTTCTACTTCATCAGCGGTTACGTGGTTGGCATCCCCTTTAATGGTATGCTTAAGAGCGGATGCTCCAACAGCAAATTCAAGGGCGTATTTAAAATCATCACTGGATAATAAACCGTAAATTAAGCCGCCTGCGAAGGAATCGCCGCCACCTACACGGTCAACAATGCGCACATCATACTTCTTAGAACGGTAGAACTCGTTACCATCATAGATAAGTGCTGACCAGCCATTATCCGAAGCAGAGTAGCTTTCTCTAAGTGTTGTCACTACATATTTAAAATCAAATGTTTCTTTCATTTGTTTGAAGATTGTTTTGTAACCATCCAGTTCAAGAGAACCTTTTGTCACATCTGTTTCACCTGGTTTGAATCCTAATACTTTTTCTGCATCTTCTTCATTTCCAATACAAACATCCACGTATGCCATAAGTTTTGTCATGACTTCTTTTGCTTCTGCTGGTGTCCATAATTTCTTACGGTAATTTAGGTCTACACTAACCGTTACCCCATGCTTTTTAGCCGCAATAAGGGCTTTCTCCGTTAGTACAGCTGCCTTTTTACTAATGGCCGGTGTGATACCTGAAAAATGGAACCACTCCGCATCTGCAAAGATAGCATCAAAGTCAAAATCTTCAAGGTCTGCTTCTGCAATAGCCGAATGAGCACGGTCATAAACAACCTTAGATGGCCGCATGGATGCACCTGTTTCAAGATAATAGATCCCTATACGGTCACCGCCTCTTGCTATGTAATCTGTTGCCACGCCATATCTTCTAAGGTGATTGACTGCGCTCTGACCGATTGGATTATCTGGAAGCTTGGATACAAAGTGTGCATCAAAACCATAGTTGGCAAGGGATACAGCCACATTAGCTTCTCCTCCGCCATAGACAATATCAAAACGTTCCGCTTGTGTAAATCTGTCATATCCTTCTGTGGAAAGACGCAGCATAATTTCACCCATTGTTACTACTTTTTTACCCATCGTGTTTTCTTCCTTTCTCACTATTAATTTCAAACATCTATAAGGCAGGAATCCTTATAAGCCGTTTATCTTCCTCCTGCCACATGGTTCAGTTCAATCCATACGCTACTGCTTTAAGTTAGCTCTTGCCTGCTTTACAGCATCCACAAATTTCTTAGCAGTCTCCGTAACTAGTTCATAGTCACCTGTTTTAGCACCTTTTGTTAAAACACTACCTGTTCCAACTGCTACAGCACCTGCTTCAATCCACTCATGAACATTATCCAGACTTACACCACCTGTTGGCATATAATTTCCTTGAGGCATGGGGCCTTTGAACGCTTTAATAATGGATGGACCAAAAGCATTTCCTGGGAATACTTTTAATACTTCCACCCCTGCTTCAAGAGCCTTAAGGGCTTCTGCTGGTGTCATGATCCCTGGCATAATCGGTACACGGTATCTGTTGCATAGTTTTACCGTATCCAAATTAAGGCTTGAACTCACAATGTATTTTGCTCCTGCTAAGATACAAGCACGAGCCGTCTCTGGGTCCAGTACGGTACCTGCTCCGATAATGACATCTTCGTCTTTGTACAATTGTGTAAGTTCTTTAATAATATCCACTGCACCTGGCACGGTCATGGTAATCTCAAGGGCTTTTATACCACCTTTTTTAACCGCTTCAATGATTTTCATACCTTCTTCTTTGGATTCAGCACGGATAACAGCAACAACACCGCTATCAACAATGTCCATAATGGTTTTCATTCTTTTCATTTCCAAAATCCTCCCTTATTTTTTTGTAGGTTAAGCCATATAGCAATGCAACCATTACTATGTGGTTTACTTATTCATTCATCTTATGCGTTATCTAAAACGCATACATTAATGTCTATTTAACATTCAATATCAAAATAATGTCGTGCGTTGTTAAACGATATATTCTGTACAATCTCACCTAGTCGCTGCATATCCGCTGGATATTCGCCATCCTCAACCCATGTCCCTATCAGGTTACACATAATCCTTCTAAAGTATTCGTGACGTGTATAGGATAAGAAACTTCTTGAGTCTGTCAACATACCAATGAAATTGCTTAACATCCCTAGATTACCTAAGTCTGTCATCTGACGTATCATACCCTCTTTTTGGTCGATGAACCACCAGCCTGACCCAAACTGTATCTTACCTTTAGCATCTGCGCTTTGGAAGCATCCCATAAGGGTAGCTAATACATAGTTATCACGGGGATTAAGGTTGTATAGGATTGTTTTAGGCAATTCATGTGTTTTTTCAAGTGAATCCAATAACTTTGCAAGTCCTTCCCCAATCTTATAATCGCCAACGGCATCAAAGCCTGTATCCGGTCCAATTAAAGACATCATACGGGAATTATTATTACGCATACAACCCATATGTAATTGCATGGCCCAATCACGCTTCGCATAATGTTGCCCAAAAAATGTAAGAAGATAACTTCCATACTTAACAGCTTCTTCTCGACTAATGGAGCCATGGGCTAATCTTTTCTTGAATACGACATCCACTTCATCTATTGTAGCTTCTTCATATATGACACTTCCAAAACCATGATCCGCTAATCGGCACCCTACTTGATGGAAATAATCCATACGTTCTTCAAGAGCTTTTAGTAAGGCTTCCATATTCTTGATACCATAACCAGCCACTTTTCCCAATTGTTCTATCCAAGTCAGGAAGGTATCTTTCTCAATATCCACACATTTATCTGGTCTGAAAGTTGGTAACACGGTTACATCAAAATCTTTATCTGCTTTAATCATCTTGTGGTAACCAAGGTCATCAATGGGGTCATCCGTTGTACAGATGACTTTAACATGTGAATTTTTAATTAATCCTTTTGCACTGAACCCATCTTCTTGCAGCTTTTTATTGCAAATGTCATAGATTGCTTCAGCTGTTTCCGTTGTTAAAGGCTTATCGATACCAAAATAGCGGTATAATTCAAGATGTGCCCAATGGTATAACGGATTACCAATGGCATACTGAATGGTTTCTGCCCATTTCATGAATTTCTCTTTATCCGACCCATCACCTGTTATATACTTTTCTTCTATGCCGTGACTCCTCATAGCCCGCCACTTGTAGTGATCACCACCTAACCACACTTCCGTAATACTGGCATATGTCTTATCTTCTGCAATTTCCTTTGGACTTAAATGGCAGTGATAATCGTAGATTGGCATAGCCTCAGCATAATCATGAAAAAGTGTCTTTGCTGTTTCATTATGGAGCAAAAAATCTTTGCCTAAAAACGTCTTCACCATCTTTGTTCTCCTTTATCATTATTTTGTACACGTGTGCAATTTTGTGTACAGCATTTAGTCATTACTATCTATCTTATTGGAACCACGGACTGGCGTATTTTTAATTTGCAATCCACTTTTGTATAGGATACTTCTTGATGATCTTTTTGATCCAGTAAATCAAATAAAACCATTGTGCCACTGGAAGCAATTCTTCCAATCTCTCGCCGTACAGTTGTCAATTCAGGGGTATTATACTTACACATCTCAATATCATCAAACCCTACGATGGATATATCGTCAGGGACTTTTAGCCCTCTTTCAACAATGGCTTTTATAGCACCAAATGCCATCTCATCATTGGAACAGAACATAGCTGTAGGTAATGCAGAGGTATTGGCATCCAGTATTTGATTCATGGCTGCATAGCCGCTATTCACATCAAATGCACCACTGGCTATGAATGCCTGATGAATAGGGATTCCTGCATCTTCCATGGCCATCTTATAGCCTTCATAACGATTACGACTATTCAAGAAGCCTTGTTTACCTTTGATTAAACCAATTTTCTGATGTCCTTGATGAATCAGGTACGTTACTGCTTGATATGCACCTACACGGTCATCTGAATAGACACATGTTGTTCCAGGTATGTCTACTTTCCGGTTAAGAACCACCACAGGCAGATTCAATGCACCAATGTACTTTATAAAGGCATCGTCTTCTTTTTTCTGACTCACCACAAGAATACCGTCGTAATGCTTAGAATTGACCATACTATAGTTGCCATCTAAATCATCAATGGCTTTCATCACCAGATTATAGTTTCTTTCTTTCATCAAACGATTAACACCTTTAATGGAACTAAAAAAGAAAGAAGCACTGGTTCCTTCAAATGCCGATAGAAAAACACCAATGTTGTATGACTTATCAAGCTTTAGACTCTTAGCACTATAGTTAGGTGTGTAGTGATGGTCCTGAGCAATCTTCTTAATACGTTCCTTTGTCTTATCACTTATAAGAGGACTGTCATTTAATGCTCTCGATACTGTTGCATGGGACACACCAGCTAATTTAGCAATGTCTTTTATGGTCATACTCATGGCTAATCTTCCTTTCCACAACATTTTATCACAAAATGTACACGTGTGCAACAAAAAAGAAAAGCCTAAGCTTTTCTTCATCCCTTAATTATTTATACAATCTTCTACCCTATCATTTGTTGGCACACTTTGGAATAACGTATGTGCGTGTTAAATTTCTTGTTTCGTAAGTACTACTTTGAGTCTGGTTTTCCTTATAAGCAAGGTAAACTTCTACTCTTCCTGTCTCTTCAAATAAGTGCCATAATGTATTATTTAGCATTTTTTACTACCCCCTAATTATACATTTTATTATAATTATAGGGTGTCCTGTATAACATTTTTTATACTACGTAAATATGCCCATGGTTTGTGTGATATTTTACCCTTGACAAATAAATTCTATTTGAAGAATCCCATAAGTACGGGATTTCTATTCTAGGACTTATGGGTCTATAGTCCTATTAATCTTTTTAAAATATCGTACAAAAGTTTTAATTTCTTATATTTTTAGTCCATGTCTCTTTTATTATACCCAAAATTCTTTAATAAGAAATCACTATCCCGCCAATTTTTTTTAATCTTAACCCATATCTGCATGTTCACTTTGGAGCCTAGTAAATGCTCCACGTCTTTTCTTGCTTCTGTACCAATTTTTTTCAACATGGCACCTTGTTTACCTATGATGATACCTTTATGGGAATCTTTCTCACATATAATGGTTGCATCAATATCTACAATAGCTTTATGCTGCCTATCTTTCATCTGGTCAATAACCACGGCAATACCATGAGGTATTTCTTGCTGCAAGAGATGTAAGGCTTTCTCTCTTATGAGTTCGGCCACCAGCTGACGTTCTGGCTGGTCTGTAATCATATCTGACTCAAAAAACTGTGGTCCTTCTTCCAAGTATTTAAATAAAATATCCGGTATTGTCTCGGTGTTTTCACCTGTTAAAGCAGAAGCAGGTATGATTTCAGCAAAATCATAGGCGTCTTTATAGGTATTAATGACTTCTAAAATATCATTCTTAGAAACAGTATCTACTTTATTAATCACTAAAATAACCGGGGTTTTTACGCTCTTAAGCTGCTCAATAATGAATTGATCACCTTTACCTATGGCTTTGTTGGGTTCAACGAGCCACATAATCACATCCACTTGCCCAAAGGTATTTTGTGCGGCTTTATTCATGTATTCCCCTAATTTGTGTTTAGGCTTATGAATACCTGGGGTATCAATAAAGATAATTTGACCTGCCTCTGTGGTAATAATGGTTTGTATACGATTACGTGTTGTTTGCGGTTTGTCGGACATAATGGCTATCTTCTGTCCTATTATTTGATTCATAAGTGTTGACTTCCCAACATTGGGGCGTCCAATAATGGTTACAAAACCAGATTTAAAATGTCGATTCAAAAATAATTGCCTCCCTTATAATAAGGGCTGTCTCATTTTGTTTTGATGAGCCAGCCCTCTTAAGCGTATCATCTCTTGTCTTTTTCGTTATCTTTATCTAAACAGATGTAATACGTCATCAAATAGTTCTTTGTTCTCTTCTATTTTGTGTTCATTACCCACAACACATATATTATCCTGTTTTAATACAGACTTAACCAAGTCTGCTGTTTCACGAATAGCTTCTTTGGTGGTACTAAGAACTTCTTCTCTCTCCTTTATAATATCTTCGTGAGAAATGTTACTCAGATAACCTGCTAACGCTTTTTCACCTTTTGAAGCTGGCGTTAACGGCCGATCAAGGTTACTGATTGTACCAATGATATACTTGGTCATCTCACGCTCTTCCACATCAAAGGTCTTAATAAAACCATCAATGTTATCATAGGTTTCTAACGTTTCTTTTAGATTAGGATCACGATAGGACGTAAAATACACATTACCATTACGTGAAAAACCATTCATGCAACCATAAGCACCACCTTTAACTCTTACATTATTCCATAAATAGTCAAGACTTGCAACAGTTTGCAGTACTTTTAGCGTACCTGAATATTTGAATCCATTATTAATGAAGTTTCCTGCCTTGGCTACATATTGAATTTTATCGGATGTTAAGAACCCTTCATTTCGCTTAATATGTTCAAGAGCAACATCGTCACCTTCCATGATGGAATCATCTAATTGATGAATGAATTTCTTCACTTCTTCATCAAAAAGTCCAAACCCTTCACTTTCTGCTGTAAGGCTTACTAAAAGCTTTTCTGATCGAAAGATAGCATCACGGACTTTTATCAGATTTTCAATCACTTCATCAGCCATGGCATCAAAATTCTCTTCTAACTTATCCATAAAATGGAAGAAAGTAATACCACTGGTCAGTTCTTTATAAATGGCCGTGTTGGCAAAATAGCTCTCAGCTCGGGTAGCTGCCGCCGCATGACCGCTATTTGTCAAGCCCATACGCATACGTGATTTGGACTGGGATATGATTTGCTTCAACCGTCTCTTATCTGTTAGATCCGTTGTAAATAATGTTTCATTTATTAAGGCAAACATCTCTGGCAGTTTTTCATAAAAGCATTTACCATCCACTTCAAATTTTGGCATAAATACATCCGGCTCACCTATCTGTCCATAGATATTGATGCTATAATGAATGCCGCCTGTGTTGATGTTGACTGCATTGGATAATTCACCATAGGTGTAGTTTTCTGTATCAATTTTACCCAGTACACGTGATAAAAGCCCAATATAAGGTATTAAGTCTTCTGGTATCTTCTTGGTATCAAACAATAGCTTGACGTAGGCAATGTTATTTGTAAATGTCTCATGAACCAATATTTTTGTATTCTGTAATGCCTGTTCATCTAATACCAATTGCTCTGGTACTCGTTCAATATCTTCTATATCTAATAGAGGAATCTTCTCTAAGTCTTCTTTAGTATCTGGTTGACTCTGGTATTTTTCCAAGTTAATGGTATCTTTAACCAGTTGATTCACTTCATCTTCTGTAAGGGATGCTTTATAACCCCTTAATGTTTCTTTCAGAGCTTGATCTTTCTGAGTAAGGATACCCTTTTTAGGCTCTGCAATAAGGAGTAGACCATGGTTATTATCCAATATGGCTTTCTGAATAAGCTCCTCAAATATATCCGATTCAAGACCTTCCTTTAGCTTTTCAAAGGTTTCATCATATTGCAAATGCATAAAAGGGTCACCATCATACAACCAGCTGTCCAAGGCCATCATCGCATAATAAATACCTTTTGGGTAACGGCCATAATCTGCTTCTCTAATCTTAAATTCAGCATAATTAATGGCTGCTTCTATTTGTTTCTTATCAATCCCATGTGTCACCAGGTTTTCAAGTGTTTCACGAATGGTCGTCACAAAAAGTTCTTTTTTATCCATGTCGGCATTTTTGGCTACCACACTAAATGTTGGCTGTAATAAACTGTTATCAAATGAGCCAAATACATCTTTCCCCACACCTGCATCGATTAAAGCTTTTTTCAAAGGTGCAGCAGGGGCTTCTAATAAAATATGCTCAAGAATATCAAATGCCCGATATAGGAATTTATCTTTTGCTTTTCCTACAACGAAGTTATAGCTTAAGTATGTTTTACCTTCGATGCTTTCACTTGAGGATATTGGGTATTCCACCATCTCCTCTTTAATATGGTTAAAGGGTTTTTGCTCTGGAATGGCAGAATCAATTGCAATACGGTCAAATGCATCTAGATATTTCTCATCTAACCATGCAAGCGTGCTATCAACATCCATGTCACCGTAGATATAGAGATAACTGTTGGCTGGATGATAGTAACGCTTATGAAAATCTAGGAATTGCTCCTGAGATAATTCGGGTATATGATCCGGATCACCACCGGACTCTTTTGCATAAGGTGTATCCGGCAAAAGGGATTCCTGAATTTTACGGAATAGAACCTGTTCTGGTGATGAAAAGGCGCCTTTCATTTCATTATAAACCACACCTTTAATGGTAACATCCTCTTCAGGATTATTTAAATCATAGTGCCAGCCTTCCTGCTTAAGAATCTCTGGTCTATGATACATATTAGGGTAAAACACCGCATCCATGTACACATCCACCAAATTAATAAAATCCGTATCATTACAACTGGCAACAGGGTACATGGTTTTATCTGAAAACGTCATTGCATTCAAAAATGTATTCAATGAACCTTTAACCAACTCGACAAAAGGGTCTTTTATGGGGAATTTTCTTGAACCGCACAGGACAGAATGCTCAATAATATGAGGAAGTCCCGTATGATCTTCTGGGGGGGTTCTAAAATTCACAGAAAATACTTTGTTGTTATCTTCATTTTGAATCGATACCAGTTTAGCACCGCTTTTTTCATGTTCAAATAATCGACCGACTGCATTTAACTCTGTTAGTTCTTCTTCTTTGATTAATCTAAAACCATGGTACATCTTATCTTTTTCAAAAAACACTTATCCACATCTCCTTTATGTTGATGACAATACATATCAATCTGTAAATACATACACCATGTTTTCCCTTTGTATGATCCAGTATACGTTCATTAATGATTAAACATATGAGCGCTTATCTCGTTTATTTTCTCCATTGTATGGTATAATCATGCAGATATATTGGCGAAATTAACAATTTTATCACGTTCTTCATAAATAAGACACTTCACAACGGGTATAACACAAACAAAAGAAGCATTTTTATTTATGATAACCATCATTTCTGCTACTACTTACTATATACTTTCTCAGTTGATATGACAAGGATTTTTCCTTATTCTGGTACGTTATTTGGTATATTTTTGCATCTACTGATTCTATTATCCAGATGTGAATAGTGAAAAAAGCCAAGCAATTATCCTTACCCTTTTAATCCAGATGTGCTGATGCCCTCAACTAAATATTTTTGAAAGATAATAAATATAAGGAATGCTGGCATTAATGATAATACAGACATGGCAAACATTGCTCCCCAGTTCGTTACAGCAGCAGGGTCTGAAAACATTTTTAAAGCTAATGAGACGGTGTATTTTTTAGTATCTTGTAAATAAAGTAATGGTCCAAAGAAATCTTGCCATTTCCAATAAAAAGAAAATATGCCTGAAGTAATGAGGGCAGGTTTTATGAGTGGTAAGATAATTCTAAAAAATATGCCAAACTTACCGCATCCATCAATCTTCGCCGATTCATCTAACTCAAAGGGCAGCCCGTAGATAAATTGTAGGATTAAGAAAATAAAAAAAGGAAGCCCAAAAAAAGATGGTACAATTAATGGAAGAAATGTGTTCAGCCAATCTAATTTACCAAATAGTATGTATTGTGGTATGATGATGACTTGATGAGGTAACATCAACGTGGTAATCATACATACAAACCAGAATTTCCTGCCGATGAATGTTACTCTTCCAAAACCATAAGCTATCAGCGCCGAAGAAAATACCTGTGCAACGGTTGATATAATCACAATAAAAAAAGAGTTCTTGAAAAATGTAGCGAATGAGATACCTCCAAAACCATTCCAACCCTCCACATAGTTACTCAACAGTACTTTTTGGGGTATGAGCTGGTATGCATTCTGAAATAGGTCTTTGGTATCTTTAAATGAACTGGCAATGAGCCATAGAACAGGATAAAACATAAAAAAGGCTAGAACACAAATAGAAACATGATAGATGATTGATTTTAGCATCTGCTGATTGTTTTTTTTCATTTTAATTCTCCTTTGACTCATAGAATACCCAGTAAGACGATGATTTAAATATAAGTGAAGTAAACACGGCAATAATAAGCAATAAGATCCAAGCTAAAGCCGAACCGTAGCCCATCTTATAGAAACGAAAGGCTTTTTCAAATAAATATTGGGCATATAATAACGTACTATCAAATGGCCCACCTTCCGTAATAATATAACTTTGTGTAAATGTCATGAACCCGCTAATTGTTTGCATGATAAAATTAAAGAAGATAACAGGTGTCAACGAAGGAATCGTAATCCTCCAAAATTGCTGAAATCGGTTTGCTCCATCAATGCTTGCCGCTTCATAGAAACTTTTGGGAATTTGTTTTAAACCTGCTAAAAAGATGAGCATCGGTGACCCAAATTGCCAGGCAGCTAAGATAATTAATGTCCATAAAGCTGTTTTAGGATTTCCTATCCAACTACTTGGGTTATCTAATAGACCAAGCTTTATTAAAATAGCATTCAATGCACCTTCAACACCAAATAATTGACGCCACATCACTGCAACGGCTACACTTCCCCCAATGATGGAGGGTATATAAAATAATGTGCGATATAAGCCTACCATTTTTCTTTTTTGAGCAAAAAGAACAGCAACAAATAATGCGAATGCAAGTCTAAATGGAACGGATAGGAATACATATTTAAACGTAACAAGGAGTGATTTTAAAAACCTCGCATCCGTTAGAAAAATATCTTTGTAATTAGCAAGCCCATGCCACTCTGGCATGGATATAACGTCATACTTAGTAAATGAAAAATAAAACGATGTTAATATAGGCATTAATGTGAATATAAAAAAGCCTATAAGCCAAGGAGCAATACATATATAACCAACGAGATTCTCATGATCCCGTACTTTTTTTCTTTTAAATGTCATTTTTTTATCCTTCCTATAATACGAATTCTAGTAATCAACATGTGCTAATTGCATTATGATGATCACCCTATACGTATAGAATCCGATATTCATATCATATCGGATTCTAAGTTATAACGCTTAATTTGTTAACGAGCTACTGGCTTAATAATTGGTTTGCTTCTTTCATAAAGTTCCTTACACCTTCCTCAACACTTACTTGTTCAAAAAGAATCTGGTCTTTTAAATTATCACGTAATTTATCAATTTCTGAACTTGCTGAAGGACTTGGCGGATCAATCTTACTGCTGTTATCAATAACTAAATCAATATATTGGAACATTTCTTTTTGTGAATCTTCCAACTGAGGCATTAAAGCTTCACGAATCTTCGATGAGATGGGGACACCACGTTCTGCAAATAAAATATCATTGGCTTGTATATTGTTTGTAAAGAAATTGATAAATTGAACAGCAGCATCCTTCTTATCCGAACTCTTAGGAACAGAAAAGAACATGGATGGTTTTAAGAAAACACCTTCTTTTGCTTGATTAACTGCTTTGGGAATTAATGCTAGCTTAATTTTATTCTCACTAGCTGATTGGGCTGCAACAATCTGATTACTAAATATATAATCCATAGCAGCTTTTCCAGTAACTGTTAACCGCTGTTCTGCGGTCTTCGCTTCCATTCTAACATCAGGAGGGGCTAAAATGCCTGCCTTTGTTAAATCTAGCAGTTTTTGAAAGAATTCGATTGCGTATTTTTCATCAAAGCCTAACGATTTACCATCAACTGCATAAAAACTTTGACCATGTTGTCGTATGTAGAGGTTCAGTTCACTGACAATATCACCCATTGCATAGACATTTAGTTTTTCTTGAATCACTTGACCAGCTTGTTCATAATCTTCCCAAGTCCAAGAAGCATCTGGTTCAGCAATACCTGCTTCTTCAAACATTGCAGGATTATACATAACCGTTGGCGCATTCGTTCCTAAGTTAATACCGTATAATGCCCCGTTAACATCCCCACCTATATAACTGTTTTTATCAACATCGGATAGATCTAACCGATTGTCTTTTACATAGGGGTATAAGTCTTCTAACAAATCTTTATTGGCATATTGCGCAAGGTAACCATAGTCCTGCTGGAAAATATCCGGTAATGCATTTGCTGCAGCCTTAGCAGCTATTTTCTCCCAATAACCACTCCAACCTGAGAATTCTGGCTTTATCTTAATGTTTGGATGTTGTTCTTCAAATAATTTTATAACTTTCAATGTACGGTCATGTCGGTTTTGAGACCCCCACCACATCATGGTCAATTCAATGGTTTCATCTTGATTGATTTCTGATCCTTTAGGGGTATCTTTACCTGTATCACTCACATTCTTCTGGTTTTTGCTACAACCAGAAACTAGAACTGCCAAGGTAAGTACTGCTACAACGATTAACGAATAGAACCTTTTCATGATTTTTTCCCTCCATTTATTTATGTTATAGGTTATGTATACATGGTAAGATAAAATATACCAAAAAAAAATATAATTATCCGATAATATAGTATAAAATAACGGTTTATTTATGTTGGAAATAAAAAAACCTTGTTTCTCTATTCAGATTAACAAGATTTTTTATTTTTTCTATATGCATTTGGTGTATATCCTACATACTTTTTAAATACCTGGCTAAAATATTGTGGATTGTTTCCATAACCTACTTTTTTAGCGATAACAGATATTTTTAAGTTATGTGTAGTCAGTAATAACGCTTTTGCCCTACTCATTCTCTCTTGCAGACAGTATTGTGAAAATGTTATCTGCATCTGCTGTTTAAATAATTTACCTAAATAATCTGCATTCATAAACAACACATGCTCCGCTATCCAATTTAATGAAAGGTATTCCTGTTCTAAATTTTCTTTAATGATATTTACCAGTAGATTAACTGTCTGATTACTTGAATGACTTTGCTCAAAAAGAGCTGGTGCTTCGTTTTTAAGTTTTTCTAGTATGTTTCTTGTTTCCATTGATTCCTTCTGTTCACTCATTATTTTTTTTATAATGTCTAGAACTTCTATTTCATCTGCTGGTTTTAATAAATAATGCTTAACACCATAGGACATGGCTTTTTGAGCAAATTCAAATTCATTATACCCTGATAAAATAACAAAAATAATGGAAGGGTCTATTTTTATGGCTTCTTCAATTAACCTAAGACCACCCATACCAGGCATTTTAAGATCCGTCATTACAAATTCTGGATGATGCTGTCGAATCATGTCCAAGCCGTTGAGTCCATTGAATGCTTCAATAATCTCAATATTGTATTGACTCCATGGAACAAGATTAGCCAATCCTGTTCGAATAATGCGTTCGTCATCAACGATTAATAATTTGTACATGGATGAATTCCCCCCTATACTACGCCTGATTCTGTATCAAATGTGTATGGTAATTTAATCTTAACCGTTGTACCTTCATTCAAAACACTTTTGAAGAATAGACCATAGTTCGTTCCATATAAGTTATGTATACGTGCATTAATATTCTTGATGCCAATACCTGAACCTTTGGGTTTAATCGTACCTTTAGACAATTGCTCCATAAATTCCTCGGACATACCACACCCATTATCTTTCACATAGATATTAAAACTATCCTTATTCAATTCTGAGTATAGTTCAATCTGGCAGACGATTGGTTTTCTTTCTAAACCATAATTAATGGCATTTTCAATGATGGGCTGAAGGGTTAACTTAGGTATTTTGCTTTGTTTAATTGACGCGTGCACATCAATATCCACACGCAGACGTTCTTCATATCGAAATTTTTGAATATTAATGTAATCATGTAGTAACGTCAATTCCTCTTCTATGGAAACAATGGTTGATGTATCACTTATGGATTTACGTAATAAATTCGATAAGGACTTAATCATGGTAGCAATGGTATCTTGTTGATTGATTTTAGCTAAGCAAAATAACGAATCCAATGTGTTATAAAGAAAATGGGGATTAATCTGAGCTTGTAGAGCCTTAAATTGAAAACGCTTAACATCCAATTGTTTTTTATAATTTTCGTTGATTAAGTCATTAATTTTATCAATCATGATATAAAAATCATATTCTAAATGAGCAATCTCATCACCACTTTTTAACCTGTTAAGGGCATCAGGTGGTACGATATGAAAATTACCTTGTTCCACGATGAACATTTTCTTTGTTAAGGACTCAATGGGTTTTATCATGCCTAAAACGATCCAACGAATAAGCATAAGCATAATAATGATAAGAAGAATATATAACAAAAACATAATATTTTTGGAGAGAATAATATCCTTAACAACTTCATCATAGAGCATATAATTGACAAAATACCAATTAGAAAACTTTGACTGTTTTAACGCTAAGAAATACTTTTGATTGTTTATCTTCTTAATATGATAGTTGGAATCGTCGTACATGTCCCTTGAAATATCCTTATATGATAGTTCATCATTGTGATTGTATATTATTTTTTTATCACTCATCATCATGAAATGATTGTTAATATTTTCATTATCCATGCTCTGGATTAACTGCTCTGGATCAATACGTATCATTAAAGTACCTAATGGATGGAGGGATAAGTTATCTATATCTCTAATTTGTCTTGCAAGAATAATGGACGAATCATGAATGATTGGATCCATCCAAAGTATTTTCCCCTCCAGTTCTTCACATTTTTTACTTATTAATTGAATGGTAGGTTGATGAAATTTAAATGTATCTTTTGCCATGTAAAGCTGTTCTAAATTGTTATAGACCATATGAATAGACATTACCCAGTCCGTGTCAAATAACATCACACTTAGTTCATCCAAGAGCTTTATAGATGCTGAATACCCATCGTAACTTGTATCTTCATTAATTGTTTTTAGATAACTTTGTATATCTGAATCTGTTATGAAATCATAAGATGAAGCTACAAGTTCCTCTATATTTTCTTCAATATTGTTTGTGGATAAATCCAGGGTTGTTTTTAAAACACCATAAAGGTTTTTATTATAGTTATTCAATGAGTTATTGAACAGAAAGATACTGAATATAAAGAGTAACGTAAAAGAAACCACAAATAAAGTTAAAAACTTCGTTTTTAACTTTAAATTGGAAAATTGATGTTTAAGAACTTTCCATGTCATTTTTATCACCAATTACATTTTATCAAATTTTATGATGTTTATCAAGAATTCTAGGGGGATTGATGCTTATTCCCATCATCTCTTAAGAGGATTTACCATGTATTGGATATGTATAGAATTCATGAAAACATGTTGTTGATGCCTACATGTCTTCCCATGCGCATTGATCCATGATAAGTGCTACCAATTCATTAAGATACATCCTATCCACTTCATCAAAACGTGCCAATACAGGGCTATCAATATCCAATACACCCATTAATTGTCCTTGATGTACCATTGGTACAACAATCTCAGAATTGGTATCCCCATCACATGGTATGTGTCCTGAAAATTCATGTACATTGGGTACAACTTGTGTTTCTCCAGTATAAGCAGCTGTTCCACATACACCTTTACCTACCTGTATACGAATACACGCTGGTTTTCCTTGGAACGGTCCAAGTACAAGTTCCTTATTGTTATACCGATAAAACCCTACCCAGTTTATTTCCTCCATTGTATGATATAATAATGCAGATATATTGGCTAAATTAGCAATGATATCACGTTCTTCATGCATAAGCCCTTTTGCAAAGAGCAAAATATTATCATAAAATGCTTCTTTTGATTCATATTCAACGTTATTGAGTTCAAACATATCATCAAAATCCTTTCTTGCCTTTTTTATATAATGGTTTTATTTTCTCAAGAGAATGGCCTTCATAACGGGTCAAACTCTGATACATGAACTTCCATTTCTACTACTACTTACTATATACTTTCTCACTTGATATGACAAGGATTTTTTCCCTATTTTGCTATGGTAAAGGGTGTATCCTACCTTTTTATGACAATTTTCTTAACTCACACAAGCTACCCTAGTATGTTTACATTGTAATCATAATGTAACAACATTTTAATTTATTTATTCTTGACATGATGAAACCTTAGTAGTATACTAATTTTCGCTGCCTAACTGAGCAGCTTCATGCGGTATTAGACGAATATGTTCCTAATTATTATTACCTAGTACGTTGCTAGGTTACAAAAGGAGGTTCGTGTAATGATTGAAGTAAACCGTTTAAACAAATCTTTTAAAGTGGCAAAACGCTCTGCTGGCGTCAAAGCTTCTTTTAAATCTCTATTCCACAGAGAGTACACCACCATTCATGCCATTCGTGATATATCCTTTACCATTGAACCTGGTGAAATTGTAGGTTATATCGGACCTAATGGTGCGGGCAAATCAACAACCATCAAAGTCATGAGCGGCATCTTAGTCCCAGACTCCGGCACTTGTCGTATCATGGGACATACACCTTGGAAAGACCGAAAGCAGCATGTTAAAAACATTGGGGTTGTGTTTGGGCAACGGTCGCAACTCTGGTGGGATGTACCCGTTATTGATTCTTATGAACTACTAAAAGATATCTACAAAATTCCATCTTCAGAGTACAAAGCAAACTTACATATGCTGACAGACATATTGCAACTGGATGATTTTATCCATGCGCCAGTTCGCCAATTAAGCCTTGGTCAACGCATGCGCTGCGAGATTGCGGCTTCATTGCTTCATTCACCTCGCCTATTATTCTTAGATGAGCCAACCATTGGACTTGACGCTATATCCAAAATCGCTGTTCGTCAATTTATTAAAAGAATTAATAAGGAAAAACAGGTGACAGTTATTCTGACCACCCATGATATGATTGATATTGAAGCTCTGGCACATCGCCTTTTACTCATCGGGAAAGGTAATCTGCTTTATGATGGTAACCTGAATGACCTAAGAGGAAAATACGCCCATGATAAAATTATTACCCTTGAGTACGCAGAGAATCATAAGCCTATACATTTAGAAGGTATCACCGTCATGTCCCAGAATACCAATCGAGCTGTTATCAGTGTCAACACCGAGAAAATGTTCGTATCCGATGCGATTTCCTACTTATCCCATCGCTATGAGTTAGTGGATGTATCCATTGAAACCCAGCCTGTAGAAGATATCATCGTCAAGCTCTATAAGGAGTATGCCATATGAGAACTTATATATCGGTATTCAGAATACGGTTAATGCTTGGCATGCAGTATCGTGTAGCCGCTTTTGCTGGTGTGGCTGTACAGTTTTTCTGGGGTTTTATAACCATTATGGTGTTTGAAGCTTTTTACGCAAGCTCAGGCGCTATACAACCTATGACTTTAAGTCAGCTGGTGACCTATGTATGGCTTCAGCAATCCTTTTTGTACATCATCATGATGTGGTATCGGGACCATAGTCTTTTTGATTTAATCACGCAAGGCAACATTGCTTATGAATTATGCCGACCACTTAATCTTTATTTTTTATGGTACGCAAAGCTCATTGCTGGTCGTCTGTCTGGCGTCCTTCTAAGATGTGTGCCTATATTAGTTGTGTCCTTCTTTTTACCTGAACCTTATCGGTTGATGCTGCCGCCTGATGTACCCACATTATTGCTATTTATCCTCTCCTTATTATTAGGTTTAACCGTTGTAGTAGCCATATCCATGTTAATGTACATTTCAGTGTTTGTTACCCTATCACCCATAGGATCATCACTTATTTTTAGTGTTGTTGGAGAATTCTTGGCGGGTATGATTATTCCTATACCCCTTATGCCCATATGGGCACAAAAAATCGCTTATCTTTTTCCATTTCATTTGACATGTGATATGCCCATGCGGATTTATTCTGGACATATACCTTTCAATGAGGCACTGACTGGTATTGGTATACAAATTGTCTGGGTGTTAGGTCTTGTGATATGCGGCTCTTTGCTGATGAAAACTGTTCTTAAACGGGTTACCGTTCAAGGCGGTTAAGAAAGGGGAATCATGATGACACTTTATTTTAAACACATAAAAATGCTATGGAAATCCCAGTTACAATATCGTGGATCATTTTTACTGTTATGCGTTGGGCAATTTTTTGTACCTTTTGTGGTTTTTGCTGGTATGTATTTTCTCTTTCAACGCTTTCAGCATATCAATGGTTGGCAATTCTCTGAGGTGCTGTTATGTTTTGGTATGATTCATATGGCTTTTGCACTCAGTGAATGTTTTGTGCGAGGATTTGATGCATTTTCCGGGCTTATTGTCAGAGGTGAATTTGACCGTATACTGACACGACCAAGGGGTATTGTCCTTCAAGTGTTAGGTTCCAAGTTTGAATTTACACGCATAGGTCGACTTGCTCAAAGTATTGCTGTTCTTATATATGGTCTTAGTATCGCAACCATTCAATGGACCTTTTTAAAAATACTCCTATTCATCCTTATGCTCATTAGTGGAATTTTCGTATTCTCAGGTGTTTTTATCCTTGGAGCAACCCTGTCTTTCTGGACCATTCAAGGCTTAGAGATCACGAACATGTTTACAGATGGTGGACGAGAATTAAATCAATACCCCCTAGGTATTTATAAAAAATGGGTTAAAACCTTTTTTACATTTGTTATACCCTTTGGTTGTGTTAATTACTATCCCATGCTCTACATATTGGATAGAACATCGGGTCATGATGGTTTGTATATATTGGCGCCATTGTTAGGCATTTTATTTATTATACCTGCACTCATGGCATTTGGTTTTGGTGTCAAGCATTATAAATCTACAGGTTCTTGATCATGTTTAGGCACTAATACATATTGATCCCATTTAAAATAGTCGGGCTTCCCCTTTAGAGAGTATTATTCTTAGGGAAGTCCTTTTATATATTACAAACTAATGGTTTATTCTACTTGACAAAATTATGATTGCCCCTTATTATAATACTTATAATAACCCTTGACGAAAGTAGGTGTAAACCGCATGCCCACCAATTCAATGCAATTAAAGCAAATCAATGTGGACCTGGTAAAGTCTGTTCTCAAAAAGGAAAAGTATCATACAAAAACCACGATTGCCTCATCAACTGGATTAAGCGTTGCTACCTGTGGCAATATTTTGAAGGAACTTGTGGCTACTGGTGAAGTTCAGGAGGTGGACTTATGCCCTTCTACTGGTGGTCGTCCTGCTCGTCGATTTGTGTATAACAAAGATTTTGCCTATGTTGCTATCTTATATGCTAGGCGAGAAGGCTTCTATCACACAATCACCTGCGTTGTATCCAACCTACTAGGTGAAGAAATCTATAATAACATCATGGAACACGATGATATCGGGCTTCATACCTTTGACCAAACCATTGCTATGCTGCTTAAGTTATATCCCAATATTAAAGTATTAGGTATTGGTGTTCCTGGCGTTGTCCATGATGGCCATGTTGATATGTGTGATTTTAAAAAGCTGAGTCATACCCCTATGGCCGATCACCTTGTTAACAAGTTTGGACTAAAAGTCATCATAGAAAATGATGTGAATAGTACTGCTTTAGGGTTTTATCATAAGCATCATTATGCCATGGATGAGAGTATTGCTTATCTTTATTATCCCATTGATGATAACCCTGGGGCAGGTATCATGATTAATGGCCGCATTCTTCCCGGTGAATCCCATTTTGCTGGTGAAGTATCTTTTTTACCACTTGGTTTAGAGGTGAATTACAACAAGATTCAAAGTGACCGTGAGCTTCTATCAAGTACAGTTGCAAAAACCATACAAGCCATTAACTGCGTCATTAATCCAAAAAGTGTCATATTATCTGGCTACTGTTTCCTAGATGATATTTTAGAATCCATCCAAACACAGATAAGCCAGATGTCACCTTCTCCACATGTGCCTGAGATTATTCATGATCTGCATATGCATGAGAGTTATGTCTGTGGCTTGACAACCATGGCTCTTGAACAATTATCTTGCAACATTCAAGTTGTAGAAAAATAATATAGAATTGGAGACAACAACATGATTACAACCGTCTTACTGATTATCATTTATTTAGCTTTTATTAGTCTAGGGTTACCTGACTCCTTACTAGGCGTAGCTTGGCCAGTGATGCAGCAAGAATGGCAAGCTCCCCTGGATGCAGCAGGTTTAGTGGCTATCTTCATTACAGGCACCACCATTATTTCTAGTTTTCTCAGTGGTCATATTATACGTCGATTTGGTACGGGTAAAGTAACCCTTATCAGTTGTATCATGACAGGTAGTGCATTATTAGGTATTTCTTATGCACCCTCTTACATCTGGTTACTTTTATTCGCTATACCTCTGGGGTTTGGTGCTGGGTCTGTTGACACGGCACTCAATAATTATGTAGCCTTACATTTTAAGGCCCATCACATGAACTGGCTTCACTCTTTCTGGGGTGTTGGTGCTACCATGGGTCCTTATATAATGGGAAAGATTCTGTTACATACATCTTCATGGCGACTAGGGTATCGAACCATTGCCAGTATCCAGCTCGTCCTAGCAAGTATACTCCTAATTAGTCTACCTCTGTGGTTCAAGCATGCTGCTCTTACAAAAGATGCCGCTGTGGACCATCATGACCCACATACTTCTTCAAACCGTAAAGGCGTTATGAAAATCCCTGGTGTTATCTATGCACTCTTAACCTTTGCTTTCTATTGTGCTGCAGAGCTATCTGTTGGTTTATGGGGTAGTAGTTACCTTGTTCAAGTTAAGTCATTAACGGTTGACACAGCTGCAACATGGGTAGCTTTGTATTATGGAGGTATCACCATTGGACGCATTATATGCGGCTTTATATCATTCCGTTTAACCAATACCCAGATGATTCGCTCAGGTATCTACATCACATTTTTTGGAACATTACTCCTTTTATTACCTTTACCTAATGTGGTACTCATGGGTGCCTTTATCTTAATTGGCCTTGGTCTATCCCCTATTTTCCCGGCCATGATTCATGCTACACCCACTCGATTTGGTAAGACACAGTCTCAAACAGTTATTGGGTATCAGATGGCATTCGGCTATATGGGCAGTGCCTTTTTACCTCCCTTATTGGGTTTTGTCATCAAACATACAAGTATGTTCGTCTTCCCTGTCTTTCTTGTGATGTGTAGCGTTATCATGCTTGTAAGTTCAGAAAAAACCAATGTACTAACCCATAGAAAGGCGGCTTCAGATGAATGATATTGATCTACATATACATAGTATTCACAGTCTGGATGGACAATACACGTCCCAAGAACTCATTGATCTCAGCCATGCAGCAGGTTTAAAAACCATAGCCATACATATGATGCTCTATTCATAGACAGCCATCTAAAATATATGTTAAGAATCCTTAGATTCACTTAGTATGTGACCCTGTGCCAACAGGTTTTCCAGCTAATTGGATTGAAGGGTTCTTTTTTTCGTTCATTAAGAAAATATTAAGAATTATGGGCTTGACCTTAGACCTGCTCTAACATGTATGATAGACAATAGGCTAATTCATGACGGATAGGTATACAACATGAACGCGAGGTGAATAAAATGAAGAATGACGTAACCCCTTTAACCAACATTGATAACATGCTCACAGAAAAACCTTTAACATTATTGTTTCGTTTAGGTGTACCAGCTGTGTTTATGGCTCTACTTGATGAACTGAACAGTTTTATTGATGCTATTTTTATGGGAAACTATTTTGGAAGTGATGCGGTATCGTCCATGGCTATTGTCTTGCCTATTATGTTAGTCATGGTCGCTTTATCAACACTTTTTTCAGAAGGTGCATCCATGGCCATTAGTCGGTTTTTAGGTGCAAAAAAAATAGAAAAAGCAAACATGTATTTTACCAATACGGTAATAATGACATTGATCATCAGCGCCATGATGGGTATTGTCTTTTATTTTCTAATCCCACATATTACGGGGTTATTTCGCGTGACACAAGGCGTACAGTCTTTTGCTAATATTTATTTGAAGGTACTAAGTCTAGGTATGCCCATATTCATGCTTGTGATTATTCTTGGCAAAATGATTTATACCGAAGGAAAAACGAAGTTCCTGCTCATGACCACACTCATCCAATTAATTCTAAATGTGATCATTAACTATGTACTCATTGTGGTATTAAGAGTAGGTGTCATGGGGGCAGCTCTTGGAACCTTAGCTGCTCAATTACTGCAAATTATCATGTTAATCATGTATATACGTTCCGATAAGATGATCTTATCATTTAACTACAAATTATGCCACTTTTCCAAAGCCTATTTTAAAGAAGTCTTTCGATTGGGATTTCCTATTTTTCTATCCATGCTTTTGTTATCTGTAACCATGGGCATTGAGAGTAAAGTGGTTGCCAGTTTTGGTTCTGCTGCTCTAAGTGTTCAAACCATTACAGGTTATGTGTTTACCATCAGCAGTTCTATAGCAGGAGGTATTATGGGTGTTGCTGTTGTGATGCTTGGCTATAGTGTGGGTGCTCAACATAAAAAACGTTTCTTCACCATCCTCAAGCAATCCGCAATGGTGGTATTTGTCATCGTAAGTGTGCTTAATCTCATCCTCGTCTTGAACAGTTCATGGGTTGTTAGCCTATTTACAGATTCAATAAGGGTGATGAATTTGATTCACTATCCAGCGCTTATTTACGGATTAACTGCCCCCTTTATCTTCACCACCAATGTGGTGCTGTACGCCATGCAGCCAATAGGTATGGAAAAAACAGCAACAATCCTGTTTACACTACAACAAGTTGTGCTGTTTCTACCCTTACTCTTTTTATTCAAAAATTTTGGTATGGTTCATGCACTGTCTGCACAACCTCTATCGGAAACCATTGGAGGTGTGATGACACTTATTTTAATACCTCTATTTATTAAAAGAGCAAAAACCATTTTACAGGATAATAAAGTACACCCACTGTCCTCCTAAGTGCCATATACTTTCTTAGATAGTGTTTTGAATACAAAAGGACTGTCCCATAGCCATATGAAACAGTCTTTTACGAAAAAATCTATGATACTTGTCTAATGTTTAAAATGACGCATACCTGTAAATACCATAGCTATTCCATGTTTATCACAAGCTTCAATGGATGCTTTGTCCCGAATAGAACCGCCTGGCTGGATAATACAAGAGATACCTGCTTTTGCTGCTTCTTCAACACAATCAGTAAATGGGAAGAAAGCATCTGATGCGAGACTTGCTCCTTTTAGAGCATCTTCCCCTAGGTGTTCAACTGCATGGTCAATGGCTTGTTTGCATGCCCATATACGGTTTACCTGTCCAGGGCCAACACCCATTGACATCTTATCTTTACCAATGGCAATACCATTAGACTTAACATGTTTCACAACTTTCCAAGCAAATTTTAAATCTTCCATCTGTTCTTTGGTTGGTTGTGTTTTGGTGACCACTTCTATATGTTCTGGTAACAAAGCATGGTTAACGGTTTGAACCAATAAACCACCGCTGACTTTTTTAAGATCATAAGCTGTGTCAGGCTGCTTCTGCATAATGTTATCTAATGTCAGCACCCGAATATTTTTCTTCTTTTTAAGTATAGCTAAAGCATCTTGCGTGTAAGAAGGTGCTACGACAATCTCAACAAATATCTTGTTAATCTCTTCTGCCGTAGGAGCATCAATCTCACGATTAGCTACCACAATACCCCCATAAATGGATACAGGGTCAGCTTTATAGGCTTTTACATAGGCATCATAGATACTATCTGCACTGCCAACACCACATGGGTTAGCATGTTTGCAAGCCACTACCGTTGGTTCGTCAAATTCTTTTAATAACTCAAGGGCACCATTGGTATCATTAATATTATTGAAGGATAATGCTTTCCCATGTAATTGCTCTGCATTGGTTAAACAGCCTTTCGTGTTGCTCACTTCTTTATAAAAAGCGGCTTTCTGATGAGGGTTTTCTCCATAGCGCATATCTTGTACCTTTTCAAAAGACATGCTCATTACCTCTGGTAAGTCTGTTGCTTGTCTTTGCTCTCGCATATAATGAGCGATTAAAGTATCATAATGCGCTGTGTGTTCAAACACTTTTGAACACAGATAGAACTTGGTCTCATCAGACACTTGTTGATGAGCTGCTACTTCTTCTAATACTGTATGATAATCTTCTGGGTCAACCACCACCGCAACATCTTGGAAGTTTTTAGCGGCTGAACGAAGCATGGTCGGTCCACCAATATCGATGTTTTCAATGGCCTCTTCTCTGGTGACATCTTCTTTTAGAATGGTTTGTTTGAAAGGATAGAGATTAACAACCACCAAATCAATGGGCGTGATTTGTAATTCTTCTAACTGCTGCATATGTTTATCATTGCTTCTCATGGCTAATAAACCAGCATGAATATTAGGATGCAACGTTTTAACTCGTCCATCCAGACATTCAGGAAAACCTGTAACATCTGAAATGCCTATGACGTCAACACCAGCCTCTGTCAATTTCTTAGCTGTCCCCCCTGTAGAAATGATTTCCACACCTAAGTCTACAAGCTGTTTTGCAAATTCGACGATACCTGTTTTATCAGATACACTAATTAATGCTCTTTTCATCATTTTATCTTTCCCTTCTATAAAATCTATGATTAATCCTTAACATTTGTTGTGAAACGTTCGTCGTATAACTTCTTCTTGCTGTTCTCTACTAAGTCGATTAAAATGAACAGCATAACCCGATACCCGTATCGTTAAGTTTGGGTATTTGTCTGGGTGTTCCATGGCGTCCATTAACTTCTCACGGTCAAGCACATTTACATTTATATGATGGGCATTGTGTAAGAAATAGCCATCGAGTATGCTCACTAGATTTTTAATACGATCACTTTCACTTTTCCCAAGGGCTCCTGGACGAATAGAGAATGTACAAGATATACCGTCCCTACAGCAATCATAGGGTATCTTAGCCACAGAATGCAGTGAGGCTAAAGCACCTTTTTCATCCCGATTATGCATGGGATTTGCACCAGGTGCAAAAGGCTCACCATGTTTTCTTCCATCAGGTGTTGCCCCTGTTTTCTTACCATAAACCACGTTGGAGGTTATGGTTAGAATTGACAATGACGGGGTAGAATTTCTGTAAGTTTTATGTTGTTTCAACTGATTGATTAATTGGGAGGTCAACCCATTAGCAATCGCATCCACCCGGTCATCGTCATTACCAAATTTAGGATAATTACCCTGTATGTTATAATCTATAATTAATCCTTGTTCATCTCGAACAGGCATGACTGTTGCATATTTTATGGCACTTAGTGAATCTGCTGTTACAGATAACCCTGCCATACCAAATGCCATGGTACGTTCCACTTCTGTATCGTGTAATGCCATCTGTAACTTTTCATAGGCGTATTTATCATGCATGTAATGAATCACATTCATGGTATTGACATATAAGCCACCTAACCATTTCATATAGATATCCAACCGTTCTACTACTTGTTGATAATCTAGCACAGAACCTTCAATGGGTGGAAGCTCCGGTCCCACTTGGATACCCGATAGCTCATCCTTACCCCCGTTAAGGGCCATCAACAGAACTTTTGGCAGGTTGCATCGTGCGCCAAAAAACTGCATCTGCTTCCCAATTTTCATGGCAGATACACAACATGCAATCCCATAATCATCCCCATACCTTGTCCGCATAAGGTCATCGTTTTCATATTGTATGGAATCTGTATCAATGGATACCCTGGCACAATACGCTTTAAAACTGTCAGGCAAGTCTTTGGACCACAAAATGGTAATATTGGGTTCAGGTGCTGGTCCTAAGGTATAGAGTGTATGCATAAAACGATAGGAGCTCTTGGTGACAAGTGTTCTACCATCTTCACCCATACCACCAATCACTTCCGTAATCCACATGGGATCACCAGCAAATAATTCGTTGTATTCAGGTGTTCGCAATTGTCTTGCCATACGAAGCTTAAGAACCAAATCATCAATGAGTTCTTGGGCTCCCTCTTCCGTCAATGTACCTGCTTGTATATCCCTCTCCATGTAGATATCAATAAATGTACTGATGCGTCCAAGGGACATAGCGGCACCATTTTGTTCCTTAATTGCCCCTAAGTAACCATAATAAGTCCATTGAATGGCTTCTCTTGCATTGGCTGCCGGTTCTGAAATATCGTCACCATACATGGCCGCCATTTCTTTTAATTTACCTAAAAAGTCAATCTGGCGATACACTTCCTCTAATAAACGAATGTTATCTTCTGTCATGACTTTGTGTTGATAGACTTTCATATCCTTTTCTTTCTGTTGAATCAGATAATCCACGCCATACAGGGCTACTCGTCGATAATCACCAATAATACGACCTCTGCCATAAGCATCTGGCAGTCCCGTAATAATGCCTGTTTTTCGCACTAATTTCATCTCATCAGAATATACCCTAAACACCCCATCATTATGGGTTGTTCGGTAGGTAAATTCCTCTTCCACCTTTTGACTCAGCTCATAACCGTAAGCTTTACATGCACTTCTGGTCATGCGTATACCGCCAAATGGATTAATGGCTCGTTTAAGGGGCTTATCGGTCTGTATACCTTTGATTAATTCCAGTTCTTCATCCAAATAGCCAGCCTTAAATGTAAGTAAAGAGGATACCGTCTTCGTATCAATGGCTAATACACCCTTTTTTAGCTCTTCGGCTTTAATCACCTGAAACTTCTCTAAAAGACACTTCGTCCTTGGTGTTGCTTCTGCTAGAAAACCCTCATCACCTTCATAAGGTGTATAATGACGTTGAATAAAATCACGTACATTGATTTCCTTTTGCCAAGGACCTTCTGTAAAATGACACCACTGTTTCATGGAACCAACCCTTTCTTCTATGTACTCGAATGGACATACAAGTCTCATTCCTTGGACTAAGAATATTCTATGGGCCAGGGTCTCAATAAAAAGACCGCCTGAGCACACAGACTTTATTTAGTCACTGTTGCCCAGGCGGTCGGCATTTTTATTTCTGTACTCCCTGTGGGTACTCCCACTTCCGCCAGTCATACAGAATCGTCATCTTATTTACCTGTTTATTTTATCAAAGCCTTCATCAAAAGTCAATATGATTTGCCGAACATTAATCTTATTCTAATAATAATCATTCGGTTTCAGGAGGTAAATTCTGTATACTTGGCTTTTTACATGAACAATTTTGCAAGTTTTTGTCTAAATACTATTTAATGAAAGCTTCGGTTAACATCTCCATCATGTTAGCACCTCCTGAAACGGATAAATGGCCGATTTTATCGCATATCTTTTCCATATGTTCAAGCTCTTTTAGTTTATATAGCGTCTTATTCTCATCCATAAGTTTAGCTGTATTCAGCAAGCTTCTTGTGGACGCAATTTCCTCACGCCTTGTTATGACCTTGGCTTGAGCTTTCTTTTCTGCAATTAACACCGTATTAAGAATATCTTTAATGTCTCCTGGAAGAATGACATCTTTTACCCCTGCGTCTAGATATTCGATCCCTAACTCTCCTTCTTTTTCCTTTAGACGTTGAAGGACATAATCTCCAATCTCATGCTTTACTCTTAACAAATCATCTAACTTAAGGGTGCCCACATATTCTCTTAGGACCAATTGCAGAAACAAATAGATTTGGTTATAGATATCCTGTATCTCCATGATTACTTTATGTATATTGGTAATCCGATAGCCACAAACAAAATTAATCCGCAGGGTGACTTTATCTGCTGTCATAATCTCCTGTCCCACCATATCAACCTGAGTCTTTCGTAAATCCACTTTCCTTACCTCAACATCTTTGAAAACAGTCCAATAGAAATACCGTCCTGGCTGTAAGGTTTTCTGCATTTTATGATCATATAGCAAGATGCCCTGCTCATAAGGTGCAATATGTACTTCTAAGTATTTGCCTCTTAACTGAGAGTGCTTTAATAGTGTTTTATCAAAATCCTCACCTATCTCTGTTTTCTTGAAATCAATGACTTGAAATTCATTGTGGTGATGGACATGCCAGAATGCATATTTCCCAGTTGATAAAACACCTTTTAAACGTCCTTCACAGTAATGAACAACTAACTGATTATGTTCTACATTGACAATATCCAATTCTTCTAACAATGCTTCATCCTCTAAAAACGTATCAATGGCATATCCTTTCGGTATAAATGGCTTATTAATATCCATAACGACAACCTCATATTTGTGAAAAGGCATATAAAAATAGGACCGTGCCTTAAGACATTTCTCATAATTACCATCTTTAAATAAAAGTCCTCTTTCATTAATTTTAATCAATATTTTCATCTTTTTTCCCCTTTCTTATGATGCTAATGGCTGTTAATCCCCTAGAATCGTCACGGAACCACGGTTAAGTATGCCAACACGTCTATCGGTAACCCAGCGTCATCATACCTGTCACTTATGATGATTGAAGAATCATGGATATGCGTGTTGAGTATACGGTATCCCCTTAATTGCAAGCGCGATACTAGTGTATCCATGGATGTTGCTCATGGACACATGGGATATAACAGATTAACATGTCAAGATGCAATACTTTTATTGCAATATCTTGGGGATTCGAACCCCACACATACACGTGCTGCCATTTTGGTTTGAATGACCATCAAGGTACAACACCTCTCATTCAACTCATCATGTCCCATCATCTGGCATACCCTTAGTCATTGACCGGGCACCGCAAGACCTTTACGTCTTAGCATAGCGATAGTTCATATTTATTTCTTATGCACCTATCCTACCACGACAGTATGACATTATCATTAAAAAAAAGTTGCGAACTTGACAAGCGGATATAAGGAATGCTAACATTTTTAATACACAACTACATCCGCTAACCTGCTGTCATGGTTTAACATATCATGTTAACATATAAAAACAGCATGAAATGATACGCTTTATTTGGAGGAATGGAAATGGCAGGATTTAATGAACTGGTGAAGAACCACGAACGTATACGCCATTACATAAGGGATTTTTTAATATACGGCTATAAAAGTCGAAACGACTATGCTTATAACAGCAGCCGAAGTTATGACAACGAGCGGCGGCGCATTGAGAGTTACTTAGGGGATTATATCCGAACCGAACACTCAACCCGTGGAAAACGCATGTTTATCTCATCCGATACACAGAACATGGAACAGAATCCTCTCTCAAAGACATGGATGACCAAATCATTTACCCGTAACGATATTATGCTTCACTTTATGATCCTAGACACGTTATCATCTGAATCGAACTTATCGGCTAATGCCATATCTGATGTGATCTATGAACGCTATTTGAGTCGAGTGGATATAACGAAACCTCCTGATACCATGACCATTCGGAATAAATTAAAAGAATATACCATGAAGGGCTACCTAACAAGCACAAAAAAAGGGCGCTCATTGGTATATGCTCTAGGCACATCGCCCATAAAAAGCTTGACTAAAACCCTAGTTAAAAAGCTCTATATGGCTTGTGGTTATTATCAAAATGTAATACCCGTTGGAATCATCGGGACTTTCATCCAACAGAAAATACAAGACGTTAAGGACTTGGCTACTTTCTCTTTTCGTCATTTTTACATTGCACATACCCTGGATGACAATATACTCCTACAGCTTCTATTTGCCCTAAAACGCCATACATGGGTGGATATACATATCTATAATAGACGACAAGATACAGTCCTCCAGCTTAAGATTCTACCATTAAAAATTATTCAAAATGTAAGTCTCGGTCGACGTTATGTATCTGCCTATAGTTATTATACAAAACGCTATAGCAATTATCGTCTTGATTATATTCGAAAAGTAACACGGGGCCATCTTGTGAAAGCCTTTCAAGCGTATCAAGATACATTAGCAACCCTTCGTAAGGATACCTGGGGTATCAATATCTACCATCAAAAGGATCTTGAATCTGTTAAAATGACGCTACATATTGATGAAGCCCATGAGCAGTATCTTATTGATCGCATTCACCGTGAAGGTCGACATGGTGAGCTAAACAAGATGACGAACAACACCTTTTGTTATGAGATTCTTGTCATTGATGCTAACGAAATGATACCTTGGTTACGTACTTTTATAGGGCGTATAATCGCTTTTGAATGCTCCAATGGTGTTATAGAACGAAAATTTATAGATGATATTCGAAAGATGATTGACATGTATGGAGGCGAATGATGGATTTATTCAGTGAAGTTCATGGGCTCTACTATCAGATGATACAAGACATACTCCAAAAAGCTCATAAACAACCCCTAACCAAACAACAAGTATGTGGTCTGCTACAGGAAAAGGGTTTTCAAGAAACCTTTTATAACCTGGCACCCAGATTATTAGAAGAAACCATGGATTCCTACCATCTACTTATTCAACATCATAAGGGTTATCAATCCATATTAGATGCTGAACCGATCACGTTAATGACTCATTTAGAAAAAATGTGGTTAAAAAGTATGTTATCCGATAAACGCATTAACCTCTTCTTTGATAGTCAAGACATGGCATCTCTAGAAACAGCTTTGGAGGATACAGAAACTTTATATGACGATGACTCTATTATTACAGTGGGTCAAGCCAATGATGGTGATCCTTTTTCAGATGGCCTATACAGAGAACATTTTCAAAAGATATGCTATGGGATTACCCATAAAAAGTTACTTCAAATAACTTACCTGAATGCAAAAGGTGTAACAAAATGGAGCAGCTATGCTCCTCACCGCCTTGAATATTCCATTAAAGATGATAAATTTCGTTTGAATGCGGTTCAGATTAATCAGGATAAACTGCTCTATTTTAGTAAAATTAATGTGGCACGTATCCTTCAAGTGACTATCATGGAAGATGCTACATACCCTACTGACATGGATACCTTCATAAGTTCCCATAAAAAAAAGGAACCCATTGAAATGGTGCTAACCAATGAACGCCAAGGATTCGAACGCTGTTTTATTCACTTGTCTAATTATGAAAGAAACACCGAATATGATGATGAAACTGGAACCTGTCGGATAAAATTGTATTACTATGATGTGGATGAGCCTGAATTAATTATCCTGTTACTCTCCTATGGACCCGTTCTAAAGGTACTTGGTCCACCATCATTCAAAGCAAAAATGCAAGAGCGGATCTTACGTCAAAAAGAACTGTTTTTGCACCATAATCAATGGAATGATTAGCATCATAAAACCGCTTATCCAATGACTTAGATAAGCGGTTATTTTATAGGGTTGATTAGATGTTGCTTAACCTGGCATGATAATGAATCTTATAATGAACAGGATTGCCAGTACATAGATAATTGGATGGACTTCTTTTCCTTTGCCTTTGAATAATTTAAGGGCACTGAAGGAAATGAATCCAAATGCGATACCTGTTGCAATACTTTGTGTGAAAGGCATCATCACCATTGTTAAGAATGCTGGAAGGGCATTATCGATACCATCAAAATCAATGTTCTTAACGGCACCAATCATCAATACACCCACAATAATCAGTGCTGGAGCAGTGGCTGCACCAGGGATTAGTAATGCAATGGGCGATAAGAATAATGCTAAGACAAATAGAATGGCAACAACCACAGCTGTTAAACCTGTTCTACCACCTTCTGAGATACCTGTATTACTTTCTAAATATGTAGTAACTGTTGATGTTCCTAATAACGCACCAGCAGTTGTAGCCACAGCATCTGCCATTAAAGCTTTGTTCATACGAATAACACGACCATTTTTATCTACCATACCAGCACGGGTAGCTGTTCCAACTAACGTACCGATGGTATCAAACATATCAACAAGTGTAAAGGCAACGACTACCATGATTAAAGCTAAGATTGCATCTAATGCTCCTTTATCAGCAAATAGCCCTCCAAAATCTAATTGAAATAAAGTTGGCTCGATACTTGGTGGTGTCCAGCTAGCACCTTGTAACGAATTAATGTCAGTTACACCAAAAGGTATACCAATAAGTGTAGCAATTAAAATACCATAGAGTAGTGCACCTCTAACTTTGTACATCATTAATATAGCAATGATAACAAGTCCGATTAAAGCAACAAGTGCGGGTTTTACTTCGCTATATTTACTAAAATCACATAAAAAATAACCATCTGTTGGGCTAATAACAAGTAGACCTGCATTTTTAAGACCAATTAGTGCAATGAACAAACCAATACCAGCAGTGATAGCATATTTAATATTTGCTGGAATGGCATCAACAATCTTTTCTCTAAGCCCTGTCAAAGTAAGTAAAATGAATATACAACCTGAGATGAAAACAATTGCTAAACCTTGATTAAATGTGTACCCCATAATACCCATGATGGTGATTGCAAAAAAAGCATTCAACCCCATACCAGGTGCTTGTGCAAATGGCAACTTAGCATAGAGTCCCATAATGAGCGTACCAATTGCTGCAGAAATACAAGTTGCTACAAGAACAGAATTAAACAATGGATTTCCCATGTTCTCCCATCCTACGAGTACACCTGGATTAACGACAATGATATACGCCATAGCCATAAATGTCGTAAACCCCGCAATAACTTCAGTCTTTACATTCGTGTTGTTTTCTTTTAACTTAAAAAACTTTTCCATGGTTTGACCTCCATATATTTTATAGCTTTATATTATCAAAGCGCCCAATAATTGTCAATAGAAAATCCGAATGTTGTTTTGATTTTCTTTATTAATGTTCGAGTTTTTCTGATTTATTGTTAGTGTAATCTCTTTTTGTGTTCACAAAATAAAGCTTATAAGCCTTTATTCAAAGGTTTATAAGCTCTAATGGATTTTAATTACATGCTTACATACTGCAAACTTTAAAAACCACAATTAACTCATCTAGAACACTTATGTCTGTCTATATAAGCATACATGATTATTTTTGTCTATCATAAGCTGTGTTATATAAAACGTCTAAATCGCCGCTTCCTTTAGCTTCACATTCAGCTACAAATGCGTCCCAGTTATCAAAGGATTCAACGCCAAAGATGAATTCTTCTGTTTTTTGAAGAACATAATCATTTAGACTTGAACGGTAAAAACCTTCTTCTTCTTTCTCCAAATCTGTAAGGGTAATACTAGGGTCTTTAGGTGAAAATACGCCTTCTTCATCCATTTGGGTAAAGAGGTCAATCACATAATCTGTCTTTCTTGACTTAAAAAGGTCATCGTCTTTACGAGCAGTTAAACTGTTTTGTGGCACACCATTAATGGCTGTGTAATCAAGATCGAAATCCATAAACTCTTTTCTGCCGTTATCAAGGATTTCAAAATCCACACCCTCTCTTCCAAAAGAAGTTAACTCTGCTGCTTCATCACTGTAAAACCAATCAATAAATTGAAGCACTAAATCAAAGTCATCTCGCTCAGCGACTGCTGCACTAATAACCCATGATTGTTCAAACTTATTTATTTTACCACCTGAGAATGTACCACGGGGTCCTTTTGGCGGCATGAAGGGTTGTACATTATAATCTGGATTACCGGACTGCTCAGGACCATCTCTGTTATAGCGAAGTTCATTACCGATCCAGTCAACCATAATAAATTGCTCACCGTTTTTGATACGTTCCTCATATAATGTTGAGTCAAGTGTTGTGAACTCAGGGTCAAGCAATCCTTCTTCGTACAGCTTATTCGTCCACAAAAGCATCTCTTTATACGCTTCTGTTGCAGGAGCAAAAAAGAAATTATCTGCTGCTTGATCATAGAGGAACATATTACCCAATGTCCAACCACCAATGGTGTCAAATGCAGGTGCTATTTTTGATAAAATGTTTGAAGCTGTAAATCTATTACTGATTGGATAGTCGTCAGGATTGTGCTCTTTCCATACCTTAGCTGCTTCATAGATTTCATCCATGGTCGTTGGCATTTTTAAACCATACTCTTCTACTTGGTCCATTCGAATCATCCAGCCGTGGCTGTTTGTTCTTTGTGGATTCGCATTGATAGGTAGGAAATAATATTTACCATTTGCCTCTCTTGCATTGTCAAGATCTGCATGGTAGTCATATTTTTCTATGAAGGCTTTAAAATGAGGCATTTGATCAATATAGTCACTGATGGGTAAGATTAATTCAGCTGGTATATAAGGTGATATATCATGACCAAAAGTCTTGGATATAATATCTGGTAAATCACCTGAATTCAGTGTAACTGTTCGCCGAGCTACATAGTCCGATTCAGGAACTGTTTCTAGTTGAAGATCTACATTCAAGCGTTCTTTGATCTCCGTGAGAATCATCCAATCACTTTGTGCTGGGTAATTTGAATTATCTGAATATAACATGGTTACAGTTATGGGTTGATCACCAAGCATGGGTGAAGCTTCATCATTCTTTTGTGTATTTTTATCTCCACTTTTCTCTGCTGACGATGAACTTTCTTTGCTGTCTGAGCTTTCTTTTTCGCCTCCTGAACCACAGCCTACAAATAACGATACTACCATGACAACTACTAGTGGCATTATAAACCATTTACGTAACTTACTACTTTGTCTCATAACACTACCTCCTATTTTATTATCTATAATATGTAAAGCCTTCTATCTATAAGAGTCCACCTGGAAGCCTGGCCATGGCATCCACTTAAACTCATGATAGCATTTATATCATCCATCACTAACCTTTAACCGATCCTATTAAAATACCTTTTGCAAAATACTTTTGTACAAAGGGGTAAACACATAGAATTGGAATACTCGTAAGCATGATGGTGGATGCTTGAAGGGTTGCAGGTACGGTCTTAGCTGAATGCTGATCCATTTGCTGTCCAGATTTAATGGTATTCATTGCACCTAGAACGATATTTCTCAAATACATGGCAACGGGTCGTTTCACATCTGATTTTAGATAGATTAAGGACATAAACCACTCATTCCATAGCCAAACTGCCATAAATAAACCAATCGTTGCAATAATGGGTTTTGATAATGGAAGCACAACACGCATGAGGACCCCAATATCTGTTAAACCATCTATTTTCGCTGCACTCTTCAGATCATCAGGTATACCTTGGAAAAATGTTTTCATGATCATAACGTTGTAGGCATTCATTGCACCAGGCAACACCATTGCCCACATGGTATCATATAAACCTAGGTCTCTAATTAAGATGAAGTTAGGAATTAAACCTCCTGAAAAGAACATGGTAAATATCATGAATTTCATCACTAGCGGACCACCATATAAATTTTTTTTCGATAATGGATAAGCAGCCATTATGGTTAAAGTAAGACTGATTGATGTTCCAAGTGCTGTATAGAGAACTGTGTTTTTATAACCTATCCAAAACTGGTCCTGTTTCAATACATGGCTATATGCAACAAGATTGAAATCTTTTGGCAATAAAAAAACTTCTGATGCCATGACGGCTCTTGAACTACTAAATGATACAGCCAGCATATATAGAAATGGAAATAATGTCAAAAGAACAAGGACAAACATAATGACATGATTTAATCTTAAAAAATTCTTATAGTTAAATATTCTACTCATTTCAGCCTCCTACCACAAACTATAATCTGTATTTTTTCTTGCAAGTTGATTCGTCGTCCATAATAATACTAAACAAATGACCGCTTGGAATAATCCTGCAGCAGTTGCGCTGGAGAACCTTGGTATCTGGGATGCAAGACCTAATCGATAGATATACGTCTGTAAGATATCTGCTGTTTCATATATTTTGGGGTTATACATAAGAAGAACTTTTTCAAAACCTAAGTTCAACGTATTACCAACAGCAAGAATTAAAGTGATGACAATCGTTGGCATAATACCGGGTATCGTTACATGAACCACTTGATGCCAGTGATTAGCCCCATCTATACGTGCGGCTTCATACAGATTCGGATCAACTCCTGCTAATGCAGCAATATATAATATGGCGTTCCATCCCATGAATTGCCATATATCGGATGCAATATAGACTGTTCTAAACCAGCTGGCTTCATTCATAAAGAAGATTGGCTCACCACCAAAGAATTTTATAATCTCATTAACGATACCTGTTGATGGTGATAGTAGATTGAATAGCATGGATACAACAACGACTGTGGATAAAAATCTTGGTAAATAGGTAACCGTCTGAATAAACCTTTTTTGCTTATTATTTCTCACTTCATTAAGTAACAATGCAAATATAATGGGTATAGGGAACCCTATTACAAGTGCTGAGAAACTTAAAATAAACGTGTTTTTAAACACATTCCAAAAAGTAGGATCTTGAACTAACTTTTTAAAATACAATAAACCAACCCATTCACCTGATAACATTCCCCCACCAGGTTGAAAACGTTTAAAAGCTATTGTAATACCATACATGGGTGCATATTTGAATATGGCAAAATAAATAACAGGAAGAATGAGTAACAGATATAGCCTATAATCTCTTTTAATCTGCTTAAATGGAACCTTTCTTTTTTTCTTACTATAAAGTTTGACTGTTTCCAAATCTTAACATCCCTTCTATCGTGACTTTTATGACCTGCATTGAATGATATATTTAACATAACATCACAAATTTTAACGGTAAAGTTATAAATTCTTCTTCTTGTAGCAACTATTTCACTACGTGATTTATAAAAATAGGAACATGTTGTAATTTATGAAAAAAATAATGTGTATTTTTACAACATAGTAGAAATGGATAACAAATCACATATTGCTACAAAAAGCAGATTATTTAACATTGACCATGGATTTTCAAGCTTTTATAATGAATATATTAAAAGGAGGTATGTCATGTTTAAATCATTCAAGAAAAACAGCCTTTTCTATACCATTTTTTTCTATTTTATAACTGCTATCTTTGGTGCCTTTATTTTTCTCCTTTTTACAAACACATATTATCTGAACATCTTACAAGAAAAAACCAAAGAACAATACGCTCATGAACTTAAAAACCTTTCAGAAACTTTAAACACCATTGTTGAAGAAATTCATTATACCACTGCCATGTTTAACACAACTGAAGACTTACGGGAAATTCTAACCACACGATGGTCTTTTAAAAACGATGATTTAACGGTGTTAACAAATTCAATGCATGCATTAAGTACGTTTAAACGAACAAAATCATTTATTCATTCCATTATTGTGATTTCCGAAGAAGATGATCTGGTTCTTACTAATTTTGGAACTGGTAGGATTGAAGAATTTTTCCATGTTTTAATGGATTATGATAAATATGATACAGATTACTGGTTGAATGTTGAAGGGATAAGAGAAAGATACAGGCTTCTACCACCAAGTATCGTAACGAATAATGTGACGAAAGTCAAAACGAAAGTCATTCCCATTATGCAATTTAGTGCTGACAACAGGATTTATACAGATCCCGTTATCGTTAACCTTGAAGCATCCTACTTTGAAAGTCTTCTAAACGAAACAAAGCTTTCGGATAACTCTATTTTATTCCACTTTACTCAAGATTTTATATTAAGCATTACGGATGCAGAACCTCATTTGCCTCTCTCTGAAGATGCCTTAATCCAATTAGCACAAGATAATCAAGAAAAAGCGAGAGATATTATCCACATCAATGGAAAAAGATACTTAATTGTGACCTATAATAGCCCTATGTTCCACCATACTGTATGTGCCATAACACCTTACTCTGATTTATGGAGAGAATCATGGTCCATTCTTATTCTAGCTCTCATTATCTTTTCCATTGGACTCGTTCTTCTTACCTTCCTTAGTTTTAAGCTAAGCAGTAAGATTTATGCTCCTATTCATAGCGTTACCCTAAGATTAAAGGAACAATTCAGCAGTGATTCTGATACCACCATAAAGAATGATCTTGATTTCCTTAATCATAGTTTTCAATCCATTCTTAGTGAAATAGTTAAATTGAAAGCTGATCTTAACCTAGCCATCCCCTATGTTTGTGAAAGGTATCTTGTCAGCCTTTTTGAAGATAGTGAAATTTTAAATGAAGAGGAAGTGGTCGATTTTTTAGCACAATATGATTTTAACTTCCCCAATAAAAACTTTATGGTCATTTATTCTGTATTAAACTTTAACAAGAGCTTTTATGAATTACACACAAAAGCAGAATTTAATGCCATTTGTCAAGGAAGTTTACTTATTGCTAATGAATCCTTTTCAGCCCTTGAACATCGTTATATTTTTTCACCAGCGGCCAATCAAATATGCGTTATATTGAACTTACCCCATGAATTGGATAAGAAAAAGATTACAGAAAGTATATTTAAATATCATGACGCATTGGATATAGCTAACAACTTACTTATCGTCCATAGTGGTGTTGGCTTAATGTACTCTAATCTTAATGGTCTAAAAAAATCTTATAAAGAAGCATTGGAGGCAAGTTCACAGATTACGTATCTCACAAAATCAATGATTCGCACCTATAATCCCACGGACAATACCAACAACTTTAGTCGTTATACCATAGAAGAAGAAAATCACTTAATAAATTACTTGTTACAAGGTGATGAAGCAATGGTTATGCAGCAATATGATATGATTTTGGATAGAAATCTAAAAGAAAACATCTCCTGCCATGCACTCAAAGAGCTCTATCTCCGTCTTTACAACACCACATTAAGGGTAATCAACAGAAGAAATCATAATATTTATGATATCATGGGAGAAGATTACATAAACATCAGTTCTCAACTAGGTGAATTACACATCGATAAACTTTACACGTATGTTAAAAACGTGTATTTAAGAACCATTTTGATTCATAACAAAGAATGTGCTGCTAAAGATATCAAAAACCTTAAGGCTTACCTGGATGCACATTATACAGAAGATATCTATTTGGATGCCATTGCTGAATATTATGGTAAATCAGCTAACTACATGTCCAAATATATCAAAAAGACATTAGGTGTGTCCTATCAAGACTATATCTCTTCCTTACGGATAGAAAAGGCAAAAGATTACTTAAAATCCACTAACATTAGTATTAATGATATATCTAAAAAAATTGGTTTTAATACCAGATATCCATTTATTAGGAAGTTTAAAATCTTAGAAGGTATCACACCTAGTGAGTATAGACAACTACATAAAGTCCTTTAGCCTATTGCTTAAGTGTTTATACAAAACAATGGTACCTATCAGTGCAACGATTCCTGTATATGTATGGAGCTGCACAATATCCAATTGGTCCATTAAGACGCCAACAAAAGGATATAATAAAGCCACCACAAGATTCTCACAGAGGCTTGTAAAAGAGATGATCGTTGCCCTTTTATCTGTTGTAATATGCTCATTAAGATAGTTTAAAAGGATTGGTCTTCTAATGCCTCTAGCAAATTCTTGTATGGCGATAAAAACGACACCCACATATAATCTGGTCATACCCATTAAAAAAAATGAACCCACGAACAATGCACCCAAAAACAGTAATGATTTTTCTTTCAATCTCCGCGTAATGAGATGGACTTTCCTTGAACCCATGGCGGCAGCAACGTTAAAAATAGCAAATAAAAGACCAAAATACTTGGCATCCACATGTACTGCTTTCATGTAAGGTTGAAAATACCAGAATCCAATCCGCCATATCCCATAAATAAAAACGGAGTATAGCATAATGGCTCTAATTTGGTGATGATTCTTAACGGTTATGGCACTTGATTTTATGTGTCGCAAGTAATGAGGTCTTTCTTTCACTTGGTGTTTATGTACCTCTGTGAAAAATAGTGTGGCTACTCCCGAGATACTTATCAATACAATGGATACCATATAAGGCAAATTGACATCTACCGTGTACAGATAACCTATCATAATTGACCCTAGCGACTGTAATAGAAACGCATAAAACTGAGCTTTTCCTTGAATGGAGGCATACGCATCTTCTCGTTTTAATGCTTTAAGTGTATCATATAAAAGGGCACTATCTGCTCCAGATTTAAAACTCAGTCCAAAGCCAAACATAATCTCTGCCATAACAAATGCATAGAAATGATGCGTCAAAACATACATAGCTAATCCTGCTACCAACATAATGCTTGATAGCATTAGACTAAACTTTCTTCCAACAACATCAGCTATAGCACCTGTAGGCACCTCTAATAACACGATACTCACAGCATTAATTGATTGAAGTAACATAATCTGTGTTAAATTAATGCCTTTTTGCAACAAAAATAAGACGACGATTGGAGCAATGAGCCGAACCCCAAAACCTACATACAGATAAAATACAGCTATGTTTTTTTCTAATTGTTTACGTTGTACTTTCTTTCTCCTCTCTATAGTATTTATATTTCCGTTCATTTGTAAATACTATGGGTATTTCATTTCCGATTTCATATCCAGGTTATAGTATACATGTTGTGACTGATTATTTCAATTAAATTTATTTATTCATAGGTATGGTAAAAAAAAACATTTGACCTAAATTGCCTACCACATAATAAAATCGAAAGCATACCACTATCTTGATACCAACCAACTAATTGTATCGATTTAAAAATTTTAGTGTCTCCATAATGATAGCCTTTGTTCTATCATCATGATTTAATACATCAAAACCGTGATTGCCTTCTTCATGATACTCAACGACAATATCATCACCTGAATGGGTGAACTTTATTTGTTCTTTTAGGGAAATAAAGCGATCTATTGACGAATTAATTGCTTTTCTATCTTTGCCTGCTTTTGCAAAAAACATAGGAAATGGTAAGATTTTGGTCTTATTAAGAACATGATAGGGAGACATTCCACCCTCAAAACTAATCTTTTTGCTAAGCTTTTTCTCCATCAAAGTGTAATAACATACTATAGAGCGTATAAAGGGAAATTTTTCTCGAATAAAGGTGCTTGTAAATATACCAGCACCACTAAAAAAGAACAAATTAATTTGATCAGATTTACTGGATAATGTCTCCCCACTGTTCCTAATAAAATCTAATCCATCTAAGATATCTTCTTCGGCTGATAGGATTGCCTTCTGTGTGACATAGCGATATTCTAAAACAATAGCGGTATAACCCACAGAAGCTAGTAATTTACTCCACGAAGCAAAAATACCCCACTCTTTTATATTTTTCTCCTTTGATGGTCCACCATGAATGAATACAACTACAGGTCTCCCCTTATTCACTTTTATAGATGGTTTATATAGGTCCATTTTTAAATGGTCATTATCCAAACTTTTATAAACAATATCTTTAATAATCTCTATCTTCGCCTCATCATTAATCAGGTTTGGAATGGTTTTTTCATAGAACGTCATAATTTCTTTACTCTCCTTACTTTATTTGAAAAGGTATATATATATCACTAACAGATTCTTCATTATATGGACCAAAATACTCCTCTCCATAGTGTTCAAAGTTAAAATGTTCCGATAATCTATAATCTGTATTTGGTAGCCATTCTTCGTAGATATATTGATAAGTATATCCTACTTGGTTAGAACGTCCTTTATGTCTGAATTTCATATAAGTTCCAGCTGGAATAGTCTTAGCAACAAATTGTATAGGAACAGATTCAATACGCTCCACTTCAACAGCAATAAAGAAAAAGGTGCTGTCATCATCTTGATCAGGAAACCAATATTGCATCTGATAGAATCTTTCCCTTTTTTTGATATAGGGTATAGTTGATAAATTTTGCATAAACAACGACCACGAGTTTGACAAGTCGCTTTTCATAGATATGTTGTAATAAAAAGGAATTCCCATGAGTTGCCGTTCATTAAGTTCAACAAACTCTGGGGATTTATCCAATGCATGATTAAATCGATTTAAAGTCTGTTTAGTAATGGGCTTCAATAATAATCGCGAATTCACTTTCCCATCTTTTCTAATTTCATTGGGATTCTTGTGCATGATCCTTTTAAAAGCTCTAGTGTAAGTCTCAGGACTTCCAAATCCATATTTCAGTCCAATATCTAAAACCCGTTGATTCGTGTTTAATAAATCATCTACTGATTCTGATATCTTCCTAGCTAATATATAACTTTTGGGCGAATACCCCGTAACTGTTTTAAACAATTTACTAAAATAATAATAAGAAAAACCGCATTGTCTTGAGATTTCTGCTAATGATATGGTGTTTTTCAAATTCTTTTCTATGAGGGTAATTGATGATAATACGATGTCTCTATTATTCATTTTTTCACTCCTTGGAAATTAAAGATACAACTCTTTTTTATATACACTTTACCAATTTCCTTTAAATCCATTATATCAATCTCCCTTCAAATTTAATATATATTTAGTATAATAATTTTTTTAGTACTCTTCTTGACCTTATTTGTTACTGATTAATAACAAAATGATATTTTTTGTCATCTTTGCACATAATTTTGGGTATATAAAAAAGCCTGTAATTCTTATTTGCTTTACAGGCTTTCTTCTATCTATATTTATCCTTTTTGAATGTATAAAGATGGCATAATTTTCTCTGGAAAATAACTACATATTGTCTACTGCCCTTCTTTCAATACAGATACCCTTTTTATATGCTTTTAAATATTTACGAAATCCAGCTACATCAGCATCACAGGGATACATTATTCTTTTATCAACATCACTAAAAACTTCATCTTCTAAAAATTGAGATATGTCTGGATAAGCTTCTTTTTTTTCTACGTATGATGCTAAAAGTGCCATACCCCAAGGCCCTCCTTCACCGGCATGATTCATCACAGTAACTGGTATGTTAGTAGCTCCAGCCATGTACCGTTGTCCGACTATAGGGGTTTTAAATAAACCACCATGACCAGTAATCTCTGAAACATGGATCGCTTCATCCACTGTTAATATATCAAGCCCTATTCGAAGAACTGCCATAGATGCGTATAGGTGAGCTTTCATAAAATTGGCAAGGGTGAAGCGGCTATCTGGCCTTCTTACAAATAGAGGACGACCACTTTCAAAGTCAGTGATGTGTTCCCCTGAAATATAATTATAGGCTAATAATCCATCACAATCTTTTTCCCCTTTGAGGGATTCTTTGTATAATTGTTCATACAAAGTATTGATACTAAAATCAGCCCCTAACAGTTTTGCAGCTTCACCTAACAATTCAACCCATCCATTTAAATCTGAAGTACCATTGTTCACATGAACCATAGCTACTGGATTACCTGTTGGTGTTGTTACCATATCAATTTCTGAATGTCGTTTTTTAAGATTTTTTTCTAACACAATCATGGCAAATATAGACGTTCCTGCAGATATATTACCCGTCTTCGTTTTTACGCTATTTGTAGCAACCATACCCGTTGCTGCATCACCTTCCGGAGGACACATGGGTATATTCCCTTCCAAACAACCACTTGGATCAATTAATTTTGCTCCTTCATTGGTCAAGTAACCAGCCGTTTCTCCAGCAACTTGAACAATAGGAAGTATCTCTTCTATATTCACTTGATAGCCTATTTCTTCTGCTTTTGTATTAAATTTGCTCATCATTTCTATGTTATAGTTTTTAGTATGTGAATCAATGGGAAACATACCGGATGCTTCTCCAATGCCTATTACTCTTTTTCCTGTAAGTTTCCAGTGAACATAGCCAGCTAAAGTGTTTAAAGCGTATACCTTGGATACATGTTCTTCTTGATTTAACATTGCTTGATAAAAATGAGCAATGCTCCATCTCTGAGGCACTGGATAATCAAAGAGTTGTGTTAATGCTTGTGATGCATGTAACTGTTTATTATTTCTCCAAGTTCTAAATCCTGTTAATAATTGGTCATTTTTATCAAATGGTAAGTAACCATGCATCATACCACTGATTCCAATTGCATTGACTTTACTAAGAGATTTCTTTGTCAAAGACTTATACTGAGCAGCCATTTCACCATAAGCTTCTCTAATTTTATCCCATACCAAATCAAGGTCATAGGACCAATATCCATCGATTAAACGATTCTCCCACGCTGAACTACCTGTAGCAACTGGCTTAAGATTTTCATCGATTAGCACCACTTTTATCCTTGTGGAACCTAATTCAATGCCAAGGTATCGTTTATTCATCTTATTGTTATCATTCATAGGCATCTCCTTATTTGATTTACACAACCTTTTAATTTATAGACTTTGAATATGGTACAGTTTTTAAATCACATTAATACTTATATCTTTTGTTTAAGTCTCTTTACCTAGTATAACACTATCACAATCCAGAATGAAATGCATTAACATCTGTTACATTATTCTAGCAACAATCGAACCATATCTTTCTTAAGTTTTTCTTCATCGATAATGCCTGTGGCACAATGTACTCTATTACCATAACCTGATTCTATATGGGTTAAACCGTTAAAATCAACATACATATCCATATCTTCGTGCGTAAAAGCACTTTCATCATACATATACATTAACGTAACTGGATCGTACAAAATGGAACTTTCTATATCAACATTCTGTTGATGTTCATTCCAATCACAGTCTTCCCACCAAATTCTATAATTGTCTAAAACCGCTTTCACCAAAGAATCCTCGGATGCTAATAATGCCTCATAATAACTTCCGTCTAGTTTGGTTTTTCCACAAACATCTGTAGGTATTATATGTTTCTCAACATCATAAGCTAATAGTTGCCTTGCTGACTGAAAATCCGATCGTATATTGGTTTCGGCAAAGGTTTCGTCAAAGGATCCCTGCATGGAATAAACAATGCATTTATGGACAGCCTCATCATGATTTCTTAGAAGTTCTGCAACATTTGTCTTATCACCAATCGATAAAATTTTCACTTTATCTCTGCTTTCATGAATAACTTTTTTCATAGGTTCTAACGTTCCCGTGTAGATACGTCCTCTATAATGTTCTAAGGAAAAATCTTCAATCCATCGATCTTGGGCTCCTCTGTTGCAATCTTGAGGAAGATTGTATGCAATAGGAATATCTTCTCTTCCTGCAATGGTTAGTAATTTGGCTGTTAGTTGAACCTGATAAAACGTATCATATCCTGTGATGGAAATTAATTTTATATCATAACAGTCCATCTTTAGTAATAATGCCAAAGCCCAAGTATCATCAATATCACCACCAATATCTGTATCAAGTATTATCCATTCTTTCATCCGTATCTCCTTTTCAAACGTTATTAAATTCAATCTTGTTCACATGATAGCTTATTTATTCAATGACTAACATACGATGACCACATAGTTTTTCTATGGTAACTTTCAATTTGCCTTCATTATAATCAAAGTCTAAAGACTCCATCTCTGGTACAAGATATACTTTCCTCGGTTTTATCTTACGCATATCTTTGTTTCCCATCATATTGACTTGCATCTGAATACCATAAACAGGTAATTTCGTATCAACCAACTCCAAACGTTTAGATTTTTTTTCTGCTATATAGTGACTCATATGAATAATCAAACGATTATGTTGCTTTCTAACTGTCACTTCTCCACTACTTGGTAATGACGTTTCAATGATAGGGGTTCCCATTAAATCATGGATAGCTTTTTCAATAATCTCTCTATAAACACGTACACCGTTGACTATATAGTCTGTGAACAATGGATGACTGATATAAATAACTTCTCCGGTATTAACAATACCAGCTTCTTGAATTTTTTCATCATGAGGAAACTGTCGATGGGAGCAAAAACAATCATAGGTTCTGTTATAGTAAGGTTTATACAGTGCTGCTTGGATCTGGTCTTGGTTATTAGCAAATACTTTTGATCCTTTTTCATACAATGCATACAACATATCATCAACTTTTTCACTAAATCCATTAAGATCCAAATACATTGGTGTATAGTCTGCATCACCTTCATATGTAATTGCAGCTTCTTTTAATAGGTATTGTGATTCATCTTTATTTAACCCTGATTTATGGGTAGCAATAACCTTACCTCCATTTTTAATATAGTCACTTATCTTCATAGAAGCTTCTTTATCAAAGGTTACACGATCAGGTAAAATGATTAATTTATACTTATTAAAATCATCTTGCCACTTTATAAAATCAAATTGCTGCTTAAGTTCAAGCATCATGCGTAACGCACCTTCATCAGCGAGCATGTCTTTTTCAAAAGCATGGTGGACCATCACAATACCTATTTCTGAAATTTTCTCATCATGAACACACCATGGTTCTCTAGCCTCAATTTGAGCATAAATTTGTCCAATTCTTTTATAGGTTGCCGTGTCAAGAACACCTCTTGGATGCAATTGGTCACCAATGGAACATTTTGAACCATTAGCCAGCATTCTAAAACATTCAAATTCTAGAGCTTCTTCATTTCTGAGTGATCCAAAATCTCCCCATGCATTATGGAACTTACCGTTCATACCAATGCATTCACCATTAAAGCGATTGTGGTAATTCACATAGAGTGGAAACAGATTATATCCCCACAATTCTGACGGCAACGATTCTACTTCAACATGGGTTTGATACTTGCCTCGTTTTTCAATGTTATAATCAGGCTCATACCCACCATCCGGTGTCCACTGTCCATTAAAGAATATGGTTTTGGTTTCATCCATGGATTTAACATAGTCATATATATCTTTTTGGAACGCTTCAAGAACTTGATAGTCATGCTTAAGTCTGTCCTCTTCTGTTTGTGGGTCCATGCCTAATGCCTTCATTTCAGAAAGACAAGTCTTACATAAACACTGCTCTTGAAAAATAATGTCAAACCAGAACCCTGCAAACGCATAACGCTCCATTAATTCTTTAATCTGTTCCTTCATAAACACTCTGTATTCTTTGTTATTCAGGCATAATTTTCTCCATTTATAAAAGTAATCATCAAAAGGCGTTTTTCCACCTAGAACACCTTGGGGAGATACCTCCAACCAGCTTTCCTTCTCAGCTGCAGTTTCTTCCCAACCCATTGGAAAATAAACATTGGCAATCATGCCCTCCTCTTTAAGTTCTTTCAGCATTTCACCTAATAGGTCCCTTTCACATGACGGATGCACTACACCTAAATCCGTATCACAATAATGCATGCCATGATGACATTTGGCAAACACATTAATACCATTTACATGAGCTTCCTTTAATGTTTTGACGAAGTCTTTTGAATCAAAATCCTTACCCACATCACCTATAAATGGGGATGTATGAAAATCTAAATGTATCTGTCTGTATGGTATTAGCATCATAAACTCCTTATAATCTTTATTATTTATTTAACCCTTTTTAGGGTTTGAATGCGATAATGAATGTATATAATCGTTAATAAATATACAATAACATTAACTGCATTAAGTCCTTGTTGAGGATATAAATTAATGTTATGTGCGTCAAATAATCTTTCGAACATACTAAACAATCCGGTACTTAATAAAATAGTGACATAACCCCATACACTTGAAAACAATGACACAAGGGATAACTGTATCGTCATCTTCTTTTCATCTAATAAATCAAACTGTAGATTTAAAAGTCCGGTACCCACGAAGCTCCATGCCAAAGCAGCTGATAATATTGCTGCAGGTATCATAATTTGTCCGTTGTTTTCATTTGCAAAACTCATCAATACATGATGCATCATTAATCCTACGAATGCAAATTTCAGCACTTTTCCTGTTCCTATTTTATCTGCTAGTCTCCCAATCCTAGGTGAAATAAATATTCTTATTCCATTTGCACATGCGCCGGTGATCATGATAAATGAAAAGGACAATGAGAGCTCTTTAATTTGATAACTAGCGTTAAAAGGCAAACCCATCTGAAATCCGGTGGTAAACAGTAAGCTTAACATTAATTCCCTTCGAAAACGGTTATTCGATAGAGCTAGCTTCATTTCTTTAAACAAAGACAACGTTTCCACTATTTCTTCTTCCTTTAGCTGTCTTTTTAGCATCCGTCCATGCATCTCACGCCCAATTGTATCCAGCCTTGTAATGCGTTTCTCCTTCATACGACTAAAAGCAATAAAATTAAGCATCACCAGTACTAAGAGTGCAAACCCTACAGTAACAAAACCCATTGTTTCATTCCTGGTTTGAAAAAAATCCATGACCAATCCCATACCTATGGTAGATATCGTAATAACACCAACACTAAAAGCATCGGTTTTAGCAAAATAGTAACCACGTTTACCATCTGGTACCATAGAAACAACCCAATCTTTAGCTGGAGAATTACCAATCTGAATACCTATATAACCTAGAAGATATAATCCTGCTGCTATCAATCGGACATGAGTGTTACCCCGTAAAAACAATGGTAAAAAGAACATTAATGCAAGTCCACTTTTCAATAAGACGCTTCCACATACAAAAGGTTTTCTCTTTAACATTTTCTGAACCCACACAGCCGTAAACAATTGTAAAACCGAAGCAATGTTACTGAGTCCAAAAACCACTGCAATACCTTCTTCTTGGAAATTCAAGCGAAGAAGTAAAGATGCAAGAAAAGTGCCTCCAGCAAGCTGTGTCATCGTAATAGAAGCAGCTTCCGAATATTTATACATGTTTAAACTCATGTTGACTTCTCGATCATTTTCAGGATAAGCCATCAAGTAAATTCTTCTAAACTTTCCACCTATATACCCTTTTACAATCTTAGTCAATGTTACTCTTGATTGTGACATACATGCTCCATTTCTCAAAAAAGGACCGGCACAAGCCGACCCTTCTTCTTATTGCTTATAACGCTTACTGTCTATTATTGAAGTGAAGGATTATTAGCTTCAATTCTTTCAACAATCTTAGCATCGATAAAATCTGTGTAATCACTTACATTGATCTTATCCATTTTTTCTGCATATTCTTCCCATACTGAATTAAAATCACCTTCATCCGTAAGGATTAACTTAGGTACATAAGATTTCATTAAGTCTCCAGCAGTAGCAAGAGCATATGTTGCATCTTCGTTATTGTTTGTTCTGGGATTCATACTCCATGCAAATCCATAGGCTCTTGTTGGTTCATATGTAAAGCCTGATTGTAAAGTTTCCCATCCGTATGCATCACACACTTCAAGATCAAGCACCGTATAAGAAGCTTTCATGAAATCTGGATCTCCATTAGGTCGACCAATGTTTCCATCGCTGTAATATTGTAAGTTACTGATCACTGGATATGGGTAGTCAAATGCTTTGACACCTCTGCTTCTTAAGTAGTTATCATCTTGCCATAATGCTAATTGCTCATCGGTGAATACAAAACTTCCATCATCAGCAACTGTGTATTCAACACCTTCTTCACCCCAGAAATTCAACTTTTGATTCTCTTCCTTAAGCAGGTCATTTAAGAACTTAAATACACGTTCAGGATCTTTACAGGATGTTGAAATCATAAGACCTTTAGATGCTTCTACTGGTGTTGGCTGATTATAGTACTCTGTGATACCTTCTTCTGCTAAAATGGGAAGACCAACATATGCACGTTCAGGATAGTCACTTGCTAATATAGCAGAGTTTGCTTGTTCAATTTGCCAGTACTGATCATGCATACCAAGAACTCTACCTTGGGTCAATTTTTCATTGTATTGGTCATAGTTCGATGTAAAACTGGATTCATCAAAGTATCCACCTAAGTACATTTCATTGACTTTCTTGAAATATGCTTTTGCTTCTGGTGATGCATAGAGTAACCTTGACTTGTATGTTCCATTAACCTCATCAACCAGTACTTCACCATCATCTTGATACCCATTTATAAATTTAATGGGGCCAAGAACACCAATGCCAAATCTCCAGTCATCAGACAGCATGGTGAAACCTAGCGTTTTCTGGCCATTGATTTCAGGATACTTATCCTGGTATTTCTTTATAATATCAAAATACGCATCAATGGTTGTGATTTCAGGATAATCAAATTCTTGTAAGACTGCCTGCTGAATATACATTGCCTTTCCAGGTTGCTTTGACCAAGGCGCAAGACCTCTTGAGTTGGATATACTATAAATATGCCCATCAGAAGCTCTTAGGAGTTCAAGATCATCTCCATATACTCTCTTTAAGTCTTCACCGTATTTCTCAATATAGTCATCCAAAGGAACGACTACACCGGCTTCTATAAATTTGCTCACATTTCTTGTTGAAATTAAGTCCGGCAATTCATTACTTACAAGTAACAAACCTTCTTTTGTCTCAGCATCATCAACTAAGTACTCTATTTCCAAGGTTACATTGGTATTTTCTAAGATTTTTTGTCCAATTGGTGTTTCTTCAGGATAGAAATCCGGTGGTGTTGCATCATTATACATTGAAATCGTAATATGCTCGTTTGAAACGTCATCTGTTCCTGAATCGTTGGCTGCTTTTCCATCTTTACTGCCACTGTTTTCCTTAGATGTAGAATTGTCCTTACCTTCATTATCAGAACGACTACAAGCTACCATTGTCAGCATGGTCAATATAAGCAATAAACCTACTACCTTTGTTAACATTGTCTTTTTCATAGGAACTACCTCCGTCTTTATTACTTTTTTAGTCATAATTCATAACAAAAAAGATTGTTCAATAATATATAAATGCAGGCCCGCACATATTATTCTTTTACGCCACCGACTACTAAGCCACCTACAAAATACTTTTGTAAGAATGGATAAATAGCCATAATCGGAACAGATACAACAACTGTCATCGCTGCACGGATACTTACCGGGGTAAGGAAGTTTCCGCTTTCTGAATTTCCCATGGAATTGGCATCTCCTTTAATCGTAGCAGCGGCTAGCATTTTCTTCAATTCATACTGAAGGGTACTAAGCTCTTGGTTACTGCTATTGTAAAGAAACGTGTCATACCAGTTGTTCCACTGCTGTACCGCAACGAATAACACCAACGTTGCAATAACAGGTTTAACTAATGGAAAAATAATCTTGAAAATAATCGTAAAATGATTAGCGCCATCTAGTTTTGCCGACTCCATTATACTGTCAGGCAAACTTAATATATAGGTTCTTGTTATAATGATAAAATATGCTTGCGCCAATGGTGGAATAATGTACACCCAGAAAGAATTCGTAAGATGAAGCGTTCGCATCAAGAAAAAGATTGGAATAATTCCAGCTGATACATACATGGTGTAAACCATTAATCGGGTTGTAATCCCACGAAGCACATACTCTTTACGGGATATAACATAAGCAACCATCACCATCACAGGAACACTGGTTCCTACACCTACAAGTGTTCTAAGTACGGACATCGTAACGGCACTAAGAAAATAGTTCTTGTCAAAAATACTTGCATAAGCATAGGTGGAAAACTTTCTTGGTAACATGTTTATACCGCCACGCATTGTATCCATACTGTCATTAAAGGAAATGGCGACGACATTTAACATAGGGTACAATGTAATCATGATAACAAATATACATAAAACCAATAATATCATACTAAATATTTTATCTTGGAGAGATTTATTATGCCACTCTTGTAACATTTTCATGATTAGAATACCCCCTCTCCAGTTGCTTTTTTGGAAATTTTATTAGCTGTAATGATAAGGATGATGCCAACCACCGACTTAAACAATCCTGCTGCTGTAGCAAAAGAATAATTCCCCTGCCCTATACCATATCGAATAACATACGTATCAATGACTTCTGCAAAATTAATAACGGAGCTATTACCAAGTAAATACTGTTTTTCAAACCCTTGATTAAGCAGATTACCTACATTTATAATGAACATAATCTTAATTGTAGGCATCAAACTAGGAAGTGTAATGAATCGTATGGCCTGAAAGCGGTTGGCACCATCGATTTTGGCAGCCTCGTACATATCCATCGATATGGCAGTAATAGCCGATAAGTATATAATAGCAGTCCAACCTGATTCTTTCCATATCTGAGAAGTCGTTGATACGAACCAGAAGTATTGTTCCATACCTATCCAATTGATGGGTTCGTCAATAATTCTCAAAAAAAGTAACAATTCGTTAAGCTCACCACCATCGACACTCATGACGCCAAGAATAATACTCGATGCAACAACCCATGATAGAAAGTGCGGCATATAGGAGACTGTTTGTGTTATCTTCTTTAGCCCCCTATTCTTAACTTCATTAATCATTAAGGCTAAGAACACCGCAAACACTGTACCAAGGACAATATCAAGTGCTCCCATAGCAATGGTGTTTCTCAAGGATCTTAAGAATACTTCATTGGAAAACAGCCTTTCAAAATTCTTCAATCCTACAAAATTATCCAACATACTTGTATTTGGTGACGGCTTGTAATTCGTAAAAGCCATCACCCAGCCAGCTAATGGCACATATGCAAATGTTAGGGTATATATTAAGAAGGGTATGCCTATAATCAACAGCTGATATTGTTGTTTAATGGTTTTTAACCATCTAGTTGTCTTTGTTTTTTTTTTGGTATTGATTAACGACCGTACCATAGTCAACTCGCCTTTCTAAATTATTATTTTGCTTGTAGGCAGAAAGCAAGAAGTTCTTCTACCGTTGTCTGTGCAAGACACACTCTTGTATCCGCACCACCATAATACACATTCAACGTTCCATCAGGCATGACTACAGCACCACTTGTAAATACTACATTAGGCACCTGACCCATACATTCATAAGGCTCTTCCGGAGCTAGGACGAACTTTCTTGGAGCAGCTACTACTTTACTTGGATCCTCTAGGTCAAGAAGGGCAACACCCAAAAAGTAGTTCTCTGTTGAAGCTGTGTTCTGTGTACCATGATATATTTCTAACCAACCATGTTCTGTCTTAATTGGCACTGCACCTGCACCGGATTTATTCTCATTCCACAACATAACCGGTAAATCAATTGGCATGGATTTTCCCCAAAAAACTAAATCAGGCGAATAACTAACCCATATGTAACCTTTTCCACGATCATCAACAGGTCGTTCCATTCTAGCATACAAACCATTGATTTTCTCTGGAAAGAGGACTGCATTTCTGTTAAATGGTAAGGATGTGTTTCCTACAGGTTCAAATGTAATAAAGTCTGTTGTTTTTGCGATGCCAAAAGTTGCACCAAATTTATTGTGAATGGCGTGACAGATATAATACTCATCGTCTATTTCTGTAATGCGCGCATCGTATCGATGTGAACCATACATTTTCTCAAAGGCTCTATAGGGATATTCAATGGGCTTATCACTTATATCAAAGTTAATACCGTCTTCACTAGTCGCTACATAGAAGTTGCAGTGAATCTCTGAATTCTCAGCTCTAAGTAGTAATAGCACCTTATCTTCAAAAATTGTTGCTCCTGCATTATAAACTGCATAGCAGTCAAAAGGCATATCTTCCGGCGTAATAATCGGGTTTGCCGTATATCTCTTTAAAAATCCTGATCGCATATCGTCCTCCATTGGTTATATTTTTTTGTTACATATAGTATATCAAGAGATGACATCATAAACCCCTAAAAAACTATGGCAGAACCCCTATAAAAAATACATACAAAAAGTATAGTTACATAAGGATTCTATAGTTTTTAGGGGTCTAAAAAAACGCATTCGTTTTCATACATGCCAGGTTTTATTGACCATAACAATGGATGCTTAATGTGTCTAATCGTTCGGCATCCACACCTTCAAAGAAGATTTCCCTACACTCTCCTGGCAGCAGATCAAAGTATTCATCTGACAAACGGATATGTACCGGTAGATTAAAGTGAACCCCATGAGCAAATGACGTAGAGCTGACCTTAATCTTGTTTCCTTCAACCTCATAGGATAGCTGACTATCCAATACAGGTAATTCTTTAACATAATAATCCGTCAGTATCACCGGATCAACAATCGGGCAGTTAAGCGGCATACCATAGTACAATCCTTCTTTTGTTCTTTTAACATAGGGCATAACATCAATAACATGTCTAGTATGCTTACCAAGAGAATACCGTTTTACCTCAACGTTTTTTTGGCCATCGTAAGTCACAAATCCAATTTCACAGTCAAAACTTACCGCTTCACTTGTCTCATTAATACCTATTAATCTTAGTTCATCACCCACCACTTTCATGATTAGTTTTACTGGTGAAAAAGCCCGTCTAACATAATGATACGAAATTTTCCTATTCAGATAATAATCAATCGTCGTCCATCCTTCTTCACCCCATGCATCGTTATACATCCATAATAAAGCACCACTACAATGACATTTACTTCTAAAAGCTTCTAGGGAATATTCAAGCAATTTACCTTGGGCCAGTCCGCCTAGAAGGAGATACGCTTCCATGGACAACTCTTTATCCAAGCCATACTGCATGGCTATACCTTTTGCTACCATCCCCTTTGTGTAATCTTTATCAAAATAATGGGAATGGTATTTATAATCACCTTCTTTATAATGAATCACTTTATCCGTATCACAATATTGCTTAATGGTTTCTAATTTGCAAGGACCAAGATAGCCATACTCTGACATAAACTTCGTTTCCCGTTGGTCATAGGTTGCATAATCTTCAAATACAGGATGTTCATGTCGCCAGCTGGGCCAAATATGATTGTCACCCATGTTTTCACTAGAAGCGACTTCTCCACCATAAGGCGAGCTGTTCCAATATAATCCTTTTGGCACATTCTTCTCAACAATTTCAGGCAGCATATAATTATAAATGTTGTGAAGGGTTGTCTTCATCTCCTCTTCGGATAGTTTAAAAGCAGCTTCTTCTCCATAGATCCAATGCATTTCATTATTACCACACCATAAAGCCATAGAAGGGTGGTTCACTAATCGATTGGTCTGATACTCTGCTTCATTCTTACTCTCTTCCATAAACCACTTTTCATATTCCGGGTAGACAGAGCAAGCATACATAAAGTCATGCCAGATTAAAATGCCATATGCATCACATAAATCATAGAAGATATCTGGTTCATAAATACCACCGCCCCAAATGCGTAACATGTTGTTATTTTGAAGGGCACACTCTTCAATGAGTACCTTATATTTATCATGACTGACCCTTGCATATATGGCATCTGATGGTACCCAATTAGAGCCTTTAGCAAAAATATCAATACCATTAACTTTGAAAGAAAACATGCGATTTTCATCGTCTATAGGATTTTGGTTAAGTTCAATTGTTCTAATTCCAAACTTGGTTGTGTAAGTGTCACTATCTATTTCTGCTGTTATTGTATAAAGTGGTTGATCACCATAACCGTTTGGCCACCATAACTGAGCTTCATCAATGGTTATCTCTGTTTCATAACAGTTATAGCCTCCTCGTAGTATCAACTCCTGGTCAACAGTTGCCATAACCTCCTTGTCAAAATTTATGGATAGTCTGAGATTGGATATACGTGTCGCAACAAGTTCATGGTTATCAAGCTCTACTTTTACTTTCAAATGAGCCATGGCAGGTTTTTCTGTCATCAGCTTATTGGTGGAAACAATCAGATGTGTAATGGATACCTCTTTTTCCATGATGACATAAGCATCACCATTCATACCACAGGTCATGATTCTTTCCATCCAGTCCCATCCACTGCAATACTGAGGTTTTCTAGAAAACGCTCTTCGATGATCACCACGATTACCACAAGGTATAACCTTGTCGCGAATCACATCAACTCTTTCATCTTCTATGGTTTCAAACCCTGTCGTTAAGCGAACAGCTATTCGATTATTACCCGGTACTAACCTATACTTAATATCTTTTTCAAATGGGTAATGCGCACTTCTATGTTGCCCTATGAACTTGCCGTTAACATACACTTGACCATCCATGTCCAATTTATCTAGAGACAATTTAATATTCATAAAGTTACTTAAATCTTCATAGGATAACGCAAAGTCACGGTAAAACCACCATGCTTTATCTTCAATCCACAAACTATCTTGACTATAGGTACTTTCAACAGGGTCTTTTATAACACCGGCTTGAATTAAGGGCATGTGCACATCACAAGGCAAACAAACATCATACACCTCAACTTTACCCCTTTTCATGTCAATAAAAGCATCTTTATAGTCACACGCCATAGCTGTTCCAAATAATTTCCAATGTTCGTTTATGTTCTGTATTTTTTTCATCTTATTCCTTTCCAGCTCTTTCGTCTTTGAATTTGCCACCCTTTGGATCGCTTCATTGCATGGATAAACTTTGTGAAAAAGGATAGAGTGGCAGTTTCTTCCAATTTTTAACTGTTCCAATTGTCATACTTTCATAGGCATATTCAATTTTTTTAACGTGTGAGAAGTTCTTTATCTCGTGATTGGGAATGACAATATCATGGCCAACGATGTCAGCCTTCACATCATAACGTTGGTTTTCTTCAACCACTTTAAACCCTAAAACCTTTCCATAATCAGCATAGATGCCATGTTGAGCATTTGTAAAACTTAATTTTAGACCTTCATCACATTGAAATACTTGTCGTATACGAGGTCCTTCTGCAATCTGTACTTTCTTGTAAAGATATTTACCAGCAAGTAAACCCATGCGATACCCAATATCCTTCTTAAGAAAAGGATGAATATTATAGCAATCACCTAAGTCTAGGCTACAAGCAATAGCTGAATAAGGATCAGATATTGCAGCTTGAAATTGTGCTTCACGTAGCAGAACCCGTCCTTTATCCTCTTCTGACGTGGATGAAAACACAGGTAACTGAACCAAGAAGAAAAATAATGCCTTCTGTTTAAATAGCTTTCTCCAGGATCGGAACAACATCCTTAACATCGCAAGATATCCCGATCCAAGCATTACATCTGTCTCCCCTTGATACCACAATACGCCTGCAACCATGTAAGGTGCAATTGATTTAACCATGTGTTCATATAGCCCGCCGGGTCTTAGGAAACTTTTGTAACCCATTGGTGGTGGCCATGGACCATCCAAGTGCTTGGTTTGATAATAGAAATCTAAAGGATATGATGCCTTTACCATAGGGTTATCATGAAGATACCTTTTAACCTTTTTATCATATAACCGTACCTCTGAGTCGTATTTTAATTGTTCATTTTCATACTGTTTCTCGGATTTCTTCGTCATTTCTTGAAGCAAGCTTTCCATGTATTCATGGGTTTCCTCAACTTCCAGACACTCTTGTTCACTAATCCAAGAAAACAAAGAGCTTCCGCCCCAGTTACATCCAATAATGCCAATTGGACAATCTACATACGCTTGAATCTTCTGTCCAAAAAAATAAGCAACTGCAGAAAACATCTCGAATTGCTTATCTGTTGACAGGTACCAGCTTGAAGGTTCCATGGACTTATCTTCCCCTTCATATGAGATTCGAGGGGTAAAATAATAGCGTAGGTCCAGAGTCTCTCTCGTTGGAAAAGCCTCTTCAAGTTCAAAGGTCTCTTTTAGCATAAACTGCATATTGGACTGTCCCGCAACTATAAAAACTTCACCAAATACTGCCTGTTTAATCTTAATCGCTTCACCTTTGCAGCTTACATGTATATCAACAGATACATGTTTAAGATCATCAACATCGTCAAGTCCAAGTATGGCAAGGGGTTCTGGAAAAACAACTTCCCATTTGTTATCTACTATAATAGTTTTACAATAATAGGGTAAAGGCATATGTTCACCATGACTAAACGTTAATGTCACTTCAACTTCATCATCTTGTTCACCATAACCAAAAATCCTCATTTCCTTATCCCTTTGTAAAATCATATGCTCACTAAAAATTGGTGCTAATTTGAATTTACTCATTATACCAATATGCACCAAGTAGACAACTTATCCACTTGATGCATTCTCCTTTCATTTACCACCACAAGGTATTTGTTACAGCTCTAGGATAATGAAAACCTCTTTCTTCCTGATGCCCATCAAAAACCTGATCAATACCTGGATTAGTAGGGCAATTCACTATCCACCATTTTACATGGGCTTTGTTTGCTTCACGCATATCCATATCCATATCTAATATCTTCTCTACAATATGTTGGCACAAGAAAATCTTACTCATCCATGAATTAACACTCGTTGCCGATAACTTCCACCCTCCGTCATCAAAAAGACATTTTCCTTTTGTAAGAATCACATCTATGTGTCCTCGTAGATGATTCAATAACGCCACGGTTTCAGGCTGTTTAAGAAGCCAATCATCCATTCCTGCATAAAAAGGGTAAATAACACCTTCTACAATTGGAATAATCATGGTTTCATTTCCTTCTTTAACAATAGCTGGGAAAGTACCGTCTTCTCCAACAAAACCATTAATGGTTCTTGCACCTAACAGTGCTTGGGCTTCAGCTTGCTTACGTAATTGATTAAATGCTTCTACGAACATTTCTCTCTTTCCAGCTTCTTGATCGTCTATTTCTCCAATACCCTCAAGAACAGCTTCAATGAGACTAACCAATCCTAAGTATGATGCAAAACATTTTACAGCCATGTATATGTTTCTTCTGGCCTGACCTAAACTCTCATCTAATGAATCATATGTTGTAATCTCTGCACCTGTTCCGCAACGGCTTGAGTCCACATCCATTATGCCGTCCAGAAGCGCTTCATCGCCATCACGTTTCATCATTGATGCTAAACTATCCTTAATCACATCTTTCATGTCCATAGCAAACGCTATATCCTGTTGTTGATGGACATAAATTGAAGCCGTAATAATCCAATTACACAATTCTTCCTGAGTCATATAGGAAAAGCAATCTTTTGTATTTGGTATTTCATAACTTGAATGACCTTGTGGTGCAAATAGGTTGCGCACACCTTGGTCATGACTGAATGAAATCCCACACTGATCATAATAAGAATATTCCTTCACATAATACGCCAGTTGATTTCTAAGTACCCAACCGTGATACCTTAAGTCAAAAAACATATGGTCAATAATCAAGTCAAAGGTATTCATCATGAGAAAACTACCTTCATTCATCACCCAACGCACTTGGTTTCCTTCACTAAACAGCATCGAACTAACATAGTAAGATTTAGCAGCCTGATTAACAAGAATCTTTTGATCTTCTGTCAATTCTGATTCCAGAACCTTCTTGTCTGCTTCTAATGCTTCAACCCATAAATAGTCTTTTTGTGAGAATCCATAGTCAAACACCTCTAGTAGAGAGTTGAAATAGTCTGTATACAAATACTTATACCGATGTAATCCTTCCGTTGTCTCGTGTTCCTTAAACCAACCAAAGACCATGTCTACTTCCACTTTTTCACCTTTTGGCACCTGAAATAAAATACCTGACATAGGTCCAAGCACTAAACATGCTGGGAGTGTTTTACGATACAATGACGGAAAGTCAAAATCTGATATTTCTGTAATCGTTCCCCCCCTATTATCCACCGCAAATCCATAACCATCAGCAGAGCGATAACCGGCATAACGCCCTTTCGTTTCTTGCTGCAAGAAAATCTTTCTTGTATTACCACTAATGGCAAAAATCCCTTCTTTATCGTTATCACCTAAACGGTTATCAATAACCAATTTTCCAACAACCACCGGTAATACTTTACGTTTTATATCTTCATAGTATTCGCCGGATAGAATACCTTGAGCGACCGGATTATGCTTCTCAATATCTGGAAGCTGATTAAATCTACTTGTAATGGAAAACTCAATATCTTCTGTTCTAAAAGTGTCTGTACCATAACCGAATGTTCTACTGATTTTATCTGGCGCTATGCTTTCTACCTTTATTTCTCCCGAATCTTCCTCTTGTGTATAGGATTCTTTACCGGTTTTCTGCCCTTTCTTATAAAAAGGTAATAAGCTAACGCATTGTTCTTCTCTATAACCAATAAAGATGTCTTGCTCCGGTACATAATCATTTTCTAACATAAAGCCACCGCCTGTACCTTCAAGGCCAATGGCAAAAGCAGCACCTGCACCTATAGGGCTGTGTAAACTTTGAAACAAGTTATTATGCATAATCCATCACCACCATTTGATGACACTCAACTTTAGGAATCTCAAAACTTACAGCATTGTCCTTATTGCTAAATGCCAATTCTTCTTTAGAAGGTGCCAAATAGACCTTCTTAATTGGCTTACCTGTTTTTACTTTCATCTCAATATGATAAACCGGTTGTATATCTTCAATCACATTAATATGACGGCCTCGCATAACTGGAACTGCATACACCGTATGAAGTACGAAACGTTTCTCTTCTTCTTGATGCATAAGACTCACACTACCATAAGAACCAAGTGTTGTCTCAACACTTTTTTGTTTCTCTAACATCCTATCAAGAAGATATTGGACGATTTCTTTGTAGATAATGCTTCCCACCATGGCATAATCTCTAAACACATTCCAACTCATATAACAGGTTGAGTTCCCCATAACAATTGCAGGACTAATGGTCTCATGACTGGTTGGAAAGTGCTTATGGGAACAAAAAGTTTTGTAAGTTCTGTTATGGTAAGGCTTTTCTATAACCCCAAGAATTTCACCACCTTTTGCTTCTACTTTGTAACTTTCATCATAGAACACATAGGAGCTTGAATCCACTGACTTTAACTTAAATTCAGGTTTAATATATGCTGGACTATACGGTATCTTACCTTCATATGTCACCATTAAATCTAGTTTAAAATAACTAGCATCATTTACTGCATCATAACGTTCGTCTGATTTCTCATTAGAGCCATCTAATCTAGCAAGACCTGATTCACCTGAAGCTAAAACCTTACCACCCCTTTCTATGAATTTATTTATCTTATCAGCTAAACATTTATCCACACGAACTTTATCAGGAAGAATCAATAGTCGATATTTGGTAAAATCACTTCGATCATCTATTAAGTCAAACAGATAATGCCCTTCTGTTAACATACGAACAGCTCCAGAGTCAGACAGATTATTAAACTCTGACATCATCTTAGTACCTTCAATTACTTCCGCCGAAAAAACACCAATGTCAGCAACACTTTTAACGCCATCGCAATAGACTTCTTTATCTTCCACTTCCTTATATGCTTGACCAATCAGACGATATGTGGCTAAATCCATCTCTCCATCAGGATGAAGCTGGTCACCAATACAGCACTTCGCTCCGTTCATTAGATCAAGTGCCATTTCATAACGTAAAGCATTGGGATGTTTAAAACCGCCAAACTCTCCCCATGATGTATGAAACTTACCCGTCATACCAAGAAAGTCCACACCAAAGCCTTGTATATATCTGGCAGACATTGGAAAATGATCATAACTCCATCCACCCGTTGGTAAAGACTCTAATTCGTAATGGGTGTTTGCAGACCATAAATCTTCTCTTCCTCTTGCAAAATGACCGCTATTATGAAAGATATGTGTTTCTGGGTTAAGTCTTTCAACCAAATCACATACTTTTTGTTGATAATTTTTATACGTTTTCTCCCATAGCTTAATCATGTCTACTGGGTTATCAACATCTAATGAAAGGTCATGAGCTTCAGCCACACAAGTTCTGCAGTAACATGGGCGAACGCCTACAATATCTAGCCACAACCCTTTGGGTTTATATAAAGTCACGACTTCTTCAATCTGAAGCAATAATTCATCTAAATATGGTGTATTAAAGCAAAGCTCGTGATAGCCCGGATTCATAAAATCCGACGTCCATCGCGTACTTTCATCTTTATTTCTGATTAACCATTCTGGATGTGTTTTAGCATATTTTTCATCAAGACCTGCTGAAATATATATAGGAACCTCCACATCTATTTCTTCCGCTGCTTCAATAATATTTCCAAGAAGATCAATGGAACAGCCAGGGTGTTGTGCATTAACCTTGGAAGGAAAATAGGAATAACCATGATGGCATTTTGCAAACACGTTAATGGCGTTCACATGCCCTTCCTTTAATGCGAGCTGAAACTGCTCTTTTGAAAATTTGTTTCCTACTTGTTCAATAACCTCTGATGTATGAAAATCTAAATGTATCTGCCTAAATCGCATGTTTTTTTCTCCTTTACTATTCATATGCTATAGTCATGTCATCAACCAAAATCATCTGTCATTTCAGGTGTATGTAAACCCATATGTAAGCGTCGTTTACAGTTTTTTATCTCCATCTTCATTGTCGTCCTCCTGATCCTTATTGTCACTATCATAACTTATCCTTGAAAGAATATAACCAGATAAACTAAAGGCAAATCTGTAAAAAAAACAGATAAACATATTATCTGTCTACAATAAGCAGGAGCATAGACGCTAAGCCTATGCTCCTTGTAAAAAAATTATTTATCATTGTTGTTTATACTGACTTGGTGTTACGCCATAGGCTTTGTAAAACACCCTGGAAAAATACTCTGGATCATTATAACCTACTTCAAAAGCAATTTCATAAATGGGCTTATCCGTGGTCTTCAATAGCTTTTTTGATTCTTCCATTCGAAGATTTTCAAGATACTTTTTAAATCCAATCTTAAGTTTTTTTTGTAGTACTTGACCTAAATATACAGGATTAACATAAAACTTCTCTGCAATCATCTTAAGGGTAATATTCTCCCTAAAATACGCATTGATATAGTCAACTATATCATCTTTGTTTGTTGATTTTTTACCACTTTCCTTAATCGTGTCACTTACCCAAAGAGCAAAGTCCAATACCTCTTTCATCAATATGCTTAATGAAGGCATTCTTTCTTTAATGGAGTAAAACAAATCATTTTGACTATAGTTTTCATCTGGGCAATATACTTTTAGTTCTTTGGTACAGTCCATAAATATTTTGTTGATAAAAATGATGATATCATCTATACTCACTCTGTCTTTCTTAAACACCATAAAATTCAATGAAAAAAATGAATAAATAGCATCATATTCATTGGTAATAACGGCTTTTATTAGCTTGTCTACTGGAATAAGTTTATTATAATCAATCTTGTTAATGGTGTATTGTTTTATGTCTGAATAAGTAATCTGGGTTCTAGAATCATAGTAAATCATAAACTTAGATGCTTGAATGGCCGTTTCATAAGATAAGTGAAAATCGACCATCTGTTTCACTTTTTTTCCATAAGAAACCGTAATATGATGAGCTGTACTTATAGGCAGCATATTCTTTAAACGTTCAGATAGTCGTTCAATGTACTCATGGATTTCATAGTCGCTATGATAAGCAAGAAGCATACCTATGCTATGTTCTTTAATTCTAAAGAGATAACCTTCTATCCTATCACTAAGACCATAACTATCTATCGCTTCGTTGCATCGTTCTTCAACCGTTCGACGTACTTTATCCAAACTAATTTCATTTGTTTTTGCAGGTCTTATTCTAACAATACCACAGCGATAAAAATCATACCTGTCTAAATGGGTATTATTGAAAAGATACTCTAGGGATTCATCGGCAGTATTTTGCTCAAGTAACCCTGTTATTTGTGATTGAATATGAATCTTTCTGTAATCATCAATAACACTACTCATACTCTTCTCTTTATCTAATTCTTTCTTCACCTGGACAAGAGACTGAACTAATTCATCTTCAACAATAGGTTTCAATATATAATTCCTAGCTCTATATCTAAGTGCTTCTTTAGCGTAACTAAACTCATTATAACCTGTCAAAAATATGACCTTTGGTTGATCGATGTTCATGTTTCTAATGTTTTCAATTAATTCAATTCCATCCATTTTACGCATTTTAATGTCTGTAATAATGAGATCCGGGGTGATGGTTTCTAAAAGTTTTAGACATGTAGATCCGTCATCTGCCGTTGCGATTATCTGATAACCTAGTGATTTCCAATCAATAATTCTCTGAAGGCCTTCAAGAACGATACTTTCATCATCAACTAATATAACTCTATACATGTCTTTCCTCCTTTTCTAATTCATTTATCTCGATTGACTTGTCTCTAAAGCCCTGTAAATCAATATCTATATGAATCTTGGTACCTCTAGGTGTAGCTTTTTCAACTTCAAACGTTAGATTGTCACCATAATAAAATTTTAAACGTTTATAGACATTAATAATGCCTATACTTGATTCTTGGATGTCTTCCGTTACCATCCTTTCTCGAATGATATTCAATTGTTTATCACCAATGCCAACGCCGTTATCTGTAATCACAATTCGAAAATGCTGGTCTTTAACGAAAGCATGTATTTGTATCATGCCTCCCTCAGCATTTTTTTGAATGCCGTGTATACATGAATTTTCTACTAAAGGTTGTAGTGTCATACGTGGAATGGGTTGCAGTCTAGCCTGATCATCTATTATTATTGAATACTCTAGTTTTTCCTTAAACCTAAACTTCTGAATCTTTAAATATGTTTCAATAAAATCCACTTCTTGCCAAAGTGCAGCCATGGGTTCACTGTAAAGCATGAGGCTTCTAAACATTTTACTTAACTCACCTAGAATGTTGGCCGTTTCCTTTTCACCTTTTATGACACAATTCATCTTGATACCATTTAAGGTGTTGGATAAGAAATGAGGATTAATCTGGGAATAAAGAACATATAGTCTAGCTCTTGTATTCTCAAGTTCTAAGTTCTTTTCACGAAGCTCGTTTTGATTTTTTTCGATAATCATTTCATGAATCATGCCCACCATCTTATTGTAATTATCAATGGCATTGCCTACTTCATCTGAATAATCTTCACATGAAAAGGTAGTGAGTTCTTCCGTCATACTATCCATGTGATCGGAAAAATCAACCAACCTTTTTGAACTAAAATTGATTAATTTTCTTAGAAGAAAGTAAGAAAGCATAAAACTAAGCATCATAGCAAAGAACAAAATAATATATACATTGATAAAATCTTCAATTAATGCATATTTGGCTATTCGAGAGTATAGTTTATACCCTCCAAATCGATTGGCTGTTCTATAATACGTTTCATAAACAAGATACTTATGATTATCTTCTTCTATTGCTAATGCATCATGACTATTGGCATACATAATTTCTTTATTACTGTTTAAAAAATAGTATTCAATATTTCTTGTGTTTTCAAATTGCTTCAAGAAGGCATCATCATTTAGTTGGACTTTCGCCAAAACTTTGTACTTCGGATTACCTTTATAAAGGCTTAATAATTGATAAATAATATAATTCTCTACCGAATCATCATAAGTAATAACACCCTTCTCTATATTCTCCATATGAATAAACTGATTGTACTCCTCTTCAAGACCGTCTCCAATATATAAAAACTCAGATCCAGAAGTAGTCGTTGGATTGTTATGAAGAAACTCGATTTTTTCAATTTCAACATATAGGCTCCTGAGTTGCATAACGGAATTATGCACTGTTTGAAACTGTTCATAATAGTCGATAGGCGATGTGTACTCGTCAATTAACAATCGATGGAGAGCATTATCAAAAGCTATCCAATTCATAACAGCTTCCACATTATATAAATTCTGCTGCAAATTACTATTAGCAGTTTCGGCTTCTTTATAAAATTCTTTATAGGTGGTATCTAGAATGACGGTTGACAGTGAATAGATAATGACAGACGTTACAAGGAACAAAGGCAACATACCTGCAATAATATAGATAAACATCTGCTGTTTAAGAATACTCCAATGATGTACTTTCTTCATTTTGCTTATCAATGCTTTTATCATAAGACACCTCTTTTGCCTATAATTGTCTCCATTATATCATACATTCCCCAACCATGATAATGGCATAACATACCTTTCCATCCCAATGACCCTAAGCAGTATACAATGCTTAGGGTCATTCTATGATAAACTGATTTTTAAACACTAGCTAATCATCATTCTAAAAAAACACAACTCGTTTAGCTACTTCACCTCAGTCAAATAGCTGACTTTAATATTATCAAATGATAACTGTTGTTTCTCGTCTCCTATTGCTTTTTGAATTTTAAAAATAAATGAATCAAGTGCTTTTGGAATGAACTCCGTTCCTGCTGTATGAACTTGTCCATTACTCACCCATTCTACATCATCTTTATATACCTTATAACTACCGTTGTTCATGTTGAACTCGTATCGAAAATTGATGATTCGGTTGAGATTAGCTTGGTCTTTATAGTTCACCTGATTCCAAGCACCCGGTGCAAAATTCCCGCCAATACCATTAGCATTTTCCATAATAAGCACACCATAGTCAATGGTATTATCTTCTTTTTCAAAAACAACCTTAGGAAAATCTTGCCATTTGTCTTCCATGGTCCAGTTCAAAGCATTTACATCATAGGATATAACGACCATATCAGATTCTGGTACTTGAATATCACTAAGTGCTAATTGTATCTGACCATAATCATTATCTGCAGGTCCATTATCCTTTTCAAAATATAACGCACCATCTCTTACTTCCACCACGTCACTATCACTACCAGATGCATTAATCTGTAGTGTTGCAACCTTTCCACTATCTGAATGGATATCAAAGCTTCCATAAGTGGACATACTGTTATCTTCAAAGTCAAGATGAAAAAGGTCTACCATTTTTTTCTCTGTCACTTGTTGGATAATCGGTGTATCACTTCGATAGAAGTTGGCCCAGTAGAATTTACCCATTCTAAGGTTTGCATGGGTTTCATTACCCGGTTCACCCACAAAGCGCATATATAGCGTATGCTTCCCTGTAACGTTTTGTGACATGGTTGCTGCCATAAGACGACTGTTATCATAATGCCAATCATCCAAACTATCATCTAATTTTTCACTGGTATCTTCAATGATTACTGCACCAAAAGCTTCATTATCAGGGCTATCAATTCTGAATTCAATCTTTCCACCTGCCATCTCTTCACCAATGGCATGACCCTGAATCTGATAATTCAAGTAAGGTAGGTTTGTATCTTCATCACCAAAGTCCACACCATAGAAAACAAGTTCTGTTCCACTTGTCATCCATTCACAACCATAAGGATAGAGAGTAATCTTTCCAACATATTCATGAACCTTATCTAACTGAGGACTAATGTCTTGATAATCAAAAGCACTAAGGGTTCCTGGAACCACCACTTGTGATACTACCGTCTTTGTACTTCCTTCATAAGTAAATCGCACACTGACCATTGTTTTACCACTAGATAGTCCTGTCATATGTCCGTTCGTGTCAATGCGTAATATACTTTGGTCTGCACTTCCGTATACAATTGACCCTAGCTCTATCTGCTCTTTCGTTAATTGTGTTCCGTCACTTAAAACGGCATCAATCGTAATATCATGTTCTGAACCTATTTCTAGAACGGATGGTATGTCTGTTGTCATGGATTCTACAAATAATGGTTCAGGAATCGTAGCAACGTCTACTGCTGAGTTAACCAGCTCAAGATAACCCCAATTAGCTGTTGAGTTATAGCCATTAGCTGTTTTATCATTCCACATCTGGATACCACGACGACCATAAACACCAGCCACTTCACGTTCATCAGCAATTTGATAATCAAATCCCATGACTCTACCTTCAACCATGGAAACGTGATTCACTTTTATTTTGCCTTCAACCACATAGTTATCATCATTGATGACTGCTGCATATTCTTCAAGTGCACTTAAATCCCATGTCAATGTTTTCCCTGATCGCTCACCATCGTGTCCAATTCTATATTGTCCATCATCCGATTCATAAGCACCTGATTGGTTGTAATTTTGATCAAGAAAAACCTCAACGTTATCACATTGCCAGTTAGAGTCTGTTCCTCTTGTGGGATTAGCATCATCTACTGTTACGATGAAGTATAAGTAATTTTCATCCCAAAGGAGGCTTGCAATACCAGTAGCATTCACCACACCATTATCCTTATCCTGATTTTCAAACTCATAATCAGAGATAATGGTTGTCGTTGTATCCCAAACATCATCTTTAATACCGTCAATAACAGGTGCTTGATTAGCTTTTGATGCCTGAACCACACGTTGGCCTGGTTTTGGTGAAACATCACCACTGGTCACACCACTTGGTGGCTGTTCTTCTGAATAGCCAATACCTTCATTGGTAAAAACAGAGTCTCCGTCTTGAGATGTAGCTGTCTGCCAAGCCGTAAAATTAACAAATGCACCTTCACTTCCTGAAGTGGCAACATAAAAAGCTTTTTCAGGATTAAAGTGACTATATGTATTGTTATTCGCTGTTAATGAATCCATCCAAGGTTTGTAAGAATCCTTATCATCACTTTTAACATAGATAAATAATGGTGTTTCACTTAAATCACTACCCACAAAAGTACAGTTTTCAATGGTCATGTCCACTGCGTGTGACACAAACCCTTCACCGGTTTCAAAATTACCAAATGTATTTCCATAGTCTCCTGCCCATACAGGGTCACTAACTAAAGGACCTCTTCCTTTCGTGTTAAAATCACCAATGGCCACTTCGCCTTTATTGTTTTTAAAAGTTACACCATCTAAGAATAAGTTCTCTGTACTTGAATTATAAAGACCAAAGTTTTTATTCTCTTCAACACGTCCATTTTCCACATAAACCGGTCCCACATTTGCTTCTATCCAAAGTCCGTGGTTTTTATTCCCGACAATGGTTGGATTTTCGATATACATGTTAATAATATCTGTATCAGCCCAAATACCTTCACAGAGGTTATCACTGGATGAATGGTTGATAATCCTCATTTCATGCGCTCTAAATATCTTCATACCAGCAGGGTCCCACTGAATCCAACCATAAGGATGTCCAAACCAGTTGTTACCATCTGTTGTACTATCTTTGACAATAATATTCTTACCGTTTGATACAGCAATACCTTTACCACCATTATAGCTAGCATGACAATTATCGATAAGACCGTTTTCTACATCATCGAATCGTAATCCGTTGTATGCACTACTACTAAAAGTACAGTCTTTAATGACAATATTTTTTCCTTGTTGTATCGATACAGCATCAGAGACTCCCGCTGCTGCTTTCTCAAAGTTAAGATTTTCAAGCATTAGATTTTCTATGTTATTTAATTCCATTAAGTTACCCATTGCCAAACCATTAAGGTTGATAAATCCACCTGACTCCGATACTTCAACTTTTTCATCGTTCAAGTTATGCACTGCTTCATCTGGATATATAAAGATCCTGCCTTCTGTTTCTGAAACAAACATTGTCCCAGGTCTTAACGCTTCATAACTTCTAACCGGAACCATTGGCTCTTCATTAACAAAAGCAATCTCTCTATATTGAAGGGCTTCAGGAATTCGTCCTTCATATGTATTGTTAACCTTACCCCAACGATAATGCCAATCTTTACTGTATATGTTAGCTCCGTTTTCTCTGTCCCAATCTGTCCACTCTCTTGCACCGGTTATAACAACTTCACCTTGACCTACAATATGGAGAAAGTCATTAGCCGCTGGGTATAGATTATTTAAACTAATCATAGAATCAAGAATATACACACCTTCTCGTACGATAATTCTGGTGCTTTTACCCCTATCAATACATCCACTTGCTTTCAAAATTGCTGCTTGTATTGAAGCTAACGGTTTACATCGTTTACCATTATTATCATCATCTCCGTTAACGGAAACATACAAAGTCACCTCTGGATTATTTACAGATAAATCACTTCCTGTAATAAGTTCTTTTTCCACAGGCGTTGAATAATGATAAGCAGCATCTACATCTAAAGATGTAAATGACCCTACAACTATAGATAATGTCATGAGCATTACCATGGTTTTTCTGTACAACTTCATAAATAAAACCTCCCTATAATACCTTCTTATATTAAGTTATCTATATAATGGACTAAAAGCCCCATAGGCTCCATCATCCTTACCTTCTCTCTTAATATGATTTGGATTTTTTATCTATTCTTTTCTTGCAATATTCTTTAGTCTTATAGGCTTTGCCATGTTCATTCCTAACTACCTCACTCTATAATATTACTAAATTCATTCTTTCCATATCCCTAAGAAACTTTTGAACACCCCTATAAAAAGTATATACATACATCCAAAGAAGACATAAAATAACCCTTCAAGCCACCAATATGACAGGATATAATGTTGGTGACCTAAGGGGTATTTGCTAAGCATGGTGTAACATTTAATCAACTTAATCTATATAATCATAAGTCGTCAAAGCCATTAAACTTAAACCGTTAAGATATAAGGTAAATAGCATATCCCCAGGGAGATAATGATATATTTTGAGAGCTCTTTACTTTTACATGGGTCAAAAGATTGACCCCGTTTTCTTCCTCCCATTGACAAGTTTGAATCTTCCCAGAATAATTAAACATAAAAACAATCTTTTGACCATCTCTATTAATCCCTTGCCTTATTATTATTGGAAAAGATATATCCGGTGCTTTCAAATCCTCTTTATTAATCAACTCCTTATAGATTTGCTTAATCACTGTTTTATCAGGACAGCAACCTACATAAACACTGGTTCCACCTCCATCTTTAGCAAGGGTAATAGCACTATACTCTTTCCAATGCGGATGATCATAGCTATACAAGGTTTCTGTGTTTTCACTTGGTTTTAACAGCTCTATTAAACTCTTAGAATCTAGCCGAAGATCCTCTTTCTCTCCTTGAACGCTTTTAGGGTTTTTAAGATTTGTTCGCTTCGCTAAGGTGAACTGGCTATAAGTAACACCACAAGATTTTGTAATTCTTCCTGGTTGTTGTTCCGTTCTTACTTTTACATGTTCATCACTAAAGCCTGATCGCATACCGTAGATGACTATTCCACCTGATTTCGTGTAGCTTACAAGCTTGTCCAAGACATCATCTGACACACTATAAAGAGCAGGTACAATGACCAGTTTATATTGATTCAGTTTTATATCTTCCTGATGCACAATATCACAACCCATATTCATAGCATAAAGGGCGTCATAATAACGGCGAATTTCCATGTTATAATCTAAGTCATGTCCATACTTTTTCATATCTTCCAAAGCTAATAATGAATGCATATCAATCATGATAGCAGCTGAATTTTCCACCATGTACCCTTTCATATAAGGTGATATTTTTTTGAACACTTCATTTATTTCTTGAACTTCTTTATAGGTTCTTCCAGGTATGAAATCCTGACTTAGAATACCTTTCCAATAGGTTTCACAGCCGTTATGTAAGGAATGCCAATGCCAGTATGCAACCATCGATGCTCCTGATGCCACATGGCTAAGTGCTTGTAATTTTAACTGTCCTGGATAATGCAGCCATCCTACATGACCTTGTGCTTGCGTTTCTATAACCAAATAAGGCTGGTGCTTAAGATTTCTTGCACTGTCACCACAAAAAGCGATTTCACAACCCGTTAACTCATCTTGTGAAGGATGATAAACATCAATACCAATCAAATCTAAAGGCAAACTTGCTTCATAGTGATGTACATCTTTTTGCACGCCAAAAGAATAATCTCTCCAATCATAGTCAAAATTATGGGTAATAAACTGGTCATCTCTGGCATATTCCCTAATAAGATCACATTGCCACTTTAAAAAGTCTTTGACTAAAGAAAGTTGAAACCCTTTAAAGGCAGTATTTAGACTTGAATTGATACTACCTATTGCAGAAGGAAAGTCCTCCCAGTCATTGACCCTATTACTCCAATAATCCAGTCCAAACTTATCATTAAGTTCTTCTAAAGTATTGAATTTCTTCTGAAGAAACTTAATAAATTTCTCTTGTACCTCTGGGCCTGCAGTGTCATAGTGTTTGGTTTCATTATCCACTTGATAACCTACAACAGCCGGATGATCGCAAACATGTTCTACAAGCTTTCGAATGATTCTCTCAGAGTAGAAAAGATAGTCTTTATTGGTTATATCCATCTTTTGGCGATGTCCATATTGATTGACCCCTTCTGGTGTCTCAGCCATCACCTCAGGATGACGTTTAAAAAGCCAAGGTGGAATGGCATAAGTAGGGGTCCCTACCATAACCTTGATACCTGCACCATGCATGGCATCCAGTACCCGATCAATGTGATAAAAATTATAAGTATCAGGCTGAGGTTCTAGGGTACTCCATGTTGACTCTGCTATTCTCACTAAACCAATACCTGCTTCTTTCATCAGCTTAATGTCTTCCTGAAGCCGCTCCTCTTTAATATATTCATCATAATAAGCTACACCTAAAGCTAACTCAGTAAAAAAAGATTCTATATTTTTCATGTATACTCACTTTCTATATCCTATTATAGTCGATTAGTTTACGAGAAGTTGTCTACCATCTTGCTAGATGTTATCCACCAATGTACTATATATTATCCACCACAGCATGAGGCATATAATGGTTATAAGGCCTATTAGGGATTAGAGAAGTGCCATCTGTAAACCCTTCTGGCCGATTAAGCAACGTCTTTATTAAGCGTTCTCGCCAAATATTCAGCTCTACTGTAAAATGATCTTGTTCTGTTAGGTTTACCCTTTCAAAAGGATCATCAACCAAGTTAAACAATTGTTCCTTACCATCCGTAAACCAGATGTACTTCATTTTTCCATCAGTCAAATAATGAAAACCCGCATGCAGCAAACGTTCACCATCTTTTCCTTTAGCTTCGTGCATAGGGGCATGTTCACCATGAATGAATTCTCTCCAGCTTTCACCTTTTGCCAAACGAAGAAGACTCTTCCCAGTCACTTGATTTGGTATATCCGTTCCTGTAAGCTCACAAACTGTGGGCAATATATCTTGAAGTCCAATGGGTTCATCTTGTACAATGGGTCCTTTCATGCCTGGCCCTATCAAAAAGAATGGAATATGCGTCACGCCTTCATAAGGCTGAGATTTTCTAAACCGATGATGATCACCAAGCATTTCTCCATGATCTGCTGTGTAGATAATATACGTATTGTCTTCATATTCTAAGCGTCGCAATAATAGATTTAACTGTTCATCCATATGCTGAATCATGGCATAATAGGCTGCTCGTGCCAAACGCATCTCCTCAGACAAGCCATCTTGAATTGCGCCACTCATCTCACTAACACCACCCATATCTTCAAGTTTATCGACCCACTCACCAATCACAGGACCTTCACATTCTCGATTAGCGTAATAATCATAATAATCTTTTAGAGGTAGAAAAGGAGGATGAGGAGCTAAAAAGCCCACATACATAAAAAAGGGATTAGAATAATCTCGATTTTCAAGAAATTCAATGGCTTTATTAACCGTAAAGTTGGTCGTATGATATTTTTCATCACCTTTCCAATTTTTCACAGTCAGGCCATTTAAGGACAGTCCTGTTGTTTCCAAGTGATGTTCCCCAATGGTTGTCTCATAAAAATGATCCCGATAAGTGGAATAGATATTAGCTCTCTCTTGCTCAAATCCCATCAACACATCAAAACCATAACGTTCATATTTCGGGTACTGGTGAATATCTCTGCCAATCATAGCCGTTTGATAACCATTAGCTTTTAGCAATGATGGAAGAGTCAGCTCCGATTTGGCAATTCTTTGCCTGTCCGACCAACCGACACATCCCGTTTTGTCAGGTGCCATTCCGGTAAGCATCGTATGTCTTGCAGGAATGCAGACTGGGCATTCTGTGTAAGCATTTGTATATCGAATTCCCCTTCTTGCAAGACTATTCATATTGGGTGTCAGCAGGACATCATGCCCTGCTACACCTAATGCATCACCTCTGTGTTGATCTGCTATGATTAGTACAATATTAGGCTTATTCATCCTTTTCATCCTTTCACAGAAGATGATTTAAACAACAAATCATCACTATCATTGTTCACCTCTTCTTTTGCCGTTCCTATAACTCTTCTTATCATAGAAATAACAATACTATAGTAACTAGTTTACAAGTATTGTCTCATTATTTTCTGGACAAAGTAAACCTTCTACATAGAAAATATATAGTGATAAAGAACAACTACTTTATCATTATAAAAAAAGTCATAGAACATCGGAATAATATTTTCCAATATATCTATAACTCTTATTAGGTCAACGGCCAACAATCTTATATTAATCTTATATTAATCTTATATTAATCCTATGTTCTAATTAAGTAGTCAAATGCCGACAAAGAAGCATTGGCTCCAGAACCCATAGCAATAACAATTTGCTTGTAGGGACTATCGGTACAGTCCCCTGCAGCGAATAATCCAGGAATATTGGTTGCTCCGTGCTTATCGACAATGATTTCACCAAAACGTGTGCGATGAACCAAATCACCTAACCAACCTGTATTGGGTACAAGTCCAATTTGAACAAATACACCTTGTAATGCAACATGGTTTTCTTCTTGTGTTTCACGGTCCATATAGGTTATGCCATCCACTTTTGTCGTTCCTGTAATTTCTTTTGTCTGAACATTTTTGTGAACCGTTACATTAGGCAGGCTGTACAAACGCTTTTGTAAAATGTCATCCGCCTTTAGCTCGGGCATAAACTCAAGTACTGTCACATGATGAGCAATGCCTGCAAGGTCAATAGCTGCTTCTATTCCAGAGTTTCCTCCCCCAATAACGGCCACATCCTTACCTTCATATAAAGGTCCATCACAATGTGGGCAGTAAGCAACCCCTTTGTTTTTAAATGTCTCTTCACCAGGTACACCAACATTTCGCCATCGCGCCCCAGTGGATACAATAACCGTTTTACTCTTAAGAACAGCCCCATTTTCTAATGTAATCTCAAAGTGCTCCTTCTTGTTAATGTCGCTAACACGATGGCTTTTCATCACATCAACGGGATACTGACGTACATGTTCTTCAAGATTGGCAACAAGTTTTGGACCTTCTGTGCTGTTTACGCTGATAAAGTTTTCTATACTCATGGTATCTTGGACTTGACCGCCAAAGCGTTCTGCCACGATACCTGTACGAATGCCTTTACGTGCGGCATATATGGCTGCACTGGCACCAGCAGGACCTCCCCCGATGATAAGTACATCAAAGGGGTCTTTATTCGAAAGTTCCTGAGCGTTAACACCAACATCCAACTTGGATAGAATCTCCTCTAATGTCACACGCCCACTACTGAAAAATTCGCCATTTAAGAACGTAGTCGGTACCGCCATGACCTCTTTACTTTCAACTTCATCTCTGAATACGGCACCATCCACCATGGTATGTGTAATATTTGGATTCAACACACTCATGGTATTTAACGCTTGAACCACATCAGGACAATTATGGCAACTTAAACTAATATACGTTAAAAAGTGATGTTCACTTTGAATGTTCTTTATTTGCTCGATGACCGTGTCATCTATTTTGGGGGCTCTTCCACTGACTTGTAGCAATGCCAAGACCAGTGAGGTAAACTCATGACCTAAAGGAGTACCAGCAAAATAAACACCGGTATCTTCGTTCATGCGGTTAATACTAAAACTTGGCGTTTTGTCTAACTTAGTTTCTTCTACGAATATCTTAGGTGACATGGATGCTAGTTCCTCAATAAGAGCTAGCATGTCCTTAGAGCTGTCACCTGAATCAGCACTGACTTTTATCCTAATATCGGATTCTAGCAACTCAAGATATTGGGATAATTGTTTCTTAATATCTGTTTCAAGCATGATTATCTCACTCCTTAGATTTTACCGACTAAATCAAGGCTAGGCTTCAAGGTTTCAGAGCCTTCTTTCCATTTAGCTGGGCAAACTTCATTTGGATTCTTACGTATATATTGAGCAGCTTTAATTTTATTAATAAGAATAGATGCATCACGCCCCATACCACCTGCATTAATTTCAACTGCTTGGATGATACCATCAGGGTCAATAATAAATGTACCACGATCTGCTAAACCATCTTGTTCATTTAATACTTCAAAACTACGGCTCAATCGTTGTGAAGGATCACCAATCATCGTATATTCGATTTTACCAATGGCATCGGAGTGATCATGCCATGCTTTGTGTGTAAAATGCGTATCTGTTGAGATGGAATAGACTTCCACTCCTAGTTGTTTTAAAGCTGCATATTCTTTTTGTAAGTCTTCAAGTTCTGTAGGGCAAACAAATGTAAAGTCTGCTGGATAGAAACAAAAAATATTCCATTTCCCTTTTAAAGATTCATCTGTTAGGGTAACAAATTCACCGTTTCTGTAAGCATCTGCTGTAAATGCTTGTACTTCACTTCCAATTAATGACATAATTAAATCCTCCTTAGATATATTTTATTAAATAGTTATTAGTTGATAATTATTATTATGTAATATATATTAAGCGAAAACTATCGTCTTGTCAAGAGAAAAAGAAAAAAATTATCAACATATTTAAATCCATCATTATTTCAGTAAGGTCTTCTATTCCTTAGCAATCTGTGCATTACTATTCATCCTTCACATTACTATGATAGCATGAACACCTATACTTTATTGCTCTCATAGCCACTTGACAATTCTGTTCATCCAATTCATAGAAATATCATGAACGGTAGTACTTCTCTCACCCTTGTAGTTGCTATATAAGTTAAACATAAGAGAGAATAATAACCTCTTACTGGACAATACTAACTTTTTATTGATATTGTACAAATCTTATGTATAATTATAAGGGTCGACATGTATATATTAACCGAAAATAATTAGGATGCTAATTATGAGGAGGTTTTGAAATGCTTAAATCTGAAATATTAGAAAACTATCTTGCAACCTTAAAGATAGACTCGGTTATTTTAAATCAATATCATCAAGTACCTCCAACTTGGCAGGATTATGATGTTTGTGAGAACTACTGAAAATTTACCTTATTTGCGATGGTGAAGGTTGGCTTAAAATTAATAATAAAGAATATTATCCTAAACCTGGCCAAATTATATTCCTACCGGATAATACAGATCACTCTTATTCATTTATTAACGCAAACAGATATACAAAATATTGGAGTCATTTTACTGCAACATTATGTGGTGTGAATATATCTAAAGTAATACATTTTAACTACATGATCGATATTGGAAATGATACTTTTTGCAGAGATACTTTTGAAAAACTGCTCACCTTATCCAAGTCATCCAGCTTCACTGCTAAACTAGCACAAAAAGTTAAAGTTATGGAGCTGTTGTCATACTTCTTTGGACATCAGAAAATTGATGAAATATCATTAAATAATACCAAGCAGATTGATAGTATGCGAAAAATCCTCAAGTATATTGATACAAACTATATAAACAACGTAACAATCGATGAGCTCGCTGAACATGTATTTATGCATCCAAACTATTTTTTTCGCTTCTTTAAGAAAAACACAGGAGAAACTCCTATTCACTATATAAACAATAAGCGTATAAACAAAGCAAAATATATATTAAGTACAACAAAGTATACCGTTGATGAAGTTTCAAAAATGGTTGGGTTTCATGATAGTTCATACTTTTATAGAGTATTTAAGAAATGGGTAGGCATAACACCCATTGAGTACAGACTAATTAATACGGAGGAACAATAATGAAAAGATTTAATCCTACATTTGAATCTTTAGAAGAATACACCTGCCCCAAGTGGTTTCGTGACGCCAAGTTTGGTATATGGAGCCATTGGGGAGCCCAAAGTGTGCCGATGTTTGGCGACTGGTATGCACGTAACATGTACATCCAAGGCACACCGCAGTACTACTACCATCTCAGGCACTACGGGCATCCCTCCAAGTTCGGCTACAAGGATATCGTCAAGCTGTGGAAAGCGGAAAAGTTTGATCCCGATGCACTGATGGATCTTTACTACAAAGCCGGCGCACGCTACTTCGTCGGACAAGCCATGCACACCGACAATTTCTTTAACTTCCCATCAAAGTATAACCGCTTCAATTCCGTTGAGATGGGTCCCAAAAAAGACATCTGCGGACTGTGGAAGCAGGCAGCTAAAAAGCGTGATATGTATTTTGGGCTGACGGAACACCACGGGTGCTCTTTCCAATGGTATGCTCCCAACAAGCGCAGCGACAAATACGGTCCATATGCAGGTGTACCCTATGACGGCAATGACCCCGAATACAGGGATTTTTATTACGACAATTATGAGCACCTGGACAACGAGTCCGATGATCCTGTAGCCTACCCATGGTATACCACCAACGAAAAGTTCTTCCAGTATTGGCTCAACGTCATGAAAGAGCTTATCGACATGTACCAGCCCGACCTGCTGTACACTGACGGTGGATTGCCATTTGGTGAGTGGCGGGTCAGCAATTCCGACGATGAGCGCTTTAAAACCGGTCTCGAAGCAGTGGCATATTACTATAACACCTCCATCGACCTATATGGAGAAAATCGCTTTATCTATACACAAAAGGACAGGCGTAAAGACATCTATCGTGTGGGCACCCTCGATATCGAAAAAAGCCAATTAACAGACATCGCCGAAGAACCTTGGCAAACCGACACCTGCATTGGTAACTGGTTTTATGACGTTCAAAAAGCCTACAAAAAACCAGGGCACATTATTGAAATGCTTGTGGATATTATTTCCAAAAATGGACAGATGCTGCTTAATGTTCTGCAATTGCCCGATGGCTCCATCGACGACGAAGCCCGCTACATCCTCAAAGAACTTGCTGCATGGTTTGCAATCTGTGGTGACGCAGTGCACAGCACACGACCATGGCGCATTTTTGGTGAAGGTGACAGTCTCGTTGATGTAGATAGTGGCTTCAATGAAACAGCGGTGGCATGGAATAGCTCAGACTTTAGGTTTGTGACAAAAGGCAATACACTTTATGCGTTCATGCCAACAGCTCCCAAAAATAGGGTCACTGTCATCAAAAGCTTGACGCCTAAGGAAAAAGTCATATCTGTCAAACTAATGGGCGGCAGGTCACTTGCGTACAGCCAAAACTTTGGTGCACTAACCGTACAGCTCCCACAGGAGCTACCTACTCCATATACTAATTGTCTTGCAATCGAACTTAACAGATAAAGGAGGAGACAACTATGCTGTATTTTGATTTGGATTCTAAAGGCAAAACCCAACCTTTCCCCCACTACTGGGAAGGCTGCATCGGCAGCGGTCATGCCGCTATGGGGCTACGGGCAGATTGGCGGGAGCAATTGACGCGGTGTAAGAAAGAACTTGGCTTTGAGTATGTGCGCTTCCACGGCCTGCTTTGTAACGACATGAGTGTGTACACCAAACACGAAGGCAGTTCTTTTGTCAACGTCAATAACTTATTTGACTTCCTGCTGAGCATCGGTATGAAGCCCCTAGTGGAGATCGGCTTTATGCCAAATGACCTTGGTTCCGGCACTGAGGAAGTATTCCACTACAGGGGCAACATCACCCCACCCAAAGACTACAATCAGTGGAAAGTGTTCATCACAGAGCTCGTGCAGAACCTCATCAATCGCTATGGGCTGAAAGAAGTACAAAAATGGTACTTTGAGGTGTGGAATGAACCTAACCTGGAATGCTTCTGGTCATCGGATATGCAAGAGTATTTTAAGCTTTACAAATACACAGTCGAAGCTGTCAAGTCCGTTGACGAAAACCTACAAGTGGGGGGTCCTTCCACTGCACGAAATGAATGGATACCTGAACTCATTGACTATTGCGCAGAAAACAACGTTGCACTGGATTTTATCTCAACACACCACTATCCCACGGATGTGGCGCTGGCGCATTTTGTAGATGTGGAGGACCGCATGGCGAAGGCACCAAGGGGCAACATGCAGGAGATGGCACAAAAAGCCCGTGAAGAAACGGACGTTGCTACAGACAAGATTGGCAAACCCCTTCCCCTATTTTACACTGAGTGGAACAACTCTCCCAGCTGTCGCGACAAGTATCACGATAAGCCGTTTTGCGCGTCCTTTCTTACTAAAAGCATCATTGACAACACCGGCATCGTTGATATGTACTCCTTTTGGACGTTCTCCGACCTCTTTGAAGAGATGCCGCAGAGCTCAGTCCCTTTTCATGGTGGATTCGGATTGCTAAACTACAATGGAATACCCAAACCATCCTACTGGGCGTTCAAGTTGCTGCACGAGATGGGCACCGATCGACTGGATATCGTATCCCCTGAAAACACAAACGTGGAAGCACTGGCAACCCTTGACGGCAATGTAATCAAAGTACTGCTCTATAACCATAACATGCCGCTGCAGCCAATTGAAGATGAAGAAGTAACACTGACCATCCATAATCTCAACGCTATTAAGAGCGCTACGCTACAATGCGTAGATGACCATCACAGCAATCCCCGCAAAGTGTGGCAGGACATGGGTGCGCCTAAATACCTAAAACCCCATTTGGTCGAAAAGCTCAAAAGAGATACTAAGGTTATCGAAGAGGATTTGACATACGATATCGCTGGTGATAATCTCGTGGTTAAGACGACAATCCTAGCCCATGGCGTGTCGTGTGTGACAATAGAACTTGGATAGTTAACCTATACTAATTTTTTAGCAGTTTAAAACCCTCCCAAATCATCAAGAGGGTTTTTGGGCTCAATTGTTTGTTAGTAAGATTTTAATAATTGTCATATTGGCATGTCGCTTCGTGTAAATCTTTACAAACAAAAAATCAATATAAAAAAATGACAGCACCTAAGCTTGGTGTCCTGTCATTTTTCTTTGATTTTCAAATCATTCTTACGTTAATATTTGTAGGGTATAGAAACAATTATTACTGACTTAAAAGTGGCTAGATACAGAAAAACCATAGCCACTCTCAGGTAATTCTTATTTTTCTTTGTATCAAAGTTGAACAATAAATGCTTGGTTAGGGGTGTTTTGTGTGTCAGTTTATGAAGTGAACTTATACTTTATTAATAAAAATAATACTAGTAAAATTGCTGAAATAAGTAAACTTACAAGCGTTGTAGCAGAAAAAATAGGATTGAACAAATCTTGGGATAAAAACACACCCTCTGAATATAATTTGCGATCAATAAATAGTAATATATATTTACCGGCATTATATTTTGTTGGTAATATTCCTTGCTCCAGCATGCTTCTTTGCAACGTGTTCATTGCTGTTGGATTTTCCTTCAGCCATTCACAAGAAATATCTACCAAGTTGTCCAATTTAACATATAAAAATTCATTGATTGTTTCCTTCCCGTCTGCTAAAAATGGCTTTGCGATTCGCCAACCTAAATCATTAGTAGGAATACTCTCATTACCACAATAAGTAAGTCCACTTCTTGTTTTATCTCCAATTTTAAAGCGTATTAAATCTCCCTCTTCTATAATATAGACAGGAGTTTCGTCATTTATATTTTCATAATATGATACAGTTATTGGTGAGATAATGCTTTCTTGATAGTTTGTACCTAGCATTGCCACATTATCTGTAAATAAATTGGATATTTTATTGAAATCAATATCTCCTTTTTCAATTGCTTCAGCATAAGGATAGGTGTCTTCTTTTTGTGTAAATTCATTTTTTAACTTAACATTGATATATAAATTGTATGAAACCAACCCTACAGTAACAATTGTAAAAAATATGAACATACATAATAGTATTTGCATTAATCTTTTCATATACATCAATCTAACTTAGGTTGAAAACCTTGATGTTGAGCATAATATATTGGCGTTGTATACATAAGATTTGTATCGTAAATTCCAGCAGTTACAATGCCATGTATAAGGTTTTCACCAGTATCGGATCTCCAGACAGGCCCACCACTATCTCCGCCATTAATTGCATTAGTACCACTTGAATTTTGCAATGGAATACTATACAATCCACTAACTGTATATGTAGTAAACAACCCAGCGGTATAAGAAATACGCAAGCTAGTACCTGTTACATTTCCCCATGCGTATCCTGTTCGAGAACCAAACTTATATACTGTTGTACCTACAGGTACTGAAGAATATGTACCTGTAATTTGTCCACCTTGCCAAACATCATTTGTAATTGTATCAGATGATGTTATGTCAACTATTGCAAAATCACCTAAACTTGAAACCCCATAATTGCTAGAATCAGTATTAGCTTGTTGAAAAACTACTTGTCCAATACGATGACTTTGCGTTTTATGCTCTATATATGGGTATCGTGGTGAGAAGATACCTACTTTTTCATTTCCATGACCACATGTTAGTATTGCATCATTACCATTATAAGTTCCACATATTCCAATAGACATAAATCCGCCAGAATCTTCATTATAAATCCTGTCCCCACCAATAAGAGGAGCTGAAGCTCGTGCATATGTTCCTTCCTCAAAAATGACAAGCGAATCTTTTGTATAAGTTGTAGCCATTTTATCTAAATCTTCTTTTAACACAGCTATTTTATATCTATTATCAATAATATCTACTCCGTCCGATACGACACGTACTCCAGAAGCATATAGTTTATCAGCTATTTTTTTTTGCGATATTAACTCATCATATGAATGCTCAACATATATAATTTGAATATTAGGACTACTTTTTAAGTATGATAGAATCTCTTTATCGGCAAATTCACCAGTTAATTGAACCACTAACTTATTATCCTTATTAATATATTCCCCTGCATAATGTTGTGGGTATATTGGAACTCCATAATTGTCCTTTTTGAAAAATCCAATTAGTTCAAAATATTCTTCAAGAGCCTCAGCTTGATTTTCCATAGCTTCTTGAATTTCCAATGGTATCATTTGATCAAAAGTATGGTTATCGCCAAGAGAACTACTAGAGCCAAAAATTGTTATACTAATTGAGCATAAAAGCGCAATGACTAAAAATGATGATAATATTTTCTTAAACATAATAAAATCCTCCTTTTGTATCCTTAATTTAAAACAAACATTTTTTATGAAACATTATATAACCATCTGAATCACCTCGATTTTTTGAATAAACACCCGATTTGTAGATAGAACTTTGCATTATTCAATTTATAATTCATTATATCAAACATATCAAAAAAATTCTATCAATAAAGTTGATGAAATACATTTTAACGATTATGTTGTCTTTAAATGAACAAAATAATAACCATAAAAAAATGACAGACACCTAAAGCTTGGCGTACTGTCATTTTTCTTTAATATATATAATTATTAAGTTAATTGGCTTATTTTTTAAAAAAAGAAACATAGTCAAAAGCAGTCACGAGTCTATTTTTATTTCATAAAACCCAGTGTTTGCAAGGATTTAAGCGATTCTGTTTACTACTCCCACTCTACTATAGTAGATTAATTAGTAGTTGTAAATACTTATATCTAGTTGATTTTATGTAATTATTACGTGTGTTTTTCTTGGAAAATTTAGCTTATAATTATTATTAGAGCCAAAATAGAACCACAATGTATGATTTGGTGGGAAATATTAATAAATAATTCTATAGGTATTATGATACAATTATTTACTTAAAACTAAAGCTTGTTAGGGTAGCTCCTATTAGTTATTGCCCTGTATAAGTACCTGTTCATTTAGAATACAGTAATTCAAGAATCGAAAGACCTTAGAAACCAAAATATTTGATTAAAAACTCTCTAAAAATAAACCCACCGACCTCTCTAAGTGCATGAAGATTTACTAGTGGTAATTGCATTACGACTCCTATATCCGACTTATCTAATTGAGGATTGCTTACACCTCCATAGTATGACCTATTACTAAAAAAATTACCCGAATGCACATATGCACTTCTTTTTTTGTAATATTCATCAATTGAGTTTTTATCCATGTACCCACCCGAATAATTTTCAATTAATTTTATTACCTTTTGTCTTATTGAATAGATATTTTGATTACATTTTTTACATTTAGTAACACTAGAGTCCATAATAGTTGATAAAACTTCAAATGATGACATATATAGCATATTAGCAACTTCATCAAAAGATAGATCATACTCCACAGGCTTGAAATCATAGTGATCAATGTTATAAATAAAACTCGTATACTTAGTTGCTGTATGAAAGAGTCTACATGCGTCAAGATACTTCTCCAAATCTTCATTGTAATCCTGTCTTATTATTTTATCTATCACTGCAATACTACTTTCCATTATTCTCATTCTATTATCAATTATAGGGTATGTATCAACCCAATTTTTGCTCACAAAATCATTATGCCTATCGCTATTAGGTAATTTTTTAACAGTAGTTGTTGTGTAAATCACATGACTTGTTTGAGTAGATAAGAAGTCTATAACTTTAGTATTTATCTTGGCTAATACACTACCAACATCTTTATCATCAAATCCTTCAATTGCAAAAATAGTAGAGAATTTTTTACCGTGATTCACTATTTCGAAATTTCGACCTATGTAATTATCAATTCCAGCTCCAATTGAATTGTACGTCATGTAACGGTAGGATAACTTGATTTCCTTACTAAAATCTATAGCTTCACTAATTAATTTTATAAGTGTATCAAAATCACTAGATTTATCGCCCCCAGAACCTACTGATTCAAAAATTAATTTCATAATACAGCCTCTAATTTTATATTTAACTTTAACTTTGTACAAACATGACAAAACTGGACTTGCAACAAACCCTAATTCAACTATTTTATTCTTAGAATCTCGATATGGGAAAAATTGCCACCCCATTTTCTTATTATCTCTTAGCTTGGACCATAGTGATCGTAAAAACATATTTGATTCTTCTACCGTATTATAATTAATTTCAAATTCCATCTATTACCCCTTAAAAGAATATCGTCTATATGTTGAATATATGCTTGTTATTTATCGTTAAAATCCAATGATTTATATTAGCTGGATACCAGCTTCCATCTTTTTTAAAAAGATTAATCTTTTTACCTTTGTTCTTATCATGTAGATAATCATTAACTTATCTCTAAAAACATAGCCAAATCTTGACTATAACTCATTACATGTCTTTTTAAAACTATTGTATCACCATTATCAATAACTTCCTCTATATTAAATATAAAGTAGTACCTATAATAGTGATTAGATAGGTATGAAACCTTTAAATACCATGAATTAACCCTCAGCTTATAATTTTCACACTGGTCGAAATGCCTTATTTTTAAGCATAATTAGATTATACCCATACTCATCAGCCTGATCAATAACTAACTCGTCTTCAATGGTTATACCAACAATAACTTGTACGTTAGCATCAGCTAATTCATGAATTAAACTACGCACATCATTATTAATTGCCTTTTGCTGTCCAGGTTCGTCAAAAACCATGAACCCAATATGTCTTCCATCTTTAGATGCTATTTGACTTAATGCTAATTTATATGCCCATATTGATCTAATATTATCACTTGCCGATGAATCATATTTTATATCAAAACCATTTACCGCAGGTGAATAACTACTATTATTGAAATCTAATTCAGCTTTATCGAATTTAATACTTTCAAAATTGAATTTAAGTAAATAACTATAATATAGATTTCGTAATAAGGTAAGCTTTTTCTTATCTTCTATTGAATACATATCGCTAGGTATTTCATTTAGTTCTTCAATAATTAATTTCCATTCTTTGATTAATTCAACGTAATAATTCGTGACCTCTAACACATATGATTCTAGCTTTAACATATCTTCAATTTCATCCTCTATGCTAATTTTTTGCCGTATAAAACTCTCACTTGAATTACTTGTATTAGTTATATATTGACTTTTTAATGCTCTAATTTCTTTTGAAATCGAACTAAGTTTTATAGTTTTTTCTTCAATAAGGCTTTCTGTATCTAATAATTCTTTTTTCTTATTATGTAATGAAAACTCGAACAACTCTTTTTGGGATTTTAAGTAATTTATATTCTCTTCAATAGACATTGTTTTTGCATCAATGTCATTTGGTAATAAGCTGTCATTGATTGTTTGACTACATGTGGGACATACACATTTTATAATGCTCCAGTTTTTAACGGATCCATACCTAGAGATTTTGAGCGCATCTTTATTATCACTAAGATCATTGAGTATTATACCCAGTCTCTCTTCTATTACATTCACGTCATTTCTAAGATTGCTTAATGACTGTTTGTTCTCTTTTATCAATTTTTCAACATTATTATATTCTTCTATTAACTTAGTTAATCTTTTTGTATTTATTTCATCAATTTGTTCATCGAAATCACACTCTAATTGTTCATTAATTGTTCTTAGTTTATTTTCCACAATTTCTTTATATGTTGCAAACGATATTAACCTATTATCGTATCTTTTAAACATCTTCAAATTTGGATTATCCGTCATTGGATTTTTGGCAATTCCTTCTAATACAAATCCAGCTGACGTTACTCTTTCATATAATCCTACGTATTTATCTTTCCATTGTGCTTTAGCTTCCTTTTCTCTTTTTTTAAGAGCATAATATTCTTTCTCTAACTCTAATGTATCAAAAGCTAACATATATTCAACTATTTTTTTCCGACTCTCTTTAATTTTATACTTATGATTTAACGGAGCAATTAAATCGCCCCACCCTCTCTTTTGTTCTGTAAAAAAAACCGGGGCTAGTGCCTGAAGGTACAGTTTAACCTCCTTACCATCATAGGTATCTACCATTGGTAGCTGCCAATCTAAAAATTCCTCAAGATACTTGTGAAATCCTCTTTTATTAGTAGCTGCTCCTCCATCGTGTACATACATATCTTCATAGTCTATATCTTTATTTAGACTATTATCTAAATCGCCCTCATACACAGATACGAGCTTGTTATCTCTTAGTGAATTTTTAATTGAACGCCTTATTGTTATATTCTTAGACTTTTCATTTTCAATTTCTAAATATACATCAGACTCAATAACATTATAATCCACATTATTGTATTCCAATATAGATTTTAGAGAAGGTTTTAATGCTTTATCATTTTGACCTGATAAAATTTCTTCTAGTCCTAATGCGTAGAACATACATTCAATTATTGAGCTTTTTCCTTGTGTGTTTTTACCATCTGTACCAATTAGATTTAACCCCTCAGTAAATGAGTGATCTGCACCAAATCGACCGTTATTCGTTTGAATTATTACTTTTATCCTATTTATCTTCATGTGAAGTACCCCTATCTACTTTATACTTAGAAACTTATCAGTTACTTTTTTCCCAAATTTACTTAAAAACTCTTTATCTCTAACCATTATTTCTAGGTCTTCCATTAAACAGTTATATAAATTTTCGCCTTTATTAGTAACAAAAATTTTTCCATCATTTCTCTGATTGATTATTCCTTCCGCAAGACCATAATTAATAGCACGGTTCAATGCCGGCTCCATACGAATGAATGGATACTTGACCAAAACCTTATTTTCAAGAAAATAGACCAATCTACTCATTTCTTCATCTGATGATAATGCACTCGACAGTACATGTAATTTTAACACAGAACAGTTACCTGTTCTATTTGATAGGTTTATTATCAACACAATTTGAGATAATTTATATATTATTCTATAATTATAAGGCACCGGAATAGGTTTTCGTTCAAAGAATATTTCATTGATTTCATCTGATATAATATCTATACCCATACTCTTTCCTCCCGCCTATTTAAAACTCATTGGACATTCTAATAACCAACTACTGACAATTTGATTTTTTAATGCATCAATCATTTCTGGTGAAAAAGGTACACTAAATTCATTAGTTAACTTTTGTGAGAATTGATTCGTAATTTTTTCAAATAAATCCTTGTTGCTTATAGTATCTGGGTTATTCAGCAAACACTCTATTTCAACATTTTTTTCATGATTATTTTTTATACGCATAAGTTTTTCATAGCTATCTGGATGTCTTTCTTGCAATTTATTTAATGCTTCATAACCCCTTAAGTAAAATTCCATATAAATACCAACAACTTTATCTATGACTTCTTTGTTATCTGGCATTAGAACTTGGATTTTTTTATATATATTTTTTACTAAAAAAGACTTACAAAATGACCAGTCCCTATTCCCCTCATATTTAACTGTATAGTTAAGCTGATAGCTATCATTATTATGTACAAGATGATCAATTTGTTTCATAAATGCTTTTGCTTCTAAAATCTGTATATCAAAATCCTCTGATATTCCTGTATGCTTCTGTTTTAGAATTTGTTTCTTTTTTTTATTACAATGTTCAATTAGCATACGGTTATTAAAATAAGGAACAACAAAACACCATTTACGAATTGACATGCAAATATATTTTTCAACAAGAAGGTCTTTCGTTTCAATTAATCTTTTCAAATCGTTCGTTATTTTTTTACGCATATGTGTGTACATATCATCTGCAGTATAGTCAGCATCAGGACAATAACATTGAAATACTATTCCATCTTTAGTATATCCCTCTATACCCAAGTCGCCTTTATACTCTGCTGGTATACGTGTATATCCCTCGTCTTCATACTTCATATAAAAACATCGTTGACATAGATCTTCCCATGAATCTCCTTCAAATTCCCCAAAACTCATTTTTATCAAATTATAACGCTCCCTTGTCATTATTGTATATAACATCAATATCAATTAATCTAACATTTAACTTTGTATTATGTAATGCTCCTATTGAAATACAAAAGGTATCATGGTCAGAACAACAATAAACCTCTACAAACCCGAAAATTCTCAAATAGTTTTTTACAACTACTTTTTTATTTTTATAATAAAAAATTGGTTTCTGTTTTAATTTTTCTTCAAAGTCTAGCTTATCCATTATATCACCATCTTACAAATCGTTTATATTCTTAATATATCTATCAAAAATTTCAATAACATTTATATCTTATAATATGTTGATTAATATCTTATAATTACCTTCAATCTTGATGATATTCTATTTTCATTACAATATTTTTGTAATATGGTGTTAGTATATAAGTGTGGACACGAAAAGTTTAACACGATAAAATGTTTATAAGAAAAGGAGTGTTAAACAATGTCCAAAACAGGTAACAGATATTCTGATGAATTTAAGCAACAAATTGTTGAGCTGTATAATGCCGGGAAACCCGTATCGGCATTAAGTAGTGAGTATGGCGTAGCAACAGTAACTATCTATAAGTGGATTAATAATCTTTCTCCAATTAAAGTTTCTGAGGATGAGACAATGTCCGCTAAAGATTATCAATCAATGAAAAAGCGTATTGCTGAACTTGAGATGGAGAATGAAATATTAAAAAAAGCTACCGCCATATTCGCAAAAAAACACTAAATGAACTTGTCAAATTCATTACTAAATATCGTGAAAAATATACTGTAAAGCTTATATGTAAAGTGTTGAAATTTCCTAGAAGTACTTATTATAAAGCTCTACTTAGTGTGCCTTCAAAAAGAATACTTGAGCGTCAACAACTTCAAGAAGATATTTTGAAAACATATTATAAAAGCAAAAAACGCTATGGTGCACCTAAAATTCACAAAATGCTTTTAAAAGATGGAAAATCTATTAGTTTAAAAAGAGTTCAAAGATATATGGCTTCTTTAGGAATACGTTCTATCGTTGTCAAGAAGTATAAACCACTGTCTTCAAAAGCACCTGTCATGGAACGTGAAAATCTATTGAATCAAGCATTTGATGCAGATACAATTAATCAAAAATGGTGTACTGACATCACCTATATTCATACGATTAAAGATGGTTGGACTTACTTAGCTTCAGTAATGGATCTCTATAGCAAAAAAATAATGGGCTATGCGTATGGACAAAAAATGACCAGTGATTTAGCCATAAAAGCTGTAGAAAATGCTTGTTTAAATGTTGAGGATACATCGGGTATTATCATCCAAACAGACCTTGGTACTCAATATACAAGCCATCAGTTTATGAACTATATCGCCAGAAAAAACATGCTACAATCATTTAGTGGTAAAGGTAATCCGTATGATAATGCTTGTATAGAATCTTTTCATTCGGTGCTTAAAAAAGAAGAGGTACATCATCACCATTATTATGATTTCAATATTGCTAGTAAAGCAATATTTGAATATATTGAATCCTGGTACAACAGAGAAAGGATTCACAGTGCAGTTAATTATATGACACCTCAATCAGCTTACGATGCTGCTTAGGGTCAAATAGAAAAGTTAAACTTTTTGTGTCTACTGTATTGACGTAAGTCCAATAGGAATAACTACTTCAAAACAAATTTCTCCACAGAACAAATTTACTAAATCATGCATAGAAAAATTATATAAACAAAACTATTATAACAAATTTTACTATATTGTAACATATTTAGTTATATATGAGAATATTTTTTTAATTAATTCACTTAATTTCACATAACTATGCGCAAAAGTCAGCTTATGCGAATAACAGGGTTGTATTCATAGCTAAAACTTCGTGAATATGGGAATAAATAAGCCAATTAATGAATAACCATACACAATACCATCAAATATTAGTATATATATTCACATACAATGTATGTATATAGTGTATATTATACGATGGATTAACTCATTACATGCAGACTGTATTTTGGACAGTCCAAAATTGTATTGTCCTATACTCCTGCAATTATGGTTTGGATTTGCATACTATGCCTATCCAAAGTAAATATAATATTAGATTTATCCACTGTTCTAATAACTTCCCTTTAATTTTCAAATTTTTCACGCCCTGTGAAAATTACCTTTGACACTCGGTCTTTTACAGATACCACCTTATTTTACACATGTAGGTGTTAGCCTATCTTTAAACCTTAGCAAATACTAGTATTTCTTAGTGTCATCGTTGCGATTCGTTTGGTTTTTAAATTGGTGGTAACGTATGATATTTACTTGATTTTGACTACTGTTACAATCTATTTAGAGCGTTCCAAACGTTCGGAACGTTCCATTCCTTTTTACCCTTACCAACCAAGACAATTATCAAGAACTTACAAGGATTTACAAGGGTTACTGATAAGTAACGTTACCATTCAGCGTTACCATTTAACTCATTTCACAGTCATATTCATACCACATTTTACAACACCATCATGTCCACTTATGGGAACGTCTTAATGTCAACATTGGTCAACATTCTTAATTGCAACGTTGCAATAGGATAAACGCAACGTTGCAAATAGAAATCGGCAATCGATTGCGAATCTGATTAGATTTTAATGAGAAGCTAATAGCTTTTTTAGATTAGCATTTGTTAGCATAATAGTGCATTTTATTCCTATCTGTTACCTTACGATTTCTTACGGTGCTCTATCACAATACCTTAGGTGTACAACACATAATACATAGTATTTATCTTTGTATCATAAATGAATGGCATAAAAGCATTAAAGAAATAAATTATTCTGTAAAAAATATAAGCAATAGTGTATAATAGTCTTGAAAGTAAGCAATTATGCAGGGTGATTTGGCGATACTCCCACAAAAGATAAGGGGGTGACGCCCATGTCTACATTTGAGACGTTATCTCTAATGATATTATTTGCGATGCTAGTCATCGCCATCATAGATACGGCAAAAAAGACAAAAAAATAATCACACCTGCCTGCCAGTAGGACTGTGATTATTTTTTCACTTTATAAAATATGATCGCCAATTGCTCGGCTAATTGCTTACTTTTTCTTAATACCGTTTTAAACAACTTTGATTTACCTTAATAATACTGGAGATACTATATTATATCAAGTAAGACATACAATGTCAACACACCGTCTTTGCTTTTAAATATTAGACATTATTCAGTATAACCGTTTACAGATTATATAAACACGACTTCATATTTGCTTTTTAAACCATTTGAGATATCAATCTCTCCTATATTATACACGTCTCATAATACAGTAAATCTATATGCCTCTAAAACTTTCATTTATATCTTTATTTTTCATTTTAATAGCCTGTCCTATATGTTATAATGTTTTGGTATATAATGGATTTAATCACGTGTATTCGTTGTTATACCATCAATATACTTTACGTCAATAAAAAGGAGACCTAAGTCTCCCTTTGTAAAAGTATGTATTTTAATCATCTAAGCTTTGTAATAGCATAATAGCATTATTAATAAACTTCAATGCATCCTTAAAACCTCTCTCATACATATGCTGATTCTCAAACCATGCTACCCAATTAATATTTTCTTCAATCGCTAATCCTGCCTTACCAAGCTGCTTTAACTGTTCAAAATATAGTTGATTACGTTTGGTATGATATAAAGATTTATCTATCTCTTTTAATTCCTTTTCAAGCTCTGTTACCCTGTTTTCTAGGTACATTTGATAATCTCCCATACCTAAGTCTCTCATCATCTTTTCTATTGATTTTTCAAATGTTTTTTTAGCCATGCTTTCATCCTCCTGGTAATTTTAATTTGATTTTATGTACCAGGTAAGCTATAATAATATTTGATAAGAATATGGTTTAGCCTACCTGGTTAAATTATGAGGGTCACATTACTGGTGTGACCCTTTTACTATACAGCCTAACTTAAGAACACCTATACTTTATTGCTCCCATAGCCACTTGAAAATTTTGTTCATCCAATCCATAGAACATGTCCAGTACGGTTGTTTTACTATCTCCCTCATAATTGTTGTACAGATTAAAGGCTAATTCTAACAGATTCCTACTACTCGTACAAAGGTCTATATCTTGAAATGCTTCTGTCCTGATAACTCCTTCCTCAAAAGTCATAAAAGGATTGTATTCCCTTTTCTCTTAGATTCTTACAACCTGCTATGATGTAGAATAGAGCATATCTTTCCACATCATGAATTGATGTATCGTCCTTATCTATGTATTGATTGAAAATTACCTGGTGGTTATTGTCTATGAATTTCATGGGTGAGCCTCCTATACTGTATTAACAGATGTATCTGTCCTTTCTTTGGTTTATTTCAACTCTTGTTACCATTACCTTCCAGCAAACAGTATCTGCTTTTCTCTCGTTATTATTTATGTCATCGACAAGTCTTTCAAAATCATCAGAATAAGGATCTATACTTTCAATTTTTGATTCACAACAACGGATCAATAATCTTAGTCTTCTCAGCTCTGACTCCAACTCAAAAAAGAATTGCTCTAATTCCTCTTGTTCCAGGTTCTTAATATGACTAAAAAATCCTTTAATCGCTTTCATGTTATACCGCCTTTCTATTCTAAAGGGAGGTGTACAATGTATCCATTTTTTCTATATATATACATATATGCGTATTATGCGGGTCGGGTATATGTATATCCCTTTAATTAAATATATTATATAAATAACTATTTTTGTTCACAATGTATACCGCCCCTATTCAAACCATTGATTTTACTAGATTTGTTTCAGTTGACAATACTGTGAACACTACTATAAAAATTGTCTACTTTGTTCACAGCCACTTTATAAAAGTGTTCACGGTTCAATTTAACTTTGTTCACTAATTCTAACATACCCCCTTTGGGTCTTGTATCCTTTAATTCTTAACCTCCCCCCTGACTTTGAATACGGCTCCCATCCATCTATACAGGCTAATATTTTCTTAATATCCCTGGACTTTTGATTTGTTAAGTCTTTTTCTTGACCGCCAAAACACTCTGTCCAGATTTCCACTGCACTAACCCTTTGTCTTTGCATAGTCCCTTTATAACTCTATCTGTTTTACACATTTCATACCAATCGGTAGGTAATAGAATATCAAGGTACTCTTCAACCATACTTACTCTATCATCTACCTCTCTGTGTTCTCTTTGTATCTCACGAGCAACTTCTTCTAAATCATTAGACAAATATAGTTTTTCACCTTTTTGGTATAGATATAGTGCCTCTGCCCATATCTGATCTACTTCATTATGTGTCAAATCATCGAAAACGTTCTTGGTCGATTCCTTGTAGCCACTATCTAGAACCCACCATCTCCTATCGCCTGTTTCATCTCTTAGAAATTCTCTTGTATTTGTAGTACCGAAAAACACACATTGTCGTGGAAAATTTTCTGTTCTTTTTCCGTAGGATACTCTATACCGATCTGTAGTTTTGGATATGAATTGTTTGACTGTATTAACCTCTGCTTTCTTTAAGCCCGTTAATTCACCGATTTCAACTAACCACACACCTTGTATTAAATCATATGTATCCTTGTTAATATTTGATAAATCTATCCCCTTCTGCAGACCAATCCTTACCGAGTTTTCTGATTATAGTACTTTTACCTGTTCCTTGATTACCAACTAGTGTAAGCACGTAATCAAATTTACACCCAGGTTGTAATACCCTTGAAATACACGCTACTATAGTTTTTCTTGTTACAGCTCTTGTGTACTTATCATCTTTAACCCCTAGGTAATCTATGAATAAAGTATCTACCCTTTTTATTCCATCCCATTCAAGGCTATTTATATAATCTTTTATAGGATGAAACGCCTCTTTATTTATAGCTGATTGCCAACCATCACGTATTTTTTGAACTCCTGATACTCCCCAATGCTCTTCTAAATAAACTCTCATTTCCCCCTCGTCAGAATCTTTAAGATACGAGTTATGTTTCTCTAATTTCCGCCAAGGTAAATCTTTAAATTAAACTTCACGCTTAGAGAATTTATCAAACCCTACCGTACCAATTAACATGGGGTCATTAAGTGTAATTAGCTTAATATTCTTAGTAGTATTCTTAATCCTATTCTTATTATCAATATCAAGATTCTCTGTCCAACTAGTATCAAGTGTCTCCTCTTCAATTGTTTCCCCTGTGAAGTCCGTTATAGCCGATTTTATCTTTTCTCTACCTAATTGCTTCTTGATTTCTTTATTCTTAGATACAAACTCTTCCATGGCTTTATACGAAGGTAATTTTGCAACAGGCGTACCCTCTTTAGCATCTTCATCCTTTAGACCAAATAGATGTATCCTGACAAGGTCAAAGGCATCACACAGCTTACCACTAGATGGGTCCGTACCGTGATGACTGAATGCAAACTTGTCATCATATACAACGAGCCCTGCGGCGGTGCTACCACCCTTATACGTATAACGATTCTCCATACCGCACGCTTCGTAATCATCCTGTAAGTACTTGTCTATGGCTTCATGGATGGTGTAACATATACAAAAAGCACCTATAAGGTGAGGCTTTTCTAATGGGTCCCCTTGCTTCTTCATGTTCCTAGCAACGATTTTGTCTATACGGTCAGATATTGGCCAGCTACTACTATCCTTCCAGTCAAAATACGTATTAAGAACCTCATCAGCATCAAGCCATGGTGCATCAATCTTTTGGAATAGGTACTCTCCATCCCTTGAAGTAGATGGAAAGTACATGAGCCTTGAAGGTTGAAACGTCGTATCATCAAAATCATTAATGCCTAAATCCCCGGCTATCCGTCTCGAGATAGCCTCATATTCATCTGTGAATACTGGACGATTTAAAGGAATAACTAACCTAAGCTTTGGGTTATCTGGTGTATGCTTGTGCGTACTATAGATAACTGCTGAACACCCATACAACATGTCCAGAGTCTCTAATAAATCATTGCCGGCTTTTGCATGGTCGATGTCTAGGGTTATGATAGACCTGTTCTGTACACTATCAGCCTTTCTAACACCTTGACTAAGATAACCACCCACATAAGCTCCTACGTCTTTGATTTCACCTTGACGGCTCTTAGGACTGGCCATATACTCGTTGTGCGTCTCTGCTGTCCTCGTGGTCTCGCTAAGCCTTCCTACGAACTGCGACCATAGTATCTCTTTATTTTTCCATTTCTTCTCTTTACGGCTTCGTCCAACCGCTTTTGATATGTTTCCGTCATGTTTCAAAGTTAATCACCTACTTTTATTAACTAGCTTCACAATAGTACTTTTCGTAGAAGAATTTACGTGAAATCTTTCCTGCTACCGTTATATAGCCTTTCGACTTCAACTCTTTATTAAGATATCTAATAACTTGATAAGCCTTTGATTGACCTACACCTAATATCTCCATAACGTCATTTACTGTTAGATAACTCATATAATCAACTCCTTCTCCTCAATAACTTTTGTAACCCATTAGGTTACTAGCTAACAAAAAAAATACCCATTGGATTATCAATCTCTAAAACTTCTATTAACTGTTCAATTTCACTTATCCTAAAATCACCTTTATTATTCAACTTTGAATTAATCGTTTTTACAGTAATTCCTAAGATATCTGCTACCTTTTCCTGAGTTAATCCCTTCGCTACAATTCTTCCTTTAAGCTCATTTACTAATACCACCTTATCACCTCGATTCGTCACTTAATATGTTACAATAGTATCATTACTTTTTGTCACTTGTCAAGAGATTTTTTGCGTGTTTTTTAATTTTTATGTTGCATATTAGGTGATTTATGGTATACTAATTCGTATGGAGGTGATAGGATGGCTCTTAATGATAACATTAAAAAGAGAAGATTAGAATTAGGCATGACTTTAGAAACCCTTGCCAATATGGTGGATACAACTCGTCAAACTATTCAAAGATATGAAAGTGGAGTTATCAGCAATATCCCCCAAGAAAAAATTGAGAAATTGGCTATTGCATTAAAAACTACACCCACTGCTCTTATGGGTTGGGATCAAATCTCTATGCGTGATTGGTACTACTTAGAACAAAAGCTTGCTCAAATAGGACATACTATACAAGGAATTGAATCGGAAGGTTACTTATGGCTAGAATACCCCGATGGTGTGTTAGAAATAAGTGAAAAGGATTTAGCTGAACTCGATAAAGCAACTACTTCCTTTTTGAAATTTAAATTAGCTGAATTGAAGGAACAAAATATAAAAAACTTTAAAAAACGAAAATAAGATAACAAAAATCGCCCCTGTTGGAGCAGGAACGATTTTCATAGAACAACATCATCCAAGGGACAATGCTAGTCCAACACATGACTATTATAGCATTTAACCCCTTGAATAACAAGGAGGTCATTAATATACCAGCATACAAAGATAAAGAACGTAATTCATGATATGTTCAATTCTATTATACTAATTGGACAGGTGAAAAGAAGAAAAAGAAAAAAAGAGGTTTCAAGACTAAACGTGAGGCATTGGAGTTTCAACGAGAGTTCATGAGCAAGCAGACTCAAAGCCTTGATATGACATTTAGTAGTCTTATTGAGTTATATTACGAAGATATACAAAGTCGATTAAGACAATCAACTATTGAGAATAAGAAGGTCATGATTAACCTTAAAATACTTCCATATTTCAAAGAGCTGCCACTTAGTAGCATAACTCCTGCTCACATTAGAAAATGGCAAAATAAGTTACTTAAAGAGGATTATGCAGATACTTATTTGAGAAGTATCAATAATCAACTTGTAGCCATCTTTAATTTTGCAGTAAGGTATTACAATCTAGCTGAAAACCCTTGTCACAAAGCAGGAACTATAGGCAAGAAGAATGCTTCTGAAATGCAGTTCTGGACCCGTGAAGAATATAACCTGTTTATACCGTCCGTGCAAGATAAGTCACTTTCATGCATAGCTTTTAAGGTTTTATATTGGACAGGTATTAGGATAGGTGAATTAATGGCACTAATGCCCCAGGACATAGATTTTGATAATAAGCAGCTATCAATCAATAAGCTCATATCAACGAATTAATAAAACAGATGTTATCACAGAGCCTAAAACACCCAAGACTAATAGAATAATCGCCTTACCTGACTTCTTATGCAATGACCTGCAGGACTACATCAATAAACTGTATGGGTTAGAACCTCCTGACCGTATATTCCATTTTACCAAACACTTCTTACACCATGAAATGAACAGAGGTTGTAAAAAGTCTGGAGTCAAAAGAATACGTCTACATGATCTAAGACACTCCCATGCATCACTTCTCATTGAACTTGGATTCTCTCCAATACTCATAGCTGAAAGGCTAGGTCATGAAAAAGTTGAAACTACTCTTAATACTTATTCCCACTTGTACCCAAACAAGTAAAATCAAGTAGCTGAAAGACTTCAACAATTACAAACAGAGCCAAACTAGAACCACAAGCAAAATAATAAAGCCCATAACCCCCATTTTATAAAGGTTACAGGCTTTTCTTTATTATTCCCACTCAATAGTTGCCGGCGGCTTACTCGTAATATCATACACAATGCGATTCACATGACCCACCTCATTCACAATTCTAGTGGACATCTTCTCAAGTACATCATATGGAATACGCGCCCAATCAGCTGTCATACCGTCAATACTGGTTACTCCTCTAAGCGCAATGGTGTAATGATACGTACGTTCGTCTCCCATCACACCTACGGATTTGGAATTGGTTAATACCGCGAAGTATTGCCAAATCTCTTGGTCAAGACCTGCATTTTTTACTTCCTCACGGAAAATATAATCTGCGTCTTGTAAAATCGCTATTTTCTCTCTGGTAATATCACCGATAATACGTATAGCTAGTCCTGGACCTGGGAAAGGCTGGCGACTTACTAAGAATTCAGGAATATCAATGGCACGGCCCACATTTCTAACCTCATCTTTAAAGAGATCTCTAAGAGGCTCAATAATTTCTTTAAAATCAACGTGTTCAGGAAGTCCACCAACATTGTGATGACTTTTAATAACGGCCGCATTTTTCGTACCACTCTCGATGACATCAGGGTAAATGGTGCCTTGAACTAAGAAATCAACGGTTCCAATTTTCTTCGCTTCTGCTTCAAACACACGAATGAACTCTTCACCAATAATCTTACGCTTTGTTTCTGGGTCGCTCACACCTTCAAGTGCGTTGATGAATTGGTCCTGAGCATTTACACGAATGAGATTCATGTCGAATTCTTTCTTGAAAATACGTTCTACATCATCACCTTCGTTTTTACGCAGTAAACCATGATCCACAAAAATACACGTTAACTGCTTACCAACTGCTTTATGAATAAGTACCGCTGCTACAGATGAATCTACGCCACCTGATAGAGCACATAATACTTTTTTATCACCAATTTTTTCTCGTAATGCTTTGATTTGCTCCTGTGCAAAATCATCCATAACCCAGTCCCCTGAGCAAGCACATACTTTGTATAAAAAGTTTTGAATAATCTTGGTTCCTTCTGGTGTATGAACAACTTCTGGATGGAATTGAACAGCATATAATTTTTGTTCAGGTTGAACCATGGCAGCTACTGGACATGTTTTGGTGGTTGCTATGATATCAAAACCTACTGGTGGTTCACTGATATAATAGGTATGGCTCATCCAACAGATCGTTTCTTTTTCTACATTTTCAAATAAGAGGTTGGTATCATCTACTGTTAAATCTGTTTTACCATATTCTCTGTGTTCCGCTTTTTCAACTTGTCCCCCAAGAACATAACCCATTAATTGAGACCCGTAACAGATACCTAAGATTGGAATACCACTTTCAAATAACGCTTTTTCAACCATAGGTGCATCGTCTTCATAAACAACACTGGGACCACCTGTAAAGATGATGCCTTTTGGATTCTTTTCTTTTAATGTCTCAATGGGTGTGTCATAAGGCATAACTTCACAATACACGTTGGCTTCTCGAACACGTCTGGCTATCAATTGGTTATACTGACCACCAAAATCCAACACAATGACTAATTCATGCTTCATAGATGTTTTCCTCCTAAAAATCATTCATATATCGTTTTTATAGGTTATCATTATTTAAAAATAATACATTAGATTACTTGCCACTGTCAAATCTTTTTTAGTTTTTCTCTAAAAGCTTCTATAATAAGAAATATTTATAACGTTATTTGTGCATTTTTTTGTTTCTTCTAGTATAGGTTGCTTACTAGGCAAATAGTAATATCCAGAAAATGCTGCGTTTAGCATCGACTAAAATAGAAAGGACTGTTTCTATACCATCGTCATATGTTAATTGACCCTACAACGATTGTAGGAAGTACCTAGAAACAGTCTTTTATCCATGCTATTAACTTTTAATGCTGCCTGCTGTTACACTCTCAACAATATGTTTCTGTGCAAAGAAATATAAGATTATAACGGGTATAATACCCAAGGTTAATCCTGCTAAGGCTAAATGCCACTGCTTCGTGTACTCACCAAAGAAATAGAAGATTCTTAGTGGTATGGTATGGGTCTTTTCTGTATTGATGGTTAAGGATGGTAACAAATAATCGTTCCATATCCATACCATGTTCAACATGGCAACTGTAATGGATATGGGTTTTAGTATTGGAAAGATAACGTGTATATAGGTTTGTATACTATTACACCCATCAATGGTCGCTGCTTCATCAAGACTTCGAGGAATACTCTTAATAAAACCATGGTATAAGAATATGGATAAACTGGACCCAAATCCAAGATACATAAAAATAATACCCGGTATATTCAGTAGATTAAGATTGCCCATAAAGCGAACAAGGGGTAACATAACGGCTTGGAATGGAATCAACATGGCTGCTATGAATGCGTATAAAATAATGTTTGCCATCTTATTATTGGTTCTTTGAATCATCCATGCTGCCATGGAAGCAAATACAACAATCACCACAATACCGATGACGGTAATGGTAAGTGAATTTCTAAAAACATGTAAGAATTCAAGGTCTTCCCAAGCTTGAATGTAATTGTCAAAGTTAAATTCTTTTGGAAGGCTTAAGGTACTCATAAAGAGCTGTTTCTTGGTTTTAAAGCTATTGGTTAAAATAATATAAAACGGAGATAAAAAGAGTAAGCCTATTATAATGCCTATAAAGGTTATGATCACTTTTTTGAGTCGCATTACATCTCCACCTCCCCTTTCTTAGATAGATACACTTGAATCAACGAAAAACAAGCAACAACCACAAAGAGTATAATGGCTTTGGCTTGTGCCTCACCCATGTTATTAAACTTAAAAGCCGTGTTATAGATATTGAGTGCAAGCATTTGGGTTTTATTCTGAGGACCACCAGCTGTTAAGGAAAGGTTCTGGTCATATAGTTTGAATGAATTGGACAGTGTCAAAAACAAACATACCGTAAATCCAGGACGAATAAGTGGTAAGATAATGTGACGCAACCTGGCTAATCCACTGGCTCCATCAATCTGTGAAGCTTCAATTAACGACTTTGGTATATTTTGAAGGGCAGCTATGTAAATAATCATCAGATAACCTGCCATTTGCCAAGTCATGAGAATAACCAATCCCCAGAATCCTGTCTCCCGATTAGTTAACCAGCCATATAGCCATGTAGCCCCTGTGGCTTCACCAATGGATGCAAAAGCTTTTACAAAAATAAATTGCCAGATAAAACCAAGAATAAGTCCACCAATGAGATTCGGCATAAAAAAGACCGTTCTCAAGACATTCTGCAATCTAAACTTACGCGTGACTAAAATAGCAAGGCCAAAACCCACTAAATTGATGATGATAACAGAAGCGATTGTAAAGACAGCTGTAAATAAGAAAGAATCTTTGAATAAAGCATCTGTAAATATGGCTTTATAATTCTCTAATCCAATAAAGGATATATTGGATTTAATACCATTCCAATCTGTAAATGAATAATAAATACCCATAATAAATGGTATGATGACTGTAAATGTGAATGCTATAAAACATGGTGCTATGAATCCATAAAATGCTAATTTACTACGTTTCACTTGATTACCTCCTATAACCAATATGTTTCCCTGTTGTATGACCGCATCTTGTAATATGTTAGACATTTATATGATTTACAATAAAGTTATACTCTTACTATATCCATTCTGTATTGCAAAATCAATATAAAAGCTTCATATTATAAAAATTTAACATGTGCCGTATAAAATAATAGATTTATATGTAATAATAATCATTTAAAAAATGGATACGCCTTCTTAAATCATTATTATTACATTACTTCTCAAGATAACCTCAGCTTTATAGCTATAGAAGGGACTGTCTCACAAAAGCAAATAAACGTTAATACCGTCCTACTATTTTGCTTTTATGAACAGCCCTTCTTCATTACTTATATGACATAACTCTCATTTATTCATCCCAGTACATTTTACTATTTTCGATCGTCAGCCCAAGTCTTTTTAGCATTCTCTATCACTTGTTCCCAAGTTAAATCATCTGCTAAGTATCCTTGGATGTCAGCTCCTAATCGATCCATTCCCCATCCAGAAGGATAACCCATGAATACCCATGGCATTGTTTTTCCTTCATTAGAGAATCTTAAGATATCATTAGCTAAAGGATCTTCAAGTTTTAAATCATCACCTTCGTATCCTCTTAAAGCTGGAATAAATTTAAAATCATGAATGATACGTTTCTTACCTTCATCTGACGTGTATAACCAGTTCAAGAAATCTTTTGCTGCTGCTTTCTCATTATCACCTATGTTACTGTTAATGGACCAATAGAATGGAATACCAACTGGAATGGAGTCTTCAACCACACCTTCTAGTGGTAATGGCAATAAACCAGTATTTGCAGCTAATTCTTCATCAATACCAGCAATACTTCCATATGCCCAGTTACCTTGTTGAATAAAGGCAACTCTACCAAGTGAGAACATTTCTTCTACTTGAGTTGAATAATCCACTGCATTCAGTGAACTCTTCTTACCATCTGGTGTATACGCATAATCTGCTTGTAAATCAACAAGTTTCTTCCATGCATCAGCATGAGGCATTGTAATTTCTTTTGCATCATAAGCTTCTTTTACATTAGCAAACTCATTTGAAAATTGAATATTGGAAAGATGTAAGCCAGTAACCCAAGTTTCTTTTGCCGGAAAAGCAAAGACTGCTTTTAATCCTAACTCATCCTTCATACCATCCATCTTCTTAACGGCTTCTTCAAGTGCTGCAAAAGTCGTAATAGACATGGGGTCAATACCTGCTTGATCAAGAATCGCTTTGTTATAGATAAGACCATAACCTTCTTGGTTAAATGGCATACCTAGAATTCTTCCATCTAAAGTAACAGAATCCAAAACACCTTCATATGCCATATCCACCCATGGTTCGTTAGATAGGTCTTCTAATTTCTCTTCCCAATCAAAGGCATCTTGTAAACCACCGATACAATAGATTGCTGGTTCTTTTCCTGAAGCAAATCTAGATTTTAAAGCTGCACCATAATCATCTCCGCCTCCAACCGTTTGAACATTAACGGTTACATGAGGATTTGCTTCTTCGTAAGCTTCTGCCGCTGCTTCAATAGCATCTTTAGATTCTACTTTGTATTGGAATATATCAACGGTTACTTCTGGTTTTTCTTCAGGCTCGGATGCTGGTTTGTCATCTTTATCGTTATTATCTTCTTTATCTGCTTGACTAGAATCTGCATTGGTTGCTGGTTTGTCTGTATCTTCATTTTTCTCTGCGCCACATGCTGTCAATAAGAATACGGCTGTTAATAATAAAGCTAAGGATTTAAAGATTTTGTTTTTCATGTTATCTACCCCTTTTCTTATTAGCGCAATCGCTTGCGCGTTTGATATAAAAGTTAATTATAGGCTTACCTATAATTATAAAACTATACTTTTTTCTCTGAGTTCTTTATCGGATGGAATCCTTATTTAGTCATGATTATCAAATAAATAATTTATCATTTGCCGATGTAAGGATGACATATGCCATCGTGATTCTGTATGATAAATCACTCATTGATAAATTTTATGCAACCGTTTGCGTCACAATTGCAGTATATCACGTTCATTATAAATTGTCAACAAAAAAATCATGTTAAACCAAGCTTTAATTTATTAACTGTCCACAAATGTTGTTATAATGGAAGCTTGGCAAGCATTTTCCTTGCTTTTGTTTCTTTAGTACGCTATAATGTTTGTACAAAATGAAATAAAAAGGATGTGTACTCATGCCTGTGACAATCAAAGATGTTGCCAACCGTGCAAACGTTTCCCCCTCGACTGTATCACGTGTTATCTCAGATAACTCTCGCATCAGCGATGCTACCAAGGAACGTGTTCGTGCAGCAATGGCAGAACTCAATTACCAACCAAATCTTATTGCACGTAGTCTAACAAACCAAACAACACATACGATCGGGCTTTTATTACCTGGTTCAGATTCAGATCTCTTACTTAACCCATTTTTTGTTCAAGCCATGCGTGGCATTAGCGCATACGCTAAGAAAAAAGGCTATTACATTCTCTTTACGCACGCTGAAATAGAGGAAGATGAGGTGGATGTATTAACGGACCTTGTAGGGAGTAAATGGGTAGACGGTATTATACTGACTACGGTAAAAGATAATGATAAGCGTATTGCTTTTTTACAAGAAAAAAAGCATCCCTTTGTTGTGATAGGTCGACCAGATGACGAAAAACTTACCTATTGGGTAGATAATGATAATGTGAATGCCATGTTTGATGTTGTGGATATGCTGATTAAAAAAGGGAAGAAAACCATTGGTTTTATTGGCGGTTCTCATGAGTTTAAAGTAACCAAATACCGCTTGCTAGGCTATCTCAAAGCTTTAAAATCCAATGGTATAGACATGGACCTTAACCTCATATATGAGAAAGATTATACAGAAGAAGCAGCTTACGAAGCCACAATGGATATACTGGGTTATAAACAACCAGATGCCATTGTAACAACCGATGATTTAATTGCATTTGGTGTCCAGCGTGCTCTTCATGAAAAAAATCTTGACCAAGTTTCTTTAGTTGGATTTAACAATACGTTGTTATCTCAATATAAAACCCCTAGTATAACTTCTGTTGATATTAATGCTGAAAAGTTGGGTATGTTTGCCTCTAAGCTCCTTATATCACAGATTGAAAAAGAAGCCATTGAAACAAATAACTATATCATTAATACGAAATTAGTTGAACGGGATTCCACTAAATAAAAAGCGCGTATCAAAACGCTACCCTCGCTACCTAAGAGGAATTGGCTAAAGTTTTGATACGCGTTATTTTATAATGTGATGGCTTGGTCCCTTGTCACCTCAATATGTTGGTCATATACCATAATGGAGAGTGCTTCTCCATCCTCTAAGCAGATGGTTACACGGTCATCTACCGTTACTTTTATCAAACAATCTCTAAAGACAACTCTAAAAGAGTATTTCTTCCATAATTGAGGTAGAAATGGTGCTAGATGCAAGGTGTTATTCACCACTTTAAGCCCGCCAAAACCATGGACAACAGACATCCATGTTCCTGCCATACTTGTAATATGAAGGCCGTCTTCCGTGTCATGATTATAATTATCCAAATCAAGTCTTGCTGTTCTTAAGTATAACCCATAAGCTTTTTCCTCATAGCCTAATTGACTTGCGATAATGCCATAGATACAAGGTGATAGGGATGATTCATGTACTGTTCTTGGCTCATAAAAATCAAAATTACGTTTGATGGTCTCTAAATCATAACGCTCATTGAAGAAATAGATCCCTTGTAATACATCTGCTTGCTTAATAAAGCAAGACCTCAAAATACGATCCCATGACCATTTTTGATTAAGAGGTAAATGCCTTTTGTCTAACTCTTCAACAAGTATCTGTTCTTTATCCATATAACCATCTTGTTGAGCAAAAACACCTTCATCTTCAATAATAGGATAATACATCTTCTGGATAATATCTTGCCATTTTTTTATCTCTTCATCCTTCAGTGCAAGGCGTTTTATGGCATCCTCACAGGTCTCAGGATGTTCTTCTTTCAGATAAGCAAGAGCTTCTTGCGTATATTCCATTGTCCAAGAGGCAATGGTATTGGTGTACCAGTTATTGTTAACGTTGTTTTCATATTCATTAGGACCCGTTACCCCTAGAATCATGTATTGCTCTTTTCGAGGGTTATACGTCACACGATCTGCCCAAAACCTGCTTATTTCCACTAAGACATCGATGCCATACTCTGCTAAATAACCTTTATCACCTGTATAGTTAATATAGTTATAGATGGCGTAAGCAATGGCGCCGTTTCTATGAATTTCTTCAAAGGTAATCTCCCATTCATTATGACACTCTTCTCCATTCATGGTCACCATGGGATAAAGTGCCCCTTTCAAGCCTAAACGAGCAGCATTTTCTTTTGCTTTTTCTAAGTGATTGTAACGGTATATAAGTAAATTCCTAGCAATGTGACTAGGCGCTGTACTTAAGTAGAATGGCAAGCAATAAGCTTCTGTATCCCAGTATGTACTGCCGCCATACTTTTCACCTGTAAAACCTTTAGGTCCAATATTCAACCGCTGATCCTCACCTGTATAGGTTTGATTCAAATGGAAAATATTAAATCGAATCCCTTGCTGGGCTTCGGCATCACCTGTGATGGTAATATCATTCTTATGCCATTTCTCCTCCCATGTGGCTACATGCGCATCAAATAGCTTTTCATAGCCAGATGTATGGGCTCTATTCACTGCTTCTACGGCTTTCATAGCAAGCTTTTCATTGTCATAATCTCTATTAGAAACAGCTGAAAAATATTTTAGAAGGGTTAATGTCTCATCTTTTCCTACCACTTTTTCAATGACATAGCCTACATAATTATCTTTGGATTGGGTCCCATATTGGCATGCAGACCTTTGTCCATTAATTAAGATATCATAGGTCATTGCACATGATAACTGAAACCCTAGCTTTTTGGTTCCCATGGTTAAATAACAGCTGTTATCGTCAACTTTTTTCTCTACTTCTTCCCAGAAAAACTCATCATAATTGGAATCCTCATTGACAACTTTACCATCTAAATAAGGTGTTAGCTTAATGGTTCCTGTGTAGTTTAAAGGTTTAACTGAATAAGCAATAGCACCTATCTCTGAATCCGCCATACTCAAAAACCTTTTGCTACTTACCTGTGTTTTATGATTATTCTTATCAACTGCAATAAAACTTCTTTCTAAATAGCCATGCTGCATGTTAAGCACACGTTTAAAATCATAGACTTCGCATGTTGCCAAATCCAGTTCTAATCCATTAATGTGCACACCAATTCCCAGAACATTGGTACCATTAAGTACCTTTGCAAACCATTCTGGATAGCCATTTTTCCACCATCCCACTTTGGTTTTATCTGGATAATAGATACCAGCATAATAAGTTCCTCTAAGGCTATCACCGGAGTATGTTTCTTCAAAGTTACCACGCATACCCATGTGTCCATTACCAAGGCTCATTGCGCTCTCTGCAACGCGGTTATAGTCAGGGTCAAATCCATCTTCTATAATAAGCCATTCATCAATTTTAAAATACTCTTTCACGTCTTTCACCCACCTAATTATTACTTGTTGTGCAAACGGTTGCGTCAATGTCTAAAATTATAGTATACTTTTGATATAAAATCAAGTATTATTTTATTTTCAAGAATTAATTTACTAAGATTTAAAATTGATTTTACTTACATGGATATAGTTTGATGTTTGGATGTATTAGTTTTTTTCTTGTCATATTGCCGTAGGTGTATGACATACTGGAAACACGTTCATATTAAAGCATTAAAGAAACACTAAATTCATACTAAGTTAATTACCTAAAACTTAAGAACTCCCTACGGTCAGACACTTAAGTTTCTTAACGGTAATTCACTTAGCATTCATTAAGTGTTTCTATTTAATGCTTTAAAAATCACGTATTTCCAGTATGTCATACATCTACTAGGCTAGTACATAAGATAAGCTATATTTTTTCTTTAAGAGCGTACCTATAAACCTATAGTGAGTACTTATCATCTATATATCCCAAAGAAACTATTGGCACCACACTAGTAGATGGATAGGTATTAATTAATAGCGACTTTTAAATAATGACTAGACATTCTTAGCCCATAGCTAGGTCCATTGCGTTAAGAAACTTAAGTGTCTGACCGTAGGGAGTTCTTAAGTTTTAGCTATGGACCTAGCTATGGGCTTAGTATGTCTTACATTATTTAACGGAAGTCTATTAATTAATACCTATCCATCTACGAACGTCTTGCACATAACCTATCACTTATCACAATCTAACATAAATCTTTTATTCATTCACCTCACCATACGGCAAAAAAATAACAAACCGACTACCTTCCCCCACACGACTAACCACATCTATACGCCCCTTATACAACTCCACAATATGCTTCACAATGGATAAACCTAATCCTGTTCCACCCATGTTCCTTGAACGTCCCTTATCCACACGATAAAACCGCTCAAAAAGACGAGGAATATGTTCTTCTTCAATGCCTATACCTGTGTCCCATATATCAATCTTCAACCCTTGTTCATCACGAGAACACGTTATGCCGACTTGCCCTTTTTCCGTATATTTAATGGCATTATCTAATAAATTAATAAACAATTGCTTAATACGATCACGATTACACCTGTAGGTCAACCCTTGATTAATATCATTAATGATCTCAATATTCTTCTTTTTTATTTTGGGCTCTAAAATATCAAGGACTTCATCAATAATCTCTTTAATATCATATTCATCAACCCGCTTATCCTGATCCGTGCTTTCGATAGCAGATAGGGATAATATATCTTGAATTAATAACGATAAACGTTCCGTTTCAATATCAATAATATCTAGGAATCGATTTGCAATCTTTTCATCACTGATTGCACCATGCTTTAAGGTATCCACAAAGCCTCTAATGGATGTTAAAGGTGTATTCAGTTCATGGGTAACATTGGACACAAAATCCTTTCGCATGGTCTCAAGCTTGCGTATATCGGTAACATCTTGGATGACTAATAAGGTTCCTAAAGTTCTGCTGGCACTTTTGTGTTTATAGATGGGGTTAGCATAGACCCGAATAACCCTCTCTTTTTCATCTGCAATAATGGTATCATCAACAATGTATTCTTGTTGTTCTATGGATTTTTCTAGTACATGGTAGATGGTTGTATTACGGATGACTTCATATATGGATTTATCAAGTAACGAACCCTCAACACCTAATATGGCTTTAGCCTGTTCGTTGGCAAGAAAAACATGATATTGCTCATCGACAGCAATTAGACCGTTAATCATACTGCTTAAAACCGCTTCAAACTCCTCATTTCTTTTTCTTAGATTCCACATATTTAACTTTAACTTAATGGTCATTTCATTGAAAGCATGAGCCAGTTTTCCTCGCTCATCGTTATGACGCATGTAAATTTTATTATCATAATCACCTTCAGATATACGTGTTGCAGCATCTGTTAACTCTTTTAGAGGTTCCATAAATCGCCTTGTTACAAGAAAAGCAACGACAATAGCAATAATTGCTCCAATCAAAATACCATATAATACATAACGTACCATTTCCATCGCACTATTTTTAACGGTTGTTAAGGGAACAGATATACGTAAAACACCATCAAAATTTGCTAAATCCATGGGCATGGCTGTATAGAGATAAGGGATTCCAATGGTTTTGCTATAGCGAATCCGTGAGACTGTTCTTCCCTTTAGAGCCTCAGCTACTTCATCTCGATATGCATGGTTATCCATTACTTGATAATCTTCATCGGAATCAGCAACCACGGTTCCCTCCTTATCTATAATCGTGAGCCGTACATTTGCTTGTTCTGCATACCAGTTTGCATAAGCTTGAAAATCAATGGCTTCACCTTCTGGCTCTTTCTTTAGCAATTCTAATAGAAGGATACCCTGTACCTGCGTATCCTTTTGTATGGTTTCTTGTATATGTTCATTACCTTTGTGCCATGATATAATGATTGCAACAACCATGGTAACAGATATAATGAATAAATAGGTGGTCATGAGTTTTTTTTGCATGCATTCACATCCTTTGCTTAGCATTAAGGGTATACCCGTTACCAAGCTATGACAGATACATCATCACTTGGTAAAATCATACCAATCTACTTATATTTATAACCTACACCTCTGACGGTTTTTATATGCTTTGGATTCTTATCATCTAACTCTAATTTCTTTCTAAGACTTCGAATATGAACATCCACTGTACGTGTTTCACCATAATAATCATAACCCCATATTTTTTCCAGCAGATACTCTCGGTCAAATACCCGACCTCGATTACTGGCTAATAAAGTTAATAGCTCAAATTCTTTAAGGGGTAACTCTAGATGTTCACCTCTAATGATGACTTCATGAGTGGATTTATTAATGGTTAGATCATCTATTTCTAAGGTATCATCTTGCCCTGATTCTTTTGGCGCAGCTACTTCTTTTGCCCTACGCCTAACAGCTTTTATTCTAGCTAATAATTCATGCACACCAAAAGGTTTCCCTATATAATCATCAGCACCTAATTCAAGGCCAATCACTGTATCAAACTCTTTATTTTTAGCTGTAAGCATGATCACAGGTAAATGGGTTAATTCTTCAGATTGCCTAATTTTCCTAAGGACTTCCAAACCATCTATACCTGGAAGCATTAAGTCCAAAAGCACAAGTTCCACATGTGTATGCTCTAATATGGCTAGAGCGCTTTCGCCTGTATCCGCTTCTACCACCTGATAACCATTACTTTCTAGATTGTAGCGTAATAACTCTAAAATATGGACTTCGTCATCAACAATAAGTATTCTTCCTTTGCCCATAGAATACACCTCCTTTGTTCATTCCCTATCTGGTCATGTGATTATTGATAGTATAACATAATTTTCCAAAATCATCATTATGCAATCTATCGAACATCTCTTTATAGCATAAATAATTGCTAAAAATTTAGCAATTATTTATGAGGGGGGAAAATCCAATGTTTCTATATATGTTCTCCAGTAACTGTGAAAATTATCCATTCTGCGATGTTGGTGGCATGGTCTCCCATACGTTCAAGGTACTTGACAATGAACAAGAAATCCGTACATTGCTTAACCACATCTGGATTAGATGCCATAATGGTTGTAAGCTCCTCAACTATGGTATCAAAATAATTATCAATACGGTCATCTCTAGCACATACATCTTTTGCAAGTTCAATGTCTTTATTAACACAACTATCAATGGTATCTTTAATCATCTTCTTCACTTCTTCAGCCATCTCAGGTATGTGCACTAATGGTTTAACATACTTTTCATTGGCTAATCTAATGGTATACTCTGAAATATCTGTACAGTGATCACCTATTCGCTCAAGATCTGTAATAATCTTAAGTACCGCTGCAATATCTCTAAGGTCTGCCGCCATGGGCTGCTGTCTAACAATAAGTAATAGACATTCCTTCTCCAAGACTAACTCCATCCGGTCAATCTCATCATCTCGCTTAATAACTTCTTTAGCAAGCTCAACATCCTGTTTTTTCAATGCTTTAATAGCATCATCTAAGGATCTTTCAACAACTGCCTCCATCTTGATTAAATCTTGATGTAACTGTTGTAATTTCTGCTCAAAAACAAATCTCGCTGGCATCTAACACTTCACCCTTTCACTATTCTTAAAAATGTACGTCTATCAACCAAAACGCCCTGTGATGTACGCTTCTGTCTTCTCATTCACCGGATTACTAAACAATTTATCCGTTTCACCATATTCAAGTAACTCGCCTAACAAGAAGAAAGCTGTCTTATCGGATATACGTGCAGCTTGCTGCATATTGTGTGTTACGATAATAATGGAATAATCCTTCTTCAATTCAGTAGCCAAGTCTTCTATCTTTAATGTGGATATGGGATCAAGAGCTGAGGTAGGTTCATCCATAAGTAATACTTCTGGTTCCACAGCTAATGCTCTAGCTATACAGATTCTCTGTTGTTGACCACCAGATAATCCAAGAGCATTTCTTTTAAGCCGGTCCTTTACTTCATCCCATATAGCCGCTCTGCGTAAACTTTTTTCAACGATTTCATTTAATTGACTTTTTTTCTTAATCCCATGAGCCCGTGGTCCATAAGCAATATTATCAAAGATACTCATAGGAAAAGGATTAGGTTTTTGAAAAACCATGCCTACTCTTGAGCGTAATTTAATCACATCGATATCACCATATATATCTTCATCATCTAATCGGATAGAACCTTCTACACGCACACCTTCAATTAAGTCATTCATGCGGTTTAATGTACGTAAGAATGTTGATTTACCACATCCAGATGGACCGATTAGAGCTGTAATTTCCTTTTCATTAATCGCCATATTAACGGCTTTAAGGGCTTTGAAGTCACCATAATAGAGATCCAAATCCTTTACATCAAATTTTGTATTATTTTTCATTCTTCCACCTCTATTAAGCATTTGCTTTTTTTAGTTTCTTAGATACAAGTTTTGATAATGTGTTCAGTACAAGGATTAATACAATAATAATCGTACCGATAGCACAAGCCATGCCTATATCCCCTTCTTCTTCAGCAACAGCATAAGCCTTTACGGTTAAGGTTGCCCCTGATGATAATAGACCGTTGGGTATTTTTGCTATGGTACCTGCCGTTAATAGAAGAGCTGCCGATTCACCCACAATTCTACCTATACTAAGGATAATGGCTACGACAATGCCTGACAAAGCATTAGGCAGTACCACTTTTCGTATGGTTTGTAACTTACTAGCACCAAGACCTAACGAACCTTCACGGTAGGACTGTGGTATGGCTTTTAGTGATTCCTCTGTCTGTCTTACAATAACCGGAAGTAATATAATACTTAATGTTAAAGCTCCTGCTAACAAAGAGTAATCCATTTTTAAGTAGAGCACAAAAAAAATCATACCAAATAAACCGTATATAATTGATGGTATACCCGCCAAGCTTTCTGTAGCAAACCGTATTATACGTACAAGCTTTCCAGGTTTAGCATACTCTGTTAAGTAAATAGCAGCAAAGATACCAATAGGACATGCCACTGCTAAGGCAACTAAAATAACTAATATTGTGGTCATAAGCATAGGGTATATACCCCTGCCTTTTTTTGTAATTTTCACTTGGACCTCTTGACCCTCAAGTTCATCTATGCTGGCTAATATACTCTCTAAGCTTTGATTTTCTGTGGATTTTTTGCCAATCCTTTTAATCAAATTACCTTTTTGGATTTTGTAAACACGACCGCCTTTATCTCTGATTTCTCCGGAAGGAAACCCTGATTCCTTGCTAACGATTACTGGATAAGTACTATCTTCATAATCCACAACATCTAGCTCAAGACCTAATTTATTTGTATTATTCTCTAGAAGGGGCATGGTCACATAGGATGTCTGAGAATCATAATTGGAGGTAATAAAATCCCAGTTAATGTGTCCAATACCGTTCATAACAACAAAACCAATAATCCATAATAAAACACCAACTGTAAAAGCTGTAGCTAAACCAATCATGCCATACATTATTTTATCTTTTACACGTCTATGCATTAATGCTCACCTGCCTTTGCTGTTATTCGATTAAGTATAAGGTTCAATATAATAATAAAGATAAATAAAACCACGCCAGTAGAAAAAAGCAATTCTTGATGGATACCAAAGGCATAACCCATTTCCATAGCAATATTCGTGGTTAATGGTCGTATAGGATCCCATAAACTTGTTGGTATACCTGCAATAGGGTTACCTGCTACCAGCATAACGGCCATGGTCTCACCGATAGCCCTGCCAATCCCCAATACAACACCAGCCAGGATACCTGACTTGGCTGCTGGTATGACAACTTTAAATATGGTCTGTATTTTAGACGCCCCCAGACCGTAAGACCCTTCTATATAAGACCTTGGCACAGCATTAATGGCACTTTCTGATATGGTAATAACTGTGGGTAATATCATAATGGCTAATACGATAACAACAGCCAATAAGGATTGACCCTGAGCTCGTGGGGATATTTGCATGATCTTAGGTACAATGATACCTAATCCAAATACACCATAGATAACTGATGGTATACCTGCTAATAATTCAACAGCTGGCTGAATAACCCTCTTAACACCTTTCGGAGCAATTTCAGCAATAAAAACAGCTGTCAAGATACCAATAGGCACCCCAACAATAATGGCTCCAATCGTAGCCAATAAAGAACCCGCTATCATATAAAATATACCAAATAATGCTTGGCTTAAATCATCATTAGGTCGCCACTCCATACCAGTCAAAAACTCTACGAGAGAGTAAGTACCCTCTGCATTTCCTGAGAAAAAGGGCTGTAGCCCCTTAAAAAATACAAAGAAGGTAATCGCAGCAACACTAATAACGGCAATACAAGCATTCAATAAAAACATTTTTCTCGCCACATACTCCAGTACCTGACGTTTTTTATCTACCTGCATGCCCTTCACAATCCCTTGATGACTACTTTCTTTCTTCGATTGTATGATGTTAACGTTCATATCCATATCAAGTTCTCCTCACCAAACTCTGATTTTCTTCTATATGTTGTCTAGATCACGCTTACTTTTTTAGACACACTTATGTTGCACTGTTTAATAACAGTGCAACATTAAGCAAAAAGGATTTTTATTTAGTCAACGCGGATACCGCCTTTTTCTTCTACAATGTTTTGTCCTTCTGTGCTAAGTGCAAATTTTTCAAATGCTTCCCCAGCCTTTGTCATATTATCACTTTTGTAAAGCATTAAGAATGGTCTTGAAATACCGTATTCACCTGCAATAACTTTTTCTGATAAAGGTTCTACACCATCAATCTTCATAGGCTTAACTGTTTCATTAATGTAAGTAAAAGATACATAACCGATGGATTTTGGATTTTTAGCAACTGTTGTTTGAACGTTTCCATTACCTTTAGCAATGATAGCATCTGATGTTAATGCACCTTCAAAATCAACAATCTCTTCAAATGCACCTCTTGTACCAGAACCATCTTCTCTAGACACAACAACGATTTCCTCATCTTTACCGCCTACTTCATTCCAGTTCTTAATTTCACCTTTGTAGATTGCCATCACTTGGTCCTTTGTGAGACCTTCAATGGTATTATCTGGATGGGTAATAACTGCAACACCATCAAATGCAAGTGTTACTTCTGTAAGTCCCCAATCTTTTTCCTTTGTTTTTAAATTACGTGATGCTGTACCAAATATTGTCACACCATCTTTTGCATTTTTAACACCATTTGATGAGCCAATGGATTCATATGTTACAACCACATCAGGATTAAGTGCCATGAACTCTTCTGCAAGTGCATTACCAATCTTTTCAACAGATGTTGATCCTGAGATAGTAACTTCACCACTTATTGCTTCTTCCTCGCTGCCACTATTTTGATCTTCTGTTTCACTTCCGCTATCTGCTTCTGTGTTATTATCATTTGTCTGCTCTTGTGCTGTATCATTGTTATTTTGATCATTACTTGCTGTGTCTTCTTCTTTATTGCTTCCACATCCGCTAAAAGCAAAGATCATCATTATGGTTAACATTAATGCCACTATTTTTTTACTTGTTTTCATTTCTAAATAGCCTCCCGTTATCTTCTTTCATTATTTTTCTCTTGTTTTAATGTAGAAACTTCTTTTTTTTTATAGATAAGTTTTTCTTCTGACATTCATCTTCCCAGTGGGAAGACATGACGAAGTCGCTTGCTGATTACATATATAATGTAACATGAGCCTGTAAAAGTAATATGAGCCTAATGTAAAGTCTGTGTAAAGTCTAATTTTACATACAACAATAAAAAAGGCCACCATGTTGGATGTACTGATTCATCATCAGTGTTCTCATCCATTATGGTAGCCTGTTTCTTCCTATTATATTATTGTACGCTATAGTTTGGTGCTTCTTTTGTTATTTGAATGTCATGTGGATGACTTTCTTTAAGAGATGCACTTGATATCTTCGTGAACCTGCCATTCTCTCTAAGAGCATCAATGGAGTCTGTTCCACAATAACCCATACCTGCTCGAAGACCACCAAGCATTTGGAATATGGTATCTTCGACAGATCCTTTGAATGCAACACGACCTTCTACCCCTTCTGGTACCAGTTTCTTAGCATCTTGTTGGAAGTAACGGTCTTTACTGCCTTTTTCCATAGCACCTACTGATCCCATACCCCGATAGACTTTATACTTTCTACCTTGATACAATTCTGTATCGCCAGGGCTCTCTTCACAACCTGCAAATAGACTTCCCATCATACATACAGAACCACCTGCTGCAATGGCTTTAACCACATCACCTGAATATTTAATACCGCCATCTGCAATGACAGGTACATCATATTTCTTGGCAACTTCAGAACAATCATAGATTGCGGTGATTTGGGGAACCCCTACACCTGCTACAACACGTGTTGTACAGATTGAACCTGGTCCTATACCCACTTTAACTGCATCAGCTCCTGCTTCAATAAGGGCTTTCGTTGCTGCCCCTGTAGCAACATTACCAGCAATAACTTGTAGGTCGGGATGCTTTTCTTTTACAGCTTTTACTGCATTAAGTACACCTTCTGAATGTCCATGAGCTGTATCGATAACGATCACATCAACAGAAGCTTCTACTAAAGCATCAACACGGTCCATGATATCATTTGTTACGCCAACAGCTGCTCCAACAAGTAAACGTCCTTGACTGTCTTTTGCTGATTGGGGGTATTTAATTGCTTTCTCAATGTCTTTGATGGTAATAAGTCCGGATAGGTTGCCATTTTCGTCTACAAGTGGCAGTTTTTCGATACGATGCCCGCCCATGATTTCTTTTGCTTCGTTAAGGGTTGTACCAACTGGGGCTGTTATAAGATTCTCACTGGTCATAACTTCTTTTATCTTCTTATTATAGTCTGTTTCAAATCGAAGGTCACGATTGGTTAAGATACCAACTAATTTTTTCCCTTCTGTAATGGGCACTCCAGAGATTCTGAATTTCGCCATTAATTCATTCGCTTCATATACATAGTGTTCTGGGGATAAGAAAAAAGGATCGGTAATAACACCGTTTTCTGAACGTTTTACTTTATCAACTTCATCTGCTTGTTGTAGGGTTGACATATTTTTGTGAATGATACCAATACCACCTTGTCGAGCCATTGCTATAGCCATCCTTGATTCGGTTACGGTATCCATACCTGCACTCATAAATGGTATACTTAACTGTATTTTTTTAGTCAATCGTGTTGATACGGTTACTTGATTAGGTAACACCTTGGAATGTGCTGGTATTAATAAAACGTCATCAAATGTTATCCCTTCACTTACAATCTTATGCATTGTAAATTTCCTCACTTTCTAATTTCTTGATTAATGTGCAAATGTATATCATTACGGTTAAACCACAATAAGTAATAGCCCTACTTCTTGTGGTTTAATCATATTATTAAAGATTAGGAACACCTGTCCCTAACCTCTATCATGATGTGTATATATATTTTGAGAGTTTAACAAAATTCCTTCTGTTTGTCAACAGAAAAATGAATTTTTAATATAGCTTGTTCTCCTTAGATTAAGATGCCATGACTTTTCTCGGAATATATTTTTTAATAGCACTTAACATCTTTTCATTGGGTTCCAATATAAGCTTTTCTCTTTTACCATTTCTAACAACCATAGCTGCGTAGGTATTATCTTTCTTAATGCCGCTGCTACAGTCAACAACCTTTTGATAGTTGGATAGTGCTCTTGCATGTTCCTTACTGTCTATTGGCGCCATGATCTCAAATTTCCTCACATCAACAGTTATAAAACGCTTACGCTTATTTTTATTAAATATCTTATCAATATCTAAATCACCACTTGTAAAAACATACTCAAACTCAATATTCAACCGTCTCATTAAAAAAACAGCTCCAAAAATGACAACAAGTGTAATTGGCATGATAAAGCCTACTAAAAATTTAATCATGGAACTCACTAAAATAACCAATAAGGCACCAACAATAATACCTGCTTTTATCATATTATCTTTAAGTGTGTTCTTTTTTTCTACCAACTGCTCATTAAAAATATCACCCATATTATTCCTCCTAGTTCTCTGTATGGTAAAAGCACGTTTGTCACCATTACCTTATAGGAATATACCTACATATTCACTAATTATATACATTATATAACAACCTTCTCTAGGATACAACACCAAACCTAAAATCCAACCTATCAGACATATAGAAATTTCCCCTCGCTTTCATCACAATCTTTGTTGAAAATTACAACCCAAAAAAGGATTTTCCGTCCCTTTTCCCAAATGGACGGATGTTAATTAGAGTGAAAGTTCTTATACTTTTATTAATAAAAAAGATGGGTTCAAAAAAAGAGGGCATTGCATACCCTCTTTTCAATCAATTTATGATTACATCATGCCCATTCCTGGTGCTCCGCCCATTGGAGGCATAGCTGGTTCGTCTTCTTTTATATCTGCTACAACAGACTCTGTTGTTAATAATGTTGAAGCCACGGAAGTTGCATTTTGAAGAGCGCTTCTTGTCACTTTTGTTGGGTCAATAATACCCGTAGCAACCATGTCAACATATTCTTCTGTAAGGGCATCGAAACCAACTTTTTCTGCTGCTTCTTTTACTTTATTAACCACTACTGAACCTTCAAGTCCTGCGTTAACAACAATTTGACGAAGTGGAGATTCAAGAGCCTTAAGGATAATCTTAACTCCTGTTTTCTCATCGCCTTCTAATTGATCAAGTAATTCAGCTACCTTCTTAGATGCGTGGATGTAAGATGCGCCACCACCTGCAACGATACCTTCTTCAACTGCCGCTCTTGTTGCTGCAAGTGCATCTTCCATACGAAGTTTCTTCTCTTGCATTTCAGTCTCTGTCGCTGCACCTACTTTAATCACAGCAACACCGCCTGCTAACTTCGCTAATCTTTCTTGAAGTTTTTCTTTATCAAACTCAGAAGTTGTTTCTTCAATCTGTGTTCTGATTTGAGCCACACGTGCATCAATGTCGCCTTTTGAACCGGAACCATCAACAATGATTGTATTTTCTTTTTGAACTTTTACAGATTTTGCTTGACCTAACATATCCATTGTAGCTTCTTTTAAGTCAAGACCTACTTCTTCAGAAATCACTGTTCCACCTGTTAAAATAGCGATATCTTGAAGCATTGCTTTTCTTCTATCACCAAATCCTGGCGCTTTTACAGCAACCACATTGAATGTACCTCTTAAACGGTTGAGTACTAATGTAGCAAGTGCTTCACCTTCAACATCTTCAGCGATAATAAGTAATTTAGCACCTGATTGAATGATTTGCTCAAGAATAGGTAGAATCTCTTGGATATTACTGATTTTTTTATCTGTGATTAACACATATGGGTTATCAAGGTCTGCCACCATTTTATCCATATCAGTAGCCATATAAGGTGATAAATATCCTCTATCAAATTGCATACCTTCTACAAGATCAAGCTCTGTTTCCATGGATTTGGATTCTTCAATGGTAATAACACCGTCGTTCGATACTTTTTCCATTGCGTCTGCAATTAATTGACCAACTGCTTCATCACCAGCAGAGATTGCTGCAACTTTTGCAATTTGATCTTTTCCTGTTAATGTACTGCTTTCACTTTTAATGGCTTCAACAGCAGTTGTTGTTGCCACTTTCATACCTCGACGAAGAATGATTGGGTTAGCACCAGCAGCAATGTTCTTGATACCTTCTTGAATCATGGATTGTGCAAGTAGCGTTGCTGTTGTTGTACCATCACCTGCTACGTCATTGGTTTTTGTAGCAACCTCTTTTACAAGTTGTGCGCCCATGTTTTCAAAGGCATCTTCTAATTCAACTTCTTTTGCAATGGTTACACCATCATTGGTAATAAGTGGTGTACCAAATTTTTTATCTAAAACAACATTTCTTCCTTTTGGTCCCAGTGTTACACGTACTGTATTTGCTAACTGGTTCACACCAGCTTCTAATGCTGCTCTTGCTTCTGCTCCGAATTTAATTTCTTTAGCCATTATGTAGCCTCCTTATATTTAATTTATCTCCAATTTATTCTACAACTGCTAAGATGTCGTTTTGCTTAACAATGATGTAATCGTTATTTTCAAGCTTTACTTCTGTTCCTGCATATTTTGAATAGATCACTTTATCGCCAACTTTTACTTCCATGGCTACTTCTTTACCATCCACTATGCCGCCTGGTCCAACTGCTATAACTTCTGCTTCTTGTGGTTTCTCTTTTGCGCCGCTAGGTAATACGATACCTGATTTTGTCACTTGCTCAGCTTCTAATTGTTTTAAAACTACTCTGTCTCCTAAAGGTACTAATTTCATGTGTTTACCTCCTTATAATAAACTTATTTTTTTCATTCATTTTTTGATTGTTAGCACTCTCTCGAATCGAGTGCTAATCTCAAGGTATATCTTATTAAAATAGGCCGCTAAATGCAAATGTCAATTTCCACCATTATCATGGATTAACTTTCATTTGCTCATGAATACTCATTTTTACTTCCATTTTCTCCAATTTACTCTTTTTTTCATTTTTTTTACCTTGATTTATGTTCTATCCATTACATGGCGAAACCTTAAGCAGCACTTCGTGTCAAGCCTTTCTATATTCTCACCACCAATGTTTTAAATTATTCACGTTTCCATACTATTTTTTCTTTTTCCAATCTGAAAATCTCGAGCATAGTAAAAAAGATACTGCTGAGCAAATCCAGCCAAGTCACCATACGCTTTCATCGCATAATCATGAATCAGGTTTATTTTCGTTTCTTCATTAAAATAGAAATGCTCCATAACACGTTTCACCCATACATCAACGGGAAACACTTCATAACGCATGGCACCAAATAAGAGCACACAATCAGCCACTTTCGGTCCTACCCCTTTAATTGTCATCAAATCTCTTTTGGCATCATCTATAGGCCGATCACCCAAGGCATTCAGATCAACTTCTCCTTTTAAGACCTTCTCACGAGCATCAATGATATATGGTGCACGAAAGCCTACTTTAAGGGCTCTTAAGTCTTTTTCTTTAGCAGATGATAATTGCATAGCTGTTGGAAAGGTATAATAGTTCACGCCATCAACAGTGGCTATGTAAGTGCCATATGCTTTGGATAAGTCTTCAATCAACTGCTTAATATGGGTTATGTGTTTATTCTGAGATATAATAAAAGAAATTAATGTTTCCCACGTATCTTGCTGCAACAATCGTATACCAGATTTTTCGGTTACTGCACATTGAAGATGCTGATTCATCTTACCTAGCTTCTGCTTAATGGCACTATAGTCTCGCTTTAAATCAAAGTAAGTCCGCCATATATGAAGGAAGTCTTCTTCCGTTGTATGGTGAAGGATGACTTTCTTATGCATCTGTGTTACTTCTAAGATGCGACTCTGAGCAATCACACGATAATTCTTCTCTCCTATTTTATAAAAGCGAAAACATTGACCGCATTCTAAAATATGTTCTATATCAAAATCTGAGGCACTATGTATAACAATATTACCCCTATCGACTATATATTCCATGAATAATCAGACCTCCTGCCTTTGTTCATCAAAATAACTCTATCACTAAATGTCTGCATATGCTATACTCAATATATTCCATAGGGTACTAACTAAGGCATGAACCAACAACTTAATTAATCACATGATAGAGGTAGGTGAAACCATGAAAGAAACAATCTACACAATCCCTGTTATGGATGCATTTAAAGAATCAAATGAATGTCCATTCTGCTATATGTACCATACATTAGAAACCCAAGCAATTAACTTTGTTCTAGGACCTTCCTACATGGAAACGGATGTTCGTGAGAAGACCAATGAATTGGGTTTCTGTAAAGAACATCTCACCAAATTATACAGTCAAAAGAACCGATTAGGTTTAGCTTTGATGCTACATAGCCATATGGACGTTACCAAGCATTCACTTGAAAAACTTCTTACTGACCCCGTAAAAAAACCGAAAAAAAGCTTCCTAAAAAAAGAAGCATCTGAGCAAAAATTAACCACTTATCTAAAGGAACAATCCTCTAAGTGTTATATTTGTGATAAGGTTCAAGATACATTTAACCGCTATGTAGATACCTTTTTCTATCTTTGGAAAAAAGATAAAACATTTGTGGATTTGGTTAAAACATGTAAGGGCTTTTGCCTTGAACATTTTGCAGATATTTACCAAGAAGGTCCAAAACATCTGAATGATCACGCACTAAAAAGCTTCTTAGATACGATAGTGCCTATACAACTGGACAACCTTCAGCGTGTTCAAGATGACCTTGATTGGTTTATAAAAAAATCCGATTATCGTTTTGCAGATGAACCTTGGAAAAACTCACGAGATGCCCTTGTAAGGTCCATGGTGAAATCGAATAGTCTTATAACGGATGAGGATTAACAATAGGGGCTGTCTTATAAAAAGCAATTTTGTTGGCTAGAAGTTTTTGGCAACTATAAGAGGTTAAGCTTTTATAGTTGCCTACGATATTGACGTTATTTTGCGCCCTTTTTAAGCTTCTTTCTGCTTATCGTTATGGGCTTCTTTTTGTGCTTTCTTAATGAGTTCTTTTACTTGTCTTGCCTTTTCTTTTAGGCGATTATTGGCATCATTCGTGATAATAACCCGTGAAATCCATTTGGATGCTTCTGTGAGATACCCAAGCCTTCGCGCTAAATCGCCTATGAGATACATGATGGTTATTTCTTCCATACCACAAGCTGGAAAGGATTCATTTTCATAAGTCCCTATAAAACCTTCATAAGCTTTCTCAATAAACGCATACTCATTTTTATGACATGTTTCTATAAGTTTGTAATTATCGCTACTTGACATTTTCACTAAATCTTCTATGTACGACCGATAGAGCCATGATATCTTTAGACAGATATAAGCTTTTTCACTGGTTTTTGATTTTTTAATGACAGCATTCAATAATGCTAATTTGTACCGTTCTATAGCCATCTCAAAGGTATATTCATCAGGATACATCTTACCCCGATAATGATTCGATATATGTGTTTTTATCCATTCTGACTGCCTAGGTGTGATTTTTTTAAAAAAACGATTTAAAGCGGTATATCCGCAGCCATTGCATAGAATAACATCATAAGCATAGGGTGTAATAATATCATACTTAGGTCTTAGGTCAGTATCCACAGATAGTAGTTTGGATTTACCGGCTCGCACCGACCGTGTGACAAAGTACTCACCACATACGGGACACATTACTTTTCGGTCATACAGAATGTCGGCGACTTTTAATTTGGGTGTTTCTTTTATAACAAAATTTCCTCTTTTCTTCTCTACCTTTTTCTTTTTTTCGTATATATCTATATTTTTTACATCAAAACCTAATTTATCAAGTCCAGAAAATATATTACTCATCTAAATACACCTTTTTCTTGAGGTTTTATAAGCTTTTTTGATATAATGCTTTTTAATTTATGTTTATTTAACATATTTCTTTCAATTCATCATAACATAATCTAACCTTTTTTCAAAGGTTTATTTATAACCAAAAGGACATTTATAAACATAACGCCATTTTAATTTTTACTATCCATATATAGTTATCGACAGAACTGAAAAATAGGATTATATGTTTATCGAAATTTATCAAACTTTATCCTAATTTCTTGTTATTTCCGTGGTATCCCAGAAAATCATAGAGCGTATTATCAAAAAAAAGAGAATCATCCAAAAGGATGTTCCTCTAATGTAATACTTTTTTCTATGGCATTGATACGTATTTGGCATCCAAGGGGTATAATCCATTTGGGATCTGTATGCCCAATATCCACGTCTACCATAACAGGTATATCCGTTACACCAAATTCTATCTCCAATATATTTTTTATTATACCATGTAATGCTTTATTTTCTTCATCAGAATAATCCTTGGGCCTGCCAAATAGGATGCCCTTGATTTGATGTAACACGCCCATAATACCATAATTACGTAACATATAACCTACATTTGTAGGTGATGGTTTTTCTTCTGATGTTTCAAAGAAGAGGATTTTATCCTGAAAAAAGCTGGTCTCAGGCCAATAGCTGGTACCTTTTAAGAATTCTAATACTTCTATGCAGCCACCCCATAGATACCCTTTTACATCTCCTGGCTTACCTTGTTGAAGAAATGCCATAGGGTGTTCGTTCTTATAGAACGTGGTGCACTGGCCCAACGTTTCCATAACGGACCAGTCTTTATAACCATGGCTCCACGCTGTGTAAGGTGTATAGGTATATGGTACTTGCCTATGGATAAGCATATCTTCAATATGCCGTTTATAAGCATCATCAATATGTTTTAACTGAGCCAATCCAGCCATAACTGCAGGCCCATAGAAAGTGACTAAGCCCTCTTGATTAAGGTACGTTAAAAAGGTCGTGGCATCTGAGAATCCCATGATCATCTTGGGATGTTTTAATATGACATCCAGATCCAAGTATTTAAGTATTCTCACAGACTCGTAACCACCTATGGAGCAGATGATGCCATCAATGGTGTCATCACCAAAGGCTTTATTGATATCTTCCGCTCGTTGCTTAGGTGAATGATAAAGTTCTTCTGATGGCATCCTTGCTGTAGGATATTCTACCACTTGAAAACCAAACAATTCTTCTAAATTCTGAAGTCCCAATTCATAGATATCTGGCAGTATGGCTGGCAAACCATTACTTGGCGATATGATAGCTATTTTTGACCCTCTCTTTAGTGGTTTCGCTTTAATCAATATAAGCCCTCCTTTTCTTCTATTGGTTTTTATGATTAGTTATGCTTTTACTCTCCAAAAAGAGCATCCCAGTTTTCTTCTTGACTAACCTTACCAACTAATTCCTTCATGTCCATCACTTCAATGTATTCTTTATCGTTAAAAGGTCGTCTTTCCATCATGGAATCGTATTTCTTTTTCGGTATCTCATACAAATACTCTTTAATGAATGTTGGATTCCATGTTTCACTATGAATCTTTATTTTATAAGTATCGTCTACTTTTTCAAATATATATTTGGCCGTGCCATAAACCATATGCGTTTTACTTTGAACTTTCTTTTGAACAAATACGGTAGTCCATTCATCTTTGCTGTAATCCTTATAAACATCACTTATTTTTACCTGATGCATTAAGTCATCTTCATCTTCTAATACCTTTTCATAGGATTCTAATGAAAGACCTAAGCTTTCCAAATATTCTTTGGTTTCTTCCATATCCTTCCCAATAAAGTCTTTCATTGTAACGGTTTCATCTAACATACCCATAATACCCGTATACAAAAACTTATCATCCATATCTGTATCCATGAAATATTTCATGTGTGCTTCACGATACGCATCATAAGGTATTTTAAGTTTTCTAAATTGGTACTTTTTTTGTTCAATGAGCTTCACAATGTCCGTTTGCGTCAAAGCCTTTTCATCTGTTTCATCATCATTATGATTATCTGTTTCATCATTTGTCTGGCGATTGGTATCATTCACATCATCTGAACCTTTATATGTATTCATAAACCATACAGATAATATGAGCACAACAACTAGACCCAATATTACACTTAACTTTTTCATATGTCCACTCCCTCATCGTTTAAATAGTCTTACTGTAGACTAGTTACAATACAATCATTCTATGTGTAGATTACCTCCACTAGACCCCTTGACTAATAGATTAAGAATGATTAATACACATTATATAATAAACAGTACAATATGTAAATAGAGTCTTTCATATAGATAAAACCCCTTGTAAAAAGGGTTTTATCTATATATTTCATTTATAATTGTTTGATTAAGATAATCTCTAGTGCTTGAGTTTCAAGAACTAAACATCCACTATCATTATATGCCAATTTCCTATAGAAATGTTGAGCATGCTCATCTGCCTGTGTCGATGTCATCACTTGCTCATAGCTTTGCTTTCTCATTTCTTCTTCCCAAAACTTAACTAAAGCTTTACCAATCTTCTTACCTCTATAGGGTTGTTCTAGAAACAGCATATTCATCATGGGTATGTTATCCCAAAAATAATTGAATCTAAGCCAACCAATTACATTATCCTTATCCTTCACAACGATAACTTCGTTGTCCTTAATCTTCTTATATAACCTATCCTTGTTAATATGCTTATCCATACTCTCTAAATAATCTTTACAATTCATATCTGCGTATTGGAATTCTAACTCTCTATTGAATGTTACCATTCTTCTATACCTCCCTCCAAACGCATATCTTGAATACTATTCCTTTTTACTGTCTAATAAATCATAATTTGTTTTATAAGCTACATTCACCATTTTTATTGCTTGTTCCTTGGTAGCATTTGATATTGGAGCAAAGTTTCCATCTCCCATACCATTCATTATGCCATATTTTGTTAGGAATTGTATTGGTTTAAGGGCCCATTCTTTTGCAATATTACTTTTATCTGAAAAACCATTAACAATATTATCACTCCCACTTAGATCTATATCTGGATTAGATACAGCAATCGTTCTAAACATCATAGCTGCTAGCTCTTGTCTTGTAATAAAAGCATTTGGCTCAAACTGACCTTTACCATTGCCATTAACAATCTTCAGACCATACGCTATTCTAACCATTTCATTATCTGTATCGCTAAATGTCTGTACAGGAGCAGGTATTGGATTATTATCTTTTGAAATTGCTTTGTATAGTTGTACTGCAACTTCACAAAATTCTTCCCTTGTTATATTGCTTGTATAATCATTTTTTACATTATCTGTAAGCAATCCATTGTCTTGAGAATTTATGATGTATGGTATTGCCCAATCTGACGGTTTGCTAGCTGTGTTAAATACAATTGATTCATTATAGGTTTTACCATTTGGTAAATCCATTTCTACTACAATTTCATAGTTACTATCATATAAAAGATCCTGTGTAGAGATTGTATAATTAGAATTTATAATACCTTTTTGAAATAATTCTTTTACCCCATTTGCATATACATAAACGTTTATTGGAATTAATTCATCATTACTCCAATTCAAAGTAATGGACTTATGGGTCACTTTATCTAGTATTTTATTTGTATCAAAATTTGCCTTTATATTCAATGAAGGCGTTTTCATATTACCTTTCTTAAAATTAGTTGTCGATACTCCTGCTTCCCATGCTTCTTTATGAGCATATAATTCGATATAATACTTTTCTCCATCTATAAGATGTGAGATATCCACGTTACTTGATTTTATCATCATTTCGTTTTCATTTAATACTTTTTCATAAAAAACTTTTTCTCTATTCTTATCGTAAATAAAAACTTCATAGAAATCAGGTGTTCCATTTCTAGAAGCAACCCACTTTATTTGAATTTCATTTTTGCTTTCAATATAATCTGATTGAGATAAAATTATTTCTGGGGGCAATAATTGATTGTCTTCAACATTTATTTGAATCTCTCCAACCATTATACTTTCACGGTTGTAATTTTTTGCCCATATTTGAATCCAGTATTTTCCTGAGTTTTTAATCCATGTCTCACCAATTTTAAATGATGAGTTTGTAAAATAAGAGGTATGTTGAGTTTCATATTCTTGTTGAAGGTTTTTGTTATCTGGACCATTAATGTAAATTGTTAATTTCTCAATTGATCCATCATTTGAAGCTATTGATCCTTCTATAGATAAAGTATCTCCTATCTTAAAATCTGTTTGATCGGATAAGAAGGATGTAACATCTCCATCAAATGTCGTCTTACCTAATGAAAAAAACTTCATAACTGGGTCAGGTTTTGGAGCCCTCATGATAGTTATATCTCTCTTTGTGTTATTAACAATATCCACAGTCTCCTGAACTGTTGTATATTCAGGATACATAAACGTTAACTCGTGTAAACCTTTTTCTACCTCATTGAATTCATAATATCCTTTAGAATCTGTAATCGTCTCTAAATTATTATCTAGCAGTACCTTTACACCTGCCATTAACAAATACCCATTATCACTAACATACCCTGATAATTTGTAGTGAGTAATTAATTGGTTAATACTGAACGTTATTTCCTGTATACCTGATTCATTTCCATCACTATCACATGCATTTACAGCTACCCTTATCATATGTCCTGGTGTTATTTTATCTGCTGTTAATAAGTATGATTCACCATCTATTTTAGTGCTATTTTCTATATAATTACCACTTGTCAAATCTTCAATAAGAACATGATAATAATCTGCTTCAACAATCTTTGTCCACGCTATATTTATATCGCTCCACTCAATCATGTCACCATCATAAGGATATGTTATTTCCGGTGTTTGTACAGTTGCCATACATGTTTGCATCGTTAAAAAATAGATAATTGTGCATGTAGTTAATCCTACAAGTGAAAGCATTGTTCTTTTCATTTTAGTTAGTCTCCTTCATGTTAATATATTAGGTCCATACAACTTGCATAACATGTTTAGTTACCATTGTTGTTATATTTTTACAAATTATGCAACATTATCATAATAATAACAGATAGCTAATTGTTAAGCAATAAAAAAACTATCAATCAATTTATGGATGAGGGTTACATGAAAGTATTAACTGATTAATGGTTCATACACAATTATTAAGACCACTAAAAAAAGCGCCAGCAAAACGCTGACGATTATTAAAATGTAATTTATTTATTATGTATCATTTAAATAATATAATATACATCAAAAAAAAGCCCTTCAATTTGAAAGACTTCTGCAAGCTCCAAGCCGGATTTGAACCGGCGGTCTCGGCCTTACCATGGCCGCGCTCTAACCACCTGAGCCATTGGAGCATTTTCAGCACCTATACTATTATAGCACAAATTTTTATTTTGACAAGTAGTTAAATCATTTATTTTATTGTTAATGTATAGGATGGCTCATCTTATCAAAAAACCTGTCCTTATTAAGCATATAAAAGGATTGGTTATACATTTTTTTCAATGAGTATAGCCTCAACCTTCTTCTTAATACGTTGTAAGGCATTATCAATGGATTTAACTGGGCGTATCAAATATTCTGCTATTTCCACATAGCTTTTACCGTCAATATAGCATCGTAAAACTTCTTTTTCAAGTTTACTTAACCTTGCGGAGAGTTCATGTTCAATGATGCTTAGATTTTCCTGACCAATTAACAAATCTTCTGGGTTAATGATTTTTTGGGACGGCATTTTATCAATAAGTGTTGCTTTATCATTTTCCTCTTCATAGGATGGTTTGTTAAGTGATATGTATGAATTAAGAGGCAGGTGTTTTTGTCTTGTTGACGCTTTTACTGCTGATATGATTTGTCTTGTGACACATAAATCGGCGAAGGAATAAAAAGAAGCTGTTTTTTCTTCCTTAAAATCTCGGATAGCTTTAAACAGTCCAATCATGCCTTCCTGAATAATATCGTCTCGACTTGCGCCGATTAAGAAATAAGATTTTGCTTTCTTTTCTACCAGTATCTTATATTTATTCATGAGATAATCAAGAGCTTCATTATCCCCATCTCTTACAATCGCTACCAATTCTTCGTCTGAGTTTGTAAGGTATGAATCGTACCAAGTTGCTTGATCCAACTGCATCAACCTCCGTATTATTTTCTACGCATCTTTTCCATCCACTCTAACACACCTGAGTCCAAATGCCCTTCTAATCGGTTACTATGATCTAATTGTTTCTTCTCAATGAACTTCTTGCGCATGTTTTTTTCCACTTGTTTTACTTCGGTGTAGAGTTCTCTAGCGGACATACGGCTTGCACCTTTTCCTAATATAATAATCTGTTCAAGCCCGTCGGAAGTTGCTACACGTACACGGTAATCACGACCAATTTGGTGAACCACTTTTTCAATATAGTGGTCCGCCGTTTCTACTTCTTTCGTAAATACCACATTAATATTATGATATGTTATCACTTTTCGAGTGCCTTTTACACGATGAGCATCAAATACAACGATAACGTCAATCTTCTTATAGCCTTGATAATTGGATAGAATCTCCAGTAATCTGCTTCTGGCTATTTCAAGGTTTTGCTCATTCACAATTCTTCTTAGCTCGTCCCAAGCATGAATCACATTGTAACCATCTACTAATAAGAATTCTCTTGCCAAATTTCATCGCCTTCCAATCTGTTTTGAAAGCATTTTAAGTATACTACACTATTAACTGTTTGTAAACGTTATATAACTTAAAAATTCAATACAAAAAGAGGCTGTTATCATGAAATACCACATTGTACTTGGCATGACCATGAAACCGCCTCTTTTATAGGGATTTTTATATGAATACTATAGACTATTAATCACTTCTTCAGGTGTATTAACTACGGTGAATATTTGATCAAAATCAGCTCCACACAAACGCTTTACTTGTGACATGGCAATAACAGAATCCAGTTTAACAAGATAACGTTTTTTAAAGGGAGCTTCTTTGTATATATTAAGCACTTCTGCTAGTATTTGCCCTACTTCTGGAGTTGAAGTGGTTTGCTTTCTTCCATCTGCTAAAAAGCTATACTCTCTAGGGTTAATACTGTTTAATTTAGCAACAAAATCATCTTTATACTTTTTTGCCTCGTCAAGATTAAACATACCTTCTGCCACGATACTTAAGAGCTTTTTACTTGTGTTAATATCAATTTTATACATGTGTCGCTTCCTCCTCAAATATTGGTCTTATTAAATATTATATTCTGAGTCTAAAGCTCTATAAAAGATTCTACAGTCGCAAGAAACGTCCTCTGGAATACTTTTGAAATGCTCTGTTTCGGAATATTTAGTTAAGATGGGCATATTATTTTCATCATAGACTAAGGAATATTTTAGATATTTATCAAAGATTACCGCTGACTTATAATTGGTTGCTTCAAGAAAAATACCTTTGTAGTTTCTAGCTATGGCATCCTTCTCACATATATCAATTAAATCCATGGCGATATCTTTTCTAAACTTTTCTAATTTGATACCTATCATAAACATGTGTACAAATTGGCTCTTCTCGATTAGAATATTCTTCTTGTTATACAACGTTTCCAAAAATCGCTTATCAAGATCATCAAGCAATTTACATATGATATTCATGGGCTCAAGATTACCAGTAAAAGCTGGCGTTTCTTCTGCAGGGTCGTAATCCTCGTTGGCAAAAACCCCAATTATTTTCTTATTTCTTTTGTTAATGGCTATGTAGCATAGACCATGGTGAACAACACTCTTGATGTACTCATGAACAAATATTGTGAAATCAGCTACTGACAGACCTACTGCTTTAACCATTGGCTCTGATATAGTGGCTCCTTTGACTGTGACACCGGCAAATGTCTGTGCAAGACATCTGGATGCTTCTTCGACTAGAGCATGATCATGACAATCTAATCGTTTATACTCAAGCTCTAAATCTATTTCGTCAAAATATCGTTCTGCAATGATTTCTTCAAAATTTACATTAATGGTTTTTTCCATTAAATCCCCTCTTTCGACGACTTTTTTTGTTTAGCACATCTTTTTCCTTACTCGAGAATTGCATAACAAAACAGCTCCTTCAACAAAGTAGCTGCCTGGTGGATAATAGGCAACCTGGCAATCATAGGATGTTTCCCTTAGACCCATAGCTTTGCGTCCCTATCTTTCGATAGGTTTGCTATTAACTATAAAATATGATATTTAATATAATGGAATTATACCATATTTATCCAATTTATTCAATTTAATTTTACATACTATGACAAAAAATGATATAATTGCTTTAATTCATTTTATTTGTTCATAAAAATACTAAGAACCTTGTGTAAGTGTATTTATACAAAGTTGTAAGAAAACAGCCTTATATACCCATAAAAAAACCGCTATATCACTAAGGAATAGCGGTTTTCTACTTTTTCTCTATTTATAATCTCTTTGTCTAAGCGCCTCATAAGTCAAAATACCTGCTGCAACAGACGCATTTAAAGAGGTAATGTTACCCTTCATAGGCACTTTTACCATAAAATCGCATTTTTCTTTTACATGGTGGGACACCCCATCACCTTCATTACCTATAACGATACCTAAAGACCCTTTTAAGTCTATATCGTACATGATATCACCATCCATGTCCGCACATGCTATCCACATACCTTGTTTTTTTAACTCATCAATGGTTCTTGCAACATTAGTTACCCGAGCCACTGGTGTATGTTCAATAGCGCCAGCCGACGTCTTAGCTACAGTTGCTGTTAGACCTACAGCCCTTCGTTTGGGTATGATAACCCCATGTACACCTGCGATATTTGCAGTCCTTAGTATGGCTCCTAAATTATGGGGGTCTTCTATACTATCCAGAATAAGTAGAAAAGGTGATTCGTCCTTCTCTTTGGCATCATTGAGTATGTCTTGTACGTCCACATAATCATAAGCTGCTGCATAAGCAACAACCCCTTGATGTTTCGTTGTGCCTGTTATGTCATGTAATTTATCTTTGCCCACAAACTGCAAGAAAATACTTCGCTTTCTCGCCTCTGCTACAATTTTTTTAAGTGGTCCATCATGTTTACCATCAATGACAAACAATTTGTCAATGCTGCGCTCTGCCTTAAGTGCTTCTAATACGGCATTTCTGCCAATAAGTATCAAATCCTTATTATCCATTACTTTATCCTTCCTTATGTGTGTCATCTATGTGAAAACATTATACCTATTATTTTTTTATAAGCCCTAATTTCTTTAATTTTGCAATAACCTTCGTATGATTGGGCAGGAAGCTGAGGTCCTCTTCCTGTAACGCTTTTGTAGCAAATAACACGATAAAATAGATGATCATACCACTTATAATGGTCAACACTGTGGCGATGAGATTACTATGAAGAATACCTATGGTCCCTTTATAGATAAAAAACACACTAATTCCCATAATAACCGATGCTAATATCGGTTTCACAAACACACTCGTCTTATCCAGTATGACACCCGTTTCTTTTTTTAATTTCCAATAATTGAGGCTTACAAACACAACATAGTAACAGATGGAACCGATTATAGCACCTCTTAACTGAAAGTCACTTGCAATCAGATGATAGTTAATGGCGTATTTAATGCCAACACTAACGAGAAGAGCCATAGCGGGATACAAATATTTGCCCATGCCTTGTAATATGCCAGCTAAAGTCTGCCCAATAATCATGAGTACAAGACAGATACCAAATAATTGTAAATAGTCATTGGCCTTAACCCTAAAGATCATTGTCATAATGGGATTTGCTAAAATTATAATACCCGTAGCAGCTGGTAGACCTAATAATAAACTTAGTCGAATACCTAATGAAATCTTATTGCGCACTTCCTGTTTATTCTTCTGTACCATGGCTGTGGATATGGCAGGAAGAATACTAATCATGAGGGCTAGACTAATGGTCAATGGCACATTAATAATGGTTAATGCTTTTCCCATAAAACCATACATATGGCTTACTTGTTCTTTACTAAATCCGATGGCTTGCATCCTTTTAAATATGGTTATTGTATCGATGAAATTCATGACAGAATAAGCAGCCGTAGCCAGAGATATTGGAATGGCCAGTTTAGCTAACTGCTTCCCAACTTGTCCAAAAGTAACTTCTTTATAACGCTTTGCTACCTTTGATTCTTCTGTATGAATTTTTTTTGTATGCTTCATATAATACCTTACAATATAGAGTGTAGATAAGATAAAAGCTAATGAAACGCCAAAAGCAGCTCCCCCTATAACAATAGCAGAATCTTGTTCTAGTTTAATGAGAAGGTAGATAATACCCAATCCAAAAATAGCTTTTGAAATATTCTCAATGATTTGTGTTAATGCAGTTGGCACCATTATTTCTCGACCTTGAAAATAACTCTTATACACACCTGCAATTGCTATAAACATAACGGATACGGAAAAACCATATATCATGTAGCGGTTACTGGAAGGCCACTCTGTGGTAGCAATAATCCAATCCACGCCTAATATCATAAATAAAGATATTAGGAAGCCTAAACACCCTAATATAACCATAGCATGACGATATATTTTATGGGCATTATCATAGTCATTTACAGCAATTCTTTCCGAAACCATCTTGGTCAAAGCATTAGGAATCCCTACTAAAACAGGTGATATCAAAAGCCCATAAATCCCATATACAGCCGTATAATCACCAAAAACATCATTGCCTACTAAATAGGATAACGGTATACGGTATATGGCACTAAAAACCTTAGCTATTAAACCTGCAATGGAAAGAATCATAGCCCCCTTAACAAATTTTGTTGATTGTGAGTTCATTCTAATACCCCTTTTTTCATTAGTTCTATGATTCTCTCGTATTGATGATCTAAATATAAAAAACCAATTAAAGCTTCAAAACCCGTAGCGGTTTTATAATCCATAAGGTCTGCATTCTTGGGAACCGTCCCTGACTTTGCATTTCTCCCCCTTTTGAACACAGCCATTTCATCTTCTGTTAAAAAATGCTCTATCTTACGAAACGTATTGGCTTGTGCAGAAGCTTTTACATATTGGCTTGTTGCCTGATGCAATTTGTTAACAGGTGCATTGCCTTTTGCAACTACTTTGTGCTTAATGATTAAATCAAAAACACTATCACCAATATAAGCTAGAACCAAGGGTGAGTACTGTCTTGGATTCACATCATGTATATCAAGACTTTCTTTAAAAAAGTCCATAAATGCTTCCATGTACGTCAATTCCTTTCTTCCTTATCATAAGCGTGAGTATCTGTAACACCCTGCTTATCTATCATGAAGGATGCCTATGAGCGATGCCACCTGACACCTTCACGTGTATCTTCTAATAAGATACCTTTATCCTTTAATGTATCTCTAATATGATCTGCTAGGGCAAAATCTCTGTTCTTGCGGGCATCTTGACGTTTTTGTATCAACGCATCAATCTCTTCATCCAGAAGTGTCTCTGCTCGCTTTGCCTCAATACCTAGTATACCACATAATGCATCAATCTCATCTAACAATATGGTAACAAATGCTTTTGATGATGCCGTACTTGTATTTTTATTAGCAAACTTCACCAGTTCAAAGATGGCTGAAATAGCATCTGCCGTATTAAAATCATCTTCCATAGATGCTTCAAATTTGTCTCGGAAAGCTTTCACTTTACCATCTGCCACCATCTGATTTTCTGTCTCAGTTAATGCTTCTAGTGATACGCACTCAATCAGATAAGCCAGGTTACTTCTTGCTGTTTGAATTCTTTCTAATCCACTAACAGCCGCTTGCATAAGATCATGACTAAAGTTAATGGGACTACGATAATGAGCGCTTAACATAAAAAATCGAATATCTGCATATGAAAAATCTTGCTCTACATCTCTAACTGTAAAAAAGTTACCTTGAGATTTTGACATTTTTTTATTATCAATGTTTAAAAAACGATTATGCATCCAGTATTTAACAAAATCCTTACCATTTGCTGCTTCACTCTGTGCAATTTCATTTTCATGATGAGGAAATACAAGGTCTTCTCCACCACCGTGAATATCAATGGTATCCCCTAAAAATTTCTTGGACATCACGGAGCACTCGATATGCCACCCAGGACGACCTTCGCCCCATGGTGATTTCCACGCGGGCTCCCCTTCTTTCTTAGGTTTCCATAGAATAAAATCCATTGGGTTGCGTTTCTCATCATCTACTGCAATACGTGCTCCAGCTTCCAAATCATCTTGATTTTTATTGGATAGCTTACCATAAGGCTTATATTTTTTGGTTTCAAAATACACACTGCCATTGACCTCATAGGCATAACCTTTTTGAATTAACGCCTCAATCATCTGAATCATACCTTCAACTTCTTCTGTGGCTTTAGGTGTATGTGTTGCTGCTTTTACATTAAGTCCTTGGCTGTCCACAAGAAACTCCTTTATAAAGCGTTCAGATATAACCTTGTAATCCACACCTTCTTCATTAGCCTTCTTAATGATTTTATCATCAATATCCGTAAAATTCGTCACAAAGGTCACATCGTAACCTTTGTATTCAAAATATCGCCGAATGGTATCAAAAACAATGACTGGGCGAGCATTACCAATATGAATATAGTTATAAACCGTTGGTCCACATACATACATTTTGACCTTTCCATCTTCAATGGACTTGAATGTTTCCTTTTGATTTGTCAATGTATTATAGATCTTCATGAGCTTGTTTTCCTTTCTTCTTATCTTCTTTGCATCTAAATAAATTAAAATAGTCTTCTGGTGGAATGGATGAAATGGAATCTTCTAATCGTTCAATACGCCTTAACAATTTACATAATTCCATCCTAATGGGGTCAGGTAAATGGACTTGATCCAAGGTATCACATGGACGCACCTTCTGATTATTTCGCTTAACCACTCTGCCAGGAATACCAACAACGGTGCAATTATCTGGTATTTCATTCAGCACCACTGATCCTGCGCCTATACGACAATTATCCCCTACTTTAAAAGAACCAAGTATTTTGGCACCTGCGCTAATTAAGACATTATTACCAATGGTTGGATGTCGTTTTCCACTTTCTTTACCTGTACCACCAAGGGTAACGCCCTGATAAATGGTCACATTATCCCCTATTTCACATGTTTCACCAATCACCACACCATGACCATGGTCAATAAACAGATTCTTACCAATGGTTGCACCGGGATGAATCTCAATGCCCGTTTTTCTAGCTGAACGCTGGGATACCCATCGGGCTAAAAAATAGTGCTTACGCTTGAAGAGCCAGCTGGCCAATCGATAACTCATGATGGCACGAAAACTGCCATATAAAAACACTTCAGAAGTTGATTTGATAGCAGGGTCTCTTTCCTTGATGACTCTTATTTCTTCTTTAATGAACTTAAACATTTTATATCACTCTCCCACATATGAGCCGGTAATTTCCTCATATTAAGTCTTGCATGTTGTCTAGATTACTACGCGCTAGTAGAACCCTTAGCTATATGCTCATAACAGATGTATCAAAATTTATAAACAATAAAAAACTCCATCTCTAATCATAAAGAGACGAAGTTAAATCCGCGGTTCCACTCTCATTGGATAAGACATTACATGACCTATCCCAACTTGATCTGTATAACGGTCTGTACCGTGTTAAGCTACTTATGTTCACCTAACAAGCTCAAGGATGCACTTCATTATACGTTGCTTAAGGCATGCTTTCAGCCGGTGACACGCCATCTCTACTAAGCTCGAATACAATTACTCTTCCCGTCTTAGCCTTTTCTTATAAATAAAACATGTGTCATGAGTTACTTATTATTAGTATATGCACATGTTGTGGATATGTTAATTTAATCATATATTACCTTCTATGAATAGTCAAGAAAAATTTATATCCATATAAAAGTTAAAAAGCTGTCTCATCACCTCATTTTGCAGAAACGTTCAAAATGAATGAAACAGCTCTTGATGTTAAGCATCTAGTCAATATCCTCTCCATAATAAGCATCGCAAAAATGCTCTGACATAAGCATCCAATCTTTTTTATTGGCTTTGTTTGCATGATTATATTTCACGGCTTGTGTACCCTTCATATGGCTTCTGTATTTAACACCTTGGTTTTTCTTAATCTCTGTATACTGTGTGTCACTCATTTCCCCAAACTCACAAAACCGAATATCTGGATCATGCATACCCGTTATCCTCCCGCTTATTAATTTAAATATCAAATAGTTTGACTATCAAAGTTTATATTTATTATATACCAATCAATGGCATATTGCAACTCATAATTAGTGTGAGCTGCATATTGTTTTAATAATTGTTAACAATTAACATTTAACTATTGACATGATTGGCAATCTTGTTTAAAATGAACAATATAAATTATTTATTTATATTATTTATAAAAAAGACTGACTAAATGACCTCAAGTGTACAGCGTTTTTTGTCCATTAATAATAAAAAGGAGGAAATTTATGAAACAAAAGCAATTACTCATTCTATTATTATCTTTTATCACACTCATTGCCAGTTCAAAGCTGTCAATGGCAGATACGACGCCTATGGTTACAGGTCACTGGTCTGACAAAGAGTCTGTCTATTGGATTACCCAAGGGCTAATCAATAAGGACCACTACAACCCCGATGAGGAGATAACAAAAGCAGAATTTATGACCCTCATGGGCCATGTTATACAGCTACAAGATGAACATAAAAATATATTGGATACCGTAGATGACATGAAATGGTTTGCTGAATATTCCAAAAGGGATTTTGATATCCATTACTTGGAAAGTTTACCCAACAAGAGTATTACCCGTGAAGAAGCAGCTGCTCTATTCTTTAAACTGATGCAATATGATGATGCGAAAGATCAGACTGTACTTAATCAGTATTCAGATGGTGAATCTGTATCCCATTGGGCAAAAAACATGTTCGCAGCAATGATAGAAAATCAAATCATAATAGGTAGTGAGCATGTATTACGGCCACTAGACCCTATGACACAGGCTGAAGCTATTGTGATATTAAATCGTATACGATCTTTGAATCCTTTTGAAAAAATATCATTTGAGGAAGGTATACCATCCTTTATCACCAATGGTGACGGGGGTTGCAAAATTGACATAACCCATGAAGGTGCAACTGATGGGGAATATGCTCTCCAAGCTACATATGGTATAGCTGATTTTCCAAGTGTTGTTTTCATACCTAATATTCCTTGGGATTGGGGAAAAGACACATGCTTGACACTGGATGTAACCAATCCAACAGATCATGTTCAAACATTCTATATCCGAGTGGATGATGACGTATCAGCTGACGGTGGTAATCATTCAACAGTAAGTATCGCTTCCATTCAACCCCACACCACAGAGAAAATATACATGGGTTTTAACCCTAATTCATTGGATTTAGGTATGCGAAATTTCCCACCAACTGGTGCTGGTCGTAATATTGGCTATGGATGGGGTGAAAAGAGCCTTAATCTCAATCACATCACAAAGGTTGTTTTCTGGATGATGTACAATAAAGCAGAAGCTACCCTTATTTTTGATAATATCCAAGTTCTTCCTGACCCTAGTGTGGATACATCCCACTTGGATGGTATTATGAATGCTTTTGGCCAATATGCCAAAGAAGATTGGGATGGGAAAGTTAAAAGTGTCGACGATTTACTCGAAAGCAAAAACAAAGAATTAGAAGCCCTTGAAGCAGGCAATGACAACCTGCCTCCTACATCTCAATACGGAGGATGGCTAGATGGGCCTAACTTGGGAGGAACAGGTTACTTTAGAACAGAAAAATATGATGGTAAGTGGTCCATAGTCGACCCTGAAGGCTACCTCTTTTTTGCTACTGGATTAGATATTGTTCGGTTTGCAGATATGGATACATGGATTGATGGTAGACGCAACATGTTTAACCCTGTACCCGACCCAGAAGGTCCTTTAAAGCAACACTATCGTAAAGTAGGCAAAGTGTCCCGTCCACCACTTGGTCTTGAAGAAGGCTGGGTTTATAACTACTACACAGCTAACTTAGAACAAAAATACGGAGAAAACTATGAAGAAGAATGGAAAGATATCACCATTAAACGTTTTAAAAATTGGGGTTTCAGTACCATTGGCAACTGGTCGGAACCTAGACTTTTCTTTGGTAAAGGGGAAGAAAATAAATTCCCTTATGTGGCAAATGGTTGGATTACAGGTGATCACGCTCGCTTAAGCAGCGGCAACATTTTTTGGGCTCCAGTGGCAGATGCTTTCGACCCTACTTTTAAAACAAGTGTCCATAACATGGTGGATAAATTGGCAGCATATGGCATTGGAAATGACCCATGGTGTATGGGTATCTACGTGGATAATGAAATTGCATGGGGAAGCCCTAATCAACCCCACACCAAATATGCTGTCATAAGCAGCGCTTTTCAAAAGGATGCAAACGATAAAGACAGTTATGCAAAAAGGGCATTCATTGAAAAACTCAAGGAAACCTACGAGAACATTGACGCATTAAATGCATCATGGAAAACTTCATTTGAATCATGGTCATCCTTAGAAGCCCCTTATGAATTTTCTAATGATTTGAATGAGGGTATGATAGGTGATTTATCTGTGTTATTAACCATGTTGGCAGATAAATATTTTGCTATTGTGGATGAAGCATTACATGGAAGTATGCCAAATATGTTAAATTTGGGTTGTCGTCTTGCTCAATGGGGGACTTCCCTTGAAGTGCAAGAGGCTTGTGCAAAATATGTGGATATTGTGAGCTTCAACGTGTATAAAAAAGGCGTTAAAGGTGAAAATTGGATTTATGCTGATGTATTCGATAAGCCATGTATCGTCGGGGAATTTACATTTTCAACCACTGCAAGAGGTATGATAGCTACAGGTGTGACTGCTTCTGTAGACCATGCTGACAGAGGTAAACAGTATCAAGATTATTTAAGAACTGTCCTCGAGAATCCTTACTTTGTAGGTTGCCACTGGTTCCAATATGTGGATCAGCCATTAACAGGTAGAGCATGGGATGGGGAAAACTATAATGCAGGATTTGTGGATATGACAGATATACCTTATCCGAAGTTAATAGAAGCGGCAAAAGAAATACATAGTCAGGTCTATGACATCAGGTATCGTTAAACCATTCGTGATGCATTAACTTGTCTTAATCGATAAAAAGGCATAATAGGGCTGTCCCAAAAAGCATGTTAATTTTGCTTTTATGAGACAGCTCTTATGTTATACATAATCAAAAGACCGCTTCTTCTATAGAAATCACATCATTTTATTCACATCATTGTGTATAGTAGGAAACAAACGTATCCAAAGCCTTAACCGATGAACGAATATCACTGTATACGGCTACACCGCCTTCTTCCATAATGGACACAAACTCCGTATAGAACTTGCCTCCATTAACGGATACAGCTATTGGTTTATCATACTTTTTAACAATGTCCACTAAAAGATTTGCCAAGCTATCGTCATCATAACACTCAGGTGGAATAGCTCTTAGATCATCTGCATGAGGCACGATACTCACAAACATGGCATCTACCGCATCATCCTTTATAATGGTTTCAATATACTGTGCATACAGCACATCTTCTGTCATGGGTGTTACGTCAATAATAGAAGATGATGTATCAATCAAACCATGGAAATTAAGTTCTTTTAATTTGGCTTTCGTTGTCTCACTAAGCTCGGCTAATTCTAGATTGCCTAATTCATCTGCAGCTACTGTTGCTTCAAACCCTGCATTAACAACACCTGCTACCCGCTTGCCACTTGGCTTCTTATGGGATAGTAATGAGAATGCTTTAATGCAGTCATAATAATCTTTGATATCTTCAATAAGGATCACACCAGCTTGTTCACATACGGCTTTGAACACGTCATAATCACCTGTCATAGCCGCCGTATGGGATGCAGCTGCTTTAGCTCCTGCATCGGTCTTACCTGATTTATAGATAATGACTGGCTTATTAATTTCCTTAGCTAATTCATAGAACTTACGCCCTTCACCTTCATCAAAGCCTTCTACATATAGAGCAATGTTCTCAATGGCGTCTTTTGTGGCAAAGTATTTCATTAAGTCCACAATCTTCACATCATATTTATTACCAAAACTAACCACTGATTTGAATATTTCTAAGTGACTAAATGTATCAATCAATGTAATGGCAACGCCACCGCTTTGGGTTAATAAAACCGTATTACTGTCTTTTGAAGCATTCAGTTCAAGTCTTTCCTCATCAATGAACAGGGTATTAACACCTTTATTATCACCGTCTTGGCCATAGAACACACCCATGCAATTTGGTCCGATGATACGAACGCCTTCAGGAACAACTTTTGATAAGTGTTCTTTAAACGCACTGTATTTCATATCAGTAGGAATACCGGGTATAAGAACAACGGATTGAGGAATATTGACTTTCATCTCATCAAAAAACGAGAATACAAATTTAGCTTTGGCCACATACACAGCTAACTCTACAGGTACTGGAATCTCATCAATACTCTTATAAAGTGGATATTCTTGATCACCAATAACGGTGGTACCGCCTTTTATATTCACAAGATAGAGATCATCTCTACCTAAATCATGCAATAATTCTGCTATTTCGCGACCCATGCTGTATTTATCCACATTTGCTGATACACCAATGACTGCTATACCTTTAGGATTAAAAAATGGATCAATATGGCTTGTATCCGCTTCTTTCATCTTCATCCTATGTGCATCTGTTTTTTCAAATTGAGCAAACCCATCAACAGCGATAATACGGTTATCTTTCGTGATGACAAAAGGATTAATATCAAGGGCCTTCAAGGTATATTTGGGTTGATTACCTGATGCACTGGAATAATGATATGCAAAAGCACTTAACAAACTAGCAACTTTAGCCATGAGTTCTATATATTCTTCTTGATCATTATTTCTAAACTTATGGCTGATATTCAAACCATTTACCAGCTCCATAGCTTTATCGTAGCTAAATGGTGGAAGAAACAGGTTAGCAGGATCATAATATTTTGCAAAAAATTCGGCATCATCCCCACCTTTTGAGAATGTAAGGATCGGACCAAAGGATGGGTCATCTTTTGAGCCAATTAACACTTCATAACCGATACTCTGGGTATGAGGTACAAACTCAACAATTAAGAAACCTTCTATTTTAGGTTCCTCTTCAAAATGGGATAATACCTCTTTCTTCATTTTATCCAGGACATAAGAAATGTAAAGGGTTTCCCCATTTTGAACCACCTTTACACCACCTAGTTTTTGCTTATGGGATATTTCTGAGGACACAATTTTTACGACAATATCATGTCCAAAACGTTCTAACATCTTATCTGTCAATGCATCTACATCTTGAATAAATTCAAATTTTGGTACATCAAGACCAATGCTCTCAAGGGCCATATAAATTTCGTGCTCATATAAGGTCTGGCGACCTTCCCCATATGCTTGATCCATAATCGCATCAATCTTACCTATTGCTTCTGTAGAAATATGCATGTGTTTTCACCCCATCTAAAATATTTTGACTATTTTCATCCAATGTGTAACTAAACGTTATTATAACAAAAAACAATGCATAATAAAAGGTTGGCAAAAATTAATTTTATATTATTAAGATATATAAGCATAAGTCCATATAATATTAAGAATTTCACCCAATGGATTGATTAATAAATTCAAGAGAAAAATCAAGACATATAAAATAGTTTCTTCGATTACTGGCACCAAAATTCGAAGAAATTGTGACGCACTTATTCCCTGTTGCCATGGAGATGTATTCATCTGATACACAGGTCTTCTGGCCGGTTTTTACCAATTGATAGTAGTAAGACTGTAAAGACAAATCCGCTCCCTTTTTAAAAGGGTTATAGATAATATTCCAGTTAACTTTATCAACCCCTTGATTACATTCTGTATCCGTAATCTGAATACCTCGCTCGTCTAATATATAAGCACTTTCAACATCGGCGTATTTGCCTATAATGCGTTTCAATATGCCCTTAAAAGAGTATATATCACTATGCTCTAATTCATTTAATGACTGCATAAGCACCTTATGAATATACGCATACTTTTCTTTTTGGAGCTTCAAGCGATCGTTAATATAATGTTTATGCCGATAGCGTATGGTATTTGTGGTTTTAACAAATGCCTGAAACACTTCTTCTGAGATAGGTATGGGCTCTGATATATAGTAGCCTTGTAACAGCTGTTCCCCATACTCTAAAATCGTTAAGATGTCATCAATATTCTCCACACCCTCTGCTACAATCACTGCACCTACTTTTTTGGCTAATTTTATAATCATCTCCACCACTTGCTGTTTATAATAATTCTTACTTATATGGATTACCAGTTCTTTATCAATCTTGATGATATCGGGCTTAATAAGGGCAATCCGGTCAAGATTAGCATGTCCAGCACCAACATCATCTAAGCAGACCATAATACCATGCTGTTTACATTGCATGGCAAATTCATGTATGCTTTGTATATTTTCAGCTTCCAGTTCACTGATTTCAAGAATCATACTTTCTGGTTTGATTCCGTACGCACGAAGCCAACCCATTAACGTGTTTAGCTCAAAATCCTCATGTACAATGGTTGAATGATCAATATTCAAAAATAAAAAAATATCTTGATGCGTTCTATAGATGGTATGAAATGCTTTGATGGCTTTTCGTAGACATAGAAGGTCTAAAGCATATGTTACTTGATGCTCTCTAGCCTCTTGAAATAACTTAGCAGGACTTATTAGTTGGTCCGATTGAGGTATAATCCCCCTGACAAGTGCTTCTAGTCCAATAACGCTGTTTTTAAATGTGGATATAAGGGGTTGAAACATCATGACAATGCTTTCTTCTTGAATAATTTGTTCGATAGTATAGCTATTTTCATCCATTACCACTTAACCTCCAAAACCCAGAATTCCTATGTTGCCGCTAACGCTATTTATAGTCAATAGATTAATAGAAAACGAGGGCTATCTCAAAATTCAATTTAACGTCAACGCTTATTCGGGAAGTTTCCCCATCAGTCGTTAGCTCTCAGAAAATCAAATTTTGAGACAGCCCTATTAAGCTATATTTATTATACATGATGATACCATTATATGTCAACTTATCAAGGTTTAGCGTGTTTTAGATGCATCACTTTTCTGAACACGGCGATTACATACATTATCTTTTTTATAGCAATAGATGTTGGTGGATTGACATTTTGGACATGCTCTTTTATGTGCTACTTCAAACGTATACTCGTGATGACAATCCACACATTTTACCTTACATTCTTTTGAAGCATATATGCCCCCTGTAATGTGAATAGCTTTACCTTGTGTTAAAGCTTCTGCTACTTTTTGGCGTGCACTGTCAATGATATTCTGAAAGGTTTGCCTGGATACTTGCATACGCACTGCACATTGTTCTTGGTTCAACCCTTCAATGTCTTTTAAGCGCATTGCTTCAAGCTCCTCAAGATTAAGTATCATTTCTTCAATATCTTCCATGGGTATACCCCTTGGTTTAAAGTAAGTATGCTCTGGAAAAAAATCCACACGCCTACATTTTTTAGGTCTTGGCATAATAACTCACTCCTGCTGGTTTATTCGAGTTCTTTAATGATTTTATTGGTAATTGGTTCAAATAGTGTCATGGCTTCATCTGAATGGTTGATTCCTTGACTTGCTACATTAATGATGGATTTTGTCATGGGCAATTCTCCCAGAAGAGGTATATGAGCCGTATCTAAGAAGGTCTTAATGTCACCATCAAACATCTTAATCTGTGTATCACAATCTGGACATTGAATATAGCTCATGTTTTCAATAACACCGAGAACATCCACATTCATTTTCTTAGCCATATTAATGGCCTTAGCTACAATCATGGATACCATGTCTTGTGGTACAGATACCATGACAACGCCTGTTAGAGGCATGACTTGCATGACTGTAAGCGCCACGTCACCTGTTCCAGGTGGCAGGTCAACGATTAAATAGTCTAATTCTTCCCATAACACATCCGTCCAGAACTGTTTTACCGTTCCAGCAATGATGGGACCTCTCCAAATGACAGGTGTATTCTCTTCATCTACTAAGAAGTTAAGTGACATAACTTTTAACCCGTTATCTGCAAACACAGGTATGATACCTGTTTCTAAAATTGTAGCTCTCTTATCTTGTAAACCTAATAAACGGGGTATACTTGGCCCTGTTATATCTGCATCTAAAATCCCAACTTTATAACCCTTCTTCATTAAATCATGAGCGAGCAAAACAGATACCGTTGATTTACCAACACCACCTTTTCCGCTCATGACACCAATAATATGCTTTACATCATTTATTGGGTTATTTTCTATCATACAGTTATCTCTGTCTTTATCACCGCATTTGTCCTTAGATGGACATGACTCACATGATGCCATTCTTATCACTCCTACTTTTTTGTTGTGGCATATGCCAATAAAAATATACACCTTTTTAGGTGAACTGTCAACGTCAAATCACATTTTATAAGCTTTATTTGGCATATGGTTTATTTATTCTGTCAGATGTTATGATCTCATTTTTTCTAATAAGCATACAGCTTGAGAAGCAATGCCTAAACCCTGTCCTGTAAACCCCATACCTTCTTCTGTCGTTGCTTTGATATTTAAGTGATGCTTAGGGATACCAAGAACCTCTGCAATGTTACTGCGCATTTCTTCTATAAAAGGTGCCATCTTAGGTTTTTGTGCAATAATGGTGGAATCAATGTTCGCTATGCCATAACCTTCTTTTAATAAGGTATTGTTTACTTCCTGTAATAGGGCTAAGCTGGATGCCCCTGCATATTTTTCATCTGTATCTGGAAAATGTTTACCAATATCACCTTTTGCCATAGCTCCTAATAGTGCATCCATGATGGCATGCACCAATACATCTGCATCCGAATGTCCTAATAAACCTTTTTCATAGGGGATATGCACACCACCTAATATTAACGGTCGATTCTCAACAAGCTTGTGTACATCATAACCCATTCCTATTCTCATTGGTTAACACTCCTTATTTTTCTTTAATAATACCTTTATAATAAGCTCTAAGCAGCATCTTTAAGCCTTTTATCTCTTCCTTTAATTCTTCACCTATATCTGTATTTTTAACCCGTAATCGCACATTGTTTTTTTCAAGGATTTTATACGAAGAGACAATGTCTTTTTCTTCATCAATGGCCTTTTTCTTTGTCTCAAACTTTTCATGGGCCACTAAAAGCAACCCAAAAGAGTTATAGATCAATGTATAACCTGCAATACCTGTGATATGCCTATACGCTTCTGATAAGCCACCATCGATGACCAGCAACTTGCCATTAGCCTTAATGGGACTTTCTCCCTTTTTCACTTCTACAGGTACATGACCATTAATAATATGTGCTCCTTCTTCAACTATACCAAATTCTTGCAAAATTGCAATGCATTTTTCTTCTTGATTACGATGTTCATAATAACTATTTTTAAGCTCTTTCTTAATATGACTATCTTCCAAAAAATAGCGTTCAAAAGTAGCCATCTTCTTCTTACCAAATAGGGGCGAGTGAGGTCCAGCCCAAAGATACCAGAAATAATCCACATTATTTAACCGATTATCCTGATTAAAATAATAATCACGAATGAGTATCTCAATCCGGTCTATCAGTCGCTTACCATCATAAGACGCATCACCAATGGTCAATGCTGCAAATGAACCTTTCTCATCCATGGGGATGCAACCGTGAAATAGCAGATTCGAATTATACTTCAGGTACATACTTCCTTTTGAGAAGAGAAACCTGGTGTGTTTTTGCAGCTTTTCATTGTTAAGGTAGGATTGAGTAAGTTTTTTCATAACGTCTTGTTCTTCCGAGGTGAGGGCATAGGGGTGGTCTGGGTGAATGGTTGGAAAATATGTATCTAAAAGCGGATAGTCTTTTCCTTCTATATGTATGGTTCCTTCTTCTCTATTTATTTTATCAAGCAATAAGCGCTCTTTCATGTGGAAGTTGGGATTTCTAAGAATCAACTGACCTTCTAGTTTGAATTGAATAACCGTAATGGCTTTATGAATTTTTCGAATAAGAGCAGACTCTTTATGGGAGAAGTTATTCCTCTTGGTTAAGACCATGTTGAATTGCTCACATGGGTCATCTTTATAATATTCCATAGCAAAGGTTGCTAAAGGTAGAAGATTAATACCATAGCCTTCTTCAATGGTACTTAAGTTACCGTACCTTGCCGATACACGGATTGTATTAGCGATACATGCTGGTGATCCAGCTGCTGCCCCCATCCATACAATATCATGGTTGCCCCACTGAATATCGATGGCGTGATGTTTTCTCAGTTTATCTAAAATAATATGAGCGCCTGGTCCACGGTCATAGATATCGCCTATAATATGTAATCGATCGATGGCTAGACGTTTAATAACGCCACAGATAGCAAGCATAAAATGCTCTGCTTGATTAATATGGATGATGGTGTTAATAATGCCATCATAATACTCCTGCTTATTCACTTCTCGTTGTTGTTCGTGTAAGAGTTCCTCAATAATGTATTCGAAATCTTTCGGCAGTGCTTTTCTGACTTTTGACCGGGTATATTTTGATGATATTTCACGACATACCAATATCAGTCGATGCAAGGTAATTTCATACCATTCCATCAAATTCTTTTCTTCATTTTTCACTTTCTCCAAAATCTGTTCAGGGTAATAAATGAGCATAGCAAGTCGCCTTTTTTCATGTTCTCTGATGGTGTTATCAAAAATATGATCAATTTTTCGACGTATAACACCAGATGCGTTGCTCAGTACATGAATAAAGGCTTCATATTCACCATGTATATCCGATAAAAAGTGTTCGGTTCCTTTTGGTAAATTTAATATTGCTTCTAAATTAATGACTTCTGTACATGCTGCATGTATCGTTGGGTATTGTTTGGCTAACTGTTTAATGTATGGCATGTTATTGTGGGTGGTTTCATCCCAATTATTATTCATTAGACACCTGCTTTTTATTATTTTACCTTTATATTATATAGTAAAAAGTAGGATTTATCCATGTAAATTTAAGTGAATGGTGGGGCTTTACTTAAGTTGTATAGACCACTGTAAAACCCCTCTTACTTTCCTTATGCTTTAACTAGAAGGATTATTCATGAAAAAACATGCAGTCACCATCAAGCCTACACAGCAGCTGCTTTCTTTTGCGTAGCTGTAAGAGCGTCTCGTGTTAATACAATATCAATACCTGTATCACATATATTTTTAACAGCCACATCACCAATAGACATAGGTGCTTGAAGCTGAACACCATTAATGACTTTCATGCACTCAAAAAGCTTTCCTTTTGGTAAAGGTTCTGCTGATTTAACGGAAACAAGAGGGTATTTACCTCCTATTACGCGCATGGTTGTTGTAAGAATACGTGTGGGGTTGGTACATTCTGCTTTGGCATAGACCACACCTCTTTTACAAGAGTTACCTTCTACTTTCACCACTTCATTGTTTTCTAATGTTACTTTCATATGACAGCCTATGGGACAGGCTATACAGACCATTTTTCTTATATCACTCATGGAAACATACCTCCTTTTCTATGTGATTGCTTAAGACTCTATACGAATAACCAAATCTTTTCCACTCTTTATCTGTGCCATTAATTTCTCGGTTAAAGGAATACTTTCCATTTCACCAGGTGCCACCTTGGGACGCTTTTTGGAATAGATCTCATCGTCTCCAGATGTGACAACCACTTTTGCTTTTTTAACCACGTCTGTTACACGGAAGTATAATTTATTTTCATCCTGTACCAGGTCTTTGTGAATCACATGAGGGACGATATAACGTACACCTTCCCCTGGAACTGTTTTAATGACGTCCTGATCAGAAATATGACGTTCACCTTTTATATACCGTGCAGCACAACGACCTGCTAATCGACTTTCTTGTGTTACAAAATCCACTAAATCATGGACATGAACCACATTTCCACAAGCAAATACACCATCTACAGATGTTTCCATGGACTCTGTCACAATGGGTCCAGATGTAATGCTGTCCATACGAACACCTAGGTCATGAGACAGTTCATTTTCAGGAATCAAACCAACGGATAAGAGCAGTGTGTCACAGGCTACATATTCATACGTTTCTTTGATGGGTTTTCTATTCTCATCTACTTGAGCAATGGTAATGCCTTCAAGCCGTTCTTTACCGTGAATATCAACAACTGTATGACTAAGTTTTAGTGGAATGTCATAATCATCAAGACATTGAACAATATTTCTTGTTAATCCACCTGAATAAGGCAGAAGTTCACAGACCATTTTAACTTTGGCACCTTCCAAGGTCATTCGCCTTGCCATAATCAAACCAATATCACCAGAGCCTAAGATAACAACCTCTTTTCCTGGCAAGTAACCTTCCATATTAACAAACCGTTGAGCAGCACCTGCCGTATAGATACCTGCTGGGCGATAGCCTGGAATATTAAGTGCACCTCTTGTCCTCTCTCGACAACCCATGGCAAATACAATGGCTTTTGCTTGAATGGTGATTAAGCCTTCCCCACTATTCACAGCCGTGATGACTTTATCTTCTGATATACTAAGGACCATGGTTTCCAATTTAAATTGTAATCCTAATCCAACCATTTCCTTTGCGAATCGGTCCGCATATTCTGGACCCGTTAATTCCTCTCCAAAAATATGTAGACCAAAACCGTTATGAATACATTGTTGTAAGATGCCACCAAGTTCTTTATCCCGTTCGATTACAATGATATCGTCTATTCCATTTTTATAAGCTTCTATGGCCGCAGCCATACCTGCTGGACCTCCACCAATAACGACTAAATCTGTTGTTTGCATGACCATCACCTCTCTTTATTTTGTTTTGCCTACTAGTATATTTGATTGACCACCCATTTTCGTTACTTCTTCTTTGGGTATCTTAAGTTCTCTTGCTAATATATCCACCACACGTGGGGCACAGAAGCCACCTTGACATCTTCCCATACCAGCTCTTGTTCGACGTTTCACACCATCTACGTTTATAGCACCTGCTGGTCGATGAATAGCATCTACAATCTCACCTTCTGTCACCGTTTCACAGCGACATATGATGTTCCCATATAGCGGATTTTCTTTAATCACCTTTGCTTGTTCTAAGCGACTTAGTTCTCTAAAACGGACAACAGGCTTACGGATAGGATCATGGTTTTCTTTCTTAATGAGGGGCACTTCTATATCTTTTAAAATCTCAATAACATATTCAGCAATTGCTGGTGCTGCTGATAGACCAGGTGATTCAATACCAGCCGCGTGAATAAATCCTTTTGCCACTTTGGATTCCTCAATGATAAAATCACCACGAGATGATGTGGCACGAAGTCCAGCGAAGGACGTTATAACGTCTCGTGTGTTAAAAGATGGTACGGATTTTCTTGCACCTTCAATCACAGCATTTAATCCCATGTTGGTTGTAGCAATGTCATCTTTATCTTCTATGTTTTCAGCAGTAGGACCAATCAGTAAATTACCATCTACAGTAGGTGTAACAAGAATACCTTTACCCATGACTGATGGGGGTTGGAAGATAACGGTATTCACAACATTACCTTGACGTTTATCTAATAAAAGATACTCACCTTTTCTCGGTGTAATATTTATTTCTTGATCCCCTACCATCTTTGCCAAAGTATCACTATACACACCTGCTGCATTAATCACATAACGACTTTTAATCTGGCCTTTTGACGTTTCTAGCAGATACCCATTATCTTGTTTTTTAATGCCTTCAATGTTACATTCTAGGATAAGCTCTACACCATTAGCTACTGCATTCTCCGTAGCTGCCAAAGTGAGTTCATAGGGACAGACAATACCTGCTGTCGGCGCATAAAGTGCTGCCATGACATCTTCAGAAATATGAGGTTCCATTTCTCGAATGGCTTTCTGATCTAGAATTTCCATATCCGGTACTTTATTCTGAATACCATAATCATGGAGCTTATGAATCTGTTGTTGATCTTCTTCATTAAAAGCTAGCACCAAAGAACCTATACGTTTAAAAGGTACATCCAGTTCACGGGCAACATCATCCATTAATGCATTTCCTCTTACATTAAGTTGTGCTTTTAAGCTCCCTGGTGCAGCATCATAACCAGCATGCACGATGGCACTGTTTGCTTTACTTGTTCCCATGGCTACATCTGCATCTTTGTCAAGGATACACACTTTCATATCAAACTTGGATAACTCTCTTGCAATGAGTGCACCCGTTACGCCTGCACCAATAATACTGATATCATATTCCATATCACTACCTCCTATATTTGTCTATTTGCTAATCCTTTTTAGAATTTACTTTATATCATGAATTTTACTTATTAAAGTGTTCTTACCTATTTTTACATAATTCTTATACCCTTATCCATTTCTGTACGAGAATATGGTTTTTTATTTTACTCAACCCTATTTAAACTGCTGAACGCACCGTTCGTCTGTGGCTCCCAGCTCCATATTCCCCATTACTATTTCCACTCGGTAGTTTCATCATACCTTGTATATGCATATCATGGGCGTTTTTTTATAAAATAAAAAATCGCATCCAAATAGAGTTAATACTCTATTTAAATGCGACTCCTATTCTCCTACATTTAAATAACATATTGTTAGAACTTTCAAGGGAAAATCCCATATCTTATTAAAATACTTACTTATATTATACTATAAGACTTTATAAAAAGAAAGTGCCTAATCTTACAATTCATTGCAAAGGATTCTGCAAAAATAAATGGTTTAGACCATCATAATTGCCATAGGGGCTACCTTATAGTGCCCACAAACTTTTTTTACCTACGGATACACCCAATGCACCAACTTTAAGAACAGCTATAATATCTTCTTTTACTTCAATCAAGCCACCTGCAATGATAGGTACCGACAGTTGTTTCGTTAACTTTTCAATGGTATGAGGAAGGACCCCTGGCATGACCTCGATCATATCAGGTTTTACACTTTTCACCGTTTTCACAGTGGTTTCATAGGATTTACTATCAATGAGAAAAAATCGCTGAATGGTAAATAAACCTATTTCTTTTGCATACTTAATATGATTACTGCGTGTACTTATAATACCATCTGGCTGAATCATCTTATGGATATAGTCAATGGCCTTCTGATCTCTTCCTAGACCTTCTATGAAATCCATATGCAGAAATGCTTTTTTCCCCTGTTTTTTTATCCGTGTCACCTGATCACGAATTTGAAAAATATCGCCCCATAATATAAAAACAGTTGTCACAGGAGACTTAACTACTTGTTGTAAGTCCTCCTCACTACGAATAGCTGCAATAATTGGATTTTCTTCAATTGCTCCAATAATATCTTTCATACAATCACCTATTATCCTATCTTATCTAACGGTTATTGGGCATGACTAAAATATATCATATACACCTTACTCCGTAAAGATATTTGTTAAGAAATGTGACTTTACCTTCTGTATTTCATATCATTGTTTATCCAATAAAAAAAGATATATGATTGAAAATTATCACACTTTTTGTTATGATAGGTATAACTAAAAAGATCCTTTGGAGGTGTCCATGAAGTATATTATAAGGCATGTTGCTTTTATCTTATTTTTAACACTTATATGGTGTATATTAAACAATCGGTTTACGCCCTTTACACTTATAACAGGCTTCATTCTTTCCTCTATTTCCATTATCATGAGTTGTCGTATTCATGGTGGAGAACCTTTTATGCATCGATTAAATATCTCACTATTTGGCTTTATCAAATTCTTTTTGTTGCTGGTATATCATATATACTTGTCAACCTTTCGCATGATACGATTGATTTTTACTTCAAATGTTCATCTACGGTTAGTTCATATCGATACAACATTAAAAGACGATTGGTCTATCTTCTTCTTGGCAAATGCTATAACCCTTACACCCGGCACGGTAACTGTTAATCGCCACGACCATCATTTATTAATTCTAACAGTCTATCCAAAATCTGAAGACCCCCTTGTGGATCCCAAACTAATCAAAGCACTTAGAAAGGGCGTGAAACATTGATTAGATACTTGTTTATCTGCTTATTAGCTTTATCATTATTTAGTATCATTATTATTATGAGAGGTCCGACGATATGGGACAGACTCCTTGGTTTAAACCTTTTTTCAGCTAAAATCATATTGCTCATTTTACTGCTGGCTATCATCTATGATCTGCCTTATCTTATGGACATTGCCATTGTCTATACCCTACTTGGTTTTATAGGCATTATCTTTATATCACGATTTGTTAAAGGAAAGGGTGAGATATAATGGAAATACTGGGTTATATACTCATTTCAATTGGTTTAGTCTTGATTTTAATTGGCTATATTGGTGTATTACGCTTTAAGAATTTTTATACCCGTATCGTTGTATCTTCTGTTATGGATACCGCAGCTTTTGATACCATCATTATTGGTATTCTATGTATCAAAGGATTTAGTTATTTTAGCCTTAAAATTCTGCTTATTTTACTACTCATGATGTTCCTTAATCCCCTAGCAACCCATACCATTGTTAGAGGTGCTTATACCAGCGGTCTTAGAATAGGAGAGGGTAAACCATGATAGAAATTACGTTAGTATTAGTCATCATACTCGCTATTTTGGCCATTCAAACCAATACTTTAAGACGGGCTATTGTTTATTTATGTGTTTTCTCCTTATTATGTTCCTTCTGCTACTTACTGTATCAAGCACCTGATGTGGCTATCGCTGAGGCTGTTATTGGATGTACACTAGCAACGATTATTTATCTGGTAGCATTAAATAAATATAAAGTATTCAGAGTCTATTACTTAACCCATGAAAAAACGGCGGAAAGTAAACAAATGCGCACCACACTGAATAAAACGCTAAGCAGTTTTTCCATTGAAAAAGAACTCGAACTGGATATGGTTTTATCGGATAAAACCATTGAGGATATAACCGCTGATTACCCTTATGATGTGATTATCCAATATGACAAGGGTCAAGTGACCATCTATGGCGATCAATCCAATTATCATTTTGATGATTTAGTGGCTTACATGCATGACAAGAGTGCTGTCATCATACAACATGCGTATCTATATGAAGATGAAGGTGATACCCTATTATGAGAAGGAAATTCATTGCTCTATACATGTTTATTGTGTTTTTACTGTGTGTAACCATTCATGTGGTACCCCTTGAAGAGGCTACGGATTATTTAACCTATTATGTAAAAAACAGTTTTAGCCAAACGGGCGGTGTTAACGTGGTTACATCCATCTATCTGAATTACCGTGTTTTTGATACGTTATTTGAAACATTATTACTGCTGATTAGTATCATTGCCATCATCTATTTTTCCAGACATGAGGGAGATTATTAGGAGGGTTGTTCCATGCAAAATCGTTCAAGTTTACTTGCAAAATCATTAGGCGTATTGTATCCCATTATCTTTCTCTTTGGCTTATACATCACCATCAATGGTCATAACACACCTGGTGGCGGTTTCCAAGGTGGCGCTATTATTAGTTCTACGTTTATTATTCAATACATTATTAGTCCCCATGAGAAAATATCCCTATATACATTTCAACGGATAGAAAAATTATTGTTTACATGCATATTACTCATTCCAACACTTTACGTGATTCACATGTATGGCAGCAACAACTTACTCATTAACCAAGTGTACCTTATTATCATGAATGTCCTCATTGCCATAAAAGTCTATTGTGGCTTAAGTATTATATTCTTTCGATTTGTACTCTTTGAAAGCAGGTAATGCTACCGTTATTGGGTATAGCAGTTTTTAGAAAAAGGAGAAAACGCTTATGGATAAATTTATTAACGGCGAAACCGTTGGTCTTGCTCTATTTATCATTGGTCTATATGGTCTCATTGCAAGACGTAACATTATAAAAACCATTATTTCTATGGGTATCATCCAATCGGGTATTATATTGTTTTTTCTTACCATTAATTATCAAAGTGGTGCCATACCACCTATTGGTAAAGACTTAGTGAAGGCAACCTCTGATCCATTACCTCAAGCCTTGATGATTACTGCTGTTGTAATTGGTATTTCCATTACTGCTGTCAGTTTAACCATGTTTATTACACTCTATCATCGCTATGGGACAACGAATTGGTACAAAGCTACGAAAAAAAGAGGAGAGAATATATGATACCTATTGATACGTTTATATTTTTCCCTATTATCATCGCATCCGTTACATATTTGGTACGCACCCGGTATAATAAATTCATCCTACTTATATTGCAATTCATTCTCTTCATAGGGAGTATAATCCAATTTATTTATGTAAAATATCATGGTACCATTACATTGACTTTAGGGGATTACCCACGAGGTATTGGTATTACCTTAAGTGTTGATTTGATGACGGCTGTCTTTGTTATGTTAGCTGTCTTTCTATTTACGTGTATGTTTCTATATAATTTCAAAAAAAACTATATGAACCATTTATTCCTCTTTCTATTTCTTATATTACAGGGCTTAATTAATGGTATTTTTATGTCTACAGATTTATTTGACCTCTATATTCTCATCGAAGTTTCTACCATTGTTGTCAGTATTTTAATTATGTTTAAAAAAGATAGCCGTTCCATCTATGATGGTATGCTCTATCTATTAATTAACATGGTTGCCATGGCCTTCTTCTTAATTGGTACGGGTTATATTTATAAAATATTTGGTTCAGTGGATATGGATGTTATATTTGGCCTTATGGGTAAGGTTGAGGATCCACGGACACTTATTCTTCCTTACTGTTTAATCATTACAGCTGTTAGTCTAAAATCTGCTGTCATGCCTTTATTTAGTTGGCTGCCAAGAGCTCATGGTACATATTCTTCACCCTCTATTATTTCTGCTATTTTGTCAAGCCTCTATGTGAAGTGTGGCGTCTATTTGTATATTCGTATTCAACATACTTTTTCTCCCATTTTTGATACTTCCACTATATTCTTAGTGATGGGATTCTTGACGGCTGTTGTTGGGTTCCTATTCGCTCTGTCTCAAACAGATATTAAACTTATTTTATCCTATCATACCATTAGTCAGATAGGTTTAATTATCTTTGGGCTCAATCTCAATAATACCTATAGCTATTGGGGCAGTATCTATCATATCATTAACCATGCCATATTCAAGTCTGTACTCTTTCTAACTGCTGGTATCATTATAGAAAACTATGAAACACGGGATATACGTCAGATTCGAGGTGTCTTTCGACGGATGCCTTTCGTTAGTATTTTTACCTTTATGGCTATATTGGGAATCACAGGAGCACCTTTCTTTAATGGCAGTATTTCCAAATACCTCATACAAAAAGGCAGTTATGTAAGTTTACTGGACTATGCGCTTATTTTTATTAACCTAGGTACCATTTTATCCTTTGTTAAGTATATGAGTATGTTTAGAGGCCATAATCCTGGTAATTCTCATCGTCCACCTATTAATCAGAGAATTGTCATCATGACCTTAGGTACGTTTTGTTTACTTGGTGGTATTTTAGGCAAACAATTTATTTCCTTACTCTTCAACATCAACATACATATACCTTTTGAAAAATACCTTATTAAAAGCTTACTCTACATTGGCAGTATTGTTATTGGACTTGTCTTTTACATCTTCTTATATCATCGTATAAAGTTTTTCAAACCCATACGAGAAGTGAATCTTAGTTTTAACCAGATTTGCTTATCCATTACTTTATTTTTTACAGGTTTACTTAGTTTGATGTTATTCATGTATTAAATTTATAACTGTTGTTTCTCTAATTCCTCAACTAATTGAATGGGCTCATCAATGATCTGTTTTTCCAGTAAGATTTTATTTAATATATATTCCATATCTTGAACGCGTAGAGGCTCTGCTCCTCTTTTCAGTTTAAAGCCAAATTCTCCATTTGGTTCTAGTGTTCCTTTTTCAATATAAGTAAGCTTAGGTATGCCTTCTTGGCGAACACGTGTCATGACTTCACTTTCTGTTAATTTAAGCTTTTTTAAATTTTTCCGTAAGAAATTACCCTCATGAATGATATCCATCACTTTTCCAACAGCTATTTTTTCAAAGCCTGGAGCATAGAATTCAAAGAACTCAAATATTAAGAGCAACCCAATATAGATTGCAGCTGCAGTAACCGTCTTTAACACATCTTTATCAGCAAAGGGTTCTACAATAATTGCGCCTATGGATATAATCATCACGGTTTGCGGAATCGTCATCTGTGCTAACGATCTTCTGCCTGTTATTCTCAATAACGTCACAGCAACAACAAAAAGGACAATAGGTTTTAATAGAAAAGGCATAATAAAACACTCCTGACTAACATTTTTCTCTTTTTCTCTCTTTTTCTATGGTAGAATATGTCATTATTATATCCTAATTTCACAATAACATACCAAAAAAGCAATCCATAAGGATTGCTTTTTGTTAGTAGCGGAGAACGGAATCGAACCGCCGACACTACGGGTATGAACCGTATGCTCTAGCCATCTGAGCTACTCCGCCATATGAAATGACATAAAAAATAGGAAAGAGTTGATTCTGCTATCGCAAAAGCCGACTCTTTAATGGGCGCAACAGGGCTCGAACCTGTGACCCCCTGCTTGTAAGGCAGGTGCTCTCCCAGCTGAGCTATGCGCCCTGGGAATGAAATTGTATCGCCATAAGTCTTTCGACCAACGACCCAGAAGGGACTCGAACCCTCGACCTCCGGCGTGACAGGCCGGCGTTCTAACCAACTGAACCACTGGGCCAAATTAGATTTGGCTTCAATACATCACATAAAATTCCCGTATTGAGAATCTTAATGTTGATCGTATTTTATGGACACAGGGGCAGCAGGACTTGAACCCACGACATTCGGTTTTGGAGACCGACGTTCTACCAACTGAACTATGCCCCTATAATGTTTATTAAACATTCAAAACCACACATTGAAATATGTTCTTTAGTCTTTAGCCTTCTGATCCGTAGTGAGAAGCTCTATCATGTTGTCCTAAAGCTAAATCACAAGTATACACATCATTTATCTAATCCTAATATTAACCAAAACAAGTACTTTATAACTTATACATCTTAACCCTTAGCCAATCATAGCTAGGTCAAGCCCTCGACCTATTAGTATCGGTCAGCTGAACATGTTACCATGCTTACACCTCCGACCTATCAACCTTGTCGTCTTCAAGGGGTCTTACTACCTTACGGTATGGGATATCTTATCTTGAGGGGGGCTTCACGCTTAGATGCCTTCAGCGTTTATCCCTTCCAAACTTGGCTACTCTGCTATGCACTTGGTAATACAACAGATACACCAGCGGTTCGTCCATCCCGGTCCTCTCGTACTAAGGACAGCTCCTCTCAAATATCCTGCGCCCACGACGGATAGGGACCGAACTGTCTCACGACGTTCTGAACCCAGCTCGCGTACCGCTTTAATGGGCGAACAGCCCAACCCTTGGAACCTGCTACAGCTCCAGGATGCGATGAGCCGACATCGAGGTGCCAAACCACTCCGTCGATGTGAACTCTTGGGAGTGATAAGCCTGTTATCCCCGGGGTAGCTTTTATCCGTTGAGCGATGGCAATCCCACTTTCATACCACCGGATCACTAAGTCCTACTTTCGTACCTGCTCCACCCGTCGGTGTCACAGTCAAGCCATCTTATGCCTTTGCACTCTGCGAATGGTTTCCAACCATTCTGAGATGACCTTTGAGCGCCTCCGATACCTTTTCGGAGGCGACCGCCCCAGTCAAACTCCCCACCTGACATTGTCCCCACACCCGTTTAGGGTGCTAGGTTAGAAATCCAGTACTACAAGGGAGGTATCCCAACAGCGACTCCACAAAGACTGGCGTCCTTGCTTCTACGTCTCCCTCCTATCCTGTACATGTAATACCGAATCCCAGTATCAAGCTGGAGTAAAGCTCCACGGGGTCTTTCCGTCCTGTCGCGGGTAACCGGCATCTTCACCGGTACTACAATTTCACCGGGCGCGTTGTCGAGACAGTGCCCAAATCGTTACGCCTTTCGTGCGGGTCGGAACTTACCCGACAAGGAATTTCGCTACCTTAGGACCGTTATAGTTACGGCCGCCGTTTACTGGGGCTTAAATTCAGAGCTTCGCTTACGCTAACCCCTCCTCTTAACCTTCCAGCACCGGGCAGGCGTCAGCCCCTATACTTCACCTTTCGGTTTTGCAGAGACCTGTGTTTTTGCTAAACAGTCGCTTGGGCCTATTCTCTGCGGCCTCTCTAAAGAGGCACTCCTTATCCCTAAGTTACGGAGTCATTTTGCCGAGTTCCTTAACAACGCTTCTCCCGTCGGCCTTAGGATTCTCTCCTCATCTACCTGTGTCGGTTTACGGTACGGGCACATACAAAACAATAGCGGCTTTTCTCGACAGTTTGGATTCAGAAACTTCCCTACTTATATTTCGGTCCTCATCGTACTTCAGAAACGGATGACGGATTTGCCTGTCTTCCTATCCTTTGTACTTGAACGGGTTTTTCCATTCCCCGTTTTTCCTATCCTCCTGTGTCCCCACAGTTCTGTTTGCATGCGGTACAGGAATTTCAACCTGTTGTCCATCGACTACGGCTTTCGCCCTCGCCTTAGGTCCCGACTTACCCAGAGAAGATCAGCTTTACTCTGGAAACCTTAGATATTCGGCCGAGAAGATTCTCACTTCTCTCTCGCTACTCATTCCGGCATTCTCTCTTCTTAACAGTCCACTGCTCCTTACAGTACAGCTTCGTCCCAGTTAAGAATGCTCCTCTACCACTGATATTACTATCAATCCACAGCTTCGGTGTCATGTTTTAGCCCCGGACATTTTCGGCGCAAGATCTCTCGACTAGTGAGCTATTACGCACTCTTTGAATGTATGGCTGCTTCTAAGCCAACATCCTAGTTGTCTTCGAAATCTCACATCCTTTTCCACTTAACATGTACTTTGGGACCTTAGCTGGTGGTCTGGGCTCTTTCCCTTTTGACTACCCAACTTATCTCGCGCAGTCTGACTCCTGATGAGCATCTATATGGCATTCGGAGTTTGATATGTTTTGGTAAGCCTCGCGGCCCCCTAGACAATTCAGTGCTCTACCTCCATTAGACTCCATCAAGGCTAGCCCTAAAGCTATTTCGAGGAGAACCAGCTATCTCCGGGTTCGATTGGAATTTCTCCGCTACCCACAGTTCATCCCCACGTTTTTCAACACGTGTGGGTTCGGACCTCCATTACCTTTTACGGTAACTTCATCCTGACCATGGGTAGGTCACCCGGTTTCGGGTCTACGTACTCTGACTTAACGCCCTATTAAGACTTGGCTTCCCTTCGGCTCCAGACCTTTAGTCTTTAACCTTGCCAGTTATACGTAACTCGCCGGACCGTTCTACAAAAAGTACGCCGTCGCTCTGATTTATATACGAGCTTCGACTGCTTGTAAACAAAGGGTTTCAGGTTCTTTTTCACTCCCCTCCCGGGGTTCTTTTCACCGTTCCTTCACAGTACTATACGCTATCGGTCACTAGGGAGTATTTAGCCTTGGGGGGTGGTCCCCCCAGCTTCACACAGGGTTTCTCGTGTCCCGTGCTACTCTGGATACCGCCTGCTCTCTCGGTCTTTCACCTACTGGACTTTCACCTTCTTTGGTTGGCTTTCCCAAAACCATTCGGTTAAACGTCGAGATACATGCTGCGGTCCTCAACCCCTAAGAACTAAGTTCTTAGGTTTGGGCTCTTCCCTTTTCGCTCGCCGCTACTTAGGGAATCGATTTTTCTTTCTCCTCCTTCGGGTACTTAGATGTTTCAGTTCCCCGAGTTCCCCCTACATGGCTATGTATTCACCATGCAGTAACTGGGCTTTTCCCAGTCAGGTTTCCCCATTCGGATATCTCCGGATCGATGGCTATTTGCGCCTCCCCGAAGCTTTTCGCAGCTTATCACGTCCTTCATCGGCTCCTAGTGCCAAGGCATCCACCCTTTGCTCTTATTAGCTTGACCTTATATGACTTGTTCATCTTCGTGATTCTTAGTCTTACATTTCTTCGTGGTTCTTGAAGAATTGTAAGGCTTAGATGAACGAATTGAACATGTCATTGCCATTAACAGCTTTTCTTGTAAAATTATCATAACATATCGTCACAACAACCTTCCAATCAAGCATGCATTGATCGCTAAGAGCTAAGATTTACAAGTTATTTGTATGCTCCTATTGAAAACAATAGGATACGTAGCTTGTTCTTGGTTACTCTTGGTTCTTTTAAGCATTGCTTTGCCTATGCAAAACAAGTGCTTTCTTTTAAATCATAGGATAATTGATTATATTTGATGTCAGTATTTAACAATGGATAAATCTTTTACACACATTTTATGGCATGACAAAAGGTTCTTTCCTTAGAAGTTATCTCCTGAAAGAATGACTTCTTCTTTGTTAAATATCTTTTCAATGTGAAGTTTTCAATGTTCAATTAAGCATCGGCTTTGCGTATGCAAAACGATGGTTTCCCATTAAGGTTTTTGCATCGGGTTTGCGAAAGCAAAACGATTACTTTTTTCTTAGGCTTGATTTAAGCGCTAGGCTATATTATCATAGCTACTTGCCCTGTGTCAAGCACTTTTTTTAAGTTTCCTTGGCTTTTTCTTTGTTAAGTAAAGCCTTGAAAACTATTGGCAATCTGGCAGCCACCTACTCTCCCAGGTCGTCTCCAACCAAGTACCATCGGCCGTCTGTGGCTTGACCATCGTGTTCGGTATGAGAACGGGTATGTCCCATAGACGCATCACCACCAGAAATCTCTTCTATTCTTAGAATAAACGGTATATGTTTGTTTGTTTTTTCCTTGAATACTCAACAGTGAAACGAACTTTTGGCTATGCTTTACTATTCCATGCAATTCTACTTATCGTTTAAAGCCTCGGCTTTAACGATCTTCCTTAGAAAGGAGGTGATCCAGCCGCACCTTCCGATACGGCTACCTTGTTACGACTTCACCCCAGTCATCGGCTTCACCTTCGACAGCTCCATCCATAAAGGTTTGGTCACTGGCTTCGGGCGCTTCCAACTCCCGTGGTGTGACGGGCGGTGTGTACAAGGCCCGGGAACGTATTCACCGCGACATGCTGATTCGCGATTACTAGCGATTCCAACTTCATGTAGTCGAGTTGCAGACTACAATCCGAACTGGGATAGCTTTTTTGGGGTTGGCTCCATGTCACCACTTCGCTTCCCTTTGTCACTACCATTGTAGCACGTGTGTAGCCCAAATCATAAGGGGCATGATGATTTGACGTCATCCCCACCTTCCTCCGAGTTGTCCCCGGCAGTCTCTCTAGAGTCCCCAACTTTACTTGCTGGCTACTAAAGATAAGGGTTGCGCTCGTTGCGGGACTTAACCCAACATCTCACGACACGAGCTGACGACAACCATGCACCACCTGTCTCTTCTGTCCCGAAGGAAAGTTCCGATTAAGGAACGGTCAGAAGGATGTCAAGATTTGGTAAGGTTCTTCGCGTTGCTTCGAATTAAACCACATGCTCCACCGCTTGTGCGGGCCCCCGTCAATTCCTTTGAGTTTCAATCTTGCGATCGTACTCCCCAGGTGGAATGCTTAATGCGTTTGCTGCGGCACCGAGGTTCGACCCCCGACACCTAGCATTCATCGTTTACGGCGTGGACTACCAGGGTATCTAATCCTGTTCGCTCCCCACGCTTTCGTGCCTCAGCGTCAGTTACAGTCCAGAAAGTCGCCTTCGCCACTGGTGTTCCTCCTAATATCTACGCATTTCACCGCTACACTAGGAATTCCACTTTCCTCTCCTGCACTCTAGCAAAGCAGTTTCAAATGCAGTCCCCAGGTTGAGCCTGGGGCTTTCACATCTGACTTACTCCGCCGCCTACGCACCCTTTACACCCAGTAAATCCGGATAACGCTTGCCCCCTACGTATTACCGCGGCTGCTGGCACGTAGTTAGCCGGGGCTTCTTAGTCAGGTACTGTCACTATCTTCCCTGCTGATAGAAGTTTACGATCCGAAAACCTTCTTCCTTCACGCGGCGTCGCTGCATCAGGGTTTCCCCCATTGTGCAATATTCCCCACTGCTGCCTCCCGTAGGAGTTTGGGCCGTGTCTCAGTCCCAATGTGGCCGATCACCCTCTCAGGTCGGCTACTGATCGTCGCCTAGGTGAGCCGTTACCTCACCTACTAGCTAATCAGACGCGGGTCCATCCTATGCCACCGGAGTTTTTACCACCAGATCATGTAATCCTGTGGTCTTATGCGGTATTAGCGCACTTTTCAGTGCGTTATCCCCCTGCATAGGGCAGGTTACCCACGCGTTACTCACCCGTCCGCCGCTGTCCACTTAAGGAATCACCCGAAGGATCATCCTTAAGTTTCTCGCTCGACTTGCATGTGTTAAGCACGCCGCCAGCGTTCATCCTGAGCCAGGATCAAACTCTCATGTTAAAAAGTTTATTCTGACCAGACTAATCTGGCAATTGTAGTTTATAGACTACCGTCTTCTTTGTTTGAGATTGTTATGTTATACAAAACAATTCTCTGAATTTACAAAGGAATTATTTGGGTAAAGCTTTTATAAGCTTTTGGTTTGTTTCACTGTTCAGTTTTCAAGGTTCTTTTGGTATTACTTGCTGTGCAATATTTTGTATTCTCTCTTGCACCGGCGAAGAAAATTATACCATCTGGTTCATGTAAAGTCAAGGATATATTCGACATTTTTTTAATTAATTTATTATGCTACTTAAAAATGACAATCTACCTTGTTAATGTGTCATTTTTCGCCATATGTCCTATGCCCTCCTTATTATTATATCAAATTATATTTGATTTGTGAAAGATTCTTATGGTTAATTCTTATGGTTAATGGGCTTCCTTAGTACTCCTCCCAAATATTTAAAACATTACCAATAATTCCATATTGAGTGTATTTTAGGATTTTGTTAGAATTTAGATAGAGGTGATTACTATGAAAAAGATACTCGTAACAATGCTTGTCATTTTGCTAGCATGGAGTACCCCTACAGCATTCGCTTCTAGTAACATACCTATTTACGTTAATGGACAACTTCTAACCCCAGATGTTAGTCCATATATTGAAAATGATCGCACTTTTGTGCCCATTCGCTTCATTGGTGAAGCGTTAAGCGCATCTTCTATTGATTGGGATGGTTCAAATCGTGCAGCAATCCTAACGTTTAATAATACCACCATGTATTTACCTATTGACTCAAGACATGTCTCCATCAATGGACAATCGTATACGATTGATGCCCCTATTCGTATTAAATCAAATCGCACTTTTGTTCCAATCCGTCTTATATCTGAAATTTTAGGTTATAATGTTCAATGGGTTAATCACTCAGCTTATATTAGTAACAATGGGTATGCTCCTCCAAAAGAAGAAAAAAAATATTCTTCAGAGGATATATACTGGTTGTCTAGAATAGTCAATGCTGAGGCAGGCAGCGAACCCTATGAGGGTAAATTAGCTGTTGCGAATGTTATTATTAATCGAAAAAACAGTTCCGAATTCCCCAACACGATTAAAGGCGTTGTTTTTGATACCAACTATGGTGTTCAATTTACACCTACATCGGATGGGTCAGTCTATAATACACCATCTGAGGCAAGTATCACTGCTGCAACCCATGCACTAAATGGTCAAAATAATGTGGGCGATGCTCTTTATTTCTTAAATCCAGCTAAATCAACTAATTTCTGGATCATGCATAATCGACCATTCTATACGCAGATTAAGAACCATCATTTTTATGGCTAATATTAACATTAATAAAGGCTTAACTCTCGGTAATTAAAGAGTTAAGCCTTTTATTCATCTTCTATTTCAGTTCATGCAGCTTCGGCACCTTTGCTTTCATTTTTTTCTAATACAATTCGTCTTTTATGCTCACAAATTTTTAATAACTGTTTTCCAATTAACGAGATAACCAAGGTTGATAAAATAAGTATACCTGACCTCATAGGCTTTTCTATAAAATTTTGCAAGTTAAAACCTATAAAACTCAAAGAAAAAATCATAACTAACTTGCCTAATATCAAAGCACTAAAGTAATCCTTATTCCTTGTACCAACTAACGCTGCTAATCCACAAACGATAATAGATGGTGTAAATGGGAATGTGAGTAAGAAAAAAATAGGAGTAAAGCCTTTTTCTTTTATCCAATGAAAGATATTATATATTTTTTCATTCTTTGCGATACGTTGTTGAAATTTCTTTTGGCCAAACTTTTTGATAAGCAAAAATACAATGATTGAGCCAATGGATGAACCTAGCCAAGAATAAAAATAGCCTAACCAAAACCCAAAAGCAGCCACATTAATGCCTACAAATACAACTAAAGGTAGAGGTGGGAAAAAAGCTTCCAACATGGCTAGTCCAACACCAGCAAACATACCTAATGAACGAATTTCATTAAGCATCTGCTCCCAATAACCAAAGGACAAAAATTCATTTATCCAATCTAACATATTCCCACTTCCTTTCAACATTATTTTCTCTTCATCATTAGTATATCCATTATCATTATTATAATTTAACTTTATTAAAATGCAATTAGAATCAAGTAAAAAAAATCTTAAACTAATAAAAATAACCAGATATTAACATCATACATATGTTAATACCTGGCTACTATCTACATAGTAAAACAATTAATTCTTTATATCCAAACCGCCAAAAATGACAAGACCTTTGATAATAAGCACCTTATTATTCTGTGCCGATAAAACTGTTTTATTATCTGCTCCACCAAATAAACTGATACCATGATATTCCACACGCCAATCTATTGGCACTTTTAGTTCAATACCACCAAAAGCAGCAAAAACATCAATAACAATAGGTTCATGGCTTAATATGTTGGCTTGTGTTAAATCAACATCTATACCTCCAAATACTGTGAAAAGATTCCCACCTTTAAAATCAGATGAATTATTGATGACATCCCGACCTGAGAAAATAGATATATGATCTATTACATCTTTGGAGTCCATACGATTTATTTTTTCACGTGATGCCCTTGGGATAATAATCCATAATCCTACTAATATGATAATCGCAGGAAAGATAAATTCATAGATGTTTACATCTTGAAGAACCTCAATGTCCAGTTCTTCTAATTGGAGTACTGCACCTACAATGATTAAGATAGATGCAAACATTTTTGAACCATGACGATCCAGTAGATTAACCAAGCCAATAGCGACGATAACCAGTGGCCAATAGGTTCCGAATATGTCACCTGTATCGATATAATCAAGGTTACCTAATAAAATAATTATACCAACGACAATGATTAATACACCTAATAAGCTACGTCTTTTCATTTTTCTCCCTCCTATAATAAGGTGAGTTACATGCTCACCATCATCCTATGCTTATTTTATCATAACTGGAAGCATTTCAAAAGAAAAACATAGAAAAACTATATTTCATGATGATAACCCTTGCTTTTTTTAAACTAACCGTCTATAATGAATTAGTTACCTATGTAAAATGAATTAAATAATAATTATAAAGCTAACAATTATGGGAACAATGAGCCTTCAAAATATAAGGTACAATGTTGAGTTAACATCCTAGCGATATAAAACGTTTAATTCAACACATATAGAGCAGCAAATAATATTAAGGAAGAGATAACCGAATGAAATTTACTGAATTAGATATATCTGAAAATCTATTAAAAGCCGTTACAGATATGGGATTTGAAGAAGCAACAGAAATCCAAGAAAAATCAATACCGCTTATATTATCTGGCGAAGATATGATTGGGCAATCCCAAACAGGTACAGGAAAAACAGCAGCATTTGCACTCCCCATATTAGAAAAAGTTGACCCTAAGATTCATAAGCCACAAGTCATTGTACTATGTCCAACAAGAGAATTAGCTGTGCAAGTATGTGGTGAGTTTAATAAACTTTCCAAGTATACTGGCATAAAATCTTTCCCTGTATATGGTGGTGAACCCATCTATCGTCAAATATCCGCTTTAAAACGTGGTGTTCAAATCGTCATTGGTACGCCAGGTAGACTCATGGACCATATGAATCGAAAAACCCTCAAGCTTGATCATATAAAATCCATTATATTAGATGAAGCAGATGAAATGTTAAATATGGGATTTCGAGAAGACATTGAAACCATCCTGAAAAACATTCCCACAGATGATATCCAAACCATCTTGTTTTCAGCAACGATGCCTAAGAGTATCATGGATATTACTCACCTCTATCAAAATAATCCTAAACTTGTTAAGATTACACGTAAAGAACTTACAACGGATACCATTGACCAACGATATTATCATGTACTTGAACACCATAAACTAGAAGTACTTAGACGTTTACTGGATGTTTATAACCCAAAATTATCCCTTATCTTCTGTAATACAAAGCGTAAAGTGGATGAAGTCACAGAACTTCTACAAGATAGCGGTTATGCATGTGATAAGATTCACGGTGATATGAATCAAGTGGTACGACTTAGTGTGTTAGGCAAGTTTAATAAAGGTGTTATTAACATTTTAGTTGCCACAGATGTGGCTGCTCGTGGGCTTGATATCCAAAATGTAGAAGCTGTATTTAACTACGATGTACCAGAAAATGAAGAATACTATGTACACCGTATAGGTCGTACAGGTCGTGCTGGCAAAAAAGGCATGTCTTTTACCTTAGTGTCTCGTAGTGAAACAAGACGCATATCCAATATTATCTATTACATTAAGAAAAAGATACCGCGTAAAAAAATACCTTCAATCGATAAAGTAAATGCCGTTAAGATTAATACCTACATTGATAATCTAGCAAGTACCATTGATACATCCCTCGATTTAGGTCGGTATGAACATATCATTGATAAACTTAATGAAAAGGGTTACGATGCCTCTAAGATTGCAGCAGCATTATTAATGTCTAACCTTGAACTAAAGGAAGAAAATAATAAAAATCTTTCATACGAGATCAGCCGAAAACAATTTACAACCAATCGACCTCATCAGTCCAATAGAAGACCTCAAGGACGTGAAAAAGGTATGGCAAGATTATACCTGAACATTGGTAAGAACCACAAAGTGGCTATTCGTGATATTGTCGGTGCTGTGGCAGGAGAATCCAAGATTAAAGGTTCTGTCATTGGTTCCATTGATATGTATGATAAGTACACATTTGTGGAAGTACCTGAGAAGCTTGCTAACCAAGTCATCACCGCCATGAATCGTTCAAGAATCAAAGGTAAAAATGTGACCATGGAATTAGCAAATACAAAGAGAACAAGACGATAGTCTATAATGCATAAGAAAGCCAAGAATGTTGATATTCAATACAAACATTCTTGGCTTTTAATAAATAGGCCTTTCAATAAAAAGGCCTATTCATTACTTCCTTCAAAAACAACATCTTCTCCACCTGACAATGCCATGGACAAATGTCCTTTTGCACCACTTTGAAATCACCAGTTTTAATGTCAGCACCATAATCAATCTTGATTTGGTTATTTTCTTTCGCTTCTATACGCCAAATCGCCTAATCTATCATCCAATATCCCCTTTATAAAACCGCCTCCCTATCACCACTAACCATAAAAGATGTACACCTAATGCGGATACCATATGGAGAGCTTCAGGCTGTATAAGTATTTTTGTTATCCAATAGGTCGGAACGACTTTAGCGATACCTTGTAAGAATGGATTTTCTAATAAATCAGCTAAACTGAATAATAACACGATATTTAGACCTTTTCCATAAGTCAGGCCTTTTACTTTATCATCTGCAACATAGAGTAAAATCAATCCAATCATCATAACTTCTATACTCAATAACATGAGAATCAGCAATAATAGACCTGTGCTGATCTGTATACCATCGTACACGACCCATGTCAACAGGCCATAGATCCATGTCATGACAACTGGCAAACTTAAGCGATTATATAAATAGCCTTCACGACCTAGTGGTGTGATTGACATTAATTCGTAGATTCTAGCATCTTTGTCATCAAGCATCATAAAACCCGTAACAATCCCTAACATACCAGCAACAAGCAGGAACACCATACCTACAATGTAGCCATAGTAATCGATTATGTTAATCCCTGTATAATCCAGCACAATGTGTGGTAAATAAATGATGGCTAATTTACCGATGCTTATTAAGAGTATGGGTAACAGCATAAGAAACAACATCATTGGTTCCCGTCTTAATTGTTTATAGTCCGCTTTCATATGTGCATATTTTATCACTTTACTCACCTCCATAAACAATTTTATCTGTGAAGATCCGAACCACTTTTTGGAATAGCAGCCCATTCCATAGAAGTAGATAGACAAGCAAACAAATCATTTCCAAGGTATTGGATGGGGCAAAAGCACCTCGTAAAATACGAAGACCTGCTACACTTGGTAAAATGGTCCAAACATAGGCATACCCTGAACCAAAAAGGGATAGACAAGGGAGTGTTAACACCAACATAGGGGGGATCATGTAAACAATGTATTGGTTCAATGAGTGACATTTTGTAACAATCATAACGCCAATTAAAATAAAAAATATAGAGGATAAAAATACCCCAAGGCACATAAATGCATAATTGACGTAACCGTTATACCCTGAGCTAAGGGTAATAGCAACTCCAGCCCCTACAGCTAAGACAGAAAGTGATAGAATCTTTGATAAAAGGTATTCTTTTATGTAAAGTGGTGTGATGACTAAATAATTAATAACACCCTGTATCTTTTCTAACATGATGATGCCGCCAATGAAAAATAAACCGACAAATGCAGGGTCTGAATAGATTAACACAGGCAATACGAAATGCTTATAGCTGGCTGGTAGCAGAGATAATACCACCATGTACATGATTATTAACAAAGCATAGATGGTATAAAATCCTTGCTTTAGTTGAAATTTAAAATCCGTTATTAGCGCACCTTTTAACCTCATTGTAAATTCCTCCCTGTCAGCTTTATAAAAACATCCTCTAGGGTTGCTTCACCACTATGCATGGTGAGAATTTTTTTAGATTGTATCACGTTCATAAACGACTGATTATGGTTAATGGAATCCAGATTAAAGGTGGCTTCTTTCACTTGACTGCCATCCATGTACTCTACTTTTACAGCACTTTCTCCATAACGCATGGTAAGATTCTTAGGGGAGTCAATTTCTTTTATTTCACCGTCTACGATAAGTGCAACACGGTCGCATAATTGTTCGGCTACAGTCATGTTATGGGTTGTTAAAAAGATTGTCTTTCCTTGACTTTTTAGTCCTAAAAGAGTATCCTTGATGATTTTCCCATTAATTGGGTCAAGTCCTGAAGTAGGTTCATCAAAAAATAACAACTTGGGTTCATGCATCAAAGCACGAATAAAATTAAGGCGCATTTTCATACCCTTGGAATAACTTTCTACCTTCTTATGTTGATCTTCTAATAATCCAACCCTATCCAATAAAGTGTTAAACCCTGTTGGCTTACGTTTATAATAAGCACTGACTAATTTGAGATTTTCAAGAGCTGTTAATTTGAGATAGAGGTTAGGAAAATCAAAGGCTACCCCTATATCTTCATAAAATCCCTTTCCCCATGCACTTCTTTCCTTCCCCATTACTTGAATATGCCCTGTATACCCTCTTAGCAAACCAATAATCAAGCGTTGGGTAGTTGTCTTACCTGCCCCGCTAGGCCCTAAAAACCCAAAAATTTCACCTTGCTTAATATCAAAATTTACTTGTTTAACAGCTAATTTCCCCGATTTCTTATACACATAATTTAGATCACTAACTTGAATCATCTTATAACCTCCTTCTAATAAATATCAGGTGTTCTTTTTTAATGCAAAAAAAATTATAAGCCACCTATAAGACCCATTGTGCCAACAGCATAGAACAGAACATAGTTCATCAGGTATTCTCTTCTTATTTTAGGGTCACTATATTTTTTGAGTATCGTAATGATGCCTTCAGCCATCTGAATGGCTATGACTTCAGCAAACCCAAGGGGTATATCCTTGTTATCCAGTTTTTCAAGATGTTCGATAAAGTGGTCTTGAATGATTTTAATGACTTTCTCTTTACTTCCCTCGTATTTTGTTCCTTTACTACTATCCAAGATTAAAACCATACCTGTACCAAAGTGAGGTATCATTTCATCCATAAGCTCAGATAGAACTGCCCGCCATAATGTAGGATTAAATTCATGCCATAAATAATCTGGTCGCTCCACATCATTATGATGCTGAATAAAGTGTATAAACTGATGGTATTCTTCATATACAAGCTCATCAAATAAAGCCTCTTTGTTAGCAAAATAATTATAGAAGTTACCAATAGTCGTTCCTGCCTGCTTAACAATTTTACGAATAGAAGCCTTTTCATAGCCTTTTTCTAAAAATTCTTTTTCACCACTTTTTAATAGAGCATTTTTCATTTCATCTTTTTTGACTTGCATAAAATATCACCTGTTATTTTTTAATATAATATAAAATATCACCCTTGTCAATGATTTTCTATGGCTATCTATTAGAAAGTAATTGTATCGTGCTCCAAGGGTGATACTTAGATACTAAAAAACAATTGTAACATTATACTTTATAAGTTCTTCCAAGCTTATGAAAGCTGGTTTTCATGTATTAGCTATCCTTCTTGGTCACTCCTTGCTCTTAGATTCACAACAATGGCTTTAGGACGGCTCATGGCCTCAATACTATACCGTATACCTTGGGTACCCATACCTGACGCTTTTACACCTAAGAATGGGAAGTGGTCTGGTCCTCGTTCAGTTTTATTGTTAATCTGAACGGTTCCAACCTCTAATAACCTGGCAATGTGAAATGCATCATCGATATCATTGGTGAAAATAGATGACTGTAATCCATATTCTGATGCATTGGCTATAGCAATAGCTTCATCAATGGATTGAACACGTATAATGGGGAGAACAGGACCAAAAGGCTCTTCCCATGCAATACGCATATCTGTTGTTACATGGTCAAATACTGTAGGGTATAATAAATTTTTGTCCCGCTTATTACCAAGCTTAAGGGTTGCACCTTTTTCAATGGCATCGTCTATCAGCTCTTGGACAAAATCTGCTGCTTGTTCATTAATTAATGGTGTAATGGTAGCATGATCAAATGGACTCCCTACTTTTAATTGAGAGACGCCCTGTGTGATGAGCTCCACTAACTGATCAGCAATGCTTTCCAAAACCAACACTCTTTTAAGTGCTGTACAGCGTTGACCTGAATAGCTAAATGCTCCTTTTACAATATTATTGGCTGCATGCTCCATGTCTGCATCTTCAAGCACAATAGCAGCGTCTTTACCGCCTAACTCCATAATGGTAGGCACCATGGATGTTACATCGGATATATGTTTCCCTACGCCGCTGCTGCCTGTAAAATTGATTAAATCAATGGCTTCATGTTGAATGATGAAATCACCAATATCAGAACCCTTTCCAGTGACCGTGTTGAGTACCCCATCGGGCAATCCTGCATCTTGAAAAACCTTGGCCAAGTGAAGTGCACTAATGGACCCCTGTGTAGGTGGTTTAAAAACCACACTATTTCCTGCCATGAGAGCCGGTGCAATCTTAGAAGCAGATAAATTAACGGGATAGTTAAAGGGTGAAATAGCAAGCACAACGCCAACGGGTTCTCTTGTAACAAATGCTAACTTATCTTTGGAAAAGCCGTGAAAACCATCACCCTGTAATGTTTCACCTTGAATTCTTTTGCCTTCATCAGCTGTAAACCTCATAAAATCAACCGTCCGAATAACCTCTGACTTAGCACCGCCTAGATCCTTAGCAATTTCATTTGCCAAAACATCTGCGATGGCATCAACTCGTTCTTCTAATAAACCTGCTGCCTTATGCAAGATATCTGCTCTTTCACTTACTGATTTTGCTGCCCATATAGGATAAGCTTTCTTAGCACCTTCTACAGCCTCATTAACCTCTTCTTTGGACATGGCCTGAATTTTGCCTACCTCAGAACCATCTATTGGGGAATGTATGGTGAGTTTGTTATCCGATACAACCCACTGACCATTTATTAAATTCTTATACTGATTATTCTCTTTAATGTCTTGAAACATTGACCATCACCTCTATTAATATTTTATGAATACTATAACCACGTGCAACATACTATTATCCACTTATATTGGCGTATCATCCATGATACATTTTGCATCATGACGATAGGCACCCTCACTTTCATTTATATTCTATAGTATTATTTTCCATTCGTAAAGTTTATATACCCAAATAATAGATAAGTTATAGGTACATTTCTGTTAAGGTTTCAACAGTATTGCTATACGTAAATTTTTCAATTCCTTACGCATCGATCATCTTGTATCTTGCTCATCTTCAGCATACATGCATACCATCTTTTAGCCACATATAAATAGGTGGTATAAGAATGTATAATCTATATCTATAAATTAGAATACTTTTTTCGTGCCACATAAAAAAAGGGTAGAAATCTACCCTTTAAGATGTTCATAATAAATTCATTTCTAACCTATTCTTAGCTAACACTATTCGTTATTAGGTGTGTAATTAGGATTATCTAATATGTACTGAGCTATAGCTAATAGATCTGCTTCGTCGATTACACCGTTTTCTACAATATCTGTATGATACATCTCTAATTCAGGAATTGTAGGATCTTTTGTTAAATGCCGTGCATCAATTCCTAAGTCCAGTAATGTAAATGCTCCACTGTTATCCACATCTTTTAATGCCTCGATGGTTATGCTGCCTTTGCCACATGCCTCAGCCAATAAATCCTTTTCTATGGTGATACCATCTGTTACTCTACCCTTTGTTATATCAATAACAGCTTCTCCCTCACCAATACCTTTGAACTTAAGTTGCAGTAGAACTTCCTTTCCATGAATAATATTGGTTTCACCCATACTTGCTATGATAACCCTTAACTGCCCTTTGCCTGTATCTTCAATGGATTGCACAAGCTTCATACCAGCCACTTCTTCAAAACCTAAGAATTCTAGCTTGTCTTGATCGTATTGGATACGTATATCTTCTGCTACTATATCGGTTATGTTATCAATCACTAAGTCCGCTGTCACCGTATGAAATAGATTGATTTTTTCTTGTTGGGGTTCAATGTCTAAAATAAATGTTGGCTCTGGTGCTGGAGGTGTGTATTCTTCTACAGTGTTAAAACGATGATTATTGTCAGTTCCACCAATGGCATAAACTTTACCATTTAACTGCGCAACACCTAAGTACCTTCTGGGTGTTGGCATACTTGTCATGGTTTTCCACGAATCTGTTATAGGGTCGTACTCTTCTACTGTGTTATAAGTGCCATTATTAGTCCCACCTATAGCATATAACTTACCTTTTACTTCCGTTACACCTAATCCATATCTGGAGGTTGGCATACTTGCTTTTGTTGTCCATATTTTTGTCACTGGGTCATATTCCTCCACTACATTAAATATAGTTGAATCTTCACTACCTCCAATAACATATATCTTTTCATTAGCCACTGCAACCCCAAGGTGTGCCCTTGTGGTTGGTATGGTCGTTACTATTTTCCACGTATTTGTTAATGGATCGTATTCTTCTATTTCCTTGACGTAACCATTACCGTCGTGACCTCCAATGGCATATATTTTACCATTTACTGCTGCTAGTCCTAATCCATTTCTAGCAAACTGCATACTGGTTTTCTTTGTCCATTGATCTGTAATGGGGTTATATTCTTCAACGACATTTGTATATTTATCACTTTGGCCACCTATAGCATATATTTTACCATTTACTTCTACTACACTTAAAGCTGATCTAGGAGTTGGCATATTACTTTTTATTGTCCACTGATTTGTTACTGCATTATATTCTTCAACTGTATTGAAATTACCTCCTAGTCCTCCTAGTCCATGCCCACCAATAACATATATCTTTCCATTTACTCCTACTGTTCCTACTCCATACTTATCTGTTGATATACTCGCCTTAGTTGTCCAAGATCCCAAGTCTGCTTCTGCATAAGCTGTCATGGAGCTTAACATGGATACGAACATCAACAAAACCATTAACCTTACTGTTTTTTTTACCATACATTTTTCTCCTTTATAATATATTCTGTACATTCTTATTATAAATGAAAAAATCAAATTCTTCTATAATAATTAATCGACAACTTACGACCTAATGTTATATAAATATTTTATTTTTATCCATTTAATAAACAACTTATTATATCACACCTTTAATTACAGACTTTCTTAGAAACACATAAAAAACATATGGTTTGATGACAGTTATTCTTGCATCTTACCACCGCTTAAAAAAGCTATAGATACAGAATATCATCAACCCATATGTTTTATCATTAACGCTTACTTATATTTTTCTATTTTTCATCATACTTTGGCTTTACACAATAAACTGGTATATTAACACATCACTATCTTGCTAACCAGCCACCATCAACAGCCAAAGTATAACCATTAACATAATCACTTGCTGAGGATGCTAAGAATACAATAGGCCCTGCTAAATCAGAAGGTAATCCCCAACGGTTAGCTGGAATTCTACCCAGTATCTCTGCACTTCTCGCTGAGTCTTCTCTAAGAGCTTTTGTATTATTGGTACTCATGTAACCTGGAGCAATAGCATTCACATTGATATTTTCTTTCGCCCATTCATTGGCACATAACCTGGTAATGCCCATAACCCCACTCTTACTAGCGGTATAAGATGGTACACGAATACCACCTTGGAAAGATAACATGGATGCAATGTTAATGATCTTCCCACCTGATTGTTGTTTCATATATTGCTTAGCTACAGCCTGACTGAAGAAGAATACGGTTTTTATATTAATATCCATTACATCATCCCAGTCTTTTTCTGTAAAATCAATGGCATCTTCACGGCGAATAATACCTGCATTATTCACTAAAATATCTACATGACCATATGTCTCTACTGCTTGGTCAACGATGCCTTGAATAGGATCAATGGTCAATAGATTGGCCTGAATGGAAAGGTATTGACGCCCTAGTGATTCTACCATTTTTTTTGTTTCAGGTGCTTCTACATAATCCACTCCGACAATATCGGCTCCTGCTTCTGAAAGACCAACAGTCATACCTTGACCAAGTCCCGTACTGCATCCTGTAACGATAGCTACTTTACCTTCTAAAGAAAAATGCGTACCCATTTGCATTACCTCCTATTTCATGTCTACGATTTTAATGTGATCCATATCATCAAATGCTTTATTCTCACCTACCATACCCCATATAAATGAATATGCACATGTACCACAGCCAGAATGAATGGACCAGCTGGGCGATATAACCGCTTGCTCATTCTTCGTGAGGATATGTCTTGTTTCTGTAGGCTCACCCATATAATGAAACACAGCAGCATCTTCTGGTAAATCAAAGTAGAAATAAACTTCCATTCGACGTTCATGGGTATGAGCAGGCATGGTATTCCATACATTACCATCTGCCATCTTCGTTAATCCCATCATCAGTTGACAGCTGTCCACAACTTCTGGATGAATATATTGGAAAATTGTTCGCTTATTACAACTTTCTTGGGAGCCTAAATCAACTTGTTTTGCCTTTGTCATATCAATATGTACATTTTTGTAAGCCGTATGAGCTGGAGCACTTAAAGTATAGAATTTGGCCGGATTACTAGGGTCATCACTAGCAAATGTAACTTCTTTAGCACCTTTTGCAACATATAAACCATCACGCGCATTCAATGTGAACACGTCGCCATCTACAGTAACCGAACCTTTACCACCCACATTAATCATACCTAATTCTCTTCGCTCTAGAAAGTAGGTCGTACCTAAGGTCTTCCATATATCTAAGTTTTCACCTAATCCAAGGCTTTTATCGCTTGGACATATACCCATGGTGATAATACGGTCGATATGGCTATAAACACGTTTAATTTCACCAGGTATAAATAAGTCTTCTATTAAAAATTCTTCTCTCAACCGATCTGTTGTATAATGTTTGGCATCTTTTGAATTGGCTGGTTGTCTAATTTCCATACTCATTTCCTCCTCATTTTTGCGATATAATGTATATCTTTATTATATAAATAGTTTAACACTCTCAGCTTCACCTTGTCAATGTATTTTTCATTTAATAATACTTAGTTTCACTATTTGGAACAATGGGTACATGGGGTATTTTTGCAAATTAAAAAAGATACCCCATATGATGACATGTATGTCATCAATGAAATACCTTTTATCATTACTAATTCTGGAGATGATAGCCCATACGTGCAGAGATATGAGCTGCTGTATCTTTCACTTCACGAATAATGGGGGCATCATGGTCCACAAGAAATTCTTTATTCGTACCTGCTGTACTTATGGCTGCAATGATATCCCCTCGATAATCATAAATGGGTGCAGCTATACAGAATATCCCTTCTTCATGTTCTTCATTATCAATAGCAAATCCAGTTTGTCTAGCTTCATTCACTTCTTTTATCAAACTGTCTATATTTTGTAATGTGGTAGGTGTATAAGCAATCCAACTGGTATCTTGCAGCATCTCCCGTATTGTATCGTCACTCCATTGTACTAACATGGCTTTTCCTACTGAACAGCAATAAGCTGGAATGCGTTTACCTATTTGAGAATATACCCTGATGGAATTAATGGGTTCAATTTTTTCAATAAATACAGCATCACCGTCTCGATAAGTAGCTAACTGTACCGGTTGATTTAGTTTATATGATAATTCACGTAGATAGGGTACTGCTTCTGTTTTTAACTCTATGTTATTTAATCGAATACTGCTAAGTTCCACCATCTTAAGCCCTATAATGTAAGCATTGGTATTTTCTCTTTTTTCAATGAACCCTTTACTTAACAACGTCATTAATAGACGGTGAACAGTACTCTTGTTTAATTGCAATTTTTTTTCAATCTCTGTGGCTGTTAAGCCATTGGCTTCTTCTGACAAAATCTCAAGAATATGAAAAGCCCGCTCAACGGTCTGCAATGTACTTTTTGACATAGTTTCCTCCTGAATCTCCTGTTATTGTTTGCTTTATTATAGCAAATATCTATCTTTATGTAAATATATGGCATGTTGGTGTAGGTTAAGGTTACCCTTATCTCTTACTAACTAATCGATGATTAAATAGGAAGACCCTGAAACATGACAATCTCAGGGTCCTATCTTTAAAACACTTTAAATTTATTCTTATCCACACCACATACAGGGCACTTGTCTGGTGGATGACCTACATGAGTAAAACCACATACCGGGCATATATAGATTTCTTCTATAGGCATGTCTTTTTCTTCTTTGGCATAATGCTGAGCTTCCTGAAATAATTTGGCATGGATTTTCTCAGCTTCTAATGCATAATGAAAAGCTATCTTCGCACCTTTTTCATCTTGGAACTTGGCTGTTTCCAGATATACAGGGTACATTTGATTTATTTCATGAAGTTCACCATCAATAGCCCCTTGAAGATTCTCACTGGTTTTACCAACACCAAAGACTGCACCCGCCGCTACTGTATGGTCCCCTTTTTCATCTCCTAACACACGAAAGTGATTGTCCGCATGGGCATATTCTGCATATGCAATTGCCTCAAATAGCCTGCCAATATTGGGCATCCCTTCTTTTGCTGCTACATGTCCCCATATTAAATAACGCATATGAGCCATACTCTCTCCACCATAAGCAGAGCGCAAGAAATCAGCTGTCATAGCATTCTTTACAGCCATATCATTACCTCCATTTTTTAGTCTTTTATTCTACTTGATACATGCCATGACTTTGCATGTAATCAAACAACATCTGACCATGTCCTTGTTCTTCTTGTTGAATATGTTGAACAGCCTGTCTTACCACTGGGTTAGCGGCTTCAAAAACGGCAACATTATACGTGCTAGCAACATATTTCTCTGTAGCTAATAAATCACTGCATAGCACTTCATCACTTACATTATCCATAGCATTACCAAAACCCTGATCTGTAAATTCTTCTCGGGGTTTTGTTTTATGGGTATTTTGATTCCCTTGCTGTTGTTGTTTTTGCTGTCCTTGTCCACCACTCCCTTGCATATTTGGTGGTTCTTTACCATTTAGCAAATCATCTACCATATCATAATGATGTTGTTCCTGTCCGGCTATTTTAGTAAATAACTGCTTTAATGCGGGGTCTTTTGCTTGTTCTGCATAACTGGTATACTTTTTCACACAAATCTCTTCCATGTGTTTCTCATCTTCTAATATCATACGTTCTTTTTGACTTAATTGAATGCTCATCCTTATCACCTCCCTAGTAGCTTTTGCATCGTTTGTTAAAATTATACAAAAAAGCATCAGCCAATTAGGGCTAATGCTTGTCTTTCAATGCAATATAATTAGAGAATGATGATGAACATCATTTACTTAGGAACGCTTTCCCAGTCTTTCAAAAAACGTTCAATACCACGATCCGTAAGAGGATGCTTTGTTAATTGCATAAGAACTTTAAAAGGAATTGTGGCTATATGGGCTCCAGCAAGAGCTGCTTCGGATACATGGATAGGACCTCTGATACTTGCTGCTATAATTTCCGTCTCTATGTCATGTATAGCAAAGATTTCAGCTATATCTTCCACAACAGGCATTCCACCAGCACCAATATCATCAAGTCTTCCAATAAATGGGCTCACATAAGTTGCACCTGCTCTAGCCGCCAATAATGCTTGAGCTGCTGAGAATACTAACGTCACATTGGTGTCTATACCTTCTTGGCTTAGAATCTTTACTGCTTTTAACCCTTCCACTGTCATGGGAATCTTAATGACGATGTTATCATGAATCTTTGCAAGATCCCTTGCTTCATTCACCATACCCTCAGATTCTAAGCTGATCACTTCTGCACTGATAGGTCCATCGACAATTTCTGTAATCTCGGATACCACTTCTTTAAAATTTCTACCTTCTCTAGCAATAAGTGAAGGATTGGTTGTTACACCACAAATGATACCCATTTCACTGGCTTCACGAATTTCATTTACATTTGCTGTATCAATAAATATTTTCATATGACTGTCTCCTTTCTTTCTCCATCTATATATTAACAAAATTTGGGCAATTTATAAAGCATAAAAAATGAGGCGATAGGCCTCACTTTTAATATTTATTGAGTAGCTCTTGTAATTCTGCTGCTTGTCGGCCTTCTTCTTCTGCATATTTTTTAAAACAGTTACTGATGGCTTCGTCTTCAATGTTTTTGGCATGGGTTTCATAATCTCTAACCTTCTCTTGTGTATCCAGTATCGCTTTCTTTAGACAATCTTTTGGTGATAATTCCATGGATGTACCTCCTATTCATTTTCATAAGTCTTCAAAGTCATCATACTTCATTACAAGTATGATGCTTATTCATCCATTATCTCAGGTTAATTTTTCCATGATTATTATTACCTTTTTTAAAACTATTATTCTCTCTGTACTAAAAAATATTTCATATGCTGATATATATACTTTTTATCGATTTTTATACACACTTATTAAAAAAATCTGTACTGAAGTATTTCCCAAGAAATAATGCCCATTAAGACTTTACCAATGCGTTTTTCTAGAAGTCCTATGAAATACATCCTATCAACTAAGTGTTAATTAACCTGTTAACCCACGTGTAACAAGCTTCTAACTGCTCATCTGTAATACGGTCAGAACGGTGTTCAAAAAGCAACTTATACTGCTTATTGTAATGATTCATTGTAGATAGATAGTGTTCAATATCTGCCCACCCCTTATCACTTGATAATTCCGGCAAAGCAGGATAATGGTTATTGGTGTGATTATCCTCTAAACGTCCGTTAGATAAATGAACAAGCTCCGTATAGGGTGCATACTTTACAACGGTTTCAAAGGGGTTAAATGCTTGGTCCATACATGCTTGTAAATGTAATCTGGAAATATCCAAGCATATCTTTACAACAGAGTATTTATCCAGTAGCTTGATAAAGCCTTCGCGATGAACCATATATGCATTGAGACCGTCTAATTCCAAAATAGGTGTAAAACCATAAATGGTTGCTTGCTGAGTTAAATATTCAAGAAACCTTTCGCTATCGGATAGAAATGTTTCATAGTCATATGCTGCTTCTTCAACAAATTCCCTTTCATCACCAAATCGCCAATGACGCCAATCAACTGCCTTACTAATTATCACAGGTTTGGGATAATGAAACAATATATAGGATGGTTTCATCTTTTCATGGATGTAAGCAATTTCATCCTCAATACAAGCATATGCTTTATCTTTAACATCTTGATTTATGGCTAGAACCAAAGGATCTCTCAATTCCCTTGCTTTTCGCAATGGAAAATGAACCCCTATCTGAAATTGCTGATGTTGTGCCTCTCTAACCAATGCAACAATATCTTCCTCTTTTTCCATCATACAGACCTCAACACCAAAAAAGTAATCCCGATAATCTCTTCCTTGTTTATTTTTATCAAAATGTCCATACTGCCCAATCATCAATCGTTTCATCGTCATTTCCCCTTCATCTAAACGTGATATATAAAATTAAAACCATATAATATGTTAACGTACAACTCTTGCTACTTTATATGCCTCATGGATAGATAGAAGCATCAAATGCAAGGAGATCATTAACATACTATATGGTTCACCATACTTCCGTAAAAAATTTTCCTACATAAATGAATAAGTTACATAATAACCAGCCATTTTAATTAATTTTTTTCAACAGCCATGCCATATTATCAGCTAGGTTCTTCATATTATCAATACCTTCCTGGTCATTGCTCACATCACCTTCGCCTTTACCAAGCCCTACATTCCAATAATTTGCTCCAACGACAATGGCTTCAGATATGGTAAACATATTGTTTATGGAGTTAAATGCTGATATGGCACCATCTCTACGTTGAGCAACAACAGCCGCACATACTTTTCTTTTTAAAAGGCGTTCGGGTCTGGTTACAAAGCCCACACGATCAATAAATGCCTTCATCTGCGCAGCTAATGTACCAAAATAAACAGGCGAACCTAATAGAATGCCATCTGCTTCCACCATCTTACCAATAGCTTCATTAACCACATCGTCTTCAAACACACAACGGTTGTTAGCTTGTTTACGACAGACACCACAAGCGATACACCCATGTATATTTCTGTCACCAACTTGGATAAGCTCCGTTTCAAACCCCTGCTGTTCTAATGACTGTAAAACGACCTGCAATAAGGTATATGTATTCCCATTCTTCCTTGGACTACCATTAAAAGCTACTACTTTCATTCCTAAACCTCCTAATTATCTTTTCAATTCCATGTTATGAGATACACTGTTAATCCATAAAAGCTGTTGGGTTATCTCGCTTTTATAGAAGAACCAATAGTATATCCTATTATTCTTCAATTGAAAATATAATTATTAACCCATTAAATCTTCCAATCGTTTTCTTCCCGCTTGTCCATAGTCCACGCCTTTATTAGGATCTTGGATGAACATTTCAATGGACTTGGATAGGGACATTGTATCATTATAATCCACAAGAAGCCCAGTTTTATTATGCTTAACTAATATTTTATTGCCTTTTACATTCGTCGCTACTACTGGTTTACTTGAAGCCATGGCTTCTACTAAAATTTGTGGAGGCATCCCTTCTTTTTGTGATGTTAAGACAACCACATCCATGATGGATAATAGCTTTTGTATGTCTTTTCGATAGCCTAAAAATTTAATGCTGTCTCCAAGATTTTCACGTCTCACTTGTTCTTTTAATGATTGCTCAAGAGAACCATCACCAACAATGATACATATGGCATTGCTATATTGGTTCAGCAACGCTTTCATACCTCGGATAAAGAACTCATAGCCTTTTATGGGTTCTAGTCGTGCAATCATACCAATGACAAACTTCTGATCAACACCAATGGACTGTTTTAAATCTGTTTTCTGACTGGGTGATATTAAGGATAGGTTTTGATCATAACCAGCCAAATCAAATTGTATATCTGCCCCACCTATTTGTGTATCTGCTAAAGTAGATTTTAACTGCGTTGACATGTTTGATAATTTCTGAGACATATCTGCTATTTCTGACATAGCGTTCGTTTGTACGCCTGTTGCAGAAGCTATTTCCTGACTACCGCTAGCTATCTGTGAACTGGCAGATACGGATTTATTAATGCCTTCTACCATATGCGATATATTTTCTGCAATCACATTAAATGTATTGGAGGTCTCTTTTAGGATAGCGCCACCTTCTACAATGTCTTTATTATTGGAGTCTATTAATTGAACGGTTTTGGATGTTTCATAAGAAAAACTACTGATTAAATCACTGATGTTTTCTAGAGATTCTTGTGTATTACCTGCTAAGATTCTAACTTCATCTGCTACAACGGCAAAACCTTTTCCCATCTCACCTGCTCGTGCCGCTTCAATGGCCGCATTGAGTGCTAATAGATTGGTTTGCTTGGCTATACCTGATATGACGTCGATAATACCTTTCATCTTCTCAGACGCTTTATTTAACTCTTGAATACTTAAGGTTGCTTGATCAGCTTCTTGGACAATATGTGTCATCTTATGGTCTAATTCTTGTAAAGAAGCTATGCCTAAGCTGGTTAAATTCTCAACCTCTTTTGCCCCATCTGCAATACCTTCTATGCTGCCATTTAACTGAACCGTATTCGATGTTAATTCTTCTAGTGTTGCTGTGACTTCTTCCATGACACAAGAGGTACGCTCTGTTATATCTGCGAGATTACGACTTGTATCGGATGATTCTTCTGATAGATCATCTAGCTCTTTTACAAAACCTTTTATGTGGTCCAATAAATAATTAAAAGCTTCTGCAATTTTTCCGATATCATCGTTGGCGATAACAGGTAGCTGTTTGGTGTAACCATCTTTTATAATACCTTCTGCCGATACAGCTATTTGTTTGAGTCGCTCTTGTAAGTCATCTGTTTCTGTCACTTCTGTAAGTACCTCTGTGTCTTCCGTTACATATGTACCATTACCCTTACTCATTAACTTGAGTATGAATAGTGCTGCACCTAATAGAACCACTACAAGAATGCCTCTGATTAAGATATCGGTAACAAAATACATAATAAGCATTGTACCAATAACACTTAAACTTAATATGAGTGCAGTCTTCCAAAAACTTTGTTTCATTCGAAAATCCCTTTGTTTTGTCATCCCATAACCACCTATCATAGTATTGTGTTGAAAATTGACGAAACTTTAATGACATTATATCAAAGTCTAATATTTTTTTCAACTGACGCAGCGAAGCGATTTCTATTAATTTTATAACATGATTAACATAAAGCCTTATGAAGACAAGGTTTATAGGATGAGGGATAGATGGTATAAGATGGAAAAATAGTACTTTACGCCTAGTTCCAATAAAAAAGGAGCCAAAGAATCTGACCAATGATATTACCGGATGATCGTATTTTTCAGCCCTTCCTATTCCTATAATTTCTAAAAGAATTAAATGACACACTAAGTCAAATAAAACTCCATGACATAAGCAACTTATACGTCATTACGTTTTATAGATTGTTTCTTAGCATTTGGATTATGATTCATATTTTCCCTTGTGATGGGGGTTTGATAATTGCTTTTTTCCATACGTGCCTTTTTATTGTCAGGTTGACTGTCTTTTGCCATCATTATTCACCTCATACTATGGATTTCATTATCATGATATGCTTAGTATGTTCTTTTTTTTCACATCTATTCTTGATAAACCCTATGTCATTATGATATGCTGTGAGTACAAGCAGTAACAGCATTTCTATGGCATAAATTTAAGATTGCATATACGCTAAGAACAAAAGAGGCTACGCCTCGTTCCGCAAAGCGGATTTGTCCGTTAGGAAAGTTTCATTAGCACAAATGAGAATGATTCTATCTCATTTGTTAAATTGTGGGCTTTCCTATAAGATAAAATAAAGTATGAGCTAAATAAGATTGGAGGATGTATCAATGTCATTTGAGCAGATTAATAAACAAGATACCCATCGACCTGAAGGTAGACCTTGCCTTATGATTTATGGGTATGATACGACAGAAATCAAACAAATTACAGCATTTGCTAATGGTATGGGCATAGAGGACTGTGTTCTTGTAACAGATACCATGTTAGGTAATAAAATTGAAGATATTCTTAATAACCAGCTTATACCTACACCATACAAAACAGGTGTTAAACCAAAGTCCATTATCTTGAATGCACTTTCTAATGGTGAAGTGCATACATTTATTAGTGATTTTAAGAAATTAGAATTAAAAAAACCACTTTTTGCAGTCGTAACACCTACGTCTAAAAAGTGGCAGTTTGGAGAATTGCTTAAGGAACTTGTACGTGAGAAAATGAGTATGAGTAAGCATTAAGCTTACTCATACATCCACCTGACTACATGATATTACATCCTACTTACTTATTAACGTTTATCATCTTTCTGTTCATCTACTTGCTCTTTCTTTAGGATACTTTGTCTTGATATAAGTTTCTTACAATGGTTACAAAAATAGCTGACCGAACCGCATCCTGTCTCTTCAGATAATTCACCTTTGCAAGATGGGCAATAATATGTCATGGTCATTCCTCCTATTATGCTTAATCATCAATAATAGTATGATTATGACATTTTCAATGAATAAATGCAAGGTACTTCCTATATACCCTTGACCTCTATTTGTTCACCATGATTTATTCACGTTCTTACAGTTGGCATTTTTCACATTGACCTACCATCACAATAGCCAGATCATGGACTTTAACACCATACGTTTTTTCTGTGTAATCTCGAAGATCAATAATATCCAATCCTAACTTAACATCTTGACAGTCGAATACCTCTTTACATGTTTCACATTTAAAATGTACATGTAAACATTTTTCACTGAACATACGTAATTCGTAGTATTTCACTTGATCAATCATGACTTCTTGTATGATACCGATACGTTCTAGAATCTCAAGGGTACGATAGACGGTAGCATAACCAATGCCAGTGTGTTTTAAAAGGTTATGGATATCTTCAGCGCGTAAATGGTCTTCATGCTTGAGGAACAATTCCAGAACAGCACGTCGCCTTGTTGTTAAACGCACATTATTGTCTTCACAGATTTTTTCCAGTTTCATCATTTTATTATCCATACAAACCACCTTTTAAGATAAAATATGTTGCTTATTCACCACAACTATCATGGTGAGCATGCTCCTCACAAACACTTCCTGTGGATTTTAATTGTCCATTTATATATCGCTGAACCACCTCATCAATGGAACCTGTTGCACCTACAACAACTTGAATCTTATTCTGATTAAATAATTCTTGAGCCGTGGCTCCCATACCACCTGAAACAATAACATTCACATTTTGGTCAGCTAGGAATACAGGCAAAAAACCTGGTCGATGACCTGGATTAGGAACAAATGCACTTCCTAGCACCTCTTTATCATTGATGTTATACACTTGAAACCCTTCACAATGTCCAAAATGTCCTGATACTTGTGTACCGTCTTTAGCAACAGCTACTTTCATTTAAAATCCTCCTTATTCTATGATATAACATGTTATCCAATCTTATGTTGAAGGTCATGCCACATGTCTCTTATAGCATGCCCGGCTGCACTTTCTTCATATAAGACAATGGGCTTTAACCCATTGATAGATGTATCAACCCACGTGTCAAATGGTATTTTACCAATCACCTCTATGGATGCTTCTTGACAAAATGCTTCGATTTCTTTGGTTATCCTCTCATTTATATCGTATTTATTGATGCATATATAAGGGTGCACCTTAAAGTGATGGACCACAGATAATACCCTTTTGAAATCACTAAGTCCTGATTGTGTGGGTTCCACAACGATAAGTGCTCCTTGGCATCCTGTAATAGATGCCATGACAGCACAACCAACACCTGGTGTCCCATCTAACAGATAAAGGTCCTCATCTGTACCATATTTTTTTGCTTTTTTTCTTACATCTGTTACGAGCTTTCCTGAACCTTCTGCTCCTGGTATCATATGGGCTCTTGATAATATGCCTCGGGTCGTCTGTGTCACAAGGGTATCGCCAGTTACTTCATCCTTTAGTTCAATAGCATTAGCTGGACAAACCACTGTACATGCTGCACATCCTTCACATTTAAGTGGGTTAATCTTAAAATCGTGGATGGCATCATAACGGCACATACGCTCACACGCTCCACATTGTATGCACTTGTCTGGCATGATAGAAGCAGCTTTTGCACCAATATAAGGTTCTCTTTCTATATCCTCTCCCCCTAAAACAATATGTAGATTAGAAGCATCCACATCACAATCGCACTTAATACTATCTTGGCTTAAGTAAGCAAAAGAGGCTGCAATGGTGGTTTTTCCTGTCCCACCCTTACCGCTTATAATGACGAGCTGCATGCCATCGCCTCCTTTACACCGTCAGCAATCTCATGAAACATGGCTTTATATTGAGACTGTCGCACTAATAACTCCCCATTGGAATACAATGTTGCAATCTGTCTATCATAAGGTATTTCACCTAATAATGTATAGCCCTTGCTTTTACAGTATAAAGACACTTGATTGTGTGATTCATGCACCCGATTGATAACGATACCAAAAGGTATGCTCATCTGCTCCACCAAATCAATGGCTAATAGAAGGTCATGCAATCCAAAAGCCGTTGGTTCTGTTACAAGAATGGCATATGTGGCATCCAATAAGCCTTTCACCACATTACATGATGTGCCTGGTGAACAATCAATCAGGCTTGTTTCTTGACCTAATCTACCTTTTAGCTGGCTAATAATAGGACCTGCCATGGGCTCTGTCAGATTAAGTGTACCACTAAGACATGCCATACCTTCCTCACCATAAGTACCTATCTGAATCCTACCTATGGGACGTTCTTCTTCTGTAATAGCCAATGTAGGACAGACAGCTTGGCAAGCACCACAACCGTGACACAGTTTTTCAAAAACCATCACCTTATCCACATGGATTAAGGCGTTAAACTGGCAGATATCTACACAAGCTTTACAATGGTTACATTTGTCTGTATCAATGGTCGGCACTGGTATGGTGACATCTAAGCTTTCCTTAATATCTGGCTTTAAAAAGATAAAGCCATTAGGTTCTTCTACGTCACAATCCACGTAAGTTGCTTTCATGACAGTAGCCAGATTAGTGGCTACTGTTGTTTTTCCTGTACCACCTTTTCCACTTATGACTGCTATCTTCATCTGCTTTCATCCTATCTTTGATGCCCAAATCCATTTCTACCCTTGCCGCCATGGGGCGCTCCTGGCGTTGTTATTTCTTTTAGTTCACCTGCTTGATAATACTTTATCTGGTCTTCAACCTTATTTCCCTTCATGGCGAAGGTTTTTATATGACCAGCATCTAAAACACGCAAAGCATTCGGTCCCACATTGCCTGTAATAACCACTTGAACCCCTTGGTCAACCATGGTTTGTGCTGCCTTTAAACCCGCACCATGTGCTTCTGCCAATCCTTCATTTTCAATAAAATGATAGTCTTTTGTTGCTTGGTCATAAATGGCATAATAAGGGCACCTTCCGAATCGTTTATCTGCTATGGCTCCTTCTTTATCCATTGTACTTGAAATACATATCTTCATGACGCATTTCCTCCTTGCTTGTTTATTGACCTGTCAATGTGTTTTACACATCTATTATATACCCATTATTGGCAAATGCCAATAACTTTTTTTGGAAATTTTCCTTTTTTCATGAAAATGCTTATATTCTTAAGTTGAAAATGTCATACTAATGAAGAGATATTAGGCCTTTTAAGAAGTAATGCTGGCTATCCAAAAAGGGACACATGACCTTGAAAGTATAGGTCTAATAGGATATAAATTAAACCATGACTTGTTGTTAAGATAGGAATATAATGGTATAATAATTTAGATAAATATACCATTTACTTACGTTTATTAAGCTGTAAAGGAACCACTGATTTTCAGCATTTATGTGCTTTTACATGATATGCCTTACAACTGATAAGACCATATAGGCGTATGACACATTCCTCAGTCATGTTTTCTCACATAATCAAGGGTGGTTATGAAGAAAATAGCAACATATTATTTCATATAGCAAAGGAGAATAAAAATGAGTATACCAACGCCTCACATTGAGTGTAACGACAGTAACATCATTGCTAAAACAGTTTTAATGCCAGGTGATCCATTACGAGCTAAGTTTATTGCGGATACTTATTTAGAAGATGTGGTTCAGTTTAACCATGTGCGTAATATGTTTGGTTTCACGGGTACTTACAAAGGAAAGCGAATTTCTGTAATGGGTTCAGGAATGGGTATGCCAAGTATCGGTATCTATTCTTTCGAACTTTATAAATTCTATGGCGTAGAGAACATCATTCGTATCGGTTCATGTGGTGCTTACACGAACGATTTAAAATTATATGATGTTATTTTAGTAGACGAAGCTTGGTCACAATCAACCTATGCCAAAGTACAGAATGGGTATGACAAAGATGTCATTGAAGCAAATCCAGAAATAAACGACCGTATTGCTAAGCATGCAGAAGAATTGAACATCCCTATTGTTCGTGGACGTATCCATTCTTCCGATGTATTCTATGCTGATGATCCTAATAGCTACAAATCCTATAGAGATAATCATGGTTGTATTGCTGCTGAAATGGAATCTTTTGCACTGTTTGCTAATGCTAAAGTGTTAGGTAAGAAAGCAGCCTGTTTATTAACTGTTTCTGATTCTATTGTGACCCATGAAGAAACAACCAGTGAAGAACGACAAAATGCATTTACAAAAATGATGGAAATTGCTCTTGAGTTTGCAGAGTAAATAATCAAAAGGCAATGACTTAAGGAAAATCTCAGTCATTGCCTTTCTTATTTTATTATGTTCATGATTTAACCATCATGACGATTTTACTTTATGAAGCTCTTTTTAACACATAGTAACTTGGTTTTGAAGATATATAAGAACAATCACCAGTTAACCACTCGATAAAGAGATAAGGCTCACCATTAATCTCTTTTATGACGTATGTTGACCGTGCATGATCAAATATAAATCCAGTGATATACCCTTGTGTCCATCTACCATCATTAATACCACCTCTATAAGAACCATTATCCATAAACGTTATTTGGTCAATGAATAGTTTTAAAACTGTTCTATCCTCAGGTGCGTATGTGGTGTAGTCATCTGTAAAATCCACTGGCTCCCACTTGCCAACAAGTTGAGGGTCGTTCACAGCTTCCATGTTGCGATGCATATATAAATGATGCGCATAGTTGGCTATAATCAATACTAAGCTCAAAAGCGTCAAGCCATGAATAATCCAATTGATTACTTTTTCTTTCTTGTTGGTCACATAGCCGTAGGCATTGGCTATACTGAATATAAACCAGATGGAGAGCATGATACAAAAACCTGTATGCACAAGAAGCCGGGTATGATAATGATTGATACTTAGCATCATGTCTGACAAGAACATTTTTAATATAATCAAAAAGCCAATACAGAAAGGTACCAATATATATTTTTTCTTCTGTCTACCCAGTACCAGATATCCCCATACAAACCATACAAAAATCAGGAATAACTTATGTAAATTGACAATTAGCATTAACATATTACCAAAATCAAGCCGAAAGGCATGGAGCAGTGTCAATATACCAATATACAGAATACTATAAGCAATTAATTCTATATATGCAGCAATCATATAAGCCCCTATGATATGTAATTTACTCTTCGGCACTAAAAAGATGTGTTCATCTTTGTCAAAAGATACACCTCTTATCATGAGCACTATGGGTATGGTCATGATGATAATCCAAATATTGAGTGTAGCAACCATATCGGGTACATTGGGAAGTAAAATAAACCGCATTACCAATTGAATAAGCAGTATACTTATGATAATGCCGAGATGAATAACCCCATTCTTTTTCAGTTCATATTTAATTAATCTCCCCATCGAATAGCCTCCTTAAACGCTTGTTTTATGGACTGCCCTTTCTCAGCTCGCAGGTCTTCGCATGCATGGACACCTACGATAGCACCCTTATCCATGAAAATAACTTGTTCAATAAGCATTTCTATATCTGGTATAAGGTGAGTGGATAATAATATAGTAGCCTCTTCATCCACATAACCAAATAGGATATTCATGACTTGTTCTTTAATAAAAACATCAACGCCCCCTAAAGGTTCATCCAGTAAATAATATTTCGCATCTCTTCCTAATGTTAAAGCCAATCTTAGAAGTTGCTGCATACCTTTTGACAATTGATTAACACGCTTGTCCATATGTAATTGCATATGGGTACTTTTAATAATGTCATGAAACTTTTTTTCATTAAAGTCTTGATACATGGTTTTAAAAAAATGCACTGCATCTTTAACCTTCATTCTCTTGGGTAGTGCATTTCTTTCCGTTAACATGGACACGATAGCTTTACTTTCCTTACCTGGTGGATACTGTTCAATATGTACTTCACCTTTATTAAAAGGAATAATGCCTCCTATAATACCCATTAACGTGGTTTTTCCACTACCACTGGAACCTAAAAGCCCTATAATCTTTCCCGATTCAACCTGAAGACTGATATTGTCCAATACCGTTTGCTTATCATAGAATTTGGAAAGATTTTTTACTTCTATCATACATTATACTCCCTTCACATACTCTTTAATAATCTCTAGCATTTCACTTTTGTTTAGACCAATATTCATCATTCTCTTAGCAAAATCATCTACAATGTCATGAGCCATTTCTTTTTTCAGTTGATACAATTTATCCCTATCCTCTGTGATATAAGACCCCATACCTCTTTTGGAGTAAATAATCCCTTCACTCTCTAGTTGTCGATAAGCTCTTTGAACTGTATTGGGATTCACTTTCAATGCTTTTGCCAATTCACGGACTGATGGCATTTTCTCCCCTTCTTTCCACTCTTGTTTGACAATCTTTTCCTTCAGGTAAGTAAGGATCTGTAAATAAACAGGTACATTCGTATCAAATTCCAAAATTTTACCTCCCTTTAAATTTGACTACTGTATTAATACAATAATACACTAGACATTCATTTCTGTCAATAGGTTAATAACTATCCAGAACGTCCAATTTTTCTTTCCATTCTTAAAACCATTTAGGTTGTTCTTTTATATAAGGTCGAATACCATATTTATCTTCATGTATTTTTAATAACTGCTGTATGTTATCTGCATTACCTTTTATACCATCTATCAGCTTAAGGTCTATGCTCTGACTAAAAGGGCAGGCACTGATGCAAATACCACAATCTGTTCCGATACTCCGCCACATGTTATAACATTTTTCTTGTTCCAAATACCATTTCTTGGAATCATCTTCACTGGATATGGCTTTCCCTGGGCAAGTCCTTACACATTTTCCACAAGCTAAACAAAAAGCTTCCAAACCAAAATCTATGGGTTCATCCGTATCAAGAGACAGCTCCGTCGTCACAACGCCAAGGCGTACTCTAGAACCATACTTCTTCGTTATTAACAATGTATTTCTACCAATCTGTCCAAGCCCAGCACTGGCTGCTACATGTGGTGCAATGACCAAGTAGTTAGCGTCCATATGATTCCTTGCATCATAACCTAATTGCCTAATGTAGTAAGCCAGCTGCATACCAATAATACCTACGTCCACATAAGCTTTAGACGTTTCAATCACTTCCGCTACTTGAGGTGATCGATTAATCATTTCTTTATCCATTTCAACAGCAAAAACAATACCATAGGAGTGTGTCACCTTCACTTCATCCCCATAGTTCTCCTCATGCCTTCCACGATGTGAGTAGTAGTGTTCTTCTTTCATCTTAGTAACACCAACGAGGCAAGCACCATAATGCTCGGCTAATCCTTTTAAGACCCTTGTTATACGCTTAGCATCTGTTTCAACCTTGTTAGGATTAACAGGCCCTTCTGCTAAGTGACGAATGCCCCCTAAGAATGCAAAATTAGCATCCGCAATGGGTGATAAAATTTCATCAAAGGTCGCCGTGCCTTCACTGCATAAATGAGGTTTTTCACGTATCCTATCATCTATTTCTTTTTTATTAGGATGTCGTCTATAATAATCTTCATAAGCCTTGGAGCCTTTCTTATAGCTCATTCGGGCAAACATGGTATCCCGTTCATCTATTCTCTTCATGTTAGCTCCTCCTAAGAACTGTTATGGTCTGTTGATATTGTCTTATTATAGCAAATATAATGGGGTACGTCACGTTGGGGTTGGTTAGATGTTTTTAGGAATGTTGTTTGTGCTAGATGTGGAGGGTGCAAGACGTCCGTAGATGATTAGGGAGTAGAAAATAGACTTTCGTTAAATAATGAAAGAAATACTAAGCTCATGACAAGAAAAATGACTAAAACTTAAAACTCGCAAGCTCAAACACTTAAGTTTCTTAACGTCATTTATCTTGCCATTCGCTAAGTATTTCTAATCATTATTTAAAAGGCGCTATTTTCTACTACCTAACCATCTACTGGTGTATTTGTAGGGCTACGGGTATATCACACGATGTGATGAAATTCATTTCTCTCATTAGCAGAAGTATCTTTTTTATTTACATGACTTACTCAATGAGAAACATGCGTATACAAACCAATGACTGTCCGTGTTGTAAAAAACATCCTCCCCCTCGCTAACCACCTAGTAGATGTATCCATGGATAAAAATACGTGATTTTTAAAGCATTAAATAGAAACGCTTAATGAGTGCTAAGATAAATACCGTTAAGAAACTTGAGTGTCTGAACAAAGTGAGTTCTCAAGTTTTAGGTATTTATCTTACCACGAATTTAGCGATTCTTTAATGCTTTAACATGAACGAATTTTTATCCATGGATACATCTACGAAAACCCAGCTAAAACCCCATATACCTTAACAATCTTACCCAATATATCTCTATCAGTAATCCACTAAATCAAAAAAGGACAGCCCAACTCCCATCAAGCTATCCTTTAACTCCTATATTCATCTAATCACTCACATACCCTATGAAACAGACGTCCATATAACATAAATCCAATGAGCCATAATACCAGCTATTAACCCACCAAACGTATGACTAATAATCGCTTTTCCTGTAAGCTTTCGACACTTCAAACTATCCATCATCGCTACATGGGTACTAAGATAACCACTCCAACACATACCCATTGCCGTAAAAATAGCAATTTCATTACCACCTATCAACCCTTCTTTTAACATTTTAGGTACCATACCAATTGCAGCACCTACTGAACCTAAGGATGTGATGGGTACCGCTATGGCTTCGTTGCTACTAAAACCAAATAAAGGGTCTAATATGAAATTAAGCTTATCAGCTAAATATGTAAACAAACCAACACCTTCATATGCACTTCCTGTATAAACACCACTGGCAGAAGGTCCATTGGTGAGCATCATCACAAAGGTACATATAATGAGAACACCAGGGATGATAGAAAGTCCTAGGTCAACACCTGATTTACCACCTTCAAGTAATGATTCAAGTAATCTTGAACCAAGATTACCTTCTCGTACTTCTCGGTACTTTAATAAATTCAATGAACTACCATTGCTCTCAACTGCCATTTCTTCTACACCGTATTCTTTTTTAGTAAAATACAGCATAATGCGTACACTCACAATACTACCGATTATAGCACCAATATTACCTATAAGCGCTGGCCCTATGAAACTTTCACCAATGGGTGATTGCTGGGCAATCATAAATGAGGTGACAACAAGACCCATACCAAAAGCTGTTCCAACATTGGTCAGAGCTGGTAACTGATACTTTTTAAAATATCTCTTAAAACCTTTATCATTAGCTAATGTAATAATCGCTGGGTTATCCGAGAGATAGGTGGTTACAACCCCCAGAACAGCAGCTCCTGGCATCTTATATAATGGTTTCATAAGAAAAGACAAAATGCGATTCAAAATAGATATAATACCAAATTCAGATAAAACAGAGCCAAAAGCACCTGCTAATACTGTAATACCCATAATGAAAAATACCGTATTGATCAAAAGATCATGTGCTGTACTGATGAGCGTATTGAACATGTTCACAAGACCCATCACACCACATAAATAGCTGAAAAAAATACCAATAATAACAATTGCTGCAAGCCCTTCAATGCTAATAACCTTTTTTACATTTGCATTCTTTTCCACATTGTAATCCTCCTAAAAAGTAATCTCAATATCTTCATTATATGGACTAAATGTCTCCCCGTCAAATACTTTTTTTAATAATTTCAACACCAATATTTTTCACCTCTAAAACCTGCATTTCCATCAAGCAAACCCATCATTTTAGCACGCTACCATGATACGATACCACTGTAACCATCAATACTTCAGACATTTCAAGTCTACTATTAGCAAATCCACAATTTTTGTATAATTATACCGTTAAGTCTTTATCTTTTCAGAATAAAAAGGGGATTTTCTTTTTTGTATTTGTCCTCACCTTGCGCACATCGGTGTTTCCTCATAAAAGGCAATACAATTTATAGATTTTTATCCCACGAACCTTGTTTAATCTATCGATAAATTACCCAGACTATAAACAATAGCATAAAAGTGTGGCGCTATATAACTCACCACACTTTCCTATACTAAAATAAAATCTTAAATAAAAGGAAGTGTTAGTATGTCCACCTTACTGTATATCACTGTCAATTCCAAACCTGAGCACTTATCCACCAGCAAGACTGTTGGACGGGTATTTATTGACAAGTACAAAGAATGCCATCCAGATGATACCATTGAAGAATTAGACCTCTACGAAACAGATATACCCCTTATGAATTATAAGTTATTCTCGTCAAGAGCAGCTCTTGTATGTGGTGAAGACTTAGATGCCTTATCAGAAGAAGACCAGCAACTTGTTCACAAAGCTTCTGATTTATGTGACCAATTCATTAAAGCTGACAAATATGTCATTGCCGCCCCTATGTGGAGTGTGTTTTTTCCATCCATGCTCAAGCAATACTTAGATTGCATCATTCTAGATGGTAAGGTCATTAATATTGATCCTGCTCATGACAAAGTGGAAGGTTTATTGGATAATAAAAAAAGAAAGATGCTCTACATTCAATCATCTGGCGCCAATGTTCCTATCGTCTTAGCTACCAAGATGAACCATGGCGTCCATTATTTAAAAGATATTTTTAAGTTTCTGGGTGTAAGAAAATTTGATAGACTCCTTGTAGAAGGTGTAAACGACCATAAAATTGGAAAAGAAGAAGCCATTAAGCGGGCTATCGTAGATATGGGTGATATTTTACCTTACTTCTAAGGTGCATAACCATTGCATCTTAGAAGAGAACAAAGGGACTACGTGGCGGCTTGCGAAGCAAGTTATTTCGTTTAGAAAGTATAATTCATTACGTATACGGTAGGATACCCTACATGCCTATACCATAACAAAAGAGCATAGCTCCCTAGACATCCATATCTAGCGGATCTATGCTTATTATATCTAATGGAATATAACCATAAGTCTTAAAGGAAATACAATCCTTATCATTAAAAACAATACCTTCCTTTTGTAACATCCTCTTCTGCTCATCATAACTCTTACCTGTCATGGATATCTTGCCTTTTGAATTAACGACACGATGCCAAGGCAGTTCATGTTTTTTAGACATGCTATGTAAAATATAAGATACCCGCCTTGCATAGCGAGGGTTCCCTGCCCATTTAGCAACATCACCATAAGACATAACCTTTCCACTGGGTATTGCTTTTATAATGTTGATAGCATATTGTGTAAATTTTTGCATAATAAACCTCTTTCTTACTTTAGAATATGTATAAATCCATCTCTTTTTTAACTGGATAATGTTGACCAAACTCAGTGAGATACGTATCTATATTATACACATTTTCTATATGAAAGGAAACGGTTAATATATGACACTATTTGGTATGCCGCTTTTAATAACTTTGCCATCACTTAATAGAATCACTTTATCGGCAATCGCTAATGCATCTTCTCTATCATGGGTAACAAATATGGAAGTTAAGTTTGTCTTCTTAAATATTGCTTTCAATTGATTACGTATTCCCTCTTTTAAGCCAGCATCAAGATTACTAAAAGGTTCATCAAGCAGTAATAGATTAGGCATGGGTGCCAACGCTCTTGCAAGTGCTACACGCTGTTGTTGACCCCCACTTAACTCATGAGGATACCTTTTCCCATAATGATCTAGACCAACTAACCCTAGAACTGTATTCACCTTATATGTTTTTTCCTTTCTTGACATTTTACCAAGTCCAAATTGCACATTTTTTTCCACAGTCATATGCGGAAACAGGGCATAATCTTGGAATACCATGCCAACCTCCCTTTTTTCTGGTGGTATGAAAGTTCGCTCATTAACTATTACCCTATTATTTATTGTAATGGACCCTTTATAAGGCATTTCAAGACCTGCAATAAGCCTTAAAATAGTACTTTTACCACTACCGCTATCACCAAGTATGGCTATAATATCCCCTTGCTCCATGGTTATACTGACACCTTTCAAAACATCTTCTTTTGCATTTCTATACTTAAAAAATATAGCCTTCATTACAATACTCATCATGAAACCTCCTTAGTGGATACCTTATTTAATATCAGCATAGCCAGCATACCTATACCAATAATAATCAGTGATGGTATAGCTGCTTCATGAATCATTTCATCATTGGCATATTCATATGTTTTAGTAGCTAAGGTATTAAAATTAAAGGGACGTAACAACAGCGTTAAGGGAAGTTCTTTTAACACATCAACAAAAATAAGAATAAAACCACTGATAATTGCTGGTTGTATCATTTTCATATCCACCTTAAAAAATGTAGTTGTCATACGCTTTCCTAAAACCCTGGATGCTTCATGAAATGTCTTGCCAATTTTATCAAAGCCTGATTCAATTGGATTAAATCCAATAGCTAGAAAACGTATAATATAAGCAAAGATTAACATAACAATGCTCGTAGTTAAAATGAGCTTAGATGTTGTCGGGTTAAACCATGTATACACACCATATAGCGTACGGTCAAGTCCAATGAAAAAAATCATAACACCAATGGCAATAACAGCACCAGGTATCGAATAACCAAGAACTGTTATACGCCCATAGATTTTCGAAAGAAGTCCTTTTGAAATCCGACTGTAATTAGCTATGATGGTAGCTATAACTATAATTATACTGGCTGTGACAAAGGCAACTAAAAATGAAGTAGAACTTAACTTTAGAACTTGTATATTGACATTGTTTTTATAGGAAATAGCCATCCAATAGATAAGTTGTAATAGGGGTATGAAAAAACCCAAGGTAAATATGAGAATACAAACAACCATAGCTAGATGCTTTTTCCAGCCATTTAATTTTAATGGTTGCAAAGGTTGTATTTTCGAGGTAGTATAACTGTATCTTTTCCGTCCTCTTAATAATTTCTCAACATATAGTAAAACAAATATAATCAACATCAGTATTGCGGATAACTTGACAACAGTGTCCAAATCACCCATGCCAAACCAAGTTTTGAAAATAGCAATGCTGAATGTAGGTATACCATAGTAGTTCGCAACGCCGTAATCGTTAAGCACTTCCAATACAACGAGACTCGTACCACCTATAATGGCACCTCTACATATAGGGAGTATCACCTTTATAAAAATGACAAAGTGACTTTTACCTAATAGCCTTGATGTTTCTATAAGGGAGGCTGACTGCTTTTCTAAAAATGATTTTGTTATGATAAATACATATGGATACAAAAAAATCGTGAAAATAAAAATAGCTCCATTTATGGACATCATATTAAAATAGACTTGATTCACCTGTAAGCCTAATTGATTTCTGAGAAACCGTTGAACAAGTCCTGTATAATTCAATAACCCATGATAAGTATAAGCACCAATATACGTGGGAATTGTAAGGGGTAAGACTAGTGCCCACCTAAAAAACCTTTTCATAGGAAAGTCAAACATGGTAACAACCCAAGCCAAAGAAACACCTATGGCAATACTTAATAATCCTGCTCCCATCATGAGTATGGTCGTATTCGACAGATAGTTTTTCAATAAATATTTTTGAATATGTCTAAAATGATCATTAGGTGCATTAAAAATATTAATAAAAATACTCATATTAGGAATGATGATAAGGCAGACAAAACACGTGCTCAATAACCACCATATATTTATATTTGCTTTAAGATTTCTCAATCGGGTCATATTAGCTCTCCTTATAAATATAAGAGCTACCTCATCTAAATACCTAGAATACTAACGTTAACAATACATGTCTTTTAGCATATCGGATAAGATAGCTCCTATTACGATGATTAGATCATAAAATGAATTATTGCCAGTCTACTTCATTGAATAGCCGAGTGGCTTTACTATTGTATTCACCTAATAGGGACAAGTCAATATCTTGAGCCTTAAAATCTCCCCAAGACTTTAATAATGCTGATGGCTCTACATTCACATTAACAGGATACTCATAATTGGCATTAGCATATTGCTCTTGCGCTAACTCACCTGTTAGAAACTTCATAAGCTTAATAGCATTTTCGCTATGTTTACTATGTTTTGTAAGTCCCATACCACTCACATTAATATGGGTACCTTGACCATCTTGGTCAGGAAAAAAAATACCCACTTGCTCTGCCACATTTACTTCTTCCACATCTGAAGAGTTCAACATTTTACCAATGTAATAGGTGTTCATAATAGCCAAATCACCTTCACCAGCTACAACGGCTGTGGCTTGAGCCCTATCATTACCTTGCGGTTTTCTTGCCATATTACCTACAATACCTTTTGCCCACTCTTTAGCTTTCTCTTCTCCTCCAATAGCAATGAAAGAAGCAAGTAAGGATTGATTATAGATGTTGGTAGAAGATCTGACAAGTATCCTATTCTCCCATTTTTCTTGAGTTAAATCAGCATATGTAGACAATTCAGTTGGATCTATGCGGTCTTTTGCATATACAATAACCCTTGCTCTAACCGTTAGTGCAAACCACTGGTTATCATTATCTCTAAGATTTACTGGTACATTTTTTAACAATGCATCATTCTCAACAGTTTGTAACAAACCTTTTGTCTTAGCTCTGTGTAGACGCCCAGCATCTGCTGTAATGAGTAAGTCAGCATGCGTGTCTGCATCTTCCATAACTAAACGCTCTATAAGTTCGTCAGATTTTCCTTTTACAATATTGACCTGAATACCTGTTTCTTCTGTGAACTTATTATATAATGCCTCATCTGTATCATAATGACGGTCCGTATAGAGATTAACAACTTGTTCTTTTATTGTTTTCTCTTGCTCTTTATCGGACTCTTTTTCATCATCATTTTGGGTTTCATCTATAGCTGTATCATCCGTTATCACTTTATCTTGACCAGTAGATTTATCTTCTGTATTTATTTTACAACCAGTTACTAACATAATAAGTCCTAATAATACGCTCACCATCTTAATCATTGAGTTCGTTTTCATGTCATTCTCCTTTTGAAAGTCATTTTTTGTTGATATTGATAATTACTTTCATTAGTTTATTGGATATTCTTTGGCTTGTCAAGATACTTTTCTTCCCTACTATAACTTAGTTCAATTTATTCGTTAATTTATTAACAAAATTATTGACTTTTTTATTATTTTTGTTAATATATAATATGAGTGTTCATGAAGCGTTAATTGGCTATAGCTATATAATTTGTGGCTTACCAAGATAAAATCTACTAAATAAATACATATAAGGAGTGGTTAATTTGTTAACAATTCATGTGTGCATAGGTAGTGCATGTCATCTAAAAGGGTCCTATTCTGTCATCACCCTGCTTCAAGATTTAGTAAAATCTCACAAACTTGATGATCAAATTGAGATCAAAGGCGCTTTTTGCCTTGGTCGTTGTACAGAAGCTGTATCGGTTCAATTGGCCGACACCATACATTCCGTCAATCCAGATAATGCAGAAGCTTTCTTTCACCAGCATGTATTAGCTGGGTTAACCCCATAGAAGGAGGTCGGACCATGAGGATAATGGATTTTTCACCTGCTAACTGTAGAAATTGTTATAAATGTGTGCGCAATTGTCATGTAAAAGCTATTCGTATTGTTGACGATCAGGCTAAGATTATGGAAGATTCTTGTATTGGCTGTGGTAAATGTTTTGTGGTCTGTCCACAAAATGCCCGAAATATTAAAAGTGATTTATCACGGATTAAAGAAGCCATAAAGTCAGGAAAAAAGATGATTGTATCAATGGCACCATCTTATAATGGTATCTATAAAACACCTGGTAAATTAATAACAGCTTTACATAAATTAGGCTTTCATAAGGTTGAGGAAACAGCTGTTGGGGCAGAGATTGTGAGCGATCTCTATAAGGACTATATGAATCAACATAGCCATATGAAACATATGATTACCTCATGTTGTCCATCTGTTAACCTGATGATACAACGATACTACCCTGAATTATTACCATACCTCTTACCTATTGCTTCACCTATGATAGCCCATAGCGCAGTATTAAAAGAAAAATATGGTAACGCCTCTTTCGTCACATTTCTGGGTCCTTGTATATCCAAAAAATGTGAAGCTTTTGGCTATCAGGAAACAGGTGATATGGATGCTGTCTTAACCTTTGAGGAGTTAGACCATTGGTTAGAAGAAGAACACATTCATCTAAATGCATTGGAAGAGACACCGGTCAATACAGTTGCATCAGTCTATGGGCAGAGATATCCTCTAGAAGGAGGCATCATAAAAGGTATTGCAGAGAACATCCATGCAAGTGGTTTTCGTTCAATGAGTGTCACAGGTATTGAAGACTGCAAAACCCTTTTTGAAACCCTTAGCAAGAATCAAGTAAGGGGTTTATTTATTGAAGCAAACATATGTGATGATGGTTGTGTCGGTGGTCCTGCTGTTAGCAAAAACGCCGATAATGTACTGTTACGTAAGCTGCAAATAGATGATCATTTGGATCAAGTAACCGTTGAAAAATCTAAAACCACCATGTCCAATCCTCTGTTGCATAATCGATCATTCACGAATAAACACGTCAAAAAACAGCAAGCATCTCAAAAAGAGATTCTAGCCATTCTAAAATCCATGGGAAAAGTGGATAAGCAAGATGAGCTTAACTGTGGTGCTTGTGGCTATAACACGTGTATTGAAAAAGCGCAAGCGGTTTATGAAGGCATGTCCCAGCCTGAGATGTGTATTCCTTATATGCGCAGTAAAGCAGAGAAACTATCTCACATTATTTTTGAGAATACACCCAATATCATCTTCTTACTGGATGATCACCTGAACATTGTCGATGCTAATCCAGCATGTGAAAAAGCATTTTTGTTGCATGCATCTACTTCAAAGGGTAAAGCGCTGTCGACTTTTATTGACGATCAATCCTACAGACATGTATTAGAAACCAAACGAAACAGCTACAATAAAAAAGTGATTTATAAAAATTATAATCTCATTACCAACGAAACCATTCTGTTTTTGCCCAAGCAAAATATGATCATGGCCATTCTATACGATATGACCAGTTTAGAAAAGAAAAATGAAGAATTAATCAGCCTTAAGAAAAATACCTTGGAAATAGCGGATAAAGTTATTGAAAAGCAAATGCGCGTTGCTCAAGAAATAGCCAGCCTTCTAGGTGAAACAACGGCAGAAACCAAAATTACCCTTATGAAATTACAGCAAATTGTGTTAGGCGAAGAAGGTGTTGTTAAGTGAAGCATTTTATTGATATTTTTCATCATAGCATCAACAAGTTTGGTGAACAATTATGTGGCGATAAAGTAGAGGTTATACGTACAAATGATAGTGTGATTGCTGTACTGTCAGATGGTCTGGGAAGTGGTGTAAAAGCCAATATCTTAGCAACGCTTACAGCCAAAATAGCTGCAACCATGCTTAAGGAAGGTGCTAGTATTAAAGATACGGTGGATACGATTGTCAATACACTTCCTGAGTGTAGCGTACGTAAGTTAGCCTACTCCACTTTTACCATGATTAAAATTGATCAAACAGGAAAAGTGTATATTGCTGAATATGATAATCCACCTATTTTAATCTACCGAAACGGAAGAGACTTACCCCTTAATAAACAAAAGATTGATATTAATGGAAAAACCATATTAGAAAGTCACTTCAAGTTAAAGGTTGGGGATAATATTTCTGTTATAAGTGATGGTGCCGTCCACGCTGGTGTTGGTGCCCTATTAAATCTAGGTTGGCAATGGGATAATATCAACGATTATCTACGTGATTTATCGAAAGTAGAGAAAACATCCCGCAGCGTAAGTGGGCATTTCATCGGTGTTTGTAATAATCTATACGATGACCACCCTGGTGATGATACCACCATCATGAACATCAAAGTGCGTCATATTGAAACCATTGATTTGTTTACTGGACCGCCTGAAGATCGGGATATGGATTCATGGATTATTCGCAAGCTGATCAAGAATGAGGGTAAGAAAATCATCTGTGGTGGTACAACAGCCAATATCGCTTCCCGTGAGCTTGAACGTGATATCTATGTGGATATTGATACCATGTCTAAAGAAGTACCACCTATGGCTTATATGGATGGCATTGATTTAGTAACGGAAGGTGTCCTTACCCTAAAACAAACCCTTGAATTTATTAAGACATATGCTCAAGATGATTTTGTGGCTAATACCAATTATCTCCTCACCAACAATGGTGCCAGTAGACTCGCTAATATGCTGATTAATGAATGTACACATATACATTTTTGGGTTGGAAAAGCTGTTAACCCAGCCCACCAAAACCCAAATTTCCCAACCAGTCTGAACATTAAATTGCAAATCGTAGGTGACTTGGTTCTTGAATTAGAAAATATAGGAAAACAAGTAACCGTTACGTATATATAAATTGTGCATACATATTTTACAATAGATATCGGTATGTATGACTCATTGTAACGTCATCAAAGGAGGATTCATATGCGAAAATTTGAAAACAACGTTCAGTTTTTAAAATATAAAGTTCTAAGAGAAGTTGCCGCTTCGACTTTGAATGGGACCCTTGAAAAAGACATACTGAACATTGGCAGTCACATTATACCCGGTCCAAAAGCTGAAACACGTTGTTGTATTTATAAAGAAAGAGCCATTATTACAGAAAGAATTAAACTGGCTTTAGGAGGCAACCCAAATCATTCAAATATCATTCAAGTGATTGATATTGCTTGTGACGAATGTCCCGTGCAGAAGTATTCCGTTACTGAAGCCTGTCGAGGCTGTCTAGCTCATAAATGTATGGATGTTTGTCCATTTGGCGCCATTGATTTTTCTGGACATAAAGCTCATATTGATATTAACACATGTAAAGAATGTGGAAAATGTACCCATGTCTGTCCCTATAATGCCATCATCGAAATTCAGCGGCCATGTGTGAAGGCATGCGGTGCGGACGCTATTTCCATTGACCCTGAGACAAAAAAAGCATCGATTAATGAGGATGATTGCATTCAATGTGGTGCTTGTGTCTATCAATGCCCCTTTGGTGCTATTATGGATAAATCTTCCATTGTTGATGTCATCAAGCTCATTAAGAACAGCGAAGAAAATAGCAAATACAAAGTCTATGCCATGATTGCCCCTGCTATATCCAGTCAGTTTTCCTACGCAAAAATTGAGCAGGTCATGACAGGTATTAAAAAGCTAGGATTTCATCATGTGGTTGAAGTTGCCTTAGGTGCTGATATTATTGCCTATTACGAAGCTCAACAAGTAGCCCACGAGCTTGCTGAAAAAGAATGGATGACCACTTCCTGCTGCCCTGCATTTGTGACATACATAAAAAAACATTTTCCACATTTAGCGAACCACATCTCTACAGCTGTTTCACCCATGATGGCTACTTCTAAGCTTATTAAGCATATAGAACCCTCTGCCAAAACAGTATTCATTGGGCCTTGCACAGCTAAAAAAGCAGAGATGAATGAACCGGATCTTGTAGGTGAAGTGGATTATGTTCTCACTTTTGAAGAGTTACAAGCCCTCTTAGATGCTCATGATATACAAGTAGAAGATTGTCAAGAAGGGGTCCTTGATAACGCCTCTTACTTTGGAAGAATCTTTGCACGTTCAGGTGGTGTGACAGACGCCATTCAGCATGTGGTAACTGCCAATCAACTGGATGTGGACCTACAACCCGCCGTATGTGATGGACTTGATGCATGTACCAAAGCATTAAAAATGGCTGCATTTAATCGATTAAAGGGAAACTTTATAGAAGGTATGGCTTGCAAAGGTGGTTGTATCTGTGGTCCAACGTCATTATCCCATGGTCCAAAAGATAAGAATGAAGTGGATAAATACGGTAAGCTTGCCATAGAAACCACTGTTAATGATGCTATCCGCATTCTAAATATCGATGCATTGGATTTGGACCGGACATGGAATACATGATAGAACTTTCTTATAAGATAAATAAAGGGGATGTCTTTTTATCAGGCAGCCCCTTGTTTCATTATTTTATACCCATTAACCAACGATTTCCTTCCATGGGGTTTCCCATGATTTAGAAACCTTTTTATTGGGTTCAAAATTTTTGGTCCACCACTTAGCTTCATATAGCTTACCATTATACATCACCCGATCGCCTGCAACATAAATATCTGTGGGACGCCATGTGTTATATTCTCTATCTGGGCTAACTGGTGTTGGTGGTGTTACACCATTAGACGGTTCAGTAGGTGCTCCAAGGATTAATTTCCATGGTGTTTCCCATGGGTTGCTTACGGATTTATCTGGTCGATCCCCCTGGGTCCACCATTTTGCTTGATACGTTTTCCCTCTGTACAGTACCCTGTCACCCCCAACATAAGCCACCCTAGGACTCCACTGTTCCACTTCTTCACCATGTAAACGAGTATTAGCTTGTTGCGGCCTTGTCTCTCTATAGGATTTTGAATAAACGCTTTGTCTGGGGTCATGATAAGGGTCTGGCTGTGGCCTTGGTTCAGGATAGGGTCGATATGGATTCAACATATATTATCCCTCTACTTTTTGATATATTATATGCTTACAGAATGAATAAGTGATAACCCCCTATTCGTATGTACCCATAAGCTCTTTACCATTATCAAAATAATGATTACTTTTAATGATATTATCTTGTCCTACATCGCGAATACCCACTGTGCAGCTGTTGATCAAATTATGCTCGATAACGTTACCATCAGCTACTAAGGTGAGCCCTGCATCTTCACAATGACCAATAATATTTTTTTCTAAGGTATTTTGTCCTTTCATGATGACAATACCGTTCAAGCCGCCTGTTATGGCATTCTCGCGCAATGTGTTGTGTTCACTTCCTATTTGTATACCCACCAGATTACAGTTTGCTAATACATTTTTCTCCAGGTTAAGGTAGGTGCCCATCATATAAATACCCGTAAAAGCCGTTATGTTATTGCATCGCATCATAATATGTTTTGACATGGGATGACCAATCCATATGCCGTATCGCCAATTTTGCCAACTATAATCATCCATACATTTAATAAAATTATCTTCAATCATGGTGTTGGTAAGTGGTCTATAATTATTGACAATGGCTATATCTTTCCCTTGTTTTAACTGATTCCCTCTAATAACATGCCCATTGCCACTCAAAAATATCTCAGCCTCTGATAAAGCATTACCAATCAACTTACAGTTACTGCCTGTTATGACTATTTTGTTACGCATGCATTGGCAACCATTGATGGTTACATGATGTCCAGATACTTTGAAGGCTGTACCTTTATCCCAATCTTTCACCATAAGATTTCTAAGGGTTACATGGTCACTTAACACGTCAAAAAGCACACGTCCTCCTGTGAAACTTTTCCCTACAATGACGTCCTCTCCTTTCCCTTGTATGGTAATGAGAGGTTTATTAATAACAACTGTCCTATCCTCATTATAGGTTCCTGGCAATAGGGTAACTGTATCCCCTTGTTCACATGCTGCTACAGCATCATTAACTGTTGGAAAATCTATGGGTACAATGCGTTCACTCATGGTTATTCACTCCCTCCTTCCTGCATATCCTCATGTGGAATGATTACATCTTGTTCATTGTTATAGAATGCATTGTTTTCAAGTACATTCTCATGACCTTCATTGTGTATAGCTTGGGTATTGCCCGTTAATAAATTGGAGGCAATCCTATTATGATCGGATGCTATTTTTATACCACTTTCTACGGATTTACTAATGACATTTTTTATAATGTGATTCATACCCTTTTGTACATCAATACCTACCTTATCAGCTTTCATGATGACATTATGGTTAACTTGATTGTGGCTACCTGCTAACATACATCCTATTTTATTCTCTGCAAACCTATTTTGATGGATTATATTATGTGGACCAGCAAGTATAACACCCGTATAGCTATATAGATTATTGGCTTTTATATCATTATGACTGGACCTAGGATCCATAATAGCAATATCGCAATTTTTCTTATATTCCCAATCATGTTGGTTCAGACATTTAATACTATTGTGTGCTATTCGTGTCTGATTTAATGGGTAATGACTGTAAATACCATAATCATAGTGGAACATACATAGATTATGATTAATCTTATGATCTTTCCCTTCAAGACAGATACCTGTCCCTTTTATAATCTTAAAACCACTTGAACGAATGGTGTTATTTAAATAAATGCTATTATGTTGAATGATGCTTTCATGACCTGTTATCAACATACCACAGCCACCATTATGACAAATATAGCAGTGCTCTATGATCGCTTTATCGCCTTCAATTAGGATACCTGTATCATCAAACCCTTTCAGTTCAAGGTTTTTGAGTGTCACCTGATTGCCTGTGATGCGTATACCAATAGCTCTTATACCAACCAATGTACTTATTGTTTTACCGGCTAAGGTAATATGATCTTTACAAATCACAATGTCTTTTTCTGTATCAAAATAACGATCTGTTATCAGAATATGATCACCAGGTTGACACGTATCAAGAGCTTCTCCAATGCTAAGGCCTGCTCTTGATACATAATACGTACTCAATATATTTCACTCCTTATATGCGTGTTACTACATTATATGATGGGAATATCGTTAAGTGACAAGCTATAAGGAATAACCCTATATCGCCTATTTTATTATAGTAGAAGCTGTTATAAACAAAAAAACCATATAGGGTTAATGATGTCCTACGATGGACCTTCACTAACGCTATATGGTTTATCATTTTCATACCTTTTCTCTTATATTATATCTTTTGGATACCCTCATCAACAAATTTTATTTTCCCTTGCTTTAACAGGCGACCTACGGCCCTTTTAAATGCATTCTTACTCATACCAAGGGCTGCTTTAATCTTCTCTGGGTCACTCTTATCGTTCAATGGAATACGACCACCTTTTTTGACGATATAGTTCCATATTGTTTCAGAATCTTTATCCATCTGTACATAAGCTTTTTCACGTAAGCTAATATTTAACTTACCATCATCTCTTACCTTTGTTACACGCCCTTCAATCACGTCCCCTACTTGTAATGCTCTGAATAATTCATGTTTAGGTATCAAACCATGATATTTTTCATCCACAGCGATAAAAGCTCCTAAATCATCTTTTACTTGAATAACCCTACCTTTTACATGATCGTTTTGCTGATATGGGGATTGGTGATCAAGATATTTATACACGTCCATGGTGGCACACAGCCGATCACTTTTATCCGTATAAACGGCAACAAGGTAGTCATTATTTACTTTAACCTTCGTTGTTTGTTCTTTGAAAGGCAATAACAAATCCCTTTCTAATCCCCAGTCTAAGAATGCTCCTATTTTTGTGTTTTCAGCTACCCTTAACACCGCCATTTCACCAACTTGAACTTTGGGTCTACGTGTTGTTGCAATGGGTCTATCTTTGGAATCTCTATAAATAAATACTTCTAACTGATGCCCTATTTTAAGTCCTGAGGGCACTTCTTTACCTGGTAAGAGCACTTCCTCCTGCTTATTCCCATCAGCTGTTAAAAATATACCAAATGGTGCTTCTCTTTCAACGGTTAACAATTGTACTTTACCTGTTTTTATCATATGTCACCTACTTTTCTTATGGTAGTGGGCTGTTTAAAACAATCCCTTATTGATAGTTTCTCCATGATTATGCTTCATCAATCATGGTTATTTTTTGCCGTACATTTCTTCCAGTGTCATGCGAACACGGTCATCTTCCAGATATTCATCAAAGGTCATACGTTTATCAAAGATACCTGATGGTGTAATTTCAATCACACGATTGGCAATGGTTTGAATGAATTTATGGTCATGGGATGTAAACAGCATGGTTCCTGTAAATGCAATAAGCCCATTGTTAACAGCTTGGATGGACTCAAGATCTAAATGGTTGGTTGGTTCATCCAGCATCAGCACATTGGCTCCAGATAACATTAACTTAGAGAACATACATCTTACTTTTTCCCCTCCTGATAAAACGTTCGCTTCCTTTAGAGGTTCATCACCTGAGAATAACATTTTACCCAAGAAACCTCGGATAAATGTCTCTGCTTTTTCTTCTGAGAACTGTCGCAGCCAATCCACCAGATTCAAATCAATGCCTTCAAAGAATGCTGAATTATCCTTTGGCAGATAAGACCTTGAAGTGGTTACTCCCCACTTATATGAACCTTCATCGGGTTCCATTTCCCCAGCTAGGATTTTGAATAAAGTGGTTCTTGCAATCTCATCATTACCAAGAACGATAATCTTATCCCCTTTAGCAATGGTGAAGCTAACGTTATGAAGCACTTTTACACCATTAATGGTTTTACTTACATTATCCACCGTCAATATGTCTTTTCCTGCTTCTCTTTCAGGGTTAAATCCTACAAAAGGATAGCGTCTTGATGATGGTTGAATATCATCTATTGTAATTTTCTCTAATGATTTTTTTCTAGATGTGGCTTGCTTTGCCTTGGATGCATTGGAACTAAATCTGGCAATAAACGCTTGTAATTCCTTTATTTTTTCTTCTTTTTTCTTGTTCTGGTCATTCATTAAGCGAAGTGCCAACTGACTGGACTCATACCAGAAATCATAGTTCCCAACAAACAACTTGGCTTTCCCAAAATCAATATCCAGCATATGGGTACAGACCTTATTCAGAAAGTGACGGTCATGGGATACCACAATAACTGTTTTTTCATAAGTAATCAAAAATTCTTCCAGCCAAGTGATGGCTTTAAAATCAATATGGTTAGTAGGTTCATCTAACAGTAGAATGTCAGGTTCACCGAATAAAGCTTGTGCAAGTAGAACCTTAACTTTATCACTGCCTTTTAGGTCTTTCATCACATGATGGTGCAAGTCTTTTTCAACACCTAGACCCATAAGCAAACGTTCCGCATTGGTATCTGCGTCCCACCCATCAAGTTCAGCAAATTCTGCTTCAAGGTCAGAAGCTCTATGTCCATCTTCTTCACTAAAATCTTCTTTCATATATAAAGCATCTTTTTCTAATCGAATATCATAGAGTCTTTTATGCCCCATCACAACAGTATCCAATACCACACATTCGTCAAATTCAAAGTGATCCTGTTTAAGAACAGCTAAGCGTTCACCGGGGGTAATACTTACGTCACCTTTTGTTGGTTCAATATCACCTGACAATATTTTTAGAAAGGTTGATTTCCCTGCTCCATTAGCTCCAATGACGCCATAGCAGTTACCTGGTGTAAATTTTACATTGACATCTTTAAATAATTTTTGTGTACCAAATTGAAGTTCTAATCCTGTAACTGTAATCAATCGCTAGTTCTCCTTCCAATAGTCTATATGCTTCTCGTCACCTATTTTTTTGTTTGTAAACTAATCAACATGTCAGTCTTTACTTAAAGTATTATATTTCCATAAAAGCTGTTTCACTGAACTTTCCTGGAACATGATAAAGAAGCTGTCATCAAATAACTTGAGACAGCCTCACCCATACAACTCGTCTTATTATACACTGTTTACTGGAAAAAGAAAACACTTTTTTTAAAATTTTTTATGCAGTCAAATGTTTCTCATTGATATCTAAAAATTATCTAGCACCTTGTGTTACCAGTTCTTCGATGACACGATTTACATTTAATGACATATCATTCTGTTCCTCTGTAAGATGACCTAACTTATGTATCTGATGATTAATGTTTTCATTTTCACCTGATAAAGCTTTTAATAAACCGGATATTTCATCTGCAAACATCTTCGTATTATCCGATAGTTTCTGTACTTCATTAGCCACAACAGAAAAACCTCTACCATGTTCACCTGCCCGAGCAGCCTCAATATTAGCATTCAACCCTAATATTTTAATTTGCTGCGTTATTTGGTTAACGGATGTAATGATTTTATCGGTCTCTGTGATAAATGCTTCCGATTCTTTTGCAGAATGGACTAAATGCTGGGTTACTTCATTTAATAAATGATTTGAAGTGGCCACCTTTTCCATTTCGTTACCTAACACTTCTGTTGTTTTATGAATGACATTTAACTGGTCATTCAATTGATTGGAGACTGAAACTTGTTGGTCCACTATCCGCATCATCAATTCTGCTAAAGACGAATCTATGATTTGCTTATCTGGAAACTTCTCTTTAATCGCATCTGCAATAACTTGTATACCTGTAGCTTCTACAACCACATCAACACTTGGACTCATACTATCCATGTCTCTACTGTACTCAATACCGTGTTCTTTGGCCCACCTAATGCCTGGCGCATCCACATTCTTATCTACCATTAACCCAATATCCACATGCTCTAAGTCATGAAATAACTTGGCTAATTTCGTTCCACCATTACCTGCACCAATGATTGCTATCTTCATTTCGTCTTATCCCCTTTTAGTATTTTTCATTAGGCATCATTTGAAACTTTCTTCAATAATGATCCATTCATCTTAACTTTTGTGATCACAATTCACGTATACTTCTTATGTGAAGAAGCACCTTATTACCATATCATGTCATTTGATTATTATAACATAGTTTATGTCTTTTCCAAAGGGTTTCAACGAAAGTACTTAAAGGCTTAAGAAAGTTCTATAAAATACGTTAAAAAGAAAACTAAACGTACAGGGGCAGTCAGAAATTAGTTATTTTCCGACTGCCTCTTTGTGGGTTATTCATATTAGTATCTTATGAAATATTATTTAAGTCCATGCATTGTGTATTAGAATATCACGTGGTCATCTCTTTCCGCTGCTTTTTCATTGATGAATGCCTCATAGTCTTCGATACCGCCTTTAATGAGGTATTGCTGATATTCTTCTATAATTTTAATGGCATCTTCTTCCGTTGCTGCAAAAAAGGCTCTTTCCCGGTAATCCCGCCATAGTTCACCATTGAGTAATTCATTGATGTCATCTTTCTTATCGTAATCGTTAATGAAATTACTTGCTCGGTAACCATCAATGATTGTTTCGGGTACGATATTATTGATGATATGTTCATAGGTTTCATCGGGTACATCTGCTTCGCCAGGTGTGAACTCACCCCATTCACTCATATAAGGATAGAGTGATATAAGTTCACGATAGATACCTTGAATGCCTGTTTCTGATTTAAGAATACCTTCTTTGTTCATATCAACGTATTCTTTTTTCATTCTTGGCTTACCATCTACCATATCAAAATGCTCACCTTCAATACCATAGAAAGCCAATAGTCTGCCCTCTTCACTATTTAAGTAATTAATAGCTTTTATAGCTGCTTCTGCTATGTCTGAGTCTGTATCTGCTGATATAAACCAAGCAGGTGAACCCGCTCGCCCTTTTAGGGAAGAAGCTCCAATTTGTCCTTTTGCATTCTTAATAGGTCCAACAGGTACATACCGCATTTCTGGATGATCTTTGTATAATGTCTGCTCATAAAAATCCCGTTGGTGGAAATAATGCACACCATGAACGGCATATTTCCCTAAAGCATGTTTTTCTTTAGCAATGGTATCGTTTTGTCGGAAAGCTTCTGGGTCAAACAACCCTTCTGAAACTAATTTTCGCATGTACAAGACTTCTTCCATCACCAATGGACTTCGTCTATCCACAATGGCTTTGTTTGTATCTGGATCTACCCATAATGAACACATATTACCTGTAATGTATGAACGGTACAATTGATCATAAGCCCATCCATTATGCCAGTTACCTGCAGGTATAACAGGATTGCCATTGGCATCTTTAAAATCGCCTGCTTTTACTTCTTTTAAGAACTCATATATTTTTTCTGAGTGATTAAAATCTTCTTGTTTCCAACCTAATGCGTCCATAATGTCCTTACGCACATAGACACAATAACCCCAGTTTTTATTATCTGCTGGTGTTGCAGGTAATTGATAGGGAATCACATACGTATGACCATTATATTCAGGTGCATAGACATCATTTTCAAGGAAGTCTGTAGCGGCACCCTCTTCAAAACGCTTAATATTAGGACCATGCTTATCCAGTAAATCTTCAAGAGCCATGACCATACCTTGGCTAGCTGCTCTCTTAATGATACCTGTTTCGCCTCCATTTCCACCCCAATAAGGAGCAGTAACCACATCATAAGGTATATCACCTGATGAAAACATCATGTTTAGATTCTCAGACTCTGACGATGTGGCATATTCAATATCAAAAATAACCCCTGTCTCTTCTAAGAGTTTGTTGGCAACAACATTATCAAAATGATCTCTTGGCGCATTTCCACTTGAACCGTTCCAACATGAGAACATCTTAATCACGATAGGTTCTGCATCCGCTTCTTTTTTACCTGTGTTATTACTTTGACCAGCATTATTAGAGTCTTTTGATGTGGGTTCTTTCGTCCTTTGACAGCCTGCAAAAATAGACATGGTTAACATGAGTACCATTGCTGTGCACAATAGTCTTTTGATGCTTTTTTTCATCATAAAAACCTCCCTAATTTTTCACCTTTTATTTGAGAGAATGTCATCCTCATGCATTCTCATTTTTATTTAAACCCTTTCATCTACTTTTCAAAGTATGTTGAAGGGGTATAAACATGATTATCCTTTTATGGATCCAATCATAATACCTTTGATAAAATATTTTTGTAGAAAAGGATAGACACATAAGATTGGCAATGTGGTAATCATGAGAAAGGCCATTCTTAATGCTTCTGGTGTTGTTTTAGCACGATTAATGTTAAAGTTCATCCTATTCGTATCTGTGGCTTGCTCGAAGTTGGTCTCACTAAGAATTTTCTGTAAGATGGTGGCTGCCGGTTTCAAGTTCTTATCGGCTACAAAAAAAGCACCGACGAACCAATCATTCCAATGACCAACGCCATAGAACAGCGTAATGGTAGCTATCATAGGAAGTGACAAAGGAAAGAAAATCTTAAAAAACATCTTTAATTCGCCACATCCGTCAATGACAGCAGATTCCCTTATTTCATTGGGTATGGTCTGAAAATATGTACGCATAATAATAATATTAAAAAACTGGTACAAATATGGCAATACATAGATCCATATACTGCTTGTCAAGCGTAGGCTCCGTAGTAATATAAAAAATGGTATCAAGCCACCCGAAAAAATCGTTGTAAAAAAGAAGAAAAATGTAATAATACCTCGACCAGGCAAATCCTTTCTGGCAAGAGCATAACCTGCCAATGCAGTTAATAAAACACATAAAAATGTGCCTACAACTGTTCGAAAAATAGATATACTAAAAGCATTTAGAATTAAAGGGTCCTCAAAAGCCTTAATATAATTTTGAAGGGTCAATTCCCTTGGCCAGAAATAAAGCCCACCCTTCAACGAGTCAAAACCATCGTTTAAAGACAATATTAAAACATAGAAAAATGGATAAAACGTTAGGAAACCTAAACTGGTAAGAAATGAATAATTAAACACTTTAAATACTTTTTCGCCTGTAGATTCTTTTATGACCATCATCGATTAATCACCCCAATCATTGTTATAACATAAGCTACCATAAGGACGTGTCCGATACTTTTTTAGCTATTTTATTGGTTGTTACAATTAGAATTAAAGACACAATGGATTGGAACAAACCAACAACCGTTGCGTAACTGTATTGCCCCTGTTGCAAGCCGACCTTCACCGAATAGGTTTCCAAAACTTCAGAAACCGGTATGGTTGGTGGTTGTTGAAATAATATAATTTGTTCATAGCCTGCTCTTAACAAGCCACTCATACTTAGAATAAACAAGATACCAACCGTGGGTAATATACTTGGCAGTGTGATATGTATAATCTTCTTCCACTTGCCGGCCCCGTCAATGGATGCTGCCTCGTATAACATGGGACTGATACTACTTAGGGCTGCTAAATAAATAATGGAATTAAACCCTACATTTTTCCATATATCCGATGTGACAATAACAATATAAAAGTATTTTACAATACCTAAGAAAAAGATAGGCTCTTTGTCCATTGCCATTCTTAATTCATTAAATAACCCTTGATGGGGGGATAGAAATTTAGTAAATATGGTAGCTACTACAACCCATGACACAAAATAGGGTAAGTAAGATACGGTTTGAAAAACCCGTTTGAATTTCTTAGCTCTCACTTCATTTAACATAATAGCTAATATAATCGGTGCAGGAAAACCAAATAATAACTTTAGAAAGCTTATAAGAAATGAGTTTCTAATTAATAACCTAAATTGGAAATAAGAGAAAAACTTCTCCACATATTTTAGACCCACCCAAGGGCTCATTAAAATCCCTGTATCAAACCTAAATTCTTTAAATGCAAGGGTTACACCGTACATGGGTATATAGCCGAAAATAAAGAAAAAAACAATGGCAGGTAATAGAAATAAGTATAAAACCTTGTATTTGCGCATTCGTTTCCATATGGATTTTTTATTGTGACTATTGCTTTTCTTGGTCTTTAATCGCATCGTTTTCATGATTCCCTCCTTCAATGTCGTATTGTATAGCATGCTACAAAAACGGACACCCTTCACCTTTATAATTTCTTGTCACCCATGCTGTGTATCCACTTCCTCGGATTCTCATGTTTCTTAGTCATGTTATCCATAATATAAGTATAGTGACAAGGTCTTCATGATTGAATGGATATATCTTTGAATTAATTTGGATAAATCTCTAATGTTTTGAATAGGCATAGCTCTACCACATCAACAATGCCTTGTCCATAGAGAAAAAATAACATAAAGCCTATTCACTAAGCTTTATGTTACCTTTTCTATACGCCACAGGCGTTACATGATATTCTTTTTTAAACACACGATAAAAGTATTGAAGATCTTCATAGCCAACACCTTTAGCTACTTCTTCTACATTGATGTCCGTCTCTTTGAGCATTCTGCATGCATAATTCAACCTTTTGGTGGTTAAGTACTGTGTGCACGTCACCCCTAATTCCTTTTTAAATATGGTTGAAAAATAATTAGCGGTGATACCAAAGTGGTCCGATAAGCTTTTTACATTGATTTTTTCTTCAAAATGGCTATCAATGTAGTTAACCGCCTGCTCAACAAGGGCTTTACAGTCAATGGATACTTTTTTCTTAACCTTAAGTCTTTTCTGAATGAATTTAAACAAATGTGCAGAAACATCTTCTAATTGGGCAGCATGGTTCATAATGTCATCATGAAATAGATCATATTCAATCATTTTTTCAACATTCACATCTGCTGAATACAACATTTCATAGATGGCATTGATGACTTCTGAATAAACAAAATATAAATTTCCAGCACCGGATTGTTTAAAACGCTCTTTGGAAAAAATATCTGCTAACAAGATATCTACGTTTTTCATGTACCTTCTTTCAATATTTTTCTTTAATAGTTTTAACTCTTCCTTTGGAAATACAAAGGCATTGGATAAGGTTTGCTCTTCCCAATATATTTTATTTTGCCCATATATGAGCCTTAAATCAAGGGCTTTCTTAGCCGATTTATAGAGTGACTCATTAATATGATTCAAAACAGAACTGATACCTATGGTGGCAGAAATATGGAGTTTATGAAGACAACCATAGAAGCATCTTTTACTGATTTTATCACTTACTAGCTGTACTTGCTTTTTATCCCCCCATACCAAAATGAATATCTGATTCACCACATCCACGTTATTGAAAGCATAATAATTATCATCCTGGACATTGACAACGAAGTCATTCATTATGTTGCTTTTTATATCTTCCATATCCTCAAAATCACTCTCAGCATCAGCACCATAGCGATAATGGATATTGATAATCAGTAATTGGTAATCCTTATGTAATATGTAAGGGTAATATGTGCCTAGTATGTCACTCTGGGCTGCTTCGTGAACCTTCAGCAGCCGGTTTAACTCTTTTTCATATAATAATTTCTCATGATATATTTTCATATTCACATTTTCTCTGGATAGATCATGATACTGTCTTTTTTCATTTATAAGGTTAATGACTTTATATAAAGCCTCCTGCAAGTCTTCATCTGTTGTGGGTTTTAATAAATAGCTCTTAACCCCCATATTGATAGCTGCTTCCGCATATTTAAATTCAGAATACCCACTGATGATAATACATTCTATGTGTGGCTTATGCGCTTTAACCCTTTTAATCAGCTCAATACCATCCATATCTGGCATGCAAATATCTGTTATAATGATATCTATTTTTTCTTTATTTAAGATATCTAAGGCTTCGTTTCCATCCTTCGCCTCAAACATATGATCAAATAGCATATCACTTTTTTTAAGTTTATGTATAATACCTTTACGAATCCACTTCTCATCCTCGACAACTAATAAAGAAAACATAATCCTCCCCCATCTATGCATAAACAGGCAATCGATAAGTAACTGTTGTTCCACCATCATGATGATTATCTATTTTTATACCGTATTCCTCTCCACAAGTCATCTTGATACGTAAATTCACATTCCTTAGTCCAACACTTTTTTGATAACCATCTAAATTAAAAGACAGATCATTTATCAATACATTCAATTCTTTTAATTTTTCAGGCGCTATTCCTGTTCCATTATCTGAAACACTTATGAGCAAATAATCACTTTGGATAGAGGCATTTATTTGAATAATTCCTGTATCTCTTTTATTAAATCCATAGGTAACAGCATTCTCAACAATAGGTTGTAAAATAAATTTTAAGACTTTGGAATTTTTTACGTCTTCACTTACATGGGATTTCAGTTGATACTTATTTTCAAATCTTATATTTTGTATATCAATATAATTTTTAATATGGTTTTCTTCTTGTTGAAACATGACAAACTCTTCAGAATCCTTATTGAGACTATATCTGAACATCTCTCCTAATTTTTGGCTCATGATGGACACTTCCTTGCAATCATATATCTCCGCAATGTAATTAATGGATTCCAATGTATTATAGAGAAAATGAGGGTTAATTTGAAACTGAAGGGCAACAAGCTCGGCTTCCCTTTTTTCTAATTTTTGAATGTAATTTTCTCGAACAAGGGATTTAATCTTTTCAATTGAACCATTAAAGTAATTATCCAGTTCACCAATTTCATCATTTCCTTCAACCTTTTCTGTTATGTCTAAATCACCACGCTGTACTTTTAGCATCTTTTTATTTAATCGTTGAATACGTTTTGAAAACTTTTTAGAAAAGAGAATGGTAATCAAAATGACTAAAAGTGTAACAATGATACAGTATGTAATAACACCTTTAGTATCATCTCCAATTATTTTATGAATAGACGAATAATGGGAGATAAAGAACACCTTCCATCCATAAGGCTTGATGTCTTTAAAAAACACCACATCTTTATTGTCCAATGTTTCCATGTGGGTAGGTGAATGACGATCTGTTAAGAGACCTTGAATAGCTGCCATCTCATCATCTTGATACTGTAAATCACCTTCAGAATAGACTAGATTTTGATGCTCATCTAAGATATATAAACTGTTCTTATATTGGTTGGTACTCTTTAAGTTCAAACCAAAAAGTGAATCATTTAAGATATCAATTTTTATGAAACCGATTCTGTTCCAATTATTACTTTTCAAATGATTAATCGGTCTTACAATGGATATGACTTTCTTATTGAACGTAGGAATGTTGTAATGAAACGTATTCAAATCTTTACCCTCAAGGTCGATGTGATGGCCCCATATTTCTTCATTAATCCTACTAATGTTGGATACATTGTGACCGTCTCTTGGAAAATTTTCATCATATGAATAGATGACAACATTATAGATGCCTTCAACCCTTTTGATTTTATACATATTATCAATACTCTTGGAAATTTTTTCGTATACTTCATAGGTATCTTTTTGTTGCCATTGGTCCGCTTGAGATAAGATTGTTTGAACACTATTATTACTGATAATGCCCCACATTAAATTTTCATAGATGTTCAATTTAAATTGAACACTTTCGATATAATTGTTAAACAATTGTTCACTACTCTGAAATAACCGCTGTTCAATCTGGTTTTGTGTATATTGATAAGAGGTAACACTAAATGTTATGATGGGTATCATGCCAATACAAATAATATACAACATAAGCTTGTAAAATATTTTCATATTATTGATTGGCTTATACAGCTTATCTAAGAATTTTTTTACCATTTCATCACCAAATTTAATATTTTTACCTATACACTTCAATTTCATTTGTTACATTCATTATAGATAAATATCACAAGAAAATCAATGTGTTTTAAAAGGAATATAGTTACATATACCATAAAATGGATATAACCGTCTCTACCAAACGGCCATATCCATTTTATGGATTGCTCATTATGCCTATCCATTGATACACTTGCTTTTTCCCAAAAACTGCTATCCTTTTAATATCTAAAATCAATGTGCTGTATGTATTTAAGGCTTTTCATTTCTTTATTAACGGTCAATATGCTTTTTCTTGTGAATAAATGTCAGTAGCTGATCAAAGGTTGGTAAACCTTCTACATCACCCTTTACTAGGGTGGCCATAGCCCCTACACCGTTACCGTATTCGCCACAAGTCTTAATAGGATTACCTTTGATTAAGCCGCTTAGAAACCCTGCGGCAAACCCATCGCCTGCTCCTATGCTATCTTCCATGGTCTGAACGGTGTAACCCTTAACGAAATGACTCTCCTTGCCATTGGATACCATACAGCCTTTTTTACCTAGTTTAAGGGCAATGACATCTGGACCCATCTCATGGAATGCTTTTATAATGGCTTCAGGCTCATTTTCACCCAGTAACATCTCTGCTTCATCAATACCTGGAAATAAAATATCCGCTTTTTTACATAGTTCAAGAATAACAGGTCTGGCTTCTTCAATGGACCATAGCTTTAATCGGATATTTGGGTCAAAGGATACTTTAACCCCGTGAGCTTTAGCATAATCCACAGCTTCCATTACCGTTTCTCTTGCACGGTCTGATAAGGCTGGTGTTATCCCTGTAACGTGCAATATTTTAGCGCTTTTAATGTAGTCATAGTCCAAATCACTTGGCGCAATAGAGCTTGCTGCTGAATTTTTTCTATAATAATACACATTGGGATTAACATGGGCAAAATGCTCTTTAAAGAGTAATCCTGTACTCCTCGTCTCATCCTTTATTATTCTTGATATATCTACCCCTTCACCACGAATAAAACATTCAATATACCGACCAAATTCATCATCCCCCAGCTTGGTAAACCAACCTACATCATGACCTAATCTTGCCAAGGCTATTGCTACATTGGATTCTGCGCCAGCGAGGGTTTTAGAAAAGGTATGAATATACCGTAAAGGTCCTTTAGCATCTGGGTTAAACAAAACCATACTTTCTCCAAATGTAATCACATCCATTTGTTTATTCATCATTTCATCCTCCTTCTAATCATAAGTTTACGCATGTCTGTTGTCAGACAACTATATGTATCATTATATATGACCCATGATGGTTTGTGCAAGGTTTTATTTTATAATCTGTTCCATGCCATATTGTATATGTTCTGCCATCCATTTTTTCGATGCTTCTTCATCCCCATTCATGATGGCTTCCATGATGTTTTGATGGTGAATAATGGCTTTGTCACCGCTCTCGGTTATGTGCTTTGTTTCATAACATCCATGGGAAATACCTTCGTGAATAATGGGTAATATCCGATGAATAATGGGGTTATGACTACTCTTAGCTATGACATTATGAAAAGCAATATCATGCTCTGTATGGTCTCGACCATTTTTGATATCGTCTACAATGGCAGTAAAAGCAGCCTTTAACTGGGCTATGTCCTTAGCTGTAGCCCTTCGAGCTGCTAATGCTGCTATTTCTGGTTCCATAATAAGGCGAGATTCATACAGATTATATAGCAAATCCTGTTGATCCATAAAACTTACCCCAAGTGGGTCTTTGGATAATCCTAGTTCTTGTGCAACGAAAGTTCCCTTCCCTCTTCGTACTTCTAAGATATTAGAAGAAACTAAGATTTTGATTGCCTCCCGGACCGTTGAACGACTGACATTTAACGCATCGGTTAAGTGGAGTTCATTGGGTAATTTATCACCGGGTACAAATTTTTTATCCATAATCATCTGCTTAATGGTATCTGCTACTTTTTCTGATAGGATTCCTTTATCATACATCTTGACTACCTCGTCTTGTTTTTTACTAGGTTAACATATTTTATTGGGATAAGCAAGATGTACAGGGCGTCACTCTTTCTTTTCAACTTCATCCGAACGTTCATCACAAATCTCTAGGTGATAATCTAATCTATCGTCACTATAACTTTTATAAAATGAAGGGTTAACGCTCTTCTTCAGTTCTTTAAAGGCCTTCATCTTATCGCTTTCCATAAGTACTTTTCCATTGGATAATGGTTTAATCCATTCAATCTGTAAGCTATCAGGGTATAAGTCATATGTCTTACGCCATTCAAGTTTATAGCTAGCATCATATTTTTCCAATACCGTTTCATGATCGTACCATATCATGGATATATAGGCCGGTTGAGGTATGGTCTTAATGGGTCTTACCATCTTTAGGATAAAGCCCCCATCGTCTGTGGCAATAATTTCTCTCGGTGATATGGATACATCCTCAATGGTTGCCATAAGTTCAAGCTCTTCATTGAAAATCTTTAGATGACATAACCCATAACCCTGTTCATAACCTAATCTTTCTCGATGTCCCACGATCAGATAACCATTGGCTAGTAGAGTCATACCAGGTGCCCATAAACCTTCTGTTGTACTTTTATATTCTTGGATTTTCGCGCCTTCACTGTCTAAAGCTAGTATAGACGTTTTTCTAGTCTGGAATGAAATAGCACTCTCCATCACATAGATTGTCGTACCAGATAACAGAACGCCATCATATCCATTAGGTGTCATACGCACCCATTGTAGTTGAAGTTTTTTATTAATGCAAGCAAGGAAGTGTTGTGATGTATCATCTCCCTTAATGGGAAAATCACCATCATGAGATTGGGTGTGACCCAATAAAACAATACCTAACTGAGGATGATATCGAACCTCGTATAAACTTTCAAAATCACTACCGCCAAATGTTGCTTCTCTTACTATATGTCCATCCTTATTAACGCTTACTATTTTGATATCCCGTGATGCAGCTTTTACATTGGTTGTACCCATTAATAAAATATCTTGTGATTCCGTCACCACCATATCGTTTAATTCTTCAAAACCGTAGTCATAGATGTCCTTTTTCCAAAGTAGCTTCCCATTTTTATCATAAGATAAAAGAAAATCTGGTCTGCCTGAAGGACTGGATACAATGGCTACAATACAACCATTATCCTTCATTGTTCGCATGTATAATCGCTGTATAATACTGGTTACATCTAGAGGTTTTACCCAGAGAATATGACCACTTTCATCGAAGCGTCTCATTCTGTAGATATCGTCATCATCCTTAGTAATGGTCATCAACCCATGGGATATGGACGTAACGTTCTTATCAGAAATGGATGTATCGGTTATAAAATCTATGGCAACCTCTTCAATTTTATCCGAATTAATATCCTCCAATTTCTCATAACCCGTATCCAAATCCACATTCACCATGAGCTCATTCAGATTCACTGTGGTAACATCTTCATCAACCGGTTCTGGTTCTTCAATTTTTTCAATCTCTTCTACTGTGTCAAGCTCTGTATCTGCTTTATTTGTGTCTGCTTTCTCTATATTTCCCTTCTCTTTACGCTTAGCATGGGCTGCATCTTCATACGTACACGCTGTTAACAACATACACATGATGAGCATACACACCATATAACCTACATATGTCTTCCTCATTTATTCTCACTCCTCAGTGATATCTAATCCTTATTAACACGTCTAAAGTCAATACTTTTTATGTCTTATTAAGGGGCTGTCTCAAAAAAGCAAAATAACGTCAATATCGTAGGCAACAAAATTGCTTTTTATGAGACAGCCCCTATTGAAACATAATCAATTGAAAAGGAGAGGTATCTAGCATCACGCTGGATAAAAAGCTATTCATAACATCCTCATAGGTTAATGTGTTATCATCTGTTAAGATGATAACTCCACTATCTTTTTTAGAATTTCCAAACTGTCCTTCTAATGTCAACAAGTACTTAAAGGGTTCTTCTTTTAAGTATTCTGAACTACTATCAAAAAAGTAATAATGCTTATCCTTATAGAACAGATCCTGATAATAAGGCCCCTTAGTCGTTCCTTCCTCCGTAAACAACCTAACCATGCGTATAGCGGTTTCATTTTCACCTGTAGCCGTTTCAATAAATTGATCCCATACTTCTTGGTTGATAACTTCCGAATCTTGTTTTACAAAATAACCTTTTTCCTTATAATCTTCTACCGTATCATCTGTTGGCAGGTTAGAAAAACCTGTATAATTACCCTCATCATCTAATACAAGTTCCAGTTTGTTTTCATCATCCTTAGTATAACAGGATGTTAAAAGCCCTGTTATACAAGTAATAACTAAAAATATCTGCGTTATCTTATTCATTAATTAGGCCTCCATGTTTCACATAGGATTGGTTACCAGCAGGATACTTAAAACAAGGCAAAATACTGTCATCACAACAGCCATTAACAGTGGCAGCCTTTTGTACTTGGTAATATTTACCACACGTTCTTTAACTGCCGTACTTCCAAATGCCGTAAAAGCAACCTGCTGTTTTCTTGCGCATACAGCTAAAGTGGTGGCATACATTTTAAAACGCTCTTTTGGCAAAAGATGCAGTACCTTTTCATCACAAGCCATTTCCATATCCAAGTCAAATGTATACAAAAATAACCAGACCAATGGGTTAAACCAGTGAACACATACGGATACAATGGATAGTAGCTTCCATAAAGGGTCTCGGCGTCTAATATGGGACAACTCGTGCAGTAATATATAATCAATTTCGTCCTTTGATATCCCCCTAGGAATGATTATACGGGGTTTTAAAAATCCTATGGCTACAGGCGTTTTAATAAAATCCACCTCTATCACGGGTATATACCCCTTCATCTGCAATTGACCCATGCATTTTCTACACCTTTTTTCATAGGCTTGATGACGTATACCTGTTCTTGTTCTGTATAAAGTCACACCATAGACAATCAGCACACATAACAAACAGATAATAGCACCCAAGAGCCAAACGTATCCTGCTGTTTCAAAAAAGCTTTCTGCAATATCAGACTTGTGTTCAATGGGAAAATACTGTTTAGCCGACTGTATGGAATTGGTATAACTCAATTGCGGTATGCTTCTATCTGTAAGTGTAACCATTTCACCCTTCAATAGTCCAATAGACTTCACTTTAGATGGATTTAGCCCGTTCATTAAGCTCCATTTACTTGAAATGGATATGGGTATAAGTAATCGGAACAAAACGATAGCCCATAATGGATAGATGAATGTCTTGGGTATGCGTGATTTCATACAATACCTTATGACCATCAGCAAGACAATCATGGCACTACCTACAATACTCATATTGAACACAAAATATATGGTATCCTTTAACATGCCTATCACCTACTCCAATTCATCATCAATAATCTTCTTTAATTCATCCATTTCCTCGTCTGTTAGATTCTCTTTTTTGATAAAAGATGTGAAGAATGCTTTTAATGAGCCATTGTACAATTTATCAATTAACAACCTCGTTTCTTGCAATTGTACTTGTTCCCTGGTTATCTTAGACATACACTGAAACTGTGGTTCTACCCGCTCAATTGCCCCTTTTGCCACAAGCTTCTTAAGGACTGTGTATGTGGTATTCTTATTCCATCCAAATGCATCAGCAGCCAATAAACTAATGTGCTTAGCTGTTTTGTCATCTTCCAGCGTCCAGATAATTTCCATTAAACGTAACTCAGAATCGTATAGTTTGATTGTTTCCATATGTTATCCCTCCAGACTATTGCAATAGTTTGTAGTTCCATACTACCATAGTAGTCTATAGACTGTCAATACTTTCTTTCTCAATCATTCTTCCTTATGATAACAATGTACTGTGACTAATTGTTAGTCTTATGTGTTTCTTTATCTTCACTTGGTATGAATAGCCATCCATTCTCGGTAGGCATGACCCATTGTACAAAAAAATCATTAACCATATTGTATGTTTTCCGCCATTCTAGCTGATAGGTTTTATTGTATTTAGCTATAACTGTTTCTCTATCTAAATCCAGATAAGAACTATAGATGGGTTGAGGTTTGTTCCTAGAACGGGTCATCTTCATGATGAAACCACCGTCATCTGTAGCAACAATCTCTCCAGGATACATGTGTGTATTGGCTAGTATATGAATAGGCTTCAAGTTATGATTAAATCTAATTATACGATGTCTATTCTTATCTGTTTCAATACCTTGTGATACTCCTATACCTACTAATATGTCACCATTTGGTAGTAAGGTTCTGCCCCTAGTCCAGAATCCATTCATCAACAATTCATAAGTCTTGATAACATGTCCCTGTATATCAAGAGCCTGAATGATTCCGTGCTTATAGGCACTTTTAATACTTTGCAATGGCATCCTGTCTAATGGGTGCTTATTAAAAAATACAAAAACCTGATTTTCTGATATGAGCATTGGTTGATCACATAGATCGTCAAAACCTTTAACCATCTTTATCTCCAATGCTTCATTAATATAAGCCACGAATGACGCCTGTTTTTCATTATCTGGAGCAAAATCACCATCTTGTGAATCACTACGACCTAGTAATATAATGCCTATGTCTTTATGGTATTGAACATCACATACATAATCTAAATCTTCCCCTCCATATGTTTCTGTTTGTAAGTGATTACCTGTTTTATTAAGGCTAACAATCTTAATATCTAAACATTCATTTTCTGCCATTGTTTCGCCAACAAATAAAATATTCTCATTAGTTGTCATCAGTACGTCCTTAATATGGTAGAATTGATAGGTCTCTACATCATGCTTCCATAGCATCTGACCCATTTCATCATAATACATGACATAATCTGGCTGGTCGTTATATGCACAAGACACAACCACTATAAAATGATCGTCTTTGAATGTTTTTAGCTGTAATATCCTAGCATTGTCAATGATATGTATAGGTTTTGCCCATAGGAGATTACCTTGTCGATCGATTCTTCTAAGAGTAATTGTATCATACTTGGTATTAACAACGGTTGATGATTCCCTAACAGCTCTATCTTCTTCTACGCTTCTTAAGATGTAACCATCTGACATCTTTTCAGCAAATACCATACACTTCTGACTTATAAAATCAAGGGGTAACTCTATCATTTTCTCTAAATAAACATCCTCCAACTTCTTTATAAACTTTTTATCTTCTTTTTCACCCAATTTTTCTTTTTCTTTTACCAACACTTCTTTTTCAATATGTTCATGCCCCTTATCATGATCTTCACTGTAAGCATACTTCTGATTATGTTGGGTACACCCGACACACAACATACTTATCATCATAAAACCTATCATATAATTCGTTATTTTCTTCCTCATCAAACGCATTCCCTTCTCATTTAATTCAATTTAGGCGTAACTGTTAAAGAAGTTTAAACCTAAATTATTATTTCAATACCAACCCAGACTATTGCAATAGTTTCACCTTCACACTACCACAGTAGTCTATCCTTGTCAATACGTGAAATTGACGATGATTAAGTTTTTTAGTCTACTTACCAAATATTACGAATATATTTTAGTCAGAAGTATATGTTGATTTTATGCGTTGAATACCTTCTATGTATAATGTAATGAAACAATCAAGATGTGATTCAACTTATGCATGCTATTTTATTTTAAGAGAGAAGGTGGATAAGATGGCTTATAAAGCCATTGGAAAATCATTTGATCGGAAAGATGCAATCAATAAGGTAACAGGTACCATCCACTACACGGCCGACATACCAGATGACTATTATTATGTTGAATTAGTGACCAGTCAATACGCTCATGCAATGATACAAGGGATTGATACAAAAGACGCTGAAGAAGTTACGGGTGTCATGGCCGTTATAACGGGTAAGGATTATCCTGTGTATACAGGTCCTATTATAGTGGACCGTCCTGTATTAGCCATTGACCGTGTTCTCTACTTCGGCGAACCCGTTGTAGCTGTTATCGCAGATACCCCTTCCCATGCAAAAGAAGGGGCAACAAAGGTTAAGATTCAATACGAGCCGTTACCTGTTGTTAACAGTATAGAAGATGCTCTAAATCCAAAAGCACCTATTCTACATCCTCAATCTGCCAATTATGAAACAGGTGGTATTGAAACCCGAACCAAAGACGTGTTTCCAATCCCTGATACCAATGTTGCCAACCTACAACGCATTCGCAAAGGTCAACCAGATAAAGTATTTCGTACATGCGATACCGTGGTAGAAAATACCATTAGCTTTGAACAATCCAATTATGCAGCTACAGAAACCCGTTGTTGTACGTGTACCATTAAACGTGATGGTCAAGTCAATATCGACTCCTCCACACAAGGACCTTTTGTGGTTCAAGGGTACATCGCCAAATTTTTTAATATTCCTATTCAAAAAGTGAATGTAACAGCACCACCTGTAGGAGGCGGCTTTGGCGGTAAGACCCCTGTTATTTTTGAATGTATCGCCTACATAGCATCTAAAGCTGTTGGTGGACACCCTGTTAAGCTTCTACTCTCACGTTATGCGGACATGGTTGCTGGCGCTACACACATTGGTTTGAAAGCAACTGTTAAGTTAGGTGCAACAAAGGATGGCATCATTAAGGCCTATCATAGTACCTTTTATTTTGATGGGGGTGCCTATGCGGATAAAGCCATTACCATTATTCGCGCCGCAGCTCAAAACTGTACAGGACCTTACAACATTGAGCATGTCTACTGTGATTCCTATTGTATGTATACGAATCATACCTTTGCCACTGCTTACAGAGGATTTGGACATACGGAAATGACCTTTGCTGTGGAACGTGCTGTGGAATTACTTGCTCAAAAACTTCGTATGGACCCGTTGGAGCTGCGTTACAAGAATGCCATTACGGCCAATGACTATACACCAACAGGTCAGATTCTTACTGGTAAAATTGGAAGCCTCAAAAAATGCATTACCAAATTGGAAGAACAGATGGATTGGGATGGTAGATGTGTTAAGCCCATTGATGATCATACTTTACTAATTAAAGGTGTATGTGCTTTTTGGAAATCCTATTCGATCCCTGTTGATGCGGTAACAGGCGTGATTATTACCTTTAACGAAGATGGTAGTGCTAATCTCAATTGCGGATTAGTGGAAATTGGGCAAGGAGCCAAATCAACCCTTGCGCAGATTATAACGGAAGTATTAACCATACCTTATGATAAAATCAATGTTATCATGCCATCCAATACTTCCTATACGCCCCATGATTGGAAAACAGCCGCTAGCCGAGGTATTTTTATGTGTGGCAACGCTACCTATATGGCCGCTATGAACGTAAAATGCCAACTCTTTGAACGGGCTGCAACAGTTCTTCGAACAGATGTAGAGAATATCTTTTTGGAAGATGGTGTCCTTTATCAAAAAACAAACCTTAGTCGTAACCTGCCTATTAAAGAACTCATCTACGGCTATTCCTATCCAAATGGTAATAAAGTCATGGGGCAAATCATTGGTACAGGTACCTATGTTGCTGGTAATCGAACGCCTCTTAGTAAGGAAACAGGTCAAGGTGCTCCCTCATCGGAGTGGACAGTAGGTGCTCAAGGCGTTGTGGTATCCTTAGACCTGCATACATACGACTATAAAGTTATGGATGTTTTTACTGCCATTGACGCAGGAACCATCATTAACCCTGCTTTGGCAGAAGGTCAAGTTAAAGGCGGTATGAGTATGGGTATCAGCTTTGGGTCTAGAGAAGAATTTGTGAGAAATAAGCAAGGCAAGACCTTGAACCCTGGTTTGAGAACCTATCAAGTATTACGTTATGGCGATATTGAATCCTATAATGTAGCCTTTATAGAGACCCCTCAAGTAGATGGTCCCTATGGAGCAAGAGGTATCGGGGAACATGGTACCATCGGTATGCCTGCTGCATTAGCTAATGCTCTATCCTTGGGATTAGGTGTACAACTGAATCATTTACCATTATTCCCAGAAACTTTATGGCGAGCTAAGGAAGGAGGCCGTTAAATGATAGGATTTGATTTTGATTTTTATGAATGCTTTACACCAAAAGAGGCCATTGATGTCTACTCTCGTCTAGTCTATAATGATCAAAAAGTGTATTATTTTAATGGCGGCACAGAACTGCTTACCTTTGCTGACCGAGCGTCCATAACCTTCAATGCTGCTGTGGGTATTGCTAAAATCCCTGAATTAAATGTGTTCAATATTGAAGATGAAAAGCTCTATATTGGTGCAGCAATCCCCTTAACTTATATTGTAGATGATACGATGGATTACCCCCTATTATCTGAAACTTGTGCCGGGGTAGCTGATCAAACCAGCCGTAATCAAATAACCATAGGCGGTAATCTTTGCAGTCAATTGATATACCGAAACGGCATATTGCCTTTTATGCTGGACAATGCATCCGTTGTGGTTGGTAATACAGATGGTATTCGAATTCTACCATTTGATAAAGTTTACAATAATGGTTTACTGCTTAACAAAGATGATCTGGTTATTCAATTCATTATTGATGTTCATGAATTGTCTAAGCCTTTTTATACAAAAAAAATACGAAAAATAGGCTCTTTTGGCTACCCTGCCCTGGCTTTAGCTGTTGTCAATGATCAAGGCTATTTAAAGGCAGCATTTTCAGGAATCACAGCAAATGCCTTTCATTCACCTCGCGTTGACCATGCCTTAAACAATAAAAACCTACCCATTCATGAACGGGTTAATCAAGCGATTAAAGCTATACCTTATCCTATTATACCCACACTTCAAGGCTCACCACCTTATAAGAAATTTCTCTTAAAAAATCAATTAACCCTAGCTATTAAGAAGATTGGAGGTGAGCATTATTAATATCTATAAAAATCCTTCTGTTATCACCTTACGTGTTAATGGTGTTGACAATGAACTTACTGTTAATCCCAATGAAACACTGCTTCATGTTCTAAGGGATAAACTAGCCAAAACAGGTGCTAGACCTGGTTGTGAACAAGGTAACTGCGGCACTTGTACTGTACTGATTGACGGCTCACCTATAAAATCTTGTATCATGTTAGCCATTGAGGCAGTTGGTCATGAGATTACCACCATTGAAGCTCTTCAAGATACTTATCTGCAACAAGCTTTTGTGAAATATCAAGGCTATCAATGCGGTTACTGCACGCCTGGCTTCATCATGAACATAACTGGCCTTCTTAACAAATATAAGCATCCTACTGAAGAACAGATTAAGCAGTGGATGACATCTAATTATTGCCGTTGTACAGGTTATGAGGAAATTAGGCATGCTATCGAAGATACCATTGCCCATGGTCATGATTAAGTGAAGACATTTTAGGAGATAGATTGACCTCAATCTATCTCCCTTATTGGCACCACCAATTGGATTTTAATTGATAGTACAGCTTATTTTGCATTCTATCATACTTCTTAAAGTATTCTTGTTTCGTATCAATGTGTCTATAACCAGCGTGTTCTAGAGATTTACTGGAGTTAATATTGCCTTCCCATACGTCAGCACATAATAGGTCAACATGTAGTGTATGAAACACATAGTTATATACTAATCGACGCGCTTCTTTCATGTATCCTTTACGCCAATAATTGGAATGCAATCTCTGAGAATCGCCTGCTTTTATACCTTCTTCTGATGCTTCAAAGTTGCTTATGCGCATCATACCAATGACATGATTTGTATTTATATCTTCCATCATCCATATGATGTAAAATGTTTCAAGGTAAATATCGATTAACGCTTTCACTTCTTGTAGATTTTTTGGAACGGTATTACCCACCCACAGATGCATGTTTGGGTCTTGTGACACATGATACCAAGCCTCATAATCCTTGTCATTAAAAGGTCTTAATTTTACTTTATCTCCTGTTAATATAGGTATTGTATCTATCATTCTTATCCTCCCTCGTATACGACGAAATTAAAATTCATCTCTAAACTGTTTTGGTGAAATACCCACAATTTTTTTAAATTGATTGGAAAAGGCGTAGGCATCATAGAACCCTAACTTTATTGCAATTTCTGCAATGGACAAGCTGGGGTCATGCAGCATACTTTGTGCTTCATTAATACGTTTTGTTATGAAATATTGGTGTGGGGAAACCCCTATTTTTTCTTTAAATAACTTACGGAGCTTCTCGTAGCTCATGTTATAGTTTTTTGCTTCTTTTTTCAAATCAATTTTTTTATCAAAACAGTGACTTAGTGACTCACATAAGAGTTCAACGCAACGGTCTTCATGGCTTGTTATGTTAAGCTTTTGATGTAGTGAGTTAACATGAAATAAAAAACTTTGAATGTTAATGAGCAAGTGCTTTACTTCTTTTTCCGTTGCTTGTTTAAAACGGGTTAACAACTGAATACATTGGTGAAGCATCATGGGGCTTAATTTGGTTTTAAGAATCGGATCTGTGGTGTTGATCATACCCATTTTTCCCAAGGTTCTATACATTAAAGGTCCCATACACACGTAGAATTCCAGCCACGGTTCATTCCCTTCCACAATAGTGGTATGTTTCACGCCTGGGCGTCGTTGCACGAAATCACCTGGTGCTAGCTCCCATTCCTGACCATCTTGACTGATATAACGTCCTCTCCCACTCAACACCAAAAAACCCCCATAGTAGATAAAATGATGCAATCGTTTTTCCTTTTTCTTAGTTAAAAAACCACAAGATACCATTCCCTCTATTGATTCATGATTCATATGGTAATACCTTGTATCCGTTACAAATAACCTGCTTGGTATCTTCAAGCCATCACCTCATACCATTTTTTACATTATCTTTACCAACTATCCTATTTTTTTTACTTATTTTAAGTTCTATACTCTATATATATCATACCATATTATACATATATAGGAGGTAAAATCATGACAAAAAAAGAAAATTTAATAAGTCTTATCAAAAAGCAAGGTTTTGAAGAAGCACCTGTGAGCTTTATTTTATGTCCATCATTAGTTGAAACGTATAAGGAAAAAACCGGTTCAGAAGAGGCTTATGAAGCGTATTTCAATATGCCATGGCGTACCATTGAAGACTTGAAACTCATGGATCATGATACTGAAAAATACCGTTCTTATTATACGTTTGAACTCAAAGAAGGTACGGAGATAGACGAATGGGGTGTTGCTCACGAACCAGGAAGCGAAGCGGCAATGCATATGACCTATATGCGTCATCCCATGAAAGAACTTACGTCTATGGAACAGCTTACCAGCTACCCATTTCCTGACTATGAGCATGCTGACGCATCTCATCAAAAAGCACAATGTGATGCCATTCATGCAAAAGGTCTTGTGGCTATGGGTGATATGCAATGTACCATTTGGGAACGTTCATGGTACCTCCGCAGCATGGAACAACTGATGATGGACATGATTACCGATCCTGAAATGGCCACTTTTGTTATTGACAAAGTGACGGATATTTCTATTATGCGAGCAACTTCTTATGTAAAAGCTGGAGCAGATATCCTTTTCTTTGGTGATGATATTGGTATGCAGAACAGTATCATGATGAGTGAAGATATGTATGTGACTTGGTTTAAGCCAAGGCTTAAAAAAATAATTGATGCTGTTAGAGCCATTAACCCAGAAATTATTATATTCTATCATAGCTGTGGTTTTGTAACACCATTTATTCCACATCTTATTGATGTAGGTGTTGATGTTCTGAATCCTATTCAACCAGAATGCATGTCTTTTGAAGATATCCATGCTCAATATGGCGATAAGATAGCTTTCTTTGGCACCATCGGTACACAGACCACCATGCCTTTTGGTACACCTGAGGAAGTAAAGGCGGAAGTTTATAAAAATCTTAACTTAGCTGGAAAAAAAGGTGGTCTCATATGTGCCCCTACCCATATACTGGAACCTGAAGTGCCTTGGGAAAATGTTCTAGCTTACGTTGAAGCATGTGCTGCATTTAAATCCGATCAGCTATAGATTTTACAGCATACACATGAGAAAAGCTAAAAAAGTTTTCATAGGCTTTTTTAGCTTTTTATGATATGACCTTCTATAGATACATATCCATTATTCTTTTAACATCTTGTAAATAACCTTTACGTGTGTCATCATCCACTTTTGGCACAGCACCGAAAAAAGTATGCGTTGCTACCTTCATATCACAAAATTGGAATTTACCTGTATCCGATACCAGCTTTATGGCATCGTGCATGCCCATTTGCTCATACAAATCACTAGGACTGCCTGTTGTATTCAATATAATAACTGTTTTATCGCCTAGTAATCCAACAGGATTCCCACCAACATATTCATAAGCAAATCCGTTAGAAAAAACTTTATCAACGTATCCTTTCATCATGGCTGGCATTGCCGCCCACCATATAGGATAAATAAAGGTTATGGTATCTGCCCATTTAATATGTTCATGTTCTTCTTGAATATCTTTTGGAACGTCTCCTTTATGGAAAGCTTCAAAATCGGACCCTTGAAGGACAGGATTAAAATTCATGGCATACAAATCTCTAACACGGGTTTCATGACCTTTTTTATCTGAAAGGTCTACAACCGTATCCATAATAGCGTGATTAAAACTCCGAGGATTAGGATGGGCATATACGATCAAATGGTTCATCATTATCATCTCCTTTATGCATGCTTGCATTTGCATGGATTAATCATAGGTTTCTTATAATGCTTTTAGTTTATACTGTCTCTACTCTATTATTCTATCTTCTTTCTACCTGAAAGTCTAGCAAAATTAAGTAATCATATGATTCCATTAATTACATCTTATCGCTTAATATACGTATGTTGATATACTTGTTTTCATAATTTTTTAATGGTAAATATCTCCTATATTACTTGTATTTTTTTTAATAATATTTTGTGTACATCAGATACTAATTATATGAGAGAATACAAACCAATAATGATGTCAAAAACCACATTCTCTATTTATTATTGGTGAAGCACAAGCTTCTCATTCATCTTGTATTTGAGTATTCATCTTGTATTTGAGTATTTATCTTATAGGAAAGTTCTCAATTTAACAAATGAGATAGAATCATTCTCATTTGTGCTAATGAAATTTTCCTAACGGACAAATCCGCTTTGCGGAACGAGGCGTAGCCTCTTTTGTTCTATCAAAAAGAGGATTGAATGCTCAAACGAAACACATTTATTCATTTTATAAGGAGGTAACCATGAAAAAAATAAAAGCGCTATTATTGTCATGTATGATGCTCTTGATGGTATTCAATGTAGCATGTACAACAAAAGAAGATGAGCCTGTAAAAGGCGTTGAATCTTCTATTAACGAAACTGGCGAAGTAAAAGCTGTTCAAATTACAGCACCCAAAGCTAATGTGACTGTGGGCTGTGACCCCAATTCACAAGTTTTACAAAGTGCCAACAAAAATACCAATTTAAATGTTTTAAGCAAAGTCAATGATGATTGGTATTGCGTACAACTCCCCAATAATAAAATTGGTTTTGTGCCACAAGCACAATGTACACCTGTAACACCTCAACAACCTAATAAAACCAATATGAATGCACCCCAAGGTACCCCAAATGTAAACATGCCTGGTGGTGGCAAAACCCCACAATTACCTGGTAATATCATGCGTACACCTGGTGCAAATGGAGCACCAACTACACCAGGCAGTACGGCAACGACTCCAGGAAGAGACACAACACCAGCACCTAATAATGCTGCAACACCTAATACAACAGCACCAAATGATAATGCAACAGCTAATGGAAACCAAAACACAACCACTAACCAAAGTATATCCAGTGGCGAGCAACAAATGATTAACCTTGTTAATCAGTCACGTAAACAAAATGGTCTTCCAGCATTACAAGCCGATAATGAATTATCGGAGATAGCAAGAATTAAGTCCAAAGATATGATTGATAAGAATTATTTCAGTCATAACTCACCAACTTATGGTAGCCCCTTTGATATGCTCAAAAACTTTGGCGTAAGTTATATTAAAGCTGGAGAAAACATTGCAGGTAATCAAACTGTTGATAAAGCTCACGAAGCCCTTATGAATTCTCCTGGTCATCGTCAAAATATTCTAAGCTCAGAGTATACACATATTGGTGTGGGTATTCAAAAAGGTGGACAATATGGCAACATGTTTACACAGATTTTTATTCGTAAATAATTGATTAGAGAACATTCCCACTGTAACAACAGTCGTTCCAATAGTAAAAGGGAATATTACGTCAGCAGATTAAACGTCCATGTTTAATAGTGCAACTTGTAAAAGTTGCTTGAACCCATGCTGAACTCGCCGTCCGTGGCTCGTAGCTCCATATTCCCCTTTACTATTTCCACTCGGTAATTTCATAATAACTTGTGTAATTTCATGAGCATTCCTAAAGAAGAAAAACTCGCCCAATGGATAATCAAATCATCATTGAGCGAGTTTTTGTATAACATTTTTTATTATGGCACAATATGGTCATCGGAATGACTTATGCTAACTTCCCCATATTTACCAATATGTATGACTGTACCGGTTTTATTTAAAAAATAACCTTTCATGGATTGCATAGCATCCGTTGCCGTTTCTCCAGTACAATGGGATACACCAATGTAATCGATATCTTGTTTTGTAAAATAATCCATGGTTTTTTTAATGCGTTGGTCACTGGCGTGAATGAGATGTGTTCCACCAATAACCATGTAGATGGATTCACCTGTACGTTTCACAATGGATGTCAACATGGTAACAATACCTGGATGAGAACAGCCAACCATGACAATAAGCCCCTCAAATGTTTTAATGCATAGGGCAATCTCATCTCTAAAACTGTCCCGTACATACTTACCATCCTTTTTGATAAAAAAATGGTTATCTGTTTTTTCGAAATCTATCTGTTCTTGAAAATTACCGACGATAAAAACATCTCTAGCTATGTACTTAATCTTATCACGAACAAGTTCTGTAGGAATATGATGACGGTTTATAGCGTCTTCATGAATACATGTATCCTTTGTTCGGTACTCTCCCTCATTAAGGGCGTATTTTTCGACAAAAAAATGTTTACTAATGTGCAATGTGGGTTGCACTTGCAAACGATCCACTAAATATGGATAACCTCCACCATGGTCATAATGCCGATGACTAATAATGACATCATTCAGTGTTGTCATATCCACACCTAATACCTCTGCATTATGTAAAAACTTATCACTCTGCCCCGTATCAAAGAGGATGTTGTGCTGGTCTACCTGAACATAAAAAGACAAACCGTGTTCTTGGTATAAACCATTACCTCCTCCACTGTTTTCAATTAAAGTTGTAATCGTAATACACATGTTCTTCACCCTTTACTTATTCATTATCTATACGCCCTTATTCATTATATACCCATTATTAGCAAATGCCAATAAGTTTCATGATAATATTGATATCTGTTTAGCATTAAGATTTTATATTGATGAACACAAGGTTAATACTGTATACTATAGAAGTCGAATACTATAGAAAAGAGGATTTCAACATGAATACCATTACCATAGATACTTGTCTGCATATGGACCGAGTCATTTTCATAGATGTTCGATCACCACTAGAATATGCAGAAGATACCATACCCGGTGCTATTAATATACCTGTGTTTGATAACGATGAACGGGCTATGCTAGGTCACACCTATAAAAACATCAGTAAAACCACAGCCAAAGAAAATGGGTTTGACATTGCATGCCATAAACTACCGGATATGTATCAAAAAATTAAAACGGTGTCAAAAGGTTATAGCAAAATCGTTATTTTTTGTTGGCGTGGAGGTATGCGAAGTAAATCCATTGCTACAGTCATGTCCCTTATGCACCTGCCTATTTTCCAATTAGAAGGTGGTTATAAAGCTTATCGCCATTATGTTCTTCGTGATTTTGAAAGGCGTTTGGATACACCATCGCCATATATTGTACTTCATGGTTATACTGGTTGTGGTAAAACCTTACTTCTAAAAGCACTTGAAAAAGCTGGCATGCCTGTTCTGGATCTCGAAGGATTAGCTCATCACCGAGGGTCTGTCTTTGGTGGTGTTGGTCTTGGTGAACAACCCTCCCAAAAAGCTTTTGAAACGGCCATTTATAATAAAAACAAAGCTTTTGGTGACAACATGGTTTTTGTAGAGGCAGAAAGTACAAAAATAGGCAAAAGAACGGTACCTGCCTATGCCATGCATCACATTAAGACTGGTATTCACGTCATGATCCACTTAGATAAAGCGTTACGTATTCAGCTGCTTATTGACGATTATATGCAAAGCCAAGGTATACCTGAGGCAAACTTTAATCAAATCAAGGAAGCTCTTTCATGTATAAAATCTTACCTATCCAATGCGGATTATAATAAAATGGTACATGACTTGGAAACAAGAAACTTACACGCATTTGTTAGCCTGCTACTGGACCATTATTATGATCCTATGTATAAAAAATGGAAGAAATTCTATGGTACATTTGATTATGAAATTAATTCAGCTGATTTAGATACAGCTGTTAAAAACCTCATTGATATTCACAAAAAAGAAAGCAGCAAATAACAACCAAGTTGTTTCCTTAAGAAAGTATCCATGAGGCATATGAAAAAGCTTCTATTTCATATGCTAATTTCAAATAATTTTCTTCATAAGAAAGAAAGCAATCACCCCATGGATGATTGCTTTCTCCATTTCACTTACTCATGATTTATCTTGATTTCACTCATCTCTAATATTTTAAAGCTGTCTCTTATACGGCTTCCAGATACAATGGTACCTTCTGCTTTATAGGTTCCTGGTGTGACAACTCTTGCGTAATAATATAATTCAGGCTTATCTTTATAATTCTTACCAATATGCATGGTTACTTTTTGACCCTCTACATCTTTGTAATAATAGTAATTATCTGTATCTCTAAGTCCAAATTTTCTTGAATTAGCTATGGGTGCCAGGCCAGATGGTACATAGTCTGTAATGGTGTAGTAATTGTCGATCGCCTTTTGATCTATATCCACATCCAAAACAACTTTAACAATATCCGATTCATTAAATGTATTTTGTTGCTTACCTGTTGCATAATCATAATAGGTGCGGTTAATGGTAATATGCTCATCTTGTTTCCGGTCAATTACAGCTGATTTATTGTAAATGGCTACAAGTGCAACGTCACCTTCAACTTTTTGAATGTCCAGTGCCGATAAGTTTTTAGAAGGTATTTTGATGTTTTCATACCATCCGCCTTCTAACACCTTCTCAACGGTTTTACCTTGATAACGATAGGTCACTTTAGCTTTTTCATCGGTCACCTTATCAAACTCTTGCATCACATAGACGAATTCTTCAATATTTGTCAGTACCTCTTCTGAGTATTCACTGGTAACATAAGCATGGAATAGGTCACGATCTTCCATGTTTAGTTTAGAGGCTAATACCATGGTAAGAGCTGAGTATACAAGATAATCATCTGTTGACTTACCATATTTTACACGCTTAACGGCATCATAACTCTCCACATGTTTCGCTACCTTATTATCGTATATGATTTTAGCTTTATAGGTATCTCCCACTTCACTGTATGCTAACGCCAGATATAACTGGTCTTTTAAAGTGTTATTAGATATTGTATCATAACGCTCTAATTCATTTAACACAGGTTCACCTAGAATAGCCAATCCATAAAGGGCTGCTGCATGATTTCTACTGGCTTTGTTTTGAAGTTCATTACGTAAGTATAACGTCATCTTCTGGGTATTAATCTGATCTTTAATGATAGGTAATAGCTTCACGGTTGTTTCAAGATCACTGTCGGCATAAGGTAGTAATGCTATACCGCCTTCAGGTATTTCATAATCTGAAATTTTCACTTCATCTTTAATAATCTCATCTAAGTCAAAGTGCTCTTTTAAGAATGCACTCACCTGATAGCCTAGATATTTCTGATCCACTCTTTTTCCACCGCTATAAGCTAATCCATAAAGGCTTGGTAAAAACTTGGCTTTACCTTGATCAAGCATCATGATGGTGGTCAACCCTTTATCATTGGTCTTAATTTTTAAACCTTTTTTCAAATCGTAGTAATCGGCTACTTGCATTTCATGATACGTTGTAACCACGTTAATGGTTTGTTGAAGACCATCTGTATAACCTGATTCTGACTTGGCTTTTATGACAAGATCGTAAGAACCTTCTTTCATTTCCCATAATGGGATGTTCACACGTTCAAAAGCTTTTCCTGTAGCTGTCGCTTTAAAATCCGTACCTTCTGCTGTCACAAGATAGTCTATCTTCTCGCCTTCTTTTAATGCTTTTCCATATACACTCACACCAACAAATGGTTGGTCCCCTACGAGATAAGTCTTAGCAAGACTTGTGTTTATAAAATATGGTAATGACACAATGACTTCTTCTTTATTGGTTCCTGCTTGTAACGACTTGGAAATACCTGCAAAAGTCATACGCCATGACGTCACATTATCTGGTAATGTAAATGAGAAAGTACCCTCACCTTGCTCATTTAATTTGATGGTTTTGAATAAAGCTGTGTCTTTAAATACAGATCTCACATAGACGGATCCAGATTCTAGGCTATCGTCCATGGCCATATCAAATTTCATATTAGCTGCTTGAGGCATAGCTTCCTTGGTTAATTCTTCAACCACCATGCCATATCCTCGATACATAAACACATTATGATTCCGGTTGCTATGAGACATGTAACTCATACCTAAACCACTGTCAATATGACTATACAATTCTTCTAACGTATTAATCTCTTGATCATTCAACTTTAATAATGCTTCATCTACTAGACTTGCATTGACATAAACATCTTTAGCTGGTATATGCTTGCCTTCTTCTTTTGAATAGATTTTGGCTGTTAATGTAACGGTACATGTCTCCCCTGGTTTGTACGCGTCTTTATCGGTTTTGGCTTCAAATACAAGCTTTTTAGATTCTATATTAAACCTGGCACTAAAATCTTGTTGTACATAGGTTTTACCGTTAAAATACACCCCTCTAATGGTCGCATTCGGTATTAAGCTTGCATCAAATGTTCTTGTATAGGTGGACTGATCACTTACATGGTAATCGTGTATACCATTTTGAGCCGTCATGTAGAGATAATTGCCGCCCTTAAGTGGTTCATCTTTATTCACAAATGTTAATGTCATATCTTCATCCACATCAAAAACATCTTTATCGGATTGAAGTTTATAAGCATCACCTTCATAAGGTGTATAGTGCCATCTTTTACTAAAATGAGCATCAAATGTCATCTTTCTGCCATTACCATCAACGGTGTTTAATTCAGCACTGTAATAACAGCTGGTTATTTGGTCAAATTGAAGGGATGTTGTGGCTTTTCCTTCTTGGTCTGTGGTGAGGGTGATATCTTTAACTTTGGTTTTTTTCTTATCATATTCATAACGCTTACGCACAACCTTGTTAATGAAATCATAGTACTCGCCTACTTCACGTTTGATCCATTCGTTTTTATAGATGGTTCCTGTTATTGTTTGACCAGGCTTCACTGAACCCAAGTAATCATTATCGTGTTCTGCGGTACCATTATTTAATCGGCTAAGATCATATTCATGAACATCTAAGGATAATGTACCTTCTTTATCTTCTCTTTTGGCTTCAATGTTGACATGAATATCATTAACAAATACGCGGACATCTTCATTGCCATAGATTTCACCTGATTCTGGTAACTTGGCAAAGGCACTGATGTTCATATGTTGAATACCCTGTGTATCCTTTACATAATCCGGCTTGTAGTCCACATTCACTTGCCCTTTTGTATCTGATTTCTCTGTACCATTACGATGTTCCATACCATTAAGATTATAGTTCACTTCAAGATTGGCTACAGGAGTGCCTTCAAAAAATAACGTGTTAATATTAAAGGTTACTTTTTCACCAATAAAGATAGCTTCTTTATCTTTATCCATTTCAAGTTTATAAGCAGGTTTGGTATATTGTTCCACTTGAATATATTGACTGGCTACAATTTCATCCTTATGACGAACAGATACTTGATAACTGCCTTCGTCTAAATAAGGTAGTTGAATCTTACCATCAAAAAATCCATGGTCTGCTTTTACTGTTACTTTTTCTAAGGCTAAATCATCACCTGCATAAGGCATATATTTCCAGAAATACCAGTTACTCTGGGTAATCTCAATGGTTAACTCGTTGATTTCTTCATCTTTATAGCGACCTTGTAAGAAACCAAAGAATTCCACTGTATCATCCGGTTGATATAGGCCTCTATCCGTTTGTAGATAACGCCAATGATTGGCTTCATTATAACCTTTCCTACCATAGATACCCATTGACATGAAAACAGCGCTTCGTTCACCGTCATTGATGGTATAGATAGCTGATTGGTCATCTTCTTCTTTTGTAGAAGCCATTTGAACAACCCCTGAAGCATCACTGGTATACTTGTCAGTTGCACCAACTCTTGCCACCTGAGCACCTTCTATGGATTTACCTGTTTTCAAATCATTAATCCATAAAAGATTATCTTTGCCACCTGATGGGTTATTTGTACTCTTTTCTGCAAAGGGAATAGGTGTATTATGACCGCCACCAATATAATAAAAGCTAATATCCGTTACTTGTATAAGAGTTTGGAAGTTAATATCTTTCCAATGACCATCTATGACATAATAACCTGCTGGTAAAGCTTCTGGTAGTTCTATAAAATGTTCATCAAATTCTTGAAGCCTAAGGGGTTGTGTGAATGATTGAACTTTCGACAAACCCTTTACGCTTAATGCTGTCTTTTCTCTGCTCAAATAAGACCATCTGGGAACTTCACTATAGGTTTTTAGAGCGGAGGTGAAATCATCTATGGTTTTATAAGCATAGACATTAATGTCCATGTCATCTTTCGCTTTCTTGGTATCATAAACATAATAATTGATGGGAACACGAGGTACTTCTTTCGTCCCAAATTCATTGACTATATTTAAAAAATTGAATTGTCCTAATGGATTTTGTTGTTCACTATTCCCTTCTGGAGATGTTTCAAATTGGAAGACAAAATCTTCTTTTAATTGTTGCTCAGACCCTTTTAGGCTGGCACCTTTTTTAAGGGTTACGGTGTAGATGGTTCCTGGCTTTAAGCCGCCTTTAGGTGCAAACACAACAGCTTTACCATGGGTTTCAAACTTTCCTGAAACTTTTGGCTCAATTTGAAAGAACTTTTCAATCTCAGCATTTGCCTGGTTAAAATAAAATTCAATCCCTGTATTAACAGGTACATTGGAAGACTCATGTCTTGGTAAAACACCTAGAAGTGCAAATTCTGACCTTGTTTGGAACACCCAAGAAACGTCTTCAAATGAAAATTGATACAAACTGTCTAAGTTCATGGATTTTTCCAATGTAATACGGAATCCTTCTTCCACTTTCGTAACAGCAAATGGTATAGCAGGCTCCATTTGGAGTTTCTTCTGTACGTCATCTGACGTCAGCTTTGTACTGCCTTCAGGTTTTAATAAAAATGTCGTGTCCAAATGAATACCTGTTGAATCAAACTGATCAGGTATCAGTGCATAACCGTTTCGAAATTCTTCCGCATTGACAACAATATCTTGATGTAATGAACGGCTTGTAAAAATCGTTACAACAAGAGCAATCATAATGACTAAACTCACTATTTTTTTCTTCATTTTTCTTTCCCCTTTCCTTGTGGTTCATACGTATAAGGCAACGTGCTTCTTAACATGATTTTAAGCACGCCAAAAGTCTCTTATATGGTGTTATATCTTTTTAGACGGAAAGTATTTTAAAAAGTTCCAAAAAAATGAAATTAATTTATAAATATTTTTCCATACGTATATCTGCACGCCATTTACCATCAAAATAAACGAAATCCTCAATACGAGCAAAGGTCTTGTATCCCAATTTTTCATAAAAGGCCCTGGCTCTTTCATTGTATTCAAAAACACCTAGTTCAATACGCTTCAGTCCCAGTGCTTTACATGTTTCTTCTAAAAAAATCATGGCTTGAAAAGCAACACCTTTTCCACGATAACTGCCTTCACCAATACAGATGCTAATCCATCCTGTATGTTCTTCTTTTTTGTTTAAATGAGGTGGGTCAATGGTAATGGATAAATCACCAATGGGCTCATCTCCATCCAATATTAAATAGATATATTTTTTATGATCCTTATTAGCATTGGTGTGAATCTGTTCCTTGGTCACATCCGGCATCTCTTCTTCTGAAAAATTAGCGCCTATCAGATATTTAATTTCTGGGTCGTTACTCCATTTGGCTATATATTCAAAAGGCTTAATCTGCTTTTTATCAATCTCTTCAAAACGTATCTCCATGCTCAACACTCCTTATGTTTTATATGTTAGTCATCATGCTTATCTCACCTATATCATCGTCATGTTTAAAGGTTTATATTAAAAATTTTACCAGCTGTTTTATAAAAGACATCTTCATGATGTGCTTCTGGAATAAGCCCCTTAATGAAGGCTATGTAAGCATTCAGATCCACAAGGGGCCAATCCGACCCGAATATGAATTTTTTATAGTTATCCGTATATACAAGGGCTCTTTTAAGATGGTCCACAAAATGTTTTTTTCCTGCCATACGCTCTACTTGTTGGCGATCACCTACAATGAGCCCGGATAGATCTGCGTAGACATTAGCGTTTTTATAAACGACTTCTGCACAATCCATGACCCATGGATCACCAATATGAGCAATCACAAAGGTGACATCACGATTAGCAACGGCTAATTCATCTACGTTCAAAGGATGAGCGTATTTCAATATGCCTTGTTCTGAATAGGTATCTCCTGTGTGAATAACGACAGGTACTTGGTATTTGGCTGCTAAACGGTAGATGGGTTGATAGATGTCATCATAGATATGGTAGTGATAATAGCCTGCATAGATTTTTAGGCCAATTGTGTACTGTTCTTTTAATCCAATTTCAATATGATGAAGTTCCTGACTTTTTAAATCACCTGCAAGTCTTGCTGGATTAATGCCTAGACAGGTGTACATGTTTGCTGGCTGCCTACTATCCAGATCACAGACCATTGGATTTGGACAGTCAGAATCAGGGAAGTGATCTTCCCTGATTTCTTGAAGGCCCATAGCAACAGTAGCCACCACATTATTTTTTTTGAAAGTATCCATGTGACCCTTATAGGTATAATTCACACGGGATAAAACATCGGCTGTCTCTCGAAATACTTTAATATTTGAAAAATGAATGTGTGCATCAATTATCTTCATTGCTGCCCCCTTAATTTTAGACTTACGTGGTTACACATGATACGTTAACCATTTATACATCAAATTGAATGCCATAGAGGTCTTCAAGGACCACATCATCTAACATGTCTTTAGAAAATAGGATAAAAGAAGGTTTCGTCGCTTTTTTTGTGCCATGAGGCATGTTTAGTTTATGAAAGTCTTCTGTAAAATTAACACCATTGGTATGGTAGAATTCATGTATGTTCCCTTCTGATAACAGACGTGTCATCAAGTAATCTTGCTTGTTAGAACCATGAATCATGTATTTTTTAACATAAAAGTCAAATTCAGAACCCATGCACCGATACATCTCTTTCTGACCTCTGTTATCACCCCATACATAATTATCTTTTACGTCATCACCTGCTTTGATAAACATCAATCGAATGGCTTTTTCCCCTAGAAGATACTTATCCATATTTTGGGTAATCACTGCATATTGGCAGATAACAGGTACACCTGGTAATAGTAGGAAGTATTCTTCAATGACAATACCTTTCAATTCTTTTTGTTTATCTATGGATAAGGTGGTTTTAATACCCGACCACATGTTCCCCATATTATCCTTCTGATGAACAAATTCTGCATGCTTTACCTCTTCATAAGCAGATGCATAACTTAATTTTTCTGGCTTCGTATGCATACCACCAGTCCAATAGTTCCACCATCCTTTAATAGCAGGTGTTGGAAAACTAGAATCCAGCCACTCATGACCTTTATAGGATAAGGAATAGATACCCGATGCAAAGCTTGGTGCTGATTTCATGGTCACAAGCCCGTTACTTACCTTATATACTTCCACATCATGTTCCATATAGGATTCTGTAACAACCGCATCTGAACCTTTAAAAAAGATTGCTTTCTCACGGCTAATGCACTTGTTAATGGTATCAATGTCCATGTGCAACACATCCATTTCTGGCACCTTATTATAAGACAATGTGAAGGCTGCTTTGTTATCGGTATAGGTTAACTTCTGTTCCATAGGACCAAAGGCACCCATTTGCGATATGGCATTTACTTTTCCTTCTATGGGAATCTTCTTAGCTTCTTCAAAGGTAATGGCTACTTTACTTTCTTCAATAAATGGATTGTTATCATTAACAACACACTGAAAATCTTGTTTTACGGGATCGACAGGCGTGGTATGCCCCATGTAACGTCGAAATGCTTGCCATGTATCAAATGCGTCAACTGCACAAGTAACAGGTTGGGTTACAAAACCTTCACCCGGTTTTAAATCCTTTATCTCCGTTTCAAGAGAAAGAAATACATGATTCAAAGTAACGTTCATACTCGGGTCCCAACCAATGCACCTGGTACCTTCATATTGGCTAAATACCCAAGGTTCATCTAGCTTATTACTATCCCATTTATAGGGCAACATACCATCAGCATTAGGTGTTCGCATAATGCTTCCATCATAAGGCAGATGTGAATTGTAACATAATTGATAGAACTGTTGTGTGACATATAGTGTATCAAAGTTATGGTCATCTGTAACGTTTACTATTTCCACAAAGGTATTTATAATACCCTCTTCAAGTAACTCTATGCATACATCTAATTCAATACCTGATTTCTTTTCTAATGGATAATGTGCTTTCATCATTTCACTGGTCTCTTTTGAAATCAGTTCCACATATTCTGGTTTTTTATTTTCCAACTCATTAAAGTAAGGTTTTCCTAATAGGGGTACGATGATATATAACGCATCCTTTTCATGACCACCTAAACGTTTTAATGAGAGGGCGTTATTTTTCTTAAATAAATTGACACAATAAGAACCGTTATAAATAAAATAATTTTTCTCATCTTCACCATGATACCTACCATGTCGTCCTCGAAAAGCACCTCTTAATTTGGCTTGATGCTCTAATGTTTCATTTTTTGTGTTGATGACCACATCAATCATTTGATTATAAAAACCATAGGTTAATACCTGACATTTAACGGGAATGGATACTTTTTCAGATGCCTTTATTGTGCATGTTATCTCTGGCTCATCAAAGGTCACAACATCTGTGCTGGCTAAGCGACAGGTCATGGTCATCTCTTCATCAAAACCATTCTCAATGTCCACATAACAGGTGTTTTCACCTATAACCCTTGGGTTTTCTTGATCGCCAATAGCCATTTTTATGGGTAATTTGGGGTTAATCCCTACTTTGAAAAGTGCTTTTTGCCCATTAATAGTCACTTGAGCTGTCACACAGGGATGTGTTTTCCATTTATCTTGTGGTTCATCGATGGCATCTAGATGATAATTTGCCACTATCTTTTCTTGGCCTTTTATATCACCAGCATACTCAAAATCAAAGGCAATGTTTTTATCTTCCACACCCTCAATGGCAACATGTAGTGGCTTACCACTGATGTTCACCACTTCATAAGTGATGTCATAATCTCTACCACTGACAAGGTTTTGTTTGGTTACACGTGCACGTATAAGGTAATCATTGGTTTTGATACATGTTAACCCTCTACCTCTTCTTTCAAATTCCATGGCCAGATTAAGACCATCCTTTTCCCATCGATAATCAAAGTAGTCAAAATCACCTTCTAGACGTCCATCGCATTCAACCTTTATATCTCGCTTGTTATCTTTATACCAGTCAAACACCTCAAAAAATTCTTTAACAGCTTCTGTGCGCATCACATAAGGGATAAAGTTCATGAGATGTGTACTATCGTCTCTGTTTTCCCAGAAGAAACCACATTTTTTATATAAAGGTACAGCTTTATCATTGCCTTGCCACGTATAGAGATCTAAACGAGGCCATTTCTCACCCATAGCCTTGTTCACACATTCCAGTACAAGTTTTTTACCTATTTTTTTACCAATGCAGTCTGGTCGTACATTCAGTAAAGGTATATAAGAAGCACCTTCATCCTGTTTGTACTCTGAAAAACTACAGTAACCTACGACTTCCTCCCCATCTAGGGCAAGGTAAGCACAGATGTTACCCATACTTTCATTTTCATTGATGATGTCTTCAGCAGTCTTAATGACATCCTCTCCACCCCAGTTTTCACCACTTTTATTCCACATATCCGCAAGAGGTTGTGCGTAACCATGTTCATACATGACAATCTTAATATCATTCATTGCTTTACTGCCCCCTTCAATCATGTTTCGGCCTAAAAAAAGCATCAAAAAAGCTGTAGCATCTAGCTACAGCCATTGTTCTAACATGTACGTATAGATATGCTGTAGCTATTCCTACAGCTTATAGGTATAAGGATACCTTAATTTTAATAACTTTTCTGTAGGCCATTAGACAATATGTTGTGTGCTTTTATTAATTTGCTTCCTGTTTGGTTAAACATATTATGACCTCCTTTCACGATTTATATCACATAAATAAGGGTTTTAATGATAAAACTCTTATTTAATATAATAGCATGAAAATTATACCATTACAAGTACCAATTTGAACCTTGAAACAAAGCAATTACATGGCGCCTTGGAAAGCCAGTTGTTTTGTTAAGAAGTATCCTTACTACATAGGAAAACCCTTCTATTGCATATGTTAATTTCATGGGCGTTTCCTATAAGATAAAACATATTGCTGAATTAATTGCTGTAACTTATACTGTTCAGAGCATTAACATTGGTTGGAGAACCATAGCCAACAATGCCAATTAAGGCGTACAACTTCGTCATTGGGCTATACTTAAGTTCTTTAACCAGTTGGAAGTTCTCTATTTCTCCTGAATTTTTTAGGTGAATCCTTGGACCCGTACACTCAAATTTTTCTTGACCACCAATGTTGATATGATTATCATCCACATAACATATGTCAAGGTTCTGATTAATTAATGCCAAGGTTTTCTTTTCCAATGCTTCAATATCAATGTTAGGCTTCGTATCAAACTCTAATACAAATCCGTGCTTCACATCATTATGCCCTTCACAATGCTCAAATCCAAATTCTTTTTCCAAAACATAGCCTGTAAGGTCCTCGGCTGTATGGGCCATCCGTCTGTATTTAATGGATTTATGCACAATATTAGCAACGTTTTCAGGACATGGACCAAAAATACTTGGCCTTGTCACAATGACTTCTTCACCAATACCAATGATGATCTCAGCATTCATATTCAAATAAGGGTACACCAACTCAAAATGCTCCACAATAACCCTTTTACCATTTTTAACAGCCTCTTTTATGGCATCCGCTAAGATATACATCTGTGTGAATGCCGACTCAAACCGTACATCTATATGATACGTATGACTGCTAAAAAATCCTGTATCGGAACCATCTAATAATGGCAATGGTCTTACGTTGACACCATCGTCATCATTGGTCAGCTCAAGCCCTGGAAACATACCCTTAATAATTACCGACTTACCTGCTCCAGAATCGCCTACAAAACCGATTAATTTATCTAATGGACTTAAATACCTTTGAGAGATCTGATGCCCTAAATTTAATATCCGCTTACGTCCACGGGGTGCAAAATATACAGAGTACATTAAAGCTTCTTGTAGTAAAGTAATGGCCATACCATTCACATCCTATCTATTTTTTTACACAATCCTATTAGTGTATTCGACATGAAACCCTTAATATCCTTCCTCATATGTTCCTTAAGTTAACCAATTTTTTATGGGTATCTCCGTTATTCCTATAGCTCTCATTATACCGCATATTATACATACAATTCATTAATTTTTCAATCCTATCTATGGAACGCATTATAACGAAAAAAAAGCCTTATCCCATAAGAGACAGGCTTCTTTTAAAATGGTACTAGTATTTAAGACGATCCATAATTTTATAGATCTTATCAACAGTAGGATACTGGTTATGTATAAATTGATTGGAATCGTTATAGGGTGTTTCCAAACCAATAAAATGTGCACCTGAATTCTGAGCAAACATCATATCCGTCACACTATCACCAACGATTAATAAGGCTTCTGGAGATATAGCCATCTGCTGACAGAACGCATGTGCCATCTGAGGTGATGGCTTTGCTTCATATTGACCATCATCAGCACCTATATAATGAAAGTAATCATATATGCCTGCTTTTTTCAAACTATACTCTGCCGATTCTAAGGTATCAGCAGTGGCGATACCAAGATAATAACCTTCACTTTTCAAATCCTGTAATAAACGTTCGACCCCTTCAAGAACTTGAATTGGAATATCTTTTCTTACAGCATGCTTTTCAAATAGTTTCATCAGTTGTTTTCTTGTAATAGACGCTGGTTGTGAATCATTGGTCATGACCTGATACCATTGACGGATGATGTCTGTGGTTGATACATATTGGATCATGCTTTCTTTTTGAAACCCTTCTGGACCATAGCCAGAAAGATGCTTTAACGCTGTAAGTGTATCATTGTCCATATGAAACACATGTTCCAGTTCATCAAATATATAGGTCATCACCTGATGCCACATGACCATAAATTCAATGAGCGTACCATCTTTGTCAAATAATATACCTTTTATCATATTGTTCACCAAACTTTTCTAGTAATTGACTTAACTTTGTTTCGGCTATTTCATTTAACTTGTTATAAATAGGGTTCACATAAGCAATAACATGTCCATCTTCATCGTATAATCCAAATCGTAGCCAAAAGGGGTCTTCAGATAAGATGATGGTCAGCTTCATGGTTGAATTTTTTTTGGAGATCATTTGCTGTTTTATGACTCTGCCGTTACAAATGAATCGCCCCCTATACGTGCTACAACAATTTTTGACCTTTATTTGATAAGTCAGTTCACGTACATCATCACCTATTTGCTGCCCTGGTAAATACGTTTCATGCATAATATTTATATCCAATTGTACAAATCTTGCCACGTAGCAATGACCATGTTTTATGCCATCAATGACATGGTTAATGGATAACCCATGACAATGAACATACGTAGCAGGGTCACCATAGACAGATGGTAAAGAAGCACCTTCATAACGTTCTTCGTACAGGTTATGACTATCACTTCCCCCAATGCCATAGATTTTAAAACCAGCTTCCCATAAAAAGTCCAAGAACCTAGCAGCTTTATCATTGGCTTCTGGAGAAGTGGGATAGGTTGGGTCACAGATGATTTCAAGGGTATGAATACGCCGCATATCAAAATCACCATCTTGAAAGTGCCAAGGTTCTAGAAACATATGGTTCATTGAAATATTTGCGGTAGGGGTATAAGTTTCCAGTGTTTGATGCAATAAATCATATGGATTTTGACTGGATTGCACAAGTTCTGGAAAGGCTAATCGATGGACACCATGTATGTTCATATGCCCCATATCCAATGTCAATTCAAAGGATGGAATAGGTAAACAGCCCAGTTTCTTGTAACCAAAAGGAATGGTGTTATGTTCTGTTAGAGCTATAAAATCAAGTCCTTGCTGCCGCACAATTTTTGCCACTTGTGATGGTTGGTTTTTACCATCCGAATATATACTATGTCCGTGGAAATCGCCTTTATAATACTTGGCTTCATCCTTGATACAGTGATCAAAATCTAATCGCACACCGTTTTCACCATACCATGCTTCTTCTTGAAGATATGCCTTATCAATGGCCTTATCTTCATTGACGGTTATGTTAAAACGGACCATAAGCTCATCTTTTACAAATGCTGCTTCCTCTTCGTAGGTGAAGATAACCACCTTATAGCTACCGCCAATAAGGTCATGGGCTAAGCCGTTCATAGTCGCTTTTACACGGGATATATAGACATAGGGAATAAAATGACTATATCCCATACTCACTTCTCCGATAAATATACCAGTCGGATTATACAGCCATACCCTAATGGGTGCTTTTATGGTTGTTTCACATGCCAATGACAGTGAATGGATGGGGTCAGCTATATCCATATGAAAGACTTCCATACCATGATGAAGACGTTTTTCAAGTGATTGGGTATATCCTTTATTATCCATATTATCTACCTCGTTTACTTAACTTTATCTAATGCCCTCTGTGCTTTTTTAGCCGCTTCATCTAAAGCTTTCTTTGCTGATATATTTTCAATCTGTATCTTATCAACGGCTTCGGACAGAGCATCCATTATTGCGCCACCTGTGGGATCAACAAATTCCGGTACAGCATATAAGTCAATCTGCTTGAGAGCTGCATCAGCATCTGGATTAGATGAAAGGTAGGCTTGATACTCTGGTAAATCAAGTACTGATTTTCGAACAGCTGCATAACCTGTTGCCATGGAGAACATAGCTGTGTTGTTGGTGTTTGTGGCAAAGGTCACAAATTCTGCCGCACCTTTCTTTTGTTCTTCTGTTAACTTATCACTTTTTGGAATGAAATACATAAGGCTTGAGAAGTATGGTGCTGGATCGTTGCCTTTCCATCCTGCTTGGTGTGTCACACCAAACTCATTTTTGTACCCTTCATCAATTGCCTTTCCTACGGCTTCAAGAGCTATGACATAGTCCCCTGGTGATCCTGTATAACCCAAAGATTTACCATATACCCAATCATCCATGGTTTTGTACCAATATTCCCAGCCTTGTCCACCAGAATGAATACGCATGACTTTGTCTTCATGAATCCACTTCCTATATTGTTCAAGTACTTCTACCCAGATGGCGTCGTTAATTGTAACGGTTTGTCCATCATCGGATATAAAATGTCCACCTGCACTTGACACAACATCTGCCATATTACCTGAACCCCACATGGGCTCCCATATGTGCTTAATCTGATCCTTATTGGTATCCATGCCCATCACCTTGTCTGACATAGCCACGATGTCTTGCCAAGATTTCATGTCTTCTTTATCGTACCCTGCTTCTTGTAAAACAGCTTTATTATAGTATAATACCTGAGATGTACCGTAAGCAGGTGCAAAGACCATCTTGCCATCTCTTAGAGCTGCATCCATAAATCCGCCAACAATATCACTTTTATCGTAGTCTTCTGGCATATAGTCTTCAAAGCTCTCCACTAATCCTTTCTTATAAAATGTATCATAAGAACCTCCAGCTACTAATGCGGGCACTGTTTTTGCCACATAGGCTGCTTGTAATTTCTCATCAATTTCACTATAGCTGCCAATGGTCACTGGCTTCACTTGGTAGGTATCTTGTGATTGATTATAGGTATCAATAATCTGTAATAAACCATCACCAAGAGAACCTCCTAATGCATGCCACAGTTCCACAACCACCGTTTCTTTTGTGTTGTCTTTTTTATCTGTTCCTTGCTCTGCTTTTGTTAGAGCATCTGAGTCAGCAGGTACCTTTGTTTCTGAACTTGGTGTACTGGAACAGCCTACCAATAAAGCAATAACGACTAATAAACTCCATATTTTTTTCATTTCTAATCCTCCATTTCATGTCATTGTTATGTTGAATGATTTAACCTTTTATACCACTATCTTGTACAATCCCTGTTACAAACCATTTCTGTCCAATAATGAAGATCAGAATGACTGGCAGTAGGGTTAATGTACTGGCCAGCATAACCTCCGACCAATTCATACCATATGCTCCGTCTTGAATAAAGAATTGGCGCAAACCTTGGGAAACCAAGAATTTTTTATCGTCATTAATCATGATACTTGGCCACATATAACTGTTATAGAGTTGTACAAATGTCAACACACCTACTGTATAGAAGGCTGACTTGTTCATTGGAAAAATCACATGATAGATAATTTTAAAATCGTTGGCCCCATCAATTCTTGCAGCTTCCACAAAATCATAGCTCATCTTAAGAAAGGATTGTCGCAGATAAAATACTGCGAAAACACTGGCTAAACATGAAAATATCATACCATTTAGCTTGTTTAGCAAATCCATTTTTGCAAGAATCACATAAGATGGTACATAGGTAACTGCACTTGGCAGCATATAGGTGGCAAGCACTAATACAAACAAGAAGTTGGTATTTTTATTTTTAAGAAAAACAACCACATAGGTAAACAACAGCGCAACAATCAGTATCGATAAGGTACCGAATATACCCACATAAAAGCTGTTCAACATGTAGCCATTAAAATTGATCTGTCCAAGACTTTCAACCACTTTTGCAATGTCCCAGTGACTAGGCAATAACTTATAAGGTTCCTGCCAAATCTCGTTGTTGGTTTTAAAGACACCAAAGACCATCCATACAAAAGGAAATGCAAAGATAATGGCTATACTAATGAGGAAAATATGCTTGATGGTCAATCTCATTTTTTTCATGTTTAACATCCCTTCTTTTCTATTCATAATGCACCCATTTCTTACTGACATAAGTACTTAGTAGTGACAATAGAATAATGATAGCCAGTATGACCATTGCTACAGCATTTGCAGAACCCATCTGGAAGTTTTGAAAAGCCTTTTTATAATACAAGTAAAGTAAGGTGGTTGTACTGCCTCCTGGGCCACCTTGTGTCATAATCTGTATTTGGTCGTATACTTGTATGGATGAGATTAAATTAATAATAAATAAAAAATAAGTAGTGGGTGATATAAGAGGAACTGTGACATGGATAAATTTGCTTATATCATTAGCACCATCTATCTCAGCTGCTTCGTATGTACTTCTAGGAACTCGTTCCAAAGCACCAATATAAAATAACATGGTCCAACCAATGGACTTCCATATGGTAAAAATAATGATACTCAACATAGCTGTATCTGAGCTATGAAGCCATTCCAATGGCTGTAAACCAAACAATCCAAGGATAAAGTTAGCAAATCCCCTCTCCGGTTCATAGATCCAAGACCATACCAAAGATACGGCAACAGCAGGGGTAACCCAAGGGCTAAAGATAATCATCTGATAGATGCGATGACCCTTGAAATTTTTTTGAAAAATAAAAGCAAAGAGCAGACCTAGTGCAATGGTTGATACAATAGTTCCAAGACCAAACACCAAGGTATTGATTAACGCTTTCATAAAGTCACTATCTGTAAAGATATCCACATAATTGTATAGTCCAACAAAATGAATATCTGCCGATAAATAATCCCAATCGGTGAAACTAATGGCAAATGCTAAGCATAGCGGAATAATCCAAAACAAAAACAAGGGTATTAAAAAAGGTAAAACAAACAGTAATCTAATCGTATGTTTCTTACTCACTTTCACCATTCCCTCCTTTCAAAATCATAATAGCATAAAAAAAGCAAAAAAAAATAAAGCTCAAGTAAAGAGCTCGTTAATATTTGGTTAATATTTTGTTTTTATAGCAAATAATTTTGTTTTATGTTATAAATGCCAAATTTTACATCTGCTTATAGGTGATGTTTTTTTGCTTTAATAGGGATTTCCATTTGTGGTCCAATGCATAGTCTGTAACCAAGTAATCTATGCTGTCCCAGCCAATAACATGGTGGGTTGCAACCCGTCCAAATTTACTTTTATCCATGATGGCAATCTTCTTGTTGGCCTTTTTACTCACGGACTTTATCATCGCATAAGAAGCGTAATCCACGTCTGTACATCCTTTTTTATAATCAATGCCATCTACAGAAAAAATCATTTTATCAAAGTTAAAATCCTCTACTGTTTGATGAAAGAATGTACCATAGGTTGTTAATATGTTGGCATCCACCTCACCCCCTATGAAGATGAAGGTATGTCCTTGATTTAGAAACACTTGCGCATAATTCTCAGTGACATATTTCATCAATAAAGCGATAGAAGGTGTTACAAGGGTGATGTTTCTTCTCCGATTAATATAATGAAGTAAAAAAGTAACCGTTGAACCTGTATCCACATAAATGCAGTCATTATCTTCAATCAGATCCATGGTATGGTAACATATTTTCTTCTTAGCCTCAACATAATTGGTCTGGCGTTCGTGGTATTTATACTGCATATTGAAATGTTCTGTTTCTTCTTTGGTGATACCACCATGTATACGTATATAACCTTCCTGCATACCAATAAAATCTAAATCAGCACGAATGGTCTCAGTGGTTACACCAAACATCTTTGAGAGTTCATTGCCATAAGCCTTACCTTCTATGTTAACAATATTCTTAATCTCTGCTCTTCTTTTTTGGACTTTTGGAATCATCTGCTTGTCTCCTACTTTTTATTATAGGGTTATTATATCAAAAAAATATCCCCTTTAAAAGTTGATTAGCTATTTCATATGTTACATTCAAGGACTTTCTAATAAGTAAAAAAGAGAATTCTATCAGCTATCCCGTGATAAAATTCCCTTGGCTATTCCTTTAAAATGGCACTTCTAAATCCACTAATGGTGCATGTTGTTGCGCACCGTAAACATCTGTTTCTCCTAATTGACCGGATGCCATTGGTCTTACAATCGTAGCTTTGATGGCTTTTGCAGGTTTAAATTCAATGATGTTGATGACATCTGTTATAGGGATATCATAGAGGGATGCAATAACTTGCTTATTAATGATATGATGCTTACATGCTGTCTCAAAAAGCTCCCAATCCTTGAATATAATATCAAAGGTTAGTTCATAGGGACCTGCATTTTTACTTCGGATGACTTCTGCAATGTCTTTTAATCTTCTCTTCATTTATAATGCCTCCCCAACTGTCATATAATCAATAGGGAACAATTCATAAGGGTCCACTTCAACCACATGATATAAGCTGAATGCGTATACTTCACCTGCTTTAAAATCCGATGGAGAATAAGGAAATGCAAGATTACCTGCTGTGGATATACGTCCATTGTACCCATAATGCAACATAGTAGACCTGGCAAAGCTGCAGATGGTGTTAGCAATCTGTTGGGTATCGGCTACAGCTTCAATCACAATACCAATCTCATGACTTGTAATCTCGTTCATTGGCTCTAAAGAACCCATAACTGCATTTTTACCATATATTTTGAAGTCCAGATAGTAGTCAAAATCAGCATCTGAAAAATTATCTTTTACACGTTCTTTCACTTCTTCTACAATAGCATCAATCTGCCCGATCATGATGCTGTCTCTTGTGCCTGCAATGGATACCGTGCGATAGCCCACTTTCTTAGCCCCTTCTAATTTAATGGTGTAGGCATCCGAAGGGATAAATTTGGAACCTGTCACTTTTACCATGCTGTCTGTTTCTTGTTCAAATTTTGCATCATGTAAATCAATGACACCGCCTGGTCCTGGTAATACATAAGGATTGGTTTTTTCATATAACGTATGGGCGGCTACAGATAATGTGGTACATTTTCGAATGGGACTTAAGGGTTCCAGCTTGAAATAATCATCACCTAAATAACCAAACATACAATCACTGCCGCTACCAGGCGTAGCCGCTATACTGGCACATTCTAAAATCTTACCCATATGGAGTGCTAAACCTGTATCATAACCCTCTTTTACAGCTAATGCTGCAAATACAGTAGGATCATAGGCACGACCAGCAACAATGACTTGAGCTCCCTCATCAAGGGCTTTGATTATGGGTTCAAGCCCCATTTGCCCAACGATTCTCTCTGTTTCCTCTAGCTCGCCTTCTGTTAATTCAGGTGCTGGGTGAAGAGGACTTACTTTACCATCTGCCAATTTCTTAGCTACCATCTCTTTATCAATCTCAGCATGGATGACAGCCATTTTAAACGTTAACTTTTTTTCAGCAGCAATAGCCTTAATGATGTCAACAACTTCTTGTAAATGAGGCTCACCGCCTGCCCCGCCTGCCGTTCCGATAATCACAGGAATGTCTTCTTTCATAGCTGCTTCAATCATGATGGATAGATCACGTTTTACTGCTGTGGCATCTGTAAACGATATGCCTGCACCTAGATAATAAGGTCCAGGGTCCGTTGACCCTGCATCCACTGCGATGACATGGGGTTTTCGCTTCATGCCTTCTTCAAAAGATGCCATAGGAAATCCGTATCCCAATATGGCCGTTGGGGATAACACTCTTAATTCTTTCATCCTATTCTATCCTTTCTCTCATTTTACGTACAGCTAAGATGCGCTGCATTTCATTAAACACAATCATATAACCTTCGTCAACACCCATGCCTGGTTTCGCTAGAATCTGTACAGGTTTCGTTGCCATAGCCAAGTGAACACAGACTTGTGAAGAACGGTCTGTCTCGTTACACGTACCGCCTTGGTATGCGCCAATACCTTTTTTGTTACAATAGAGTACAGCTTCTATGGTATTATTGATGCCCCCTAGATCCGGTGTTTTAATCTGAATCATATGGCCTGCTCCATTATCAGCAAAATATTTTATATCATCAAAGGTATTACACCATTCGTCAGCTACAATTTCCACTTGTATGTTTTGAGCATCGAGACGCTGGCACATCTCTCTTAATGCTTCCATCTGAGCTGTCCGCTCTTCCATGTCCATAGGTCCTTCAATACGTAGCTTTAATGGATACGCTGCCTCTTCTAATTCTTTCATATAAGCGACCATTCTATCCATATCGTAATCAAAAATCATACCAATGGTCCCATAGACATCTAAATGCAAGATGGGTTGATAAACAGCATCTTGACTAATTTCACCCACACGATCTCGAAGCCAAGCAATATATTTCTTAAGGAGTTCCCCTTCTTTTCCAAGTTTTAACTCCACGTTGTTAATCAAACCATGGGGTAACACATCCGCTTCTTTTAAAATCATTTTATCCACATTATTATAACGGTCATCACCTGATTGCATGAATATAGGGATTTCTTCTTTTGTCATCGCTGTCCCATATTCTTCTGCAACCACTTCTGCCATGAGTCTTTTTTTACTCTTAGCTACCCCGTCCAAGATAGCCTGTGTCATACCGTAACGAATGGCAGTGTGCAATGGCTTACCTGTTGTTGGCATCACATAGTGGTCAATCTCTTCTGCTAAGTCACGAAAAGAATGGAGCTCTTTCCCAATCAGGATTGGTTTTAAGTACTTTTCGATAATCGGTATGTAATCTTTTGCAAGAAATAACGGGTCTCTTCCTCCTGCTCCTGAATATTGAACGGCAGCACAATCCCCATGGGCAATCTGCCCATCTTCTAATAACAGCATAACTGAAATAGCCTCTCCTGCCTGTCGAATGGATTCAAAGCCTTGTGTAATGGGCATACCGCTATAAGATGCCCCGTTTGGAACAGCATGTTTTTTAATGGCTCTTTGGTCATCGAAGAAAAAACCTGTTTTACCTTTTGATAGGATGACATCAACTATTTTCATATTTTATTCCCTTTCTCTTGTACCATAAGTGATTGTATTTTTTATCTTGGTCGTCCCACTAACTTACCTTTCCCAATCGCATAGATATCATCAATCACCATCTGAAAGCTCATATCCCTTTTTTCATAGTCTGCCCGTTCTTTCATCTTATCATGATGATAAGATTTAATGTCTTGTGTAAAAGGTAAATGCGCGCATTCTAGGAAACGTACCGCTCCTGTGTTATCACGAGCAGGGAACACTTTACCTGCATTCTGTCGGCTAGGTGCAAATGGAATATCAATAACACCTGCTTGAAAAGCCCGAATGGTACCTTCAGCTAAATCACCATCTCCCAATTCAAGGGTTTTATCTACGATACAACGTGTCTCTGCCATAATCATGTCTTTTTCAAGTTTTAAGTCACTGATAGATACCATCTGCTGGTCACGTAACATGGTCACTAATTGTTTTGTTGCTTTAATCCCACTGGCATTGGCTTCTTTTGTTGGCACACCCATGGCTTCATGAGGTGTTTTGACAATCACCTTTGTGGCACCAGCTAATGCCGCCGTAGCTGCTCCCCATGAAATCACGCCAAATGCCTTGGATTCATCTTGTGGGAAACCACCCATCCATTGATGAAGAACGGTTGTTACCACAACGTCTTCATAACCAAACTTATGAAGATACTCTTCCGTAAGACTTTCTAGCGTACGAATAGCTGCTATATCTTGAATCAGGTTACCACATTGTCCATAACCCACTGTTATATTTTTTACACCCTGCTCGGCTGCAAGAAGACTTTCAATAATGGCTACACTATGGGAGATACAAGGCGGCACAAGGGTCCCTGTTAATGGTCCAAAAGGCTCACGGTTAATGGTGATGCCCGCTTCCTCGTACTTACCTATCAAACGGTCCACATACTGCCAGTCATAGATGGTTTTGTCTAGAGGTATATTCTTTGAATAGGGAATATTATAAGAGATACCGCCACCTTCATAGGATGTAAAGCCTCCTGCAATGGTCACTTCTGTCAGTAATCTTGCATCGGGTGTACCGTGTCTTACTTGTACCGGTACATTGACGGATTCATTTACTTTTCGGCATAAAGATATACCATGATTAACGGCTGGAAAACCATTCAATAAAGAGCGACCTGCTTTTCGGCTTTCATTAATACCTTCTTCTGCTTCATGGTATCGGTTGTGCCTTGTATAACTATCAATGGTTGTTGGAAGAAGGTCTGCTTCGCCTTCATTCACCAAGTAGTTCAAAAGCTCAATATGTTTATCCACCAGTGCAACACCTGCCCGGGGTTGAATCAATGTGTTACCTTGTTCTTTGGCTTCTATCAGTTTATCCGAAAAAACCTTATGCTTAGGAATTTCTTTATGATAAGCCACTGCTTCATCAAAATCCACATCGTTGCCTGTTGACCACTGTAATAATACGTCCTGTCTGATGCTGTTAAAAAGTTCATCCTCTAACTTTTTATTCTTCAATTCCATTTTATTCACCTCTAGAAATTAGTTTTATTTCTTTCTTCATGATATTTAATGCTTTATCGGGATAATGTTCAGCTAGTAATCCCATAGCTGCTAAAATATATTTATGATCAATATAATAATCACTTTGCATGGGTCGAAGTACTGTTGGGTCAGTGGGATCAAAAAGAGCCTGTTCAAGTACTTTTTGAATGCAATCACAATGTATAATGGAACCACCTGTTCCAATTATTTTTCGAAGTTCTGTAAGGTCCTTGCCTGTTTGAAGGTATGTGGCACCAAAAGGTGTATAGTGGGTTTCTAACCGCCCTACATGTCGGTGTACAGCATCTCTTACGGCTAGCGATGCAAGACCAAAATCAAAGGTCTTAAAATCGTCATCTTCATCGGAATAATACTCTGGATTATGTTTGATTTTATCCAGATAAGTAATGATTCGTTCTTTGGATAAACCGGTTATCTTCTCCATGTCCTGTATACCACAGGTTTCTATAAGTGCATGTGCACTGTACCGAACACCTAGATCACCCTCAACAGTACGTTTTACCAAAGGCTCTTGCAGACCTTTTAACAAGACCCCACCTTTGCTTGGCAGTCCCTCTGCTATAGAATGTATGTCCGTTGTAGCACCACCCACATCCACCACAATGAGATCGCCCCACCCCTTCTGGTTCTTAGTTCCAAGGCTTAAGGTTTTTGCAGCCTTAAGTACGGCTGAAGGTGTTGGCATAAGTATGCCTTGAATGAGCTCTTGCACACGGGATAAACCTTTTGCATAGACAATTTTTCTTAAAAACACATCTCGGATGGCTAATCTAGCTGATGTAATATTCAGTACATCTAGCTCAGGCATTACATTCTCACATAAGGTTACCTCTTTCTCTTTTAGTATGTCCATCACTTGTTCTTGTACGGATTTGTTGCCAGCTACAATAACAGGAGCATTGGACTGAAGCTCTGCAACAACTTTGGCGTTATGTAGAATAACATCTTTATTTCCACCATCTGTCCCACCTGTTAACAGAATAATGTCTGGTTTCAGTGCATCAATTTCTTTTCTCTCTTGCTCATTCAGTTCATAAGAAAAAACGTTCATCACCTTAGCACCTGCACTAAGTGCTGCTCGCTTGGCAGCTTCTGCAGTCAAATCAGGTACAAGACCAATAGCAATCATACGAAGCCCACCAGCAGCACTGCTGCAAGCAAACATTTCATGTATGTCCATATGACCATATTTTTTCTTTAACTGAGCAATGGCCCCTTCAAGCCCATCATTTATATCCGTCTCAATGGTTGTAAATGCTCTAGCCGAACCTATAATCACTTCTTCATCAAAATCCACAGCTGTTACTTTGGTATATGTACTACCAAAATCAATGAGGAGCACTACCTTCATTCATCACTCACTCCTAAATCCTCGTTCAAGTCGGAAATTGCAACATCTGGAAGTGTTCCTGGAGGATATACTTTATTAAAGCCCATCTCCAAAAACTTTGCCTTGACATCTTCAAAGTCTGCTTTACCAACAACTAAGTTACCACCTACGTATAATAGAATGTCACCAATACCTGATTCTTCACATTTTTCTCGAAGACCACGACAATCCAACTCGCCATGACCATATAATGAGGATACCAAAATAGCATCAGCACCTGTTTCAATAGCTGCCTTAATAAATTCCTCCTGAGCTACCATAACACCTAGATTGATCACTTTAAAACCTGCTTCTTCAAAGGCATAAGCTAGTATTTTATTACCTATAGCATGTACATCTGCCCCTATAACACCTAAGACTATTTTTTTACCATTCATTTTTGACCTCCGGTTACTCTTCAAGAGATTTAAATGGATTATAAAATCCCTTATTGTTTTAGTCACGATTGAAACCAAAATATTACATTGGACTATGCCATTAATATATAATGAATGATCCAATATGTCAATAGCTTTCTTATATATTATATACAATTTTCAAAGAATATTTACCCTGAAATTTTAGTGATTGTATACAATTATTCACGCATTATATCATACCCATCCACATATCTACAGGCATAATGGTATTAGTGAGTTTTCAATATATCTTAAAGCCCGTTATCCTCTAATTTGAGGTTATGGGTTCAATTTTAGAATTGTATACAATAAATTGGATTAGTCCAATTTATATAATTAATAGGCTTATAGAGGTATTTTTTCCAGATGTAGGTGAGATATTCTGATTATGGTAGTTTTTATTTTTTTCTTCGGTTGTTGTAACCTTGTTAAACTCTATAATTAATGCAAAGCAGTGAAGTGACACCATAGTCATTCCACTGCTTTTCATCATTTAAAAACATTATTATAATAAAAATAATACCTTTTAGAGAAGTTTTAGATATCTAATAACGGACTCATAAGCACATTTCTTATTTTTCTTGGCATAAAACCTTAAAGCATCTAAACCTCTTAAAATACTTAAACAAGTGAAACGTTCTAGAAAACAATGCGTATCTATCTTGCTGTCTACATAATTAGAGTGAAACATATCATATATAGGATAATTGGGTAATGTCATTTGTAAGGTGGAAATATCATATACATAGTCACCATATAATGCATTATCCCAATCAATAATACCTGTTATTTTACCATGAATACCTATGACATTACCTAAATGAAAATCCCCATGAACCAGATATCGCTTTCCTTCACAGAACTTAGATAACATCATCATTCTATCATAAAATCCATAAAATATGTCTTTATTGAGCATATCCCCCATGAATAAGTCATACCAGTTTTCCCAGAAGCCATTCTGAACCTCTTGAAAAAAACCTTCTAAAAAAGCATTAAACGATGGATATGTCCCTTGGCCATTGTGCTTAATCCATCCGTAACCAGTAGAATCACTTACATCAACACGATGAATGGTAACAAGATTTCTAAATAACTGAGGAATTAACCTGTTTAAATTGTCATTTCTCCTATAAGGGTCACCTACGAGTTTGGTATGTATCTCATAGTAACACCCTTCATCATAACCACTACTAATAAGTTGCTTTACACCTATATTATTTTGGATTAATCGTCTGTTTAAATACTTATTATGCATATTGTTTGTATGTTCAGTAAATACGCTAAGGACATAATCCTTATTTCTATGCCTAAAAAAATATACATTTTTTATATTGCCGCCTACAACAGGGATATACTCTGTTATATGATTATCAAATACCTTCTGTAATAACTCCAATATTTTATCATTGTGCTCAATCGTGTGACTCATCTTTTAATCCTCTCTTTTAGTGTATGTAAATGATTGTCACTATCCCAAAATATAACCCAATACATGTGAATATCCAATCTCCTTAGAGCTTCATACCTATGATTACCATCATTAAGTTCAAACTTGCCTTTGTTGTGGTTCACTATTAGGGGAGGCACTTCCCAACCATCTCTAATAGATAACTGCATCTTCTTAACCCGCTCTTCAAAATTTAATAATGGCTCATAATATTTTAGTCCATCCTCTGGACCACAACATCTTCCAAACATATTTAAATCACATAATACAGGACCTAACCAATATCGTTTTTGTAGCTTCAATCCATCCGAAAATCCACGATTGTTGCCTATTGTTGTTAAAAAGCTGTGTACCCATTGTTCTATTTTATGATTACTTCCATACCATCTGGCTTCTTCTACACTAAATGTAAACTTTTTATTTTTTCTCATTCCGATTATCTCTCCATTATTTAAATTTTTATTAATCTTATATCTTTTTTCACATATAAAAAAGACCATGAAAAAAACCTTTTTCAATAGTCATCATCTTAATTAAAATATTGCAAATAGAAAGAAGTAATGCTTATGCCTTAACTTCTTACACAAAGTATCCATTTTTATTCTCAGATGATGCTCTCTTTCATATTTGAACACACAAAATAAACCTTAATGCATTCCATTCAATTCCTTTATGAAACTGGAATCTATAGAAAAATTGCAAACATCATCATGAATAATCCTCCTCTTCCTTATTGTCAATAAGTATAGCAAATAAAAAGTTCAATAGCAATATTGGATAACTACAAAATAAAATTATTCCGTTGTATTTCCATATATATTCTTTTAATTCTATAAACAAACTATACCATAGAATTATTTAAAGCTTTCTTAAAGTTTTAGTCATGTATTAGATAATCGTATGGCTGTAGACATATAAAATAGAGGCATGATCGATTATCATAATCAATCATGCCCTATTATTAATAGAACTCACTTATTCAACTTATATCAAGTTTTTATTTAATATGCTCTATATGTAATGCAAGTTTTAACTTCTGTCCATCCTCTACCTGGAAGTTCAAACATACTTCCTTTTGGACTTCTTGCATGAACTTGAACCTTCATTTTGGTAGGATAATAATTCCAACCAATTTGTACATAATCAGATAATTGTACGATATACTTGTTTTCAGATCCATTCATTGACGTTATATATACTTTAAAATAACTGTTATTTGGCAGGTTCTTCACATCTGCTGAATTCTTAAGATCAATTGTATGTGTTACTGTTCCTGTAGGTTTTTCTTCTTCGCCAAAACCAAAAATAACTTTTCCTGCTGGTGCATAAAATGTGGACCAACCAGAATTACTTGAATATCTTGTGCCATCCCATTTAGTAGGTTTTGTTGATGTTTCAGATGATACTTCCTGATCCCAAGTACTAGCCAATACTGTACTATTAAAACCTACGGCCATACATAAAATTAATACGATTGCTACTAACTTCTTACACATAGTGTTTCCTCCTTTGATTAGTAAATTTTTAATAGTTACAAAATTATAATACTATTTATTAAATTATATGTCAATACCTATTTATTTATATATTAAATTTGTTTATTTTAATTTTACTATTTATTATTTATTTATTTTATATTATGTATTAATAGTTTTATTAATAATTTATTTTTATATTTAATATTTTTATTACAATATTATTATTTATAATTTCTGCTTTATTATAGTTGATTAAATAACAATTTAAAGCTTATATATATTCTAATTTTATTTTGTCCGCTATAAATTCTAGTCATTAATCTTGTTTCTATTGTTCATCCATCTTATATATTTTTACAGCTGTTCTTGATATAATAGAATGAAAAACCTCACTTCATCTTATAATAAAAAAGATGTTTCAAACATTTAAAAAAATCTTCAAAAAAACCCTTGACCCTCACATAATGTCATAGTTTACAATAGGTATTGGAGGTGATGTTAATGCGTTATAAGGTTAAGGAAGTTGCAGATATGGTGGGTATAACCATACGTATGCTTCATCATTATGATAAGATTGGTCTTCTTAAACCACAGTCTGTAAATGCAGCCGGCTACAGACTATATAGCGACAGTGACCTTGAAAGATTACAGCAAGTCTTATTCTTCAAGGAACTGGACTTTAGCCTCAATCAAATAAAAGAGCTGTTGGATGACCCAGGTTTTGATCGTCATAAAGCGTTAAAGTCGCACCGTCAGTTACTTCTTGAAAAGAAGAAGCGATTGGAAAGTATTATCAAAACAGTTGACCGAACCATCCAAGCTGTTCAAGGAGGGACAACGATGAAAACAAAAGAAATGTTTGATGGATTTGATATGCGTGACATTGAAGCGCACAAAGAAAAATATGCTAAAGAAGTAGAAGAAAAGTATGGGCATAGCGATGCTTACAAAGAATGTGCTAAAAAAACCGCTTCTTATAAAAGTGAGCAATGGAAAGAAATTAAAGAAAAAAATACCGCAATCTTTGATAAGATTGTATCGCTTATGGATAAAGGACCTGCTGATGCTGAAGTTCAAGAAGCAGTTGGTGCTTATAGACAATATATTACCGATTACTTCTATACATGTACGCCTGAAATTTTCCGAGGACTAGGCGACATGTATATAACGGACCAACGTTTTACCAAGAACCTTAACAAACATGGTGAAGGCTTTGCAGCTTTTATGAAAGAAGCAATGGGCATCTATTGCGACAATCTATAATCGTTTATTGGTGCTATTTCTATAAGCATACCAAAGGGATGACGCTCTCAAAATAATCGTTGAGAAGTCATCCCTTATTTTACGCCATATATGGGATAGCTCTAACCTATACATGCTTATTTTTGCCTATTAATAATATGGTAAATCCGCTCTTCAATATAGATAAGGGTTCCTCGCTGAATCTGATATTCAAAGTAAATGATCTTACCTCCACCACGTTTAAAATCCATGATAACTTGACGATAGCTGTGCTCAATATTAGAATCCGCAGGCAGCAAAAGGTATTTCTTATCCTGTAGAAATTTCTCAATAGCGTGCTCATCTAATCCTTCTACTTGAGCATTGGCAAATTGTTGCTCTCCAATACCAAATGATAACAAGGTCTCTCTAATGATTTCAAAGAATCTATGGGTATAACATAGAATACCAATACGATCACCATGGCCAATTTTTGCAAGATCAATAATGGTTTGTTGACTGGGTGATACGGCTGCTTTTACAATTTTGTCCTTTTGTTCAGGAAGTAATGCTATCAGTTCGTCATAATGATTGGATGTGGTAATGATTAAATGATAAGGCTCAAATACCTTAGGAATATCCGGCAGCTTAATTAAATCCTCTAATAAGAACCTGGTTATTTCTACCTTCGAGATATACCCAATCTGATTTTTAAAGATGGTCAATGCTTCTGGATTACAATCCACTGTAGCAATGGGTATGCCCTCCAATTGTTTTTCTCTTTCCATGACCATTAAATCAAAAAATAACTTCATCTCATGAAATGAAAATTGCATTTTTTCCAATTCTTTTATGGTATGATCAATAAGCGTAATGGCCTGTTCCTTTCGCCCCTTATCAAGAACATCCTGCTCCTTGGCAACAAAACTACCACTTCCCCTAATCACCTCAATGACATCATTACGTTCCAACTCACCATAAGCTTTGGTAATGGTCCCCCTTGATATGTTAAGTTCAGCAGCTAAATCCCTTTCAGCAGGCAGCTTATCACCAGCTTTTAACGCACCTTGATTAATATGGGTCGTCATCTGCTGAATAATCTGGCGGTATATTGGGATAACACTATTCTTATCAATTTCAAATTTCATATGGATTCACCAACATTATATTTAAGATAGTCTATTTCACCTTTATTATAATAACACCCATTTACTGCTGTCAAGCATCGTCTATGAAATTTAACGGATATTTGTAATGGTCAATGACTTATGTTAACTGGGCTTAAAAGCTGGTATATGTTTATGAATGGCTTGTATAAAGATATCCGTACATTGTTCATAACTAAACTTGCTTTCCATTACATGTCTTGCTTGTAACGAAAACTGTTGTCTTAATTCACCATGGGTAATTAAATCTTCAAGCTTCTGGTACCACTCCTCTTCATTTTCTGCAATAAATCCATTAAGCCCATCTTGAATCAATTCTTCATGGACACCTATATTGGATACGACTAAGGGTACACCTAATAACATGGTTCTTTTTAATGCAAACCCTGACTTGCCATAACGGTCTGACCGATTGACATAAGGTACAATGGCTATATCCGATGCTGCAATTTGAGGTACAATGTTTTTCACATAACCTTCATAGGGTTGAAAAGAGACGCATGTTGCAAAAGGCAGTGCTTTCTTGATTACCGATCGTTTGTCGGGTACATGATAATGTTTGCCTTCATGCCAACCATACAGATGTAAATGAATATGGTACTTATGGTGTAAATCAATCAACACATCTTTAATACTTAGTAAATCTTCAATATAGATATCTGCTAGACTTTGCTGCCAGCTAATAATTAAGGGATTGTTATGTTTGGATGCATACCCCATGTATGGATAATTGTGAAAATCCAGTATGGATGTAAATGTCTCCACGGGTACATCCACATAATCTCCCATTAACCCTTGGTGCTGCTTATTACCAACCAGAATGAGGTCTGCATGATTAAGGGTTTGAACATGGTGGGCACTATCCATACCAAGAAAATCATCATCTATGAAGACCAGTTTAACAATGCCTTTGAGGTGCTTGATATCTGGATAGGTATGCCCACGACCTATCTTTTTTTGAAAAATAATCATATCATAATCCGGATTTTTTAATAATGCAAGTTTCTTTTGTGTGTCATTAATTGCCTCTACATCAAGACCTCGCTCTAATAGACATGCTATAATAAGTTTTGCTGAAATAGTCGTAGGAGCCAGCTCATTATCGGATATAAAAAATTTAATCTTCATTGCATTCCCTCACCATCATGATTTGTTTTCTACAAGGTTATTCATTTCTCTTAAATAAGCTTGGCACATTTTTTCTAATGTAAACAGCTTACCACGTTCTAATATCTTCTGTTGATAAAAAGCATAATCATCAAAAGTTTTGATAATCTGTTCATACATGCTCATAGGGTTTATCTTGGGAAATTCTGTGAAAGACGGTTCTGATTCACAACGCAGACCCGCATCTCCAAGGAGTTCTGGCGTACTTCCCAAGTCTAAACCAACAATGGGCTTACCAACATTCATGGCTTCAATTATGAGATTGGAACAGGCATCATTTGGTCTTAAATGCATGATAATATCTGCTGTTCGAATATATGTTGGCATGTCTTCTCGAGGCACTTGTTCATGGAGATTTATTTTGGTTACATTGGGTAAGTCCGCTTCTATAATCTTAGCTTCATTTTCAGGATAAGCTTCCCCTAGTATCCAAAATTCAATATCTTTATGATTGACAAAACACTTAGCAATGTCTATAAATTGCTGAATACTATATTGAGCCAACATAGGAGGCCCCCAATAAGCAATGGACAGCACAATTTTCTTATCTTTTGGCCGTTCAAGTATCGGTCCTTCTGGCTTAAAAAATCGGGTATCAGCCCCATTATAAATGACCGTTCCTGGTATGTTATCAACATCCACAATGTGGCTGGCAACTTCTTTAGAAAATTGGCTTTGATAGACGACTTTATGGGCACTTTCTATTGTAGCAGCGACCAAATCATTAAAGTCTTTCCTCATAAGCTGGGATTCAATAAAATAGTCAAAAAAAATACCATCCATTCGATATATCATTTTTGTTTTTTTCGCTTTCAATGCTTCTAGCATATCAAAAGATGCGAAATTGGCTAAGGATACAAAAACATCTACATCCATACGTTTGCAAAATACTTGATGCCCTTGAGCAATACAGTAATTTTGAAATGCCATCATCCACGTTTTTGTTCCCCCTTTTCCCTCTGCTGGTACAGGGAATCCTATTTTCATGGTTTCAACCCTCATTTCTTCTTCTATCGCTGTTAATGGTTGTCTTGTTATACTATATTGAAAGAGAGGCTATGTTGCTACTAGATGGTGTTTCTTTACTGCAAAAAAGACTAGAGTAAAAATACGCTAGTCTTAATGAAGATTTCTTAAGGTTATTACCTTAACTTTATTTAATTATCCTACTTTTTTCTCCGTATAAACTTGTACTAAATTGAAATCAATTTTTTTCTTGTATTCAAATTCATCGTTTTCAGTATACTTATTATTTCCGTCTTTTTCAATAAGCGTAATATCCAAGATAGTGTCTTTACATGATTCACAATAGGATATATAGCACTTATAATACTCTTTTGCATTTTTGCTAAATTTCTGTTCAAGTTCTTTGAGTGTGGTAACAGGCATCGGCTCAGCCATTAAGGACTCTAATGCAATAAAAAAGCCTTCTCCCTCTTCTTTTGGTATATTAAAAATATGTTTTCGTTTCATGTATTTTTTGCACTTATCACAGTAAATACGATCACCTGTAGCTAAACCAGATACCACCATGCACCCTACGATAAGGCCTAAATAGTCAATAATGGTTAGCACCCAACCAGCAGTTTTGTTAGAAACTTCAGCAACTTCCCTTCTACGGTAACTAAAGGACACAGGTGTTGTTTCAATTAAATAGCGATTAAAATTAACAAATGTCATGGGACCATAATCTGGTAATTCATAGTTACTAATGTGATCCCCATCCAGCGAGTATTCAATATTAAACGTTTCAGGATTAATGCATGTTAATTGATATGTACCGTATTTTATGGCACCAAGGCAAATAATACCTAGGATGAATGCTATCAGGTAGTGATAACCTTTGATGGCTTTATTGGATAGCACAAGACCTTTGAAATAACCATAACCACAGATGCCACCAATGATTAAGGCTCCTATAGGAATGATAAACACAATAGAAAAATGAAGGACCTCAAAATCCAAAAACACAGTTGCAGCAATGGATATGGCTGTAGCTATAACAAGTGATACCAGTCCTAATATTATACTCATAACATCCTCCTTGACTATATTTTTCTTCATAAAAAATTATAGATTATTTAGCTAATACTGTCAATTATTGCCACATAAGTATTTAGATATATGGTATGTATAAGTATTAAGTCCTACTGTATTCTTATTTAATAGTCTATTTTCTCTTTTCTACCTGTTGTTGCTGATTTAAGACATGCACTTAATACAGCTTCAATGGATTGACACGCTTCTAAACTGGGTGCACCTTCTACAGTATCACCTTTTTCAACCTGAGAAATAAACGATCCGAGACAAGCCATATGAGAATCCATAAAAAAGCCTTGTGAAAGCTTAGGTGTAGGATAAAAAGCAGATACATGCTGATAATAAGCATCATCTTGGTAGCAACGTTCATCTAAATGACAGGGTTGCCCTAAAACATTATGATAAATCACGTCATATGGATTATGAAACACATCCACCATAAGAGAACCTTTTGTGCCATACAGACGTACACGAATACCGTCATCACCAGCAGCTATTCGTGATACTTCCACTGTCCCCTTAATCTGATTCCTAGTAGACACATGAATGAATGCCTGATCATCCACTGTGACAGGATGTTCCATACCCTCATGGTCTTTTCTTGTTTTAATAACTGTGTCGGAATAAGATAACACTTCTGCCACAGGTGCTACAAGAAATTGTAATAGATCAATAGCATGACTTCCAAGGTCAAACAAAGCACCGCCGCCACTCATCTGTTTATCTAAACGCCATGCATAAGGTTTATCCGGATTCAGATAAGATGAATGGTAATATTCTATTCTAAAACTGGTGATGTCACCGATAACATGGTTCTTAATGGCGGCTCTGGCTTTTGCAAAAGCTGGCAAATAGCGCAAGGTATAGCATAATTGTATCTTTGATTGGCCTGCCTTATAGTACTTCAAGACATGCTTGGTTTCCTGTCCATTCATGGTCAGTGGTTTTTCGCAATATACGTGGGCTTGGTGCTCTATGGCATGAAGCAATAAATCATGGTGATACACATTAGGACTACATAAATCGACTATATGGATACCTTGTGGATCATATACCATGTCCTCTTGTTGAATAATACGTTTGAACCCTAATGCTTGTTGTTGATTGGCATCTATCTTTTGTGGGTTTCTTGTTATGAGTTGTTGACGTATGAGCTGGCTGTCTATTGGCATGTTTACCATATGAAAATTATTCATAGCCATCAGATGAACTTTGCCGATATAACCAAGTCCTATAAGATGATAATGTATGTACATAATTCCACTCCTTTTTTCAATGTAATTACATTATAGCATAGCCGCTTTATTTTTCTAATGAAATAAAAGCCCAATTTTGTACAAAATAAGGTATAATGAATATAAGATTCATGAAGTTTACACAGAATATAGATATCAATATGGAGAAGCTCTATTTTTTGGACATGCATACAGTGTTTCTCCTCATGACTAAAGAACGACTAAGCGAGGTGACGTTATGATTGGCGCATTTTTTGATATTGATGGCACACTGTACCGTGAAGGATTAATAACAGAAATATTTAAAAAGCTCATTAAATCAGAGATTATTGACCAACAACGTTGGTACAATGAAGTAAGGGAAAAATACATTAAGTGGGATAAACGGATCGGTAACTATGATGATTATCTCCTTAAGATGGCAGAAATCTATACCGATGCCATAAAAGGGCTTCATCGAACCCAAATTGAATTTATTGCCGGTAAAGTTATCGAGCAAAAAGGTGACCGTGTCTATACTTTTACCCGGAATCAAATCAAGTGGCATATTGAACAAGGTCATAAAGTCATTACCATTTCTGGTTCACCTTTTGAGCTGGTCAGGGCCATGTCCATTAAACATGGCTTTCATGATTATATAGGCTCTCACTATATTACTGATGATAAAAACATGTATACAGGAGATGTCAAACCTATGTGGGACAGTAAGAACAAAAAACTTGCCATTGAAGCCCTTGTAAAAAAATACCATATTGATTTATCAAGCTCTTATGCCTATGGGGATACTGCTGGTGACTTTTCTATGTTGAAATCCGTTGCCAATCCTGTAGCCATTAATCCTACTAAAGAACTGGTTACCAAACTCAAAGAGGATCCAGATACCCGTCACAAAGCACAAATTATCGTTGAACGTAAAGATATGATTTATCGTTTAAAACCTTCTGATATTTGTTTATAAGATGAAAAAATGCATAGAATAGAAGGGGCTATCTACTAAAGCAAAATAACGTCAATATCGTAGGCAACAAAATTGCTTTAATAAGACAGCCCCTTCTATTATCTTATGTGATGACATATACTTTACACCCATCACCCTTTTATGTTAACCATCTTCTTGTTCTACTTGTTGATGCTCAATGAACAACTTAACAAATATAGGACATATGAATAACAGGAGGCCGGATATAAAGAAAGTCATCTGTAAATTACCTATTGGTATGTTAAATAACATAAAACTTTGATTTTCCAGTAATTTAATCATCTGTCCACCAATCCATACTGCTACACCACTGGCAATACCGCCAATGGCTGCATTGAGACCAATGTACATGGTCCTACCTTCTTTTTTAGCAAATAGAAACTGCATATTGAATAGGGAAATACCGATTCCTCCCCATGCTATACCTGAACATACATGGAGAATCGGTACAAGCACATGGTAGTTGCCATCTGTGACAAATCCCCATAAAAAGTGTACCACAGCAAGAATACCAACGGACCATTTCGTACTTAAAAACCAAGATTTCTTATCTGCCATTCTACCCCAATAACCCGATATGGCTACCCGAACGAGGGTTGTTATAACGGATAAGCTCATCATATAAGTATACTGTAGTTTAAGGTGTGTTACCATGTACACCGTGATAAAAGGACCACCTATCTGCAAGGCAAAATTCCATATAATAAATAACAGAATGATTCTTTTAAAGGATGGACTTTTTATTGGCGTGGTAACAACCTCTTTTAACTTATAGTGATTCGGTACATGCTCACTTGGTTCTTGAATATGGATTAAGGCATAGATATTCAATATACTAAAAACAATAACGATAAGCCCAACAATGCCAAAACCTATCATGTCATTTCCTGCATCTCTTGTATAATCCAGCACCTTACCCAAACCAATGGTTAACATGGCCGTTACCAAAAGAGAAATCTTTTCTCGATAAGCTAAATACTGCCCTCTTATGGATAGAGGCGTCAATTCAACAAGCCAATTCACGAGAGCTGGTGTATTTAGGGCATTAATGGTATACGCAATAATAAAGCACAGTACAAAGGCTTCAAGACCTAGCCCTAAAGGCATCATTAACATGGGAATAAAATAAACCAATGCCAAGATGCTTCGCAGCCCAATAGCCATTTTGACCATGGTATGCTTACGCTTTGTCATCTTTTCAAAGATTAAAGATGAAAAGATCTGAAATACCCCTGCCATAGCTGGTATAACCGCTATCATCCCATTAATCTGGTCTGAGCCTTTTAACATATGTATAAACCCAGCAAGAAATGCTCCAGATGTCAGAGAAAATTGCCCTATGCCTGTCACACCTTCTAAAATAAAAAATTGTCTACTTCTATGTAATGAATCATTTTTATCTACCATTTGACGAGAACCCTTTTTTTTAAATATGTTTAAAACAAATGAACTCATTATCCTCACCTCTTATGTAACTTATTAGTTACTAGCATTATACGAAGATTAATCCATTTAAAAAATGTTCATAATGGTATTTAATATGTCAAATTTGGTATGGATTTTTTGGGTTAATGTGATACAATATTTAAATCAAACATAAAGGTTAGGATGACTAAAATGAATATTGCTGAAATCGTTTATAACAAGTTCAAACACAATGAATCCCATCATCGCACCTTAAGTGATAACCCTTCATTAGGTATATTATTTAGCGGCTATGTTCGAAAAAATACAGCTTCTGGATCTCACTATAATTACACCCCAAACGAATATCATGGTATTTTCATCTTATCTGGTGAAGGTATTTATCAAACAGATGAGGGTATGGAAATCCCCATTCAACCTGGGGATTTTATTCAACGTTTCCCAGGTAAAACCCATAGTACCATTATTACATCCAATGATTGGAGTGAACTTTATCTATCCATTGGTTCTCATATTTATCGTAGTTTTGCAGAAATCTATGTTTTTGCACCAGATAAGCCTGTCTTATCACCTGGACATGACTTTGAGCTGATTCAGCAAATACTGGATTATCATGCAAGGCTTGGTAATGCAAATCGTATTGAGCTTCCTTTACTGCTTAGTGAAGCCACTGCAATCATTGCCAAGGCTACTTATTTAGATCGGATAAGACGTACCACCACCGATGAAATGAATATTTTAGCCATGAGCATCCAATACATTGAGGCCAATATTACTCACCGCCTTAGTGTGGAGGAGGTTGCTGCTCATGTGAACATGGGATATGAGAAATTCAGAAAACTGTTTACAAAGCAATACCGTATTTCTCCAGGTAATTATATCCTCAATCGTCGTATTAATACAGCACAAAAGATGTTATCGGCAGGCAAGTTATCCATTAAAGAAATTGCTATGGAATTAGGTTATCCCGACTCCTATAGCTTTTCCAAGCAATTTAAAAAACTGACTGGGCACACCCCTTCCCAATTTCGTCATTTTTACTATCATGAATAAATATCATTTTTTTTCATTTGGAAAAACACCTACATCTTGACCCAATCATATGGTATTGTTAGAGATATGTTTTAAGGAGATTTCCATGAGAAATATGTATGATAATCAGAACTCTATGCGTCCTGAACCAGCTGACCGTTACAAGGGAACAAAGGTCATGCCAGAAGAACCATGTCCAGATATACCCTTAGCCACTGCTTACATTCGTAATCAACCATACGTAGGACTAGTACCGTTAGATGAAGGCTTCAAAAGAGGCAGCATGTTTCCTAATCTATACCAACCTGGCCACTATAATCGGAGGTGTTCCTACTAATGTATAATCCAAAACTCATGCGTGACATTCAGAAGCTAGGCTTTGCTGTCCTCGACCTGAATCTTTATCTGGATACACATCCAGATGACAAAAAAGCATTGTCGGATTACAATGCCATTCAATGCCAATATGAAAAGAAACGTGAAATGTATGAAATGAACGTAGGTCCACTTGTTAACTTTGGTATGAGCCCAAGTAAATATCCTTGGCAATGGTTAGAAGGACCTTGGCCTTGGGAGCATGAATAAAAGGGGGAAAGCATAAATGTGGTTATATGAAAAACGATTAGAATTTCCTGTTAATATCAAGCGTAAAGATTTAAGAATGGCAGGTTTATTGGTAACACAATACGGTGGTCCCGATGGCGAGCTAGGGGCAGCTATTCGTTACCTTAACCAAAGATACACCATGCCTACTAACAAAGCTAAAGGATTATTAACAGATATTGGTACAGAGGAATCCGTACCACCTGGTTATAACTGTTAATACTATTATTCTTGTAAATCTATTGTCCAAATGGTCATAAAATCAGGATTTGAGATGACCTCACCTGTTGTTTGCAATGTATACTCACCTTTAGGAGCATGTTGAATGGCTGAATTATCTGGTGGAAGCCAGAATTTATCGCCATCACTATCTTTTTTTATAACTAATCCTTCGTTATCAAGATCTATAATGGTTCCCAAAAATTCAACTCTATGACTTATGCTATTATCGTTATGCACATAAGTAAGTCCAACGAGTATTGACTTATTCTTTAATGCTTTAAATCTCTCATCTGTTATTATCTCCATAACGCATTCTCCTTTATCTATCTTTCACTCTCTGCACCTATCATAAATAATTTATCCTTTCCTTAATCATTCTATACTTAAATCATGGTAATCAGGTTTATTTTAAAAGTATGTACTCATTTAAAAGGTATCTAAAGAAAAATTATATGTTTTTATAATGGTTTCAAGTGCTTCAATGACCTTCTTAGGCAAATTATATCCATGTATATGATATGGTAATAATATGTAAGACTCAATACCATCGTTACTAGAATACAAGTACATACTGTACTTCTTATTATTATTTTTATAAAAATCTATTCGTAAATTAACTAGAAGTTTATAACCCCCAAATGGACGTATCGTTAAAAAGGTATAGTGTCCTGCCAATTCCTTGAATTGTATAAGATCATCATCATTAAGAATTAATGGGTTTTGCTGCTTTTCTGCTTCATTTGTAATGACTATTTTATTTATATTAGAAAAGTTCATCCATTTAATGGGTTTTATAATGAATAGAATAAGAAAGATGATTATTAAACGTATTAATAATTTTCGTTTACTTTTTACATGAATCTGTTCTTCTAACATAACACATAACACTCCTTTAACCTTATCTTATCCTGTTAAACTTTTCCTGTCCACTGTCATATAATGGTATTTATTCTTTGATATGCAATACACAATCAAGGGAAAATAGCAAAAAAGCAAGCCATTGTTTTAATTAAACAAAGTTATGTTATGAAAGTAAACCCACACTATTAACATTAGTATCAGAGGTTGTCCTAATCCGTGAAATCTAAGGTAAACAACGAGATTAAACTATGGTCTTAGTAACCTTTATTAGATCTAGTCTCTTTTTAGCCTAACTTCTCCCTGATAATGACTTATAGCCATATCTTTTATTATCTGAAGCGTTCTTTCTATTTCTTTTGATGTCCTATTTATATAGGCACTATCATATATTTTTACTTTAGTGTGATCCAACATATAGGTTTCAACCAAGTGACCTTTTGGTGTTGTTCTACTCACATGTGCACCCCCTATAACACAATTTATGTACAATCAACATTGTCCTATGACATAGATAAGCCTTGATTAGGGGTATTTAGTATTAGAAAAGAAAATAGGGAATAGGATATAAAGTAGGTGATATATAACATCACTATATTCGTTCCACTGTCTGAATGCTAAATAAGAAGGTGATGAGATGGCATTAGGCTATTGTATCTATCTAAGAAAATCAAGAGCAGATATGGAAGCTGAATCCCGTGGCGAAGGGGAAACCCTTGCTAGGCATGAGAAAATCTTATTGGATTTAGCTAATAAGATGCAAATTGGTATAACCCAAACTTATCGAGAAATCGTATCTGGCGAAACCATATCTTCTCGTCCAGTTATGCAGCAGCTACTAACGGAAGTTGAGCAACGGTTATGGACTGGAGTACTTGTTGTAGAGATTGAACGATTGGCTCGTGGTGACACAGTTGATCAAGGTATTGTTGCTCAAAGCTTTAAATACTCAGATACCAAAATTATTACACCTATGAAGGTATATGACCCTCGTAATGCCTTTGATGAAGAATATTTTGAATTTGGTTTATTCATGTCCAGACGTGAATACAAAACCATTAATAGACGACTACAACGTGGTAGAATTGAATCCGTGAAGGAAGGTAAATATCTAGGCACAACACCTCCTTATGGTTATATAAGAAAGAAGTTAGTCCATGATAAAGGCTACTCCCTTGCTATCCATCCACAACAAGCAGATGTTGTGCGCTTCATATTTAATCTGTATAGTCAAGGTAATATACCATCTAATGGCACATCTACACCACTAGGTGTATCATCTATTGCTAAACAGCTAAATAAGCTTAATATTAAGCCGTTAAGAAGTGATAAATGGGTTGCTTCTACTATTAGAAGTATGCTTAGAAACCCAGTGTATATAGGCAAAATTCGTTGGAACGCTCGTCCTGAAGTTAAAAAAATGATAGATGGTAAGCTGATTAAAATCAGACCTAGGGCTAAGCAAAAGAATTGGATACTTGTGGATGGTTTACATGAAGCCATCATAGACACCCATGTCTATAATCTTGTTCAGCATCGATTATCCAAAAATACACCTGCACCTGTACCCACTGGACTCACCATCAAAAATCCTCTTGCTGGACTTATAGTATGTGGTCTATGCGGTCGAAAGATGGTTAGGCGCCCTTATTCTAACGGCTATCCAGATGCTTTAATATGTCCTGTACCTTCTTGTAAGAACATTAGTTCAAAGTTAACAGTTATTGAAAAGAAATTAATGGACGCTTTACAAAATTGGTTAGCTGCATATCAATTAAATCTTGCATGTAATAGTCATCCTACAATACAACATAACCCTTTTCATCATGATATGGCAAAAAAAAATATTCGTAAGTTAGAACAAGAACTTGTCGTTTTAGAAGGTCAACGTGATAATTTACATGATTTACTTGAACAAGGAATTTATACAGCAGAAAAATTTTCAGAGAGATACAATGTTATTACGGCTAAAATTCAAATAATAAATGATCAGCGAAATGACTTGTTGGGGCTATTCGTTGAACATGAAACCATACATGATAATAGAAAGACACCTATATTTAAAGTAGAAAAAATTCTCCAGATCTATAACAATTTATCAAACGCATCTGCCAAAAACCTCCTTCTCAAAGAGGTATTAGAAAAAGTTGAATATATCAAGACAGTTAATGGGCGATGGCATCATCATGCTGATGACTTTGAATTACTTATTTTCCCTAAATTACCTAAGGAAATAACGATAACATGATGGTACAGAGGAACTTGCTCATGTAGAAATGATATCTGCTATGATTTATCAGTTGTTAAAAGGTGCAAGTATCCAAGAAATAAAAGATGCAGGTTTGGCTCCTCACTATGCCCAACATGACCATGCTTTATTCCCAACAGATGCCAGTGGTATACCCTTTACAGTACAAGGTATTGGTGCATTAGGTGACCCTGTAGCTGACTTAGTAGAAGATTTAGCAGCAGAGCAAAAAGCGCGAGCTACATATGAACATCTAATGGCATTAACAGATGATCCTGATCTCATTGAGCCGCTAAAATTCTTACGTCAAAGAGAAGTCATTCACTTCCAACGTTTTGGAGAAGCTTTAGATGATGTGCAACGTAAGATGAACAGTAAAAAGTATTATTAATATAGAAAGACGAAGCCTATTCTTCAGAATGACTTCGTCTTTTATCTTTATCACAGATTTTTCTTAGACATGCTTTGCAGTAGGCACCTTCTTTGTCCATAATACTATGGCAGATAACACATATTTTGTTGTTTTCTCTTCTCTGTTTAATATAACGTTCTCTGTCTTTGAAACCTATAATTCGCTCACAAAAAACTCTACACTTGTAATACATTCTAATCACCTTACTTTTGTATATATGATTTTGTCAGAAAACTAGTTTTCCCATCCGTGCTATCTATTTCTAAAGTCTCTAATATAGCTTCTTTATATTTTTTTCCAGACCGTCTCCCCTTTAATATGTCTGTAAGATAATTTTCATTCACACCAATCGATCTAGCAAGCTCCCTTTGAGTCATATCCAACTCTATTAAACGTTTTTTAACGATTATGCCAAAGAATGGAATATCTGTCTTGTTAGTCATTATTTATTGCCCCCTTTTTTGGTCATTCTAGTTGTTAACCATTATCGAGGAAATTGCACCGTTCAAGCTATTTTATTCTGAAAAATATGATATTAATTGAATTATTGAATTAATAGTAGCTATTACACTGTTAATAAAACAATAAACTTATACACCAAAATATTTCAATAGGATATATTTTCAACATAATACAAAATATGTATGTTTAATGCATTTCCATAAAATATATATTATATTTTTGAAATAAAATATGATAAAATTATGATGTGAATTCTTATCTTATAAACATTATAAGGTCATTTTGACTCTATGTCAATAGATTGTTGTCCTATTGGACTCCATGAAAAACACCTTAATACTGCATTTATGAGCATATCACTACCATTAGGAGGTTATACCCATGAATAACTTAGAAACATTAGGTCAAAGAATTTCATATTTACGAACTAAATGCGGATTGAGTCAAAGAAGATTGATGGATGAATTGGGTTTCGAAAATTTGAGCAAATACGAAAAAGATAAAAGAGAACCTAAAATTGATGTTTTGAAAGCGCTTGCCAATTATTTTCACATTTCACTAGATTGGTTATTGAATGGTAGCGAATACATTCATCCAAATGGATTAACAGAGAGAGAAATACAAATTATTAAACAATTACGCCAACTGGATAAAAATGAACAGACTAAAATAGAAGGTATGATCGAATTAAAACTTGTGGAAGCGGGTATTCATGCTTATTCTTTACAAAAGGAATTAAATCCAGCGAAACCAAATATAGGTAATTTTCGCCCTAAATGATACGATTTCGTATCCATTTTTTACCATTATCAGACATCATAGTAATAGGGTTTATGCACATGAACCGTTAGATATTACCATAATATCTCTTCTTATGACAAATGTGCTGCCCCTTAGGACAGCACATTTATCATCATTATTATCATTATCATCATTAGCGAGCACTTACTTTTCTTGCTACTTCCATAAACCGTGGTAATGTATAACCATAAAAACGCTTATACGCATCACAGAAGTAATTCCTGCTGTATTGACCATTAACTTTTGGTTCTTTATGTCTTTTACAACCACTTCGACATATGCGATAAAATTCACAAGTACGACACTGGGGGTCTGTGTTAACGGATTCTTGTACAAATTCTTTTGCTAGATCACATCTTAATATGGTGTTAAGATCGGATTGCATAATATTACCTAGTTTCCACTTATCGATGACATAGAAGTCACATGGATAGATTGAACCATCAGCTTCAACAACTGCATTCACCGAACAGTGACCATTCATGTCACAGCTCTCAGGCGGATACCCTAATATCATCTGTAAAATATTATCAAACATACGTATACTAACACCCTTACCATTCATAAAGTCAGCATACCATAGATCAAATATAGTTTTCAAAAAATGTTCATAACCATCCGGTGTTAAAGAGTATTGATTTTGTCCTGGTTCTTGATCCAATTCATCCAAACACGGAATAAACTGTAAAAATTCAAAGCCTTGCTTTCTAAAAAAATTATAAACTTTGCTTGGATGTTTTGCTACATGCTTATTGACTACACAAAGTATATTGTACATGACTTTGTGCTTATCAAAGATTTTGCATGTTTTCATGATACGATTGAAGCTGCCTTCGCCTTTGGCATCAATGCGATAATAGTTGTGTATATCTTTGTGTCCATCTAAGGATAACCCAATAAGGAATTGGTTATCATAAAAGAATTCAGCCCAGGCATCATCTATCACCATACCATTTGTTTGTAAGGCGTTATTAATCTTTATGTTATTGGTGTTATATTTTTCTTGGAAGGCTATAAATTGCTTAAAAAAATCCAGTGAGGCTAAAGTAGGCTCTCCCCCTTGAAAAGCAAAAGTAACGCTGCCCTCTGCATATTCAAAAGCTTTTTTAACTAACGTTTCTAGCGTTTCTTCGGACATCATGCCATAGCTTGGTACTTCTCGCTTATGAATCACATCATAATAAAAACAATATTTACATCTCAGGTTACAATTCCCTGACGCTGGTTTTATCAGTAAGCTTAATGGTGGCATTTATTTTCCCCCTAATCTATTGTAAACATGAATGTACCTTTACATTACAACTTTCTACTTATTATAACAAAAACTCAGCATGAATTAAAGTCATTCTGGTTAAAAGTCCATCTGGCATGTTCATCCATTGTGAACCATCATCATACGGTTCCACAAAATAAACGTATCATACAACCCCCTTAAAATAAAGGGTTTCCATGCTATGGAAACCCTTTACGATGGTGTATATTATTTTATAGACGTACATCCACATAAGTGCCAACAGGTTGACTTTTGTTTTGTTTGTCTAAACTTTCTTCTTGAAGGAGATGACCCTCTATCTTTTTATCTGCTTTCTTTTCCTTATCTTCCGTATCTTCCTTGGTATCACTCACTTCTTTTTTATCCTTCTCGATCTCTTCTATAGCTTTTTTAACCCATTTGTTTGCCTTACCTAATGCTTCATATGCCTCATCTTCAGCAAGCTCTGCTTTGGTTCTACGTTTGATGGATTTTTGAAGTCGGTAATCATCATGGGTTACAGATTGGCCTCGTCCCATATCTGTCTCGTACTCTTTCTCAAGAATTTTCGCTTCCTGTTTTAATTGCCTCGAAATATTTAATTTATGTTGTGCTGTTGATAAAGCTTTTGACGCTTTCATCATATGTTTTGTTGGCATATCATGTATACCAAGTTCTGCTTTTATTTCATCTAAAGGCGTGGCGGGGGTTTGCTCCAATTCTTTTTGCTTTTCAGCTCTTTCTTCCGCCTCTTCTATTTTCTTCTCTGTTTCTCGCATCTTTTCTTGTATCTGTTCTTCTTGAATTTTAATCATTATTTCTTGTTTTTGCTCTTCTAGTTGTTTCAGTCTACTCTTTTTTTCCTCACTTGATAACTGGTCATTCTCTCTTACATCAGCAATTTGCTTCTCTAAACCCATCATCTGTTTCTGTAATTTACCTATGTATGTCTCTTGCTTCTCTTGTTTTTGAAGCATATCATTTCCTAGGCCCACCACACTGGTATTATTGTTCATACTTATATGCATATAACCACCCTTTTACTTCCTAAGTTTATTACTTTATCCCTTATTATATCGACGTGTTTATAGTTTACCATTAGGTACAATGACTCATAGATAACCATTTTTTACAAAAGAGAGTCAGCCATTCCATCCATGCAACGGTTAACTCCCTTATTATTATGGACAACATCTAGATAAATTGTCTAATCACCATCAAAGAGATTACCTAATCCCCCAAGAATACTGCCTTCACCTTTTGAACTGCTCCCTGGCATGCCGCGCATGGATCCTACTACACGTTCTGCCAACCGGCTAAAGGGTAAGGATTGAAGCCATACTTTTCCTGGTCCTGTCACTGTAGCGAAAAATAAGCCTTCACCACCAAAAAAAGCAGTTTTTATTTTACCCACATATTCTATTTCATATTGGACATCTCGTGTTAGCGCTACAAGGCAACCTGTATCCACTTTTAATGTTTCCCCTGGAAGCAATTCCCGTTCTACGATTGTTCCGCCAGCATGTGCAAAGGCTAAGCCGTCCCCTTCTAGCTTCTGCATAATGAATCCTTCACCACCAAAGAAGCCCACACCAAGTTTCTTTTGAAACTCAATGCCAATGGATACACCTTTTGCAGCACATAAAAATGCATCTTTTTGACAAATAATTTTCCCTTGGTACTGGGTAAGGTCTAATGGAATGATTTTACCTGGATAAGGTGCACCAAAAGCAACGTGTTTCTTCTCATTCCATGCATTGGTAAATACGGTCATAAATAGACTTTCACCTGTTAAAACACGCTTACCAGCACCAAATAATTTCCCCATAAACCCACTTTGTTGATTTGAACTGCCATCACCAAAGATAGTTTCCATTTCTATACCTTGCTCCATATATGTCATAGCCCCTGCTTCCGCTACGACACTTTCTTGTGGATCAAGTTCAACCTCAACTAATTGCATATCATCACCGTGAATCTTATACTCAATTTCATGTGCTATACTCATCTTATCACTCCTCTTATTAAAATTCATACCTCTATATTTTACCATAAATGTAATTCAACATAAAGAAAAATACACCAGCCAGGTTTTCATGTTAGTCGGATTTATATATAAGCCCAAAAAAAAGGGACTTCTTATAAAACACCTGTCTCAGACAGCGTTTTATAAGATAGTCCCCTCCCTGCATGTTACTTAGTTACTTGGAACAACTAACTCCATACCTTCATGGATTGTATTTGGATCTTTGAGTTCATTTAACTCTGCAATTTTTTCCCATGTTGTGCTGAATTTTTCAGCAATTTTCCAAAGTACATCATTGGCCTTAACAATATATGTTTTTACTTTTCCAGGTTTTTTTACAGGTTCATTATCAACGGATGTCTCTTCAACGGGTTTATCTTCTACTGTTACCTCTTTAACAGGTTCTACTGCTGGTTTATCAGCATTGACTTTTTTAAGCAAACCATCCATGTCCTCTACAAGACCATTAAAATAGGATAGCGTTGCATCAACTGGTTTAGACGAAGTCATATCAACACCTGTAGCTTTTAAGACTTCTAGTGGATAATCTGATCCTCCAGCGGCTAGGAAGTCCAGATATTGCTCAACACTTCCTTCTTTTTCCGATGTAATGTCATTCACAATTTGATAAGCTGCTGCCATGGATGTTGCATATTTATATACATAAAAATTCATATAGAAATGAGGTATTCTTGACCAACCAATCTTGGCAATATCATCGGTGATATAAGCTTCACCAAAATATTTCTTTAGAAGCTCTAGCCATAGGTTATTAAGAGTATCTTTGGAAACAGGTTCTCCTGCTTCTACTTTTTCATGGATGGTTTTCTCAAATTCTGAGAACATCACTTGCACATACATGGTACCACGAATATTTTCAATTTGTTTGTTTAATAAGAATAACTTTTCTTTATCATCTTTTGCATGGTTGATTAAATAATCCATCACAAGAAATTCATTGGTAATAGAAGCTACCTCAGCCGTAAAGATTGGGTAGGAAGCATTAACAAAGTTCTGCTCCGCGTCAGAATACTTGGAGTTCAGTGCATGACCCATCTCATGTGCTAATGTAAGGACTGAATCTAACGAATTGTTATAATTCATTAAAATGAATGGATGAAGACCATAAGCGCCCCATTGATAGCCACCTGTGTATTTGTTATCATCTTCAAAAGCGTCAACCCATCGTGAAGCAATACCATCTTTAAAATCGTTAACATACTTTTCACCAAGTGGTGCTAATGCTTTTTCAATGAGGTCACAAGCTTCATCGTATGTAAACTCCATGTTATAATTATCAACGAGAGGAATGGACGTATCGTAACCGTGTAACTCCTCATAACCAGATGCATCTTTTCTCATTTGGTAATATTGATGTAAGGGTTCTAGATTAGCATTTACGGCATCCACTAACTGATTATAAACCGTATTGGGTATGAACTCACTTGATAATGCCGCATCTATAGCAGAGTTGTAACCTTTTACTTTTGCTGTTGCTACATTGGCTTTTACTTCTGTCATGTAGATTTCTGCCAATACATTATTAAAACTGTCATAGCTTTTCCATCTGGCTTCATAAGCTCTTTTTCTTAAGTCACGATCAGGAGAATTATCTAATATGTGACCATAAGCACCTGATGATAATTCAATATCCTTACCATCTGCATCTTGAATAATAGGTTTCACATAATCCCCATATAATACCTTATCAAATATGCTTCTTGGAGCATCTAATACTTCTGTAAAACTCGATATTATAGATTCTTCTTTGTCAGATAATACATGTTCCTTTTTCTTAATAAGTTTGTCTAGATACATTTTATATGGTGCCATTGCGTCATCATTAAGGATGCTTGTCAGGGTTTCATCCTTAAGAGCAAGCAACTCTGGCTCTACATATGAAATTGCTTGTACATATTCGCTATAGATTCTACCAGCGATAGCTGACATTTCAGACGCATTACTGTCCGTTTGGTTTAAATCTAAAGATAAGTTGGCATAGACGTAACCTTTTTCTAAGATTAAAGACGCTGCTATATCCGTTTCTAGATAGGCTGCTAATTCCTCTGCTGTGTTTAACTTCCCTTTAAAGGAAGCCAACTGAGGTATGTACTCATTTTCTAATTTATCCATATCCGCCTCAAAATCAGCACGTGTTGCATAAAACTCTGTTAAGTCCCATTTATACTTATCTTCTGCATCCGACCTTTTTACAATATCCTCAGTGGCATAAGTAAACGTTTGAATACATAAAACAAATACGAGTGTTAATGCTGTAATGATAGATACTCTCTTTCTACTCTTCATATAAAACTTTTCTCCTCTCTGGTCCTTTTTAATTTTGTACAATTATAAATTGCATAATAATATTGTATAATCTAACAATATAAATTACAAGTTTTTTCCAGTTACATGTTTCAACATTTTGTAACACTTTATACGAAATAGTCTCACATATTAAAATAATTCACAAAAAAGCGAGGCTTGCATACACAGCAACCTCGCTTTTTTATTTAATGGAAATTTATTTATTTTTGACTCATGCTTTGTCCACTTGAACGTAATACATCACATGCTTCAATGACCCTTTGAGCCATAGCTCCTTGTGCTTTTTTTAAGTAAGCACGTGGATCATAAGCCTTTTTATTACCAACCTCGCCCTCAACCTTCAGTACTTCATCATAATGATTAAACATATGATCGACAATAGGTCTTGTGAATGCATATTGGGTATCTGTATCAATGTTCATCTTAACTGTACCGTACTCGAGTGTTTCTTCAATTTCATCTTTTGTGGAACCAGAACCACCATGGAATACGAGATAATAGTTTTCATCGTCGCCGTACTTAGCTTTTAAAGCATCTTGTCCTTCTTTTAAAATAGAGGGTGTAAGCTTAACATTCCCTGGTTTATACACACCATGAACGTTACCAAATGTAGCCGCTAACATATATTTCCCATCTATGTCTTTTAGTGCCTCTTCAAACATCAGCATATCTTCTGGTGTTGTATAGAGCTTTTCTTTTGATACATGCTCATTACTTACACCATCTTCTTCACCACCAACAACACCTGCTTCTACCTCAAGAATGATTTCATTCTCTGCACATAGTGCCATTAACTCTTTCGATATAGCAATGTTTTCCTCAAGAGGAATATCGGAACCATCAAACATATGACTGTTAAAGAGATTAGGTAAGCCTTGTTCTCTTCTTCTTCTTGTCTCTTCAATAAGGGGTTTCATGAATGTATTGAGGTTTCCAGCTGTACAGTGGTCTGTATGCAAAGCTACGTTTATATCATATTTTGCAGCCATTGTATGGATATGATTGGCTAAAGAAATAGCACCTAGAGCACTATCGCCAAGACTACCAGAAACATGTTTTCCTCCTCCGATAGACACTTGAATAATACCGTCTGACTTTGCTTTTGCAAATCCTTCCAAAACACCATTAGCTGATTCAATTGACGCTACATTCACTGCTGGATAAGCAAACTTATTTTCAAGTGCTCTATCTAGCATTTTACAATATTCTTGATAATTAACAACGGGCATTTCATTCACTCCTTAGATTTATTTTAACCTTAAAAAAGGCTAGCTACCGTGTACGTAAAAAATGCTAGGATAACATCCTAAACTTTATTTAATTTATGTTAAATATTTTACTATAGCATAGTGTTACACATACATCATAAATTATTATGGATTATTCGTCAATGCTTAATAGTGATTTGATATTGACAATCATTATCATTTAATATATAATAGTTTCAAATAACATGCATCAACTTAGGAGGTTTTGCTATGAGTATCGTATTAATTGGTGGACATGATCGCATGCACCGTGAGTATAAAACAGTCTGTAAAAAGGCTGGTCATAAATTAAAAGTATTTACACAAATGACAGCAGGACTAAGCAAAAGTATTGGTAACCCTGATGCTCTCTTGATTTTTACAAGTACTGTGTCACATAAGATGGTTAACATAGCCAACAAAGAGGCCAAACGTAAAAATATTCCTGTTGTAAGATGTCATTCCAGTAGCATTCAAGCCTTAAACAATTCCATTAGAAGTATTGAATCCATACGATAAACAGTATGGTTGTATGCTATAGAATTCAACTAACATAAAAGGACTGTCATGTAAGTTAAAGTCACTACCAAACTTCACTTACCTCAGTCCTTTTTTTATCTAATGATTGATGTTTATCGTTGTTGCTGTATGAATGCCGCCTTCTGAAAAATAATGAATATGACCTACCATACCTACTTCCAAAAACTCCAACGTTTTTTTAGGGGTTTTTGTCATGTTACCAATGTAGGTATTGGGTGTTACCCTAATCTGAAGTGCTTCTCTTTGATTACGAACCATAAGATTAAGATTTCTATGATCTAATTTTTCTAACTTTCCAATCTTACCATGAATAAAGGGGATATCTTCTTCTAAATCGGATGCTTTTCTATTCGATTTATCTGGAAGCTTTTCAACGGAAAACCGTGTCTGCTGTTGATATTCCATAGATTCATCGGCACTCTGTACGACCTGATTATCATGGCTCATATAATGTATAAACAATGCTGTAGCGACACCCAGTGATAAAACCATGGGCATTAATCCTTTTTCTTTCTTCATCAAAAAACCTCCACTCTTAAGTGGTAGCAAATATTATGACGGACTACATGCTTATATTATACAACGTACAAACCAATTAAATCAATATGCTATACAGATGTTTTATGGAATGTTTACCAGCTTTTTACAAAGATTTAACGTAGTTTGGTCCTATTTATCCTGGCCGTATTTATGCTTTACAAAAAGTTTCATAGCTTCAATATTTTTATCAGACAAAGGAATATAAGGTTTGCCTATGGATCGAATTAAATAATAGATTTCAGCTGTTACTTCTAAAACATTGGCAACCTTAAATGCAGCATCCATGGTTTCACCAACACATACTGCACCATGCGATTGAAGTAAACAAGCATTCGCGTCTTTTCCTAACGCATGTACACATGCTTCCGCAAGTTCTTTGGTACCTGGCAGAGCATAATTGGCCGTTTTTACTGTTGCGCCTAAAGCTTGAGCTGCTTCATCAATTAATAAAGGGATATCTTCTCCCATGCAAGAAAATACCGTAGAATATACAGGGTGTGTATGTACCACCGCCTTAACTTCTGGTCTACTCCTGTAAACACTAAGATGTAATTCTGTCTCAATTGTTGGTTTTCTATTTCCTTCAACAATGGTGCCATCAAGATTACACACAACCACATCTTCTGAGACGCAATTGCAATAGTCCATACCACTAGGTGTTAAATAAATTAGACCTGTTTCATCATCTTTCACACTGATGTTTCCCCAGGTTTCAATGGTAAACCCTGAGTCAATTAATTGTTTACCTGATTCTATTATGAGTTTTTTAAAATCCATTTTTTTCATCCTTTACTCTTATGATTAACTGTTTAATCTGCAAATTGCTCACAATACTTCTTGTGTTCTTCGACATTTTCTGATGTAATTAATTTTGCTCCTGTGTCAATATAGGATTCTGACTCTTGACCTTTAATCATTTTCACCATATTATCAACACCTAAAATACCCATTTCAGCTGGATATTGAGCGACTGTTCCGTACATATCTCCTGCTTCCACCATATTTAAGGCTTCACTAATGGCATCAAACCCTATAATGTTAATAGCGTCCTGCTTACCTGCTTCTTCTACTGCACGTAAAGCACCAATAGCCATACCATCATTAGAAGCAAAGATTAAGCCAATATTAGGGTTAGCACTTAGAATGTTTTGCGTGGCTGTATACCCTTGATCTACTTCCCAATTTGCTGATTGTTCTGCAACAACTTTGACATGTGAACCTGCTGCATCAAAGAAACCATTACGTCTGTCTGCTGCATTTTGCTGCCCCTCGATACCTGTTAGTATAGCTGTTTCTACCCCTTTTGCTATGTTAGCTACCACAAACTCGCCTGCAGATTTTGCACCTGCGTAGTTATCCGTTCCATAAAAAGCCACTTCAAGTCCAGCTTCATCCAAAATACTTTGACTTATCTTTGTATCTAAATTAATCACAGGAATCCCTGCTTCTTTACATTTCTTTAAAGCAGTGGACAATCCTTCTGATGAACTGGGTACAATACATATGCCGTCAACACCTGATGTAATCATATTTTCTACAATGGTTAATTGTGCCGCAGCGCTAGCATGTTGGTCCGCTGCTTGTACATCTAATTGAATACCTAATTCTTCTGCTTTTTGTTTAGCACCATTCACCATGGTAATGAAATACTCATTGTTTAATGTCATAGGAACAAATCCTATGGTGATTGCCTCTTTCTCTTTATCCCCGTCTTGCGTTGATGGCTTTGATTCCTTAGTAGAAGTAGAGTCACACCCTGCCAATACCCATGATAATAAAAGCATGCATACAATGACGATTGATAATTTTTTTCTCATAACACATCCTCCTTAAATTTATTTAGAGCATTTATCATTATTCAGCTTTCCTCTCCTTTGCCTTATCAAAGAAGACTGCTGTAATAATCGCTAAGCCAATAATGATGGTTTGAAAATATACAGGAACATTTAAGATTTGAAGCCCACATTTCAACATACCTAGTATTAACGCCCCAACAAGTGTATTGCCTATGTTACCTTTACCACCCGACATAGCAATGCCACCGATGACAACTGCTGCAATGGCATCCAGTTCATATCCTGAACCGGCATTTGGGTCTGCATAAGAAAGTCGAGATAACAGCAGAATACCACCAACAGCTGCAAATAAACCGGACATGGCATAGGCATATAATTCAATTTTTCTTGTCTTAACGCCTGCTAACTTAGCTGCCTTAGCATTGCCACCAATGGCATAAATCCATCTACCTAATCGAGTACGCTTCATAATGGTCATGATGATGGCGTAGAGAATGAAAACGTACAAAATGGATATGGGCATCCCCATAATTTTCGTATTCATAATGGCTCTTAGCCCCTCAGGAAAACCAGATATAGGTTTGCCTGAATTCACAACCATGGTGACTCCTCTAATGATTTGAAGGGAACCTAATGTAACAATAAATGCAGGAATCTTTCCATAACTAATCAAAGCACCGTTGGACATGCCAATCAATATACCCATAATAATAAGTACGACACATACCAATCCAATGGGCATACCTGCTTTCATCAGCAACCCTCCCAGAATACCAACAAAACCTACAATAGAACCAACCGATAAATCAATACCACCTGTTAGAATGACAACAGATTGTCCAATTGCAATGACGGCGATAACAGATGATTGAGTAATGACATTTTGAATGTTGCCGAATGTCAAAAAGTTTTTTCCCGCCAGCTTACTGACAACTGTAAATATAATCAAAATAGCAATGGCACCAATATATAAGGTTAGAGATTGGAAATCAATTTTCTTCTTATTATCTTTTTGTATTGCATTAGCATTCATGATTATTCCCCCCATATAGAGCACAAGCTAAAATGTCCTCTTGTGTCAAGTTATTATCGTTTGGTAATACAGCTGTGATTTCTCCTTCGCGCATAACTGCCACAGAATCACACATTTTTAAAATTTCTACTAAATCGGATGAAATCATTACAATTGAAGCACCTTTTTCTATAAGTGTTCGCATGATTTCATAGATTTCATCACGTGCCCCAACATCAATTCCTCTTGTGGGCTCATCAAATATATAAATATCAGAATCAGAATATAACCATTTGGCTATGACTACTTTTTGCTGATTACCACCTGACAGATTCTCTACTTTAATGAAAGGACTGTATGTCTTGATTTTCAATTTATCAATAAATGCGTGTGTAACTTGTTTCATTTTGTCTTTACTTAATAAAAATCCACCAAACCTTTTTAAATTCGGTAACGCCATATTATCCAGAACAGTATGCATCAGGATTAAGCCCTCATCTTTTCTATCTTCACTGAGATACACCATCCCCTTATCAATGGATTCTTTGATACTGTTTCCTTTTAATGCTTCTCCCTTGAGTATAATACTTCCTATTTTTGTTTTATAAGCACCGATAATGCACTTTGCTAATTCAGTCCGCCCTGCTCCAACAAGACCAGCTATCCCTAAAATCTCACCTTTCTTAAGGCTCAAATTCACATTTTTAATCACATCTTTGTAGCATAAGTTTTTCACTTCCAAAACAACCTCATCGTGTTTAATGGCATGATTCTCAATCTTTTCAAAGCTAACTTTTCTTCCAACCATCAGTTTCGTTAATGCATCACAATCTGTTTCATGTAGATAAACTGTTGACACATATTCACCATCTCGCATAACCGTGCATCGATCCCCTATTTCAAACAACTCACTCATTCTGTGTGAAATGTAAATAATACCTACGCCTTCTGATTTTAATGCATGAATAATTTCAAAGAGTTTAGTTGTTTCTTTATCCGTGATTGCAGCAGTAGGTTCATCTAGAACGAGAACTTTAACATCACTGGATATGGCTTTTGCAATTTCAACCATTTGTTTTTGGGCTACACTTAGTTCCGATACCAATGTGGTTGGGCTCACATCCAGTCCAATTAAGTCCATGTACTTTTTGGATTCTTTTATGGCTGCTTTTGTATCAATAAATCCTTTCTTTGTATATTCTTTTCCCAAATATATGTTTTCATAAATAGGTACACAAGGGTTTAAGTTGAATTCTTGATAAATCACACTGATACCATTATCAATGGCTTCTTTTGGCGATCGAAATTCAACACATTCACCATTAAACTTAATCATACCGCATTCCTTTTTGTAAGCTGCTGACAATATTTTAATTAAAGTGGATTTGCCAGCACCATTTTCTCCCAATAAAACATGTACTTCACCAGGTTTTACATTTAACTGCACATCCTTTAAAACCCGCACACCATAAAAACTTTTTGAGATACCTTTCATTTCAAGTATATATTCATGCATACATACACCTCCTTTTTATACTAAATTAGAATACCTATCCACCATAGAATCGTCTTCCATATCGTCGTCTTGATAGGTTTCCAACGTAATGGATTTCTTAACGATATCTCTCATGTTTTTCAACGATAGATTTTCTTCAAAATGTTTTATTTGAACAATAATATTACCCAGAGACGTACTTTCTTTACTGCAGGCAATGATTTTTTTACCTGACCGTTTTGCCGTTAACCCATTGACCACATCATTTTGGGAGCCCCCACCTACCATGTAAACGTTTTTAAACTGCTTATCAATAACATGTTCTAGATTTCTAATGGTTTGTGCATAACAGCAAGCCATGGATTCCAATACAGCCTTGATCACAATCCCCCAACTAAATGATTCTACAGTTTGATTGGTTTCAACTAAATAATTGTATATTTCTTTCCCCATATGAGGTGGATTGAAAAAACGTTGGTTATTGATATTAATAAGTGGGATGTCACCGTCATAGCTATTGGCTATTTGATTAATATTCTCCCAAGAATTGTGTGTATTTGTTATGTCATCATACTCTTTTTTTATGTTCTGAATTAAGAACATACCTGCACTATTTTTTAACATGGTGATCTTATTAAAAGCACCCAGTTCATTGGTTAATTGACTTTCTAAAACTTCTTTTGTCATCACAGGCTCATCTAATTCTGCACCGATTAATGACCAAGTGCCTGAGCTGATAAAAGCAAAGTTATCTTCTAAGGCAGGTATAGCGGCAACTGCGGCAGCTGTATCATGAGAGGGCACACAGATAACGGGTATATCGTAATCAATTGCTAATTCTTTTTTCAGGCTCGGAAGTAAGTTACCAATGACTTCACCGTGAACACCTATTCTATTGAATAGCTTTGCAGGTATATGAAACTTATCACATACTTTCTGACTTATTTTTTTAGATTGTGTACTTAACATTTGTGTTGTGCTTAGTTCACTGGGTTCATTGAGCATCACACCTGTTAGCATGTAGTTGAGGATATCCGGTATCATTAATAACTTGTCTGCCTTTTCAAAAATATGGGGCATGTTTTCTTTTATACCATTCAGCATATAAAGGGAATTAATTTTGTCACACAAGATGCCTGTCTCATAAAATAAATCATCTTTTTCTCCTTTTGATAATTTATCTAAAGATTTTTTACCCATGGTGTTACGATAACTCAGTGGATTGCTAAGCATGTTAGCATCCTTATCATATAATGCAAAATCAACACCCCATGTACAAACGCCAATGGAATCAACCCGCTCTACTATTTTTAATGTTTTTTTGAGACTTGTCATAAAAAAATTGAATATTTTATGCATATCCCAGTAATAGTATTCTTTTATTTCAATCATATTATTTGGTTCTTGAGCAATAAGTTCTGTTGTTATCTTCTCACCGTCATATCGACCAAGTACAACTCTATATGAAGAATTACCACAATCAAGTGATAGGATATTTTTAACTGTTTTCATATAAGCCTCCTTGTTTTGTCACTGAATTTTTATGGTCATGTTATAATCCTTAAAGATAGGTGTTAAACCTTTCAGATCACTTGGTTTCAAAGATTTCATATCATCCATTTCATATTGTCGTCCCAATCCAAGATACTTTGGCAACCCTAATCTGTGATAAGGCAAGAAAATAACTTCTTCAATATGACTTAAGAGCTGTATAAAATCCAAAAACTTCCTTATAGCCTCCTCCTCATCATTACAGCCAGGTATATAAGGGTATCTCACGGATAATGTTCCTTTATAATGATTGGATAGCCATATCAAATTATGAATAATTAGTTGGTTATCTTTCCCAGTTAATGCTTTATGTTTTTCACCATTGATATGCTTAATATCATAGAAAATATAGTCGATATACGGACAAGCTTCTTTTAGCTTGTATCTCTCCACATAACCACAAGTTTCTACTAATGTAGTAATCCCATATTCCTTCAACCTTAGGCTACATGCTTTAATAAACTTGCTATAGTAAAATGGTTCACCGCCACTGAATGTAACGCCGCCCCCTGACATGTTATAATAGGCTTGGTCTTTCAAAACTTCTTCTACGACTTCTTCCACACGCATATCTTTACCAACCATACTTCTTGCATTATGAAGACAATGATCAACACATTTTTTACAGTGGTTACACTTATCTGCATCCGTTATATAACCATAACCTTCCATGTATGTTACTGCCTTCTGCTCACATGCTAAACACTTCCCACAACCTGTACATAAATTTTGATTAAACAATACCTCTTTTTTAAATGCCTGTGATTCGGGATTGGCACACCATTTACACCGTAATGCGCAACCTTTTAAAAAAACCACTGTCCGAATGCCTTTTCCATCTTCTGTAGCGAACCTTTCAATATTAAAAACCCGTGCTGTCTCCATAGCTTCAGCTCCAATAATCCAATTATTGCAATGATTAGACTTCTAATTCCGTACGGTTAATCACATCTAACTGTACTTCTGGTACCAAAGTGGTAAAAAGAGCACTGTATCCGGATACTCTCACCATTAAATCATTATACTTTTCTGGGTGTTTCATTGCTTCTTTATAGATGTCACCGTTGACAACATTAAATTGTATTTGCTGTCCATAGTTATGAAACAGTACTTTGACCATATCAATAATACGTTTTCTGTTCTCTTGAGTTGCAAGGGCTGATGATGTAAGACGCATGTTAAATATAGCACCTTTTTGAAACCATATACTGGGTAACTTGGCGACGGAGTTACATGCCGCTGTTGCACCATTTTTTTCTGAACCATTAGCAGGTGAAATACCGTTATTTACAGGGTCACCACTCTTCCTTCCATCGGGTGTTGCACCAATGCATTTTCCAAAAGCTATGTTACCTGTAACAGGACTTTGACTATACGAATAAGAACAAGGTATCGGTCCTTTTCCATACTTTGAGCTTTTATAATTATACCTATATGAGGAACCAATAAACTCCTCAAGTTTCACAACCCAATGGTCTGCCCCATTATCATCGTTGCCAAATTTAGGTGCCTTATTGATCAACATGGCTCTGATCTCTTCTCCCGTTGGTACGGTATGCATATCTTCAAAGTTCGTTTTCAAAGCATGCAACAACTGTTCCATTGTCACTAACTCTTTATCAAAAATAATGCTCTCTATGGCAGCAAGGGCATCCCCTGCACTGATTGTTCCTGCTGTAGGTCCTCCATCAGCTGAGTATAATGAACCCCCTTCAATCAGGTCTAATCCTCTGCCAATACAATCTTCAACTAACGAAGCTCGAAACGCATTAATATCATGAAGTACATGTATTTCATCATTAATATGTTCAGTAATAACTTGAAGATCCATAAAATAGGTTAACATTTCTTTGTAAGCGTCAAATAGATCTTCCGTACTTTTACATGTGGCAATATCTTTCGATGTTTTCTTAAACAAGATACCTGTTTGTGGGTCAACACCATTATTCAGTGTGATTTCAAGTACTTTCTCAACATTTAACCAAGGACCCTTTGCAGCAAAATCCCATTTTCCCGGTATGGATGCTTCAATACAACCATCAGGTGACCAGTCCACCAGATCTTCTTTTGCAATGCCCATGTTTTCTAAGGTCCGTATAAAAGCTTTATCATTATAGAAGGCTGGCTGTCCTCCTTGATGCACCATAACGGCTTCTAGAGCCTTCAGCATAAAGGCATCGTCGGTTTTTTCAAACCATTTTACCGAAATGGATGGTGTAAAGAGTGTCACATCTTGACATGCTTCTATACATAGATAGGACACATCATTAACCGCATCTTCACCTTCAACTGTTTGACCACCAATGGCTAAGTTAATAAACATCTGATAGCCTAAGAAGAATACGGAATCTGGCCAAGAGCGCAGCTTATTGAGTTCATTGCATTTAATAAAAAAGGCTTCTATGATTTCTAATCCTTCTTCTCTTGTCAATACACCGTTTTGTATATCCTGCTTATAAAATGGATAGACATATTGATCGAATCGACCTAATGAAATAGCATGACCATTTGACTCTAAATGCACTGCCAATAAAATGATATAAATACTTTGAACAGCTTCATGAAATGTAGTTGCAGGATGTAGTGGTACACGTCTACATATATCCGCTAGTTTTAATAATTCATCTCTTCTTACTTGGTCCTCTGTTTCCCCTGCTTGTTTTTCGCATTGAGCACCAATACGATTTGAAAAATTAATCACAGCCTGATTCCCTTTTAATGCTGCTTCTAAAAACCATTTTTTCTTCACATTCCCTGGTTCTCTTAGGTCCAATTGAGATATACTCTGCTTAATTCTACGGATGACATCTTTCAAACCTTTTTTTAGCACTAAATCATAATCCACGATAATGTTGCCTAAACCGGCTGCTGAAACCCATGTATCATCGATTACACCTGCATCCCAAGCCTCATTAATGTCTTGTGGAAGGGTTTTTCTAAAATTTTCATATAAGGATTTACCTTTCCAGTAATCGACACAAGAAAGAATATCTTGTTTTGTGTATTCATCAGAATAAAATTTATCGCCAGGTCTTTCATGAAAATGGTACGGGTTACCATGAAACTCTTCTACTAACCATTCATAAGAATATTCAGGATAAATGGGCGATGATTTGGGCCATTTAGCTTGATTTCCAACGATAATTTCATCATCGGATACAACAATTGTCATTTTATCCAATACCTGATAGAAAGCTTCAGCCCGTCGAATAGCAATAGGTAAACCCTCAGATTCTTTCATGGCGTTTGTAAAAATCATGCATCGCTCAGAACAAATCTTTGGTTGGGTTTCAAATAGTTTTTTTCTTAATCTGGTTATTCTTTCATTCATACAACCACCACCTTAGTCAAAAATATGTAAATGTAACTTGTTACAATTCATATTATATGCCTTTTCTCAATCCTTGTCAACTTCTTGTTGTGTATTTTTACTTGTTTTATTGTTTTAAAGCATTATTTTTATGCATTTACACGAATTATTTATTACTAAATTTTTATTTCTTCGTGATTTTTATTAAGTTTATTCAATCCAATGAAAACCCTTGCAATAAAATGATTTTTATAGTAAACTTGTTACATACTAAAGCAAATAAGGATGATTACATTGAGTACAGATAACAAAAAGTATTTTGGTATTCGAGACATAGCCAGAATTGCAGGTGTTTCAACTGCAACTGTCTCACGCGTTATTAATTCACCTGATTCAACATCAGAAAATATAAGAAAAAAAGTGATGGCAGTCATAGAAGAATATAATTATGTCCCCAACCAAATGGCAAAAAACTTATTCTCCAAGACATCAAATTCTATTGCCATCTTTGTCTATGATATGGAAAATCCATTTTTCACATCATTGGTAAAAAAGCTTAATAATATCGCTTTTAAAAATAAATATACCCTATTAATTTGTGACACGGAAAATAACATTGATAAAGAAAGGGAGTATTTGAATTACTGTAAAAGCATACGTACATCAGGCATCATACTTACAGAAGGTGTTAATTATGACTTATACTCATCAGATAGTCAACTAACCATTGCCTGTTTAGATCGGTCAGCTGATACCAGGTTTTCAACCGTACGCTCCAATAATGTGAAAGGGATTAAGCTATTAATCGATTACCTCTATAACCTTAATCATAGAAAAATTGCTTTTGCTGGTGCTATGGATGCATTTCAGACAGCAACAGAGCGTAAGAACAGTTATATTGATTCACTGAAATCCCATCATATGACTATCCATGAGTCATATATTTTTACTGGGCATTTCAATTACGAAACCGGTGTTAAAGCTCTTAATTACTTTTGGTCACTTAATGAAAAGCCTACAGCAATTGTATGCGCTAATGATCAAATTGCCAAAGGGCTCATTATGGAAGCTTACAAATTAAACATTTCAGTACCTGATGATTTATCTGTTGTAGGCTTTGATGGCATTGCTTCAACCTATTTTTATCCTAAAATAACAACCATTGAACAAGACATAAAAAAAATAGCAAAGACTTTATTCAAATCCATAACCACTAAATCCTCCACACCTATCCATGAAATAATTGATGTATCCATTATCATAGGGGAATCATGTAAAAAAATAGACCTTGATTAACACCTCTTAATAAAACATAGGAGTTGTCTATCAATCAAGTAGACAACATGCAACATCTACTTGATTGATAGACAACTCCTTTCATAATAGTCACCATGCCTCTTTTGAATATTCTTTACAAAATAATTCAATTAGGACTATCCTATATATCCCCTTTTCAATACTTCTGACATATATTAACTATGAGTACAATTCTATGGAGGTTATGATGTTTCAACAACAAGACATGATGTATCAAAACTTATACCAGCAGAACATGTTTCAACAAAACATGCCTTTTCAACGCATTGATGATAAGGATCACCTTATGGACTATGAGGATAAGTTGATTATGATTCAAGCCAAACCAGGCTTCACCCATTTATTTCGTTTAACAGAATGCCAAAAAGAAAATATCGTTGGTATCATGTTTACAGGCATGGATTTTGAACCTGTCAAAATACCCTTAAATCATATTAGTTGTTTCTTTGTAGCCCAATCGGATTATGACCGCATTGGCAAATCTTAATTACATATAACGTTTACATCGTATGAACCATCCTATGATATAAGTTTCTTTCTGCTGACCTATCTCAACATGTAGGCTTAGTAAAGAACCTTATATCATTTTTTTAGTGCTATAACCCTTTACAACTTTCTAATGGAATCACGTTCTACAATCTGTACGTTCATATAATACCGTTCTCCACTAGCACGGTTGTCATTAATCAAATCTAACAACTTGGCAGCACCTTTCTTACCCATCTCATCAACAGGACGTTTCACCGTTGTTAACCTTGGTGTTAAATACCCTGCGAACATGCTATCATCATAACCCATAATGGATATATCTTCTGGAATACGCAGTCCTTTTCTACTAACGGCATTGATGGCTCCCATGGCCATTTCATCGTTACTGCAAAAAACAGCTGTAGGTAAGACGTCACGTTCAAGAAGCCCCATCATTGCTTCATAACCACTCTCTGTACTATAGTCACCTCTAACTGCAAAGCCATCATATAATGGCAAATCATAGTGATGATGGGCATCCACATAGCCTTGTTTTCTTAACTGGGTTGAACGAAAATCTTCTTTCCCTTCAATGATGCCGATCTTACGATGTCCATTTTGAATAAGGTACTCGGTGGCATGAAACACACCTGTTCTATCATTAATGAGTATATTACATACAGGCATCTCCACTTCTCTATTAAGGACAACCATTGGAATCTGCCGCTCGTGCACTGTTGTTATAAATGCATCATCTGACTTACTCTGACTCATGATCACAATACCATCAAAATTCTTCTTACTAATTAAATGAAAATGACGGTAATCATCAATACCTCTAACCATCAGATTATACTCATCTCGAATCACTTTGTTAACACTTCTTACCACATCATAAAAAAAGGACACTGCTGTACCTTTATCCATGGTTGTAAAGAACAATCCAATATTATAAGACCGGTCCAGAACCAAACTCCTAGCACTGACATTAGGGCTGTACCCTAGTTCCATGGCTATGTCCCGTATTCTGACCTTTGTTTCGTCACTAATGGATTTGCTGTCATTTAAAGCCCTAGATACTGTTGAGTGGGCAACACCTGCTACCTTCGCAATATCTTTGATGGTTACACTCACCATTCATCACCTTATTTCTTCTTAATCATTACCCTACCAAACGCCGTCAACTAGCATTGCCCATTGAGTAGAGCATGTGTAATGGAGCATCAACTATTACGGTTAGCTTTTCATACCCTTTCTTAATTGTTCAAGTGTCTTAACAATCGCTTGATATGCTTCCTCAATGGTATCTATACCATCCACAGATGCCTCAATAGGGCAAGACCCTGTACCTGTTCGATTAACAATATAAGGGACTACTTTTTCATAAAACACATGTATACCATACTGATGGGCTAAATGTAATGCTTTTTCGCTAATAATAGGTGTTATGACTTCATGAGCCATACCTTTAATGGCTAATACCATAGCCCCTTTCCCCATAATCTTATCCTTAACGGTAATGGGCGAATAATCCTTATTTAAGGCTATATAATCCATAAGGGGTTTAACACCCTTATCCTTAGAACGAAAAACAACCTCCCCTTTATATTCAACCATACATGTCAAATCACCATGCTTAATATGCTCAATGATCCCCTTCATTTCTTCTGATAAATTAATTGCTCCCATAGCTGCACCTCGCTTGTCTATCATTATTCAATCTTTTCTTATGTGCTACTGATAAAGATATATTATTTATTGTACCATAACCATACAAGCATTGTAACCCATAAAAGAGCTATATCCCTTAGGAATTCCGAATAAAAAAGATGGATTTCTCTATTGACTTTGCCGCAGGGTCAAGTGATATGATAGACACATAGAACAAAAGAGGCTGTATGGTGTTTTACGAAGCTCGTTGTTTCGTTAAGAAAGTTTCTTAAGCGCCTATGAAAACGCTTCTATTGCATATGCTATGTTCGGAGAAATTTCTTATGAGATGAAGAAAGGAAAAGGTTATGGATTTAATTAAAATCACAGAATTATCAAAAAAGCTCAATATCTCATCCCGTAGCTTGCGTTATTATGAACAAGTGGGACTAATAAAAAGCATAAGACCAGACCATGAAAGATACCGGTATTTTGATAAACAGACAGTCGAACGGCTAAAACAGATTCTCATACTTCGTAAAATGCAAATACCCATAAAACATATTATTCACATTTATGAAAGTGACGATATGCGTACAGTTGTGAAAGTTTTTATGCACAAACTGGATGAAATTGATAACGATGTAAATGCTCTTTATAAGCTTCGTAAAATTGTGAACCGGTTTTTGGAAACCATGCATGAAAACGGCATTGATAAAATATCAGCACTGCCCTTATTATATGAGAAGATGGAAAAACAGCTTGATAGGCTAGAAGAAAACATACATCAACCCATCACTTACAAAGAAATTGATCTTCTATCGAAAGAATTACAAAAAAATATCGACATACGTATTGTCGAACTGCCTAAGATGCGGGTTTTATCCTCTTACTTAAAAGATACACATCTTACAGAATCTAATCCAGACAGTTTCTGGACATGGATCAATGAGCATGAACTTCCATTAGGCAAGGTCGGGAACCATGCCATGTTTGATTTTCAGAGTATGTCTAACCCTGAAGAATACCAAACAGTTACAATGATTGCCCTATCCAACGAATTTCATAATGACAGTCCCTATGAGGATTATCTGTTTGAAGGCGGTTTATTTGCTGTAGCCAGCACTTTTGTATATGACGGTCTAAGTGCTTGTCATGATCAAATCATTGAGCATTTTCATCATAATAAGTTCTATCAGGTTGATTATCAACATGATGGAACATTCCGTCATCCTTCACTTATTGAAACCGTACTATCACCAGATGGCAAAAACGATAAAGTGGATATCTTTGTACCCATTAAGAAACGTGTAGCGGATGATTCTCTTTTTGACCAAGTGATTATGATAGACGCCATCACCGTTGACCAAGTAGAAAAATCCAGCCCAATTCTTAAAAGTTACAACATTAACTTAGAGGATATCACACCTATTTTAAACCCTTCATACACAATCAACGAAGATGGTGAAGCTGAATACATCGCTTATATTGATAAACGTGTATTATCAACCAATATAAAACTTCCCATACCATTTCGAGTAGACATTACGTTTAGAGTTGATACGGCAAGTCTAAGACTATACCATGGCAAAGCAGCCATAGGGGTTAATGATGGTCATATATTTGATATGGGAGGGAATACAAAAGACCTCTATGTCTATACACCCGTGTTTGGCACTGAAGAAATATATAGCGATAAAATAAACATCAACAGGAACGGCTACAATACGTTAACTTGGATCGTCGGTGAACAATATTTTACGGTTATCCTAAACGGTGAAATTGTACATTGTGGCACCAATTATCCCTATATGCAGACAGTTAATAAGAAATTTGAACCCCATCCTGTTATCATCGGTTCCAGCTCTTATGATAAAGTTATTATCCGTTCCGTAAGGGTGTCAAAGGTTAAACAAAAGAAAAAAAATATAATAAAAGAAGGTGAATTGATCATGGCTGCACGACAAAGTAATAATACCCTACCTAACATTTATAATCTTGTCACATGGCACTATGGACAAAATTATGTTCTGAATGGTTGTATGGCCTATCTCATGGCATGTCTTGGTGAAAAAGACTATGATTATTGGTTCTTTTCTGGCGTTACAGGTGATAATCTAACACAGGTTTATGGTTTTAAATACGCTGATATGCATACGTGTTTATCAAAGGTTTTATTTAGCGAACCTTATATTCAAAAAATCTTTGATACATGCGGCTATGAGCAAACGTATGTTACAGAAAAACAGTTAAATGCAAATAAAGAAATGTTTCTTCAAACAGCCATGGCTTATATTGATAAAGGCATCCCTATTATAGCACGCATAAGCAATGAACCAGGATATGCAAGAATCATATGTGGCTATGAAGAATTTGGTAAAACATTACTTTACCTTGACGGTGATGATAAGGAAGCTAAGAAACAAAAGGTAGAAGGTGATATTAAAGAGGATTGGATATTTGTGGGTTCTAAAAAAGAAAATATTGAACTAGCCCAGATTTACAGAAAAGCCATTATGGGTATACCCAATCTCATCACAATGCCTAAGACTAATAATTGTACTTTTGGAGCACAAGCATTTCGTGATTGGGCAATGGATATTGAGCATGGTAGATTTGATGGTGTAACAGAAGATGCCTTCGACCAATGGCGGGATCATACTGTATATGTCTGCAACTATGCAACCAATTGCTGCTGCTATGAATTCCTAAATAGAGCAATAGCACATAATCCTGATATGACATTCATAAAAGATATCCAAGACATCTATGACAATCAAAAACTGGTGATCATGGAAAAAATGAAAAAAGTAGGTGGTGATTTTAACGTAACCCTTCCTACACTCAAAGACCGTGAGAAACGAAAAAAAATAGCTATGGTATTAAGAGAATTTGCCGCTTCGTATGATGATATACTGGCGATTTTCAATCAAATAAATACATGATATACAGCATACCACTTAGAGGGACTATCAAAAAAATATTTTGGTAGCCCCTTTTTATCCTTGATCCACATCCTTCATGTGAGCTACTTGATACGCTTAATAGTTGACTGGTTAACTAATCCATGTTATGATAGATACATGATATAGTTAACCAGCTAACTAATTAAACCTTATAAGAGGAGTGTTTCCCATGAAGCCACCAAAAATGCCAACACTTAATCCTGATGATATTAAGAATTTAGAGGTTATACCTGCTGGAAAAGATGCAAGAATGGGACTGAGTGTTCCAGAAATTGTCATGACCTATGGGGGGCTGAAAGGCATGCCCTCACGTAAAAGCTTAAGCAAGACGACCATGGCCAAATTAATGTATGAAATGAAAAAATCCTATACGTCCATTACCAAAAATCCAAAAAACTATAAAACAACCATGGATGATGCCACCTTACAAGAACTGCAAACATACATCCGAAAATATCCTATCGATGATATAGGTTTTACCACCGTAGACCCTAATTTAATATTTAAAGATCGGGTTATTTTACATCAGCATGCCATTGTGCTTATTATGGAAATGAAAAAAAATAAGATCGACACAGCCCCATCCCCTGATGCCCAGAGAGAAATTATGCGAACCTATTATGAACTGGGAAGAGTGGCTAATAAGATTTGTGACTTTCTAAGAAAAAGAGGTTATAGTGCTCAAGCAGGTCCTGCCCTTGGAGGGGATGTAAATTATCCAAGACTTGCTGAAAAAGCCGGTTTAGGTGCTATTGGTAAACACGGTTTACTGATTCATCCAGTATATGGCCCAAGTCTTCGAATTGGCGCCGTTTACACCAGTATAGAAAATTTACCCATAACAGATGAGAATGAGCATCTATGGCTTCAGTCTTTTTGTTCAACCTGTAAACAATGTGTTAAGAAATGTCCAGCAAATGCCATCTACAATGAAGATATCATCCATCCTGATGGTTCTCGTACAGCAACAGATTATAAGCTATGTGCTGTACCATTTGCTCAACAGTATGGCTGTACGCTCTGTGTTAAAAATTGTATCTTCTATAAAGGGGATTATCATAAGTTAAGGAGTAAACTTCAATGCGAACATTTGACGTAGGAAAAAATATCAGGTTAATGTCAAGAAATATTAAGCATTTTACCAGTCATCTATTACAGGAATACGACCTCAATGAAGGTCAACTGGAGTACTTTCTCATGATTTATAAACATCATGGCATTAATCAAAAAGAACTAGCTGACATCATGTATGTCAGTAAAGCAAGCGTGACAAAAGCCATTAAAAAATTACTTACTATTGGTTTAATTAAGCGCATTAAGAATGAAGATGACCACCGACATTATGGTTTATTTGTATCTGAAAAAGGTACAGAACTGACAAAGCAATTTCATGATTATGAAGCAAGATTGGCCCAGGTGATGTTTAAAAATATCAGCCAAGAAGAAATAGAAACCCTGAATTCTATCATCACCCGCATGACAGAAAATAGTAAGGATTTAAAATCTACTTTTTAAACCTTATGGTCGCTATAATATATAAAATAATAAGGGGCAGTCTCATAAAAGCAAAGCTATTGGTTCCATGGTTTGCAACGATTATTTGCTTTACTGAGACAGCTCCTTTTATCTTATTTAAAAATACCAAATGGTTTACCAACTGGTAAAAATACTTTATTAAAATGATTGTTAAGTACTGCCGCTGCTGAACCATAAAATGATAAGAGCGCCACAATCAATTCGGAATAGGCAGCAAGATAGTGCCCAAAATGTGGAGCAAGACCTAATGTGCTAAGGGATAAACCTAGAAATAAAAAATCAATAAATAGAAAAATAAGAAATAAAACTTTATGTACTTCCATTGCTCCAAGGGTCATAAAGACAGTAAATATAAAATACCCTACAAAAGCAAAACCTAATTGTTTGATATCTGCTGATAAGGCTAATTGCTTCCCTAATACACCTTTTCCAATGAGCCATGTTAAGGCTACTCCAAACCAGAAAAAACCATAGCCTGCAAAAGCAGTTGCCCCAAAAACATTGTTTTTCTTAGCATCTTGTATGGACGCATAGAATTGTGCCAAAGCTCCCAAAAAAATAGCCCAAGGAATCACATAAGATACACCTGTCGTGATGCCTAATTTTTGTGATGAAGCCACCAGTGTTACAATTGCTAATCCAAATAATCCAATTGCTGTTGGATCAGCCACTACCATTTTACGTTCATTCATGACGATGTCCTCCAAAAAGTTTTTTTACAGCTAAATTTGAGTATATCAAATTCACAGCATGAAGTCAATACATGGATTAAGTATATACTATCATAGCTCTCCCCTTTAAAACAGAATATGCCATATTTTCGTAAATACCTTTGCTTTAATCTTTATTTATGGCTAGTAGCTTCAAGGTATTCTAGGTGTTACTTTTCCTTTCTCTTAATCGTCCTGTAGTTGTTGTCTTACTTTTTATCCTTTACTTCCTTGACCACCCTCACTTTTTCCCGATTTGCCACAAACATCCTACTAGCCTAGTAGATAGAAGATAGGTGTCTTAAAGTTGTGATTTTTAAAAGCGTCTTAGTAAAGCTTAGTAAGTGGAAGAAGTCTTTCCGTTAAGAAGCTTATTTGTCTGACCGTAGGGAGTTATAAGCTTTAGGAAATACTTCTGGAACGAACTCTAGCTTTTCTTAGACGCTTTTAACATGAACACCTTTAAGACACCTATCTTCTATCTACGAACGTCTTGTCCTTATAACAAATCCTTTCATAAACTACCACAACCTATTCTTTTATATACCCATTATCCTCAGCCCATTTCTCCTTAGACTCCAATATCGCCATATAATCCCTTGGTACTTCACCATACACTTTTTCCAGATAATATTTCCCCCGATTAAGATCATTATAAGTCACTAATGGATAGTCATCTTTTATAAACCTTCCATCTTCTGTAACACAATAATATAAATCGCCATGGGGTCTTATCCAGCGATCTTTCGTCTCCATAATACTCGTTAAAAATTCCTCTGCCAAATCAAAAGCTTCCTGGTTCTCATATAACAAATGATAGCGATAGAGCACCGTCATTTCTTCCAACATATGATTCAATGAACAATGGGGCTTCACTGTATATTCGCCATTTTCATTCATATAATCTGCTACAAATAGATGACCATCCACATAAAAACCATGATCCTTGACATAATCCATAAAAAAGGCAAAATATTTATCAATAACACCTTTCACTTGATCATCTGGATAGATTTTTTGCATATGCAGCAAGGAACTGATGGTATCCGTATTAAAACGTGTATCATAAAAATTATCCTCTATCCCATAATCGTCATAAAGCCATTCTGACTTAGGCTCCGTTGGTATGTAATGTTTACCGTTAAAGCGTTCCATATAGGTATACATAAGGCTAATCCCATTAGTCTTGAAGATACTGCCTTTACCCATTACCCAATAACAAGCACGCATGTGTAAAGCACTAGGCGTACGATAAAAATCATCGTCTGCCCTAGGCTCATAATTGTCAGGGTTCTCATAATACACCCCATCAGCCCACATAAATTTTTCATTAGCTAAATCCATGACGGATAACGTATCCAAGTTAAGCTTATTGTCCTTATCGTCAACTAAATCTTCAAGAGATACCATACCCTCTACTTTCGTTGCATACCCTTCCTTAACCGGTAACCGATATTGATACAAGGTTTTATCACCAAACATCAGTTGAATACCCTGTGTCATTTTTTGGACAGACACCACTGTCCTGCCAAGAGGTTTTTCTAAGAATACCCGGCCTAATCGTATATGATGACCTTCACCGTCAATGTAATTAACCGTATTTGGTAAGGCCGTATCTTCGTAAATGATTTCATGATTTAAGTGCAGCTTTTTTTCTTCATACACGCCTTTTAAAACCTGTAATTCATCACACCCATCAGCTTCTAACTGAAAAATGATATGGTTACTCTCCTGACTATAGGGTTTGTAAGCTACATAATATATCAAACCGCTGTTATAAACGTGATGCATGGTTAGTTCAATTTCACCATAGTTTTTTGATAAATCATAACGATATGTATAGACGCTCATGTATGTATAAGCTAATTTTTCTTCTCCTACCCTAACGGGGTTAAGTGCTTGTCCGTGGTCACCTCGTAATAATAGCTGGTAATCTATTTGTTTATCTTGATTTAAATCCAGTTCAATGATGCATTGAGTGTCCTCTGTCACTGTAGTGATGGTGGGATCCATGACACGTCTTATGATTTGCTCTTTATCAGGGTCACCATTCGCATCATCTACCACAGAATGACTGGCTGTTATGTTCCTCTTATTCATGGAGATGGTTGCTATATTAAAGATAACAATGATGACGATACATAAAAAAACAACCAAAACTAAGAGGCTTTTTTTGTGAAACATCCTGCTCCTCCTCTTTCTAAATGTGCAACTGTTCAATTTATATCATGATGGACTAACCTCTTTATTATAGCGTATATCAAAGACTTATTTGCACTTGTAACACGGTTGTAATGATAAATTAATATGCCTTACGAATGGTTGATAAGCCGATATTTAGCCATATCAACCCGTCTGAAATAAGTGAAAAATACCGACGTAATGATCACTTCAGGTAATAAAAATCCTATGGCTATGCCATCCACCCGAAACAAATAAATCATCATAAAACTACTAACAGGAATGAGAACTAATGTACGAAGGGCAGCAATAGCAAGTGATTCTAAGGGACGGTTGATGGCTGTGTAGAATAAAATCACCTGTATACCCACACAGGAACCAATAAAAGCTATACCAACACCCACATACATACGAAATGCAACAGGTACAAGGGTTGGGTCATCCATAAGATAGGGTAGCAAAAAGTAGACAACAGGTATTAAGAGTACATACATGATGACACCGTATAATAGGCTTCTTTTCAAGGAGTACGTCAACATTTCTTTTAATTCTTGATAACGTGCTCCACCAAATAGCTGTGACGTTATGGGCTGTAAGCCAACTTGTGAACCCACATAAATTTTGGTGATATAAACCGTAAATAGTGTAACGGCAGCAAATGCTTCCAGATAGTTGTGAGGTAGGAATTTCAAAATGGATTGATTTACCACGTAGACCATAATAGCATCTGTAAAAACAGAAAGAAAATCACTGCTTCCATTATAGATCATTTCAAGAAATGGACGTAAATGAGCCTTAGGCAACACAAAACTTATCACTTTGGCACGATGCAAAAAATAATGGATATCAATACCTAGATGAAAGATATGACTAATCAATGTGGCTAATGCTAATCCACTCACACCCATGGAAAAAACAATAACAAAAAGAACATTTAAACCTAAATTGACAATCATGCTGATAATATTTACATAGAAGGTATACTTGGGTGCGCCATCATTTAACATGAGTTTGTCTAGGACAATGGCAATAATTTGAGGCATGAAGCTGATGCCAAGTATGCGTAAATAGGTGGTTGCCACTTGATGATATTCACCTGTCGCACCAAGTAATGTAGCAAAACCGCTTGCAAAAACAGATGTGACAATGGCAAGAAGGATACCAATGATGGTGATAATGATCACAGTATAGCTTGCAAAATCATTGGCTTTATCCTTATGGCCTTTTCCCAACAAATACCCTATATATGAACCTAAGCCAGAAGAAAATAAAGTAGCTAATGCAATGACAAATATAACCAAAGGCATAAGTAAAGCTAATGATGCTAGCACCACTGAACTAATAAATGCGGCAGCAATGATATTATCAGCATTAGCCGCAACAGATAAAATAACCTTGGTTGTAATCACACGATTGCTATATTCTTTATACCGTTTTTGATAGATTGCTTTACTCATAAGTCACCTCTATATGTTGTCCATTGGCGTTTCTTTAACCATATGATTATCCATTCTTTAGTATGGCATCTTTGGTATAAAATCATGCATTTATTCGCATTTATTTCAGCTACATACCATATATATATTACAAGACTGCTCGTTCGTCTCATCATTTTTTTGAGGGAGGTTTTATCGTGAAAAGACTGAACAAGATTTTTTTCATCATTGTTGTGGTTCTCGGTATTGGATTATCCATGATTGCACCTCATTATGTCGATAATCCAGGAAACGGTTTTCAGGGATGGTCACTTATCCCACCTATCTTTGCTATCTTACTTGCTTTTGTTTCCCGCCAAGTTATTCTATCCTTATTCCTTGGAATTTTTTCAGGGGTTTTGATGGTTCAAGGCGGTAATCTGTTTGACTCATTTTTGCGCACTTTAGACACTTACTTACTTGGCAGTTTAGCTGATAGCTGGAATGCGGCTATTATCTTTTTTACACTTTCTATTGGTGGTATGGCTGGTATTATCGCAAGAGCTGGTGGTACAAAAGCCGTTGCAAACTGGCTGGCTAGAAAAGCAAAATCAGCAAGAACAGCTCAAGTTTCCACCATATTTGCTGGTCTGTTCATCTTCTTTGATGACTACGCCAATACATTAATTGTTGGCCCTACCATGCGTCCTATGACAGATAAGATGAAAGTATCGCGAGAAAAATTAGCCTATATTGTGGATTCAACAGCTGCTCCTATTGTGGGCTTAGCTTGTATTTCCACTTGGGTAGGTTATGAAATTGGTCTGTTCTCTCAAACCTTTACCAAATTAGGTGTAGAAACCAACTTCTTTACCCTCTTTTTAAAAACAGTACCTTATACGTTCTATAATATTTTTGCCATTGTTTTGGTTTTCTCTATTGCACTTTGGCGCAGGGATTACGGTCCTATGTACAAGGCTGAGAGACGTGCCTTTTTAACTGGAAAAGTGCTTTCAAACACAGCATCACCTATGTCTAACCTGGATACGCAAGCTGAGCAAGTAAAAGATGGTGTTAAGTTAAAAGTTTCCACTGCTCTTATACCTATTCTTACACTCATCTTTTCAGCATTTGCCGCCTTATGGTATAACGGGTATACTGCTGTAGCCGTTGATGGTATTGCTTGGTATCAAATGTCGGATTGTTTTGGAGCTGCTGACCCTTCTATTTCACTCATATGGGCAGCTATCTTTGCAAGTATCGTTGCTGGTGTGGTTGCCTTATTTAATAAGTCTATGAATCTGGGAGAAGTCTTTGATTCATGGGTTGAAGGTTGTAAATCACTCTTTATTACTGCTGTCATCTTGGTTCTAGCTTGGTCCATTGGCTCCATTGTTTCAGAACTTGGCACAGCTGATTTCCTTGTTTCCTATGTAACCGAAAGTATTTCATCCATCTTCTTACCAATCATTGTATTCTTTATTTCTTGTTTAGTCGCTTTTGCAACAGGTACATCATGGGGAACCATGGCCATTGTTATCCCCCTTGCTGTCCCTATCGCTGCAAGTTACATCAATGGTGACCCTGCTTCGTCGGTACTTGTACTTTCCACATTAAGTGCTGTATTATCCGGTTCTATTTTCGGTGACCATTGTTCGCCTATCTCCGATACAACAATTATGTCCTCTATGTCATCCGGTGCTGACCATATGGATCATGTGAAGACTCAGATTCCCTATGCACTAACCGGTGCTGCCTTTACAGTTATTGGTTATCTCATTATTGGTTTATCACAATCCTTATGGAGTACTATTCTTGCCTTACTGGTTGGCTTAGTGGGTATTATTGCTGTTGTTCGCTTCCTTGGAAAACCTGTAGAAAAATCATAAGTAGTCCGTTAACCATGCCATAGAAACGGGGCTGTCTCATAAAAGCAACTATTGTTAACTTTTATGAACAGCCCCTATAATATCTTGTCAAATGCTATTACACTTGATGAATATATCCATTAAGGCATCATAAAAAAACCAGAGACATAATAATACTCTTTTTCATCTTTCATTGTATAGATTTCTTTCTCATGAACCTTTTTAAAACTATTATCGCCAATGTTATACGTATACATTTTCTTACCATCTATGGTATAAAGCGTTTCCTCATGAATGGCTATCTGTGCCAACTGATGCCTGAAATCGTAGATTTCGGTGGTGTTTAGAATAGGGTCATAGATGGATAATTGGCTCCCCTCTCCTTGAACCAGATTGTAATGGGATATGTAGAGTTTGTCTTGATGTTCTAGGATTTGGAAAGGATAGGTGCTTAGGAGGGGTATACTTGTCATACGATGTTCTTTCATATGAAATTGACTAAGAGTTGTAGAAGGTATCTCACCTCTTGTTTGATCATATTTCAATGCATTAGTAAAGTATAGATAGTCTTCCACGGTGAGGGAACCTAATTGGTCTTGTCCTTCCTCCGTTAAATCAACTGTCTTTTCCAGTATGAGCTTTATGGGGTCAATGATATAGAGATATGACTGCATTTCCCCCTTAGCATCATCGCCAAACCCAAAAGCGCATAATTTATCTTGATAACAATCAATCTTACCTATAAACACTTTCCCCATATCTAAGGTACGCAGCACCTTGTCAGCCTTACTAACTTGACTAATCAAGGATTGATGGTTCCGTGTATTGGCAGAATATACATAGTCTTCATCCACACAAAAACTATTAATCTGAGGTTGCTTCATATCGTATGTCTTATGCTTACCATCTGATAAATCCACTTCTAGTATAATGGTTAAATCTTTGATACTCGCTATGCCTCTTGGTACCACATATAAATAGCCATCATGAACTTTTGGTAAATCGAAGTAAGACCCCATGGAGCCAAAGGGTAACTCCAACGTATCTTGTTGGACCAACGTTTTACTGTAAAAGGTTATCTTGCTCTTGTTATGTTGTCCTGTTGTTTCAATAACACCTAAAAATGGCTTGCTCTTTAAAGCGTTAGAAGGTGATTTTGCCTGGGAACAACCTGTTAACAGCATGATGACTAGCAAGATTATGAGGAACGTAAGCATTCGAATGGTCATGTGCATCTTCTCCTTTTTCCCTAATCCTCTCATGTTTTTCATGTATGACAACACATCTAATTTTTTTATCCATTATCTGCATGGAAGATGCAGGACTATCCCATGGCAGTTGCTATGTTCTATAAGTATATGCATGACCATTGCGATAATCCTACATTCAATGATGCTTCATGCTATTGAATACGATTTTTTATCTGCTGGTTACTTGGTATAGATTGTGTAGGTCTTACTGGTATTAACCAGCTCCATAGGATGTACTGCTGATAGATAGGCTGTTGTATCCAAATCAATGTTAAACAAATCTTTATAGGCAGCATACACAAGTTGTGAACAGTAAAATCGACTTCGGGTCCACTTATCTGGATAATTAAAATTATAAGGTTTACCTATCTGGTTATAACACCAACTGGCTGCTTGACTGTCTTGAGCCGAGGTTGTTCCATGGGTTGTTACGCCATAACATGTATCTCTGGTTGTTTGCCAGTCATTTCTACCTGTTACAACACCGCCTGTTAAGGATTCTACCACTGTTGTTGATGTCCATACAATCGCTGCATGACCTAGAGGGATTAGATCCTTGTATTTATCTGCTGTTACTAAGATAACCCCTCTTCGTGTAGGATAGGTGTTGGGGTCTGTTTTGCCTCTTACGACACCATTGCTGAGAGGCTTATCTGCATATACCTTTTGAGAACGAGCTAATGCCCATCCTTGTTCTAACTCCTGTTCATCAAATCTGAACACTTGTTTTGCAGTTACTTGTTCATTTTCTGCTGCAAATACCGTTGATGACCATATTAAGCTAAATCCCAAAACGAGCGTTAAGATGACTTTACTACAAGATCTTTTTCTCATTGAATCATCCTCCTAGAATTATCATTGTACGACGTACTTACTCATGAGTTGTAACACGTCATAACCTATAAGGTTACTCACTTTTAACGAGCTTGGTTCAAAAGATAAAATAGTGTCACTTATAAACGAATTCGCTTAATATAATATATTCTCTTTTTATTTAATTAGAAGTCTATTCTAAGTTCACCATATTTTGTTTTTTTATTTTAAATAAGTTCCTTGCTTTTTCTCTTTTTTATATTTATCCTTATCAACAAAATATTACTATAAAAAAAGGCTACCCGAAATTGGACAACCTTTTTGTTAATTGTTATCTATATGTTAATCTTCTGTAAACCGTTTTAAATCCTCTTTGGAAAATGTCCACTCTGGCGTGATAATTTGTTCGCTTTCTTCAATAGGATACCATGGACTATACTCATTATTAGGATTGCATAGTATTTGAATATCCTGTGCTGGCATATAACTCTGAGCTAACATATACAGCTTTTTCCCCTCATCATTACTTGCCATATCCACAACAATAACAGTATGACCAGGACTGCCACCCTGTATCAGCACATCCCCTATTGCCATCTCCGTCATATCCACTGATTCTAACTCTTGTTCAAGGGATAGGGTTCCTGCATAAACAAAAACCAGATTCATATACCGTCTAAAATCTTCATAGGTATTGGACGCTGCATGACTTTTGGTATAACTGGTTTTATTGCCTTCTATACGTACACGATAACCATCCATCCATTTACTATAATCTACCCGAAAACCGTTGGTGAAGTTAAAATGAATCTTGCTATATGCACCCATTCCGTAGAGGTATTCCCCTCGCAGACGCATGACTGCATCTGCACATTGCTGTAAGTTTCTCTCACCAATATCCATATCCACTACAGCTTCATAGACACCTGAAAGATTCTTCGTGCGCCCATCATGATACAATACCTTTGAACCATGCTCTTTCAATGGCAGCTTTCTAAGATAAGCACCAAAGGAATCCTCCTTGACTGTTATACGGGTAAAATCCTTTGGTACATGAAAGCGGTCGAGAATCGTCATCCCTTCTGGTTGTATGATATCCATTTCTTCTTGATTTTCATTGCCCTCTTCACCCAGAATATTGTCATCTTCCATGTTGGATGTATCCGGTTTTACTTCTTGATCTTCTTGTTGATTTAGAAGATCCGGAGCATGATTGCTTATGTTTTCACTTTCATAGCTATCCACGCATGCTGTCAAACATAAAACGCTTACGACTATGACTACAATAATATTTTTCACACAATTCACCCTTATTCTTTTGTTTTATTTACCTGAGATGGATAAGCTCTTAATACGCAATGATGGTGACCCAATATAACCTGATCCTGGCAAAGCAAATATCAAATCCGTCCCCACCTGGGTAATATCTGATAATAGCTCAAGATAATTGCCAGCCATGGTGATTTGATTAATGGGACGACAAATCTTACCTCCTGCCACTTCATAGCCTGAAGCAGAAATAGAAAAATCGCCAGAGATTGTATTAATCCCTGCATGAAGCCCCTGCACATCACTGATAATAATCCCATAATCCATCTCTTTCATCATAGCTTCATAATCCATGGAGCCTTTTTGAATATATAAATTACTTGGAGCAATATTAACAGCACCTTTATATGAACCTCGATAAGCATTACCAGTAGATGCCACACCGTCTTTATGAGCTGTTTTTAGATTATGCAAATAAGTGGTCAATGTACCCTGATCCACAAGTTTTTTGCAAGTTGTTGCAACACCTTCTGCATCAAAAGCACTTGACCATATACCATCTTCCATAAAAGGGTCATCCACGATGGTGATACAGGAATCTGCTATTTGCTCCCTTAACTTACCCTTTAATAAGGATAAATCTTTGTGAACATTATCTGCAGAAAACATGGGTGCATAAGCTTTTAAGATGCTTGCTGATGCTTCTGCTTTTAGTATAACGGGGTAATGTCCCGATTCAATGGACGTAGCTCCTAACATGGATATTCCCTTATCCACAGCTTTTTTTGCAATCTTATGGTAATCCAGCTTGCTATAATCATTGGTCACCATAAAATAAGCCCCTGTTTTGACATCTTCATTTTCCTTTACAATAACCGATAAGTAGGCAATGAACACATTGGATCTATCCGTAAGATTTAAGCCCTTGCTATTAATGATTTGAAGATGGTCCTTAGCGGAATTTAATAGACAGTAATTAACCGTATCCACACGTTTATCATAACCATAAGCCGTCTCTTCCATTTGTTTCGCAAAGGCAATTCTTGCTTCATTAGAAACAGTCTCACAACTTCCATGATAATGGTCAACATCTTGATATATATCCCCTGTCCCGTGTATATATTCTTGGTCATCATGATCCAGAATAATAGCATTGTCTCTCGCTTGATCCACCAGCATGTGTACGGCATTTTCATCCAGTTTCTCTGTATAAGCATACCCTATCTTACCTTGGCATAATCCTCTAAAAGAGAGGCCTTCGTCTTCAGATATAGCATATTTGGTGATGTCACCTTTGAATGTCATGATATCCAGATTTTGAGTACCTTGGGTATAGACTTCCATTTCCTCAAAACCAGCTGACTTACCTTCTTGAAACAACTTCTCTATAAACACTTTTTTATGCATACTATTTACCATCCCTTCCACCAACCGTTATGTCACTAACCCGTATAGTCGGCTGTCCTACATTGGTTGGTATATTGCCACTGATGGAACCACACATGCCTTGACCATGATCCAAATCCTTGCCAACCTTATCAATCTTCTTCAATATTTCAGGTCCGTTTCCAATGATGGTTGCGCCACGAATAGGTTTAATTATTTTACCATTCTTGATCATATAGCCCTCCCGTACAGCGAAGTTAAAATCACCTGTAGCAGTATTCACCGAACCACCACCGAGATGTTTGGCATATAACCCATAGGCTGTATCTGCAATAATCGCTTCTGTTGTGGAATGCCCTTTGGCAATATAGGTATTGGTCATACGTGATGTTGGTGCAAAACGATAGCTCTGTCTTCTACCTGATCCTGTAGGTGACATGTTCATCCGCCGAGCATTTAATTTATCAATCATATAACCTTTTAAAATCCCTTTTTCAATGAGTACATTTTTTTGCATGCTGGCTCCTTCATCATCAATATTCATGGAGCCCCAAGCATTAGGGATTGTGCCGTCATCAATGGCTGTCACCAGTGGGGATGCAACCTGCTCACCTATCTTATCTGTGAAGACAGATGTTTTCTTTGCAACAGATGTTGCTTCTAAACCATGACCACAAGCTTCGTGAAACAATACCCCACCAAAATGATTGCCAATAATAACAGGCATTTTACCACTTGGCGCATAACCAGCTTCTACCATGGTTTTTGCCATACGGGCGCTGTCTTTAGCAATATAGTCGATATCCATATCTTCTAATAACTCACAACCCACATGAGCACCTGGCGAATGCACACCCGTCTGCATCTCTGTACCTTTTGTGGCAATGGCTTGAAAAACTATCCTCGATCTCACACGGGTATCTTCTATGCATACACCTTCCGTATTGGCAATAAGCACATGCTGAGTGCCTTCCAAATAAGTCACTTTACCTTGGGTAATCATTGGGTCATAATTAATCATGGCATCATAACCTTGTCGCATGAACTGTACTTTTCTAAGCTTTGGTACAGAATCAGGCATCAGCCTAATAGGATGAGATGTTATCACTTTATCCTCTCTTAAGTCCAGCACCTGACACACATGGCTGTTGTTTATCGCTAAGGCTGCCTCTCTGGCAACTTTCATTAGATTCTCTCTGGATGCGTTATTTGTATAAGCATACACACTTGCTAAGTCATTGAAAATCCGTATACCAACACCAAAATCCTTACCGGAAAGACTCTGTTCAATCTTTCCTCCAACGAGGGTCATATGACCATTATCCCTTTCTTCAATAAATAGCTCAGCAAAGTCTCCACCTGTTGTTACGGCTGCTGTTAATACATCTGTGATTAAAGCTTTACTCAACACATTCATTCCTCCTCACTAATCTCCATATGATTTTATTAGAACAAAGCGACTACGTCGCGTCTTGCGAAGCAAGTTGTTACATTAGGAAAGTATCTTATATTTTTTTCTCATACCAATGGACATGATACATATACCTATGAAAACACCGTTAATCGTATAAACGATTAAGTTGCCTAACAGTATATGACTTTTTATCATGTGCATGATCAATAAGGTAAGGCAAGTTATAAGTAAAACCCCTCCCCAGTAGATGACTTTCTGCATGCTTGGTACGTAGGTATTCTTATGTGTTAACTGACTATTGTTGATGCCCATGTAATAGACAAACAACACAATTGCAATTAAACCTATCAGTGAGCTGCCTGACTGTAACAGGCTGTATATAGGTATGCCCAGGAAACTACGCTGTAACAAAGGTATTCTCTGGGCAAAATAACTTGTGCCATGGGTAAAAGAGTCCCATAGAAGATGACTAAAACAGCCGGCTATACCTGAGTAGATAACAACCAACCATCGCTTCCATGTGTTCAGTCGCCACCGTTCGATGGTCAATGGATAATACCAATGATTAAGTGGTGCTGGCAGATGGCGAACAAGAGGTCGCTTAATGATGTAATGAAACACCATGGCTAATATCAAGATCACAGGAAGGTTATAATAAAATTGTGCTGCTATAGTATGACCAACAGTGCGTATAATTCTAAACCGATAATAGTATTCAAAATCAGGTGCCATAGCCCCTAAAAAAAGAGCTGTAAAGTCAATGTATGGATTTTTTTTAAAACCAAATGGAAGCACGATTGCTGGATGAGCAAGTGTAAAAGGCATTTTATCCCCTCCGTTCTACATCATGTATAGCTATATCTATATGCCTCATTTATGATGTTATCCCAATGTGTTATCTTTTATCTATTATAGCATAGGGATCGTTATGGTTACATTAAAAGTCCATGAGATTACGTATTCTGTTTTGCTTTCTGAATGATTTTAACAATACCACTGGAGCCATCCACTTCCAGCATATCCCCATCTTGAATAATCTTCTGAGCATTGTACACACCACTGACACAGGGAATGCCATACTCTCGTGCAATGATTGCACCATGCTGAAGGGGTCCTCCAACCTCTAAGACAACACCTGCTGCATTGATAAAGATAGGGGTCCAAGCTGGCTCAGTCGTTTTAGTAACCAGAATTTCTCCTGGCTCAAGAGGTTTTTCATAGGGTTCATGTAATACTTTAGCTCTTCCTTTTATCATACCCGGTGCTATGGGATAACCGATGATATCACCTTTCTTGCCTTTCCTAATAGAACGGTATATTTTTCCTCGGCTATCTAAAATATTAGGCCATTCCTTGACATGCTCAACCAGCTTACAGGGTGCTAGATTTTCTTTTCTGACTGCCATCAAGGGATAGGTTGGATCAGATTGACCTTTTGCTATCTGTGTTATATGCAGATCGAAGATCTGCTCTTTCAGTTGCAAGCGTCCTTCCTGCACAAAACCTTCACCTAGCTTCAAAGCAATATGGCGAAGTTTGGCTACTGCAAATACAAAGTTATACTTTGGTTCTTCTCTGAAGCCAAAACTACCTTGGTAGATATCCGCATACTTTATAAACTTCTTTGCAAAGCCTTTTTCTTTAGCTATAGTCAGCAATTGATTATAGGCTTCTTCACGTCTCTGCTTAACATTTAGCAGCTGATTGGTTTCAATATTAATGGCTTTAAGCTGTTGGAAGAGATCTTCAGGCCTCTCATAGGCTCTAGGGGATGCAATATCAATTTCCTTAAAACCTCTAAAGCCGTAAAGACGCATATAGCGATGGTAATCTTTTAAAAAGGCTTCTGAATATTCTCTGTTCTTGATACGCCTCGAGAATTCTTCACATGATCTAGTACCCTGAATCTCCTCATAAGAAGCTAATTTAAACATATAATGTCCCATGGCACTGGTCTTATTATCATCCAGATCCATACCCAGTGAAATGACTAGATCTTCAATATCTTCTCCTTTAAACAATTTTTTTATTTTATTTAGAGCTACCATCCCCGTCACAATGATACTAAAAGAACGAAGCATTTTAACAAGATAATTCAGTCCTCCATTAACAAAGGCGTCAAAGGGCTTATCACCTTCCAAAAATGCTTCAATCTGCATACGGCTTTCTTCTGAAACAGCCCTATATTCTTGACTCAATTTTTTATAATTAACCAACAGGGCTTTCAAGGTAGATGAGCCTATTTGAAAGAAATATAACATAAGTCCTATCTTGACCTTCTTCATCTTATGTGTTTTTTTCCTAGGTAGATAATCCTTCTGAATATCAATGGAATCAAGAATCGCCCTAGTGGGTCCATCGTAGGAAGCATACATCTTATTAACTGCCTTGATACCAAGCCCCTTAACCAGATTAGATAAGTGAATGTACTGCCTGCCGTGAAGGGCAATAAGACCTCCATCAACACCAATGGGTACCACGTCACCTTTAGCAAGTTCAAAAGTCTTAGCCCATATATCCGCTCCAAGAATAGATAGACAATCCGTAAACCCTTGTGTTAAACCCATCATATCCATATAGAGGTACTTCTCTTTACCTGGCTTTGTCATCATCTCCGGAAACAGGGGGAAATAGGTGGTGATGGGCCTCACCTGAAGCAGATATAGTGTATTTCCCTCATAAGCCCATTCAATATCCATCGGTAGACCATAATGGTTTTCACATTTGGCAATAAGTCCTGTCACTTCCATAACCTGCTGGTCCGATAGAGCCTGCTTAGTGTCAAGACGATTATACCTTTCTACCGTACCACCATTTTCGTTTAACCATAATCCCATGCTTTTCGTACTAATCTTCTTATCCAGTATGATATGCTTGACTTTTTCAACGATATAGGTATCCGGCGTAACCATACCAGATACAATGGTTTCACCTAACCCAAAACTGGCATTAATCATCGCTTCATCATAACAGTTATTTTCTGGGTTTATGGAAAAACCTATACCGCTAATATCCGATGGAATCTGTCTCTGTATGATAATGGCTATATTGGCATGTTCAAGATTCATCTTATTTCGATTTTTATATTCTATGACACGATAATCAAACAAGGATGAAAAAACCTTAGCAACACTTGCTTCAACAGCTTCTGGCTTCATACCTAATATGGTATCATACATACCGGCAAAGCTCGTGTCCTCAAGATCTTCGTCTGGTGATGATGAACGAACAGCATATAGAGGCCCCTTCATATTTGCCATAGCCTTATTTATGGCATTTTGCTGCTTTTTGGTAAAGGTTAATTTGGCGGCGGTTTCCTTCAGGGAATGGCATTTATCTGCTGTAGGCTCTTTCAAGAGGCTCAGCCACATAGAGGAACACTTCATCTTAGTCAACCATGGTGAAAAAAATGAAACAGATAATGCAATACCTTCAGGTACGTTAAAGCCTGCCTTGGTCATTTCTATCAAAGAGCTGGCTTTTCCTCCTACTTCTGACACCTTTGGGACCTTATGAGCTGTAAAATCATAAATCATCCTAATCATCCTCTCCTATCCTATCTACACCTTCATGCACCTTTCTATTTATAGAAAACCTCTTTCAAAAACTCAATATAGTCTTCTAATCGCGTAAACATCTCTTCTAATTGGGGCTGCATATTTCCAACTATTATTTTTTGCTGGTATTCTTCACTATATTTTGCTATGGTCCATCTTATGACATCAATAGCCATATGGATGTCTATTCCTTCTTTGAACACACTAATATCAATGTTCTCATTGTAAAGGGATTTACGAATATCCTTCAGCTGATCAATCATGATCTTCTTCTCACCGGCTATGTTATCGCTCTTGGCATGTTTAACACAAAATTCAAGCATATATGGATACCGTTGAAAGATATCCCATTTAAATCGTACTGTTTGCCGAATTCTGCTCAATATATCAATTTCTTCCCAGTCAACATTTTTATTGAATGCATCCAGCATAACTGTTAATGAGAACGCCATTAAAAAATCAAAAAGCTCCTGTTTATCCTTAAAATGATGATACATTAATCCTCGTGATACTTGTGCTGCTTTGACAATATTATTGGTAGATGCTTTATCAAATGCATTTTTGCTAAACTCTTCAAAGGCACAGTTAATGATACGATTGACTTTATCACTCTGTACATCAATATCTCTAAATTTTTTATGCATAATCATAACTTCCTTTCTTGAAACCGACAGATTCTGTCTGTATCCATTATATGCCAACCGACAGAAGTTGTCAATGCCATACATCCCTTAACTTGGTTTTATTTATAACTACTACTTTACCTTTTATATAGAGATTAAATGGTGTATAGGCTACAGCTACGCTTTATTTGGCTGGCTAGTGACACAAAAAAATCATATATCTTGATGATAAATGATTTTACGGCTTGTTGTCATGTCTTATAAACAGATAAAGGCAACAAACTTAACGAAAGCATCTTATCATGATATATGATTTACTATAGGCCATTGTATTTCCACACCTTTAACAGCCTAAGACTTACACTATCTAGAAGTCTCATGGTACAATTCTGCCATGTCAATACAATGGTATAGATAAATAACGACAAACGTTATATTCTTTTTATAATAGCAACCACATCCGTATGGGGATAATGTACATGATAATTAGATACCGTAGGTTGCCTGTAAAAATCTATGGATTCAATTTCAAGCTTATTTGAAATACTGTTAACCAGATGGCTTGAAAAACTGTTGGGATTGAAGCACCATACAATGCCATCAAGCATCGTGTTATTCATAAAGCCATGATCGGTTGTATCATACAACCCTATGGGATCAATAATGATGATGGTCCCATGAGGCTTTAAGAGTCTTTCACACTCTAATAATGCTCTTTTATGATTCTTAATATGATGAAAACATCTGGCAAATATAATGATATCAACGCTATGGTCTTCTAAAGGCGTGTTGTATATGTTGGCATGCATATAGGTATCAAATCGTTTTTTCCTCTTGCCATATGCCAAAGCTTTTTTATTCAAATCCAAATTAATAAATCTTATATCCGACCTTTTCCTGTATCTTTTGTTCAAAAGCCCAGTCCCACACCCTACCTGCAAGACATTCCCCTTCATGGGAGGAAGTATATCGTATAGCCTGCCAAACATTGGATAATTCCAATATAAAATGGATAGCTCATAGAGTAAAGGATGCTTTTCTAAGAGACCAACCAGGACGCTTTTATAAAGGGGATTCTCCTTGATCTTTTTTTTATAGTCCATTCTATTGAAGAATAAAAAAGGAAGAATAGGCAACAAACATACCATATACACTAAAACTAAAATGGGTAATGCAGCTCTAAACAGTATTCCTTTTGCGTTTATATTCTTGAACATTCAACCACCATCCTCATCCTATTTTATTGTATTAAATCCATCAATCCAGCTGAGAGCTAACTGCTTGCACTTGTGTAGTTTTTTATGGCTTTTTTCCATATTAATCGGGTGATGGTAAAAAATACAAAGGGTGCCACAATGGCCCATAGGATGTGAATGGTCTCCAATCTTCCCAGTAGAAAGAGAGGGGAAAAGTTGGATACAAGAAATATGGGTATAACAAATGTACCAATGTTTTTAATGGTTTTATTGTAAATATCCATGGGCATGTTATTGAAATCCCAAGCTGTTTCTGTAATACGGACTAACCCTGACGTGGATATGAGCCAAAAGGAACATAAAACAGGGATTAAAAAAACCGAGTAGGTAATCAAGATACCAATAATGGTAAAACCAATGAAGCCCAAAATATGCGCCAAAGTAACGGGGATGCCTGTTTTATGCCAACCAATAATAATCAATACAAACCCTCCAATGATGTTCGGTATGGGCATGGCATAGTTGAGATGACGAAGGGTTGCCATAAATTGAAGGGAAACCGGTTTTGTCATCAACAAATCAAGAGAACCATCCCTTACGTAATTGGGTATGAGGACAAAATTGGTGTAAAAAGTCATAAAGATACCCGTCATCATCACATACGTCCCAATGAACATGAGTATGGCATCCGGTGCCATGCCATTAATGGTGACACCTGTTTGATAGACAACAATGGCATATAAAAATTTAGCAAGAAAGTATCCGATTTCAACTAAGATACCTGCTGCAAAGTTGGCTCGATATTCCATTTGTGATATTAATGAATTTTTTGCAAATACAAGATACAAATCCACGTATCTTTTTATGTTTTTGATTATATTACCCATGGCTCACCCTCCAACAGCAATGTACTTTTTTCGTCCTGCTTCCCATAGCTTTATCGCCAACAGGAGCATAAGCACAATCCATATGCACTGGGTTAATAGGCCTGAAAAAGCATTAGCTATATTAAGCTTTTCGTTCAAAATGTTAACAGGAAACTGAATGGTATATTTAAAGGGAAGCACATTCACTACACGGATAAACGTTTCTCCGAATATGTCCAGTGGAAATATACCACCGCTAATAATAATAAAGATGATATTAATCGTACCAAATAATAACGATACTTCACTTAGCCAGAATGCCAGCATACCCATACAGAAGTAAATTAGAAAATTTAAAAAGATGGCAAAGAAAACAGCTAACAAAAATAGGAACACCCGATCAACCTGAGTGCTGAACCCAAACAAATGATTGACCACAAAACAAATGATGGCAATAATAGTGAATAAAATAACCGAGGAAAAAATTTTTGTACCCATAAAACAAGATAATCTGTACGTGAAATAATTGATTGGTTTTACAATGTATTTATTCAAATCACCATTTTTTATATCGCTGTTTATTTCATATTCAAAGCCTGTCCCAACCAGCCTTGTGACAATGCTTGCCAACAACGTGTATAAAATAAGCTGTGTATAAGAGTAGCCATAGACATGATTCCCCCCAGTAGAATTAAAAATGGCTGTCCACATGAATATCTGAATCATGATGGGAAAAACACTACTCAACAAACCTAATAGGAAATCCAATCTGTATTCCATGGCGTTTTGTATACCAAGAATAAATGCATGTTTATATTTAGCGAACATGGTCATCGATCATACACCTTCTTTTCCTTTTTCTAATGTATCGCCATGGTGATAGAGCAAACGAATGCCCTCTTCAATGGGAATATCCTCCATGTTAAAATCAATGACAGGTAAACGGTCCAGTATGGACTTGGAATGGGCTTTCATATGCTCTTTATCAACCTCTATGATCACCTTATAGCCGTCATATTCCTTTATATCACCGTACTGCTCTAATGATGCTCTATCGACGCTCTCTGACAACAGCAGCTTAATCATTTTTTTACTGCCGAATACATCATTCACTGTCGAAAGCTGGCCATCAAATGTAATGTTGCCTTGGTTAATGATAATCGCTCGTTTACACAGGTCTTCTATATCATTCATATAATGACTGGTGAGTATGATTGTCGTCTTATACGCCTCATTATAGCGTTTAAGAAATTCCCTGATTTTCTTTTGTGAGATGATATCCAGCCCAATGGTAGGTTCATCTAGGAATAGAATCTTGGGCTTGTGAATCAGGGCAGCCATAATCTCCATTTTCATTCTCTCACCCAGTGAAAGTCTTCTCACTTGTACTTTCAGTTTGTCTTGCACATCCATAAGATCAGCTAACTCATTGATGATTTCTTTATAGTCTTTATCATTGATTTCATAGATACACTTATTCAGATATAAGGATTCATTTGCAGGTAAATCCCACCACAGCTGGTTTTTCTGTCCCATGATAATGGAAAAATTTTTCTTAAACGCTTTTTTGCGTTCCCAGGGTATGTATGCTCCAATGGTTGCTGAACCACTCGTTGGGTATAGAATGCCTGAAAGCATCTTTAAGGTTGTTGTCTTGCCTGCACCATTAGGCCCCAAAAAGCCGACGATTTCACCTTCATCTATCTGAAATGATATATTTTTTACAGCTTCTTTTACTAACCTTTCCCGCTTGAACATATTACGAATGGAACCCTTTAGTCCCGTCTCTTTTTTGTAGTAGCTAAAGGATCTTGATAAATTGTCTACCTTGATTAAAGCCATGTTGTTCCTCCAATAAAAAAGATATTACATCTTCTTAGCTTCTTTTTTGTCCATATTGTTTTTCTTAGCATCCATGTATATGTTTTCCATGATCCTTATCCTATCAGCCGATTGGCTAAGGGGTATATTCGGCATGGTTCCATCCAGCACATGGGAAAAGAAATCCAACTGATTAACATAGTAATTTTGGGGTTCAAAGCTTACCTTCTCTTTTATCCCCGTTTCCAGTGCTTCTATATCAATGTTTATCTTAAAATTGCCCATACTTGCTCTAAAAAAATTACTAATTCTTACAGTGGCTTTATCGAATACAAGCCAGTGAGTGGCTTCATAAGGCATTTCAAATGAAGTTGTAAAATCCACGTGGATACCACCTTCATAGGCCATAGAAGCTTGAAAAGTCCAATCACATCCATCAGGTCCACTAAAATCAGAATAGCCAGTGTACGTCGTAGGCTGAAGACCTAAGATGAACTGAATAAATTGTATCCAATAAGGACCTTCATCCCAAAAAGCGCCTCCTCCTAGTGCTTTCTTACATCTGTAGTTGTCCGATGAAGCATCTTGCTGAAAGCTTATCTGTGTTTTTACGGTTCTAAGGGCACCATACGTATTGTTTTGTATCATTTGTTTGATGTATGCCTGCCAAGGATGGTGTTGCACCATAATCCCTTCAAGGAGGTACACGTTATGTTGCATACATGCATCTTGTATGTTGCTCATGTCTTCCATGCTTAAGCAAATGGGCTTTTCAACGACTATATGCTTTCCAGCTTTAGCAGCACGAATAGCTAACGCCCCATGAGAATCGTTTGTTGTGGCAATATAGATGCAATCAACCTTGTCATCTTCAATAAGTTGTTCATAGCTGCCATAGTAATTTTTGACCCCATATTTTTCTGCATATGCCTGAGCTCTTCCCAAATCACGAGAGGCAACGGCATACACCTCAAAACCTTCTACCCATTTTATTGCCTTGAAAAGCGATGCATCACCTACTTTTGAGCACCCTAACACACCTATTTTTTTCTTAACCACAAGAAATCCCCCTTTCTCGGTCCTGTGTCGTCATTGGTATCTGGTTTACCCTGCATCTATATACCGTTCAGGTACAATAAAATACATTTTGAACAAACAGGCATTAAACCACTGCTTAATATGGCCCTGACCTTTTTAAATTTCTCTCCATTCCAAACCTCATCAACGTCCATTGTCTTTAAATTCCCTACATTAAATTCCGAAAAAAGCTTACAAGCGCTGACGCTTCCATCGGCTAATACATCCATCCTGTTTGTAATTGCTAAACACTTTTTCTTATGTTGTGCTGTAGCAGTTGTTCCTAAAATATAGTCTTTGACTTGGGTAATTTCCAATGCAGGCTGGTACCTAATCCTTATTTTCCAAGTCCTTTCATTGATCTTACGCATTTCTTCTTCCAAATAGGTCACCAAATCAGGATTAATCCGAAACTTAAACGAATGCCAGCTTTTTTTCTGCTGACTATTTTCTCCTACAAGCCAACTAAATTTTTCTTCAACAAATTGATCCATTGCCAAGGAGACTTCCTTAGGTAAATACCACGGAAAGCAGAAGTAAACCGTATCCACACCTAAATCCTCAAAATAAACCATGAAGTCATAGAGCTTTCCAATCATTGCATCGCTAATGGTGCAATGAACGGACTGTTTACCTTTAAAGATACCTTTCTTTTGAAGGCTCAAAACCTTATCCATGCCTGCCATCACTTTTTTATAGGATCCTGTACCCCGTATGGCATCATTTTCTGCTTCAAAACCTTCGATGCTTGTTAAGATAGCTAGGTTTTCAGATATCCTAAGCAGTGAATCCATTTTTTCCTCAACCATGATACCATTGGTACATAATACACTCCATCGAGGGTCCTGTTCCAACAAGCGGGTAAGCCGATCCCACTCTCTGTAATACATGGGTTCCCCACCCCAAAGGAAAAGGTCGGCCTTCGTTTCACAGGTTTGCTTAAGTATTTTTTCAACAATGTCAAAATCAAGCTCATGGTCCAGTTGTTTTTTTGTTAAGTCATGATTAAACCCCTCTTGATTCCATTCAAAACAGTGCTTACAACGTAGATTACAACGGTTAGTAAGCTGTATACCCACTTCTTTGGGTATTTTGACTGCATAGTTTGGGTCCAATTGTGATAACCGATTACTTTCAGCCATATTCTGCACGGTTTTTTTTAGTCTTTCAAAACTCGCTTTATCCATTTTCATTTCTGTTTTTGGTTGCATAAGCCCTCCCATAATCCAATAATGATCCTCTTATACCCATCAAATTATCATGTAACCCTTCAAGCATATCCATTGAGAAATTTGAACGTTCCCACTCTTCGTAACGGATGCCAAATCCCATGTGTTCCCATAACAGCATGTTTTTATGTTCATACGCACCAAAAGAATCCAGCATAATAATCGGTGTTGCGGATGCCAATGAATCCAGAAGTGTGGCACCTCCAGGTTTACTAATAATTGCTTTATCATAGCGGATAATATCAAATAGTTCGTGGTACGCTTCTCGGTTATTATAAGTTGCTTCTCCTGTCTCTAATACCTGACCAAAGTAGGGAAATTCATGTTCACCTGCATCATTTTTCATCCAAGGTGACCAATCTGGTGAAACCATAAAGTACCTGTTTTGCTCTTTCTTATTTTCTGCTTCACACATGTCATAAATCACAATATCTAAGGGTATTTTTTCCTTTTCAAGCTGGGGAATCTTGGACTGATAGGTACCCATACCCCACCCGCCTCCATGAATGACAAAGCAATTATGTCTTTGCTCATAAGGGACAGGGACCTTATCCGTTATGGCTATTTCACAGTGGACACACTTCTCTTCCCATGAAAAAAGCCATATGTTGTTGTATTTACTGCATATGTTCTTATAATTTTTCCAAGAAGCAGAATAATCTGCGTCCATGTGGCAGAGGTCAATGCAACTGTCTGTATAACCTGTTTTATGTAAATAATCTTCTATAATGGGCAGCCAAAACCCAGAAAAAATAATAAAGTCTTTCCTCTTTTCTCTTTCCCACTGTTCAAAAAGGGATTGAACAATGTCCTCGTCCAGACTAGGACGAATATCTCTTGCCATTTTCTGACCTTTTAGGGCAACAGCAAAGCTGTTGTGAAATGCCTTTTTATTGTCGTTTATCTTGTCCTTTTTTTCCTTCATAATAAGATTTTCTAGAACAACAACATCCGTTAATACCTTTTCTTTTCTTAATGTATGATTCAAAAGCATTGCAGGAATATACACACCCAATGCAACGCCAGAACAAAGAATGGTTGTCATTTTATTCGACATATATTCACCTCCAAATAGATGCAATCATGGATAATAAACTACCTTGTAACCTTTTATTGACGTGTTTCGTGACACATCACTAAATGATTTAATCATAAATCTTAAACCCTAATGACAGAAAAAAATCCTTGTTTTTAGCAATAAGCTCATTTTTCTCACCATGGCTTTTCCCAACGGCAGAGAAATAAAATCGTCCTTTATACATGTCTTTCTCTGTTTTTTTCTTGGATAGATAGCTGTTAATAAAAAGTGTATTGGATGATAGCGGTATAATGCCCTCTTCTTTACCAGGTGTGAATAAGAGGTTATGCTTATCCATTTGCTCAATCAACGTATTACAATTGATCCCATTGGCGTAACCCATATTCATGAACGTCAGATTTCCCGTTAGTGCATAAGTAGCTAAATACCTATCCATGTAATGATTAATTAAACCCATGGATTGACGTGCATTAATTTCTATAATGGGTATGATGTCCCCATTTTTTAAAATCATGGAGTCAATACATACATTGCCAAAATACCCGTCACCATGCAATTGTTTAGCAATTTTTTGGATATCGTCAAAATAATGATTAGCGTCCAAAAAAGCGCAAAAGTCTTCATCTGCTGAATAGGAACCATAAAAACTAAAGGCGTTATTATGGAGCTTTTGAACACTTAAGATGGTGTAATTGCCTTCTTTTTCAATGTATAGCTGACATGAAAAATCCACGTCTTTATCTAAAAATGGTTCCATAACAAATAAGACTTGTTTGCCTTGTTTCTCTTGCTTCTCCATATAAGATACAATTCTATTAAAGATACGTTTTGAACTAATTAGCAAGTTGCCTTTACCAGATACCCCATAGGGGTCTTTAATCAGAAAAGAGCCTGTGGTTAAATAATCATTACCTTTCGTCATGAATTCTTTGCTATTTGTGACAACACTACCTTTATGCTGTAAACCTAATATACGGTTTACTTCATAGGAATACACCTTGGAATTTACCTTTTTCACACATGCCAATGGTGGAAGACTGGTTGTCCAACCATATTTTTCACATAATTCTTTGGTATATGGCAATACGGAATAAGGGGATATGGTTTCCACCGTGGACAGCAACGATGGATGATATGGTTCATCCATCAGTAAATGTTCAAAAATACTTTTTTCCTCTTTTGAATCATGACCATGATCTATAATGTTATTGTCGTTGTTGGTTATGTGAAATCCTAACATGCTTATATAATCTTTCAAGGCATCATCCATCTTATAAGCAGTCACCAACACATCACCATGATGGGTCATGGGAAACAACAACTCATCCATTGCCACAATGATGTTATGCCATGCCTTATTTTCAATGGAAGGTAAAGTTGCATAATGCTCCTCTTTCCAATAGCGTTCTGCATTGAACGATCCCATGTGCACACATTTCGCCATCTTATCAACCCTATGCACACTTATCAATAAAGCAGCACAATTTGTCAATAGAATCTAAGTGGGAATAATCAAATGCTTCAAAATCAATCTCAATGCAGAACTCATCTTCTAGTTTTAAAATAAAATTAATCATTTGTAAGGAATCTAAACCCACATCGTTGACAATATCCGAACTTGCGGATAAACTGCTTAACAAATCATCGTTATTTTTTACTTCCGATAATATTTGAATCACTTTTTTATGCATAGATAAACCTCTCCTTATCCTTTTATATTTGAAAGGGGCTACTGAGACAACCCCATTTCTTTAACATGGATTATTCTTATAAAACGTCTCTATAAATTCAAATAATGCCTGATCGTTTGACACTATTTTATTCTTTAGATCCACCATGGTTTCGGGGCTTAATGTTCTTTTTCGATAGGTATTAATATGTAAGGTGGAAATGATGTTGTTTCTGACATGCATAAACTCGCTAAATAGCTGACTGAAAGCTGCGTATGTATGGGTATTTTCTTCGTTTGGAGGCAATGCCTTTTCAAAACATTCATAGAAAGCCATCAAAGCATTTTTAAAATCCCTTTGGAGCCATACAATAAATGCATGACACTGGACTGTAGCAACGTTTTGATTAAAGCGATCAATGATCTTAAGGAAATTGCAGCTTTTATATAGGAAATGACCCATAAAATCACTAACTAAATCCTGATAACTGGCTATCTGAGGCTGGTCTATTTTGTCAATGACCAATAACTTGTTATTGAAAAAGCCATGCATCTTCTTAAACTGTTGATTTGATTTTTCCCAGATATCCCATAGCATGTCTTCTGTGAGCTGCAGCCTGCATAAGGGGTCACCTCTTTGATTTTCTTGTATCACATCCAACACATGGGATTTGTCTCTGATGACGACGACGGACTTTTCCTCGTCATACTCACTGACAATGACAGCACTTGCCTCATCTGGCTCATCCATATAGGCGGATATGTTATAGAATAAACTGCCATAGGTGACTGGCATGATCACAGGATTATGTTGGTCAATACTTCTTTTTATTTGCGAACGTAATTGCGTAGCATCCTGAATGACATGGACTCGAAGTCTTAAACCCAGTTTGATTAAGATGTCATTGGTTTGCTTCATCCACTGGTCAAAATCAAAGTGACACTCATTCATATAATCATTGGACCAATTGTTAAAAACACTTCGATAACATAAGAAATAAAAGTAATTGTCATAATGATAATAGCCTGTTGCACCGGCAATGGGTATGTCAATGCAACTAAAGTTCTCAGAGCTGAATCCGTCCAAATAATTATCCATAGCCAAAGCTTTTAACAAAAAACACACCTCTTTTTTTATTCTAGTCTTTTTACTTGCCTAAGATATTTTTTTAATGACCACAACTGCGTCTGTATGCCTGTATTGTCTGTTATAGTTCAAAACAGATGGGTTACGTTTGTAATTGACCGAAGAAATCACCAGGTTGTCTGGTAGATACTTTTCAATGGATCGAACAAGAGAATGTTTGTTATAGACACATATGGTGCCATCGAAATACGTATTAGAAAAAACCGCTTGTTCAGAAGTATCATCCAATTTGACTGGATCATAAATAATGATTTCTCCATGGTGATTTAATAAGCGTTCGCATTCGTGAATGGCTCTTTTTGGTTTATGAATGTGGTGAAAACACCTTGAAAAAACAATTTTATCGAAATGTGCATCCTCCATAGGGACATTGTAGATGCTGGCTTGCAGAAAACTTTGGAACCTCTTTTTTTTAAGACCATATTGTAATGATTTCATATTTAAATCAAGATTAACCCATTCCTTTATCTGGGTATTTTTCTTGTATTTCTTACAATACTTATTGAATAGTCCCGTTCCACAACCAACTTGCAGCACGCTCCCAGATAGTGGAGGTATGGTGTCAAATGTTCGTATGCCTATTGGAAAGTGCCAAAGAAAAGCATTGATTTCGTATAAGAATGGATAGTGGTCCACTAATCGAATAATGATGCTCTCATAAAAATAATGTTTCTTTTTTATGTGACGGTTGTAATCCCATTTATTCAAACAGATCAGTGGAAAAAGAAAGATATAAAAGACGATACTTGCTGCTTTTGCTAAATAAATGTTAAGGCTGTTATGTTTCTCATACATTGTTTCTAACCCCCTTTTTATGGTAAATGCTGTTGTTAACAAACGAAATAATCATGAATAGGATGGTTATCTGGCACCCATTATGGGATGCATGTACAACATAATTAATTAGAAATTTCAGTCTTTTTAATGTTTTTCAATGTTATGGATTATATTAACCCTTGTCTTGCATGATATGTTAAATCTTTAACTTGGGTTAATAGGTGATGATCTAATTCTTCTGCTCTTTTAAAGTGGTCATTAGCCTGTTCCAAGTATTTATCCTGTAAGGTTAGACTGTACTTTACATAAAGAGTCCGCCCATTTTGAATAAGATGACATAGGTCCTTAAGTTCATTGGGAAGATCATTACCCATACGTATGTATTGGTGCTGTTCAAGATAATTTAGTCGAAAGAGTAAGCCATTCTTACATTCTAACAACTTGTACATACTATAACAAATATTCACATCTTCTTTTAATAAGTTTTTGTTTTCTTCTTTTAAAACACGTGTTAAGTCACTGTAGTAGCCTTCATAAACAGAAATACCAATTCTTTGAAAAGGCGTATAACCAAAGGACGGTGCATTAACTTCTTGATAGATGCCACCGTTTAATGACCGCCTAACTGCATAATTAATCCTCTCCAGCTTAGGCTCTCTTACAATGGTTGGTTTTTTTAGATACATCATGGAAGCAGGACCATCAATGGTCATGTGCAAATCATATTGCATGGGGTCACCTTTAGCAAATTCGATGTAGGAAGTAAAAGCTCTATCCAATGCATCGAATGAAATTTTTTCAACTGTTGACAGAGGATCATTCCCGACTAGCATGTCAAGGTAGTAGAATTCTTTGCGCTGGTCATCATATCCGTAAATGAGGGCTTCATGACCAACATGCTGTTTCTCATAATAGAGATTATTGGTAATATGAAACAGATCCCAATGGATCACACCATAGCCGTTCTGATTGATGGTTTCTATCAATTGATCGACAATATTCTTTGAGTCCGTTACCCTCTTAAACTCTAGAACTTCATCATAAAGATAATAATACTCTACGCCCCAATCTGCTAGTGACATATCGTAGTAACCTGTATGGAAAAAAGTATTCAGTCTTAATGTAATGAATTTTTCCACAAACCACGGCAGGAAACTGTCATCGGATAATATAGCGGCTAGTCTTAGGGTTGTCCAGCATTCATTCACACGTTCATTGGTTCGATTCAAAGGTAATATTTTTTCCATGGCCACACTCCATTCATGATGATACATTCACTGGTTAAATATCTCTTCTACATAGGATGTTAAATCATCCAGTGATTTAAAATGACTGACTTCCAAAAAATCATGGTCGAATTCAATGCCAAGCTTGGTTTCAATTAAAACCATAAATTCAATAAAATGATAAGAATCAATACCATGTTCTTTAAAGGTCATATTGGATTGTATATCCTTCAAAGGCACCTGATAATGTTCAACCAATATGTCTTGAATAACCTCATTTACATGACTCACCTTAAAACCCCTTTGTATTAATGGATTAGTGTGTTGCTGTACTAATTAAACAAATTAACTACGCCAATATTAGCATATTTTGGAATAATTGTAAACCTTTTATCATTTTTTTACAGTATTTCTAATGTTTATCCACATTATTTGACAGTTAACAATCTTCAGCCAACAAAAATTGCAAACATATAAAAACCTTATTATCCATATAGAAAATGATAAGACTATGGTGTAACGTAAGCCTTATCATTTATGTCGTCTTTTATGACTTGGTGAGTGTATAAACCGCCATTTCACCAACTTGTCGATTGGCTGCTAAAATAACATCTTGTTCCCCCATGTTCACCACTGCAATGTTACTGGGACCTCCTGTGTTATCAATAAGCGTTCCTTTAATTTTACCAGATGCATCCATTTTGAAGCACATAAGCTCCATAGCACCTTTTCTTCCTCCAATGATAAAAGCTGGTTCACCAAGGATCTGACCTCCCCAGATCACATGACCAAATTCAAAGGGGTATTCAAAGATCGGTTTTAGCATGCCGTCAATCTTTTTATAAATGATACCTTTATCACCGTGAAACGCTTCGATAGTGGCTAATTCCGGCTCACCATCACCATCAATATCACATACTGCTACATCACTGACTTCATGGCTTAGAAGCTGCTCTACCTGCCAATCCATATGACCTTTTTCCGGTACATAGATGGCAAATACACCTTCACTGCCAGTGACCATTATGGTTTTTTTATTGTTCCAGTATGTATGACAAAAACCATGATTCTTTGTAATACCTTCTAGAACAGGCTTTAGGTCAAAGGGTTGTGTTAGGTCTTCCGATAATCGACCCACATACACTTTACCGGGTTTCGTCCAGTCATCTTTGAACGTTTTTCCTTCACATAGTGAAGCACCGATGAAATAGTGTTCCCCACTTATATCTAGAATATCAAAACGATGTAAATACGGAATGGTCATAATAGGTGTTATGTTCCAAGTATCATTGTCTTGAAGTTTTGCATGTACAATTCTGGATTCTTTTGCATCAAATGTTGGAAAGAATTGTTGGGTTGCAATGAACTCACCTTCATGTCCAGGCACTGGAATAATATTCATGGTCCCACCTGGTAAATCCCAAACGGTTTCAGGCTCAAACTGTTCATTAAATCTTAGGCATGGTCCTTGACCTTCTGTTGCTATAAAATAGTTATATGCCGAATCTATTTTCATGATGGATGTTGCATAGACTCTTTCTAATTGACCTAATATATTTTTTTTAATCTTCATATATGCCTCCATTATTGGTCTTTACTTCATTTCTGGGCACCAACCATTTAGCTGGTTTTAATGGATAATCTACCATGTTTCTGAAAATTCTCTAGGGCACATTCCAATGACTCCTTTGTTGCGCCAATGGCATCTAAATACCGATATTCCACAGCAATTAACCCTCCCTTAGGCGTGGCCCAATATTTCATGAGATTCTTCACTTCATCTTCTATGGCTTTTTTATCACCTGTTGGTAGTGTGGCTTGTATATCCACTGCCGCTTCAAAGCATATTCTTCCAGCGAATTTCTCACCAATCTCCTTAATACCAAGCAATTGTGGTTGATGAATGTTTACAATATCAAACCCTAACTCAATAAAATCTTCCATAATATCATTGACTTTACCATCTGTATGGAATCTAATGTGCATCCCGCAAGATTTGATCACATCCATCAAACGTTTATAACGCGGCTTAAATATTTGTCGCCAAAGGGCTGGGGATATTAACAAGCTACTCTGTGTACCCCAATCGTCTGTTGTATCAAAACAGTTAATCTTACCTTTAGATAGGCGATGTGCTTCCTTAACAATACCAATTTGATAATCTATAATTTTATCTGCTAATGCCTCTACTTTTTCAGGCTCCGTGTAAATATCCATTAACAAATTTTCAAAACCTCTCATGAAATGCATTCTTTCAAATAAACATTGGGGGCTATTCAATTGTATATACTTGTCTTCTGCTTGACTTAATGCTTCTTCTAATCCGTCAAACCTTCCTTCTGCATAAGGGTCTGGGAATACTATTTCATCAAATTTGGACCAGTCAGATAAGGGATGACCCACGACCATACCCATATCACCACTTCCTGCATTTGCATCTTTATCCCATTGACATCCCCATTCATCCATAAAGTTCTTAAATGGTCGGGGCTTTTTATTCATCTGTATTTGGCCATGTTGCTCCTGGCGTAAGTGACGTGGTATTTGGGTATAGATACGGTATACGTCACTGACACCTAAGCTATTAAATCGTAATCCAATACGATCAGGATTATCAAATTCTATATTCCGTCGCATGATTTCATAACTATTCATATTTACCTCCATCCATTATGTGCGCTGCTTCTCAAAGTATGCTTAACGTGTCGTTAACAAAAAGATTAACCCACAAAAGTCTCAACCAATTCAACCTCTTGTGGGCTATACCTTTATATAATTTTATCTTAAATATCCTTATAACAATGCTAGAATCTTATCGGCTGTATCTGCTTCTTTTATTTTATTAATGTTTTCTTCTGATGATAACATAGTAACCACATCTTGCATCATCTCTAAATGCGTGACATTATCTGTCGCAGCTAAAGATATGACAATGTGTACAGGATCATTATCAGGATTGCCAAAATTCACTGGATTTTTTAATGTCATGATCGAAATACCATTTGCTTTTACACCGGCTTCTGGTCTTGCATGTGGCATGGCAACACCTGGACAGATTACATAGTATGGACCATGTTCTTTCGTATCTTCTATTATGGCATGGCCATATCCATCTTCAACAAAATCTGCAGCTTCTAATAATTGAATACCTTGATTAACAGCTTTCTCCCAATCGTCTACCTCTACCTGTACACGAATCAAATCATGCACTTTACATAAATCTTTTAACATGTCTGCCTCTTTTCCAGCTATTGCATTTCATTAGGAAAATGCTCCTTTACAGCTTCAACTAATTTTTCTGTAAGTAATGCTTCGTCCATTAAATTAACAAGTGTGATTAATGCAACGCCATCTGGACATTTAACCATCTTTCCCCACTCAGGTGTTGTTAGAATGATATCTGTGTTACCTATAAAACCTGCCGCTTCTCCTGCCGAACAAGATTCTACTGCAAGATCAATCCCTAATTTTTTGCAGATACCTTTCACCTTAATTTTAATAATTGTACTAGTTCCCATACCGTTTCCACATATGGCTAATAATCTAAGCATGCTGCCCACCCCATCTCTTTGTTTTGTTTTATTGTGACTTCACTTAATACTTGTTGTATGCACAACTTACACAGGTACTATACCAAATACACTTCCAATTAATTTAAATACGTAAATGATACCTAACCAAATAGTTGCCCAATCAAAACTGCCTTGCCATGCATTGACTCCCATGGCTGTTGCTGCTAGCCCACTGCCGATTACTTGAATAATACCAGAACAGAACGTAATCTTTAATGCCGCTTTCCAACCACCACGTTTATTAGCAAAGACACCTATGGTTGCATTATCAAAAAACATAGGAATAAATCCTGGTATAATTAAAATAGGTGATCCTACTGCAATTAAGCCTACTACCCCAATAATCATACCAACAGCTCCACCTACAAAACCTAATAAAACTGCTTTTGGCGCAAACCCAAATATAGCCGCACAGTCAACAGCTACTACAGCTCCAGGTAATATCTTCTCTGAAATACCTTGGAAAGAGGCCATAAGCTCAGATACAAACATACGTACACCTGTTAATAAAATATAAAGGGATACAGCCAACGTTAAACCTGTTTTTACAATATAAATAACCCAATGTGTACTTCCAGCCATACCTGTAACGGTTTCTTTACCAAGAGAGAACATCATAATACTTACAAAAAACAGTAATACAATGGTTGAAGCTACCACATTATCTTGGAAGATCGATAACCACTTTGGTAGTTTAACTTTTTCGATATCATCGTCTTTATTCCCTAGTTTAGGTGCTACTTTATAGGCAAGTAAACTTCCTAACATTTGTTGATGACCGATGGTAAAATCTGCACCACCACTTATTTCTTTTACTGGTTTTATTAATAGTGTAGACATAATTCCCCAATATAACGCAGTGATAATACTAGCAATTAATACCGTCATGATCATGGATGTGTTAAAAAATCGATAAACAATATAAGTCGCTATTGCCGTTTGTACCAGCATCACGTTACCGGTTAAAAATACAGCTCTAATTTTAGTATACTTTCTCAAAGCAACCAATATAATATTAACAATAAAAGCACCTAACATTGTATAGACAGTCCAAGTGACGAACTCACCCAGTTTACCATTGGTACTTACCATGGTACTATATGTATCGAGTAATACACCAGTCATACCAAATTTTTCACTTAATGGTGTTAAGAGGGCACCGAAAGTCTTAATAAGAGAACCTGCCCCTACACCTAGTACCAACACACCAACTGCTGTCTTAATGGAACCTGCAATTGCTTTTGATAAAGGTTCTTTTAGTGCAAGATAACCGATGAATGTAATTAACGCTAATAAAATATACGCTTGCCCCAATACCTGCTTAAATATAAAATCTAAGAATTCCATATATCTTCTCCTCCACGCTTTATTTCATTTCTTGTATTTTTTATCGTTTGTTATTGTGCAGATGTAACTTCCCCTTATTTTAACGTGCCCCTCATTTATAAAGTACAATATTTGGCCAAATATGTAACTTTTGTGTATCCTATTTATAGCAATGATTTAAATGGTAGATCCGGCTCCATTGCAAATGCATCATGGAAACCTCTATCGTGATGATATTCTATCTTATCTTTATCATTAGGATAGATAAATTTGCCTCCAACTTCCCAAATAAATGGCTTAAATGAATATTGTAAACGATGTTTTCTCATTTCCCATAAGGCTGTAATTTCTTTTGGATCTGCCATAAAGTTGGTCCAGATATCATGGTGGAATGGAATAATCACATCTGTGTTTAGCGATTCTGCCATACGTAAGATATCCGAAGAAGTCATTTTATCGGTCATCCCTCTTGGATTTTCCCCATATGATCCAAGCGCTACATCAATGCGATGGTCGTTACCATGTTTAGCATAATAATTCGAATAATGAGAATCCCCACTATGATAGAGGTGACCTCCTGGCGTCTTAAACAGATAGTTAACCGCTAAACGGTCCATATCTTGAGGCATTTTATCTTTTAGAACCACACCTTTTGGAGCTGTTACAAGTTCTGTTCGATCAAAAGAATCCAATACAACTATCTCTGTGTCTTTTATTTTAACCATATCTCCAGGTTTTACAACCTTACAACGTTCTTTTGGTACACCCCATTTTATCCAGAGATCTACACATGCTTCAGGACCTATAAAAGCAACGTCGTTTTTACAATGTTGCATGACAGCTGCTGCCACATGAATATCAATATGGTCCCCATGATCGTGAGTAGCTAATATGGCATCTACTTCTTTTATAGCAAAAGGATCAATGACACAAGGGGAATTACGGAGATTGGGTTGGAGTGCTTTACATCCAATCATACGTTGATGTTGATGTTGCTCCGTCATCAGTGGATTAGCTTTCGTACGCTTACCGCTTTTAACCCATAAGTCAACGCATAAGTTTGCATTACCTTCTGATTTTAGCCAAATACCCGTACAGCCTAACCACCACATGGCAAAGGTACCAGGTTTCACAACTTCTTGCTCAATTTCTTCATTTAACCATGTTCCCCATTCCGGAAATTGGCTAAGAATCCAAGACTCTCTTGTAATATCTTTTACATGCATTTTACTAACCTTCTTTCTTTATGTGCTTATCAATGTAGTCATCAAGATGATGTTCCAATTCATTGACATAGGCCATATCTAATAACTTATGAGCCATTTCTTTGGCACTACTATAGGTACATCGACGAATCATATCTTTGACTTTCATCATAGAGACAGCACTCATACTTAACTCATCAAGGCCTAAACCAAGTAATAATACTGCTGCTTTCTCATTTCCAGCAAATTCACCACACATCCCTGTCCATTTGCCTTCCTTATGGGATGCATCAATGACTTTTTTAATGAGTCTTAACACCCCAGGGTGAAAGGTACTATACAAGTAATTGATTTTTTCGTTTCCACGATCAACAGCCAGTGTGTATTGGGTTAAATCATTGGTACCAATGCTAAAAAAGTCAACTTCTTTAATGAGTAAATCTGCCATCATCGCGGCTCCTGGTGTTTCAATCATGATACCCACTTCTATGTTTTTATCAAAAGGAATGTGCTGGTCTATTAATTCAGCCTTAGCTTGCTCCAAGATTGTATTGGCTTGCTGAACCTGTTCCATATGTGTAATCATAGGATACATAATACGTATTTTACCATAATGGCTAGCCCTTAATATGGCTTTTAATTGAGTTTTGAATAATTCTTCCCTATCTAGGCACATACGTATAGCACGGTATCCCAAAAAGGGGTTCATCTCATGAGGTAATTTCAAATAATCGACACTTTTATCACCACCGATATCCAGTGTACGTATCACAACAGGTTTAGCACCCATTTTCTCTGCTACTATCTTATAAGCATCAAATTGCTCACTTTCTGTTGGGCATGCAACCTGGTCCATATATAAAAACTCTGTGCGATAAAGACCAATGGCTTGTGCACCATACCGTAAGACACTGTCCATATCTTTGGGCATACCGATATTTGCTGCTATTTCTATCGTTTTACCATCCAGTGTAATGGCTTCTTCATGAATTAATTCTTCTAATGCTTTTTTTTCTTCTTCCAATTGCTGTCTTTTTAATTGGTAGTTTCGAATATCTTCATCCGATGGATGAATGATAACGGTACCTTCTGTCCCATCTAGTATAACCATATCGCCATTTTCTACTTCATGTGTAATGACTTTTAAGCCTACCACAGCTGGTAATTCTAAGGTTCTTGCCATGATGGCTGTATGTGCTGTCTTACCGCCCATATCTGTTGCAAATCCAAGGACTTTTTCAAAATTCATGGAGGCAGTATCGGATGGTGTCAAATCATTGGCTATGACAATCACTTCTTCATCTAAATCTTGAAGATTCATTATTTCCACTTCTGCCAGATTATAGATAAGTCGTGAACAGACATCCACAACATCAACTGCTCTTTCCCTTAAATAAGCATCATCTAATGCTTCAAACATTTCTTTCACATCATTCATGGCATAGTTTGTCGCTGTTTCTGCTACATACAAATGATCTGTTATATAGCCCTTTATTTTGTGTTCAAGAATAGGGTCATCCATGAGCATCATATGTGTATCAAATATAGCCGCTTCCTGTTGACCTACTTTTTCTTTTGTTTCCTCATACAACTTTTCTAACTGTTTTTTTGTCTTTTTCTTCGCATGACATAAACGATCAAGTTCATAGTCAACATACTTCTGATCAATCTTCGTTGGTTTACAATCCAGTTCTATTTTTTCAAAAAGATATGCTTTACCAATGACAATTCCTGGAGATGCTGCAATTCCTATCATAATGTCCCCCTATTCTGTAAAGCTTTTGACAAGATTCACAAGGGTTTCTAGTGCTTGTTGTTCATCTTCTCCATCTGCAATAATATCAACCTGAGACCCTTGATTAAGACCAAGAGAAAGTAAACCTAATATACTCTTACCATTCATCTTCTTCGTATCTTTCTCCAAGAAAATATCACATGCAAAGTCTTTTGATACTTTTACAAAGGCATTAGCTGGTCTTGCATGCAAACCTGTTTTATTAACAATTGTTACGGTTTCTCTTACCATCATTAACACTCCTTTTATTTTTGTCCGTAATAAGCATGCTCTCCATGCTTTCTTAAAAAATGTTTATCTAGCAATGGATCATCTATTGGCTCAATACCTGGTGTTAGTTGATAAGCATAGTAAGCCATTTTTGCTACTTCTTCAAGTACAACGGCATTATGAACGGCTTCACTAGGAGATTTCCCCCAAGTAAAAGGTCCATGCTTCTTAACAATAACCCCTGGTAATCGCAGAGGATTCATATCAGAAAAGGTCTCAACAATGACATTGCCCGTTTCCTCTTCATATGCTCCACCAATTTCTTCTGGTGTTAAACCACGGGTTACAGGTATATGTCCATAGAAATAATCCGCATGTGTTGTACCAAGAGCTGGAATACTTCTTCCTGCTTGTGCCCATATTGTTGCCCAACTGGAATGTGTATGTACAATACCGCCTATTTCTAAAAATTTCTTATACAGTACTAAATGTGTAGGGGTGTCTGACGAGGGATTCAAATGACCTTCTACAAGATTACCATCTAAGTCAATCACCACAAGATCATCCATGGACATGTGCTCATATGCTACGCCACTTGGTTTGATAACAACCAATCCTTTTTCTCGATCAATACCACTGACATTCCCCCATGTATAAGTGACTAAACCCTTTCTAGGCAACTCGAGATTAGCTTCCAAGACTTCTTTTTTCAGTATTTCTAACATATGTTTCCCTCTTTCTATTCATTATACAGTCATACCTGCTTGCTGCATTTTATCCATAATCCACTTTCTAGCATTGGTGATGATTGCCATAAAATCTTCCTTATCATCGTTCCACATCTCAATAAGTATCGGTCCTTTATAAGTCATCTGATTTAATTGCCTGAATCCTTCAATGAAATCAACACAACCTGTTCCAAAATCAACTCTCCTAAATTCACCAGGCATGGTGTCTTTGGCATGAATGGCAACAATATGCCCTTGCCCTGATGCTAAATCTGTAGATAAGGTGTTACCCCAAGCAGAAATATTACCCAAATCAGGGTATATCTGAAAATAAGGCGATTGAAATTTCCTAACATAATGCATAATTTTCTCCACAGAACCCATAAATTCATAATCCATAACTTCCATGGCTAACATCACATTAGCCTGGCTGGCCCACTGTATACTTTGTTCTAGACCATGTTCAAATCGTTCAATGGTATGATCATTACTTTTATCGTAATAGACATCATAGCCTGCAAGCTGAATCACCCGTATACCTAAATCGGATGCCAATATAATAGCTTTCCTCATTATATCCAATGCCCGCTGACGAATACGATCATCTTCACTTCCAAGAGGGTATCGACGATGCCCACTCAGACACATGGTTGGTATCCGAATACCCGTCTTACGTATTGCATCTACAACTTCTTTCCGCTCATGGACTGACCAGTCAAGCCGATATAGGCGTTCATCACTTTCATCGATAGACATCTCAACATAATCATACCCAGCTTTTTTTGCTGCTGATAACTTTTCTTCCCATGTATAATGTGAAGGAAGTGCCTTTTCATAGATGCCAATAAGATTTTTATTTAAATCCAACATGCTGCCAACCTCCATTATTCCCTTGACTATTGTGCCCAAACCTGCCATGTTTTTATTATAAAGCAAGTATATAACAGAAAGATTGAATTGGTCAATATGTACAGCAAAACTTAGACCATTGATTATTTTTTTGTTCTTATTGCACATATGTTCACCATGAACAAAGGTGTTTTTTTGTCCCACAGTGAATAGATGTGCAAAACAATGCTAAAATGAACAAATAAAAAAGCTACCCTCTTTTTAGAAAGCAGCCTACAATAACTCCATTGTCCTATTTATATGGACCCATATGCGTCCATTGTTATAATATTTAAGGCAGTCTTTTCATCGGTAATGAGAACGTTGATTAATTGTCCTCGTAACGCACCCAAAATAGACTTTATTTTAGATGGACCACCTGCTACACCAATCACGTACTCCTTGTGGATAATTTTATTAATATCCAGCCCAATTATACTTTTATGTATCTTAGTATCGATGATTTGTCCATTAAGATCATAATAATACCCACATATATGACCAATTGCACCCTTGGACCGCAAATTAAAAATCTCCTCTTGTTCTAGAAAGCCATTCCATAATAGACTTAAGTCATCTTGTGATAAAAAACCAAGCCCGGTTAAAATCATATCTGCTCGCTCTGATAAAGCCAAGGTCTCCGCAACAGCACCAGTTTTCATCAACACTTCCCGAGCATTCTCATCTTCAAGAAATAGAGGTGTAAATAAATAATAGTAAGTCCCACCATAAGCATTAGCAAATTGTCTCGCTATCTCCGTCCCCTCAATGCTTGGGTCATTACTCCTTGTTGAACCCACTAATTGTACCACCGTAATGGGTATTTTTCGACTAGGCGATATGGCATTGATAACACTTTTCATGGTCTTGCCCCTGGAAATACCAACAATGGTGTTAGGCTTTAACAAGGAATCCACGTATTCATTGGCCAGTGTACCTAAACCACTTAACATCTGATCAAACTGAATATTACAACCTAATAAAACCCTTACATCTTTTAGTCCAAACCGATCTTTCAGTTGTTCTTCCAGATACGTATTACGCTCATTGGGACCATGAATGATGATTTCTACAATCCCACACTCTCTTGCTTCCTGAATCAATCGGGATACTTTGGAACGTGAAATATAGAGTGCTTTGGCAATTTCTGATTGAGTCAGATTTTCGTCATAATACATGTTCGATACTTTTACCAGTAAGTTCGTTTTGTTTTCCATTATTGCCTCCAAGTCATCACGTTATATTCTTGTATGTTATATTACCATAGATAGTATCATGGGTCTAGTGCCCCTTATGCTTTTCTATGATCTAGTCAATCCTTCAGTCTTCGTCATGGGATGACTTTACAACTTGAAATTCAGTGCTGTAATAATCACCATTAACCCCTTTTATCAACCGGTATCGGCCCTGTTTAAGAGGACGGTATAAGGCATCTAACCAAATGCTTTGGCTCATTTCACTTTGGCCTTTAACGGTATAAGCCAGACTGTTAAATGCGATATCTTCTTTAAATGGTACGGTATACCACTGATCACGTATATATATCTCAATATGATACACCGTTCCAAAAACAGCTTCTTCAGAACCATTGTTTTTAATGGTATATACCATGTTATCTCCGATGTTATACGTATTTTGATTGAGGGATAGTTTAATATCATCCGATGGGTTAAGTATATGGTAGATGGCATGGTTATCTTCTATTTGATGTATATCTATATCGTCTTTGTAAAACTTATCAGATAGTTCCAATCTGTTGGAATACCCCATTTCAATGCTTATAAGGTGCCATACCAACCATCCTACACCAATGACCAATACAAGAAATAATAATCTTCTTAAGCGCATATCTTCACCTTCTCATTATAAAGATATCCTCATTATAGCGAATCTATCCATTCTTTGCAAAAAAATAGCCACCTGGTCATGGACTAGGCAGCAAAAAGATACATAAACCGTGTAATAATGCCTGACGTGTAAACACAAATAGTATTGAGGTTCATCTTTATGATAATACACAATCATTTACATCTATAAGACGTAAAAAAGACATAATAAGTTTCATAATTGAAGGTATCAGACCATGGAAATATCTGGTTTTATGAATGGTTTCTTGCATCTGCTTTATACTGTTCAAGCATCATCTGTAATCGGTTATGGATTTCATCTCTTAACCACCCAGGTTCTACTACCTCCACAGAATGCCCAAAGGAAAAGATATACCCAAATATCCACTCATCATAAGGATAACGAACAATGACTTCATAACGGCCATCAGGCAGTTGGGTCATGTTGTTTTCATACTCATCATACAAGCGATAAAGCATGGAAGGATGGAACCTTAATGTCATCTCGATAGGCTGTCGATGTATATCCGTAACGGCATCTTGATACCCTTCTAACACCTGATACTCTTGTCGGTCAAACGTCTCATGAAGACGTTTTACTTGTTTCATTCGGGTTATTTTAAAAATTCGATAAGCCTGTTTATCCACACATACCCCTTTTAAATACCAGGAAGAACTCTTATAAATCAGCTTCATAGGGGCAATTTTTCGGATTGATCGTTGATTCAATGTATTGACATAGTGAAATGATAAGTGCTGGCGTTCTAAAATAGCCTGTTTAATTAACTCAAAACGATTATCACGACTAGGGTTTGTCCCCCAACTGGTGAAATCTACTTCCACCCAATCATTTATAGGCAGCTTATCAAACACAGCTCCTAATTTATGAAAGACTGTGTCAATTTCTGGATACTGAACAGCTTGCAAGGTCCTAAGGGCTAACAGTATACTCTCTTTTTCTTTGGTGGATAAAAGAGTTCGGTTAATGGAAAAATTCTCTAAGAGACTAATCCCGCCCCCCTTACCTTTATTGGTATAGATGGGTATACCAGATAAAGTCAACTCATCAATATCCCTATAAATCGTCCTTGTGGATACACCAAAACGTTCCGCTAAATACCCTGCGGTTACTGTTCCTTTATTTAGTAGAATCATGGTTATTTCTAATAATCGATTAATCTTCATTCCGAATCACCATTATCAGTATACCATATATAACTTGACAATATAATGTCATATTATAACTGATTCATTTTTTCTGCAAATAAACGTACACGCTCTTTCTCTATGCCAAAGATTTTCTGCGGCTTATCCTTATTACTCTTAGATACCATTTTAATGATAAAACGATCAAAAAATTTGGCTTTCTCTGAATCAAATTTACCCCCAAGATAATCCTTCACTGTTGCGTGCTGATATAGTTCGTCATCGAAGTTACTGTGTAACTGTTTCTCTGCTGTCTCACCATCTGAAGCACAGGTTATGAATAAGCCGATTTTTTTATCCAAAATAATACCTTTGTTCTCTTGGCAGAACTTTTTCACATTTTTTCTTAACATACCTGCATAGATGGACCCACCAATAATAATCTTATCAAACCCACTGAGATTAGGCAGGTTATCTGTCTGCAAATTAATTTTTTTAATGTCTTCATCCTGAAGCTCACTGGCTAAAGCATCCACACATTGGGTTGTAAAACCATATTTTGTTCCATATACAATGAGTACACTCACTTTAACGCCTCCTCAATAGCTAATTTTATAACATTACTGCTCATGGTCGCTCCACTAACACCGTCTACCTGCAATGTTTGATGGGCCATAATATCATCCACAATGGCTTCTGCTTTTTTACCTAAACCATGGGTATGATTTTTAATGTCAATGTTTTCTATCTTGTGGTCTTTAACTGTCACAGCAACCGTAACCTTAACAAGATTCGTCTCACTGCTGCCTTCATATGTGCCATCTGCAACTTCCGATAAATTCATACTTGCCTGAACAGGCTCATACGTTGTTGACTTTACCTTAAGAAAAACACCTACCAACACAACACATACCACGATTATTCCAATAATAATTTTCTTTTTCATGATGTCCTCCTATGTTCTGCTATACGGGTAATTAGCTTGCTATTACCCCATTAATCTAGGGGTTACAACTAGGAATATACACTTGTTACATAAACGCTATTTATTTTATAAACAGCGTTCATTATTATTATACCTTCGCATTAATAAATTGTCAACACAGGATGAATTTTTTACATTTTTTAATATAAAATTAATGGTTTAATATTAATTTAAATATGTATTATTTAGTAAAATATGCTATACTACATAGGGGTTAAGCTCCCTTTATCATTGGTAGGCTATAACTTATCTTCCTTCTATTTCTTGGTGATTAGATAAGTTAATTACCTACATATAAGGCTATGGTATCCCTTCCTTCTAATTGAATTAGGGATACCAGTTTCCTTTACATTAGGGAGGGGTTAGATTAATGAACAATCACATTTACTTACGCATGAGAAGTAAAGTATTTGTAGAAGGTGGCACACATGAGTTACCTAATATATACATAGCTACACTATTGAAAAATATAGAAAATTTGGGATATACTTTAGCAAAAGATTTATTATGTGTCATAAAAACATTGACACCGACTGACTTTGAACAATTTTATTTTGAGCTGGTTGAAGCTCTCAAGAGTGCAATAGGAGCAAATGCTATCTATAAACCCATGTATCCTAATTTCCCTAAGCAGGTTATGGGTATGGATGAATACGAGCTCTATTCAAATGCCATCATGCATTATCTTTCCTTTGGTACATTGTTACCAGAATATGAAAAAGATGAACGATTCCCTTTGTTAGACTTGACAAAGTTAAAGGTTATTGCGTTAGGTAATGAACATGAATTTATGCACATATTTACTCATTTGGTTAACGCTAAAACATCTATATCTGAAATCGACAAAAAAACTTTAGAATGGTTTATAGCATATTATGGCAGGGATATCGTCGATTATTTACCAGATAAAATTACTTTAAAAGAAAATATTGCACTGGTTTCTAAATTATTGTTAGAGCATGAAATCTTTAGTCAGAAGCAATTATTCAAATACTTTAATACCTCTACAGATGTATTGAGATTAGCTGTGTGCCTATCAGATGGCGACATTAGCTTAGCAACTAATACAAGGTTTCGTAGTTTTAAGCGAGCTGAGCGAAGATTATTATTGGCATTACTTGAACAATGTAATCATATAGAAGAAGATATGATTACATACAAGGGACAATGGATAAGGCTAGGGGAAAGAATACACCCTGGTGAATACTATAAAAAATATCCAAATACATATAAAAGTTTTCAAATATTAAGAGATAATAAAAAGATTGAAACATTTAATTCAAAAGTAGAAAAGGCATTATTGTATAATAATAGTGAACATGCGGTCCACTTACTTAAAAGAAAGCCTGGCGAATTCGCTAGAAGACTAGACCATTTATTAAGAATAAGTCATACCGATTGTCATATGATTCTGTCTAAATTTAAAAATGTAGCCAATCAAGTATCAAGTACAGTGTTGTTACAAGTGATGGCACATTTTAAAAATAGAAATACCCATAGCGATATTAGAGTCTTTTTCCCTAAAGGGAATGTAGGAAAAGCTTATAGTATTCCTAATGAACTACCTGACATAGATCAAACAACATGTCAAGAAGTTGTAAAGATATGTGAAGGGGTTCTCATCAATAAGTATATGGAAAAAGATACTTTAGGTCATGTTTATATCGATAAGCGATTAAAAAATTATATCGTACCATTCTCTCAAAGGTCCGCAAATAAGTCTCTTAAAACAATCGTACGTGGTTCAAAGATTCATTTGCATGAAGCTGCAAAAACCATTAGGAGTTTTATTTATTGGAAAGAAGCAAAAGATAGCACAACAGATATTGATTTGTCAGCAGTCATGTATGATTCCAAGTGGCATTATATTGAACATATCTCATACACTCATTTAAAATCAGATACTTATAAAGCATGTCATAGTGGAGATATTGTGTCTGCACCTCATGGAGCAAGTGAATTTATTGATTTAGATATTGAATCTGTACGACAATATGGTGGACGTTATATTGTATTATCCGTAAATTCGTTTTCACAACATAAGCTAAGTGAATTACCAGAGTGTTTTATGGGATGGATGACAAGAGAATGCCCTAATTCTGGGGAAATATATGAACCAAAAACAGTTCAAAATAAAATAGATATTACGTCACAAACATTGATTAGTATTCCTATCATCATCGATGTTATTGATAACAAAATAATTTGGACAGATTTATCATTAACGCATCATCCATTTTGGTGTAATAACATTGAAGGTAATCAAAAAGGGATGATACTAATAGGGAAGGCTATGACAAATTTTGCAAAACCATCATTATATGATTTGTTTATGCTTCACGCCATGGCTAGAGGTAAACTATGTTACAATATAGATGAAGCAGACACTATTTTTTCTATTGATAGAGGAGTTACGCCTTTTGATAATGACATCATTATTTCTGAATATTTATAGCATGTATTCATAAGTAAAATATATCCTTCTAGATTGGTAATGGAATCAATCTAGAAGGATTTTTGTATGGCGAGAAAAAATAATTAAACCGCCTTTTCTTTTATACGCGTCGCCACATATAAATTAATAAACGATAACCCAGCAGCAAAAAAGAATATGTATTGGGGCCCCCATGTCCCCCAAACAATACCGCCTGCAAAAGCACACGCAATAGAAACCACATGATCCATACTAATCCCCAATGATAAGGTAGATGTGATATCCGATTGTTCCACGGCTATGGATTTTAAATAAACGGTTCTTATCATACTCATCTGCATGGACATACGGTCAATAATAATCATACCATAAGCCAATAAAACAGGTATGCCAACAAGTTCTAGGTATCCAGTAGCGAAGCCTGCCGTAATAAGCCCATAGGCGGTATAAACCCCAATAAAAGAAATGGCATCAGCGAATAAAAGCTTACGTATACCAAACCTGTCAATCCACCGACCAATGGCAGGAATAAAAAACATCCCAATGAAACTGCCAATAATGGCCAGTACAGCCAGTACATCTGCTTTTTTATTTAGTATTTCAATAAGAACCCATGGTCCATATACAATCATGATCTGCTTTTGAACCCCATTCATAATGGCTAATATGTAATAATATTTATACTCTTTCCGGTATATGGATTTAAATGTTTTTTTCTTAATAAGAGGTTTCTTTAATAACACCATCAGGTAAATAAACAAGCCTATAATCATTAAAAATAAAAGGGCATCGATAACAAAGACATGTTTAATCTTAGTTGTAAAACTAAAAATACCTGTACGAAATCCTATAAATACGATAATACCGCCAATCATGCTAAAAGCTGTAAAGGTGCCTTTGTACTGGCCCATAATCTTACCCACTTGTTTATCATCATCAATGAGCGCTATACCAATGCTGTCTTGCAATGGAAAAAATAAATGCATTCCCATTGAATTAATAAATAGAAAAATAAGCATAACTGAAAAAGTGGGTGTCACAAATCCAAGAACCGCAATACCAATAAAGCTTAGTATCTGAGCAACGATTGATAAACGTATATCACCCATAAAGGATAATGCGGATACCATAAACACGCACAGTATACCTGGTATTTCACGTGGAAATTCAATAAGCCCCCGCTGGAATGGTGTGACTTGATAAGCATCCTTAAAATAATTTCCAAAAATATTATTGGATAATGCTAACGCTAAAGCCGTTAGTGCTAAGATTAAAAAATAGACCCTGACTTCTTTCTTCTTATCTCTAAAAACATTCCCCATTATTCTCGCTTCCTATTCGTTTCAGCTAATTAATATGTTACCGTAACAATTAGTTGATTATAGCATAAAAAGCACCATTAATAAAGAGAATGGTATGGGATTATCTTAGAATAATTAGCATATATGGTTAATCCAGTGGTTGGCAATGCTCGCAGTAATAAATACTACCGCCCATGTAAGCTTTCTTAATAATGGTTCCCCCACATGCTCTACAAGGTTCTTTATAGGCAATTTTACTGAGTTTTGTTTTGTAACCACCTGGACAACCAAACAAATCTTTTTCTGTATCCCGTCCACCATGCATGGTCATTTCATGTAAAGTTGCCTTTATGGCATGAAACAATGTATCGATTTCTTCCTCTGTCAAAGAAGATACTTTTTGTTTAGGATGTATATGGGCATTGAATAAAATATCTTGTAATACCCCATTTCCCAGGCCTGGTATCCTTTGTTCTGTTGCAAGGAGCGCTTTTACACTTTTCTTTTGAACACATGGATCATCCAAAAGACTTGAAAAATACGGTTTATCAAATGCCTCTGTGAGAGGTGATGGCTTTGTTTTTGCAACCTGATAATACATGTTATCATAAGTTCCTTCCTTAAAACACAACATGCCGCCATACATTTGTACAGATGCTATCAATGTGGAATCATCATCAAACTTTATCAGCAGTTGATGCTTTTTAGGGAGCTTCTCCCCTTTCATGATCAACCTTAAGGCAACACCATCCATGAATACGATTCGTATGTCACCTAAACTCACTTCAATAAGACCACCATATGGTTTTGCATTATCAATGACTTTTCCTACTAAACGATGAGCATAATCGTCTGAGTCTTCATAAAACCAAGCGAATTTGTGTGGTGAATGGTTGGCTATGACTTCAGTCACTTCTCTACCCACAAGCCTTTCATTTATTTGATGAGATAATGCAATAACTTCTGGAATTTCAAGCATACATAAAACCTCCCTTTCATATTTGACCATGACTGCCTGTCCTTTTACTAACGTTTATTATACCACATTAATATGACAACTATATGTCATATTTTAACACATTTTTTGAATACTAAGAAATTCTTAAGATAATTACCCGTTCTTTCTTCATATCTACTTGCTATGCTTTTTTTATATCCATGTCATAAGAAGTAGATCACCCACTAGGATCATGCAATAGAATTATAATCTCTATGGGAATAAAGAAGCTTCATTATGTTCAGTATATAAAATAGCACAAGATAAAATGGAGGTATTCAAATTGTCTCGACATATACTTTTAATTGGTTTTTACAACGAAAAAGCTCTTGGCGTCAAATACTTAGCGAATCATTTAATACAACACCATTATTGTGTCCAAACACTATTTTTCAAAAAATTCAATAGTGTTAATCCTAAAAAAGCGACCTCACAAGAACTGGCCTTACTTAAACAATTGATTGATACTTTAAAGCCTTCTTACATTGGCATGAGCGTTATGTCTTCATTGTATCTAGAAACCGTCTATCAAGTGAATGACTGTATACGTGAAGCAACTAAAGCACCTATTATATGGGGAGGTGTCTATCCTACCCTATTCCCTGAAAAATCATTAGACCACGGGGATTATGTTATCCGAGGCGAGGGGGAACAGGCATTGTGCGAACTTCTGGAGGTACTGGAAAATCAAGATAACATCTGTAACGTTATGAACCTTTCCTATAAGCACCATGAACAAGTCGTTCATCATGGGTTAAGACCATTAATTCAGAATCTGGATATTTTAGACTATCCGAAGATAGATCATATACCAACCTACTTTATTGAAGACAATCACTTATCCAAAAAAGACCCTCAGCTCAATGCTTATACTTATGAACTGACTTGCTCCAGGGGCTGTCCCTTTACCTGCTCTTACTGTAGTTCAATTAATTTAAAGCGCTTATATACCGGTAAAGGAGCTTATGTACGTTTTCGCAGCGTTGACAGCATCATCTCCGAGTTAAAAGAGGCTAAAGAAAAAATGCATAATTTAAAAGTGATTCACTTTTGGGATGAAATATTCAATGACCAAGAAGAATGGATTTCAAGCTTTAGTCAACGTTATCGGGAGGAAATTGGTTTACCATTTAATATATGGGGTCATCCCTTAAAAGTAAAGGAAAATGTCATTAAACATCTGGTTGATGCAGGACTACATCAGATTGTGGTGGGTATACAAAGTGGTTCTTACCATATACGTAAAACCATCTTTAATCGTCCAGAAACACAGGAGCAAATCATAACATCCAGCGAGATCCTAGCCCAATATAAAGTACCCGTCGTGATCTATGATTTTATGCTGCAGCATCCTTTTGAATCGCTGAATGATCTCAAAGAAACTTATAAACTCTGTACAAAACTGGCCAAACCTTTTAAACTGCAATTACATGGACTGAATTTCTTACCGGGCACAGATATTGTGGATATGGCTGTACGTGATGGACACCTTACCAAAGACCAATTGGATAAAATCATGTACAGTTCCATCAAAGAGCAATATGACATGTATTGGGGACCTGCTGCCATGAACATCATGCATAATAATCAGGTTTGGATTGCCCTCATCTATTTAACGCAATTTAAAAAACTACGTTATCTGGTGAAACGCCTTATGCATAAAGCCGAAAAGCAAGAAGCTGAAAAATTCATACTAATGGTCTATAAATTTATGAAAAAATATGCGCGAGCTATGGACCTAGCTCATAAAGCTCGTTTAGCTTATAAACATTAAACACATATCTCAATATAAGTATCCTTAATGACATTATTTGACTTTTTTCTTAGTTTACACTATAATTGTAGTCAATTAATAATCATTATCAACTTAAGATATACTAAAAAGAGGTGATTTATATGTTAAAAATAGCATTTTTTGATACAAAACCCTACGATAAGGCTATCTTTGAAGTTTTAAATAAAGATTATCATTTTGACATTACTTTTTTTGAAGTGCGCTTGAATGATAGAACGGTAAAGATGGCTGAAGGTTACGATATTATTTCTATTTTTGTTCAAGACAAAGCTTCCTCAAAAGTCATTGACCAGCTCCATGCCTATGGTGTTAAACTCATTGCCCTTCGATGCGCAGGTTATAATAACGTGAACTTCAAAGCTGCAAAAGATAAAATAAGAGTGGTACATGTGCCTGCTTACTCACCACATGCCATTGCTGAATTCACCATATCCATGATGTTAACCCTTAATCGAAAAATTCATAAAGCCCATAACCGAACAAAAGACCTTAATTTCTCTTTAAGTGGTCTTCTTGGGTTTGATATGTATGGGAAGACCATTGGCATCATTGGTACGGGTAAAATCGCTAAGATTCTCATTAAGATATTACGGGGATTTGATTGTCGCGTCATTGCTTATGACCCTTATCCCGATCATGAAGCAGCTGCATCACTGGACTATACGTACGTGGCCCTTCAGCAACTCTTTAAAGAAAGTGATATTATTTCACTGCATTGTCCTTTAACCAAAGACACAGAATATATTATTAACGCTTCAAGCATTAACCAAATGAAGGATGGGGTTATGATAGTTAATACTGGACGGGGTAAACTCATCCAGTCTAAAGACCTTATTGAGAGCTTAAAATCCCATAAAGTAGGTAGTGCTGCATTGGATGTCTATGAAGAAGAAGACAAGTATTTTTATGAGGATTTCTCTGTTGAAGGGGTACAAGATGATATTCTCTCACGCTTGATTACATTTCCCAATGTACTTGTTACATCCCATCAAGCCTACTTCACAAAAGAAGCTCTAAATAATATTGCTGCAACCACACTTAAAAGCATGAAGCAGTTTGAGGATAGGAAAACCCTTGAACACGAAATTGCGTATGTTTGTGATGAAAATGGTTGTGCCATCAAGCAATTATAGCATAATATAAGGGACTATCTCATAAAAGCATGCTCACGTTAATTGCTTTATGGGACAATCCCTTTTTATTAGAAGATATGGCTATTTAATCCACTTCTTGAACCTTCATCAGGTTGGTGCGACTTCCTTCCGCTAATGGTACACCTGCTGTAATAACAACCAAATCCTTAGACTGAACGATATTAAGTTCTCGAGCCATCATTAGGGACTTGTAAAACAATACATCTGTTGATGTCTCTTTTTTGAGAAATAAAGGTGTCACACCCCATAATATCTGCATCTGCCTTCTTGTTTTTTCACTACTTGTTAAAGCAATGATATCAACTCTTGGTCGATACATGGAGATCATACGGGCAGTATTACCACTGAATGTTGGGCATATGATGGCCTTAGCTCCTAGATGCATTGCTGTGGAATAAGCAGAATAGCTCACAGCATTCGTAATACTTTTTTCACGTTGTTTACAAATTAGCTGTGGCTCGTAGGTTGGTAAATTCTCTGATGCTTTAGCGATCTTAGTCATGACTTTTACCGCTTCTATAGGATAAGCTCCTGCTGCTGTTTCACCAGACAGCATAATAGCATCTGTTCCATCAATAACAGCATTAGCCACATCAGATACTTCTGCTCTGGTTGGTCTTGGGTTCTTAATCATGGAATCCAACATCTGAGTAGCTGTAATAACAGGTAATTCAGCTTTGTTACAATGCTCAATAATCATTTTCTGTGTGATAGGAATCATCTCTGTGGGTGTTTCAACACCTAAATCTCCTCGTGCAATCATGATGGCATCAGAAACTTCAATGATCTCGTCAATGTTGTCCACACCTTGCTGATTCTCAATCTTGGAAATAATTTTTACGTCTTTACCACCATTACTATCAATAAACTTACGAATCTCTAATACATCTTCCTTTTTGCGAATAAATGATGCTGCAATAAAATCAATGTCATGTTTTAACCCATATAAAATATCATCACAATCTTTGTCCGTAATGGCTGGAAGATGGATATCCACATTCGGTACATTAATACCTTTTTTATCCTTCACAACACCGCCATTTTTAACCGTACAATAGATGTTTTTCTTAGCGGCATCTACTCTAAAAACTTCTAATTCAATTAAGCCATCATCAATGAGTACTTTACTACCTGGACGCACATCTTTGTAGAGGGTTGGATATGTAATACAGAATCCTTCGTTGGTTCCTTCATCATCACCTGCTGAAAGGATTAATTCTTGACCAACTTTTAGTGTTGCTTCTCCACCTACAAAATTCTTCGTACGAATCTCAGGTCCTCTTGTATCCATTAATATAGCAACGGGTATGCCTAATTCTTGTCTTACTTCTTCTATGATGTTAATGATTTTTTTGTAGTATTCTTTGTTGCCATGTGATAAGTTAAGACGTGCAATGCTCATGCCATTCTTAACAAGCTCTGTTATGGTCTGCTTGTTCTCACTGGCAGGTCCTATTGTACAAATAATTTTTGTTTTAGCTTTATACATCAAAGGCCTCCTAAACTTTTCAAGTTCTTTACATTCCCCATGAATGTCATAGGAATGTTTGTCGTAATTGTCATCTATCTTTATAGGGAATATAGTCCCCAATAAAAGGCTCATTAATTCTATTTCTATACAATATAAAAGATTTGCCCATCGTATTATAACCGTAAAAATCCATTTTGTAAAGCTAAATATTTTAGCAGCGTTATTATGTTAGTATTTGAATAATATATTTTCTGCGTCTTGGTCCATCAAACTCACAAAAATAAACCCCTTGCCACGTTCCTAACAGTAATTTCCCATCTTTAATGATAATGCTTTCTGAAAATCCCATCATACTGGATTTGATATGAGCAGCAGCATTGCCTTCCATGTGACGATAATTGTCCTCTAATGGCACAATCTTATTCAGTTCCATGAGCATATCTTTGGTCACATCAGGGTCCGCATTTTCATTGATGGTTACACCTGCTGTTGTATGGGGTATAAATATGGTACACAGTCCTTCCTGAATACCTTTTTCACGAATGAACCCTTGGATTTGATGGGTAATGTCTTTCATTTGTGTATGACTGTTGGTCTGAATACTATAAGTTGTTGTAATCATCATCTTTCCTCTTTTCTTTCTCTTATAGGAAAATCCTTTAAGTCAGCATAAGAAATAAACGTATTTTCATATGCCTTAAGGATACTTTCCTTACGAAGCAACTTCCTTCGCAAGACGCCACATAGTCGCTTTGTTCTATAGTATCTACCCTTTCTTGCCTATTTATCTCTATTATAATACAATTTGGCTTTTTTTGTAAATTAATTAACGCATATTTAACACAAAAAAATCGTATTGCTTACATCTGCATATCATATTCATTCATGAAGTCTGTCACGATACACAATCGTTCACGATCTAACTGCTTAATATAATCATCTAAATACCACTGCCATGGCTCTTCTAATTGGAGATGCTCTAGATTCATAATATCCACTTGTTCTAAACGTAGTGCATCATGATAAATAATTTTACCCAGTATAGCTAATTCCATATCCTCAATGGTTTCATATAACTTGGTATATTCATCATCAAACAAACAATCTGCTTTTAACACATCCACAAAATCCACCAGTGACGTCATATTTTCTTTTATGAGCTTTATTTTGTCCTCCCATGTTGCACAATCAATGATGGACTCTACCAACTTTTTAAATGTCTCATCATCCATCTTCTCTTTATTGTCCATCAATACCACTTGTTTTTTGCTTTTTTCTTGTTCCACGATAATAAAGTACGCTAGATTAATTTTACGGTTTTGCAATAATTGATGTATAAACTTTTCTTTATACCGATTTATATACTGAATAACCCTACTCTCACTTATCTCTAATTCTAGAACAAACCGATCAAATAAATCATCCACTAAACGATTCACTTGATGATCCTGAAGCAGGCTGAGTTCTTTTTCAATAACAGCATATTGCATCTTTGTTATCTGAAGTTCTCTATTGGTATTGTCAAGCATTAAGCAAAAAATATATTGATTAACGATAAGCTCAAAGACATTTATTAAAGCCTCTTTATAAGCTATCTTATACATGTCACCATAATTTTCAAGGAGTCTTTCTACATGGTCTAGAGAAAAATACCCACAAACTGTATTTTCTATGTCTAGATGTTCTACATATTGCTTAATGTATAATATGCCTTCAATACCCATATCATCTATTGCCAATGGATAATCAATGTTGCACATGGTATCATGAGCACCAAAAAGGACATTATACAGCTTAAAGAATTGACCTAATCCATCTGTTATGGTATCTTGATAGGCTATCATGTCCAATGCTAAACGATTTTCTTTAACACTTTCATAGTGTGCCTTACAGGTCTCAACCATCTTATGCACATAAGCAAGACCTTCCTCATAGACTTTTTGAACACCCATGTCTTTTAGCTGAGCCACATGTTTGCCTGGTTCTTCTATTTCAGTAAAATAAAGATCCATCACATAGTAGATAGAGCACATAATATTCTCAGCAACTTCTACTTTAACAGATGAACTCTCCCCAAAGGTATATTTCACAAGCAGTTTTTTCAGTATCTCTAATACATCCTGTTGATAGTCCCTAACACGTTGTGGTTGAAGGAGTCCTTCATGAATGCCTTGTGCCATAAGGGATAGGGTATATTGGGATGTGCCTATTTTCTCATTTTCAAGCTTGAGGGATTTCATGATATGGTTGGTTTTCATACAGTCACTTCCCTCCTCTATAGAATTCATCCCATTGATACTGAATACGTTGATGTCGAGTAAAGTTTTCGATTTCCCTGCCTTGTAACAAGTCAATGGAACCTCGGCAATTATTTTCAAAAAAATCTTTGATAATGTCTAACAATTCATCATCGCTGATTTGATCCTCTGTCTCATTCTTCATATAGTAAAATACGTCTTGTAATGCCATTAAGGTTAGCATATAGTCATCTTGTTCAATAAACGGCGACATATAGAAATAATCAATTAATTTTTTCATTACCTCATTTCCCAACTCAATACGCCCATGCCCCTTTAGTAAACGATTTCTCTCTTCTATCAATTGCATCACTTGGTGAGACGAAAGCACTAACCCATATGCCCTTGTCATCTCATTCAATGCTACAATGTCCTGAACTTGCTTTTCTCTTGCACTCTCCTGAATAATAAGTGGTAATTTCATATACTCCCTCCAAACTTTTCAAACTTTTTTCTTAAAAAGCCTTGACACCAATCTTTTTTTATGTTATATTAATAATGGATATTTATGTTTTATTGCATTATACTCTAAAAACATTTATTTGTCAACGCTATAAAGAGGATTATACATTAATGATCATAATAAAAAACCACGCAATCTTCATTAAAGATTTTGTGGTTTTATTGATGTCCTCTAATCATCACATGGTCTAATTGCTTACATTTAATTGTACTGCTCATTATCTCCATCTTTCAAATCACCATTCATTATACGTAATATAAAGTACCCTATCAACATGGCAATACCGGTAAACAGAGCATATTTCATCAGTTTAATAATCATATCCATCATCATTCCCCCTTTGCTTATTATACATATAGTATACGTATATTTATACGCACATACCATTCAATTATCTTACATATTAGAGGACAACCTTACATCATTGTAAGAAAGATATCGACATTTCTACATAATAAGATTATACCATTATATTATTCACGATAGCCGCAATATGGACATGAAACCAATGCGGAATCATATTTTTTATGACAATGATTACATGTATTCAATGCATGACTAACATTTACCGGTCTTTGGTTATTCTCTACAATACGTAAGTCTGCTCTTATATCTTCTTGATTGATTAAGATTTTTCCTAATGCAAAGAAAATAAGCGCTTTTGCAAATCCAGTAGCATTCACTGCTAAGAACGCCGTTAAGGAACCTGTTTGAATGCCCATAATAAAATGAGCCACTATGATAATCCCCCCGACACCATACAACAATATGGCCATTTTAATCCCCCTTAGCTTGTATCTCTGTGATTTTAACATGTTCTGTCTCCACTTCCATCAAGCCTCTAAAAATCTTCTGGATGACTTCAGGTACTTGATCATAGTACCGTTTATAAAAGGCTATGGCATGGATTTCTCTTTTATGTGCTTCTGCTAATAACAATGCGTCGGTATGATGCCTTGAATAATCCGGTAACCTTAACGATGGTAATGCATCAAATCCACCCAGTATTTTATGTACGCTTGCATGCATCCATTCGATTTTACTAAGTTCTTGAAACAACACATGCAAATCCTTGGACTTGGCCTGTTTACTGGCTTCTTCATAGAATTCGCTGTTGAATACTTCTAATTTCATGGCCATATCTAATATTTTTTGAACTTTATAAGAATGACCCTCTGCTGCGTAAACATGTTCATCTTGGCTACCTAAATGTGTTTCCATTGCCCCACAAAATGGGCAGCGCAGAATCAGCTGATCTGTATTTTCATCTGTGAATGTGGAAGCATTCAATTGATAATTCTTGTTGTTAATTGTCATACCACAAATCAAACATTTTGATTTTGTCACGCCATCAACTCCTTAGGTCCTTTTCACATTTTTATTCTATGCCGTTGGCTATTGCTTACAATGTATTCGTATTTTATTGTTTAAGCCATTTTTATAATTGTATCGTTTATGCTATGCATAATGGTTAATCACTTATCCTATGCCATACAGTGAAATGTACTGTTTATTATAATGTATTGAAGGATATTATACCATTAATTTTACATTAAATAATAAACCCAAGTCAACTTTCAAAGTACAATTTAACAATCAAAGCCTTGATAGCTAATCGTTTAAAGAATCATGAAACACATGTGGACTTTATAACATGCATGCTTATTGCCACACATTATCTTGATGACGTGTATTGATAATGTTATCTTTTTCCAACCATCCTTTTCTTGCTACTTGAATACCATAATTCATATAATCCAGCTCTTTTATACTGTGAGCATCTGGCGATATAATAAAGCGAGCACCTTGTTCCTTGGCCCACTTCATGTAACGCCAATCCATATCCAGACGATAAGGGTTCGCATTAATTTCAATGATCACTTCATGGGCTATGCATGCTTCAATGATTTTTTTAACATCTAATTTATAGCCTTCCCTTCTGAGTAATAAACGGCCTGTTGGATGACCCCATATGGTCATATAAGGGTTCTGTACAGCTTCCATCATACGTTTTGTCATCTTTTCTTCTGTCATGTTAAAAGCACTATGGATAGAACCAATGACAAAGTCCAAAGATTCAAGAATGGTGTCCGGATAATCCAATGCACCATCTAATAAAATGTCGGATTCAATACCTTTAAATATTTTAAAATCCCTGTATTGCTCGTTTAAGCGATCAATTTCCTCATGTTGTCTTTTTAATTGTTCTACTGTGAGTCCACCTGCATAAACAGCCGTTTGACTATGGTCCGATATACCAAGGTAGTGATACCCTTTTGACATACAGCCTTTTACTAATTCTTCTATGGTAGCATTTCCATCACTATATTGAGAATGGACATGAATAATGCCTTTTATATCACTTCCCTCAACCAGATGAGGTAACGTATGTGCTTGTGCTGCTTCAAGTTCACCATGGTTCTCTCGAAGCTCTGGGGGAATATAATCCATCTGGAAAACCCTAAAAATTTCCTTTTCATTGGTGCAGGGTATCAGATTTTCTCCTCGAAATATACCGTATTCATTCATTTTTAACCCTTCTTGTTTTGCTATATGTCTGAGGGCAGCATTATGATCTTTACTACCTGTAAAATGATGCAGGGCATAAGGGTATTGTTCATCACTCACAACTCTTAGGTCAGCCTTGATACCATTTTGCAAAAGAACGCTTGTCTTGGTATCCCCTTGTCCAATAATGCCTTCTACATAAGGGTGTGCCACAAATGCTTCCATGGTTTTGGCAGGTTCATGACTGCTTGCAAGGATATCGATATCCTTGATAATTTCATGCTTACGTCTTAAGCTGCCTGCGATATCACATCGTATAACAGACCCCGATTCCTGCATGTGTTTGAGTAAATCCCGTCCAATAAGATGCCCTACTGGATAATGAAACCGTTCATCATAATCTTGCAGACGTTCAATACCTTCTAATATTTTCTCCTGGGTTTTTCGGCTAAAGCCGGGTAATCCTGTTAGCTTATTCTCCTGACAAGCCTTTGTCAGCTCTTCCACTGTAGCAATACCTAATTTATCATACAGTGTCATAATCTTTTTAGGTCCCAACCCATCAATTCGAAGCATCTGAACAAGCCCTTCAGGAATAGAGGCTTTCAAACGGTTATAGTAGGCTAATTCCCCTGTTGTCACTAATTCTGTAATTTTTTGATTAAGGGCTTTACCAATGCCTTTGATGGTTTCTAGGCGTCTTTCCCTAACAAGGTCTTCAATGTCGTCTTCCATTTTTTCCAATGTTCTGGCAGCATCATAGTAGGCTTTTGATTTAAAATAACTTTCACCTTTTACTTCTAACAATAACCCAATCTCTTTCAATACAGCGATTACCTGCTTCTTATTCATCCTTTTCACCTCATTGACTTATTCTCTATTAGCTTCTCCAAAAAGTTCAAAAAAATAAGGTGCAGTCTCATCCTTACAAAGTGGAAGAGATGACACCATCAATAAAGCTGGTCCATTGGTCTTCATTTAATTGTTCAATGATTTCTCTTAGTACTGCATCATAATCCGTTATGATATTATCCACACCCAATAATACCATGGCTTCCATATCACTTTTGTTATTAACGGTCCAAACATGCACCTCACGTCCCAATAGATGAGCATTAGCTATAAATTTTTCATTCACATTGGTCATTTCAACACTATAAAAATCAACATGGATATCTTGCAAATCACCTAACGCAACATACATGATATAGCCTGTTTTAATCTGTGGTTCAAGTGCTTCTACCCGTTGTATCATGTTATAATCTAAAGATGTAACCACACAGGATTCCATTAGGTTATTTTCTTTTATGGTATGAATGACTTGTCTGATGAAATTTTCATCATCACCTTTGCCTTTTAACTCAATGTTTAATCCAATATGACCCTTGGTTAATTCAATGACCTCTTGGAGGGTTGGCACTTTTTCACCTGCATAGGCCTCATCAAACCAACTACCAGCATCCAGCTTCTTAATTTCTTCAAGGGTCATCTCAGCAGGTAAGCCAGCCACACCCGTTGTGCGTTTGAAACTCCGATCATGTAATAAGATTAGTTGATGGTCTTTGGTTCGTTGTACATCGATTTCTACAAAGTCAGCTTCATGTGCCATGGCAACTTTAATAGCTGCTAACGTATTCTCAGGGGCATTCACTGAACTGCCACGATGAGCCGTTACATGTACATCGATTGTTACCTCATCCATATCATATAAAATAACCGTTGTAATAACCGTAGCAATAAGCATACCTGCTATAATCATACTGGTAATAACCTTAGGTTTTGATAACCATGTATCCAGTTTACTGGTATGCATTTTCTTGGATTTAAGATTAAGGGGTTTTGCTGTTCTTTCGGATATACCATAATATAAACGTGTGAATAGGTGCACTTCAATGGGAAGCACGATAAAGCTGACAGCAAAAATATATACCACAATCAACCCTACAAAACCAGCAAATATAACATCAGGGATATCCGCCCGGATATCAAATACTAACAACACACCTACACCAATCATACAGATTACAATAAAAAAAACAACTGCTAATAAAAGGAGCAAAGCATTCACACCAATGGTTAAACCCATTAACTTCTTCCAATGTGTTACCACCATTTGCTTACTTAATTTAATCGCTTTTAAGGCTGGCATATTATGGAACATAATCAAATGTAATGAAAATCCCCATAGAATGGATAACACAATGAGGATCACAAATAAAACACCATGAAAAACCCATAAGAGATCATTTTGACCAATGTAATCCAAGATAAAACCTGGGATTTCAATGGTAGTGATTAAACTGGTCTGATAACCAATATCTAACCATGGTGTTAGGATTAACACATAAAATAGAATCAATAACCCCCCGACCCCCAATAAATTCTTAAAATGCTTAAGGGCAGCCAACACAATGGTATCATAACGACTTTCTTTTTCCTTGTTATACACTTGATGACTGATAATAATTAACCCGCCAAGTTCAATGAGTACCACCGAAATGGCTAATAATAATGTGACAATAATGGATACTACCCCTTGTGGTGTGACAAGGTATTTTAACAATAACCCATTATACACACTAGTCCTCCCTTGACTTCTTAAGATATAACTTAGAATAATTTTGAAAGCAGGCACCATAATAATACCAATAAGAAATTTGGTGATGAGCTGATATTTAATAAAGCGCATATAGCTCCAACGGAAATCGGACAGCATGGCTTTGTATTCCCTAGTTATGGTTTGTAAGTACTTTTTCATCATGATGTATGACTCCCTTATGCTTTGGTGTAGACTTCTAGATAAACATCATGCATAAACAAGCTGTTTATCTGCATTACATTATTTGCTATAATAGTAGGTGAACTCCATGCTGTTAATCCAATAGAAGGAAGGTATGTGTATGTGTGGCCGTTTTGTTCTTACCCTTGATTTTAAAGTATTAATGGATATTCTAAAAGGTCGATTTCATATAGAGGATTTGCCCGATCATCACCAATATGAACCACGTTATAACATTGCACCCAGTCAGCCGGTTCTCTCTGTCATTGACCATCGCCAACAAGCACGTGTTGGCTATTTAAAATGGGGCTATATACCTTCTTGGGCTAAGGATGAAAAAATAGGTTATAAAATGATTAATGCAAGAAGCGAATCCATTGACACAAAGCCAGCTTATCGCTATGGTTTCTTGCAAAGACGTTGTTTAATCTTATCCAATGGTTTCTATGAATGGAAAAAAAATGGACGTCATAAAACACCCATGTTTATCCATTTAAAGGATAAAAAACTCTTCACCATGGCTGGACTATACAGTGTATATTATAATCAAGCCGGTGAAAAAATAAGTACCTGTACCATTATTACAACCCAACCCAATACATTGATGACTTCCATTCATGATCGTATGCCTGTTATCCTAGATGAAGCAAGTGAACAGCAATGGCTGGATTCACAGATTAAAGACCCTGTTTATCTAAAATCCCTTTTGAAACCATTTCCAAGCCATCTGATGAAAGCTTATGGTGTATCGTCTTTGGTTAACTCACCTAAAAATGAGCATCCTGATTGTATTGAGCCTTTCCAAGAAACATTATTCTAATGCTATGCTTGATACATCATACCATGAAAAAGATTGGTGAGGCTATTTTGTGATTTTATTCACAAACCGTCTTTGTTTTCTTTTGCATGCATGACTCCCATGTATTATTCACATGGTTTCATACGATGGGGTAATGTAATGCCTGCTCGCTTCACAATCTCATCCCCATGTTTTCTTGCATCATATAACACTTTTTCTTCATCGATGGTCATTAACTGCTTCTCTTTCATTAACCATTTACCGTTACACATGGAATAGGTGACATTGGATGCATGCATACCATATACCACGTTGGCAACAGGGTCATGAAGGGGTATGGAACCAATGGCATGAGGGTCAAGTATAATTAAATCTGCTTTTTTATTGACTTCTAGACTACCTATTTCATCATCCCATAGAAGGGATTTGGCACCATTCATGGTGGCCATCTCCATGACCTGTTCAGCAGGTACTACCTTGGGGTCAAGGGTTCTGCCTTTGTGAATCAATGAGGTGAGATACATCTCATCCATCATATCCATTCGGTTATTAGAAGGCGCACCATCTGTACCAATGGATACAGGTATCCCTTTTTGCAGCATTTCTGGAATGCGTGCAAAACCTAATACAACCTTCATCGCGGCACCTGGATTATGGGATACTTTTACATCGTACAGTTTAAAGAAGTCAATCTCCCGATCTGTAAGCCATACGGTGTGAACAGCTAATAAATTACGATCTAGAATGCCGAGATTCGCCAAATGTTCCACGGTACTAGCCCCTCTTGAGGCTTTTGCAAACCGAATCTCCTCTTCTATTTCTGCCACATGCATATGAATGCCTACATGATACTTATCTGCCAGTTCCTTGGTTCTGACCATCAGTTCATCACTGGCATTAAACATGGTCCGAATACCAAACCAATAACGGATACGTCCTTCCGCCTGGTTGTGCCATTTGTTATACAAAGCAATCTGTTTATCCAAACTTGTATCCGTGGATTCCTGCCATTTTGTGGGTAAACCTTCACCTTGGTCCATGGTTGAACGACAAAGAATACCTCTCAGCCCTGCTTCAGTAACTGCCCTTCCCATACCATCTACTTCTTGACCACCAGCTTCTGCAAAACATGTAACACCAGAACGAATGAGCTCTGTGCAGCAAGCTAAAGAAGATATATAGGAATCCTCTAGGGTCATTTCACTTTCATAAGGCCAAATACGTTCTCTTAACCAGGTTAAAAGGTCCACATCATCAGCTAAGCCCCTTGCTAACTGCTGTGATAAATGAACATGGGTATTCACAAGTCCAGGCATGACAATTTTACCTGCTGCATCCAGTATATCAGCATCTGGGCTTATCTGACTTCTATCCACATGACCAATTTCTTTAATATGATCATCTTCAATGAGTATATCTGCTTTTGCATAAACATCCTTGTTAGGATTCATGGTTATGATATAACCATTTTGTATCAGCGTATGTTTCATATAACACCACTTCCTTTTGTCAAATTTTTATGTCCTTAGCGTTTAATAACAAATAACTCTACAGGTTCTTGGGAACCATTTCCCAGAATGGAGGGAATACCTTTGGGTACCTCCACAACCTGTCCTGAGTTGTAGGTCATTTTTTCCTGATTGGCTAGTGTTATATCTAAATGACCTTTTATAATAATGATACATACCTCAGCATCTGTTGGGTGTTTTGGGAAATATTTATCTGGCTGAATAATCACATGGTTGAGGCGCATGTCCTCTCGCTCAATAATCTTTTCAAATAAATCTGTAGCTTCTTTTGTGTAGTTGTATACTTTTTCAATCATTCAATCGTTCTCCTTAGACCTGCCATGTTTACCATATGGTGGTTATGTTGACATACCCCTTTACATCTACCTTATCCTACAAATATAATTAATAATATACCATAACTTGTGGTATAATTCGATACAAAATTTATAAAAGATGAGTGCCTAAGCTAATATATCCCCAATCCAAGACCTTATTCTCTCATAAGCTGTTTCTAAACCCTTCTTTTGAGGATCTTGCAGGGCTATTTCACCTATAAAATCATTGCCTTCTAACATTCCCTTCATCTTACCAAAAGTCTTTCCATCACTACCACCTGCCTGGCAACAAAACATCGCAATCTTTTTATTTTTTATCTTTTGTTCCGATAAGAAAGTGTGAAAAACAGGCACATAACGACTTGCCCATACGGGTGTGCCTAAAATGATTGTTTCATATTGGTCAAAGTTATCATCATAGGGCATCAATTCTGGCATACTCCCCATCTTGACTTGTCTTCCACCCCATACAAACTTCATAAAACCCTTTGGCTTCACATCGCTGTTCTTAGGCTTCAATTGTAATACATCACCTCCGGTAATTTTTGCTATCTCTTCAGCCATTAATTTTGTATTGCCTGTTAACGAATAATAAATGATAAGTACTTTACCTTGATTCATATGTGACCCTCCCTTATAGTTCCCAGCTTTAACGGATTTCTTCCAAATGGTAAGATTTGTAAAACTGGCTTATAACTTACTTCTATTTTATAGCATTCCCTTAAATTTGTCATGTATATAGGGCTAAGTCTTAATTTTAATTAAAGAATTATAATCATATATGACAGCATCGCAAGGCACCTTTTACAACTGTATGGCATATAGATAATTAAGTTAAAAAAACACCTTGACAAACATAAAACATTGGCATATAATCATAAGCAACATTTTGAAAAACATCATATTGATGCAAAAACGATGATAAGAAATAGTAAGATTAGCAACGTTTTACAGAGAGTAGCCGGTTGGTGAAAGGCTTCAAACAAGCTAATGTGAATACCTCTTTGAGTTTCCTATCGAAAGACCTATAGGTATGAGTAGACTAGTGACGCTTGGTAGACGTTATCCTACCAGGGCATCCTTTTGAACCATGATTCATCAGCGTGCTTGTTAAGGTTGTTGCCGTAAGGCAGCAATGAATGAAGGTGGTACCACGTGATTGTTACTCTCGTCCTTTTTTATAAGGACGGGAGTTTTTTATTTGTTTAGATGCATTTAACTTTGGCCGAAGTTAAGGACACATTTATTGTATTTTATTATAAGGAGGCTATACCATGAAACATGTATTTGACGTATTAAAAGAAAGAGGTTACATTTACCAAGCAACCCATGAACAAGAGATTATAGAAGCTCTGAATGGTCAACACCCGATTACCTTTTACTTAGGCATAGACCCTACTGCCGATAGTTTGCATATTGGTCACTTTTTTGCACTGATGATGTTTCGTTACTTACAAGATGCAGGTCATCAAGGTATCTTAGTCATTGGCGGGGCAACTGCACTTATTGGTGATCCTAGTGGTAAAAGCGACATGCGTAAAATGCTGACAAAAGAACAGGTAGCTCATAATGTAGAGGAAGTGCGGATTCTAGCCAGTCGCTTTATACGTACAGATGGGGATAATCCTGCCCTTATACTTAATAATGCAGACTGGATTAATCCATACAATTTTGTCGATTTCATGCGTGATATTGGTATTCACTTTAATGTGAACACCATGCTGCAAGCTGACGCTTATGCCAATCGATTAAAAGAAGGTGGTTTAACATTTCTGGAAATGAGTTATATGTTAATGCAATCTTACGATTTTGTACATCTTCATAAAACATATGGGTGTACCTTACAGATTGGTGGTAGTGACCAATGGGGAAATATTGTAGCTGGAACAAACCTAGGGCGGAAGCAGCGTTTCTCCAATGACGAGGCTCATGGACCTATGTTTGGCTTAACCTGCCCTCTGCTTATGACACGAGAAGGCAATAAAATGGGCAAGACAGAATCGGGTACCTTATGGGTAGCTCGAGAGAAAACAACGGTTTTCGATTTTTACCAATACTTTTACAATGTGGATGATTGTGATACCGAAATGCTGTTACGACTGTTCACACATGTACCTCTAGAAGACATCATAGCCATATGTGATAAAGACATTCGTAAAGCGAAGGCTCTTATGGCTTTTGAAATTACAAAATTGGTCCATGGCGAAAAGGAAGCGAACTTAGCCCTACAAACTGCCAAAGAGCTATTTGGGAGAAAATCGTCATCCAAACATATGCCTAAATGTCAACAAGATAAATCCCTTATTATGAACGGTGTGGCACTGATCGACTTATTGTTTACTACAGGTTTTGTACCTTCTAAATCAGAGGCTAGGCGGCTTATTACTCAGGGTGGTATTTCCGTCAATGGGGAGAAAATCCCCCAGGCTGATCACATCCTAACCCTGAATGACCTGCAAGATGACCATCTCATTATTAAACGAGGCAAAAAACATCACCTTAAGGTCATGTTTCATTAGAAAAAGCCCCTCTATCGTGTTAATATCTTAGATAATAAGGCTGTTGGAGCAGAAGGCACTACGTGGCCGTCTTGGCTACTGTAACAGCTCCATTATATCGATAATAACAGGATACAGGGGTTACCCTTTCTGGGTACCAATCACCACGACAATGATTGCAGCATGAAACAAGGTTTCTATATTAATTGACTTTCATCATTAAAAAATGTACTGTGGCTTAACTTCAGCATAATAACCACTGTCAACGCTACTGACCCCAAAATACCCAGCATGATGGCTATTTGATAAGCAATTGCCGTGGTTGGGTCTGCGCCACCTAATATCTGTCCTGTCATCATCCCTGGTAAAAAGATAATGCCCATACCGACCATGGAATTAATGGTAGGAAGAATAGCTGCATCAAAAGCATTGTTAATGACCGTTCTTGAAGCCTTTTGAGGTGTGGCGCCCAAGATTAATGCTTCTTCAATAATAGCCCTTTTAACGGTCATGCCTTCAATTAAAGAATGGATACCTAATGAAATCCCTGTCATGGAATTACCAATCAACATCCCTGCTATGGGTATAAAATAGCGTGGGTCGAACCAAGGGTTAATCCGTATAACAACCAGCAGAAAATATACAATACAGGAAAATGTCCCTATGCTCATAGCCACTGCAATCACTTTTTTTAATGGATGGGATAGTTTGCCCTTAAATTTTTTGAAGATGGTATAAATGGCAAACAGCTCCATTAAGATAATAATACCTATGGTGATGAATGCATTAGGATTATCGAAAACAAACTGTAGAACATACCCTGTTAAGATAAGTTGCAATGTCATGCGAATGGATGACACGATGATTTCCTTTTCTCGATGAATACCACGTCGTTTCACAACAATCAGTACAAAGACGACAAATATATATGCCAATGCTACTTGTATAACTGATAAATCAATAATACCCTTCATTATTCTCCCTCCGATACGCATCTACCGTTTTCAATTCTTATCATTGAATCTGAATACTTGTAGGCTATTTCTTTCGAGTGTGTCACCATAACAAGCGTTTTGTGATTTTCTTTAACAAATCCATAGAACATCTCAATGATTAATTCCTCTGTACTATCATCTAATGCTGACGAAGGCTCATCCAATAAATAGATCGGTGAATCAAGGAGCAAAACCCTCCCTAGGGTTAAACGCTGTTTTTCACCACCTGATAGACGATCTGTTGAATCCGTCAGTTTTTTCTTTAATTGAATGCTATCCAATACCTGTTTTAGCAGAGTATCATCAGGTAACGGTTTTTCTTGAAAACGAAAACCCGCCGTTAGATTTTCCTTAATATTGCCATCAAAGACAATAGGATTCTGAGATAACATGGTGACTTGCTGTCGGTGCGTTATGGTATGAATACGTGTTAGAGGCTTACCATCAAACATAATCTCGCCATGGGTAGGGGAAATCATCTTATTCAGTAATCGTAAGATGGTGGTCTTGCCACCACCGCTTTCACCAATTAATGTTGTTATCTCACCCTTTTTAATGACTAAGGATGGTATATCAATAATATCCTTATACCTGACATCTTTAAATTCAAACATCTTCGCCCCTCCTAGATAATACCTATTTCAGCTACTAATTCGGATACATATTTTTTGGATTCCATCAACTGTTCTTTACCCATTTCTGTAATGGTGTAATACTTTCTGATTTTACCATTCACATTTTTATCAAAGTGCTTGATAAAGCCTTCCTTCTCAAGGCTGTGAAGTATGGGATAGAGTGTTCCAGGGCTCAAGGTATAACCATGCTCCGATAACTCTTCCAACATCCAACTACCATAAAAAGGTTCTTTATTGGCATGGTGCAAGATATGAATGCATATCAACCCCTGAAATAATCGTTTACTGACATAATTTTTCAAAATCAAACCTCCTATCGTATTTCGTTATCGAATTTCGATATCAATGTTAACTTCATTATACTACAGTTTGCAGATGATAGCAACACCTTTTCACCTTTTTATTTTGACTGTTCCTCAAAAAACCACACCACCAAATAGGATTGACTATTTTGCGGTATGGTCCATTGTTGTTTTATTATTTAGTTTTTTTTCAAAGCCCATGATCACCACATGACGGACTAGGTTATTTCTCCCCGTTATCACTTTGGTAGGCTTTTATCTTTTTAGCAAAATTCATTGCATCTATATAATCTCTTTTATTGGGTCTGCCTTTGTTTAACCCTCCAAAGATATACTTCGAAAAGCTATAGTTCATAAAACCCTTACATGAAAACTGTCCAATGATTTTGAACCCTTTTTCTGTGAGTATGTCATTCATTGCTTTATGCATGGTTTTTGCAGGTATCGTTGATGTTGAAAAAACAAAGGCATGTTTATGCTGTTGCTCTTTCATTTGATTAGCTAATGCCAGTATGCTCTTATGGTGTTTTCCGTTATAAATACCTGAGCCAAAACCGATTAACCCATAACGATTCAACATGTCCTCATGAAAGTCTTTTGGTTCAATAATCGTTGCATCCAATACTTCAGCCATTTTTTTACCTATGTTCATTGTATTCTTATGATGGTAAGAAGCACAGATGATGAGAGTCTTCATTTCTTTCAATTGTTTTCCTCCTTAAATCATGCTTTTCTAACCCTACACTATAAAAATATTCATACTGGTATAGAGGTATTACATGGTTACATCATGTATGAACCCTATGAACGGATAATACCTCTCTTGATATAATATTACCAGAAAAAATCCGCTTACACAATATCGAGTAAGCGGATAGGTAGAAACTTATGATTTAAGCATATAATTTATCCTCATGTTTAAACTTATACACGGCAATTAAGAAAAACAATACCGTAAAACTCAGAACCACAAGCAAATGTGGTAGAATTTCTACAAAGTTTTGATTGGCTTGTATCGTGCTAATGGCGTCAAGGGTCCATCGATGAGGTGTGATATAAGCAATCTTTTGCATATATTCCGGCATAAATTCTATAGGCCATAGACATCCAGCTATCATACAGGATGGGGACACGATGATGCCCATAAATGCTCCAGCTGCATTGGTATTTTTTGAATAAGCTGCAATGAACACACCTAGACTAATACCACATAAAGCAAAAAGTATCAGGATCAGGTAGATGATGAATGGGTTAACAAAGAAGACAGCACCCAATACAAATTTCAATGTCAACAGCACCACACCCACTTGGACCATCATCACTAAAACATTAGCAATGATATTAGCAAATATATAGCTTTTAGGATGAATGGGTGACATACCAATTCTTGCAAATGTACCTTGTCTTTTTTCATTTAATATTTGAAAAGGAATGGTAAACGTACTGATTAACAACACAACCATATAATTGCCAAAGGTTCTTACAGTTACAGATTTCTTCTTGGCCTCATCCTGAATAAGGGTCGACTCGTAGTTAACCCTACCATCTTTCAACTGATAGATCTTTTCATACAATGGCTTTTTTTGGAAGTTGCTTGCTTCAGCCATCATCATTAATGTATCCACATGTGCACTTAATATTTCATCTAACCAAATGGTATCTTGGTCACCTACGGATAGGATTTCAAGAGCAGGTTTCTCACCAGCTAAAATAGCTTTTTCAAAGCCACTTGGTATAATATAGGCCAAGGAAGTGCCTGTATCCATCATATGTTCATGAAGATAGCTAAGATGTACATGGCTGATATCGAATCCATCTGTACCTTCAAAGTTTCCAATGAGGGATCGTGACAACATGGTTTGATCAGCATCAACCACCGTTATATTGGTTTTATCATGATCTTCCAGATTAAACAGTAAGTACATGCCAATACTAACGGCAATAGGCAGTATCAAGTACAGAAAAAAACTGGATGGTTTTTTAAACATTCGCTTTAATATGGTTTTAATGACTAATATGATTTTACCCATGAAGCAACCCCTCCTTTTTCGTCATTCTCCATGATGCTAATAGAAGAAAAACCAAGGCAATACCGATGTTGATGCCCATGGCTATATATAGCGTACCTGTATCCCCTTGGTAAATGGTCTCCATTGCCCCTCTAACGCTCCACCAGATAGGCGAGAAGTATTTACCCACCTCACCAAATACACCTAAATCTGTTAATGGCATATAACTTCCGCCAAAAAGTGCAACCATAACAATAAAGACATGAAGAACGGCCATGGCTTTATCTTCACTATTAAACACCACTCCTAGCGCTGTACCAATGGATATAGCCATGATAATGAAGGTGAACATTAATATAAGTGTATAAGCTGGATTGGTGCCCCAATTAACATTAAAGATAAATAATGTGGTAGCTATGACAAAAGCAAACTGTAGGGTTGTAATGGTCACGCCACCCAATACTTTTCCTAATAGAATATCCCGTTTTCGGATGGATGATACAAGTACTCTGTTCATGGCCCCTTTTTTCTTTTCATTAATGTTGCGTGTTACTTGAACAGACATACTATAGAGTACAAACAAAATGCTCATGGCTACGCCATAATAATCCATTGCACTTACAGGCTCTTCTAAATCAAGCTCGTTAATGGTTATGGTGTTATCCCTCTCACCACCATCTAAAGGCATCTCTTCAGGGAGCTCTGTGTCAACGCCTTTGATAGCATAGACAGCATTAATGTGATTCATGTATGTTCTTAATCGTGCTTCAATAATGGAGCCGTTGGTATTATACCTGTTATTTTTATAAAGTGAGATGGATTGATTGGCTTCATTTATTTCAACCAGACATGCAATGGCATTATTTTTAATTCGATTTAATGATGTTTCTCTGTCATCCACTTCTACTAGATGACGATCATCTGTTAACATGCGCCCCATGATGTTTTCAAAACCTGTGGTTAACGCTCCCTTTTCACCTTCTACCAGGTACTCTACATGTACATCTTCCATGGATACCGTGCCGCTATGACTAAATGCTGATGATATGGCCATACCTAATATCAATATACTGGCTATGGGCATGAGTGTCATGAGGGCTATGGTTTTTACATCTCTTATGTTCTGTAAAATTTCTTTTATGGCAACTTTTAATAGCATCATTAATCGCTAAGCCTCCTCCCCGTTAGACTAAGAAATGCAGTTTCAAGACTTACCCCCTGCATCTTAATGTCTCGAATGACTATTTTCTGCTGGGCAAAGTAAGCTAAGACATCTGTTATGCAATCACTTTCTTTTGGACATTCAATAGTAACCACATGCTCATCAATGGTAACATGAAGTACACCTCTTATGCTTTTTAAACTTTCAGGTTTGATGACTTGGTCAATGCCTGTTTGAATGACGATGCTTTTTCGGTCGGTTACAATACTTTGAAGTTCTTCACAGGTTCCCTCTGCTATCACTTTTCCATGATCCATAATACCGATTCTTGTACACAGATGTTCTGCTTCTTCCATGTAATGTGTGGTGTAGATGATTGTGCTTCCCTTACTATTTAATTTCTTCACAGCGTTTAAAATTTGGTTTCTTGATTGCGTATCAATGCCCACTGTTGGTTCATCCATAATGATGAGTTTCGGATGGTGCACAATAGCACAGGCTATATTTAACCTTCTTTTCATACCGCCTGAAAATGTCTTAGGTAATTTTTTTTGCTGATCTAACAGCCCGACAAAAGCCAATGCCTCTAATGTTCTTTCTTTTAACAAGTCACCTTTTAGTCCATATAAAGAGCCAAAAAACATCACATTTTCTTTGGCTGTTAAGTCATCATATATGGCTATATTCTGAGGTACAACACCTATCTCTTCCTTCTCTTTTTTCCCTATTTTATTCACCTTATGCCCAAAAAGCCATAAGTCGCCACTATCTCTTTTAACCATATCACAGAGTATATTGATCATGGTGCTCTTACCTGCTCCATTGGGTCCGAGCAAGCCATATATTTCACCTTCTTGTATGGTTAAGTCCACATGGTCAACCGCCGTAATATCACCAAATCGTTTCACTATTTTTTTGACAGCTACAATAGCCATGATATCCCTCCTTTAGTTGTAATACTTGTTGAAGCTATCTTCTATGGTATTATCATACATGATAAAAACACTCTTCGTTAGTGAAGAGTGTCACGACTTATACCGTTACTAAAGTAACGTTTCATGTTTGATTTAATCTTCCAAATAATAAATAGCGATTTGTGTTCGATGCTTTAGAGCGAGTTTACTTAACACATTACTCACCGTATTTTTGACAGTACCTTCAGAAATAAACAGTTTTTCGGCAATCTCTTTATTGGTTAAACCTTTTGCTATTAATACCACCACTTCTTTTTCCCTGGTTGTGAGTGCATTCAATCTGTCCTCTTTAGGATTTTTATTAGGCGGGTTTTTAATTTTTTCCATGACCACATCTTGTACAACGGCGTTGCCTCCTTGAACAGCAAGGACTGCATTTTTTATCTGTTCTGGCGGATTATTTTTTAAAAGGTAGCCGGATGCACCGTTTAGAAAAGCATTTTTAATATAGTCATCCTCGTCAAAAGTGGTCAATATCAAAACTTTTACCATGGTTTCTGAAACGATTTTTGCTGTGGCTTCCACACCATTTAATATGGGCATGCGCACATCCAATAATGCCACATCAACGGCTTCTTTCTTGCATATATCATAAGCTTCTTTACCATGATGGGCTACATGGACCACGTGAAATCTTTCATCCAAGTCAAAAATAATTTTTAGACTCTCACGAATAAGAGCGTCATCATCTGCAATGATTATATTAATAGGCATACTCTTTTCCTTTCTCATACATCATCGATCATCCATTAAATGGGTAGTAACATAATGACATGAAAGCCATCTGTGCCATCCAAAATAAGCTGTCCACCTATATGGGATAAGCGTTCATTCATGCCTTGAAGACCCATGCCCTGCTTGATATGATTACACCCTATCCCATTATCCTTAATGGCTATTTTATACAGCTTATTTAAGCGTTCAAATTTAATCGTGCATTTTGTAGCCTTTGCATACTTCATCATGTTGGTTAATGCTTCTTTTATATTCACGGTAATCACATGCCACTTGGTGTAATCAATGTCTGCAATATCACTGTTATAGATTAAGTCCATGGTAATACCGCTTTTTTCTTGTGTTTCCATGACTAGCATTTTGATTGTCTGTATGTTCATACTGGCTGTTTCCGGTTTGATGCTCTTTAGAATTTTTCTAATGGACTCTGTACCATCCCTTAAGTTCTCAATAACGGTACCTAGCATATCTCTTGCTTTTTCCTGGTTTTTATCCATCATCAGAAGGGAGGCTTCCAGTTGCATGGTACTGCCTGATAGGGTATGACCAAGTTCATCATGGAGCTTTTGAGCGATGACATGTCGCTCCTCAAGTTTTGATGTATATCTTAAGTGTAAAGCATATTCTTTTGCATTTAACTCGACTTCTTTTATTTTTTCCATCTCTTGTTTCAAGGCTCTATTGTCATGAGATAGTTTCTGTGATTTCTCTGTCATGCTGATGCTAACCCCTATAAACAGCAGCGAAAACATATTGAGCAAGAGAAAATTCTGTAAGTAGATGGATGGAATCAACCATGCATATAATAAAGCAACACTGGATAATAGGATACTTTCTTTCTTAATCGTACCTATACATTTAGCTAGATTAAAGGATAGAAAAAAAGTGATGGGCTGAAAAACACTATACCCAAGACCAATAATCGTTATCACTAACAGCAGTGAAATATACTTATGCACATGTTTATCTAAAAAAATATAATAGACGGTCTTCAAACATAGATAAACAAGTAATACCATAATCATGGCAAATAAATCATGATCTTGATCAACGACGACTTCTTTGATATACCAGAATGATATCAGTATTTCCAGTAGCAATGTATGTCTTATCACATGCATCCCTCCTTGTTGCTCCGAGAATGACTTTATGATGCTTACGTATCACATTTCTACTCCTATCTTATCATTACCAACATTTGATTTCAATATAATATGACATATAGCATCCGTCACCATGTGGTTCAACTGTAACTATTGGATGCCTTGTGATAATCGTTTTCATGATTAATGAATGCCTTGTATAAAAGCTATTTGCTGCTAAAACCACGTATTATCATGTCGATATGTCTATCCAAAAGATCCATGCTGAATTTTTTGTTTGCCTGTTGCTTCATAAGTATTCTCAGCATTAAGGAAGCAATGGACTGAATAATATATTCAACATTTAAGTGCATGTCACTTTTGTCAATTAAAATGGTTTTATCATCAATGCCGATTTCCAAAGCTTTTTTCAAATCCTCTCTGAAATCAGCGTTTATATCTACCGCATAATCTTTTGTATATTTAACAAATGCTTCACTGTCTTTATCCAGCGAATTTAAAAACAAATCAAATTTCATTAAAAACTTGACATTGTCATAATCTGCCTCATTATAATTTTTAGTAATCATTTTTCTTAGTATGTCGATTCCTTTCAAATCCTTGTGAGCCTTAAAATCGAATTTATCATAGACATAGGTATTATTTGAATGATGATAAAAAGCATCAATGATCAGCATATCCTTGTTGCTGTAATATCTATAGAAAGTCCTTGTTGTCACATCACATGCATCTGCAACATCCTGTATCGTCACATGACTGAAGTCATTATTCATAAATAGCTTTATTGCTTCATTAAGAATTTTATATCTCTTTTTCTTTTTAAAGTTCGTGTCATTATAAAAATTCTCCAGTTCCATTCTCATTACCTCATCTCAATTAAATGTATAATCCATTACTTATCGTGTTGATGTTTGCCATCCATTGCCATTGACATCAACTGGGATACGCTCATTCCACTTTTTAATGCTGATTTAAACCTCATGTACTTTTCCTTTGGCAGCTTAGATTTCATCACTGTTAAGAGCATATCTGTTGTAAATCTCTGGTCCGCTTTAAAAGGCACTACATCCGCTGTTCTCTGGAGCCACGTAAGCATCTTATCCTTTAATTCAAGGACAATCTCTTTGTATTCAGGATTATCAATTAGATTATATAAGTTTTCCGTATCATTTTTCAAGTCATAAAGCTCATCTTTTTCATCAAGTCTCTTTACATACTTAAAATCGCTTGTTCTAATCATAGTGGCCTTTGTATGTTCCGGTCCTTCGCTGGCCTGCATCGTGGACCTAGGATAGTAATCGCTTGTTTCTTTTCCAAGCCCTGGATTGTGGAAGGATTCGTAACAATGTCTTTCTTCATGTAGTCTTCCACCTTCGCAGAATACTTCCTGTCGGTGCTCTTTTTCTTCTCCGGATAATACTTTTCTTAGTGATTTGCCAAAATGAGTATGTGTAGGCGTAAGTCCAGTGAAATCTTCCACTGTTGCATAAAAATCAATAAGCTCAACCAATGCTTCGTTTATACCGGGCTCTACATCTACATCTTTAGGAGGTTTAACGATAAATGGTACGTTTGTCAGGCAATCCTCAAAGGTATTTTGATTTTTTTCAATTAAGCCGTAATCCCCTGTAAAATCCCCGTGATCGCTGAAAACGAATATGGCAGAATCATCGTATATGCCTTCCTCTTTTAATGCTTCAAGAACCTGCCCCAACTGATCATCAACTCTGGCACACATAGCAAGATATGTCTTCCTAAGCTCTGTCCAATCATCTTCTGTCCAGTTATCCAGTCCCTGGAGGTCTTTAAGTCCTTTTATTATGCTGGGCTTGTCAGCCCAGCCAGGACACGGAATTCGATTTGGCAATTTATGTTCATCGATTAAATCATAATATTTCTTTACGGATTGATAAGGTGTATGAGGATACATTAATGGAAGAAAAACACAGATAGGTTTATCTTTTGGACGTTTTTTAATAAAATCAACAGCTCCATCCACCCAAGCAGCATCCATGTCGTATACATCATCCTGTCCTTTAGGTGTTGGTATTTTTCCTCTGTATTGAGAGTAGTAATTGTCTGAACCTTTCTCTCCACGCTCTACTTCACCTGAAACCGCCTCAATATTTTTAGGGTTGAAAACTATATGTGCATAATCTTTAAATGGTTGATTGCCGTCTGCGGGAACAAGGTCGTTTCTACCATTTATCCAGACATGATAACCTTCGTCTTTTAATTCCTTTAAAAGAACGGGTTCGTCTTTATGCATCATATAAGAAATAGTCCTATGTCCACGGACATGGGGATACCAACCACTCATAAAACTGCATCTGCTGGGGGTGCACACTGGGTTTTGTACAAAAGCATTTCGAAAGGATACACCTTCATAGGCAAGGGCATCCATATTCGGTGTATAAGCAGCCTCATTGCCTAAGTGGCGCATTGCATCTGCACGCATCTCGTCAGGGTTAAAAATGATGATATGTGGTCTTTTTCTACTCATATACTTGTCCTCCTTCATGATAAGATAAGTATATCAGTCCATTTTATTTTTGTCAATATGTGTGACATTTTTCATCCTATTTGACATTTTTCATCCTATTTGACATTTTTATGATACCCTAATGATGGCATCATTCCTATTACAACCCATTGGCATGTTATTATTATTTGTTTACCCACCCCCTCTTTTACCTACTCATATTCAAATGTGGCTTTCACTTTAGCAACGATTTCCATTGTTCCTGCTTTTACAGGAACACCACCATCAATAACCATGTATTGCCGTTCCCTTGGACTTAGTTGATCCCGATCTGTCTCCTCTGTGAGTTTGATAGGCCGCATATGGATATTCGACTCCAGTGTCATGGCTATGTTATGTGCTTTTTCTTGGGCATTTATAACTGCTAATTCTAAAGCATCTTCATAATATGTTTCTGGTTCACTAATGGTGTAATTTAGACTTCGCTGGTTATTCACACCATTTTTTAAAGCATTTTCAATGATGATACCTACTTTATCCATATCTCTAACTGTCACCTGTATCACATTACTCACCACATAACCATCAAATTCTTGCTGACCATTGATATAGTTATAGCGTGGCATCACTGAGAATTGGGTGGTCTTAATATCCTTTTCATCAACACCATCCCTAAGAAGTCCATCAATCACTTGATTCATAATCCTTTTATTTTCATCTTGAGCTTTTATCACATCTGTATCCCGTGTAATGACGCCCATACGGATAGCGATAATGTCTGGCTCTACCTCTACTTTACCTATACCCTCTACTGTAATTTGGTTCTCCATCCTTTTTAATTTCTTTCCATAGCCATATGGATTATTGTAATAATACATATTTTTCATCTTCTATTCCCTCAATAACTTTAGTCTGTATATAGTATGTGTGCAGCAACTGTTCGTACTATGTCCTTACTAAGATTTTTTCCCAACATAACAACGTTATTTGCTAAAAGCCCATTAGTAAGCAACTGATTATCCCAATGTTTTCGTAGGTAGTTCATTGGGATAATATGACTTCCCACCAAGGCAAAAAATGATAGCATCAAAGATGCTATCATTTTTATTATTGACCTATAAGCCCATTGTAAAGGATGTTGACCAGCTCGCCAACACCACCTTTATTGGTACCTGTTGAAGGTACATAATCCCCTGTCACTTCCCAGAATATAATGCCTCCGTACTGATTATCGTTCACATAGTTAATGCGTTCTTGCAACGATATCGTATCTTCATAGGTATACATCTCACCTTTTGATTCACTATAAAGATAGGGTACTTTTGAAATAGGATCTCGGTATTTCTGGAAGGATGCGTCCTGCTCCATGCCCTTCAAATGATAATAAGGATTAACCCCAGCATATCGGCCTCCATCCCATATACCTTGGCTGCCATAGGTGCCTGTGGCATTTTTAGAAGCACATGTGGCGTATAAGCCAGGCAATTCAGGAATAGGTCCATTATTTTGTACCGTTGACCAGCCTCTTGAATAGAAAGGCGAACCGACAACCAATTTTTCTGATGGTATGCCATAAGCTAAGAATTGCTTCATGGCCTCATCGGTGGTGTATTTTTTCATCAATGCCACATTGGCTTCTACTTCTGCTGGATCTGTATAAAGGGTTTCATAATACGCTCTGTAGGCTTGCTCTGCATCTGGGTTAAAATATAACGGCGACTGATGGCCTGTAATACCTTCAAATGCACCATGCATATCATAAGTCATCACATTGATAAAATCTACATACTGAGCATACAGGTCTGGTTCTGTTTGCTCTATTTTATCTTTACCTGCTCCTACTGCTGTGGTTAAACTATAATACCTGCCATCTTCACTACCTGCTTGGTCCAGAGTAGCTCGAAGGGTCTGCATTAACAAGGTGAAGGTATGTTTTTCATCGGGTGTTGCATAAGGTGTTCCTAGATCATTGGGATTATCCACGGTATCACCCACACGGTAGAATGTTGGGTATTCCCAATCAATATCCACACCGTCAAATCCCCACTGGCGAATAAAGGCAACAACACTCCTGGCAAATTTCTCTCGACTTGCTTGTGTGGCGGCTACGTTATGGAATTCTGCTGACCTTGACCATCCACCAACAGAAATGAGTGTGGTGGTATTTGGGTATTGCTGCTTTAATTTCTTGAACTGGCCTAAACAGCCTTTATAAGGCGAATCCCAAGGTTCACCAAAAGCAATACCTGTAGCTGCCCAATCATCAAATATAGCAATCTCACCATTTTTAATATCAGCAAAGGCGTAATTAATATGGGTTACTTTATCCCATGGGATATCTGCTGGCGCATAGGTATTGTGTGCGGAGTACGCACCCCATTCTGGATAATAAGCCACTATTTTCTTACCTGTTGGCGGCTGGGTTGGTGTAGGCGTTGGGGTTGGCGTCGGCGTGGATGTTGGGGTTGGTGTTGGGCTCACTGTAGGTGTGGGCGTCGGCATTGGAAGACTAAAATAATTGGAATAGAATGTAGAGAACTCATAATTGTTGTGAGCATCCCAATTAATGGACCAGGTCATGATACCTCTAAAATCAGGGTATCCACTGGCTTTTTGAAGCTGATATCTGCCTCCAAAGGACTGACCTTTTATAAGATAGTTGAGTGCTTTTTCCATTTCAGTGGTGGTAATATAGCCCCCTCCAGCAGCATTGGTACTTGCTGGTATGCCTATGGCTACTTGATCTTCTCTTAAGGCCTCAAACATGTTGCTTGGATTATTGGCTATTGGAAAACCATGCAAGAGCATCTCAGCCATAGCCACTTGGAAATCTGCAGTTCCTTGGGAATAGGATTGTCCATCTAAACCTATCATGGAACCGGAATTATAGTGTTGTACATGAATCACATCCAGATCATGTCGTAAGGCATGAATTACAGGCAGATAAGCCCCCCATGCGCCTCCATAAGCGCTCATAGCACCTTGAACATAAGCTGTTTCAGGGGCCATGCTTAATACGAAAGAGCTGCCAAAATGGTTTTTGATGGTCTTTACAGCATCAATCAAGTGAACCACTTTGGGCGTTATGGGGTTTTTATAATCTGTATCCCCTGCATCCAAAGCTAATGAACCGCCTTCCAGGTCAATATCCATGCCATCAAAGCCATACTTTTCAATAATATGGGTCATGGTTGTTATAAATGTCTGTTTCGCTGCACTATTATGTAGTTCAACCCTACCATTTGCTCCTCCAATAGAAATAAGCACTTTGGTGCCTCTTCCTTGTAATGCCTGTATATCGGAAATAAATTCTGCATCTGTGGCATTAAAAGGTGAGAATGCCATGGTATAGGTGTCACCAACTGGTTCAGCAAAAGCCACATTGACCACATTAAAATCTGCTCGGACGTCTCTTAGACGAATGACCGTTGAATGGTTATCAAAATTATGCCAATACCCCACAATGACTTTATCGGAGTCAATGGGTGTTGGAGTTGGTGTAGGTGTGGGTGTAGGCGTTGGTGTGGGTGTGGGTGTTGGGTCATCGGTTTTTAACCAAAGTGCAGGTACATGAGGTGGTTCCCACCCCACCAACGATGTATGGGCTTGCCGACATTTATAAACCACATTGTCATAGGTAACCAAGTCCCCTACTTGATAGCTGGTGTTTGCTTGCCATTCATTACTTGCTTGTGTTATGGTAGGCATGATAGCTATCATACCCAGTAAGACAATCACTAAAGACAGCGCTATACCTTTTGAATATCTTGTACACGACATAACATAACCTCCTTTATTATTGAGAGAATCTCATGATTATCTTCGGTTTAAATTGAGTAATCATCCATTCTCACATGTATTTCAACCCCCTGTTGTCATGCTCACCTCCTAACGGGTGGAGTTAAAATTTTTGAATAATTGTTCCATGTATTAATCCCTTTGCTCTTCTATATAAATATCCATGTATCCATCCACCTTAACCACACTTCTGCAAAAGCCTGTGTAAAGGTAGAACCTGATAAAATGGGATAAAACAAGACAAAAGTAATCAAAATAATAACACCATAGATCATCATAACAAGATTGGTTTTTCTAGACCCCCATGACTTTTCCTCTAATCGACTGAACCCATAGACAATCATTAGCATGATGAATACAAGGGAAGGAAAGTAATGGTATAAAAACATCTGCCTTGGTATGAAAAAACAAGGTACATACTGTGCAAAAAAGGCAACCAAGAGAAACATACCTACTTTACGTTTTGTTCGAATAGTATCATATAAAGTGTATCCTGCTGCAACAATACCAGACCACCAAATGATGGGATTACCCATTAAAACAATACTGCTTTTTGTTCCTTCTGCAAGTCCATAGCGCCCCATATAATACCAAACAGGTTTGATTAACCATGGCCATGTCCATGGTTCAGATGCAAAGGGATGATGGGATACAAGCTGTTGGTGGTAATGAAACATGTCTTTTTGAAGCCTTAGAACATCCCATAAATGACGAATTCTGCTCCCTTCAATCTGTAATTGGGGCACATAAGTAAGGACATATACCGTAGCAGGTATGATGATAAAGCATCCACATGCCCATAGAATCCATTGGATGAAAAAACCTTTTGCTTTTTTATGGCTGGCATTTAACATGCAGTTTTTTTTCATCAAAACATAGAAATAGATTATAGCAAGCCCTATGCCTGCATACAATGCAGACCATTTGGTTGCAACACCCAAACCAAAAAAGAAGCCACTTAAAAATAATGGTTTGAGGGTATGTGTGAGGCTGGTGCTATACTTTAGCTGCTGGGTATACCTATACATAAAATAATACATCAGCATGATAAAACATACCAAAAAGCCATCCACAGTGGCTATACGTGTTTGCACAAAATGCACGCCGTCTAAAGCCATGATAAGAGCAGCTAAAACAGCATATTTGGTTTGACCAAAAAGACCCTTTCCCAATAGATACATAATGCCAACCATGAATATACCAATAACGGTTCCAGCAAACCGCCACCCAAAAGGTGTCATATCAAATAGGGCGATGCCTACGGAAATCAACAATTTACCGAGAGGTGGATGGGTATATTCATAGATGGGTTTATGATTCAAATACTCGTACCCTGAACGTGCAAAATATATTTCATCAAAATAACTGCTATTTTTATAGGATGGTATAGCCACTGCCATGTTTTGTTCATCCTTAACGTTGATAACTTCCTCTTGGTAGTGTTGTTCCATGGCAACCACCTGATGGATGGTTAGCGGTATTGGACTGTTTTTCCCAAAAAAAGCAACCTCTCCAATTACGGAAAGCCCTCTTGGCAGACATTTCACATACCTGGCTTCTTTTCCAATCTGAATTTTTTGCCACAAAAACACACTGTTATGGGTCATATCGCCAACACCTGTCCATTCTTCACCATCCATGGATAATTGGATATGAAGTGTTCCCCCAATATCTGCTCCCGTATAACACGTCATACTGTCGATGTACGCTACTTCCCCAAAATCCAGATAAAATGCGCCGTTGTCATGATGTGTACGATAGAAGGTCTGTGGTGCTGTTCTATCCCCTAAATTGAAAAAGGCGACACAACCATAGACTAGCATGATGCAAATTACAATGACCCAATCTTGAACAGTCATCTTAGATTGCTTACTGGATGTTGGTTGCTTATTGGATGCCATTGGCTTATTTAGTGCCACTGTGGTCAGTTGTCTGCTATGCCCTATCTTCTTTACTCCTTCGCTTAGCTTAAGCATCACGGCATAAATCCCATGCCATTTTTGGGGGTAGATCATCATCATAAAGCCAATCCATACAATCACATGAACCGCTGAAATAATATAGAGGATACCACCCATGTATGAGCCTAGATATAACACAAAAGCAACATTGATAAAATGGGTCACACTTAAGACGCAAAAGATATGATAATAGGCTTTTTTGTGGGTATAAATATAGCTGAATAAAGTCAGTATCAACACGGGAAACAGATATCTTTCATGCATTTTTATACCTGTTACAAAAAAGGCTAAATAGATGAAAGCAGCTATGTAAAATATCTTTACTCTATCTCTTTGTTTGACGTACATGATGCAAGAAACTGTCACTGCCCCAATTAGAAAGACATATCCCCAGATTTCATAAGATAGCCATACAAATGTATCCTGAATAGGTGCCCAGTTGCCACCAAATAGTGTAAAAAGATTCCAAGCATTTAAAGATGCATATGGATAAGAACCTAATGTGTTAAGATACTGGTCCACAATCCATAACGGATGCTGTCCCATAGAAAATGGTAAAATTAAGAGAACAAATACGGCTAGTCCAATAACCAGACTTTGCCATAAACAGCGCCATGATCGTTTATCGATAAAAATAAAGAGGTACAAAGGGGCTATGATTAATGCCTGAGGTTTAAATAACACAGCCAGTACATACCATACTGTGCCCCTTCTAAAACGATGTTGATACATCTCATATAATGAAACCACGAGCATCAGTGTAAAGATAGCATCAACCTGTCCCCAAATAGCCGAGTTCACTAACACAGCCGGATTCATGGCATACAGCACAGCCAGCCCTAACGCCCTACGTGTATGCATATGACGTGAAGCTACCCAATAAAGGATATAAACACTTATCACATCCGCTAAAACAGCAGGCATCTTAATGAGATATAATAAAGCAGTAGCATCTGAGGATAAGCCAAACATGTCCTTTAGTTTCCCAATACACCATAAGATATAAATATAGCCTGGGGGATAATCTGTAAACAAATCACTTGTATAAAAATGGCTTAAGGATTTTGCGGCATGGGTTGACCAAGCTTTAAAACAATTCACATCCGTCTCGTAGCCTTCACTTCCCATGACAAAGAGTCGAAGAAGAAGTGCACCAGCAAGCACCCCATAAATAGCATAGGACTTTACCTCTGTAGGGTCATCTTTAAGGACTTTTTTTTTATAAAAATACTAGCGAGTATAAAGATTATCGTACTTAGATAGACCCATACGGGTATACCATTGACTTTTAGTTCAAAAGCGTGCTTATGGGTTTCTTTAGCATTTACTGGTTGTGCTATCCCTAATTTTTGGATACGGACATCATCAAAAGCAATCATCCCTTTTGTTACATGCCCATAAAAGCCTAATCTTAAGGCAACGGTCACTTCCGTTTGACCTTTATCTGTGTCAAAAGTCTGCTCCAATAACTGCCATTCTCCATCTGTATCACGGATGCTGTTAGGTATGTCTTCATCTTCTAAAATGGCTATACTCCCACCTATATGTTGAGATGGAATATGGGCTGCTTTTACCCATACGGATAGTTTGTAAGTGGTAAGCTCCTGTACTTTCACCTTTTGGATAAGCCGTGAATCATTGTCTTCCAAATGGGTGATGGCTATAAAATAATCCCCCGATTTCGCGTCTCCTTTATGAATGGAATAATTGGCTGTTTCCCTTTGCTGCCAGGCATCGTACGTCCAATGGGTAATTGCTCCTGACTTGACATCCACCTTTTCAAAGTCACTATTTAGAATGCCTGCATCCTGCGCATACACTGTACGAAATATACAAAAGCTCATGAGCAGGATAACTGCCACTCTCCCTATCTTCTTCAAGTGTTTCAATGTATACCCCCCTTTTTTACAACCTGTCACCCCAACATTTTTTCAACAGGTTGATAATACGGTTCAGTCTCATAGCTGTCTACATTCATCTTTTTATCAACAATGTAAAGCGGTCGTCCTCGTGATTCTTTATGGATGCGAAGCACATACTGCCCCATGATGCCAAGTGCCAAAAGAAGTGTACTTCCGAAAAAAAACATGGTGCAAATCAGCCATATGGCCAACGTTCCCGACCATCCGGATATGGATGCAATGATACCAAGAACAAGTAAACATATGGAAATTGTAAAGAAAAGCATACCCATGTAGAGAACCCATTGTAATGGCTTGTCCGAGAATGAGAAAATACCATCCCCTGCCAGTGTCAGCATTTTTTTCAACGGGTATTTGGTTTCTCCTGCAAAACGTTCATCTCTCTCATAGGTAATGGCGGTTTGTCTATATCCTGTCCAACTAACAAGTCCTCGTATAAAACGATGATGTTCTGAAAGTCTTCGTAATTGATCAGCCACTTTTTGATCAATCAACCTAAAATCCCCTGTATCAACGGGTATATGAACACTTGCTAAGCGATTTAAAACACGATAAAAACATGCTGCTGTCATTTTTTTGAACCATGTTTCACCTTGTCTTTTTTTCCTTTTTGCATAAACAACCTCATATCCTTGTTCCCATAAACCTATCATCTGTGGCATGAGCTCAGGCGGGTCTTGCATGTCAGCATCAATAATAATCAACGCATCACCTTGGGCATAATCTATACCAGCCGTTACGGCAATCTGATGACCAAAATTACGTGAAAAACTAACCACTTTTATGTGTTTATCTTTTTCAGCTATTCGTTGCAGCTTTGGTAGTGTTTCATCATGGCTGCCATCGTTGATCATGATCAATTCATAGTTATAAAAGGTCCCTTGCATGATTGTTGTTAAACGATTATAGCACTCTTGAACAACTTCTTCTTCATTGTACATGGGTACAATGACAGAAATCTTTTTCATGAACTCACTCCTCATCTATATTTCGTTGTATCAACGATCTATTGTGACTAATTGTATAGCATAGGAAAAAACGACGCTTACTAGAATACTTATCATCATGTGTTATGCTGGATACCATTCTAGTCATAAGAAATGTAAAAGACATGTGAACTTATCACCATGTGGCTTCTAAGTCATCCTTTTGATATTTTAGTGTTATGATTACACTTATCGTATCACAGGCATTCCATAATTTGTATAAGTCAATCTTGTATTTTATTGCATAATCTTGTCCAAAAACTTCGCCTTTCGGTGGGTCTTACCATAACAAGAGATGCATATATGCTTGTTAACACGCTAAAAAGGATGTAAGTCTTCTCAACTCACACCCTCTTCGGATTACTTGTAAAATATTCTAGAAAGCTTACTTAACATCCTATGCCATGACTACTTATTGCCTGTTAAACTAATACCTTCCACAAATTTTTTCTGGAAAATCAAAAAGACAATAATAACCGGTATCAATGTCACAATCATTCCAGCAGATTTTAATATTTCATCGTATTGGGTTTTAAACGTGGGTTCAAATGTATGTAAAGAAAGTTGCACAGGATATAGTTTTGATTGGGTTAATACAATCTTAGGCCATATGTATTCATTCCACATATTGGTGTACGTAATAATAAAATACGTTGCGATGACTGGTCCTGATAATGGAAAGATAATGTTACGAATAATACGAAGCTCTGATGCACCATCAATATGAGCCGATTCGAGAATGGAATCTGGGATTGTCATAAAAAATTGTTTAGCTAGAAAGATCCCAAAAGTATTCACCAATCCTGGAACAATCAAAGCAGCAAACGTATTCAGCCAGTTAATATCCCGTAAAAACAAATAATTGGGAATAAACAATATTTCTCCTGGCACCATCATGGTTGAAATCAAGACAATAAAAACGAATTTCCTTCCCTTAAATTTCTTTTTAGCAATCACATAACCCACAATAACGATAATAATAGCACTGATGGCGGTATACAATGTGACATAAATTAAACTGTTAAGATAGCCCCTGCCTAGGTTAGCTGTTTTCCACGCAACAGCGTAATTTCCAAAATTTATTTTTTCAGGCCATAGATAAAATTGACCTAGAACAGGAACAAAGTCCTTAGACTGCAATGAATTAACCACCTTTAAATAAAAGGGGAAAATCTGTATAAAGGAATACACGGATAAGAAGATGTAAAAAATAATATGTCGCACACGGATTTTATTATTCATAGCTAATATCCTCCCCCTGTAATCTTAACTGTACAATGGTAATCATCAATATAATACCAAATAACACAAATGCTAAAGCAGATGCGTAACCCATGTTATTCTTCACAAACCCATGTTTATAGATGCTAAGCACGACAGTTTCCGTGGATTTGATTGGACCACCGTTGGTTACAAGCTGCATAGGTGCTAATACACGAAACCCTTCTATGGTTGACATGACAAAATTTAAGATCACCACAGGCTTCAACAATGGAAAGGATATTTTTGTAAATTGCTGCCAAGGCGTAGCACCGTCCAGCTTAGCTGCTTCATAGATTGTTTTGGGAATACCTTTTAGACCTGCTTGGTATATAAGCATTTTGATACCAAATCCTGTAATCATTGGAAAAACAATTAATGACATTAATGCAATCTTTGGGTCCTGATACCAAGCCAGTGGTTCTAGACCTAACTTTATCAAAATACTGTTCATAAATCCAAATGGACTGGGGTTAAAGATGTACTTGATCATCTCTGCCCCAACAATCAATGAAACTAATACAGGCCAATAGAGCAATGCTCTAAACACCTTCTCACCTTTTGGTATATCATTTAACATATAGGCCATGCATAACCCAATAATATTATGTCCGATGGCGATAAAAAGTGTCCATATAACCGTATTTTTAATAATGTTGAGGGTTTCTGAGTCCATAAGTATATCTTTGTAATTAGTGGCACCTATAAAAGAAGCCTCCTTGAGTAAATTCCAATCCGTTAAGCTAATGGAAAAAGCCCGAAAGAGTGCAAAAACAAAAAAAATGCCCCAAATCAAAAGCGGTATACTCAGCAACTTGTATGCCGTTAACTCATTACTGTATTTCACCTTATATCGGTTCCATGTATACATGTCACTACTCCTTTACCTCTACAGGTGCTGATAGCTGTATTACCTGTAGCTTCTGTATGCTCATCAATTCGCTTCTATTATTTTTGTAAACCGGTTCATTATTATGGTAAAATTTTTTGCCTTAAAGGCATACTTCATGGTATATAAAACCGGTTCACATTTCAATATTATCATATATTTCTTTGCCTGTAAAGGATGGTTATATGATCCTTTTAATGGAGTCTGCTATACATAATTCATAGGCATCAATGACTTGATTGGTGCGTGCTTCCTTATCAGACAATAAGGTCACTGCTTGTTTTCCTAGCTTCTCATAGTCCACATAAACGGTACATAGATCAGGCTTAAGTTGTTTATCTGTCCCACCCAAAGCAAAAATAGATAAATCCTTTGGTATGGCTATGCCACACTGCTCAGCTTCCTTGTATAGACCACTTGCAACCTCATCAGATGATGTAATAACTGCCGTCATATCCAATTGATTCAAAATACGTGAACCTAATTGCTGGCCCATTTCCTCCGTATTATCAGAGTTAAAGGTATACTCCGGGTTGTATTCAATATGGTATTCTTTTAGGGCTTTTATATACCCTTTCATCCTGTCAATGCTGATGGTCATGTTGGAATCACTATTAATCAAAGCTATTTTTCGATGCCCCAGCTCCAATAAGTGCTTGGTAACTTCATAGGATATTTGAATATTGTCCACATCCAGACACTTAACTCGGGGTAATAAATGATTGGGTGCTTGGCCAATGATAACAATAGGCTTTCGCATGTCAATGAGCTCATTGATACGAATATCCTTCACCATAGGTGCTATGATAATGGCTTCATCGATGGGTTCAGCAATTAACTTATTATTTATGTCCATAGCATTCACATCGTTATCCTTACCTGCTTGTAAATACAAAATCATATGTTTATTGGTTTTTCTGAGCTCACGTGACACGCCTTCAATTAATTTGTAATCCATATGTCTAAAGCGACTGTTATTGTCAATAAATAGACCCGTTAATCCTGTTCTTTTGGTAGTTAAAGCAGAAGCCAATTTGTTAGGGTAATAGCCCAAATTATCTGCAATATGAAATACTTTCTGCCGTATTTCATCACTGACATTCTTCTTTCCATTAAACACATTGGATACCGTGGATTTTGATACCCCTGCTTTTCTAGCAACGTCATTAATATTCGCCATGTCGTCACACCCTTTCTTATGATACTCATAAACCGTTTTATTCATCTTAGCATATTGCTTCATGAATGTAAAGGTTATGACTTAAATTACATCCTACGTTAAATAATACAATTTTTTCTTTATGATAAGGCATTAAAATCCCGTACCAGAAAAGATACGGGATTTGTTGACCTTGTTTATTCCTGATTATACGTTTATGTATGCTATGGTTTTAAGGTCATAGCAAAGACATGCATATTGTTATTCTGAGGTACCTTGATACTACTTATGGTTTTGTTTGCATTGGCCGTTAAATAGTAAGCAAATATGTAATTTGTAATGGTTTCACCAGTGTTTGCATTTTTATCATGTCGATGATCCATGGTTTGAACGATCTTTTGATTGCTTCCATATTGACACCAATCCTGCATGGTTACATTGACCACTGAACTGGTACCATCGGTATAGTTCAGCGTAAAACTGCCACTTTTATTGCCATAGGTTGAGGAACCTAATAGACGTACTTCCGCAAACTGACCGTCTGGAAGGTCAATGGTTTGTCCAGCACAATACATGGAATTAAGTTGCCCATCGGTAAAAGAGCCTAACTGATATATAATTCTCTCATATTGTTGTTCATTATTAACCAAGTCAGCAGAATAGGCATATCCACCTGCCAAATCGCCATCTGCTAAATTAGCATCATAACTAAAACCATCCGCATTGAAATTGCTTGATAGATTAACCTGTACCTGCCCTTGTATTGGAGGATCAACTGGGTTATTGGGATTTCTAAAATGATTGACCACTTTTATCATTTCTTCTGGTGTGACCACTCGTACGTTGCTATTTAAACGATCAACCACATACTTCACATTATCCATGATATTGGGTTCCCATGCTTGTACATATACAGCCGTGTAAGCACCATCGGTATACACATTGGTTGACCCACTGTTAATGGTGGATACACATTCATTTTTTCGTTCAAATAGTTTGGCCCCGCCTGACATAACAGGCTTATTGTTGGACCATTTGATGGTCCTACCATGGGTATCTAGCCCAAACCCGTACCATTCAAAATAAAACAAGCCATCAATATTGCTTTGCGCGGTATAGCGGTCAAACATGGCCGTATTGTTCCAATCATTATAGCCTAATAACATAACGCTGTTCATATCGGCTATACCCATGAACTCATTCAAACGTTGTAGGTGTAAACTATGTTCTGCTGTTGGATAATCCCCTGGGAAGAAGAAACCGCCTCCAGATGGACCTACTACAAAATTATCCCGTCCTGTCCCCGTTGAAGCTGTATCGTAATGCCAGTTCATGACCGTTGGTGCAAGTCGCATGAGAGAAGGAGGAAATGACCATCCCATGTCAAAATCACCTCGAGCTGTATTTCCCCACCATTTATCTTCCATTCCTCGAGCCAGTGTCCATTGAAGGTTATCACCATCAGACATAATAAAGGTCACATAATGCACGTTTTCTTCATATGCAGGGTCCGTATGTGTATTTTGCGTATAGCTGGTTCTTGGATTAAACCCACTAAGTACCGACAGGTTTTTGCCCCAATCTGCTGGTAGATAATGCACACCATTTTGCCCGCTATTGATAATAAAACCATTTTCTGATCCACTCACCAAACCCCATCCCATGATGACAGCATCATCATTCATGGCTTGCATAAGAGATGTTCGCCATGAAGAATTTTGTGTACCATCATAGAAGACCATACACTTATGCATGGCTGCAAAATCTCGCATGCAAAGTTCATTCTCTTCTTTTTGCTCAATAATGACATCATGATTAAAAAGATGCCAATAATTATCTTTACACCAGGCTTCATCTTTTCCCCTGACATCAATGACTTTTGATAGACCATAACCCATGACAGTACTTTCAAGACTGGCTTCTACGGGTATAGCATTTAACACACCCGCTAAGGATGACGCCACATTAATTGAGCTATCCCCATCTTGATAGAGAATATAGCCATCAATGTATTGCTTATATTGATTAACCAGTGACCATGCATCCGTGGTTGTTGTATAGGAAACGTTATAATTATCTCTCAAATCATTAAGCCATCTTAGATAAGCATCACCATGTTGATAATACCCATCACCATTGGTAGAATCTGTGATGTATATCTGATTGGATGTTTTATTGGCAATAAGGCCTTGTAAAGCAGCTATCATCGGTCTTTGCTTGAGGGTTAAATCCGCTCTGTCTATAACTTTTAAGGTGGTAGCTGTGTAAGCAGGTTGAATAAAATAAGAACCATTAGCATAAGCATAAACTTTTGAAGTTGATTTTCCACTTACCATAGGATAGACGCATAAAACGCCTACAAGTAATACACATAAGATTTTTTTCATGGTATTCAATCTCCTCATTTCATTTGTTTTTCCTAATAATTCCTCTTCTGAACGTCTCTTATTGTAATTTCTCCAGTTCCTTGTTGATTTTTTCTTCAGCATTTTTTAGTGCATCTTCAGGTGATTTTGTGTCTGTCAAAACTTCTTGGATCGCATCGCTAATTGCTTCATCAATTAATGGCCACGCAGGTGATCCAGGTCGAGAAACTGTCTTTTCCAATTGGGTAATAAAGATTTTCCAAACATCATTATCATAGAATTCATCTTTATAAGCTTCTTTTAATGTTGGCATCAGGTTGGTTGTCTTTGAATAAGCAATCTGCATTTTTTCATGAGTTGCTAAGAATTCAATAAACTTATAAGCTTCCTCTGGATGTTTGGATTGCTTGGCAATAGCTAAGCTATAAAGGCCAAGTGGTGCATAGGTATCCACTCCTTCCTTGAGCGATACGACAGGTACAATCCCAAAGTTTGCAGGTGCGTCAGGGCTAGTGATTGTCGGTACATGCCAAGGTCCCATTTCCAGCATACCAATCTTTCCAGCATAAAACTCATTTTCCATAAATGCATTAGCTGGAGCAGCTTTGGTGTCAATTAATGATTTCACTTGTTTTAAAGCCTGAATAACTTCTGGTGAGTTTAATGTAGCTTTTGACCAATCATCGCTTAAAATTGAGCCCCCATTTCTTGCAATCCAACTGGTGAATTGAAAGGATAGGAAACCACTTTTACCTGGATCAAAAGGTATGGTATAACCATATACACCTTCTTCGCCAAGTTCTGAAACCGCTTGGGAAGATGCGATGAGTTGTTCCAGTGTCGTCGGCGGCATTACACCAGCCTTATCTAAGATATCTTTATTGTACATAAGTGCTAGGGTGTTGGCATCAAAAGGCAAAGCATAGACATGCTCCTTATACATGTTTGCATCCCAAGTGGACTGAATAAATTGATCTTTTATTTTGTCTGCACCAAATTCAGCTAAATCAAAAACTTGGCCATTATAGCCCAAGGATTGAACAAAGACATGGTCAATCTTGACAATATCCGGCGCCTGATCCCCTGTCAGTGCAATCTTATACTTATCATAATAATCAAAGTTAGGCATCCATTCGGGTTCAATCTTTATCTGAGGGTTAGCCTCTTCAAATTCTCGAATCGCTTCTAATAAGGGTGCTTTGAACTCATCTTGAGAAGCCCACCATATACCTAATGTTACCTTTTCATCCTGAGTGTCTGCACTTGATGTCTCCTTTTTGTTACAACCTGTAAAGATTACCCCCATCATTATCACAAGACTTAATAGGATTACTATTTTCTTACGCATTTTCCATTCTCCTTCCAAAGCAATTTTGTTATTTTCTGTGTTTTAGTCGTTTGTACACGAACCTTAACAAAGGAAAACTAATTAGTAAATCGGTTTACTAATCCCTAAAAAAATATATACCACACAAGATGTTTTCTATTTTTCCTTATGTACCATCTTTGTATTGATTGGTAAAAAAACCGGTTTACTAACTTTATAGTACCATACTTTTCATAAAATGTAAAGTCTTTTTAAGATATCCCTTATCCATTGCTGACATAAATAATGCAGTAAAACCCTTATCATTTCTGACTTATCATGCATATATATGGGAATTATTACAAAACAAACAATTATCTCTGGCTATGCAAATCAGATTTGTCCTTTAGGTAATCCTTATCACAAATACAACCCTTCTATCTCATTTCTTAAGTTGAGGTCTTGCCTTGTAAAATAAAAAGAACTGTTCATAAAGCATCATCACTGCTCATGCATTTGGCAAATAATACCATACCTTACGCATGAACAAAGTGCTTTAACAACAGTCCTTCTCATATTGATTTATATTTCTAAGTCATGTTTCATTGTGACATCTTAAGATTTATTTTTTTGTAATATAGCCTTCAGCAGTTAGTAATTCTGCAATTAACACAGCGCCGCCTGCTGCTCCTCTTAATGTATTATGAGATAGACAGACGAATTTGTAATCAAATAGATTATCCTCTCTAAAACGCCCAACTGTAACACCCATACCTTTTTCATACTCTCGGTCAAGTTTAGTCTGTGGACGGCTGTCCTCTTCCATGTATTTCATAAATTGCTTTGGTGCTGAAGGTAAGTTTAATGCTTGAGGCTTACCAGCATAGTTGTTTAACAAGTTAATGACTTCTTTTACATCTGGCTTCTTCTCAAAAGATATGGAAACGGCTGCCATATGTCCATCTGCTGCTGGCACACGGATACATTGAGCCGATATGGCTGGCTCACTTGCTTCAACAATCTTACCATTTTCAATGGTTCCCCATAATTTCATGGGCTCTTTTTCGCTTTTTTCTTCTTCACCGCCAATGTACGGAATGATGTTATCCACCATTTCTGGCCAACTATCAAATGTTTTACCTGCTCCAGAAATAGCTTGATAGGTACATACATTAACCTTTGTAGGTTTGTAAGCCATAAGGGCATCCACTACAGGCACATAACTTTGAATGGAACAGTTGGGTTTAACAGCTATAAATCCTCTCGTCGTACCTAGGCGTTTTCTCTGGTCATCAATAACCTTAATGTGTGCATCATTAATCTCAGGAATAACCATGGGCACATCTTCTGTCCAACGATGAGCCGAATTGTTGGATACAACGGGTACATCTGCTTTTGCATAAGCTTCCTCTAAGTCACGAATGGCTTTTTTATCCATGTCCACCGCACAAAATACAAAATCCACTACATCGCTTATAGCCTCTATGTCATCGGCACCCTTAATAACCATATTTCCTACTGTCTCAGGGATGTCTATGGATTGTGCCCAACGTCCATCAACTGCTTCAGCATATGTTTTTCCTGCTGATCGTGGGCTTGCTGCTAAACAAGCAATATCATACCAAGGGTGGTCATGTAACAATGTAATAAATCGCTGGCCTACCATACCAGTAGCACCTATAATACCTACACGTAATTTTGATTCCATTTGCTTACCTCACTTTAATCTTATTCTATCTATTGCTTACCTATCAAGATACAAAACAAACTAAATGCTGTCACCGTGTATCTATCATCATATGTCTTTCAGACATGTACATATGTTTTTCCTTGATATAGTTTAACATGAAATCCATAAAAAATCAATCCTATTTTTTAGTTATTTATCTCTGCGTTCTGTTAAAGTGCTGCAAAGATTATACAACCTTTTACGCATGTGAACAAGCAGAAAATCTGAATGGCTTATTAAAAGTATGGTTTAGATGTCGAAACATGGTCGTCGAATCCTCTTTTTCCAATGCTTTTACAACCATAGATGTTGTATCGATATTCGGTGTAAACAAAAACTCTACCTGTTTCACGTCTTCCGTGGCTATATAAGGCAATAAAGAATCAACAGGTACCTGATTTTCACTGATTACATCAATAAGGACTAACACACCATCCTCAATCTTATACATCACAATGGTATCCTTGTCTTCCAGATAGAAAATATCATCGGTATACACATACAACATATAGAATAATAGCAAAGCCTGTTCATCCTTAATGCCAAATGACTTGTCAATATAAGCTTTATTCTTCGTTAGGCGCATAATAAGAGCTAAATCCTCTGGTTGATTGATATGAAGCTGTCGCATACCACCACTAGGTTTTTCATGGTTATGATAAGCCATTGTAAATGTATGCTCCTGAGAAGGAGAAAAACCAAGTTTACGATAAAAATCATATGCAAAATCATTCCCAAATAAATAATAGAAATCACATCGTTCATCATAATCCCTATAGATGGCTTCCATTAACTGCCTGGCAAGACCTTGTTTTCGATAATCAGGATGGGTCATCACTGTTCCAATCTGTATGGCTTCATAGGTTTTGCCCTCTATACAAATGGATAATTTACTCATTGAAATATTCGCAATCACCCTATCGCCATCCAACATGGAATAACAGATATAACGGTCATTCCAAAATCCTCTCGCATACCATGATTCAAAATCAATACCAAATGTTTCCTTTGCTAACCTATTAAAACTTGTTCTTATATGTTCAATATCTTTATAATCTTTTATCATTCTAAATTGGCTCATATTCACCACTCCTAATCCATTGTATTCTTACATAATAATCTCATGCCCTTTCATGAATTAGCATAACCACTATACATGGTGTTAATGGTTCTTATTGAATACTGTAATCTTATTTCCTCAGATGCCTATATGATTATAAAAAAGACCATAAGAAGTCATCTTCTTATAGCCTAAAATCCATATTTAAACACGAGCATGCTACTTACTCATGCCCATATACCATTATATGCCATTACAACACTAATAGTCATCAATTTTAGTACAATAAGTTATCTTCAATGCTAATCCAATAAGGACAACACAAACAAACCTCTATTAGGTAAGTTCCTTATCCTTCTTTTATTGATTTCTTATCATTAGCAATTGATTGTCATAACTTACAATACCCCTTTCGATTATTAAATAGTATTCTATAGGATTACATGGGTTTTGTCAACTATAAAGACATAAATGCTAAGGTCAATCCGGTGAAAAAATAGGTATGATGATTAGACACTGTGCAAGGTTTCCGTAGGTAGATGGGTATTATAAATCCGTTCAGGTTAAATAATGGAAGAAATACTAAGTTCACTCCAAGCTGAATGCCTAAAACTGAAAACTCACTAGCGTTCAAACACTTCAGTTTCTTAACGTCATTCATCTTTCCTTTCACTAAGGATTTCTAACCATTATTTAAACATCTCGGATTTACAATACCCATCTACCTACTAGGCAATCTGAAAGGGCTACAGGCAATACTTACCAAATGGTCAAAGTAAATTCATAAGTCACAAGAAAACGCCATGGCCTGTGGCTCTTCAACTACCCCAGTAGAGGGGGAATGGGTATGTAAAGTCGGTGATTTTTAAAAGTGTCTTAGAAAAACTTGGTGAGCGAAAGAGGTATTTCCGTTAAGAAGCTTACCTGTCTGACCTTTAGGGAGTTGTAAGCTTTAGGAAATACCTCTTTCGCGAATCTTAGCTTTTCTTAGACACTTTTAACAGGAACCGACTTTACATACCCATTCCCCCTCTACGAACGTCTTGCACATAACTTACCAATAAAAATTCCACAAAAAAACTCAACAAAATTTAAATCCAATTCCATTTCCAATCAAAACCAATCTACCCCCTAATCATCCTACCAACTACCAACCTAACAGTCGTCCCTACACCTGGTTCAGACTGCACCTCAACACCATATCCCTTACCATAATACAACTTAATACGCTTATCAACATTTTGAATACCGACCCCACCTAATTTCACTTTTTCTTCTCCCCTACTATCCTCTTGTTCTTCACCCTGCCTATCAAAACCAACCCCATTATCCATCACCGTAAACACAATACCCTCTGGTACTTTTTCCGCTGTAACCTCAATATAACCCGGCTTATCCATCCCCCGAATACCATGATAAATCGCATTCTCTACTATTGGCTGTAAAATAATCTTCGGTATAAGACAATCCTCAATATCTACATCATAGTTCAAATCATAAGTCAATTGATCCCCATATCTTTCTTTTTGAATAAACAAGTACATCCTCACATGTTCAAATTCATGTTTAACCGTCGTCCGGTCACTTCCTCCACTAAGGGAAAGTCTAAAAAAGCTGGCAAGAGCTTTTGTAATGGCAATAACCTTTTGGCTATCATCAAATTCTGCCATCCACACAATGGTATCCAATGTGTTGTATAAAAAATGAGGATTAATTTGACTATGGAGTACTTTTAATTCATACTCTCGGATATTCTTCTCTTTCACCGTCACATCTTGCATCAGTTCCCTAATACGCACAATCATGCGATTAAATTGAAGGGCTAGGGCATTCACTTCATAGGTACCGTCTTTACGAATATGAACTTCCTTTAACCCATCTTCAATATCCATCATTGCCTGCTCTAACTGTTTGATGGGATTGGTAATCTTGCCAGCAAAATAAGTACCACTAGCAATCACCACAACCGCTATAATGATACCTACAATAATCACCGTTTCAATGAGCTGCCGCTTAACACCTGCTAACTCATCCAATGAAGATATACCAATGAGCGTCCAATTGGCATGCTTTAACGGATAAGGCTCAATAAGACGTTCTATCTTGGCATCGTAACCCATTGCCATATCACGAATAGCATTTAACTCCTCTTTCAATACAGGATCACTAAAATAGGCTGGATTCTTGTGGTACACTACTTGTCCACTATCATTAAGGATAAAAGCACAACCTTTACTGCCCAAATCCAAACTATCCAGATAATCTTCAATGACTTTGTAATGCACGTCCAGTACCATCACACCGATATTTTCACCTTCATTGTTGGTAATCTCCCTACTCATGGATATGACCCATTCTTCTTTATCCATGGAGAACTTCTGCATTCTAGCAGAAGTAAGATGTGGCATACTGCCGCTATGAATGGCCTCTACATACCACTCCTCATTCATCATATCGCTGGACATGGTCATACTAAGGGCTTCTTCATTGGAAATGACTTCACCATTCTTACCAACAATGATGATGGATTTTATGTAAGGATCCGTGTTGATGGTTGTCCTAATCATATCCATCATATCGTTCTGTGAACACAGGGCTGTATCCCTTTTTCCTTCTAAATAGAAGATGGTTCTGGAATCTTCAGCTATCATCTTCGTAATGGCTTTTAACCGTTCAATGTAGAGATCAATATAATCACCGCTTTTTCCAATGGCCATTTCTGTGGACTTAATGGATTGTTGTAGCACAATATGCGACATACTATAATACAAAATAAAGCCAACAAGCAAAACCGCCAATAAGCCTGCTGCTAAAGCATTCATGGATACTTGAACTTGTATTTTTTTGAAAAAATGAGGTCGCTTCATTTTAATCATTCCTTATTTTTTCTTTGTATTTACTGGGAGCTACACCATACTTTTTCTTAAAACACGTACTAAAGTAATTGGGGTCATCAAAACCAATCACGTCTGTTATTTCATAATTTTTCATGTCTGAACTGAGTAGAAGTATCTTAGCACGTTCTAAGCGCCTGGCTAATACATATTCTTTAAAAGATTGCCCAAATAACTTCTTAAACAAACCACTGAGATAACCGACGCTTAGTCCCATTTCTTCTGCTAATAGACTCAAGGTTAGACCTTTATTGCCAATATTCTCTTCCACAAGATTGTATAACCTGCTTTGATACGTGTCCTGCTCATCAATACCGGATTGGTCTTTTAAGTCTTTTACCACATGGTTGATTTCAGATGTCACTTTTTCTTCTCTTAACTTATCCACCAGTTTTTGTAACAATTCAAAGATGTCTTTACGGGATACGGGTTTTAAAATATAGTCATCAATGCCTGTTTTTAAGGCCTTTACTGCATAATCAAAATAATCGTAGCCTGTAATAACGGCTATTTTCACATCGGGTTTCACTTCTTTTGCTAATGCTGCAAAATCCAAACCATTCATCTTTGGCATGTTGATATCTGCTAACACCATATGAGGCAATTCTTTCTTGAAAATGGTTAATGCTTCACTACCATTAGAAGCTTCAAAGACATGATCAATGGATAATGCTTCAAAATCCACAAAAGAACGAATGCCCTTTCTCACAATCGGCTCATCGTCAACAATTAATAATTTATAGATAGACATCACCCTCTCTTTATAGAAATAGATATCTTGCATATAAGTTCTGGTTTTATGGAACATAATAAATGAGATAAGAGCACCTTAGCCATACATGTATGGTTAACAATCACTCTTATCTCCATTATAGCCTTAAGGTTTTAAAACTGCAATGTCTTACTTAAATAAGCTTAATAGATAGCCATAACCTTCAGCTTCCATATCATCTTTTGGAATAAATTTGATGGATGCACTGTTGATACAATAACGTTTTCCGCCTTGATCTTCTGGTCCATCGTCAAACACATGCCCAAGATGACTGTCCCCTGCTCGACTTCTAACTTCTGTTCTCACCATGTTGTATGTGGTATCTTCTTCGTAATGCACCACTTCATCCACAATGGGTTTGGTAAAGCTGGGCCATCCACAGCCGGAATCGTACTTATCAAGGGATGTAAAGAGTGGTTCACCTGTTGCTACATCCACATAGATACCAGCTTCTTTGTTATCCCAATACTCATTACTAAAAGCTCTTTCTGTATCATCTAACTGTGTCACACGATATTGTATATCCGTTAATGTCTCTTTTAACACATCATCACTTGGTTTCTTGTATTTGTTTTCGTCGATAACAATGACCTCCTCATCTAAATGTTTAAAGTCCACATGGCAATAGCCATTGGGATTCTTTTCTAAATAATCTTGGTGATATGTCTCTGCCAGATCATAAGCCTCTAGAGGTTCTACCTCCGTTACAATGGCTTTATCATGATTTTTCTGTTCCTCTGCTATAACCTCTTCAATGATAGACAAGTCTGTCTCATCTTGATAGTATATACCTGAACGGTATTGACTGCCTCGATCATTTCCTTGTTTATTCACACTTGTAGGGTCAACCACTCTGAAAAAATACGTCAATAGTGTTTCTAAATTAACCCGCTCTGGGTCATAGGTGACATGAACGGTTTCTGCATGTCCGGACCCACCAATGACTTCTTCGTAGGTTGGGTTTTCGGTGTTACCATTAGCATACCCTACTGTTACATCTGCTACACCATAAATTCTTGCCATATAGGCTTCAATACCCCAGAAGCATCCACCTGCCAGCCATATTTCTTTTAATGGGGTCTGTGAATAGTCAATGCCTGCATTGGGATTATCTGGTAACCCACTTTCATAGGCTGTATCCATATGTTCCATATTGGCCTTAACACCTCCTGTGGTAGTTCCTGATGTACAACTGGATATTAAGACAACGATTAGTGTCAATAAAGCAATAGCACCTACGTATTTCATCTCATCTACCACCTTTCTTATATAAACTCGTCAAAACTGAATCATGCTATTACATTGGTTCTTTAGTATGTCTCATCAAATAATTCTATAGACTAGCGTTTTTGGAAACATTAAGGGGTCACTTAGTTTTAATGAAACGGGTAAAAGCACCTCGATAGCAGGTGCTCTTATCCTAGGAGAATATTAGTGAATCCTTTAATAGATTGCTTCAAAGCTTTCCGTAATTTTCTCATTACTGTTATGGCCTGGTTGTTGTTTCACTAAAATACCATCTGATCCAATGTATGCCGATGTGGGGTAGCCTCTAACGCCATATGCTTTGGCTATATCCCCGCCTTCATCAAACAACACATTCATGTGTTCTGTACCAAGACCATTAAACCATTCTGTAAAGGCTTCTGCATTCTTTTCACCACTGAACCCTGGAGATACAATGGTCAATACTTCGAAGTCATTGTCAGCACCTGCTAATTCATCCCCTTCACTCAATCCAGCTACACAAATGGAACACCATGATGCCCAGAACTTCAAGTATACTTTCTTGCCTTTATAATCTGAAAGGGTATGTGTCTCCCCGTTGATATCTGTTAATGTAAAATCATTGGCTTCTTTACCTTTATTCTTCACTTCAACTGCCATTGCATCGTCTTCCGCATTGTCTTTCATGTCATCCTTCATGGCGTCATCTGTCATCTCATCATCCATGTCCTTATCATCTGTCATGTCATCATCTGAGTGATTATCTTGCATATCTTCTGTCTGTTGATCCTTATCCATCATGTCGCCATTGTCTTTTGTATCCTCCACTTTGCTGGCACAACCTGTTATGACTAACACAAGAGCTAATACAATACCCATTTGTTTGATATAAGTCATTATTCATCCATCCTTTCCATTCATCATTTATTCAAATAATGTCATAATCACATTAAGATTTTCTGTCATCAGTAGAATACCCATTATGATAATAACAATACCGCCAACGATACGTATGACCGGCATGTATTTATTCAGTTTCTTCACATGTCTCAGAAGACTATCTGAGAAAATACTAATAATTAAGAACGGTATCATCATACCTAGTGAATAAATAAACATGAGCCATGCGCCATATACGCCTTGCCCTTCACTAGCGGATATACCAAGTACTGCTCCAAGAACCGGTCCAATACATGGGGTCCAGCCAAAACTAAATGCAAATCCTAATAAGTAAGTACCAAATAAATCATTCCTTTTACTTCGCTTAATTTGTAATTTCTTTTCCCGTTCAAGGAATTTTACATGAATAAGACCCGTCTGGTGTATACCTAATAGAATGACAATGATACCCAGTATGGTAATAAAAGTCTTACTATAAATCACAGCCCCAAAAGAACCTGCCCCAAATCCAAGAAGAACAAAACTGGTGGCTAATCCAAGAACGAATAAAAATGTCCTAAGTACGATTGTTGGGTTTATCTTCAAAGGTCCTATCTTCCTAAGCTTTGCTTCGCCCTCACCACCAAAATAAGATATATATACAGGTAATAATGGTAATATACACGGTGAGAAAAATGATATAAATCCTGCAATAAATACAGTACTTGTAAATACTTGATCGCCTGCCATATACCCCACCACCTTTCACTCATGATTTCTTTCTTGTTTATCTTATGCTATGATTGTACCCCCAAAAAAAGGCAAAAAGAATAGACTCACTTCATGTGAATCTATAATTTTTTCATATCATGGATAATATTTAATGATTATATAAGATTTGGCTATAACAAAAAAAATAGATGTTGAAGCTTTTTTATTCGATTGTCATGGTGTATCTGGCTGAGAATTCTTCTCCTACTTCTAAGTTTTGAATACCTTTTTTGGTCTTATATTGTTTATCCGTGTCATCAAAATCAGCAACCCCATACCAAGGCTCAAGGCAGACAAAAGGCGAACGATGGGGCATGCCCCATATACCCATATATGGAAACCCTTCATAGGCTATGATAATAGCTTTATCACTCTTGTTGCTTCTAAGAGCCAGTTTATTGGATACAAGGTCTAATAGAATGATGGCTCCTTCATGAAAGATATCCTGTGTCAGATGAAACTGCTGTTCCTCTTGAAGAAACGGTATACACTTAATACCAACGGTGTTATTGGCTGTTAACGCATAACGGCTTACTGTTTCTGGCTGGTCAAATGCGACATAATAATCTTCAAGTGTCTCACCTTGTTCCAAAGGTACATTGAAACCTGGGTGTGCACCGATTGAAAAATAGATGGTATCTGTGTCTAGATTTTTCACCTGATAGCCTATATGTAAATTGTTCCCTTCTAAAGTATACCCAATGGTCAAAACAAATCTATAAGGATACTTCGTCAATGTCTCTTCCGAGTACATCAGTTCATATACCAAGGACTGATTGGATTGTTCCTTCAGGGTAAAAACCATGTCTCTAGCAAAACCATGCTGACTTAATCCATACCGTTTATCATCCACATAATACTCATTATCTTTTAGACCACCAACGATAGGAAATAGAACAGGTGCTTTTCTTTTCCATGATGCTGGATCGCCCTGCCATAGATATTCAGTACCATCTTCTTTCATCATCATGCTTGATAATTCAGCGCCTAAAGCATTTACTTCTATTTTTAGTACGTCATTTTCTAATACGTTTATCATGTTATCCCTGCTTTCAATATGGATTTTTCATAGGTTATCATACTTATTTTATTATAATGGATTAAGCCTCCACAAGCAATGTCCTGTTGTGTAAAAATCATGTTCATAACATGTAAAATGCCTGTTGTATCCATGCTGGTACCTAGATACAACAATAGAGGGCACATACCTGGATGGTAAAGCCCTCTTATGCTTTATGATGTGATGATCCGTTCCATATGCTCTGGATACACCAACCCGTATTCTTTTCTAATGGCATCCATGGTTTCCATAATGGCTACTGTTTCGTCCATGGACATGATATCACTTTGTAAGCGCCCTGTTCGTATACAATCCATGACTTCCATGGCTTCGTAACCCATACCGTTTGATTCAAAAGGTAGTTCATAGTGGATTGTTTTGTCCCCTGCTTTTACCATGAATGTTTGGGCATGGAAGAAGGCAGGTATTTCTATATGACCTTTGGTTCCAGCAATGAGGGCTTGTGTTCTAGCATAATAAGCAAAGGAAGATGTGAGTAATGCTGCTTTTCCATCAGGGTATTCAAAAATATGGGTATTGCGCTCGTCTACGCCTGTTGGGGTCATACAAGCATTGGTTTTAATGGTAGCCGGTTGTCTGCCAAATAGCATACTGGCGTAAGAGACGGTGTAGATGCCCAAGTCCATCAGTGAACCGCCAGCCAATGCTCTATTATAAAAACGTCCTTCTGGGTCCATGGCTGTTTTAAAAGAGAAGTCTGCTTCCATGAACTTCACTTCACCAATTACCCCATCGGCAATTACTTTCATGATTTCTTTTGTTGCTGGTAAAAACCTGGTCCACATGGCTTCCATAAGGAACAGCTTTTTTTCTATGGCTACCTGCTGTAAGTGATGGGCTTGTTTTGCATTAATGGTAAAGACCTTTTCACATAATACATGTTTTCCAGCCAATAAACACTGTAATACATTCTCATAATGAAAATTATGGGTGGTTGCTACATAAACCACATCTACCCTATCATCGGCTAGTAGGTCTTCATAAGAATCATAGCTTGTGCTGACGTTGTATGTATGGGCAAAAGCTTTTGCTTTACCAGGTGTTCTTGAACCAACAGCTATCAACGTTGCGTCTTCAAGACTTGCAAGACCCGTTGTAAATTTAGCAGCTATGCCGCCGCAGCCAATGATTCCCCAATTAATCTTTTTCATGATTTTACCTCCAAATCTCTTTAATCCGCTTAATATCCTTCTTCAAAATCCTTTCATAATCTTGCATACGGCCATAGGCGCTCTCCAACTGAATCCACCCATTATAGCCAGCTGCTGCGTAGAACCTCATAATATCCGTACAGTTAACATCTCCTTCACCAAGCTGTAGTTCAAATGGTCCATTCCTATGACTGTCTTTTGCATGGAGTTCCCCTGTAAAAGGTGCCATATACTTGGCCATCCTTAGACCATCTTGGTTCAACATCCGCCATGGGTTCTGGGTGTCAAAAATGGTGGTTAAATATTCCGAATGGACTTCCTGATAGAACTTTTCATGCTGCTTGATGGTCATGACACTTTCTGAGCCAATGACGATATCATATTGACTGCCTAAATGGCAGGCATACTGAAACATGTCAATGGTATTGTCTAGGTCTTCCTCTGTTCTTATGAGGTTATCATAGAAACTTGGTATTTGAAGTTTAGGTATTCCCATTAATTGAGCAATTTCAATACTTTCGTTAAGCACCTCTTTCACAAAACCATGGTTCTCTTTTTTGGTCATCCCTCTTTGACATAAAAGGTTCAACGCCATGGTGGGTATGTCCATATTATGTTTTTGAATGGCTTCCAGATAAGCAGCCCTTATGGCTTCATCCCTTAACACAAACCCTTTGTTTTCGTCGCCATAATCAATGGTAATACCTTCCAATCCAAAATGTTTCGCTAATGGTATGGCTTCTATTTCTTTTACGGGTAATACCCACGCACATATACCTATTTTCATTGGTTGTTCTCCTTTTTCTTTTAGCATAAAAGCTTAGGTTAAATCACATGCACATGAACTGTTTTTGCTATATCCCGTATATACTTGACCGCTTGTTTATAATCCTCTTGTTGGGACATGTGCTCCACAAAAACTGAAATATCCGTATCCACACCTTCACACCATTGCAGTATCTTCCCAAAATTCAAATCCCCATGACCCGGTTGGCATTCTTCTAGATGGCATGGTATCACTTCTGTAAACTTAATATCCTTCAGGTGTATGCTTTTAATATGGGGCCCAAGCAAATCAAAGCAAGACTTGATAAAAGCGTCTCTCTGGGCATATTTTTTAGGGCTGTTGATCATGTTAACAAAATCTAAATGAACGCCAAAGGCTGAACGGTCTACATCTTTTAAAAGCTTTAGATACTGTTCTGGTGAATCTGGCACCATCCATGGCATACTCTCAATGGTATAACATGTTCTTGTCGGTTTAACAGCGTCAATAATTTCTCTGATGGTGTCTACAACCAGTGCATAGGTGTCATCTGTATAGTTGGCTTCATACAGGCTGGCCCAACCTTCTCCTCTTGCTCCTGCAATGTTGACACAGCAATTGGCACCCAGCGCATCGGCTAAATGTAAGCGTCTGATACAATAGTCAATGGCCTCTTTGCGCACATGTGCATCAAGAGCCATAGGGTTATTCCAGACCCCTACTTCACCTATGGTAATATTGTGTTGACGAGCATGGGTTACATAGGCCTTAATTTCTTCTTCTGTTGCATTTTCTTTTTTAACAGGCGATAAAACGGTACTGTATCCTAAGTCTCTTACAATTTTCAGCCACTCATCAGGATGCTCATAAGGTAATAGTATATTACCGCCAATTCTCATAGCCTTTTCCACCTCTTTCATATAAATTTTTCATTGGACGACTTAGCGTTTTCTTAAGTGGTATTCACCTTGTTCGTTAATGGATGTTTGTCCTTTTTCTGTTTCATAATCATGTAAATATACGGTTATACCTTGGGGTATGGTGATAAGGGTGGTTTTCTCATCATAATACACGTGAATAGCCCCTTTCGGTGTGGGTACGGAGCCTTCTACTTTTTTAAGTGAGCTTTTTAAGGGTTTAAAGCAATAGTCAAAGCCTTCTGTACATTGTGGTTGAATACCCATCACATATTTACTTAATGCAGTGACTGGTGCTGCACCCATAACCCCGTGGCAAAGGCTTTTTCCATACTTGCGACCATAAAAATCAAGTGTTCGAAGACCCTTTGCATGAATATCTTCATAGACCCGCACATCCCCAGAGGCTATTATGCCACCTATATGCCGGCGTATAGATGCTAGTGCCATGTCTGTCTCACCTAATTGACACAAGGCTTGTAACTCAAAATAATAGTTTAAGCTTATGGATGGGTGTCTCTTAACTGTACCATTTTTTATGGCAAGAGCCATTAACGGATACTTATCGTCTGGAACCAAATCATATAAGATCCCAAATACTTGAGAAAAAATTGTAAAACGTCCATCCATTTTGCCATTCTTAAAATATCCGTTACGAAAAACACCTTGCTCCTGATCATAAAAAACATCCTCGATATGCTTTCTTAATCTTTGAGCCTGTTGCGTATAGAGGGCTTGTTGTGTTTCGTCACCCAATATACCGGATGCATATGCGGCGAATTCAAAACAATGCATCAACATCATCTGCACATAACTTGGTGTACCATACACATCCGGACCTATTGCTTCATTGACAGCCCAATCAGGGAAAAAATGAGCCCCTTTAAGGGTTGATGCGCTAATAAAACCGCTTGCATCTTGGAGTGCCATATAGGTTGCCAGCGTATGGTCCATGACATTTTTACATGCTTTTAAGAACGTTTTATTTTTCCTTACAAGATAATTATATTCTATACCTAGGAGTGTATGCAATTGAAAATCCAAATAAATCACACCTAAGTCACTCATATCCGAATGGAGTGGCAACATCTGAGACATGATATGCTGATGAGCTATCTGTTCATCAAAAAATAGATAATCTGAAGCTTCCATGGCGCAGAAACCATCAAGTGCCCAAGGCAAGGCATCTCGATAGATCGCATCTAAGAGGAATTCGTGCATACAGCTATGGACTGTTGCTGCACCCATGGACCAGCAAGCATTGAGTAATGCATCATCAGAAAGAAAACCACCATGATAGGTAACAGGCCAAACCTGGGCATGAAACATCATAGACTTTACCTGAATAGACCCTGTTAATGTGATTTTTGCATAACGGCAAGCTTGTGTGGAAGAGCCATAAGTCTGCCATGTTGATTGAATATTTTCCGAATCTTTTTGTATCTGTTCAAGGAATGTGTCATCCCATTCCTGCACTTCTTCAAGGGATTGACCGACAACCATCTTAAGTGTCCCTTCTCCTTTTGCTTGACAAGTGACCTTGCCTAATTCATAATACCCAAAATCAATGACCATATGACCTGCATCATGGTTGACATAATGTGCACCTTCCTGCAGCAGGTTCCTACTACAGGTGATATGTTTGGGAGCAATTGTCATACTTATCTCCCTGCTTGACATAGGCGACCTGTCTCTCCTATTGTATTCAGGTAAATAAGCTGCTTCTTGCCACACTTGCTTATCTAGGCTGACTAACCAATCGTGGGAGGTATTGGCGTCACCGCCTTCCATATAAAAACAAGGCAAGGTGTCTGCAAAATCAATGGATACAAACAGCTTATAATGCCCTGCTTCTAATGCTGTTTCACGGCGGGTCATGTCAAGTTCCATACCATTAATGGACATGCGCATACGGCAGCTGCCTAACGTATCCCATCTAACAATTTGTTTACTTTCTACTGTCAATGTTTTTTTATAATAGGCCACATAAATAGGCTGCCTAAATGTTCCTGGGTAGCCTAAATATTTGAATCGTTTTTGTGATGTTTTTATCTTATCTTTATGAAGATGGGCAACTCTTTGACCTGGGTACCATATCCAGTAAGCCTTCCCATCTGTCATGTCATGTTCATCGGTTTTGATGGATGTATCCAATATAGGATCATATAACACGATTTGTCCTCCTCACGAAATAGAACTACCCCTTAACACCGCCAGCCATGAGACCACCCACAATGTTTTTCTGCAAGATCAGGTATAAAGCAATAATGGGAATCATGGATAACGTGAAGGCGGCAAAAGCTAGATTCAATTCCACGTTAAACTGACCGAAAAAATAAAATTGGGTTAAGGGTAACGTACGTACCGCATTTTTCTGTGCCACAATAAGGGATATAGGGAACTCATTCCAAGCCGTCAGTGCATTGAGTATAACGGATGTGGATACAATGGGTTTCAACAGAGGAAAGACAATCAACCAGAACCCTGAGAACCGATTGCATCCGTCGATGCGAGCCGCTTCTTCAAATGAAACAGGTACTGTTTTAATGAACCCTGTATAGATAAATATATTATAACCAATCTGAAATCCAGCAACAGCCAAAATCAATCCCAGCCTTGTATTCATCAGACCAAATTCTTTTAACGAGACATACAATGGCAGCATCACCACTTGAAAAGGTATCAATATAGCCCCAAGAGACATATAGAATAGAGCATTATAGATACCGCCTTTGCCTCTAGCAATGACATATGCTGCCATGGAGCAGGTCACGGTTACAATGAGCACAACCGCTAAGGTAAGAATCAAGCTGTTAATGGAAGCCCCAAAGAAATTAGAAACTTCAATGGCTTTTGCATAATTCTCAAAATGGAATACTTTAGGAAAGGCTAATCCTGAAAAAGCAATCTCACTTTTGGTTTTGAAGGAATAGACAATGGCAATATAAAATGGCAGTAAGAAAACCACGGCAATGGCTGAAATAACCACATAGTAGAGAACGTTTAAACCTGTTCTTTTTCGCTTATTATCCATTACATCTCCACCTCTCTTCTTCTAAAAAAGGCAGCTGTTAAGCCCGATAAAATAAAAACTAAAATCATCATATAGATAGCTACTGTTTGGCCATAACCTACTTTGTTGTAGTTGAAGGTATATTTATACACATATAACGCAAGGGTCTCAGAAGATTTCCCAGGTCCGCCACCTGTTGTGGCCATGACATAATCAAAGACTTTAATGCCCCAACCAATGAACAAAGCAAAGTTAATGGTAAAAGCAGGCGTTAACATGGGTATGGTAATTTTAAAGAATTTTTGTATAGGATTAGCCCCATCTACTTTGGCAGACTCGTAGAGTTCTTGGGGTATGGATTGAAGCCCTGCTAAATAAATGACCATCACATAGCCTGCGTCACGCCATAGAGAAATCATGGCAATGGCAGGAATGACCGTTTTTGGATTCCCTAGTAAGCTGTTGATATTGAACAAAGCTCCTATGACATCTGTATACATATAAGACCATAAAAAGCCTGCCAATACAAAACTGATCACGAAAGGCACAAAAAATATGGTTCTGTAAATCTTCGTACCTTTTAATTTATTATTAAGGGCTAATGCCAGTGCCAAACCAACCACATTATTGCATATAACCGTAATGACTGTATATAAGAATGAGTTTCTTATGGGTAAAAAAACCGTTGGGTCTCTAAAAAACTTGACGTAATTTTTAAAGCCTATAAAGTCATAATTCTTGGCTACCCCATCCCAATTGGTAAACGAATAAATAAACCCTCTAACAAATGGCTCAGCAACGATAAATATAAACAGAATCATTGCAGGTGCTAAAAATCCAATTTTCCATCCATTGGCTTTTATTTTTTTCATATATTTTTTCATCTCATTATCACCTTTCTTGCTTTATCACCATGATGCATAACCATGTAATAAAGCGACTTTATAAGGTCGCTTTATTACCAAGGTCCTATGACTTTGTGTAGGGATAAATGATGTGTTAATCTCTAATGGCATCAAACTCTGCATCTAAATCGGAAACAAAACTTTCTACTTCTTTATCACCTTTTGCTGCAAACAGTTCCTGATACTCTCTATAAGTGGCATCCATTTGACCTGCAAGGAATGGTCCATCTTCCTGGCCTACTGTTTTGCCTTCTTCAATATAGGATATGAACTCTAAGATTGCTGGATCAGTGTAAGTAACGCCTGAATCTTTCATAAAGCTCACTTGACCTGCTGTATCTGACCATATGGTCGCACCTTCTGAGGATAAAACAAAATCAAAAAACGCATTAACGTATTCTGGGTGTTTGGTTGAAGCACTCATCATAAAGCCATCGTCACCAAATGCGGATAGCTTGACAAGGTCTGCTTGATTGGTTGCAGGAGGTGCCATGAAACCGATATTTATATCAGGTGCTATTTTTCTAATCTCACCAAGAGCCCACATACCTTGACTAAACATGGCTGCTTGGCCTGTAGCAAACAACTCAATGGATTTTGAGTAATCTGTACCAAAAATATCGTCATTACTATAAGGAAGCGTATCTGCCCACGCTTGTAATGTACTGGTGAATTCTGGATAATCTGAGAATTTTTTTGTACCTTCGGTGATTTCTTGCATCCAGTTAGGATATAAGCCAAACATCTCACCGTGATTAAATGCATTATGTTCAACTTGTGCGGTCCATGCATCTTTATATCCTCTTGAAAAAGCTGTTATGCCTGCTGCATCAAGGGTCTTAGCGATATGCATTAATTCATCAAAAGTTGTAGGAACTTCAAGCCCATGGGCTGCAAAAATATCCTTATTATAGAAGGTACCCATAGCGGTTACGTCAAGTACAATACCGTAAACACCCCCGTCAACTGTTAATGCAGGAAGGGCGGAATCTTGCATATGGTTAATATAATCATTACCTGATAACTCCATGATGTGACCCGCTTGCACCAAGTCCGAATAACCTTTAGGTCGACCAAACATAATGTCAGGTGCATCGTCGGCTGCAATTTTTGTTTTTAGGGTTGACGCATATTGACCAAAATCCATGGCTTGAATATCAAAAGTCACTTCTGGGTTACGTTCTGAAAAGGCAGCGGCAAGTTTTTCAATACCTAACCTTTTAGCTTCCTCACTCATGTGGTGAAAGAATGTCAAGGTGACTTCTTCTTTTTCTAAAGGTTTATCCAGTGCATCCCCATCTTGGTCGTTGGTCTCTGATGGTGTTTGATCAACACCTTCATTCTCTGTTTCTTTTTTACTACACCCCATCATGACAGTGGACATGATGATTATTACCATTAACATGGCTAATATTTTCTTCATACAAAACATCCTCCATTTCGTCCTATAAATTATGTTATCGTGAAACATAACTTAAGTATAGACCCTTCTAAGACGTAAAAATATCGCATATATTTGACTTAACATTATATTTCTTTACATGTTTTTCGGTATTGCATAGGTGTCATGCCTTCATATTTGCTAAACACTTGATAAAAATAAGAATAGTCTTTATACCCTATCTGTACCGCAATTTCATTTAATCTTAGTTTGGGATTTCTCAACATATTTTTAGCGGCTTTCATACGTTCTTCAAGGACAATGTCGCTAAAGTTCCTACCTGTTTCTTTCTTTAACATACGGCTTAGATAACTTGGATTTAGAGCAACTTCTTGGCTGGTACTGTTAAGAGAAATGCCATGCATATAATGCTGTTTAATGTATTTAATCACTTTATTAACAAGAGGTGAGTAATCGGGATCTTTTTCTGGAACATGCAAAGCGGATTTCAAATAATTTTTGATATACGCAAAGGCTTCATCCATGTGGTTTAATTCATTAATATCAAAAAGCACTTTATTAAGGGGTAACAGCTTTTGATTGTTGGCTACGTGACTGGCTGAGTAACGGGCAATGGTAATACATATTTCCGATAATAATGTCTTAGCAACAGAAATATTGCCCCCTGCATAATTTTCTATACCAGCAATAAGCAGTTCCAGTTGTTTTTCTAATGCTTTTTCTTCCCCATTGACCAGTGTATGATAAAAATAATCCAAATCATGAACAATGGAGAACTTGGCATGCCTTTTATTGGTATGTTCTTCATCAACAAACACAATGTCTTTATTACTTGAAAAAAAGTGATTGCCAGCAGCATTAAGGGCTTCTTTATAGGAATGACTTAGACTATCCACGTCATTATACAAGGTGCTTATACCAATATAAATACCCACATCTTCCCATTCTTTCACAAAATCCAATATGGCAATACTTAACCGTTTCGCATATATTTTATAAGCATGAGCACTGGTATTTTTACTAAAGAATAAAACCAAGACAATATCACCATTCATGATGGTCTGCACCATCTGATAATCGACTTTTGCTTTAATGCTGTCGATAAAGTCCAGAATGTATTTCTTGTTAACCACACGGTCACTTTCTTTACTTTGTGATTGTATAACAAGGGTTGCATGTTTTTGAATGTTTTCTGGGAGCATTAAGAGGGATTCATCATAGCTTTGATGATGAATCATGTTATGAATCACTTGACTGCTCAGCAACTGTTTTGTATGTTTAAAATATTCCGTGAGTACTTCCATCTCTTCTTGCATGGTCTTTTCTTCTGTTTTTTTACGTCGTTCCTCATCGATGACTTTTTTGGCACGTATGACAATATCCTTTACTTCACGATTCCTAATGGGCTTTGCAATATAATCAAACACACCTAATTGCAAGGCCTGCTTCACATAATTAAAATCTTGATAGGCTGAAATAATCACTATTTTACATGCCATGTTCTTTTGTACTATTTTTTCCACAATTTCAAGCCCTGACATACCAGGCATATGGATATCTAATAAGATAATATCCGGCTCATGTTTCAGAATGGATGCATAGGCACTTTTTCCTTCCTCTGCTGCAAAAACCAACGAACAATGAAGTCCCTTCCAATCAATGGTATTCACCAACGAGTCCCGAATGTAAGGTTCATCGTCTATGACGGCTACTTTGTACATCTAATGACCACCCCTTTCACTGTCTATGTCTGTTCGATAAGGCATGCGAAGCTTAACAAGGGTTCCCTTACCTTCTTCACTATGAATTTCAACACCATAGGCGTTTCCAAACAAGATTTTCAGTCTTTTATCAATACTCTTAATACCTACTCGAGTCCGTTGCCATCGCCCCTGTTTGTTATCCACTGTCGGTAACTTATCCTGATTAAATCCAAGACCATTATCTTGCACCTCCAGCACCAAATCCCCATTTATTTCACCACATTTAATATAAATTTTCCCTTTTTTAAGCTGCTTGCTAATACCGTGGACAATGGCATTTTCAACAATGGGCTGTAAAATAAACTTTGGCACAACAGCACCTAATAGGATTTCATCAATATCATACACCACTTCAATGTTGTTTTTGCTTGTGATTTGTTTCAGAGCCAAATATTTTTCCGTATATGCCAACTCATCTTCTAAAAAAATATTGGTTCTTTCATCACTAATGCTGTCTCTTAATAATTCACCTAAGAGACATACCACTTCACTGATCTCATGGTTACCTTGAATCTTTGCCATACCGTTGATGGATTCAAGAATATTATATAAGAAGTGGGGATTCATCTTGGCTTGGAGTGCATCATACTCAAACTTAATGGACTCCTTCCTAGCTTTCTCTTTCAACAATTGCTCATGATAGACTTCCGTAATTAAATGGTTGATTTCCTTGGTCATTTTATTAAACTCATGTGAAATAAGACCGATTTCATCATTGCTATTAATCTCAACAGACGTATCAAATTGGCCATCTTTGAAAGAGCGGATGTTATCAACCAGGATTTTAATGTTTTTAGAGAAGCCAGCAGTGGTCACCAGTGCAATGACAAAACTGGAGAGTAAGGCACCCATACAAGCCCATACAATCACCACTAACAGTCGATTAGACGCTCGGGTAACAGAATCCATGGGGATAATATTCATGACCCGTATTTGCTTTTTGGGGGAGGTCACCACATTGACCATATAAGCCTTATTGTTGTAGTCGAATACATGCTGCACCTTACCACTTGATGCAATTTCCTTACTGATGTAGTCGTGAATGGGTCGTATGGCTTCATTTTCTGCAATAATCACTTCGTTCTTATCCAAAATCAGAACTTCCCACTCTTTGTATGTTTGATTCTTTTTAAACTCATTGGTGAAATAGGTTTGCTCCACAACAATAGCGGCATGACCAATTAACTGGGTATTGGATAAATCAAACAAAGGCTTGATGATAACCACATACCGCTCATTAAGATTTCTTAGTACAGCGTAACGTTGGGTATTATCCGATAATACCTTATGGAGTTGTTCAATATCGATACTTACCTGTGGGTCTCTTTGAAAATAGGATTGTTGATAAATGCTTTGTATAAGTATGGCTTTCACCGATACGTTTGAAGCAAGAACTTCCGATACACGACGATTAAAATCAAGACCGAGCAAATCGTTGTTTTGATTGGCTTCATTCATAAAAAGATGTAATATTTTTCTATTTAATAATCCTGTTCTACTCAGACTATTGAACAAATCATCATTCAAATCTTCCAAGGTATTCTCCAGGTTTCTACTTAACTGGGCTAGATACTCATCTGAATAGATTTTTAGATTCTTTTCTAATACATTAGACGTAATTTTATAGCTTAATACACTGATTAATAAGGATGTAAAAATAATAATCAGACTGAATGACATCAATAATTTTGTACCTATCTTCCGATTTCTTATCATAAAATCAGCCACCCTTTTCGTATTCATCATATCCATTATAAAGCCTCTATGTCAAAATAAACATGTGATATTTTTACTTTTTTTAAGATATTTAGACTATATGTTCATAAATACTTTATCAACGCCATAAAAAAATGCTATAATAGACCTAATAAAAATTTAGGAGGTTACATATGAATAGAATGAGTAATTCAACATTTAAAAATACAGGTTTTCACCATATTGCATTAAAAGTACGAGATTTCGACAAAAGTGTGGGTCTATATCAGGATACACTGGGTCTCAATATGGCTTTATCTTGGGGTGAAGGAAAAGAGCGCGCTTGTATGTTGGACATGGGTGATGGCACTTACATTGAAATATTTGACGGAGGGCAATCCAATGGTGCGTTACAGCAAGAACCCATGATTCACTTTGCTTTTTTAACGGATGAATGTGATGCCATGTACAATGCGGCTCTAAAAGCAGGATGTTCCAGCCACATGGCACCTGAAGACCTTACCATTAACGGTCATGAAAAAGATGTACCTATCCGTATTGCCTTTGTTATAGGCTATGATGGGGAACTCATCGAATTTTTCCAATACCGTTAAGCAGTACCAAAAGCAGTACACGCTTTTAGTATACTATCACAGTACATAAAAGGCTGTCTCATAAAAGTGAATGACCTATAACAGATAGAAGTAGCTCCTCTGTTCATAGGCGATCATTTTATGAGACAGCCTTGTTTATTAATAAATAACCTTATGTTAGTCCGTAAACCCGCCTCCAAAAACTTCAATGCTTTCTGTCACATAGACAAAACTGTTATCTTTTAAAGAGGCCACGTAATTTTTCAGTATGACCAGTTCTGCATTGGTGACTACTGCTTTAATCATCATTTTTTTATTTACCTTATATGTACCCACACATGGCACAAAGGTTACACCTCGCTTTAGCTCATTATGGATAAACTCCGTAATATCAAGGAAATTCTCCGATATGATATTGACGCAATAATCTCTTCTGGTACCCAATATAATATAGTCTGTCACTTTTCCCCCAATATAGATGCTAATAAGGGAGTAAATAATAATGGTTATATCACCAAAAATCAGTGAAGAGCCTAAGATAGCACTGTTGAGTACCGTAAAGTAAGTCCCAATGGTAATGCCTTTTTTATCTTTCAGGTACATGCCAATAATAGCTTCTGGTCCATTAGCAGCACCAACCCGAATAATCATACCCGATGCAATACCAAATAAGACACCTGCTACAATAGCGGCAATTATTTTATCCGTTGTAAATTCAGGTATAACATCGGCAATAAAACCAATAAAAAATGTAAAGATAGCAAAACAAAACGCTGCATAGAACACTAGTTTACGGTTGTATTTCAGATAAGCCCATAGAATAACAGGTATACAAAGTATAATCAAGACCAGCTGAATATTCATCCCTGTTAATTTATTGACCACCGTGGCAATACCACCAAAACCTCCAGCTATGAGATCATTGGGTAATAGCACACACCGAAAAGCAAGGGCGGCTATGAATTGTCCAATGATAATCGTGATGTAGCGTCTTGTTGTCTTTAGCATGTTGTTAACTCCTTTTTAGTGTATTATCAATTATTTGTATTAACTTTATGTAATACTCTTGGTCTTCCTGCTCCAGGCACCACATTCTCAATGTCTTTAGTATACTGTCCCGCTTATTACTTTGACCACATGCAGCCAGTAATGGAATCATATTTTGATTAGTAAATTCATCACCACTGTTCACCATGGATTTAATGTGTTTATAACTATCGCTCAATATATCATCTTCGATACCCTCATAAAAAATATCTTCATATAATACATCATGAATATTTTTCTTCATGTCAAACTGCTGTCGATCTTCCAACCATTTATAGTAGACAGTCACCTTGGTACCAATTTTAAGTTCTTCCTCCGATATATTGATGCCAGCATAATAGGTCACTTGATAATCACCTGTTTCTTCACTGTATACTTCATTCAATATGCGATACACGTGAGCATAAGATATATGAGGCGGTGGGACTTCATGACCATTTGTTAAATAATCCATCATGGGAATAAGATTACCCTTATATAATTCAAACCAGCGACCGCCAAACAAGGAAATGCCTGTACCTCTTCCATAGTGTATGGGCGTCACTGAAAAAGCATTTTGTTTTTTTCGATAGACAGCTTGTGGTGGTAATCCCACGTTATCCGACCATGTATGGCCGCTTACAAACTGACCTTGATGGTCGTATAACAACATAAACTTAGATAGACCACAATGCCCAACAGCCAGTCTATAATCTTCTTCATCAACGTGCCAAGGGTAATCTTCATATGACATATAAGGATATTCTTCAATTTCATCTTTGACGATACCCTTTATTTTTGTTTGAAGCTCTTCCCTTGTTAATGATTTAAAATCATAAATTCCTTCAGATATGAACCGTTCATTAAGGTCATCCATCTCACTGTCCAATGTTAATAGCTGGCTCCTATAAGCCCTATCCTTTTCCGTTAAACCATGGTTAAAGGCATAGACATCCACCTGTTCTTGGTGTTCCAATAACCAAGTCATGGATTCACTTGTTGCATCAATTAATTGTTTCCTTGTCATACCAAGTTGAAGTTCTTGTTCCATGGTATCCAGATGCTGTCGAATGACACTTTTATCCAGATCTTTATAATCAAGATGGCTGACCAATTGCTTACCTTCACCATAGTAACCTTCTTTTTCCCACTTGTAGCTTTCATAATAATACATATCATCTATTTTATAATAAGACACTAATTGGTCATCAACCACTGGAAATGCATAGGAATTCCCCGTATAACAGCTTTTTATCCAGTAGTAATTCATGAACTTCATTTCACTTAATTGACCATTATCCATTAATGTATAGAATTTATAATAATAGGCATGTTTATCTTTTACATTTTCATAACCAATATTGAAATCAAGGATACCATCTTGATTATAATCCTTGAAGACAATCTCAAAATTCTTGGGAAACATCAATATTTTATAATCATCCATGGATAATTCTTGAAGAACTTGTCCGCGATCATCGATCATGCGAAGGGCACATTTACCTTCATAACGGTTATCACCTAGGTCTTTCCCCTCCGTTAAAACCACTTGCATCATTTCATCCTTACCATCACCATCAAGGTCTTTTCTGACTTCCGTAATGGTATAAGGTAAGTCGAATACATCTTGTTCAATACCCACATGTAATGTTGTAGCTGCTTGTGATTCTTTTTCTGGCAGCTCTTTTTGAGCACAACCTGTAACACCTAATCCTATACCAACCATTAAGGCTATTATGGTTTTTTTTATCATTTGTTTCTCCCCTGTACCTGCTTAAATATCTCTGCCATCATCTTAGAACCCTGTTCATGTACGAAGAACAATGACCATTCAAAACAGTCCCCATGTCATCTTTTATTAATTACTCCTCTATCATTATAAGGGTTATAAGTAGAAATATGAAGTGTATATTTGTTAACTTTCTATTATATTTGTATGTCTCATTTATTAAGCTTGGTTGCATTTGGTATAATATTGGTATATACTTATAAAAAGCAAATGCTTCTACGGAGGATCCACATGGAAATATTATATAAAAAAATAGCACAAGATATAAAAGAGCACATACAATCCGGCAGGTTAAAGCCTGATGAAAAAATACCCACTGAAAATGAATTGTCCATGGACTATGGCGTCAGCCGTATTACGTCAAAAAAAGCCCTCAACATCTTACAGGAAGAAGGCTTAATCTATAGGGTTCGAGGTAGCGGCAGTTTTGTTAAAAAACAAAAACACCCTCAACACTCCCCCTATGAACAAGGCACCATTGCTGTTGTTTTGCCCTTTAAAGAAGATGATACCTATCATGGGACAACACTGAGTGCCATTCATAGTATCTCTAAACAAGTCATGAAAAAAGGCTATCATACGACACTGTTGTTTAGTGACCATGACACCCATAAGCAAAACGAAATACTGGATAAACTCTATGACGATAACTATGTTGGGGCAATTATCTATCCCATTAAAACCTCTTATAATGAGAGCATCTATCGTCTGTACGCTAAACATTTTCCAATGGTTATGATGAGCAACGCCATTGATCGTTTGGATATACCATCTGCCACTGTGGATAATGTACAAGGCAGTTATCTTGCCACCAAACATCTGATTAATCAAGGCCATCATCATATACTCTTTCTATCCTATCAACATGCAGAAGATAATAACAGCATTAGTGATAGATACTTAGGTTATCTTCACGCACTGCATGAGGCGGATATTGCAAGCAACAACATCCTCTACTTCACAGATTTACATGCTGAAGATCAACTTAATTCTAAGGGGCTCATTTCCATCATTAGAGAAAAAGGGTTTACCGGTATAGTCTGTGTGAATGATGAAACGGCTAGTGCTTTTATTCGTTATGGGAGACAGCATGATTTCATATGTCCAAAGGAATACTCCATTGTGGGATTTGATAATCTCAGCCTATGCCAACATACTTATCCACCTCTTACCACCATTCAACAAGATTATGGCAAGCTGGGTGAGAAAGCTGCTGATTTGCTCATTGAATGCATTGAAAGGGGTGTAACCTCCCTTCCAAGTTGTGTGCTGGAAGTAACCTTGGTTGAGCGTGAATCGACACAATCTATTGTTCAAGACGAATAAAGAAGGGGGCTGTCTCATTAAATATTTTTGGGCTAGAAGTTTCTGGAAACTATAAGAGGTTAAGCTTTTCAGACCCCTATACGTCCGTGTTTAGAGGGTCTGCGCTTCGCCGTCCTTGGCTGCGCTTTTCGCTTAACCTCTTATAGTTTCCTACGATATTGACGTTATTTTGTTTTAATGAGACAGCCCCTTCACATGATTTACAAGATAGAATAGCTATCATAAATATAACATCATTTATTACATGAAAATATAAAATATTAACCTTATTTAAATTTACAAAGTTTTCAAGTTATAAAATTCTATGGTGTAATCGTTCCTTATGCATGTTATTTAATAAAGATGCAACGTTTTAATCTCAAATGGCTGGAAAGTCAGCTTAATCTTACCCTCTTCTATGATGCATGCTTTATCCATACTTTCTTCCATCAGATTCACTTCTTGTACTTGGCTATGGGGTATGTGACATGTGATGTTACCTGTTGCCGAACCACCTGCTGATTCATACATACGTACAATTATGCCGTCACCGTTCTCTGCTCTTTTGATGGTTTCAATGACAATCTGCGGGTTATCTGACTGTATAAAGGATTGTTCCATAGCCAGTGTTCCTTGTGAAGGGTCACAAGGTTTTATCACAAGGGGTACGTTTAGGGCATACGCTTCCTGATTAACGCCGCCTTGGAAGGTATCACCAGCATGTGGGTAGAGGGCATAGGTAAACTGATGCTGTCCTTTATCCATGTCTTTTCCTGGGTAATTCGTACTGCGTATTAAATCAAGGTCTAAGGTAGAGCCATTTACAGCATAACCGTATTTGGAATCATTCATCAAGGCTACACCATAAGTTGCATGGGATAAATCCACCCACTTTTGAGCACAGATTTCAAATTGAGCACCTTCCCAAGTGGTATTGTTGTCGTTGGAACGCTTAATGTGACCAAATTGGATATCGCATGTTGCTTGATTGGTTTGTATGGTCGTTGGGAATGCCACCCGGAGCATTTTGTTGGATTCATGCCATGACATATCCGTAATAAAATCGATTCTGGAACTACCTGCATGCAACACAATATCCTGCGTCATCTTACTATCCCCAAAGCTATACGTTTGGGTAGCTTTTACATAGGTTGCTCCCACCTCTACGGTTGTATGGTCTGGTTGTAACACTTGCTCCACATAAGCAGGATAGTCCATGGATATATCCCATGCATCACCGTGGTCATGATAAAGGGTTAGTTGGTTACCCGTGCCCTCAATCACTTCCTGATGATGCTGCTTGTCGTAGATGCGACTTATGGCACCTGCCTCATTAAACTCAACTTTAACACAGTCATTTTCAATAAAAGATGAATCACCTTGCATGGCACATTCTGGCTGGTTAAGAACCTTTTGGTTATCAATGATCTTATAGCCATATGGGGGTACTGTTACATGATGATGATGCTCCCCTATTGTAACCCATTCAGACCTTGTATAGGATGTAGGATTCATCATAAGGTAAGGTTCTACTAAGTCTTCTGTTTGTATGTCCTTTTGTAATACATCCAGTGTATCATCTATCATATCCATAACTTGCTTGTAACATAATGCATACCGAGCAATGGATTCATCGTATACACGCTTAATGGATGACCCTGGTAAAATGTCATGGAATTGGTATAACAAGACTTCCTTCCATAGGGTTTCAATGGTTTGTTGGTCATAAGATACTGCATCTTGTTGAACAAGGGTGAACAAGTATTCTAATTGACCAAGCGCAAGTTCCATTTTACGATTAAACCATTTACTTTTAGCACTGGTGGTATACGTGCCTTGATGCTTCTCCAGGTATAATTCACCTTTCCAAGTGGCATAGTCCTGTTGGTACTTCTTCAAACGTTCAAAAAAGTCAATAGCAGGTTCTTGTTTTACTGGCGCTATGCCGCTAAGATTTTTCATCCGTTGTAGACGTTCTAAGTGTTCTGCACCTGGTCCTCCACCGCCATCACCAATGCCATAGAGCATCAGGCATTCATCACTAACGCCCTTATCCCTAAAATTATGTTCTGCATCCTTGACAGCTTTTGGTGTGGCTGAACTGTTGTAAGTGCCTTCTGGAGGCATATGGGCCAAGACCGATGTACCGTCAATCCCTTCCCAATTAAAGGTGTGATGTGGAAATTTATTGACTTCGCTCCAAGACAGCTTAATGGTCATAAAATAGTCAATACCTGATTTCTTTAGAATCTGGGGCAAGGCACCGCTATAACCAAATACATCCGGCAGCCAAAGAACCTTCATGTCTTTATTAAATTCCTCTCTAAAGTAAGCTTTACCATAGAGCAGTTGCCGAACAAGGGACTCACCTGAGGGTACATTGGTGTCCGACTCTACCCACATACCGCCCTGTACTTCAAATCTGCCTTCTTCTATGCGGCTTTTCATCTTATCATAGAGTTGTGGATAATCCTCTTTCATCCACTGAAAGAGCTGGGGTTGGCTGGCACCAAAGACGTAATCTGGGTATCGATCCATTAAACCCATGACTGTAGAAAAGGTTCGGGCACCTTTACGTTTGGTTTCACGTATAGGCCAAAGCCAAGCTAAATCAATATGAGCATGACCAATTGCGGATATGGATAATGATGGGTCGCCCCCTTGTTTATCAAGAGATTCTTTCAGTATTTGTCTTGCTTGTTTGACGGTCTCATCATTGAGAGGATTAAGAGCATATGCCGCTCGTTTTAGACTTCTGAAAACTTCATGATAACGTGCTGAGTTCTTCTCTAACACGTCAAGTAAATTTCTAAGGACCTCAAAATCATAATATAATTGACGCATATCATCATGGCATACAGCAATCTGGGCTTGTTCAATGGTGCCTTCTTTGCAGTAACTACCAAACAAGTCATTACAACCTGTTTCCATCCACAAATCAATGGCTTCATTACCTTGGGATTTGTCAAGAAAGTGATAGACTTTCTTCGTGGGTTCTCCCAGAGACCGTTCAAATGTAGAGGACACATTGGTGATGCCTCTTATTGGACAAAGGTGTTCATCGTAGATATTCCCCTCTCCATTAATATCGATTAACAGGACAATCTTTTTGCCTGCTCCTTCTTGTGGTACTTGACCTGTGATATGAAACCAGCCGCAGTCCCATAGCTGTCCCCAGCTATCTCCAGGCTTAAGTTCCTTTTTCTCCCCTTGTAATCTGTCCTCAAAGGGTACAGGTTCTTTGGTGATCCAACCTGTAAGGGAGAGGTCACCTATTGGTGTCATGTATGATTGCCTTAATTTTTCAATGGTACGATGGATGGTACTTTTTGTATGATGGTCTATATGCAGCATCCTATTATTCCTTTCATTATGAATTGGTATAACAATACATACCTTTTATATACCATATTATATCGGGTATCCATGTCAATTACAATACTTCTGATAAAATTTGTTAACCATTTCGGTAGAACTTAGTGTCTACTTGATACATTTTTGTCCTATTCACGTCGTGTTATGCAACCTACTTTCTAAAACTTTGGCTTTTCTAAAAAAAGTATTTGACAAATGCGAAAAAAAGGATTAGAATACAAGACATTCAAAAGAACAAAAGAGGCTATGCCTCGTTCCGCAAAGTGGATTTGTCCGTTAGGAAAGTTTCCTTGACGCATATGAAAACGCTTCTATTTCATATGCTAAGTTTACAGGACTTTCCCTATAAGAAGAACAAAATAAGCTGTGACGAGAAGAAGTACTTGAATGGTGATTCTCAGAGAGGAGTAGGTTGGTGAAATACTCCATGAAAAATTCAAGGAAGTAGTCTCCGAGCTATGAGAAGAAACCATGTAAGAACAGTGGCAAACAGCACCTGCTCCACATAGACATGGCATTAGAACTCATCGGTTTTTCACCGTTATCCGAAAACTCGAGTGCATGATATCATGAATTTAGGTGGTACCGCGGATATAGACTCCGTCCTATTATTATAGGATGGAGTTTTTTGTTTGTTTCCAACAACATTATTTGACAAGGTTAAGAAAATTTTTGTAAGGATGTGATTGCTATGCTAAGTAAAAAGTATAAACCATCAGAAACAGAAGCTAAACTTTCTAAATTTTGGGAAAGTAATCAGATATACACCTTTCATCCAGAGGATTCTGGTGATATTTATTCCATTGATACCCCTCCTCCTACTGTTAGCGGCAAACTACACATTGGGCATATTTTTTCCTATACCCAGGCAGAAATGATTGCTCGCTATAAACGCATGCAGGGATACAACGTATTCTATCCCTTTGGTTTTGACGATAATGGCCTGCCTACTGAACGACTGGTAGAAAATGATCTTAAGATTCAAGCAAAAGATATACCTAGAAGCGTGTTTACACAAAAGTGTTATCAAGTGGTAGAAGCCTATGAACAGGAATTTCAAGCGCTCTGGCATTCCCTTGGGTTCAGTTGCGATTGGAACCTGGTATATCGCACCATTGAACCAAGAACCCAGCGTATTTCACAGAAATCATTTATCGATTTATATAAGCAGAACAAAGCTTATCTTGAGGAGAGTCCTGTCTTATATTGTACTCACTGTCAGACGTCTATTGCTCAAGCAGAACTGGAATCAAAGGAATTGGATACCACGTTTAACCATATACCATTCATGGTTGATGGGCAGGTTCTCGAAATTGCTACAACAAGACCTGAACTGCTCTATGCCTGTCAGGCCATCTTTGTTCATCCAGAAGATACAAAAAATGCCCATTGGATTGGTAAAAAAGCCCAGGTACCTCTCTATGATTTCACCGTACCTATCTTAGCTGACCAAGATGTGGATATGCATAAAGGTTCAGGAATGGTCATGTGTTGTACATTTGGCGATACCAAAGACTTGGAATGGTATAAGACCTATTCCTTTGACTATAAAAAAGCCATAGACATCCACGGTTTTATGGCTGAAGAAGTGCCTTATATTGGTGGTATGCATGTGAAGAAGGCACGTCAGCGTATCATAGAACTGCTTACTGAGCAAAATCTGCTGATTAAAAAATACGCTATTCAACATACAGTATCTGTTCATGAACGTTGCGGTCATCCCATTGAAATTATGCCTTCTAAACAATGGTACATTGATATCCTTACCCATAAAGACACCCTGCTGGCATTAGCGGATCATATTAACTGGTATCCAAGCTATATGAAAACCCGTTATACCACTTGGGTTGAGAATCTTAAGTGGAATTGGTGTATTTCCAGACAACGCTATTTTGGTGTACCTTTTCCTGTATGGTATTGTGAAAAATGTGGTGCAATCATGGTTGCCGACGAAACGGCTTTACCCGTTAACCCATTAGAAACCGCTCCCCCGTCCCCTTGTTCCTGCGGCTCCACCGATTTTCGTCCAGAGTCTGCTGTGTTGGATACCTGGGCTACTTCATCGGTAACCCCACTTATCAATGCCCGTTATGGTGAACCAGACGATATGACCGATCAGCTATTACCCATGAGCATGCGGACACAAGCTCACGAAATTATTCGAACTTGGGCTTTCTATACCATGGCTAAAACATACTTTCATTTTGGTATCATACCTTGGAAAGATATCATGATCTGCGGTTTCGTATTGGCAAGAAAAGGTGAAAAAATAAGTAAGTCCAAAAAAAATGCTAAACTGGAACCTAAAAAACTCATTGAAACCCACTCGGCTGATTGTGTACGGTACTGGGCGGCTTCTGCAAAATTAGGTACCGATACAACCTTCTCAGAAGACGATCTGAAAGTATCAAAACGTTTCATAACAAAATTATGGAATGCGGCTAAGTTCTCCTTGATGCATCTTGAGGATTGGGAGCCTTGTCAAGTGGATCACGTGTTACCTCAAGACCAATGGATCTTGGACAGAAGCAGATTAGCTCGAGATAAAGCTTCTCAACACCTTGACCAATACGAAATAGGCTTGGCGCGACAAGTCTTGGATAGTTTTTTCTGGCATGATTATTGTGATCATTATTTAGAATTGGTAAAAGACCGTTTGTATAAACCCGATGTCCATGGTAAGAAGAACCGACAATCGGCTCAATATGCCATTTACCACACGTTATTAACGGTATTAAAGGCTTATTCTATTTTTACGCCTTTTATCACAGAGGAAATTTATAAGGCTTATTATGAAACCTACGAAAGTACACCTTCTATTCATTTAACAAAATGGCAAAAGGCCACTTCCATGGATACCTTCTCCATCGCTTTTGGAGACTACTTGAAAATGATATTATCCGATGTTCGTAAATACAAATCAGAAAAAGCGTTGTCCATGAAAGATGCTATAGGCTGTTTAACATTGACCATACCTGAGGCTTATACACATGCTTTTGAAGGGGTGTTGCAAGACTTGTATGCGACGACCCATGCAGAACGAATTGTGGTGGAAGTTGGGGATGATTTTGAATTAATCATGTGTTAGCTTATCGTTCTATCACTGACAATAATAGGCTTATTTGCATTTTTAAGAGGTTAGTAAATTATTTCACATAGGGTTGGGGCTGTCACAAGAAAAATAACGTCAATATCATAGGCAACTATAAGAGGTTAAGCGAGAAGCGCAGCCATCGCGGCGAGACCCCTGTTTAAGCAACATTGATATGTTGCACTACTAAACACGGACGTTTAGGGGTCTGAAAAGCTTAGCCTCTTATAATTACCAGAAACTTCTAGCCAACAAAATTGCATTTTATGAGACATTCCAAGTGATTGTTTTTATTAGATGCGTTCTATTAGGCTAATATATTACAAGGTCTATCCTACATGTATCAAACTTCTTGACTCATGATCATGACTTGCTTATCCCCTATGGATACAGTCTTTCTAGCCATGCATTCTGTAGATTTAATGTTAATGGTATCCGCCAATAGCTCTTGTTGAAGATAATCCCTATAACGTGTGATAACTTCTTCTATTTCCTTATCTTCTACTGTGACAGATATATGGATTCTCTGTTCTAGACCATAACCTAACTCTTTTCGAAAGACTTGAAAATGTCTGACCATATCTCGCATATAACCTTCCAGTTTAAGCCCTTCGTCAATTGCTGTTGAGAGACCTACTATCACTTGGTCTTCACTGACTGTTAGGATGTTTTCTAATGGACGATACTGTTTGATAAATAATGTTGACTCATACGCTTTTTGATTAACCATGACTGCTCCATCATGTGTATATGCATGCACCAAGTGTTCCATGGTCTGACCATCTGCATGATCCAAATATTCCTTGACTTGGGGTAATTCTTTCCCTAGCACAGCACCTGCTTTTCTAAAATCCAAGGTTAGATAGGCTTCTTGCAGTTGATCCATGTCTTTGATCCATACAATGGACTTGACATTGGTCTCATCCAAGATTACTTTTTTCATGTGCTCCGTAAGGGCTTTTCCCTTTTTATCCTCTAATAGATACATTGTACTTAATGGCTGCCTTACTTTTATTTGCTTTTCATTTCTTAATCTTAAGGTTAAAGCTATCACTTTACGAGCGTATGCTACTTCTTGTAATACGTCCTCTTGTGGATCATCTTCTGTAACTTTTGGCCAATTAGATAAGTGAACAGATGGAGGTACAGCATTTTCCATCTTTCGTATACCATGCTGCCATATATACTCCGATAAGAATGGAACAATGGGTGCTATCAATTGTACGGTGGTTTTTAGTGCATGGTATAAACAGATATAAGCATGTTTTTTGCTGTTGTCATCGGATGCTTTCCAGAAGCGTCGGCGATTAACCCTTATATACCAATTGGATAAATCATCTATAAATTTCTCATATGACTTGATAACACCTACCGTATTGTACTGTTCATAGGCTTTTATACATTCCTGTATGAACTGACTGGTCTTGGCTAGTAACCATTGATCCAGTACATCCCAAGTGGTTTTATCAAGACCTTGCAAACCAACATCGGGCTGATCTATATCGGCATACATCCTAAAGAACTTATACACTTGATAGAGGCTCATCAACTTTCTTCTGGCTTCATTACCCACATTAAAACCAAATCTGACTTCATTGGTTACATGGGTGCTGGCAAAGAGATACCTTATGACATCTGAACCCATCTTCTCTGCTGCTTCATCAAATTTAATCATATGACCTGTTTTAGAGAACTTTGAACCGTCTTCCGATACAACCATGTTGTAGGCCAAAACTTTCTCATAAGGTGGTCTTTCTTCCAGAACAACACTCATAAAAAGCATGGAATAGAACCATAACCTAACTTGCTCCCGCATCTCTGTTATCCATTCAGCAGGGAAATAGTGCTGCCATTTTTCACGGTCTTCAAAGTAGCCTAACGTACTGAAAGGCACGATACCTGCATCCAACCAGACATCACCTACATCGGGCACTCGCTTAACAACAGCCTCACAATGAGGGCATCGTATCTGTACATTGTCTATCCACGGACGATGGAGTTCTGGTAAATGGGTTTCCCCATGCTGTCTATCTAATAATTCCTTTTTGGACCCTACCACCGTTAATTTGCCACATGCTTCGCATACATAGAAAGGTAAAGGTAAGCCATAGAACCGTTTCCTAGAAATATTCCAATCCCCCATATTCGTCAGCCAATCCACCATCCGTTTACCCATATGCTCAGGCTCCCATGTAACTTTTTTTGCGGCTTCTATGAGTTGAGGCCGTATGGCATCACTTTTGATATACCACTCTTTTACAAGGCGATAAATCACTTCCGTCTTACAGCGCCAACATACGGGATAACTGTGTTCATAATCTAAAACTTTGAATAGTTTTCGGTCCTTTTCTAGTTGTTGGAAAACGAGTGGATTCACATCTTTGACTGATTTCCCTGTTAAAGAACCAAAGCCTTCCATAAACACACCGGATGCATCAACAGGTTGAACCTTGTCTAAACCAAGTACTTTTCCCAGTTCATAGTCTTCTGCTCCACAACCTGGCGCTATGTGTACAATGCCCGTTCCTTCTTGGGCATCCACTTCATCCCATGGTACCACTTGATGACGAATATCTTTTTGTTTTGGCATATGGGGAAAACAGGTGTCATAGGTTTTACCCAGTAAGGCTTCACCTTTTATAATCTTAAGAACTGTCTTCTCATAATCTTTTAACACAGGTAAAGCTTCTTTTGCCAGCACCATAGGACGCTGATCACCCTCTAGTTGAACCATCGCATAATCAATAGCCGGGTTAACAGCAAGGGCTACATTAGCAGCAAGGGTCCATGGTGTGGTGGTCCAGACTAACATATCATAGGTTTCCCCTTGGACAGGCAACCGGAAAAATACCGATTCATGGGTAATCTGCTTATAAGAACCTGACATCTCATGGTCAGATAGGGATGTTCCACACCTTGGACACCATGGCATAGGTTTATGATATTGGATGATCCAACCTCTGTCATGGCACTTCTTTAGAAAATGCCAGATACCTTCAATGTTACCATCCTTATGGGTAAAATAAGAATTCTCCCAATCCATCCACTGCCCAAGACGTTTGGACTGCTCTGTTAGAATACCTGAGAATGTGGTGATTCTCTCAATACATTTCTTCGTAAAGTTCTCTAAACCATATGCCTCAATATCTGCTTTGGATTGAAAGCCTAACTCTTTTTCAACCTCCACTTCCACCCAAAGACCTTGGGTATCAAACCCATTCCGATAGTGGCAGTCATACCCATTCATCCCCTTGTATCTGAGATACGTATCTTTCAGAGTACGTCCCCATGCATGGTGAACACCCATAGGGTTGTTAGCTGTGATTGGACCATCTAAAAATCGGAAAATTGGATTGCCCTCATTTTTAAGCCTTAAAGCTTCAAAGAACTGTTCATCTTCCCATAACTTAAGCATGTCATGTTCCATGGTCACAAAATCAAATGTTTGCTTATCTTTCTTACACATGTTGGTTCCTCCTTTTATTAATGACGAGGAACGCTTCAGGAACAGGGTGGTGAACACCATTACTGCTTAAAAGTGTGTATTAAAAAAGCCCCTACAGATATACTGTAGGGGCGAATACAATCCGCGTTACCACCCTAATTGTCTTTATCAAAAGACCGCTCATTGAAGGTTCCATCAAACCCTGGTCTATAACGGGACCTCCCGTAATCACTTACTCATGTTCAGCAATTCAGCTCAGAAGGGATACGGATCTCACTGCTGTACCGATTCACACCAACCACCGGTTCTCTGAAACAACATACGCAACACCCATGTCTTCATCAACGCCTTTATATAATGAAATTATTCTAACAGATGTTCGTGAAGCTGTCAATAACTTCTGTGTTGTGATAGCTTGTGTATTGTCATGGAGGGCTATTGCATGGAAAAAGTACTATTTATGCTAAACTTAGTAGAGTACAAGACTTTCGTAGATTGAGGGTAGATACCATAAAGTTGTTCAGGTTAAAAGAGTCTAAGAAAAACTAAGGTTTGCTCCAGAGGTGTTTCCTAAAGCTTACCAACTCCCTGCGGTCAGACAGGTAATCTTCTTAACGGAAACACCTCTTCCGCTCACCAAGATTTTCTAAGACTCTTTTAAAAATCACAACTTTATGGTATCTACCCCCAATCTACTAGGCTAAGGCATATTATAGGCTATAGCCAAACTTAATAAGTAAGGATCCTATATACTACCCGTAGCCCCTTTCATTACCTTAGTAGGTAGATGGGTATCATAAATCCGAGATGTTTAAATCATGGTTAGAAATTCTTAGTGAATGAAAAGATAAATGACGTTAAGAAACTGAAGTGTTTGAACGTAGTGAGTTTTCAGTTTTAGACATTTAGCTTTGAGTGAACTTAGTATTTCTGCCATGATTTAACCTGAACGGATTTATGATACCCATCTACCTACGGGCGTCTTACACCGTGTCTTATTATCATACCTTATGCAATTTCTTCCATACGGTAGCCAATATATCATGTGTAATTATTCTTTATCTGGAATAACTAACTTAAGCTGCGTATAATGCCCCTTCTCACTCTGTATTTCCAAAATATTTTTCCCATAATAAAGCATACATCGCCTAATAACATTACTCAATCCTATACTTTGATAACTTTTTATACCATTCTTACCTGGGTCACTCTCTGCATATAACATAATATTATCCATAGTCTCCTGGTCCATCCCCACCCCGTTATCATAAACCGAAACCACCACTTGACCCGGTTCTTTATATATTTCTATTTTCAATACGCCTTGTCCTATCTTAGGCTCTAATCCATGAATCATGGCATTTTCAACCAAAGGCTGTAATATCATACTCGGGACAAGGGTATTCAACGCGTCATCATCCTTGTCCATAATATACTGAATGCGATTACCAAACCGAATCATTTGAATGTAAATATAACTGTCTACAATATCCAGCTCTTCTTTTAACCGGACAATATCATTCATTTTTTTTTGGTTATAACGCATTAAACTGCTCATATGAAACAACATCTTCTCCGTTAACGGCGCTTCCTCAATATCCGCTAAGGTCTGGATTGAATTTAGCGTATTATATAAAAAATGAGGGTTAATCTGAGACTGTAAATAATCCAGCTTAGATTGCTTTAAATGGTTTTCCGTCTCCAATAATTCAATTTCTTGATTTTTCAGCTGTTCTCTTATCTTGGCATTCTCATGCATTAGGTCAATGTTATCGGCCAATTTGACTTTCATTTTATTAAAACGAACAATCATATAATGAAGTTCACCAATACTAGACTGTTGGATAGGGTCACGGTTATAGTCACCGTTGGCAATGTTTTTTAGCTGAACTGATAAGGCATGAATAGGGCGGGAGAGCTTGTTGGTGATACCATGATTAGCCCATAGGGTGAAGGTAATAATAAAGAAAATAATCACATATATTAATTCCTCACGGCTGGCCGTTGCAGCCTCTATGTCCCCGTATTTGTTCTTAATCTCTACTAACTCAACAGCTATCATTTTTTCCAACTGTTCTTTCATGAAATTTTTATTCTTGGATAATTGTAAGACTTGGTGATTGACGTATAGGGGCTCTGCCCCTTCTTCAAATAATGTGAGACTTCTAACGGCTTGTTCTGTAAAGCTTAGAAACATGTTGTAAGCATCATAATAAAGATAATAAGGATTAGAGCCTTTATCCTTTAGTTTATAGCCTTCAAAAAACCGTAATAAATCTTCTTTTTCATCTTCATATTGGGTTAGATACGTCATGTCATCACTTAACGTGTAACTTCTAATCGCATGATATGCTGCTTCAATCTCCTCTGTTTTGGATTGTAGATTAACCAGCTGACTGAGGTCTTGATTCAATTGATTATAGAACACGTGATTGGCTTGCATGACGGAGATCAGCAATAAAGTCATAATCCCTACAATGGAAGAGGAAAACACAATCAGTATGCGTTTTAATGTCCATCTCTCTGTCTTACTGCTCACCCATTTCTTTAATGTCATGTGGGTCACCTGCCTTATTCCACTCTTGAACGTTGTTTCCTGTATTCTTTGGGTGTTATACCGAATTTCTTCTTAAATAACCGGCAAAAATAATTGGAATCCTCATAACCCACTTGATATGCAATTTCCTTGATACGAAGGTGGGTTGTGTTTAATAAATCCTTGGCCTCGTCCATTCGTTTCCCTGTTATATAATCAACAAAATTAGCTTTGAAGATATCTTTAAAAAGCTTTGATGTGTATTGACTTGACTTATTGAGGGCTTCTGCTAAACCATCTAAGGATATGTTTTGCTTATAATGCAGGTTAACATAATCATATATTGTTTTTGTCATCTTTTGGTTACTATCTTCCGTTTCATCTAAAAGTTTATGGAGTATTAGGTCCAATTGGACATCCACAATGGTATTCATTTCATGAATGGATGTACTGTTAAGCAGTTGGCTCACAAAATCGCTTCTTAAACCATGTAAATCATGAAAGGTTTCACACATCAGGTGGCGTATATCATAACAGTACTGGATTACATATTCCTTGAGCAACGTTATGTCCATGCCACTTTGACATATTTCTTTTGAAAGGTTATGGGCCAATGTATAGGATTCCAAAGAGCCTAATTGAATTTTTTCTTTTAAAACTTGTATGTTTTTTTGTGGGTATGGATAAGAAACTGCCTCAGGTATAACATCTAAATCATATGCATGCAACACATATTCATGGGGCTTCATGTATTGAATGGTATGATAAGCTTCAAAAAAAGAATCTCTGAATTTATGGGGTTCTTTGTAGGCATGGCCTATACCAATTTTCACTGTTATTTTTTCCACGAGTTCTAATTTATGTATCACATGATTAGCGATCATATGACTTTCAGCTTGCTGTTCATACACGGTCAAATCCTCACTATAAAGAAACACAACAATGCAATTCCCCAAAGGGCTCCCGATAATGAACTTGGTCATAAAGGGCATGTATTTTTGAATGCCATTGACAATCTTTTTGATGTTTCGTTCTCGAATGATGGAACTGTTATAGATATTTTCTGTTGGCTCGTCAAAAGCAATGCACATAAAATAGCCGTGCACCATGGGGTAGCCTAAAAAATCCATGTACTGCTTCATCATGTCTTCATGGCAATCTTTTTGAACAATCTGATCCACAAAATCCTTTTCCATCATGCGGACAACAGAATCAATATTCTTTTCTAAGGTTTTACGGGCATTTTCTTGTTTTTCCAGAAGTTGTATACGCTGAATGATTGCCTTAATTTTTTTTACAGTTGTCTCTTTACTAATAGGTTTGAGTAAGTACCCCTCAATACCAATTTCCAACGCTTTTTGGATATAATCAAAATGATCATAGGCCGTTAATATGATAATGTGTAGATGAGGTAAATCCATAAGCAGTTTTTCCGATGCTTCTATACCATTTAATCCTGGCATTTTGATATCCATAAAAATGAGTTCAGGTAAACATGTCTTAGCTTTTTCTATGGCTTCTTTGCCATTTTCTGCTTCAGCAATCACCTCGAGTCCATCAATGTGTTGACTGATTATTTTTCTTAAGGCATAACGGGTCAGTGGTTCATCATCAACAATCATCACTTTGTTCATCATAAGCTCCTTTTGACTTTTATTCATCTTTCATGGTTTGAACCATAAAATATTCTTATAGGATAATGCTATTATTGCTCTTTTATGGGATTAATATAAAAAGATTGAGTTTTAGGGTCAAACTTAATGCGGATACATAATTGCTGATAGTTAGATACCTCATCAACAAGTTGCTGTAGCTCATCCATCAGTGCATTCAATAATGAAAAGCGCTGTATTTCAAAAAGCTTATACGCTTCATCGTATTGGAGGGTATATTGAAAGTTACCAAAGCGATAACGGTACAATTCAAGTATAGCTGTCATGGCTTTCATTTCACTTTCTAAGATACCATAGTCGGATTCCCTTAGGGTATATCGTAATACCACTTCAATGAGCTTTAACATCTCATATGTACCATGGGCTTCTTCTATATAAGCAAAATCCTGTACAGAGATTAAACTGGGAAACAATATTTTTCTTACAATTTGTTCCATCCAACCACCCTTTTCATATTGTCATTAAACTTCACCTTATAGATGCTCATCATAAATACCTTCAACCATGCTATTATTATGCTTCATTTATGGGTCTGCTGCAAGGAAATTAGAAGCATCTAGAAATGCGTGGGCATAAATGACAATAAGACTAGCATGTTATGCTAGCCAATTATCATTTATGCTTTATGGTTCATATAGCAATAAAGCTTATTATGCATTAGTACTGACCATAGGTCTGTAAAGCGTCCCACATGGCCATAAAATTCTCTGGTGATACATCTCCTTGAATGTTATGCACAGCAGAAAAGACAAAACCACCATCTTTTGCCAGATGATCAATTCTTCTTTTCACTTCTTCTCTTACTTCATCTGGTTTGCCAAAAGGCAGGATGATTTGGGTGTCTACACCACCACCCCAAAAGGTGATATCTTTGCCAAACTCTCTTTTGAGTACTTTGGTGTCCATATCGCTGGCATTGACTTGTACTGGATTTAATATATCAACGCCTTCTTCAATAAGATAAGGAATAAGGGGTTTACAAGCGCCGCATGTATGATAGAAAATGTAGACTTTACTTTTTGCCTTTTCCTTAATAAATGAAAAGAGTTTCTTATGATAAGGGTGTACGATTTTTTTATAGGCATCCGCAGAGCAAAGTAAGCTGTTCTGGGTGGCTAAATCATCTGCTTCGGACACAATGAGCACATTATCTCCAACTGCATCCAATGCTTTTTCCCAATACTGCATTTTTAAATCTGTAATCTTTTCCATAAGGGCATGCGCATATTTTTCGTTAATGAGCATGTCAATGAAAAATTTTTCAAAACCTGACATCCATAGGGCTGTTTCCCAAATACCCGCATATTGCCTGCCAAGAATGTAAGCTCTTTTTTCTTCATGGACATAGTAATCCGCACGCTGCTTCATGGTCTCAAATCGTTTATCATCCAGTGGATTAGGCCATGGAAATGCCTCCAATTCTTCTTTTGTATTAACCTGATTAAGAGGACCTTCTAGCATATCATAATATAAGCCGTCTTTTACGGGCATTCGCCACTTAATGCCCCATTCGTCTGTTCGCTCATAGTAGTCACCTTTTTGAGCAGGGGGTTTTCTCAAGCCAAGCTCCGATGGTGGTAATGGGTCCACACATCGTACATCAATACCCAATTGCTCAACCAAATCATCTTCAATACGGGCTAATTGCTGCATTTCATCATAAATTTCTATGTTGTCGATGGATAAGCCAAGATGTTGTCGTAAGTTGATGTAACATGTTTTGTTCATACCTGTTAAAACACTACCTCCTAAATCAAAAGGAATCTTATCCGGTTCTTTGTGTTCAAGTGCTCGTTTAACACGTTCATAACTTGTCATTTTCCAAACCTCCTATGCGAATGCTTTTCTTTCTTTTCTAATTTTTCCATACTGGTCAATCAGTACTGCTAATAACAGTGTAGCACCAATGACGAAAGTTTGCCAATACACATCTACACCAAGCAAGGTGAGGGAGTTAATGATCAACGCCATCAAGAGCGATCCTAAAAATGCACCTGTTACCGTACCTTCTCCACCATTCAAACTTGCCCCACCAATAATAACAGCTGTAATAACCCTCAGCTCTAAACCTGTACCAGCGGTCACTGAAGCAGCTCCCAGTCTTGATGTCATCACAATACCTGCCATAGCCGCAAAAGCACCTGTTAACACGTAGTTTAATATTTTCATTTTCATCACGTCAATACCGGATAGTTTAGCCGCTTTTTCATTTCCTCCAATATAATAATTCTGTCTGAAAAAGCGGGATTTCCTTAATAATATATCACCGATAATGACAAAGATAACAGCATACCATATGGGCATTTGTATACCCAGAATCTTAGACTGTCCAATTAATTTAAACGTGCTCCCAAGACCTGTTACATTCTGTCCCTTGGTTAAAATCAGTGTTAATCCTCTATAGATACTAAGGCTGGCAAGTGTGGTAACAAAAGGGTTAATACCCAATTTGGAAACAATAAACCCGTTTATAAAACCAATGGCACTACCAATCATAATACCGATTAAAATAGCCACCATAACAGGTAACCCTGATCTTATGAGCAGACCTACTGCCGCACCTGAAAAGGCAACTACAGAACCTACGGACATATCAAAACCGCCACTCACCATAAGATTAACCATGGCAACTGCAATCATGGTTTCAATGGATAGCCCTAATAACAAAGCTAATATATTTGCTGTGGATAAGAAATAAGGTGATGCAAAACTCATCACAACAAAGATTGTGGTCACAATCATAAAAATCATAAATTCACGCATTTTCGTCATTCTTCTCAACCATTCCATCATTAAGCCTCCTTACTGTTTATTCATCTAACGCTATGCCTGTGGCATAGGCTATGACATTCTCTTCTGTTGCTTCATGTCTATCCATTTCACACACCAGCTCACCTGATTTCATGACCATAATGCGATCGCTGATACCTAAGACTTCCATCAAATCCGATGAAATGACAATGACAGCGACACCTTCCGCTGCAAGATTTCTAAGGTGTTGGTATATCTCTGTTTTTGCACCGATATCAACCCCTCGGGTGGGTTCATCCACAATGAGTACCTTGGGTTTTATATCACACCATTCACCTAGCATAACTTTTTGCTGATTACCACCAGACAAGTTGGCTATGGCACGTGTATGGTCCGGTGTGACAACAGAAAATTTCTCGATAGATGCCTTGGCATAGGCTTCCATCTTATTGTCTTTTAAGAAAAGCCCCCTTGTAAAACGTTCTAATTTGTTGGCAATGAAATTATCTCTAATGGAAAAATTCAAATACAAACCATCGTACTTACGGTCTTCACTCATATAACCTATACCCTGCCTTATAGCGTCTTTAGGAGAACGGATATTGACTTTTTTTCCTTTTATGTATATCTCCCCGGATTCAATAGGTTCAGCGCCAAATATACCTCTACCCACTTCTGTTCTGCCAGCACCTACTAAGCCTGCAAACCCTACAATCTCACCTGCTCGAACAGAAAAACTAATATCTTTAAACATTTTCTTTCTACTGATCTGCTTAACTTCTAATATGGTTTCTCCGATACCTTGGTTTTCTGTTCGCTGTCCATACATGTTCTTAATTTCTCGTCCTACCATGTTTTTTACCAGATATTCTTCATCAATGTCTTTAACCTGAGCATCGCAGACATATTGGCCATCTCTTAAAATGGTTACCCGGTCAGCAATCTGAAATATTTCTTGTAAATGGTGCGAAATATATATAAAGGTTATACCCATATTTTTCATTTTTCGTATGTTCTCAAATAACTTATTGACCTCAACCTCTGTCAGTGATGATGTGGGTTCATCCAAGATTAAAATTTTAGGGTTTAGGGACATGGCTTTTAAAATTTCAATGATTTGCTGATTAGCTACAGACAGCTCTTTCACAAGCATATCAGGTTTTATATTGTCCACATCAAATAATTGCAACATGTGTCGTGTATCTTCATGTAATTGATCCCGATCAATTATATTCCATTTTTTTACGGGTTGACGATTAGCAAAGATGTTCTCTGCAACGGTAAGATTCTGAACCAAACTCAGTTCTTGATAGACGATACTTATCCCTTGGGCATTGGCCTCTTGTGCTGATTGAAATGTAACTTGTTCATCTTCAATATATATATTGCCGGCACAAGGTTTATGAATACCACACAACGTCTGCATTAAAGTGCTTTTTCCTGCACCATTTTCACCGATGAGGGCATGTACTTCACCCTTCTTAAGCTTTAAATTCACTTTATTAAGCGCTTTAACACCTGGAAAGTTTTTTTCTATATCTTTAACTTCCAAAATATACCCTGCCAAATCACTCACCTTCTTTCTTGTTGCTAGAAACCATGGAGGTGGTCCGTAGACCACCTTATGTTATCTTTATCGCATAAAATATTCATTATTGTCTTGATCAACAATAATAACACCTGTATCTACATTTGCAGGAATACCAAGGACATTTGCTTTTGCATTGTCTTTTGTAATCTGTACATTACTGTTATTTAAGTTATATAGAATTTGTACCGCATAGTAAGGCATCAGCGCTGTTTGCTGAGCGACAGAGGCAGTGATGACACCTTCCTCAATGGCTTCCAGCACTTCATTTCCTCTATCCATGGCAATAATTTTAACTTGGTCGGCAACCCCTGCTTCTCTAACGGCTGTTGCCGCTCCTGAACCACCAGCTGCTTCAACACATACAATACCTTTTAAGTCCGGATACTTTTGTAAAAGGGCAGATGCTGCTTGTGCCGCAACAACAGGGTCTGACTGGGTATCCACTATTTGCACTACTTCTATATCTGGATAATTGGTAAATGCTGTTTCATAACCTTTCACACGCTCTTCAAGGTTAGATTGACCAGGCTTTGTCATAATAGCTACTTTACCTTTTTCACCAATGGCTTCAGCCAGATAATTACCACCTGTTATACCTGCATTAATGTTACCTGTGCCTACAAATGCTAAACGATTCGATTCAGGTAAATCTGCATCTACTGTAACCACGGGTATGCCTTCAGCTATGGCTTTGTTCACAATACTGTTAAGAGACGGTTCAAAACCTACCACTACGATACCATTGGGCTTTTTAGAAATGGCTTGTTCAAATGCTGCAACCATAGCGTTCATATCGTATTCTGCTGGGCCTACATATTCTGTTCGGACACCCAGTTCTTCTCCTACTTTTTCCATACCCATTTTATGGTCATAAAAATAATCTAAATTTCCAAGAGCTGATACTTCAATGTATAATTGCTCGTCATGCTTCTCTGCTGCTACTTGATCATTTTTGGTTTCCTTTGTGGTACAACCTACTAAAGATACAATAAGTGAAACAAGCATTATGATTGGTATTATTTTTTTCATTCTTATCCTCCCATGCAACATATAATTTATCGTACTACAGCTGTACTACTTATACATTGATTATAGCATCGATTTTCTTTTAGCATTTCTGTATATTTTCTTTTTTTATAGCAAATATTTAATATAGGTCCACAAAATATTACTATATTTTAGATGTCTAGTAATATTCTAAGTGATGGTATAGCAAAATAATGCTATTTTTAAAAGAGAACACAAAAAAGCCCTTATCATAATAAGATCAGGGCTTTAATTGTTAACTCAATGTATGAAATGAATCTTCCGTGATATCGTTCAATACCTCTCCTGCTTCATCTTCAAAGCTTCTGGCTTGTGATACATCTTTTAATGAAATCATACCTATTAAATTATGGTTTTCCACAACAGGTATTCGCTTGACTTGGTTATCTGACATAAGATGAACAACTTGTTCCACATCCATGTCCGGTGCAACCGTAATGACATCTTTAGACATGATGTCTTTACATTTGGCTTGATTGGCATTCAAATCCTCTGCAACACTTTTTAACACAATATCTCTATCTGTTAAGATACCAACTAATTTATGGTCTTCTTCAACAGGTATTGAACCAACATCTGCATCCCTCATTTTCATCGCCGCTTCTTTAATGGATGTGTCATCCGTTACAGCAATTATATCAGACGTCATTATCTCCTTAGCTTTCATGTATTAACACTCCTTTCTAAAATCTATTACGGACTTATTATTAGAAAAAGGTCCTGTTAATATACAAAAACTTTACCGTCATATGGGGATGTTTAAGCTTGTTTCCACCGCTTTAACGTAGGGAGTGTCTTTTCCATTATTTCTCTGGCTTGGCTCTCTTCCATACCTTCTTTCACCATAAAAGGAACACAGGTTTCAATCATCTGTTCCATGGTCTCATCGGGATTTGTAAAAGCACCATTTGGGTAACAGAATTTGCAATACTCATCATTTGGTGTTCCATCTTGATTTGCTCCATACAGACTAGCATCTTCCATTGGCATACCACAACTTTGACATATTTTACTCATTTTCATTCCTCCTATTTTTGAGGCCTATCATAACAAAGAATCTTACCTATATGATGCACCTCTTCATTGATGAGCTTATTATATAATACTTAATATGACAACTCTATGTCATATTATAAGAGGAAGCACTATTTTTTTATTTGATTCGTTGCAATGAGCAATAGTCCCCTTTACTACTTCAACTGGGTATGTTCATCATACCTTATGTATGCATGCCATGGGTGTTTCCTAATAAAAAGAAAAAATGGTTATGCCTACGTTATTTAGACGTATGCATAACCACCATATCCTTTTTAATGGGTCGAATCTACAATTCCTATTACTGATAAGCTTCTTCCTTTAATATACCGACAAATGGAAGATGTCTATATTTCTCAGCATAATCAATACCATAACCAACGACAAATTCATCGGGAATATTAAAGCCTTTATATTTTACATCAATATGGGCTTTTCTTCTTTCTGGTTTATCCAGTAACGTACATATTTCAATGGCTGCTGCACCTCTTGAACGAAGGTTTTCTGTAAGATAACTAAGTGTCAAACCTGTATCAATGATATCTTCAACCACCAATACATGCAACCCTTTTATATCCTTGTCCAAGTCTTTAAGAATCTTCACAATACCTGAACTCTGGGTGGATGTTCCATAACTGGATATAGCCATAAAATCTAACTCAAGGGGTATAGAAATCTTGCGAATAAGGTCTGCTACAAATACATTAGCACCTTTTAATACACCTATGACCATCAAAGGTTTACCTGCAAAATCCTCTGAAATCAACTGAGCAAGTTCCAATACTTTATCTGCAATCTGTTCTTCTGATAGAAGTACTTCTTTCACATCATTATACATCCTATAACCTCACTTTCTACTTTGACCATCCACTATTATAGCATTTTTGTTGTAAAAAGTGAACATTATTTTATTTTTTTTACGAAACGTTCATTTACTTCCTATTTTCCTCATGAAAACTAAGGTTGGGAACATTTCTTAATACGGTAATAAAACCATCCAGTATCTGGTGGGTCACCTGAAACCCTTTGTTTTGATAGAACTGCAGAGCATCATCATTACCATTGGATACGTAGATAAATATATCTTCAATGGTATCAAAAGATGTCAGCCATGCCATGGCCTTTTCAAATAACACGCTGCCAATACCTGCACCCCGGTATCCCTCTTTTATATAAAATTGGGATAGACATCCTACATGTTCCTTGCTAACGGATGCCATATCAAAAAACGTTGCAAAATCATTATCGTATACCTCTTTCTCAGAAATATTGCAATAGACATAACCAACGATATTCTCCTTATCTCTAACAATCATCAGATAGTTTTCTACAGCACTTTCCATAGAAGGTATCATTCTTGTTTCAAAGGACATGCCATCAAATCGTTCAGGTGTTATGGTAGCTTTTGACTGTTGAAAACGCATCAGTTCATTGCACATATCTTGTATACACTCTACCTTTTCAGGTGATATCACTTCATAACGCATCGTCATGTTATCCCAAGTCCCTTCTTGATTTATTTTTTTAGGTTTGATACCATTATAGCAAGCATCACACTAAAAACAAGTACGCAGTATTTCATGACTAGGAAAGAAAAAACTGAGTATAGGAGATCAACATGAAGGAAAAAGATGTCTACAAAAATAGTTTTGATGAGTGTTCATTAACCTATGCACTGAGTGTCATCGGTGGAAAATGGCGTTTACCCATTCTGTGGGCTTTGAATCAACAAGGTCCTGTCAGGTACAATGAACTGAAAAGGAGCATCCATGGCATCACAAATATGATGCTGACTCAATCACTTAAAGAACTGGAATCCTATCATATCATACATCGTCAACAGTATCTGGAAGTTCCCCCAAGAGTAGAATATTCCTTGACAGAGCATGGAGAAAGTCTTATGCCAACCCTTAAAGCTTTGGCAAAGTGGGGAAAAAACGTAAAAAATAGTCTATCATGACACCATGGGCAAAAAAAGAAAAGAGCCACTAGATATCTATCTTATCCGATTCAATACGTTTTGTTTCATCCAGTAGAATTTCAAAAGGTATGGTTTTTTTCTCGTATACTAAATAACCTTTGAAGGCATAACGTATAAGGGTTTCATCTTCTTTGATTCCCCATCCTTCGGATAAGGTTATCTTTTGATACCCACCAAACTGGGATAATTCTTTATTCCTTTCATCTATAAATGCTTTCATCATGTCTTTGGGGATAATTTTTTGATTGTCATCGGATAACATGTCATAGATTAAATCGTACTGATAGGTATCGTACATGGTATAGATGGCTTCAATAGATGTTTGATAGTCAGAATGATCCAGCTTTATATATGTAAATGCCTCGCCTACATTGTAACCCAACTGATTATATTCTTTGTCATACTCATGATATAAATAGTCTTTTGCAAATGCCAATACGGTATCCTGATGATTGATTCGGTCTTTTACAGATTGTGTCACTTGGTAATGGGGTTGAACGCCTCTTTTGGTTTCTTCACCGTTAGGTCTTACGATGTACTTGGATGATACACACACCTTTAATTGGGAGTGAGGTAGGTTAAAAAAGTAAATATTACCGTACTGAGTAGCTAGACCTCCTGTTTCTTCCCCGATTACAATGCCTAGATGATAGTCTTTAATGGCAGAAGCGAACATACTTGCTGCTGAGAAACTGTTACGATTCGTCAGTAAACATAACCGACCATCAAATGTATTGCTCAGATGTTGATTAAATACCATTTTAGGCTTCTGTGACAGGATATCGCCTATCTTTCCATAAGCTGAGTTCGTTTGCTCGGATACCTTTATATCCACACGACTCACTTGAGAGAATGGCTTATCATATAGATGGGATATGAGTTCTGTCCCCAACCGGTCTACTCCCCCTGGATTATCCCGAATATCTACAATCAAGTTGTCAATGTGCTTGTCTTTCATGGTCTGAAACATGTCCTTTAAGAAGCCTTCAAAGGCATAAGGCTCTTTAAATCGGTTGATATCCAAATAACAAATATCATTATTCAGTATGCGATAGGTATATGTCTTTTGGTCATTGAACTTACTCTTGAAATAACGGTCAACCATGTCTTTTGATACACCTGTTATTTTTTTATGGTTTACTTTTCCTTTCCATTTATAGGTAACATGGAATGTATCTTCCACATGATAGTGCAACCACAATAAATCATATAGGGCTTCCTCTAATTGTCCTTCTCGGTACGCATCTCGGGTGCCTACAACATATTTTTTTAGTGTCGTTATGATCTCTTTCACGTGAATGTCCTCAATGGCTGTTATTTCTGCCCCAAGTGGCAGGATGATGTGATTCTCTAGACAACCAATAACATACATTTTATTATCACGTATTTCGGTGACCAGTGGAAATACTTTGCTGTCCTCTATGGCTTGATTAATCAACGCTTTTGGTCGAACGATACTTGTATGGCCATCTTGAACTAAGCTTATGAAAGGAGCTATTAAGGTGTAATATTCAAGTATGGTCATGGGTTGACTCAACTGTTTTTTTATATTAAGACGTTGACTTTCAAGTTTATTTTTCCCATATGAAGCATATAAATTAGGGTGAACTTCCTCTAAGGTTTTGGTTAAATGCTCAAAGTCTTCATGGAGCTGTTTCACACTAAGACGTTTATTTTCTATTTGTTGGTCATTTTCTTTAGCATATGCAGGTGCATACATGTTCAAGCTCATCATTAAAATGAGCATTAAAGTCATTATTCTTTTCAACGTTAACCTCCTTATTTTATACTCTCATTTAATGTTGGATTGTTTCATTTAAAAGCTCTCTAGAAAGCATGGGTTCAGTATAATACTTCATCCACGTGCAATCCATTGATTTACATGACAATTCATGGATAATTCTTACATTTTTGTTAGATAATCTTCGATACTTCCTTGTGGTATATACATGCTGTTTTTTCATCCATGGAATATGTTTACCAACTGGAATCCTAGAATATCACGTTCAAATTGGAATGGTATCTTTTGCAAATAGTCAACACATTTGTTATAATGATAATGAATTTAGCTAAGGAGGCCATATGATGAATCAAGCCAATGTACAAGAAATACTTCGATTCGCTATTACAATCGAAGAAGAAGGGGTTACCTTCTACAACAAATACAGTGAACTTGCTAAAGGCGATATGAAAAAGCTTCTCTTAACACTTGCATCAGATGAAAAAGCTCATGCTGAAGTTTTCCAGCAGATGCTTGATGAACTGGATACCTCCGTAGATGATTATCTGTTTCAAGAAGAAGTGGATTCTTATTTTCGTTTTTATGCAAACCACGTAGCATTTAATCGTCGAAAAGAAAAGTTAACATCCATAATAGAAGTACTGAAGGTCGCTATTGAAACGGAGAAAATAACCACAGAATTTTATAGAGGTCTTATTCCAAAAACATCGGATGATAAAGTCCTTGCCATTTTAAACCGCTTAGTGGATGAAGAAACGAAGCATCAGCATGTTCTTGAAGATTATCTCAAGACTGTTATGTAGACATTTTACAAACTAAGTGTAAGGACATCTTTACAGAAGCGCCATAATGATGCACATTAAAGGACCGTTATATTCATACGGTCCTTTTGCATAGGCTTAATGGTATACACGCTATATATGCTAATATATTTTTCTATGTTCAAAATCTAATTTACATCTTATACCTCTAATTTGAATTCACCTGTCCTGTAGATGTTCCCATTAATCTGTATGGCTATTTTATAATCACCACTGTATAGTTTTTTAGTGGTCATTTGCTTGAAAAGATGCTTTTTCTCAATGGTTAAAACATCACCTGGATGCATGATGACTTTCTTAATTTTGAATACTTTTTCTGATTTTTTCTGATTGGCCATAGGGTATATTATTTTGTAGTCTATAATAAGCCCTTCTTCTTTTTTGGAAATGATATCAAATGAAAATTCCAGGCATTCTCCCAATGTCAGCTCTTTTTTATGGATGTTTAAGGGTTTAACTTCGATGTCAGGATTTTCACCATAACCTAAAAATGTCAAGGTGTTTATGTGTCCTCTTTTAATGGATGTTCGAAGTGCGTGTCCTATCATATAAGTCATTTCTTTATCTGTTTGCTTACTGGACTTTTGCCACTTATCCAGTAGCCCCACCACATAATCCGCATCTATCTTTGAGATGTCATTCAAATGGTTAGCTACAGATCGGGTGACATATCTTTCCTTGTCATCATAAAGATGTTCCAGTATCTGAGCACCTTTTTTATAATCAAAATCAATGGCAACAGCCCAAGGCAGCTTAGGTCTTAACCCTTCACTGGCTAACCTTCTTTGTTCTACATGGTCACTAAGTGCCCATACCTCCATCTGTTCATAGGTTTCTTCTGGGAACGCATTAATAAATCGCCTAATAGCAAATTCACCTGAGAAAAACTTAGTAAACTCCCCAATGGCTTTTAATGATAACTGCAAATGCGCCCTTGTGCAACCGTTGACCATCACATAGTCTGTATAGGGGGAAAAAGTAAAGTCACCGGCTTCTTTAACATGATGTAAGGATTTCATTAAAAGATCAATGGTTGTCTCATAATCATCTGGTAAATACTTCTCGATTATTTCACGTACCCATGACATACGCTCTTTCAGTTCCCGTTCAGGAAATCCCTTGAGTATATCATCTGCAAAAGACCCTTTATCAAGTGTTGAGTATACTTTGCTAATACAGTCTGTTAATTGGTGGACTACCTTTTCATTAAATAATTGGTCTTTAAGGAGAACAGGCATTTCATCTTTCATTGCTACACCAACTTTCTATGATAAAACGAACGTTTTTTTTATCTTTAATCATCATCATTATACTACCTTACCAAAATTATAGCAATGCTGGCCATGATGGGTATGATAAAAAGAGCGTTCATAAAGTCCCCATACTTTAGAACGCTCTTTTCTCCCTTATTACTCATCTCTAATTTTAGAAAACTAACAATCTACCCAGTAGAACATACTTTATCCCATGGTTGAACCCTCTTTCAACTTATAGGTTGCAATGTTGTTCTTGCTTGCTTATAGCTCCCTCTCATGTTGATAAGATGTTTCTTCCACATCAAATGTGTTATATAACCCTATTAATTCTTCAATAGCCTCTTCATCTACAACATACCATAGTCCATTGACTTTCATTGTATTACCTACTATGACTATGTTATACGTGTTTCCATTGTTAAACTTAATAAGGGTCCTCCATCCCTTAGCTGCTTGAAATAGAATGAATTTCCCATTAAGCTTATTGAAGCACGCTAAAAACTTATGTATATCTTCTTTTTCCGTTACATGTTTCTGTTTTGGAGGAGAAGGAAGTGTCACAAAGGTAATGGCCTGAATATCATGGATGTTGAAAGTAGGTAGATTGCGTGTCGTTAATAGTGCATACGCAACGATCAAAGCGCATAGTATAACCAAGTAAATGTAGTATTTCTTCATCCTATTCAATACCTAAGATAACCTCCTATTAACCGCCCTCATTGTGTTAAATGCATTTAACACAATAAGCATACCATAGCACGTCTACACAAGTCATCACGTTTTGATTACTTTCTATTTAACTTTTTATTACCAAATATGAACAATTTTATTGAACCTATTACGAAAATATGTAATACCATGGCAACATTTGAGATGATACAAGCATGTTTTAGGTATCTATTCCCATAAATAAGTTGTTAATAATTAATGTTGCCGCACCAATAACACCCAAGTCTTCTTCAATGGATGATACGGTTATTTTTGTCTCCACATAATTATCCGATATGCTTGTTGAAGCAGCTGATGCTTTAATGGCATCCATTAAAAATGCTTTAACTTTTAGCATGGGTCCTGTTAAAATCACTTTTTCTGGATTAAGTATGTTAATAAGGGAACCAATACTTCGTCCAATGTAACCGCCTGTTTCGGTTAATAGTTTCACCACCACAGGATTCTTTTGAAAAGCCGCATCATATATTTTATCAATGGTTAAATCATCTAAACGCTCAATATGAAATACCCCATAATCCTTGGTACTTATAAGCTCTTTCAACCGGTCAACCACACCTTCTTCGCTGGCTACAGTTGTTAAACATCCTGTGTTACCACATTTACATGCATAGGGTTGACGGGTTACTTGAATATGCCCAATCTCCCCTGCACCAAATGTATTACCAGAATACAGTTTACCGTTGATGACTAAAGCTCCACCAATACCTTCACTTAGATTTATTAAAATAAAGTTGTCACTTTTCTTAGCTTTTCCAAACCACTTTTCACCTATGGCCATCACACGAACATCGTTATCCACGATGATATCCGTATCAAAGGTTTCACTTAAAATTTGCTTAATGGAGATATGGTGCCAATTAAAAGCAGGTGCAAAGATGGACTCACCTTTTTCAGAGTTGACTAAACCATGCATCCCCAAACCGATACCAATAATTTTATCCGAATCCACATTGGACTTGAACAGGATGTCTTTAATACCACTAATAATGATGGTCATCATATCCTTTTCCGTTAACTCACGACCTGCTTTTGGATAGGGATAAACGTGTTTCACCTGCATGTCACCATCCATGTTAATCATGCCAACATTTACATGTGTAAGCTCTGTATGCACACCAATGATATAATTCTCCTTGCTATTCACACGTAATAAAATAGGTCTTCTTCCACCACTGGAATCACCAATGCCGATTTCTTCAATTAATCTGGTTTGAAGCAAATCATTTACATTACTTGATATGGTTGCTGGATTTAATGCAAGTATTTTTGCAATATCCGCTCTTGAAATGGGCCCTTTTTGTTTAATAACATTTAATATAGCATTGGTATTGATTTTTTTGATTAATTTTTTATCAGCAGTCGTTCGTCTTTTCATGACATCACCCTTCAGTCTTATGCAATGATCCAAATTATGTTATCTCATCTATTATCTGTCTATTATAACCTTATGATAATAGGATTTCAACAAATTTTATTGTACCGTTATAGAGAGTGTTTGTTTATCAAAATGCATGGAAGATACATGGATGTCAATACTTCCTTTTTTATTAACGGTTTCAACCCAAAAAGCAATCGAACCACCTACAAGGGTTAATACTTCAGGTCCAATGATACGTCCTACACCTGTTAGGTCCAAATGAATGCATTCATTATAAAAAGGCATAAGATTGCCGTACTGGTCTAAGGCTTCGATGACAATGCGTGTAGCATCTTTTTCTTCTGCATGGAGTGTACTATCATCTGCTTGTATGCGAAGGTCAGTAGGTAAGGGCGATTTGGCTAATTTTTTTTCTATGACTTTTTTATTATCCACAAAGCCGATTATGTCACAGTCTTCCCATAGCATACCCCACTCCCCTATTTCACTTGGATTGATAATGGTTTCATCAATAATGACCGGTGGATAGGGGAGACTTTCAAACATGCTTTTTGAAGGGTATATTTTCTTAGCTGGGAAGTCGCCATACTTGAATTCAATGTAGTCACAATTTGTTAAAATAACCAAAGGTAATACCCCGCCTATACTTCGCTCACCTCTTGCCCAAAAGGTAACAGGCTGTAACACAGGTTCAACATCAGGAGAAACCTGAGACCCATAAGCATAGGCAGCAAATTTCTTTGTTCGAAACATATCCATGACACCGTGATAACATATTTTATCACCTGAGCCAAAATCTTTGTGGGTATTATAATCAAAGGCACACCAGCCAATAGCACCAGAAACATTGTCCATGGCATAGGATGCATTTTGAACCCTTAAGTGCCGTAACACATGTTCCATTTGACGTTCTTCTTGGTCAAATTTTTTGGTGGGATACATATGCCCATTGTATTCTGTCACAAGGTAAGGCACTTGGTGGTCTAAATGTGTAACATCCTGTTGATTTCGAAGAACCATGTCATGGCCATCGTGTACAAAATCATTCATGGTATACACATCTTCTAATAATGCACTGTTTTCAATACACCTGACACCGCCCGTTTGTCGCGTGGTATCGTATAATTTAGCTGCATCATTTGTTTGTTGATAGAAAGCATCGTTATCCATTGATTCATTAATACGCACGCCCCAGAGAATAATGGAGGGGTGATTCCAGTCCCTTTGAATCATTTCTCCCACATGGTTAATGGCAATCTTTTGCCATGCTTCATCACCAATATGCTGCCATCCAGGTATCTCTTCAAAAACTAATAAACCGATTTCATCACAGCGGTTAAGAAAATGAACGGATTGAGGATAATGAGCTGTTCTCACTAAGTTCACATGACATTCATGTTTCAGTATGTCAGCATCTTTCTCTTGTACCCGCTTTGGCATAGCATAGCCATTATAGGGATAGGATTGATGACGGTTAAGACCCATTAATTTGATTTTTTTGTTGTTTAGGTAAAATCCATCTTCCTTAAACTTACATTCTCTGAAGCCTATTTTTGTTGTAAACGTATCCTCATACGTATCACCAAGAAGTGTTAGACTTACGGTGTATAACTTAGGATTGTGTATATCCCATAATTGAATATCGGTTATGTCTTCAAAAACCAAATGGCCTTTTTGAATATCTTTGCCAATATCCAGTTGCTTATTTCCTTCATATACCACATGATTATGGTCATCGGTCATGACCAACTTGAATTCACCCACTGTTTCCAAAGCTGTTTGGTTATGGGTATACACATCTATTTCAAGCTCTTTCTTGTCCTGGTAGAGCTTATTGGTTTTTATCTGAGCATTTTGTATATAGAGTTTATCGTAGAAGGTTAAGCTGACTTGGCGATAGATACCACCATAGGTTAAGTAGTCAATTTGTCCCCCAAATGGTGGAATATCTTCTCTTTCAGTGGCATCCACGATAACCGTTAACATGTTTTCTTTTCCAAAAACTAAGGCATGACTTATATCGAATTCAAAAGGGGTATAGCCGCCTTTATGTTCACCTATATAATCACCGTTCACAAAGACTTTTGCATAGGCCATCACACCTTCAAATCGAAGGATACCTATCTTATGGGTATATTTCTTATCCACTTGAATGGGTAAACGATAACAGGATATAAATTGATAGAGCTTTTCATCAAAATAATGATAGGGTAGTTCAATATTGCTATGAGGTAAATGAACCAATTCATAGCTCTGCCATTGCTTTACTTTTTCCATACCTTCAATATAGTTAGGGATATATTGCCAGTTATTGTTTAATCGTAGTTTTTCTCTCATGTTTGACTCCTTATATTGCATTATCGTAAAACGCTTATGTCATCTTTATTTAACCGATCCAAGCATACCTTCTACAAATCTCTTTTGTAATAAGAAGAAAATTAATATGGTTGGTAATGTGGCAATAACAATGGCAACCATGATGACACCATACTCAGGAAAATAGGCAGATGATAATGATGATATCACCAAGGTAATGGTTTTTTTACCATCTGTCTGCAAGATAATCAACGGCCATAGGAAATTATTCCAACTTGTCATAAAAGCAATGATGCCGGCAGCTGCATATGTGGATTTCATGGTTGGTACATAGATATAAAAAAACGTTTGGTACTCTTTTAGTCCGTCTACTCTTGCCGCCTGAATCAATTCTCGATTAAAGGATTTGGTATTTTGCCTAAAGAAAAAGATCATAAACACAGTGGCGATGGTGGGTAATATAACAGCTGTGTGGCTATCAAGTAAACCCATCTTTGTAAACATCCTGAATAAAGGGATCATTAAAGCAGCAAAAGGTATCATCATGGTTAACAACAAGCCACCGTATACTTTATCTTTAATCTTAGAACGATAAATTTCAAACCCATAACCTGCTAAGGATGCTATGAGTAACAGTAAAACCGTGGAAATGATAGCGATTTTTGCAGAGTTCCATAAGACCAAAGGCAGGTCAACCATCTCTAACAACATCTTAACATTATTGACGGCTTCTAGGCCTGGTGTCATTTTTCCCTTAATGATATCCGTTGCTGTATTGGTGGCACCTATCACCATCCATATAAAAGGAAAGACGGATATCAGTGAAGCAATGGAAAGAAATATATATTTAAAACTTCCTTTAATTCTTTTCATCGCGATCACCTCCTAATCTAAATTGAATAAAGGCTAAAACAGCTATAATCAATACAATGATATAGGAAACCGTGGCTGCATAACCAAAATTAGGTACATATTTAAAGGATAGGTCGTAAATATATTGGGATAGAGTAAGGGTAGCATTCAGTGAAGACGTGGATGCACCACCACTGGTTAAGTTAACCACCTCATCAAATAATTGTAACGTACCAATGGTGGACATAATGGAAGTAAACAATATGATGGGTTTTAGCATAGGAACCGTAATGGATTTGAATCGCTTAAAACTTCCAGCCCCATCAATTTCTGCTGCCTCATAAATAGCCGGGTCGATGTTCTGTAGGCCGGCTAAGTAAAAGATCATATTGTATCCCGTCCACCGCCATGTAATAGCAATAATAACGGTTACTTTTGCCCATAAAGGGTCCGAAAGCCAAGCTATTGGTTCTCTTATCACATGTAAATTCATCAGTACAACATTAATAATCCCATCATACCCAAACATACTTTTAAATAAAATGGAATAGGCAACTAATGAGGTAACACAGGGTAAAAATATTGCTGTGCGGAAGAATCCTTTAAACTTTAGTTTTTTATCATTCAAAAGTGATGCAATTAACAGTGCCAAACTTAACATAATGGGCACTTGAAAGATAAAGAAAATAAATGTGTTTTTTAAAGCTGTTTGAAAGACGGTATCTGAAAATAATCGCTTAATATTACCTAACCCATTGAATGAATAGACAACACCTTTGCCACTCATTGTAGACAATATCAGTGAATTAATCACCGGGTATATATTGAATAGGCCAACAAGAACCAATGCAATGAGTATAAATAACCACCCGTACATTTGATAGAAATTTTTTCTCCTTTTATGCTGATGCCTCCGATGCATGTCATGCACTCCTTTCTAAAAGAAGGGCTGTATCAAAATACAATTTTTGACTGAACAGCCCTTCTTTTCATATTCATTTATGATGTTAAATCTACTGCATCTGAGATTTAACTTGTTCTTCTGCCTTCTTAAGTGCTTCTTCAATGGAGCCACCATTGTATATTTCTGGCATCACACCAAAAATAGCTGCATCGGCTTCATATGTGTATAAACCATAACTGATGGAAGGAATTTTCTGCATCCATTCGGAAAAATCACTATATACTTTTTGACCACCAAAATATTCATCTTCCTTTGTATAGGCTGAACCGGATTGAGATGGAATGTAGGAACCAACTGCGCCTCGATTCACTAAGATATCTTGGTAGAAATCTACATTTGATCCATAAATGGTATTTAAGAAGTCTACAGCTGTTTTTGTGCTCTTAGAGCTTGATAAAACATACCAGCTTGATCCGCCAAGATTAGATGCATTTACCGCTCCAGGTAAATCTAATCGTGGTGTTGGTGCTACAGCCCATAAGCCAGATTGAGATGCTTCTGCTTTTACAGAACCTGTAATCCATACACCTGTTGTTACAGAAGCTACATCCCCTGTATTCAATGCGCCTACCCATTCACCCCAACCACTTGTTGGTTTAGCGATACCTGAATCAAACAATTCTTTATAGATTCTAGCTGATTCTTGAATGGCTTTGTTATTGGCAACGTTAAGCTTTCCAGATTCATCAAAGTACCATGAACCTGCTGAGTTCATCATCACACGCATAAGACCACCGTCATTGGCATCAAGAGCTAACATATGCTTACCTGTTTTATCTAATACATTTTTACCAATCTCAATATACTGATCCCATGTTATATTTTCTAAATCAGCAGCGGAATAACCTGCTTGCTCTAAATAATCAGTTCGGTAGTAGAAACCTGTTGCACCTGAGTCAAAAGGTACACCATAAACTTTTTCATCAAGAGTCATGAGACCCACTTTATAAGGTGCAAAATCACTGTGCTTTAATTTTCCTGTTAAGTCTTCAAAACTACCAGGATAGGATTGTAAATATTTTTGTGCATTATAGTCTTCAATTAAAACAATATCTGGAAGACCTTCTGTGGTACCTGATGCCAAGTTTGTATGTAATTTTTGCTCCAAGTCACCCTTAGCATAATCTACAATTTCAATTTCAACTTTTGGGTTATCTTTTAGATAGATCTCTTTTGCTTGCTCCATAATTGCAATGTTAAAGTTTGGATCCCATGCCCATATGGTGATTTTACCTTCATCTGCTGCACTGCTATCCACCTTCTTATCTGCACTTTCACCACACCCAACTAAGGCTGTTATTAAAACAATCATCACTAACATTGAACATAATTTTTTCATAATACCCTCCTAGTATTTCTTATTTTTATTTGATCGTGTGCCATTTTTGTCATGTTACCACGAACTAGACTTACTTTATTCAATAAATAAAGTATGTTTTCATCATACCACCCTTTTTATGTAATTGCAATATTTTTTTTAATAGACTTCACTTTTTTTTGGTTATTTTATATAGAATCTTATCTTTCAACTGTTGAACTTGAATAACAATACTAAAAAATTAGGTCATATCCTGGATTTTCATTAGTCACTATACCAGATGAAAGGTGACCACGTCTGTCTTGTGAAGGATGTTTACATCATACCTTGTGTATGCATGTCGCGAGCGTTTCCTAAAAGACAAGAAAAGAGCTTGCTTAGACATTGAAATCTAACCAAGCTCTTATTCTCTTTCCTTGCAGTTAACTTTTTCTACATTATTTAACGATAATATATAGATGCTTGCGCCCACACCTACAAAAAATAACATATAGCACATGAATGCCTTATTGATAACAATCATGGTGATAATAAGGGATAACCACATGGATGATATGGCAATAATCTTCGTATTTTTACTTATGGCTCTTAATTCTAAATAATTATAGACATAAGGTCCCAATGTTTTATGATGAACTAGCCATGTATATAGCCTTTTGGAGCTTTTAATAAAGCAACCGGCAGCTAACAGCAATAAGGGTGTTGTTGGTAGTAGTGGCAACATAATGCCTATAATCCCTAGTGCAAGAGCAATGAAACCAGCCATGATTAAGATTACTTTTTTAATCATATCATCCTTCCTTTCAGTAACGTTAGACTACCTTATTGTTATTCCCTATTTTATATACCCGATTGGGATTACGTGGAAATCTGCCTTCTAATACCCTCTGTTCCTGTTCAATAACTTCTTTTATACTCCAAAAACAACAAAAAGCAAAAGTGGCCAGCACTGTAGAACCGGTAATGTTTTGCACCACTAAGGCTAAACCAAGGGTTATGATGCCTAATACCACAAATAAACCAATACTTTTTCGACCTAAATAATACTCCGCCTTGATAACAATAGGGTGAAATAACCCGATAAGTAAGAATACCATAATACCATGAAACACGCCAGTAAAATTCATATAAAAACCTCCTTTATGACAAGGCATAATCTGACAAGGGGACGTTTCGCGTGTCATCCCCATACCATGAAAACATGACAAGGGAAACGTCCCCCTGTCAGATTAGCCATGAAAACATAACACGCGAAACGTCCCCTTGTCAGATTATGCCCCTTTATATGGTTAAACATTCTATTGATGTTGGATATTTCCTTCTTATTTTATATGTTTTTTATGTGTTGGACGTGTAAAAGGGTAAAGCACCCTAACATGTGTCAGTGTACTTTACCCTCATCCTGTTAATCTTGATGAAAGACTTCTTCCATTACAGCCCACCATTCCCCTTCTTTTCTTGTTTCTAGAGGTTCTTGGCAAGGCTTACAGCATGCCCACCACTTTTGTGTAATAGGGTCAGCTGCCATTTTGGCCATATCTGCTTCGTAGTTGGTTCCTGTGTATTCATAATAACTAAATAAGTAACCATCCTTATAATAAATAGAATAGTTCTGTATGTGACATCTTTTGATCATGTTCAATACATCTGGCCATACTTCCGCATGCAGTTTTTTATAGGTTTCAAGTTTATCGGGTTTAACTTTTATGACTGTGCCATATCGTTTCATCTTATCACCCTCTCATTAAATATCATAATAACCAAGTATAAATGGTCTTACTGGATGGTTAGCTTTTTATCTAAACTAGCTATTTCTTCTTGGATTCTTTCCATGTCAAGGGGATAATGTCCGTATTCTCTTACAACTTGCAATGCATAGCGATAACTTTCTGGTTCCACATCATTACTGATGGAGTGGTCGGATTGGCATATCCAGCCGCCTGCATGTGCTGCCTGCATTTTATAGAGTACTTCTCGTTTTATAGCATCTAGATGACCTGATTCTAATATGCGCATATCGATGTTGCCGCAAAAGCCTAATTGACCGCCGTATGTTTTTTCTATTTGGACAATATCAAGATCAGCCTTGACTTCCAGAGGATTATAATAATCCAGTCCTAATTCAACCAAGTCCTTGTAAATGGCAGATGCATTACCACAACCGTGGTATATAACTGTTAAATCATGTCCATGGCAGATGTCAATGAGCTCTTTTGTTATAGGTTTAAAATACTTACGCCACATGGCTGGACTAAAGAGCATACCATTACGGTAAGCAACATCCCCCCAGATAATCATACCCGACAGTCTTCCTCTTCCTTCTTTAATCTGGGCTTTTGTCAGTTCTACAAGAAAATGGCCTATCCGCTTCATAAAGTCCCCAAAGGCTTCAGGTTCCATGGCCATCCACATTAATGCATTTTCTGTACCCAGTATACGCCATACATATTCGTACCCTTCACACACCGAGCCAAAGACAGGCAATATATTCTTGTATGTATCTACCCTATCTGACCATGCAGGAATATCTCTTAATAAGACATCGGTAACGCAGTTAATTTGATCATCTCCACCATGGTTAAAGCGTCTTGTATCTGTTGGATCATCAAAGGTAAACGTAGCCATTTCCTTTGGCTGTTGAATAGAGAAGCTGTCATAATGAGGCATAACGATGTCTCCTGAACGATGGATAATCGCTTCAAAACCTGTTCGTATATAGATATCATCACCTTTTTGCTTCACGATTTCAAAGGGTTTAATGTGGGGATCCAGATTAGGTGTAATGGGTATATAATCTAAATCAAAAAACACATAGGGGTCAAAATCTTCTCCCCATTTAGAGATACATTTGTCTATAAACCCTGTCCAGAAGAATTCACCAACAGGTATTCGATCACATTGATAATTAAAGGCGGCTGCATCTTTTATTCTTTGTAATTTCTCAGCCACGCAATCTTGGTTTCCCATTTTTTTCATTTCCTTTCATCTACCTACCATTGAGCTGGCATATAATTCTCTACATCCTCTGCTGTAATAATATGTCTTGGTAAATAAGCAACCGGGTCCATGGTTTCTCCATTAAAATAGCGCACAGCTGTAAAAAGAGCAATGGCCCCATCACCTTCTGCAGATTGATAGGTAATCCCTGCACAAACGCCATTCTTCACAGCATCCATACCTGTTTTACTATTACCTGCTGCTACCACAATTATATCTTCTCTTCCAGCATTTTTCAATGCTTCTTCCGTACCTGTCATACTAAAACCGTCACCTGCAAGGATTAAACCTTTTAACTCATCGCCGTATTTTGTAATCCAATCAGAGACCAGTTGCATGGTAGCTTCTGCTTCTAAGTTTGCTGTATCCATGGCTAATAATTCCATATCCGGTGCATAGTTCACTAATTCAGTAACAGGTGCAAATGTTCTTGCAAAGTAAGGGGATGAACCTGGCATATGCCTCACAATGGCATAACCACCCTTTTTACCCATTTCATCTGCAAAGTATCTGGCTAACATTCTAAATTGTCCCCAATCATCTGGTCCAGTCCAAGCTGTACAATATTTCATAGCCGCTTCGGCTGGGATTGTATTGGAAGCTATAATGGGTATGCCTGCTTGATTAATCTTACGCATTAATGGTGCACAAGCCGTTGCATCCACAGGTGCGAAAATAATGGCATCTGGTTGATCATTAATGGCTTGATCCACCTGTTGTGATTGTAAATCCATGTTCCAGTTACCATTGAGTATTTTAACATCAATGGCATAAGCATCTGCTATTTGCTTAAAACCATTCACATATGCTGTCCAATAAGGGTGATCTCCTGCCTTTAATAAAACAACTTTTTTATTGAGCGCGCCGTCTGCTGGGGATTCTGGTAAGTTTTCTTTGACAGTTTTCCATCCTGCATATTCAATATCCCACCAATGTCCCTCATCTTCTTCAGGTAATGCTTTGGGATCTGCTGGACGTTCGGGTACAGGTTTTTTCTCAGTGTTTAAGATTAACGGTTGACCATCACTGCCGATAATGGAATACACATCAATGGCTTTGGATTTTTCTAAATTGGACTTTTCTTCTGTGGTTTCACTGACAGTTGTGGCAGGTTTTGTTTCAGGTTCTTCTTCTTTTTTTGCGGTACATCCTGCACATAAAATCACCAATAATGTCACGATTAATAGGATGCTAAAACTTTTTTTAAACATAGTTTAAACCCTCCATTTTATAATTTATTGTTTTATTTCATTTATAAAAAATAATAATCATACTGTATGTTCCTAGCCATCATTGCCTTCTCATGCCATGATCACATAATAAGCCGTATCATTATCATCTTTTACCCTCTGTTTTGTATTTCTTTTAGTAATTCTGGCCGCTGTCCTTTCAACATCTCATGACGATAGTTGGAATAAGCTTCATAGAAAACAACCACTGCTAGAATCAAGCCGTTAATGAATATTTGTATTTCAAAGCCAAGACTGAAACACCCAATCATGTTAAAAAGCACTTGAAACATTAAGACCCCAAAATAACTTTTTAATAGATGACCTTTCCCACCAGTTAATTGGGTACCACCAATAATAACCGCTGCAAGGGATGTCATCAGCGCCTTCTGAGCAAATATAAAGCGAGCCGTCATGGAACTCAGTCGCATGGCAAATATAGAACCAGCTAAAGCTGCTGTTATACCACAGATGACAAAGCCTAATACGATGTACATATCTTTGTTGATGCCTGCCAGCCATGCTGTTTCTGGATTACCACCTACCACATAAAATCCTTTTCCAAATCGTGTATGATCTAGAAAAAATATACCGATTCCTATGACCATAAAAGTAATAATGACAATGGGTGAGAATAATTTGGTCGTAAGCCACAAGACCACAAATAGAGCAGGCAGCACAACGCTGCTTATACCTTTGACCGATTTCAAATCAGGTTTACTAAGCACAATTAACAATATAATAACGGCAATAACCGTGATGATAAACCAGATGGGAAATTGGCCTGTTTCCAAAAATTCACCAAGGGTATAATCGTCAATACTTTTCGTACCCCCATCACTATAGAGATGAAGAACACCTCGAATAATGGTCATGGTGCCAATGGTTGCAATAAAAGAATGAATCTTGAACTTGGCTACAACAATGCCGTTAAACAAACCGATGACTGCACCTGCTAATACTGCCATGCCTAAGCTTAACCACCAACCCATGGTAGGCTGCAACCCCACACAAAGCATGCCGCAGAATTGGGCTGTAGCTCCTATGGATAAATCAATCTGTGCCAGAATAAAAACAAGGGTAAAGCCTACTGAAATAATAGCTAACATGCATCCCGAAATTAAGATGGTGGTGATATTCATCCGATTAGCAAAGTTGGGAGCAAATAATGCAGAGAAACAAGCCAATAAGATAAGCAAAAGCAATGCTCGATTGTTATCAATCATGGAAACAAGTGTATTTTTTTTATGCAAAGTCTTTACCTGCCTTTCTTAACTTATAGGTATGTAATGCAACAACTGCTATAAATACTAATCCCACAAACACATTTTGAACAGCCGTTGGGATACCAATAAATGTGAGGATGTTATTGAGTAGTCCAATAACCAGTACACCACCAAGCGCGCCCCACACACTGCCTCGACCACCTGATAATGCCATACCACCGATGACAATGGCTGTAACGCTCTTAAAATCGTAGCCCTCCCCCAAGTAAAATACACCTAACTTATTCATGGATGTAATAAATATACCGGCAATGGATGCTGTAAATGAGCTGATTAAAAAAGCGATTAAAACGGTTTTCTTCACATGAATACCTGTACATTTCGCCACCTGATAAGCGGAACCCACCAGTTTTAGCTGATTACCAAATTTTGTTTTCTTCATGACCATATCTGCTATGATGTACAAAACAATCATGACCAGAATGAGTAAGGGTATCGGCCCAATATTGGTTCTAAAAATACTGACAAATAATGCCCCTGATGTACCCGGTTCTAGATCAGGATATAACTGATTACCTGACCAAACATAACGCATGATACCTTCCATACCAAATTGCATGGCTAATGTCCACAAAATCGCATTGGCTCGTATGTAACCTACCACGATACCATTGACGAGTCCTATGAGCATACCAAAGATGATACCTAGAATTAAAGCTGGTACAAGACCTAGGTAAAGAAATTGTACCGTGATAATACCGGAAAATGCCATGGCCGATGGCACACTCATATCTGCCATTTGAGAACTATAGATGACAAAGGATAAGCCGCAGGCGGTGATACCTAACATACCAACACTTCTTAGTATGTTTAATAAATTGTCAGGTGTTAAAAACTTTGACGGTTCCACAAGGATGCCAAAAGCGATTAAGCATAAGGCAATGACATAGACCCCTGCTTTATCGAATAGTTTCCCAACAACTTTCTTATCATCCATGTCCGTAAATCTAGCTTGTAACGACGTTGTGTTCCCTTTGGCAGACATCACATACACTCCCTTCCCCATTAGCTGCTAATAATGCCGTTTCTTCTGTCAACTGATCTTTTTGCATTTCGCCAATGATGTACCCTCCACGAATCACATAAGCTCTATCGGATAAACCAACAAGCTCTGGCAGGTCTGACGTCATGAGCAATATGGTTGTTCCATGATCAGCTAATGCCATGACCACATCATGTATGATTTGCTTGGCGCCAACATCCACACCTCGTGTTGGCTCATCCAGTATAAGAATATCTGGCTTAGTTGCCAGCCATTTTCCCAATAATATTTTCTGCTGGTTGCCCCCTGATAAACTGTTAACGCCTGCTTTTGGATTAGGGGGACTTACTTGTAATTTTTCCAGCTGCTCCATGACAATATTGACCGTATCTTTCTTACGATAAAAACCCCCATGGCAGTACTCGGGAATTAAGGCAGACAAGATATTGTCTTCATTGGTTAATCGTAAAAATAACCCCTGAGATTTTCTGTCTTCGGATAAATAAGCAAACCCATGTCTGATCCCTTCATCATAGTTTTTAGGTGTGACATCCTTTCCATCTTTTATCACCATGCCTTGGTGGGTGGGGTCAATACCTACGATACACCTGGCTAATTCGGTACGACCTGCACCGGATAGACCCATGAACCCTAGAATTTCACCTTTCTTTGCCTTAAAAGACATGTTATGTATAAAGCCCTTTCGTGTTAAATCTTTTACTTCGAGATAGGTATCCCCTACGTGTCCACTACGCTTCATATAAAACTTATCAATGGACTTTCCTACCATCATGTGTACCAATTCTTCAGAGGTGACATCCTGAATAGGACGGGTATCGATTTTTTTCCCATCTCGCATAACCGTTACTTTATCTGCTATTTTAAATATCTCTGGCAAATGATGGGAAATGTAAATGATGGCTAAACCTTGCTTTTTCAGTCCTTTAATGATGTTAAATAACATCTGAGCTTCTTCTCGTGATAATGCAGATGTTGGTTCATCGAAGACAAGAATATTAGGGTTGTTTCCCATAACCTTTGCAATCTCTACCAACTGAGCTTGGTGCTGGCTGATCTCCGATATATGGAGCATGGGATCTAAATCTAGATTCACTGTAGCCAAACATGCTTTCGCTTCTTGTACCATGGCTTTTTTATCCAAGACGAAGCCATATTTTACAGGCAAACGCCCCACTAGTATATTCTCTGCAATGCTAATAGGTCGTGCTAAACTAAGTTCCTGATAGATCATACCAATGCCGTTTTTCTTGGACACGGATGGCGAATGAAGTAATTTCTTTTCTCCATTGATTAAGATGTCACCTGTGTAGTCGTTATAAGAGCCTGCAATCATCTTCATAAGGGTAGATTTTCCAGCGCCATTTTCCCCCATAAGGGCATGCACTTCACCTGCATGAAATGTCACACTGACATCATCTACTGCCAGCGTTCCAGGAAATCTCTTACACACATGTTGCACTTCAAGTACTGCTTTACCTGACAAATTATATCCCCACTTTCTTATATAAACTTTATATTTATTTTATATTTCATAATTTTCTGTATTTTTACAGGAGAGGAACACCACTTTTAATAAGTCTGGTATCCCCGTTATATGATTTTTTACCATTGAGCTGGCATGTATTTATCCACGTTTTCTCGGGTAATGATGTTGCTTGATAAATAATAAATGGGTTGAATATCTTCACCCTTGAACCAATCGGCTGCAACCTTCATAGGCAGTGCGCCATCGGCTTCTGCAGATTGATAGGTGATTGCAAATAAATCCCCGTTTTTAACCGCATCCATACCGTGTTTACCATTTCCTGATGCCACAATGATGATATCCCCTCTTCCCATTTCCTTACATGCATCAATGGCACCGATGGCTTGAATGGAATCGTCACTGCACACAATACCTTTGAGCCCATAGCCATATTGGTCAATCCACTGAAGTACCATGTCTTTGGATTCATCATAATCAAAGGCACAATCTTTTGAAACCAATGTGATGATCTCTGGTGCATAAACCATCAGCTCTGTAATAGGCGCCCATGTTCTGGAATAATAAGGGGAACCTCCTACAGGTGTATGTCTGAGATAACCGACGCCACCTTGTTTGTTCATTTTATCCGCAAGCACACGTGAAAGCTTCTCAAAATTCGCCCAGTCATCCGGTCCAGACCATGCAAGGCAATACTTTAAAGCTTCGGATTCAGGAAGTGTATTAAATAAGATAAGGGGTATGCCTGCATCATTAATTTTTTTGGCTTGTGTGATAGCCTCTTTTGTATCCATTGAAGCCAATAGAATCATATCCACCTTTTCTTCAATGGCCTCATCAATGTATTGGTTTTGTAGCTGAAGATCTTGATTAGCATTTAACATTTTAAAATCGATTTCATAAGCATCTGCCACTTTTTTAGCACCAATACCAACTGCTGTCCAATAAGGATGTCGACTGGTGACAATAACCGATACCTTTTTCCCCTTAGGTCCATCACCAGGTGATACAGGCATGTTTATTTTTTCCGTCACCCATCCTGGATATTCAATATCAAACCAATGGCGTGCATTATCTGGAGGCAATAATTCTGGCTGGGAAGGTCTTGGGGGTATTTCTTTCTTTTCTGTTGGATAGATGAGCAGCTGGCCATCATAAGATTTTAAGTGCGTCATATCAACTTCTGGTTCATTGTAATCCTTATCTTGGGGTAAAAGATTATTTTCTGAAGGATGTAGCCTTTCTCCTATTTCATCTGAACGCCTTGCACAGCCAACTAGTATAAGTGCTATGGTTATCAACAGTGCTAATAATGTTTTCAACATGACACCCTCCTCCAAAGTATTCTATTGTTTAATATTAGCACATTCCCTTCACACCTGTTAATCCCATTATAATTTTTTATTCATGGATTGTTAATTCAATTTTTTAACACATGATGGTCCATTTATTAACAATAAGCCTTACATCATTGATTTTTCAACAATAGGGTGATATGCTTTTTATAGGAATAATGATTATATGAATAAGGTGGGACTTCATATGTACAAACTTTTAATTGTAGATGATGAAAAACTCGTACGTTCTTCCATTAGCCAAATTATTGATTGGCATTCTTTAGGATTTTCGGAGGTTTATGAAGCTGAAGATGGTGAGCAAGCTTTGGACATAGCTTTGAAAATTAAGCCCCATCTTATACTGACGGACATCAAGATGCCCTTTATGGATGGTCTTGCATTAACAAAACACATTAAAAAGCATCTTCCTGCTTCTTACATGGTTATTCTAAGCGGTTACGATGAATTTGAATTAGCTCAAGAAGCCATATGCCTTGGGGTAAAAGATTATATTCTCAAACCCATTGGTGCCAAAACCCTCTATGGTAAAATAAAGGCTATCTGTCAAGAGATGAACGGTGAGTTGAAACAGAGGGATTACCTCACAAAAATGAAAAACCAACTGCATCAGAGCTTACCATTACTAAGAGAAAGACTGCTGCATCAGCTAATCTGTACACCAGGGAACAATGAGCGTATCCTAGAAGGGTTACAAGCCTTAGAGATTTCCTTTGATGTTTCCCCCTATAGTGTATGCGTTGTTGAACCTGATCTAAGTGCCATTCAAGCAAAAGATGATGAATTGTATTGTTTTGCTGTTAAAAATATTATTTCCGATACAATCGGCAAACAGTATGATGTGTTTTCGGATCATGCTAGCCGAATTATCCTTGTTTTTAATAACCATCCTTACTTAACATCCTTGGAAAATCGAAATATATTATCCACTACACTTCAAGTCATTCAGAACAATGTAAACGATCACCTGCACATACCGCTAACATCCGCCATGGGTACAACTGTTAAGGAAATGCACTTGCTTCATAACTCATACACAAAAGCTTTATTAGCTCTTGAATGTAAATACACCCTTGGGAAAAACAATATCTACGATATACATGACTTGGATTACATACAATCTGAGTTTTACTACCCTTTTGATACAAGCAGTTATTTATTGGAAGCCATTAAAGCAGGTGAAATAAAAAATATCAAACATACCTTGCTGAGTATTGCCAGTTTATTAAAAAAACAAGAAACCCTGACGTTTGTTAACATTAAATTAATCTTTATAGAAATCATTACGAATATACTAAAAGTCATGGCAAAAACCAATGGCCTATCCACCACCATATGGGCAGAAGGTATTGCCCTTTATGATACCTTAGAGAAACTGAACACCATTGATGATATGGTAAAACCTGTGGAAGCTTTTTGCATGCATGTTGCCGAAAAGCTCACACTATCAAGAAATAATAGCAACCATAATATTATAGCCAAAGCAAAGCATTACATAGACCACCACTATCACCTTGAAGATTTATCCCTTAATACCGTTGCTGATGCCGCTTGTGTTAGCCCTGTCTACTTAAGTTCTCTCTTTAAAAAAGAAACGGGTATAAACTTCAAAAATTATCTCATCAACAAAAGAATGGAAAAGGCCATGGAGCTCTTGAAAACCACACAATTAAAAACCTATGAGATCGCTCATCTTGTAGGCTTCCCAAATCCCCACTATTTTAGTGTTTCTTTTAGAAAATATACAGGTGAATCCCCAACAGACTATAGAAAAAACGTGGAGGCATCATGATGCATAGAATGAAAAACATGCTCTATAACATCCAGCATATCAGTATACGTACAAAACTACTCCTCTCTTTTTCTCTTGTCATTATTGCCTTAATCAGTTCAACCTTGTTGTTCGCTCTTTCTAAATATAATGCCAAACTTCTCAATAACAACATTGATTATTCCAAAAAAGTAACCTCATCGCTTATGGAAAATGCCGATGAATACCTGAGCCAGCTTAAAAATATCTCCAATGTTATTGCGTATAACCACCATGTGCAGAAATACCTCAACCAACATGATTCTTATTACCCTATGGACTCGTCGGATAGTTTTCAGCGAACCTTAGAGTTGCTTTCTAATATTCTCACATCACGAAGCGATATAGACTCTATTTTAATCTTTGATAATAGCCGCTTATCTGTATTCAAAAGCATGCATCTGGACTTGAATACGGCTTACGATTATAAGAGCCAACCTTGGTATAAGGCTATATCACAATCAGGTGTTACACCCCAAGTTTCTGGTCCTCATCAACAGGATTATTTAGATGACTTAGGTCCTTCTGTCTTTTCCGTTAACCGAACCATCCAACGTTATGATGGCCTGAAAGAAACAGGTGTTATGCATATCAGTGTGAATACGTCTGAAATTAAGACATTCTGTGACTCAGCCAATTTCTATAAAAATGGTCTCATCTTTATTGTCAATCAAGCTGGTGAGATTATTTATCATCCGGACGATGCTGATGATCTGTCTGATGACTATACCTTTAAAAGCCACATGGATGATTTAACCACCCGGTTGATTCATCAGGATCATAACATATTTACCACGTATATTCATGAAGAAAAGTATCAAATCGTTTCAAAAAGCATGTCCAATGCGCCATGGTATATTGTTGCTGCCACTCCTTATAAGAGTATTACAGAAGATGCGGAGCAAATCAAAAAAATTATCCTATCTATGGGTGTATTGGCATTGATTTTTGCACTTGCCATTACTTATGTGCTATCCACAGCCATTACCAACCCCATTCTTAAACTTCGAAAATGTATGGCTCAAGTTCAACAAGGTAACCTTACCATTCGAGCGGATATTAAGTCCCATGATGAGATTGGTATCTTATCATCCCGTTTTAACAGCATGTTAGAACAGATTGAAAAATTAATGGCTCAAGTCATATCCGACCAGGAACAGAAACGAAAACTTGAGTTAAAAACCCTTCAGGCACAGATTAATCCCCACTTTCTATACAATACACTGGACTCGATTATTTGGATGGCAGAGAGTAAAAATGACAACATCGTACCCATGACGGAATCCCTATCTAAGCTTTTTAGACTAAGTCTAAGCCGTGGTCAGGATATTATCCCGTTATCCTCTGAGCTTCAGCATATCAAGCATTATCTTTTTATACAGAGTATGCGCTATGAGGATAAGTTTACATACACCATTACAACTCAAGATCACATAGTAGACTATAAGATCATTAAGCTTATTCTGCAACCACTGGTAGAGAATGCCATTTATCATGGTATTAAAAACAAACGGGAAAAAGGCTGTATTCATATTGATGCTTATACAGAAGGAGATAAAGTCATCATTTCAATTGCTGATGATGGGATTGGTATGGATGCAGAAACATGTGAGGCTATTCTCTCCCATGCCTATGAAACCAATCAGCGTAGCAGCTCAGGCATTGGCGTGCATAATGTGAATGAACGTATTAAATTGTACTTTGGTTGTGGCTTTGGCCTTCAATATAAAAGTACCCTTGGTGTTGGAACAACTGTCTATATTCATCTGCCTATTATTACATCTTAATAAAGAACACCTTTGCCAAGTTAAGCCTTATATACCGCTTATCCATAAATAGATAAAGTAATAAACGCACATTTAACTTGCTGTGTAAGTCAAGTTAAATGTGCGTTTTCAAAACAGATGCATCTTTACTTCATGAAGCTTCGTTAGACTTGTGTGCCTACTATTTAAGTGCTTAACATAACTATCGACTAAATTCTTCCGCTACTCTCATGGCTATTTTCTCCCACTCCCAAAGTCGTTGAGGCTTGTAATTAACAGTGGAGATATCTTTCATAATTAGTTCCACGTGACACTGTCTTTCTGTTTTTTCCATGAAGGATGTTAAGTCTGCCTTTGCTTTCTTTTCAGACCAATTACTGCCAGCAAAAATAGCAGGATTGGGTTTTCTGCTGATGACATAATCATTCTGTATATCATGTATAGCTCTTTCCGTATCGCACCATGGGCTGACGGATATTTTTCTAAGATTAGGAATTTTCCTAAGCAAATGTACTTTTTTATCGAGAGGTTCACAACAGCCATAATAGGTATGCCCCCACCTGCTTAACCATCGTAAATCATGTTCAATAGCAAATTCCCAGTGCATGTCTGGAGACACTTCACTGAATATTTGTGCGTTAGAGCATCCCCACATATTGTGTGGTTTTACATGGTCAGGGTCATAGTCTTTTCCTGGAAGATCAGTGATGTAACCATAGCCACCAGAACCAACCCTGGTATTGTTGCAATCAAGAGACAAGAGGTTCTGTTCAACATATTGATCAAGTTCATGCATCCATGCATCCACCATTTTTTCAACGGCTTGATGCACCATGTCTGGTCGCATAATCAAATCCATCATGGACTCTTGAACGCCCCACCATCGTACTAAAAAATCCCATGGTGTAAACCAGATATGGGATCGCCCTACTTTTTTCACGGGTATAATACCGTCAAAAATATCGCACATCACCTGATACGTGTCATCTGTTTTTTCCTTATCATATGTAATTTTAGGTAGTTTAATTTTTTCGATGTCTTCAGGCTCTTGTATCTGAATGTTAAAGTGTCTTGACACAACACTATTATCACCATCGGTTTTAACCACATCCACATCCTCTGTAATACCAAAGGATGAGTTATGAATGATGAGAGGGCAATCAATGTAGGGATTGACAACCATATCACCAGGCATGTGATTCCACTGGTAAATTGTTTTTCTTAACTTATCCTCTAAGTTTCTTGCCCATTGGTGCTCACATTGCAGCGTCAATTCATCATCTACATTCATCTCATGCCAAGGTATTTCATTAATCCATACCATGGGTCTTACCCCATTAAGGTCATTGAGTCTGGTCCAAAGTACCGCCTTTTCTTTATGAATGGGTAATGCTGCTATATCGGCAATCTGAGCCCCCAATTTTCTCAGAATTTCTTTATCCTTTTTGCTAATCATCATGTCTTCTCTGACAGGTAATGACCTTTGGTGACTTGGTTCATGCAACATGTTGTTACCTCCTTTTTTATGCAAGTACGATAGGGTTCTTATTAACCATTATCAAGGGCATTAGCATATATATAATATTGACACATAAAAAACCACTTGTTATACTAATCATAACGTTTTATTGATGCTTTGTGAATCAATAAAACCAACTATAATATATGTAATATTAACTTTGGGAGTGAATAGGATGGATGATTTAAATGTCAAATTGATATGTGGCGGTTTTAATCGCTGTTTACCAAAGTGGAGTATGAAATACATCACCAATGAACACGATTATAAGCTTTATTTTCCTGTTGAAGGGGAAGCTTCTATTCGGGTTGACGGTACAACCTACACACTGAAGCCTGGGCATGTGTATTTTATTAATGCCCATAAGCTGCAAGCACAATTATGTTCGTCCTATCTATCTGTTTATTGGTTGCATTTTATCCCTCATGGACTTATGTTAAATAAATACTTGGAGCATCTCGCCCCAGTCTATATCTGGGAAAAAGACAAGTCCCTTTTAAGGGATATGGATTATACCTGCATACCTAAGTTATTTCATGGTGATTTAAAACCCCCCTATAATACCCATGAAACGGCTCCTATAGGCTTGACTTGTTATGTGACCTCACTCCTGTTATTATGCATATCGGATATGATAAAAGCACAACAAAAAAAGATAGATAACATGACCTATCATCATTATGACAAATTAAAGCCTGCCATTGATTTTATGCATGATAACTACCATAAAAATCTAAAATTAGAGGAAATAGCAGGCAAGACTTTTCTTAATCCTATCTATTTCCTTCGATTGTTCAAGCAAAATTTTAAAATTACACCCCATCAATATCTTCTAAAGAAGAGATTGGATGAAGCTTGTCGTATGCTCAGAAGAACCCATTATTCCATTAGTGATATTTCTCAAAGGTTAGGCTTCTGTAATCAGTTCTATTTCTCTAAAACCTTTAAACGCCATTTTGGAAAAACACCTTCTGAGTATCGTCAATCAAAACCCATACCTTGATTTTAATGGACATTTTTGAGCGTTGAAAGCTTATATGTCTTCAAAACTTCTAATGGCATACTCTCTTCCTTTTGATGTCAATTTTAGAAATTCTTGTTCCACAACAATGCATTGAAGCCGTAAAGCCTTTTTCATTATTTTATCCAAAAAGCTTTTTTGCCAATGTAGATGCTGATCAATCACATGACGATTGGCTTCTACTTCTTCTTCCTCCGTGCCTTCATGGTTATAGAGATGAACCAATAACGAGTGCATGGCATAGTCTATGCGCTGCATATGTCGTTTATACACCATGGTGATGATGCCTCTTTTTGGAGCGGTTATAAAAACAATCAAGTAGGTGATACCAATCACTGTAGCAATGGAACCTGCAATGGACACATCATAGATAACGGCTACTTGATAACCTAAAAGCGCATTAAAGGTACCTATGACCACACTTAACACAAGCATGGTCTTTAATTTATCCGTTAGCATATAAGCTGTTATGGGAGGTCCAATCATAAATGCGATCACCAATATGGACCCAACGGCTTCAAAAGCACCTACAGCTGTAACAGATACCAGACCCATGAGTGCATAATGCATCAACACAGGTGAAAAACCAATAACGGCTGCTAATGCAGCATCAAAAGTCGCTAACTTGAGTTCCTTATAGAAAAGAAGGATAAACGCAAGATCAATGGTTAAAATGATGCCCATCACGTACAAGGATTTTGGTCCTACATCACGTCCAAATAAAATAAGTCGATCAAAAGGAACGAATGCCAGTTCACCTAATAGTACTGAATCTACATCTAAATGAATGTTACCTGCATATCTTGTAATCAGAATAATCGCTATACTAAATAAAAAGGGGAAAACAAGACCGATGGAACTGTCTTCTGACATTAACTTGGTTCTTTTAAGAAGTTCTGCTAAATAAACGGTCAGTAAGCCTATAAGTGCTGCACCAATAATCAGCAAAGGTGATGTTAAACTCTCTGTTATAAAAAAGCCAATAACGATACCAAGTAAAATCGTATGGGATATAGCATCTGTCATCATGGCCATTTTTCTTAAAATAAGAAAGACACCTAATAGGGCACAAGCTGCTGAAACAATAACGGCAATGAGCATAATTTCTACTTGAGGAGTCATAATTTTTCACCTCCATGGTTAGCCATGATTCTTTTTGCTTTTTCTATACCTAAATCTGTAATGGACCATGTATCAAAATAATCCCTTTTAACGTAACCTTTATCACACAGATAAAGAAGACTTTTGATGACATGTTTATTATCTGTACGCTTATTATTTTTGCCCAGCATAATCACGTTTGTTTTATGGGGATGGTATACCACATCATGATTCATGGCCAATTCGTAGAGATTAACTAACACTTTGCTGTCGTTAATGTCCCGTCTATTCCTCTTCATCCTCATAACACGCCATAGCATACCTCGTTTGGTTGCAAAAAATAAAGAGAAGAAGACAATTAAGCTAATAACCACCACAATAACCGGACCTGTGGGCATGTTGCCAACCAGGGAACTAATGATTGTACCTATAACACCAGCTACTATACCAAAGATAGCGGCTAATAAAACCATGATGGCTAATTTATCCGTCCATTGCCGTGCTGCCACACCAGGTGCGATCAATAATGCACTCATTAATATAACACCAACAGACTGCAAACCAATGATAATGGCAATAACTGTGATACTGGATAACAGCATGTTGATTTTCATATCAGAAAACCCAATACTCTTACCAAATTCTGGATCAAAGGAAAAAATCTTCAACTCTTTCCAAAATACAATGACAACGGTGAGAATCATAATGCCAAGGCCTATCATCCAATACACATCTCTTTTAAGCAAAGTGGATGCTTGACCAAATATAAAATTCTCCAGACCCGCTTGGTTAGCATTAGGGATTTTCTGAATATATGTAAGTAGTACTAATCCTAAACCAAAAAAAGAAGACAATGTTAAGCCAAGAGCACTATCAAATTTGATACGGGTATACCGATCAACACTTACAATCATGAACGTACCCAACAATCCCGATATTAATGCACCTAATAAGAGCATTTCCGTCTGTTTGACACCGGTTATTAAGAATACAAATGCAATACCTGGAAGTGCTGCATGGGATACGGCATCGCCAAGGAGACTCTGTTTCCGAAGGACGGCAAAGCTTCCCAGTATACCACTTACAGCACCAAGGACAGCAGAACCTAAAGCTACGATTTGGAGTGTATAATCTCTTAATAGTAAATCTAAAGTCATACCATCACCCCTCACCTTTCAGGACACTTTCCGTACTGCCATAGGTTATTCTTAGATTGTCATCTGTAAAGACCTCATCAACTTTTCCATATTGGATAAGCTTGGTATTTAAGAGGGCTACCCAGTCAAAATATTCTTTTACTGTCTGTAAATCATGGTGGACCACAATAACTGTTTTTCCTCGTGAACGCAGCTCCTTCAAAATCGCCACAATGGCTTTTTCTGTTTTAGCGTCTACCCCTTGAAAAGGTTCATCCATAAAGTAAATATCCGCTTCTTGAACCAGAGCTCTTGCTAAGAATACTCTTTGCTGTTGCCCTCCAGATAACTGGCTGATTTGTCGGTCAACAAATGCTTCCATACCTACCTTTTTTATGGCATCAAGGGCCTTTTCTTTTTCTTTTTTGCCTGGTCGTTTCACCCAGCCTATTTGCCCGTATGTCCCCATGAGCACCACATCAAAAACACTTGTAGGAAAATCCCAATCCACACTTCCCCGCTGAGGCACATAGCCAATATAACGCCTTTGTGATTCATAATTCAACCCATTAAAAAGGACTTTTCCTGATATGGGTTTAATCAGACTTAACATGGCTTTAATCAGTGTGGATTTCCCTGCACCATTAGGTCCTACAATGGCCATTAACACGCCTTTTGGAATGTTAATATCAATATCCCAAAGAACAGGCTTTTCCTCATAAGCTACTGTCATATCTTCCACTTCAATCACGTATTTCTGCATCTGATCACCTCTCATGTTATTCTATACATGGTTTTTATTTTAAAGCATCTACAATAATATTAATATTATGGGTCATGGTTCCAATAAATGTCTCTTCCTCTGTACCAGCTGAGCCAGTAGAATCGGAAAACAATTCGCCACCAATGGCTACTTCAAATCCTCTTGATGCTACGGCTTCTTTCAGGGCTTCAACATTTTTAACAGGTACTGATGATTCTACGAATACGGCTTTTATCTGTTTCTCGGTGATGTAATCAGCTAATTGACTCACATCTTGTGTACCTGCTTCTGCTGACGTACTAATACCCTGTAGCCCTCTTACTTCAAATCCATAGGCATCTCCAAAGTAATTAAAAGCATCGTGAGCTGTGATTAATATACGCTGATCTTCTTCCAATTCATTAACTCTGTCCGTCACATATTGATCCAGATTTTCTAACTCTTTTAGGTAGTTATCTCTAGCATCTTCATAATAAGTTTGATTCCCTTCATCAATGGCAATCAGCTTATCAGCCAACACACGGGTAACATCCATCCACAACTTCACATTAAACCATATGTGAGGGTCTTGATTGCCTTCAAAATCAGAAGAAGACAGAAGCATGGTTTCATCAAGGGCTTCACCAACAGCTAAGACTTCCTTATCCCTGGTTTGAAGATTTTCAAATATCTCACCCATTTTTCCTTCAAGATGCAACCCATTGTAAACAATCAGGTCTGCTTCTTGCATCTTACTCACATCTCCTGCACTTGCTTTGTAGAGGTGAGGATCAATACCTGCTCCCATTAAGTCCACCACATTGACTTTATCGCCACCTATACGTATGGCTAAATCCTTTAACATGGTTGTTGTAGCAACCACATTCAATGTATCATCTTTTTCTTCTTTTACCTTTTGGTTGCTGGAACACCCAGCCATAACCACTATTAACATTAAACTCACTAAACCAATGATTAATTTTTTCATGCCAATCATCCTTTCTCACGCTTAACAATAATTCCGGAAACAAGTTTTGCAGACTCTTTACTCATATAAAAATCTTGTCCGTCTATGATACCATGAATCATGCCATCATAGGCTAAAATGGATTGAATATACAGTGTCGTTCCAATGTTGACTCCGTTTTGTTTCAAGTACTTAAGTAACGAGGGTTCATCCTTAACCATCTTCACGATAAATGTGGTGTTGGCTGTTACTTGATCAAGGGTCATATAGGTAATGTAGGTTGCCTCGCCATCTTCATCGGGTATGGGATTACCATGTGGACAGTACTCGGGTTTACCTAGATAAGTATATAATTTGCTTTCTAGAAGGGGGGAGGTAGCATGCTCCAATAAATGTGCTTCATCATCAATTTCATCCCATTTCATGCCTAATTCATTGACTAAAAAGATCTCCCACAACCGATGGACCCTTACCATACGGGAACCAATTTTCCTGCCCTCTTCGGTGATATCTACACCTTTGTAGGGTATGTATTTTACATAACCGCGGCTTTCCATTTTCTTTATCATTTCAATAACAGATTGCTTGGTATAGCCAAATACATTGGCGATATCCGTTATTTTAACAAGATGTTCACCTTGTTCTATTCTTGAATAGATGTAGCGTATATAATCCTCTTCATACTTGCTCACTGCAATCATCCTTTTTTAAGGTTAACCTTAACATATTATTAATATATACTTTATGATTAAATTATAGCGCATATTAATTTTTTTGCAAGGGTTTTTTACAAAAAAAATGTTTTTTTCAAAACAAAACATCTCGAAAGTGATACTTCACTTAAGAGATGTATATATGAGAGTGGTTCTACTAATTTTTAATGACGTCTTAGGCACCACGAAGGTTCCAATTTTCTGCTTTTTTCTGTGTATCCCACAAGTTCTTATACAGTCCATTAGCTTCCAGCAGTTCCTTATGATTACCTCTTTCAACGATTTGCCCTTCATTGAACACCACTATCTTGTCGGCACACCTGATGGTTTTTAAGTGGTGAGCTATAACAATGACTGTTCGATTAAGAGATAGGTTACTGATGGCTTTTTGAATTTTCCTCTCGTTTATGGGATCAACGTTACTTGTCATTTCATCCAATATGACAATGGATGCATCTTTTAAGAATGCTCTGGCAATGGAAAGCCTCTGTTTCTGACCACCTGACAACCCTAATCCATTTTCGCCTAATGGCGTATCATAACCCTGAGGTAAACTTACAATAAAATCATGAATCATTGCTTTTTTTGCTGCATGTATCACGTCTTCCATTGTGGCATCCCGTCGACCTACTTTTATATTCTCATAGATGGTATCTGAGAATAGTATCACATTCTGCATGACAATGCTTATATGGGCTAAGAGATCATCATAATCTAATTTTCGTGTGTCAATACCCCCTACACGTATGTGACCTTTTTGAGGATCCCAAAACCGTAGGATTAGATTGGTTATGGTTGTTTTGCCTGAACCAGATGGACCCACTAAGGCCACCATACTTTTTTCCTCAATATCAAGGTTTACATTAACCAAACGAAAGGCATCTTGCTCATAATTGAAGTGTACGTGATCAAATTGAATATGGAACCCTTTTATCCTTTCTGGGTTCCTACATGTATCAACCACTGGTGCTTTTAGTAGGGTCATGATTCTGCCATAGCTGTCTTTCACTTGAATATATTTAAGCCAATAAGACTCTGCATGATAAAAAGGCTTGTAAAATTCTTTGCTGAAGACAATAAAGATGATAAAGGTGCTAACTGTTATGTCCTGGTGAAATACCATATAGGCTCCAACGACTGCCAATATACCAAAACAAATATCTAAAAATAGCATATACCTGCCAATATAGCCGGCAACGGATTTGGAGAGTTTCTTACTACTTTCACCAAATTTGATGGTACTGTCTTTTAGTTTATTTTCAAATGTTGGGCTTTTACTAAAGGCTTTTAATAAAGGTATCCCTTTTGTGTACTCTACAAACAGACTGACCATATCTGCCAAACGATTTTGAGACTCTTTTTCAAGTTGGCTGCTGGACTTAATGCCGAATACAAAGACCAATAAACCAATGGGTATAAAGGATACCATTGCAAGCCCCAACTTCCAATTGATGGCAAATAACCACCCTCCGATAATCAAAGCTGTGATGATATCACTAAACATTCTTGACCACATATGAGCGGCTATACTCTCCATATTATCCACATCCTTATGGATAATCGTGCTTATTTCACCAAGTCTTTCGTTGGTGTAAAATCCTAAAGAAAATTGCTTCAATCGCTTTGTTATTTTTTCTCTTATCTTAGCCACAATTTCAAAACCTGCAAAATGCTTTCCGATATCTGCTATGGCATCCAATGCGCCTTTTATTAAAACGATACCAATAAGTATCAGCCAGTATGTGCCAAGATGGTCTGTTTGCCCAGCTATGATGGTATTCAGCATGTCGAATATGACAAGAATCATGCCTGCTTGAGCAAGTGATTTTAGGATAAAGCATAGGATGGCTAGGCCTAGCATACCTTTTCCTTTTCGCGTCATATAGCCTATAATATTTGATATCATATGTTAACGACCTCCTTAATCTGCCAGTTATCAACACTGCTTTGCTCCTCTACCATTTTTTTATATAAAGAACAACTTTTCATTAAGTGATCATGGGTTCCTTTAGCAAGAATACTGCCATTGTCCATGACAATAATCTGATCTGCTTTTTTAATCGTATGGATATGATGGGCAATGGTTATAATGGTTTTGTGCTGACTTAAATGATCCAGAGCTTTTTGAATCAGATATTCATTAGATGCATCAATGGCTGATGTTGCTTCATCTAGAATAATGATGGGTGTGTCCTTTAACATGGTACGAGCAATGGATAAACGCTGTTTTTCGCCACCAGATAGTTTTGCCCCTGATTCTCCTACCAACGTGTCATACCCTTTTGGCAAGTCCATGATCATGTGGTGAATCTGTGCACGTTTAGCCACTTGTATCACGTGTTCATCACTGGCATCTTTATTGCCAATTTTGATATTGTCTTTGATACTCATATTAAATAAATAGGTTTCTTGCTGAACCATGGACATAAGGTTCGATAGGTCTTGTTCACTGATTGTATCGATGGGTTGTCCATGGATGCTTATTTGACCTTTTTGAGGTTGCCAAAATCCCATAAGTAAATTTGCAAGGGTTGTTTTACCCGAACCAGACGTTCCTACGATGGCATTGACTGAATTTTTTTTGAATACGACATCCACATGATTCAAGATGTACTGATCTTTCTCATAACCAAAGCTGACATCTTTAAGTACAATATCATCACCACTTATATGGTTGTGATGGGGGTGTTTTTTCATGGGTTTAACATCCATAATGGACTGAATGCGACTGGCTGAGTTCTTATAAATAATGCCAATATGATGAAATGTAGGGAGCTTAGAAAGGGTTGTACTGAATAATCCACCTAGTATAATCGCTAATACAAAAGTATGTGCATCTATTTTACCATCACGTAAGAGCATGGACCCTATAATGGCTAAGACCACCAATCCGCCTTCCATTAGCATGTTAGAAAAAACCATAGGAAAAGCTGTGGTCGTCACCATTTTTTTTACCCATTTTATATAGTTGTGCATGCCGTCTAATACCCTGTTCGTCCGCCTCTCTTCTCTGCTAAAAGCTTTAACAACAGGTATAGTAGCTATATATTCAAGCAAATCTTCAGACATCCTTTTCGTACTTTTAGTATAGTGCGTGAACAGACCTGCTATGAGCTTGTTCAGTATGACTTGATAGATGAGAACAAGGGGTACGGTGGATATTAAAGCTAACCCTAAACGCCAATCCATGAAAAGCAAACTGATAGCGATAATACTTGGAATCAAAATAGCAACGGTTATTTCTGGTAATCCATGTGCCAGATACAATTCGATTTGATCCACATCATGATTCATAATATGTGTTAAATCACCAACTTTTCGTTTGTGGAAAAACCCCAACGGCAACTTCTTTAAGTGTTCAATCATATCAAGTCTTATCTTGGCCAAGGATGTGTATGCAAAATCATGTGCCTGCCACATGGACAGTGCATAAAATAAAGCTTTTGTGATTTGACATATGCCAACGATTACCCCTGAGAGTACAATGCCTTTCAGAGTAGCTGACTGAGTAGAAAGCATACGTATGATGTTCATGACTATAAAAATTGGTATAATACCTGCTGTTACGCTAATCATCATCAAAACTCTTGATAATATACTATCTCTTTTATATGCTTTTGCTAAATCTTGTTTTTTTTCTTTCATTGCTGCCTCCTTATCCATTCATGTGATTCATTTGAACTATTTTTAATTACTGACAAGTTTACGTGGATCTAGGAAAAGTACAGTATGTATACGTTAAGCGTAAAAATTTTTATGCGCATATACATCTTACTTTTGTGGTTTACATGCATCACAATACCCATATATTTTAAGATTATAGGACGTATAGTGAAAACCTTCATGTAATAACCGTTCATGAAGATCACTAGGCTCTAACCCTGTTATTTCAATGACCTTACCACATGACTTACAGATTAAATGATGATGTACATCTTTATGAGCATACTCGTAGATCGCCGAATCATTATCGTGAAAATTATGTTTGATAATGATGCCTCTTTTTTCCAATAACTCCAAAGTACGATAAATCGTCGACAAACTGATGGGCATACCCAAATCATCACCCATCCGTTCAATATCCTTCGCTGTAAAATGCTGATCAGCATTTTGAACTACAATATTGCATATAATTTCTCTTTGAGCCGTGGGTTTTATACCTGCTTCATTCATAAGGTCAGTCATCATTTTATCCTTTTGCATCTGCATTACTTGTCCTTCCACGTGCATTCTCCTTTCTTTATTATTGCATATGCTTATACCGCTCTATAACGTATACATGCTATACGTTAAGTCAAAAAAATTAACCCATTACACATGACACACATGGCAGATAGTCATGCTTTGCTTATAAATGTCTATCTACCATGTCACTTGCTTTATTCATAAAGGTAATAATTAGTTTCATTTCATGTTCATTCAAATCTTCAAAAAATGTAAAAAGCTCTTTGTCACATTCTCTATGATGAATTTCATGGTTTATATATGCTTTATTGCCTTTGGTGGTTAATCTTACAATCATTCTTGTATTATTGGTTTCGTCCAGATACTTTTCAACTAACCCCTTTCTTTCTAACCTTTTAATGGTCTGTGAAGCAGCTCCTTTTGTTACACCAAATTTCCTGGCAATTTCAGATATATGCAATCCTGCATAGTCACCAATAAGATTAATGATGTGTATCTCACTTCGATGTATGATAACATCTGTGCCATAATAACGTGAGACTTTACCTATATTAGCAAATTTCTCTGTCATGATAATAAATTTTTCAACTGCTAATTTCATATGATCATCCATAACGGTATCGTATACTAACTATACGTTTTTGTCAATACTTTTTTAATTCACACATCTATCCTCATCTTGACAAGCACGTTCCAAAGCTATCGTTAACTGGCTAGCAAATGATAGGTATGACCACTTGTTACCTTTTTTAGAATATTGTTTTTTGCTTGGTCATATGCATCAAAAAGCTTAACACGCTGCTGAGGTTTATGATACACTTTCCAATAACCACAAAGAAGATATGCTTTCCATTATGTTTGATGAAGCTTTTCACATCCTCTAAAGGCACGCCTAGAAATAATCCAATTTCATGAGGGCATTTACTATGTTTATACCGTTCCTTTAAGCGCTGTAAACAAGCATCTATATCGTCACAATTCCCATAACCCAGCTTCACTAAAAAAGAACTATTATATGGACACCGTATAATATCCATAAAATAACGAGGTATAAAAAACAAAACTAATATGTGGTTGTTTGTACGTTTTAATTTATAAAAAAGCAATGACCCTATTATCATCAGTTTGTTCTTAAATGCATCCCATAAAGTGTGCATGTTCCTTCTTCCCTTACTAAAGGTTAGAATTGATGAAGGTTTTTTACACTTCATAACAGGCGCTAGATGATAAGCGAGTGTTGTCATAAAGTATTGTTCATCATTTAACTTCTCTTTTCCTTTATAAATTGCTTCATTAAATGAACAGACATGTTATCCAAACCCTTTCCGCATGCATAGCAACCTATAAGCATTGACCTCATTCATGATTACCTATTCAACCAAAGCATTACCCAAATCTTTACAACTATTTATGTCATCATCATTTGGTTCGAGATGCACAATAAGACCATCTTGAACCAGAGTCGCACCGTACCCTTTCATACGCTCTTCCCAATAGCGCATCCAATCACCGTCACCCCAATCAAAAGAACCAAATAATACCAGCTTTTTGTTATCCCAATCAAGACCTGATAAAGATTCTACAAAAGGTTCCATACTATCCTCTTCTAGAACTTCCGCTCCCATGGAAGGGCAACCTAAAGCAATAAAATCAGCTTCAACCACATGTTCCTTGGATGCATCATCAACAGGAATAACTGCTACATCTACACCAGCAGCTTTACCACCATCTGCAACTGCATTTGCCATCACTTCCGTATTACCTGTTCCACTCCAATAAATCACAACCATTTTACTCATCTTGTACCTCCTATATAAATGACTTCATAAGTTTTATTTGATAATGATTATCATTATTATTTATTATACCTTATTGGTTCTTTATTGTAAAGAGGTATCTGCATTATTCATCCACTAATTTCTAAACTAACCTGCATGTTCAAAATTGGGTTTGAGGGGAGCCGTATTTCCTCGTAATCGATTAAACTCCTTACTAATGAGAATGATAATGCCGATGGTTAGTATAAAATCAATGGAAAATGTGCCAATATATACCCACTGGATACCAAATAACCTGGGCAATATCATCATGACAGGTACATAGAATATGACCTGCCTAGCAATACCAATGACAGATGCAGGTTTAGCTTTATTTATGGCTGGGAAGAAAGTCATGGACATAAAAAACATGGGCATAATGGGTAATAAAGCCATAAATATCCTGAAATTCATCAGATGACTTGTGTCAAATACTTTCCCAGGCATCATCAGGTTAAGTGCAAGCTGAGGTGTCACCATAATGACCGCCCAAAACGGAAGCATAATCAGCCCACTGGTTATAGCAAATATTTTAAAACTCTTAATGACCCTATCATTTCTCTGTCCACCGTAATTAATGCCAATAACAGGTTGAAGAGCCCGCATTAAACCAAAAATAGGTGTTAACAAAAAGGTGAATATCCGGAATACAACACCATAAAAGGCTAAATCAAATGTGGTACCTACATGACTAATGGCATTTAACACCACAATGGCCTGAATTAAACCCATTACTGTCATAATCAAAGAAGGCATTCCCATTGACATCATGGCTTTAACGATTTTTTTATCACGACGGATGGAAAAAGGATTGGCTTCAAAGGTAGCTTTCCCTTTAACAAAATACATAAGGGATGATAAGGTATAAACCAACATACCAAGATTCGTTCCCCAAGCTGCTCCCTCTACCCCAAGGCCTAAAACACCAATAAGGATATAGTTTGCAATGATATTAACAACAAGACCAATCCCCATCATCACTGCTGCTGATTTCATCTTTCCTTCTGACCTTACAATCATGTTCGTTGCTAATCCAGCAATCCAGAAAATAGCCCCGTACACGGTCACTCTAAAATAATTAGCGCCCAATGTTAAGATCTCACCACTACCGCCCATAATTCTTACTAACGGTACTGCAAAAATAAGTCCAATAATCATAAAGATTACACCTGTTACAATGGATAGATAGTTGGCATTACCAAGTATACGTTTTTGTGTAGGATGGTCTTCTGCTCCTAAAGCAATGCTAAGTGCTGAACCTGCTCCTACGCCAATGAGAGACCCTATTCCCAATGTTAGTTGGGATAATGGATAAGCTAGAGAAACCCCAGCTAGGGCATCTTCCCCTACAAACTGACCTACAAAAATAGCATCAAAAACCGTATTTAAACCATATAAAACCATGGCGACGACTGCCGGCCAGGATAATTTAAACATTACCAGCCATAAATTATCTTTTAAAATCATCTCTTTTTGTTTGTTCTTATCAATGGTTGTACCCATATTGCACATCCTCCTTCTTTTTAATACAAAGGTTTCACATAATTACCTTTTTATGTTATGTAGCATGCTTCCAAATATTTGCATAATGCCTTAGTCTTGCAGCAGCGCTTTTGTCAATGTATTGCCTATTTCTTGCAGCAGATAATGGGTACCTCGTATACCCATCATTGGTGTATAGGGGTATTGCCTTTCTTGATGGAAGCTTGGATGTGATATCTGTATGGCTTTTTTACTGGTAAGGGCTTCAATACCATTGGTCCATACTAGGCAGGCATTGTCCTTATTATCTGTTAATTGAAACCCTAAACTGGATAAGTACGCTTCTAAGGCGCTGGTATCCATGGTATCCTGATTGACATAGATATCAGCATGCTCCAATTGCTTAATGCGTCGTTTTAACATGTTTTCTTTGTAAGCAATCTCTTTTAATTCTTCTTGACATATATCATCAGGTACAGCACGATTTAATTGTTCCCCAATACAGGCAAGCCAGTGCCTGGTATTGGCCACTCCATAGGGACGCATATCCACATAAGGTTGCTTATAAACCACTTCTAGGATCTTAGCTGCTTCTAATCCTTCTTTGTTAACAACCAAGTTAATCATAGCTTTTGAAGCCTGTGCAATTGCCTCAATGGATGTATCCAATGTAAACGTTGTGCCTATATCCAATGAAAAATATTCCCACATTAGCCGTTTAATTTCATAATAATCACTACGATGGTTATAATCATGTATACCTAGTCCAAGTAAATTAAATACAGGTTGTTTGTCCTGAGTAGAATTTTTAAGTGCTATTTCTCTGACCAAGATTGTATTAACTTCTTCTATCCCCTGACGGAAATTCCTTTGAAAATCACAGTCTGGAAGAAGAATAATTTGACTATCAATGTCATCCTGTACTTGTAGCCTAACACCTTCAAGGTCAATTCCAATGATGGATGTTATGGAGGACCCTAATACAAAAATGTAAGCTGGTTTCTCCACTTTATCAACCTCTAAGATGGCATCCACTAGTCGTTCTTCGTTGCCAAAAGTCACGTCATGTTCATCCATATGTGTGGTAAATGTCTTAGCGTGGACGGTGGCCCCAAACTGCATTAACCCTTCAATAGAAAAATGTGTGGTTCCGGCTGGACCAAATTCAATAATGCAAGCATCATGAATACCATTTAGTGCCCATAACATACCCATACGATCTGATGCAATGGGATAATTTTTATATAATTTCATGTTAAGACCTCCTCATCATCATATGCGCACCATGTCCTTGCATCATACTTTCCATAGGCGCATTGTCATCTAATGTAAGCAGCGCTTCTTGCATCGCATCAGGTATGCTTTTCATATTCAGAAGCATTTTTTTCATGGATTCAGGCATGTTGGTCATATGTTTAATTTTGTTTCTAACTTGCTCATCACTGTTATTTTTTTTATGTTCACCCATCAGGCTAAATATACCTTGCTCTTCTTGTATAGCATCTATAACGGCCATGACTTTCTCGAATCCGATTTTTTTAGCACACGTATCAGTAACAATTTGAGTAATATGATGTTTACTAAGCTCCATGGGACTTTCATGGCCAAAGTAATAATCTGGTTTGAGTGTTCCATATATCCTTCTAAGCGGTGCAACATTAGCCATGCGTAGGATATAAGGATTGACATGACGATTAAGCATGCGCATCATGACTTCACCATGGGATGGCAGTAATTCACGACACTGAATAATAAGGGGTTCCATCCCCAGTTCCATTAGAAATTCACTAAAGGCAAAGCAGTCAAAAGGCGTGTTCCCATAAATAAATGTCTTACCTTGAAGCCCATTTTCTACTTTCTCCATACGGTCGGCTACCTCATTGTATTTTTCTTCAATCTTTTTATGTAAGGCTATACCCAGATAATCGCTTATTTCCTTATAACAATTAGCAATACGATCCAGGTCCAATCCCATGCCAAAATCCACATAAGGTATTTGGAATTGCTGTTCCATAGCTTTTGCTAAAGGAAGAGCTGTTGCATCCACCACAATATTCAGCGCACTTGAAGTTGCTTCTGCTATGCTTTCAATGGTTACTTTGGTTGGTATTGTCATGGCTACATCAATACCTTCATCTTCTAATAATACATAAAGTTCCGTCTGCTCGACACCCTCATATTTAAAGCCAAGGATATTAACAGCTTTTTCTTTCTTCCTTTTTGTTTCCATTAAGTATGCCAATTGGGCTAACGTTTTTTCCATGCCGTCAATATGACTATTACACTTGAAATGCTCTGTATGAACAATCAGCAACTTGGTATCTACTTCTTCCCGAAGACTATGCAGTATACTTGCTACATCTTCACCCACCAATTCCACCACACAAGTGGTGATGACCATCAGTGCTTTGGGTCTATCTTCACGGTCAATCTTAAGGATCATTTCTCTAAGATCTGATTCACAGCCAAAGGTAATATCGTGTTGCTCTAAAACAGCAGCATACACCTGGTCTTTTCCATTTTGGCGGGTCATGGCAAAATCTTTTCCATAATAGGTACATTCTTCTGTACCAATAATTAATAACGTAAGGTCTTCTATATAGGAAGCTGTCATAATGGCGCCGAACAAAGGACAGTGAGGTCCAGGAAACTGAGCTTTACTCAGACTTTTGACATCTTTATCTTCTTGAATGTTGGACAAACGATAGTCCTCTTTTAACATGTTATTTTACCTCCTTTAAATACTTTCATGGGGCGTATATGGACTTTTCCTTCTTCATGACTGACAACGGCTTCTACGCGGTAAACATCTCTTATGAGTTTTGAACAGAATATTTCTTGGGGCTTTCCAAGACACTCAATCCGGCCTTCTTTCATGACACATACTCGGTGAGAATATTGGCAGGCTTGATTCAAGTCATGAAGCACCATAATAACCGTCATATTCAGTTCTTTGTTTAACTCATGAATAAGATCCAATATTTCCAGTTGATGACAAATATCCAGATACGTAGTGGGCTCATCTAACAATAGAACCTTAGGGTTTTGTGCTAAAGTCATGGCTATCCATACCCGTTGTCTTTCACCTCCAGATAACGTCATAACCGGCTGGTCTGCTAGTTGTACGACCCCTGTTTTATCCATTGCCCAGTTAATTTGTTGTTGGTCATCATCCCCCAAAGGTTCATACCATTTTTTATGAGGCATACGCCCATAGTGGATTAACTGTCGAACAGTAAAATCAACGGTGGAACCTTGATGCTGACTTAGAGAAGCCATCTTTTTGGCTATTTTTTTAGGGGACAATCCTCGAATGTTTTCTTGTTCAATATAGATAGCCCCTTTAGCATAATCCAGTTTTCTGGTGATGTTTTTCAGTATGGTGGACTTACCAGATCCATTTGGACCAACGATGGACAGTATCTCACCTTTTTTTATATGGAGACTTAGCTCATCTATAAATGGTTTCTCATTATAGGAAAATACAATGTTTTGAAGCCTAATCATCTTCTATTCCCCCTTCTTAACAGATATAAAAAGAATGGACCGCCTAACATGGCCATCATGGTCCCCACAGGCAATTCAATAGGCGCTGCTATCATTCTTGCCAGCGTATCCGCTGCAACCAATACAGCTCCACCCATCAGCATGCTGACAGGCAGTAACCATTTGTAATCCGAACCAAAAAGCAAACGAACAATATGGGGTACAACCAGTCCTACAAAGCCTATAATACCCACAAAAGCCACACTAATGCCCGCTAAAAAAACAGCAACTACCGATATAAATATCCTTGTACGATTCACATTGTAGCCAAGATTCTTGGCCACATCATCCCCCAGCTGCAACACATTTGCAATACGTATGCATACAAGTGCTAGTAAGATGCCTATGATTGTATAGATGGTCATAATCTTTATATCTGGCCAAGATACTTTAGCTAAAGAACCATTGGTCCATAACATAACCCCTTGTATCTTATCGGAATTAAGAAGGGACAATAGACCTGTGGCACCTCCTAATATAGCATTAACTGCCACACCAGCTAAGACAATACGAATAGGCTCTATTTGCCCATTTTTCCAAGCGAGTATGTAGACAATGCCACAAGCTATCATGCCACCTATAAAAGCACCGATTGGTACAAGCACAACATACGTTGGAAACAATAACAGAATAATAATGGCTACTAAACTTGCTCCAGCTGATACGCCTGTTATCCCTGGGTCAGCTAGGGGGTTTCGCATCACTGCTTGCAAAAGCGCTCCACTAGCCGAGAGATTAGCGCCAACCAGAACTGCCATCCATACACGAGGTAGCCGAATATCTAAGATAATGGCTTTTTTCACCGTGTATTCACTTGTGGTTAAGCTTTCCATGATCTCACTTAGGCTAATAGGTACACTTCCAAGACAAATACCTAGCAAAATAGCCAGAATTAGTCCTATTGCTATGATGATAAGCTTTACGGATAACCATTTTTTTGCCATGGCTTATTCACCATAGATCATATCAGCTAATTGACTAAGCGCCTCTGCACAACGTATATTGGCTACAACCCCAAAATAATGAGGGTCAAGGTCATATACCTGTTCCTGTTTAACCGCACTTAGAGCGTTCCACACTGGATTTTCTGAAAACTCTTTTTCAAACATTTTCCGACTTGTTTCTGGATCTGCGTGGGTAAAACGTAAAATGACATCGGGGTCCATGGATACCACGTTCTCAATACTAAATGGTAAAAAAGGACTCTTCCCTTCTAAGGTATCTGTTACATTTTCTAGTCCAAGACGATGAGCTAAATCACCAATGTAAGCACCATCTGTAGCTAACATAAAACTCTCTGGGGTACCAAAGATAATCATGACTTTTTTCTTCTCTTTGTCTTTTATTTTTTCCATCACTTTCAATTCTTTACTTTGCATTTTTTTAATGAGTTCTGCTGCTTCTTCCATCTTTCCAAAAGCGTTACCAATGGAGGTAATGGAGAACATAATATCATCATAACCACTGGCAGCTACAAAGGCAGCCTTAATTTTTTTGTCAGCAAGACTCTTTTCCAAACCACTTTGCAAGCTTGCATCCGTTATAAACATATCTACATCAAGGCTTTTAAGAATCTCCATATCTGGCTGCATGCTCATACCAATGGTTGGTAAATCTGCATAACGCTTAGGCACAGAATAGGACCTTGAAGATGGTACACCTACTAAGTCAATATTAAGGGCGTCAAATAGCTCGGTTAAACCCACTGTACCAACAGCTGTTCTTTCAGGAATTGTATCAAATGTCAATGCTTCTGGCATTTTCTTAGATGCACCTGAATGATCATCCTCTTCTTTTGCCCGGCCTTCTGGATGTTTGTTTTCTTCATCTGGTTGATCATCTTCTGTTTCGGAAGGCTTTTCAGGTTTGTCATTTTCTGTACGGTCCATGGCTTCTTTCGTATCCTCTGCATTTTCATTAACCTTAGAAGATGGTGTATGATCCCCTGAGACGTCTTCTTTATTTTTTACAGAACAACCTGTTGTTATGAGTATCATGATGCATAGTACACTTAATAAACCTTTTAACTTCATGGGTTTAATCCTCCTTTAGAATTTTATCTGCTAATGTCATGTATACATATGTCATCTCATCTTCTGGATAAGCTTCTACTACCGTTTTCCCTTGATGCTCAGCCTTCTGCACGACTGGATTTCTTGGTATATGTTGAATTACACCTGTACCTATTTCTTGACTTAACTTATGTACCAAATGTTCCTCATTCTCAATGTTCTTAGCGTTGAGTATCAAGCCTCCTAAAGAAGCATAATCTCTGTTGGCGAATTGTCGGACAGCCCCAGCAATATTACTGGCTGCATACATACTCATCATCTCGCCACTGGTTACAATATAGACTTCATCGGAATACCCATTACGAAGGGGCATGGCAAAACCACCACAAACCACATCACCTAATACATCATAGATGACAATATCGGGTTGATAGGTGTCATAAGCATGCAATGTCTCTAGGGTCTCAAATGCGGATATAATACCTCGACCAGCGCAGCCAATACCTGGCGTTGGTCCACCTGCTTCCAAGCATAGTACACCGCCATCACCCTCAACAATAATATCTTCTAATTGGACATTCTTCTTTTTTTCTTTTAAGGTTTTTAGAATGGTCGGAATCGGCTGTCCACCTACAAGATTCTTGGTGGAATCGGCTTTGGGGTCACAACCAATCTGCATAACTGTCTTACCTTTTGCCGCAAGGGCTCTTGATAGATTGGATACGGTGGTTGATTTACCAATACCACCTTTTCCATAAATTGCTATTTTCCTCATGATGTCACCGTCTCTAACTTGTTTTTTAGTTTGTTGTATGCCGTATGGATATCACTTTCATTAGGTCTATCTTTTATGGATGCATAGTATTGTAACTTCTCTTCATTGATGGCGTGGGGATGATCAGATGGTAATTGTTTAAACATATGAATCACCTTATAGCTGACACCTCCCTGAACCAAATCAATACCCAAAATGTCACTTTTATTATAGATGTCCTTCATGTGCTGGCGACATGTATCGCCATGTTCTGAATTTGGATTTGCACCAAGTGTTGCAAGAAGATATACCTTTTTATGCTGAAACTTATTAACATATGCCAATGACTTTTCATCCGGTTTTGCTCGATCTATCCAAGAGCATAATACATACACATCGGCTTCTGTATCTTGATATGCTTCAATGGACACAATGCGCGAAGGTCGTTGACACAGTTCCTTCAATGCATACGCCAACTTTTTTGTATTGCCGCTTAACGATGAATAAACAAATAGTATGTTCATGAAATCCCTCCTTACGGATTAAATGATAACAATTATCATTATCATGTGCTTGTAAAATATTTGGATTTTATCTAATTTCTTTTGTTCTTTTAAGGTATTTGTGTTATGATATTAATTATCATTATCATTAAATGGAGGTTCATATGTGTATTTTTTTATCATCAGACAACCAAATCATTTCCCCTCACCTGAATCACTTGCTAAAAAGCTATTACTATACAACTGGCTTTTCAACTTATGCTTATGATGCTATAGGTCAACCTCTGGATATGGTCGTACGTTCGGACCTTAAGAACCTGACACCATGGCTTAACAATGTGTCACGTCACAAAATCCTGCATCATTTTAACTGTCCTTTATCCCGTTTAGACTCTCTCCTTATTGAGCTCACAGATGCTCTCTATACCATAGCTGCTCCAGTATTCGTAGAAGATGAACTTAAAACTTATTTTCTCTTAGAACCGTTTTTTATTGAGCAAATGACAACCATTGATAAAAAAGATTTTTTTCATCGAACCACTTTTCATAACCTAGGCCACTTGTCCTTTCAGACCATACAATCATTGATGCATATACATCGGGATCGTCTTAATTATCTAGGACAATTGTTTTACCATCTCATGTCCCACAGCATCTACATTGGTCAACAGCATTTTCAGCCAACGACTGCCATGCACGATACAAAATGGGCAAAAAGCCTTTCCATGGCTTGTTTTCAGTATACAGATGGCTTCATTAACTTACCTGTTATTGAGCAAATCAGTAAGCACCTTATTAGCAAAGATATAAAAAAAGCACTGAATACTTATAAAACATTACAGACATTTTTTAAGCTTCCATGCTCGAACCAGTGTCCCTTTAAACTGTTGAAATATCAGTTTGTGAGCCTTATCATTATGGTGCAATATCATTTATCCAACCACTTTAAAGCCATGGGTACGGCCCTTCAACAAATAGCTAATCAAAATATACTTGAACTTGAACAATACAATAAATACAGCCATCTACTCTCTTTTGGCGAAAGTATCCTAGAGCGTTTCTACGAGACCATTCGTGATCACCAAACCATGAATCTCTCTCCCAATATCCTATTAGCTCTGGAATACATACATACCCATTACATGAATAACATCCTTTTATCAGACATAGCCGCCAGTATACCCATGAATGAAACTTATCTTTCCACTCAGTTTAAACAGGAATATAAGATGCCTCTAAAACAATACCTGAATCAATACCGGATTGAGCAAGCTACTCAACTGATTAAGCGTACAACGTATACCATTACTGATATAGCCTTGATGGTAGGCTTTGATTCCACCAACTATTTTTCCACTGTTTTTAAAAAATTTACCGGCTATACACCCAGTTTATATGCAAGAAAATATTATACACCATCACCTTCTCAAGAAGCTACTTCATGATATTGACTAAAAAACGCTATATGTTACTTTTGAAGATTTAAATTAAAGAGACTACGCTTCGTTTCATATATGGGCTTTCCGTTAAGAGAGCTATCATTAACAAAATGTGAACGCTTCTATTTCATATGCTAATTCAGAAACGATCTTATTAAAACCAAAAAGAAGTATCTGCCAATCTTTTCGTATGCAGATACTTCTTTTCGTTACCTTTTTGATTCAATCCATGCCATGATGTAATCTAAAGCAAGACCAATATTGCCTACTTGACAATGATGGGAAGCTGATTCACTTTTAGTAAATATTCTACCTGTAACCGATTTTGCATGTGTTAACGCAGCCTTTTGTTCATCAAAAAATGGGGTATAGATATCCTCTTCTCCTGCCAACAGTAGAACATCCTGCTTGATATGTTTGGATAGGTCTCGTGTATGATACAGTTGCATGGTGCTCAGGTACTGCCATATGGAATGGACACCAAACACATGATAGCCTTGAAGGATTAACCAATGTAAAAAAAGATTACCCGATAGCTGAGCTTCTGCTTCTTTCCAAAAAGGACTTTCTTCAGACCCCATGGCGTTAACTAAACTTTCCTGAAAGTGTCTAGGAAACTTACTCAAAAAAGCTTGGTAAAAATCATAAACAATATCATACAACACCACTTGACCAATTCTTTTTTCATAAGCCGCAGCACGAGCAGCCAAGTAGCCACCTAAGGATATGCCAATTAAGATGACACGGTCTAAACGATAGTAATCAAGTACTGCCGAAACAGGTTTTTCCCACTGGTGAGTCAAGACCATACCGTAGGTATTAAGGGCACCACCTTGTCCCGGACCTTCAAACATGATCACATTGTACCCTGCATCCAAAAAAGTCTTGGAAAATGGATAAAGCTCTTGTATGAAAGAATCATATCCCCCATGTAATACAACCCACCCTTTGCTGGGCTGTAGTGTCATCATCCGCATAACAGGCAAATAGCCTTCACCATAGGGAACCTTTTCATAATGAATGGGTTCATCGGCATAAGCTTTTTGATAAGCATTGATACATACAGTATAGAGCTCACTTTTGTCTGGATCATTCCCTAATGAGAAGAATTCAGCAGCCCGAAGATACGTAGCACCTGTCAGCCATTGTCCTCCCTGATTGGCTTCCTCTCCTAATACTTTGAAAACCCTTTTTGAATCCTTAAAATCTGTAATCTCTTGTCCAACTTTTTTAATAGCATCATATCCTAACAAACCTGTTGAAAACCACCTGTTTAATTGAAAATTCAACAGTTTATCCGTATGGAAATCATGATAACCTATAGGAAAATCATGCTTCATGGTATCAACTCCTTTCATATTCACATAACATACCAATGGTATAATTATACCATCGGTATGTTATTCTTGCAACCCATTAAATCTGGTTTTTGGGCCATCAATCTGACAAGGGGACGTTTCGTTTGTCATGTTTTGTGCCTGTTGAGAGATGAGTATGACAAAGGAAACGTCCCCTTGTCAGATTCATTCTTTGAAACGATGGGTTGTTACCGTCCCTTCTCCAGATATAAGTCTTCTTTCTCACTGTACATTTTGAGACCACCTGACTCGTATGTTTGAAAGTGTATTCTTATATTAATTTTCCTTCCACATAGTTCATAATAATGACCGTTGTAACTATTTTTTACATTAAAAAAGGAAACCTATTAAAGATTTCCTTGGGTATAGCATTATAAGCATTTCTAAGTATATTATCAACTCTTTGATTATGAGAAGTAAACATTTAACCATTTTTTCTGGCTACTATGTAATAATTTGGTGGAGAGCTATATAAATTATTAGTTTCTATAATAGAGAAATTTCCTTTTTGAACTTTTTCTTCTAATTCAGATATCTTATACTTTTTCATATATGGTAGTAATCCTATTCTACTTAATAAAGATTGAATTATTATCATAGACGTCTTTTTTTCTCCAAGACAATCGGTTGCTGAAATAAATATTCCATTGGGTTTAAGTAATGCATTAATACGTTGAATCACTTTATCAATATCTTTAATAAAGTGCAAAATATTAAAAGCCAATACAACATCATAATAATTTTTTTCTATTTTTTTATTGAAAATACTTGTAACTTCAAACTGAATATTTGGTATATTTTTTTCCCAAGTTTTGTTATTAGCAACGCCAATCATATTTTCCGATATATCAATCGCATGTATTTTATCTACACAATTGGATAACTCAACTGTGGTTATACCTGTTCCACATCCATAATCAAAAACAATATCTGTATTTGATAAGTATTTTTTTGTAAGTTCAATTGTTTTACTATATGTTTCACCGTATTTATAATCAGCTTGTTTGTCATAATTTTTGGCTATTTTATCCCAAAAATCTTTCACATTTTTCATTTGTATACTCCTTCCTAATCTGAAACTATTAATATTACTTTTGCAAACATCATCTAAACAAAAAATAACCATTTTGCATAACGTTTCTGGAATTGCTAACGTTCACACAGTGACTGTTGTCAACACTTTGTTATGTTACGTAAATTAACATACTATTTCTGGTGGATATCTTTTAAATGATATAATTAGAGCATTATAGAGTCTTTTGATCCTAAGATAAAACTTCTTTAACGATTACTGTGTATTATATAAAGTCTGTTATAATCTTCCCATAACCCCATTATATTATAGCATGATAAAACACATTTGGGTTAATTTACTTTAGAAAAAATCTGACAAGGGGACGTTTCGTTTGTCATGTTTTGTGCGAAGGCATGACACGCGAAACGTCCCCTTGTCAGATTTTTGTGGCATAAGGATGACAAACGAAACGTCCCCTTGTCATAAGGATGACAAACGAAACGTCCCCTTGTCATAAAAAACGTGTTAATGAAAGCGTTCATTAACACGTTTATGTTCATTCTATTAAATTTACACTTGGGTTGTTAGTTTTCTTCCTAATACAACTGTAAGCATTTTTAAAAGGGTTAATACCACTGCCAAGTACATAAATCCACTAAAAATAGTATAGTGGGTAGCCAAGTAACCAAAAGGTAATCCGATAAGGGCTACTGCCAATCGACTCAGTAAAGAGTAGGCTGATTCAATGGTTGCTCGGTATTGTTCAATGGCATGGTCATGTAAATAACCATAAATAAGAGGTTCTATGACAGCGGATGCAAAATAGATAAGCATCACTGCAAAAATACTGAACCAATGATGATATAAGGCTAGCCATAGAAATCCTATGGTAATCATGGTCATTGCAAATCGTATCATTGAATGAAAACCAAACTTTTCTTTTAGTGATGTTGCTCGTATACTACCGATTACCACTGCACCAAATCCAAAGACGTTGATGATGCCAAAATAAATAACAGGTATATCAATGGCTTGCATATAAAGCTGCCAAAACTCATCAAGATATACAATAACACCACCACTCATGATACCAATCAATGTGATGTAACGTATATGCTTCTTGCTTAGCATAAATGTCCATACCTGAGACCAATCTTTTTTAGACCAAGTAGGCTGTGCGGCTTGTTCTTGACTTTTTGGCACTTCTTTTAATGTCAAGGTGATAATAAATGCTACAATCACACTACCTAATGAAATCCAATACGTGGTAACATACTGAAACTTAGCTGCCACCAATGCACCTAATAAGCCACTTATCATGACCCCTAGGTATTCAATGGCTCTCACCCTGCCAAGAACTTTTTCAAAATGACTTATTTTATCGCTTGCTCGTAGTGTATCGTATATAAATGCGTGATGGGCACCACTTTGAAAGGCATGACCAATGGCTGATAAAACAATGGCCAATGCAAAATGCCAAAAATTGGTGGCAAAGATAATGATCACAAATTCCACAATGGCTAGTAACGCATCAATCCTAATAAATGTTGTCCTAGAAAAACGGTCAGCCAGCATGCCTGTTGGTAGCTCAAACACCATCACCACTACGGAATAAATAATCTCAATCCATACCACTTGTTCAATGCTTATACCACGACTTGCCCAAAAAAGCCTTTCGATAACGTAAGCCAAAATAAAGCTATGAAAAAGGGTATACAAATATATTTTTATAATATTATGGTTGTTGTTCATATGTGTCCTCCTTATGTTTATCTCTTATGTTTTAAGACAAATAAAGGTGGACCATTTCCTGGGTAATAAAGTAGGTATTAAGGTCTGCCTCGGGCCATCTATACCATCTCCTTTTATTATTTTTTATAGTATACCATGTAAGCTAGTGCGATACAAGTTGAGAAAGTAATCTATATTTTATGAACTGCTTCATATCATAAACGTATCCAAGAAGAGAATCATTCCATGGTTACTATTATCCTATTCATGAACAGATCATCCGTCTATTTTATCCAATCCTTAGCTGGTTTCCTTCATGCTCTTTATCCGATTAGGCTCAATGTAAGAAACATCGTATAAAACTTTGGCATGATTTTTAGTCAGTAATAGATGACTAACTAGACTACCTGTATTTTTATTAATCTTATTTTGATAGATTTCGTTATGTCGATAATAATCGTCACCTATTTGTTCAAAGTAGCTATTTTCTTCAACGATATGATAACTGTATGCTAATGGTTCATCACATCTTAATTCACCACACAAATAATCATCGGTGGTATGGCATAATAATTGAAACGTGTGTTCCGTTTCATTTAATAATTGGTAATCCAGATAATTATACATAATGGATGTACCTGTACCAAAGGGAACTTGTCTTCCAAAATCTGGAAACATATCCATATGATGGTGATGGTGGTGTTCCACAATGGTTAGTGGACTGTGAAGTGCCATCCAGTGAATCAGATTAGTAAATTGGCACATACCACCTCCAATACCTTGATGCATTTCACCTCCTTTTATAATTAATCCCTCCTGGTAACCTTTTGATTCGGTACAATTACCCACTAACTTCCAAAAAGAAAACTGCTGTCCCGGTTTCAGGATCACCCCATTCACACAAGGTGCTGCCAGCTTTAAATTAATGGCTTTATTATCTTGCAAAACCATATCCACCTGACCCAGTTTTCGTCTTATCAATGATTTGTGCTGATATATTCGTTCTGGTAGTGGTTCTTCCATGAATGTATCCACATACTTCTTTCTGGACATAAACCACTGTAATCGCCTTAACCCTCTTCCCTTTAATACGGATAGTTTATAAGTTAGTGGACATAGTTGACAAAATAACTTTCTTGACATATAATCACCCTCATTAATAACGCCTCATTGTTAACCCTCTGCTCTATTTAAATCTAGACTTATAAAAGTCCTTTTCTAAATACTAGCACAGCTCCATAGCCTATTCAAATTAACGATTATTAAATCTTTATTAAGGATTTATGTCATGGTGTGTTGGCAATTGAATGGTTGCTTTGAATAGATCCCCATCAATATGAATATGAAAGCTTCCTCCTTGAACTTCCATAAGGCTCTTAACAATGGATAAACCAAGTCCCGTTCCTTCTGTGCTCCTTGAAGCATCCCCTCTTTTAAAACGTTCCATCAATTCTTCTGCCGGCACATTAAGACGATAAGCTGATATGTTTTTAAAGCATATGGCGACCCACTGTTCATGATGGGTAATATCAATATACACCCTTGACTGATTAAGGGCATATTTCATGATATTGGAGAAAAGGTTCTCCACAACGCGCCATAGCAAACGTCCATCCCCCATCACCTCTATGGGCTCCATATGTTCTAGAACCATGATAAGGTTTTTCTCCTCAATGCGCTCATGTAATTCCCCCATGGCTTGATTGATAAGTGCCAACATGTTAATATTCGTCCGGTTAACCGTCATATTTCCGCTGGAAGCTTTTGCTGCTTCAAATAAGTCATCTGTCAATTTTTTTAGCTGATGGGCTTTTTTCTCAATGGTAATAATATGTTTTTCTTTGTTCTCTTCATCTTTATCATGTTTTAACAAATCTGTGAATGTAATAATAGACGTTAAAGGCGTCCTAAGATCATGGGATACGTTGGTAATGAGTTCTGTTTTCATCCGTTCACTTTTCATTTCATTTTCCATAGCAAGATTGAACCCTTGACGAATGCTGTTCACATCATCCGCTAGATTTTTCATTTCCCCCCGGGTTTTGATATCAATTTGCCCCGTTGCAGCCCCTTCTTTCAGGGCTTCAATTTCTTGTCGTATATGATTATAGTCTTTTACTCTATTACCAATGATACGTAAACCTATAAAAATGGTTATTGGAAAAATGGGCAGGGTCACAATAAGTAGAAGAGAGTACCCTACTACCATCATGGTTACTTTCTTCCCTACGTTGCCTTGATGATAACTGTTTTGAATAATATGTTGACACCATTTGAAGATCCGATAAATGGCTGTATGTTTAAACAAAGTTTTATGTTTCTTATGACGGCATAATCCTAAAAATAAAGTCAGTAACACAGCACTTATTATCATGGATTCTAGGAAAACTTCAATGGGCATCTTAACCTTCATTTTGAACAATGCAAAAGTAATTCTAACCCACATATACATAGCAACAAACATAATGATAATATTTATATCATTATAGAGTTTGTCCATACCAAATAGTGATCGTTCCTGGTCATCAAAGGTTCTTTTGCCACAGTATTTCATAAGATAGAGGACTGCTAAAACACCCAAAAGCATTAATCCAACTGTATATCCTAAACGCACATATACAGCTTGTCGTACCTTTTCGGAGTCTTCTGTACGGGATTGGATATATTCGTCTTTAAATCCCAGATACAAATGATAGCCGTATTTTGCTTCACTCTTTATCCAGTTTAGAGGGGTAAGGTGCTTCGCTAAAGCTATAGGGTACGCTTCAATACCCGTCCCATCCATTAACACATAAGCTGGATATTTTCTATATGCTTCTTTATCCAACGGTCCTCTTGATAAGATATCGTAGTAACAATAATCAATACCACCATACCCTTTACTGTTTAATTCATTATTTAAGTCTGTATTTAAATCCATGTATAATTCAGGATAAGATTCCATGGCTAATTTAGATGATTGATGTAAAGCCTTAAATCCTTTATTCGGATTATCATGATGATAATATTTAGGAAAGAAGTATTTACCCAAAATATCCTGAAGACCTATCATGTCGTTTTCAAATGCTGGTGTCGTAAAATAATTCTCACTAAACAAGCTGCTGCGTATACGGTTATCATAGGTTATGAATAAATCCACACATATGGTAATGGATGAGGCGGCACAACCAACTGCTAGGACAAACGCAAAGACCTTGGATGCCAAGAATAGAAAGTCTTTATATTTTTTCAACTTTATAGCCAATGCCCCACACCACCTTCAGGTATTTTGGTTCTTTTGGGTTAATTTCAATCTGTTCTCTAATCTTTCTTATATGAACAGCTACTGTATTTTCAGGATTAATGGCTTTCTCTTCCCATACTTGCTCGTAGATTTGTTCAATGGAAAAAACACGACCAGCATTCTCTGTTAACAGCTTCAAAATTTTGTATTGCAGGGGCGTCAACTGAATGTCTTCACCATCAACAGTGATTTGCTTGCAGCCATCATCCACCAATAATCCACCAGTTGTAAAGACATCCTTTTTGGTTTCAATACCACCAAGAGTTGTAAAGCGTCTTAATTGTGATTTAACCCTTGCAATTAGTTCTAATGGGTTAAAAGGCTTGGTGATGTAATCATCTGCCCCCATATTAAGCCCCATGATTTTATCTGTATCTTCCACTTTAGCAGACAACATAATAACAGGTATATTAAGTACTTCTCGAATCCTCTTTGTAGCCCTTATTCCATCCATTTCGGGCATCATAATATCCATAATAACAAGATGTATTTCTTTTTCTTTTATGATCCGAAGAACCTCTATACCATTATAAGCTTTGAAGATGTTGTAGCCTTCATTTTCTAGGTATATTTCTATGGCTTCAACAATTTCTCTATCATCATCGCATACAATTATATTCATCATTTAACTCTCCCCTGAATCAACATCATTATTTTCCTTATCATAAATCTTCACTATTATATCATAACAAAGTAGAATCTTCTATGCCCAATGTTGACATAATAGGATATCATAAGCTCTATATAATAAGCATTTCATACATGATACTTACATAAGCTTACCAATAAAATGTAACGAATTCCTTCATAAACTTCTTAAGAAATTCTTAATTCTTCCACATAAATATGATAGAATAGATACACGTTCTATCTACTTGGCAAATCTGTCCTAAGTGAGCAATTAAGAACAGGAAATAAATCTATATACTGCCTATACTGTTATTATGAAAGGAAGGTGAGCCAATGAATTGGTTCAAAGCTATGAATCATGCTCTAAGCTACATTGAAGACCATATCGAAGATGACTTAAAATCTGAGGACATTGCAGCTATAGCCCTTTGTTCTAAACATCATTTTCTAAGAACATTCACCATGTTAACAGGTATATCGCTAGGTGAATACATTCGACAACGACGGCTGTCACTTGCTGCAAAAGATCTCATATCTACCCATCATAAAATTATTGACATTGCTTATAAGTACGGTTATGAGACGCCTGAAGCTTTCTGTAAAGCCTTCAAAAAGCTCCATGGTATGGCACCTTCACAGGCTAGGAAACATAGCTTGTCATTGAAAGCAATTCCACCACTCTCTTTTCAAATAACGATTAAAGGAGAAACACGTATGGATTATAAGATTATTGAAAAAGATGCTTTTCAACTGGTAGGCTTAACACGTAATGTCACAACCGAACACGAGCAAAATTATCAAATTGTTCCAGCGTTTTGGCAAGAGATATGTAAAAAAGGTATTACGAAAAAAATGGAGGCACAATCGGACACCAAGTACGCTGTATGCTACAACTATGACGCTGAGATAAAAGAATTTAAATACATGGTCGGCATTGAAGGGACACATATTAACGATGTTGAAGGCACTGAAGTCCTAGAGATACCCAAAAGCACTTGGGCGATATTTGAAAGTGTTGGACCTATGCCTCATGCTATACAAAAAGTATGGAAACGTATCTACTCGGAGTGGTTCCCTGCAACCAAATATGAGCATGCCAGCACACCTGAATTAGAAGTTTATCTTCCAGGTGATGCAACAAGTGATGACTACCGTTGTCAGGTCTGGATTCCAATCGTTGAAAAGAAGTAATCACATTCACCATTTCAAGGACTAGTGTAAGAACAGCTAACAGAGAATAAGACAAAATAAAAAAGCTATAAATCGCTGTTTATAATGAAGATAACTCTTCATAGCGTTTTATAGCTTCTTCGATTGTGAGACGCTTATCTTTATGCTCCGACTGAGTTTCTCTTTTGGAAAACAGATGGGGAACGATTTTGTTAATAATTTCCAATACTTGTGCCATCGTGTGCATCAACCTCCTTATATAATGATTATACATCAACAAAATGTTAAATACTTTACACAAATATTTCATTTGTATTACAGATTTCAAAGTAATATGTTTTTATTTGTTTTCATACCTTGTGGCAGTGCCCCATCATCCATTAGAAACAAGATATACTTAACAAAACAATAAAAAACTTCCCTAACTGTAGAGGATTATGATAGTAACCCATCTACTGTCTAAGGAAGCTCAACTGTCTTTAATGTCCTTTTCTTTTTTCTTTCTTTTTCAATTGCTTCTGTTCATAAACCTGGCGCTTACGATGTTCTTTTTCTGCTTTTGTAAGGCTTCTTTTCTCTCTTTTTTTAGTCTCCTGTTGGCGCTTTATGGCTTGTTGTGCTTTTGTACCAATACCTTGGGTATGCATGGCTTTTTTTACTTGTCTTTGAAGACGTTTTGGATTAAGTTTTAACTTCTTCTTCATCTCCACCTGCATAGGTAAACTAAACGTTAACAGATGATAGTCTCTGTTAATCATAGCATAGATGTCATAATCCTTTGGTTCTGCCCCAAAAACCACCTTACATACCTGTATAGTATCTTCATCTGTTCGTTCAAAGACACCAACCCAAAAAGGATTGTCAAAGTAAACCGTTAATTGAATCATCTTACTTCCTCCTGTGACAGCTAATGATTCAAGAAAGGACAACCCCAGGAGGGCAGGTTACTGACAGACATGGTCTGCATTCGGACTACCAACCGAATCGTGTTTTTATCTTGTAGCCTTTATGTTACTTCTATTATATTGTATCACTAACTGCATCAACATGCCACCTTATGTCCTATTTTATCCTTATTGCTTAAGGTCCTACCAGCTTCCACTGGAACCGCCTCCACCAGAAGAACCACCGCCTCCAAAATTACCCCCGCCGGAACCACCGCCAAAGCCTCCACCGCCTCTGCCGCCTCTACCACCACGATTAATAAAAATCATCAGCAATAGAAAACGGGATACACGACCTCGATTGATGGTTAAATCGAGAATAAATAATAAAATAAGAATAAATTTACCTGCACCGTCAAAAAATCTAACGAGAAAAGACTCATTATTGGTTCGAGGCTGTTTTTCAATATCTAGTGACTCTTGATCCAGTTCATACTCTACAGCTATTTTTTCCATGATAGTATTAAAACCCGCAAGGATACCTTCGTTATAATTACCTTCTTTAAATCTAGGCAGGATTTCATCGGATTGTATGTTACTTGCTGTGATATCTGGAATAGCACCTTCTAATCCATAACCGACTTCTATCCTAACAACTCTTTCATTGGGTGCCACCAATAATAATAAACCGTTATTTTTATCTTGACTGCCAATTTGCCATGCTCTAAAAAGTAAGTTGGCATATTCTTCTAACGTTCTATCCTGTAACGAATTAACCGTGGCGACTACTACCTGTGCTCCTGTTTGTCGATACAGATTTTCGTTAACTTCTACGATGTATCTTTCCGTATCCTCTTGGATAATATTTGCTTCATCATAGACATAGAACGCAACACTGGGTTGTGGTAATTCAACATCCGTTGCCTGAACCATCCCACATGGCATGATCAGGCTTATGATAAACAACATCAGTAAACATATTTTTTTTATTGTCATAAAATCATCCTAGAATTCGACGTTGGGTGTCTCTTGATCGGCTTCACTGACTTCAAAATATTCTCTTTGCCCCATACCTAATAGATTCGCAAATATCACTGTAGGAAATCGCTTCGCGCGACTATTAAACGTTCTAACAGATTCATTATAATCTCTTCTTGCTACAGCAATACGGTTCTCCGTTCCCTCCAACTGGGTTTGCAGGTCAAGAAAATTCTGATTGGATTTTAAATTAGGATAGCTTTCAACAACCACATTCAATTGCTTAAGTGCAGCCGTTAACTGTGCATCTGCTTCTGCATATTCGCTAGGTGTTCTAGCATTGGTCACACCAGCTCTTGCTTCTGTTACACCAAGCAATACTTCTCTTTCCTGCTCTGCAAAACCTTTAACCGTATTCACAAGATTAGGAATAAGATCCGTTCTTCTTTTTAGCTGGTTTTCAACTTGTGCCCATTGTGCATCTACAGATTCATTTAACTGAATAAGATTATTGTAAGTACTTATCCCACCAAATATACCTATAATCAAAATACCAACAATAATCAATAATATGATGGTTCCTTTTTTCATGTTATACACTCCTTGTTATTCTGTCATGTTTTATAAGTCACCAGTTACACAATGATTGAATCATTGCGTTATAAGGACCGAATGCTTTATCTATACTATATATATGATCATGGAACATTGAACATGTTTCCTATCCTACTGTATAGTATTTTACATTTCTAGTATTTTTACTAATCCTTACAAGTTGTTTTGTTAAGAAATTAAGTGAACGCTTCTATTTCATTTGTTAAATGGACTTTCCTAGTCAATAAAAAAGCATATAAGCGACAACCCATGCTATGCCGCCTCATATGCCCATAAGTTTTTTGTTTGTTTCATAAACACGTCCATATCCCATACCTGCTGACTATTTTTTGTACTATTGGGATCATTTACCATTATTTTGCCTTCATCTGTCATATGTGTGAGTACAATAAAGTGACCTTTTTCCGTAAAAACACCAGGACCCATTACAGCAATAATTGGTTTTCCGGCCTTTAATGTATTTTGAATAACTTTCTCTGATAGATTTAATTTTTCTACTTTTAATCCAAATACTTTCGCACCCTCTGCCATCAAACTCCAGCTGCTTCCAAAACCTTCTACTGCATAGCCTTCATGGGATGCAAAATCTGCTATGGCTTTTGGATGTTTACTTGTGTCCCCTGTAAGACCAACAATCACCATGGATAGAGCTGTTGGTCCACAACCCGTAAAACCCATGGCACGACCACTATACTTGTAATACCCCCAACGCTTGTCCCACTGTAAAAATAAGGGGAATTCATTTTCTATATAGTCTTCAGATACATCAATGGTTTCGCCTGTATTGTTAGCAGGATACTGTTCCAAATAATCTAAGGCAAATCCAATGGTTTCTGGATTCCGCATAACAAGGTCAAGGACTTCTTTTGGGTATTTCTCTTTCTGCTCCATAAAACGTTCTATAGCTGGGTTATTGCTTAACCGTTCATCTAAATCTGATGTTTCTGTTTCACTTTCCAAGGCTATTGGAGGTGGTGAACCAGCACCCATGTTTGGAACAAATTGTTTAATTTGTGCTAAAATAGGTTCTCTATAAAGATACACACAAAGGAAGAGACATGCTACGGATAGGAAACATAGCATGGACCTTCGTTTTCGACGCTGTCTGGTATCTTTCCAGCGTCTTCTCTCCTGTACTATCTGCCTTCTTTCTATTCTTCTACGTTCATATGCCATTGCTCTTTCATTATTGTTGTGCATGATTTATTCTCCCCTAATTATTTCTGATTCCATTATGCATGCCATGGATTAAAAATAAATAATGAGAACCTTAAATTATGATTAAATTTTAATATCTACTAAAGGTATTCTATAAAAACCGAAAAAATAGCCACATGAATAATTGTTCATTCACGTGACTATCTGAAAACTATTGAATGGTAATGGTATAATCCTCTGCTTCACCATCACCTATATTACCAGAAGAAGTTGGCTGACCATTATACTTCATGACAACCCGCATACGGGTTGAGCCTGTATTGGCTGATGTGGGTATGGTAATGGAACCAGACACAGTAGATTTACCTGACCCACTGAATACCTCTTCGCCAGCATCTGTAAAATCATTATCTTGGTTAAAATCAATCCATATCTTCCAATACTCTGTGTATGTGCCACTTTTAAACCCTGGCATCAGTGATACATTGTACGTATTGCCTTTTGTTGCATTCAAAACTTGGCTTGTAAAATCCCCATAACCCCCGTTATCACCGGATACATGATTAAGGGTACCTATTTCTACACTTGAAATCCACTCATAGTAAGAACGGCCTCCTATGGTTGGATACGTATTTGGTGGTTGGCTACCACCACAACCTACGTTAATGGCCGATGCATAGTCAGCGGTTAAATTAGGACTTGATAACTTTTGAATGTCATCATACAGCCACATAAAGCCGCCTGCTATGTCATAATCATTCTTCCAAGTTGTCATCTGACTCTGTACGGCACTTGCAGTAAGTCCCCCGCCACTATGTAAACACCATAGACCAGGTATCACTTTCATACCGAGTAAGTTCTGCCATGTGCCTGGATTATTTCCAGCGCCACCTGCGTAACATTGTAAGTACACTCTATCCACGTTACTGCCCAATTGATTTTTAACGGACTGCCAATAAGATGTATTGGTATAAGGGCATAGAGTGACTTTTGCTCCCATTTGAACACACATCTGTCCAAAGGCTACAGACGATGCAACATCATATGTTTTTTCGTCATCATAGTTAACTGCATCAGCACCAGTTGCATTAATTAATGCTTGAAAGTTTTTATATAGAACCGTATCCGACCCTGTACCATAGGTGTCAATGTGTTTTTTAATATTATCAAAAGCGCCGCTTCCCCATGCACCTACACTGATTTCTATCCGATTAATGGATGTGTCACCTTGTTTCAAAGACTGCCAATTATCAACCCACGATTGTTCTCCAACATAGGCACCGTCTTTACAAACAAGAAGATCATTTAAATAAAGGTCTCCGTTTTCCCACACATGAACGGCCCAGATCATAATGGTATTGAAACCTGAAGCTTTTAAATCATCCACAACGGATTGTCCCCCATTAACAAAACTACCTCCGCCATATACCGCTGACACAGGTTCTTCTTGTGCCTGTACAATAGGTGTTACTTGAAACATTAAGCCAATCATCATAAAGCAAATAATCATGAAACTAAGTATACCTTTCTTGTTCAATGGATAATACCTCCTCTAAAGATAGACAACGATAGGTTGTCTTCATTTCATTATATTTGCTCCATTTCTGTATTATGCTTAATTCTATCATTTTACAAAATTTTTTTAAGAGACAAAGGACCTGACAGATATATTACCATTTGCACGTCCATTAGAGGCTGACTTTCATATCTGCTTTATTGGTTCCCTTACCCTTAACATGAAGGTAATCCCTTTTTAACATTGATGGCATCATCATTTTCACATAACGGGTTGTATCTTCTCCTTATACTCCACGCCTTCAAATCTTAATGGATTCAGTTGAACATCATCATGACCTAACAAGTATTTTTCAAAAAAATAAGCATGATACTTGGTTATAATATCTCTGAAGTCATACTTCTCTCTTAATCCAACCATTCCTTTTAGAACAGCTTGCCTTGAACCAAATAATACATCGCAGAATCCCCAATGGGAAGTCTTATCAAGAAGTATAAAGTAGGCATCCTTGGAGTTATAACGAAACGTGGTTCTTGCAATGTTACGCATAACAAATGAACCTAAAACCATAAATGGCGTCTTCATATCTTGATACAGATAATCCCCCCAATTGCCACCATCAATATTAATACCACCTATGAATCTTTTATCCCTATAGCACACTTGAGCTGATACTGCACCGCCAAGTGAATGTCCTGTTATCCCAAAACCTCTATCGATTTGTAATTTGTTCTTAAATAGCGATGGTATCTTTCCATCATGTATAGCCTCTAATTGATCTGCAATAAACAGGGTGTCATCAGCCCATATTTTTACAGTATGTGATAGTTCTGCCCCCTCTTTTATAAAAAGAAATTCTGCCAGTTCCATAGCCTTTTTATCGGAATAGTTTTTTCTCTTATCTCTTAATACCTTTATTAACTTTCTTTTATACGTCATGTTTGTAGATTTTTTAAGACGTTTAACATTAGCTTTGTGAACTTTAACAACCCTTCCATCCTTATATTGAATAGCAGATGATTCATATAGATGTCCTACAGAAATGACAATATAGCCTAGACTCGCTAAGTCGGAACATAACACAGTATTTTGCATTTCATAGGCAGGATAGCCATGATTGAAAAAGATGATCGGATACGATTCTTTTTTTTGTGAAATGGCTATGTTTTCATATACCTGTGTCTTCAATTTCACCATGTGCTTCGACCAAAAACCTTGTGTCATTTTGTGAAGGACTTCTAATGCCTCTGGAAAAGCATAAGGTGCCCCTATAAGACCTTCCGAACTATCTGATGGATAGAAAACAGTTATGGGTACGTTCCTGTATGCGTCTTTATCTTCAAATGGGAAAACCTGTTTTCTCGTTTTATCTGTCAGTACCATTTGGGTTATACCAACAGTGTATGTACCCACTGGTTTTGGGAGCTCTTTTACATTACCAAACATATGATTCCTCCTTTTTAAGTGTTAACATTGTTACGTAACAATGTTAACACTTCTTTTTGCCTTTGTCAACAAGGATTATTCGCTTACCCACCATTAAGATACATGTGTTCATCATTTTCATCTCAATACATTGTTATTTTATATGGGCATAAGAAAACGCACATAATGGCATGTCTGATGTGTCAAAATTTCCAGTCCATTAATATAATAAATTAAACATAAACATAAAGGTATGAAAGGATGGCTTATTCAGCTCGAGAATTACTCGCAAGAATAATAAAATGTGAAGCTGGCGGCGAAGGTGAATTAGGTATGAAAGCTGTTGCAACAGTCGTCATGAACAGAGTACATGCAGCTGACGGAGAATACCAAAGAGTGAATCAAGGGGATTTAAGAAATGTTATCTACCAGCCTGGGCAATTTGATTGTGTCAGATCCGTTTTAGGTGGTGTAGCTAATCCCCAAACAATCTGGGCCAGCCCACCTGAACAAATTCATTATGACATAGCCGACTGGGCTTTAGCTGGTAATCAGGTATACAATCTTGGGAGTTCTTTATGGTATATGAACCCATTCCAGCCAGATTGTCCCATTTATTTTCCTTATAATAAAGCTGGTGTGATCAATTCAAGAATAAGAAAACATTGTTTTTACGATCCTACACCCTTATATGAGGATACTTAACATGTGCATATAAAATAAAAAAATAATATGGAGGAGTTATTTTTATGTATAGAAATAATGCAGATTATCCTGGTCTGTCAAAAGGGTACTGTTATAGTAGGCAATCACCAGTTAATCAGTCCAAAGGTAATCTAAACAATTATGTGAAACCAACAGAAACCAATAACGACAACAATGACACAAGACTGCCACCTGTTATAACAAGTCCTTTGTATTTACAAGGCTATCTCAGAACAAAAGTCGGTGAATTCATGCGTGTGAATTTCCTACTTGGCACCAATACCTTTGTTGATAAAGATGGTATTCTTGAACAAGTGGGCGTAGATCATATCGTATTAAAAGACATCAACACAGGTGAAGATGTCATAGCCGATTTATATTCCATTAAATTTGTAGAAATCCCAAACGAACAATAAAACATAGCCTATGGTCTCAACATCATAAGAAGGGGCATCTCATACAAGCAATTGTGTTAGCAGAAGTTTATGACTAACTTGCTTAATGAGACGCCCCTTCTTTTATGGATGCATCATGCTATAATAAGGCTTGATGAGCCTTAAATGTATCTTTTAATTGCGCATACAGCTTTGCATATAACGTATAGAACTGCATATATCGCTGATGATTGGCTGTGTTAGGCTGGATGCCTTCACCATAGTCAATTAACTGTTCACAAGCTTCTTCCACCGAGGAAAAGACGCCAGTGCCTACACCTGCTAAGATGGCAACCCCTAAGGCTGGTCCTTCAGACGCATGGATAGTTGTTACAGGACGATCATAGATATCCGCTTGCATCTGTCGCCATAGGGCACTCTTACTGCCGCCACCTGATACACGTACCGTGTTTGTTTCTATGCCTAAGTCATGAATTAAGGTTAGACAGTCTCTTAAGCTGTAGGTGACACCTTCCATGATGGCACGAATCATATCTCTTTTCGTATGAGATGGTGCAATACCAAAAAATACGCCTTTAGCATAAGGGTCTAGATGAGGTGTTCTTTCTCCCATCAGATAAGGTAAATACATTAACCCTTTTGAGCCAACTTCTGCTTGAGCTGCTTCTTTGGTCATCAATTCATAAGGGTCACAGCCCATATCCTCTGCAACATGCTGCTCATTGGTACAGAAATTATCCCGATACCATCTTAAGGATAGACCTGCACCTTGAGTGACACCCATCACATGCCAAGCACCTGGTAAAGCATGACAAAAAGTCTGGATACGTCCCTTAGGATCTTTTAATGGTTTGTCTGTATGGGCAAATACAACACCTGACGTACCAATGGTTGCCGAGACATGTCCTTTAGCAATAATACCATTACCAATAGCTCCAGCGGCTTGGTCCCCTGCACCACCAACTACAGGTGTTCCCTTAGCAAGCCCCGTTAACTGGCTCACATCAGCTGTTACACCACCCGTTACTTCAACGGATTCATACACCTTGGCTAATAGGTTTCTGTCAATACCCAGTAACTCAAGAAGTTCATCACTCCAATCACGCTTCTCAATATCTAACAACTGCATACCACTAGCATCGGATACTTCTGTGGCATACACACCTGTTAACTTCAATCGTATATAATCTTTTGGTAAAAGAATATGATGGACCCGCTCATAGTTCTTGGGTTCATTGTCCTTAACCCATAGAATTTTACTCGCTGTAAAACCCGTAATGGCAGGGTTACCTGTAATCTCAATCAGTTTATCACGACCTACTATAGCTGTCATGTCATCACATTGCTTCTGGGTTCTCTGATCACACCATATGATGGATGGACGTATGACTTGATTGTGTTCATCTAACAGAACAAGACCATGCATTTGTCCTGACAACCCAATGCCTTTTATCTGATCCGGTTCAATGCCGGATGCATCGATCACTTGTTTGATGGTGTTTGCTACAGCATGCCACCAATCCTCAGGGTTTTGCTCTGCCCACCCAGCTTTTGGTTGGGCCATACCATACTCTTCTAAGGCACTGGCCACTTGCTTACCCTTTGTATCAAAGAGTACTGTTTTGGTGCCTGATGTACCAATATCTATGCCTAATAAATACATATGCTTTCCTCCTAGATAACCTTCTCACTACCGTATAGCAGTTCTTGAAGGGGTAATAATGCCGCACCTAATACAGATGATTTTTCTTTCAGACTGGATAACATGATCTTATGGTCTGAAGGCTTATAGAATATATTGTTGTTGTAGACCTGTTCCTTCAATTGACTCATAAAGTAGTCTCCATAGAGACTTAAGCTGCCACCAATGACGATGTAATGTGGATCAAGACCATTCACGATATTTTTAATACCAATGGCAAGATACTGAATGAGTTGTTCTACAATCCTGACAGCCTCTGGCTCTTTCAATTGAAAACGCTGAAAAAGCTCATCCACGGATATCGCTATACCATAGGCATCATGACACGCCTTTTCCAAAGCTTTTGTGGACACATAGGTTTCAAGACACCCTTTATTGCCACAAGTACATGAAGGACCATGAGGGTTTACCATCATATGACCAAATTCTCCAGCACGATGGTTTTTCCCTCGATAGAGGTAACCTCTAATGACAATACCTGTACCTACCCCTTCATTAATGGACAGATACACTAAGTTACGCATCTGTTTAGCGATACCCAGTGCATTTTCTGCTATAGCTGCTGCATTGGCTTCATTTTCAATATAAATCTTCGTTTCTAAAATAGCCTCATACTGGTTAAAATCAATACTTTTTATATCTGTATTCGGTGCCACTTCAAAAATACGATGCTCTTTATTTACAGTTCCTCTTAGTGAAAAACCAACACCCAACACATGTTCTACGGCTATGGCATGTTCTTTTAACATAGCATGCATCTCTTCTCTAACATGGGTAATAAAGGCATTCATATTTTTATAATGAAAGTCCACTTGTTTTGTAGCTTTTATCTCTGATTTCAGATTAGTTAACACCATATCATACCCATGGGATGTGACATCAATGCCTATACTGTACTTGGCATCGGGTAAAAACTGCAGCACTGCTGGTTTTCTTCCACCTGTAGATGTGGCTACACCTGCTTGCGCTATGTAGCCTTCATCTATAAGGGTGTTAACATTATGGGTAACGGTTGGGATGCTTAATCCCAATGCCTTTGATATCTCCTGCTTTGTTAATTGGTTTTCCTGATAGAGACATTGCAGTATCTTCTTGCTATTGGACATCTTAATGCTTTCTCGATCGATATCTTTTAATAAAAACATGTCTTCACTCATTTCTCCATATTCTTTCGCATTAACACCTATCATAATTTCTTTTCTTATTATAACACATGTCTTGATGATCCAATATATACCTTGTCTTACATAACATCCTAATGATGCTTAGGCATGTATAGCGTTTAATGGCATTCTATCTATTCTATTTACAGATAGGTGTTGATGATACCTTCCAGCATCTCTTGTCTACCTGAATTATTTTTAATTTCTCCAAGTTCTAGAGCATATTGGGATAGTTCATTAAAGTTCACTTGTCCATCCACGATTTTCTTACCTATACCTGATTCAAAACTTGCATAACGCTCATTAAGAGGATTAATCAGCGCTTTATCTTCTAACATTTTATGTGCATTTCTAAGTCCTCTTGCAAAAGCATCCATACCGACAACATGGGCATAGAATATATCTTTTTCATCAAAAGAGCCTCTTCTGCATTTTGCATCAAAGTTAAGACCACCTTTATGCAGTCCTCCATTTTGCAAGATTTCATACATAGCAAGAGTGGTTGTATAGATATCCGTTGGGAACTGATCTGTATCCCATCCTAACAGTAAGTCACCTTGGTTGGCATCTACACTACCAAGGAAGCCATGAACTCTAGCAAGATGCAGTTCATGTTCTAAGGTGTGACCTGCCAGTGTTGCATGATTTGTTTCAATGTTCATCTTAAAATAATCATCCAAACCATAGGTCTTAAGGAAGCCAATAACTGTAGCTGTGTCAAAATCATATTGATGCTTTGTAGGCTCTTTTGGCTTTGGTTCGATTAAGAATTGACCTGTAAATCCAATTTCTTTTGCATAGTCCACAGCCATATGTAAGAATCTGGCTAAATTATCCTGTTCCAATTTCATGTTGGTATTGAGAATGGTTTCATAGCCTTCTCTTCCACCCCAGAACACATAGTTTTCTCCACCAAGTTTATGGGTTAATTCCATGGCTTTTTTCACTTGAGCTGCTGCCATAGCAAATACATCTGCATTACAAGCTGTTGCTGCACCATGCACATATCTTGGATGCGAGAAATTATTAGCCGTTCCCCATAATAGTTTTTTGCCTGTTTGCTTCATGTATTCCCCAATGCTATCAGCTATAGTGTCCAAATTACTTTGGAATTCTCTTAAACTTTTACCTTGTGGAGCTATATCCGCATCATGGAAACAGAAAAATGGTATATTTAACTTGTCAAGTAATTCAAAGGTTGCTTCTACACGTGCTTTTGCTTTATCCATAGGGTCTGTATACGCATTCCATGGACGAATCATGGTGCCTACACCAAAGGGGTCTGCTCCTTCACCTGTAAGTGTATGCCAGTAAGCCATTGAGAATCTCAAATGTTCTTCCATGGTTTTATCACCAATGACTTCTGTTGGGTTATAATACTTAAATGCTAATGGGTTCTTTGAATCTTTTCCTTCATATTGAATATGCTTCATGTCAAACATCTTAATTCCTCCCTATATTTTACCATATGCCCATCATTTGGATGAGCATGATCTGGTAGCTTGTAAGTTCAGTGTAACACATCACCCATACTTTTTCAACACACTTTTTAAAGTTATTTTAATAAGTTAATTCTTTGTATATGCATCATATAACTATACAATAAAAAAGAACCGTGCACCACGCCATATCATCCATGGTTAAAGGTTCTTTCCTTCAATTGAATCGTTTACCTTATAAAATTTGTATACTGCTTATTTTCTGCCTCAGGTTCTGGGGTTTCTTCGGTATGACGATTTTTTTTCAAAGACCATGCAAGGTTTTTACCCAATACACGCATGATTTGAACACCCTCATCATCCTGTAATGCTTCCCCTGGTTTTGTACCATGAATAACATTCCAATAATTAGAATTAGGCATGGTAATCTCTGAATAATTAAGATAATTGTTTAATTGATTAAAGGTTGGTAAACCACCTGAGCGTCGAACAGCAACTACCGATGCCCCTACCTTGTGCCGAAATAAGTTACCGTTCATACTGGATACATAAAAAGCACGATCTAAAAAAGACTTCATGGTACCGCCAATAGCTGCAAAATGTACAGGTGAACCTAAAATCATACCATCTGCTTCTTTCATAACCTGAACCCATTCATTGACGTCATCATGAGCAATGGCACATCGTTCATCTCTATTCTTAATACATTGATTACAGGCTATACATCCTCTAATGGTTTTATTGCCTACATGGATAATCTCCGTTTGGATGCCTTCTTTTTCCAATACATCCGTTACTATTTTTAGAGCATGATAGGTATTGCCCTCCTTTCTAGGACTTCCGTTAAAAGCCACAACTTTCATGTTTTGCCTCCTTTATTTTAAAATAAGGGGCTGTCTTATAAAGCAAGACACCCCATTTTAGTCTATTCCCTTATATCCTACTTCATTTTAATGACTTTTGCAAACATAAATCCTTATTTCTTGCAGCATGTTTTGCACCATGTCTTCTACACTAAGCATCTCGATAGTCTAGAAAGAATACCTGTAGTGCCTTTTGGGCTTATAATTCATCAACACCGTTAATGATTAATTCAACAACATCCCCTTTAACCACTTCCAATGTCATCACATTGAGGATACTCTTACCATTAGCTATCTGATTGTGTAATTTAAGCTCAATGTCTGATTGATACTGGGTTGCTTTGTTAACAAAGAATGTAGCTGGTCGAGCATGAAAATCAAAGGTTAACTTAACGTTCACCTTAACCATATGTTAAGACCCCCATATCTCTAAGATAACGCCACTGGACGTTTTTTCTCTTATTTGACGCCCTTTTAACTTTTTTACTTGTTCCATGTTGGTGATAATCATTGGGCATATGGTTGATTTATGCTGCCCTTTAATATATGCAAGATCCATTTTAATAAGAGGGTCTCCTTGTTTAACCCCTTGTCCCTCTTGTACAAATGCTTCAAAACCCTTGCCCTTTAACTCAACCGTATCAATACCCAGGTGAAGCAATATTTCAAACCCATTAATGTGAAGGGCTATTGCGTGGTTTGTAGGAAATATCTGCATGACAATGCCATCACCAGGAGACTTTATCATGCTGTCATAAGGTAAAAATGCTACCCCATCACCAATCATTTTATTGGAAAATACTTGATCGGGTACGTCTTCCATTGGTATCACTTCACAATGTGTTGGCGCATGTAATGAAGTGACTTTTTTATTAAAAAACTTGAACATCTGAATCCCCCTTATTAAGTCATTCAGGAAAGTTAAACTAACGTCACTCATCTAAATGAAAAGTCCTAAAACACTGGACATTTACAGATAGCTCATGATCACTTATTTAAGTTCCTAAATAATACGTTTCATCTCATCCACAATGAGCTCAGCTTGTGTGCCTACGACAATTTGCATGTTTTTCTTGGTTGGTCTGATCACACCTGATGCACCTAAATTCTTAAGGTCTTCATCATGAATGATGCTTGCATCCTTGATGGTTAATCGTAACCTTGTGATACATGCATCAATTTCTTCAATATTATCACTTCCTCCAAGTGCAACAATGTATTCTGCTGCAAGACCTTCTAACCCTTTTTCTTTTATAATGCTGCTACCTGCATCATTGCCCACTTCATCTAAACGACCAGGTGTTGGCAAGTTAAACTTTTTAATGATGACTACAAAGAAGAAGTAATAGACGACAAAGGTGATGCCTCCAACAACAATAAGTAACAGGGGATTGGTAGCAATATTAAAGTTCAAAAAATAATCCAGGAAACCTGCTGAGAAGCCAAAGCCTAGTTTCATACCTAACATGGCACATACCACCATGGCTATACCTGTGAGTAGAGCATGTCCTATGTAAAGTACTGGTGCTAAGAACATGAATAAGAATTCTAATGGTTCCGTTATACCTGTTAAGAATGCCGTAAACGCAACAGAAAATAATGCCCCTGATATAGCTTTTTTATTAACCTGTTTAGCAGTGGTATACATAGCAAGTGCAGCTGCTGGCAAGCCAAACATCATAATGGGGAAGAATCCTGTCATAAATAGCCCTGCATTAGGGTCACCTGCAAAGAAACGGGAAAGATCCCCTGTGGCACCTTGAAAATCACCAAACACAAACCAAACTAAGTTATTGAGAATATGATGTAAGCCAGTCGGTATAAGTAGTCGGTTAAGTGTACCGTAAACAAATGCACCGGTTTCTCCTGAGTTAACTATCCATTCACCTGTATTACTGATTACCTCTTGAACAGGGGGCCATATCAAGCTAAAGACTAATGCAACCAACATGCTTATAAAAGATGATACGATCGGTACAAATCGTTTTCCACCAAAAAAACCTAGCCATGCTGGTAATTTAGTACCGTGAAAACGATTGTAGCAATTACCTGCTAAAATACCGGATATAATACCTGCTAAAGCACCCATATCTGTTTTCTCACCAATAAGCGAATCAAGCCCAAAAGTAAGTACATAGTAACTAATAGCACCGGCAAGACCTGCTGCTCCATGATTGTTCTTAGCCAGTCCGATGGCGATACCAATAGCAAAAATCATAGGCAGATTGCTAAAAATAGCTTCTCCAATACTAAAGATAAAGGGTATGTCTAATAAATCTGGTGCCCCTAGCCTCAAAAATAATGAAGCGACAGGAAGCACTGCAATGGGAAGCATAAAAGCTTTTCCTAATTTTTGAAGCTTAGTAAATAAGTTGTTCATGTAAAACGCCTCCTATTATTATGATTTCATATATCCCTCTCTTTACTTAAAGGGATTATGTAAAAAGGCATAAATCCTATTCAATAATCGCTCAACTGTTTCATTGAACGTGGAATAAGATTTATGCCTGCTTTACCAGTAACACATCTTGCTATTTAATTAATGGATTCTTTGAGTCTTTCAATATGCAACGCCATAAAAGCTAATTCATCCTCTGGCACATGGATACCATTTTCTTCATGAAGCACGCTGCCAACTTTCAAGGCAATTGTATAGGCCTCTTTTAATTTCACTTTAATGTCATCCAATAAGGGATTAACAATACTTTTTTGAGCATCCACCCGTTCCATACATTGTCTCAAATGTTTGATTAAACGGCTATAGAGAATCTTATCTCTATCAATATTGCCTCCAATATCCTGTTCAACGATAGTCACCATTTTTTGAATAAGTCGTGTGTGTTTTACCGTGTCTTTAACTTTTTTATTTTGCCTTGCCGAATGGATATGAAGGGCGATGAAACCTACCTCATCATCTGGTATTGTGACACCTAAACGCATTTTTATAAGCACTTTGGCTTGACAGCCTACTTGAAACTCTTCCTTGTAAAGTGATTTAATCTCATAGAGAAAAGGATTATGAATGACCATTCCTTGTTTAATGCGTTCTAAGGTAAATCCAATATGGTCCGTAAGTGCCACATAGATATGAGCATTCAACGACTGAAACGTTTTCTTGGCCATCTGTATAATTTCTTCGCCAACAGCTATGATACGATAATCCATATGACGAATCATGCTCATATAATCATCTTTTTCATGGTCGATATGCTGTAAAAATACTTTTTCAATTTTATGTTCATCGATGATGTATTCTTTACCTGTTTTTTTTCCAAAGCCAATACCCTTACCAATCAGAATAACTTCGCCTTGTTCCTGTTGGCGACCGAGAATCACATTATTGTTAAGCACTTTTTGAATAGCATATGCATGACTACTCACCCTAATCCCTCCCCTTGGTATTTACCCCCTTGGTATTTCTCTACTTATCTAACAGATTGATGATTTCTTCACGGGTATTAGCTTGTAATAACTGATCCATATGCAAATTATCTGTATGCATATGGCATATGTGATGTTTTAGCTTTAATAGCCCTGATGGTATGACGCTAAGCTTATGAATGCCCATGTTTAACCATACATTGGTTAGTTTATGGTCACTGGCTATTTCCCCACATATACTCACAGGTATATGATTGGCTATTGCTGCTTTTGCAACTTGATGAATAGCCCTTATAATGGCTGGATAGTAGGGTGAATAGAGCTTTTGTACCTGTGTATTCATCCGATCTGCAACCATGGTATATTGAATTAAATCATTGCTGCCAATACTGAAGAAATCCACTTCCTTAGCAAATTGATCTGCCAGTATAACAGACGCTGGTGTTTCTATCATCATACCGACTTTCATATGATGATTATAGGCAATGCCTGCTCTGTCTAATTCTTCCTTTATTTCTTGAAGCATTGCTTTGGCCTCTATCAGCTCTTCATAGGCTGTAATCATTGGAAACATAATCTGTATATTCCCGTAGGCACTAGCACGTATAAGCGCTCTTAACTGGGTCTTAAACAGTTCTTGATGGTCTAAACAGTATCGAATGGCTCGATAACCAAGAAAAGGATTTTCTTCCTGTTGGATATTAAGGTATGCAATCTGTTTGTCACCACCTACATCCAATGTTCTTATGGTAACTTCTTTACCTTTCATCTGCTCTGCTACTTCTTTATAGATGATGAATTGCTCTTCTTCGCTGGGCGCTTGCTCTTTGCCCATATATAACAGTTCCGTTCTAAAAAGCCCAATCCCTTCAGCATCATAATATAATGCAACGGCTACATCTTCTACAGATCCAATATTGGCATGCAAGGAACATGTCATATGGTTAAGGGTTTTTGCCTTCTTCCCAACATAGGCCCGAAGCATACTTTCTTCTTCTTCAATGGTCTTCATCAACAGATGATAGTGTTCCTTAGCTGCTTCATCTGGATTCAAAATAACCCATCCATCCTGTCCATCTATAATAATGGTCTGACCGTCTTCCATATGATGCGTTGCATCCTGAACACCCATAATGGCTGGTATGCCTAATGTTCGAGCGATAATGGCCGTATGAGACGTCAATCCGCCTCGTTCAATGATGAAACCAATAACCTTTTCTTTTTCCATACGCATGGTATCCGATGGGGTAAGGTCTTTTGCAACGATTATGGTTTCATTGGGTAAATGGGATATATCTTTTTCTTTTAACCCTAAAAGGATACGAATGAGCCTATTGGATACGTCTGCTACATCTAACGCCCGCTCTCTAAAATAAGCATTATCCAACCCTTGGAACATGTTCACAAAATACGCCTTCACTTCTTCTACTGCCTTAGCAGGATGCATATGCTCTTTAATTCTCTTTTCAATGGCTTCTATATATTCCACATCTTCCACCATCATCTTATGAGCACCAAAAATCTCAGACTCTTCATCTGACAAAGTGGCTTTTGCCTTTCTGTATATGGCATCAATTTCTTCAATGGCTTGTCGATGGCCTGATTGGAACTGACTTAATCCATCTTCGATGGATAAAATAGGGTCTTCAGGAATTCTTACCTTTTCATCCTCATAGACACATACAGTACCTATACCAATGCCATCTGATGCTTTTTGCCCTTTTAATATGTTGTAATGACTTAATTTAAACATGAAAATTATCCTCAACCAGTCTTTTTAATTGGGTGATGGCTTTTTCCTCATCTTCGCCTTCCGTCTTTAATGTAATTTCGTCGTTCATGACTACACCTAAACTCAATACAGACAGAAATTTTTTAGCATCCGCGGATTTGCCATCCTTCTCTACAGCTACATCACAATCAAATTCTTTTGCTTTATTAACAAATACGATAACAGGCCTTGCATGTAATCCTGTTTCTGCTTTTACTGTAACCTTAGCGATTTTCATATATACCACCTCTACTATATTTTTTTAATAATTGGTTTAAAATATACTACATTTCCATGTTATTGGCATATAAAAAGGCATAAACCAATAACAAGGTTTATGCCTGCCTATTACAGTAACACACCATATAATCTATTTTCATCTTATCATAGGTTATTTTTATATGTCAAGCACTATTTTGTATCAGCCAATGACAGCAATAGACCCATTTTGGCTTCATGGTGATTGTCTTTATCATGCTATATGGACATGGTCATGGCATCTTTTTTTGACCGGGGTTTGCTAAAATAGTAACCCTGTATCAGGTCACACCCAATAGCTGTAAGCACCTCTAATTGATCTTTTGTTTCAATGCCCTCTGCCACAACTGTTAAACCTTTTTTATGTGCAATCATGATCATGGCTTGAATAAAAAACTGATCGTACTCACTCTGAGCCACATGACTAATAAAAGAACGATCTATTTTCATCACATTAACAGGCAGTTCTTTGAGATATTGCAAGGAGGAATAACCGGAACCAAAATCATCTAGGGCAATATGGATACCATAGTCTCTTAGTTTTTGAATACTGTCTACACTGGACTCCAAAGATTCCAGTAATACCGTCTCTGTCATTTCTAAACAAAGATACTCGGATGGAATACCTACTTCTTGCAAGGTTTGTACGACTTGTTCATAAAAACCATGGTATTTTAATTGAACAGGTGATACATTAACAGATACGGAAAGAGGTACATCCCGCTCACGATTAATTTCCTTAGCAAACTGACAAGCTTCTTTTAACACCCACTGACCAATCTCAACAATAAGTCCCATTTCTTCAGCAAGGGTTATTAACTTGTATGGTGACACTGTCCCATGCTCCTCACTGAACCAACGAATGAGTGCTTCAAACCCTATAATTTCATGGCTATTGGCTTCTACATAAGGTTGATAGTATACTGTAAACTCTTCATTGAGAACAGCTTGTTTAATCGCACCTTGTAATATTAATTTCTCTTCTAACTCTTGGTTCATGCTTTCATCGTACAAGACATGAGTATTCTTCCCTGATCCTTTTGCTTGATAAAGGGCCATATCTGCTTTTTTTATCAATTCACCCCGTTGTAAGCCATGGGTGGGGTATAGGACAACACCCATACTGACGGTGATGTATAACTTGTGGTGATTTATTTTAATTTCAGAATCAAACACGTGATGGATGGCTTCAATTAAATCGTTGATGTCATCCATAGATGAATAGTCATGTATCATCACTAAAAACTCATCACCACCAAAACGTCCAATATGTATATGATCTTTCGTCAGTAGTTTTAATTTTTTACCGATTATTTTAATGACATAGTCCCCCATATCATGACCTAATGTATCATTAATATACTTAAAATCATCAATATCCAAGAACATAATCGCCATCTTACATGCTGCACTTGTCGCAATGATCCTATCAATGGTTTTGGTCATGGCGTATCGATTTTTTAGACCTGTAAGTCTATCTTCATAAACCAATTCGTTAATTTGTCTGCTTTTAATTTCTATTTCTTCAAAGGTAGCACTTAATTCTTCATTGGCTAATGTTAAATCATTATTCGCTACAACACATTGTGTCTGTTTTTCTTTTAATCGTTGTTCAGCTAATTTTCTTTTATAGATGTTTTTTATGAGAGCTATTATAATCATCAACTGAATCACAATAATAAGTATAACAATACCAATATACGCACCATACTTTTGGAATATGGATTCATCTGCATGTATAAGCATACTATTCTTCGGTAACCATTTGGTACTAATCTGATGTTTTTGCATGGTTTTATAATTGAATACATAAGGATTCAAAGTCTCATTGATGGGATTTATGAAAGCAATATCCATACCATTCAAAATATCTTTTGCTATCATTCCGGCTTGTTTTCCCTGTTCATAGTGGGATACAACACGTCCACCAATAAGCCCCTCTTTAATGCCATAATGATATGGGTGAAAGACAGGTTGATCACAGTGATTTAATATAAGATTAACACTTTCTTGAAAGGAAATCCGTCTATTGGTTTTATCATGATAAACGGATAATAATAGTACAATATCTTCTTCATTTAACAAACCCAGTTGCTTCTTAAACTGTTCATAGGTTAAATCTCCTAAAGATAATGTCTCAAAATTAAGGTCAGGAAATTCTGGTGCTAGCCTACCATACGTTTTTCTGTCACTTGCACCTGTAGACGTATTATCAATAAGTGCTACAACATTGACAGCTTTAGGCCTTAACTTCCTAGCAATAGCGATGGTGTCCTCCATTGACACCGTTTCTACAACACCTGTTATATTTGGGTCCTGACTGGCTCGTTCAGCATTGTCCAAATCATTAATTCCCATGAATACAATAGGCGTCTCTGGAAATAGTTTTTCTTTATATGTAAGTATGAATTTTAAAGCATTATCATCGGCTACTATAATCACATCATAAGGCAGTAATTTTTTTATCTTATAAGATAGATTTTCATAAAAGTTAGCTATACTTTCTTCGGTAAAAAAACGTTCAGAATTCATAAATTCAATATCTAACATGATATGCATATTGTCTAATTCGGACCGGATGCCATCTACCTGTCTAAAAAATGTTTGGAAACTCGGTGAATAAGAACTAATAAACAACACCCTATTCATTTTATAACCACTAGCCATCACAACATTTGATGATGTGAGTATATACCATAATACAATTATAAGCATCACAAAATAATACAATTTCCACCTGTGCATAAACAATCTTCTCATGATATTCTCCTGTTATTGTCTAATTTAGTGTGTCTCTAGCTTCATTTATGACATACCTAACTATATCCCAAAGATTTTTATATACACATCAATACATTTCATACACGTTCTGGCAAGACTAGCCCTTTACATACAGGTATATTTTTCTCTCTTTATTCATACCTACTATCTTGCAAAAATTCAATTAAACTTTTTAGTGATTGCTCACTTCCCTCTACAATCTTATTTAAATGTATGTCAAAATTGCCTAATCAGCAATTTAAACATTTTTTAGATGGTTCATATGACCTCAAAATAATGACATAGAGATACAGTGCAATCAGATGCTAAATATAACATTAAATGCCTCTATTATAGATTATACCAATTAAACCCATGTGCTGTAAATGTAATTATTACATTTATAATGTTTTTTTCTTAATTACCTATTAAAAGGGATGCTATTATCATGATGTCAAAATGACCTAATTTTCTTCCTTTTTTCATATATCACGTATTAATACTGTTAAAGAGCTTCATGTTTCCTATTTCTTACTTTCTTCTTAACTAGAGCTTAGACTCTGAAAGATGGATGCCTATGTGTTTCTATTTTTCAATATGTGATTGGACGCCGTTGAGAATTGTGTTATAAAATCTTTATTGTTTTTCATTCTGGTATAAACATCCTTAACCAGGGTTGTTACATCCTTGTGCATGTCTTTGTTGATTAACCATTTAAACAATACGAGTAAATTTTCTACTTGGTACAGCTTGTGGTGGAACAAAAGATCTAACATACGGGGTATATTTTCTTCTTTTTGATAGTATTCCATGATTTCTATTAACGTTTTCTGTTTGGTGTATTCAATTTTGGCCAGTTCCATTGACAGTTCAATGACTTCATCCCATCTATTTTGACTCTTATAAAGTACCATTAAAGATTGAATAGCTTTGAAGCTGCCGCTGCCAATTGAGATGGTATACTTTTTCCAAGAAGCTTCTCCATCCTCTATACATTTTTTCAAAAGAATTTCTGTGTTTTTTACATCATGAAGACCATAGTGACATAACGCCTCTAAGTAAATTAAGTCCGTATAATCAGGATAGTGGACCCTGAATTGTCTTAACTTATGAATGGCTTTCTCATATTGCTTTTGCTGGTATAGAGCGATGGTATAAAATAACGATGTATCTGAAGATACCTTATTGATTAATGGGAAATACTGTTCACTATAGTCAATAACAGCCTCAAAATTCATGCTGAAAAATTCTTCTTTTAATTTAGCCTCCAACTGTAAGACTTCTTGATCTATCTTATGCTCAATAACATCCCATTTCATTTGTCTTTTTTCATGTAACTGATCCATGTTTCGTAAATAATGAACATGTAATATTTCAATCCTAGCATAATCAATCAAACCACCTGACTCATAAATAGACTCTACTATACTTTCATTGATACATCCTCGGAATCTATAGGTCTTGTTTTTAAACAGCCGGCAGCGATAAAGGGATAAACTATTGTTATATGTCATCTGCTGATCAAGGAAGGTAATAATGTTTAGATAATAGGCATCAGCCTGTGGATGCTCTAATAATGCCATTAATTTTTTTTGACTTTGTTGGGTCAGTATTTCATCTGAGTCTATAAAGAGGACCCAATCACCTGTTGCATGTTTTAGAGCATTATTTTTAGCTTCAGCATAATCATTGGACCAATCATAAGTGTGAACAATGGCACCATATTGATTAGCTAATACATCGGACTTATCCTGGGATTTTGTATCAAGAACAATGATTTCATCTGCTATTTCATTGGCACTCAATATGCTCTTCATGAGCAGGTGATAGTCATCTTTTACGATTATGCATATACTTAATGTGACAGAACTTCTCTTAATTGTTCTATCCTTCACCTGTTTAATGAATTGAGGTAATTCCTTTGGCTTTACAAAGGTTTGCGTTGGATAATAAGCCCCCATCCCATCATTAGCTATGTATTTATCTAAGCTTATACTAGCTTGTGAATATCGTCCACACTGAATATGGCAATTAGCTTCTAAAAAATAGAGGTCATTAAACCCTTTAAATACATGTTGATAGTATTTAATCTGTTGTAAAGCATCTTTATACTGCATCAATTCAAGTAAGGTGATGATTAATTTTTTAACAAGCATTGGGCAATAGCCTGAGTCAATAGGTGTCTTCTTAATGGATTTTTGAAATAAGTGAAGTGCCGTTTTTTTATCCTGTTTTCTGAAATATTCTGAGGCTATATTATAGTAATAAAATCCATTTTTTTCATGATCTTCATAGGTATTTAATATGGCCATATTACGATTTATTTTTGCTTGTATATCCGTTATTTCGGATGAATATCCATGGTGATATAGTGTAATCTCCGAATATTTCATACAATCTTTACCACTTAATCTTATAATGGAATCTGAAATATCTTCGTGAATTCTGCCTTTATAATGATAGCCTTTGTTGTTACGAAACAAGCGTAAATTATAGGCTGTTTGCGTCCGTCCATTTTCTAGGTGATTTATGATTTTTACATAATATGCTTCTACCGTTTCATCGCATACTAACTTCTGTAATAATGTAACACTATCACTATCAAGGTATTCATCACAGTCCATGACCAAAATCCAATCACTGGATGAATGCTCAATGCTGCTATTTCTAGCTGTACTAAAATTTTGCTCCCATTTTACATCATATACACTTGCATTATAATGCTTAGCAATGTTTTTAGTATTATCAGTTGAACCTGTATCCACTAGAATAATGTCATCTACATAATTTTTAATGCTGTCTAGGCATTGATTTATATTTTTTTCTTCATTATATGCAATGATACAACAGCTTAACGTTATATTCTTCAATGCTTCTAACCCTTTTTTATTAATTATATGTTTTATTTCTTTGGATATGTTTAAGAGGCTATTTCCCATAGGAAAATAACCTCTTGAATAATGCTGCTATATTATCCTAATATAGGAACGAACTCTCTGAATCTAAATAGATTATCAGGCAAGAATGTACTATTACTTAATGCTACACCTGGTGCTTGGCTTCTTGATTGTGTCCATGGGATGACTCCGGGAACAAGGTCAAGAACCTGTATCTCGTATTGTAGTGGTCCCCCTGGCGCATTCAATGGATAAATTCTAAAATCCGTACAACTTGGCGATAAAGTAATTAATTCTGGTGTAGAGAATACTGCTACCTTTGGACAAACGTCAAGATCAAACATAACAAACCTAATGGTTACTGTGTTTGCTGTATTATTTAAAGCAATAACAACAACACTGCTTGCAAAGTTCTCAGCCACAATAGGTCCTGTCGTTATATCCGATGAAATTAAGAAATCTTCAATTTCTTTTACTTCAGATTTAATCTCTTCTAAACCAAAGCTTGGATTTTCTAGGATGGACTCAATGTTACTTACTTCGCTCTTAATTTCTTCTAATCCAAAGCTGGGGTTTTCTAGTAGAGACTCAATGTTACTTACTTCACTCTTGATTTCTTCCAAACCGAAACTTGGGTTCTCTAATAGTGAAATTATGGCTCCAACACTTATGCTTTCTAGTAAGGATTCAATGTTACTTACTTCACTTTTAATCTCTTCTAAGCCAAAGCTTGGGTTTTCTAGTAGCGATTCAATGTTGAAGACTTCGCTCTTAATCTCTTCCAAACCGAAGCTTGTGTTCTCTAAAATGGATTCAATGTTGAAGACTTCACTCTTAATTTCTTCTAGGCCAAAGCTTGGATTTTCTAATAGTGATTCAATGTTGCTTACCTCACTCTTAATCTCTTCTAATCCAAAGCTTGGGTTCTCAAGTAGGGATTCTATATTACTTACTTCACTCTTAATTTCTTCCAAGCCAAAACTTGGGTTCTCTAGAATGGATTCAATATTGCTTACTTCACTCTTAATTTCTTCTAATCCGAAGCTTGGGTTCTCTAAAATGGATTCTATATTACTTACTTCACTTTTTATTTCTTCTAATCCAAAGCTTGGATTCTCTAATAGTGATTCAATGTTACTAACTTCACTCTTAATTTCTTCTAGACCGAAACTTGGATTCTCTAAGAGGGATTCAATGTTGCTTACCTCACTCTTGATCTCTTCCAAGCCGAAGCTGGTGTTCTCTAGTAGAGATTCTATATTTCTTACTTCACTTTTGATCTCTTCTAATCCAAAGCTAGGATTTTCTAGTAGCGATTCTATATTACTTACTTCGCTTTTTATTTCTTCTAGACCAAAGCTTGGGTTCTCTAATAGTGATTCAATGTTGCTTACCTCACTCTTAATCTCTTCCAAGCCAAAGCTGGTGTTCTCTAGTAGAGATTCTATGTTACTTACTTCACTCTTAATCTCTTCTAATCCGAAGCTTGGGTTCTCTAAAATGGATTCTATATTACTTACTTCACTTTTTATTTCTTCTAATCCAAAGCTTGGATTCTCTAATAGTGATTCAATGTTCGCTACTTCACTCTTAATTTCTTCTAGACCGAAGCTTGGATTCTCTAGTAAGGACTCAATATTGCTTACTTCACTCTTGATTTCTTCTAATCCAAAACTTGGGTTTTCTAAAATGGATTCAATGTTGCTTACCTCACTCTTAATCTCTTCCAAGCCAAAGCTGGTGTTCTCTAGTAGAGATTCTATATTACTTACTTCACTCTTGATTTCTTCTAAACCGAAGCTTGGGTTTTCTATGAGTGACTCTATATTACTTACTTCACTTTTGATCTCTTCTAATCCAAAGCTAGGATTTTCTAATAGGGATTCAATGTTCGCTACTTCACTCTTAATTTCTTCTAAGCCGAAGCTGGTGTTCTCTAGAATGGATTCTATATTACTTACTTCACTTTTAATTTCTTCTAGACCAAAGCTTGGGTTCTCTAAAATGGATTCAATGTTACTTATTTCACTCTTGATTTCTTCTAAACCGAAACTTGGATTCTCTAATAGTGATTCAATGTTGCTTACCTCACTCTTGATCTCTTCCAAGCCAAAACTGGTGTTCTCTAGTAAAGATTCTATATTGCTTACTTCACTCTTGATTTCTTCTAAACCGAAGCTTGGGTTTTCTATGAGTGATTCTATATTACTTACTTCACTTTTAATTTCTTCTAAGCCAAAACTTGGATTCTCTAGTAAGGACTCAATATTGCTTACTTCACTCTTGATTTCTTCTAATCCGAAACTTGGGTTCTCTATGAGTGATTCTATATTACTTACTTCACTCTTAATTTCTTCTAATCCAAAGCTTGGATTTTCTAGGAGCGATTCTATATTTATTATTTCACTCTTAATTTCTTCTAAGCCGAAGCTTGGGTTCTCTAAAATGGATTCTATATTACTTACTTCACTTTTAATCTCTTCTAATCCAAAGCTTTGATTCTCTAGTAGTGATTCAATATTTATTATTTCACTCTTAATTTCTTCTAAGCCGAAGCTTGGGTTCTCTATGAGTGATTCTATATTACTTACTTCACTCTTGATTTCTTCTAAGCCAAAGCTTGGGCTTTCAAGAATAGATTCTATGTTGCTTACTTCGCTTTTAATTTCTTCTAAACCAAAACTTGGATTCTCTAGTAGGGATTCTATATTACTTACTTCACTCTTGATTTCTTCTAAACCAAAGCTTGGGTTTTCTAGTAGTGATTCAATGTTACTTACTTCACTCTTAATCTCTTCTAAGCCAAAACTTGGGTTCTCTAATAGTGATTCAATGTTGCTTACTTCACTTTTTATTTCTTCTAGACCAAAACTTGGATTCTCTAATATTGAAGTTATTGCTCCAACACTTATACTCTCTAGTAAGGATTCAATATTAATTATTTCGCTCTTGATTTCCTCTAGGCCAAAGCTTGGATTCTCTAATATCGACTCAATGTTACTTACTTCACTCTTGATTTCTTCTAAACCAAAATTTGGATTTTCTAGTAGCGATTCTATATTACTTACTTCACTTTTAATTTCTTCTAATCCAAAACTTGGGTTCTCTAGGAGCGATTCAATGTTGCTTACTTCACTTTTGATCTCTTCTAATCCAAAGCTTGGATTTTCTAAAATGGATTCAATGTTACTTACTTCACTTTTAATTTCTTCTAATCCAAAACTTGGGTTCTCTAGTATAGATTCAATGTTGCTTACTTCGCTTTTAATTTCTTCTAAGCCAAAACTTGGATTCTCAAGTAACGATTCAATATTGATTACTTCACTTTTTATTTCCTCTAGCCCAAAGCTTGGGTTCTCTAGTATAGATGTTATATCCCCTATACTTATACTCTCAAGTAAGGATTCAATATTAATTATTTCGCTCTTTATCTCTTCTAAACCGAAACTTGGGTTCTCTAATAGGGATTCAATGTTGGCTACTTCACTTTTGATTTCTTCTAGACCAAAGCTTGGGTTCTCTAGTATGGATGTTATATCTCCTATGCTTATACTTTCTAGTAAGGATTCTATATTCGCTACTTCGCTTTTGATTTCTTCCAAACCAAAGCTTGGATTTTCTAATAAGGATTCTATGTTGCTTACTTCACTTTTAATCTCTTCCAAACCAAAACTAGGATTCTCTAATATTGAAGTTATGGCTCCAATACTTATGCTTTCTAGTAAGGATTCAATGTTGATTATTTCACTCTTTATCTCTTCTAAACCAAAGCTTGGGTTCTCTAGTAACGATTCAATGTTACTTACTTCACTCTTAATTTCTTCCAAACCAAAACTTGGATTCTCTAGCAGTGATTCAATGTTGCTTACTTCACTCTTGATCTCTTCCAAACCAAAGCTTGGATTTTCTAGTAGCGATTCTATATTACTTACTTCACTCTTAATTTCTTCTAAGCCGAAGCTTGGGTTCTCTATGAGTGATTCTATATTACTTACTTCACTCTTAATTTCTTCTAATCCAAAACTTGGATTCTGTAGAATGGATTCTATATTGCTTACTTCACTCTTGATTTCTTCTAATCCAAAGCTTGGATTCTGTAGAATGGATTCTATATTACTTACTTCACTCTTGATTTCTTCTAAACCAAAGCTGGTGTTCTCTAGAATGGATTCAATGTTACTTACTTCACTCTTAATTTCTTCTAAACCAAAGCTTGGGTTTTCTAGGAGCGATTCTATATTACTTACTTCACTTTTAATTTCTTCTAAGCCAAAACTTGGATTCTCTAGTAAAGACTCAATATTGCTTACTTCACTCTTGATTTCTTCTAATCCGAAACTTGGGTTTTCTAGGAGCGATTCTATATTACTTACTTCACTCTTAATTTCTTCTAAACCAAAGCTTGGGTTCTCTAAGAGCGATTCAATATTAGCTACTTCACTTTTAATCTCTTCTAAGCCAAAACTTGGATTCTCTAATATCGACTCAATGTTACTTACTTCACTCTTAATTTCTTCTAGACCAAAACTTGGGTTTTCTAGTATTGAAGTTATTGCTCCAATACTTATGCTTTCTAGTAAGGATTCAATGTTGATTATTTCACTCTTTATCTCTTCTAAACCAAAGCTTGGGTTCTCTAGTAACGATTCAATGTTGCTTACTTCTCTTTTAATTTCTTCTAATCCAAAGCTTGGGTTCTCTAATAATGATTCTATATTACTTACTTCACTCTTAATTTCTTCTAAGCCAAAGCTTGGATTCTCTAATAAGGATTCAATGTTGTTTACTTCGCTTTTAATTTCTTCTAAGCCAAAGCTTGGGTTCTCTAGTATAGATTCTATATTGCTTACTTCACTCTTAATTTCTTCTAATCCGAAACTTGAATTCTCTAGGAGCGATTCAATGTTGCTTACTTCACTCTTGATCTCTTCTAAACCAAAGCTTGGGTTCTCTAGGAGCGATTCAATGTTTGCTACTTCACTTTTTATCTCTTCTAAGCCAAAACTTGGATTCTCTAGTAAGGATTCAATGTTACTTACTTCACTCTTAATTTCTTCTAAGCCAAAGCTTGAGTTTTCTAGAATAGATTCTATATTACTTACTTCACTCTTAATCTCTTCTAATCCAAAGCTTTGATTCTCTAGTAGTGATTCAATATTTATTATTTCACTCTTAATTTCTTCTAAGCCGAAGCTTGGGTTCTCTAATAGTGATTCAATGTTACTTACTTCACTTTTAATCTCTTCCAAGCCAAAGCTGGTGTTCTCTAGAATGGATTCTATATTGCTTACTTCACTTTTTATTTCTTCTAGGCCAAAGCTTGAATTCTCTAGTAGTGATTCAATGTTGATTATTTCACTCTTTATCTCTTCTAAACCAAAGCTTGGGTTCTCTAGTAACGATTCAATGTTGCTTACTTCACTTTTTATCTCTTCTAAGCCAAAACTTGGATTCTCTAGTAAGGATTCAATGTTACTTACTTCACTCTTAATTTCTTCTAAGCCAAAGCTTGAGTTTTCTAGAATAGATTCTATATTACTTACTTCACTCTTAATCTCTTCTAATCCAAAGCTTGGATTCTCTAGGAGCGATTCAATGTTGCTTACTTCGCTCTTGATTTCTTCTAAACCAAAGCTAGGATTCTCTAATATTGAAGTTATGGCTCCAATACTTATGCTTTCTAGTAAGGATTCAATGTTGATTATTTCACTCTTGATTTCTTCCAAACCAAAACTTGGATTCTCAAGTAGCGATTCAATGTTGATTACTTCACTTTTTATTTCCTCTAGACCAAAACTTGGGTTCTCTAATATGGATGTTATATCTCCTATGCTTATACTTTCTAGTAAGGATTCTATATTCGCTACTTCGCTTTTGATTTCTTCCAAACCAAAGCTTGGATTTTCTAATAAGGATTCTATGTTGCTTACTTCACTCTTGATCTCTTCCAAACCAAAACTTGGGTTCTCTAATATTGATGTTATTGCTCCAATACTTATGCTTTCTAGTAAGGATTCAATATTAATTATTTCGCTCTTTATTTCTTCTAAACCGAAACTTGGGTTCTCTAATAGGGATTCAATGTTACTTACTTCACTCTTAATTTCTTCCAAACCAAAACTTGGATTCTCTAGCATGGATTCAATATTCGCTACTTCACTCTTTATCTCCTCTAAGCCAAAACTTGGGTTCTCTAGTATAGATGTTATATCCCCTATACTTATGCTCACTAGTAAAGATTCGATGTTCGCTACTTCGCTTTTTATTTCTTCTAGACCGAAACTAGGGTTTTCTAGTAAGGATTCAATGTTACTTACTTCACTCTTAATTTCTTCCAAACCAAAACTTGGATTCTCTAGTAGCGATTCTATATTGATTACTTCACTTTTTATTTCCTCTAGACCAAAACTTGGGTTCTCTAATATTGATGTTATATCCCCTATGCTTATACTCTCTAGTAAGGATTCAATATTCGCTACTTCGCTTTTTATTTCTTCCAAACCAAAGCTTGGATTCTCTAATAAGGACTCAATGTTGCTTACTTCACTTTTAATCTCTTCCAAACCAAAACTTGGATTCTCTAGTAACGATTCAATATTGATTACTTCACTCTTGATTTCTTCTAGACCAAAGCTTGGGTTCTCTAATATTGATGTTATATCCCCTATGCTTATACTTTCTAGTAAGGATTCAATGTTCGCTACTTCACTTTTTATTTCTTCCAAACCAAAGCTTGGGTTTTCTAACAACGATTCTATATTGATTACTTCACTCTTGATTTCCTCTAGACCAAAACTTGGGTTCTCTAATATTGATGTTATATCCCCTATGCTTATACTTACTAATAAGGACTCAATGTTCGCTACTTCGCTTTTGATCTCTTCTAAGCCAAAGCTTTGATTCTCTAGCAGTGATTCAATATTCGCTACTTCACTCTTAATCTCTTCTAAGCCAAAACTTGGGTTCTCTAGTATAGATGTTATATCTCCTATGCTTATACTTTCTAGTAAGGATTCAATATTCGCTACTTCACTTTTTATTTCTTCCAAACCAAAGCTTGGGTTTTCTAATAATGATTCTATATTGATTACTTCACTCTTGATTTCCTCTAGACCAAAACTTGGGTTCTCTAATATTGATGTTATATCCCCTATGCTTATACTTACTAGTAAGGATTCAATGTTGGCTACTTCGCTTTTGATTTCTTCCAATCCAAAGCTTGGATTCTCAAGTAACGATTCAATATTGATTATTTCACTTTTAATCTCTTCTAGACCAAAGCTTGGGTTCTCTAGTATGGATGTTATATCTCCTATGCTTATACTTTCTAATAAGGATTCAATATTCGCTACTTCGCTTTTTATTTCTTCCAAACCAAAGCTTGGATTTTCTAATAAGGATTCTATGTTGCTTACTTCACTCTTGATTTCCTCTAGACCAAAACTTGGGTTCTCTAATATTGATGTTATATCGCCTATGCTTATACTTTCTAGTAAGGATTCAATGTTCGCTACTTCACTTTTTATTTCTTCCAAACCAAAGCTTGGGTTTTCTAACAACGATTCTATATTGATTACTTCACTCTTGATTTCCTCTAGACCAAAACTTGGGTTCTCTAATATTGATGTTATATCCCCTATGCTTATACTTACTAATAAGGACTCAATGTTCGCTACTTCGCTTTTGATCTCTTCTAAGCCAAAGCTTTGATTCTCTAGCAGTGATTCAATATTCGCTACTTCACTCTTAATCTCTTCTAAGCCAAAACTTGGGTTCTCTAGTATAGATGTTATATCCCCTATACTTATACTCACTAGTAAAGATTCGATGTTCGCTACTTCGCTTTTTATTTCTTCTAGGCCGAAGCTAGGGTTCTCTAGTAAGGATTCAATGTTACTTACTTCACTCTTAATTTCTTCCAAACCAAAACTTGGATTCTCTAGTAGCGATTCTATATTGATTACTTCACTTTTTATTTCCTCTAGACCAAAACTTGGGTTCTCTAATATTGATGTTATATCCCCTATGCTTATACTCTCTAGTAAGGATTCAATATTTGCTACTTCGCTTTTGATTTCTTCCAATCCAAAGCTTGGATTTTCTAACAACGATTCTATATTCGCTACTTCACTCTTTATCTCTTCCAAACCAAAACTTGGGTTTTCTAGTATGGACGTTATATCTCCTATGCTTATACTCACTAGTAAAGATTCAATGTTCGCTACTTCACTCTTAATTTCTTCCAAACCAAAGCTTGGATTCTCTAGTAGCGATTCAATGTTGCTTACTTCACTCTTGATCTCTTCCAACCCAAAACTTGGGTTTTCTAGTATTGAAGTTATAGCTCCAATACTTATACTTTCTAGTAAAGATTCAATATTAATTATTTCGCTCTTTATCTCTTCTAAACCGAAACTTGGGTTCTCTAATATTGATTCAATATTGGCTACTTCACTCTTAATCTCCTCTAAGCCAAAACTTGGATTCTCTAGTATAGATGTTATATCCCCTATACTTATGCTCACTAGTAAGGATTCGATGTTCGCTACTTCGCTTTTTATTTCTTCTAGGCCGAAACTAGGGTTCTCTAGTAAGGATTCAATGTTACTTACTTCACTCTTAATTTCTTCCAAACCAAAACTTGGATTCTCAAGTAACGATTCAATGTTGGCTACTTCACTTTTTATCTCTTCTAAGCCAAAACTTGGATTCTCAAGTATGGATGTTATATCCCCTATGCTTATGCTTACTAATAGGGATTCTATATTAGCTACTTCACTTTTTATTTCTTCCAAACCAAAGCTTGGGTTTTCTAACAACGATTCTATATTGATTACTTCACTCTTGATTTCCTCTAGACCAAAACTTGGGTTCTCTAATATTGATGTTATATCCCCTATGCTTATACTTTCTAGTAAGGATTCAATGTTGGCTACTTCGCTTTTGATTTCTTCCAATCCAAAGCTTGGATTCTCAAGTAACGATTCAATATTTGCTACTTCGCTCTTAATCTCTTCTAAGCCAAAACTTGGGTTCTCTAGTATAGATGTTATATCCCCTATACTTATGCTCACTAATAAGGATTCAATGTTCGCTACTTCACTTTTTATTTCTTCTAAGCCGAAACTTGGATTCTCTAGCATTGATTCAATATTAGCTACTTCACTTTTAATCTCTTCTAAGCCGAAACTCGGGTTATCTAGTATCGAGATTATATCCCCTACGCTTATGCTTACTAGCAGTGATTCGATGTTGGCTACTTCGCTTTTGATCTCTTCTAAGCCAAAGCTTGGATTCTCTAGCAATGATTCTATATTCGCTACTTCACTCTTTATCTCTTCCAAGCCAAAACTGGGGTTATCCAATATGGAGATTATATCCCCTATGCTTATGCTTACTAGTAAGGATTCAATGTTCGCTACTTCACTTTTGATTTCCTCTAGACCAAAGCTTGGATTCTCTAGCATTGATTCGATATTCGCTACTTCACTCTTTATCTCTTCTAGTCCAAAACTTGGGTTATCCAATATGGAAATTATATCACCTATGCTTATGCTTACTAGTAAGGATTCGATGTTGGCTACTTCGCTTTTTATTTCTTCTAAGCCAAAGCTTGGATTTTCTAACAGCGATTCAATATTCGCTACTTCACTCTTTATCTCTTCTAATCCGAAACTTGGGTTATCCAGTATGGAAATAATATCCCCTATGCTTATGCTTACTAGCAGTGATTCGATGTTGGCTACTTCACTTTTTATTTCTTCTAATCCAAAGCTTGGATTTTCTAACAACGATTCAATATTCGCTACTTCACTCTTTATCTCTTCTAGTCCGAAACTTGGGTTATCCAGTATGGAAATTATATCCCCTATGCTTATGCTTACTAGTAAGGATTCAATGTTGGCTACTTCGCTTTTAATCTCTTCCAAACCAAAACTTGGATTCTCTAGCATGGATTCAATATTTGCTACTTCACTCTTTATCTCTTCTAGTCCGAAACTTGGGTTATCCAGTATGGAAATTATATCCCCTACGCTTATACTCACTAGTAAAGATTCAATGTTCGCTACTTCGCTTTTGATCTCTTCTAAGCCAAAGCTTGGATTCTCTAGCAGTGATTCAATATTACTTACTTCACTCTTGATTTCCTCTAGACCAAAACTTGGATTTTCTAAGAACGATTCAATATTCGCTACTTCACTCTTTATCTCTTCTAGTCCAAAACTTGGGTTATCCAATATGGAAATTATATCTCCTATGCTTATGCTTACTAGTAGTGATTCGATGTTCGCTACTTCGCTTTTAATCTCTTCCAAACCAAAACTTGGATTCTCTAGCATGGATTCAATATTTGCTACTTCACTCTTGATCTCTTCTAGTCCGAAACTTGGGTTATCCAGTATGGAAATTATATCTCCTATACTTATGCTTGCTAGCAAAGATTCAATGTTCGCTACTTCACTTTTAATTTCTTCTAATCCGAAACTTGGATTTTCTAGGAAGGATTCGATGTTGGCTACTTCACTTTTTATTTCTTCTAATCCAAAGCTTGGATTTTCTAACAGCGATTCAATGTTGCTTACTTCACTCTTAATCTCTTCTAGTCCGAAACTGGGATTATCCAATATGGAAATTATATCACCTATGCTTATACTTATTAGTAAGGATTCAATGTTGGCTACTTCACTTTTAATCTCTTCTAAGCCAAAGCTTGGATTCTCTAGCAGTGATTCAATATTTGCTACTTCACTCTTGATCTCTTCTAATCCGAAACTGGGGTTATCCAGTATGGAAATTATATCTCCTATACTTATGCTTACTAGTAAGGACTCAATGTTAGCTACTTCGCTTTTTATTTCTTCCAAACCAAAACTTGGATTCTCTAGCAGTGATTCGATATTTGATACTTCACTCTTAATCTCTTCTAGTCCGAAACTTGGGTTATCCAATATGGAAATTATATCCCCTATGCTTATGCTTACTAATAAGGACTCAATGTTCGCTACTTCGCTTTTGATTTCTTCCAATCCAAAGCTTGGATTTTCTAACAACGATTCAATATTTGCTACTTCACTCTTGATCTCTTCTAATCCGAAACTTGGGTTATCCAGTATGGAGATTATATCCCCTATACTTATGCTTACTAGTAAGGATTCGATGTTCGCTACTTCGCTTTTGATTTCTTCCAATCCAAAGCTTGGATTTTCTAACAACGATTCAATATTTGCTACTTCACTCTTGATCTCTTCTAATCCGAAACTTGGGTTATCCAGTATGGAAATTATATCCCCTATGCTTATACTTACTAGTAGTGATTCGATGTTCGCTACTTCGCTTTTGATTTCTTCTAGGCCAAAGCTTGGATTTTCTAACAGTGATTCTATATTACTTACTTCACTCTTGATTTCCTCTAGACCAAAACTTGGATTCTCTAAGAAAGATTCAATATTCGCTACTTCACTCTTGATCTCTTCTAATCCAAAACTTGGGTTGTCCAGTATGGAGATTATATCTCCTATGCTTATACTCACTAGTAAGGATTCAATGTTTGCTACTTCGCTTTTTATTTCTTCCAAACCAAAGCTTGGATTCTCTAAGAGCGATTCGATGTTACTTACTTCACTTTTGATTTCTTCCAAGCCAAAACTTGGGTTCTCTAGTAAGGATATAATTAATCCAAAACTTGAGTTCTCTAAAATGGATTCAATATTTCTTACTTCATTCTTAATTTCTTCCAAACCAAAGCTTGGGTTTTCTACTAAGGATTCTATATTTGCTACTTCTTTTTTAATTTCTTTCAATCCGTATTTGGGGTTTTTGACAATCTTTTCAATGGTTCTTACTTCTTTTTTAATTTCTTTTAATCCAAACTTAGGGTTATTAATCATCTCTTCAATACATGATACAAGGCATAGAATCTTAAGGGACATTCTTTCAATAGCTGATACTTCTACCTTAATCTCTTTCAAGCCAAAGCGTGGATTTGTAAGTATTTTTTTTATTTGCCTTAATTGTCTTTTTATATGTTTAATATTACCTTGTGATTCCTTCGTCCAACATTCAATATTTCTCACTTCTGATTTAATTTCTTTCAGACCAAACATTGGATTTGTTACCCAGCACATGACACAATCAAGTTCTTTTTTTAATGCTTTTAGTAGACGATGTAAATGTTCAATGTCTTTACCGTTGGGACCTTTACTTTTTTTACTATCTGAACTATACCAAATAGTGTCTTTATATTTCTTCTTGATAACCTCACTTCCTTTATAGTTTTTTAAATACAGCTTGTTTAAATTTTCCCCGTATACCTAGTCTGTATATCTGTTTTTCAAATTTACGGCTTGTATTAAATTTAATAACTCCATTACTTCATTATATTTTATTTAATTTTTAGCTGTTACTATATACACAACTCTTTTCAATTTTTTTACATTTCTTTCCATTTTGTTAGTTTAGGCTCATCATCTAATATGGATTCATATTGTTCCTTCCATCCATACTTGGCATCTGGGTCCAAAGCCATATAACGATTGTATTTAAACAATCGGTCCTCATATTTTGCCCATCCATAATGCTTTAACCTTAGTTGAGATTTTGCTGAAGGTAACACATGTATGTTATAAGGCAAACGACCACAATGTTGTGGTTGCTCTAACCATTTATACGGAAAATCTTTTTGATAGCGTATTAAAAATGGTCGATAAGACTTATGTGCACGCCAATATTGATCATCTCTATAATGATCTTCATTCCAAAAATCGTAGAGTCTAAAATAATAAACATCGATTGCTTTTTGATTAATAAGTTGTTTGATTTGGTGTACAATGGCTTCTTCAAATATTTCATCAGCATCTAAGCTCAGTATCCAATCTGGATTAACTTTTATGGTTTCATCCCATTGTTGCTTTCTAAGATTAATTTCATTGTTAAATTTTGATTCTGAGTTTTTAATGATGTGAACAGGTATTCCTTCTAATATTTCATGGCATAGAGCTACGCTGTTATCTTCGCTTCCATCATCAATAATTACCGCTTCATCAATGTATTTCTTGGCATGCATTAGGACTTGTTTTAAATACCTGCTGGCTTCGTTTTTAATAATCATGGACAAAACTACCTTATTCTTATTTTCCTTGTAATATCTTGTGAATGTACATTTCTTTTTGCTGTTTAGTTGTTCTAAAAACACTCTAGCACCTTCGATATCCGATTCCCTATAGATATGATAGGCAGGATTACGGGTATCTACAAAAAGCTTAAGACCAAGAGCTTTCGCACGTACACAAAAATGCCTGTCTTCACCCCAATAAGATAAATTTTCTATTTCTTGAAAACTAACCCCACTTAATAAAGCCTTTCTACTGATTAAAGTACAAGCACCTAAACCACCAACTTCATAAATACCAGGGGTGGCCAATTTTTGTATAAAAGCTCTATATCGCTTTAAAGATTCTTCATTGGATAGGGTTTCTTCTCTTTTTTTATCAATTAAACCATATACACCTGATAACCATACATTAGGCAGTTTAGGCTGATCTGGCTGCCATTTTGTCCAAAAGATGTTGGATATTACATCCTTTTTAGCGCTCATGAGGTCATCTATTGTATGTGGATATATCAGTAAATCCGAGTCTATTAGAAATAAATAATCATATTGTTTGTTGATTGCTTGTTGTATCATATCATTTTTATAGCCTGCAACTTTCCATATTAAGTCCTCTTTCCAATAATGGGACCTCTGGTCACATAAATAAGCTTCTTCTTTGCTACCATCTATAATGTCCACCCTACTACCTTCTGGTTTAAAGGCATGTAGCAGCTTACTTGACTCTTGGTCACTATTGTCATCATAAAAGAGATAATCAAAGTGAACATTTGCCTTGTTAAGTGTTGTTAATGATTCTAAAAACAATTGCAGGATTTGAGGTTTTTGATATACAGGGCTTGCAATAAGCACCTTCATATTAAGGTTTTTGTTGTCTTCCATGTTAGCCTGTTTTATATGTTGGTTAATTTTTGATAATGCTATGTGGCTGAATTGATAATTATGATGTATTTTCTCTAGCTGCAATAAGCCATAGATACCATATTGTCCGGTTAATCCTTCAAGGTTTTTATTGGTTTCCGCATGTATATGGTCCATTCTCATACGTTGAACCAGAGATACATGATACACTCTGGTAGATAATAAGGCCTTTGGTTTCCAATCGTTTCTTGTTCCCATATAATAACGGTATCCAAGAAGAATGGAATCATCTTCATAACCTTGTTTTCCAGTTAAAAACTGTAGATCATAGCCGCCAATTTCTTTTAAGACTGTTGCCTTATGTATAACAGGATGCACGAACCCCTCACTTATGGTATCTTGTGTAAGACTTGCTAATAAGGCTAATAAATCTTCTTGATCAGATGGTATTTCCACACTCTTGATGCCTTTTTTTTCTGGATGCAGTTCACCGTAACCTGTTAGTATGCCTGGTGACAACATGGGTTCATCGCTATTATCCAAGTATTCAATAATCGTCTTGGACCAATCGGGTGTTAATATCATATCCACGTGAATCTCAGAAATGTATTTTACCTCAGGCATATGTTCCCATATATATTCAAAACATCTCTGTCTGCCCATGGGTATGCCTTTATTTTCTCCTTCTCCTAGGATAATGGATTTAATGGCATATTGTTTTAAAAATATGTTTAGTTGTTCGTTATTTAATCGTCCTTGATTATACACAACCAATACTTGGTCCAATGTACTTTTGCAAAGACTTTCAAGGCAAGCATGTGCCATTCTAAGGTCTCCCTTATTCATGATCATCAATGGCATGGTATGAGCAATAATAGGCATATAATCCTCCTTTAAAGGCTGCTAATTAAAAATAATCTATATTGCAGCTATTCATGTTCTTCTGTCTCTTTTTTAGATAGAAGCATTTCAAAAAACTTTTTATTATGGAGATATATTTTATCATTGGGTTTATAAGTTCCAGCCATATCGTTGAATGCTTTAGCTTTTAACACCTGCCCAATTTTGTAGTAGCAGGCACATAATTCCATATGGGGTCTATACCCCCAGCTGTCATGGGTAACACTTCCCCAGGTTGAAGGTTTCTCTAACTTTGTGGCTACTTCATACCAATAAATTGCTCGTTCGTATTGTTTATAATTTTTAAAATGCTCTCCAATCATGCAGCATATTTCTGCTCTAGGTATACCAAACTCGAGACTTCTTAACAAACTTCTGAGTGCTTTTTTATCTTCTTTTCTGATATAATGGCATTTGGCAAGATCCATACAAGCATCCATATAATTGGATATAAAGCCACCTTCTGAATCTAAAAACTTATTATAAAATGTAATAGCTTCATCAAATTTTTTGTTGGCATATAATTCTCGTGCATAGTAGAAGGTATTACGATCATTTAAACCTTCATCATTCAAGATATTCTCAAGTATTTTTAGGTTTCTATCACCACTATTATGTACTTTTCGATGGGTTATGCATATATCACTATTAAAGTATTTTCCATGGATTTTCACATATTCATGGACAGGATTCACCCATTCATACTGCTTGCTTCGCTTAAGCAATCGTTCTCGTGTGAATGTGGTTTTTGGTATCCCCTTTTCATCAACTTTGATATTGTATTTCATCATGACAATATCAATTTCTGGGTTCATGACGCGCTTTAATCGAATTAATTTCTCCCGATCTTCTTCAAGCAATATGTCATCTGCATCTAGCCACATAATATAATCTTTTGTTGCTTTAGAAAAAGAATAATTTCTAGCAACAGCAAAATCATTGACCCACTCAAAATCATAGATATTTGTGGTATACTTGGCTGCAACTTCTTTTGTTTTATCTGTTGATCCTGTATCAATAATGACAATCTCATCAACGATATCTTTTACCGTATCTAAACATCTTGCTAGCGTATCTTCTTCATTTTTTACAATCATGCATAAACTAATCGTTACCATAGCCTCACCTGTGATAAAATATCTCAGAATATTTTATGCTTTTAATAATATACCGTGAGTATTTTTCTAGAAAAGAATGGGTAACTTTTGTTAATGACTAACACTAAAGTTTCAGGACTACCAACTTTTGTATAACCGTTTCTTGGCATAAAAAAAGCCAAGTTCTGTAGCGTATGTTTATATACGCTCATAACTTGACTTTGTAATGGGATAGTTACAAGTAAGGGATTATAATAAAGTATTTTATGTCTATATCAGATAAGATAATAGTTGCTATAAAATCACCATTCTTGAAAAATATAACCAATGATTTTTTTGTAATACATTCATTCAGTATCCTCTATATTCTTAAGAAATAGTGGCAATACAACAACTGTCAATATGAAAGCTAATGACACACCTATAAATAATACTTTTCCTAAACTGGCTATCCCCACATAGCTTGAAAACATTAATGAGCCAAAGCCGCACATGGTGGTTATGGTGGTTAGTAAGATAGCTCTTCCTACACTGGAAAACAGCTTAAAGATATTTCTCTCGCCTGATTTATAGTGATGCAAGATATGCACACCATCATCAATCCCTATACCTATAAGCAGTAAAATAGATAAGAAATTAAGGACATTAAACGGCAAATCGATCAGTACCATCATACCAACTGTATAAACCATGGTGAACATCAGTGGTAGAAATGCTAATAACGTGTATTTTATATGTCTAAAATGCAGGAATAATATTAAAAATAGAATAGCAAACACAACCACACCTGTTAAAGCCATCTCGTCAGAAGCTGATTGATAGAGTACCCTCATAAAGATTGGTGTGCCTGTTATGGTTGCATCAATATCCGTTAATGCCTTAAAAAATGTGTTTCCCTTTTCGCTATCCAAATGATCCCATATACTAAAATCAGGATAAATCGTTAACAAGTACATGCTACCGTCTTCACTTACAAACTGTTTTTTCAAGTCTTGTGGTAGACCTTCTACTGTTAAGGGTTCTGTCACTAACATGTGATGACCGATTGCTTTATATAGGTTATAAAACTCCTCAGATAGTTGATCCACGTTTGTCTTAGGTGCATATTTTAGTGTCTTGATTAAATCATCAATGGTTGTAGCCATCGTTACAAAATCTCCCTCTGTAAGGTTCCGATACCCTGTAGTGGACCAACTTTTTTCATAACTGGCTATTTTTTTCTTTATATTTTCTAGCTGATCAATCAACGTACCATGAGGAATGCTTCTATGGGGCACTTGTTGGCTTAACATTGTTCTTGTCTTGTCAATGGCCTCTAGCTTGGTATGTTGCTGCATTTCCTTGGGTACGATGTCAGCTATACTGCTCACCTTCGCAACACCATTCACTTGTTCATATGCTTCATGAAGCTCATATACGTCAGCCAGTTCACTTACTTCTATACTAAAGGAATCCGTGCTCATATCATACTGTTCGACCAAATGTTCCATTAACGCTATGGATTCTAACCCTTCTGGTTCTAAATGCATTAAATTGGTATCAAAGGTCACATTTTTGGCTTTATAGGCCATAAAACTTGTTAATAGTAGTAAACCAATGATAACGGGTACTTTTACTTGGTTAACTTTTACGGCTATATGACCAATCCAATGATATTGCCCTTTAATTTTGCTGACTTTATGGGGCTTTTCTTTATTTATCATAATGATAGCTGGAAGCACCCAGAATACAGCTATTAGTGTGGTTAAAATACCCGTACCCATGATGGTTCCTAGTTCTTGTAATATCTCTAACGAACTGATATTTAAAGCCAAGAAGGCAACTGCTGTGGTTAACGCACCTGTAATAATGCCCAGTCCTGTTATGGATATAGCACCTTTGATGGCTTCTTGTTTTTCTAGCCCATATGCTCGCTTTTCAGTATAACTACTGTAGAGATGAATGGCGTAATCAATACCCAAACCCAGTAACATGGCAGCAGAAAATGCTGTCATCATATTGAGCCTGCCAATGGTCAGCTTCGTTAAACCAACTGCCCAGATAATACCTAGAACCAGAGGTATAAAGGTAATGATGGGGGCTAAGAAAGACCTAAATGCAAAATACAGAATGGCTAAGATTAAGAGTATGCTTAACAGGGTTGTTAATAAGGAATCGGACTCAATGCTTGCCATTTCATCTCTTACAACCACATGCATACCTGTTGCTCTAACACGAACATCCTTATGGTTTGCATCAATCGCCTTAATGGTTTCCTCTATGGTATTAACCCCAGGTACTACTTGCTCCATATCCATGATATCGAAGTTGGGTTGGACTGTAACAATGACCGCTTTGCCATCAGGTGATACCGCCCGTGTATTCCCAGTAAAAAACTTGGTGATTGCCTGTCTTAATTCTTCCTCACTACTTCCACCCTTTAACCCTTTATTGGTTACTTGAAACAAAGCCATCATTGCATCATAATTAGCTACTTGATAAGCAATATCTTTTGAAGATAACTGACCTTCTTCTATGCCTTTTATGGATTCATCGATAGTCATCTCTAACATGCCATAGAAACTATCCAGATTCGTGTCCATGAGAGCATAACCCATCATCTCAATCTCTTTTGTTGGTACATACAGCAAACCGTTTTCTAGGGCAAATGCTTCATCGATTCCAGCCGATACAGAAGATATGTAGTCGGTTAATTGGCTTAACTCTTTATGAACAATCTCTGTGACTTCTTCTAATTGATGTCTATCGTCACTTTCTATGACAACCATGATGTTGCTGAGTGTTGGAAAATCTTCTACGATTTTCTGGTATTCTTTAACAGCCGAATTTCCTTTTGGTGCTAAAGCTACCCAATTTAATTCCAAATCTAAGAAACTAGCGAAAATACCCATAAATACTGTCAAGCATAAAGCAATGGCTAGAATTGTCTTTGGTCTTTGCGTTACCCACTCTACATTTTTGGCCATTAATTTCTCTACCATATGATCATCCTTTCTATACATATCCCTTTAGGATAAACCCTACCTTTTCACGTATGTTATCAAACATCGTCTCTTTTTTCCTGTCTTTTTCATACACGTACAAAATAAACTCCAACATCATGCCACTGTAAATCACGTCGCTTAAGACTTTTGCATCACAAGGTACAATAAGACCTTTGCCTTGTAAGTCTTCTGTAAGTTCTTTTAGATGATCCAATACTTGAAAATCAAACTCTGCTAATTTTTTTATAAGGGCTGGTTTACTTTTGGCAAGATTGAGACTGGCAATACCCAGTTCTTTCAAAATACCCTTTGGAAAGATCATGATATCTTTTAAATTACACTTGATGAAGTTCATAAAAATATCCAGTACACTTGTACCTTTATCCATGTACTGATTGGTTTCAATCTTTTTTATGGTATGTTCCATTGAAAATACTTCTAAAAAAATATCTGCTTTTGTTTTAAAATAATTAAAAACGGTACCTTCTGCAATGCCTACTTCTCTGGCTATTTCTTTCGTACTTGTCTGGTCATATCCTTTTCCAAAAAATAATTCTTTTGATTTTTCCAAAATGCTTTTTCGGATTTGTTCTTTTTTTTCTTTTCCTATGCGCGCCATACTAATTTCCTCCAACTTTAATATGAGTGCACTCATATGAGCTCACTCATATTGTACGCCAAGTTCTATATTATTTCAAGTCTATTTTTAAAAAAATACTATACATATTAAAAGGACCAAGCACCTATGTGCTTGATCCTCTAGACATCTTATTATCTAATATTTGGTGCAATACCCTTTATCTCTTCGCCACTGAGGAGCTTCACCATTGTCCCCCCAATATTCCGTCATCTCAATAATCTGATCATCTTGGATGACAAAAAATGCTGTAACATAAAAAGAAATCTCATGGTTCGTTATCTCCGTTACAGCGATGACTTCGCGCTCAGCCTCTACAATCCGTTCAACATTCGCATACCATCGACCTGGATAATCTTTACTAAATGCGATATACGCTTCTCGACTATCAAATAACTCTCGCGTATTGGGTAACTTAACCTTAGCCTCTTCTGCCATCACTTGGCGAAGACCATCAAAATCAGCTGAATCAATATAATGATAAAAGTCCAAAATGATTTGTCTCATGTGTCTTGTCATCCTTTCTCCATTATTTATTTCATACATTATTCTTCCAATGCATTTATTAAGTCTAAATCCTTTAATATCTGACGTGCGATATCTTTTGCTTTATATCCGGATGTATCGTTTTTACCTTGTATAAATACAGCAAAATGATGTCGATGACCTTCTCGTTGAACTGTACCCACAAACCACCCGATAAGCTCTTCATCTTTCCCTGTTCTACCAGAGCCAGTTTTACCCGATAACGTGTAATCTTCTGTGTCTTCCAGTACAAGGATATCCCTTACAATGGCCATATTATCAGATGTAAAAGGTAGCTTATCTTGGTATAGGTCACGTAACAAGTCAACCTGCTCACGGGGGCTTATCTTCAGTGATGACATGATCCAAAATTCTGTGAGACCTCCTGATATATCACCATTACCGTACTTCACCAAATCCATATAATGCTGCATCTGTGATAGACCAACTTCTTTAGCTAAACGTTTGTAATACCAGACAACTGAATATTTTATAGCACTTGCCAATGTATGGTCCCCATTCCATGCTTCCATGTTATATGTGGTCCCATCCCACTTATACATATGGTTGGCATCTTGTATAACACCTGTTTCAAGACCTATTAATGCGTTTAGAATCTTGAAAGTTGAGCAAGGCGAGACTTGTGTTTCTATTAATTCCTCGTTATAGATGAGGTAATCATTGGTCTGCTCATCCAGCATAATGAAAGAACCCTCAAAACCATCAAAATAATCTTCAAAGGCTATTTGCTTTTCTTCATCACCTAAAAACTGCTTTTTAATACATCCTGTTAGAATGAGCATAACACCTACAATCAATAACCACTTATGCATAACACCCTCCTGTTTTTATTACTATCAGTATTAGTATAGCATAATCCATTCTAAATACAATGCTATAAAGGATAAATATGTAGTAGGTGTCGTAGTTTAGAAACTTTGAACAATGCGTTTGAAATCATCCCATACACTTCTTATGACGCGTTTTATAACCATTCGATTTCTTAATATTGAATCAATACGCTTATCATTGTCATGGATTAACGCTATAGCCGTACCCACGACAGTATCTTCATGGGATAACTCGCTTTCAATACTCCTAGTAACGATTACATCCGGTATGACCCCTCTTCCATAAGAGATATCTTTTGCTGAGTTGGCGGATATGATTTTAATCATTGGCATATGCAGTATGAGTCCGCTGCTATGACCTAGCATGACTTTGGAAAAATCTAAGCCACACATCATATGATAACCACCAGCACCCTCTTGTCCTATAATTAATCCTCTATCATGCTCATGAAAAAGACTGGCAAGGATACAAGCAGCAGACCCTGTAAGCTCTGAGGTCAGTACATAAACGTTGCCTGTATAAATGCCATTTTCATTAGGCTTATATGTAGGAAAAACTTCTGGATGAGTGTGGGCATCCATATAATAGCAATCGCCGTTTTTATCAGCTTTATAATGACTATAAGGCTGACTATTGGGTATCATATTATCAGTATATTTAAAAAACCCATAGATTCCATTATGTTTAACCTCATGTCCCTTAGCAACTTTAAACTCATCTTCAGCGAAGTATGAAAATAGTTTGTGAATAGTCTCAGCACTACCACCTGGATTTTTTCTTAAATCCAATATAAGATTTTGTGACGTCGTATGAAGGAGGATATCTTCTATTTCCAGTATGGTTTTTTCATCCATACTCATACCATTAATCCTAAGATGCGTGACATCTTGGTCCAGCTCTTGCACTTCATAAGGTACCCATTTCGTAGGCTCTTTAGCAGGCTTGTTTTCTTTTTTAAGTACCCATGGTATATCCTTACCACTTTTTGTGGTTAATACTAAGGGGTCTCCTGCTGATGGCATATAGACCATATCATAAAGTATCTCAAAACCACTGGATAAATGCTTAGCTTCTGTGAACAAAAATTGCTCCTCAAAGCCTTCAATATAGCCGTCACCTGTTCCGGAACCTTGGGATAATTTGCTAATGATCCCTTTCATAGGTTCGTCATTAATCGCTACGATTTCATCACCTACTTGAAGACCCTCTATCTCTGCATAACGAGCCAAGACATAGCATTTTTTATCTATTACACCAAGTTTAACAGGAAAATCATAAGGCTTATTATACAGTTTGGTTTCATCTCGTAAGTATTTCTTGTCAATATAGGTATGGTTATCCTGAATTAAATGAATGATTTCATTAAGGATAAGAAAGAGTTCATTAGCTGTCATTGGACTATTCAACTGGGTTTCAATGTCATCAAAGGCATCTGCTAATGTACTAGGTGTCACATATTCAGTTAATGCTGGATGCCCTTCATATAAGGATTCTTTAAAGACCTTAAAGATATCCTTTAGTTCTTGAACCGTAAGCTTGGTACTGCGATAATCTTTCTCTAGATTGCCGTGACCTTCGTTAACATCCTGAACGGTATTACCATCGTTTTGACTACCTGAAAAAATCTTAGGTACTTTGGTTTTACCCTTATAAGAACCCTTTACAATGAGACAATAATCTTCAATCAGTTTATTGGCATGGCCCATTTTACCTAGACATGTACCAGCCTTCACTTGATCCCCTACATTGACTAAAACTGTATCGGGCTCAATACCTGTATAGGTAACGATCATGCCATCTTCCATCTTTATCCACACTTCCATGGTTAAAAACTTCGTATTGTATTGATGTTTTTTCATAATTTGTCTACCTTCATCCACGTTGTCAAAGCTAAATACCCTATAGAAATCAGGGCTAAATGATACGTTAATACTTTTTACAACACCTGAAGTGATGGCTAGGATTTCTGAATGTTGGTCGCCTGTTATAGCATAACCCAAAAAGGGTTCTTTCTTATCTAGGATTTTGTTATATACCAAATCATCAGGTCCATAGAGTAGATCATCCCCATAATTTTTGCCTTGTATGGGCCAGCAATTTTCTTGAGCATACACGTTAGTTTGCAACAACATACATAGTATAAATATCATCATACATTTTGTTTTCATTTTTGTTTTCATTGTTAATCCCCTTATAGTATGTCAGTTTATAATTTTATTAATCTTCCCGACGTTAGTGCCATGTTTTGTTTTACGTTACCATCTCCACAATTGCTGATTTATCGTTGTTTACTCTTACCATTTAGTCATGGATTGTCCAATGTAAGGCACCCTTATATGACTAAATCCTTTTCCAAGTAATAGGAAGGTATGCCATCATCAATAAATTCTTCTTTGCATGTGAAGCCCACTTTTTCCAATAATCTTTTAGAAGCAACATTATGTTTATATGTAAAGGCACAGATTTTATGAATCGCATATTTCTCTGCAATTTCACCACAGAATTCTTCTAGAACCTTTCCCCCAATTCCCTTATGCCAATAGTGCTTATCAAAAATGACAATGCTTAAGAAACAATGCTTATCTTCTACTTCGTCAATACAATAACACCAAACATCGCCGATATAGTTGTCATCAACACATATAATTTTTCCATAACTTGTTGCATCAGGTTCCAAGGTTTCCTTAAACATATCAATGGCTTCTTCTAATGTATTTTCCATAAATGGAAATAAGCCTTTTAACACTTCATCCTTTGACTCTTGAAAAAATTGCATGACATGTTCTAATTGTCTAGCTTGTAATGTTATATTCATATCTTTAATATCTCCCATCTCTATCAATGCATCATCATCTTGATTTATTCAATACACTTGGTAAATAGTCTTTCGGATCAACAAATTCTCCATTATACACGATTGCTAAGTGTAGATGAGGACCTGTGCCTGTATTCCCTATTACACCAATTATTTCGCCTTTACTTACGGTTTCATGCTCCAATACGCTTAGTGTTTCATAGCCGCCATACCATGATTCATAGCCATCACCATGATCGATTTTAACGACATGGCAATGTTCATCATGACCAATGAACGTTACATACCCATCATCAACAACCTTAATGGGCTCACCTGGATGGGCGAGTATATCTATACCATGATGAGCTTTATCACTTTTAATATAATAGTCTTGCATGATGGTATCTCGAGTAACAGGGTTTTCATATATGGGCTTGGCTGTGGTTACTAATTGCTTAGCTTGTATGTACTTACTATCCCCATTGTCTTTATGCCAATGAACTTTGAATAGATCAATGGGTATAATACTTTCTGTATGCTTTAGAATTAATGGATTGGTACTGAGTGTTAATCCAATACACATGATACACATCCATAAGAGTATTTTTTCATAGCATTTTTTCTCTCTAAACCCAATAATATGTTTAACACGAAGGGTTAAGTTGTTGGCGTTATAAGAGGATTGCCAGCAAGGTATCTTCATTTTCTTACCTACAACACAATCGATTAAAGAATGGGCATATTCTTGTCGATGTTCTTGACCAAGAAGGTGAATAACCTTTTCATCACATGCCATCTCAATGTCTTGATTCATATAATGGATGGCTAGCCATACAATTGGGTTAAACCAATGTAACATACAAATCATATAAGCAAGTGGTTTTATTCTAAAATCCCACCGTTTTATATGGACCAACTCATGGATGAGTACATAGGTTAACGAATGATTTGTATAAGCTACAGGTATATATATTCTAGGATGTAATAACCCTAATACAAAAGGTGTGTCAATCTTATCTGATGTATAAACCTTGATCTGTTTTCTTACCTTTACTAACCCTTTAAGCCCATGAATAGGATTGGGTTTTAGGATTGTAGCTGTTCCAATACGCTTACCCATTTTTATATACTGTATCACATTGTAAAAGAATACGATGAGTACACCTAATGCCCATAAAAAACTAGCGGTCATCATCATGTTTTCTTTTGAGACTAATCCATGGCTAGAAACTAGTCTTGTCGTATCTGTTATATGTCCATGACCATATGTTTCAATACGTGGAAACTCTATACGGCTTAATTCTTCTGTATAAGTCATGGTGATTACATTATGTTCAACGTCTGTTATTACAAGATTAAATACGTTTAATGGATTGGCTATTGAAAATGGACTGATTAAACGAAACATCATGACCATCCAAAGCACATACAAAAGCATACTAGGTATTCGCTTAACAAACACCTTACGGATTAAAAGAATGATAACACCTATAAACGTGGAAACAATACTCATACTTAAAATCATCGTAAATGCGTTCGTTACATACATCATCACCCTTAACGCCTGCTTTCATCAATAATACGTCGTAATTCATCTGCCTCAGAATCGGATATTTTTTTACCATCTAAAAAAGAAACCAGCAAATGTGGCAAGGAATTGTTAAAGGCTTTCTCTAATAATTGTTCCCCTTCATATTTTCTCACATCCTCTAATTTGACGATGGATGTAACTGTTGCTTTTTCGTTTTTTAGTACTTGTCTTTGCTGCAACTTCTTAAGAACCGTATACGTTGTTGACTTTTTCCATCCTAAATGCTCATGGCATAACTTAACCAACTTGGTAGAATTGATAGGCTCATTAGCCCATATAAGTTGCATAAACTTGAATTCAGCATCAAAGAGTTTGTATTGTTCATGATTATCTGGCATTCATCTTACATCCTTTCATCTTAATCCATGACTAATGTCTAGGCATGTCCCCTATGCATAAACAACGTTAAAAAAATGGCTAAAAACACTATTGCATTAGCACAAAATTTGAAACGGAAGAACTTAATAAAAAGAGTCTATCATAATAGACCCTTTCTTGTCAAGTTGCTTTAGATATACATTATATGCTTAAAAAATTAGACTTCGTTCCCACCACATGAAACATTTTAAAATGTCTTTAAGGCAACGCTGTGCAAAGCGTTGAGCCCTTCTTCAACTGTAGCTTTGAAAAAAATCCATTGTCCCTTATTGCATTCATATATAAAATCCTTAAGGCTTTTACTGGTGTAATGGGAAAAATCGCCGATAATCGCTAATCTCATTTGATAGTTGATAAATTTCTGCAATACCTCTCCTGCAAATTTGGTTTTCAGGTCAAAAAACTTCTCGTGGATATTGTCTTTATGGATCAACATGTTCATGCAATCAACACATTGAGCATTACTCATCATATCCAAAGCATCTTGCACCGTATGAAGATTACTTTCTCCTCTATCTATAATGGCTACTTTTACATTATTTTTTTTGTTTATCGTCATCATGACTTGTCACCCTCTCCGAATTTTTTATGGTCTTTCTGTCATCAATAGTCCAAACACAACTTGTATACACTCCACAAACTTCTTTATAATTACTTAAAACTCCTTATTTCATTCTTTTTTACCATTATATTAACGTGTCGTTCATTTGTCAAGACTTTTTTATCTTATTACCTACGCATATGGTTATATATTTTTTTAATATGGATGGCGTTTCTTTTTAAGAACAAAAGAGGCTACGCGGCATTCATAGAAGGAGATTGTCGTTAAGAAAGTATCCTTGACGTATATGAAAATGCTCCTATTTCATATGCCATATTCAGAGAACTTTCTTATAAGATAAAAAAACTAAGCATCTGGTACGTCATAAATACCAAATGCTTAGTGCACTAAAAAAACACGTTTAAACAATTATATACATTAATTAGAGGTGATTTCAACTTTCATTCTATCTGGGTCCTCAAAATAAACAGCATAATAATCTTTACCACCTGCATAAGGATGTTTATCTTCATATAATATGTTAATGCCTTTTGCTTTTAAGTCTTTTGTGATTTCATCAACAAATGCTCTACTTCCACCATGAAAAGCTAAATGATTGAGTCCTGCCCTACACCGGTGATAGGGTACATCTAAAAAACGTTCTTCTACTTGAACAAAAACCAAATAGGTGTCCCCTAATAGATAGCTTATACCATCTTCCCAACTTTGAAATTCTTTGTATCCAAGTTTACCTAGCAACCATCCCCAGAAATCCTTAGTAACTTGTAAATCTTTTGTATAAATCTCCACATGATGAAGCATACCTTTCATTTTAGGTCTCCTATCTTTTTTTATATTTATTTGTATTAACAGTTTTTGAACAACGTATATATAGCAAATTTAGTCATTCTTACACTTTAAAGAAAGCCGTATCTTTACAATAGTATTAGCCAAAAAATATAAACCTTCTATTGTTGTGTCAACACATCTAACGCTCCCAACATTGCTTCCATAAAAGATAATGTCCCCCACAACATGATCCTTGTCTTCTTTTCTTTTTCAATAAATTGGACATTCATTGTGGATGTACCGTACTTGGTATCTTTATTATTCATAACGGCCATCAGCATATTGGCAATACGGGTGCCTTCTTCCATATCTTTAACGTCCATATCAACAACCGTAGAAACAGTTACCCCATGGGTAGAAGTCTGTCCTTTATCTTCCGTAGAAAATGTAATATCCCTTGTCTCATCTATAATCCCCTCTGGGCCTGTCCCCTCGGTAAAAACACTTAAGTCATGACCTGTAATGCGCCACTGTTTGCCCACTTTATTCGCTTTTAATTTACCTTCTCTAATGAACTTCCTGATGGTCTTTGGATGCATATCAATCATGTCAGCCACTTGATCCACGGTATAAAACTTCTCTATCATACCACAACACTCCTTATCTATTCTTAAGAGAAGTATATGCTGTCCTTTTTATTCTGTCAAGTATGCCTTTTACAACCTACCATTCTTAATACGGATCTTGTTTGCTTTTTATGTTCTAATCTGAATTAAACGGTTAAGATTATAAGGCTATGGAAATAAAGTTCATAAAGATAAAGAGGTAAATTGGAATTTCCAGATTTACCTCTTTTAATGCTATAATAGCTAACACTTTCTATCAAAGCCTACTTTGGTTTATTGATTATATTTAGCCTCTGTCACACCATTACTTTCTAACAGATAACTTTTTTTCGTTTCTTTCCTAATCGCCCCATATCCTTTATTTTCATAATGGATTCTGATGCAACAGGTACTTTACAGGATGTCTTACCCATATATACATTGACCTTGCCTATCTCTTCTGCTATGGCAATGGCTTCTTCTGATAATGTAGGTATATATGCACCAACACTTATCACAAAATTATTCATGGTATAGCGAACCCGATTTTCTTCATCATGAATGTTTTCTTTAATGTGGTTAATCAGCTGTCTAATTTCATCCATATCTAACTGTTCATTAGGTGTAACAGATATATAATTGGCATAAGTTGAATAGGCTGCTGCCCTTTTGTACCCATTATCTTCGCCTTCTGCCTTTATCCAATCATGGATACATGGCAATGCTACTGAACTCTCAGCCGCCACATTGCTCACAGCGTATTCATTAATCATATAACCTGTTGTGGCAAATAACCATTCATCTAATAACGCCTTTGTCATTTTTTTAGGTTCTACGATATAATGGGCAAGATACATGGCATCATAATTGCCTGTTTTAAAAAGTTCTAAGCCCAGTTCATGGTCCTTTTTAATTTTTTTTACCAGTTTTTTTAAATCACCTATTTTAACACCAAATAAAGGCCCTTTACAACCATGGTTTCGATATATTTTACGCGTTTGCTCCGTTCCCATTAATTCTAATTCGGTCATAACTTCATGTATCTTCATATGCATGCTCCTCTCCGGAAAAAAGTTATTACTTAACAATTAATCTTATATATATATTATAAGAAACCTGTCCCATCATGTCAACTGAGAAATCATAGAAGATTCCAGAATGTTGATTATTGATAACACAAATGGGTGGAAACATGCATCCTTTCAGATAACCCGTTAGTGAAAGGGGCTGTCTCAGCAAAATTGCTTTCATGAGACAGCCCCTTATATAGGCCAATTAATTAAGACTAATAATTTATCTTCTTATATTCTTGCTATTTCTTTGTAATCTGTTAATATAACGCCATCAACTTCAGCATAATATTCAACTTGGATTATCGCCCAATCTTTAACAAGCCTGTTATACTCTAAATGATCGCTAATGTTTGTGGATGTTGTTTTTATCTCTTTTGTACCATCTTCAAAGTAGACGGTTATTGTCATTTTTACTAAGTCAGGAGTAGTATCATTATCATGCACATCTATGGTAGACTTCATACGGTATGTCTGAGCAGTTAAACTTGTAGAAATATAAGGGGTTTTTGCAGCAAAAGATGTTGATGTTACTCCTATTATTGTTAATACAACACACATTATACTAATCATTTTTTTAATCATAAATAATTCTCCTTCTTACGATTTATTTTACAGCTTTTTTGTTATATATAATTATTATTTAATTTTTTTGTACCAACTTAGTATGTATTAATTAAGTAATAAGTATAGTAAATATAAAATCCATTCTTTGTAAATATAAGTTTTTTAATAGCTCACATGTTAAATCATAATAGGATAAGCTTTTTTGATGAATTAAGAGTAAGAATTCTGCTAATCTAATTGACGATAGGTTGATTGGATCATCAACAAACAAAGCTTTCATAACATCTTATACACTCCTTATTCATATTTATCAACCCATAAACATTATATTATGTTTAGTCTAAATAATCAATATGATTACTTTTATACCTTTATTTTTTTATAAATACCACAATTATACCTATTTAAATTATATTTTTTTGTATATTCATATAAATAAATAATTTTTATTGTAAATATAATGGATTCATATCATTAATACCCATTAGTCATTGTTGTAGGCAAACGAGTTAGTACCATAGCCTGATAAAGAAAAAGACCCGTTATTGGCATATAAATCCAATACTTGGTCTTTTCCAAATTAAGGGTTATCAAAAAATGATACATTTTCCATAACCCTTTTCTACATGGCATTTAGGCAAATCACAATCCAACCTGTTCCCATTTTTTTATCTATAACAATCTAACATACTATTCTTAGCCTATTACCTAGCGCCTAAAACAAATAACACAATACCGACAATTAATACAATCGTACCAAAAACATAGCATACAATGACTGCTGATTGGTCACTCATGGTTTTCTTAATTTTCATTTTCACAATTTTAATAAGTGTGGGTGGCTTTTTAAAACCAATATAATATACAAACATAGCATAAAGCACACATAATACACCGCCAAAAATATACCAATTCATTGTAAAACTCCTTTCCAATACCCCTATTACTTAGGTTAACAGTTTACATAAAATGCTCGTGATTTACCTTTTATCTTACTGTAAGCCTTTCTTAATCTTAGGTGCAAGATAGATATAGACAATAGCACTAAGCCCAAAGGTAATAACCGTATAGAGTATAATCTGCCCCCATGTTGCACTTGCTGCAAGCACGGCATCATTACCTTTATATGCCCAATAGAATGGTATGGGGTAGAATAAAATCTGCCATTGTTCACTTAATAATTCTATAGCTGCTATGGCTGCTGCCAGGGGTAAGAATAACATTTTAACACTGGATGCAGCGGTTATAATATCTTCGCTCTTAATACCTTCAATAAAACCAACCAGCATACTAAGAATAGATGATACAATGACCAATAACAGCATCTGCCCAAAATTAATCGTTGTATAGCCTGTAATGAGTACAATAGCTAATGTACCATAAATGGGTAATGTAATCCCCATAAGGCTTTTACCCAGTATAAATACATTTCTTGAAACAGGTGATAAGTGAATAGCGCGTATGGTTCGATCAACTTTCTCTTCTACAATATTGAAAGCAATGAGCATACCACCTAATACACTTGTAAATAGAATAGCAATATTAACTAGCATTTTTTTAAGTGGTGGTGTAGCACGGTCAAAGTCCTCAATCACAGCTGTTGAATCTTCTATCTGTGCATCTTGTTCATAGAGTGTAATCAACACCTTGGCATAATCCAATATGCCCTCTGCTTCATTACCTTGCTGCAATACATAATAGCCATCATCTTTTGGCAAAATACCAATCATGTTATCACGTTTTGCTACACGGTCCTCCACAGCTTCAACTGTATCAAAGGTTTCAACTTTAGCAAAATCCCTTAGGTAGGTGGCAGCTTCTATATCTTCTTTTAAAAGTGCTAAATTAACCGTCGTATCATTAATACTTGGTGTTAACAGATTAATACCGATAGCAAATAAGATTGGAAATAATATAATATACACAGCTAAGAAATCTCTAGTGTTCACCTTAACATCTCTAAGAAAAATGGTCCATACTTTTTTAAACATTGTCATCCTCCTCCCCGTTATACCGTCATGGTTTTCTTGTATCGCATATTTGAAATCAAGAATAGGATGATACCAGCAATGAAGAAGCCTAATGACGTCATTCCTACATAATGCATATCCCCATTCTGAAGAATTGTCTCTTTAAAACTTTGAATCAAAGGGTATGTGGGAATAACTTTCACCCAAAGAGGTTCCCAACTTGGTATGAAATAAGCTATATTAGGAAGCATCATCACGATCATGACACCATAGATAGCTCCAAAAGCCTGCATCATGTTCTTAAAGCAGCTACCAATCAATAGGCCTACTGCTGATGCAAAAAAGCTAGAGGTTAACAAGACAATGACGAACATGAAGTAGTTCACTTGCAGCCCCATAAGCGGTATGACAATGATCAACGTGGATAGTAGACTGGAGAATAAAAGTACACCCACTTTACTCATTAAGTATTGCCACACGGAGGATGCTGTAATGGCATAGGCCTTAATAATGCCCTCTTGTTTATCTAAGAAGATATAGGCAGCGATGATAAATAGTCCTAAAAAGCTTCCATTAATGGCAATAAGAGCAGGTATGATATTCTGTCTATCCGTCAATGTACCATAATGGGTATCGATAGAACGTACTTCTAAGTTATCCATATGCTCATGTAGGATATCTATATCTTTGTTATGATAGATAAGATATAGATTGCGAAGTCTCTGTGACTCATACCCTTGTAAATAATAGGTATAATGCAATCTATTATCGTCACCTAGGGTTATAATGGCTCCCAATTGTCTTTCGTTTTTAGCTAATGTAACCACATCTTCAGCATTATCAAGAACATATATTTTCTTGCCTTCTGCATGGTATAACTGAGCTTGATAGGTCTGTTTTTTGCTTTTAATCTCAACTTGCTCGATGTGGTTATCCAGGTCACCTTCCATAAGGGTTTCATTCAAGGATTCCTTGGCTGCTTCAGGTAAATCAAGATAAAGATACTCATCTGAGGTACTTGAAAATTCTTCTGGCACTAAAAAAAGTAGAACAACGAGAATAATGGCTGCCATAGCAAATTCAATGTAGAAATAGAATCCTCTTGATGCAAGTTTTAATTCTTTTATAAAACTATGCCATAATTTCATTTTATTCAAGCCCCCTTCCAGTCACTTTAATAAAGATTTCCTCAAGTGTCGCCTCCTTTGTATGCATGGTCTGAATATCGTAATGTGCAATAATATCCTGCAACTGCTTTTTGTCACCTTCACCTACGGTTGATAGGGTATCTTTTACGGATTTATTGGCTTTGATATATTCAACTTCAACTAATTTGTCACCGTATTTTAACTTAAGATTCTTAGGTGAATCAATCAATTTAATTTCACCATCAACAATAAAGGCCACACGATCACATAATTCATCTGCAATGTGCATGTTATGGGTCGTTAAGAAAATCGTTACCCCTTTCTTATTTTCTTCCTTTACAATCCGTTTAATCTGAGCAGCTATAGCTGGGTCAAGTCCTGTTGTTGGTTCATCTAAGAACCATAATTCTGGATTATTAATCATGGATCTGACAAAAGTCAGTCGGTGTTTCATACCTTTAGAGAATTCCCCTGCCCTTATACTGGCTTTATCACCTAACCCAACCAGTTCAAGTAATGCTTGAGGGTCTCTGGTCTTTACATCAAATAGTTTTCGGTAGAACTCAAGGTTCTCTTTGGCCGTCATCTTGCTATAGACATTGGATTGCTCAAAGGACATACCAATCTGATTAAACATTTTATTGGAGATTTTTTTTACATCGTAACCTGCCACACTTACTTGGCCTTTTTGTAGCTGTAACAAACCTGTCAGAATGTTTTGGGTGGTTGATTTACCTGCGCCAGATGGTCCAAGAAAACCAAAAATTTCGCCCTTAGTTACCTCAAAATTTGCGTCATTTACGGCATACTTACCGTCATTGTTGTAAGAATGGTAGAGATTATTAACCTTAATCATTAAAATACGCCTCCCTTATTTGTAGAATGCTTTTTTTAAAGTGCTTAAGTAACTATCAATGAGCAGTCTTAATTCTTCCATGTTAATAGCCTTATCCCTAGCTAAGATATCTTTCATGTAATCGTCCATGATACGTTCAAGGGTCCACTGAACAATCTCTATGGATTTATGAATATCCATATCTTCTTTAAATAAACCAAAATCAATGTTCTTAAAATACATGTTTTCATAGATATTGGGGTATTCAGCCTCCACCTTTTTCTTGATCTCATCAACGGATATTTGTTCGTACATGACTTTTGAAAAGGGTATAATGTAGGGATACTCGGCAGCAACACCTATTTTAATCAATGCAATCTTTCTGATTCTTTCAAATAAGTCTCTTTCCCGAAACCCCATCTCCTTTTGAATAGCTTCCAGCATAACCTCTATGGTGAAGGCTCCTAAATAATCGTAAAGTGCTTGCTTATTGGCAAAATATTGAAATAGAGAGCCTTTTGAAATACCTGCATTTTTTACAATGGCATTGGTGGAAGCTTTCTCGTATTTATTTAAACTAAACTCTTCTAATGCACTATTAATAATGCGCCTTTTCTTTTCATCATCGAGTGTTCTAAATGTATTTTCCAATCCTATCACCTCTTGTATTTTCAACATGACCACCTTGGTCACTTTCATTGTAGCACCTTTGACCCAATGAGTCAATAGTCTTTTGATTTATTTTTTTACAATGATTTTTTATTGCCTTATTGCTTTCACACAACAACTATCGTATAATTTATTCCATTGATAGCAGGGAGGAACAGAGCATGATGAACATAAATATTCGAAGACCATATGATGATGACATAGATGCACTTCATGTTTTTTTTAAGGAAACAATACCACATACTTGGGAAAAAGAAGGTGTTGGGGATTGTGTGGATGAGATACAATCAGAAATTATAGAAAAGATGGCTTACTTGAAAAAAGACCTAGAAACCAATGGTCGTCACCATTTCTTTCTTATTGCATGTATGGAAAATAAAATCGTGGGCACCATTGCCTATGGGTTATGTGGCCCATTGATAAATAATTGTACCGATGGCAGATACAAGGACATGGGCGAGATAGGTTCAGTGTTTATTTTGCCGGATTACCAGAAAAAGGGTATTGGTACACTTCTACTCAACGCTATGCTGATTGTCCTACATGGTCAGCATATTGAAGAATTTGTTTTAGACAGTGGTTATTCACAAGCCCAGAATGTATGGAAGAAGAAATTAGGCGAGCCAACCCATATGCTGAAAGACCATTGGGGTGAGGGAGCTGATCATATGGTATGGCATTGTAAGATAGCTGATTTATCTATAAATTATAGAATTGAGTAAACATCAACAACTAAGCTCATTCTCTTTACTACAAAAAACAGACCCCTATTGCATACATGTCCAATATGGAAACATGTGGTGTTGCATGAACAGGGGTCTGTATTTATTAGTCCATCACTACGCTTAACCTATAACTACTGATAGTTAAGGATGGATATATTTTGTTGTATGAGCAAAGCGATCTGCCTACGTATCGGACTATATAAAACAAGCCGTGATGTCAAAGGATAGTCCTGGGTATTGTTTGGATTCAAAGACTTCTCCCTTATTCAGAGTATCGCATCTATCAATTTGTTTATCTTGGAATAACCAATGAATGACGTTCTCATTCTTAGGGTCAATGATTACATATTCTTTGACCCCTGATTCTAAAAACAGATTAAGCTTTTCAATCATGTCTTTATTACGTGTGGATGGGGACAATATTTCAATGATTAAAGTCGGTACACCGTAATAGCGGCCATTTCGAATATTTTCTGGATCGCACATCACAAATATATCAGGTTGCACGACATCTTTTGATTTGCTCTTTTCAAAGTGGATATCATAAGGTGCCACGTAAGCTTTACATTTCTTGTCTTTAAAGTAAATATAGAATTCACCAATAACAAATGCCACAATATGTTGATGGATATGAACTGGAGATCCCATGGCATATACAACCCCATTAATGTACTCAAATCGTGCGTCCGTTTGTTCATACATCTCCATAAATTCTTCATAGCTCATCTCGACTTTATCATAGGTGTAGTCAGGAGCTCCTTCCCGAATGGCCTCTTCATAACGATAGTACTTTACTAACTTAGCAACGGGTTTAGAATTACGGGTAATAATAATATCTTCATCTTGCACCAACTCCAGGTATTTGCCAAAATTTGTTTTCACATCGGTTGCATTAACCTTCATCAACTCACTCCTTAATCATTTTCATTCGCATAATTAATTATATCACTAAGGATAATATTAATCAATACAACAAAAATATTAATTATAATCAAGTCTATGATTAATCATTTTTTATGTGTGAGGATGTGAGAGGTTTTATAGCTATGTATTTAATGTACTTATAAAACGTATCTCAAACTACGTTTAGACTACAAACCTAATGTTCTTACCTTATCGATCAACTTAGCATATACCAACTTCATATGAGGTTCAGTGGAATGGTCCACCACTTGGTCCATGGGTACCCATTTTACATCACTGTTTTCATCTTCCTTAATGATTAAAGGATCATCCTCATTGGCTTCTATTAAGTATGAAGCATCTAAGTGAAGATGTGCCGATACATATTCCCCTTTTTTGTAATGGCCTATAACCGCTAAGATATCTATCGAAAAAATATCTTCTGTCACAGGCTTATAATGTTCTATACCTGTTTCTTCTTTTACTTCCGCCATAGCTACAGCCAATAGATCACTGTTACCATCTGCATGGCCACCAGGCAATGACCAGGATTGATAGATGTTATGATAGATCATCAACACCTTACTTCGTGCGCTATTCACCACAAAGGCAGAGCATCCCACATGAGCAATGGTATTTTCTCTTACAAGGACATCGTCAAATAAATCAAGGCTTTTTTGAAATAATGCTAAATCTTTTTCTTCTTGTTCGTTATATGGTTGATAATTTCTAATGCTGTTCATGCTTCAATCACCTATCTTTTTATATTAACTATTCTAGGGAAGTATCTATCCATCATATAGACCATGGAAGGTATGATAAGCCATTGAATAAGAAGCCCAGGCAACCCTACGACAATTGCTCCTTTTACATACTCAATGGGGTCAAATTTCAGACCCAGTGTTACCCCCATAATGTAGACCGTTAATCCAGCCATTAATCTCCCCACTAACATGCTGGCTAATAATTTTATGAAAATATTATGAACGCCTGCTTTACTTAGCAAACTAATCACAAGACCATAGGTGCCAAGTTCTACCATCATAATGGGGCATATAGGGTATAATAGAGGCATGGTTGTTAAGAGGCTGCTAATTAACGGTGTCAGCATACCAACACCAACAGCATACACAGGTGATAGTATAAAACCAGCTAAAATGACTGGAATGTGCATGGGTAAAAATACCTTTCCTGCACCTCCTACCGCATGAAAAATCATGGGTAAGATAATACCGATAGTAATTAAAACGCCGCTGTACACAATGGATTCTACATGTAATTTTTTTCTCATTTCTACATTCTCCTTAGGATAAAATTTTCATTTACAGTTTCTTGTTTCAATGCTGTTTATTCTTTTTCTACCAACGCATAGACCACAGGAATAATCACAAGGGTCAATACCGTAGATACCATCAACCCTCCCATTAAAGCAATGGCCATTGGGCTGAAAAATGAACTGCCTGATAATGCTAGGGGTACTAAGCCCATAACCGTCGTTACCGTACTGAGCATAATCGGTCGAAAGCGCTTGTCCACTGACTCCATACAGGCCTCTTCTAAGGCACTACCTGATGCTCTAGCACGATTCATGTATTCGATTAATAGAATAGCATTATTAACCACAATACCGATTAAACTAATGAGTCCTAGTAACACTGTAAAGGTTACCTTAATATCAAATAAAACAAAGATAAGAATAGAACCAATTAACGATAAAGGCACCGTGATCAAAATCACAAAAGGTTGTTTATAGGAATTAAATTGTAATAACAATATGATGTAGATAATAGCTAATGAAAATAGAGCAGCCACATCTAATCCACTTAAATAGTTGTCCATGGTTTCTTTTTGCCCAAAATATTTTACTTGAAGCCCCTCTTTATCAGGATAATCCTCAATTAATGCTTCCACTTCATTGCCTATTTCAAGGACACTGTAACCGGATATCACATTGGTTTCAACGGTAATAGCACGTCTCCCATCTAAACGATTAATGGTTGGAAGGTTGTCTTCTAATCGTGTATGTGCCACTTGTTTTAAAAGGGTTTTATTGCCTGTTATTCTTGATTTTATGCGAAGGTTTTCTATATCCTTGATGGTTGAAGCATTAGTTTTTAACCAAATATCATAGGTCGTGTTGTTAAGTTGCAACGTGGTAGGTGATGAACCATATAAAGATAGATTCAACTGATTCTGAATATCGTATTTCGTTAAGCCAAATGTTGTTGCCATGGCAGAGTCAATGTCAACTTGATAGGCGTAGACTTTGCCGACACTATTGCTCTGAACATTAATGGTACCTGGTGTCTCCAGTAATTTTTTCTCCACCTCATCTGCTAACCCCTTTAAAGTATCCATGTCTTCTCCAGCAATAACCACTTTAAAGTCTGAGCCACTTTCTGTTAGTTCTAACTGATTAACGGTTGCAACCCCTTGATAGAGTGCATGGTTTAACTTATCTTGAAGATAGATCATATAATCATTCTGATTACTAAATACACTCTTTTTTAAATCCACCCGAAATAAAATCTGCCCCATATCTGCAGTAGAAGCCAAAGGGTTGACCGTTATATAGAATTTGGGTAATGAACCACCTATGGATGATGTATATGTTGTGATGGCTTCTTCTTCTGCCAATATACCTTCTACCACCTCTACATAAGTTTTTGTTTTGGCGGTATCACCTTTCACTTCTCCTTGGAGGTCCACATACATTAGGTCTTTATCCGCATAGGGAAACAAATCAATTTCTAAGGTAAGAGCTGCTAAAACGGCTAGTCCAAGCAAAGCAAAACTACTGATTGTCGTTATAATCTTATGTTTAAAACTCCTTATCAAGATATAATGAAAAAAGCGTCGTATCCGATGTCTTTTTTGATGATCTATGGGACCTCGTGCTTTAAAAAATAGGCTTCCAAGAGCTGGTGTTATCAACATGGCGACAACATAGGAAGCAGATAAGGATATAAACACAACTTGTGGCAAACTCTTCACAAATTCCCCTGCTGACCCAGGAAGGGTTGTAATAGCTGCAAAAGCAGCTAAGGTGGTTAAGGTGGAGGTCAGTACGGGTACTAACTGTTCACGAGCCCCTCTAAAAGCTGCCTCTTTCTTCTCTAAGCCTTCGTTTAACTTCACTTGAATGGCATCACTGATGACAATGGAATTATCCACCAGTATACCGAGTGCAACAATCAGTCCCGATATGGACATCTGTTCAATATGGATACCTGTTAGTTTCATAACAATTAAAGTGATGCAAATGGACAAAGGTATGGACATGGCAATAATGAGGGCGTTACGTATACCAACACCTATAAAAACTACGATCAGGACAAAGAGCATACCCTGTAATAAGCTTATGATAAAATCATTAACCGCATTGCCCACTTCTTCTGGTTGAAACAATACGTCATGAAGTGCCGTTTCATCCGCCATGGTGTCTTGATAATCACCGATAGCTTTTTTTACGTCATCACCAATATGAATGACATTTTTGTTTTCTTCAAAGTACCCAGTTATTAATATAGCATCTTGTCCATTATGACGATACTGTCGTTCATCTTCTTTATGCTCCATGCTGATTTTAGCGATATCTTTTAGTTGAACCATAGCGCCTGTGTCTTTTGATACGGTTAGGATTAAGTCTCCAATCTCATCTAGTGATTCAAACTTACCTTTCACGTTTACAGCTACATTGCCAGAATCTTGAAGATAACCGGCAGGTATATTAAGGTTCTGAGCTATAAGGAGATCCCTTATGTCTTCCATGGATAAATCATACTGATTCAGCAGAGAGTAGTCTATGTCAATCATGACTTGTTTTTCTCGCATACCTTGTATGGTTACTTTTCTAACACCTTTAACCATCTGTAATTGTTGCTTTAAATCGATTGCATGTTGTTCTAATTGACTATAGAACCCATCTGATAAGCTTATAATAAATCCTGCTGAGTTAATTAAATCCGTTTCAATGGCGGGCTTCTTTACGCCAAGAGGTAATTGGCTGTCCATGTTACGCATAAGCCGCTCAAGTTCTTCCCACTGCTTGGCACTATCCGCTTCTGTTTTAAGCTTCACAATGACAATGGATACGTTGTTATTGGAAATGGATTCAATACTGTCTACCCCTTCTAAGGCCATGGCTTCTTCTTCTACAATTTTAGTAACCTGTTCCTCCACTTCAACAGCAGAAGCACCTGGAAAAACGGTGGTAATAACAGCTGCTGGTGATGTGGTATCTGGATTTTCCTGTTTGGGTAGTAAATAATAATTATATAACCCATAGACAATGAGCGCAACTGCAATAAGTAACGTTGTTTTTCGCTCTTTTATGGCATATTGAATGATTCTATTCATGGGTGCCCACTCCCTCATCGTCAACTATTTTGACTTGCTGACCTTCCTTTAAAGAGACTCTGCCAGAACGGATGACTTGGTCGCCTTCTTGCAAGCCTTTTACCTTTATATAGTGCTCACCATGACCTTCTATGGTCACAGGTTGAATCTGAACCCGATTCTCAGCATCTACAAGATAAACGAAGGGTGACGCATCAATGGACACATGGTTCATATCAAGATACAATCCCTCTTCTTGACCAAGTATTAACTTCACCTCAGCCATATTACCAACCATGTAATCATCCTGTTCATAGGTGTCTTTCATCTCAATTTGACAAGCAAATGTCCGTGTTGTTTCATCGGGATAGGGGCTTATCAAACAGACCCTGCCCTCGGTCTCTTGTTGGCCTATCTTCATGGTTGCTTGTGTACCCACTTTAATCTTTTTCACGTCATCAGCTGTTATGCCCAAGGTAATACGGTGATTATAAACATTTAAAATACCAACTGGGTCGCCTACATCCACTGTATCCTCTTCATTAACCAAGATCGATTGGATTACCCCCTGGCTATCACTTAAAATCGTACGGTCATCCTCCTCAAGGCTGTTAAGACTTAGGATTTTTTCATCTTTATTAACAGGTTGCCCTACAGGTTTATGAATGGTTGTAACCTTACCTTCTTGTTCAGAAAAGATAAACCGCTCATCATGAATGATTACCACACCAAGATAGCTTAAGCTTATATCTTTTATTTCTTTTTTCATCTGTGTGACTTGGACAGGACGTACTATGGCTTTGGTCTTAGTCGTTTCCTTAGGTATTAGGCTGCATCCCGCCAATAACAGTATAACACTTATGCTGATGATGAACTTATATACGTACTTTTTTATTTTCATCTTATTTCATCTCCTCCAATACCTATTTGTGCCTATTGTGCGCCATGATTAACCAGAATTTTCTTGTTCTTAGTATAAACATCCATGAAAAAAGTATACGATGCCACGTGACCCTATTATTATAAGTAACCCCAACAGACGATTTTTTATAAAACAGGTTACCCTTAACCTAGACTGATTATCTTAAAAAACTATTTACTTTGTAATATTCTAGATGACAATGCATGATACCTTCTATTATACCAAAATTTGATAAAAAAACGAGATTCAAGGAACTAGGTAGCGTCTTATGCAAGTTGTCCATTAGGAAAGTCTCCTTAGCACAAAGGAGAATACTCCTATCTTATTGTGTTAAATTAAGAATTTATTTTAAGACAAAAAATGACCGCCTCATAAATCATGAGACAGCCTCAATGAATTCTATTAATGGTGATTATTCTTTAACGGAACCAATGACCAAGCCCTTTACAAAATGTTTTTGAAGAAATGGATAAACGACCAGAATCGGTACAGCTGCAACAATGGTAATGGCTGCCCGAATGGACATGGGTGTTACCATGTTTTTTGCCGCTTCATTGACGTTCACACCACCCGATGCCATGGATGCATTGGAACTGTTTCTAAGGGATGAGGATAATAGCTTCATCAATTCATATTGCAAGGTGGATAATTCTTGCTTGGAGGATGCGTATAAAAACGTATCAAACCATTGATTCCAAGAACCAACGGCTATAAATAAAGCAATGGTTGCAAGAACCGGCTTACAGAGAGGTATAATAATACTTAAAAAAATCTTGAATTCTGAAGCACCATCTATCCGAGCACTTTCTACCATGGAATCCGGTAAACCTAATATGTACGTACGAATAACAATCATATTAAAGGCATTCACTAACCCAGGAATAACGTAAACGAGGAAATTATTGATTAATCCTAATCCCCTAATAAGAAAGAATACAGGTATTAACCCCGCATTAAAATACATGGTAAAGACAAAGATCATGGTTAAGTGCTTTCTAAATATAAATTCTTTTCGGCTTAACACGTAAGCAATTAACGTGGTGAGAAAAATCCCAAAGCCAACGGACAACACCGTTCTTGCTATGGACACACCAAATGCTCTATAAATGGTGCCTGACGCAAATACAGCGCGATAATTTTCGATGGTCCATACTCTAGGCCATAGGTGAATACCACCTCTTATGGTATCAATACCTGCATTAAAAGATATGGCAATAGTATTGATGAAAGGATACAATGTGACGATACAAAGGAAGAGCATACCTGTGTAGTTGAACACATTAAATACCACATCTCCCATTTTGATTTTTTTATTTCTACCTAATACAACCATGAGATCACCTATATTAACCTTTCCTGCCCAAGTCTTTTGGCCATATTGTTTGCACCAAAAATCAGGATTACGCTCACTAAACTTTTAAATATACCAGCAGCTGTTGCAAGGGAATAGTTGCCGATTTTAATACCATAGTTAAGGGCAAATAAATCAATGGTTTCGGCCCAATCCATGGTCATACCTCTACCCAATAAGTATTGTACTTCCAGGCCTGCCTCTAATATTCGACCAATACTTAAGATGAGTAGTATAACAATGGTTGGCCGAATACCGGGTAATGTAATGTGCCACATTTTTTTAAACCTGCCTGCTCCATCCACTTCAGCCGCTTCATATAGAGCTGGATTAATGGCAGACATGGCTGCTAGGTAGATAATGGTATTCCACCCTAACTCCTTCCATACAGTAGATATCCCTACAATACCCCAAAAATATTTTCCTTCACTTAACCACAGCACAGGCTCTTTTACAATGTTTAGTTCCATTAAGACAACATTAACAATACCCTGTGAACCAAGTACCATGGATACAATCCCTGCCGCAATAACCCAGGATAAGAAATGAGGCAAATAGGATATGGTTTGTACACTGCGCTTGAATAACCGATGCTTAATTTCATTCAGCAACAGAGCCAGAATAATAGCGGTAGTAAAGCCTAATATAAGGTTAATGGTACTCATAGCAAGAGTGTTTCTAAGGACTCTTAAAAACCTTTCATCTAAAAATAATAATCGGAATTGCTTCAAGCCCACCCATACTTGTTCGGTCAGTGCTTTACCTGGTCGGTAATTCTGAAATGCCATGAGCCAGCCCCATAAGGGCAAATAAGAAAATATGATAATGTAGACTAAAAACGGTATGGATATGAGCATAAATTCTTTTTGCTTTTTTATTTGCTTCCAGGTGATGCGATGATGTTTTTTTCTCAGGTGTTTCTTCTTTACTTGATCTTCTACCACCGAACCCATGATTTCATTTTTCATGTCATCTCTCCTAACTCTCCCATTGCCTCTTTCATTTCATCTGTCAATCATGCAAGTGTTACCATTCCTTAAGTCGCTCTTGTATACCTTCATTAATACGACTTTCATAGGCTTTTATATCAATGGACTTGAACTTATCCAGATAATCCTCCCACCCACTATCAAATTTGTCTGGTGATCCTAGGATTAACTGAGGGATGTATCGGAGTTGTGTTTCATGTAATTGCTGTTCTGCCACCGCAGCATCGGTACCATCACCTAGGGGTATCTGCCAAGCTGGGTAGTCTTTTCTATTTTCTGGGGCCCTTCCTAATAGTTCTGAGATATAGTCCACGCCATAAGCGTCTAATAATTCAATATCAATTTCTTTTAGGGCACTACGATATTCATAAGGCTGTGAGCCTGGTGAGAAAGCGTTGCCATCACTAAAGGTTCCTTCTAATTTAGGTAACTGTTCAAAGAATTGTCCCCCCTTATTGGCTAACTTCCAAGCTGTATCCTCTTGATTAAGGCGTTGTTCCTCTGTACGATAGAACATCCCCTTTTCATCTACCATATAGTCTTCTCCTTCAATCCCCCAAGACAGGATTTTCTGCCAATCTTCAGTCAGCAGTGCATCCACCAATTGAATAAAGCGTTCAGGGTCTTTACACTGGTTGGAAATACCAAAACCTCGGTCAATGTTTAATGCACCTCGATCTAAATAATAAGGGGTGATGCTTTCATCATAGGTAATGGCTAAAGGTGCCCATGTTCTTTCAATTTTACCTTGTGCAATGAGGGAATCTCTTGCTGCTGCAAACTGCCATCCCTGATCAAACATACCTAGAACAGCACCTGTTGATAATCGTGCCAAGTACTCATCGTAGTTTTGAATAAATGTGTCTGCTTTGATAATCCCCTTGTTATAGGCTTCGTTTAACTTTTTATAATAAGGCTTTGCTTTATCGGTATTGCAAAACACCTCTGCTACATGGGTTTCAGGATCCACAACAACCCCGCCATCATTTGGGTATCCGGATAATTGAGCAGGAGGATTCTTTAAGCAAAAGGAACGCCAGTCAAAAGAAAGCGCTTCAAAACCTATGGTAGGCTGTCCGTCAATTTCTGGATATTTATCCATATAAGCCTCAATGAGGTCAAAATAGGCGTCCAATGTTTTTACTTCTGGGTAGTTGAATTCCTTTAGCACTTCTTTTTGAATCCAAAAGGCTGGTCCCACATAATCTGTAATAATATAGTCGTTATAGTACCTGCCATAATTAGGTAAAACGTATATATGGCCATCATCCGCTTTTATCTTATTCATATATGGCTCAAAATGACTGTATAAATGAGGTGTTTTATCTTTGGACATATATTCTTCAAGGGGTCTATAGGCACCTGCATTGATAAAATCCTGGGTATTGTTTGAAACAATAATATCCGGGTATTCTCCTGATGCAATCATAACACCTGTTTTTTGGTCTAAGTCACCCACTAAATATTCGAACTCAAAGGTCACACCAAAACGCTCTTCAATCAATGCCATGATCTTATTGTTTTTTGTCAATTGTTGATCCGGTGCACCAATAAAAACGCTATATGTAATGGGTGCTGCGTTCTTAGCAGATGCATCCGTATCACCTGTCTGGTTATCTCCATTTGCATTTCCCAAATGACTTGTATCCACTTCCTTTTTACCACCACAGCCTGTCATGGTTATGGCTAACACCATCATGATTGCTACCATGCTTAATACTCTTTTTTTTACATTCATGGAACTTTCCCTCCTCAACGTTTTCTTGTTTATGTTGGATTACAAGTCCATTATAGATTTCACAACATGTCTCAACAATTGATCAAACCAAAGGTTAACCCCTAAAAATATTAGTTTATGGAACGACGATAAACATATGGTGTTACATGGACAACCTTTTTAAAATAATAAAGATAATGAGCATAATTTTTATACCCTACCTGCTTGGAAATCTCTTGAATACTATCTGTTGTCTCTTTCATAAGTAACATGGATTTTTTAATACGGTATTGATTGAGATATGCCGAGAAGCCCATTCCCCAATGTTTCTTACATTTCTGACCCAAATAATTAGGATGCATATAGAACATACTTGCTAGCTTTTTAAGGGTGATGGTCTCAGATATATGTGCTTCAATGTAGGCTTCAATAGCAGCTATCTCATCATGTTGTGAGGATCTGATCATGTGATGAACTGCATCATAGATGGTATGGATCCCCTGTTCCAAAAATACATATAACCCTTCCATATCCACCTCTTCATGGAGGGATGCTACTTGAAGCTTCGTCATCTTTTGAGCACATATGGCACTTCTTTGCAATAGCATATCGATTAAATCAAAGTAAATATTTAACACCACTTTTTTAGCTGAGATGAGGGATAGATGTTGTTCTTCAAACAGTAAGAAGAGCATGTCTACAACATGGCCCAGCTCCTCATCTCGTTGACCTTCTATCGCCTGTAATAATTGATCCTTTATGATTTGATGGTTAACGGTATTCTCTATTTTGTGGCCTATCTTATCATAAGGGACGCATTTATGAGCACTCTTGTGGTAAATATACTTACAACACTCAACAGCAACATCATAAGATTCCAATATGCTTACCAGCCCCTTGACAGGTTTACCTGATGCCATCTTCACCTTACTGTCTATCTTTTGCAACCATTTACTAAGCCCCTCAAATAATATCATGCTATCTTGTTGGTCATCTAGGGACACACATATACCTCGTGTATGGGGCGATAAATCGACAAGTATACAGGGTTGATGCCATCCCAGATGGTAGATGTATTGAGCTACTACACCAAGTGGCAGAATCTTGTCTTTATGTACTTCTAGGTGAATATATTGCCACATGCCGTTAATGGGATATTGGGCATAAAATCCATTGAGATGTTTAGAAAATGCTATTTCTGTTTTGCTAATCGAAGACAGCAGGTGGTATTTTAATAACTCTTCTATGGAGAGTTCACTTACCTGCCTAGTATTTTTTTTATGTTTAAGTCTCCTGTACACGGCTTGTACAAGGGGGATTAAATCATCATCAAACAATGGTTTTACCAGATATTGCATGACTTTCAATGCCATTGCTTTTCTTGCATAATCAAAGTCTTTGAAACCGCTTAATACGATAATCTCTGCGTCAGGATTAAAACCTTGTATTTTTTCAATAAGCTGTAGACCATTATAAATGGGCATATGAATATCCGTAATAATAAAGTCTGGTTTGTTTTCTTGGATGTACCAAAAAGCCTCTGTCACTTGATGGAATGCACCACCAATTTTAAAACCATAATCTTCCCACTGAATCATTGTCTCAAGTCCTTCTAGAACAAGGGGTTCATCATCAATAAATATCACTGTAAAATAGGTATTATCAACCATTCACAACGCCTCCTTCTATCTCACTTGATGCCCTGTTATGGTCAGGGTTGGGTAAATGAATCATCACCGTGGTTCCTAATTGCAACGCACTCTCAATCTTCATGTGAAAAGCATCCTGATAATTAAGTTTTAACCGCTTGTAAACATTGTTGATGCCAATATTCCCTTGACTGTTATCTTGCAGTAACTCCGCCACCTTTTCCGTTGGCATGCCTACACCATTGTCTTGTATCACCATAACAATCTGTTCCCCAAGACCATAGATACGTACAAGGACTTGACCATTATCCTTACTGGCTTGTATACCATGTTTACAGGCATTTTCAACAAAAGGCTGTATGGTCATTTTGGGGATTTTATAATGCTTAACGGCATCCTCCAGTTCAATGGTATAATCAAACTTGTCTTGAAATCTGAATTTCTCTATTTTAAGGTACATTTCTGTAAAATTAATTTCATCTTCTATGGGCACCATCACATCATCCCATACCAATAACCTTCTTAATGTTTTGGATAAGTACTTAATGATTTCTGTAATGTCTGTGTAGTTTTTACGGTTACAAACCACTAAAATAGCGTTAAGGGTATTGAACAAGAAATGAGGGTCCATTTGGCTCTGTAGATAGTTCAGCTCTGCCTTAACGCTGGCTAATTGATGTTCTTTCTCCCTTAATTCAAAATATAGAACCTTATTGACTAAATCATTGATGCGATGGGTCATTTTATTAAATGAACGCATCAGATACCCAATTTCATCTTTGCCACCATCTTGTCTGATTAAGGAAAAGTCGCTATGCTCCACTTTCTTCATGTGTTTTTGTAGCATATGTATACGTCTGTTATAGGAATTAGAGAAGATATAGATCATGATAATAGAGAGTAGAAAGCTTAACAAACATAAGCCAAAGATTAAGATACCATAATTTTGTATGCGTTTGGATAATCGGCTAGTTGACCCTATACCAATAATGTTCCAATTTTGATTGTCTATTATGGTGATTGTTTTAGTTAACACCTTGTTTTTACCATGATAGATACCCTTGTCAAATACACTTAATTCCTTGCTGTTATTATACAGATAAGCATCATCAGATGTAACCAATATCTGACCCTGTTGATTAACCAGCAAAAATGTCATAAGACTTTCTTTTTGAAGGATATTTTCTATTTTAATCAGATTCACATCTATTTTAATGTATTTTTCATAGGTGTTATATTGGTTAAATTCATCCATTTTTCGTATAAGACTAATTTGCTTATTGCGTTTCTTTTGTATTAACGTGTTTTCTTCAACCCATCCCACAAAAGCACTTTGTTTGTCATATCGTTTGTATTCTTGAAACCATAAACTGTCTTTTGCTTGGTCCAAAGGATAGAAAAAGGCACCAGGATCCATGGTAGGATTATTTGTGAAGACAGATACCTTCACCACATTATTAAAAACGGATTGATATCTCTGAATACTGTCTCTTAGGGTATTATAATAAGCGGCATAATAATCCGATGAAAAGGGATAGGTATAATCCAGTAAAGCATTAAGGCTACGGTCTATGGCTATATCTCTGGCAATGTATAAGCATCCTTCCGATAGAAACATCAAGTCTTTGTGTACCCGATCTAAGGATTGGCTAAGTTCCGTTTCCTCTCTTAGGCGCACTTCTTTTGAAATTCTTGTAAAGAAAACCCCATAGATGATAACCATAGGGATAAGAATAAAGATCATATACACACTAACAAATTTCAGCCGAATAGGAATGTCATCCACTTTTTTGATGAAATTCATCTAATCCCCCCTCTTTGCTCAATGTTTTGATTGCGAAAAACCGTTGGTGAATGTCCTTCTGCCTCTTTAAATTTAAGCACAAAATAATCGGGATTATTAAAGCCTGTTGCATAGGCTACTTCTTTTATGTTCTTATTGGTGTAAAGCAATAATTCTTTTGCTTTTTTCAAGCGTACATGTAGGACATACGCATTGTATTTCATACCAACTTCTTTCTGAAATCGCTGGCCGATATACGTTGAATTGCATTGAAACGTCTTGGATAGCATTTTAAGTTTTATATCTTTGTCATAGTGTTTGTTCACGTATGCTTTTATCCGTTGTATCCTATCGTCTTCGTCCTCATGCTGTTGATGGATCAGATGAATGAGGTGAGATATATCTTTTTTTAAAATCCAATAGCTGGTATAAGCTGTTGGCATGTTACCTGTACGATTACTGATGCTATCTTTAGATTTACATGGCATGGGATGGCTTAAGGTCAGTAATGTTTCTTTGATATGAGCAGCCCAGAGATTCAAAATAGAAGGTTCAATCTTTTCTTCTTTTATTTGGCTAAACATGGCTATCAGTTGATAATCCAATGTTTTCTTAGACATGTAGGGAAGGTCACGTAATAATGGCTGCATGTGAATAGTTGAAATATCTTGACTATACTTTATAGGTATATCCTGATGGCACATGATGATTTTTTGATGTTCCTCATAGAAATGGAGCTTTTTTAACCTTTCTATTTCTTGGTCAATGGATTTGAATGCTGCCAATGTCCTTTTTAAACCGGTTATAAAAGCAATAACCTGATCATCTCTAAGGGACCATCTGTCATAAAACATCTTGTAAATGGACTGAATGGTGTGATTGGTCATACCCATGCCATAGAGAAAAACACCTGCACTCTTGTCATCAAGATCAAAAACCACCAGTTGGATTGGATGACCAACTGATGGTAAGATCTGTTCCAATACTTCTCTTACATCTTCTTTTCTGGAGGTTCTCTTTTCTCCTTGAAACCATAGGAGCGTATAGTGTAACTGTAACGGATGTTGATGATGCAAATTGAGTATCAAGGCTATTCGCTCACATAGAGATGCTTTACACTCTCCCGATACCAAACGCTTCAAACTGGTATGCAGAACAAAATGAATATCCTTTTGTATCCGTTCCTTTTGTGTTCGTTCATCTAAATTACATTGTTTAATGTCTCTAAGAAGAGCATGCATTTCGTCATTGTCGATGGGTTTGAGTAGATATTGAAAGGTTTGAAGTTTCAGGGCTTTTTTGACATATTCAAACTCGCTGTAGCCACTTAATATAACGAATTTTGCTTTCATATTCATAGCATAACATCTTTCAATCAGTTCTAAACCGTTCATAACAGGCATCCTCATATCTGTTATAACCAGATCTGGATTCGTTGTTTGAATAAGCTCATAACCCTCTTCCCCATCAAGTGCCTCACCACATACTTTGAATCCATAGTTCTCCCAGTTCACCATACCCTTTAATCCTTCAAGTACTAGTGGTTCATCATCAATAATAACTACTTTTAACATGAAATCCCCTCCTCTAATCTTAACCCATTATAACAAGCACTTTATGCAGCTTGCCATCTGACATGTTAGGCAGCATGTGTTCATATTGCACCCCATCCATTTCAAGGGTTGCAACACCTTTTGATACATGGTGAGGGTTCTTAACTTCAATGGCATAAGTGGCCTTTCGCCATTTTCTTGTCACATGAAAACCATCCCATGCTTTTGGTATACAAGGGTCAATAATAAGACCTTCGTAGTCTGGTCGTATACCAAGTATGTACTGAGTTGCTGCTTGGTACATCCATGAGGCTGTACCCGATAACCAACTGTTTCGACCCAGACCGAACTGAGGATGTTCATCCCCTAATATGTTTTGAGGGAATACATACGGTTCTACTTCAAATGCATCCATTTCTTCATTCTTATTAACAGGGTTAATACGGTTATAGTAGTCAAATGCCCTATCCCCATGACCCAACATGGTTTCAGCAATAATCACCCAAGGATTAGCATGTAGGAAAATACCACCGTTTTCTTTTGCTCCTGGTGGATAAGTGGAAACACCACCCTTATAGGGGTCGTAACCATCATATCCTGGGTAACTTAATTTGATACCGTGCTCGGTTGCCAGATATGTGTTAACGCTATTCATGGCTTTTTCTGCCCTATCTTTCTCAGCAAAACCAGATAATATGGACCAGGATTGGGCATTGGTATAGATTTTACCCTCATCATTTTTAGAAGAACCCAGAGGATTACCGTCTTTATCGTAATAGCGCAGGTACCATGATCCATCCCAGCAGTGTTGATGATATACTTCTTTCATTTCCCTATAATCCCGTCGATAATGATCAGCAGTCCCTTGTTCTTCTAAAGCTTCCATAAGGGCTATCATCTCCAATAGCAGCTTGCCGTATAAGTTGGCATTAAAGCTTGATTCAGCTCCTTTTGGTAAGTTCACTGTATCGTTCCAATCGGCAAAACCAAGGTAAGGAATACCGTGTGCCCCTACATGTTGTTTTGTAAAAGCTAAACTGCGTTTTAAATGTTCCAAAATCGTACCTGATTCAATGATGCATCCTTCTCTGTCCTTGTCATAGAAAGGCACAACCTTCTTAAGAAATTCAACATCACCTGTTTCTTTTACATAACCGCATACGGTCAAGCCAATCCATAGGTGATCATCACCATAATAATGGTCCCGGTCTTCCATTTCATCTGAATCCCCATTAGTAGCTTCCATGGTTGATGGAAAAAATTGATGCATAGCTGAACCATCTCTTCTCTGAGTGGAAAGTACTTTCACCATCATGTCTATGGTTGTCTCAGGTGCAATACCAACTGCCCCTAAGAGGTCTTGGGATGTATCACGAAAACCAATACCCCGTGCGCCAAGCCCTAATTGATACAGGGATAAGAACCTTGACCAGTTTTTTGTGACCATACACTGTCTGGCGTTGAACACATTTACCAATAGATTCATACTACTATCTGGCGTGATTACTTGAAAGTTATCCAGATAACTGTTCCAATTCTTCTTAACGTCTTCCAATGCTTGTTGGACAAGGTTTTCATCCCGATACTTCTTGATGGATGCTAAGCTCTTCTCGAAATTATCACTTTGTCCAAGCTGCGTTATAAGGGTCACGGTACCATTGGCTTTCACATTGCCCATAACATGAAGTGCTGCCGCCATGTTGTTGCCGCGTTTGGCTTCATAATTACTCAGGTGATCATTTTGTAAGCTCATTGGCTTTTTCCAGCTGCCATAGCCATAGTCGCCAAGAAACCGCTCCCGGTCCGTCTCAAAAGAGTCTATGGGGCAATTGGATGTAAAATAATTCTCCTGTGTACCTTTTCTCATGAAAGCATATTGCTTAATCGTCTTAAGTCCATTGTCTTCTTCTACAACCTCTGATTGCATGGTCTGAGGCACCCAATCAGCATTATTGAACTGTTTCATCGCCTCAAAATGTGAATATTCCACTACAGGAATAATAGCCATCTCAATGGTCTCTGAGCGTTTATTGGTCACTTTGATGCTTCTAATTTCTTGTTCCCCTTGTAAAGGTACAAAGACTGTCACTTCCGTATGGATGCCTTTTATCTCACTCCTATAGGTGGAATAACCAAGACCCACATGACAGGTATACGTGGTATAGTCATCTAAAACAGGGGTATAGAAGGGTGTAATCAACTCATAAGCATCCCCATCTTTGATACGTATGTATAAGGTTGTCCCATTAAAATCTGAAGCAGGTAATTGAGGAATATACTTGGTTATGCGATTAAGAGCAGGGTCCCCTTTACATAAGAGTGCGCCACCTGTTTGATCAATAAAACCTCCAAATTCAAGCCCTCCTATATAATTAATCCATTTCACAGGTGTTTTGGGTGTAGTAATCACATATTCTCTCTGTTTCTCATCAAAATATCCAAATTTCATTTGTAACTCCTTTCTTCTAACACGTGCCATCATTCAATGGTGATAACAGCTATTAAGTGTTTCTTGTATTGCATGTAATAGGCATCCTAAACAAAGCATATATACTATTCCATGACTATTGGTATTTGGGGACTGATTTTATGCCAGTAGATAAGTCAATGTATCGGTCATTATGAGGTGCGAATAAGGTCTATTCCTTGAACATGGTAAGAACCTTTTCATGTAATCGTGATGTCTGGATGGTGTTTAGATATTGCATAAGAACTGTAGATGATTATCTCTTTATTTATTATAACAACAAAGAACCTATAGCAACAGACCTTTTTATATTGTCTCTTGTACAGGTTCTTTCACATTCCCTAACATCTCCTTACCCATGCACATTTAATCTTAATACTTATTATAGTTATTCATCAATGATTATCAAGTCATTAAATCAAAGGTAAACCCCAAAAAAAATGATTCTTTACGATTACTTCTTAATCGGCACTTGAATCTCTGTTAGCCAATCCTCTTTACTCTCTTTATTCCAAATACCATCAATATAAGATTCCCGAGGGTTATCAATGGCTTCATAGCCATTATCTTTAATCCATTGATAGATAAATGTATAGGCTTCACGAAAGGCTTCATAAGGACCTTTGTGTAAGATACATACCGCTGTATCCACTTGGTCAATGACCTTGTATTGAACCATTTCTGACCCTTGACAAAAATCAACGACGGCTTCACACACTTCCACATCAATATCTCTCTCCTTATATTCACCATCATGATAAATACTAAAACAGTATTCAGGTTCTGCACAGACAGCCCCTTGCCGTTTCATTTCTTCTCCCATTTTAGGTATCACATGAAAGTACTCCCCGTAACTGGGTGAACGAAAACGCATGGACGCAACAATGACTTTGGGTAATGTTTTTATGATAGGGTTATAAGCAGCCATATTTTCTCCTTTTAACCGATTCATATAATTTTTAATCTGTAACAATTTCTTTTCTTGTTCTTCTACGGCATCTCTTAGTTCCTTTTCTTTTAATTTAAGGAATACTTGAGCACTAACAGGGTTGTCAACAATTTGCTGTATATCGGTTAAGCCTAGCCCCATTTGTTTAAGGGTCATAATTTTATGCAGGATAGGTAATTGTTCACTGGCATAATAACGATAGCCTGTCAGGTCATCCACATGGGCAGGCTTCAATAAACCTATCTCATCATAATGTCTAAGGGTTTTGGTTGTGATACGATTCATTTTAGAAAACAAGCCAATTTTATACATAATCTCTCCTTAATCGAAGGTATACTTAAAAGTCTTTATGGATATAAGCATACCCATAATTGCTGTAAAAATCAATATGATTATGGATACCGTAAAACTTCCTATTGGTTCACCCAGGGAGACACCTTTTAATAATTTTATACCATGGGTTAAAGGCATTACTTGTGCAAATGCCTGAAGACCTTTTGGCATCACTTCATAGGGTACCGTTGCACCAGATAGAAAAATCATTGGAAAATAGATAATGGTACAGAGCAGATTGACCGTTTTAATGGAGTCGGATATACTGGCTATACACATCCCTAAAGCATAAATTGACGCTGTAACGAGTAAATATGTCAGTATAAATTCAAGCACAGACCCTATCATGGCATACCCAAACGCAAGCTTGGCAATAAGATATACGATGACAGAGGATAGGATTGCAAAAACCAATTGACTTAGGACTTGGGCAAATAGCAGGTTCATGGGTGATGTTGGTGTTACTTGGAAACGTTTGAGAACTTTCTTCTCCCGATAGCTGGTGATGGTTAAAGGAATACCCATTAATCCTGTAGCACATATTCCAATGGTGATGACCCCACCAAAAGCTTGCTGGATTTTTGAGTATGATGCTTGCTCAACCATCTCTCCTTGATAGATAACACCCAGCAGTAATATGAGTCCTGCTGGTAATAAAATACCGAATAATACCCCTGAGAATTCCCTTATGGCTAAGATGCACTCCGTCTTAAATAACACACGAATTGTTTTCATCGCTTCCCTCCTACAGCCCCTATATAATGAAGATAGGCTTCTTCTAGATTCTTAGCATCTGACTTTTGAATAATTTCGTCTGGTGTCCCACTGATAACTTGTGCACCGTTATGGATAATGAGCACTCGATTACAGAGGGCTTCTACTTCATCCATATAATGGGATGTTAAAAATATGGTGACACCTTTTTCTTGTAATAACCTCAAATAATACCATACTTCACGCCTGGCTTGAGGGTCTAGTCCCGTTGTAAGTTCATCCAGAAAGACAATCTTAGGGGAATTGATAAGGGCTAATACAACGGATAATTTCTGTCGTTCACCACCTGATAAGGAGGAAACCAACTGATTAAGCTTACTTTCTAATGAAAACTCCTGTATGAGAACACGCCAATCCACTGTGTGTACATAGAGAGATGCCATCAATTCACACATTTCTTTCACTTTAATACGATCCGGGTAATGGCTGGCTTGAAATTGTACACCGATCTGTTGAAACAGTTCTTTGTTATAGTTGCCCAGCTTTTGGCCTAATAACTCCACCTGCCCTTCGTTTTTTGCTTTGGTGCCTAACACACATTCTATGGTTGTTGATTTCCCTGCCCCATTAGGCCCTAGCAGACCAAATATCTCACCTTTCTCCACCGCTAGGTTAAGTTTATGAACAGCTATTTTATCCTTATATTTTTTCGTTAGGTTCCTTATATGAAGGATATTCTGCATCTTGACTCACCCTTTCTTATCTGTCGTACATCCAAGTCTACACATTGCCGTAAGGGTAAAGTCAAGTTATATTTTTTTTTGTTATATACATTAAGCTTAATAATAGCCCCTAAGCACAATAGATGATTACCATCATAAAGATTTCTTCATCTAAAAAGACCTCAACGATTGATATTTAAATCGTTAAAGCCTTTTCTTATCACTTAACCTTATATTGTAAATAGATACCTACACGACGAGATGTACTTATCATCTCAACACATCTGCTTTTTCTTTTTTATCTCCTGATAGATGTTCTTCATCATCTCTTTTATGTGACTATTGGATTTTTGCTCTTGCTGAAAATTGTTTTCCATCATATCCATCATATCAAAAACAGACGCTACTACTGTTGGGTTAAGAATGTGTTGCTTAATATCTTCTCGGCTAGAAGCTTTTATACTGATGTGATACCGATACTTAATCATATCATTCAGTATATTGTAATAATCTTGATTATCCTTAGCTTTCTTCACACGCTCATAGATGGCTTGTAAGGGTTTATCCCGTTTTCTATTTTTCATTCGCATATAATAGAAGATTGCAAGTATCGTGATTAGCAAGAGTATGATTACTATACCTGTGTAGACATGACTTTTCTTTAATGTAAAGTAAGCCTCATCCAATTGTACTGGATTAATCTGATTAATAATCATCTGTTGGCGTTCTACTACCCCAGCATTACCCGTTTGTGATGCCACTGTTGGCATGGTCCCATTCACTGTAATGGTTTTTCCAGAAATCACAGCATCTTGATAAGTTTCCGTAACCACATCAAAATAGGTGATCTGTATAGGGTTAATGGTTATTTCACCTGTAGCTTTGGGAACAAGAATCATTTCAAATCCTTTTTCTGCCACATAATCGTTGCCTATTACGTCTTCTCTTAGGTCTTTCTCTGTCTCATACACTGTAAAGTTATCCATATCTTTTGGAAAGATGCTATCCACCAATTCTAAGTTACTATTACCGGATAACTTCACATGAAGTGACAGGGATTGTCCATAAGCTACTTCTTCTTGGCTATATGTTGCTTGTACATCCAGTTGTCCAATGAGTCCTGTAAAATCTTTTGGTTGATTCTCTGTTGGTAATGGCTGTATTTGAACATCCAACGCATCCGAGTTCAAATACATGGATTTTCCTTGACTGAAAAAATCACCTGTACTTAAAATGACTTCAAGTTGATAGGACGGAATGTTCATAGCCCCTGAAGTAGTAGGACTAAGAATCATTTTCTTGACTTCATACTTGACATATTTCTTCCCATCAATGGTGACATAATTACTTTTCAATTGTTCTTCCGAAAAATCCTTGGTTATGAAACCATCTAATTGAACCATATCTTTGAATCCATAGTGATCAATTCTATAACGTGAATACAATTCATAGGTCAACACAAGTTTTTCACCAAAATAGGCGTTCTCTTTGGACAAGTTGGTTTTCAGAAAGATATCTTCTGTTTCACCATCTAATTTGCTGCTCTGCTCGCTTACATGAACCTCTAGCGCATTGGTTTCATAAGTCTTCCCTTCATATTCCACATAGCCAATTAAGGTAAAGTCTCCTGTGGTTTTAGGCATAAGAGCATAATTCACTTGTATGGATTGAGTGGTCTTCCCATTAACGATGCTTGTGTTCTGGGATTGCCCACTGGATAAAATCTCAAAATGCTCAATACCTTCAATGGACTTCAGTCTTCCCCCATTGATATTTTCCAAGGTTAACGTCATGTTCGTACTGACGCCAAGTTCAAGGTTAAGGCTATCCATATCCAAACGTATACGGGCTTCCTCCGCTTGAATAGACATGGTTTGCATGATGATGATTAGAAAAAACAGGCTTAATAAAACTGCTTTTCTCAATTGTCGTTTACCAATCATTTGCTTCCTCCTTACCTTGATTTATAACGGCTTGGTTATTCTTAAGGCTTTCTTTTTCTTGTTGTTCCAGCATCCTTAGCACTTGTTCTATAGCTTGACGCTCTTGCTCCGATTCTTCATCTTGTTCACCGGCTTGACCCTGCTGGTCTTGCTGTTGCTGCTCATCTTCTTGTTGGTCTTGGTTGTCGCTACTTTGAGACTTATTTTCTTCATCTTGATTCTCTTGGTCTTGATTGTCGCTATCTTGATTTTCTTGGTTTTCTTCGTTTTCCTGATTTTGGTTCTGGTCGTCCTGATTCTCTTGGCCTTCTTGATTGTCCTGATTCTGATCGTCTTGATTTTCTTGTTGGTCCTGATTTTCATCTTCATTCTGATCGTCTTGATTTTGCTGCTCCTGCTGATCCTCAATCAATTTTTTTAGATATTCATAATTATACTTTAATGGAATATGACCAGGGTCAGCTTTTATGCCCAATAAATATTGCTCAAGGGCTTGTTGATAGGTTTGCATCTGCTGGTTTGGGTCCTGCATCCCACTCCCCAGTCGATAATATGCATTACCTAACATCATGTAGCTATTCTCTGTTTGACTAAAATGCTCGATGGCTTGTTCATAATCCTTCATGGCATAAGCTACTAGGCCTAAATTATACTGTAACAGGGGATGTTTTTCCTCTTTTTCTATAACGCCTTCATAAGCTTCTTTGGCTTTTTCATAGGCTTCTTCCTGATAATATCCATTACCCGTGGCCAGGGCTTGGGATACGTTCTGATTAAGCTTAATTATGCTTGTAATGATTAGCAATGTCATTAAAACCATCACCAAACCCGATACGATAAAAACACGTTTCATATCTTCTGCCTCCTAACGGGTACAAGGTAAGCTATTAAGAATAGGCTTAATCCCATACCGAGAAAGTAAGGATATAATTGTTGATATTGATTAATTTCCTTTGTGGTGTTACCATCCTTTTTTAAGGATGCAATGCTGGACAAAAAGGCATTGACCTCATGAGCATCCATGGTTGAAGCATAATATGCACCATGACCAATCTTGGCCAGCCCTTTCAACGTGGCATCATTCAGCTTCGACATGACAGGATTACCGTTCTTGTCCTTTTTATAATCGGTGACTTGACCTGTCTCATTATATATGGGAATAAGTCCACCTTCACTGGTTCCTACTCCTATAGCATATACTTTTAACTGGTCATCCATGATTGCCTTAAGGGCCTCTTCACTCTCTTTATCATGTTCCTCACCATCACTGATAATGAGAATAACTTTATCACCTAAGGTTGTCCGTTCAAAGGAGTCATACGCTAATTTAATGGCTTTTCCTACATCACTGCCGCCTCCACCGATCATGTCCGTATCCACCACATCTAAAAACATCTTAGCCATGTTGTAATCATCCGTTAGTGGCATCTGAATATAAGCCGAGGAAGAAAAAGGTATAAAACCGATACGATCACCATCCAACGACGCTAGAATATGATGCACAATCTGTTTTTCGCGTTCTAATCGATTGGGCAGAGTATCTTCTACCAACATACTTTTGGATGTATCCAGTAAGACATAGATATCCAAACGCTCACGCTTCACTTCCATGGTACCTGTTAGTTTCTGAGGTCCAAGGAGTGCAATACATAGGAGGACTAAGCTTACGACGATTATCACAATCCGTATTTTTTCGTATTTCATGGTTAGATTTAAACGCATTTTGGTTAAAATGCCCGCTTTTTTTCGCCTGCCCAAAACCAATATGAGCAGAACAATAATGGGAATAACCATGTATATATAATGATTAGGATATTTAAATATCTGGGACACTATTCTCTACTCCTTCTTATCAATCTCTGATTAATCTAAGTTATTAGGGAATCTGAATATAATAATAGCGATCTAAGAATAGGCCAAGGGCAAGTACGATTAACCCTATCTTGATAAGCATATAAGCCAATTCATGATATTCTCTAAAATGATCGTGTTCAAAATTCGTTTTCTCTAACTGATTAATCGTCATAAATATATCTTCTAATGCCTTAGAATCCTTCGCTCGATAATACGCTCCACCTGTTGCCTCTGCTAAATCCTTCAATAGCTCCTCATTAAGACCACCTTCAATCTGCTGATACTGGGTCACACCGAAATAATCCACAGGTATAATCGTCTTATCTGTACCCACACCAATGGTATATATTTTAATACCCAAGTCTTTTGATAACTGGCTTGCTGTTAAGGGGTCTATGGCACCAGCATTATTATCACCATCTGTTACAAGAATCATAATCTTAGAAGCAGAATCACTTTTCTTCAAGCGATTCATACCGACGGATATGGCCATACCAATAGCCGTTCCCTGTTCTTTCACCGATGACACATCCACATCTTTAACGGAGCTCATAACCATGGTATGATCTAGGGTTAGGGGTATGCGGGTATAAGCATTTCCTGCAAAAACAACCAATGCCACTCTATCCTGCCGTCGTTCCTTAATAAAATCATTCATAGTCGACTTGGCGACCTCTAATCGATTGGGTTCAAAATCCACAGACTCCATAGAACCGGATACATCCAGTAACATGGCTATATCAATACCCTTCTCCATGAAAGGGTTCATATGCTTGGGGATTCTTGGTCGAGATAAGGCTATTATGAAAAGAATACTTCCTAGTAAAATCAAATATCGACCAATCTTATACCTGTATGACTTCTTACTACCTTGACGCTTTAAAAGGTTTACATCAGAAAACTTAAGGGATGACTGTTTTTTCTTTCGTAAGAAAAAATAGATAACAATGGGTATAAGCAATAAAACGTACCAATATGCTATTCTCATATAACGACCTCTTCTTTCTCATGAATAGATACCCCTATTTGTATGAGTTCTAAACGTAGTTGCTCTACCTGATCCTCATTCACTTGTACACCACTAAACTTATAGGTATCGCATTGGTTCAACCATTGTTTAACGATTCTTTGGTAGGGCTTAGTACTCTCAATATACTGAATTTCCATCATGATTTCTCCCGATGTTTTCCCTATAATCTTACATTGAAACACAACTTCCATGTATCCTTTAAGGATGGCAGTCATCTCCACTAAAGCTGAAGCTGTCGATATATCTACCGCTTCAAGAGCTGATTTGAATCGCTCATAAGGGGGCAATTCTTTTGCTTGACGGTTCCTAAGTTTACCAATAAGGAGGATACATCCGCTCAGAACAAACACACCAATGATGACCATGTAAAGTATGAACCAAGGAACGCTTTTTCCATCATCTCTTGGTGTCAAGTCGCCTTCAAATATATCATCTCTTGGCATGTCCTCTAGGGTGGAAGCTATGGCTATTGTTATATCTTGATTGCCTATTGCAATGGTGGTATCACCAGGTTCAAATGAACGAATTGTAACCTGATAACCTTCATTTGTTTCTTTGATATCAACAACATCAAACGCTGTGAGCGCCTCACGCAGTGCTTCTTCATCAACAGCCTGAGACTTAATGTCTAGGGTAATTAAATCCCCAATATAGATATTTCGCTCCTCTGCCATAATAGGCTTGGTCATGACACATAGGCAAATGAGGCATATAAGTAACGGGCGTTTAAAGCTTATATTTCTCATCTTAACCCTCTTTTCATAAAAAACATTTTTAATTTTTTGACATAATCTTCATTGGTGTAGATGGATATCATGTTATGTTTATTCAGGCTTTTAGCAGGTTCTAATGCGATTTGATTCTTATGATTATCCACCGTCATAATCTCTCCAGTTTCCAGGTCTTCGAAGGTATAGACTGCTCCTGATGGAATCCGTTCCTCAATAGGATCCATGACACGAATCATAATTAAATCATGCTTTCCAGACATGCTCTTAATGGCATCTTCATAACCTTCATCCATAAAATCGGATATCAGAAAGAGCACACTTCTTCTTTTCATAATGCGGTTATAATAGTCGAGAGCCTCTTTAATCTGGGTTCCTTTTGACCGAGGCGTATAACTTAAGATGGTATCAATGATGGATAACACATGTCGCTTGCCCTTCTGAGACGGAATAAACTTCTCAACTTTATCTGTAAAGAGAATCATGCCCACGCGATCGTTGTTTCGGTTGGCTGAAAAAGATAAAGTGGCACCAATCTCCGCAATTAATTCTTTTTTCCTTCCAAAATCATTGGAATGGGAGACATCAATCATCAGAAACATGTTTAATTCACGTTCTTCACTAAATTGTTTGACATAGGCTTGGTTATGCCTAGCCGTTACATTCCAATCTATATTTCTTACATCATCACCATGATAATATTCTCGAATATCCTCAAATTCCATACCTTTACCTTTAAAACTTGATCGGTATTCACCTGAGAATATTTCATCCACTAATCTTTTGGATTTGATTTCGATATGTCTTATTTTTTTGACTAACGCTGCAGAAAGCACCTAAGTCACCTTCCTTCTCTTACAAAACACTATCTTGTATGTCTCATACCATAATCCCTTAATTTATATGTAATGTTATCCTATCTTCCATTGAGATAAATATTCTATACCTATGGATAAAAACTGCTTATTCCGGTTATGTAACCTAAGGCAAATTTATGGTATCAAGAATATCGCTTATCACATCCTCAACCTGTAAATCTTCTGCTTCCGCTTCATAGGTTAGTAACACACGATGTCTAAGCACATCATAGACCATTGCCTTCACGTCGTCTGGCAAGACATAGTCACGGCCTTCTAAGAATGCTCTGCCTTTTGCTGCTTTTATCAGGTTAATGGATGCTCGAGGTGATGCACCACTTGCTATGTAAGGTGAGGGTTCTCTGGTTTTTAATACAATATCTAAAACATAATTCTTGATATGTTCATCAATAAAGATATCGTTAATCTGCTCTCGTAATCCCATGATCTCCTGTGCGGAGATAATTTTATGCATGGATGGTGTCTTATAATTGCCTGTTGTAAAGCGATCAATAATTTCACTTTCTTCATTTCGTGAAGGGTATTTGATTTTAAGCTTCAACATAAAACGATCTTGTTGTGCTTCTGGTAATGGATAGGTACCCTGCTGTTCCAATGGATTCTGTGTAGCTATGACTAAGAATGGCAGGTCAAGCTGATAGGTGGTGTCGCCAATGGTGACTTGTTTTTCTTGCATGGCTTCCAGTAAAGCCGATTGCACTTTTGCTGGAGCTCGATTAATCTCATCTGCAAGAACCAGATTGGAGAAGATGGCTCCTTGTTTGATAACAAACTCGCCTGTTTTTTGATGGTAAATTTCCGTACCTAATATATCAGCAGGAAGCAGGTCAGGTGTAAACTGAATACGTTGAAAATCAATTCCAACTGCTTCAGCTATTGTACTGGCTGTTAATGTCTTAGCCAGTCCTGGTACCCCTTCCAGTAAAATATGTCCTCCAGTTAATAAACCGATGATGATTCGGTCAACCATATAGGCTTGTCCAATAATCACCTTACCAATTTCTTCTCGCAGATTGGTAATTAAGTGCTCATTTGTTACTGTCATGTTGTTCTCCATCATATACCTCCTAAGTACTTAGAACTGTATCCTCGTTAAACACAGCTTATTTCAATAGTCTATTCTATCATGAAGTCCTTGTTTTTTGCTACATAAAAAAACAATAACACCTATTTTCTGTATAATCAAATCTTTCACAAAAGAAAGGTTAATTATTGTCACGGGTATAATTATAACCAAATAAAGCCATGTATTCAATACATATATTGTATCTAAATTGTAAACAATTAATGAACACTAGACGTTAAAAACTCATTGTTCTTAACAGATAAAGTCTTCTTCTAACGGAATGAGATGTTTCTCCATCTTATTTCTTTTTAGGTTTTGGTGATACGATAGAAAATAATGCCGCTATTGCTGTTAACCCTATCATCATATAGGTAACTTGCTCATAATTGCCAATACGCTCATAGCCTGCTCCAATCATCATGGGACCTATGGCAGATCCGATGACTAATAATGTCATGGTGAGTCCGCTGATGGTGCTTAGGTGCTTCCTACCATAGTATTCTGGCCAGATAAGCCTTCGACATACATTCTGAAAGCCAGTAACAGCACCCGTCATAATGGCATATAGGATGATCATACCCATTGTTTTGGTGGTGGCTAATACATATAAAGCTATGCACTGTATGATGAAACTTACACCATAGATATGATGAACTTTTACCTTCTCAAGTACCATACCCGCAATAAATGTAGCTGGAAATGAACATAATCCTATCACACTAAGGGTCATTGCCGCTACTTCTGGTCCTAACGCTTTTGAAGCCATAATAGAAACTAAGTGAAAGTACAAACCTGTTCCAACGAGAGCAGGTATGGATTGGCTGAATGCCATTCTCCAAAATCCACCTGATACCACCGTTTCCTTAAGAGTCCAACCATCACGATCATCGGATTCCTGTGTGGTTACAGCATTTTCCTGTTCTACATTTGCAGGCTTATCATACAGAAAGAGATAGATTAAAGGTATGAAAATTATGCATAATAATCCTCCCCATACAAACCAAATACGACGCCAAGGCATAAGGGATAATAAGTATGTATTGATGGGTGGTATCACAACCGAACCTACCACACCTCCTAACGTGACAAGACTAAGTGCCATAGCACGCTTACGGGTAAACCAATTAGGAACTAAGGTGGAAGGTAATAACACCATGGAACCCTGTCCAAATAAGCGTAAGCAGAAAAAAGCCAATATCAATAACATGGCTGATGGTAACACCCCCATGGCAAAACATGTAACGCCTAACAAGCTACCTATTATTAATGTCATTCTACGATGTCCCCATCGATCAATCTGTCGTCCTATTAACATCAGTAATAAACCTGCACATAATGTGGCTCCCGAATAGTAAACGGATACGGTGGTACGGCTTAAGTTAAAACTTTCAATAAAATGCTCTGTAAACCCTGATATGAAATATGTTTGTCCTGGTCCTGAGAAAAACACGGTGAGTACAGATAATGCTACGATTACCCATGGATATCGCGTATTCTTCTTATAGGCTTCATGTATTCTGCTTCTAATCATAATGTCTCCTTCTGTATAAGTATCATCATTCAATAGTTATTCTAGTTATTATAACAAATAAATGATAAATGTCTACTTCAATATGTTAACAAGCATTGTGAAAACCTTCTCTTACATTACTACTTTTCAATAATTCTTCAAAATGTATATTATTCTTTGAGACTTGGACTCCAATGATGCATTCCATAATTTTGATTTTCAGGTTGTTTTTTTAACCCAACTAACTCTGCATAATAATCTAGCATATCAAACACCGTAAATCTATGAAACTCTCCGTTTTTATACGAAGGCTCATTTCTTCTTTCCGCTACAATGGGATTCATTATTATTGTTTTATGATTTATTGTGTTTTTATATTCATTAACTGGCACATTAAAATGAATGGTTTCATTATAGCCATCAGCAACAGTTATTACTGTAATCGTTCCTATCTTCCTGTTTTTAAATCTTGGATCTCTGTTAACTGATACAGTGGTTTTCCAGATTCCTTTTTCACTTGTTAAGCCTGATTGCATAATAACTCCAGTATTATCATTAATAAGAATAATTCTAGCATTCTTTATCGGTACATATGACTTATCACTTATAACTACACTCCCTTCAATAAAATATTTAACTTTAAATACCATATCTGAAGTTATCGTATTATTATCTTTGGAAAAGACAGATAGTAAATCTAAAATAGGCATTAAAGACATACCAGCTAATAGTAATAAAAGATATTTGATTATTATTAAAAATATGCGTTTTCTAATCATGAGTATCATCTAATCATCCCCCAGTATTATATATATTTTGAGAAGTATGTATTAATACATCAAACTTCACGGTCTATTTCCTGCCCAATAAACAAAAAAAAGACCATAAGAAAGCTACTTTTCTTATGGCAATTTTGTTCATATTAAACCAAGTATTATACTAAGGTTATGTTGTATTAAACGCTCATTTATTCTTACAGACTTAATACCTTACTGAAAACTCTTCAATCATAACATTGTCTATTACGTCAATAATCTCACGATCATATCCTGATTTTCTTAATCTAAAATATAAGCTTCTTAGAAAGTTTTTTACATTGCCATTCTTAAGACAGACAACATCATAATCTCCTTCTTCCTTTTTAAAGCTTTTTACCCAGTTAATGATATCTACTTTGTTCAACTGGTCATTTCTAAATATGGTTTCTGTTGTTCTTGCCATTCTTTCATCTTCACCATGGATATAACCGTACTTACTGACTCCAATTTTTGCTTGAATTAAAGCTAGTAGTTTCTTTAATTCCATCTCCGTAACTTGTTGATGCTGTGCAAAGCTGTTGAGTGCATCGGATAAATGTGCTGTTGCATGTGCCCATCCTTTACCTTGTACATATCCTCTATAATCCACTTCTTCATAGCCATATCTTATCAGCGGTTCTAATACGGCATGATAGTCAAAATCTTGAAGTTTATACCCCAATACTCCTACGATAAGCACTGAAAACGTTCGAGTAAAGACAGAATCATTATCTTCTTTACCTACACCATAGAAGAGGTATTTTTCTGACATAAGCTGTTCCAATAGCCATTTTTGTTTATCGTCTGAAAGGTAGTCCTTATCAATTAACGTCCATAGACATTCAAGCACTAAATGATCCCTTAATACAGGATCAATATGACCAATATGTGTTAGCAAGTCTTCCAATAATGCGTCGTTGTTGATGTCAGCAGGTATCTTCCATTCGTTATCACGAATAGGTGCCAAGAATTCTTTTAATGCCTTATCATTCATTTTATCACCTTTTCCTTTAAATTACTCAGATAGAATTATCATCTCTTTATATTCTTTGTCTTTTACATTACCTTACACTCTGCTTTTCTTATTTTAACAAAACAACTCTGACAAGGTCATGTCAGAGTTGTTTTATTAATGAAAAAATCCTATTTCTAGTCTTCATCTATTGATTATACTTCTGTAAAGTTTTGTGACAACAGGCTTTAATGCTATCAATACATTCCCTAGGTTCTAAAATTGTTACTTCATCATGATTTTCGATAGCTAATAAGATGTATTCAATCAAATAATCCGTTTCTACAGTTATTTCTACCTTTTCTCTAAGCTTAATCATGTCACCATTATACAGTATCGCATCGTTTTTCATCACTTCATACAGGTGCTTATCCATTTCCAGCCGAACTTTATATTTTTTATGTGATTGTTTTAATTTATGATTATAAGCATCCACAACTCTTTGAGTATAATCCATATGTGATAATGCTATCTCTTTGATTCTATCTAATCGAAAACAGCGGTCACCTTTTCTAAGGTGACAGTAACCATATAAAAACCATCCACCACTATTAAACATCAGGCGATAAGGTGTCACCCTTCTTTTAATCTGCTCATTTCTTAACGGTGTATAGTAAGTCATGATTAAGTCTTTATAAGTCATAAAACTCTCAATGATACCTTCAAATAAACCATCACAGTAACAATCTGGTAATATTCTTTCCATGTTAAGGCCTACCCTGAGGAGTATTTTTTGAAATTGTTCTTTTTTTTGCTCATCCAGCATATTGAGTAGTTTATGTGTCAATGTCTCAGAAGTTTTATCCATATTGGGTACTTTTATAGCTTTACCTGCTTGGATACATAGGAGTAGATATAATATTTCTTTATCATCAAGACGCAGGCTGGGTAGAAAATAGTTATCCTGTATTCGGTAACCACCTTCATAACCTTCATAGGATACAATGGGCACTTTTAGCTGGGCTAAAGCATCCATATCTCTATAAATGGTACGCTCACTAACCTCAAAAAAGTCGGCTAATGCTTTAGCCGTCATTTTTTTATTTTCTTTTAAGGCATAGATAATGCCTGTAAGGCGTTCTAGCTTTTTCATGTACGTTCCTCTTTTTTTAGTTATTTCTCTTCATCATTGTATTTGTTATTGTCATTATTACCTGAACATTATACTTTCAGTAAATACAATGATATAAATCAAGCACATAATCCATGGATTCATTATAAGCCATGCTTATTATAATTTCAATATGACCTTTAAGATAGCAAATTTGATTAAAAAAGTACATAGAAAAGCTGATAAGCTTTATTTTTCTCTTATCAGCTGTTGCATTAACTTACACTTGTACCCTTTATTCCATTTTAATATCCACTTGCCCTTTTAAAGCATCGGGCATCATTTCTTGTATACGTGTGATGAGTTTCGTACCTACATTGGATATAAGTACAATTTTATTATTGTCTTCACTGGGGTCGTTATACTCACATACCTTTAGATGGTCCTGTACCCCATCTATTTTATACGTGATGTGGTCTAAGCTTAATAATCCCTTTATGCGATGACAGAAAGGTTTAATCTGTTCAAATAGCTGCATGACGTCTTCTATCTTCACATTTTCTTGGTTAAACATCAGTGTTAACGTTCTAGGACGGTTACTTTCTGTGTTGGATGTTTCACCTGGTTGTTGACTAAATGCGTGACCAATATTAAGTTCTGTGGCATCCACTTGCCCATAAGTGGTTTCAATAAGCTTTGCTTGATGATTGAGTTCAACAATGATTTTTCTAATCTTATCCTTTGTTGCTTCATCAATCAGATCGGTTTTATTTAAAATAATGGTTTGGCTGTGACGAACCTGATTAGCAACACTTACCATCATCTCATATTCTTTTAGAAAATGCAGACAATCAATGATACATATGGAACCTTCATAAGAAAACTCTTGTGAACACTGGCTTTTTAATAACGCCATAATGGTCAACATGTTGGATGGGTCTGCAAGCCCTGAACTCTCAATATAAATACAATCCAGCTCTTTTGATATAAGCTCCCTTAGACCTTCTATAAAATGGTCTTTTAGACAGCTGCAAAAAATAGAGCCGTTGGTCAATTCAATCATGTCCATGTTATCATCTTGAATCAATGTGCCATCAATGCTGGTTTTACCAAATTCATTCATGAGAACACCCGTTTTATGGGTATTACTTTTCAATTGATTTTGAAGGAATGTTGTTTTCCCAGAACCTAAAAATCCTGTTATCAGATACACCTTTGTCATATCGAGCACCTACCATCTTTTTAACCGATTAATTGTATCGAACACTACTGTTATTTTCTTACTATAAGTTTAACGAATTCTGGCTTCTTTTTCTAGCAGTATCCTGTTCAATTTTGTACTATTTTGTGTATTTTACTAAGGCAAAAAGGCTGTCTTATATAAGGAAATAAGACAACCTCTTCATGTGTTGACATATTTATTTTTTCTACTACCCTAATAAACTATACCCTTCCTTTTGAATCTTTGCTTCATGTTCCATTAACCCTTTGACGATAATGTCCACATGTTCAGCAAATTCAATACCAAGGGGTTCTATAGATGCAACTAATTCTTCACGGTCAACAGCCTTAGCAAACGTCTTGGTTTTCATCTTTTTCTTAACAGACTTTGCTTTTAAACCTTCAAGCCTTGTTGGCCGCATTAAGGCAACGGCTATAATGAAACTTGCCATTTCATCTACGGCATGGAGGCATTGGCGTTGTTTCGTATCTCGGGGTATACTTGAATGAGAACCATGGGATAAAATAGATTGAATAAAATCATCATCTAAATCTGTATCCTTTAACAATTCTGGTGCATGATGAGGATGCTCGTCCGGATATGCTTCAAAATCAATATCATGAAGTAATCCCAATAAACCCCACTCATGCTCATCCTCACCAAATTTTCTCGCATAAGCCATCATAGCTGCCTCAACGGCTAATGAATGTCGCAAAACCCGGTCTGTCTTTACATGTTTTTTTAATAAGAATAACGCTTCTTCACGTGTCATATTAACCTCCTCTATGGCACTAATCTCTCTGAAAATAGTGTTTTAGCAGAAACATATTGATGGCCATCATGTAATACCTCAACAACCCCTATTTCAACGATATGTCCTTTCAATGGTTTAAAATCTTTTAGCAGATAATTTATAACATCGGTTATAGCGTTATTATCTAAACCAAATGCAAAGGTACAATGAGCGTCCCAGTTACCAGGGATATAATATTGACTTTGGTTATGATATTGTTGAAAATTATTGTGATATGCCTTATGAAAATCCAATAGTTCTGTTGTAATGGTCGGCTTTAAAAATACAGTTCCAGTTGTTGGAAACGTCCCGATGATATCAAATTTAAGTTCAATGGTATCACCATATCCTTTATAATACTCAGAAAAATGCTGTTGGAATTCTTGTAAATCCTCTAAATCATTGTATAATGCTAAGGATACATGCGGTCGAGTACCTTCCATGTCATATAAGCTGGATGCTATGTGATTCAACGATATTTCCTTCCACTTTCTTCTCACATAGTCTTCTACCTCTTCTGAAAAGAATAATTCAATTGCATACATGTTAAGCCCTCCTTTTTGTTAATATGATCAATAGCGCTCAAATAATATTTATGTAAGTATAACGAATAAAGAAAATATGTACAATACTTTTTTTATAGAAATAATGCAAAAGCTATGAGGTGCTCCATGGAATGATTCTTCATTAAGAGGATTTTAATCCTATACGCATAAAATTATAATCGCCAATCTGGTCCAAAAAGACTACCAAATCGTACCCAGCCTTCTTTCATAACACCATTCACTTCATAGTCTATTCTATAAACCATACGCCCTCTGCCCACGACATGAAAAGGACCAATGCCCGAAAAAAAGTTGCGTCTTTCATAACTTAATAACCTGCCACCCATGGACTCTATTTGTCTTTTAATCTTTGCTTCGTGTCCCACGACGTTTAGAAAATAGATACCTATTCCTATAACAATAAATATAACAACCATCACTTCCATTATAAGTCCTCCTATCATCATGTCACATATGTTGACTGGGTTCTTACTATGGTATGTATTATATAATTTTTTATCGGCTTTTTCAATTGCAGTATTGTTATGTGGTACATGATTAATAATCAGATATGCTAACTTTTTTATTAGAATCAATCATACTTATCATTTTGCATATCTATTGTAATGGTGCCATTGGACGTATAGCCCTCTAACTCCCCTACAACACCAAGTATCGCATTTTTTAATATCTTTTGAACAAAAGGTACCATGGTGATGACTTGACCATTTATCTTTAAGGTGATGTGTCCCTGTCCTATGACACAGTCCTGTCTTTTCTTCTGACCTTTTAAAATGCGTTTACATAGTTCTCTACAGCTATAACCACAAGCGTTACAACAGGCTTCATCATAATCAGGTAAGAGTTCAAAGGTCTTCTCTTCAATGATATCCACAAGTCTGCTCACATTTTTTATAGCACTTATAGCTTCATAACCTTTATAGTCATCCATGACATCAGCAATTTTTCCAGAAATGAGGAATGTGGTATCATCCCATTTTTCTTCGATGTCACTGACTTTATCAGCTGTTACGATTTTGGGGACAATAGAGTCACTGACCCCCTCAAGAATTAAATAATCCACATCATAAAAGCTGGCTATACGATGAATACCTAACCTTTCTTGAAAAAGTATATCCGTTTCGTGAAAACCTCTTGCTGTAATCAGTTCTGCACCTGCTTGTTTATGCCGATGGGTATTTGACCCTTCTGTATCCATTTCAAATTGTTCATAATGGATATCTTTTACGGTTCCAACGGAATAACGGCGTTTCTTAAGCTCCCTAATTATGCTCTCAATGGTTGTTGTTTTGCCAGACTTGGTATACCCTACAACAGAAAAAACCTTCATCCCTTACCTCCTATGTACATTGATATTTACATCTATCCCCATTACATAAATCCAATATTGACTCACCAAACGTCACTTCAACTACTTCAGTTCAGCTGAATAAGCATATTTACACCAATACTGGCTAAACGCGTCTTTTCTAATAATCATCTGATAGGGACCTTTCCCGCCATCTTCTCTGGTTCCAATTAATTCACCCTCCCGCATGTAAGCTAAATAGACATTATCATCTTCCATGACTTTATCCGTACTAACAGATACTACATACCCATCAATAGCAGAAACAATAACTGATGTCTTCCCTTGGAAACATACCTTAGCCTTTTCAAGGATAGTCTTTAACAGTACACCTGTATACGTATAAGGAATGGGGTCTTTGCCATTTGTTTTTAAATGAGCTTGAAAACGTTCTTCCCCCATGGCTTGAATCTCCACCATATTATAAGCAGCAATCTGTTGCCCATCATCATAAATAGTAAAGATGGCATCATCATTTAGCTTGGTTTTTCTAGCTGCATTTTCTTGGTTTAGATAAGCTGTGATCCCTACAACCAGCACTAAAAAGACCATGATACCTGTTATCATCATCGTACTCTTTTTCATATTCCCTGCACTCCTCTCTCCTTATTGTCCACCATCTAAGATAATATAGGGTACCATTAAATCTTCAACTCTAAACTCACCGTGGCTGCCACCGTCAGCTGTATCGTGCATGCCATGGTCTGATACGATAATCACTTTACCATGCCAATCTTTAACCAATCCTTGAACATAGTGATCGACTACTTGTATTTGTGCCATCACGTCGTCGTGGATATGTCCTACTCGATGGCCCACTTCATCAATACTGTGAAAGTGTATCAGGGCTAAGTCATGGCTCCCATCCAGTAATGTTTTAGCTGCTGTATGATAGATTTCATCATCCGTATAGCCATCCTTGTTGTGATCAATATTAAGTATGGGTTTAACAGAAGTATTTAATATGGAAGCATTCCCTTCTATAAGGACACTTTTTTTATGCAAGGCTTCTGCTTTGTCAAAAATAGATGCCACGTTTAACTCTCTATAACTACGATCGACTACACCATTCACATAGGGCTCTTTCCCAGTAATCATAGCTGCAAATCCAGCATTGGTTACGGGTTTATAAACAGTGCTTGCTTTTTGTACCTCTTCGACCTGAGACAAAAACAAATGTGGCAGATGGTTTTTCATATGGCTATACTGCGCATATGAAAAACCATCTAGAAATAATATCAATACCTTCTCATTATTTTCTAGAAAGTGGAGTGTATCATAATAGGTATCCATAACTGAGTGATTGGGCGGATTCACCATAAGCCCCTTTATATCTCTAACATAAGTACATCCATCTTGTGTCATATAATTCACCTGGTTTTGTCCAATGTCAATGTAGCCTTCAACATCTGTTGCATACCTATGCTGGCCTTCTTCATTCATTATGAGCAGATGATGTCTATCATCTGTAATGATGCTTGTTAATGGGATTACTTTCTTTTCCTGCATCACACGGACACTTACCGTCTCACCATTCATTTCATAGCTGGTGTCTCCATCATGATAAGGGTATACCTGATAAGTCTGAGTAAGTAACTCACCCATGGACAGATGTAATGTTTTATCCTGATGGATAATATTAAGACCCTTGGTATGGTTAGGCGGCTCTGTTTCTTCCTTAACGATAATGATTTCCTTGATATGTTTTATGCTGCTGTTAACAGGATGCTTTTCTGAAACATATACCCATTCATTCTGTGTGGCATAGCCTATGTAAGTATCACGTAGTGTATCCCCATCCAACCGAACCATAAAACCATCTTCTGCTTTTAGTATTACATCAAATGAAGGGTAGATGACATGATATGAGCTAATGAAATCATATAGCTCCACGGCTTCTATGGTTGCATCCTTATAGGAAATGTTTGATTTATCAAGCTTCCCCCATTCCTCATGAAGACTTATCCACTCTTCAAGATCACCTATCACTTGTAATGAAGGCAGCATTGCTTGGTGTTTTTCACATGCCGTTAATACCAATATGCATAATATACTTAAGATACCTATTCTTAGCTGTTTTCTCATCACCCATCTCCAACTCTCATCATTTAACGATTATTTTGCTTACACCTTTCACCCACGTACTTGCATACGTTGTGTTTTGTACCAATTGAACAAGATTATCCGGGTCTATAAGAGGTACTTCATTTTTAGCCACAGCTAATAGGGTCTCTTCATCCACATCCTCTTTGGATAATTCAATTTCGAATCCATCCTTTGCTATAATGACCAAGGTATTAAAATCTTCCACTTTCAAAAAATACAATACATCAAGGACTCTATAGCCTTCCCAGTCCTCTTCATTTTTCTTATCATCTTTTACTCGTTCTGTATGGAGTTGTGCCCTTTCAAGCTTTCTCTCGGCTCGATCCTTTGTCAATTCAAAACTGCCGTCACTTAATCCCTCCACTGTTATTGTCCAAGGTATTTCCTGATTATCCGATGATGTCTCATTCTTCTTCGTATCATCCTTTACTGCTCTATCTACGCCATTGGCATCATCACTCACTTCAATGGATAATATGCCCTTTACTCCTGTTGATTTTGGCAGAGACTTATCAAACATAACGCCATATTGACCGGAATCATCTAAATAAATGATGCCCCGATTAAGATGGTTCTTGCTAATCTCCACTTGATAACCATCACCCGATGTGAAGACGTAATCCTCACCAGTTAAGCCTACTTTATCCATAAAAATATCCAGTGAGGTCCCCACCTTGCCACTCATTGTTCGTTGTTCTAATAAACCAATACCTTGTGAAGCGGAAGCAAACAAGGTATCCCCTATTTTCAAGGTGAAAATATGTTTCACATGCATTCCTTTTGGTAGATCGGGAACTGTAAAAAGAGGTATATCCTTTCCTGTGGTCTTGATATAGCCTTTCATCAGCACATCCATATCTTCTGATTTCTCAAAACCATCCGATGCCATAAAATGACCCAAATCAACGTCTTCCTTGGCATAGGCATTCAAGAGATCCGCTACTTTAAAGGCTTGGTCTTCACTGTCATAATAGGTGTAGATATCTGATTGTAATTGTTCAGCAGCTGTTTCCAGTATAATCACCTTTTTGGGATCCATGGTATTAGATGGTAGGCTTGTATCATTTTTTTTCACAAATACTATTTCATTCAGGTTTGCTACAAAGTACATAGAACGCACACCATCTATTGCAACTCTTAAAGGTTGTTTCTTCTCATCCAAATACGTACCATTATAGGCATAAGCAAGTATAATATCTTTTTCTTGCAGTATCTCTGATGTGACATCAATGGCATAACCATCACCAGCAATAAAGCGAATCACACTAAAATCTTTCTGTGAGATTCCTTTTTCGCTCAAGATGGTATCCAGTATAACACCTGTTACCTTGTCCACGGACTCTTCACCACTGGAGGAAAGATGCTTAACATCTCGTGTCACAGATTCCATGGCATAAATATCATTATAAACGACTGAAAACTCATGGTCTAACCCAGAAAAGAGAAGCTCTCCTTCATAAGATAACCCCTCTTTAGATATCGAACTGCTTCCAGCCTTATCTGCTTGTTGACACCCTGCTAACAGCATACATAACATCAGTATTACCCCTATTTTCACCACACAATTCCCTCTATTCATCGTATCCCTCCATTCTCTTCTAAACATGTATTAATACCTTCTACAACCGCTTTTGATGTCACGGTCGCACCTGTAATAGCTACTACATCCCCCGGACGTTCCTTCTTCATCTTGACTACCTGAAGTTTGTGGGTTACTGGCAGCATAAGCCTCTTTAAAAACCATGCTTCCTCTACATACCCCCCATAATCTTTTGTTTCATTTTGATATAGAATATCTACTTGCTCTATGTCTTCCTCACTAAGCACCACATACATCAAAATAACATCCTCATAACCTTGATTAACAACCATATACCCCGTTTGATTATTTTGAAGATCATATACTCTCAAAATTTCATCACTTTCACTTTTTTCTATCCGTTCATTGTATGTTGCATCATAGTCCTCCAATAGACTAGCGAATCTATTCTCATACGGATTTTGTGGTTCTTTTCTGACAATTTGTCCTATACCTATACCACACAAAATCATGATTAACCCCACTACGAAATATTTTTTCATAAGCCTCTCCTTCACTTTGATTAAGACACATAAAGCATACCGCAAAATGTATTTATCCATTAGGTATGTATTCTTAACGCATATGAAAAATGCTTCTATTCCCTGTCCTATATTCAAGGACTTTTCTATAAAATAAAAAAGCCACCTAACAAAAAAGGAAGCCCGAAATAAACCATAATAGTCTTAAGGTTTCATCATTCCTTTCCACAACGGGAGGCATAACCTTTTCAAATTACACCCTATCGGTTTAAAAATCATGCACGCATGTTTAGATAAATAAACTCGGAATTCCATCTATTATTAAAATTTAAATCCGTCCGTTAACCATGTTAACAAACACGCTAACCTTACTCCTCATTATATAAGACCCAACCTATCCCGTCAACCAATCCACACCTTCATATTGATGATATACATCCTACAAATATTACACCACTCCAACATACAATACCCCTAGCCCCATCTATCACCCTAGTCGATGAATAGGTATTAAAAATCAGTGATGTTTAATCCTGCTTAGAAAACCTTAGCAAATGAAAAGATAGATTCCGTTAAAAAACTTAATTGTCTGAGCTTGCGAGTTTTAAGTTTTAGGAAGCTATCTTGGAATGCGCTCTAGTTGTTCTTAGCAGGATTAATCTGAACAGATTTTTAATACCTATTCATCGACGGATGTCTTGCCCTACACTCATCTAGACCAACAAATAATGAGTAATCCTCTAAAACACAACAAAAAAGGGCCTCATCAGCCCTCTTATAAAACATGAACATTAAGCTTTTTTCGAACGCATATTCCTTGTCTTCACATCAAACACAACCGCAGCCACAAGCACCAATCCACGAATAATATATTGATAAGAAACACCTACATTCATCAAATCCATTCCCTTAGACAAAGATGCCATAACCAACGCACCAATAATGGACCCTGTTACCTTACCAACACCACCAGACGCTGACGAACCACCAACAAAAGCACCTGCAATGGCATCCAATTCAAACCCCATACCAGCTGTAGGTGTTGCCGACTGTAACCTGGCGGTAAACAAAAGACCCGATAAACCCGATAACATCCCCATGGAACCAAACACAACAAACGTGATAAATTTCACACTAATACCGGATAACTCAGCCGCCTCTGGATTACCACCAACAGCATAAATATGCCGACCTAACGTGGTATTCTTAGTCACAAAATTATAAATCACAACCACAATGGCAACGATAACAGCCGTCCAAGAAAAACCTTTAAAACTGGCTAACTTCCATATAAAATACATCACAATGGCGGATACAAACACTAACTTAGCTATAAAAATAGGTAATGTACTTACCCGCAACCTATAAGCTACCTGTTTATGACGATTCCTAATTTCCATGATGACATACAAAAGAACAACTGCTACGCCAATAATAATCGTTAGCACATGCAGATGATCATTGTTAAATAAATCTGGAATATAACCATTTCCTACAGCATTAAAAGCATCACTATCTGTAAAAATCGTGGCACTATTGGTGGTACGAATCAATAATCCTCTAAAAATGGTCATGGCTGCAAGTGTTGCCACAAAAGCTGGAATCTTAATTTTTGCAACCAGAGTTCCTGTCCATACCACCCCTATTAGAGCGCCAAGTATGAGCACCACTGGAAAAATTAAGTAGAGTGGCATGCCAACCTTAGAACTTAATATAGCCGCTACAGCACCTAAAAATCCAGCGATATAGCCTACGGACAAATCAATATGTTGAATAACAATGACCAATGTCATCCCCACCGATAAAACGGCAATATAGCCCGTCATATCAATCAGGTCAGATATGACCCTTGGGGTTATGAATAATCCATTTGTCAGGGTTGTAAATATAAGGATAATGATGGCAAGTGCAATGTACATACCATAATCTCTTATATTGTCTTTTATTGCTGATGTTAAATCCTTAAACATGTTCATCCTCCTATACTGTTGCCAATTCCATGATATTTTCTTGAGTAGCATCTTCAATGCTAAGTTCTCCTGTCATCTTACCTTCTGCCATAACATAAATACGATCACTCATGCCAAGGACTTCTGGTAATTCTGATGAGATCATAATGACACTCAACCCTTTTACAACCAGTTCATTCATAATGGTATAGATCTCATATTTTGCCCCAACATCAATACCTCTTGTAGGCTCATCTAGAATAAGAACATTGGGTTCAACAAATAACCATTTGCCCAAAGCAACCTTTTGTTGGTTGCCGCCACTTAGACTACTCACTTTCTGTTCAATGGAAGGGGTCTTGATATTTAAAGATTGACGATATTGTTCTGCCACTTTAATCTCTTCGTTTTTATTCACAACCCATGCATCAGAAATTTCCTTAAGATTGGCTATCGTAATGTTTTGCTTCACATCTTCAATGAGAATTAAACCATTCCCTTTCCTATCTTCTGATACATAAGCTAATCCATTTTTTATGGCTTGTTTCGGACTTTTAAGCACTTTCTTCTTATGGTTAATCTTCAGTTCTCCTGATAATTGATAATCTCTTGAATTACCAAAGATACTGTGGGCGAATTCTGTTCTACCTGCACCCATCAATCCAGCAATACCTACAATCTCACCTTTTCGAATATTGAAATTCACATCTTTTACCACGTATCTGCCTAATTTCCTGTCAAAGGCGGACCAGTTATTGACCTCCAGCTGGATATCTCCAAAATTCTTGGTTTCTCGTTTAGGAAAAATATCATTGATTTCTCGTCCCACCATGTATTTGATAATATCCCGTTCGTTAACTTCACCTTTTTTCGCATCCAGAGAACAAATGGTCTGTCCATCTCGAAGCACCGTTACTGTATCAGCAATATGGATCACTTCTTTTAATTTATGTGAAATCATGATGGACGTTACCCCTTGCTTTTTCAAGTCTTTCAGCAGTTCCAATAAGTTATCACTATCATCTTCATTAAGAGCCGCTGTAGGCTCATCCAATATGAGTAATTTTACATCTTTGCTCAGGGCTTTAGCTATTTCGATTAATTGTTGTACACCAACACCAAGGTCGATTATTTTTGATGCTGGATGTACAGCAAGCTTTACCTTCTTCAGCATTTTAGCTGCTTCTATTTTTGTATCATGCCAATCAATGACACCATTTCTCTTGATCTCATGGCCAAGAAAAATATTCTCATACACTGTCATTTCTGGTATAAGGGCAAGTTCTTGATAGATAATGGCAATACCTTTGCTTTCACTATCACTGATACCTTGAAAATGCTGTACATCACCATTAAACACAATATCACCCTTATAATTGCCTTTGGGATATACACCACTTAAAACCTTCATAAGTGTTGATTTTCCAGCTCCGTTTTCACCGACAAGGCAATGTATTTCTCCTTCTTTCACTTGGAAATTTACATTATCAAGAGCTTTAACACCTGGAAATTCTTTTGTAATATTTCTCATTTCTAATATATTTGCCATGACATAGCTCCTATCCTATATCTATACAGTATAAAGGGCTGTCTTAAAAAGCAAACAACATCTATATTCCAGTGAAATACCTCTAGATGACGATGGATAGCTTTTTGAGACAGTCCCTTTATGATCATTCAGGGGTTTTTATTTAATCTTATTAAAACTTACAGTCCTTTGAATTCAGAAGCATTGTAATATCCTGATTCAATGATGGTATCTTTTACGTTATCCCCCGTCACCGTGATGACTTTAATATCTTTTGCTTTAACGTCAACTTTACCATTATCATAAGAACCATTGGTTTCAATTGTTTTACCATCTAATACACTTGTTGCAGTTTCAATAGCACCTGCTACAAGGCTTCTCACATCTTTTAGAACAGTCATGCTTTGTTTCCCATCAATGACATATTGAATGGATGGAATCTCTGCATCTTGACCTGTTATATAGATCTCAACGCCATCTTCTTTTGCAAATTGGTCATAGATGGCACGTGATGTACCGTCATTTGGTGCTAAGATGAAGGTCTTACCTTCTGGTGGAGCCGCTGTAATGTGTGACTCTGCTTTTGACTTAGCAACTTCTGGTTTCCAATCTGTCGTAATCTGCTCGATAATTGCGCCCATCTCTTCACGTGTTAAAGTGGCTTTGTCTTTATACTCAACCGCCTTGGAAGAGTTTTGTACCACAAATGTACCGTCTGCAATCTTTGGTTGTAAAGCGTTCCATGCACCTTCAAAGAATAAGAATGCATTGTTGTCTGTAGCTGCACCTGCGTATAAGTATAATTTTTCACCTGTTCCACTGGCTTGTTCCACAAGGTATTGCCCTTGTGCTCCACCAACAGATACAGAGTTAAACGTTACATAGTAATCCACAGCATCTGTATTCGTTACAAGTCTATCGTAAGAGATAACCGTAATGCCTTCTTCTTTTGCTGCTTCAACCGCCGCAGCTGCTGCTGCACCATCGTGCGGTGTGATAATAAGTACTTTAATACCTTTGGAGATTAATGTTTCAACATTTTGCTTTTCTCTTGCTGAATCACCTTGGCTAAAAAGTATTTCAACGGATTTATCTGTACCATCTAAAGCAGCTTTGAATCTTGCCTCATCTTGTACCCAACGTGGTTCTTCTTTTGTTGGAAGTACAATACCAATATCCACCGTGCCGTCCTGTTTTTTATCCCCATTGTTATCATTTGTTGCAGAAGTGCCTTCTGATTGTTTATCATCTGTTTGACCACATCCTGTAATGGTACTAACTGATAATGCTAGTATTAAGCATAACACCAATAACTTTTTCATTTTTAAATCCTCCATTTTTTGAAATAATAAAGTTGAAGTACATCAACAAGTATAGCGCCAAGACAGGTTGAATACCATGACTGTGAGGAGGAGAAATCTGTACATTTTTAATTTTTTTATATTGATTGTAATGTCCACCACTAAGAATTTAATCTTAAGTTTGTTCAGAGAAAATTTTAACCTTAAATCTGTGCTAATGCTCAAAGTATCATAAACCAAAAAGGGTGTCCCATAAGAACATGTTGATATGTTCTCATAGGACACCCCTTTATGGCTCTACTAAGTATCGTTAATTTTCTCTATAAATATCTTCTCTTTGATGAAAGGCATCATTTATAACTGTTTCTTCTAGTGTGTCAATGGTCACGGATAATACATCCAATTTAATATACGGTACATCGTATGAACCATTGTTAATGGATTCATCTGTTTCTATTGGTTTCCCATTGACTAAATCGATGGCCAGCTCAACAGCTGATTCTGCTAATAATCGAATAGGTTTATAGACTGTCATATATTGGGTACCTTCAACAATACGTTGACAGGCACTAATATCGGCATCGTGACCAGCCACGTAGATGCTGCCACCTAGGCCCTTCTCGGATAAGGCTCTAATTGCGGCTTCTGCCAGACGGTCATTGGCACCAATGATGGCATCTATCTGCATCTTGTCATTTAATGCTTTCTGTACAATATCGTAAGCATATTCTTCTCGCCACATATTCGCCCACTTGTCTTCAACGATGTTAATAGCCCCTGATGCAATAAATGGTTCAAGAACACCCATGTAACCGTCTCTGAACATGAATGAATTATTATCATCTGGTGAGCCATTAATGATGATATAATTCCCCTTTGGTACAACTTTTGTCAATTCTATTGCTTGGAGTGCACCTACTTTGTTATTGTCGAAGGATATATAGGCATCCACATCTGCATGATTAATCAGCCGGTCGTATGCAATGACTTTAATGCCTGCCTTTTTGGCTTCCCCAATGACTTCCTTCAACCCATTTTTATCATAGGGAATAACAACCATCACATCCACCTGTTTCTCAATAAGTAAACGAATCTGTTTGATTTGCGTTGCATTGTCTTCATTAGCGTTATAGACGATAACGTCCACATCTTGTTCTTTTGCTTTGGCCTGGAAAATTTCTTGATCTCTTTGCCAACGCTCGATGACCAAATTATCGGCACAAAAACCAATGGTGATTTTGCCATCATCTTCTATGCTGTCTTTTTTTCGAAAACCATAGACCAGCATGGCAATAAGACTCAGGCATAGGATTACAGTTATAAACACCCCATACATATGCAACTGTTTTTTACCTATTTTCATGATTACCCCACCTTCTTACGATTATAAGCGCATGTACCATGTCTGGCTCTATCATGATTTTATTTATATTCCGTTGGTGATACACCAACAAGCTTCTTAAATAAGCGGCTAAAATAATTAGGATCATTATAACCAATTTGATAACAGATTTCTTTAACAGAGTATTTATGGGTTCTAAGCATTTCTTTAGCGATATCAATTCTTTTTTTACGTACGTATTCTACAAAACTAAGTCCTATTTCATCTTTAAATATCTTGCTAAAATATTGCGGACTTACCGATACCTCTTTGGAGATGTCAATGAGGTTAAGGTCTTCCCGTAGATGTGCATCGATATAGTTCCTGGCATGTAATACCACTTTTGATATATGCTTACCTTTTTTACTTTGTACCTGTTCTGATATAAAACTGACTTTTCTCAGACACCAATTTTGCAGTGCTACCATTGATTCCAGTCGATTTAGTTCATTCAGATAACTGGAATAGCCAACAATTTCTTCTTGCAGGTCGTTCCGATAAGAGCAGCTAAGAACCATTACCATGAGTTCAAGAATGGTATTGCGAACATCTACCATATCACCATGAAATTTTTTATTGATTTTATTGAAAAACGATTTCATAGCATTAACCAGCTGCTCTTCATCACCTAACTCAAGAAGTTTGATGATACGATTTTGATCTTCTTTAATATCAATATACGTGTAATCGTCACTGGAACTATCCTTTTCTGATATATCATTAATATGAACAATGTGCTCATCGGTAATCCTGTTGAGACTAAACATAGCCTCTTCTAGGGAATTTTTACTCTTTTCAAGTGCGTAACAGGAACCAATACCAATGTAGATATTACTATCCACTAGCTGTTTGATAGCGTTGTAGATGGCATCGGCTAATTCGAATGCTTTTATTCTCTGCTCATATTCAGAGTCCATATGATTTTCATAGACCAAAACCGTCATTTGATTCACTATCATGGGGCCTACAATACATTTGCATTTGTATTTGATGGCGCTTTGGACTTTCGGGTAAAAGGATTGTCCTTTGATGCCTGTACCAATCTTATTTTGAAGCTCCGAATGTTTGCCTTCCCCAAACTCGATGACCATGACATAACCCTTTTCATTCTTGACCTCAAACAAGTCTTGGTATTTGGTTAATTCATCGCGATAATCCGTGTTGAGTAATAAGGAATAGATAAAGCCGTGCTCTAAAACAGGAATGATCTTCTCTATTTTTTCTCTGTTTTCAATCTCACGGAGACGTTGTTTCCGTTCCACCGTAATCTCATGGATAATCTTATGCAATACTTCTGTTACCTTGTCTGGGCGAATGGGTTTTAGAATATAGTCACTGACACCAAGCTCAACAGCTTGTTTGGCATATTCAAATTGCTCATAAGCAGAAATAATCACGAATCTTGTATCGATATGCCGCTTCTTAATGGCTTCTATAGCTTCTATGCCATTAATACCCGGCATCTTAATATCCATGAATACGATGTCTGGATAATGTTGTTCACAAGCAGCTATGGCTTCACGACCTGAACTGGCTGTTGCAACCACTTCTATGTCTTCAACGGTATCGTGAATCAAAAATTTTAACCCATCTAAAACAATTTGCTCATCATCTACTATGATTAATCGGTACATCATTTGCCTCCATTACATTTCATGTGGCAGGCGGATGGTTATTTTAACACCTTCGTTTAATCTGCCTTCCATGGTCAATATATCAGTTCTATGAAAATACAATGCTAATCGGTCCCGGACATTACGGATACCAATGCCTTCCTCTTTATCTTGACTGATATCATGGGCACTATGGGTACCCAATATTTTTTCAATTAAGGCATCATCCATTCCTCTCCCATTATCTTCTACGGTAATAAGTACTTCATGAGCTAGATGCTTTGTTGCCACCTTAATGGTACCGCCTTCTTCAAGACCACTAAGCCCATGTATATACGCATTTTCTACCAGTGGTTGAAGAATCAGAGGAGGGACTTTCCTATGAAGGGTCAAAGGGTCTATTTCTAGTTCAAATTGTATCCGATGACCAAACCTTACCTTCAGTAAATCATAATAATCCGATATGTTTGTCACTTCCTCTTCTAACGTACAGGTAGAATCCATTTTTTGAATGTTATACCGAAACAGTCTGGACATGCTCTCTAAAAATTGCCCTGTTCGGGTTGCTCTTTCCATAATGGACAGTTGAACACCTGCATTAATGGTATTGAAAAGAAAATGGGGATTAATCTGAGACTGAAGGGCATATAATCTAGCATTATCTAGAAGGTGCTCCATCTTCACATTTTTTAACTGCTCATCTTTCAGTTTGGATTCTGTTTCAGCAATAATCTTCACTTCAGCTACATATTCTCGAATATTATGCTTCATCTTATCGAATGCAATGGCCAACAACTGAAACTCATCTTCCATTTCCAAGTGAATGTCCTCTGTATCAAAATTTCCTTTTGAAATTTCCTCTGCAACGTGGGATAGCTGACGAAATGGTTTGACCATTCTTGACGTAATTAAGTAGACAATCAATAAGGATATAATAATTAAGTTGATGACAATAATATACGTAATGGTCTGTAGTAGATGGGTCTGGTTTACAAGTTCAAGATAAGATTTTGAATTTCTGGACAGTTGTATAGCGTTAAGCCCATCAATGTATTCAAAAATAAAGGTCTTTATGTGTTTACTTTTTTCGTAACTTTCATCATATCTGGTTACATTTCTCTGCCGTTTGTATGAGATGGCATCTCGTCCTTGATCAATATATTCCATGGAGAGATTTCTAATGTTTTTCATCAGCACATCTTCCATACTATAGAGATGCTCATAATCCCCTTCTAATAAATGGGTAAGTTGTTGTTGATTGATGTTAAAATCATTTAACCTTGTTGAACTTTTGGAACTTAAAAAACCCAGTAAATCATCATCCAGCTCTGAGATGACAGATTGTATGTCCGATAAGTAAATATGCCTTTCAAACATGGTTTCAATTTGTCCTCTGTATCTTTCCATGATGAACAAGGCATAGACACTGAGTATTGTCATAAGCAAAATAACGCCTAATGAATAAACGATTAAATGATTCTTAATTGAACTGGCTCTATTCCTTCTCGTCAAGTGTATCACTCATTTCACTGATATAGTCAAGGACATTTGTTTCATCAATCAAACGTATATCTGTATTGATGTAACTGGACACAAATTGATTGGTTCTGTATTCAATAAATGCCTCAATGGCTTGTCGTCCTATATCTTCATGGTCGGTGACAATTGAAGCTTCAATAATATTACCCTTTTCAATATACGCCATGATTTCTGCATCATTACCATACCCTACAAGAACAACATCGTTCACCAGATTATTATCAATTAAGACTTGCACAACCCCTAATGTATTTTCACCATCTGTACAAAAAATACCATTGATATCGTTACGACCTAATAAAATTTTTGTCGCTGCTGTTTCAGCACTTAGAACGCCCTGCTCTGTGTATTCTATTTTTTCCAGAGAAAGATTGGGTTGGGATTTGAGTACTTCTCTTAATCCAAGCAACATCATTTCCTCGTTAATGGTTCTGTCCTTGCTATAACTTTTTTGATCAATGACGGCTATTTTACCCCCATCATGGAGTAATCGCGCAAAACTTTCACCTGCTAATTGTCCAATATCGTAGCGGTTAACGCCAACATAACATATTCTTGAGCTTTTAGGTACATCTTCATCAAGGGTGATAACTGGAATACCCAAGTCACTGATTTCTTGAATTTTGCTTGCCATTTTCTCGTCATTAAAAGCATGAACAATGATACCATTCACCTTCGCATATTTGGCTTTGTCCAAAGCAGCGATAACATCGTCATCATAATTCGTTCGATCAATCTTGTTAATCTCTACAGCAATTCTATAAGTAGCAGCTGTCTCCAACAATCCTTTTTCAAATGCTTCGTCATAGGTCTGATTGGCATCATCAATGATAACCATGATATGCTCCTTGGCTCTCTCTTTAGAATCCCACAAATAGTCCCCTTTTGATGATTTCGTTATTTCATTTGATATAGCAATACCAGCTATTAATGAACCCATTAGTATAACAACCAATATAAGAATAAGACCATAAATAAGTCTTTTATTATCCATGTAAACACTCCTATTCTATCATACCTTTTATTGTACATGGGTTTATCCCTAAAATGAAAACAATTTTATAGACAAATTTAATAAACATTAGCATTAATTTATCATGAGACATAACATGGCTATTATGTGTACATTTTAGTGTTTTGTTGGACCTTTATACTGTTTAAAAGGCTTATCGTTATTAGCACTCATCATTCTTATGGCATAGACTGGACATTGATTAACACATCTTAAGCAAGCGGTACATTTTTCATGTGTTTGGACTGCTTTACCATTGTCTGGTAAAATCAGGTTGTTGGTAGGACATAGCTTAACACATTTGCTACATTTTATACATAGCTCTGAATTGATTTTAACATCATATTTTTGTATCATACCTTTACTGGATTTTCTTTGAAGACTACCCATCATGGTATTAAGGATATCCGAACCTTCTAACTTATTATGACCTTCATCCATTGCTTTTATAATTCTATCCAGCTTACGGTCTGCCTTTGCTTTAATTTTTCTAATTTTATCAGCAGATGGTACTTTGAGTCCGGGTAGTGCTGTATTAAAATTACAGGGCATGTGCACGTTGTACCCCCATACCAGATTCAGATTCATTTTATGACAGTACTCCTTGACCACTAAAGCGCCATCACCACTATAAATGGCTACTGATGTAATGCAAAATGCTTTTTTTCTTCTGGGCATGTTGTGATGGGTAAGTGCTTCCATATATGCTCTAAATACCTTTGGCATATCTGAAGCATAAATAGGATATAAAAAACCGACTATATCTGCTTCTTGACATATCTTGGCCGTTTCACTGACGGTATAGTCTTCAATGGATAACATGTTAACATCATGTCCTTGAACCCTTAATTTTTCCTCTAACTTTTGAGCAACCCATTGGGTATTACCGGTACCGCTAAAATATACACCTGCGATTTTCATGATCATCCTCCATATTTTAAGAATTTATTTTTTTCTTTAAATCTATGCAAGCATATTAACATTAACGGTTAATGCATTCTTGATAATCATTGCTCTTTTTTAATGGGTATCCAAATTGACATGTCTCCTTTTTCATTCAGAATGGAAAAATCTTTACTATACTTTTCAATGACGTAGCCATCACCCAGTTCATAGCCTGATGTCTTAAACCATGTAAAGTAGATATAGCTGTATAGCCTAAAGACGAAGCTAAAGCTATCTTTCATATGAAAAACAGCATAAAGACCTTTTCCAATATCCAGCGTATTAAGTATTTCATCTTCTATATCAACAGATGTTTTGGGAAATCCTATAAATAAATCATAATGCTGTTGGTATGCCAGTTGTTTTATCTCTTCTTTATGCTGTAACCACACTGTATAAGCATCCCTATTTGTTTGAATAGCATGCTGCCTGCATTGTTGTTTGAAATTATCCCATAGGTTACCCAACTGGTTATCTTTAAAATTTGCTGCTGCTCTTTTGCCAATAAGCGATAAAGGGCCAATTGTTTTAATGTTGGGTACCAGCTCCAATCGGGTCTTAGCACATTCCAAAAATGCCCGATCGATTCGATCTAATCGAAGAAGTGGATTGTCTCTGTTACTTTTACGAAATGCACGAGGGGATTCATAGAAATAACGTTTGAATGCTCTGGTAAAAGCCTCATGACTATCATATTGGCAGTCAAGCGCCACATCAATAACCTTATCATCCGTTTGACGCAAGCGCTCCCCTATTTGTGTTAACCGTCGTTTTTTTATATAGTTGCCAACTGTTTCATGGGTCCCTGCAAGAAAAATGCGATGAAAATGATATTTGGACATCTTCACATGAGGAAAAACATCTTCGTAGACCGATGCATCAAACATATGCTCTTCAATAAAAGCTATTGCTTTAAGTATGACATCCATATAATCCATAGAAACCTCCAAAAAACCGCCTGTTTTTCTTATAGCTCATAACAACTGATTCAAGTATTTCTTCTATTATATACGAATTTTTCTGGAACAACAAAGAAATTAATAAATTGTCGGGCTAAAACATGAACTCTTGTATAACATCGTATGCGTTTGTTGAGATGAAAGAGGCGGTTTTCTTGATTTTTTTCCAGTTTCTCCATGTTCTTTATTTCTTGCAGCAATTCATCATAGATATCTTTTGGCGCATAGGCTATAGGGTTGTTATGGTAGATGTTTTTGGCTTTTTCCATGAGTTCCTGAGCTAATAATTGGGCCTGATTCACCATGCTTTCTGGTGTATCTCCTAGTTGAATATCCCAAAAAGCATTTCTTTCATTGTATATGGTAATGGCTAAATCAGGACTAATGGGAGCTGCTCCTCTAATGGCTGGTCCGGTACATAAAGAGTAGAGTCCCTCATCGGGTTTCATGGACACCACCAAAGCATTTGACGCATGAGCGGCTGATATTAAACCCCACTTACCTGAATGGACGTATGCTTTTTTTAGTTTCTTCATAGGACCATCTGGCATGGTACCTGCTGTCCGATACACTTTCTTCATAATATCCACATCAAATGTACCATGGTGGGTGTTTCCCATGTGATTAAGAAACAGATTTCTATTATAGCTGTTCCAATAAGCAAACATCATGCCACGTGACATTAATTCATCGGTCTTCAACCTGCCTGTAAACCACTTAAAAATCATACCAAGTGACTTTGTCATCCCCTGAGGTTTTTTAGGTCGCCAACCGCCAACATTATCCCATGTCCATAGCTCTTTTATGTTAGACATCCACCCTGATTCAATGGCATCAGGATGCATGGTGCTATTGTTTGAGAACAAATAATCCCGCTCGCCGAGTAAGCCTGCTTCACGAATGCACAAAGGCTGTTTTCTGGATTCAATAATATAACCGTAGTCACTGTCAGCATAGAATCCCCCTACTGTCGCTTGGTCACCATAGCCTATATCACCAATAGGCCAATGGATTTCTTGTTCCAGTGCTTCTTTTGCTGTTCTTTTGTAGCGTAACATATGCAGTACAGATGCACCTCTTCGGATACCGTATCCCCACTGGGATATGGGTTCAAGGAGCTTGGGTCCTCCTCCATGATGCACATATGCAAGTCCTGCTTTGTTCATACCTGGATGTCCAAAGAACCAGTTTGGGCCAACAGTCGGGAGTGTGCCTGTTGCCTCAAATGGTGTGAAGATAAGCGGTATACCATCATCTGGGTACATGACAATGGTGATTTGATAACTCATATCATGGTCACCTGTTGCCCCTACAACCAATTTTTTATCACGAGATGCTTCGTTCCACGCTGCCAATGCTGTACATGCTAAAGGGGGTAATTCTGGAATACCTGACTCCGCGTTCAAATAGGAAGATGCTGGGGGTTTATGGCCAACCCATAAATCCAACACCTGGTCATAATCTAATGAATAATGGTTTGCAGCTGCATAACTTGCCCACCCTTTAGCAAAGTCAATGATTTCTGGTGTATGCTCCCTATGCATATCTTCCCATTTTCTCAAGGTTTCCTCTTCCTCTTTGGAAAATTCATGGGTACTGTGTCTTGTGAGCATCCAGTCGCCATAGATTGCCACTAACTGTTGTGCATATTGGTAACCCATATCAAAGCTACTGCCTTGTAGAATCACTACTGGTGTAATATCTGGCACCAGGGGCACGTCATTGCATACCATAATTTCCTGCTTTTTCTGTAAGACAGGTTTCACATACGTAACGTCATGATTACTGCCACAAGTTAGATAGGTATTCAGTTCATTGGCAATCTTAATGGCTGATTGAAATGATTGAAAAGCTTTCTTCCAAGTGGCCTTAGACTTTGTTTTAATGGCCTCCGTAGCATACCATTTACCTAAATAATGATAGATCATGCCATCATTCAGCTCTTGCACTCTTTTTTGGTAGATAGATGATCTGTTATCCAGCTTTCCTATCTTCATGTTAGCAAGGGTTAGATGCGTCCTTGATCGATCCCTTAGGGGATATGCTTTGAATGCCTTACCATTTTCTTTATAAAATTTAATAAATGCCATTAAACCAACCTTTTTTTTCGCCATGACCCCACCTCACTTTTTTATTGTTCACTAAGAACCTGTGTAAATACATCCATTAACTTATCAAAAAAAGCAATCTCATCTTCCAGACTAACGCCAGCATAGTCATTGTCTTTTTTAAAGGCTTCAATTTTCATTAAATAAGCCTTCATTTTGGTGATGTAATTTAAGAAATTTTTGGAACTATCCCGCCCTGGAAATGTCTTCACACGATAGTATTTTTTTCGTATACCTGGTTTGGTGAACATGTCTACCCTTTCTATGGCTGTTAAAGCGTGCAATGCTTTACTTGTAGCTCCCTTACTGAGATTAAGTATTTTTTGTATGTCATCAAAATGCAATGCTGGGTCTTTCCATATCATCAGCAAGGCATATACTCTTGCAGCAGATGGTAAATAACCCGTTTTTTCTAAAAACAGCCCAATCTCTTCAACCAATTCTAATGCCTGTTCTGTTATAGGATTCTTATAATTCATTTTGTTCACTCCTTCATGAACATAATAGCATAATTTTTATTAAGCTGCAAGTTGTTTCGTTAAGAAAGTATCCTCGACCATATGAAACACTTCTAAGAACTCTACGAATATAAAAAACTGCCCTATTGGCAGTTTTTTATATTCATCTGTTGTCCGATACACCAGAAGTACCATCATTCATTGTACCTACTTAGTTGGACATTTTCTGTTGTCTTACAAATGTTTCTTGTACTTCATAATAACCATCTGCAACAATTTTTTTGGGAGAAAATATAAAATGCAAAGCCATTTTCCATTTTTGGTGGACCAAAGAAGGCTTCAAGATGGCATGGTCACTTTCTGGAAACCATGCAACTTGCAGCCATTTCTCAGGTATTTCTGCTTCGTAAACCATCCGTGTTTCCTTAGCATCCACATTGATATCTTTACCACCAAGTACAAGCAAAACAGGGGTATTGAAATTCTTCAGTTCTTCTGTGGCATCACTTAAATAATTGGCTTTTACAAACTGCCAACGCTTCTCTGACATGCTATCTTTATCATCTGTCATCATTACATACTGTTCGTAACCCACATCTTCTTCCAGATATGTCAATCCCTCATGAAATGCAGCTAATTTTTCTTGGATTTCTTTTTCTGCCTTTCCTTGAACAAGCATTTTTTGATGGGTGTGATAAGCACCTTGTGTGACCCAATTAATGGCTGGTGATATTAGAATGGTAAATGCGATGTCTGTTTTCCCTACTACTTTGGGAACAACCCATCCTGCTTGACTAGCACCCCATAGACCAATGTTGTTGGCATCAATGCGATGGTCTTTTTTCACCCAATCAATCACCTGAATCACTTCATCGGCACGATCGGTCATGGTTTGGTGAAGCCAATGACCTTCCGATTTGCCTACACCAGGCTTATCCCAAGATATCACAGCATATCCTTTATTAACGAGTCTTTCCCACGTTGCCTTATAAGCATCACGAGCAGAAGCAGTCTGAGGTCCATCACCATGAACAACGATGATGGCACCTAATAACCCCTCATGACGCTTAGGTGTTACAAATAGAGCGTTTAGCTTACCATGTTCTGTGGGAATGGTGACACGCTCTTCCTTAAAGTCATAAGTATTATTTTTCATAGCAATGCCACCAATAACCACTACCATACCTAATAGTATCCATAAAACGATTTTCAGTGTCTTGTTTTCTATTATAGGCTTCATCATTAACCTCCAATTTAGTTCATTTAATAGTCATGATACATAATCATAGTAAAGTGTACTTTTTATCATCTTAAAAATATACCCCATTCATAGGATAAGGGTACACCTTCTAGTAACTATAAGGTCAAGTAAAAAAATATATAACAAAACTTGAAATATAGGATGGGTTATGCTAGAGTACATGTAAAGAAACGTTAGATTACACACATGGTCGTATTTTTAGTCGTGTTATCGGGAAGCAACTATTTAGTCACATAACGCATGTATATGTCGGTTGTAAAGGGTTATTAAAATGATTAAAAGGAGGTAATCATGAACAAGAAGAAAATAATTTTAGGCTGGATTGGTGTCGGCATAACCATCTTATTTTCAAGTTTTTGGGCTTATTGGGGGGCTTTTGAAAATTTCCATGAGGGCTGGTATTCAACATCTATCTGGGAAAACCTTTTTCTACTCCTGTTTCAGTACTTACTATTTACCACACTATTTGTTTTATTGGCTTTAATCTCGTTAAAATGGAAAAAACCAGGTTTAATACTTCATATTCTATTGGGTATTTTGGGTTTTGTTTTTTTCTCAGGCTCACATATGACGCTACGAATACTTATCATAACCCCTACGATTTTATTAGGTTTGCTCTATTATTTGGGGAACCCTCAACCCAAGAAATGGGCGTATCGCTTAATTATAAGTGTACCCCTAATTATTATTCTAGCCATATCCATACCATTAGGATATAAAGTGTCCCAAAGGACCAATGATGGCAATTTTAATCTTCGAATCGTTGAAGGCAATCAGGTGACACTTGCCTGGGCACCTAGAGGACCAGGTTGGCCAGATGAAGGCAAATCATGGCAGGAAGCTCAAGACATCTGTGACTACTTATCCGAAGATGGTTTAGTCATGATGGAAGAAAAGCAGCATATTTGGCGCCTGCCAACAGTTGATGAAATCGTTCGTTCCATGGCGATTCATGGTAACAATTCAGGCGGTACTTGGTCACCTGAAACAGAAAAAGCTACATATGTAAAAAAACCGGATAAGGAGACCCCCTTATGGGATATGCATTCCAAAGTAATCTACTATTGGACAGCAGATACGGCCATAAAAGATGACCAAAAGGCTTATATCATGACTTATCATGGTGGCGTATTTACCAAAAAAAAGACCAGCCGTCAAGTTTATCAAAGTTTTAGAGCAGTAAAAAATATTAACTAACTGCCATTGAGTGTTTTTTATTTAGACTTTGTGGATCGTAAAACAAGAGCCTCTTTACGAGGCTCTTGCTACTAGTTAATTTCTATATTAAACGAATTGTCAGGTTTTTCCTCCTTGGGAATAACGATTTTCAATACGCCATCCTTTAATTGAGCATTAATATTGCCAGGCATGATGTCCTTCAAATAGATGCAGCGTTGCATAGCTGTTCTTTTCCGTTCTCTGTGAATATAATTGTCTTTTTCTTCATTGATTTCTTCTTCATGATTAACGTTAATCGTTAATCGCTCCCTATCATAATCGAGTTTGATATCTTCTTTCTGAATACCTGGCAGCTCTGCTTCAACAAGATAACCTTCTTGTGTTTCTTTCACATCTACCTTAAAGGTATCATTTCTTAAATTTCTGATAGGTGATAAACTTGTGTTAAAGAAGTCATCAACCATGTCATAAATATTCATAAAATCATTTCTTGTGTTTCTTTTAATAGGATTGTCATTAAAAGGTGTTAATCCAAACATATCAATTCCTCCTTTTGAATTTGAATTGTTAGCACTCTCACGAGGTGAGTGCTAATTACATGTTTAACATACACCCTTTTTAATCTTTTGTCAAGGTTTTTATTTTATTTTTTTATGACAGTTATTGCAAGTCTAGATGGCTTAAAAATCACCACCGCTCATACCACAATCTTCACAATAAGTGTATCCAAGAGCATTGGTTACAAAGTTATGGGGTTCTAATGCAATAATTTTAGCACAATCCGTGCAGATAATTGCATGGTAAAAATTAGTCGCTCCCATTACAGTAAAGGATAGATGGTCACATTCCTTTTCACCACATTTTGTGCATATGCCGTTTTCCCATGTATGATCCTGTGGTGATTCTTTGTAGTCGCATGTAATACAATAGTGCTCATGCTGTCTTTTATTTAGTGACCGAACTGCCATTGCATGGGATTCATTGATACTATAATTACATGAATCACAAAAAAGACGATGCCCTTGACCAGGTACATTTTCTACTTTCATATTATGTTTTTCATATCCAGCAAAATAGCCACAAAAACATTCTTTTTTATGTGTTGTAGCATTATAAGATGTTTTTTTAATGGAATGAGGAAATTCACTAAGCCTTCTTGAACATGAAAGGCAATTATACCAATGATTATGGTCATCATAGTAGTGTTGTGAACTATCTATATGATGAAATTTCTCAATTTCATGCTCACATTGTAAACACTTTTTTTTGAAGCAGTAATGGTCATCGGATATGGTATTACCCCAAGTGTGATTTTCATAAATGAAATCTAAACACTCTGAACAGGATTTACAATGAGTCTCATCATCAAAGCTTGAATACTCCCATATGTGGTCACATGTTAATGCTTTAGTAGCCGTATCCATGTCATTGTTGTTTCCGGCGTGAATCATGTTAGGATGCCATACCATCAGTAGTAACGTTAAAACCAGTATCCATTTGTTTTTTTTCATATAAACCTCCTAAAAATTAATTGATAAAAACAGTACATTAATCTATATGTCCTAACATATAAAAACATGATACTATTTCATTTATAGTCATATATATTATTATTTTATTATATTTAAAATAGTTTATTTTTATTTAATGCTCTATTTTTTATTTAATAGACACATTATTATATTTAAAAGCATGCATGCACTACTTTTTATACCTTTCATGAAAAATTCATTTTAATACCATATATCTCCTTATAAATGGGTATTGATACCATAATTTAAGGGCTACAACATCACGACAAGATGCTGCTTAATATCCCATGAAAAAACGCTTTTCGTGTTAAATTTACTTTAACTGGGACAATTACCTTGCATAAAAATTTCTTATCATGCTATAATTAACTTAGGATGATTATACTATAGACCATGGAGGAGATTATGAAGTTATTTAAAAGAAAGCCATGTAAAGAAGCAAATTGTGTTCTAAATTATGTAAACAATAGATTTAATGGTACAGAAGAGACCATTGCAGACCCCAAATATCCCATCCATAAGAAAATGCTTCAGTATTTTAATCGCTTGTTTGATAATCAAAAGCGTTTATCCAATGTTGCAAAAGACACACTAGACATAGCTGTATCACTTAGTGAGTTTGACGTTCTAATGAAGCATTCTTCTGACAAATTAATTTCTTTTTCAGAAGATATTGCCACGTTAAGTGAGTCCAACCTTGCCATTGTTGAAGAGACAACTGCCAGTATGAACCAAGTAAATCAAACCATTTCCAATGTTTCCGATTCGTTGACCATACTCTCTAATGAATCCAATGATTTGGTGGAAAATAATCAACAAGGTATTCATGATCTCGAAAATGTTATACATATAAAAGAAACGGTTATCGTTAATGCTGAAAAAATGAAAACAGAGGTGGACCAACTTATAGAGCTAAGTGAAAAAATAGAAGATATTGTGACCAGTGTTGGTCAAATAGCCGATCAAACCAATCTACTTGCATTAAATGCATCCATAGAAGCTTCAAGAGCTGGTGAAAACGGCAAAGGCTTTGCTGTTGTTGCCGATGAAATCAAGAAGCTTGCTGAGAATACCAAGCTTAATTTAGACGGTATGCATACCTTTGTATCCGATATTCGTGCCTCTGCATCAAGAGGAAAGGATAGCATGGAAAACACCATTACATCCACGCTAAAAATGAGTGATAAAATCGACGATGTATCCAATACAATCACCGAAAACATCGGTAAATTAAATCAATCCATTGATAACATCAAGGATATTTCCGTATCCATTAATCAAATAAGTATTGCAGCTGATGAAATCAATAATGCCATGGAAGCTTCTGGCAGCGATGCTGAAAAATTAAGTGACATGACGAAATCCATACATAACGATGCCATTGAATCAAAAGAAATTGCTAATCAATTTATAGAAGTGGATCATAAACTGGCTCAAGTGAATCAAGATACATTACACGCATTAAAAGGGACAGCCAATGCACTAAAAAATGACGATATTATCACCATCATTCATCAGGCTAAAACTTCCCATGAACAATGGTTAGAAAAATTAAGATCCATGGTCAACACCCATACCATACTCCCATTACAAACCGATGATCATAAATGCAAGTTCGGTCACTATTATCATAGTATTAAAATTGATCATCCAGAGATTAAGCCTATTTGGGATGGTATTGATGAGTATCATGCACTACTTCATCAGACAGGTGACCATGTTATTGATGCCATTAAAAAAGCCAGTTACTCCGAAGCAGAAAACTATTTTGAACAGTGTGTAGGGTATGGCAAAAAAGTAATTGATACATTATTAGTAGTGGAAAAAAGTATCCTTGCTGCCAACGAAAAGAACATCCAAGTCTATTAATCACCTGTTACCATTGGTTGGCTGCATCATCTAATCATAAAGAAAAAAGCTGTCTCATCATGACATCAATCTGGAAGCAATTGCTCTTCCTTGATGCATGGTGAGACAGCTTTTTTATTTGATTTTATTATGTGTTAAATTCATGTCTCTTATCGATGCTGATCAATAAGAATGGGGTTACCATCGGGGTCATGTATGACAAAACTACCAGGACCTTCTGTTGATTCGTCTACTTCGTTCTCAATGGTGATGCCTTTTTGTCTATATTGTTTTTGAAGTTCTCTTACATCAGTAAAAGTATCACATGCTTTCGCATCATTATCCCATCCTGGATTAAAGGTCAGTATGTTCTTATCAAACATACCTTGGAAAAGACCAATGGTACAATCATCATTTTTCATAATTAGCCAATGTTGCTCCATATCACCATGAAACACTTGGAAACCTATTTTTTCATAAAATGCTTTTGATGCCGCAATATCTTTTACATTTAAACTTACTGAAAATGCACCGATGCCCATATCAAAATCCTCCTGTATTCATCTTATTTAAAAAACGCCTTGTCCTTATTATACAATTATTTTACGTTTTTTAACAGATTAATATAAAAGTCTTTCTCCAATATCCATTACTTATTATAACGTCAAGCTATCACATAAAATTAATGTAGCCAGATAGAATTTATTGTTGTTCCTTTTGCGCAATACCTGCTAAAAAATGGTCATAGACACTTTTTTCTTTTGAGCTCTCAATGAGAACGGCGTGGACACATTTTTCATAAAACTTTGCTGGACCAATGCCACCAATAATGGCATAAATATACCCTTCATCTTTCATGGCATTGAGGGCACGTAATAATAATGCCTTTCCAATGCCTTTACCTTGATAGGATTCTGACACTTTTGTGGGACCAAAAAAATCAGGAGCTGTAGCATCGTAACAAGCATACCCAACGATTTCGCTACCTTTAGCTGCCACAAAACACGATACAGGAGGATTGGAGAAACAGACATCACATTCACCTGCTGCGTTTATACTGGAATGCTTCTTTACCCATTCGGTGATACGATATTTATCCGGCGCTAGAGCTCTAAATACCTCAATACCTTCTTCCTTTAGTCCTTCTAATACATCATGGTAATCATCAATCTGCAATAAATTCACCAACATATCTGGCATGTTAATAACCCCTTTCACATTTTTTTGCATCGTCAAGAGCCATCAATGCTGCACCTGTTACACTATCCGATACAGCCTTCTGCAATTTTAGTTCAGGCATGCTATGTTTTATATTGGTTATGACCTGATGGCGAATGAGCTCATAATGTTGCAAGATACCACCCATTAAGACCAAATCACTTTGATCCATGTGAAGCTCTTTTACTACCCCAGCTACCAGGTCTGTCAAAGCATGTGCCGCTTTTTCACTTATTGCCATGGCTTGAGGGTCTTTCTTAGCCAAAGCCGGTAACAAAAGTGGTGCAAGTGCCGCAATATTTTTTTTGCTTTGTGCTGTTTTGTAAGTAAATTGTATGATATCTTGAATGGTTCTACCCTCAATGGCTTTCAGTACAGCATCATATAATGCCCTTCCTTCATGTCGTTTGTCATACCCTTTAACTGCTGCGGATAATATATCACGCCCAATTGCATAGCCACTGCCTTCATCATCGATGAGATGTCCCCATCCACCTGTTCGCCAAGTTTTACCTGTTGCATTCTTCCCGAAACAGATAGAACCTGTACCACTAATTAAGACAATACCTTCTTGCTTTCCTAAGGCACCATACAGTGCGGATTCGTGGTCACCAACAATGTTTATATGGCACTTCACACCGGTATCCATCAGCGCTTGCTTCAAAAACGCTACGGATTGCGCATTACAGATACCTGCAGTGGATATACATATGGCTTTATATGCTTCTAGTGAACCAGCCACCTGCTTCATCTTATGGAGCAGATACGTGATGGTATGGTGCATATCCTCTTCACGCTGACTATTATAGTTAAGTGGACCTGCTTCTTCCTGATGGATGATATTGCCAAGTAAATCTCTTATTTGAACAGCCGTTTTTGTGCCACCGCCATCCCATCCTGCAACATATTGTTTCATTTGTTTTTCACCTTATTCATTATTTTTAATTCGTATATATAATCATCCATTAATCATATAGATGATAGGTTTCTTTTCTTTGTTGGAATGCATGTAGTTCCTCTTCGTTACTTTCTAATAGTGCGTTGGCATTCCATGTTGGGTTTTCGAACATACTATTACCTGACAAAAGACTAATAAACGGTCGTTTACCTGCTTTTGGCGGTGACAGTATCTGAAAATCATTAGGATACATGTCTCTTATACTCTCCATAAGCACCAATCCTGTTTTATAACTATCAAAGCGTTCATAGTCCGTTATATGTAAGTGTACCCCGTTACAAAAAACACCTGTGTGCTTGGAACTTGTGGGTGTAAAGTATGCTGGTGTAAAGGCTACGCCTAAGAGCTCTTTTTCCCTTAGATACTGGACCAGTTTGTCCCCTTCAATGTACGGTGCACCTATTATTTCAAAAGGACAAGACGTGCCTCGTCCTTCCGATACATTGGTGCCTTCAAAAAGGCAAGTCCCTATATATAAAAGTGATGTTTCAAAGCGTGGTATACCAAGACTTGGCATGACCCATATTTGCTTGGTGTTATGAAACAGCATCTGTCTTTTCCAACCTTCACACGGAATAATCGTTAAGTCACAGGGTATACCCTGTTCGTCTTTTACCATGCATGCCAGCTCACCTATGGTCAGACCATATCTTGTGGCTAGTGGGTAAGCACCAACAAAACTTGTATAAGCAGGATCCAGAACATTCCCTTCTATCTTCATACCCCCTAAAGGGTTCGGTCTATCCAAAACGATTAGTTCTTTTCCATATGTCGCACAATCCTCAATGGCATAGATCAACGTAGAGATGAATGTATAGTACCTTGCACCAATATCTTGTATATCATACACAACCGCATCTATATCTGCAAGCATCTCCTTGGTCAATCGTTTTGAATCTTTTCGGTATAAACTGTAGACAGTCAGACCTGTACGCTCATCCATGTAGGTGTCCACAAGTTGTCCTGCATCCCTATCGCCCCTTACACCATGCTCAGGAGCAAAAAGTGCTTGTAATGTGTATGCTTCATGAAGAAGTTCAATGGTAGAACTCAGCCCATTGTTTACACCTGAAATAGAGGTGATGAGTCCCAACCGCTTATTTCTAAATGTATGGTCATATGCTTTTAATCGATCAATTCCCTTATGTACCATGTTTATTGACCTCCCCTCTTATTCAATATGCGCCGCTTTACTGGCTTCAATGACACGTGAAATATGGCCATCTGCCTCCATGAGGGCTTTTTCAGCATCATCAACAACCATGTGGCACATGATCATGACGATGGCTGTTTTAGCCGAATAACCGCACTTTTCTAAGGTATTTCTTGCAAGTGCATCCTCTACCCCTGTGACACTCCTTACAATGGAGACGGTACGTTCAACTAACTTTTCATTACTTGCTTTTACATCTACCATTAAGTTACCATATACTTTTCCCAATTTAATCATCACAGCTGTGCTTAGCATGTTTAATACCATTTTTTGCGCTGTACCACTTTTTAAACGTGTTGAACCTGTGATAACCTCTGCCCCTGGTAACGGCACGATGGCAACATCTGCAAGGGTATTGAGTTGTGTTCTCGGGGAACATGTCAAACTGATGGTCTTAGCACCAATGCTGTTTGCATAAGTCATAGCACCCAATACGTAGGGGGTTCTTCCACTTGCAGCAATACCTACTAATACATCGTTATGGCTTAATTGTATGGCACGTAAATCTTCGGCGCCTAGATCGAAATTATCTTCCGCACCTTCTACTGCTTTAATAATAGCATCTTTGCCACCGGCTATCAATCCTTGTATTAATTGGGGGTCTGTGCCAAAAGTAGGGGGGCATTCCACAGCATCTAATATGCCCAACCGCCCCGACGTACCACAGCCACAGTAGATTAATCGCCCTCCACTCACAATTTTCTCATGGATCATTTCCACCGCTTCAGCGATATGGGGTAACTCTTTTTCTACTGCACCGGCAACTTTCTTATCTTCATCGTTCATTAACTGCAAGACTTCTTTTGTTGTTAATAAATCAATGTTTTTTGTTCTTTCATTTTTTTGTTCTGTCTCTATATGACTTAGTTTTACCATTGTCTTTCACCTCATCTATCAGCCTTTTACTGAGCCTACTGTTAGACCCTTAACAAAATATTTCTGTAAAAATGGATATAAAATAATAATGGGTAGTGTGGATGTGATAATGACTGCTGACTTTATTGAAATGGCGATGGTTGCTTTATCAGCAGAGCCTGCCGCATCCCCAAGCATGGACGTCCCATTAACAATATTTCTTAAAAACAGCATCACAGGGAACTGGTCTGTATTTAAATAGATCAGCCCATTAAACCAATCATTCCAGAAAAATACGGCTGTATACAAACCAATGGTTGCCAAAGCTGCTTTTGAAAGAGGTACAATGATGCGCACTAGAATGCCAAAATAACCAAGGCCATCAATGAGGGCTGCTTCTTCAATCTCATTGGGTATAGACTTAAAAAAATTAATGAGTATGATGAGATTAAATTGATTAATAGCAAATGGCAGTAACATTGCAAATCGTGTGCCTGTAAGCCCTAGATTGGATATCAGCAAATAATTAGGAATTAAGCCACCTGAGAAAAACATGGAAAACACCACCATCTTCATGGCAAACTTCTGTCCTTTTAAAAACGTTTTAGATAATGGATAGGCAAATAATGCTGTCATCATCACAGAAATAGATGTTCCCCCAAGGGTATAAAAAATTGTATTGCCATAGGCTCTAAAAAAGTTAGGATAAGCAAAAATCTGCTTATAGGCCTCAACATTCACACCTATTGGTATAAAGGATACTTCATTGTTAATAATTGCTTTTGGATCCGACAGGGATACCGCAAGCATATATAGAAACGGTACTAGACATATGAGCAATACAAAAATCATTACAAAATAGATGATTGCATCGAATATGATGTTCCCTTTACTACGATACATTTTCATAATAACCTCCTAATAAATGCCATCTCCCGTAAATTTCTTGCTCACCTTATTGGATGATGAAACTAAAATCACCCCAATAATACCACTGAATAAACCAATGGCTGTTGCATAGGAATAGTTTTGATTCGCTAAACCCGTTCGGTAAACTAACGTATCGATAATATCACTCACCGCAGAATTAGTCGGTGTATACATCAACAATACCTTTTCAAATCCTAGATTCAACATCCGTCCAACATTTAAAATAAGTAAAACCATGATGGTCGGCATGATGGATGGAATGGTGACATGTATAATCTGCTGTAAGCGGTTAGCACCATCAATCTGTGCTGCTTCAAACATATCCGCATTAATACCCGTAATGGCTGCTAAATAGATAATAGCTGTCCAACCTGTAAACTGCCATGTATCCGTTAAGATATAAATCCATCTAAAATATTTGGGTTCGTTCATGAAGTAGATGGGTTCGATACCAAATACACTTTGCAGAAAATGATTAAAAAGTCCAGAACTTGGCGATAACATTTCACCTAAAATGGCAATAACAACCACCGTGGAGATAAACCTTGGCATATAAGATACGGTTTGAACCACTTTTTTAAAACGGACACGCCTTACTTCATTCAAAAGTATGGCAAAAATAATAGGTATTGGAAAATTAATGATTAGATTTCCAAAAGATATGGTTAATGTATTACGAAAAGCTCTCCAAAAGGCTGGGTCCTGCATAAATGTTTTAAAGTATTTTAAACCTACCCATTGGGTTCCGTAGGGTCCCATACCCGGACGATAACGACGAAAGGCTAGAATATTACCAAACATGGGGACATATTTAAACACGATAAAATAAATAATAGGTAATGCCATCATGGCATATAACTGCCAATAACGCTTAAAATGTCTTTTAAAATCACTTTTCTGCGTGTGGACAATTGCGTTCTTATGCTGTTTATTCAATACAGCCATTGTTTAACCTCCTTGCTGATAGAAAGGCTACCCTCTAACACCATATAAGGTAGCCTTAAACATGTATCTAACGTCTCTTTACTTTCCTAAATTATCATTATAAAGCTTATTGAATTCATCAATTCTTAATGTCTTCATTTCTTTCACATAGGCATCCCAATCTGCTTCCACATCTTTTCTGCCTGTAATAAATGCATCAGCCCACACTTCAAACGTGTCAAACAAAGGTGTTTGTAACACACCGGCATCCTCTGCTGTCATGTCATCGAATAATGGTGTTGGCGGAATCTCTTGGATAACATTCCCCATGGCTGCAACTTCTGCATTAATCCTTGAATAATTCTCATCGTATTTTGTCATTTCCCGTTCATTAATCCATACTAACTGGGTCACATCCGATCCACATCCATGGTTCACTTGAAGACTTTTATAAACCCCTTCTTTTGCATTAACAAGTTCATCTGAATAGGTAATCTTCCCATTCTCTTCTGTATAAGTTACACCCTCAACACCTAAACACCATAATCTGGCACCTTCTTCAGAGAAGAATACGTTATCAATGGTACGAACAACTCTTTCAAAGTCATCACGTTTTGCTGTTGCTGCTGGGAACATAATGCCGCTGCCTGTTCTGCTCTTTGGCTGGTGATGAGCACCTGCTGGACCTTCTAATGAAGGATACATCTGTAACTTAAACCCTTCTATATCCGATGCACCTGTTAACCCGCCAATTTGATCATAGTAAGCATAAGTAGCCATTGCTTTTCCTGTAGCCATCTTTTGTGACCAAGCATCACCATTGATTGGATCTGCCATCTCTGGGTCAAGTAAACCTTCAGCATAAAGTTTTGCCAGATAGCTGATGTACCCTTTATAACCCTCGCTAATAGCTCCAGCAAAATACTCTTTTTTATCATAATCCCAGCTGAGTGTATTGGTACCTGATGCACCATTCTTACCTACACTTACCCCATAGGAAGGCATTGTCATACGATAGAGTACACGCGGCCCAGCTAAAATGGTCAGTGGGTAACTATCTGGATTCTTTTCTTTATAAGCTTTCAGGATCTTGTACAAATCATCAAAAGTCTTTGGTGCTTCTAAACCTTCAGCATCTAAAAAATCTTCTCTAAGAATTAAACCCCCATCATAAAACGGAATATCAAAAAGACTTGGTAGATAATAGCGTTTGTCATCTGCTAACTTTAACTTATCAACCGTTTCTGTTAAACCAAATGCCTCAACACGTGCGTTAAAGTGAGGTGTAAAATCCGCATAATCACTAATAGGTACTAAAGCACCATTGAGGGCAAGTGAAGCATTTTCTCCTTTTGTTGTTTGATACAAGATAACATCGGGTGTATTATTACCTGTATTTAATGCCAATGATACCTTTGTGGCATAATCTGCAATAGGAATAACTTCAAATTCAAAATCCACATTAAACATTTTTTCAGCTTCTGTTACCGTTAACCAATCGTCTTTGAATGGTAGTGTTGCATTATCGGAATAATAGATTCTAATTTTAACAGGGTCTTCCTTTTCCCCATCTGTTCCATTGTCCACATTCGTAACATTCTCTCCATCCTTATTATCTACTTTAACGGGCTCTTTTTTGGCACAAGCAGACAGTAAAACCACGACCATTGATATCACTAATAAGAGTGATACACATTTTTTCATAATAACATCCTCCTCAATTCTACAACTTAATATGTAACGCGATCAAGATGGTTTTGAAAAATTATTTCATAATTCATCAAAAATCTTGTATCTTTATTTCATATCTGTATACTAGCACTATATTTGTATTTCGTCAATACGTTTTTGCATTTTTTTATTAATATTAATGGTTTTTGCCCTCATTCTTTGTTGAGAATGCACATATTTCCTATATATTCCTATGTTCCTTACTGGTACCTTTAGCAATAAACCCATTTATGTATGCATATACTACATCACATCTGATAGAAAAAAAAGCTACAGATAGCTGCCTATCTTAGCTTTAAATTGTTGTTACCTATGTTATGATACGTCTATTAGTTATTAATGCTCCATCATGGTTGATTTGTGTGGTTATATGGTTTTTATCTGTAAAACTCTGGCAGAATGCGGCGGAAGCTTTACGGCCAACTCCCTTTGTTTGGTACACATAACCTCTTCACGCCAAAAATCAAGTACACATGAAGCTTTCGGACAAGTGATGGACTTTTCTATCATGTCATTTGTGGCATTGAATAAAAACACAAGTGTATCATGATTTCTTTTTATTTTTCCTATGGTAAACCCAATGTCATCAAATCTGGCTGCTTGACCCATTGGCGGCAGTAACTTTTTTAACCACCTTATACTGTCAGCATGCATATCACCTATTCTATCGGAGTTCAGTACCATACCGCCACTGGCCAAAATATAGGCTCTGTGATAACTCAATTCATCCTTAGATAATTCTGTTAGCGTTTTATGGACCTTACCTGCTGCATCCACAACATGCACCTGCCTGTTTTCTAACACAAGACAATCAGGGTCATTCACCCATAATGTCTTATGTTGCCAATTGCGATGAAAACATTCTCGTGACAGCCGGCTTATGGTGTCCCAATCTCGAGTAATATCGCTCGTTACCCGCATACCATGCACAACGCCTAAAGACGGCCACATGGGTGCATTACATCCTAGAATAAAACTCTTTTCTCCTGCCCCTTCAATGCAGGCTTGCATACCTAACCGATAGGCTTCTGTTCGCGTTGCCTTAGCATCATAATAATAACCGCCAGGCATGGCCCCCCACATGTTGGCATCCAGCTTAAAATAATAACATCCCCAGTCTTCCCGCATGGTTCTAAACACATGGCGCAAATAGTCTCTAGCCTCTGGATGTGTACCATCAAGCATATACCAAGGACCTCTTCGCCATCCCCCAAAGGAAATCTTATCGGAACGCAAGGGTTGCTGATGTTTATCTTTAATAAACCAATCTGGATGTTCTGTAAAAACTTTCGACGTTTCTTCTGCTATAAATGGAGCTACCCATATCCCTGGTTCAAACCCTTTTTCTCTAATCCTTCTGCAAAGTGCCTTGATGTCCATGCCAAAGGCTGGGTTAGGCTCCAGCCAGTCTCCCATTTTAGGCTGATAGCCATCATCCACTTGAATATATGCTAAGTGTAATTGATGCTCTAGAATGCCATCCAAGTTATCCTGTATAATACTTTCATTAATCTGCGGTCCATAACAATACCAAGAACACCAGCCTGTAGGTAGTTTCGTAGGTTGGTTAATGCCCAGAGGCGAATGATTGCGGTTAATACATTCACCGAATTGTTGTAGAAGCAATTCCCGGTCATGGCCTTCTAAACAGACAAATTCTTCTAAAACAAAACGCCTTTGTTTCTCAAGGGTAAGACCTTCTAGATCCAATGTAATCTTATACTGTTTTTTATTAAAATGAAGAGCACCATTAAAACGGTGACAGCTGCTAAACCCAAGGACGCTGTATTTGTCCTCACTAAATAGCCATGTCATGTTGTACATGGTTTGATAACCTTCTAAAGCTGGTAACTTATAGTGGTCTTTATCGGAATAAGAAATGTCATCCATACACCCCATTGCACCTTCGTATTGAGACAGCATTTGATAACCTTCCCCATATTGCCATGTGTCTTCCCTTAATCCATGATTACCTTCAAACAGTACCACTTCTTTCAGCTGTACATCATGCTGTGATTCATTGATAAGCGTAAACGTACATGTGGAACCTGTCCAATGTCGGGTTAATACCAATTGCTCCTGGACACTTCCATCCATAGCCACGATGCTACTGGAAGACTGTATTAAATTGTTCATAAAATCCACGACTGTACCCCCTTCTATGGGCTGTTTATTGTCTTATAACACTGGTCCATGGTGTTATGTTTATTTTTTTGCTACGGAATCCCGAAAGATGATCTTACCGTTTACCATGGATACGGCTTTGGTATATGAAGGCAATTGCTTTACTTTTCGTTTAATCAGTTTAACGGTTGTTCGTGCAATGCCTTCAATATCAACAGCTACTGTCGTTAGCTTTGGTTCACTGATTTCTGCGTATATGTCGTTATCAAAACTGACGATGGACACATCATCAGGTACTTGATAACCTTTTTGATTCAATGTTTTGATGAAGCGATAAGCTGTTTCATCACAATTACAAACGAAAGCTGTGGGCATAGCCTCTGGTAAATGAAAGTCAATGGCTTCATTATGAAAATCCCGATCTTCTATAATCCAATCTTGTCTAATCCCTATTTTTCTTTCCATTAATGCTCTTGAATAACCTAAATAACGATCCGATATACTCTGGGTGACAGTAATCGAACCAACAAATCCAATAGCGTGATGACCATAATTCAGTAAGTGCTTGGTGATTTCATAGGTACTATATATATTTTCTGATAACACACAATCCGTATTGCACCATTCATCATAATAATCCACAAATACTCTGGGTAGATTCACCTGGCGTACTTTCATTAAAAACTCTTCTTCTAAATTACCTAAAATAATGATGCCATCGGTATTTTGACTTTCTAATGTTTTTTCTAACTCCTTACCATGATCCATGGGGTTAACCGTGGACAATGTACCGATAAAACCCATTTCACTCAAGTACTTTGCAATCATATGATACATTTTTACATAAAAATAGGCTTTTGTATCTTCACTGAAATACTTATGGTCTAAAAAAATCACAATATTTTTAGGTTCTTTGACATCCTCTATATTTTTTTTTGTTAATTGATAGCCAAAGGCTTCTGCTGTTTGTAAGATATCTTCTTTCAATTCGGGACCTACACCATCTTTATCATTTAATGCTTTTGAAACTGTTACCTTACTTACACCTAATGCATCTGCAATATCCTGCATCGTTACCCGTTTCTTTTTTTTCATGTAAATTTCTCCTTCGAAGGCTTATCATTTTTTACATTATAACATTTTGAAAATTCCTTCGCAAGAAATTAGGTAATTGTTAGCTAACAAATTTAATCGTTAATACTCTTGATGAGTAATTGACCCATCCCAACTTGATACCCACAGAAACTATAAATACCTTCTTGGTTTTCTATGACCAATGCCAAAGGTAATCGATGTTCTTCTTCCTGAAACCCTTGATACAGTTTCTCAAGGTCAAAAGACTCTTCCACACATACTTGAATGGATGGCATGTGTTGACAGGTTTTTATTAATGTAGGGTCCTTGTAGCCTTCTTTATCACGAATCAATAAGAGCACATGCCATGGTAGTTGATTGTAAGCGTCTTGAAGTTCGATCATTTCATTAAGCAAATGCTCTGTTGGCTCAGCCCCTGGCTCTATCCAACATACAATGGCTCGGGATGTTAATGCATCAAACAAGGATGTTTTCGTGTTATCACGTGTCACTAATGAATAATTGGGCATGGCTACTTTTGCTTTTTCATTATCACTTGCACTTAGTATAAGTGGTATGGTGGTTGTGGTATCTGGGTCAATGTGGCAATAATTTACCCGCACCTTATTGGATTCATTATGCTGCCTATTGGTGGTAATGACACGATAATGGCCTGCTTCTACAGGGTATACGACCTGATTATCAGTCCAAGACACATCTTCCAGCTCCAATGTCTTGTAGTGTCCCTTCTCTAAACGGGATACAGTGTAGTTTTTATAGTACTCCAGATGGCTGTCTTTTTCTCTTGTGAGTGTCAGTACCCCATATGCTTCTGGCTTAATCTCTTGATCATCATGGATGTATACCCACTTATGGTCATGATAGAAAGCCAATTTGCCATCGAACTTTTCAATACGAGCTGGTATACCTAAACTTCTTAAAATGGCTACAAACAATATTTTATGAGAAATGGGGTTACCACCTTTTGTCTTAAGTACACCAAGAGGCGAGGTATTTAAATTTGAATATTCCCTGTCATGGTATACACGTATCGTTGATGTGATCCATTTTTTCACACGCAACGGGTTTTCTATGAAGCTCTCTTTTTGGGCTAGTGTGAAATAACCACAAATTCCCTGACGGTAGGAGGTGATATTTTCTATCCAAATTCTTGGATGCATCACTTCCTGCACAAATAACGCTTCTTCATGTTTACGTCTATAGGCATACGCTACGGTGAAATGATCCTCTAATACTGCTAGCTTGATATCGGATAAATCTTTTTGTGGCAGTGATAGCAGCAGCTGAACCTTCCAGTATAGGGTATCTTGTGTACTCTCTTTTAAAAACGCTAGTAATACCTTATAGTTCCCTCTTGCTTTCACAAGACATGCGGCAATCTCATCTTCCATTATAGGGAATGTCTTGGCTCTTTCTTTTGCTTTCTCCTCATTATAAAAAGTTGCTTCAAAGGCTCTTCTCCTGCTTATAGCCTCCTTAGACCTTGCATCCTGTTCCTCTTCTTGTTGTGGACTGAGTGGTGTTTCTTCAAGAACACCGCCTTTTGGAGGTACAAAGGTCCATTCTTTCATTTGGGTTTCAAGGGTTTTCGTTTCACCTAAAGTCAACGTCATGTGTTCTTCTTCCCTTACATCCATTTTTTGATACGCATAACGATGGCCTTGATAAGCAAAAATCATCAAATCCCCTAAACCTGTTACAAGAGAAACTTCCCCTTGGTCATTGGTTTCCAGTTGTGCTATGGGATAGAACTCACTATAATTCACCACTTCGAATCGCACCATGGCTTGACTGACGGGCTGGTGCTTTTCATCCATAATCCGTATGCTGATTTTCTTCGTCTCAGCATAGTGAGGGAGTACATTGATTTCTGACATACGGGGGGTTTGTTTTGTTATCCATTGATCTTCACACCGATTAGAGAACGCACGGTTATGGATGAGCATGGCTTTTGATGCAGGTAATCGAAACCATCCACGATTCAGCTTCACTTCTGGTTCGCAAGCCCCTAAGAACTGCCAGCCATTTTCTGTATAGACTTCTACCCAGGCATGATTATCATCGCAGTGGCTCCATCTTGGTGCGTAACATTGTCGTGCAGGTATGCCCACACTCCGAAGAGCTGCCACAACCAATGTAGACTCTTCTCCACAACGTCCATAGGCATTGTTAATGACTGTAAAAGGAGAGGCTGTTCTCTGGTTGGTGGTTTGATACGTGGCTTTTTCAAAACACCAATAATTTACTTCAATGGCTGCTTCTTCCATGGACTTCCCTTGAATTCTAGGGTACAAGGCTTCAAAAAAAGTTTCCCTATAGTACACAATATCTTCGTTATTCACCCGATACTGGAGCACATAATTCAAAAAATCGTTCTTTTTGATGTGCTGTCCCCAAGGCATGAATGCTTTTACCCGTAAGCTGTGTCGTACAAACTTCAAAAATAACTGAGGGTCATAATCTGCACTATCCGATAAAGGCATATAAGCATACAAAAATGCCATGCATTCTTTTTCGTTTTCATCCATATCTTCCATGAGTGATGGTGGTATGCTGCGCATTCTTTTTTCATAGTCTGAGAATTCATAAACAGCTATTCTGCCATCTTCAAATAAAACAAGCTGATCCCCTTGACAGGTAAAACAAGATAGCTGAAAAGCATGGTCTGTGGCCTCAATACGTGGTATAATCTCACTCTCCACATGCTTATTTAAGGGTGCTATATCTTCCGTATAATAACCATAATCCTCAAAAAATTGATGTTCAGCATAATAGAATTTCCTCAGTTCCCATTTTAAGTACTCTATCTCTGGAATATCATATGTTTCGCCGTTTTCAGTAAAAAATACATAGCCCCATAGTTCTGGGTAATGGATATTAATAAGACCTGTTGGCGCCCATACCCAATTTTCTTCGGGTTGCTCTTTCTTCACATAGCGACCTTGGGATGTGTCCATGTGCCATTGCACTCTAGAAAAATTCATCCGATAAAAGTCACCTATTGAAGGTTTCCCCGTTTCTTTTGCCATTTCCTGCAAGGCTTCAAAAGGTATGACCACTTCTACCATCCAATACTTGTTATCACCATGGACTTCATTTAACTTGCCTTCAATATGTACAGCAGATTGCAAGCCTTTAATGTCCCAGCCATTCAATGGCCTGCCGCCAACATCCCGATAAGGCTTTGTGAGGAATAAATCCCATACGGTATTGAATGCATTCATTTCCAATTCAAAATACCCATGGGTATCCGAATCCGGATCGATAAAAATTTCAAAATCATTATCCTGGAAGATGACCGAATCACGTTCTTTTAACGTGGCCCATATTTCATCCCCATGAAGAATGGCTCCAATATACAAATTCGTATCATCCCATAACATTTTTGCCTGAGTGTCCCACTTGGGGGTTTTCTTGTTATGTCCTTCAATATCCACAAATAAGGATGTAAAAGGTGCATCTTCCCAAAAATCCTTATGTATATTGCCATCCAGCACAAAAGGTTTTGTTGCTTTCTTACAATAATAAACTGGGGGATGAAAATCAATTGTTGGAGTAGGTATGCGATATCCGTTCATGTTTTCCCTCCTCTTGTAGGCGATAGGTTTTGCTTAATTATGCGTGACAACAGCACCGCTGCCACCATACATATCTACTTTTCCTTCACATTCTACCTTCACAACAGTTACATGTTCGTGGCAGGCTTTTCCAGTCAAATGAATCCATAGAGTTCCTGGAATATTGAACCATGGCACACCACCATGACTATCATAGGTTAATATTTCGCCTGAGTGCAATACAGAGATTTTTTTGACCTGATTACAGAGTCCTTTTAAACAAATGGCTTCTTTTGGGTCATCATAAACAAATAAGTAAATGGTCTCTTCATCCTTTGATAAGGTGGAGCCGCCTAAATAATACCTTAACATAAGACCTTCTTTGGTTGCATAAATGGCTTCTTCATGTTGTTTTATCCACTTTCCCAAGTCTAACAACAGTTCTTCTTCTTCAGGTACGATGGTACCATCTTCTTTTGGTCCAATATCCAGTAACATATTGCCACCCATACTGATACAGTCGCAGAACATGCGAATAATCTGTTTCAAGGATTTATAGTGCTGATCCTCTGGTATATAACCCCAAGAATCGTTCACTGTGGTACAGAACTCCCATGGCCCTTCTGGTCGTGTGATGGGTAATCCCTGTTCCGGTGTTTTATAATCCCCGTGACCTTGTAATCTGGAATTAATGATCAGGTTAGGGTTAAAGGATTGTAAGTAGTCTTTGAAAGCTGGGAGCCCCCATTGCTTGGCACTTCTCTCCCAATCACCGTCAAACCACAATACATCAACTGTACCATAATTGGAGAGCACTTCTTTTAATTGGTTACGATTAAAAGTCAAAAAACGCTCCCATGCTTCTTCATCCTGTTTGCCATCTGCTGGATAGGAATAACCATTAACCTCCGATAGGTCTTCTGGTACGACACCACCTTCAAACACGCTGGCATAATCGGGATGGGACCAATCAATTAAAGAATAATACATGCCGCAGCGAATCCCCTTATTCTTGATTGCTTCTGCATATTCCTTTATAATATCCCTTTTAGCAGGGGTTCTTTTAACCACATTTAAGTCACTGTATTGTGTATCAAAAAGTGCTACACCATCGTGATGTTTCGTGGTGAGTACCGCGTATTTGGCTCCTGATTTCTCAATCACATCGGCCCAATGATCTGCATCAAACTGAGCAGCTGTAAAACCATCCAGTTGTTTCATGTATTGGTCATAAGGCACACGATGATGATAAAATGACCATGATTCAGATACCCCTTCTACTGCATAAATGCCATAATGAATAAAGATACCCAACTTTGCTTCTTCAAACCATTTTTCCATTTTCTTATCCCTTCCTTTCTGGTATAGACTTTCATAGCAACTTATACGCACGCTTCACTTTTTAACGGCTGCCATACACATACCTTCAAGTTTTTTCAATCGCTTACCGTGGATAAAATCTAATAAAGTACCACTTTTGTCTGTACCATATTCCCAGTACATTAAGCCGTATAACCCATGTTCTTGCATGTAGTTCAATTTATACGTTAAAGATTCTTGGTCTTCATAGCTAATAAAGCAATCCCCATTAAATAAATAGGGTGCTTTTGCTTCATCATCCCAAAAACGAGTGAATCCATTTTTATCAATATAATCCCCTAAGAGTTCGCTGTAACTGGGTCCATATCCCCCTGTGGTTTCTGCCATCTGCATTAGACCGTTATTCACATTGGGGACTCCTTTCCACATCCTTGAGTAAAAGGCTGCGCCAATGACTAATTTTTCTTTTGGTACACCTGCTTCTACAAAATAGGTTACGGCTTGATGAACACTGGCACTGGAAAAGTCTATAGCATTGGCATATAGGTTTGTATGATGACCTGTTTGTACCGTAAAACCTCCTCGTAGATCATAGGTCATTAATTGCACATAGTCCACGTATTGTTGTACTTGGTCCATCTGGGTACATCGTGTATAGTACCCATCTCCTGCCGCAGCAATGGTTAATAGCTTATCTTCAAACCCTTGTTCATTCATGGCATATCGAAACCCTTGGAGGAGATAGGTGAAATTTTCTTTATCGTCTTTTGCTGCATCAATACCAGCTATTGACATGCAAGGGTATTCCCAGTCAAGATCTATCCCATCCAGTTTAGCCCATTTCATGTGTTCAATTGCCGAATCAATGAGTTGTTCTCTTCCCAATTTAGTGGATGATGCCTTTGAAAATCCTCCCGCACCCCAACCCCCAATGGATAGGACAAACCGTATCTGGGGATTGATTTTTTTCGCACTTTCAATATAAGAAAGGTAATCATGCAGTTCTGATATCACTTTTCCATCTTCAATGCGTGCAAAGGCTAAATTGATGATGTCTGATTTTTTGATGTCTTCTTCTTTAAACATTGGTAAGTCTTTTATAGAAACATAACCAATTAAATGAGAGTGGGTCATACAGCTCCTCCTAGGTTTCAATCAAATTAAATGGTCTAACTGTTACAAGTATGACCATGCTGCTTAAGTTGACTTAGGTCATCCACAAGCAGCATGCTTATGATGTTAAGCAAAACACGCGTGCCACGGGCGCTTCTCCATCATGTTCTGGACATTGTACTTGGTATCCGTTTTCTTTCTTTTCAAATATAACCCGTTCATTGCTTTCCAATAGGGTGATGTTGGATACCTCCCCATCATATGGAATCCATACCTGTGATGGTACCTGATGGGATACCTTTTCAAAGGATTCAATGGCGTAGACGGTATCCTGTTTTTTGGTGAATGCAATACCATCCTTTTTATAAGGCTTACATACGCGGGTACCATAGATGGCTTCACCATTGACCTTCAGCCATGCACCTAATCCCTTTAGGGATGTGATGGCTTCCATAGGTAACCTGCCATCCGGTTGTGGTGCTACATTGATGGCAAGATTGCCACCCTTGGATACAATATCAATAAGCAATAAGACCACTTCTCTAGCACTTTTATAGGTGTCACTATAAGCATAAGCAAAAGAGTTCCCAAGGGTGATACAACTTTCCCAAGGTATACCAAGGGGTTCCTCGGGTACACATTGCTCTGGTGTCACATAATTCTCATAAGCTCCTCCTACTGTTCTATCGGCACACAGCATACCCGGTTGAAATGTCCTGACTTTGTCAATGATTTCGCCAAGACGAATGTCTTGGTTATTGGCTTTACACACCCAGCCAGCATCAAACCACATGATGTCTATTTTTCCATATTTCGTGCCCAGTTCTAAGATTTGATTGTGTGTGAACCGAACGAAGCGTTCCCATTCTTCTGTATTTTCTAGGGGGTTATAGGAAGGCCCTCTATTTTGGTAACAGCCTCTTTCGTATCGATTACTCCAATAACTGTCAATATGCCAATCCGCTTTGGAAAAATAAGCGGCTATCCCGATGCCTTTTTTACGGAAGGCTTCAAATAAGTGCGCGCATATATCTGCATAGCGATGCTTATGGAATGGGCAGTCTTCTCCTGATATCTTATAGTCTGAATACTGAGTATCCCACATGCAAAAGCCATCATGATGTTTTGTGGTAAAGATAAAATACCGTATACCGGCTTCCGCTGCAATAGCTGCCCATTTTTCAGGTTGAAAACGTATGGGATTAAAGGTTTTGTTTAAATCAAAGTATTCTTTCTTAAATGCTTCACCTGTTACTTCCCAATCAACACCGTGTCTTGACCATTCAGCATCTGCATCACTAAGAGCCCATGACTCCACAATACCTAACTGAGAATAAGGACCCCAATGCATCATGAGGGCTAACTTTTGGTCTTGAAACCAATTCAGCTTATCCAACACCTTTTGATCCGTAGGAGACACATAGCTCCTCTTCGTACTATAATTGTGTACCCCTTCTTCTATCATTTCTTCTTTGATCAGATTTGGTGCTTTTGATTCTGACATGCTCTTCCTCCATCTTTGTCAGCTTCATCTTATACAACGGTCATATTGCCTGTTTTACCATCTCATGGTATACGAAAGATGGTTGTAAGGAATACTCACATCCATCTTTCATATATTATTGCTTACAACTTTAATTCTTTGACGCTTTAATCGCGTTTTGGCGTATCTGGATATAGTCATCTAACTTCAATTTATTAAGTTGTTTTAAGTAACTGTCCCACTCAGCTTCCACATCTGCCTGACCAGCAATCCATTCCGCAGTCTTTTCTGTAATATAGTCGGTGATGGATGTCTGAAGCTCCGATAAACTTGAGCTTTCTTCTAAGGTTGCCCAATAAGGTGGAATAATCTTCTCAAGTAAATAAGGCGCATAGGCTTCATCAACCTTATCCTTTTCTGGATAAGAAGGAGGATTTTCTAAAAACTTGAAATCCGTTGGTATGTACCTTGGTAAGGATTGTGGAAACAGATTAATCCAGCTGTAGGTATCTTTTTCTTCTTGCGTCATGTTGGTCTGATTGATTTCATAACCGTTATCTTTTTTATGTAAAGCAATACCGAGAGGACCTCCATTGGTCTGTATGGAATTTTCTAATTCAAACAAGTTATCCCACCATCTGACAATGGCTTCAGGGTTCTTGGCATTATCTGTTACAACCACTTGATTTTTAAGAACGGTTGTACCATAGGTATCTCTGAACCAAACAGGTTCATCGCATTTTTCACTGCTTAACACAGGAAGGGGTATCCAATCTGGTGTTTCTCCTGCTTCATAAGGCATGATATCGCCACTGCCATACATCATGCATACGCCATAGAGATCTTGACCACCTTTAGCTTTCCACTGGGCAGCATCTTGTGTAAACATTTCTTGATCCAATAAACCGTTTTTATAGAGATCGCTCATGTACATGATAATGTCTTTATAAGGTTCTTGATTGGCACCAAATACTAATTCATCACCCACCATTGTAAAACCGTATTCATTCAAGGACATACCGAAATATCCTGCCATGTAACCGATGTTTTTGTTATCTGGGCTGAATGAAAATGGAATTTCATCATCGGTGTCCCCATTGCCATTAGCGTCTTTTTCTTTAAAGGCTGTTAGCACCTTCTTTAGGTCTTCTGTGGTCTGAGGCACTTCAAGACCAAGGTTCTCTAACCAGCGTGTATTGATGTAAGGATTAAAATCCACCTCTGGGGCTGCTAGGACATAAGGTATGGAATAAATGTGTCCGTCTGGAGCAGTCATTTTTTCACGCACACCCTCTAATTCAAGAACAGCTGAAATATTAGGAGCGAAGGCTTCAAAATAATCTTCTAGGGGAATAAATGTACCCATATCCACACCAAACTTAAGAATGTCTGTGGAAGACAATACCCAGCCTCCAATACAATCGGCATAATCACCTGAATTCAAAGCAAGGCTGTATCTTTCTTTGGCAACCTCATAAGAAAATAGCTGAACATCCACGTCGATACCTGTTTGTTCCTTTAAAACAGGCATCAGATAGAAATCATCTGTTGTTTTATCCCCATCTGTAAAGATGGAAAAGGAATAATCACCCGGGTCAACAATGGGTAATCCTTCTTTATACATGAGACCATTTACTTTTCCAGAATCATCCACCTGTGTATTGACTTCTTTTGCCGTTTTTTTCTTATCATTGTCTTTGTTACTGCTGCATCCTGATAAAATTGTCATCATACTCACGGCTAGGATGAGTAACACAGTAACCCATTGTTTTTTCTTCATTAAAACGCCTCCTTTTATTTATAACTACGTCTTAATTATGCATCACGACTTAGCCTGTTAAACTGCCTTGGCATTTGCTTCCATCGTGTGTAAGACGTTAAGTTCATCATACTTTATCCCTTAATAGAACCAATCATCACACCTTTAACAAAATGCTTTTGCACAAAAGGATACATGACTAATACAGGGATACTGGAAATTATAATCAGCGAATATTTCATGAGTTCCATTAACTGGCGTTTCTCTTCCATTGCTTTGATCTGAGCTGCTGTTGTCATGGCTTGTTTTAAATGGCTTTCATTCTGGACCAGTATGGAACGTAACACTAACTGTAATGGAAACTTGGCTTCTGATTTTATGTAGAGTAAGGCTGAAAAATATGAATTCCAATGCCCAACACCATAATACAATACCATGATGGCAATAATGGCTTTTGAAAGGGGCAATGCAATACGAAAGAAAAACTTCCCGTCACCGCAGCCATCAATAGCTGCTGCATCATATAACTCTTCGGATATATTCATCTTAAAAAATGTTCGGGCTACGATCATATTGTAAACACCCAATGCACCTGGCAAGATCAGTGCAAACATGGAGTCTAGTAGATGGAGATTCTTAACAACGAGATACGTGGGTATCATACCTCCACTGACAAACATGGTAATCATATAGAAGATTGTCACCAGTTTCTTTCCATTAAACTTATCTCTAGATAGAGCAAAAGCTGTAGGTAATGTTACGGTTAAGTTGAGTAAAACGCCACAAAAAGTATAAAATAATGAGTTCAAAAAACCTGTCATCACTTCATTATTTTTGAACACTTCTCCATATCCTTTTAACGTTAAACCAATAGGATAGAGGAAAACTTGACCACTGGCTACAGCCTCTGGGTTACTGACAGAAGATATCACAATAAAATACAGTGGATAAGCCACAATTAAAAATATAATGCTTAAAATGATAAAAATGGTAATGTCATATATCTTATCTTGTCTTGCATGTACTGTTTTTTTCATCCTCTACCTCTCCTTACCATAAACTAATGCCTGACAGTTTCTTAGATATCCTATTGACGGCAATCAAAAGCAAAGCATTGACACCTGAATTAAACAAACCAATGGCAGAGGAATAGGAGATATTATTATCGATTAATCCCACTTTATACACATAGGTTGATATCACTTGTGATACACTTAAATTCAAATCATTTTGCAGTAAGAACACTTTTTCAAATCCAACAGACAATATACTTCCACAACTTAGAATAAGTAATATGGTGGCAGTAGGAATGATACTTGGGAAATCAATGTAACGGACCATTTGGAACTTACTTGCCCCATCCATGCGGGCTGCCTCGTGCAGTTCGGGACTTACTGAGGAAAGTGCTGCAAAATAAATAACCGAACTCCATCCCATTCCCTGCCATACCCCAGACCATACATAGATATGGCGCCACAAGCTTTTCTCACCCATGAAATTAATGGCTTCTCCTCCAAAGAAAGTAATCACACTATTGATCACCCCAACTCTGGGTGATAGAAATAGCAATAACATACCACACATAACCACTGTTGAAATGAAATTAGGAGCATATGTAACCGTCTGAATGACTTTTCGATATCGCTTATGTCGAAATGAATTTAACAATAAGGCTAACAGGATCGGTATGGGAAACCCTGCAACTAAGGAATAAAAACTCAGTACAAACGTATTCTTAATGGTCATAAAAAAATAAGGGGAATCAAAAAACCTTATAAAATGTTTCAGCCCAACCCATTGACTGCTAAAAAAACCTAACTTGGGATTAAAATTTCGAAAAGCAATTTGTACACCATATAAAGGTACATAGCTAAAAATAAATGTTAATACGATACCTGGCAGAACAAATAACCAAAGAGCATAATTTTTCTTAAAGCTTTTTAATAGCTTTTTTTGTGTTGTCTTATTCTTTTTTGGCTGTTTCAAAACACGTGTCGTCATAACCTTCCACCCTATCCTTTTTCTCATCTCAATGATTAACCAGCTATTATCCATGATGTTTCTGGTTGTTAGCTTACAAAAGCTAACTTATGTTTACACCTTATCACGATTAATTAACTTTGTCAACGATTTTTTTGTGATTACCACCATTTTTATTGTTATATTTGTACAATAATATGCTAATTACATCCTTTTTTCAGTCTATTATGCCTTTTTCTACGTATACCCTCCATAATGTTACTTAATAATTACCTAACATCAATACCTTTGAATTGTAGTGTAGCAAGAAAAAAGAGGCATTGAGAACTTTCGTATAAGACAAAAAAACAAGCCCTTCTTAGGACTTGCTCTTCATTAGACGTGATTATTCCAATCACTTCAATAGATTTTAATCCATACAGCTGTTCTTCATCAAAACCTATCTGGTTATATGCTTTTTGCATCATGGTTTTTGGTATTAAAAAACCCACTAGACTGTCTCTTTTTACGCATCTCTGAAGGCTTAATATGGTACTGCCTTTTAAAAGACGTGGTAAAATGCCTATAATTTTTATAACCAACAGATTTACTTATTTCTTCAATACTCCATGTTGAATCTTCAAGCATTTCCTTTGCTTTGCTAAGACGAAACTGGGTCAGATAGTCAATAAATTTCATACCGGTATATTCTTTAAATAACTTACTAAAATAGGAATAATTCAGTGAAACCACATTGGAGACATAGGTTAAACTAATATCTTTATGGTAGTTATGTTTAATGAATTCAAGAGCAAGCTCCACAGGGGATTGATAGTTCAGTTCTTCTTTTTCATTGATGTTCTTGAGTATCCAGCTTTTTAGATAGATTCGTAATTCCTTAATGGATAAGAATTGGCTAATGTCTTCTGTGATCATCTCAACTTCATTGCTTTGCACCAATTGGGACAGTACATGGCATGTTGTTTTATAGAGCCATTCAATCAGCGAAAAACAATAATGTTTCAACCTCTCGGTGGTAAATAGTTCGTCAATATAGCCCATCATGGCTTTTTTATCCGTGATTTCTACAGCACATTGAAAGTGTTTTATTTTATTTTGAAAATCTTCTTTTCCACTCTTTTTTAAGGGGGCATAATCCCCGTATTTAATCACTTGATCTTGTTGTATCAATGCATTGTACCGATTCGCTTCATAGGCCTCATTATGTAAGGTATAGATGTTTTGGAAGCCATGCATATAGGAGCTAATGGAATACACGATATCTTCCTTCTTATCTTTAGCAAAGGTTTTTAAATTCTCCATGTATTGGCAAACGTCTTTGTAGCACTCTGGTTCTAAGAAATTAAAGATAATCACCAGATCATTTTTATAATCAATCATATGGTAAACATTTTTTTTCGTGCCCTCAAAATAGATATTCGCCATCTCATCTTCTATTTCTTTGACGACTTTATGTTCGCTTTTTTTAATTTTAACCAGCCCTACAGCATAATAAGGGAAGGGAAAGATGCCTTCCATTTCTCTGGTAATACTCATATGGCTCTCATCATTTTGTCTTACTAATTGCAGAAATCGATTAATCTTATTTTCAATCAATGTATGGGTATACATGGTATCTCTTTTTTGATTCCATTGATGCTCTTCTTCTCTTCTTTTTAAGATACTGATCATTTTGTCAATAATTTCTTTTAGCTCTTCAAACATAATGGGCTTTAGCATATAGCCAACGATACCTTGTTTATAAGCTTTATCCACGTAAACAAAATCTTCATAACCACTTATGACACCAATGGGTACATCGGACTTTTTTCTAATGGCTTCAATGAATGTCAGTCCGGACATTTCAGGCATACAGATATCCGTGAGTATCAAATCAATGGTGTTCTGTTGAAATGCGTCAAGTCCATCTTTACCTGAAAATTTATAAATGATGTCACCAATATCTTTGCATTCCATACGCTTGACCATGGTTGCTAAACCTTGACTAATCCATTGTTCATCATCTACTATTAGCATGTTATACATCCAATTCCCCCTCTAATTGTATTGGTATAATCACCTTGGTACCTTTCCCTTTCTGGCTTTCCACCTTTATGTAATAGGCGTTTCCATAAAATATTTTGATACGTAGGTTCACATTGGTTAAGCCTATGCCCCGATCAATAATCTTATCCCGCATGCGATCATATTTGGATATTTTAAATTCATGATTAATATATTGCAGTTTATCTGGGTCAATGCCGTTACCATCGTCTTCAATGTAGATGTCATAACGGTCGTCATACCTTTTAATGTAAATGCTTATGGTCAAGCAAGTGCCATATCCCCGATAACCATGAATGATGCTGTTCTCAACAATGGGCTGAAGGATTAACTTCACGACTTTTTGATTAGCCAACTCACTTGGAATGTCACAATGCCATTTTATATTATCACCTAAACGAAATTTTTGAATGTCCATGTAGTTTTCTACTTGGTTGATTTCTTCAATAAGGGTGGTGTATTGATCTCTTCCCTTCAGGTTATATCGAAGAAGCTTACCGAAGGTTGCAATGGCATTACCCGTTTCAACTTCACCTGATATTTCTAATTTCATACGAAAGATATCAAGGGTATTATAGATGAAATGTGGATTGATTTGATACTGCAAAGCATTGAGCTGAGCATTTTTTTGAGCCATCTCTTTTTCCACTACTTTATCAATGAGGGTATTGATACGACTAATGAGCACATTATAGCTTTCTCCAATTTGTCCCACCTCATCCATTCTTGTGGTTTCTACACTAGCCGATAGATCACCACTTGCTGCTCTTATCATGGTTCTTGCAATGCTGTTCATATCACCAACAGTCTTTTTTACAATATAATAAATAACCAATATGAGCAGAATACTGCTGACAATGATAATACTCCGCATGATTTTCATGGTATGCTTGAAGGCTTCATTGGCTTGATCAATGGATGACTTATAAAACAAGATTAAATCGATGTTGGAGAGTTCTTTAAAAGTAATAATTGTATCATGATCATACCTATATTCTCTTCCAGATTCTAGTATACGAAAAAAAGTATCAATACCGAAATCTTCATCAAATGACTTTGCATTGACCAATTCTCTTTCCTTCTTATTAATGAGAAAGATATTCTCTTCATCCTTCACCCATAAGAGGATGTTATCCACAAAACTTTTTTCGGTGATTTGAATAATCAATAAACCGAGATAAGCCCCATCCGTATCAAATAGTTTTTTTATGTAGGCCATGTATTCCGTATGTCGCTCATGGACATTAATGCCTAGAGAACCCAGGTTATCACCAATCAGCCACTTCTCCTTTTCACTGCTTTCAATAAAGGCACCATACCAGGCAAAATCTGTAATGTTGGAAGCATGCAGAAAATAGTTCCAAGTCTCTGGTATGGTTTCATTGGTTGAATAGATACTGATACTATCGATGGCGTACTTATTTAAACCTCTTAAATTACTCATAAAAGGCAGAATCGCATTGGTATAATTGTTGAGTTCTTCTTGATTCATTTCAAAAGGTGTACTTAAAAAATGAAGCATTTGACTATTGTATGCCACTTGATTGCTAATGCCTTCAATATGGGCGATATGGTTATTCAATGTATTGGACAGATTATTGGTAAGGGCTAATTTTTCATTAATGCTATCTGCAATAATGATTTCTCGATTCAGTCGACTTGTATAATTTAGTATGAAAAGAATGGGAAAAAGAATAAGCACAACGTAGGATAATACCAGCTTATTCATAATACCCATATGTAGAATTCTATCTTTAATTTTACTTAAAAGAGAAAGAATGACCATAGCATTTCCAACCTTTTATTCATTGTCATGATGGTAACTGGGCCAAGCTCTTTCTATATTTGCCCGTTGTTTATTTTTCTGAAAGATGATATTTTGATAGTTAATCACGTCATCATAACCTGATTGCTTCAATCGTTCAAGAGCTTTATCGTATGCTTGTTCTACTTCCTCAGCACTTTTTGCTAATAAGATATTGGTTAAATCAAATAACGCACTTTTTTGCAGCCTGGTGCTGTATACGCTTGCTTCTTTTGGTATCATGGTAACAAAAGGCAGATCATTGTACACGAATTGACTAAAGTATCGATCAATGTCATGAAACATCCTATCCACATCTGTTACAGGTAATTCCTGCATCTTCTGAACAAAAAAAGGTTCTAACATGGGCCAAAATTCAGCACCATATGTACTGTCATATGTTCCATCTTCTTTGGCCTCAATGGCTACTTGGGTGTACTGTACCCTGCCGTCTACAATCTCATAGGTCACCCCTTCAACACCAAAAGAAGTGAGCATCTGCCCTTCTTCGCTGTATAAATACTGTATTAATTTCATAATTGCTTCTGGATGTTCTGTATTCTTGGATACGAATGTTCCTGTCCATCCAGCCATCCCCGATTGCACATATGGCCTTCTGCCGTCTGGATTGCGTACAGGCTCAACAGGAACATATTTGGCAGAAGGGTCTTCCTTATAAAGCGCTGCCATTGCAGCTCTTGGCAATGTGCCATTAAAGCAGAATACCCTGCCTTCCTTGACCATTTCCTGTATTTGCTCATCCGTTGCGGTAAATATGTCATAGGACATAAGCCCTTCTCTTAATAGTTTATTGAGAAATTTAAGTCGATCAAGGTACTCTGGACTTTTTTCAATCATGATCAGATTGCCCTCTTGGTCCTCCAAGGGTATGGAGGCATACTCAATGATTCCCCATCCATTAAAAAGAGAAATAAAAGGTATGAGTTCTTTTCCCTTATAGGTCATACCACTTTCCTTTACCTTAACTAAAGCCTCATACATACCTTCTTCAGTCCTAAAATCTTCGGGCTTAATAGCTAATTGCTGCATGATGTCCTGTCTAGCAACACATACATTATTCGTTTTCATATAATTATCCTTACCCATGAACTCAGGTGCATTGAAGAAACTGATGAAAGCATACCAGTCCCCATTGTCCATGGTGTAGGTATCAATCATGGACTGAGGAATTTCTTGACGAAACTCTGGAATATATGTATCAATCAAGGTATTATAGTCATGAAACTTACCGCTGTTTTGAACCACATGAAAGATATCATAATACCGATCTACGGTTATAATATCTGGTGTATCATCGGAGGCCAGCATTTTCATAATGTTTTCATCTGCATTGCTGCCATATGCTGTCATCATATTAATGTTAACACCGGTTTTTTCTGAAATGATTTTATCAATAAGGGATGTATCCGGGTTCCATGAACGTCGATAATTTGATAGATGAATATACCAGTCAACCGTTACTAACGTATCGTCTGCATCCATATCATGGGTGATTTGCTGTTCCTGTTGATGATGAACACCGTTGCAACATCCTGTCAGACAAAATGCCAGCAAGCATACAATCATCATGCGATAATTGAAACCCACAAAAACCCCTCCTATTTACTATTTTCTTCTCTTTAGGAATATAACACCACCTGTTATAATTGTCAATAAAATACCAAGAGACACCATAGTACCTGTAAAGCCAGTCTTTTTTTCATTGGAAGCATCCACAGAACTTTCTCTATCTTGAGACATGACATCCATTTTTTCATGGGTTGACGTCATGGTTGTTTCTCGACTATCTGCATCATTAAGGTCTTCATTTTCTTTCTGAATATCTTTGTCTACTCGGAACATATGCCCATCGTAAATACCCATATTATTGGCGCTATGTGCTGTTATTTCCACGAATCCTGGACTTAATCCCGTTACCTTACCCCCTGCATCAACAACGGCTATGGTTTCATTGGATGAGCGATAGATAATCAATGGCTTTTCCCCAACTGATGGTTTTGGTAACACTTCACTGGATACCAAAAATGTGTCACCTTCTTTTAGAATCACGGTTTCTTTTTTCTTATGGCCACTTACAATAAGTTTCACTTTTCCAACGGTTGATGCTGGCAGAGAAGGTCTATTTTCATTGACATATAAACCCATCTCGTGAAATGGAATATTAGGAAAATTATCCATGAGTGTATGGACCTTAGCATCTGGTTTTAGGGTAAAATCATCGTTGTCATAATCAACAAAACCTGGGTTTTCATCCATGACCACATTACCATCACTAACAACAGCACTAAAGGTCCCGTGGCCTGTATTTCGCCAAATACCCTCTTCATGTCGTGAGAGCATTGGGTTGTTATGGTTATAGATCACATTATCCTTGAATACATTGTCTGGTTGAGCGTTTTGCATGGTGCCCCCAAATTTGTTCCAAGGCCGATCATCTTCTGCACTATCCAGACTCATCATCTCTGAGACATAGGTATCATCAAAGTTATAGAAGGCCACCAAACGGTCGTATTTAGCATGGGGCATGGATGCAAAATCCATGGTTGCTTTTTGCTCAGCCCACTGTTTTACCGTGTTACGGATAATCCAATATCCCCATCCTGTCTGCATAAAGTTTACATCCCGATAAGGTCCTGAAACATCGATAAACAGGTTGTTTTTCATGGTATTAAAACCTCCACCATGGGTAAAAATGCCAACCACATCGCTTCGATAAAAAATGTTTTCATTAATCAAGACCCCTTGGGTGCCATTGTCCAGATACACACCATTATTATCATCATGTTCATCATTAATGGACCAATAATCATGGAAATAATTACGATAAATATGCGTGCCACGCTCATAGGGCCGTGCTCCAAGATTCATATAAATAATACCCATGTCTCTAAATATCTGTGAAATATTATAGCATTCATTATATGCGATGAAGTGATCATTACCCCTTACTGTAATGGCCATATGGGGCGTATCGTGGATCAGGTTATGGCTTACAACCACCCCAACACCATCCATACTTAAAGCCGGGTTATACCCCTTACGAATCTGTCCAACGTTATAGATATGGCAGTTTGTAATGGTATTATGACTTGATGTCAACGTCTTTTTATCGCCACCGTTAACCCTTACCCCGGCGGAACCAAGATTATAGATATCCGAATCCAATACTTTTATATCTGTGCCATGAAGCACAATACCTGTTTGACCGATATGCTTAACAGTTATTCCCTCAAATGTGATATGATGGTTATCGCCCTCATGACATACTATACCATCACTTCGTGTACCGTCAAATACAATACCCTTAAAGTTCATGTAAGCACAATTCTTAAGACTTAACAAGGGTTTATTGGCATGGCTAAGAAGAATCTCAGGGTCAGGGGATTCTTGAAAGGCTGTTGTGGGATAATAGTAAAGTTTTTTTGCATCTCTATCTATATAATACTCACCTGGCATATCGATTTCTTCTAATATGTTTTGAAAAAATACACCGCGTGTTTCTCCCCAATCAAAGACACCATCTTGTGTACCATAGGTTAATGTCACCTGTCGCTTTTCACTGTCCATATGTTGGATACGGTTATATCCCCAAACCCAGTCATAGGAAAGGATACCATCCATCCATATATCCTCCCTGTTCATCCACTTTTTGCTTCGCTCAAAGGTCTTGTCAAATGCAAGGGTAGGTCCCCCCAACACATCTTGTCCCTGACTAAGTATATGTCCTTGATCCACAATAGATGTCCATAGCATTTTCTCATAATTAGGCCATCTGCTTAGGGTCATACGCTGTTCTTCAACAAACAGCTCCATTTGGGTCACCTGCTGTGCATCATTGTGCACGTAACCTCTTCTGGATAGATGACCATAATCTTCAATACCCGCTGCATCTAAATCTACTTGTAACAGTTTGTCTTTTACTTTTTCATCCCATAGTCGGTTCAATATCCCTTCATCATTTACTCTGGTAAAATCACTTTTCTTTAAGCGTACACCTCCTGAAATACAAACATGTTCATCTTTATAATTCTGGTAGGTAATGGGGGCATCTTGTTCACCAGAATCCTTCCTAGTAAACGACAAGGTATCGTCAATAGAATAAACACCTTCTCGAATATAGACGGTAATACCACCCTTAGGAATTGCATTCATGTCTTGTATGACTTTTTGTGCCTTCATGATGGTTCTAAAAGGTCGATTCATTGAGCCATCATCTTTGTCACTACCTTGTAAGGATACATATAATTCCATGTTAACCTCCTCTGTTTTACTCTTTGCTCTTATTGCATGGGTATTAAGTATACTAAATAAAAGGACCATGACCGTGCATATTCTCATGCCTTTTTTCATCCATAAACCATTCATGACGAGACCTCCCTATAGCATTCACTCAGCCTTACAGCTTCAAACCACTTCGACTGACACTTTCAACAAATAATTTCTGTGTAAAGGTATAGAGTACAATTAAAGGTGCAATGACCATCACTGTTGCCGCTGAGCGAATCAGTGCTTGATAAGCCATATTGGACTCACTCCCAATACTACTGGTCACATCCCATAATGTGGTACGGGCCAAGCCTTGAATAGACGTTGAGAACACTTGAAGCTCTGTAAACAGGATGGTTGCATAATAGACATCATTATACTGCCACACAAAAGAAAATAGGAATACGGTTGCCATCATGGGAATAGCACCTGGTAACATAATGTATCGAAACACTTGGAAAAAGCTGGCACCATCAATATAGGCTGCTTCATCCAATGCCTTTGGCATACCTCTGAAATACTGAATCATTAAAAAGATATACAAACCATTTTTAATACCAGAAGCTGTAATACCCAGTATAAAAAATGGTGCAAAGGAGTTCAATAGATTAATACCTTGATTGCCTGTTATGAGTTTATAAATACCAAAGATATCAAAATACTTAAAGTTAATATAGTTAGACACCATGGTGACTTGTGGCGGAATGACAATGCTAATGACAACTAATGCAAGCAATACCTTCTTCCACTTGAATTGGAACCTTGCAAATCCATAAGCAACAAATGTACAGGATGCCATATGAAAAATACTGGTAACCAAAGAGAGAAATATGGTGTTCCTAAATGTTTCTGGAAACTTAATCCCTTGAAATGCCTCCACATAATTGTTCCATGTAAAATGCCTGGGTATATACTTAACCGATGCATCATAAAAATCAATTTCTTCCATAAAGGATACGCTGATTTTGGATAATAAGGGATAAATGATCACAAAACAAATACCGATAATGAGAACACTACGAATTAAGCTCCATAACCCCTTCATTAGTTTTCGTGAAAGGACATATCCCCGATGCCTCATGTTTTCCTTTAATGTTTCATATTCACTTGTTTTCAATTTTGTCACCTCATCAATCATAATAGAATACCCGTTTGGAAATTACCCGTGTAACAATAGCTAGAATGATAAAAACAACGATAAAATATACCCATGCCATGGCAGAACCAAATCCAAATTTAAAGTTGGTGTACATGACCGTATTGATGCGCTCAATAAGTTCATTCTGCTCACTGACAAAAGAATCAATAATGGTATAGATGGTATTCACTAAAATCATGGGACTAACCATAGGGAAGGTTATTTTCCAAAAGTTCTCCCATTTGGTAGCACCTTCAATCATGGATGCTTCATAGTAATCCGGTGAAATGGATTGTAAGCCTGCTAGAAACACAAGGATTTGAACACCTGAAAATAAAACAATGTCGTATATTCTATCAATAGCTGAAACGATATATTGTGTGTAAGCTTCACTGACACCTGAATTATACAAAAACATGTAAATGGCATTGGACGTAAACATGCTATCACTGGCTTCTGCTGCGGATTGACCACTACCTGTAATCTGCTGCATAATAATGCTTGACGTATCCGAGGTCAGTATGGCTCCTGAAGCCAGAATAACCGGTAAGAAAAAGAACGCTCTTGCTAAGGTTCTGCCTTTAAACTTTTGATTAAGCAGTGATGCTGCGAAGAAACTGAAGATTAATATTAAGGGTAGGTTGAATAACATCTCCTTAACGCTGTTAAACAATTGTACCCTAAAATAAGCATCTACAGTGAGTACGTCCACATAGTTTTTAAAGCCCACATAGTGAAGGTCATAGCCTGTTGCCGTAATGGATAATTTGCTTAAGCTGAATATAAACGACCGAATAAGTGGTATACACGTAAAGGACACGCCTCCAATGATAAAAGGAAGAACAAAGAGATAACCGGCTTTTGCTCGCTTCTGTGCTAATGTTCGGTTTTTCTTAGTCAATATGCCTTTCCTTAGCCCTTTCCCTACTTGTTTAATGGTTTGAGGGTTACCTTTTGCACCCATTTATGACCCTCCTTTCACGTATACATAGTTCATGGCTCCCACTTGCTGACCCTGATAATCATAGGGTTTCTTAGCATAATTAATTACATAGTAATCGCCATTTTCATAGGTGACACGCACAACATCATCTGCTAATGGCTCATGCCTGATGATGGATTGACCTAAGGTATGTTTTAAAGCATCATTGACAAATACGTGCATGTCTAGGATGTCTTCCATCCATAATTCATAGTTAAATGTATAGTAATGATCGTAGTCCATCACATTGTTGATGCGGCTATTCTCCGCATAACCAAGCTGATAATAGATGGATGAACCGGTTTCAATCAAGCGTAATTTCATCCAATCAAAAGAGGCGTCAATGTAATTAATGGGCGTCGTATAGTAAGTCTTGTAGCCGCTTAGCACCATTTGAATAAAAGGAATACTTTCATCCGCTATATGATAATTGCTGGATCCAGTAGGTAGATTCAACAGGTGATGCATACTTTTAAGGGTATAGCCATTAGCGCCTGATGCCATTAAAGAATAGCCCATTTCCTGCAATGCATTTAACCTTTTCTTGATGAGCGCTTTTGCCCTTTCCCGATCCCAAATATCCTTCACATCGTAGTCACTGATAAGCTGTTCACCCATGTTAGCAAGGGACAGGTTATGGACCTTTGTTTTTTTATAGTCCTTCATATAGGCCTGCATGTATGCCTCATATTTTTTAGGTGAAACAATACGGAATGAAGCTTCTGGTAAAAATATATTGGGCACATACTGGTAACCTTTTGATACTTCTCTTGAAATATTCTTAGAACCATCCCTATAGGCATTAAAACCATCAAACTTTCTATCCTGTTTAACCGTTTGAAAATCAACATCTGGGTAAAAACCGTAGCCTTTTTCTTCTAGATAATCACGCAGGTTATAAAAACCTTTCTTGCCCCCCAACTTACTTTCAATGGACATTTTATTAGCTACAGGATGATATAAGCCGTAGTCCATCCAACCGGTGTATTTCACTTGTATGTTGCCTAATTCCCATTCACTGATTGTATCCATGATGTCTTGAGCTTGCCGAAATGTGGTCAGTGGCACAACAACGTGACGGCTTACACCTAAAATAGGCTTTTTATCCATGATAGCACCTAGAAAATCAATAAGAAGAGATACTTCTGATGGGTCTTGTTTTTGAAGGTCTCCTTGGTGGACATAATAATCTCTTACCACATTTGCCATGCCTGAGTAGGTGGCATGATCATGATCTAGGATGTGATACGAAATACATATATCACTGGGTGTATGATACTCTTGAAACATGCTAATGCTGGTTTCTTCTTTTCCAGATAAAGAAACTTCTGTCAGCTCTAAGATATTATAGGAACTATAGACATAGTTATAGGCATTCTTTCTTTGGCTAATATCTGCGTGGATATAACCAAAGCCGTCACCCTGTTCAACAATTGCTACAAAACCACTATCCTGATTTTTTATACCAAAGACTGGTAAATAAATCTGCTGGGTCTTGTTAAAGGCCTCTTCTTGTGTAATGGCCAAATCATCCCCATATATTTTACCGTTGTAAGGACTTAAGTGCTGTTTATTATTATTGAGATGAATTAAAGCCCCTGATCCATCTGGTACAAACATATACCCTGATGCATCCATATCTTGAGCACCAAAATAAGGCAGTACTTCAATTTTCATAAAACGGTAGCCTTCTGGATAGATCATATCTTTTTTGGGTACAAGCACACGTAAACCATCACTTGAAAGGCTATAGTCAATAGCTACTTGGAAAACAGGGTTGCCTTCTTCCTCTACTGACAAGTTATTGTGCGCATTGTCTTTCGCTTTATCGTCAAATGTATACCCTATCTGGACAAAAATGGCTTCCACCTTTTCTTTGATCCTGTCATTAACATCCCGTAATAGATATACATTGTGTTTTTCAAGAATAGGATACGCTTCAAGCATTTCTTTTTTAATATCCCCATCAAGTTTGGCTAACTCAATTAAAGTATACCGTGATTTCACATACTTTTGGTCTTTTGCTTCCTCAATAGATGGTAGTATATCGTTCTCAAAACGCTCCTGACTGACCACCTTTGGCATGAGCCATTTTCTAGGCTGAATACCAATGGAATACGTCACTTTTACACCTGAATCCGTATATTCAAAAGCGTATTGAGAAGCTTCCACCGCATCTGTATAGGTATTCATGATGGCTAATTTGTTCATAGGCGTAAAATATTTAATAATCATTTGAGCTGCCAATTCACCTTTATTCACCTTATTTGCAATGGTATCATCCTCAATGTTTTGTGGGTTAGAATACCAAATGTACCCCTCTTTTATATGTTCAATGGCAATCTCTGCTGAACTTTCTTTGAACAAGAGACGATAGCGTTCATTCTCCATGACCGTTTTAAAGGATTTACTTGTGTGCTCGCCTACTTGAAGCAGTTCTGCTTCGTTAACACGCCAGGTTGTAACCGTTTCACCATGACGCTTACTGGCACATCCTGTTACCATCAACATCAACCCTAGGAAAATGACAAACATGGCTATCATGATAGGTTTTCGTGGCTTACAATTGTATTGTGTATGCTTCATAGGCCTTCCTTTCCCTACATCCGAAGTAGAATTTCTTTGTAAACCGAAACAATAAACTCAAATATTTTCTGACCAAGACTAAAAAATAATAAACCGACAAATATAATGAGCCCCATACCAACAACAATAAAAACAGAGGTGATAAGCGTACGTAACATGGTGTAATTGTGGACCATCATGGTGGCAACGAGGATGAGCCCAACTGTCCAGACATTAGCTACACCTGTAAGAACAACCAGTACAGATGCCTCTTCACGGACAAGTACATTACTCAGCAGCAATATGGGTATATTCATAAACAGCAGTGGTGAAAGAGCATAGGTGGTGTACATGACAATATCTTTAAAACTGCCCTCACCTTCCATCACCGATGACAGGCACCAATTAGAGATACACCACAACAACAAGGGTGCAATAATGGAAGTCATGGAGACTAACATAGAGACGTGTTTGACGTTCCTATTATTAAAAATAAAGCCCGTGTATTGATTATTCAAGCCTTGCTGGATAGCCACAATAAGTAGTATGACAAGACCTGCTGATAAACTCCCCCGCTTCTCATGTTTTAGATCCCAGAAAGCATCAAAGGGGTGAAAAATTAAATAGGTGGTGTAAGATAATTTTTCTCTTAAAGCTTTCATGACTTCACTCCTTTGCGCTTTTTATACCGTATCCTGACATAGATGCCAATACTGAGCAATAGTACAACAACCATGATCCCATTAAAATTTTCACTAAGAACCTCTCTTCGATAATACTTAAATGCCTTAGAGTAGTATATTTTGTTATGACCTAATTTGAAGTATCTAAGGGCTTCTCCATAGTCACCTTTTCTTAGAAAAGCTTTGCCAATACCCGTATAGGCAAGTTCAGAGTTGGCATTCTTCTTTAAGACCTGATACCATTTATGTGTTGCTTCTTCATAAAGTCCTTCGTGATGATGGGCAATAGCCTCTTTCACCATGCTGCCATAGTCTGTTACCTGAAATTCTGTGATATTGTTTGAGCCCATATCCACCACAAACATGCGGTTATCTAAGACCTCAATTGCAATGGGTAAGCGAAAGGTGCCTTTGGTTTCACCAGGAGCACCAAAAGCATACATAAGATTGCCATCGCCATCATATGTAAACACATGCCCTCGATTGCTGTCCAGTACGGTATAACCGCCAAATGCTTCCACACATACATCCACTAATCTTGATGGCCCTGTGTATTTAAAGTTAGGAATTATACTGGGTGGATAAGCAATATCCCCAGCAGGTAAAAAAGATCCTTTTCTTCGCATCACGTCGCTGCCTTGGAGGTTGAGTTTCTTAATGGGTGCGCCTGTGTCGTTTGAACTTCGACTTGCAATGGCAGCCCCTAGGACTTTCTCATCCAGTGTACTTGTCACGGTATACAAGAAGCCTTTTGTATCAATGGCTATGTTGTTGTACTCTGTTGGTACAAATGCAATCATTCTTTTTCTTTGCTCTTGGGTTGAAATTCTTTTCCAGATAATATCACTGACACTGGGGGTTACCTTGCTTGCCCCTATAAAACCGCTAAATTCACCATCCGAATTCAGCTCAATGATACCTTGATTCACACTTAAACCGATCACATATATCCTTCCTGCACTGTCTAACACCAAAGAAGTGGGCATATATAGAAAATTCTCATCCAAAATTTCAGACTCTGGTCGTCCAATAATGCGCACAAGATTTCCTTCTTCATCCAGTTCAACAATTCTTTGATTCGTTGTATCTGCAACATATATATGGTTATTTTTTGTGACAAAAATACCACCTGGATTGTTGAATGTATCCCATTCACCATTGTGATAAAAGCCGTCAATCACCCGAAGCAGGTTCCAGTGACGGTCTGTTATAATAATGCGGTTGTTCCCTGTATCCACAATGTAGATGTCAGACTGCCTGGACACGAAGATGTCTTTCGGTCCACTCAGTTTTCCAATCCCTAGACCTTCACCATTGATTATTCGGCTAGGTGTATAAGGGTCTGGAGACGGTACAACCCGACCATAGTAATCATAGGTATAGCTGTCATAGGGTGCCTCAGCAAAGGTAGCTGGGCTGTTAACAAACAATAAGAATACAGACAGGGCAAATGATGATATCCGCTTCATTGTCATCCCTCCTTTATTCTTTTAGTCCAGAGCTGGCCATGGTTTCAATAATATTACTTTGTGTAATGATAAACATGGTGACTGGAACAATCAACATAAGAAGTTGAACGGCTGCTCCTGTTCCCTGCCTTGCTATTCCGCCAAGGCGTATTTGGTTCAAGGCGTAGGGTAATGTTTTTAGTTCTTCACTGTAGATATAAGTACCGCCAGTTGCGTTCCATAAGCCTTGGAAAGAGAAGATGACCAATGTTAACCAGGCTGGTTTTACCATTGGCATGACCACCTTCCATAGAATCTTCCATTCGCTGGCCCCATCTAATCTAGCCGATTCAATTAATGAATTTGGCACATTGACCATGAATTGCTTCATAAGAAAAAGCCCTAATGGAAAGCCAAATGCAGGTATAATGATGGATAAATAACTGTCTAGAAAGCCAATTTTTGACATGGTCAAGTAATTGGGAATAGCTGTCACCACCGGTGAAAACATCAAAGTGGTAATGATAATCTTGAAAAATGTTTTACTTCCTGGAAAACCATGTTTCTCCAAGGCATAGGCTGCCATGGAAGCTACAATCACATGACCTGCTGTTCCAACGGCTGTCATAAAGATGGTGTTGAAAAAATATCGGGTAAAGGGTACCCATGAATTACTCATTAAAACCAGTAAATCCCGAAAATTATTCATGGTGGGATTTCTGACAAAAAATCGAGGTGGAAATAAAAAGATCTCATCCAAGGGCTTAAAGGCATTACTGATAACAAGCACCAGTGGCAGCGCTAAAAATGCACCAATGGCAAGAAGCATAATCAGTATAAACACATCCCCTAACAAGGAGCGATTGGGTGCTCTTTTTTTTAGTACCTTACGGATACTATGCTTTAGCTTATGTTTTTTTCTCCCCATGTTACCGCCCCACTTTCTTCAATAGATTCTGTATGCCTTTGTTGGATAAAATCATGATGATAAAGAGTATGGTTGCTATGGCTGATGCATAGCCCATTTCAAATCGCTGCTGGCCATAATCTTGTAAATGGTTAACCACCGTATGCACGGCATAATCTGTACTTGGCAGACCACACAATTGAGCTGTCTGGTCTGCAATAGCAAAGGATGTTGTCACAGACATAATGGCTCCAAACATCAGTTGTGGACGCATAGCTGGAAGTGTAATGTACCATAATTCTTGCCAACGATTACGGATACCATCCACATAACCTGCTTCATACATGGTTTTATCCACACCTTGCAAGCCCGCTATAAAAGCTAAGAAGCCAGCCCCTAGACTCATCCAAAGCACAACAACAATAATGGAGGACATCATATAAGCCGGGTCTGATAACCATTTGCTGGGTTCATTGATCAGTCCAAAATCCAGTAGGAACCCATTCAAATAGCCATATGCATCGCCACTGAACACAACGCCCCATATAAGGTACACAGAACCGGATATGGATGGTGCATAGAATACCAGAACCATAAATGCCCTTATTTTAGGCGGTAATTCATTAATAAACCAAGCACATAATAAGGCTGCCATATAGCCAATGGGTCCTGTGACGATAGCAAGCACAAAGGTATTTCTAACAGATGTGAGAAAGATATCATCCACTAGGAATAGGTTGCGATAATTCTCAAATCCGATAAACTTAGGTGCTTCTAGCATATTGAAATAGGTAAAGCTCAATCCAATGGACATGAGAACTGGGATAATCGTAAAGGTAATGAATACTGCTGCAAAAGGTGCTACTAGAAAGTAGGCAACTCGGTGTTTATAGATTTCTGTCAATAATGCTTTCAATCGATTCTTTCTCTTATTCAATGCTGTTCCATTATTTTTTACACTTGTTTCAGCCCACTTCATTCTGTCACCTCTTTATTTTCATAACGATCTGGATCAAGTTCTAAGCCAAATTCTTTTCGTTTTGTATCAATTTCCTGATTGATTATCAACACATAATCCAATAACGTTTCCCTTGGGTCTTCACCTTCGTATAAGACGGATCGAAAAGCATTATCCATATGTCGCGGTGTAAAATATCCGCCTGGGACTTCTGGTACACCTTTTACCCATTCCCACTGTTGACTAAGGCTTACGTAATCTTTATATGGCCAAGGTAATTGCTTTAGGGCTTCCACATTAGCTGTCGGGTATCTTGCGGCCGCACCCATGATGGATTCCATCTCTCTTGCATAACGAATCTGTGCATCGGCACTGGTCCACCATTTCATGAATGCCCATGCCTCTTCTTTGTATTGAGAGCTTTTTAACATGATGCATGTTTGCCCATTACTACCAGTGGAACGGTCAATGGTGCCATCCTCTTTCCGAGTTCCTGGTATGGGAATAAATTCCCACAAACCTCTGATTTCTGGTGCTGCCACTGCAAGCTGATTGTATACTGTAAAATCAGAAATACCAATGGGCACTTCTCCAATCCTAAACCGATTAAAAAAATTATACTCAATGGGTAACTTGTAATTGGTAAATAACGCAGTCCATTTTTTAAAAGACGCAATAGCTGCTTCTTGATTAAGAGCTGACGACATGCCTTTTTCTTTATATAGGGTGCCGCCATTTTGATACAAGTACATTTGATAACTCTGAAGGCCTAAGCCTGGCCTTCCACCATTTTGGGGCAAACCTGGTGTTGACACAGGTATAACAAAATCCATGTATTTTTTCTGGATAACAGGTAAGATATCATAGACATCCTGCCATGTCTGGGGTGGTTCTAAGTTCAATTCTTTAAAAATATCGGTACGATAGAATAACATGGGATAAACCTGTGTTTCTGGCAGGCCATAGTACCCTCCTTCAAACTCGAAAGGCACCATGGCACTTTTATAAAATCGATCCTTCACACTGTCAAAATCGCTAAAAGCTGTTAAATCTTGGACGGCGTTTCTAATAGCATAGTTAACGGCTATTTGGTTAAATGCCTGAACCGCTACATCTGGTCCACGACCTGCAACCGTTGCAGGAAGCAGTACATTAGGAGCAACCAGCCTTAAGTTAACCTTCACCCCAGACCGAGGTGTAAATGTATCGTCAATCATGTTTTTCAAGACTTGTGCTTGATCCCGTCCTGTATCAATCCATACGGTCAGTACTTCTTCTCCATCCTCCACATCACCAATGGAATTGTAATCTTCAAAGAAGGAGTATATAAAAAGCTCTGCTTCATGAGCCATCTTTTTTAAGAAGCCATGATCCGCTTTAGGTAATGGTGTACCTGGCGAAGTGATTAAGATATAATCAAGTTCAAGTTTCTGTTCTCTGCTTTCCAAGAGCCATGTACCCAGGCTTGAAATATTGTCCTTAAAGGTTTTAAAGCTTTTCGGAATTTTATAAGGCTTTTGGGCAAAATCCTTTAATTGATAAGACAATTTATCAAGTATAGCTGAATTAGCCCCTTTTTTTCCAACTTGTTCAATGAGCATGTTTGAAACCTCAGCTAACACGTTGCTTTGGTACGTCAGAACTTCCATTTCTTTTGGCAGCTTTTTATCCAGGGCATAATCCCGATATTTATCCGGTGATGAACCCGTAATCATGAGAATTTTCCTATAGATGCTGTTGAGTTGATAAACAGAATCTTCCACAACCCGAATGATATGGGATAAGTCACCTAATGTCACTTCTAGTGTTAACTCATGAGTACCTTTCTCAAGATAGAATGAATAGGGTTCTGTTTCATCCTTAAGCGGAGTCACCCGCCACGCATTCTCATAGTTAAAATTCAGATTTTCCATTTCCTTGAACGGTGCTTCACCATCTATCATCAATTTACGGCTGACATACAAACCACTTTGAAAGTTTTGCCTTTCTTTTAGTGCAATGTTGTATAACCCACTCTCTGGAACGTCGAAGACCCATGTAATGGTTTGGCCAGGCGTTTTCCATTTTTCACCACCTATAGCATTCAGAGCAATTTTAGACCCATGATTAGGTTCTGTTGCTGGTGATGAACGATCCGTAATGGCATAAAGAGTTGGGTCTGATTTATAAGCAGCTTGTTCAGCTTGAATTTTTATAACCTGTTGTTCAACAGGTTGATATCCCTTTGCGTCATAGATTGTCTTTATTTCCTCATAAGTTGGTACCGTTTTGGCTTGTTTTAATGCTAGTTGATTGATAACCATGGGTTCACGAACGGATTCAAGGCGAATGGTATTCCTGCCTTTTTTGAAATAGAATGCATAGGGCTCTGTGTAGTATCCCATGGCATCTGAAATGTACTGCGTTTGCCATCTTGGCACTTCTACTTGCATGGGTCTTACATCATTACCCCGGGCATCTTTCTTAATGGGTTCAATATCCACCCATACCCGATTAAAAACAATGTTTGAAGCACCATCAAAGGGGATCTGGTCATTAATAGAAATACTTCTTTCAATAGTAGAACTTCTTCCTTCCATGGGATAATACGCTATGAATAAGTTATATAAGCCTTCCTGTTCAACCTCTACTGCCCATTCTACAAAACCTGATTCATCCATGACCACAGATTCTCCTGTGGAGCTCTCATAATGACTGACAATTTTAATGCCTTCTGAATCCACAATGTCTTTACCCATTTGAATGAATACATTGGTATCAGGATGCTCGTATTTACCATAATTTTGAAGGTATTGGTCATAGCTGTTTTCCCTAGAAACGACGAGGATATCCCTATTGCTTTCCTTTGTCATCTGGGCTCTATTGGTTGTGGATATTAAAACAATACTTATTACGAGTACCATTACACGTATTTTCTTCATACATATACCTCCAAAAGGACAATGACTTGAAACAATTTATTCACCAAACATATCTTTTAGATACTGTTGTATAGCTGCTTTCTTTTCTTCAATGACTGCGGATGGTGCTTCACCTTCAACAATACGATTAAAAAGTGTAGGTGACACGCGAATATCTTCAGGTGCTGACCAATCAAGGGCATAATTGGATATAGGTGAGAAAACCAATTCTCCACCATTTTCTTCCTTTTGATAATCAATTAACGTTTGTAAGGACTCTTCATCATGCACTCTTTCTTCTATACCTTCGATATAGCCTTCTAATGGGTCGTCATAATAGGGTTCAGTAAGTGCTGCGTAGACCGTTAATAATTTTTCTTTATCTTTCGTGGTTGAAACGGGTAGCACATAAAAGCTAAGTTTAGGAATCAGAGATTTATAGGTACCATCTGATGATGGTCCTTGTGGGAAAAATACAATTCCAAATTCATCTTCTAGATTATTATTGAAACGTGTCAACATCCAATCGGATCCAGCCATCATGGCTACTTTGCCAGATTCAAATAATTTTACCTGAGAATCCCATTCACCTTCTTGTAACGGCACAACAAATTTCTCAACATTATACCATTGGTGAAAGATGTTTAGAGCTTCCATGGTTTTTGGTTCATCTGCAACAAATAAGGGCTTACCCTTTTCATGATCGATCATACGACCACCATTAGCAATAATCATGGATTGACCTAAAGATGCTGGACTATAAGCTGTTAAACCATATTGGTCCACGGTACCATCACCATCTGTATCGATGGTTAACTTCTTAGCCACTTCTGCTATTTTGTTGAAATCCCACTGACCATTTTTGATATAAGCATATGGATAGTCTAATCCGGCTTCATCAAATAATCGTTTATTAAAGGTGATAAACGTATATAATGGGATTGGATTTGTGGCTAATCCATAGGTTTCATTCCCTTCTGTCGTGTTATCCAGAATGAGTTTTGACCATTTTTTCGTATTGTCAAGATTAAGAATATGAGCATAAGGATTCAAATCTTGCAAGACACCAGCATCTTTCCATGCAACATAATCACCTGTTCGGCAATAAATAAGATCACCCAAAGTTTCTCCACTTAACATGCCTTGAACGGCTAACTGAAAATAGTTCCCCCCAATTTGATCATCGCTGCAATCCTTATATATAATTTTCACGTTGTATTTCTCTTCTACTTCTGCAATTCTTTCAATTAACATATCGTTACCACGGGAACTACCTGGTGTTAAATCCGTTGCCCAAGGTGAAGCAACAACAACTTCCATACCGCCAAAGTCAAAGGTTTCTTCAACCACTTCCTCTTCAGCAGGTGGTTGTTCTTCTGCCTCTTCTTCACCACCTTCATTTTCTGCTGTTGTCACCATTGAACTTTCACTATCTGGCGTACTTTTTTCTTTCTTCGTACTGCATCCTGCCAACAATGATACAAGCATTACAAGTACCATGAATATGGATAACTTTTTCATGTTTTCCCCTACTTTCATTTAGTTTTAGTTGTTATCATCCGTGAAGCTAAATGACTTGATAACTAATATTATTTTATCTTTGTTGCACAGGATTGTGTGTTTCATAATTTATGAATCTGTCACAATTTTTGTCATGGTATGAAAAAAGAAATGTATTTCACTCTTATCTTGAAATAATCCCATTGCTATTATGTCTCATGCAAGCTATACTAATTTCATTACGGACGAATTGGAGATCATTATGTTAAAAAGAACGCAGAATCAAAAAATACGTTTACACGCACTAAACATCACACTAGTCATTATTTTTTTATTATCGTCAACAACGGTTATGGGAAAAGACAGGATTGTCTCCATGGAAGATGTTCCAGGTGAGTCCATAGATTTTGTCTATTTCTATGTGAATTTATGTGAAAATTGTACAGAAGCTAAGGAGCAAATTAATAGGTTTATGAATCAGATAGAGGCCGCTGACCTACAGATAACCATTAACTTTATGCGCCATAATATCAGCTATTATGAAGGAAGTGCCTATGATACCTATTTAGCCTATCTTGAGCATTATGGTCTAAAACCAGAAGAAACATCTACCCCTATTTTATTTGTTGGGGATACATACTATAAAGGTGAAAAAGATATTCAATCAGGACTTGACGTGCTTTTGTCGGAAATAAGAAGTGGCTTACGACCAACAACCCCTATTCTGACGTCTATAAGGACAAAGAATGAGCAAATGAAAGATACCTTTGACGGCTTTAATCTCCTAAAGATGTTTGTTATCGGGATCGTTAATGGTCTTAATCCATGTTCATTGTCCATGCTGCTGTTACTCTTATCCCTACTTTTGGTTAAAAATATATCCTTAGTGAAATGTGGGTTGACTTTTATATCGGGTAAGTTCATAGCCTTTATTTTACTTGGTACCTTGCTTTTTCAGAATCTGAGTAAGCTCAATCAATCGTATCTTTTTTATACGAAGCTGGCTATCAGTTCATTTATTATTTTGCTTGCTGTCTTTAATATCTATGATTTTTATATGAGTAAATGGGAACGCTATGGCAAGATTAAGAATCAACTACCAAGTGGATTAAGACGTCTCAATCATATCATCATTGAGAAATTAAGTTCGCCAACACGTCAATGGCTATTGTATATCAGTTTATTTGCATTAGGTATCATCCTAGCCATTAGTGAATTTTTATGTACAGGGCAGATTTACTTGATTACCATCAACTACATGATAAAAACCACCAGTGAACTTTCCCTGCTAGCTGTTTCCTATCTTGTGATTTACGCCCTTGGTTTCATCATACCGCCAACCCTTGTTATCTTAATCATTGTGAAAACAAATGAACTCTTCAATATCACTGAGTTCATCCGTAAGAAGATGCCTTATATCAAATTAATAACGGCTATTACATTAATTATACTTGGGGTGCTTACATTGTTTTTGTAGTGGTATGACGGGTCTAACCCATGTGAATGGTATATAGATTTTCATAAAAGCCAAGAGTCGTGAGAACATCATGACTGACTTGGTGGATGGTAACGGATTGGTCAACATGCATTAATGCATCTTCTAACGCAATGAGCAGCCTTTTTCTCACTGCACTCTGATGGATAAAACATGGGTCCGGGTCTTGAAACCAAGCCATGCTTTTCTCCTTAATAAGTGATTTGGGTATGGATAGCTTGTTTATTTTTCCTTCAAATATAATGTGATTGTGCTGGTCTTTTAGTATAAGCTCTATCATTTTGCAACTCCTATCTCCATGCTCTATAAAAAACGTATGGCTATCATTATACAGACTCCATGTCTAATGGTAAAGTCAATCTATAAAATATCCAATAGCTTATTTTACTTCCTAGAACATTAATAAAGCCCATCAACCTTTCAAGTTAAATGGGCTTTTTTCTATATACCAGTAATTTTTATCTATTTGCTTATCATGTTATATCAATAGACACTTCTTGTGCTGCCTGTACAACAATGTGCATATCATTTAATCCAATATGCCCTTTATAGAGATGTCGTTCTGCGTTAAGGGTCATGATGGTATCATATAATACCTGATAATCTGCATGGGCTACTTTCTCAATGGTATCATAACCCGCTTCATATAGAACACGGGCGAACGTTGTATTGACCCATTGTATCCTTGTTAAATCAGTTAATTGTGTCAGTTCCATAATGTCCTGTTCACTTATGCCTGTTTCCCCAGCAAGTTCTGCCCGTTTCTCAGGGGTTAAAACCCGATCAAAGAGGTGCCGGGTATTCTTAATACCACATGCCTCAAGCTTGGAAATGGTATCTGTGGCAAACCCATTGAAATCTTTTAACTTTCTAGGCTTGGTCTGAATACTTTTTAACTCTGAAGAAAGTACCTTTAGATAGGCCTCTGATAGGCATGGTGCTTCTGCTAATGCCGATAACTTATCTTTTTTCTTTAACATTTTTTCAAGCTCAAGCACATTCTTAATGCCAATGCTTTTGAAATATGCAAACCGTTGGTCAATATCTTCTCTTAGTATCATTCGGCTAGGTATTAAGATTTTCTTTTTTAGTTTTTCAAGATATTGGTCCATGGTGATGGTGCCAAAATCAATGTAAAATCCCATGTTCATCATCCTTATAATTTTTTTGAAGCTTATCTGGTAGGATAGGCATGTATTATCTACAACTTTTTTCCCTTCTACTAGGTCATGTACATTGTCCATCTATGCTTCTATTCTAGGTTGATTATAGCACGATAAAAACTTACACACTTTTCCATTCTTGCTATCTTGTTGTCCATTCTTAGTAGATCATGTTTCCTATGGGTATTTTCTTCAGATTCATGGCATCACATCCTTTTTAGTCTAGTGACCCGACTAGCCAATTGTCTTAATCATATATTGACTGGTTTTCACGCTGGTGAAAAATCTGGTTATGGGATGGTCATAAACCTTGTTCACTTTGAAGCCCATTCTTTCATATAATTTTCTGGCTCTTTTATTACGGCCTATGACCATTAAGGTATATTTTGTGATGTCCTGCTGCTTTTGAGCCTGCTCTTCTCCAAATGCTAATAAAGCTGCTCCAATACCTTGCCCACGATAATCAGGATGTACAGCTATATGATTCACCATCATTTCGTCTTTCTTGACTTTCGCATCTTGCAAGAGTAATGCCATCCCAGTAATCGTGATGCGCCAAAAGCCAAACTTACGGAATAACTTCACCAAGTCCATTTTGGGATTTTTTCGATTTTTTTGTTGTTCAAACCAATTTAAGTGAAGTACCCCTACAACTTTTTGTTGATATGTGGCCACATAATGCCCCTCTAAATTGGATGGATCAAAAAAAGGTACCGCCAACGTCAGGTCTATGATTTTTTCATCTGTCCAAGATTGAAGCAACACGTACTTTGCTCTAAAGGCATATGTCATGATCACTGCACTTGATTTAAAATCAGCTTTCGTCATTGGTCTAATTTTTATTTCACTATGGGTCATACATAAACTCCTTTCACCACTGCCATTTTTTTATCATACCATGTGTTTTTTTAAGGCTTACCAAATGGTATAAGATATAAGAATTTAAAATTATAATGATTATACACCATTCTTAAAATCTATACAATGAAAAATCATAATCTTTTTACAATTTCTCCTAACAAGGTTACTTCAACAAGGAGCTAATAGGCTACAAAAGAACGAATCCCTAGAACTGACCTTTTCATTTTATGCAAACACTGACCTTTTACACAAGACAGTCTTTCCTTTATAATGTCAAATAAATAGAACAGCTGTCTATAAATCATGTAACAAGGAGGTATTTTTATGAACGATAGATATGTATTAAATAAGCATTTAGCCCAAATGTTAAAGGGTGGTGTCATCATGGATGTGACGAACACAGACGAAGCAAAGATTGCTCAAGAAGCAGGTGCTTGTGCTGTTATGGCATTAGAGCGTGTGCCTGCGGATATCCGTGCCCATGGTGGTGTGGCAAGAGCTTCAGACCCTCAAATGATAAAAGACATACAGCATGCTGTCTCAATCCCCGTCATGGCAAAAGTAAGGATTGGTCACTTCGTGGAAGCTCAGATTCTTGAAGCATTAAGCATCGATTATATAGATGAAAGTGAAGTACTGACCCCTGCTGACCCAGAACTCCATATTGATAAGACTCTATTTCAAGTGCCTTTTGTCTGTGGAGCCAAAAATCTAGGTGAAGCATTGCGACGCATATCAGAAGGTGCATCCATGATACGAACGAAAGGTGAACCAGGGACAGGTGATGTCATTGAAGCCGTTCGCCATATGCGCTTGATGAATGCTGAAATACGCCGAATCAAAAGTCTAAATAAAGATGAACTCTATCATGCTGCCAAAGAGCTTATGGTTCCCCTAGACCTACTTACAACCATCCATGAACATGGTCGTCTACCTGTGGTGAATTTTGCAGCAGGCGGCATTGCCACACCAGCAGATGCAGCTATGATGATGCAGTTAGGCTGTGATGGCGTTTTTGTTGGCTCGGGTATATTCAAATCAGGCGATCCAAGAAAAAGAGCTTCAGCAATTGTCAAAGCAGTCACTTATTATCAAGATCCTAAGATTCTTGCAGAAGTCTCTGAAAATCTGGGTGAAGCCATGGTTGGTATTCACGTCTATGACATCAACCAGAAGGACCGCATGTCAGAAAGAGGGTATTAAGAATGATTATTGGTATTCTGGCTCTACAAGGAGCATTTTATGAACATAAATGCATGATAAAACAACTGGGGCATCAGGTGATAGAAGTACGAAAACCCTCTGATTTAGATACCATTCATGGCTTGATTCTACCAGGGGGTGAAAGCACAACCATGTCAAAACTTCTGGTAGATGTTGGCTTACTGGCACCTATACAAAAGAAAATTCAGCAGCATCTACCCATATTAGGTACGTGTGCCGGTCTCATTCTTCTTGCCAAAGAGGTAGAAAACTGCACGATACCTACACTTGGGGTGCTTGATATCACCGTGAGAAGAAATGCCTTTGGTCGTCAATTGGATAGTTTTATGGTCCGTGACATCATACCCAAACTCTCTAAGAAACCCATTCCTATGACGTTTATACGAGCGCCCTTCATTACGAGGGCTGCTCATCCTATTGACGTATTACACCGAATAGATGGTCATATTGTTGCCGTTCAACATCAGTATATAATGGGTCTAGCTTTCCATCCGGAATTATCCAATGATACCACCATTCATGAACATTTTCTCAGGTGTATAGCCATACCCATACATACACCAGTCCATTAACAACACCCATAAAACTGGACTATGGGAGCATACATTTTATGATAGCAAATGGTCTAGGAAGATGACGTTATGATGCTTTCAACCTAAACGTTATGGTTATAGGGTTGGGCTTGGCCTTCTATGGCCCCACTTTTCGCATAATAGCGTATACTTTCCTACGTCATACCATAATTGATTAAATCCATATACACATTGATTTCTCTTACATTAACAAGTCACTGGACTCTTTCACATAATATATGTTTAACGCATGTAATGCTCTGGTCATGCAGACATACAACAACATCCCATCCAACTTATTCATTTTATAATGGTCTTGACTGCCATCTGGAATAATAACGCAATCAAATTCTAAGCCTTTAGCAAGATAGGAAGGTAACAGGACAATCTGCTGGCTGTACTCCGCTTCTTTATCCTTTAACCATTGAACATGTATCCCTTTATTGATCATATGATGATACATCTTTTCACACTGTCCATTGTTTTTGCATATAATCGCAATAGAATGGTAGTCACGTTTATATTTATTCAGCTCCATGGCAATGGCATCAACGATGTCCATGTCATTCTCTTTTTTAATTTTTTGTACTTGTAACCCATGTCTTAGTACGGGATGTGCTGTTATGATATTGTCGTCATCTACTTTTTCAATGACTTTATTGGCTGCATCCATAATCTCCACTGTGGTACGGTAACTCTTTTGCAGATACTTCACTTGACATTCCTCTTTAAACACTTGTTGCTGAATAACTTTCCAATCCTGAGTTCCTCTATGATAATGAATACCTTGTGCAATATCGCCAAGTATGGTGAACGTCGCTTCTTTCATGATGGCCTTTAACACATAAAATTGAAAGGTTCCAAAATCTTGTCCTTCATCGATGACGATATGTTTGACCTGTATTTTTTCGGTGCTTTTTAATTGATACTGCAAATACATAAGGGCTGGTAAGTCCTCGATTTCAACCATTTTTTTTGTACGAATATGTTTGGACATCTCCTTAAAGGCACCCATTAAATATGCCTCGTCACCTACGAGCCTTTTGATTAAATCCGTATTCATTAAAAATTGCTTATAATACTGTAGTATGGATTTTTTAGGTTCTTTTAAATAGGCATGCATCTGCTTCATAAAATTCTTTTTCATATGTTTAAACCGTTTTTGCTGCTCCAGATGCATCTTTTTCATGGTCTCATTATCTTGTACCATGTCTATCCCAGTATCATTCAGGTTTATTTGCGCATCTTTTATGGATTGGTAAATGTTATCCTCTATATCATTTTTATGATTTTCAAATTGCGTTTTTAAGACATTCTTAATCATTTGTATACTTTTTAATACGGAATACCTTTTATAATACTCGTAAAACATAGCCGATAGTTTATCTGCACGGATAAAAAGAACCCCTTCAAAGATGAAATCATCCCTGGGAAGTATGTCATGAATCATCTCATAAATAAAGACGTCCAGTATTTCTTTATAGGCCATGCCTGTTTTTATCTTAGATAGGGCTCTTAATGCTTTTATTTCTTCATGGTTTTTGTTCTCAATCATTCGCTTTAACTTATCATCATTCTCTCCAATGGAAAAGGATTCGGAGACAATATCTCTTGTTAGGATTTCCATGGTTGTTTGTTCCACATCTTCAACCCCTAATTCTGGCAACATATCCTCTATATATTGCAAAAATAGCTTATTTGGTGCAATGATCATGAATTCATCTGGTTTATATCGATGCTGATAGGTGTAGATCAAATAGGCAATGCGATGTAGTGCAATGGTTGTTTTACCACTTCCAGCAACACCTTGTATAATGAGAGATTTTGCTAAATCTGCACGAATGATTGCATTTTGCTCAGATTGAATGGTGGATACAATATCTTTTAATTTTGTGTCTTTCTTGTCTTCTAAGGCTTCTAAAAGCATTTCATCCAGTGCTGTTACATCAATATCTGTTATTTTTTCCAGATAGCCATCTTCAATCTTATAGTTTCTTTTTAACAATAAGTCACCATCAATTCTACCTGCTGGACAATGATAATCCACTGGACCAATGTTACGATCATAATACAGTGTGGAAATGGGTGCTCGCCAATCGGTTATCAGCATAACCCCATCGTGATCGCTTTCATGGTCCATTAATGATGCTTTGCCTATATAAATATCCGCTATCTTACTCTGATTGCTTTCTTTAAAATGAATTCTTCCAAAATAGGGATTAAGAAAGGCTCCATTTAGTTTTTTCATTCTTTGATTGTCCATATATACCATATGGGGTATCACATCCTCATTCACATGGGTATAGGTTTTATGCCTTAATAAGTCTATTTCTTCTTCAATTATCTTTTTGATATAGGTTAGCCTTTCTTTTTCCTGCCTATAATCTTCATGTCTTTTCGCTTCCATCACTATTTACCTCCATCTCTTTTTGTTCATGTGTATCTTATATTGTATATAAAACAAAAAAAATTACTAGACTTATAGTTTTGGTTGTGTTAAACTATTGAATGTGAGAATACCTATTTTTACGATTATAGGTTTTAGTACAATTGCATGGTGTATTCTGTGTTAGATTACGTGCCTTACACATACATAACAGATATTGTTAGGATGAAATGAATTTGATTATTTTATGATAAAAAAAGGACTACTTTTGGCATATACTCCAAAAAGTAGTCTTTTTCGTTTTCCTCTATATAGCTTCAGACCGTAAACGTCAGTGATTTTGTCCAATAACATGTGATGTTACTTGAACGGGTATTCGCATCACCAACTATGTTTTGCCTTTGACTAGTTTGACATGTTCTCTACAATTTCAGTAAAAATGATACCAATAGCTGTTGCTCCAGCATCTGGGTGACTTAAACTGCGTTCACCTACATAGCTTGCTCTACCTTTACGTGCTACCATGTCTTTTGTTTTTTCCGCACCGTCAACAGCAGACTGGGCTGCTTTTTTCATGGCATCTTTCATGCTTATATTTGAAGCAGCACTTTCTTTTAGAGATTCGGTAGCTGGTATAATTGCATCTAATAAAGTTTTATCACCAAGCTTAGCCCCACCTCTTTTTTGAATGGCATCAATGCCGCTTTGGAACAGTTCTGCTACTTCACTTACATTCAAATCTTCTTTTCCTTTTGCGTATTTAGCCGCACCTCGAAAAGCGGATCCCCATATAGGGCCTGAAGCTCCACCGCAATGCTCCGTAATGATCATACCGCTGTCTTTTAAAAATTGAGCAATACTTTCTTTTGAAAGCTCCTCCCAATTTTCTTTAAGTACTTTAAACCCTTTTGCAACAGACATACCAAAATCACCGTCTCCTGCCACAGAATCCAATTCACAGAAAGGTACCTCATTTTTTATAATGATATCAGCCATTTGGTCAACGACTGTCATGACACTCTTTAATGTAGCTTTTTCCATTGTAGACCCTCCCTTTTTCTTTGTTTTGCAGGTTATTGTTTCAATGCAATGGTATCCACTGGCGCATCCAATAATTCTTTTAATGCATCGTCTAATTTTAAAAGTGTTAAAGAAGCACCAGCCATATCGATTGCGGTCATATAATTACCAACGAATGTCTTATACACTTTAATATTTGCTTTTTCCAGTAACTTATACACTGCGTTATTCAGCACATACAACTCTTGTAATGGCGTACCACCTAGCCCATTGACCATAAGAGCTACTTCGTCACCCCCATGAAATGGAAGGTCTTTTAGCAATTTATCTACCATCTCTTGAGCAAGTGTATCTGCTGACTTAATGGATTCCCTAGCAATACCTGGTTCCCCATGAATACCTACACCAAATTCAATTTCATCATCCCCTAGTTCAAAGGTTGGGGTTCCTTTTGCTGGTACGGTACAGGATGTGAGAGCAAAACCGATTGATCTTACGTTTGCAATGACCTTCTCCGCTACAGCTTTTACGTCTTGAAGGCTATCGCCTCTTTCAGCAGCAGCCCCTGCGATCTTATGGACAAGCACTGTCCCTGCTACACCTCTTCTACCAACTGTATAGAGGCTGTCCTTTACAGCTATATCATCATTGACATATACCTTTTCAACCATGATGTCATCATCTTCTTCTGCCATTTCCGATGCTGCATCAAAATTCATGCAGTCGCCTGAATAATTCTTGACGATTAGGAGGGTTCCTTTATCGGATTCACTATCTAGAATAGCATTATAGACTTGAATGGTAGAAGGCGAAGCAAATACATCACCGCAAACGGCAACATCCAACATGCCTTCACCCACTAACCCGCCATGAGCAGGTTCGTGTCCGCTTCCCCCACCACTGATCAGGGTTACTTTATTTTTATTCAATGTTTTTCGTGTGATTAATTTATATTTTGATTTAAATGCAATCTTATCAGGATGTGCAGCAGCCATCCCTTGACACATCTCTATCACTAAATCTTCTGGTTTATTGATTATTTTTTTCATATGGAACCTCCAAGTTCATCTGCTGTTATAATGGCTGCATAGACATCTTCTACCGTCACATCAAATGGCATATTATAAATGGTTTCGCCCTCAGCACATGCTGCTTTAGCGATTTCCATCACTTTTTCAGTTGTAACGTCTGTGACGCCTAAGTCTTTTAAACAAACAGGTAATCCCAAGGATTGACAGTAATGAAGCACCTTATTTAATTCCTCTGATGGTGCGTTTTCTAAAACAAGGTGTACGATGACACCAAAGGACACTTTTTCACCGTGGAAATAGTGATGTGTTTCTTCAAGAACTGTTAAACCATTGTGTATAGCATGTGCAGCTGCCAATCCACTACTTTCAAAACCTAAGCCACTTAATAAAATATTTGCCTCAATGATATTTTCTAGAGCAGCTGTTACCACATTATTATCACAGGCCGCTTTTGCCTTTAATGAATCCGCTAATAATGTCTCATAACATAATTTTGCAATGGCAAGGGCAGCTAAAGTACTCTTACCACCTGGAATATTATTGGCATAAGCTTTTGCACAAGACCGTGCTTCAAAATAAGTAGAAAGAGCATCCCCCATGCCTGCTACTAGGAAACGACTTGGTGCTTTCGCAATAATCCCTGTATCCACTAAAACTAAATCTGGATTTCTTTTGAAAAAAATGTATTCTTCAAACTCACCATGTTCCGTGTATATGACAGCAAGCCCACTACATGGTGCATCTGTTGATGCAATGGTTGGTACGACAATAACTGGTTTATTCTCAAAGTGTCCTACTGCTTTTGCCGTATCTAAAGCTTTGCCCCCACCTAAACCAATGATCACGTCACAATTATCTTTTGCGCACATTCTTCGCAATCTTTCAATCTCTTTTTTGGTACATTCCGTATTAAATCCACCATAAATGAGATTAAAGTTTTCTTTTTCATTTGCTTCATCCAGATGATGTTGCACTCTTTCTTGATCATCTGTGGATGCAACAAGAAGTGCATTGTACCCAAATCCCCTTACATATGACCCTAAATTAGATAATTCATTGTTACCTTGCAAATATTTTGCTGGTGATATCAATACCTTTTTCATCATACATCCTCCTTTTTTTTGAGTAGATCATGAGATAAACCCTATACTTCTTATACCTTAATTCTATAGTAATCTATTTTATGTGCATTTACATTAAAATAATATGGCTTCTTACAGGAATTATTAGTAGTATTTTCATACACAAATCCTATTATTTTGTTCAAAAATAGTAAAATCCAGCAAAAAACGCAAAAAATAATAGGCATAGTTGTATATCTATACCTACCCTTATTATTATAACGTAAAACATGACATATATACCGATGCTTTAAAGGTAATTCTTTCCTTTAACCTTTTTTCTATAGACTGCTGGAGTTAAATCAACCATTTTTTTGAATACCTTAATGAAGTAGCCGCAATCTTCAAAACCCAAGTCATAAGCAATATTTAAAACCGGTTGCTTCGTTGTTTGTAATAACACTTTGGCTTTTTCAATTTTTACTTTATTCACGTAAGTTGAAAAACTATCCCCTGTTTCACGTTTAAATAGTTTACTACAATAGCTTGGACTTATGTTACATAAAGATGCAATGTCTTCAAGATATAGTTTCTTGGCATAATGCTCATGAATATAGTGTAAGGCTGGTTTAATAAGAAGGTTAATATCCTCCCTTTCGTGGTGCTCTACATCATCATGGTTAGGGTTAGGCATGAAATCATGAGGTAATACATCTTGTGGCCTAAATTGCTCTTTACCCATATATCGCATTTTTTCATTGAGTTCATTTAAGGATATTTTTAACACAGCTTCATTAACAAGATAGTTACTCATATGAAACAGCATGTTGGAAATAGCTTGTACCTTTTGTAACGTCATAATGGGTATTTTTTTACGGAGTTTGTGAAAATCATGTTCCCATTCACAATGAACTTTATCGTATTGCGCATTAACAATGTTCTCAAGATTCTTTTTGTTTTCATCATGCTTAATAAACACTTGGCCTGCCATGATGGCTCCCAGGTACTGATCATGTACCATAATGGGTACTGCAAAATCAATCAAGCCAAAATGGCATATATAAATATAGGGTTTTTGGGTTCGAACAGCTTCTAAGCCACCTCGTGCATCACATTTTTGGCATAGTTTTGCATATTGAGGATGACTTCGAATCAATGTACAAAAATCGCTGCACCTGCTATGCTTTGTTATAGGAGCACCTTTATAGTCAACGGTTAATACAGCCATTTCAGTTGCTTCAGCAATATCATCTTGGATTTTTTGAAACTTATCCATGTTTATAATGTACTCCAACCGTGATAAATTGTTTTTCACAACTATCCCTCCTATGTTGTTTCAATCCTCCTACTTCTGCATCTATAATGACCAAACATGACTACTGTTTCTTAAATGATTTCAATAAGAATGGTCATCATGACACCTGCCAAAATCAAAGATATACTACTGATGGCTCCAACTTCTTGACCAATCTCTACTGCTTTTGATGTACCGATTGCGTGGGAGCTTGTCCCTAATGCAACCCCTTGTGCTATTGGATGTTTTACCTTCAATAGCTTAAAAAGTACCGGTCCAAAAATGGTACCAACAATGCCCGTCATGATGACGGCTATTACCGTAAGACTAAGAATGCCTCCCACACTTTCTGACAAAGGCAGTGCAATAGCTGTTGTCACTGTTTTGGGTATGAGGGATTGTTTGATTGCAGCACCCACATGAAACAAGTAAGATAAACCCATAACCGATAGTGTTGATGCCAAGATGCCGGATATAACCGATATGGATATGATATGGAAGTATTTTTTAACCAAATCAAAGTTTTTATAGAGGGGTAGTGCTAGAGCAACTGTAGCTGGATTAATAAATCCACTGATGATACTTCCGCCTTGATTATATGCGTCGAAGGGAATATCAAAAGCAAGTAAAACACCTATGATGCCAATCATTGCGATTAATAAGCTGTTTGCTATTACACCCAATTTTTTATTGACCATAACGCCAATCTTATACATGATAATCGTGATGGCTAACCCAAACAGAACATCATGCGTTAGTATTTCTTTCATGTAAAGACCTTCTTTCCTTCGCCTGCTGATGCAGTGCCATCATAAGCTTTGCCACCAATGATGTGGTTATAAATGTTATGATTGTTGATAGAATGACGATGGCTAGGATGGCTGTAATATTACTTGACAAAAGCTCCATCTGCGTCATGATTCTAACCCCTAAAGGAACAAAAAATAATGCCATATTATCCAATAAGATATCACTGATTTCCTTCATTTGACTCATGCGTACTTTTTTAAATTGTAATAACAAAAAAAGGATGACTAATGCTAATATAGCTTCTGGAATATTGATTAATGGGTTGATGTAGTATTGAATAACTTGGCCTATTTTTAACAGGATAATAATAAAGGAAAACTGTATCAGCACATTCATGATGGTATATCCTTTCGTCCATTGGTTTCTATGACACTTTTTGCTAACTCTTGTATATCCTTACGCTTTTTAGTATGTAAACCATTATGTGAAGTCTATCATATACGTAAGATAAATTCAATAGTAGCCATTTCCAAATACCTCTCAAGGACAAAATTGGTTTTTGAAACAGACCTTATAAATGGCTCCATATTCTATCTTTATAACATGCTCATGTTAATTTCGAAAGTCTTTTCTCCACAAGTTTCAATAGCTTTTTATAGGTTAGTGGCGGTCCATGGTTGACTTGTTTATCTTCAATAAATAAGCCGTCTAGTATGCCCCACTCACGAAAAACGTCTTGGTGTATCGTATTGATTTCATTTAACACCACTCGATGTTCATAAAGGGCTTTAACCCGCTTGGCTCGTTCCAGCAATAGATTTTGAACTGGACAGTGTCCACTGTAAAAAACAGTTAAGGTGACTTTTCCTGGGTTAGTGTTAGCCTCAGGTGTTTTAACTTGCTTCATCCATTTTGGGATAACAGCATCTTCAACAAAGGGCTTCCACATGAGTAAAGCCATACCGTTTTTATCCACCTTTTTATAGCCTTGTTTTTTGTACCATGATGCCTTCATCCAAAATGGCATGGAAACACCCCAAGCAACCATACCTTTTGCTCCACGGGATTGAGCATCTTCTTCTGCCGCTTTTAATAAAGCCTTACCCATACCTTGCTTGCTAAAATCGCCTCGTCCTTCTTTATGTTTATGAACCCATATACAATCAATAAAGTAGACGTCTTGTCCTACAGCATTAGCATGTTCTATTGGTAGATATTGAATCATCCCACCAACATTGCCCGTATCATCTACAGCAAGCTTTACACCTAGGCCTTTATCTTTCATGTGGTTATACCAAGTACATTTGTGGTTGCCAGCTTCCTTCATTTCTTCCGACCAATCTTCCAAACAAACAAAAAACAATGACTCATGTTCCTTTGTTAAGTCCATTATTTTCACTTGATTCATCTCCTTAACGATTCCTAAAGAATCCTTTATATATAAGATTGTACATTTATTTAGTCTGATGTTCAATACCTATTGTCAAAGATGCAAAGAGATGTCAGAGATAACCTAACACTTGCAACAGGAGGGCTTATAATTATAACAAAAGGGCTGTTTTGTGTCTTGCAAAGCATGTTGTTCCATTAAAGACAGTATCGTTAGTGAAAATGCTTGTATATCCAAATGCTGAACTAGGGGCTTTCTATAAGACAAAAAAACAGGAAGATTGGTCATCCAATCTTCCTGATGGTCGTGATAATACTATAGGCGATTAATCATACTGGCATTGTAGGCAGCACCGAAACCATTGTCAATATTAACGACACTAACCCCACTGGCACAACTGTTGAGCATGCCTAGCAACGTAACCACACCTCCCAGATTAGCACCATAGCCAACACTGGTAGGTACTGCAATGATGGGTTTATCTACCAGACCACCTACAACACTTGCCAAAGCCCCTTCCATACCTGCAACAACGATAAGCACTTTTGCCTCTCGAATTCTATCCATTTGGTTAAATAGCCGATGAATGCCAGCAACACCAACATCGATGATCTTTTCCACTTTATTACCAAATATTTTAGCCGTTTCATAGGCTTCTTCAACCACTGGCAAATCGGATGTACCAGCTGCAATGATTGAAATCTTTGATGACGTTTCTTGGTATGCTTTATTGACGATACTGATGGTTCGTCCTAAAGGATTGTATCTTGCTTTAGGACATGCTTTAACCACCGTCTCATACATATGGTCATTACTTCTTGTTATAAGCACATTTTGACCTTTCGCTTGCATGTATGTGGCTATTTCAGTCACTTGCTCACTGGTCTTTCCTTCACCATACACAACCTCTGGATAGCCAACCCTAAGCTCACGATGGTTATCTATTTTTGCAAAACCTAAATCGCCAATTTGTAAAGATTCCAGTTGCTTTACCGCATCATCTATTGTCAAATCACTGTGCTTTACGTTATGCAGTAATTGTTCCAATTCATATTTTCGCATGATTGACTCCTTCCTTACCTAGAATACATGGGACATTGGTTACTTCCCAATTTGTTGATTGAAGCTGCCCATGGTATAACCGGAAGCTTCAATGGTCACATAGTCATAACCATAAGTTTTAAGTGTATGGGATATCTTATCTAATAATGCTTCATCAAACAACTTTTTCCTCATGTTTCTTGCAACTTCTATCCGAGCAAGCTGACCATGAGAACGGACTCTAACAGCTCGAAATCCAAGTGTCATTAAATAAACTTCTGACTTTTCAATGCGTTCTAGTTCTTCTTGGGTAATGGTTGTATCGTATGGAAGCCGGGTGAGTAAACAAGCATAGGCTGGCTTATCATGGGTTGTTAATCCTACTTCCTTTGATGATTCCCGTATCATCTCTTTGGTCCACTCACAAGCCATCAATGGACTGCGTACATTTAATTCGTGAAGAGCAGCAAGTCCTGGTCGATAGTCTTTTGTGTCATCTACATTGGACCCATCTACCACTACCTTGACACCTTGACGTTTTGCCTCTTCCAGTATGGATGAGAAAATAACTTTTTTACATAAATAGCATCGATTGGATGGATTATGTGCAATGGATTCATGGATGGTTGCTGGCAAAATAACATGGCGTATACCTATTTCTTTAGCCAATACCTTAGCTTCATCAATTTCCCATCTTGGTATATAAGGGGAATCCACTGTGATTGCAACGGCCTTATCTCCAAGAGCCTCTCGTACTGCATAGGCTAAAAATGTACTATCAACACCGCCTGAAAAAGCAACAGCTACACTCTCCAATTTTTCTATATAAGCCAATAGTCTTTTATAAGCACTCAATCCGCGTCACACACCTTTTTTTCCACTGCATCATAGATTGCTTGAATGGGAACACCTTGTTCATGAGCTAATCTTGCACAGTCTTCGTACTCAGGTTTACATTTAATACATTTACCCTCATAGTAGAGGTTTTTAACTTTTACTGAACCATATGATGTCTCAACGTCCACAAAATCCCGCTTTAGCATGGATTTCACAACCTGTGTTTCCCTCACACCGCCAGATGATGTTTCAGTAAACATTATTTTTTGGAGCGCTTCTCTATTTTCTTTTGAGAACAGAATACTTAATGTTACTGCTGGTCTGCCTTTCTTCATCATAATAGGTGTCTTATAGACATCCAGTGCGCCAGCATCAAAGAGCTTTTGCTCAATGTATGTGAAGATTTCAGGATTCATATCGTCAATATTTGTTTCCATAACGTATTGGTTTTCTATGACCAAATCACCAGGTGCATCCTCTATTTCACCCAAATAAACACGTAAGGCATTTGGCACTTCAAAATCTTTGTAACCCAAGCCATAACCTATTTTATGGATACGCATGTCATGTTCATCTTTATACGCTGATACAGTAGCCTTGAGGATGGCTGCACCTGTTGGTGTAGTCGTCTCAAAGGGGACAAGGTTGTATTTTAATGGTACACCTTGTAATATTTCTACTGTTGCTGGTGCGGGTACGGGCATTTTCCCATGAGCACAGGTCACAAAGCCGCCGCCTACTTGAATACTGGATGCTATGATTTTATCCACTTGAAGTGCATCAATACAAATGGCCGCACCTACCATATCCACAATGGAATCCGTAGCGCCTACTTCATGAAAATGAACTTCTCCCATAGGCTTGTTATGCACTTTACCTTCAGCTACCGCAACCAGTCGAAACATCTCAATACTTAACGCCTTAACCCCATCACTTAGTGTACTCTTATTAATCATGTCTTTAATCATGGTAAAGTTTCTATGGTGATGATGGTCATGGCTATGATTGTGAGCATGTTCATGGCTATGTTCATGCCCATGGTGATGAGCATCATTATGACTATGTTCATGTCCATGCTGGTGAGCATGGTCATGGCTGTGTTTATGTCCATGTTCATGAGCATCGTCGTGACTATGTTTATGTCCATGTTCATGAGCATCATCATGGCTATGTTTATGTCCATGTTCATGAGCATCATCATGGCTATGTTCATGTCCATGTTGGTGCGTATCGTCATGCTGATGATCATGAACGTGGTGGTGATGGTGGTCATGGTTATGCTCATGAGGATGATTGCCTTCTTGGGATCCTTTATCATGATGAAGAATGACTTCCACCCTTGTTCCACTGATACCACATTTCATGCCTTTTGTCACAACAATATCGTATTCCTCTTCAATATTCAGTTTTCTGAGTTCTGTTTTTAAATAATCTTCTTTAACACCTAAATCAAGTAATGCACCCAGATGCATATCACCGCTTATACCGCAAAATACATCATAATATAATACTTTCATATCATTCTCCTTTTTAACCAATTACTTAGAACAGACTGGACATCCTTGCATCCTCAAAGGCAATTCAAGGTGGCTTTGGCATAATAATGCTTTATTCTTAAATATGGTCATGGGTTCTCCATCACCCTGTATCTTACCTTCATATAAAACAATAATGCGGTCACACAAATCTAAAGCCATATCCATATCATGTGTTGTGATGATTTTGGTTTCATTTCTTGTGGTTAATAACCTTATTAAGCCTCTTCTTGACCTTGGGTCTAACCCAATAGATGGTTCATCCAGAATGAGTATTTCTGGATTGGTCGATAAGGCTGTGGCCAAGGTTATGGTTCGCTTTTCCCCACCTGATAAAGTATATGATGGCCTGTCAGAAAGATGCAAAGCATCTACTTCTTTCAGTATTTTTCTAACCCTGTCTTCTACTTCCTTCTTTGACAGGCCTTCTTGTCTTAGACCAAAAGCCACATCTTCAAAAACAGTGGGCATAAAAAGTTGGTGATTAGGATCTTGAAAGGTATAACCTACTTTTTTTCTTATGGCCTTAATAGCCTTTGATGAAACATCCATACCATCTACTAGAACACGTCCCTCTGTGGGTATGATTAGACCTGTCATCAATTTTATGAGGGTTGATTTTCCTGCTCCATTAGCACCAACAATGCCTACAGATTGTCCTTTTTTTATCTTAAGATTAACTGCCTTGAGAACTTTCTTATGGGTATACCCAAAACTGACATTTTCAAAAACAACCATGTTCCTCTCCCTTAACTGCATCCCATTTATATCTCAATTGAACCACCGCTGGTATCATAACCCCTTAACACCATGGCATTGTAAATCTCATTGGACCGGTGATACGACCTTATCATAATCTGACCAACCAACGATCCCCATGTATGGATGTGTATCCCATGACCACGCCTGGAGCGAAGACTGTATGCTTCCATTGTTCGATGCACTTCTCCCAACAAAATAGTGATACACCTGTACATAAGCAATAATAACATCACGAGTCTTACAGGCACTTTGAGCCTGATAAGACTTCTTCCTATTTCTTCAATGGGTGTTGTTGCAACCAACAACAGGGTTGCTGATAAGGTCCACATGGCTTTGATAAAAAGCGTTACAAAGGAAATGATGCCACCACTTATAGCAATTTCACCGACTTTTATGACCATCTCTCGATCTAGAAAAGGATTGAATACACCTAATCCCATACTTACAATAGCAGGAATAATCAGCTTATTACCAACAACACCAAAGGGAATATCAGCTATGGTGATGATGATGATGGGATAGATGCCAAATAGGAGCAGCTGGCTAAGCTGATATTTACCAAGGGAAGTGACAACAACGATATACAATAATGTTATCAGAATCTTCATGATGGGATGCACCTGATTCCACCAAATTTTACGCCTGGCAAATTGTTCCAGTTCAGCTAGATTGAACATGGACAGGAGTCTTTTATTCATTTTGTGACACCCTTCTGCCACGGCGTTTTATGCCTATACCCAGCAGTAGTACAATACCAAGTGTTATGAAACTGCCTACAATGCCCGAAACACTGGTCTCTGCTTTGTCCGACGACATGCGACCGCCAAACCCATAATCTGGCATGAAAGAAATCTGTTCTTGGGCTCTTTCAAGCCAGTGAATGACCGTTGATTCATTCGCTACTTCTTCCGTGTTAGCTGTCTTAAAAACAGCCCACTCCAGCCCATCTGGATTGGAAGAAGCAAATAGTGAGATTAAGCCTCCCACTACAAGAGCCGCCACCATTACCTTCATAACAAGATGCCGCTTAGGTTTCATGGCTGTTTTTACGTCATCAGATTGTTGATGAGCATAGATGAAAGCTGCATTCTGGCTATATAAGTAACTCACAATCAACCCTGTAATCATGCCTTCAACAATGCCAATGGCAAGATGAATAGGCTGCATGAATAATAAAAAGGTGGATAATGGCAATTCTGTCCGACCAGAAAACCAAGTCTGAGCCACAACGCCCAGTGAGCCAAGCTGTAAACCAACGATAGATGCCAGTATGGCTCCAATGATAATCCGCCTCTTTGTCACGGCTTTACGAACCATTGGACGAAAAATCATAGGATAGGCTACAAAACATGTAAAAAAGCCTAGATTAATCAGATTACAACCAAAAGCAAGCAAACCGCCATCAGCAAAAAACAGTGCCTGTATTAACAAGACACTTGCCAGTGTCAAAAATCCTGCGCTGGGTCCTAGGATAATGGCGAGAAGAATTCCCCCGCCAATATGACCGCTTGACCCGGTACCTGGTATAGCAAAGTTAATCATCTGTGCAGCAAATAAAAATGCACCCATAACCCCCATAAGGGGTAATCTTTTCTCAAATACCTCACCTTTTAATTGATGAATCGAATAGCCCATAACACCTGTACTTGCAGCTAACATGGTACCGCCAACAATTGGTGAGATGAGCGCATCACCCATATGCATATGTATTCCCCCTCTTCTATTTTAACTTACTACTATTTTACTTACTTCTATTTTAACTTACTTCTATTTTAAAATCCAGTACACGATATACAACATGTTTATTTCTTTATCACTTTTTTGATTATTCTTTCATACAAAGGTGAACAGATGCTGTTTTAAATGTAAGTGGCAATGCCAATATCTTGGGATTAGCACCCACATACTTCTTAGCATCCTCCAAAGCTTCTTCAAAACTAGCCCTTGTTTTAAGCCCCATACCTCTAGCAAAACCTGGTTCATAGGCACCTACACAGTATACTGCACTACAATGTTTTTCTGCTAAGTGACCACAGCTCATCATGGAAAAAGCATGGAATGGGTGATAAGCATAATTGAATCTGTAAAGGTCTGTATAATACTTATTCATAGCAAAATTTACACCATGTTCAGCCATATCCGGTAATTGATTATGATAATCTTGTTGAAAAAGCTCATAGGTTTCTCTGTAAGAAGGAAATTCCTGATCATGGAAATAACCGTTACAGATGGATGAGAAAATCATAACACAATTGTCCGACATGACCCGTTTATGACGAATAATCTGTGCTGAAGCTGCCTGCATCATGAAAATAGGGTTGGTACCCATTCCGTTTCCATAGTGGAAATTCTGAGGCATACCAAAAATCATAATGTCATATTTTTCATCTGCAAAGGGTACATACGTTCTTTCATCTGCTACCTTCCATGAGATGGGCTGCATCTCTTTGGCATAGCCTGAGAAAACTGCTATTTGTCTTGCTTTGGTATCCAGTACAGCGTCACACATAAAGAACTTGGTATTCATTTCTTTTTCCATGTGCATGGAAATGGTGTCAAACTTGGAACGCATTAATGATTGTGCGTTAACGGGTGTGAAATCATCTCTGTGCATCACATGTGGTGCATGATGGCTGGCAATGGATTTCCAATGGGTAATGCCTGTTGCAGAATGTTTGTAACCACCTGAATAACCGCCATAAGGGTTACCAAGTGTGTGACCAATAAATACAGCAAGGTCTGATTCATAGACTTGTTTACTCATGATGACAGGGTTATTGTTCTCATCCACACCAAGGTCCACTAAGTTGTCATAGTCTTCGCTGTCATGATTGATGATTTGATTGCTGTGCCAAAAATCATAGAAGACTTTGTTACCAAGAATGGATTTAATTTCTTTTTCCGTATTCTTTCGGTGTAAACCATTGGAACAGATGAGTAAGATATCTTTCTTCTCAACACCTGCTTTAAAACATTCTTCAAGAATAATGGGAATGGAAATCTTTCTGTGGGCAGTATCCTGGAAGCCGCCTTTTACCCGGTCTGGGAAAACAATGGTTACTTTTGAGCCTTTCTTTACCAAGTCACTGATGGGTTTCATCCCTATGGGATTAAGAATGGATTCTCTTGTTACTTCCACAATCTGATCTTCTGGAATATACGCTGGGTCTGGTACCGTAGTTCCTGGAATAAATACATCTGTTCTGTCCTCTGGTAATTCTGCTGTCATGACACCTTGTCCATACTCAAAATTAACTTTCATGTCTCATATCCTCCTATATAATGTGTTTTTTTATACCTGTTGGTATTGGTCAATAATCTTTTTAAGACTGGCTACTTCAAACCCAATAGGCTGTTCAAAATTTGTTAAAGCAACGAGACCACCGTCAATGGTATCAATGCTTGCTATCATGTTGGCATTGGCTTCTTTTAAACCACCACCATATACAACAGGGATATTATCAATGCCCAGTTCTTCTTTCGCACATGTTTTGATATAATCTGAAACAAATGCAATATACGGTTTTTCAGGTGGTGTCTTACCGGGTCCAATGGCCCAAATGGGTTCATAGCCAATAACCACTTTGTTGTCTCCCAAGAGATGACGATTATCTCTCAGACATTGTAATAACTGAGCCTTTAGTACTTTCTTGATGTTCACCTTCTGTTCTTCCCAAGTGCCTTCTCCCTTTTCCTCGGCAGATTCACCGATGCATAGCAGAACATGAAGATTTTGCTTTAAGGCACAAGCAACTTCTTTGCTCATCAGATGGTTTACGCTGGCCATGGCTTGTTGATAGGATGCTTCATGTTGTCTTAATGTGGGTTCAAACTGTTCCATGATTTCCAACTTATCTTGACGTTCTTCGGAATGACCAATGATGGACCATGTACATCCTAAGCTTTTAACGGCTGCTGCTGGCAGATTTGATGTAAAGGCTCCGAAGTTTCCACCTGGTTCAATATCTTTTCGATAAACGCTCTGGGAACCGATGGACAGGTTTTTCCTATCACTAGTATGAGCTTTTGTTAAGACATTCATTCCTGTAGACAAAAGTGATTCTGGTAACATATAAACCACTTCAATGCCTTCTAACTTGCCTAAGTCATAGGCTAAGCTTTCCTCCATGACCCCATGTATCCATGACACAGCATCATCTTGTGGGCATATACCGCCTTTAGCTCTACTTACATCAAATCGCTTTAGATTAATGAAAATATACTTCATGATCACACACCTTTCTTGATTGGTAAAACATTTTACTCAAACGTTTGTTTATGTGTTTATACTACACCCCTTTAAGATATTTGTCAACTGGTAAGTTCCATACATGATAAAAAAGTATAACATAAAGGAACTGTCCCATATCAGCAAATCATGATAATCCCTGTAGGAAAATATACGGTATTCCCCTACTAAAATTGCTTATATAGGACAGTTCCTTTTATAAAGTCGCTCTTTATCGTCTAGATTTGGTGCTCTGACGGACAACCAATTCAAATGGCAAGTCTACCCGATAAGGATATGTTCGATTACTCTCAATCTTATCCACCAATATTTTCACAGCTGTGCGTCCAAGTTCTTCTTTCTTAATGTGAACCGTTGTTAAAGCTGGTGATACAAATGATGCCATTTCTATATCATCTAAACCGACGATGGATATATCTTCTGGTATCTTCAACCCATGTTCCTTAATGGCTTTCATGGCACCAATGGCCGTTACATCATTGGCACAGTAAAAGGCTGTAGGCAGCGTTTCTTTTGTTTGACCTTTGAGATATGCCATCATGTTTTCATAAGCTTCTGTAGACTTCAGACTTGTATGGACGATGTTGTTTTTGGTCAAATGCCATCCTTGTTCGTCGAGAAAATCAACATAAGCTTTATAGCGGTGTTCATTAATAATAAGCTTACTCTCACGGTCTTCCGGGGCATAACCTACAAAGCCAATGTCTTTATGACCAAGGTCCTTCAAATGACCCAAGGCTGCTTTTGCGCCTTTATAACCATCACAAATGACCTCATCAAAACCCCCGTTCACACTGTTAACACCGGCATAAATGATATTGGTATAGTGTTTTTTTAGAAATTCTAAGGTAGCTTGATCAAAACGCCCAAGAACTACAACCCCTTCAACTGGGTTGGCAAGAACATAGTTATATATTTCAGAAAAGTCCATGCCGTAGATGGACAATGCATAGGCCATGACGTACCCTTGACGTTTCAGTTCTTCTTGAACACCAAGCCCAATGTAGGAAAAAAATGGGTCGTTATTGGTATCCAGCGTGGATGTATATAAACATCCAATGGTCTTCTTGGTTATCTTCTCCTCTTGGCTATCATTGCCTTTGATAAGATTTCTTGCATGTTGATTAGGTATATAACCCATTTCTCTTACAATCTCCCATATGCGATCAATGGTTTCTTGACTGGCAGGCTTCGTTGGGTCGTTATTCACAACACGGGATACGGTTGATATGGATACTTTTGCTTTTTCTGCTATTGCTTTTAATGTGACTGACATGATTTCACTTCTTTCTTCCCAAACGTTTGTGTTGTTTTTACTATAAAGTATATTTCCTAATCTGTCAACTAACTTATAAGGTGAAAAAACCCATCTTCTTCAGACGGGTAAATATTGGCTTGCTTTATGTTAGCCTACCGTGATTTCATTATCTGTAAAGCTTTTACGTTGACCTTTTCCCTATGGTCCTCATAATAGACTCGGTAACAGCATTCAGATGATCAGCCATGGCTTTGGATGCTCCATCAGGGTCTCTTGCTATAATGGCTTCTACAATCTTTTGATGATAGGCATTGGATTTTACAGGCGTGGACGAACCTTCTTGTTGAATTTTCAGCGTGGTACGAATGGCATCTAGAAAATTCATGAACACAGAATTGTGTGTCGCCTCAGCTATTGCAAAATGGAATTGACGGTCATATTCGTAAAGTTTATGATAATCGAAGTCACCATCAGATGCTTCCACAATTTTTTTTCTTTGTTCATTGATCTCACTAATTTTAATAATGTCTTCATCGGTGGCATTGATACTGGCTAATCGTGCTGCCTCAGACTCCATAATTTTTCGAACTTCCATAAATTCAATGACAAGTTTATCATCTAACTGCATATAGATATCCATGGCTTTACTGAGCACATCCGGATTCTTAGCATTAACAAATGTGCCGTCACCTTGTCTCGTTGTTAATACGCCCATGCGTGATAATGAACGAATCGCTTCCCGGATGGGTACTCTGCTGACACCTAATTTTTCTGATAGAGCCCTTTCTGTAGGTAACTTTTCCCCTGGCTTTAAGCGCCCCTCTTTAATCTCATTCACCAGATAGTCGTAAACCTGATCACTTATATTTTTTCTTACAATCATCCAATCACCTTCTTATTCATTAGGAATCACAATACATTCCTACTCATCATATGGTAACACCTTATCATTGGTATACCAATCGCTCATTACTTATCATACCAATTAATGATTTGAATGTCAAAGCTGATCTTAAGATACTTGTATTCTGTTGAGGATTGAAAGCAACTGTATGCTTTATCCATTTATGTGTTGGTGAAACTTCATACAGGCCTCCCATATGGAATCAACTTGATTAAAACAAGCAAACATACCCATAACGAGTAGGTCTGCACCACTTTCAATGGATTTTTTACCACTAACAGGGTCTATGCCCCCATCCACATTAATGATAAAATCCAATTGTTTTTCCTGTCTTATTTTATTCAATTGGGATATTCGTTCATAACTTGCATCCATAAACTGCTGTCCAGAAAATCCAGGCTCAATGGCCATCAGCAATACCATATCCACTTTGGCGATAATGGGCAATAGATTTGATATAGGTTCACTGGGGTTGATGGCTACGCCCGCCTTCATTCCTGATTGTTTAATGGCATCAATCATTCTACAGGGAAAATGGGTAGCATGCATATGAAATGTAAACCATTCAGCTTGTATATCTGCCGCCTGCTTGATGTACTGCAAAGGATTCGTGACCATCATATGTATGTCCAATGCCATGTTTGGAAATGTCTCTTTGATTTCTTGACACAAACGAAAATTAAGGGATAGATTTGGCACGTAGTTTCCATCCATAATATCAATATGCAATAGATCAATGCCAGCCTTCTCTAATTCTCGAATATCCTCTATCATATTTATTTGGCTTGCGCACGCTAGGGTTGCGGAAAGTCTCATGATTTATCCTTTCTATATATATCCTAATTTGTCTTGCTTATAGCTCATTTCGTTACGATAACACATCATGTCGCTTTGTTCATGATTGCATGGGTCACATCATCAAGATGTGCCGACATCCATTTTATTGCCTTCTCTGGGTTTTTCCCCATAATGGCGTGAAGCACTTTTTCATGATATGCATTTGATTTTCGAGGCATATCTTTAAAGCTTGAAGACTCTTTTTGTTGAATTTTCAACGTGGTATGTATGGCATTAAGGAAATTAACAAACATAGAATTATGGGTTGCCATAGCAATGGCTGCATGAAACTGACGGTCATATTCATATAATAACGCATAATCATATACATCCTTGGATCCTTTTATGATAGCTTTTCTTTTTTCATGTATGCTTTTAATGCGCGTAATATCTTCCGCTGTTGCATGCAGACTTGCTAACCTGGCTGCCTCAGACTCCATGACTTTCCTAACTTCCATATATTCCATAGCTAGTGATTCTTTTTCCATGGTTACATAAATAGCCATTACTTGACTAAGGATATCCGGTTTCTTGGAGTTCACATAGGTACCGTCCCCTTGTTTTGTTACCATAATACCCATCCGTGCCAAAGAAAGAATACCTTCACGTATAGACACCCTGCTTACACCGAGCTCTTGGGATAGATCTCTTTCTGTCGGTAGTTTATCCCCTGGTTTTAATTGCCCATTTCTTATCTTATCCACGAAATAATCAAATACCTGGTCACTGATATTTTTCCTTATGATCATCCTGTCACCTCCTAGAATGGTGGTATCCTTTTTTAGGTTTAAACCTCTGAGCATTCATAAAGTGCTAATTCATCAATTTGGCGATTGGCTGATAACACATAGGTTTTATCACCTTGTTGACGCACACTAATCTGACTGGGACCTGTCTGTTCATCCATAAGGGTATCCACAATCTTACCCTGCTCATGATGGATGGATATTAATCGCATAGCATCTCTTCGTTCACCTAACAAGAAAGTTGGACGCTTGCCTAATTGACCTCCCCAGATCACATGGCCGAATGCAATGGGAATGGTTTTAATGGGTCGTAACGTCCCCTTTTCTTTTTTGTAGATGACACATGTGTTGCCATGAAAAGGTTCAATGGTGGCATATTCCAGTTCACCATCTTGGTCCAAGTCACATACAGCGATATCACTGACTTCATGGGTCATGATGCGTTGGATTGTCCATGCATGATCCATGGGTGATTCTGGCACTTCAAATGAAAATACACCTTCAACACCTGTTATCAGATAACGTAAACCATGATCCAGCTCTACACGACAGAACCCATGATTCTTTGTTATGCCATGATAAATGTTTTTTACCTCAAAGGGTTGGCTGTAATCATCCTTTAACTTTCCAATATACACGCTACCTGGTTGACGCCAATCCTGGACAAACGTTTTTCCTTCACATAAGGATGCACCTATAAAATAAATATCACCGTTGCTTTCAAACAAGTCAAAGCGGTGCAAATAAGGAAAATCCATGACTTTAATCGTTTGCCATGTGCCTTGCTCAAATCGTATGTAATGAAGGCTGCACTGCTTTGCATCAAACACAGGTAAAAAATGTTGTGTCCCATAAAATGCATTGTCTCTTCCTGGAATGGGTACAATGTTCATTGTTCCGCCAGGTCTTTCCCATAAGATGCTTGTTTCTTCTCCATCATAAGCATGACAAGGACCTTCACCCTCTGAAGCGCCAATACATGTCATTTTCCCATCAACGTTTCCTATACATGTGGCGTAAACTTTATCAATTTGACCTAATACGGTTTTCTTAATCTTCATGTTTCACTCCTATCATCGTCCCATTGACATGACTTCTTTAACCTTGTTTATGATTTCATCAGGTGTCAACCGAAATCTTTCTCTTAGATATTCTTCTGTGCCGACTTCACCAAATTCATCCTGTATGCCGACTTTTCTTAATGGCGTGGGCAGGTTGCAGCTTAGTACAGATGCTACTGCATCCCCTAGACCTCCATGTATATTGGCATTCTCTGCGGTTACCACTGCACCTGTTTTCCTTGCAGATGCCAAAATAGTCTCTTCATCAAGGGGCTTAATGGTCACAGGGTCAATGACTTCTACAGAAATATTTTCTTCTGCAAGCATCATAGCTGCTTCTAAAGCCACAGCCACCATTATACCGCTTGCCACAATGGTCACATGGGTGCCTTCTCTCAACACATTGGCTTTACCAATCGTAAACTGACTATCATCACTGTAGACTTTTATGACCTTTTTTCTTGGTGTTCGGATATAAACAAGACCAAAGAAATCCTTTGACAGTTTTAGGACCTGTTCAAACTGTGTTGCATCCACAATATCAAATATAACCGCATCAGGAATTGCTCGATACAGAGCAATATCTTCAAAGGGCATATGGGTGCCACCGTTATAGGCCGCTGTAACACCTGGGTCACTGCCGATAATTCTTACATTATTTTTTGCATAGGCTACCGATAGGAATACCTGATCGTATAACCTCCTTGAAGCAAATGGACCAAATGTATGGACGTAAGGTATCTTCCCTTCAGCACTCATACCTGCTGCCATCCCAATCATGTTGGCTTCTTGAACACCCACATCAAAGGCTTGCCCAGGATATTTGCCCACAAACCCACCAGTTCCGATGGAGTTCATTAAATCTGCGTCCAAATAAACAACATCCCTATCTTTTGTCATTAAGTCACCCAATACCTTTGGAAACACTTCTTTTGGTGTTCTGGTATCGGGATGATTCGTATATGCATTCTTAAACATCTTCAAACCTCCACTATGCATTTAATTCTAATATGGACTTTTCTGCCTGTTCTTTTGAAAGGAGTATATGATGATTGAAGGTTGTTTCTTCAATCCACTTAACACCTTTACCTTTCACGGTCTGCATCACGATAACAGAAGGTCTGCCTTCATGATTGTTCTTGGCATCTTCAATGGCATTATATAGGGCTTCCACATCATGCCCATTCACTTCTTGGGTATACCAGCCAAAAGCAGCAAACTTAGCGGTTAAGTCCCCCATATCCAGCACTTCTTCTGTGGTACCATCCAGCTGCTTATGGTTATAATCCACAAAAGCAATGAGATGAGAGACACCATAATGAGCAGCTGACATGGCCATTTCCCATACTTGTCCTTCATTGCATTCACCATCCCCAAGTAGCAAATAGACGTAATGGTCTTGATCCCTTGTGGCCATGGCCATACCAAGAGCTGTGGATGCTCCCTGTCCAAGGGAACCTGTTGTCATATCAATCCCGGGTGTCTTTGTTTTGTCACAATGGCTTGGCAGGTTGGTACCACCACAATTCAACGTATCCAGCCATGTCATTGGGAAAAATCCTTTTAAGGCTAGAGCGGAGTAGATACCTGGTCCTGCATGCCCTTTGGATGATACAAAACGGTCTCTATCTTTCCATTGGGGGTCATCTGGGTTATACCGCATTACCCCTTCATATAAAACAGCAATAAGATCTGTGGCTGATAACGTACCGCCTACATGGCCAAATCCAAGATGCCCAAACATCTTAAGCGCTGTAATTCTAAGCTCTTTTGCAAAAGCTTCCATTTTAGCTTTAAGTTCTCTATCCATCTTTCCCTCCATTTTCACAGAACACTTCTAAAGAATTCCATGCCCTTTATAGCACAGGTTTCCGTATCTGGCAAAGCCAGTGCTTCCAGACACAGATACCCTTGGTAATCTATTTCTTTTAATGTTCTATAAATCATTCTCATATCCATATGTCCCATGCCCGGTGCTAAACGATTAGAATCAAGAAAATGCACATGTTTAAGCAGGTCACCACATACCCTAAAGCTCTCTTCAATGGACACGTCTTCAATATTCATATGAAAGGTATCCAGCATCAAATAGATGGGTAATTGATAATCATCAATGAATGCTTTCGCTTCTAAACTGCTGTTCAATGTGTTAATTTCATAACGATTAATGGGTTCAAGAACCAAATCAACACCATACTTTTGCGCAAATGGCAACAGCTTTTCAACAGAATCAGCGAATCGTTCCAACAATGCTTCTGTTGTATCATGACCTGCAACACTGCCACGAACAAGTCCTAGTGATACCATGGCATCTACTTGCGATGCATATTCAATGATCTGTTTCATACGGCTAATGATGGTACGTCTAATCTGAGCATCCATGTGCCCTAAATAAAGACCTTCTTTCGTCAAGGCTGCAGGCATGACCACCCCAACCCCTAATGCATGATTGTTTAGTTTTTTTATGGCTTTTTTGCTTATGTCCGCATAAGGGTCTAATACAAAAAGATCGACACCATCATATCCCAATTGTTTAATACGTGGAATGGTGTTATCAATATCCCCTGAAAAAAGTATAGGGGATCTGCTATCGGCTTTAAATAACGACAATGATACAGATTTTTTCATTTACTCACCTACTTCTTTTCTTGATAAAAGTATGCATTGGCACCGTATTTTCTTGTATAATGCTTGGTTATCATATGATTCGGCAGCAGGACTGGTTGACCACCATTAATGTCCAGTCCCAACTTAGCCATTTTTGCAAGTTCTTCAAGAATGACGCTGTGCTCTACGGCGGCGGCAGCATCTTTGCCCCAAGTGAAAGGGCCATGACCCGCTGCAAGTACTGCACCCATTTCAAGGGGATTTCTATCTTCAAATAGCTTACAAATCAATTGACCAAGATGCCGTTCATAGTCCTCTGCCACTTCCTCTGGTGTTAACTGTCTTGTACAAGGAATCTCCCCATAAAAGTGATCCGCATGTGTGGTTCCAAGTACGGGAATGCCTTTTCCTGCTTGACTCCAGGCAGTCGCCCACGTGGAGTGGGTGTGGGCAATACCGCCAATTGTGGGAAAATGCTTGTAGATTTCAAGATGAATATCCAAATCGACGGATGGCAGGAGGCCTTCAATCAGATTACCTTCCATGTCCACAACGGACATATCATCAGCTGTTAGGTCATCGTATTCGATGCCTTTGGGTTTAATCACCACCCGTTTTTTTTCGCTATCAATAGCACTTACATTACCCCATGTATAGATAACCAGCTGTTTACGTACTAATTCGAGATTTTTATCATAGACGTCCTGTTTTAGAGCTTTCATATCCATATGATCACCACCAATCTTATAAAAAGGATTTGAAGGGCAAGTCCGGTTCACTTATGAAAGCATCCTCAAAACCTCTTTCAAACATAAATTCCATATCATCTTTATTATCTGGCCATGTAAACTTACCGCCAACCTGCCATATATAAGGTTTAAAACCATATTTCAGTCTGTCTTTCTTCATATGCCATAACGTGGTAATTTCTTTTGGATCAGCCATAAAATTGGTCCATAAGTCATGATGAAATGGAATGATGACCTTGGCCTTTAGACTTTCTCCCATACGCAGGATACCTTCTGCCGTCATTTTATCGGTCATCCCTCTTGGGTTTTCCCCAAATGAGCCAAGTGCAACATCAATCTTGTGATCATTACCGTGCTTTGCATAATAGTTAGAATAGTGAGAATCGCCACTGTGATATAAACTGCCACCTGGTGTGTGGAATAAATAATTTAAGGCTTTTTCATCCATTTCAAGAGGCATATTCCCTTTTAATGTAACACCCTCAGGTGCTGTCACTAATTCGGTTCGATCAAAAGAATCCAGTGCAACAATTTCAATATCTTTAATCTTATAACGATCCCCAGGTACAAGTGTTACCAACCTTTCTTCAGGCACACCCCAGCTTCTCCAGAGTTCCACACAAGCCTTTGGTCCAATAAACTTCACATGGTTATCCGTGTTTTGACATATGGCTGCTGCCACATTCTCGTCGATATGATCCAAATGATCATGGGTAGCTAATATGGCATCAATTTCTTTTATTTCAAAGGGGTCTATGACCACAGGGATATTTCTTAGATTCGGCTGTAATGCAATGGCTCCAATCATGCGTCGATGCTGATGATGGGGAGGAAAATCCGGTGTATTAACCCGTGATCGTTTACCTGCTTTAACCCAAAGGTCGATACAGATATTAGCGTTGCCTTCACTTTTAAGCCATATGCCTGTACAACCTAACCACCACATGGAAAAAGTACCTGGTTGAACCACGGTGTTTTCAATTTCTTCATTTAACCAGGTGCCCCACTCTGGAAATGTATTAAGTATCCAACTTTCTTTTGTAATGTCACTGATTTTACTCATTTTCTATGCCCACTTTCTCTTTTCATCTTATCTTAAATAATCTTATCTTCTAACGAGACAACTCATATTGTCCATGTTTCACAAAACATGCATACCCATATTTCGCTGATTCCACTGTTACATTAATTGCTTTTAGAAACTTATATTCTGCTGCTACAATGCCGCCTTTTTTTGTCCCAACCCGGTGCATGATATCCATCACTTCTTTTTCAATAAGGGTTTTATCACCTGTTGGCAACGTTTTTTGGATATCAATGGATATGTCAAAGGCAATTTTACCAGCATACTTTTCTAAGGTTTCAAATCCAATAAGGTTCGGCTGATGAATATTTAACATATCAACGCCGATTTCCACAAAATCATTCAGTATGTCGTTAATTCGACCACAGGAGTGAAAATCCACATACATGCCATGTTTGTGCATTTCATCCACCAAAACTTTATAGCGGGGTTTAAAGATTTCTCGCCATAGATCAGGTGAAATCATCAATGCATTCTGGGTACCCCAGTCATCTGAAAAATCAATGGCATGGATTCTTCCCTTACCTAATTTAGCCGCTTGTCTAACAATACCCAATTGATAATTGAGCAAATCATCGCATAATAGCTCAAACATCTCTCGCTCTGTATACATATCCATTAATGTATTTTCAAATCCTCTTAGAAAATGCAACCTTTCAAAGATAAGGTATTGAGAATTAAGCTGTACCCATTTCTGCTCCTTCTCTGCTTCTCTAAGAACCTCTTCAAGCCCATCAAACCGACCGATTGCATAAGGGTCTGGCATGGTATATGTCTTGTAATCATCCCAAGTATGAATAGGACCTTTTAAAGGCTGTCCCAGACCCAAACCATCCCCCTCCATATTTTCCCATAACACACCCCACTCGTCATAAGCACCTGGGGTTGGCACCACTTTTACCTTCATGTCCACCTGCTCCTCAGGGTCTTTCCTCAAAGCTCTAGGGGTTTGCAGATAAATCCTAACAACATCACCTTCACCCACATTGGCATACTTAAGTGCTACCCTTTCAGGGTTATTGAAGGTGATGGCTCTTTTCACAATCTCATAACTGGTCATACCCATCATTCTTAACTCCTAACTCCGTGTATATATCGTATACCGCCATTAACTCTTGATAAAGTGACTAAGCTTTATGCACCGATTTTCGCTCTCTTCTAATGTAGTTTATAGCATAAAATAAAGGTAATAATACTGCCAGTACAACAAATACCGTTCCGAAACCAACATTTTGCATGGCACCCATAAATGTATTATGGTTGATAATGGATCGTCTTAAATTTTCCTCAATGATACCACCCAGTACAAAAGATAGGATAAAAGGTGCAATGGGGTAATCATTTTTATCCAGGACATAACCAATGATTCCGAAAACGATTAAATACAGCAAATCAAACAAGTTATTGTTAATGCTGATGACACCTGTAATACAGAATGCCGTTACCCATGGATACAGGTAACTCTTCTTTACTTCCGTAATCTTTGCCATGTAGCGTATGGTTACTATCTGATACAAAAACATCAAAATATTAGCGATAAACACTGAAAAGATAATGCTTTTGAATAAGACTTCATTGTTCATACTAAAGAGGGGTCCAGGTGTAAGACCTTGTAAGGCTAAGGCACCCATGATAATTGCGGTCACTGTATCACCAGGGACACCCAGTGCTAACATGGGGATTAAAGCCCCACCTGTGGTAGCGTTATTCGCACTTTCACAACAGTAGATGCCTTCTTCACACCCTGTACCAAATTTTTCTGGGGTCTTGGAGGTTCTTTTTGCTTGGGCATAAGAAATTAATGACGCTGCTCCCCCTCCCATACCTGGTAATATACCGATGAACGTACCTAAAATACTACCTCGAATCATGATATTCACATTCTTTTTTATGCTACTGAATTTTGGTAGGTAAAACAGCCTCTTTTTCACAGGCATAGGCTTGGTTTTTTCATGTATATTTTTTATAGAGTAAATAATCTCCGGTATAGCAAAAACCCCAATAATGACCACAATTAAATTAAATCCAGTCTCCAAATTATAATTGCCAAAGGTATAACGGGTAGCAACACCATCCACCGGACTGCTCCCCACGGTTTTAAGCAATAATCCAATGCACACGGCAATAAATCCTTTAAGAACTCTGCCTCTTAGCATGACACAGACTAATACTAAAGATAAAGTGGCTGTTGCAAAATACTCCCATGGGCCAAACCCTATGGCCATCTTGGATAAGAAGGGTGCCAATAATAATAAGCAAATACTGCTAAATATACCTCCAAAAACAGATGCTAAAGCACCATGAGACAGGGCTTCTGTAGCCCGTCCACTTTGAGCCATGGGATAACCATCAAATGTTGTTGCCACGGAAGCAGCTGTACCGGGTATTTTCAAAAGTATGGCCGATACTAAACCTCCTGAAACGGAACCCATGTATAGCCCCATAATCAAACATATAGCTGGCAAAGTTGCCATGGAAAATGTAATGGGAAGCACCAGTGCAACAGCTATAGGTGCATTCAAACCGGGAATACACCCAAAAATATTTCCTATGATAACACCTGCTAATATAAGCAATAAATTCTCAGGTGTTAATACACTCATAATAACGTCCATACCTACCTCCTCATGATTCCTTCAGGTAATAAAATATTAAGCACGTCTGTAAACACGTAGTAAACGCCAATGACCAACATGATGTTCAGGACGATTGTTACTGCCAATTTCTTTTTGCTCTGCTTTTCACCCATCTCTTTTTTATAGAAGTAAATAATGGTGACAATTAAATAGATACTTGTGGATACGATGTAGCCAACATATTTAATGGATAATATAAATGCTAACGTTGACAACAAATATACCAAGCGAATACCCTTAAACATTTCAAAGAAAGCAAATTTTTTGTGCCATTCTTTTTTTCTTATGATCTCAACAACCCGAATGATCATAAAAAATAGGAGTAAAAAAATAACGATTCTTGGAAAAAGTGCAGCCCCGCCTGATTGATCAATAATACTGGTTGGAAAGTTATACGTCATGATTAACATGATAAAGCTGATGACTGCTAATATACCCATAAAAATTATTTCGCCCATTTAAGCTCCTTTCATTCAAAACAGTACCTAAGACGGTAATCTCATACTTTTATACTAATAAGCGTGCCTTAGGGCTTCCATGAAATTACCCTCTTTTCCTGCTAACCAGCGATACTGTCATGATTCATTCATGATTAATCCATTCATTACTTGCCTGTTACAAGTTTTGCTTTTTCTTGGAATGTGGCATACGTTTCCTTCATGAATGTCGTATAGTCGTCTACGGACATATAGGATGTTTTGTAAGCAAGATTAGCAAATTCTGCCTGACATTCTTCATCCTCTGCTGCTAACTTCATTAATTCATTGATATAATCCACTGTTTCTTTTGGTGTACCTTTTGGTGCCCATAAACCCTGTACTTGCTTTAAGTAACCAAAGTCTTTAAATCCTAATTCTGCAAAAGTGGGAATATCTTCATAACCTGCAACTTCCACATCGGTTATCACACCAAGGCATCTGAACTCACCACTGTCGATGAATTGCCTTACTGCCCCAATGGCATCCACATAACCATCTACTCTGCCACCCAATAATTCAGATGATTTATTAGTTTGCGCTAAGTCTGCCATTTTAAACGTAGCATCCCCTTGAGCTCCAATTTCAAGAATAGCGAAGAAGGGTAAGGTGCCATTAACAGAACCCATGGATATCTGTCCTGGGTCTGCTTTTGCTGCTGCAATTAAGTCATCCATTGTTTCATAGGCTGAATCAGCTTTTACCACAACAGCAAGGGTTGAATTCAACCATTGACCAACGGGTTCGAAATCTTCATATGTAAAATCTTGAATGCCCAATGCATGCATCATCGGAAACGCAACAGGTTGAGAGACAAGCATGGTACCATCAGGGTCGGCTTTTTGTACCTCTTTTGCACCTGCTGAACCACCTTTACCACCTGTTATATTAATGACTTCCACTTTCACATCACTGTACTTGTCCATATACTTGGCAAAAATACGTGCAGGTATATCTGTAACGCCCCCTGCTGCAAAAGGTACCACAATCTTTATATCTTTTGTCATTGTAAATGCTTGTGACCCTTTATCGTCATCGTTCTCTTTGGTTGAACCCTCATCTGATGCAGTGTTACCGTTCATCTCTTCACGGTCTTTATTGGTACTATCCGTTTGTTGACTACTGCATGCAGATACTAACATTGTCATTACCATCACCAATACAATTAAAAGCTTTCTTTTCATATTCTCCTCCTAGTCTTTCATGCTCCTTTGTCATGATGCATGAAGACAATCTTATTGTCTCCGTGACACACCCATATTCATTTTTGTCTGTACCATGACACATAAAATAAGTTTTTACATCCCAATATATTGGTATTACCAATTACATCTTATACCATTTACGGTGCTTTGTCAATATTTATTGTGCAAAAAAACCAATTATTGTGCACATAAACCGTTAAAATTGTATGAACCTTCCACAAAATGCAAAAACCACCTACTCACTGTTCTTTTAAAAAGTGAGTAGGTGGTTCTATTTTATGAATGGATGAACATAAAAAATACAATGCTTTGGTATAACTGATTGTTATTGTCTTATATTCAATGAATACTATTCATAATCAATTATTATTTTTTTATATGAAGCATCACACAACCACGTTGCGTTTTGGTTTTCACTCTAAAATACTCCTCATCCTTTTCTACGCTTAGCTGCCCTTTCACACCGCCTGGCATAATCGCTTCAATGTCAGGATCATAAAAACTATCTTTCAAAACAACTTCTATGTCTTCACTACCTTGAATAATCATGACCACATAACCTGTGGCTACCTTGAACATGTTCATTTTTCCATGGCCTGTCACGATTTTTCCATAGTCTCCTTGGAATACCCATGATTTCTGTACCATCAACCCAAACATAGGCGCGTAGTCCATATACTTTTCTTCAATACCTTTATGAGGTCTTAAGGAATGGTCATTTCCCTCTATTGGTGCAACAGGCAGGACACCCATGTATAAGAAGCGCTGTATCAAGTCATCTGTTTTTTCACGGGCATAACGATTATCACTGACCCATCCAATAACGGCCATGTTGGCTCCTAATATAGCTGTGGTGTTCAGAGAAGGTCCAGCATAAGTGAATTCATCGAATAGACCATCTGCATTTTTAAGAAGGTCTAACCTTTTTAAATGATTGTTGCAATAGATGACTTTACCTTTTTCATGGAAAATAGCCGCCAAGCCTTCCATCACTTGATGCCAGCCAAAGTATAAACTGCTTGTTTTCTGGCCATTGACAAAGCTCATACCGTCATCTTTATTGAAATTATAAAGCCTTAACCAATCCATACGGTCAATAGCAATACCACTCGATGCAGGCAATAAATCCACATGTTTCCTAGCCTGCTTAAGCAGGAAGGACTGATAACTTTCATCTGTAGGGTCTAAGACAATAGCGTCTCGCCATGTATAGATGGGTGCATTAGGCTTTACTTTTATACCCGATTTCTCAAAGGGTACATCTTCTTTATGAGCGTAAAGAACCGCTTCTTTAAAGTTCTGACTGATGTATTTTGAACTGTCATCCCAGCATATTTCTTCAGGGCTTACTTCCTGGAAAGGGTATTGGACTTGATGCCCAAACTCGGTGACATTAAAATAGTTTAACACGTAGAAACCGTTTTCTTGCATACTTTTTGAGTAGTTCTGTAGATTATCCACACCTGTTTCTTGCTGCTTAAAACCTATCCACTTTTCTGCATCGGGTATATACATCCCTAAATAGGGGAAATCAAAACTTGCTTTCCAATTAACTTTGAATCCCATTTTTTGCATCTTGTCAACATCCAAGTTATTTTCATTGCTTGAATAAGCACCGCAACCAACAATATCACCCGCATGCTGAACAGGTGAGTTAAAATAATCGGAAAATTGCTGAGTCACCCATCGCATACCGCCACGCCAAGAATTCTCATGCTTAACAATATGCATGTTGAATGCAAGGGAGTTACTGGAACAAATACGATGATGAATTCTACTAAAGATAATGTCACCAGAGGCTTTGACTTCCATTGTTTCATCTAAACATCGGTCGTTCACATCATTAATAAAGCTTAGACCATGATCCGCTTCAATGACCGAACACATGGATATACAATAGATGTCTTTTCGAAAGGGCACATAACCAATATGATGGTCTTCTGGTGTATAATAAGGTGCCCCATAATAGAATAAACGATTTAAGAATGGCACTTCAACAAGAGGATCATTCCAGTTGGATACAGCGTCGGTATCCTCTACATTATCCCCATTGACCATGGCAGCTGTATCCACCTTGGCTTCTTGCTCTTTCACATAAGGTTCATCTGCCCATGCAGTCCAAAATCGGGTGTTTTCCTGAACATTATAACGTATCTTTGTTTGGATGGGCGTTGTCCATGCTATTTCTTCTCCTAAGATTTCAATATGATAGGTGGTATGATCCTGTGTATCCTTAAGTTGTTCCACCAATACACAGCGGTTACCTGTTTTTTGATGCACACATACACTGGTCACCTTTTGTAAAGTCTCATCAATGGCTCTTTCTTTCACATCACATTCTTTGAGCATGCTTTGGACCGTATATGATCCCATTACAAATGCACCCTGCTGATTAATCATCATTATCTTCCTCCATTTGATTCTGCTTATATACAGAAATCCTTTCCTTACATGTCAAATACTCAAATAATTATTTACAGTTAAGATGTTTTTTTAGTCTCCTAATCATGGTTATGATTAAAATTTTCTAAAAGTGTATAACAATCATTTGGGAATGTCAATGACTTGGATAGAGCTTCAAACAAATTAACCCTTTTCTATCATTTTGGGCATTCTATATGGTATTTATGTGTTCGTGTATCCTATAAAATCAACGCATAACCACTGGATAAAGTATAGGCTTCATCTACCTTCGCCAATCTGTAGGTGACATACCTGTCATCGCTTTCATCTTTTTGCTAAAGTAATACACATCTGAATAACCGATGAGTTCTGCAATGTTCTCCACTGTTAAATCACTGTGTATCAGCAATTCTTTGCCTTTTTCTATTCTTAACTCATTAATATAAGTAGAGATGCTTTTTTTCATAGCTCCTTTGAATAACTTTCCTAAGTAATCATGGTTGTATCCATAATAACTTGCCAGACTTTTTCTTGTAAGCTTCGTGTGGTAATTGTGTTCAATGTATTGACACAAGGTCTTGATAAAAGCACTGTGATCAGGCGGTGTTGCTGTTTTTCTTGATTCTGTCAATTGACTGATGACAGCAGCCATTATCAGCATCCAATTGGCTTTGGCCTCTAGCTGCCAGGATAACTTATGTTGTAAAAATACCCGAAAAATCTGATCAAAACAATCGGTCATGGATTGTTTATTCTCCATTAACAACACCTTTGGCAGCTCAATATCCCCTTCAAACACGTACCGCTTTCTTAAAAATTTCTTACTGGGCAACTCCGGTTGAAAGCATATGGAACCATTTTTTTGAATCATATTATGGAGATCATACACATCCTTATGGTATTCAAAATCAAAGTGCACCCATTTAATCATACCTGGTGTATCACTATCCAACCAAAAGCTGTGAGGTACATCCGGTTCAATATACAATAATGTACCTGGAACCAATGTATAAACATGACCTTCTTCTTCATAAAATGCTTTTCCAGCCGTGCAAAACATCCATTGATGGTCGTATATACGCCTCTTTTTATGCCGCCACTGATTAGACCCTTGAACACCAGCCTTACGTATGTAGGGTGTTAAAGCATCCATTGCTATTTTTGTTTTTTTCATCCACAACACCTCTTATCATTTATCCTTTTATGACCTCTTATTTTTACAAACAGTTATCGCTTATTTCCATTACCGATACGCTATAAACATTATATACTATAAACAGTCCATTGAGTATACCCATCACACGCCAAATAACCAGACATTGTACTTAAGGGTATACCCTATCATTGTTAAACTTATCGAGCTATGAAAGGAGTATCTATGATGAAAAGACCTAACATTCTGCTGATTACCAGCGACCAGCAACACCATAACACCCTTGGCGCCTTTAACCCGGAGATAAAGACACCTAATCTTGATAGACTGACCCAAGAAGGAACCACCTTCAACCGAGCCTATTGTCCTAATCCAACGTGCACACCTACAAGGGGTTCTATCATTACAGGCATGTACCCAAGCCAACATGGCGGTTGGACCCTTGGAACAAAAGTACCTGAAGATATCCATACAATAGGTAAAGACCTTATGGAAGCTGGCTACCGAACAGCACTGGTTGGAAAAGCACACTTTCAACCTCTTGATTCTACAGAAGCCTATCCTTCTCTAGAAGCTTACCCTACATTACAAGACCTGGATTTCTGGAAAACCTTTAACACGACCCATACACCTTGGTACGGTTTTCAACATTGTGAACTCACACGGAACCATACAGACGAAGCCCATGTGGGCCAACACTATGCATTATGGCTGGAAGAAAACGGCTGTGATAACTGGCGGGACTATTTTAGAGAACCGACTGGAAAACTCACCAATAAAGGCGAGCGCTGTTGGTTAATACCCGAACAATACCACTATGACAACTGGATTGCAGAACGCACCAATGCCTTAATGGAAAACTATGTCAAGGAAGATGAACCCTTCTTCTTATGGTCAAGCTTCTTCGACCCTCATCCTTCTTACTGCGTGCCAGAACCTTACTATTCCATGTATGACCCTGATACCATCACATTACCAACCATCACCGAAGGAGAACATGACCTGAATCCACCCCATTTTGCTATGACTCAAGAGGCATCACCAGACTTTAGCGCCTACCGTGAATCTGGCTTTTTTAACCATGGCATGACCAAACACATGTCCGACGAAAAAAGCCTAAGAAAACGACTGGCCATCTACTACGGTATGGTCACCATGATGGACAAATACATTGGCAGGATCATGGATAAATTAGATGAACTTGGTATAGCCGATAACACCATCGTTGTCTTCTCAACAGACCACGGTCATTTCATTGGTCACCACGGACTAAGCGCAAAAGGACCATTCCTCTATGAAGACCTCATTAAAATACCTTGGATTGTCAGATACCCAAACCACGTTCCTGCCGGCAAAGTATCCAGCGCACTACAATCCTCCGTTGACTTAGCACCCACGTTCCTAAGTATTCTAGACAAAACCATACCAACATCCATGACAGGTGTTGACCAAAAAGACGTCTGGTTCGGCCATGCATCAAATGCCAGAGACCACGTCATCTGTGAACACCACCACGAACCCACCACCATCAACCTAAGAACTTACGTGGACGAACGCTACAAGTTAACCGTATATTACAACCAGACCTACGGCGAATTATTCGACCTTCAAGAAGACCCCGAAGAAGTGCATAACCTATGGGACAATCCCAACTACAAAGACCTGAAAATGTCACTCATGTTAAAATACATCTGGGCAGAACTCGGCAAAGAACCCATGTGGATGCCAAGAATCGCCAGCGCCTAATCAATCCCAACAAAACAAAACCGACACCTATTCAATAGCTTCACCTAACATCACCTAAGCAATAGCAAACATGATATGTTTGCTATTGCTTAGGTAAATACTTCTTCTATAACTTCAGCTATAGTTTTCACCAACAGTTAACCCTCCATACTATTTCACCCTTACTACCTAACCCTATTTCTTCTTCAACAACACCCAACACCCTAAAACCCACTACAACCAAGTCGATGGATAGATGATAGTACATCAAGTGATGTTTAACAACTTGTTAGTCCTTCTTAGCAAGCAGAAATACAGCTTACGTTAAGAACCTTAAGTGTCTGACCAACGGGAGTTCTTAAGGTTTAGTAAGCTGTATTGGCGCGCGCTTAGAAGGACTTCAAGTTGTTAATCTGAACTTGATGTACTATCATCTATCCATCGACGCCGTCTTGCACCAAACCATACAAAAAATGCTTCTATTTTAATATCCTACATTTACAAAACTCTCATACAAGAAAATAAAGCCCCAACCTACCATCAGTCTAGGGCTCAATACAAATTTCCACCTACTTTCCATAATCCATCTTAACACTAACCCCTCCACCATACACACCAAACTGCTCCTCAAAAGCTTCCAACCACTGCTCATGATCTAACGTATCCACACCTGTCCTCACATCTCCCCCTACAGCATGACACACCTCATCAGCAAAACGCAATCCTCTATCACTTGCCTCACCCTCATAAAAAGGCTGAAACTGACTGTTACTCCAAATATGGTACTTCCCTCTCACATGACCATCCAAAGGCCCATGATTAAGAACAACCAACTCATCATCTACTACAGCACCCTCTGGTCCCCATTCCTTCTCATAATCCAATACCTGCTTTCTCAAAGCCAGATGCATCTCAGACCCTTCCATGGATGCTATCACATTATGCACTTCACCAGGATCATTGACCAAATCATACATCTCTTCCTTGCCACCATTATACTGATACACATACTTATATCGGGGATGACGGCACATGACCCACCTGCTTTTATGTAGAAAACCACATGCAGAAATAATGGTCTCTCTATTCCTATCACTTTTCCCTTTTAATAAGCTACCCCCATATAACCGACTTTCATCACCTGGATAATCTGTCCCCGTCACATCAAGGCATGTAGGTAATATATCTGTCAAATCAACAAATGCTTCCGATAAGGTACCAGCTGGAAAGCTCTTAGGATATCGTACAATAAAAGGAACCCTAACAGAACTGTCATAAGGCAGTGACTTGCTATAATACCCTTTATCTTGTAACATCTCACCATGATCCGATGTATAGATGACCAAGGTATTATCCAGTTGGCCTGTTGAGCGAAGATGTTCCATAATATGCCCTACACTTTCATCCACCATGGTCACACTTGTGTAATACGCTTCCCTTATTTGTCTCATCTTATCCTCATCATCCAAATCACCATACCATGGATCAGCTTCATTATCACATGGGTAACTTCTTGACCGTTCAATGGCCTTCGGCAATACTTTATCCTTATATAACCCTTGAAAATCCTCTGGAATATCCCATGGGGGATGGGGTTTAATATACCCTACACATAACATAAATGGATGCTCACCATTCTCATTGAGCCACTGAATGGTTCTGTTCTTCACCCAGTTGGTTTCATAATGAGCTTCATCCACTTGCGCCTGTTGAGGCGTATGATACAGAAGGGGCCTTATGCCATGAATATTTTGTACTGCTCCTAAACCCTGTTTCTTCAAGTATGTAGCATAGGCATCATCTTGACGCCTTCTTGGTATTTCCTCCATTAGATGCATTTCCGAATACCCATGATGCATGCGCACCGGTGAAAAATGCATCTTACCAATAGCTGCTGTTCGGTATCCATTTTCTGATAAAATACCCGGTAATGTGGGGATACCATAATCCTTAATGGGGCTGCCGCCTTTATTGGCAAAATAACCGTGAGCACCTGCAGGCATACCAATGAGAAGGTCATGCCTAGCAGGCATGCATACTGGGTTATGGGTATGTGCGTTTTTATATAAGTATCCTTCTTCAACCAATTTATCCAGATTGGGGGTTATCATATGCTCATAGCCTGCTGCTCCAATGGTATCGTAGCGTTGTTGATCCGCCAGTATGATTAAGATATTGGGCTTATTCATCTAATCTCTCCTTCCTCGATAGAAAACAATTTCTTCTGGATAACTTTTAGCTCGCCTAATGGCTTTGTTATGGTTATCAAGGATGACCTCCTGCCCCTCTTGACTCACCATCTTCATGGGACTTCTCTCCCCTGTATGAAACCAGATTTCGCCTTGCCCTGCATATGTCTGTGCTTCAAAAGGGTCCAAAGGAAAATCATACCACCAATACCCTATGGACTGCTCTTGCTGAGCATTCAGCACACGGGTTAGGGTACCATCCCCTTTAAAGTCATAATCAAACTGCCCATCATGCCATATCCCCACCATTTCAGGTGCAAAAGGACCCACAGGTTTATCCAGATTCAATACCTTATTTCCATGAGCCAAATCAATTACTTTCTCACGTTCACCCTTGTAAAAGGTGGCTTCAATATCAAATAGCAGTTCATCCATGGTATATATCCGAGCTTTCACAACCGTTGTCTCCTGTAGGACTATAGGTGCTGTTAAAACTTGCCAAGGTTGTTCATTCAGTTGTATCTCAATGACATAGGCCGATGGCTTATGCTGACCACACAGGTTTATAAAATCCACATCCACCGTTACTTGTGTACGGTCTTTAAACATTGTCTCACCAAGTATGGATGCCACATATACCCCTGTTGTTGTCCTATGAAGCTCAAGAGGATTAATGGGGTCACCATTCATACTTCTAACAAGAGCCATACATTTACCATAGAATGCTTTTTTAGTTTTGGAAGCAATCGGTGTTGTATCCACCACATTACCGTTTTCAGTGCCTAGAATGTTGACAAGACCCGTGGCTTTAAAATAAAGTGTATTCTCTCCATGAGGCACCATGACACCTTGTGCATCACATATATCCACGTCAATCTGTGCCACATCTTTCCCATCTAAGATTAATTGATCCACATCACTGGTTACCTTTAGGGTTGCAGGTGCACCAGCTGTATCATAGGCTTTTTTGGCGACTTCCTGTTGATTTTTATAACCAATCACTTCTAATCTTCCTGGTTCATAAGGCACATCCCATTGAAGATGCTTAGCCTTCCCTCTGTTGCATCTCCCCAAACTGATGCCGTTCAAAAATAACTCGGCTTCATCACAATTGGTATACACCCACACAGGAATAGGGGTTCGTTCTGGCATATTAGGATGAGTCCAATGAGGCAGTAGATGAATCATGGGCTCTGTGGTCCACATACTCTGATAGAGATAATAAGCATCTTTTGGGTAATTCTCTACCCCAATGACACCGCTATCACTCCATTTTGCCGGCCATTCAAAGCTTTCACCATAGTAATCAAAGCCAGACCATCGAAATTCACCCATTAAATAAGGGCGTTCTTCCGTTAGTGTCCACGAATCCCGAATACAGACCCGCACACCTGCATTATCGTATGATGAGCGGTATGCCAGATGACCATCAAAAAACAATTCGTCTTCCGATAGATTTTCAATTTCTAATCGGGGTTGATTTTTGTCCCGCCACCAAGTTTGGGTTCTGTAAAAGCCTCGTGTTTGACTGGTATGAGGTGCTTCCGTTGCAATCATCAACTGGTCTGGTCTTTTAGCGTGGTCTTCATCATAAAGAAAGCATGCACCACCCCCATCGTTGTAACCAGCAATATCCAATATAGCCCGATTATCATCGGATATTTGAGACGTTCCTTGAACACCGCAGGTAACGGGTCTCGTGGCATCCAGCTGATGCACCAAATCTTGCAGTTCCAGATTAATGGTGGTACTCATATGATGGACTTCATTGCCAATGCTCCACAGCATAATGGAAGGATGATTTCTATCCCGTCGTACCCAATCGGTCACATCTTTCACATGCCATGTATCAAAATACAATCCATAATCATAAGGTGCTTTGGGTATTTCCCAACCGTCAAATACTTCATCCATGACCATAAGCCCCAGCTCATCACAATAATCATAAAACACAGGTGCAAAGGGGTTATGAGCTGTCCGGACAGCATTACATCCCATATCTTTAAGCATCTGCAATCGCTTACGTAACAGCTTATCCGGTACAGCCGCACCTACAACGCCAGCATCATGATGGATACAGACCCCTTTGAACTTAAGGTGCTCCCCATTTAAGTAGAAGCCTTTATGGGGTATGTATGCTGTCTCCCGTATCCCAAACCGAGTGTCATAAACATCTACACAATGCTGGTTAAGATACAGTTCGGTTTTACATGTGTAGAGATATGGATCATCAATGGACCATGGATGGGGCTTAGACACCTTGACTTGCCCATGACATGTTTGCTTCGTCTCCCCTATAGTCACTTCATCTGCTACCGTGCCTACAGTATTACCTGCTCTATCTATAATCATATGTACAATTCTTACTGTTTTTGTTTCTTCATAACCGTTCACCACATCTGTTTCTATGGCGATGGTTGCTGAGTCTTGTGTTATATCAGGGGTGGTCACATAAGTGCCCCATAAGTCAATATGCAGCTTATCTGTTATGGTTAACCACACGTGACGGTATATGCCGCAGCCATTGTACCAGCGACTGGTCTCAGCCTTATCACGACAATCCACTTTTACGGCAATGATATTCAGCCCTTCCACCACATAATCACTGATGTCATAAGCGAAACTAATGTAACCATAAGGTCTTTGACCCACCAGCTGACCATTCACATAAACAGAACTGTTCATGTAAACCCCGTCAAATTCAATGCTGATGGCTTGCTTCAACATGGTTTTATCCACATAAAACGGTTTGCGATAATACCCTATTCCTGTTCTCACAAATCCGCCTTTTTTACCTGAAGGTGCCGCCTTATCATACCCAAATGAAACACTCCAATCATGAGGAAGCTGTACTTTTTCCCACGTGGAATGGTCGTAATGGGGCGTTATGGCTTCATCTCTATCCTCAAGGCTAAAAAACCAGTGGTCATCAAAAGCTTGTGTTCTTGTATATGTACGCTCTATGGCTATCACCTCATTCCTTTCTCAGGGTGCTCTTCATCACAGGATGATTCATAGATAACCCCTGGTCCAAAAGGTGCTAAGGATACCATCACATATTGATTGATGCAGACATCCCCTGTTTCCCGTGCAAAAGACCATAAACGACTGCTTAACGCTTTCAGGATTGGGCTGTCTTGGTAAGCATCCAATACATTGACCATCTCATGGGGGTCTTCTTCTAAGTTATAGAGTTCATCATAATCAAAACCATTATAGACATATTTCCATGCTTTCGTGGTGATGGAACGTTGAATACCATAGAGTTCGTTGCCATTACTCTGGGTAAACAATGCATCCTGCACGTGTTCTGGCTGTTGGTCTTGCATATAAGGTAATAAGCTTTTTCCTGTCATCTTCATGGATGGTTCAATGCCACATACATCAAGGAATGTAGGTGCAAAATCTGCCAATGTTATATAATCATGGATGATTCTGCCAGGGTTCTTAATCCCTTTTGGCCAGCGCATAGCCGCAGGTATGTGATAGGCACCTTTAAAACAAGGTAATCCTTTACACCATAAACCATGCTCTGCCATATAATCTCCGTGGTCCGATACATAGAGAACCAACGTATTATCGGCTTCACCTGATGCTTCCAACGCTTCTAAAACCTGCCCAAATAAATCATCTTCATAGCTACATAAGGCCAGATAATGACGAATGGCCTCTTTGTGTTCACGTTCGGATAACTGATCAAAGCGATCCCTGGTTTTTCGATAAAGACCTGGTTTATCCAGCATACGATCTTTATAGCTTTTGGGTAACTGTATGGTCTCTATGGGGTACATATCCAAGAATCTTTGGGGAACAAAATAAGGGTCATGAGGACCATTGGGAGCAATCATCTGACACCAAGGTCTTTGATCAAAGTCTTTTCCCCCATGATTACGGATATAGGTTTCACCATATTCTTCTTGGTCAACGGTATGGCGATTGAGAATGATATCGATGGCATCATCAATGACCTTTTTATCATTTTTAGGGCATTCATCCAGACCATAATGGGTGTAGGTGCCATAGCCTGGCCGTATGATTTCACCTTCCTCCCTTTTGTCCTTTACACGATAGCCTTCATATTTATCCCATTCCCTTTGCAAGGGCGCTTCATGTTCATAATCTTTTCGTTCATAGGGACGAGGTACCCGAGCAACATCAAATCCTCTGTCTTGTTGAGATTCCAGATTGCTCACATGCCATTTGCCACCATAGTACATGCGGTAGCCGTCTTCTCTTAGGGCTTCACTGAATAAGTGAACCCCTTTATATAAACCTTTTGAAAGTGTATTACCCACATTGACATTATTCCATACCCCATGCTGTGACGGGTATAACCCGCTGAAAAATGTTGCACGAGAAGGACAACAATGAGGGGCTACTGTATGGGCTTGTGCAAAGGATAACCCCTCTTTACAAAAGGCTGTAATATGAGGTGTCTTGGCTCTTTCATAAGGAAAGATGGTGTCACCTCTTTGTTGATCGGTCATAAAAATAAGTATATTGGGTTTACTCATCCTGACTCCTTTCCAGCTTATAGATGGACCCTTCTTCAATGATCTCTCCATATGCTTTAATATCCATGGTAATGGCTGATTCGGGTAATTTCTTAATGAAGGTGTTATGCATAAGAGAAAGCTTCTTAAAACTCTGTCCATACACCAATGGTCTGTTCCATAATTCAATGGTATTGCCTTCAATTAGAATCGTATCATGATAATACTTGCCTGCTTCAAACGCCACCATCTCCGGGTCAATATCAATGATGCCTTTTCCCCAAACGTCTTCATTCATACAGGCGATATAATTGTTCTTAATAACCACTTCACCTACAGGTCCTGACTCATGCCAGTGATTGGTATCGCCGCTTATTTTAATAGCAGTACCTTCAGAGGTCAGGGTATTGCCTTCAATTAGGATGGGTTTTCTAGATGTTAACAGAATACCACGAGCTCGATTCTTCCTTACTATATTGTTCTTAAAGGTCAGCACAGGATAGGCATCCATGTCTTCCAAGCTATAAGCCTTATCTGGCGCTAGATCTAAAGGCTCTTCAAACATTAATTTAACATATTGATTGTTGATGATTTGTTTATCCTGCAATGGCAGAACCTTGTGGTTTAACATGCTGTCACGGTTAAGAATTTGTATGGATGTTCCCTTTTCCAGACCAAAAATACCCACTTGCTGGAAATGACCTATCTTAGCAATAACCGTCTTCTCATCCAGTATTTCTTCAATATCCAGATAGTTACCATGAACATTTAACGCATCATCCAATTGGTTTTCAAACCGGCTGTTGGTGATGGTCAGATAGCCCTTACATCCTACAAAATGGGTTGCATCTGCATTGGTGGATACCATTCTATCCGAGTGTTCATCCACAGCCACAACAATATGATCCAGCTGAATATCTTTACTGTATTGAGCCACAATGCCCATGGTACCTGCTTGACGTATGGTGACCTGATTGAGATCAATGCCTTCTGTATGGTCAATGGCTATACCGGGTACAAACCGACGTTCATGCTTAATGGTGAGTATATTACCTACGTTTGGTAGTTTCCTAAAGGGGTGGTTGATTTCAATAACACCCTCTTCAATTTCATGACCTTTTAATTCCCCTCCAACGTGGTTATCCTTAGCACCATAAACAGGCTTTCTTTCTATGGGATCAAACTCGAGCATACCATGAACATATGTGCTTTCATAACCATCTCCTGTAAAAACAAAGTGGTTTCTAACAACATGGTATGGGAATTTGTTGCTATCTATTTTTAATTGTACCTTATCTGTATCCGAAGCAAGTACCTTACCTTGAGAGTACAGAGGTCTTTTATAATCCATTTCCAGATGCTTAATGACAATGTCTTTAGATTCACTGATGTAAAAAGGCAGTATGCGGCCAATAAAAATAAAGGTAGAGCCATTGCCATCAATGGTAAGGCCTTTTTTATGTAGGATAGGAAAGGCGATGCGCTTTTGGCTGTGGTCGTTATTTGTGATGTAACAATGCTGTTCGTAGGCATATTTAGGTGAAAAATAATAGGTACCTTTTTCAAATTCAATGACCGTATGGTCTTCTGCATCCATAACAGCGCTATTCACGATCTGGGTCCAGTCTTTATGCTTACCACATTGTTCTATTCCAATTCTAATGATGTTCATATTATCCCTTCTCCATTCTTTCTAAGTTTAACAGTAACATTTTCTATTGATGACTCGTTTAGAACTAAATGGCTGGTGCTTGATGATTCCATTTCATGTCCCATAGAGGTGTCATTTTAACGAGATGATCAATCAACAGACGATTATGGATGAGTTTTTGCCCATTATAAGCCTCTTCCTCCCATAAGTTAAACTTTTCAATGGGATCATGGTTTAGATCGTAGAACTCACCATAGGGCTTATCTAAATAATGGACTAATTTGTACCCATCTTTAATACATGCCTTCATCCCGCTTGCCTCTAGATAAAGATAATCTCTTGTTTTAACTTCATCCTTATTCTGCCAATAATCTGTATAAGCATAATTGGACATACCTTTGTCTACTTCACCACCAGCAGCTTCTAAACAAGTTGCCGCAATATCAATATTTAACACATAGTCATCCACATCAAAGCCTTCAAAATCCTTAATGGGCGGCTTAACAAAGAGGGGTACACGCATCAGGCATTCGGATAGGTATTGGGCTTTGGACACAATACCAAAGTCCCCCATGAAGTCTCCATGATCGGATGTATAGATAATGAGGGTATTATCATATAGCCCATTTTCTTTTAATGTCTCAATAATCTCGCCTACCTTTTGATCAATGAGGGATACATTGGCATAGTAGGATCGTTTGGTTTTCTTAAAGACTTCCTCTGAATGATTTTTCACATAAGCCTTTTCTTTCATTTGTTTAAAATGAGGCGGCTTGCAGTCCAAGTCCTCATAACAGGTTTCGGGCATGGGAATAGCATCTAGATCATATTGTTCAGCAAATGCTGTCCCTTCACAATCATAGGGCTGATGGGGGCCTGGGAATGAAATGGTTAAAAACCAAGGTTTATCCGGTCTTTTATGTTTCAGCCAATCTTGACCAAGATCACCCACAAAGGAATCAATGTGGTATTTGATGTCCCCTTTCCAAGAACCACCGATCATAAGACCCCCTTCGTATAATGTGTCTTTGTCCACGTTATGTTGTGCTAAGTAGTCGTAGTATAACGTCAGTTCTTCTTTATGCCCCATTGGACTATGCCCATCCATTATCATGGCTTCGTCATAACCTTTTTCGATACTGGATTCAGCAAAATGCTGTTTACCTACCACTGCCGTATAATACCCTAATGCTTGAAGTCTTGACATGAATGTTTTTTCATAGGCTGGCAAATAGGTTATGTAGGTAGGTGTCTTGCATTCTGTGGGGTGTTTACCTGTCACGATGGCAGCCCTTGATGGAATACAGGATGGATTGGAGCAATAGGCATTTTGAAAGAAAACACTATCCTTGATTAACTTATCCATATGGGGTGTCTTAATGTGTGGGTTCACGTGGGTGAACGTATCGTAGCGTTGTTCATCTGTCATAATAAAAAGTATATTGGGACGCTCTTGTTTTTTCATGACTCTCCTCCTCATTCATTTCTTGACATGTTATAAGATAAGAAAGCTCGTTGTTACCCTTTGATAGCACCAATCATGACGCCTTTCACAAAGAATTTTTGAATATAGGGATAAACGCAAAGGATTGGGATAACAGCTACCATAATGGTTGCATACTTAATAATCACGCCAATATGGGCTTCTGTTCCCACATCAATGCCCATGGACGATTCATCTAATTGATTCTGTAATACGATTTCCCGTAAGAACAATTGTAGAGGATACAGCTTTCTGTCTCTTAAATAGATACTTGCTTGAAACCACTGGTTCCAATGATTGACACCATAATAAAGTGCCATAACCGCCATAACAGGTTTGGATAAAGGCAAAACGATTTTTGATAATAACGTCATATCGTTAGCCCCATCTATCCTGGCCGATTCAAATAAACTTTCCGGGATGGAACGAAAGGACGTCCGCATAATAATCAGGTTCATGGTAATAATGGCCTGGGGCAGTAGCAGTGTTAATCTGGAATGCCCTAGAAGCTGATTGACCACATAATACGTTGGGATAAGCCCGCCTTTAAACTGCATGGTAAAAATAATCATAATGGTTAAGACTTTTGCAATATATAAATCTTTCTGAGCCAGTGCATAAGCGCCAAGGGATGTTAAAAACAGATTAATGGATGTACCCACAATCACATAAAACAGTGTGTTTTTATAACCTGTTAAAACCGCTGGACTTTCAAATACCAGACGATAGGCTTCTATGGTAAAGCCTATGGGTTTCATCAATAAGCCTTTATGGGATTGAAACAGTACTGGATCACTAATGGATGCAAAGAGCACATAGATAATGGGATATAGGGTTAAGAGGCATAGCATACTTAACAAAAAGTAGTTAATACCATCAAAAACACCAAATTTATTCTTCAAACTTTTTTTCCTAGCCACTGTTGTACCTCCTACCATAAACCGCTTCCGCTTATTTTTTTGCCTATTTTATTCGCTGCAATGAGTAATCCAAAATTAATGACCGAGTTAAATAATCCCACAGCAGTGGAATAACTAAAATCAAATTCAAGTAAACCTTTCCGATACACAAATGAAGAGATGACGTCTGCTGTTTCATAGATAACAGGGTTGTAGAGCAGAATGATTTTCTCCCAGCCTACCAGCATCATCTTTCCTATACGCATAATCAAGAGAATGGTAATGGTTGGTGCAATGCCTGGTAAAGTCACATGGATAATCTGCTTAAAACGATTGGCCCCATCAATTTTGGCTGCTTCATAGAGACTTGGGGAAATGCCTGATAAAGCCGCAAGATAAATAATGGTTCCCCATCCAATATGCTGCCAGATATCACTGGTCACAAATATAGGACGAAAAAGTCCCGATATGGTCAACAAGTTTTGTCGTTGAAAGCCAAAAAACGCCAATATATCATTAATGACCCCATCCGTAGCCACCAAATCCACTATAATCCCCGATACCACCACAAGGGAAATAAAGTGAGGCATGTATGTAATGGTTTGTACGGTTTTCTTAAATGCTTTATGCTTCACTTCATTAAGGAGTAAAGCCAATATAATGGGTGCTGGGAACCCAAATAATAATAGATAAAAGTTAATGGTCAAGGTGTTCTTAACCAACCGCCAAAAATAACGGCTGCTAAGAAAATGTTGGAAATATTCGAAACCAACCCATTTGCTTCCAAAAATACCGAGTCCTGGACGGTAATCCTTGAATCCAATGACAATACCCAACATAGGACCATACTGAAAAATAATATAGTATAAAAGTACAGGTATCAGCATAAAGTATATGAGCTTATGCTTCTTATAATCTTCTTTTAGCATATAAAAGATATTTCTTCTTTTCTTTTTTCTCTTTATTGATACCACTTGTTCCATTGTATTCCTCCTACTTTGAATGAAAAAGAGGCTACCATGAAGATAGCCCCCTTACGATTAATTATCTGTCTAAATATCGATCATATGAAGCTTGTTTATATGCAGTTGCTTCGTCAATGCCCATATCTTTAATGGTTGCTACAAATTGATCAAAGTTATCAAGTGATTCTATACCCATAACGAATTTGGTGAACATCTCTTCCACATAAGTATCCACTTCGCTCATAATGCGGGAATACCCTTCTTGTTCTTCAACTGTAAACAAGAGTGATTCCGGTAGTACGTTCTCATAATCTGCTTTCTGCCATCTCTCCCAAGCATCGTGCTGATCCTCTGTATCGTAGAATATTTTCTGTTCATCCCATGCATAGGTTGAAATAATATCATGGATGACCAATTGTCGTCTTGCATATGAAAAAGGTAAGCCATCGGGATTGTTTTCCACTAAATCGGTATATTTTTTATTGCCTTGCTCATCATATTCAAAGGTGACCCCTTCATCCCCCCAGACGGTTAATTCAATACCCTCTGGACTGTATAAATAGTCAATCCATTTGACAATGGTCACAGGATCATCTGCTGCTGTGGTAATAAACGTTGCTTCTTTTTTAACATTGGATAAAAAATGTCTGAAATGTATTTGATCACCTTTATTCAATACAGGATAAGGTACAGCTATCAAATCAATGTCTTTATTATCGGCCTTAGCCAAGTGTTCCAATTGTTCCAAATTAGTTAAATGAGCTACTGTTGCACCTGCTTCTCCATTAATTAACATGGGTTTTACGTGCTTATTCATGTTACGTGACAGGTAGTCCGCATCCAATAACCCCATTTCATACCACCGATTCAACAAGGTTAAAAACTCTCTATACCCCTCTTGAATAGGGCCGTATTTTACCACATTGCCTTCTTTAAAGAATTCAGATTCTGAAGGTACGCCATATGCTCCTGAAAAAACATCATTTAAGAAACCAATGGTATTATTGGCAGGCCAAGTAAAGGGCGCTTTTATACCCATGTCTTTAAATGCAATTAACATGGTTTCCCAATCATCAATGGTCTCAGGTATACCCAGTCCCGTCTTATCAAGGAGCTTCTTATTAAGGAATGGACCCCAGAATGGTAAACCTCTCATTTCGGGTGCAGGTATGATGGAACCAAATGCTTTAATGGTTCCTTCATCTGTATAACTATCCCGTCGCACATCCTCATCGGCACTCATCATGGCCATATAGTTTGGTGCATGTTCTTCTATGAGTTCCGTTGCATTGATGATAATGCCGTCAGCAATAGCACCATCAACGCCACCCTTATAGTTTTCCGATAGATTACTATGAAAGGCATCCGGTAAATTCTGGGAACTAAAAATCAAATTAAGCTGTTCTTCTTCTTGACCCACTGGCGGGTTAACGTATTTGACATCCACACCTGTTTCTTCTGCCAACCTAGGTGCAAAGGGATGCTCATTGTGACTCTCCATGCCCTTTGCTGTAAAAGCATGTATAGGATGCCAGTACTCAAATGAAGGTCGTTTATCTTTATCTGCTGAATCACTGCCTGATGGACTAGATTCACCAGATGTTGACTGCTTACCATGATTATCTTCTGTTTTTGAACAACCTGAAAAGACAGCTAACCCCATAACGAAAACAAGCATTATCGCCACTATTTTTTTTGCTACCATATTATAAGCCTCCTAATAATTTGTTATCTCACACGGTTATGCATGGGTGATGCTATGTATCTGCTATTATGTCATAACCATTAAGAAAAAATACCTCATTGTCCATGTTGTCTTAATGGAACATATATCTTCAACAACCGCTAGCAAGTTGAAGGATATTCGTATTATATACCCTCACTGGCTTATTGGTAAATCAGTAGATTTTGCAGCTTACGATAGGCCATATCCTTATAAATTGGGCATATACATAAAAAAGATACAACAAATCGACGAAATTTGCTGTATCGTTTTATTTTGATTACTTGCTGTTTTGGCGGAATTTCCCAGGTGTAATGCCTTCATAACGCTTAAAGACCCGAATAAACACATCGCTGTTTAAATACCCACACTTGATGGCAATGGTTTTAATGGTGTCATTGGTTTCAATAATCATGGGTTTTGCTATTTTCAGGCGCTCAAGGTGAATATAATCGGAAAGATTAATACCACAATCTTTTTTAAATTTCTTGGATAATATGGACATATCCACTTTGAATTTGCATGCCAGCTGACTAACGGATAAATTGGTATCCATGTAATGCTGATGAATATGGTGTTTGACCATTTTAATCATATTGCCATCCCCATGCTTATGATCACTCTTCACGTGTTCCTTAATGGTATCCAGTGTTTTAATAATCCCTGTACGTAAATCCTCAATGCTGTAGAACCCAATTAGCTTATCATAGAGTTCATCCAGGGCTATTAATTGGGCATCCAGATTATATTTCTCCACGGTATTCATTAAAATGTTAATGATACCAAACATTCTACATTTTACACTGTTCATGGGCATGGTTTCTTGGTTAAGGACTAAGCTGAATAAGTTATTAATGACATTTTTCGCCTTTTGAAACTCGCCGCTATCTAATAGCATGATAAAATTATTCTCATACTGATAATACTTAATATGGGTAATCTTTTTCCTATACCCCATGACAGACTTGTACTGACCTACACCAGACTTGCCGTAGACCAGCTGATGTTCTAATGCTTGTAAGGCTTCGTCATAAGCATCGTTTAATTCATGGAGGGTTGTCTTGGGTTGACTCATGGCAACGGACACATCGGCTTTGTTCATTTCTTCTTTAAAACCGTTTAACCATCTGACGATACCATGATCATGATGAATTTTCTTCGTATAATTAATCATGCATACCACCATATTGTTCAGGTATACAGGATAAAGTGCAGCATTAGACGATTCCTCTTTAAACACAGCATAAAAGGTGTTTTTAATGTCTTCAAGAAACCCTAGAAAAGCTGTGTTTTCCTGCAACGATTGATCATCATAGGAGTTCAGGTAAAAAATAACCACATTGGTATAATCCCGTAATAAATCAATGCCATAATAATCCATTATTTTCATGAAAGATCCTTCGTCATCAATGGGTTGGTTCAACATACGGATTAAAAAATAGTTTCTCAGATAATCCCTGTTCATCAACATGGTCTCTTCCATGCTGCTTTTATCGTTTAAGGTTTGTTCCACCTTTTCTTGTAAAAACTTAAACGCATCATCATGATGGGGTGTCTGATTATCTGACCGCAACAGGTCAATGGTGGATGCCAAAGGGTCATAACGTCTTCTTTTCACGTAAACAATGGCCAATATACTCAGGATAAGGATAAGAACCAAGCTAAAAAAAGCAATCATCTGTACACCTTTTACCCGTTTATTAAAAACCGACGTTGGTGTAATGGTCAAATAACGCCAATGGCTGTTATTGGACGCTGCCATATAGGCATAATAATCTCTTTTATCATGAATACTCAGAAAACCATCTTCCATAGTCCCTAAATCATAGGCTTCAATGGCATTTAAGATGCCTTCATCGCCATAGGCATATAAGATATGGTTGTTCTTATCAATAATGGCAAACGTAGCATTGCCCTCACTGATTTCCAGCGTCGATGCCATAAGTTCATCAAAGTATTCATTATTCAGCTTAATGACTGCAATGGCATTGGGTTCAGAATAGATACTTGAAGGTAAAGACTGTAGATACACAATGCTTTCCAGCTTGTGGGTATTTTCTAAAAATATAGGATACAACTCACTGCGATGCTCTTGATGAATGATGGTATACCATTTTGGAAAATACCAGGCCACATCATAAAAAGCTTTATCACGCATACCTGTGGTATTGGTATAGCCATAAGGTCCAATAATGGTTTTATTTAAATAACAATAAACAAAAAAATCCTCAATAAACCCATTGGATAGATTGTAGGCACTAAAATTACTAATCACATGCTTCAAGGTATAACGGTTGAGGGTACTCAGCTCATTTTTTGTATGAATAATACCATATAGTGACTCATCGGTTTCCAGCTGCATGGTAAATTCTCGAATGTTATGGATACGTTGGTCGATGGATAACTGCAATTGTTTGATGACCACCTTATTGGCTTTTATGACTTCATCTTGAATGACTTGATTACTATAAAAGTTAAGACCGATACCCACCAATAGGGGGATACATAAGATAATGATATAATAAGATAAAAAAGAAGTCAGGAAACCACTTTTCTTTTTTGACTTTGTCTGACTCAACATCAACTCACCCTAACGTATTTATTTGTTTGTTAAATCTCACTATAGCATTAGTATAAACGTGAACAACATGAAAGTCAATTTACTATGATTGTGGAAAAGATGGGACTGTAAATAAGCAATCTTGTTGGCTAGAGGTTCTCGGAAAATATAAGAGGTTAAGCTTTTCAGACCCCTAAACGTCCATGTTTAGTAGTGCAACATGTCCATGTTGCTTGAACAGGGGTCTCGCCGTCCGTGGCTACGCTTTTCGCTTAACCTCTTTTATTTTCCTACTATATTGACGTTAGTTTGCTTGACAGTTTACTCTTCCTCTATTATAAATCGCTTCCAATTCATGTAGTTGGGCAGTTCAAACCTTCCCTCTACATAGGCTTGCCAAGAACCTTTGTCGTTGCTGTACTTATCAAGCACATAGCTGTCAAAAATATCACCGTGACCAAATATTCTTGGGTCATTGGTCTTTTGTAGATACGTTTCTAAGGTCTGCCAAAGCTCTGCTTTGATTTCATGGTAAGCTGGATTATCTGCTAGATTGAGCATGCATTCTGGGTCGGTAGCTACATCAAATAATTCTTCCAAAGGGCGTTTACCAAAGGCTAACTGATAATACACATCGTTTCCATGTTCCTTCATCTCCATGATCAGGTCTTTGGTTGGGGATCCATCACAGTTACCAAATAATGTTTCTGGATTGCCTGCAGGCCATCTATCGGGTTCAAAATTACGTACATACAGGTACTTGTCTTTTCGAATACACCGTACAGGATAACCTACATCACCTTCACGCCCACTGTCGTGGTTCTCACGACCCATGGTCACATATACCCGATTGTTATCCAATGTACCGGATTCTTCTGATACAATCAGGTCCAAAAAGCTCTGCCCGCTAAACTGTTGGTGCATGGGCACACCAGCTGCTTCTAAGAAAGTTGGTGCAAAGTCCGTAAAACTCACAAAATCATCTATCTCCCTGCCTCCATTACCTAATTTCGGCCAGCATACAGCTAAGGGCAGGTTAAAATCCTGTTGATACATCTGCCCTTTTACCCGGGGGAATGGACAGCCATTATCGGATGTAACAACAATGATGGTGTTATCAAGCTCATTTCTTTCACGTAATATAGCTAATATTTGACCAAGGTGCTGATCAAAATAATCAATTTCATAGGCATAATCTAAGAGATCCTCTTTCACAATAGGATCATCAGGCCAATAAGGTGGCAGGGATGGGATATCTTCCAGCTTTTTGCCATGGCGTATGCCTTCACCTTTAACATAATGACGATGAGGCTCAAAACCGCCATACCAGAAATAAAAGGGCTGGTCTGCTTCTTTCTCATCAAGAAACACTCTAAAATTCTCTGTATAATCACAGTTGGATACGTGGGTCTTCTCAGGTGGCACTAATGTTTTGTCGTTATAGGCAGGTCCTGCTGGGTTCCATTTTCGTGTCGTCTGCCAGATACCTGGACCCCAGCCTTTCCCTGTATACCCTACGTGATAACCTGCATCCGCTAACAATTCAGGAAAGGTTGCAAATTTCTCTGGAAAAGTAATCACAACATGACAACAGGCATCTTCTAACTGCCATGTATGCATGCCTGTACAGATACTGGCTCTTGATGGGGCACATTTGGGATTGGTTGTATAAGCCTGATGAAAGAGTGCACCTTCCTTAGCTACCCAATCAAAATGAGGGGTATGGACAAACCCATGGCCATAGGCTCCCATATGGGATGCATCATCCATAATCGCAAATAAAATATTAGGTCTTTTTGATATTTCCATGTTTTCACTTCTTTCTGTGTCTTCATCCATATGTGAACATATGCTTTAGATGAAGGGTCCAAATCATCCATGTTTTACCCGGTATTTTATCAGGAGATGCCGCCAATGTGAATGCTTTTATACGACATATCTTTGTCATAATCAGACATGTGTCTACCCTATTTTAAGCAGTATGCATGCTATCTTCTCTTTCTTTCAAACGTGCAACAAGTTCCTTGATTTGTTTTGCCACATTGGGCTGTTCGCTGACTTCTAAAGGCAAATGTTTTTCTTCAATGGTTTCCAATATACCATGACGTGCTACAACACTCCCTACTTGGCAGTTATGGCCATAGCCACAGGTATAACATTGACCATATCCTTCTACTGTCACATGTCCTACAATCTTCATCTCATTGGATTTCATAAACCGTTCAATCATTTCCCGAACAGGGTCATTGCCTGTGGCTGAACGGGACGTACTCACAGTTATCCCTATTTTATCTTTGAGTGAGAAAACACTGTTATGTCTGAAGCTAAATGTACGTTCCAAGCATGCATGCCCTAAAGCATTGATTGTACCATAATAATTAGGGGCACCAAAAATAATAATATCCGCTTGACGCATCTTCTCACCTATTGCATTCCAGTCATCTTGCACTTTACATGTATTATCTGCTGCACATCGGGTACATCCATTACATCCATTTATCCTTTTTCCTGCTAATGAAACAACATCATATGTAGATCCCAATTCAGACGCAATGGCTTCCACCGTTTGGTGAATCATACGATTTTTCCTTGGACTTGCACTAATACCTAGAATCATTTTTCATCCTCCTAAAAACTATTATTTTTAGCTACTTAAGCGTCACGTTATCATGTCCATTAGCTACAAGAATAATATACCACGTCTAATGAAAAATTTCAAAAGTTATAAGTATTCTGTTTTCTATAACGGGTAGGCGACATCCCTACTTTCTTTTTGAACAACCATCCAAAATAACTATGATGGTTAAAGCCTACCTCCTTGGCAATATGTGCAATGGACAACCTGCCATCATTAAGTAATAATTCTTTTGCCTTCTGAATGCGTAGTTCATTCAAGTAGGCAATGGGCCTCATGTGCATCTCCTCTTGAAAAAGATGACAAACAAGCTGTTGTGAACAAGGTATCACTTGAGCGAGATCATCCAAGGTAACATCATGGCTGTAATGGGTTGCTATATAGGCTAGAATGTGATGGATTCTTTTCGTGCTCAGGGAATCTTCCTGTTTCATTTGGTCCATGTCTATAGCTTCTTTCACATCTACCAACAGCTGATACAGTCTAGCAGAGGATTGATAGATGGATAGGTCATCACTGAACTTGGCGATTCGATAGAGATCCAATAGACCATCTCTTAGCTTACTAAAGCCGTTCAACTCATAAACACTGGCCATACCCAGTGAAAAAGCCTGTCGTATGGCTTCTACACCACTGCCTAGGTAGGCTATAAAATCAATGCCCCATGGTTCTTCCATAGCATGATAATGATGAGGCATATGCATGGGTATAGCGTACAGCATGTTTTTCGTAATGTCATAGGTTCTTCCTTCAATAGATAACCTTCCCTTTCCTGCATAACAAAAAAACAACTGATCAGCCGGATAACCATTCTGACGTTGAATGGGGACTTGGTTGTTAAAGCCACCGATGCATTTAATATAAAAAGGTAAATGTAGCCTTTCTTGCTGAGTAGGATGGTAAAAGCTATCCATGGGATCACTGCCTTTCATATCTTTATAATTGTATCATATCTTTATATTGAAAACCTTGTGATGACTAGATTATGATAGAGTTACAACCCATTATACCAATTCATATGATGATAAAGGAGTGAAACCATGCCACGAAGAATTGAAGCTTTTAATGATCAATGGCAGTACATGGCTGACTTCTCCCCAGCTTATATTGAACCTGCTTTCAATGATGCATCCTTTGAAGAAGTCTGTCTGCCCCATACCCATAAAGTGTTACCTTATAACTATTTTGACGAAAAGGATTACCAATTCGTATCATGCTATCGAAAACATTTTACCCTTTCAAGTGATGACAAAGGAAAAATCATCTTCCTGGATTTTGAAGGGGTTATGACCTATGCCAAGGTCTACTTAAATGGCACCTGTATAGGTGAACACAAAGGTGGTTATACACCCTTTAGTATAAACATGACGGAGCATATCCGTTTTGATGAAGAGAACGTGTTAACGGTGCAGGTTGATGCAAGAGAACGGGAGGACATACCGCCTTTTGGATTTGTCATAGACTACCTGACGTTTGGAGGCATTTACCGAGAAGTTTCCCTTCGTGTGGTTGAGCCTTTACATATCCATACCATCTACGCAAAACCACAAGATGTATTAGAACCTGTAAAAGCAGTGCACACGGATATAGCCATTATTAACAAAACAGGTAAAGAGGTTACTTTTGACCTTCAGTTGACACTTGCCACAAGAGACGGCAAGCAGTTGGCGACATCCTATGAATCCATGTGTGGTTCCTTGGAAACATTGGATTGTACCATGATACTAAAAGGATTAAAAGCTATTCAGCTGTGGGATATCCATACGCCCTGTTTATACACGGTTACGGTGTCCATTATTATGGATGGCGTTGTCATGGATGCCTATACCTCCCTTATAGGTTTTCGAACAGCTGTTTTTACAGCAGAAGGCTTTTTCCTTAACGGTAAGCCCTTGACAATCATGGGGTTAAACCGTCACCAGTCCTTTCCATATGTTGGTTATGCCATGCCAAAACGTGTCCAGCAAAAAGATGCGGATATCTTGAAATTTGATTTAGGGTTGAATACGGTGCGTACTTCCCACTACCCTCAGTCCACCCATTTCTTAGACCGCTGCGATGAAATTGGACTTCTTGTCTTTGAAGAGATACCTGGCTGGCAGCACATTGGGGATGCTCAATGGCAAGAGACAGCCTGTCAGCATGTGTCCGACATGATTATACGTGACCGCCATCATCCCTCTATTATCTTATGGGGCGTACGTATTAATGAATCGGTGGACCACCATGATTTCTATATAAGAACCAATGCAATAGCCCACCAATTGGATAAGACACGACAAACGGGTGGTGTAAGAGCACGAGAAAACAGCGAATTCTTAGAAGATGTCTTTACCATGAATGATTTTATCAATGGTCGCAATGGGGATACACGTATTGCTAGGTCTCAACAAGAAACCACAGGCCTTACTTATCAAGTGCCCTATTTAATTACGGAATATGGCGGGCATATGTATCCTACAAAACGGTTTGATCAAGAAGAACGTCTGGACCACCATGCACGGCTTCATATGCGCATGATCAACCATGTACACCTTGACCCTCATCAATCAGGTGGCATTGGCTGGTGTGCATTTGATTATAACACCCACCATCAATTCGGTGCCGGTGATCGCATCTGTTACCACGGTGTCATGGACATGTTCCGTTTGCCCAAATTTGCTGCTTATGCTTACGCCAGTCAGATAGCACCTTCTGAAAAAATTATCCTCGAGCCTGTCACACGTTATGCCATGGGCGAACGTTCAAGAGGGGGTATTACACCATTAACCATTTATACCAACTGCGATAGGGTTGACTTCTACATAGCCGGTGTAAAAAAAGGGGAATATTACCCAGCTGTTACTGACTATGCAGGTGTACCCCACCCACCTATTATCATCGATAAACTGGATGGTACATGGGGGTCTAATTGGTCCGATGGTTTGTTTATTGGTTATGTCCGTGATAAAGAAGTGATACGAAGACAATATGCTTGTAACCCTGTCTTAACCAACCTTGACATTGCAGCAGATGATCTTGAACTTGCATCTGGTGATTGGGATGCTACACGGGTAACCTTAAAAGCTGTTGACCAATATGGAAATCTTATCCCCTTTGTGGATTGTATCGTCCATGTGACCATTGACGGTCCTGGCAGCATCATTGGTCCACAGGCTTTCAACCTTATTGGAGGTGAACGTGCCTTATGGGTAAAAACCCATGGTGTGCCTGGTACCCTCACGCTAACATTTGCCGTTGAAGCATTTCCTAATAAGACAATGATGATTGAAGTAAAGTAAGGTAAATATACGGCTATCAGAAAATACGTTTAAGATGGTTTATTTATTTTCTGATAGCCTAACGTACTGAGCAGTAACCTTCTATCCGCTAAATACTATTTATGGGTGATATCAATGATTCGAAATACACCTGCTGGAATGGTTACATTAATTTCTTTGTTTTGTATTTGAAGTTCTTCCCCACTTAGAATATCTTGACATTTTTTACCTTTTAAGTTTTGTAAAGTTATCGTCGCTTCACGTTTGCGTGGTGTTGTATACCCTGCATCCAGTAGAATAACACGTACATGTTTACTGTCAACACGAATGACTGTCCATGCTACTTGATCTCCCTCAACAACCACAGGTAATGCATCCTTAGCGTTGCTTAGCATGGTCTGTACCGTATCCTTATACGCATCAGGGGATTGCTTCTCACCCAGGTTGTTGTAAAAATATTTTCCATCGGTGACAATTTTGTTATCAAAATAGGAATGATCACCAGCGTTATCCGAAATAATGGGTATGAACCCATAAGGTGTTGTGGGTAGAAAATTAAGCATTCTACTGCTAGCACCATAACCATATCTGGAAATATCATGTTCCGCAATGGGATAACCTGCCCAATAAGGGTCTATATGGTCAAAAACATATTTCTCCGTATTATTGGGGTCAAAGCCTATCATATTGTGACCATTAATGCTGTGTTTAATATAGTCTGGATCAGGGGTTGTCATGCTTAAAGCGATAGGTGCTATGGACAATATCTGATCATTCTCTGGTACGATCAAGGCTCCTTTATCAACCAGCTTATACACCAATTCGCATTGGTCTCTGCCTGTACCTAAGCCGTTTTGAAAATATGTGGCGCCAAGGGATAGATTATAAACCAAATTCCGTATATAGGTGCTTTGGGTTTTTTGAGCACTCCACTCAAATTGTCGTGCATAGGATGCATTATCCTCAATTAACCTGCCGCCCCAATCATCAAAGGCTCCTGTCATCCATAGACCTACTCTACCAGCCACACTGAGTTCTTGGGTTCTTGAATTGGTCTCTTCCATGGACGGTATGACCACATCTTTATATTTTTCATCAAAGAGAGGTGCCCACGCCTCATCGTAGTACTGTCCATTCCAGAATGTGCCCTTAAACCTCAAGAAGATTTTAGCGGACCCATAAGTTTGACACAGTTCTGCCAAAGGCACTAACTGGTTGTTGATGGCATAAGCCATGTGCTCATTTTTAATGGATAGCTCCGAATATATAAACATTTTACAATGATTAGGAGCCGCTTTTAAGATACCTTCCAAGGTGGATAGCTGCATATAAAACGGGTCTGATCCGTGACCTGCCCACATGGAAAAATCCTGTCCCTTGGCTTCCCATTCGGCCGCTAATGCGATTAATTCTTCAGCGGATTTATCATAGGTTTTTCGTTTATCCTTATGGGTCTGCCAATAAGGAGATAACCCAGAACGGTCATAATCTTCTTGCCATGAAGCAGAAAAATCAGCAAATTGAATGGCATCATTAGGGGTCATTTCATCCAGCTCTGGGGGTACATCCAGTAGAGCTATGTGGATGCCGCTGGAAATGGTATCTTGATAGGATGGCTTCACAAAACTCTCCAACTGACGGTCAATTTTTTCTATGTTACGTTGTACATCCTTAATCCGTCCAGTGAGTTCCATGTTTTCAAAAGCTTCTCCCCATTGATTATGATCCAACCGCATGGCATATATGGCATCACCACCTGAGGTTTCACTGGCCATGTAATAGGTGTTGGTCTCAGGGTCAAATGCGCCCCCTGCAAAGGATGCAGGTCCGGAATAAACGGCCTTAAGATTGCCATCAAGATCATTGACAATGATTTGATGTTGATTAAGCCCCAGTATATATTCCTCACCCATGGAAGACATTTTAATATGAGAAAGGAAATTCATTCTGTAATCTCGTTTTACCACCTCATCTGAACTGGTAGATGACTTGATATAGTCACCATGACAGTTAAGGATTATATATTGACCTGGTGTCACTTTTCGGCTGTGAGGCAGAAGGATTTCACATTGACCATCCTTATTGATATCTGCCAACACCATACGCCCTATGTATTTATCCTTTTTAATGGCGTTAAGTGAAATGGTCCATTCAGCTTGCATGGTATCCACATCCAACATTAATGCATGGGTAGTACTGTTATCCGTTACAGTGGTTACCGCTACCAGGTATTCCTTTCCTGTACCATACATATCCGCCGTTTCAAGATGTCTGATGATGCCTGTTTCACTCTCAAAAGTATCCAACACGGCCCCATCATGAGATAGCTTATAAATGGTTCTGTCAATCCCCCCTACAAGAATATGTTTCTTGTTATGGTCTGCTTGGATGGTATTGACACAATAGAGGGGTGCTTTTGTGTTGTGCTGCCACAATAGTTTTCCTCTCTTATCAAAGACATACAGTGAACCATCTGCTGATGCGGCCATGCTTTCATCAAAGCCATCACCGTCTATATCATCGACATATAAATCAAATATAAAACTGCCATTGGTTTTACCCGTCCACAGGTGTCTCCCATTGGACTTATAGGCAAGTACTTTTCCGTCATAAGAGGCTGCAATAACCCCTCTTCCATTGGTTAAGGTAGCTGGTTTAACATGATAGATATGGTGATTGGTGGAAAATCCAGTGATGATGGGACTAGCCCCATGAACATAATGATCTTGACCCATCCTCATTATGGAAAAAGCAAACATAGCTATCATCACGACAGCCATTAATTTCTTAAATGTTCGATTATTCATATTTCTTATCTCCTCTTCCTAAAATCATCAAAATTACCTATACATGTAACTAAAAGCTTATTTTGCATGGAATCTTTTAGGTAGCATGCATTGCTCAGCTATAAATGTCCAGTTAATGAAGAGTTTTTTATCGGTATCAAAGATGTAAGAGATTCAACAACCGCTAGCAAGTTGTTGAATAGTTATATTATAGACGTCCTCCCCTTCTTTCGTAAATCATTTAGATTTGCTACCGACGATAGCTGATAACCCTCATATAAATGGACTATCATAAAAAACGATACCCAAATCGATGAAATTTGACGTATCGTTTTATTTTGATGATGAAAAGAACGTTTATGCTTTTAACCCTTCACAGAGCCAATCATAACACCTTTAACAAAATATTTTTGTAAGAATGGGTAAATGACCAGTACAGGTATACTGGATACAATGATTAAACCATATTTTATAATCTCTACTAATCGTTGCTGGTGGAGGGCTTCTTCTACGTCTAACAGCTCTGTATCAATGGCATTTTCTATAAGAATGCTTCGTAAAAACAGTTGCAATGGGTATAATTCTTTATCGGTTAAGTAAATAAGACCTTTAAAATACTCATTCCAATAGGAAACTCCATAATAGAGAGACAATACGGCTATAATGGCCTTTGACAAAGGCAGAACCACCCGAATAAAATACTGTATATGGGTACAGCCATCGATAACAGCTGCCTCATATAATTCTTGGGATAAAGTAGAACGGATAAACGTTCGAGCTAAAATGATGTTAAACACACTGACAGAACCAAAAAGTATCATGATGGTCGGTGTATTGTACAACCCTAGTTTCTGAACCAATAGATATGTGGGAATCAGACCACCATGAAAATACAATGTAATGAGTAAAAACATCATGAGGAATTTCCCGCCCATAAATTTCTTGATGGATAATGCGTAACCAATCATCATGGTCATGATGACACCGATAGAGGTTCCTGTAATGGTGTAGAAAATGGTGTTGCGATAACCTGTCCATAGGTCTTTATGGTTAATCAATAATGTATACCCTTCAAAGGATATTTTTTTGGGTAGTAAAATCACTTTTCCTGAGTTGACCAAAGTAGGGTCTGAAAAAGACGCAATGACAATAAAATACAAAGGATAGGCAACACTAAGAACAACAATCCCCAGTAAAATATAGATGATGATATCAATGGTCTTATCACTTTGTTTTGCAATTGAATTCATAGGCTTTATCCTTTCTACCATAAACTGGTTTCCGTTACTTTTTTTGAAATACGATTGACACTGACCAGTAGTAGGATATTAATGATTGTATTAAACAAACCAATAGCTGCCGAGTAACTGTACTGAGCATCCAACAAACCTACCTTATAAATATAGGTGGATATAATTTCTGACGATGCCAGATTAAGATCATTCTGTAACAAAAATGTTTTTTGAAAACCTACATTCATGATACGACCCACATTCATAATAAGAAGAATGACAGCCGTGGGCATAATGGAAGGTATATCAATGTATCGAATTAGATGCCACTTATTGGCACCATCTATTCTTGCCGCTTCATATAACGATGGACTAATGGCAGAAAGGGCCGCTAAATAAATAATGGCTCCCCAACCTGCATTCTGCCAAATACCTGAAAACACATAGATGGTCTTAAAATAGCCCGGGTTCGCCATAAAATTCACTTTGTCAAAACCAAGTCCTCCAATAAGATGATTAATGACGCCACTGGTAGGCGAAAGAAAGAGAATAATCATACCAGCCATGACCACAACGGATATAAAATGGGGTGCATAGGTAACCGTCTGAACAAATTTCTTGAATTTCAAATTCTTTGTTTGATTGAGCATCAACGCTAAAATGATGGGCGCTGGAAAACCAACGGCCAATTGATAAAAACTAATACCCAAGGTATTGAGAATTAACCGCTTGAACTGATAGGATGTGATAAACCTTTCAAAATGCTGAAACCCTACCCAAGGACTACCCGTAATCCCCTTCATGGCAATAAAATCTTTAAAGGCAATCTGTATACCGTACATGGGTAGATAGTGAAACACAATAAAGTAAATAATCACCGGCAGGGCTAACAACCATAACTGATAATCCTTTTTCAACTGTCTGATGATTTTTTTACGTTTAAGTCTGGGCTTTTTTTGGTTCAATGCTGCATATGCTTCCATAAACTTAACCTCCTATAATGTCATGGGACACCAATTCTAGCCATATCATAAAACATAAATCCCTTGTAAGTAAATGCACATTAATTTTTACAGGTATACAATTATTGGCGTGTTTAATCATAGCTGTCAATGTACCAAAATTATAGGGTTGTCAATAATTATCCGTATATTGTGGCGATAAATCTTCTATGATACAATAAGACATCAGGTAAGGAGGTATTTACATGATCATTTCTAAAGGAACAACCTATTTTCGCAGGAACCTCATCTCATACTTCATTATTTTTTTTCTACCTTTCTTGATATTTAGTTTAATCTATCAACTTCGATTTCGGACAACCCTACAAGAAGAACTGATTGACAATAATTTTAAACAATTATCCGCTTTAAAAACAACGGTAGACGATGAACTTGAACAACTACAGGCCATTGTTAATCAAACAATTTTTAGTCAGAATATGGTGCCTTTTCATTTCAATTTGATGCCCCTTGAAGCTCTAAAACGGATAGAGATACTAGACCAGTATACATCTACCAATCCCTTTATTTATGAGATGATGCTGCATTATCATGGTGATCCATTTATCTACTCATCAACCGGTTCTCTATCCCTTGATAACACCTTTGGCAAAGTGTATTCTTTTGAAAACTGGCCCCTGGAAACCTTTGTTCAAGATTTGGAATCATCGGCATATAAAACCATTAAAGTACATAAAAAGTTAAGTGTTTATACGAAACAAGAAGCCAAGACTTATACAGTGCTTATGTACGGCATTTCCCATGATGGCATTAATCATTATGGAAAGCTTCTTTTTTTCATTCCTGAAGAAGCCATCACCTCCATGATTGACACCATCTATGCTGCTAATAATCATTACACATTTATATTAGGTGATAATGGCGACTTAATTACATCCAAACAGTCCAATGGTTTAATTGATCATGCTCACTTACAAGATTACCTGAATGCATTAAAAGCCCCCAACTCATCGGTGATTGTGCCCATTAATGGTTCCGACTATCTCCTATCATCCACCTTATCGCCAGAAACGGGATGGCAGTATATCAACTTTACATCGGTTAATGCCGCATTGGCAGTAGCTGTTGAGATGCAGCAGCAATTTTTCGCCATGGTTATTCTGCTGTTACTAGTGGGCATCGTCATCATTTCATTTCTTATGACCATCAATTACAGCCCTATACGAAAGTTGCAAAACACAGCAAAAACCATTGTTTCCAATAAAAATCAAATGGATAAAAATGAATTTCGATATATTGAAGACGCCATCACCTTTTTACGTGATAAAAATACCGCTTTAGTAGAAGCCATGGATGACACAAAAATTGCTTCCAAGGATTATGTCATTGGACAGCTTTTGTCTGGACAAACCATGAAAAGTGATCTTATGGACTCGGGCGTTATTAAAAAGGTGATGAACCCCCATCATCATCATTATGTTGTCTTTATCGTGAATATTTCTCAGGATGAACACATATGGTCGGATATGAAGTTAGAACTTATAGGGGATATTGAGAACTACTCCAATGAACATATGGTGCTTTTATGTAAGGAGAGCATTGTGGCAAACAGCATCACTGTGTTATGTTTATACGATGACAGCTATGTTCATCTGTTGCATGAACGTTTGAACGAAGTCCTTCAAGGGTTATCTTTTAAATGGAAGGAAGATGTCACTCTGGGACTCGGTATCAGCTTCACGTCTTTGGATGATTTGCCAAAATCTTATATGGCAGCGTCAACAGCCATTGATTATCGTTTAATGGTTGGTAACGGCTCCATGATTCTCTATGATGAGATTGTGGGCAATATGAAGAAGGTTACCAACTACCCACTTGCTGACCTTAAACTTTTTCGATTGTCCATTAAAAAAGGGAATGTACAGGATATTGATACCATTTTAAATAACATTGTGAGCCAATTTGCTTCCAATACCATACCTATTTTTATAGCCCGTACCATTTGCTATGAAATCATTCATACCGTTGTGAACAGTTATGAGGAGTTAGGGCAAGAACATCAGGATATTTTTTCGAAATATCCGGATATCTTTTCCATTACCAAGTATGAGTCCATTGATAAGATTATAGAAATTGTGAAGTTGATCAGTTATGATGTGTGTAAATCCTTAAGTAAATCCTACGATAATGATAATAAAATCCTCATTGCCAATATGAACACCTACATACAGGATAATTATATGGATGCTAATTTTTCGCTTCAAACCATGGCGGATCATTATAATACCCTGCCGCCTAATTTAAGTTCTTTTTATAAAGAAAATACCCATAATAATATTTTTGAAGTGGTGACGGAGCTGAGGATGACTGCTGCCAGTGAGTTGTTAATGACGAGTCAATTACCTGTGAATCAGATTTGTAGTAAAATTGGGTATGATAATGTGTCCAGTTTTATTCGTCGGTTTAAGCAGTATTATGGTATTACGCCGGGGCAGTATCGGTCGTTGAATGTAGGGTAGCTAGGGTTGTTGGTATTTGTTTAGGGTTGTGGTTTTGGAAAGTTTGGGTTATTTTGGCGTTTAAGGATTTGTAATGTTTAAGTTATTGTGGAGGTTGAGTTATTGTGGTGTTTCCGCTCCAATGGTATAGGGTAATATTACGTCAGCAGGTTAAACGTCCGTGTTTAAGCTGCTGAACTCGCCGTCCGTGGCTCGTGCTCCATATTACCCTATACCATTTCCGCTGGGGTTGTGGGGTATAAAGATGGATGATATAGCCTTGACCCTGCTAGAATGTTGAGAACTGTATATTAACATACTATATTCTTTTTTAGTTTAGTATTGTAATTAGCTTTAATTAATGGCATTTAACTGGAGGATATGTACGTTGTGTAATGAATAATGCCCTTTGATATGTTATAAGGCTAAAAAGGTTATCTGAAATGCGTTATTTCAGATAACCTTTTTTTGGTTTATCATGTTTAATGATTGTCTCTTAACTATGATATGGGACTATTTTAGTTGATACAGTGCTTTTAGTTGTTGAAACGGTCGAGGGCATCTTGATGAATTTGAATGAGTTCTTTTAGTCCCATTTGGTTTAGACGGTCCAAATAGCTGTCCCAGTCATCTTCTATACCGCCTACTTGCATCCACCTTGCATACATTTCGTTGCTATAGTCCACGATGTCTGTTCGAAGGATGGATAGTCTCTCGACTTCTTTTAGGGTGAAGAATACTTTTGGATAATACTCCCCGCGATAGTGTTGATTGTAATAGGCATCCAGCATGTGTTTTTCGGCGAGATGTTTGGGCTTTTCGGCTAACATGGCGGATGCTTCTGGTGTGACGTTATCGATTCGGACTTTACCTTGTGGGATGACGCCTGTGCGGTTATCTGTTGTGGCTTCCACTAAGGTCTCGTATTTGCCATCACCATCTTTATCTTCAATATGTACACCATCTTTTAAGGCATAGGATATCTGTAAACCAAAGAAGGGTTCGTAGATATGATCGACCCATGCCATGATGTACTCTGGGTTTTTGGCTTCATAGGATACGGCAAAAGCGCCCTTACTTTTTACACCGTTTATTCTTTCGGGATACAGTTGATGGCCTTTGGGTCCTACGAGTGGTGGCACGGGTACATAGGTGTCGTCACCTTCTTCAATAGCCCAACCTGTACTGCGCCATGACTGGAAGGAGCCTACGATCCGCTCTTCCGATTTAAGCTTGGCTTTGAATGCTTTTGAATCATGGGTGAAAGCTTCTTGGTCGATTAGACCTTCTTTGAATAATCTGTTGAAGAACATAATGGCTTCTTTATAGGCTGGGTCGGCAGCTGTGAAGATGACTTTGCCATTCTGGACATCAATATGGGTTTTATAATCATCAATGATACCAAATGCACCGAATAAATCGGATATATAATTGGTTGATTTTTGAAAGGAATAGGGAATTTCATCGTCAGGGTCACCATTTCCGTTCACATCATTTTCTTTGAAGGCTTTCAGCACTTGATAGAAGGCTTCTGTGGTTGTAGGCACTTCCATGTTAACCGCTTCTAGCCAGTCTTTATTGATGTAGTGGACATTGGTGGTGGTGGTCACCGAACCGTTATCAAAGGATGGCAGACCATAAATGTGGCCGTCAGGGGCTGTAACGGATTTTTTGAGTTCTGGATACTTCTCAAAGGTACTGGATAAATTAGGCATAATCTCTGGGGTAATATAGTCTTCTAAGGGAATCAACATACCTTGTGTGCCATATTTTAGCACATCATTATCCGTTAGAATAAAGTTACCGAAAAAAGCATCCGGTAAATTGTTGCTTGCAAATAACAGGGATCTCTTTTCTTCCCATCCTGCATCAGGCACCGTCTGCCAATTAATCTTTACACCTGTTTTTTCTTCTAATTCTTGATAGATTTGTATCTCATTAGGGCTTAAATCTGCATCTAATAAAACAACGGCAAAGTCTAAAGGCTCAACCTCATCCCCTTGTTCCTTATCCTTATTATTATGGGACGTACTTGGTGTATCTGCTCCTTCTTTGCTATCCACTGTTTTTTTAGAACCACAGCCAGCAAATACACTGACAGTCAATACCCATACAATGGTTAATGCTACTATTTTCTTCATATTAAGCTCCTCCCGCTAATATTATACATGGTTATGTCCTATGAACGTGTATCCAATGCATGCGTGAATACTATATATGTATCATATAACCATCCATTCGTACTGTAAATATACATTCATTTTTTGATGTATGCAATTATTGTAAACCCTGTAATCTTCAACATGTCTGAGGGTATTGACAATTATTATATTCAATATTTTTCAGACGTACACCTATGTTTTGACAACATCAATTCATTGGTTAATCCGTCCTTACACATGCATTCAACAATTGTACAGGAACCCGTCTGGCTAATAAGGTGTCCATTTCCCTGTTGAATACGATCTAGATACCAGCATCCTTTTAGTTTTACTCTTACCACAGATGCCTTGCTTTCTGAACCGTACCAGTATCGTCCGTAGATGGACTTTTCAGTTCTGGTATAATCCAGATTGTAATCCTCACAGATCCCCTCATAAAATCTTAAATCAGGGTCACAGATGGACAAGATTAACGTATCATCCAATGCCTTCACTGTTAGGATGGCTGGCATGGTAACAGCCAGTATGGGACTTGACCATGTACCCCAATGCTGCTCTAAGGTATAATTTTTCTCAAATAAGACATAGGCAATGGTTTCAGTGGGCCTTATGCCTACAATATGGGCTTGTTTATTTTGTTGTAGCATTTGAAAAGGGGGATCATCTGAACCCATTGCATCCACAAAAGTCATCATGGATTCAAGGGTTGTACCCACTTTCAGGATATAAGCATAAGCCGCATAATCGGGTGCATGACCGTGATCAAGCCATGCCATAGCACGGTCTCCCTCTGTTGTAATACAATCAGCGCTGTCTCTTGATACACAATGCTCCTTGGCAACCCATAGCTTTTGATGACCAAAAACATAATAACCGTTGCCCCGATTATCTATTAGCCAATTGACCTGATTCTCATCCAATTGATAGGTGAACCCAAAGTCATCATGCCCTTGGGTATCATTGATGTATAGTTTGTCTTGCTGGTGTTCCAAATGATTTTGAAAAAGTGTTGTTTCCACAGGATATTCCGAAAGACCACTATGAATATCCGAACCTAAACACAACACATAATCGTCTGCATAAAAGTATGTTTTGGTGGCATAAAAAGATGCCATATTGTATTTATCATGACCTCTTAGTTTTAGTGCAAAGACACCATTTCCATCACTGGTATCCAAACCACCTACAAAATGCTGATCCGATAGAAGCATTTCCGCCCATTCATCATCCAAATTCAGTGGTATGGACTTGATTTTATCAAGAGGCATGTACATGGACGTGGTACCGGGCCATCGTCGCCAGTCAAATCCTTGATCAATAGCTAGACCGTTGTTAAGCCCTCCCGTTGCTTCCGATGCAGGGTACAAAATCTCCATAAACCCATAAGAACGGAACATACTATAAGCCACATAACGCTTACCAAACCAAACCTCCATTGGATACACATAACGACTGTGACCTTTCACACCTACAGCCCATTGATCTCTTCGATGAAAGGCAGCGGCTGAATAAGTTAATGTTTTGTGTCCCTCAGGTGCTATCCATGGTTGAATGCCTTTTGCTTCAAAGGCTTGATAATAGGAATCCTCTTGATGTACTTGACTACTTTTAGTAAGGTACATATACATAGCAGCAGTTTGTTCTTCACCGTCAATGGAACCAAAGTTGGCAAAATGCCATAAACCTGTTGACCGCTTATGGTTAAAGGCGTAATGACTGGTGGTAAACGGTTCATACAAACCGTTTCGAATAAAGTACTCTGTTTCTAGGATATAACGAAAACGCTGGTAAGCCGAAGGGGCAAAATCAAAGGCTGTTCCATGGACCATGCGAAATAACCTTGCCAGAGTGAAATTGGCCACATCATGATACTGATAGATAAAGGTACCATGATGAAAAGATGTACCATCGGGTTTATAACTGCTGGTTAATCCAGGTCCATAGCCTAGATTCTTTTCTTCTATGTGCTTTATCAAAGCGCGCATTTCCTGTACTTTCTCAGGTGTATCGTCCATCAGTAGAACACTTACCAGCATACTTGGCAAGGAAAAAAACGTATCATCTGTATTCTCTCCTTTGGCCCTGACCCTGCCATTAGCCCCTGTGCTATCATAGATGCGATGCATATCAAATTGCTCCCTCAGATGTTGTATGGCTTTATCACGCAGGTTTTCTTCTATTAACACATCTTTCATATACAGCAGGCCTGTTGCAAACCCTCGATTATTATACCACCTTAGACGGTAGTTCTGATCCCATGCATGGCGCAGCATCATCATGAACATCTGCTTGTATATAGGCTGATGGGTTTCATTGTATTTTAACCCGATGATACCCATGAGTGAGTTAAATCGGTAGGACTCTGGCATATCTATGTACCTGCCTGTTATGATGCCTTGTTCATCGGTTAGATCATATGATGCATACTGTTTGATGATTAGGTCCTCATCACCATTCTCCCAAGGATAGTGCCGACAATCCATTTCCTTTGATAGGGTTTTATAGCCATGTGTGATATGTTTGAAGCCTTCTTTTTCATGACACGTCACTTTAGGGGGTTTTGGAAAAAGAGGTCTGTTCAGTAGGTGGTCATTTCGGTACCAATCTCCGTGGCAACGGCGCCTAGGATGCATGGGAATATTGGGCATTTGCTTCGAAGCTCCAATGTTATTGGGTTCAATGGGCTTCATACAGGCAATGTTTGCAAGGTATACAGTTCCAGAGGTTTTAGCCGCTGCTTGAATCTTTAACCAGGATAAGTCTTTCCCTATATGCCCTTCCATGATACCTCGGTTAAAGGGTAATTTAATTTCCTGCCACCCTTCATGATTCAGTAAAAAATCAAATGTACAGTGGACTTTTGGCAATCCTTCCACATCATTCTCACCAAATTCAAAAGTAAGCACCGTTTCCGATGGTGCTTCACTATAGAGATAGCACTGAAAGCCTAAAGGTTTCCCCATGACAGAACAGACTTTACCACCCACAACATAAGTCGCCATCACTTCTGGTTCTTTATAGATCATCTTTTGATAAATGATGAGTGTATCGTCCTTGGTATAATCCCATTGCAGGGCATAGTTGGTAAGATAATGCCTGTTGGTAATGGATAGGGTACCATACTCTGCTGTGATGTTTTTGGGTACAAATGGTTCATCAAATGTTATACAGTCATAAGGTACATCCTTAAATGGTGTATCTGACATGGTATTCCTCCTATTTGAAAGCTTATATATATTCCATTCAAAGGGTAATCAGCTTCATGTAATCCCCTCCATGAATGTAGACGAGTATCCCCTTTTTAATCTTAATCTCTTTTATCATAGCTGCTCCTGTATTATCGGTTTAATAAAAATGGATCTTTTATTTTAGCTAAATAGCCTCTGAGTACATGATCATAAGCCATACAGCGTGAATCATCCTGACTTACCATTTCAGGATTCAATTGAAGGGGGTCATCTTTCAGATGATAAATGTAACGTACCTGCTTATCCTCAGGATGGCACCCATTATCCACCACATAGGTGTGTGTTTTCGTTCTGAGTCCTCTCCATCCAAAAGCTTTGTTGTTTAATCCACGTTCTCGGTAAGGTTCTACAAGCTCTGGCAGTCCTGGAATCATGGATAAGAAGATACTTTTTGGTTCATCCTCTACTGTATCCTGTTGCTTGTCAGCTCTATTAGATGGGTGCATGAGGACATGCTTAAAGCTGCGCCCATGAACAGTTGAAGGTATGTCAATACCAAGTAAATCAAGCAGTGTGGGCATGTGGTCAATGCTGGAGAATAACACATCTGTACGTCCAGCTTTTATGCCTCCACCACGTATAATAAATGGAATATTAATGGATTCTTCATACCATATGTTTTTGCCCGTTCTTCCATGAGCACCGAGCATTTCGCCATGGTCTGCCGATAACACAACAATGGTATTCTCCACCAAATTATGTTCTTTTAAATAAGCCATGATTCTCCCAAAGTTATGATCAAGTCCTGCGATAGCCCCATAGTATTGTTCTACACGTTTTATATAGGCTGGGTCATTTTTCAATGTATCGGGTACATTAGCCATGAGTTGATGTTGATGGATTGTTTTCAAATACTTATCTGGCACCTTATCTAGAGGGGGATGGGGCGGATTCCAAGAGATAAACATACAAAAGGGTTTGTCTTGGTCACGATTTTCCAAGTAATCAAGTGCTAGATTGGTTTCAAATTCGGGGGACCAGATTTTGGGTTTAACCTTTTTGTTGTTATCTTGCCAATAGTGAGGGTCAAGGTGAGCATTCATAGCACCATAAGAGCACCAATAGTCAAAGCCTTGTCGCCTTTCCCCTTTTGGTGTATAAGCATCCCAGTTATCAGCACCGGATTCAGGGGTATCCTGAAAATTTTTCTCACTGCCATCTAAATGCCACTTGCCAATATAGGCTGTGGCATAACCTTCTTTTTTTAATACATTCGCAATGGAAACTTCTTGTGGTTTCAGCATAACCACTTCATCAAGACCAATCTTGCAATTGGTCCAAAGGCCCAAACTGTATGGGTATTTACCTGTCATCAGTGCACCACGATGGGGTGAACATAAGGGATATGTACTGATCGCATGATCAAATACCATGCTCTCACTGGCAAATTTATCCATAGCAGGTGTTGCTACAGGTTCACCTTCAAAGCCCATGCCCTTTTTCCTCCATTGGTCTGCAAAAATATATAAAATATTCTTCTTTTTCATTTTAACCTCCTTGAATTTAGTGGGCTGTATCATGAAAATACGCTACAGCAAGCCCATTTACTTAAAACAATATCATATTAACATTCGTCAATAACGTATGTAAATATCCATTAATTTTGGTGATATACAATAATATAATGAATTAAAAAAAGCCATACCCAAAGGCATAGCTTTTAATGCTGTTGACGATATTTACTTGGACTCATCCCCACAAACCGTTTGAACACTCTTGAAAAATGACTCTGACTGTCAAAACCCAGATTATAAGCGATGAGACCAATGGGGTCTCCCGTATAGCTTAAACGACTCTTGGAGTTTTCCACCTTCATTTTATAATAGTAAGTAATCGGTGTACAATGGAAGTATTTATTAAACAATTTAATAAAGTGATACTTGCTGATACCACATGTTTTTGCAAACGTATCCAAGCGGGGTTTTTCTGTTAAATGTTGATTAATGTAGTCATTCACCAGCTTCATGAAATTTGATTTTGAGGACTGGTCTTTATTCACTTTATTGATGTTCACCATTTGGCTTAATAACAAGAGTGTTTTATACACCATCTCCGAATAGATATATTCTCTATTTGGCTTATTGTGCTCTGATGCATCAAGGCATGTTTCTATGAATTTCTTGGCATCTGAACTTGTGACAATATAGGGTAAACCCATTTCATCTTCTATATAGTTAAGGAGATCAATCGGTCCTTTATAACCAAAATGCATCCATAATATGGTGGCAACATCTTGTTTACTGGAATAATATTTATGGGGTTCACTTAATCGCATCACAACCATCTCTTCGGGGCCAAGCTTGTGCAAACCATTTTGCTCCACATACAATGTCCCTTTCGTCACGTACATGAACAAGCAATTCCTAAAACTCTGGCGTTCAATTCTAAAATCAGCGTTTGATATAATGCCCATACCATCTGAAAAATATAGATTTTTTTGCGCAAAAGTTGATGGTGTCTTAAAATCATTATAAATCACGTTACCACCTCCTAACAATACCATACAATATTTTCTCATTTTGAGCAAGATAATTCATGGTTGAGCGCAATTTGGTACAAATTTTGCGCAACCTCATGTTAGTAAAGCATTATAAAAGTTGATATACTAAATGTATTATTCAATATATGGGGGTAAAACTATGAATCAATCCATCAGAACCTTAAGAGAACTGGCAAAAACGTATTACGCCTATGCACAAGAAGATCGTCATCAAGAAAAGCTCAAACTTCACCAGTCTGTCAATGATCTCAATGCTATACGACCTGTGGTATTACTTGATGAAATTCCATGGGTAGAAATGAACATGAACCATGAACTGACCTTAGTTTGTGAAGATCCCGTTTTACGAGCCTGCGAAGATTATCTAAGAAAAAAGATTTTTCAATACAAATATTTTCCCGGTGATATGGTGCTGAAACCCTACCTACCTATACATAAAATTATTGTTGAAGGTGATTTTGGCATTCGTGTTCAAGAAGATATTATTGAAACGGAACAAGGCAATCATATCGTGTCCCACGAATACCATGATCAATTAGCAACGGATGAAGATGTGGAAAATATTACATTACCAGAGATTACTTATAATCAACAAGAAACCATGCGTCGTTATCAATTAGTAGGTGACGTTTTAGGGGATATAATCCCTATTAAAATCAAAGGTCGTGACCACATGAGTGTGGTGACATGGGATGATATTTCAAGGTATCGAGGTGTGACGCCATTACTCATGGACCTCCTTGACAGGCCGGAGCATAGCCACAAAATATTAAGGAAATTAACCGATATTGCACGGCATAAACTTGAACGCTACGAAGAACTGGGACTGTTCGATACAGACCCTTTGAGTTTACATTGTACACCCATTGTGAATAGCACCCTTAAGCCTCATGAAGAAGAAGGAAATGTGACCCGTAAAAATATCTGGGGTCGAGGTGCCGCCCAGATCCTTGCTTCCGTCTCAGGTGTCATGCGGGATGAATTTGATATATCCTATATGCAGGAAACCGTTGGGCAATGCGGTCTTGTTTATTATGGTTGTTGTGAACCCTTAGACAAAATGATTGATGTGGTGGAGAAAATACACAACTTAAGAAAAATATCCATTACCCCTTGGGCTGACGTGGATATCGCTGCTGAAGCCATAGGCAGTCAATATGTCTTGTCATCCAAGCCAAATCCTTCATCTGTTGCTGTACCTATTTTAAATGAAGATGGACTCAGAAAAGAATTAAAACGTATTCTTAATGCAGGTAAACGAAATGGCTGTCATATGGATATTGTTCTAAAAGATATTAGTACCACTTCCCATAACCCCCAAAATATTATAAGGTGGGAGCAAATTGCTATGGAGATGGTCCAGAATTATTAAGCATCACTTGACTCCATGTTGTATACATGCCCTATAAGTGACCCCGACTACATTATTGCAGTCGGGGTTCATTTATCTGTTGCTTAATCATTTATAGTGTAGTCTACATCATATTTTTCACATTCTTCTATGTATAGCTCTATAATGGCTTTATAGAAATCGTATATTAGCTTTACCATAGGCTTTGCTAAATTGTCCCTATGATAACGTTTCTTTCCCTTCTATGCATCTTCGAGAACAAGATGAAGATGACCTTTTCTTACAAAGAGAGGTAAACTCATGTAGTCATATGTTTCTTCATACCACTGACCGCCTACCAGCACACGATGATCCAGTAGGTGCTCCCACTCCCCTTTAGGCAGATAATAACTAGCCGTATGTTTATCGTTAAAAATAGGTGCAACGAGCAACTGGTCCCCTAACATATATTGCTGATCTAAGGTATGACAATTTCTATCCTCAGGAAATTCCATGACCATTGGGCGCATCATGGGTAAACCTTTGGTTTTGGCTTCTTCTGCTACCCCCATTAAGTACGGCATTAACCGTTCTTTTAACTGGACAAAGAACCGGAGTACATCCACTGCCTCTTCATCAAATAACCAAGGTACCCGATAGGAGCTTGCACCATGTAATCTGCTGTGAGAGGATAATAGACCAAAAGCAACCCAACGCTTGTATAAATCCGGTGTTCCTGATTTCTCAAAACCGCTTATATCATGACTCCAGAAAGCAAATCCACTGAGGGCTAGGGATAAGCCTCCTCGTAACGTTTCAGCCATGGAGCCATAATTGGAACTACAGTCACCGCCCCAGTGTACAGGGAATTGCTGACAGCCTGCCGTTGCAGACCTAGCAAAGACAACGGCTTCTCCTTCCCCAAAGTTTCTAACCAATAAATCAAAGACTTCCTTATTGTAGAGATAGGTATAGTAATTGTGCATTTTAACAGGTTCAGAGCCGTCAAAGTAGACAACATCCGTAGGTATACGCTCTCCAAAATCCGTCTTAAAACTGTCTACACCCATATCAATCAATCGCTGTAATTGAGAGGTGTACCAAGAACAAGCCTCTGGATTAGTAAAATCAACAATGCCCATACCTGCTTGCCACAAGTCCGTCTGCCATACATCCCCTTCCTTGTTCTTTAACAAATACCCTTTATCCATACCTTCTTTGAACAATGGTGACATGCCTGCTATATAAGGGTTAATCCATACACAGATCTTCAGCCCTTTGGCTTTTAAGCGTTTAAGCATACCTTCGGGATCTGGAAAACATGACTTATCCCATTCAAAATCACACCAATGGTAACCTTTCATCCAAAAGCAATCGAAATGGAATGTTTGTAAAGGAATATGTCTTTCTTCCATACCATCAATAAAATGGTTAATGGTGGCTTCATCATAATCCGTAATAAAAGAGGTGGTTAACCATAACCCATAACTCCATTTTGGCGGAAGGGCAGGTCGTCCTGTTAATGCGGTATAGTTGTCCATAACACCCTTCATGCCTTCTCCACCAATGATACAATAATCTAACGTTTCACCTTCTACACTGAACTGTACCCTATTGACAAGCTCTGATCCAATCTCATAAGACACTTTTTCAGAATGATTGACAAACACACCGTAACCCTTTGATGTGATATAAAAAGGCACATTTTTATAGGCTATTTCTGACCCCGTCCCACCATCTTCGTTCCACATATCAACAACCTGTCCATTTTTAACGAAAGGTGTAAAACGCTCACCAAGACCATAGACAGATTCCCCAACACTCAATCCTAACTGTTCACGATAATAGGGTTGTTTATGTGATGTTTCTAAATCCTTTATGTACGCACAACTGTTTGGGTAAGTTTGGGTCATATAGTCTTCTTTATAGTAATATGTCAAGTGATAGGGTTTTCTATTGACCACCACTTTTACATGATCATTGATTAGGGTAAGGGTATCCTCATCTTCCATAAAAGTAAGCGTATCCATGGCATTTTCTTGGTTCAGAGCAAATTCAGGACCCACAGGATATTTACCTCTAAAATGCTCGTTTTTTACCCGTATGACATTCTTTCTAATGGGTGAAATGGTTACTGTTGTTACGGCTTGATTCAAAAAATCCCCCTTAGATTGAATGAACTTATGGGATACATAAACAACTAATGCTAACCCATCCCATGTATGATGAACCACCTCAACGGGTTTTGATAGGTTGTAACGCTCTTTTTGGGTCCAATAACCATCTGTAAACTTCATTATATGCCTCCTGCTCTATGGTCAAAATAATCAAAAGCAGCCCACTTGTTTTTCTTATACTGGTCTTGTGCGCTCAACCCAACAAAAGCACCTGTAAAGCCATGAGCGTACTCGTCGGATAAAATCGAAGCATCTAGTATAGGACCAATCTTTTTCCAGTTGTTTTCTGAGGTTGCGTAAGAAAATTGTAACTGGTCTCTATCTATTTCTGCTTTAAGATAAACCTTATCTACTTGACCGATAGCCATACGATGTTCTAATAATTCCACTTTTTTTCCTTTATCTGCCAGCATAATACCCAGGCAAGGACTGGCAAATGACTCACTGTAATAATACCTTAGATAATAAAAATGTGTATGGTTATAGTAACAGCACAGCCCTGCCATTTCCATGAAATTCTCTGGTGTAAAATGCAGGCATGTTTCTGTCATAGATTTAAAAGTTGTCAATTTCTTACCGATAAAACTTTGCTGATACCTTGATAGTAAAGACTCTCTTCCTCTTAACTTAAGCTGCCCATCCTCCAGCTTCAACCAATGAGGTTCTACAGGTTCTCTAAGGGTATAATAGTCTAATGTTAAACTTGTTCCATCAAAATTGTCTTTTTCTGGCAAGGGTTCAACAAACACCTCTTCCAGATCAGGCTCTTTCACATACCTGCCTGCAAGATTATCTTCACCATCAAGCTTAATCCAATCATCATCTGTCCAACAGCAACGTTGAATCGCTGTCTCACGCCCAAGTATAGAGCGTTGTTGAGGCATAATGGGTCTTGAACATAAATGACTCATATACACTTCGCCTCCAGGGGTTTCCACAATGTATCCATGCCCTGACCGTTGCAGGTAACTATCTGGATTATACCAGTGCAATTTCATGGATTCACCAATTCCCCGCTCATTAAAATCATTTGGCTGAGATGTAATCACAGGTTTTTTCTCATGGATGTCGTATGGTCCTTGTATCTGCCTTGACCTTTGAACCACCACACCATGTCCGTAACCTGTTCCGCCTTCTGCGGTAATTAAATAATACCATCCTTTTCGTTTATATATAAAGGGTCCCTCAAGACACCCTCTATCTGTACCACCCCTAGATATTTCCACAGGATTTCCCATAAGGACGTTATGGGTCAGGTCGAATTCTTCAAGTACAATACATCCTGGATGTTCATAGCCTTGACGAAAATCCCACTCAAGATTAATGACCCAGCTTCTGCCATCATCATCGTGGAAAATGGATGGGTCAAAGCCACTGCTATTCAAATAGATGGCATCCGACCATTCACCACGTATGTCTTCTGTTGTCACCATGTAGTTGTCCAAATCAAAGAAATTATCCACCACACTGTGAATGACAGAATAGCACATATAGAACCTTTTGGAAGGTGCATGATAGGAAAGAGCTGGTGCCCACACGCCTAGTGCTGGTGCTAAACCTTTTAAATCGACTTGCTCTTTCCTTGTTAAAGCATGATTAATAAGCTGCCAGTGTTTTAAATCTTTTGAATGGTAGATAGCAATACCGGGGAACCATTCAAACGTGGATGTTGCAATATAATAATCTTCTCCTACCCTTAGAATGGATGGATCAGGATTAAATCCTGGTAGTATTGGATTCTCAATCATAGTAGCCTCCTTCTTATCTGTGATGATAAAATCATCTACTGTTAAGTATACCTAACTAAGGGATGCTTGGATATATGAATCATTTACATTTGATGTGAATATTTTACGTTTTGCCAGCTTCACATGTTCCTATGCATCAGAACTCTGTTTTACATTGGGGTTTCTGCTCTGTTAAGAATATCTTATTTACTTTTTCTATATAGCTTTCATGGCTTATCTTAGCAAGTCCATACTGGATAAGTGTTCTGAATGTTACTGCTCCCATGATCATGGATGAGAAATCTGAATTATTCAGTTCTATGACCACATCCGCATCTTTGTCATTGGAAATAGATGCTCTGCCATCTTTAAAATCAATGATGGTACTTCCATCATTGGCTTTGAAAAAGTCATCTTTAATGGTGATCTTAAGTGTACAATGTTGATGATTAAAGTTATGACTGCTTAAAACCTTAAATAACTTTTTCATATCAAGAACGCGGTACATAAGCCCTATAGCCGTTACGTTGTATTCATTTTTTACAGAATCAAAAGCTTGATACTGGCCATTATTAGGATTGCTGATGAGGTAATGGAAATATTCATCCGGGGTATTCATGATAATTCTGTCGAATTGATCAGCCTGTGCATGTAAGAATGTACAAAACTCTAAAAGCACATGGTGATTGTCATAAATCAGCTCATGGACAATTAAATCGTTCCTAAGAAGGTGTTTTTTCTTATATGAAAAGCTCATATAGCCTAAAATAGCATCACCTTTTTTGTAGCATATGATTCTTGTATCCTTTCGAAATAACCTTTTTATACATGCTTCCGTCTTATCCATCATTCCATGGTGTTTATCAGCGAAGCGATGATAACATGCCACCACTGCATCTTTTTCTTCTTCCTTCAACCACCCAAGGTGTTCTTTGGTTGTCCCCTTTGGAAAATAGGATGGCTCAATCTTATATTGTCTTAACGCCACACCGTATCCAAAACCCATGTTCTTGTAAAAATCTGCTCTAAAAGGGTACAACGTGACCATACTCATGCCCTTCTCTTTAAAATATGTGCAAGCAAATTCAATTAATTCCTTTGCAACCTTTTCTTTCTTATGTACCAAATCCACTGCTACACAGCCTATACCTCCTACTTTTGCTTTTGTGGATAAAAGCTTCATGTTAAAATCTGTTAGACGCATACCACCCAGAAGCTTTTCGTCCCTAAATAATCCAAATATACTGTCCCCTTCAAGTTGATTGAGATAAGTAAAAAATTCTTGATAGGAATGACGAAGCTTATCTAAATCCCCAAAACCACAATAAGCATTTGTTGCAATCCAAGTAAAGTCTTCTATCTCTTTCTCTAACAGCTTCCTTGTTTGACTCATTTAATCAACCTCCTTCGTATATGTTGATGAATGCATCTTTTAAGTCTTATAACATGATGTCAAGATTATATACATCTACCATAATATATTTTGTTATAAAAAGCAATGCTTCAGGCTTATTGGAATCATTGATATCAGATATCCTATGATTGAAAAATAAGTTTTTAATCTGTTTATTTTATATAATTTAGTTTATTTATGTTTTTTATGCAAAATATACTAATTTATTTTAATTGCAAAAAAGTATTTTCTTTTTAGTATTATCGTGCTATACTTTATCCATGGCCATATATTGTTAATTGTCGACAAATTTGTCAATAAGTTTGTACCATTAACAGATCAAAGGAGGAATTGAAGTATGAAAAACCAGAGTCAAAAAAACCATGTTCCACAGATTAGAAAGACGTGCAGGGTCAATAAAAGAATTGCGCTATTACTATGTCTTGTGTTGATTTTTGCCCATATGATAGTCGGGAAGGTTTATGCTGCCACAGGTGTTATTGACGGTGAGTTAAAAGTATGGCATACGGTGACCATTACATTTGATGGACCGAACACCAATGAACAGGCATCGGATAACCCATTTCTTAATTATAGATTAAACGTAACTTTCACCAATGGCAATACATCCTATGTGGTACCAGGTTATTATGCTGCTGATGGTAATGCTTCAAATACCAGTGCTGACAGCGGTAATAAATGGCGTGTCAAGTTTACACCAAATAAAACAGGAACTTGGACCTATAAGGTGTCCTTTAGGAAGGGTAATAATATAGCCATTAATGACGACGTTAATGCAGGTCAGCCTGTCTCATTTGATGGGGAAACAGGCAGCTTTAACATTACGCAAACAGATAAGAGCGGTAGTGATTTTAGAGCTAAAGGCCGACTAAATTATGTTGGGGAAAACTATCTGCAATTTGAAGGTACGGGCAAGTACTATATCAAAGGCGGCGCGGATAGTCCTGAGAACTTCCTTGCTTTTAAAGACTTTGACCAAACGCCAACCAATAAGCATCACTATAATCCCCATGCCAATGATTGGAAAAATGGTGATCCAACATGGAAGGGTACAAAGGGCAAAAATATCATAGGTGCATTGAATTATCTTGCTGGTAAAGGCATGAATTCGGTTTACTTCCTAACAATGAACGTTAATGGCGATGGTAAAGATGTATGGCCTTGGACAAGCAGTAATGCATACAATCGTTTTGACTGCAGCAAGCTGGATCAATGGGAAATCGTGTTTTCCCATATGGATAAGCTGGGGCTGTTAATGCACGTGATTACCCAGGAAACAGAAAATGACCAACTACTAAACGGTGGTGCGTTAGGTACACAACGTAAGCTGTACTATCGAGAATTGATTGCGCGCTTTAGTCACCATCTAGGGCTTGTATGGAATCTTGGAGAAGAAAACACCAATACCGATGCTGAACTAAAAGCATTTTCTAAATACTTCAAAGAACATGACCCCTATAAACATATGGTTGTAGTACATACTTATCCTGGCCAAAAGGACAAAGTGTTTACGCCTCTTCTAGGCTACCAATACCTTGATGGTCCATCCCTACAAATGGGTAGTGTGAACGATACACACGCTACCGTTATCAAGTGGTTGGATAAGTCAGCCAATGCAGGACGACCTTGGGTTGTTAACCTTGATGAACAAGGTCCTGCTAACGTAGGTGTTAAACCAGATAAAGATGATTACTGGCATGACGACATCCGTAAAAAAGCTTTATGGGGAACCCTCATGGCTGGTGGTGCAGGCTGTGAATGGTACTTTGGCTATCATTATGATCATGATGACCTGGACTGTCAAGACTGGAGAAGCCGTGATCATATGTGGGACTTAACCCGTTATGCCCTTGAATTCTTCCAGAAGCATCTTCCTTTTACAGAGATGTCCCATAATGACGGTCTTACATCCCATGGATCGGACTACTGCTTTGCCAAACCTGGTAAAGTATATGCCATCTATCTTCCAAGTGGTGGCACAACCAACTTAAACTTAGAATCTTACAATGGCACTTATGACGTTAAATGGTATAATCCTCGCCAAGGTGGCAACCTGCAAAATGGTACGGTAACGACCATTACTGGCTTTGGTAATAAAGCCATCGGTTACCCACCTAACAATACGTCATACGATTGGGTGGCACTGGTCACCTTAAAAGAAGCCGGACCAACACCTGATATACTGGACTTTACACCTACTGAGGATGTTTATATTGAAAACACAACCACCCATAACGTGAATGTGCTGAAAGTACAACAGTCATCTTCACAACGTACCGTATATCTCAAATTTAATGTAACGGGTGTCACTAAAACCGTTGATGCCAATACCCTTACCCTTACTTGTACAAGTGATGGTGGTACGCCAAAATTAAGGGTATATGCAGGGTCCTCTTCCAACTGGACTGAAGCTTCAATAAACAGTGGTAATGCGCCAACAACGGGTGCACTGTTAGCTTCTTATGATAGCCCAATTGCAGTGGGTCAATCGGTATCACTTGATCTAGGTAAGCATATTACCGGTAACGGTACTTATACATTGATTATAAAAGGTAACAATGGTTCCAATGATGCATGGTTCAACGCTTCAGAAGCTGCAAATGGAAAACCTAAACTGACATTATCACTTCAATAGCTTTTCTTTATTTTTTATTTACATGATAAAAACCAAGGTTATACCCTTGGTTTTTATCATGTGACAGGCCATGGGTTACATGCTTCACATCTTAAGCACCCATGACGCGTTTATGCTATTATGCTATGAACGATAACTACTTTATTTCCCAGCTAAACTTTTCCCAAGCGCCAATGGTATTACGATTAGCTGCTAAAGGCCAATTGGTAGCGTTAAGATAACGATCCGAACAAATATATTTTCCATTACCTTTGGCTCTTAATGCAACACCACCGCTCACAGGATGCCATGTGAATTTTTCCCAATCACCAATGGTGCTGCGATTAGCATATAAACGCCAATTAGTAGCATCTAGATGTTCGTCAGAACACACATACTTCCCATTAGCAACATTTTGTAAGGCAATATAACCATTACCTGCATCCACTACCTTGAATTTTTCTGCATTACCAACGCTTGACTTGTTAGCGACCACTGGCCAATTGGCACTATCTAGACTCTGACTGGCACTGATATACTTGTTAGGACCTTGTGCAATAAGGGCGATGGTTTTTCCAATAGGTGCTGTAGTGACTGGAGGAGCACTTCCCCCCTGCCATACACGTACCCAATCAACAAACAATCTTGGGTATTTACCTGTACGTGCAGGTTGATTATCTCGATTAGGTGAACAGCTAAAAATCATAGGGAGCCAATCGGTCTGTGCTACATCTGGTCTTTCGGAGCTAAACTGTTTAACACCGTCAATATAGAAGGAGACTTCTGTATCCGTCCAAAGTAATCCCCAAACATGCCACTCACTAACAGGGGTATTAGAAGCTTGTGAGGTTTTACCAGTTTTGTTAGGATAGTGATGGGATTGACTTGGATGGGTGTGCCAATGGGTATACTCCATAATGTCAAATTCATTAGGGGATGTAGGTTGCCATTTCCACATCCAGAAAGTTGGCCAGAAGTGCTGGTCTGCCCAATCTAAACGAATACGTGCTTCAAAATAACCTTTGTTAAATTCCTTCTTGGATGTAATCCAGCCACCGGAGTAAACTTCACCATGTGCACCTGGACTTGCATACCAATGATTTTCAATAACAAGGGAGTTGCCATCTTCTTTTACATTACTTGGATAAAACCAACATTTATTGCCGTCTTTATCGTAGTCAAGATTGTCAGATACGCGCCATTTATTTGTGTCAACGGTGTAGTCATTAAATTCGTCACCAAACACTTGAGTCCAACCTGAACCGGGTGGAGCTGCCTCAACCGTTTTTGTCTGCATCAGTAAGACAAACATAACTGTCAAACAAGATAGTATTACCTTTTTCATTTTTCTCTTCCTCCTCTTTAAATTAGTATCAAACGGACCGGATAGGCTCGTTTGTACCAATCACCCTATCATAATCCCTTACAGGAGACAATGGGAAGAAAAAAAGTCAAGATGAATTTTTTATTTTCTGAATACTTTATTTTTTATTATTATACATAAAAACAAATAAGACTCCATCTATCTACAAATTACTTTTTTATGCTATTCGGAATCTTGTCTTCAAAACAATTCATAACCTTATATATGTATCTATATGGATGTCAGGACAAGTTGACATCCCACTAAACCTTCCGATTCAGCTGTAACCACAAGTTTACCTTTATTATATGTGGATTGAACAATGGCAAGGCATAATCCGCCTAAAGTGGAACGTTCAGCCCCCTTATAAGCTTCTAATGATGTAGGGTCACCATTGTCTACACCAATTAAGCGACCTTCACCTTCTACACGAAAATGAATCAGATTTTTTGCCGTGGGCACTAATGTACCTTCCTTATCCACCACTTTAACGGTGATGTAGGCTAAATCTTGACTATCGGCTTGTATTGCTTTTCTATCGGCTTCTAAAACAATGGCATAAGGATCCCCTGCTGTTTTCACGATTTTTTCAAGTACAATCTTATTCTCTTTCTTACCGACTGCTCTTAGGGTACCTTTTACGTAAGGTATCGCCCAACTTACATGCAATAATTCTGTATCGCTACAATGTTTTTCACCTAATGAACGGTCATTCAAAAACAACTCAACACTATCACAATTGGTATAGCACCAAACGGGTATGTGTTGACCAGCCTTATCTTCCCAGTTCCAATGAGGAAATACGTGGAGCATTGGCTTTGTTGTCCATTGACTCTGGTACATGTAATAAGCATCTTTTGGGAAGCCACAGGTGTCAATCACCCCAAAATAGGATGTTTTAGATGGCCATGCATAAGGTGATGGTTCTCCTATATAATCAAATCCCGTCCAAATAAAGAGTCCTGATATATAGTCTAAATCATTTGTTATTTTCCATGAATGCTCCCCTCGAATATAACGGTGGTCTGAATGAATGCTCACAATATCCCCAAGCTCTTTTGTAACATCATCAAAGGTTTTTAGTTGGGTATCGGCTTGTAAAAAATCATCGTAAACGGCTCGCATCTCAAATGGCGCTGCTGAACTGGTCTCACTACCTAATATAATTCTTTCAGGGTATTTTGCATGTTCCTTTTCATATAAAGTTTCCTTGTAATTATACCCAGCTATATCCACCATATCAGGTATGCCATATGTATTAGCCCCTTCAAGATGAACGATGCCTGTTATGGTTGGTCTTGTTGTATCATATGCTTTTACCAAATCATGCAAACCCTTTGTCAGTTCAACACCTTCTGGTCGCATATGTTCCGTGATTTCATTACCAATACTCCATAATATTATGGAAGGATGATTACGGTCTCGCTTAATCATGGTGGTCAGGTCTTTTTCATGATAGGCATCAAATACTTCCGCATAAGCAAATATGGGTCTTCTTATCTGCTTATCTAAGGCATGCACCTCATCAAACACCCTTGGCCTTTTTCCAATTTGATATTCATCAAATACTTCATCCATGACAAGCATCCCATATTGATCACATAGATCAAGGAGCACAGGCGATGGCGGGTTGTGACTTGTTCTTATGGCATTACAACCCATTTCTTTTAGTATTTGAAGCTGCCTTTCTTTTGCTCGATCCGGACAAGCTGCTCCTAACGCACCACCATCATGGTGAAGGCATACCCCTTTAATCTTGGTGTATGTGCCATTAAGGAAGAAGCCTTTATCTGCATCAAATACAATGGAACGGATGCCCATGGCAACCAAGTCATCATCAACAACGCAACCCTCAGATATAATCTCCGTCTTCACGTGATACAGATAGGGATTATCGATGGACCAAAGTTCTGGCTGCTGAACGTATATCTCTTGGCTGAATACGTCTTCACTATTTGGCTCAATTACTACTTCTTTGCTCACTTTCCCAACAACTAATTGAGCTTCATTGAGAAGACTTACTTGAATGGTCACGTTCTTGTGCTCATTTGCTTCATTCACAAGGGTTGTATCAATCTTCACCCATGCTTCTTTCTCATGAACCTCAGGTGTTGTCACATAAGTCCCCCATTGGCCTATATGAAGTTTATCCGTCACAATTAGCCGCACATGGCGATAGATCCCTGAACCACTGTACCATCTTGAACTTGGCTGAGTGGATGTATCCACCTTTACGGACAGTAGATTATCCTCACCATACTTAAGATACGATGTGATATCGTAATAAAGGGTTGTATACCCATAGGGGTACTTTCCTACCCGCTCACCATTCATGTGCACTTCACTGTTCATATAAACCCCGTCAAATTCAATGTATATCTTTTTATTAGCATAGTCTTGGGGTACATGGAGATGCTTACGATACCAAGCAATTCCTGCTGGTGCGTATCCGCCTCGTGGACCGCTTGGATTATCTTCTTTAAAGGGTCCAAATATGCTCCAATCATGTGGTAGATGAATGGAGCACCAATCAGCGTCATCTATTCTATCACTAAATCCAGCAAGATCCATACCCTTTTTAAACGTCCAATCGTTATCCAAATTGATTATTTTCCGCACTTGGTTTTCCATATCGCTCCTCCTATACTTGTTTTTCCACATTATGCCATCAAACCAAAGATGGCTATATGCCAAACATTATAGCATAATCACATGCATAACAAAATGTCCAAACAGACAATATAACATGTCAAAAAAGGACATTCTGCCAAAGCTTTATGGTGTTTTAAAATAATTCATTTTAGAAAGATTAGATATGTCTTGTGATAGATATGTGAATAGCATTGATGCTAAACATATGATATATGAGCTAAGGCACAGACTAATTAAAGCAATTTTGTTGGCTAGAAGTTTTCGGAAACTATAAGAGGTTAAGCTTTTCAGACCCCTAAACATCCGTGTTTAGAGGGTCTGCGCTTCGCCGTCCATGGCTGCGCTCTACGCTTAACCTCTTATAGTTTCCTACGATATTGACGTTATTTTGCTTTGGTGAGACAGCCTCTTAAGAAATAATGTTTATATACAATTAGCAGCCCATTAGGCTATCTTTGTACCCTGCCTGACCCATCCCCGTTCATGAGTGTTTCAACCTCTTGAATGGTCACCTGATTAAAGTCCCCTTCGATGGTATGTTTCAAGCAACTTGCCGCTACAGCAAAGTCCACTTGGTCTTGTGGTTCGGTTCTTTCAAGAAGGGCATACAACAGACCCCCTACGAAACTATCGCCACCGCCTACACGATCCACTAATTGAATATCATATTTTTTGGAGAAATAACTCTTACCGCCTGTGTAGAGTAAGGCTGACCAGCCATTAACACTGGCTGAGTAACTTTCTCGAAGGGTAATGGCAACTGTTTTACATCCATATTGCTCCGTGATTGCCTGAGCAACTTCTGTGTAACCTGCTTTGTTTAATGCACCTGCTGTTACATCTGTTTCTGATGCGGAGATACCTAATACCTTTTCAGCATCCTCCTCATTGCCAATGCATACATCAACGTATTGCATAAGGTCAGACATAACCGCCTTGGCTTTATCACAGTCCCAGAGATTCTTTCGATAATTCAAGTCGCAACTGACTGTAATACCTTTTTTTCTACAGGCTTGTAGAGCATCTCGCGTTATCTCAATACACGTATCTGATAGGGCCGGTGTAATGCCTGTGGTGTGAAACCAATCAGCACCTTCAAGGATATGGTCCCAATTAAATTCACTTGGATCTGCCATGGAAATAGCGCTGTATTTTCGGTCGTAGATAACCTTTGATGGCCGCTGTGATGCACCTTTTTCAACGTAGTACATACCCAGCCTATCACCGCCGGTAAGGATTTGATTCACATTGACGTCATAGCTCTTCAATATTCTTTTTACCAGTTTTCCCAAATCATTATTGGGCACTTTCGTTACATAAGTTGCATCTAGACCATAGTTGGCAAGGGATACAGCTACATTGGCTTCACCACCTGCAAAGGTTACATCAAAACTTGTTGTTTGTAATACTTTCTTGTAGCCAGGTGGACACAGCCTACCCATAATTTCACCAAAACATACAATGTTTGCCATAATTACTCTCCTTTACATTTGGACTTTATGAACGAATGCCTTAGCCCGTTGTGTTAATGCGTCATATTTGCCTGCCTGGATTAATTGCTTGTCAACAAGGCTAGAGCCAATACCCAGACCTATAGCACCAGCTTTTATATAGTCTGAAGCATTATCAAGGTCGATGCCACCAACTGCAATGATGGGAATATGACTAATGGGGGATTTGACAGCTTTTAAATAGCCTGTACCCAAACGATCTATGGGAAATATCTTCACGGCTCCTGCTCCTGCTTGATAAGCATCAACGATTTCAGAAGGTGTCATGACCCCAGGCATGGATACAGCCCCTCCTTCAAGAGTCTTCGCTACAACTGCCTTATCAAAATTAGGGGATATGATGTACGTTGCTCCTGCTTCAATAGCTAGGGAGACTTGTTCAATGGTCATCACTGTTCCTGCGCCAACACACACTTCCTTCCCCAAGGTGTCTGCTACTTTTTTAATGGCATGATACGTATCCTTATTACCTGTTGGGCTGGATTGATCAAAGGTAATTTCAATCATGGAAATACCACCAGCATATAATGCCTCACATGTGTCAATGATTCTGTTTGGTTCAATGCCTCTCACAATGGCAATTATTTTTTCTTGCTTAACTCGATCGATAATGGTCATTCTAATTCTCCTCCACAACACCTTCATCTAACCTACTGAACATGCATGTCATCTCTTATTGTTATTGTATAGGATTACCTAGTCCATGGCAATGGAAATACGTTTAATATAATAGTATTCTTCCAACGAATATTTAGAGCAATCTTTACCAATACCGCTCTCTTTAATACCTCCATGAGGTAATTCAACAGCATATTTAGGCTTGTTGACACAAACCGTACCTGCTTTTAGTCCTTTTGCTATTTGGTTGATGGCCTTCATGTCGTTAGAGAATACATAGGAAGTCAGCCCATACTCTGTATCGTTACCTGCCTCAATTAAATCCAATTGTTCATTATACTTTAAAATAGGCATAATGGGTCCAAATATCTCCTCTTGATAGCACTTCATATCCTTTGTGACATCTGCTAAGATGGTAGGCATCATGTAGAATCCTTTATCTTTTTCTTCTGGCACTTTACCGCCATATACAAGCCTTGCTCCTTTTTGAAGGGCGTCTTCAACGATATCAAACATCCTATCTCTTGCTCGTTTTGAAATCATCGGGCTTATGGATGCCCCTTTCTCTTTCCCCCAACCTGCTTTGATGGTCTGAGCCACTTCTAGGGCTTCGTGGACAAAGCTTTCGTATTGGTCTTCATGAACAAATATACGATTGGGACTGACACATACCTGCCCGCAGTTTGCAAATTTGAAATGGGTTAAGGTTCTTGCCGCTTTCTTTTCATCGTAATCCTTTAGCACAATTGCTGGAGCATTGCCACCTAATTCCAATGAAAACCGCTTAATGGATGTGGTCGAATCGTTGATTACTTTTTTACCTGTATTGGTGGACCCTATTAAGGTGATAAGCTGGGTAATATCACTACTGTTCAATACATGGGATATCTTACTTACATCACCAAGGACTAAATTAACAACCCCCTTAGGGAATTTGATTTTTTCAAGAATTTCACCTATTTTAAGAGTGGCTAAAGGTGTGGATTCGGATGGTCGAATAACACAAGAACAGCCTGATGCCAATACGGGTCCTAATTTATAGCCAAGGTTCAATAATGGAAAGTTCCAAGCTAAATAGGCAACAACCACACCAATAGGTTCGCGTGTGATGATATTGTGATGACTTCCTTCTGCGTCACGGATGATTTCATCTTCCATGTTTTTGGCTTCATCTGTGAAAAAGTCAAAACAGTCAATAAGCATCTGATAATCTTCCTTCGCACTATCGTATAGCTTACCTGTTTCCATCATTAATAAATCAACAATCTCTTCTTCTTCATCCATGACAGCCAGCTTTAATCGATTAATCCACTCTTCCCTTTCACGGATGGTCAGTCCAGACCAATAGGCAAACCCTTTTTGGGCTGCTATGAGTGCTTCTTTTGCTTGTTCTTCATCAATTAAGGATACTTGCCCGATGACTTCTTCTGTACCGGGATTAATCACATTCTTTTCACCGTCACGACCTGCTACTCTCTTACCATTAATATAACATTGATACAACATTTTCTCTACCTCCTTCTATGCTTCAACCCGATATTCTTCCAATAGTGCTTCATTAATCTCAATACCAAGCCCTGGTTTGGTTGGGGGCAATATATAACCATCCACTAATTCCAATGGCTCTTTTGCCAAACGTTCTCGAAATATATTCTCCGTACGGTCATATTCCAGCAACATATCTTCTTGAACCAGCTTGTTGGGAAAATCTTGTAATGCAAAGGCACAGTTAATGCCCGTATAGAGGGCAATAGCACTTCCCCATACATGTGGGTAACATTGGATATTGTTCACCGATGCCAGGACAGCTATTTTTCTAAATTCTGAGATACCACCAGTTACACCACAGTCCGGCTGCACCACATCTACTGCCCGTTTTCCAAGAAGATGATTGAACCCAAATCGGGTAAATTCTGCCTCCCCGCCTGCTATGGGAATGCTCGTATGACGCTTGACTTCCCTATAGCCTTCAATGTCCTCTGGTGGAACAGGCTCTTCAAACCATCTTATATCATACTTTTCAATCCCTTGGCAGATTTTTAATGCTGTGCTGGCATTATAGGCATGATTGGCATCCACCATGAGCATCATCTCATCACCAACAGCCTCTCGAATGGCTTTTACTGCATGAATATCGTCTTCTATTCCAAAACCAATTTTGATTTTCATGGCTTTGAAACCCGCTTCTTGATAGCCTTTTGCTTCTTCAACCAGAACATCCATGTCTGTAGGTAATACATGCCTATATAATCCAGTGGCATAAGGCCTAATTTTCTTTCTTGGTGTACCTCCAAGGAGTTTATAAATGGGTTGGTTAAAATACTTACCTTTAATATCCCATAATGCAATATCTACTGCACTGATAGCTTCTATGGCATTACCCTTGGAACAATGATCCCGCATCATGTTGTAAAGTCCTTCCCAAATGACTTCGATATCCAAAGGGTCTTTACCAATTAAGTAGTCTTTAAAGTATTTGTCAATAATCACCTGATTAACAAAAGCTGGCCCAAAGGATTCCCCCCAGCCAACAATACCTGTATCTGTTGTGACTTTAAGAATCATAATGGTTCTGGTGTTATACCATGCTTGAGAATAAGCAAAGGAAACCCCTTCATCCAATGTTTGTTTGAGTACAATGGTTTCTACATTTTTTATTTTCATCTAAGTCCTCCCTGTGACTGCCCATCCTTTTTCATTATATCATTATAGTTACCCATTATCCCTTAAGTCATGACTTTCGTTTTAACTGCCTTAATCGTCCCTCACCTCGAAGTAAGTCCTGAGCTGCTGTCATGTTTTCACCTTGGGTTAACACGTGAAGGCTTAAGTCATTATGGGATGGCATGGTATCTGCAACAACTATGGGTTCAAGGTCTTTTTTCCAATTCTCTAACTTGGCCATATACGACTCTTTTATGGTGGCATAAGCTGGATCATCAAACAGATTATGAATCTCATCTGGGTCATTGCCCATATGGTATAACTCACCAAACACATCTTTCTTTTCAAACATAGGGGACATTTTAAGGGGATGGTCATTTAATAATTTGTCTTCCATGGCATTGCCTTCTGGGTAATAAGTCAATTTCCATGTCTCATCTCTTACCATTAATGCAGGTGTATTTTGCAAGGAACCGCAATAATACTGCCCATAGACTTCTTCCTTATGCACTGACGTTTTCCCAGTCATATAAGGCACCAAGCTTTTTCCTTGTACGCCATCAGGTATCTCCAAGTTCAGCAGTTCAAGAATGGTTGGCATGATATCAATGGACTCCACAAAACTATCCAAGCGTTTACCTTTGTAGGGATTATGAGGCGGTTTAATGAGTAAAGGTGTTCGCATGACCTGCTCATACATATGCCCCCATTTTTCTATGTAACCGTGTTCCCCTAACATACTGCCATGGTCCGATGTAAAAATAATCAAACTGTCATCATATAAATCCAATGCCTTTAACCGGTCAATCACCTGACCTATCCGATCATCCACATGGGTGACTAAGCCATAATAGGCCGCCTTACATTGTCTATAATCCTGTTCTTCTAATAAATCAAACCCTCTTACTTTGTGAAAATAACGCTGTAAGACAGGTTTCGTATGAAGGTCTTCCTGGATACTGTCAGGTAATGGCAGTGCATCAGGAGGATACATGGATGCGTAAGGTTCAGATGGGAAATAGGGTGTATGAGGGTCCATGATGGACAACCTTCCAAAAACAGGCTGACCTACTTCATCTAAATGATCAAGCACATCTAAATAATTTTTTGTTACCACACTGTCCAGTGTATGATCTTTATGGGAAGGTCTTGTACCATATATAATGAGTGGAATTTCGCCATCATTTCTTTTATAAGTGGTTTCTTTTCTTAACTCACGATCGGTGATACCAAAACATGTGACCTGCTTTTCTGCTCCTTGTGTTCGATGGCTACCGTTATTGGAAAAAGTGACACCAAATTTTTCAGGTGCAATATTACTATGCCATTTTCCATGATTAAAGGTTATATAACCTTCTTTTTGAAGCATACTATAGATAGAAACTTCATCATCCAGTGGCCTAAGCATATTGTCTAACGCCCCATGACTCAAGGCATGCCGACCAGTAGCTATGCTCACTCTTGATGGTACACACATGGGTGTATTGCAGTATGCGTTTTCAAAGATAATGGAATCCTCTGCTAATGCATCCAAATGAGGTGTCTTGATGGTGTCATTACCTAAATAGCCCATTACATCGGCTCTTAATTCATCACACATGATCATAAAAATATTCATTATACATTTCTCCTCACTAACTATCGTTATATCTTGCATTGTTATCAGATATATGATATCATATAACTATTGTAACGGATATTTACTTTTTTTGCAAGGACGTTTTACATTTAAACTTTTCTTATACACCAACAAGCACTACTTATGAACACATCAAACTTAAAAAGGAGTCGTATATCATGAATAAACAACGAAATTTCCAACCGATTAAAACGGGAGAAGCCAAATTAACGTCTGGTTTCTGGGGCAACAGAGTGAAAGACTACATGCATATCATTAAAAATCTGGAAGCGGCACTATTAAATGAAAAAAATGCGGCAAGAATGCTGAACTTTGGAATTGCAGCAGGTGAAGTCAAAGGCGAATTTTATAGGAACGACTGGTCGGATGGAGACTGTTATAAATTCATCGAAGGTTGTGCCAACCAATATGCTGTTACAAAAGATCCTGACATTCTTCGTATCATGAATCAATATATTCCTTGGATTGAAGCTGCTCAAGAGGCTGATGGATACATATGTACACAGATAACCTTAACGGATAAAGCACGTTGGGCAAATCCTAATTTCCACGAGCTGTACAATTATGGTCATCTCTTTTCTTGTGCATGTGTCCATTATGAAGCCACAGGTGACCAACGCCTTTTAAATGTAGCCAAACGTGCTGCTGATTATTTATGTACCGTCTTTATACCTCTTAATCCTGCGTTAGGTGATTTTGGTTTCAATCCCAGTCAGATTATGGGCCTTGTTGAACTGTATCGCTTAACAAAAGAAGCTAACTATCTTAAACTTGCTGATATCTTTGTGACCATGCGTGGTACTAAGTTAGGTAATGGGGATCAGAACCAAAACCGTGTAGCACTTCGTGATGAAATCAAACCTGTAGGTCATGCAGTGACTGCTGCCTATCTCTATGCAGGTGCTGCTGATGTTTATGCCCATACAGAAGAAGAAGCCCTTATGACAGCTCTTGAGCGCATTTGGGATGACATGGTTGACAGACGCATCTACATTACAGGTGGCGTGTGCCCTCTCTATGTGGGGATTTCAGAGCGAGGCGATCATGTTCACGAAGCGTTTAGTGATGAATTTAACTTACCTCATCGTATCGCGTATAATGAAACCTGTGCCAATATAGCTGTAGCCATGTGGGCGAAACGTATGCTGGCCTTAACCAACAAAGCAACCTACGGGGACTGGATGGAAAATATTCTTTATAACGCAGGTATATCTGGCTCCAGTCTTGATATGCTCCGTTATTTCTATGCTAATCCTCTATCTCACCGGATAAATGAACGAATCAAACCTACTTTTGAACAATATTCCCATGTACCTAATGAGCGCTTCTTTACATTTGACTGTTGGTGCTGCCCGCCACAATTATGGCGTACCTACACAGGCATGCCTAAGTGGATCTATTCATTAGCTGAAGATGGGGTTTCCATTAATCTCTTCGCTGGAAGTGAACTGGATACAAAGCTATCTAGTGGAGCACCTGTTAAGATAAACATGACCTCTAATTATCCTTGGGATGAAGAAGTGAACATTCATATTATAGAAGCACCTGAAAATATGACTCTTTCATTCCGTATTCCATCTTGGTGTCATGAAGCAACATGCAACGGTAAGCCTATTGAACCGGGTATGCATGATGTGATGGTTCAATCAGATGACACACTGACTATTCTTTTACCAATGAAGGCAACATTGTATACGGCTAATCCACTGGTTGAACAAGCTAACGGTATGGTAGCTGTCAAAAGGGGTCCCGTTGTCTACTGCCTAGAAGGTTGTGATATTGCTGATGGCATATCCATGGACGAGTTAGCCCTGTCCACTGACACTGAATTTGAGGAAGAAATCATCACCGATCTGCCTTATCATATGGTTGGGTTAAAAGCGGAGCTTGTAAGAAGACCAAAAGGTGACGCCCTTTATCACCCTCTTACAAAAGATGATGATAAAAAAGTACCCGTTCGCTTCATCCCTTATTTTGCTTGGGCAAACAGAGAAGAAAGCGATATGAGTGTGTGGCTGCCAAGAGCTTAATGGATCATTAAAGGGGCTGTCCCATCAAAGCAATTTTGACTTCAGAATTTTAGAAAAATAAGAGGCTAGGCTTTATGCTTAACCTCTTATTTTTTTCCTCTCATAATGACATGGTGATGCTTTGACAAGACAGCCCTAAACCTTCAAGCTATAACATTGGTTGTTTGGTAAACTACACCTCATTCTATTTTCATGATGATGTCTTGACAGATACCCTATAGCTACTGTGTTGGTACAAGGATTATCTGGTTTACATGAATGTAATGGGGATTTTTTATGTCATTGATCTGTTGCAGTACCTGCAAAGTAGTATGGTATCCTTTGGCTATTTTAGCTAAGGTATCTCCTTTTACCACTTTGTATGGCTTCGTCAGGGTTGCTGCTACAGGTTTGCCCTTAGCCAGTTTCACAACAAAGTTAACACCCTCTTCTGGTAGCATGCCTGACAACTTAATGGTGGTTGCATGGATGTTGCTGGCTACCAATTGATCATTGGCATATACATGATACTTTTCATTTTCACCACCCATCCAACTCATGATTGTTGAATCACCAACGGTAACAACTGCTGTGATCGGCTCTTTGAGACCTTTAACAGGATCATGTATTGCCCAAGCTGACTTATTCCCTACATTTAGGAACAATACACCTTCTGGTGGTAATTGTATCTTATGAGGCAATGCTTGACCTGTTAATAAATCAATGACTTTTGTGTTATCCCTGTTTATGCCTTCAATGGTTAGTTGAGCTGTGTTTTTACCCACATTGATAACGGTCACCACTTTATTGTCTTCATCATCGCCATCAACAACACGCCAGATACAACCTTTTTGTGCTAAACCATTGTCTTCTTTTACAATAACAGTGGGCATTTTATGTTGGACAATTTTAAATGCTTCTGCTTTCATGTTTTCTAAGGTATTTTGTTCCACAACAACCAGCTGTCCGTTACCAGCCATCAACAATTCATGACGCTCTTTTTTATATTCATCAGCTACCAGACTGACTTCATCCATGATAACCGTTCCGCCAGCATTCAGATAGTTTTGAACCGCTTCGAATTCTGCGTCTGTCACCGTTGGTGTATCATATATAACCACCACATCAAAGGCACCAACTTCTTCATCCAAAATTCTCTGTGTGGCAAAACCCATTGGCATGCCTTCAAAATACATGGACTCATATGCATCAAACAGTTTGTTAATTTGCTCTTTATCCTGAATATTGGCCGTTTCTGAATAGAATAACCGTATAGGCTTTTCTTGCTGTTGGAACTTAACAAGTGTTTCAGAATGGGCATTCATGTCAAAGAATGTTTGTGTGATTTCATTGGCTACTCTTGGCTGTTGCACCACTGAACCTGGGTAACTTTTTGCTTTAGATAAGTTATTAAGATGTCTTGGTTCAATGGAACCATCGGCATATCTTGGCCACCACCATGTTAAGTTTGCATGGGTGCCAGTAATGGTAGAAAGCCAATAGGCTGAACGCACATATTCTGGTGCCATTTCTAAATCCCTATAATTGGATGTGGATGCAAAATGTGACTCGGAGTTAATGTTGATTTTGTCTGGCCCAAAAGAGCTTAATAAATCATTCATCATGGCTGCTTCACGCCAGTAGTACACATAATTCGTCTCCCAAGCTTCTGGCTCCACAGCAAGATTGTTTGCTTTTCGTATGGTGGCATCATGTCCAACCATTTCAGTCATCATGGAAATAGCTTCTACATCAATACCATGATCCCGATACCCTGATTCACCGGTAATAAAACGTGGGAAAATCTTAAAGTGGGTTGTTGCTGTGGGGTCATTCTCTAGAATGCCATCATGTAAAAAGGTGAACCAGTTCATGACACGGTCCATGTTAAACCTTTGCCAATCATAACCCATAGGTGTACCTCGAATAGCCGGGATATCCATAGGTACTTCAACTGTAATCTCATCAAATGCGTTATACGCCGTTCCCCATAATTGATTAAGCGTTGCAATATCACCATGCTTTTCCTGCAACCAAGTTCTATAATACGCTAATGTATGGTCACTGATACCATTTTTAACGGCAAACCATTTGTTGTTTTGATCCGTTACCCAATGGGGCTCATTGGTGAGTACATACCCTAAAGTATCTTGTTTTCTACCTGCTATTTGAGGAATTAGCTTATCAAAGATTTTTGTCCACATGTCCCGGATATAAGGATTATCAATGTCATAGGATGTATACGTTGATATGCCTTGGTTCAAGTTTTCTACACCATATTTTTCTTGAGCCCATTTAGGAATTAAGTTTCCTTTATGCCATAAAAACATATACCCAATATTGTCCCCAGCACCTGGATAATACGTGTCAAAATGTATAACTTCATTTATGGCTCTGTCATTTAAGTCCCCCTCTTCAGTGGCGCACATTAAGGTACTCAATGATAATGGATGCACAATATTTCCCAAGTAATCATTATATAATTCAGGGTCATTTTGTGGTGCTCCATGTGCTTTAGAAAAATAATCATATAAGAAGACGGGTTTGCCATCACTGTTGACATATTGGCCGTTTTGTACAGTGACTTTATCCCACTCCACTAACCTAACAGGTTCTCGGCTCACTGTACCTGCCATCACCTGTTGTAAGTCTAGCAAGGATTTCTCCACCATTTTTAACACTTCACGACGCTCAAAGTCCGGTAATTCTTCTGCCATCTTTTGGGTATCACTGTTTTTGTACATGGGTGCCGATCCAAAAGCCGTTGCATTCTCTTCAATATGTGCTTCATCCCAATCTGCAAACTTAAGAAATTGCTCTGCCATCCATATGGCAGCCTTTTCTCTCTCAACATCATACCCTTCCTGTTCTGCTACATCTTTCAATTCCCTTAATAGTTGCAGCTTAACCAGTACCTCTTCCAGGAGTGTTACGTCTTTCGTGACATGACAATCCCTCACCCTTTCTTTTCCATAGGCTGATAATGTGAATCCATTCATTAGTAATAATAGGATGCAAATCATTGTCATTATTTTACCTTTTGGTTTACGCATAAATGCCTCCCTTAATATTATTTTGTACATTAAATTGTACATAACCATCATAAAACACCTAAGGAACAGCGTAAATTTACACTTTTTCACATGGGTTATCAATTTATCATCCATGAAGATCAGCTATTTTTTACATTTATTTATAATAGCTAGTCTTTTTATGTATCACTCTAAACAAATTTACCCGATTCATTTGAAATAATGTCAACCAAGCAGAAAAAATGTGAGTATGATTCAACATTAGCAGACAGAATAAAAAAACTTAGGGCTTTTATCATAATCATTATTCATTCCGTTCATTGTGTAGTATAATAACTAAGAAAATACCGTTGCAACCCGTGTGCAACCAATAGTTGCCAAATAGTTGGTAGTGTGCAACCGTCGTATTTGATACCCTATAGATGGAGGTGGTACTTATGACATTAGGAGAAAAAATACAAGACATACGAAAAACAAATGGTATGTCACAAGAATATCTGGCTGAGCTATTAAGTGTTAGTCGGCAAGCCATTTCAAAATGGGAAACAGGACTTTCCAAACCCTCAACAGAGAATCTTATACACCTTTCAAAAATTTTCAATGTACCCGTTGAACAATTAACACATCCTAATACACGTGTAGAACTTGTGATGGATGTGAGAAAGGAGGTCCTTGCCATGAAAAAAAATTCTAAAAAGACAATGGTGGTTGTGGGTCTATTCCTTGTCCTTTTTTTAGGAACATTTGCCATGGCTCTCTATGGGCGGTTTAGTGGCAGCTATGATGATACAACCATCTTGTATCTGATGATAACTTCAGCCTGCTGCATGCTGTTTTCCTTTCTACCCATTATCGTTACAATTTTACGCTATGTATACCGTGACTGTGAAAGCAGAAACATAAAACCCACCTTTTGGGTGATTATTTCTACAACCTTTATTGGTCTTGCTTATTATCTTATGAAAAGAGATACCCTATCCCATACATTGAAAAGGGATTGACCCGTATATGGCATAACATGATACGTTCCCAAGTGTGAAAGGCAATGGTACGATCCATCTCACACTTGGGAACGATAAATGCTTCATTGTTATATCATGGCATACAGATGTTGATGGATTGTTATGAGAAATATGCGTTGTATCTTATCTTATTGAGCATCTTTACGACCCTATGGGTATTATATAAAATTCTAACTGACAAGGTACAGCTTTTAACATATACTTCTCAAGAACGCGGGTTCTTGGCCCACAGCTGCCATTACCAATACCACATTGCCCATAATCGATATTGACAATGGTTTCTTCACGCTTTTTTAAATCATAGGTATGTTTTGCCTGGTATAGATCATCAGCCGTATAGTGATGCACGCTATGCTCAAAGAGGTGATGGCTTGCAACCCTAAGACCAACACCCTCGTCATTGGTGATGGTCAACCATCTTGTATCCGTTTTATTGCCATTTTCTTGTGGTATGACATAGTTCACAAAGAGGTCATCCACTGTTCCTTCATAGCGTCCAACAAGTGCACTTTCTTTTCGGTCCACATAGTTTTCATGAGGACCTCTACCATACCACTTTACTTGCTCAAACCCTTTAGGCATCTGGAATGTCATACCTAATCTTGGCAGACAATCCATAACTGCTTTAGGCATGTAATGCACACGAATAGAGACCTTCCCACCATCTGTTACGTTGTAAGTACATGTTGTCCCATAAGCAGGATACATGGATGGTTTTCCTAGTTGAGTATGGACTGTAAAAACAAACCCTTCCTTTGTATTGTCCCAGTGAACCGCATGCACACGGCGCCATAGCTTATCCAACCCTGCACTTCTCCATGTACCAGCAACACAATCCTCCCTTAAGAACCAACCTCTCTCATCGTTATCTGTGGCTGCCCGCCAGAGGTTCTCCACTGGTCCTTCATGCATCAAGGACTTGTCTTTATAGACGTACTTGGATAGCGTTCCATAAGCTTTATCAAAAGTTATACGAAAATCTGTCCCAATGACCGTGACACAACTTTTTTCGTCTATTACCTTGAGGGGTTCTATTATCCTGGTATAGGATTGCGCCTCATGACTTACTCTGTCTGTTAAGGCTACTTGATAGCTGCATATTGGACCTGCTTCTTTTTCCCATCCCTCAGGGTTTTTATGGTTCACATATAGATTTATATGATATTCGGATTTGTTTTGGATAAGGGATAATATGTTTTTTGGTAATGTGCAGCTCCCCTTACCATGAGGTTCAATCTTAGGAAGCTCAACGGAGCCACAATGTATCTTCATGCCTTCTTCTAACAGGTCATAGTCCAAGATCACATGAGACAAATCCGTAAAATCATAACGGTTTTCTAGGAAGACTTCAAGGGTATCTTGGTTAAATCCTTTAACCTGTACAGGTGCAATCACTTCTTTTAGTTCAATTAATCCTGTATGAGGGGTTCGATCAGGAAAAACAGCACCGTCGATACAGAATTTCAGATCATTAGGTTCATCACCAAAGTCACCACCATAGGCATAGTAGGCTTCACCTTTATCGTTTGTGGTGTGAATACCATGATCTGCCCATTCCCATATACACCCTCCTACCAATCGATTATCGTCATGGATTACATCCCAATATTCTCTTGGATTCCCCATACTATTACCCATAGCATGCATGAACTCACATACAAAAAATGGTCTTTTATGATGGGTTTGTTTGGCTTTTTCTATCACTTGTTCCACCGAAGGGTACATATAACTTTCCACATCAACAACGCCCTCTACTTCTCCAGCACTCTCGTAATGGATAAATCTTGAATGATCTCTTGTGCGGATCCACTCTGCCATTTTGACATGATTAGCGCCAAAACCAGATTCGTTCCCAAGGGACCAGGAGATAATGGATGGATAATTCTTATCTCTTTCAACCATCTTTTTGGCACGGTCAATAAAGAGTGCTTCCCATTGCTTATCATCATTAAGGGCTACTGCTTGTTCTTTTCCATTAAAGGAAAGATGTTCAAGCTGTATGAACCCATGCATTTCTAAGTCTGCTTCATCCATAACGTATAAGCCGTAAACATCACAACATGCATAGAAATAGGGATCATTAGGATAATGAGATGTTCTTACCATATTGATGTGATGTTTTTTCATCAGTATCACATCCCGCAACATATCCTCTCTTGTAACAGCATAACCACGCTCTGGATGCATGTCATGTCTGTTAACCCCTTTTAGGATTACCGCCTGTCCATTAATCAATAACTTAGCGTCTTGAATGTCTACTTTTCGAAAGCCTACATGGTAGCTGGATATCTCAATCACCTGTTGTTTGTCTTCCAAAGTTAGGATGAGGGTATAGAGATAAGGTGTTTCCGCCGTCCATTTATGAGGCGCTTTTATCACAGTTTTTGCCGTACCTTTTCCATGTTTAAACGTACCTGTAAGTGTTACAATCTTTTTTTCTGCTTGATCATATAGTACAGCTGAGTAGGTCAAACCAGCGTTAGCCGTTATCACATCCATATCCAGCTCCAATAGACCATCTTGATAATCATCTGTTAAGGAAGCTCGACTATAGACGTCCAAGGTATAGTCATGTGCTGTACTGTAGAGGTAAACCTCTCTGAAAATACCATTCAAACGCCAGAAATCCTGATCTTCCAAATAGGTAGATGTGGACCATTTATATACTTTCACTACCAGGCAATTATCCGTTCTTTTAATAACATCTGTAATATCAAATTCAGAGGGCATATGACTGCCTTCACTGTACCCAATTTCTTTTCCATTTAAGTAGACCGTAAATGCTGCACAGACACCCCCAAAATGCAAGACCGTTCTTCTTGTCTTCCATGATGAAGCTATATCAAAGGTTGTCCGATAGCAGCCTACCGGGTTGTCACTAGGGATATAGGGTGGTTCAACAGGTATGGCATATTTCACATTGGAATATACCGGTTTATCGTAACCGTGCATTTGCCAGCAAGATGGTACGGGAATGGTGTCCCAGGCATTATGGTCATAAGTCGTATCAATCACCTCATCTGGCACATAAGCAGGGTGTTTATAAAAACGAAAGCACCAAAGACCATTAAGGGATTGATACCACTTAGATGCTTCCCTATCCATGGCCATGGCAGACTGATCATCATGATAAGGCATCCATGTGCTGCGAGGGGGCAATGTGTTGACCCCTATTGTGTCCAGTTCGTTATAGTATTTTCTTTCCATCATCCATTACTCCTTTTTCTAATCTATCCACGAGGATTGGCATATATAATACCTTATCATCCTAAACGTACTTTTTCCTATATTCACCAGGCGTAATACCCTCCCACTGCTTAAACCGACGAATGAAGCTTGTTACATTGCTGTAGCCAACTTCTAGAGATAGCTTACTTAGGGGTATTTCTGTTGATATTAATAATTCTTTGGCTTTATCCATCTTAATCCGCGTAATATAGTTTAAAATGGTTTGCTCTGTTTTATCTTTGAAATACATACTCAAGCTTGACTGAGACATGTTAAAATGATCCGCCATAACCTGTAGGGAAAAACAACAGTCTGAATAATTTTCTTTGATATAGATAACCATGTCACGAATAAGTGACAATTCTTCTTTTTCTTTCTGCTGTATGATTTGGGTACACAAATCATGACTGAGATCCTTAGCCACCGCAGCTAATTCATCCACTGTATCGTATTTGGACAAGGTAAAAACATCTGGAACGTCATTAGCATGGTTATCAAACGCATTGACCATCTCTTGGCTTGTTTGAAAGATTTGATTAATAATATCAAAACACAATCCTCTGACAATAAAGATAGGGGTATTGTTATTTTTAATGTAACTCACCATGTGATCCAGTTCTTTTTCAATCTCTTTGATTTTACCTGCCTTCAGAAAATGGGTGATGTTTTTGAGATTCTCCTGTGGATAGGATGCCAATGCAATTTGCTGTTCCATAATATCACGGAATAAGATGACACAACCATTTCCTTTAATCAGACGATAGTCTACGGCCGTTGATGCTTCAATATAGGCTTTGGGTATGAGTTTTTTATCCTCATAACAATGGCCAATACCAACAGCTGTTGAGATGTTATAGCGCTCCTTTATGGCTTTTTGAACATCTTTGAAGGGTTCTGTTAACGCAGCATCCCCCAGCTCTTTAAAGGATAAAATCATGATTATTTTTCTACAGTCAAAATGTTCACAAGCATATAGGTTAACAGTTGGTGAAAATGCCTTTTTCAGCATTTGTATAATCCCTTGACGGGTTAATATACCATCTGTATTGTTATTCACGTATAAAATAGCTACGGTACAATAATCATGAATCAACACGCCGTATTTTTCTGCCTTTTTTTGTACTTGATCATGCAACGGCATGCTGCCTCTTAATATTTGCATGGTCATGTATTGTCGGCTTGCCTCACTGGAATGTTCAACCTCATCTGTCAATAATGCATTCTGATCCGATAAAAAATCAATGGCCTCCTTCACCACATCCAGTTCACCCTTAGACCCTTTGACGTGATGGATAATACTAGCTGAATAATTCTTTAATTTTTTAATGGGGTTATAGTTAATGCGCATGGATATAAAAATTGCCAGAAAACCCATGCCAATGACCAATAAAATGCCATATAGAAAACCTCGTCTTACATGTTTTGTTTTCAAAGCAATACTTTCTTGTGGCGATAAGGTGATGTAAGTCCACCCTGTTTCATCCGATTGAACAAAAGCAGCAATGTATTTTTTCTGTTCAAGTTCGATCACTGTTTTGTTTAAACGATTGGTGGATGTGATAAGCCTCTTAAACTTATCCGTATAGAGGAATGATGCGTGTTGAGAAGACACAATGATTTTATCTGTGTCATCCATAACCACCGTTATCTTTGCATGATTATCAATCACATGATGCATACGTGAATCAAAAAATTCTTTTGGCATGATAAACATGAGCATGGCATAAGGAGCAGCTGTACTTTCCCTTAAGGGATAAATCATGGTGGCATACTGATGATCTGTGTTATTGGATAATTTTACCCATTCAACAGAACGGAACATGGGTTGTTGAATCGTATTGATGGTGTGATAAAAATCATCATAATCCCAGTCTTTATAATGAAAGAAATCTTTCATCATCAATTCAAGACGACAAGATCCTGTTGATGTATAGATATAGTCATCACCACAATAGTATAAAAATATATCTGTTAAATAAGGATTGGTCACTTGGTAAGCTCTTAATTCATCAATCCTTTGGACTGCCTGCATAGGGTCTTCCTTAAAGTAAAAAGACGATTTATTGGTATCCATGTAAATCTCATTCCTTATTTTTTGTAACTGAATAAGGTGGGATTCAATACCATTTTTAACTTGATGCAACGTGTTCACATCGTTGGTAATGACTTCATTTTCTAAGGTCTCAAAAATACGCACATCCACATATAAAGCAAGAAACAGTATGGGGATAATAAGGATTGCAATATAAGATAGTAAATATTTATAATAATAACTTATATGTCTATCTTTACGTTTCATAGCGTACCCTCCATTTTTATATTGATTGACCATGTTGACCACTAAAATTGGTTAGGGCTATAAAAAAATAATATCCAAATAATAAACCATGACAAAAAGGATGGCATTAATTGGATAAGGAGCTGTCTCATTAAAACAATAAGACAGCCCTTGTTATTGTCATTGGTGTTTGACACTATTTCATGGATTGACCGGTGTCATAGGTTCTTTGATAAATTTCTTGCAATTCATCAACCCCCATGGCTTTCAACTGTTTCACATAGGCATCCCATTCTTCCTCAATACCACCGGACAACATCCATCTGGACGTGGTTTCTCTTATGTATTCGTCCACATCTGCTCGAATAATAGCAGCCCGCTTAGCATCCTCAGGACTTTCATAGTATGGTGGGAACATGATGCTGTCTTTCACTTTTTCATAGATTGGTTCATAGCTGCGTTTTTCAGCTACACCTGAACTTGGTATCACATTCTTTAAGAATTCTGCTGTGACCATATGAAAACTGTTTGCACCAGCCGTTTCCTGATGTCGAAATTCATCATGACTCATACCTTCAGGATCAGGTATGGGTTTCAACTTTCCATCTTCTGTTCTTTCAAAAGTTTTACCAATTGGGCCTTCTGATAACTGGAAGCTTATTTCTGGGTCAACCATATAATCTGCCCATCGTATGGCCACTTCAGGGTGTTGACACGTACTTGTAATTAAAAAAGATCCTTTGCCAGATAAAGCACCACTAGGCTTCCATACATAACCTTGGTCACCACCCGGTCCTTTTAATGGGGGCATAAATACATAATCTGATTCTTTATAATTGCCGCCGAATACCCCATTAAGTCCCCATAAATTCACCACACCAACCTTGGAATTTTTCATTTTGGACTTATACACGGGGTACGTTTGAGAGAATGACTCCACATCCACAAGTCCTTCAGCAAACAAAGTGTGCATATACTTAACAGCTTCCTTATATTCCGGCTGAATGGCTGTGTAGATGACCTTATCATCCTTGACAACGATATGCATATCATTATCCGTTAAACCAAATGACCCAAACATACCTGCAATACCCTGTATAGCGGAAGCACCTTTCATGTACCTAAAACTTAAAGGCACTTCATCACTGTTGCCACGACCCTTAAATGCCTTTAACACCTCATAAAATTCGTCGGTTGTTTCAGGAATTTCTAACCCTAATTCATCCAGCCATCTTTTATTAATGAACTGAGCACCAATGGCATAAGGGAAATTGGCGTGTATGGTTGGTAGAGAATAGATATGACCATCTGCCGCTGTAATATAAGCTTTAAATTCAGGATATTCTTCAAACACTTTCTGAATGTTAGGTGCATACTTGTCAATGAGATCCTCTAAGGGTATAAAAACACCATCTGCTGCCAACTTCACGATTTCATTATCGTTCAGCACGTAATTGCCATAGAAAACATCTGGCCATTTCCCGCCTGAAAGAATGAGATTTTTCTTCTCATTCCAAGAAGAAACAGGGGTTGTTTGCCATTCTACATGAACATTGGTTGCTTCTTGTATCTGTTTGAACATCTCCAGTTCTTCGAAAGGCTTTTTAATGCTTTCTCTTTTTCGTGCTGCTACTTTTAACGTAACAGGTTCTTGAACGATTGGAAGACCTGTCTCGTTAAAATTAGCTTCTTCTGCTTTGTTGTTATCTGTTGCGTCGCCACTTGTTTTCACATCTGACGATGAGGCATTGTCTTTTTGACCACAACCGCTGAACATGGCTGTCATCGATAATACAAAAACTACCATTAACGTTATCCATTTTTTCTTCATACTAATCTCCTTCTCTCTTTAATATAGCTATCTAATAATGCAATTAGGAATTGTCAAAAAGCAGTTATCCTTTGACAGATCCTATCATTACCCCTTGTACAAAATACTTTTGTAATAGTGGATATAAGATTAAAACCGGTAAACTTGACACAATAATAAGACCATATTTTAACAGTTCGCCAATATCTTGTTGTTGGGCCCCATCTGCACTTTCCAACATATCCTGTGCCTGACTCTCTATCAGTAAAGATCGTAAGACCAATTGTAAAGAATATAGTTTTTCATCATTCAGATAAATCAAGGCAGTAAAATATTCATTCCAGTGAGCAATGCCATAGTAAAGGATTAAAACGGCTATAATCGCTTTGGATAAAGGCATGACAATTTTCCATAGAAAATTAATATGGGAACAACCATCAATGGTTGCTGCTTCAAAAAGTGAATCGGGTATGGAACTTTTCAAAAACGTCCTTGCAATAATGACATTGAATACATTGACTGCATTGATTAACACCATAATTTTCCAATCATCATAAAGCCCTAGTTTTTGAACAACTAAATATCTTGGTATTAGTCCTCCATTAAAATACATGGTGATGAGTAAAAAGATCATAATGAACCTTCCGCCTCTGAATGTTTTTCTCGATAAGGGATACGCCAGTGTTAAGGTTAATAGGACATTAATGGAAGTACCGAGAAAGGTATACAATATGGTGTTTCTATAACCCATCCATATCATTGCATGGTCAAATATTCTTCGATAACCTTCAAGGTTAAACCCGATAGGTCGGTACCAAACCTGCCCTGTATTGACAGCCTGCGAAGATGAAACGGATGCTATCACAATGAAATACAGAGGATACAGAACAAGAATGAGTGCTATCACAAGGATAGTAATTTTGATCATATCAAAAATTTTGTCTTCTCTTGATTGTTTTATTTTACGCATTTCTTTCACCTGCCTTATTTACCACAAACTGTTTTCTGTGAATTTTTTGGATAATTGATTGGCTGTTACCAGTAAAATGACATTGATTAATGTATTAAAAAGACTAATGGCAGTTGAATACTCAAATTGCATCCCTATTAAACCAATTTTATACATATAGGTTTGTATGACTTCTGAGGCTCCTGCATTCAACGGGTTTTGCAACAAATATGCCTTTTGGAAACCTACATTCATAATACGGCCTAAGTTCATAATCAATAAAACAATGATGGTTGGCATAATACTTGGTAAATCGATATTTCTAATGGTTTGGAATTTGGATGCACCGTCAACCTTGGCTGCTTCATATAATTCTGGATTCACACCGGATAATGCAGCTAAGTATATAATGGAACCCCATCCGGCACTTTGCCATACACCTGACCATACAAATATACTTTTAAAAAAATTGGGTTCTCCCAAAAAATAAACAGGTTCCCTGCCAAACAACTCCAGCACATGGTTGACTAACCCCGATGTAGGTGATAAGAAGACGTTAATCATACCTACCAACACAACAATGGAAATAAAGTGAGGGATATACGTCACTGTCTGCACCAGCTTCTTAAAGTGTTTCTGCTTCACTTGATTAATGAGCAAAGCTAACATAATAGGTATAGGAAAGCCGGCAATTAACTGGTATAAACTCACACCTAATGTGTTTTTAATGAGCCGCCAAAATTGATGGGATGAAAAAAACCGTTCAAAATGTTTCAGTCCTGCCCATGGGCTTCCTGTAATGCCTAATGTTGGCGAAAAATCTTTGAAGGCAATCTGTATACCATACATGGGGGCATAATGAAATACTAAAAAATAGATAATGGATGGTATAACCAACAAGTATAATTGATAATCTCGTCTTAAAACAATTTTAAATGACTTCCATGTTTTCCCTTTTTTTCCCTGGGATAACGCGTGGGTTTCTGATGTCATGGCTATGTTCCTTTCTTTAAATCAACAAGCATTGATGGGATTTTATATGTTTATAACTTGATCATACGCTTTTTCATACTGCTAAACAGTGCTTACCACAGTGCATAATGATGGTAGATACCCAGATCACTTTCAACATGTTTCTCCAAGAGTTTCCCTCGAAATGTTTTACATATCTCTGTGACATCCACATCTGGGTCGTTGACCAAATTATTAAGCTCTTGAATATCTGTGGTATGGTCATAAAGTTCTTCTTCTTTGGTTTCCAGATAGTACGTGTACCGATAAGTATCATCATAAAGGGATATATTCCGATACTCTGTCGTCACACCAAAACAGGTAACCATGGGTGTGTTATCTTCATTGGCTTGATCAAATATGTCCACACCTTGGATATAGCTGTCTGTATCCATACCCAGCATACTCAGCAACGTGGGCATAACATCCGCATTACTCATAGGGGTGTGTTTTATAGACGGTAGGTTCATATCCTTTGTGCCTTTTACGATAAATGGCAAATGGAGTAAATTATGAAAGGCGATATCGTTTTTCATTAACATATCAAAATCACCTAAATAATCACCATGGTCTGAGGTAAAGACAATAATGGTATCCTCGTACAGCCCCTTTTCTTTCAAGTGGTTGATAATCTTTCCAATGGCCTGATCAATAAGATAAATGGATGCCATGGTATGCCTGTAAGCCATAGCACAGTTTTCCTTAGATGTTTGACTTGCCTCCATTGTTTTTCTCACTTTAGAAGGTTTTTCACCCTTCATATGCTCCCTTGAAGCAAAGGCTGGCAGGGGCATGGTCATAAAATCCTGGCTGATATCTTCTGGCGGTGTAAATGGATGATGAGGGTCAGGAAATCCTACAAACATAAATAAGGGTTTATCATCAGCTTTATCTTGATCCATAAAGGCACATACTTCATCTGCCAACCACATGGTGTTATGTAATGCTGATGGGAGCTTCGATAGGTAGATATCTTTACGTATATGTGGTAAAACTGTTTTCGCTGTATCTGAAGTGATGTACGCTGCCATTTCAGGATGTTGTTGATGGAGCCATCTTCCGTAATGGCCACAACTATACTGACATGTTTGCTCCCCATGGCCTAATATTAACTTCTTCGTTTGAAACCCATAATAAGAGTTTTCATCGTCAACAATATCCTCTTGATGCCACCCGCTGTAGGATTCATAAAAACCATACCCTTTAGGTGCTAGATGGGGTTGAACATGTATCTTGCCAAAGAGAGCTGTCTGATAACCCCAGTCACCCAATTTATCCGCCATGGTTGGAATTTTATCTTGTACCTTTTCCCCAAAAAGCTTCATACTCCGTTTATCACTGATAGGATCATCTTCTCTCGTTCTTCGCCACAAGGGTATGCCATTAGAACAAACGCCATGACCTGGTACGTATAAACCGGTGAGTAAACTTGCCCTTGAGGGCATACACGTTGTATTGGCAGCAATATGCCTTGTGAATCGACAACCATCTTCTGCTAGAGAATCAATATGTTCTGTTCTAGCATGTTGGTTTCCATTACAGCCTAAGCTGTCATATCGTTGTTGATCTGTATGTAAGATGATAACGTTTTTTTTCATCTTAATTCCCCTTTACTGAACAATCTTTATAGCGCTATTAAGGTTGCATTATACATTTAATTTTCCTATGAGACGTGATTCATTTTTGTCTTGCACATGAGCGACTGACTCTATCATAGCCAACACCGTTCCATAAAGTAAATATACATTTTTTCTATAACCTTTCATTTTTTCAACAGTTAAATCTCATTCTTATTTAATGGTACAAAAAAATTTTTGGCATGCCTATATACACTTTTTCAGGAAAGATACCATTTTTTCAAATGGCTCCAATCCCACCTCCACCGTACATATTTACATATAAAAGCACAAAAAAAAGCACCAGTGAAAGGTCCTTTCACTAATGCTTTTCTAAGGTTATCGTTTTAAGTTATTCTCTGTGTCCTCTAAATGTATAAGCATGTGCCTCATGGCACCTTCTGAATCGTTATTGTTGATACTTTCATAGATCTTTCGATGATAATGTTGTTTGGCTTCTAAGGATATGGCCTTCTCATCGGCTTCGTGGATTTGCTTCAGTAACAGCGAACTATAAGAACTGACAATGGTGTATAAAAGCCTATTACCGCTGGCCTTGGCTAATGTTTCATGAAACGTATAGTCGCTTTCTTGATGTTTCTTCGTATTGCTTTTTTCAGCTTCCATTACTTCCACACATGCTAGAAGAATGGCTTTATCTTCATCTGATGCATGCTTGGCTGCTAGAGAAGCCGCTCTTGGTTCAATAAGTCTTCTCACATCCAATAACTCATGATATGAAATAGCGTTTCTTGCAATCATTTCTGATAGTGAATGAATGGCAACCTCCGTACTACGATTGTTTACTTTAATGCCTACACCATGTATACGTTCTACATAGCCACGAACTTCCAAAATCCGAATAGCATCCCTGACAGTGGCTCGACTCACTTCAAACTGTTTGCTAATATCGCCTTCACTTGGCAATAAATCCATGTTCTTATAGTCACCACTTCTTATCCAGTCTTCAATCTTATCCACAACTTGCTGTACTAAATCAACTTTTTTATACATGCTATTCACCTCGGATTAATCATACCGAAATAATCCCAGGATGTCAACTACTTATCAGTTATCATATAAGATCATTACCACAAAGCATAATGGTTAAATATGCCAAGATCCGATTCAATATGTTTATTGAATAAGGTGTTCTTAAAATCATCACAGATTTTTCTAATAGAATCAGATGGATTGGTTGCTAAATTCTTAAGTTCTTGCGGGTCGGCTATATGGTTATAGAGCTCTTCTTCTTTCGTCTCGATATAGTATGTATAACGATACGTGTCATCATAAATGGAAATATTCCGATAGCCTTCTCGAGCTGTGTAGCAAGTGGCCATGGGCATGTTACCTTCTGCAGCTTCATCAAAGATATCTATACCTTGTATGTAACTGTCTTTTTCTATGCCACTCATGGCCAAAAGTGTAGGTAACACGTCCGCATTACTCATGGATGTTTCTACAACTGATGGTAAGGGTTTATGCTCTTTAGCGGGCTTAATGATAAATGGCAAATGGAGCAGATTATGAAAAGCTGTATCGTATTTGCATATCATATCCAGGTCGCCAAGGAAATCACCATGGTCCGATGTGTACACAATAATTGTATCATCATACATATGAAGCTCTTTTAACTTACGGGTGATTTGTCCCACTGCTTTATCAATCAGGTGTATGGACGCTGCTGTATAGCGATAAGCTAAATGTATATCTTCCTTCTCCGCGTTAAAATGTTGTATGGTTTCCATTACTGCCTGGGGTTTGTCCCCTTCCATATCTTCAAGCTTAGCAAAGTCTGGCAGTGGAAGGTCAAGAAAGTCTTTGGCAATATCTTCTGGCGGTGAAAATGGATGGTGAGGGTCTGGAAAACCTACAAACATGAAGGTCGGTTTTTCACTGTCTTGATGCTTATCCAAATAATCACAAGCTTCATCTGCTAACCACATGGTATGATGTACTTTTGAAGGTATTTTGGATAAATAGATATCGCTTCTAATGGAACCTTCTTTTGTATTGGCATCTTCTCCTGGATTCACAAGAGCTGCATATTCTGGATGGTTTTCTTGCAGCCATCTGCCATAGTGTCCTCGATTATACCCACAAGGTGCTTCACCATGACCCAGAATTAACTTTCTTGTCTTAAAACCATAAAAAGGATCATCTCTATGGATGATATCCTCATCCTCCCATACACTGCATGACTCATAGAAGTTATAGGATTTATCCGCCAAGTGGGGCTGTAAATGAATCTTACCGAATAATGCGGTGTCATAACCATGGTCACCGAAAATATCTGCCATGGTGGGTATCCGATCCCGGACATCCACGCCAAAAAGTCTTCTGCTGATTGCATTATTTGGATCCTCACATCCATTATCTCTTCGCCATAAAGGTATGCCATTAGAAGATACGCCATGTCCTGGTACATATAAGCCCGTCATTAAGCTTGCTCTTGATGGCATACAAGCTGTATTGGCTGAAATATGTCTGGTAAAGCGACAGCCCTCTTCAGCCAAGGCATCAATGTTGTCTGTTCTCCCATAAAGATTTCCATTACATCCTAGACTATCATAACGCTGTTGGTCTGTGTGTAACACAATGATATTCTTTTTCATCATAACCTCCTTACCACTTAAACCAGACGCTTAGAACGTTGACGCATTCTAAGAGTCTGGCTATTTAATGTGTGGATTTATATTTTATTTTTATGCATTAATCAAGAATTTTTTTATCACCACGTGCTTTGATATTGTTAATGGTGGTATCGAGATCTTGTTCTTCAACTAAGAATTTCTCAACTTCTTCATTAATGACTTTTTCATAAGTAGGTGCATTGGCTCCTGTGACTTTTTCTGTAAGAAATGCTGTCTCTGGATTAGCGAATATATCCAATAGAACTTCTGTGGTCATGCCTTCTGCCCCAAGCTTATCACCCATACCTGTATACAAGAGATTTTGTTCAACGGTTTGGTTGGCTTCAGGTGCTGCCATGGCATATTGGGCAGAAAGCCGTGATAAGTCCATGCCTACTTCCAGTGCCAATTCAGGATTAGCCGAAGTCTGGGCTATGGCAAAACCATTAACAATCCCCCATGTTTTGGGTGTAGTGCCTTCATCAACAGGCATAGGTGCAATACCAATTTCAAAATCTCTTGGATAGTTTTCCTTGTCAGCTGCCCAGCTCAAAATCCAGCCGCCCTGCACAGCCATACCATATTGTCCATTCATAAAAGCTGTTGGTTTTGTTTTGGAAATTACCACATCCGCATGGGTAGGTATACTCTTGTCTACATGCATCATATCAAATGTTTTTTGCAAGGCATGTGCAAAGGCTGGATCTTCAATATTGGATAACCCTTCTTCGTTGTAAAAATGTTGTCCGCCACCAAGTGTCATAATGGCTTCACCATACCAGAACATGGGCCATGTTAAGTAAAGGGCACCATATTTTTTCTCTGCACCTTCCCCACTGGTTAACTGCTTGGCTAATGCGCGATAGTCATCCCAAGTCATAGGCACTTTTGGATCTGGGTAAGGTATGCCTGCTTCATCAAATATTTTTTTGTTATAGTACAACGCCCATTTTGTAATGTTGTGAGGTATGGTATAATACTCCCCATTATTCATTGCATTGGCCGCATAAGGTCCAAATTCTTTTTCAAAATCAAGACCCAGTGATTCAATCATCTTCGTTAGAGGTTGAATGGTTCCAGCATCTGCCCATTGCTGCTGTAGAATAGGTTGTGCTACTGCCACCAAGTCCCGTTGTTCACCACCTGCAACAGTAATGGGCATGGTTGTAAGAAAATCAGCTTCTTTTCCATGAATCTCAAAATCCACATGGCTGTATTTTTCCATTTCTTGTACTTCTTCGATTGCTCGAGCAAGTTTCACATCTTCTGGCATCTTATCTAATGAAATAATCAGTTTTTCACGTTCTTTTTCTGCTGTTTTTTTATTAGCGTTTGCATCGTTATTTGATGCCGTCCCCTGATCTTTTGTACCATCATTTGTTTTCTTACTATCATCTTGTCCACATGCTGTCAATATCCCCAATACCATTGTCAGTACCAATATAATACTGCATATTTTTTTCATGTTAATGTTCTCCTTTTCTTGTTCTTTTTTTATGTGATGTGATCTATATTATCTAAGAACGCGTTCTAGAAAATCATGTATATTCTCTCTATTCATTGTCTTATGCCATAGGATGTTTGTCAATTACCACCATTATTTATCCTTTAACACCGGATAAGGCAATACCTTCTATAAACTGCTTTTGTGCGATGAGGTAAACGATAATAATCGGTATTAGCGCCAAAGTAGAACCTGCCATCTGTACTGAAAAGTTATTGGAATACTCTGCTTTGAAACTGGCTATACCCACAGCCAACACTTGCTTTGTGGTATCACTGATATAGATTAAAGGACCAAAATATGCATTCCAACCCCATGTAAAAGATAGAATACCCAACGCACTTAAGGAGGGTTTGGCTAAGGGCAACACCACTTTAAAAAATGTCCAATAATCGTTACTGCCGTCTATTTTTGCAGCCTCAATGAGTTCATTTGGAATGGATGTAAAAAACTGCCTCATTAAAAAGATAGAAAACCCATTGTAGATCCAAGGCAAGGTGATGGTCCAATGTTTATTAATCATGTCCCATGATTTAAACATCATAAATTGGGGAATGACCCTCACTTGAACCGGTATCATTAATGTAGCGATAAATAAGAAAAATATAAAATCTTTTCCTTTAAACTTCAATTTAGCAAAGGCATAACCAGACATGGAACTAAACAACAATGTAACCAGCACAACAATAATGGTTGTTTTAAAGGTATTGAAATACCATGTAAAATAAGGAAAGTCCGTTACGGCTGTTTTAAAGTTATTCAAGTTCACATAATCAGGTATCCACTGCATGGGAATCTTAAAGACATCACTTTCATATTTAAAGGCTGATGACACCATCCATAAAATAGGTAGTATCATGGCAATACCAATAACACCCAATACCATACTTAATGACCATCTCATGATTTTTGCTTTCACTGTATTCATGTTAACACCTTCCTATACATATTTTACCCATTTTTTTTGACCCATCCACTGAATGGCTGTCACAACAACAACGAGAGCAAAAAATACCCATGATACGGCGGATGCATAACCCATTTGATAACGTTTAAATGCTGTTTCATAAATATGATAAACAAGGGTCACGGTAGCTGTTCCAGGTCCACCTTCGGTCATCACATTAACCTCTGCAAAAACCTGGAAGGATGCAATCACCGTTGTAACCGCTAAGAAAAACGTTGTTGGGGATACAAGGGGTAACGTTATATGCATAAATTGGCTAAACTTACTGGCACCATCGATAGATGCAGCCTCATAATAACTTTTGGGTATGCCTTGAAGCCCAGCTAAAAAGATGACCACACAATAACCTAAATTCTTCCAGATCCAGAACAGTGCTACTGTAGGCAGTGCCCATTTAACACTTGCTGTCCACGACGGTGGGTCTGCGACACCTATTGCCCTCAGAAAAGAATTAATGGGTCCAAACTCTGGATGAAATAACGCTGAAAAAACAACTGCTGCTGCAGTAATGGTCGCTACATAAGGCATAAAATACATGGTTCTAAGAGCACCTCTGCCCCATATATTCCGATTCAATAAGGTTGCTAAGAGCATGGATACAATTAATAAGAGGGGCACAGCCATGATAACAAATTTAATGTTATTCATTATCCCTGCACGGAAATATTCATTTTCAAAAACCGCTTTATAGTTATCAAAACCAATAAATGTGGAACCTTCTAAGCCCTTAAACATGTTCCAATTCATGAGACTTAAAAACAATGAATGAAACAATGGGTATGCCATAAATAGAATAAACCCTATCAATGACGGTAAAATAAAGGTATAACCAACGATATTCTGTTTGATGTGTTTTTTCCTTCTAGTACGCATATGGATTTCCCTTCCTCAACGGATATTGTGTTGCTTTGTTTGATTGAATTGATTCTATTATACATGTGGCATCTGGCATTTTTAGTAAAGAAACTTATGAATACCTTTCATTATTTATTGAATATGGCTATTAAAAAATGCACATGATGACATGTGCATTTTGGCCATATACTTTTTTATGATAAAGTTGCTTTTTTTATAGATAAGGGCTTATTCTGCTGAATTTCTATAACTTGTAGGCGTCATACCTGTTTTTTGTTTAAACATCCGGCTAAAATAATGTTCATTATCATAACCAACCTCTTTGGAAATTTCAATCACCTGTTCATGTGTTTCCTTAAGCAGTCTTTTCGCTTTCTCTATTTTTAAACCCGTTAAATACTCTTTTAGGGTTTCACCTGTTTCTTTTTTGAATAACATGCTTAAGTAAGTATTGGTCACACCAAACTGATCCGCAACATCTTTTAATACAATGCCTTCTTGATAATGCTCTTTTAAATATTTTATCACATGTCGAATAATATAATTATCACTGTTATCCTTGGTGATTGCATTTAGATTCTCTTGAAGCTCCAAGAGAAAGTGTATGAAATCTTCCTTACGGTGTATGCCCTGAAGCATTGCATATTTTTCCTCTTCACTTTTCCATAGCAGTTTGTTGGCATACCCTAATTTGTCCAAATAGTTATTGGTAATGTATACCAGTGATGACATAAAGAATCGAACCTGCCCCAGTTCAATGTATTTGGATTTTTCTACATAGCTAAATAAATCGTCCATAATGGCATTAACGCTTTCATCGCTGCCTTTTTGGAAGGTTTTTTCAAAACGGTTAATATAGCTTTCAAAGCTTTTATAATCTCGATAATCCCGATTACGCATGACTTCATCATAAAAGACAAGCATGTCATCTGAAACAAAACTTTTTAGACTATAGGTTTGGCAGACTTGCAGATAGGCCAGAGGGACATCTTCTACACTGCCAAAGGTTTGACTCACATAAATTGTTACTTTTTGATTAAAATACTGTTTCATAATAAAGTTGATTCTGCCCGTTAACCGATGTATGGTCTGATATTGTTCATTTTCACTATAGGCATTCATGTTGTATACAATACTCAGTTCTTCATATCCTGTTTCACATATATAGGCATAGTCATAATCTTCGAGAATTTCTTCTATCACTTGCCGAATCCCGTCTTCATTCAAAGTCTTATCCAAATCTTTCACTTTGAACATGAGGACACAATAATTTTTATAAGGTAGTTTAAGCGAAAGATGCTCTCGTCTTTCTTCATAGGTCTTATCAAATGGAATCTGACCATAGATTATTTCTTTCAGATAATCTTTTCTTGCGCTTTGGAGCATTTGCTTATCCATTACATGGGTGGGCATTTTTTCTGTAGACTGCCACCGAATATATTCTTTAGCCTTTTCAAGCACAGCAGCCATATGCTCTGCATCTAGATCTAATTTCAATATATAATCCAATGCTCCCATTTTAAGAGCCTCTCTCACAAATACATAATCATCAAAAGAGCTCAACACAATAAAAGCACTTTTGTGCCCTTCTTCTTTGGCAGCCTTCATTAATTCAATACCAGTCATCACGGGCATTTTAATGTCCGTAATCACAAGATCAATGGGTTGTTGTCGCATGCTTTCAATGGCTTCATACCCATTAACCACGCTATCCACCAACTGAAAACCATGTGCTTCCCAGTTAAGGAGATTGGTTACACCAAGCCTGCTGATAATTTCATCATCTACAATGAGAACACGATACATGACGCTCACCCTTCCTGAGATGTATTGATTGGTATGTGAATGGTTATGGTTGTCCCTTCTCCTAACGTACTGTCTATATGAACCCCATAATGGTTACCATATAGAAGCTTTAACCGTTCATCCACATTCTTAATACCAATAGGATTAAGACCAGCTTCATGTTGATGCTTAGATGAATCGGTTAAAATCATGCGCAATTTCTCTTTCTCTATGCCAACACCATCATCCATGACCATAATCTTAAGATCGTCTCCCACCACTTCTGTAACAACCTGAATGATTCCAGGACCTTTTTTGGGTTCAATACCATAGAAGATGGCATTTTCTACAAAAGGCTGGAGAATGTACTTGGGTATAATCTTTTCCATATGCTCATCTTGGATAGCATAGATGATTTCAAACTTACCTTTGTACCGCACTTGTTGAATCATACCATAGGCATCAATAATCTCGATCTCACTTTTTAACGGAACAAATTGACCTTTTAGACTACTTGTCTTGCGAAGCAGTATCCAAAGCGCATCCACAATGTTGATGATATTGTCTGCTTTTTGAATACCTGCAAGCCATTTTAAAGCATTCAAGGAATTGTACATAAAATGAGGATTGATTTGGGCTTGCAGCGCTTTATATTCCGCATCATTCATGGCTTTATTATAGGCAATTTCTTTATCCATATTTTCCTTCAACTGCCTAGTCATTCGATTAAAATTATTCGTTAACAAACCAATTTCATCATCACTTTTATGATCGACCTGGACCTGCAGGTCACCGTGACGTACTTGTGTCATGGCTTTGGTTAACTTATTAATGGGTCGAACAATCCGTCCTGTAATCACCATAAGAATCAACATTTCAAGTATAATACTTATGGCTGCTGTGATCAAAGTAACCTTTATGATTAAACTGTTCTCATCATAGATACGGTCTGCTGGTGTCATACTTATCAGCTTCCATCCATAATCCTCTAACTCTTTTTCAACGGTAATACCTGCATGACCTTCAGTGTCTAACTTCTGACTTACTAAGTTCTTGGATTCATGATAAATCATACGCCCTTCATGATCTGTTAAAAACAATTTTCTATCACTGTAAATGCGTTCATTATTATATAATTTTCTAAAATAATCCGCATCTAATTCAAAGTAAATTAACCCGATAGCTGCACCAAAATGATTGTACAGTTTTCGAGCAAACTTTAAGACATGTTCTGAATCAGCTAAATGATAATAACTTTCTTCTATACCAAGATAGGTTAGTCCTATAGACGATATCTCCACCTTTGATAATTCCTCTTGTATCGTTGTATTTTCAAAAAAATCATTGCCTATGGTATGCCAATATTCTTCCCCATTATAACCATAGATATAGATACCTTGAATAGATGCAAAAACATCAAATGTACTCATAGCGTTTATGGTATGGGTCACAATCCTGTCATCTCTTATTTTTTCAAAGGCTTTCCTATGACCATAATCCGTCTGAATACGCTCAAGAACCAGGGTATTATTCGCAAGAAACCCAAAGGTATTGGTTAATTGATTCAATTCCTTTTCTGTAATTTCCATAATGTAGCTAAGATTTTCATCACTCATCTCTTCATATTTATGCATTAGAATATGATTTGATAAAAAATAAGCAATGAAACTCATGGCTAAAGAAATCACAAGAAATACAGAAAAAAATATTAAAAAATACTTGTTCCGAAGCTTCATAAGCTTACCCTCTCGTCTTTTTAACATAGGTACTCTTATTCATTATAATCTGTATTTTACTTTTTACAAATACATTTTTTTATGATAAAGCTATCTTTTTTACGATAATGAACCTCTTTTTGTACAACTAAGACAAAAAGAGGTCCATTCTTTTTATGACTTAATAATCCTTGATTTGTTCGTCAGTTAATGGTCTGTTGTTCCTTGTTCTTGCATCTTCTCGATACAACACACCACCATCTGTTGCCAAGGAGTGGGTAAACCCTATTGATTGAATGTTAGCATTAGAATAGTCTAATGTATAACACCCTCGATCCACATTGAATGTGGTATCGGTACGGTACTCATGGGAAATCATAAGTATGGGTACGACAGGTGTGGATAAACGCTTAGACCCTTCAAGGGATTTCTCATAATCTGCATAACTTCCTCCACCATCACGTTTACTATAATCAATATATAAAAGGTCACTATAGGCAAACCAGGCTATTTTTTCATTACCTCTTTGCTCTAACTTAATGTTTCCTTTTACCTTAACATTTTCAAAACGTCCACGCTTTCGATGAACCGTATAGGTGTCCCCTTGATAATTGACCGTTACACTATCATCCCTTGTAAACTCAGACACGTCTGCATGGATGGCAAAACCACTGTTGATAGCGGATATATTCACTAAGGTAATATCGTGACATATTTTGGCATGAGGTTTCATATACACAGCACAAAAGCCTTCTTTATTTTTGATATTAACCAGTGCAACATGATGGATGGCTCCAAGGGTTGGTCCTGCCAAACTTGAATTATCTGTGTCTTTTCCACTGCCAGGCTCAAGGCGCACTGTTGCACCATTCTCGCCATCAATATTACGTAATAGTACGTTATTTCCTGCAAACAATTGAACAGTAGCATAGCCACCATGAATACCTGTAGCTGCCACATCTTGTACCACACCATAAGTAGGTACTTTCCCAAAAATTGGGTTATAGGTCTTCACATTATTGACCAAAATTGTGCCAGGACTACCATCTTGATAAGGCACTAACACCACAAATGGCTGACCTTCATAGTTCCCTTGGATATTAATTTTAGCAATGGCAAAATTCTTAACATTGGTCAAACGAATGGGACGTTTATCCCCACCTTTATTGCCGTTGGTCTTGATGGTAAAACGGCCAGGGCCAATGGAAGAAATCTCTATGTTCTGTATCCTTGGATCATCCACGGTCTTAGGACGTATATCAAACAAGATATTGCTATTCATGTTAAATACAGCATCTTCATGGACCTCAATCCTTGTATTGGATTTATTAATCTTTAACGTACCTAAATGATAAGTTCCACTAGAAAATTGAATAATTCCCCCTGTATTCAGCTTCTGTTGAATGGAACTTATACTATCACTTGGCGTTACAATTTTTTTATTACTGGTGTTAATCCTATTTGTGAAATATCTTTTACCACCATATGAGACGTTACCAATACCGTCATATGTTGCAGGATTAGCAGCCATTACCGGCGTTTTACAAATGGTACATAACATCAAAACGACTAAACTAAAGCTTAAAAATGATAACCTTTTTTTCATTTTTCCATCTCCTCGTTTTTTAATTGATTCTTCAAGAATACCTCATGTCTTAAACTCAATTTTTCATCATTGGTTTAATCATACGCTTCCTCCTTTGTTGGTATTTTCTCAACACAAATATATACAGATGACTATTGACATTCATAGACATCCCATGAATGACAATTTATCATTCATATTGAGCTATACATGGATTACACATCCAATCTATTCAGATTGTCTCTCTATTCTAAAGGGCCTTAAAATAGACCGAAAATTCATATGTTTTATACTCCAATGGTAATGCTTGTACTCGGGAAAGTAAATGAACATTTTTTAAAACGTACTTTCAATTTTTAAATTCATCTGATAGGCATAAAGAAATCGCCTTTTTTTATGTTTTTACAATAAAAAATAGGATTTGATGTATGCATCAAATCCCATAAAATATGGCGTACTATGTTTCTAAAAACGTCTGTCTAGCTGGTGTAAAAACATCCAGCAGTCTCCCTGTCTCAAGGCAAACGGCACCATGTTCAACATTGGGTTGCTTATAAGTGCTATCCCCAACCTTAAGTATTTGCTTCTTTCCTCCTATATTGAATTCGAATACACCCTCTAAAATATAGGTACATTGTTCATGGGGATGGCTATGAAGGGAACCTACTGCACCCTTTTCAAAATACACTTCAACAAGCATCAGGTTATCGGAATAAGAAAGAATGTTACGACTTATACCACTCCCTAAATCTTCCATAGAACTGTCCTCTTTCATAAAATAATGCTTAATGCTATCCATTCTATGACCTCCTATTATCATAAAACATTTCCCACTGAATTTTCATTGGTCTGTCAAAATTTTTAACTTGCTTTCTAAACTGAAGCTTCGTTTCTAGGGCTTTATGGGAGGTATGATAGACTTCTTCAAGGCCTAAAACCTCTGAGCCTGTATAATCCAAACCGCTCACTTTAAACTTCTGAATAGGGCCATCCTCAAACAGGATAAAACCATGCTCATCTAATGTAGGGTTGTTTGAAAAACATAAAAATTCCATGACGATTTCTATCCATGAACTTTCTTGCCATGTCACCCATTCTTCTCTTTTAATATACCCTGACTTGAACACATATTTTATCCTACAAGCACCTCGCTGATCCATGATAGGGTATCTATCACCCACTTGGCATAGATTCTCTAATATGTAAGTCAACTCAAAATAATCATCAGCTTGATAAGTTGTTATGTCTTTCATATAAGCCAGCGACATGAGCTCGCTGCCATCTTCAAAGGTGTATCTTGGCATTAACTGAGCATAAAATGTATCAGCAGGTGACTCAAGGACTAACGCCTCGTTGGGTATGGGTAAATAAGGGGTTGCGTAATAATAACTGTTGCCTCGTACATCACCAGCAGTTCCTCCTCCACCATTAATAAGGGGTAACTGAAAAACATGAGACTTATCTCGAACAACCAGCAGTCCCCTATCAAACTGATCTTCAGTAAATGCATAATAGTTATAAGGTGTTAAACCATCAATCATTTTTTTCCAGTTCTTTGAGACTGTTCTGTTACCATAGCCAATAGATACCCAGTCATGATAGGTATGCAGTACTTGACAGCATAGACTCATGTTTTCTCCTAGTATTCTTCCTTTATGGCGATAACCATCTGTCCCACGTCCTTTTTCCCACATATTAATGGATTGCATGGCATCATCCATCCAAAAGTCAACGAATTTATGGATAATCCTCACATGATAACCGTAAGCAATCTCTTTTTCTGTTTCATTCAAGAGACCGAGTACTGCCCCAATGGATAATACTTCTAAAATTGCTGTATCCCCATAAGGACCTATGCTTCGCCCATACCCAATGCCATGTCCTTTTTCATGGACCAGACTTAAGCAAATGTTAAGGGACTGGCGTAACATGTTCAATAGTACTTCTGGTATCTTTACCCCCGTAGCATACAACAACCCACATATTTCGCCAGGAATAAGGATGGAGTATCTATCATAGCGCCCTTCTCCAGGTGTTTCATCCATATATAAGTGTTCTCCTGAATAGGTTGTTACATGATGAATGAACTTATCCAACAGTATGTCACTATGATTTGTAAAATCCCATCCCAGCAACTCCCGATACTTTGCAATGCCGTAAGCTACACCATAATAGTTGGTAGGATAATTAACCAGGCTATAATCTGATTGCTTTACAAATTCTCTCCAGTCCAGTTTTTCCTTTAATGGATCAAGCGCATCAGCCTCTAACACCTGATGAAGTAAGTCATGTTCCTTCAGCCGATACAACCCTTTTAGATAATTGAAGTGACCCCAAGTTTTCATGTCTTTATGTGCCGTGAAATGGATCAGTTTTCGTACGGCATGCAAGTATGCTTCTTTTTTTTCACCTTCATCCATCATAACCAAGACAAACGATGCACCATTGATAATCTTACCAGGTACAAATACGTCACCACTTTTAAAGACTTTTATACCAGCCATTGTTAAGTCATCTTTATGTTGAAGAATGTCTGTCATCAGCCTCTCTATATGAGGTATGATTTTACTGTCAATCATTGCTTTCATTTCTAAATTCATGGCCCATTCCTTTCTCCTATGGTTATTCTTATTATACACGCTAAGTATCCATGTGGACATACACCATTTAAATAGGTATACACCATCTCATGGATATCATTTACGGTGAATGCATATCGGATTATGTTAATAGACAGCTTAACAACATGTATGCTAATATAGCTTATAAATAAAGATTACCTTGTTCTCTCATGAAGGAGCTGTTTTTTTTGAACAATCATCATTTACTTAAAAAATGGTTTATTACATACCTTGTTCTTATTACCATATCACTTACTTTTATATTTATTATCTACAATGTTTACATGTCATCCATCAAAAAAAATACCGACTACTTCAATAAAAATTATTTGCACCAAGTCATTAAAATGATGGATAGCCAAACATCAGCTATTAAACATGCTACCAAAACACTCTACCTGCATCCAAAAACATTTTCGCTTTTAAAAATGTCAGATATAGCCAGCCCTGAGGACCAATATACGTTATTGCAAATACAAGAGAACCTTAAAATGCATAATCTATCCAATAATCTTATTGAATCCATTCTTATCTATGCCCATAAACCCCAACTGTTGATTTTTGGGGATAGTTATTATCGGGATAAGTACTTGGACATCTTTACACAAGAAAAATACCAAATGAACAGCGTTCAATTTAAAAGATTGATGACCCAAGATTATGATGATGGAAAGATCATGCGACTGAGCCATCTGCATCCAGATATTATCCACGATAAGAAATATCCAACCACGGATGTCCTTTTTTACATACAAACATTTCCCAAATCATCTCTAACTGCTCGAGCAACCTTACTTGTCATCTTTAATGAATTCATGATTTATGAGATTCTAGAGCATGCGAAACCATTTACTTCTCAGGGTGCCCTTATTATCACCGATGAAAATAACCAATTGGTCTTTTCTTCTAACGAAGCTGTTAACCCTACTATACTCACAGAAAACATCAATGATCATGGGGCTTATACCATTCAAACCCATCACCTTCAGGATTATGCTGTCTATTTGGATGATTCCACAGAAGACCACTGGCATTATTACTGGGTGATTCCACTGGCTGTACATCAAGAAAACATTAACTCTCTGAAAGCCATCACTTTGCTTACCATCCTTTTTTTAGCATTATTTATGACTTTACTGGCTTATTATTTTTCCCATAATTCTTATAAACCTGTTAAACAATTAATGCGTACCATTGAAAACCCCTCCATTACGCATACAAGAAATGAATTTGAATACATTGCCTCTGTTTTTGACTTTGCCAAGAATAGAACCAAAAAAATGGAAACCATCATCGCCTCACAATCCAATACCTTGCTCAATAACTTTTTAATCAAGCTCCTTAGAGGGCACTACTTTGATACCATGACCATTCATGACAAACTAAAAGAATATGACGTATCTTTTACAGGTAACGTGTTTTGCTGTATTGTTTTTGATTTCCATGATGACAAGCTACCTGTAACGGATCAGCAATTGAATGCATTTATCATTATGAATGTATTTAGTGAAATCTTAAAACCCAAGTACACCTGTTATATGTTAGAGCTCACAAAACATATCGTCTGTCTCCTCAATTACACCACACAGGGTTCGTGTCTTGACCTGATTGAGCATGAATTGTACACAGGTATTGACTTAATAAAAACCCAGTTGCATATTGGATTAAATATCGGTATCAGCAATGAATACCACCATCTTAATGGGCTTCCCACTATCTACAAGGAAGGTGTTGAAGCCGTTAACTACAGCCGTATGATTAGCTTACACCAAGCCATGCGATACGATGAGATGCAATCCTTTACATCAAGATATGACCTTGATTTTGACATGGAAACCCGTCTCCTAAATACCATACGGCTGGGTCATACCATGGATGCTACACGGCTTGTGAAGAAGATCATTGGGATTAATTCTAGGAAACAATTACAATACGATACCCTGCAATGTATGATGTTTGATCTCTTTAGTATCATCATGAAGTCTTCTACTAGTACAGAAACAACCATGCCCCCTATCACCAAGATGATGCACGCTAATACCTTAGATGAGATGCAAGGTATACTTGAGACAAGCATCATGAATGCTTGCCATCATCATGCAGAAAAACTTAAGCAGAAAGATGACAACAAGCTATCTCACGAGATTACCGCTTACATACTTCGTCACTATATGAATCCCGACTTAAACGTTGCCCATTTGAGTGATGTTTTTCATCTATCCACTGCCCATCTATCCAGAATATACAAGAAAGATGTGGGGACTAATTTAAATGATGCTATCAGTAACATTCGGCTTGATCGAGCTAAGGAAAAACTGTCCACCACCCACATGACCATTAATGATGTTGCAGCATCCGTTGGCTATACCTATCCCAATGCCTTCATTCGGTTTTTCAAGAAAAAAACGAATATTACACCTGGTCAATACCGCTCTTTATATGCTAAGAAGTGATGATATGCCCATACTGAATCACTAAAAGTAACCCTCTTCTCATCATGGTCTTAGCCTTTTACAGCACCAATCATAACGCCTTTAACAAAATAGCGCTGTAAGAAAGGGTATACAAGGAGTATGGGTACTGTGGAAACAACAATGGTTGCGTATTTAATGGTTTCTGCAATGTTCACCGTGTCGATAACATCTTGATTAGCGGTCATGGACGACGTATCATTGGCAATTAATATCTCTCTTAGAACCAATTGTAAAGGATACAGGTTTCTATCGGTTAAGAAAACAGATGCCCAAAACCAACCATTCCAGATGGCAACACCATAATAGAGTACCATAACAGCTATGACGGGTTTACTTAGTGGTAAAATAATCTTAAACAAGATTGTCCAATGCCTTGCACCATCAACTTTTGCCGATTCCTCTAACGAATAGGGTATAGCTGCAAAAGACGTTCGCATAATAATGAGATTATATGCATTGACTGAAAAGGGTAAAACCAGTGAAAACAATGTATCTGTCAGATGAAGGGCCTGTACTTGTAGGAAAAACGGTACCAATCCTCCTTCAAAAAACATGGTGAACACAATCAACATCATGATGATATTCTTCCACTTGACGTTTCTTCTGGATAACACATATGCTCCCAACGACGTCATCATGACCATAAACGTTGTACCCAGAGTCAGTACCATCAGGGTATTCCTGTAACCAATAAATATATTGGGATTGTTAAGGACTGCCTTAAAAGCATCCACATTTGCTTTTCCAACGGGTTTAAATAGAAAGCCTGTATGGGAGACCAATGCTGCACCATCACTAAAAGAAGCTGCAATCACATAGATAATGGGGTATATTGTGACGAAGCATAAAGCCATAAGGATCATCCCATTAAACACTTGAAATAGACGATAGCTTTTTGATATCTTCATATTATTTTCCATATATGCTTTAACCTCCTACCACAAACTTGTTTCACTATAACGCCTGCTTAGACGGTTTGCAACAAGTATAAAGCTAAAATTAATGACTGCATTAAATAGCCCAATAGCTGTGCTGTAACTAAAATTCATTTCTAATAAACCTGTTCTGTAAACATACGTTGATATAACATCTGCAACACGATAGGTTGCTGGGTTATACATTAAAATGATTTTTTCAAAACCAATGGTCAGTATTCTACCCATTCTTAGAATGAGTAAGATAATGATGGTTGAACGAATACTCGGTAAAGTAATATGTATTGTTTGCTTCCATCGATTGGCACCATCAATACGGGCGGCTTCATATAACTGTTCATCTATTCCAGATAAGGCTGCTAAATAGATAATGGAATTCCAGCCAATGGTCTGCCATACCTCCGACGATACATAGATGGTTCTGAATACATCTGGTTTTTGTAAAAGAGCATTAGCTTCTCCCCCAAAAAAAACAATGATATCGTTAATTAAGCCGTTGGTTGATGTAAACTCCTTAATCATACCGACAATCACCACCATGGATAAAAAATGAGGAAGATAGGTCATTAATTGAATGCTGCTTTTAAACCACTTGGTTCTAATTTCATTGAGAAGTAGAGCAAAAATAATAGGGGCAGGAAATCCCCATAGTATGGTTTGAAGACTAATGATTAACGTATTCTTAAAGAGCCTGATAAAATAAACACTGTTAAAGAATCTTGTAAAATGTGTAAAACCTGTCCATGCACTACCGGATATGCCTTTAACAGGCACATAATTTTTAAATGCAATGGAAGCCCCATACATAGGCATATACTTGAATAGAATAAAATATAGTATAACGGGTAGAATCATCAAATATAAAGTACGGTTCATTTTAAAATCTTTTCTAACGCCTTGTAGAAACAATACGATTCCTTTCCCAGTTATTGACCTCTTTACTGATCGCACATTATTACACCCTTTCAAAACCTATGTAGACGTCAAGGATACCTCATCGTCACTTGACCCCTACATAGCTAACGATCTATCGACTTATCTGTTATTAAAACGTTCTAATGCCTTGGTATATAATTCAATCACTCTATCAATGCCCATATCTCTAATATTCTGCACATAGGTATCATAAGTGGATAACTCTTCCAGACCAAGAATATACAGTGTCTGCATTTCATCTCTATAGGTATTCACTTCACTGAGAATGGATGCAATCTCTGCACTTTCTTCTGGGGTTGGCGTTATATTCGGTAACGTATACTTTTCCGTTTCGGAAATTGTCCAGTTCTCTTTACTGATGACCTGCTGTTCGTAACTGTTACCATATTGCTCGTTATACTCTCGCATTTGAGGAAAAGGACCACTATAGGTGGCTCTCACATACTGACCCAATACTTCCGCTACAGGCTTTTCCGTATTTTTCATAATGAATTCTTTGTAAGTTGGGTAACCATCAATCATATCATAGGACTCGCCTTCTATACCAAAATTATGAAACATTTTTCCCTCTTCACTATAGGCATAATCAAGGACACGCATAGCTGCTTCCACATCTGTACAAGTGGTGGAAATATAAGCCCCTTGACCCGTTAACGGGAATGATCGCTGAGTGAATTTTGGTATGTCCCCTCTATGTTCGACGGGGTATTTAACACCAATGAAATCAATATCCGGGTTATCTTCTGTTGATTTAAGCCATACCCCTAGGCGGCTTCCAGTATAGCCCATAGAAGCACCTGACTCCCCAGTGGTTAACTTGGCTGCTACTTGATTTCGATCCACACTGGCAAAATCCGAATCCAGTAAGCCTTCTTCATACCATTTTGCAAAAGTTGCTAAGAATTTTTTATAGCCTGGTTGAATGGAACCGTATTGTATGTCACCGTTTTCATCCATATAAAAATCTTCTGCAATACCAAATGCGCCGATAAATGGACTACCCGTAGACGTGTTTAATAAGGCAGGCTCAAATGTAAGGGGTGCCGTTGCGCCCATTTTTTCCTTAAAAAGTGTTAACATGTGATACCAATCATCCATTGTTTCTGGGTAGTCTAAGCCCAATTTTTCTAGCCATACATGGTTCACCACAGGTCCAAAATAGACTTTCAAATAGTCATCGGTACGCACAAAAGGAAAAGAATAATAGCGACCATCATCTGTTTTGGATAACTTATCATATTCAGGATTCTCTTGATAAAATTTGTAAAGATGAGGTGCGTATTTAGGAATGTAGTCTGTAATATCCATGATCACCCCGTCTTCAAGGGCTTTTGCAGGACCTCCAATATAATTTTTAACAATGTTGTATTCCATAATATCTGGATAATTCCCTGAAACAACCAATAGATTAAACTGCTCTTTGGTTTGGCCTATGGTTGGGTGAATAAATTCAATGTCTGCCCCTGTAAGTTGTTGTAGATTCTTCGCAAAAGCTGTATCCCCTAAGTTAGAAAAATTCTGTGCAACAGATGGCGTTAATTCTAACCACCAAGTTAAATCAACATCTTTCATGGGATAAGAAAAAGCTTTATCGTCTGTAGACTTATCCTTTTTCATGTGGTCTGCATCTTGTGAAACAGTTTGTTTACCACTTCCTTCACCTGATTGACCTTGATTACCACATGCTGTCAATATATGCGTCATTAATGAGAAAACCAATATTAATAGGACTATCTTTTTCAATGTGATTGCCTCCATCATCTATCAATGTTTTTGCAGTTCCGGACTACTTAGTCAGTATACTAAATTAAAAAAGAACTGTATATGAACAGTTCTCTGCTTTGATGAACAAAATCGTAGACTATACACCATTGTTCATGGATGTTATGGATTGTTATGCATCTGCCTGATAACCTATAGCTACCCTTATCTAATGTTTTTCTTGTACTTGTTTTCTAAACACACTGGGTGAAACACCCATATAACGTTTAAATACTTTTGTAAAATATTGACTACTGGAAAATCCAACCTCAAATGCGATGTAAGTCATGGATGCCTTGGTTTCTTTTAAATGTTTAATGGCTTGTTTAATACGATACCTCTGAATATATTCACTGGGTGTCTGCCCTGTATTTATTTTAAACAAATGATACACATATGTCTGTTTTTTCCCAAGTATATTAGCTATGTCTTCAACCCGAATATCCTCCATGTAATGTTGTTTAATATAGTCATGGGATTTCATATAATCATCGGATAGATCCCTTGATTTAACGGTACTAAAGCATCTAGCCGATTGTAAAATAATTTGACAAATCATGCTATGTAAGGATGGCAGAATGAGTGTTTTATCCTGACTGGCATGGTATAATGCACATTCATCATGTAATGCATGTAACGTGGCTGACATATAGGGTGTAATATCTGATACGCCGTTACCTCTCTCAGAAAATATCTGATTCATCGCAGCAAGACTGGCTTGGGAAAAAGGTGTGTTCACATGGCTCTTCTCAGCCAAAGGTTGAAACACCATCCAAAACATATCGCAAGGCAATGTGACATTTTCTAAACCTCTATGGGATACATGGGGCGCCATCAGTGACACTTGATTACTCAAAACATGATGGGTGCTGCCATCTTCCAACTCCCAAATAACACTGCCTTTTGTCACAAAGGTTAACTCATACCCTTCATGGTCATGCCATCCCAGATAATTACCTTCTTCAAAATGATTATAGCCAAAGGATCGGACAAGAGGTAGATTAATATTAGCATCTAACCTATATTTTTTTTGCTTCTTATTCATGTTACCATCCCCCATTTTCTATGCATGTAATCTTATGGATCACCCATGCTTAGACGGTTATAACTAAATAATAGGGATTAATTGTGCTTATGTCAACCATGAATGGGTATTGTTGGTTTCTTTCATGAGATACTCTATCTGTTGGTTAATGTCCATACACTTCGCACATGGTACCTTATCTTCCCATTGCATTATTACAACATATACACTTATAATATATAAAGCACTAAATATCCTATTTAATTGTCTACAACGTTTGATACATGAAAGGACCATAAAATGATTAAAAAAAAGAAATCTTTGCTCATAGTAATATTTATTATTATTCTAATAGGTTTTATCTTCAAACCGATTAGATTGATGAACTATTCCAACATTGATAAGGTTGTCATTACCAACGAAGCAGCATGGGGACAATCACCCCTAACGCTTAATGATGATGATCTAACGAAATTGAAGACGGTTTTAGGTCATTATAATGTAATAGGTTTTACTATGTCTATTGAAAAAGCTTTACGTAATCTACGTGTAGATTTTTATAAGGATAATAAGATAAAATATTCTATGGGTTTTTATTCGGCTGATATGGCTAATCAGGAAAGAACCGTTATTGCCTTATCCCCCCAGTATTATACGATTAATCCAAGGGTAGCTAAAATATTACATGAAATACTGGAAGATAATGATTTTTCAATGGAGCCATACTAAAGTAACAATCTATCTATCATTAGATGTTTATTACCATGTGAATTAAAACAATACAAATAATATAAAAACCATCCACTGATCAAAAATCATTTCAGTGGATGGTTTTTACATGTCTATTAATATAAGTAGATACTACATTACTCTAATTCCTTCAAGGTAAATAGATACTTAAATAAACTAGCTAACACCTTAACAAGTTCAACTTTGTAACGATCACAATCTCCTTAATCAATCCTTATAAATAATCGTACCACTTTCACCTTTAATAGCTAACGGTGCTTTTTCAAGGGAAGCAATGACGGCTTTTCGGCCCTCTCCAGCTTTTACGAATGAGATGGCAGCTTGAACTTTTGGAAGCATGCTGCCTGATGCAAAATGACCTTCTTCACAATATCTTTCTGCTTCTTCTACAGACATTTTGGGCAGGTCTTGTTGTTCAGGTGTTCCAAAATGAATAGCCACCCGATCAACTGCTGTAAGGATAAACAAGTAGTCGGCATGAACAGATTCTGCTAATATACCCGATGCAAAATCTTTGTCAATGACTGCGGACACACCATGGTAACTGCCGTCCTCTTCTCTTACAACGGGGACACCGCCACCGCCGCAGGTCACCACAATAAATTCATGGTCTAACATGCTGACAACTGACTCTTTTTCTAGAATACGCACAGGTTTTGGGGAGGGTACCATTCTGCGGTAACCTCGGTTTGCATCTTTCTTCATCACCAAGGATGGGTCCGATGCCATCATGGTTTTTGCTTCTTCTTCTGTATAGAAACTGCCAATAGGCTTGGTTGGGTTTTTAAAAGCTTTATCTTCCTTATCCACTTCAATCTGTGTGACGACTGTTGCTACATACCATGGTTTTTTTTGAGCATAAATCTCCGCTTGCAACGCATTTTGCAAATGAAACCCAATGTAACCTTGGCTCATTGCTGTACATTCTGGTAAATCAAAGGAAGCAATTTTGTCATTATGCTTTGAAGCCTCTTCAAAAGCTATATTAATCATACCAACTTGGGGACCATTTCCATGGCTGATGATGATCTCATTCCCTTGTTTAATCAACTCAATTAGAGATTTTGCTGCATTTCTGACTTTTATCTTTTGCTCCTCAGGTGTTTTACCTAATGCATTGCCGCCTAATGCAATGACAACTCTTGGTATTGCGTTTTTGTGTTTCATAACAATTCCTCCCATAACATGTATTCGACGCTAGTCAATATCTGCTTCTTGTAACTCAACGGTTTGTCTAAATACCCCTGGGGTCATTAATCGCAGTTTTAAGAAATTGCGTGTAAAGGTTTTTGATGTATTATAACCCACCTCAATGGCTATATCCGTAATGCGCATATCTGTGGATAGTAATAATTCACTTGCCCGATTAATACGAACAGCATTCAAAAAATCTTCATAGTTTTTCTCCACTTGATAGAGCAGAATTTTATTCAGGTTTTTAACGGATATATTAAAGTGATCCGCAACAAGTTTGGGTGTCAGCTCTTCCATATAATAACGATAAATATAGTCAACAATCTCAAAAGAAGCCTTTGTCTCCTTTATCTTACAAATATCATTTACCTTTTGATAGGTTTTTCGATACTCATTGGCTTTCATGCCAATTCTGGCCATAAATACTTTACTAATATGTGCTCCATCCACAAAACCCAGTATTTCTGCAAGTTCTTCCATGGTAAAATCCGTGTACAAAAGGAAATTAATGGTTTTACCTATACGCATTTCGTTAAGCAAATCAAAAAAAGACAGTCCAGTGGTTTTATTAATATAATGACTGATGGACGACTCACTTAGATAGAAAATACGGGATAATTTCTTCAGGGTCAGTTTATCACTAAGATGATTATAAATATACTGTATGATTTCAGCATTATCAATGGTATGGGATGTCTCATGGTTCTCTTCCATATTATCTTTACCAAAACGATAGAACTGAATCATGATCTCCACAATTTTATTAGTTAAATAGATATTGCTTAAATCTTTTCCCTGTTTCGTATCAATGGTGGATTCCATACCAATTTCACTATGAATCTGTTTGAAAAGCTGATGCATGATGCCCCCTTGTTCCTTATCACAATGGATAACCGGCATATTGGTTAAGTCATTGGTGATATGAATAGGATCATTGCTGTTGTTGTAAAAGGATTTCATGATGTTATTGACACCATCAAAATAATATTTTAACAGAAAAAACTGTAATGGTTCGGTCACTTCAAAAATGTCAGAGGTTTGCCATGGAAGTATGGAAACCACGGTTCCTGGCTCTAATACATATTCTTTTCCCTGTAACCTTAAATGCCCATGTCCTTCATTAATTAACAAAAATCTAGACATTTGGTGTATTAATGGTTTTGTTGGCTCTTCAATGACTTCCACATCAAAACTGCATATGGAACGATGGTCATATTCTGAGCGATATTGACTTTGTATATTAATGATATTTTTCATAACAAACACCTCGATCGACTGTTTAATTTCACTATATAGGAAGGATGATTTCTTGTCAATTTTCTATGGGACATTTGGATGTTTGTTTCTTGTATTTCCATAGCAACCTGTTATCCACTTACTATTCATCTATTTAGCTAGATGGCCTAATATCACTTATTACCCATTTATTTTATGCGGTAAATTACTCAAAAACGGTACCAAAAAATACCATAGACAATCACCTTATACCTTTTATGTCAACATGAAAATACATGAATTCTATTTTCTAATGTCTAACATAGGGTCCATTTTTTTTATATACTAAGTGCAAGTCATATCAACCACCAGAAAGGCTGGCTTGAAGATATGAAATCAATAGATGATAAGGAGATTAAACATGGCTATTTCAATTAAAGGTAAACATTTTTTAACACTGCTTGATTATTCCCAAGAAGAGATTCGCTATCTCTTAGATTTATCTAAAAACTTTAAAGACTTAAAGCGAAGCGGTACACCTCACTGTTACCTACAAGGAAAAAACATGGTTTTACTTTTTGAAAAAACGTCCACCAGAACACGCTGCTCCTTTGAAGTGGCTGGTATGGATCTTGGCATGGGGGTGACATATCTTGATCCCAACAGTTCTCAAATGGGTAAAAAAGAAAGTATCGCCGATACAGCAAAAGTATTAGGACGCTTATACGATGGTATTGAGTATCGAGGATTTAGCCAAGACATTGTGACAACACTTGCAAATAACGCAGGCGTTCCTGTATGGAATGGCTTAACGGATGATTTTCATCCCACACAAATGTTAGCAGACTTGTTAACCATTGAAGAAAAATTTGGTACACTGCAAGGGCTTCATTTCACCTATATGGGTGACGCAAGAAATAACATGGGTAACTCTTTAATGATTGCATGTGCAAAGATGGGTATCCATTTCACCGCTTGCTCGCCTAAGGCACTCTTCCCAGATGAGGCATTGGTTGCTAAAGCAAAAGCATATGCAGCAGAAAATAATTGTACCGTTCACTTAACTGACAATATTCAAGAAGGTTCAACGGGAGCAGATATTATCTATACCGATATCTGGGTGTCCATGGGTGAACCTGATGATGTATGGGAAACGAGGATTAAATTACTGAAAGATTATCAAGTCAATGCTGATGTGATGAAGTATGCGAATGAGCAAGCCATTTTTATGCATTGTCTACCTGCTTTTCATGATACGAACACAACCATCGGCCATGCAATGGCCAAGAAATTTGGTATCACGGAAATGGAAGTCACCAATGAGGTCTTCCAATCCAAGCAATCTGTTGTGTTTGATGAAGCTGAAAACAGGATGCATACCATTAAAGCTGTTATCTATGCCACATTAAGTTAACCAGGAGGTCTCTTATGGGTTGCATTCTTGAATGGATTTAGATGGGATAAAAGATATAAAGCTTATGGATAGTCATCATGAAAAGACTTCTTTTGGTCATCATATAACCAAAGGAGGTCTTTTAATTGTTACCATTTAGATCGTAATGATTTTCATGGTGTCTTGTATATTCTTTAATGTTTCATGCTCATTCTCCCATTGTGTGCGATAGTTTAAGCATCTGCAACTGTATTCTTGATTATGTTTTAATAAACCAAAACGATAATGGACATGCCCCATAATAATGTGTTTGACATTTTCTTTAAACAAGTGACCATATTGCTCACTGCCCAAATACGCATTAAAATATTCCCATGTGTCGTTTGGAAGGGGCACTGTAAAATTTGAATCCGTCACCATATGGGTCACAAATATGATGTTTTTATCTTGATGTTGGGCTATTTGCTTGGCTAATTTGTCGTAGAGCTCCAAGGTTTTTTCCTGATCGGACATGTGCCAATGAATATAATTCTTATCTTGCCATTGTCGTTCTTGATGATAACCTACTTCGTATACGGTATGGTCATAATTATCGCTACCAAAACTGTAATCATACCAACCAATATCACCAATAACAACATAGTCTTCATTTAATGGATAAGGTTTTCCGCATAGACAACTGTCATGGGCTTGAAACGTATTATATATGTCATCTGTATGGGCTATCTCTTCATGATGGATATTCCATAGGTCGTGATTACCTGGTACAAAAAGGCATTTACACCCTGTTTTGCTTTCAATATAGTCAATGACCTGGATACTCTTGGTGTAGTCATTGGAAATATCACCTGCAATGATCATCACATCAATGGACATATCCTGTATCACTTTTATCAGGGCATCTTCTATTGTATCGTTTTCTTTGTAATTGATATCCACATGAATATCGGATATAACGCCTATCTTCATCTTCATTCATCCTTTCTGCTAATCATATAAATGACAGCATACATGGTGGTTTTGATTCAGTTGTCTTGCTATGGGTTCTATGTCTTTACATTTTCCTAAAGCTTCTGGACATCGATTATAAAAAGGACATCCTGTGCCTATTTTTTGATGCCTATTAATCTCACCGGCTATAACAGCTTTGTCTGGATTGCCCCTATCATGTATGGAAGGAATAGCAGCCATTAAAGATTTGGTGTAGGGATGCAATGGATTGTCATAGATATCCTCCACATGAGCCAGTTCAACAATTTTTCCTAAATACATCACCCCAATACGGTCACTCATATATTCTACCACATTTAAGTCGTGAGAGATAAATAAATAGGTTAAGCCATATTGCACTTGCAAGTCCTTCATAAGATTAAGAATGGAGGATTGAACGGAAACATCTAGAGCTGAAACAGGTTCATCTGCAATAATGAACTTCGGATTTAACATGAGTGAACAAAGAATACTCATACGCTGTCTCTGCCCCCCAGATAATTCATGGGGATACCTTTTGTAATAGGTGTCATCAAACCCAGCTTCTTCTAACATATGATTTACCCGCATTCTTCTTTCTTTTCGTGATAAGGACTGGTGAATCTTCAAAGGTTCTTCTAGAAACCAACCAATTGTCTTTCTAGGGTTCATAACCCCAAAAGGGTCTTGAAAGATCATTTGAATGTTTTTTGTCACAGCATTCCTTTTTTGCTTGTCTTTTATATCCACAGGGATACCATCAAATAAGAGATCACCTTCTGTTTTGTGAACAAGATTAGCAATAAGCTTAGCCGTTGTGGATTTGCCACAACCCGATTCTCCAACGAGTCCAAAGGTTTCACCTGCATAGATGTCAAAAGAAATGTCATTGACTGCTTTTATGGTTTTAGGCTGTTGAAAGAGCTTGGTTTTAGGTAACGTATAATATTTTTTTAGGTTCTTAACTTCCAGTATTTTTTCTTTCTTCATCATCATTAGCCTTTCTCTATCTCACATTCAGGATAAAAACATCTAACAAAATGGCCGTCGGCTACTTCGATAAAATCAGGTAATGCCTCTTGACATTTTTCAGTGGCTTTATAGCACCTGGTGGAAAAGGGACACCCCTTTGGTCTTTCATGAATATTAGGCACTTTACCTTCTATAGCATATAACCTTTCTTGTCTTTTCTTAGGATTAGGTATGGATTGTAATAGTCCTATGGTATAAGGATGGGATGGGGTTTTTAATAATTGATCCACATGGCCTTTTTCAACAACATAGCCTAAGTATATCACAAGTACTTGGTCACATACTTCTTTAATGACACCTAAGTCATGGGAAATAAAGATAATGGCTGTACGTCTGGATTTATTTAATGTTTTCATGAGAGCTAGTATTTGTGCTTGAATGGTTACGTCCAAGGCTGTTGTGGGTTCATCAGCAATTAAAATACTAGGGTTACATATCATAGCCATAGCAATCATCACTCTTTGTATCATACCTCCTGACAATGCATGGGTATAGGCATTGAACAAGGATTCCACATGTTGCAGTCCTACTTTTTCCATCATATCAAGGGCTTTCGTTTTAGCTTCATTTTTGGATAAGCCCTCATGAAGAACAAGCATCTCCACAATTTGCGGTCCTACCTTCATCAGAGGATTTAACGATGTCATAGGCTCTTGAAAAATGATGGAAATATCTTTGCCTCTAATCTTAGACAACTGGTTATTGCTTAGTTTTCTCAGATCCTGACCTTCAAAGGTCATGTCACTGGCACTCACAATAGCTGAAGGGGGCAATAAACCCATAAGGGACATGGCTGAAATACTTTTACCACATCCTGATTCGCCTACAATCCCTAGTACTTCATTTTCATGTAACGTATAAGACACATTAGAAACTGCTTCAAGAATACCTTTTTTTGTTTTGAATTCAATTTTTAAATCTTTTACTTCTAATATTTTCTTCAACTGTCAACCTACTTTCTAGGATCTCTAAGATCACGTATACCATCACCTAATAAATTGAACCCTAGGACTGACAAGGTTATCATTAACCCAGGTGCTAACGCATAATAAGGGGCTTTTAAGATATAAGTCTGTGATTCACTTAGCATTCTTCCCCAACTTGGATTGGGAGGCTGTACCCCTAAGCCTAAGTAAGACAGCCCTGCTTCTGCAAGAATGGCAGATGCAAATCCAATGGATGCAGCAACGATTAAAGGCGAAATAATATTAGGAAGAATGTGCACAAACATGATTCGAAAGTGTGACACCCCTATGGTTCTTGCCATATCCACATAGGTTAAATGCTTTGCTTGTAAAAAACCGCTTATTGCTATTCTGGCAAAACTGGGAATAGCTAAAATACCCAGCGCAATCATGGTATTCACAATACCAACACCTAAAACAGCTACAAAAAGTAATGCAAATAAAATGCCTGGAAAAGACATCAGTGCATCCATAATGCGCATAAGAATCTCATCAATCATACCGCCAAAATAACCTGCAACACTACCGATGATGACACCAACAACGCATCCAATCGTAATGGAGATAAGCCCCACATAAAAAGCTGTCTGAGAGCCTTTCATAATACGACTAAAAATATCTCGGCCAAAGTGATCTGTTCCTAGTAGATGGGCTATATTTGGTGACATGAGCTTATCCGATAGCTTCATTTCGGTTACACTATAGGGTGTATAAAAAAAACTAAGCAGCATGAGACCTAATAATAAGCTTACAATCACTAAGCCTATATAAAAATTCATTGACTTCTTTTTTGTGTTCACTTATTAACACCTTCCTATGTGATTAAATCGATTAAGTCATTTTAATTCTTGGGTCAATCAAATGGTAAATCATATCAATCATAAAATTGACCAGGATAACGATTGTGGCAATGTAGAGTACCATGCCTTGAATTAAAGGGTAATCTCTATTCGAAATGGCCATGATGAGCAATCGCCCAATACCAGGTATGGTAAAAACCTGCTCAATGATTAAACTGCCTCCAAGTACATCGGCAATGATCATACCCATAACTGTTATGACGGGTATTAATGCATTCCGCAATACGTGATAATAGATGACCCTATTTTTTTGTAAGCCTTTCCCATATGCTGTTCTCACATAGTCAGCACTCATCTGCTCAACAATGGCATTTCTTAAATACCTGATAATCGTAGCGATTTTAGGTATGGCTATAGCGATTGCAGGAAAGACCATATACGTTATACCTTCTACAAAGTTATCACCGATACTTATGTATTTACCTGGTATAAACAGCTTCAACGTAAGCCCAAAAAGAAAGGTAATCATGATACCCAGCCAAAAAGAAGGAAGGGCCATGCCTAATTGTGTGATCATGGATGTGATCACACCAATTATTTTGTTGTTATACTTTGCTACAAAAATACTTAAAGGAATGCTGATAATTATCGTAATCAGTAACGCCAGCATGGCTAAAATGGCCGTTACTTTCATTCTTTCATTAATCAATGCTGCAACCGGTTCGTCAAATCTTATGGATTCTCCTAAATCACCATTTATGGCAGAAAGTATCCAATTTTTGTACCGTATATGTGCGGGTTGGTTAAGGCCTAATTCTTTAATCAATACTTCAACCTGCTTTTCATCCGCTTCTATGCCAAGTTTGGCAGTGACTGGATCACCAGGAATAATTTCAAAAATACCAAATGTAATGATGGACACAATCAACAGTGTGACCAGAACCGATCCTATTTTTCTAAGGGTATATCCCATACTATATCATCCTATCTTTTCACAAGGGGCTGTTTTATGAAACAGCCCCATCATCTATTAGTTTACTCAAAGTACATAGAAGATAAATCTTGCACATATAGGGGATATAATGCATACCCTTTTAAGTTACTTTTTAATGCTACGATGAAATTGGGGTCCATGATATACACAGCAGGTACTTCATCTGCTAGTATGACTTGCGCTTGCTTATATAATGCAGCTCGTTTTTCTTCACTTGTTTCTTTAATGGCATCTGCAATCAACTTATCATAAGCTTCATTGGAATAGTTCATGTAATTTCGACCATACTCCGATTCATAACGGACAAGAATGTTATGGGGGTCAAGTTTACCCGTTAAGCCAATAATGGTCATCTCATAATCGCGACCTTTGTATACATCTTCAAGCCAAACACTCCACTCAACAGACTTGATACTTGCTTGAATACCTACAGCTTTTAATTGTTCTGCTATCACTTCTGCTGTTTTTACATGGAATTCATAATTGGATGGTACCGTTATACTTGTCTCAAAGCCATTGTCATAACCTGCTTCTTTTAACAATTGCTTCGCTTTTTCAATGTCCACATTGTATTTATCTTCTAGACCTGTTTCATGATAAAAGGCCATAGCTGGTGACATGTTAGAGCCTAATTTTGTACCTTTACCATCTGAAACACCATCAATGATCATGTCCACGTCCACTGCATAATTAATGGCTTGTCTCACTTTAACGTTATCTAATGGTTTAACAGCATTGTTAAAGGACATGAGCTGCACCATATTCTGCATACCTTCAATGTAATAAAATTCATCCGTTAGCATATCGATATTTTCTGTACCTACTCTAGGATACATATCTACTTCTCCAGCAAGTAAACTCATCAATGCTGTGTTGTTATCTGCAAATATTCTAAATTCAACATCTTTAATCGCTACAGGTTTACCCCAGTAACCATCAAATCTTTTAAGGGCTACCTTTTGTGATGGTACATACTCGGTAAATGCATAAGGACCTGTACCAATGGGTTGTTTATTGTGTTGTTCTTCGTCAAGTCCTGCTGGAATAACCGCTTTGGTTAGATTAACAATAAAACCTGAATTGGGCTCCGTTAAGGTAAATTCAATGGTCTTATCATCTATAACTGCCATGTCAACATTTTCAAAGGCTGTGGATACGATATCGTCTCTTATATCACCTTTTATTCTTTTATAGGAGTATTCAACATCTTCAATGGTTACCAAGTCACCATTATGGAATGTAATGCCATCTCTTAATACAAACGTGTACTTTAAACCATCTTCAGAAATGGTATAGTCCCCTGCAACAGCAGGTAATAATTTGCCTGTATGGTCTGGTTTTAATAAGCCTTCAAACACATTAAACATCATTTCATAAGTTCCAGAAGCCGCTGCCAAATGTGGGTCTAAGTAATCAGGGTCTTGAGGTACCGCTACAACAATATCATCTTGAACCACAACTTCCTCTGGTTCTTTTTCATCATCTTTCTGACCTTGATCTGTTTGCTCTTGTTCTGTTTGATTGTCTTCCCCTTGATTGACTGTTGATGTGTCATCATCAACAGCCTTGTTTGAACCGCAGCCTGTGAATGCAATCGCCATAACACATGTTAATATAATAATCATGATTTTATTTTTCATAATGTCCTCCACTTTTCTGTTATAATGTTAGGTTATTAGGTTCTTAATCTATATAAAGTCAATAATTCTCATTATCGACGCATGACCATTTGAGTGGATACCACCACATCTGGATGAGCTAAATCAATGGCTGGATGACCTAAGTCAAGCATACCATCTAATATGTCTTGATTATCCCCATAAGGGGGCAGGTGGGTGATTAATACACGCTTAGGGTTAGATTCAAGGATTAATTTTTTTACATCTACAATAGCCATATGACCTGTGATACCCTTCTTTGGCTTGTATAAACTGCATTCACAAACTAAGAGATCACATCCATGGCTAAAGTCAATTAGGCTTTGTGTCACTTCGGAATCCGATGTATACACAATTGTTTCCTTACCTTTAATAAGCTTTACTGCAAGGCCATAGATACTATGTTGTGTTTCCATAAATGCAATGGTGATGTCTTTGATGTGAATGATGGAACTCCCGTCAAGCTTTTTACTCTGTATATAATCCTTATAGGTTAATTGAGGATAATAAATAGGGTCATCAGGTCCATAGATGGTGAGTTTCTTATCCATGATACCAAGTTGGCTTTTTATCAGCACAGCATGTTGCAAGCAATAAACATCCGAAAAATGATCGGGATGATAATGGGTGATAATTAATGCATCCAGCTCCTCTATATCAATATACTCTTGCAGCTTAGATAGGCTTCCTGCTCCTAAATCAACAACGATATTCACACCTTCTTCTTGAATGAGATAACAGGAAGTTGCTTCTCCAGCTAGAGGGTAGGCACTTCTGCTACCAATTACTGTAAACGTCATGGTTCCACCTCTATTTCCAATTAAATTTAAGATCAAATAGTTCAAAAATAGCTTCAATGCCATTCATATTGTCTTTGATATCGTCTGTTGATTGGTAGGCGATTTGTTTAATTAATAAATTCATGATGGCTAATGGTGCCACATAAGAATCCAGAAACCCATCGGATCGACTTATGGCAAGGAATGCCTCATCGGCTAATTCATAAAAAGGTGATAATTCAGAATCCGTCATACTAATGATCTTCACATTTTTTTGCTTAGCTATTTCACAGATACGTATAGAGTTCTTACAATATCTTGGAAATCCCAGGCATATTAAAATGTCTTTCTCTGTCATGTAAGCACCATATTCTGCTAACTCCCCTTGAGGAATTAAGGTTGCATTACCCAATAAATAATTTAAAATATATGTAAATGGACTTGTAATGGTAAGACCTGCTCGCCAGCCAGCTAAGTAAATTCTTTTTGCAGATAGAATCATGGTTGTAGCACTTACGAATTGCTCTTCTTTGTTAAGTGCCATGGTCTCATGTATACTGTTTATTTCTTTCATAAAATGCTTTTCGTACCAAGAAGGCTCTTCTTCCTTATGCTCCACAAATTGATTGAAACGATTAATGATTCTTTTTTCATAGACATAGTCCCGCATATCTTTACACATAGACACATATTTATCATAGCCTAAACTTTTAGATAAGCGATGTAAGGTGGGTTCACTGGAACCACATCTTGAAGCAATCTCTTTTGCAGACAAAAAGGCAACGTCGTTAATATGATATTCAATAAAATGAGCCACCTTTTTTTGTGCCGGGCTTAATGAAGCAAAATTTTCCGTAATTTTATCCATAATCATAGGTATGCTTTCACCACCTCACCAATGTTGGCGTAAGCTTCACAGCTTAACTCTTCAATACCTGTACGTCCAAATCGATTAATTAATTTTCCTTCTATCCCTACTCGCTGGCAGCCTACGATGTCATCATAATAATTGTCCCCTACATAGATACATTCTGATTGATGAAGCCCTGTCTTCTCAAGGGCCATAGCAAAAATCTCTTTGTTTGGCTTGGTTATATTGACCTCGCTGGATATAATCACCTCATCAAAAAGCTCTAGCAGCTTCAATTCTTCTAGAATACGCCTAGCTGATGTATCCCAATTGGATAAAAGGCCTATACCGATGTGATGATCTTTTAGCGTGTTCAATACATCCAATGTAAAATCGTATCGCTGCCAAACAGGCGCTACTTTTTCTTCTTGATAAACGTGTACCATATCTTTATAACTGATGGGTTGTTGTGTATCTAAAAAGTGATTCAACTTCAATAAGTATTCATCCATGTACCCATGAGCACTTCCATTGAAAAAACCTAACTTTTCTCTCATAAAATACTTGTCTGTCAGATGAAAGGCTTGTTCAATTTCATTTTTGTTCTTATGTATACCGAGGCGATTCAATAATCGCTTATAGGGTTCTTCTCGTTCTAAATATATCAGGGTATATCCTAAATCAAACCATACAAATTTCATGCTATTTTCCCTTCCTATAGATGCCAAACTATATTTTTGTTTTTTTGTAGTTTATCCTTCACAACCATTCTAGTACAGTTATGTTAACTTTAGTTAATTAGGATGTAAAAATCATATATAAATCTTGTAAAACATAAAGCTACTCTTTTCCTAAATCCAGCTATGCATGATTATTGATTGATAACAGCAAAAAAAGGATACTGCCTCTGCAATATCCTTGCTATTCAACAACTGCTTTATCTGGTTTTCTTTATATAATCCTTCTTCTCTTTTATGTTGCCTCATGATGCTGTCTATAGACACTGGGAGAATAACCTGTTGCTTTCTTAAAGGCATGTGCAAAATAATGTTGATTGGTATACCCTACACGTTCAGCGATCTCATTAATCCGCATGTCACTTTCCTTAATCAATGCTATAGCCCTCTCCATCCGCAATTGGATCAGGTATTCCTTAAAACTAATTCCCAGTTCTTTTTTGATTAACCGGCTTAAATGGCTAGGTGATACGGCCAATTCATCAGCTATTTGATTCAAGTCCATGGTATTATTGGCATAATCACTTTCAAGTCGATGTATAACATAGCGTATATTCTCAGATAAGTCTGCATTTACTTTTGTGTCAAGCTTCTTGTATAGCTCATAACAATTGGATAAGTCGGTTTTCACCAGGTGTTTAACGACACGTACTTTTTGCCCCAAATATTTAAAGACTGCTTCTTCAATGGATAGGTCGATATCTTGCCAAACATGTTGGTCCTCGATGGCCGTTAAAACAAACAATTGATCCTCAAAGTCTTTTGAGACAATGGTTATTGGACCAAGATTTTCAAGTAATTCCGTTATGAGATTCTTATATGCAAAGTACAATAATTGCTCAGACCATTTCATAGCAGGTGAGAGATGCTTAACATGCTTAATGAGTAACAAGCCTGGATTTTCTCCAAAGTCAAGCTCTACTTGGCGGCATTCACTACGTATAGTATCTGTATGGTCAAAACCTCTTGTCACTAATTTATGGACAAATTTATGCTGTAGTTCAGACAGATGATTCTGCATTTGCATGTTCAGGAAGTTAATTCTTTCTTTTTCTTTTTGACCCGATAGTAATCGCTCTTTTGCACCGAGAATAATGGATAACAGCTTGGTCTCATCAATGGGCTTCACCACGTAATCATAGACACCTAATTGAATGGCTTGATGTGCATATTCAAATTCACTATAGCCTGATATAATAATATACAGCATATCTTTGTTGATGCTGTTTAACTTCTTAATCAGTTCAAGTCCACTTATTTTTGGCATACAAATATCAAGCAAAAAGATGTCTATTTCTTGATGTAACGCTAACGTGTATGCTTCTTGACCATTCTTACAGGTTCCTACACATTCTAGACCATGTTTTTCCCAATCAAATGCCTCTCTTATGCCTTCTCGCATCATCTGCTCATCATCTGCAATAGCAATTTTTATCATGGGGCACCTCCCTTAGTAACTTTTTGGAACGCGGACGGTTACTTTTGTTCCACGACCCCATTCACTCTTAATCTGTACACCATAATCCACACCATGCACCAGTTGTATTCTTTGATGCACATTCTTCATGCCATAACCAACATACGTTTTGTCCGTATAGTGAGAAAAATCTTTCACAACCTTGGCTAAACGTTCCTCCTTCATACCTTGTCCATCATCTTCTATGGTTAAATAGAGGTATTCCCCTTCCAGATACCCACTTATAACAATCGTACCTTTCTCTCCTGATTCTTTGATGCCGTGATACAAGGCGTTCTCCACAAAAGGCTGTAAAATAAGCTTTAGTACTTTATAGCTTTTTAATGAATCGTCCACCCTTATTTGATAATCCAATATATCTTTGTACCGTATTTTTTGTATTTTAAGGTAAGAAGCCACATGGGTTAATTCATCTTCTAATGGAATCATTTCTTTACCTTTGGATAGCCCTACCCGAAAGAATGTGGCTAAAGCATTGACTGTTTCTGCAATATCATCTGCTTCATATTTTTTTGTCATCCACCGAATGGTTTCCAAGGTGTTATAGAGAAAATGTGGTTTAATATTGGATTGTAACATACCTATTTCAGCAATTTTTTTAGCTTGTTGCTCTTTTTTCACTTGGCTGATTAATTTCTTGATTTCACGAATCATTTTATTAAATCCCGTACCAAGTTCATGTACTTCGTTATTAACAGTCTCTTCATATTGTACATCTAGATTACCATTTTCCACCTTTTTCATTAACTTTTGTAAGGTCTTAATTGGTCGAACAATCAAATTGGAGAAGATGGCTATAATAGCTACCAGAACAATGATGGTCACAAGGAATAGTTTGATGAGGTTGTTGCGTAGAAGGTTGATTTTTGATAACACTTGATTAATAGGTTTTACCACATGGAGGGTCCAGCTTGTTCCTTTAATAGGCGTACTATTGGTTAAATAGCCTGTCTGATTAACCTTACTTAAGGCATTGCTTGCAACAGGTGTGTAGACAACTTGATGCTGTTCATTCATGACATAGAAATAACCACCTCCACCCAAATCCACATTCCGAACAGCTTCTTCAAAAAGGATGGAACTCATCATGACATCAATGATCCCTGATTCTTCCTCACCAACATGGACACGACTCATGAAGTGTATCGTATCAATAAATTCCGATTTATCGGATATAATTGGACTGTGACCAGGCATATAATTTGAAAGCATTGTAAGACCATTGTTGCGAAGTACTTCCTGATAGATGGGTGACGATAGAAATGCATGATCCAAGTAACTGCTATCATCGCTGGAACCATATATAACGTTACCTTGCCATAGGTTGATGGATAAAACATAATCCACTTGATGACGATAACCATTTAATAATAATGGCATGTTAGCTTCTTCCAGAACATCACCATGTAGAAAATCATGTATTTGCTTATCTTTACGTAAAAACCCAATCATATACATACCTTTTTTTATGGAAGCAGCCATATTATCTTGAATCTGAGCTTGACTTCTTGCTAAAGATTGTTCTTCCACTTCAATGATACTATCGGAGTAAACATTAATAATATAGATGCTTATAATCATGACTGGTATAAGCGTTAAAAAAATTAAAGTCATCAGGAGTTGATTACGAATCTTATGCTTTGCCATACGGCCTCACCATCACCTTGTCATTATTTTCAACTTAACAGAACCTTTCTATAAGCCAAAAAAGAGCATCGTCTGCTCGTACTTAGTTCCTTTATACCATGAATTGCTTCATATGTGAAGGGAAATGCTTTCATATTATGCTATTGGTCATGAAAGCATGTAACATATAAGGGGCTAAATAGAACATCCCCCTTATATGAACCTGCATGATTTATCTTATTCCTTTTAAACAATACCCATCTCTTACTTGTAATTGGGTACGTCTTTTTTTAGTACGGGTAAGTAAGGAATATATACATTCTTATCCACTGTTTCTCCCATGGCTACACTGAGAGCTACTTCCACAGATTTGGCTCCTTGTCCTTTGGCATCTTGAAAAACAGTTCCATTCATCTTATCTTCTTCAAGAGCATTAAGGGCTTCTGGTATAGCATCAATACCATATACTTGAATCTCACCAAGTAGACCTTTTGCTTCTATTGCCATTAAAGCGCCAAGTGCCATGGCATCATTTTGTGCCACTACCGCGTCAATCTCTTTTCCAGATGACAACCAGTTTTCCATGATGGTCATACCTTCTTCTCTTGACCAATTACCTGTTTGTTCTGCTACAATTTTAATGTCTGGATAATTCTTTAGCACATTGTTTAAACCTTCATACCGTCCAATCTGAGCATCATGTCCCATTTGCCCAAACATGACCACAATGTTCCCTTTACCTCCTAAGCCATCTGCTGCAAGCTGCATTTCAATTTCACCTGATTCAATGGAATTGGAACCCACATAACTGGTAGCCAGGTCTTGATTGGAGACAATGGAGATAAGGGTAATAATGGGTATACCAGCTTCTGAAGCTGCTGCTACAGCTGGCGCACAACCATCCATGGAAATAGGATTAAGCACAATGGCATCTACTTTCTGAGCAATAAAGTTTTCAACTTGACTGATCTGCTTCTCTGCACTCATCTGACCATCTGCAATGAGAATATTAACACCTAATTCTTTTGCTTTCGCATCCACGGCTTCTTTTAAGAAGACAATGTATTCATCGGATAAACCTTGAAAACTATAACCTATGGTAATATCCTTTGCTGTTTTTCCTCCACTTGGTTCTTCTGTTTGCTTTGCTGTTTCTTTTTCATTTCCTTCCTTTTTTTCACCTTGACTACATCCCACAAAAACATTTAAAACAAGAACCATCATTACTAACCATGCTAATACTTTTTTCATTTACCTTCCTCCTATTTTTTAATCGTCTTAGCCTTAAGAAAAACCCAGACGTTATGCTTTAACTTTTTTTGTATTCACATCAAAGAAAACAGCAAAAACAATAATCAATCCTTTTATAACCTGCTGGACATAGGGTGATATATTGAGTAAATCAAGTCCATTGCTAACCATTGCAAGCATCAGAGCACCCATGACGGCACCGTATACTTTACCTATGCCTCCGGTACTGCTTACACCCCCAATAACTGCTGCAGCTATGGCGTCCAGTTCAAGTCCCTGACCCATAACGGGTGTACCGGATTGAATTCTTCCAGCTAGTAATAAGCCTGCAAATCCTGATAGGGTACCACCAATGACATAGACAATGAGCTTAATTTTCACAACATGGATACCTGATACATAGGCTGAATCTTCATTCCCACCTACTGCATAGATATGTCTGCCTAATTTTGACTTATTTAACAGCATATAGGCTATGACTAAGACAATCAACATCACAAGAATAAGATTGGGTATACCATATAATTTACCACTTCCAAGACGTATATATTCTTGTGATAACCCAAAAACAGGTCTGGCTTTGGTGACAATGAGCGCCATACCTCTGGCAATTGTCATCATCCCTAAGGTTGCTATAAAGGGTGATACATGACCTTTTGCTATAACGATACCATTTAATAAACCACACAATGCACCAACAGAAAGTGCAATGAACAATGCAATAATAAAGGGATATTCTCCTGGCAGCCCAAACATGGCGGAACTGACACCTGCTAATGCTGCTACGGATCCAGAAGATAAATCCAGCCCACCAGAAATCAAGATGAAGGTGGTACCTATTGCAATAACTGACGTAATGGACGCCTGCTTAAGAATGTTGATGAGATTGGTTACGGATAAAAAAACGGGATTTGAAAAAATCAATACGATAAAAATCAGTAAAAAAGCAATATAAATTCCGAATGTTGATAAACACTTCTTCAGCGTTAAACATTGCTTTTTTTTAGGCATTGTTTCACCTTTGATACCTTCCATAAAAAGTGCCTCCTATATGATTAACTTTGTTGATGATTTGTTGCGTATGCCATAATTCTTTCTTGTGAAAAAGCTTCTCGCTCTAGGATTCCTGTCACTTTACCTTCATGCATGATTACCACTCGGTCACATAACCCAATAATCTCGGGTAATTCTGAAGAAACCACGATAATGCTTTTTCCTCGCTTAGCAAGTTCCAGTATAATGGCATATATCTCATATTTTGCACCCACATCAATGCCCCTTGTTGGCTCATCCATGATGAGGATATCCGGTTCTGTCATCAGCCACCTGCCAACAATGACTTTTTGTTGGTTACCTCCTGATAAATGGGATACTTTTTGATGCCTTGAAGGGGTTTTAATATTCAGGCTGTTAATCTGCTGGTCTGCATATTTTGCTTCCTTTGCATGATCTAAGAAACACCTAAGTTGACATAATTGATCGAGACTTGTGATGGTCATGTCTTTCATAATGGACGTTTTTAGATTTAAACCTGTTTTTTTTCTATCCTCTGTGACCATGGCAAAACCATGCTTAATGGCTTCTGAAGGTGACCTGAATTGAAGCCGATTGCCTGCCATTTCTAGAACCCCTCCAGTTGCCTGATGTATGCCAAAAATGGTTTCAACAACTTCACTTCTTCCTGCGCCCATAAGACCTGCGAACCCTAATATTTCTCCTTTTTTTAATTGGAAATTAACGTCTTCAAACACACCATCCAAGGACAAGTTCTTCACCTCTAGGATGGTCTCACCCACTTGGTTATCTTTTTCTGGAAACATCTGGTCAAGCTTCCTTCCAACCATCAATGCAATAAGTTCTTCTTTTGGTAAATCTTCTGCTATCTTTGTAGCAATATATTGACCGTCTCGAAAGATGGTGATACGGTCTGCTATCTGATAGATTTCCTTCATTTTATGAGAAATATAAATGATGGCAACCTGTTGCTTTTTTAGACGTTGAATAATGTGAAAGAGATTCTCCACTTCTCGTTCCGATATGGCGGAAGTCGGCTCATCCATGATAATAATGTTTGAACGGTAAGAAATGGCCTTTGCTATCTCGATCATTTGCATTTGTGCAATGGATAGATCCCGCATTTTGGTGTTGGGGTCAATCTCTACATCAATGGATTTTAATAAACTGCTGGCTGTTTCATTCATCACTTTACGGTTCACAAATCCCATGCTACCCGGTTCTTTTCCAAGGGAGATATTTTCTGCCACGGTCATATCAAGAATGGTATTAAGCTCTTGATGAATCATGGAGATACCCATATCAAGGGCTGTTTTGGGCGAGTCAAGAGATATAACTTCACCATTATAAATCACTTCACCATGGTCTTGCTGGAAGATGCCTGCTAATATTTTCATTAAGGTGGATTTGCCTGCGCCATTTTCACCCATTAACACATGCACCTCACCGGGTATTAAATCAAATGAAACCTGATCAAGAGCAAGAACACCTGGAAAACGTTTTGTAATCTGCTTCATTTCTAATATGGTATCCCTCATAGGCATGCCTCTTTCGTTGGATGACTGTCGTATACCCTGGCAATCTCTTCTCTCACAATCTCAACCCATCGTGTGATGTTTCTCTTATTGTTACCTAAGGTATGGTTGTCTTTCATGATCAATTCAACCACACAGCCTTTCGTATCTTCTATGATTTTTCTTAACTCTTCTCGTACTACCGCTTCATTGAGAACAGGCCTGGAAAGAGGTGTGGGTGAGGGTTTAGCGGATATAATATAATCTCTACCCAGTTCTTTTGCCATGATGGCTTTATCTGCCCAAGGGGATGCGGAGACACGGCGTAATCTTGGAATGGTCTTCACATAATCCCATCTGACATGAATGGGTTCACAGCACCCGTAACAATTTAATCCAAATCGACTTAGAATCTTTTTTTGATAGGGTAGTATAAAGGTATTAAACATCTCTGGGCTAACGCCCACTGTTTCTTGACTCTCACAAAAGCCCCACATATCCTGGGTACGTACTTTTCCAATAATATCCCCTTGCTTAGGTAATTGACTGGTAAAGCCAAACCCTCCTGAACCCACATAGGTGCCTTCCGTATTTGTATGCAACAAGTTGTGTTCTTCTAAAAAATCTAAGCGTTTTAAGTAACCTTCTGTGAGGAAATCCATCATCTTATGTACCCATTCAGGATAGAGTATCAAATCCATCATGAATTGGTCTAACCCTCTCAGATTAATGAAATCCCATGTCATACCCAACGTCCACCACCAGATGGTTTTCCTTCTCACTTCTAGAATACCACCAAATACGTCTTCTGCCAGACGATACATGACGTCTGAGGTCTCATAATCCACCACGATTTCTGGAAACTCTAATTGCTCAAAATCCCTTTCATAATCTTTGACTGGAGGAATCACATGGTAAGCACCACCGTCTTTTCCACCTTCTTTTTTTAACGGTAAGCCCCATCCTGTATCCGTATAGCAATAAGGTACGTCAAAATAATGCTCCACAACTTTATCATCTTTTATTTCTTTTGCCCAATAGATCTGCTTACGTAAAAACATTTCCCATACCCTTGCAAGTTGGTCCACACATCTTAATTCAGAAGCATGAATAATTTCATTCCAGCCATTTTCTGGATCAGCAAACACAACAGGTTCTTGACTTATAAGATTGTTAAGGGCCTGCCACTTCATTATCTTTTGCTTATTGATATCACTAGAAGCTATCTCAGCCACTTCTTTAGCCAATTTCCTTAAAATAGCTATTTCTTCTGGTGTGAACTTAAAATGTGTGTGGATGTCTTCTATAAGTGGAAATCCTGCTGCCGTTTGCATGGTTGCAGGTTCTTCATTGGATTTAACATTCACAGACTATCCCCCCTATCGGTTTCTTTTATGCAGCCTTGTTATTCCTTCATGATAATCCTATTATATAAGATGATGACTTGACTGTATTTGTAATTAGATGATTAAAATGTATAATATTCTGCTAAAAATCACAAATATGTACAAAAAAAAAGCTGTCTCATAAAAGCCAAATAAAGAAACCTCTATCCTGCTACTTTTATGAGACAGCCTTTTTCTATTGATTGGACACCTGTTATGGATGGCACAAACCGCTAAACGGTTTGTATAATGGCATCATTATAGGTTTGTGTGATGGTCTTACCAAGGGGGAACCACAAGAAATTCATTGTCATCCCATTCCCCGTTTAACAACTTCATGAGCAAAATCGTACTTCCACTGACTTCATCATATTGCCAATGTTTTTCATCTGCTTCTTGTTTCACTTGTTCTTTGTAGTGTTTGAAATCCCCTATGTTTGTATCAATGTACGTGTATTGACTATAGTTCTTAAGCCAGTTGCCCATTGTATCCATAAGAAATTTTGCATTGTCCTCACCGTATTGTTCTACATATTCTAAATAGGTTTTATTAATGCCAAGTTGACCTGTGACACTTTGATCTGTATCATTTGGGTTTGTATCTCTTTCTATCCATCCTGTGGATTTATAGTAAGCACTAGCATGTTGGGCATGATAGGCTTTATACCTCTCCTTAGAACCCATTAACAAGGTAATGCAATCATGAGCTCTTGGAACTACCATGGGTAGAGAAGCCTTTAAACCAATAATGCCATTATTGCATAGTCCATATCCCAATAAGATTGCGTCGTATTTGTCTACATCTACCTCATTCAGTGCATTTTGCAATCTGTTTGACATATTATCTGAACCGATATCATGGAGTCCCTTTGATAAAAAAGTAATATCGACAATATGCTTGCATTGGGCTGCACAATGATAGATTTCTCTGGATAATATTTCACAAGCGATTAATTTATACCGTTTGGGTGCTATCATATCACTATTCCTTTCACATGCATACGCCACTAATAAGGTTTACATGTCAGTTGATACTTTTGTAGGATGGTTGCTTTTGAGTATCCCGTAAAAGAAATTGTTAAATACTATATTCATCCTTTTCATAGGATCTGGATAGATTTCAATAACTCTTTGATCTAAGTACATCTCTTGCACACTACCCAGAAGGTACATAAAGAATTCAAAGGTTACTTCTTCATCAATATCTCCTTGTGTGATGGCATTGTTATACATGGTCAATGCCTGTTCCCTAGATTCTTTTTGCATCTTGATAATCATGTCATTAAGCTCGGGTATGGTCCCTTCATATAAATCTTTTAAAAATCGGTTTCCATATTTTTCCATAAATTGCATTTTTACAACAGTAATATGCTTTAGTAGTGCCTCAAAAGAAACGCCGTCTTGGATAAGCTTAACGAAATCCTTAGAACTCTCTTCAAAGATACCTTTAACAATATGAAGGACGAGTTCAATTTTATTCGAAAAATATTTATAATAGGTGCCTTTACTCACACCTGACTCTTTGCATATTTCTTCAACCGTTACTTTTTTAATACCGTATTCGATAAACAGGTTCGTGGCACACAGCACCACATCGTCTTTTTTAGTTCTTTTCATATCGTTTTCCAAAGAAGGCAAAATAACCGATAGCCAGTCCTACAATTATCCAAATGATGGACATAAATGCAGGAACTTGAGCTGGATTATTATTTGCCTGTAGTCCAAGTTCTGGTACGACTATAAGTACCACACCTTTTAGGGTATACATCAATCCTAATAACGTCACCGCTATTTGAAGGGGCTTTTTCCATTGAAAGTGATTCACAAGAATTGTCATACCAATAAAGAAGTGTGTCATACCGGATAGATTAATTAAAACCGGGTCTGTACCTGTGTGAGAAATCATTTTTGTGTAATAAGCACCTGATACGAGAAAACCAAGACCTGTAATCAGTAAATAAACAGACACAATCTTGGCGATACGATATGTTTTGCTCATTGAATGTTCCATCATAAAACCTCCTTTGTCATGCGAACAAAGCGACTACACCCCATCTTGGGAAGCAAGTTGTTTCGTTAAAAAAGTATTCTTCAACATATGAAAAGCCTTCTATTTCATATGCTAAATCATGGTCTTTCTACAACATAAAAAAGTGAACGATTATAATAAAATTATACCATAATCGTTCAATAAAATCAATAGAAGGCTTATATAATATTCAAGTAATAGGCATCACTTCAAAAGTTAATACGTGTGAGAATACGGATACTTTTGTCATCCAATTTTTTATGACAGATAATACGTGTTTGAAGGGGTTTACAGGGTGTGTGATAATCATCGTCATCCGCAACATCTTCAACAGCTGTAACGGCTATACCTTCAAATGTGATATTGGATAAGTTGCCATCTTCAAACACAACAACATCATTCACCATGTGGGAATCGGTCAATTGACACTTATCAAAAACACCCAGCTCTATATGGATGGATACATATCGATGAGGGTTGTCAACATGCAACTGGTCAATTCTTTCAATATAATTGTTTGTAAAGGTATATGTAATCGTATCTTGAATCCCAAGGTGTTTGGTGGGAACGTGACCATCTATCACACATAATTCATCTTGCATATAAGTGAGTACAACGCCACAACTTGTTTCTTTAACTTCCACATGTTTGCTGTATACGATGGGAGCTATACGCTTACCATCTGCCATCTGTATCATAGGTACCATATACATACCACGGGCATTGGCTGGTCCCATCATCAAGTCAATACTTGATGGAATCGGTAAATAAGCCACATGATCATACCAGTTTCTGCTGCCATTGATAACAGGTAACATCACTACTCTACCAACCATGCGTTTAATAAAAAGGCATCGGTCATATTCATTTTGTTGAAATGGAATCATATGATATGGAGGTAAGGCTGCACATTTTTTTTGGTAGACATGCTCCTCACAAGGCTTTACTTTATGCCATCCCAATGCCTTCAGGCATTTATTTGCTCTAATCATTTTCAAGGACATATCTAAGTTCACTTCAAGTATTCTATGCTTGCCCCTATAACCGTCTGTGCGTCTGCCATCATCCCATAGATTGAACATACCTCTCTTGGGATTGAACCAGAATTCTGACATGCGCTTGCCTGCTTCCATGATGATTCCATGTAGAAATGCCAAATCATCATGTAAACCGTACTGCATGGCAAGGGGCATAATCTCTAGAATGGCTCCTGTTGCATTTGCCCCTACACTTCTTCCATAGGTAAAACCTACCCCTTGATTACCAGCCAATAGCATATGTGTTGCCATGGATTGCTTTAACATCTGTTTCAATTTGTCTGGTAAGGGGCTTCTTGTCAATCCATGGAGTTCACACAACTCACTGGCTATGGTAAATGAATACTTATCATATCGCCCTTCATCGTCACTTTCATCCATAAAGATAGAGCCGTCCGGTCCAGTATGTACATGCTCAAATAACCGATCCAGTAACACACTACTGGTTTTTTGGGTATCCCATTCAAAAAACTCTCTTAGTAACGCTATGCGATAGGCAACACCATAATAGTTATTTGCCCTAGGTCGTTTGAACCTCATGGTTTTTTCATCAATAAATACGTTCCAATGAAGATTCTTCTTCAACACCACTTCCAAATCTTCATCCACAATCTGCTGATAAACACCCATTGATTTTAGTTCATATATACTTAACAGAAATTCCAATATGCCAAAGGTGTTCATGAACTTTCCTGAATTCTTTTGAATCATTGTCTGGGTCATCGCTAACCATTCTTTATATTCTTGGGTATTCTTTGGCAAAGATTCCATAACCTGAACGAATCCACTTATAACCGTGCCATGAAGAAAATCCTGACCTTCTGGGAAACAGGTGATACCATCAAGTGTCATGGTATCACCTTCCCAATAGATTCTCCTGCATAATTCTTTCACATGTGGCAATATCTTTGTATCTACAATATCATGGAATGACTTCATCTAATCCTTATCCTTTCAATGTATTGAATCATATGGTATCCATAAGGATGCTTGTCATAAAATGTACCTTATCCTTACATAACCCATTAACAGTTGATCATAATGATAACACATGCTAGCCTATCCAACCATAGACATTATTTTTATAGCTATGCGAATCTTAGATGCCCTAAAAACATAGCCATTCCAGACCATATACAATAATTATTGTAAAACTTAAAACCTAACTTTCTTTTTTAAGCCAACCTTCTTTCACAATATAACCCCCTAAGTCACCACCTTCTGGTCCCATCTCAATCACCCAATCTGCTTGTTGAATCAGTAGAGGATGGTGCTCAATGACCATGACAGTAGCGCCATTATTGGTTAGTTCTTTTAGGATATAGATGACTTTTTTTACATCTTCATCGTGAAGGCCGGTTGTAGGCTCATCAAGAATATAGAGAACACCCTTTGTTTTACCTAGACACAACTCTTTGGCAAGTTTAATACGTTGTGCCTCTCCTCCTGAAAGGGTTGTTGCGCTCTGGCCCAGTTTAATATAGGATAACCCTACTTTATCCAACATATCAAGTATGGCAAAAATCTTCTCTTCATCTTTGAATAGCGCTTTTACCTCACCAATTTCAAGGTCCAATACATCGGCAATATGATGTTCTTTATAAGCCACTTCAAGAACTTTCTTTTGATATCGCCTACCGTTACATGCTCCACATGGGATATAGATATCTGGCATAAAATGCATGGGAACGGCTATTTGTCCAGCCCCTTTACATTCAGGGCACTGCCCCTTCTTACTATTGAAGCTAAAATGTTCCTTTGTTAATTTCATCTTTTTTGCTTGATGTAATGTTGCGTAGAATTCTCTTATCAAATCAAAAACACCTGTATAGGTTCCAGGATTGGATCTTGGTGTTTTACCGATTGCTTTTTGCGTCACATGGTAAATCTCTTGAATATGCTCCGTCCCCATGATTGCTTTATAATGCCCCATGGTATCCGTTCTCTTACCAAGTGCCTTGCAAATGGCTGGATAGAACGTTTTAGATACCAAACTACTTTTACCGGACCCACTAACACCCATGACACAGATAAGTTTTGATAGAGGCACCTTCACATCTATATTTTTTAGATTATGGGTTGATGCACCTTGTAATGTGAGTGCTTTATCCATGTGAATGCTATCACCTTTTAATGAAAACCCATAGACGTGTTTATAATCTTCTTCATGCTGTTTATGTGTATCTATTTTTATGTCTTGATTACTTAACTTCCGTTGATGCTGGCTTACTTCCTCCGCTCGTATTAATGCCCCTCCATATTTTCCTGCTCTTGGACCTATTTCCACCATATAATCTGCCATGTTGATAAAAGCCTTTTTATGTTCCACCATGATAACGGTATTGTGCATCTTTTTTAAGTCTTTTATGGTTTCTATGAGAAAACCATAATCTTTCGGGTGAAGGCCTTTAGAGGGTTCATCCATAATGTAGAGAATGTTTGTTAGCCCTGAGCCAAACTGTGTCGCAATCTTTAACCGTTGAGCTTCTCCACCTGAAAGGGATGGCACACTTCGATTCAAGCTTAAATAACCCAGTCCCACTTGATCGATTTTCTTAAGTCGACTTAAAATCTTCATAAAAATAGCTTTTGATTTATCTCTATCTTCTGGATTCAAAGCATTGTATGTCCTATGACACCATGCCCTTAGATGTGTAATGGACATTGATGCTGCTTCTGGATACCTTGTCCTATTTATTTTGACCAGACGCCCTTCTTCTTTTAGTCGCTCTCCATGGCAACGACTGCATTTCTTTTTTACAATGAAACGTTCAAGATGGGCTATGGACTTTTCTGATTTGTTATCCTTCAGTAGACGGTATATGGTATTCACCACACCCTCAACGGGTCTTGTAATGGTACCTTTTCTGCCATTGGAATTTTTGAAATTTAGGCTCACTTCTCTACCATGTGTGCCATAAAGCAGTTGTTCTTTAAAGCTATCCGAAAGCTCCTTAAAAGGCACTTCCAAATCTTCTTTCATGTCATCAGCTAGAGCAAGTGCTTCACCTTTCATCCAATTTGCATTGGGCTTTTCTCTGTGCTTTCTTAGATTTCCCCAATAGATAGAAGCCCCATCTAAAATGGATTTTTCTGGGTGACTGATAATAAGATTAATATCCACTTGCAATTCTTCTCCTAGCCCCTTGCAGACGGGACACATATAATCTGGGTGGTTATAGCTGAACAGCGCTGGTGTCAATGAAAAAAAGATGGTACCACATTGACTGCAAACAGAATGATCGGATACAGGAACATGACAATGAGGACATAATCTTTCACCAATGGTTGCAAATAATAATTTTAGATAGTCAGCCGTTCGAGACACCGTTCCAACAGTTGATCTTGGATTCATCCCTAGATTTCTTTGCTCAATAGCAATAGATGGCTGTAATCCTGTTATTTTTTCTACCTTAGAATCATTCAGGTCATCCCCTATAGGTGAACCACCTGAAACCAAATCAATGAATTGCTTTTGGCTCTCATGATAAATGGTATCAAAAGCTAAACTGGATTTACCACTACCGCTAACACCAGTGATGACTGTAATCTTCTCTTTGGGAATGCTGACTGAAATATCCTTTAGATTGTGAATGGATGCATGCTCAATGACAATTTCGTGAGCATTGAGCTTAAGGTCTTCCGTACTGCTTTCACCCTCAAGCTCTTCCATGAAGACTGTTTCTTCATCTTTGCCCATGTCTGCCTCAATAGGCATGATGTCAATCTGGCCCTTTGCTTCTTCAAACACTTTATAATCCGTCCAGTGTTCTACCCACTTGGGTACACGGGTGTCATCAAAAATGGGAACTTCATCATAAGGCATCATTTGTAAAATCATCGTATGTTCAAATCCATCAAATCCACTGACTCTCAGAAAATGATTGTGCTTATCCACAGCTTCAACCTTTACCACTGTTGACGCAAGAGGATTGGGTCTTACTGGAGAACGTGTAGCAAAAATACCGCACCTTGGAGCATGTTCATAAGGCGGTTTACACATACGATTTTTACGGTATTCTGCCTTATCAAATCGATCAAACCACCAAATTAATCTTAGATAATCGCCTTCTTGTACCTTTTCTAATGTAGATTCTATTTCAAGGCTTGTCAGGGATTCTGATTCAGAAAACTGGATGATTCCTTTGTTGTTAACATAGAGATACTCACCAATGGGATTGCCGTGAAACAAAAGGGCTGGATCTTTGAGCTGTTTAACTGGCTTTTCCAAACGTTCTTCACAGGGAAAATAAGGTTTTATATCCATTATTTCACCTTCTAGACCTTCATCAATGACCATTTGACCTTTTTTTTCGTCAACCTCTCTTATTTTTGTGCCATAACAAAAAAGCTTATCCTTCGTTTGGGTAAAAATAAGGCAATGACTAAAATGATCTAAATTAATCAAGGCTTTTTCAAAACCCTCTTGTAAACGAATTATCGTACCTTTTTCTTCTCCATCTTCTGGGTGTATCCTGTGATAATCACCAATGGGTTGACATGTTATTTTCTTCACTTCATGATTCCTCCTTATGAAAGAGGAGTTATTGGAATGAAGATATCAACCATTCTCTCCTCTTTGCCTTCACCATAATCCTGAGGTGGAAAATACTCAAAAAACATACGATCATCTGGTACACAGCCACTTTCTGGAAGCCATTTTGATAGCATATAATTCCATGCCAGTTGATACGCATCATCTTTTAATAAAAATCTTCCAACGGCATATTTCCCACCTTCTAGAATCATACTGCCATATTCACCTTCTGTTTCAACCCCTTCATGGGTAGACATGCAAGCACTGACTCTCAGCTGTTCTTCCATGGTCAGATCACCAAAATCGTGATAAACCGCATACCATTTTGAATCACTTTTTACATAATCCTTTAATTGGGCATAGGTATATAACTTGGTAAACAAACTTTTAAAAAGAGCGCTGTCTCCCTTATAAGGACCTGTGTGCCGAACATAAACCACATGGGTAGATGCCATGGTTTGGACAGATAATTCTATAGGTATAGTATACTTAATTTTTTCATCATATACTTTTCCATTCTTGCTAACATCTGCTTCTTGTATCTTATTACCATTTTGACCGTCATCAAGGCGTCTGAATTCTGATGCACTCTTTCCAAACTTTCCTTTGAAGGCTTTAGCAAAAGATGCTTGATTAGCAAAACCAAGGGATAAGGCAATATCTTGAATAGACCTTTCCTTATTACCTAATAGAAGAAATACAGCTTTTTCAAGACGTAGTCTTTTAATATAGGCATAGAGACTCTCTCCCGTTATCTGACGATAAATCCGTTGAAAGTGAAAGGGCGAAAAGGAAGCTATTGCTGCAAGTTGTTCAACAGTTAATGCTTCTGCCAAATGCTTTTCAATATAGTCTTGTGCCAGATTAATCTTATTCATGTAAACCTGTCTCGATGTATTCAGTACATAACGCATCCTATCTACTCCTTAACAATTATACTTTCTATTCCGTTTATGTGCTATTGCATTCATTATACCATAAGGAAAATAGTATGACCCTTGCACTTATGAAAATGCTACTATGTTATATGGCTAAATTATGAAAACTTTCTTCATAAGAAAAAAAGGCATCTCACCCTAGATTCTTCTTTGGGTAAGACTGCCTTTTGCTCTATCATACCATAGGCTATGCTGCTATGGTTGTATGATACTGTCTAATAGTAGGATGTCCATTAGATTACTCCACAATGAATGTGTAAGGTTTAAACTGTAACTCATCTAACGTGTTATAAGCTTCGTTAATGTTGATGGTATCCGCTAAGGTTAATGAATATCTAAACTCATTAAACCCTGCCAGATTGAGATTAAAATTCGTTTCCCAAGTATTGTTCATGATCCAAGAATAAACGGGACGCTGATTATTTGCCTCTTGATTATCACATAATTGGATGGCATGATGCTTCATGTCACCCATATAAATCATCAAGGTATCAGGTGTTGAAATCAGTACACTGCCTGCCTTGGATGTGTAGACCAAGCCTGTATCTGTACCATAATATTCCATACATGTTCCAGGTATCTGGTCAACACCAGGTCTAAAAGCTTCTGTTCCTTTTTTAATATAAACCTGCTTATCATCCAGTTCTAAAGATAATGGCATATAGACACTTTCAATGTCCGTGGAGATGGTCTTCCCTAATTGAAGTTTAAAGTCAATCTTAGGTATGTCATTAAAAAACTTCACAAACACACAGCAATGGATTGTCCCTGGCAGATCATATACAAATTTAATTGTTGTAAACACATCTCCTCTTTCTACAACACTAATTTCTTGCATCACACCGGCATGACACTGGGCATGTTTACCACGAATATTCCGCCCTAGTATCTGCCTTTCCATAAAAGGACTGCCTGTGGGGTTATCGTCAGATACTCTGGCAGGGGTGCATTCATAAATAGGGGTGAAAAAGGGTATGGTATTCTCCACAAGCATATCTTTTCCTGTCTGCTTATTGATAAAACCAGTAATACCTTTTTCATGATCATAGGTCAACTTAAACCACTGGTTTTCGAACCCATAAGGTAATGTATAGCTGATAGAATCGTAGTCATTCACAATATCTCTAACCCGTTCTGACCCAATATAAGCTCTCCTTGTGTTGATGGTTTCTGAAGGCTCAGGCTTATAGGTATAACCGTATTCTTTTGTTTCATGAGCCGTGAATGTATCCATAAACGTAATCAGTACACCTCTTGGATGGGTTGATAATTGTGAGATTACCTCTTGTCCTGTGTCTGCATTGGTAACTTTTACATCCTTCATCAGCCCTGTTTCAATATAAAATTCAACAGGCATTTTACCGGACAGGTTTGTTGGATTAACCACTTTAATTTTACCCTCAACATGATAATAACGCATGATATCGCCCATGTCTTCCGCCACACGATTGAGTAAGAAGGATGCATACTCATGGGCTTTTGACCCATAGCTGTTTTTGCGAATCTCCAAATTGGATATCATGGTTTCGTATGGGTTGGATACGGTGGCTGAATGACCACAGGTATGTTCTGCATATAAGAGTATATTGTCTTGTGCTTTTCGCGCTTCCACAGGGTATTTTTGGCATATTTTTTTGTCTAGACGCTTGCATAGATGGTAATTTCTAACGGCATCTTTATAGTGCTTTACAAGATACGGGGCCGCATTAGCACCATTTGCCCACCAATCGGTTAAATCACCACGATAAACAGGAGCATCTGCAATTTTATCTTTAATTAAAGCATATAATTCTTGTAAACTGACCATTTGTAAACGAACGCCATCCGGATACTGTTGGTTGTATTGATCAATGATGTGTATGATTTCAAGGTCTGGAGGGGCATTATCCGTGAATGCTCCTGAAACAGAGGCAACAATGAAGTCATAATCGTAGCCATTATCCTCACATTCTGTTACATACTTCTCAAGATTTGTATAGACCATATCCACAGGTTTTGAGAAATCTGTTTTTTCTCCTTGATAGAGGTTAGCCATATAGGTGTTCATTTGATTAGGTTTTATACCTAAAACATTACCTAAATTATAATGTTCCCCACTCCAAACCAACAGACTTTTGCCTTCTTCATTTTCCCAACGAAATGGGATTTGATTTTGATAGAGTGGGTACATGCCGTGATGACAATGGGTATTGGTATAGAAAAATTCAATACCGTGGTTAATCAGCGCATCCCTATGACCCATGGAAATACCGTTCACATCTGCAATCATAGCCGTTCTAGGCGTTGTACCTTCTTGTTTAAACATGGCAACCATCTCATCTAAACGTTCATTAATCACTTGGGTATCCACTAAATCATTGAAATTCAAATAGGTAGCAGATAAACCAATTTTATCTTCTTTCACCCATTGGAAAAAGGCCTTCTTTTGCTCTTCTGTGGCTCTCTTTAAAAAGACTTCTACACAAAAATAGGTTTCACAATTCCAACGAAAGCCTTCGTTTTCACGTTGTTTCATCATCTCCAAAACCGTGTTCAAGTAATTTGCTTGCACATCAATAATACGCTCTTGCAAATCCGTGTAGCCAATGTCTGTGTGACTATGATGGACAACGTACATGGTCTTAATGGTGTGTTTCATGATGTGTAACCTCCTTATATCTTCAATAATTAACGTCTATAAAATGCCATATGTGGCAAAGGCATCTGTTGCTGTCATGCCATTTTCAATGGCTTGTCTGACCACTTTTTCGCCTCTTGCTTTTTCCAATGCTTTTGTAATGGTCTCTTCAATCAAGTCTTTGGGTATGACCAAGACACCGTCTATGTCACCAAAAATGAGATCACCTGGCTCAACCCAAACCTGTCCCACTTCAATAGGGCAGCGAAAATCAACCACCTTGGTCCTTACGGAAGAATCTTGTGCATAACCGCCACGGGAAAAAACAGGCCAATTTTGCTCCAAAACTTGTGGTGTATCCCGATGAAAACCATTGATGACTGCACCTGCTGCTTTTCGTGTTTTGGCAGTAGCTGTTAATATTTCACCCCAGTATGCACAACGCATATGTCCCCCTGAAGCGATATAAATTTCGTTTTCTTTCAGTTGGTCCAAGGCTTCTGTTAAATAGCCAAAAGGTTTGCCTTGCTCACCGTATACATCAATCATGAGAACCGGCATGGCATAGCCAACCACTTGCATATCCTTTTTCATTGGCTGCACTTCCTGAGGTAAAAATTGATGATACAACCCTTTGCTATCTAAAATATCCCCAACAACAGGTGTATACAGCTCTTGTTTAATCAGTTCAAACATCTCTTGGTCTGAATTCCATAATTGTGTCATATATGCTCTCCTTTTATCACAATCATTTTTAGGTACTTTTTATGGTACTTTATATACTCTTAATACCTTAACAAATTTTCTTTATAGCCTCCATCCACATACAGGGTGGCACCTGTCATATAAGAAGATGCTTCTGAAGCTAGAAAAATAGAAGGTCCTATCATTTCGTCGCATGTTCCTGGGCGCTGCAAAGGTATCCACCGATCAAAATCCATCTGTTCTATTAAATCTTCATTCATACTGGTGGCTATAGCACCAGGTGCTAGATTGTTCACCCTTATACCTTCTTTTGCAAGTTCAAGGGCGGCTACCTTTGTATACATGGCCAATGAAGCTTTGGACATGCAGTAAGATGAATTGCTTCTCACAGGTACCACATCATGGATAGACGTCACATTAATAATGGACCCACTGGATGATTTTCTTAGTAAGGGTAACAGGGCTTGTACTAAAAAATAGGGGGATTTGCAGTTGACTTGATAAATGCTGTCCAGATAGTCATGATCCCCTTCTTCAATACTCTTATAATACTCCATTCCAGCATTATTAATCAAAATATCCACTTTCGTTTCAATGGCTTTCACATCATCGACTAGCTTTTGATAGCCTTCTTTCGTGGATAAGTCACCATAACTATAGGCATAACCATGCTGTTCAGCCTCTTGTCGTGTGAAGGCTTCCTGAGACCCATGTATCCATACCTTGGCCCCTGCATCTTTTAAGCCTTTCGCTATGGCAGCACCGATTCCTTTTGTACCACCGGTTACAACAGCCACTTTTCCTGTGAGATCAAACAAGTTATTCATGGACAGCCTCCTCATCTAAACCCTTTAACCCACTTCTAAGTGGACCTGAAAGGATGTTACAGCCATCTTTTAAGATGACAACATTATCTTCTATACGTATGCCACCGCCAATGGCGTCACCATAGATACCCGGTTCAATGGTGATAACCATACCTTCTTTTAGCACCTGATGATTATCAGGTCCAATAACAGGTGTATAATCATGATAACGAAAACCCACACCATGACCTAAAGCATGGGTAAAATTGGCTTCATAACCCGCTTCTTTGATCACATTCATTGCTTCATCATAAATCTCTGAACAAGCAACACCTGCTCTTAGCTTAGCAATGGCTTGCATTTGGGCTTTTTTTATGATCTGGTACATAGCCTCTGCTTGCTGGGTTGGGGTTCCAACATAACCTGTTCGTGTGATATCGCACCAATACCCATTGACACATACAGCGAGTTCCAGCAAGACAAAATCACCCTCTTGTAAGACATTGCCAGTAGCCATGTTATAACGGCCTGACATGGTTGTATGCTGTCCTGCTTGAACTTGTGCAAACCCAGAAGCCATAAACACATCGTCACGGTTACCTTCTAGGGTAATGGCATATTCAATACAGGCTTTTATAGAAATCTCTGTTTGACCTGCCTTCAACTGACCATAAAAAGCATCTATACCTTTTTGGGTAACCTCAAAAACTTTTTTAATGTGTTCAATGTCCCTTTTGGTTTTATAGGCAAATATCTGCTGGATGCTATGGGATATATCTACATAACCTGCTTTTGATAGGGATTCTAATCCCTCTAACCACTCATTAGTAAACGGTAAACCTTCTGCTACAGTACCTGTTATAGAAACTTGTGATGCATCTTTAACCAGTCCAACAGGCAAAGTATGATTACCATATTGATTAAAATCAGCTTTTATGGTATTCATGAAAGCACCCATGGCATCTGTACCCATCTGGAAGTTTATCTTTTTAATGTCCGGTTGTTCATCCAGAATACGATCCAGAGGCTCATATTCGGATACATAGAGAATCGGTCCATGATTCCTATAGAAAACAGCCATACCTAAACCCATATGAGGGTGATACCCCATTGACATAACCAGTGCTTCTGGCCGATAGAGGACCAAAGCAGATAAATTGTGTTCTTCTAAATAATCATGGATGATTTTCACCCGTTCTTTATGCATCCTTATCACCTTCCTTTAACGGATTACCTTGAATACTATGCATGGCTGCACGCATATAGCCTAATGCAAATGCCATGCCTGCATGCCACGGTGCGTCACAATGTATTTCAGGTGTATGGTCTGGAATGAATACACCGTCAAAATCGTATTGATGAAAGATTTTCAGCGCTTTTAACATATCAATATCCCCTTCATCAACGAATACTTCTCGATAATCAGGGACTTTTCCTTTGACATTTCTAAAATGCACATAGCTGATGCGACCTTGTGATGCGTATTGTTCAATAGCTTCATAAATATTGGAGCCTTGCATTTCCTGAATGCTTCCCATGCAAAATTCAATGGTGTTAGCTGGGCTCCTATTTATATCCATTAACTTATCATACAGCTCTTGTTGATACACTAATCTTGGTGTTTTTCTAAGCATTGGCATGGGTGGGTCATCCGGGTGGAGTGCCAGTTCAACACCTGCTTCTTCTGCTACAGGCAGCATCTCATCTAAAAAGCGTTTTAGTCGGTCCCAAATCCCATCATAACTGATGTCTTCCATAAAACCTTTTTCAGCATCTGCATCATAGGTCATGTTCCATACCTGTCCATTTGGAATAGGTGCATCAAGGTTCAGCTGGTCTGCACAAAAGCAATTACTCATGGCTCCACCTCTTGCAGCAGCTGCTTTCATATGCCCCCATACACCAGCTAAGCTAAAATTATAACCAAAGGCTTTAAAGCCTGCTTTCCCTGTGTTTCGAATAATCTCTTTTAAGTATGCCATTTGTTCATCCCTTTTGGGACCATCTAATAAAACATCATACCAATCCGCTGGGGCAAAGTTCTCAATACCGTATACGGTTAAACCATAGTTTTCTGCTTCTTCTTTTATACGTAACATACTATCCAATGACCATATGGGGTCTTTTGTCTTCGATACGCCGTAATTGGTCTGATCATCTGTTGCCGTAACAATCTGATTTTTATAATAATCCGCTAAATGAATGATAAGATGGGTACAGCCACATTGTCTTGCAAATTGATAGTAATCTTTATTGAGCATGTGACGGTATAGCCCAAGTCCAAGTTTCATCATGTTCATGCCTCCTGTGTCATCGCCAAAGGGTCTCTATTTTTTTTTGCAGGCTATGATAAAATTCATTAGGTATCGGTATCTGAGCAAAACCTTTTAGGTGTGCATCTCTTCCTTCCGTAATCATAACGGTGGTATCCTGATCCATGGCAATATTATGCCAAACCATTTGGGGTACGTTATAGGTTATGCCTTGTTGCATCACTGTCAAATACCCTTTTTTCGTTTTTTCATCATAGGTTAGCAACACTGCTCTTCCTTTAACTAATGTAAATGTTTCATCTGTAAAGTCATGTTGATCAAGCATCTTAATGTTCTCAGGGTATTGGGATTCACATGTGTTGAGTTGTGCTAATTGCCATTCTTTGGTGAGAACAAGAGGCTTATAACCTTCTCCATCATGATACAATGCTTGTAATGCCATAGAATATCTCCTTTACATGGTTTATTCATTGTCTTTCTTATGGTTTCATGGTATCATTATAAAAAAAATACTGCAATTACTTTTATATGTCGTACAAAATTATAAATTCTATCCTTATTAATAAGCTAGTGACACCTATTGTAAGCTGCTTAAAAGGAGGCTAAACCATGGATCATCCTGTGAAATGGCAAGACAGTTATGTTGCATCAAAACACATTACCATATTGACTGGTGAACAACTTAAAATTCCAGGTGTGCGTGTATTTGGGAAGCAACATATGACCAGTGCTGTATCCCCTTTATCTACCCATTATCATGAAAACGCCTATGAATTTGTCCTGGTATCTGAAGGCTCTTTTACCTTCACAGTAGGGGACGAAACATATGACGTATCTGGTGGTGATGTGTTTCTGTCCTTTCCAAATGAACTCCATAGTACTGCCCAATCGCCATTATCCCTTGGGGGATTTTTTTGGATACAGTTGGATATATCTGTCATGGACAACTTTCTATTTTTGTCTGAAGAAGCAAGGGGGCATTTAATAGAGGCATTAAGCAGTATGACAGCTCATGTGATTAAAGCAGAAAATTCAGCATTAGTTAGCCTATGTAAAAAAACATTTAAACTGGCTTTGGAAAATGAAGCTTATGCGGCGGCCAGTCACTTCGTATATTTAATCTATGCTATCTTAGAGGCATCAAAAAAAATATCCTCAGTACGCACTGAAGATATTCAACAAGTAATTAACTATATACATGATCATGTAACCCATGACATATCCCTTTATGATTTGGCTCATTTAAGCAATCTATCCCTCTCTCATTTTAAGCAAAAATTTAAGAAGCAGATTGGGGTTTCCCCAAGGAACTACATCAATATACAAAAAATAGAACTTGCCAAAAAGCTCTTAAAAGAGGGAAAATCCAAAACAGAAACGGCTATGTTACTAGGCTTTAACACCAGCAGTTACTTTTCCTCTGTTTTTAAAAAATATACCACGAAGACACCATCTGAGTACACGAAGTGATTTTCTTCGTTATATGGTCTTGATATAGGATAGGGTATAATCACGATTACCCTTATCTTATATTTTCTTTGTTCCTTATAAGAATTAAGTATGTCATTCCTATTAATTGTTTAAATAAATGTCATGTCAGGCTCATGTCGATTCATTGTTTGGGTTACATTCTCAGGATAGCCTACAATGATTGGTGCTACGATATCATCCTCATGGCCAATACCTAATGTTTGTAACATTTCTGGTGATTCAATGGCTGTTGCAAAATTAATCCAGCAGGTACCTAAACCTAAAGAAGTGGCTGACAGCATAAAATAGCTGGCAGCAAGGGCACAGTTTACCTTTGTATTTTTTAACTTTTTATCCCCTACAATAAAAACAACAGCAGGTGCATGATAAAAAATATGATACTGCTCATTCAACAGCATTTTTTCATATTTCTTAGCATAATCATTGGGGTTTAATGCTATCCGATTCAGTATGGTGTTTTTTGCTTCGTCAGACATGGCTTTCATGAATGCCTGATCTCTTACAACAATAAATCGCCAAGGCTGTTCATTGCCTGAGCTTGGTGCATATGTACTCTCTTTGATGAGTTTTATGATCAGTTCCTTTGGTACCTCTTTGTCCTTATACTTTCTTACGGACCGTCTTTTTAAAATTAGCTCCTGATATTCCATACTAACGCCTCCTATCATGGCATGATGATAACGTCATAGCTCTTTTCCAATTACTGGTCACATACCATCTATTCTCTTAAGATTATTTTACAATATTATGTTAGAATAATCAAAAAAAGCTCTCTTGCATGGCTGATTCTATTATAAAAGGAGCTATACATAAAAGCATAAGTTAAGCTTTTATGTATAGCCCCTTAGTGAGTTTGTTATGAGTTATTCAGCATCTATCTGAACAGTCAGTTCTTCTTTTAATACATAGTCCTTACCACAGATGGTTATAGCTATCTCTGGGTCCTTCATGGTCACATTCACCACTTTCACTTCCTGATGGGTAACCGTTATGTCAAGGCGGTTACCTTTCCAGTATATAGGATAAACCAATCGATCCCAATGCTTAGGCAGTCTTGGATGAATCAATAGACGTCCACCGAGCATGCGCATACCGCCAAATCCACTGATCATGGATTGCCAAAGTCCTCCTTGGGCAGCCATATGAATACCATGGTCGCTGGTTTGCATGTTGGTTCCCATGTCAATTTCAGTGGCTTTCCTAAACAACGTATAAGCCATCTCTGGATGATTCAAATCATTAGCTAAAATGGCATGAATGGCTAAGCTAAGGGATGAATCATGAAGTGTTAAAGGCTCATAATAATCAAAATTAATCTGCTTTAAAGCTTGGTCAAAACGATCTTCTAATAAATAGAAAAGCATCATGACATCCGCTTGTTTGGAGACTTTCATTTGATTTACCTGCTTGAGTGTGTAATCCTTAAACAACGAACCAACGTTATCCTGCGCTTTGTATTTGGTTAAATCAATTTCCTTTAAGCCAAGATAGGTGTCATTCTGTGGTATAATGTTATCCTCGTTTGGTTGAGGAAGATATACCTTGTCCAATCGATCCTTCCAACGTTGATAGGTAGCTTCTAAATCAAGTTTTTTATTTAATTTCTTAAATAAATCCATGTTATTGGCTTTTACAGTGTCATAGTATTCAATAGCCAGCTCCATATTCCAGTGAGCCAGATAATTGGTGAACGCATTATTATCAATGTGTTCTTTGTATTCATCAGGACCAACCACATCGTTGATATGATACACCTGAGCGTCATTGTTCCATTCCAGCCTAGAAGCCCAAAACTTAGCTGTGTCAAAAATCAGTTCATAACCATACCTATCCATAAAATCTTGGTCTTGTGTGACTTGGTAATACTGCCAAGTAGCGTATGCAATATCCGCTGTAATGTGCTGTTCAATAAAGCCCGACCATATTTTGACCATTTCACCACTGATAGGGTCTTGTCCTCCCCACTCTGGGGTTACTTCACCGTCATCTAACCACGCGGACTCCCATGGAAATTGAGCACCTTCATAACCATTGGCCTTAGCTTTGTCATGGGCTCCTTTAAGGGACAGATAGCGATATTCTAATAGCGACCTTGCCACATCTTGATTGGAGAAGGTAAAAAATGGCAGGACAAATATTTCTGTGTCCCAAAAGTAATGCCCTTTATAACCTGGTCCAGATAAGCCTTTTGCTGCAATGTTCATCCGATTATCATGCCTGGGCGTCATGCTGTTAATATGGTAGATAGCAAAACGAACCGCCAGTGAATCATAATCCGCATTCCCTTGAATATCAATGCTATAGCGATCCCAGATATGCTTCTCCCAATAGTGGGCACTTTCATTCAGTATGCCTCTATATCCCTTGGCTGCTTCTTCCTTTAAGTATGTCATGGATGCTTTCTTAAGGTCATCCAATTGATAATCAGGCTTATCCCATTCTTGATCTCTTGACGTATGAATAGACGATACTTTTTCTAAGGTTAAGTCTTGGCCTTTTTCTAAGGTTAAGGTATAATGGCATCCAATGCTTCGAACGCCAGATGCCATGACCTGACCTGGCATAAAGGGGGCATGGTCTTTGTAAAAAGTATGGGTCGTATTCACCACAAAATCAATACCTGATTGGGTTGTTGTTTCAACCAGCTGAAGTAACTTGTGTTCATAAAAGCGTACGGACTCAATGGTGTAGTGTTGTGCGCCTTCGTTGGTTACCTTGCCATCAATACTGGAGTATAAGCTAATCTGTAAATCCTTATTCAGTGCTTTCATGGATACAGATTGGGCAATGGTATGTAATTGCTTCATGGAAACAACCCGTCTAAACTTAAAAGCAACTTCGTCACCTTTTGGTGACACCCATATGATATCTCTGGACAACTCGCCCTGCTTTAGATTCATTCGCCTAGAATAGTGCCGTATTTCCCCTTCTGTTAAAGTAAAATCTTCCCCATTAATGGTTATGGCCATATTAAGCACATCCGCTACATTAGGCAACTCCGTTACTTCATATTTAGAAGCCTTATTAAACGTTCCTGCCACAAAACAATTTCTGGTTTCTTTTATATAGGATTCTTCTGTTGCGGAGCGCACACCCATATAGCCATTAGCAAGACACATAATGGACTCGCATTTACCTAAGGTATTTTTATTAAATGCAGTTTCTTCAAGAATCCAGTTTTTCCATTCTCCTGTTCCATAGTTGTAATTGATCATGTTCTCTACCTCACTCATCGATTAAATTCAATTGTTTCATATATTATTTTCCACCTGTAAATGTTACACCTTCAATAAAGTAGCGTTGTGCAATAAAGAATAGAATGATACAAGGTATAATAATCACGATATCCGCAGCCATTAACAGATTCAGTTTTGTGGCATACTGGTTCTGAAAGGACATTAAGCCCAAAGCCAAGGTTTTATACTTATCACTGTTAATGTAAATGAGCGGATCAAAGAAGTCATTCCATTTACCCATGAATTCAAATATTGCAACGGATATAAGTGCAGGCTTGGACAGTGGCATGTAGATTTTATACCATATCTGAAAGGCATTACAGCCATCCATTCGAGCCGCTTCACTTAAGTTATTAGGTAATCGCATGTAAAACTGCCTTAATAAAAAGACAAAAAAAGCATTGGCAAAAAAAGATTGGATAAAGAGGGGATACAGTGTATCAATCCACCCAATATTCCTAAAAAATATAAACAATGGTACAATCCTAACCTGCCCAGGAAGCATCATGGTCGCCAGCATTATCACAAAGAGTATACTGGAACCTGGTGCTTTTATTTTAGCAAAGCCATAGGCTACCAACGAGCAGGATATAATGGCTCCTATAATACTTAGTACGGTTACCAAGACGGTATTTTTTAAATAAGTTAAAAAAGGAAACGTGTTGATTGCTTCAACATAATTGGACCATTGAGGGTCTTTAAAGAAAATATTAATGCCGGGTCGATAGATATCATTCATACTTTTCAAAGACGTTGACACCATCCAAATAAATGGAAAGAGGAACAACATTGCCCCTAAGCTAAGTAACACATAAGCCATGATTCGTCTTCTTTTATCAGCCTTCTTTTTTGACATACTACGCATCCTTTTTCACCTTCTTTCTCTTCTTATCCTTCATTAACTCTGACTCATAGAATACCCATAAGGATGAAGATTTTAATACCAGTAAGGTAATGGCTAGAATAATGAAAAACAATATCCATGATAAGGCTGCCGCATAACCCATATTAAAATACTCAAAAGCATTCTTATAAATATGGAGCACAAAGAACATAGAAGCTCCATTAGGTCCACCTTCTGTCATCACATAGGCTTGTGTAAATGTTTGAAGTGAACCAATAATACCCATGATTAAATTAAAGAACAAAATAGGTGTCATCATAGGAATCGTAATATTTTTAAACTTATGAAAAGTGGTAGCACCATCAATCTCTGCTGCTTCATAGAGTGATCGTGGTATGTCCTGCAGTCCTGCAAGGTAGATAATCATACTGCCACCTATACCCCACAAGCTCATGATGACTAATGCCGGCATGACCGTCTGTTCATTATTCAGCCAATCAGGTCCTGAAATACCAAATAGCAATAGGAAGCGATTAATCAAACCAAAATTACCATTAAAAATCCACATCCATAACACGCTGACAGCAACCCCTGCAACAAGGGTTGGCAGATAGTATATGGTTCTAAATATAGCGATGCCTTTCACTTTTTGATTCATGAGCATAGCCACTAAAAAGCCTAATACCAGCTGTAAGGGAATACTAATGATGGCATAATAGAACGTAACACCTAGTGATCCATAGAATATTTTATCGTTAAAAAAGGCTTGTTGATAATTGTCCAGGCCGATGAACACTTTTTCGCCAATGAGGTCCCATTCAAAAAAAGATATATATAAGGAATAGCTCATGGTTCCCAATGTAAAGATAATAAATCCAAATAGCCAAGGTGCAATAAATGCATAAAAATCTTTTGTTTCTTTTGCAATAACACCAAACCTTCTCAACAACATAAGCACCATAAAGTACAAAAGGACAGCTGCTGCAAAAACCGAAACAGGTGCTAAAAATTTGGCTATACCTTCACCTACATACATCGTTAAAAAATCGAAAATCTGTTCAATAATGGGATTCATCGTGGCTACTCCTTCTTATGACATTTAGATTGATCAAGGCAATCTATTACCCTATTCTTTTCATTACTTCTTAAAAACATACCTCCACTTAAGCTCAGACCCGCTAAACACACTATTTAGGGGTCTGATTAAGGTCATGAACTAATTTAGAATGGCATCCATTTCTTTTTTTACTTCTTCCAAAACAGTCGCTACATCCTCTTTTCCTGAGTTACCCAGTTCTGTTCGATCAAATAACGCTTTATAGAATGTCCCATATACCTCTGGTTCTGTAATCATAGGTTGTGGCACTTCATAAGTCATGGCTTCAAAAAATGCTTCTAAGTTTTTATCGGGCATTCTATTGACAAAGACTTCTTTTGCATCGTTGGTAACAGGTAAGTTAGCACCATTGGCAACAACACGCTGTGCTTCTGCACTGGTGGAAACAAATGTCACAAAGGCTTCTGCTGCTGCTTTGTTTTTTGTTTTACCGGAAAGAGCAATACCAACGATTTCCATTTCACCACCTTGACCAGCTGGTGATGTAATATCCCAATTAAGTGATGTTACTTCTTCTAACAAAGGTAAGAAATATGGACCAAAATCCCCTTTAAATCCTACATATCCACCTAAGAACATATCCATCATATTCACACCACTAGACTCTGCAGGTGATGGTGCAAAACCATGTACTTTATATGCATCAATGCAATACTGAACCGCATCAATCACTTCTTTTGAATTTGCTAAAGACGTTTTTCCATCTTCTGTGAAAAGTCGACCACCATGTTGATAAATAACTTGTCCTGCCCATAAGGGGTCGGAACCATAAATCTTAAGACCGTCACGGTCAGGTAGTTTGGACACATCTGTTGCTAGCGTTACAAATTCATCTAATGACACATCTCCTACTGGTATATCAACACCTGCTTCTTGTAGTAAGTCCATATTATAAGCCATCACTTTGGTATTGACACGTTTTGGTAACGCATATTGAACACCATCTATACTTAAACCTTTGACCAATGTGTCTGAAATATACTTGGATGTATCTACATTATCCATTGTAATGGGTTGGAATGCCGCTTGGAATGTTGCAACATGACCTCCCCCAATTGCCATGACATCAGGTGTTGTGCCACCTGCAATCATGGTTTGCAGTTTTTGTTCGTAGTTGCCATCCACGTGAATATATTCTACTTCCACTTCTGGGTAAGCTTTTTTAAATGCTGCAATCATGTCTTCTTCCATTTTCTTTTCTTCAGCATTTCCCCATGCACTATAAACAATTTTTCCACTGATTGCTTCACTTGGTTGATCATCATTTGTATCTTCGTTTGTATCTTCGTTATCCACTTCATTAGTCGTACCGTTATCATTTGCTTCTTGATTCGTATCTGCTGAACCATCTTCTTTCTTTGGTTCACTGCTGCATGCTGCTAGTAAAAATACCACCAACAATAATGAAAATAACCTTTTGCCGCCATTTATAAGTTTCATAGCTACCTCCACAGAATTAATATTTTTTGATAAACCCATTATATTCCGAAACGCTTCGGTTGTCAAATAGTTTTTAAAAAATGGTATATTTTTATAATTTGTTGTGCATATTCACGCATAAGAAAGGGAAACTTATGGTCACATTTTAGAATACAATGGCTTTATATGCCATATATAATTCGAAACGCTTCGGAAAATAGATACGGAAATGCATTATGCCATCCTCAACATTTTAAGTGGATTCTCGATCAATGATCTCACATGGTACAACCTGGGTGTATGGCACCTCATTGTGTTGTATGATGTCCAAAATCAATTGAGCGGCTACATAGCCCTTTTTATAGTAATCCTGCTTTACGGTGGAAAGAGGTGGATTCGCAAATTCACTGATGACAATATCATCAAAACCAATAACTTTAATATCTTCTGGAATGCTTTTTCCTGCATGCTGTATGGCTTTCATGCAAGCTATTGCCATGGCGTCACTATGACAGAAGATACCATCTATTTCAGAATGGTTGGCTATTAATGCTAAGGTTTTATCATAGGCTGTTTGATAATTAAACATGGCATTCACCACATAATCGGGATTATACGTTATGCCTTGTTGGACAATGGCCATCTGATAGCCTGCCTTTCGTTCAATGGTCACGCTGGCATGATCATGACCACAGAGCATACCAATATGTTGACAGCCCTTTGTTATCAATAACTCAACGGCTTTTGCCGCATAGTAGGCATTGTTGATAATCACACAACCCTTATTCTCACCCTCAATAGGAATATCGTTCACAACCACAGGAAAATCTGACTTAATCAGTTCCAGATACCGTTCATCATCAAATGCCATCCCCATGACGATAACACCTGGAATATTCCTTTGCTTGCAGTAATCTGCATAAGGAATTTCAAAGTTATCCACCAAATGTAAGACTGGTTCCCAATCTCTATTGGTGAGACATTCATTCATACCTTTTAGAAAATTGACCAGCATGGTACCAGAAAACTTATTATTATCATTGATGCCTTTATGGAATAATGCTATTTGATTTGATTGTTGTGTTGCCAGTCTTTGGGCGGCAATGTTCTTCACATAACCCATGCGTTTAGCCGTTTCTAATACAAGCTTTTTTGTTTTATCACTCACATCATCTTTACCATTTAATGCTCTAGAAACCTGGGTCATGGAAATACCGCAGGCTTTTGCAATATCTTTTAAACCAACCATGTGTATACTCCTCTCTAACACTACTGCTTATGATAGTATTCTAAACTGAAGCGCTTAGGAAGTCAATAATGGATTGGTGATGGTCCCTATGAAATTAGACTCCTAGGGATATATAAAAAACAACCATATAGCGTTATCATAAAACACTTATTGCTTGCTACTCTCAATAAATTAGAGCATAACAAATTTAACATGTGTATAGGATAACGCTATATGGTTTTACTGTTTGTTCTCGTCAAGTGCATATGATGTGATGAACAGAGACTTCTATTATGATTAATGGTATTGCATTACATAACGAATGTATGAAATGAATGAGGTGCCAACAGGACAGTGTATACATCCTCTTTGTGTTTTATAGCTAGTTTCCTTGAATACTGAACATGATTGGCGACAATGACCACATGACTGCCATCTGGATTTTTGAAGGCTACTGCTGCTCCTGACCAGGGTCCTTCTACATCCAACCTTACAGCTCCTCTGTCTACAAATCTTGAAAAATGTTTCATCACATAAAACTCAGGATTATAAATAACTTGAGCTGTCTCTGGATTAATTGTAATTAAGGCGTTCTGTTTCCATCCCCAAGTACTGCTGCCACCGGGTTCTAGTACCATGTTCCAATAGGTATAACTGTTGACACCATTCCTTAAGTAATGGCGCATTAAGTTAAAGACGTAACGGGCATATACCCAACTGTTTTGCCCATCACCACATTCATTTTCTGTCTGCATGAGCTTAATATCTGGATAACTGTCACGGGTACGTTGAATGGCTTCACGTCCTGCCCACTGATACCCAATACCTTTAATGTATTTTTTAGCTTTTTCATCGAACATCACATGATCCACATAGTTGTCAAATAAATTGATTATGATTTGTCCAGGTCCAAATGACATTTGCTCAGGACCGTTAAGGGTGCCTAACCAAATCTCAGTGTCCATACCTTCTTTTGCAAACAGGGGTCCTAGGTATTCACCAATAAACCTGCGCATCTGCTCCCCTGACCATAAACAAGATGGAAATTTCTGATCTGCAAAAGGTTCATTTTGAACATGTATCTGCCCTATGGTCAAACCTTCCTCTGCATAAGCTTTGACAAATTTTAGGAAGTAAAGGGCATAAGCTTTTAACACTTTATCATCCATGATTAAACGGCCATGGTTATAGGCTTTGGGCTCCTTCATCCAAGTAGGGGGACTCCATGGTGAAGCAAACAGCTTCAAATGGTCTACATGCTTTTTTGCCTGCTGAATATAGGGAATTAAGTAGTCATAATCCCTGCTAATAGAAAACTGCTCCATGGCAAAGTCGTCATCATGCTCATTGTGGCTGTACCACTGAGCTGCATAGTCACTGGCACCGATGGGTAATCGGCAGAAGTTAAATCGACAGCCACTATCTTGGTCAAAAAGTTCCTTAATAACTGTTTGACGTACTTTTTCATCCACCTTTTGAAGCGCTATCCATCCAAGTTCATTAAAACACCCACCAAAGCCGTCCATGGTCTGACCCTGGTTATCTGTAATCCTAAGTGTCTGTATGTTCTCATCTGTTGATTGTGTGGCTTCTAATCGCTTTTCTTGCCATGGTTTATGTTCTGTTGTTTCTATCCATAATTTCTTCATGGGGGTACCTCCTCTATTCTATCCTTTAACCGATCCTGCCGTGATTCCTTTTACAATATGTTTTTGAAAAATCAAGTAAAAGATAACCAGTGGTAACGATGTCATGAGCAAGCCTGCAAGCACACTTGTCCAATCGGCTTCATATTTACCAAAAAATTTATTAGCGGACAGAATGAGCGTGTAATTTTTCGAGTTGGTAATCATCAAAAGGGGCAGTAAAAAATCATTCCATATCCATAAGACATCTAGTATGGCAATGGTTGCAGTAATGGGCTTAAGCAATGGGAATATAATGTGCCAGTAGACACGAAAGGGGCCACATCCATCGATAACTGCTGCTTCTTCTAATTCCATGGGTATAGTTTTCACAAAACCGCTGTATAGAAAGATAGCCATGTTTACGCCTAAACCAATATAAATGGTAACGGTTCCTAATAGGCTGCCTTTTACTCCTAGGTTAATGGCTGTACGTGTTAGTGAAATCATAATCGAATGGAATGGAATCAACATGGAAGCTACAAACAGCAGGTAAAAGAACCTTGCCGCTGGCAATTTACTTGTGGTTATTTTGTAAGCTGCCATGGAGCTGGTGATGACAATCCCAATGACCGATAAGGAAGCAATGATAAACGTATTAAAAGTGGTCCTCAAAAAGTCAAGCTTTCTAAAAGCAGTAATGAAATTATGAAAGCTCAGTACCTGGGGCAGTGACAAAATAGACCTAGCCATTTCCCCATCTGTTTTGAAAGCATTGATAACAGCTATATAGATAGGAAAAAGGAAAAATACGGACATGATTAAAAGCATAAACACTTGCACGCTGTTGACTACATTTTTTTTCATCATACCTTAATCTCCTTCCTCCTAGTAAATTTCAGCTGTATAAGGGTTATGACAAGGACAAAAAGGAACAGAATAATCGCTTTTGCATTGGCATAGCCATAACGATAATAACTGGAAAATGCTTCTTCATACACATTAAGAGACATGACCTGTGTGGACCTGCCAGGACCTCCTCCAGTTAAACCGTAAATCTGATCAAAGGCTTTAAAAGAATTATTGAGCATTAAGAACAGATTGATACTTACAGCATGCATAATCATGGGTAACGTTACTTTAAAAAATACCTGTAACCCACTAGCACCATCTACTTTAGCCGCTTCTTTATATTCAGCTGGCACACCTTGAAGCGCTGCAATATAAATCACCATCACATACCCTACACTGGTCCACAAGGACATCATCACAATAGCCCAAAAAGAAAAATTAGGGTTACCAAGCCAAGGCTGATCCAAAAATCCCAGTAGGTTATGACGGGCAAGCTCCCCTAAAACTTTTCTGAATATAAACTGCCAAATATACGCTCCAATGATAAAACTGATCATATTGGGCAGAAAAAATATGGTACGAAACATGTTCTTGGTCTTGATGCGCTTATCAATGAAAACTGCCAATAGAAGACCGATGACATTGGTCAGCGTGACCATAACAACCACATATTTTATGGTAAACTTCATGGAATCCAAAAAATATTTATCCCTTGTTAAGGCATCAACAAAATTCTTTAACCCCACAAACTGATAGTCAGGGTTCAAACCATTCCAATCTGTAAAGCTATAGGACATACCCATGATTACTGGAACGACCATAAAAAGGGCATAAAATATCAGAGAAGGCAGCAGAAAGAGCAGCAACACCTTCCATTCTTTTCTCTTATTTTTCTTAATCATAACGACTCTCCTTGAGGGACATCTTACGTAATGGTTATCTACCCCGCTTTCCATTATTGGTTAATTTCATTAAACATCTTCCAAGCTTCATCCAATGCCATGATGACATCTTCTTGGGTAGCAATACCTGCATAGTAGGATTGCAACACTTTACCTGCTTCATCCTTAACGGCAGGAGGAATGCTTGCATCCACATAAGATTTTCCTTGTTCCACATAGGCAATGGCCTCATTAACCCAAGGATAGATCTCAAAGGCATGGATGGATGATAAGGGATTAAACTGAGTTGCTGTAAAGAAATCCGTGGATGTGTCAGGATTAAGAAAATAAGCCACTAAATCTTTTGCAACTTCTTTGTTTTTACTCAAGGCATTCACCGCAAGTGATGTGGAAACAGATGCATTAATCATGGACGCATCGGCATTATCATTCACAGGCAGGGGCGCTACACCTATATTAAAATCAGGATCGGATTCCAGAATGGTGGATGAAAACCAAGGTCCTTGAACCCACATGCCATAATCACCCGATGCAAATTCCGCACAACCATCTGTACCACCAATTTCCAGTCCATCTGTATTGGCATTTTCATGGACCAAATCAATGATATGAAACATGTCTTGAATATCAGAAAAAGAAGCCTGATCTGCGTTCATTTGCTCTACAAAATCCGTGTTGCTTGTGTTAGAGAAAGCACCTACTGTTAAGGATAAGAAAAGTTGTGGAATCCATGCTTCATTGTAAGAGGCCAAAAACGGCATTTTACCTGCTGCTTTTATAGCCTCTATGTTACTTTTCATATCAGTCATGGTTAAAGCAGGTTGAAGTCCCAACTCATCAAATAGATCTTTATTATAGAGTATACCCCATGATAAACTTTCCAGTGGAAGAGCTATTACCTTATCATTGACCATTACTGCTTCTCGCGCACTATCGTATAAACCTTCTACCCATGCTTCACCGGATAAATCTTCTAGATAACCCGCTTTATCGTATTGTGCTTTATCATTAATGGCATGAATATTAAATATATCTAGGTCATCACTGGTTGATAGTCTTGTTTTCAAAATTTCACCTGCTGTATCTGCACTTGGCATTTCTAACTCATACGTAACCTTTATGCCTTTCTCCGCTTCATACTTTTCCACAAAAGCATCTAAATAGGTTTCATATTGCTCTCTAAAGCGTGGTTGAGCAATTAATAAGTTTAACTTTACCTTTTCAGGCTTGCTCTCGTTAGAACTGCCACCACCATTGGTATCTTCCTGAGACGTTTTTCCTGCACACCCTGTTACAACCAATATAACAAGCATGATACCTACTATCAGTTTTTTCATTGATTGTCCTCCTTATATTCCTAAATGTCGTATTTAAGATAATGTATCTTATGGTTACATTATAATGACTTGGAAAGGGATAATCATTCAAACATATTAATGTATGGGACTGTAAAATATTAATCTTCACATCTATGACTTATATTCACCCGGTGTACAGCCATAATATTTCTTAAAGACTTTATAAAAATAGGTAGCCTCTTTATACCCCAGCTGTTTTGCAATTTCTTTATGAGGTACGTCTATATGCAATAACTGGGCCGCTGCTTCCATTTTTAATTTCAGAATATATTTACCTAAGGTTACCCCATACTTGCTTTTAAAGGCATGGCTCAAATATTCTTTGCTGACAAAGAAACGCCCTGCAATACCACTGAGGCTTATATCTTCTCTATATGCTTCATCCACATAGTTTTTCACCAATTCCACAACATGTTTTTGACTGTTCATAATTAACTGTTTACGGTAGGCAATACCTTGCTTTATTAAGGTTTCAATCTCCCCCATGTATGACATAATACCACTACCTTTTTCTACATAACGTTTAAGGCTATCAAATAGCTCTTCTGTTGGTTTGTGGTGTTGTAAAACATCCATCATTTCTTCTCGAATAGCAGATAGTAAATAATCATGAAGCAGTCGTATAATAAATAATTCTTCTTCATCCATAGCACATAATTCATGGGTAAGTCTCTTGATCCATGAGGTCACTAACTGATCATCCGTTCCACTTAATAGAGGTCTTAATGTCTTAACTTGATCAATAATCTGTTCTAAGTTTTGCTGACTAATAAGGTCATAAAGAGCCCGTACAGGGGTATCATGCTCATGACTTAACGCCTGAACACAACGTATTAATGCATTGTTTAATTCAACTGGGTCCACTGGCTTTAATATATATTCAAAGACTTTTGAGCGTATGGCCTGTTTCATATAGTCAAAATCATCATAGCCACTGATTACAATAATTTTGAAAGCTTTATCGGACGCTTCAAGGGTTTGTAACAAAGCCACCCCATCCATATTGGGCATCTGCATATCTGTGATGACAATATCAGGCATTTTTTCTTCAATGAGTTTAAGACCTTGTAATCCATCATCTGCATGCCCTACAATTTCAATGCCGTAAGCTTGCCACTTCCCAAAATTGAGAATAATTTTTCGTGCCCATTTTTCATCATCTATAATCACCGCTTTTAACATCCTGCAACTCCCTTTCCTTTGATAGCATTCCCATTGACATAGTAACACACGTTCCCCATTCTTGGTTACTTTCAATGCATAGCCCATATTCTTTTCCAAAATAGAGTTTAATGCGAGCCTCAATATTTTTCAATCCTAGATTTTCTGAATGACCAAAGATCGTACCTGTTTCACTTCTTAAGTCTCCTCTTATTTGCAGTAATCTATCTTGCTGTATACCTTGTCCATTATCCCTTATTTCAACCATTAGTTTTTCTTCCCTTTGATATACCTTGATACCAATCTGCCATTCTTGTTCTGTCTTCTTAAAACCATACTTAAAGGAGTTCTCTACCATAGGCTGGATAGATAGTTTGGGAATCAAACAGGAATAAAGCGCTTGATCTACATCATAATGAACCGTTAGTTTTTTATCAAAACGTTTATCTTGTATTTGAAGGTAATGGCGTACATTTTCTAATTCTTGTTCCATTGTCACCATTTCTTCTGTCAGCTGCATATTATATCGAAGCATCTTGCTAAAAGCACCAATCACATCATAGATTTCCAATACACCTTTATCCACTGCCATTGATCCAATCATCTGAAGGGTGTTGTACATAAAATGTGGATTGATTTGAGCTTGTAATGCCATAAGCTGTGCCGATTGCATTTCAATTCTCTGTTTGTATTCCTCATCAATAAGATTCCTAATCTTTTGCATCATAAACAGATAACTTTGCTCCAGCACTTTAATTTCATCATGGGTCTTCACAATACTTTTGGGTATGGTATCTCCTTTTAGAATCACCTCTACATTTTGCATGGACTGTGTTAGGGAACGTACAGGTTTGGTCAACTTCACGCCGATGAATAAGGTTAGCAGAATAATTAAAAATCCCGTAATAAAAATAATATCCAATTGGGATTGAAAGGTTTTGAGATAGAAATTATGAGCAACACGGACAGGAATGGTTTTAATGACATACAGGTCATCTAATACTTCTTGAAAAAAAACATAATCATCATCCAATATGAATCGACTGCCTTCATCTAATCCTTTTACGTGATGCATTATTCTTTTCACTTGATAATCATCATATTGTTTTTCTACATATGGGAAAATAACCTGTCCTTCTCCATTACAAAAAAAGATTTTATTTCCTTCATCCGCATCTAAGAGCTCCACTGCTTTCTCAAACAGATTCCAATTTAACTTGACCACCAATGCACCGATGATACTTTGGTCTTCAAAACGCTTATATATTTTGGTGACATATGGTCCATCAAGTCTGTTCCTTCCTTTAGCATCTTGTAAATAGAACATTTGACCATGTTGATTAAAAAAAGGATTTTGATACAATTCGTCATCGCTTATATCTTCAGCAAGGAAATTTTCTTCATGAGATACCATAAAAACCAGCTGACTCTCAAATGTATAAAATTGCACTTCTGTGAAATCTCTATAATTCGCATATAAAAATGCATTAAGCTTGGTCATAAAAAAAGCATTACTTTTTGCCTGCCAGCTTTCACTTAGTTTTAGCTTAGAAATGTAATATTTGATATTGCTATCAAAATAAAAGGCCGTCATGGATTCTTTAATACGATTGGAATCTTCATAAAACTCCTTGTCTACCCATTCCAATTTTATATCATTCTGCCGAAAAATCTCTTTTTCCATAACATCTTTTGAATGATGGCTGAACCTTACCGTAGCCATAACAAGAGGAGCAATTGCAAGAATTGTTGTCAGTATCAAAAATTTCATACGGATACTGCGTGTTAACGGTGTCAATAGATGTTTTTTTACGAAATACTTTATCTTCATATACCATAACCTCACATCTTCTGTCTTATGCATATTATCCATTATGCCATGCATTATCTATAGTATACTATTTTACGTAAAAAAGCACCATCTTTGGCTATAACTTTCTTAGTCACTGAGCAGTTGGTGTCTAAGGGTACGTCTTCAGATTGTGCAATCAATGCCTTATTTCCCCATTTACACATTGCCAAAATTAGCCATATAGACTAAAATATAAGGGTATAAAATCTATTCCGAAAATCGGATTGAAGGAAGGCGTTTATGATGCGTAAAATACTCATCACCTATATGACCAAAACCAATACAACAAAAGAAGTCGGAGAAGCGATTGCTAAGATTCTTACTGAAAATAACCTAACTGTAGACCTATTACCTATGAGCGACGTAACCAACATGGACATGTATGATGGTATCATTGTCGGAGGGCCTATCAATGGTATGCGATGGGTGCCAGAAGCAACATCATTCATTAAAGAAAATCAACAGGTGTTAAGTCAAAAGAAAACGGCTCTTTATTTTGTTGCTTATCTATTACATGATGGAAGAAAAATATGGAAAAAAGCCATTAAGTCTAGTTTAAACGCATCGAAGAAGCTCATAAACACATCCAAAACAGGTATGTTTGGAGGTAAAATAGAAGACATTTTCCCAGGCATTGCAAGATTTATGTTTGGGGTTAAAAAGAATGCACCATTAGAAACGATAAAATGGGATAACGTTCGCAGATGGGGTGAGGAATTAGCTGATTATTTTGGTAGTAACTGAGAAGCCAAGACGATTTATTTGTTATTAATGGATATTAATAATTATACTCTTTTATGGCTTGCCTTTTCAATTTATGCAACTAAAAAAGGGCTTCTCACACTCATATCTATGAAGAGATAGCCCCTTTTATTAAATTTTTATCTATACACACATATTCATCATAAGTTCTATTAACCCATCTTTAACTTGCTCATCTTGAAACAAATCACAGATTAAGATTGTCATCTCTTTATATTTTAACTTTTTACCAACCAATAAATCTTGAAACTTTAAAAATGGTTCATCCAGTAGTGCATCTGTACTGATCATGCAATTTACAATGATGCCGTTTTTTATGGCCATTTCAATGGAGAAGTGGCCCCATGAAAAGCTTTTTTCGTGTTTTACAGTTGCTTTGGGACTTTCTGCAAAGGTCCAGTCCCAATCGTTATACTTGACCACATAGGGTGCTAGCATTTGGCTAGTAGGCATTTGGTGATGACTTAGTATCCCATTATATGTCTGGTCAAAGGCTCGTACCAATTGGTCCTTTAGATTCGCTACTGTAATTGTGGGGTTAAAAGCTTTTAAGTTGGTAACCCTTGAACGAACGGAATCAATCCCTTTACTCTGTAATTTCAATGTGGGTGGTGTCAAATATAAGCTCAGTTCATCTAATTTGGCATCCACTAAAAGTGTTCCATGATGGCAGCTTACATGGTCTTGATGCATAAAGGCATTCCCTGAAAATTTCATTTGGTTCACGGTTAAATCATTTCTACCTGTATGACAACCGTTAATACCATATTCTTTTAAAGCCCTTAGAATCACAAGAAACTGTTTTTTTTCATCATAATGTTTTTTATGGGCTATAAAGGTAAAGTTCAAATTATTAAGATCGTGAAAAACAGCACCTCCACCGGATTTTCGTCTTATGAGATGGATATGATCATCTTTCATACGCTTCATGTGACATTCTTTTAATGGGTTTTGATGCTTTCCAATAACGACTGTCTTTTCGTTCTGCCAGAGGTACATGATGACCTCATTTTCTTTGCATGTAGCCATCAAATATTCTTCGGCAGCAAGATTCACAGCTGGGTCAAAACCATTGGCCATATAAACAGTTTTATAGAGCTTATCCAAAGTGTATACCTCGATCATCAGCCATAAGGAGTGCTTCATGAATACTTTCTCCTAAAGTAGGATGGGCGTAGACAACTTTCAACGCTTCTTCAACTGTTACCTTGTCTTGTATTAGTTGGGTAATGGTTGCAATTAAATCGGTGCTGTGAGCGCCTACGATAGCACCACCAAGAAGTCTTTTGTCTTCTTCAGCTACAATTAATTTAACAAAGCCTTCTGGTTCATTCATGGCAATGGCTTTACCACAGGCAAAAAAGGGAAATTTGACAACGTTAACGGATTGTTCTTTTTCTTGGGCTTCTTTTTCACTGAGTCCAACCGTTCCCACTTCTGGCATGGTAAAGATAGCACTAGGAATCACATCATAGTGCATCTCATGTGCCATCCCTGCAATATGTTCTGCTGCAATCATACCTTGATGGGATGCTACATGGGCTAATTGAATTTTATTGGTGATATCCCCAATGGCATATATATCGTCATTGGATGTTCTCATGAATGGGTCAATGTCGATACCACTACCTTTTTCATTTAACCGCACACCTAGCTTGTCATAATCCAAACTTTCCAAATTCGCTCTTCGCCCAACTGCCATTAACACTTTATCGGAGCTAATGAGATAGCTTTTATCGTTGATATCAATTTCTGTTATCATTTTATCATTCATGGTTTTACGAATACCCATGGCTTTTGCACCATCATATATATGGATGCCTTTTTCAATAGCAGATTGACGTACCACATCACTAACATCATGATCAAGGCAAGCCAATATGCTGGGAAGATACTCCACAACACTTACTTCAACACCTAATGCATTCATAATAAAAGCTATTTCCATACCAATGATACCCCCACCTATGATGGTGATGGATGTTGGAATCTCTTCAAGTTCCAGTACTTCCTTACTTGTAAGGACTTCACATAAATCACTGCCAGGAATAGGAATTCTAATGGGTACTGCACCTGTTGCAATGATCATTTTCTGGTAATGAATGGTGGCGTCCAGTTGTTTTGTTTTCACACCTATTGTCTGATCATCTTTTACATGTGCTTCACCGTGGATGACCCGAATATGGTTATTATCCATTAAACCTTGTATACCCGACACCAGCTGCTTAACCACATCATTCTTTCTTCCCATGACTTTGTTAATGTTTATCGTAACGTCTGGCACATCAAAACCATAGTGGCTTGATTCTTTAATATGCCCTAGCACACTTACACTCTGTACCAAAGCCTTTGTGGGTATACAGCCATAGTTCAGGCATGTACCGCCTAATTTGTCTTTTTCAATAAGCACCACTTTCTTCCCAAGTTGTGCGGCTCTTATTGCTGCAACATATCCTCCAGGACCTCCACCAATAATCAGTACATCACATGCTATCTTTTCTTTGGCTGGTGTATGAATACCAAAGGAATAGGCTTGTTTTTTAGGTGCTTTTGCTGTAGATGCTTCTTGCTTACATTGATTTTCATCACCCTGTATATGGCCGACAACTTGATTTTTCTTAACGGTGTCCCCTTCATCAACATCAAGAGACTCCAAGACGCCTGTATACTTGGATGTGTACTTCATGGTTCCTTTACCTGATTCAATGGTAAAGAGCACGTCGCCTTTAGCAATGTCATCGCCAGCTTGTTTATATATTTTTCCGATAACACCTTGCTGTTCGTGACCCGAAAGTTTATCAATTTTTAGTTCTATGCTCATTGTCTTCAACTCCCTAGTCTGTTCAATTACTTAAAATCCCCTTCAAACTCATCAATGCTCTCTTTTAATAATGTAACGGAATAAGCCATAGAAGGTCCACCACCAAATGCAACAGCTACCATAGCACTTTCAATAATTTCTTGCCTTGTTGCTCCTGCTTCAAGAGCTTTATAGGTATGATAAACAATACAGTATTCACATCTGTTATAACAACCAATAGCTACACTGATGAGCTCTTTTGTTTTTAAATCAACTGCTCCTGGTTCATAGGCTGCACCAAGTAACCCCATAAATGCATTGACTGCTTCTTCATTTGTTTCACCCAAAGTACCTAAACCACCTACAAAATCATTTAACATTTCTCTTACATTATGCATTAAAAAGTCCTCCTTTAATAAAATAATTTTATTTGCTGTACATATATTTGTTATGCATATATTTGCTTATGCAATCATTAGTATAACAAACATCCTCTGTTAAATCAATAACAATCTTCTATTTCTATACTAAATTCCAAGACTTTCATATAAGAGCATAAAAAAATAAGTAATAGGTCTATTACTTATTTTTTGGATCGTTCATCTTGCATAATATTATCAAACATCTTCTGCTGCACTTTTTGGAAGATATATAGTTCATCAGGGTCAATATCTTTAATCAATAACTGACTAAAATCATCACCTATTGGTAGAAGCTTAGCAATCAATTCTTCTCCTTCTTGGGTTAAAACCACTTTCATGACTCTTCTATCCTCATTACTTCTAACACGGCTCACCCAATGCTCACGTTCCAATCGGTCAATTAATCGCATGGCGCTGGAATCATTAATTTCCATAAGCATGGATAATTCTCTTTGAGATTGTGGTCCTCTCGTATAAATAAAATAGAGAGCAATCCACTGTATTCTCGTAATATTATCTTTTTCCAACCATCTGCCAAATGCTTCTGAAATTTTCTTTGTTCGATTACTGGAAATATAATTCACACATTTATTTAGATCAAAAGGCATAATGAACCTCACTTCAGGATTTTTTATCAGTATAACAGATTTTGCTTAACACAGCAAGAGAATCCGTTATACTGCTAACGTCTGTAATCCATTATACTTCTAACACTTTTTCAATAAATATCATGCATAAACCATAAGGCAGAACCCTTTTTTATCGTTATACATCTATTATTTTTGCTTAACAGGTATCTGAATCTCAACCCTACCATAATCTTTTTGTTCATCCCAAACCATATATTTCTCATTGGTTGGCAGATTCTGTTTTACGTAATTACTATTGGGTAAAAATTCCTCTAAGATCCTGTCCCATGTGTTCACTAAAACAGTTATAACGGTTTTTTGATTAATTCATTGTTGACGTGGGGTTTACACCATGTTCTATACTCACTATGGCATCTGGTATCTTATAATAATTTTATGTTGGAGGTTCTTATGAAAATTTTTAAAAATGAAAACAATGATGTACGTGTTGGATGGAAAATAGTGATGTTATTAGCTGGTTCAATTATTGGTTCTTTAGTTGTAAGTTTAATCTTTACATTACTTATTGGAGATGTTACAGAAAATGATATAATGACGCATATTCTCTTTATCTTTCAAAAAATTGTTACTATATGTGTTGTTGTTCTTTTGTGGAAGTTGCTTGATAAAAAAGATTTAAAAGGATTGGGTTTACCAAAAATAAATACTTACGCTATGGAACTCATTAAGGGCTTATTGTTTGGAGCAGGGGCAATTTTGTTAGTATTTTTTATCCTTATCATGACAAACCAGCTTAAGCTTAATCATACTATTCGTGATTTAAATTTTAGTTGGTTAATGCTTTGGAATCTAGCTAGTATGTGTTTTGTTGGTTTCACAGAAGAACTTTTTTCAAGAGGGTATTTAATGAGTATTTTAAGAAAATCAAGTGTTTTAATCATTTTCTTAGTACCAAATTTATTATTTTCAATACTGCATGCACTTAACCCTAATATAACATTACTATCATTTATTAATATCTCATTAGTTGGTATTCTTTTATCTTACATGTTTTGGGTAAGGGGTAATCTATGGATGCCCATTGGCTTTCACATAACATGGAACTTCTTTCAAGGTAGCATTTTAGGATTTTCAGTAAGTGGCACTGATACGCCCAGTATACTATCAACGAGACTATTAAAAGAAAATCTTTTTAATGGAGGAGCTTTCGGACCAGAAGGTGGATTTGTTACAACGATAGTCGTACTATTATGTGCATTCGTTATATTCTTAGTTAGAAATAATAAAAATAGTGTAGGGTTTAAGTTCAATGAAACGTATATGAATACCACCAACGACAAGAGGCATTAACATACTTTAGACTTTCACATTCCATCATACAAGAAGTGAATTCCACCATCTTTTGATTTAATGATAAGATCATTAAATAGCAGATGGTGTTTTTTTACCTATTAAGCTATGTGCAAAGACTTTATCTCCTTCTATAAAGAAATCCTCATACTTTCCATACTTTTCAGCCGGAGGCAACAAGTCTGAATTGTACGAAGCTATCATTTCGAACCCTAATTCAGATAACTGATTGGTAATATACTTTATTGTATATTTGTGTCTACAATCTGGTGGAATGACAGGATGAGCTTTAGCGTATTTTTCAAATATTAGATAGTTGCCAATAATGGTCACATCATCCTTAAGCAGATACTTTAGATCACTCAGTAAAAAATTATCTTGGTACTCTTTTTTTGCATCAAACATAAAATTGGATGTACCTACAATATCAATGATATAATCGATGGATTTTTCTTTCAATGGTATATCATGAAACTCAGAGCTTATAAAAAGTAATTTCTTTTTAACATCATCGTGTTCAATGATTTCTTTTAGTACGATATTCAACTCATTATTATAATCCACACAAATATAGGTTGTATCCTCAGGTATTAAATCGTATATCGCTCTTAAAAAAATACCTGCTCCACTTCCTAACTCTAAGATGGTTTTACCTTTCATGTTATCAAAGTTAATTTGACTCTTGCACCATTCAAAACCTTGATATATTCTTTCAAAGTATTCTGCTGGTATCTGTTTCACATACTCAGCAAACAGAAATTTATAATTTACATCTGTCATTGAATTTAGCAAAGATGATTTCTGATACGTGATGACAATGCCATTTTGTATCTCTAGAGATTCCTCACAGCTGTTGCATTCTAGATTCCCAGTTATCATGTTATTGTCAATTATTTCTATGCTATTTGGCGATAAATTACTTTTACATAAAGGACATGCAAGTAGATGCATTGTGCTGATAGGCAGACCTATTACTCGCTGATTACTTGTTGTACTTGCATTAATCTCTCTTAATTTATACTCTAGCTTCTGGTGTGCTGTTTTTAATTGAATGATTTTCTTTTCAGTTTCGTTCATTTTATTCATAATCAAGTCATTATAAAATTGCTCTTTTTGCATTGGTTTTAAACGACATAAACGTTTATAGAATTGAAATGATCGAATTTCCTGTAATGAAAATCCTAATTCTTTCAATTCTAAAACGATTTGCATGTCCAAATAACAGTCCCTATCAAAATGATAATACCCGCCATCTTTTACAGGTAGTATCAATCCTGTATCCATATAATGCCTGACAGTATCTACTGTTACATGACATATTTTTGAAAATTGTCCTATTCGCATAATTGACTCCTTTTATGTCCATCAATTTTGTCTTTCGCCATTATCATGAATACCTTCACGGTCATCCACTCTAAAAAACGCTCAATAATCAAATGCTATACTGGAAAAACATTTCCCAGTATAGCAAACAATTAAATGCATAAAATCCTCTATTTACCTTTTGCCAATATATCCTTAATCATCTCTAAATTCTCGGTCAAATCACTTAACACCATCACTGCTTGACCCATCTTATCATCACCTTTTACCAGCTTGTTTTTCACAAATATCTTCTTGATATCATCCCATCGCTTTTGTTCATCGCAATCGATGCAACCCACAATTTCTTTCCACTTAAGCATATTGGCTTCTGCTCCAGTTGTCAGTGTTTGAGAGTCGTTTTCATAGCTTGCTAGTACCCGTTGGGACAATTCTTCTTCATTCATGATGGCAACAATCTTTTCTGCAATCTTATTCATGTTTCGATAAGAACCTTGTAGTTTAAAAGGTGGTTCATTACGATAGGCGTCTGCTTGAGCTGCGGAATAGATGTATTCCATGTTGACTTTTAATACCACATCCCTTATGACGAATAGCTTCTCAATGACAGCAATGTATTCACTAAGCTCGTCCATGGAATAGGTGCCTTCTAAGTTAACACTTTCTCTCTCCGCCCCATTAGCCATGTCAATAAGACCGTAGAGATCCTTTTGACTTCTGCCAGCTAATTTACTGAGTACAGGATTAGAGGTTAAGCTGTTCTCAATATAGCTCAGTTTGAAAGCTTCTTCATTCTCCCTGAGCATATCTCCTAGATTATAGACATCAGCCCGGTTGGAAAGCATATCGGGTATCTTGAACTTTTCGCCACTTTCTGTATAGGGGTTACCTGCCATGACAACAGCAACCTTCTTGCCTCTTAAGTCATACGTCTGTCCGATACCGTTATAGACCCCTTCAATCTTACGCTGACCATCACATAAGGAGATGAATTTCTGTAAGAATTCTGGGTGACAGTGCTGAATATCATCCACATAGATCATCACATTGTTACCCATCTTAAGGGCCAGATTAAGCTTCTTTAATTCATCACGGGCACTGGTGTTATTGGCCTTAGCTGGGTCTAAAGATGTGACTTCATTCCCTAGAGAAGGACCGTTCACTTTCACGAGAATGATACCCAGTCTGCTGGCAATATACTCCATTAACGTGGTTTTACCATAACCTGGTGGTGAAACCAGTAACAACATCCCCATCAAATCGGTACGTTTGTCCTCACTTACCACACCAATTTGTTTCGCAAGATTATCGCCAACTAATGGCAGGTAAACTTTATCTATGAGCTTATTCCGAACAAATGACGACAATACCTTGGGTTTAAAATCATCCAGATGAAGAGCATCCCCCATCTGTTTAATAAGCATTTTCTTCATCTCTTGGAAAGTGGTATAATCCTGAACAATCACTTCACGATAATGCTTTAGTTTATACATGAATTTGGTATAGGCTAATGTATAGGTGCCACCATCAATAACGCCATGGGTACCTACCAATCCCTTAATGGTTGTTTTGGCATCAACACTCATCACTCTGCCTGAACCGGCCTTATTTTCGATTAATAGCACAATGACTTCATCCAATATACCCGGTAGTTCTTCTTCATCTAAAGCTTCAAAAACGTTGATTGTCCCAATAGCATCCTCTGAATCTTGAGGTTTATGACCTGTTATATCCAATCGATAAGCATTTATCCATTCTTTCATCAAGTAAAAAAGCCCTTCAGCATCTTCATGACTGTTTTTTATAGATAGCGCGAATGTATCCTGAGCGTCTTTATCCTGCAAATAACCTATAAAGCCTTCATACACCTTTTTAGCTTCCCTGCTGACAATAAAATCTTCACCTTGCATAATCTCCATGCAAAGGTATTCCGCAGCAGCAGGGATATATTGGTTATCAAAAAAAGTAACATCCTGATAACATCCTTGAAGCTTCTCAATGATGTAAGGTACATAGCTCTGTAGATTAGGTGATGCCTTAAAGTACAGACCTACCTTAGCCAGTTCTTTTAACCGAAGCATGAGTAAATCCTTCGTATCTTTATCTGCTAAATGATGCCAGAATAATCGGGCTAAAGCTCTGGCTTCATTACTATAGGTCAATAAATCAATATTCTGGTGGAGATCAAGTAATGCCTTTAATATCTTGGCTCCATCTTGGTCATGTACCCCTTTGGTGTATCCCTCTTGATAGCGAGGTTCCATGAACTTCTGAATGACTTCAACTAATTGCGTTTCAGTCCTGCCATATAAGACATCTAAGCTTTCAAGCTCGAGCTGGCGTGCTCCTTCAAAAACCAGATACGCTAGGTACTCAGCTCGATACACATCCCTGTTCTCCGATACCACACTCTGTGAAAAAACGTGCTGATAGTTGTCTATATCTTCATGAACCACCTTATCCCAGAAATCTGTTCCTGTTATATGGTAATACAAGCCATCGTCTTTTTGTACAATGGATAAATCAATGGCTTTTGTATTCACCGAGAAGTGATGTTGACCTAATTTGATGACATTCTCACCACTTACATACAGCTCTTGCTTGTCCTTTAACTGTCGGATGGCGTCTTCTCTTAGCCGTTTTAACCTGGAGCTGATTTCATCTGCTTTAACCGTGTCGCCTAGCTCTCTTAGCTTAGAGATCACATCCCTAACCTTCTCAGCCATGATATCTGTTGCAAGGTAACCGTTAATGGCTTCTACGGAATCAAAGCTCGTTAGCCTGTTGGTTATACCACTCATAATACGTTCAGATGAATTAAATAAAGCAGTCATACGCTTATTTAACTTATCAAGTAGGGCTTGTTTTTTACTTTCAAAAGCATTATAAAGCTCTTCTCTTTTTTCAGTAAGCTGTAAGACATAATCATCAAATTCAGCAAACTTGCCTTCAAGTTCCTGTATCTGTACCATAACCTTATTCAGATATTGGTCACATTTTTCTACGGTGTCTGAGACATCGAGGTAATTGACAACCGCTTGACTGAGCAGTTTCATTTGTGAATTAAACTGTGTGGTCATTTCGCTCTTTGTGAATTCTTCTACCCTTGCTTTTAACCTTGCCTTAGCGTTATTCAATAGGGAGAATAAAGAGGAAATTTTTTCAATGATAGCCGTTGTCATGGTAGGGTCTTCTATTTTAAAGTTACCCACAATATCAATTAGAAGTTCTAAATCAGCAGATGTGTTATCCATTTTCTCAGCCAATTCTTTACCTTCTTTTGATTTATTCACTTTCTGGATGGTATCTTGCAGCTCCTGCACTTTATCAGCGTAAGGCTTAAGACCTTCTGGTTCGATTAAAAACGTCACACATTTTTTAGAGAAATCTTCATTTTTTTCTTTTACGCGGCTGTCTAATGAATCAACAATGGCCAGGTCTGTGTATCTTAGATCCCTTAAGGATACAATCTTACCACGGAGGTTTCGTATATCCGCTAATACCCGCACATATTCATCCACCGTGTCAAAGGTACCATACTCCAATTTTTTTAAGAGTTCTTCCGCTGTGCCTGATACATCCGTTATCTGCTTTTTGGTGGCATTCTTAATACGGGTCACTTTTTCAAATTCACCAATAGCAAAAGCAGAGGACTCTTTGATGTTTTGAAGGACTTCTTTTAAGTTATAGGTTTCTGCTTTATCTAGCCAAAAATACGCATCCATTATTTGTTCAGCTTCTTTTACGATGTCCACATAGATACTCTGATAACCTTCACCTTTTTGAATGAGTTTGTATACCACCTTACAATCCGCCATACAGTTGACGATATCCTTATTACCAATTTTAAATAAGATGGAATCGTTGTCACCTGCACTGACATAGTTCTTGCCCACATAAGGTGTTTGCCATATCTGAATCATATGATTTTTTCGTGGTTCATCTTCATGCTTGAACACGATCATTTCACCATTATTGAAATGGGAGTAACCGCTGCAAACAATGGGTGTATCAATGGTTTGCTCAATGATATTGTACGAATAGATCAGGTAAATGCCACTATCCATGTTATAGAAGATGTATTGATAATCTTCACCATTCGATGAACTGATTACTTGATCAAAAACACAGTTTTCAGCAGGTACATCGAATATTTTATATTCGCCATTTTGCAGGTAATAGCCTTTTGGGAAAATAAGTCCATGGTTACCTGGTAGAAGTCTGCATGTATCTTTAATGGAATCAATGCGTACAACACGCTTTAATTTGTCGTTAAAAATAAAATATCGGTCATGGTTTTCTTTGTAGGGCCGAATCTTTAAAATGATAATCTGACCCAGGTCCACATAAGCTATATCTGCATCATCAAGGTTCTGGTCTTTATCTTCCACATCTTCTGAATAGATTCCCTTACCTACAGCGGTATTATCCTCAACCTTAATGGTCAAGTCGCCACCTATGGTTTCAACAAAGACCTTATCCAGAATGGATACATGGGGATGGACACCACTGCGTTGATCATCACGTGTAACTTTCACAAAATCAAAGGCATTCTTATCTGTGAACTTCACTTCATGTTCACTTCGGCAATCCACATAGGTAAGCTTACCGCCTTCAATCAACCACTTAAAAACTTTAATATCCGTAGCATGCTTGCCTGTTTGAAAAATCATATAAAAGTAAGGTTCCGTTATGGTAAACTTTGCAAAAAAGGTGTGCTTATAATACTTATACAGCTCATCAAAATCTTTTAAGAACTGCTCGTCATTAATGAGATGAAGTGCCTGCTTTTGAAAAGCATGATCCTTATAATGATAGATAGAAAATACGTCACTCAGTTCAACCTTGGATTTCAGACCCATGTGCACATTGTACCCAAAGATGAAAGAGTCATCTACTGGTGCCATATCTCTGGGTATACAATTGTGCTCAGTGATCATACGTTCACTGCCAAGAAGCTTGGTATCAATTGAACCAAAGACTTCTTTTCTCACAGCGTTCAGCTTTTCAGTACGTGCCTTCAAGTCATTACCATGTTTTACAAGACGATTTTTAATTACTTCATATGTGCCATTTTCCATGGCTTTATTCTTATTTTTTGTGTTTAACCCTTTATCATCTCTAACATCCAATATTATCTACCTCATTTACGTGTATCCATCATTTTTGCTGGTAAATTAGCAACCCCTGCTTTATTCACTGTTTCTAATAGGTTACCTAACATGGTCTTATCTGCTCCATCAGCATGCTTCATCATTTTATTGACTGCACCAGCTATGGATAAGTTTTTCAAATCTTCTGATGTGATGTTAAATCTGCCTATTAACTCTTGTAATTGTTTCTTAAAGTACTCAGGGTCACCTGTAATAAATGTTTCTTTAATATCCGTGAGTACGTCACTGTTATCCACTAGACGGTCATAGGATTTACCTTGAGCAATAGAACCGATAATCTTATCAAAGAACATGGTTTCCCCACCAACAATATCAATCTTAGCGGATTTAAGGGCTTCACGAATTACAGAAGCTTGTGAGTCAGCAATCTCTTTCTGAATATTGATGTTAGCCAATTCAATTTCTTTTTCTTTTTCAAGTTTAAGTTTGAATTCCTCATGGCCTCTACCCACTTCATCTAATGCCTTCATGCTGGTCGCTTTCTCTTTGATACCTTCTGCTTCAGCCATGTATTTTTTCTTTAAGATATCTGCTTCTACCGTTCCTTCTTTTTCTTTTACTTCAACGCGAGCTGTATCTCCTTTTGCTTGTGCTAGCGCTTTTGCTTCGATAACGTTTGCCTGAGCGATTCCACTTGTTGCTTCTTCTTTCACTTTAGCGTCAACAATCACTTTGATGGATTCTGCTTCTTTTTGGGACGCTTTCAACTTAGCATCTGCATCAATGACGGTTTTCTCTGCTATTTTTTCTGCTGCTTGCTTGGAAGCATCTGCTGTTTTCACCTTAATAATAAGGTCTTTTTCTGCTTGTTCTTCTGCCTTTTTAATGGCTACTGTTTTATAACGCTCTGCCTCTGCAATGGCACGTGTATCTTTTATTTTTTCTTCTTCAACAACAGTGTCTTTCTCTACGGCTACTCTTTCCCTGATAACCCCTTGAATATTTTTCTTTTCCACTTCTAGATTCTTCTCTTTTTCAATAACAGCCAATTCAACCAGTTTTTCTTTTTCTGTTCGTTCCAGTAATCTTTTTCGATCCACTCTTTCTGTTTCAACAGCTTCTGTACTTTCTTTGGCTTTTAATGCAACGATAACTTGTCTCTCTTTATTCTGCTCTGCTACTTCAATTTCTTCATCGGTTTTAACCCTTGCCATCTCTGACTTAAATCGTTCTTCTTGAGCCACTTTTTCTGCTTCTGCTGTTTCTCGAGAATTGATAATGGCAATTTCTCTTTTTTGCTTGGCTTCTGCTTCTGCATTTTGTTTTTCAAGCTCAAGGATGGCTTCTCTGGCAGATACATCTTGTTTCTTAATGGTTTTCTGCTTGTCTCTTTCTATTTGATTCGCTAGAATACGCTGTTCTGAGGTCAATTCTGTAATTTTCTTAATACCCTCTGAATCTAATATATTGCTGCTATTAAGTAGGGCAACATCCGTCTGCTCCAAATAATCAATGGCCGCATCATCCATCACATAACCATTGAGGTCTGTACCGATAATCTGAAGAATCTCTTCTTTAAAGGTTTCTCTTTCGGTATAGAGCTGAACAAAATCAAATTTCTTACCCACTGTTTTTAGGGCTTCTGAAAATTTGGCGTCAAAAAATTCCATTAAGGTTGTACGGTCCGATGCCTTCTGACAGCCTAATAATTGAGCTACTTTTAATACATCTTCCCGTGTTTGATTGACACGAACGAAGAATGCAACCCTGATATCTGCTCTTAGATTATCTTTACAGATCAAACCGTCTTTACCTTCCCTGGCTATTTCAACACGTTTCACTGAAATATCCATGATCTCGTATCGGTGTATAATAGGTACGACAAAAATACCACCAAAGGATACGATGGGGCCGCCAACACCATTTCTTACGATAACTTTCCCTTGTTCCACCTTATGATAGAACCTAGAGAATAAAGCCAATAACCCTATAATGATGACAACAACTGCTCCTATACTCACCAACATAACTTGTGTTGCATGATCCATTGTATTCACTCCTTAATTTTTATTATATAATATACATTTTTTTCCTCATCTTTTCTGCTAACGAATGCAACCTCATCTTTATTAAAGGACTCTCCATCAAATTCTGACTTGACATTAATGACGATTGACGCGCCATCCCTCTTAATTTTTGCCTGACCTAAACGTCCATTGTTCACGTTGCAGGTCAGCGTGCATAGTTCTTCTATGACCCCATTTCCTCTCTCATCTTGCATGTTGCTATACTTAAATATACCTTTTAGTGGCATGGTCACAAACTTCGTTATCATCATACTCACACCGATGGCTGGTATAAACAATAAGCCATTAAGTAAACCTCCTACAGGTACAGGTATATAATACATAAACATAGCTAACATCCAGAAAATCAAAACCAACAGGCTAAAAACTAACATAAAGGGCAATTCCGCCACATTAAGAAACGCTAATATCCCATAGAATGGACCCTGTTCAGCACCGTCTAAGTCTAAGTCAATGTCTAAAAAGTCAAAATCAAGTGCACCAATAATAGCAATAATCCAGTATAACAATACTAATCCTAATAACACAGTAGGTATAACATTTACACCTGTAAAAGCATATTTTAGCAACTCTAACATAACACCCCCCCTAACTCTAGAGCAAAGCGACTACGTGGCGCCTTGCGAAGCAAGCTGTTTGTTCAATTCAAAAAATTGAAAAATATGTATCAGCAAAAATAAACAACAATAATATATATATATTATATATTTAATTTTATTACTAACTCTGTGCTTCGTCAATACATATTCATGCGTTGAAACATGACGGAACATGTAATCTTTGCTATGAATTGCATCCAATTATGGCATGCAAATAGTTGGATGCTGAACACCTCTAATTGCGATAAGCCTTAGGTGATTTTCCTGTATGTTTCTTAAAGGTATTGGAGAAATAAAACGCATCACAAAAGCCTAACTGTTCTGCGATATCTTTCACTTTCATGCTTGGTTCCGTTGTGAGCAGCATAGCGGCTATCCCTATTTTCACCTTCATGGCATAGCTGGCAACACTTGATCCAGTCTGTCGTTTAAAAGCTTTAATGTACGCACTGCGACTCATATTTGCCATATCTGCCAATGTATCTATTTTATAATTCATATGATAGTTTCTCTCTAAGCACTCTATGGAATAGAGCAGCCCCTGCTGGTGTTTAACGGCGCCTTTCTTATAAAAGCCAGCAATTTCAATGAGAATTTGCTTCAATAATACCTCCGCCTTTAACATGTTCATGTCATCATGGGAAGAAGATAAGTATAAAAGCTCATTAAACATATAATAGATGGTGCTATGTCCATTCATATCATAGATAAATGGAAGGTGTATGTTTCGTTCTAATGCTGATGCCAGCCTTTTATCGACAATATGTTCCCTCATATGACGGGTTGTAAATTGAATATTAATGGCCTTGGTCGTTTTTAGGTGGCGATAGGATGTATACGGTTCATTTGCACATGAAAACATCATATAGCCATCCCCAATATGCTTTTCCTTACCTCGTATCATAACGTGCCTGTCTGCTTCAATAAAATATTGAAGCAAATGTAATTTAGGTGTAAATAGGAAGGGCTTATCCACATGATCTTCAGGCTTTCTGTTTACAAATACTGCTCCGTTTATCTGTACCCTATCATCAATAGCATATTGAATTGTAGGCATAGAACACCTCCATTCCCCTCAATCATTATACCATAACATCTCTTTTCCTCAATCAATTTTAACACCATTCCACATGTTTCTAAATATTTACTCATTCTATTCTGCTATTCATGTGTGATAATATAGCGTAAAAGCAGATAATAAAGCAGACGGAGGTTATTATGAAAAAAAAACCAAATGTAATGGTTATCTTAACGGATGATCAAGGCTATGGGGATTTAAGTAGAACTGGAAACACCAATCTTGCAACACCTCATATTGATGCACTTGCAGAAGAAGGGGCTGTTTTAAATAACTTCTTTGTTCAGCCACTCTGCGCCCCAACCCGTTCTGAATTTTTGACAGGCAGATACTATAGTCGAACGGGTGTGAGGGGTGTAACGAGGCGAGCTGAACGAATTAATCTGGATGAAAAAACCATTGGGGACCTATTCTTAGAGAATGGCTATAAGACAGGGTGTTTTGGCAAATGGCACAGCGGACTGCAATACCCTTATCATCCTAATGGACGGGGATTCGAAGAATTTATCGGTTATTGCTGTGGGCATTGGAGTCATTATTTTGATAGTACCATTGAGCATAATGGGAAAGAATATCAATCAGAAGGTTATCTGACAGATGCCCTTACCGATGGGGCTATTGATTTTATTAAGCAAAATAAAGACCATCCCTTCTTTTGCTATATACCGTTGAACACACCTCATTCACCGTTTCAAGTGCCTGACAAGTATTTTAATCGATTCACCAATGAAAATGTCAAACTTAGAGCAGATGAACCTGAACGGGAAGACTTATTACGTACCCGCTCTGTACTTGCCATGTGTGAGAACATTGACTGGAATGTTGGCCGTCTTCTGCAAACCCTTGATGACCTAAAGCTGATGGAAGACACCATCATTGTCTATTTTTCCGATAATGGCCCCAATACCGTTAGGTGGAATGGCGGTATGCAGGGTATCAAAGGTGATGTGGAAGAAGGTGGTGTAAAAAGTCCATGTTCCATTACTTGGAAAAATCATATTCCAAAAGGGTTATCCATTGATGAAATAGCTGGTGCCATTGACTTATTACCTACTTTAACCAGCCTAACGGCAACCCCTCTAACAACCCACAAGCCTTTGGATGGGTTTGACATAACACCCTTACTTTTTGGTAAAAAAGAGTTGTATCCTAATCGTTTAATATTCGCTAAAAAAGTCACGTCTACCCATGAACAATCCATCATAAGTGTAAGGTCTAACACCTTTCGAGCAGGTGGTCGTCTTAAAGGCTTATATGACATGACAAAGGATATAGGGCAACATCAAGATATATCCCAAGAACACCCTGATACATTTGCCACTTTAACCCGTGCAATCAATGACTTTGACAACAGTCTTCCAAAAGAAGTGTCTGATCCATCCATTCCAGTAGGGTATGAAGCCTTTCCATACACGGATTTACCCGCACAAGATGCTGATCTAAAAGGTAAGCTTACATGGAGTTCTATCCACCCTAATGCATCCTATATTGTTCATTGGCGTGACATAAAAGATACCTTATCATGGGCTATTGATGTACAGCAAGCAGGTCATTATCTAGTGGAACTGAAATATACCTGTGAAAAAAGCAGCATTGGTACAGCGCTCCAATTAACCTTTGGTGATCATACCCTTCAGGGTAGGTTATTAGAAAGCTATGAATCTGAAATAAAAGACCAAGAGGACCGTGTTATGCGAGAAGAATCTTATGACAAAGCATTCTATACCATGGTTCTTGGCTCCATCTATCTTCCCCATGTAAAAGGTTTGTTAACCCTTCAAGCCACATCCATGACCGGTAACCATGTCTGTGATTTGAGAGGTATTCGCTTGGTGTTGCAATCAAATAACGCCATCCTATAGTTATCTTATGATTACATTTAGCAGATAATCTTGACCAATATAGCAGTCAATATTGACCCTATGTTTAAGTGTCACTTCCATTATGCTACACTCAACGTATGACGACTGAAGGAGGTCATGATAATGGAAAAAAAATGGTGGCACAAAAGTGTTATATACCAAATATACCCCCGATCATTCAAGGATACCACAGGTTCAGGTACTGGTGATCTACGTGGTATCATTACCAAACTGGATTACTTAAAAAAACTTGGTGTTGATATCATCTGGTTAAGTCCAGTGTATGCATCACCCATGGATGATAATGGTTATGATATCCGTGATTATTATGCTATTGATTCTCTTTTTGGAACCATGGAAGATATGGAGTGCCTTATTCATGAAGGTAAAAAAAGAGGCATTTATTTAATGATGGACCTTGTGGTCAATCATACTTCCGATGAACATCCATGGTTTCTGGAATCAAAAAGCAGCCTAGACAACCCAAAACGAGACTGGTATATATGGCGTTCTCCTAAAGAAGATGGCTCCCCACCCAATAATTGGGGTTCTTATTTTACGCGATCTGCTTGGGAATACAACGATACCACAGGTGAATATTATTTGCATCTATTCAGCAAAAAACAGCCGGACCTGAATTGGGCTAATGAAGACGTTCGACAAGCAGTTTATGACATGATGCACTGGTGGCTTCAAAAAGGTATTCGAGGTTTTAGAATGGATGTCATTAATATGATTGGAAAACCCATTGACTTTCGTGATGCTTCCATCATGGATGAAGGCGTTCCTGGATGGGAGTACTGGGCTAATAATAGCCGCACACATGAGTATTTAAGAGAAATGCATGATCAAGTGCTGCAACATTATGACATTGTAACCGTTGGTGAAACACCTTATGTGACACCAAGAGAAGGAAAATTTTATTCCCACCCCCATCGTAAGGAATTGGATATGATCTTCCAATTTGAGCACATGAACCTTGATAAGTCAACCATGCTATCTGCTAAAAAACCTCTTGATCTAATTGCATTAAAATCTGTTCTAAGCAAATGGCAAAATGAACTTCATCTAAAGGGGTGGAATTCCAATTATTGGAGCAATCACGATCAAGCAAGGACAGTTTCCAGATTTGGCAACGAAGGCCCCTATCGGATAGAAAGTGCTAAGATGCTGGGTACTTTATTGCACTTTATGCCAGGAACACCCTATGTCTATCAAGGTGAGGAAATTGGTTTTACCAATACCTATTATGACACCATTGAGGACTACAATGACCTTATGGATCATCATAAGTATGATGTGATGGTTCACGATTATAAGCTCACTGGACAAGAAGCATTAAAGCGCATCCAACCCTTTTCACGTGATAATGGCCGTGTTCCCATGTGTTGGGACAGCAGTGAAGGTGGTGGTTTCACCAAAGGCAGCCCTTGGCTCAAACTTAATCCCCATTACCAAGCCATCAATGTGAAGCAGGCACTGGATGATTCCAACTCGGTTTTTTATTATTATCAACAACTGATTCAATTAAGAAAAGACAGTGTGTATTCCCCTATAATCGTCTATGGTGATTACACACTCATCATGCCCGAACATGATACCATCTTTGCTTACATCAGACAATACCAAGAGCAGAGGCTACTTATTCTCACCAATTTTTCTGAATCTGAAACACAACTATGCCTTCCCTATAGGGCTAGCCAAGTTGTCATTAGTAATGATAACATAACCCAAATACCAGACCTATCCCATTTAACCATGAAGCCTTATGAAGCACTTGTTGTAGTCATCTAAGTCTTATCTGCTCGTAAAAACCCCCTCAATGAACGACTTAATTGAGGGGGTTACCTATTTTAATTGATGCAGCATGGCTTTAATTTTATTGATTAATTGCTCACGGTTTATCTCATTGTTTAAAAACTGCTCAAAGAATTGGTACATCTCATTGGGACTGCCTGGTGGTAAAGACGTCCAACTCCATCCATATACTTTTCCTTCATTATAATATGCCTCAATTTCAGAAGCGATGTCTCCAAGCTGCTTGCTTTTATAGTGTACATGGTTGAAGGCTGGTATGAACTTTAATTCTTCAATCATATACTGTTTACCCATATCAGATGTGACCAGCCAATTCAAAAAATCTTTTGCCTCATCTTTGACATGTGATTCTTTGTTAACCACCCAGTACATGGGCACACCATAAGGAATGGCTGCACCATCCTTTTGACCAACAGGTATAGGCATTAAACCAACGTTCAAGTCAGGATTTAGTTTGTCCAATTGAATCTGAATCCAATTCCCCTGTTGAATAATGGCAGCTTCTTCCTTTGCAAAGGTTTCAACTTGCCTGGAATAACTTGTCATAAATGGATGTTCTTGACCATAAACCATTGTTATTTCAAGTAAATCCAGCCATTCATGCATCAATGGGTCCTCCATCAAATCTATCTGGCCCGATATGATTCCCTTGATAAATGCCTCAGGGTTATGTCGATTAGCAAGAACAGCATTAAACCCATGATGGGTGATAACCCACCACTCTTGATAGCCGTTGCAAAATGGCTGATACCCCTTCTGCTGTAAGATTTTTGCAACATCTTCCAGGGCTTTTGGGGTGGTTGGCAAGTCATCTATCCCACAGGCTTTGAAGATATCCTTATTATATAGAAAGCCATATCCTTCCATATTATAGGGCATGCCATAGATGTGACCATCCTTTGTAACGGGTTCAATGGCCTCTTGATGCACATGATCAATCCACGGTTGATGGGTCAAGGGTTCCAACTCATCCAACCATAAATCTAATTCCCGTTCACCACCACAATTAAAAATATCCGGTTCATCACCCGATGCAAATTCTGATTTAATGAGTCCCTGATAATCATGCCCTCCATAGGTAGTAATTTTAATTTCAACATCTTCATGGCTGGCTTCATAAGCCCTAGCCAGTTGATCCAGTTGCTCAACGATTTCGATTTTATATTGAAAAATATGAATCTGCTTTTTTTCTACGACTTCAGAGCCTACTGTGACCCCTTGTTTTTTATCGGTCATGAACGGTTTACACCCAGTGAATACAATAGCAAATAAACCAATCCATATGATTATTTTATGGTAAAGTGTAAACCGTTTCATCTTACTCCCCCTTATTTTATTGCGCCTGAAATAACACCTTTGATAATATACTTTTGTGCAAATATGTAAAAGATGATAATGGGTATAATGGCAAGATTCAGACCTGCCATTGCCAAATGCCAGTCTTTGGAAAAAGCACCAAAAAAGTATTGTGCCGCCAAAGGTATGGTACGTATGGCTTTATCTTGCAAAACAAGTGACGGCAGTAAAAAGTCATTCCATATCCATATACCATTGAGTATGGCTACGGTCACTGAAATAGGCTTGATTAATGGCAGTACGATATAAACAAATGTTTGTACAGGGTTACAGCCATCAATGGATGCAGCCAATTCCAAGTCCAATGGAATGGTTTTCATGAAACCATGATACAGAAAAACTGACATACTGGAGCCAAACCCTATATACATGATGATTATACCCATTCTTGTATTGACAAGATTCAACTTATCAACACCAAAGAGGTTAACCAGCGGCAGCATGACGGATTGAAATGGAATCATCATTGCAGCAACAAACAGTAGAAGAATGGCGTTGCTAATCTTTGTCTTTGTTCTCACCAATACCCATGATGACATGGAAGAAAACAGAATTAATAACAATAGACTGAGAACTGTAATGATGAGTGAATTAGACAATGATTTCAGAAAATCCATCTTCTCCATGGCTCTTGGGTAATTCTCAAAACCTAAGGTTTCGGGCAGCCCTATGGTATCTACCAGTATATTGCGTTTGCTTTTAAGACTATTTGTCACAACCACATAGAAAGGTACAAGATATAATATGCCTAATGCTAAACCTATGATTTCCATAACAATCAATCGTATTCTTCGTTTCTTCATTACATCTCCAACTCCCTTTTCTTAGAAAGATATACCTGTATGATTGATATTATAGCGATAATCACAAAAAACAGTACGGCTTGTGCCTGCCCTTCTCCAAAATTGGATTCTTTAAAGGATTTTGTGATGATTTCCATAGCTATTAGCTCCGTACTTCTAGCTGGATCACCGTTGGTTAAGGATACATTGACATCATACATCATAAAGGACCTTGATAACGTTAAAAATAAACTCACTGTAAAAGCTGGTGCAACCAACGGGAAAATAATGGCTTTCGTTCTTTGCCATGCATTGGCACCATCAATTTTTGCCGCTTCCAGCAATTCCTGAGGTATACCTTGAATGGCTGCAATGTAAATAATCATAATGTAACCACCCATCTGCCATGTGGAGACGATGGCCAAGGACATAATAGCTGTTGATGATTTGGCTAACATGTTCATATCTGTGTTAAAAATAATGGGGACAATTTTTATGAAAACAAACCGCCATACATAACCTAAAATTAATCCGCCAATAAGATTCGGCATGAAAAATATGGTGCGAAGCAAATTGGCTGTTCTAAATTTTTGAGTGACCAGTAATGCCAATGAAAACCCTATGACATTAATGAGCAACATAGCAAGTAAACTGTATTTGATGGTTACCCAAAAGGACTTAATCACTTGTTCATCACTGAATATTTTACTATAATTACTACTGCCAATCCACGAAATAGCCTTACCGGGAATGCCATTCCAATCCGTAAATGAATAATAGATACCTACAAAGAATGGTATAATGACAACCAAGAAAAAAGCTGCAAGTGTTGGCGTTAAAAAGGACCAAAATAACACATGCTTTTTCATCTTCTTATTCATAATCTTACCTCGATTTCTATCCATATATAAACAATCCATTGAACGGTTGCCATCCTCTTTAGCAAATGAGGTAATAAACCTACTCAAGGGATTTCCAGATTTCATCCAGATAAGGGAATATGCTTTCTTTATCCAATTCACCTACATAATATTTTTGAATGGTCTCTTTTACACCGGGATCTGTAAACCCATCTGGGGCATACATCCACATCCAAGGTACTGTCTTACCTGCTGCACTATAGTCTTGAATAGCTGCTGAAAGCATGTCTTTTGCCGCCAATGTGACGTTACTAAATGGTGGAATAAAGCTGCAGTCTTCAACTAAAAACTTAGCACCCCGTTCTGTAGAAGCGATATAATCTAGAAACAGCTTTGCAGCTTCTTTCTTGTCATCTGTGGCGTTCTTGTTAACTGTCCAATACATAGGCACACCAACAGGGATTGTATCGTTCTTACCCCTTGGGTCATCATTAAGGGGTATTGGAAGATAGGCAAGGTTCAGTTCAGGATTAATTTCATTCAACATACCTATTGTCCAGTTTCCTTGATGCAATACTGCTGTCTTTTCAAGTGCAAAATTCCCTACTTGATCATCATAGGATACATTCATAACGTCCTCATAGGTATACTCAAAATATAAATCCAGTAAGTTGAGAAAATCAACAAAGCGATCATTCCCAGCTATTGTCTGGGTACCATCATAGATACCCTCCACAAACGCCATGGGGTCTTCTTGATGAGCAAAAGGTAAATTTATCGCATGAATTGCTGCTGTCCACCATGCACTACCACCAATTGAAAAAGATAGAACGGTATCAATACCCAGTTCCTCTTTTTTGCTATCTAGGGTTGAAAAGACTTCTCTCAAAGAGGATAACGATGTCACACTGCTAGGATCAATACCAGCTTGTTCAAACATATCCACATTAATCATAAGACCATATCCTTCAATACTGTAGGGCTGCCCATACACTTCATTATCAATGGTCACCATATCCAATGTCCCTTGATAAGCATGATTAATCCATGGTTGATTTGTCAAAGGTTCAAGAAAATCAAACCATAAATCCAGATCAACAGGACCGCCTATGTTGAACACATCGGGCTCACTCCCTGAGTTCATTCTTGCCTTGAGTGCGTCGCCATAACTTTGGCCACCACCTACTGTATCAATCTTGACGTCAATGTATGGATAAACAGCTTCAAAATCTTCAATGAGTGCATCTAGCTGCTCAACAATTTCTACTTTATATTGTAGAATATCAATGGTTACGTCATCTTTATCTTTTACTGCCTCTACACTTTCATTTGTGTTGTTCTTATCACCTGTTCCATTTTTTTCGCTAGGGTCTCCAGACTGGTTGGTGGTTGTTTTTCCACACCCCACACTACTAAATACAACCGTTAATACCAATAACCATGCTATCATTTTTCGCATTTTATTATCCTCCTATTTTTTATATGTCCGAAAAAACGAACCGCTTATTGACCTATTTATTATAGGTTTCTTAAGGAATCATTGGAACAGACAATCATGACATAATAGGGGTATAAAATTGATATTATAACTTTTTTCTGAAATTTTTAGGTGTTACGCTAAATTTATGTCTAAACACTTTAGAAAAATATTTCTCATCCTCATAACCTACCTGATTGGCAATCTCTTTTATTTTAAGATGCTGAATCTGTAAGAGCTCTTTTGCTTTATTCATACGAAGGTTTGTGATGTATTCCGTTACGGTGACACCTATTTTTTTTCTAAAGTTACGGGATAAGTGTTCTTTGGATAAATAGAATTTTCGAGCGATATCTTGTAGACTTATGGTTTCGGTATAATGCTCATTCATGTAGTTGACGATAATGTAGACCAGATCTTTTTTTAGATTATTGTAATCATGGAGGTATTTGCACAATGTGACTAAATCTTCAATCATAAAAGCTTTTACATCCTCCAAAGGATGATTCTCTATGTGTTTCAAGGATGTCACCCGTTCATCTAACACCAGTGAATTTGAATCTTTAAGGAGCGTTTCTAAGAGATAAACACGTAATATTTTATACTCGTCAATGAGTGCCATTAACATACCTACTGAAAAATAATCTTCTTGGCAGATGTCATCAAAAATAGCACTGACATATTTGGCCACTTTTTTGCTTTGTCCTAATGAAAATGCAATGGCCAAGTCCATCTTAATGGATTGAAAATAATTTCTTTCAGACGTAAACTGTCGTTTGTAAGTGGTCAAATACGTTTGATTGTCATTTAGATTTCTCTGCTCTAATGCATGCTCCGATTCACAATTAGCCCTGTAAATACGCTTTTTAAAATCATGTTCTTGACTTAGACCACAAAATAATTGACTTTTATATAAGCGTTTTACCGTCTTACAGTATTTTTGTATAAAATGTAACATACGGTTATCAGATTCCCAGAAAATAACTTTTACACTGCACCGATCCGTGTTATCGTAAAAAGCATAGGCGTGTAAATGTTCAATAACAATCCATTCTCGGCATATGTTGGTTAATGCAAAATACAGCGTCTGCATATGACCTGCGAACTGCTTCTTAACAGTAAACGATGCACCATCAATTCGTGCTGTTAAGACGAAAACAGGAGCAGTATCAGGAATATCAAATTGCTTCTTAATGTCATCCACTTCTGTTTTAATGGGATGCAGGACATGCAGCATGTTTAAAAAAAGTTTATCCCAATACACATGTTCTTTCTTATAGTGATTCAAGATTAGCTGGGTTTGCTCTTTCTCTTTCATGACCTTCTTGACTGCAAGCCCCATGGCTTTTTCAAGCTGTTTAACATCAATGGGTTTCGTGATATAGTCAACACCACCATGTCGAATGGCGTGCTGAACATAATTGAAGTCACTATAGCCGCTAATCACAATCACTTGGGTAACCCTTGTGTGCTGTGAGATCCAAGTCACCAGTTGTTTCCCATGCATATTGGGCATCATCATATCCGTAAGGACGATATCCGGTTGTTTCTCTTTTACAATTTCTGTTGCTTCTTTACCATCACATGCATCGTAGACCTCTGTAATACCATAGGATGACCAATTAATAATCATTCTTATGGCATCGATGACATGTTTTTCATTATCAACAATTAATACCTTCATCTAATCACCTACCTAGTGGTATGGTTATACGGACTGTCAGTCCGCCATACTTATTATGGCTTACGCTAAGCATTGACTTATCCCCATAATGATAATGAAGACGTTTTGCAATGTTTAATAAACCAATGGACTCGTGATGCTGTTTATGGCCTATTACTGCCTTAAAACCTTGATTCAACTGTTTTATCATGTCTTCATCAAGCCCTCTACCATTATCAGCCACATCCAATATACAATTTGATGCCATTTTAATAACGGTAATGATAATGCGTCCTAAGTTTTTAGCCTCACGAAAACCATGAACAAAACAATTTTCTACTATAGGCTGTAAAATCATCTTGGGTACATTGACATCGGTCATATCATCATCGACTTCTATATGATAACCAATGCCTTGGTTAAAGCGATGTGCCTGTAAGCTCAAGTAATTCTGGCAATAATCTAACTCATCCGAAATCTGTACAATCTGATCTTGATTCCTCATGCTGTAGTTCATCATGTTACCCAGTTGCACAATCAAGTCATAGACCTTTCTATTGTGTGATTTAATGGCTTCTGTTCCGATGGATTGAAGGACATTGTTCATAAAATGAGAATTAATCTGACTTTGGAGTGCTTTTAGTTCTGTTGTTGTATTCTCTATCTTGAGTTTATATTCCAGCTCAATATGTTCATTAATGGAGTGCATCATATGATTAAAATGCTCTTCCAACTCCCCAAATTCATCTTTTCTTTCCATGACAGCAACCGTATCTAAATGGCCATTGTTCACTTGCTTAATGGCTTCTAGCAATCGTTGAATGGGTTTTGTAAAATAGAAGGAATTTCGCAAAGATGATACAATACTGACAATAATAATCAGAACCAGCAAAATAATGATGAAATGGAGCATTTCATTGATTTTTCCATCTATTTTATTCACAGGAATCTGTTTAATCATCATGAGGTTCATATAAGGTTTTTCTATGGTTTCAATAACACAAATACCTTCAAAGGCATCTTCTGACCAGGGAAAATTATAGACCCCCTTTTCAATATGGGTTAATGATGCGTTAAGCAAAGAGGCATTTAAGGATTGACCAATCAATGTGGGATCCGATGCGTACCATATCTGAGCATCGGACTGATTGATAAGATAAAAAGACTCACTGCTGGCATCGTATAAATCTTTTAGCAGCACATCAAATATATCCACATCCAAATCAATGACCAATTGCCCAATTTGGGTGTCTTTTGGTACTTCATAAATATTACGTACAAAAGAAATGACGTGCTTATGTTTGTTAATCATATGGGGTATGTGATAATCCCGTGTTGGATGCAAGGATATGACACAAGCTTCAACATCCGTATCATAAGCATAACCTTCATTTATGATTGTATTGGCCATCATATAATCTCTAAAAAGAAACGCCCTGTTAATGTTCTCCATATACAGGTAAATCTGAAAAATGGACTCTTCAAAATCCTTAATGGTACTTATGGCATCCATAAAGAACCAATCGGATTCCATATCATAATGGGTTTTGATGACGGTTGTTAAACTTTTGCCTCGAAATTGACTTTTATAGATATTGTGGGATGCCTGATTCACCCGATCAAAATAGCTGGCAATGTTTTTTCTGCTTTCTCGAAAAGTTTGCTCAATGGCTTCGATCATCAATTCTTTAACCACTTTTTTTGAGTAGGTGTACATATAAAAGGAAGAGGCAAAAACAGGTAAGGCTAATGTAATCATAAATGTGATAAACAAACGTCCTTTTATGCTGCTTTTTTTCCATTTCATAGGACACCTACCTTTCGTCACAAAGAGGACATGTCTTTAGAGATTATGTTTAAGCTGTTGATATTCCTTCACAATTTTGACACCTGAAGACGTACCAATTCTTGTAGCACCTGCTTCCAGAAAAGCCATGAATTCTCTAAGGCTGCGTATTCCGCCAGATGCTTTTATTTGTATACCCTCATCTGCATACTGCCTCATGATGGTCACATCTTCAATACGTGCTCCATATTCTCCAAAACCTGTGGATGTTTTAATAAAATCTGGCTTAATGTCATTAGCAATCTGACATAGTTGTACGATTTCTTCTTTGGTTAAGTAACATGTTTCAAAAATCACCTTGGACACCACTTGATGTTGTCTGCATATATCCACGATAGATGCCATTTCTTTTTTAATATAATCATGATTCTTATTCTTGAGCTCAACCATATTAATGACATAGTCCACTTCACCTGCACCTTTTTTAATGGCATCTAATGTTTCAAAACATTTTGTCTCCAGTGTGCATTGTCCTAATGGAAAACTTACAGCAGCATCTACCAATACATCCGAACCTTCCAACGCCTTTTTACAAAATGCAATACCTGCATTGTTAATGGCAACGGTTTTAAAACCATAAGTCATACTTTTTTGGCATATATCCAACCAATCATCATTAGAAATAAAAGGTTTGAGTACGGTGTTATCAATCATCTTTGCTACGTGTTTAACTTGAAGATTATCTAAGTCCATGTTACGCTCCCCTTTCGGATGCATGCTGTTCAATTGCTTCTACCATACAGTCAATTTCTTGTATTGTTTCTTTTGGCATTTCCCATTCTAGCGCTTTTACATTAGCAGCCAATTCGTCCTGATTCATAACGGTAGCAATAATGGACGTTACCTGGTCTTTTGCCATAAGATAGTTCATAGCAATTTCATTAAGTGCTTTGTCTTTGAGTGGCTCTAAGTTTCTGATTTTATCTAAGAGTGTCAAATACTTCATTCTTTCCTCACCATGCAGCTTAGGATTATTATGTCTCACGTCCCCTTGGCCAAAAGTGGTGTCCTCTTTAATTTTTCCCACTAACAAACCTTGAAACAAAGGGCTATATGGGAAGAACGCCATACCCTTTTCTTTTACATAAGGGAATATTTCTTTTGATACTCTGTACTGGAGGGGTATGTTATGGTATGTGGCAGCATTTTGCTCAAACATATTGTACAATCCCTGCATGGATACAATATCGACTATGGCCGATGCCTTTTTTATATCACTCACCGAATAATTGCTTAATCCTATGTAGTTGGCTTTGCCGGAATCCTTTATGGCTTTCATAGCAGTCATTGTTTCCTCTAAAGGTACACCACTATCCGTCGGCCAATGGACTTGTAAAAGATTCACATAGTCTACCCCCAGCCGTAACAAGCTGTCATCTATTTCTTTCAAAAGACTGTCTGCTGATACATCATTTCTAGCTTCGCCTTGATCATTCCATGGGATACCTGCCTTGGTTGCAATAAATATATTGTGCCGATTACCTTTAATGGCTTTACCTAGAATCGTTTCTGCATAGCCCATCCCGTATATGGGTGCTACATCAAAAAAGTTAACACCCAATGCCATGGCTTTCTGGATGGCCTTCATTTGGTCTTGGTCATGATGATTGGACCAGCTGCCTTTTCCTGATGCACCCCAACAACCATAACCGATTGCACTAAAATCAAAATCAATCTTTTTTACGCGTTTATACTTCATTTTTTCCTCCTTCTAACCATCATTTGGTTATACTCGATTACTTTTTTTTAACATCAACCCATCATATGCAATTTTCTATGTTCTTGCCATGATGTCATAAACGGGTTCCAGGGCACGATACAATGCCTCAAAAACCTCTAGTCTACTGTTATACAGCGCCACTTGTTTTTTTCTTGGCTTAAATCGCTTGACAACCTTAATAAAATCATGGATTTTTTCAAATGAATCATAGATACCAATACCCACACCAGCCGTTACAGCAGCACCAATGGATGTGGCTTCCTCGATATAATTCGGTACTAGGATATCCGTGTTATAGATATCTGCAAATATTTGACACCAGATTGGGCTTTTGGCACCACCACCTGTCATCATCACCTCTCGGGTATATTGCCTATTAGTCACAATATCCAATATGATCTTAAGATTAAAAGTAATACCTTCAAATACGGACCTTACCATCTCCTCTTTCGTTGTATCCATCTTAATCCCAATGAACCCTGCCCTTGCGTTGACATTCCAACGGGGACTTCTTTCACCTAGCAGATAAGGCATAAAATACACACCGCCCGAACCCGCTTCAACATGAGAAATCATGTCATTAAGAATGTCATAGACATTGGTGCCTGTAAGCTTTGCTTCTTGAGATTCCATTTTGGCTAACTGTTTAACAAACCAAGATAGTGAAGCTCCTGCCGCCTGCATGGTGCCACAAGGCACATATTTACCTGGTACAACATGCACCCAGTTAAATGTCCTCAATTGTGCGTCATATATAGGCCGATTAGCTGTTGTCGCATTCCACGCAGATGTTCCAAGGGTACAAAATACATCCCCCTCTGCAATACATCCAGCTCCCAGGGCTGACATGGAACCATCCCCTCCACCACATACAACGGGTGTTCCGCTGAACAGCCCTGTATCCCGTGAAGCGGTTTCTGAAACACTGCCAACAACATCTGTTGAACCATGTATTCTTGGCATCTTATCCATATCGATCTCAACAGCATCAGCTATTATTTTGGACCATTCCAATGTATTGATATCCAGCAAATTCGTTGAAGACGCGTCGGAATAGTCGGTTACGAACTCGCCTGTTAATCGGCTAATGACATAGTCTTTTGCATGAAGTACTTTGTATGTCTTTTCGTAGACTTCTGGCTCATTGTTTTTAATCCACATGAGCTTTGCTAACGAATAGGATGCACGGGGGCGATGACCTGTAATCCGATAAAACTCTTCTTCCTCAAAAAGCTCTTTTATCCTGCATTCTTCCTTCGTACTTCGCATGTCTGCCCATATAATAGCCTGTCTTAGAGGTTTACCATGCTCATCAACGCATAGACAACCCATCATCTGCCCACTAAAAGATACACCAATCACATCTTGTGGGTTAACCCTGCTTAGAATACGTTTTGTGGTTTGACAGACTGCCTGATACCATATCTCCGCATCCTGTTCAGCCCACACACCGTTAAACCATTGTGTCTCATAAGCATAAACTTCACTGTCCAGTAATTCTCCTTCCGTAGAGAAAAGTGTCACCTTATTGCCTGAAGTGCCTAAATCATGGGCAAGTAAATACTTCATCCGTTACTCCTTTCATGAACCGCTCATAGGGAACCGGTTCCACACGCCCTAAAAATTTTTATTGACCGTGTTTCTTCATTTTTTCAGATCCTCTGGCAATCAATTTGGGTTCTATAATTATCCGTTGAGGCAGTTTTTTCTCACCTGTATGCACCATACGCGCTAAAAGAAGCTTCATCACTTGTCTACCCATATCAATAGGGTCCCGTTGTGCTACAGAAAGCTTTACATTCAAGGTTCTTAGCAATTCAATATCATCAAATCCTACAAGACTAATGTCATCAGGTATCCGATAGCTGTCTTCAATCAATGCCTGTAAAATACCAATAGTCGTTAAGTTATTCGGGGAAAAAAGTGCTGTTGGACGTTCTTCTGACTGCATCATCACTTTCGTCAGCTGATAAGCTTTTTCCGTTGAAAAATCGCCCTCAAAAATGAATGTCTCATCCACTGCCAAACCAGCATCAACCAAAGCGTTCTTATAGCCCTTTAATCGGTCTTGACCAATGGGTAAATCTAAATTACCTGTTATGGTTCCAATCTGTGTATGACCGTTTTCTATCAAGAGCTTCGTACACCCATAGGCACCTTTGATATTGTCTGTAAAAACACCATCCCATTCGGTAAATTCTACACCACGGTCAAGGAGTACAATGGGTGCATTGAGCAGTTTAACACTGTCGATAAATTGCTTCTCGTAGGCAGGGTCTTTTAATCCTCCTGAGGCGGGCGTTATAATCATGCCCTTAACGTGATAAGTACGAAGCATTTTAAGTGCTTTCATTTCTTTATCCGGTTGATTATCGGTATCACAAAACAAAATATTCATATCCTGCCCTTCTGCCACGTCACTAATTCCTTTAAAAATTTCAGCAAAGAAGGGGTTACTGATTTCTGGTATGACAACACCTATAACGTTACTGTTTTTTGTGGATAGACTTCTTGCTGTCTCAGATGGCACATAATTCAATGCCTCAATCTTAGCTGCAATTCTTTCTGCAACCTCCTGAGATACATACCCTGAACTGTTCAAATACCTAGAAACGGTTGCTTTGGATACGTGACATGCATCAGCAATATCTTTGATTGTAACACCCATGAATTCTTCTCCTCTATGGCATTCGTTAACCTAAATGATAGCATCAATATTTTGAATTGTCAACGACGATCATGAGAGGAATATGGCTTGATGAATAAAAAAATCCAAATCTTCTTGACACCATGTGGGTCTTGATATTTTACTAAGAATATGAATTCTAAAGTGCTTTGTCTTTCATTTTTTCACTTCACTTTTTTATGATTTCATGGAATATTACATTATTTCCACAACGCATAGGGTGTGAATAGTAAATAAAAAACCGTTATAACCCCTTATATTATAAGGGCTTATAGAAGCATAACGATTCAAATAAACACAAGTTTTTTAGACCTTTTGTATGTTTTTAATATATAACCCCCTATAAATTTGTGCAGTATTACGGCTAGTTTTTATATTGCTTTTGAATTATAATCGAAATTGTCATATACTTTCAGAAAGGCGGTGGAATGTATTTTAAAATTTAGATAATTGAAGGGAGGTCTTCGTTTTCTTTTAATGGGCAAATAACATACCGTAAGATTTTAGATGTTTTTATGAATAGTGTTACACGAATGAGGCATTCATTTTTTGAAAAAAATAGGTGCTGTTATACGCACTGAAAAGGAGAAATAGGATGAAAAAAACATGTAAATATTTTAGTTGTATACTGACTTTATTATTCGTATTGAATGCAATCTGTATGAACAATCAAGTCGTATATGCTTCTTCTGATGTCAATGTTTATGATAAATTTACCACGCTAAACCAATGGGACATATCTAACCAGTATGATTGGATAATTGTCAATGGCATCGCTTGCAACATTAATTGTACCGAAGAATCAACACTAACACTCTCTCAATCATTCCATACACTTGATCGTAAAACATTAACACTTAGATTTGATCTTAGAACCATTAACCTTGATTCTGATGAATATCTAGCGGTGGATGTTTATGATGGACAGGGGTGGATTCCCTTACAAGAATGGAACGGCACCGTTGATTGGAAAACCGTTGATTTTAATTTAAAGGATTACGCAAATAGCGAATTAAAAATACGCTTTAGAGCAAAAAAGGACAGCCCTTTTGCGTTCATAGGTATTGACAATTTGACCATTACGGATCGCTATGGAACGGTTCCAGCCCCAGCATCTCTTCCAAATATTATAGCTGGTGATCATTGGAAAAACCATTTTATCCATGATGTTAAACCTTTCTGGACCACGGATATTGCCATGGGTGAAAATGGAAACTTCCCCACTTATCGGGAAATGGATGGTTCAATCCCTGACCCCATTATTCACGAAGATGGCACAGATCGGTCACTCCGTTATGTACGTATGCTTTCTCGCCAAACATATGCTTATGCTATGGGCTATCTCCTAACAGGCGATGAAGAACTCTTAAAGTTATCTAAAAAAGGTTGTAATTGGATTAAAAACCATGGTAAAGATAATGTGAATGGGGGTTGGTATATGACCCTTAATCAAGATGGTACACCTGCTAACCCTAATGAAGATAAAGATGCCCAGAACTTATCCTATACTGCTATGGGTTTTGGATCTTATTATTTTGTGACCAGAGATGAAGCAATGGAAAACGAAGTATTAGGCATTCGTGATTTAATGTTTAATAAGTATTGGGATGCAACCAACGAACGTATGATGGATGGTCTGGATTACACATTAACCAACGAAATTGATTTAAGAAATGATAATGCCTATGAGCTTGTTGCAGCATTAGATAATATCAATGCTTATATGCTTATTGTTCAACCTGTGCTAAGGGATTATACGCGACGAAATCAATTCCTATCCGATATGCAAACGTTATCTGACTCCATGATTAAACACTTCTATCAAGATGGTATCTTCTGGGGAACAAGTGGTAACAAAGGCATCTACGACGGTAAAGATCATAATGATTTTGGTCACAGTTTAAAAACGTACTGGATGATGTTACAGTTGGATAAAAGGTTACCCGACCACCCCTATCATGCCCTCTTAACAGAAGGTGACAACAGTGTTAATAAATGGGTTAATCTTGCTTATGATGACAACTATGGCCGCTGGGCTCAGTATCCTACAAGCCAAACAACCCACAATGAAGATGGTGTGTCATGGTGGGTATATTGTGAAGAAGACCAGCTTACTGCAACATTAAACTTAGCCAGTCAAGACTATTCAAGTATATTAGAAAACACCTTGGACAATTGGCGTACGGATTTTGTTGATACTGTTTATGGCAATAACCGAGGCATCTTTGATGGTGTACAACGTGATGGTAGTGGTCATAATTGGCCAGCTGACAGCACTTCAAAAGCTTGGCATTGGAAAAATGCTTACCATGAAACCGAACATGCCCTTATTATGTACATCATAGGAAGACAAATGGAAGGCAAAAATGTGGAACTTTATTTTGCTGTCCCAGAATCACAAAAAGAAACATTCATCGCTAAGCCCTACATGTATGAAGGTAAAGAGGTCAATAGAGAGTATTTACATACATTTGAAGTGGATGGTCAACAATTACGCAAAGTAAAAGTAACCTTTACAGATGTTTACTAATATTTTTAACACCGTCGGGAAGTAAAAATATACATATAGCCCCTGATAACCCATTCAATGGTTATCAAGGGCTTATATTTATAATGACTTACTTCGTCATTATACCATACCTATGCATGTTTACTTTCTAACAATGAAACCAACTCACTATAGAGTTAATAGCTCTCATGCACCATTTTATTTCTAAGTGTATTATGTCAGTTCATCCATCCATTCAATACACAGTCTCATCCAACTGGCCACATGGGGTAGTACGCCGTCCTTATTTTCCGCCACCTCTGTATTGGATAAGGATAATCCATGAGAACCCTTTTGATAGACATGCATTTCAAAAGGTACGTCATATTGTCTTAATGCTGTTGCATAGATTAAAGAATTTTCTACGGGAACTGCCTTGTCCTCTACAGTATGCCAGAGGAATGTAGGTGGTGTACTCGGATGTACGCACTTATCCATGGACATGCTCATACATGCTTCTTCCTTGGCATCTTCCCCCAATAAATTTGCAAAAGAACCTTGATGCATATGTTTGCCATAGACAAGGACGGGATAAGCCAGAATGGAACCCTTGATCATCAGCTCATCCAAATGGATGCCATGTGCTTCTTTTACCCATTTTTTAGTATAGAGGTTGGAAAGACTTGCACATAGATGACCGCCTGCGGAAAAACCACAGAGGAATATCCGTGATATGTCCACATGCCATTCCTTAGCTCTTTCTTTTATAATGGTCAACGCCCTTGCAGCATCCAACAAAGGTGCAGGATGCCTTCTTGGTGCTACACTGTAATCCACATAGACTGCATGGTAACCGGCATCATTGAATGCTACAGCCACAGGCTCAGCTTCTCTTGGAGATGTAAAACCATAGCCGCCGCCAGGAAAGATGGTAACTATTCCCCGTCTCTTGTTTCCCCCTCGGATGTAAGTGGTCATCTTGGGGCGAAACCCATCATCCATTTCCCCAGAATAGTTAAGTCCTTCCCATAAATCAATTGTTGTACATATCATTATTCATTACCTCCTATTGGACCAACTCTATCTATACGATTTGTCCAAATATAGCCAGTAAAACCTTTTGGTATTTTTTCTAGCGATTCCTTGGAATCAAATCCTTCTGACCATTTGCCATTACCCTCCACAATAACAACGGTTGTATTAACAGCGTTCATTCGCTCTACAAATTTATGGGGCCAGCCCCATAAGTACTTTGCATAAGTTAAAGGTATGTGAAGTTCCATGTTATGTATGGCTTTCGGAACATAACCTGTCCACCCTATCAGCTCATATTGCAGTAGTGCCTGTTTCAATTTTTTCTTGGATAAGACCCTGAGGGTATTGCTTTGCTCTCTCAAATAGAGCATACTGCCATGACTACCATACACGTTTATCTGATTTAAACGTTCAGGCGGCTTATCCTTAAGATACGTCCATAGTATTTTAGCCGTCTCCAAATCCCCGTCTTTTAGATCAATCAATAATGCTTGATCTGGGAATTGTTCCAAGACTTCTGTTAATTCGGGCATTAAACCAACACCCTTTCCTCTAAAAGGGTAGGTTTCACCACCATCTGCTGTGTACCCATAACCAATATCCAATTGCTTTAATGCATCCATGGTTTTATCCTTCACCATACCTGAACCATTGGTTCTCATGGCTAAATCGCTATCGTGAAATACAGCCAATTGGTTATCTTTTGTTCGCTGAATATCACATTCAACCATATGGGCACCGTGTTCAAAGGCCTTTATCATGGATTCTAGAGTATTCTCTAGATAGTGATGTTCGGGTTCATAGATGATGGCAGCCGTATTGGTATCCCATTCAACTTCTGAAATGTCAAAGGTCTGAGCCAGCCCTCTATGGGCTAACCACTTGTGTGTCCCTGTCTTATCTGAGAAGAGATTCGTATTATTTAACCATACCAACATCACAAAAATGACAAAGGCAATAAGAAACTTCCATCTTTTTTTTATTTTCTTCATGATGACCTCGCTTATGGTATCCTTGATTATTTTTATTTCTTCATGATTTTCATAATAACATAGCTTATATCCTTTACTGGATGTCTCTATAATAGGTTTACATGGTTAAACTGCATTTGTCAAGTCGTATTTTATTACGGGTAACCTGATTCCGTATACTTTAAGTTTGAATGAGATTATAGGTGAACATGCAAAAAGCATTGAAAACAAGCTTATTTTCAATGCTTTTTGGGTACTCATTTGCTATGATTATTCTATAGCTGCCTTTTTAAAGCTTAGGAAATTATATGAGCTTATGGTAACGCCAACCGATAAAAACCACTGGATATAACCGAGCACCAAAGGACTTTTTTATCAACCCGATCAAATTTAACATCCGATACTTTATCTGGATTACCAATGCCTGTATTGATTTTAGTCCATTTTTTTCCACCATTCTTTGTTAAATAGATGCCTGGATTCAGACTGTCTATCTTACTTGCTTTTCCAACATGGACAACGGCTCTGTCATCGTTATTTGGATCAACAAAGGTTTCGATAACATAGGGCATATGGAAGATCTTCGTCCAAGTGACACCCTTATCATCACTGGACCAAACACCACCATTTTCTTGTTCGCCATCGGCCGTCCCACAAGATATAAATATTTTTCCACTGTCTTGTATGTGCACATCATTCACAGAAACAATGCCTGCTGGAAGGGTTACTTCTGACCACTGTTCACCTCCGTTAGTTGACTTGAACAACCCTCCAATAGAAGCTTGACTTCCAATAACCGCTGCATACAGTGTATTTTGTCTTTCAGGATCCATTGCAAGAGCATTTACATTGGCAATCTCTGGAAGTCCTTTATTCATTGTTACCCAGTTAAGTCCACCATCTGTTGTTTTATACACCCCATAATCTTCATCGTTCATATGGGAACCGTTGACACCACCCCCTGCATCATTGATAACGGATTTTGGTACTGTAAAATACATGGTATCTGGTTTATTTTTATTGATTTTTAATGTATAAGATTTAACTTTATGCTTAACGGTCATAGGAATAGGATGGGATAATACTTCCCATGTTGCACCAGCATCTGTTGATTTCATGAAATCCCCTGCATGCTGTAAACGTTCACCGACCGCATAGAGAATATTCTTATTATGAGGATGAAAAGCACTTGCTGCAGGGCATGGCAACGTATTACTTCGATCTAACCGTTTAACAGGAAGGGACTTGGTATCAATCGTATGTACTTTATTGGAAAGGGTCCAGAAACTTGTCTCTCCTGCCATAAAGTACGGCTTATTGGTCTTTGGCTGGATAAGTACGTGTTTTCCTGGTACATTACTGTTACCTCGTCCAATCCATATGTCACTATCCGGTTCCAATTCAATGGCGTCCACCTGTTTCCATGTACGTCCATTATCCCTTGATAGCAAACGGGACTTAAAAGCATGAACCATAAGATTTTTACCGTCTGGGCTAATAGCCAGATATTGATAAGCTAGCATAGGGTACCTTAATGCATATAACCATGACCAATACTTCTCACAACCAACCTCCATATTCTGTGTGGTCAAATTCACATCTTCTGGCGAATACTGAGAGCGCCAATAAGCATCTTCTGTATAACCAATACCCGGTCTTGTTGAAACAAACCAGTTAGCGCCGCCATCCTCCGATATCCATACGCCTTCTGGACCAAAGGAATTCTCTTTACGCCCACAATTAACAATGTAAATCATATTAGGGTTCGTAGGATTTATCTCCACTTCTCTGAAGCTGGGTAATATAGCTGTTGGTACATCAAAACGCTCTTCAGCTTCTGTTTGGGTTATACCAAACCATTTAGCCATGATTTTATAGAAGCCGTAGCCACCTGTAAGCATCTCTTCATCACCAATAGCGTTAAGGTCTACACTTAACTTGTCATTGACAGATACCCAATTTTCACCTTCATTGGTGCTTTTATACACACCTCCTGAGGAAAGAACGCCTTTTTGACCATCATCTTCCCACATGGTTAACTCAACAGCATAGAAAATAATTTTATTCTTTGTTTTGTTGTAATGCATAGCAACATCTCGTAGAATACCATTATCCAATCCATTGTTTCTTAATGTCCAGCTTTCACCACCGTTATTGCTAAAATAAAATCCTCGACTGGTTGCTGCATATACTTTGGATGGCTTGTTAGGATGTACAAAAATCTGTCCAATCTCCGCCTCTGGATGCATACCACTATTGCTAACCTGCCATGTCTTTCCTTTATCAGTGGATTTCCATATTGTTCCTGTTACTTTTAAACCATCTATGGATTTGTATGGATTTTTCTGGGTTCTTGGATCAATGTTTTTCCAGAACGACCCTGAACCTACATAGATAATGTTATCATCTGTTGGATCGAAGCAAACAGCTGATAATGAAATGGTATCTGGTTCTGGGAAAACATCCAGTGATGCACGTTCCCAACTGGCACCTTTATCGGTGGTTTTCCATAGACCCAGGATATTGACTGCCAATCCAAAGGTTTCATCCTGTCTAGAGAAGTCTATTTGATAGGTTTGGGCAAGGTTATAGCGATAACCTCGACTATCATCACTGCTATTGGATTTCCACGTATCAAAACTTCTCATGCCGTCTGTTGAATAATAATTCTTTTTCATGTTCTGAGAAATGTACACATAATCCGCATCTGTGGGGTGAAAAATGGTTGAATCTGCTCCTCCTTGACTGCCTGGTCCCACTTGAACCCACTCAATGCTTTGCAAGGATTTTACTTCTCTTGACTGAAGTTTCTTAAAATAGTCAGGTATGTCGGGGGTTGAAGATGCAAGTACTACGTGTTCGGATACAATCATCAACACGGACATGATAACCACCACTAATGTTGTTGCTAGACACTTTTTCATCGGTACTTTCATATTAATCCTCCTCATGATTCAACTGCTTATTTATGTTACTTCATCTTTTAAGCCTTCACATGATGTCTTTCATGAGTCATTTTCCAGTTAGGATTAGGTTTATAAGATCGTATTGTGCATCATCCATTCATCTTGATATGATTTCTTAACGTTTCATATGTTTATCATATGTCTTTTGATAAATGGATAACATCTCATGAAGTCCCATTTTTTGAAGCTCTTGGAGGTATTTATCCCACTGAGCATCAATATCCACATCCGATACCACAAATTCAGCAATTTTTTCTTCCACATATTCATTAATGGACGTGGTATATTTTAATAACTCCGATGTGTCTTCTTTTTCAAAAACAAGCATAGGCAGAATCATGTCTTCACTTGGGAAATAAGGTACCTGCTTATTTTTTGTTTCTTGGTAGAGTTTCGCTTCAATATTATCGGAGGCATCTGTATATCGACCTAATCGTAGCAATGATGGTCTATAACTATTGCCAATATTGTTCCAAGCGGTATTAGGGTCTTGTTTGGCAAAAGGTATGATTTCTTCCCATATGGCTTTTTCACCATTAATCCCTTTTTTAGTATCATCATCAATATAATCCCAAGTGATACCTTTTGGTCCTAATGTGTTACTCAAACTATACACCTCATCATATAACAAATCAGCCAATGCAAACGCAACTTCAGGATAGGCACATTTGTCAGTAATACTAAAACCTGGAGCCACTGCTCGATAGGGATCATAATGGGCATACCTTGTTCCATCAGGTCCTTTAAGAGGTGAAATGGCCACATAATCTTTCCACCTATTGCCACTTAAGTCCAATGCTGTTACTGGAGAACCACCTGGAAAAACACCCAAAATAACTTCTTCAGGATTTTCTCCCATTTTTTTCAAGCCGTCTTTTGCCTGAGTGAAACTTTCCTTAGCCAATAGACCTTCTTGACGCAGCATTTGAAGGTATTTCATACCTTCTTTCCAGCCCTCTGTGGCATAGGAGGCTGTGACAACCCCTTCATCAACAAATAAGCGTTTTGTACCACCTCTTGAAACCGTTGCATTGTAGACAAAACTATTCATCAAAAAAGCTTCGACTTGTGATTCCCATCCTTTTACAGACCCTGCCATTGGTATTTCATCCTGTTTACCATTCTCATTAGGATCTTGAGTTGCAAAGGCTTTTAACACCTTATAAAAATCTTCTGTTGTTTCTGGCATCTTTAGACCTAACTTATCCAGCCATGGTTTATAAATCCATAATTTTTGTGTGGATTTACAATGATAACAGTCGCTGATTTTTGGAAGGTTATAGATATTGCCATCGGTCATGGTAATCACGTCTAAAGCAATAGGAAAGTCTTCAAACACCTTTTTGGTATGATCACCATATTCTTCTATCATATCATTGAGTGGCAATAATGCCCCCAGAGACCCATTAAGTGCTTGTTGAGCTGTGTTTAACTGGGGTCCTAGAATTATATCTGGATAATTATCCGTTGCCAGTAAGAGGTTTAACTTTTCTTGGGCTTTATTTTCTACAGCAACCACAAATTCCAGGTTAATATTGGTTTTTTCTTCCAGTATTTTTGTAAAAACATTATCCTTATAATTATCCACATTGGGTCTTGTACAAACAAAAGCAGTTAACGTAATTGGCTTTTCAAGTGGAAAGGTCACTTTATCTGGCAACTTATCGCTTTCTACGTTAACACTTGCATCCTGATTATTGGATTGGATTTTGTCCTTCTGCTTATCACCATTTGAACACCCTGTCATCAAGACACTGATTAATAATACGCTAACCATCACCCATAATCCTATTTTTTTCATGTCTTCTTCGTCCTTCCATTCTATGATTTTATTGTGTTAAATTGTTTCAGCTTATTACCCTTATATTCTTTTTTAAAATGGTCTAATCGATTTGAATCTTCACTGTCACTGGATAAATGGTATCATATTTATCATCGATACTGAGATGCAGCCCATCTTCATTTCTAATGGTGTTAACATGATGGTCAAAAGCTAACAAGGTTATATCTTTTATGATACCTTTGAAGTGTTTACTGCCTAAAGCAAAGGACTTTAAGGTTACTTTTCCATCCTTCGGCCATTTTAACACATGGGCATACACATAGGGTGCTTTATAAGTATACCTTATATCACCTTTTACATAACCTTTTGCTTGCCTTTCCATTTTTTGACCTTCAATAATTGCGGTGGGACCTTCACCAAAAACAGACCAATAGGTGGAATCATAGAAAGCTTCCCCATTTTTTTTGAGCCATTCACCAATGGCCCGTAATATGGCTGTTTCTTCATCTGTAATGGTGCCATCTGCTTTGGGACCTACATTGAGAAGCATTGCGCCATTCTTACTCACAATATCCAGCATATCACAGACAATGTTCTCAGGTTCTTTAAAGACATTGCCTTCAGTATACCCCCATGAGTTCTTGCCAATGGCTGTATCCGTTTGCCAAAATCTTGGATTAATCTCTGCAAGCTGACCTCGCTCCACATCAAAAATGGCTGTTCCTTTTGCGTAGGCATCGTCTTTGTAGTTAATGGCCACATCTATCCCCCATTGGACAGCACGATTATAGTAATAGGCAGCAAATTTTTTAAGATACGGTTTAAAGGCTATGTTCTGAATCCACCAATCAAACCATACCACCTTAGGCTGATATTTATCTACCAATTCACAGGTTCTTGCTAACCAATCTTCCAAGTGAGCTTTTGGAATGCTGTCACCATAATCTTGCTTAGGTGTCGGGTTTGCTATGGTACCGTCTACCTTCACACGGTAACCATAAGGTTCAATATACCCTTCTGAGTCTAGTCCTGAGTCGAATGCCATAGCACCATTGCAAAACCAAACGTTTTCTGCTCGATGACTGGATGCAGTAAATACCAAGTCTTGATCTTCAACCGCTTTCTTTAAATCACCCATCACATCTCTTTTGGGTCCCATCTGTACAGCGTTCCATGTTGAAAGGTCACTGTCATACATCTGAAAACCATCATGATGTTCTGCTACCGGCATCACAAATCGTGCACCAGCATCCTTAAAAAGCTTAGCCCATTCTTTAGGCTCATAGTTTTCTGCCTTAAACATGGGTATAAAATTCACATATGGAAATTCTTTTGGCGATCCATAGGTTTTTACATGATGAGCATATACCGGATGTTCAGGTTGATACATATTTCTTATATACCATTCACTGCCAAATGCTGGCACAGCATAAACACCCCAATGAATGAAAATACCAAACTTAGCATTTTTATACCATGCTGGCTCTTTCACTTTAGATAATGAAGCCCAATTATCTTGATAGGGTCCCTCTTCAATGACTTGATCAATTAATGTTAAGTATGCTTGCACTTTACTCATATGATTTGATGAGCCAATTCTGTCTCTCACTTTGGCTCCTCTCCCTCCTCTTATTTTCATATTATACAACTTGAATGCTTATCTTTTCTTCTTGCAGCCCCTCACCTTCTACGGTTAATTTCACTTCACCAGCACAACGAGCGGATTGAATAATCCCTAGACATTTCCCACCTACTGTTTTTACACAATTGCCTTTGTAAGGGTATGTATTTGTAGGACTTCCATTATCAACGCCTATCAATTGTCCTGCCCCTTCTACATGAAATGTTAATGTATCATCCATATGGGGTACAAGGTGACCATCTTCATCAACCACCTGTGCAATGACATAGACGATATCCTGCATACCTGCCTGAATGGCATTCCGATCAGCTTCAAGCACAATTCTCTTACCTGCCCTTGCTGTGCATATGCTTTTTTCTACAACAACTTGGTCATTGTTCTTAGCTACTGCTTTCAATTCTCCTGGCTCATAGGCGACTTGCCAAGCAACATGCAAAAGGTCTGATTCATCAACCACTTTTTCGCCTAATGACTTACCATTCAGATATAACGTAACACGTTCACAATTGGTATAACACCAGACTGGGATGAGGTCACCTTCCTTTCCTTGCCAATTCCAGTGTGGAAACAGGTGCAGCATGGGTTCATCTGTCCATTGGCTCTGGTACATATAATAAGCATCTTTCGGTATTCCACATGTATCAATAACGCCAAAATAAGATGATTTAGAGGGCCATGCATAAGGTGTAGGTTCACCAATGTAATCAAATCCTGTCCATATAAACAACCCACATACAAAGTCTAGCGCTTTGGTTACTTTCCATGAATACTCCGCATGCAGATACCGATCAATGGCTATAAGTGAGGTGACATCGCCTTTAGCTTGCATCACGTCTTCATAGGTTTTATCCAATAGACCCGACTCAATGAAATCCTCATAGGACCCTCTTCTTTCAAAAGGAGAAGCTGATCTGGTTTCGCTGCCAAGAATCACCCGATTAGGATACTGAATATGTTGTGACTCGTACATGTATTCCTTATAATTGTAACCTGCAACATCTAATAAATCAGGAATACCAAGCCTGTCAGCTGCCTCAAAATGTACAATACCTGCAACGGTAGGTCTTGTTTTGTCATAGCGTTTGACAATCTGACACAGTTCTTGTGTGATGGTTGCCCCTTCTTCCCATTGATGTTCTTTGATTTCGTTACCAATACTCCACATGAAAACAGAAGGATGATTGCGGTCACGTATGACCATGGATGATAAATCCGTCTCATGATCCTCATCAAAGTATTCTGCGTAAGCATAAATAGGACGTCTGACTTGGGTACCAGACTCTGTCTCACCATCAAATACACGAGGGCATTTACCATTGCGATATTCGTCAAAAGCTTCATCCATGACCAGCATACCCATACGGTCACATAGATCTAACAACGCTGGAGCTGGCGGGTTATGACTTGTACGAATAGCGTTACATCCCATAGCCTTGAGTATCTCAATCTCCCGTTCAAATGTTCGGTCAAAGCAAGCTGCACCAAGTGCACCACCATCATGATGCATACAGGTTCCTTTAATTTTTAGGGGTTTCCCATTGAGTAAAAAACCTTTTTGGGGAGAAAACACCATTGTGCGCACACCAAATGTGGTCCAATAATCATCCATGGGCTGTCCATTCAAATAAATGGTTGTTTTTGCTCCATAGAGATAAGGTGTTTCTACCGACCACAACCTAGGGCATTCTATACTAAGGGACTGATGAACAACACCCGTTTCTCCTGATGGAATGGTTATTTCTGTACTTGCTTCTGCTACTTGTTGATGTGCAGCATCTATAATCTCCGTTTTTAATAACATATGGCTGTCACTTTTACTGGCATTGACAATGGAGGTTTCCACATGAACCCTGGCCATTTCCTTGGTGACTTCAGGTGTTGTGATATACGTGCCCCATGGTGCTACATGAACCTGTTCTGTCACGATTAGTCGTACATGACGATATATACCTGCTCCAGAATACCATCTGGACCCAGGTTGTAAGGATGTATCCACTTTGACGGCCAGTAAGTTATCCCCTTCACAATCTAAATAAGGTGTCAGGTCGTATACCAGTGAAGAATACCCGTAAGCATGCTTTCCTATCCGTATGCCATTTAAGAAGATAGAGCTGTTCATATAGATACCATCAAAAACAATCATCACACGCTTGCCTTTGAAATCTTCACCATGTATATGTTGACGGTACCACCCAATGCCTGCGGGTGCATAGCCCCCTCTGGGTCCGCTTGGATTATCTTCTAAAAAAGGGCCAAAAATACTAAAATCATGTGGTAGATGAACAACTTCCCAATCACCATCATCTATTCGGTGATCAAAACCTGCTATATCCATACCTTTTTTAAATGTCCAATCTTGGTCTAAGGGTATCATTTTTCTATTATTTAACATGTCTGTTTGCGTCATACTTGATGTTCCTCTCTTTCTTACTTCTATCCTTTAACAGAACCAATCATGATGCCCTTCACAAAATATTTTTGAATGAAAGGGTACATGATGAGTAGTGGCAAACTGGATACCACAATCAACGCGTATTTCAGCAGGACGGCAAGATTCTCCCTTACTGAGATGGACTCTGGGTCCAGGGAAGTAATCATATCCATGGATAGCTGATTTTGTACAAGAATATCCCGTAATACAATTTGCAAGGGCACTAATTTTTCCGAGTTTAGATAAAGCATGGCATCAAAGAAAGAGTTCCAATGTTGAACGGCATAAAACAGTGAGATGACTGCCAAAATAGGTTTGGATAAGGGCAGCACAATTTTACCTATAAAATTAAAATCCGTACACCCATCTACTTGAGATGCTTCTAGCAGCTCATCAGGTATGGTGGTTCTAAAATATGTAATGGTAATCATCACATTCCATACATTTAATGCCTTGGGAATAATCATAACCGCTCGTTTATCAATTAAGTTAAGACTATCGATTAAAAGGTAATTAGGGATAAGTCCTGCATTGAACATCATTGTAAAAATCAATAGTAAGGTAATGGCTTTCCCACCATAAAATCCTTTCCTGGATAAGGGATAGGCTAACATCACCGTCATCATCACATTGACACAGGTGCCAACAATCATATAAAACATGGAATTTAGAAAGCCTGTTACAACCGCACCATTTGCAAAAACTGCTTTATAACCACCTAATGAAAAATCAACGGGTAGTAATTTGACCCGCCCTTGAATTATAGCAGTGGGAGAACTTAGGGATGCACTCACCACATAGATGAGCGGATAAGCGACGACAATGAATATGAATGCTAAGATAATACCATTTACAATATTGAATACCTGATCCGTACCTGTATTTTTATATTTCATACTTTTCCCCCTAGAATAAACTGGATTCTGATATTTTTTTAGATAATTTATTAAAGGTTAAAATGAGAATTAAACCAATGACAGATTTAAATATACCAATGGCAGTGGAATAGCTAAACTGTGGTATGGCTGATGCAAGCCCAACTTTATACACATATGTAGTAATAATCTCCGATAGCTTAATGTTAATGGGATTCTGCATCAGCAGTACTTTTTCAAAACCTACATTCAGTATTTTCCCGAGGTTCAATGTTAATAACACAATAGCGGTAGGCATAATGCCAGGTAAATCAATGTGCCACATCCTCTGTAATTTATTAGCGCCATCCATAATGGCAGCTTCATGGAGTGCCGGGTCAATACCTGTCAGTGTGGCGATATAGATAATTGAACTAAAACCGAGATTCTGCCATATCTGGGACCAGACATACATATGGGGAAAGGTGCCGGCTGTGCCAAAGAAATCAATTTCTTCCATACCAAGATACGTAAATAATTGATTCACCATCCCTGTTCTCGTTTGAAAAAATTGCATGAGCATCCCCACAATGACAACCGTGGATATAAAGTGTGGTGCATAGGTTAACATCTGTATGGTTTTCTTGATTTTTTTGTTACCAAGATAATTTAAGGATAAAGCAAACAGGATGGGTAAAGGAAACCCTGCCACTAAACCATACACACTAATGGTCAAGGTATTTCGAATAACCCTCCAGAAATTATAATCATTAAAAAAGTTAATAAAATGTTTAAATAAAGGATTTGCCCATTCACTGCCAGTAATACCTATTCTGGCAACATAATCCTTTAGAGCTATTTGAACGCCGTATAAAGGAACCAATTTGAATACAATAATGTAGATGACTGGAAGAGCAACAAGAAGATACAATTGCCAATCCTTTTTTATGCTATTCAACTTCCTTTGGTTCAAAAGCCTCGTCTTTAAAAGAGCTTTCATGCCGTTTTTCATCCTTTCGAAGTAGTTTTTACACATGCATCATGATGGTCACAACGTCATCATAAATCCTTAAGACAGATATGTAAATGTGATAGATTCCATATGATAGGAATACTTCCATATTAGGCTTTGTTCCATTTTCCAGCTAGGGTGACACGTGGATAAAAAAACACCTGACAACATTGTGTCAAGTGTTTCACTTATCGTATTACTCCTTATTTTTTTCTCGAAATACAGAAGCACTCACACCATGGTGGCGTTTAAAAGCTTTTCCAAAGGAGTTGCTTGAATTATAGCCGCAAGCAATGACAATATCACCAATAAACATATTCGTGTTGATTAATAATTCTTCTGCCTTCTTCATTCGGATGGTTTGAATATAATGGATAAAACAAGTTTCATTATAATCTTTAAAAATCTGAGAAACGTACTTATAGGATAATTTAAACTCATCGGCAACATCTTGTAAACTAAAATTAGGATTACTCAGGTTTTGCCGAAGATATGCATTGATATTATCCATGACTGAGTTTTTCTTTTCCTTACGCTCAACAGCATAGATGTCTGTTACTTTTAGCAAGGTATTTCTAAACAATTGGATTTTCTCAAGGTCTGTACAGTCATACATTTCCATCACTGCACTTTGGATAAGGTTATTCATGGTATGATTGGTGCCTATGGCTCGTTCTCTTATTCGGTTAAAGATGCCCCATATATCGTGAATAAATAACCGCATAAGGTGAATTTTTAAGTTTCGTTCCACAAGATTTTTCTTAAATAATTCCCGCAGAATCTGGGTTACTAGCTGGCTGTCTCCTAATTTGACACCATTATATAATCGATTTTCAAGTTCAAAAGGAAAATAATAGGACTCTGAATTTTCCTCTATGGATTCATACCATATGATACGGCCTTCTTCACTACCAACAGATACAGCTAAGGCATCTACAGCATGACCTAATGACAATGGAAGGGCCATTATATCGTCACAGATACTACCAACGCCGTATCTTATACTTGTGAGTTGACTGGTTTTCATGGCTTCTCCTAATGTCTCTGTCTTATGTTGGATGTCTTTTTTAAAAGCCTCTACATCCCCAACCCGATCAATAAAAATAATGGCTATCTTGTCATAATCAATATCATGTACAAAATCAGACTGAAACGTATTTTCAAAAATAACATCTTTTACTTCAACCCGTTTCATCTCTAATTCCTGGAGCAACCTGTCACCATCTTCTTCAAAAATATGCATATGCTCATCGTAATCAATGACCATCACACCATAATACATTCCCGTATAATCCGTATTAAGAAGCTTGGTAATGGCTGATATTTCTTCTAAATTACTGTATTCCCCTTTTAATAGTCTTTCAAGAAAAGTCGTTTTGATATAAGGTAATTGATGATTGACTCTTTCTGTTAACTGCTCATTCCTTGTCATCAACTTGACAACGGGTGCTGAATTTCTTTTTGCCATCCATATGGATATACTAAAACCTAATACAATCATTGACAGGATGCCGATGATCGCTCGTCGTCTTAATACATGAATATCATGAAACACTTTTTCTTTTGATTGGACTAAAATGTAAGTATATGGTATCACATCCGAATTCGTTCTAACCATAACGGCATCTTCCTCAAGGAGGTTATAATCAATGCTTCCATCTTCTGATACACCATATGCTGTATCATAGCTCATCAGCATGTTATCTTGTTCATCCACTATAAAAAAGTTACCATGAAAGCTTTCTGCAAATACCGTCATGCTGTTTTTTAATTTGTCACCATCCATGATCATCAAAATAACAGCAAGGGCATCATCCATACCATGACCTAATGTAGTAACGACAGGTATCCCAACAAGGCTATTTTCATAATATTTCATCTTATTGGCATACAAAACATGACCTGAATAATACTTCGAAAACAGATCTTCCCACAGTTGTTCTTTACTTACGCCTTCAATTTTAAGGGCTTCATCATTAAAACTCTTATAAAAATACACTTCAATAGGATTAGCTACAATGGTTGATTTCTCAAAAAATATAAAATACCCTCTAATGATTTCATTTTGAAACCATTTATCTTGTAATTCATTATATAAAGTGACAGCACTATAATAATCCTTATTGACAGATGCATAGCTTTTTTCTTTAAACGCTTTAATGGTTGAAAACTCCCGTAGCTGAAAAGAAGCATCAACGGTTTCTCTAAACCTTCTATCAATAACGGATTTACTCTGGTCAATATAAGATTTCTGCATGTTGACAGCATTATGCTCAATTTCATTAAAAGCTGTCACGTAGGTAATAGAGGCAAAGACAAAGATTAACATAACAAACATTAAGTACGGCACAAAGAATTTTATAAAAAGTCTTAAAAATCCTTTATTCATGTTATCCTCCCCCGACTTCCAAAATCATAGGCATATGTTTTAATATATCTAATATAACACATGCCTATTTAAAGCTCAATCCGACATAGATTAGCTCCCTCATTCTACTCTACTTCTATCCTCTATTCATGACACACTCTGCCTATAAATTGCTCTAATTTATCTGCTAATAAGGCATGGGTATCCCCATAGGCATCTTTCCCTATGAGGTTATGTTCTTCATAGGGGTCATCCAGGACATCAAATAATTCTTCAATAACAGGTTCACATTCATAATACCGTATATATTTGTAGCGTCTTCCTCTGACATACTTGGAGCGAATGGATTGATAACGTGAAGGGTCTTTCACTTCATTTTTGGCTAAAAAATTATTATTAAAATTATTTTCACCATACACATAATCATGAATCTCATCCCTTTCACCATCAACAAGCCCCTTAAAACTTACGCCTCTATAGGCTGGATATGGCTCAATGCCTGCATAATCTAGTATCGTTGGGGCGATATCCACATGAGAAATCAGACCATCTACGGCTACATGCTGTCTACTTTTATCCAGTCTAGGATCATGCACAATCATAGGCGCTTTAATGGATTCTTCATACAGAATTGATTTGCCGTGAATCTGTCTTGAACCACAAAACATGCCATTATCTGATGTGTAGATTACTATTGTATGATCAGCAATGCCTAGCTCTTCTAAAGTATCACGGATTTTACCAACGACTTCATCAACTCCTGTAATCAAGGCGTAATATTTCTTTATGTCTGTTTGATAGTTTTCCTCTATTTCCCAAGTACCTGCTCCAAAGTTCTTCCACTCTCCCCTATTGAAATAGTACTCTGGATTACGACTTTTCTTTCGAACCACCTCTGGTAATAAATTAAAATGTTCAGGTGTATCGTTGTATTGTCTAGGCACTTGAACGTTCTGATACTTATCTAAGTGTCTTTGCTCAGGCGTTAAAGGATTATGGGGTCCTTTAAAGCTAATGGACAGGTTAAATGGTTTACCTGTTTGACTGGCTCTCTTAATAAAATCAACTGCCTTACAGCCGTTAAATGCCGTAAGATGTTTGGCATCATATGGGTTGGCATGGCCATTAAATGTGCCGTCTTCTAAAGGAAAATACCGCCCTTGCCCTGTATTGCCATACCATTCATCAAATAAGTCTTTGGGCATATTTTCTTCCAAGTCTTCTTGGGCATTTGTCCTCACATAACCATCTGCATGTATTCTTTTTCCAAGTACTTTTTCTGCATTGGTTTTTTTCTCATCTGTAACTGCATAACCAAATTTACCGATAAATCCTGTATAATAGCCTGCTTCTCGTAACAATACAGGATAGCTCTCCATGAACTCTTGTCTTGTAACCGTTTTATCTGTGGGCACATCAAATCCACACTGATGATCACTGATATACTTACTCATATGTACCGCAGCACGACTGGGCATACAGATTGGCGATACATGATAAGCCTGATTAAAACAGACACCTTCTGACGCCATTTTATCCAGATGAGGTGTTATCACAACACCATCACTTTTAAAACCAAAGGTATCGTATCGCTGATCGTCGGTCATCATAAAAATAATATTGGGTTGCTTAACCATAACAAATCCTCCCTTTCATCGTTCATGCTTATAAAATCATCATACAACTAGCCCACTTTCTCAATGTCCACATAATAGGCAGCTGTAACACATGCTTTATCATCACCCAGAAAACGACATACCAGTCGTCCTTCACCTTTTTCAAGGGATAGCACAAAAGATGCTTCACATGACGTGTCATCAATGGCTGTCACATGGGATTGTCCTTGAATTTGTATCTCTCCATAGGCTATATCTAATGGCTTCCCACCTGAATAATAAGACCAGTCCTGTGGTAGAATATACCCTTTCTCAAATACCACATCCTCATGATCGATGCCCTCTCTAATAGGTATGTTGACGACCTTTGGCCAGCGGCGTAATGAAAAACGATAATCACCTGGAGTTTCAACGTCCACTTCATAATAGCCGTCAATCCGCATACCATCACGAATCTGTTTTTGATTCCAAGCTGTATGACATTCTTCATTACGTAAATCATGACAGTTTATCTGTATGGGTTCATCACCAATAGAAAATGGAATAAGGCTATCGTACTGCTTGGAAACAATGTCCCACCACTTATCATATTCTCTTCTTAATCCTTCCACAACATCAGGGTGCTGGTAACTTACATCCTCTCTTTGCTCCCTGTCTTCCTGAATAGCGTAGAGTTCCCTACCATTAACCAGCCGCCAGTTGAAAGTCATAACAGCACTTTTTCGCCATTTCACTGGATACGCCACACGCTGAGAATCTGTTACCAGTACTCTATCCTCTGGCTTTTTTTCCTCTCGTAAATAGGGTGCTAAGCTCATACCATGACAGTGTAAGCTGTCATCTGTCACACCGCATAAATCTAATAGGGTGGGCATAAAATCAACATTAGCTGCAAGCATATCAAAATCTTTTCCATGTCCAATGCCGCCTTCTTGCCATTTCATAAAAAATGGTACGCGATGACCCCCATCATATTCAGAATTCTTGCCACCACGAAGTCCTGCATTATAGCCGTCTACTACAAATCCACTTGCATCACTGTACATACCGCAACTGGTTCCATTATCTGTCATAAATATAAATATGGTATTGTCCATGACATTTAGAGTTTCTAATGTTTCTCTTAGTTTAGCAAAATTATCATCAATATTCGTAATCATACCATAAAATCGAGCCCGTTCTGGATGGGTTTTATCCTGATAGGGCTTCGCATAGGTATCCTCAACATTATACGGTCCATGAGGTGCATTGGTTGCAATGTAGCAAAAGAAAGGCTCATCTTTATGCCGCTTTATAAAATCCAAGGCTTCTGAAAAAAAGACATCTGTACAATAGCCCTTGAATGTCTTTTCTTCTCCATTCACATAGTAGGTATCATCAAAATAATCATTTCCCCAACAATCAGGGGTTTGACTAATGCCGCCACCACCATGAACGACTGTTTCTTCAAAGCCTCTATCCATGGGACGATAGGGATACGTATCCCCAAGATGCCATTTGCCGAATATACCTGTTCGGTAGCCTGCTTGACGAAGTGCAGATGCTAAAGTCACCTCATTTTTTCTAAGTAAAGAACGCCCGCCAACAGTGTGCCACACTCCTGTACTATTGGCATAATGGCCTGTCATTAAACCAGCACGTGTTGGTGCACACGTGGGACCCACATGAAAATCAGTTAAGCGCACACTTTCTTGATAAAATTGATCGATGTTGGGTGTTTTGACTATTGAATTTCCTGTACAGCCAAGGTCGCCATACCCTTGATCATCGGTTAACACAAATACCACATTGGGTTGTTTATTCATTATATTTCTATCCTTTCGGTGAACATGTTGATATACCTTCGTTATGCCCTAGGCTCAACTTATGGGCTTTATAAGCGACAGTAAAAATCAACGTTGATTCCTTCATAAATATATGATAAATTAAACAGTATAAATATATCAATGAATAATTCACATAAATCATTGCACAAATCACAGATTGAGGTGTACTATGAGTTTTTTGAATAACATAAAGGTTCACATTGATGTGGTGAATATGGGAACTGTTTCATCGGAATGGTCAAAAAAGCGCTTTCCCTACCCTCATCATCGCATCTACTATGTATTTGATGGGGAAGCCACCCTCACACTTAATCATACTAAACTTTTGCTTCAACCAGGCTACATGTATTTATTGCCAGCGTTCAGTATGGTTGAAACCCTTTGCGAAAATTTCTTATCCCATTACTTCATCCATTTTCGTTTGCATCATCATGATATTCTTGATATTTTTACCACCTATCAACCAGCTATCCAAGTAGAGGCCCTCGCCGACTTTGTGGGTATATTTAATACACTACAGACACATTTTAAACGGGATACACCCTATTCTGTTATGCTCACTTATAGTTCGATCTACCAGTTACTTGCCCCTTTTTTTGAACATTGTAAAAAACCTTCCCATGATTTGCTACGATTTGAAACGGTACTCAATTACATTGATTATCACCTAGATACCAAATTAAGCAATGCTGTCCTAGCAAAAATTATGGATTTGAATCCTGTATATTTCTCCAACCTATTTTCAAAAACCTTTCACATGTCACCTAATCAATACATTATTAAAAAACGCCTGGATAAAGCCCAGACACTTCTTACCACAACCAATTATAAAGTAAACGCCATTGCTATTCAGTCAGGTTTTGATAACAACATGTATTTTTCCCGTTTGTTCAAAAATAGAATTGGATTAACACCGACTGAGTACCGACTAAAAGCTAAGTATGAAAATGGACAACATTAAAAGACTTTCAAGTTTTCGTTTGAAAGTCTTTTTTCGAAATTGGTCCTATTTTCTCATGCGATTTTTTAACTTAACCCGTTCAAGTCCCTCGTTAAAAATTCTTGTATTCTTCTCTATAGCCAGTATAATAGGCGTTGCCAGAATCACAATAACAGCTGCTATGAGATAGGCATGTGGATCTACTAAATACGTAATCCCTTCATATAAAACATTGATGATGAAATAGATAAGGATGATTACACCATAACTTACCAAAAACTTTAGCAGGCGGCTCCACTTTGAACTTATTAAGAATCGTGTATAAATGTACATGGTAGCAATGCCTGAAAAAACGCCGATAAAGACTGAATTAATCGAGCTATCAAATGTAATCTCTATAGGTAGTCCCATTAACCATTGATTCACTAATCGAACAATTAAACCGATTAAAAAAGACCCAATGATGACTTGCGCATAGTATTTTTTCATGTTATCACCTAATCCCTAAAAATTGCTTGAATTTGCTGACGTAGTTTTTGGATACTTCCACTTCTTTGTTAGAATCTACGAATTTTATGAGTAACCTGCGATTAAACCAGGGAATAATTTTCGTCACGTTGTTAATGTTAACAATAAATGACTTACTAATCCGAATAAAGTCTTCTCTTGGCAGCGTTGCTTCTAATTTATAGAGGGTATTACGCAATTGGAAGGTATCACTGACTGTATGACAATACACTTTGGCATCATAAGCTTCTATGTAGAGGATATCCTCAAAAGCAATCATACAGTATTCCTCATTTAAGAGACCAATTAATTTATGACCATTGGTAGGGGGCAGTATATTTTTAACCAACGCAATCAATCCCTCAATATTACTTTTTTGAAAAACAACACAAGGCATATACGCTTCTTCCAGACCCTCTTGTACCAAATAGAGGTCTGCATCTTGAAAGAAAAAGATACCCAGGTCATCAAATTGGTCTACAATACGTTTGCGTATGTCTTTTTCGCAGATTAAACTAAGCTTCATCCTACTTCTCCTAAGTCTGGCTACTATTTTTTTTATTTCTAAACAAGATCGATAATACCACAAACATTAATATGATTATATCACATAAGAGCAAGTATTTACCCACTACATGATAAATAGTCTTCTTACCTTTCATGGGTACTTGCCCTCGCATAACCCAGTTGTCGCTGGTAAAATGATTCATTTGCTGCAGAACTTGACCATGAGTATCTGCAATCATGGATGTGCCATTAATGGTTTGTGTGACCGTATTCACCCCATTTTCAATACCTCTTATCTTACCAACAATACTATGATAAGGTGTTATCTGCTTCCAATCTGCGGATGGTATAAACAGAATATCAATGTTTTTTTCACCAACTTGACGAATGGTGTGAGGAAAATCTTTATCCCAACAAATAATCCCTGATAGACGACCATATGGGGTATCCACATATTGAATCACTTCATCACCCTTAACTGTACCTTCAAAAATATTGCCTCCGTATTTATAATGGGTTATGACAAGCTCTCCATCTGGATTTATGACATGTAAGAAATTTTCATCACGTTTACCCTCTGGATAATCCACATAAGGGCATGAAACAATATATACCCCATAATCCTTAGCTGCTTTTTTGAGAGCATCTATATAGGCAGCGATATCCTGATAATGTATATAGGGGGATACTTCCGCATGTACGATGATTTTTGATCCCATTTTGGCTTCCTCGATTGTTTGAGCTACCAATAGATTTGCAAGCTTGGTGGTTTCTTCTCTGAATCTTTCTTCATCTGTATCCATAAGTGCTAGCATATCACCGGTTTCATCCTGACGCAAATCATAGACATGAATACCAGATACTTGAACCGTGGCAGCATCTTGCTCCATCTCTAATCGATACGTTCCCAACATCAACATCCCCAGAAGACATACACCCAGTATAGCTGCATATCGCCTTCCCTTCTTTTCATGATTAATGAAAATGACCCAGTAAACAACTGTTGATGTCCAAGTTACAACGAATGTGATGCCAACAACACCAATCACCGATACCCATTGTATCATGGGCAGAAAATCGTGCTGAGAGTAACCAAGAATACCGAATGTGCCATTTGGGCTAAGGTATGAGATGGCGAACTCATATAGAGCTAAAGAGGCAGGAAATATCAGTGTTGCTATAAAGTGTTTACTCTTATGAAAGGCAAGTTTTTGAGCCCAAAAAGGTATGACCATCACAAGCCCCATAAAAAAAGGTATGTAGAACATAAAGTTTCCAGGGGAGCGAGACGAAAAATATAAAAAAGAAATTTGAAATGCAACACCACAAATGATGCATAATACAAGTACACTTTTTTTGAGCCCTATGGGATGCGTAGCCATTAAAAATCCTAGAGGAAATAGCCAAGCCGCATAAGCTTGAATATAGTGACCATTACTAAGAATGAGTAAGAGTGATGATAACAAAAGTAATAAGATGGTTTTAATGTTGTTTATCATTTTATCGTTCATCATTGTATCCTTTCTTAATCCATTTAAAACGTTAAAGAAAGTATATCAAAGTAATGGATACATGTAACGATATATCCATGAAAGGGACATAATCGACCATAAGAGGTCCGTTATTAAAAATCTACCCACATGGTCTAACAGTGATGTATGATGGTACTCTGTTCCAAGGTTATCCTAATGAAAAAGACATGAAAAAAGAGACTATGAAATTTTACATTTCTAACAGCCTCTTTCCTTATAACAGTTATATATACTTTCTAATGTGTTAACAAATCGTTACGATTTCCTCATGATACATACAGTCACTGTTACAACCAACCATTAATTTCACCTGACCCGGTTCTAAGACAAAATCCATGTCATAATTGTAAATAGACAATTCTTCTATGCCCACACTCAACGTTACTTGAACAGATGTGTTTTGAGGAATATGTATCTTCTTAAAATCTCTTAATTCCTTAATTCGCCTTGTAATACAGGATTCCATATCGTATATATAGAGCTGAGCAATCTCCTTAGCATCATAGTCACCATCATTCCTTATGTGAAAACTTAGGTTAAATCTTTCGCCTTGTTCTAAGGCATGCTGTGATAAAGACTTGTGATTGAGCGAAAAATGCTGATAGACAAAACGTGTATAACTGAGTCCATAACCAAATGGATATAAAGGCTTAGCTTGCAGATCCACATAAGGGGTTTCATCTTTGCGATTATAATAAACAGGTAATTGAGCCGATGATACGGGCATACTGATGGATAATTTTCCACTTGGCACAACCTTGCCAAAAAGCATCTCACCAATGGCTTCGCCGCCTTTTTCACCCGGATACCAACCGCACAAAATCGCATCTGAATGCTGTGCAAACCAAGGAATGGCATGGGGGCGTCCTTGTATCAATATGGTAACCAATGGTTTATGAAGGACCTTTAATGCTATGGCAAGGTCTTGTTGGACACCGCCTAATGATAAATCTGCCAAATCCACCGCTTCCCCACAATCAATCTCTGTGGTAAATGCATCCATAAATAATGCTCCATTATCTTCAAAGGTCATGTTGGCTTCTCTCGTACTGCTGCCACCAAGAACTAAAACAATGACATCGGCATTTTTTGCCACCTGGATTGCTGCATCAAATTCACTTTTATCCATCCCACGAACAGAACAACCATGGGCATACTTAACGGATACATCTTTTGGTGCATGGGTGATTATACCCTCTAATATTGTAGTGACTTTTCCCTCTTCTTGCCACTGGGTATAATCGCCTAAGCTATTATAGACATGATGGCTGTTGGGACCGATTACAGCAATCTGCTTGATATGCTCATCAAAAGGCAGTATGTGATCATTTTTTAGCAATACAGGTACTTCTCTTGCTATACTTAGTGCCATGTCTTTGGATGCTTCTGAACCGATCACAGCATCCACAAGGTGTTCATCCATATAGGGTTTTTCAAATAAGCCTAACTTGAATTTTACTGCCAGTATGCGAGCAACTGCCACATCTAAATCCTTTTCTGTCAAATGGCCACTATGGATGGCAGACTCAAGTACAAGAAAGGATTCATTCCATAGATTAAGGTCTACACCAGCTTTTAATGCATAAGCACCTGATTGTTCATAATCCCCTGTAATGGTTAAGAGCCTATCAACGCCCAAACCATCGGACATGACAAAACCTTCAAATCCCATGGACTCTCGAAGAATAGTCGTCAGCAGGTGTTTATTAATATGACAGGGCACCCCATCAATATCATTGTAAGCAGCCATGCATCCTAGTGCTCCAGCCTTTGCTGCTTTTTGCATACCTAGCAGATGTATTTCATGTAACTCCCGTTGACCAATGTTGGTGGATTTACCGTTGTGCCCTCCAATGGTAGCACCTTGTGCACAAAAATGTTTGACAACAGCGATCACTTTATCATGATTTCTTAACCCATCACTTTCAGTGCCCTGGAGTCCTTTTACAGCACTTTCACAGAAGCAACTGGCCAAATAAGGGTCTTCACCATAACACTCTTCTGTACGACCCCATCTGGGGTCTGTTGCAATGTCCAGTGTTGAGATTAAACCCAGATGTCCTCCTCTGGCTCGCATCTCCTTTGCCATCACACCACATACTTGTTCATATAAATCAGGATTCCATGATGAACCTATCCCGATGTTTGTTGGAAATGTAGTGGCTTCTAAAGCTTCATGCCCATGTGGACATTCTTCTGATAAAAGAACAGGGATGCCTAATCGTGTATGTTCAATGACATATTGTTGGATTTCATTAGCAACCCGTACACTATCTTTTGGCGATATACCCATGGTAATATGGCTATTCCACCCATCAGCACGAAATAGACCATATATTGCCCCTAGTCCATCACCAAAAGCAACTTCCTTATGAAATGCTTGGGTGAGGATAATGTTATCTTGTTCGCGTTTGTATGCATTCCACCCAAGCATCTTTTGATTAAGTTGTCCAATTTTCTCTTTTATGGTCATTTTTGACAATAAATCATTTACTCTTTCATTTACGGGTTTACTGCTATCTTTATAAATATCCATCAACATGCCACCTTAATTCATATTTTATAACAACAGTATATATTGTCAATTGTCTATTGTCAACAATAATTAAGGTCCTGGTTTCTCCAGTACGTCAATCCATCCTGCTTGGGGTATTGATAGCAATGTCTCCTGTAACATAGGATCATCTATGGCTTTCATCCAGTCTATTAACTGTCTTTGCAGGTATGTTTTTTCTTCTGTGTAGGCTTCATCTGTTGCTTTGTTGTGGAGTTCATAAGGGTCCATATCCAAATCATAAAATTCATCTTTATCTTGAGGGTTATAGACATATTTAAAGCGTTCACTTCTAATGGCCCGAATGATAAAACGCATACCGTTATATTTTTCATACATGCCATAAACCATATTCTGCCAATCATGAGGCGGTTCTTCCTTTCCAATGAGAGACATGATATTCCTGCCAAACATGGGCTTTTTCGTCTCATGATTCATCATATCAAACAGGGTTTTCCCCAGATCAATTAAGGACACATATCCTTTTTGTATGGCAGGTTTCTCCTGAGGCATTTTTATCATTAAGGGTACTCGAAAGACTTCATCATAATAATAAGGCCCTTTATCAAAGCGGTTATGAGCACCACACATATCACCATGGTCAGATGTAAAGATAACAATGGTCTCATCAGAAAGCCCTGTTTCATCCAGTGTATTAAGTACTCTACCTAACGCTTGGTCCACTAACATGCGATGCATGCCTGCATAACGAATGACTTCCAGCCAATCCTCTTGGGTTAATGTTGAAGTATCCATGCTGGGCCACCAAGGGACGTTATGGAACCAAGGTTTATCTTGAAAATCATCCCTAAGGTTTTCGGGTAGAGTGACAGGAAATTCTTTTATTTTATCAATGAATTCTTTGGGTAGATAATGTGGAAAATGAGGGTCATTCACCGATACGGTTAACATAAAGGGTTGCTCTTTATCACCTTGTGCGTATTCTCTTATGAATGCACATCCTTTTTCAGCTATCTTATAGGGCAATGTTTCTTCTATGGACATACGCGTATCCCCATAAAAGTGATGGTTACTTTTTAATAATGCATCTGCTCTTTTTTTATAATTCATTTTACATGCTTCATAATTATAATCACTCTTACCAACCATATAAGGTTTTGAATGAGGCTCAATGTCATCAAAATGTTTTTTTGCTCCTCTTATGATGGGTCCATTAGGTCCCAGATGCCATTTGCCGTAATACCCCACATGATAGCCTGCTGCAACAGCCCCATCAACCCAAGTTTCTTCTGTTTGTTTTAAAGGCTCTTGTGTGGAATAACCGACGCCCATGTTATCCTCTAGTCCAGTCTGGGTATTCCATCGTCCTGTCAATAAAACACTTCTTGCTGGTGAACACAATGGGCATGTGGTAAATGCATTAATAAAATTTGTACTTTCACTAGTCAGACGGTCCATGTTGGGTGTTTTGATGGCTGCACCCCTATGACTAAATGCATCTGAAGGCCATTGGTCCACTAATAAAAACAATATATTTTTTCTCAAGTTCATCGCTCCAATCCTACTCTTGCTTATTATGTCTACTATCTTCTTTATTGTTACCCATAAAAAGTGAATTCTCTTATGACTTTTTTGAGAACTCACTTCTTATTCTATCCTTTTATAATATGGTCCGATAGGTTAATCTTATGGTTCATACGTTACATCTATAATGCGAAATACGCCTGCTGGTACTGTGACGTGAATACGGTTATTCTCAATAGCAAGGTTTTGTCCATTTAACATATCTTGACAACCTAGAGCTTCTACACTGTTTACAACCACTGTGGCTTTTTTTCTTGAGGGATTTAGGTAACCCGAATCAATAAGATAGATTCTAGCATGTGTCTCATCCACTTGAACAACATTCCAAGCCACATCACCTTCAACATAAAAGGGTAGTTTTTTCCTGGCTTCTTTCAATTTTGAAACCACTTGCCTTTTATAAACATTCGCCTTATATGCCTGCCCATTTTCATCGTAAAAATATTTTCCATCGGTGGTTATTTTGTCCTTAAAACGACTATTGGTTATATCAAAATCATCAGGAATAATGGGCATGAATCCATAAGGTGTGGTAGGCATAAAATTCAGTGCTCTTTCACGAATCCCATAGCCGTACGAAGAAAAATCATGGCTTTCTACAGGTGCTCCTGACCAATAGGAATCCAAACGGTCAAACACCATTTTATCAACTTTCTGTGAGTCATAGGTATTAATCTTTGCATGGGTTACACTGTGTTCAAAAAATGTTGGGTCAGGTTCCCGCATGGCTAAAGCCACATCGGTTATGGATAGTATGTCCTCTTTTTCCGGTACAAGCAACAAGCCCTTATCTATCATCTTATAGACCATTGCACATGGGTCACCTTCTGGTTCTCCTTTTGGATTCATGTAGGTTGACCCCAATGAAAAATTGTACACCATGTTGCGTATCCAAGCATTTTTTTGAACTTGTGTTGCCCAATGAAATTGTCTGTTGTGAACAGCATTATCTTCTACCGTTCTGCCACTCCAATCTTCCACCCGATCCGTCAACCATAACCCCACTCTACCAGCTAAACTCATCTCCTGGGTACGGCAGGTCGTTTCCTCCATGGATGGAATAATCACATCTTTATACTTTCCATTAAAAAGCGGCCGCCATCTTTCAATGTAACAATCCGATGCCCAAAAGGCAAATTTGTTTCGGAAACAGATTTTTGTTTGACTGCCCTTTGCTTGACAATAATCGGCTAAGGGTATAAATAGATGTTCAATGGCATACGTTGTGTTCTCATCCTCAAACAAACCTATCTCTGGGTAAATAAACATTTTACAATGATTAGGTGCCGCATCCATGATACCTTTTAAGGTGGATAACTGCATATAAAAGGGATCTTGCCCATGTCCAGCCCATACGGTGAAGTCTTCGCCTCTTGCTTCATAAGCCCTAGCCTGTTGGATGATTTCTTCAGCTGTCATATCGTATTTTCTTCGATTATCTCTTTTATTAGCCCAAAAATCTGACAAGACAGTTCGATCAAAATCTTCAGACCAACGCCACTCCAATGTAGCGAAATCAATGGAGCCATTTTGAACTGCATCCATTACTTCTGGAGCAAAGACACTTTGGGTTAACGAAATACCCGAAGAAGATGCTTGTTGATAAGATGGCTTGACAAAACGGTTCACTTGATTGTTAATACGCTGTATGTTTTGCTGTATCTGTGAGCTTCTGCCGATGGATTGAATCTCTTGGAACTGTTCAATCAAGCTGTTGATACCATTTTTACAATCAAGGACATAAATGGCATCGCCACCAGATGTTTCACTACCTATGATGAATTGATGGGTTATGGCATCGTAAGCTGCATTGGTGTATGCCATGGGGGCATTATACACACCGATTAATGTACCGTCTACTTTATGCACAACAATCTGATGTAACAAAAACCCCACAATATATGTGTCATTGGTTATTGGATCCACTACCTTGGTAAGAAAGTTCATTTTGTAATCCCGACCTCTCATGGTGGTCGTATGATCATATCGCTTCTCAGATAATGTACCATCTGGCTCATATACTCTTATTTTCCCTACACTTTCATCGAATCCTTGCTTCTTTAGGACTTTATTGGGGTTAAGTAAGATTTCTACTTGGTGATCATCATCAATATCTTCTAAAAGAAATCTGCCAATAAACTTTTGTGATACACCTTTTTGCATGAATACAGACCATCTCATGGATAGATCACTGCCATTGTAAAGCTGTAGATAATCCGTGTTATTGGCGCGATAAGTGGCTAGTGCAACAATGTTATGGGTCCCATCTCCATCGGTATCACCTGCTTTTAATTCCCGAATAACATTGGTTCCCTCAGCATAATCAGGTAACAAGTCTCCTTGTCCATTAAGCTTGTATATAATCCGGCTTATACCTCCTGTGTAGATGAAGGGTTCTCCATCATGGGTCGTTATGCACACGGTATAAAGTGGTGGTGCTGTTTTGGGTCTGGGCATCCCTGCCACGGTCCAAAAATCTGCATATTGATTGGCCTTAGGATCGAATATAAACAAAGTTTCACCATTATCATCGATGGTATACAAACACCCGTCAGAAGATGCCATGCACACTTCATCCAATCCATCTAAGTCAATATCCCCAACGGTTACATCATAGGGAAAACTTTTATTATCCTTGTTTTCCCATAGCTTAATGCCGTTAGCCGTATACGCAGCTACCGTACCGTCATAAGCTGCCCCCACGATTGCACGTCCTGCATTGTCTGGTAATTGTGCATGGGAGGTATGGATACCGCCTTTTAAGGTTACAGGTTTCACATGGTACATGGTATGTCCTGTTTCAAATGCTTGTGTGGCATTGTGTTCGCTATGACTTGTTTTAACGCTTTCTGTATGACTTGCCTTTATCGGTCCTGAATGACTTACCTTCATGCTTACTTTTTGGTTTATTGTATCACTTTTCTTATGACCATGGGTGATATCAAGTATTCGAAATACACCAGCTGGTACCGTCACATGGATTTGATTGTCTTCAATGGGCAGGGTTTCACCGCTCAAAATATCTTGACAGGTTATTCCTTCAATGGTTTGTAATCGGACACGGGCTTGACGTTTCTTAGGGTCTGCATAACCAGAATCCATCAAGATAACTCTGACATGTTGGTCATCGATACGGATAACATTCCACGCCACTTGACCACTTACAACGACAGGCATCTTTCTTCTAGATTTTCGCAACAGGTTTTGGACCGTACTTTTATAGGCTTCTGCTGTATGCCTGTTACCACTTTCATCATAAAAGTACTTTCCATCTGTGGAAATCTTATGTGTAAATCTAGTACCTTCAATATCATAATCATCTGGTATGATGGGAATCATGCCATAAGGGGTAGTGGGTAAAAAGTTAACCGTTCTGCTTTTTACACCATAGCCATAGTTTGAGAAATCATAATCCGCAATGGGATATCCTCCCCAATAACAATCCAGGTGGTCAAAGACATAAGAATCGTTATCTTTTCCATTAAAAGCATTTAAATAATGACCGTTGGTACCGTGTTTGATGTAATCTTCGTGAGGTGTCCTCATACCTAACGCCACACTGGGTATGGACAACACGTCTTCTCTATCAGGAACAACCAGTGCTCCTTTATCCACCAGTTTATAAACCACTGCTAACTGATCTTCTTCTGGTATAGAAGGATTGGAGTTATGAAAATACTTGGCTCCATAAGACAGGTTATGGACCATGTTTCTAATAAATGCCGTCTTGGTCATTTGAGCTGACCATTCAAACTGCCTAACAAAGGTATTGTTATCCTCTATTAATCGACCGCCCAATTCATTTACTTGTCCCGTTAACCATAGTCCTAATCTTCCAGCAAAATTCACTTCCTGAGAACGGCAATTGGTATCCTCCGTTGAAGGCACAATCACATCCTTGTACTTATCATTAAATAAGGCTTTTCCAAAATCTAAATAATATTGGCCTGCCCAAAATATATATTTATTACGCATTAAAATCTTCGTGTTGCCCTGTTCTTTGCAGGCATCTGCTAGTGGTACCAGTATGTGGTTAATAAAATATGCCGTATCTTCATCCATGGTTTCCATCTCAGAAAAAATAAGCAGTTTACAATGATTCGGCGCAGCCTTTAATATACCTTCATATGTAGACACCTGCATGTAAGGGTCTTTACCATGTCCTGCCCATATGGAAAAATCCTGTCCATTGGCTTCAAATGCTGCTGCGGCGGCAATGATTTCTTCGGCTGTCATGTCGTATTTTCTTCTCTTATCTTTGTGTTCTAAGTAGAAGGTGTCCACATCATCTGGGTATTTTTCTGACCAAACAGCATAAGCTGAAAAGGATGTGGAACCGTTGGTAACTGCCTCATAGGATGCTGGAGCAAAGGAACCTCTTACAACCACATTCCCTTTAGATATGGCATCTTGATAAGCAGGCATGACGAAGTTGTCTAATTGTTGGTTAATGACTTGTATGTTCTGGCGAATCTCAATGATTCGACCTACCTGTTCTATATTTTCAAAAGCCTCTCCCCAATCTGCTGTATCTAACTTCAAAGCATATATGGCATCGCCACCTGATACATCGCTTGCTATGTAGTAGGTATTGGTAACAGGGTCCAATGTACCGCTTGCAAAGGCATGCTTTGATGTGTAGATGCCTTGCTCTTGTCCTTCTAAATCGTGAACAATGATCTTATTTTGAAAGAATCCTAAAATATATTCCTCTGACTGTGAGGGTATGTTCACATAGGACAGAAAGTTCATCCGATAATCTTTTCCTCTTTCTTTTGAGGGGTTATCAAATGTCTTCACATACTCCCCGTGACAGTTAAAGACAATCACGTCTCCAACTGCGGTTTTACCACAAGGTAATAAAATTTCACTTTTACCGTCTTTATCTAAATCTTGAATGAGCATCTCACCAATATACTTGTACCTGGTTTTTATATTGGGTCCAAAGTCAACGGTCCATAGAGGGTTATCCATATCATCTGGGTCAATTAAGGACAAGGAGCCGTTGCTGTTATCTCGAATGACACTCACAACGACTAAATATTCTTTTCCATTCCCAAATAGATCAGCTGCCTTGATATGACGTATCACCGTTTCTTGACGCTCCGTTGCTACACCTGATAGGATAGATGAAGTACTGATGACTTGACCATCCTTGGACAACTTGTAAAGGGTCTTATCTACCCCGCCTATAACAATGTATTTCTTGCCATCACTGCCATTTAATGTGGCTACATTGTATAAAGGGGCTTTTGTTTCAAAAGTCCATAGACTATGACCTTCATGGTTCAACACATAAAGGCTGCCATCACTGGATGCTACCATGGTTTCATCGTAGCCATCACCGTCTAAATCATCAACTGCCATGTCAAATGGTATATGACCACCGGTGTTAGCCCGCCACTTCATACGGCCTTCTTCCGAATAACTGAGAATTTTGCCATCATAAGATGCTGCGATAAGTGCACGACCATGATTGTCAATGGTTGCAGGCTTTACCAATAGAATATGATGACCTGTCTGAAACCCCTTGACCCTTGACCGATTTTCTACAGGGGTATGCTTGGTAGTTGATTGACCTTTTTCTTGGGTGCCCTCTTGAAGGTATACACCTTGGTTCTTCGCCACTACTTCTCCATAGACAGGATGAACATTTAACAGGGTCAGGAGTAACGCCATGCCTAGTATTTTTGAAGCAAAATGAATCACATGATTTTTCTTTTTAACATCTAACATTTGTCAGACTCCTCTCATAAAATCTAGTTTTCATAACATCACAAGATATTTATTTGGGTCCATCACAATGTTCAACGTTGATGTCTGTCATCAGTTTATCTTAATGCTCCATGGGTTAAGCCCTATTCAGCCAAACACTCATATCTTCTTCTGATCGGTTTGCCCATGCAAAATAAGGAATGAGACGAACGGGAACCTTCTTATCTTCAACAGGTGTTCTTGGATGGTATAACCCTTGGCCTTTTGGTTTATAGTACATATGGGTTTTTAAACCAATCATCTCATAAGGTAACTCATCAATAACGACTTCTTCCATGCCTTCCTCAACAGATAGGGCAAGTTCATCCATGGCATATGCACCTTCAATATCATGCCCTTCAAGACAATATACCACGGGACCTCGTTTAACTGCCACCATACCGTTTGCTTGTTCAACCATGGGGTTGGCTTCATAGAAGACTGCTTCCATAGGTAATTGAAGGGTTATCTTGTCTCCTGTTTTTACCACGGCCTCATAAACGCCAGGGTCCTTAGCATGACCATTAACCTTAGCCTTGGAACACCAACTGGGAATGAGGTATTGAAGGGTCATCCCATCTGTTGGGGCTTGTTCAATCATGATGACCACTTCTTTATCCCATGGATAATTAGTCTCCATGACTACTTTAACAGGTTCACCATTGCGCAGCTTGGTATCCAATTCACAGCCTGTAAATAAATTAATGGACACCCCTTTATCAGAGACAGCATATACCCACCTTGGCATACCAGAAAATGTACGCCATAATTGAGGTGGACAACACCAGCAGGTAAATGTCTTGAATCGTTTATTGGGCACATGTGCATATTGATTGAAAGTTGGCTTAATGTGCTCTTTTGCTCGATGGGCTAACGGGTTAGCGTAAAAGTAACTTGTCATGTCAAGACTTGCCCCCGAGATGCCTGCGTTATACAAAATGTTTTCCATCCAGTCCCCATAGGTGGCTTCACCTGTCAGGTTATACATCCTTCTGGCCCACATGGCTATACCAATATTGGCACACGTTTCGTTGTAGGCAATACGATGTGGCAAGTCGTACTCATCCCCAAAAGCTTCATGAACATTGTCACCACGTTCAGAGATACCTGAATAAAGTGGGCATACACCACCTGTGATATAAATGCGTTTATTAATCATATCCTGCCATATTCTTTCTAGTGATGTGAATAAGGTCTTATCTTGTGTATAACCATAGACATCAGCAGCACCAGCATAAAGATATGCTGCCATAACCGCATGACCCACAGGTTTGGATTCCTTTCTAAGAGGCACCCGATTCTGATTAAAATCGCCTTTTGTTGGTTTCATACCCCGCATGGTGATAAATGTATCTGCTAATGTGAGATAGTCCTCATTCCCTGTGACATCATATAAATCCATAAGCCCCATGATTTGACTTGGATTAAAACCAAAGTCAGCCAGTTCTTCATTAATGGGTAAGAAAACAGTGCACAGATTGTCTGCTGCTTTTATGGCAACGTCAAGGAGTCGCTTATCGCCTGTAGCCTCATAATAGGTCACTCCTGCTGTAAACAAATGTCCAAGATTATAGAGTTCATGATGCTTAGGGTCTTCCCATCTTTTTATATGGGTCAAAGTTATCTGTGTATTGATATAACCATCATGTTCTTGCGCTTTTTCAATCCATGGTATGTATGGCTCCATTAAGTCTGTAATCCTTTGATCCCCTGTCACTGCATACTGATTGGCACAACCTTCAATGAACTTATAGCAGTCACCGTCTGACCAATCATTACGATAAAATGCCCCTTTTGCTTCACCTGCTGCTATGGCAAAATTAATTAATCGGGCAGCATTTTTATCGTCTAACAACGTGTTTTCCATGCTCTGAATAATGTGCATATAATTTTCTGTCCGCTCGAACCAAAATCCTGAAGTAAGCTTTGACTCACCGAGATTAGGCGGCTGATATTTTTTTATTGTTTTCATGGTTTATTCATCCTTTCATCTAGCTGTCCGTACCATATCATGCAAGCAGTATTTTACGTCGATAGGTATAACATTGCTCTACCACTTAAACAGTCTATTCACTGATAAAATCGTTATAACGGTTTTGATAGATGTTAAGCATCTCTTCTATCTTCATTTTTTTGAGTTGCTTGATATAGCTGTCCCATTCTTTTTCAATACCCCCTTCAAGCATCCAATGAGACGTTTTTTCATTAACAAAGGACAAGATATCACCTTTTAACTCTGCAATTCTGGATGAATCTTCTGGGCTTAAGTAGAAGGGTGGTAAAAATGTATTGGTCTTGTATTGTTCGTAGATTTTATCATAGCCCCTTTTTTCTAGAATACCTTTGGAAACATTGACATTCTCATAAAAGGCATTGGTTAACATGTGAAAACTGTTGGCTCCAGGTGTTTCTGCATGCCTAAATTCATCATTACTTATTCCTTCTGGAATGGGTATTGGCTGATAGATGCCTTGATCATCCTTCTCATAGATTAAGCCTTCCAGAAGTTTGAAGCTTACCTCTTGCTGTGCCATATAATCCGCCCATTTAATAGCTACCACAGGGTTTTCACACGTCTCTGTTATTAAAAAGGAACCTTTTCCTGATAAGAATGATGCATTCTTATACATGTAACCTTGATGCCCTTTTGGTCCCTTTAAAGGCGGCATAAATACATAACCGGCATCTTCATGCTGATCGCCAAACAACCAATTAAGGGACCACATGTTGGTAACACCTACATTTTTATTGGATACTTTGGCTTTAAATATAGGCATATTCTGTGAAAAGGACTCCACATCCATTAAACCTTCACTAAATAATTTATGAAAATATTGAACGGCTTCCTTATAGGCTTCTTCCATTGGTGTAAATAATACTTTATCTTCCACAACCGTAAATTTGGTCTTGTTATCCACTAAACCAAAGGACCCAAACATCCCATTAAGACCTAAAATATTGTTGTCAAATCGGAAGGTGAATGGTGTTTGTTCATTGCTGCAAATACCTTTAAACGCTTTTAGCACGTCATAAAGTTCATCGGTGGTTGTTGGTATATCCATGCCCACTTCATCTAACCATGCTTGATTAATAAACTGTGCACTTACAGCTGAACTTGCTGTTTCATTTATAGAGGGCAGGGCATATATGTGCCCATCTGGTGCCGTTATGTAATCACGCAGCCCTGGTGTCTCATCTAAGATTTTTTTAATGTTTGGAGCATGTTGGTCGATTAAGTCCTCTAGGGGTATGAATATGCCATCTGCAGCAAACTTAATGACCTCATTGTTTTCGATGATGTAGTTCCCCCAGAACACATCGGGCCAATCACCACTGGCAAGCATTAAATTTTTCTTTTCCTGCCAACCATTAATGGGCGCTACATCCCATTCAATATGTACATTGGTTGCCGCTTCAATTTCTTGTAATACGGCCAGATCTTTAAATGGTTTTTTGACGGTTTCTCTTTTCTTTGCTGCTACTTTTAGGGTAACAGGCTCATTGACAATGGGTAGTCCTGCTGCATTAATGTTAGCTAATGGATCCTTGTCAACATCCTTATCTTTTATGTCACTTGTCACTTCTTTTTCCTTTGTTTGATCTGAAGTTGTTTCCTTTACATCCTTCTTCCCACAACCAGCTAAAGCTGTCATGAGAACGATAACAATCACAAAACCCATGGTTACTATTTTTTTCATAATCCTTCTCCTTTTTTTGTTATGTCATCCTAACCTTTTACGGACCCAATCATCACACCTTGCACAAAATACTTTTGTAAAAATGGATAAATAATGAGAACAGGTAAACTGGATACGATGATAATGCCGTATTTAATAAGCTCCCCAACATCTTTTTGATTTAATGCACTGACATCATCCATCATGGCATCCTGCATCTGATTTTCTATAAGAATTGTCCTAAGGACCAGCTGTAAAGGATATAAACGCTCCTTAGTGATGTACATTAATGCTGTAAAAAATTCATTCCAATGGGCCACGCCGTAATAGAGAAGCAATACGGCTAATATAGGCTTTGATAACGGTATCACAACCCGCACTAGGAATTTGGCATGTGTACACCCATCAATAATGGCTGCTTCGTATAATGATTTTGGAATATTGCTCCGTAAAAATGTTCTGGCAATAATAACATTAAACACGTTGATGGCATTGACCAGTACCATAACCAGCCAATGATCAATGAGATTTAATTGTTTAATGATTAAATATTTTGGAATTAATCCCCCATGAAAGTACATGGTAATGAGAAGAAAAATCATCACATACTTTCCAGCTTTAAAATCATCTCTTGATAAGGGATAAGCTAACAATAGGGTTAAAACGAGATTCAAAGCTGTGCCAACTACTGTATAGATCATTGTATTTCGATACCCCACCCAAATCATTTCATCCTGTATGATACGGCGGTAACCTTCAAAATTAATCCCTTTAGGGAGCAACCAGACTTTCCCTGTATTAACCGCTGCTGCATCGGATATTGAAGCAATGACAATGAAATACAACGGATACAACACCAATAATAGTGCTAATGTTAAGGTGATGATTTTTACTGCATCAAAGATCTTATCTTCATCGATTAACCTTCTTTTCATTATCTTCCTCCTACCACAAACTATTTTCTGATAATTTTTTTGATACTTGATTGGCAAGAATTAGCAGTATGACATTAATGATGGTATTAAAGAGACTAATTGCTGTGGAATACTCGAATTCCATTTGTAAAATCCCCGTTTTGTACATATAGGTCTGAATAATCTCAGAAGCCTCTGCGTTCAAATCATTTTGCAGCAACAGGGCTTTTTGAAAACTGACGTTCATGATGCGTCCAACATTCATAATAAAGAGAATAACAATGGTAGGCATAATACTGGGAAAATCCACATGTCTTATGATTTTTAACTTGGAAGCACCATCCACTCTTGCTGCCTCATATAACTCAGGGTTGACACCAGCTAGAGCTGCTAAATAGATAATGGTACCCCACCCTGCATTCTGCCAAATCCCTGAAAAGACAAAGATACTTTTAAAGTACTGAGGCATACCTAAAAAATAAACAGGCTTATAACCAAAGCCTCGAATCACATTATTAATAAGTCCGGTACTTGGGGATAAAAAAACATGAATCATTCCCACCAGCACCACAATGGAAATAAAATGTGGAATGTACGTCACCGTCTGCACTAATTTCTTAAACCGCTGATGCTTCACTTGGTTCAAAAACAGTGCCATGATTATGGGAATAGGAAAACCTGCTAACAGCTGATACAAACTAAGCCCTATGGTATTTCTTAATAAACGAAAGAACTGATAAGAGTTAAAAAACTTCTCAAAATGTCGAAATCCTTCCCATGGACTACCTGTAATACCTAGTTTCGGATTGAAATCCTTAAAAGCTAATTGAATACCATACATGGGTGCATAGTGAAAGATAATGAAATATACAATGGCTGGTAAAATCATCAAATACAATTGATACTGGCGTTTAACATGTCTTACAAATTTACTTCTTAACCTTTGTTCCTCTTGACGTAAATGAGCATGTTGCAAATCTGTTCTCATGATCTTCATCTCTCATTCCTCTCTGGTCTTTATCAATATTTGTCTCTTGACTATTCATCATGGGTCTAAGCTTATATGCAAATCCTATTGTGTTAGAGGGTACATGTTTATGATTTTTATGCCTTATTTCTAAGCTTTTATACCGTTTCTTTATGGCATATCATGCTTACTGTATTGGATGCTATACCTAATGTTTCAGCAAATGCCTGAACCTTAATTTCTCCTGGATTACTGCCTTGAACAATTAACAAACATCTTCCTTCGCTGGTTACGATGGTGTCACTTTGGAAATCAGACACATTATCTGGATGCCCATTATCGATCCCTAATAGGATGCCTGGTCCCGTACATGTAAACGTTACTTGTGTATGGAGGTCACGAACAGAATTACCTTTTTCATCCATTAATTGAAGGGTAATATGCGCAACATCATCCGCACCACAACTTATATTTTGCCGATCGGTCTCTAGGAGAATGGCTTTGATGGGACCTGTTGTTTCTAAGTACGTTTCGGTGACCTCTTGCCCTGTTTTGCCTTTTGCTACCAGTTTTCCATGTGCATAAGGTACCAGCCACTTGAAGATCCGATCCTCAACATCTTTCAAATATTTAACGCCTAATGATTCACCATTCAAGAAAAGCTCTACTTCATGACAGTTTGAATAGATTTCCACGATTACAGGTTCATCCTCTTGATACTTCCAATAGTCGTTAACCTCCTGCCAAGCCCAAGATCGTCTCTCCCAGCTCTCACCTGGTTTATAGGCTAGATGTCCTTTATCATCCAGTTGATACAATGACTGCTCAAGGGGTACGGTGAACATTTTTATATGGGGTGCATCTGTCCATAGACTTTTAAACATGTGGTAAGGGGGCTTTGGAAATCCTGCTAAATCCAATAAGCCTAGGTTGGAGCCTTTTCTAGGCCATGGTTTTTCAACCCAAGCCTCGCCCATATGATCAATACCCGTCCATAAAAAGACCCCGCTGATAAAGGGTTTATCCAATACCGCTTTCCATTCATGCCACTGTCCTTTATTCTCTGTTCCCATTATAGGCTTGCTGGGGTAGTTTTCGTGGCAGTCATCATACATGACACGGCGATAACTATAACCCACCATATCCAGAGCATCAATATAACCGTTTTCATAACTGACGCTGGGTAAAATACAGTTGGCAATGACGGGTCTGGTGGTATCCATGTCTTTTGTCCATTGGGCTAATTTTGCAGCTGTCTTACCAACGTCATCCTGTTCTTCTGGAATCTTTGAAACCTTTTCCCGAATGACCTCTTTCTTATGAGGTGCTGTCTTCCAAAAACGATACCTGTTGCCATCATCACCGAAAAAACCAGTAGCGTGATTGTATTTTGGATAAGTCCATTCAATCTCATTACCAATGCTCCATTGTATAATACACGGATGATTGATATCCCTTTTCACGGTGTTTTGCAAATCACTTTTTGCATAAGCTTTAAAAAACTCTGTATACCCCCGTGTGATATAATCCACTGTCCGTTCATGGTTATTGCGTCGCTTATCTTTTGGGTTATCCCACTCGTCAAAAAACTCTTCTTGAACTAAAAAACCCATGTCATCACATAAATCAAGGAAATCTTCTGACATGGGATTATGTGCTGTACGGATGGCATTGCACCCACAAGACTGAAGCATTTTCAGTCGCCGCCGCCATACATCTTTTGGAACAGCTGCTCCAACACATCCTGCATCATGGTGTAAGCATACCCCCTTAATCAAGGTGTTTTTTCCATTGAGGAAAAAGCCCTTATCAGGACTAAAATGAATCATACGCACGCCAAATCTTTCACTTTTCTCTTGCACCACCTGCCCGTTTATCATTAATGTTGCAGATAGGTTATATGTATTACCTTGGTATACATCCCATAGGTTTGGGTTGTCGATCTCGAATTCAAAAGGGATTTCCTTGGTTTCATCTTTTAAGAGATGCACGTTGTATTCCTGCTCAACAATCCTATGTTGTGTGTCATCGGTGACAGCTATCTTTAGTAAAAGGCTTTCTGCAACACCACGTGTATTGCATAGGGTCGTTTGCCCTTTCATATAAGCCCTATCACCGTCTAAACGTTCTGTAAAAGCAGACATGCCCCATACAGGTATGTGTATAGGAGGTAATATATGTAGCGTCACTTTTCGATAGATACCCGAACCTGTATACCAGCGGCTATCTGCATATCTGGAATGATCAATGTTAACAGCCAGAATATTTTCATTTCCCACGGGATTTAAGTAATCTGTTACATCCACTAATACCGGAGAATAGCCGTAGGGATGAAAAGTAACCAGCTTTCCATTACAATAAATATGGGCTCGATTGTACATACCATCAAAGTTTAGGATAACCCTCTGATTTGCCATTTCTTTCTTTGTGACAAATCGTTTTCGATACCAACCAATTCCACCTGTAAGGAAACCTGTACAGGCCTCGCCTCGCTCTTGATCAAAGGAAAACCCTACACTCCAATCATGGGGCAGTCTTATATCTCTCCACTTGCTGTCAGGCGTATCAAGCAAATGTGCTCCTTCTGGTTCACCCAGATAAAATTTCCAATCCTTGTTAAAATCTATACCTCGCATAAGTCGTCCTTTCCTTTGTATTGTTATTTTTGGTTATTTGTATTATACTATCCATATAGCGCTCAAACTGTAATGATATTGAGTTTGATTATAAGGATTCCGACCTTTTTGGTTAAATATATGATATCTGATATGTCATGCAGTAAAAGGTTACCTTTAAGGAGGTCTACCATATGATACCCCGTCCCAAACAACAGCATATCACCCTTAATCCTTCCTTCCCCATTAAATCACGCAGCATGTATTCAAAACCTGACCGGGATCTATTCTACTGCCATTGGCACCCGGATATTGAGTTAATCTATGTGGAAGAAGGTATGATTGATATGCGTATTGATAAACAGCCTTATACCTTGTGTAAGGGTGACATCTGCATGATTAATGCTAATCAAATTCATCATGGCATTACCCGTGATCATGTAAACAGTCGGGTGCATCTGGTGGTTTTCTCTTATGATGTTTTAGGACAGGGCATGGATAGTTTTGTTTATAAAAAATACATAGCCCCTCTCAAAAGAGGCACCTTACTCTTACCTAACATCCTTACATCACGTCAAAACAAGGATGCAACTCCCACATGGATTCATGCATGTCAAGACATTGTTCAACAATTATTGAACTGCAGCGACCGTCATTTTATTGGAAGAGAATTATTGATACAAGGCTACTTTTTTCAGTTTCTTTCCATCTTGTATCAACATGATTTATTCAACAAAGGAAAAAGAGGCAAAAAAAAGGATCTCCTAAGACGCGAAATTGCTATTCTGACCTATTTCAAAAATCATTTTACAGAGGACATGAGCGTACCTGTCATTGCTGACTTGTTCGGATTTAATGAAGATTATTTCTATCGATTATTCAAAAACATTACGGGACAAACACCCATTCATTATATGCATCATCTACGTATTCAATATGCCAAACAGCTTCTTGAAACAACGGATCATTCCATCACTGAAATAAGCTCCAGTGTGGGATTTGATTCTGTTAGCTATTTTTCTAAAATATTTAAAAAGCTGGCAGATATCACCCCTCGTGCTTATCGTAAGCGATTCTATGGTGAAAATGCTTTATAAATTAGGCTGTTTAAGGAGAATATGGCTACACCTCATCTACAGAACGATTTGTCGTTAGGACCTTGCACAAATGTGAACCCTTCTATTCATTTGTTACATTGAGAACATTCCTATTAAGAATAAGAAAAAAAGACGATTATATTACCGTTTGGTAATATTAATCGTCTTATTTTTGATCGTCATAAGGCATCTATCATCAATAGGCTCTATTAAAAATGAACTTCTAAAGCTTTATCTCATCTATCAATAACACCCTTATAAAAACCTCCACTGCTGGTTGTACTCCATATAATATCTGGATTCTTCAAATCAAAAGCCATATCCATAACTTTTGAAGAAAGTCCTAATCCTTTATTGATTTTTATCCATGACTTACCGCCATCTTCAGATAGATAAATACCTGAATTTACATTAAGAGGTCTTACATCACTTACCGCAACAAAGGTCATGATTCGATTGGGGTCTAATGGTGAAACGATTGTATTGACTACTTTTGGCATGTGGAAGATTTTTCCCCAAGTTTCCCCATCATCATCACTAACCCAAATACCTCCTCTTGAAGCTTCTTCGTATCGTTCCCCACCTGCGACATATATTCTGTTCGTATGAGGGTCAATGTTGATTTGATTGACTTGGATAACCTCTTCTGGGAATGACGCAACCACATTCCAGTTTGCACCTGAATCGGTTGTTTTATACAACCCGCCCTTTGTTCTCAGTATAAAGCGGTCATAAAAAACCCTGCCAGTACCTTCAGTTTTATAGCCACCTATTGTCACAGTTGTTTCATCTGCTCGTGTTGTAAACGAAACGCCTTCTGATAGATACTCTGAATGGGCACAAGCTGTTTCCCCAAGAACAGTACCATCTAATCCTTTCACCATAAGCTGACCAGTTTCACCAGCATCAGCTTTTACACAGGCGGAGAGGAAATATGGCGTATTGGGTTGTAAACCGGTGATTTTTTGTTCAAATCCAACCCCCTTACCAATAATGATGGCCGCATTTTGGGTATCGCGTTTACCGATGATTGCCTGATTCATATCATCTTGATTGCCTGTTAACGTCCAGTCAAGAAACTTAGATTCAAAGCTTGCATTCTTAATGGAAAGATTTCTTCCACTTGTCACACCAGCATATAGAATACGAGAATCTTTTGGGTCAAATTCTAAATCATTAACACTCTCACCATAGGGCAGACCATGGTTTACACGCTTCCATGTATAACCCCTATCTGTTGTTTTATAAATCCCTTTATTATCACCCTTAAAAGGATGACCTGCAGGTCCATTCACTATAACATCCGGTGCACAGAAATACATGGTATCTGTATCATTTGGATTAATGATAAGGGATTCTACATATATACCATTATAAGGTAAATTGGGTACTGGTGTCGAAATCGTTTCCCATGATTCCCCTCCATCAACTGATTTCATGAATTCCCCTCTATGGAGTTGTCTAAATGGTATCGTGTATAATTCATTTATATTATCGGGTGATATGGCTAAGGTTCCAGGTGATTCAGCTGCCCCTTGGAGGTATTTCACTGCTGCAGCACCTGGATAGATGCTATCACCATCCTGTGTTTTCTTCCAAAGTCTATTTTCACCGGATACGAAATAAACCAATTCAGGGTCTCGCGTATCCGTTATAATATTGCGTCCTGGCACATTACTACCACCTCGACCGACCCAGTTACCAGCTGGTGTACCATAAGAGTCTATTTGCTCCCAAGATTTACCCTGAGTATTTGATTTCACAAATGTGCGATACATGACATATATATCACCATCAATACTGATATCCAAATCTCTTGCACCTTGGGTAGTATAGATTTCTGGATAATGCATATCTCCTACATGATGATACCCAACATTCACGTTTGTTGGTTGATCTGGATTTCTTTTCGTCCAGAAATCATCATCTCTCTCCCAGCCTTTTCCTGTTCTTGTAGCAACAATCCACGTGTCACCACCATCTTCTGTCATCCATACATCACCAACGAAAAATGACGCATCATGCTTTGCATTGTGTGCAACAAAAATTCTGTCTGGATTGGTAGGGTCAACCACAATACGGTTAAAATTCTGTAGGATATTTGTTGGAAGCTTCGGGTATTGTGTTCTTGCTTGCTGGTCACTAATGCTAAAATTTAAATATTTACGTAAGGAAAAGTAGTACCAATTTTTAACATAATTGGATGCTGAAGTCTTCAAAACCGATTGTTGAAGTGCCTCTATATCCATAGCTAAATCGCCTGTTATACTCGTCCAACTGTCTCCTAAGTCCGTACTTTTGTAAATACCGCCTTTAGCTATAAGACTACCGTTGTTATCTCCCTCATATCGCACTTGGTTGATAATATAGATGGTATATTGCTGGGTTGTTTTATCGTAATAAAAAGACATATCTCTTACTAAATCATAGTCTTCACCATTACCAGATTCAATGGATTCTATTTTCGTAAAATTTGCTCCTGCATCTATACTTTTATAAAGTCCATAGGTAGTCACAATAAAGATCATGGATGAATCCTCTGGGTGGATGTAGATTTTACCGAACTCAGCTTTTGGATGAATACCTGTTGAATGAAGCAATGTCCATGTGGTACCTTGATCAGTAGACTTCCATAATTTGCCTGGATTCTTAGGATTCTTGCCATGCTTTTTGACATGGTTTCTATGGTTGCCTTTTACATCCCAAAAAACACCAGAGCCTAAGTACCATATGTTATCATCCTTAGGATCAACGGCAATAGCTCCTAAACAACTGCTTCCCCATTGATTTAATATGCCAAAACTGCCTTCTTTCGTGTAGTCATTCATGGGATGACCTTCCCAACTTGCACCTTTATCATATGTAATCCACAAACCTGCACGACTTGCTGCCATGCCAAAATTCTCATTTTGCCTAGAAAAATCTAAATCATAGACTCTTGTAATGTGATTTAAGTTACGTCCATCATCATCATCACCGTTGACTAAGTGGAAGGATTCTCCTCTATCTGTTGAACGATAGGAGTTGAACATATCTGGAAAATTAAACACCACATCAGGGTCTGTCGGATGTGTAAAGACAAATTCTGAGTACCCAGCATTACCAGGTGCAAATTGTGTCCACGTTACTGATTCATCTGATATTTTGGGTGTCGTAATAAGTTCCTTAAAGTATGGTGGAATGTTTTCAGCATGTGATTGCATGCCAACAAGTGTGATGAGCATGGTTACTGCTAGAAACCTTGAAAACCATTTTGAATACTTAATCTTACTTTTCTTCATATCCTATTACTCCATTCATATTATTCACTTCATTGTACACGCCAATTAAATATTCTTACAATTAAATGAACGTACACGAAATAGAGGTCAATTGAACTGTCCAATTACCACTTTGTGAACACGATAGCTACTCGAATTCTTCTCATATGACGTTCTAGTTAAGCACGCTAAGATAACCAGATTGACCGGCTGAAATATACACATCCGTCACTCTTATCAACAGAATATTATTTATGACAATGTACCATTAATAGTATATAGAAAACATTGTGAATTGTCAACAATAAACAATAGTAAGATAGACGCTTGCATTTTATTCGTGGTTTTCACTCCAGCAAAAAGCATTAGCCCATGTATTGACTTTACGCTTATAGGTTTCAACTATATGTTGATAATCATCTTGCTGACTTAAATCATGCATTTCTTTTACATCTTCTTTCATGTCAAACAGCTGGTATCTTCTTTCCCCATTAACATCATAGCGGATTACTTTATAGTTTTCATCTTTGTAAGCTTTCTGACAATCCAGATAAGCAAATTGAAGATGGTTTCTCTTTTCTGTACCATATAACGATATACCATCTACCGTCTTTGGTATAGGCAGATTACATATATCACATAAGGTTGGGAAAATATCCAATAGGTAGCACAAGGTATCATTTCGTTTACCTTTTTCAATCCCTGGTCCTTTCATGATCAACGGTACTCTTATACTGTGCTCATAGAGACTCTGTTTGCCCATTAACCCATGCTGTCCCACAGCAAGACCGTTATCGCCTGAAAAGATAAGGAGGGTATCTTCATATATGCCTTTATTTTGGAGTGCTTTGACAATTGCCCCCACGGTATCATCAATATGGGTTATCATGGCATAATAATCGGCAATGTGTTTTCTTATGGCCCTTTTTCGCCTTGGCCACCATTCCAATTTTTCATCACGACTATACAAATCCCCATTGTCAAAAGGATGCATGTCTAGATAGTTTTCTGGTAATGGGACGCTTTCAGAAGAATACATGTCTTCATACTGATCCGATGTCTGTCTAGGGTCATGAGGTGCTACCAAAGAAACATACATAAAAAAGGGTTCTTCTTCCGTTCTTTCCTCAATAAATTCAACCGCCGCATCCCTGAAAATGTCATTGGAATGCATACCGCAAACAGCTTGTCTCACACCTTCCTTATGCCCATTTTTATCAAGGATATAAGCGTTTTCATGTGGATAGGCACCTGTTGGGTCATAATCATGTAATGGGATATTAAAGTGGCCACCGTAGTTTTCATACCAGCCATTAGCGAATCCAAATATACGTTCTGCCGTATCAAAACTCCGATTAAAAGAGGCCCTATCTTGATGCCATTTTCCAATACCATGACTATGATAACCATGGTCTGAAAAATACCTTGGAAACGTTACATGTGCTTCTGGGATAATGGCCCCATTTCGACGGCCTTCCCCATGAAGATGATGTAGTTCTCTGCCTGTCAGTAACATGGCTCGGCTGGGCATACAGACTGCTGGGCTGGTTGCCCCCATGATATGAGCATTGGTAAAAGCCTCTCCTTCTCCACATAATTGGTCCAGATGAGGGGTCTTAATGTCATGGTTTCCTAAGCAGTTAATGGTATCTAACCGCTGATCATCAGCAAATATAAAAACAATATTAGGCTTTTTCATACCTGTACGATCTCCTTTCGACAATCCTTCTGTTTCGTATTAATCTTAATGCCTTCATAGTGTAGACCCTTGACATTTCTTGCAAATAAACCACTTGCAGGAAGATCACCTTCATATGTATAGGCTTCTGCTCGTGTATGTCCAAGATAAGGAATCTGTCTTTCTTCATAGGTACTGTTCCCGTAAACGGTATAATGAATATTTCTTAAGACAATATCTTCAATAGTATTTCCAGGTTCAGCATCTATAATCATACAGTTAGGCAGTGCATTATTATCGAAGGTTGTTGCATAGATATCACTGACGGTGATGCGACTAAGCTGACTTTTTGTGTTAATGGGTTCATCTGCATAATTTACATTCTCCCGATAATGGTTTAATGTGATAAAAAAGGGACGCCTCACTTTATCCATACTCAAATGACTGCAATGAATGTGATGAATCAAAGCACCTTCAGAAGATTGAATCTTAAGACCACTGCACGCAATATTTTTAAAGGAACAGTTGGATACAAAGACATGTTCAATAACCCCTGTACTTAATAAACCAATACGAATGCCTGCCCATTTACTTTCAAACACGTTATGGTCGATAAAGATGTTGGCACATGCATGAGATGTTGAGGAGTTTTGTACACAGATACAATCGTCACTGCAATTAAAGGTGGAATGATGGACAAACACATTTTCACAAGCATCAAAATCAAGCCCATCACCGTTCTTATTGGCTCGACTATGGATATCAATGTGACTAATTCTAATATGCTTGCACTGTATAAAGGCATTGGTCCAAGACGCAGGGTTGATCATTTTCACTTCTTCTATTCGGATATCCTCACATCCAAGATATCGGAACATCATTGGCCGATCACCCTTAAACGTTTCTCCTTGTCCGTCAAAAACACCGCCTACTATAGAAATGTGCTTGCAGTCTTTGGCAAAAATTAGACACCGATCCATATGGGTTTCATTTCTATACATCTGTTTATGGGTATCCTGGGTGTAATCGTTGATAGAAGCACTGCCTTGAATTATGGTTCTGTTGTCCAACCTAAGATGTACATTAGATTTTAAGTAAATGGTGCCGATAGGGTATACCCCAGCTTCAAAATAAATATGACCACCCCCATTATGACTACACGCATCGATGGCCTGCTGGATATCTTTGGTTCTTAATACCGAATTGCCCTTAGCTTTTAAATTAATATCCATTAGATTCCCCTCCATTTTCTATTGAATAACATGTGCATGCATTTTTTTTATACATACTTGCACTGATACCATAATACTGCCTAAAAGCCCTTGAAAATGCACTAATCGAGCTGTAACCAATGGCATCTGAAATCTGTGAAATGTTTTTATCTGTTTCTAGTAACTGTGATGCTGCATATTGCATCCTTATCTTCTTCAGATAATCGGAATAATTCTCACCTGTATGCTCCTTAAAGTATTGGGATAAATAAGTTTCTGACATATTAAACGTTAAAGATAACTTATTAAGATTAAGCATGGCGTCCGTGTAATTATCCTCTAGATAGGCTTTAATGGCTATTATCAAGGATTCATTTCGACTGTTTTTTCTTGCTTCCACAATATCACACAATTCATCATAATAACGAACAACTGGTTCACATTCATAGAGATCTGCTTTTCTTTGATGCTTGTGCATATGATTCACTCTACTACGGATACGGGTTAATACATGATTATCTAGAATGGACATGTTTTCAGCACACTTTAATATTGAACTGTAAACATTATACACGAACAGTTGGATCATTTCATAAGATAATGCCTTGGCTATAAAATTCTCTTCATATAACCCCTCCACAAGTTCTTTTATGCTCTCCTTATCACCGGATGCTACATAATGAATAAGCTTTGTATCTGTATCAGAAGGATAATAATATACGTGATTATTTCTTATAATATCCGATGAAAACATTAGAATGGTTTGATTACTGTATTCAAGATAATTAATGGCTTGATTGGCCTCTTCGTAGGATTTGGACATATGAAGCAGACTATCATAGACTTCTCCTACACCAATATACACACGATGTGCGATATACTCACTGTTTTTTATATGGTGAAACCCCTCCCGCAGTTCATGAATAAACCTGTCCTTTTCCGATCCTGCATAACTATGAATAACGGTTATTCTTCCCGTTTCCGATTGGTGGATATGTTTGTTGCCTTTTATATACTTATTAATTAAGTCTTCTAATAGTAATTGCTGTAAATTCAAAGCCTCCACCTTCTTATCCATGCGAACATCTTGTGTTGTATTCATCACAAAAGTGGATACTGCAAAATAATGACCACTTATGTTAAGATCCATATAGTCTGCAACCAAATTGATTTCTTCTAAAGAGTGACTATTACCTTTTAAGATATTTTCAAAAAAAGCACTTCGAATTAAGGGGATCTGATTGTCTAAACGTTTTGTAAGAGCCGCATTGTTCTGTCGTATATGGTCTAAATACTTTTCTAATGTATGATAAACATTACCTGATTGCGCACCATGCATTGGTGCTTGTTTACTTTTAATACAATCTAAGATATTTTGCAAAGGTTTAGAACGTTTATATGCAACAGAAAATGAAAACATCATACCAACAATGAGATATATCATTAAGGCTAGCATCATAATTTTTCTAAAGTGAATAACTTTGCTATGTACAATCTTTTCAGGCTGAGCAACGATAAATTCCCATCCTCGATTCTCAGATATGACCTTCGTGACAATCATTCCTGTTTTATTATCCAAATCTTTTGTTACATGCTCGTTACCATGATATGCATGATTAACATCTTGTGAAGGTAACTGTATCCATAATCTTTCTCGATCATCTTTTACATGGATATAACCACCATCTGAAATATCAACACTGCTAAAAAGATTTTTGATATGGGCAGTATCCAATAAGAATACAATGGCATCATTGTTACGGGAATGAAAACTTATTTTATGAACAAAGGCCAACACATCTTTCTGGACCCCGTCTATACTTACCTTACCCATAGGGATAAAACCTCTACCCTTAATTAACGCTATTTCATCCATTAGCTGCTGATATGTGATGGTAATGTCATCAAAATACGATGCAAAGAAAGTCTCCCTCTTATAGATGGTAGTTGGTGTGATGATGGCGTTATTCTCTTGATACATAATAGAAAAATCTAATACCAACTTATTATAGATCTTATATTTTTTCATCTTCTCCGATAACCCATAAAGTTTGATGACGTTATGGTGTAGAAAGGGCTTGCTAATAAATCTCAGATTCTCGATATCTGAATCGTTGCTTATACGGTATGCCATATCATATATTTCCGTCATATCATCATCTATAATTTGACTGATTTGTTCTAGGGATAGTTTATTGTTCTTAACAACCTCTTCTTCCATCATCTTCAGGGTACTATGATAGAATATCATATACGTAAAAACAGATAAGATGAAAATCAGTAAGTATGGAATAATAAATCTTAACAGAACTTGATGCTTTACATCTATATCTTTCATAGAATCCTCCTTACCATACATATCATAAAGGTTCAGCTCAAACATAAAAGGTTATGGCTAAAAAGTCACAAACAACGTTCATTGTGTTACATCATTTCTGAAAGATATTTGATTTTTCTATGTATAAACGTTAGGAGTCTTCCATGATATCTTCTTTGACAACTTCTAGGCGACAATCTTCTTTCTTGAGCCTAATCACATTGTTCTCTAAAGTGATATTTTTCCCATGGCGAAGGAAGAAACCATATGCAGGTAATATGCCAAAATTTCCGAATTCGGGATATCTATCCTCCATTTCAGGTACTTGATACGCTTCACGAATCGTTTTTACCCCTCCAGGCATGGACAAGTCACATGAACGTATGATAATATCTTCTACAGGTTGTTCCAGTATCCCCGAAATAACAACACATCCTTTGGCATCATCCAAACCGTTTGTGCCGTTTCCAACTGCTTCAATGACATCGCCGCAAACATGTTCAATGATGACTTGCTTAATGGTTCCTGGCTCTGAACGGGCTTCATTAAAATAGGTGTTTAAGCGGTTACCTGAAGCAACAAAAATGGGGCCTGTACATCGAAGCAAATTGATTCTTCGGATTTTGACACCTTCCACATGTCCACCATCTACTGGTACGATTTTAATTGCACAGCCTTTAATATCATAAAAAAAACAGTCTTCTACTTGAATATCTCTAAAATCACCGACTGATTCTGTACCTATTTTAAACCCGCTCCAGTGAGATGAGATAACACAATGCTTAACCACAATATGCTCACAGGGCTCATCCTTGGTTGTCTTCAAACATATGGCGTCATCGCCAGTATTAATATAACAGCTTTGAATCAGAACATGACTGCATGCATCAATATCAATGCCATCATTATTGCGATTGACATGATTATCAATGGTTACATGGCTGATGGTAATGTTCCTGCTACTGTGAAGATGCAGGCACCACGCACCTGCATCCCTTAGAGTGATACCCTCTATGTCAATATCTTCACATGCTATAAATCTTACGAGGAAAGGTCTTATAGGAAAGCTATCTTCTTCTGGTACAAAACCATGGCCTCTACCACATATACACCCTTCACCTTTTACATGAACATCCTTCACCTGAAACCCAAGCAGCAAACAACGTCCTCTTTTCTGTCCAACAGCATCGGTAAAATCTGCCTGGGTCTCTACATAATCATTGATGACATCACTCCCCAAAAGAACAGCATGTTGTTTGATGTTCAGTGTCATTTTGCTTCTTAGATACACCGTACCACATTGATAGACACCCTGTGGTATGATGACTTCTCCATCTGTGTTGCTGCAAGCGTCCATGGCATCTTGTATGGCTTGCGTATCATCTGTTAGGCCATCACCTATTGCCCCAAAATCTCTAACGTTATATATCATGTTATACACCCCTTGATTTTTTATGGTGTTATCAAGACCTTCGTCCTATACATGGTTGCCTGTTACGCCTAGCTTATTACCTAGTCTCGTTACTATTCATATTAACAGAGACTTATCTTTAATTCAAATAATTGTCTAACTTTTTTACTTCCCATAGCGTTGATTGTAAGCATCTTGTACGATTTCAATATAGCGCTTTAAACCAATGTTCTCTAATTCTTGAAGATAGTTATCCCAATCTTTCTTAATATCCGCATCATTAAACACAAATCGAACCAGCATTTCATCCACATATGTCTTGATATTGGTTTGAAGATCCACTAACTCTGTTGCAACGTCTTCAGGGTAGATTAAATCCCTTGGTAGCATTTCACCATCATCCGCTGCATAGGGAAGGTAATGTTCTTTTGTTGCACGATAGAGAATCGACTCAATATGAGGTAGATCAAAAACTCTTCCAATACGGAAGGATAACGGTTGTAGTTCTGGTATGGATTGAGCCCATGTTGTGTTTCTCTCAGGTGTTTGCATAATTTTGATGACACCCTGCTTCCCATCTAACCCTTGTTCACCGTCTTCAGCATGTCGCCAATCTGTACCTTCGATACCATACTGGGCCATACGATTCACATCTTCTCTTAATAAGAAATCAATCACTCTAAATGCCACATCAGGGTGTTTGCATCTATCCGTTATGTAGGCTCTGTACTGGTCAAAGGCTGTTTCATTATAAATATTCTTTCTTCTGCCAGTTGGACCTTCAAGAATAGGGACTGGTACATATTCCAGCCATCTTCCACTATCTCCATTCACCTGTGTAAACTCGCTTACTGCTCCAGCTGCTGCTGCTCCAAGTATAGGGACTTCACTTTCTCCCATGAGTTTTAATTGTTTGCTATCTTGCGTACAGCTTTCAGGTGCAATAAGTCCTTCATTGTATAATTGATGCATATACTCAATACCCTGTCGCCATCCTTCTGTATTAAAAGATGCATAAACGGTGTTGCCATCTAAATATAAGTTATCTCTACCGGATGTATTGTTAAAAGCGAAGGCATTCATCAGAAATTTATCCACTTGGGTTTCCCAACCTTTCGCTGCGCCTGCAAGGGGTACTTCATCAGCTATACCATTACCATTGGGGTCTTGTTCTTTAAATGCCTTAAGTACATGATAAAATTCTTCTGTTGTTTGAGGTACCTCAAGGCCTAAAGTGTCCAACCAAGGTTTATAAATCCACATCTTATTTTTTGCTTTTGTATGGAAAGACTCCACAAAATTAGTAATACCGTACATGTTACCATCGTTTAATGAAAGATAAGCTATAATCTCTTCTTCTGAACCATATTCTTTGATAGCAGCTTTTATACCATCCCCATAGGTTGCATATAAATCATTCAATGGTATCAGCATACCATCTTGTGCATACATGGTCTGCTCTGCTCGAGGTATATCCAATCCAAGAATAATATCCGTATAATCACCACTGGTCATCATAATGTTAAATTGTTCTTCAGAATCGACATGATTTAATACATTAAACTTTAGACGAACACCCGTCTGTTCTTCAAGATATTTTGTAAATACATTGTTTTCATAATCATCTGTATTTTTGTTATGGACGGTTACGGTTAATGTGACTTCTTCACCTTCTTTTACAATGGGAAACACGCCTTTAGGTGTACATATTGAACCCTTATCACCGGTCTCTTTTTTTTGGCTGCTGCTTTCTTCTGTATGTCCACCACACCCTGCAAGTATTAATACCATCACCAGCAGTACACTTGTTAAATCTGTTAATCTTTTTCGCACTTGTACGTCCTCCTTATCTATTACATGATATTTCTTATTACGGTTAAAGCATATAGCGCCTCAAGCTTCCAACCGCTATCTTACCCTTTTAATGAGCCCACCATCACGCCCTTGACAAAATGTTTTTGTACAAAGGGATAAATAATGAGAACAGGAATGCTTGAGACAATCATGAGTGCATACTTTAATAACTCCTGTAAGTTCTGCTTCTCAATCATATTCTCTATATCTGTAAACATACTTTCATCCGTTTGATTCTCAACTAATATTTGTCTTAATACCAGTTGCAGCGGGTATAACTTTGTATCTTTTAAATATAACATCGCACTGAAGTACTCATTCCAATGCCCTACTACATAGAACAAGGTTATGACTGCAATAATTGATTTGGATAAGGGCAGTACGATTCGCCATACGAACTGAAAATCATTGCACCCATCTAATTGAGCCGATTCTAAAATTTCTTCTGGTATACTATTTTGAAAAAATGTTCTGGTGATAATGACGTTGTATACCGATAATGCACCAGGTATTAATAAAGCCCATCTTGTATGGTGAAAGAGCTTTGTCACCAGCAAATAAGTTGGAATTAAGCCTCCACTAAAAATCATGGTAAAAGTCAATACAAACATAAAAAAATTTCTGAACCTAAAAGACTTTCTTGATAATGGATAAGCCGCTAGAATAGTAAAAACCACATTAATGCTTGTACCTACACCAGCATAAAAAATGGAATTAGCATAGCCTGTCCATACGCCATGATGTTGAAGGATGGTTTGATAACCTTTTAACGTAAAACCTACAGGCCATAAAAAGACCTTTCCACTAATGACAGCTTCAGCGGAACTAAAGGATGCACTCACCACGTATAGAATAGGGTACAACACGGCTAAAAAAAACAATGTTAATAGGATGAAATTAACGATTCTAAAAATCCGGTCACCTTTTGATTCTTTACTCTTTACAAGCATCTCGTTATCACCTCCTGTTGTTTACCATAAGCTGGTTTCACTATAGCGTTTTGCAAAACGATTAACAAGTATAAGAATCACTAAACTAATGACCGATTTGGATAGGCCTATGGCCGTCGCATAGCCAAAATCTGGGCGACCAGCTTGCAAGCCTACTTTATAGACATAGGTAGCAATGGTTTCAGATGTTCTTAAATTCATGGGGTTTTGTAGCAACAGGATTTTCTGGAACCCTACATCCAGAATATGTCCCATCCGCATAATTAAAAGGATAATCGCTGTGGGCATAATACCAGGAATATCAATGTGCCTAATCCTTTTTATCAAGGACGCACCATCCATAATAGCTGCTTCATGGAGTTCTGGGCTGACACCTGCCAAAGCAGCCAAATAAATAATGGATCCATAGCCTAGATTCTGCCAAACGCCTGACCATACATATACGCTTCCAAAGAGACCTGGTTTACCCATAAAGTCAATGCCTTGACCACCCAAAGCAACGATTAGTGCATTCACCATACCGTATCTTGGATTGAGAAATTGCAAAATAATACCTACCATGACCACCACTGAAATAAAATGAGGCATATATGTGACCATCTGTACCAATTTCTTGTACGTTTTTTTTCGTGTATAATTCAGACTGATGGCCAATATAATGGGTAATGGAAATCCTGCAATGATGGCATATAACGATAACCTTAAGGTATTAAACACGACTCTATTAAATTGATAAGATTTAAAAAAACGCAAAAAATGGTCCAATCCAACCCACTCACTACCCCAGATTCCTTTCGATAATTTATAATCTTTGAAAGCTATTTGAGTACCCAACATGGGATAATACTTAAAGATCAATATATACATTAATGGTAATAGAAACATAACATATAGTTGCCAAGAAGACTTGAAGGACATGAATATCTTGTTGAGATATAGCTGCTTCTTTTTTGATCCTTGACTGAATGGTACAATGTGTTGATTCATTTGCATCACCCCCTTTTATATTCTCTGGACACATGGTGCATCCTTGCAATGTAAGTATATGTTAGGGTTATGCAAAAAAGCTAGAGACAATAAGATTATTTTTTTACATTACTTCATATGGCCATCATATAGCTTTTAACATGTTCTTCAGACTTTTGCATTTCTTAGGATTTTAATCATTTAGTAGAACAAACATGCTTAACGCCTAAAGATATAAGCATCAAAAAAAACGTCTCTCATCTATAACAGAGAGGCGTCAGTTAAGATACAGCAATAGCCTATCCTATGAATAGGATAGGCTATTGGTAGTTGGATATTATTTTTTAATCATTAATCAACAACAAGACCCATTGTGTTGACTCACTGGGTAAGGTCTTTTCCAATGTCTTTTAAAATAATCATCTTCATCTAAAGACGTTGTTTTATCGACTATCTTGTCCATATTAGCTTCATAGATGGATTCAACAATCCTTTTTTGCATATAGGCATCAAGTTTTTTGAAGATGTCCATGTTTTCTTGGGTATAGGCAAGATTAACCTGCTCATAAGGGTCTTTGTTTAAATTGAATAACTGTGTTAACCCCTTCTTATACCGACATAATTTCCATTCATTCATTCTTGCCATATACCCAATATCTGTAGCACCAAATAGCATACGTTCTTCGGTACTCTCCTTATAGCAGGATAAAATTTTTGAATCCTCTGTCTCAATATCTTGAATGCCTTCTATACCTGCAATCTGCAAGATGGTTGCCCGAATATCCGTCAGATTGACCACCTCTTTTTTCCTTGTGCCTGATGCTTGTACTGTAGTATCTTTAATAATTAGAGGTACATGAATAGATGGTTCATAATAATAGTGTTTGCCTATTAAACCAAAATCACCGACGAAATCCCCATGGTCTGAGGCAAATATAATCACCGTATTATCATAGATGCCTTTTTTCTTCAATGCTTCAACAATATAGCCCACACACACATCAACATCATGGATACAAGCACTATAATGAGCCTTTACTTTTTTCTTTTCTTCTTCCGTGAAAGAGGAGTAATCCACCTGAGCCCAAGGTTTTTTATAGGCGTTGACAAGACGTTCACGAAAAGACATGCTTTCAGGTGTTTCTGGCACAGAATCGGGCATTTCAGAAGATTGAAAGTGTTCAGCAAAAGATACATCTGGGTCATAGGGGCAATGAGGGGATAAAAAACCTACCATCATGGCAAAGGGCTTGTCATCACTAGAGGCTCCAATGGTGTCACATGCCTGCCTTGTTATCCACTGGTCCGCTTGATCTTCCAGTTTAAAAGGATTCATCATGGCACCCTTTCCTTCTGCATACCCTTCACAATCTATTCCTCTGTATTTTTTTAAACCTTTTGATGTCAGGTAGTCTGCATAATCATCTTCTACAAGATAATGCCTTTTATCTTCACTGATAATGCGCTTATCAAAACCTTCCATTGTATCCCATGGATAAAAGTGCATTTTACCCACAGCAATGGTATCATACCCATTATCCGATAGTATCTGTGGCCATGTTTCAATACCGCATGCGCCATGATCGGGTCTTAACCAGGTGCTGTTTTCCAATACACCATTTACAATCGCATTTTTTCCCGTTAATAATGACGCTCTTGCTGGTACACATAATGGACTGGTTGAACAGGCATTTTCATACACAACACCTTCACCAGCTAATTGGTCAATATTAGGGGTTTTTGCAAAATCTGCACCATAACACCCTAAGTAATCCGCTCGCATTTGATCTGGAAAAATAAAAACAATGTTTTTCATGATCCGTCACTTCCTTTCATTGATATAGTACAAAAATCATCCTACCTACATATAGGATAGATTAAACAGTATACATATATCAATGAATAAATCACATAAATTATTGCACGAATTACAGGTCAATGATGGTCATCCATTACTCTTCTGGACTGGCGCTTTTCCATGCCTTATCCAGTACATCTGAATCCATATCAAGATCAAATGTCATCAATTCTTCAAGATTTTCCATTTGCTGCTGATATACAGAAATATAGTTGTCCATATCTTCTTGGTGTCTCTTATACAGTTCTTGAACCATGTCTTCATTATGCTTTCTAAAAATCCTCATCAAACGATAGGCATCATATGGGTCCATACCTAACAGTTGCAAGATGTCCTGTCCTAACATTAAAGCGCTGCCAAAAGACTCTCTTCTGATCTTATCTACATGGATATCCATCAGTTCATATGTTGCTTCCAAATCCGATGCATTGGCTACAATTTTTAAATTTGGATAGTGCTTGTGAACAATATCCACAAGTTTTTTTGTGATTTCCACATCCCCCATTGTCAAAATCAGCAGTTCAGCTTCTGGTGCTCCTGCTGCTTTTAATAAATCAAGTCTCGTAACATCCCCATAATAAACCTCAAAGCCGAATTTTCTTAAGACATCTACTTTGGCAGCATTATTATCCAATATGATGGGTTTGACGCCTGCTGAAATCAGAAAACGTCCGATATCCATGCCAAGCTGTCCAAATCCTGCCAGAATAACCTGTTTTCCTTTTTCATCAATGACATCCATTTGTTGGTTAATTTCATCTGTCTTTCTAGAATACAAGAACTTTTCATTTACTTTGAATAAAAGGGGTGCTAAAAACATGGATATGACAACGGCTGAAATAAATGGATCTGTGATCTCTGCTCCCAACACACCATTGGTTTTTGCGAATTGGAATAACACAAATGCGAATTCTCCACCTTGGGCCAGTGACACTGCAAAAATAATTCTGTTCTTTTTAGCTACTTTAAAAACATAAGCAACAAGAAGCAATATCACAAATTTAATCACCATTAGTCCAAAAGCTATACCAATAATCATAAGCATATTGTCACCTATTAGTTTAAAATTCAAACTTGCACCAATGGATATGAAAAAAACGCCAAGTAACAATCCTTTAAAAGGTTCAATGTCACTTTCAAGTTCATGCCTATACTCATTATCCGCCAAAACAACCCCTGCGATAAAGGTTCCAAGTGCTGGTGACAGTCCAACAATGGTCATTAGCAAGGAAATTCCCACAACCATAGCCAACGCTGCACCTACAAAAATTTCTCTTACATGAGTTTGAGCAATGACTCTAAAAAGCGGTCGACTTATATATTTCCCAACAACAAAAACAATCAAGAGGGATGCTAAAATGATGATGAACTGAGAGGTTCCCGTAAATTGAGAAATGTCAATGAATAGTGTTTTGCTATGACTTGCTTCTTGACTTAAATCTGTGGCTAAAAAAGGCATAAGAGCAAGTATGGGTATAAAGGCTAAATCTTGAAGCAACAGTACAGAAAATATGGATCTGCCTGCTGTCGTGTTCATCATCTGGTTTTCTCTTAGGATCTGTACGACAATAGCTGTTGATGACAAAGCTAATGTTAAACCAACTGCTAAAGCTTGCTGCCACGGTAAAACCAAAAAGGTCACGGATCCTATAACAAGGGCTGTGACAATAACTTGAGCACCACCTGTCCCAAGAATAGGCATACGCATTTGCCACAACATGGAAGGTTTTAACTCCAGTCCTACCAAAAACAGCATCATCACAACACCAAACTCCGTAATATGCATGACCGATTCTACATCAGCTATGAGAGATATACCAAAAGGACCAATGACAATTCCTGCGCTCAAGTATCCTAGAACCGAACTAAGACCTAGCTTTTTAGCAATGGGAACAGCAATGGCTGATGTAACAAAGAATATGAACAGTTGCAATAAGAATACTTCCATGGTTTACTCCTTTCCTATAATGGCGTCTAAATGGGTGCTGCAGCATGGTATCTCTTTTGCCATATCTAAATTCAAACGGTTATCCCTTAACGCGACAATAAAACGGCGATAATTTTCTGCATGAAAGCGGATTTCTTCATCTGGTAATCCTCTATGAATACCCAATATAGTAAAGGGTGAAATGGATGCCATCTTACATAGGTTGGCAGTGGCTCTAAAGGGTGATGTTAACTCTGCAATGGTATATCTGTTCATACCATCTGCTTGATAGGATGCCGCATCTCCCCCTGCTGTCAACGTTTGAACAAAAAGTTTATCTTTTAACGCAGTTGCCATGGCACCGTATGCCCAACCGTGTTCCAATACCAAGTCAAACCACTCTTTGACAATAGAAGGTGCTTGATACCAATAAAAGGGATGCTGAAAAACAATCACATCATGTGCTTCACATAGCCCCTGTTCTCTGCTAATATCAATCATAAAATCCGGATAATGATCGTAGAGATCATTAATCGTAACACCATCCAGATTTTCCACCATCTTCCTTAAAGCTATATTTATTTTTGATTTTGATTTTGCTGGATGTGCAAAATTTATTAATATCTTCTTTGTTGTTTTCATAAGGTAATCTACTTATCCTCCTTTATCAACAAATGCATCATAAATGGTTATACAGTACCATTATATAGATATTTTTAAAGGTGAACAAGTACTGAGATGATGACATGTACTTGTTCACCTTCATAGATAACACTTTCCAGTAGGATGTCTTTTATAAGTTTACCTTATTTTATGAGGGTTAACACCATATATACCTTACATTAAAATAATTTTTGGCTGCTGTCTCATTTAATCATATATTTTTTTGAATGATTTAACATCTGCATAGGGACAGCTATCTTAACTTTATTTTTTTATACATATTTTCGTGAATTCTAACATCAGCTTCTTTTACGAGCTGATCAATCAATTGTTGGTATGTTTCATCTATATAACTTGACTGCACGTGATACATGACTTCATCCAAAGGGCGATAGCCCTGAGGTTCAATAGCCACAACTTTAATGATGGCTACCGAATCTTTATCCTCTATAATTGAACTCACTTGACCGATTGTTAATGTTTTGCTGATGTCATATACATGGTCCACACGCTCTTGAAGATTTGGGTCATTTTTATCAAATGTGACTTCTTCATATGTCATGTCTAAATGATCCGTATGCTTATATTTATTTAAAAAATCATCATAATAGACACCATGAGCCCATTGGTCTTTCATTATCTTTAACTGCTCTTGGCTTTTTTCCTTAATCTTTTGGTCATCATGTCCTGCTTCATCAAGTAGTGAGATGGCTATTTTATGTATCCTTATCTGGTCTTCTAATCGATAGGTTTCTTTTCTGTCTTCATAAAAATGTCTTAATGTTTCCATGCTGATGTTTTCTTCCATCATGAGCTGCTTCACTCTGAGAACCATATTGGAATGGATATATTGAAAATAACCACTTTCACTATATGTGGTTGGTCCGTAGATCACCTGATTGTTGGCAACAGCTTCTTGCCTTCTTTTATTTTCATTTTTTAGTTTCTTTAAAAAATGGGCATCATGAATATTATCCATCACCCCTTTTTCTCTTGCTAATAGCTGCTCAACTTTTATACGAACGATGGTATCTAACGCACGTTTTCGAGCAATTTCAATGGGTACTTCTCCCTCATAGTTATGTGTCCAGAAATCCTTATTATCGCTGGCACCGTATTTTCGTTGAAAATAGCTATACACGTCACTTCGTTGTTTGGATAATACTTGCTTAAATTCTCTTTGGGTAACCGGTTCATGATTAACGGTCACAAGGGTTGCATCCCATCCAGAATAACTCACGCTGTTAACCCTCCAAATGAGTATCATCACTGTAAACATACTGATGGATAAGACGATTATTTTTTTACCACTTGGTATTGTTTTCATATAAGACTCCTTAGTGAATGCGTTAAAATCGAATAAACAGACCCACCTCATAAAGAGGTTTGTCTGTTTACGCATCATTTTTAGTGGGTTATAACCAAGGTTGGCTTATTAGCCGTTGCTTCCTTACTGTTGTATTTTCCATATACCAATGTAGCAGCAGGGTCATTAATACCTATGGTCACAATTGAATCGCCTGATAGCTGGTTGTTCACATAGGATGTGATATCCCATACCACATATTGTCCAGCACTTGACACCGTTGCAGCTGTTATACTTCCTCCCAATGCAGGTGCATTATTCCACGTTATACTGCTCTCTGCCCAGCTGTCATCATGCACCTCATAGGTTGTAGGTGCATATGTACCACTGGTGGAATTGACATAAACTTTCAGCTTAGCACTTGTTATGGTACTTAATCCTTTACCATTTAAGTCAAACTTGAAATAAGCTTTTCTGCTATAAGAGTCATTGGATGGGGATTGCTTGATTTGAATTTCTGCATCTGCCCCATAATTCTGAGTGGCATATTGACCACCTCTTACATAAGCATCTTCATCTGCTATAAAGCTCTCTTCAGAAGGTGGGGTACTATCACTGGGGTACTCGTGGGCACCTCTATCCGGTGCTCCTTTATATAGAACGTTACCCCAATAGTCTTTCCCTCCATTATCAGCAATACTTATGCCAGAATTGATAGCAGGAGAACTGCTGGTTAATTGATAGCCATCACATGAATCAATGCCATATGTTGCTGATCCAGGGTTGACAAATAGTGGATCGACTGTTAGCTTATGGGTGTCGTTGGGTTCATTGGATGGATGATTGCCATAATAAAGGTTGTAATCAATGGTTCTATTATAATCGTTATTAGCCGTATAAAAATCATACGTAGCTGAAGAGCTTTCATTATAGATAATGTTATTCATAAAAGAATATTTTCTTGGTCCATTACCGCCCTTGTGTCTTTCATAGAGAATGGTTGGAGAGCGGTGAGCACCAATATACACCGTATTATTGTAGATGTCGATACCATTATTAGGGTAATTTACCACAAAAATACCGCCTTTGTCATTTTGACTGATGTTATAACGAACTTTGATACCACTGTCATTTACTGCTGTACAAGCCCAAAATAAACCATGATGATTGTTGTGGCTATAACTGTACTGCCATATTGTATTGGGGCTTTCTAAATCCGCATCATACATACAGCCATCATAGTTACTGGACCCGTTATCATATCCTTCATTATATTGCATCACTGTACCTGTACACGTACGGGTAAAAATACTATTACCTGTAAGGGACCGAACAGCATTATCTGAAACAACATTGTATTCCACTAGACCGTTTTCATCATTTCTTAAGATGATACAGTTTTTTCCAATATCATGGATGATGTTATTGCGAATAACCAAATTGGTGAATTTTCGTCTTTCAAAATTCACTTGCCCCGGATAGTTCAATGCACTTGGATCGTCATTATGAATATCCACCGTTTCCGTGACAATTCCTTGATTATCCACCGTATAAATATGGCAACCTTCAATGAGAACACCATCATATCTTGTATCCACCAGATTATCCGCTGTAACACGAATGGATATGCCTGCTGTCCTTTTCGCTTCTTTCGTGCTTCCAGTCATGCCTTTTACATGATGAATGGTAAGGTTTTTTAGGTGGACATGATGCAGTAGTCCTGCATTGGCAGCTTCCACATAGACACCTCTTCTGTCTCCTTCAGAAGCAGCATTATTGGTAATCTCAAGGTTATTAAGCTCAATGTATTCTGTATTATAGAGATAAACAACACCTTCACCAACCAAACCATTCCCATTAATTAAGGGCTTGTCTCCTGAACCATATTGATCAATGACGATGGGATTCATACTTGTTCCAGAATCATCCAATGTCAGTTGTCCAGTCCATATGCCTCCTGCTTTAAATAAAATCCTATCACCTGGATTGAAGTTCATGCTGTTTACTTTTTGAAGGGTTTTCCAAGGTGCAGAGGTTGACGTGCCGCTATTACTATCATTACCACTGGCAGAATCCACATAATAGGTGCTGCCAGCTGCATGACTTACAACAGGTATCACTGCACCGTATAAACTAAAAATTAAAACAGTCCCCATCAATAGTGAAAGAAATTTTCCTTGACCCTTTTTTATTATTCTTTTCATTGTTTCAACTCCTTTAGATTCATATTGTTATCCCTTTAAGTGAATCTCTTTGAGTCATTTAAGCCTTTTCTGTCTTATGTATGCCATTAACATGTCCCTTATCTCAGAACTTAAGATGCCTTAGTCCCCCATCACCTCTTAATATAATAGAGGATAATGCCATTGTAAGGATAATCTTCTTTTGTTCATTACGCTTCTCCTTTCTTTTTATAACAACTCTCACTTGAGAGGTTGCTTCAGAAAGCATCTGGCTTAATCAAAATTCATTCCCGATTTATCTGTAAGAAAAGCCCCCCTTATAAAAGAGCGCACCTTGATAAGCCATGGTCCAGCCATAACGTTTTTGCTTATCATCCTACCCTGATTATAACCGTAGCGTGTAAGGATAAAAAGTATATAAAATACAGATTATGGGTATACATTTTTAATCTATTTCCTCGTATGTAAGGATATGTCCTTATAGAACTTTCTTAAACAAAAAAGCTTCCCGTCAAACAGGAAGCAATAAACTGGTTTCTTCTCTATGTATACGCTTTAAAATCTCTTCATACCTCTATTGATTCTTAGAAGCTTAATGTTTAAATACTGTTAAAATCCGTATGTTCATAGGATGTGACAATATCCGTACTCTCTTGTCCAAATCTATCCGTAAAATCCTGTAAAGCTTTTTCCATAATACCTTCACTTCTACTCCCTAATTCCTGTTGAATCACATCTTTCATGGTTTTGTAGGTATGCCCACAATGGTATTCCCAATGCTTGATGACCTTCTTCCCTAATTTTATATACTTTTTATACATAAACTTTAACATGTTTTTCACATTCATGTGACCTTCCTTGAAAATAAGATCACAATAATCAGCACCATTAGGTTTGGTTTGTAAAACATCTACATGCAAGTCTTTATTAAACCCTTTAACCACACCTTTATCCACCTCCAAACAATAGAAACGACCATAGGGCATGAGATTATTTTCTTTCCATACATCATGGAATGGGCACTTAAATACATGGATCCTACTATCTGGCATCTTTTCCACTATCTTTTGATCAAAATCCCCTTTTTGCGCTACCCACTCTACATAAGTATAATAACTGTTCATGGTTAATGCATCACCATTCATTCTTGCTCTTTGAGCCATCCTTCCACCTCTTTGCATGGCATAGATTTTAGTAGCTTTTCTAATGATACGTTCACCTTCGTCATCACCTATTTCTTGCACAACAGCTCGATTAATCCATGCAATTAACAAGGCTTGATGTTTACAATTAAATTTACTCATCCTAATCCTCCTTCTAATGAATGACTTATTACCCTCTAATATCAAAAAGTCTTATGCGTATTATTGTTAATGACTATCATTATCAATAGTTATGTTCACCCTATCACCACTAAAGATGAACGATAGCCACCCTCTATACCTCATACCAACATTATATTAAGCGCCTATATCAATATGACTATTTTACGATATTCATTCTAATTAAGCTTTCAACCAAATCCAAGTATCCCTTATCATATTCAATAACACTCTTAGGTATCAATAAAGCTAATCCATGGACTAAGCTCCACATGGTTAATGTCTTTTGCATATATAGCCCTTGATCTAATTGAATTTCTTTAAAATAATTTTCTGCAGTATCCCTAAAGACTTTGAATGCAGGACTATTTTTATTGGAACTTATTGTCGCTTCATTAATTTTAATTTCAAGTCTAACAGGAAAAGTACTGTCGGATAAAAACATTAATTTTAAGTACTCTGGATTTTCCACCAAAAATTTTACATATTGTTTTCCCATTTCCACTATTTGCAACGCAGGTTCCTCTGGATATAAGTCAACTCCTTTTCGTAATGCTAAATAAAATTGATGCCATATTTCGCTAATAATGTCACGAATAAGCTCATCTTTATCTTTAAAATGCTTGTAGGGCGCATTATGACTAACCCCGCACATACTTGCTACTTTTCTTAAAGAAAAGCCTGCTATGCCCTCTTTATCTAATAATAATAACCCATTATGGATTAATTCCTGTTTTAAATCGCCATGGTGATACGTTGCTTTATCCACTGTCTATACGCTCCTATTTCATCTATTTCTATAAATTATATCATTAAATGTTGACAATGTAAACTTTGTGCTGTATAATTTTCCTATGTTTACACTGTCAACTTTGCTCGTTTTTATTACACTAACCATATTCCAGATTACAAAATGCTTTTTAAAACAATAATCATAAGATTGGAGAGAATTATATGAATATCGTGGTTTTAAATGGAAGTCCCAAAGGTGATATCAGTGTTACCATGCAATATATCCATTATATCCAAAAGAAATACAAACAGCACAGATTAACAATCATTAATATTGCTAAAAACATACATAAAATAGAAAAGGATAAAGCCTATTTTGAGAATATCATGGATGCCATAAAATCCAGTGATGGTGTATTATGGGCATTTCCTCTTTATGTTTTTACGGTTTCTTCAAGTTATCAGCGCTTCATTGAACTCATTTTTGAAAGAAATATGACGGCTGTCTTTAAAGAAAAATACACATCTTTACTGGCTACATCCATACATTTTTATGATCATACAGCTATCAATTATATGCATGCCATTTGCGATGACTTAGATATGCATTATGTGGATGATTTTTCACCACATATGTATGATTTAGAAAAAGAAGCTATAAGAAACAATCTATTATTATTTGCAAAAAACTTTTTCGATGCCATAGAAAACCAAGTCACAACACTGAAAGCCTTCAATCCAGTAAAACATGCACCAATTAACTATGTATCTGAAATTCAACAGGATAAACTAGATGCTTCCAACAAAAAAATAATAATTGTAACCGATTCTTTGGAAAACAGTAATCTAAAAAACATGATCCATGCATTTAAACTATCATTTGTCCAGTCTATTGAAGTGGTTAATCTTCAAGATTTAGATATAAAAGGAGGATGTTTGGGGTGTCTAAAATGTGGTTATGATTATACGTGCGTTTATCATGATAAGGATGATTATATACGTTTCTATAATAACACATTAAAAGCGGCTGATATCATCATCTTTGCTGGTACCATTCAACATCGATACTTATCCTATAGATGGAAAATGTTTTTGGATAGAGGCTTCTTCAATACACATACCCCCTCTCTATCCAATAAACAGTTTGGCTTTATCTTATCTGGTCCTTTAAACCAAGTACCTAATTTAAGACAAATTTTGGAGGCCTATGTTCAATGGCAAGGTTCCCATTTGGTTGGTTTTGTAACAGATGAATATGCTACCAATAGCGAACTGGATAATCACCTATATGCATTAGCCAATAATCTTATAAAATTATCCGATTGCAATTATCGTAGACCCACTACATTTCTTGGCATTGCTGGTATGAAATTATTTCGAGATGAAATATGGGGAGAATTAAGATTCCCATTTATCGCCGACCATAAAGCATATCGAACACATAACGTCTATGATTTTCCTCAAAAATATTATACATCAAGGATAAGGAATTTTGTATTGATGTTGATGTGTAAAATCCCTTTTATACGGAAAGAAATTTATTCCAATAAAATTAAACCCGGCATGATCGCATCCTTGGAGAAGATTGTTAATAATGATTCGGTTAGTTGACCTAAAAAGGGGATGACGGAAAATAATTTTCCGACATCCCCTTACTTTTAAAGCAAACACACTATCTCTTTCAATCAGCTTAGATTCCAGATTAAACTGCTGATCATAATTTGCTAAAATTCCTTCAATATTATCTAATAATACTTTTGCTGCTGATATTCTTTATGTTATTTTTTTTGAACACAATTATCTGGTTCATAAAACCACCTGCATTTTTTACAAGATATACATGGTTTATAATTAAGATCTGTTAAAGCATGATTAATGAAATTAGCATCTGCAAGAAAAGGTCTTCCAAATGCAATTAATTCAGCTTTTGTATGTTTTAAAAGATTTTCGGCTCTATTTAACGTCCTTATTTCATTTGAGAAAATCGTCGGTACTTTAATATGCTCTGATGTGCGTATTGACATTTTTACCACATCAAAATATTCTGCAAAAGCATTCAGTTCAATATGTTTAGGTTTTGGAATGCCATAGGAATAATGAATTGAGTCGATTTTCATTTCTTGAAGAAATTGAGACATCTTTATATTCTCAACTTCATCATTAGAAAGCCCTAATCGATATGTAAGCATTTTATCTCCTAAAAATGGTCTTACACTTTCAATAATTTCTTTCAAAAACGTATAGCTCATTTTTCCTAGACCAAATTGATCCTTCCTTTTATTCGTTTCAATAGCGTTCATCATATTCATAAAATAACCATGGGCACCATGTAATTCTATCCCATCCACATCCCATGTTAACAATAATTTTATACAATCAATATATTTATTTTTAAGCTCTAACAATTCCTCTTGAGAATAATTTGTGACATCCACAAAGCCGTCTTCATAATAGCTTGGACTATCATAGGATAATTGTATAACACATTTTGTACCATGTTTCTTGCAATTTTCATTTAACGCTTCTACAAACCAATGATAGGTATCTTCGAACTTCTCCATTGCTACACCTAATTTGGGCACAAAAATGGATTGACTCACCAGCATTCCAATAGGATTTTCTAATCTTTCTTGGTAGTACTGCATGATTTTATCTTTGTTACTTTGTTTATGATCAAGATGATACGTAACCATCGGCGCCATAACGATTCGATTTTTCAATACTTGTTTTCCAATTTTTACTGGTGAAAAGAGTTTCATGTCTTCACATGCTTGCAATGATTCCATTTTTGTACCACCTTTTCTTAATTTATGTTAATTGTATCAGGTTAGCTTACTATTAGCAATTAAGATAGTAGTCATAAAGGATATTTCTATCATCTAATAATTACATTAAACTGCTAGTAAAAAGCCCTATCTCATTGTCGAGACAGAGCATAATTATGATTTTGTCAATTCAGTGACCCTGTTATCAAATTAACGCTTCACTGAATTTATGTTACGTTTTGAATAAATCCTTATTAAAACTAATGATAAGATACTCATCATTGTACAGGTTGTTAGTCCGTGCTGAACAGAAATATCCGCTACCTTACCAATAATAATATTTCCAATTGATCCAATCAATCCGCCTATCATTGAATAGATAGAGAGTATGGTAGCCCTATCACTCCCCTTAATCATCTTATTTTTTACATCCAATTCAATGGGGCCAATAACAGATATACTTAGAGCAATCATCACAACACATATTACACTTAACACTGGGTTAGAGGTTAGTATTAACAATAAACCACTTACAGTTATGACACTAATAAGCATACTTATTGAAGACATGTTTCCAAACTTTTTACTTATAACATTTGCTTTAGCTGATAGCAAGCGCATACATTGGATGCCTGCTAGAATTAATCCAAAATATTTTGGGTCAATGCCACTCCTTACATACTGAGCTTGATTTAAAAAAACTGTTATCGCTTGCACTACCTCAACAACTAAGGCAATTGCCAAAACAAATATAATGATGGTTTTATCCTTAAAAGCCACCTTAATATTTGACAGAATGCTTATCTTTTCTTTTTTTTCTAATTTAACTTCAACTAAAAATAAGGTCACGATCACGGATATCCCATAAGGAAATATTGTAAACAGAGCGGTATTTTCTAGGGATACAGATACAATAAATGTTGATAAAACGGATGCTATTAGAAACCCCAAAGTTCCAAAAGCACTATATTTACCAAATACCTTTTGTGCTTGAGATTCATCTATTGATTCATATATGAGTGCTGTATCACATCCTGACATCCCAGATACAACGATGGACAGCATGACACGCTCAAGCAAAAATAATTCAAAAGAATGGGCTGAATAAAAAACAATCTTCGATACAAAAAATAATGTATTAACGACTACTAACGTCTTCTTATAGCCAAATCTATCTGAAATCCATCCCCAAGGCACTTCTAATACAATAACAAGTAGCCAAGCGATGGACTCAATCATAAAGATTTCAGACATAGAAAGACCCCTAGCTTGTCTAAATAGAGTCGCTACGGGACCATAAAAAACAAAACCTTGCAAAAAAACAATGATGTACATGAAGTACACATTTCTCGTACTATTCAATTTAGTTACCTCCGAATTTTTTAATCAACAAAAAATTGCTAATGTCATTTCTCTAGCATTTTAAATATAAATTATTAAATTCGTAGGAATCTAAATTGGACGATACATGTTGCAAGTCTCCTTATGCGTTTAGTTTTTTATATTGTATATCTAATTTCATCATTAGTCAATAAAATTTTTGTCACGATGACTGTGCTTTTCCTTAAGCATCTCTAATAGTATTCATCGAAAAAACGCTTAATTAAACACTACTACAAAAGAACGGAGCTGTACACTAGACACATACTCATATCCAGTGCAACAGTTCCACTTTATTTTACTCTCCGCAACCAGCGGCTACAAATTCAATCAACGCTTCAACAGCTTCAACTTCATCATTGCCCTCAGCTGTAATTTCTATAACAGAATCTTTATGCGCACCAAGTGCCATAATATTTAATATTGATTTAGCAAATCCAGAATTTCCTTTACAGGCAATCTTAATTTCCGATTTGTACTTATTGGCTATTTTCACAAATAGCGAAGCTGGTCTTGCATGTAAACCTTCTTCATTTATAATTTTCACTTCTTTTTTATACATAATTGCTCCTTATTCATTTAGCATGACTCATTATTCTGCATCTTCGTATAGGGCTTTTCCATTGGTTTCAATGACTTTTTTGTACCAATAAAAAGATTTCTTCTTATACCTTTCCAATGTACCTGAACCATCATCGTAACGATCAACAAAAATATAACCATATCGCTTCTTCAACTCGGCTGTGGAAGCACTTACCAGGTCAATGCACCCCCATGATGTATAGCCCATCACCTGAACACCATCATGAATGGCTTCATGAACCTGGACTAAATGCTGTTTTAGATAATCAATGCGATAGTCATCTATTACTGTTTTATTGCCTTGTGCATCAACAATAAGTTCATCACAAGCTCCAAGACCGTTTTCAACAATAAAAAGTGGTTTTTCATAGCGGTCATATAACTTATTCATGATTAACCTTAACCCTTTTGGGTCGATTTGCCATCCCCATTCAGAGGCATCCAAATAGGGGTTTTTAACACCGCCCATGATGTTGCCTTTACCATTTTTTTTGCTTTGGTCCAATGTATCGCATGTACTCATATAATAGCTGAAAGATATAAAATCAACGGTATTTTTAAGAATTTCTTCGTCACTTTCATCCCAATCAATCTGAATACCTTTTTCAGCAAACATCCGTTTGGCATATGCTGGATATTTTCCTCGTACGTGAACATCTGCAAATAACATATTCTCTCTTTCTGTTTCAAAAGCTTTAAAAGCATCATCTGGATGACATGTTAAAGGATACACCGGAATGGCAATAATCATACAGCCTATTTTGGCTTCGGGCATGATTTCATGTCCAATTTTTGTTGCAAGTGCGCTGGCCACTAACTCGTGGTGTATGGCTTGATAGAGCTCCTTTTCTTCCAGAGCTTCTTTCGGTGTCCATATACCGCCACTGATGTATGGTGCGTGAATAATGGAGTTGATTTCATTGAAGGTCAACCAGTACTTGACTTTGTCCTTGTATCTTGTGAAAATTGTTCTGACGTACCGTTCAAAAAAAACAATCATCTTACGATTGATCCATCCATCATATGCTTTAGCCAGATGTAAGGGTGTTTCATAATGAGAAATAGTCACTAAAGGTTCAATGCCATATTTGTGACATTCATCAAAGACACGATCATAAAATGCCAGTCCAGCTTCATTTGGCTCTAACTCATCACCTTTTGGAAAGATACGGGACCATGCAATGGAAAGACGAAACACTTTAAAACCCATTTCAGCAAAAAGCTTTATATCTTCTTTGTACCGATGATAAAAGTCAATGCCGATTAATTTCATGTTATCATCTGTTGGTTCATCTGTTAGTGGGGCTAAGATACCTTTAGGTAAAATATCCTGAATACTTAGTCCTTTACCATCTTCGTTATAAGCGCCTTCAAACTGGTTCGCTGCTGTGGCTCCTCCCCACAAAAAATTATCTGGAAACTGTTTTATCATACTATACTCCTTTACTCTGTCAGTTTAATGGCTTGATTGATGACATTTTCTGCTCTACCCATACCATAATCAATAGCATTGATTACATCCACGGGTTTTTCCGTTTGCTTTTTAACATGGTCTAGTTGATAGGCAATTTGTGGACCTAATAACACCACATCAAATTCTTTTTCCATTTTATCAAGCATATTCACTGGATGTGCCTCAATTCTCCAGTGTGCTCGGTCGGTTCCTTCTAAAAATTTAAGCATTTTTTTTACTAATATTCCTGTAGAGGCACCAGCTGCACATACTAATAATATATTCATCATAAACTCCTTTCAACTCTTGCATCCCGGCGCTTAGGTACTACATCCGTCGTTTCCATATAATACTTTAACGCCACCTTTTCAAATTCATGGATGAATGAAGCGTAAGCTTCATTTTCTATTTCATTGTTTAACTCGTAAGGATCCTTCTCAAGATCATAAAACTCATTTGTTTCATATAATCGGTAGACAAATTTATAGGATTTGTTTCGCACCATCAATGCTTTGGTATGACCAGGGATTTCATTCTGGACGACGGTTCTTGCCCAATATTCATTACTTTTAGTATGCCCTGAATCCGTACAATGCTCCTCACCTTCTATGCGACCACCTTCAGTAAAGACGAAATCTCTGTGTTCTTTTTTCCCTTTAAGGATGGGCAATAAGGATTGACCAAAGTGGGTATGATGGGCTTCAATATCTGCCATGTCATAAATAGTTGCCTGCAAGTCAATCAGTTCAACCAGTGCCTCTTCTCCAAGCTTTGATTCAACGTTAAAAGGCGGTTTAATGATGAGAGGCACATTGGTTAACACATCTTCAAATGTATTTTGAGATTTCTCCGCAATTTCAAAATCACCTGTATAGTCTCCATGATCACTAAACATCATGATCAAACTGTCATCATACATCCCCTTTTCTTTGAGTGCATGCATTAATTGACCAAATCCGTCATCCAGCTTCGTTCCCATGGCCAAATAAACCCGCTTGATTTCTTTTAATTCCTCATCTGACATATCATAGAGTTTCTGATTTGCCCGAATACCTCTTTCCATAGCTGGTTTCATATCAAGCTGTTCAGGTGTCAACCGAATGGGTTTAGGGATTTTATTCGGATCAATTTGATTGTAATACTTCTCATCCACTTGATACGGCGGATGTGGCAGTGCTAGTGCAAGATACAGCATCAGCGGTTCTTCTTCGTCATAATGACGAATAAACGTGATAGCATCTTGTATTTCGAGCATATCTGCATCTCTAAATCCAGAAATATCTTCAACACCATAATAGTGTGAATAGCGGAACCGCTCTGGTCCCTTCATCCGCTTTTCCCTTTCTTCTTTCATATGCTTCAACACTGTTTTTGTACGCTCACCTTTGTTATCCTCTGACATACCTCTATATGCATTGAACATCGCTTCATAACGGTTATTTCTTTCATGACAATACGCTCTTAAGTCCACATCTTCACGTAAAATATCATTTCTACCACCCCAGTATACATGATAACCATTATCCTTCATATTCTTCAGCAAGTTCGGTTCGTCACTCCCTGCCAGATGATGCATGGTACGGTAACCTTTTACATGGGGATAATAACCTGTCATAAAACTGATGCGACTTGGTACACAAACTGTATTTTGACAAAAAGCATGTTGGAAACCTAGGCCTTCCTCTGCTAATTGATTAAAATTGGGCGTCACTGCTGCTTCACACGAACCGTATCCTATTGAATCCATTCGATACTGATCGGCAACGAACATAATCACATGTGGTTTTTTCATATTATTTACACCTGCCTTTCCTTTTACATTATTTCTTTACAACGCTTATTAAGCAGCTTCCTTTTCCTGTTTTATTAATTGTATATCGTACATTTTAACGAATGGTATATAGATAAGAATCACAACAGCCGTAATGACAAACCAGGCAACAATAGCCTTCCAGTCTGTTGTTGATAAAAACACACCCAAGAACGGCGGTATAAATGTAGGTACTTGGAACGATGGCATACTTACAAGACCTACAGCAAATGTCATATATCCTAATGTTGTAGAAACCAATACGGCAATAATTCTAGCTATGGCAAGTGGGGGATTTAATACAATCGGTGCACCAAACCCAATTGGTTCCGTAATATTGAACAACATGGGTACAAAACCTATTTTTGCAACTGTTTTCAAATGGGTTGATTTAGCGACGATCAGCATTGCCAAAGCCATACCAATCAACGGCATAATATAAGCAGCGTAGAATCCTACTGTAAAGATATTGGTAGGTTCAAGACCTTGAGCGATCAATTCCATATTTTCTGTTGTATTCTTAAGCATAAACGGCATAGCAATGGGCATAACCACAGCCCCTCCGTGAATACCTAAACTCCATAAGAAATGCACTAAGAAGGCTATGAGTAAAATCCCAGCAAGAGAACCTGTAAATTGTACCAGCGGTTTGAAGATTGTAACGATTAAAGATGGAACTGTTAAATCAAATAATCCTAATATCATATTGATAACGATACCTACAACAATAATAATAAATGCTGGGATTAATGCTTCAAATGGTCGTGCTACCATATCAGGTACAGATTCTGGAAAACGTAATGTAATGTTTTTGTCTTTCAATACTTTTATTAAGAATACCGTTAATACGGATACAATCATGGCTGTAAACAATCCGAAAGAACCAAAATTTTCAATACGAATACCACCTTCAAAGGGTACGTAAGTAAAAATCATGAACAACGTACCAGCACTAATGAGATTACTTAACGCATCCTGCTTCAGTTTATTTGATAAAACTGTCGTAATACTAAATAATGTCCACAAGGATACAAGATCCATGGTGGCAAACTTAATGGCGCTAAGAGGTCCCCCAAATCCTGCAGCGATCTTGTGCCAACCCAATGCAATACCTGTAGCTTCTTCCATGGTTCCTGGAGGTGATGCTAACAAGGTAGCAAATCCACCAATAATCAACACAGATATTGTTGCCATAAAACCTCTTTGAATACTTTTAACAACCACGTTCTCAGAAAACTTTGCTAACATTGGCGCTACTTTTTTTAGCATGGTGTCAACAAACTTCTTAAACATTATTTCTCCTCCTTAGATTCATAGATTTCAATGAGTTCTTTAATCATATCAATGGCTAACATACCAGTCATCAAATGATCTTGAGCATGTACCATCAAAATGTTCATTTGAACAAGTTCACCTTTTGCTTCCATTGACAACAAACTGGTCTGAACTTTGTGAGCATCGAGAATTGACTGGTCTGCACATTTCATTTTTTCCTTAGCCAAATCAAAGTTCCCTTTTTTAGCTTCCATTAATGCTTCTTGTGCATTGCTTCTTGCCTGTCCTGAAGAAATAATCAACGACATAATCTGCTGTTCTTGTTTTGTATTGAATGCTTCTGCTCCCATAATCATACCTCCTGTTTATTCTATTTCTATCATAATGCCTAATTAACACATTGTCAAAATAGTTTTTTTGTGTATTTTTCACATTTTTAGATAGTATACTGATATTTCCAATAATGAAAATATGCATTTTATCACAGATAATTAATATCATGCATCTTATTATGTATATATCCACTACCACAACAATAAATTTCACACATCTTATATATTTTTCTCACTTTTATCTTTATCTGTGTTATTTTTATTTTTTTTTATTGATACACCAAGGGAATAATGTTATGATTAACTTAACTAAAATAATGTTTATGTCTGAGGTGATAGGATGAAAAAGGCAAAAGACAGCATATTAAACTATTTAGAAACCCATTCTAAGTTGACGGCAAATCAGCAATCAACCCCATTTACAACGAAAGAAATTGCTGACACACTTTTCCTTGAACGTAGTAACGTTTCCCGAGCACTCAATGCATTGCATAAAGAAAATTTAGTCCTTAAAGAGACAGGAAAACCTGTTATTTACCGTCTAAACCACAAAAACTATGTATCTACCGATCAATCTTTTCGTTCTCTCATTGGATATAATCAATTGCTCAAATCTAGGATTAAATCATTAAAAGCAGCGGTTAGCTATCCACCTTATCCCTTACCCATTTTTATCAGTGGAATGGAAGGTACTGGTAAAACTTTGGTTGCCAACTGTATATACTCGTATATGAAAGAAAAGAAGATCTTTGATGATGACAGCACTTTCCAAATCGTAAAGTGTGAAACAATAGAATCCAATAACCCACTAGATACGCTCTTTGATAATCTGCCTAAAGGATTGATTTTATTTGATCATGTTGATATGGCTCCAAATAGTTTCAACGCCCAGCTCATGAATAAAGTTAAACAATACTACGCCCACTCTTCTTATGCTGAGCGAAAAACGCACTTTGTGTTTATTTCAGAAGATAGCTCTATTCCTTTGTTTCAGCTTAACATCGGGATTTCTATTCGATTACCGAATATTCATCGCTATTCCCTTCATGAACGCTTTCAATTTGCCAAAAAATACTTTTTGATTGAAGCCAAAAACCTAAGAAAAGATGTGGCTATTGAAAGCAGTTTACTTGCTCTATTTCTATTATATCTTCCTCCCCAAAATATGACGCAATTGGCAAATGATATACGCACCAGCTGTGTCAATGCCTATTCTGGAAACGAAGATGATTCTCTTATGATTAATGCCACCCATTTACCAACAGACGTATTGAAAGGTTTTTTTGATTATTCAAAGATGAAAGAGCATCTGGATGACATCATTCGTCCAAAAATGCTGTATACTTTTAATGCTAACAAACAGGCTATGATCATTCATCAAAACAATTCATACAAGGACCTTGTCACTTATGCGCCTCATATGATTCATTCACAACTTAGGGTTAAATCCGTTAAGACAAGTATCCAAGTTATCATGAATCAGCTGCTTGAATCTACTAGCCAAATCTTAACCAGTCAACAGTTAAAAAGAAAAATTGGTGAACGCTTATACCGTATGGTTACAGAATTCTTCGACGCTTGTCAGGATCACTTTCAACAGTTGTATAACCAAAAAAATATTTTTGCCTTATCCATGATAGTGGATAGCAAAATACGACAAGACAGCCCTATAAAAGAACTGAATAATGACCAGTTCAATTATGTTCTCTCTCACTATCCGGATGCATTTAAGATGACAACGGTATTTGCCAAACAATTGGAAAAAATATTTGATATGACCTTTACCCTAAAGGAACTGGCTCTTTTATGCCTTACCATCTCATCCCAACATCCCACGCCCAACGACATACCTCATCCAGGGCTTTTAATCGTCATGCATGGCTCTAGCAGCGCTAAAAGCATTGCAGACGTGGTCAATCAACTTTTAAACATTGATATCGCTTACGCTTATGATATGCCGTTAAATGAATCCGTTTCAAATGCATACGAACATATATCCGACATAGTTCAGCAAATTGATCAGGGCCTGGGCGTCCTCATACTGTCTGATATGGGGTCTTTATCTTTCTTTGGCAGCATACTCTCAAAAGAGTTAGATATTAAAACCCGTACTTTGGAAATGGTATCCACACCAATTGCTCTGGAATCAGCTCAACGTATCCTTAAAGAAAATGATATCGACATTATTTATCATGATCTCATTCATTATAATTTCAAGAACTCTTCTTTCCAAACAAGCCTCTATAAACTTAACAAACCTAAGAAGAAGAAAGTGATCATCACCCTCTGTTTAACAGGAGAAGGAAGCGCCATTAAACTAAAGAATATGATTGAAGACAGTGCGACAATCGACTCTACACATATCGATATCATTCCTTTATCCATTCTTAATCATAAAGATGCATTACAGCATATAAACAAAATAGCTAAGAAGAAAGAAATTCTTGCTATCGTTGGAACCATCAATCCGAACATACACAATATACCTTTTATCTCTATTGATAAAATGCTTATGAACAATAATTATTCGGAGTTAAAACATATCATTGAAAATAATTTAAAAACCATACCTGATACAGACACCGCAACTGACGAAGAAATCTTAATCAATGTCAAAGATTATCTTGCAAAAGAGATGTCCTCTTACCCGTATACTAAAATCCATGACAAAATCATCGCTTTCATTTCTTTTTGTGGAAATCGGTTTGAAAGAGATTATTCCATTGATAAGCAAATCGGGCTTATCGTCCATATGGCCAGCTCAATTGAACATATCATACGCAACACCCATGAGAACACCATTACTAACATGTCATTATACAGCAAAGCATATAAAAAAGAACTATTCCTCATCAAGAATAGTTTATATGACATTGAAAAAACATTACACATTCAATTTCCAGAATCCGAAGTTATATATCTTCTCATCCTATTGTTAGAACTAAAGGGAGATTGATTGTAAACATTAACATTAAAAATTATATGTTACACATTAAGTACAAAAATTATTTATATTTCTGTTTCATTTTTCTACATTTTTTTAATATTTTTTATGTTATAATATTTTCCTAAAATAAGTTAGCGAAAAACAAACTTTAGGAGGAACAATTTATGAAAAAAAATATTTTATCTATACTTTTAATTGTTAGTTTAATCACTTTTGGTACAAGTACATATGCAAATAGTCATTATACTAAAACCATTGAGTTTGATCTTAGTGGATCCAGTGATCATTTTGTTTTTTACTTTACTCCCCAAGACATACAAGGTAATGATGATTTAATTTTAAGCTTTAACATCTTTGATAGTTCTACAGATGTTAGCCTCATTTATGTTCTAGTAGATATTACAGATCCAAATAATTTGAAATACATTAGTACTGGTTCTGGTATTAAAAGTTCAAAAACTATTGTAGAGTACGATGCATTTAAAGATTATCAACCTTCTGATAATGCAGTATTTCAACTTGGAGTAGCTAACAATGGCAACGATGCTCAAGGGAAGGTTACTATTCAAGTATATTAATTAATACATATCGCTAACTTCCAAAAGCTACCTATTAACGATTGTAGGTAGCTTTCTAAATGATTAATTACATGGCTCTTGAAAAATAAACAAGCTACCCTTTTGGATAGCTTGTTGGTTATTGATAACATAGCGCTAATACCTGTTCCATAAATAAGCGTTACATTATTGATATTTTTGCTTAAGAAATGGTTTATTTAATGATTTTGGCCCCGTTGCACCACCTATAAATAAGCCTAGCACAATAAGTGTAATCACATATGGCAATAAACTTAATAAATCAATAGGAATATTAATGCTGTCAGACAATTGAGCTTGAATCTTTAATGCTTCAAAAAAACCGAACAACAAGGATGCCATGACTGTCCCTTTCACACTCCATTTACCAAGAATCATAGCTGCTAAGGCTATGTATCCACGCCCTGCAATCATATTTTCTTGGAATCTATCGAGATCACCGATTGTAAGAAAAGAGCCTCCTAATCCTGCTAATCCTCCTGAAACCATCATAGCAATATACCGAATTCTCCATACATTGATCCCAACACTTTCGGCTGTTTTGGGGTCTTGTCCAACACTCATTAATCTTAAACCTATAGGTGTCTTATTGATAATATAATGAGCAGCAATAACCACGACAATGAAAATATAGATAAAGATACTTATATCTGCCAAGTATTCACCTACTAATGGAATGCCTTCCAGGAATTCGCTTGTCTTAGGTGTATTCACTTTTGGACTGCTTCCTTTTTGTCCAAAAATTGACTCTAATAAAAAACTTGTTGCACCTGTTGCAAATAACGTTATACCTAAACTACTAACGGGCTGAGGTCCACCAAATTCTACTGTTATGACTGCATGAATGAGACCAAGAATCAATCCACCTAAAATACCACATATGATACCTATCAGCAGATTACCATTGGAATAATATGCGCCTAACACAGATGTAAAGGCGCCCATTAACATCATACCTTCTATACCAATATTAACGATGCCACTTTTTTCATTAATGGTTGCACCAATAGCGGCAAAGCCAATAGGAATCATCAATAAGACTGATGAATACAAAAGCACACCAATATTCATTCCTTTACACCTTCCTTTTTAACGAGTCGATTTTCTGCTATTTTTTTTATCAAATATCTTATGACAAATTCACTTGCGATAAACAAAACAACTAATCCTTGAATGACTGAAATAACGCTTGTTGAAATACCTTGACTCTGCATTTCTATTGCCCCTGTACTCAATATACTAAAAAACATAGCAGCAAAGACAACACCTATAGGACTTCTTCTGCCTAGCAATGCAATGGGTATACCACTATACCCATAGCCAGGTGAAAATCCTGAAATTAATCGATATTGACGACTAATGACTTCAAGTCCTCCTCCTAGCCCGGCAAGAGAACCAGCTAAAACAAGACCTAATAACGAAAGAAAACCAATGTTTATTCCTGAATAATTGGCAGCAAATCTATTACTTCCTACTGCTTTTATTTTAAAGCCAAATGCCGTGTAGTTTAAAACAATATAAGTGATGACAACAGCAATGAATACATAGATAAATGCTGTTGTTATACCAAATGGCATTTTTATAACAAAGGGTAATCGAGCACTCTCTTTTATTTTATCGGTCGCTACAATGAGACCATCTGTTCTAAGGGGACCATTAACCAAGTAATGAATCAATGGTATGGCAAGGTAATTCAATAGTATTGTGGATATAACCACATTAACGTCTCTTTTTTCTTTCAGTATAGCAGCTATAAAAGCCCATGCTGCTCCACCTATAAGTGCTGCCAAGATGGCAACAAGGCTGTGTAGGAATGGTGGTAAATCTAAAAATAATCCTACAAGGGTTGCAAATAAAGCACCTACATACAACTGCCCCTCTGCCCCTATATTAAATACACCAACTTTGCTGGCAAAGGCAACTGACAAGCCTGTTAATATAAGAGGAAGCGCATTGTTAAAAGTATCTGCTAATGCATATTGACTGCCTAGAGATCCCTTTAACATAGCACCATATGTAACGAATGGATTTCCACCTGCAAATACAATAAAAATACTACCTACCAACAATGCACCAATGATGCTGTAAATGGTATAGAAATACTCTTGGTGATTTAGCAGTAAATTTTTGTTATTCTTTTTCATCATTTTCCTCCACTTGGCCAATCATCATTCTCCCAATCTTTTCTTTAACAAAAGCATGCCTTTCAAGTTCACCTGTAATTTTCCCAGCACACATGACAATGATGCGATCGCATAAAGCAATTAATTCATCAAGTTCAAAAGAAATAACTAAAATCCCTTTATTCTGATCTCTTATATGAACTAATTTTTCATGAACAAATTCAATGGCTCCGATATCAAGTCCCCTTGTTGGCTGAGCCACCAGAACAAAATCTGGATGATCCGCTACTTCTCTTGCAAAAACAACTTTCTGTTGGTTCCCGCCTGATAACATGGAACAAGGCTTTGACTCACTCGTTGTTCGAATATCATAATCATGAATTTTGTCTAGTGCATTTTTTTTAATGGCTCTTTTATGAAGTAACCCATATTTATTTCTAAACATCTTTTTATCTTCCATGCCTAGTAATAAATTGTCTTCAATTGAAAAATTAAGTATTAAGCCTTCCTTATGACGATCTTCTGGAATATAGCCAAAACTGTTATCACGTCTTTCACGAATGGACATACCTTCAACAGATTTTCCATTGATACTCATGTCACCTGTATGACCCTTATAAATACCTGAAATTAGATTAATTAATTCACTTTGTCCACTTCCATCTACTCCAGCTATACCAACAATTTCGCCATATTTCACATCCAAGTTAATGTCATGGATTCTTTTCCCTTGTTTGCTTACGAAATTCAAATCTTTAATTGTCAATGCGGATTGATTGCTTTTAGATAATGTCCGTTCACTTTTACCACCTAGCTGGACTGCTCGACCCACCATCATTTCAGTTATTATCTCAGGGGTCGTTTCTTTTGTGACCAAGTCACCAATCTTTTTTCCTTGTCTAAAAACGGTGATGTTATCCGTAAAATCCATAACCTCTTGAAGTTTATGTGTAATAATGATAATGGTTTTTCCCATTTTTTTAAGCTTATGGATAACAACGCCCAATTCTCTAATTTCTTGGGGTGTTAACACAGCAGTTGGCTCATCTAGAATTAACACTTTACTGCCTCTATAAAGTACTTTTAATATCTCGACTCTTTGCTGTTCTCCTATTGAAATATCCTTCACCTTTGCATCTGGATTGACCATCAATCCATACTCTTCTGTTAATTTATAGATAGCTTTTGATGCTGCTGCCCTATTTAAATATGTTTTTTTACCTGGCTCCATACCTAATATAATATTTTCAGTTACTGTAAATTCAGGTATAAGTCTAAAATGCTGACTGACCATACCCACGCCTATATCAATAGCATCTTTTGAGCCTTTGTAATCTACTTCTTGTCCGAAAACAAAAATTTTACCATAATTCTTTTTTGTAATGCCATATAACATATTCACAAAGGTAGATTTTCCAGCACCATTTTCACCGACGATGGCATGCACAGAATTGGTTTCTATTTCCATGCTAATATCTTTATTTGCAAAAAAACTATCATATTTTTTACTTAGATTTTCTGTTTTAATAGCTACTGACATTTTGCACCACTTCCATCTAATTTTTACCATAGCAGGTTGTATAAAAAATAAAATGATTATACTTTATTCAATAAATGATGCTACATTAATGTCACCATTTATAATTTGTTGCTTTAATGCTTCAATCTTATCTATAATCTCTTGTGGAATCTCAATATTGTTTTCTGGGTTTTGTGGATTATAGCGAAAGTCTACACCCATTTCTTTTAAACCGTATTTAACGATGCCATTGGTAAGCTTTTCGCCATTAGCAAACCTTGTAATAACACTCTCCGCTAAATCATCCACTGATTTTACGTGAGAAGCCACGATGGCATCGGATTTATCAAATTGGCCCGTAGCTGCTCCTAGTGCCGTGAAACCAATATTTTCTGCTGCCTCAAACATACCTAAGTTACATGCTCCTGCTGCTGCAAAGATAACAGTTGCTCCATTAGAATGTTGTGCTTCAGCAGTTTGTTTCCCTAGAGCTGGATCATTGAAAACACCTGTGTAAGAAACCAATACATCCGCTTCTGTTCCACCTACTGCTTTGGCTCCTTCAACAAAACCTACTTCAAACTTTTTAATAACTGCAATATCCATACCGCCAATAAAACCAATTTTATTGCCTTCACCAGCATAAAGCTGTGCAAATGCTCCTGTTAAATAAGCTGCTTCCTCTTCATTTGCCTTAATGGATTGTACATTATCATAGTCATCAATGTCCCCATCAATAATCACAAAGAAGGTGTCAGGAAATTCTTTTGCTACCACGAGAACCGCGTCACCTAATGAAGCAGCCCCTGCAATGATGAGGTCATTTCCCTCTCGCGCAAGTGATCTTACCGATGTTTCAAGTTTTGCTGCATCCCCTGGTTCTATTACCGTTAATTTTACGTTATCAAGTGCTGTTTCAGCCTTTTTTGTCCCACTGTGTATTGCATCATTAAAGGCTTGATCGCCAAGTCCTGTTTCGCTTGTTACAAAACCAACGCGAACACTTTTCGTATCAGATTCATTGGACCCATTATCGTTATTATTGTTTGTACAACCTGTTACAAAAATCATGAAGCTCACGAATAATAATACCATTACTCTTTTTTTCATTGTGCAAAACCTCCAGTTTTTTCTATTTAGTCAACATTTATATATACAATATAACAACGAAAACAACCACCGCATAGGACATGTGTCCCCATTGAAACGTTTTTTAAGAATACCATTAACTTTTCATTTAAACCCAAGCATTTTTTTCATATTGATTCATAGCTCATACCTCATCCTTATTATATCCTTACAATCTTTACTAATTCCACTTAACTTCGTGTTTATTGACTTTTATATGCTTTCTGATAAAATAGGTATCATAGAATTTTAATAAATCTTGAGAGGATATTGCCATGATAAACCTTCAAAACCTTTCCAAAAATTACCCTCATTTATCCTATACCTTCAATCGCATGCCATCGTATGTTTCTGATAATAGCTTCTTAAAACATTATAACATCGGTGACTGCATTCTTAATAAAGGTGGTAAACCGGACCATGTTTATTTATTTTGTAATGGCAGTATAAATGTACAAAACCATTTCGAAAACGGAAAATACTATATTTTAGAAGAAAATGCCAACTTGTTACTCTTCAACAATATGCCAGACTTTATTGGTAGTCTTGCTATTCTTGCAGAAGCTGCAACGTTCTCCATTACCGTTACTGCTAGTTCAGCGTGTCAAATGATTAAAATCCCGCGAAAATATTTCTTAAAATGGTACAACGATGATATTGAACTTGTAAAAAGTGTGGCTCTAATACTCGCTAAATACCTGTATAAATCTACAACCAACACAGGATTTTTAATTTCCCATTCCGTTTTATATTTACTGACCCGCTATATTATCTCCACAAATTCATTAAAAAAAGAAGCGAAAAATCTGTATGTGATTCCAGAAACCCGTCAAGCACTGGCGGATCATTTTTGTGTAACCGTTCGTACCATCAACCGAAACATTAAGAAATTGAAGGAAGATAACTATATTTCTGTAGCTAATGGTAAAATAACGTTTAATAATCAACAACTGGATCGATTAAAGAAATTTATAGAAACCATTGATTAATGCATCCCTTTGCTATATTTCTTGAATCCATGATTCACTTTTTATAAATAGCGCCTTTGCATGTCAGGGACTTTACCACTTACTTAAGTCGTTAAAGTCATCTACTTTTTTTTGCTCCTGCAGTAATCCTTTGAGCATCTTTTCCTTTATTTCAACGTATTCTTCCTTCTGTGCTAAATTGTTCATTTCATAAGGGTCTTCTCCTAGATGATATAACTCGTCAATCTGTCCTTCAAATTTGACATATTTATAATCACCTTCAACATACATACGACCTTGTATGCGCTCTACATAGCCATGTCCGAATGTCTCACTCATCAACCCTGTTCGCCAGGATTTCTTTTCATCCAAGATGAGATCTAAGAGACTCATCCCATGAACTTTATTGGTGAATGATAATCCTGCTGCATCTAATATGGTAACTGGAATGTCCATATTCGAAACCAGTTTTTCTTGTTTTTGATGAGGCTTAATGACTGAAGGCCACTTTATTGCCATAGGAATACGCATAACCTCTTCAGACATATAGGAACACTTATCAAAATGTCCACCATGACTTGCAATTGCATCACCATGATCTGTTGTCCATATGATTATTGTATTTTCATCCAGCCCTAGTTCTTTTAGTTTGTTGATAATCATGCCTCCTGCATCATCAATCATTGTTTGATGCGCATAAGCTCTGGCTAATATCTGTTGCCAATCTTCCCATGGTATTGGGCTTGGAACAATTAGCTTACTATCTTTATTACTTATTACGCGATTAACATCCATTTGATGGACTTCAGCTTTATCTGTTAAATCATCAAAGTGATTACCATATACTTCTATGTCACTGGGGTTATACCTATCTAAGTATTCTTGAGTGGGGAAAAAGGGCTGATGAGGTCCCCAAAAATCAACTCTTAAATGAAAGGGCTCATCCGATTTGCTATTGGCTATGTTTTCTAATGTCTCACAGGCTTGATGGGCTAAGAAAAATGCTTCATGGGTTTCTTTGGGTGTCACTGTGATGCCAACGGCATGTTCCCCACACCAAGTATCTTCACATTGATAGTCCACGCCCACATCTAATTTCTCAAAAAACTCACTTTGTGCTTCTGGATGAAAGTTATAATCAATTCGATGTCTGGCTTGGGGTAAATTTAACTTTTTGAGATATTGTTTATAGGCATCGGTAATATATGGATTTCCATAAGCTTCACAACTAAATCCTTTACACTGATGCTCTGTAATGGGTGTACCTGGTCCAGCATGCCATTTCCCAAAATAATAATTATCATACCCAGCTTTCTTCAACAATCTAAGATAACTTTCCTCATCATAAGGGCTCTCCGAATCATTAAAGTATTGTTTATGGGTATGGGCATAGAGTCCATTTAACATGGTTCGTCTAACTGGACCACATAATGGTGTTGCACAATATGCGTTTGTAAATGCTACCCCTTCTTCTCCTAATTGATCAAAATGAGGTGTTAACGGCTTAACGCCCCCGTCCCAACCATGTCTGTAGTAAGCTTGATGATCGTTGAGGATAAATACAATATTAGGTTTCTTTTTTTCCATTGGCCATATTCCTTTCTACATGTAAGATACAAATAGTATAGAATTATAGCAACATTGCATAAAGGACATGCGTCCTACCCCTCCGTATGACGTAGATATATACATAAAAAAAGAGTGGCATGCATATAGGACCACTTATTCAGCAGCCCTTCATTTATGATGCCACTCTATTCATTATTCTTTGATACAGAAAATCCCTAAGAGAATCCTCTTTTACACCTGAACATGCTACATGATTCTTTCGTCAAGAAATTCTATTCCATATATCCGCCCTTCATAGCAGACACGGCATTTTTCTTAAAAAGTCCTAATACCCCTTTTTCCCTTTTTACAGGCAAAGGTTTCCATTTTTTTCTTCGTTCTTCCAGAATAGCGTTCATGCTATCTTTTGTCAAGATTTCACCTTTTTGACCAATGATATTAAGGCTTCTTTTTTCAATATCAATTTCAATCATATCATCTTTTTCAACCAACGCAATGGGTCCGCCTTCCGCCGCTTCTGGTGATATATGGCCAATAGCTGGGCCTCTTGTAGCGCCTGAAAACCTTCCATCTGTCATTAAAGCCACTGATGAAGAGAGTCTTTCATCCGATGCTATGGCTTCCGTTGTGTAGAACATTTCAGGCATGCCGCTTCCTTTTGGTCCTTCATAACGAATAATCACGCCGTCGCCCGCCATAACATTGCCGTTAATCACATCATGAAACGCCTCTTCCTCACTGTCATAAGGTCTAGCCCTAAGGATGACTTTTCTCATGGCATCATCTAAAGCAGCGTGCTTAACGACTGCACCATCAGGTGCTAAATTTCCCTTCAAAATGGCTATTGCCCCATCTTCTCTCATTGGATTTTCAGCACTAAAAATCACATCACTAGCCTTAAAGTCCAAATAAGTAAAGTATGCTTTTCCTTTGCTATAATGATTAGATGCTTTAATTTTCTCCAAGTTTTCACCAAGGGTTTTGCCGGTAACGGTCATCACATCTAAATGCAAATAGTCTTTTATGGCTTCCATGACACCTGTGGTACCACCTGCATACCAAAAGTATTCGCTTGGGTATTTCCCACTGGGTCTTACATTGGCAATATAGGGAATCGACTTATTGATTTCATCAAATAATTCTGCCTGTAATTCAACATGAACTTCTCGTGCAATTGTGGGGAGATGTAACAAGGCATTGGTAGAACCACCTACTGCGGCATGTACCATGATGGCATTTTCAAAGGCTTCATATGTCAAAATATGACTTGGTCTAATATCTGATTTCATAAGATTTTCAAGGGTCTCAACACTTTTGTGAATGCCTTGAGCAATTAAGTTATTATAAGCAGGCATGGCACTGGTTGTGGGTAATGATAAGCCTAGAGCCTCTGACATGATTTGCATGGTTAAGGCCGTTCCCATAAAGGCACATGCACCACATGTTGGGCATGCATGATGTTGGTAGTGTTCAAAAGTACCTTGGGAAATTTCTCCTCTTTTAAGCTGTGCACTGTACATACCGATTTGTTCCAGGGTCAAATCCCCTTCTCCAGCTTTCATCACACCTCCTGGAATAAAAACAGAAGGCAGGTCTAATCTTGCAAGGGCTATAAGATGGGCTGGCACGCCTTTGTCACAACTTGCTATAAACAGAGCCCCATCAAAAGGTGTTGCCATGCCTTGTATTTCAATCATATTGGCAATAAACTCTCTTGAAGGCAGTGAGTAATTCATGCCGTCATGGCCTTGTGCGATACCATCACATATATCTGTCACCGTATATTTAGCACCTTTCATACCGCGTTTGGCGATGGTTTCATCTGCTAGCTGTACATATTGATTCAAATGGACACTACCTGGATGACTGTCTCCCCAAGTACTTTGAATCATAATTTGTATTTTACTCAAATCTTCTTTTGACCATCCCATACCCATTTTAAGCGCATCCATCTCCACTGCAACAGATCGCATCTTTTGACTGTTATATTGCATGTTATCACCTTTCTTAATCTATCTCATCATCTGACAAAGCTTCATGCTGTCTACTGTTTATCTTATTATACGTCAACTGGAACATGATAACTACAGTTTTTTCTAATTCGGTCATATTATTCCTTTCATTTTTTCCCGTCAAGATAGGAGTCTATATGATTCTAAATTGCTTTGATTCATTCATGCATTCAATATGTATCACAAGTGTCATATTTCGTTTTACATCTTTTGGAACTTATAGTAAAATAAATACAACTAACATTGTTACAGTATATGAGGTATTATGATGAAGAAGTATTTACAGATTCTACAAGCATGTCCTTTATTTCACAATAAGGACAGACAAGAGATTACATCCATTATAGAGCAATCAAAGCATAAAATATGTGCTTATAAAAAGAATGAATATATCTGCCAATGTTGGCAATCCTTCCCGTATCTAGGTATTGTTCTGGAAGGTAGTCTTGAAGTACATAATAATCTTGAGTCTGGTAAGATCGTTCATGTTTTATATAAAAACAAAGGTAACGTTTTAGGTGGTGCGATGGTTTTTTCCAAAGATTATGATGGTCAATTTGATGTCATTGCTAAGGAAACGTGTAAACTTCTGTTAATTGAAAAGAAGAGTGTTTTTAACGTTCTTTTAAAAGACAGCGTCATTGCTTCTAACATTTTAGACCTTTTTTCTAGAGAAATTATAAACCTCAACAAAAAAATAGTCCTGTTTTCTTATTCCCTTATAAGAGAGAAAATAGCCTATTTTTTATTGCAGAACATTGAATCTAATGCTGCCTCTGTTATTCATTTGCCTTATTCCAAAAAAGCCTTATCAGAGCATCTTCATGTATCTCGATCCACTCTTTCTAGAGAATTAAAAAAGCTTTCTACTCAAGGTATTCTTGAAATTAACCATAAGACGATTGTTATTTTAAATAAACAAAAACTAGAAGCTATTTTAAATAATAATGAGTAATTACAGAGTTCCGATAAAATCTCTTGACAAAAAAATCAGCTAAGACTATAATGAACAAGTATAAGGAATTTCGTTATATTTTTCCAACAGAAAGGGGTTTCCATCATGAATGACAAACGACTGGACATTATATATACGCAACTAAAAAAATTGGTTGACCTTATAGAAAAAGACATTATGAAAGAAATTACGGATATGGAAATTGGGAATCTTACCATTGCTGAAATTAGTATCATGGATGCCATTGGATTTCATTCTGAAAAAACGATCAAAGAAATTGCTGAACAACTAAAAGTTGCCGTAAGTACACCTACTAAAACCATGGACCGCCTTGTAAAGAAGGATTATATCATCAGAAAAACAAGCGCTGAAGATCGAAGAATGGTGGTTTCATCTCTTACTAAAAAAGGGCATATGGCATTAAGTAAAATCAATGAAATGCGACATGATAAAATCTCTGAAATAACCCAAAAGCTCACAGAAGACGAAATCAATTACCTGTTGAAAATGATTAATAGACTTATATAAATCATTTTTTTAGTTAAATATAACGAATTTCGTATTATACGAAAATACTTATTAACGAAAAGGAGATAATTATGAACAATCAAGAAAAACCATTATTACAACCAATCAAAATTGGTAATCTCACAATTAAAAACCGGGTGGCTATGGCTCCAATGAATATGAACTATACTGATCCTGGAAATTTTGTAAGCAAACAACAATGTGCATACTATGCTGCAAGAGCTATGGGTGGAACTGGAATGATTATCGTAGAAGCTATGAAAGGAACGGGTCATGAGATTAGTAATAACTACAAAAAATACAATAATCTAGCCATCTATAATGAAACCTATGTACCTAAGTTAGCTAGTTTTGTCGAACATGTTAAATCCTACGGTGCTAAAATCATCGCTCAAGTTTCCATTGGTCCTGGTGCTCAAGGCACCCGGGATGTAGGTGCAGTCCAACCAGTTGCAGCCTCCCCTATCCGATATCGTATCGTGCCTAGTAAGCTCATAACAGGTATGGGGTCACCTACAAACATTAAACCAACCCTTGCCCTTGCCAGAACGCTTGGTTATCAAGAAAAAATCAGCACGGATCTGACAAAAGCATTTGAGCAAATTGTCAATGTATCTGGCATGCATATGGTTGGTGAAATGCCAAGGGAAATAACAAAAGAAGAGATCAAAGAATTAGTTAATGATTACGGATATGCAGCAAAATGCACTAAGCTAGCAGGATTTGATGGTCTTGAAATTCATGCCCCACATGGCTATCTATTACATTCTTTTATCTCTCCAAGGTTAAACCAAAGAACGGATGAATATGGTGGTTCACTCGATAATAGACTTAGAATTATTAAAGAAAGTATTGCTTCTATGCGAAAGTATGTGGGCCCAGATTTTGTTATTGGGGTTAGAATGAGTGCATCTGTGGAAATCAGCGGGGATATAACACCAGAACACACAAATGAATCAGCAAAAAAACTAGCATCCTATGGTGCTGACTTTATTCATTTATCAGACGGTTCTTACGAATGTATGAGTGACTTCCTTCCAAATAAAGATGGGCAAGTCATAGCAAAAGCAAAAATAATAAAACAAGGACTAACGATTCCTCTCATCTGCCCTTCTGTACATGATCCTAAGTTAGCTGATGAAGCAGTAAGAAATGGTGACGTGGATATGATATCACAAGGCAGACAACAAATCGCTGATCCTGAATGGGTTAACAAATATGCTGAAGATAGAACAGAAGACATTGTTCGTTGCACACGCTGTAATGAAGGCTGTATTAAACGATTCATGGTTGCATTACCTGCACGTTGTACTGTAAATCCAGTAGTGGGTCATGAAGAAGATATTGATGTTTATGCAAAACGGTCTCCGGAATCTCTTAAAAACCGTCATTGGCAAACAATTGCTCAGATTGGTAAAGAACCATCCGCTTAATTGAGAGGAACTTTCATATGAAATATGTGATTACCGCTGGATATCTGATTGATGGTATGTAGAATATTCTTCAACACAATAGTACATATATGTTGTTCACCTGAACATTTCACTCCTTATAATCTAAAGAAAGGAGGAAGTATAACCATCAGCTTCCCCCTTTTTTTACTTCATTATCCTAACAGATGCGTCTTACTATCCAATTATCATTACTATGTGTATACATTACATAACTTCTCCAATTAAAGAACTTTAATCATTTTTTATATGTATTCTACGATGATTTGTTTAAACTTATAGTTCAATAACCAATCTACATTTTTCGCTTCCTCTTAACATAGATTCTTTTAAATCCACTTTAACAGGTTGGTTAAACAAGGTTTCGAATATAGCTTTTGTATAACCCATGGTACAATCACATAAAACTGGGTTTAATTGATTCATGGATTCTACTAAAGGACATCCACAACTGTGGTATTCTAATGTAATAACCTTCCCATCTTTTTTCAACCTATTGGAGTTTTGATAGTATTTATTTTTATAGGCTTGATATATCTGGTCTATTGATGAATTTTCAGGTAATTCTTTTCTTAATGCCTCAATTTGTGCAGGTGCATCAAACGAACTACAACATGAACGTCCACATCGTTCCAAAATTGCCTTTCTCTTTTTCTCCTCTAGTTGACTCACTTCATCTAACATGGTGTTTACCCAGTTTTCTACTTTACTTCCAGTCATTATTACCCTCCTTTAATTTACTTACAACAGTTATGTAACTCTCTTTTTTATTTAGACCGTTACAACCAATTAAAGTATAGCATAATCATCTACCCACGTCAATATCTTGACATTCATATTTATGGTAAATATAATAAAGTATACTGGATGGCGTATGAAAGGAGCAATCAACATGGACTTCTTAGTCTTTGATTTTCTTAATAGTCAATGTTTTAATGAAAAAAATAATATGGACGATGCAACTAGAAAAGAAAAAATAAATGACTTTTTAAATTACTATCATATAACGTTATTTGATATTAATTCTAAACAGTTAAGTGAATTATATGTTCTATACAATTGGATATTTGAATTGCTAGAGAAAATAACATTGCATGGAAACTTAACAAAAGAAGATATGGATAAAATAAATTTAATATTACAAAAAGAAAAGGCTACTAGACAGTTAATCAAAAAAGGTAAAGATTATATCATTGAAACGAAAACCAAAGGCTCTGGATTAGAACATTTTATACATGAAATCGTTACGTCCTTTGCCGTTACCATTGCAGAATATGATCAAGATAGAATAAGGATATGTGAGAATCCTCAATGCAAATGGGTATTTTATGATAAAAGTAAAAGCAAAACGAAGCGACATTGCGATTCCCGATGTGCCAATTTAATGAAAGTACGCCGCTATAGAAAAAAACAACTGAAAGACTAAAGATTAAGCGTTCTTTCCTATATCTAGATATGCACTTGTAGTTCTAGCCCATCTTCTAATCGGAGTACCTTATTTGATTGAACGCAGGAACCTATGGCTGAATGCTGCATGTTATTTCTGATTTGACTTCGATCATAACAGATTTTTGGTCCGTTAATCTTTCTGTACGTCTATCAGGTTGCCCTGTTCCGATAAAAATTCTATAAATGCCTTTGTATAGTGTAAAAACACCTTCCTTATTATAGAGACCAAATGCTTTTGTGGGTAATTCCATCTGGATTAACTGAGACTCCCCTGCCTTCAACCTTACCTTCTTTAAAGCTTTAAGCTGAGGATTGGGGGTATCACTTTGCATGCATTTAACATATACCTGAATGCTTTCCGCACCATTATATTTTCCTGTATTACGAAGGACCATCCTAAGAATCATGGGATTTTCCGTCGTTATGGCTTTATGACTAATTGAAACATCACTTAATGACCACTCCGTATAACTTAGGCCGTAGCCAAATGGATAAAGTGGTTCTTCAATCATATAACGGTATGTTCTATTCTTCATACGATAGTCTGACATATCCGGTAGTTCCTCAGTTGTTTTATAGAAGGTCACAGGTAACTTCCCTTCTGGAGAATACTCACCAAAAATAAGTTTTGCAATAGCTTTTCCACCTTGTGCTCCTGGGTACCATCCTTGAATGATAGCAGGTACATGGTTCTCTGCCCAATTAAGTGCCATGGCACTACCTGAAAGCATAACAAGTACTACTGGTTTACTACTGGCATGGATGATCTCAAGAACCTCCTGCTGGAGCCCTGGTAGGTTCAGGTTTGGTTTGTCTCCACTATCAAACGCATTACACTGGTCACCTTGTTCACCTTCTAAGTCTGCATCAAGCCCCAAACAGGCGATGATTATATCACTTTGTTCACAGACTCCTTTAACTTCTGATAGTCGGTCGTTGACGTTAGCAAGACTACTTGTACGGTCCTTATATAAATGGCAGCCTTCTGAATAGTGAACGCGTACATCATCACCCACATAATCCTGAATCCCTTCAACCACCGTAATATATCTAGAAGCAGTACCTTCATAGTTCCCCACTAGAGCTTTTCTATTGTTAGCATTAGGACCTATAATACCGATGGAGCGTATTTTATCCTTACTTAACGGTAAAAAGTTATGCTGATTCTTGAGAAGCACAAGAGATTTCATTGCCACTTCCAAATTAAATTCTCGATGTTCTCTACAATCAACAACTTCATATGGAATGTTATTATATGGATTATCCGAAGCATCTCCGATAATGCCTAATTTCATCTTGGCTACATATAAATTGATTACAGCCTCATCCAGCTTTGTTTCTGATACAAGACCTTCTTTAACAGCTTTCTCTAAATACAGGAACTGATTACCGCAGTTCAAGTCACAACCATGTTTAAGAGCCATAGCTACGGATTCAACGGAAGACCTAGTAACCTTATGGTACTCATGTAAGTCAGCTATACCACCACAGTCTGATACCACATGGCCTTCAAACCCCCACTCATCTCTAAGTATGTCCTGCAAAAGAGTCTTGCTGCCGCAGCAAGGTTCTCCATTAAGTCTGTTGTAAGCTCCCATAACTGCTTCTACCTTAGCCTCTTTGACACATTCCCTAAATGCTGGCAGATAAGTCTCATACAGGTCTTGTTTCGATACGACAGCATTAAAAGAATGCCGTTCATGTTCTGGACCTGAGTGAACGGCAAAGTGTTTAGCACATGCTGCTGCCTTTAAATATCTACCATCATCCCCTTGCAACCCTTTGATAAACCGGACACCCATACGTCCACTTAAGAAAGGATCTTCACCATAAGTTTCATGACCTCTTCCCCATCTAGGATCACGAAAAATATTCACATTGGGTGACCAAAAGGTAAGGCCTTTGTAGATATCTCTATCACCATATTTCTGTTGCATGTTGTACTTGCCTCGTCCTTCAGTACTAATAACATCTCCCACTTGTTGAAGTAAATCTTCATCAAATGTAGCTGCTAATCCAATAGCCTGTGGAAATACCGTTGCTACCCCAGCTCTGGCAACACCATGAAGTGCTTCATTCCACCAATTATAGGCTTTAATTCCTAGTCTCTCAATGGCCGCAGAACTGTGTATCGTTTGAAGCACCTTTTCTTCTAAAGTCATTTGACTGACCAGCTCTGCTGCTTTTATTCTATATTGTTCTTGTCGATCCTCTTTTTCTGTTGTATGCATCATATCCTCCTTGAGGTATACCTTTTTCTTAGCCACTTAAACCATGTCTTTTAGTACTTCTACTACCTCATATAAACACGCTATTCCTTTTGTTTTTCCTGAAGTTTCTTTAAGGTTGGGAAGAAAAACTGCTCCAATGTCAGCATGGACACTGTAAGAAATGATGGTATGCCGATAGCGTAGAATAACATGCCCTGATTCATGTAGATGAATATCAAAAGTGAATCAAGAACAACTATAATCAATGGTATATAAAACTTAGTTACCATGAACGTTAAGGTTAACTTTAAATTATCTATCAGCCTTAAGGATAGTTTCAGATTTAGAGCCAATGAAAATGTTAGTATGGCTATACTCATAAACGAAAGCATCATAAAACTGATGAGCAGCACAATGTATTGGCTAAATTCCAATAAATCCAGGTTGGCATCCATCAAAAATAAAGCGTAGCTACCGGATATGATCAACGCCAATAAAATAAGCGTCAAAGGTATGCTCTTTACCATATTGGACTTGTATATGTCTAAAAATACTTTAAACATTTGCCATGGATTCGCATTAGAACGCTCATGTATAAGCTGGTACACAGCTATTGTTGCAGGTAGCGCACCAAAGATAATCAGTCCCAATACTGTAAAAATGATAAAGTATATATTAAGTATAACGAGTCTATATGCCCAAAATCCAAATGTAAGGGCAGAACTTCTTAAGGAATCAACCATTTGTCTTATTACCTTTACTTTCTATCAAAATATTGTACATTTTATCAGCTGCAATGTATGGATTGTTTTCGAATAACAATATATGAAACTGCTTCTCAAAATCCTCATCAACACCTGCACCTCCGACTACTAAACGTTCGCAAAGTCCACTAGCCTGTATTTTACTCATTCGCCCAAATATACCTTTTCTCTTCCATGGCAACGTCATGCTGAGACAGATGAAATCTGCATCTTCTCTAATACAAGTATCTATCACATCTTGTTCGTCAGTATCAATACCAAGATCAATAACATGAAATCCTTTAAGTTTCAATGCCAGTATAAATATATTCTTGCCAAAATCATGAAGGTCATCTTTGTTACACGCTACAACAACCTTACCCACTGCCAGATCTTCATTGGTTTTTATAAGCGTTAATAACCGATTATACCCCTTCGTAAAAATCTCTGAAATCTTAAGCATCTCAGGTATAAAAATCATCTTTTTCTCACAGATCTTTGACACCTTTGTCATGCCAACAATCAGACCCTTATTCAACACTTCTAAAGGCTCGAATCCTCTTTCTAGAGCTGATTCTATTCGAGCCATAAATGTCACTTCATCTGATTCAATGAGACTTGTCTGAATTTTCTCGAATATATCCATGGCCAACCTCCTAAAATGCAAATATTGCTATTATACATGGGACATTAGGTTAGTAAAGGCACCCTCTCTTTCAATATAGGAGAGTACAGGCTAATCGAATATCACTCTAATGATCGATAACCCTCTAGCCTTAGCTATCAGAATAAGCTTATTCTCATTATAATTTGTTAGCTCTTGTAAAGCGTTTTCTAATACGTCAGAAAGGTAAGCCCCTTTAATTGTTTTTGGTAGTCTTAATAAGATCTTTTCATCTTGATCACTATTTAAGTAGAACTTGATGATGATGCCTTCTCCGTTTTGTGCCTTCTTGACAGAGGTAATTATTATGCTTGTTGTATCCAAAGACATAAACGACTTGTTCAACGGAAGTTGCCCTGTTTGATTAAGTGGTATATTTACAGATTCCACTGGTATATTAAGGAAACTTGCCTCCCTGTAAGCATCTGTAATGTCACCTGTTCCTATAATAAAATCTGTCAAGTGCGTCCCATTTTCCGGATGGGAATTAGGGCTTCTAGAACTACGAATGAGGCTCAGTGCCATAGAGTTCTCCAAAGTACGATAACCATATTTTGAATCACTACATACATACAGGCCACAGCTAGAAGGCTGATTAGCATAAGCGAAGTCAAGTCCTGCTAAATCATCATTTGCAGGCTCTCTATCCACAAGACCCATTGGAACATTAAAACTATATGTTTTACACGGATTCTTAAGGTCAAGTTTATATTGAAGCTGCGGTGTAAAACCCTCACAACCTATTTCATTCCAATGATTCTTTACATGTACATGAATATGTTGATCATCGCACCCGATTGTATACATCACTTCAAGAATGGACCCATTCACCTTCATTTTGAAGCTAGCTCTGGCATAAAGTGCATTGTTTTCAAATTTTCTTTCTGTTACTTCTTTCAAACAATTGTCTACCGTAACATAATCTCCTATAACCCAAGCACTGGCAGTTTTGCTGTCTTCCTTAATGTATCTAAAATTAGACCCTTTTTCTGATAACAATTCACAATCCTCTAACTTTGAGTATAACGATATAATATCCATAGTCACCGGATCAAATGTCACGCTAATATAACGGTTTTCCAAACAATATTTAGGTGGTGTTTTTGTACGAGAATCCGTGTCTATTTTAGATTTTTCATGTCCTTCCCCATCAGAAGAGATTATAATAACCTCGTAACCAAAAGCTGGTATCTCTGGCTTTACAATTAGTTTTGTAAACCAATGACCCCAGTACTGATTAAAATGGGAACCTTCAATGATGAAGTCTAATACCTTACCTTGACTATTGTAAATACAGATTTTGTCAAGGTCTTCTCTGTAATCCCAGAGCACGATTTCCACGTTTTCATGCCTTGTGTACTGTGTATGATTGAATAAGGTATATAGTCTTGTTCCACCGCTGTATCTACCTCTTTGCGTCAGGCCTGTTCCATAGGATATACCTTTGTTATCCACAAGTGCTCTCAAATCAACTCCAAATCCTGCTGACTCAGCAGTTCCTGTTTCTGCAGTCTCATGACGGATATGTCTCGTATCTATATTAGAAGCAATGGCTTCAAGTGCTTTTCGTTTAATCACATTGTTGACAGCCAATATTTCTTGAAAATTACCCAATGCATGTTCAAGTGTAAAATTTATCCCACACCCAGGTAAAATGTCATGGAACTGGTTGAACAAATGTTTTTCCCAAGATGACTCAAGACCTTTGAAATCATAAGGATGTTCATTGATTTGATTCGCCATAGTCGCAGCAAATTCTGTGCTCATGAGTGATTTTTCCCCATACTTATTTGCCATCTTAATCCTTGATGTGGAGGTATAACAGCCCGTAAAAAGCGGATTGATTTCACCTTCTACCACAGGAAGATAAGGTTCCCGCTCTGCAACAGCATCAAAAAAGTTTTTGTAGGTACTAAAGACAAGGTTAGGCATTAATGGCCAAGAGCTTATGTCTCTTATTCGTTGTATATCCTGTCTACTTGGTCCTCCACCGTGGTCACCAACACCATAAACAAACATGGTCTCATTGATGCCTATTTCTTTAGCAAGCATAGGGATATGGATAAATGACCCAGTTGTTATGGAATTTCCATACCATACAGGTTCTGAATAACCAATGATAGATGCCCCACTTGGCGAAATCCACTTATAAAGGTATGTATCATTAAGTCCTCTACAATGATAATAATACTTGATGCCTGCTTGACTTAAAACATCAGGTACAAAAGCAGAATGCCCAAAAGTATCCGGTTCAAAATCAATGGTAAAATCCTCAGGCTTCATATCAAATGTATCACAAAGATAGTTTCTTGTGTATAGGAGATGCCTGGCAAAAGATTCACTACCCACCATGTTCTTATCGTGCTCCACCCAAGTTGACGCTGATATTTCAAAACGCCCTTCTTTTACATATTTTTTGATCTTCTCTAAAAGGTTTTGGTCATAACGTTCAACGATTCTGTAAACAGATGCCTGAGATTGGGAAAACGTGAAATCAGGATATTCTTCAAGGAGATTTACCATGGTATCCAGGGTTGCAAGAACCACTTCTACTGTTTCATGAAATCCCCACATCCAGTTCATATCTATATGGGCATGGCTAACACAGTGAACCTTAATGCCTTTCAGGGGTCCTGACAATACTGTAAGACGTTTTTCTACCTCTTCACAAACCTCTTTCGAAACATAGGCATGTTTCTCCATGTATTCATTGACATAAACTGCTGTTTCTTCAACCAGATCACCATAACGATCATCCATGTGTTTGACGTATTCACCAGCCATCTTTAGCTGTTGCAGACACCGGTCTTCCCAATAAGGTTTCTGTTGTCGTTCAGGATTGTATACCTGAACCATCTGTTGCCAGTGGTGTCCTAAATCATCCCTTTTCTTCATTAAATGATTATAAGCTCTCATAAATCGTCTCTTACCTCCTTTCTAAAGGACTTACCGTAACTGTCTTTTTGTTTTATAACTCTGCCAACATGGCATTAACCCAGCTAAATGAAGGTCTTGTAAACGGATAAGGATTATCACCATTGATTGTGTTATATATGTAGACCTATAAAAAATATATTTTATAAGTCTTAATTTCATATGGTTTAATGAAACCATGAATGTTATCACCTATAGTCATCTCACCTATTTCACGCTCTATGATATTGGTTTCGACGAATCGTTCAATCCCATAGTCACTGGTCAATTCAAATGCACCAGAACCACCTTTATACTCATGAAAACGAAGAATAACAGCATCTTCATTTTCACATTTTTTAACAGCATCCACATAAATACTCTCTGAATTAAATCTAAACAATTGCCTTGATGGTGCAACCGCATTAAGCGCTCTAAGTGGATTGTTCAAAACCCATGAACGTTGTTCCACATTTGCATCACGCCAAGTGCCTGCATGTGGCAGTAAGGAATACGTAAATGTGTGTCCTCCCAGATCTGCTTCTGGATCAGGCATGATACCTGACTTAATCAGTGTTATACCAATCTTGTTGTCAAAGACATCAAAACCATATTTACAATCATTCATTAAGGCAACACCGTAATGATAATCACTTAGATCAACCCATTTGTGAGCAACCACCTCAAATCTTGCCCAGTCCCATGATGTGTTCCAATGGGTAGGACGTTCCACATTGCCATATTGAATATCAAAAGAAGCCTTCGTACTACGAATATCTACTTCAAAAGTAGACCTAAGTAGTCTTTGTGACTGCTGCCAGTCCACTTGAGTCTTAAAGTCAATGCGACGATCATTTGCGTAAAGGATCATGTCTTGTACAATGGTAGAATGAATATGCTTATACTCAAAACGCACAACGAGTCTTAGACTGCTATTTTCAATAATCTCTACATTTCTTAAATCGGATACGGCCTTACTTTTTTCCTTGTAATAAATATCAATATCCCATGCATCCCATGCTAAAGGTTTATCTTCAAAGGATTCAAGCTTATTGAGAACGTCACCTTCTCTTATGACGTGCCTATTGTTATCCAAATCAAAAAGGCTAGTAATACGTCCCCATTGGTCATAATTGATGACATAAAACGGTGTCTTAATTGTTCTGCCATCCACGTTGAAAAGGCTCTCATTATCACATGTCTCACCTGCAACGAACTGGAAGGATGTGAAGGCCATTGGTTTCAATTCTTTAAGCTGAACCCTATATTTTTTACCATCAAAGTAACTTATCAACTTCTCTCCATTTTGATAAAAAGTACCTTGTTGTTCTCTATCAATTTCAACAAGTCCATCTACTAAAAAATTGGAACTGTTATACACACAATAAACATCTTCTGATGAAATCGTCAGAACATCTAGGGCCTGATTGATTTCTTTTTCTACAATGGTTTGGGATGCTTCATACGTTTCAAGTGCATCTTCATAGACATCTTTGATTGAGGACCCTGGAATGATGTCATGAAATTGGTTGAGTAGTATCATTTTCCAACCTTTTATCAATGTATCGTTATCATATCCGCGCCACTCATGGCTTTCAAGGGCTGCTTGTGTGGCAAGAATTTCACAGTCTCGATACTTAAACTCTAATTGACGATTGAATTTCTTTGTAAAGGCTTGGGATGTCAATGTACCTCTGTGAAGTTCAAAGTAAAATTCACCATCCCATGTGTGAACATAGCCATCATGGTTATCTGCACGCTCATTCAATTTGGTAAAATAATCACCTGCTTTGCCAAACGCCACATGAGGTAATCCAGGCATCTCATCAAAACGTTTAACCATCTCAATGTTCTTGGCTGTAGGACCTCCTCCACCATCTCCAAGACCGAACTGGTACAAGAAACCATCCATGATGTCTTTATCCTTATATTTTTCCCAGCCGTTGTGCATGGTCTCTGCTGTCATATCCATAAATCCTACATCTTCAATAAGATGCGTCATTACTTTCGTTCCGTCAATCCCCTTCCAATATAAAGAATTAAAAGGAATTCTGTTGTACTGGTTCCAACCCATCTTTGTTGTCATAAAGGTATCGACATCACACTTCTTTAAAATCTGTGGCAGTGCCCAAGAATAGCCAAAAACATCAGGCATCCAAAGATATTTCGACTCAATACCGAATTCTTCTTTCATGAACTTTTTCCCATATAGAATCTGTCTTGAGAAACTTTCACCACTGGGTATATTGCAATCACTCTCCAGCCACATAGCGCCATCAATTTCGAACCTGCCTTCGTTGACACGCTCTTTAATCTGTTCAAAAAGAGTAGGATAATCTTCTTTAAGATACTCAAAAAGCTGCGGTTGAGACTGCATAAAAATAAATTCCGGGTACTCCTCCATTAATCTTAAAACAGTGGAAAAAGATCGAGCAATCTTCTCTCTTGTATGTTTAATGCGCCACAACCAAGCCACATCAATATGCGTTTGACCAACAGCTTGTACATGCACATTAGCGTTCTTCTTAATTTTAGACTTCTCTTCTACGTACACCTTATAGGCACGATACAATTCATTCCTGTAGGCTGATACATCTGTCAGTTCCAACGTGTCATCTATGACAGCATATGCTTTTTCCAAAGCTCTTAACAAGAGATTGGATTCTGTTGAATTGGATGCCTTGATTACTTTAATGGTATCCATAGCAGCAAATGCATCATAGTAAAAACTGTTTATCGTCTCATCAAGGATGCCTACATGATAGGCTTTAATCGTATGGATTGCTCCTTTAGGACCTTTCTTAGCTGCAAAAAGATTACCATCAGAATCATAACGATACTCATTAGGAACCCCGCTCCAACTTCTCAAATGAAAGACTGTTTCAGAAGTTAGCAACTCAGGTTTTAAAAGAACCTCCATATGATTGGAATCTACCCCTTTATAAGGCAGTCCGTTTACATATAGTAATGTCTCAGCACCAATGGTGAGACCTGCTTCTGAAAATCCAATATCAAAAGTGGCATACACTTTTTTATGGCGCCATTCCTCAGGAAAATCATGACTGAATCTAGTCCATAGGTATTCATCAAGGTCTCCCCATTTTCTGCCTATATTCATCTTCGTATATCCCACATCTGGAATCTGTGGGTTGACGTCATCCTCTTTTCGAATAAGTCCATCAAAGTCTTTAATAGCCACTTTTTTTAAGAAGCGGTAGTGATATAGTTTTTCGATAAATCTTTCAATCTTGTTCTCCGTATAAAAAATGTCACTTTTCTTACTTAAAGGCATAATAAACTCCTTCTAACTTAATATACAAATACAGTCGTTAGGATTAGCAGACTTCTAAAAGGGCTAATCATCTCTTCTACTGTTTCATTGACGAAGCTACTTAACAGAACCGATTGTTAAACCACCTACAATGTAACGCTGGAAATATGGGTATGCCAGAACCAGCGGTAACGTTGAAACAACCATCAAAGCCATCATAAAAGACTGCTTTGGCAGGTTCTGAACCATTGACTGTGCTTCTGGACCAATCAATGAAGCATTTTTTATCAAGAAATCAATGTTTGCTTGAATCCTAATAAGCAAGTATTGAAGGCTATTCAGATAATCCACATCAATATATAACATGGCTTCAAACCAACTATTCCAGTATCCAATCGTTGAGAACAAACCTATTGTTGCAATGACAGGCAGTGATACAGGCATAACAATTTTTCGGTAAATGGTCATCTCAGTGGCACCATCAATTTTGGCACTTTCTATAATTTCCTTTGGAACCGTCATCTGGAAGAACGTTTTGGCGATGATAATCCAATAGGGATTCACAAGGGCTGGAACAATAAGAGCCCATACTGTATTCTTAAGGTTAAGTACCCTCGTAATAATCATATAATTCGGAACCATTCCAGCACTGAACAGCATGGTCAAGAATACATAAAAGGTCAAATGTTTACTCCATCGAAAGTCCCTTCTAGAAATGACGTAACCATAAGTGGTCGTAATCAACAATACAAGTACCGTCCCTACAACAACAACAAAAATGGTTGTCAGATAGGCATTCCTAATCTCCGTACCAAAAAGACTCAGAATCTTATAGGACTCTAAGCTAAAGGCGGACGGAATCAACTGATATCCATACATATCAATGGAACTCTTTGATGCAAAAGATATCAAAAAGGCGATGAGATATGGGGTGATACAAGATATGGCAATGATTCCAATAATCACAGAGACGACGATGTTGGATCTTTTTGAAATAGCAACAACATTAAAATCATACTTTTTCTTTCTCAATTGTATTCCCTCCTTAGAATAATGATTTTTCTTCATCAATCTTCCTAACAATGGTATTGGTAATCAATACAATTAGGAAACCGACGACTGACTTGAATACACCAGTTGCGGCAGATAGTCCAACATTTCCAGACACAAGGAATGTCTTGTATACGTATACATCCAGAGTGTGTGTTGCAGTAAACAGAGGTCCACTGTTCTTTGGCAAATGATAAAAAAGACCAAAATCAGAGTTAAGAATACCACCCACAGCTAGAATGGTCAAAATAATCACTAATGGTTTAAGAAGAGGCAGGGTTATGTACTTAATCTGGTCCCACTTCTTTGCACCATCAATGGCTGCCGCCTCATATAATGACCTGTCGATGCCTTTAAGGGCTGATATGTATACAACTGTACCATATCCAATACCTTTCCAAATGTTGGCAACAACAAGGATGAATGGCCAATACTTAGGTTCGAAGTAAAAGGATATGGGCTCTTTACCTATCATAACGAGAAAATCATTAATGATCCCTGAATCTGATAAGAATGATAATGCAATATAACTGATGACAACCCATGACAGAAAATAGGGTAAGAACATAAATGTTTGGAATACTTTTTTAACCGTTTCGCCTAACATTTCATGTATCATAATTGCCACCGTAATCGTAACAACCAATCCAACGAATATAAAAATTATATTGTATCCGATGGTATTTCTGAACATCAGCAACGTATCTCCACCGGAAAACAGGAACTTAAAATTATCAAGTCCAATAAACTTACTATGAAACATATTATAGAAGAACCCACGACCCTGATGTCTGAATTTGACAAAGGCAAGATACATACCTGGTAGAGGAAGATACTTAAGAACAAATATAAGAATGATTGTTGGTAAAGCCATAATGAGCAATCCAATGTACTTTCTAACATCTCTTACAAAATGCTTAACCCATTCCATGGCCCGCGACTTATTTTTTTTGTTATTAGTGGATACTTTTATGCCATTCACATCGAAATGCTCCTTTCATAATGTAGCAAGAACCACCATGTATACAGTGGCTCTTGCTGGGAGGATAGATATCTATTTATTCGCTAAAAATTCTTTATACTGTTTATTAATTTCTTCAATCAACTTTTGTGCATTCTTATCATCTTTAAGTGCTTCTAATTCTGCCCATTTTTCTTCGAAATCAGCATTATCCAAGAAGAATAGGTTGTATTTTTCATACTCTGAAGCGAAGGCTGCAACAGCACTTTGCATATCAGGACTTGTTAAATCTAATCTAAATCCGCTAGACGCTGAGAAGTTAAGCCCTTCAAATGGAAGTTTGCCTGTTGTGTTTGGTGTATAATTTGCTAAGAATACTTCCCACTTGTTAGCAGGTTCACCTTTTTGAAGTGGTAATACAAAGAAGTTACCTTGTGTATAAACACCTACAGCATAGTCTGATTTACCTTTTTCAGTTCTTTCAAAGTAAAGTTTATCTGCTGCTGTGTATGAATTGCCGGTAATGTCATCTGTATGATCGACGTAGTTCCAGTGTACGCCTTCTACACCGTAAGCAACTGTTGTACGAACTTCTTGATCTGTATTAACAAGTTCAATAAATTTAGCGGTTTCTTCTTTGTTCTTTGAATGTACAGGAATTGCTGTTACAACCCCTGGATCTGAACCTCCAGTCCATGCAGGAACAAAACTGTATTGGCTAATTGTTTTTGTGTTTCCCTCAGAACTGTAATCATTTGTTAATTGTACACCCCAATATGGGAATGCTGCTCTCGTCTCAAATAAGAATCTGTGGTCTTTTCCATTAAACGCTGTATCATTGGTATTATATACTCTTACATCGCCACTTTTGATGAGTGTATCTAATGAACGAGCTGTTTCTTTAGCTGCTTCATATAAAGGATGCGATGTGTCAACAAGCATTTTGTATTCGGATGCATTTTTGTCAAAAGCGTTAATACCAATAAAGTTCTGAGCTTCTGGAATGGCATCAAAACCCCCAACTATATCGGCAAGGGCTGTTTTTGCACTGGCTTGATAAACGGTTACGTAATTAGGATCATTTAAGTTTGTATTACCGTTAACAACTGTAACACCAAGAGCACGATAAGCGTCAACTGCTGCATTAACTAATGGATGTATGAAGTCTTTGATACGAAGTTCAGGCGCAATTGCATGAATTCGATCTTGTACAATATATTCGGCAAATGTAACTTCTGTAGCACTACCATCAGCTGCAATTTTGTTAGCATTTGTCAATGGCACTTTTACATCACCTGAATCAAGAAATGCCACTTCTTCCTCAACGATAAATATGTAATTATCCCAACCAACTTCTTTGTTAGTAGATATGCCGTAAAGAGCACCATCAAAACTTGCACCTGTTTTTAGAGCTGGATTGACAAGGTCAATTGTTTCAGGCATATACTCTTTAAGTGTGTTTAAGTCAACAAAATAACCATCAAGTGCATTTTGAGTGAAGTTTGCTGCCCAGTTTGCTGCAAAGACCATATCCATGTCATCACCGGCTGCTAGCATCGTTCCTATCTTAGCAGTATAATCACCGTAACCAATGTGACGAATTTCAACGTTAGCACCAATTCTGTCACGCACTAAGTCACTAAGACGTTTGTTAACTGATGGCAAGTCTGCTGGTGCATCGCCGATATTGTACCAGACTACTGTTGGCAAGTCTTTTGCATCTTTGGTTTTACTTGTGGTATCTTTTTCTCCGTCATCTGTTGATTTATCTGAGCTACATGCAACAAATGAAAGTGTTAATACTAATGCAAGTAACAAGATAGATAATTTTTTTAGCATAATTTCCCTCCAAATTTAATATAAAGTTAAGTAAGCAACACAAAGATACCATCAAAATTACTTTGTTACAACAACTTTTAAAGTCTTGAGCAATATATTTAAAGACTATGGCACAATTCTTACATTATCCGTATAAATCATTGCGTAATATTTTCATCTCAAAAGGTTTTATAGTAATACTAGCCAAATCAACAGGTTCAAAAAACAACATTTTTCATCATATTTACTTCGTCTATAGGTACGACGTAAGTGTTGTGCTTTAACTCCATTTGTTTCTATGAAGTTTTCTATAATCGTTAGGCGTACAGTTATTAGCTTTCTTAAAGTGGTAGAAGAAATTCACTTCTGTATTGAACCCTGCATCAATAGAGATTTGGAAAATACTCTGACTGGTGTTCTCCAATAGAAACTCTGCATGGTTGATTCTCTTTCTAATCAAGTACTGTATTGGGGTCAACCCTGTTATTTTCTTAAACTCCTTTGTAAAGTAGTATTTGGATAAATTGGCTACCTTGGCAATATCTTCAACATGAAGATCCTCACTAAATCTTTCTTCTATAAAGGATTTGGCCTTAGAAATTAACTTCTCATTTAAACGCTTCTCCTCTACGGCCTCGACGATATCAAGTTCGGATAGGATAGTAAAGATATGTGCTGTCAGCTTATATGGCTGATACCCTTTTTCAAGAGATGCTTTAATGCGCGAATATACAACGCGAACTTTTTGAGGATTCATAACAGAAATTAGACCTTTTTCTTTATTCTCCGTTACCTTCTCAATAATCTCATCAACGGATGGCCCGTCTATATGGAGAATATAATAGGCACAATTATGACTAGAAACCTTTAGTTTCATACCTGCCTTAATAACAAGAATATTATTCTGATGAAAGTACGTGTATTTACCATCCTTTACCAGAATACCTTGTCCATTCTTAAAAAAGAACAACAGATAACCCTTCCTAAAATCTTCAGTGAAGTCAAATATATACTCATCTGTGGAGTAAACGTCTCTAAACTCCTTGACAAATAGTTGACTACCCGTTACTACCTGTGGGTTTTCGGGTTTTATATGCTTACAATATTCCTTCATTGAAACACCTCCTAAACAATTGTTTACTCACATTATACGCATATAAAGCAATATTTGAAAGTATTTGTGCATTTTTCTTAATTGATTAACCATCACACCAAGCATATAATAGTTTACAAAAGTAAATTAATTTTAACATTTGTATTGGAGAAAAACGATGACAATTATTGGACAACCCTTAAAAAACATTCCCTGGGAAGAAAAACCCGAAAACTGCAACGAACCCATGTGGCGTTACTCTAAGAATCCTATTATCCCCAAAAATGCAATCCCCTCTTCCAACAGCATCTTTAACAGTGCTGTTGTTCCATACGAAGATGGATTTGCAGGGGTGTTCCGCTGTGATACAAAAGCAAGGCTAATGAATATCAACGCAGGTTTCAGCAAAGACGGTCTTAACTGGCAAATAGAACATCATCCCATTGAATTCAAACAAGCACCTGGACATGACTTTATCCATTCTGATTACAAGTACGACCCCCGTGTTGTACAATTAGATGATAAATACTATATTCAATGGTGCAATGGTTATCACGGACCAACTATTGGTATGGGCTATACAGAAGACTTTAAAGAATATTATCAGATGGAAAATGCCTTTATGCCTTATAATCGAAATGGGGTTTTATTTCCAAGGAAAATTGATGGCATGTATATGATGTTATCAAGACCAAGTGACAATGGTCATACTCCTTTCGGCGATATCTGGCTGAGTAAATCTCCTGATCTGAAATACTGGGGGGAACATCGCTTTGTTATGGGTACTGCTTCTTTTGAAGAAAGCGCATGGCAGTGCACGAAGATCGGTGCAGGTCCTGCTCCAATTGAAACATCTGAAGGCTGGTTATTATTCTACCACGGCGTACTTCATTCGTGTAATGGCTTTGTCTATGCTATGGGCGTTGCCTTACTGGATATTCATGATCCTTCAATAATTATTGCCAGAAGTAAACCTTACTTGTTGACACCAGAAAAAGACTATGAATGTGTGGGCGATGTACATAATGTAATTTTCCCTTGCGCCGCTTTATCAGATGCTGAGACTGGACGGATCGTTGTTTATTATGGCGGTGCGGATACCGTTGTCGGTTGTGCTTTTTGTAAAGTTGATGAGCTAATTCCTTGGCTTTTTGAAAACAATTTGTAAAAAAGTATCAATATTCATTTACTCATATTGTACATCTGTAGTCAATGTGCTATATTGAATAATGATAAAGTATTAACTTACATATTTAACAAAAAGGAGCGAATTATGGGAAAAGTTACAATGCAGCATATAGCCGATGCTCTCGGTATATCACGCGTAAGCGTGTGGAAAGTATTCAACAAACAGTCCGGTATATCCGAAAAATTGAAGAACGATGTTCTGGCAAAAGCAGAAGAGCTAGGATACTTCAGAAACATGGTGTTAAAGGAGACAGCACCTCAAAGAAACAAAACCATTGCTGTCATTGTAGCTCGGCCTGAATCCGCAACTTTCTGGACTAACATTATCTTTCAGATATCTAGCGAACTAAGCCGACATAATATAAACCTTATGTATGCCACTATTCCATCTGAGTTCTCAAGCAGCTTTTCACTGCCTAACATGCTGACAGACAGAACCATTAGCGGTGTAATCGTTTTAAACATCTATGACACAAGAATTCTAAGTGAAATTAATAGGCTATCACTTCCAAAGGTTTTTCTTGATATCACCCCGGATTTTCCTATTAGAGAACTTTCAGGTGACCTGATACTTTTGGAAGGTTATGAGACGATCCGCAAAATTACTTCATCCGTTATATCAAAAGGTTGCAGTAAAATAGGGTTCATCGGTGATACACGCTATGCTAAAACGAACCAGGACAGATATAAAGGATTTGTCCGAACTTTAAAAGAAAATAACATTGAATTTAAAAAAGAATATTGCCTTATTGACCACATTGACATCTACAGTTACTATGTGCAAATGACTAAGTTCTTCGACTCTTTTAATGACCTGCCTGAAGCTTTTATCTGTGCTAATGATCATATTGCAAGTTTTCTATACCAATATTTTAGCGAGCATCCCGAAAGGCTGACCCATGATATTATGGTAACCGGCTATGATGGAAGCAGTGAATATCTTAATGTTTCAGGCCTTCTTACAACAGCCTTCGTAAACACCGAAGACCTTGGACGCAGGCTAGCTTATCAGATAAGATTCAGAGAAGAAAATCCAGCTGCCCAATATGAACTGACGTACATCTATCCCGAAATCATCTATCGGGATTACAACCTTTCACCATAGTTTACAAATATATTATGTCTAACCATATAATTTATAAGGAGACTAAATACATGGACTATAAAAATAGTAATTTATCAGTAGAACAACGTATTAATGATCTACTAGCACGAATGACCCTAGAAGAGAAAGTTGCCCAACTGGATATGTGCCTTGCCACAGATTTTGCAACAAAACCATCCAAAAAGCATATCTGCAGTATTGATGAAGATAGTGAATTCGATTACGAAAAATTGAAGGATCGGTTAGCCCATCGAGGTATCGGTTCAATGACTTCTGTATACACTGTTCCAGCAGTAACGAATCGGCTCCAACGTTACTTTGTTGAAGAAACCCGACTAGGTATACCATGCCTTTTTACAGGGGAAGGCCTTCATGGCATCGATGGTCTTCGAGGAACAGTCTTTCCATCTTGTTTAGGAATGGCTGCAACCTTTAATCCCGATCTCGTTTATCGTATAGGCGATGCCATTGGGAAAGAAACCAGGTCACTGGGCATACACGAAGTACTATCACCTAATCTAGATATTGCTAGAGAATTGCGTTGGGGACGTGTTGAAGAAACCTTTGGTGAAGATACATATCTTGCTTCAAGACTTGGTGTTTCTATTATTAAAGGTCTTCAAAAAGGTGATATAAGCCGACCAGATTCAGTTGTTTCAGAGCCGAAACACTACTGTGTCTATGGTATTCCAGAAGGAGGCTCCAATTGTTCACCTGCCCATGTAGGGCGTCGTGAAGTTAAGAGCGTATATCTACCTGTATTTGAAGCTGGAATCAAGGAAGGTGGCGCATACAATGTCATGGCAAGTTATAACAGTGTTGATGGTGACGTTATGATGTGCTCCAACAATTATTTAGATAAAATTCTCAAACAAGAGCTTGGTCTTAAAGGCTACTCGCGTTCAGATTGGGGTGGTATCGGTAAAATTAAGGGACGCCACCATCTTGTTACCGAAGATAGTGAAGCTATTCGAATGGCAATCGGTAACGGGTTAGATGTTCAAGGTCTTGATTACCCTAATGATATTTTTGAACCAACCCTTGTTGATCTTGTGAATAATAACGCTATACCCATGTCACGCATTGATGATGCGGTTAGCAGAGTTCTTCGAGTTAAGTTTGATCTAGGACTATTTGATAACCCTTACAGCAATGAAGATAACTACCTGAATTGGATACGTTGCGAAGAGCATCGATTAATTAGTTTAAATACAGCCAGAGAATCCATTACATTACTTAAAAATAACGGTGCTTTACCTTTGGATAAATCGGTTAAATCAATTGCTCTCATTGGCCCTAACTCTGCTTCTCCAAAAATTGGCGGCTATTCATCCATACCTACAGGTTATACCATTGCGTCTGTACTTGATGTGCTTAAGTCATCCGTTGGCGAAGATGTAACCATTCGTCAATGTAACGGCTGTTCAATAACTGAAGGTGAGAAAACAGAACATATAATAGACGGTCATCCTCATTTATACTCTGAGGGTGAAGATGAAATCCTTAACACTTTAGACGAAGCCGTTATGATTGCATCTGAATGTGATGTCATCATCATGGTAGGCGGTGATAACTCACTCACATCAGGGGAATGCCATGATCGAACAGAACTAACGCTGCCAGGCAAACAACGAGAGCTGATTAAAAAACTTTCTGAACTTAACAAACCATTACACCTAGTTCTACTTAATGGAAAAGCATTTGATCTTTCTTTAGAATCCCAACTCTGTGATAGCATCATGATGGCATGGTTTGGAGGCGAACATGGTTCTCAAGCCATCGTGGAAGCTCTTTTTGGCGAACTCAATCCTTCCGGTCGATTACCTCTTTCATTTCCACAAAGTTCCGGTCGGATTCCATGCTATTATTCTATGCTTCCTGGTGGTGATTTTGAGTTCTTTGAAGGTACCAAAGAGCCTATGTACTCTTTTGGTTACGGGTTATCCTATACTACTTTTGATTACAGCAATCTCCAAGTTTCAACCATAGACCAAAATACCTTTGAAGGTACAGTAACGATAGATATTACAAATACAGGAGATACTTCAGGTGATGAAGTCATCCAGCTTTATGTTAACGATCTTCAAAGTAGTGTTGCTACACCAATGAAGTTATTAAAAGGCTTTAAACGCATTCATTTAGCACCTCATGCATGTAAAACTGTCACATTTGAACTGAACTTTGACACTTTTAAATTAATGGATTTAGACTGTCAATGGGTTGTTGAGCCAGGAGACTTCAAAATAATGGTTGGTGCTGCATCAAATGATATTCGATGTGAAACTATTATTACACTCTAAGGTACATCAAAATCTAAAGATGAGCTTTGAAGATAACGCTTTAACAAAAGAAGTATGTTACATAGGAGGCTAATGTAAATATGATTAGAGCTTCTTAATTCTAGATGTAGATAATCTTGAGAAAGTAATCGTTACCACTATATTTTACCCATTATAATGAGGGCTGTCAACAGATGTTGACAGCCTATGGTTTACTCTTCTGTTGATATTCTATTTTTCCCCAACATTTGCTGTAACCATTTCTCCTCACCATATTGCTCTAAAAGCATTTGGTTTTCTATCAAATCCTGCCCATACTTCTTCCAACTCTCAGCGAATTTTTTGAATCTTGAACATGGGAAATTGTTACATTCATAACAGTAATTAAGTCCTTTTTTTTCTACACAACACATATAAATACTTTTACATTTTCTGGTTTTACAATGTGTTTCAGCACCTAGACATTCATTTTTCTTGCCTGATTTATAGCGATAACAGCCTCCACAATAAATACCACAGGGAGGAATAAACCCTTTATATTTTTTCATATACATCACCTTTTATCCATTATGTTTTTATTCTATGTCGCCTAAAAACCTATCAACTATTTTACTGAATTCATTCGGTAGATCATTAAACGGCATGTGCCCTGCACGATCCATCACCACATACTTTGCATGTGGAAAAACATCTAGATATAATTGACTTGCTTTTTCATCTTGAACAAAGTCATTGCCTGTGTGTATGATTAAAGTTGGTACTTTTACTTTTGAAATGCTTTCCGTATAATCGTATTTTTGTCCCATACTTAAATAGATAGCTTGCACCATCCACCCTCCTGCTTTAGCATTTTTGGGCGGTGTAATGCCCTCACCTTTTTCATATGCCTTATAGAAATAAGTGCCTAACTCATTGTTTAGTGCTACTAATTCTTCTTCTGATTTTTTAAATAGATTCTTATAATCAAAATATCTTTTTAGAAAGTCCGAATAATCATCAATATCCTCTTCTTGTAACTGCCCTTCTATGTTATCAAATAGCCCAGGTACTTCCAAGGGCATTTTAAGCAATGGTGCTGGTGCTACAAGAATTAATGACTCTACATTTTCAGGAAATTCAGTAGCATATAGTGAGGCGAGGACTGCACCAAAAGAATGTCCAATTAATGTGAGTTTTTCTTCCCCTAAAATTCTTCGTATACGTTCTATATCGGCTATTTGGGCAGTTAGACCCAAAGTTGATTCCAGCTCCAACATATTTTTGTAGTAATTTTTGGATGAAAACGTATTGATTGGACGGGTTGACGAACCGCTTCCTCTTTGGTCATAATAAATAAAGCGATGTGTCTTAGAAAGTTCATCTAAACCTTTCCACTCTTCTGCATAGGGCATACCAGGTCCACCATGTAATATTAATATATTATCACCTGTTCCTTGAGTAAAATAATTCAGTTTGATATCTTCTTCAACTTGAAAATACCCAATGTTGCCTGATTGGATAGGAGGTTCAAGAGGTGCTCTTAGATTTATCTCCTTTTTCACATTACCTATCGTATATAACGGCTTCCCTGTCATTCTTATCATGATAAATGCTACTACCCCTATTACTATCATCAATATAATACCTATAAATAGTAGCTTTTTTTTCATTAATTTTCACCTTCCGTCTCTACAATTGGAATGATTATTTCTGTGATATATTTATGGGGATTTCCTTTAAAGATCATACCTGGACCTTTAATATAAACTTCTCTCGTGGGCGTAGTCGTTTCTAAATTGTTCTGCTTAGCATAATCTAGCAACGCTTTATAGGCATGGCTTGAATTTTCATAACTCCCTTTATGAATGGTGCTAATTGCTTTGATCTTAGGTACCTTTCTGCAAGAAATCTTAGGATTATTTACATCTTTTTTTACAGGCACACATGTTTCAATATCTGCTATTTCAGCATACTCACTGTCATGATATAGATTAAAACATTCACCGCCAACATTGCCTTTTAGAGCTTTATAAAGTTTGCCTATATAACTTCCACAATTTTCATATCTATCTTTGTATCTTATTGAAGCCACTTTAATTTCTGGAATATCTTTTATGGTAATCTCATAACGCATAGTAACATCCATCTCCTTATTCTTATGGTCAACCGAATCCATTATTTTTTGAACAAGCTTTTCTCTAACAGCTATCTCCCTTTGAATCTGTTCCTTCTTTTCCTTCAAAATATAGTGTAAATCAGCTTCATTATGACATAAGGTTAATACGTCCTTGATTTCAGAAATTGAAAATTGAAAATCTCTTAGTTTCTTTATAAGGATTGCTGTCTCATAATTATTGCTGTCATAAAATCGATACGCACTACCTTCTTCCCTTTTGGCTGGGACTAAAATACCTTCTTTATCATAATACCGCAAAGTTTTGATGGTCATATTGGTTATCCTAGAGAATTCTCCTATTTTATACATATTAACCTCCTTGAAATAAAGTATAGACTATCCCCTGTAGGGGAGTGTCAAGCTATTTATTATAATTATTTCTTATATTTTCGAGATGATAAAATAGACTACATTAATAAGTTTAAGTTATATCTGTTCTTTTTACTATAAAAAATTATATATTAAAAATCAATTGGATTAGTCAGTACATTTATTTTACCATTAATCGTTACTGCTATGATTATTTACTCTTAAATCGACAATGAATCTACTATCTACCTAAAATCTCATAGCATAAGAAGAAGCGGTGTTCATACTACTATGAGTATTATCCACCGCCCATCTTTATCTGTTTCCGGAAAAGTCATTTCCTACTCTTATTAAATCCTTTCACCATAAGCCAAACTGCTAAAAAGATCTCATTTAAAATCACAGGTAATATGAATATGTCTATAATGGTTGTGTTAATGCCTGTAAGTTTAATGATTGCCATTACAATAAGTATAACCGTTGAACAAATACCCCAAATAGAAATAAATGTTGGAATAACACGTATTCGATAAAGTAAAATGTAAAAAAACAATGCGCCTATGATAAAAAAGTAAATAAAAATATCATCATACAGTATGGTTCTAAATCTGACAAGGGTAGGAAAAAGAATGGATATTCCTCCTATAAGCACAAGAATTCCTTCAAGAACTTTACTACCTAAATATATAAAATTAAGATGCTGGTTACCTGTAACATTGAAAACCGGGTACATAAGGACTGCTGTGCCAATAACAGCTAATCCGCTTACTATATCAGTAATCACCCCTAACATGATATGTTCGGTAATGGTGTAAGTGAGCATGCTGTAAGCTGCAATAATTAATATTCCCACCCATATGGCTCTTGATTTATATTGCATATTCCTTAACATCATAATTCTCTCCTTTATTTACTATTATTTAAATAATTAAATGGACATATAAAATAGCAAATCTCCTTTCATCCTATACCAAAGTTTTCATCCTATTACTCCACCTTCACTTCATAATCGAATACTTCTCCAATCTTAACTTCAAATGCATCCGCTATGCGAAAAGCAAGCTCCAATGAAGGAGAATACTTCCCAGCCTCTATTGCCCCAATGGTCTGTCTTGAGGCTCCAACCTTTTCGGCAAGCTGCTGTTGTGTCATTTCATTGGCAAAGAAACGAAGTCGTCTGATGTTGTTTGTCATTTGAATTTTCTTAGCCATTTTTAATTCCCCTTCTGTAAAAGTAAATCTGAGTTAATCCCTCAAACAGTGATCCAACACTGAAAGAAATAAACAATACATTAAGCAGTACTGCTGGCGAATAATTTAAAACCTGTGTTGCCAACGATACGACAAATCCTATACCAGAGATGATTAAGAATAATCGCATAGATTTAAGTTCAATAAGCTTATCCCTTTCATCACTTACCATTTCTGCATCAATGGTTTTTTCAACATCCTTATCATCACACATACCGTTGGTTCTCTTTTCTTGTATGGCTATTCCAACGGACAGTATAATATTAAAAATAATTTGAACGACAATTGTAACGCCTATGGTTAAGCCAATAAAAACAAGCATGATGCCAGCCCAGGCTTTCATATCACCTGAAGGGAGGTCGCCTGATTGATATTTTGAATAAGTATAAATGCAATAAGCTGCCAATATAAATAATTCTGTTATGATGATAACAATGGTTCTCTTTTCATGGTATGACATATATATCACTCCTTATGATGTATGATTTCATATACATATTGTATTATATATTTTACTTCATGTCAAATATTTTTTACATCCAAGATATAATAAGCTCTTTCAGGGTAAAATACAAAGATGATATCCCCATTTGCAACACTACCATCCAGTTACAACTGTAAGTAACCTTTTTATATATGAAATGCAAAAAACAGGATTTAATCGGTATCATTAAATCCTGTCTTTTATTATTAATCATATAACTTCTATGTGTAGACATGCCTACTTTTTCTAAGTACGTACTTCAATGCCAAATATTATGAGGCTTAATGCTACGGTTGTTGAATTATATAATAATTCTCCTATAATTTCATCAAATAAAAATCTCACTATCCTAGCTGGTACTGTAGCCACTACAATCTTTAACCATAGATTAATTGTCTCTTACCTTTCTAGTCTTAAAAGAATCAAATGGGTTTTATTTCGCCTAATTCCATTCTACTGTCTCTTATATAAGATTTTATTATTTTAAGTTCATTCAGTTACTAATTTTGAATATTGTCTTCAAAGTTTTCATAGTAATTATTAGATGCTAAACCTGTAACTTATATAAATTTAGGGAGGGAATTAAACTTGATAATACCAATTCTATTATTTCTCATTGGCCTAATATTAATTGTAAAGGGAGGAGATTTATTTATTGACTCATCCATTAATATAGCCAGAGCATATCATCTACCTGAAATCTTTATCGGGGCTACAATAGTAAGTATAGCAACAACAGCTCCTGAAGTAATTGTCTCTGTCACAGCCGCCGCTAATGGCCATACTACCATGAGTATAGGTAATGCGATTGGATCTACAATATGTAATACAGGTCTAATCTTAGGTATCACTAATATTATAATGCCTAGTACTATCAAAGGGAAATTCTTTAAAATAAAATCTATTGTACTCTTACTTTTCTTTATCGTTATTTCTTTTTTTGCATATGATGGTTTAATCACTAAAGATGACTCATTAATGCTTATTATGCTTTTACTAGGATATATGATGTTAGATACTTTTATATTAAAATATAAAAGAAAGCAAACTTCTCAACACAACAGAGAAATATTTTGTTTTAGCAGAAAAATTAAAATACTATTATTTTTTGTTATCGGTATATTTAGTATCATAGGAGGATCTAATCTTCTTATTAACAATGGAGTACAGATAGCCGAATTTATTGGTGTTCCAGAGTCTGTTATCAGTCTGTCCCTGATCGCTTTTGGAACTTCTTTACCTGAATTAACAACTGCACTGACAGCTATGAAAAAAGGACACACATCATTATCTGCAGGAAATATAATAGGAGCTAATATTCTAAATATAACCTTTGTAATTGGAAGTTCAGGATTAGTATCTCCACTTACAATTGAAAAGCAAAACATCTTTTTAGATTTTCCAGTATCCTTTTTATTGATACTTGTTCTTACTCTTCCTTGTTTGTTTAAAAGTAAAATTAGTAGAATCCAAGCTATTATTTTATTGATTATATATGTTACATACATAACTATATTATATCGACTATACATATAACTCATACTCCGCTAATTTAACAAGTAATTTTACTAATTAAATGGAGTTTCAAATAATTATCCAGTGCCTCTATATTATTAGAGCAATATTTACCTATAGATAGTTCACTTGAAGTCCAATTGTCATAATACTGTTTCCACCCGTCTATTTGCTTTTGTTTACCCATATTAAAAGACCATCTTGAAATTTAATTTTATTAAATCACATTATTATCTATTATGCATATCATAATTGTGAGATTAGAGGAATTTTAATAAGGGGGATTATAATGACAGAAGCACTTTTAATAGCTATAGCTATTTGTATTGACTCTTTTGCATTAGGTATAACCTACGGTATTAAACAAATAAAAATATCAAAAACAGCTATTTTAATACTAAATCTAGTGACCATTAGTATTTTAGGAATATCTATTTACTCTGGTCAACTAGTTAGACAATTTATTTCAGAAAATACTTCTTCTTTGATAAGTTGTATTATATTAGTTAGCTTAGGCTCTTTTTTTATGATAGAGGGTTATATAAAATATAAAATCGAAAAGAAAGAAGACAATAGGTTAGCTAAATTTTATATACCTAAGCTAGGAATAATAATTGACATTGCTCTAGATTCTACCAAAGCAGATATGGATGTATCAGGGGATATAAATATAAAGGAAGCTTTATATTTAGGACTTATTTTATCAATTGATGCCCTTGGAGCAGGATTTGGGCTCTCTTTAGATGGTATTAATTATCTTTACTTTCTACCTTTAGTTTTTTCTTTTAACATTATATCTATATTATATGGTCACTACTTAGGAACTAAGATAGAAAGCTATAATACTAGTTTAAAAACTTCATTATTACCTGGTGGAATCTTAGTTTTTGTAGGTCTTCTGAAATGGATGTAGCTAAACAACTCATAAAGATATTAAGTATTATCCAACTTGTTTTTTCTTATTCCTACAACGACCTCCACATGTATCGACTCCGTTATAGGAATACACAATATCATCTTTTATTACCGTGTATTCCATTAGGCTACAGTACAATCCTTCTCTAATTGCAGACCTGTTTTAAAAATAAATGTTACTGAATAAGGATTTCTTATACCTGTCTCATCGACTTTTCCAATGATGACTTTGTCGATGACATTCTCGAATATTTCTCTATCAAATTTTTCTAGTAATTGATTTTCTTCTTCTTTGAGCTTTCCAATTTCAGATGTTGTACTATGATATTTTTCTTCATAAGTTTCTTTATTAATTATACCATCAATCTTTAATTCAACAAGCTTACTGAGCTTATTTTATAAATTATAGATGTCTTGATTTATCTTCTTTAACTTCTTAGTGAGATTACTTTGACCAAATCAAGATAAACTACCTGTTCATCATCCTTAGTAATATTGCTAACACTAAAAAAGGATAACACATTGACTGAATTATCAATCAATGTGTTATCCTCACTACCCTCTATGATTGTTTTTATAGAATACATTTTACCATCTTCCTGCTCTGTCTCTATTAGTTGTCTAAACTCATTTTGTAATTCTAGCATTACGCTTTGAATGGATACATCGTTATTATCATTATATAGACTAAAGAATATATAATCAGTCTACTAATTGCCTTCTCATCAAAGCATTATGAAGTTCCACACCTCTTATCAGTACTCTTTTTTTCTTAATAATACAAAAGCCAAACTTTTCAAAGAATCCTTCTGCTGCTAAGCTCACATCAGAGGTCAATTCAGGAATCCCTCTAATTTGAGCTTGATGAATAATATGAGTCATCAACGCTTTACCTATTCCCTTATTGGATTGGCCTCCTCTAACAAAAAAATGATCAATATAACCATTATCCTGCAAATCTGCATAGCCTAAAATCACACCGTTATCAATAGCAACAAAAGGATTAATCCCTCCAATTCGTGTTACCCACAAATCAAAATCCATATCAGATGGAGCCCACGCAACTAATTGCTTTTCATTATAGTAAGGCTTTGCATTCTTATGAACAGACGAAATAAAAATCTCCATTAACTCTAATTCTTCCCCTTTTCGATACTTTCTGATTACCATTCTGCTTCCTCCAAATTTCAATTGGCTCATATTAATAGTAGCTGAGAATTTAATATAACTTAAATATTTAAGATACTAAACAAACCCACTATATCTACGCATACATATCCCATTACCAAATAAGGTACTAGACCAAACTTACTATTATAACTCAACTTTTTATACATAAAGTATAACATATTTACAATTATTGCAAAAGCAAGTCTAAAAGAAGTTCCTATAACTCCTCCTGATATCCCTAAATAAAATGAACAAGCCCCCGCTAACTTGATTATTAATATCATCACATCTCGATCTCACCATCTAATAAATCTTCATCCCGCTTGGTTGTTTCATTAATGGTATTTTCAAGCTGGTTTAAAAATGAATAGTCGTTATAAAGCCATTCTGAGTATATCTGTGTTAACGGGTATTGTAGTTTATTAAGAATTTCAAGTTTTTATTCATCTAGCTCGGTATGTTGGAATAGCATGACTAACTCTTCTTTAATCGTTATCTCATAGGCTTTTTCAATAATTTCCTCTGGCTGTAATTTCGCTATTTTATCGAGTCTACTGTCAAGCTCATCTTGCATCTTTTTATAGACACTTTTTTTCACTTCCATTTCCATCACCTTGTACTTCATATTTTTTAATACCGTTGCTAGATTTCTACATGTTGTACTCTTTGCTGTTCCTCCTTTTTGACTTGCTACTGCTATGACTTTGCACTTTTTTAAAACTCCTTGCAATTAGCTGTTTTCTTTTTCTTTAAACGCAAAAAGACAGGATTTGATCGGTACAATCAAATCCTGTCTTTTATTTATTAACATGTCTATTTTTATTAAGTACGCACTGCAATGCAAATTTCAAGCTCAGAGGTAGACAATTTATTCTTAAAATCACGCCCATCTTTCACAAACTTAAAATCCTTCAAAGCCCTTGTAAATACTGCTACTTCGTAGATTTTACTCTTTGTATGATGGTGTCAAGTTAGGACAAATTTTTATTTTGCTCAATAATATCAATTAATACATTTCCTAACTCTTCATTAATTATTCTGATTAATGATTCTTCACTCCTATTAGCACCTAATATATCTATGCCTACGTACCAAACAATCTTATCGTCTATTATCATAAATTTATGTTTATTTTTACTGATCTGTATAATATCTAATCCTTTATTGCTACTACTCTTGGTGATAATATTTGCATTGATATTAGGTATACTAGAGTCTAATATTTTATCTTTTTCGATTAGTCCTTTCAATCGTGCAATTTCTTATCTTTTCTTATTTGTCCACTCATTTTCTTCTAGAAACACATCAAAATCATCTTTTTTATGTATCATTAAGCGATGTTGATTATACTTTTCATATTCTTTTAGAGCTAATCCCTTTGCTACAGCATGTGATATATTTCCTGCATTTGTTAAGATCTCACGTTCATTAAATCTTAGAAAGACATTCAATTTTTCTTCCCATTCCTTCATGTGCATTGGATTTCTTCTTTCTGCTTGATCTTCTGCATAATCTAAATACATTGTAACAATTCTATTCAAGGATTTTAATTCTTTTTCCGTTAGATAATTCTTAGCAACAGTAACATCAGTTTTTCTGATTTTTTTACCCTTCCACGTAGTTTAACCCATATTATCTTTTGATGCATCTGCCCTTGTTTCAATCAATTCAGCAGCAGTATGTCCATGAATTGCATAATGTAGTTTGTTCTGAACTGTTGCAAAGAAGGTTTTTGCTTCGTCTGATTTAGGATTATAGTCTATCGACAACGCATAAATATCTGTAATTTTCTTATAAAACCTCTTTTCAGAAGCTCTAATATCTCTAATGCGTTCAAGTAGTTCATCAAAATAATCATCGCCAATATTTTTCATGTCCTTCAATCGTTCATCATCTATTGTAAAACCCTTAACCAAATACTCATTTAATCTTTCTGTTGCCCATCTTCTAAACTGAGTACCTCTATTCGATCGAACTCTATAGCCTATAGCAATAATCATTTCAAGGTTATAAAATTTAACAGACCTTTTAACCTGTCTATTTCCTTCATTTTGAACTATTCGGTTTTCCCGAATAGTTCGTTCTTTTTCTAATTCTCCTTCATCATATATGTTCTTAATATGCTCATTAATAGTATTAATGCCTTTTTGATACAGCTCCGCAATGGCTTTTTGTGTCATCCACACCGTTTCGTCTTCTAGCCTAACATCAATCTTTGTTCTTCCATCTTCCATTTGGTAAATCAAAATATCCGTTTTATTCTCCATAGGATTACTCCTTTATTCAAAATCTATAATGTATATCTAGAATACGCTAACTCCTTTATTTACATTTTTATTATACTGCATAAATAGCACCTCAACCATATATTTTTATTATAATCACTTTAAAGATAAACATCCCACTATAATATTGTAAAATGGGACGTCTGTTTTATTGACTATATTTACTCAATTAATAATTTGTCCTAGTTTACCAGCACCTTGATTTTGTTCAGTTAGGACAAATTACAATTTTTGTATTCCTACAACGGTCTCCACATGCCTTGTCACGTCTAGAAAGGTAGTATTTATAAGAATTGACATGTTTTTTTATGTTTCCTTTACAGTCTATTTTTATAGGTTGAGATAGTAAAAAGAATATATTTCTTCTTTTAAATTACAAATGTGTATTAATAATACATTGAATACATATCTATTAATAATTTTTCAGCTTTACTCTCATCAGGATTATCAGGAAGCTTAGTTTTGCGTGCCGCTTCTCTGAATTTCACTTCATATTCATCTACCATTTTATAAATGTCTTTATAGCTGTATTTCCCTAAACGGATTGCCATCAATAAATCTTTTTCAGTTTTTCTATATGTTTTTATTCTACCTCTCTCTAATATCTCAATTCCTGTGATTAATAATCTTATTAAATGCATGGTAAGCGGCAAATATGCCCAAACCACCACCCGGCTCACCGGCGATGCCACCATCACCCCTGCCCCGGTCAAGCAGTACCATGACAAGCTGGGACGATTGGTCAAAGCAGAAACGGACCATCACGGCAAAACCTATCAAACCACCTACAACTATGATTACGTAGGAAACAAAACAGAAGGAAAGGATGCCAGAGCCTACGACGAAGGCTGGAGCGAGCCTACCGTCACTTATGAATATGACCATGCCAATCGGGTGGTGAAAGAAACCAACACGATGGGCCAATCCATCCATACCGTATACGATCCACTGGGCAGGGTCAAAAGCAAAACCGATTACAAGGGCAGCACCACCACCTATGGCTATGACAAGCTCGGCAGGCTACTCAAGGTGCAAGCGCCCGTTGCAGCAGGACAATTTGCCCTGACGAAATACGATTACGACAAAAACGGCAATCAAACCGCAGTCAAGCAGCAGTGCAATAAACCGGGACAGCCCGAAGCATGGCGCACCACCGGATACGGCTATGACAGCCGCAATCGGCTGGTCAAGGTGGTAAAAAACGATACCGATGGCAGCCAAAGCATTGCCCAATACCACTACGACGGAGCGGGCAACAAGACCAAGATGTTTACCGGACTCAGCGCAGCGCTGGATACGTCGTCCGAAACAGGCCAGGACACGGACTTTGCGGTCACAAGGTACGGCTACAACCACCTGAATCAAATGGTCTCCATGACCGACCCGTTGGGGCAATAGAGTAGAGCAATAATAGCTAGTATTACTGCCCTCTCATTGAACCGTACGTACGGGTCTCGTATACGGCTCTACAACTTATATTCCAACACTTCCTAGATAATATTGTAAAGGATTGAGCAAACATGCTCCGTCCTTTACTTTTGTTTCAAGTAATTTTGGACTTAATATAAAATTAACTATATTCATCCCACTTCTCTTGTACCATCCAAGTCTAGAATTTGCTACTTTAATAATAGCTTCATGATTAAACCCATTATTATATTTTCTATTTAGGTAGGACAAATTTTTATAGATTGTCTTAGGTTTCTTCCATTGTTTTATGAGAATAACCCTTATTTTATGCCTTAACCATCCTCCAAACTCTTCTATAAATCCTTTCATCATTCCAATTCTAAAGTAATTTATCCACCCAACAACCATTTGATTTACCCTCTTTATTGTTACTACTATTGAGCGCGATACTGCTTTACCTCTTTTTAAGTATTCGCTCATCTTTTTATATAAGGCTTTCTTCTTTTCTGTTGTTGGTTTTACTTTCCATTGTCCTCCATTTTTTAGAAATGTGAACCCTAGATATTTACTTCTAGTCGGTCTAACTACTTTTGATTTTGTCGCATTTACTTTAAGAAATAACTTTCTTTCAATCCAACCACTAATGGACTTCATGACTCGGTTTGCAGCCATTTCGCTTTTTGTGAATATGAGCACATCATCTGCGTATCTTACGAAACGCAGTCCTCGTTGCTCCAATTCTTTGTCTAACTTATCTAAATAGATGTTGGATAGTACAACGGATAACGGTCCACCCTGTGGAACTCCTGTCTTTGTTGCTTTTATTAGTCCTTGCTCCATTACTCCTGCTTTTAGATATTTACGAATTAGGTTTAATGTTGCACTGTCATTTACTTGCTCTCTAAGAATTTGAATTAATTTATCATGATTTACTTTATCAAAGAATTGTTCAATATCAATATCTATCACCCACTCATAATCATCATTTAAATAGACTAATGCTTGTCCTATTGCATCATGACAACTTCTGTTTGGTCGAAATCCATAACTGTATTCACTAAATATATCTTCGTAAATATCTGATATTGGCCCCGCTATTGCTTGTTGAATCGTTCTATCAAGGGCAGTTGGAATTCCCAATGGTCTCATTTTTCCGTTGCTTTTTGGTATATAAACTCTACGTACTGGTTTCGGAAAGTAGGTTCTATCCCTAATAGAATTTACTATATCATCTCTATTAGTCTTAATGTAGTTCCCTAGTTCCTCTACCGTTATACCATCAATCCCTCTTGCACCTTTATTTTCAACAACTTTCTTATACGCCCGATTTAAATTCTCTTTTGTCGTTATCATTTCAATTAATTTCATTGTTGTTACTCCTCTGTTTATTACAAAATTTATACACATCACCCCTCTAGATATAGATAATATCCCTCGGTTACGTTCCTACTTTTCTTATCCATCTGATTTCTGGCTTGTGTATTATTTTATTAATAACGATTTGTACTATAAATCGTTTCAGTCCTTCGGTTATTACACCTACTATGACTTCATCTGACTCCCTCCCTAAACCTTTTTCGACCATATCTTTTGATATGTGGGTAGGGTCTCCCAGGGTAAAACACTAATCTTTCATTCCACAACCTCTTGATTTACAACTTCGGTTTACGTTTACCTTTTGGGCTTAAGTTTGTCTTGCAACCTCACCCACCTAATCGCCTTATCAAGTTTCTGTTCGTAGGCTCAAGAATTTTGCTACACCACTTCCTTCATCTATACCATTACTGATACCAACTTGTGGTTCGCTACACTTGGCGGTAAATACCCGTGGCTAGACTTTCACTAGCTAGATTAGTGCCATGCCTGGCACACAAGCACAGCCTACCGGTATGAGGCAGGCAATGTCATAGCGCAAACGGACAGGATGGGCAATATCACCACCTATGCCTATGATGGACTCGGCAAGCTGCTCAATCAAAAAGTCACAAAAGACGGGCAGCCCCAAACCACTGCCTATACCTACGATATCGTGGGGAATCGGAAAACCATGACAGGTACGGCAGGAACAACGTCATATACCTACGATGACCTGAGCAGATTGGTGACAGAAACGAATCCGGGGAATATCACAAAAGCCTATACCTATGACGCGGCCAACAACCGCAAAACATTCGTTTTAAAACAAAACGGCGTAGAAAAGCAAAGCCTTTCCTATACCTATGACAAGCTGAACCGGCTGCAGGAAATCAAAGAAAACGGACAGACCGTCGCCACCTACGGGTATGACGACAACGGCAACCGGGAAAGCTTGACCTACAATGCCGGCGGCAGCAGCACGGCATACCAATATAACCTGGCCAACCAGCTGACGCAGATAACCAACCAAAAAGGACCGGCAGCAGTATCAAGATTTACCTATACCTATTACCCGGACGGCAACCGGGAAAGCAAAACAAACTTATCAGGAAAAAAACAAGCTACGGCTACGACGGACTGGGCAGGCTGAAAACCGTAGAAGATGCCGGAAATTTAACCACTTACGCCTATGACGATTACGGCAACCGGGAAACGATGACAATCACCGGACAGCCCACGGTCACCTATGCCTATGACCGGAACAACAGGCTGCTCACCGAAACAAAAGCCGCAGCAGATGCCACGGAAGTCACAAAATACGGCTACGACAACAACGGCAATCAATTATGGAAAGCCAAAGAGACCCTCAAGCCGGCTCCCGGAGGTGCCGCCAGCTTCAATGTCTACGTCGCAGGACAAACGCCGCGAGACGACATCGAACTCTTTGAATACGACGGCTTCAATCAACTGACTCAATCCATCGTAGGGGACAAGACCACCACCTACAGCTACAACGGAGATGGGCTAAGAATCACAAAGAACGTCAACGGTACAGTCACAAACCACGTATGGGATGGCAGCAGCATTGTGATGGAATTGAACAATGCAGGAAGCATCACAGCAGAGTACCTAAGAGGCATCAACCTCATTGCAGCAGATATGGCAGGAAACAGGAATTACTATCTGTACAACGGCCACGGTGATGTGATACAATTGACCCAAGCGGACGGAACGGTTATCAAAGATTACGACTATGATGCGTTTGGGAATGAGAAGAATGCTAACCCGGCAGATATTAACCCGTTTAGGTATTGTGGAGAGTATTTCGACCAAGAGACGGGGACGTATTACCTACGGGCTAGGTACTACAACCCTGGTGTGGGTAGGTTTATCACGGAAAATAGTTATTGGGGTAGCATGGATGACCCATTGAGTTTGAATCTGTATACCTACTGCAAGAACAATCCTGTAGCGTATATTGATCCGAGTGGACATTTTGCTTTAGCACCTTTAATTCCTGTCGCTGATGAAGCACTTAAAGCTGCAGTAATTTATGGCGGAGCAGCACTAGCAACAGGAATTGCAGCTAAAGAGGCGGGCGAATATTTAGGACCGTGTCTTGGGGATGGTTTAATCCTTGATCCTGCTGAACAACAGAGTGGAGTCTCAATGGCATCAATGCCCTATAGTGGTGAACCCTCAATAGGTTTGACTACGTTACCCTTAAAACCACAAACAGTTGAAGACAGTATTCGTTCAATTCCGTTGGAATTACAATCTCAAATGAAGATTCATGTGTTACCAATGGAAGCTCAGGATAATAATATGATTATTTATTCTGAGGGGCCGGGTAAGACTACATAAGATTATCAGCCTTTAAAAACTAAGAAAGTTAAAGATAATTAACAAAAAGGTATTGATGCTCAATGAAGTTAAAACAAATGCTTTGGGTACAAATAAGGGTATCACTTGATATGACTTATATGTTGACAAAGATACAGATCAACTATGGGTTTATAGAAAAGGTGAAAAAGGTGAAGGTATCCCTACTGGTGAGTTTATTAAATAGAGGAGGTTTTAATTTCTTGGATAAAACAAATATTAGAGTTGATTTAGAATAGTAGGAAATTAATTTGAGCCTAAGAAATAACAACAGAATTATTAATATCACCTTCTTTTGCATGGAAAAAAGGAGAAAAATTCATAAGACGTATAAGTACAGGATATGAAGAATCCTATGATATTAGTATTCAACTAGTTTCTGTTATTGTTTCAATATTTAAAGGAATTTAAAAAAGAGAGATTAATACTTGAAGCATCTATGTTGCTACTCAAATTTATAAACATATTAAAATATGTTATCTAATAACTGATAATACTTTTGTAAAAAGAAAAATACGTTAAAAGGGATTATGCTCTAGATATGTTAAGAAAACCAAATGATGAAGTTGAGCTAAAAAATTTTTTAGAAACTAGTAATGAATGTTCCAAACACTAGTTAAGCGAGTGTAAATTTCTTGATAAGTATAAGTGTTGCATTGTTTAATATAATAGGAGTTGAGAGTTTGATAATGATAAAACAAATAATTAGAATAAACGAAAAAACATTAGTAATTGATGATACGAAATACAAAAGAGTTAGAAATCTTGGGAGAGGTAAATCTGGTTATGTAGATTTATATGAGTCAAATGGTGAACTTATTGCAGTTAAATTTTATGAATATGAAACGGATGATCCTAAGATTAATCCAATTCCAGAAGAGGAGATACTAAGCTATGAAGTCTCGGTGTATGAAGAATTAGTAAAGCTTGATATACCTTTAGCTCAGCTTTTAGGATATGATTCAAAATTAAAAATATTAGTCAAAGAATATATTAATGGATCAAATATTATTGATTTAGTGGCTGAAAACAAAATAGATGATGATATTTGGAAAAAAATATTTAAAATATCGAAAACGTAACTGAAAAAGGGAAAAATATAGACTATTTTCCAGCAAATTTTATTTTAAGAGATGGAAGTTTAGTTTATGTAGATTATGAATTAGAAGACTTCGACTCGGAATGGAGTTTTGAAGATTGGGCAATTTTTTATTGGATCAATGGAGAAGGGATTAGAAAATTTTTAGAAACAGGAAACGGTGACTTTATTAATAAACCTGGAATATTTAGACCTTATGATGACATTAGATTTCAAAAGAAGAGGAATATAATTTTAAATAACCATAAGTAATTATAGCTTATAGTTTAATAGGTAGAAATGAGAGTATAAGCATTTTTGTGTAAACCTCCTATGAGTAAATCGTGAATAGGTTGTTTATATTTTAGAAGTAATAACAACATCTATTTTCACACATGATAAATAGGCTGTCAACAGATGTTGACAGCCTATGGTTGATACCATCAATAAATCCCTTGCTCTGCAAGGGAAACCAAATATCGAAGACAAGTGATATACGGAAAGATTAAACAAGATATAGGGAAAATATTAAGAGAGCTATGTGAAAGAAAAGGAGTAGAGATCATAGAAGCAGAATGTTGCAAAGACCACGTGCACATGTTTGTAAGAATACCTCCGAAATTTAGTAGAATCTAGGGGACAGGTTCCTTGATTTTATAAAAAACATGTAATATAATGCTGTCAAGTAATATAAAGTGCCAAGAATAACAAGTGTAAAAGTGGGGTATATCATATCATGTTAAGAGAATCAATCGGCAGCATTTGTTTGAAGATGAATGAGGATAAATAAAAGTTTATTGCAATGTTTGCGCACTATAAAGAAAAGAGTAGGTACATTATTTATGTTTATTGCTTGATGCGTAACCGTGTTCATATATGATTGACGGGATATCGGTAATACGGATAGCAAGGATTACAAGACTAACTATCATTCGGTGCAGAAGCTGTAAATTAAGGAACCTGTCCCTGCGATTTGTGGTTTACACAAAGAATGAGACACTACTTTAATTTGTTCAATAATTGCCATATATCATATATCTCCTTTTTTATTGGCATGATGTCTATGGTGGCCAGCTTACCTTGATGGGCTAGTATGAGTACTTGATTAAGATTAGAGCCTAGTTTAGATAATTGATAGGTATGCTGCTTAAGACCTTCATAAATAGTAATATCCCTCTCAAGGGCTTGGAGTTATCCTATTCTTTGAAGTATAACATTCTATACAAGTTTCCGTTTTCAGGGTTTGGGAGCAACGCTCCCAAGTATTTAGAGGGCATGGGATACCTCCCATCAAGCTACTTTGTTAAACAAAGTAGCTTGCCCACAGGAAGGCAGAGCCTTCTGAGGACTGCGGTTTTGTTAGGTTATTGAAAAGATATTATCATTACTTCTTAATACAAGGAATGTAATAATCCAAAATTAAAACATTCTGTCCATTACTCTTAGGTACTCCGAATCGTGCATCCGTATATACTTCACAGGCAAAGTAATTTTGCCAATCAACTTCATATCCATATTTATTAATCCCTTGAACTGTTAGCTGATGTGCATTTGAGAATATGTCATATTCTTCTCCTTCTATCCATGCTTTTGCAATAGTGCAAACTGGAATTTCATAAGAAGAATAGCCGTTTGGAACAGGGTATGCGTCAAATAATCCCCACGTTGAAAGAGATGGGGATCATATGTCATAAAATATTATTCAGTTTTACAGTTTTGCGGTATGGATTCAGACCATGGAAGGAGTGTATTTAATTCTTCTGAATTATTGACATCGATATTTGGAAGTTGTTCAAAAAGATAGGTAAGATACGCTAATGGTTTTATTTTATTGGCTTTGGCTGTCTCCACAATACTTTGGACAATGGCACTGGCCTGAGCACCTTTTGCTGTATTGCAAAACAAGAAGTTCTTTCGATTGATCACAAATGGTTTCACCATTCGTTCGGCTCGATTATTCGAAATTTCTAATCTGCCATCTGCTAGTATAGTAATTACTTTAGGCCATTGATTGATGGTGTATTGGATTGCACTGCCGAGGGCACTTTTGGATAAGGCAACTTTCTTCATATTTTTTGCCCATGCAAAGAAGGCGTCAAGAATTGGTTCCATTTCTTCTTGTCGCTTTTCATGTCGATCTTCTGGAGAAAGAGCCTTCCACTTCTTTTCCAATGCAAACAGTTGATTGCAGTATTGAAGTCCTTCTTTTGCTTTGGTATGGCTAGTGGATTCCACATCTTTGATGGCAGTAAGGGCTTGGCTATACTTTCTGCGAACATGGGCAAGGCAGCCAACCAGTTTAATATTAGGGACTACATTGTATCCTGCATATCCGTCCGTATGTAAGTACCCGTTAAAGCCATGAAGGAAGTTTTTTGCATGTTTACCGGCTCTTGTGGTTCGGTAATCATATAGACAAATCCCTTCATCTGTATGTCCAGTGGCATAGACCCACATCTTAGAGACCTTATTGGCATCTCGACCATCTTCATATCACCTACTATTGCTCCATTAATATTACCGACAACAGTACTTATGGTATCCATAATAAACTCTAATAGTTTTTCTTTTGAACCTATATATCTCATGATCGCCTCCAAAATAAATCATCTACATATTATATCAAAAAATCATTGATTTTTGAATTGATTTTCAAAATTAGGGTGCCTAAATTTTGTTGAAGAATATTATTCCAAAAACTGATATTCTAAAGTTTAGAGCCTAATGCTTGTACCAGTTTGCATTAAAACTCGCTATTGCTCAGACGATTAATGCTTTTCTGCAGCTCTAACAGGCTCTAAACTTTTACATAAAGTTATTTCAATAATATTCATCAGCTAAATTAAATACACCCTTAAAATTATAGTCTCAAAATAAAACCATTATTTCAAATCTATTCTAAAGTTCAACAATTACTTCTGTAAAAAATGTGCTGCCGATAACTCTTATTATATAATTTATTGCATGCGAGTTTGTAAAGCCCTTATAAATACTAGCCTTCACAAAATTAATTGATACCTATTACATTTAAAAATTCACTGGTAAATTTATTATTGTAATGTATTATTTATTTTTCAAATACTTGTACTATTATACAAAATTAGTAATTATGTTCACTCATTCCACCTCATAAAAATCCCAACTATGCAAACATAATCCCCATACCTAATCTCCGTTCCTGACTAGCTTTACACACGTCTCCACATGCCCCGTATGTGGAAACATATCCACACACCTCACATTCTCTAATTGATACCCTCTGGCCAAACACAATGACGTTTGTTTCCCCTAATCATTATATAATAATAACCGCTACTACTTCTTTTTCTACTTACTCTTGGCGTTTTTTTATCAAATTGATATTGTCGTGTCAATAAGAACCGTCCCTAATGGTTCTAATGGTTCCTGATGGTTCTTAAGTAAACATTTAAATTAATAATTCTAATCTGTACAGCATATTATGTATTAATTGAAAAAGTAACAAGGAGGTAATTTTATGAGAAGTACACATCAAATACCCCCAGACATTTTAGCAACAGCTAAAAAACTTAATCGTTTTGCGACACTTCCAAATAAGCCAGGGTCAGGAATCGCTATAGCCAGCTATTTTATAGGTGACCAATTAAAAGGTATAATGTATTATTTTGCTACAGTCAAAGCTAATGATGGGAAATATTACTTGGTGTATAATTTTGTTGATGATACATGTGTTAATCTTTTGGCAGCAAACATTGTCATACAGTCTCCTTTTCAATATAAGATATGGGATGAAAATGGTGTCATTCGTCAATGGACTGCTGGACAAAATTATCTTTGGCCTACAGGTCAACAACCTTTTATTTAATAAACTCAAATATTTGTTTAACTCAGTTATTTCAGTGTTATCTTAGCTATAGTTTCTACATGTACCGTGTGCGGAAACATATCCACACATCTCACCTTATCTAATTGATACCCTCTTGCTAACAAGACTTCAAGATCCCTCACCAAAGAAGTCGGTTTACAAGACACATACACAATCTGCTCCACACCAAAATCAATAATCTTCTGCAATGCCTTGGGATGAATACCATCTCTTGGCGGGTCCAGTACAATAATATCAGGCTTATCCTGTAATGAATCAATGACTTTTAGGACATCACCAGCTATAAATTCGCAGTTATCAAGTCCATTTAATTTAGCATTCTGTTTAGCGGCCTCTACAGCCTCTTCTACAATTTCTACACCAACAGCCTTCTTGGCAACAGGTGCTAATATCTGGGTGATGGTACCTGTTCCGCTGTAGAGATCAAAAATTATTTTATCTTTCGTCTCACCCACATAGTCACGTACTACAGAGTAGAGCTTCTCTGCACCTAATGAATTGGTTTGAAAAAACGAAAAAGCGGATACGTGAAATTTTAGGCCCAGTAACTCCTCCGTAAAGTAATCTTTGCCATAGAGTTTTCTAATCTCATCTGCTTTTACCACATCGGCTACAGAATCATTAATGGTATGCATGATGGATACAATCTCACCCTTTAGGGGAACAGTACTTACTTTTTCTACCCATGCTGTAAGATCAATAGACATTTGAGAAGATGTTACGAGATTAATCAGTATCTCTTTTGTTTTAGTCCCTTTACGTACGACTAAATGACGCAAATAACCTTCATGGGACCTTTTAGCATAATAAGGTATATCTTTATCACCAAAATAAGCAAGTGTTGTTTTTAAGGTGGTATTAAAATCTTCATCAACAATCTTGCATGCATCCACGGTAACAATATCATGGAATGCGCCTCTTTTGTGCATACCAAGGGCTAGAGGACCATTTTTAAATGCATCACCAAAACTATATTCCATCTTATTGCGATAATGATATACATGAGGACTAGGCGTTATGCCTTCATATTCATAAGGTACGTTAAGTGTATTTAATAATTCAATGACTTGTGATGCCTTTAATTTAAGTTGTTCTTCATAAGGTAGCGATTGATAGAGACACCCTCCACACTGACCAAAAACAGGACAAGGTGTATCCTCTTCTAGAGATGATTTCTCCACGACCTCTAGTAGGCGTCCTTCAATTTTGTTTCTTCTCTTCTTAGTGATTCTGGCTTTGATTGTCTGCCCTGGAATGACGTTCTTAACAACAACCTTCTCACCATCTATATCCATCACACCCTTATTAGGGAAGTTTACTTTTGTTATAAGTCCTTCAACAACATCTTTCTTTTTCATGCTTAGAAATCTCCTTAGGTATAGCATACTGTGTTAATAATATAATCTAAAAAGTAACTGCACTTGATGTGGTAAGAAATTACCTTAATCAACTTACACCATCGTTATGTAACCTTATAGTCATTGCATATGGTTTATATAATCCATAACTTAAAGATAGCGGAGATATAATCTCCGCTGTGATTTACTCTTCTTCAGTTTCATATTCCTGATCTGTAGAGTCCTCAGATTCTTGGCTGTCTTGGTTCTCACTGTTGTTCTCATCATCTTCGAATTCTTCAAATTCTTCATCGTCAAACTCTTCGAATTCTTCAAAGTCTTCTTCTTCGAAATCCTCGAATTCGTTTGGTGCAAGTAGCTTATATAAAGCAAATGCGCCGGCTGCGATGACCACAGCACCTACTGCTACCCAAACCCAAACTTTCCACTTACACTTCTTCTCTTCCTCTTTACCCCTGTTGAACTTCTTAAGAAAGTCATTGACTTGTTTTATATTAAGCAGCTCTTCTTTCTTGAATTTCTCGATCATACTTACACCAACCTTTCATAGATATTTTGTATAATTATACCACTATTTTGTGCATATTGAAACGCTTTTTATTCTTATTTTAATAAAAAATTTAATTATGCTTTTTTCAGATTTGCAAGTCTTGCCATAAGCTTTTTAATTCCTGCACTTGGGAAGTTGACTGTTACTTCAAAATCTGCCCCACCTGGCGCTATGTTCATGACTTCACCAATACCAAATTTCATGTGTTTAACGATATCGCCAACGCCATAATCTAATTTTAGATGCGTTGGTGTTGGCATGGTGTGAACATTTTTCTTAACAGCATAGGGTTTTTCACGTAACGTGGGTCTGGCACGTTTTCGCACTTGTTCTAATGCTTTTGCATGGGCATCGTTTATTTCACTCATTTTTGGCATGTATTCTTCTAGACCCAACAATTCATCATTAATTTCTCGGACAAACCTGGAGATGGGGTTATACTGGGTCATACCTCGAATCATACGTGCACTAGCTCCCATAAGATAGAGCTTCTCTTTTGCTCTTGTGATTCCTACATAGCATAGACGACGTTCTTCTTCAATGTCTTCTTGTAAGCCAGATGATATACTCATGTAACTTGGAAAAAGTCCATCTTCCATACCCGATATGAACACATATGGAAATTCAAGCCCTTTGGCACTATGCATGGTCATCATGACAACCACATTGGTATCTTCATTATAGTTATCAATATCAGCTACCAATGCTACCTCTTCAAGAAACCCATTTAGTGTAGGTTCTTCTGCATTATTTTCATATTCTGTTAGCTTAGAAATCATCTCTCCAATGTTCTCAAGACGATTCTTAGCTTCATCGGTGCCTTCAGCTTCTAACTCTTTTATATAACCAGTCCGGTTAAGTACCTCATCGGTTAATTCTACGAGACTCATGGTCTGCATTTCAATCCGAAGACCTAATATAAAGTTGGCAAAACCTTCTACTTTCTTTGCTCCACGAGATATGCTGGGTATCTGACTAACTTCACTGAGAGCTTGGAAGAAACTGATATCATTATTATATGCATAATCTTCAATTCTATTAATGGTTGTTGCACCAATACCTCGTCTTGGTACATTAATGATACGCTTAACAGCAATATCATCGGTACTGTTATTAATGGTTTTAAGATAAGCTAGAATATCTTTTATTTCTTTTCTCTGATAGAAAGAGATGCCGCCTACAATCTTGTATGGAATGTTTTGCATGATAAAACGCTCCTCAAGTACACGTGATTGGGCATTGGTACGGTATAGAATCGCATATTGACGATAGTTATAACCGTGGTCTTCTACACCTGTTATAATTTTATTGGCAATAAAGGCTGCTTCACTTTTTTCATCAGGCATGCACCGATAATCAATACGTTCTCCCTCATCATTATCTGTAAATAACGTCTTGCTTTTTCGACCCATATTATTGCGAATAACTTGATTGGCGGCTTCTAATATATTTTTGGTAGAGCGGTAATTCTGTTCCAGCTTAATGACCTTAGCATGACCAAAATCTTTCTCAAAATCAAGTATGTTTCGAATATCTGCTCCTCTAAAACGATAGATAGACTGGTCATCGTCTCCGACAACACACAGATTACGGTATTTACTAGCCAATAAGCCAACAAACATATATTGTACATGATTGGTATCTTGATATTCGTCCACCATGATGTATTTGAACTTTTCTTGATAACTGGCTAAAACATCCGGACATAGCTTAAACAGTTCTACCGTTTTAACCAAAAGATCATCAAAATCAAGGGCATTATTTTTCTTGAGGCGTTCTTGATACAGCTTGTACACCTTAGCAACGACTTCTTCACGGTAGTCACTGGCTTGTTTTTCGTACTTCTTTGGGGTTAATAATTTATCTTTTGCTGAACTAATACTGCCAATGATGCTACTTTCCTTGAATTGCTTAGGATCAATATTAAGCTGCTTCATACATTCCCTCACAAGCTTTTTTTGATCATCAGCATCATAAATGGTAAAATAACGGTCATAACCAATTTTATCAATATGACGCCTTAGTATACGCACACATGAGGAATGAAATGTACTGACCCATATATCCTGACTACCATAACCAATAAGATTATCAACTCTTTCACGCATTTCTTTAGCTGCTTTATTGGTGAAGGTAATGGCTAAAATGTTAAATGGGGGAACATTTTTTTCTTCTATCAAGTAAGCAATACGGTGGGTTAACACCCTTGTTTTTCCTGACCCTGCTCCAGCTAATATGAGGAGTGGGCCTTCTGTATATAAAACAGCTTCTTTTTGTTTATCGTTCAGTGAATCGTATTTTTTGTCCATTATGATTCATCACCTATTCTAATATCATTTATGTATTGTCGACAACTATTTTTTCTATCTTACCATCATATCATATGGAACATAAATTCGCTAGTATTACCTACAACGAATTCACCTATTCGTCCTTCATAAGTTTATAGTTATCTAGGTATATCCCCTAGTTCCAAGATAGTCATTGCTTTAGTATCATGGAAATAATGTCTATCTTTAAAAGTAAAGTAATGCTCCGTATGTAATGGTACTCCATGAACAAATTCTTTTTTACCTTCTGAAACCCGATATAAGCTACTAACTGGTGATGCTGATGATGTGTAACCATTTTCATAATCAGATCCGTTCACCCCATATTTTGCTGATAAAAAATAGATGGCATCACCTAATCTTCTTATAGCCGTAACAGTACTCTCATCAATAATTGTCACATCATGTTCATTTCCACTTAGTGACTTGGCATATAGAGATGGTTCTATACTTCTATTATCGATGATATATAAGGTATCCTTAAGGACTTCATATTCTACATTCACATGATTGGCTACTTGTTTGATACACCCATTGTCATAGCAATACAATGTATACCTATCACTGGCTAGTTGGTAAAAAATCTTACCGTCTCTTAATTTTATATGATAGACAGGACCTTGGGCTATAACTTGTTTTTCACCTTGTTCTCTATCCAGTCTGTACAAAGTTCTTGTCTCTTGATCTGTATAAATGATGGTTGTGGAATTATAGTCATAATCATAAACATCGTCACCAATTTCAGCTAACAATGTCTCTTGTTCTTCTATACTCATTAAATGGTTTTTGTGATTTATGAAGTATAGATCATGGTTGGGCTGCTCTAATATATCCGATGTGTTTAGATTTTGAGCATCAATAGGATTCACTAACGGGTCTTCATTATCACTTCTTATTTGCTTACTTATCAAAGTATGATTATCTTGTACAAATTGTTTCCCATCATAGAGGATATCTTTTACTGTGGGCATCTTCATCTTATGAGGCTTAATATGATTTAATATATCGTACTCAAAAGTCAGCCAAGTCTTGTCCTTAGCATATATAAAATCGTATTGAAAAGCAACAGCCTGCAATTCGGGTAATATTGTCCGATGTACTTCACCTGTGACAGGGTTAAACTTGAAGAGTCTACCATACTGATTCTCATCAGCTACTTGCATACCGTATAAGCATCCATCACGCACATAATACTGTGTCATGGGTCCATCTTCTAGTGCATATTGATTCTTGGATTTGTTGTCCATATCCATAACAATAAGTTGGTCATCCTGTACTAAATAAATATGCCTGTTTTCTACGCCAATAACTTGATAATTACCTGCAATAACCTGTTCCTTTAGCTTGTTATCTAAGTGCATACAATAAACCGCTTTATCTGTGGCATAGCAAAGATCACCATCTACCATGTAAGCTGAATATACCTTATCTTCACTATCTAAAGTATAATCGGTTTTAGTAGACACATCGAAATAGCTTTGGTTATTATTCCCTGTTAAAATATAGCCATTATTGATACAGAATCCTTCATATGTATGGGCTTTAATTAATCTATTTTCATCCTTCGTTAACGCATATATACCTTTAGTGGTCATATAATATAAGCCATGAGGCGTTGTCAATTCTTCTTTACTTTCATCATGATTGAATACATGGTGATGTCCTGTTCTTGTATCTATCCCAACGAGCCCTGTTTCGCAGCCATAACTAAATATATCATACACTTCCCCATAATAAAGAATATAATCTTGATAGCTTTCGCCATGAAAAAGCTCTAATGCGTTATATGCATCGCTATCTTGATTAACTTGTTGAGGAGAACTTATTTCTTTAAGAGCTTTATCTTTTCCTTGGCATCCAGATAAAATCAAACTTATCAAACAAACGATACTCCCTAATCTCCTAATAGCCATATTACCCTCCTTATGTTTATACAGTTCTTCCACAGACATACCATAAAAAGACGCATAATTGCCCATAAAATTGACAGGATAATCCCTCTATTATTATCCTGTCATCTGTGCTTACTCCCTTATACTACTCTCATCAAAACAACCTTATTTGTTGACCCTCATCTATCATACACTACAAATAATACAATTATGTTACATAATAATTATAATTTAATATCAAATACTATACCTTTTTTACCATTCTCATGCTGTATGGTGCTAATTAACTATTTTATTTTTCATTAAGAGGTCAGAAGTCTGTACTATTCACTATCTTTTGCTAATTTCGCCTTATATTTTTTTCTATTATATGGTATAATACAAAAATTACGAAGGGAGACTTTGACAACTATGAATAAAAGAAATGACATGCTAAGTAATGAAAAAATCAGTTCCTTATTATTCAAATTATCTTTGCCTGCTACGGTAGGTATGATTGTCAATGCCCTCTATAACATTGTAGATGGTATTTTTATTGGACAGTTCGTGGATACAGATGGGCTAGGTTTAGGCTTAGCAGGTGTAACAGTAGCCATGCCCATTCAACTTATTGTCATGGCCTTTTCGCTACTCATCGGTATTGGGTCTGCTTCCGCCGTTTCACGTGCTTTAGGTGCAAAAAATGCTGATAAGGCTAATCATGTAGCTGGTAATGCTTTATTATCCATCGTCATTATTAGTTTCTGCCTATGTCTTATTGGTTTTCTATTTACAAATCCCTTGCTCAAAGCCTTTGGTGCAACGCCAAATAACTATCAGTATGCTTGGGATTATATTCGTGTTATCTTCATTGGTACCATTTACTTCCCATTTGTTATGGCCGCCAATAACTTGATTCGTGCAGAAGGTAATGCGAAAGTTTCTATGATGATCATGGTTATTGGTACAGGTCTTAACCTTATATTAGACCCATTATTCATTGGTGTATTTGGTTTAGGCGTTGCTGGTGCGGCTATTGCTACAATTATTTCGCAATTTGCTTCCTTTGTGTATATTATTGTCTATTTCGCCCAAGGCAAGAGTACCTTGACTATTAAGCTCCATCACTTTAAACCTGACTTTTCGCTATTATGGGAAATCATATCCGTTGGTTTTTCATCCTTTGCAAGAAACATTGCAGGAAGTATCGTTGCCATTGTACTGAATAATTCATTAAAAGTATATGGTGGAGATGCTGCATTAACCGTTTATGGCATTATAAACCGTGTAATCATGTTCTTATTCATGCCTCTATTTGGCGTGGTGCAAGGCATGCAGCCCATTGCTGGGTTTAACTATGGGGCAAAACAATATAAACGTGTAAAAGAAGTGCTTAAGCTATCGATGATTACAACAACCGTTCTTGCAACTGCTGGAACAATTGTAGGTATGTTGATTCCCCAGCTGATTATCAAGCTCTTTAAAAATTCAGACATCATTATTAATGACGGTACCGTTGCCCTGCGTATTATCCTCATTGCTATTCCTATCATCGGTATACAGATTGTTGGTGCCACATTATTTCAGTCTCTAGGTAAGGCTGTGCCATCCTTGATACTCTCCTTATTACGGCAAGTTATTATCCTCATTCCTTTAATCATCATACTTCCCCCACTTTTTGAGGATAAATTATTAGCTATTTGGATAGCATTCCCTATATCGGATGCTATTTCTACCCTCATTACCATCTTCCTTATACGATTGCAACTTAAATCACTATCTAAAGAAGAGAGTGAACATGAAGAACTCCAAGTTATTTCACAAACAACTTGATAAGTAGTTTTATATACTATATAATGATAATGTTAAGGAAAGCAATGATTGAAGGTCTTTCACTTTTGAAAATACATGATAAAAAAGTTCTATATATTTCAGGATAGAACTTTTTCATGGGTTTATCATCATTTAAACATGATGATTGGTTTTAAAGTATCACGCAATCTATTAGGGGTGTAAAATATGGATTATTCCAAGTATATAAAAAAAATAATAAAAGATCTTGAAACAACTGATTATGTGTATTCAAAAGACATTCCTAATATCAGTTTATATATGGATCAAGTAACAACCTTCATGGAAGATAATCTAGGACGCATGAAGCGTAAAGAACATGATAATATACTAACGAAAACCATGATTAATAATTATAGTAAGAATCATATTCTACCACCACCTATAAAGAAAAAATACACTCCCGATCATATGATGATGTTGATTTTTATCTATTACTTTAAACATGTGTTATCCATTACAGATATTCAGAAATTATTATCACCGATTATTCATAAAATAGAATCAGATGATCAGTTTTCATTGGATACATTCTATGACACCTTGTTAAATATACAAAAAGATGAATTTGATGACTTTAAGGAGCATATTGATAATACCATTCATATTGCCAGAAATAAAATTGAAGGCTTAGATACGGAAGATAAAGATATACTGGAGTTGTTCAGCATCATTCATTTACTTACTTTACAAGCGGCAGCACAGAAACATATTGCTGAAAAACTCATTGATCAATTCTTTAAAAAGCCATCTGAGAAAGCAAAAGAAAAAAATAAAAGCTAACGCGTGTGCGTTAGCTTTTCATTCTGGAAAATACCATATCATAGCCGTCATTACCATAATTAAGAGAGCGGTTAACACGGCTTATCGTTGCTGTAGAAGCCCCCGTTTTCTCAGCAATTTCTAAGTAAGTATGCTTTTCTCTTAACATTTTAGCTACTTGTAATCGCTGAGCAAGTGATTGTAGTTCATTTACTGTACAAATATCTTCAAAAAACAGATAACATTCATCAGGATCTTTAAGATTCAATATGGCTTCAAATAATTTATCTAATTCATGCGATTTAATGCTTTTGCTCATATATCCTTCTCCCTTTCTAACTTAATAACAACTCCTCAATCAAATTTTACCACTTTGAAATATTAAAGTAAAGCAAAATTTAACCCTTTAAGAAGCTTTTTAATTTTTGTATTGTTGTGTTCATTATCAGTTCTTCTGGGAATTCAATGGACGCCAACAATGGTATAGCATAATTAAAATTACCGACATCATATGAGATATGGGCATCGCTGCCAACAACAATCGGTACATGCAGTTGTTTACACTTTTCCAGCATACATAGGATGTTTTCTCTCCCCTTACGAAATCCTTTTGGGTTCATGGAACTGTTATTGACTTCTAGTAAGACCTTATGCTCTTTGGCAGCCTGAACAACACGGTCATAATCCAGTGGAAACCGTCCATCATCAGGGTGACCAATAATGTTCACATAAGGATTTTGCATAGCACCAATAATGGCATTTGTGTTTTGTTCTATATCACCAAATTGAATACATGGCGGGTGTAAGCTTGCAATAACAATATCCAGCTGACTTAAAGAATAGTCATCAACATCAATCCCACCTTCATAGTTGATAATATTCGCTTCAATACCCTTTAAAACGCGAACACCTTCAATATAATCAGGCACCACCGATATGTTATTGAAATAAAAAATATGTCCAGCTCCTGGCATGGCTGGGGCATGGTCTGTTATGGCAACTAATTCTAGTCCTTTTTTCACTGCTTCGTGAACAATTTCCTGGATGGTGCTGTAGGCATGTCCACTGACAATGGTATGGGTATGTGTGTCTAAAACAAACTTCATCTAATCATCCCTTCAAGAGAAGCATTACCAAATGATAATGCCAATAATGCCAGCTGTTACAATGTAATATATCGGATGTTTTTTATATCGTAAGACGGCGTATAAGCTAATAGCAAATAGAATAAGTGACTTAGCATCCACAAGGGATAAAAGTTCTTTCTTCTCTTTATAAGCTTGAACATCAACAATCGATACCATGGCCACGTTAACAATGGCTGTTAAAATTAATCCAATAACTGCCGCTCTTAAACCTATAAATACAGCTTTAACGATTGGTTTTTCATTAAAATGATGTAGAAATTTTGCTACAATAAATATAATGATAAACCCTGGCAGTATCACACCAATTGATGCAAATAGTGCGCCTAGAACCCCTGCTTGATCATACCCCACAAAAGTTGCCATATTAATAGCAATTGGTCCTGGTGTGGATTGAGATATAGCAATCATATCTGCAAACTGCTCCTCTGTTAACCATGCAAATTGAACAGCCTTTTCTTGCAGTAAAGGCAACATGGCTAATCCACCACCATAAGTCAATAATCCAATCTTAAAAAATTCATAGAACAATCTAGCTATTATCATTATTTTTTTCCTTTCTATAGTAGATAGCGATACTTAGAATTGTGGCACCTATAATAACCCATACAGGTGAAATACCCACAATTAAAACACTGATAAAAGAAAGGGTAGCTAGAAATATGCCCCATAGATCATGTACAATCTTTTGAATCATTTTGTAAATCGATAAAATTAATAAAGCAAGTACAGCTATTCGAATACCACGAAAAGCATTAGCAACTTCACTTACCTCTCGAAATTTGGTAAAGAAGACAGCAATGATGGTAATGATAATAATGGATGGGGAGATAACACCTAATGAGGCTGCAACAGCCCCCCAAAAGCCTTTCCACTTTATGCCAAGTAACGTTGCCGTATTCACAGCAATAACACCAGGTATGGATTGAGCTAATGCATAGCTATCCATGACCTCTTCATCTGTGGACCATCCGTGCTTTTCAACTATTTCTTTTTCAATCATTGGTAACATGGCATAACCACCGCCAATGGTTAGTAAGCCGATTTTAAAAAATACCATATAAAATTGTAAAATTTCTTTAAAGTCTTTCTTCATGTTCTTGTCACCTTTTTTTGAAAATTGTTCTTCACAGTCTTCGTGAGACAATTTCCCAACATATTCTAACATATATAGACACACTTGAAAAGGTTTAATTGACTTTATTAATAATATGACGTCACTTTATTAATAATATTTTCTTATATGCATTAATATGTTCATAAAGTTTACTTTCTATGTCGAATATCCAATTACACTTATTAAAAATCTGCAATCCATATCTTGATTTTTCATTATAACATTCACTTGATAAGGTGTAGCCATTAATTGAGCTAAGCTATTGGGTAACAGGTACAATCTCTCTTGCATACTATAATCCCATAATAAGCAAGCAGCACTTGCTGTTTGTTGCATGCCCACTATTAAGGAGGATTTTTTCGTGAAGAAAAAATGGCTTAGCATCATTGTACTTATGCTTGTTACCATGACAACCCTACTAAATGGGTGTAATCGTAACACAAATCTGATAACCGTCAGACTAAACGAAGTTGTGCATTCTATCTTCTATGCACCACAATATGTGGCTATGGAAAAAGGGTTCTTTAGAGATGAAGGACTGGATATTGAACTAACAACAGGATGGGGTGCAGATAAGTCCATGACAGCTCTCATTTCTAATAATGCTGACATTGCTTTTATGGGACCCGAAGCTTCAATTTATGTGAAGAACGAAGGCAAAGAAGATTTTGTGATTAATTTCGCACAATTGACTCAACGAGCTGGTAATTTCCTTATTGGCCGCACACAAGAAGATTTTGATTGGGATACGATAAAGGGTAAGACTATTATTGGTGGTCGACCAGGTGGTATGCCACAGATGGTTCTTGAGTACATACTGAAGATAAATAACATTGACCCTCACGCAGACGTAGAGATTCTGACAAACATCGATTATACAGCTACAGCTGGTTCCTTTATCGGCGGTACTGGCGATTACACCGCTGAGTTTGAGCCTTCAGCTTCTAAGATAGAGAACGAAGGCAAGGGTTATGTTGTTACTTCTCTAGGCATTGAGAGTGGTTTGGTGCCTTATACAGCTTATATGGCAGAGCGCAGTTATATGAAAGCCAATCCGGATGTTATTCAAAAATTTACCAATGCTATCTATCGAGGTCAACTATGGGTTGAAGAACATACACCAGAAGAAATCGCTAAGGTGATTAAACCACAATTTAAAGATACAGACATGGATCTATTGGTTCAAATTATAGACCGATATAAGCGTCAAGATACATGGCGCAAAGACCCTTATTTTGAGAAAGCTGGCATGGACCTGTTACAGAATATTTTAGATACTGCTGGCGAATTAGATGCTCGTGTAAAGTACGATGAGATTGTAACAACAGAATTTGCGGAAGAGGCTATTAAAAATATAGAATAAATAGAATGGGGTAGTTTATAGGGGGCTGTCTCATAAAAGCAAATTGTTGGCTAGAGGTTTCTGGCAACTATAAGAGGTTAAGCTTTTCAGACCCCTAAACGTCCGTGTTTAGTAGTGCAACATGTCAATGTTGCTTGAACAGGGGTCTCGCCGTCCATGGCTTCGCTTTACGCTTAACCTCTTATAGTTGCCTACGATATTGACGTTATTTTGCTTTTATGAGACAGCCCCCTTAACCTATACCAGCCCAATGAGCAAAGGGACCAGTATTGGGACAAGTAGTGAAAGAACAACACCTGATATAAATGCCACAACAGCCGTTTTGGAATCGGTGTATTTCGTAATAATGGGTAACGTTGTATCCATAGCCGTGGCCCCTGGAGGAGCAACACTTTCCATATAACCGATATATTTAGCTATCAAGGGTATGGCCAGTATGGCTATGATTTCACGCATAACATTACTTAGAAAAGCAATAGCTGATATCTCAGTGGAATAATCGGATAACAAAACCGCTGATATGGAATACCAGCCTAATCCTCCGCCAATGGCAGATGACTCATTCAATGGCATACCAATAATCGTACCCCCTACAATGGCGCCAACGATACTGCCAAGAGCTATAAGCAAAGGAAGTAATATAATGGAGAAACCCATTTTTTTGATATCTTGAAGGACATTTTTTTGACGACCAATATCTATCCCCACTAAAAGCAGTAAGAGACAGAGACCAACGTCCATAATGTAGTCTGTATACGATAACATATCCACAGGGAAGAGCAAATATCCAAAAGCTATCCCCAAAAACACCGCTAGCATGATGATAACTGTCATATGCGTTCCCCTCTCTTATTCATTTTCCTAAATCTTCTTAGTAATCCTACAAACAAGACACTAAAAGCTACAGCAAAAAATGTGATGATAAATGCCTTCAAGCCAAGATTACCCACTTGCTTTATGACTTTATCATCAGCACCAATCCGAATGCCCATGACAAACAACAAGATGACCAATGCCCCTAATTGCAGCTTGTCCATACGATCCAATATTTTTTTATGGGACATACCCTTGAAACCAATGATTATACCGATGCCTAACATGCCTAGATATAATAGAAAACGTAAACCCATTTCTTCACCTCTTGCCTTTTTTTCTAAGTTTATTGATAGCGTATTCCATAACTTGTATAGAACTTTATCTGTTTATTCACACACATTGGTAGGGGTTGTAATAGAATATAGTATAATTCTAAGCTCAGGAGGTTCAACATGTCTCCTTTACTAAAAATTGAAGATCTATCTTACATCTATCACACACCAAAAGGCGAAACGAAAACCCTAGACCATATTTATTTAGATGTATATAAGGGGGATTTCATAAGTATCGTTGGTCCTAGCGGGTGTGGTAAATCCACGCTTTTATCCCTAATTTCTGGTCTCCTTGAACCTTCCCATGGTCATATCACCCTGGATACATCTCTTCTTAACAGTGAGTCGCATAACACAGGGTATATGCTTCAAAAAGACCATCTTTTTGAGTGGCGAACAGTCTATCGTAATGTTCTGCTGGGTCTTGAGATTAATAATCAATTAACCCATGAGAGTCTTACGTATATTGATGGGTTATTAAAGCAATACGGTTTATATGATTTTAGGAACTACAAGCCTTCTCAATTATCAGGCGGTATGCGACAACGTGCGGCCCTTATTCGTACTTTAGCACTGAAACCTGATATTCTCTTACTAGATGAACCTTTTTCAGCTCTGGATTATCAGACCCGTTTATCTGCTGGAGATGAAATAGGAACCATAATCAAGCAAGAAAATAAAACCGCTTTATTGGTTACACATGATATAGCAGATGCTATATGTCATGAACAAAAAAGCAGTTTTATGTTGTCCCATTCCATACCGTGTCTAGCTTACTTAAAACGCTCTTATCTTACCTAATGGCCATAAACGCAGAACCACTTTACCTTCAATTAAACTTTGGTCCACACATCCAAAATTTCGACTGTCATTACTGGCTTTTCGATTATCGCCAAGAACAAACACCTGATCGTCAGGAACCTCTAACGGATATTCCATTTGTGTCCTTGCATCCGTATAATCCCCTTTTATATAGGGTTCATCTAATGCAATATCATTCACATAGACTTGTCCATCTCGAATATCCACCTTATCCCCTGGTACACCAATCACACGCTTAACGTAACGCATTCTTGGCATGACCCTTTTGTTATATTTATCTTTTTTAAACTTATTCTTTATGTCATCAATGGTAATACCTAATGGGTTACCTTTAAACCCTTCTGGTCTTTCTTCAAGAAAAACAACCACATCACCTAATTTGGGCTTTGTCACATGATAGCTCAGTTTCTCTGCAAATAAAAAATCATTTTCCATTAATGTATTTTCCATGGAATGTTGCTGCACCTTGGTGGATGTAATGACAAAGCTCTGTACAACCAACACACTGGCAACAACGACAATGACAAAAATAACTAATTCCTTAACATCTTTATAAAATTTGTTTGAACCCATATTAATTCTCTCCTACTCTACAATAACCTCTTATTATTTGTCTTCTTTTATAAAATCGCGATATAATAGACTGGGCTGTATCCCCTCATTATTTTGATACTTACCGCTATTATATGTGGTATAATCACCATCAATGGTGTGATAATATATCTGACACACTTCAACCTGTGGGTATATCCTAATCGGTTGCACACAAAAAATCTCAAGAGTCCAAAAACCACTGAATCCAACATCACCAAACCCAGCCGTTACATGTATAAAAAGCCCCAATCGTCCAATGGATGAACGTCCTTCCAACATGGGTACATAATTGTCTGTTTTCGTGTACTCCACCGTTCTACCTAAATACAGCTTTCCAGGCTCTAATAATAAACCCTCTTCTGGTATGACTATTTTTTGGGCTTGATTCACTTTTTTCATATCTAGCTCTTTATTTTCATAAACCAATAACTCATGATGCAATCGAAGATTATAGCTGTTTGGATTCAGCTGATCCTCATGAAACGGTTTAATATGTATGGTCTTACCTAACTGATTCTTTATCTCTCGTCCTGATAATATCATGCTCCTAACCCTTTCTTTTGTCTCCTTACGTGCTTACTATGCCACTTTTGAAATCATCTTTATGTCAATCGTTTTAGATAGCTATTAAGTATGGTATTATGGCTATCCTCTTCTCCAGCATAATAAAAAGCAATGGATCCTCCATGTTCACTGAAGCTCAGATGCTTATTCGTTAATACCCTCTTTAAATGACGAATCGTTCCAAGATTCCCATCATACACCTTAACATGCTCAGGTACAATTTCTTGTATAAACCTTTTAAAATATGGAAAATGCGTACATCCCAGTACAATAGCACCATATAAGTCAAAATCAAAGGGCGCTAAAACGTCTTGTAAATATGCCATGACTTCTTCTCGCTCAAATGTATTTTGCTCCGCTAACTCCACCAGCTTAGGTAATGCCAAAGAATCAACACGTGCCAGCGCATCATGTTTATTCACAAGATGTTGATACTTCTCTTCCTTTAAGGTCAGATCCGTCGCCGTCACAAGAATTCGCTTTTCTTTTTCTTGTTCCAATGCATACTTCACTGCCGGTTCCATGCCAATAATCGGAAAATCATAACGCTCTCGTAACTCTTTCACAGCGATACTTGTAGCCGTATTACAGGCAATAACCAATACATCAATCTGCTTCTCTTCTAGAAATTGAACAACCTGCTCAACATAATCTTTAACTTCCTCTTTTGGCTTGGTACCATAAGGCGCATGTTCTGAATCCGCATAATAAATAAATTCCTCATGAGGCATCACCTTCAATGCTTCATGCAAGACAGTTATACCGCCAATTCCTGAATCAAATATACCAATCTTCAATACAATCACCCTTTGAAACTTTATTTATATTGAACCCTAATGCCATCTTACAAAGACAACCTCAATATAAATTAACATCATGTATACGTATTCTATTCATTATATCATGTTCTATAAGAAAGTTGAATCACTTTCTTATTTTCTTAGCTCCGTTTTTTAACATCCAAACTAATCCGTTTTTACCCATCACGTTAATGAATAGAACCCCTATCCACTATAATAACCAATTTTCATCACAACCCATAACATTTACTCTCCCCTTTCCATACTTATCTTCACAAGGCACTACAATTAACCCTGAACCCCTAGCCCCATCAATACCCCAGTAGATGAATAGGCATGGAAGAAAACAGTGCCTTTTAAATAATGATTAGTAAATCTTAGTGATTGAAAAGGTGAATGACGTTCAAAACTTAAGTGTCTGAGCTTGCGAGTTCTTAAGTTTTAGTCATTCACCTTTTCAAGAGCTTAGATTTTCTTTCATTATTTAACAAAAACTGTTTTCTTCCATGCCTATCCATCTACGGATGTCTTGCACCCACCTACAAAAAACTATCTTATGTCCTACCCTACCAATAAACTCCCCTCTACACCTATCTTCCAAAAAAAACAACACCTACCTATCCTTCCGCCTCTTATACCCCCCCTTTATCTTCCTCTTCTCCTCCAACCTTAACCGTTCCAACTTCTTCTTCTCAATAAAAGCCAACTCTTTTTCAAGCTTACGTAAATTATCCAACCGTTCAACAGATAATTCCCCATCCTCAATAGCCTGCATCACCGCACACCCAGGCTCTCCCGAATGACTACAATCACTAAAACGACACTCGGCAGCTAATATCTCTATATCACTAAACACATCCTGCATACCATGTTCATCACCATCCTGCCACAAACCCAGCTCTCGCATACCCGGCGTATCAATAATCATACCACCATGATGCATACAAACCAGCTGTCTATGAGTGGTTGTATGTCGTCCACGATCATCATCTGCCCTTGCGGCATTCACTTTCAGAATGTCTTCACCACAAAGTGTATTAATCAATGTGGACTTTCCTACACCAGAAGAACCAAGAACAACTGCTGTCTGCCCTGCCATACAATATGGCTCTATATCCTCTATACCTATTCCTTCAATGGAGCTAATGGCATAGACTTTAACACCAAGTGCTACGGATTTAACCTCCGCTACTTTATCCCCCACATCTTCGCATAAATCCGCTTTGCTTAATACAATGATTGGTTCTGCGCCACTATCCCAAGCAACCGTTAAATAGCGCTCCAACCGTTTTATATTAAAATTTTGATTCAGTGCCGTCATAATGAATACATAATCAAAATTAGCAGCAACCACTTGACCTTCTATGGTGTTACCTGCCATCTTTCTAATAAATTGGCTTTTTCTCGGTAATATATGGTGTATCACACCCTTTTTCTCACCTTCTATGGGAGACACTAAGACCCAATCACCCACAGCTGGTAAAGCCTCTTTACTCATGTCATAATACAATTTGCCAGGGATAATCCCTGTTACCTCACCTGCTTCAGTCATTAAGCTAACATGCCCCCTGTGCTCAACCAATACACGGGCTGGCATATACCCTTTTTCTTCATACTCTTGTAAATATTTTTGGTGCGTGTTATTCCATCCATATGTCTCTAACTTCATTAAGTTTATGACCATCCTTTTCTTCCCAGAAAAAAAATCTAGCACAATATGATTTATTGCGCTAGATTTATGATAAGATATAGACTATCCACTATATCAAAAAAACATGCATGATAACGAAAGCATCTAACTTACCCTATGATAATCATTAAGTCACGATGTTTTCTTGTACAGCACATCCATATTCTCTTTAATAAGAATGTGGCCCGTGCATTTAACTTCGATAACCTTATAGATAAGCATACTTTATCGTTACTAATAAAATAAAAACCTAGGCAATAAATGATACTGCTCTAGGTCAATAATATCCTATATCATTGTATTTTCCTGGGAGCAGTTATTGTTTGAAATTGTCGAGTTCCATTGTTTACTACATATACTTTTTTTGTCATAATCAACCGCTCCTTTCAATATTTAATATGGATATATATTATCATATATTATTTACAATTACAAACATATAATATACTCTAGGCATATTATTTCTATTTAAGCCCAGAATATAATATGTACAACTTAATATTAAGCATTTTTAGTTACTTCATTAGATATACAATTGGTAATATTGTCATTAAAAAAAATGGCATATACATTTTCAACGTCAAGCTTTAGGATACTTATAATTTTGGTAACTTCTCTTAAATTAAAATCAACGATTCCTAATTCTTTTCTGTTGTATGTTTTCTGTGTTATGGATAACATTTTAGCCATTTCTACCTGTGTATATCCCATTGACGCTCTGGCAGACTTTAATTTATATGTATTCATACCTTCACCTCCAGCACTTACCATCCAAACAACACAATCGTACCATACCATTTGGTAAGTGTCAACCAAAAATTTGTATCTTTGGTAATACAGATTTTAATTTTGGTAAGTAAGTATTATACTATTAATGAAATATTGCGAAGGCTACGTAATTAGTGCATAAAGGGGAAAATTCACTCTAAATTGAAGAAATAAAAATCTGTACATTCAAATGCTTTACATTGTACATGGGTTTTAGAGAGCTTTTCCTGTAGTATAAAAAAATAATAAAGTGGTGTATGACATGAACAAAAATTCAATTGGTTATCGCATATTGAACCTTAGAAAAAAAAAGCAATTGACACAAAGAGAGCTGGCTGTAAAGGTGAACGTCACCGAAGCAACCATGTCTCGCTATGAAAATAATCTTAGAGAACCAAAAGGAGAAATTATCAATCGGATTGCACGAGCCCTTCATACGACCACCGATTATCTTCTAGGGAGGAGTAACCACTCTATTCCCCTTAGAGAACCGAAAGACCATAAATCCATTAATGTGGATCTGGATACCATTATTGAAAAATTAGAAGAAGTAGATGGTTTAGAATACCACGGCGAGCTGATGGATGACCAGACCAAACGCATTATATTAAAAACCCTTAAACATACAAGAGATATTGCAGAAGATATGCATAAAAACAAAATCATGCAAAATAAATAGCACATCTAAAATTACTGCTTATATGGAGGCATCTGTCATATAGTATTAATAAGACCCTATGATAGGATGATACTCATTGAATATAGCCATCTATTCTCGAAAATCTAAAGCTACAGCTTCTGGCGATTCCATAAAGAACCAAATCGGTCTTTGTCAGGAATTTGCTCACGCACATTATGACGTGTCACATTTACACATTTATGAGGATGAAGGTTTTTCTGGGAGCCATACAAAAAGACCTGGATTTCAACAAATGCTCTTAGATGTGAAAGAAAAGAAATTTGATGTATTGATCTGTTACCGCTTGGATAGAATCAGTCGTAATGTTCTGGATTTCTCATCTATTTTGGAATTATTAACAAAGCATCATATTGAATTTGTCAGCATACGCGACCATTTTGATACATCCACGCCTATGGGAAGGGCTATGATGTACATTGCTAGCGTTTTTGCCCAATTAGAAAAGGAAACCATTGCTGAACGTATTCAGGATAACATGTACAAATTAGCTGAGTCTGGTCGGTGGCTAGGTGGTATGACACCTCTTGGTTACCGATCACGTCGTACCCATACATCAAATGGTAAGTCCCATGCTGTTTTAGAGCTGCTACCTGAAGAAGCATCACATGTAAAAACAATATTTAATACCTATGAGCAATGCAAATCCCTACAAGAACTTCAAACCTATACCCGGAGGCACCATATTAAAAGCCGTCGTAACAACAACTTTAGCCTTAGTGCTCTTAAAAATATCTTAGCAAATCCAGTCTATATGACAGCAGATTTACAAGCTTATAACTATTTTTCTCATCACAAAGCCTATATGAACCCTAATCTTACCCCTGCATCCTTTACTGGCAGGCAAGGTATAATGGCTTACAACAAACATCTTGAAGAAAAGCATAGAATATCTAAGAAATCCCTAAGTGAATGGATCATTGCCATTGGTCATCACACACCCATCATACCTTCAAAACAGTGGATTTCTGTTCAGTCCATACTCCACCACGCTAATCCTAATCCTCCATTATGTCATGAAAAAGCTCTTTTCTCACAGCTGCTTCATTGCAAAACATGCCAGATTCCCTTAGAAACAAAAGGGATCTATCAACATCATCAGCTACGCTACCTCTATTATCAATGCCCACATAAGAAAAACCCCTCATGTGGTCTTCTCAATTTAAGTGGTTTTAAGGCAGAGCAACAGCTGTTCCAATATTTTGACCAGCTGATAGGCATCCCTTGCGAAAGAACAGGTCTTGAACAATTGCTTTCTTATACAGAGAAAAGAAGATTACTCATACAGCTCATTGCTTCTATGACATGGGATGGCCATACCTTAGAAGTCATCTTGCGTTAATATAAGACTTTGTTTGTTACATATAGCAGAAGCTATTAGTATGGCTGACAAAGTTGTTGTGCTGAGTAAGCGGCCGGCAACGATTAAACGTATATTTGATATTCAGCTTTCCATTGATCATCGAACACCTTTTACTTCTCGAAGTGCTCATGAGTTTGGTGATTATTTTAATGCTATTTGGAAGGAGATGGATGTTAATGACTAATCAAGTATCTCCGGAACAAACACGTTATTTAAAGAAAGCCCTTAAAAAACGCCGGCTCATTACCTTTTACCAAGTGCTTATACTCATTGTACTTATCATTGCCTGGGAAATAGGAGCTGTCACAGGTATCATTGAACCGTTTATATTCAGTTCACCTCGCCGTGTGTGGGGCGCTTTTATTGAGATGGTCATGGATGGTTCCATCTTCTATCATGTAGGCGTTACCCTTTATGAAACCATTATCAGTTTTGCTCTTGGAACGGTATTGGGTATACTCATTGCTACGCTGCTATGGTGGAATCGGCAACTGTCCAAAATCTTAGAACCCTACTTGGTTGTCTTCAATAGTCTTCCCAAGACTGCATTGGCACCCATTATTATTGTTTGGTTAGGACATAATCAAAAATCCATTATTATTACGGCTCTTACTGTGGCTATTGTGGTAACCATTATTAATGTATTTAATGGCTTTATTCATGTATCCAGTGAAAAAATTAAGTTAATTTACACCTTTAATGGCACAAAAAAAGATGTGCTGACAAAAGTGGTCTTTCCTGCCAATATCGCCAACATTATCAGTACCATGAAGGTCAATATTGGTTTGTCTTTAATCGGTGTGATTATTGGAGAGTTTATTGCAGGTAAGCACGGCCTTGGACATCTTATACTATATGGCAGTCAAGTCCTTAAAATGGATTGGGTAATCATGAGCATTATTATGTTAGCCATGGTAGCTACAGGACTGTATGAACTCATTGTTTTTTTTGAAAAAAGAGTCAATCGACAACCACATCATTTACGGTCAAGAAAACGTCAATTTTTCAAGATGTTTAAACGTAAAAAATAGGGATAGAGCTACTGTTTATCAACATTTAATTGATAATCTTATAATAGCATCAAAAAACAGCCAAGAACCTTCGTCAAGGACAAACTAATTCTTGGCTGTTATCACCACCATATGTTATTTGGAAGGTCAGCTATATATGAGGTACCTTCTTAGTAGGCAATCACAATACCGCCATCATTAGCATAAACACTGGATATACCTCGCATTTCTACAACAAATATATCTTTAAATCCGTATAAGACCTTTGCTTTTTCTTTTATTGCCATGGCACGTTCAACACAGTTACAATGTGCAATCACAAGAAATTTCTCTTCTAAATTTACTTTTTTGTCATCAATTATCTCTATCATTTTATTGATAGCTTTTTTGATGCCTCTTGCTTTTTGCAGCATGATAATCTCACCTTTACCGTTAGATGCTAAGATAAGTTTAATATTTAAGACATTGGCAATAGCCGCTTTTACCAGACTCATACGGCCTGTTTTAACAAGGTTATCTAATTTCTCTAAAACGAATATTGTCTTCATTTCTTTAATATATTGTTCAATGCTGCTAACAATCTGAGAATAGGTTTTACCCATTTTAGCTAAGTAATCCACTTTCAATGTTAATAAGACTTGGCCTGCTGATGCACTTAACGAGTCAAAGACATGAATCTTTTTCTGTCTATTTTCCCCTTCATATATTTCTTTGGCAACCTCAGCACTGTTATAGCTGCCACTCAGTTTACTGGATAAAGTAACAACAAATACATTATCTTCCTTACCTTGGTAAGAATCCATATATTCTGCTGGTGATGGACATGCCGTCTTAGGTATAGCATGACTTAAGTTCATCTTCTTTACAAAGGTTTTTCCATCAAAGGTATCATCATCAATATGACGATCCCCTTCAAATTCAATGGTAAGCGGCACAAGCTTAAGAGACATCTCTTCAATCATCTCTTTATCAACATCACAGCCACTATCTACTATAATTTTGTAATCCACGAAGCATCCTCCTCAATGTAATAACTACGACAAGTAGTATCTATTACTACATACATCATAGCATATCTGTCATGTAATTAAAACCCCTATTTCTATTTACACCCTATTTGTTCATCTTTCTTGGTATCACATATAATTGAACTTGGTTAAATATGATAAAAATTATTAAACATCTGATCCATCACCACTAAATCTTTTATACCTATTAATTCCCGTGTTGAATGCATAGCCAGCATGGGAAGACCCACATCTGCTGCTCTTACTGGCACATAGGAAGAGATAATAGGTCCAATGGTTTTTCCTCCTAATGCCCCAGAACGATTAACAAACTTCTGATAGGGTAGATCTGACGCATCACATAATTGTTGTATAGCAGCCGTTGACTCACAATCTGTGGCATAACTTTGTTTGGCACTAAGTTTTAATACAATACCTTTATTGAGTACTGGGCGGTTTGTTGGGTCATGCTCCTCTTGTGCATTCGGATGAAGGGCATGGGCACCATCTGCTGATATAATAAATGATGTTTCAAACATACGTAAATGTTTGGCTTTACTGCGATTAAGTGCAAGAGAAAGACGTTCCAAAATATTGGCAAATAAGGCCGAATCTGCCCCTGCTTTTGTACCACTGCCAATTTCTTCACTGTCAAAACATGCTGCGATATTAATACCATCATAACACTTGGACTGAATGATGGACCTTAGGCTACCATAGACCATGGCTAAATCATCCAGCTTAGGTGCTTGTAGAAATTCATTATCAAATCCTATCATATGCCCTTCTTCAGCTACATACAGATAGAGATCAAAGTCTAGGATTTCTTGAGCATCTACCTTCATTTCTTCTGCCAGATAATGCAACAAATAATTCTCTTTTTCCAAGGCATCATTGATTTGTCCAACCAATGGTAATGTATGTTTTTGAGGATGTATTTCAACACCTTTGTTTACTTGACGGTTCATATGAATGGCCAAACTTGGTATGGTCAATAACGGTCTCTTAAAATCCACATAGCTTATTTCTGGCTTTAAAGGGTTCTTGGATTTTAAGGCAACCTTACCAGCAATGGATAATGGACGGTCGAACCATGTGGAGAATATAGGTCCTCCATAAACTTCCGTATTTAAACTCATATAACCGTCACTCACTATTTCAGATTTTGGTTTTATTTTAAAGCATGGGCTATCTGTGTGGGATGCAATGATTTTGAAGCCCACATGGTCAATAATCTCTCCCACATCTATAGCAAATAGCGCTGTTGGATAGGGGCTGACATAGTATTTGCCATTTCTCTGTATGTGCCATTCCTGGCCCATTTTTAATTCCCTGAATCCTGCTTCTAAAAGCATACGTTTCCCTTCCATGACACTGTGATAAGGTGATACACTTTTGTTAATAAATGCCAATAAATCCTTGGCATAATCCATTGAATTTTGACGCATTTTAATCATCCTCCATTATCGTATTGATGGTTATCCATAAACTGCCTGTTACTTATTTATATAAAAACGCCAGAGATAGTCTGCGGCTTCTTCTGCATAATCAATGTTAATACGTTTGGCTTTATGTATAGCATATCCTTTTTCTTCCCCACTATCATAAAAATAAAATTGATCGGACAGAAAATCCATGCCATTTTGTTCTTTTGTAAGACCTAAGGCAAGACATAGCTTACCGGGTCCATTGGAAAAATTCTTTTTCTGGTAATTGGTAAGTGTGTCGTATGATTTCTGGTATCGATTCAGACACATCTGCTCTCTATTTTTAACGGGTACGGCTCCTCTTATTAACACGGCGCAAGGGTTACCCGCTTCTTCTGTCACCACATTTAAACAAGCGTACATGCCGTATATCAGATAGATATAAGCATACCCAGCCTCACCCCACATGACTTCTGTTCGAGGGGTTCGCTTACCACCGTAGGTATGACATGCTTTATCATGAATGCCCGTATAAGCTTCCACATCCGTAATCTTGACCACTAAATCAACGCCATTATGGTTATAGACCATGTATTTGCCAAGCAGCTCTTGAGCAACGACTAAGGTATCTCTTTGATAAAAACGTCTATCCAGTTTTTTCATACATCTATCCTCACGCTCTTCTAATCTTCATTCTTTCATTTATCATTTTTCGCATTTTTTTTACTTTATGACATATCCCTCTACCATATTACAATAAAAGCATTGAAAGTTCTACCTCTATTTTGTATCATATAACATAGAGAATGGGTTCATCTATCATACATGCCCATGGAAGGAATGTTAAATCATGATATCTTTTGAAATAACCGATATAAAATGCTTCATGAAAAACCTCTTAAAAGAGCAGATGTTTGATGATTTCGAAGTTTCTGGTGTGGATATTACCACCTTTACAAAGTTCAGTATCACCTGTGATATAAATGATAAATACCTTTCCTCAGATGAAAAAGAAATACTGGATAAGCGTTCCCTGGTCACTTGGTCAGAAATTAAGGATGTTCTATATCACATTATTAAAGGAAATCGGGTACCTACCAAATTTAAAATTATATTTGTCTTACCTAAAGACCGTACCAGACAGCTTGTTGAAAAGAATCAACTGCCAGTCAAAGAAGATGGTGTTCATGGTTTGTTTATCAACATTAATTTTGAAGATGGTCTCCTTAAATGCACCACAGGAACTTCACTTAAAGTTTTCACACTGGATAAAATTCTAGAAAATTATTGGGATGATACGGTTAAAAAGTTTTTTAAAAAGCATGGAATCGCTTTATAACCCCAATTCATGGGAAAAGTACCCGTTACTTTTTCCTTCTTGTTAGCACTCCTCTTAGTTGAGTGCTAGTTTTTTCTTGACAAGTGAAATATTTCGATTTATTATACTATATAAGGTGGATAAGCATCATTGTACATAACACACATCATGATGAAGAAGATTCACCTCCATAACATTAATCCAGGTATGTTGAAGGATTGAACTTACGATGTTGTTTCAGCATATAAATATATATTTACTTAGGAGGCGTTTAAATGAATACAGAAAAAGGTAATCTATCCATTCATAGCGAAAACATATTTCCCATTATTAAGAAATGGCTTTATTCTGATCATGATATTTTTGTGAGAGAGCTTATTTCCAATGGATGCGACGCTATAACAAAATTAAAAAAGTTAGAAGTTATGGGTGAAACCACACTTGCTGATGATAATGTTTTCAAAATTGAAGTGATTGTGGATGATAAGGCAGGAACCCTTACGTTTAAAGACAACGGTATCGGTATGACTGCTGAGGAAGTGAAGCAATACATTAATCAAATTGCATTTTCAGGTGCTGAAGATTTCTTAAGCAAGTATAAGGACAAAGCAAATGAAGATCAGATTATCGGACATTTTGGTCTTGGTTTCTACTCTGCTTTTATGGTAGCGGATCAAGTACAGATTGATACTTTATCCTTCAGTGAAGGTGCACAAGCCGTAAGATGGATGAGTGATGGCAGCAGTGAGTATGAAATGAGTGACGGTGACCGTACAGAAAGAGGTACAACCATCACCCTTACAATTGGTGAAGACAGTAAAGAGTTTTTAAATGAATATACTGTACGCAGTACCATTCAAAAATACTGTTCCCTAATGCCCATAGACATTTTCTTAATGAATCCAAATAAAGAAGAACCTAAAGATGAAAACGGTGAGCCAAAAGAGCCCGCTGAACCTACACCACTTAACGATACACACCCCCTTTATCTTAAAAAGCCTAATGAATGTACCGACGAAGAATATAAAGAATTCTATCGTAAAACATTCATGGATTTTAAAGAGCCATTATTCTGGATTCATCTAAATATGGACTATCCTTTTAACTTAAAAGGTATTTTATATTTCCCTAAATTAGGCAACCAATTTGATACCATGGAAGGGCAAATCAAGCTCTATAATAATCAAGTGTTCGTTGCAGATAACATCAAAGAAGTTATTCCTGAATTCTTGCTATTATTAAAAGGTGTACTGGATTGCCCAGACCTGCCACTGAATGTATCAAGAAGTTTCTTACAAAACGATGGTTTTGTGAAAAAGATTTCTTCCTACATTACCAAGAAGGTTGCTGACAAACTTAATTCCTTATATAAAAACGACAAAGAGTCCTATGAAAAATTCTGGGATGATATTCACCCCTTTATCAAATTTGGTTGTTTAAAAGATGACAAGTTCTTTGATAAAACTAAAGACATTATCTTATACAAAACCACAACAGGTGATTATGTGACGCTTCCTGAATACCTTGAGCGTAATCGCGAGAAGCATGAAAATAAAGTGTACTATGTGACGGATGAATCACTGCAAGCACAGTACGTTAAAATATTTAAAGATCATGACATGGAAGCTGTTATCATGAATACAACCATCGACCAGCCTTTCATTTCTCATATGGAAACGAAAGAAACGGAAACTAAGTTTGCTCGTATCGATGCAGACCTTACGGATACACTAAAAGACGAAGATGACACCAGTGAAGAAGATAACAAGCAGCTTGTAGAAGAAGTACAAGAGATCTTCAGAAAAGCATTAAGCAATGAACAACTGAATGTATCCCTAGAAAACCTGAAAGCTGAAGATATCTCTGGTATGATCCTTTTACCTGAGGAATCTCGTCGTATGCAGGATATGAGTAAAATGTATGGTATGTTTGGTATGGATAATGCCATGATGCCAACTAATGAAAGCCTGCTTCTTAATAAAAAGAATAAATTGGTTAAATATATTATTGATAACAAAGACCATGAAAACACAGCTATCTTCTGTGAACAGATATATGATCTTGCTATGATTAGTCATAAGCAATTGGCACCTGAAGCCATGACTAAATTTATTGAAAGAAGTAATAAAATTCTACAGAAATTAATTTAATGGTGTTTTGGCGTTGACAAATATCACATGAGATGATATGATAATAATCAAATTTAATACGGTATGGTAGAGGCGCATGTTTCATGAGTAAGCAATTGGATTCGTACAGGCGAAAGAGAAGATTGGTAAAAGGGTAACATGCCGAAGAAGAAAATACCTGTTTCTATTTTCTGTCTGGGTATATAGTGAATAACTATATAACTGTCATAGACTAATGATGGCTATGGTGTGCTACTTGTGATTCTTTAATAAAACTCACAGTCGGCATACGTATGCCGACTGTTTTTTATATCTGCCAATACCTACATGAAGCAGCATTATATGTATTAGGGAATGCCCAATAAGAACTCCCCATAATATACTATAGTATCACTATCTTTTGCATACGATAGGTTTAAGAGCTTTACTTATTGATGTTTAGCCCTAAAAAAGATATACTATAGAAGTTGAATATAATAATATACGTTCATGCATGAAGTATTATCACTTTCAGTGAGACGATTAGCGTAAGATAAAACAGGATATACATTGGGAGATTACCTACAATTAAATGATATGACTCTAGAGGAGGTTTTTAAATGGCTATTTTTACAGGATCTGGTGTAGCGATTGTCACACCTTTTACGAAAGATATGCAAGTGGACTATGCAGGTTTAGAAAAACTAATTGATTTTCAATTGGATGGTGGTACAGATTGTATCGTTATCTGCGGTACAACAGGTGAAGCATCCACATTGAACGATGAGGAACATCTAGAATGTATTAAGGTGGCTGTTGATCGTACAAATAAACGTGTACCCGTTATTGCAGGTACCGGCAGCAATGATACAGCTCATGGTATAGAATTATCTAAGAAAGCTGAACAGTTAGGTGTGGATGGTTTGCTTCAAGTCACACCTTACTACAATAAGACAACACAAAAAGGTCTTATTCAGCATTTTACTTCCATTGCAAATAGTGTAAATGTACCCGTAGTCTTATATAATGTACCATCCCGTACAGGTCTTAATATTAATGCTGCAACTGCTGCTGCATTATCTCATGTGGATAATATTGTTGCTATAAAAGAAGCAAGTGGTAATATCACCCATATTACCGATTTGATGCACAAGTGTGAAGGACGCCTTGATCTCTATTCTGGTAATGATGATCAGATAGTACCTCTTCTCTCACTAGGTGGTAAAGGGGTTATTTCTGTTATCGCTAATATGCTTCCACAGGAGACACATGATATTGTCATGAAATACATGGAGGGTGATACAAAAGGCAGTCTTGATTTACAAATGAAACTGCATAATCTGATGGGTGCCCTATTCTGCGAAGTTAACCCTATTCCAGTAAAGACCGCTATGGGTTACATGGGTCTTCCAGCTGGTCCATGTCGCTTACCACTAACAGATATGGAGCCTCAAAACATCCAGATTCTGAAAAAGGCTATGCAAGACTACGGTATCAATATCTAATCCATAAAGCTAACCACTGGGTTCATTTAAGAAGCATCATGCGTCTATGAATGGCTCAGTGGTTCTGTTATAATAAGGTTAGCCTATCGTAAAATTTATTCTATGGATTGACATACATGAAACTAGATATACATGAAGACAAAAATGGTTACATGATGAAAGGAGTATTACAATGACTAGAATTATTATGCATGGTTGTAATGGTAAAATGGGACAGGTGATTTCAGGGATTGTTGCAAACGACCCGGAAACATCCATTGTTGCTGGAATTGATATTTCAGACCATATGGATAATCCCTACCCTGTATATACGCGTATAGAAGATCTTGATGTGGACGGTGATGTAATCATTGATTTCTCTATTGCAAGTGCCGTACCCACTGTACTTAACTATGCAAAGTCAAGAAAAATCCCTCTTGTGCTCTGCACAACAGGGCTTACAGAAGAACAGATTGCTACGGTTAATGAAGCCAGTAAAGAAATTGCTATTCTATTATCAGCTAACATGTCACTTGGTGTTAATCTGCTTCTTAACCTTGTAAAAAAAGCGGCTAAGACATTAACCGGTGCGAATTTTGATATTGAAATTGTTGAGAAGCATCACAATCAAAAGATTGATGCGCCAAGTGGTACTGCTTTGGCTTTTGCAGACTCTATTAATGAGTCACTTAATCATGAGTATACGTATAATTATGACCGTTCCACCAGTCGTGTGAAGCGTGAAGGTCAGGAGATTGGTATTCATGCTGTAAGAGGCGGGACCATTGTTGGGGATCATGCTATTATATTTGCAGGACAAGATGAAGTGGTTGAACTTCACCATAGTGCATTGTCAAAAGATATTTTTGCGGTTGGGGCTGTGAATGCTGCTAAGTTTTTGAGTCAGAAGTGTCAGGGAATGTATGATATGCAGAATGTGATTGAGAATTATTGATTTGTGATATTCAATAACAAAAACTACAAAAATCAAAACGCCCAACGGAAGTATTGTAAAACCATATAGCGTCATCATACTCTCTCGTTGCATTTGTTGCTTTTATCTGTTTAATAAGGTGAGCAACAAGCTGCAAAAGTCGATATGATGACGCTATATGGTTTTTTGTGTTGCTGCCACTTTGATGCCGGTAGAACCGCTTAGTAAGCCTGTAAAGTGGTAATATCTAGTGATTCTATGGAAAACCGTTTTTTTATATTGTTAGCCTTAACTTATAGGATTAGATTACCTGAATTACAAAGTTGGGTGTTATGTAATTAATGGTATTGTAAGTTTTTTGAGATGCTAATGGGATGCTTACATCATGTAGGGATTATTTTACTTTGGTTCCGAATGAAATAATGAGGCATAGTGCTTTTAGGATGGATAGATTGTGTTGATGTTCTTTTATATACTGGGTTATTTTTTCTTCGTCTAGTATATAGGACTCGGCTTCTTCTCGTGATGTGCCTCGGTTCATAAATAAGGTGATTATCTTTTCTTTTTCTTGTGGGGATAGTGTGTGACCATGGTGATTTGCTTGTATGAATTTTTCTTTGGTGGTATGGTAGGAGGCTTGTTTTGGGGTGATAAATTTGACTTTGTCGTTCATGCGTACATCAATATCTGTTAGACCTAGGTCTTGCATGTAGAAGGGTAGTTTCATACCGATAGCATGATCCCGTCCTTCTGATGCCATTTCACAGTGCCATAGTTTATGTAGGGCGTTGTTTTTGCTGAGGGAGTTAAAATGCAGACCATCCAAGTACATACTGGCATTTTCTAAGGCACGATTTATTTCAATACAGATGACTTTGCCGCCAATGGTTACACTACTTATCATTTTCTTTAAGATCTCATAAGGATTGTTTATGTGTCGTAGTACAGCTTGGCAGATAGCTATATCGTAATTTTGATTTGTTGTGACTTGGTTAAAATCACCTTGAATAAAGTGGGTTTTATATGGGCTATCTTTGAAGTTATGCCTTGCTTTGGTAATTAAGGTCTCACTGGCATCTATACCTGTATAGCTGCTCCCCTTAGGTAATAATGGCAGCATAAGTTTGCCTAAATAACCATAACCGCATCCAAAATCAAGGATGCTAACTGGCTGATGAAGCCTCCATACCTGTTGTATAAGGAATGCCATATAATCCTCATTCCATAGTTCATCCCTTGTTTGTTGTAAATATGACAGCTGATTATCCCAGTGTGCTACTGTTTTTGTTGTACGGTAGATGTAATCGCTTTTGAGAGGCTCTAAACCTAACAGTTGGTCTACAGACACCTGAAAGTAGCTTGCAAGCGCTGGCAGTAAGCTGATATCTGGTAGGGTTGTACCATTTTCCCATTTACTGACGGCTTGGTATGTTATACCGAGATAGTCAGCTAATTCACCTTGCGTAATGCCCTTTTCTTTTCTTAATTGAGTAATGGCTAATGTAATCTGCTTCATATTATCCCCTCCTGTACTTTCTAAGTCTATTCTAAAAGATTGTAACAGGATTCACAATAACTTTACTGTGGAATTTATTCAACCAGGGATTTAGTGCTGGTTCATTTCTTTATCTATAAAAGCTTCATATCGTTCCTTTATATCTTTATTTTGATTCATAAAAGCATTAAAACACTCTAGGTGATGTAACAGTTCTGGACGTATATAGTGCTCAATTAGTTCTGTATCTTTAAGAACGCTACCTTGATTCCCTATAAGTTCTAGAAATCTTTCGATGACGTGATGACGATGATAGAGATATTCTCCTAGAATTTTACCTTTTTCAGATAACTCAATGAGCCCATATTTTTCATAGTGGACCAAGTCAAGGGCGTTAAGCTTTTGAACAATCTTGGTGGATGATGATGTGCGCACATTTAATTTTTCAGCAAGTTGATTCATACGTACATAGGGACTATTCATACATAGTCTATAAATCATCTCCATGTAATCTTCCATACTTGGCGTCAACTTCTTTTTTTCACGATCAAGTATTTCATAACCTCGAAAGGTGTGAAAATCAGATAAATGCATCCCTAATCCCCTCCTTCTTATTCAATCTATTATCGCCTATTCAAAATTATGTCTATCATATTCTTTCCTCTTTTTGCCTTGTTAGAAGACCTGGGTTATCTATCACGAATAGCCTTTAATTTGGACTATTTCTTCAAGAAATGCTGTACCCACGAAAAGCAAGCGCTTACTATGTGTATGGGTAAACTGAAACTGTTATACATGATTATAAAAATATCAACAAATAGCCCATATTTAGTACATTATAATGTCTCAATTAATTATCTCGAACAACTTATTTTTTTGTTTAATGCGCTCTATGCCTATCACGTCTAAAGATAATTCAGTATGATAGCATTCACTTAATACAATACTCATCTCTTTTAGTGCGTAAGAACACCATAAGTCATTATTGTATGAAAGTTGCCCATAATGGTCATCTTTTTCATATAATTCCTTAGCTTGATTATAATATTTAAGAGCTTCATCATGATCTATTAGTAAATAAACATCACCTAATAGTTCAATATTCATTGCATAAATATAAGCGAACTTAGGGTCAGTATTTTTATATTGGGCTATTATGCTTTTCTGAAAAGATGCATTATACTGCGCTAATATACTAGCGTATTCATTATGTATATATTTATAATAGTAACAACCTACATTAATTAATGTATTAGCATGGTAATTGCAAGTAAGATAGTTATTAAAAAATAGTTCATTCATATTTCTATAATGCATTCCAATAAGTTGATACATAGATGCTAATTCTTCATACTTGCGTTCACTCAAGAATCGACTTCTACTATTGTTTATAAAATCATCTAAAGCAATTGGATAAATCAAATCATTATCTATAGCTTCTTCAGACCCTTTAATTAATGCATCTAGATAAGCTTTATAATAATCTCTATCTATATTAGTTATATTTTTATTCATTACATTATCACCCACTTATATATTATAAATAGAATTATATATCACCTTGTAGAACTGTACAAGATGGTATAATTTATTTAAATTTCACCTATATCTGATTATTTGAAAGGAAATAAAAAAGCCACAACCATATTATAATGAAAATATATCAAAGATAAAAAATATCTCATAGATAATTTATCTACCTATATTTTTGTTAATGCGTTTCTCAATTATCTCATTCAATCTATTATTACCTATTCAAAATTATGTCTATCATATTTTTAGAAAAAAGAATAGTACGTGCACACATTGAGTTGTACCCTCCATATAGTATTAAAGACAGTTGAAAAAGTTTCTTACGGCTAACTTTTTCAGTTATGAATAATGAAATTAGAGGTGACTCGGTTTATGAATCCATTGATTTCCCTTGATAAACTATCTGTTGGCAAACATGGTACCCTTCGACAATTGCTAGCTGATGGTGTTACAAGAAGGCGACTCCTTGATTTAGGATTAGTGCAAAATACACCTGTTAAGGCCCTTTATAAAAGTCCTGCTGGTGATCCTATTGCTTATGAAATACGTGGTACAGTCATTGCGCTTCGCTCGGAAGAAGCGTCACAGATCATGGTTGAATGTCAAATAGATAAGGAGGAAACAATCTAATGGGACTTACAATCCAATCCACGGGACTTAATACATTAAAAGAACGCTTTGATGTTGACCTGCATTCACCTGATGATGTGGTAATCGCCCTTGCTGGTAACCCTAATACTGGCAAGAGCACTGTTTTTAATGCTTTGACGGGACTTAAACAGCATACAGGAAACTGGCCTGGAAAAACCGTTGTTAACGCCCGTGGTACATTCACACATAAGAGTAAGAACTATGTTGTTATTGACTTGCCAGGTACATATTCTCTCTTATCCAATTCTGTGGAAGAAGAAATTGCTAGGGATTTTATATGCTTTGGTAAACCCCATGCTGTTGTGGTGGTAGCAGATAGCACGTGTCTTGAAAGAAATCTTAATCTTGTTTACCAGATTCTTGAAATTACCAACCAAGTGGTTCTATGTGTGAACCTCATCGACGAAGCTGCCAAAAAAGGCATAACGGTTGATTGCAATGCACTTTCAAGGGAATTAGGAATTCCTGTTATACCTACAAATGCTAGAGAAGGGAAAGGTCTTGATCGTCTAAAAGATACTTTACATACCGTAAGTCATAAGCCTATAACGCATTCACCTGTTACCATCCATTACCCTCCTAGCATTATACAAGCCATTGATGAACTGACGCCTTCTGTTACTGATATTTTAGGAAACAGTGGACTTGATCCTAGATGGACAGCTCTTAGGCTACTTGATGGGGATACAACGATTATCAAGACCATTGAAGCTTATCTTGGCATTACGTTGTCAGATAACGAAACGTTAATGAAAGAAATCCATGCCATGAAAGAAAATCTAATCCATGAGCATGGTCTAGATATGAATCATTTTCGTGAACAGATTGTTCATAGCATTATAAAAAAAGCTGAAAAGACAGCAGCATCCGTTGTGTCCACAAAAGAAAATAAACGTCGTGATTTTGACCGAAAAATTGATAAAGTGATTACCTCTAAGCTGTTAGGGGTGCCTATTATGCTATTGTTGCTTGGTTTAATTTTCTGGATAACCATCATCGGTGCTAATTACCCATCTGGACTGCTATCAAAGCTGTTTTTTAACATTGAAGACCAGTTAACTGCCTTTTTTAACTGGGCAGGTTCACCTGATTGGCTCCACGGTATTCTTGTCCTTGGTTTGTTCCGTACGTTGGGTTGGGTTATTTCCGTTATGCTGCCACCTATGGCTATCTTCTTCCCTCTATTTACCTTGTTAGAAGACCTGGGTTATCTACCACGAATAGCCTTTAACTTGGACTATTTCTTTAAAAAATGCTGTGCCCACGGAAAGCAAGCACTTACCATGTGTATGGGTTTTGGCTGTAATGCAGCAGGTGTTACCTCTTGTCGCATTATTGATTCACCAAGAGAGCGTCTTATTGCCATAATCACCAATAACTTTGTGCCCTGCAATGGCCGTTTCCCAACCCTCATTGCATTAGCTACGATTTTTATTGTTGGTATTGGTAGTAGATTCTCCTCTGTGATTGGAACCCTTGTCATTCTCCTAACCATTATATTAGCTGTCATGATTACATTCGGTATATCAAGACTACTATCAAAAACACTATTAAAAGGCATGCCCTCTTCTTTTACACTGGAATTGCCGCCTTATCGAAAGCCTCAGATTGGAAAAGTCATCGTGCGTTCATTAATAGACCGTACCTTATTCGTACTTGGTCGAGCCATTGTGGTAGCGGCTCCAGCAGGTATTCTTATCTGGGTGCTTCAAAACATAATGTTTGGTGACATCAGTATACTGACCCACTGTGCCAATTTCCTTGACCCATTTGCCTCACTCATTGGTTTAGATGGTTATATCTTAATGGCTTTTATACTTGGATTTCCTGCTAATGAAATTGTTATCCCTATTCTCATTATGAGTTATATGTCCACTGGCGCTATGTTGGAACTTGACAGTTTATCCGCTCTGAAAGATCTGCTGGTGAATAACGGTTGGACTTGGTTAACGGCTGTATGTACCATGCTATTTTCCCTTAACCATTTCCCTTGCGGCACGGCCTTATTGACCATAAAAAAAGAGACGAAAAGTACCAAATGGACCATTCTCTCTTTTATCATCCCTACTGTTACAGGTATTTTAGTTTGTTTTATCGTTGCTCAAGGAGCTCGATTATTGGGTTTAGTATAAGTGGCATAGTAAATGAGGCTGTTTCTATAATAGCCTCATTTCAATTCTCTTCCACTTCACTTTCGCTTTCTTCTTCATATTTTTCTATTTTAGAAATGGACACTTCATAAGCTATTTTACTGATGCTATCTGTTTCACTGACTTTCTTTTGATACTCCCTGCTTTGAATGCGTCCCCATATTTTTATACGGTCACCTACTGTAAATTTTTCTGCAAAACGAGCGTTACGTCCCCAACATATGGAAGGAATATAATCGGATTTATTATATGGGCGATTGACTGCCAGCAATATATCCGTAATTTCACGTCCAAATGGTGTTGTACGATACATAGGCGGTTTACATATGTACCCATCTAAGTATATGTAATTGGGATTACGCTTAATTTCATCTTCATTTAATATATCTATTTCTCGAGCAAAAACAGTTAAAACCAACCTATTTTTGCCATCTATCTGCCTGTTATAAGAGCGAAACTGCCCTTGAAGTTCAACAAATTGCCCTCGCATATCCTGTGTGACATCCAGTAGACGTTCTGATACCATGACAGGAATTTTATCGGAGTTATCGCTTAACCTAGATATTTCAACTACAAAATTATAAAACCCTTCCCCATATACTTCATGACTAAAATCAAATGTTGAGTATATTTTCCCAATGAGGTTAACCTGATTGTTTCTGATAACATTATCTTCCATAAACCTTATCTCCCTTCTTCTTTATCGAATGACTAATTGTAAGGTTTCTCTTTATCCTTGTGCATTCAATAAATTTCCTATGTTAAAGTTTTTCTATATCTATTTTTATTCCTATTGACTGATTTTTAGAAGTAGATTTTGGGGATTTATCCTTCCTTTATGGAATTTAACTTATCATGAATTTGCCGATTTATGAGCATGGCTGCTGTTACTGCTGACATAATATTATAGACATCGCGACCCCAAGAAGCCTTGATAAATACAGGGAATTCTTGTGGTTCTATGAGTCCATCACCTTCACCTATTTCTCGCTGTATGCAATAGATCATCGTTTGATTGGTATCACTATCGGCTTCAAGGCTGGATATGGTTACACTGGATTTCTTATTCAGTCCAAGTGTAATAAACCTACAAAGAGGAATGTGCTTTATAGGTATGTGTTCCAACTTATTGTCCACGTTAGCAATTGCGTAATAGATAGAGGACTTCTGCTCATCTGTCACATGAATCATCAGTGTCTTATCTGTTAATATTTCGATATGGTATTCCACATCGATTATGGCTATAATGTCTTCAAAAATGCTGATTAATTGAGATACTTTATTCATGCCCGTGATGAGGATTTTCTTCATGGATAGCAACCTACCTTTAATCTTATCAATCTTTAAAAATCACTATAGCATTATTATGGTCGAATTTCTCATGTATCATCCAATTAAATCATTATTTTCTTTTTTCGATCATCATTTTCCACTTACCAATGGGCTCAAATCCAATACGGTGATACACACTTCCAGCGTCTGGGTTATGATAAAATAGACATAGTGTTTTACCTTCATCCAACACTTCACCACATAATTTGGATAAACAGCGTCCCATATAACCTTTTCTACGATAACCTACTTTTGTAGCCACACCTACAACCATGGCTGATTTACTGTTTTCTGCTGTGGTTTGAGCCAATGAAACCATGTCACCTTGTTCGTTTTCTATATAATACATACGCCCTGTTTGATGTTCCATGTTAAGCCTAATACGCTGGACGCTATTGGTATCTGTCATTAAAAATTCTTCAATACTTTGTAAGAGTTCATATATCCTTGGGGCATCTTCTAATCCTGCTCGCTTAACACCTTCTTCATAGCTTAAAAGTTTATCTTTATGGGTTATTTCACAGAAATAAGATGATTTTACATGACAGTCATCCAGTACACCTTTGAAACGATCCACCACATCTTCTTTGCCACTTATCATTTTTCGGCAGTCATAAGACTTAATAATGTTCACATACCCTTGTATATCACAACTCTTATCTTTAAAATAAGGGATAAAATTCTCATTGTATCTTAGCAAGACACCTATTAACTGATCATGGTCATCAAAAGAGCCCCATACTTCTTGAAAATCTTTATCAAAACCGAATTTCTCAATATCACCAATGATAAACAGGTTAATGGATGGTTCCTCACTAACAAATGCTAGAACTTGCTTTCTATCATTTTCTGTTAATTTTCTCAACATATACATCATCCCTTCATTTTGTTTTTCCTTCTATTGTATTACTTTTTCAGACAATGTCAATACTTTTTACAAAAAAAGAGTAACCCACTGGCTACTCTATTTATCTATATCATATGTTGCTGTATCTTCTGCAATTTCCTTGACGTGTTTTAATGATTTTATGATAACCCTTCTGGTACGTTCTCTAATGGGTTCACCATGGAATAGAAGATCATCATCAACTTCTAACTTTCTCACTAATTTATTCAATTCTTCATCAATCTCTTTGTTATCATGCAGCTTGGCTACTGGTGTAGAATGTTCTGTAATGCCCATGAGATAATCCATGGATACATTAAAAAATTTAGCTAGCTCTTTTTTCGTATCGTCATCAGCTTGCCTAGCATTACGTTCATATTGAGATATATTATTTTTTGATTTTCCAACGATTTTTCCTAATTCTTCTTGGGTAAGTCCCTTATTCAATCTTAACAACCTTAATCTATCATGGAATCCTGGCATGCAAACCACCTCTCATTTATTTTAGAGTCCATGAACGCCACTGTAAATACTAATAACCAATAAGATAACCAAAGATAGAAGAAACTATTGACAGTAACCATCGTGTGTACTATAATATAAGTACACATTTTGGTTATTTTTGTGGCAACACATGTATTATTAGTATTGTTTTTGTGTATTTTTATATACTTTATAACTTCTTCCATTTAATAATTAGCATGTAAAGGGTATGTAAGAGGGTTCTACCCTTTTACAACATCAATACGTATTAAATACTCTCCCCTTATCATGTTTAATTATAAAATTACCACCTCTTATATAGGTTGAACAATATAATCAGTTTCTAAGATTAATGATTGCATTGAGGGCTTCAACGTATATAACAAGGTAATCATGTTGAATGAACAGTGTAAGAAAAGCATGTCCAATTCAATATGAGCATGCATCACCCAGTGAATTCACAACCAGCATCCAGTGTACATCAGGTTACATGAAACAGATCTGTCATACATGTTAAACAGCTACCAGCATGGTACTTATATAGACTGTTGATAAACTCCCAAGAAATGCCTAAGAAATGTAATGCCTATACACATTTCTCTATCTTTATCTACACCTAAGTATGCTGGTAGCTGTTGATATGATCATGTATACCTGTTCATTCGGTGACCTCTTGCAAATCCAATTAATACAATACCCGATGCCTGTGCTGTATCAATGGCTACATTGGTAGGTGCAGAACGTGAGACGAGTATGGGTATGGCCGCTTTAGCTACTTTCATCACAATTTCAGATGTGAGGCGACCTGTGGTTAATACCATCTTGTCATGTAAAGCCATCTTATCTAACATGCTCTTACCGATGATTTTATCAAGGGCATTATGTCTTCCAATATCCTCTTGAAATAGCAATATCTTCTCTGTATCACATAGCGCACAACTATGAACACCACCTGTTTGGTTAAAACGTATGGATTTTTTACTAAAGCTTTTCATCAGGGTCTGGATTTGTTCCATATGGACGGATTGATTTTGAATAACCGTATGTGTTGGCGGTGTATCCATGACTTGATAAGCGATGGTTCTGGCTTGACCACATGCAGTGGTGACGGTCTTTTTCGCACTTAAGTATTGACCAATATAATCAAACTGTTGATCCTGTAACAATTCTACGTATGCTTTGCCCCTTTCTAGATTGACAGTTAGTGACTTGATATCATCGGTGGACTTAATGACACCTTCTGCATAGAGAAAGCCCACAACCAGTTCTTCTAAGGCTTGTGGTGTACACTGCATGGTCACAAAAGCTCTATTATGTAACATCATGGTTAGGGAAAATTCAATAATCACATCATCAAAAACCTTTATTTGTTCTTGTCCATTAAATTTTATTATAGGGTAAGTTTTAATGCCATCCATTGCCTACACATCCTTTTGCCGTTGATATTTTTTTACTTGTTCCATGGTGTTAAGGTTAAGAAACATATTCAGTTGAGGACTAAAGTGTCGTGCTTGCTTTTCATCCACCAAATAGGCTTCACATTGTGCTATTAAACCACATACAGACCTCTTGTCCTTAAGTAAATATCTTTCTATCTTTTTCACCATGCTCTTGGCATAAAAAGCGTTAAAAGGTTCCATCCTTTTACTCTCGTGTTGTGTTAGGCAGACATCCACTTCATGGATGCCTATCCTTTGTTGCATATACCGAATATAAGCCCTATTGATGTGGGGCATATCACATGCTAACACATACGTATATTGGCTGATTGCATGCTTTAACCCCACATGAATGCCTGCTAAAGGGCCTTTTTCTTTCAGCTCGTCACATACGGTTCTACACCTAAGGTTTTGATAATAATGGGGATTGTACGTAACGACAATGATGTCCTCAAATAAATGGGATAACTTTTCAATTTGTTGGTCTATTAATTTCATATGTTTAAAGCTTAATTGCTGTTTATCAAAACCCATCCGCTTACTTTTACCACCAGCTAATATCATGGCACTCCCAAATCTATTCATGCATTCTCACGTATTTCTATTGGAGGAAGCACTTTTTCCAAACGGACTGCACTTACCTTTAATTCCGGTATTTTAGCGATGGGGTCAACAGCCGTATTGGTCAAGTAATTGGCTGCCCCATCTGCAAAATGAAAGGGCATGAAACACACATCTTCTTCAACAATATCCGTGATACTTGCTGTGGTTATCACCTGTCCCCTTCGGGACGTTACTTGGACACAATCACCATCTACTAACCCCAAGCGGTTAGCTGTGGTTGGGTTAATCTGAATAAAGGAGTGTGGGTACATGGCTTGAATGGCCTCAACCCGTCCTGTCATGGTTTTTGTATGGAAATGATAAAGCATACGGCCTGTGGTTAGGATATATGGGTAATCTGCGTCTGTTACCTCAGCACTTTCCATGTAATCTGCTGGTTTAAATAGACCTAACCCTCGCATACACGTATCTTTATGCAAATATACGGTTCCAAGATGCTCCTTGGTTGGACAAGGCCATTGTAAACCTTCTTGTTCAATTCGTTCATAGGTTATGCCCCCATAAATGGGTGTAAGCGCTGCTATTTCTTCCATGATTTCCGATGGATGATTATAGGTCTTAGGGTAATCCAGTTTATACATCAGGTCCATGATAATCACCCAATCAGGTTTACTGTTACCTATAGGATTAATGGCTTTTCTAACCCGCTGAATCCGCCTTTCTGTATTGGTGAATGTGCCTTCTTTTTCTGCAAAAGATGCAGCTGGTAATATCACATCTGCCATCCGAGCCGTTTCCGTTAAAAATATATCTTGAACAACGATGAAATCAATGGTTTCCAAGGCTTTCTTCACATGATTGATATCCGGGTCTGAAATCATTGGATTTTCACCCATGACATACAGAAACTTAATGGTACCTTCTTCACCTTTTTTTATCATCTCTGTCACGGTAAGACCTGCTTGATCAGGTAATTTCTTGCCCCAATGTTTTTCATATTTATCGATAACATGATCATGATAGACCTTCTGATAACCGGGTAAATCCCCAGGCAATGCGCCTAGATCACAAGCTCCTTGAACATTATTTTGCCCTCTTAATGGGTTAACACCGGCTGATGCCTTCCCAATGTTCCCACATAATAAAGCAAGATTAGACGTTGCCATGACACCATGGGTACCTGTTGTATGTTGGGTAACCCCCATGGAATAAAAAATACCCGCTTTGTCTGCACGTGCATATAAGCGTGCGGCTTCTTCTATGTCTTCTGGACAAACACCACAGATATCAGCTACATATCTTGGGTTATAGGACGCAACGGTTTTCTCTAATGCTTCAAAATTCTCTGTTCGGGTGTCCTTATACTGCTGATCCATGAGACCCTCTTTAATGATGACGTGCATCATACCGTTAAATAGAGCCACATTGGTGCCTGGTTTAATCTGTAAGAATACATCTGCTTCTTCAGCTAATTCAATTCTTCGAGGTTCTGCTACAATGATTTTAGCCCCTTTATCTTTTGCTTGTTTCATAAATGCACCAATAACAGGGTGGGTTTCTGTGGTATTGGAACCTGTCACGAAGATTACATCCGCCCCCAGTACTTCTTGAATGCTGTTGGTCATTGCACCACTGCCTAACGTGGTTGCAAGACCTGCAACTGTAGAAGCATGGCATAGTCGAGCACAATGGTCCACATTGTTCGTACCTAGAACAGCCCGCATGAACTTCTGAAAGAGATAATTCTCTTCATTGGTACATCTGGCAGAAGATAAGCCTGCAAATGCTTCTGAACCGTATGCTTCTTTGGTGGTTTTAACCTTCTTAACGATTAAAGCTAAAGCTTCTTCCCACGACGCTTCTTCAAATGTTCCGTTTTTCTTAATAAGGGGACTTGTAAGACGGTCTGGATGGTTAATAAAGCCATAGCCAAACTTGCCTTTTACACAAAGCAAGCCTTGATTGGGTACTTCATGACGAGGTTCCACACCAACCACTTGCTGACCTTTGATTAATAAATCCATCTGACAGCCTACACCACAGTAAGGACATGTGGTCTTTACACGTCTTACATCCCAAGTTCGGTATTTCACCTTTGATCTAGGTGTCAGTGCGCCTACTGGACATACGGCTATGCAGTTGCCGCAAGACACACAACTGGACGCTTCAAGACCGTCTTCAAAAGGTGTGGTCACATGGGTTACGAATCCTCTTAAGCTACGACCAATGGCACCATTTTTTTGAAGTTCATGGCACACCCTCACACAATTACCACATAGAATACATTTATTAGGCTCATAGGTATAGAAACGATTGGTGGTATCCATGGGTAAATTTCTTACCTGACCATGAGCAAACCTGGATGTTTTCACATCGTATTCATAACAATAATCTTGTAAACGGCAATCCCCTGCTTTTTCACAAGTCATGCAATCAAGGGGGTGATTGGCTAATAATAATTCTAAATTAAGCTTACGGGACTTTATTACCCGTTCTGTATCCGTATGTATGACCATCCCATCCCAAACAGTTGTTGCACAAGCTGGTAATAAACGATTTCTTCCCTCCACTTCCACAACACATAAGCGGCATGCTCCACCCTTTGCTACCTCTAGTAATTCACTATGGCATAAGGTTGGAATAAAAACATCCCCTTGTTTTGCAGCCATTAATAGGGTGAAATCTTCAGGGACATATCGTTCTTGCCCATTAATGGTAATCTTCACCTCATTCATCTATTACACCTCCCTCTATTGTCTCTGGATAGCATTAAATCCACATGTATCATAGCAGATACCACACTTATCACATTGTTCTTGATGGATAAAGTGAGCTTTTTTTACAACACCTGTTATGGCCTGAGATGGGCATGCTCTGGCACAAGCTGTGCAGCCAATACATGCATGGCTATCAATGGTATAGGTTATAAGAGCTCGACAATATTTTGCTGGACATGCTTTGTCCACTACATGAGCCACATATTCCTCATAGAAGTTCTCCAAGGTAGATAAGACTGGATTCGGTGCTGTCTGCCCCAAACCGCAAAGGGATGCATCCCCAATCATATGGGATAATTCTCTGATGGTGTCTATATCTGCCATGGTGCCATTACCTTCTGTAATTTTCTCCAATAACTCATATAGTCTTTTTGTACCTTCTCGACAAGGTGTACATTTACCACAGGATTCTTCTACGATAAATCCCATGTAGAATTTGGCCACATTGACCATACAATCTTCTTCATCCAGAACAATCATACCACCTGATCCCATCATGGACCCTGCTGCAATGAGACTGTCAAAGTCAATGGGTGTGTCCAGATCCTTTTCTGTCAGACAACCTCCTGATGGCCCTCCCGTCTGAACAGCCTTGAAGGCTTTTTCATCAATAATACCGCTGCCTATATCAAAAATAACCTCTCTAAGTGTGGTACCCATAGGCACTTCAATGAGTCCTACATTTTTAATCTTACCAGCTAAAGCAAATACTTTCGTTCCTGTTGAATTACTTGTACCGATATGACTAAACCATTCGCCGCCTTTTTGTAAAATAACAGGAATGTTGGCTAATGTTTCTACATTGTTCACGTTGGTGACCTGTCCCCAGTACCCAGCTTCAGCAGGAAATGGCGGTTTCATGGTTGGCTCTCCTCGTTCACCTTCCATGGAATGAATCAGAGCTGTTTCTTCGCCACATACAAATGCACCTGCCCCATATTTTATCTGAACTTGAAAATGAAAGTTTGTTTGAAAAATGTTTTGACCAAGCATACCATAGGACGTGGCATCATCGATTGCTTTTTGTAAGCGTTTTATTGCCAAGGGGTATTCTGCACGGATATAAACAATCCCCTGTGTGGCTCCAATGGCATAACCACATAGGGCCATGGCTTCAATAACAGAATGGGGATCACCTTCTAAGATGGAACGGTCCATAAAAGCACCTGGGTCACCTTCGTCTGCGTTACAGATCACGTACTTCTCTTTGGATGTATTCTTCTTAGCAAATGACCATTTTCGACCTGTTGGAAAACCACCACCGCCCCTGCCTCTAAGCCTGGATTGATCTATTTCTTTAATGACTTCTTCTGGGGTCATCTTCGTCAATGCCTTATGGAGTGCCTGATAACCATCATGGGCTATGTAATCCATTATCTGATTAGGGTCGATAACACCACAATTTCTCAGGGCTACCCGCATTTGCTTTTTATAAAACGTCATATGATCAGAATCTGCTATGACATCTGATGTCTCTGGGTCCACATAGAGTAGTCTTGTTACTTTTCTTCCATGACATACATGCTCTTCAACCAGCTCTTTTACATCTTCAGGTTTAACTTCCACATAGAATGTATTGTCGGGTATCATTTTAACGATCGGTCCTTTTTCACAAAATCCAAAACAACCGGTTTGGATAACCTTTACCCTATTTTCTAAATGGTGGTGTTTGACTTCTTTTTCTAACTGATGAATAATCTGGTCGGCACGAGACGATTTACAACCTGTTCCACCACAAACTAAGATGCTTCGTTCGGTTTGGGCTGCTTCCTTCATAACCTCTCGTTTTATGGCTTGTAACATAGCTAATGATTCTATTTTCACGTCTCGTCACCTCCTTGTTGATGCTTTGACAGCATGTCAGCTACTTTTTTAGGTGAAACTTTCCCATAAACCTGTTCGTCAATGACCACGACTGGAGCAAGCCCACAAGCACCGACACATCGCAAAGCCTCTAGTGAGAACTGTCCATCCACCGTGGTCTCACCTTCATGAATACCCAGTAGTTTTTTAAATTGCTCCAATACTTTTTCTGCCCCTTTCACATAACAAGCAGTACCCATACAGACTGCTATGCGATGCTTCCCTTTTGGTATCATGGTAAAGAAAGAGTAAAATTGCACGACGCCATACACTTTGGACACTGGAAGCTTTAACTTCTCTGAAATAAAAAGTTGAACGTCTTTTGGCAGGTAACCAAAAATGGTTTGTGCTTTGTGTAACACGGTAATGAGTGCTCCTTGTTTTTCATGTAATGCTTGTATGTACGCTTCTAATTCATCAAAACCTTGCTCTAAACCCTTTGAAGTATCCATGCGTTACCCCCTTGTTTATTAACACTTACGCGCCTTTTTTGACATAATCTTCATACTTAGAGTATTCTTCTTTGCCCTAAGTAATCCTTTTTAGGCGGGTTATATGTTATCGGTGTATTCTATCCCAATAGAGACATTTTTTGAAATTAATTTGGATAATTACCTATATTATCCATTCTCTTGAACTAATTTTTATTTTCCAACATTTTATGCTATAATGTGACCATGAGTAAAGATGACAAATACTTTCCCATGTACAGATTAACATACCGTAAGTAAGGCAATTATACTAAAATGCCTCTAACCCAATATAAATAATGCCCTTAACATGTTACTGCCAATAGGAACAATACAAATAGAAATAATTATAGGAGTGGGCTGAACAATGCGTGATAATATGATAAGATTCTACGACACATCTGGTAATGAAATGTATGTTACAAAAGAAAAATATATTGAAACGATTTTACCACATAACATCCAACAATCTTGGCATAACAGCGACAAACTTTATCAATTAATCGTTATGTCACTTACGGATGAAATATACCAAGAAATGATTAAGCCTGCTAAACGTTTAAAGGCGATTGATACCATACCTGAGAGAGCTTACACCATACTGGGTATTGTCTATATGAAAAACAATCAATTAAAAAAAGCTGAAAAGATACTCAAGAAGTATTGTAGAAAATATGAAGAAACAGGCTCTATTCTTACGAACCTTGCGAAAGTCTATTATGAGATGGGTAACGAAGCATTAGGGATAACCACTTTGGAAAAGGCTATTCAAATAGATCCTAATCAAGATAACGGTTTGGCTTGGTACCTGTCCATTCTCAACCAAAAATATGATAAGGCATATGTTCAATCGGTTTTAGAAACACTATGTGAACTACCTAAAGCATGGCGTCCTAGACTCTATCTTGGTTCCAATAAGTTAGCAGATGGTCAATTGGAAGAGGGTTATGACATCTTCCAATCCATTATTGAGGACAAACATATCTATCCTGAATCCTTGAAGGTTATCGCTGGAGAATTGGGTAAAGCGAAGCTATACGAGGAAGCTCTTGAATTGCTTGAACCCATATACAACATTCAAAAACATGATGTAGCAACAGGACTTAACATGCTCAATATCTATTATCATTCTAAACATTACAAAAGTGCGCTTATTCTCATCGATAAACTTAGAAATTCTGGCAGGGTAGATCTGTATAAGTATCTGGATGAATATCGTGAGAAGATTGAAAAGGAGCAAGAATAATGATGTGATATGGAGCACTAAATGTCTTGTACCAAATCCATCATTTGACTAAAACTTACCTTATGGTCATACCTGATTTCTCTATCAGCCCCATAATCAAAAGAATTATTATTGGATGCAATAATCACCTGAATACCTCTTTTCTCATTCCACATACGTCTAATTGTATCCATATCTTGTTGAGGCATACCTGTTGTATCCACTAAATCAATGATATCCTTATCTTGTAACTTTTTACATGTGCTCATAAAGGCATCAAATTCACTACTCAATGTATCGTTAATAACTTGTTTGATAACCGTTATCCCCCCAAAACAAAAGGATAGTTCAATAACTTGTCCTATGACTGCAACAACGATATATTGTGTCTCATATCCCCTTTTTTCTGCTGCTGCAACGGCTATAGGTCCAACGTCAATATGAATAACAATGCCAAAATTAGCTTGATATAAGGACTCCTCAATTAAACGTTTTCTCAGGTTAGAATGTAAAGAGTCGATAATAAAGAGTAAAAGACGATTTCTTGTGGTCAGTAACCTTCCGAGAGAACGTGGGATGCGTTTCATTATGGCTTTCATGACATGAAATAGCACTTCCGGTTCGTCAAATATATCCTTAAAACCCCAAGGTAATTGATCAGGATAATAATCTTTGATTTCAAAAACTTGTAATGGTTGCTGTTTAACTTTAATAAGTACATGCTCATGGGTCATGAATGCGATACCGTTATGCTTCATAGGGCTTCTCCTTATTTTACTTTTTTATAAATTATTGCATTATATTATTATGGTTTATTTTGTTTTAAGCTATACGTATTGAAGGCTTAGAGATTAAAGTAATTTTAATAATTTATAACTTAAAAAAAGGAGCAACGTAATCGCTGCCCCAATAAATGTTTCTTAAGATTTTCTTTTAATTGATTTCAACATGACAATACATGTAATTTCTATAAAAACTATGTACTTCCTTTCTATTCCTTTTTCATCTGCCTACCCGTATGATCCATGTAATAATCATCCCGAATAATGATTTCAGAAATAGGCACAATCTCATAACCTTCATCTTGTAATCCCTTTAAAATAGCTGGTAAAGCTTCTGGTGTATACTTGGCATCATTATGGAATAAGATAATGGAGCCATTACCAAGGGCTTTGTGTTGGAGGACTGTTTTTACTTCATGGTCAGCGCCGTATTCTTTCCAGTCAAGACTATCAACATCCCACTGAATCGTATAATACCCACAATCCTTAGCCGTATCCACTAACTTATCATTATAGTCCCCAAAAGGTGGCCGAAATAGGTCCATCTCATACCCTGTAAGATTCTTGACCGCATCATGTGCATCCATTAGTTCTTTTTTTATACCCTCTTCTGATAACTTTGACATGTGTGGGTGTGTGCTGGAGTGATTACCTATGTCGTGACCCGCTGCAATCATTTTTTTAACATCTTCTGGGTATTTATCCACCCACATCTTAACTAAGAAAAAGGTGGTCTTTACATTGTATTCATCTAATATGCTGAGCAAGACATCTGTATCATCATTCCCCCATGCTGCATCAAAGCTTATAGCAACTTTCTTTTCATCCGTTTCCACACAATATATGGGTAATGATTTTTTACTTGCTGACAAGGTAGCAATTGTCTTTTCAATTAATAAATTACTAAGCATCATAATAGCTAAAACAATGAGTAGTATACCTATCACTTTGGTTATGGTTCTTGTATCCAGGTTTGTTTTCCTCATAATCCTATCACACTCTATAAAATCTTTATTATATTCTATTCCTAGGGCATGAAAAACATTAATAAAAATGTTCGTAATAAGAAAATAAAGGCATTATATAAGAAAGGGGCTGTCTCATAAAAGCAACATAACATTATTATTGTTCCAAAAACGTCTAACCTGCAAAATTACTTTTATGAGACAGCCCCTTAAGAAAAATATTTCTATTACCTTTTTTTATGATTTCATCTAATGATACCCATAAAGGCCATGATTAATCAAATAATTGTATAGAAGGATCGCCAAATACGGTCCACGTGTTGAAAGTTAGTATATCGCTGTAGCCACCATTATCTAACATTTTACTACCACCTAAATAACAAAGGCCGCCAAAGGTTCCTATTGTTTTATTGACAATTAAATCGTTTATAGCGTCTTGCCCTGTCATTGGTGGTACCCAAGGTTGGTTGACTGTTGACATATACGTTCCAATAGCCCCAATAGGTTCACCTTGATTATCTGTTGACCGAAGCCATACTTCAGCAAAACAAGTTCTATCAAAGAATTTACCATTGACACATGCAACGCTGATGATAAATGGCAACATGTTATCATTGTCTAAATTTCTTATATCGTATACATTGAATCCTGTTGTTGAAAAAGATGTGGTACTGCCATGACCACAGTAATTAATAATGCCTCTTCCTGCATTCAGACCATTAGTCACCGTTGAAGCTCTTGCTCCTGGATCATAGACACGGTCGATTGCCGTATAACCAGCACCTAATAGCTTACTTCTAATATTATCAATATGCTGATAATCATACTCATTGTTGTGTCCTGGTCCTTCATTTGAAGCAATACCGATGCCTTTTTTGAACCAAGACATTTTGTTATAACCATTTTTTTCAAAGTCTAAGGTCCGTTCTACTTGAGTTTCTACATCAGCAACGGATTCTGCTGAAAAACGTCCTACAAAGATATCTGGGTAATTATCATTACCTACAATCTTCGTATATTCAGGGTCAGACACACCATAACCGTAGCTAGGTGAAGAGATATGGGCATAATCACCCACTAATAAAACATACACTAAGTCATTATTTTGATTATAATAGTTCTTAATATAATTCTTTATTTCTGTAGAGGAATTCCTTGAGGATACCTGAGAGATATTGACCATTTCCGTATCAATGCCTTTTTGATTCTTCCAATTAACAAATGGTTCCATGGCTGTTCGATAAGCATCATTGGTAATGACCAACATTTTTTCATTACCTGGGGCTTTCGTTGGCATTGATTGATAATTTAAAAACAGATAATCATACATACTGTCAAACTCTTTATTCACTTGGCTTTTTGTAGCATTTAGCACATTTTTTGAAGCTGAATGTGTTTTAACAACCTCAACAGTAACCGTATCATATACCCTTAGTGTTTGGGTTGATGGTTGATATTGAAATGCATGAACATAGACCGTAGCACCGCGTACATCGCGCATGATAAAAGGTTCACTTAATTGCGCTAGATTTTGTGGATACCATTCTGTACTATTATAAATATCGTTAAATTCATAGGGTACAGTTTCAGGATTAACGTCCCTTGTTATGGTTCCTTTGGAAGGCACAATAGGTGTTAGGGTGTAATCCGTATACACCGCTTCCACAATATTTAACTGTACATCGGAATCATTTGGGATAATAATATTACTACACAGACGTGGAAGTTCTGGAAAACCAGCTTCATCCATGAGTCTCGTATCTTCACATTTAATTTTATAGTAGCTTTCTTGATCAATCATGACGGGTTCTATTGAAAAATTCTTAATATCAAACGTAATCACTGTACGTGCATCATCGGATGCCTTAACTGTCGCTTCAATATCATTTTCATGATTTATACTTGTCCCAGTTTCTCTGGAGTGTGCATCTGATGTTGAACCATGAACACCCATTGATAATTGAGCAAAGATGAACACCCATACACTCATAATAACTAAATTTTTAAACCATACTTTTTTTCTTAACTTAAAAAACATTGATAGACTCCTTTTCTAATATGATAAAATGACGTGTTAAAACAACCCTCCTATCCTGTTAAGCCGTGCTAAAACACTGGAAATCACTTCAAATTAAATTTCCAATAACATCATATGTAAAAGTTATAAAAAGCGTTACTTTTTTGATAAATTATTACATTATAAAAAAAATCAAATGATTTGGTATCATTTGATTTTGGTGGAGACTCTTACCCCAATTATATGCATATGTATATCCTATACTATTAAGTAATTACATGTAGCTGATGATAAATAATAAGATAACTACTAATACGATAATAGGTATCATTTTAGGCAATAAAACGTAAACAAACCATTTCTGAAAGTATTCGTTTAACCGATCACGGTATGTTTTTTTATTAAAATATTGTATGTTATCATTCCTGTTTTTACGTTTATTTTTTTTACCACCTTGGAGCTCTTCTATTTCTTTTTGGAAATTTTTTTGGGCATCATTTTTTTTCACTTTATCACCTCATTATGTTAATTCATTATACCATAAGTTAAGCTCATACGATAATCAATAAACCTAGTTAAACCATTATTTAATGAAATGATACGTGTCTTTTAATAAAATCAATGATATAGATAATGTTTAATGCTGGATTAATAATCATACTGAAAGCAATGAGCATTATAATCTGTTGTTGATTCATCTTATTCATCATTATATTGCTCTTTTCACGGTACATCATGCCTATTTTTTTATTATACTTTATCTTGGGTTGATAAAGACGTCTAAAAATAAGCCACATGCTTAACAATAATGCAGCATGTACGCCATTGATGAACGCTATTAAGACGGCATACTTTATGGAATCCCATTTAGTGGTCACGCTTAACTCATAAACCAACATGATGATCGTGATGGATAATATAACGATATAACCATATTTTGCCCACTTTAATATCCTGATGACATCTTCACCTGAAAGTTTATAAACCATGTATGAAACGGATAGTACAACAATCATGAAAATAACGATAAAGAGTATCTCCATTCTATCACCCCTTGTATCTCTTTCATTTCTAGATCAATAAATTTATAACAATTAGAAGTTATAAGCCATATACATAATGCTACTTAAACCTTTATGTTATTTAGTATGGTGCCCACTTAACAAAATATACTTCTTTATGACTTGGAAACAAGTTGTTCACTTACACATATAGAGGTAAATGTCTATAGAATATTTTACTATAAGATAAAAAATGGAACAGGTCTTCACCTGTTCCATTCATCACGCTGTACACATACAGTTCTACTATGCAATTCTAACATATCCTGCTCTTCTTAAAACGGGTATGATAACTGTTGCCGTAGATGCTGCAAGAATAAGTAATACAAAGTCTTTTAGCATATATAAGCCCATTGTATTAAAAACAGCAAACAGTGTAATTGGTTTTTTTAAGTACAGATTTAATACACCGTAGAAATATACATTACCAATGATATAAACCGCTAAATAACCCATAACGGATACAGTTAATATTTTTATAAACGTTACTTCCTTCATATGGTCCACCATGAGTCCAATGATGAATGCAGCAAATGCAAAACCAATAATGTATCCAAAAGTGGGTTTGAGTACATAATTAATGCCACCGCCAGCTGTAAAGACAGGAAGGCCTGTAAACCCGATTAAAATGTAGACAATCTGTGATAATAAACCTGCCTTAGCACCTAATAATAAACCTGCATACACGCAGAAAAATAATTGAAACGTAATGGGTACGCCAAAAGGTGTTGGTATACTTAACGTTCTAGCCGATACAATCATAAGGGCTGCAAAGATACCACTCATAATCATTTGTCTAAGTTCTATTTTCATGAAACGCTCTCCTTCTCGTCTATGTATTGTTACCTCTTAATATTATAAGGTTTACAATTTCAATTGTCAACCACATTCTTTAATCAGTTAACATCATATGTTTTTTTCTACAGGTTACCATTACATAGACACTGAATCTTAGACTCATCTATATCCTCTGTAGCGGATGCTACTTATTATGCACTACCTCTAGCGCTTTCATTAAGCGCTTTATCCATCCCATCGTCAATCACTCGGCTATTTCTCTCAAAACGATTAATACCAAGCATACCAATGGTGGATATACCCACTATTACTGCACTTACTTTCCATGCAAAGGCAAAGCTTGTTGCTTCCAGGACAGACCCCATCACAAGGGGTCCTGCAGTAAAACCGAATCCCATGATTAAGGGTAAAACAGAACTCATACGTCCTCGATGAGATGAGGGTGTATGGTTCATAATAAACGGCATGATACTTGTAGCCTCTAATATTTCCCCTAGTGTAAAGATGAAGACACATGCAAAAAATGCTTCATATGTGGATATAAAACCTAACAGACCAAAACCTAGAAAAAATAGTATCCCCGCATAGATGACACGTTTTACATTGGTTTTCTTTCTAAATAACGCTGTTAATAATGGGGTTAAACAGACAACAATAACTGCATTGAACGCACCCAGTGTACCATATAACATGGGTCCTGCTTCTTCACCAAAATTAAATGCTGTATGAAGTGGCAGCATAAATGACCATTGAGAGTAAATAAAGCGATAACCAAATAGTGCAACGGCAAACATAATGAGTATCGGTCTAGAAAATAACACTCTGAAAACAGAGCCCTTTTCAGATTTCTCTAATACACGTTTTTCTTCTTTCTTTTCCTTTGCTGTTTCTTGAATGGTTTCACCCACAAATAAACCAATTAACGCAACACCTATTAAAGCGGTTACAGCATCTATAATAAAGAGCAATTTCAAGTGATGAGCAAATAAATATCCTGCAAATAATTGTGCAATGGCATAGCCAAAGTTAAAGCCTAAGTAGTTAAGTGAATAGGCACCTGTTCGTTGTTCCGGTGTGGTAAGATCGGCTACCATGGCATCGTGTGCAGGTCCAGCAATACCAAAAAACACACCCGACAGAATAAGTAAATAAGCCATTGGTATACCAGGTTCTAGCATAAAGCAAGAGCCGTAACAGAATATGGCCAATGTTTCAAATATGATAATAACCTTTTTTCGTCCAATAACATCAACAATTTTACCACCGATTAAGCTGGATGGGATAACCAATATACCACTTGCTGCAATATACACCCCTGCTTCTGCTTCTGTGAGTCCAATTTTTTTCGTTAGCAACAATGTCAAAAATGGAAAGACAAATGCACCCATTGCATTAATGGTTCTTGAAATAAAAATAATATAGATTTCTTTTCTTAGGCCTACATATGGTTTGATTAATTTTTTCAGCATCCTTTTTCTCCTTTGTGTGTCAACCCTTGTCCATTCCAACCTTATATGTATCTTAGATCACATACCGTTCCATGAAAAGATAGTTTACGAGTCATCTCATTTTGTGCGCAAAAAAACCATGTGGCGTTTATCTACGCTCCATGGCTGACCTATCTACTCAATGCTTCAAATAGACGAATAATTAACATCACAATAATTAATCCCATCTATCCTGCATAATAGAAAGCAATATAAAAGCCACAGATAAATACCTGTGACCGAATAAATATCATAAACTATCATTTCTAAACTACGACACAGGTTGTTTGCGTATGAAGTTGCATGTTATGAAGTCTTGAATGATGTTTATCATTTCTTATATTATTGTTACTTAACATGCAGACAACCTCCTTTTCGTATCAATATTAATTCCTATAAAAGTATATATAATTTCATCACGTCTGTCAAGAATTTTTTGTACACCATCAATAATCCATTTCCTAGCTGGTTATACTATCTAATACTGACATAATTTTACACCAATCATAAAGCTTTCGCATAATGGTATAGTATAAATAAATCTTAGGAGCATTCTATGAACAAATCATTGAACCCATACCTTATTGTTATCAGCATCGATGCACTTAATGCTCTCGATTTTGATTATATAAAGACGCTGCCCACATTTAAAACATTCTTTGATGAAGGTTCTTATGTACGACAGCTTATGAGTATCTACCCCAGTTTAACCTACCCCTGTCATACTACCATGATCACTGGTATGTATCCTAATCGTCATGGTATCGTATCCAATAAAATAGCGCAACCCAGTCGTTACTTGCACGAATCCTGGTATTGGTACTATAACTATATAAAAGCACCCACCTTATTTGATTACGCCATGAAAGGGGGCTATACTTGTGGAGCCATCATGTGGCCTGCCATGGCAGGTGCTCCGATTACCTATAATCTGCCGGAAATATGGCCTGTAAAACTCGAAAATTTCATCAAGGTTTATTTAAAAAATAGTACCAAAAACTTGTTTTGCTCCATCCTGAAAAATTTTAAGCCTCACTTAAAGATTCAGCCTGGAGTGGATAATTTCTCGGACAACATTGCCAATGAACTTATTATACGAAAACAACCCCACCTGCTATGTATACATTTTACAGAGCTTGATCTTACAAGGCATCAGCTGGGTCTTTACAATGATAAAAATAAAGCCATCTTAAGAACAATGGATGGACGTCTTGCTAAAATTATTGCCTCAACCAAACAAGCCGGTATCTATGATAAAACCACCTTTATGGTTCTTGGAGACCATGGAACAAGCAACTATAACAACTATATTTGTTTGAATGGTCTATTTAAGAGGAAGGGTTGGATTAAGACCAATCCCAATAAAAAAATCATATTCTGGAAGGCATTTGCCAATGCGTGTGGCGGTTCCGCTCATATCTATGCCCGTCCACAAAACGATACCACATTTCTCAGTAAGGTATACCAGACCCTTACTGGGCTATGCGCTGATCCTCGAAATGGTATTAAATGTGTGTATACCAATGGTGAAACCAATGATCTTTATGGCCTAAACAATGACTTTCAATTTGTTTTAGAAGCTGCTGATGGCTACGCCTTTCGTAACAATATTTGCAACAGCCTTGTGGTACCTATTTCTCACTTTAAACGATCCAATGTAGCGGATCATGGTTTTCTGCCTAGCCATCAAACCATGCGTACCATGCTTTTAGCCAAAGGAAGGGGTATATGCTCCAACATCATGATACCAAGAGCTAGTCTCATAAATATTGCACCTACAATAGCAAAGCTTCTGCACCTTCCCATGAAAAATATGGCAGGTACTTCTCTGAATAAGCTTTTAACCTAAGTTGTATACTAAGACACATCATGGGTGGCTGTCATTCATACACGCACAAGTGTATTTGCATAAAAAAAGCTATTTATTCTGTAAGCTGTAACAAGTTAACAAACCTGTTAGCAGCCAGAATAAACAGCTTTTGTTGTACTATTTAATAATTATCACATAACACTTCAAAATAAGCTTTTGGATGGGCACATGCAGGACATAATTCAGGTGCACAAGTACCTTCATGGATATAACCGCAATTACCACATTTCCAGAGAATAGATTCTTCCTTTTTAAAGACCGTATCCTTTTCAATATTACTTAACAACTTTCGATAACGGGCTTCATGATGTTTCTCTACTGAAGCAATCTTTTCAAATACCGTTGCAATGGCATCAAAACCTTCTTCCCTTGCAACTTTTGCAAAAGCTGGATAGAGATCATCCCATTCTTCATGCTCACCTTCTGCGGCTGCTAGAAGATTATCCATGGTATTACCAAGGGTAACTGGAAAATCTGCTGTTATGTTAATGGCCTCATGCTTATAGGTTTCTTTTAAAAACTTAAAGAAACGCTCAGCATGCTCTTTTTCATTATCTGCTGTTTCCATAAATAGACGTGATATTTGAACATAGCCCTCTTTTTTGGCAACTGAGCTATAGAAGGTATAACGGTTTCTCGCCTGTGATTCGCCTGCAAAAGCCTTCATTAAGTTCTCAGCCGTTTTTGTTCCTTTTAATGATTTCAACACATTTCCCCCTTAGATATTATTATAAATCTTTTCGCCATAAACCATGGATGTTACAGTATTCTCTCGCGCTCACTTGATCTGCCTTTGGCACCTTAAATGTAGCGATAGGTTTATCTGTTGGTGATAAATCTTGTCTATAAATATGATGACCAGCTACCAATTCAATAAATTGAATATAATGATCTTCATTCATTGGATGCTCTTGATTTTCACCAATTCGAACCGTATAACCATCTTCAGTTTCTTCAATAAATGGTACATGTTTTTCCATGGATGTATCTGCTGTTTGTTCTTTAAGAAGTTCCATTTTCTCACCACAACATACAATAGGTGCTCCATTACCAATCATAATTTCAATGATATTCCCACAATGTGTACATCTGTAGATTTCAAGTTTCTTAGTCATCTTATTTCCTCCTATTTTTTTAATGCAAGTTTCAATGAACAATGCCTACATTATAATATTCTCGTAATAACCTATAATATCCTCTTATTTTATCAACTATTTTTTTCTTTTTCCATGGCAAAATATTGATTTTACCTATACATCATCATGCTACATGGATGATTCCACATGTAATGTAACAATAAACCTTGCCCCACCCTTTTGATTATTCGCCACTTGGATATCGCCTCCCAGCTTATGAATAATGGACTGGGTAATGGTCATACCAAGACCTGTACTACCATTACTCCCTTTATAAAAACGTTCAAATAAGTGAGCCAAATCTTCATCGCTGAATCCTTCTCCATCATCATCTATGATGATTTGACATGTGTTTCCTCTTCGTACTAAATCCACATGAATATGCGCTTTTGCATGTCTTATACAGTTGGATAGGATATTAATAAAAGCTTGAAGGAGTTTATCTTCATCTGCTTGTATATGGATGGTCTCATTAACCTGAAACTCAATACTGACGGAATCCTTCAATGCAGAACCCTTCACTTTCTTAACCGCATTGTTTAATAAATGGCCTAAATCACATGTTGTTATCTTAAAAAATTCATGGGTTGTCTCTACTTTGGATAAGAAAATAATCTGCTCAACTAATTTTTTTAACCGCAAGCTCTCATCCATAATAATATCTAGGGCTTCCTCCTTGTTTTCAAAAACCCCATCTTTTAAACCCTCTGCATAACCCCCTATGGAGGTAAGAGGTGTTTTTAATTCATGGGATGCGTTCTGCAAAAATCTTTTTTGAGCCAGATCGTATTGTTTAAGTTCCTCAGCCATGTCTTCAAGGGATTGACTCAGTTCCTGAATTTCATCTTTCGTGTGAATAGGTTCTATGGCATCAAAATCTCTTTTAGATATACGATGAGCTCGGTTTTTTAATTTGATAATAGGTTTTGTTATAGATTTTGCAAACAGGATAGCCATGATAGTAGCTATAAGACCAACAATGATCATGATTAACATGTTCAAGCGAAAAATATTATTCGTAAAGGCAGAGACTTCTTTGGTGGATGTGTAAATAATGACCCAATGTTTTACCTTTCTATTGTTTTCAATGATTCGGTTAATGGGCATTGCCGCTATATAATATTTATAATTGTCTTCATAACTGTCCAGAATAATCTTATCTTTTCCTTTTTGCAAGCGATTGACAATCTGCTTCAGCATCTGTTCATCAAGCTGGGATTCTTTGGCTACAGATTGAAGGGTATTATTGGGTAATTTTTTGATGATTTCTAACTGACTCTCGAGTCCTATTCTATTCAATCGACGGGTACGAGCTACAGCTTCTTGATAGACCTGTTGATTAATTTGTCTTTCGTCACCTAATTCACTAAATAAAAAATTTCTTACAATGACAGCTTCATTTTTAAGATCTTCCATGACCTCTTTTTGCATATAGATTCTTGTAACAATATTTGAAATGATACTGCTCACCAGCAATGCTCCGATAATAAGTGGTATATAGAGTAATATCACTTTCTTAGTTATGTTTAATTTCATAAGTCACCTCAATCAACAATTTTATAACCATAACCCCAGACGGTTAATATCTCCACCGTTGAATTCACAGACCTTAGCTTTTTTCTAACCCGTTTGACCAGATCATCAACGGCTCTGTCTTCCCCAAAATAATCATAGCCCCAAATATTATTGAGTAATTGTTCTCTTGAAAAAGCTTTGTTTTTATGATTGACCATAAAATGCATAAATTCAAATTCTTTGTTGGTCAGTTTTAGGTCTTGATTATTGGCCACTACTTTTCTTTCACTTGTCATGACCATGACATCTTTAAGGGATAAAGGTTGTTCTATGGGTTCAGGTACGGTGTTGCTTCCAGATTTATCCATTCTTCTCAATATATTTTTCACCCGAACAACCAGTTCCCTTGGACTAAATGGCTTGGATAAATAATCATCACTTCCTAACTCTAAGCCAAGAATTCTATCAATTTCATCGTCCTTTGCGGATACCATCATAATGGGTATATCACTTACTTTACGTATTTCCCTGCATAACCCATAACCATCCATACCTTTCATCATGATATCAATAATCATCATATCACATGTTGTTCTATGATATGCGGCTAATGCCTCTTCACCACTTTCATAAGTTTTAACGTGATAACCTTCTTTCACTAAGTATGCCTTAATTAAATCACGTATACTTTTTTCATCATCCACAACATAAATTAACTTTTCGCTCATATCGTCTTTACCTCTCTTATGTATGTTATGTTTTTTTCCTATGTATTTTATACATCTTGTTAATCAACTTACTTTTTTACACACTTTTTACACATTTTAAATAATCTTTTGCCATAATTTTATTTTACACTATAACTGTAAACAAGTTAAGCAAAATATCGAAAGGATGATGAACATGAAAAAACTATTAACCATGATGCTAATGATGGGGATGCTAATCTTTACAGGTATAACTGTACTTGCTGAGAGTGACCCCACGGATACGGCGACAGAAAAAACCAAAGCAGAAGTCCCTGAAAACATTAAAACATTGAAAGAAAGCATTAAAACAATCAATGAAAGTATCAAGACCGTTAAAGCAAACATCGGTGATATCCGCTCGACAAGAAAAGAAACTTTTAAATCACAAGCAGGCGGTATTAAAGACACCATTGGTTCTAAAAGAGAAGAAAACAAAGCATTACGCGAAGAATATGCATTGGCGAAAGAAAACTTTATGAGCTTAAAATCAAGTTTGACAGAGCAGGTGAAAGCAGCCAGAGAAGCTGGAGATACAGAAACAGTAGAAGCTTTAAAAGCAGAAATAGAAGCTGCAACCCTTGTATTTGAAGCTACAAAAGCAGACTATCTATCTAAAAAAGTAGGTTTTGATGATGAAAAATTGGCCTACCAAAATCTAAAAGCTGAATATAAGGCTTTAAAAGATGAAGTTCTACCCTATCTTGAAGCAATTAGAGAAAAACATGCTCAAGTTGTATCCCTAAGAGATGAAGCAAAAGCTGCTTTATCCAATCAAGATTTTGATACACTTGAAGGTATCCTAACTGAAACACTAAGTCTTAAGGAAGCTATTTACGACGATATGTTAACACTTCAATCTGTTGTTGAATAGTACACTTCTAAAAGGCAGTCTCATCACCTGTTGATGAGACTGCCTTCTTTTAGGTGATTTTATATGTCATGTAGGGTGATTTCACCGTCACCATGTTCACCATAACACAGCCCATGGTCCACAATCTCAACTACCCCACTGGTCAAATCCATCATTTTCTTAACAAATGCTTCATGACGTGGATAGTCCACCAATACTTTGTAGACAACTTGGTCAAGATACGCTGTATGATGGATGGTATAATCCTCTTGAAGCAGTTCATATTGGACTTTGCCGCTTAACGTATAATCTACTTTTATGTCCATGCAATAATACAGTATATTTTCAACGATAGCAGCTGTAGCAATGGCTTCTTTTGTACTGCCGCCATAAGCACGGACAAGACCTCCGGTACCTAGTAACGTACCGCCAAAGTACCGTGTAACCATGACCATCACATTACGAAGTGCATGACCTCGAATGACTTCAAGTACGGGCATACCTGCTGTACCACTAGGCTCACCATCATCACTACAGCGCTCGTATGGCTGTTTTAAACCAATGGTATAAGCAAAGACATGATGATTGGCATCCCAATACTTCTTTCGAAAGGCATCCAGAACCGATTTGACCTCCTCTTCCGTTTCCACATGCTTGATAACTGCTATAAAACGCGATTTTTTCTCCACAATTTCTGCTTCGTGATCTTCATATATGGTGGTATATTTTTCTACCATATGACATAACCCCTATCTATCTGTCCATTAGAATCCTAATTCAAGTATCCACATGGCTAAATCATCCATCATCTCTTTCTGTCTACCTTTGATAATGGATTCTTTTAAATGATTTGCAAGACTTTTGGCTTCATATTTTTTATCCACAAAAAATACTGGTAATTCTTCAATAAATTCTTGATCAAGAGCATCTGAGTAGATGGCTACATCTTTAATCATGGCATTTTTAACATTGAAGTGTAACTGAACCTCACCCCAAGGAAAGCGTATTTCATGTAAAATATCAAATTTAGCACCCTTGCCAAAACGCCAATCCCATGATGCGTTCTTTTCGTAAAGCTTGTTGATGGCTTCCTTGTGAAACCATACAGGGTCTATCTCAATGGGTATCTCCATACTATTCTGGCTATAAGCTTCCTGGAAGCTCTCTATACACTTCTGAGTGATGATATCCGTGTCTAACCCTTCATAATAGTTACTTAAATTAGTAACACGGGATTTGACCGATTCAACGCCTTTTGAGCGCATTTTAGCCTTGGATGCCGTTAAATATTTACCTAAGTTCGTCATATTTTCATTAACCAGTAAGGTACCATGATGCAAGGAGACATCTGATCCATGATAAAAGGCATTACCAGAGAATTTCTTTCCGTCTACCGTTATATCATTACGTCCTGATAATTGACCTTCTATGCCAAGTTTCTTACACATGTTTAATATGACTTCCATTTGGCGTTTCACATCATAATCTTCCTTTGGCATAACAAATGAAAAGTTGATATTACCAAGTCCATGGTACACAGCTCCTCCACCTGTCATTCGTCTAGCTAACGTGACATGCTCCTTCTCTAATAAGGACATGTTGCACTCTCGCCAAGGATTTTGATGTTTCCCAATAACAACGGTTTTATCATTTTTCCATAAGAAGAGCGTTACAACCCCTTTTTCAAGCTGACGTACGAGATACTCTTCTATGGATAGATTTCTCCATGGGTCCAGACCCGTACTGATTACAATCCTTGCTCGTTTCATAAAATATCCTCCTACATGATAAACATTCATTCAACCTATCACCATTGTAAGGGTTTTATGTATGAAATACAAGCTGCTCATAAGAAAACTACCATTAAACAAGGATGATTTCATATGCTAAAATCAATAACTTTCATATAAAACAAAGAAATAATGCAAGTCATTTTATAGAACTTGCATTATTTCTTTAATTTTCGTTATTCTACTTTTACATATTCTCATATTTTCAGCGAGCATAATTCATCAATAGCTATTACCATACTCATTGGTGTAACCGTATTTGCGATTAATTTGTCCATGATTTGCATAGCTTCATCTTTATGGCTTGTTATTTTTTGAACAATATCAGTCTCTACCTCTCCGTTAAATTCCTTCATAATCTCAATGCCATATGCGGTATTAGATGTGCCCTGTTCAACATAATTGGTTTCTACTAAGTAATACTCAAGGTTTAAATAATGGTTGTCCTCTGTGATCACTTGTCTAGTGCCTTTTAGCAACTTCTTCATAAAACCATCCCCGCTTTCTGCATAATATGATGGACATGTTCAAATTATCCCCTAGCATATAAGAATAATCTTCCCAATAATTCAAAAAGCACAATATATTGTAGTTCTATTTTTTTATCACAATACATATTGTAGTTTCATGCCTCAACATTATTATATATAACATGCATGGTTTTATCTATATAAATATATCGCATAATCTTAATATAAAACACTTCTTTCGACGAAAGACCGCATATCTCCTAACCATCTCTGTATAATACCGTCATATCAATGATATTACTGCGATATTTTTTTTTGCAATTTATTCGATGAATCCTTGCTTTTTGTTCATAATCTCAGTTACTTTCACTTTATTGTAGTAGCAATCAATGTCTTTTCTATGACAAATGACCGGATATTTGGAATTTTTGACTGCTAAACTGGTGGCTAACATGAGTTTTGCCATCTTCTCTTGCTCATATTTTCGTTCAACAGCTATGGCAAATGCTCCAACAAGAGCATCACTGCTGCCAATACCATCTAGAATTTCCATAAATCCTCGTATATCCACGTGACAGATTTTATTTTTAGAGAGCATGTAAATACCTTCATCGCCAGCATCATAAACCAGATAATGAATTTTATGTTTAATTAGTACTTCATGCAATGACCTAATGATATACTTCGTATCGTCATTGATTGGGTCTAACTGCACCAAATCCATAACTGTATCTTTATTAACTTTCACCCCATATGGGCTCAACTCCAAAGCTTTTCTCAACTCTTCACCTTTAAGGGAACATATGATTTTAAGCCCCTTTTTATTAGCCATGGCAACACTTTCTTCAATAAGACTAAATTCAGCCCCAGAAGGCAAATCACCACCGATAACCATTACTTTTGCATCATGGATGTGGTTTTGCAATTTGTGTTTTAGATTCTTAATATTCAGCTCATCAACGACCATCCCATTATCCAACAAGGTCGTCTCTGTGCCATGGATAGAGTCCACAATGCGGTAGATGGACTTGCTTTCTGCCAAATTAAACACCAAATCAGATTTAATACGGTTCTTGTCCATAAAGTGCTTAATATATCTGCCTCCAATACCACCTAGAAATCCTATTACATGAGGTTCACCTTGGAGCAATTTGATAATATAAGCCGTATAGATGGTGCTTGCACCAAGACACATACGGTAATCCTGTACCGTATTAATACCATTCACTTCAAGTCCATCAATAACAGCCAGTTTATTAACTGATGGATTAAGTGCTATTGTAACAATCATCTTTTCACCTCATAAGACCTTTCTAAAATCTTCTTATCAACGTCAACATAACGAATTGAATATATCTAAATATTATAACAGAACTCATGAAGATAAACAAATACATTCTAAAATCATACAATACCCATGGTTTTTAAATGACAAAAAACAAAACCCTTCAATCATGATTGAAGGGCTCTTTTCATCATATTACACTCTAAATAATAATTCGTCGTATGTTGGGAATGGCCATTTATCTTTTGCCACGATTCTTTCAAGTTCATCACAAGGCTTCCTAAGAGCTTCCATAGCGAAGAAGACCTTTTGACGATAAGCAAATGCTTGTTCTTCAATATCCTCAATTTCTTTGGCTTCTTCAATGGTTTGATCAAGAGCTGCAACCTTCACGCGTACATCAAATAATAATCTTGAGATATTGGATACAATCTCTTCTTGTACAGAAAAATCGACTGTAGGGCAAACAGCTTTTACCTTACTAATGGATTCTGCTACGCTGGTCATATACTCAATACATGCTGGCATAATTTCTTGTTTTGCCATCTGTGACATGGTCAAACCTTCTATATTAATTACTTTTGCATATTCTTCATACACAATCTCTTTACGAGACGTAATCTCACAACCTGTAAATACACCATGTTTTTCAAATACTTCAACAGATTCAGGGCGGTCAAAATGAGCATAAGCCTCAACTGTAGAAGCTAAGTTAGGTAAGCCTCTCCTTGCCGCTTCTTGTACCCACTCATCGGAGTAACCATCACCATTGAAAACTACTTTTTTATGATCTTTGATTAATTGAGCAAGTATTTTTTTAAGTGCTTCTTGGAAATCATCTGCTTTTTCTAACTCATCAGCAACACGGTTCAAATATTCAGCAACGATGGTATTCAGCACAATGTTTGGTCCTGCAATGGATGCAGATGATGGACACATACGGAACTCAAAACGGTTACCAGTAAAAGCAAATGGTGATGTTCTATTACGATCCGTTGCATCTTTTGGCAATGTTGGTAAGGTGGATACCCCTACTTTAATTACCCCTGCGTCCTTCGACCCGTTTAAGTCACCAGCTTCAATTTGCTCAAATATGTCCATTAACTGGTCACCTAAGAAAACAGATATAATGGCAGGTGGTGCTTCATTTGCTCCTAATCGATGGTCGTTACCTGGATTAGCTGCTGATAAACGTAGTAATGGTGCATACTCATCAACTGCTGCAACGATCACCGCTAAGAATAATAAAAACTGTGCATTTTCATGAGGTGTTTTACCTGGGTTAAGCAGGTTAATACCATCATCTGTTGCGATTGACCAGTTATTATGTTTTCCTGAACCGTTGACACCGGCAAAAGGCTTTTCGTGAAGGAGACATACTAAGTCGTGACGCATGGCTATCTTCTGTATAACTTCCATCATTAATTGGTTATGATCTGTTGCAATATTCGTTGTAGAGAAGATGGGTGCTACCTCATGCTGTGCTGGTGCAACTTCATTATGTTTTGTCTTAGCTGAAACACCTAATTTCCATAACTCTACATCTAACTCACGCATAAATTTAGCAATTCTTTCTTTTATACTACCAAAGTAGTGATCATCTAATTCTTGACCTTTAGGTGGTAACGCTCCGAATAATGTTCTACCTGTGAAGATTAAATCTTTACGGGACTGATAGTATTTCTTATCCACTAGGAAATATTCCTGCTCTGCACCAACAGTGGTCAGCACTTTTTGAGAAGTCGTATTTCCAAATAAACGAAGAACTCTTAAGGCTTGCTTTGAAATAGCTTCCATGGAACGAAGTAATGGTGTCTTCTTATCCAATGCTTCGCCTGTATAAGAATAAAAAGCTGTAGGTATACATAATGTGACCCCTGCTGAATCTTCTTTTAGAAATGCAGGTGATGTTGGGTCCCAAGCTGTATAGCCTCGTGCTTCAAATGTTGCTCTAAGACCACCATTTGGAAATGAAGAAGCATCTGGCTCACCTTGAATTAACTCTTTACCGGAGAATTCCATGGTTGCTCTTCCATCAGATGTTAATGAAATAAACGCATCATGTTTTTCTGCTGTTTTACCTGTCATAGGCTGGAACCAATGGGTAAAGTGTGTTGCTCCCTTTTCAATGGCCCAATCTTTCATGGCATTAGCAATCACTTCTGCCGTTTCTTTTTTTAATGGTTCACCAAGTTCTGTTGTCCTTTTTAAGGATTTATACGTTTCCTTTGGTAATCTTTCTTTCATCACACAGTCGCTAAAAACATTCTTTCCAAATATTTCTGTAATACTTTTCATCATTCATATCCTCCTATTCAACAATTATACTTAATAGCACTTATCTGACTTTCATCTTATAGCACTTTATCCTTCCTTATTGGAAGATGCGAACCCGTCGCTCTTATCTTTATATGTATCTCACTTTATGCTCGCAATACTTTACCAGTGCAAAGTGATAAATGATTTAGGTAATAAAAAAGCGTACTAAGGGAACTCCCTAAGAACGCCATTGCTCTTTAAAAGTTTATACTTATCATGGACGCCATTGTCCAAATGATATTATACAATATACCACAGATTTTACACTTATGCAAGTGAAAAATACTAGACCATTATCATTCAGAATCTTCTGCCTTCAGCTGTATTTTTGGATAATCTCTTTTGCTATCATTTCTTTTGAAAAGCCTCTATTCATACTTTCTCTCAATATGCGTTTATGGGCTTCACCTTCTGTCAAATGCAACTGTTTCATCAACAGCTGCTTGGCATGATCAAGGATGGTTTTACTATCTTGCTTCTTCTTGAGATGTTTCACTTCTTTTTGTAAATGTTGAATATTTCGAGACGTTTTAACCATGATATCAATGGTACTCAATAAAACCATTCGATTAAGGGGTTTGACTAGTAATGTAAAACCTGCCTCTTGACTTAAATTCAAGAAATAATGCTGTTCAGCAGATGTCACCATGGTAATAACAGGACATAGATTATCTGAAATAATCACTTCACTGACCTCATGACCATTTAATCCTTTCATGTTAAAATCCAAGATACATAAATCAGGATACATGTCATGGACTTTCCTCAAAAAATCATAACCATCGGTTGTTTCACCTATTACATTATATCCCTTTTCCTTAAGAAAGTGTGACAACTGCTTCACGATATTCTGTTTTGATGACCCAACGACGATTCTCGCACCCATAAGCAACACCCTTTAATCTAACTCTTAAGCTAACGACTAATATCTTGCAATGTATTTTTTAACTTCCCAAGGATGAACCACTGAAATATATTCATCCCATTCCATACTTTTTGCTTTCGTATATCGACGATATACATCACCCAAAGCTTCTTTTATGACTTCATCTTTTGATAGTTCAATAAGCGCTTCCTTAAGGCTACTAGGTATAACGGATTCAACATCTAATGTATGGAGAGCTGATTTTAATTCCTTCTTCTCCATCATCTTAGGCGGATCAATCTTACGTTTTATACCATCAAGTCCTGCCTTTAACATAGCTGCTATAGCTAAGTAAGGATTACAGGATGGGTCGGGACTTCTAAGTTCAATAATAGGATCTTTTTTACGCACACTTGGTACGCGAATGAAAGGACTGGCATTGATGGTTGACCATCCAATACGCACTGGGGCTTCGAACCCTGATACCAATCGTTTATAAGAATTAACCGTTGGATTTGTCACTGCCGTCAATGCTTTTGCATGCCTCAGTAAGCCACCAATAAAATAGTAAGCCTCTTTTGATAACTGTAATTCGTCATCAGGGTCATAAAAAATATTATTGCCTTGACGATCATACATGAGCAGGTTACTATGCATACCCGATCCACTCACACCTTCTATAGGCTTCGGCATAAAAGTAGCATGCAAACCATGTTTTCGTGCAATGACCTTTACCACTAATTTAAACGTCACAATGTTATCTGCTGAGGTTAATGCATCACTGTATTTAAAATCAATTTCATGTTGTCCTGGTGCTACCTCATGGTGAGATGTTTGAATATCAAATCCCATTTCTTCAAGTGTGAGAACAATATCACGCCTTACGTTCTCCCCTAGATCAATGGGTCCTAAATCAAAATAACCTGCATTATCATGGGTAATGGTAGTGGGCTCACCGTTTTCATCCATATGGAATAAAAAGAATTCAAACTCTGGACCCATGTTAAAATTGTAGCCCATGTCTGCTGCTTCACTAATCACTTTTTTTAACACGTAACGAGGGTCACCTTGAAAAGGCTTACCATCTAAATGGTAAATATCGCATATCATGCGAGCCACCTTACCTTGATGAGGGCGCCATGGAAATATCTCAAATGTATCTAAGTCAGGTCTAAGATACATATCCGATTCTTCCATTCGAGCAAAACCTTCTATGGATGAACCATCAATCAATATTTCATCATTTAGAGCCCTTTCAAGCTGTTCATCTGTAATAGCAACATTTTTTAAGGTTCCAAGTATGTCGACGAATTGTAGACGTATAAATTTTACATCTTCTTCACTCACGATTCGGATTATATCATCTTTGGTATATTTGCTGTTCGTAGCTTCCAACATCGCATTGCCTCCTTTTCACATAATTATCTCTTTTTTCTATTTTATTTTTTGCTCTTAAATTATCTTTAATCTATTTTATCCTTTTAATAAATATAGTATAAAAATAATATTCTGGCAACACTTTTCTGTTTTGAGTGATGTAAAATAATGTCTACATACTTAATGAATAGGCTCTTAGACAAGCTTTAATGGCACACTTTTTTGTAATTTTATGAAAGGTTGTAGTTGTTGATTTTATGGGGTGTCGAAGTGTTTTTACTACTTTGGATGTATAAATATGCATGCTTAATTTTAGTGATTGATGGGTGATGAAAATATTTTGTGCATTTATTGTGGTGGAATAGGCTTAGCGTGCTTGCTTAAAATTTGGTATATGGTTTTTGGTGCACTTATTGAGTTTCCGTAGATATAGGGTTAGATAGAAATGCGTTCCTGTTAAAGAATGAAAGAAATGCTAAACTCATCCTTAGATAACGACCTAAAACTTAAGAACTCGCAAGCTCAGACACTTAAGTTTCTTAACGGTCGTTATCTAAGGATTCATTAAGCGTTTCTTCTTCATTCTTTAAAAGTCACGCATTTCTATCTAACCCTATATCTACTAGGCTATTAGCAAGGGTTGGGTATAGCGGTAGTAACCCCTTAGCACTAAAACCCTGGTCGATTCACGATACCAGTTGGGGGTGGAACAGCCCAAGTTAAACCCTTAGCCCTAAACTCCCGTTCAATTCACGACACCAGTAGGGGGTTAGGTATACCATTGTAGCTTCATTTAAAAAATGAAATAGAAATACTTAGTGAATGGCATGATAAATTGCGTTAAGAAACTTAAGTGTCTGAGCTTGCGAGTTCTTAAGTTTTAGCAATTTTTCATGTCATGAGCTTAGTATTTCTTTCATTATTTAACAGAAGCTACAATGGTATACCTAACCCCCTACGGCGTCTTGCACATAACATACCATAATACTAACTAACCTCCCCCATAAAAACCACTGGTATAGAAAATGCTACCTATTTTTCTCCATACCTAAGAAAAATACCTAGCATAAATCTACCAATTAATATAGATTAATCTAACCTTATCTTTAACCCTTAACTGCTCCAGATGTCATCCCTTCTACAATATGCTTTTGCAGTAATAGGTATAAGGTTACAATGGGAATAACCGTTAGAACAAGAGCCGCAAAGACATAATGCCAATTACGTGAGTACATACCAAAGAACCCATAAACCGTTAACGGTACTGTCCACTTACTTGACGTTCCAAAATAATAAAGTGGTATAATAAAGTTATTCCAAACACTAATGGTGGTGATTATGAGGTTTGTAATCATAATCGGTTTAAGAATTGGTAGTAAAATATGAATGACTAAGCGAATGGGTCCACAACCATCCACAATAGCTGCTTCATCAATTTCCTTAGGTACCCCTTTTACAAAACTGGCAAATGTCATAATGGTAAAGGGTAACCTGACTGCCACAAAAATGAGAATAACGCCGATATACGTCCCATATAATTTCAGTACTTTTAACAAGGCAAAGGTGGTTACCGTTTGCAAGGTCATGGTCAGACCGAAAACAAAGAAATAATAGAGGGCATTACCCTTCCAGTCTTTCCTTCGTGAAATGATAATCCCTGCAAAAGAACCAACGATTAACGTGATAATCACGGCACCCCCTGTTGTGATAATACTGTTAATATAACCTCTTAGTATGTTTCCTGTTTTAAAAACATATGCATAGTTGGAAATCAACCATTCCTTAGGTAAACTCAAATCAAAAAGCAGTGCTTCTCCTTGGGTCTTAAAAGAGCCTAAAACCATCAATAAAATTGGAATAATATAGACTAAAGATACCAGCGCTAAGATGACAATGAGTACGATTTTATTGACTAATTTTTTATTCATTACATTTCAACCTCCTTGGACTTGAGTTTTAAGTTTAGAATAAATGAAATGGCAACGACGATGATGGATAAGATGATGGCAGATGCAGCTGATTCCCCAAGTAAGCCTAATCCAAATGCTCGATACGTATACGTATTCAATACTTGTGTATCAAAGCCAGGACCTCCATTGGTTAAGACATAAATGAGGTCAAAAACTTTCAGTGCACCGGATATATTCAGGGTAATAACCACAGTAAAAGAAGGCACCAGCAACGGTAAGGTTATTTTAAAGAACTGCTGGAATTTGCTGCAACCTTCAATATCCGCACATTCATAATAATCTTTTGGAATGGCTTGTAATCCAGAAATAAAAATAAACATACAAAAACCAGCCCATATCCATGATTCAATTAAGATGACCGACGTGATTGCCGTACCATAACTGCCCAACCAGTTGGTGGCCACTTGTTCTAATCCGATGGCTCCAAGAAGGTTATTCATTAAACCATCCGTATCCAATATTGCTGTAAATAGAACACCGATAACCACTGTACTGAGTACACATGGTAGATAATAAAGGGTCCTTAAAATACTGTTGCCTCTAAATTTCTTAATCAGTGCTAAAGCAAGAAGTAATCCAAAAACTGTTTTTAAAACAGTTGTTGTAGATGCAAATAAGAGTGTGTTGAATATGGCCTTAACAAAGATGCCGTCTTTAAATAGTATGATGAAATTTTTAAACCCAACAAAGCTGGGCGACATAATCCGATGTAAGTTCCAGTCTGTAAATGAGAGAAATAGTGATAAAATAACTGGAACGATAAAAAACAACGCATATATGACAACAGCTGGTGAAACAAGCCACATTGGATAAAATCTCTTGCTAATATCTTTTTTCATTAAATTTCCCTCCACATTTTGCTGACATTGAAATGGTTTGTACCTCTCTATGGTAACCCGTCACCATAAAGAGAACAAACCATATCTATTTCAAGGATTCTTAGAAACCTGGTGCTTGTTTTTCTTTCATCAACTTTTCAACATCTGCTTGAAATTTTTCAAGTAACTCTGCACCATTCATTCCTTTTCCAGGAGCATCTAAGTAATATACCCATAGAGTGGATCTGTATAATGGTTGAATAGGTGTTAAGAGCTGATTCATCTCTGGTACTGTTTTACCTGTTTCAATATAATCTCTTTGAATATCTAACATAAAGGCATATAATTCTCCACCATCTACATCTTTAAATGCTGGGAAACCTGGCTTTGTTTCAAAATAAAGATTTTCATATGCGGGTGTGGACCATAGTTCTAAGATCTTTTTCGCTGCGTCCATTTCTTTTGCATTTTTGTTAATCACTAAACCAACAGAATAAGCAGCCACACTGACTAAATCTTCTGTTTGATAAGGCATTTTGGGATTACACATGTTAATTTTTGCATCTGGAAAAGCTTCAACAATGGAGTTGGCAACACCATTACTGCCGTAGAGCATAGCTACTTCGCCCTTCGCTAATTGATCCAATCCTTTATCTAAACTTGCAGATAGATAATCTTCGTTCACATAACCTTTATCAAACACTTCGATGTATGTATCGATAACTTGAGCCAGCTCTGGATGGTCTGTGAATTTGGTCTGATTGGTTAATAATTGTTCTGCAAATTCTTCTACTTTGTCTTGCCCTAATGCTTTCGAATAACCTGCTGTCATCCATATTTGAGGCACCCATGAATCCTTTGGTGAGAAAAATGGTGTAATACCTTTTTCTTTTAAGATTTCACATGCAGCTAATACATCATCCCACGTCTTTGGCACTTCTATATTATTTTTTTCAAATACTTCCGTGTTATAAATGATGCCTTGGAATCCTGTTAATTCAGAAAATGGAAATGCATATATCTTATCATTAAATCGTACATTACTATCATTTTTTAGCTTGGCAACCCATGGTTCATTGCTTAAATCCTCTAGATTTTTTTCTGCATCAACAACACCATAGATAGCAGGCACATTATAATCAATGATGTCTGGTGCCTCTCCTGTAGCTAATTTCAACGTCATTAAATTATCGTATTGATCATCTGGAATGATCTGAGCCTCTAAAGTGATATTTTCCTCATCCTTAAGTTTTTGAATCATGTTTTTAAGTCCTTCTGTGTATCTTGACTGCATGATCATGGCTGTAACCGTTACGGGTTTGTTATTGTCCACATTAGGCGTGTTACCCCCACTTTGATTGTCATTAGAATCAGTCGTATCTTTTGAACATCCCATTAATGTTGTTGCTAACATGAATACAACCACGATGATCGATAAGACCTTAAATCTACTCTTCTTCATAACGCTACCTCCTCTTTTTTGTAATGTTATTTTACTTTATCTCTGATCATTAGGAAATGGACTATTCAAAAATGCAACATGGAATTTTTTTAAATGTTTTATGGAATCCTTAATATATCTAGACTTTCACTTGTTTTTAATCACAATATACTTTATGATGAATATACCTTATTCAGCAAAGGGTGATGACCATGATCCATGTGTTTAAGAAAATAAAATTTCAAACAAAGGTTTTTTTATCTAATGTCATCATGATTTTTATCATTATGATATTCTTTACCACATACTTCTATTCATTTGTTGTCCAAGTTGAATTAGACAAAGCCCAAAAGAACCTTAATGTTTATGCTTCTAAAGTATCCGATCAGTTAAATGACATGGTTTATAGCATGGATCGAACAGCATTGCAATTGGCTTCTAACCCTTCCATCATTCAACTTTTTAACGATATGCCAAAAAATCCATCATCCAATTATTTTGCAAGAGAACCCCATATAACAAAACGTTTAACGTCACTGGTGACGTCTTATAATTCAAAAAAGAACTTTTTAGGTCGGATCTGCTTATATAATGACTACAATGATTTTTTTTATAGTGGTCATTTAGCTGCTAACCAAGACCATATTGATGCCTTTTTTTCTGGTGATGGGTTTTTAGCCATACAAGAACAATTTCGTAACGGTTCCTATAGTTTGTTTATCCCTCCCCGAGAAGACCCTTTTAGCGTAAAAGGTTATAATTATGACGATAGCCCTCTATTTTCTATTGTGAGGCAAATTATTAACTTTACACTTTTTGGCACACCTACTTATGGCTATGTGGAAGTGCAGCAGCCCATAACACGCATTACTGAGATGTTTGGTTTTCTACCTGCTTCCATTAATGGGTATGTTCTAGATGATACTGGAAGCATTATTTATCCAGGTAACTCCGAACAAGACGAAATGTCTGATGCATTGAGAGATATGTTAGAGAAGGCTTATGCAAAGAGTCAAGCCAATACACCTGCTTCTTCCTATCCGTCATCTCAATATTTAGGTGCTTATTCCAACGTCACTGAAATGGAGGGTTTAGTTGTCTTAATACAGCCTTCTAATGAGGTCATTGCTTCTTTAGTCAAATTCAGAACGCTCATTCTATTGACGGCAGTACTTATTATAGTCTTTGTTACAGCCACCCAGTTTCTCATTATTCGGAAACTAACGACACCCCTTCGGGATCTGCGGCAATCCATTAATGAAGTGAACTTAAATAACCTATCCATTCATATTGAGCATGATGAAGGGTATAACGAACTTAATAAATTGAATATCGCTTTTAATAAAATGTGTGAAAAATTAAAGGAATCCATTGATGAACGGGTTAAAGCTCACACCAGTGAATTAAAATCCCATTTGTATGCTCTACAATCCCAAATGGACCCTCACTTTTATCATAATATATTAACGGTCATCAGCATCATCGCCGAAGAACATGATGTGATGGAAATTACTAAAATATGTAATAAGCTATCCAGTATGTTAAGATTTTCAACCTCCTATAACATATCCCATAGTACCATTCATGAGGAGATACATCACACCATCAATTATCTGGAGTTGATGAAAGTCCGGTATGAAAATCTCTTTACATTTGATGTGACCATGGATGAACAGTATAAGGATATTGTTGTACCCAAACTCATCATACAGCCTTTAACAGAAAATTGTTTTGCTCATGGTTTCAAGAATAAAAGACCCCCTTGGCATATTGGCATTCATATGTTTACTGCTGAAGATAAATGGGTCATTGAAGTGGTGGATAATGGGACAGGGTTTGATAAGGATTCCCTGGCATCATTAAATACATTTATTTCAGAATTTAATATCGACCAAACCTCTGTGCTACTGGAGGACCTGAATATTGGAGGGTTATGTTTATCCAATATCTATGTCAGACTCAAAATCTTGTACGGTGATGACATGCTTTTTAACATCACATCTGAAAAGGAACAAACAAAAATGACGATTGGAGGAAAATTACATGTATAACGTACTCATTGTTGAAGATGAACCCCCTATACTAAGAGGTATCTGTAACGCTGTTCAACAAGCAGACTTAGATTTTACCGTTGCTGCAACAGCATTAAATGGACAAGATGCTGTAGACCTATTAAAAGAAAATACCTATGATTTAGTCATTACAGATATTAATATGCCCATCAAAGATGGCTTCTATGTCCTTGATTATATCGCAAAAAACAACTTAGATACGGTATCCATTATATTATCCGGTTACCAAGAGTTTGACTATGCCAAAAAAGCCCTTAAGTACAAAGTCTATGACTACTTAGTAAAACCCATTGATAAACAACAGTTAAAAAAAATACTCGTGTCAATTGATCAGTATATCTGTGCACAAAACAAAGAAAAAAAGCGAGAAAAAATGTTTTCTTCATTACATACCAATGGGTATATGAACCATATGAATGAAGCACTGGCTGAAAAATGTTTTATGCTTTTATTGTGTGCAGGCTCTTTTCCTATAACTGGTTTTGATTCCATGACACCAGGCAGCAGTTTATGGCATAAGTATCATCTTGAGTCCATACTCCATCATATGATAGACGATAATTTTACTTGGGTGATTAATGGTATAACCCCTGCTGAACAAATCATGATTATTGCAGGTAATGCCACCACATGCAACAGCTTATCAAAAAGCATCTTTAACGTCCTTACCCAGCAAGAAATACCCATTACAATGGCGATAAGCAAACAGATTGATAACTATTCCCAAATCTATGCTACCCAGAATACCTTAAGAAACTTTATGTGTCAGCATATGATTTTTGGAAACTCTTCCATTATGCACTATAATCCAAATACGGAAACTCCTGCCCCATTGCCTCTATTTGATGAGCAGAAATTACGCATTGTACTGGATTACAATGATGTGACTAAAACAAGAAAAGCTGTTCATCATATTATAGCCACATTCAAAGACAAACAAATTACGCAACAAGAAATGCAGAATGAATTAAGGAAAATTCTCTATCTCATTCATGCATCTTCTGACCATAGTAAGCTAAACATCGAAACCGTCTTAAATGAAGTCATCGTCAATTCATTTAACTATAACTCTTTAACCAAAAATATGGATGTCCTTATTTGTAGCGCTTATAACAAAACAACCCTTTATTCTTCCGATAAAAAGATTCTTGTGAAAGACATTCAATTATACATTGAAAAGCATTTAGCCGATCAAATAAGCAATCAAATACTTTCTGAAAAATTCGGGCTGGTACCATCCTATATCAGTACAATCTTCAAATCCTTTACCAACACAACCCTTTCAGAATACATTATTAATAAACGTGTTGAAAAGGCAAAAGAACTCCTCTTATCGGATGCTAACTTGCTGGCAAAAGATGTAGCTAAACTTGTGGGGTATACAGACCCGTTGTATTTTTCAAAAGTTTTCAAGAAAAAAACAGGTTACTATCCATCCAAATACAAAGATAGGCATTAAACCTTATATGTGTTTAGTGCCCTCTTCAAATAAAGAAACTTTTGCCATGTATGCACTTGGACTAATCCCTTCAAAACGTTTGAAGGTTTTACTGAAATAATAAGGGTCACAAAAATGAAGCTTTTCAGCGATATCTTTCATTTTTAATTGCTGTTGAAGAATCATTTCCTTTGCGCGATTTATTTTGGAACGGTTAATATAATTCATCAACGTTTCACCTGTGGTCTTTTTAAATAAAGTGGATAAATAATCTGGTGATACCTTGAATGTTGAAGCTAGCTCACGTGTGGTTAATTTTTCTTGAATATTGTCCTGAATATAGCCCATGATGGCGTCCATTTTTTTGCCTTTGCCAAAATGATAGGCATTTTCAAAGAGCACTTGATAAATGGTAGCCAACAAGACACTAAACAAACCATTATAGTGGACTTTGTGAAACATATCCTTTTGTTGATAGATTGCATGGATCTGGCAGAAGTAGTTGATTATCATCTGTTTATTGGGCAGTAAACTATGATACGGCAGGGGCAGCTTATCACTGCCTATCACTTCCCAATGATCATTGACATAGTCAAGGTACGTATAACTAAAATGAATGGCATAAAAGCGTAGAGGATTCTGAGGGTCACTCTTTATGGCGTGTTCCATACAGGGATGAAAATAAAATAACGCCTTATCCATAGCCTTATAGACCTCCCCATTCATCATCACTTCGCCCTTACCTCCCGTAACATAGACCAATTCATGATCAGGTATGGTACGTTTTTTTATAGCCCATGGTTCTGTTGGACATTCACGGTAAACACTATATCGTATATACGCAGATATATGATGGTTTATATGACTTATCATAGCACATCAATCCTTTCCTCTTCATATATATATCAGAATAATACATGTGTCAAGGAAATACCCATTTATTTTACGTGTTTATTTGTGTATACTACCCATAAAATAGTAAATTCGTTGACCTGTTAGGCGAAAATTACTGTGCAGATGGAAAGTTTAAGAAACAGAATTTTCCATGGCATAAATAAGGAGGATACTTATATGAAATGGACAAGAGATGCTTATATTGAATTGATGACCTTTGGGGATGTTCCAAGGCAAATGTTTGTGGAATTATTTGGACCTTTGGTTGGCTTAGAAGATGAATGGTTAAAGCAAGGAGCAACCCACGAAGAACTGACGCTTACTGGCTTTGATTTTGATTATGTGCATCAAGTGGATTGTGGCGGCAATTTTAATGTGCTAAGTGGTATTAAACCATCCATCATTGAAGATACTGATACATATACCATTAGTATTGATGAATTTGGAAGAAAAACCAAATTAATAAAGAATTCTGCTACCATACCACTTCCTCTCAATCATCCGGTTACAGATATGGATAGCTGGTTGAAAATAAAACATTGGTTTACCTTCTCTGAGGATAGGATTAATTGGAAGCAAGTAGAAAAAGCCAAGCATGAGCAAAAGCATGGCGCACTTATTACAGCCGGTATTCAAGGCGGTTTTGACTTACCCAGACAGTTAATGGGTGAAGAAGCCATTTGTTTTTGTTATTACGACCAAAAAGAGTTAATGCAAGACATGATGGATACACTGATGGATACAACCATAAAAGTTTTGGACAGAATCAGTGACCATCTTGTCATTGATAATTTATGTGCCCATGAAGACATGGCTGGTAAATCAGGACCTCTTGTTGGACCAGGCATTGTCCATGAATTCATTAAACCTTATTATGCCAAGGCTTGGGATGTGGTCTCCTCAAAAGGTACACGGTTATTCAGTCTAGACAGTGATGGTAACATGAATGCTATTATCGACCCCTTATTAGATGCAGGTGTCAATATCCTATACCCTATAGAACCTGCTGCCGGTATGGATATGGTAGAACTCCGTTCAAAATATGGTAATCGACTAGCCTTCAAAGGCGGTATTGATAAATTTGTTCTATTTAAGAACAAACACGCTATACGTCAAGAACTGGAATATAAATTACAACCCTGTATGCAAAAAGGTGGTACTGTTTTTGGCATAGATCATCGTATTCCTAACGGTGTCCCTCTTGAATCTTATCGCTATTATGTAAAAACTGCTAAAGAAATATTGAACATTCCAGATAAAAAGAATGGTCGTGGTTGGGCAAGAATGGCATTTTAACAAAAACAACCCTCTCTTGGGAGATTCATTTGGTGATTATGATTTGTTTGAGCAAAATAATCCAAAAAAAGAAAAAATAATACAACTAATAATTTTAGAAGTATGATAATATAGATATAACTACTAAATGCATACATATAAATAGGTGATGAACATGCATGATTTTTTTCAATCTGAGGAATTAGATATTATAAAAAAGAATATGGAGTTATTCTATAAAATAACGGAAATTAATTGTATGCTCATTAATGATACAGGCGATATGATTTTTCATGAAGGCGAACTCTTTAATTATTGTACCAAATTTATGGAGTTAACAGGTGATAATTCACCTTGTTCTGGCGCTCATCTTTATGCCAGTAAACAATCAGAGTCCCTTGGTGAATCCTATATCTTCTTCTGTCCTGGTGGATTGGTACATATTACCTCTGCCATTGTCATTGGTAATGTTTTTCGTGGTGCTTTAGTTGCTGGTCCTGTACAGATGAATATTACAGACCCCTATGTGATTGATAACTTAATCAAGGTGTATAATATACCCATATCTGCAAGGGGTATCTTGCAATCTTATTATAAGATAACCCCCATTATTGCACCAGAAAAAGTGCGCTACATTGCTAATCTCCTCCATATTCTTACTAAGGATATTGTAGGGGATCAGAAATATGAACTTAAAAAGAAAAAAGATTTCTATATGGAGCAGAAAATAATCAATGAAAACATCCAAGAAATAAAAGAAGAAGAAAACATATCAGAAAAAACATATCCCATTGAATTGGAGCGAGAATTAAGCGGTAAAGTTAGAAGAGGCGATCTTGAAGGTGCAAAAGCCATTTTAAATGAAATCCTTGGCTATATTTTATTTAAACACAGTGGCAACAATGATATGGTGATTTCTTATATTATTGAGTTGGTGGTTGTCATGTCCAGAGCGGCTGTTGAAGGTGGCGGGAACTTTGAAGAAATATTTGCACAAAATATTAAGTTCTATCAAACGGCCTTTAGCACACAAAGTATGGAAGAACTATGCGTGTGGATTATTGGGGTCTTAGAGAAATTCACGGAGCTTGCTTTTAAATTAAACAAAGACAATGTGGAAAGTACCCATGTGATTAAAAAAGCTTTACAGTATATTAATCAGCATTTTGATACGAATATATCTCTGGATGAAGTGGCGAAGCATGTTAACCTCAGCCCCACTTATTTCAGCCGTTTTTTTAGTAAGGAAACGAACATGAAATTTTCTGAATACCTGAATATGGTAAGGATTGAAGAAAGCAAAAAATATTTGCTTGACCTTAATTATAGTATTAGTGATATTGCTGTTATGATGGGTTTTAGCGATCAAAGCTATTATACAAAAGTATTTAAAACATTTGAAAATATTTCTCCTGGGAAATACCGTAAGATGTATAATTAATATAAGAAAGGAACAGACCCATATTATAAAAGGTGATGCTATGAATAATACATTAAACGAAATATCCAAATATCTTCAAGAAGGTCAATCCATAAAAGTTCGTGAATTAACCATTGCTGCGCTGGATAATGGTTATGATTACAAAAAGATACTTGATACACTCATTGAAGCCATGGACATCATCGGTAAAAAGTTCAAGAAAAATGCCATTTATGTGCCAGAGGTACTCATTGCATCAAGAGCTTTTAACATTGCTTTAGATATCATCAGCCCCCTAATAGACCCTAACACAAGAACCTATTTAGGAAAAGTTGTCATCGGTACCGTCAAAGGTGACTTACACGATATTGGTAAAAATCTCGTCAAGATGATGTTTACAGGTATGGGATTTGAAGTCATTGACTTAGGTGTTGATATCTCAGAGCGGCAATTTGTTGATGCAGTTAAAGAACATGAGGCGGATATATTAGCCATGTCTGCTCTGCTGACCACCACCATGGTGAATATGAAAAACACCATTAAACTCTTAGAAGTTGAAGGACTTAGGGATCAAGTTAAAATCCTCATCGGGGGAGCCCCCATCACTTCCAATTATGCCCGAACAATTGGAGCAGATTATTATACCACCGATGCAGCCAGCGCTGCCGAGATGGCCAAAGAAATCATGAACAACAACCTTGGAACATAGGTTGTTTTTTTTATGACACAGTACATCTTAGGATAATTTTCCATGAATTATTCAGCAATAATCTTGTTAAAAGATAAAATAGTACAAAATTAACTATGATTTTTCTATAAATATTTCTCAGAATCCTATAATCTATTACTATAAAACAACTAAAAAAGATAGGGAGTGCTATTACATGAATGAATTATTACAATCAATATCTGAAAAACTGCAACAAGGAAACATGCCTGAAGTTGTTACGTTAACAAAGCAAGCTGTATCAGACGGTTTACAACCATCTGACATACTTGACGGATTACTTAGTGGTATGGGTATCATCGGAGAAAAATTCAAAAACAACGAAGTTTTTGTTCCAGAAGTGTTAATTGCAGCAAGAGCCATGAACGCAGGTCTTGATGTGATTAAGCCTTTATTAGAAGAACAAGGTGTTGAACCTATTGGTAAAGTAATCATTGGTACTGTAAAAGGTGACTTACATGACATTGGTAAGAATCTTGTAAGAATGATGATGGTTGGTGCTGGTCTTGAGGTTATTGACTTAGGCGTTGACGTATCACCTGAGAAATACATCGCTGCTGTGGAAGAAAACAACCCAGATATTATTGCTATGTCTGCTCTACTTACGACAACCATGCCAAATATGAAATTAGTCATTGAAGCTCTTGAAGAAAAGGGTCTAAGAGACAAAATTAAAGTCATGATTGGTGGAGCACCTGTAACAGACGATTATGCGGCAGAGATTGGTGCTGATCGCTATACCGTGGATGCTGCTTCAGCTGCAGAAGTTGCTAAAGAATTAGTCCTAAGCTAGAAACCGACTTCATGTCAATACATGATTGAGCAACATCATAAATAGAAAGGTAAAGGTGTAATAATGACAGGGAAAGAACGAATACTCACGATTATGCAACATCAATCAACAGATCGTATACCTTGGGTTCCATTTGTCGGCGTTCACGCAGGATCCATTAAAGGTTATACCGCAGAAGAAGTACTAAAAGATGCCGATAAATTATATGACTCTTTAATGGAAGCACATAAATTATATCAGCCAGATGGTATGCCCGTTATATTTGATTTACAAATTGAAGCAGAAATACTTGGTTGTGAACTCGTATGGGCAGACGATTGTCCCCCATCTGTAAAAACACATCCATGTGAAGAAGAAGCAACCCTTCCATGTAAATGTAAACTCCCTACAAAAGAAAGCGGCAGAATACCTCTCGTATTAGACGTTATGAATAGAATGAAAGCATCTGTTGGTGATACCACTGCCCTATACGGCTTAATCTGTGGACCTTTTACCCTTGCTTCTCATCTTCGAGGTAATAATCTTTTTATGGACATGATTTTGGATGAGAATTATGTAAAAGAGCTCATGGAGTTCTGTACAGAAGCTGCTTTAAAAATGATTGATTTCTATACAGAAGCTGGCATGGACATCATCGCTGTTGTTGATCCACTTGTATCTCAAATATCACCTGAACATTTTACATCTTTATGTCATGAGTCTTTCACGACTATATTTGACTACATAAAAATGAAAGGCGCAAAATCATCCTTCTTTGTTTGTGGTAATGCTACAAGACAAATTGAGGTTATGTGTAAAACAGAGCCGGACTCCATATCCATCGATGAAAATGTGGATATTCAAGCAGCAAAAGAAATTACAGATAAATATAATATTACAATCGGTGGTAATATTCCATTAACAACCCTTATGCTTCATGGTACACAACAAGATAACATGAAGTATGTGGTGGATATGATTGATAACTTGACCCATGATAATCTGATTATCTCTCCAGGTTGTGATATGCCTTATGCTGTACCAAAAGATAACACCATTGCCATTGGGCAAACTATTCGAGAGACAGATTCCGTAAGGGAAATGATTAAAAACTATGAAGCAAAAGATGAAGAAATTGATGTTGAATTACCTGATTATGACCATTTAGAAAAACCATTTATTGAGGTATTCACATTGGATTCAGCATCTTGCGCGGCATGTACTTATATGATGGCTGCTGCTGATGTAGCCAAAGAACATTTTGGTGATAAGATTGACCTTATTGAGTACAAATTCACAGAAAAAGTGAATATTGCACGATGTAAAAAAATGGGTGTAGCCAACCTCCCTTCTATTTATATCAATGGGCAATTAAAATGGTCATCCATTATACCAAGTAAAGAAGAATTATTTAATGTGGTGGAAAGTTATCTAAAATAAACATCATGCATCAATGAATTTCTGTTATATTTAAAGGATTGTAAAGTGAATGTTTTTCATGTTTACAATCCTTTCACATATACGTTTATATTAATCTATATCATGAATAATGTGGATTATATTGATTAAACTTCATATATCGTATAAAATAACAAGGAAAGTATGCTTGATAGAAGGAGTATCCCCTTTCCCTCTATCATACAAGAATAATCTAATCAGCTTTTAGAATTACATAGGTGATAATATGAAAATAAAATTAGAAAAGACACAAAATAAAAAAATAGTCATGGATATGATGCAATGCTATGAAGACAGTCCTAATTATTCGGAGTATAGCCAAATCTATGATGATGTGATAAAGGAAACGCTGGAGCATATCTCACCTGTAGGCTACTATACGGAACGGGATAATGAAGACTATATCGACAGTTCATGTGAGAAAGTTATTTTTTGTATCGTTTCACTTGGCTGTTATTTAGATGAAAAAGTTAAAGAATACTTTGCTGATAACGACTTTTTAAAAGGCATGATGTTAAATACCATTGGCGATCAGATGCTGTTCGACAACAGTAGTTCACTTTATAACCGGCTTAAAAAAGAATATACCCGTCAAGGTATCCATCTCACATCAAGGGTTGAACCGGGTACATGCGAAATAGATATTAAATTTCAAAAACATATTTTAGATGTTATCAACGAAGAAGAAAACACGGACATTGACTTGACATCTGGCTATATGTTTTCCCCTGGAAAAACCCTCTCCTTTTACTATGGTGCCTCTGCTAATATAGAACCAAGCCTCATTGACCATGATTGTCGCAAGTGCAGCAATACCACCTGTGCTTTTAGGAAGATCACCTTAACCATTAGACAGGGTCAAGAAGTGCATGAGCTGCAAGTAAAAAAAGGTGTGAATCTATTGAACATATTACGCACGCATGAGTTCCCTATTGATGCTTATTGTAGTGGAAAAAAATCATGTGGAAAATGCAAAGTAAAGCTTTTAAGTGAACCTATGCCTTTATCCGATGAGGAGAAAAAATTATTAACGGATCAAGACATGGCACAAGGTATTATACTGGCATGTTTTCACCACCTATATGAAGATACCACCATTGAAATCAAGCCCAAAAAAACAGCATCCAAGATTCAAAGTGATTATCATATCAACGCTACAGCTCAACCCAAATATACCTTATTAAACGTTCCTGGCATAACTGAAAGTGCTGATAACAATAAAAGTGCAACAGCATTAATCAACGCATGTTTACAGCATCCTTATGACTACACATTACATGGCTTAAAAGATCTTTCTCATATTAAAAACTTAAAAAAAGATATGCAACTGTTATGTCGAGATAATCAAACCATTTTAAGGGTTCATGATGAAACCATCCGTGCTTATGGCGTAGGTATTGATATTGGTACAACAACTGTTGTGATAACCCTTATTGATTTGATTCATCATCAAGAGATCGGTATCTATAAGCATGTTAATCCACAAGCCCCCTATGGTGCAGATGTTATCAGTCGTATCAATTATGCTGTCAAAGACCCAGAGTCTATTCAAACATCATTAATACGTAAAGAAATAAGTTCAGGTATCCATACATTATTAGAAAAGCACCATATAGCATCAGAAGACATTGTTGATATAACCATCAGTGGTAATACCACCATGCAGTATTTATTAATGGGTCTTAATCCCTATAAACTCTCTATAAGCCCTTTTACAACCATGGATTTATCCTTACAACAATATCACACAAAAGAACTCTTTGAGGATAAAGACCTTGATTGTCAAGTCACCTTATTACCTGGTATATCCGCTTATATTGGTTCAGATATTACATCGGGTTTTTATTACAGTGACTTACTTCATCAAAAAGGTAATGTTCTTTTTATTGATATCGGTACCAACGGTGAAATTGCCTTAAAAACAGACCATAAGATTCTGTGCGCTGCAACAGCTGCAGGTCCTGCTTTTGAAGGCGCAAATATTAAGTGTGGTATGGGCAGCATTGAGGGTGCCATATGCTCCATCACATCTGATAACGATACCCTATCTTATGATGTGATTGGTCATAGCTCCCCCAAAGGCATATGCGGTTCAGCCCTTGTGGATATCACTGCGGAATTACTGAATAACAACCACTTGGATACAACAGGTAAATTAGTCGATAGCGATAAGTTCGTGATCTATAAAGATCATGATACAGAAATAGCCCTATATCAAGAAGATATACGGCAATTACAGCTTGCCAAATCTGCTGTAGCCGCAGGAGTCAGTGTCCTTGTTAAAGAAGCAGGTCTTACTTTTGACCAGATTGATACACTGCTATTAGCTGGAGGCTTTGGCAGTAATCTCAATGTAGCCAATGCTGTAACCATCGGTCTCATTCAGAAGGAATTAATAGATAAAACTCGAGTCATTGGAAACAGCTCACTAGGCGGCAGTGTGAACTACATGATTGAACAGAACAGCGACGATATATTTGATGTCATTGCTTCAAAATGCCATTATATTGAATTATCAACAAACATGGTATTTAACGAAGAATACATCATGAATATGTACTTTTAAACACCTATTAGTACAAAGCGACTCAATTATAAGGGGCTAATCTACCAAACATTCTATACGATGTTTTGTTGATTAGCCCCTTTTCTTTTAAACTGACTATGAAACCATTCAGCCTATTAACTGTTATCTCAATACAAACTAAAAAATAAATTCAACTTGGGATAAACGTCTATAAATTTCGTCAATAACTTTCTTCTCTTCATCTTCTCCATTGGCAAGGAACGTCACTGAAAACCTTACAAAAGCCCCTGCATCATCCCAAGGCACTGTGGAAATTAACTGTTCACGAATGAGATACTGTGAAAAATCTTCAGCAGTCTCAAAAGTAATACCACCTTTAACACCTTTCGGAATCTTCACATACAGATAAAATGAGCCCTTTGGCTTCTTCGCCTTGAATCCAAGCTTATTCAGTACCTCCACAAGCATATCATGCTTTCTTGAATACTTCGTAGCTGTAGCCTCTGTAATCTCTGTATGCTGTAACGCGTAAATACACGCTTTTTGAATGGCTTTGAACTGACCTGAATCATTATTATCTTTTACTGCTGCAAAGGCACTAACAACCTTCTCGTTACCCACAACAAAAGCCATACGCCATCCTGTCATGTTATAAGCTTTCGATAATGAGTGAATCTCTACACCAACCTCTTTTGCCCCTTCAATACTTAAGAAGCTCAAAGGCTGATACCCATCAAAGGTTAAAGCTGCATAAGCTGCATCATGAACAACCACCAGCTGGTGCTTCTTCGCCAATTGAACAACCTTCTCAAAAAATGGAATCGTAGCCACAGCACCCGTAGGATTATTAGGATAATTTAAGTACAATAACTTGGCACGGTCTAAGATGTCCTCAGGAATAGCATCAAGATCCGGTAAGAAATTATTCTCCTCTAACAACGGCATGTTATATGCTTCGCCACCAAGCCATTTGGTCATAGTACCCATTATGGGATAACCTGGAACCGTCATTAAAGTCACATCACCCGGATTAATAAATGCCTGTGCCATCATCGCAAGAGCTGGCTTGGAACCAATAGCGTGGTTCACTTCTCTAACACCATCAATACCCTTGACACCATATACACTCTCCATGTACTTGGCAGCAGCCACCTTAAACTCTGGCACACCGTTATCTGCATAATTACGATTCTCCCACTTAGCCGCTTCCTCTGCTAACGTACGAACAATCCCTCTATCCGCCATAGCATCCGGCTCTCCAACACCCATATCAATAATCTCCATATCCGGATGTGCCTCAACAGCCGCAGCCTTCGCTCGCTTAATCTTCTCAAACTTATAAATCACCGTACTCTTCCCAAACTGATTCCCACCAATTCGCTCAGCAATCAATTCCTGAATATATGTCTCCATTCCTTTATCCTCCTTATTTTATGTCATCATCTATATCTTCAATAATGATATCCATTATCAAATCTCACTATCACACTCAACTATAGCACATCAATCTCATAAAATCCACAACTAAATTTTTATTACGATATAGCATAAATTTATTATCATCATCAGCTAACCCTATTAAACTCATATAATTATCAACCACTACTATCAAGTACCAAATGTACTAACTAAGAAAACATAAAAACCATAATAGTTGCTACTTCACCACTCTACCACTAACTAACATTGTTCACTAGCCCAGTAAGTAGATAGGTATAAAAAAACAGAGAAGTTTAAAAATCGTTAGCACATCTTAGGGCGGCGATATAGCCTATGCCGTTAAAAAACTTAATTGTCTGACCACCGGGAGTTTTAAGTTTTAGGTATAGGGTATGTCGCCACCCTTAGATGTTCTTCGATTATTTAACCTGAACAGTTTTTTTATACCTATCCACTTACGAACCTCCCCACTAAACCAATTTAACCCAACATCCACTCCCCCTCAAACACCGTCACAGCAGGACCACTCATAAACACATGATTACTGGCTTCATCCCACTCAATAATCAAATCACCACCTAATAACTTAACTGTCGCCTTACGACCAACCTTCTCATTAAGCACCCCAGCAACCAACGTCGCACAAGCACCTGTACCACACGCCAAGGTCTCCCCTGACCCTCTTTCCCAAACACGCATTTTAAGGGTCTCCTGGTCAACCACTTGCACAAACTCTGCATTTACTTTCCTAGGAAACTTCTCATGAACCTCAATAATTGGACCAACCTCTTCTAATGGAAAATGATCCGTATCATCCACAAATGTAATGGCATGAGGATTCCCCATGGACACACATGTAAAGGCATAAGCAGTCCCTAACGCTTCTACAACCTCACCCACAACAGGCTCAAGTGCACTAACAACGGGAATATCTTCTGCCTTCAAAATAGGTTCGCCCATATCTACTTTTGCATATGTAACCTGACCATCTTCTACTGTCATATCCAATATTTTAACCCCTGCTAACGTATCAATGGTAATATTGGTTTGATCTGTCATCTTCTTATCATATACATACTTACCCACACAACGTATAGCATTGCCACACATCTCTGCCTCTGAACCATCTGCATTAAACATACGCATTCTAAAATCTGCTTTTTCTGAAGGAAGTATGAGTACAATACCATCGGAACCTACTCCAAAATTACGATTACTCATCCTAATGGCCAGTTCAGATGGGTCAGCTACATCTATTTCAAAACCGTTTAAATAAATATAATCATTTCCACAACCATGCATTTTTGTAAATTTCATATGAACACCTCACTTTGCACTTTTTATAAGACACTTCTTATTATATATGTAATAAAAAACCAAAGCCACAACCAAATAGTAGTTCTAATTACAAATACTATTTAAATTATACCTAAAAACCAACCAAATTTCAATAACTTTACCTCATTTAATTACAATATTTTTTGTATTCCTAATCCATGGCACTCATTTATTCACTCTTACATAGTTTATAGTAGAGCATAACTTTGAAAGGAATATCCTATGTCAAACAATAATATCGAAATAGATTCTATCTGTTATCCTGAAGATGATTATCAACCAAATGCTTTTGATGACGATTTAGGCATCGCTAATTGGCAAGATACTTTGGCGGATTCCGGTCAAGACCCCAGTAAGCACCAAGTTTGTAAGCACCACAAAAACCAATACCATGCTTGCTGCTGTAAAAAAAACTTTGCCCAAGTTCTAGACCCTAATTTATCCACAGCTTTATCTGCTGCTGGTCCTATTCCATTAGCAACAGACCATCAATCACTCTTACAAGAGGGCGGCTTTACCCTGTCTACCCATACCGTAAAAAATGACACGTTTAACTTTCCATCTGCTGGGGTTTATTTAGTTACCCTTAATGTACGCTATACGTTTCTACCACCGACTTTCATTGATCTTGGTCAATTTTATCAAGTTGTCGTTCACATAGAACCTGTCAACATTGCTAACGTCTTGCCAAAGCTTATTCGAGATACCGGTATTGTTACCAAAGGGACCATTAGTGATAGCATCACAAGCACTTTTCTTGTCAACATGACGGAATCGTCTGCTGCCATTAGACTCAACTTCGTTAACTTTAATTATAATGTTTCTTTTAACCAAACCATTGCCTTTAGTCCTATTATAACCGTTACAAAATTAAGTGATAGACCACTTACCTAGTATACGCTACATGGAAGGTAAGATGAACCACACTAAACAACGACAAATAGACAATATAAGAGGTTAAGCATATGCGCTGCCCACTCATGGTGACAGCTACCCCACTATATATAGGGGGTATTAAAAGCTTAACCTCTTATATTATTTAACACCTTATATTGATAAAAACCTAATCACATCTTTTTATATCATAAACGCTTACTAATATTTATTGAACTCTCCTGGAGCAACATCCAAGAGATTACTTCCCGGTACATTCACATAGTTTGGTGGTACAACACCATTAATGACTTGATCAACTAATGTTACCTGTTGGGTAACGGTCACTTTTTCTGAAGCTAATGGAACCACCACTTGCATGGTTGTTTCAATATTCAACCAAACACGGTGATTTAACTGGTTAATACCTGTGGAACGAAATTCACGGTCATAATTAATGGTAGCTGTGCCATAAGGCATAATCTGTACTTTTATGTATGGTCCTGTATTCGCAAAAATACTTGCACCTATTAGATTACCCGAAGGTATTGGTATACTTTCATCTGAATAACGATCCACTTCTTCAGATATTTTATGTATGACTTCTGCACAGATTTGGTTAATCCGAATGGTATCAATACCACTTGATATAATCTCGCCTTTTTCATTGTAAAAGTACTTTACCAATTCATCTGTGTCGATGTTCTTTTCTTCCAAAGTTTTTTGAACAGCATCGTTAATGGATTGGGTTGCTATGGTCTGAATCTTCATCTGTGACATGGCCACGACAATAGGTAATATTTTATCATCTAGATATTTATACGTTAACACAAATAGAAAACAACTTAGTGAAAGAAAAAGGAATACATAGGCTAGGATACGCCTCTTTCGACTTCGACAACGGGGCTTTACCCCTTTTATATTTCTTCTCATATACTACTCCTATGTCATTGAAAGGCTGTTATCACAGTCATTTCAAAATTTCTTATACTAAGTATATGATAGCCATACGGATTATGTGTCTGTCTACATGATGTTCATTCAATTATATTTCATATGATAAAGCCTTCAAAACGGCTATTTTTCAGGTTTTACGGCCATTTCTTAACGTATCATTAAAACTTCTGTCACATTATCGTATACCACCTGGTATCCAAGTTGCTCTAATTGTTTCAACCCCCTTATAAACGGCGGGTTACGGCGGTATTGCTAATATATGAATAACATTAAATAATTATTAAATTTATACCAAATTGCCTGAATCCCTTTCTATATAGCCTTACATTTGATATAATAGCTTCTGTACAAAGGAGGCAAATTATGAATTTTAGTAAGGAATCAAACAAAAAAAAGCAGAAGTCCCTTGATTCTAAAAAGAACAAGGCATCCAAAACCGTCAGTACATCATTTGTAAAAATTTTGGCTTTTGCATTTTTACTCTTTATCATCGTCGGTGTTTGTGCAGGCATAGGTTTTGTGAAGTCCATCATTGACGCAGCCCCAGCAATCAGTGTGGATGACATTGTTCCAGAAGGTTATGCATCTTTTGTTTATGATCAAAATGGTAATGAAATTGCCAAATTATATGGAACAGACGCAAACCGTATACCTAAAGAGCTTGATGAAATACCTAAATATCTTCAAGATTCATTTATTGTTATTGAAGATGAACGCTTCTGGCAACATAACGGTATTGATTTAAAAGGTATCTTTAGAGCCATTTTCACCAATTTAAAAGAAAAACGTTTGAGCGAAGGTGCGAGTACGATTACTCAGCAGCTTATTAAAAATAATGTATTAACCAACGCAGAAACTTTTGAACGTAAGATACAAGAACAGTATTTGGCTATGGAAATAGAAAAGAAATCCTCTAAAGAACAGATACTGGAAAATTACTTAAATACCGTAGCATTAGGCCGAGGTACCAATGGTGTACAATCTGCAGCCAATAAGTACTTCAATAAGGACGTTAGTGAACTCACCATTGCAGAATCAGCTGTACTTGCAGCCATTACCCAGCGACCTACTTATTATGACCCTGTGATTAACCCAGAAAATAACAAAGTACGTCAATCCATTATTCTTCAAAAGTTATTGGATTATGAAAACATCACACAAGCAGAATATGATGCTGCCACGAAAGAAGATGTGTATAATAACATACAAATTGTAAAAAATAACATGCCTTCTAGTTCTACTCAGTCCTATTATGTGGATGAGGTCTATAAAAGAGTCAAAGAAGACCTTATGATTCAAAAGGGTATTACAGAAGCGCAAGCAGAGAACCAAATATATCGTGGTGGACTCAGTATCTATATTAATCAAGACCTTGAAATGCAGAAAATACTTGATGAAGCTTATACCAATGAGGATAATTTCCCTAAAAAAAATGAAGATTATGGTATTCGTTTGCATTATTCTCTTTCTGTAAAAAAAGCAGAAGGTACCAAACATTACTACAAAGAAAAAGAATTTGAAACTGATCAAGAGCTTGACGCTTTTATAGAGCAGTATAAAAAAGATATGATCGGTCCTAATGATGAAGTGGTAGGAGAAAATAAGACATTAATTCCTCAGCCACAATCCGCTATGGTCATCATGGACCAATATTCCGGTGAAGTGAAAGCCATGGTCGGTGGGCGAGGCAAAAAGGAAGGGAACTTAATCCTTAATCGAGCTACTGATTCACCTAGACAGCCTGGTTCAACCTTCAAAGTACTTGCAGCTTATCTTCCTGCTATTGATACAGCAGGCTATACCCTTGCAACCGTACTGGATGATGTACCCACTAAATTCCCCGGACAGAATAAAATCTGGCCCAAGAACTATTATAAGCAATTCAAAGGTTTATCAACGGTTCGTGAAGGTATTGTCCATTCCATGAACATTATTACCGTTAAAACCTTACATGACATAGGACCACAAACAGGCTATGACTACTTAATAAAACTTGGTTTTACAACACTTGCTGACCGTGAAGAAAATAATGGTCAGATTTATTCAGATAAAGTTTTACCTTTGGCTCTAGGTGGTATTACACATGGTGTAACTGTGCTTGAATTAACAGCTGCTTATGCGGCAATTGCTAACAATGGTGAATACATCGAGCCAACATTCTATACCAAAGTTTTAAATCATGATAATAAGATTATTTTAGAAAAACAGCCTGCTAGACGACAAGTCATGAAAGAAACAACGGCGTTTCTTCTAACAGATGCTTTAGTGGATGCTGTTGTAAGGGGTACAGGTAGAAAAGTGAATTTTAAAACCCAACCCATTGCAGGCAAAACAGGCACCACATCTGATGATAAGGATATCCTCTTTGCAGGCTATACCCCTTACTATACGGCTGTCGTATGGCAAGGTTTCGATTATGCTAAAACATTAGATTCCTATGCAGGCTATCATAAAACAATGTGGCGTTACGTCATGGAACGTGTTCACAAGGATTTACCGAGAAAAGAGTTTACTAGACCTTCAGGCATTGTAACTGAAACGATTTGTACAGAATCTGGTCTGAAAGCCGTTGAAGGGTTATGTGATTTAGACCCAAGAAAGGGTACTGTTCGTACAGAATACTTTGCAAAAGGGACTGTGCCTAAAGAGGAATGTACAACTCATTATAAAGTAACCATGTGTAAAGTATCTGGCTTACCTGCTTCTGAGTATTGTCCGGAAGAAGATAAAGTTGATCAAGTATTCATACAGCGTGACCCAGCTGTTGTCATCTGGGATCCTAATAACCCTCCTGACATTGCAGACCTTGGCTATGAAATGAAGCCAACCATGATTGGTGAAATCTGTCATATTCATGGACCTGTTATTGAACCACCTATTAATCCTCTTCCTCAAGATTTAATTGATGATGGTAATGAAGGTAATACCCCGCCAGACAATACAGATCCACAACCCTTTAATCCTTTAGAGCCAAATGATCCAGTAAGTGTCAATGAACCTGAAAATGATGACGATGAAGAAGATGATTAAATGATTACACACGGTGAGTAATTATACCAAAAAGATAATGAAATGGTCTATCTTCAAAATTTCATTGAGTTGTTTTAAAACTTAATACAATATAAGTGGTTGTTAGCCATAACAACCTAGCAAAAGGGAGCAAAATTAGTTTTGCTCCCTTTTCGTATCCATATTTTTTAAATCACCAAGTAAAATCATATGTTCGTTTTTTAAAGATTGATTGTGTATGATACCCTGTTTTCCAACTATAAAATCCCTCTACCGTCTTATCTGCAAATTTTTCTTCTTGTTTTCCCACTCACATTGCTCCACCTTATGACAACTATAGCAAGTTCTGGACATCTTATCTCCTCGATACAAATAGCCTGCTAAATTTTTATGTTCCTTAACTGAAGGGTTACAATGGGATAAAATGGCTTCTTGGATACATGCTATCTCTTCTTCGTTAAATTGACACGCCTGTAGAATAGGTACACATATGGCTCCACCCGCTTTATCATGAGGTACCTCTTCTTCATATTCCATGTGCCTGCCAATATCATGTAGTAATGCTGCTGCATAGATATATTCTTTGTTAATGGCTACATCCTCTTCAAGTGTCAAAATATAAGTAATCCTTGCCACATCTAGAAAATGGGTCAAATCATGTTTACAATGGCTCCTGTCTTTTTCCCATGCTGCAATCTTATCATAACATTGCTTATATGTAGGATTCTGTAATATTAAGTTAATTCGCCCTGTCATGTCAATCACTCTCCATCTCATTCATTCATTAAGACACATTCATTTTGTATATGCTGACTTATTCTTATGACGTCACCTGTGTAACATCATCTTATTAATGATTCATGCATAAATTTCGTACTCACCTCTTTCTAGTATACTGAAAAATACAGGAAAGAAAAGTCCTAAATGAAAAAAATCTGGTCAAAGAATGAATCCCAGACAACGGATGAATTCTTGAATAATACAATCTAAAAAATGCCATCCTTTTACTATACAGGAAAAATCATCTTATGTTGTTGAAGGAGCGCCCGTTTATGAACTATGGTCATGATTCTAATCACAAAAAAGAAAAGAATTTGGATTCAAAATCCACTAAAGTAAAAAAGTCAATCAGTACATCGTTTATACGTATTGTTATCCTAACCCTTCTTTTCACCCTTGGGCTTATGGTGTGTGCGGGTATTGGGCTTACCATGGCTATTATTGATTCTGCTCCTACGATTGACTATGAAAAAGATTTTTTACCAGAAGGCTATACAACCTTTGTTTATAACCAACGTGGTGATGAAATAGCTAAACTGCATGGAGCAGATGCCAATCGTATCTATGCACCAATTGATACGATGCCCCTCCACCTCCAAAATGCTTTTGTTGCCATTGAAGATGAGCGCTTTTACGAACATGGCGGCATTGATATGAAAGGTATTTTTCGAGCCATTATTAGCAACATAAAAAACAAAGACTTAACGGGGGAAGGTGCCAGCACCATCACCCAACAAGTTATTAAGAACAATGTACTTAACAATGACCAAAATTTTAAGCGTAAGATTCAAGAACAATATCTAGCAATAAAACTGGAACAACATGTGGACAAAGACACCATCTTAGAATCTTATCTCAACACGGTAGCATTAGGGCGGGGCACTAACGGTGTACAAGCTGCAACTCATCGTTATTTCAATAAAGATGTATCGGAGTTGACCTTAGCAGAATCCGCTGTATTAGCGAGTATTACCCAATACCCTGTAAGGTATGATCCTATTTCCAACCCTGAACATAATAGAGAAAGACAGGTACTTGTTTTATCAAAGATGTTAGAACAAGGGCTCATTACGAAAGAAGCGTATGATGCTGCATACGCAGAAGATGTCTATGCCAATATTCAAGCGGTATCGGATAACCATACCAGCCAATCTAAATACTCCTATTTTGTCGATGAAGTCATCGTTGGTGTAAAAAATGATTTGGTAGAACAACACGGTTATACCTCAGAAGAGGCCTATGACCTCTTGTACCGAGGCGGATTAAGCATCTATATTACACAAGATGTGCATATGCAAGAAATCGTGGATCAAGCCTTCCTAGATGAAAGTAATTACCCGCCAGCTCACGAGGATTATTCTGTGAAAGTGATGTATAGCTTATCTGTGAATAAAAAAGATATCGGAACCAAACATTATTATAAAGAAAAAGAGTTTGATACTAATCAACAAGCAGATGCTTATGTTGAAGAACTGAAGAAAACGTGGGTTGAAGAAGGTGACGAGATACTTGAAGAATCTAAGATTCTTGTTCCCCAACCCCAAGCAGCCATGGTTATACTGGATCATCATACGGGCCATGTAAAAGCCATTGCGGGAGGTCGTGGGGAAAAATGGGGCAATCAGCTTCTAAACCGAGCAACCCAAACCGCAAGGCATCCTGGTTCTACTTTTAAAATATTAGCAGCTTATCTGCCTGCTCTTGATACAGGCCGCTATACATTAGCAACTATCCAAGATGATGTACCCTTTTCTTATGCACCCTCCCCTAATAGTGAGCCTTGGACAGTGCATAACTGGTATGACAGCAGTAAATATAAATATAATTATAAAGGGTTATCCACCGTAAGAGATGGTATTACATGGTCCATGAATATACATGCTGTTAAAACCTTATTGGATGTTGGTGTGGATACAAGCTTTGATTATCTAAAAAAATTAGGGTTTACCACCTTAGTTGAACGCGAAGTCATAAATGGAAAAATCTACACGGACAAAACACCTTCATTAGCTCTAGGAGGTGTAACCAAAGGTGTTAATCTCTTAGAATTGACAGCCGCTTATGGTGCCATAGCCAATAACGGCACGTATATTAAACCCATATTCTACACAAAAGTCTTAGATCATGATGGGTCTATCCTAATAGAACATACACAACCAGAAACAAGGCAAGTCATGAAAGAAACAACTGCCTTCTTGCTTACAGATGCCATGACAGATGTTATCAAAAAAGGTACTGCAACCATTGCAAAATTTAAAAATGTCAGCATGCCCATTGCCGGTAAAACGGGTACCTCAACCCTAAAGAAAGACCTAGTCTTCTCAGGGTATACCCCTTATTATACAGCTTGTATATGGATGGGCTATGATACACCAAAAGGACAAGTGTACAATCGCAGTTATCATAAACTGCTATGGCGTATAATCATGGAGGAAATCCATAAAGGACTTCCCCGTAAAGAATTTGAACGACCTGCTGGTATTATACGTGCATCCATATGCAGTGAATCCGGTAAGTTAGCTGTTACGGGTTTATGTAATCGTGACCCCAGAGGTTCTACCATACGTCAAGAATACTTTGTAAAAGGCACCGTACCCACTGAAACATGTGATGTCCATATAAAACACACCATGTGTTCAGCTTCAGGACTCTTTGCCAATAAATATTGTCCTGCATCGGATAAATACACCAAAGTCTATATCAAACGACCAGATCCTCTTGTACCATCTACTTGGGACCCACGTAAGCCACCAAGAATACAAGATCGCAGATATGAGCTTCCCTATAGTATGACAGGCGAGTATTGTCATATCCATGGTCCTCAAGTAGCCAAACCCGACATTAAATTACCAACAGACTTCTATGAGGAAGCTTTAGAAAAGAATGAAGACCATTATTTTATCCCATCTGAGGATAAAGAACCGGATGACAATGTTATACCACCTTATCTGAATAATGATTATTATTCACCACCACCATTTATATATAATGAATAGTCATTAAGACGACAAAAAATAGGGCTATTCTATCAAGTAACTTAAGGAAACTGTATCTTGATAGAATAGCCCTTATTTAGATGGTTAACCCACTATCAGTAAGGATAACTAAACTTGCTACAAGCTATAATATACCCTAATAACTTTGGCAACAACATCTTGCAGCAAGGTGTATTAAACTGCTTTTTGTGTGGTTTAACCCTAGGTTTCTTACTTTGTATCTTTTGGATTAAATAAAATAGCAGCCAGATATCCGAATATTAATGCGGCAGTAATACCTCCTGCCGTTGCTGTTAACCCACCGGTAAAAACACCTAGAAAACCTGCCGTTTTCACTTCTTCCATGACACCAACACCTAGAGCATAACCAAATCCAATAAGGGGTACCGTTGCTCCTGCTCCACCCCAATCCACTATATATTCATACAAACCAAGACCTGTAAGGAAAGTACCTACGGATACGTAGATGACTAATATCCTTGCTGGTTTAAGTTTTGTTTTATCCATGAGTATCTGACCAATGACACAGATAATACCACCCGTCACAAAGACTTTTATATAATCCATCATATTATCCCTTCTTTCCTAACCCTTGTCCGTTTTCAATGGCAACTGCATGGGCGATACCAGGTATGGTTTCTCCTTGAAAATTACTGATAGGGCTTAATAAAGCACCTGTTGGTACAAATAATATTCGATTAAACGTACCCTTTGCCATTTCTTTTAGAATATAACCTGTTAACGTAACGGCTGAACAACCACACCCACTGCCACCAGCATGGGTATCTTGTTTCTTATGGTCAAATATTTCCACACCACAATCTGTATAGTTCCTAGATAAATCATAACCTTCTTTTTGGACTAAATCTTGTATTAAGACCTTACCAACACTACCTAAATCCCCTGTAGCAATGAGGTCATAATCCGTTGCTGTTCGACCTGTATCTTTAAAATGCGTAATAATGGTATCTGCTGCTGCGGGTGCCATGGCAGCACCCATGTTCATTTCGTCTTTTATACCTAAATCAATAATTTTACCTGGTGTTACATGGGTAACCCTAGGACCTGTGCCTGTTTGACCTAATACAACTGCTCCACTACCCGTTACGGTCCATGTGGCTGTTAAAGGTCTCTGGTTACCTAACTCTAATGGGAAACGAAATTGTTTCTCAGCGCCACAGAAATGACTGGATGTAGCTGCTAAAGCATAATTCGCATAACCGGCCTCAACTGCCATGGACGCTAATATTAAAGACTCGCCCATAGTAGAGCATGCACCATAAAGACCAAAAAAAGCTCTGTTCATATCCCGAATAGCAAAGGTACTCGCCGTTAACTGATTGAGTAAATCACCTGCAAAAAGATAACGTATATCTTGCTTTGTTATTTTGGCATTATCAATGGCTAACTGAATAGCTGTTTTTAGGATTTTACTTTCTGCTTTTTCCCAAGTTTCCTCTCCCCACAGTGAGTCTTCAAGTATTTGATCAAAATATTGCTTTAATAAGCCTTCTCCTTCTTTTGGACCAACTACATTTCCATAGCCAACGATAATCGGTGGTTTTGTAAAGCCAATGGTTTGTTCGCCCAGTTGACTACCCATATACTTCATCCTTTCTTACCAAGTTCTTATGTTATAATGCGCAAACTATTCATGTTTATCTGTCAATTCAAGTTAGACTACCAAATAATAACTTATCAACCATCTATTTTTTCAACATCGTATTATGTCTATTTGTATACATCATTATACCCCTACCATAAAATAGATAAGACCAACAATAACCGACGATAGAACACCGTATAATATAACCGGTCCTGCAATGGTAAAAATCTTAGCCCCTACACCAAATACATACCCTTCTTTTTTGTACTCTATAGCGGGTGAAACCACAGAATTGGCGAAACCTGTGATAGGGACAACAGAACCTGCTCCTGCCTTTTTACCAATACTGTCATAGAGATCAAGACCTGTTAATAAAGCACCTAGAAAAACTAATATAATACTGGTAAAAGTAGCAGCTGTATCTTTTGATAAGCCAGCATTATACATCAACACATCATTGATGACTTGACCGATACAGCAAATAAGTCCCCCAACACCAAAAGCCCATAAACAATTTTTAAATAAATTAGGTTTGGGTGATGTTTGGTCCACTAACTTTTGATACGCTTTTTTTTGTTCATTGATATTTGGCATTTCCTCTATCTCCTCTCATAATATATCCTTTTATTTTTTCAGGGAATAAAACCCCGGAATGATAAAATATAATAAAGACCCTGTTAACTTACCAATAGCTAATGCAACAATAAAATAGGCCATACCTACTTTTAGGCTTAAACGCCTTGTAATAATGGGTATAACATCAAGTATCTCAGCAAGTGATACTGCTAAACAACCAATAAAGATACCTGCGAAAAAACCATATAGAGCAGCAAAAAAATGACCTAACATAACCCGAAGCCCCGAAACCATAATAATGGTTCCAAAAACACCGCCTAACATAATAGCGTCTTCATAAATGGAAATGCAGTCTTGCGTTTGTGTCTTTTGCGCGAGACGAGGTACAATACCAATAATGGCTATGAATGCAAAAACACCTCCAGAAACAATGACACCTCCACCAAACCCCATAATGATTAATATAATATAGCCTAAGTACCCCATTACTGCTCCCTTTCTTGGTTAAGATTTTGAATGATACAATCATCGACATCTCTTTCATATAGTCGCATCTCTACTTCAATAGGTGTTGGATCATCTGTTAACCGTTTTGATGAAAAATGATTAAAGAAAACAATGATACCAGTAGCTATACCGATTGAATAAGGTATCTCAATAATAATTGGATTAAGGTTTTCATGTCCTAAGAATAAACTATAGAGTCGTACAAAAACATCAGGAACGGCTGCATCAGTATGAAATGTCATAATAGCAATACCACCACCAGTAAATAAAATCAGACAGACGAATGCAACCTTCACCACTTTAATCAAAAGCTTATGTTTGGATTCTTTTTTAAAGGGACTGTAGGAAATAATCGTCTCCTCTTCACCCACATTATGAATGGCTGCATCAGGAAAAACCTCTTGGATCTTTTTAATGATTTGTAAAATGGACAATAAATAATTCTTTTTTTCATTCCCATTTACCTTCATTATTCTTAATTTATAGATACGATCCACAACTTCTTTTTTCCCTTCAATCTTTGCTATATCTCGTATAAGAACATCTTTTGTGCTAATAATTTGTACTTTCCTATCAGCTTTAATATAAATATGATCCATTGTCACCATCCCTTACAAGATGCGGCATAAAAAAGTTCCTTGGTACGTAATATTGGTCTCCCTCTGCATATAATAATAAGTCACTATGGATACCATAATGAGTAATAACATAAGCAAAGTAATCCATATTTTTTTATATTTCATTTTCTCCACCTCTAATTTAAAAAATAGACTATTAATATTTTTTCTATGTTTCAAGATTCCTATTCTGGTAATAATAAGAAACCATTTTTCGTATATTGATAAAACAAAAATCACAAAAAAAAATCTTTGATAAACAAAGATTTTTTTATGCTTAGGTTAATCCACAAAAGGTAAGCATGACTATAACTGCTACAAGATATCGTATGCCCCAAAACTTTGGCAACACGATACTTATAAATAAAAGTCATACACAACTAATTTTTATGGTTTAAGTTGTACTTTACGATAATTTTTCTTTTATTTGGCTGAGTATTTTTTTCTCTAGCCGGGATACTTGTACTTGTGAAATACCAATTTTCTCAGCAATTTCTGTTTGGGTCTTATCTTTATAATATCTTAGAATAATAAGTTCCATTTCTTTTGGTGATAATTGACGTATCACTTGACGAAGGGCTATCTTATCAATCATTTTCACATTTTCATCAAAATTTTTCTCTAATTTGTCAATTAAAAAGATAGGATGTCCATCTCCCTGATGGATGGTTTTGTAGAGTGATTCTACTTCTGCATTGGATTCCATTGCCATGACAATTTCTTCAACGGACGTACCTATTTCCTCAGAAATTTCATCGATGGTAGGCTCTCTGCCTAATTTTTTATTTAAGATATCTTTATGAATACGTACCCGATTGGCGATTTCTTTTAGTGAACGACTCACTTTAATCATACCATCATCACGCATGAATCTTTTAATTTCACCCATAATCATGGGTACAGCATACGTAGAAAATTTTACATCATAAGATAAATCAAATTTATCAATGGCTTTTAATAAGCCAATACTACCTATCTGGAATAAATCATCAAGATCATAACCTCTATTGGAAAATCGCTTTACGATACTCCATATTAAGCCAATGTTCTCTTCTACAATCTGTTCTCTAGCTCTCCCATTCCCTTCTTGGGATTTCTTTACTAATTCGAGTGTGTGATCCATTTTTACACCTTCTTACACATTCTCTATGCTAGCGATTTTTTTTCTCATGATGATTTTAGTCCCTACGCCTGCCGTTGTTTCTACTTCCACTTCATCCATGAAGGTTTCCATCACGGTGAAGCCCATGCCTGATCGCTCTAATTCAGGTTTTGATGTATAGAGCGGTTCTCTTGCTTTTTCAATATCGCTAATACCCTTGCCAAAATCTTTTATTTCAATGTATACCTTGTTATCTGTTATTTTACAATACATATGGACATGACCATGATATTCGTCATAACCATGAATAATGGCATTGGTTACAGCTTCTGATACGGCTGTTTTTATATCCGATAGTTCTTCTAGGGTAGGATCAAGCTGTGCCACAAAAGCAGCGATAACAACCCTAGCAAAAGATTCATTCTGTGACTTACTACTGAATTCAATGTTCATTTCATTTTCGTATTTCATTATTATCCCCCTAAACTTCATATTCCTATAGTTCATACCTGGACCTGCTCATGCAGGTTATTTTATCCGTTATATTTATTATAACATGTCCTAGGATACATCATTCAAGGCTTCTTTTACGTTTTCGTAGCGATTAATGATGCGGTATAGACCTGACATATTGAAGATCCGGTCCATCCTAGGTCCCACACTGGCTACGACAACGTTTCCCCCTCTATTTTTAATATTCTTGTACCTGCCAATGATAACACCTATACCCGAACTATCCATAAATTTTGTATGGGAGAAATCAAAAATAACGCATTTTATATTCTCTTTTACAACGATTTTATCGATTTTATTACGAATGATTTCAGCATTATGATGATCGAGTTCTTCGGATACATGGACAATTAGATTTCGTTTGATGATTTTGCAGTTCATCCCCACCATTTCTCCTCCTTATTGTAAAATTTTTACATATTCATATATTTCACCATTTATTTCCATTTTCCTTTTTATTTTCTAATCTTTTTAACAAAGATACCCCAGATGTTAATTTTCTACTGGAAAAACCCACTGAAAGAACCATGGTGCAATCACAATCACCCATAAACCAAGGATAAAATAGGTTAGAAATGTACCCATTAAACTTGTAGACAGTAGATCAATTAACATGGACTTTAACAGTATAAGCATATTAATGCCAAATAAGTATTTAATCAATTGCTGCCATAATTTGCCTTGAGGATTATAATGAATATATGTGGACTCAATCATGTAGCCCATAATAAAACTGATTAAGACACCTGCGGTTTTATAGAAACTCTCTGTTCTAAAAATAAACATACCAATGATAGCAGGTATTGCAAACAAATATAAGATGTTTTTTTTACCGGATTCAAACATATAATTCATTATTCTATTGACAACTAGCACCCAAATAACACCTATGATAATACCTGCAATACAATCTATTAAACGATGTACTCCTAGATATAGGCGTGAAACCAGAACCAGAAAAATCATGATTGATCCTACAATAGTAAACCATTTTCTTCTGCAATAGAGCATCATGGAAGTAAAGAGTGATGTGGCCCTCTGAACATGACCGCTGGGGAAGGAAAACCCCTGAGCTGTTTCTAACCTGAGGGAACGTATGCCTGGTTCCCCAACAGGTCGAGGTATTCTAATGATCTCTTTTAAATAGACATTAAGCATAACGTTGGTAATATAAGCAAACCCAAGTTTATAACCCATTTCTTTATTCACACACCAAAAAAATAGCGTCATGACAAGGAAGAAAAACGTATCTTCTCCCATCATCGTAACCAGCTGAAAAAACTCATCTAAAAATGGATTAGAAAATGATTGAATAAATTTAATAAGTTCCATATGTAACAACACCCTTTCCTCTCATTACCGCATATAAATAGCATTAATTTTATGATGTCATCCTATTGGGGCATAAGCCAACGACTTAAGAACCTGCATAGAGACTTTTTGTATACTATATATATATAATAATATGAGAAAAACATGTATTATACTTATCAATTACCCAAAAAAGCTGTCTCATCATACATGACGTTACAGCCCTATGTCAAATTATCATCTGCCTTCCCACTTCACACATTTTTCCGATGGTTCATGACATGTGCAGCAAGATAAGCAATAATAGATGTCTAAGCAAAATTTACCAGTGCATATGGTATGATTGGAACCAATGGCAATAAGCTCTACTCTTTCCATACAAGACACAGACATAACCCGCTCTTTATAAGGTAATACCATCATGGTTACTTGTTCTGGGTCACCTTTTCGAGTAATGGTAATTTCCATTGCACAATCAGATGTATTCACAACTTTAATGTTACCTGATGGATCGATACCAATAGCTCGCCATAATACCTGTGAGCCGGTATTGGCTTCTTGATGTATAGCGCCCTTGATCACATCTTTAATTAAATTCGATTGACATTCTGTTTTTTTATAGACCATGGTGATGCCTCTTCATTCTCCGTACTTACTATACCATATTCATATGGTTTGTATTAAGATACTCCTTTACTTAAATTATTACTTCAACAAATGTTCCTACCATTAGTTAGATAATGCATAATTGCAGCGCCATCATTGTGGACCAAATGACGCGTATTACAAAGCATATTATATAAATAGATACGATAGTATTCATTGTAACATTAGAACCTGATGATATATTGCTGAAAGGGCTGAGTCACAAGATAATCCAAATATCTGTTTGTGTTTATCGAATCTATTTATAATCCTGTTTTGCCCTTTTATCTAGAAACCCTTTCTATAATGCTATGATCTATACATGTGTAACCCCTTACACGATAGCTTGTCTACTTAATGCCAAAACCCTTGGTGAAAAGCAAGCCACCATACAAACTCACTATCCCAAAAGCTTTTCTTATCGGTCTTAACAACTTTTTCTAATTTGGGTTTTCTCTTAAAGCACATCTTTATCTCCCCCTTTCCGTACTTTCCTCAGCTTGTCCCCAACCCCTTCTCTGTCTTATTAGGGTTTCTAATATACTATATGTATGAAAAAACTATGTGTTACAACTTGGCCATTTTTATGTCAGACAATTCAACGAGTCAAAGCTCTGCTATCGGTGTCTCCCTAGCTCCATAATCCCTTGTAACATGGTCGCTTGGAATATGTACTACCCCTACGTATGGGATCCATTAATCTTTACGCATTAAAAAAGCCTATTGTACATTTCTGTACAATAGGCTTTCATTTATAGGATTGAACACTTAATTGCTTTGTAGTTGATTGAGGAAAAACTGCGCATCCTTTTTATACTTAGAGTCTGGATAATTGGTTAACATTTTATTGTAGTAATCAATGGCTTGTTGGTTTTCTCCTAAGTAACCATAGCTTCTTGCAATAAAATACATCACCTTATCATCAATATCCGAATGACTGCCAAATCGATGGGCTGCTTGAAGTTGCACCAAAGCTTCTTCAAAATAACTGTTATTTCTGGTTCGCTTTCCAGTACTATAGAGCTTATAGCCTTCATTATAGCCCTTTACAGCAACTTTGGGATAGGTTTCTGATACGAGTTTTTGATAAAGTTCTTTGGTTGCTGTGGATGTTAAGTCATTGGTATTAATCTGAATAAGTTCATTGGCTGAAGCTAACAAATCATTCCCCAAGTAATAAGCCGTAGCTTTTTGAAGATAGTCCACAGCATCATAGAAAACATCTTTTTCTTGTAAGGATGCGATAAGTGCTGTTTTCTCATCCACATCTTTCTTAAGTTGTCCATTTTCATTGGTTAATGTGCCCACTTGCTCTTCATATTCGGTTTCACTGGAGGCAATAAGTTTCTTTAAATCATCAATCTCTTTGGTTTTTCCCTTAACCTGACCAGGATTAATTAAAAATATAGCAACAGCTAATCCGATAACCACGCCAAAAATGACGTAAGCAATCTGCATGATGGACGTACTCATTCTATTTTCTTTTTTTGCTGTTGGTCGGGAATAGGCAACTTCTTGTTTTTTCTTATCTGGTCTATGATGCAATGCTTCATCTGCATCTTCTTCATCTATTGTAATGGATTCATAATACTTAAGGGCCACATAATTATTCTTATCAATAGACAATACTTTTAATAAATAGCGTTTTGCTTTGCTATGACTATTCTGATGGATATAACATAGTGCCAAGAGACAGTACGCTTTTACAAAGTTAGGATTAAGACTAATGACTTTTTTAAGTTGAATAATGGCAAGGTCTTCACTCTGCTGTTGAATATAAAGAATCGCTTGGTTATATTTCTTAACCGCTGTATTTAATGTATCCAGCTTATGTTGATTATGATGAATACGTTCAATATAGCCTACAGCAATATTGTCTGTTTCCTTCATATGCTTGCTAATAACCCATTGCTGAAGTGCTGATACCACTTCTCCTAATTCAAAGTATATAAGACCTAGTAAGTTCCTTGCATCAATGTTGTTCTTATCTAATTTCAAACTACGTTTTAATATATCAATAGCGCCACTTAAATCCCTAAGTTTCGCTTTCTGTAATCCTTGGTTATACAATAGTTTTGAAGCGTTTTGTATTTTCTCATAGATGTCGATTTTCAAACCACAGTTTGTGCATACACGGTCACTATCCAATTTATTCCCACATTTTAGACATACATCTTTCATTATAATCCCACCACTTTACTTATCATCATTTTTAATTTCCCGAATCATTTCTTGTAAAATATCCGATACGTCTTTTGAATCATAGGCATATATGGACTCTTCCGCTTCTTCAATTTCTAAACATGGTTTAAACTTTTTAATTTCTTCCTCAAAATTAATCATTGTCAATCCTCCTCTTCAATTTCACCCTTGATATAACCTGCCAGATAGAGTGAGCCTATACAACACACCATAGAACCTTCTAGACTTATTTGTTTTACATAGGCTAATGCTTGGTCAATCTGTTCTATACACTGAATGTCCAAGAAACCTTCTTTTTGGAAAACATCTTTTAGTTCATCCACAGAAGCTGCTCTATCATTTTCTATCTGCGTTAAAATCACCTTATTAATATTATGACATTTTTTTAGTTCCTTAATCATGTCAGTATATGGCTTGTCTTTCATACTAGCAAATAAAATGGTCAATTCTTGGTTTTTATAGTGTGTATTTATCTCATGGGCAAACATACGCATACCTAATGCATTATGAGCCCCATCTATTAGAATATTATCTGTTAAAAATTCCATTCTACCAGGCCAAGTAAATGCAGCAAGACCTTCTATCACTTTCTCTTCTGATAATGATAAACCCCAGTCAATCAACACTTTTACTGCTGTAAGAGCTATAGATACATTAATCAATTGATAATGGGCTATCGTTCGTAAATAAACCTTTTCATACTTATAATACTTGTTATTTATGGAAAAATCAATGTTTTTCTTGTTTATTTTCAAAATATGGTACTTAAAATCACCATAACTATATAATTTTGACTTTTTTTGTCGACACACCCTTGAAACCACATCATAAACTACCTCTTTGTTATAATACAGAACAGTCGGCCGTCCCTCTTTAATGATGCCAGCCTTTTCTTGCGCGATAGCTTCTATGGTATCTCCTAATACAGCCATATGGTCCAGCCCAATAGGTGTAATAATGGTTAATACTGGCTTCTCTATTACATTGGTGGAATCAAGCCGCCCACCAACACCCGTTTCTAAAACAGCATAATCCACTTGTTCTTTTTTAAAATACAGCAACGCCATGGCTACTAAAACCTCAAAAAAAGTAGGGTGATTATGACCCTTCTCAACCATTTCTTGAATTTTCTCATAAATTTCATGAAACACTTGACAAAACATATCATCACTTATATCATCTTGATTGATTTTAAGGCGTTCATTGATTTTCATCAGATGCGGTGATGTAAAAAGTCCTGTCCGATAACCATGAGCAGTTAAAATATGGGATAACATGCTGCAAACCGATCCTTTTCCATTGGTCCCTGCAACATGAATAATTTTAAAATCTTCCTGAGGATTTCCTAATAACTCTAGTAAAACACGTATGTTATCAAGTCCAGCTTTCACAGCGAATTTCGGAATATCGAGTATATAATTAACTACCTGATTATAGTTCAAAAGTCGTTACCTCCAAGTCAATGATAAACCTCTATGTAAATGGTATCATATACGTACTGAGGTTTCAATATGTATAAGTAACTATAGGATTAAGATTTGATTAATTTAACGCATTATGTTTTTTAACATTTTGTGTTAGTGAAAAGATATGTGCTCAACAGATGGGTTGTAAAAAGCATATAGCATGTTCATATGCTCTTATTATATTTGTTGTTTTGATTTGTTTTAGTTATTGTGGTATAGTGAGGTTGTTTTTACCCAACGGATGGGTCGTAAAAGCATATAGCATGTTCATACACTCTCGTTGCATTTGTTGCCTTGATTTGTTTTAAAGGAATGGCAACAAGCTGCAAAAATCGTTATGAACATGCTATATGCTTAGTGAATTACTGCCACTTTGTAGCCATTTAAAAACCGCTTATTATGCCTGTGGAAGGATGATTAAACTTAGCTAATCGATGAAGATTATTTGTTTTCTGAGAATAGGTATAGTACCCATTATACTTCTTCCATCTTTCTCTTATAGTTCTTCTTATTAAGTATCTCTTCGTATTTCTCTAACATCTCTCTACCTTACTTTTTCACTTAACTAAACCATTCTATATGCTATATACACGGTTCTTACTCACTCGAAAGTGGCACCCAATACAATAACCCTATATCATGTTCATAACGACTTTTGCAGCTTGTTGCTCTCCTCTTAAACAGATAAAAAGCAACAAATGCAACGAGAGTGTATGAACATGATATAGGGTTTACACATAAGTTCCGTTGTCGATTTTAACACACAATTAAACATGGCTCTACAATAAAACATAACCTCTAATAAAACATAACCGGTACTAACAGCTTACTTCCTCAAATGCACCAATCTCTCTTTCACCTGCTCCATCATACTCGAATACTTCTCAAGCTTAGCCTTCTCCTCAGCCACAACTTTTTCAGGAGCTTTACTCACAAAACGCTCATTGGCTAACTTCTTGGTTACACGATCAAGTTCACCTTGAAGCTTCTTCTCTTCGCCCTCTAAACGCTCAATCTCCTTCTCAATATCCACAAGTTCAGCAAACGGCATAAAAATGGTTGCATCATTAATCACTGCAGATACAGCGTCCTCATCAATACCCTCTTCACCTGCTTGAATCATCACTTCATTAGCATACCCAAGGGTAGCAAAGAATACTTTACCTTTTTCAAAGGTATTTCTTACATCTTCTTTATCGGAAACTACAAACACTTTTGCTTTTTTAGAAGGAGGCACATTCATCTGTGCACGGACATTACGAATACTACGTACTGCCTCTTTTATCAGCTCAATCTCACCTTCTTCTGTCTTGAAACTCCATTCATCTTTGTATTCTGGCCAACTGGAAATCATAATGGATTCTTCTCTATCTTGTATAAATGTAAAAATTTCTTCTGTAATAAAAGGCATGTATGGGTGTAATAACTTAAGAGATGTAATTAACACTTGCTTAAGGGTCCATAACGCGGCTGCCTTGGTGGTATCCTCATCGTTATAGAGTCTAGGCTTCACCATTTCAATATACCAATCACAGAATTCTTCCCAGATAAAATCATATAACTTGGATACACCAATACCTAAGTCATATTTCTCCATGTTGTCTGTAACTTCTTTCACTAAGCTATTGACCTTAGATAGAATCCAACGGTCTGCTGGTATTAATTCGTCAAGCGCTACTTCGCGATGTGTATGATTTTCAAAATTCATAAGGATGAATCTTGATGCATTCCATACTTTATTGGCAAAATTTCTACTGGCTTCTACTCGTTCATCATAATAACGCATATCATTCCCTGGTGCATTACCTGATATCAATGTTAAACGCAGGGCATCGGCACCATACTGATGAATGACTTCTAATGGGTCAATACCATTTCCTAAGGACTTACTCATCTTACGCCCTTGTGAATCCCTAACCAATCCATGGATAAGAACGGTATTAAAGGGCACGGTTCCCATAAATTCCATAGACGAGAAGACCATTCGCACTACCCAGAAGAAGATGATGTCATAACCTGTTACAAGAACGTTTGTTGGGAAGAAATACCCCAGTTCATCGGTGTTTTCTGGCCATCCAAGGGTTGAAAAGGGCCATAAGGCTGAACTAAACCAAGTATCCAATGAGTCTTCATCTTGACGGAACTTGGTAGAAGAGCATTTTCCACAGGTTGTAGGTGCTTCTTTACTGACCACAACTTCACCACAGTCTTCACAGTAATAAGCTGGAATACGATGTCCCCACCATAACTGTCTGGAGATACACCAATCACGGATATTCTCTAACCAGTGTAGATATATCTTCCCGTAGCGCTCTGGTACAAACTTTAACTCACCGGATTTTAATGCACGAATAGCAGGTTGTGCCAACTCTTCCATTTTTACAAACCATTGTTGTTTAATGAGAGGTTCAATAACCGTTTTACAACGGTCATGCATGCCTACATTATGCGCATGGTCTTTAACTTTTACCAGTAAACCAAGGGCTTCAAGATCTTTCACCATACGTTTTCTAGCTTCATAACGATCAAGACCTTCATAGACACCACCATGTTTATTAATGGTTCCATCATCGTTCATCACATTCACTTGAGGTAAATCATGTCTAGTCCCAACCTCAAAATCGTTAGGGTCATGGGCAGGCGTAATTTTTACAACACCTGTTCCAAAATCTTTATCTACATATTTATCTGCAATCACAGGAATTTCTTTATTGACTAGTGGTAAAACCACTTTTTTACCTATAAGGTGTTGGTATCTTTCATCTTCTGGATGAACAGCTACGGCTGTATCACCCAGTAATGTTTCGGGTCTGGTTGTAGCGATTTCTACAAAACTATCTTCCCCTACAACAGGGTACTTAATATGCCAGAAATGTCCATTCTTCTCCTCGTGCTCCACTTCTGCTTCTGAAATGGTGGTTTCACAAACTGGACACCAGTTCACTAATCGAGCGCCTTTGTAGATATAACCTTTTTTATAATAGCGGATGAACACTTCTTCTACAGCTTTTGAACACCCTTCATCGAGGGTAAATCGCTCACGATCCCAATCACAAGATGAACCTAGCTTTTTAAGCTGATCTACAATGACACTACCATACTCTTTTTTCCAATCCCAAGCACGTTCTAAAAATTTCTCTCGTCCCAGGTCTTCTTTTGTCAGACCTTCTTCAGCCATCTTCTTAACAATCTTAACTTCAGTAGCAATACTGGCATGGTCAGTTCCAGGCTGCCATAATGTGCTATAACCCTGCATTCTCTTAAACCTTATTAAAATATCTTGCATGGTATTATCAAGAGCATGTCCCATGTGTAACTGACCCGTAATATTTGGTGGGGGAATGACGATAGAAAAAGGATCCTTTGTTCTATCTACTTCTGCATGGAAATATTTTTTCTCCATCCATTTTTCATATAATCTTCCTTCAACCTTGGAAGGATCATAGGTTTTGTCTAGATTTGCCATAACGTCCTCCTTGTATTTTAATGGATATATTGTATAACCCATTCTTTTATTTCCTTTTAATATGGTATCTGATTACTTCTTTATTGAAATGCTAGAATCATAATTGCTCCAGCTACCACCAATAGAGCACCAATGACTTTGGTCACAATAGCCCCATTGTTTAGTAGCGTTAGAAACTCATCATTACCTGCTTTGTCAGGGTTAAATTGTCCCTTCTTTTTGCTTCTTTTATACATGAGCATGGTGCCAAAATAGATAATAGCACCAACAACTACTAATATCATACCGATTATATCCATGTTATCACCTCGTTGGTATTTATTTTATACTTTGCTTTGTTCTTATCATGGCGTATTTTACAAAAATCATTCATTCTAGCAATACATGAAAAAAACAACTTCATTATAATGGACCCATGCTGCGTATCCATTACACATTTCAATAAAAGAACAGAGCGACTACGTCGCGTCTTGCGAAGCAAGTTGTTGCGTTAGGAAAGTTTCCTTGAGGCATATGAAAACGTTTCTGTTTCATATACTAAGTTAAGAGGACTTTCCTAACAGAACAAAAAAGGTCTTATCATCCTTAGATAAGGACGATAAAACCGTGGTACCACCTTAATTCTTATATGCATCACATATAAGCACTCTTATACTTGTAACGGAGCTACCCGACTCATCCTACTACCATGTTCAGATGAACTGCTAAAAAGCTACTTCTGTTTGTCATCTCCTAGAAAACCTCTCAGCAAAGATTGAATCTCCAGTTTTCCTCTCTAAAGGCTGTTACAAACATACTCCTCTTTCTAACTGCATTTAATCTGCTTGTATATGCATGGAACATACATGATTCACTCATATCGTATAAGTCAAACACTTTCTTAATCTTATTATATGGTATAGTAATCCGATTTATTTGTCAAGGTTAATTCTTTTGTTTTATCTATGGCTTGCAGCCGCTACTTCACTTTTTGCAAGCCGTTGCATAAATTCCCCATTCACCACATTATTTTCTATTTTATACGTTGGTATCATCTTAGCCAATGCTTGTCTAATCCGTTCCCGATTATCTGCTGACATGACTTCCAACAAGCCATCTAACCCTTTAAATAAAAGGTCATAATCCACATGGGATGGCTTTCCAATGAATATCTTTTGATGAGCCGTTGATGATAGACCTTCTTCCATCATTAAAAGCTCCTCATATAATTTTTCACCAGGTCTAAGTCCTGTTATTTCAATAGGAATATCAATATAAGGTTTTAATCCTGACAATTTAATGAGGTCTTTCGCTAAATCCATAATCTTCACAGGTTCGCCCATATCTAACACAAATATTTCACCACCCTTGGCCATGGCTCCAGCTTGTATCACCAAATTTGCGGCTTCAGAAATCGTCATAAAGTAGCGAATAACATCCTCATGGGTTACTGTAAGGGGTCCACCTTCCGCTATCTGTCGTTTGAAGAGAGGAATCACACTGCCGTTACTACCGAGGACATTTCCAAAACGTACAGCAACGTATTCCGTTTTAGAACGTTTATTGATAGCCTGAATAATCAGTTCACAAGCCCTCTTAGTGGCTCCCATAACATTGGTAGGGTTAACGGCTTTATCTGTTGATACCAAGACAAACCGATTCACCTTATAGGTATCTGCCGCCTGGGCTACATTAAGGGTGCCAAATACATTGTTTTTTATGGCTTCTGAAGGGTTATCTTCCATAAGTGGCACGTGTTTATGAGCCGCTGCATGAAAAACCACATCGGGTTTAATGGCTCGAAATATCTTATCTAACCGTTGCCGGTCACGGACAGAAGCAATGATTACCTTTAAGTATATTTTACCTTGGTGATAGACTTTTACTGTCTGATCAGGGCTGACCATTTCCACATCATAAGTCCTGCACAGTTCATGCTGTAAATCATAGGCGTTGTTTTCATAGATATCCAGTATAATTAATTCTCTAGGGGTAAAATTAGCAATTTGTCGGCATAATTCTGAGCCAATAGAACCGCCTCCACCTGTTACAAGCACTTTTTTGTTTTTCAAGTAACTGCTAATACCATTCATATTGAGTTTTACTTGTTCCCTACCAAGTAAGTCTTCTATTTGAACGTCCCTTACATCACTTAATTTGACTTCCTTATCCGATAAAGTATATAAAGTAGGTAACATGCTTAATTTACACTTGGTACGTTTGCATTCTTCAATAATGGCTTTTATATCTTGATTGTCGGCTGATGGTATAGCAATGATAATTTCATCAATTTTTTTCTTGTATGCCACACTTGCTATATCCAGTCTCTGCCCCAATACAGGTACATTATTAATGACTTGTCCTTGTTTTTTTATGTTATCGTCAATAATCGCTACGGGTTTTCCTATGGGATTATAATTATTTTTAAGCTCTTTAATCAGCATAGCCCCAGCATCACCTGCACCAATAACCATAATCTTTCTGGTTTTATCCCTGGATAAGGCCGAACGCTGATTGATACGTCGCATAATACGGTAAGTGAATCGTACACCACCTATTAACATGATTTCAATAATGGGCACTAATATAGAGATGGATCTTGGCATGTGCTGTGGTTGAGACAACATATAGGCTAGTACCACTATATTGCCTACAAGGACACTTACCACCACTTGCAGTAACTCTTCTATACTTGCGTATTCCCATAAACTTTGATAGATTTTAAATAGATAAAGTACCGTTAACTTAATCATCATGATAATTAATATATTTGTTAAGTATACATCTATATAGGTTGGATCTGTCTTCCATTCAAATCTTAAATGAAATGCTAAAAAATATGCTAAATGTATGAACCATGCATCGCATAACATAAATGCTATTACTTTAAATCTTTTCATGGACATTCTCCTCCATCATTACCTGTTTAATCACCTTTTGTCTTTTTATTGTACGAATGCTTATCTTTTAAAGATGATTAATCCTTTAATTTGGTGAACATTTTTATCACGTTTATTATATCTGCTTTACTTATACATACTAAATTAACTGCCTTCAAATTATAGGTATTTTTAAAATCAATGAAAAAAGCCAGCCCAGCAATGGTATAAGAAAGAATGGATGAAGCCGCAGCGCCGTACATGCCCCACTTAGGTATGAGCAGCATATTCATCCCTATATTGGCAACAACGGATAAGGTTAATACCTTAGCGTAAAATGCCCACTGACCTTTTGCAATATATAGGGTGCCTATTATCTTGCAGTAAATCATACTATAGATGCCAATAAAAATAATAACGGTTACCGCATACGCTCCTCTAAAAGCTGAACCAAATAGAAGCGTTAATATCTGCTTGCCAACAACACTAATCACTATAAATACTATTATCATCATGGTAGATGACATACGTAATGAAAATGTCATGTTTTCTATATCATCTTTCTTAGCTGTTTTATTGATCATGACATCTTTAAATATATCCGGTATCAGCCATCCATATTCTGCTAAGGAAACCCCAACGGTATAGAGCCCAATTTGAATCAAATGCACATCAAAAAGCTTCAGCAAAATAACATCCACTTTATAATTAATGGATATCAGCAACGTGGTGTACATAGGTATCAACCCAAATTTAATAATGTCTTTCCATATGACCATGTAACCTTTTATGCTGTTTAACTTAACCCCTAGATTGCATAATGAAAAAACTATGATGATCATATCTTTGGCTATGTAAATGAAATAAGCTATGATAATATTGGTGTCTGTCAATAAAAAAACAATCAAAAACATGGCAGCATTTCCTATGGCAGAAACGGTTGTAATGATACTGTGATACTTAATATTTTCTACAAGATTTATATAATTTAACTGCATTCTAAAAACACTCACTGTGGTCATGAGGCACACAAAAAATAGTCGTATATTCTGGATAAAAAAACCTAAGCATACCGTCAAAATGAGTAATATCACAAATTCAACCATGACTAACGATAAAAAAATAGGAAGATAATCCAGATCCTTCCTTCTCTTGAAGTTTGGATACGATAATGTGATGCCCATATTGAATACAACCACAAGTATGTTGACCATGCTCAGTACGTAAGCATACTCGCCTTTAATGGCAGGACCTAGATATCGATTCAATAAGGCTGTTGACAGTATGCCAAAGGCGATGACGTTACATTTTTTTATGAAGGAGCAGGTATACGCATTGGAAAAAAGTTTGTTTATAAAAGTCATCATAACCCTCTTTTTCTAAATCTTATTCAATTCTACATGTTTTTTATGGATTACTTGTCTTTTGGTCAGCTTATTAAGAGAATAAACACCTAAAAACAGTACTAAATTCATGCTCATATCATTAATCATATTCATTGTATTTTGACCCATAAAAAACCCTAAACGGACAATGGCCAGATTGACAAAGTAAAATATCTCAACACTTTTTGTTATGGCTACTTTCTTTTCAAAATAATAGTGTAAACGAATAAAAAACAATGAAAAAAGCGGCGCTAATATAAAGCCGAAAAAAAGATTGCCTTGTCCAATCATGGGTAGTATTTGTGACCTTCTATCAATATCCAACCACAACCGTTTATTATAGAAGATATTGGAATATTGAAAGGGTAACTCCTTCACTAGAAAATTAACACCAATCATGGGTCTGAATATATCAAAAAATAATACCGATACATCATTCGCCTCAGGAAAGTACGACTTGGTCTCTACAGCAATAGCTACATTATATGGACCACCTGTATAGACTTGAAATGTATCTGTTATGTCTAATAAACCATTAGTATGACCTGAGATACTTGCATTGTCCCTTGCACTTGTCACCAGCATGATCAGCAACACTAATGCTATACTGCCTAGGGCAAAATATTTCTTCATGATTTGACCATATAGCTTGTAAAGTAAGAAAAATGAAACGATAGCAGAAATAACAATATCTGAACGATTGGTTCCAAAGTATGTCAGTATGTTCAATAAGGCAACCAAAAAATTGTAGGTGATGTATTGATGCTTCTTACTTTGTTTAAATAAATAGAACAGCTTTTTGGTAACCATGATAAATAACAGTTGTTTAAACACCACCACAAAGTAAATGACTAGATTTTGTGTAAAACTGTACTCAATGCTCTTAGCAAATACATTTGGGATGATAAAATTAATGGATAGCAGTACGGTAGGATGTGTTACAACACCTACGACGGTTAATACGCCAAAGCATATATAGCCTATATCATACCCTTTAAGTGCCTCAAAGGATGTCTCAATGATAGGCTTCTTTATGGCTCCCTTTTTTCCCTTTCTCCATTCCTTAAACCCTATAAATACTGAACATACAATCAGTTCATAGTTCATGAGCAAAATCGCTTTCAAAAAAGATGCTTGGTCCGGTTCAATAAAGGACCGACCACCATAATGACCGGATAAGACAATCAGCAGCGGTAAGACAACATATCTTATTGAAGCGATACCCATAAAAACCATAAAAAATAACTTTTTATTCCCTTGATGTATTTTTTTACTTAATACGAACAGGTAAGCGATGCTAAAGGTAAGTGGATGAAGAAAAAGAAGTTTATACCCATCATGGCTATGATCGAACCATATGATAACGCTGGTTATGATGCATAGACATACAACAATTGTATTGACAAATGCTATCCGGTACCCTTTATTTGTTATATGCGTCACACTTCCACCCTCTTCCAACACGATGCTTATTGTAAAGTCTTAATGATTTTAGCCGGTACACCTCCTGCAAAGGTGTAGTCTGGTATATCTTTTGTTACAGATGAACAGGCGCCTATGATGCACCCCTTTCCAATCGTGCAGTTCATGGAGATGGTACAATGGCTTGTAACCCACGTACCCTCCCCGATGTGGATTGGACCATTTTCTGATTGACTATTGCTGATGGCACCATTGTCATAAACATGTTTTGTTGTGGCTATCACCACTTTCGGTGACACAATAACACCATTTCCAATGGTTAAACCACCTGTGCCGTTTATCCATACATCATGGGCTAGATACACATCATCACCTATTTCAATATTTCTTGGATAATTAATAACAATCCCCTTAGCAATCTGGAGATTTTTACCACACTTCTTAAAAAATGGTTTGACCAAAAACCCTCTGATACGATTGGATATCTTCAGATTAGGCAGAATGGCTGTGATGCCTAATATGGCTTGCATCAGTAGGATATAACATAAAAAATTAAACGCTTTTCTAAACATCCTGTTAACCTCCATGTGGTGTTGATTCACAATGCCTTCAATTCATGTTGGTTTTGCCTAACACTAGTTTTAAATTCATGTAAAAAACGATGCCTTACCTTTTCAATTCGAGGCTTATAGTACTGTTTAGCGCTTTGAAAATTAATCATGGCTTGATGAAGCATGGCTTCTTTATCGCTTATTAAATGCTTTATTTTTGTGGCTAAATCCCGATAATCTTTTGGCGATATAAGCCATGGGTCGTCTATTAACTCACGGATGCCGCCAACTTTGGAAGCAATAACAGGACAACCGCGACTCATGGCTTCAATAATGCATCTTCCTTGGGCCTCAGCAGTACTTGGTTGCAATGCTATATCAAGGGTATCCATCCACGCAAAGACATCTTTACCACTGGGCAGCGTTCCCATAAATGTAACATGGTCCTCAAGGGAACATGCCTTAATTAAGGATTCCCATCTGGAAACATCGCCTTTGCCAACAAACTCTATGGTGAATTCAGGGATTTCTTCTTTAATCAGCCCAAGTGCTCTTATGACGGTTTCATGACCTTTATAGTCCACATTAAGAGAACCTATTAAGCCAAATTTCAAGTTGTTTTTTTGACCATATATTTTTTCTTTACGACGTTTAAGGGTTTCTGTTTCCACCCAATCAATAACCACATTAGGGCAAATAACAGACTTTCCTTTGGAAGGATATCTGGACTGTAAAAATTTTTTTGTAATATAGATGGTATAATTGGATTGGGCAATATAACATTTATAGGTCATGGCTTCATAAGGTGCAATGATTTTGCCAAGTACTGACCCGTGATTCATATTTGCATCCCAAGCACATCCAACCACCTCAATTAAATAGGGCTTTTTATGGTGTTTTGCATATTTTACCGCCATTTTTCCAATGGAGCTTGGTAAGCGTGCAATCAGACAATCACAATCTGCTATTTCTCTTTCAACAATTTTACTTGCTTGATGTATGGTATGTAACTTTTTAAGTGATCTAAAATTAGGCACACCAACAAAGACAACACCTTCTGTGGAGGCTAATGACATATTGGTTGGCATCTCTTCTAATGCTTTTTGTCTGGATAAAAACCTTACTTCACGAAATATTGTCGTATAACGCTGTAATACCATTTTGGAAAAAGACCCGTTACTATAATAATGATGATGATAGTGATGCATCACATGGTCATGGGCATAAGCTACTTTCAATCCATATCCCTCCCTTCACTAGATATTATCTCGATACCAATTGACGGCTTCTACAAATCCTTTCGTAAAATTCCAATCTGGATGATAGCCTATACATTTGCTGGCTTCTGATATATCTGCTAAACTATACTTGATGTCCCCTTCTCTTTCTTCAACATATTGAGGACTGGATAGGATACCTAACTGCTTACACATCAGCTTGTACATCTGATTGATGGTACAACACTGACCATAAGCAATGTTGTAACTCTTTCCACATGCTTCTTGACTTGCCAAACAGGATTTTAAGTTGGCTTCTATAACATTGTCGATGTACGTAAAGTCTCTTGACTGCTCACCATCACCATGTATGTCAACTTGTTCCCCAGAATAGAGCGCTTTCACAAATTTCGGGATGACTGCTGCGTATTGGGAATCTGGATCTTGTCGTCTTCCATACACATTGAAATAACGAAGGCCAATACAGCCTAACCCATAGACTTCTGTGTAAAGTTTCCCATACTGTTCGTTCACCTTCTTGGTCAATGCATAAGGTGATAAGACATCACCTTCTTGTCCTTCTTTTTTTGGCAGTGTGGAAGAATCACCATAAACAGATGAGGAGGATGCATAGACAAATCTTTTAACGCCTGCCCTTCTAGCCGCTTCCATCATATGGGATGTTCCTTGGATATTATTACTTTCATAGATTAGAGGCTCCTTCATTGACCTTGGTACGGAGCCAAGTGCCGCTTGATGCAGAATATAATCAACCCCACTTGATGCCTGTAAACAGACCTCATAATCCCTTATATCACCTTCAATAAAGTCATAGTTGGGATGATCCATAAATGCTGCTACATGTTGTTTTTTACCTGTTGCATAATTATCAAGACCTCTCACTTGATAACCTAACTTTAGTATGGTCTCCACTAAGTTGGAACCAATAAAACCTGCTGCACCTGTGACTAAAAAAGTTGTTCCTTCTGGAAAATTAATCGTGTTATATCCCATACTTACAATCTCCAATACACAACATTCATGTTTTCAACTTCTTCTTTATCAAATATGCCTTTTACATCAATTAGGACTGGATTATAAGGAGGAGAAGTTGTCTCAGAGGTTATGGCTACTTCATCCATTAGCTGGGAGTCGTGTTCCCTTGTGGTGCGATACATTTTAAGGGTATTTTCTATTTTGATGGCTTTAAATGCTTCATGAGGAACAGCAAAAATCAGTGCATCCATGTCCTTAATTTCATCCATGGGACAGGGATGAATACGATATTCATGCCACAAATCTTCTTTATCAGCTATGGGGTCGACAACCTTCACATCAATACCATATTTTCTTAACTCGTTAATGACATCCACTACTTTTGTATTTCTCACGTCCGGACAGTTTTCTTTAAATGTCACACCGAATATGGCTACTTTTGAACCTTTTATTTGTTTATCTGCTTTTATCAGCATCTTGACTGTTTGTTCAACAATATATTTGCCCATGTCATCGTTGATTTTTCTTCCTGACAATATAATTTGAGAATGGTAACCCATTTCTTCAGCTTTGTACGTTAGATAATAGGGATCAACGCCTATACAATGGCCTCCTACTAAACCCGGGATAAAATTAAGGAAATTCCATTTTGTTCCTGAAGCCTTAAGAACCGATTTGGTATCAATGCCCATTTTATTGAAGATAATGGAGAGTTCATTCATGAAAGCAATGTTGATATCCCTTTGAGCGTTTTCTATCACTTTAGCAGCTTCTGCAACTTTTATACTTTCGGCGCGATGGACACCAGCTTCAATAACCATCTCATACACATTGGCAATTACCTCTAGTGATGCTTTATCCATACCGGATACAACTTTTATAATGGTTTCTAACCGATGTACTTTATCCCCTGGATTAATTCTTTCTGGTGAGTAACCTACTTTGAAATCAACACCGCATGTAAGCCCAGATTCCGCTTCGATAATGGGCACACATATGTCTTCAGTAACGCCTGGGAAAACAGTGGATTCAAACACCACAATGGAACCTTGCGTTAGATTTCTCCCAACGGTTCTACTGGCTCCCATAACAGGTCTAAGATTAGGGGTTTTATCCTTATTAATGGGTGTTGGTACAGCTATAATATGAAATTTACAGTCTCTCAGATATTTCTCTTCCCATGTGAATAGAGCTGTTGTTTCCCTAATGGCTTGATCCCCAACTTCTTTTGTCACATCTGTTCCCTGTAAGTATTTTTTCACTTTCGATTCACAGATGTCAAAGCCTACTACATGAGCTTTTTTAGCAAAAGCAATGGCTAGTGGCATGCCAACATAACCTAAGCCTACAACGGATATTTTTTCTTCTTTTGATTTGATAGCATTGTCTATACGCATATATCAATTCTCCTTACAATTATCTATTTCTTCAAGGTAAGCATTCATTACAATCCTTCGATCAAACACTTTTTCCATTTTTCGACGACCAGCTATTCCCATGGCTTTTTTTTGTTCATAAGGTTTCTTAATAAATGTCACCATGGCTTCTACTAAACAATCAACCCGTTTGGCTTCAAAGCTTATACCGCTGATAGCATCATCAAAGGTTTCTATACAGCCAGTAACGTTTGAAGCCAATACAGGTCGTCCTGATGATGCGGATTCCAGTAAGACATTGGCCATTCCTTCATGGTGTGACGGCAGTATGATGGCATGAGCACGTTTGATAAAGGGCTTAACATCTTTTTGTTGGCCATGGTATGTAATGATACCTAAGATTTCATGTTCCACTAATTGCTGAAAATAATCCTCTTCACTACCACCAACTAAATCAAAATGCACATGTGCATACTGCATCTTGACTAGTTTAGCCGCTTCCAATAATTCATCAATACCTTTAGCTTTCATCATACGCCCTATAAACAAGAAGTTAATCTTTTCTTTATCTTCAGGATAAGGTTCAAACCCATACTGTGACACATTCACACCTGAACCAGGAATTAATCTTGTCTTACTTTTAATCATCTTTCTATCCATAAACAATTGTTTATTGGGTTCATTTTGGAAAAAAATGCAGGATGCTTTTTTGAGACCTATTTTATATAACGCAAGTGATAATTTTTGTATGAAACCTTTATTTTCCACGGATGTACCAAGGCCTGTAATGTTTGTTATGTACTTTTTATGGGTTATCCTGCATGCTATACCCCCATAAACATTGGGCTTAATGGTATAAGTCAGTACAACATCTGGTTGAATACGTCTTATCAAATGTATGTACTTCAACAATAGTCTTACATCCTTAAGGGGGTTAGTTCCCCTTCTATCCACAGGGGTTTTGACACATTTACAACCTATTTTTTCTAACGCTGAGACATAGTCATCATGGGGAAGTGATAGGTATACCTCATGACGTTCATTGATCAATGCCTCAAGCAGTTCCTTTCTAAACTTGAAAAGACCCATACCAAAATTTGCTAGAACAAGTATTGTCATCCCTCTACTCTCCTCACCGGTGTCCCTACATAAGTTCCCGACTTATGAATGTCCTTAACCACTACAGCGCCTGCACCAACTTTGCAACCACTGGTAATGATGATATTATTGATCACCACACTTCCAGTACCTAACCATGTGCCTTCCCCAATATGTACGGTACCGGATATGTGTACCCCTGGTGATACATGTACATAATCATCTAGAACACTGTCATGGTCGATTGTAGCTCCCGTATTAATGATGCAGCCATGCCCTATTTTTGTACAACAATTAATCACGACGCCCCCCATGACTACTGTCCCACAAGCTAATATAACCTGCTTGCCTATAACCGCTCTGGGATGTATAAGTGTCGGCATGCTGACACCTTCTGATTGCAGCGTCATCATGATGTTTTTTCTGGTTTTATTATTACCGATAGCAACAAAAATGTCATAGTCTTCTATGTATGTGTGGTAATCCTTTATCGTCCCAAGGACATGTAATCCCATGGGTTTTTTAGTATTCTCTTGGTCATCTAAAAAGGCAATCTCTTTCCATCTATCCATCTTTAAAGCGATATCTGCCACGACTTTTGCGTGACCACCAGCACCAAAAATTAATAACTTATCACTCATTTCTTAGCTTTTCCCTCATTTCTTCTCCTTTCCCTCATACTTCATGAGCATTTGACATTTTATCTTGACGATCTTTTTTTAATGATGCATACTTTTTTTCTTGATTTCCGTTTGGTTGTCGTATTGGTAGTATTGGTAGTAGTATTTGCTATTCTTGGACATATCAGCTTTGGATAAAACAACACCCAGTATGTTGGCATGTATTTTGTCAAGTAATTTCCTAGCTAATCGAACGGATTCTATGTTGGTTTCTCCAGAAGCTACAACCAGTATAACGCCATCAACCTGGCTTGAGAGAATGGCTGCATCTGTTACGCTGCATATAGGTGGCGTATCAAACAAGATGGTATCATAGGTCTCTCGTAAATTAACGATAAGTTCTTTCATCACTTTGGATTCTAATAATTCGGTTGAATCCGGTGGTATAGGTCCTGCTGTCATGATCTCCATATTGGGTAACTCTTTGACCTTCTGAATCACATCTTGAACAGGCACTCTTTCAACAATCACATTCACGATACCCTTGGTATTGCTTACATTAAACATCTTATGTACTCTTGGTTTTCTAAGGTCACATTCTACAATCAGCACACGTTTACCTGTTTGTGATATGGTGAGGGCTAAGTTGGCTAAGGTGGTTGTCTTCCCTTCTCCTGGATTGGAACTGGTGACAACAATGGTTTTATATCTTTTATTAATATTAAGGTAATGCAGATTAGTCCTTAGCATGCGATAGGATTCCGATACTTGGTGTTTGGAATCGTTGTACGTAATAAGATTATCATTCATGGCTATCGTTCCCCTCCTTTGAATTTAGGTATAACACCAATAACCGTTAGACCAAGGTGTCGTTCAACATCTTCTTCGCTTTTCATTGTATGGTCAAAGAGCTGGATGATGAAAATGATGAGTAGACCAACCATGATGCTTAGAGCACCTGCTATGGCAATATTCTTCCTCTTATTGGACTGAATAGGTGCACTTGGTTCTAAGGCTTCATCAATGACTTGCACATTTTTGACATCAATAATCTGAGCCACTTTCTCCACCAGTACAGTAGCAATCTCATTAGCTACGTCAGTGGCTACCTTGGCATTAGCATGTTTTACTTTAATGGTAAATAGGCGTGAATCTTTTACTGTACTTATGGATAAATTGTATCGAAAGGTACTAATTGGCATGTTTAAACCAAGGTTAGTAATCACCTCTGTAGCGACTAGGCGACTCTTGGCTATCTCCCGATAATCTGTAATTAACTTACTATTTAGCTGAAAATCACCAATGGATATACTTCCGATATCTCCCTTTTCCTTCCCGATGAAAAGAGACGTTCTTGCTTCATAGACAGGCTGTATGTACTTGGTTGTGATGATATATGTTGCTACCGTACCAACGACAAGGCATAAAACAATAATCCACCATTTTTTCAGTATGACCGATAGGAGCTTTCTAAGCTCTATTTCTTCATACTCTTTTTCCATTAGCTAACCCCCTTTACTCTTGTCATGTAATGGTTATTCGGTATAATAATTTCGTCATAGTATCTAAGGACCGTTAATGGATTAATCATAACCTGTGTAATGTCTTTATGATAGAAAATATGATTGAGACACATTTCAACCTCATTGACATTGGATAATGTTCGAAAATGGGTTGTACCAGAAAATCGGCTATTAATCTCAAATATTTTAACTTTCCTTCCAGAAATTCTAAACTGTAAATTAACTGGACCGTAGGGTTTCAGCTTTTCAGCAACTTTTTCAACATATTTATTTAATGGTGAATAAGGTTCTGCATAGGCTCGAAAGGTGTTGCCATCACGTAAATCTCTTCTCATGATAATGGAGGACTTAGCCATGTCATTAAACACAAGGACACCTGCTGTATATTCACTATCATCTGTTCCCACACACTCCTGAATGATGGGGTTCTTAACATCCTTAATGGCAGCCTCCAAGGCTTTTATCGTATTGACCTTTTTCACCGATACCGCTCTAGCACCAACTCTGGGCTTGACAATCAAGGGAAATCCAACTTTTTTGACAAGCTCTATTTCACCACCTGGTAAACAAGATTCAGGATAGTCTAGCCCATTATTCTTTAGAAAATTGTACGTAAGCCATTTATCATCTGCAATTTCAATAACGGATGTATCGCTTACAATAACTTTTGTTCCAAAGGTCCTTTCTATTTCTTTCTTGTATTGAGCGTATATCAATAATTCCACGTCTGTCCCAATGAATAAGACATCTGGTTTTTCTATTTGTAATATTTTATAAACTTCATCCATATACCTAGGTTCCACAGCCATTGGTACTAAATAGTGTTTATCGGCCCAATACAGACCTACTGCCAGTGGACTAGGGTCAACTGCTACTATCGTTAAATCAATGTGTGAACTTTTAAGTGATTTTATGATTGCTTGTCCCAAAACTGCTCCTGCACCTGTTACTAATATTTTCATTGTATACACTCTCCTTTTTACCCCAATTGTATAATTGACTAATTAGCTTCGTGCAACTCCCAATATTTTCTGCTTGATGAGCATCTGATCCTATTGATATTTTAGGATTTATTTCGCCACAGACTCTCATGAAATCAAAAGTATTCTTTATGTACTTTGAATTCAGTTCAATCGCTTTGTCATAAGCATTGGCTGTTATCATCATCTCTTTTAAATACCCAATAGGATATCCTCCATACCTTGATGAATACATACCCCCTGGATGGGCCAATACATCGATAGGCGATTTTTCTAACATCTTGATTGCCAATTCCAATTCAATAGATGCTAATGCCTGTGGTGTTAATGTAGCAAAATCAAAAAATCCTCCTTTTCCATTTGGTATTCTATGTACACTCCCTAATACAATATCGCTTCGATAAAGAACCTTATCCGATACATCCAGGTTCCCTTTTCTATCCAAAACTTTTGTTTCACAGCCTACATATATCTTAATATCTGAGTAGCGGTCTGCTGATTCACGTACCCTGTCAGCAAATGCATCAAACCACATGGTATCTTTTCGAACATGTTCTGTGAAAGCGATCTCAGCTATATGGTAAGCTCTTGCTTTTTTTATCATCTCTTCAATGGTATCTAAACCATCTGTTTGATCCGTATGCAGATGATAGTCAACGTTAAAATCCTTTGTTGTTAAATCATTAAACCGTTTCAAATTAACTGGCATCACGTGCTCCTAATTGCTTCTGCTCACTACCTTCAAAACTGGGCATCATCTCATCTGATAAGGTGTTGATACCAGATCTCTTGAAAACTTTATACAGGGTGAAAAAAATGATTTTCCAATCCATAACAAAGCTTAAGCCATCCACATACTGCACATCTAATTTGAATTTTTCCTCCCAGCTAATGGTATTTCTGCCATTGATTTGGGCTAGTCCAGATAATCCAGGTCTTACGTTATGACGTCTTTTTTGTTGTGAGTTATAATGTGGTAAATATTTCACAAGCAAAGGCCTAGGGCCGATGATGGACATATCACCTTTTAAAATATTAAAAAGCTCTGGTAGTTCATCCAAAGATGTGGCTCTTAGGGTCTTTCCAAACTTTGTCAATCGCATATGATCTGGTAATAATTCGCCCTGCTCATCTCGCGCATCTGTCATGGTTCTGAACTTATATAACGTGAAAATTTTTTCATTTAGCCCTGGGCGTTGTTGTTTAAAAATTACTGGACTACCTAGTTTACATCTCACCAAAGCAGCTAGAATAACCAAGAATGGTGATAGTATCGTAAGTGCTAATAAGGACAATATAAAATCCATCGGTCTTTTTATGAATCTCATATACACTTTCATCTTAACACCACAATTCTTTGATTGTATTGACCACAGTGAACAAGGCTTTGTCGGTCATCTTTGAATCACTGGGTAAACAAACACCACTTTCATAGATTTCTTTGGAAACGCCATCACCAACATAATGATATTTTTCAAAAAATGGCTGCATATGCATGGGTTTCCAGATGGGCCGACATTCAATGTTTTTTTCTTCCAATGCCTCCATAATGTCCATTGGTTTTACTTTACCTTGTACGGTGATACAACTTAACCAATAATTAGGTTCATCCCATGGATTAATAGGCATCATGCTGATATCTTCCATGTCGTGAAATGCATTCTCATAATAAGCATTGATGTACCTTTTTTTTGTTATTCTACGCTCTAATACCTTAAGCTGACCTCTTCCAATGCCTGCTACGATATTACTCATTCTATAATTAAAGCCAAGTTCACTATGCTGATAGTGTCTTGCTTGATCTCTTGATTGCGTTGCCCAAAACCTTACCTTGGCAATACGCTCTTCATCATTAGAAACAAGCATCCCCCCACCCGATGTGGTAATAATCTTATTTCCGTTAAAGGAATAGATGCCGTAATCGCCCAGTGTACCTGTATACCGACCTTTATATTTTGAGCCTAGGCTTTCAGCAGCATCTTCAATAAGCGGTACGTTATGCTTCTTGCAAATTGCCATTATTTTATCTAGATCTGCTGATAAACCATATAAATGGACCACGATCACTGCTTTTGGTGTGTATTGTTCAAATGCCTTTTCCAAAGCTTCAGGACACATGTTCCAAGTTTTATGATCACTGTCAATAAAAACAGGTGTGGCATGCTGATAAATAATGGGATTAACTGTTGCAGAAAATGTTAAGTCTTGACAAAAAACAATATCACCTTCTTCAACATTCACAGCTCGAAGTGCCATGTGTATAGCGGCTGTTCCTGCTGATAGAGCTACAGCTGAACTAATGCCTACTTTTTTTGCTAACTCTAGTTCAAATCCATCCACGTTCATACCAAGAGGTGCAATCCAATTGGTATCAAAAGCCTCCTTGATATAGGCCATTTCGTACCCTTCATAGCTCATGTCTGGTGATGAAATATATATCCTATCTCTCATAAAAAACTCCCTTCCATCTTAGATTTTGTAAAAAGCATGCCCCAATTCTCTCTAAAAACGATTTAAGCATAACCTTCCCGATTGGAAGTCATTTAATACATCTAATGCGTCATTGATTGTATCATCATTGCAACGGCCATCACCCCTTATATCTTATGACATATTCTCTAAAATGTCGCCTAACGTACCTATATTGTACCAACTTTCTTCTAGACAGTGAAATCATATCATTTCCACTTTATCCCTTCACCGTATAGGCGTGTTAAGCGCTACTTTATTTTCTCTTCTTGTGCCATCATAGGGTAGAAGAGTATGTCACCACTATGTTTGGTCAGTTATAAATTGTCTCACAATTTGTCGACTAATAATAATGTGCAAAATAATTGCTGGTGATGGAAATTATTATAGTATGCAGCCCTATTATTTGTCAATGATACATATGAAAATATAAAATAAGTCAAACATTCAGATTGTTTTTGGCTATCTTTTGATTTTCCCCAAAATATTAAGTATTTTTTGTCCATTTTTAAATAGTGCAAATTCAACTATTATCAACATTATCTAAGCTGAGCAACCATCTTTATACCTTATTTTTATTGCATTCTCATCCCATTTTAATTGTCGCGATTTTATCGATCCATTAAGACACATATCTGATACAAATCAAGCCCTATGTAGCTATTCCATTTCTTAATACGTATGATGATTATCTTTTGTAGATATTTTACTATAAAAGTATATATTTAAAATAAATATTATAAATAAATTTTTTATTTAATTTATAATCAAATATTCATAATTAAATTCTCTAGGAACAACAAAAAAAGTTCATCCAATGTATAATTACATTTTATGAACTTCTTATAAAAGGTTAGCCCTAAAAAAATGACTTACCGGCATGAAGTTTTCTACTTAAATGAAATGTTTTTTAAGATTATCAACTGTAACAAAAATATTGCTATTTTTTTTAAGAATTTTCTTTTGTTTTTCATAACATATAATCCACGTGTGATTTAAATAATTGTTTACTCTTTTTTCATCTTATGATAAATTAAGTCGCTCAATCATCTTTGATATTGCTTTATCGTTGCTATCATCTTTTTCTTTTACATCTTCCAATAATTTGGTTATTAAAAGTATCTCTTTATCGTATTCATCCATGGTGTTTCTTAAGGTTTTTATGTTGTTCTCTATTTCTTGCTTATAGGCATGTCGTTTCGTTTTAGAAACATGGTATTGAATATCATCAAAAAACGGATCATCTACCTCCACTTGATGTTTGCTTAACAACTTTCCTATGTCTTCTTCTGCTGAAATGATGTTTCGCGATATGTGATGTATATGATGTTTATCTTGTTGATTTTGATGGTAATGATGATACCGTTCCTCAAGCATATCCCCACTTTTGACTTTATACTTCTTATATGCATATGCTAAGAATTGTTCATGGTGAACATATTTCACTTTTATTTTATTCAGTAGTTCCACAGCTCTTTGCCTTAACATATTATTTTTCTTCATTTCATGTGCCACATATCGTCTAAAAATGTAGATCCACATTCCAAAAAATCCGATAATCACCATCATGGTGATGGATGGTATCATGATATCTATATCATTTGTCTTATATAACGTAGCTAATATAAAAGCTGACAAGGCAAAAACCATTAAGAGTATAATCATCAGTATCTTAACCGCCTTTTGTGTCTTAACGAGACGAAGGGCTTTATAACCTAATTCTGCCTTTTCTCCTTCTATGCTATGTATGTCATTCTTAACGGCTCTCTGCTTATCTTCTATGTGTCGTATGTTCTCAATAACATGAGGTATGTCCTCATCATAATCCTCTAAATAATTAAGTTCTTCTCCAACACCTTTAATACGATTAACATATTCATCTTTATGTTTTGAGGTATCCATATACGTATGGGCATACTTTTCTAATGCAGCGAGGGTTTTTTTGGGTAGACCTTCAATTTGTTGAATGCCCGAATACTTTTTTACATTTTTCTCGTATTCTTGCACCACGCGTTCTTTATCTCGTTTGGCAGATATCAGTTGTTGACATACCTTATATGTGTTATCAGCATCATTGTAAACATCTTGAATATTGACGCCCAGGTAATTTTTTTCATCAATATGTTCAAGTTTTCTTTGAAATAATGCTTTTATCTTTTTCAGTAGGTTCATATACTTACCTCGCTTATCTCTTGTAATACGCCCCGACATATTCAGCTAAAACTTTACACGTATCATCTACATTCATTATAAAATGCCCTAACTCGTGTGTCAACTTCAATTCAATAATTAGCCTTTTAGCCCTAGAGAGTACTATGCCCACCTTGCATTTTTAATGGGAAAAGGTATAATGATAGTAGTTTATGAATTCATCAAGAAGGATGTGAAAACGATGCCCTCAAAAAAAAGCCATTTTCATGGTAGTGATATAGAGAAAATTGCATCAATGTATGATATACAGATCAGTGATGTGGTTAATTATAGTGCTAATGTTAATCCTATAGGCTTATCACCTACACTGGTTAAAGCATTGGCTCAGAACGTATCCGTTATTGAATCCTATCCGGATCGTGATTACACAAACTTAAGACAACATCTTAGTGACTATACAGGGACACATATGGAGCATGTTATTGTTGGAAACGGCTCAACAGAGCTCATTGCACTCTTTATCCAAAGCGTCAAGCCTAAGAAGGCTTTGATTATAGGACCAACCTACTCGGAATATGAACGAGAAATCACCTTAAATGATGGTACGGTAGACTATTTTGCTCTAAATGAAGCCCATGGTTTTCGTCTGGATATAGATGGGCTAAAAGAAGCCCTTAGTGAACATGTTGATATTCTCATTATATGTAATCCCAACAACCCTACATCTACCACCATACCAACTTCTCTTATGGAAAAGATTGTGGCCATGTGCCACGAAAAAGCCATTGATGTGATGATCGATGAAACTTATATTGAATTTACTGAAGATATGAGCCTATATTCATCATCTTCACTGATTGATACCTATGATAACTTGTTCATCATTAGAGGTGTATCCAAATTTTTTGCAGCACCAGGATTAAGGCTAGGATATGGTCTATGCGGTAATACAAGGTTACTTTCACACATGAATCATGTAAAATTTCCTTGGACCATTAACAGCTTAGCCAGCTACGCTGGTGAAGTGATGTTCACCGATAAAGCTTATATGAAGCAAACCAAAGAGCTTATTATAGAAGAACGGAAACGCTTATACGACATCATGTCCAAATGGAAAAGCGTACATGCATACGAACCAACAGCGAACTTCATGTTGGTCAAACTTTTAAGAGATGATATAGATGCTAGGGATGTATTTGAATACCTCATTGCTCGTCATATGATGATAAGAAATGCCTCCAGTTTCAAGTTTCTTGATGAGCGATATTTTCGATTTTGTTTCATGAAACCTGCTGATAACGACCGCTTAATTGAAGCTTTAAAGGCTGTATTAAGTGAAGACATGTAGCCAAAAAAAATACCAAAAAAAAATTTTTTATTTTTTGTATATAAAGTGGTCTATTGGATATAATGAATATTACAGGGATACAAAAGATTGATATATGGAAGCTTTTTTATGGATAATAAATTAGCCTTTATATATGGATCAAAACAACCTGATTCTGGTCTTTATATAAAGGCTAGTTATAGATTGGTTGGATAGTAACATTACTAATGTATCCCTGTTTACAATATGTTCTCCCCCACATAGAATACTACGGAAGTAGTATTCTTTTTTTTATGAACAAAGGGCTTACGTTGCGTCTTACGAAGCAAGTTGTTTCCTTAGGAAGTTACCTTAGTACAAATGTGAATGGGCCTATTTCATTTGTTAAATTGAGAACTTTCCCATAAGAACAAGAAAACTTGTCTATTCATATACTAAAAGTAAGTAATGTGGCATAGGTAAGTTATGCCCAAATAGTGAGGAGAATTATGAGAGCAAACAGAATGTATCCTGCTGAAATGTCAACGCAATCCCTTGGAAAATTATCTGTTAATGCAGTTACTCAACTAGGTTTTAAACCCATCACCAATGCTAAGGTAACCATAAAAAAAACCACACCTGGTAATGAAACTGTTGATATATTGGAAACAAATGAATCCGGGCAGACAGCTCCAATTGATTTAGAGACACCGCCTCTTGAGTATAGTCTAGAACCAGGTAGTCCTAAGCCTTATTCAGAATATAATCTAATCATAGAATCCCCTGAATTTGAAACGGTTAACATTGCTGGTACACAATTATTACCTAATGAATTAGCTTTACAAGATGTCTCCATGATACCCATTGTTGAAGTATCATCAAGAGGTATTCGTAACCAACAAACTGAAGAAGTCGTTATTGGTCCCCATACCTTATACGCGGATTACCCACCTAAAATTCCTGAAAGTGAAGTAAAAGAGGATGTGGAAACCAGCTTAATTGTATTGGAATCTGTTGTGGTCCCTAGTACCATTGTTGTTCATGATGGAGGACCCGATGATACCAGCGCACCAAACTATTTTGTGCCATTTACAAGTTATATTAAAAATGTGGCATCTTCTGAAATCTACTCCACATGGCCAGAAAGTACTATTCAAGCTAATGTATTTGCCATATTATCCTTTACACTGAACCGGGTCTATACAGAATGGTATCGAGGTAAAGGCAAGAACTTCACCATTACATCTTCAACCGCTTTTGATCATAAATGGATCTATGGACGTAATTATTTTAAAAACATCGCCGATATTGTGGATCAATTGTTTATTAACTATATTTCACGCCCAGGTATTAAGCAGCCCTTGTTAACCCAGTACTGCGATGGTATTCAGGTACAGTGCCCCAACTGGATGACACAATGGGGCAGTAAGTTCCGTGGTGACTTGGGTGAAAACGCCATCGAAATACTTCGCTATTTCTATGGTAGTGACGTCTTTATTAATACAGCTGGGCAAGTATCAGGCATCCCTTCTTCATTCCCAGGCTTTAACCTGCAACGTGGGTCTACAGGGGGACCTGTAAGAACAATTCAGCAACAAATAAATGGTATTTCCAATAACTATCCTGCCATTCCTAAATTAAGGGTTGATGGCATTTATGGACCACTTACCGAAGCATCCGTTGAGAAATTTCAAGAGGTTTTCAACATGCCTGTAACAGGTATTGTGGATTACCCTACGTGGTATAGAATATCCGATATCTTTGTAGCTGTTACTAGATTAGCGGAATTAGTATAGCATCAGATTTATTCAGATAAACGCATCAAAAGGGGCTGCCTCATCAACTATTCTTCGTGAATGATTTGGAACATATGAACTTCCTATGTTCCATCATTCATAAGATATTTGATGGGGCAGCCCTTGTTGGCTTAACTTTTAATCCTCTTGATTACCGATGCCAAATCTTTTTTCCAATTCGCTTGCTTTTTCCTTGGTTAACAAAGCGTCTATGTCACAGTTTTTAAACTTAACAATATACGTCCAACGTCCATAAATGGATATGGTGGATATCTTATCAATACGTAGAATATAGGACTTATGACTACGTATAAAATCATCCTCCGGTAAGATATGTTCCATTTCTTTTAATGTTTTATTGGTGACATATTTGGCTTTATCCGTTATAATCACCGTTGATCGGTTCTCTCTTTCAACCAATATAATATCCTCTGGTTTTAACAGAACCATACCATCTTTTAATTTAAATAGGAGTTCGTGTTGATGGACCTTCTTAGGTATATCTGATTGCCAGGTATTTTCCATCAGTTCTTTTATACGATTAATTGTCTTATGTAAACGTTCTAATTTAAAGGGTTTTATGATATAGTCGTAAGCATAGAGTTCAAATGCCTGTGACATATAATGTTCATGTGCCGTGACAAAAATAATCTTACACCTTGGTCGAATATCTAAGATTAACTTTGCTGTTTCTATACCATCTAAACCTGGCATATCAATATCTAAAAAAGCCACATCAATCGCTTGTGCTTCTAAAAGACCTACAGCTTCATGCCCTGTTGTTGCTTCTGCCACAATCTGAATATCTTCTACTTTATCCAGGGCTTTTTTTAACACAAACCTCATATGCTTATCATCATCTGCGATCATTATTCTTATCACGATGGTTTAGCTCCTTTTTTCGTAAGCTGACAGGTTTAGAAAGTATCTCATGCATCACAACGGCTTTTTTTAAGTCTTTTTTGGTTAGATTCTTGATGTTCATGGAATCATCCCTTTCTATTCGTCTGTACTGATGGCTTCTCGCATGGCTGTATCTGCTTTGACATTTTCAATTTTATAATAATCCATTACACCAAGATTCCCCTTCATAAATGCTTCTGAAATAGCCAATGGAATCTTCGCCTCTGCTTCTACAACTTTGGCTCGCATCTCTTCTACCCGTGCTTTCATTTCTTGTTCGCGAGCAAATGCAATGGCTCTCCGCTCTTCTGCCTTGGCCTGAGCGATTTGCTTATCTGCTTCTGCCTGTTCTATCTGCAATCTTGCACCAATATTTTTACCTAAGTCAATATCCGCAATATCAATGGATAAAATTTCAAATGCTGTCCCAGCATCCAAACCTTTTCCAAGAACCCTTTCCGATATGGAATCTGGATTTTCCAAAACTTCTTTATGGGATTTTGCTGAACCAACTGTTGTGACGATACCTTCACCAACCCTTGCAATGACCGTCTCTTCGCCGGCACCACCGATAAGTCTTTCCAGATTTGCACGTACGGTTACCCGAGCGATGGCTTTTACCTCAATACCATCTTTGGCAACGGCAACAACGGGTGGTGTTTCAATAATAATGGGCTTTACACTCATTTTTACAGCTTCTAGCACATCTCGTCCTGCTAAATCAATGGCTGCTCCACGTTCAAAACTAAGTGCCATCTCTGCCCGATGAGCTGCAATAAGAGCATCTACAACCCGATCCACATTACCACCTGCTAATAGATGTGATTCCAGCTGATTCACTGATAATCTTAACCCTGCCTTGGTGGCTCGTATAAGTGGTAACACGACACGGCTAGGCCGCACACGACGTAATTTCATACCAATTAACGTAAACAGACCAACTTTTACATTAGATGCAATCGCTGCAATCCATAACCTGACAGGAATAATACTTACAAATAAAGCAATAAATAAAACAATAGCGCCAATAACAATTAAGATACCTTTTAATTCTTCCATACATAGTCCCTCCTAATTATGATATGTTAGACTCCTTGATCTCACTAACAATAATACTATTACCTTTTACCTCACCTACAACAACTGGGCACCCTTTTGGGATAAATTGCCCCTTTGTTATGACATCGATACTAACGCCATCAAAATCTGCATGACCACTAGGTCGAAGGGGTGTTTTGGTTATACCTTGTTTGCCTAAAAAGAATTTTAAATCATCTTCTTGTTTATCCCATTTTAAGTCTTCATGCAGTATGACAGACCTATTTTTTTTCTTCAATACTTTATAGATAATAATTAACAATAAGATGGTAATGACTAGGATAATCAAGAAGGTGATGATACCTCCACCAATGGATTTTGCAGATATAACAACTCCCGCAACAATGGAAACAATACCTAAACCACCTATTATTCCAAAATTAGGGACAACAATTTCTATGGTTAATAAGATAATCCCAAGAACAATTAACCCAAACGAAATGATACTTATCGTATCCATTTACTCACCTCCTATGCTTGTGCCTATAAGCATGTATATTGACTTACATCTTATAAGCTTATCATACGCTTTCACCATTAACTTTCAATCCTTTTTGTCTGTGTTATACATTTTATTGCTTGTAATGTCAGGTTTTGGCACCTGCATAACAAGGGAGGTATGGGGACTTGTATGATTAATGGATACTTCGCCATTGTATTGCTCCAGTACACTTTTAACAATGTATAACCCCATACCGTGCTCTTCTTGATTATTTTTTGTTGTCACACCACGTTCAAACATAGATGCTAAGAGATGTTCCCCTATAGGGTTACCCGTATTGCTTACCGTCAAGATATAATCCTTAATGTTCTCTTCTATGTGTATGGACACCTGCTTACAGTCATGGTATTGGAGGGTAGCTGTAAAAGCATTGTCAATAAGGTTGCCCAAACATCGGCATAATTCCCAATCGGGCATGACCAGATCGCTTAATCTTGAACGTATAGAAACTTGGTAAAGGATATGTAAACGTTGTGCTTCATTTGCTTTCGCCTGAAGTAAAGCATTAATGGCAATTCTATCTGTTTTTATATTCTCACTTAGCTTACCTATATGTTCATATATTTTGTTTAAATAATCGCGGCAAGCTTCATATTCCTCTAATTCATTAAGGCTATAGATAATCTGAATATGGTTAAGAAAGTCATGACGCTGCATTCTAAGGTCTTGATTAAGCTTTTGCACGTAATCATAAGCCTCATCTTTCATCTTAATCCGTTCTTTCCATCGTTTCAAATCCACCACATCTTTTATGACGAGATAACCATTAATAAGCATTAAAAATGCAATAAATAAGAGGACTATATCCATGTTTATGCGCCAGTTGAATCCAAGTTTTATAAAGCTATAACGACTAAATAAACGATACAGCACCATGGCAATGAGTAATAACACTTGAATCAGATAGAGTAATTGTATGTATTTCCCAATATTCGATAGCTGACGTTTCTTTCTGTTTTTTATAGCCATAACCCCCTTATCTAAAAATATGTCATTTCTATTATAAAGCACTAGTCATGATAAATCAAAAGCTTATGTTGTACACCACTCTATATTCTATTTCATGTTTCAAGATAATATCAGCTTCCGATACACTTTTATACTTAATACTCATATACATAGTATAAAGAGTTATTTTAGGGGATATTGTATGGGTATTTTAGATGATACAGAAATGGTATCGCGTTTTTTTGTCAACACAGACCCTTGTACAAGAGATTTTGTTTTTCGACTACCTGCCGATTGGTGGAGTAGGCATTACGAATACATTTGGACCAGTCATTTTATCCAAGAAGATGATATTTGCTTGGATGCAGCCTGTGGTGTCATGCATCCATTAAAATTTTATCTAAAAGATCATTGTAAAGCGACCTATGCGTGTGATTTGGATAATCGGTTATTTAATGAAGCGGTGTTAAAATCAGAAATTAACCGTTACTTTGGCAGCAGCGGTTTAACATTATATGAGCAAAAATATAGAAAGGGTATACATTACAGTAAGCAAAGTATAATCAACTTAGATTATGATGATCAGACATTTGATAAGGTGTTTTGTATCTCTGTCTTAGAGCATTTGGACCCTTCTGATATGGCTTTATCCCTTCAATCCTTTAAGAGGGTTATGAAGGATGATGGTCTATTGGTGATTACCTTGGATTATCCCACAGTGAATTTGAATGGGTTTGTTGGGATGTTGCAGGCAGCAGGATTAAAGTTTGCTGGAGATTATGATTTGACTTTGCCAGTTGATGCTATTTATACGCGTATTCTTGGAGGTTTGTATTGTTTTAGGGCTGTTTTGAAGAAGGATTTGTAGTTTTAGAAAAGTAATCTTTGGGTTAGGGGTGTTGGGGGCTATCTTAGAAAAGCAATTTTTGGGGCTAGGGCGGGTGCTATCTTAGAAAAGCAATGGTTTGGGCTAGAGGGTATCGGGACTATCTTAGAAAAGCAATGGTTTGGGCTAGGGGGTTTTTGGAAAATATAAGGGGTTAAGCTTTTCAGACCCCTAAACGTCCGTGTTTAGAGGGTCTGCGCTTCGCCGTCCATGGCTTCGCTTTACGCTTAACCCCTTATATTTTCCTATGATATTGACGTAATTGCTTTTCTAAGATAGCCCCTGTTGTATTTGACGTTGATTGCTTTACTAAGATAACCCCTGCTGTATTGACGTTGATTGCTTTACTAAGATAACCATGCTGTATTGACGTTGATTGCTTTTTCTAAGATAGCCCCTGTTGTATTAACGTTGATTGTTTTACTAAGATAACCCTGTTGTATTAACGTTGATTGTTTTACTAAGATAACCCTGTTGTATTGACGTTAATTGCTTTTACTATCATAACCCTGCTGTATTGACGTTAATTGCTTTTACTATGATAACCCTGTTTTATTGATATTGATTGCTTTTACTATGATAACCCTGCTGTAATGAAATGTTTATTGCTATTACTATGATAACCTCTACGAGATATGAAAAGAGTATCACAGGGGTAACTGTGTCTTATTATCTACTGTCCCCGATACATTTCATAGTACTTATCAATCTTCTTTTTCATTTCATCATCAATCAATACTTTACCTAAGACTTCTCGATTCCATAGATGCTCAACGACTTCGTCCATGGTGACGATGGCACAGGTTTTCATTTGAAATTTGTGGGCTAACTCTTTTAGAGCGCTTACTTCTCCTTGCCCTTTTTCCATCCGGTCAACGGATATGATTAAGCCTTTTACATCTACGTCGCCGTTAGCTTTAATAATAGGCATTGTTTCATAGATAGATGTTCCAGCGGTGGTCACATCCTCAATGATGACAACTTTATCGCCATCCTTAAGCTTGCTGCCTAATAAAATCCCTTTATCTCCATGGTCTTTAATCTCCTTACGATTCGAACAATAAGCCACTTCCTTATCATATGCCTGACTTAAAGCAACAGCCGTTGTCACACTAAGAGGAATCCCCTTATACGCCGGACCAAACAACACATCAAAATCCCCTTGAAATTCCTCCATAATTGCTTTCGCATAAAAAACACTCAGCCGACTTAACTGACTACCGGTACGATAATTCCCCGTATTCACAAAAAACGGTGTCTCACGTCCACTCTTCGTCACAAAATCACCAAACGTCAACACACCACACTCCACCATAAATTCAATAAAATCCTTCTTATATTGCTCCATATCCTAACCTCCTATATCAAACATTGTCATTATACTTCACTATTAATCTATCTACTATCCATTTTACTCCATATAAAAAGTTATTATTCAACTCTCATAATAGACTTCATTTGCACACAGTATGATGAATCATAGCATACTAAACAATTATATTTCTTTACCAGCAAATGAAAATTATCCCACTTAACCCTATCTATCTTTCTAACCAAACCAACCCTATCCTTCACGACAAACCTCATACACCACAACCCCAACCAACGTAGCCCAGTAGTTGAATATAGGGGTATAAATAAAGCGATTTTTAATGGGTTATTAGAAAATCTTAGTAAGTGGAAGTCATCATTTCCGTTAAAAACCTTAATTGTCTGACCGTAGGGAGTTTTAAGGTTTAGGAAATGATGACTGGAACGTACTTAGTTTTTCTTATAACCCATTAACATGAGCTGTTTTATACCCCTATATTCAACTACGACTGTCTTGCACAATACTCTATATTCCACTACGACCGTCTTGCACAATACTCTATATTCCAATTCCACTACGACCATCTTACCCTAAACCATAACTCCTTCAAATCTCAACAAACCTACTATAATCTACTCCAAAGCCCCAATCAACTCACGCACATCTTCAACCCCAGTCTCATCCATAAACCTCTCAATACCCTCAATCACATCAACTGTTGCCCTAGGATTCATAAAATTAGCAGTTCCGACAGCCACCCCCGTAGCCCCTGCTAACATAAATTCCACTGCATCTTCACCCGTACATATACCACCTAAACCTATAATCGGTAACTGAATACTCTTATACACCTGATGCACCATTCGAACAGCCACGGGCTTAATAGCGGGGCCCGAAAAGCCACCAACCCTATTGGCTAGAACAGGTCTTCGCTTATAAATATCAATCTTCATCCCCAGTAACGTATTAATCAAAGATACCGCATCCGCACCACCAGCTTCAACAGCCTTGGCAATCTCCGTAATATCCGTTACATTAGGACTTAACTTCACAATCAAAGGCTGTTTTGCATGCTTTTTCACTTCTTTGGTAATGTACTCTGCCATACCCGCATCTGTACCAAAAGCTACACCGCCTTCTTTAACATTAGGACAAGAAATATTCAATTCAATCATATCTATATCTGCCTGTTGTAACCGTTTTGTCACATCCACATACTCTTCCACTGTTTTTCCAGCAATATTCACCACAATATTGGTATTGTATTGTCTCAAGAAAGGAATATCTTCTTCCATAAATACATCCACCCCAGGGTTTTGCAAACCAACAGCATTCAACATGCCCCCATAGGTTTCCGCTATACGAGGTGCAGGGTTTCCTAACCATTCTTTGCTGGCAACCCCCTTGACAATGATGCCACCAAGTCCATTAAGGTCCATATATTCTGCGTACTCTTTACCTGAGCCAAAAGTACCCGATGCGGTCATGACTGGATTATCAAATGTTACACCTGCTATGGTCACGCTTGTATGCATCATAAAATCACCTCCTTAGCATCAAAAACAGGCCCATCCTTGCATACTTTTTTATAGGTAAATCCTGATTCCGTATCTGTTTTTACCTTGCACACACAACCAACACATGCACCAATACCGCAGCCCATCCGTTCTTCCAAGGATAGCTGTGCAGGTATGTCTCGCTCATTAGTCCAAGTCTTTAAGGCGGCTAACATAGGTTTGGGTCCGCAAGCATATACTTGCTGTCCCTTAGCACCTACAGCATTCATTAGATCAATCACTGTACCTTGTTGACCAACAGACCCGTCATCTGTTGCGATATAGACCTGAGCATATTGTTTAAAAGCATCAACAAGATAAGAACCTGTCCGAAAACCTAAGAAAACATGTTTTGTACCTGGCAGCTGTTTTACTAATTCCAGTAAAGGCGGCGTGCCAACACCTCCACCCACAAGAATGCTCTCTTCACATGCAACGGGACTAAACCCATTACCTAATGGCCCAAGAACGTCAATGGTTTGGCCTGCTTGTAAATTGGAAAATTCCTTGGTTCCTTGTCCAACAACCATATACACAATGGTAACAAGACCTGCCCTAGGCTCTACTTGGCAGATACTAATGGGTCTTGGTAATATGCGACTATCAGCCTGACAATACACATTAACAAATTGACCTGGTTTTGTTCGTTCTGCAATCTCCTGCTCTCGAAAAACCATCTGATAAACACCTGCTGCTATTTCTTCGTTGGCTATAATGGATACTGTTTTCTTGGATTTTATATTATCTTGGCACATAGTTCCTCCTAGTTATTAAATTTACCTGTTATATGTTCAATGTCTATTTTCAACACATTTGTTTTTTGCCATGCTTCATCAATGCCTGTATCCTTAACAGCTGGAAAGAACCGTTGCATGAGTGCCATAAGGGCATCTTTCTTTTCTTCTTCCTCATGAACCGTTTTAGCTTGACCAAACAAGATAACACTTTCATACTCTGTGGATATTTTTTCTTCTATGGTATCATAAGCTGTAACAACACAAAAAGACACGTTGGCATGATCCGAGATGTTATCAATCTTATGCCCTTCATAAGCACAATGTAAATAAATACAGGATTGATGATAGACATAATTCATAGGAACACCATAAGGATAACCTTCATCACCTACGGTGGATAGAACACCATACTCACCTTTTTTAAGAATCTCCATACATGCTTCCTTGGGTAATTCTCTTTTGGCTCTTCTCATCTTTCTAAACATATGACCCCTCCTATTTATTTTCTTACATTATAACACATGTACCCTATAAATTATTGTTTACACTGTATTATAATGATAACTCGACTGCATTACGTCTGCAAAGTAAGTTGTTACGTTAGGAAATTTTCTTAACACATTGAGAACACTCCTATCGCATTTGTTAAATTGAGAACTTTCCTTAAGACCTAAAAGTATGCTGTATATATGTTTTAGACAGTATAAAAAGGTATCATTCATTGCCAGCAAGATGCCATATTTTCCTATTATATTTAAATCATCATCAGATGTATTTCATGAGCTTTAGAGACCTAGATTATAAATCTGAGTAGCTTCATGTTGTAAATTGGCTTGTAGTATACCTAATAACCCGTTTGCCGTATCCAGTGATGTTAAGACAGGTACGGAAGCTTCAATGGCAGCACGTCGAATTCGGAAACCGTCTCGGGTCACGTCATTCGCTTTTGTTGGGGTATTAATAACAAGGTCTATCATACCGCTACGTATAAGATCTAGGATATTGGGTACACCTTCACTTATTTTCTTCACTTGATTGACGGATATACCATGTTGTTTCAACAGCCTAGCTGTTCCTTCTGTGGCTACAAAACGATAGCCTTTTTCTGCAAACCCTTTTGCTAAAGGTATAAATTCTTCTTGATCATGAGGTTTTATGGTTGCTAAGATGGTGCCGCCTTCTCTGGGTATACGCATACCAGAACCTAAAAACCCTTTAAATAATGCTTCTTCAAAGTCCTTACCTATGCCGAGAACTTCCCCTGTTGAACGCATCTCTGGTCCAAGACTGACTTCAACATCGGGTAGCTTCTGAGTGGAGAAAACAGGTACTTTTATAGCGACCAGGTCTGCTTCTTTATATATACCAGTACCGTATCCCATGTCTTTTAGCTGCTTACCTAACATGGCTTGTGTAGCCAGATAAGTCATGGGAACACCTGTTACTTTACTAATATAAGGTACAGTTCTTGATGATCTTGGGTTGACCTCAATGATATAAAGTGCTCCTTCATATTCAATATACTGGATGTTAATCATGCCAATCACTTTTAATGCTCTTGCTATCTCTCTGGTTTGTTTTAAAATCTTGTCTTTCATATCATCTTGAATATTTTTGGATGGGTAGATGGAGATACTATCACCTGAATGGACACCCGCTCGCTCTAGGTGTTCCATGATACCTGGTATTAATATATCTTCACCATCGCATATAGCATCCACTTCAATCTCACGCCCTATTAAGTAGCGGTCAATTAATACAGGGTTTTTAGCATCCCGTTCAAAAGCTTGTTTCAGGTATCTGGTTAATTCTTTTTCATGATAAGTAATCTCCATCCCCTGGCCTCCAAGGACATAGGAAGGTCTTACAAGAACAGGATAACCTAACGTACTGGCTTCTTTTAACCCTTCTTGTAAGCTCCATACAGCTTTTCCCTTTGGCCGGTCAATACCCAAGGATTCCATGAGTTCATCAAATTTCTCACGGTCTTCTGCTTCATCAATTTGTTGAGGCTTCGTCCCAAGTACGTGGACACCCATGCCATCTAAGTAGTTGGCTAGTTTAATAGCTGTCTGACCACCAAATTGAAGGATAACGCCTTCTGGTTTTTCTTTTTCAATAATGTTCATGACATCTTCTTCTGTTAATGGCTCAAAATAAAGCTTATCAGCTGTATCAAAATCTGTACTGACTGTTTCTGGGTTATTATTAACAATGATGGTTTCTATACCTTCTTTTTTAAGAGCAAGAATACAATGGACGCTGCTGTAGTCAAACTCTATGCCTTGCCCAATTCTTATGGGTCCTGAACCGATAACCATTACTTTCTTATGATTGGATACAGCCACTTCATCGAATTCATCGTAGGTAGAGTAGTAATAAGGGGATACCGCTTCAAATTCGCCCCCACAAGTATCCACCATCTTAAAGACAGGTTCAATATGGTATGCTTTTCTCAGCTGATAGACTTCTTGAGATGCACAGCCTGCAAAATCAGCGATGGCTTGATCCGAAAATCCTTTTTTCTTAAGGGTAAGCATCCACTCTCTGTCCACGTCTAGAATACCTTTGGTACGGAGTTTTTCCTCTTCATCGACAATACCTTTAATCTTGTTTACAAAAAATGGATCCATGCCTGTAATACGACATACTTTATCCATCCGGTAATTTCTTCTTAGCATTTCCGCTAAGTCGAATAACCGTTCATCATCTGGAATCTGAACCCGTCGCTTTAATTCATCAAGACTTCGTTTAGCCGCTTTCTTATGGTATAAACCGTATTGGCCAATTTCTAGTGAACGCACAGCTTTTAGAAGGGCTGATTCAAAATTATTTCCTATGGCCATGACTTCTCCTGTAGCCATCATCTTCGTTCCCAGTGTTTTCTTAGCCCGTCGGAACTTATCAAATGGCCACTTAGGAATTTTAATAACACAGTAATCAAGGGTTGGCTCAAAACAGGCTTTTGTTTTCTTTGTTACAGCGTTGCTAATTTCATCTAACCCATAGCCAAGAGCAATCTTCGTACTGACTTTGGCAATGGGATACCCTGTTGCTTTCGATGCTAGTGCTGAGGAGCGACTAACACGAGGATTAATCTCAATAATGGCATATTCAAAACTGTCTGGATGCAGGGCTAATTGAACGTTACAGCCGCCTACGATGCCTATCTCATTGATGATATCAATGGATGCTTTTCTAAGCATCTGGTATTCCACATCAGATAAGGTCTGGGAGGGTGCAACAACAATACTGTCACCAGTATGTACACCTACCGGGTCGATGTTCTCCATGTTACATACAGTAATACAATTACCATAAGCATCCCGCATGACTTCATATTCAATTTCTTTCCATCCTTTGATGGATTTTTCAAGAAGTACTTGACCCACTCGGCTTAGCTGTAAACCTGTAGCAAGGATTTGCTTTAATTCTTCACGATCTTCGGCAATCCCACCGCCACTGCCTCCAAGGGTATAGGCTGGTCTTACAACTACGGGGTAACCTATCTTGCTGGCAAAATCAACGCCTTCTTCCATACTGGTTACAATACGACTTTCTATAATGGGCTGACCTATTTTTTCCATAAGTGCCTTAAAATCTTCTCGGTCTTCCCCTTCTTTAATGGCTTCAATGGATGTACCAATAACCCGTACATTGTATTTATCCAGTATACCACCATCATATAACTCCACAGCTAGATTCAATCCTGTTTGACCACCCATGCCTGCTATGACGCTGTCTGGGCGTTCTTTTTCGATGACTTTTTCTAAATACTCAATGGTTAAAGGTTCAATATAAACTTTATCTGCTATTTCTTTATCTGTCATGATTGTCGCTGGATTACTGTTTACCAGAACCGTCTCAATTCCTTCTTCTCGTAATGCTTGACAAGCTTGGGTTCCAGAATAGTCAAATTCTGCCGCTTGCCCTATAATAATCGGCCCTGAACCAATGACCAATACCTTTTTTATACGTCTATCCTTAGGCATGTTATTTCCTCCTTATACGCATGGTTAACTATTATCCCTCATTTATTGATTATGCTTCATCACGTCTACCATTTCGTCAAAAATACCATCCGTATCATAAGGTCCTGGACAAGCTTCCGGGTGAAACTGGATACTAAAGATACCTTGATCTTTTAAAGCCATGCCTTCTACGGTATCATCATTCATATTCAGGTGGGTAATGGCTGCTCCCTCTGGTAAACCATCTCTTGTGACCACGTAACCGTGATTTTGTGATGTAATCATAATACGGCCAGTATCCATGTCTTTGACAGGATGGTTAGCACCTCGATGACCGAATTTCATTTTATCTGTATTACCACCAAGGGCTAATGCAAGTAATTGATGGCCCAAGCAAATGCCTGTTATGGGCCTCATTCCAATCAACTTTTGCACCTCTGTTATGACCTCTTCCAGATCTTTTGGGTCCCCAGGTCCATTGGACAAGAAGATACCATCTGGCTTATGAGCTAGAATATCCTCTGCTTTTGTAAAAGCTGGAAATACGGTTATTTTACAGCCTCGCTTATGGAATGAATCAATGATATTCTGCTTAATACCAAAATCCATGATGGCGATATGTAACCCTTCACCCTCTAAAGCTTTCACATGATTTGTCGTTACCTGCTTCACTGCACTTTTATTACTGTAACCATCCAGCTGCATCTTGATTTGACTATCTGTTAGGTCTCTAACCGTAATAATGCCTCTCATGGTTCCATGATTACGAATTAACTTGGTTAAAGCCCTTGTATCAATTGCTTCAAGTCCTAGTATCCTATTTTCTTTTAGATAAGTATCCAGTTCGAACTCACAGCGCCAATTACTAGGAAAATCACATTTTTCTCTAACAATAAAGCCTTTTACTGTGGCTTTTTTTGACTGCATATCATCAAGGTTAATGCCATAGTTACCAATTAATGGATAAGTCATGGTAACAATCTGACCATAATAAGATGGGTCCGTTAACACTTCTTGGTAGCCTGTCATGCCTGTATTAAAAACAACTTCACCCACTGTTTCCTTAAGGTAACCAAAGGCTCGCCCATGAAAAACAGTCCCGTTCTCAAGAATTAATCTTGCTTTCATCTGTTAACTCCTATCTGTACTAGAAAAAATTGTACGTTATAACCAATTAATAGCATCTCTCTATGCTTTACCTTACTCTATTCAGATCATTTCTCATGGCAATGACTGCTTTTCGAGCAGCGCTTCCAAACTCTTCTGCCTTGAATGTTTTCTTATACTGCTCCTTTGTATAAGCGGCTATGATACCTCGAGATGAATTGACAATAGCACCTAATCCATCTTTGTTGAAGCATCCTGCTAAGTCTTCTGCGGTAGCACCTTGGGCACCGTATCCAGGCACTAAGAAGAAGGTCTTAGGCATCACCTTACGAAGTTCTTTGCTTTGCTTAGGGTGTGTAGCCCCTACTACAGCACCTATGCGACTATAACCAAGCTCACCCATTGCTTCTGTGCCCCATTGATTGACCAATTGTCCTACTTTTTTATAAATGGTATCGCCTTCTACAAGAAGGTCTTGTATTTCCCCACTATTCGGGTTGGATGTTTTGACTAAGATAAATAATCCTTTGTCATAGGTGTTGCAGTTACCTATATAAGGTTCAATGGAATCGTATCCCAAATAGGGATTCAGTGTAATAAAATCTTCTTTATACACCTCAAAGCATTCATCTTCCACTGTAACCCTTCCAATATGACCGTCCGAGTAAGCCATAGCCGTTGATGCAATATCACTTCGCTTAATATCACCAATAATGACAAGGCCTTTTTCTTTAGCATACTGTATGGTATCCATATAAGCTTGTAAGCCTTCTACACCGTATTGTTCATACATAGCCACTTGCGGTTTAACGGCTGGTACAAGGTCATGAACATGGTCGATAATTGTTTTATTGAATTGTAATAGGGCTTCTGAAGCACCCTTTAATGTCTTGCCATATTGTGCATAAGCTTGTTCTTTGATGTGAGATGGCACAAAGTTCAATCTTGGGTCTAGTCCCACTACTGTAGCGTTATTTTTCTCTTGGATACTTCTAATTAATTGATCAATCATGATAATTCCTCCTATTTTACTTATTTATTCTCTCTATATTAACCTTACTTGTTAGGATATTTCTTTCTGCTGTTTTATCTAAGTGACAGAAGTCAATGTACATGTCTACACGACTACTTGTATAAGCTTACAGGTTGCCATCGGTATACACCATTTGACCTGCTACGATGGTATGTGTAACTTTTCCCATAACTTGCTTTCCATGAAATGGACTGTTATGGCTTTTTGAGTGAAACTTGTGCACATCAATGGTATGTTTAGCACTAGGGTCAATGATGGTGACGTCTGCTATCTTACCTTCTTCCAGCACACCTTTGTCAATACCTAGCATCTTCGCTGGATTATATGTTAGCGTCTTGATAAATGCCATAGGGGATAGGATATCTTCTTCCACAAGTTCCGTAATACCCAGTGGTACAGCCGTCTCTAACCCAACAATACCATTTGCCGCTTGTTCTAATCCTCCTGCTTTATCCTCTATAGCGTGAGGTGCGTGGTCCGTGGCTATAATGTTGATGATACCGTCTTTTATCCCTTCCTTGATGGCTTTTAGATCCGCTTTACTTCTAAGGGGTGGATTCATTTTAGTGTTGGTGTTATCTGCTGTCACAGCTTCTTCTGTCAATGTAAAATGGTGTGGGCAAACTTCTGCTGTCACATCCATGCCTTTTTCTCTGGCCTGCCTTAACAAAGCTACACTACCAGCCGTACTGATATGACAAAGATGTAACTTCGCTCCTGTTAGGTTAGCTAATAGGATGTCTCTTGCTACAATGATATCTTCTGCTTCTGAAGGAATACCTTTTGCACCTATGGCCTTAGCACGCTCGCCTTGATGCATGCAACCGCCTTTTGCTAGATTAATGTCCTCGCAATGGGACAAGATAGGCAACCCCTCTTCTTTGGCTCTTATCATGGCATCATATAACACTTTTGAGTCCATAACCGATTGACCATCTTCACTCAAAGCACATATGCCTACTTGGGCTAAAGCTTTTACATCAACGACGGTTTTCCCTTGTTGCCCTATGGTAATGGCACCTACAGGCAGCACATGTACATGGCTTTCTTTTTTTATTTTAGCGTTTATTTCTTGAACAAGCCTGGCATTATCCATAACTGGCTTTGTATTGGGCATGGCACATATGGTGGTAAACCCTCCTGCTGCTGCACTCATGCTTCCTGTTTCTATGGTTTCTTTGTATTCAAATCCTGGTTCTCGCAAATGCACATGAACATCGATTAACCCTGGTGTTACCCAACAGCCTTCTGCATCAATGATATGCTCTGCTTCTTGATTGATATGGTCAGCAATTTCTTTCACACAACCTTCAACAATCCATACATCTTGTTTTTTCTGAAATCCTGTTCTTGGGTTGAACACGGTTCCATTTTTGATTAAGGTCTTCATTTTCTTCCTCCTTATCTAGCCTCTTAGGAAAGCCACCAGAAACATAGCTTTGTTTCCTTAACATGACAAAAGGGAATATACACGATATCTGCATATCATGTATATTCCCCATATAGATTCATATTTTTCAATTCAAAAGGAGGACAGTGTTTTTCTTTAACACCTGTCTCCATGCGGTTCATTATGAAGTGGTTATTTGTGTATTTTTGTACACAATAAAAGAACGCATTGATGTCTCGCATCATAATTCCTCCCTTGCTGGTCTCTCTGTACCAAATTAAAGGTCGACTTGCGTACTGTCGAATGTCTGTTATTAATTTTATATAGAATAGCATATTTTTATAGCAAAGTCAAATGTTTATGCTATTTTTTCATGGGTAAAGTTACACTTATTTCTTCTGCATAAATATGCTATGTACATGAATGATACACCATTGTCGGGTACATATAAATATACTGAAAAAGTGACTAGCCATAAATAAGCTTTCTTCCTTTATTTTCGTACACCATGACTGCGATAAATAGGTACTGTAAACATAATGCCTTTGCCTGTTTGACCTTTGCCGATGTTTAGCACTTCTTCCATTTCATCCATGACCTTAAGTACCATTTCTTCAGAAGGTAAGGCTACAAAAATGGTTTTATTGTATTTCTTATTATCAACATTACCTAATGACCCAAGGACCATGGACCGATGAACACCACAGCTTTCTAAGGCTGATACACCAAAGGTATCGATCATGGTATATCTGGATATATCCAACTGAGCTAATTTCTTTTTAACATGCTTAACTTTTTTCACGTCATTCATAACGATAAATAGAATATACTTACATGCTATCATATAAAACCCTCGTTTCTATACCATTCTAATAATATTCACTTTCAAATTCCTTAGCCATAACCTTTTTATTCTCACGGCTCTCAATATGGCGTTCAAGCTCTCCACCACGCATATGTGTCACAGGTAAGACAAACATGATACCTTTATTGGGCCGCTTCATATCGCCACCTAATATTTTTTCAATATGATTCATAGCAAGTTCTACTTGTTCTTCACGCTCTATCACTGAAAAAATGGTTTTATTATACTGTACATCACCATCTATACTCTTCATGAGACCACCAATAACGGGTATGTTATAGATGTCCTTATTAATGGCTGTTGCTCCCATACTATCAATAATTGTTGCGCCTCTAATACCTAATTGCTTCATTTTAAACAAAACCTCTGATAAGTATTCTGTTTCATTTAATACGATAAACAATACATACACCACAATCACTCCTTTACATCATCATCTATGCGTATCTAAAAGCCTTAGTGGAAAGTCTACCTTTATGAAGTACCCTTTTTACGAGATGACTTCCTTGGTATGGCTTTTATTTAACTCTTTCTAATATGCTATCCTGTATTATACCATAAATAGTCAAGGATACCTACGCTTTTTAAAAAGTAATTACACTATTCTCCTGAACAGACTTCAACAGGTTTTTCACCCTTAAATAAAATTTTCAGAAGAGGGGGTGTCACAATGGTTGATATGACAACCAGTAAAACCACACTTGTAAAAGTCTGATTGGTAATAATATGGCTTTTGAGTCCTTGGTTGGCCACAATCAAGGCGACCTCAGCTCTTGCAATCATACCAATACCTATCTGCATGGAATGCTTGCCGCTGAAACCTGATAGTCGAGCGCCAAGACCACACCCAATGATCTTTCCTCCTATGGCTAAAAGAACAATCACCAATGCATAGCCTAAATATTTCACAATATCACTGGTGATAACAGCACTAAGACCGATGCTGACAAAAAAAATGGGTGTAAATAACGCAAAAGCAAATGATTGGATTTTGTTAACCACACGATGACGATAGGGTGTTGCTGCTAATGCTACCCCTGCAAAGTAAGCACCTGTGATGGCTGCTACACTGAATAATTCCGCTGCAAATGCCAAGGTGAAGCATAATATAATGGCAAAGGTTACAATACGGTCTCGCCATACAGAACCCTGAGCAAATCGTGTAATACCTTTTGAAACAATGGTACCAATCACAATGGATAATATAAAGAATGAGACGATGTTAATCATCAGCTGTAAGACACTTGTATGGGAGTTTGGGTTCACCATACCGGATACAATGGCTAATAAAATGATACCAACAACATCATCAATGATAGCTCCCCCTAAAATGGACACACCTTGACGACTTCCCATTTGTTTAATATCCCGAAGTACAGACACAGATATACTCACTGATGTGGCCGTTAAAATCGTTCCTATATATAGCGCATACATAAAATGCTGACTCTCTGTACCCGCTGGTAAATACTGGGTAAAAAAGTATAATGGGACGAATGTCCCAAGAGCTAACGGAAAGACGACTCCCCCTAATGCTATCATGGAAGCACCTTTCCCCGATGCTTTTAATTCTTTTAAATCTGTTTCTAAACCTGCTAAAAACATAAGAAAAACCACACCAATCTGTGAAATCTTATGTATAATATCATTATTACCATCAACCAGATTGAAGACCGTTGGCCCAATCAAGATACCTACTAGGATTTGTCCAAGAACCGGCGGCATGGATATCTTGGCGGCTAGCCATCCTCCAATTGAAGCAGCAATTAATAATATTGCTAACTGTAATAAAAATTCATATTCTCCTGCATGTGCCCACATAGCTGCAAAGTCCATGATTATGCCCCCTAAACGTATTTTATAAATTGCACTAAATATGATTCTACTCCTATTATGATCATTATGCAATGGTAATAATGTTGATAATGACTAAAAATACATGTTTTTTTTGTACATAGTATACAATATATAGGTTCTGTATGGCTACTTTACAAATTTTTAACCCATGAGCATCTGCGAACTTTAGGTGGTACATAGCGACTACGTTAAGCCTTACGAAGTAAGTTGTTTCGTTAAGAAAGTAACTTTGACGCTTATGAGAATACTTCTATTTCATATGGTAAATTCAGAGAACTTCTTATAAGATAAAAAAAGAGCTCCTAAGAGCTCTTTTGCTTAAATTACTTTATTGGTTTTGCATATTCTTTAATTTTTCAGCCTGATCTGCTGTGATTAAACTATCGACGATCTCTTCAATATCTCCATCTAGGATACTATCTAAGCGGTGTAATGTCAATTTGATACGATGGTCTGTGACACGCCCTTGTGGGAAGTTATAGGTTCGAATCTTCTCGCTGCGATCACCTGTACCTACTTGACTTTTACGGTTATCGGCTTGCTCCCTTTGTACCTTCTCTTGTTCAATATCGTATAAACGTGATCGTAATACTTTTAAAGCTTTGTCTTTGTTTTTCAGCTGGGATTTTTCATCTTGACAGCTTACAACCAGTCCTGTCGGCAAGTGGGTAATACGCACGGCTGAGTCTGTGGTATTTACACTCTGTCCCCCATTACCAGATGAACGGAATACGTCTATACGCAAATCGTTCATGTTAATCTCTACATCCACGTCTTCTACTTCCGGCAATACAGCCACCGTTACTGTGGACGTGTGAATCCTTCCACCTGACTCTGTGACAGGTACTCTCTGAACACGATGTACACCACTTTCATATTTTAGTTTGGAATAGGCACCATTTCCTTGGATCATAAAGACGGCTTCTTTAAAACCACCTATACCACTTTCACTAAGGGATATGGTTTCGACTTTCCAGCGGCTTCGTTCAGCATAACGGGAATACATACGAAATAGAGAAGCTGCAAATAGAGCTGCTTCATCCCCACCTGCACCCCCACGAATTTCAACAAAAACGTTCTTGTCATCATTAGGGTCTTTTGGAAGTAACAGCACTTTTAGTTCTTCTTCTATCTGCTCTATACGCTCTTTACTTTCATTTAATTCCTCTTTTGCCATTTCTTTCATTTCTGGATCATCTTCCTCATCCAGAATGGCTAAACTATCTTCTATATTTTGTTGCGTATCCTTATACGCTTTATATTTTTCAACGACAGGCGCTAGATCACTATGCTCTTTCATTAATTTACGCCATTTATCTTGCTGACTAATGATTTCCGGATCATTAATCATGTGGGATATTTCTTCAAACTTACTCACGATTCCATCTAATTTACCAAACATGCTTGACACCTCACTGTATTTATATTCGGTTTGTTTTACTTTGATACTTTTCACCTGTGACAACCCGATTAATGCCTGCTAAATCCTTTATTATCTTTACATGGGTATAACCTCGTTCCTCTAAAATGTCTTTTACTTCTATACTTTGATTATGTCCTACTTCATAAAAAATATAGCACCTATGACTGGCAACCTCCATCACATCCGTAGAAATTCTCCGGTAGAAATCTAATCCATCCATACCCCCATCCAGGGCCCTCATGGGTTCATGATCTTTTACTTCTCTCATTAACCCTTGAATATCTTCTCGCTTAATATAGGGTGGATTGGAAATTATCAGCTCATACCGCTTGGTTTTATCCACCTGTTGCAACAGATCACTATGGATGAATGCTATACGATCTTCTACACCATGTTGTCTTGCATTTTCTTTTGCCACCTCTATGGCCTCCTTGGATATATCCACTGTGGTCACCTTAATAGTGGGGCATGCGTGACAAAGGCTGATGGGAATACACCCACTGCCAGTTCCTATTTCCAATATATGTGTCACTTTATTTTTTTGTATACATGTGATCGCTTCTTCCACAAGAATTTCTGTATCTTGTCTAGGAATTAACACATGTTCATTGACTGTAAAATTAAGTCCCATAAATGCCACATGCCCTATAATATATTGAAGGGGTTTTCCCTTGGCACGTAACATAATACCATGACGATACAATTTATATGCCTGCTCTGTTATCACTTCATCATCATGAATAATAACATATACCCTATCAATATCCAAAAGGTGTTCCAGTAATAAAGTGGCATCAATCTTGGCGTGGGTTATGTGATTGTCTTGTAAGGTTTTGATGCCTTCACTGAGCACATACCTGATGGTCTTCTTCATCTTTCTCCAAGACCTCCTTCAGTGCAGCTATGGCTACTTCTATCTGTGAATCGTCTGGTTCTCTTGTTGTTAAGTTCTGTAACCACAAACCTGGAACAGCGATTATTTTAGCAATTTTGGACTCTGACCGACCTAACCATTTGATAATTTCATAGGAAAGACCTGCAATCAGTGGTAAACATAATAAACGCACACCAAGCCGTAACCAAAATGTTCTTACATCAATAATCATCAATACAATGATACTCATCATCACAACGATTAGCAAGAAATTGGTGCCACAACGCTTGTGTAAGCGTGAATGTTTTTTAATGTTTTCCACGGTTAAAGCTTCCTCATGTTCCAAACAGTTGATACTCTTATGTTCTGCCCCATGATATTGAAATACCCGTTGTATATCCTTCATAAGGGATATAATTTTTAAATAGGACAGAAAGATTACCACTCTTACAACCCCATCAGCAAGGTTAATGAGGTTCGGATTTGGTAAGTAATCCTTTAATAATTGGGATATAAAAAGTGGTAACAAGATAAATAAACCCATAGCTAATAAAATGGATAACACCACGGAAAAGCCAATCACCACTTTGTCTAATTTATCACCAAATACTTTATTAAAAAACTTATCCACCTTACCAGGTTCTTTGTCCTTTTCATCTTCTACTTCAAAGAATTCGGCTGAATAAGTGAGTATTCGCATACCGATAATTAATGATTCAACAAATGCAAGCATGCCACGAAGTATGGGAAGTTTAAACAGTTTTACTTTTTCTGCAAAACTCGTAAACTCTTTTTTGTCAATAACAATCTCTTTGTCAGGCTTTCTAATAGCTACAGCATAGGCACTTTTCTTTTTCATCATAACGCCTTCTATAACAGCCTGTCCTCCTACATCTACAGGTTTCATATGACCACTTCCATCTTCACATATTTTTATAATATTATTGTTATAGATAAACAAAAAGTTGAGGAAAATCCTCAACTTATGATTAATTATTTTCTTGTTCAATACCGTATTTACGGTTGAATTTATCAATACGTCCACGTGCAGCTACTGCTTTTTGAGTTCCAGTATAGAATGGATGACATTTTGAACAAATTTCAACATGGATGTTCTCATCTGTAGAACCTGTAACAAACTCGTTTCCGCAGTTACATTTCACTGAAGCTTCATGGTATTTTGGATGAATGCCTTCTCTCATTTGTTTCACCTCTTTCAACAGCCTTTAATATTATATGCCGGCTATTGCCGATCTTATATCTCTAAACAGCTTTTATATTATATCATATGATAATACAGTATGCAATACTTTTCAAGGCTTTTTTATAGATTGACGCAATTTGCCTTTATATGTTATACTTCCAACTTCCAATTCATATCATCTTTACATAAACCTTTTCTATCCCTATGTATACGGGTTTACATATATTGACTGCATACCGTTATTAATCTCTAGCGGTATTTCTCTAATAAATTGCTATTAATGGTTTTAAAGAATTCCCCATTGTTATTGGACTTAACAAATACACGTAAAATACTCTCAATGACTTCATCTGAGCGCATGTTACTGCTTGCTTTTCGTAAGCGATAGATGGCATCCATTTCTTCTCTTGTGTAGAGTAAGTCTTCTCTTCTGGTACCTGATTTAGCAATATCGATTGCTGGGAATATACGTTTTTCAGATAATTTTCTATCCAGCACTAATTCCATGTTACCTGTACCTTTGAATTCCTCAAAGATAACTTCATCCATCTTACTTCCTGTCTCAACAAGAGCCGTTGCTAGGATGGTAAGGCTGCCGCCTTCTTCGATGTTTCGTGCTGCACCAAAGAATTTCTTAGGCATATGAAGTGCTGCCGGATCAAGACCTCCTGATAAGGTTCTGCCACTTGGTGGAATGGTTAAGTTGTATGCACGTGCTAATCGTGTAATACTATCTAATAAAATAAATAAATCTTTCTTCTGTTCTACCATACGCTTAGCTCTTGCAAGGACCATTTCTGAAACACGTTTATGATGATCTGGTAATTCATCAAATGTGGAATAGATAACTTCTACATTTTCACCATGTATTGAACGTCGAATATCGGTTACCTCTTCTGGCCGTTCATCAATTAATAAGACAATCAGATGGGCATTGGGCTGATTTTCCGTAATGGCATTGGCTATTTTTTTAAGTAAGGTTGTTTTACCTGCTTTTGGTGGCGCAACAATCATACCCCTTTGACCTTTTCCTATAGGGGCTACGAAATCAATCAGTCTTGTTGAATATTGGGAAGAAATGGTTTCTAGACGCACTCTTTCATTTGGAAATATCGGTGTAAGGTCTTCAAAATTAGGTCTTCTAGCTGCATTAGCTGGCGAATCACCATTAACGGACTGCACATAGAGTAGTGCCCTAAATTTCTCATTTTCTTTAGGCACACGAATGTTACCAATGATTAAATCACCTGTTTTTAAGTTAAACCTTCTAATTTGTGATGGGGATACATAAACGTCATCTTCACCAGGTAAGTAATTTTCACAACGAATGAATCCAAACCCATCAGGAAGCACCTCTAAAACACCGTAGGCTATTTCACCACTATTAAGGTCTTGAAAGTCAGATGGTACCGTTTTAGCTGGTCGTTCACGTACAACTTCTCTTTTTTCCGGCTCTTCTGCGCGTTTTTTATCGTCCACACGATTGTATTCCACTTTTTTCTTGTCTTCTGTTTTCTTCTCAGCAACTCCCTCTACCTTTTTATTCACAAATTTCTGTTGGGTGGGTTGCTTTTTCTCTACACTTGTTTTGTTCTCAGCTTTTTGCTTATAGCTTTCTTGTTTCACTTGTGGCTTTACTTCTTTGGTATTTGATACATGAACCTTTTTGGTTTTTACTTCTTTTGGTTTGGCCTGGACAACCTTTGATTGAGGCTTTTCGTCTTGCTGCTTATTTTTTTCCTCTACTACAACAGTCTCTGTCTCTTGTTTTTCTTGTTTCTTTGCTTCTATTTCTGTCAGAATCTGTACAAGCTCTGCTTTCTTGAAAGTCGTTATACTACGAATGCCTATTTCTTTTCCTAACTGTCTAAGCTCAGCCAACTTCATCTTCTTGAAATCTGTACTCATATTACGAGCACCCCTTCCGTTTTCTTTTTTCCCCTTCATCTGGCTAATGTAATTTAGCCTATCACCTCGTAGAAATCATTCTATCAGGCAAGTAGTCCTATTCCCTTGAATATATCTATCAGGTTTCATCCTTTATTAAAGGAATATACGTCATATGCATTTCAATTATTAGTAAGCATCTTCATTCAATAGTGCACACCTACGCATTATAGAATAAGCTGCTAGTACTCTAATAATATGATTTAATCCTACAAAAATAAAAAACAAAATTTTTTATATTGGGAATATTAATGATAAGTCTCACGAATACAATTAGGATATGCTATAATGAATGGACCTAATGGTTTGAGAATTCTCTCACTTATAAATGTATCACAGCAGGTAAAAGAATTCAATGATTTTCTGAATTGAATTGTAGATTTATGTATATCTTTTTCTATTTACTTATAATAGAAGGGACTATTGCATGAAAAACATCTTGTTTAGTAAGTTTTTGGATAACACTTGTGTGACATTTTCATTATCCTTTCATCATGTCCAGGATGCTTTTCATACAACAGCCCCTTACTTATCTATTCATCGTGGTTCTCTTATATGCTACCCATAAATAGAAGCATTATACACGGTCATTACTACCGAACATACGAATTTTGGTTTTTACAACTTCTTTAACAGCCTCTGACGTTGGTTGTAACATTTTTCTTGGATCATAAACATCTGGTTTTTCTTTTACCACCTTGTGCATAGCTCTTTGGAAAGCTTGGCGCAGGTCCGTATCAATATTGATTTTGTTAACGCCTAATGAAACAGCTTTCTTAATATCTTCTTCAGCTACACCGGATGCACCGTGTAATACGATTGGCATGTTTAAACGAGACTTAATATCTTTTAGACGATCAAAGTCAAGTTCCGGGTCACCTTTATAAACGCCGTGAGCTGTTCCAATAGCAATAGCCAGATAATCAACGCCTGTTTTTTCCACGAATTCTACTGCTTCTGCTGGATCTGTCATGGTAGCATCTTTTGCATCTACTTTTACATGATCTTCAACACCACCGATTTTACCTAGCTCTGCTTCAACCGTAACGCCCATAGGATGAGCAATGGCGATGACTTGCTTGGTGATGTCAATGTTTTGTTCAAATTCATATTTTGAACCATCAAACATCACAGATGTCCATCCATCTCTAAGGCATTTCATCACAACATCCCAATCGGTACCATGGTCAAGGTGTAAAGCCACAGGTACAGAAGCTTTTTCAGCTAATTGTCTTACAATCATAGCGATTTCTTCACTACCCGCATACGTAATTGCACTTTGGCTTGTTTGAATAATAACGGGTGATTTTTCTTCCTCTGCTGCCTCAATAATTGCTCGAGTCATTTCAAGATTACTTGTATTAAAAGCACCTACAGCGTATCCTTCTTCATGAGCTTTTTGTAATATTTCTTTTCCTGTTACTAACATATGTTTTCCTCCTCATAAGCATATTGTTCCTTTATTTATGGTATAGAATAAGCATGTTGGACATACTTTTCTTGTCATGTCATGTGTCATGTTTTATTATCATTTAATGAAATAATTCTCTATAATACTAGGTAAAATTCCCTTTTTTGACTTATTATCCAAGTTATTGTATCACAGTTAACTTTTATAATCAAATATTTCTATGCCAAAATTAAGGTAGCTATACGGAAAAATATTAGTAATGTTGTTACATCCACGATGGTGGTGATTAACGGACTTGCCATAATGGCTGGGTCAAGCTTTAATTTTTTAGCAACTATTGGTAATGTACCGCCGATAATAGCTGCAAAAGTTGTGGTACAAATTAACGTTAAACCGACCATAACAGCTCGATAGATATCACCATTAGTTATAAAAATCCGAATACAGTTAAGAACACCTAAAGTAGCTCCCACCATAAGCCCTACACGTATTTCTTTCCATAACACTTGAAAGAAATCTTTAAATTTGATATCCCCTAATGTGATGCTACGAATGACCAATGTAGCTGATTGTGCACCTGCGTTACCACCTGTTGACATGAGCATAGGTGTATAGATAGCTAAAGCAAATTGGACAATTAAATGATTATTGCCGTTCATGACCATTTCGGTTAAATAAGCCGAGAACATCAAGATAACCAACCAGGGTAGACGCTTCTTAGCCAAAACCGTTGTAGATGCTTCAAGATAATCAATCTCTGTTGGTTCGATGGCAGCCATACGTTGAAAATCCTCTGTTGTTTCTTCTTCAATAACATCCACGATATCATCAATGGTGATGATACCCACTAGACGGTTTTCATTGTCTACGACAGGTAGGGATAAAAAATCATATTTTTTAAATACTTCTGCAATATATTCTTGGTCATCATGGGTATTTACAAAGATAACATCTGTTTCCATAATATCCCCAATGATAGCTTCTGTATCACTAAGCACTAAGTCTTTTAGGGATATAATACCTTCTAGAGTCCGTTTATGTCCTGTGACATAACTGGTATAAATGGTTTCTTTATCCACACCGGTTTGTCTAATTGTTGCCATGGCCTTACTGACGGTCATCTCTTTTTTTAACCCGACAAACTCGATGGTCATTAGACTACCAGCGGAGTCATCTGGATAGTTAAGGAATTGATTGATGAGTGTTCGCTCGGTGTCGTTTGAGTGTTGTAAAATACGTTTTACCACGTTAGCAGGTACTTCTTCTATTAAGTCAATTTTATCATCGAAATTAAGTTCATCCATGAGTTCAATTAACTCTTGATCACTGACCAGTGACGATAATTTGGACTGTCGATCCACGTCTAAAAATGAAAAAACTTCTGCAGCAATCTCCTTAGGTAATAGTCGAAATACCAACAGCGACTCTCTTATACGAAGATCTTCTAATAATTCTGCAATATCTGCTTCTTGCATATCTGAAAGTTGATTTCTAATCTCGGAAAATCGACGAGTGTCCAATAAATCTTGTAATGTTTTAATATCCATTGTTTTCAGCCTCCCTTTATGTATTTCTACCATATTTACGCATCAAAAAGATACCAACATAAAAGAAGTTACATTGTTTAATACTTTTTCTTACGGGATGGTAGAAATATGCTTATTATATGACTACTACTCCCAGGTCCTGAATCCATACTACCATCTCCTTTTTTCTATGAGCTGTTATGACAAGTTTTACACGCATAAATTAGATCACACATGTTTACATAACAGTCTTGTTATTATTTCCTTTTCATTGATACTTTACTACACTCTATGCTTAATGTCTAGAATTGTTTTCTTTTATGGTCAAAAAATAATCAATCCCCAATGATTTTATGGTATAATTTAGATAAATATGTAACATTTGCTTACCAATATACAGCACTAGAGGGGGTAGCCTATGCAGTTTTTCATCACGATTTTTAAGAATCTACTAGGATATGACGGTTTAATCCTATTACTGGCTTTAGGTAATGGTTTTTATTGCTTGCCAAAATTAAAGCATACCACGGCGTTACTGGAGCATGGTTTGAAACCAACCATATATGTACCTATACAACAAATTATACTCATGATTCATCCATCCAATAAATCTGAATTAGATTTGCATAAATTACGCAAACTAAAGGAAAGTGAAACAAAACAGTATCACCGTTTCGCTTCCATAACAAATATGTTTCCACTTATGGGCATACTTGGGACCATTATTTCACTCCTAAGACTGGCATCCCTTTCCAATGACAGTATTATGTTTAATTTCACAACAGCTCTGACTTCGACTTTTTGGGGGCTTGTATGTGCCATTGTCTTCAAAGCAATTGACGGTACCATCTATCCTAAAATAGCACTTAATGATGATAGCTTTAACCTTCTCATTAATCGAATCGACCAATATACAAGTAAGGGTGATGCAGATGAAGCAAAGAACATTTCTTGATCTGACACCATTATTGGATGTGGTACTTATTCTACTCTTTGCTTTTATGTTAAATGTGAATGCCGCCAGTTCAGAGACAGAAGCCCAACTGGAAAATGAGACTGAAACCAGTCAGAGTCTACGCCTTCAGTTAGATGAGAAAGATAATGAGATAAAAAAACTCCAAGATGAACTAGAGCATTCACAGGTAAAAATAGCAGCTCTAGAAGCATCATTGGATGACTTGCAGTCGGCTATGACTGTTGAAAAAGAGACCCTTACAGCTATTACCCATCAACTGACCAAATGGTTTGGTCGTCAGCCGCTTAAAAAAATAGCCAACACAAAAACCATTGATAAATTTTTAGATGAAGCGTCTGTTTATGAACAACTATATAAGTATGATACGCTATCCAAGCGCTACTTTTTTGTAGACATAACCTTACAAACTTCAAACAATCAACTCTCCATTAATGATGAACGTACTGGTATTTACATTACTTTTGATGATGTATCCAATGATGACCGGAAGCACCTTAAAATGGAACAAATAAAAGAAAGCATAGAAAAAGTTCTAGAAAACCGTGAAGGTGGTTATACCTTTGTGCTGATGACATTAAGTGAAGAAGGCAATGTATACCGCTACGCTTATAATCTGGTATGGGATGCAATCAAAGAAATTGAAGCCAAATATGGCGCGGATAAAATGTTTAAGACCAAATATAAATCACCTAAAATGACCACTTCTGAAGCTGATTAAGTAAAAACTTCCTAAAGATAAGAAATCTTACGCAAGAAAGGATGAGGAAACATGTCAAGATACCGTCGTAAACCTCGTAAAGGACCTCGTTTATTGATTACGCTTATTATACTCGGATTATTGGTAGTTCTAGGGGCTGACAACTTTGGATTTGATTGGTTTAATTTCAAGTATGATCTCAATAACGCTTCTAACTCCACAGAGTCCATCCACAGTCCTTCCGATGATGACTCCAAAAAAACATCTAACAGTCAATATGTCAACATTGTTATAAAAGATGATGACATTACGCTTAATGAAACGGCTATAACACAAGATAAATTATCTGAAGCACTGGCTCAACTAAACAAGGACAAAACCATTGTGAATCTTATGGATAATGGTGCATACAACACGGCTTTTACAGACGTTGAGGACCTAATAAAAGAAAAGAATATGAAATACATTGTATCAACCATCAAAACACAGTAGCGATCAGGGAGGATTGTCAAGTTACTCATGCTAACATATTTTCATAAAGACATGGTCAAACGCTGGCAGATAGTGTACAATGAAGGAAGAAGATTATCTTTACAAAAGTTTGTTTTATAAAAATATCCCAAGGAGTGATAAGAATGAATGTGAAAATTATTACCGATAGTGCTTGTGATTTACCGCAAAATATTATAGAACAATACAATATAGATGTCTTACCCATTGTCGTTTTTATGAACGATAAGGAATATAAAGATAGCGTGGATATTCAACCCAAGGAACTTATGACCTATATGCGGGAAGGTGGTATGACTAAAACCGCTCAGGTAACTTATGAAAACATTGATAAAATGTTACGTCAGTATGTGAGTGATGGTATACCTTGTATCTATATCGCTTTTTCGTCAGAACTGTCTGGTACATATCAAACGGCTAAACTTGTCGAACAAGATATTAAAGATGAGTTTCCCGACTATGATTTAACGGTAATCGATTCTAAGTCAGCTTCTCTTGGCTTTGGTCTCATGGTCTATCTCATTGCTGAATTAGCCGAAAAAGGTGCTTCCAAGGATGAATTGATTGAGAAGATTAATTACTATAAACAACATATTGAACATATTTTTACCGTTGAAAACCTGGAATACCTCTATCGAGGGGGACGTGTATCTAAGACCGCAGCTGTGGTGGGTTCTGTGCTTAATATTAAACCCATTCTTCATGTGGATGATGGTAAACTTATCCCAATTGAACGTGCAAGAGGACGAAAAAAATCCCTCAGTCGTATGATTGATATCATTGGCGAAAGAAGTGATAGCAGCATTAGCGATCAAGTGATAGGCATTAGTCATGGTGATGACCTTAAGGCTGCTCTTTGGGTGAAAGAAAAAATTGAGGCAACCTACGGTGCCAAAGAATTCATTATTCGTGATGTGGGCTGTGCCATTGGTGCCCATTCGGGTCCAGGAACTTTAGCTATCTTTTTTATTGGTAAAGCATAATAAGAAAATTAACGTGTTATATCAAAGTTAAATGGTAAAACAGATTAAGTATTAAGGCTTTAAAATTGGAGGGGCACTTACAGCCCCTTCATTATTTGTCCATTTTTGACATGTTACCCTCTTCATTTATCGTTTTTGATTCTTAGGTACATTGATATGATTGGTCTGCGCATCTACATTATTCTTATAGTAATTTACTTGTCGTCGTACTTCCTTAACCTCATTTAAATGGTCTCTTTTTGTCACACCGGTGTCATTACTGAGATGCATAATACCACTCCTTTTATTTTAATCCTGTACTATTAGTATTGATTTTTTTGCCTTATATATTCGGTTTAATCCATACCAATAAATGATATAGACGAATCTATCACTTGCATGTGTAGCTGTAATTTTTTCATGCATAGTTGCCTCTGATTTTGGAGAAATTAACATTATGGTTAGCATATAAAAGATTATTTTTTATGTGACCAAAACAAAAGAGGTTTGCCTCTTTTAATCATTATCTATTATAAAATTATTTGAGAGGAGCTTACTAATGGATTTAAACAATAATGCCAACACAAGTATCGGATGTACAGTCAATGAATGTCGTCATCACACAAACAACGATTACTGTTCACTTAATCACATTAACGTTGTAACATCTTCAAATTCTAGTCATGCTGATACCATTCAATGTACAGATTGCGCTAGTTTTGAAAAAAAATAATGATTCTACAAGAAGGGACTGCCATGGTAGACAGTCCCATTTTCTAGTTATTCAAAATCATCAGGGCTTAACTCTTTTGCAAACTCATCATAATCCATATCCGTATCAGGATGATGGGATTTTTTATCCCACTCATGATGTTGTTCTTGATGATGCCCTTGCTTATACTTATTATCTTTTTGACGCTTATCTTTATTATCTAACATATTATGACTCCTATCTCATCAAATTCTTAGAAAGTTACCTTAGTATTTTATCCAATTCGCCTTATATTATTACCTGCATCTTGCTATAAGAAAGTGTGAAAATAATCATATTTTTTTAGAAATAACTTATCCCACTTTTATAGGCTTTTCCATATGATGAATTAGGAGGTGATTTATGTGAGTCCTAATTTAAGAATTAATCAAAAACAACAAAGAAATCATGGTAACGGGCAAGCTAACTTTAATCCTTGGAGCATGCCTCAAACTCCACCACCTATGCAAGCTGCTTATTACCAATCATCAAAAAATTTCAAAAATCCGTTTAAGCCGCCACCTCAAAAATCAAAACAAACACCTCAGTACCCACCTAGCCAACAACCTCAGTATCCACCTCAATACCAACCCATGCAACCTCCTCAGCAACCACCGCAATATCAGCCCATGCAACCTTCTCAGCAGCAACCCCAATATCAACCCATGCAACCATCTAACCAGCAACCTAGGCAACAACAGCCTCAGCAGCCACAAAAGCAACATGATACTCAGCCTCAACAACCCTTTGACCCATGGCATGTTTTTACAGGATTAAGACCTGTGGTTCCACCAGAGTATGGGGCTCCTCCACAGCCTAAATACCCTAATCAACCGGAACCACCAGAAGCGTCACAACCATCTCAGCAACACGAACAAGCACCTGACCAAATGCCTTTTAATCCATGGCATGTATTACCTGCTTTTGGAGCACAGCAACCCGTACAGCAAGAACAACCAAAAAAGAGTAAAAATACCCAAAATAGTGGGTTAACCATTCAAAAGATTCAAGAAAATATAGGGAAAGTTATTGGTACTTCAATTGCTGGTTATGGTAGGATTAATGTTCATGTAAAAGGTGTCGATCATCAAGGGATGGTGCATCTCGTTCTTCTTGATACAAAGCCAAATGACTACATTCATATTCATAATTCGGATATGGTTGGCATTTATCCACCTACCTTCTAAAAAACGTGTGCTTCAATAGCACACGTTTACTCTATGTATAATATTATTTTTTTATATGGTTCTGACAGTATATGGCATAACAAGGTATGACGCTTATATTAACCGTTATTGCGGTATCATGATAAAATTTCACAAGCCCGAGGTATAACAAGCTACATCCGTTATTGTGGATTAGACATATATAGCGTACAATGATATCATAACCGCTACTATGAAAGGAGAATTTATCTTATGCAACCATTAAATATAGGCATTCTTGGCGTTTCCAATCATTTTTTCAAACGCTGTTTTACACCCTTAAAGCATTCCAAGATGATTCATGTCTATGCCATTGCATCCCGAAATGAAGAACGTGCTAGAGAAGCATCCACAAAGTGGCACATACCTAAGTACTATGATTCATATGAAGCTTTGATAGCGGATAAAAACCTAGATGCTGTTTACATACCACTACCTAATCACATGCATTTAGCGTACATTAAAAAATGTGCTGATGCTGGCAAACATGTTATCTGTGAAAAACCGATAACCCTTAATGCTGATGAGGCAATAGAGGCTAGTCATTATGCAGATAAACACGGCATTAAACTGATGGAAGCGTTTATGTATCGTTTTCATCCCAAATGGCAACGTGCGAAAGAACTGGTTATGCAAGGTGAGATTGGCCCAGTTACATCCATTCACACCATTTTTTCTTATCACAATACCAACCCTGACAACATACGAAATGTAAAGGCTTATGGTGGTGGTGCACTATACGATATTGGCTGTTATGCCATCTCTACTGCTCGCTTTATAATGGACAAAGAGCCTATTCGTGTTATGGGACAAGCTCATATTAATCCAACGTTCCATGTAGATGATCTTACGTCGGGCATTATGGATTTTGGTGGACCACGTTGTCTTTTTACAGTAGGTACGCAGACCTTTCCTGAACAGGAAGTGACGATTCATGGTACAGCTGGTACAATTACTGTTACTATACCTTTCAATGATATTCCTGAAATACAAGGTAAGATTCTTGTGAAAACAAGTGCCGGTGAGCGGGTTATCACCTTTGATCCCATTGACCAATACCAGTTAGAATTTGAAGCTTTTGCCAAAGCTATAAGAGAAGATTTACCTGTCCCTCTTAGTCCCACCGATAGTATTGGTAACATGAAGGTCATTGATGCTCTCTTCCAGTCTGCCGAAACAAGTCAATGGGTTACGCTGTAAAACTACTTTCATTATTTGCCACTAGCCTAGTAGATAGGCGATAGGTGTCTCTAAAGTTGTGATTTTTAAAAGAGTCTTAGTAAAGCTTAGTAAGTGTAAGAAGTATTTCCGTTAAAAAGCTTATTTGTCTGACCGTAGGGAGTTATAAGCTTTAGGAAATACTTCTGAAACGAACTTTAGCTTTTCTTAGACTCTTTTAACTTGAACCACTTTAGAGACATCTATCGCCTATCTACGAACGTCTTCCTCTTACAATATCATATCATCAAAATCAAATTCCTCTGCATATGCCATAATACGTTCAAGCATAACCACCCCAGCTTCTTTAACCTTATCAAAATCCATATGAGGTATATATAATGTCTCCATATAATCATGAGATTTCTTCGCATCATGAATTGTACGAATAGCACTATCTAATAATTCACTATAGACCTTGAAGTCATATTGTAACACATCAAAATATTGGTCAATAATGGCATAGTTCAAATATTTATTCATGTCAATGCATTCTGCATCCACCACATCTATATTGTGAAAATCATTAGTGGTTATAAAAGCAACACCTAACTTCTTAATGACAAGGTGTTCAAGTTTATTAGCTGGGTCTATTGGACAATAAAACGCTTCAACATCAAAGCCTTTACTTATAGCACTTTCCTTAACCAGTTCTAATAACTTAGACGTCTGTGTACCAGGCTCTCCTATCACCCTATAGATGGTTTCATTACCGCCAATAACTGTCTCTAAATAGTTGACCAGACCTTTTGGTGTAATGGCGCTGGCAAAAAGTTTTCTCACGTAACCTGGCTTGTTACTTGCCTTATGTTTTTTAAGATGTTTGTTGATCACTTTTTCTGCTTCAATATAAACGCCTGAGTGATCAAGGGCTTCATCATGAATGGTAGCCATATCATCATAGACTGGTTTAGCCGCTTTCAGGTAGCGATAGGCTCTGGCGAAGAGCTTTCCTACAACTTTGTTGACCAGTAGTATTTGCTTACGGTTTTTTCGGATGCCTTCTTCGTTCCAGTAGTCTCCCAGGTGGATGATTTCATCCACTGCTCCTGGATTCTTAGGGTCAACCACATGAGGTGCTGTTCCATCAATAAGAGCCACCTTAATCTGTGGGAAAACCACACCATCTAATGAATGAGGGTCTGATGAGCAATGCATATATTCCACTTCAAAACCTTTTTCCTCCATGGCAGTACCAAGACGTTTCATATAGGTTGATTTTCCTACACCTGGGCCACCTTTTAAACAGATAATACGAGTCGCTTCTTCTTGCGGTAAAATATAATCATAGTATGAAAAAAATCCCCTAGTTGTATTTCCCCCTGGAAAATAATGCCTAACTTTACATGACTTTTCCATAAAATTAACCTCTCTATATTTATTATTATAGTAATAATATTATTAGAGAGGTTGTGTTTATGTGTATAGAAATATAAAATTGTTATGTTGTTGTGGATTATTGACTAATAATCTACCTCTAAAAAATCCTCTAGTTATATAAATAACTCATACATCCGTCTGATGGACTGTATTTTGATTTCAAAAGCATCTTAATACTCAATGATGAAAACATACAAAAGGTTCATTGATTTTAGTTTTTTATTGCTATATACTTATATTATGATACATATAGTGAGTAACACGATAAAAAGGAGGCGTTCCGTTTTATGTCCTATAAAATATTACCTATAAAAGTACCTCCCATTATCACTTATCAATTTCATGCTTTTCCATTATCCGTTTTGCTATGTTACGAGGACGCTCATCCCTGGATTCATAGTAATTATGTTCAGCTTTACTGCAATAAAAATTTACATAGAAATATCGATGACTTTTTCCTTGATTTCTATCTCCCTGAACAAATTATGGGCACGGGTGATTATATCGTTAATATACCTTTTTTTCACGTTAAATGCTTAGATAAAGATATTCTAGATACATTTAATTTAGATGTTAATACATTTATTATCAACTGTTTAAATCAGAACTACTATGTGATGACAGTGGTTGATGAATACTATGTAAATTATAGTTATCATTATAAAAAAAAGCATTTACTTCATGATATTCTTATACATGGGTACAGTGACGAAAATGCTTGTTTCTATACATCTGGGTTTAATAAAAATGCCCAGTATAAAATAGACCATTCATTAAACTTTATATGTTTCAAACAATCATTTGAGAATAACGCTAATAAATTAGGTAAAATGAGTGACCTTACTATTTTTAAATATCAACCAGATCCTCTGAGAAAATATACTTTTGACATACATAACGTTATTGACTTACTAGAGGATTACTTGCATTCAAAAAACACTAGTAATCGTTACAGAATGTATTACAATCCTATAGAGAGAGGCTTTGGCTTAGATGTTTATCACTATTTTATCCACTATCTACAGGCATTAATTGATTGTAAAACATTTAAGAACGTGGACATAAGAGCTTTTCATTGCTTATGGGAACACAAAAAATGCATGTTATCACGCATTGAATACATGCAAAAACATGGCTATCTTCACGCTGAAGATATACTGAGTACATATCAAGAGATTGAAAAGAAATGCTTACAATATCGTAATAAAATTCTGAAATATCATTTCACCCATCATAAAAAAATTATAAAAGATATCGTCTTATCTTTGTCAAATACCTTAGAAAAAGAATATGAAGTATTAAACCATTTATTAAACAGTATTAAATAATAGTACTACTCTACGCAATGGACTTGTGTCAACAAAACTGACATAAGTCCATTTTTCATGATACATCTATCATTTAATAAGATACCCTATTATGGCTATTACAAAAGTATTTCTAACATAAAATGTAGATAAAAATAAAATTTGTATAAAGCAAGTTAAATCCAACTATAACATTTGTACATCTAATAATTATTGAATATTTAAAATATATAACCAATAGGTATATAATGGATGTACAAGCAAACCACTACGCTATAGCGGATATTAACAAGTCGGTATGCTTTTAAAGAAAGGGGGTTCGTTTTAATTAAACTCTAAAGCGTAATATGACAAATTGAAGAATGAAAATAAAGGTTAAGAAAGGGATGGAACATGAAACGTTATTTTGGTAGTAAAAACAGAATGAAATTAACTGCAATAATCATATGTTTTACTTTAATGATGACAACCACGCACCTTAACATCTTAGCTGCGTCAAAAAAAGTGGGAGACCCTCATGTAACTTTTGGTCCAAATGATAGTCGCTATAATACCTTAATGAATAAGTGGAAAAGCGCCGGCGTAGACCCGGGTATTCCTTTTGAAAGCAGTATACGCAATAACGTAAAAGTGACACTTACTGGTGGTAACAGCCGTGCGATTAACAATGCCATAACAGAAGCTAAAGGAAAAGGTGGACATGTATTACTTAAGAATGGTAACTACAACATTGATGCTGCCATAAAAATGAAAACAGGTGTTAGCATTGTTGGCGAAAGTAGAGATGGTGTCATCTGTACCATTAATAAAAGCATGACAAGAGGTGGTGCTTTTGAATTCCTAGAAGGTGTTCATAACAGTGGTATTTATGATATTACCATTAAAGGCGGTTGGTTCATTATGAACAACGGCAAGAAACAATTTTATCCAAAACATAAATGGAATATTGGTTCAAAGACTGAAAACAATGAGTTAGATGGTAATTCTACCCGATCTGTATCCATGGTGAAATGCTATAACTGTTGGTTAGATAATGTTAAAATATTGAACAGTGCTGACCATCCACTATGGATTAATGCCAACCATAACACCATCCGAGACGTGAACATTAAAGGGGCTTTTAATAAGCATGGGGGCTGTCATGGATACTTCATGGTAATGGGTGCTTATAATCTCATTACAGGTTGTAATGCAACCCAAATCCGCCATATATCCATACAAGGTCAAGGTGCAGAATATAATGTGTTCTATAAAAATGATTTCAAACAAGAAATCAGTTTCCATACCCATGATAAAGGGAATAACTTGGTGGAGAAAAATACCATTACATTACCAGCAGATATGCCTGCTGGCAATGGCGTCCCTAACTACTATGCCATTATGGGCCCATGGTCAATAAATCACCAATTATCAACCAACAAAAGTTTTGTCTATAAAAATACCGTTAAAGAGCTAAATCATGGTGGGGCTACACCTTGGTCCGATAATAGCGTTGTGTACAAAGGACCCCATTATGTCAAACCAGCTAATCCATTAACCAATTTCAAACCAATCGCAGAAAATTTATCACCCCAAGGGGGTAGCTTTTACCCTGTAAGATTAAACTAAATATTGAACCTTATTGCAAAATCTTAGTACCATCTGACACGGAAAGAGAACATTCTTTGTTCTCTTTTCATATGTTCTTTCATACAAGCAGTGTTTTCATGTGTAATAAAAAAGGCTTTCTTATAATAGGAAAAATTCGCTTTTTGGAACGAGGCTTAGCCTCTATTGTTCTCACAAGAGTAGATGATCTAAGTGCCTTGTTCCTCCTTTAGCCTATCCAAGCATCGTTGACACCAATACATATTATTGCTATAATTATAATAATATTGCTATTTATTTGCAACATTTGTAGATATTTGTATTTATTTGAATAGAAGTCATTCATTTATTCATGCAATATTTCTAACTCAATGAATCAAGGAGATTATATATGAATTGTAAAAAACTACCCATTACTAAACCTCCAATTATCGGCTATGTTGTCCATGCCTTCCCATTATCCATTATTTTTAATTATGATAAATGTCTGCCTTGGTTTTATAACAACTATATGCAATTAGTCTGTCATAAAGGGCTTCAAAACAACTTTTTTGATTTTTTTTCATTGTGTATGCCCATTGAAGACATTCAATGGGTTAATTCGGTATATCCTGGTATACCATGGCTCAATACGCATACAATGGATAATTACTTATTGATTGACTGCAATATTGATATAAAACAAGCCATTATTCATGCATTAAAGCGAGAAAACTATATGGTGTGTCATCTGGATGAATTCTATGTACCTAATCGGATTTCATTCCAAAAAGAACATTATTTTCATGAAAATATGATTTTTGGTTTCGATCATCATAAAAAGGCATTTGATATATTAGGTTTTGATCATAAAGGAATTTTTAGAAGTAGTACAATAAGTTATGATTTATTTGACCAAGCTTCCAGTCAACTGGCTTCAAATAACCATGACCTAAAGTTTTTACATTTGAAGGATGATTTTATATATGCATTGGATTTAACGTGTATTAAAAATGGACTACGTGACTATCTGAATGGCGAAAACTCTAGCCAGCAGTATACGATTATCAGAAATCCTACCCATAACTATGTATATGGTATGGATATTTATAACCAGTTAATTCTATATCTTAAACGGTTATATAACCTTGCAGCAGTAAGTGATATTCGACCTTTTCATCTCTTATGGGAACATAAAAAATGTATGGTTCTAAGAATTGCATACATCCTAGCTGAATATAATGAAACAATTACGGATTTAGAAGAAATCCATAACACTTATTTAACGATTCAGCAAACGAGCCAATCCATTCGCAACTTATTCTTAAAATATAACTTAACAAGACGTGGTGACATTATAGAAAGAATTATACCTTTATTACAAGATATGTGTATGAAAGAAAAAACAATCTTACCTAAATTTATTTCCGTAATAGAGGGCTTAGAAAAAAGAGGAAATCCTAAATAGGAATGAAAGAAAAGGGTTACAGGCCCTAAACCGCCTTAATCGATCATCATATGTATGTGATCGATTAGGTGAGAATAGGCAGTATGTTATAGGGCTGCTTTATTTTTTTTGTTCTTCAACCCATTTTATTAATTTTAACCATCTTTCATGTCCAACGCCGACACATCCAGAGACAACGTTATCATGATCAAAATGATAGGTTTTACTAAACTTGTTGCCGTGGTAATTAAACGAAGCAAGAGCAATCTCTCGTCCATCAATATGTACGATTAATTCTCGCTTCATGTGATTCATTAACTGGAATTTCTTCCATGCCTTCAACTCACTATCTGAGCCAAAAAAATGGTCAAAAGCCGGTTGTATGGTTGCTTCCTTATCTATGGTTAAGATATATTGAAACAACCATTCTTCCATCTGTTTTAAGCAGTTCCTGACGTATGATTCTGAACCAATAAAGATACACTCTCTAACGTTGAATTCCCATACATGCTGTAATCCATCATGATCTCCGCCTTCATAGCGATACCCTTTTGCTTTTGCAGTGAGGCAGAATGGTTCTGATATAATCTGATTTTCAAACATAGGATAGACATGCAGACAAACAGCTGGTGTTAAATAGAACTCACTTAATTGTGACGTTTCATCTGTTATATTACCTTCTTTTTGAATGTGATCATATTTATTTGGATGAGCCACTGCAACGGCAGTTAGCTGCTGTTGACTATTACGAAAATAGCCGCTCTTTTCAAGGATTTCTCTTGTGATAAAGGTAGGTATTGTGATATTCTTAGCTTCAAATACTTTCAAAAATTCACAGATTTTGTTATCCAGGTCTTCAACATAGCGTGTATCTTTTTCGTCCAAACAAAAGTATTCATGATGGAATATACTATAATCGTTATGCATATACAAGACTCCTTTTCTTATAAGCATGATCCTTTACATGTTAATCACTCGATCGGCTATTGCCAATGTGGATTCCCTGTGGGTAATGGCAATAATACATTTCCCTTGGTCTCTAAGTTCTTTTAATGTCTCTAAGATTATTTTTTCTGAAGTGCCATCCAAGGCAGCAGTTGGTTCATCCAGAATAATAACGGATGCTTCCTTTAATAAACTCCTAGCAATAGCCACTCGCTGCTTCTGCCCACCTGATAGATTCATACCCTCGGCACCAACAGCATAATCAAATGCAAGTTCTTCATAAATGGCAGCCTTTGATAAGGCCTCCATAATCTGCTCATCGTTTGCTTCAAAATCCCCATAAAGAACGTTCTCAATGACTGTCCCTTCAAATATATCTGATTTTTCTGGTACATAAGAAACCTCTTTCCGTAACTCTTGTATAGAAAAATCTCTAATATCAACGCCTTTAAACAATATCTTGCCCGTATAGTCTGCAAAACCAAGGAGCGCCTTCATTAAACTTGTTTTGCCACAACCGCTTTGACCACAGAACATGACAATTTCACCTTCACAAAAATCCAAATTGACATGATCAACAATGCATTTTTCTCCATAGAAGACACCCACATTTTCATACCTTAGTAACGGTTCACTGTCATTTTGGTACATGAAAGCCAATTGGTTGTTTTCATCATCAATATCCATCATGTCTATAACGCGGTCTAAGGATATTTCATGAGATTTTAAATTCGATACCGCTCTACCAAATCCAGAAATATGGACCACAATATCCCGACATAGCTGGGTCACCAAAATCACTTCTGGAATAGACATATAGCCTCTAGCACTAAATAGGCATGCCACAGGAATCATCAGCGTAGCACATATGGAGGTAAATAAATCTAATGTAATAATCTTATAGGATTCCAGTTTACCGATTTTATCTTCCACCCCTTTTAGTGCCTCTGCCCTGTCTTCTAACATGGAAGAAATCTTTTCCCCAGCATTAATCAAACGTATACTTATTTTCCCTCGAATGGTGTTTTGATACAAATTCATGAAATTGGACTCGGCATGTAAGTGCATACGATTTAGCTTTCTATGGCGTTCAACAAAATACTTGTTAAAGAAAATAATCAGCGTACCTAGAACAAAAACCATTAAGCCGATATAGATATTCACCAAAAAAATAGATACAATATAGCCTAAGCCAACAATAATGGGGTAGATGGATGCAACTACATCATCTGACACCATGGCTGCAGCTAAATCCGAGTCTTTATTATACCTTGTCAATGCTTCACCGTTATCATATACAGATGTTTCCATGACTGAACCATGCTGCATTTTTGTATAGATTTCCTGCTGTATGTTGGTTCGTGCAGATAGTCGGAATAGTTTTATCAAAAATGCTGTTATGTACTCTAATAAATTGGCAACCAGTAATCCTACAAATACCAAGCCTAAGATAAAGACAATATCGCTTATGGTAATGCCAGATTCTTCCAGCTTATTCACATATTCTTTAAATCCATAAGCATAAATCAACCTAGCAACCAAGGTTGTCACGGGATAGCCTAATATACCAACAATCCAACGTATTGGATGCTGTTTAATCACTCTTATCATTTTTTTAATTGTTTTCATCCACATATACCTCTCTACTCATCATCTATACTTAAAATCATCACATTTCTGCAAACATCTTGCCATACTCTTCATTATTTTCCATCAGTTCCATATGTGGTGCATAACCTGCAATCCCAGCATCCTTGATATATAAAACACGATCAAACCGTGTAAAATCAATACCACTGTGACAGATTGCTATAAACGTCTTATCCTTTAAATCTTCAAAGAAAACATCCATCACCCCATTGGTATTTTCTTCATCTAGGGCTGATGTTGGCTCATCACATAGATAGACTTCACTATCCTTTAAGAAAGCTCTTGCTACATTCAGTCTCTGGTTTTGGCCATTGGATAACATATGTTTACCACTACCTATATCTGTATCTAATCCATTTTCCAAAGTGTCTATGTCATCACTAAGCTGGGCTTTATCTATAGCATCCTTCACATCATCCAGTCCTTTGTGTTCATCTACAATACGTATATTATGTAAAATGGTATCATCTAAAACAAAGTTTTCCTGAGTTACAACAGCTATCTTCTTGTAGTATGCTTCCTTACTCACCCCTTTAATCCCTTTACCCATGAAGGCTATGGAACCTTCCTCTGGTTCGTAGAGATTACATAAGAGCTTCAGTAAAGTGGATTTTCCACAACCACTTTTCCCTACAATGGCAATCTTTTCACCTTTGTTCACATGAAAACTAATATTTTTGAGAACATGCTCATCCTTATAGCCAAAAGATACACCTTTTATATCATATACTGTAGGGTTCGTATCCTTAGCCACAAAACTTTCTTCTGAGTACTCTTCTTGTTGCTGGTTTTTTAATGCTAACAGACTACTTACTCGGTCAACAGATACCTTTACTTTTTGATAATTGGTGGGTATGGATTGAACAATGGAAACACCTTGTCCAAAAATATCCATTAAAAACATCATGGATACCAACTGCCCTAACTGTAACGTACCATTGATAATATTCTTAGCCCCTAATCCTAACACAAACAAAAACATAAAATAGCCATTCATGACACCATAATAATTCATAATCCTTTGAAAAACATACGCCTTACGTTCTGATTTTTTCAAGGCATTTAACTTGACACGATTGTCCTCTAAAAACTTTTTTTCCAGGTTATAGGACTTGATCATCATCCTAAAATTTAAGGAATTAATGAAATAATTGATCACATGTCCTTTATGTTCCCTTTCCTTCATGCTCAGAGCATACAATCTTTTTGCCCAGATATTGTTAAGGAGTAACGAGATAACAAATAGGACGAGGATGGCTATTAAATCCATTAAACGCCAGCTCCTATAAAACATAAAAATGATATAGACAAAACAAAAACCCATTTTTACAGGTACCTCTCCCAAGACAAATAGTGTTTCAAACCAATGTTTAAAGCCTTCCACATCTGCTGACATGATGGATAATATTTTTTCATCATCCTGAGCTTCAATTTCTTTATAGTCTGCATGACACATTTTCTTTGTCACTTTATTTCTTAGCCGATATAAAAAATTATTTTGTACACGAAAAGAAATTCTTTTTTTCATAAAACTGGTGAGAACTTGTACGATAACAGCAATACCAATAAGAACGGTATTCCACAAAATTTCCTGATCATTAGCTAAATCTATGACAACACCAATTTCGTATGTATAAAAAAGCTGTGCCAAGGCTGAAATAAATGCCCCTAAAAAAACAACTGCCAACATCCTTTTATAGCTTTTACCGTATATTTTAGATAGTTGATAACTTACTCCTTTTTTCATATGCACCCCTCTGACTTATCATTATTATTTAGGATAGTGAAATAGATGAGGTTAAGCATTAAGCTAGTCACAAACGGCAGCGTACCAACGTTATTTAACATGTTACACAACTGTACTGCCTATTTCATATCTAAAAAGCTTAACCTCTTATATTAAATATTTCTAGCTAAACTGTTTTATAAGACAGCCTCTTGGTTATTATCTTTGTTTCTTATGACTAACGCCACAATGGTTGCTACATCTTTATAATTTTCCATACCATAATCTTCATCTGAAACTTCAAGATCGAAATTCTCTTCGATGAATAAAATGAGCTCTACAACAAAAATTGAACTAAATTCTCCAAGTTCTTCCAGCTCCGTTGTATCCGTGATATCATCCACTTGAAGTTTTTCTTTGATATACGCTATTAGTTTTTCTTTCATTTCATCGTGATTCATAGTCCTTCTCCTCCCTAAAGTGAGAAACGCAATTATCTCTCTTGGTACAACGTTACCTAGTTAAGTCAAGTTATGACCACATTAAAACAAAGCGACTACGTCGCATCTTGCGAAGCAAGTTGTTGCGTTAGGAAAGATTCCTTGACGCATATGAAAACGTTTCTATTTCATATGCTAAATTCAGAGGACTTTCCTATAAAAATGAAATAGTCTTATTGACTTGATGACTGTTTTCTAATGCATCTGATACAAAATTACCGATGGTATCTTCTGCTTTCATATGCGTCATGTGTTGTAATATGTCCAGATACGTATGGATGAATTCTTGAACCTTTTCTTCTCTAAATGCTTTGGTGAAATCAACTTTCAAGACCAAAGAAGCATTCTTATTGGTGATTTGAATATCCATATCGTATTTAGCAAAGCTAATGGGAAGGACAATGTCCCCAGAGCCTCTTCTTTCCCCCTCTACAATATCCATATTGGGGCTTTCATAATCAAACATGATATTAAACAGATTAGAACTGCCGTCTTTATGGGCCTTTTTATAAGTATCCACCATCTTATCATAAGGATAGCTTTGGTTAGCGAGGTCATGATGAATGGACTGTTTAACCTCAAGTAGAAAATCACAAATCTTCTTGTCTGCCACCGGGTAATTCCTCATTGGAAGTGTATTGGTAAACATACCCACAATACCCATAACATCCTCGTGAACACGTCCTATACAAGGCACACCTAATACAATATCTTCACTTGAATCAAACACATGTATCGTTAGATTAATCCCTGTTAGAAACATGGAGAATAAGGAGGTATTATTATTCTTCGCCACCCTTTCAAGGTTTTGAATAAGTTCATGGCTAAGGGTCAAACTGAAGTTACCATCATGGTCTTGCAGGGTATCTGTCCTGAAGTCTTGCAGGTAATTCTTTCTAACATAACCTTTTAAACGTTCATGCCAATAGCCTTCCATTTCCTTATAGGCTGTGGACTTCACAACATCTTTTTCATAAGCCACGTAATGGTGATATTGATAGGCCACTGGTGCCATAGGCGTATTGGTAATGATATCATTCAGCTCTCGATTAATAATACTGGACGAATAGCCATCAATGATAATATGATGCATATCAAAAAACAGGACACAACGACCATCCTTAAGTTCAATAATGGATACTTTGAATAATGGCGCTTTTTTCAAATCAAATGTTGTCACCAATGCTTGATAGTCAATATCCTCTATACGCTCTTGATAATAATAGGTTATATCCGGCTCTACATGCTCTTCCACTCTTTGACAAACAGATTTTCCATCAAAGTAAAAGCTTGTCCGCAACACATCATGACGATCCATTAATGTCTTAATACAATGATAAACATCCTCTTTGGACTCCATTTTATCTAACTTAAAGGCAAAAGGATTATTGTAGATGTTCTTGTTCTTACTCATCTTGTAGACCACATACATCCTTTTCTGTGCAAAACTCAATTCACCTGTCATAGGGGTATCTAAATATTTACCCAGCATCCCTATGTCGATAGTCTCTTCCTTCACTTCAGGGGTAGGTGACTTTTTGAGTAATTCTTGATGAATATATTCTGCTAATGTGTAGATGGAGGTATATTCAAATAAATTAGCCACGTTGACCATGTCTGGATACAGGCTGTCAATATAGCCATGCATTCTGGTTAGTAAGATGGAATCGCCACCCATTTCAAAGAAATTATCATAGATGTCAATTTCATCATATCCGAGAATTTTGGCGTATATTTTACATAAGTTTTCTTGAATATCTTCCACATTATTCGAAAGGTTGCTCCCTACATGCCAGTCATGCTGGAAATCGAAGTTTTTGTCTTTTTCGCTATGGGGTAATATGAGCAGCTTTCCTTTTTTTACTTGGGCTACTTCGCGGCCATCTTCCGTAAGTAAACGATCTTCATGATCATCGTGCTTATAGATTTCCTTTAACTGATCCATCTTCTGTTGAAGGTCTACGGCAATTCGGTTTCGGCTGTAATCGCTGATGGTCAATAAATTTTTGTTCACATTATATTGCCCAATGATAACTTTCCTAACAGAACTCTGCAACAATTGATCAAGATGGTGTATGGCCTGTTTAGTGGTGATTGCTTTGGTAATGGTATCTACATTGATACCATACCTTACAGACATCCCTGTCTCTTTCCAAGACACCCAATTAACCACATAGGTCCTATCCCCTCTGGCATTGCGAAAATCAGCAAAGGCATCTAAGAATGCATTGGCACCTACATAGTCACTTTGTCCTGCTTCACCTGAATAGGTAACCGCTGAGGAATACAGCATCATAAAGTCCAACGGTTCATCTTGTGTGAGTTGGTCCAATATCCACGTTCCTCTAACCTTAGGCGCTAATACGCTGGCAAATTCCTCTTTGTCTTTTCTCACAATAAAACCAGCACCAGCAATACCGGCGGAATGGAAGATACCATGAATGCTACCCACTTCATTTTTTATCTGTTGATAGACCACTTGCATACCTTCATCATCTGCCACATCAACGGCGTAGATAAAAACCTGAGCACCATTATCTTCTATTTCTTTTAACATCGCTGCTTTCTTTTTATCCACATCATCCAGTTTAGGTGATTGCCAGTCTTTTCGAGGATGAAAACCGTTTCGTCCTAGTAAGGTAATACTGTTACATCCTTTTTCAGAAAGGTACTTGGCTGTCTCTATACCAATATCACCTAAGCCCCCAGTAATGATATAGTTACCATCTTCTCGTATACAATCTGTCTGAGGTACGACTGTTTCTTCAGTAAAACATTCCACATAACGTATGCCATCTCTAAAACCAATAAGATAAAGCTTTCTATCCATTCTTAGGATTTCATCAACGACACGTTCAAGGTCTCCAGCATCTTGAATATCCATGGCTCGACATTCAATATTTGGGTATTCTTGTTCAATGACTTTACCAATGCTTAGTACAACCGCATGCTGTGGGTTCAGTCTTGTTTCCTTTTTCGTGATACCATAAGTCCCTTGGGATATAATAATGAATTCAAGGTTTCTGCTGTAATGGGTACTTATCATGGCTTTTACTAAGTTGATAATGTTATAAAAACCTTTTTCAATGCTATTGTCAATGGTTGAATAATCGGATAGATGATTGTTACCTTGGGCTTGTATCTCTTTATCTTCATCAATGGACGCAAGATGGATCATTTTATCAATATCATAACCATAAATGGCTTCAAAAAGTTGTTCACAGGATGCTAATGAGCTGCCTATGACATAGCGTTCATCATCTATTTTTTCATAGGCTTCTCCCAGATAGACCTGAATCACATGGATGCCTCGTTCCACTAAAATATCTGAGATTTTATGCAAGGCTGTGTGACTGCTGTGGAATATCATATAAGTTTTGCCCATCTGGCTATTATCCAGATTAATAGCCTCTTCCTCTTCTTCCATCCACTTCATGGTGTAATAAAAACCATCAAAATTAATACGCTCTATGGCATCCAACGTAGTAGGTGGTGCCATCCAGCAGTGTTCCTTCTTATAGGGATACGTTGGGAGGTGCAGATGATAACCTTGTTGACAATATAGCTGATGCCAATCGATATCAGCACCCTTTGTATATGCCTGCAATAAGGCATCCGTGCGCTGTACATCCTTATAATCTGTGATGCTTTCAACAAGTTCTGCTGTAGCCTGATTTAACGCATTATGCTCTTCTACCGTCATTTCATGGTCTTCTCTATTTTTTTTGTTTTCAGAGACAATGGCATAATGCCCCTGATAAATCGTATGGGTATCTTCATCAGCAAGATAGGCCTCTAATAATGTCTTTAGTTCTGGTATGCTGCCAACTTGAAAGCCTACCCGATAATGATAATGCTCTCTTCCAGTTGCAAGGGTATATAGGATGTCGTATAGATGACTGTCTTCGTGTTTATATAGCCATGCAAGTAAATGACTTGCAATAAGTCTTAAACCCTCTTGGTATTTTGCTGAGATGATACACATGGTGGGTATGTCCTCCATGATATCTTCATGGTCAACCTCTGGCGGTTCTTCAAGGACAATATGACAATTGGTTCCGCTCATACCTAAGCCAGTAATCCCTGCTCTTCTAGGGATATCACCTGTTTCCCACACTGTTCTTAATGTGGACATATACACGGGTGAGTCCATGAAATCAATGTTTTGATTGGGCTCTTGGAAAAATACTGTGGGAGCCAGCTCCTTGTAACGCATCATCATAAGTACTTTTATAAAACCACTAATACCCGATGCCTCATTCAGATGGCCTATATTGGGTTTTATGGTGCCTAAGGCACAAAACTGTTTTTGATCGGTAAATACTTTGAAGGCATGGGTAATGCCTTTTACTTCAATGGGATCCCCTAGTGCTGTGCCTGTACCATGGGCTTCTATATAGCTGATTGTTTCTGGTTCTACTTCTGCTTGCAACCAAGCCTTCTGTATCACTTCAGATTGAGCCAGGTAATTAGGAGCAGCTATACCAAAAGAACTGCCATCCTGATTAGAAGAACTTCCCTTGATGACACCGTATACATTATCCTTATCCTCCAGCGCTTTGGACAATGGTTTTAATAAAATAGCTGCAACACCTTCCCCTACTGCTGTACCCATAGCACCTTCTGAAAAGGATCTTGTCTTTTCTTCCAAAGATTCAAAACCGACTTTGAACCCGCCAGCTAATGGGGCCATGGTAATGGATGCACCTCCAACTAAGGCCATATCACACTCACCATTGCGTATGTGCTGGCATGCTGTATGAATAGCAACCAATGACGAGGAACAAGCTGTATCAATAACCATACTCGGTCCTTTTAAATCATTGACATAAGCAATACGGCTAGCTGCCATACTGACTTGATTAACGGGTAGGGATTCTCCGAATAATCCTGCATCAATTTCATACAAAATACGGCTGTACAGGTTACCCAGATTAGCTGTGTAACCAAGAAATACGCCAGTGTTACTCCCTCTTATCTTCAAGCCGCCATAGCCTGCATCTTCAATGGCACTATGACTGCATTGTAAAAAGAGCCGATTAATGGGATCAATCAGTTTAGCCTCTCTTGGTGACATGTTAAATAACCCGTAATCAAAGGTATTGATTGCATCTAAGTAAGCACATTTATTAAAGATGATATCCTCTTTATCCATGCCTAAATAATAGAAATGATTCTTCAAATCTTTCGCCCTGTTTTTTGGTATGTCCCTGACCACGCTGACACCATTAACAATCAGCTCCCAATACTCATCCACGTTTTTTGCACAGGGTAAATCAAGTCCTATACCAATAACAGCAATGTCTTTTTCACCATGATGCACAGGCATTTTATTAACCCGTTCTTTGGATTCTCTATCCCGCTGTGAGGCTACATTTTGTTTTGAACTCATGTATTCCGATAACTGTCTGACACTTGGATACGCAAACAAATCCGTTAATTGCAACTGGTCAGGGTAATCATCGTTAATGTGTTTAAAAATATGTCCCATAAGAATCGAATCTGCACCCATCTCAAAAAAGTTATCATGAATATCGATTTCTTCATAGCCTAATACTTCTTGACATGCATGAGCAATTTTAACTTCAATAGCCTTATACGCTGAATCACCACTATAGCTTATAGGTGGTTGGGAAGATGCCTGCTTAACCGTATCTTTCTTATTCTTTGCTTTCAAAGCGTCTAACTTGTCCATGATGTAATCGGAATACTTAACGGGATAATTATGCAGCATCAAAGCTATTTGGCTCTCCAGATTTAACTCACCTATAATAACGGCTGTTTCATCACAACCTAGCACATCTAGGAAGCCTTTTATACCATCTTTTATGGTAATGGTTTTAAATAATGTATCAATGGTAAAGCTATGTTCCACAGACATACCTATTTCTGACCATGTTGCCCAGTTAATGGTATATGTTTTACCACATCGATTAGCATGCCGATACTGACAAAAATAATCAAGGTACGTATTTGCAGCCGTATAAGCTGATAATTCAATGCTGCTAAAAACAGTGGCGATAGAAGAAAACAATACAAAAAATAGTAGATCGTCTTCTTTTGTCAGCTGGTCCAAGTTCCAAGCACCATATACTTTGGACTGAAGCATGGCATCCAAATGCTCTGTTGTAGTACTTTCAATTAACTGACCGCCTCCAATGCCAGCCGCGTGAATGATACCATTAATTTTTCCATACTTCTGCCTTGTGGTATCTATAATCTCTTTCATTATATCATATTGGGATACATCCACACTGTAATACTCTATATTTTTTGACAAATGACGCAATGCAGTATATCTCTCGTATTTTTCCCTCACCTTATTGTCTGCTGATGCCATGTCCGTATTAAATGGCAACTTCGTCCGACTTATAATAATGAGTGTCACGTCTTTTGCCAGTTCGCATATTTTCTTCGCTGTTTCATACCCGATACCACCCAAACCGCCGGTTATGATATAAACACCTGAATCAACCAGTAATGCTGAACTATCTTGTCCTGTAGGTACAATTTCTTCTAAACACTCAACATATCTCACATGATCTCGGTACACAACAACTTCTTCTTTATTTTCTGAATACACTTCATCCATCACATGTTTGAATGCTGTCGCTTCATCATAATCCAGATAACAACATTTAATATGCTTAATCTCTTTAGTGATACATTTGCCTAGTCCCATGGCTGTGGTGTTTTGTGGGTTCAGTAAGGCTTCATTTCCTGTAACGGATAGGCTATTCATCGATAGTATCACTAACTTTACTTTGGATTTACTATCTTGCTTTTGTATCCATTGAGACAATGTCAGTAATGTATGCAGATTATTTTGCTGCATACGTATGAGCTTCCTGATATCTGTTTCTTCTGAATCACACCCGTATAATTGAAAAATAATATGGGACGTTTCATGGAGTTTTTCCATGACTTCTTCTTTTTTCTGAGCTAGTGTATCCACATCCTCTAATAAGATGGTTTCCACATTGCTTCCGTGCTGGGCAAAAGCTTGCTTCAGCTCTTCTAATGCTTGCTGGTGCCAAGCAACTATCAAAGTCCTTTCTGCAACCTCTGATTGATGGATCATGTGCTCACTTTTAAAGCCTTTTTTATAGAATAATTTCTTCTTACTGTTATAGACCTTCTTAGGTAACCATAATCGGGTGCGTTGAAATGGGTATACAGGCAAGGGTATATGTGTCCCTTGATAACCATCATACATAAGCTCCCATTGCGGTGTCCCACCTAAAACAATCTGTTGACAGATGTTTTCTAAGTCATGGATTTCAAGATTCACGGACTTTAGCATCTTATTTAACCCATCGGTTAAAGCTTGCATTTCCTTTAATTGCATTTTACGACTCTGATAATCACGATTATCCCTTACAATAGCATGATGGTATATCTTCTCTTCTGGATAATCGCTTAATCCATGCTTGTGAACCCACTGCAATTTATAACATAACTCTTCCTTGTTTTTAACTGTAAAGGCAATCCTTCTATCATACATATCGTTATACCGATTAATGTTATAACAAAAATTGTAATAATCTAACGTATTATTATTTTCCTCAACATAATGTACGTATTGATTAATTTTTTCACTTAAACTATCATCTGATTTTGCAGAAATACTTATGAGAGTTGGTTTATTCTCTGCTGTTACTTCCTCTTGTTTTGGCGGATCATATGCTTCCACCACAACGTGACAATTAGTACCACTTAAACCAAAAGCACTGACACCAGCAATACAAGATTTACCTTCCCTTTTATCCCACCTCTTTGCTTCTGTGTTCACATACACAGGAGAATTAATAAAATCAATGTTGGGATTAGGGGTTAAAAAATTAATGGTGGCAGGAATGGTTTCGTGTCGCATGGACGCAATGACTTTTAACAGAGCCGCAATACCTGCACATTCATACAAATGTCCCAGATTACTTTTGGATGACCCAATAGCACAGAACTGCTTCTTATCCGTAAAGCGACTAAAGGCTTTTTGGATGCCTTGTATTTCAATGGGGTCTCCTAACCCTGTAGCCGTACCGTGTGCTTCAATATACTGGATATCTTCTGGGTTAATCCTTGCTTTGTCCCAAGCATCCATAATGACTTCCGACTGTGCTGCGGGATTCGGTGCTGTTAGACCTGAAGCTGTACCATCGTGATTAATGGACGTTCCTTTGATGACAGCATAGATAATATCCCCATCTTGTTCAGCTAAGGTTAAGGGTTTTAGTAATACCGTACAGCATCCTTCTCCCATGGAAGCTCCATCTGCTCCCGAATCAAATGTTCTTGTTTTACCATCAAGGGATTCAATACCAAGTTTCATTGTATCCAAGATGATGGGCAGTACATTTAATTTCATGCCTCCAGCAACAGCCATTTGACAATTACCTGACAGAATATGTTCGCAAGCCTCATGAACTGCAACAAGAGATGACGAACAAGCTGTATCCATGACCATGGTTGGTCCAGTCAGATCAAGTAAATGGGAAATTCTTGAGGGGATTAACGGCGCCATATTGCCAGTCATCGAATAGGGTAATAGCTCTGGATGATTAAAAGCAATATCAACAATATAGTTATCCTTTAAGGATGAAGCTGTGTAGCCCAAAAATACACCTGTCTTGGATTGTTTCAAGCGCTCTGCCGTATAGCCAGCATCGTCAAATGTATTCCTAATTGTTTCTAAAAATATACGCTGAACAGGGTCCATTAAGGAAGCTTCTCGTGGTGAAATATTGAAAAACTCATGATCAAATTCGTCGATTCTTCCAATATAGGAGCCTTGATAAAATGCAGGGTCTTTATCGCTGTCATGGAAGATGTTGACTAAACCCTCAACTTCCTCCTCCCTATATTTTGGGAAATCTTCAATACAGCCAATTTTATGCTTGATGATTTCCCAATACTGTTCCAAATCTCGAGCACAGGATATCTTCAACCCAATACCGATAATAGCGATGTCTCTGTTTTCTTCTTTCATTTTACTAGCCATACTTTTCTCTCCCCTAGCTGATTAGCGTTTCAGATTCTTTTCTTCCATCTACCTTTTCCACAATGTGTTCTGCCAGTTGTTCGATGGTTGTATATTCAAAAAGGTCCGCAATGGAAATACAATCACCATATTTTATATTGATTGCCATATGTAATTTTGCAATTTCCATGGAGTTCAAACCCATTGAAACAAAGGACCCGCTATAGTCAAGATCATGGTCCACAACTTCTGATAAGGTTTTAGCCATAAAATCCCCTACGCTGGATGCATCACAGTCGATAATTTGGTTTACTTTATCCATTTCTACAGCCAGTTCAGATAATTTTTTATCATATTCTCCATTGAGATAATTTTTAAGAAGCTTATACCGCTGTACCTTCCCGCTTACTGTCTTTGGAATAACATCCACTAAAACAAAATCGTTAATATAGATGCCCAGTACATTGTTAAGCTGGGATAACACCTTTTTAATTTTACTCACAATAGTATCCATATCACGGCAGCCTTGAATAAAGCAAATCACACTATCGTTCACATCGTCTATATGTTTACGATACCCATGTATAACAACCCGTTCATCTTGAAAAACACCTAACTTATGGATGTATTTTTCTATATCATTATCATAATAATTTTTACCGTTATAGATAAACATCTCTTTATAGCGGGCAGTAATATAAAGCCGTTCATCATGAATAAACCCAATATCCCCTGTATTAAACCACGTATCAACAAAATTTTCATCTCGTTCTAAATTATAATAATTCTTTAATACACATTTACCTGCAATGTATATCAAACCAAAATGTCCATCCTTCAATTGATTACCAGCCAAGTCAACAATTTTGAGTTGAAATGCTGGAAGTACCTTTCCAACACTAATAATATCTGAGGCTAATGGATCATCATCTGAGACAATCTCTAAAGGCTGACCGATGCCCATACTCTCCTTATTAACGGATAATTTCTGTGCACAATCGTCATCTGTTGTAGCCGAAACAGCTAATGTACCTTCTGTAAGCCCATAAGCTGGCGCCAGTGCTGAGCGTCTAAACTTACACCCTTTCATATAGGCTGCAAATTGATTACATAAGGTGATGGAGATGGGTTCTGCTCCTAGGAACATGGAATGGATACACGATAAGTCCCAATCTTCTCTAATACCTTTTTCCTGTAACAATTTAATAATAAAGTTAAGGTAGAAATTCGTTCCAGACGTGACGGATCCTCTCACTTTATGACAGTAATCCAGATAGAAAACGGGGTTTTTTACCACATATTTTGTGTCTATAATATGAGCATTTTGCTGATAGCGTATAGGCATGAATAAATTGAAGAACAAACCAAAATTGTGGTATAGAGGAATCCACGTCACAAATGTTTCTTCGCCATGTATATCCCGACTTCCAAGAAGGTTATCCACATTGGTTAAGATACCCAGGTTGGTTATCCCCACACCTTTTAAACTACTTGTTGATCCGGAAGAAAATTGAATATAAGCGATGTCCATGCCACTTTCTTCCTCTGATAAGACAAAGGTATCTCTTTCAGTGGGTGTATCTTGTGGTGACCCACCCATATTTTCTAACATGTCTAAATCCCAACATATGCATGTTTTAAATCCAAGGGCTTGCTGATTAATATGTTGGTACATCTCTTGATTGTCTGTAACAAAAACCCCCTGATGACAAACCTCCAAAACACCTTTAAGTTTATCCAGGTCATCAAGGCTAAAACTCAAGGGTACAGCAATAAAATCACCTAATAAACAAGCCCAAAATGTGATATAAAAACACTCTGTGGTATCCGTTGTTATAATAACCTCATCGTTTTTTCTAACACCTTGATGACATAAATATTCCTTCACACAAGTAGCTTTTTTAAATAAATCCTCATAAGACATAAAATGAACGTGTTCATCGGAATGAACAAAACTTACACCTTTTTCTTTTTCCTGACGCATACCATATAGCAGTTCTTTTAATTTTTTCATGTGATACCCTCCTACAATTTTAGAGCATTGCATGTTACCTTAATTGATGGCTATCCACTTAGGCATTATGCAAACCTCTTAATTTTATTTGTAATAATATGAATCGTATCTTCCATGTTTTCCAGATGAAAAAAGTGTCCTCCCTTCACCTTACATATCGTGCACGTCCCACTGGTGGTCTTCTGCCATTCAAAGAGCTCTGCACTTGTAATCGAACTATCTTGTGTTCCGCTTAATACCGTAATATCACTTTCAATTAATTGAATGTCTGTAGGATTTTGATAGTGATCAATGATGTTAAAATCACTTCTTAATATTGCTAAATACTTATCTAGGAATTCTGTCGTATTCATTATTTTGTCACTGGTACCACCCATTTCCTTAATGCTCTCCAAAAATTCTTGGTCGGTCATTTCTGTACTTTTAAGCCCTTCCTTATGGGTTAATGGGGACCATCTGCCAGAAAAAAACAGATGTACGGGTGGTTTCATGCCTTTCTCTAGCAATCTAAAATACAGGTGATAAACCAACCAACAACCTAAGCTGTGACCGAATAATGCATATTCTTCTTCTGGGTTATCATGAAGGATATCATCCACCAAATCGTCAACCGCTTCATGAAAATCTTTATAGAGTGGCTTATCTGATTTGGAGCCCCTACCTGCCAATTCCAGAGGCACAATTGTGATACCCTTCATCATATGCAATTTCCATTGATAATAATTAAGTGCTGAACTACCAGCATGAGGCACACAGTATAGCAGCATACTCATCCGTCCTTTCCAATGACTTACACATAGTATTCCTTCAGCAGGTAGTAATGGCTTGTTTCGTCCAGCAGTCGTTTAATCCAGCTCTTTTGTTCATTCTCTGGTACCATTTTTGTCTTCATGATATTTTCGAGGTACTGAAGAGCTATTTCCATATCGGTTTTTAGAACCTTACGATTGGTATCTTGAATGTCTTTTTGAATCTTTTTAATGGCATTATAGTTATCCACGACGCCTTTTTGATACGCTTCTGTGGATGGATTAGCATTTTTTGTGGCCACTGCAATACCTAAACACCGGCTCATAAAATCTGGAATATCCTTTTTATAGCTTTCATCCGCTATAAATTTCTCATGAAAGTGCTTTCGATCCATTTTTTTGCCGAAGCAATAAGCTGTCATATCCGGTGCAATATTGCCAACAAGGTTCGTGACCAGATTTTTAGGTCCCATTTCTAAGGCAATGGACACACCGTACTTGTCCATGCACTCTATGATTTTCTTCCACTTAACAGGATGGGTCAAATGCTTGGACATCACCTCTGGAATCAAATCAGGGTCACTAAAAGGTGTGCCGTATAGATTGGTTATGACAGGTATTCTAAAAGGATAGAATTCAAAGCCACATAAATAATCATAAAATGTTTTCTCAATGCTTCCCATTAAGGGACAATGCATGGGTGTACTTGTGATCAGTGGGGTTATTCTCGCTTGATGGTCAAGAAGCTTCTCTTGAATCATCTCAATACCTTCATCCGTTCCACTAAGTAATATTTGATTATGGGAACTCTCACAAGATATATAGACATCCTTATGTAGCTTAGACCCTTCTATTAATCCCTCCACTGCTGAATAATCAATCTCTTCCGCAATGAGCATCGTACCCACATGTTGATGATAAACTTCCTCTAACAGTTCGCCTCTCTTCATGAGTATTTGAATACCATCTGAAAAACCAATAGCACCTGAAACAATGAATGCTGCTATTTCCCCTACGCTATGTCCTGCACAGAATTGTGGCGTCATGCCATACTCATAAAAGTAAGCACGAGCAATGGCTACACAGGTGGTTACAACGGACAATTGCATATTTTTAATCTGACTTAAAGCACCAAGGCTGCTTTTGAAACACAACTGTGCAACATCCACACCAGATATATCACTGGCTTCTTCATAAGTCTGTCGACATACTAAATAATTATTGTAAAACGATTCTCCCATTCCCACATATTGGGTCCCTTGTCCAGGAAAAACCAACGCTATTTTATCCATGTTTCCTCCTTATCTGGTCATCCTCATATACCTCTAGCTCTGACAGTAACTTAACATAGTCTGGCATTTTTTGTATATGACCAAAGTCATTGTGCATTAATATATAGTCATCTTTTTTCTCAAAGATTTTAAAACCTGCTAAGTTGTAGGTGAGCTGCATCATCTTATTCTTGGACGTGGTAATAAACTTCGCATATAATGCCATGTTTGAACGGTACGCCACTTCCATGATGTGATTTAATAAGATGGTTCCAATACCTCTTGACATGACTCTGCATGACATAATAAATAATTCCAATGTCCATCGATCCATCCTTGTATCGATTAGAATAATACCTATTTTCCCATAGGTGCCATACTTATCATCCAATCCAACAATTAATAACTTATGGGTATCGGAATTCTGCATGGCTTTTAATTGCTCATAAGAATAGGTATAGCCCGTTGTATTTAATTGATTGGTGCGCTCTGTTAATTCTATGACCCGATCTAAATCACTATCTCTTGCATACGCAATATGAATATGCATATCTAAAGAAGCTAAGAAATCTTCATGAGGTCCTTGATATGCATCCTCCACTTTTTTGCGCTTATAATCTGCCTGATACATTTCTCGTCTTCTCATGGTATCCTTTGTGATAAAATCTGGATTAAACATATCTTTTTTAAGTAAGTTCACTACTTCACATGCATCAAAGCATGCCACCTCAGGTACAGCACTCTTTACCTCATCCCGTTCAAAATGCTGATCATCAATAAAGGCAATGGTATCGGCTCCAATGTTTAAACAGCGAATAATTTCTTGTACAGCTTGGGACTTACTGCTCCAACTGATCTGCGGATACAAAAAATACTCTTTGATACCGAATGCTTCTAATTTCATCATGGCATCTTCATAATTGTTTTTGCTTGAGATGGACTGAAGAATACCTCGATGGTCAAGCTCCTGCATCACATCCAGGATGTAACTTTTTAAAGTCACTTCTTCGTCCTCCACAAGAACGCCATCCCACAACGTATTGTCAAGGTCCCATATGACACACTTTATTTTTTTCGTTTTTTTGGACATCTAAGGACTCCTTTCTACTAAATATCGATTATCGTTGGCTTATTTTTTTATCAATTGTATCCACTATTTTATGTAAGGTATTAAAATTATCCATGTTCAATTCTGCCACATCAATGGTGACATCAAATTCACTTTCAATAAAGGTGATAAGCTGCATGGCAAATAGTGAATTCACGAAGCCCAGTTCAAAAAAATTATCATCATCCCCTAAGGATTCAACACCTTTTTCACCAAAAAACTTACCTAAAAACGTTTTAATCTTTGTACGAATTACATCCCTATTCATTGTCATTTCTCCTTTTTATTATTTATAGTTATAGAAGCCTTGCCCACTTTTTCTGCCAAGCAGTCCTGCACTTACCATTTTCTTTAATAAGGGACACGGTCTATATTTACTATCACAATAGCTGTCATATAATACTTCAACTGAAAACAAAATTGTATCAAGTCCAATTAAATCAGCTGTCTCCAATGGTCCCATCTTGTGTCCAAAGCATTGTTTAAAAATCTTATCCACGTTCTTAGGTTCTGCTACTCCCTCATGTACCAAATAGATGGCTTCATTAACCGTTAGCATTAAGACACGGTTGGATACAAAACCAGGCAGGTCATTGACCACAACACCTTCATTGTTAATACTCTTTAATAAATCAAGTGTCAGGTTAACAGTTTCTTCAGATGTGTGGTACCCCTTGATGACTTCCACCGTAGACTTGATGTGTGCAGGGTTCATATAATGAGAACCTATTACATTTTCTGGTTTCTCCATAAGGGCACCAACCTGGGTAATGGAAAAACAAGAGGTATTCACCGCATAACGAGTGTCTTCTCCACATATCGCATCTAGTTTTAGATAAACATCTTTCTTAATATCCCAATTTTCAGTTACATTCTCAATGATATATGTACATGCCTCTACATCCTCCAGTCTTGTTGTTAAGGTAATACGCTTTAGTATATCTTCAATTGTATCGTTACATTTCTTACCATACATGCCTTGAAAGCGATAATCTATCATGATTTGCTGCTTGGCTTCTTCCAATACGGATTCTTCTATATCCACTAAAACAATAGAATGACCATACTGGGCATAGGCTAAAGCAACACCTCGCCCCATGACACCTGCTCCAATAATGCCAATGTTCATAGGCTAAACTCCTCCTCTATTTGTTTGTAATACATGTTGTCTTTGAATAGTCTATCTAATTCAGCTTTTGCAAAGGGTGAGAGACTATTAAAATACATCTTTGACTTAATTTCTAATTTCTTACACTCTCTTTTATCTTGCAAGAGCTCTAAATCTCTTATTTTTAGATGAATATAGTAAAAGATCGCTCTCACAGATAGAAGGTGAGGGTTATAGTCCCTAACCAACTGGTCAAATTCGCCTTTGGTATGCCACATACTAAAGCTGATATTTCGTTTTAATGGTGACTTTTTACCATAAGCTTGATGATTTTTCAATGCAATCCGCATCCCATCGACATACATGATGTCAATGTTTTTTCGGAGGGCAAAGTTAAATGCTTGTTCTATATTATTGATAATGGGTTCTCCTTTATCATTTAAGGATGTGTTACATATAATGGGAACGCCTGTCCTATCGTAGAAACTTTCCATCACTTGAACAATTTTCTTCTGACGGCTTGTTCCATCAATGCTTTGAAGCCTTGCTGTCTTGTCCTCATGGACGATAGCTATGACTTCATTATCCTTATCTTCCTTGATCTTTGACGCATGAAGCATATATGGTGACTCATAAGGGTCCTCAAACCATTCATGTATCTTATCCTTCATCACAATGGGTGCAACGGGCCGCCACCACTGCCTTTTCTTAATATGGTTAAGTGCATCTTTGGTTTTCATGGTTCTCGGGTCCCCCAGTAAGCTTCTTGCGCCAAGGGCCCTGGGTCCAATTTCAGCACCATTCTCAATCCATACAATGGGATTTTCTATGATATCCTTAGCTGCTTGTTCAGGATCAAATGAACTTGTGCCTTTTATGAACGCATGAAAACAATCCATATTAAAGGCCTTTAGGTCATTCTTATCTCCCCAATAAGCATCTTGTAACGTGAAATTAAAATCTCCTTTCAACCGATCATAGAACACATACAGACCAATGCCTAAAGCCATACCCGTATCGCTGACACATGGTGGTGCAACAAACCCTTTGAACTGGTATTTATTCATTAGATGGGTATTGCACGGACAGTTCAAAGCAAATCCACCTGAGACGGCAAGATAAACATCCTTGGTATCCATGTTATATTTTTTTATAAATGCATCAATATTGTGATCCATGATGTTCTTAGACATTTGTTCAATGATTTTCATCACCATGCTGATTTTGTTTTCTTCCTCACTAAACCGTTCATCAAAATAATTAAACTTAACCCCTGCATCCTCATGGGTGAGGTTATCAACAAAAGCTGTTAAGTCAAGAATACGCTCATGGACATCCTTGGGTACTTGTATGTTGCTGTGTAGTAAGATATCTTCCATGGGATAATAGGCAACACTCTTACTGGCACTAGCAAGTGCCATCAAGCTGCCTTCCCGCATGGTAAAGTGAGAACTCATAAAATCCCATAAAATAGCAGGCGAACACACAGATTCTAATGCAAACTGTCCTTGCTGATAGTCCGAATAGCACCCTACAAATGGATGACGTGTATGGGCTTCTGTATCCGACACAATATCTGAGCCTCCATCAACAGAAAATGCCAATACTTTTTCATGATGATAGATGTTGGTATCCATCAATAAACAGGAAGCAAGATGACACATTGAATGATAGGAGAACTCTGGATAACGCTTAATGGACATATACCCTTCACCATCACCCAGTTCTGGTGTGCCCCATACTTCTACAATATCTTCCATGCTTAATCCATAAGGCTCTAGTAACCCGTCCATTAAGGCATTAAATTGATGTTTGTCAAAAAATGAGTACTGATGTTTCTTTACACCACTTAGTCGTTCAAGTTCCCAATAATGAATTAACTGGACTTCCTTCTGTTGAACCTGCCATAATGCAATATTTTGGTCATGTCTATGAGCAAATTTATATATATTACCCAGCTGATCAATTTCTACATAAGCTGATAGATAATAGCCATCTAATTGTGTTTTCATCTCTTACCCTTCTCTCTTATCATTCATGGTATAGTCTTCTTCTACTTGGTGAAACTGCAATTCTTTTTCTTTTATATGCTGGAATATGCCATAAATGAACTTCATTTTTTGCTTTCTAATAGGACCTACCTTATTCATAAACATCTTTGTTTCAATGACACTTCTCATGGCATCTTTTTTATTATCAGCATCCATAAGTCGTTCCATGGGCAATCCCCATATGATTCTCGTTACCATTAACTCATCATTCACGTTGTGGGGATTATACTGTTGATATAATTGCATGTATTCATCCGTATTTTTCCATATACTTAAGGTTAATTGTCTGGGTAATGGTTGTGTGCCTGTATAATTTTTATGATTTTTTAATTGGATGCGATAGCCGTTCACATACATCACATGTATATTTTTTCGCAAAGCAAAATTGAAGGCTTCATCGATGCAATTAATAATAGGCTCTCCCTTATCGTTGAGAGACGTATTGCATAGGATGGGTACGTCTGTCATCTTATAAAATTCTTCCATAAGCTGATAGAGTCTTATCTGTCTCGTCTCCTTATCCATTGTCTGTAACCTTGCGGTGCCATCTGCATGGGCAATGGCTATCACTTCATTGGCCTTTTCATCCTTTATTTTTATAGCATGCAGCATGTAAGGTGACTCAAAGTTGTCTTGGAACCAATCACCCACATACTCCTTTAATACAATAGGTGCAACTGGTCGCCACCACTGCCGCTTTTTAATCTTGTTAAGGGTATCTTTTGTGGCCTGTTGTCTTGGATCTCCTAATATACTCCGTCCGCCCAAGGCCCGAGGACCAATTTCCGAATGACCATCAAACCATACAATGGGTTCCTTCATCAAGTCCATAGCCGCTTTTGCTGGTTCATAGACATCCATGCTATGAATAAACTGATCAAATGTGTGCTTTTCCAAAAAGGCTTCTAAGCTGTCTTTCTCACCATAATAGGCCGACTCCAATTTAAAATGAAATGCACCATTTGTCTTGCTATAAAATGCATACAACCCTATACCTAAGGCCATGCCGCTATCACTAACACAAGGTGGTGCTATAAAACCTTTAAAATGGTACTTGTTCATTAAATGGGTATTACACGGGCAATTCAAAGCAAATCCACCCGACATGGCTAAATACGTTTCTTCTGGCTTGATATGATAGGCCTCAATAGCATGCTCTATATTCAATTCCATAATGTCATAGGACATTTTCTGTATAATTTTCATAACCATGCTGATTTTGTTTTCTTTTTCACTAAATCGGGTATCAAAATAATTAAATTTGACACCAGCATCTTCTTGGGTATAGGACTCAATTTCCTTAACAAGTTTTAAGATTTCATCTTCAGCATGATCTGGGCTTTCCAGTGGGCAAGCTTTATTGGAAAGAATATTCTCAACTTCCAAATATGCCTTACTTTCACTTGCCTCAGCAAGAGCCATTAAACTGCCTTCTCGCATATCAAAATATACAGCTAAGTATAACCAAAAGACGCCTGGTGAATAGGCTGGATATAGGGACATATCCTTGCTTCCCTCCATTGAATAAGCACCAACAAATGGATACTTATCAATCTCACCTATCTCATCTTCTTTTTTGTAGGCATCAACGGTACAGTCTGAACCACCATCCACATTGAAACCTAGAATGCTTTCTTTTTTAAACAATTCAGTATCCATAAACATACAAGAGGCTAAATGGGACATGCTATGATAGGAATACTCCGGATACTGATGCTTGGATAAATAACTATCATCTGCTAACAATTGGGGCACACCCCAAATTTCGATAATATCCTCTAATGTCAGCCCGTCTTTTTTTAAAAGATCACCAAGAATCTCTTCGCAATGTTCTTTGTTATACAACGCAAAGGCATTCTGTTTATGCCCTGTTAAGCGTTCTAGCTCCCAATAGCGTATAAGTTTCACATCTAAATCTCTCTTTTCCCATAGAGCAACACAGTTATCATGTCGAACGCCAATAGAAAACACATTACTGGCTTCATCAATTTCTAAATACGCTGATACATAATATCCATTTTTCAATGGGCCTCCACCTTTCTAACTAACGTTTTTTTTACGATTCATGTTGGCATTCGTTATTCTTGTGAGAAGGATCTGCTTATTGAATAATTGATCTTTTTTAAGGAGTTCTTTTATACGCTTTGCAATATCCTTCTGCTTTTCATCATCTAATTGAAACAATTCAATGCTTTTATTCAAATTGGTGAAGATATACACGTAGATTTCTTTTGCAGAAATATGATAGGGGTTATATTGGTCAATCAATGCTTGCTTTTGGGACGGGTCTTGCCATATTTCCATGTTAAGTTTTCTCTCTAGAACATCTTCCTTTTCATACTGTTCGTGGTTCTTAAAGCAAACGCGATAACCATTGAAATAACCCACCTTAATGTGTTTGCGTAATGCAAAATTACATGCTTCTTCCATGCGATTGATGATGGGCTCTCCTTTATCATTTAATGAAGTATTACAGATAATGGGAACACCTGTTTTTCCTTCAAATGCCTTCATCACTTGATATAAGTACTTTTGAGGGCTATCTTCTCCAATGGTTTGCAGCCTTGCTGTACCATCTTCGTGGATGATTGCCGGTACGGCTGCTCTTTTATCTTCTAACACCTCTAGTGCATGTAGCATAAAAGGTGATTCATACCCATTGTGAAACCAATCACCGATTTTTTCTTTCAGAACAATAGGCGCGACAGGCCGCCACCATTGTCTTTGTTTCACTTCGTTCAGCCGATCTTTTGTCCGTTCCCAACGAGGATCACCAATTAAGCTTCTAGCTCCTAAAGCTCTTGGTCCAATCTCAGCACTTCCCTCGAACCACATGACAATATCTTCCTGCATATCCTTGACCACTTGGAACGGATCAAAGGCTTCAACACTTTCTATAAAGTCACTAAAGGCTTTTTCTTCTAAGAATGCTTGGGTATTGTAGCCATCACCATAATAAGCATGACTCAATTTAAACTTAAAATGCCCATGGGTTCTCACATAGAAAGAAGATAATCCAATACCCATGGCCATACCAGAATCACTGACACATGGTGGGGCGATAAATCCTTTAAAATGGTATTTATTCATTAAATATGTATTACAAGGGCAATTCAAAGCGAAACCACCTGACATGGCTAGATAAGTATCCTCTGGTAGAATGCCAAATCGCTCAATAGCATCATCAATACTCTTTTCCATAATCTTATAAGACACTTGTTGAATGATTTTCATCACCATACTGATACGATTTTCTTTGATACTGAAACGTTCATCAAAATAGTTAAATGTCACCCCCACGTCCTCTTGGGTATAGTGGTCAATTTCATCCATCATATCAAAAATCCTCTGACGAATGGTTGTCCCCATGATGTATTCATCAAAAGGAAACAGTTGCTCCATATCATAGTAGGCTTCACTTTCACTAGCGGAGGCCAGTGCCATCAATGAACCTTCTCTTATGTTGTACCGGATTAATGCCCATCCCCATAACACGGCTGGTGACACAACTGGGAATAAATTCAATGCATGATCCTCTGCTTTTGAATAGCACCCAGCAAAATGGTAACGGTCATATTCACTTCTACCTTGTCTATCATAGGCATCTATGTATGAATCTGAACCACCATCTACAGAAAAGGCTAATATTTTTTCATGCCGAAACAGGTCCATGTCCATCAATAGACAGGAAGTCAAATGAGCCATGCCGTGCAATGTATATTCTGGAAACATGTGCTTTGACAGATAACTGTCATCCTCTTGGAGTTCTGGTACGCCCCATATCTCCACAATATCATCTAAGGTAATGGCATAATCCTTTAATAAATCATTGATGATGTTCTTAAACTGGGTTATATCAAAAAAAGATAGCCTTTGTTGTTTTAGACCTGTTAATCTTTCCAATTCCCAATAATGCACCAGAGATACGTCCTGTTCTTCCTTTTTCCATAAAGCAATACACGCATCATGCCTGTGCCCTGCATGATAAAGATTACCCAGTTTAGAAATATTAATATAAGCAGAGATATAAAATCCATCCTTCATAATGTTTAACCCCTTTCACAAATTTTTATATCATTTATAGTGCAAGTTCTTGTAATATATGTTCTCCTTTATCCACTATCACATAATCTGCATATTCGAATATGGGGGCATTTTTGTCAGGATTAACAGCAATGATCAGCCGTGCTCCCTTTATCCCAACCACATGCTGACTTGCTCCTGATACACCAAATGATAGGCAGATATCGGGACTAATGCTGATACCCGATTGACCAATTTGACGATTCTCGTGGATCATTTTTTCCTCAACGGCTGCTTTGGTGCCTACAATGACTGCACCATATTTTTGTGCAACAGTCTGACACAGGTCCATACAGTGTTTCATGCCTCTGCCAACAACAAAAACAATTTTGGCTGACTTAATATCCACCCGCTCTTTCAGATTCAATGCCTTTCGTTCTAACACCTGAACCTTTCGCATGGCTTCTTTTTCTTCATAGGTATAATCAGCTATATTCCAACATATCTCATTGGTTACAAAAGCTGAATCAAAAATATTTTCTTTGATGGTACACATTTGTAATTTATCGTTAATACATGTTATCTCAGCTAACACGGATTCACTCATAGCAGGTCTGATAAATACATACCTGTCCATGTCATGATCATACTGTATATCTGTGCAGCAAGCGGTTAAACCTGCCCGATAACGTACGGATAAGATTGCAGCGGTTTGCTTTCCTGTTATAGATGCCGGAAATAAAATCACATCCGGTTGCTTATCTTTCAACAGGCTTGCTATACATTCTACAAAAAAAGATATACTGTATTCTGATTTTTGTTCACAAAAAATAATGCGATTAGCGCCGTATTGAAACAAGGTTTTGAACTGTTCTTCTCTATTGAGCCCAACACAAACCACGGATACTTCATCCTCTTGACTTTTCTTTAATTTAAGGGCTTTATGTAAGATTTGCAGCACATGCTCCGTTGCATATGCTTCATGTTGATCGCTAATAATCCATAGTTTTTTATTCCCCATATAGACATACTCCATTGTCTTTTCCTAATATGATATTCTTAACCACATGAACCGTATCCTTAATGTCACCATCCAATATGGTTTGCTCTTTTTTTATAATGGCATGATGCTTTTTCACCGATTGAACAATGGTCTTAGACCCCTTTTGTCCACACATGGATGGATCAATCTGCAAATCGTTCATATTCCAAACAACAATTTTATGGTTTTGTGCACGCTTTAATCGCAATAGATTTATTTTTTTATAGATGGTTGTACAATTCCTGTAAGAAATGACTGCAGGTAATCCTACCTGTATCTTTTCAGAACAATCACCATTCACCCGTTCAATGGATATTGTATCTTGATTCAAGTCCGTTATGGACTCTACCTGAGATAAACAAGGTATGTTAAGTTGTTCTGATAAAGCATAGACAACTTGTCCTGTTTCCCCGTCTACTGTTTTTTGCCCACAACATATGAGGTCTACATTACCTATCTTTTCAATGGCTTTTTTTAGAACATAAGAGGTAGCAATGGTATCAGCACCAGCAAAATGCTTATCACTTAACTGAATGACTTCATCAACACCAAGTGCAATGCAACGTCTTAAGGTATCTGTAACAGCCTCTGGTCCCATGCTCATACATATCATTTCTGTACCTTGTTTTTTTGCTTCAATGATGTTTTGCAATGCATACAAATCATATGGGTTCATGACGTAATTTTCCTGATATTCATCTTCTTGATAGACAAGTTCTTTCTTAACCGATTTAATACACATAACGATGCGCATAAGTCTTTTCATCCTTTCGTAATCCTAGAGTCATAATCTTCCTGATCTTATCTACAAAGCTCGACTACGTATCATGTTATAAATGGTATTTTTCTGCATTTCATTGGTACCAGAATAGATGCTACATGCCAATGCATCTCTTAATTCCCGTTCAATGTCGTATTCACAGGTATACCCGTATGCACCAAATATCTGAAGGGCATCTCTACATGTCTTGATGTAGTTTTCACTTATATATAATTTAAAAATAGACGTTTCCATAAAAGCACTTTTACCTTGATCCTTAAGCCATGCTATTTTGTAAAGCATTAACCTAGACAATTCAATGCTTACCTGCATGTCAGCAATTTTATGAGAAATGGCTTGATTATCACCAATGAATCGGCTAAATTGCTTTCGACTATTGGCATGCTCGATACACCTTTCCATGATTCTCTGCATGACACCCACATGAGGTGCAAATTCATAGCACCGCTCCCATTCAAGAGCTGCTGTTAAAATATTCGCTCCCATATTAAATGTGCCTAGAACATTTTCCTTAGGAACCTTACAATTGTCCATCACTATTTCTGATGTAGGACATGCCCCAAGACCCATCTTTTTAATATCTTCACACACTTGAAATCCTTCAAAATCCTTCTCCACAACAAAAGCTGTATAGCGTTTAAAACTATCTTCACTTGTCACAGCAAAAACAATAAAAATATCTGCTATAGGACCGTTGGAGATAAACATTTTTGTACCATTTAAAACATAATAATCGCCTTTATCCTCTGCATGGGTTGCCATGTTCATGGCGTCAGAACCAGCTTCTGCCTCTGTAATGGCAATTGCACCAATTTTTTGTCCTGCAACCATGATGGCTAAATACTTATCTTTCAAATGCTTGTTTCCATAGAGATAGATCAGGTTTTGACTTACCCAAATATGATTGTTGATGACAAAAATAAATCCATTATTATGGCAGGCATATCCTAATCCTTCAAACATTAATGCAGCAGTAAGATAGCTCTCTCCTAACCCTCCGTACTCTTCCGATACTGTCACACCTAATAATCCAAAATCACATATCGCCTGCCACATGTCCTTTGAAAATGTTTCCATACTGTCTTTGTCATTTAAGTGATTTTTTGCAAATGTCATCATTTCCTTTTTTAGCATGATTTGTTCTTCTGAAATCAAAAAATCCATTGTATCCTCCTTTGTCATAAATAATCCTAGGCATATCTGACGTCGATATTTAAGGTTTCTTAAAACACCTATTACCACTGTTAGTAGGATTTTCTCTTTTGATAATTATTCAATTTTAGGTAGCCATTTGATAAATTGGGAGAAGGGGTTCTAGCTGAACCTATCAGAAGCCCATGCCTATGGAATAAAACCTATTTGGTCATAAGTTTTTCCTATTACAAGCAACTTAGCATGGCACTTAGATCCTTCAAGTAAGAAGCAGTAGCCCCATTGATGTTAAAATATAGAAACATGTTGTCACTAGAAGTGTATTTCATTGAATTTATTATATTAATGTAATAATATCATGAATTTATATATTTTTCAATGTTTATCATATTTTTAAATATATTTAGTTTGTTTTTTGATTTTAACCTGTCTATTTCTACAAATTTCTAAATTAAAAGTATATTTTAGGCTATTTTTGATATTTTCACGACCACTGGCCTGCTTTTTTGTAAGTTTATGCCATAAAATAGGAATTTATAGCTATAAATACTGTTCATGACCATGTTGTACCGGACTATCCATTATGCTTATGATGAGAAACAAACCATAACAAATCCTTGGTGCTGACCAATAAAAAAATAGCATGCATATCATAGCTCATGATACACATGCTTTCTTTATTAATAGAGATAGATACCCATTAAAATCAGTATGATAGAAAATAGAATAACGCCCATATTGAGCTGTGCCATCTTTTTCTTATGATTTAATGTATTTTTTGCAAAAGTACGAAACTTATTATAATTAAAGAGGATGACACTAATTTTGATAAGTGTAACGGTGGTTAGGGCTGCAATAATCCAACTGTTCCCTATATCACTATCAAAGACCTTATACCATGTGAAACCAACTAATGCATAGCCAAGTAAACCAATAAACGTTAGGATTTTTGGTTTGTCTTCTGAATAAGCACTGTTCAGTTCCCAAGTTTTCCATTTGTCACCCATAATACCCATTATGATTCTTGAACCTACCCCTATAAGAGCCCATATGAAGCAAATAACTTGAAAATAATTTAATGTCATGGTTTAACCCTCCTTGTCCGATTTAAGATGATTTCACCCTTCATTTTGGTATTATCGTTCCTTACACATGTAGGGTACTTTATAATTACCAAATACACATGACCATTAGTCATATGACTTATAGTCATATTATTGCATAGTTTGTATCCAATGTCAAGTGGATACAAAAAAGAAAGTCATATTTATGATGCTCATTTACCAAAAAAAGCCAACAGATGATGCATCTGTTAGCTTAGATAGTAAGTTTTGTGCTGTATTTAATAAACTTAGAAAAAACAAGGTTAAGAGGCACTATAAAGCTTCTCGATACTTCTTAGGGCTTGTTCCTGTAATGCTTTTAAACATCTTACTAAAATGACTTTGGTCGTGGAAGCCAACGGCTTCGGAAATATCGGCCAGAGACATGTCTTTATCATTTAAGAGTTGCTTGCTATTAGCAATACGTACTTTATTTAAATATTTATTAAAGGTAATACCCATTTCATTTTTAAAAATCCTACTAAAATATGGAGGACTAAAGAAAACGTGTTCCGCTACTTCTTCAAGGGTTAATTTTTGCATGTAATGACGCTTTATATAATCCATGGCTTTGTAAATAGCATCTGTATGTTTTGCTTCACCAAACTTAAAGACACTATTGGTAAAGCGTTTACAAATCTCTGAAAGCCAGCAGCTTAAATCATCCACAGAATGATAGTGATGAATATCGTTAAGGTAGGAATAATTCAAACCAAATATTTCTTCTACTTGAGCACCACCTTCTAGAGCTGCTCTGGATAGGAGTACAACCAGTTCCAAAGCCCGAGATTTGAGTTTATCAAAGTTTGTACGGTAGCTGATGTAAACATGAGCCATGATTTCATTAAGTAATCGGTTAGCCCCCTCTTGATCCCCAATAGATATGAGCGATAACAAGTCTTTTTCTTTATCTAACGGGTAATCTTCACCTTCTGGAACGGTTCCCCCCATGGTTTTTAAATACCCTATATAGTGTACAACCTCTGATCGCTGTGACATGAGTTGTTTAGCCTTGTCAAACTGTTCATGTTGTTCAGGAGACGTAAAGGAATTACTAATAAACAGTAAGTCCGCAAGGTATTTGACCCTTTTCGTTGGTACGTATGGAACCTTAGCCATGGATGATTTAACTGAAGTAAGTTCTAAGGTTTGATCCAGACTTTTACGAATAATGGTTTGATAGAGATAGTCATCAGGAGCCATCATTAATAAAGGTCCACCTACAAATGCACCAATGATGTTTTGATGGTGCATAATGGGCGTGGTGAAATACACCAACCCATAAGGACCAAAAAATATATACGATCCTCCAAACTGAACAGCTTGATAAGCACTATAAGCAAAACTCTCTTCATTGGGTTTTTCATCCAGGCTTAGTTTGCCATATAAAAATTGACATTTGGGGTTCACATGATGGATGGTTTTTCCATCTTCATCAACAAGTCTGCACTCAATATCTGTGCCATAGGCAAAACTTTCAAGAATAAATACCGCTTTCTCATAATCATACACAAGGTTTTTCACACTTGACCACTCCCACCGTCTTTTACGGTTCTACAAACACAATTACTGAGATTATATCATATCTATGACTTTTTCATCTCATCAATTAATGGAAGAGGTTGATACCTCTTCCATTATTAATAGGGTACTTCTGCTATTGATCGACTCGTAAAATGCTCTACATTCATTTCTATTGTTATTATAAGTCGTATTTTTTAGGATCAAATTTACCCGATGTACTTGTTTCAATCATCTCTTGGGTAAATGCGTCATCATCATCTGAAATGGATTCAATATCATTTTGAATCATATCCAACCAGGATAATTCCTTATCATCAACCATAACAGCATCCTGCTTAATGGCCTCTCGTATTTCATTTACGGCTTCGTTTGCTGCAATCTTGCTTCTTTCAAAATGTGTTTTCCCTTGAACAATTTTATCGCTCAAGCGTAATACCACATCTGGCCTTAATACATAAGCTTGCGGATCAAAGCGACTATCGGACTCGACCATCCAATCCCTTAATCTTATGGCATCCTCAAAGCTTGAGTGCTTCGCTGTATTCATCAAACGACAATCATAAGCCAATTGTTCCATGGAAATCGTAGGTGCCATACCACCTAATAGTTTCACATTTTGTACCGACTCATTACTCCATAAATCTGCTACTGCCCCTGCAATGTTGCCTAATGGGCTAAGATGAGCACATGCACTGGATTTACCTTCCATGGAAATAGGGGTTCCTGTGATGGCTTTGATATAAACACCTTCATAACCACAATCTTTATGGGGTCCACGAGCACCTTCCTCGTAAGCAACGAGACTTCTTACTGCTGCTAGGACTCTTATGATAGCTGAGAATACTTTTGGAATGTATCCTTTATCTGCCAATACCATAGCTGTATTAGCAAAACCACAAGCGGTATCACCTGCTGACACACGACCTGTTTTATTCGCTATGGAGGTTATTGAAGACCATAACTTGGACATGTCCATACAGCCTAATACACCAAGTCCAAAGATGGCTTGTTTCATGTTACAAAACATGATAGCCTCATCATGGACATCTTTACCGCCAATGGATTCAATGGATAAAAGATCAGCACCTGCTAAAGCACCTTTTTCAAAAACAGTCATGACTTTATCCCAATATGCACCATGCCACATATGTTCTGATTTTAAATCCTCACGAATATCAACGGGTGTTAAGCGTAAAGCGCTTTTCAACTGATGCTTTTCTTCATAGTGCCACATAATCTCTCTTACAACTTTGGTTATGTCAATTCCCCACTCAGGATTATATGTGGCTTGAGGTAATAGTTCAATCTCTGCAACAAAACCAGGTACAGATAATTCTACTGCCCTCTTACATGCATCTTCTATAATACTCTTATATTGTTCAAGTACCTCTGGCATGGTATCTGCATTAATGCTCATACTGGGTAATGTGAAATTAAGTTCTGGATATATCTGTCCACCGCCAATGGTTAAACCATTTTTAAGTGTGACTGGATGAATGGACTCACCATAGATAAACTGATTCAAATCATAGACCACTTTCGAAAAGCTCTTAGACATAAAACCACTCCTTTTTTTGTTTCTTATCATGGTTTTATTATAGTTGATTCGCCTATTATCTTATAGGATATCCTTATGAACCTTGGTATATTTTTGTGTCCTACTATTGTGTCTACATGTGTTGGTCGTATTTAAAATGCTTATAATCGCAAAAAGGGCTGTGTTTATCAAAGTAAAATTAACGTCAATATCATAGGAAACTATAAGAGGTTAAGCGAAAAGCGCAGCCACGGACGGCGAAGCGCAGACCCTCTAAACACGGACGTTTAGGGGTCTGAAAAGCTTAACCTCTTATAGTTTCCAAAAACTTCTAGCCAACAAAATTGCTTTAATGAGACCACCCTCTTTTTTATCCTATTTACTTATTTCATAATAACATCTTTTTGGTGAAGAGATAATCGCTTCATCTTTTAGCTTCTTAATAATATTACCCACTTCTTTTTTATCTACCCCTGTTGCTTCTGCCACTTCACCTGCTTTAAGTGGTTGTCCCGCTTCTTCAAATGCTTTGATGATTATTTCTCTGTTATCCATTGTTCCTTTCCTCCTTTTTTTTGTCATGTTGAAACAAATTATAAATACGCCTATTCTGTGTCCTTACTTTCTATAACGCCTAGCTAAGCCTTTTAGGAAATGCCTAGCGTACTTATCACCACATACTTTATAATGCTTATGCCCTTCTTTTCTAAACAGTGCACCTAATTCTCCTTTTGTCACATGAATACCAGCTATCTTAAATATGTCAAGCATATCTTCACTGGTTAACGACAAGGCAACCTTGACTTTCTTTAGTAATATGTTGTTCATACCTTCACTATTTTTGATAGGCGGTGTTGGTCGTGTTACTTGTCCTTGTTTGGTATCTTGTTTACCTCTTTTAAAGGTGATAAAACCATTCAAAAATGCATCAAGATCACTAATGGTACATGTAAGATTTTCTTCTTTTTCTTCCACTAAGTCCAAGTCATCTCTTTCATCGTCATAAGCATCCTTAGATTTTATAAGCATTTTTCTCACATGTTCTTTTGTGATGGTTATGCCACCTAACTTAAATATATCTACCATATCTGTATCTTTTATATCTAATGCATACCTTAATCGAATAAGTCTGTCGTTATTATCCATTATGATCCTCCAACATTGTCTATTATACCCATATATTATAGCATATAATGCTTATTTAAACATCTTCCAAACACCATGAAATTTCTTAAGTATATAATATAGCTATTACTTCGTTCATTATACCATAGCTTCTACAGACAAGACATGCTCTAAGCAATATAGGCTTATGCTGTCTTCCCTTTTCTTATAAGAAATAATTGACAGTCTCCCTATTACAAGGTATCATCTATTATGTTGCAGTTATTGATGCGTATATATACAGAGAGAATGACTCATCATAATGACTAAGTTCTCTTAATTTAAACATAAAGGAAGATGAAACATGGCAGATGATAAATTTAGCTTTACCCAAGAGGTGGAAAGAAGAAGAACCTTCGCCATCATCTCTCATCCAGATGCTGGTAAAACCACCTTAACAGAAAAGTTTCTTTTATACGGAGGTGCTATTCGTTCAGCTGGTTCTGTGAAGTCAAGGCGTTCTCAGAAACATGCTGTATCGGATTGGATGGAGATTGAGAAGCAAAGAGGTATTTCCGTTACCTCTAGTGTGATGCAATTTGAATATGATGACTTTTGCATTAATATCCTTGATACACCAGGGCATCAAGATTTTAGTGAAGATACTTACCGCACACTGATGGCAGCCGATAGTGCTGTCATGGTTATTGATTGTTCAAAAGGTGTAGAAGACCAGACCAAGAAGCTCTTTCAAGTATGTAAACTTCGTGGCATTCCCATCTTTACGTTTATTAACAAGATGGACCGTATGGGTAGAGACCCTTTTGACTTATTAGAAGATATTGAAAAAGTCTTGGATATTAAGTCTTGTCCCATGAATTGGCCTATCGGTTCTGGAAAGGACTTTAAAGGTGTCTATAACCGTTACGACAATCAAATTGAGTTGTTTATGGATGGCAATCATGGTCAATCCATTGCAAAGGCAGTGAAAGGCCAGCTGGGTGACGAAAAATTCAACCCGTTAATAGGTCATGATTTACATGAACAATTGTTAGGTGAAATTGAACTCTTGGATATCGCTGGTGATCACTTTGACCAAAAAGAAGTGTTAAAAGGTAACTTAACACCTGTTTTCTTCGGTAGTGCGCTGACCAACTTTGGTGTTGAACCCTTTCTTCAATCCTTCTTAGACATGACACCTCCTCCATTAGCACGCTTAAGTAATCAAGGTAATATTGACCCAAAATCAGAGAACTTCACAGGATTCATCTTCAAGATTCAAGCCAACATGAACCCTGCTCATCGAGACCGTATAGCATTCCTTCGTATATGCTCTGGTCAGTTTGATAAAGGCATGACCGTTAATCATGTTCAAAAAGGCAAAAAGGTCAAATTAGCTCAACCTCAACAATTCGTGGCGCAAGACCGTGTCGTTGTGGATTCCGCTTATCCTGGTGATATCATCGGTATTCATGATCCTGGTATTTTCAATATTGGCGATACCTTATGCAAGGATGCTTCCAAGATAGAATATGCTGGCATCCCACAATTTGCACCTGAACATTTTGCTAGAATCTCTACAGTGAATTCTCTTAAGCGAAAACAATTCTTAAAAGGTGTAACCCAGTTAGCTGAAGAAGGTGCCATTCAAGTATACCGAAGACCTAATATGGGTGTAGAAGAGCTTATTATTGGTGTGGTCGGTGTGCTCCAGTTCGAAGTACTTGAATATCGTCTCAAACATGAGTATGGTGTGGAATTGTCCATGCAGCAGTTACCTTATCGTTACCTGCGTTGGATTGAACAGGATAGCTATGATGTGACAAAATTGGCTTTGCCAATGGACACCGTCTTAGTGGAGAATAAACATCAGCAGCCTGTACTTCTCTTTCAAAATGAATGGTCCATTAAACATATCTTAGATCGTAATGAAGGCATCGTTCTAAAAGAACATTCTTAGAAAAATATTACTTTTTCTATCACATATAAAATAAACCTTACAAAAGCATGTATCCTATATGCTTTTGTAAGGTTGTTTATTTCTGCTGTAACGATATTTTTCTATTATCATTTCGCCTTTTATTCGCTTAATCAATATCTCCCACACATATAGTAAAATTTTTAAGCATCGATATTGACAAAATTAAGAAATAGGTGTAACATATACATATTCCCATATGTGCATATGACAATATAGAAAGGTGACGCTTATGAAACTAACCCCTATATTTAAATTACTATCTGACGAAACAAGACTGCGTGTCATTTTATTAATTAGTCGTGAAGAACTTTGCGTATGCGAGCTATGTGGCATACTTAATGAACCACAACCAAAAATATCAAAAATACTATCCAAATTAAGGGACATGGATTTGGTGTCCGACCAACGGAAGGATAAATTTGTTTTTTATATGATTAAGGATAACAATAAGCTACTCAATCATACCATTCAATTTATATTGAATAATATGGATGCTTATCCAAACATTTTAGAAGATCAATCCAGACTAAAACATAAAGAACAATATATTGACAAATGTGCTCTCGAAGCACTTAGAGACATATCATAAAGAAAGGACTTATCCCTATGCAAATTGGAACGATTTTTAAATGGCTCAACGATCAATTCCTTAAAATGGATTGGTTGTCACATCTGATAAAACGCTTGGTTGAAGATGTCTTTGGTTTAGACATCACAACACCATTAGGTGGCAGTATTCATTTTTTCATTTACGATGTGATAAAAATATTCATTTTGTTGTCCGTACTTATATTTGCAATTTCCTATATTCAAAGTTTTTTTCCACCAGAACGAACTAGGAAGATATTAGGCAGGTTTAATGGTATCACTGCCAATATACTTGGCGCTTTACTAGGTACCGTGACACCCTTTTGTTCCTGCTCCTCCATTCCTCTGTTTATTGGCTTTACAAGTGCTGGGTTACCCATAGGTGTTACGTTTTCTTTTCTTATATCTTCACCCCTTGTTGATCTTGCATCGGTTTTATTGTTAGCAAGTATTTTTAATTGGCGTATTGCTATCACTTATGTGGTTGTGGGTCTCATATTAGCTGTTATCGGCGGCACATTAATTAGCAAATTCAAACTTGAAAAATATGTTGAACCCTTTGTATTTAAAAACAAACTTATGGAAATGGAACAAGCCAGTTTAACTAAAAAAGACCGTGTTGTCTTTTCCAAAGACCAGGTACTGAGCATCATAAAAAAAGTATGGTTATACATACTCATTGGTGTGGGTATCGGGGCAGCCATACATAATTGGATTCCCGAGCCTATCATTAGTGCTGTTCTTGGTCAAGATAAATGGTATTCTGTACCCCTGGCTACAATAGTGGGTATACCAATGTATGCGGACATTTTTGGTACACTGCCTATTGCTGAAGCACTGGTTCTTAAAGGTGTTGGCATTGGTACCGCGCTAGCTTTTATGATGGCCGTTACTGCTCTATCCTTACCATCCATGATCATGCTCAAAAAAGTTGTGAAAACTAAATTACTTGTTATTTTTGCAACCATCGTTACCATTGGCATCCTTATTATCGGATTTGTCTTTAATGCCTTTGGTTATCTATTGATTTAACAGATTTCAATCTTGATTAACGAGCAACACCGTATCTTTATAACCCAAATACCGCATGTATTGAAAGGAGATTATAATGATTATTAAAATTTTAGGAACAGGATGTGCAAATTGCAGAAAGCTAGAAGCCAATACCAAAAAAGCTGTTAAGGCCCTTGGTATAGAAGCAACCATTGAAAAAGTTGAAGATCTACAAGATATTATGGCTTATGGTGTGATGAGTACACCAGCTTTAGTGGTTGATGAGCAAGTTAAAATAATGGGCCGTGTCGCTTCTCCAGACGAAATTAAAAAGCACCTCTAAACATGCTAATACCCTAACACTTCCTTATGCTAATGATAAGAAAATGTTAGGGTATCTTTAACGATGATCATTGATCGCATTTAGTTTTCTTTTGTTGCATAACGCAGAAACATATCACAAAACTGTTGATACATCTGTTCATAAGGAACATGCTCTGTCTCTACAACCATTAAAAAGTGAGTTCCCTCAAACCACCCCAAAATCATGTTGGCAGCTACATCAGCATCAATAGGTCTAAACTCTCCCTTTTCAACTCCCGTTCGAATGATACTTGCAAAAGTGTCTTTAAGTTTTCTATAAAAACCATGTAACACTTTAGAAATAGCTGGATTCGTCTTAGAAAAAACAAATATTTCAATCCAAGCCCTTGTTAAATCAGCACCAAAACTTTCAAAACTATATGTCTGAAATGCTGACTCTATTTGAGCGATACATGAATCATGTTTATTTATATCCTCTTGAAGCCTGCTCACATATTCATCCATCAGAAAATCCACAGTACACTTAATGAGACCCTCTTTGTTACCAAAATAATGACGTAAAATACCATGATTGCATCCAACTGTATTGGCAATTTCACGGATGGAAGCATTAGCCAGCCCTTTTTCTGAAATTACCTCTAAAAAAGCATTCATGATTTCTTCTTTTCTTATCTCTTCTATACTTCGTCTACTCATCTTTAACATTCCTCATTCTTATTATTTAGATACGATTTGTGATGGTTTTACATAATCCTGTTCAATTTGCACCTTCATACCTAGCCGTTTTATATCTTCAACATACCGCTCAGGATCAACATGATGACCCATGATGATAACACCGGGTTCTTTAATAGACCCATCCAATAGTTGAAGCACACCAGCAACCGTTGTAATAGCAGTACCTATCAATCCATCTTCATGGCTTATGCCGACTTTTAGTTTTGCATTATAGTGATTCACTTTACCCCTAGCTTCCATCAAGGCAATTGTGATATAAGGTGGCTTTGAGTATTTTTTTATGGTTCTAAGAATCCATTTTGCACCTAATTGCCTGCTCCAGTTAAACTTATGTAAACCTAAACCCATAACTAAAAATAAGATGATATTGGCAACCTTATTTAGACCCGCAACATAGAAATTGACTTCTTTAAAACCCAGATCGTCCGGTAAAGATCTTAATTCATTTGCATCCATAGGGTAGCATGTTATATCCTCAAATGTGCAACCAAAATCGATTTTTTTAGAAGCGGATTTGGGGACTACACGCCATTCACCATTTTTACATGCATACACTGGATCTGCTGCATAAATGAGTAGATCCACAACACTGCCATAAGTGGCATGCTTATCCTTAAGCATGCCAGCAAAATCCAAGCGGTCTAAAGAATCCAGTTGTTTAGCTGCCAAAAATGCCATGACAGACAACACACCGGGTATAAATCCAGCCTCAATCATAAAATATTTTCCAGAATTTTTAATTGGCTTTTCCAATTGTTTTAGTAATCGCAGTTTATCATTATCCCAACATAAATCAATATAATGAATATCCGCGTCAAAGGCAGCTTGAACAATACCTCCTCCAATGCCTAAGGATGTTATAGGAATACATGACATGACGATATCGCAGTTTTTAAAAGCCTGCCTTAATGCTTTTTCATTGGATGCATCTACTTGCATACCCTGTACCCGATCCCCATTAAATTTGGTATTAAGTTCTTTTGCCACCCTATTGGCTTGCATATGGTTTCGACCTGCTAGAATAAGATGTAAGTCCGTTTCCTGTAGTAGTAGTTCCGCAATACACACACCAGCACCGCCATATCCTCCAAGAATCATCATTGTCTTACATTTCATTTCTTATCGTAGTCCCCCTCTATTCATATAATCATTTAAAGTTCCCTCGTGTTATATATTAGCATTATTTATACGTTTGTATTATTTATTATACGTACGTATAATTTATCATATAAAGACAAAGCTGTCAAGTTCATTCACCTGTTTAATTTATCAAAATATACATTATTCCGCCCATGCTATCTCTTTTTATTGAATGATTCAAAGATATTATCATTCTCGTTCATTTATGTTATAATTTTTATAGAACATTTGACTTGTATTTTTTGTAATACTTTGATATCAATCAAATTCTATGGATTCAAACTTAAGATACTATTGTTTTTTGGGGATCCTTAAAAAATATATGGTATGATGTATATTTGTAAAAAAACGTAAAATAAAGGTATATGAAAGAGGCTTTAAAAATGACGAATAAGCGTATTTATTTTAATAATATTATAAGGTATATAGAAGCTCACTTATACTCGCCAATAACCACACAACAAATTTCTCAAGTAGGTTTTATCTCTTTAATGCAACTGTATAGAGACTTTTATGCTTATACAGGTCATTCCGTTAAGGAATATATTCGAAAGCGTAGGCTCTCTAATGCCCTTGCGTTAGTTAAATCTTCAAAAATGACCCTTGCAGATATTGCCTATTACTGCGGTTATAGTTCTCAACAAGCATTTCATAAGCAAGTTAGATCAACAACTGGTCAAACGCCTCTTCAATATAAGAAAAGTGACCACTATTACTATTATCCACCCTTTAAAGGCCCTTTCAAAACTTATATCAACGTTGCAAAAGAAAGGATTCCAGCCACCATATACTTGAAATTTTATGACAGTCAACTTAAAGGTATAGAAAACAGAGCTATTGAACATCTTTTTATGTTATTACCAGATTTCCATGGAAGACTATTTGGTCGTAATGGAACACAATCTAGTCATAAATTCACTTACGAACTTTATCTTGAATTGAATGATGATACTCAGCATTTGGTAAATCTAAACGCATCATATGGAGACTTAATTTGCTATGGTAATACATATCATCATCCCGTTCATACATATGCAACAACCACCGTTAACAATCATGAAGAAGCTATTCATCAGGCTTGGGATTATCTATACACGGATTGGCTACAATCAAGTATGTTCCAGCAAGCTCATGAAAACTTTTTTGAAGAATACATCATTAAACATGGTAAACCTATAAAATTAAAACTTTACTTACCTGTTAAAAAGAAATCAAATCCTTATGAAATTACAATAAAGCATGCACATCAGATGACCTTTCTTACTGCTCAACAGGAGGGTATCTATGCAGAAAAAAAAGCATCTAAACAGATTGCTCATTATTTTGGCATTTACTATCCAGATATTCTAGAAACAGCTCAGAATTTCATTGTCTCTAAGCATAAAGATAGGTATCTGTGCGGTATTCAGATAGATAAGCATCAAATTCATTTCCCTCTACCAACATATATTCAAACCTTAACACTTGCAGAAGGGTATTATGCTATTTTAAAAGGAGATTCTTGTGTGAATAGTTCCATATATGAACAAAGACTTATTTCTTGGCTTAATGATAATGGTCTATCAACACATTCTAGAACACCATTTACACTCTATCATTCTTCTTGCAGCAAAAATAAGTATGTGAGCATGTCTATATACTGCCCTTTAAACATGTTAAAAACGGATAATACAGTTGTATAAATCTACTGTAAAATAGTCCATAACATCATTAACCTAGACATTTGATGCTGTAAAATAGAAACAATACGAGAAAGGTGGAAATAAAAATGAGTACCGCAAAGAACCAAAAACCTCAGCATACACCAGAAGGATATCGTCCTAACAATACACCAACCATTATAAATATGGTAAAAGAAATAAAAGATAAGCAAAATGTAAAAGAAGTGTTTATTGAACAAATCAATCCACATACCCATATCGTCGATAGGGTAGAAACCAAAATTGTTGGTATTAAAATTGTTTTTTCTGCTGAGAGTAGAGGCTTGCCCATGCGTATAGGTACTAATACAGATAAAACCATGGCAGAAAAATATATTAGCAATGGTACTATTAAACTTTTATCAGATATTATAAAAATTGAGAATCCTGAAGTGATAGGTGTACGTACACATATTGAAGGTGCTGGTGCTTATCATTTAATTATCGGCATCGTTGTAGAAGACTTTGAACAATTACCTGAGCATTTACCAGAAGACACGGTTACTTTTGTTTGCCCACCATGTCGATATGCTAAGTTCAACATAAATGAACGAAATCTTAAACACAGAACAGGTTATGGCGAACGTATGATGGCTGACGAATATTTTGTGAATGGATTTCGAACTGACACAAACTACGTATACAATAAACAAGGATTTCCATTTTATGTGTATGATGACACAGGTGATGTCTTAATGAAATATGAACCCATCAAAACACCAAAAAGTCCTGCTGAAAAATTTGACAGCACGATTTTTAAAGTTGTAAGTATACCTGACATACTCTGTGCTTGCAGTATGACTCCGCCTGATTCAGAAGAGGATGTCATTTTCAAATATTTTAGTATACAGAATCAAGTTTCTAAGCTGGAATGTTCATATATGTATAATGATGATTATTATGGTTTTCCAACAAACACGCCTATAAAGGGCAAATATAATAGTTATTTTGGCAGTCGTGTTAGTAGCTTCGATGGCTTACCTGATACTGTTGAAAAAATGATTATCTCTGGTGGCATCTATCTTCACATCAGTCAGCTAGAATTTAATGGTGATAATCCTATAATGCTTTATAACATTGCATTCAATCATCTCGTAGAGTTGTTTTTAAATAAAAATCCTGATTATGAGCAAGATCAGAGCAAACATATTTTCGCTCGCTTTCGACAGGCAAATGCTGCCTCTATATTTGTACCATTAACCTATAAGAGCGTATAATAATAACCCTTCTACCATTCAATATGTATGGCATGCCTATATAGGTAGGAGGGTTGTTTTTTTACAATCTTATGACGTCCTTGCACTTAACTCATAAACAATATTGAGCAATCTGTTTAATGCTTCCAATTGAGAATTATCAAACAACCCTAAGATGCTTAATAATTCCTCCGAAAGCTCCTGATTATCATTACCTGTCAGAATATACTCTGTTGTAACACATAATCCTTTTGCTATGCGGTATAAAGTATCGGCAGAAAATCCCTTTTGTCCTGTTTCAATTTCATAAAGAAATTTTGGAGAAATATCAGCTATCTCAGAAAAAGCTTCTCGTGTCAAGTTGTTTAATTCTCTAAGCTTCCTAATCCTTAATCCTGCTTTCTTATAAATATTATCCATCATTACCACTCTCCCATTAACATCTTAAGTGTTTTGAACTGAAAACAAAACGGCCTATAGTGCCAATATTGTCAACTTATAGCAGCAATAGTCTGTTTATGTTTTATTATATCAATTATATAAATGCTTTATTAGAATTTATTTATCAATACTTTATGAAAGAGTTTTTTTGTAAATTATTGTCATTATTTATATAATTTAATTATGTTATTTCAGTATTTAATATTACATTAATATATAATCATTTTATTATTTTAAAAATAATGTAAGTTCACCATTTGCATATAAGTTATGATGAACATAAATTTTACATTTGACATAATAAAAGGGTTTTTTTATACTCACCATGCTACATTTAACATGAATGATATCCTTAGGTAAAACTGCTTTTCTAAACTTAGCGTTATGTATACCTACTAAATAAGGCATACTGTCATGATGGGAATCCAAGAATAATCCACAACTGGTCTGAGCCATTATTTCGCATAAAATGACGCCAGGAACAATTTGTTTTGAAGGAAAATGTCCTTTAAAAAACCATTCATTGCCTGTAAAAAAGTATTTACCAATGATACTATCATCTTCTAATATATTGATTTCATCAATAAGTAGCATTGGCTCCCTATGTGGAATTATTTTTTTAATATCTTCCTTATATAAAGTTTTCATTAGCTAATCCTCCTTACATTATTATCCTATGGCATCCTAATAAGGCATTTCATGTAATCCTATACACATTTTCTTTTTTAGAGGTGATACATTCTTGAATATAGACCCCATATAATCTGCACTTACTAGACCTTGATGGTATAAGCCTTTTGAAGTTAAACCGTATCCATCTTTATTTTCATAGATAAGATTTTTACTTATTTGATTGTTAATCTGACTAGAAAATTCATCTGTTACCCGTGTATGAAACGTTTTGAAAAACATTTCTTTGGATACAAAACCCTTCCTGAAACCAATAACCATTGCTCTTTCCTTTTGTTGTGTGTAGGTTATTTTTGGACTTATTCTTTCTATGGGTAGTTTATTGTCCCTTACTTTACTAATATAACCATTAATCGTCCTTTGATTTTGGTAGCAATAGCCATTGATATAACCAAAACTAGAAGAACCAAATGATATATTATTACCATAACCATCATATATTAAATCCCAGAATTTCACCGTCTTCCCCTTTTTACTGTATTCCTGAGTACTTTGAATGCTATAATTATGGTTTAATATATACTCATGGGATTTGCTAAACATGTCATACATTTGCTCTTGTGTGGGCAGGGACATCTTTTTGTTTTTTTGAATATCTTTATATAACTTGGTATAAGCAAATAGAGTGAGTTTATAAATGGATAGATGTCCTAGGTTCAACGCAACAGCTTTTTTTACATCATTTAAAAAATATGCTGTATTGGTTTCTGGAAATCCAAAAATTAAATCCATGGATATATCGTCAAAACTCAGTGTCTTTACCTTCTCAAACCAATCCATGATAGCATGACTACTATTTTGTATATGCAATCGCTTACGCATATCATCATTAAAGGTTTGAACACCTGTACTTACTCTGGTTATACCTAAGTTTTTTAGTCGTTTAAGCTTTGAATAATCAGCATTATGTGGGTTACACTCTATACTCATCTCACAATGATTAATATTGAAACATTTTTTTAGTGTGGTTATAATGCTATAAAGTTGTTTTTCCGATAATACTGTTGGTGTGCCTCCACCAATAAAAACAGAACCGATTCTTTGTTCTTTTATATAATCATGAGATGCATATAACTTTATTTCTCGAATTAAGGCATCTACATATGACTGAATCATATCTATTGACTTAGGTTTTAACATCCTATTGTAGATACAAAAATCGCACAGGCTATCACAAAAAGGTATATGTATATATATAGGAACCTCAACATCTTCTTGAATGGGTTGTTCAAATATGTTTCGAACATGATGGTCAATATTGGTTTTATTAAACAATGGATAATTCATAACTGCCACATCATACGTATTATAATTCATCTTTTCACCTTCTATTTTCAAAAATAACAGCTTGGGCCATGTTGCCACCTGCGGACATAACACTAAGCCCATATTTTGAGTTTCTCCTTAACATTTCATGTATTAATGTGATGTCCATTCTTAGTCCAGTTGCACCAATGGGATAACCAAGAGCTAGATTACCACCATTAACATTTACCTTTGATTTATCTAAACCTAAGCTATCAATGGTTACCATGGCTTGCACAGCAAAAGACTCATTGATTTCATACAAATCAATATCTGATTTTTTCAAAGCACTCTTTTTCAAAATACGCTCCACACACTTAGCCATTGCATGGCCCATTCTATCATTTGCTACACCAATCGTTTCCATTGCATGTACAACTACAAGAGGGTTTAATCCCATATGTAACGCTCTATCATATTCTGCTATTAACATAGCTGCAGCACAATCACACATGGTTGCAGCATTATATTGTGTCAGTACGCCATCTTTTAAGAACATTGGAGGAGCACTTATGATGTCATGCTGGGATCGATCACTTAACAAGAGTTCGTCCATATACAATTCATGTTCTTGCTTATCTTTCTTGTACCTTATTGGTACAATTTCATCTCTAAAATGCTTTTGCTTATTTGCATGAATCGCTTTTTTCATACTATCGATTGTATACTCATCCTGCATTTGTCTTGTTATATTATGTGTTCTTGACAAACGCTCACATATATAAGTCATATCGTTTTCAAGAATATTATGACGGATATCATTAAAAGTAGGCATTCTATTACGTATTGTTTTTTTAATGTTTTTCTTCATATAGTGAAGTGCATATGATGAGTTACTAACTTTTTCTATGCCACCTACTAACATGGTTTTTTCATTTTCACATTGTATTTTATGACAAGCAATAGCTAATGCTTCATCAGATGATGCACATGTTTTATTAACTGTTGTAGCGCTAATTGTAGGGGGTAATCCCACAGATAGTATCGCTTTTCTACTCAAGTTATCTCTTTCAATAGGAAAACTTGAACCAACAATTGCTTCATCAATCGTTAAAGGTTTATTTATCTTTATAACAGCTTTAAATACTTCTGCTAATAATTCTATTTCTCCAATATAATTGAGCTCCCCTGGTATCTTACTGATTGGACTTCTACATGCTGCAATCACCGCTGCTTTTTTCATGGCTTTCCCCCTTTTCACAGTCTATTATTTATATCGATACTTCCCATACCTTGATATTATAAAAATTGTAACATCTGATTCAGCGAATCCACCATTGTCACATTATACGCATTCACGTCATGATCTCTGTTTACCCATATGGCATTGATTCCTTGTTGTTTAGCACCTAATATATCTTCTTGTAAAGAATCCCCCACCATTAATAGTTCATTGTTCTGCATATGCATGTCCTGAAGAGCCTTATCAAAAATAGCCTTTCCAGGTTTGTTACACCTTGCATCTTCAGAAGATATCACATAATCAAACGCAAAACCCTGACTATCCATGGATTCATACAATACATCATTATCAGCATTGGTAATTAGCGCCACCATGTATTTATCTTTTAATTGTTCTATGGTATGTCTTGCGTCCTCATATGCTTGAGGTGATCGAAACAAATGATAAACAAATGTATTAAATGCATGCAAGGAATGTTCTACATTGTATTTTTCACAAGTTCTACGATAGCTTTCTTCTAGTATGCTACTACCTGTCATAAAATCTGAATGACAAATATATTTCGCTCGTTGTTTCGTAAAGCACATGTTAAATTGTTCAACTGATATTTGGTCATTCTTACTTTTTAGAAATCTCTCAAACCAATTTCGAATATCAGTAAACGGTTGACCAATATTGACCAGGGTATTATAATAATCAAAACAAATAGCTTTTATCCCTAAGAACTTCATTTATCCTCCTACCAAAATTCCTGCTTAACTTTTCACTTCTCTGATCGTTAAATAAAATAGACTCTGACTGAAACTCATTGGACATGTTATCCAATCGTCTTAATAGTCTTTCCATTATTTTTCTATCTTTTCTTGTGATTTTATCCATAACTAATTTACCTGGTAAAGACTCTACCAGAATAAGATGATGTCCTTTAAAGTGAAACTTAAGCATATCCAAAAATTTTTTACATTCATCGCGATATATCGTAGACTCAGCCCATGAGGTAATAAATAAAAATAGGGGCTTATCTTTAAAATAATGCTTATTTGCATGACAAAAATCAATAACGCTTGCCATAGGTTTACCTATAAAAATAGGGGTACCTATAATGAAATAATCAACATTATGTTTCATTCTTTCTGTTATGTGGTTGATCGTAATCTGGCCTATGGTAATTTCAGATACAATCCATTGACATACTTGTTTCGTTGATCCATATTTAGAATCATAATATAGCATACCTTTCATCTATTTATCCTCACAATTTTTTAAAATAGTTTATTACCCTATTTAAACGTTCTTTAGAATTAATTTTATGTATTAACTCAACATACTTTTGTAAAAAAACCTTTTTTGTCATATGGGGTAAATCATATAATAAAGAGAAGCCATCGTAATCACTCCAAGTTGATGATAACGTTTGATTTTTCTTCAAATTATTATAAAAGCGCGTACCTGGAAAAGGTGTCGCTATGGTTATATTGGTACCATATATACAGGTATCTATTATAAATTCATATAAGTCATCAAAGGTTCTTTCATTATCTTCATGAAGACCCAATACAAAACTTCCAATGACGCCAATCTTATGTTGTTGTATGGTATGAATTGCTTTTTTATATTCTAGTCTCTTAGATGCTTTAAATCCTGAGCTATTTAATTCAATGAGATTCTTATCATTTAAGCTTTCAAAGCCAATAAGAAGTTTTCGACAGCCAGATGGTGCCAAACGATGTAACAGATCTTGTTTCCTATAGATTGAAATATCCGTGAAAGCATACCATTCAAGCTTCAATTCCTCCAGAATATCCAGAACTTGGTGACTATCATGTTGGCTAACCAAAAAGTTATCATCTGTAAAAAAAATAAAGGGATTTTTCCATAGTTTTTTTATAACTGTTAATTCATCTCTAACTTGCGCCATATCTTTTCTTCTAATCATTTTTCCGTATATGGTGGAAGATAAGCAAAAATTGCATTGATGGGGGCACCCTCGAGAAAGCTGAACTGGAACACTTTTGTAAGGATACTTTCTGGCCAATTCATACATGGGTACGGGTGATTTTTTTAAATCTGGCTTAGCGGTTGATACATACATTGACTGGATGCTGTTTGTGGTCAAATCATGCATAAAGCTTTCCATTGAATCTTCTGCTTCTCCGATAAAAATTGCGTCAGCATGTGCCAAAGCTTCATTTGGCAACATCGATACATGTGAACCACCCATGAAAACTTTTATCCCCCTGCGTCTTAATTTGTTGGCATAATCATATGCTGTTAGCGCTTGTGATGTTGTAGGTGACATGAAAACAAAATCGACGTTATAGGACGCTATTTCTTCATAATTCAAATCCACATAATCAATGTTATGACTAATTTTAGATAACATACTTCCTATGGTTAATAGTCCAAGTTGAGGTGTACTCCAAAGACGATTTCTGGATTTAAATTCATAAAGTGTCAAATCGTAAAGACTTGATGAACAACTGGAAAGACTTGGTAAAGCTAATAGTAATATTTTATACATCATGTTACTCCCAAAACTTATTTATGGATACTTTATAGACACTGTTTTTTATTGTATCTGAGAAAACAAATTCTTGATTTGAAATCGATACAAGAGCTCCGATATGACAAAGCTTGTCATAGCCAAATTGACGCCATTTGTGATTATCTAATATTAATTCCAAGACTCTAGATCGTTGATGAAAAAGATATATCTTTCTATGTTCACTGATGTAAAGATCACCATCTTCATCAACGGTAATAGCAATAGGCGTAAAATCACTTCTAACAGTAACACCATGGCCATTTGTTTTTACATCAAACCATACAATTTGCTTATGACCCGTATCCGTTACATAAAGGATACCCTCATGTAAGTATATACCATAAGGCTTGCTGCATTTTATTTCTTTTAAGACGGATACTTCTTCCTTCAAGTTTATTTTGCATATTCGATTATGAAGAAAATCAGAAACATAAATATTTCCCTCAAAATCGCTTGCTATGCTTCCTGGTAAATTAATGGCTTTTTCCATGTTATTCGTTATGTTTACTTCTTCCCAATATTCATGGGCATATTTAAATATACAATGATGTGCTGCATCTGTTATGTGTAATTTATTGGAACGATATGCGATTGCTAATGGCTTTTTCAAGCATAATTTATCACGATTACACATAACGGGTAGTTCTTCAACTACCTTATTATGATACTTGATCACACGTTTGTTTTGCATATCTGTTATAAACAATGTATTGTGCATACCATCGTAACATATTCCAGATGGATTGGATAATCCAGCATCTTTATTAATCAGTAATTCAATCTGTAGAATTTTACTCATTTTCTATACAACTTCTTACTAAATCTGCAAACGAAGCGATATCTTTTATTTTATCCATATTTAAATCGCTATCATCAATTTCTATGTCATAGGCTTCTTCAATCTCAACCAAAATAGATAAGGCTAATATAGAATCTATACCCAGTGACAATAATGGTGTACTATACGTTAGGGTTTTAACTTTTGCTTTATCCTTTAATCGTGATACGATTATTTCTTTTACCTTTTCCTCAATTTTCATTCCTATTCTCCTCTCAAAAAAGTTAATTTTATTTTACAAATACGATTATTTCCACCATCCAAAATATACAGCATATTATCATATACCGCTAATCCATTAGGATTTGTAAGTTTATATGTGCGAATATCTTCTCTTTGTCCTGTTCCGCTACCACACCCTCCTACTAACGTCAATATTTTATTTTCCTTTTTGCTTACCACACGAATACTACTATTACCTGCTTCTGCAATATATAGATTACCTTCAGAATCAAGACATACTGCAACTGGACGATTTAACGATGACAATAGGGGATCCTCATTATCTACAGTGTCATGAGATAGACCATTTCCTACACATGTTTCAATGATATTGGTATTTAAATCAACTTTCCGAATTCTATGATTTAAATAATCGACGATATATAAAAAATTCCCTTTATTATCAATCGCTATATTATAAATTTCATTAAAAGATGCATTAGAGGCTAAACCACCGTCACCACTAAATCCAAAACGACCATTTCCAGCGAAGGTTGATATGATTCCATTGGTATCTATTTTTCTTATGACGTTATTTGCAATGTCATTGATATATATATTATTTTTTTTATCCACTACTATACCACCTGGTTTATTTAACTTTGCATAGACAGCAAGCCCACCATCGCCACTATATCCTGCTTGACCCCTACCACAAATAGTCGATATTTGATTGGTTATTAAATCGACCATGCGAACAGCATCATTACCTGTATCGGTAATATACAGTTTTTGATCCCATATACATAATCCAGTTGGTTTATTCAATTGGGCTTTATCCGCATAACTGCCATCTCCGCTATAGCCATAGGTACCATTACCAGCAATGGGGCTTACATAACCATTATGGTAACAAAGTATCTGATGATTATTTTGATCGGCAATGAACAAGTTACCAAGTCCACCCATAGCAATGGCTTGTGGCTCCCACAATAAACATGTTGAAACAGGTGTGGGCGTATGCGTATGACCTATTTCACCCCATCTACCAATGATTGACTTGATTGAAAGGGATTCATTGAATAGGATTCTATTAACATGATCCTCTGTGTTCTCCATATAACACGACACATGATTTCTTCTAAGTGATTTTGCTAAGAATAATGCGGTCACTGCTTTTTTACATAAAATATCTTTCCCGCCATTTTCAGGAAATGTCGCTATCCCTGCACTAAAAGTCATTCTTACATGTTTATAATCTTCTCCTAAATGTGTAAGAAATCTTTCTTTTTTGAACCTTGTTAGCGTATGATTAATTCGTTTCTCGGTACTCCTAATAGAATGATTATGTAAAATAATTGCAAATTCATCGCCACCTAACTCATAAAACACATCTTCTGTTTCAAACGCTTGCAAGAAAAACGCCATGATGTTATTCATGGCTTCATGGCACTGTTCTTCAGAAAATCGTATGCAATAACGAATAAAAAAATCAATATCAATTAAAGCAATAGAAAAATGATGATCGATTTTAGACAATGCTGTTTCTAACTTATTGAGTAATTGTTTCATGTCTCACACCCACACTTCTCGTAGTTTGTTTATTTGCCTCTTAACACATTTGTATTATTTCGCTTTTAATCAAAACTCTGATAGAATTGCTGTTCATCATTGGTCATCTTTTTCGTACCAAAAAAACTTAAATAACGATTTATCTTTTTCTGCAACTGATTAGTAACCCATGGCGTATTCACTTTATCATAGGTAAACTTAGACCACTCTCCTAAAGAACTTGGGAATAACATGCCATATTCCTTGGCAATATCATAGAGTGGGGTTCCTAAGTAAGGTGAAAAGATAAATAAAAGTATTTCTGTTTCGCTATATAGCGTTTTTATTTTCTCAATAAGTGAAATCGTATGTTGGGTATCCTTTTCGGGATGCCACGGAAAACCTACCATAAAGGATAGCGATGGGAATAGTCCAAATTCCTTACACCTTTTTATAAGTTCTAAAATTTGTTTATTGGTATGCTTTTTATTTATCTTCTTTAATACCTCTTCATCACCTGACTCAACGCCAACAATGATACGATAAAAACCACTTTGCTTTAACATCTCAATTTCCTGTTGCGTAAGTTTTAAAAACTGATTGGTGACAATGGTGCCATCCCATCTTAGCTTTAGATTATTTTTAATAAAAAGTTTAGCTATTTCCATAGCTCTTTTTTTATGCACAAAAAAATTATTATCAAAAAAGTGTAATGCATCAATATGATAATGATCCTTTAGCCATTGAATATCATGAACTATGCTTTTTGCTGCTAAACCATACCACTTTCTGTGATAAAGTGCGCTAATGGAACAAAAGCTACAACTGGATGAACAGCCTCTACTTGATTCATAGCCCAATAATCGTTGATTTCCCCATGCCTTGTGTATATATCTATCAATATCGACGCACTTATACCCATCTTTCATGCTATGGGGTATCTGAGAGCTATTGAATACCATCTTATATGTTGTTATACACTTACCATCCTTGGTTTTATAGATTATATTTGGTACGCTATCTAAATGCTCATTATTCTTGATACACTTTGCAAGTTTGGTTATGGTGTGTTCGCCTTGTCCAATAACAACAATATCCACTAGCGGATGTTTAATTGTTTCTTCAGGCATTAAACTAGCGTGCCAACCGCCCCATATAATTTTAATTTTTTTGCTATAGGATCTTACTTTTTCTGCGAATTGCAGCCCGTTAAGTATCTGGTAGCTGGTTGTAGCACTAATACCTACCATAAACACATCGTGCAATTTTTCTATAATTTCCTCCTCTTCGTAGTGATCTAATCGTTCGTCAATAACCTCTATATCATAGTTGTTATATAACTGAGAAGCTAGTGCAATGATTGATAATGGTAAATCTGTATATAGGGTTTTTTCACCTTTATTAACTAAAAAGGACGGATAGAACAGGATCACTTTATTCATACTATCTCTCCTATCAAGAACTGTTTAGTGAGTTTATTTAGAATACGATACATGTAATCATAGTCAAGCTTATTATCAAGTATCAATGATTGAATATGTACAACGTCACTGATAAGGGTTAAAAATATACCAAAGGCAATTAACGCATTGTATGGTATATGCTGGTATCCCATATCTTGTACTATGTGGGTAAACTCCGCTATGTAAAAGTTATAGATTGTTTTTAATCGCATCTTAATGTACTCGTCCTGTTTATCTTTTATCAGTTTCCATAAATCAATATACGTTGAAAGGGACTGTGGATACTTTTTAGATCCCATGGTATAACCATAAATAAGTGTATTCAGCTTTTGATCCTTATTCGGCACTTTATGTATGCTCGCTTTTATTTCATGCACCCATTTTTCACCAGCATATTCGATAACATCCATCAAAAGTTCCTTATCACCAAATAGAAAAAAATCATTAAGCCTATCCTCGTTCAACCCTGTCTTCTGTGCCATCTTTTTTATTGTAATGTGTTCAATACCTTTATCTAGCATCTCACTTAATGCTATTATAATGATTCTTTGCTTTATCATCATTCACCAACCATCTCTCAAAAAATTGAATAACATAATCATCATACTCTTTGCGGAGTATGGTTCTGTTTGTCATATGATGTGCTCTTTGTACTGTAATAAGTTTTGATTTATTAGCGTTAAGTGTTTGATAGACGTACTCAGCATTTTTATAAGAAATAGTACGATCCCGCTTACTATGTATCATTAAAATGGGTATGTCATCCATGCTGAGCAATCGCTTCTTCATCCTTCTACTCATTTTATAGAAACCTATGACGTATAGATAATAAAATAAAAAGACGATTCTCCTTATAGGCTCTTTCACTTTTTTACTTCTTAATACATGATTGAAATACTCTTTCACAAATATAAGGGGTCCACTATCAACCATAACTGCAGCTATTTCTGATGTTATATCAAGAGCACTTATTGCTACGGTAGCACCCATTGAAAACCCCATAACACCATAGGGACCTTTTATATCTAATGCCTTTAATTTATAAAAGAATCGTTTCATATCATCTTCTAATGTATATTTATTACCTCTTCTTGATTCACTTTCCCCATGGTTAATGTAATCAAAGCTTACAACAGTATAATTTTCTTTCAATAGTGGTTCAATATAGGCATATATGGATGTTTTAGAACCACCTAGATAATGACAGGCAATAATCGTTCCTTTAGGCTTTTGATCTGGTATATATTCAATGGCCCACATCTTAAGATTATCTTGTGATTGAAAAGTAAATTTTCTATATCGATAAGGAAGGTTATTTTCATTAATTAAATGGCATCTATTTGGATGACTACCTTCATATACCAGTTGATAACCTTTTATCACATTATGTATTATATAGATGATTAAAACTGCCAAACTTATTCCTACCATATTACATCACAATTCCTTTCAATTATCACACACTACTTTTCTTATGGCATTATTTCCATAATCTGCAATATATAAATGCTGTTTATGTTTGATAATCCCAGCTGGTATATTCAATCTTGCATTGGCTATATTAACCCGCTCATCCACATAACCCGGTTCACCATTACCTACGATAGTCGTTATGATTTTGGTTGACAAATCAATCTGACGTATACAATGATTATTTGCATCTGCAATGTATAATTTGTTATCATATATGCAAAGCCAATAAGGTCCATTTAGCTTTGCCTTATAACAACTATCATGGTCACCAGAATAACCTGCTTCACCATTACCACACAATGTTTCTATGATACCGTTTTCTAGATTCACTTGACGTATACAATGATTGCCATAGTCTGCAATATACAACATTTTCCCATCAGGTTTGACACATAGCCCGTAAGGTCTATCCATGCTAGCCTCCACAGCGCTAAAGTGATCACCTGTATAGCCATAGTCACCATTTCCAGCTATTGTTGTAATGACGCCATCCACATTAATTTTTCTAATTACATTATTTCCATAATCATTGGTATATAGATTACCCTGGTTATCAACTACAATACCCCCTGGTCTATTTAAATTTGCCTCTAAAGCATTGGCTCCATCCCCACGATAACCACTTTCTTTATTGCCAGCCACAGTAAATATGACATCATTTTCTATTTTTCGAATACAGTGATTACCTGTATCCGCAATGTATATCTTACCTGATTTATGTACGGCTACACCGCTAGGTTTACAGAGTTTAGCATATATGGGGTTTTGTCCATCACCATCATACCCACACGCTCCACATCCTGCTATAACATGTACTCTACCATTTGTCACTCCCTTAACCTGATGATTGGACCGATCAACAAATAATAAACACTGATTCACATCCATATCCACACCATAAGGTTGAGCTATTGATGCTAAATAAGCCATGGTCTTATTCCTTGATTGACCTTTTAGACTTCTCCCAATAACTGTTGTACAAACGCCTTCATGCTTAATAAAGTGCATTTTTTTAGCTTGAGAAAAGGCTACTCTATTTCTCCCATTTTTCTTGGCACTTAATAAAGCAATCTCAGCTGATTTTAGCAATAAAAATGTACCATTTAACGCTGTTGATGATAGGGCTACACCCATGCTAAATGTTAAAGGTACTTTTTCATATGGCGATACATGAATAAATTTTGTTTTTCGAAAATCCTTTTTTAAGGTATTCACATGTTCACGAATAAAGGTATCCTGTTTGTTGACATAGAGTATGCCAAATTCATCCCCACCATATCTGGCAACAAAAACGTCTTTGTCTTTTGATAAAAACGCTCCGATTTTCTTTAATACATCATCTGCATTCTTCTTGCCAATCTTTTCATTAATATTTGTAAAAAAATCAATATTCAATAGCGCAATGGCTATATGATGCTTTTTCTGTAATGATTTACCGATGAACTGTTCTACCCATACCTTATTAAAAAGGCCTGTTAGTACATCATGATTTTTTTGCATACTATATCCCTCCCCCACCATCAAGGGTTATTACCTGACCCGTTAAATACGGAGGTGATAGCTCTTCATTTGCGAGAAAATTAACTGTCATTGCTACTTCTCTAGGTGTACACATCCGTTTCATAGGAATACTTTTCAGTAATTTGTCCAGATGCTCTTTGGCTAAGCCTTTTAGCATGTTTGTTTCTACTGGTCCTGGGGCAATGGTGTTTACACATATATTGTAGGTGGCTACTTCTTTTGCAAGTGCCTTTGTAAATCCTATGATACCTGCTTTTGAAGACGAATAATTGGTCTGACCCGCCAACCCACTTATACCACTTACTGAACCCATGTTTATGATGCGTCCCTTACGTTGCTTTAATAAATATGGCATAGCTGATTTTACAACATTAAATACACCGGTTAGATTAGTATTCATCACATCATCCCAGTCTGAGGGCTCCATATATAATAGCGACTTGTCTTTTTTAATGCCTGCATTATTAACGATGACATCTATGTGTTTATATTCTCTTATCACCTTATTGATAAGCTCTTTGACATCTCGATAATCTTTCACATCAACACCATATGCTTGTATATGACCTGCATTACCACGACATGATGCAACTATTTTCTTTGCATCCGCCTCATTTTTAAGATATGTAAAGACCACATTTGCTCCTTTTGCAGACAATAATTCCACGACTGCTTTTCCAATGCCACATGAACCACCTGTAATGATTATTGTTTTGTTTACTAAACTCATTTCTTCTTCCATAACTCCTTTAAATTCTATTTTATGGTTTTCCTAAGTTATATTTTTTAAGCCTCTTAGGCAACTCTTTTGAAAATACAATTTGAATGAATGGTATTAATTGAAATCTATTCAATACACCTTTATTGATGATCGCTTTTGTTTTTTGCAATGTGGGAAATGCATGTTGTAATAAATCTGTTGCAAATGATTGAACGAAATCTTCTACACAACCATTGTCTATTATATGATTTATTATCCCCATATCCTTTGCATCTTGGGCAATTATTCTCTCATTGGTCATGCCTATCCTTTTTGCATTAGGGATGCCTACTGTCATTTTAATGATATCTAGCCCACCATCAGCCAATAGGCCCCCATACTGAGGATCAGGTAACCAAAACCATGCGTTTTTATGTGCAAATATAAAATCACAAGCCATAACAATGGAAACAGCTGAACCAATGACAGCACCGTTTACGGCTGCTATGTATATTTTCTTGGAGTTCATTATCTGTTTAACAATACCATGAACACACCACACAGCCTTAAGAATGCGTATCCTCATTTCTCTGCTCTTACAATCTGTCAAGCTACTTAAATCAAGTCCAGAGGAAAAAATGGTCCGACACTTACTTGTCATGATGACACACTGAATGCTATTATCATTTTCTATGACTTTTATGTGGTTACGCAGTTCTTTTAAAAACAATAGATCCAATGCATTAGATGGTTGTCTATCTAAGGGGAGTATTTTAATTCTGTCATTTGAGATGTAGGCATGCATCTTTATTTTCACCACCTATATATGGCACATGTTTATTGATGCTATTCATGATAGAATGACTATCAAATTTTTCATAAACCACATCACAGCTAATGTTATAAAACGTTATGCCTTTTTGTTCAAAATATGCTTTGAATTGATGGATGGTTTGAGGCAAGAAAGAACAATTGTGGTGTGACAGATTGATGACAATCTCTGTATGCGTTTGACGCATCATATCATGTATCTTATGTATCCTGCGATGGGTATTATAAAATAATGATTGCTTTATTTTTTCTGTTAATGCATCAAAAAAATTATCTTGGTATAGCTTATAATCTCCAAACATCCACATTTCTTCATAAACAAATTTGCAATGGGTATATTTTTCTATTTTGGTTAGCATATTGTTATCCGATAATGGTATAAGACCCATCCAACATATAGTGGGTTTATTATCTTTTTGATATGTGCTTATGTTCTTTTCAATACAGCTTAATAGTCCTTTTAATACATAGGTTGCACTATCTTTCCCAAAATCATTTTCTATGGGAAATATTTTTAAGCAGTCATCACTTCGTATAATACCAGGATATTGCATTCTATAATGATCTATTGTCTTCTTTAAGTCATGGGCAGCATTTGATCGTCTAACCACATCTTTGATATCCTCTATCACTTGATATTGACTTGATAAATAATCGTGAACATCTTCTAAATCTTTTCTTAATTGCCGTAATGATAGATAAAAAATAGGAATTTTATAGGTGTTATGCAGATAGTCACATAGCTTCACTGCATCCTTACAAGGGTATCTAACAGCAATTATCATTTGTGGCTTTGGGATAATCTTTTGTTCAATAAGTTTAAGAAAAGCTTTTTGATAAGAGCATATACCGTGATGAAGTGGTGTCGTTGTATCCTTATCTAACATATTCATGCCAACAGCAAGCCCTACTAGACGTTCTATATAAATCACTTCTACATCATAGATACATGCTAACTCAGAAGGAAAATAGTATGTACTGAGAATATAGGGACTACCGTTATAGATATTTTCCAACGCCTTGAACTGAGATTTTATATAGGTTGATATGAATTTTTTATCCGTATTTTTCATGAATCGAATGGTTAAATCCAATTTATTTAGGAATTCATCCATTTTCCCAAGCAATTAAAGCCCCCCCTAAAGCACCTGTAATCTGTGGTTCAAAAGGCACTTGTATAGTCGTAAACTTCCTTTTCATAGAACTGGCAACCCCTTCATTCTTAGCAACGCCTCCCGTTAGCACCACATCACCAACATAATCCATTGAACCCACCATAGCCTTGATACGACTCACAATGGACTCATATATACCTGCAATGATATCTTCTTTTGCAACGCCTTTTGCAATGCCAGATATGACCTCCGATTCAGCGAAAACGGTACATGTGCTACTTATTCTATAAGGTCTACGTGACTTCATCCCATAGGATGAAAATTCTTGCATATCCATCTTCATAACACCTGCCATAACTTCTAGAAAACGTCCTGTACCTGCTGAACATTTATCATTCATCATAAATGTTTCCACAATATTATCTTTTGAAAGCTTTATAATCTTGCTGTCTTGTCCACCAATATCAATGACTAATGCTGCATTGGTATATAATGCCCGCACACCTATAGCATGACAGGTTATTTCTGTCACTGTTTTATAGGTATCTGGTACATTCCGTCTTCCATAACCTGTTGCCACTATCCTCTTAATGTCTTTTCGATGAATGCCGGTTTTCATACAAATCGTTCTTATTATACGCTCTACGGACTCTCTATGATCGTATCCACTGTAATCAATCACATAATCCATGATTTTTTTGTTACGGTCTATCAGTACAGCGTTGATTGATACAGAGCCAACATCAATCCCCATATACATATCTTCTCATCTCCATACTCTCTGAAAATGCTTCCATTCTTAATTTCATTTGCTCCGACGAAAAACTTTCGTCATCTATACAATCACCCGATAGCTCTAAGAATGGCATTTTTATTTCCTTAGCAATTTGCCGTATCTCCCAGGATGAACCGGGAATTGCACGACAGCCTTGATGCATAAACATAACCATACCATCTATTCTATAAGCATGAATAATGCTTTTGTATAGACGAATCCTTTTTGATACATCTCCTAGATAAAAGTGTGACATTGCTTTTATTGCCATACCATGAACTGGATTATCCTCACTTAACTTATCCCAATATATATAACCCGTAATATCAAAGGCAATCACACAGTTTAAGGTTTCTTCAAAAAAACCCATGATATCATTTGCATACAGAGGTGCAAAGTGAATCCATAAAATTCGATAAGGTTGCTTATCCGTCATATAGCTATTTGAACGCTTTTCTTTTATTTCCATTAATTGATGATAATAATTTTTAGTTACTTCTCTTCCAAGTTCTGAACCAAATAAGAATGTAGCACCATATAAATTACGAATAGCTAAGTTACCATAAAATAATGTATCTTTTTTTCTAAGATTATTGGCTTCTTGCATATAGTTTCTTGCTTGATTCGATAAGAAAATAGCTTTCTTTAATTGGTGACGTTCAATGGATTGGTTCGTATACTTTTCAAGAATAACCTTTGCTTCAACTAGTTGATTCATAACACATGCGATATTTTCCTTAGTGGTCTTATAGGGAATATCTATTAGTAAGACTTTTGTGTTGAATCGTCTCTCAAAATATCTGATCATACCTCCCCCTCCATCACATATATGGGATGAAAAGATGGCTATTTTGGGTGGAGGTATATGACCACATTCCAGAGCACCTATTACAGCTTTATGATATGAACAAAGATTACGATTATAACCCATAGCATGAGCATGGGTAATGTATTTGCTAGATAGTTTTAACGTTGCTAGCCAACCTGCAATAAGCTCTGTGTTAATGGGAATTAATGAAGCAGCATAGAAAAGTTCTGTTGGCATAACCATATTCGTCCAAACAATACGGTTATGTTCTTCCCACATTTTTTCCAGATATATATGCAGTTGGTTTTTCACAATTAATTGTGCTGACCTAAGCTCCATATACTTACACATATAGCTAGACATCTGTAACCGTCGCATAAAAGGATTTATCATTTATAATTTTTCTCCGTTCTTAATCGTCAAGCATTCTTTAAACGCTTCATATCTTATCTTACTTCTCTCTGATATTCTGAGGGTAAATTCTTCCTCTACATATAAAACATTACAAGCATATTTACTGCAAATTCTTTTTAATTCAGGGTATAAAAACATGCTATGATCACATCTTCCAACCATCATAAAAATTAACCCTTTTACCAATGGAATCCTTTTCTCAAACCACTGATAGTAGTTCATCATCCTAGGACATGATACATCACTACGTTTATTACTGCGTAATTGATCGCCTCGATTTTCGGATGTACAAGTATCAAAAATAAGACTGTTCTCATGAAATAGTTTTATTAAATCTTCCTTATAGTTTTTATGCATTGCACTTGAAATAACCCAAATATGCTCCTTAGTATAAGGTTGATTTTTAGGTTCTATTCTGTTATCACACCCTATCTTGATGCCAAAATGCTGAGCTAATTTAACCATTAAATCATCAACTTGTATGGATGGATGATGACGAGGAATTTCCATCATGTATGTAAATATATTGGGATAATAATAGGTCACATAGTCATATAACCGTTGCATACTATTACAGCAATTCGTAAAAATAATGCCATCATATGCTAATACATCCATATGTTGACAATAATTCACGAAACTACAGAGGTTACCCGATAGTTTTAAATTACCCGTTACGGGTTGTTGTATATCTGCAATATTGATCATGTCAAAACCTGCACCTTCTAAAGTGCCATAAGGCACAAAGGAACACATATATAAAATCTTTTTTTTCATCTGCTCTTACTCTTCTCTTTATATATTTCTTTGAAATAATCTAATTTATTCTTTTCGAATGCTTTGGAGTTAACCGTCATAATAAGCTCCAAATATAGCTCATTTAACTTATCTATGGTTAAATGATTCAATGCCATGACAGGTTGAAATATCGTATAATAATCCCAGTTATACGTCAGTATTTTATTTTTTCTTTTCATGTCATGAAATAGGCGTGTACCAGGATAAGGTGTTACAATTGTAATGTTTGCACCGTAGAGCTTGGTGTCATATATAAACTCTGCTAGATATTTGAACGTATCCTGGTTGTCATGTAATTGTCCAACCATAAAACTCCCTGTTACCCCTATGCCATTGGATTGAATTTTTCTTATGTATTCCTTATATTTTTTTAAATAACCATATTTGAAATTATCTTGATCAATATGGTATAGATTATGATGTTCAACACTTTCAAACCCTATTAAAACTTGTCTTAACCCACTTTTGTAGGCTGATATAATGTCCCTTTCATCATTAGCAAAAGAAATATCTGTATTGGCATACCATGATAGATGATGATGTTTAAGCGTATCTATTAATCGGTTAAAATGACGCTCATTGCTAAAGATATTGTCATCTGTCACATATACTCTTTTTGCATATGGTAAGTTGCTAACATCACTTAGTTCTTGTTCAATCTGCTTTCTACTTTTATGACGAAATGTATTGCCGTACAAACCATTAACATTACAAAATTTGCAATTATTAGAACACCCTCTAGCTGTTTGAATAGGCACTAAATGTTGTTCATGTTTTTGTAACTTATGATAAGCAGGAATTGGGGAATAGGCCATATCCACTTGATTTCTTTCTTGCACATATATTGATTTTTGTATGCCTTTTCGAAAGTCATGTAGAAAATCGCGAAATATGTAGTCCCCTTCACCAATCATTAAGGTATCGCAATACTGCATACTCTCCTCTTGCATGAAAGTGGCATGGACACCGCCAAGAAGAATCCAAGCACCTTTTTTACTGAATTCTTTTGCGTACCCATAAGCTCTTTTTGCTGTTGGTGTTACTGTATATATACAAACAATATCATAGTGTTTATTTACACGAACATCTCTAAAGTCTTCGTCAATGATATCAACTTTATATCGTTCACTTATAGCAATAGAAGCCAATAATAAAATAGATGGGGTTATAACCTTCCATCTATTCTTTTGAATTTTGTCTTGTATAGCTTTAGACCAATATGTATTATATACATAATTGCCTCTCGGCCCATTCATTTTAGGAACGAGCAACAGAATTGTTTTCATTACCATTCCTCCGCTTACAGTAAAGATGCTTAAAATGCTCAATCCGCTTTGCAGCAGCTTCCTTAGAATAAATACTCTTTAGAACATATTCAAACCCTTCTTCAAGCTCCTCTTTGCTCATATTCTTAGGTTTTACCACCACATTCCATAAAGTATAACTTCCCCAATGTTTTGTTAATATTCTATTAGCTTTATCAAGCTGATTATATAACTCGGAGCCAGGAAATGGTGTAGGAACAGATATCATAGCACCATATAAATTGTTTCCTAATGTAAAATCAATGACTTTTTGAAAAACGTCTTTATCATCGTTATCCAGTCCAACGATAAATGTACCCCAAACACCTATTCCATAGGACTGTATCTTTTCTATTGCATGACCATACTCTTGTAGTTTGTTATACTTCCATTTTTCAAGTTTTTCTAATGATGCTGGTGTAATGCTCTCAAATCCAATAACAAGCTTTCTACAGCCTGAAGCATATAACAGTTTTAGTACATCTTCATTATCAGCAATACCAATGTCTGTATGTGTCATCCAGCGTATCCCCATACCTTGTAACGAACTAATTAACGCTTTTGAAAATGCTTTTGATACGAGCATGTTATCATCTGTGAAGTAAATATGGGGATTCTTTTTTAATGTTTGTATATACTTGACTTCATTGATTACCTGTTCTACACTCTTATGTCTATATTTGGGGCCATATACTTTAGTAGAAGCACAGAAAGTACAATTATGGGGACAACCTCTTGATATCTGTACAGGTATTGTTTTGTAAGCATCCATTTTAAGAAGATCATAGCGTGGCATAACCACTTTTTCCATGTCAATAAGCTGATTATTTTTATAGATTCTTTTTGGACAGCCTTTTTTGAAATCCGTGATAAATTGATCCCATGTATCTTCACATTCACCAACAAATACCGTATCAAAATATTCTAATGTCTGATCTGGTAAATTGGTAGGATGCATACCACCAGCAATGATATAACTACCAAGTTTCTTAAACTGTACACTTAATTCATAAGCTCTTGAAGCCTGTTGTGTCATAAATGACATACCAATCACATCATAGTACTTTGAAAAATCAATGGCTTCAATTTCTTCATCAATATAGATAACATCATCAAAATAAGGTGTTGCCATAGCTCCTATGGTTAACAGTGGTGAATTAGGGCAAGCCATTAACTCCTTGAGAGATTCTATATTTGAGAGTTCATTATAGATACTTTCTGTCTTTTTATTTTCTTCCTGACTTCCCATACCAATACCTCTGGGAGAGATTAACGCAATTTTCATAAACTCATCCTTTACTCTTCAGATTATAGCGTGTTACTCATGTTTTTCATGGTCTTCTTTATCCTAGACATTCTAATCTTCGTGTTCTTTTGTGAATAAAATTGATCATAAATCCATGCAACACCTTTAGCAAGTTCATCCTCAGTCATTAATAGGGGTTTATAGACCACATCCCAAAAGGTATAACGGCTCCAATCATAATCAATGATCTTATTTTCTTTGTCCATTTTCATAAATAGCTCTGTTCCTGGTAAAGGTGTCAATATTGTAAAACTACCAGAATAGATACCGTTTTTCATGGTAAAATCCAGCGTGTTTTCAAAAACACCCATACTATCATTATCTGTTCCAAACATGAACGATCCCCATATGTAAATACCGGCATGATGAATTTTTTCAATCATCTTGGCATACCTGTTTGCTATGTTGGCTTTCCATTTGTTTTTATCTAATAGTTCTAAACTATTTTTAGTAATGTTTTCAAACCCAATAAAAAGCCATCTGCATCCTGCTCCTTTTAGCAAATTCAACACTTTTGTATTGTCTGCAACGGAGATATCTGTTTGGGTTCCCCAAATAATATCTTCTTTTTTGATTGCTTCTAGTAATTTTATAGAGTTTTCCATATCTATAAACATATTATCGTCTGCAAAGAAAATAAAAGGTGAAGGATCGATGGCTTTTATTGCTCGAATTTCTGCTATCACTTGTTTAATTGATTTGCTTCGATATTTACTTCCATACATAACAGGTAAAGTACAATACCCACAAGTACGAGGACATCCTCTAGTTGTTTGAATACTATAGGAACTATATAATGCGGTATTGATTAAATCATATCGTGGTATAGGCGATTGGGATAGATCGATATAGTAACTTGCTTTATATATCTTTTTGGGTTGACCTACTCTAAAATCTTCTAAAAATTCAAGAAATATAGCCTCACCTTCACCAACCATTACCGTATTGGCATAGCCCATAGCTTCATCCGGATAAATGGTTGCATGAATACCGCCTATTACTGTATGACTTCCCTTTGCCTTAAACTGACTGCATATTTCATATGCTCTATTAATCTGTTGTGTCATTCCAGTTAGTATTACCAAATCAAAATGTTGATGGAATGGTATCTCTTCCCCATGATCCTCATCAATAAAATGCAAGCTATAATCTGGTGGAAATAGTCCTGCTATTGTCAGCAAACTTAAATTAGGTGTTTCCCAGGCTCCATAAAATTTTGATACAACATCATTTCTCTCAAGAAAATCTTTCAAATATTTATTCTTACCATATTTTGACCCTTTTGGTACAATAAGTGCAGTTTTTATCATCTTTTCACATCCATCACATTCATAAGTTTTATTCGCCCAGTAGTACCATTTATTTCAACCCATTCACCATTATGAAAAACAGTCGTGGCATCATCATTAAAAACAACTACAGGTATCCCATATTCCCTTGCTACAACAGCACCATGTGATAACATATTCCCATAGTTCATAATAAGCCCGTTAGCAATCTTTAGAATAGGTGTCCAACTGGGATGAAACGTTTTCACAACACCAATATCACCCCGTTCTACTTGCCCTAAATCATCTAGACTATTTATTATCTTTATCTTACCTACTGCTTTTCCTCCACTAATTCCCATCACTTTATAACTTTTGAAATTACCTGTTTTTTGAACAGAAACATGAACAGAATTCTTAATAATATAAGGTGGTTTATCTTTTTTTGCCTGTTCATAGTTATCTCTTCTGGTATTGATGATGTCTTTGTTCATTAAGTAGTTAGGATATAAAATGCCCTCTTTGATTTCATCAATTTTCATGTGAAATATATCCTCACTGTTTTGTATAACGCCCTTCGCTCGATAGTATTTCGAAATTTTTAATAAAATTTGTCTAATCAAAAGCCAGCTCTTGTCAAAATAATAGCGTTGATTTTCTCTCAAACACATATACTCACCTGTTAATGTTATGCGTTTTTTTAGCTTATGCCCATACCATAGCTTTCCAATGCCTTTGTGTTGTTTTGATATTGTTTTTATCAAGTTTCTTTTTATCTGCTCTGGATCAATATGTTGATCATCATCTGTTTGGCATAATATATCATTTCGTATGAGTTGCTTCATAAGAGCAACTACTTTACTGGGTTCCTCAACCCAATGGGTATAATATAAGTCATCGCACTCTGTCCCTCTGTGACCATGCTTCAATATAAACGCATTGAAGCGACTTAATATATAGGCATAAGCCTGATTATGTTGTATTTCTTGTAAGATTTCTTCAGCAGTATTTTGACTAAAAAACAAATTCAACTTATCATGATCATGGATTAATCGTGTAAGCTCTAGGAGCTCATTATTTGCCAAAACCGTTTTATTACCATTGGTTTGCTTTCCAATTAACTGTGCTATCTGGTGTTTATCATAATCATGATGTAAACATGTTTTCTCCAGGTCATCATATAATATCTGTGCTAATCCCAAAAACCTAAAATGGTCTATCCCAATAAATACACAAAAATTATCTATCACGTCCTCTAATAAAGCCAATAAATCATGATCATGATGCGTATGATGTATCTTATGCATGTAATGGGTAATCTTTTTATTATACGTTTGTAACCGTCTATACCATGATTTGTAGCCATTACACGCTATTCTATAGAATTGTATTCTTTTAAGAAACCTATTCTTTCCATCATCTTCGAAATATTTTTTTTGATAATGCACATTCCAATAGACACGATTATGTAGAAAGCAAAGGGGCTGTTCGTCAAAATCCAGTCCATGGTGATTGTTGTAGATACTGAGATATACTCTATTTTGCCATGACTCTAACAATGATAAATAGCATACGGTTGCTGGTTGTGCATACCTATCAAGCAAAATACAATTCAAATTATCTATAGAAACTTTCCCATAAACATTACCCTCGTTGCATCTGCTAATGGGTCGAACCTGAAATATCCATAGGATACCGTCTTTGATGCCCCATTCAAAATCACAAGGGTATAAGAAATCTAATTCAAGTTGCTTTGATATAATTTTAATACGTTTTTGTTCTCGTTTTGTGAGAACTTTTTGGTGTTTCGTCATGCCTTTTGCGGGAGTGACATAATCCTTTTCATCACCACCGGTTATACCTTGATTATTCCCCCAACAAGCTTCTGTCACAACTTCATTTTGTCTTGTAATAGGGTGACGTGTAAATGTAACCCCTGACTTGACACAATCAATCATACATTGTATTAGAACAGACATGGCTGGAATATGTCGCTCAACATCATGGGCATATTGTTTGGCTATTGGTGAGTAATATGAAGCCCATACTTTTTTAATGGCTAAAATCATATCTTCATCGCTTTTCACATGCATAACACTTTCAAAAATTCCTGCATAGGATGTGGATAATCCATCCTCTTCCAAAGCAGAAGAACGTACGATAATAGCCCCTGTTATGACTGATAATTCTTCAAAAATAGCCTGTAATTTTTTTATCAAAACTCCATCAAACTTACCCCTTAGTATCTTCTCTGGTAGCTTGTCGTCATTTACTTTAATTTGATTATATTTGCAGTATGCTATAAAAAGATCTGTTGTGATGACATAACCGCTACAAACATGATACCCCAGCTTGAGTAAACGACTAATTTGGTAAGCTTTTGTCCCTACCTTATGGATGGATTCTCTCTTAATATCTTTTATTTTTATTATCATAAATCACCTATATTGCCTATCCATTTGCAATTTAATGTGCTATCGGCTATGCGTGTATTGGCCGAAACGGTACAACCCGGACCAATCTCTATTAAATCCACAATGGCTTCTGATTTCATATTATTTACCAGTGTAAACCATTGTATGGGATGATTAATTTGACGAGATAGCTTGTCCCTTATTAACTTTCCATTATAACTTTTTGTACCATCGTAACAGCTATACACTGGCCCTGCATGATTGAATACTTTCATGTGTTCAAAATCAGCTTTGGCTCTATATGCAGCTCTGTTGCGAAGAGGACTGTGATATGCTTTCTCTGCATATAAGTTGATAGCCCATCTAGCCCCTTTTTTCTTAGCTAATTCTATTACTTTTTTGACATGGTTATACTTGCCAGATATAATATTTTGAGTATGTGATATATAGGAACTTACACAAACTTTTTCGTGATTTTCATCTACCTTTTGACAACATTTCTCCAAGGTTTCCTTATGAATACCTATGATCCGATACATACACTCATCATGAGAACTTTCACTCATGAGGATTGACTCTAATTGATGAATAAGCCTTAACGTATCGGATAATTCAAAAACCCCAGCAGCTACACATGCTATAAACTCTCCTTGGCTATATCCAGCAAATGCCCTTGGCTTTCCATACATCCTTTCAATAACCTTATAAATGGCATAACAATGTGTTACTAAACAAATCATTTCCCATTTCACATGAATCCTCGTACCCCCATAACACATCTTAGCTAAATCATATTTCATGCAATCACTTGCTTGTTCAAATATATCTTTTACTTGTACATCCTCCTCATAAAATGATTTATCTAATCCTTTTGAAATAGCTTCTCGCCCTGGAAAAGCAATGACACTTCTATGCATTTTTTTATGTAGTAAGGGATAATCATCTCGTGTCAATGTGTTTGCTCCTTTTTTTATATCGCATATTTTTAATGAGATAACGCAACCTTTCATTGGCATTTTTTTGATGCGTAATTTTTTTGTACGTGTATAATAACCCTTCTTTTAATGCCTTAATCTCCATTTGTTTTGGCTCAATTACCACATCCCATAACGTATAATCATGCCACTCATAGCTTATAATTCGTTTCTCTTTTTCAAGTTGTTTTCTAATTTCTGTGCCGGGTAATGGTGTTGGCACTGTTATATTTGCACCATATAGATGATTATCATTAATAAAATCTGCCGTCTTATCGAATACATCTGACGTATCACCATCTAAGCCAATAATAAAAGTTCCATAAACACCGATTCCATATGATTGAATTTTCTTGATTTTTTCAGCATAATGATGCAAGTATTCATATTTAAAAGTTTTACTTTCAATATTTTTTAAGCTTTCCTCGGATACACTTTCAAATCCTATTACAACCCACTGACACCCAGACGCTATCATTAATTCCAGTAGATCCTCATCATCTGCAATGGTGATGTCTGTTTGTGCAATCCACCGCAGATTCTTTGGTATGAGGCTTTGCAATAATGCTTTGCTTTTTTGTCTTAAAACAAATAAATTATCATCTGCAAATAGAATTAATTTATCAGGGTACATCTTTTCAATTATTTCTATCTCCTGTAGAATCTGATGATTTGACTTACGCCTATATTTCAAACCATACACATTAGAAGCGCAACAAAAATTGCATTTTCTTGGACATCCTCTGGTTGTATACACGTTAATAACAGGATAGTCATAATCTCTAATCAAGTCATATCGAGGTACGATACAATGCTTCATATCAAATGTACCAACATGAGCCTCTTGATAAATATCTTTGTGTTGATGGTGTATGTAATCATGAATAAATTGTGGAAACAACACCTCTCCCTCACCTGCTATAACCACATCTACATATTGTTTCGCTTCATGAGGTAATACCGTAGCGTGAATACCTCCCATCACCGTTATGGTGTTCTTCCTTTTGAAAATGTCAGCAATTTCATATGCTCTTGTGGCTTGTATTGTCATTGCACTGACACATACCATGTCATAAAGCTGGCTAAAATCTATGTCCATATAGTTTTCATCTATATAAACCACTTCCCAATCAGTGGGAAAATAAGCAGCAATTGTTAATAACCCTAAACATGGTGCTGACCAAAAGTGTCTAAAGCTTCCCATCGTAATGGACTCTTTCAGAAACTTGGTCATTTCCTTTTCCTTACTAAATATTGTTGCTTTGGGATTAATGAGTGCTACTTTCATATTTCTATTCCTTTCTCAATATATACCTACCCATTGAGGTACCGTTTTCATCTACATGTATATCAATCATACCTTCACAATTGCCAAGTTTTGTCTGCACGATACAATATTCTAATGCATGTGGGGCATCCTTATTGGTGTCATAAAAAACACATGAAGGACCATGAATATCTAAATACATGGTTAGATGTGCAAGAGCAGTACTTAACATAACATTAGGAAATAGACTTGGGTTGATGCCCCTATAATCCTTGTCACAAATGATATGTGCTATTTTTTTAATGGAACGTATAGGTCCTGTTTGGGTCGATAAAACAACGCCTGTATGATAGGTGTCTATATTGGATAAATCACCATCAAATAAACGATAGGCTACATAGAGAACCTTCTTGGTAAACCTATCCATGATTCTTTTGTTTGGGGGTTCAAACATATTAGATATAAACTCATCATGACTGATTACGATACACTTTTTTATTACAACGTCACTTATATTCATAATCCACACACCAATACTGTATTTGTTCCACCGAAAGCGAAACAATTCACCAGAACATTATTAATTGTTTTATGTTTTTTTCTATACATTCTCCCCTTGAATTTGATTGTTTCATCCTGCTCATTCAAATTAACAATATAGGGGATACACTGAAATTCTAAAGCACATAGAGCAGTAAGTAATCCAAACGCACCAGATGCACCTCCTGTATGACCTATTTTTCCTTTTGGTGCTGTCACATCAATGTTTCCGAATAATTCATATATGACATGACCTTCAATACGATCATTAAGACGCGTTCCTGTTCCATGAGCTACGATGACATCTATATCATGCTGCTGTTTCTTTGCTTTCTGGAGAGCTTGACTTATAGCTCTAGAAATGTGGCTTCCATCGGGTTTGGGTGCTACGGTGTGATATGCATCACTTGTTACAGCTTGTCCTAATATTTGACAATAGCTGCCATCCATATTTGTACTTCGTAAAACATAAAAAACAGCTCCATCACCAACATAGATACCTTTTCTATTTGTATCAAAGGGCTTGCAACCGGTATTATCTATTGCATTAAGTCTTTTAAAACCACAATAGGTGATATAAGAAAAAGCTTCTACGCCTCCTGCAATAATAAAATCATACCTATGAACACGTAATAAATCATATGCATATGCTATTGACTGGGCACCTGCACAACAAGCATTTGCAATAATAATCACTTTTACCTTTGTTTGTAAGCGTTTCTGTATTTTACACGCTAACTGTGACATGAATGCATCTGCTACATTCACACCTTTCAAACATTCATCTGACATGCCCATACCTGTACCAAGAATAATACACCCCTCTTGGTTCGTTAGTGAAATTTTAGCATTATGGATAGCCGATACAATAGCTTCGTAGCACATATTCAAAAAATATTCTTCATAATTTTCCTCATACATTGTGTGACTTGTCATATCAGCCACAATTTCTTTTTTATGATGATGAATCATAAGGCTCTGTTTCTCTTGTATCCAATCCTGATTAATCCCATGCCAAAAATCACTAAGGGTATTTCCAAGCTTTGATCGGATTCCAATGCCAGTTATATAAACTTTACCCATGGTTATGATTGAGATATTCGCTTGTTATTCGAACAACTTCAGCAACACTGGTCATGTCAATTAGTTTTTCAGGATTGATTGTAATGTGATACTTGTTTTCAATTTCAGCTAAGATTTCAAGTGCCTTTAGTGAGTCCATGCCGTAATCATCAAAAAAAGAGTCATTTGACTCTATATCATCTACAGATACCTGAATAATCTCTGATACAATCTCTTTAATTTCTTTTTCTAACATCCTATTTTAACCCTCTTTCTTTATTTGTATTATTGTTCTACGTGACCCATGTATGGCTTCAATGGTAATCCTACCATGTGAACCCTCATCTTTAGTCAATTTTTCAATTTGGTATAAAGGACCATGGCTTCTATGAATTTGCTCTTGTTTGTTATCAACAACACCTATTGAAGCATCATCAATATCATACTTAAGTATTTCAATATCACTTTCTTGTGTTGATAAATAGAATGCTGCACTACTATGTGCAAAGGCTTTGTTTTCTATCTTTTCTGCTATTTCAGAGTGTTCTTCAGCCAAACTTACAATAGCATTGTCTACTTCTCCATTTGCTATATGCATGTATGCAAGCCCTAATGCATCTAATCCTGATGAAGCCCCATTGGATATATTATAAATGGGTTGTGTCATATTGAAATGAATGCCAGCTCTACATGATGGAGAATTTAGAACCGTGTTTGGGAATAAACTAGGGTTCACTCTTAAAGCACCTAGTTTTTCACAAACCTTGTTGAATTCATGTAAACTATTCAAACAACTATAGGCTGAACCAAAAAAAATTGGCACATTCATGGCCATATTTTCAATCCCATGCATCAATTTACTTATGGATATAATACACATTCTACTAATGCGGTCAATATTCTTATCAACGATATCTATTTCCTCAAAGCCTTCCCTAAGAAAAACGCAATTGTTTATATAGACTTTTCTTTTCATGACCCTATACTCCTATCACTAAACTACTTGTCTGTCCACCAAATGCAAAAGAATTTGACATAACGTATTTAAGATTCTGTTTTCTAGGCTTATTGGCTACAACATCTATATCACAATCCTCATCTTTGGACTGATAATTCATTGTGGGTAAAATAGTCCTTCTTTGTATCATTAATAAACAAGCAATCAGCTCTAGGGTACTGGCAGCACCCATTGAATGCCCTAGTACGGATTTAATTGAACTAACTGGTGGTAAGTTGTGGCCTTTGAACATTTCTTTAATGACTTTTGCTTCAATTTTGTCATTGGCTTTTGTACCCGTTCCATGTGCAGAAATATAATCAATATCCTTTAATGAAAGACCCGTATTCATCATTGCCTTCTTCATAGCTAATAATTCACCCTCACCATGAATATGAGGAGCTGTCATATGATAAGCATTTGATGAAAGACCGCTTCCTACTATCCTACCAAATACTTTCTGATTCTTTCGCTGCTTTTCTTTTTCTAATATGACAATACCGCAACCCTCTCCCACAACTAAACCTTTCCTATTTTTATCAAATGGCCTACAAAAGTCTGTTGCTAAAGATAGTAATCTCTGAAAACCTGCAAATGCTACTTTTGAAAATACATCAACGCCACCAGTAATAATCATATCTGCATAATCCCACTCAAGAAGTTGTTTTGATATTGCTACAGCATAATTTCCTGCTGCACATGCAGCTGGGACTGCAAACATATATCCTTTTGCACCAACAGCTTCTGCTACTGCTTTAACAATATTAAATGTTTGATATTGCTGATATAACCTGTTATCTATACTTTTATTTTGACAAACGAACTTGGTTATTTGTTCTTCAACTTCAATTTCACCCATAGTCGTTCCAATGACTACTCCAACTCTTTTATTATTGACTTGATTCAAATCAATTTTTGCATGATGGATGGCTTTCAATGTAGTACTTACAGCATAACAAGCCGCTTTCCCATATGTACTCAATATGTCTTCTGGAACATTTGTGTTCCATTTAGATGTCTTAATTTTTGATCCAATTTTTATTCTATAATTTGGGTTACTTTTAAATTCATCTATCATACCATACGTTACCTTACCGTCATAAAGATTATGCCAATAATCATCTAAAGTAAAGCCAGCAGTGGACAATACCCCCATACCCGTAACAACTATATCCTTCATCATTTCACCCTTAACTATTTTATGTTTCACCTTGTCCCATCTATTTCAAATATGCCTGTATCTGATCCACTTTATCTGTTCTTTCCCAAGCAGCATCTATATCTGTTCTACCAAAATGACCATATGCTGATAACTGTTTGTATATTGGACCTCTCATGGAAAATTGTTCTATTAAAGCAGCAGGTCTAAGATCAAAAATCTCACTTATCATATGTGCAATATCTTGATCTGGTATTTTAGCTGTATTAAAAGTATTCACATGAACGGATACTGGATTAGAAACACCAATTGCATAGGCAATCTGAACTTCGCACTTATCTGCAATGTCTGCAGCAATAATATTTTTCGCAACATATCTTGCAGCGTATGCTCCTGTTCTATCTACCTTAGTAGGGTCTTTACCTGAAAAAGCACCCCCTCCATGTCTTCCCATGCCACCATAAGTATCCACGATGATTTTTCTCCCTGTAAGCCCTGTATCAGCACATGGTCCTCCTTTCACAAATCTTCCCGTTGGATTAACAAGAATTTTTGTTTTACTGTCAATAAATTTCTGAGGTATAATCGGATGTATGACATACTTGATAACATCTTGATAGATTTTTTCCTGTTTAACGTTTAATAGATGTTGTGTGGATATGACTATTGTATCGATTTTCATTGGTTTACCATCTTGGTACTCAAATGTAATCATGGATTTCCCATCAGGTCCCAGATAATCAAGACATTTGTTTTTCCGAGCCTTAGTGAGTTGCTGACTTAATAGATTGGCATAGTATATTGGTGCTGGCATGAGAACGTCTGTTTCATTACAAGCAAAACCAAACATCATTCCTTGATCACCTGCACCTAATGACTCTTTTGCTTCTTCCCCATTAGCTTTTTCACTTTGTCTAGCTTCCAAAGAAAGACTTACACCTAAATCAATATCATCGGATTGTTTATCTATCATGGACATTACTGCACAATTTTGCCCGTCGAAACCAAAACAATCTCCTTCATATCCTATCTCGCTAACCGTCTCTCTAACAATTTGTGAAATATCTACCCCTGCATTTGATGTAATCTCACCCATTACGGATATAACACCTGTAGTAGCTGTTACTTCACAAGCCACTCTTGCATTTTTGTCTTTTTTAATATAGGCATCTAAAATAGAATCTGAGATCACATCGCACATCTTATCTGGATGTCCTTCGGTAACAGATTCTGATGTAAACAAAAAATTATTCTTCATCTTAATGATCATTCCTTTCATTCAAGGTAAAAAAATCTAAAGCCAAACATGGCTATACACGGATATTGGAAATAATACCATCCTATCTACACTTATGTAACCCTGTCATATCTATCTGCCGAAACAAAATTAGATATCCTTTATATGTAATATTATTATAGATTCTGGTGTATGGATTTTAAAGACCCAGTAGGTATAGGTCGTTATACTTTTTGCTTCATGTTCTTGAGATATAATGCAGAAAAAAAGTGCTTCATTAGGTTACCTAATTAGCAACATTTTATTGATTATGTCATGTCTTCACACGTCCTATTGGAGAGCAATATTTTCTCATATGTTGTTATTATAAATTCACCGTATGTCCTCATCCCACTATAAGAAATTATATCTAAAGCCATACAAAAATCCCTTTCATAGGTATTGAATAATTTTAAGACCGTTATGCCATCATGTTCATCATAAATGCATTCATCAAGTTTTACTTCTCTTTCTAAATATTGATTTAATGTTATTTCCAGCCTTTCTTTAAGACTTCCTCTACGATATTCCAAAAGTTTAATGGCTTCTTTTTTCAATGTAATTTGTTGTAAAAACAACTTTCTTATGGTGATGATGTTCTTATTAAAGACCTCTCTATCAATCTTATTATATGCAAGATAATACTTCATTAAGTTATACCATATATTCTTCAACTGATCGAATATCTGGTGAAACATTTCAGCTAATTTAATGAAGTATGGATTATTATTCGAATTATTTTTTACAATTAATGCTAAGTGTTCAGCCCTTGAAAAAATTGACCTTAGTTTAGGAAATAGTATCGCGTATTGATAATCATGTTTTTTATGCTTTAAACATATTTGATACCACTCTTCTATAACGTTGTAGTCATTACCTTTTAAACATTCAATGACTTTATGCCTATCGTTATTTTTATTGTAGGTTTTATTGACCAGTTTATTGACACGATATATTTCTTTTACACCTTCATTAAATATTTTTTTGTTCATTTTATAGGAGGATAAACCATAAAATTCATCTTTGATATAGTAATTCTCTTTGTCTTCACCATATATGATAAAACAATGTGTGTCTTCATAGCTTATATCTGAATATATGTTAGCTACTGGGTATTTGAATAAATCAAAAGATATAAGATACACCTCTTTTTGTTTAAATTGCATTTTTTTTGTCTTTACTAAGTCAATACCGTAATTTTTTTTCATTGCGTTGACAATGTTGTATACATCCTTTGTTGTGATATAATCATCGATATAATGACTTTTATTTTGGTCATTATATTGTATTGGTGAATGAATAAATAATTTCCAATACTCATTTCCATAAAACAAACATAATGTCATTATTTGCTGAACAAAACAATCATATGCTGATTGGTTAATGTCATCCAGTTTAACATCATTAATTTTATGCCTATACATATATACCTCCTTATCCTATCATCCATACAAACTGCTTTTGATGGTATGAAGACTTTGGTAGTGGAAGGGGCACCTTCAATCATAGATACCAAAGTCTCCATCATCATCCTAATCGTTCTTTATTTTATGGAATAAGCTTTGCTGACATATTTCCACCTCCATTCATACTTCTTTTGATGGTATGAAGACTCTGGTAATGGAAGGGGGATTTCCTTGATCTTAAATTTACCAAAGTCTCCATCATCATCTTAACGATTCTCTATTCTACACATTACATTTTGTTGACATATTTCCACCTCCATTTTAAATTTGTTTAAATATAGTTTTTTAGACATCTCTATTATAGATGTTATATCCTAGTCATTAAACATGTGGTAGGTATAGATTAATATACTTTTCGAGGATTAATCCATTAAAATAAATGTATAAAATAATGACTATAAGACGTATTATGTCGCATTAACCCTATGTACATTATATTCTTAATATTATCCATATGATTAGCGATTTGAATCATATCTTTACTACCTAAATATTTATCTGATATCTCCATGGCTTTCTGATCATGCCATTGATTTTCTGCAAGATCTAATAATTCTTTATACCATTTGGCAATGAGCTTGTTCGCTTGAATACGCAATTGATCCAATTTCACTTCAAATACGTCTAATAGCTCACGAACTTTATCCTTGCAATCCTGTTGTATGTGCCTTTTAGCATACAAAAATATGGATAAAAAATCATTACAAAAGAAACTTATTCTGTCAATGGCTTTATTGGAATCATGCCCAATTGACGATATATATTTTTCAATAAAATTGATGAATACGCCAATTCGCTCATCAACAAAATAATACCCATCTTCATTAAATACACCCTTCATTAACAGATTATCTCTAACAATTTTTTCATAGAGTGGTGTATTAATAAGCATATTATACCGATTAAATAAAATAGCTTTTATTGATAAAAATTTATATTTTTCAAGGAAATCAATATTTTTACGTAAATTTTCAAAGGTTGAATAAGGATTTATATTAATAAAACCTGGTTGAATATTAACACCATATTTATTAAATAAGTCTATTATTTTTATGTTTTCCTCTAGTGTTGCTCTTTTGCCATATAGTTTTAAGTCAAATGAATTAGCTGCTTCTATTCCTATACAAGCAGCACTTAAACCTGATTTTACCAGCAATTCCATAAGCTCAGGTGTAGCCTTTCTACAAAATTCTGCTCGGAAGTTTGCAAAGTAACATATTTTAAGATTTCTTCGTATAATTTCTTTTGCAATTTTTATTAACCTACTATAGTCATTGGATGGATCCTCGAAGCTTCCATCAATGAAATAGAATGCATGAATTTGATGTGTATTCACGATGCTCTCTATTTCATCAATAATACCTTTAACACTCCGACCTCTCCAACAACTCCAAAAAAGCTGGGATGCACAAAAAGTACACCTAGCTTTACATCCTCGAGAAGTTGATATTTGTGCTATTTTTAAGTTGTTTTCAACCAATATATCACGAGCAGGTACTGGTAATGAATCCAAATCTTTAATAAGCTCTTGGTCTTTATTTACATATATCTTGGCATCTTTCCTATATGTGAGTCCATTGACAGATGTAAAATCCCCCTCTTCTTCCACACATCTAACGAGGTTTAAAAAAACCTCTTCACCTTCGCCTCGCAATACCATATCAATATAAGGTGCTTCTTGCAAAATGCCCCTATGATTATGTGTTGCTAAGGTCCCTCCAACACATAGATACACTTGCGGTATGCGTCGATGTAGCTCTTCACATACACTAAATACCACATGCTTAGACGTACTATATAATGAAAAACCTACTATATCTGGTAAATAGTCCATAATCTTAGCATAATCTAGCTGCTCCTTCGTCTTACCCATTACCATTACTTCATAGCCGTGTGCACGTAAGTAAGAAGCAATTGAACAAATTCCAAGCTCCTCAAAAGTCATTCGCATACCTTCCGTATATAGTGCTATCAACAATACTCTTGGTTTTTTTCTTCTCATAGTTAGTATTCTTACCTTTCATTGCTTAATGATTAAAACCTCAAAGCTTATCTATCTCAAGTTTTGCAGCGTCAAAAAAAACATTAATACGATTTGCCTTGTGAGCCCATAAGTCAAAAAATGCATCGACACGCTCTTGGGTGACATGCCTACTTAAGATACCATCACATAAATGAATAGCAAAATCCATATAGATATCAAATAGTTCTGTCATCTTATCTTTTAACACCTTAGATAGATTCATGTTTCCTTTTTCTTCTGAAAGTATAATATAATAGTATTTATAGCTGATGTTCTTGATTAATGTATTCCAACGTATTAGAATAACGTTCAAGAATTGCACATCTCTATCACAAAATTCATAGCCTTGTTCATTCATGATATATAAGCCTTCTTCTTCTAGTTTACCTCTAAAAGGCGTTCCAGCAACTGCAATCATATGTATGAGATTAGAAAATGGATCGGAGTATTCATAACGTACATTTCTATATTCTGATTGCTTTAATAAGGTAAAGTTATCTCTTACCTCTTGAATGGTTACATAAGGATCCAAAGGAATAAATCCAATCGTTGCCTTAATCTTTAATTTAGCTACGACCTCTAGAGCCTCCATATTTTCTTTTACCGTTACATTCTTTTGAAAATAATCTAACTGACGTTGTGAGAATGATTCAATGCCAATAAAGACATGGTACAGTCCGACTTCTTTTAATTTTTTAAGTAATGCATATGATGGCTTCATGTCCTTTGCGCATACAGTTATTTGAAATGGGATCATAATATTTTTTGCTTTTAGTAATTGATATAATGCCTCTATTTTCTCTAGATTCTTTGGTATCTGGGTAAGAAAACTGTCATCGTTATAATGAATATTATCAATACGTTCATACTTCTTAATGAGATACTCAATCTCTTCAATAATATTTTCTGCTGATCTTATTCTGAATTTTTTACCAGGGCATCTTTTATAAAATGATGTAATGGCACAGAAGTTACAGTGATTAGGGCATCCTCTCGTGGACAACAAACGAACTTCTTTTTTCGAACTGTAAAAAGGCCTATCAGGAAATGGAAGTTCATCTAAATGCTGAATCAAAGGCCTTGACTTAGTCTGGATATACTCTTTTTCTTCTAAATAAGCGATGCCTGAAACTTCTCTATAATCACCACCTGCTTTTAATGTTTTCATAAGTTCTAAGACGGTGTATTCGCCTTCGCCAATGACACAGCAATCCAATGCCTCAAAATTTCTTAAGGTCTCTTCTGGCGTCAAAGTTGGTGTATAGCCACCTAAGAATACAAAGGTTTTAGGATCTATGCTCTTAATCATATGCAGAATTTTCGCAGAGTTGTATCGATTATTATCACATGTTGAAATCCCTACCACGTCATATTGCTTTTCCTTTAATATTTTTCTTAATTTAGACATTGAAATATTCTGTCCCATACTTTCGATAATCTCTGTATGAAACCCATGCTTATTTAATATAGCACTTATATAACCTATCCCAATATGGGGTATCGTAAACCCAGTGGATGAATATTCATCACCTGGAAACCTATTTGAAAAATATGGTGGGTTTATCAAGCATATTTTCATTTTATATTACATTCCTTTCATGATTATCCGTCCATACTATGGATTAATGGGTATTTTCATTCATACGCTTACTGTCCAAAACGCAACGCTCAATATATTGAACAATGGATGAAATATCTTTGAATTTAGAGAAATCTAACATATCATCGCTAAATTCAATATTGAAATCTTCTTCTATTTTAACGACTACTTTTATAAATACGATAGAATTTAATCCTACTTCAGCTGTTTCTGGATTTTTAGATAAAATTGTTTGACGGATGCCCGTTGTACTGCTTATGATTTTTATAATTTTCTTACTGATATCACTCTGCATATTATATGAATCGTTGAGTGCATCATCCATATAAATTTCTATATTTGATAAAGCTTTTCTATTTATTTTATTGTTTGGTGTCATGGGGATTTTATCTATTTGTATAAGCTTATTTGGGATCATATGTTCTGGCAGCCTCTTAGTTAAATGCTCTTTTAATACATCCTGTTTAATTTCTATATGGGATGTAAAATACAGGCATAGTATATCATCGTGTTTTTTTCTTTTTGATTGTATGATAACTGCTACTGCTTGATTGATATCACAATGGTCAGAAGCAACGGATTCTATTCTTTCAAGTTCAACTCTAAAGCCTCTTAATTTAACTTGATTATCCTTACGTCCAACGTATGTTATATACCCATCTTCAACGATGTAGCCATAATCCCCGGTTCTATACATCCTTTTTGAATCGATCTTGTTTCTGACAAACCTCTTATCTGTTAACGCTTTATTATTAATATAGCCCATAGCAAGGCCCGCCCCTGCAATACAAATTTCACCTACATGACCATCTTTTATTTCATTGAGATCATCATCAACAATGTATACCTCTGTATTCTTGATTGGTTTACCTATATCCACGTTATTTTTACCTGTAAGATTACTAACCGATGACCAAACTGTTGTTTCAGTAGGCCCATACATATTGTATATCTTTGCATTGGTTTTTGACTTTAATAACTCCAGTAGGCTTGACGTTAGCACTTCGCCACCCAGCATGATGTCACTGACACCTTTGAGACACATAAGGTCCTGATCATAGTTAACTAACATCTGCATGGTTGATGGTGTTAACTGAATCATGTCTATCTTATTCTCATGTATTAGCTTAGACATTAGCTTTGGATTACCTTGTTCTTTTTCATTAGCCATAACAACCTTTAGCCCTTTACATAATGCTAATATGGTTTCCACAACAAATATATCAAACGAACATGATGTTAAACATGCTATGGTTTTACCTTGTGAAAAATGGATGACCTCACATAGACCTTCTATTAAATTGATAACAGATCTTTGAAAAATACCTATAGCATTTGGTACACCTGTTGTACCAGATGTATAGATGATGTATGCTAAGTCATTGGCATCGTATTCCGTCTTTTTTTCTTCATGCAACTGGCCAACGTAACGCTCTCTGCTATCCATATAGAAAATATTTGTATCCTCAAAATACTGTTTATACTTTGTCATCGTAATGACATTGCACTGACCAATGTTATTGATCATTGTACGCATTTGTTCTTGAGGATATACGGGATCAATTGGTACATAAGCAATACCTATTTTTAAAGTAGCAAATATAGCCATTAATAATTCTGGTGAACGTTCCAATAAGATAATACATCGCCTATTATTCATGTTAAATACCCGTGACAATTGATTAGCCATATTGTCCACCTGTTGAATAAAATCTCTGTACTCTATCTGGGTATCGCCACAAATAATAGCTTCTGCTCCTAGTCGTTGATTTTCTTGTAATAAGTGATATATATTCTTCCCTTGCATACAAAAACTCCTTTAAAAAGTTAAATGAAAGAGTGAACCATTCTTTAGAATGATTCACTCTTTCATCTTATCCTTTAATTTTCTTATTTCTGTTTTTTATTTCTTGTCTTATTCGAATCTGCATATACTATTTTCTTGGTGGCTTCTAAAAGAATTCTCAAGTACTTAAAGTCAGTTGGACCACTTCCAATATTGCACCCCTTATCCTTACACGTGTACAGCAATTGGTTATCCCAATTAACTTTTATGCGTGCCATACAGCTTTCTGGTGACGAGGCACCATAGCCTGGATTACAATTAGGATCACACCTATGTAGGTGATGACATATATAGTTCACGATTTCTTCTTGATTATCTTCAATAAGTTGTTGAAATAAGCTAGTTGTTTGGGATGTATTTAGAACCCATCTCATATAATGATGGTAATTTTTTGTTTTGTATGAATGAACATGACAATAGAATACAACACCGGCTTTGTTTGAATAGGCAATACGATAACCATGATCATCATAATACTCTATTTTTCTTCTATACTTTAGTGTTGTTAATATGCGATCTGTGTGAATAACTTCATCACCCAGTGATTCTGGTAGTAATTCTAAAACATCTTCAAAACCTAATGGATGATTTTCAAATAATCTAAAATCACATCTGCAAAAATGGCGAAGACTATTTTTTTTGTCCTTAGCACAAGCTTTTGAAAAATAGCAAAGAGCCCATAACATTTTTGGATATTTGGTATGGTTTATGATCACTTCTTGTCCCTCTTCAACATAAAAACCTAATTGTTCAATGATGGATAGAAAGCCATCTTTTGATTTAATTATTTTGTTTTTATGTAACAGAAGTTCATACCATACCCCTTGACTTATCATAAACCTTTCACCATCTAAGATTCCTACCTGCCCTATTTGAAATAGAAAATCCAATATACCATTTCTCGCTACTCTTCTAACATTTAATCTCTTTTTGCTAAATTGATCATGTCTAATAAATGGTTCAAGTGGTAGGTTATACTTCTCCGGTTGCTTATACATATCTTGGAACATGTTTTTTAAGAAATGATAAAAGTCCTCTTCAGCTTCCAAGAAATTCTCAACATCACCTTCTACTAACGCCTTAGGAACGACTTTGTACAATGGCGACATAAATGTACCCATCCCCCAAACATACCATTCTGCAAATGTGTTAAATGTATCTTGTTTTTTATCGAAAATCATCTCTCACACCCCTTATAATACACTATAATTATTATTTCACCTCTATTATAGCATAGTTCTCTAAAATTTATTGATTAAATGCAAGAAATTTTCCAATTCTTTTTTTTCTTTATCTATAAGCATATCTATAGCCCTAATTAGCTTTTTTGATAATTCTTTTTTTCTGCTTATATTTTTACATACATAATATTTAAGAAATATATGAAGAGAATGATTAGCCATTTGCTCGACTATTGTGTAGTCCTTTATGATACTTTCTAAGTCAATACCCAATGTCTTCTGAAGGTACTTCATTCTGAAAAGAAAGTTTTTTTTGTGTTCATAAATCATAAAAAACATAGGATAATTTTCTAATTGATACTGTGGTATGGATAAAAAATACTTTATGTCGTTATAGATGTCTAAGCCGAATTTAAATTCTTTTTTGTAATAATATTGGGCTACTTCTGGACAATAGGTATTGGTACAACCTAAATATTCTTCAAGTTCTTTCCTAAGTAGGTTTAGATTCATATCTATTGATTCACGACTATCTTTTAACCCCATGATGGTCATGTTATCTTTATCATTATCAATAATGTCATATTGATTAAAAGCTTCATCCAACACATCAAATGCAACCTGCGTTCTAACAAAATTGTAATTTGCACCATACCCAATAACATCATATGTTCTGTTATGCTCATTGCAGCCACACACCATGATAAGGTGTCGCTTATGCTCTTTTTGATACCTTATCCTATTGGTTATATAATACTCATCTACAAAAAAGGATATCACATGTCCTTCTTTCAATACATCTCTTATCAAAGTATGAACATCTTGTAAAAAACCCTTTTTATAAGCACTTTGGCTAATTACTTGATAATCATAGCAGTCGCATAATTCATACCGTGGTTGAACATACCGTAAATCCATATACTCAAAGCCTTCTGCCTCATGCCTACAGCTTTTAAAATTAATAAAATTACTCATAAACCAAGGTAATGCTTTTTGTGTTTTAAAAATAACACTAAGTGGATAAGCATACATCTGATAGCACCTGACTGGAGGCGATAGATTCACATCGATTTTTATGTTTTGCATCATGACCCCTTTCTATCTTCTATTTGGCGATAATCGTATTTATGACATAAGATTTTTTATATTTAGGATATGATCAGCAGCTTTACTACTTCCCCCTGCATCCATGAATAACTGATTTAATTCTTTGCTGTTTCTTATCATTTGCTTATTGCAATAAGCTAGCTTTATATGTGCCTTTAATTCATTACTGCTTATGTCGAATGATTTTATGTAAATGCCTATTCCGAATTTTTCTACCTGTTGTGCAGCAATAACCTGATCAAAAGAAGTGGGTATTATGATTAATGGTACTTGATAAGAAACCGATTCTCTAATAGAGCTTAGCCCCCCATGACAAATGTATACACCTGCCCTTTTTAATAGTTCTATCTGAGGTACATAATTTTTAATGGTAAAGTGACTTGGGATTTTTGTGCTTTTGAGTTTTTGGTAAATTTGGCGATTACATGTGGATATAACAACGGAATGATTATTTTGCTTAAATGTATGGATACATACTTCATAAAAATGTAAACATTGCTTCCAATGCGTACTCCCCATAGATATATAAATAATAGGTTTATTTCCAAGTTTTTTGAATGGAAATCGAATGTTTTGTTTTCTTTTATCCTTTTCATAACCTATGAATTGGTACAATTTCTTATCTAACTTATCACTGTGTGGTTGAAAAGCTAATGGAAGATACGTAATGTTTAAGTAATCCGAATAAAACAGTTTCAAAAAATCATCTATTGTCATACCCTCTATGGCCAACTTATGTAAATCACCCTCAAAGAATTTCAAGAACTTGGCTTGATATTTAGATAACTCATCATCTACCAGGTTCAGTTTCTCCTTCAATATGTGCCATAGATCAAACCTTCTCAATGCTTGGGTATAAATAAAATCCACATGGGATGCAATGCTCGGTATGCCCATTTTGTGGGCCAATAATTTTCCCCAAACACATAGTGTATCATGTATGATAATATCTGGTTCCAAGGCCATTATTTCATGCTCATGGTATGCTATAACTCTTTTATTGATATCATATAACTTTAAAAAATTATTCTGTTGAAAAGCATACTCTTGTAAAAATGTTTTTTGCTTTAATGGTTGATCGGTATCTTCTTTATATTTCTTGAATCTAAACCTTGCTTTATAGTAGCAACATGTAGCCCCTGCTTCTTCAATAACCTTTTTATAAGGGCTAGAGGCGTAATAGAATACTTTTAAGCCTCTAGCCACAAGTTCTTTTATTAATCCCAATGTAGGGAAAATATGACCATCAAAAGGATATCCAAAAAAAACAACCGTCGACATAATGCCTATCCTCCATTTCTATTCATGTGATGGATTTCTATTATTGTTTACTACAAGAAAAATAACACCTGATGTCATGGGGTATTAGTTTTTAGGTATTGTACGATTTCATGTGCCAGATTTTCCTCATAAGCAGCTACTTCATAGATTTGTTCATATATTTTAGATAAATACTTTTTTGAGTACTGTGTCATAATATATTTAATTAATAAATTTTTTATGGATATCCAGTGTGCATAAGCTTTATCTAATTGTACCCCAAATATGTTTAATGCTTCTATTTTATATTGACGATAAAAATGAAAAAAAACTCTCGCATTTTTCTTTCGAGCTAACCCAATGCTATTGATACATAATAGGAGGGAAGATGCTTCGATTTGATTACAATCATCAAATTCATCTTTTAAACTACTGGTATGCATTATTTCTTCAGCAAATAACCGTATGTTCTGGAAATCACTTTTACCATCTGTACCATGTAGCGTATTTTTAACACAATGATCCACTATTTCAGACCAATGCCCGATATGATACTGGTCCAAGAATTCAAATACCAGCACATTACCAAAACCATTCATATAGTTATCCAATGGCAAACTCACATTCTTACGATTGAAAAAAGGATCCACACAGATCATTTCATTCCTATTTATTTCTACTACCATACAATAATGGGATATATCATACTTCTTAAATGCAGTATTCCAGTTACACCAAAACCCATTAATAAAGATGGCTACAGGTAATCCCTTATCATTGGCCTCTTTTATTCGTTTAAGGGCTTGTTCTGGTTTTTGAATATCATGTTCTATCATATGAATACCCACATGTTTATTTAAAAGATATTTTTTGCCAATATATTTAATGCCATCTCTATTTGTGCTGATTCTTCGCCCTAGTAATGTTTTCTTATCATCCGGAGGAAAATACCCAAAATCCCAAGCATTCGCATACATCATAATGTATTCCCTCTTTTTCCACCTAGCCAATGTAGCGAATATATCTTCTAGACAATTCCCATGTACATCATGATACGGTTCTATTTCTAACAACACATTTATCAACTCACTATTCATCTTTTATAACTACAAAAAAGCTTAATTATAAATTTAATTTTGTTTGAGGTATGTCTATTTTAGATTGTTTTAATATTGAATTTTCCTTTAATTGACTAATCCTTATAGAACCGTCGTTTATGATTATTCTTATTAAATCCATGTAATCCTGCACCAAATGATGTATGGTTTGTTTTCTATATAGGTTACTTTTATAATTGACAACCATGAGTAACCCTATATGATGATTGAAAATATCCCAAGTTATATCATTGTTAATGGTCCTGTTTTTAATATAATAAGGCTCAAATTCTAAATCATCAAGTGTCCTATCTGGTCTTTCCACATGAATCATATTAAACATTAAACGCATCATTGCTCCCAAGTAAATACCTGTTTTTTCTGCCAACACTTCTATGGGATAATTTTGATAGGGATATACTTCTCTTATTTTATTTTTGGTATGAACTAATATGTCTAATAGCGTTTCATCACTTAATATATAATTTCTAAAAGGTACGACATTAGAAATCAAACCAACAATAGGATAACTTTCTACGTCTTTACGTCCAGACACATTAAGACCTATGACCATATCACTACGCCATGTGTATGTAAATATGAGCATATTGAAACAGGAAAATAACAGTTCAAACATTGATATACTATTTTCTTTAGAAAAACTTTTCACTTTTTTAAACAACCCATCATCCATTTTTTTTGAAAAAGTATCCATACTATCACTTTTTTTATTGGCATCAAACGGAAAATCATACGGAATAACCGTTTTTGAACATTTTTCACGATATATATGCATCCAATATTTTTCCATTATCTCCTGTTCACTTTCATGTGTGAGTTTCTTAACATAAGTAGAATAATCCATATCCAATTTAGGTAATTTTTCATTTTTATATAATGTAGAAAATTCATGAATAATAATATTCGTCGAAATCCCATCACATATGATATGATGAATATCAATTAAGAACAAGTATTGATGTTTCTCCATGTTAATAAGTTTAAAACGTATTAGGGGATCCTTGGATAGTTGAAAAGGTTTTACAAATTCTTGTATCAATGTATCGATACTTTTACCCATAGAATCAGCTGTTTCTAAATGAACCACCCTATCCGAATGGATGGTTTGCATAGGTTTATTATCCACTAGATGAAAGGATGCACGTAGAGCCTCATGTCTTTTTACAATCTTAATTAAGGTATTTTGTAATCTATCTATATCTAAAAGACCCTTTATGACAGTAGCATAGGGCATATTATATTGGGTATCATTCATGTGTATTTTACTGGAGAAATAAATCCTTTCTTGCTGTATGGTAAGAGGTATATACTGCTCTTTATTGCTTTTATTCTTTAATGGAATACTTTCACTCTCTCTGCATAAAGTTTCACTGGTAAATAATTGATGTAATGAAGTTGCATTGATAAGTTGTATGGGATCCATATTAAAATTGTACTTTTTCTTCAATTCATCTGCAATGTTCATGGCATGAATAGAATCCCCTCCAAGTTCTAACAATGAACAGTTTGTATCCACTTCTTCAAATCCTAATACTTTTTTTATTATTTCTATTAACGCATCTTTTAGCACCATCTTAGCATCTTTTATAGATGATTGTTGCTGCTGTTGACCACGTATGTTATTGTCTGAATCACAGACAACCTCTTTATTAACCCCTGGTATGGTCAACCAATGCCTTACCTTCTTAAAGGGATATAACACCATACTTACCTTATTGCATTCTATTTTAGTATAGAATTGACTCCAGTCAATATGCTCCCCCTTAAGATACTTTGACATAGCATCTAATTTGTTATCTAAATCTATCCTATGACTCTTTTGGGCGTTTACATGAGGCTTGCCATTTTGTTTATAAAACGTACGACCTAATGTGTCATATTCTTGAAGTTTTTGTATGAGTTGTTCAACATTAGAAGCCATAGTAGCAAACCTATATTTAAAATGATTTCTTCCTAAGTTAGACGTATAACATACATCCACAAAATGTAACTGTTTGTTCTCATTTAAAAATAGAATATACCTTTTAATCAATTGAGCTAATGCTGATTCTGTTTTTGCTGAAACAGTAAATACAAATGGCTCTTCTCCCTCTCTACAACCTTCCAGTCTTCTAGGGGCTTCTTCTAATACAACATGGCAATTCGTCCCACTAAAGCCAAATGCACTAACCCCACATAATCTTTTTCCCTTATCTTTTTTCCACTCTCCAAGTCTATCAATCACATATACTGACGAATTACAAAAATCAATATGACCATTTGGCCGATTAAAATGAATAGAAGGCACTAGCATTTTATGATGTAAACATAATACCGCTTTTATAAAACCCATAATCCCAGCTGCTCCATCTAAGTGCCCTACATTCGATTTTACACTGCCGATACCACAAAACTGTTTGTGGCGTGTACTCTGACTAAAAGCATTGTTTATGGATGCAATTTCAATGGGATCACCTAAAGTTGTCCCCGTTCCATGGGCTTCAATATACGTTATCTCTTTGGGAGATACACCTGCCTTATGCCATGTGTCTATAAGCAGTTTTTCCTGAGCTATTGGGTTAGGTGCGGAGATTCCTATTGCATGTCCATCATGATTAATGCCACTTCCTTTGATTACGGCATATATATTATCTTTATCCTCTATAGCTTTGTGGAGTGGTTTCAATAAAACAGCACCTACCCCTTCACCTGTTCCTGTCCCATCGGCATCATCATCGAAAGACATGGTTTTGCCATTGGAGGATTCCACACCTACTTTTATCTTCCTATACGGTAAAACATGTAATTGTATACCACCTGCAATGGCCATATGGCATTCCTCATTCTTAATGGACTCACAAGCCTGATGGATAGCCACCAAAGATGATGAACACACTGTATTAATAAGCATATTGGGTCCTGTTAAATCCAGTATGTGTGAAATCCTTCCACCAATTAAAGGCGGACAATTTCCTGGTACTGCAATAGAAGCAAAAGAAGGATTCATCGCCATAATCATATGTCGATAATCACTTTCACTGACATAGCCAACAAATACGCCTGTATGGGTACCTCTAATTGCTTTCATGCTATAACCCGCATCTTCAATAACATGCCATGCCGTTTCTAAAAATAATCTTTGATTAGGGTCCATATACTGAGCATCTTTAGGTGGCATATCAAAAAATTCATTGTCAAAATAATCGATATGCTCTAAATAAGTTCCATTCTCCCAATTAAGCTTTTCTATATTTCCATCAACATACTGTAAGTATTCTTCTACATCTTTTTTTCTGTTATTTGGTATTGCCTTAATGAAATCTCTACCCTTTTTTAGTCCTTTCCAAAAATCATCTACTTTTTCAATATCAGAAAGTCTTAATGCTATTCCTATGACGGCTATATCCATGTTTCTATCCCACCCCCTACCTGACAGTTCTTAATTGAAGTATTTCCTCAACAGCATTTTTCATATATTTGTATACTTCATTATTCTTGATGGCATCTATTATTTCATAAAATCTTAGTGTTTTTTCGTCTACGGTTATCTTTTTAGTATCCATTATGCGTTGTAATAGCTTTAATGCCTTTATTGCTTTGTCTTGTGCGTGCCTATTATTATTTCTGTCTAGATTGTCAAGGAGAACTTCCATTTCTTTATAGGGTTTGATAACACCCATTGAAAATTCTTGATTATTATCGTTCAAATTAGGCGTACTTACTGCATGTTTGAGACAACTAATTATCATCAACCTATAGGGTTCATTCATCACATTCACCTCATCTATTTATCCTCTCATATTGGCTACCTATGACTTCAGTTATTAAATCTTGTTGCTTGTTTGCCAATTGTAATCCACTTTCAATTATTCGATCTATCACCCGATTATTATCCATATACGACCCAACTAACATTTTCATCAAATATTTATCCCAATCCTTAATTAAGATTTTTATTCTATTGATGATCATTTTTTTTAATGTATCCTCCATATCACTATCATGCATATATTCAAGAATATAATGATTGACAAATGAAAATTGAACCTTAAAAAGATAAAATAATTCATTGAATTCTTTCTTGGCTTCCTCACGATTAATCCCTTTTAACAACTTTATATCCATAATGCAATTTCTGAATGCCTCTATTCCTTTTGTCAATCCCTTATGGCTATTATCCTTAATAAAACAGTGCAATCGGGATAATACTCTGTTTGCCTTGTATGTCTTATCTAATTTTTTATAATGACTAAAATCAAACCTAGAGTACAAATAAACATTTTCTAAAAATACATTGTATGATAATTTGACCGTATAATAGGGTATGGGGTTTTGCATCTGATCATAGACATAAGAATCATAGAGATATATCTCTTTTTTCTCATCGTCGAACCCATAGACAATGACTGCATGCATGGCATCAACCTCTGTCAAATAGGCAGGTGGTGTTTGATAGGTTAAACACTTTGAATTAATCAAGATAATAACTGGATTATCTTTACAAATAGCTTCTTTCAACCCAATAAGGTACGTGAGGGCTTTTGTGTTTTCTTTTACAATCACTTGAACATTAATTTCCTTAGCATAATTCTTTACAATGGATTGATAATCATTAATGATTATGTTTTTATGAATTTCCTTTGTTTGTCTATCTTTTTCATTCACGTAATAGCAAAATAAGCCATTTGCTAAGAAAAAGATTTCATATTCTTTTAATGCACATCCATAAAACTTTGATAAGTCGCATAGATTACTAAACAGACAATTATATCCCGTTTGAGGTGCCAAGTTTTTATCAATGGTATATCTAATAATGTTAACATCCTTTCCTTATCCGTTTATCCATGAAGTTTTATATTATTCAATGTTTATGTTCCTTTCAATTTTTCATTTATTTTAGCCAGAACCACTGCTAAATCAATGGAATTGTGTACATATTGTAATAATTCTTCTGTTATACGTTGGTAAAATAGCTCATCTATTTTGTTATGATTTGATGCAAGTATTTGATTAATCTTCTCTGCCACAATGACTTCCATGTGCCTATATGTATGGGTTGTAATAGCCCTTCGTAGCTTGTGGGATTCATATCCATGATTCTTAAAGTATTCATCTAATTGATATATTTTAATCTCTGGTTGATTCAAAAATTGTATTAAGCAATCTTTCATCATTCGCCATAATAATGTTAAAACATGCTTGTTAACGGATGCATCATAGGTAATGGCACATTTAAGGTTTTCTTTTGATACATAAAATAGAAAAGAAGGATTTCCATACGTGACTTCTATTTTATTATGAATACCTTTATAGGATACTGTAATCTCATTGGATAAAAACTTATTATATGTTAACTGTAACTTATCATCAATAGAATCATCTGTATATGCATAAGCCTCTTCTGTTGCTCGTTTATTACCTAATATTATATCCTTAAATGATTTTGATGGGTCGACTATCGTTCTAACAGGTAAAAGCGTATGTTTTTTATCGCCTTTTAACGCTGGTACACAAACAATAAAATCATTATATGTGGTATGATAATATAAAACATAGCTCATTACCGTTAGCATGATAAGAAATATGGCATGATCGGACTTGGCAATGGCAAATAATTCTTTTTGAATTGTGTCAGGTACATTTAAATATAACCGATTTACAATAGAATGATTGGAAGCCCCTTTCTTTTGATATAGTGACATAAATGTTATGTCAGTCACCTGGTCATGAAGCCAGTAGTGACTCTTATCAGAGTTCTTATTCATATGATGCTATCTCCTATCCATGATTATTCTTATTATTCATCATCTATTGACTATCTGGCAGTCTTAAATCAGGGAAATCCTTGAAAACATATCGACAGTAATCCTCCGTCGTATAACATGTAAAAGCTTCTACGTGTTTCCATGGGAATATGGTTTGAAGCCCTTTTATATCCCTTATTTTTCTTTCTTTTATCACCGTTTTTATGTAACCTCCATCTACTCTTACACTAGCTAATGCCCTGTAGGCAGTAAGATTTCTTGACAACGCCCAAAAGTCAAAATGTTTCATCTGTGATTGATAGATATTAAGTAAAGCTTGTTTTTGTTTTATATGATTCGATATATTAATAAGGATATTTGCATCAAGGGGTGACCACACCTCATAGCTACAAATACTTCTATCTATCGTCTTCCAATCAATTAACGCATTAGCTAAGATAATATTAGCGGTAAAATGATCTAAATGGCTATCCATTATATGTGGAACATATATTAAATCTATCCTATTTTGATGTATAATGTTTCTTAGCAAGGCTACGCTTTCACTGGTAATGATAATGTTTTGATCACCTAAATCCAAAAAATAATATTTTTCTATTTTCCATTCTGCTAGAACTTTAAGTGCTTCGTGATAACGCTGTTCTGAAACCATATGTTCATGACTTGTACCACCTTTTTCTCCGTTTGTAAGATAGACGATTGACACAAAATCACCTTCATCTAAATGCTTGCATATTGTCCCACCGCAACCTAGAACTTCATCATCTGGATGAGGTGCAATAACTAATATTCTCTTACCTTCTGGCTTCAACAAGCACTTCACACGATTGTTCACATGAACATATGCATTTATGATATCTTCACTGATAATTTTGCTATGCATCCTTAACACCCTCAAAATCTAATTTTTCTTTGATTTGTTATAAATATTAACATAATGACTATATAGGATTTTTGTTTGTTCTTCTAGCTGTAGTTGCCCACTCCACTGAATACAATTTTCTCTATATTGCTTGTAAATCATATCATCTGTTAAAAGCGATTCCATTGCTTGGGCATAAGCATCAATATCTTTTATCGGTACTTTCATACCTGTTATACCTTCTATGAGCCATTCATCAATACCTTCTATGTCAAATGCTATGACAGGTACACCATAAGCAATGGCCTCTGCACCAGAAAAACCATATGTTTCATGACCAATAGATGGGAAAGCCATCACTCTTACTTTTGATAAGTATTGAAATAATTCTTGTTGAGGTAAATGTCCGACAAAACGGACATTATGTTGTATCTCCAATGTATTTGCCAGACTCATAAGCTTTCTAAAGTATGACTTATCACACGTACCTGCAATGATTAATTTCCAATCTCTTAGATTCATTCGAGCCATAGCTTTTAATAGATAGGCTATCCCTTTTTGTGGAACTAATCGTCCAGCAAATAATATGACCTTATCCGATACATAAGAATAGGTATGAGGACGACTGATTAATGGTGGCAATTTGAATAACTTTGTTTCGTCTATTGTCATATCACGCATAATGGAATATATATTATTGGAAAAGTAAAACAGCCCGTCATAACGCTTTAATGAATTGAGATAAGCCTTGTACATCTCATAGTCATCTATGTGGATACATTTTTTTGATAGACATGCTTTATTAATGGGTTTATCACAATAGGTTTTTTCTCCCTGTGTTAAGAATTTAGGGCAGACTAAGGAACTATAGTCATGTACTGTTCTAACTGTAATCATATCCTTACACAGCTCATAGAAATATTGATGTTTGTTGGATTTATTAATAATATAACTGCTATACACATCATCGAAATGTATTATATCTGGTTTTATGGTTTTATGTAGTAAATCACTTATTGTATGATTGTCCAATAAATAGATGTAGTCTGAAATACTTTCAAGTTCATTTTTATAATCTACCTGATTTTTTTCATAAGATAAGTAATACTGTTCAATACCATATTGATTCAATAAGGCATGTTGCTTTTTTAGATAAAAAAAAGAACCATGTATATCGGATATGGACTGAACAAAATGCAATATCCTCATAATCACTCTCCTGACGTATTAATAAATGAACGACTATTATTGTATTCATTGTGATTAATACATGTCCCACATGGGTATTCCTTATAATGTTGTTCTTCACCAAAAGGTACTCTAAAGTCATGACAATTGGGAGTACCATCACATTTCATCATCTCTATGGTATTGTTATAGATATAATAGGTATAGCCATTCTTAAAGAAATCACATACAAAATCTCGCTTCTGATTTTCTAATATGTATTGCCATCTGTAAAAGTATTCCTTAGGCGGCAAGAAGTCTGCTTGTTTAAGTGCTTGATAATCAAGAGATTTTGATATAAGTTTTCCTTTAATGCTACATGGAAACAGATGCAATCTGGTATTAAAATCCCTATCTATTAAGTATTGAATAAATTCATTAATTTCATCTGTGGTTTGTCCAAGGATTACACTTTGAATCTCTGCCTTGTATCGGAAAATATTATCAAGGATAGTATCTACTTGTTGTTGATTCAATTTCCGAAATTGATTCATACGCTTATTATGCCCATCCAATGATACCACACAGTGAATGTTGGTATGTTCTTCTAGTACATTGGCTAATAACAATCCATTGGATAATATTTCGATACAATATCCTTCTTTTGCTTTATTTTCTAAGTAATTGATTATGCGTTGATATAGCGTGATTTCACCTCGACATTCAACTCTCATAGCTACTTCATTTTTATCAAATCTATTCAATATTTTTTTTAGTGATCCTATGACTTTTTCCTCGTCAACCGTATAATGGGGTTTATCACAATACCAACAATTCAGGTTGCATTTTCCTAAAAAAACCACTCCTCTGTATTTACGCATATTTCCTCCTATCTATGCAGCTCGCTTTATTTATCCTTACATCTTACTTTTTTTACTGCTATACCATCAAATTCAAATAACAAGTCTTCCCGACAAACATGACCTACTACACAAGTACAAGGTAAGTTGTCAATGTTCTTTTCTTCTATTATACTTTTATACATAGCATAGTATCGTTGGTCTTTGAAAAAACATGTCACATGACATAGATCAGAGAAATTCATCTTAACACTTTCTAATATATTCTCAATATTTTCTATGGTATATGTTATTTGCTTATATGGGTTATTCCTATATATTGTATCACCGTGTTGATTAATACTGGCAGTACCTGAAATCTGTAGTTCTACAAGATCATCATAGGTTATAACCATCCCCCTTGAAAAAGTTGATTTAAAGATATAATCATCACCTGAAGCCTCATTCTGATAGGTGTTGTATACCCTATTAATGCTCACATGGGAATGACGTTTATCAATACAATAGACGTGCATACAACTTTCTTGATTTTGTCCAAATCCTTCTATACATGTGCTGGCAGGTAGGTTATTGGAATCAGCTGAATAGTTAATGCCTACTTTTGTAAAAAAATCTCTTCTTGCTTTATTAAATATTTCGTAATAGCTATTAATATCGTAGAGGTATATCCATGTCCTAACGATATCTGTACATGCAAAATGATGTTTTAAGATGGTGGTTTCAAAGCTTTCAAGTATATTTTTGTACTCACTTTCTTTATCTCCTTCAAATCCTGTATTTTCAAGTAGATGCAAAATCCTCATATCATCACTAGCCATCTCAGTACCTATTAGATGGCCCTCTCCATTATGGATGTAATGAAGTGTCATCTTGGCATGATCCGATATCGCATAGATCTGAATACCAGACATTGGCGCATTATGAACGGATGCTCCCTCTACATAAAGTAGAGGTGCCATGTCAATTTCATATACTGCCAATGTCTTATTACGCAAATTCATCCATTTCTCTTTAAATTCAATATTACCAAAACATTTTTCATACACTATTTTGAGTCCATTTTTATTGATAACTTGACACAGATTTTTATATATCTTTTCAATAGCATGGTCGTCCACTACATCCATGAGGTCTACTGTAAAATAAAATCTACTATGATTTTTTTCTTCTAATGTTTTTACGGTTATTTTTGATTTATTACTCATATTTCCTCCTGACAACACCCTTCGTGGGTATTCAATGCCATGATAAAAACTATATCATAATTTGTTTTGTATGAATTCAATTAAATCTTTGACTGTTTCAAAATTATCTGTTTCAAGTTCGTCATCCGTAAACTCAATGTTATATTCTGTTTCAACTGCAACCACAATTTTGATAAAATCAATTGAATTATTAATATAGGATGCTAAACTTTTTTCCATGATTAATGTGTCATTAATACCTAAATTCTCCTTGCAAATTTCTGTGAGTTTGCTCAGCATTGCACGATTACTTTTATCCATTTTTTCTCCTCCATTTACATCAATAATTTTCATTTTTAATTAATCATTTAACAACGTACAATAGAATCCTATCACCAAATGACAGAATGCCCGAGAACAGCAATTGGATCATTATTTTTGTTGTAATGAATAACGCACTCTGTTTTATCTGTTTCTTGATTATATAGCTTGATGGATTTTCCTCCAACAAAATACATGTAGGGTGATTCGCTAATAGGATGTACTGAAAAAGGTGTTTTGTCTGCTCTTGGGTATTTAAAAGGGCCATCTGAAAAATCGACTGGTTCAATGGCCTTATCCAGATATATTTTTTTGTAAATTTCCATGGTATGATAATCAATGATATGAATCTGTTGTGGGAAGACGGTTGCTGCAATCAATTTTCTATTATTATAGGTAAACAACTTATGAGAAGGAATTCTAAGAAAATCCATTGATTCGTATGTATCCGTAATTATTGATTCTTCCTGTAATTTGAGTTTGTTAATACTGGATTTGCCAAAGCTATAGATAAAACCATCAATCTGATTAACACCTAGACTATGTGAGGATATATAGCATAAGCTTGGGTCATGTAAATCATGCTCAATATGTGCTGGTGTATTATTTAACTCAATGACTTTAAATGTGTTCTTTTCAATATCATAGATATGAATCTGAGATTCTTTTAATCCTTTCTCAAGCATCTTCCGCATATATGGCTTATCTTGATACATTGCCTTTGGATTTTCTGTAAACGCCACATAAGGATCTGATGTTGTGGCAACAGATATGATATATTTGTTATCCGGTGTGATGGATACACTATGAACAATATTATTGCATTCGAACCTATTGATTACTGTATATGTTTTATCATTCAAGTTATAACGGACTGTTTCAGCTTGTAATGGTACGCCATGCTGAACATTATCTACTCTATTTTTTGCACTGTATCTTACATAAATAATATGATCATCCATGATTACATTCGTTGATGATATCATTTTCATCTCATTGTCCAAAATAATATCATAGGTGTTATGCTCTGCATCAAGAACTATCATATAATAGCTATTAACTGAACTAACATATATTTTGCCATGATGATAGATGGATGAGTGAGGTACAAAAGAAAATTCCAGTGCATCTAATAATTTATTGCGCCACGTATAATGATGATTTTCTTTCATATATGTTTTTAGCTTCGTTTTTGCAGTATGAATATCAACGACCCATCGTTTGACGGCTTTATTTTCTGTGTCTATTAAATAGTAATAATGTTTTTCATTCCAACTATATGCGGGTACAAAAATTCGTTTATTATATCCCGAAGGCACATCACCAGTGCTTGTTACCTTGTCATTAGAACTTAATATATTAACGAATGAATCCATATTATCCTTCTCCTTTACTATTAAATCATTATCATGCAAATATCTAAGCTTAATTCTTAATCTTTGTTACTTGATAATCACCGATAAATAAATCATCCATGTCACAATCCAAATAGCATTCTATAGCATCGTAAGGTGATTCGACAATAGGCTTACCTTTGGTATTAAATGATGTATTCAGTAATACTGGCACATGTGTCAGTTCATAGAACTTCTGTATTAACTTATAGTACATTTCATTGGTCATGTCATCTATTGTCTGTAAACGTGCGGTGCCATCCACATGGGTGACAGCAGGAATTATCTCTTTCTTATCTTCCTGAACTTCACTTACATAGAGCATAAATGGGTTGTCTGGAAAATCTGTTTTAAAATATTCATTCACCTTTTCTCTTAATATAACTGGGGCAAATGGTCGAAAACTTTCCCTAAATTTAACCTTTGAATTAATGATATCCTTCATATCTTTCCTTCTAGGGTCAGCTAGAATGCTTCTGTTACCTAAAGCACGTGGTCCGATTTCAGATTTTCCTTGAAACCATCCAATAATCCTCCCTTTTTTAAGACAAGAGGCTGCTATCTCTAGTACTTTTTCTTTTCCTAATTTTTCGTATGTAATGAAATCCTTGAACTTTTTAAAAGCATGAAGAATATTATCTTCATTATAGGTTCTACCTGTGTAGGCATGTTTTAACTGTTTTCTTTTTTTAAGTGGATTATCTAATATATGATAGTAACCATATAGTGCTGCTCCTATAGCAATTCCTGAATCACCTGCTGCTGGTGGTATAAATACTTGCTCAAAAGGAGTATTTTTAAGGATTTTCCCATTTATTACACTATTATAAGCAACACCTCCAGAATAACATAACTTTTTACACTTTGTTTTTTCATATAAATGGTTCATAATAATAAAAATAAATTCTTCTAGCAGGTATTGTGCAGAATATGCGATATCTGCTTTAACTTTAAATTTCTCTTCTTCTGTCTTTTTGAGAAATACGTATTTTAGAAAATCTTTTAATCCACTGGATTTTAAGTCAATTTGTATATTCAAATGAGACTTTGAATCCACTTCTACCTTTGCAAATTTTCTCATTTCATTAACATAATTGCCTTCACCATATGATGATAACCCCATTAACTTACCGGAATCACGAAATCCAAAACCACATACTGTATTAAAAAAGGAGTAGAAACGTCCTAGTGAATTTTCATTAGCTGATGTATTATCTATCGAACCAACACCAGCTGCTCCATAAGCTTTGTCTATTGTGCTTAATGTTTTTCCATTAGCATATCCCAATGTAACCGTTTCTGAAGATTCAAATGCAAAAATACTCCCATTTCCATCAATGGTCAAAAGAGCTGCCTCATCATATCCCGATAAATAATAAGCACATGCATTATGTGCAAGATGGTGATTTATTTTAATCATTTTGTCAATAAAGGGTTTTCTACTATTTAATCTTGGAAAAAATAAATCACTGGTAATGATCATATCCATATCTTCATAGTTATAATTGTATTCATTGAGGCAATAATCCACAGAATTCAAAGTACATGATCTAACCCCGCTTCCGTGCTTTTCTTTAGAAAGTCTTTCTTCTTCTATTGTAATTAATATGTCATCATCTTTCAGTAAACAGCTGGATAAATCATGGTCCGATCCGCCTATTCCCAATATTTTCATTGCTTTTTCCTCCCTACTTTATATTTCCATACCTTATTACATCTCGTATATCCACCAAGATAATGACATGTTAACCAACATCAATTAATCTTGCCATTTTCGAAATAGTTGGATGTGCAAACAAATCCGTTACGGTGACTTTTAAGGGATAAAGACGACTAAGCTCCATATATAAGTCCATGAGTAATAGTGAGTTTCCACCGCTATCAAAAAAACTATCCTCCACTCCAATGTGGTCTTTTGATAATATCTTTTTCCATAAATCTAGAATGATTGCTTCTGTTTCTCCTATATTATGTGTACATTGCTTAGTGGACTTACTCTCATCCTTCATTTTATGGAGACGGTCATAATCTATCTTTCCTGTATAGGATATAGGTAAGTGATCCAATAAAATGACATTGTCTGGCATAAGCTGTTTGGGAAGTTTATCCCCAAGTTCTTTTAAAAAACCATCCATTTCAAAGCCTGATGTAGCCGTTATATATGCAACAACATCCTGAGATTCTTCATCTCCTTTCACAATAACCGCACATGCTATAATCCCATGACAACATTGAATATTCTGCTCTATGTCATCTAATTCCATTCGGACACCTCTATGTTTAATTTGTCTGCCTTCTCTCCCCAAGAAACGAATATTTCCATTCTCTAGCCATTCACCAATATCCCCAGTTTTGTAGATAACGTCATTTTTTTCAAAAGGGTTTTTAAGTAATTTTTCTTCGTTGCGTTCATCTTGATGGATATAACCATTAAATAAGCCAACACCAGCAATACCTATCTCACCAGCAATACCTATAGGCATTAAGTTATTATCATGATTAAGAATATACAATTTTGTATTGGCTATTGGCCTACCTATTATATCCGGGTCTTCTGCTGATAGTTGCACATGTGCTGTTGTTGCGACTGTATTTTCTGTGGGTCCATACTCGTTAATGAGTTGAATATGCTCATGATATGTTTGACTTATCTTAATCGTTTCTGCCTTGGTTTTTTCTCCAGCTAACACAACCAATCTCAATGACTCTAGCTTTTGTCCTGCATGGGTTAAGAGTAAACCATACATACTTGGTACGAGACTTGTATGGGTTATCTGTTTTTCTTTGATGATGTTCTGAATAGCCACATAGTCCTTCATGTGATGATGAGATGGCATGACAAGACTTGAGCCACTGAAGAGGCTTGTATAAAAATTAGAAACAAAGCCATCAAATGATTCAGATAATAGCTGTATGCCCCTATCCCTATCTGTAATATGGTATTGATTTATTCTCCATTTAGTATAATTAATAACGCCACCTTGTTTAATTGGAACGCCCTTTGGATGACCTGTTGAACCCGATGTATAGATAATATATAAGGTGTTGTTTATGCTAGACTGACCAATTTCCATAGTCTGTACTTCTTGATCCATTTTTCTTACATCAACATAATGACAGTCCCATACCTTCTCACCATCATCCACATCTGTTATCATCACTTGAGCTTTGCAATTATATCGAATTTGTCTGATTCTATCCTTAGGTATATGATAATCAACAGGTACATATATACACCCTAATTTTGCTACAGCAATCATGGAAGCTGCCAGTTTAATTCTATCCTTCACCAACAAGATAACGGCATCTCCTTTACCTGCATCATTTTGAATAAGCTCAAATGCGATGATATTAGATAGCTTATCAAGTTCGCCATAAGTAATAAACCCATATTTTATTTGCCTATATCTATTTTGTTGATGATACTTTTTAATTTCATAGCTCATCTCAAGAAAGTGTTGTCTGATATCCTTATTAAATTGCTGATCCTTATAGTTGATAAGTGGATAATTATAATGCATTAAGGATGGATAACTTCTTTTTCCATACATGTTTTGCTTACTAAATCCCAGGAAATCGTCATAAGTAATTGCTTCGGATTCCATTGCATATTTATGAACATCATCTACAATACAAGCACCTGGTTGTGCATGTAAATGCCCCCATTGTAGATCATTGATACATCTATATTTTCCTAATAACGTGGTTAGAAACTTCTTATCTGCCACCATATCACTATCTTCATAAAGTGGCATTCCAGAAATCATATACATATCCACGTGGCAATTAGCATATTTATCACAGGCATGAAGAAACTCACAGATGTGATCATCTGTTAGTTGAGGCCTCGTTAACCCATTATTGGCTAGCTTTTTTCTATGGTTCTGTGATAAGCTACAGATGTCAATATTGAGTCTAACGTATTTAAATGTGTGACATAACAAATCAATTAATTCTTCTGACACAACATCTAAACTAAAAAAAGCGCATTGATGGTTGGACAAATCAATGCCTTTCCACATGCTTTTACAATAATCATAATAATGTTCATGCCCATAATCAAAACTGAACATATAGGTGGATACATATTCTCGCAGATGAATAATATCTTGCCTTACCTTGTATGGATCCCTCCAACATGATGTTTGTTGTCTACAAAATATATCGCGTTGTACGGATTGAGAACCCCCACATTGAATACATGTGAACCGACATCCTCTATGTGTAGGTATATATAAGTTCGTATATACAATAGAATCTGTAGACGTGACAAGATCCGTAATCGGTTCTAACGCCATGTGTTGATCGATATTTTCTTTACTTTGTACATACGTTATCGGTTTGTTGACCACATCATTACCCTTTTTATAGATTACATTGGGTATATCCTGACTCCCCTTACATAAATGGAGTAGTGGTAGTTCCCCATCGCCACGAATAACATAATCAATATGATTATTCTTTATTACCTCATGGCAAAAATACGAAGCAGTATCACCTCCAACACATACAATAATGTCTTTATTATGATTTTTTATGATTCTTGCTATTTCATAAACTCTCTCCATATGAGGAAACCATTTCATACTAATACCCATAATTCTAGGATTGGTGTTCTTAATGATTTCTGTTATGTCTTTCACTAAAGACTTATAATCCCAAGCTGTATTTACAAAATGGCAACAGGCTTTTATGCCGTTTCTTATTAAAAATGACGTTAAGTATAATAACCCAACGCCTGCTGTTCCAGGTTTATCTCCAAGTAGAACAATGTCTCGATTTTGATCTGTATGCTTTTCAAATAACGGATTATTCGTTGTGCCTATTTCCTCTTTTTTATACACCCGTTCTTCTTCAAATTCACTATCATCCATTGGGGTGACACCATAATGTATCCCGTTAAAATCTATAATACCGTACTTATACAATATTTTGATAAAATAAATAAGTCCATTGATACGACTACAATCAATGGTTATCTTCATATTAATATCTTGTGTCGGATACAGGTTAGACTCTTCAACACTTACGACACTTATCTCACACTTTTTGTAATCCTCTCCAATATGGTGATGAAGAGCAAACACACTACCACTACTTGTACATAAATCACATACTTTGTTTGCCGAATCATTGAACACTAAACAGATATTCATCTTGGATTTTAGAAAAAACTTTCCATCAGACATATCTTTTCTAAACGCATGTTCATGTTGCTTAAATACGTATGTCAGCATCTCTTTTTTTTCAGAGACTGTGTTGTGGGGGTTTTCCAGTAATTCGCATATTGCTTGATAATTTACTGTTGTCATAATGGCTATTTTATCGGATCTTTTATCCACAACCCTTTTCAATATGTCAGGTATTGTTATTTCATCATCCAGACATGCTCGTGGGCCTTTAGAAAAGGCTAGTATCTCTTTTTTTTGTTCTTCGTTAACAAGTAATAACTTACCCATTTCAATATTTTTATTGTTCATGACTTGATGACATATATTTATAAAAGATTGATAAAAACCACGAATATAGCTCCCATGGACATACCGATTATCATAATCAAATATCATGTTATGGTCATCATAATTAGAAAATATGATGGTGATCACATTAAGCTGACTCTTCTTTTTACGCATCTCATTTACTTGATGAATCGAGGTTAAGCCAACGGATACATGCTGTATACCATATGCTTCAGAATCTATTTTTGACTGATCAGGATCTTGATATGCTTCTATCATGTTATGTTTGACGGTTTCAAGAAAATCCCTATAACTAGTAGTAGGGTTTATCTTATTGATTACATCAGCAGTATTCTGGTAATGGTCATTATCATTACTTTGTTTTAGGGGAGGTGCTGAAATAACCACTTTGTCATTTCCCGTTATTTTATAGAATACACTTATAACAATTGAAGTCAAAAAGCAATAGGTTAAAAACCCTTCCTTGTTGGTAATATCAACTATATGCTTCACCAATGCATTATCCAATACGAATACTTCTCTCGTGCTACTTTTATCTGTTGAGCTAGCTTGTTTACCATTAGCCACTTTTATCACCTATTTCTTTGGACAGTTTTTTAATATTGGCCGTATATTGATCAAAATTCTCGTAAAATATCTGGGCCGCTTCATGTATTCTTTTTGTGTCATCTATATCCACACATTGTTTAATAAAATCCTCACAGTATTTACATGTATTACAATCATTTGTACAGAATCCTATCTTCTTAACAAAAGGTAGAAGAAAGTCCTTTAGTTTTTTATTATCCAAGTAAACATTGAAAGCATTTGTTTGAGAAAAGCAATTGAGCAAATCCAGTAAATTCCCTTTATAATCTTCTAAAATATATCTTTTAACGCTCTCAACAATATCCCCATTCTGAACAGCTTGACGACCCTGTAATTTGAAATACCTGATACCAATACCTACATAATGCTGTAAATCCTCTGGTCTTATAAAGTTCATACGCAACAAATTCGAGGGTTTTTCACATCTTTTCATCATACATCTATGTGAGTAATACGTTACACTCTTTTCATTTGAAGATATATCATGTGACATCTGGTTATGATGAAACATTCGATAGATGCAGTTTTTATAACATATGACATTAACGATTAATTCTACTTTATCACCAAACGTATTGCGAATACTTTTTAAGGCTCCAAAATCCCGATTTGCACTTTCATCGACTACAATTCTATCCACCCCAAGTTTCTTATAGGATAAAGCCTTATCGGCGTTGGTTATATGACAAACTGTCGATGCCTTTATTTTAATTGGATACTTGGATGTTTTTACCAGCTCCATTAAAGATGGTAATGCAACGGTCATTGTGTCAATACCCATCTCATATAATTCTTCAATAAATTTTAATAGATGTAATGCTCCCCTATTACTGAATTCCTGATTACTTAAACAGGTTGAATTAAGTGTATAATTAAATTTAATCTTCTTCTTCAAAGAATAATCAATATATTTAGCCATATTTTTTTTGCTGACTATTGGTATATGATCCCCTGCTCTTCCTGACCCTAGGTCAGAATGTGATAGCTGTCCATAGGTTTCAATAATTCTATTACCTATAAACTTCTCATTGAATGCATCATACTTATCAATCGTTTCTTTTTTAAAGTCTGATGGAACACTAAAGTATTTCATATCATTACCTCGCCAATATTAAAATTTGAAATCTAGGTTATCAAATACCTGCTTAGTATTGGATGTTTTCTCTCTCTTGATGGTTTTTTTATGATGAATCCTTATGTTGTCAGTTGTTAATCGCTCTATATATTTGGCATGAACCAATTGCATCATGATGCTATAATAATCCCTTAATAGTTGTTGCATAAAATCATCTTGGAAAACATCTTGATTATAGGCAATCTCAATATCTGTACATGTACCAAATGCTTTTATCCCAACAGTAATATCTGAATCAATTTCGTAAAAGGACGAGTATAATTGTATATGACGTTGTTTGTTGTGTAAAAGTTTTCCAATAGGATAATTTTGAATCACGATTATGGTATTCATGATGGACTTCATAGCATAGGGAAATATATGCATTAAGTCTGTCAACTCAACATCTTTATGAGCCTCCATATCCATAGTCAATCGATTCGTGTCTTTTAAAATATGCATAATTTCTGTAGATGGCTTAATGCATAGTCTAAAAGGTAAGGTTCTTATAAAAAGACCGACCATTTCTTGAATGCCTTTTAAATCCATATTCCTTCCCGATAATGTAACGCCAAACACCACATCTGATTGATGATAATACTTATGCATTAAAATTGCCCATGCTGCATACCATAACACGGACATTGTTATATTGTGTAATTTACAGAAGGTATGGATAGCATTGGTATTATCCTCTGATATATGCAGCACCTCAATACTTGATTCTATTTTTTTAGATAGACCATATTCCTTGACGAACTTAGATTGTTGTGGATAATCCCTAAACATGTTTGTCCAATAATCAATGGTATTCTGGGTCTTATGTTGACTTTGTTGTTGTTTGATGTAAGCTTTGAATGGTGTTTTTTTGCTTAGTGTGATTGCCTTCTCGGAGCAGATGGCATCATAATATGAAAATAGTTCACGTAAAAGATTAGCATTGCTCCAACCATCTAATATCATATGATGGGATGTGATAATCATCTCCCACTCTTGTTCTGACAATAAAGTTAATGTTATCCTAAAAGGATTCTTTTGAAGATCAACCTTTTGCTCCCATTCCTTTAATGCTATTTTATCTGCTTCATACTGTACCACATGACTATCCACCTTTTTTAGATTATGAACATCAATATGTACATCTTTTTCCTTTAATATCATCTGAATAGGTTTTCTAAAACCTCGCCATCTTATAATACAGCGAAGCATTTCATTATTATTTATGACATATTGCCACGCTTGTATTATATGATGTAAGATGATATCACCTTTGATTTTATACCGCCATTGCTCATAGTATTTATTAGCGCTTTCATCGAGTAAAAAGGAGTATAACATATTTTTTTGCAACGGGGTTAAAGCAAGTATATCCTCCACATTCCCTATGGTAAGATCGTCAGACTTCTTATCCATTTTATTCTCCTTCGTTAACGCATGGTTTCATTGAGTACTCATCATATTGTGTATAAAAATTAATTGTCTTTTGATTGGTTTCGAGTGCTTTCTCAATATCCATACACTTATGGGCATAATCCAAACAGTAATGGCACCGCTCACAAATATCATTGCAAAAACTTGGATGGTTATAAAATTTTTCTATATAGCCATCTAACTTTTTATTATTTACCTTTAGTTGAAAAGCATTATAAGGAGAAAATAATGTTATTAATGCCATAAGATCCCCTTCATAATCCTCATCAAAATAATGCTGAATGGTTTTTAACAAGTTATCACCATCTGAATTATGTCGTCCTTGTATCTTAAAACATTCAATTCCTGATGCATAATAATATTTCAAATCTTCGGGACGTATCCAATTAAGCCTTAGTACATTGTGAATTGCACTTGCTTTTTGCATGGAACATCTATGAAAATAATAATTATTAATATCTTGTTTAATACTACTTTCATGACAATGAGCTTCATGATTATAATGAAATTTCTTATATGCACAATGTTTAACACATACATTATTGACGATTATTTCTACGCCTCTTCCAAAAACATGACACATGTTTTTAATGGTTTTAAAATCCCTTGTCATGTCCGGTTCCACAACCATTCTTTTTGCACCTAATTTTTTATAAAATAGGGCTTTACTGGGTGAATCAATTTCACATATTGCAGATGCTTTAATGTTGATATCTAATCCTAAACCATTGATTAATTCTATAATAGAGGGCATGGCTATAGTGAAAGAATTAATTCCCATATCGTATAATGTACATATAAATGCCTTGATTTTCTTCTGATTCTCTTTACAGAATTCCTTATTACCCATACATGATGGGTTAAACACATAGTTAAAATTAATATTATACTTCTTACAATACATCATGTAGTTCTTAAGACTGGCTAATGACATTTGTGGTAGCATTGAAACCATTCTTCCTGAACTGATAAACTCTCCCTCTGTTATTTGCCCATAAACCTCAGAAACATTAAATTTCCTGGACTTAGAATTTATAGCCTCTATTTTCTTTAAGGTTTGAATATTAAAATCACTTGGTATACTAAAATAATACATATTTTTTATTCTCCTACTTTAATGGGATGGTTTGCTCATCATGTAAACATATTATCTAATTCATCTTGCGATAGCTCCACTGTGTCGAAATCAGATGGTGTAAACTCAATAACCTTCCTCGTACAACAATGTGCTATAATCGTTTCAATATTCGCCTTATATTGACTAACGAATTCTCCCATAACCCTATCCTTAATTTTATGTCTGTTATAGGAGAATACTATATCTAACTTATCTCTAATCATATAGCAAGTGATATCCATCAAACATGTTAATGGGTTTGTATGACGACTACCCCAATGGAATTGATTACTTACAAGCTCTACATGGGTACCCATGGATTCCTCCATAAAACTTCCCATGAAATTGAATCGTATAACCTCTTTAGGATCTTCTTTTAGATGCTTTGTGATATACTGTAGTACCCCAAAACCCATTCCTTTGTTTGGTATTGCTCTTACCTTTTCTTTTACATGTTTAATCTGCTTTGGTAAATCATCTGACTTTAACCGAATATAGAAAGGATAGAGACTTGTGAACCACCCCACTGTTCTTGTTACATTGATGTTATCAAAAATATCCTCTCTCCCATGCCCCTCAAGCTCTATTACGATATCCTCATGTTTTGTGACATGTTTAATCGTACGCACTAATGCTGTAATGAGTAATTCTTTTGGTGTGGTGTTATAGGCTTTTTTCGTTTGGAATAATAAACATGTCGTGTCCTCTACACTTAACTGGGCTGATAGCGTACCCATGTTATCTTCTATGTATTCTGAGTCATTCACCCATTGGACACTCACATGTTTACCTCGTACAGTATGCCAATATTTTATTTCCTCATATGTCACTGTTTGACCATACTCTTCTAATCGTTTTGCCCAACTTTGATAGGATTGTGTTTTTGAAGGTAGTACTGTTTTTTGATTTTTTTGGATTTGTTCCATCATCCTATTCATATCATCTATGATAATCCTCCAAGAAACACCGTCTATCACCAGATGATGAGCCATAATAAGTAATCTTCCACTATGTTGACCCCGCTTAAACATGCAAGCTTTTATTAAGATACCCTTATATATGTTAAAACTCATTTTTAAATCTTCTGCAACACGTATCATGTAATTCCTTTGCTCGTTAGTTGATAAGCCAACTAAATCATACACTTGTAGATGATGATGTTGTTCCAAATATTGATGATTATAAAATAACGCTTTTGTCGTAGCATCCACATTTATTCTTAATGCATCATGATGGTACACTATTTTATTAAACATCATTTCTACTTGTTTAGAATCTACATCCTGTTTTAATTCCAGTAATATACTCTGTACATAATGGTTGCTATTTTTAAGTTTCTGTTCAAAAAACCAAGATATGATTGGTGTATGTTGAATACGTCCTTCACTGGGCTTTTGGTCAATGAACATGTTGTTCTTCTTGATACATAATGCCATGTCTTCAATCATTGGATAAGATAATATATCTTTGACCTTTATGGTATAACCCTTATCATTTAATATGGAAGCAATTTGTATTGCTTTTATAGAGTCACCGCCTATATGATAAAAGTTTTGTTTTATACTGAGTTCTTTCATGTTTAACACTTTACGTATGGCATGACTCAATATCTCTTCTTTTTTAGTTCTATAAGCCACATGTTCAACATGTACCAAATCATTTACTACTGGGTTAGGCAATAATGTTTTATTTACCTTTCCATTATGGGTTAATGGTATATGATCCAATTCGATAAAATATAATGGCATCATATAATCTGGCAACCCTTCTCGTAAAAAGCTTTTTAACTGGGTCATGGTGGTTTTATTTTTTATAACAATATAAGCACAGAGATACTTCGTATTATTATCCTCCATACAATGGACTACAGCCTCTTGAACACCCATATGCGTCTCCAGATATCTTTCTATTTCTCCTAACTCAACACGATGACCTCTTATTTTTACTTGTTGATCCATTCTGCCTACATATTCTATGTGTCCACCTTCAATAAATCTTGCTAAATCTCCTGTTTTATACATCCTTGAATGCTTCACATATGGATTTTGAATAAACCTTTCTCGGGTTAACAACGTATTATTAATATAACCCCTTGCAACACCATCCCCCGAAACATATAATTCACCGATTTCACCTTCTAAAACGGGATGAAGATTATCGTCTAAAATATAGACTTGTACATTATCAATTGGTCTACCAATTGGTACAGAACTGTATGTATCTTTTTCATCATTATACTTATGAATCATACACCCGACTACTGTTTCAGTTGGTCCATATTCATTCCATATTTCTATGTTTCCATTGTAGCTTTCATAGATGTTTTTAGCTAAACTTACCTTTAATGCTTCCCCGCCTACAATAAACTTTCTTAGTGAAGAATGTTGAAGCTCCATGTTATGCAACAAGGATAAATGGGATGGTGTCAATTTCATGATGGTTGCTTGATTATCCTTCAATATTCTATAGAGCACATGCACATTATCGTTACTATTGCCCTTATAGACGATTATTTTATTGCCAGTTATTAAAGGGGTAAAGATTGATGTAACTGTTAAATCGAATGCTAACGTTGAATACAGTGGAAATATCTCTGCTTCATTGCTAACATACATTCTTTTTGTCCACCATACATAATTTAATAAGGCTTGATGTTCAATCATCGTACCCTTTGGTTTTCCCGTAGAGCCAGAAGTATAGATGACATAAGCTAATTGATTGGATTTACTCATGCTTTCTATATTAGAAGTATCCTCATTATAGATATGATCATTGCTAATATCAATGATGGTACCTTCATAGTAATCCTCACTTAATCTTGTTGTATTGGTAAGCAATATTTGACTATCTGCATCTTTTAGCATATAACTTATCCTCTCTATTGGATAAGTTGGGTCAATAGGTAAGTAAGCCCCTCCTGCTTTTAAGATACCCAGAATACCAATAACACTCTCTATGGAATGGGTTGTCAACAATCCAATGATTGTTTCTTTCTTGACACCCTTTTTAAGGAGGTATCTTGCTAGTTGATTCGATTTATGATTTAATAGTTGATACGTTAATTGATTATCCTGAAAGATAATGGCTATATTTTGAGGTGTTTTTTGAACTTGTTCTTCAAATAATTGATGAATCGTTTTATCTTTGGGATAATTTCTTGTGGTGGTGTTAAATGCGTACAACAACTTTTCCTTGGTGGAGGTTGGCATCATTGAATGTCTAGAAACTGCATCATGTGGTTTTAAAAACAACTGGTTTAATAAATCGTATAAACGTGCATATAACGTGTCGATCTCTTTTTCTGTGTAGTCCTTTGTTTTATAATCGAAATCCAACGTTAAGCATTCTGAGTCGGTCCATTCCCTAATAATAAGTTGTAGTGAATACACCTGATTTCCATTATAAAACTCAACATTTTCAATGGGACACCCATTCCATTCTAATTGAAGCTTGGTATTATAATAATTAATACATGTATTAAAGAGGTTATCATATCCTCTTTTCTTAAGTTCTAAATCCTGTAAAAGCAAATCATATGGATATTTTTGATTATAGTAGCAAGCCATTAGTTCTTCATTTGCTTTTGCAATAACCTGGTAAAAACTATGGTTGTTATCAATGACAAATCTAAACGGCATTGTACTCGTAAACATACCAAATGTTTTCTTCTCTTTTTTACCGGATCTATTAAATACAGGTATACCTATGACAAGATCCTTCTTACCCGTTATCTTGTATAGATAGATTAGATACAAGGTAGCAAATAATGTATTGTAGGAAACACCATTTTTCTGTGTAAAATCTTTTATTTTAGTGGTTATATTCTTATCAAGTGTATATGTTTTTCTTTGACCTGTAATGGTATCTGAACTTGTATAAAGGGATGTATCGGGCAAAACGTTAAATCTTTTATTCCAAAATAGTCGATTCTTCATAAATCTACTGGTGGAAAAATACTGGTTTTCTTTTCTTATATAATCTAAATAGGTATATGCCACTTCATGACTAATTGGTTCTGTATGTATTAATTTCATATATGCATCATATATGTGATTGGTCATGATCATCATGGACCAACCATCAGCAATGATATGATGAAATTTTACAAAGTAACCCCCTTTATTTTCAGATATTTTAAAGAATGCAAAATAAAAAAGCCTCGTATTTTTTAGTTCAAAGGGCTTTCCTGCTTCAAGTTGTATCCACTTGTTAAACGCTGTAAGGGAATCCTTGCTGTGAGAGAAATCCATAAAATCCCATACATAATCCTCCATGTCATCTATGTATTGCTCTACTTTCCCATCTTTTTCTATAAGCTTTAATCGCAAACCTTCATTTTTCTGTATAAAAATATGAATGGCTTTATGCAATAATTGAAAATTTATTTTACCATGAATACATACTGTCCCTCCAATATTATGTAATGATGTGTTTGGATAAATCTTTTCTAAATACCAGATCCTCTTTTGAGGGTGAGTTAGTGGGTATAATCTATGTTTGTTGGCCTCTATGCTATTCATGTTGTTTGTCATGCCTCTATCACAACCTCCAATATTATTCTCGAATAACTCCTCGTTCAAGTTTTATCATCTTGTCAGCTAAATCAAAGAATCTATCATCATGTGTAATAACAATAACACCTTTCCCCTTTTCTTTTAATTGAGGTAAAAGTTCTGTATAAAAAAATTGTCTAAACTCTGGGTCTTGTTCTGCCGCCCATTCATCAAATAAGATAAAAGGTTTATGATCAAGACAACTCACAATATAAGCAAGTCTCTTCTTTTGACCTGTAGATAAATTCTGTGATTCAAATGCTCCATTTTCTTCTATAACAACTTTATTATCTATCTTCATTAAAGATAATAACGCTTCCACAAAGTCTCTTTCAGATTTCATATCCACACCATATAACTTCCTAAACAAATAATAATCGCTAAATACGGCCGAAAAGCACTGGTTTAATTCTTTCGTGGTACATACTTTTCCGTTAATTAGGATTCTCCCATTTTTAGGGGCATATAAACCCGTTAATAATTTTCCTAATGTAGACTTTCCACTACCATTACCACCCGTAATAAAAGTTATCTCATTGGTTGACACATCTAGATCTATAGAACCTAAGGTAAATTCACTATACGCTTCTTTCGTTATATCATTTTTTATAATATACTCATAACCCACTTGTTCAAATTGAATTGTCATATGATCTGCTATGGATAAAACGTCAGTAGGTTCGTCATTACCTTCACTGGTTTCATTTAACGCCTTAATTAACTGATTAATACGCTTTACATTAACCCGTGTTTCCGTAATTTTTGGGATATTTGTCATTATTGCCCCAAATGGACCAATTAGATAGAACACCATAAACAACGTTTGTCTCAAATCATTCACGCTAATACCAATGATGAATAGTGGGAACACAAACACGACAACACCAAAAATAGTATTATACATTAGTGTGTTATATATGTCTAAATTCATAAATTTTACTGCAGCTTTTTTGGATAGTTCTGCTGTAAGGCGAGAATATTTTTTCATTTCATGCCAAAAATCATCTCTTCTTCGTTGACTCAGCACCAACTCCTTAAAACCATATACCAAATCAGATAACTGACCAAAGTATACATCTTGGATATCCCTATTTTTCTCCCAATATGATGATGCTTGTTTGCTTGTTATTATACCAATAAGACAACTTAAGCTTATAACCAAAACTGAAGAGATAAAGGCAATGGAACTATTGGACATAAGGTAGGCAAGACAAAATATAAGGGTCAAAATATTGGATGAAAAACCAACGATTATTTCTGGTACTTTTGCTATTGCACGTGTATCATTATTTAAACACGCGTATATCCTTGCACTACCTATTCTCTCAATTGTCTGAAAAGAAGAATGGACAATTTTATCAATCATGATGATGCGTTTTTCATATGTTATTTCATTGGTAATAACAATCATGCGCCCTTGTAATAATTTTATGGTATAGACAAAAAAAGTAAGGGCAAATATAAAATAAATTAAGAGTTCCTTTGAGTATTCTAGGTTACGATTAAATGATTCATTAATGGTAAAAATAATAAGGGCACTGGTTAAACCGTTTATAATAGAAAGTGGAATGAGCGCAAAGTAATTCTTTTCCCTTGGTTTTGGGAAATTAAATGTGACGAGTACGTATAATAAAAATACAATGCCAGCAGCAAACCCAAATATACTACCATACACAATGCTTTTTGAACCCCATACCCTAACAACTTCCCATGGAAGTCTTCCCAAAAGTATATTGGGTAAAAAATATATACAATAACCAAAGAATACCATAATAGGAATTGCAATGGATACACCAGCTATTCTGACGCCTTTTCGTTTTTCTTTTTGTCTTTTTTTCATTATAATGTCAATAACTGCTATAATAAGTAAGCAAAGAAAGGCTATACCAAAGATAAGTGAGCCTATACAAATCACTGTAAACATCATGTCTATATTCCTGTAAATACTTTTTTTATACTTTTCTACTTCTCCTTGATTCAACGTATTAAAAAAATTATTAACAATGTATGAGGGAGCATTAGAATTATAATTAGTCAATACACAAATCCCTACCGTATCCTTAATACGAATCATGGATGAAAAGTTAGGATTTGAACCTTCGTGATTAATCTCCTTATTTCTTATATGAACATTCCATCCTGAACCATAATAAAAGTCTCCTGATGAGGGGACTTTTGTATTTCCCATATGTGATTTCTCAATAATTTTTTTATATTTTTCTGTTATAGCTACATGACCCATTTGAATGCTCATCCATCTAGCCATATCTTTAGCATTCGATATAATGTAACCTGCAGGTGTATTACCACGATACTCTGGTGCATTATATTGATTGATCCGTAAGAATTGTGTTTTATAACCCTTTGACATCTTGCTACTTTCTAGTGCAGTAGAACCTTTTACATAAGTATTTGTAAGCCCTAATGGGTCTAAAATTTTTTCTTTTATAAAGCTCTCATAACTTTGTTTGGTTATATTCTGTATAATAAGACCTAAAATATCATAATTAATCGTTGCGTACGAGAATTGCGTTCCTGGATAAAAGTCCAAATCAACATTCACTAATGTCCTTACTGTTTTTTCTAGCATATCTTGTGTGTTTCCCTTTGGAATATTTCCAAATGTCTTTGATGGTATTCCCGTTGTTTGATAAAGAACATTTTCAATGGTAATAGGTGTTTTACCACTCATAATTTGTCCATTAGATTGACCCTTGTAATTTAATTTTAACCATGGAATATACTGCTTAACATCATCCGTTAACTTTAATTTTCCTTCTTGTTCTAAATACAAAATTCCTAACCCAGTAAAAGCTTTACTCATAGAACCTAATTCAAATAATGTGTCTTGAGTTACTGTTTCCTTAGTCCTTTTATTTGCGTATCCATAAGTACGGATCTCAATATTTTCATTGGATACAACGGCCACAGAAATACCTGGCGTACGAGACTTCTCCATTGCTGTTTTTACTAAGTCATCTAGTGTATTTAAATGATTTGCATCATCCATTGTATTAGCCGAAATCGTTGCACTGGGAATACCTATTATCATGACTATGACTAATAGTATGACTATTATTTTTTTCAAGGCTAGTCCTCACATCCTTTATTCTTTTATCTTTTTTAATCCTTATCATGAACATGATTAATAAAATGATCAAACTCTAATAAATTCATTTGCTGTTTGGAATCCGATAGTGCTTGAGTAGGGTTTTGATGGACTTCAACCATGATACCATCTGAACCACATGCAAGAGCTGCTTTTGCCATTTTTATTGCGATATCTTTTCTACCAAGAGAGTGACTCAAATCAACAATGATGGGTAAATTCGTTTCTTCTTTTATAATAGCTACACAAGATAAATCTAATGTATTACGTACACAAGTTTCAAAGGTTCTAATACCTCTTTCACAAAGCATAATATTTTCATTGCCTCCACATAAGATATATTCAGCAGCATTCATAAACTCATTAATTGTTGAACACATACCTCTCTTCAATAGCACGGGTACTGACGTTTTACCTATTTGCTTTAATAGCTCAAAATTTTGCATATTTCTCGCGCCCACTTGAAAAATGTCAATATAGTCTTTCAAAATATCCATGTGCCTAGTATCAACAATTTCTGAGATAATCTTAATATTATATTTACCTCTTAATTTATTTAATATCTTAAGGCCATTTATTCCAATACCTTGAAAATTATATGGCGATGTTCTCGGTTTGAAGATACCAGCTCTGATAATCTTAATACCTTTATCCACTAAATAAGCTGTAATCTTATCCATCATTTCTTCATTTTCTAAAGCACATGGTCCAGCTATGAAGATAGGTTTTGGTATGTTGTAAAAATAATTATTCATTTGATGATGAATACGGTATGATTCTATGCATCTACCCATTTTCTTTCCTTTCTTAAATGTTGCCATGCTTACTTTTTCCATACTTTTGTAGTATCTCTATTCCTAAATCAATTAAGTGCTCATTATGACCCATCTTAAAGAGAACTTTTGCTCGACCTTTTCGCTTATCAATTTTTTTGATAAAACCTGTATACCCTAAAAGTGGTCCATTGATAACTTGAATTTCATCATTGATGATAAACGCTTCTGATATACCAATCAGCCCATCTTTATCAATCATACGTAGTATTTGTCGCATGTCTTCATATTTTACCTCATGAAAACAATCATCTGTCCTCAGAATATTGTTTATTCTTGGTAAGTTTTTTACTCGGTAATAAAAATCTATTATATTATTTGTCTCTAATAAAATATAGCCAGGAAATATTTTTCGTATAACCTGGCGGGTGACTCCTTGACGTCTTTCATAGATCTTTCTTTTTGGTAATAGTAAATTATAGGACATATCTGAAAATAATATGTCATTCGCTTTTTTAATGCGTGTACATATATCATCTTCATAGCCTGTTTGGGTTGACATAACATACCAACTCATACTTCACCTCTCCAACAGCTAACATAATTCATTATACTTTATTATTTATCTTTACTAGCCGAAACATAGCAAAAACTATAGTACAATTATAACGATTACATATCATGTCCAAAACCCATTATCGCACTAAATTGTTAAACATATTGCAGTAGTTTAATCATTCATTAATTTTCATATTTTTACTGTTGGTAATTTTATTTTCCTTACAGTTTCACGAAAATAATCTCAACATATATTACAACTTATTTCTCCATAAAAAAAGAGCATTGCTCTTTTTATGTAAAACCATTATAGTACCATTGAATACGAGATAGCTCTTTATGTATCTCCTATTGGCTATCTCATTAGCATAAAATATATAAAAATGATGGCTCCTAAACTAATACGATAGTACCCAAATACTTTAAAATCATGCTTCTTAATATACTGCATGAGAAACTTAATGGCTATGATGGATACAGCAAATGCTGTCACTACCCCAATAAGTAATAACACCATTTCAGAACCTGTATAATCTACACCGAGTTTCAACACTTTGAATACACTTGCACCAAACATAACAGGTATAGCTAGGAAAAATGTAAATTCCGCAGCTACATAACGTGATGTACCAATAAGCATAGCACCGATGATAGTAGCGCCTGAACGTGATGTACCTGGAATAAGTGCAAGTACTTGGAATAGCCCAATCATAAAAGCTGTACTGTAGGTCAGTTGATTGAGCTCCGTTATTTTGTACGTTTTATTTTTATGTCTATTTTCTACAAGAATAAATAACACACCATAGAGAATAAGCATCACAGCTACCGTTTGATAGTTATAGAACATCTCGTCCAATTTATCGTCGAATAGAACACCAATAACACCAGCAGGTATACAGGCTATTGCTACTTTGAACCATAAAACATAGGTATCTTTTTTTTCCATATTTGTTTTCTTGGAGGTAAATGGATTCAGTTTATGAAAGAATATGCATACGACCGCCATAATAGCGCCTAGTTGAATCACCACAAAAAACATCTCTTTAAAACGGTCCGACACATGAAGCTGCATAAATTCGTCTACCAATATCATATGCCCAGTACTGCTAATAGGCAGCCATTCTGTAACCCCCTCTATCATTCCTAATACGATAACCTTAATCATCTCAATAAGTTCCAATTCGCTTACCCCTTTCAAGATCGCTACAACTGTTTTCTTAACATAATAAGTCTACGTATGGTTTTATGACTTACTAAAATAAAACTTATACGCTTATCTAAAAACCCTTCATATTCTTTACTTCTGTTTAATTTTCTTTCGCTTAACATATTCTTGAACGACTGCTTCAGCTAAAGCCATTGACGAATCAATGTAATTCAGGGTACTATTTTCTTCTATTAACATGGTTAAATCTGTACATGCAACGACTACATGACGTACCCCTTCTTCTTGAATATCCTTCATCAATTGTTGCCAACATTGTAATCGTTTGTTTTTATCTTCTGCATCTTTACACATAGCTATGATGGCATTGACTTGTTTCTGCCAGCTATGGACGAACTTGTATTGTCCACCATTTTCTAAAATACCCTTTTGATAAAGATATGTTTCCATGGTTGTTTCAGTTGCTAGGACAGTTACTTTGCCATGTTTAGGTATATTTTTCAAGGTAACGTCTATAATATTTAATACCTTTGTATGAACATTTTTTTGAATGTCATTATAATACTTATGAGCTGTATTACATGGAATAGCTATGTAATCAACACCAAAGGATGCTAATCGCTTGGTTCCTTCTATGATAGATTGACCTAGTGCTCTATCATCATTTACTCTGTCCACGTAATAGGGTGTTGGTAATGCATACACAACCATATGAGGGTAATCTATATCATCCTTAGCACCATATTGAATCTGACACTGGTCTAGCACTAATTCTAAAAAAGGTGTCGTTGACCTTGGGCCCATCCCTGCTAAAATACCAATGCTTATATGACTATTTTGATTATTCATGTCGATTTCCTTTCTCTTTTGTTCTATATTTTTATTATCATTTGTTTTGTTTATCTTTATGCGATTCTATTTTATCATATATGGGTCACATTATCCTATTACTTAATTAAATTCTAATGATTATACCTATCAGATAGGCATCTTAGGTTTATAAGCCGTATGTCTATCAAATACTATTCTCTTTTATGACACCTTATATATGGGTCTCTGTTTAGTTTCAGTATCAAAAAAAGGGTATATTCCTAAATTAAGAAATGATACCCTTATATCTTCATTATGGTTTTACTTATAAACTTGGATATAAGATCATTAATTATCTTATACTTATAGTTTCTTAGCAATCCTATTATCCTCATCTAACATAACAACCTTAGGGACTAATGTTTTAGCTTCTTCTTTATCCACTAACCCGTAGGCAATAATGATAACCACATCGCCTGGTTGAACCATTCTAGCTGCAGCACCATTGAGACAGATGGTCCCACTGCCTCGTTCTCCTTTTATCACATAGGTTTCAAAACGGGCACCATTGTTATTGTTCACAATTTGAACTTTTTGTCCTGGTAATATATCCACTGCTTCCATTAATGCCTCATCAATGGTAATACTACCTTCATAGTTAAGGTTAGCATCTGTTACCCTTGCCTTATGCAATTTACCTGTCATCATTTCAATGAACATATGCCAAAACCTCCATCTGTAGATTATCTATCAATCGTGTCTTACCTATTTTAACAGCTAATGCCACTAAAATATTATCTTCAAGGATTTCAATATCTTCAAGGGTATCTGCTCCCACTATGCTTACATAATCAATGGTTGCAGAAGGCTTGGTATGAATTAACTTTGTCATCATGGCTTTCACTGTTTTTGAAGATCGTTCCCCTGAATCAATCAGTGCTTTTGCTTTTTGTAATGCTTCATAGAGAACAGTTGCCTGCTGGCGTTCTTCTGGATTTAAATACGTGTTACGAGAACTCATAGCTAACCCATCTGCTTCCCGCATAATAGGACAAACCACAATGGTAATGGGCATATTCAGGTCCATGACCATGCGCTTAATCACAATGGCTTGCTGGGCATCCTTCTGGCCAAAGTAAGCCCGATTAGGTTGTACAATGTTAAATAGTTTTGATACGATTGTTGTCACACCTTGAAAATGGGTGGGTCTTGATTGTCCACATAGTTGATGGGTCAAACCATTCACTTGGACATAAGTGACATGGTTATTTTTGTACATGATGTGATGGTCGGGTATAAATATAACATTTGCCCCGGCATCTACTGCAAGCTTCTTGTCATTTTCTATATCACGAGGATAATGATCCAAATCTTCGTCAGGTCCAAATTGAGTGGGGTTAATATAGATACTGAGTACGGTTATATCATTTTCCTTAACGGATGCTTCTATAAGGGATAAGTGTCCTTCATGGAGATATCCCATAGTTGGTACAAAACCAATATTTTTTCCTTCTCTTCTTATATCATCCAAAAAAACACGTAACGTCTGTATATCATGAAATACTTTCATGTTGATGACCTCCCCCATATATTCTCTCCATCACCTCATCTTGAAGATGGAAACTATGCTCAACAGATGGAAAGGTCCTTTCCTTAACCTGTTTAACATAATCCTTGGCAGCTGACATCATATGATTTCTAATATCCGTGTATCTTTTAACAAATTTAGGGGTTATCTTTTCGTAGAGACCAAACACATCGTGACTGACAAGTACTTGACCATCACAATGGATGCCTGCACCAATGCCAATGGTTGGTATTGTAATGGCATTCGTCATGTACTGAGCTAATTCCATAGGAACACATTCAAGAACAATTGCAAAAGCACCTGCTTCTTCTAGAGCTTTTGCTTCTTCTAATAATCGCAAAGCGTCAGCTTCCGTTTTCCCTTGAATATAGTAACCACCTAATTGATTAATGGACTGTGGTGTAAGTCCTATATGCCCCATCACAGGTATCCCAGCACTTACAATGGCATTTACTTGTTCAAGGACATCCTTGCCCCCTTCTAATTTGACGGCATGAGCTCTTCCTTCTTGTATCAATCGTCCAGCATTTCTTACGGCTTCATGAACACCTACGTGATAAGACAAAAATGGTAGGTCAGCCACAATGAGAGATCGCTTACTACCTCTACTAACTGCTTTTGTATGGTGAATCATATCTTCCATGGTGACCTGGGTGGTATCATCATAACCAAGAACAACCATGCCTAATGAATCACCAACGAGAAGGATATCCATACCTGCTTCATCTAAAATCTCTGCCGTAGGATAATCATAGGCCGTCATCATGGTAATGATTTCATTTTTCTTCTTCCTGTTTCTGATGGTCTGGGTCGTTATTTTTTTCATCTTGTAATACCTCCTTAAGGCAATATAGAGTGTATTCATCTAACTGCTTTTGTTTCTCAACAATATGTAACGTCTTCAACCCCAGTAAACGATAAATAGTTTCTAAGTGCTTATCCTCTTTTGATAGCGCTTGTATATGCGTTGTTATGGTTCCTAAGTCACCTCGAGTTAATGGACCCGTAAGTGCTTTCTCCGAACCATATGTTACATAATTATTCAGTGTAGCTGTAGCAAGTGGAGCTATAAGCTGATTGGCTGCATCAACATCAAAGCCCGCGTGTTTGAAGCTTTGAAAACCTATATCCATTAAAGTGACCAGATAATTGGATACCATGCAGGCTCCAGCATGATAGAGGGCTTTTTGCTCTGTTTTAATGGTACGCACATGAAGATGAACGTCTTGCAGCAACTGCTTTAGATCATCCATTTTCTTACCATTTCCTTCAAGTGTAAGTGGTGTTTTACATAGTGCCTCCAGGGCAGCATCTACATTAGCGAAGGATAACATGGGATGCAAAGAGGCTACTGTAGCTCCTAGTTCCTCTAAAGGCTTTAATAATGTGGATGGATGAACGCCACTGGTATGGCAGATAACTTTGGTCTGCCACTTGCATTTACATTGGGATAATTGATGAGCCACATGGTGAATAACATCGTCTGGTACTGTTAACATCATATAATCTGCCGATTCTACAAGTTCTTCTTTGTTATTAAAAACGCTGCTGTTTGTCATGGTTGCCGCTTTATGAGCTGATGCCATAGAACGGCTATAATAGCCTGTAACAGCTATACCCTGCTGAGCAAAATATCTGCCAAGGGTTCTGCCTACCTTCCCTGCACCTATAAAACCAATCATCCAGCCACCTCCAAAGCAATACGGTCATCTTATTTTTTTATCCATAAGGAAAACTTTCCTTTCACCAAAAAACCCTTCTTGAACAGACAGTGTCCAAGAAGGGTATATTTCACCAATTTATCTTGATTGACTGTCTTTGTCCAATGGATCAAAGCAGATTTACATGATTAATCTTTTCATGCTATTATATTGTCAAGTATGATATGTGCAAGCTGGCTTTTGGGCATAACAGGTAACTGTTGCTGTTCACCTTTTTTACTGACAAGGATAACTTGATTGGTATCCGATTGAAAACCTGCATCCGAACGGGTAATATCGTTAATAATCATTAAGTCCGTTCCTTTTGCTTTTAATTTACTCACACCATTCTCCATGATATCATTGGTTTCGGCTGCAAATCCCACGATGAATTGATGGGGTTTTTTATGCATACCGATCCATTTGAGTATATCTGGATTGCGGTTTAATGTAAGTACCAAATCTTCATCCGATTTCTTCATCTTCTGTTGGTGATAGATTGCCGGTCGATAATCGGCTACTGCTGCTGATTTAATGATAATGTCTTGATGATCGACATGTGCTTTTACCGCTTGAAACATATCTTCTGCTGTTTCCACTTGAATGAAGGTTGCTAAGCCCTTTGGTTCTTCTAGATGAACCGGACCTGTAATTAATGTTACGTCTGCTCCTCTTTGAATGGCTGCTTTTGCAAGGGCATATCCCATCTTTCCAGATGAATGGTTGGTGAGATAACGTACAGGATCTATGGCTTCCCGTGTAGGTCCAGCTGTAATGAGCACCTTTTGACCTGTCATGATTTTATCCTTAACCAGCTGCATTTTTATGGTTTCCATAATCCGTCCAACATGGGCAAGCTTACCTTGGCCTATATCACCACAAGCTAAACGTCCTGAATCGGGATCAATAAAAGCATAACCATATGCTTTTAATCGCTTTATGTTTCGTTGAACAATAGGATTGTCATACATGTTGGCATTCATAGCAGGAGCTATAAAAACAGGTGCTTTTGTAGCCATCACAGTAGTGGACAGCATATCATCTGCTATACCATTTGCCATCTTACCAATCATATTAGCTGTAGCTGGAGCCAAAAGAAACAGGTCTGCCGCTTTAGCTAATGCAATATGTTCAATATCCCATTTTTCTACTTTCTCAAACATATCCACCACAACAGGCTGCTGACTAAGGGACCTAAAGGTTAGAGGTGCAACAAATTCAGTTGCAGACTTAGTCATGATTACATGAACAGTTGCATTTAATTTTTTTAACTGACTGACGATGTCACATACCTTATAAACGGCTATGCCGCCACTTACACCGATTACGATGGTTTTTCCTTTTAACATAGGGAATCTCCTTTCGGTGTTAATGCCTATAATATAACATAACACGGATGATAAATCAATATGACTTACTTATCGTCCACTTGGTTTTCCTTAGATCACCTTATAATAATTTTATCTGTGTGTCTGAAAAGTATCGCTCAACCTTTCTTTCTGTAATCTTTTCATTCCCCTTAATCTGCCCAAACAATAAAGGTGATGCTGGATCATGAGCCTCATAATTGTGAAGTGCTGATTGGGGATTAGTATTGGCATAACAATATATGCACCCATGTGGACAAGTATGATAGGCACCAATATCGATACTTTTCACACAACCGCAATCTTCCCGCTGATGGGTATCTTTTGGGATGGTTGCAGAATAACCAATGATATCAGCTATTAATTGATCATCGATACATTTACCATGTTGGATACCAAAAGCCCCTAAATCAATCGCTTCAGCACATGTTTCTATGGTTATTTTATAGCCTTTGGCTATCTCAGCTAAGCCTTTTGCTAAACGTTTCATATCATCAGGGGTTATCTCTTTAAGATGCACATCTGACATGTTGCGTTTGGTCTTTGCATAGAGATCAAGAAAGCTAATGACACATTTATTAGTAGTATTTTCTAACTGACTGGCCATATAGTCAAAGTACTTAAAATGGTAAGCTATATCAATGGTATCGGATAGAAGAATAGGGTCATATCGCCAGATCACCTTTTCCTTGCCTACTTTCTTAGACAAGTCATTAAAATGGTGGATAATCTCTTTCTTCTTAGGCACTCCTGTTTCAATGGTCTTATCATAGGGATTAATGGATACTTGAAAGTAGTAATGATAGTGTTCTAATTGGTGAATATGGTTCATGATGTTTTTGGGATTCTTTGTCCAAAATACAAAACAATCAACATCTTCAGGTTTTAATGAAACCTTACTAATCTGATTATTATTCATTGGATTACGTACTAAAACATAACCTTCTTTTAGTCGGTTAAAAAACCATTCTGTATAAAAAGCTGGAATATCCGTTCTTCTACTGACACTAATAATCATGATAGATCCCCTTTTCAAAATATCTTTAGACATAGATAATGTAATGGTTCATCAAAATAAGCCATGTTTCTTCCATTGTAACGAAAAAACATGACCTGCACAACAAAACTTAAATAATTTTAATAAGGGATTGAAGCATACTTTCCTCCTCATAAGCTATCTTATCAATTTTAGTAAGTATCTTTTCTATTAATATCTGTGTTTTAGAGATGCCTGCTTTTATTAGCAAATTCCTTAATATGATGCATTCAGATAGAAGCTGTTGATATTTTATACGATATATTTCTATCTTATTTGGATCTATTTCTTTTTTTAAGTAATCTAAAAGCAATAACATAACACTCATATGATTACACACAACATGAAAACCTCTATAATCATAAGGAACTTTAGATTCTGCTAAGCGTTTTATGTATGTTGATAAATATGGATAAATGGCCAAGCCATAGATTCCTCCATCAACTTTTGGTACACTGCCATAAGCAATTAATTGCTGAGTAGGATCTTCACTTTTTATATATATGTTTAATAATTTTTTAGTTAAGGTTAAATCAAAGGCATGGTGCTTATCTTTATCAAAACATCGACTTACTATTTCAACAAATCTATCACTTTTATGATGTGTTCTTGCTGTCTTAATATCTGAAAAAGCAACCTCTAAAATCACTAACTTACCAGCTATAAAATTATCAGAAACAAAAAATATTTTTTTCTGAAGATCATATCCTAAAATCATAGCATCATCATGGTAGAAATGTTGTTTCTTATATCGTGTTGAATGTGGTATATAATAATGATCTAACCCAAGTAATACATATTTATTTTTATCTATACAATGTATGATATCTAACTCAAATCTGTCTTTCCACTTCTTATTTAAAATTAACTCTTCCAAAAAACAATCATCTTCAATGCCACTATCTAAACCCACAAAGCTTCCATCAGAATAATTGAAGTTATCCGTAAACATCATCATCCAATTCGTTATAATATATGGTTTTACTTGATTATAACATTCAATAACACCACATCTACTTGAGAGACCGCTGTAGCAATCAATGATTGGTGGATACTTAAATGGCAACTTTTTTATCATTTTTGACCTCCCCATGGAACAATCATAATATTTGACATAATAATACAATAATCAGTATAATAGATAATTATTTTTTTACAATATAACTAATTAATAATTATTTTACTTTTTATGTCTATAGATGTCAATATATTATTTAAATATTTTATTATACATCTTTATTAAGTTAATTTGTTTGACTTATATATAATTATTTCTTATAATGAACTTATAGTTAAGAAAATAACCAAATTAGCTGATGTAAACTATAGTTTATAAAAAGGATGATTAAATGAAGCTTACAAGCAAAGTACTTCCAATTAAGTATCCTATTATTACATCTTATCCTTGGCACGCTGGTCACTTAGCAATACTGTCTGCATATGATCATTGTTCGCCATGGATTTTCAGTCACTATATTCAACTAAAAGGCTCATTGAAAAAGTTAAAAGCTAGAGCATCTCAAGGATTAGATTTTCTTTTTTTTGATTATGAATATAGTAGTGCTATACCATGGTTTAGACCGTTAAGTCAAAAATTAAACAAAAATACCATGCATATGATTTTGAAAAAATATACTCTAAGTGACTTTATAATTGATAATATCAAGGATAATTTTTACATTTCTTTTCATCTGGATGACTTTTATCTAAAAGAAACCAATATGTATATGACGTATCATATCCATCATGAAAATATGATTTATGGTTATAATAGCCATGATAAAACCTTCAACATATGTGGCTTTTACAAAGACCATTCATTTAGTTTCTCTAAGATTTCTTTTAAGGATTTAGAAAAAGCCTTTAATCATTCAAAAGACCATCCTATTAAACTTCTTAAACTCCGAGATGATATACAATGGGCATTAGATATCGATATAATAAAAGACTTTCTTAATGATTATGTACTATCCTTAGATTCATCAAGAAAAATGGGGATTTATTCTGAACCTTTTTATTATGAAAAAATTTTTACATGGGGAATGGATAATTATGAGAATATCTATCAATACATTACCCATATGGAAACGATGAAAGAAGCCGATATAGATATTCGACCATTTCACCTGTTATGGGACCATAAAAAATATATGACTGAATTATGTCATTTCCTCAATGAAAGTAATCATCTAAATGACGCAGGTCATATTATTGAATCATATAATGCGATAGAAAAAACAGCCTTAGCTTTAAGAAATAAAATTATCAAATTTATGATTTCAGGAGAATGGAAATTAATAAAGCATTTATATCTTCAACTCGAAAGGATCGCAACAGAGGAAGAAAAACTTATACACCATATTATAAATAACATTAAAACTTGAAAGTAATCTAGTTAAATGTCTACTTTAAAAAAGAACCCCGCTAAATACCGAAGTTCTTATATAGGATGTCTTCTCTTACTCTTATCGTTATACATAATTAAAAATGGTCATTGTAAGTAGCAATATGTTACAAAACTTACCTAGCATTATTCTTTTATAAAACTAGTCTCCCAATGATTTAAGGAGCATACCTATAACCCGTTCCTCTTGGGATGCCAAATCATGCATGATAGCCTTTATTCTTTCTAGTAATGAAGGCTCTTTCGTTATGCCCAGTGTAAGCATCATGGTTCTTATACTGGATATTTTACCAAGCAGACTAGTATAGTGTTTCTGATATGTATCAACATCCCTTAGAACATTACGTTTTTTTATATAATGTAAGAATAATAGTATAAGATCCATGTGGTTATAGACCACATGAAAGCCTCTAACATCAAGGGGGACTTTGTAGTCAGCTAATAATTCAAAGTATCTTAATAGATAGGCGTACACATCTAATCCATATATTCGTTGACTGACAATGGATTTACTTTCATGGGTTAAGTGTAATAATGGATTTTTACTATTCAAATAACCCTTTAGAATCGTTTTGATAAGGTCAATATCCACTTCATACGATATGCCTTCATTAAAATCTCGACTTAATATAGCAATACTTTTATCATGCTCATGGTGTTTTCTTGCATCAATAATATCTGAAAATCCAATTTCTAAGATGACAAATTTCCCGTCGACAAAATTATCCGTAACATAAAATATCTCTTTTTCAAGATTATAACCATAAATCATGGCATTACCATGGTAGAAATGGTCCTTTATATAACTACTAGAACCAGGTACACGATAATGATCTAATTCTAGCAAGATGTATTTCTTATTATCTATATATTGAATAATATCCCTTTCAAATCCTTCTCTCCATTTTGCATGAAGTACTTCAACATCATTGAAAAAATGATTTTTTAGTCCACTCCCCATATTGGCATAGCTACCATTAGTATAGTCCAAGTTATCCGTATAAATCATCATACGATCGGGTATGATATATTGCTTCGCTTGTTCGTAACATTCTAGTATACCACATTCATTTGCAAGCCCCCCATAGCAATCAATGGTTGGCGGAAACTTAAACGGCAATTTTTTTATCATCCTCTTTTACCTCCAATTTTAAAGATAGTACCGTTCTCTTTTTTAGTAATTAATTATCTGTGGTAATCGTGTAGTTTAGACGTAACTTCCATTACAAAATAGTTGATTAGCACGCAATACAAGCTATATAAATTATCTCATAATTATAACCTTTACACAACATTCATTTTTTGTTTATCTATACGTTTATTTTTTCATCTTTGTATATTAACATTCATATCTTTTAAGGTTTTCATTGAATAATATGGCTTATAATGATACGATTAACGAGTAGGACTCGTTATGATAGAATTATTATTATTTACATTTGATATAAACTTAGGAGGATTAAGATGGCAATAACTTACCCTAATTATAATATTGAATATCTCTATCACTATTATGAAAAGTCCAATGGACCCTTTTTAAACTTATCTGATTATTCCTTACAAGAAGCTAAGGGCGTTCTTCAAAATCTAAAGAAAAATAATCATATCATGGCAGCCCATCGCTATGAAGGGTATATGGAAAGAAGAATAGAATTAGAACAAATGGCAAGGGCGTTGTTTGAAGCAAAAGGTGGAAAACCTGTTAGAAAGTCACCCCACTATATGGTTGTCGGAAAATGTGCTTGGTTACAATCATGGTATAATAATGGCGATTGTATCAAGATTTCATTAAAGGATTTTGATAAAGACACGCTTTCTTTTTCTTATGGTGATATGTTCCCAACATTTAGTTGCCGTGTAACAGATAACAAGGAGTATCGTCGTAAAATCTATACTTATAAAGAGATAATACATATTATTGCTAAATATGGGATGCCCCAAGATTGGAATTCTGATGGTCAACATGGTCCTGAGAGGTATATTGAGGTTCAGGTATGGGATGATGCACCTTTGTTGAAGTATATTGAAAAAAATAACAGGATACATAAACGATAGATAGAATAATGATCGGCCTAATAATAATTATCATCATCCTATCTATTCTTTTAGTACCATATTTCTTCTCCCCCTATTCATCCATGTCATTAAATGCTCTATATTAACATTCTTATTGAGTTTATAATTTTAAATCTATGGTACTATTACATCCCCCAAAAACTTCCAAACCATCTCCCTATACCGATCCTGCATCATTAAACATGTATCTACCAGGAACCCTTTTTCATTCTTATATTCAGATAATCCTCTATAATAGTACGCCTTATATTCATCTTCAATAATAAAGGGTATGATGGCATGTTTTAGACATTCCTTGAACATGATGATGCGTCCAATTCTACCATTACCATCTTGAAAGGGGTGTATGGTTTCAAACTGATAATGAAATTCAAGAATAGCATCTATTTCCACATGGGCTAAACCATTGTACCAGTGCAAAAGTTTTTTCATGTCCTTAGCTACATCTTTTGGTAACGTGGTTTCTTTTCCTCCTACTTCATTAGGCAAAGCTTTGTATTCACCTACATTAAACCAGTCAAGTCGAGCGTCACTGGTACCATTTTTTAATATTTCATGATATTTTTTGATCATGTTCTCTGTTAATAAATCTTGAGCTTGATCTATCATCTTATCAAATAAATAAAAATGATTCGCTGTTTCTACAATATCATCTACATTTGCAGAAGATTGTTGATTAATTAGGGTATTGGTTTCAAAAATATATCGCGTGTCCTCTTCGGATAATTGGCTGCCTTCTATACGATTAGTATTATAGGCAAACAAAATCTGTGTTATATGGTATAGATTGCCTTTCAGTTTGGATGTCTTTTGCTCTTGTAGTACAGATAATAAGGTCTTTTCCTGAACATCTCCTAACATCTTGTAAACCTCATCCATGGAAACATTAAAATAGTTAGCTATTTTTTTTAGATTTTCAGACCTTATTGAACTTGGCTTTTCAACACCATTATATAAAGTTGTATAAGGGATATCACAAGCTTTACTTAAATCAGATAGACCAATACCTCTTTCCTCTAAATATTGTTTGAAATTCATTTACTTCACCTCTACTCTATTATATCCAATTATCGATAAATATACAAGTTTTATCGATAATTGGATATAAGCATTCATGTTTATTTTGTTATCTGTACAGGTGAAATTCTATCGCCAATAGGGACATCGCAACCATTTTCTACTCTAACCCCTCCATTTGGCATAATTGGACCATTATCACTTTTAAAGTAGAGTGGTAGTCCTTCTGATAGTAGAAAATTATCCGTTAATGGGTTTTCTCTTTGATGGTGAATATGTAAATGCGGTTCAGAAGAGTCACCAGAATTACCTGCTTTGGCTATTACTGTGCCCTCCTCAATATGCTGCCCCTTCTCCACAAGTATGGAATCTTTCATTAGGTGTGCTAATACAAGATATGTACCTGTCTCATCTAATTTTATATAAATATAATTACCAAGCCTAGTGTCTGCCTCATCTAAAATGCCTGGCGTCATATCCTCTTCATTTCCCTGCAAATCAATGATAACACCTGATGCTGGCGCAACAATGTCTTTCCCATAAATACCATAATCCTCTAGTTTATGACTCCCCATACCAGCTGGTTCTATTAATAGGTCATATGCATAGCGTTGCACAGGAACCGTCACATGATAGTTATGCTCTAGTTTATCACCACCCCATCCCACAATGGTTGTTTCTTGAAATGGCACAGATACAGTAACGGATGGCTTAACTGCATGGACATCCGCAGGATAAGCTATCTGAGCAATCTTAAAAATCCATCCTGCAGGCCATGCTACAAAAATAGCCATTAGACATGTTATCACCTTTATTAACTTAGTTTTTTTGTGTTTAATGATATCTTTCATGATGAGAATGATACATGTGATAATTGTTATAACACCAACGATACCTAAGATTTGAATAAACCACCATGCAATAATCTTAGGTCTTCCTTTAAATAGATAAAGGCTACCCCATCCACCAATTTCCAGTATGATGAGTATCACTAGCCATATCCAGAGCATTGACTTTTTCTTTACTATATTCATAATTATACGCCCTCTTGTCTTTCATACATGTATGCTATTATGTTTCCATGTCTGTACCTCTTTATAATTGACTATACTTCATAGTGTATAGCTACTAAACGCTTTTTCCAAAAAAATTTATTGTATCTCTAACACTCCCTTCTTAAAAATATCATTGGTTTCTTTTAAAAAATGATAAATGATTTGCTGAGCTGTTTTATCCAACATATCCAATTTTTCTATTAGCGGATTCAAAAGTATCTCATGATTTTTTTCATGATAATAGTAGGCGGTTTCACCATCCTTTGTTAAACTTAATGTTAATCGCGATTTGTTTTCAGGGTCTTGATCTTTTTTAACTGTCCCTTTCTTATATAAGCGATTAACAATCTGAGAAACGGCTCCTTTTGTAATCCCTAATGCCTTGGCCAATCCTGTAATGCTTATGCCTTCATTTTCTTTAATGGCAACAAGGGTATGTATTTCTGCATTGTGCAGGGGTTCACTAAGCCCATAGTACATACTTTTCTTATCCAAATCCTGGATGTTTTGAACCAATTCAAAAAACATGGCTATCATTTGGTTTGTATCAATTTTATCATTCATAAGGATAGTGTATAGGAGCTATACACTTTTGTCAACTTAAATTTTACTGATTATTTTATAAGCAGTGATATAAACTTTAACATGACTGTGACATACCTATTCCACAATAAAAATAGCCTTTCAAAAATTACATTCCTGAAAGGCTATTTAATCATTTTTATTTACTGTTTATATTAGTTAACATAGTTTAAGGGATTCAATGGCTTACCATAACGTCTAATTTCAAAATGGACATGGGGTGCTTGGCTATTTCCAGTATTACCTGATGCTGCAACCACATCACCTTTATTCACCTTTTCTCCTACTTTCACATAAAGTTTACTGTTATGTGCATAATAGGTTTCAAAACCATCAGCATGTTTTATTTTAACGAGATAACCATAGCCGCCACTCCAACTGGCAAAGGTTACCGTTCCTGTTTCAGAAGCTTTTACACTGGTTCCAACGGAAGCACGTAAGTCAATTCCCCTATGAATTGATCCCCATCTAGGACCGAAAAGTGACGTGAGTTCACCATTAACAGGTTTTGAAAAACGCGGTAACTTTCTTGTACCCACAGCAATGATGGACTTAATAGGTTCCACGAGTATTTCCTGAGATACTATTTCTCGTCCCGTTTCTAAACCATTGGTATAGATCACATTAGCTGTTACTTTTTTTATACCACTTTCACCTTCTTGAATGGTTTTCCGATAATCTTTGTACTCATTGTTATCTTCTTGGTATTCAATGGGTGCTTCTATGTCATCTTCATATGCCACCTTCTCTTTTACAACAACGGATAAGGTAGGTTTTGGTATCATTAAATTTAATTCTTGACCTATTTGTAGCAAAGAAGCTGTTGTAACTTCTGGATTAATCTTTAATAAATCCGATAATCCCATATCGTTATCATTTGCCACTTCTGATAATGTATCTCCTGATTGAATCTGATACGTTATTTTCTCTTCCGTAGTTGATTGCAGTTTTTCCACCGCTTCTTCTTTCTCTACGATACGTTCACTATTGACATAGACTTCGCTTGCTTCAACAGATTCAACAAAGGATACATCTTGAATCTCCCCAGCATTAACAGGTGTAATATAGGCACTCTTTACTTCTGCCAAAACAGCTTCAGCTGCTTGGTCATCTTCTAAGATAATTTCCGTTTCATTATCAATGGATAAAGCTTTAGCTTTCACCCAAAAGTCATCTTTATTGTATAATAAGACGGTAAAAAGCTCATCTGCAAGTTCTTTTTCATTAAGAAGCTTTTGCTTATCCAGTTCCAAAGGTTGTGTAATAACTGTCTCATCAATTAATATAGCTCTATCAAGTTGCTTCTCTAAACGTGTTGATGCTGCCTTTAGTGCTTCATCGATGATACCAATGTCTTCAATAAAACCTACTTCACTATTTTTGAAAGTTGCTTTATAAATAACCTTGTATTGTCCATGTACTTGTTCACGAATCAATAATGTTGTAACAAGTATTGATAAAACCAGCAAACTTACAATTGTAAACTTGTTTTTACTCATTTTTATATATAAGGGTCTCATGTATTTCCTCCAAATCTTCCTATTGCCATCACAACACCCTGTCCCATCCTAAGTGAATTAACTAACTTCCTAACTACCCTCCTTTACAACTTTTAATTTTGTGTTGACTCTCTGTATGTATATTTAGGGTTCATATCTGAACGCCTATTCAGTTGTTACATAATTGTAACATTTTATTTGGATAATGTCAAACTTCTGTAACATTTTCTTTTTCCTTATGTCGTTTACCTTTTTTACCAATAAAAAAAGCCTATTTTATTATCATCTTTTTTGATCATAAAATTAGCTTTTTCGCCTTAACGTTCGTTATTTAATTGTGAATAGCATATGAGTGAAAACGCTTTCTAACATGGTTCATAGCACTTTAATTAAAAAATCGCATGCGGTAAGCTTGCATGGCTGTGTGACTTAGTTTGTTAATAAGTTTCGTATTGACATAAGCACCTACCACTGCACCAAATCCAGGTATCATCTGAAGTAATTTGGCTAAATCAATATAGTCTCTATACTCCAGTTGAAAAGTCCGCCAATCAAAACTATTGATATCCTCAGGTAACGTGGTCAGATACACTTGAAAATTCTCCATCTTAGCATATACTTCATTGGTACGACTTTTGCTGGAGAAGGCCAGTTGAAAAATACTAAGAATATAGATTCTTTCTCGGTAATCATATACATCATAACCATAAGCTGCTGCTATGTCATAGAGCATCTTAATTTTAATACTCATCAATAGTGGTAAATCAGCAAGACCTAAGAGAATACCGCCTGCTCCTGTCCCAGCCCCTTCTATCAATGCCGTTGTTCGATACCTTTTTGTTAATTGGGACACCAAGAGTTCTCTTTCGTGAAGTCCCATATGCATGTAAGGTGTTTTGGTGATATATTTTGAACCAAATAGGACCAACTTGGTCATGTTCTTAATGGCTTCTGTCACCAATTCATGGTATTTCTCTGGTAGAATATCATTGAGTTTATTTTGAATGCCTTTGGATGTCTGTTCAGCCATGGTAGGCTTTCTTCTCATTTTCTTTTTCCATTTGTTCAATTCTTTTAGTGCTGTCTGTTCATAATAATCCATCTATATCCCTACTTTTAATCATGTTTAATCGTATTTAAGATTAACTATATATATTATATTCAATAATCAATTACGATAAATCCTTAAATGTTCTATACTGTATCATATTGACTTTACTCGTTACACGATTATTTGTCAAGTGGTTGTGTACGCATATTGATAGATATTGGAAATGTTCATCAAATCTTTTCATTATACGTCACGACCTTATCCATAATTGGAAAAAGAGATTCCATCACTGTTTTCCATTCGAACAGTAAGCCCATATGACCAGATTTATAATCGATGGGATATTCACTCATATAAAAATCCCGTAAGTCACTAACCCTTTCATAAGTTATTAAACGGTCATGTAGGCCTGCTATGGATACAACTTTATTCTTAGGAATAAGTGGTTTATAGTTTAATAATTCTATGGGGTCGTATAGTGATTCAAAATCTTGTCCACCACTTATCCATGTATCCTTTTTAGCATTGAGTCCTGGGCATACGGGTAACTCTTTCAATGATTGGGGTAACTTAGCCCCTGCCTGTCCCATTATGTACAAATCTGCTCGATTATCACAGGTTCCTAAAAATGACGTCACATGTCCTCCTAAACTAAATCCACCAACCATTACTTTGCTATAAATTGTTTGCCCATAAGAAAGAATCTGAGATACATCATCTACTGCTTGCCTCATACCCTCTATTGTCACAATAGGGCAAGAATCAAATAGGTAAGCTCCTGAGTAGGGTTGATTTTTGGGGCTTCTCAACATATGGAATGGCAAATGAACTGCTAATATTTCTATAGGGTTACTTGTACTCATTAGGCGTGGAAACAAAAAATTAATTTCGTTTTTATAATCACGCTCTGAAAAACCATGAAGATAGATTAAAGCTATTTTTTCTTTTTTACTTTTTTTCTTACTTGTAATATGCTCAAAATAAATCGTCTGATTTTCAGCAAATGTTTTATAAAGTGGTTCATATGCCTCTATTGGTTTGTATCTCGATTCCATACTGCATGTTCTTATTTCCACGTCCTTCAACACTTTTGTGCTCAGCACGATGGGCTTATTAAAATTCTCACATTTCTTAAAAACCTTAATTTTAGAATAGATAGCTTTTATTTCATTGGCTTTTAATGAACTACATTGTTGGAAGATATGTTCATCTGACTTTTTCTTATTCATGGATGCAAATACCCTAATACCCATGGTTTCTATCATTTTAGCACATAAACTATTCATCTCTGCCTCCATCTATGATCGCATAGTCACATATCCTATTTAACAAAAAATCAATAATAGCATCATATTGATCAAGACCTATCTCTTCTTTATGAAAATTCAAATAAACTAAAGACCGTATGGCTCCAATGACTTCAACAGCGTCAATATCTTTCATTAAGTGTTTTGATTTCCAATCATTCATTAGTTCCACTATGAGTTCTAAGGATTTTTCTCTTTCATCTATCATATCATCTGATGACATATTTTCTAAAATAAAGCTATATTCATTTTTATGTAGGATTGTGTTCATTAACGCATTTTCATATAATTCCTTGACTATTATACGGTAAAAACACTTTAATGCTTTGGCAGGATTATCTTTATGCTTCATAATTTCTGCAGCAATTCTTTTGCGAATCTTATATTTTTCAGTACGTATAATCTCTAGAAAAAAGGTTTCTTTTGATTCAAAGAATCGATAGAACATACCATTAGCAATACCTACTTCTGATGTTAAATCCCTAATTCCAAACTTCTTATACCCATATTTTTCAAACAGTATTTTTCCTTTTGACAATAGCTTGGCTCTAATCTTTTCTAATTCTTCTTGTGTAAAAGCTCTAGGCATTTGCTAATCCTCCTCTTTAAGAAAACAAATAAATCTATGAACATTTTTTCATTTTTGTTCATATATTCATTGTAAAGCATCATCATTCTTTTTTCAATACCTTTTTTAGATTATTGTAGAGGTTTATTCTTAGCTTTTTTCATTTCATAGAAAAGCACCGTTCCTACTTAGATAGAAACAGTGCTTTTCATATAATTAATATACATTTTTAATTATGTCGAATAAGTGATGTAACCGCTTCTTTTTCAAAACGATGAATGCAGAACTTAATAATAGCACGCATTAAAATGAAAAAGACAACAAATATGCCAATGGACCATAATGGGAAGATAAAAGGTATATCTTCGTTGCCAGGGTAACTGATAAAATCAAGATGTCCATAATAAGGTATAGCATAGCCTACAGGCAATCCAATAACTGTTGTGAGTATAATGACAAGGTTTCCCTCATAATGAAGACTTTTTCTGAATTGCTTAGATGTCATACCAATGGAACGTAACATACCTAATTCCTTTCTTCTCGTGACCATAGACGTATAAGTACTATTGAATATCATAAGAAAGCTAATCAGTGCAATCATGCCAATAAATATATAAATCATCAGACTCATTCTTCTAATGTTTGTTTTGCTTGTTTCACGCAGCTCATCAATATACATAATGGAATAAGCGTTAACAATATTCTCTTTTATGACGGATTTTACCCTTTGGTAATTTTCTTCTTTAATATCAAGTGAAACCCGAATATCACTATACATCTTATAATGATTATCTGTATACTCCATTGGTACAATAATAACTGGTGCTATCCATTCATTCCACATAAATTTGTCTTTAAGTTTACCCACGATGGTTAAATCATTACCATCTATCGTTAATTTGTCACCAATACGATAATGCACACCATGCTCCATGTCCAAGACAAAACACCAATTCTTCATCTTTTTAAGTTCTTCTAACGTATATTCTGATACGCCAAATTTATTATAATATCGCGTTAGGACAAGATCATTAAGCCCTTTAACTTTAATATCAGCATCTTCCCCATTATCATTATAGGTTTCTAGGCGCTTAAGGTCATCTGTATACGTTTCACCAATCATTAACTGGTCTGTTGGTATCTTTCCAATCACTGTGACCTCAATGGCTTTTTTATACGCTCCATCCAGTTCATCAATAAAGCCGAGCTTCTCTTGGGGTAAACCCGATATTTGAATGTCTCCTGTGATGCCTCTTCTAATCATCTTATCCGTTGTATTGATACTTGTAAAATAACTAAAATATAAGAAAAGTATTGCACTTATACATATGGTTAATACGGTTAGTAATTGTTTAATGGGATTATTCAACATATTGGTTAGGGCTAAGCGAGTGACAGGATTCTTTACCTTCTTGACCCATCTTTTTAAACCTCTCCATTTTGTGGTGCCTGAGTAATCGATTGATTCAATGATGGAAATTTTTTTAACCTTTCTTGAAGGTATTTTAATGGATACCCATACACCGAAAATTTGTAAAAGGATTACTGTAGCTAACGCAAACGCATAATAATGTTCTTGCAGGGATAGCTTCATGGAATAACGAAGGTAAGTCCACAATGAGAATGATGATAGCTGTATATAGGATATATTACCATAAGTCATGACTAAGAGAATAACATGTATAATACTACCAATGACTAAACCAATCACCAGCCCTCTAATTAAATAGAACCAGCCCTCTTTTACTAAAAGCTTTCGTATTTGCTTATTGGTCATACCTATGGCCTTTAGCAAGCCTAGATTTTTTACACGTTCAACAATGGCATATGAAAAAATATTGCTAATGGCAATGATACTTAGTATCAGAACAAGAGCCAACACTAAAGCAAAGTCCAGTGGAATATCTGGTCTCTTTATGGACCTTACCCTTGAATCAAGTATACCTGCTTGCTCCGCAATGTTATCCATTACTCTTTCTTTATTATTACCCTCAACTTTTAGATAAAAGTAATGTGCAAAACGTTCTGTTTTCCTAGCATAGCTCTCTGTTACAAAAGCCACAGATTGATGCTCATCTAAATTGCAGTCCTCAAATACCCCTGATAATCGAAATGTTTGCGTTTGGATGCCATCCTTATCATCTATGTATGGAACTTGAACAATAACGTCATCCCCTACTTGAAGGGATGGTTTGATTTTTGATAGAGCCGAACGTGTCAGACCAATTTCGTGATCCTCACTAGGATACCTACCTTCTACTAACCCATAGCCAAAGCCTGCTCGCATGCCTTCATCTGAGTATTGCATTTTCATAGGTGATTTATCAGATAACTGAGTATTGGATAGGCGAATGAGGGTTCCATAATCCAGTACCTTAGCATTGGTGATGACTTTCTCTCTCTGATTGTCAGATGTATCCATGCAATAACCATCAAATGTACCAAACTCATGATTAAAATACAGCTTAGACGATATAAGTCTTCCATGAATGAACATGCTGTATACCGCAATAAGCAGTATGGTTGAAAGGCTAACGGCCAGTACAATCAAGCGGCTCCGTGCCTTAGAACTTTTTATATAGGCTTGTGATAAATGACGAATACACCTCATGTCAGATCCCTCTCTTCAATTATTTTTCCGTCTCTTAATCGAATAACACGATCTGCTTCCTGAGCAATTCTTTCTTCGTGGGTGATGAGAAGAAGGGTCTGATTATACTGTTTAATGGTTTTTTTAAGCAAGTGAATAACTTCTTCACTGTTCTTAGAATCAAGATTACCAGTGGGTTCATCCGCTAGGATAATGGCAGGATTGGATGCAAGTGCTCGGGCTATTGCCACACGCTGCTGCTGCCCTCCCGATAATTCACCAGGGAGATGACTCATACGTTCGTTTAATTTAAGGGTATGTACGATACCCTCCACATACTTCTTGTCCACCTTTCGACCATCCAGCTCAATGGGCAGTACAATATTGTCCCAAGCATCAAGGACATTCACCAGGTTATAGTTCTGAAAGATGAATCCTATGTTACGCCTTCTAAAAATGGTTCGATCCGTTTCATTAAGCTGATAGATATCGGTTTGATTCAGATGCACCTTTCCCCCAGTAGGAAAGTCTAAACCACCTATTAGATTTAACAGCGTGGTCTTACCAGAACCAGATGCACCTACAATAGCTAAAAATTCACCTTTTTTAACGGTCAGATTAATAGCATCTACTGCTTTCACTGTTTGTTGTTTACCCTCATAATATTTCTTTAATTGCTCGATACGTAATACGTCCATCGTAACCTCCTTATCTGTACAAGGTCTTATTACCTCATCAACATGTATGTCATGTACTAGTATAACGAGGCTAGCTTACAACTCTCTGACAATTAAGATGACAATGTTGTCATACAGTAAAAAAGAGTATTTCAAATGTGGTGCCAACACCTAACTCTGAATATACCTTAATGGTACCGTTTTGATTTTTCATGATTTCCTTGGCAAGATATAGGCCTATACCGATACCCTCATGTACCCCTGTATGTTTTCCTTTGTAGAAGCGATTAAAAATAAAGGGCATATCTGCCTGACTGATACCCATGCCTGTGTCGGTTATACATATTTTATTGAACATTACATTATGCTCTATTTGAATGGTAACCTTACTGTTACGTGTAGAATACTTTATAGCATTGTCTAAGATATTGACAATGGCTTCTTTTGTCCACTTCTTATCGAATGAACATCTGGGTTGATCACCATCCATAAGAATTATTTCAATGCCTTTTGCCTCCGCATCCAGATACACGGTATTAACCGCTTCAAGGATAACATGGTGAATGGGCTGTTCCTGCATATGAAGTTGTATCAATCCTGTTTCCAATTTAGATAAATCCGATAGGGTTCCTGTTAACCACTCAATACGATCCACCTCATCACTGAGTTTTATCATGACACCTTCTTTTTCTTCTTGGGATATCTGACTATCGTGTAACAGAGAATAGAACAATTTAATGGCTGCAATAGGCGTTTTTAATTGATGGGCTACTTCTGTTACAAGGCTATTAAGCCTCTTTCTTTCCTCATTAAATTGATCTTGATTCGTATAAAGCTTATTAACAAGGGCAGCCATCTGATAATCTAAACTATAGAGAGCACCTTCCTTATATTTAACAGGTATATAATCTTCCTCCTTGAAATTGTTATTCATGGCACGAGCAATATGACCGGATGTTCTATTTAAGTGTTCATGAATATACGCCACTATGTGATAACCAATAAGAAAGGTAGCTATTAGCGGCATCACCAATGCAACCAACATGCTATTGTATTGAAAAGTCTTACTCATAGGCATGATATTAAAATATCGTATCCCGATTAAACCACAACAAAAAAGGGCTACAGCAACATAACCTATAAACAATCCCTTTATATAACGCTTAATCTTTTCATCACTATATAACCCTGTCACGATTATGCACACCTTTCATTCTATACTTCTATTCTTTTTATGTTAAAGGTTAACTATTTCATGATGTATACATCATGCCCATCAGTAGAAATGATACATACATGTATTACAATTATCATAGCACAATTACATCATTTTCTCATTAAATTATGATTAGTATAATTAAAAACCCCTCTAAATACACATTTAGAGAGGTTTAACACATTTTATGATACCATCATCCATCTAATCTACCAAATTTCTTTAATAAAAGCATGTTTTCAATAATGATACAGGATTTCCACCAGTTTTTACTCACTTCAAATGCATCAGGATAGGCATTCCAACGCCAAACAATATCCCAAACACCATCTTTATTTCTCTTGTTTATGATATAATCCAGTTCTTTATCCATGATGTCTTCATTACCAACATAGACAACACTGTCTGGAGAATCGATAAAATGAGATGGTTTTTGGCAATACTCTGCCCATTTTGATGTATCTCGTTCAATGAATTTTTGGACTTGTTGTTGCAGTATAGGCTTTAATTCTTCTGTGTTGTACTGATTTGCTATATTGGCATTTTCCAAACACTGAATTAAATAGAGATAACACCTTACTTCTCCCTCTTTACTATAATCTTTATAAGCTGTCCCATCAGAAGTAACACCATAAAGATATTGGTCAATGGCTTTCCCAGCAATTGTCCTAGCTTCTTTATACAGTTTTGAGCCTTCATCGGCAAAAGCTATGATGAATCCTGCTAATCTGGCTGTTGGATTATAGCCCCATTCTTTTACTTGATCTTGGCTTTCATACTGCCACCATGGTGCATGAGGATAATCATTATTGGTGGGAATCAGTGCTGACCAATAACCATCTGTATAATGAGGTGTATTTTCAAGATAACTTAATATCCTCATTATCATAGGATGGGATTTATCTGTAAAATTAATCTCATTCAGTAATCGGATAGCATAGGAAGTGGTATAAGGTGTTGAATGTGGATTCCATGAATCTGCCTCTAAAGCATTGCCTATACCTCCATCTTCATTTTGATAATGTTGAAGCACATCCATAAAATCTTCTTTACTCCCATTCTCAAAATGAACTTTCCATCTAGCAATTTCAATAGGTCTTGCATGGCGATACATATAACTTTTAACATGTGCAAAATCTGATTTGGTAACCTTCATGTAGCATATCCTCCTTCGTAAATTTAATCAATTTTTTAAAGTTGCTCTACGTACAATCATAACCATTACAATGATTTATCGTACACAGCATATGTATTAGTAAACTATTTTTAATGCATATCTTCCGTTGCTAATTTTATATGTAATTGTTTCCAACGTATAGGATAAGCCACTATTAATAAGTATTGCTATTGATAGTGACTTAACTAATCTGAATGAATGTTATCAAATGGTTGTGTTTAGTTTTTGGTTAGTGCCTAATATCTCATCTTGCATATTTAATTCTTCATGAGATGTTAAACCTCTTTCGATAGCATCTTTTCTTAGTATCAAATAAAGTTCTGCATTGGTTGCATCATCGTAGGGTTTGACAAAAAGGACCCCAACGAATAAAGCTAATACACCTAATAAATACCAACCAATGAAAGATAAATCCAATACAAAGATTTCAAATTTTTGTCCATGCGTCATTTCGTTACTGAGTTGAATGGCTCGCATATAGCCAATCTTTGGATTATCAGCTAAAATATAAGGTACCATACGATAAGCATATGATTTGATGATACCCGGTATGATTAATAACAGTGTCCATAAGAAAATAAATATACCGCGTAGCATCATGGTTAATAGGATATTGGTGTATCTACCCTCTCTAAAACCATAACCTAAATTCATATAGGTATCTCCTTCAGCAGCTTTGATAAAAAATTTTCTTCCACCAACTTCAAGCATGTAACCTATAAATATACGCAGTAGCAATAACACAATTACTACAACTGCTATGATCGTTAATATTCTTATGAACTCTAAATCAAAAAATCCATTATTATCAATTTCTCTGGTATAACGACTTCCACTACCAAAGCTTCCACCATTAGCGCTACCACCTGCTAGTAATATGACTAAACTAACAGCAAAAGCTTTCCAATAGTTTAACCTTAAAACTGCTTTAGCCTTTCCCTTAATAAATTCTCTTGACCACATTGTATTCCTCCTCGTCATCTTATTCTACTATTCCTATCTTATGTATCTCCTTCACCATTTGATAAAAGATTGTGCCACCTTTACTTCGTATTGTGATCAATTCTAAATGAACGGTATATATAACCAATTCATTTATACCCACCTAATATTATACATAATAATGATACTTATTGATACTTTTTTATATCACTTTTAAATCTTTTAACAATTGTATGCCATCTCTTATACCTTGACGGTACAAATCATATTGAATGAGCCCTTGTATATAATTACGGGTACTCAAATACACATCAAGTACGTCACGCTCTTTGTTATCCAAGTTATACATTATATCACTCAACTGCTTATCCACTTCTTTTAATGAATGCCGTTGTTCTATCACATCCTTATTATGGGCTTCACACGTACGAACCTTCTCTTCTAATACATCCCAAAGAAAGTCGTCTATGATTTTTTTATGCTGATGTATCATGTTGCACCTCCAATATATTTATTCACCTCATTTGATTATATAATATATAGCAGGTGTCCTATGGCTTTTATGGGAAATTCCCATAAAAAAACTTATCTAATAAAAGATAAGATTATTTCTTTATTATGCCGTTTTTAGCGTTCATGTGACGTAAAATGATGATTCATTTAACAACTATGGTACATGTTCCTTTACTATTTGCTCAACCATGATATAGTATAATGTATGTTATTGAAATCAATATATAGATATAGCCTCAAAATATTCACGCTCTTCATAAGTCCTCCAAAAATTCATCCCTAACTCTTTACATTCAAAAAGTGAACTATCTTTAATGTTTTCACTGTCAAATAAAATATGGTATTGACTCATTAATTTTTGTATAAAATCATGTACATTTACCTTAAATATTTCTATGTCATATAATAGTATTTTATAATCGTTTATTATAGGCCTAGCAAATTCAATATTACTTACTTTGTAATCATTATATTCCAAAACCAAATTAAAGTTTAAATAAGCTTCTTTTAAATAGCAACTATTTTCTTTAACTACAAAAGGAATTCCTATGTTTTTATGTACTTCCATTTTATCCATTCTAAGGTCTATGTTACTAATTCCTTTGTTAGGAAATATCCCTATTGTTTTTATTTTACTCTCCATCTACTTTTTCACTCCAAACACTATTCTATATATTTATCAATATAAAGTCTTCTTCAACTACACCACAATAGCATAAACTAAAGTTACTGTGCTTTCTATGAAATAACATCTATCTAATCCTTTCTATAAAGACTCAGCCCTCTCATAGATCCTCTTAATCTCTTCCTTGGGCATAATCCTTGCAAGAAAATAAGCAATAATGATGATACCTGGAATATCAATCAATAACCGAGTGATTGCAAACTTTGTTCCAAGGGATGATAATTCAAATAGAAACATGGGGATTTTGGTGGTGGACCATGCACCAATAAAAATAAGGATATTGGTAAACTTAACACCTTTTTTCATAAATACGGCTGCTATAGGAAAAGCACCATATAGCGGTCCTGCTGCGGCAGATCCTAAGATAAAGGCTAGAACAATACCTTTTAGCCCAGAGCCTTCGCCCATAAAACGCACCATGGTTTCTCTAGGTACCCAGACATCCAATAAACCTAAGAAAATAAATATGGGAGGAATAATAAGTGCCATTTCTTTTAAGGAATAGCCCGTTACATGAACCGCTTGCAGACCATATTCTTTATTAACAAGAAATAACACACCTAACATCACGAGTGTTACAATGAAAAAACGATACCGTTTAACTATAGCCATGTGCCTGTTACCACCTTTCCAATAATTAGTGCTACAACAAATGAAAAGATAAATGCAATCATATTTCGTATAATACTTAATTTCTTACCAAAATACTTTATTTCAACAGGTAAGGTCATAAGACCTACCATCATTAACGTTGAGACAAACGCTCCAATCTGGACATACCCTGCGCCATTCTTTAGTAAAAGCGCTGCTGTTGGAAATGCAACAAATCCAGGTATAAGCGTGACAGAACCGATGATGCCAGCTATCAGTGTACCGTACCAACCGGATTCTGCTCCAATCACTTTTGAGATCATTTCTGTATGAAATATGGCAAGCATGATGCCCACAAGGACAATTACGCCTAATAATTGTGGCAATAAATTCTCAAAGGCTTTCCAAGCTTTCTTTAAGGCTTTCATGGTCTTCTGTTTGTTTTTATAATAAGAAAATACGAGGCATATTATGGCGATGCCATATAAACTTAGATTCATTGTTTAGATCCTCCTACGATGGTCTATATTGCTCTGCTTAGTATATCCCTCTATTTACTGCTTGTCAATCATCCAAGTACTTATTCTGTTATTTATTCTAGCGGGTATATAACGCGTTCGTAGAACAAAGCGACTATGTCGCGTATTGCGAAGCAAGTTGTTTCGTTATGAAAGTTTCCATAGCACAAATGAGAACGCTTCTACATCATTTGTTGAATTGAGAACTTTCCAATAAAATAAAAAAACTAGAAAATGACCTTTAGCCACTTTCTAGCTCTTACCTACCTTATGGTATTATTTTATTTCCCTGACGGGCTTAGCTTCAATATAACCTCGATAACCCCTTGGTTCCAACTGAAATCTTGGTCCATCGTCTTCAGCCCATGCAAATCCATAAACGGTTGGATCGTAACCTTGGATTGCTTTCTCTACATCATCTATTGCCTCACCAAATTGTTCATCTTCATAAGGCTGGCCTTGAAATACCATCATCTTACAAGGGGGTAAGTCAATGATATCAAACCCTTCCGGTATTTTACCTGAATAGTCCTTAGAAACTTCTACCCCTTGTGCATATATGGATGTGCCTGCTGGTACCATCTTAGGAGGTAACCATACCCCTATGGGCTCGTAAAGGGCATCTTTCACACTGGTTAATATCCCCCAAATATCACAACCAACCTCTTCACAGTATTCAAAATAATGGGTTGCTTTCACACCCCTCTTTAGTATAAGTTTCCTTGCCTCACGGTCAATCACTTGGACAAAAACAGTATGTGTCTCTTTCTTTTCCTTCATATTGCGGTCTCCCTTCTTATAGTGATAATAATCACGAACAGGATAATCAATGAAGAGTTTAATGGGAGTTGGATTATCGGCATACCGCTTAGGCGATACACCAAATGCTTTGGAGAATGCTCTTGTAAAACCTTCATGAGATTGAAACACATAATCAAGGGCCACATCAAGTACTTTTGTCTTCTGATCCCTTAGGACAAGAGCAGCACGTGATAACCGTAAATCTCGTATATACTCAAAAGCTGTCTTGTTCGTTAGTTGCTTGAATATCTTAGCGCTATGCCATGGCGAATACCCAGCAACCTGGGATAAATCATATAATGTGATGGGCTCATGCATATGTTCATGAATATAGTTTTGCATTCTGCTTACTGCATCTACCTGTTCTTGGTTCGTCACTCCCTCACCTCCTATTACAGAATAACATAGAAACGGTTACTGTTTCTTGACCGAAATTGTGATGTTTGAGCTGTTCACTTACTTGTTCAATCCATAAACATGTGCCAAGACCTTTTCTTTCTCATCGTAACAAACAGGATACTGTATCTTTGGTCGATCGATAACAATTAATTCGATACCTGCTTGTTTGGCAGCTTCTATTTTCATACATGTACCACCTTCATGTCCACTATCTTTGGTAACAAGATATTGAATATGATACGTTTTAATGTGCTTTAAATTATCTTCCAGTGTATAGGGTGGATTAAGAGCGATAATCTGATTGTCTTGTAAACCGCAATCATATGCTTTTTGTATGGATGTTTCTACAGGCAATATACGCACAACCATACGTTTTTTATCCAATAGCCTTACCAGTTCATCAATATGGTTAACACCTGTTGAGAACAATATTTGACCTTGATGGTTATTCAAATACTGACAGGCTTCTGCGTAAGTGTCCACATGCTTTCCCATATCTTTACAAATACTTGACTTTCTCTCGTACCTGATCATGGGTGTACCTAGGGCATGGGTGCTTCCTATAATGTTACGTGATATAGCCACAGCATATGGATGTGTTGCATCAATCACCACATCTATATGCTGTTCCCTCATATACTGCTCAATATCTTCTTGAATCATCTTACCATATATACCCTTAATATGTCCATGTTCTGGAACAAGACCATTACCATGTGCACTCATGGAAGAAACCGTAACACCATGACCCTTATCCGCTAATTCCACAGCTAATTCTCTTCCATTACGCGTCCCTGCAAAAATAAGTATTTGCATAAGCTTCACCTTACCTTCTGTAACCTCTTGGCGTAATCATTTTACCGTTCTTCACATAGGTATCACCATTACCCACGATCACCATACTGGACATGTCGATGGGAACATCACACATGTCTTGCAGTGTTGTGATGTAAACCTCTTGGTTATCTCGACGAGCATTTTTCACAATGCCTACTGGTGTCTGGCTATCTTTATATTCCAGTAAAATATCCCTAGCCATGCTGATATAATGAGGGCGACCTTTACTCTTAGGGTTATAGATACATGTGATAAAATCCCCCATACCTGCTGCGTGAAGACGCTTCTTAATGACTTCTATATCTGTAAGTAAATCACTGAGGCTGATGTACACAGAATCATGAACAATAGGTGCACCTAATACAGCCGCTGCTGCATGAGCAGATGTTATCCCCGGATAGCATCTTACCTCGATATCACTTTGTTCTTCTAATACGATCTCTTGCATAATGCCACCAATACCATAGATGCCTGCATCGCCGCCACTTACCATGGCTACTGTTTTTCCAGCTTTTGCAAATGCTAAGGCTTTTTTACAACGGTCCACTTCTTTTTTCATACCGTTATAAAAGACTTCCTGTTCATGGATGAGAGGTGTAATGAGTTCGATATATTTCTTGTATCCAACAATGACATCGGATTGTTTGATGGCTTCTACCGCTTCATAGCTCATACAATCTTGTTGTCCTGGGCCTGTGCTAACAATATTAATCATGGATGTCCTTCCTTTCTTCCCATATGCTGATGGTTATACCGTTGTGTTTCATTTTCTTAGCTATACATGTACCCTTATTGGATGCTAAATAACCGCTGGGCATGGACACAGCTCCAACCCCTGTAATCTGTTTCACAAAAGGCGATTGGTCAAACCGCTCCACGACCTGTGCAAGTTCCTCCGCGGTATAGACACAATAGGTTGCATCTAATTGTTTTACCAGTTCTAAAATACCAGCCTCATCCTTTTTTAAGTCAATGGATGCTACACATCCAATGGCTTTTCTTGATAGATGATGTTGTTTCAGACAATCCTTTAAAAATCCATGAATGGCTTCGTAAGTGGTGTCCCTTTTAGCACCAATACCAATGACAATGTTTCTGGGTATCAGGGTTGCCGTTGGTAGAGGATATTTCTTATGGGTTCTATGGGTGATATGGATAATTCCCTTAGTTCCTTCTCTTAAAGTTGTTGTAAGCTCAATACCCTTCATGGGTATATCCGAAATGATATCAATTTGGTCATCATTAATCATCATTGCCGTTAATAGCTTGGCATCTTGATAATTACCAATCACCAAATCATGGTCCTTGGCTAATAAGTCCACAGCTGTTTTGTGCATCAAATCCGATGCCGTTGTAATAACAGGCTTAGCTTGGATTCTGCTGGATAGATGCCTAGCAATCTTATTGGCTCCACCAAGATGTCCCGATAAAACAGGAATAAGGTATGACCCATCCGGTGATAAACACAATACCGCAGGGTCCATACTTTTATGTTTTAAATAAGGTGCGATGTCCCTGACAATAATGCCCATGGCCATCATATAAATAATCACCTTGTAGTTTTTAAATAATACTTGATTAAAAGCCTTCAAACCACCTTCTATAACTTCAACATGCTCTACTTGATATTTGGGCAATGTATAAATATGTATGTCTGCAAGATCCGCACACTTTTCTCGCATCTTAACAGCATAGGCAACGGTTTGTCTATTCAGCGCTACCATGGCCCATTTCATACATCCACAGCCTTTCGGTATTCGTGTGTAAAATGTTGATCATACAGCTTGGATAACGTATAATCACAATCTATAAAATCACCTACGAGTATTTGAGCTGTCTTGGTTATTCCTGCTTCTTTTACTTGTTCGGCAATGTTGTCAAGGGTTCCTATAATGATTTTTTCATCTTCCCAAGTGGCCCTTTGAATCACTGCTATGGGTGTGGTCATGGGATAGTGTTTTCCTAACTCACCAACGACTTTATCCATCATCCCTACCGATAAGAATATGGCCATACTGGCTCGGTGGCTGGCTAGTGACGCTAATGATTCCTTATCCGGTACAGGTGTTCTTCCTTCTATTCTTGTCAATATAACGGTTTGGGACACATCTGGAAGGGTAAATTCTTTCTTAATGGCTGCTGCTGCGCCGCAAAAAGAGCTGACCCCTGGTATGACTTCAAAAGGTATTTTTTTTGCTTCTAGAGCATCCATCTGTTCTTTAATGGCGCCATAGATAGATGGGTCCCCTGTATGTACTCTTACAACCTGCTTGTTATCTGCTATACCTTTTATCATGACGTCAAGGACTTGATCAAGATGCATGCTTGCACTATTATAAATCTCTGCACTTTCTTGACATCCTTCCAATACTTTTTTATTCACCAAGGATCCTGCATATATAATGATATCTGCCTCATCGATGGCCTTTTTTCCTTTCATGGTAATCAGCTCTGGATCGCCTGGTCCTGCTCCCACAAATACTACCTTATGCAATATGTTTCCTCCTCTATAAAATAGTCATTCTTGTTGTCTTATGCTTTGTTGCAAAGTCAACATGCAAGCAAAAGTGAACAATAATTGTCCTTGGTATGCATGCAACTTTATTGTTTTCTTGCCGACAATATGGTAATGGGATTTTCCGCTAACATCATATGGCTATTACCCACGGCTTTGCTTCTGCTTACCCCCATCTGAATGACGTCTATCTGGTCATATGTTCCTTCTTTTAACAGAGATAATATCTTCCCTGTATTCTCGATGGTGATGGTGTTAGCCACAAGGATACCACCCGATACCAAATGGGTATCTAAGTAATGAAATATATCTGGTAACTGACCACCACTGCCACCAATAAAAACCCGATCATAGGTGGTATCCGGTAAATCATCTGGTGCTAGACCTTGTATGACTTTTACTGTGTCCACACCAAAAGCTTCTGCATTAGCTTTAATCAGTTCTACACCTTCTACATGACGTTCAACAGCCGTTACGTCTTTGGCTATTCTCGCGCATTCTATGGTAACAGACCCTGTCCCTGCACCAATATCAAGAACCCTGCTATCTTTCATTAATCGTAATTTACTCATGGTTACCGCTCGTACTTCACTCTTGGTCATGGGGACTTTACCTCGAATAAATTGCTCATCGTCAATACCCGATACATCATAAGACCATCTATGCGTCATATTCAATCACCACCACACTTAAGGACTTGGCTTCGTAAGCCATGGCCTCTTTTATTGTCATCTTATGAATACGCTCATCTTCATAAGATAAGTTTTCACCAATATACATGACCCGATCCTCTATCTGATGCTCATGTAATACATTAGCGATGTATGCTGGGCTATGGTGATGGTCTGTTAGAATACCAACACTATCATGGTCTGTGAGTTCTTGTATGACATCTACTTCTCTTCCATGATAACTGATCCATTTTGCTGACTCATAACCACGTTTTAATTTGGCATACATATATTGCAGCGAACTGATACCTGGAATGACCTCTATCTTCGTATGATCCACTGTCCGCTTAACAAAATTCAACATACTGTAAAACAAGGCATCACCCGACACCACCACAGCTATATCATCATCTAGATGTTCCTGAATATATTGCCCAATGTAGTCAAATCCTTTGCTATAGTTTAGTGTCTCTTGACAATAGTCTTTTACAGCTTCCAGATGTCTATCAGCCCCTATAACCGTCTTCGCCTTCTTAATATACTTGATGGCTACTGGTAAAATATAATCTGGATTCCCTGGTCCAATACCAATCACCCTAATCATGTGCATTACTCCTTTGTATGGTCATGAACGTCCTAGACATAATAACATCTATACAGATGCTATGACACCTATTCAATTCATATTTTCTAATCTGTTAACAGTTTTTACAAGACGCTTACATGCATCAAGTAAAATAAGTTAACATATCCTCTGCGTCAGCACTTCTTCCTAATGTGCCATGAATGGTTGAGAAGATAATACATGCGACTTGTACTTTATTATGACACATGCCCTGACAGACTTGTTGACATTTTTCTGCCATATGTTCAAAAACTTCCTCTGCTTTTCCATGTGCCTTAAGAAGACCCACTGCTTCATCTGTGGTGTTACAGCCATGAATCTTCTGGATGACTGTTTCATTCACATGACAAGCTGCCGCACAGGCTGCTATGGATGCCATACGTCCATCCCCATATTTACTATGGGTGTTCTGGCTTCCAGCGGCTACCTTCACCATTTTACCTACATGGCCTATAAAGAGTATCTTTCTAAATCCTTGTCTGTACGCTTCTTCCATCATAAATGCTACAAAGTTACTGATTTTTTGAATATACTTCTCTTCTATTTTATGAGCCATGGCATAATCCCGTCCAAAGTTACCAAAGACATAGACAAGCCAGTTACCATGATTGGCCTTTTTAATGCCTAACTCTACTTTTAAGGTATCCATAAGGGCATCCTCGGACATGGGTTCCACAATACCTGATGTACCAATGATGGATATGCCACCTATAATACCTAAGTTCGCATTAAATGTTTTCTTAGCAATGGCTTCACCCTCTGGGGCAAAGATGGTAATATCCACCCCTTGACCAGCTGGTAGAACCTGCCGAACTTCTTTATCGATGGTCATGAGGGGTGTTGGGTTAATGGCTGATTGACCCACCGATATACGCAGACCTTTTTTAGTCACAGTACCTATACCCACACCACCTTGGATACGAATACCTTCTTGATCCGTTTTTTTCACGGTTGCATAGATACGCATACCATGGGTAACATCCGGATCATCACCAGCATCTTTAATCACATAGCAGGTGGCATAATCTGCCCCTTCTTCCACTGGATAAACGGGAATGTTCAGATCCCATCCTTTTGGCGTGCCTATCAAGACAGATTGAGGCTTAATATCATGCATTAGCATCATAGCCGCAGCTTTGGCTGCTGCTGTTGCACAGCTTCCTGTGGTATAACCGTAGCGTAATTTTTTACCTTCTTTTTCTATGAATCGTTCCATGATTTCACCAACGTTTCTTCTGCTTTTTGATAGATAAGTGGTTGACGGTCATGATGAAACAAGCGATCCCTCATACCTTTCTTATGAAAGTCATAGGATTTCAGATCAATGATCATGCGATAATCTTCTAGAGATGCAAGAGATAATCGTAATTCTCCCCTGCCATCATAACCAATCATGCCGCCACCTTTCTCACCAAAAATTAAGTTGGTAGCAAGAACCGTTATACGATTATCGTATGCCCGTGCTACCATGTATTTTTTCCACATCTCAATCCGCTTGCGCGGGTCATTGGGTGAAGCAGATGGTGCAAAAATAACCTGAGCACCCATCCTCGTCATGATGGACGCAAGTTCAGGAAAATGCGTATCGTAACATACCATGATACCAAATGTCAGACCTTTGGATTGAAAGACGTGTATCTTCTCCCCTGGTGTTACATAGGCTTTTTCTTTGTTGCCAATATGTATTTTTCGATAGCCTTCTATGGTATGATGTAGAACAAATTGGGCGATATAGCGTTTTGTACCATCTCTTTCAATACCGCCTACCAGTATGGTCATATTCAATTGTTCTGCTAAAGTTCTTAGCGCTTCTAGGTAATCATATTGCTTATCAATGGCCTCATCGGACTTATTCAAATCATAGCCTGTTAGGGTAAGTTCGGGAAAACATATACATGTAACACCTTGCTCAGAGGCCTCTCTCACATGACCTACGATTTTGTTATAGTTTGCTGTCATATCTTGTGTACTGGCGTATACTTGTACCATGGCTATTTTCATCTTTTCACCTGTGCCACGGTGAAATAAGGTACCTTTCCTTCTAAAAATCCTCGATCACTGGTAACCATCTCATTCTCCAATCCCATGTTGGATAAGAATGTTGCTGGACGATTATCTTGTACAATCAGTTCATGGAGCAATTTGGGGTTGGCGCTTACTTTCATCACAACCAGATTATCATGTAATTGGAAAGCCTGCCTAATGGTCCTTTCATCATCTGTCATATTGATAATGGCTAAAGACTCTTTACCAAGACATAGAGGCTGTCCTATATGTGCCGCACCTTGTAAAAAAGAAGCAATCCCGGGTACATAAGTGACGTGATCGATATAATCAGCAATATATGTAAATGTACAATAGACAGAAGGATCTCCCAAGGTAAGATAGACCACCTTCTTCCCAGCTCCTAAGTCTTCATTAATCATTTGGGCATTATGGCGAAATATCTGTTGTATCTGTTCATCATCCTTCTGAAAGGCGACCATAGGAAAATAAAGATATTTTACCTTGGACATATCCTTTATGTAAGGCTGTGCTATCTTCAGGGCTGTACTCTCTGTGGATGCTTGTTTCTTAACCGGCACCACAATTACGTCTGCTTCTTCTATTAAACGTACAGCTTTTATGGTTAATAATTCAGGGTCACCTGGTCCCACACCAATACATGTTAATGTCATATTATCTTTCCTTTCCTATCTTTAAGATGGCGTTCATCATAGCCACGGCTACTGGACTGCCGCCTTTTCTGCCTTTAATGCTAATATACGGTATATCCCTTTCCATAAGTAATTCTTTGGATTCCTTAGCGCCAACGAAACCTACGGGAACCCCTACAATTAACCCATCAAAATGACCTTGTTTGTCAATGAGCTCAAGAAGTTTGATGAGTGCTGTGGGTGCATTACCTATAAGATAGATGCCAATCTCTTTGTCATAAAAAGCTTTTTCCATGGCTACCATGGACCGTGTAATGCCTTTTTCAAGGGCTTGTGCTTTCACGTCTTCATCATGGACATAGTTGACCATGGTACAGCCATATGCTTGTAAAAGTACACGATTAACCCCCACTGTTATCATGTTGGTATCACCATAGATCTTACATCCTCTTTTAATGTGTTGTATACCCTTTTCAATGGGATCCCCTGAAAATCGAATCAGGGATTCGTATTCAAAATCCGCCGTTGTATGAATAACTCTTTTAATGACCTTTAATGCGTCAGAGGTAAAATCCTCAGGTGCTGTCATTTCGGATTCAATAATCTGCATACTGCCTTCTTCAATAGCCATAGGATTCTTAATGTATTCCATGGGAATAGCCTCCTTCCTTATACTGTCTACATGTTTCTATAAAATGCTTGGCAAAATTCAAGTTACTGTAATAGTGCAGATGCGCATACGCTGCTACACCGTTCTTTTTTGCATAGCCGCAAGTCCATTGCCGTATTGTTTGACCAAGTCTTGATTTTTCTACTGCATATACCTGGGGTTCCCCAATATAGGCTTTCGAACGGTGAAATTCATGAATCCGTATATGATCTCCTGCTTGGCCGTAGATACAAGAATCCTTAAGGGTGAGCTTTCCATAGCCAAAACGTTGCAGCCGCTTTTCCATGGTAGTATAGCCTTTTAACCAGCCAACCATGTTATGCTGTGTGCCTTCTAGGTCTACCAGCTCATCACAAAGGTACATTAAACCACCACATTCCGCTACATAAGGCAGTCCCTTATCTAAGGCATGGTAAATGGCTTCTAACATGGGTATATTCTTGGATAAATCCTCAGCAAACATCTCTGGAAAACCACCGCCTAGTATCAAGCCATGAATACCTTCTGGTAACTGCTTATCTTCAAGGGGACTAAAAGGTACAAGCTCTACATTTAACTTGTCCCTTAAGTAATCCAGACTGTCCTGATAATAAAAATGAAAAGCTTTATCCTTGGCAATAGCCACCCGTACATTAGACCCTTCATACACTGGCGGTTCATAACGGGTTACACAGGCTTCTGCCATGGTCCCGATCTCCAATATTTTATCCAAATCAATGGTAGCTTCAATGGCTGTGGCTAACTGATGATACACCTTATCTAAACCACTCATCTCAAGATGGGGTACTAACCCCAGATGCCGTTCGGGTAAGGATACATCTGCGTTCTTAATCAAATAGCCACAAGGTATTACATCTGTATGATACATAATGGCGTCTCTTAATAGTTCATAATGGGCAGCGCTGCCTACATTGTTCAAAATAACACCTGCTATGGTTACATCCTTGTCAAAAGCAGCAAACCCCTTAACCGTTGCCGCGATGGATGAGGCTACCTTACTGCCATCCACAACCAAAATAACAGGTGTCTTTAACAGCTTAGCAATGGATGCACTGGTTCCCACATCTGAGCCTACTTCTTTTCCATCAAACAACCCCATAACACCCTCAATAACAGCTATATCGGCATTGTTACTGCTCTGCTGAAACAGGTATTTAATCACTTCTTCTTCCAATATATAGGAATCCAAGTTACGGCAGAATCGTCCTGTAATCTGGGTATGAAAAGCAGGGTCAATGTAATCCGGTCCAACCTTGTAGGGCTGGACATGCATACGCTTAGCCAGAGCCGCTAAAATACCCATGGTAAGGGTTGTCTTGCCTACACCGCTTTTGGTGCCTGCTATCATAATTTTCTTCATGCTCCCACCTCTTTCATGCTTGTCGCTTGCTTTCCAAAGGAATAAAATGAGGGTAACGACTGCCTTTTATAAAATTTCCTTTTAGACGAAAGACCCCTTCCATGGTATCTTCATTGATAATGTCCTTGGGTGATCCTTGTTTTACGATAGCACCTTTTTTCATGACAACGATGTCATGAGAATACCTGGCTGCTTGGTTAATATCATGGAGTACCATCACAATGGTGATGCCCGTTTTTTCTTGTATGCTCTTAATGAGTTCGAGCACATCAAATTGGTGGGCAATATCCAGGTAGGTGGTTGGCTCATCCAGTAAGAGTATGCGAGGTTCTTGCGCAAGAGCCATAGCAATCCATGCCCGTTGGCGTTCCCCTCCTGATAAGGTGGATACCATCCGTCCTTTCATGGTGGTCATGTCTGTTTTATCCAATGCCCATGCCATCATATCATAATCTTTCTGTTTCATCCGCTTGCCAAAGGAAATAAAAGGATACCTGCCAAAACTGACCAATTCGTGCACGGTGAAATCTGCTGGAACTTTGGGATTCTGAGGCAGTATGGCTAATGATTTTGCCAGCTTTTTAGGCGAATAATGACTTAGATTCTTTCCTCCGATTTCAATCCTGCCCTTCTGGTACTTGAGATTCTTACTCATGGCTTTTAGCAATGTACTTTTTCCACAACCATTGGGACCGATGATGGTGGTAATTTTCTCTTCTGCTATATGAAAAGAAACGTCTTGAAGAGCAACATGCTTGTCATACTGAACATGCAGTTTTGTTATGTTAATCATGAGCAATCCTCCCTCTTAAGAGATATAGGAAAAATGGAACCCCTAATATAGCCATGTTGATCCCCACAGGAATCTCCATAGGTGCAGCAATAACACGAGCAATGGTGTCACAGAATATGACAATGCCCCCTCCAAAAAAAGTGACACCCACATACACATAGCGATAATTGGAGCCAATCAACAGCTTCACAATATGCGGCACAATCAGCCCTACAAAACCTAGAAGACCCACCACACTGATACTGCTTGCAGCGAGTAACGAAGCTAATGCAATAAAGAAGAAACGGCTTCTTTCCACATGTACCCCTAATGATGTAGCGATTTCATCCCCTAACATAAGCACATTGATCTTTCGAGCATTTAATAAACATAAAATGAAACCAACAATCACATAAGGCAGCAGCCGATAGAAATCTGACCATAATGCAAGGTTCAAACTGCCAATGGTAAAGCTTAAAGTATCCGATACCCGATCTGGAAAAAAGATCAAAATCAAATTAATCAAGGCACTCACCAAAGAAGATATAGCCACCCCTGCTAACACCATCCGTAAAGGCCGCACTCCATTCTTATAGGATAAAGAATAGATAATCATGGTGGTTAAAAAAGCACCGATAAAAGCGGCAATTGGGGTTAAGTTCACATAAGCTGGTAAGAGCACGATACATATGGTTGCAGCTAATCCTGCCCCGCTTGACACCCCGATAATATTAGGTGAAGCAAGGGAATTACGCATAATACCCTGTAATATGGCTCCAGATAGGGATAAACTTATGCCCACTAACATCCCAACCAGTGTTCGAGGCATACGGATGTTCATAATAATGTGATAAGTTAACCCATCCTTCTCCACAAACAGTGCTTGAAAGGCCTTCTTCAGCGGTATATGCGTAGCTCCAAGAGTTATACTAAGGATGACACTAACAAAGAGAAACACAAAAAGTATCCCTAATATACTGAGCTTATAACGTCTATTTTTTTGTTCATCCTGTTGGGCTAAAGAGGTCATGGCTTTCATCCTTATTCACCAAATACATCTGGGTATAGAAGCTTCGCAATATGTGTAAAAGCTTCTGCGTATTTCTCATTGGGTTTATAGACGGAGTATTCTTTTGGTAAGTAATATACTCGGTTATTCTCAACAGCATGCACTTGGTTCCATGCAGGGTTTTCGTCAATCATTTTATTAACATTTTCTTTTACGCCCTCAATATCTCCCATAGTGGATATCATGATAATTTCTGGATTCTGGGTAATGAGGGCTTCAATACTAAAAGGCACTCTGGACTCCCCTTCTACCTTAACATCGGAGGCATTTAAAATATTCTCCCCGCCAAGTGCATAAATCATCTCACCTGTAAGTGCCATATCAGAATCCAAACTCATGCTCTTAGACGTTGCAAACATGGCAGCTACCCTTGACTTAGTTTCTACTGCTTGGGCTTTTTCAATAATGCCATCAATCTCTGTGATAATGGCTTGTACTTTTGTATCATAGGCTTCTTCTGTACCATTAATCTTGCTAAAAAGATACGCATTTTCCTTAAATCGTTCATAGGCATTAATGGATGTATCGATAATCATGGCTTCAATGCCGCTTTCCTTTAATGTAGGCGCTAACGCCACTTGACCTTCCACATTGGCAGCTAGAATCACTAAGTCTGGTTCTAGGGCAATGATGGCTTCTAAACTGACACTTCTTGAACTTCCTAAATCCATCAGGTCTTTGGCTTCTTCTGGAACGTTAGTAGAGCCTTTTACTTTGGTTAAAGACGTACCACCTGCATAATACCATAAACCTAGAATAGAGTTAAAGGCAATGACCACTTTCTCAGGTTTTTTTGTAACCATGGTCTCTGTACCGAATTTATCCACGTATGTAATGGTGGTTTCTGTTTCTTCTATTATGAAATCAGGATAGAGATTCGTACCGTTTGATGGGTTTGCTTGTTCTGTCATATCTTCTGTTGAATCTCCTGTTTGTCCTTCTGTTGTTTCTGCATCAGCATGAGTTGTTACGTTTTGATTGCTGTCTTCATCCTTCTTTTTTGCATCGGATTGACCACAACCTGCTACACTTAATATCATCATAATGACCAACATACAACTGATTAATTTCTTCATGTTTTTTCTCCTTATTGGGTAGTCTATCATCTCTATCCTATCAAGATGAATAGCCCTCTTCATTTCCTTCTTTTTTGTCAGTATTTTATGGCGTCTGGACAAATTATTGTGCCGCTTAGCATCTGCACGTTAGGGTTGTCACTGCCCGTTTTACTCTATTTCCACATGTCTTAAGTCGCTATTTTTAAACAGATACGATAAGACATGGTTAAAAAAATAATACAATACACCACCACACCTAAAATATTGGCTACATAATACGTATCATATGTAGCAATGGCCCTTAACATGGTTGACATATGGGTTAAAGGCAGTAAGTGGATAACTTTACGCATAAAATCCGGTAAATAGTCTGTTGAAAAGAACGTACCACACAAAAAAGTCATGGGTAATATCACATAACTGCCAAAACGGTTCATATCTGCATGGGATTTAGCTACCAGTGCTCCCAGCATACCTAATGAAGCAAAGGTCAGACCATTTAAGAACATCAGTAAAAGAAAACTTCCTGTGACATTCAAGGAAATACCAAATACAGCTGCAATACTAAGGACTAACATACCTGCGTACATCCCCCTTAAAGCACCGGCTATGGCTTTTCCTATACAAAAGCTAAAAATGGATATAGGGGCTATCAAGTATTGCTCAAAAGTCTGATCATAAACCCGGTTGGTAATAAGCTTAACAGAAATGGCTTTATAACTGGCATTCATGGTAGTCAGAGCCACGATACCTGGAATTAAAAATTTCATGTAAGTGACACCAGATAAAGAATATCCTCCGCCTATCCCTAAGCCAAAAGCAATCATATAAAGTAAGGGACTGATAATGGCACTGATGGTAATTTTCATAAAGTTTCTTTTGAAAATAACCCATTCATCCCATATAATGGGATACAACTCTTTGAAAACCCTCATAATGCTTCCACCTTTTCCTTCGTATATTTCACATAAACATCTTCCAGATTGGACCTTCTTATTAGCACATCATCCACTTGCTTATGGGAATATGCTGTGGCCTCTTCTCTTGTATTAAAATAGGCATAGTGTGTTTTTTGACCATCAAATACTTCCACTACATAAGCTTGTACATCTTTTAACAGTTCATGGGGCGTGTTTTCTATGACAATTTTACCATGGGTCATCATACCGATGCGATCACATAGTACCCTGGCTTCTTCTATATAATGGGTGGTTAAGATAATCGTTAACCCCTCGCTTTTTAGATATTTTAATAAGTCCCATATGCTTCGACGAATAGCAGCATCCAATCCTACTGTTGGCTCATCTAAGAATAAAATCTTCGGACGGTGCATCACAGCACGAATAATCATGAGCTTTCTTTTGTTACCCCCTGACAGCTTAGCCACTAACTTATGGGCATCTTGATCCAATTTGGCAAAGATTAGCAATTCTTCTATACGTGTTTTCATCTCTTTTCGCTGCATGCTCTGGAGCATACCATGGTGAATGAGGGTTTCATAAACCGTAAACTCCCTTTGCAGGCTATAATGCTGTGGTACAACACCTATCTGAGCTTGTATATGCTTCTGCCCTCTTTTAACCCTTTCATTCATGATATGCATATCACCAGAAGTGGGTGGCAATAGGGTGGACAACATTTTAATGGTGGTGGTCTTACCTGCACCGTTTGGTCCAAGTAAGCCATAAAAGGTTCCAGCTTCAATATCTAAATTCAACCCGTTAACCGCAGGGTTTTTATCGTATTTTTTTATGAGATCTCTGGTCTTAATCATCGCTGTCCCTCTTTCATATATGGGTTATGAACGTTCACTTCTATACCATGATGACATGAACGTTATTAGAAATCCCTCAGTCTCTCCAATAGACTATAAAGGGCTTCCACTGTATAAGGGTCATCTGGCTTAAAATAACCATCCATGAGTTGCATCTCACCATGGGCAACTACTTTATTTATCATCAGCTCTTGGTTATGCCCTTTAATATCTTTAATGGTTTTAAAATCCTTCTGACCAGTCAAATCCTTAATGATATAGATAAAATGTGCTATATCTGATCTTGTTACAGCATCATGCCTACCGAAAGTTTCATTTCCCGTCTTATCGCGTTTGGGTAATAAGTAACCACGCATGGAAACAGTCTCTATCTGGTCAAAATCTGCATCCTGCTCTGTCACATCTAGGTATTTCCCATAAGTATGCAGGTGTTTCTTTACGTCGTAATAGTCACTTCCTGTTATGGTAAACATTTGAAGCCTTCGTTGATTGTATACAATATGGCTAAAGACTTCACGTGTTAACGGTATATCATTGCTAACCTTCGTCTCGTCAATCATCACTTCTGGATAGAGAATCCTTGCCATATCCCTTACCCCTTTCACATAACGAAAGGTATATTGATTAACCAGAGGATGAAGCAATTCATAAACTTCACCTTCACGTATTGCTTTTACTTGTCTGAACTTGTCCTGCTGGTTGATGGAAATAATACTTCCCCCACCATCCCGTACACCTTGTAGCGTAAAATAGACATCGATGACCTCTTGGTTACGTTCGATATGCGAAAATCCATACCTTACTTGAGGTTGATTGGGGATAGAAGGTTTGGCATCTTTGACGATGTTTATTCCCCCTGCTAGGTCAATGGCTTCAAAGAGTAATGACCCTTGTGCAGGTGTCCAGAATCCCTTTTGGGATGTTTCTACAAAAACTGTTTTCTTCTTTTTTATCTGAGATGTTATTTGTTTTATTTGGTTTAGTTCAGCATGATAATCCTTTAACATCCTATTCGCTTGGTCCTCTTTTTGGATTAACATGGCAAGCTTTTGTATGTAGTAATCAAAGTGCTGAACAGACTTTGGCATAAGGGATACAACCCATAGACCATTACTTTCCAGCTTGGATACAACCCGAGGATACTGCTGATTAATCTCTGGTGTAATCAAGACAAGATCTGGCTTGGCCTTAATGAGTTTATCCATATCGGCTTCATGATCCATGGCATACCTTGGCAGATCAACTACCCTGGCAGGATAATGAGAACCCTTATCTACACCAATAAGATGGTGAGAAGCCTCTAATGCATAGATATTCTCTGTATGAACGGTGGATAAACTCACGATACGACTAGGAATTTTGTGTATCATAATTTTATTACCTACATCGTCAATAAACACGTGATGATCCACTATCTTACTGGCATCTTTTGTACCATGAATGGGTATATCCCGCCCAAGTACAAGCCCTATAAGGATGATGCTGCCTATAATGGGTATCCATTTTTTCATAAGCCTGCTTCCATTCCTTTCCATAAAAACGCCATAGCTTCTGCAACGGTAATGGTTCTATTTTTCATCAACCAAAGCTTCATTTGCATGTTGAACGAATAATTCTCTAATGGATGAAAGTTCTCCTAGCCCTTTTAGTACGTAATCCACATCGTATCCTTTGGCTTTAAACATCACTTTCCAGCTATCTTCTTCGTCACCAGCCATATCGTTATAGGCATGATCACCAGCTACAATCATAAGTGGCATCAATAATACTTTCTCATACCCGCTTTGCTCTATGTCTTTTGCTACATCTTCAAAAGAAGGTGACCCTTCTACTGTTCCAATAAAAACTTGAGGATAACCTGCATGTTTGAAGGCATAATCAAGGGCTGGGTAAGCGCTATTGGCATCATGATGTGTACCGTGTCCCATAAGAACAACGGCTGTCTTTTCATCCACATCGGGTACTTCATCCATCATGGCTTCAATAACCCGTGTATAATCCTCTACACTAGATAATAAAGGTTTGCTGACGTTGAGTATTTCAAATTTATCCTTAAATGGATGAAGCGCTTCATTCATCTGGTCATATTCTTCACCGTTAATCACATGGGTGGGAACCACAAGAACTTCTCCATAACCTTTTTTATAGATATGCTCAATTTGTTCTTCAACATTTTTGTAGGTGACTTGATCACGTTCTTTGTAGATATCAATGATCATCTGGGATGTAAAAGCGTTAAAGGCATCATACTCTGAGAATGTGGCACCCAATTCTTCTTCTAAGGCATCAATACTTACAACCCGATTCTCAACAAAACTTGATCCAAAACTCACAACTAATAAAGCTTTCTTATCTGTTTTACTATTGACCCCCTGGCATCCTGTTAAAGCTAATACCATCATAAGACTTACTACCATGATTATTATTTTCTTCATCCTTTATATCTCCTTTAAATTTAAAATAAAAAACCACTTATCCAAAGATAAGTGGTTCAAGCATTCAATTATGAAAACAACAGGATTGCAGTAAAGCTTACTAGATACAATCGTTGTTTATAAATTTTGCCCCTATTACCCGTAGAGTTTTTGCAAATTTCTGAGCAGGCAGGTCTTCTGACTTAAGCTTCAACGTACAATCATCCCTTCCCATCCCTTATGGACAGTGGTTATGATGATAACTCAGCTAATACAGCGGCGGGACCGTGCAGGATTTCAACCTGCTTCCCTATTATCCGTATCAATACGGCACCTGTTCATCGACATATGTAGTTAAGTACTATACTACAATGGACAAGAAGGAAAGTCAATATGCTTTTTTAAATTATTTGCATATCAAGACTGTTAATTTATACTATCCCTTCATGCTTCCAGTGCTCCAAGCAGTTCTTGAAATTCTTCAGGGTCTAACTGCTGCCGGCTATCGGATAATGCCAGTTCTGGTTTGGGATGAACCTCTACCATTAAGCCATCAGCCCCTACAGCTAAAGCTGCTTTTGCAATGGGTTGTATAATGTCTTTTCTTCCCAGTGAATGGCTGATATCAACAATAATGGGAAGCTGTGTCTCCTTCTTAATGATTGGAATGCTGGAAATATCCAATGTATTTCTTGTTTTGTTTTCAAACGTTCTGATACCCCGTTCACAAAGAATTATTTTTTTATTCCCTTGAAGAGCGATATACTCTGCAGCAAATATGAATTCTTTAATGGTGGCACTCATACCCCTTTTTAATAAAATGGGTTTGCCTGAAGCACCTGCACGTTTTAACAATTCAAAATTCTGCATGTTTCTTGCCCCAATCTGTATCATATCAATATGTTTGGCTACCGATTCAACCTCACTTCCATCAACAACTTCTGATACCGTAATGAGATTATGCTTTTTACCCACATGAGACAGTATTTTCACACCCTCTTTGCCTAAACCTTGAAAATCATATGGTGATGTGCGGGGCTTGTAGGCTCCTCCTCTTATAAATTTTATGTTATTACCTTTTAATAGTTGAGCTATTTTCTCAGCGTATTCTAGGCTTTCTATGGCACATGGACCTGCAATAATATAGGGTCCTTCTTTTTCAAGATTAAACATTTCTTTTATGGTACAAAATTTTACTTTGTTGATATCACTCACTAGAGGTAATTTTTCATGGCTGATGCCCATAAATTCCAGATTCACCTTAAATATATGATTAAATATATCACCAATCATTTTACCAGATAATGGTCCCTCGTTCTTTTCAATGATGTTTCTAAGCATTTCCTCTTCTCGCTCCGGGTCAAAATAGTCGCTACTGACTTTATCTTTTAGCTCTCTAATCTGCTTGATTAATGCTGCTCTAGCATTTAATGATTGTAATATATGTTCATTCACTTCATCCACTTGTTGCCTCAAAGCTTGAATTTTTTCCATGAGTTCACTTCCTTATTCTTAAATATTCGATTGCTATTATTGTTAGTCATGCATTGTTACAGACTTCATTTAACCTTTTATGTCGTTTTTATAAGCTCATTCATTATGTCAATCTTCATCAAATGGTTCTTAATCTTGTACATGTCATGCCATGCATATGGTTGATTGGTATTATTTATATGGCATGTCCAGCAACAACAAATTGTCGTACACCAATATATATTATATATTACTGATTGTTTTTTTTCAATATACTGACAGTTTAATCTTTTTCTAGCTATAGCTGTAACTGACAAAAATAACCCTTAATCTATTAGTCGTAATAGATTAAGGGTCTAAACGTAACAAGCTTACTATACATAATATTTATCATTATCTAAAACCATGCTATCTCTGGGAAGTTACTTATTCCTTAACCCCTCCAAGTGCAACACCTGCAATAATGTACTTAGATAGGATAAGATAGATGATTAATAGGGGTATAATGGTCATGGTAACACCAAGGTAGATACCGCCTAGCTCCGTTCGATAAATATCTGCTTTGAGTAACTGGACAAGCATGGGCAAGGTATATTTTTCTTGGGTACTGATGAGCATAAGTGGTGTTAAGAAGTTATTCCATGAACCAACAAATGTAAAGATACCCATGGTCGCTAGTGCTGGTTTTAAGATAGGCATAGCAATACGATGGAATGTCTTCATTTCATTGGCCCCATCGATTCTAGCCGCAGCCACCAAGTCCTTTGGAAAAGTCGCCAGCAAATACTGCCGTAGGAAAAAGACCGTCGCTGGTGAAGCAATTGCTGGAAATATAAGGGGTATATAATTATCTGTCAAACCAACTCTTAAGACCATCTGATAAAACCCTATAAAGCTGATTTGTGCAGGTACCATTAAGATAAAAGCGATTAAGGCAAATATGAATTTACGTCCTTTAAAATCATAGATTACCAATCCATAGGCTGTTAAAGCGGAAAAATATAAGCATAAAAATGTGACAGAAACAGAAATGCTCAAACTGTTGCTAAAGCCTCTTATGATATTAAAGCCTTTTGAGGTTAATATATCATAATTGTACCCCATATAAATACTAGGCACCATGGAAAAGCCTTGTTGAATTTGTTCTGTTGAACGTGTTGCATTCACAATTAATATCCAAAAGGGCAAGATACTGAGAATCAACAAAAGGGCGCAGACACCATATTTAATAACAATCGTAAGATGATGGTATTTACCAAGTCTAGTACTTTTCATTACTTATTCACACCCTCCTTGTTATGACGATTCATGAACTTAAAGATGACTAAACTAATCAATAAAACAATTACCAATAGGACAATGGATGCCGTTGCCGCTACATAGAAATTACGGTTACCTGTAAAGGCTTGCTTGTAGATATACATGGTTAAGGTCTCCACTGCAAAATCAGGTGCTCCATTGGTTAATAAAAACGGTATATCAAACATCTGCATACCGCCTACCAAAGATGTGATTAACACATATAAGGTAATAGGTCTCAGAAGAGGCAATGTAATCTTTTTAAAAATCTGCCAGCTGCTGGCACCATCAATACGTGCCGCTTCGAATAGTGATGGGTTAATACCGAGAATGCCTGCGCTAATCACAATAAATGTACTGCCATACCACATCCAGAATTGGATAAATGCCACAATGAGCCTTGTGCCCGTTTTACTTCTAAAGAAATCAAAAGGCTCTGCTAACACATTGAGCTTCATTAAGATTTGATTAACAGGACCTACTGGATAACTAAATAACGTATAGAATAAAATAGCTACAGATGCGGCTGTTATAATGTTAGGCATATAAAATGTTGTTTTAAAAAGTCCCGCACCTTTTAATTTGATTCGGGTATCTGTGAACCACTTTGCCAACATCAACGCAATGGCTATCTGAGGTACAAAATTGATAACCCAAATAATCCATGTGTTTTGAAGAGCTCTAATAAAATGTGAATTCTTTACTATGGCTACGTAATTTTTCACACCAACAAAATCCAATTTGGTTTCCCAACCTGCTAAATCCGTAAAGCTAAGCACAAATGTATAAATAATTGGATACAATTGAAATAGTATAAAAGCAATAATGAAGGGAGCTACAAAGAAATAGCCATATTTACTGTACTTTGCTTTCCCCATTCTTTTTGAAGTTTTCTTAATCCTTAAAACACCAACATTATTTTCTTGATTCATAATCATGCTCCATTCCAATGAAAGTACATTGCTTAGTTTCCCACTAGAATAAGTATCAACAATAACCTGTTTTATCTTTGAAATTGTTGATACTTATATGTATCACCAGGTGATGGTTCTCAATGTCTAGTAATCCAAATTAGGGAATGCACTTTGTACACCTGCTTTAAAATCTGCCAGTGCAGTCTCTTTATCTTTTTCACCTTTTGAATAGGCTGTTAGTTGTTCTGCAAATAGATTATTAATATCAAGATCGCTTCCTGTCAATATGGATGCATCAATGGATGGTGCCATTTCTGCAAACTTAGCATAATGATTTTGTCCTGCTAAGAACTCTTCTGAATAACTGTCTTTGATGGACTCCACCACACTTTGATGGGCTAAAAAGTCCCCACTGTTTTTTGCATACTCTGTTAAGAAATCTTTATTTAAAGCAATATAGTTAATCAAATCAACTGCCGCTTTCTCCATTTTGGTACCTTCACGAACCGTTAACCATGTGCCGCCCCAGAAATAAGGTGATGGCCCTTGAATCATACCCCAATCGCCAGATGTGGACTCACCTGTGTTGGCGTTAACTGCATTTGACTTAAGCACATAATGAAGTCCCCAGGTTGGCAAGAAATAACCCATGACTTGGTCATTGGACATGGAGGCAAACCAGCTTTCAGTCCACTGCTCCGCTTGATTGGTTAGTCCCTCACTTTCAAGCTTTTTACCAATCTCTAACAATTCTTCTGCTTTTGGGTCGATAACAAACTTATTATCCACAACCCAGCCGTTCTCTCTTGAAGCTAAAAATACGTTTTGTAAATCCCCTAAACTACTCACAAGTTTTGTTTCCCCACCTGATTTGTCATTGACTGTTTTAGCCGCTTCATAGAATTGATCAAAATCAGATAATAACCCTTGAACCTCCTCTGGCTCACTGACACCAAGGTACTTCTTGGCTAAGCTTCTTCTATAGAAGAATGCACCAGGGGTAGCCTGCCAGCTCATGCCTTTTAATGAACCACTTTCATCTGTAACCGTATCCAGTACATATTGAAGTGTTTCATCTGCTTTTGGTGCAATACCCAATGTTTTTAAATCTTTTGTAAAGTCAGAGTTAACATATTTCTTTACAAAGGCAGCTTCTAGAGCAAAAACATCCGGTGCTGATTTGCCTGAACCTAATACAGGGTCTAATTTTTGCTGATACTGGTCATTGGGTATCACAACAATTTCAATCTCATAACCCAAGTCAGGATTATGTCGCAAATAGTATTCATTGATCATTTTCTCGATTTCATCTGTGAATGTCCATACCACTAATTTTTTCCCTTTATTTTCTGCTGGGCCTGATGGTTCACTGGTTTCTGTGTCTTTACCTGTTGTATCACTTCCTGCTTTATCATTTCCTGTTTTACCCCCGCCTGAAGGTTCTGTATCTTTTGCCCCACAAGCTGCCAAACTGAACACCATTGTTAACACCATAAGTATACTTAGAATTTTCTTCATGTTAATCTCTCCTTTTTTTGAAATGCCTTCTCTTATTATTCGCTAGTCAACACAAAATTATCTGTATCACCATGATAAGAATACAGTTACTCAAAGGATTGTACATACCTTTTAGTAAGAATAGGAAGTGGCGTATTTGTGGTACAGCTATCACCTTCCTATGTTATAAAAAAGCTAGGTCATACCTTCTGATATGGTTTTCTACCCCCAACTATTTTTATCCTCTTGTCATAAAACCCAAACTAAACCACTTGGAAATCAATGGCTAATGGTTTTGTACCTGTCAACTCATTGCTGACTTCATCTGGTCCACAACCACCTGCATATACAGTGAATCCACCCGGTTCTAACACCAACTGGCCACTTTTGTTAACCACACACATCCGCTCTTTCTTAATGATGAATGCTAATGTCTTGGATTCATCTGCCTTTAGCGCTACATTTTTAAAACCAACTAACTGATAATGGGGTGTCTTGACGCTGGCCTCCAAATCTTTTAAATAAACCTGCACAACTTCTCGACCTGGTTTTTGGCTTTTATTCGTTACCGTTACATGTACCTCTTGGTTTTCACCGTGGTGTAATACCTCCTTAGAAATGTTCAAATCACTGTATACATAATGATTGTAGGATAAGCCATAACCAAATGTATACAGGGGGTCACACTCTATGTAACGGTACGTTCGGTTGTTCATACTGTAATCTCTAAAATCAGGTAAATCTTCCGTTTTTCTGACATAAGTAATGGGTAATCTTCCAGAAAAATCAACGTGGCCAAACAATAAATCAGCTAAAGCAACACCACCTTCTGGCCCAGGGTACCATGCTTCAACAATAGCATCCACGTGTTCTTGTGCCCATCTCAAATCCACCGGACTCCCTGAAACAATAACCACAATGGTGGGGGTACCTGTTGCTACAACGGCTTCAAGTAATGTATTCTGTAATCCTGGTAGTAACAAGGAAGCCTTATCACCTGCTGCTTGCGCATTGGATACATCACCTTCTTCTCCCTCAATGTGTGCATTCAAACCTAAACATACGATGGCTACATCTGAACGTTTTGCTGCGGATACGGCTTCAGCAATACGGTCTTGGCTATTGGCTAATGCTTCTGTTTTGTCCTCTTGGAGTTCACACCCTTTGGCATAATAGACACGAGCTTTATCTTTCAGGGTCTTCTGTATACCTTCTAGTAACGTACAGGATCTGGATGACGTACCGCTGTAATTTCCATATAAGTTATCTGCGTTGTGAGCATTAGGCCCAATAACAGCTACTGTCTTCAGGTTATCCTTACTAAGGGGTAAGCGCTGGTCTTTGTTTTTAAGCAGTACCATACTTCTTCTCGCTGCATCTATAGCCAGTGCATGGTGACTGTCTTGATCATTCACCTCATATGGGATGTTGGCATAGGATACCTGTTCCTGAGGATCAAACATGCCTAGTTTAAAACGGGTCATCATTAATCGTGTGACTGCTTGATCAATCTCTTCTTCTGCTACCAAGCCTAATTGAACCGCTGACAAAAGGGAGGCAAATGTTTTACCACAGTTGAGATCGCTCCCAGATTGGATAGCTAAAGCGGCTGATTCTTGGGGTGTTGAGGTGACCTTATGATGCATATGGAAATCACAGATTGCCCAGCAATCAGATACCACATGACCCTGAAACTGCCAATCTTCTCGTAGTATTTTTTGTAACAAGGTGGGTGAACCACATGCAGGTTCACCATTTACCCGGTTATAAGCGCCCATAACAGCTTCAACATGGCCTTCTTCTACGCATACTTTAAAAGCAGGTAAGTAGGTCTCATACAGGTCTTTTTGGCTAACCACTGCATTAAAAGAATGTCGTTCATTTTCTGGACCACTGTGTACAGCAAAATGCTTTGCACAGGCTGCTATTTTTAAATACGTCTCATCATTTCCTTGCAATCCATGAATGAATGCCAAACCCATTTGTCCTGTAAGATAAGGGTCTTCACCGTATGTTTCATGTCCTCTGCCCCATCTAGGGTCTCTGAATATATTCACATTAGGAGACCAATGGGTCAGCCCTTTGTAAATGCCATGGTCACCTTCTCGTACAAATTCATGATGTTTTGCCCTTGCCTCATCAGCAATCACATTGGCAATCTCATATACGAAATCTGTATCAAAGGTAGCCGCCAACCCAATGGCTTGGGGAAATACAGTGGCTACACCTGCCCTTGCAACACCATGGAGGCATTCGCTCCACCAATTATAAGCTGGTATATCAAGGCGTGGGATAGCTGGTGCATAATGGAGCATTTGGGATACTTTTTCTTCTAGAGTTAATCGGCCTACTAAATCTTTTGCTCTTTCTTCAAGTGATACGGTTGTATCAAGATACGTATAGTTCATCTTATCTTTCTCCTTCTATATGCTAACAACATGATTGGGTTCATTTAGTGAACAAACTGTAATTCGCCAAAATCCTCAACTGCATGACCCGTTTTCCCGCCAAAGAAAGGCGATACAAGGTGCTTAACCCCATGCCCGTCATTATCCCTTAATAAGAGCTGTATGGGGATAATGGTATCCTTTTCAATGGGTTGATCGACCTCAAAATAAAACTCAAAAAATTGCCCTTGTTCATCCCAAGCGTATTGAAAATTTTTGATGTCTCCTACTATTTGTGGTTCCTGTAATATTTTGGCTGATAGATGTATGTCTTGGTCTTGGTACGTCATCAATAGCTCAACGCTATCGGATTCACTCAGTGGACCTTCTACAATGGTTATATCATCCATACGTGTGATGTAGCCAAAAATGGCATGATTACTATGGTTGATTTTATAAGTACCATAGAGGTCATCTCGTTTCTTTGGCATGGCATGATGGGGTGCTTCTAATAAATCATAGGCGAAGTTATAGCGCACACCTTCTGACCATTCTGACCCATTGATTTGCCCATCAATGGTTGGTATGACTAGTGCTTGACGTGATTTTATAGGGGGTATCACTTTATCGAAGTTGGCTGGTCTAGGCGTATCACCCTCACATAGTAGTAAGGTTAAATCCCTGCCCAAATAGCTTTTATTCATACCCGTAATGGGGTACAACTGGTAATTGCGATTGCCACCTGAATCATTATCAGAAAGTGCCATATTAAATCCCATGGTCAGTCCCGTCATATCGGTTTCTGGAAGTTTAACTTTAAATTCTAGTAGCGTACCGTCCCCATTCCAGACAGCTACATGATCGGTATCGCCATTTTCGAAATCATGGCCCACCACTGTTCGAAATTGCTTAAAATAATCACCATACTCTAAGAATACTTCTACATTATCATTTTTATAGGTTTCACCCACAATATTGTTGATGGTTATGTTATCTTCTCTTTGAACACATCCATATAAATAATCTTGATGATACGCTAGTTTAAAATCCGCCCAAACATCGGCTTCATCAGCTGGTAGACATTGATTCTCCCCATCTAATTGATTATAGGAAAAACCATAGGTATAGATGTTATCCCATTCACCTTCATCAATCAAACCGTCCACAACAGGAGGATTTTCTACATAAGATGCTTTTAATGGGTTGACTAATTGTCGATTATGGGTATCAATGGGTTGGCCATAAGTTAGCGGTATTGGCCCCCTAAGTATATTGTGAGCTAAAGTGGCATAAGCAGGCTTAGGCTGATAGTTTTCATCATAGATTAAAGCCCATCCCTGTCCTGAAAAATAACCGGGTACCCACGAGTATTTATCTGTAAATCCCCACATGGTGAATGATACCAATGCATCTAAATCCAGTGCTATATCCATCAGTTCGCCATAATACTGTGCTTGTAACGCTAATAACGCTTCTGTAGGCGTACCTAACATCCTTATATCCAATTCTGTAATGTCAATTTTTAACCCTAAATCCGCAAAGCGTTTTAGATTTTTATACACACTTGGCATGTCAAAGGGTTGATGGAGATCCATATGGAATTGAAAGCCCACACCATCTAAAGGAATATTCTTTTCTAATAATTCAACACATAAGTTATACATGGCATCAGCCTTAACACCTGGTTCCTCTATACCATAGTCATTCAAAAATAACTGAACATCTGGATCGGCCTCTCTTGCCCATATTAAAGCTTTTTCAATGTATTCTTTACCAAGGGTTTTATACCAAATACTTTCACGATAAGAACCGCCTTCAAAAGCTTCATTGACCACATCCCATGCATAAATGTCATCTTTGTAATGATCAACAACTGTATGAATATGCTCTTTCAAGACCTTTGAAAGTTCTTCTTTTGACCATTCCCTATTGGTTAACCATGTAGGATTCTGAATATGCCACACTAAGGCATGCCCCCGAACCTGCATATTATTCTCTCTAGCAAAAGCTACAACAGCATCTCCTTCTTCGAAAGTAAATTGGTTCTCTTGTGGGTGAATAAACTGCCATTTCATTCTATTTTCAGGGGTTATAACGGTAAAGTCTTTTTTAAGGGTATCCGCATAAGCTTTCTCTTGAAGATAAGCTGGTTCAATGGCTGCTCCAATTAAGACATTGTACGCTTTTGCAGCTTCACCTAAACGGAATTCTGTCATATCTTGTGGAGGGCCTTCAACAGCAACAGACGCTACCTCTTTCTCTTGATTTTGTTGTCCTTGTTCCACTTCTTGATGTTGTTGTTCTTGTTCCACAAGTGCTGTTTTTTTGTTTTGACACCCAACAAGTAACCCACCCAGTACGACGATGATGATCATAGAGCTCTGTATCCATCTACTTTTTAATCGCATCATAAATCTCTCCTTCAATCATTCTGGGAGCGTTCCCAGATTTGCCAAAAATTTTTATCTTGGTTTTGATGTTGTTTCTCTAATCTTTAACTCACATTTGTACACCCGATTCTCTGTCTTCTTTACATGGTTCATCATATCATGAAGGCTGTGTACGGCATAGATAGCCATGTCTTTTTGAGGTTGTCGAATAGTGGTTAATGGTGGTATATAGTCTTTTGTCATTCTTACCAATGGCAAGTCGTCAAAACCCACAACGGAGAAATCCTTGGGCACTTTAATACCCTTCTCCTGCAAGCCATTAATCAAGCCTACTGCTGCTGTATCATTGAAGCAAAATGCTGCTGTTAATCCTTCCTTGAATACTTCATCCGCTAGAATAAGTCCATATTGATAGGCATCTTCGTATTCATAACCAATATTTCTGGATGAGTTATAAGTAAGACCAAAATCTTTTAATGCCTGCTCATAGCCTCGGTGACGTTCTTGAAATTCGACACTTGTTTCAGCTGCACCGATATGTATAATCTTTTGGTGGCCTAAGTCAATTAAATGTTTAATGGCTTCATAGGTTACCTCATAATTGTTAACATCAATGGACAATACCCCATCCACCTTTAAATTGGTTCCAAGAACAACTACAGATTCCCCTGCTCTAACAAGGACTTCCAACTCTTTCTCTGTGACAGAATCTTCACCAATAAAAATGTAGCCGTCAACACTTTTATTCACCAATCCTAAATAATCCACTCGGGATGGTGAATGGCTATTACGGTTGCAATAAATAGCACCATAGTTAAACTCATCGTCAAAAATATGATTAATGTCATGCACAAATTCTGCATAAAAATTAGCCGATAACTCACGTACAAATACAGCAACAACATTTGTTTTTTTCAATGCCAAGTTTCTTGCAGCTGAATGTGGTTTGTAATCTAACTTTTCAATGGCTTGTAATACTTTTTCTCGTTTTGAATCAATGACCCCTGGTTGGTTATTCACAACACGTGAGACAGTACTTTTTGATACACCTGCCTCTTTGGCTATGTCATATATGCTAATCATTATACTCACCTACTCTTTATATCTAATAGCATATCACAATTTGGGACCGTTTTCAAGACATTTTTTTGTACAATTATAACCATAATCTCTTATCTGCTTAAAATTTCTCATTCAATATGACCATTCATCCGTCTTACAGCCCTATAGTCGTTATTTTTCATGGAGAAATTAAGAAACTATTTCCTCTGCTAATCTATGAAGGATGCCGATCCATAATAATGACGTTGGTATTTTCATTGACCAGTTTTTTAAAGACTTCCAGTTGATCTGTGCCAAGATTATAATGCATAGGGATGGTATACTTCGGTTTGATATGATTAATAAATGCCCCTGCTTCTTCCGTTGTCATGGTTAACTTTCCACCATCTATAGGTGTTAAGGCAACGGTTATGTTCTTAAGCTGGCTCATCTCGGGTGTATAATCGGTGTCGCCTGCATGGTATACGCTAACATGGTCTTTGGTTATGATATAACCTACATTTCCAGCTGATTTTGCATGAGGCGCTATGACTTTCGCTTTAACATTGTAAGCACCTATTGCTTGAATGCGAAAGGAATCATCATCCAGATGTTCACCTGGTTCGATTTTTTGTATGATACAACCTTGTATGTGCTTTGTTAATTTTTTATATACCTTTGATGGACAAACAACAACCGTCTCTTTTTTAACCAGTTTCTTTATATCCGGTATGGAAAAATGGTCTTCATGACCATGGGTTAATAGGATATAATCTGCCTTTTCTTCCCCCTCAATGATAACAGGGTCCAAAAAGATACGTTTGCCTCCTGCTTCCAACTTAAAACTAGATGGAAAGAAATCCACATGATTAACAATGAATGGTACATGAATATTAACGGCCCCTGTAGCTGTTAATACCATATCCTCTTCAATTGTAAATTGTACCGGTTCTGTTACTCTTTTCTTACTTTTGACTAAACTCATTGACATACGCCTCCATTTTTATTTGCATAGACCCTTCTCTATCATTTTTTACGATTCTACTTTTATTATACAGAATCGTTTTCTATAATAAAAGTAAATGATTTCAACCAAAAATAATATTAAAAAAATCCATTTTAAGAAAGTCATGGTATAAGCTATATTGACAAACGTTTTTTCGATTGTAGGATAAGTGTGTAGCAGATAGTCAATGGTTATATTTTCACCAATATCAGCAATACCTCTTAATATAACGGGTAAGTACAATATTTCTTTTCTTATGACTAGCGGATTAACCTGTGCTCTTTCATATAAAACTTGTATCTGCAAGGCTGCAAATGCAACAATAAATAAATAATCCACTTTATGTAATAAACGATAGATTTCCTGTCCCTTATGACCCATTAACTGAAGCCATTCTTTTACATGCTCACTATCGTAATATAGCATCATATCCAAAGTATATTTTATTCCTGTACTGTTTTTTAACCATCTGTCCACAATAAAAAAAGTAATAAGTGTTACGATAAATAAAGCTCTCATGATATGATTTTTTTTCATACTTCCCTTCCTCCTTCTTGACAAATTCGTCATATATACTCTACAATGAGTATATTATTGGTACATATGTTATACTCTAAGTATTTTAAGTGTACCGCAAGTACACTTAGTGTTCTTTAAGTATACCCTCATATAAAACGTATGTCAATAGGGAGGATGAAATCTTGACTTCAATGACAAGAGCTGAGCTTGATAAACAAGCTCGAAGAGATGCTATCATAACCGCTGCTGAAAAAGTATTTATTGAGAAAGGGTATGATGCAACTTCAGTAGCTGAAATTGCAAAAGAAGCTGTTTTTACCAAGACCACCGTGTATAAATATTTCCCAACGAAAGACCATTTATATATGTCTGTTGCTTTAAGGGGTAACGAAAAATTATATGGGTACCTTTCATCTGTGGAAACAGCTGGCAAAAATGGTATAACATTATTACAAGACATGTGCATGCAATACTATTTCTTTTATGAGAAACATCGTTCGTTATTTTATATTATCCACCATGTTAGCTTCATAAAACAAAAAAATCCACAATTATTCCTAGAGAGTTCTTGGACAGATATTGAAGCACGTATCGTTGACCTTGTGCAACAATCAATCACACGGGGTATTACTGATGGAAGCATTAAGCAAGATGTACAGTGTGTGGAGACCACTTATAGCTTTATGTTTATGCTGACGGGTTTTTTTAAAACCCTTAATGAGCATGGCGAATCTTTTGTAAAACACTATGACCTTCATATGAAGCAATTTGTCAAACACGCCATTCATCTGATGATGGACTCTCTTAGACAACATTGATAGTGTACAAAGCGACTACGTTGTTCTTGCTAAGCAAGTTGTTTTGTTAGGAAAGTTTCCTTCGTACAAATGAGAACTTTTCTATAAGAGCAAAAAGGAGATTCTGTTGTTTAGAATCTCCTTTTACATGACAGGTGAAGCTGTTTATACGTCAACACTTCATCCATAATTTTGTCATAACATCTCTAATATTTCTTCCAGACCTTGTCGTGCCTGCAAGTCATAAGCTTTTGCCTGTTGAATAAGTGTTACAATTTTTTTCCTAACTTCAGAGTCAGCAAATCGTTTGCTTGCTTCTTCATGTTGTTCAAAACCACCTTTAATCACATCCATATCCATGGCACATTTTGCTTCTTTTCGAAACAAATCAGCTACATGATGGCATTTTTCTGCTAGATTTGGATGGCATTTTCCTATGTATTCAGTGAAGCATGCTGCATAGGACCTTCCCTCTGCAATCATGACTTGTGCATCATTTTGACACATAAGTCGTTCAATCAGCATAGGCAATATAGCATTTTGAGGAAATTCTTGTTCATGACTAATAGCATTAGCCCAGGCGTCATAAGCATCTTGCCCACCTGCTAATTCATTTCTTATATTTTTTGTTAATGGGTCGATATGGGTTATCTTCTTATTCGTCATAATCTGAATGGCATTCTTAACCATTTCTTTTATACCCGTTTTTTCCACTTGTTGCTCACCTATAGCCATAAGTGCTATGGTTTCCTTATTCTCCCACCAATTATCACAGATAAAATACCCACATTGATGATAGGTTACTCCTTTGTTAAATTCCATATTATCCTGAAAGCAATTCCATCCAAGGATTTTGTGACCATTATCCTGATAACCCGTAATCACACAAGCCTCTGGTGGACCAATGATTCCCAATGCTATAACAGGACTCCCTTGGTCAATCTCAGAAGTAATCAACTGAATAAAGGATGCTTTATCCCCTTGATCTCTTGTCAAAATCTTATATGAACGACCTGCCGCTGCAAACCCTTTTTCAAAAGCTTTATAAGGCTCATTGTATACATTCATAATATCAACATTGCCACCATCCCAATAGTTAAGGTTCCATCTTAATCGAAATGCGGCTCCCGTAGCTGCCATAATATATGCATAATCCGTTGTTTGGCCCATATAATTTAGGCACGCTTTTAATACGGTTGGAAATGGTGTACACTCTTCATAAGTATAAGCTACTTTTGGAACACCATATAAAATACAAGTTCCGTTATTCTTTTCTACACTTTTCATCTTATCTGTTACCTCCAGTATAGGTTGTGAAATCATGAAATATTCCTCATCGCGATAAATGACCGGTGCATACATCCCCATAAACAATCGTCTTCGACCGACCTTACATGATTGTTTCCTAAATCTCGATGGCATCATACCTGTAATGCGTTTAAACGCTCGTGTAAAGGAATCATAACTGCTAAAATGATAATTTGCAGCTATTTCAGTGAGGGATTCTTTTGTATGAACAATTTCAAAAGCTGTATTGGAAATCCTTCTTATGAGCATATATTTGGCTAAGGATATACCTGTGGATTCTTTAAACACTTCTCGAATATGCCGATAAGAAAACCCGACTATCTTTTCTAAATCTTTGTAATCCATCTTATCTTTTACGCTGGTTTCAACAAAACTTGCTACTGACCATATTGTAAGGGAATAATCCATTTTCAAACCACCTTTATTCATCTTCCGGAAGTACATTCATTATAACATGGTTTTAAAATCATAACTCGACATTTTTGACCTTATGTATTTTCACAACTATCCATAACTGATTATTCTAAGCATCTTTCTAAAAATCCATTTTTAATCCTTTAAAAAAGACCTGAGATATGATAAACTATCCAAAAGTAAAAAGGAGATTATACCAATGGACTATGATTATCAAAAAGATTATTGGAACAAGATGGCGGATCATAAAAACTTCACCACACCTTTTCAGTTTGATATTTTTTTAAAGTATGTTCATAAAAATGAGGCTATTTTAGACATTGGGTGTGGCTATGGCAGAACTTTAAATGAGCTATCTGAAAAAGGCTTTACCAAGCTACACGGCATTGACTTTTCCAAGAATATGATTGAACGTGGAAAAAAACAATTTCCTCAGCTAAATTTAGCATGCACCGATAGCAAAACCTTACCTTATGAAGCGGACACCTTTGATGCAGTTATCATACTAGCGGTCTTGACCAGTATTATTCGTGATGATGACCAACGTCAGTTTATCTCAGAAATTCAACGTGTTTTGAAGCCCCAAGGTATCTTATATATTAATGATTTTTTAATAAATTCCGATGAACGAAATGTGAAACGATACGAGATGTATGAAAACAAATTCAACCAATATGGTGTCTTTCAGCTACCGGAAGGTGCTATCATGCGCCATCATCATATCCAGTGGATAACTGAACTGACAAGTCCTTTTAAGCAGATCGCCTTTCAAGAAATGTCGTATACAACCATGAACGGTAATACGTCAAGAGGGTTTTATTATATGGGTGAGAATATGGCCTAGCGAAATAGGCTTGATTAGATTTATATTTATTCATGAACATAAGAACTGATGTGTCTTAATCATACATCAGTTCTTGATAGATATGCTCATATTTTGATTGAAGTATGATAGCCCAAGGGTAATCATGTTCTTCTAACAACATCCCTTTATATAAGGCGTTGACATAATCCCTATTAATTGCATCACCTTTCTTATAGCTGGTGTACACGTTGGATAAGGCAATCATATCCACATGGATGTTTTCTATATTAAATCGCATCTTTCCACGTAAAGATTCAATGGGAATTTTTACATTGGATTTTTGGGCTTGACGTCGTATATAATATAGCGTTGTATAGAGATTATTCATTCCCTTTTTACTATCTAAATCCCGCCAAAGACTATCAATAATTTTATCTTTTGATACAAATGTTCCTTCTTCACATACCAGAAAAGCAATCAGTTCATCTGCTTTTTTTGTCCGCCAGTTTAGATTTATTATTTCGTCACCATGGTACATGGACAATCTTTTAAAACAGTCAATATGTAATGTATGATTCTGTTTAACCTGCTCATTTGGTAGTGTTTTATAATATTCTTCCACACGTTCAACAGATTTCAGTAAACGTTCTCGTCGAAATGGTTTCAATAAATAATCAATTGCATTGAGTTCAAAGGCTTTGATTGCATACTGGTCATAGGCAGTCGTAAAAATAACAGGTACATAGGTTTGTATGTCCATAATACGACCAAATACCTCTAGCCCATGAACTGGCATTTCCACATCAAGAAAGATCATATCTTGCTGATGATTCGGTAAATAGCCAAGGGCATCTAGCGGGTCATCAAAAGCAACCACTTTTGTAATGGTGGGTATTTGTTCTAACAATTTGACAAGTCTGGTTATAGCATGTTTTTCATCATCAATAATCATGGCTTTCATACGATGCCCTCCTTCATATATGGATCTGGTATTTTAATGGTAACTTTACAACCTTTCCCCGGTTCACTTTCGATATGTAAACCCAAGCCATAGTAATGCATGAGCCGCTTATGAATATTTCTAAGCCCTACACTTTTACCCGTTTCATGCAGTAAAATCACACGGTTTATGGATTCTTTATCCATACCAATGCCATCATCTTCTACGGAAAGGATGGTATAATCGGCTTCATGCTCAGTGCGTATGTTTATTTGTCCTTTTCCTGATTTTTTTGTAATACCATGTTTCACAGCATTTTCAACCAAGGGTTGTAAGATAAGAGGTGGTATCATCAGTCCCATATGCTCTTTTTCAATATGGTAGTTACAGTATATTTTATCTTCAAATCTAGCTTGTTCAATTTTTAAATATGCTTGAACATAATCTAATTCACTATCCAATGTGACCCATTGTTTGGTATTATTGAAATCAAAACTCTTTCTTAAATAAAGACTAAAATCTACCAACAAGTCTCCTGCTCGACAAGGGTCTGTGTCACACAGGGATACCATTGTGTTAATGGCATTGTAGATAAAATGGGGTTTAATCTGAGCTTGTAAAAATGCAACTTCGTTGGTAATGGCTTCTTCAGCGGATTTTTTCATCTTTATTAATGTCCTCACCCTGGCTCTTAATTCTTCTCCACTAAAAGGCTTGGTTAAAAAATCATTGGTACCTGCTTTAAAGCCGTAAATAAGTGCATCCCTATTCACTTGTGCTGTCAACAATAAAACAGGTAATTGAAATAATGTATACTTTTCACGTATGTATTGGCATAACTCAAGACCTGTCATATCATCCATCATCATATCTAAAATTGCCATGTCAATGTTATAGTGGTCAATCACATAAATGGCTTCTTGACAATTGGACGTAACAAAAAGTTTATAGTTCGCAACAGATAAAATATGGGTTAGTGAATATAAATTCGTAAAATCATCATCTACAATGAGGATAGCATCCTTTTTATCTTTCTGGTATATCTTCATTTTGTTAAAATAGCCGCTATGCATGATTCTCTGGTCTATGTCCTCATCTTGTACCTCATAAGGACCATATGGACCATATCCAGGGCTCTTGCCCCGCAACACTGTAAAATAGAATTTTGATCCTTTTCCTATAATAGACTCAGCCCAAATCTTACCCCCATGGAGTTCAACAAGGTTCTTAGCTATATTTAATCCTAATCCCGTCCCCAATGAAGTATGATTTTCTTCAAATTGTTGATAGGCTTCAAAGATGTTTTGAAGTTTATTGCTGGGTATACCTGTTCCTGTATCTTCCACGCATATTTCTACATACTCATCCACGACTTTGCCATGGACTTGAATATAGCCTGACGTGGTAAATTTAATCGCATTGCTGATGAGGTTCATTAATATCTGAATAAATCGGTTTTCGTCTACATGAACTTTTATGGATGGGTCGATTTCTTGATAAAGGTTAACGTCATCATTTGCAATCAGGTATTTTTGAGTATCAATAATATATTGAGCCGCACTGGCTAGAGAAACATCCTTTAAATGAATTTTCAAGTCATCATTCTTAAGCTTTGCATAGTCCAATATATCATTAACGAGACTAGCTAACCGTCTTCCACTCTGTATGGCATACGTGATGTTTTCTTTTTGCTGATGTTTTAAGTTATCACCGGTATGTTCAAGATGCTCCATTAAACTGATCATGCCATGTAAAGGCGTTCGAATCTCGTGAGACGTGTTGGCTAGAAATTCATCTTTAATCTTATCCTGCTTAATGAGATTTTTTGATAAACGGTTGACTTCTTTGTAAGATTCTTCATGCTGTTTAGCGATAATAAACATGTGCAATACGATAATGATGAACACCGAAAAAGGTGTCATCCCACCGTCCATAACACGAATAACTTGTTTAAAATATAAAATATCAACCACACTTGTAAAAATAACAAACCCATGACCAATCACACAAAGGCATGCGAAATTTCTGCCTTTTTGAATGGATTTTATATTACGAATCATAAGATATATAAATGTGCTGATATACAACGCTTCATAGAACACCAATAAACTTGTGTAGATATGGATGGGTAAAAAGGTAATGGTTATTGTATTGAAAATGGCTAAAACCACCAATAACCGAATACCACGTCGCGAAATTTCTTTTGGAAACAGCTCGTAGTTAAACAAGGTGATGACAACAGGTCCCCACATAATGGTTAGATATTCTAACCATATAATCATCGGAAACTTAATACCAGTTATAATGTGAACAATATAATACTCACCTGTACATATTAAACGAATCGTCATAATGATAAGACTTACAATCAGTAAAATGTGTGCCCGTTTACTATGACGATGTAAGTAATAGATGCCAATCTGGTAGAACAACATGAAGACGATGCCACCCAGTAAAAACATGGTGCGTCTAAAGGATGTCTCTCTAAGATGAACGACTTGCTCATACTCACCGATGATAAGACTATGCCAGATACCAATACGATTATATGTATAATTAGCCACTTGAACAATGATATCAAAGGTGTTATTTTTAGGCTCAAATAGAACCGTTTGTGGTTTATACTCACCTATATAAGCAGCTTTAGATGTAGCCACTTGACCATTGGTAGCTATAACCGTGTCATCAATCATGATTGAATAAGATGTTGACATGGTTAATAGTTTAAATCCCAGTTTCATACCACGTGCGTTTGTTTTAACCCTTAACCGATAAGTCCCATACCCAAAACCTTTTTCACCTTTCTTGTTCTGATCAATGGTAAAGCTACCTGGCACTTTCTGCAGCTGTCCTTGTTTCTGCTTATTTTCTTCAAAATCCTTATAGGTAAGTAATTGATTTTTATATAACGCCCATTCACCATCTAATTTAATGGGACCATCTTTATTAAAATCGTATTGAGATAAATCAAACACTCCATTTTTTGCCTCTATATCAACCGTTTGATGATTGTAATGCCATAGAGCCAAAGAACATATGAAAATGAGTAAAAAAAGAATGAAACTTGTTATTTGGAATTTTTTCGTTACTTTCATGTCCTATGCCCTTTCATGCCATTTACGAATTAGTTCAAATTTATCATGTATTACATGGTTTTTATTATAGCACATATCCTACATAAGACCTACTAGGAATTAAATGGATTTAGGAAGCAAAAGAGGCTACGTTACATCTTGCTTGTTAAGAAAGTATCCTTGATGCATATGAAAACACTTCTTATGCATATACTGCATAAAGATTTTATTATACAACAAAAAAAAGGCTCTCGATATCATTCGAGAGCTATAAACCCACTTCTTTTCAAGTTATTACGCCTTTAATAACCTTTTCTAATTTTACTATTTATAAACTTGCTATCCCTAGTATTTAATACTTCTACAGTATACCATAGCAAATCTCAACAAAATCTCAACAAGCATACTCATATACTCCTAACCCCTCCAAAATACTCCTATTCTACGGTGGATCTAGCATGTTATCTTCTTCGTTATCTTCCACATCATCCATTAAAATTCTGCCTTCGGCGTCATACCTTATATTTAATCGCTTCTCTAATCGTTGCATGTTAAGGATATATTCATCATAGCTACGACTTATAACACGCATATTCTCTACGAACTTTTCATAATAACCATTTTCTTGTAGATTTTTTCTAAATACTTCATTTTGATGTTTAAATTGTTTAAAATAATTGCTATAGTCTTTGTCATCGCATATATCCCTATAACCATCAAGGTCTTTTTCCAACTTCTCCTTTGCATCTTTCGCATTCATTTGTGCAATTTCTATGAGATGTTCATGGACATGTGTATAATGCTTAATCAGCTCCCCAGTATCAATCTCTTCGAGATACATGCGTATTTCTTCTGGCAACACAATAGGTTCTGCTTCATCTAAATAAGTAACCATAGCTTCAAATGCTGCTTGTTTTTCCTTGGTATCAAGGGGTTCATTAAGAAATGACCCAAAGTGTATGACGATGTATTTACCAAAAATTCCAGGGAATAGATGTGCCAATTGCTTTAGTACATAATCTGAACTATTTTGCTGTCGATGCATTAATTGATCATTCAATACAGTATAATCCTGTTTTTCATTACCCATCAGTTTATAAATCATCTCTTTTACAACATCTAATTGATTCATTTGGTGCTGAATATAACCTAAATGCTTGTTCAATATCTCACCCCGATTATTTGGCGAAAGAAGATATTCTTTAATGGTTAAGACAGGCATATCCATGTTTCTTAGAAAAGCGATCACTTGCAGATCATCAATATTATCCTGAGAATAGACTTTATAACCATTTTCCTCATTGATATTGACACAAATAAGTTCTTTCTCTTCATAATACCGTATTGCTTTTTTTGTAAGACCTGTTTTTTTTGCTACTTCATTAATTTTCATACTAATCACCTCACTAGCTATGCTACACTATTCCCCAAGGTTACAGTCAAGTATATATGAAAACTTTTTTAAATCCAATACCTATACCACTATTTTATTTAATCTCTTAAGATTTTTTTCAATGATTATGTCATAATGATAAAACAAAGGAACTACGTCACATCTTGGAAGTAAGTGTTTCGTTAGGAAAGTATACGCTTACAAAATAAGCATACATTTTTAACGGTATATGATAACAATGCTTTTGTTTTCATTGTATTATTCATTGAATAGCTATTCTCATTGACTGGAAGAGATGGAGATGCAAGTGGGGTGAATAAAATAAATGCCATTGAACAGGTAACATTTTATAATACACATAAAAAATTATCTTGTTTTATCGTCAGTAATATTCTAAAAGGTGTTGGTTCAAAAGAAGATGTGGAGGAGTGTGTTAATGATATTATGCTTGAGATTATAAAAAAATACGATCGCTATGATGCCAATAAAAGCAGCATAAAAAACTATGTCTCTATACTATCCAGGTCTAGGGCATTAAATTATAGAAAAAAATTGCAAAAGAATAAGACCGTATTATTTACAGATGATATATTAGTCAAGGATACCAATAGTGACTACATGCGAGACATCCTTGAAAAGGTTATTAAAATGCTCAATTATAGTGAGAAGCAATTGTTTAAGTATAAATATGTATACGAATATGCTAATGCTGATATTGCTAAAGCCATGAAGTTAACGGAGGGTTATACTAGAATAAAAGTTCATCGATTAAAGAAGAAACTGATTAAACTATTAAAGAAACATGGTATTGAAGGCTGGGAGGTATAAATTTATGGATAAAAAATCAATTAGAGCATACATTGATGAGACACATATAGCCCTTTTAGAATCCAATAGTACGCCATTTCGTTTTAAGAAAAGACTAATAGGTGTACTAGCCTGTTTTTTATGTGTTCTACTCATAGTCAATGCTCGTCCACTATATGGGATGACGAAAGCATTCTTTTACAATGTTTTTTATGGTATCGTCATAAACGAGGATGAAATGGATGCATACGGCATATTGGAAAACCCAATCATCAAAGATAACTATACCATTCAAGCCTTCTATCGTTATAAAGATACTGTCTATTACCGAATTAAACATAAAAGTAGTATCGAGTTAAATCAGGTTAACCTAATCTGTTGTGGTGACATACAAATCGAAAACGGTATAAGCACTACAAGTAAAAGGATTGAAGGTGAACACGCTATCCAGCAAACAGCTGATAATAAAACTGATACATACACTACTTTAGAAGGTTATTACCGTAATGTTAAAAACTCAAAAGACTTTACATTATCTATTAATGATGAAAAGATAACCATTGATCTTGTTAAACCTAAACCCATTTCAAACATCATTACATATAAGGAAGATCATTATAATTTACATATGATACCACTATCAAAGGATTACAAAAATTTTGCACTTATCATGGATGGCTTTAAAAAATACGATCATGTTGATTATGAAATAAGGGATATTTACTTGGTGGATTCAAAGAATCAAGAACATTTAGCCATACCAAAAGGAAGTCTTTTGAATGAATATGAGCTATTAGAACCAACTCAAGAAGAAATAGTCGGTATTAGAGGCGGCATACTTTCAAAAAGTTTTCCCAAACCATTTGCTGATGGTATCACCATCCATTTACCCAATCCTAAAAACAAAGGTACTTTATCCTTGGATAAAGTTGTTGAGATAGAGGGATTGCCGACTATAAATATCTTAGAAATATCCAATGATTTAAGGGGTATTCCTGATGACTATATGGAAATGACTAACGCTTCAAAAGGACGAAAAGGTTATAAAATAACATATTTTATTGAAAATAATGGCCATTTTTCTCTAAGTGCTCCGTGGTCTAATGATAGTGGTGGGTATCCGGTAGGTGATAATAGGGTAACAATAATCTATACCAAAGACGACCTTCTCATGCCCAACGATGATACGTTAATTTTTAATATGTATTCTATGCATACCAATGAATATCTTGCATTTAACTTCGACTTACCTTAATGCTCAGCCATCATTGAAAACGACTTCCACAGGTCATTAGTAGTACAGCCCTTACCAATGGTAAGGGCTAGGCTGAGACATATAAAGTTATATCTGACTATAACAACACAAAAAAAGCTATCCCAATTTAGGACAGCTTAATCCTATTTAATAAGTCATTGTTCTATAACATGTTCTCACCAGGTGTCCAATCAACGGGGCATAACCCTCCTGCTTGTAACGCTTGCAGTACACGTAATGTTTCATCAACTGAACGTCCTACATTCAGGTCATGTATAACAGAATAACGAATAACACCTTCTGGATCAACGATAAATAAACCTCGTAGTGCTATACCTTCTTCTTCAAGTAATACACCATAATCATTGGATACGGATTTGGTCATATCAGATGCTATTGGAAAGGCAATCTGACCGAGTGTACCATTAATCCATGCTTGATGTGAATATTGACTATCGATACTAACAGCTAGTACATCTGCGCCCAACTTTGTAAAGTCCTCATACTTCTTGCTGTAGCCTGTAATTTCTGTGGGGCAAACAAATGTAAAATCTAGTGGATAGAAAAATAACACCAACCATTTTCCTTTATAGTCATCTAATGCCACGCTTCCAAAATCTGTTCCATCACCTAGTGCTGTTGCCATTTTAAAGTCAGGCGCCTTTTTACCTACAATTCTTTCCATGTATAAATCCTCCTTGTACGTGTTTTATAAAAGTATTTACGTTTTTCTGTAAAATATTCTCATCCTGTCGTGTCTTTTATATTAAGGATTATAACACATCAATAACGAATTGTAAATAATAACTATTATCATTTACAATTCATTATTATTTTTTCATACCAAATACGACGCTTGCTACTGCTGTTGGACGGCAGATTTCACAAGTGAGTATACTGGAAATAACACTGAGGGAAAGAATGAAAATAAACTGTATGGATGGTCTTATAGTCTGCTGGCTAATGCTTCACCCATTGCCTTTTCAAGATAAGGTTCTATGGACCAAAAATCTTTAAATGCTTTGTAGGTTTTAACCGCTTCTTGACTGTAATTGTCTTTTTTAAAAGCCCGAATAAGAATATTTTTAGGTGTATGTTCCATATCAATAAATTCTAACATCTGAACACTGTACCCCATAATTTCTAAGATATTACCACGGACACTGTCGGTAATAAGGCTGGATAACTTTTCTTTAATAATACCATGTTTCTCCATGGGCTTCATAATAGGATGATGGACCTGTGTCAATAATTCATGCTGGCAGCAGGGAACAGATAAGATAACCTTGGCTTCCCATCCCACAGCTTTAGCTAGTGCAGCATCTGTGGCCGTATCACAGGCATGAAGGGTTACCACCATATCCACTTTATCTTCACCTTCAAAATCCTGAATATCACCATGTATAAAGGTAAGTCCCTCATAACTGAGCTCTCTAGCCATCTTATTGCAAAACTGTATCACATCCTTTTTTAAATCCAGTCCTGTAATCTTAACAGCTAACCCCTGTTGTTTCACCAGATAATGATACAATGCAAATGTCAGATAGGATTTACCACACCCAAAGTCAATGATATGTAGTGTTCTATCTTTTGGAAGGTAAGCCATGCAGTCGGCAACCATTTCTAAGAAGCGATTTAATTGCTTAAATTTGTCATACCGCTGAGCCAACACTTTACCCTCTTTATTCATCACACCTAACTTAACCAAAAAATCATAAGGTGTATCCTCAGATAAAAGATAATGCTTCGTGCGATTATGAGCTGTATCAATTTCTTGACACGTTGGCGGTTTTTTTTGCAGATGCACCTTCCCTTTCTTACTAATCATCCCTTGATAATCTGCCTCAGTGGTAAAGATATTTACTTGTCGAAAGTAATCTTGAACGAGTTCTGCACAAGCATCTATGGCTTTAAGCCCTTCCAGATTGATATGAGATACTTTTTTGGGATATTGGTAACAAAACTGGTACATCACTTGTCCCTTTATATTGACAGGCTTTATAATTACTTTTTGAAAAGCCTCTTCATCCTTTTTCCTTACTTTACTTAATATAATTTGACGAACCTTATGCTGTGAAATCGATTCACCTATTAATTGCAATAGCTTTTCCATTGTCTCTATCACCCTTTCTCTCTTATTATACCGAATACCACGAGTAGCTGCTAGGACTTTTTATTTCCCTTATAAGGTAGCATAAATTCTTGCTCTAATAGAATAAGCCTATTACTCTCTAAGTATGCCTTAGAAAATAATAGACTTATCATAAACGTGTGTCTGAATGTTTGATGTCAATCACTGCATATGAAGTCATCAACTGTTTTTCAATTATTATCTACAGTTGTTCATGTCTTCATTATTTTGCATGTTGTCTTGTGTATGGTTGTTTTGCATATTATCCTTCATGTTATTCTCATGATTATCGGATAACTCTTTGCTAAATTCTGTATTACTGCTGTAGTTGTCTTGCATACTACCACTTTTGTTACCTTTGTTTTTTCTTGACTTAGCCATAAGAAGTTCCTCCTTTTCTAATTTTACAGTAGTATTATGTGTTAAACTTTATATTTTATACATTCATTCACTATTAAGATTTCTTATACGGTAAAGGTATATAGCTAAAATAAATGTCATATTTTGTTTAATCTCTACGTTTTTTTTGGTATAATATGGGTAAGTATACATTCACATTGAAAGAGGGTTTTAATATGAACTATGCCATTAAGAGAATCAGCATTCATAATATCCAAGTGGGTATGGCATTAGCTAAAGATGTCGTTACACATAATGGACTTTTGCTAATTCCTGCCCATACGGAAATGACTCAAAATCATATTTTTAAACTCAATCTATATCAAATTTTAAGTGTGGATATCAAAGATTACTCGCCTAAACGTACATATTTTGATCTTACAGACGACCAAGAAGCCTTCACAGAAAAATTTAACCACTTTAAGTACCGCTATGACTTAAAAAAAGAAGAAGTGGTATCACAGCTTAACCATATTGGGAATGGTGGTTCTGTTGATATGGACGCGTTATTTGAATTAAGCCATGATTTATTAAAAGTTTTAAAAACTAAAAGTGAGTTATTTAATTACTTGAATCATTTAAGGAGTATGGATGAGTACACCTATTCCCATTCCCTTAATGTATCCATGCTATGTTATATTTTTGGACAGTGGCTGGGCTTTCATCATGAAAAAATCAGAGAACTAACCATTGCTGGTCTATTACATGATATTGGCAAGCTCTCAATTGATCAAGCCATCATCAATAAACCTGGCAAACTCACGGATCATGAATTCTCAATTATTAAAAAACATTCAGAGCTAGGCTATCATATCATCCAACATCTTCCCTTATCAGAAAGCATTAAACTGGGTATACTCATGCATCATGAAAAAAGTGACGGTTCTGGATACCCCCTTGGTCTACAAGATAAACAAATTCATCCCTTTGCTAAAATAATTACCATTGCAGATATCTATGATGCCATGACATCGGTTCGTTCCTACCATGAAAAAACATCACCCTTCAAGGTTATTCGACTTTTTGAACAAGAGTCTTATGGACTATTGGACACAGAATATCTCTTTGTCTTTCTAGAGCATATTGCCTATAATTATCTTCATCGAAGAGTGCGTCTAACCAATGGTAAAGAAGGTACCATTATTTTTATACATCCCTCAATCCCCTCTAAGCCCATCATCAACGTAGATTCTGACATTATTGACCTTAAAGACCAGGATAACCTAGAGATTGAAGAAATTATGTAAAGTGGCTGAAAGCCCATGTTTTATAGGTTTCGTCCTCAAAAATTAATGTTTTTATCATTTTTTTAATAAAAATTTAATTTTTTTGTTGAAATCCTATAAAATATATACTATAATGTGAATATATGATTGTGTTGTTTACCCTTCTTATTATGTAGCAATGCATATCATATACACTATATAACCCCTTATTAATTATTTATACTCCCCTCATCAAAATAACCACATGGTGACATGTGGTTATTTTACTGTCTATCTTTATGTGTACTATTCTTCCCAATCCATAGCTCTTGATACTGCCTTCTGCCAGCCTTTGTATTTTTTTTCCCGTACAGATGCTTCCATCATGGGTTCAAATGATTGTTCCAACTGCCCGCTTTGTTTTAATTCATGCATATCGTAGAAACCAACTGCCAACCCTGCCAAATAGGCTGCCCCTAATGCGGTTGTTTCAATCACCTTAGGCCGGTCCACGGTTACACCCAATATATCTGCTTGAAATTGCAGTAAGAAACTGTTAGCTGAAGCCCCCCCATCAACTCTTAACCGATTGAGTTGAATGTGTGCATCTTCCACCATAGCATCGATAACATCTCTTGATTGATAGCCTATGGATTCTAATGTGGCCCTAATAATATGATTGCGATTGGTACCTCTTGTTAAACCTAATATAGCTCCTCTAGCGTACATATCCCAATAAGGAGCACCTAATCCTGAAAATGCTGGCACCACGTAGACCCCACCAGAATCAGTTACTTTATTTGCAAAATACTCACTTTCATCCGATGAAAAAATCAAACGCATTTCGTCTCTTAACCATTGAATAGAAGCACCTGCAATGAATATACTTCCCTCTAAAGCGTACGTAATCTTATCACCTATTCCCCAAGCGATGGTCGTTAATAGACCTTTCTTAGAGAAAATACCTTGGTCACCTGTATTCATGAGAATAAAACTACCTGTACCATATGTATTTTTAACCATACCAGGCTCAAAACAGCCTTGACCAAACAATGCCGCTTGTTGGTCTCCTGCTGCACCTGCAATAGGAATGTTAGCTCCACCTAATGTTTTCTCATGGGTATAACCATAAATATAGCTTGAAGGCTTAACCTGCGGCATCATGGACAATGGGATATCCAACGCCTCTAATAAATAGTTGTCCCATTCCAATTGATGAATATCATACAACATGGTTCTTGCCGCATTGGAGTAATCTGTCACATGGACTGCTCCTCTCGTCATGTTCCAGATCAGCCACGTATCCATGGTACCAAATAGTAAGTCTCCTTGAGCAGCTTTTTCTCTAGCACCTTCCACATGTTCTAAAATCCACTTAATTTTTGTCCCTGAAAAATAAGCATCAATGACTAGCCCTGTATGCTCGCGTATATAGTTTTCTAACCCTTTTTCTTTTAATACCTCACATATATCGGCTGTCTGCCTTGATTGCCAAACAATGGCGTTATAGATAGGTTTCCCTGTATGCTTGTCCCATACAACCGTTGTTTCTCTTTGATTGGTAATGCCAATAGATGCTACTTGGTTAACATGAATGCCTGCTTTTTCTAACACTTCTCGCATAACACCGCTCTGAGTACCCCAAATTTCCATGGCATCATGTTCCACCCAACCTGGCTTTGGATAAATCTGACCAAATTCTTTCTGAGCCACTTCTACGACTTCACCTTTTTTATCAAATAGGATGGCTCTACAGCTGGTTGTTCCTTGATCCAACGCCATGACATATTTTTTTTCCATTGTAACCTTCCTCCTTCATTACGTACGTTACCCTATAACGCTGATGTCTATCTGTAAAGTGGTATATCATGTCTATGTCGGATGTATTAGGATATGTCAAATAACTTCCTTTTTCACCTAATTATAGGATAATATAATCCTATGATGTTAGCAACATTTTTCATGATTTTATCTTGATATATTTTCACATGTGTTATATGATTATCACTAAGGAAATCGAAAGGCTGTTCATTACATGAATAGGTGGTGTGGATAATATGAATATAAATGAAAAATCCCTTGTTTTACATGAAAAGTGGCAAGGAAAGTTAGAAATCGTTGCCAAGTCAAAAGTTGATAATAAAGATGCTCTATCCATCGCTTATACCCCAGGTGTTGCAGAACCTTGCCGTCGCATACATGAACATAAAGAAGATGTGTACAAATACACCTTCAAAGGCAATACAGTTGCGGTTATCTCCGATGGTACAGCTGTATTGGGTCTAGGTGATATTGGCCCTGAAGCTGCCCTGCCTGTTATGGAAGGAAAAGCTGTTCTATTTAAGGAATTTGCTGGCGTCAATGCCATCCCCATATGCCTTGATACAACAGATACTGAAGCAATCATTAAAACCGTAACCTATCTCGCTCCTACCTTTGGGGGTATTAACTTAGAAGATATTGCCGCTCCCCGATGCTTTGAAATTGAGAAACGCTTAAAAGAGACCTTGGATATACCTGTTTTTCATGATGACCAACACGGAACTGCCATCGTGGTATTGGCTGGCGTCATTAATGGGTTAAAACTTGTGGATAAAAAAGCCGAACATTGTAAAGTGGTCATTAACGGGGCTGGTTCAGCAGGTATTGCTACATGCAAACTCATGCTTGAAGAAGGCTTCAAAAACGTGCTCATGTGTGATAAGAGTGGTATATTATATGAAGGTGCACCTAACATGAATTGGGCTCAAGAGGAAATTGCCCGGATAACAAACCCGTCTCAGGATAGAGGCTCATTGGCAGATGCACTTGTGGATGCTGATATCTTTATTGGCGTGTCTGCACCAGGTATTGTGACAGAAGAGATGGTTTCTACCATGCATCCAGATGCCATTGTATTCGCCATGGCTAATCCCGTTCCCGAGATTATGCCAGACTTAGCCAAAGAAGCAGGTGTAAGGGTTATGGGTACAGGTCGCTCTGATTTTCCTAACCAAGTGAATAATGTCCTAGCTTTTCCTGGTATCTTTCGTGGTGCTCTTGCCTGTCGTGCTAAGCAAATTACAGAGGAAATGAAGCTTGCTGCTGCCTATGCTATCGCTTCTATGGTACCTGATGATGCCATTTCAGAAGAATATATATTACCAAAACCTTTTGATGAAGGTGTATCGGATCGTGTGGCTGAAGCCGTTATTTTGGTCAATAAAAAACATTAAACATTTCATATGTAGCTTCTGTTTGACATTAACTGACCACGGGATTAAAAAAATAAACATCTAATAGAGTATGATTAAATGGTATGTCAACTTTCTATAGTTGACATTCATCCTACGTTATATTATATTAAAAGTAGTATATTTAGATAGTCGTCTAAATACGTTGTAATAGCTTTCTCTTTCATTCTCAAAAGTAGATAAATAAAAGCTATGACACAGGAGTGATACCATGAATGATGTTTTTAAAGCTTTATCTGATCCAACGCGTAGAAGGATCTTAGAATTATTATATGAACGCGATATGACTGCTGGCGATATAGCGGATTCTTTCAATATTAGTAAACCCTCTATCAGCCATCATTTGAATATATTAAAAAACTCCAAGCTTGTTTTTACGGAGCGTCAAGGTCAAAATATTATCTATTCCCTTAATACCACATCATTTCAATCCATTATAAAATGGTTCTATGATTTTACTGGAAAGGATGATTCCCATGAAAAAAAATAACATGGTGATTATACTGTCACTTTTATCCCTTATAGGTACATTCATCATTTACAATCGATTACCGGAACAAGTGCCAATGCATTGGAATATGCGTGGTGAAGTGGACCGCTATGATCCTAAATACATGGTGCTTATTATTGGTGCTCTACCACTTGCACTGGCTGTCCTAAAAAAAGTGTTACCGCATATTGATCCTCGTAGAGATAATTACAAAAAGCATGGTCCAGCCTATTCCAAAATTATTTTTTTCACAACTTTATTTCTTATTTTAATCAATTGGACAGTTATTGCTATTTCCCTGGGAGCAAACCTTAATATTGATCTGATCGTTCCTGTAGGTATTGGTGTATTATTTATCATTATGGGTAATTATATGCCACAATTTCGTCATAACTATTTTGTAGGTATTAAAACACCCTGGGCTTTAGCTGATGAGGATAATTGGAAGAAAACCCACTATATCGGTGGTTATGTGTTTATGATTGATGGTCTTCTTTTTATTATAAGTGGTTTAATCAGAAGTGAAACGGCTATCACCGTTCTTTTAATCCTTATGTTTATCAGTATTGGCTATCTCTATGTGTATTCTTATTTACTCTATGCTAAAAGCCAAAAATCCAAATAAATACAATCCGTCATGATTGTATGTACACGTACATGTTTTCATTTGAAAATTTTGCGTTTTAAACAATGAAATATTTCCATACCATGTATTGTCCCACTTTTTCTTTTTCTTATGAAGAAATTAAAAAAAGTGGTTTTTTTTGTTTGTTTATTTCAATGGCTCTCGCATATATTATCTATATAGACAAAAATAAAAGGGTGAATTATATGACAGACATCATAAGCGAAATTGAACTAGAAAATAAACTCAATCAATTCAGAGATGTACTCATTAATTACGATTACTCCGACATTGACAATGTTATTTTTTTTGATATACAATCCCTCAATCATTACATTGAACATTATAAAGGTAATCCTTTTGAAAAACAGTATGACGCCATAGAAAAGATTTTGGACAGTATCTATTCCTACTTGCCTGGAAGCTTACCAGATGATACAATTAATGTCATATCTAAGATTCTCAATGTCAAATATGGTGATGAGACCATTGTAAAACAAAACGTTTTGTTTAATATAAAACTGGAGTTCATTGAAATGGTTAAAAATATATCAACAGAAGCAGAGTGGCGTCAATTAGTGGCCTTGTGTAAAAAAATTCGCTCTACAAAAGAAAAAGAAAGATCAGAAGGAAGTGGCACACCTTATGAATTATTGGGGAGATAAACCCTATCATTCACTTAATCACTATTTAAAAGAACTGTATGGGGAAAAAGTCTATAAAATAGCCATTAATGGGGGCTTTACATGCCCAAATCGTGATGGAAAACTGGATACAAGAGGTTGTATATTCTGTAGTGAGGGTGGGTCTGGTGATTTTGCATCATCCCCATCCTTATCCATATACGATCAAATTGAAGAAGGCAAAAGACGGTTGGCTTCTAAGAAAACAGGCCATAAGTATATTGCCTATTTTCAGGCTTATACCAACACCTATGGTTCCCTCACACATCTTGAAAAAACCTACAAAGAAGCACTCTCCCATCCAGATATTGTCGGCTTATCCATTGCTACAAGGCCCGATTGTTTAGATGACCAGGTTATAACCTTGTTAGCAGGTATGCAGACCAAGAAAAAAATTTGGGTAGAGTTAGGTCTTCAAACCATTCACCCTGAGTCTGCCGCCTTTATTCGTCGGGGTTATGACCTTGCATGTTTTGAAAAGGCTGTTCATCAATTAAAACATGTCTATATCGATGTGGTTGTTCATCTTATATTGGGACTACCCCATGAAACGCCCCAACACATGCTAGAAACCATTGACTACATAGCTAACCAACCTGTACAAGGTGTGAAGCTACAACTCCTTCATGTCCTAAAGCATACAGACCTTGGGGATTATTATCTTAAGGAGAACTTTCATATCCTAACCCAACATGAGTATATCAACCTACTCATTGATTACATTGAGCGCTTACCACCAAGGATGGTCATTCACCGCATAACTGGCGATGGACCAAAGTCTTTATTAATTGCCCCTAAGTGGAGTGCTAACAAGCGTATGGTCCTAAATGAGACCTTAAAAGCATTTCGCCTACGTCATGCTTATCAAGGTCGATTATATGCTTCTAACACACCTGTAGAATCCTTTGCCGAGCCTTTACGAAATTAGTCCGGTAGAAAGTTATTGTAAATTAACTCTTGTTTATTTTCTCTTTTTCATATAGAATAGTTGTAACGAAACCATATGAAGTATTCGATATAATAGATACCACTATATATTGTGGTCTAACTGGAACAACTCACTACTTGTCGTTATCTTGTTTACAAAAGTGGTTTAGAGGAGGATTTTTATGAAGGGGTCAAATCACGAACTAAGTGTTAATAAGCTAATCATTTTATATATGATTGATCAATTAAATATTCCCATGTCTTACACGCAGATATCGGAGTTTATCTTAGCCCATGAGTATACCAATTATTTTTCTTTGCAGCAGTACTTCTCAGAACTTGTGGAGACAGAACTCTTAGCAACGAAAGTTATTCATCACTCCACACGCTATTCTGTAACAGACAGCGGTAAACAAACCCTGGAATACTTCGAAAATCGAATACCTGAAAGTATTCGCGAGGAAATAATTGACTTTCTCAAGGATAAGAAATTAGAGCTGCGCAATGATTTTGAAATAACCGTTGAGTACTACCCCAAAAAGAATGGTGAGTACACGGTTAATTGTGTTGCCAAAGAGAAAAAAGACCTTTTAATGGATTTAAAGATTAATGTGGTATCCAAAGAACATGCTTTACGTATCTCGGAGAATTGGAAAAATAACTCCCATGAGATATACAGTAAAATTTTAAACGAATTATTGAAATAATAATAGAGGCTATCCCATTCAAGCAGTGACATTACTTGTATGGGACAGCCTCTATTTTTCATATTATGATGGGTCAATAAGGCTATCAAGCACTTCCCATATTTTATCTTTACCTTGTTTTGTTGTGGCTGAAAAAGGTATGATATTATGGATGTCTTCTACACCTAATGTTTTCTTAATGACACTCACGTGTTTTTGTATCTGGCTTCTCTTTATCTTATCAAGTTTCGTTGCTATAACCAGTGGTTCAAATCCATTGTAAACCATCCAATCATACAGCATGATATCGTTTTTTCCTGGTTCGTGACGTATGTCCACTAACAAGATGATATGCTTTAATTGCTCACGTTTATGGAGGTACTCTTCAATGAATTTTCCCCATCTTTCTCTTTCTTTCTTCGATACTTTTGCATAGCCATACCCTGGCAAATCGACAAAATAAAGCTTTTCCTCCACATTGTAAAAATTAATGGTCTGTGTTTTACCTGGTTGTGAAGATGTTCTTGCTAGTGATTTTCGGTTGATGAGGGCATTAATGAGGGATGATTTGCCAACATTGGATTTACCTGCAAAGGCAACTTCAATCAGACCACTATCAGGAAACTGGGAGGCATTACCAGATACTACTTCTAGATTAACATGATTAACGTTCATAATTCGTACCTACCTCTCTTGTTACACTTAGATTAATTTACTGCTTATAAACTTATCAACAGCATCAAGTTTTATTCTATTCCTTATCCACAACCACCGCATGTTCTAATACTTCTTCCATATGGCTCACATAGATAATGCTCAATCCTCTTGTGATTTCTTTATCCACTTCTGACATGGTCTTTTTATTATCGATTGGTAACAACACTTTTGTGATACCTGCTCGTTTGGCTGCCAATAGTTTTTCTTTTAGACCACCAATAGGAAGCACACGCCCTCTTAGGGTAATTTCACCGGTCATCCCTACGTCATTTTTTATCGGCTTATTGGTTAAAGCGGATATCATAGCTGTGGCCATGGTTATACCAGCTGATGGTCCATCCTTGGGTACAGCCCCTTCTGGGATATGAATGTGGATATCTGTATTTTTATAGAACGCTTCATCAATGCCCAGTTCATGAGCTCTTGAACGAATATAGCTAATTCCAGCTTTTGCAGATTCTTTCATGACATCCCCTAGTTGACCTGTTAGTTCGAATTTACCTGTTCCTTTCATGGTATTCACTTCAATGGATAAGGTATCCCCACCAACAGCCGTCCAAGCTAATCCCCTTACAACACCAATTTGAGATTCCTCTGCGATACGATCAAAGGTATACATGGGTATACCCAAATACTTCTCAAGGTTTTGCTCCGTTATTTTAATGGATGATTTCACATTGGTTAAGACTTCTTTAGCGGCCTTACGACATATTTCGCCTAGTTTTCTTTCCAGGCTACGTACACCGGCTTCTTTCGTGTAAGCATTGATAATTTTTTTCAGTGCATTTTGACTGAAGGTTAATTGTTCTTCCTTTAATCCATGTTTTTCTTTTTGTTTCTCAATAAGATGTTCTGCGGCTATATGCATTTTTTCATTTTCTGTATAGCTTGTAACAGGAATGAGCTCTAATCGATCCAATAGAGGCCTTGGTATGGTCTGCACAGAATTAGCTGTGGCAATAAACAAAACATCTGATAAATCAACGGGTAACTCAATATAGTGATCCCGAAACTTATTGTTCTGCTCCGCGTCCAATACTTCTAATAGTGCTGATGAAGGGTCTCCTCTAAAATCCGTGCTCATTTTATCAATTTCATCAAATAGCATCAGTGGATTGCTTGAACCTGCTTGTTTGAGCCCGTTCACAATACGACCAGGCATAGCACCGATATAGGTACGACGATGTCCTCGAATCTCTGCTTCATCCCGAACACCACCAAGGGATATCCGAACATATTTACGATTTAGAGCTGTTGCTATGGACTTTGCTATGGATGTTTTTCCTGTACCTGGAGGGCCAACTAAGCAAAGGATAGGGCTATTGGTTTTACTGGATAATTTTCTAACTGCAAGATGCTCTAGAATCCTTTCTTTTACTTTCTTAAGACCGTAGTGGTCTTGTTCAAGTATTTCCTCTGCCTTGATCATGTCTTTTGATTCTTTGGTTGTTTTATTCCAAGGTAATTCTAAGAGGCACTCAATATAATTTCTTACAACAACACCTTCTGATGAACCATTGGGGATTTTTTTAATACGGCCAATTTCTTTTTCAATCTTATCTTTGACCTTTTTTGGGGCTTTTAATTTGGTTAACTGACCCATATACCCTGCAATTTCTTCACCAATACCGTGCTTGTCTCCTAATTCATCTTGTATGACTTTTAATTGTTCTCTTAAGAAATATTCCTTTTGGTTTTTATCAATCTTCTGTTTGACCTGTACTTGAATATCTTTTTCAATACGACTGAGTTCTGTTTCATTTTTAAGGATAGCAATGGTAAGCTTTAACCGTTCCACTTGATCCACTTCACTTAGAATCATTTGTTTGCTTTCAAGAGGAATGTTAATATTGGAGGCAATACTGTCTGCTAATTTACCAATATCTTTTATAGCCAGCATGTTTTTTATGGTCTCCGTTGAATATTGAGGGTTCACCTTAGAATAGTCTTCTAAACACTTAAATGTAACACGTAAAAGGGCTTCCTCTTCTTCTTTACTGCCGCCACTGGCCTGATGACTTCGTTTATCAACAACTGCTATAATAAAAGGCTCCTCTGTGACGAAGCTCTGTATTTCTCCTCGCTCCATACCTTCTACCAATACTCTTATGATATTACCAGGCAGTTTAATTAACTGCTTAATCTTTGAAATGGTACCAAAAGTGTATAGATCATCAGTCACTATTTTTTCTTCTTTTGGGTCCTTTTGAGCCACTAAAAATACCAGCTGCTCATTGGTCATAGCTTCTTCTAAAGCATTAATGGATTTTTTTCGTTTTACGTCAAAATGAATAATTGTGTTGGGTAGTACATTAATACCTCGTAGAGCTAATAAAGGAATGTGCATTATCGTATCATCCATTATGTATCTCTCCTTTATTTATCATTAATATTGCTTAAAACTTTCTATATCTTGGTATCTTATATCACAAAAAAGTGTACTGAAAATAAACAGTGATCATACCCTGTGTAAATGCATTCATGGGTGTTTCCTATACCAGAACTTTCTTATAAGATAAACAAATAATTCCCCCTACAAAGCAGGGGGAATTAATAAGGACACCTTATTCCTAAGCTGTTTCATCTTCATTTTTGCGTTTCGTCCGCTTTTTTGCTACTGGTTTTTTTAGAGATTGAATATTTTCATTAAGCACAAGTTGAGGTTTTTCTTTATGCTCAACAGCATCTTTTGTAATGACACATTTTTCAATTTTATCATTTGAAGGGATTTCAAACATGACTTCTGTCATAATCTCTTCTAAGATTGCTCGTAGACCCCTTGCCCCTGTTTTTCTGGCAAGTGATTTCTTCGCAATGGATATGAGCGCATCTTCTTCAAATTCCAATGCCACTTGATCCATATCAAAGAGTGTCTTATATTGCTTAACCAGTGAATTCTTTGGTTTGATAAGGATATCCACCAATGCATCCTCTGTTAAATTATTAAGGGTTACATTAACAGGTATACGCCCAACAAACTCTGGAATAAGCCCAAAACGAATAAGGTCTTGTGGTAACAAGGCTTTGAGAGTATCACCCACTTGCTGATCCTTTTTACTAACAACCTTCGCACCAAATCCTAAGGATTTATCGCCTACACGTTGTCCAATAATCTTTTCAAGACCATCAAAAGCACCTGCACAAATAAATAAGATATTTGTTGTATCAATCTGTATAAATTCTTGATGTGGATGTTTTCTTCCACCTTGTGGTGGTACAGATGCAACAGTACCTTCTAATATCTTTAATAATGCTTGCTGAACACCTTCTCCACTCACATCTCTTGTAATGGATGGGTTATCCGATTTCCTAGCTATTTTGTCAATTTCATCAATATAGATGATGCCTTGTTCTGCCTTTTCAATATCAAAATCAGCAGCTTGAATCAAACGTAATAAGATATTCTCAACGTCTTCCCCAACATAACCAGCTTCTGTTAGTGATGTAGCATCTGCTATGGCAAATGGCACCCCCAACATTTTAGCTAATGTTTGAGCCATGTATGTTTTACCTGAACCTGTTGGTCCAACCATGAGTATATTACTTTTTTGAAGTTCAATATCTTCTGTTTTAAAATCGCTTCGTATACGTTTATAATGATTATATACCGCTACTGCCAATGTCTTTTTAGCATCTTCTTGTCCAATGACATACTCATCTAAGAAGGATTTAATTTCGATGGGTTTCGGTACATTTTCAAGTTCGCCAACTTCTTTATAATCTTGGAATTCTTCTTCAATTATCTCAGCACATAATTCAATACATTCATCACAAATATATACATTAGGTCCAGCAATTAATTTTCTAACTTGGTCCTGAGTCTTATGGCAAAATGAACATCTTAATTGTTTTTTATCATCATATTTATTAGCCATGGTTTCACCTACTTTCGGCTACCTTTTTTCAAATACTTTATCAATAAGACCATACTTCATAGCCGCCTCAGCTGTCATGAAGTTATCGCGATCAGTATCTTTTTCTATTACTTCTATTGGCTGACCTGTATTGTCGCTTAACATCTGATTTAATTTTTTTCTTGATTCAATAATACGTTCAGCATGAATACGAATATCTGATGCCTGACCTTGTGCCCCTCCAAGAGGTTGATGTATCATAACCTCAGCATTCGGTAAAGCAAATCTTTTGCCTTTTTCTCCTCCTGAGAGTAACACGGCACCCATACTAGCTGCCATACCCACACATATGGTGGATACATCTGGCTTAATGTATTGCATTGTATCATATATAGCCAATCCTGCTGTAACAGATCCACCTGGACTATTAATATAGAGATGAATGTCTTTGTCTGGATCATCGGCTTCTAAGAATAGTAATTGGGCAACAACAACACTGGCTGTTGCTTCTGTCACTTCTTCTCCTAAGAATATTATTCTATCTTTTAATAGTCTAGAAAATATATCGTAGGATCGTTCCCCTCTACTGGTTTGTTCAATTATATATGGTACCAAACTCATTCTATTTTCCTCCTCTATCTTTTATCTTACGCATTAGGTTTACTTATTATTACACTTCTTTTGCCTGCTCTACAATGAAGTCAAGGGCTTTCTGATTCTTGATATCATCACGAATAGAATCTCTATAATCGTCATTCATTTTTTCTGCTAACTCATCATATGACATGTTGTACATTTTAGCCATTTTTTCTAATTCTTCTTTTAATTCATCATCAGAAACATCTATGGCTTCTGCCCCTACAATAGCTTCAAGTACTAATCTAGACTTAATTCTCTTCTCAGCTTCTACTTTCATGCTATCTTTTAATGTCGCCATGTTCTGCCCTGTAAACTGGAAATATTGCTCTAGTGTCAAACCTTGTTGCTGCATACGCTGCGCAAAATCTTGTGTCATGTTTTCTGTTTGCATATCAATCATCGGATCTGCTATTTCCATTGTTGCATTTTCAATGGCTTTTTCGAGTACTGCTTCTTGTTTTTCTGTCTTGGCTGTCTTTTCTTTCTGCTCTAAAAGTTTTGCCTTAATATCAGCCTTATATTCATCTAATGTATCAAATTCTGAAACATCTTTTGCAAATTCATCATCCACTTCTGGAAGCTCTTTGAATTTGATTTCTTTAATTTTAACTTTGAACATCGCTGGTTTACCTTGTAACGCTTCACTTTGGTACTCTTCTGGGAATGTCACATTTACTTCTAACTCTTCATCAATATTTTTTCCAATTAATTGTTCTTCAAAATTATCAATGAATGAATGTGAACCAATGGTTAATGGATAGTCTTCACCTTTTCCACCTTCAAAGGGTTCCCCATCAACAAATCCTTCAAAGTCAATGACTACTTGATCATTGTCTTCTACTGCACGGTCTGTTATGGTTACAAGTCTTGAATTTTGCTCTCTTACTTTATCAATATCAGCTTGAATATCTTCGTCTGTTACTTCTACATTAACTTTTTCAACTTCTAAGCCTTTGTAGTCGCCAAGTGTCACCTCTGGCTTAACAGCGACTTCAGCTGTAAAGATCATCGCTTTACCTTTTTCTACTTGTTGTACATCAACATCTGGTCTTGATACCACTTGAAGATTATTGTCTTCTACTGCCTGATCATAAGCCACTGGGATTATGTAATTCGCAGCATCTTCATAGAAAATCTCTGCGCCATAAGTCTTTTCAATTAATTGACGAGGTACTTTACCTTTTCTAAAACCTGGCACTGTAATTTTCCCTTTGTTCTTGTTATATGCATGCTTCATGCCTTCTTCAAAGCGTTCAGCATCAACTTCAATGGTTAATTTCACCATGCTTTTTTCTAGTGTTTCTACATTTACGTTCATTATATAATGTTCCTCCTTAAATATTCATTGAAAGCCATGCTTTCAAATCTTTGATATTTTAAGCAACCAAAGTTGCTTTTTTTAATCATAATGGTAGTTTTATATTATAAAAGGGCATAACTATCCCTATTTAACCATTTGTATATTATACCATAGAGGTTATAAGAAATCTACATTTTTTTACGTATAATTTTATACTGATTTTATGGATATTTTCCTATTTTTATATGCATTTTCAATGACGGATAGTATCACATATACCTCTTTAAAGTATCGATTGGATTAATAGGTTTTATACATAGTATGCATACGTTTTCCAAAAATTACATATTCAGTATGTACAATATATGATTTAACTTATAATTAATAAAGCAGCTTTCATGAAAACCTAAAATAATAAACCAACCTAACTTCTTAAACCCGTCACAGAACACATGAAAAAAATCCCAGAAATGCTTCTAGGATTTTAAACGTTTGTACTTGTGAAATTATTAATAAGAACCACCAGACATAGTTTGCTCTTGTCTTTCGATCATTCTCTTAACCATTTCTCCACCTACGGAACCTGCTTGTGCTGAAGTTAATTCACCATTATAACCTTGTTTAAGGTTAACACCTATCTCACTAGCGATTTCATACTTGAATTTGTCAAGAGCTTCTTTAGCTTGCTTGTTGTATGCCATATATATCACCTCCGTAATGATAGTATTAGTAATAATCAAAAAAATACTATGGTAGTTGTAACCATTTTTTCAACCATTAATTACATATGATTTTAACCTTAAAATGCGCTATAATTTATTTTAGTAGGTAAGTGCAGATATCCTCTGAACATTATTTTTTTTGTATCTGCACATTTATCTAGGAAAAAAGGTTATGCCTTTTTCCATAGGAAGTTTTAGTCAAAGGACATGACTACTATTATTATGTGTATTAGGTTTATATAAATACTGCTCAATTTATATAACTAATATGAATAGACTATTATGTTATCATTCACCATGGTAACCGGCCATAGTCGGCTGCTGAATCAAATATGTTTTATACCGTATTTGATTCCTATGATTACATTATTATATTAAGTTAGACAGATCTAAATGGTCTTAGGTTTAACTTAATATAATGATGGATCCATCATAACTTATAATACCTATTATTTAAATCATTACAGGAGGTTATGTATGAGTACCTATTTAGACTACTTTAAGACCTATCTATCACCGAAACTCCAAGAGATAGATTTGTTTTTAAAGACGCACGAAAAAAGTGATATTGATCCAATTGAAGTAGAAAACTTACTCGACATAACGCGTTCAGAGATTGATCAAATCATGCGTCTTCATGAACTGGATTACATTTCTAAGCATAGCTTTTTTATTATTATGTGTAACGGTAGCAGTGATATATGTCAACTCTTTTCAAGAGAAATCAGTAGGAAAATGCCTAATGCCTACAGCCCCCTAGACATCTCTTATATCTATCAGATACCATATAATCATGTATTAGAAGCTACTGAGAAAGCTCGCATAGATGCCATTACGACAGATAATTTGAACGAATTGTTTTCTTACATAATATTATAGTTATAATTTATAATATATTTCATTTTGAAGTATATTATATGTCAATTAGCCTATATTTTTACATAAAACCCTCTATTTATAGAGGGTTTTATCAAAACTTATAAGAATAATGTATTATTTCTTATAATATTGTCAAATAATTAGTCTAATATAATCCATTCATTTTTTATTAATAACTTATCTAAAAATTAACATGTTATTGAGACAGAAGGTGTACCACCACCACCAACACCACCACTGGGAGGTCCCGCTTCATAATGAGGACTAATAATTGTATCTTGTTCGTTACTTTCTAATAATTCTTCTTCCCAAATTTGACTAATGATATCATTCATAACAACACCTCCTTTTGTTTTGTCATATACTAAACTAATTATTAAAACACCGATTTGTTATGTATAAAACAAACAATTCAATCATTTCAAATGGTGATTTATTGTGCTCATATACATACAAGCATTTTTTAAAATTTCTTTTTTAATTCTATCTCTATCCTGCACTAATATTTCATATTTTATTTTCTGTAAATTACTTCTCCAACCTAAGGTGCTTAAAAATATCTTTTTTTCCTCAACATCTATGTCTATACTAATAACCTCAGATATAATATCAAAAATAATCTTTCTATTAGAATAGTTTTCTACAATAAAAATTAGCGCTAATTCGAAATATTGCTCTACAAAATTAGCAACAAATTTTGAATTAAAAGGTTTTGTAATTACTTTTTCCAACGGTATACTTAACATTATAATAGCTACAAATATCTTAACTAAATATATATTGATACCTTTTGTCATTGTACATAAAATACTATTTTTAAAAGAATCTACATCGTTTTCTTTTGTAGAAAATATATTATAATTTTTAATACCTTGAGCTTCCATTAAATTATAAGCTTTAATAGCATTATCAACTATTAAATGAAAACCTATTTCTAAATATTGAGATTTATCTATTAATGTTTTCAAATCTTCTTTTGTAAGTTCATCTATATCTTTTTTTATATATATAAATTCATCAAATCTTTGATTAAGTTGATTATTATTGTATTTCAATAAAGGTATCTTATTATTTATATTATAATATTTATCCTCCTCATTATTACACAAATAATCTTCACGAAATATATTATTCAAATTACTAACTTTTTTATTAATATCATTCCATTTTCCAAATTTTTGATTTTCAAAGTTATAATAGTACTGCCCAAGTTTTGTATCAATAATTTTTATCATATTAATCTCCTATAAATATATTTTACCTAATTTACTTATAGCCTCAATATTATTAAATGCTTCACAATTAGATTTCAATGGATTTTTATTATTTATTAATATTGGTAGAGGACATCCTCCACCGCAAACTAATTTAAAACTACAATTTTTACATTCATCCATATTAAAGATATTCCTTTCCTTCATTTTCGAAATTATATCTTTATTAATTTCTATATTTGGATAAAAACTTGCTATTTTTGAACTATTTAATCCAAATGCCATCTGACAAAAGTAAACATTGCCGTCTGGGTCAAATTTGTAATTTGGATGTATATGACAATCACATGCATAAACTTTAGGTTTGTACAAAGTATTTATTTCTCTAATAATCAAACTATCTAATTTACCAAAACCTGGCATTAGAATTTTAGGGATTGTTACTATTCTATCATCATAATTTCTTAATTCTATCATTCTATCCATAAATTCTAATTCCGTATGGTTCACATTACAATTTACAAATAGATTCTGGTAATCATATATTCCAGTAATGCCTAGAGTTATATTTTTATTATATAGTAAATTTTCAGTATCTAAATAATCAAGCAAACGATTTATTTCAAATATAGAATTTGTATTAACTGTAATCTTTATATTAATTTTTAGATTTAACCTTATTGCTTGTTTAATACCTTGAATTATTTTATCAAAACCATTAATATATTTATCTTGATGTCTATTTTTATTATGGTAGTCTTCTACTCCGTCTAAGGATACTTTAATCAATTTAATTCTATCTGGACTTATTACCTTTAGAAACTCTAGTAAATTTAACCCATTTGTTTGTAAAATGAATTTAGAAGTAGGCCATACATTTTTTATATATTGTATAATATCTATGTTTTTAATGAGTAATGGTTCTCCTCCTGTTAATATAATTTGTCTAATTTCACCATTGTACTCTTTATTTTCTATGCTTTTAAAATACATTTTGTAAAACTGAGAAATATTATCTATTTTAGATTTAGTCATCATTTCTGATGGTTTATTTATTTTTTTTTGATAACAATATGTACAGTTTGAATTACAATCATAGGATAAAATTATAGTTGGTGTAAATGTAATTTCTTTATCTATATTATTTAAATTAACATTTTCTTTTATAGTACTTAAATATTTATCTTTTAATGATTTAGCAATAAATTGCTTCTCCTCATGCATTTTTTTGTAAAATTCATTATCTACTACTTCTTTTGATGTTTTATACTTTAGCGTTTTAAACTCATCCACTTGATTAGGACTTAAGAATCTCCTTCTAAAAGAAATTAAGTTCACTAATAAACCATTATTGTATTTATCTGTTAGTAGTAGATTATCATTAAAAATCATTTTATACATCCCTCCAACAATAATCATCTTTAGCAAATATATCTCTATAGTTTGAATATTTAAAAGCAGGACATCCTCTACAGTATTTAAATAAATGACAGTCTTTACATTTCTTGTAGTTTTCTTTATTGCGTTGTTCTATCAAATGAGTACTCTTAGTAAATATATCCCAAATGTGTTGCTCTGGAAATTTACCTATTTTGATTTCTATTTTTCTACAACCATATACTGTCCCATCAGAAAGTATAGACAATAAACCATATGGCAAGTTACAACCTCCACAAAAATTATAGTTATATTTTTCTTGTGGAATTATTATACCCATTTCACTAAACAAAAGGCCCCATAATTTTTCCTTTTTGGCAATACGAAATGTCAAATTATTATTACTTTCAAAATGATAAATCTCATAGAGTAAATCTCGATATTCTTTTGGCGTAAATAGACATTCTTTCAATCCCTTACCAGTACCAATAGGAATCATCCTATCAAAACAAAAAGAATCTAATATATCTAAATCCGATAAGTATTTTATTAATGGTATTAAATCTCTTACATTATCTTTACTTACCGTATACATAATACCTGATGTAAGCCCATGATAATTTAATCTTTCCAATGCTGCAATAGTCGCTTTAAAAGAACCTTCTTTTCTATAATAGTCATGTGTTTTTTCTAATCCATCTAAGCTTAATTGAAATAGCTTAACATTGTTTTTTATTAATTTTTTTATATTTGCATCAGTTAAATGATACGGATTCCCCATCATTACAACTCGTATATTCCCCTTAGATTTAATATATGTTAGTATATCCCATATATTTTTATTTAATAGCGGATCCCCCCCAGTAATAGCTAGTAATGATTCATATTTATATTTACTTGCCATTTCACTAATTTGATCAATTAAGAGATATGAGTTTTCCAATGATAATTGATTATTTTTCTCAAATAAGTAAGTATCAGAATCAAACATATAACAATGTTCACACCTTTGGTCACATGCTGTAGTTATGTGCCATTGAACACTTAGAGAACCACATACTTCATCACTAATTAATCCATATCTTGAACTATTTAACAAATTTGCCATCTAATTCAGCTCCTTAATGATGTTTTTTATAATGGTATATGATAGAATTGTATCTTTAAAATCATTATTTCCATTTATTGAATATTTGTCTTCAGTTACTAGTTTTTTGTATAACTCATAAGATTGATTACTAATGTGTAACTTACCTAAACTTGTAAGTTTTATTATATCATTTATCAATCCTTCATTATTATATCTTATGGGTAATATTATCTCCAACGATGTAGAATATTTAGATTCTGAGATATATCTTAACTCATCAAATATTGTTAAAGTATTTTTCAAAATTTTCACATTTTTTATATCTTTTACTATTACTTTTTCAAATTCATATTTTTTTTCTCCCCAAACATTAAATACTATATTTTTACCTTGAAATATAAATTTGATAGCTTCAACAAGCTTTTTAATGTTATGGTTTTGATGTATCTTCCCAGTAATAAATATGTAATCATATTTTTTTTCTGCTTTTGAACTAGGTATAATATTAGACTTTATAGAGTAGCTAGGATATCCCTCTATAAAATTTTTATTATACTTTACATAGCTTAATCGTTGATAAGCATATCCAATTATATAGTCAGCTTTACTAATAATTTCTTTAGCTATGCTTTTCATATATACATTACCCAAAGCATGATTAATATTCGTATGGAAATTACTTATAACAAAGGGAATTTTAAATCTTTCTTTTAAAATACTTGCGATAAACCCATATGGAAATAATTCATTTGCATAAACAAGTGATATATCATTATATCTTATAGCATCATAGCATAAACCAAGTAAACTTAATAACTTATCATTATGAAAATTATATTTAACTTCTAATGGGTCTATTGAAAATAATTTTATAAATTCATTATTGAAAATCTTAAAATATTCAGGATTTTCATTTACTAACACATCCCCATTATTACACCAACAATCGGATATTATTAAAGAATTAAACTTATTATCTTTTAAATTATCAGCAACACTAAACATATAGTGCGCTTGTTTTGTATAATTAGGTAGATAATCTCCCAACAGCATTATTCTCATTGCTATTACCATTCCTTTCAAAATGATTAGAAATCTATTAAATATTAACCTATAATTATATAATTTAAACCATGTTCTATTTATCTTATTTTGTGTTTTATAGCCATAATTCGAGTTTTAATTCAACATTTTTACATATTATACCATTTATTTTTACTTTTGTCAAAGCATCCCTTATATATAACATTTATTCTATTTGAATTAAAATATATTAAAGCTTTTGTCATATCTTCATTTAAATTATTATACTAATAATATAGGCTATTTTTATACAATGTGTTTTAATGTTAGTTTACACATAAGCCATAAAGAGTTTAACAAAAGCTTCTCATTAGGTTAATTACTCCTAAATTGTAAATAAAATAAGTGCAAATGCTAACCATAAATTGGGTTTTACATTTACACTTATATAGTATTTTAAAAACTTGATCTCTAATATGACACAAAGCATGTGGAGGGGTGGCATCGACAACGAACTGATGGAGTGCGTTTGGGGAAATTAAAATCAGAAATGTATTATCTTCACAAGTTACATGGTTATGAAGACCTCAAAGCGTCGATTAAGGAATACTTTCGCCACTACACTCATGAAAAGATATAAATAAAAACTTTTTAGCATGATACCTGCGATATAACCAGTTAGTTGCATAAAGATAGCGTCAACCATTATGATTAACGCTATAAAACTTTTATTATTTCCCCTGTATCTTGACAAGGGTGGTTCATTTGTTAAATACTATCTTGGTTTTTTAGTTAAACGGTAACTTATCCAACATATTTTTTTTAATATTTTTAGTTAATCTTTAATTACTATCTATACAAAACATCCCATTTCTCTACCTCTTCTTCTGTTGCATAAAGGAAATGACCTGGGTCAACCTCTAACCATTGAGGCTTATTATTTGAATAATCATGCTCCTTTTGAGGAATATAAGCATGTCGTCTTCTTGTACGCTCGGTAATTGGGTCTGGTAATGGTATAGCAGACAATAAGGAACGTGTATAAGGATGTAATGGCTTATCAAATAGTTGCTTACTTGTTGTAAGTTCCATAATCTTTCCTTTATACATAACAGCAATTCGGTCACTGATGTATTTAACCATGGATAAGTCATGAGCTATAAAAAGATACGTTAAACCTCGCTTCTCTTTAAGATCGTTCATGAGATTAACAACCTGAGCTTGAATGGATACATCCAGTGCTGAAATCGGTTCATCAGCAATGATAAACTTAGGCTCTACAGCCATAGCTCTTGCGATACCAATCCGCTGACGTTGTCCACCAGAAAACTCATGTGGATAACGATCCGCATGCTGCTCATTTAGACCAACAAGCTTAAGCATATCAACTACCTTTTGCTTTCTGTCTTCCTTACTGGATGCAAGTTTATGAATATCAATGCCCTCGGCAATAATATCTTCTACCTTCATACGAGGATTAAGACAGGCCATAGGGTCTTGGAAAATCATCTGCATGTTACGATTAACATTGGCGATAGCGTGTTTGGATATCTTTCTACCATCCACACGTTCGCCTTCCATGTATACTTTTCCACCTGTGGGGTTATAGAGACGAATCATAGTCCTTCCTGTGGTTGACTTACCAGAACCGGATTCGCCAACAAGACCAAATGTTTCACCTTTATATATCTGAAAAGAAATATCATCAACAGCCTTGACAACGCCTTTTCTTCCCATTTTAAAATATTGCTTTAAATTCTGTACTTCAACTAATACGTCACGTTCACTCATTAGCTCTTCACCTCTTTCATACGCTGTCTACGTTTAACAATAACAGCCGGTGGTGTCACCTCTGGTGCGTTTTCATGTAATAACCATGTTGCAGCTTTATGTGTTTCTGTTATATCAAACATAGGTGGCGCTTCTTCAAAATCAATCGCCATAGCATATTCACTTCTAAGTGAAAAGGCATCGCCTGCTGGTGGTTTCAATAAGTTAGGTGGTGTACCCGGAATAGCATACAAGTCACCTTCTGTATCAAGATCAGGCATGGAGCCTAGTAATCCCCATGTATAGGGATGTCTTGGATCATAGAATATTTCATCACTTGTTCCTACTTCAACGATTTTACCTGCATACATAACAGCTACGCGATCCGCTACATTGGCTACTACACCAAGGTCATGAGTAATAAAGATAACCGATGCCCCAATTTTCCTCTGTAAGTCTTTCATTAAGTCCAATATCTGGGCTTGAATGGTTACATCAAGAGCAGTCGTTGGTTCATCCGCAATAAGAATCGTTGGTTCACATGCCAGTGCTATAGCGATAACAATTCTCTGTCGCATACCGCCTGAAAATTGGTGAGGATATTGTTTCATTCGAGCTTTTGGCTGAGGTATACCTACTAAATCAATAAGTTTAACCGCTTTATCAAAGGCTTCCTGTTTAGATACCTTCTGATGCAGTAGTATAACTTCCATAATCTGTTTTCCAACGGTCATGGTTGGGTCTAGTGAAGTCATTGGGTCTTGGAAAATCATTGCTATTTTATTTCCTCTAACCGCATGAAGTTGTCCTTCCTTCATCTTGGTGATATCATGCTCTTCAAATAAGATGCTACCATTTTTATAATAACCATTATCGGATAAAAGTCCCATGACACCTTTTACAGTAACGGATTTTCCTGATCCTGACTCACCTACAATTGCTAGAGTTTCGCCTTTATATAAATCAAAATTGACACCTCTAACAGCCTGCACATCACCTGCATGAGTTCTGAAAGAGACTTCTAAATCTTTGACTTGTAATACTTTTTCTTTATTCATCGTCTTTCTCCTTTCTACCTCATACGTGGGTCAAGCGCATCTCGTAGACCGTTAGCCAATAAGTTAATGGATAACATCAAGATGGACATAATGGTTGCTGGTATTAACAACATACTTGGTATAGACTGGAATGCTTCATAACCTTCATTAACCAGTACCCCTAAGGATGACATTGGTATCGGCAATCCCATACCAATAAAGGATAAGAATGCTTCATAGAAGATTGCACCAGGTATGGAGAACGTTGCCATAACAAGAATCTGTCCAATGATGTTAGGGAATAGATGCTTAACCATCAATCGTAATTTATTTGCACCTAAAGTTCTAGAAGCAAGTACAAACTCTCGCTCTCGTAATTTTAAAATTTGTGAACGTACTACCCTTGCAACACCAATCCAGCCATTTAAACTCATAGCTAAAATTAATATAATTAAACTAATCTGTTCTGCACCCTGTTTACCGGGTAACAAGGATTCCACAAATCCTCCAATTCGATCTTTAATACTGAGAAAGATAATCATCAGTACAAGCACTGGAATACTTCCTAATATTTCTGTAATACGCATCATAATGGTATCCACCTTGGTTCCACCATAAAAACCTGCAATGGTACCATATGTAATACCAACTGTAAAATCAATAAGGAGTGAAGCCAGTGCGATCGTAAGTGATACACGAACCCCTATCCATACTCTTGTCCAGTTATCGAGTGCAAGCTTATCCGTACCAAACCAGAAATAGCGATCTTTAATATTTTGAATACCATAGAAATCAGCGTCAATGGTCAACACTTCAACACCATAATCATCCACTTCTGATTTAAGTAATTTAAAGGTACCTGGTTTAAACTGTGAATACTCACTAACCAAGTCTACGTAGGGAAGTTCAACTTCTTCACCTGTTTTCACAACTTTTATCTTTGCCATTAAAACGCCTTCATCATTTTCAGCAATTTTAATGATATTTATTTCAAAAGGATGATAGGGTATACCTAATTTCTCTACTAATTTCTGCCTGTTCATTGGCTTTTTTAATTCTTTAAATTCATCTGTATTTGGTAATTGACCCGCAACCAAGTCAAAACTACTTCTGTCTATGGTAGCGTGTCCATCAAAAAAACCTAATTTCTCAAGACCTGGCATACGAGGAGGTACATAGGCAATATCTTTTTTCGGTATTTCAACACCATTATCATCAAGAATAACTGGTGATGATTTATAACGAAAAACCGTTCCATCAGCATTTTTTTGATTAACGGGTGAAATAGGACCAAATATGGCTAATATAATTAAGATAACGATGGCATAAAAACCAACCATAGCTGCTTTATTCTTTCTTAAACGTCGAAAAGCATCACGCCAAAAAGTTGTACTTTCTGTACTCATTTGGTCTGCTTTAGTCAAATCCGCTTCTAATAACTTAAATTTATCTTTTGATAAAGCCATCTATACGCCACCTCCCTTAAGTCTAATCCTTGGATCAATAACACCGTATAATAAATCAATAGTTAGAATAACAGCAACAAACAAGAAGCTAAACACCAAATTAACGCCTAAGACTAAGAAATAATCATTTTGTGTAATACCATTTAATAATAATCGCCCAAGTCCAGGTACACCAAAAAATCGTTCAACTACAATACCGCCTGTCAATAGAGCAACCGTCATGGGTCCAAGAATAGTAATAACAGGGATTAGAGCATTACGTATTGCATGCCTTACAATAACTTTTGGTTTACTTAAACCTTTAGCTCTAGCTAATAGAATATAATCACTGCTTAATACTTCTACTAATTCTGCACGCATATAGCGCATAGTAGAAGCGATAACAAATAATGATAATGCCAAGGATGGCAAGATAGATGAGTACAGCGAATCAAATGTGGATACACCCCTGCTTACATCTACCGGTTCATAGAGATATGGGAACCAATTCAATTTGGTACAGAAAAAGTACTGCAAAAAGGCGGCAGCAACAAATCCTGGAATTGATACCCCGATAACCCCCAAAATCGTCGAAAGGTGGTCCCAAAAAGAACCTTTGTAGATGGCGGCCATTGCACCCAGAAAAATTCCAACAATAACACCAAAGATTAGAGCTATTGTTCCAATTTTTACGGTATGCTGTAATTTTATAGCAATAAGCTTACTAACAGGTTGATCTTGAAGTTTAAATGAATTGCCTAAATCTCGATTAATAATTAAGTTCTTTAGATATCTTGTGTACTGCACAAATGCCGGCTCGTTTAACCCATATTTCCTCATCATCATCTCTTTTTGAACATTGGTTATCTTAGGATTTTCAAAAGGCGTTCCGGGCATTAGGCGTAACAAGAAAAAGTTAATCGTTAACACAATAAAGAGTGTCAGAACGATTAGAGCTATTCGTTGCAGCGCATAACGAATCATGTGTTAACCTCCAATCAATTAATACTTTATCAGATTAAAATATTACTAAACATAAGTTTTGGCAGGATACCCTGCCAAAACTTTATGCATTATGAAATTAGAATTGCGTTGTGATTATTCTTCCATTTTTACCCACTTGTAGATAAAGTCAGCACCAAATTGCTGTAATACAAGATTCTTAATCTTAGGATTCATAAGGTATAATCTTGTACGTTGGTATAATGGAACAATTACTTGTTCTTCTTCAAGTAATATCTTCTCTAATTCAACGAATTTCTCAAAACGCTCTTTTGCTTTTGTTGGAACTGCTAACTCTCCGCTACCTGCTGCTTCAATACCTTCATCATAATATGGATTTGAATAACGTCCACTATTATGAGAACCTGTAGATATCCACATATCCATGAATGTCATTGCATCTGGGTAGTCAGGACCCCAACCAGCCCAGTTCATCTCAAAGTCACCTTCATCTGCTCTTTTAATCTTATCGGCAAATGGAAGTGGAGAAATTTCAACTTCAATGTTTCCTAAGTTCTTTTCTAATTCATCTTTAATATGTGTACCAATTTTCTTAGAGCTTTCATTGTTATAAATTATAAGCTCCATGGTTACATTTTCTACTCCAGTATCTGCTAAAGCTTTTGCCCATAACTCTTTTGCTTTGGCAGGGTCAAGTGCATTATAACCATTGCCACCATTGTACATATCCTGAGCTACTTCTCGGAAACCTTTTCCATCATGTGCTGAACTGGCTACAAAATTCTTTGGTACAAAGAAGTCAGCTGGAACAGATCCATTTTTTAATATAACATCTGTAATGTAGCTTTTATCAATCGCCATGTTAATCGCTTTTCTTGCATCGACATTTCGTAATACTTTTTGAGCCGGTGTCATTTTACCATTATTCATGTTAAGCTCAATATAGAAGATTACAGCCTCGCCCATTGGAACTGCATCAGGACGGTTACCATGTTTATCTACATTCTCACCAGTAACAACACTTCTATCTACTTCACCACTTAAGTACATTTGAACGGATGTATCGTTGCTACCACCTTCAATAACACGGTAGTCAAGAGCATCAATATCTACATTAGCAGCATCCCAGTAACCTTCGTTTTTCACTAGATAATGTCTCTCGGATAATTTCCACTCTTTGAAGATATACGTACCATTGTATAAGAAGTTTTCTACTGTTTTACCATACTTCTCTTCACCTACTTCATTAAAGAACTTTTCACTTGCTGGCATAAATGAACCAAAAGTCATTAAGTCTTTGAAGTAAGGAACAGGATAAGCAAGCTCTATTTCCAGTGTATAGTCGTCTACAGCTTTGATTGCTAGGCTGTCAATTAACTTATTAAGCTCTTCTTTAGCACCATCAATAGAACCAAATTTTTCATTAATAGCATCGCCTTTTTCTTTAACAGATGCTTCTAATTCTTTCTTTGCAGCATCAAATTGCTGTTGAGCTGTTTGCTCATCTGTATCTTCGTAATCTGTAACAGCAATTTTGTCTAATTCTTTTGTGTCACGCTCGAATTTAACAATTTGGTCATTTAATACAACCGCTTCTGAACCATTCTTGATTCCAGCTGTTCTAATCATGGTTGAATATTGAGCCGCTTGTGTTGGATCAAGTAATTTCTTCCAAGCAAACACAAAGTCATGAGCTGTTACTTCAGCATAAGGCTCTCCATCAACAGTCATCCATTGAACGCCTTTTTTTAGTTTAAAAGTATATTTTAGTCCATCTGGAGCTATTTCTTCACTTTCAACAAGTTCTTTTTGAGGTGTACCATCTACACCTAAGATATATAATCCACTAACAACATTACCTAACACTCTAAAAGATACTGCGTCTGTAGCAAGCCATGTTACGAGAGATGGTATATTCTCGCTTTCAAGTAAGTTTATTACTTTAGGTTCTTCAGCAGTATCACCGTCATTATTATCTTTATCACCGTCATTATTGTCTGGTTCCTTTTCTCCCTCAGTTGCAGGATCTGTGTCATCTCCAGTAGCAGGCTTGTCTGTATTGCTACCACAAGCAGCTAATGATAGTGTCATGGTTAACACTAGTAGTAAAGCTAGTAACTTTTTCATAAAAATCCTCCTTTTATAGTTTGTATCCCACCCTAGATATTATTTATTTATGTATCTTTTAAGTCGGGCTTTTAGCTCATTTCCTAGTACTCTGTGACCAGTACCAAAAAATGATATTAATCATTATATAACAATTTAGGCGCTTTGTAAAGGTTTTGGTAATAGGTTACCACGGTAAAGCAATGCCCTGATATAGCGCTTTTGCAGTAAAATATAGCTGATATTTTAGGGCTTTATGTCAAATTTTAAATATCAAGCTGTTTTTAGCCATCTTTTCTGTCGAAGCAATCGACACTTTTTTGACAACACTTGTCATCCTAAAAGTATTTTATCGTCATTATATTACATATTGCAAACAATCAATTAACCTATGGGATTTATAGCCTGTCTATGGTATAATAGTCCGTGAAATACGAACAAATTGCTTTAAACCTAGGAGGTTATTGTATGAAGTGGGTAAACAAACTTGTTATTTTTCTAATTATCATTTGTACCATTAGTTATATATTAGCACTTATAGGAAAGCCTTCCAGTACGATGAGTTTTATGGCTTTATTTTTAGATCGTTTGTTTATGGTAAATCTTGTTATCTTTGTTATAAGTGGTTTTGTGTTTATTGATAACTTTGGAACCTTTAATGTTTTTAAATATTCTGTGAGACATTTTCGGGCAACCGTTTCCAAAAAATATAAAAATCAATTACTTCAAGAAAATGATACCCTTGAAACAGACAGGGATATCAAAACGTTTCTTCAGAAGAAATTCTTATTCGCTCAAACAAAACATAATGCTGCTAATGTTTATTTTGCTTTTAGCGGAAGTATATTCCTTCTATACATCGTCATTACGTTTGTCCTTGTCTAATTGCCATAACATCTTAAGGGTTGTCTTCATGTACTGTATGTTACAGAGGCAATCCTTTAACTTTATTTTTTTGTATTAAAGCATTATAACTTCATTATATATATGTAGTAATAGATAACTGTATCAATAAAATATGTTAAAAAATAAACTTATTTCATGTATAAACATGCATTTAGAAAGGGTAATATCCATGGAAATAGAAAAAAAGTTTCTTATTCATAAAGGCAAGATTCAATTGAAAGAGTACCCCTTTGTCACCATTGAGCAAGGGTATATCTGTACGGACCCTGTCATCCGGATTCGTAAAAAAGACGATGAATACTTCATCACCTATAAGTCATCGGGCTTGATGGTTCGTCAAGAGTTTGAAGAAATGATATCCCAGGAACAATACAACAGCCTAAAAAAGAAGGTAGATTACCATCTTATAAAAAAACGACGGTACCTTGTCCCCATCTCTCATGGCTTAACAGCTGAAGTGGATGTTTTTGATTATCACCTACAAGGACTTGTGATGGCTGAAGTGGAATTTTCCACAGAAGAAATGGCAAATGCTTTTAAGCCGCCCCACTGGTTTAGAAGAGATGTCACATTTAACCCCTTATTCCACAATAGTCATTTATGTCAAGAAAGTAATCTTCACTTTTTGAAACATCTGTAGTCTATCTGTTATAGACGAATCTTCTACCATAAGATTAACCATATATAATAGAAACAACTGATTTATTAATAAGAGTATCTCATCACATAAAAAGATAAGTAATGTTAACTATTTACCAAGTATAATCTCAATGTAACGCAAACAAAAAACACTTGATCAAATCAAGTGTTTTTTATTAATGCGGATGAAGGGAGTCGAACCCCCACGCCGCAAGGCGCTAGATCCTAAGTCTAGTGCGTCTGCCAATTCCGCCACATCCGCTTAGTGTGTTTTCCTCAACAATAATAATATATTTCAAGTATTATGTCAAGTGCTTTTTTGAAGCAATGAGCCACCCGAGACTCGAACTCGGGACACCTGGATTAAAAGTCCAGTGCTCTAGCCGACTGAGCTAGTGGCCCAAAACTGGGTAGGCAGGATTCGAACCTACGCATACTAGAGTCAAAGTCTAGTGCCTTACCGCTTGGCGACTACCCATTAATATATGAGGGTGAGTAATGGGATTCGAACCCACGGCCTCAAGAGCCACAATCTTGCGCTCTAACCAACTGAGCTATACCCACCATATATTTACACGATAGAAAAATCTATCAGCGTGCCTGCAGGGACTCGAACCCCGGACACGTGGCTTAGAAGGCCACTGCTCTATCCTGCTGAGCTACAGGCACATCAACAAGAACATAGCCTTGCCAGTAATGATCACATTACAAGCGGGTGATGGGAATCGAACCCACGTATCCAGCTTGGAAGGCTGGTGTTCTACCATTGAACTACACCCGCAGATGAATCGGGGTGACAGGATTCGAACCTGCGACCTCTTGAACCCAAATCAAGCGCTCTAGCCAAGCTGAGCCACACCCCGATATACATGCTTTTTCGTCGCTTTTTCAAACGCAAGAGTAATTATACACACGCTTTTACCATATGTCAATACTTTTTCGTAATTTTTTTATTGTCAAATGATATTTTCCATCTTCTTCTATCTCTAATACCCCATAACTAGGGCCTTTTCCATCTCTTGGCAAAGTCAAACTTCCCGGGTTGAAAAGTGTTATGCCATCCATGTTTTTCTCCATAGCCACATGTGTATGCCCAAATAAAATAATCTTAACACCTTTTTTTCTTCCTTCTTTTATGATTGTGTCCAAATTCCATTTTACCTGATAATAATGTCCATGGGTGATGAATAGCTTAACACCATAGAATGCTAATACTTTCTCTCGAGGAGCTTTTGAAGCATAATCACAGTTTCCTGGTACATAATCAATGGGTATGGGGCACATACAATCTAATGCCTCTGCATCTTGTTCCATATCACCTAAATGTATAATTCGATCAAAATCTGTTATTTGCTTAACAATTTTTGTTGCATTTGCTATATGACCATGGGTGTCACTTATTATAAGTATTTTCATAATTCCTCCATAATATACGATGTCTGATCATGACGTCAGAAGCCCATAAGCAAACTTTTAGTGAACTATGATTTCCGCTCTTCTAATTGTTCTTTCATACTTCTAAGGGCTTTTCCTCGATGACTGATGCGATTTTTCAATGCCCTGTCCATTTCTGCGGTGGTACAGTTGTATTCTGGTACATAAAAAATGGGATCATACCCAAAGCCATTTTGCCCTCTTTCTTCCTCTATAATACGTCCTTCAATGGTACCTCTACTGGTTCGTATATCACCGTCTGGAAAAACAGCCGCAATAACACATACAAAGCGGGCTGTACGGAGGGCTTCTGAAACATTCTCTAGATGATCAATAATCATCTTATTTTTTATGGCATAAGGCGTATCTTCTCCACCAAAACGTGCAGAATAGATACCTGGCTTTTTATCCATGTAATCCACTTCCAGCCCAGAATCATCAGCCAATACAATACAATGGGCAACTTCACTTACTTTTTTGGCCTTGATAATGGCATTTTCTTCAAAGCTTGTCCCATCTTCAATAATTGTCACATGTATACCAGCATCTTCCATGGATATTACTTCATATGGACTGTCTGCCATGATTTCATTAATTTCTTTTATTTTTCCCGTATTTTTTGTTGCAAATATTATCTTTTCTTTTGTGGTCATATGCATGTCTCCTTTCTACTTACGGTTAGGCCTCTACAACTTCCTTTTGGATCTCTATAAGCTCCTGTATGCCCTTTTCTGCACTCTTTAATAAAGCATCTAGCTGCACCCTTGTAAATGGCGCTTGCTCGCCTGTTCCTTGCACTTCAATATACGCTCCATGTTCTGTCATAATAACATTCATATCAACTGTTGCATGACTGTCTTCTTCATAACACAAATCTAATAGTACCTCTCCATCGACAACACCGACGCTAATGGCTGCAACATAAGCCGATAAAGGCATTTTTTCAATTAAGCCATCTTTTAAGAGTTTTTTACAGGCCAGTACAAACGCTACATAGGCTCCCGTTATGGATGCTGTCCTTGTCCCACCATCTGCCTGTATCACATCACAATCCAACGTTATTGTTCGTTCTCCTAAGGCTTTAAAGTCCACAACAGCTCGAATTGCTCTACCAATCAATCGTTGTATTTCTACGGAACGGTTATTTTTCTTAAGGCGTTGTATGTCCCGATTATTTCTATCCAAGGTCGCTCTTGGCAACATGGCATATTCAGCAGTTACCCATCCTTCTCCTGAATCTTTTTTGAATGACGGTACTCTTTCTTCCACACTTGCGTTACAGATAACTTTCGTGTCGCCCATCTCAATGAGCACAGAACCCTCTGGGTACTTTATATAGTTCTTGGTAATTTTCACTTCTCGCGTATCTTGATTATCTCTTCCATCGATCCTTGACAATTTTATTCAATCCTTTCTTCCCATTCTTCTCTAGTATAACCGTTTACTTCTGTACCTTCAACCAATAGTTTCCCATTTTCTTCTATTAATAATGTAACTGTTTTAATGTCTTCATATGCAAATACTGTAGCAAGTATTTGATTGACCATTGCTACCTCACGGGCCGTTCCCCCATAGTTCATGATGTCTTTTGAGACTTCCACATCTAAAGACCCATTAATATATAACATTTGGATGATGCTAACCCCTTCAGGTATAGCAGAATAGTGGTCGTCCTGATTATCAAATAAACGTTGCAATGTAAACTGTAAGTTAGCTTCTGTATTCCCTTGATGGTCAAATTCAATGGTATCTTCAAACATGCTTTCCTGCCCATTTTCATCCCATGCATAATAAAATAAGCTTGTCTTAACGGTTGCCATCTGCATAATTTGTAACATCAGCATGGCTGACAAAATAAGTGCTCGCTTCATATAATTACCTTCCCCTCTACATAATTGTAAATAATTGGTAATTATATTGTATACCTTATTTGCGTCAGCTACAACCGTGTTTTTTTGTTACTTTCTGTCCCATTATAGTATTGAAATTAATCATTATCCACAGAAAGGGTGAAAATAATCTACCTTATCAACGATCCGTTGGGAAACTGTCAAATGTTTGAACAATAGCATTATAAACTGCCAGACCAACCTTTTTCTTGAAAGCTTCACTTTTTATCCGCTTAGCATCTTCTGTATTGGACAAAAATGCTACTTCTAAAAGTACACTTGGCATATGCGTTTCACGAAGGACAATGAAATTACTTTCCTTGGTTCCTCGGTCACGGGTATCCAGTTGTTTCATTAAAGAGCTTTGAAATATATCTGCTAGTTCATCTGAATGAAGCCCTTGGGTATCAACATCCCGCCAATAATGGGTTTCTGTTCCATTTGGTTCTGTCCCAAAATAGTTATTATGTATACTGACAAAAAAATCAGCCTCCACGTCATTTGCTAAACCTATCCGTTCATCGTATGTTGGATATGTATCATCTAATCGTGTATAGTAAACTTTTATGTTCTCATTTTTATCAAGATATTCTTTTGCATATAAAACCATATCAAGATTAGGATTTTTTTCATATATACCGTGACCAATGGTACCTGGGTCTTTTCCTCCATGTCCAGCATCTACCACAACAATCTGAGCATAGAGTTCTTTTGGTCGAAAAGCTTTTAGATATAGATGATGTTCATCCTCCATTATACGGAACTCGTATAGACGGTTGGATTGAATATGTAACTGTGTTTTACCCTTATCATTATTAATATTTATGGACTCCATAATGCCATCACTGACATTCATATTCCCTTTACCAAAAAGACTACTATAATCACCAGGTAAGGTAATAACATATTCTTTCTTAAGGTAGTTATTTAAATAAGTAACCTTCCCAATGTCCATGGTCATGCCTTGCTTATCTAATACAATGGTAGGATTATCTATATTGGTATACTGAATATTACTGTAAGAAGGTTCTAAGATTTGAATCATGGTATAACCTTCTCCAGATTTTGAGATATTAAAATCTGCCTGTCCATCTGTTTCAACCACAACTCTCGTGGTCTCTTCATTAAATTGAGCTGTTCTAATGGTCTTAACATACTGTCCCATAACATCTTTTGATGTAAGTGTACTTAATAAAGTTGTTGAATGAGGTAAATCAAAGACAATACGATCGGGCTGCTTTAAACGAAAAGCCTTTACATCAGGTGATTTGACACCCATGACTTTTATATAGTCTCCTTCATTATTCTGTCCTAAATGTATGCCATAGATGGTATTGCTTAAAACGGAGACCTTAATGCTTTGTCGATCTTCCGCTAAAGCCACATCAAATGTATACCCTTCACCCTTCAAATCAAAAACAACGCGTGTTATATCTGGCTCAAATGAAGACTGACTGGATCTTACACCTGTAATGATAGGGTTATTATCAAACACTTGTTCAAAGCTCTCCATATCCCATCTAGCGTTTTCAATATCAATAATCAGTTTATTGTCCCAAAAGATTTTCTTTGCATGGGTAATAGCAGAGGATGCTTTTATGGTAAAGTACTTCTTAAATGTATCTTCTTGATAAACGACAGATTTTATGTTTGTTGTTGGATGAAGCTCTTTTTTAAGAACAGATTCTGTATAAAGATTACCTATATCGCTTAATGCTTCATCCGTAACCCTCCATATAACGGGCTGATCCTTTAACGCAGTTGGTAAAGTTTTTTTAGCATGAGAAGATGATAAGGTATCAATGTTTTCACTTGCGGTATTATTTGAATCATGATCTTCATCTACATGACTATCTGTAGTGTTATGGGCGTTATCATCTGTATGATTATCAGCGTTATCATCTGTATGATTATGTATTGTATCGTTTGTATTGCCATCTGTATGACCACTGGCTATTGATTTATTCATAGTAGCCGTACTTGTCTTACTATCCCATTTAATATCGTAACCAAATGTTTCAACGACAAAGCGGAGGGGCACCATGGTTTTCCCATGTTTTTTACTGGCATCTTGAATAATTTTTGCAGGTACATCTAATACAATCTCTTCCTGATTAACCATGGCCTTTTTGTCATCTATTTTAAGTACAATAAATTTATCTTCGTATGATATGTAGATTTCTTGTTTTTCTCCATTCCATTCAACCGTAGCTCCTAATTGAATAGATTCGCATACTTCTCGTACAGGCACTAATGTTCTGGCATATTGTTGTCCCTCAATCTCCTCTGTGATAATCAAGGCTGGCATATCCCCTGTCTTAATTTCTTCACCATCCATAATGAGTTTAACAAAAGGTCCTTTGTACCGATGGACTGCACCATCATACCGAATATAAAATTTATCCGTATCCCCATATACATTTACTGAAGGTATCCTCACCAAAAAAATAATGACTAATACCCCTATGATCCATTTACGTTTCATAATGTCCCCCTTATTTCTTATGTTGTCGTAAGCTATTGTAAAACAAAGTACCTCATCTTACCCCATTTAGCAATATTACTTCAACTGTTCTATCCAAATTATACCAAAATAAATGTTTAAGTAAAGCTTTTTATGTATATTACCATGTACAAAGGGTCGTTTCCTCAGCATCAACCTATATGCATGACTAAGCTTCATATAAACGGAACAAAAGAGGCTACGCCTCGTTACACAAAGTGGATTTGTCCATTAGGAAAGTTTCATTAGCACAAATGAGAATGATTCTATCTCATTTGTTAAATTGAGAACTTTTATATGATAAAAAAACTGCCCATCAAAGCATGTCACCATGTTTGACAAGGCAGTTCTCATTCCCTTAGCGTTAACGCCCAGTTGGAAAACGCTTGAATGTTTCTACAATACTATTATATATTGCTAGTCCAGATTTTTTCTTGAACACTTCACTTTTCAATCTTTTTGCATCCTCAGTATTGGATAGAAAGGCTACCTCTAGAAGTACAGCTGGCATATCCGTTTCACGCAGAACTAAGAAATTACCTTTTTTAGTTCCTCGATCGTAAGTATCCAATTCCTTTATAAGTGAATCATGGAATATGTCGGCCAGTTCATATGCATTTAATCCTTCTGTATCTGAATAACTTAAGTAATAGGTTTCTGTACCATGTGCCTTTGTTCCAAAAGAGTTATTATGTACACTGACAAAGAAATCTGCTTCAATATCATTTGCTAATTGTGCACGTTCACCTAAAGTAGGGTATGTGTCATCCAATCGCGTATAATACACTTTAATGTCATCATGTTGATCAAGGTGTTTTTTTGCATACATCACCATATCCAGATTAACATCTTTTTCAAATAAACCGTTACAGTTTGCACCAGGATCATCTGCGCCATGTCCGGGGTCTACCACAACAATCTGAGAATACAGTTCCTTAGGCCGATATGCTTTTAAGTAGATATTTTCCTCATCTTGCCTAATACGGAACTCATAAATATGGTTAGCTTTGATATGGAGCTGGGTCTTTCCATTATTATTATAAACATCAATGGAATCAATAATACCATCATTAACTTTGATATTTCCTTTACCAAAAAGCTTACTGTAGTCACCTGGTAAAGATATGGTATTTTCTTTTTTAAGGTAATCATCCATATAGGACACTTTATTAAGATCCATTGTGGCGCCATTCTTCTCTAACACAATGGTTGGATTATCCAAATTGGTATATTGAATGTTGCTATAAGATGGTTCAAGTATTTGAATCATCGTTAATCCTTGCCCTGTTTGGGTGATATCAAAATCCGCTTGTCCATCTGTTTCAACTACGACTCTTGTTGTTTCTTTATTAAATTGAGCCGTTCTAATGGTTTTCACATATTGTCCCATGGCTTCTGAAGTCAACGTACTTAATAAACTTGTTGTATTAGGCAGATCAAAAACAATACGGTCAGGATGGCTTAAGCGAAAAGCCTTTACATCAGGCGATTTAACACCATAAACTTTTATGAAGTCTCCTTGGTCATTCTGACCGAGATGCATCCCATAAATGGTATTACGCATAACAGTAACTTGAATGCTTTGTCGGTCGTCTGATAAGGCTACATCAAATTTGTAGCCTTCACCCTTGAGGTCAAAAACAACACGTGTTATATCAGGATTTAATGAGAATTGACTGGATCTTACACCTGTTATTACTGGGTTATTATCAAATATTTGCTCATATGTTGTCATATCCCATTTTGCATTTTCAATATCAATGATGAGTTTATTGTTCCAATAGATTTTTTTTGCATTGGTAATGGCTGATGATGCTTTTATGGTAAAATACTTTTTAAATGTCTCTTCCTTAAATTCTACAGACTTTATAGCTGTCGTAGGATGAAGTTCCTTTTTAACAATGGATTCTGTATAAGTATCGCTAATCTCTTTTAATTCTTCGTCGCTTACCATCCAATCGATGGGTTGATCCTTCAAAGCTGTAGGCAATGGTTTTTTAGCGGTAGAAGATGTTAACGTATCTAAGCTTTCACCTGGATCAATATCTGGATCTTGATTGTCATCCGGGTCTTTATCAGGATCTGTATCTGGGTTAGTATCTGGATTCTCATCGGGATCCTTATCCGGCTCTGGATCTGGATGATCGATAATAGGCTTGGTCATAACTGCCGTACTTGTAGCTCCATCCCATTTTACATCATAACCAAAGGTTTCAATGACAAATCGAAGGGGCACCATGGTTTTACCATGTTCTTTATTTACATCTTTAATGATTTTTGCTGGTACATCCAGTACAACTTCTTCATTATTAACAGTGGCTTTTTTATCATTTATTTTAAGTACAATAAATTTATCTTTATACGATATGTACACTTCTTGTTTTTGTCCATTCCATTCAACTGCCGCACCTAATGGTGCTGATTCGCATATTTCACGAACAGGTACCAGTGTTCGAGCATAGCTCTTTCCTTCAATAACTTCTGTGATAATAATGGCTGGCATGTCCCCTGTCTTAATCTCTTCACCATCCATTAATAATTTAACAAAAGGTCCCTTATAACGATGGATAGCGCCATCATATTGAATATATAGCTTGTCTCCTGTAGCATGTACACCTACAGCCAGTATATTCACGAAAAAAATCATTGCCAAAGCCATTGTTACCATTTTGCGTTTCATAACTTTCCCCCTTATGTCCATTGAGTCCTCATTATAACTGTTACCAAACCAAGTACCTTATTTTGCCTAATTTAGCATCTTTTGTACTCTAGTTCTATCAAATTATATCAAAAAAAAACGCTTTAAAAAAGATGCTAAAGCATTATGTAACACAAGCGTAATAATTGACATTTTTTGTAACCTTTACTTAACATTTACATCTGCTATCTTCCCTCATCATCTATGACAATCTTTATAAATGACATTAAAAAACGATTTGAACCTTCTATTTTATTAATGTTAATGACCACATCGATGGGTATTTGTAAATACCCTAGAATGGCAATTCGAATATTCTTATATTGACTTCCCCCTTCCATATTATCCATACAACTTTTCACTCTTGTATAATCCACCGTATAAAATAAATCCGTAAGTATCATGTTCTTAACACGTTGCTCGTCATAACCTGTTAAAGCATAAAACGCCCCATTAGCCAATACAATGGTATATTTTCTATCAATAATGACAGTGGGTTTACCTGTATTATCAAATATATCTTTATAATCCCTTTCCGATTCTCGCAGTTTTTGTTCCATATAATGCCGTTCTATGGCATTGCCGATTATCTGTGATGTGACATGAAGGAGTGACATATCTTCCTCATTCCATACCCGTTTCTCTTTTGTATGATCTATACCAATAAAACCATTAATTTGAGAATCCCGATACGTTGGAAAAACCAACAAGGATTTGATTTGCTGGGATTGCAATATACGCTTCTCCATCAAATAATCATCAATTTTCTCAATATCATCTATATTAATGACACCTTGCTCTTCCAGAAGACTTATCCACCATGTATAATCATCTACAGACAAGCCCTGCAGGTAACGCATCTCAGAAACCACACCATCCGCACACCACTCAAAGGTATTGTTCATGACACCATTTGAGATGTTAAATATGTACACACGAGATGCCCTTGTGATGTCACCAATCCGCTTAAGGGCATCTTGAATAGTATTGGTAAAATCAATAACACCAATAAATTTATTGGATATATCGTTAATCAGTTTCTCCAAACACTGCCGCTTTTTCAGCTTGTTTTCCATATTCTTCAAATGGCTAATGTCCAAAGCATATTCTAAGCGAACATCTCGCCCATCATCCCACTTAATTAATTTATCTTTTATTAAAAAAAACTTGTCCATCACTGGATTATAATATTCCCAAGAGTAGCTCTTATCCTTAGCCTTCTTCAATATAGGGTTGGTACAAAAAGAACAAGGTGATGACCTCCCCTGTAATAATTCATAACACTTCTTTTGTAATATATCATCTGAATCAATGATGTCTTCTAGTTTTTTGTTCACATAAAGTATATCGTAAGTCTCTGGATCTGCCACATAAACAAGTTCACAAATGTCTTTTAGTAAAATATTAGCCATTTTTTTTATGTTGAACAAATTCTTACACATAAGCTCTCCTTCTTCAAAATTGTTGAAATGAGTTCTATATCTGTTGTCTATATTATATATTATTTACACAAAAGATACAATATTTTTCCAGTTTATTACCAATACTACCCATAAAGAGTTTATTCAAACAAACCTCACCTCATATACACTACGCGACGCGACTCTTTACCCAAGCACCAACCTACCCCACCGCCAACCACTCTAGTAGAAGGGGTATGTGTACATCAATACGGTGACTTTTAAAGCAATCTTAGAAAAACTCGGTAAGTGAAAAAGGTATTTCCGTTAAAAAGCTTACTTGTCTGACCGCAAGGGAGTTGTAAGCTTTAGGAAATACCTTTTTCACGAACCTTAGTTTTTCTTAGATTACTTTAACCTGAACCTATTGATGTACATATACCCCTTCTACGGACATCTTGCACACTCTATTACAATATCTTTTTTACTATCATAAACAACCTTTCCTATCATTATAATAGTAACCTTTCTCTACCATCCACACAAAAAATCATAATCTTTCTTACCATATTACTTTATCCTATACTTATTCTTCGGCCGCCCAATCTTACCATACTCCAAATCCATCACCACAAGATTTTCTTTTTCAAGCAAATCCAAATAACGCCTTGCCGTAATCCGAGACACACCAATATCATCTGCCACCTCAGAAGCCGTAAAACTTTTATCTCCATGATGCTGTAAATACCTAAGAACTTTATCATACGTATGCTTACTGAATGGATTATCATCCATCGTTTCTTTTTCCTCCGAATCCCCTTCAAAGAAAACATACTTATCAAGCTGTGATTGTTCTATATTTTTCTCATCATTAAATTTCTGTTTTCGCATCTTATAACGATTAAGGGACTCTTTGAGCCTTTCAAAGGTAAAAGGTTTAATGAGATAATCCACAATCCCAAAACGCAATAATTCTTCAATGGTTTTTACCGACTTATCTGCCGTAATCATGATCACATCGCATTGATAATCATGAGCACGAATCCACTTGATTAAATCCTGCCCTTTTTCATTAGGAAAAAACAAATCCAGCAGTACAAGGTTCACAGATGATTTTGCCAGTATATCCTTTCCTTCTTGTACCGTACTGACACTTGCTTCAAGTACAAAGCCATCCATTTTTTCAAGAAATTTTTCATTTATTTGTCTTACCATGGGGTCATCTTCTACGATTAAAACCTTATACATGTTATTGCCTCCAAATCACTAAATTTGTTTCATGGGCAGCCAAACTTCCCAAGACGTTCCATCCTCACTAGACGTTAGATGAATGGAACCTTTTGCTTCTTCTATATAATTATGAATAATCCATAACCCATAACCTCGCTGACCCTTCTTGGATGAAATCCCTCGTTCAAACACTTTTTCCCGCTTATCTTCGGCAATACCTGAACCGTTGTCTTCCACAATAAGATGAACATGCTCTATATCTTGTGTTAACTTCACATATATTTTGCTCTGTTTTTTTCCCAACAATTCTTCAATTGCATTTTCAATGAGATTACCTACTATGGAACAGAATTTGTCAGGGGACATATGAGGAGGAAGTTTATCCATATTGGACCATTTATCCACTACAAAATCAATCTTATTTTCTGTGGCTTTGCTATATTTCGCTAACAATAATCCAGCCACATAAACATTTTTAATGTTATGGGTTAAGATGCCTAATATCTCCTGTCGTTGCTCTGAGAGCTCTGCAATATACTTAACCGCCTGTTCTTTTTCATCCAATTGAATGAGCCCAGAAATAATATGCAGCTTATTTAAAAACTCATGATTTTGAGCCCGCAAGTTGTCTGTTAGGTGTTTCATCCCACCTAATTCTTCCACCATACGCTTCACTTCTGTTTTATTTTGAAAAGTGGATACAGCACCAATGATTTCATCATTATGATTTTTCAAAGGCTTAAAACTGCATAATAAATTGATATTAAACCTTGTCTGAATATCCACATGAAGGATGGTTTCATCTTCCTCCATACTACTCACTAACAATTCTGCATAACGGTCGTCAAACATACGAATATCCTGTTCTACCTCTTGGTCCACTTGAAAAATTTTCTTGGCAAGATCGTTCATAAGGGTTATTTCTTGCTTGGAATTAATGGCAACAATCCCTGTATCAATACTCTCCAAAATTAACTCTTTTTCACCTAATAAAAGCGAAATTTCTTTTGGTTCCTGTCCAAAAATGGTTTTTTTAATATTGGTGGTCATAAGAAAGGTAAAGATTATACCTAAAACCAGTGCAATGACTAAGGCTATCTGAAAATTTCTCGTATAAGGTTCAATTTCACGATTAACCGTATCATTTAGCAAACCAACCAATACAGCACCGATTTGCTCACCCTGGTAATCAATAGGTGCAAAAGCTCTTATAGCAGAAATGAATCGATTTCTATCGGCTGACGTATAGGCTTTTCCATGTTTCAAGACATCTTCTTCCCCACCACTGAGGTATTTCTTACCGATGCTGACTTCATAAGGGTAGGAATATTTAATACCGTCCATATCCATAACAATGATGTATTGAAACCTTGTTTTTTCTCGAAATGTCTCAATCTGACTTTGAATAGCTTCTGCATCTTTCTTCATAAGGTTCTTCTGTATATTCTCTAAGGATGCTATGGTGACTGCTAAGTCCATGGCATTATTCCCCATCTGGGTTTCAATGGTTTTCTGTAATTGATTTTGGGTATTATACCCGGTGATACCCACTGTAAAGAGCAGTATCGCTGAAAAGAGAATAACCATTTTATATTGTAGTTTCATCCGGAACCTCCACCTACTCTTCTTGTAAGGCATCTTCAATGGCATCTTTGACAGCATTTTTTAAACCTGTGCTTGTAAGGGTCGCTCCAGAAACACCATCCACATCCCAGGTATTATGTTTTTTCATCTTGGGTGGTATTTTTTCATAAACAATCTCTTTTAGTCCTGGAATTTCTTGTTCCTCAAGGATGAAAATATCGGATATGACATGTTTATCCACAAGCACTTTCACTTTGATTGGACCGTGGTGTCCTTCTGCTTCACCAAAATATTCCCCATCATCATATTTGTATGCTTTAGAAGAACACCCTGTAAGGCTCATCATCATACACGCATATAAAACAAGTTTCTTCACCATTGTTCACCCCTTCACTTACTTCATAGCCACTCCAAACCTATTTACTGCCATGGACACAGCTGTTTATTTAAAGTATCTACCACGAGAAAAAGGATTAACCCTAAACCACTCATTAACAGAATACCGCTATACATGGCCACATAATTAATCCGCATCCAGGAATCCATGATGTAATAACCCAGCCCAAAGGTGGTACCAAAATTCTCTGAAAAAAACAAAACGGATAAGGCGGTTCCAATGCCAATTCTTATGGTTGTAAATAAACGGGGCAAAATACCTTTGAGTGCCACACCGAGGATTAGTTGATGATGGCTTATGCCGCTAGCAATGAATACGCTGAACAGTGCTTTGTTCATTTGTTTCATAGCATCCCGTATGTTCACCATCATTGGAAACAAGATAATCAGGGCCACCATCACAATCTTTGTCCCCTCACCTATCCCAAATATTAACATGATAATCGGTAACAAAGCAAACTTAGGTACCGGGTAAGCAAAATACAATAAAGGCGATACCAAACGCTCCACTTTTTTATAAAATCCGGATAATACACCTATTGGAACAGCTATTGCAACAGCTATTGCTATACCTAAGATGACTCTTCTCAAACTGTACAATACATGCCATATGATTTCCACATGCATGTGGTTAATGGTATAGTGTATAATTTCATAAGGGGAGGGAAGTATGGAGATATCCACGATCATCGCAATGGTTTGCCATAAAGCAAACACCCCTATTAAAATCCATATGTAATGCCCGTGATGCCTTTGCTTTTTTTGCATACCGTTCTACCTCACCTTCACCGACTACCCATGTGCTTTTCTAGCAAGTCTTTATAAGCATAGATACCTTCAAGGTTATCTTTTAAATCCATTTGAACATAAGGGTTATCCAAGATGGTCATGTCGTCTGTACCACTTAATATAGCCACTTTATGACCTAGGTAAATGGCTTCTAGTAAATCATGAGTGACCATGATCGTTGTTATTTGATGTTTCTCCCATATGTCTAAAAATATGTTTCTAGCTTCTTCACGATGCATATAATCCAGAGACGCAAAAGGTTCATCCATTAACAACACATCCGGTTCTTGATACAATGCACGTGCTATGGCTACTCTTTGCTGTTGACCTCCACTAAGATGATTCGGGTATTTATTCATTATATTCTCGATTCGTAGTTCTCTGCATAGCCCATGCAGTTGATGAAGGTTGACATTTTTCTTCCCGTTTTTTAATTTCCTGGGCAATACAATATTTTTTTTGACATTATACCAGGGTATTAACCCATAATGTTGAGGTATATATCCCATATGATGTTGTTTTGTGTTGACAGTCCTGCCTTTAAGGGTTATGGTTCCATCTTGACATGGACAAATACCACTAATGAGTTTTAACACGGTGGTTTTACCAATACCGGATTTCCCAATAAGGGTACATCGTTCACCTTCATCAAGAGAAAAACTAATCTTATGAAGTATTTCATGATCCTCATAGCTATAACTCACATCTTTTACTTCAATCATCTTACCCCTCCAAAACTTACGATTGCCACTTCATGTATAAGGTATTGGCAATGCCTAAACGCTGGAGTATACGCCCGACAGTAGACGCAACCATATCCTCAATGCTGTTAGGCTTACTATAGAATTCTGGCATTGGCGGTACCATCTCTACCCCCAGTCTGCTTAAGGTTAACATGTTTTCTAGATGAACAGCGCTTAGTGGGGTTTCTCTTGGCACCAGCACCAACTTCTTCTTTTCTTTTATGCATACATCACTGCTTCTGATTAAAAGGTTATCACTTATACCATGGGCTATTTTAGCAAGACTGCCCATAGAGCAAGGTACGACCACCATCCCATCAAGAGGAAATGACCCACTTGCTATGGGTGTAAAAAAGTCATCCTCACGACACCGTTCTACAGCATTACCAAAAACACTTAACCATTCTTCCACCTGTTGTTCCAGCTCATAAGCAAAAACTTTTTCCCCTTGTTCCGTGATCACCACATACACATGATGACCCATCTTAACTAATTCTTCAACTACACATTTTCCATATATACTACCACTTGCACCTGTTATGCCTACAACATATTTTCCCACAACAGCACCACCTAAATGTTTATATTTTGAACACCATGTGTTCCGTCTTTTACATAAGTTATTTGAACCCATTTGTCCATAAAAAATCCAATAACGTAAAAACTAAAATAGACATACTGACAATCTGATTCAGATGATACGATGCCGTATTCATCTTGGACCGATTAGCTGGATCAACCATGTAGTGCTCAATGGTCAATAACACGGCACTTATACCAAGACCAAATAGGTATAACACACTCATGCTGCGATAAAAATACAAACCTAATAATAAGCCAAGCATGAGCAAGTGAAAACCACGAGCAATGAAAAGGGCATTTTTAAACCCAAACTGAGCAGGAATAGAAAACAGCCCATGATCTCGGTCAAAATCAATATCTTGGGTACCATAGATAATATCAAATCCTGCTACCCACAATAACACAACAGCACCCAGTACCAATGGCACAATATCCAATCGCCCCGTTACTGCCAACCATGCACCGACAGGTGCGCCAGCGCAGGTGAAACCTAACACCAAATGACAGGCCCATGTAAAACGCTTGGTATACGAATACAATGTAAACAGCGCTAAAGCTATAGGCGACAGTATAAAACAAATGGTATTGATCTGATAGGCGGCTAGTACAAACACCCCGTAACAAACAGCTGTCAATCCCAGAACTTCTATATTTTTTACCTTATTCTGAGGCATGTGCCGGTGGGCGGTCCTTGGGTTCATTTTATCATAGGATTTGTCTACCCAGCGGTTCAAAGCATTTGCACCATTTCTGCCTGCTACTAACGCAATTAAAATCCATAGAATCAGTCTTCCTTCAGGCAAGCCATCGGCTGCCCAAATCATAGCTATAAGGGCGAAAGGTAATGAAAACAACGTATGTGAAAACATCACCAATTCACCATATGTTTTTAAACGTCTCAGAAGTCTCATATTATCTATCTTCTTTCGTTATGATCATGATAAATGTATGCCATAAGATGCCCATTTCTCATCCACCATTTTCTTAATATCTTGACTCATTTCGATATCGTTAGGCCATTCCCGCTGATGCCCCTCACTTTTTAATTTCTTAGTAGCATCTATACCCAATCGATAACCATATAAAGCCGTATTGGACGAATGATCAAGAGCATCCAAAGGTCCTTCATTGATGACTAAATCTCGATGAGGATCAATATTATTAAAGACCTTCCAAGCTACCGTTGATAAATCATGAGGGTCTACTTGCTCATCAACCACAACAATCATCTTGGTGTACATCATCTGCCCTAACCCCCACATGGCACTCATCACTTTCTGAGCATGCTTTGGATAGGATTTTTTAATGGATACAATCACACAATTATGAAAAACACCTTCTAGTGGAAAATTATAGTCCACGATCTCAGGTACCATTAACTTGATAAGCGGCAAGAAAAAACGTTCCGTCGCTTTTGCTAGATAGCAATCTTCCATAGGGGGTTTCCCAACAATGGTCGTAGGATACACAGGCTCCCTACGCCGTGTGATCTTCTCAATATGAAAAACGGGATATATATCTGCTAAGGAATAATAGCCGGTATGGTCGCCAAAAGGCCCTTCTAAGCGCATTTCCTCTAAGTCCACATACCCTTCCAAGATAAACTCAGCATTAGCGGGTACGTAGAGATCATTTGTTACACATTTAACAATATTGACGGCATCTTTTCTCAAAAATCCTGCGAACATCATCTCATCAACCATCTTAGGTAATGGTGCTGTAGCCGCATACATAATCGCTGGATCACAACCTAATGCCACAGACACAGGCATCTTTTTCAACCCTAAGTCCCGATATTTTTTATATATTTCTCGACCATCTTTATGCAAATGCCAATGCATGCCTGTGGTTTTACTGTCGTACACTTGTAGACGATACATCCCCATGTTTTGTTGTCCTGTTTCAGGATCTTTCGTGATTACCAAGGGTAACGTGATGTAACGCCCACCGTCTTCTGGCCAACATTTTAAAATAGGAAGCTGATCAAGGTCAGGCTCTTCTACGACTTCTTGGCATATGGCTCTTTTCACTTTCTTAGGAAACACATGAAGCATACGAGTTAATCTTGGAATGGACTTGATCTGGCTGATAATGCCTAGATAGTTGCCCATATTGACTAACTCACCGATTTCGTTACCAATATCATCAAGATCCTCTACTTCAAAAGCCATATGCAGTCGTTCATAAGAACCCACAGCATTAATGAGTACAGGGTATGGCGAATGTTTCACATTTTTAAACAGCAAAGCTCTGCCATTTTTCTTGGATACACGATCTGCAATCTCTGTTATCTCTAACACACTATCCACACAGGTCTCTACCACATCCAATTGTTCTTTTTTCTCTAATGCTTTCATAAATGCTTGTAAATCTTTATATGCCATGTTATTCAATCCTTCCTTCTAAGGAATCTCCTGGATAGGATACCATCTATTTTACTGTATGTACCCACTCGCCTTATTTTTCAGTACACCTGCTTGTCCCTCATGAAATTGCCATCATGCTATCTTTGTCTATCTAAACAGTCGGTTCAAATAAGGCAATAAATACCCAACCGTTATACCTACAAGCACACCTGTTATAATACCTGATACCGCTAAAACAGGGAAATAAGATGCAGCTACATCAACACTATTGGTTATGATTGCAATCACGATTAACTGCCCTATATTATGGTTGACTGCGCCAACAACACTCACCCCTATGGTACTCACTTTCTCTTTTCCAATTCTTAACAAACAATACATGACAACAAGACTTAGTAAACCACCAGATAAACTAAACCAAAACGTTTGAAAACCTACAAAAAAACAATTTAAAATGACTCTAAGCATCACCAATAACAACGCTTCGTGAAAGGTCAGCAAGTAAAGACTTGCTAAGGTTACAATATTAGCTAAACCCAGTTTTACACCTGGAATAGGCAGAATAACGCCAAATGACCTTTCCACATAACTCAGTACAAGTGCAAAGGCAATGAGCATTGCAATGAATACCATCTTTTGTACTTTTGAAAGCTGTTTTATTCTATTCGGATATGGCATCGACTTCCTCCTCCACATCCCCTGCAATCTCAACATACACACGATTAGGCAAACATACAATCCGGTTTCCCACTTGGCCAATAAAACCAACTTTTTCACAAAGATGGTCTGGACAATTGGCATGGACCATTTCTGCACCATGATCATGTATACTAACCACATTTGTCCCATATTTTGTCTTAATTGTAATTTCTTTTTCTTCGTTAATGGGCACTGTCTTATATAGTTCACCATCTACGTATATGTTAGCTACAATATGCTTGGTGTCTATTTGACTGATGCGGTATTGATTTAATACATATAAAACCCCAGCAACAATCAGTACACCAACAATTATATAGATGTCATTTCGTTTCATAAGGCAACCAATCCTTTCTTGGCATACGTGTGTAAACTTGATACGAATCCTCTATTCTACATGGAAGATATTCATGGGCTTGTATTTATTCCTCTATCATTTCCATTATTATAACATATCTGGGTATTATTTTCACAATCACACCTTACGAAATCTGGTTTTATGGAACAATGGATGATAAAACCTGTATTCAACAAAGAAAGCAAAGGGATTACCTTTACTTTCTATAGTTTATCCAAACGCTATAGGACACTAACATATTGAACACAATATTTTTGAAGCCCAACATTTTAATGGGTCGTTGTTAATCAAAATAGAGATAGGATTTCCGAACAATCCCTATCTTCTTCCACCGTTTTTTTAACCATGGCAAGATATAATAATCCAGTCCAAACATAGAACCTGAGCCGCCTATAAGTGCGATACTACCGAAGAAATACCAGAGTATGGAGGCATCTGACATACCTGTTAATGTAATCATTACGGTTAAACCTGCACTTACAATGGACCAAACGAACGTAAATAAACCAATAATGAGACATGCACCCAGTACAATCTCCGTGATAACCATCACCGTTTGAAACGCCACTGCATTAGGTGCCACAATATTATCAATGATCCACTGCATAAAACCTGGTACATTTTTTATAAGGGGTTCACCATATTGGCTGACTTGTTCGCCTACTTGTGTTGCTGCTGTCACCGCATCTGTTGCTGTGGCTACTGCGCCACTTGCTGCTGTCACCGCATCTGTTGCTGTTGCTGCTGCGCCACTGGCTGCTGATACGGCATCTGTTGCTGTTTCTACTGCGCCACTGATGGTTGATGCGGCATCAGAAGCAATCATCTTAGCTTCTTTTAACCAACCTTCATCAATCTTTTTGAACCCTTCTATCATCCACATGACACCTAAATAAACCCTAAATGGTAAAAGGAAGAAATTAGGGGATGCTTTTGAGAAATGACCACCTACAAAGCTTCTCCGATCTTTCACATGGAAAAATTCATGGAGCATATATGAAAATGTTCGGTTAACACCTGCAATCTTAAAGAGATACACCATGTTAATCAGGTGCTTCATTAGCATGGCTAACCAACCAGATAGAGCAACAGGTTTCTTAGCACCTATATTCGCCACACCATATCTGGAACCGATGGATACCATAAAACCACGGATATTGGATTTAAATTTTTCTTTTTCTTTCCCTGTAATATCAGCGTGAATATTATGCACAGCCGTCTCTGCTGTTTGATGAGCTGCCTCAACAATCTGAGGAACAGGATGATGATCTTCTTCAAAATATGCGTTATCACCAATAAGATACACATGGTCATCATCAATGGACTGCATGTATGCGTTGACTTGTACCCGACCTTTTTTGCCCATAGTCAGCCCTAAATTGGCTCCAAATGAACAACCCATGACACCAGCTGTCCAAATAACGGTATGGGTATGCACAATCTGTCCACCAATAGAGGCATAGGTTTTATCTACCTTTTCAATTGGGCTGTCCAGCAGCACATTGACACCCATTTTATAGAGTCGTCGCGTAGCTTTATGAATCAGTTTATCTGGCAGTATCGGTAATATTTTAGGTAATATATCCACGATGGATACATTTATTTCTTCTCTATCCACTTTGAACTCATGGGCTAGGACTTTGGTCCATTCAACCAACTCCCCAACCATCTCTACACCTGTAAAACCTGCCCCGGCAACAATAAAGTTAAGGAGACTTTTACGCTTTTTGGGGTTGGTTTCTTTTACGGCTTCTCGAAACATATGAAGAATGTGTTCACGTATTCTTACAGCATCTTCATAGGACCATAGTGTCATCGCATGTTCACTTACCCCTTCAATGCCATAGTCACAAGGTTCACTACCTGTACCAATCACTAAATAATCGTATGAGAATGTTATATCATCTTTGGACCGAAGTTCTTGCATTTCAAAATCAATGGACGCAATATCGGCCTGTATAAAGTCCACTTTACGTTTAGCAAAGATTTTACGAATATCCACTCTTATAGCATCTTCATTCGTACGATGACCAGCAACCTCATGAAGCTCTGTCATAAGTGTGTGGTAAGGTTTACGGTCTATCAACGTTATCTCAACGGTATCATCTTTTCTAAATTTTTTGTGAAGTAACTTGCCTGCATGAACCCCTGCATAGCCAGCACCTAAGATTATAATACGTTTTTTCACGTCGGTGTTCCTCCTTGAAAGATATCATATATAATGGCATATACTATGTTAAAAAATTAACTGTTAGCGGTATAAGTTATTGCATGTTCTTGCACCAGTATATCATAAAATATACGATAAAAGCCTTTTTGCACATTTTGTAACTTTTGTTAACGGTTTTGGTTATTGACATCTTAGGCTTTGTAGTATAATTTAATACCATTAGCTTTTTTATCCTCTGTAAAACGTAGTTGAAAGGATGTTTTCATGAACAAAATAAAAATCTACCTACTAACAGTATTAACCATCAGCATCTTGATTATGTTTGCAGGATGTTCAAAAAAAGAACCCACCACGTTAACCATTGGTGTTTTGCCTAATCTGGATAGTATTCCCATGATTCTTGCTAAAGAAAATGGCTATCTGGGTGAACACATTGAACTGTCTTATTTTAAAAGTGCTGTGGACAGAGATACAGCTTTGCAGACAGGGAATATTGATGGTACAGCTTCTGACTTATTATCTGCTATCTTCTTAAAAGATAATCAATTTGATATGCAGGTGACATCAAAAACACAGGGAGCCTTTGCTATTGTTACAACCCCTGGTTTACAAGCTGATGCTATAAAAGCAGATACTTCTATTGGCATATCCAGCAACACCATCATTGAATATCTGACCGATATCTATGCCTTAAGTCAAGACATGGGATTAAATAAAGTAGCAATACCTAAGATGCCTACTCGATTAGAAATGCTTCAACATGGTAAAATTGACTTAGCTATGCTACCAGAACCTCTGGCTCATGCTGCTGTTCTTAATGGTGGTACCTATGTCACAACCAGTGATGCCATTGGTACAAACCCAGCAGTGATGATTTTCTCACAAGCATCCATTGATAAAAAGGCTGGCCTCATATCTGATTTTTATCGTGGATATAATCAGGCCGTTGATTATATAAAAGATACAGACCGTGAGACTTATATGGATGTGGTCATGGAAAAAGCTGGCTTTCCGCCAACAACACGTGATACCCTTACGTTGCCTGCTTATGAGCATGCAAGCTTACCTGATGAATCGGAACTTGAACGTGTGAATAAATGGATGCTAGAAAAAGAATTGACTAAGCAGACGTATACATTTGACGATATGGCAACTCCTCAATTTATTGAATAAGAACAATCATAAAAGGGGCCGTTTCATAAAAGCAAAAAGCTAACCATCAACTTGCTCTTATGAAACTGCCCCTCACTTAATCTCCTGTTATATAATCAACCTTCATAAGGTTATACCGTCTCGATAAATTTTAATATATCCATATAAACTTCCATATAGTTGGTTTCATTAAGAATCTCATGACGACCTTCGTCATAGAGTTTTACTTGTACGCGATATCCGCATGTAATGTAATCCTTGCTGACTTTGGTAACACCTTTTCCCATGTTTCCTACAGGGTCTTTGGTACCAGAAATGATAAATAACGGTAATGTTTTTGGTGTTTTTTTAATATTTTCTTTATGAGAGATGTGTTCCAATCCTGCCAATAAATCCATATAAAATTTAGCTGTGCATACAAAGCCGCATCGCTCATCATCCACATAACAGTCCACTTGCTTCTTATCTCGACTTAACCAATCATAGGCTGTCCGATTGGGAGCAAAGTTTTTATTAAAGCTGCCAAAGCTTAGTTGATTAAGCAACGAGCTGTAATGCCGTGGTCCTTTCACAGCACATATGGCTTTAGCTAATAAGTAACCCACTTTACCTAATATACCTTTTGTTGCGCTTGTGCCACTTATAATAACACCTTTTACTTCATGACCATACTGTTGTATATACCCTCTTGTAATCAGTGAGCCCATACTATGCCCTAAAATAAAAAAATGCTCTTTAGGATGATGTTCCTTTATATAGGAAGTAACATGATGTACTTCATCCACAACATGCTGCCACCCTTGATCATCATGAAAAAACCCCAGATCCTCTTCTTGGTCAAGGCTTTGTCCATGTCCTCGATGATCATGTGCATAGACCCCATATCCGTTGTGCGTTAAAAAGGTAGCAAAATCCCTATAGCGCAGGCAATGTTCGGCCATTCCATGAACTATTTGAATAACGCCTTTTATATCTTCTGCATGATCAGGCAGCCAACTTACTACAAATATCTTATGTCCCTCTAAGCCGTCGATTTTAAAAGTTCTTTCTTTCATCCAATCACTCCAGCCTTTATCATTCTTTTTTACAAATGTGGGTCAACCTTCTCTACATAGCTTATTGCTCGATGTCGAATATAGGTATCTAATTGTTTATTGCTTAGAAAATCCATCTTATCGGCCAACATAAAACCACCAGCCATCTCATTATGTCCTCCTCCAACACCTTTATCATGGATGATATAGCGTACTAAGGTATTGGCCTTTACTTTGCTCATCTCACTACGAATGGAGAACTTCACCCCATCACTTCGTTTAGCATATGCCACCACCACAAGAACACCTTCTATGGTATTCACCATATCACTTATGGTACCTAACAAGGAATCATTACAGTTCACAATATGAACAAACCCAAGATACCCATAGATTTCTACACTATCTAAGGCTTTTGCATAGGCTATTAGATCGGATTTCACAATTTGATTGAGCTTCAGGGATTTAATGAGTCGAATGTCGGCTTGGTTATATAAAAAGTAAAACATAGCAATGTCTAAGTCACTTACACGTCTTGTTAGATTATCGGTATCCATCATGATGCCATACAATAAGGCTGTTGCCACATTAATGGGTATTGGGATATCCTCTTCTTGGAAGTACGCCGTTATAATGGAGGCACATGCACCTACCTGTGGTCTTATGTCCTGATAAAGGTAATCACACGTATCCTGGGTGACTTCATGATGGTCAACAACCAAACGATTTTCATAAAATAGATTGGTGATATTGGAATGACCAATTTGCGAATCCACCAGTATCACATAGTCTTTTTTATCATATTGGATTGTATCTTGTACGGTCATCTCAATGCCAAACAGTTCTACCATCTTTTTGGAATTAGCCTTTTCAATGGTTTCCACATGTATAATGTTTGATTCAATACCCTTATAAGCTAATAATGTTTTCAACCCAAAACTACTGGCAATAGCATCTGGATCGGGTATATTATGAGGTTGTATATACACCTTTTCTGCATCTTTTAGTTCTTTAAGGATTCGACATACATGATGCTTCATATCTTACCCCCTACACATGGTTTATGTTAAACCTAGTAATTTTTTATCTTTATGATGTATTGCGTCTTTATCAAGAATAATGTCTGGACTGCTTACAGGTTTCGTTTCATCGGCTGGCGTTGTCTTAACCGGTTGTTCTTCCTGACTATTCTGTATTGGGCTAGGGGAATCAGATGGTCCATTATCTGATTCATTGAACTCTTGTATATCCACGTTTTCCTGTTCCTCAGGTAGTGACTCTATATAATTTGGATTATTGGGTTCTACCTTGTCATCTTGTATGATTTTTGTGAAAGCTTTTAAACAGACATTACTTTGTAGAATGTCTTCCGTGTCATCCCACTTTTCCCCATCATAACTCATATACCCTTCCCCATCTTCAATGTCTACTTGGTCAATCCATTTAACATCCCGATTGAACTCAGCTGCTATAGGGAATTTACTGCCTGGTGTGGTTATCTTAACGACCACAGCAAATTTTTGATTTTTTTTCAAGGTTATGGGTTTTGATAAGGGTATGGTATAATACCCTTTAAACTCTTTGAACCCCTTTTCCACAGCAACCATACGTGAAAAATCAGGTTTTCCTTTAAAATCCTCTACCACATAAACTTCATATTTTGAATGCATGCCTGTGGTATAAAAACTGACTGCTGCTAACGCTTCTTGGTTATCACCTGTGGTATAGGCATTAGAAAAATAAGCTGTATCTGTATTAAAACCAATGTTGCCCACTAGACCTAACCAATCAGATTGATAGATTTTATCGTAATTATCAGGCTCTTCTATACCACTATACACCATGGTCTGAGAGCCGATATAAACGTCTTCATAGGACATATAAAAATAACCTTCTTCACCAAAATCTATGCCAAAGCTGTTTTTACATATGAACGCACCATTTTCCTTGGGCTGAATCTTAAAATTTTCTTTGGGATAGTTATCATCCCATCCAACAATCACCACATCATGGTTAATGGTTTTGGTGCCATTATAAAAGTAGGCATATGTATCTTGATTATAGTAGGGACTATGATGTATATCATCTGTGAAATCCCAATAAATGGATGTATGTAACCCACCATAAGCTTTAACCGTATCTTTAATCATGTTCTTATCTTTTGATGGTAAAAAGAAGGCTTCTTGTAGATGTTTCACACTTTTTGTATTTTCTGGTGACTGACCATCACCATATTCATCATCTCTTTCATATATAGGTCCAGACCATCTTGCAAAATAAGCTAAAGCCAGCATGAAATCGCCACCTTCATCTTGGGTTAAATTATAGCCATGGCCTAAACTCATATTGTCCTCTGAGAAATCAAAATGTTCCCCAGTTCTTGTTAATAATGTGGATTCCATAGCGCCAAGAGCTGCAAAAGCCCAACATGTTCCAAGGTCACCTTGATTTTTTACAGACGTTACATTCCCTTCTTCCCTCAGATCATATCGTGAGTCGCCTGCATCATAATCACGCGTATAAATAACGACTTCTCGGTTATGCCCATCCCAAATCACTTCACATCCAAAAGCTTCCATAACGACTCGGATAGGCAAATATGTACGTTTATTCACAATAACAGCTTGGGTATCATTATCTATTTTCTTACCATTTCGATAAATATAATTTTCCCCAATCGGTACATGAACGGTTATACCTCCATGCATAATACTGACTAGGCCTGCTTCACCATCCCAATAAACTTCCGCTCCATATTGCTCCAAAGTTAATCGTAATGGAACCATCGTTCTGTTATTCTCGTCAATATATGGTTTCCCATATTCATCATTATATGCAATATACACGTTATCAAGGCTTACAGCTACTGCTGTTTCGGTTGCCGACACTGTTGAGGGTATAAAGCATACAATAACAATCATACTTACCACTAAGTTTCGAATATACTGATTAAGTTTCAAGCTCCAACCTCTTTTCACTATAATTTAGTAAAACCCCACATATCCCCAATTTATTTATTTTCTTCTTGGCGGTTTATCACCAAAATACTGGTATAGATTTGCTTTCATCATACCCGTGTAAAGTTTTCTCTTTTTATCTGCTTTCTTACCATAGTAGCGCTCAAAATCATCAAAGGATGTGATAATATAGTAAGACCAGTTATCCAGATGATCAAAAGCCACTTTCATTTCTTTATATAATGCCATAACGGACTCTTTGTCTTCTAGACGTTCACCATAAGGTGGATTGGTAATGACAAAACCGTACTTCTTAGGGTGCCGAATCTGACGCATATCTCTTTCTTGCAGATGAATCACATGATCAACACCAGCATTCTTGGCATTTTCTCTTGCCAATTTCAATACCTTATAATCCATGTCATAACCGGATATGGAAAATTTGCTTGTGGTATCCATCACGTCATTGGCTTCATCAACAGCTCTTAGCCATAATTTAGGTGGTATAATATGCTTCCATGCTTCTGCTTCATATTCGCGATTAAGACCTGGTGCCATATTCATGGCTATCATAGCGGCCTCGATAGGAATGGTGCCGCTGCCACAAAAAGGGTCCACTAAGATGCGCTCCTTATTCCAAGGCGACAGCTGTATCATTGCCGCTGCCAAGGTTTCACTAATAGGTGCTTTACTGGTTAACGTACGATAACCTCTTCTGTGTAAAGCTTCTCCACTGGCATCCAGACAAATGGACACCCGATCTTTCTTAATAAAGACCCTCAGAGGGTAATGTGCACCATCTTCTTTAAACCAATTTACGCCATGGATTCTTTTTAAGCGCTCTACCATGGCCTTTTTAATAATGGACTGTATATCCGATGGACTAAATAACTTGGATTTTATAGAAGCTACTTTTTTAACCCAGAACTTGCCATCTTGTGGTATCCATCTCTCCCAAGGCAAATCTTTCGTCTTTTGAAATAATGCTTCAAAGCTGGTTGCCTCAAAATCTCCAACCTTTATCATGACCCTTTCAGCTGTTCTAAGCCAAAGGTTAGAACGACAAATACCCAATTCATCAGCTTCATATGTGATACGACCATCTTCCACTTCTTTAATGGTATAGCCCAAATCCATTATTTCCTTTTTTAGTACAGTTTCCACACCAAAGATGCAGGGTGTGGTTAACTCAATATATGACATGTTTAATACTCCTAACTTCTTTCACTTATCATGTGTATCTCTATTATTAGCATAAGTATTCAAGGTATACACCTCTTGAATGCCCTGTTCATATGATAGTAAACTTTTTACAGTTGAACTATCTTCATTATACGGGAAAAAGTATGGTAACACAATATTGTAGCATTAAATCTTTGTTACAAATCATGAAAATTACAGATTAATCTTTCTATCGCCTTGAAGAAAAATTTAATATGTGCTAACATTGTGTCGTATGGGAATACTTCCCAATAAGACAATAACAAAGGGACTACGTTATACCTTGGGAAGCAAGGTGTTTCGTTAAGAACGTATCTTGATGCATATGAAAACGCGTCTATTTTCATATGCTACGTTCAAAGAACTTTATGATAAGAGAAAAATGAAGGAGATATTCTATGGAAAATGAAAAGCGGGCAAACATTTTTGTTAAGTTTATAAAAAGCTTTACAGACTTTGAAGTCTATCGCCAAATACGGCGTGAAAGCACAGGTAAAGCTATCGGGTATTTAGTTTTACTGTCTGTGGTCTTGGGTATAATATACGCTGGTGTTTTAGCAAATAAAACAAACGAATCCATTAATCAGACCATCACATTCCTTGAATCAGATGATGCACCTGCTATTGATATTCAAAACGGTCGTCTGCATGTGGAAATGGATGAACCTTATGTATATCGACAAGACAAAGATTTGATCTTTATTTTAGATATGGAAAGCATGTATGATCTCAATGATTTAGCTGGATATGACGTAGGATACCTAATCACCCCAGAACGTATTATTATCTTCCAAGCTGGTAGTCCGCCGATACCTTTTGATTTCAGCACCTTGGAAGATATGCATATTGATAAATACAAAGTCATTGAATTCTTACACACCATGAAAGGCTTATTGTTTGGTACATTATTTGTCGTTATTATTATTGGTACACTTTTATTGAAGTTTCTTGAGAGTTTATTTGCAAGCATCATCGGACTCATTATGAATTCCATTATGAAGACACCTTTTACCTTTAATGAATTATATAAGATTGGCATCTACGCCTTAACCTTGCCATCCCTTATCATTGTACTCATTAATAGCTCCTTAATGCCAATAGCCTTTGGTATTAAGATACTACTCTACTATGGTCTAATTACCATCATTGTCCATGTAGCTCTAAAACATCTAAGAAACAACCATGATGAACCTACTACTAGAAATGTTATGGATGGGACAGACTAGAACAAAGCGACTACGTCGCGTCTTGCGAAGCAAGTTGTTGCGTTAGGAAAGTTTCCTTGACGCATATAAAAACGCTTCTATTTCATTTGTTAAATTGAGAACTTTCCTTTAAGATTTAATAAGGTAAGGGCTGTGTCCAAAGTAAGCATGTACTTTGATGACACAGCCCTATTTAATTGCCTTAATGATTTATATATCTAAGGACTTAATAACATGTCCGTCAAAATCCTTTACCATAAACCGATTATTTTCCCAGATTCCATAACTGTTTGGGTAGTCCTCTTTTGGTAAGGAGATGGACCCTGGATTCATGATATATTTCCCAGAAACCTCTTTCGCTACAGGTATATGGGTATGCCCATGAATAAGCATGTCACCATCTTGTAATGGAGGCATATTGCCTTCATTAAATCCATGCCCATGAGTTGCAAAAATTCTTCTTGTTCCATCAAAGATAATGGTATAGTCACTCATCATTGGAAATTCCAATACCATTTGGTCTACTTCACTGTCACAATTTCCTCGAACCGCTACTATCTTATCCTTATATTGATTCAGTAATAGAAGCACTTTACTTGGCGCATAATCCTTGGGTAATGGATTTCTGGGTCCATGATATAATAAATCGCCTAATAAAACCATATAATCTGCCTTTTCCTCTTTAAATTTTTCTATGGCTTTATCCGCATAATAGTTTGAGCCATGAATATCTGAAACAAACATTAATTTCACAACAATCACCTTCCAATTCTGTAATAGGGTTATTATTCCATATAATTCTATTAGCGTCAATAGCCTTATAAAATATCCTATATTACCCTCTGTTTTTCATTCCATTATTCACTAATATATGATAGAATAATAGCGTTATACTAGACGACTAAGGAGGTGTCTATTTGACTCAAACTCAGATCATCTTAATTTTTATTTTGCTGTTAGGTGTTGGTCTCAGTTTATCAGCTAATAATTATATACATAGTCTTGTTATTAACATCTTCTTATATCATGACCCTCTTTCCATTATTGCAACACGTGTGATAGGCCTTGTCTTAATCGTAAGTTCACTGTTGTTCATTATCGGTATGTATGATATTTGTTTAATCATTCTATCCGTGGTTTTCATTACATTCACCTTTTTGGTTATTCGTGGCAAAACCAAAGCTCAACGATTAGCACGCCAACGTGAACAAGAGCTTATTAAAATACATAAAAATGAAATTCAGGCCCGTATGCATCGCATGCAACAACTTAGAAATAAAATGGATAACAAGCAAAAAATGCGTCACGTTAGCCCCCTTTCGCGCATGAATCGTAAATGGGATGACGGAAGACCAACGAATCAAGAGATTATTGATGAATTCCGCAAATGAGTGTCTATAGCCAGGTCAAAACTTTCAGGGGTTTATAGGATGCTGAAAAAGAGAACCTATAAGGTTCTCTTTTTCTGGGTAATAATGAGAGGGGATTCTCTATTATTTTTTGCGCTCATGCCTCATGTCTTCAATTATGTCCTATATCTGCTTTTATCTATGTAAAAATTGTGTCCTATGTTTGTACTTCATGATGTTGTTTATAATGTTTTATGTTAATCTTGTTGTTTCATGTAGAATTATACACCCAGCAGATGTCTTCTGTTTGTTTCTGTTATGTTCTTTATGTGTCTTTTGACTGAAAGCTACATTTTTTTATGTGATAACTATGAACAGGACATAAAACTAAAAAAAGAGAACCAAGCACTTGATTCTCTTTCTTCTGGGTTATAATGAGAGGGGATTCTCTATTATATTTTTGTGCGTTTATACGCGTCTGTCAAATATGATGTCGTCCTTGATGTCATATTATGTCTAATGTTATGTCGTCAATTAGAATTATATAGAAGAAGAGTGTAATCCTTTTGTATTTAATTTGTCTTTTATGTGTCCTTTTCTTCCTTTTTTTACAGAAAGAAGCTTTAATTTCTTTTTTTCTCTATCTTTACGTCTATTATTACCTAAACCATGGTGTTAATTCTAAAACTTTTATTTTACTTATTGCTATTTTGGTCAAAAGTGGTATAATAGAAGTAGAGATATAAGGTTTTTACCACTTATCTTTAGACCATTTTGGTATAAAGTTAATAAATATAATCGAGGTGAAGTGAACATGATTCATAATAAACGCAACGCTAATGTTATCTATGCTTTTAAGAAAGACTCTTTAATCTTAAGAGATCTATTAGCCACTGACCGGACTTTTTTAGCCAATGAAAGAACCTTATTGGCTTATATACGAACAGCTCTTAGCTTAATCGTAGCAGGTTCATCTTTTATTAAATTCTCTAATGATTTGCTAATTGAAATTATTGGTTATGTATTCGTTCCACTTGGTGTTGTCATTGGGTTCATTGGGCTGTATCGTTTTATAAAAACCAGTAAAGATTTAAAGAAAATTAAGAAAGCCGCAAACTACAAAATTCATTAATCATCATCTATTGTAATTTATCTCTTAAAAACATATGAGCCGCCCCTAAGGCAATGGCATTATCCTTATAGGCTCCTCCTCTTACAAATACAATAGAATGACCATCCTTCAAGACGCTTTTTTCAATATAGGTGATGACCATATGGTAAAATATATCTGAAAGGTTCATCATGGGTCCACTTAAGATTATTTTTTCTGGGTTGACAAGGGTCACATAGTTAACCAATCCTATTCCCAATATACGTGCTGCTGATGCTAAAACATCTTGAGCAAGTTCTTCGCCATGGTCACCAGCACGGATGATATCCCCATAAGTTATTTGGCTTATGGGTTTTTTAATGTTTGTTTCTCGTCCTAATTTCAGGTAGCTGCGGTACTTTTTTTCAATGGCAAGTATGGACGCATAGCATTCCACACACCCATATTGTCCACAATAACATGGCTCACCATCAAAGTTAACCACCATATGCCCAAAAGCATCGTTAGAATTGTGTATGGTTGATATAATTTTTCCGCCTGCCATGACACCTGTACGTATACCAATACCACAATTCACATAAACAATATTCTTGTATTCAATTAAGGATCGTGATACATACTCCCCATAAACAGCTGTATTGGCTCCATTGTCAATAACCATGTTAATACCCAGGGCTTTTTCTAACATGTTTTTTATGGGTACATTGGTCCAACCTTTTGCATAAAAATTATTTGGCTTGTGGATGATCCCTTCTCTTGGGTCTAAAGGACCAATGGTGCCAAGACCTCCACCTAATATGGATTCCTTTTTAAGACCTAGTGACCGCAGTCCTCTAAGATATAGTTTCTTAATACATTCTACAGTTTTATAGGGGGTCATATCATGCTTCATTTCAAACTCTTTATCAAATAGAATTTCTCGCTTAAGATTAGTGATAATCACCTTAGAATATGTTCTTGAAATATCGATCCCCACAAGATAATATGCCATAGGGTTCACATCAAAAAGCGCAGGCTTCCTGCCACCTGTTGAAGCTTGCTCCCCTATTTCTACAATGAGTTTAGCATGTATGAGTACTTGAATGGAACGGTTTAATGTGGTCAACTTCATGTGGGTATATTCTATAATTTTTTTCTTCGTTAATGGCCCAAACCTTAGAATCTTTACAAAGACATTTTTATTATCATCTGTTAGTGCTTCCATATTCGCATAATAGTCCATTTCGTCCACATCCTCATACGATCTTAATGACATCATATTACCATAATTCTATATATTCGTCCATACAAGAAAATACTTCCAACACGTTTAACATAGGAATTTTAGATCATACATGAATCTATGTGAATCAATTTGACAAGGTATAGAAAGAGAATGGAAAAAAAGCTGCCTAAGGCAGCTTTTTACATGGGTTGCTTATTTTAATGCATCTTCATTTATTTCAACTTTATATTTCTCTTTTAATACATTCACATTCTCGCTGTATACCTCTTGCTGCTTACCTCTTACTAAGGTTTGCTTTATTTGCTCAGCTACTTGGTCATAAGGTTTTACAGCCGCTTCTCTTTTCTCTTCCACAAGTATAAGATGATAGCCAAATTGTGTTTTAACAATATCGCTAACCGTACCCACGTCTAACGTAAAAGCTGCTTGATCAAATTCTGGAACCATTCTTCCTTTGCCAAAGAATCCTAAGTCGCCGCCTTTTTCTTTTGAAGGACATGTGGAATAAGCTTTGGCTGCTTCATCAAATGTCTTTTCACCCTTTGCAATTTCTTCTTTGATGGCTTTGGCTTTATCTTCTTCAGCAACAAGAATATGCTTAGCTCTTACTTCTTCAGAAGCAACGAAACTGTCTTTGTTCTTTTCATAATGAGCTTTCATCTCTTCGTCACTTACTGTGATGTTTTCTAAAAGTTTTTGTACAGCATATCTTTGAAGTAAACTGTGTTTAGCTTCTTCAAGTATTTGCTTAAATTCTTCTTCTTGGTCTAACTGCTGTTCAGAAGCGCTTAAATAGAATAACTCGCTTGATACAATCTCATCTAATAATTTTTTTCTTCCTTCTTCTGTACTCACTTCCATCATTTGTTGTTGTGGTAAAGAACGCATAATGTTCATGAGATGTTGTTTTGTAATTTCAATGTCTTGTACTCTTGCTAATACATTACTATCCATGGGTAATCTCCTCTATTTATTATTATTTTTTTGTTATCGCCATGATTTCGTGCTTTTAGGAGTATCCCTATGATACTCTCAACACCTATCATAGTATAACTGCTATTATTTTGCAATATCTATAGAAGAAATAAATCATTTATAGTATAATCCAAGAAAAGGAGTTGAATAAAATGGAAATAAAATCAACAGGTTTTGGTGTGACAAAAGCCGGTGAAGAAGTAACCAAATATACACTTTATAACGACCATGGTGCCAGTGTCAGCATTTTAAACTATGGTGGTATTATCACGGATATAATGGTTCCTGATAAAAATGGACATGTCGAAAGCGTTGTTCTAGGTATGGATTCCATTGAAGCATATGAAGAAAAATCCCCCTATTTCGGTTGTATTGTAGGACGTATAGCTGGTCGCATATCCGGTGCATCTTTTGATATGGATGGTACCACTTATGCCTTAGCCGCTAACAATAACGGACATGCCTTACATGGTGGTTTACAAGGCTTTGATAAAGTTATATGGCAATGTACCGAAATAATGGATGGGGATGCTGTCTCTCTATCCCTTAATTACTTAAGTAAAGATGGTGAAGAAGGCTTTCCTGGCAATCTGGATGTGCAGGTGACTTATCGTTTTACAAACGATAACGCATTAGAAATTTTCTACAAAGGAACGACGGATAAAAAAACCATTGTGAACATGACGAATCATTCTTATTTTAACCTTGCAGGTAATGGAAAAAGAGATATATTGGGCCAAGTATTAATGCTTGATGCTGATAAATATGGTCTTGTAGATTCTGACATCATTCCTGCTGGTATAGCTGATGTAGCAGGCACTGCATTTGATTTTCGTACTCCTAAAAAAGTGGGACAAGACTTAACCAATGATGAAGAACAGCTTACTTACGCAGGTGGTGGTTATGATCATCCATTTATGTTAAAGGACCATGATGGTGTAAAAGCTTCCTTATATGATGCTGAAAGTGGTCGTTATATGGACATGTTTACGGATCAGAAATCTGTGGTTGTCTATGCATGCAATCAAATGGAAGAAGGCATACCATTATCCCATGGTGCCATAACAAAACCCCATCTTGCCGTTTGCCTGGAAACACAGTATTATCCCGATGCCATTAATCAATCCTGCTTTGAAAGTCAGTTTTTAGAGCCTGGTGAAACCTATGAGGCTTATACCATGTATCGTTTTTCAATTAAATAATGGCTGTTTCTGGTATTATTATATAGGATGGTTAAATGACTATCACTATCTTTATTAACGAGAAATGCTTCATAAAAAGACAGGCTTATCCTTAGCTATAACCTCTGCATAGTCGTTATAACGCCATGGATAAGCCCGTTTTTATGTTGAAGAATCATTCTATCTCTTCCTGTTCCATGTGGTTATGTTGTCTGTGCTTCGATTCTTTATAGTAAGCACTTAGTTTTCGTAGGTTATAGCTCCATAAAAAGATAACAAAAGGTATAAAGAACATCAGTAAGCGTTCACTTTGAGCCATTAAAATATAATTATAGATACCATGTAATAGAATGGGCATATAAAGGGATAGTTTTAAATAGTGTTTTTTTTGAAGGTTATTATTCGTGTATTTAGCCAGTGATAAATAGTACCCCATGGTTATGGCGAAAAGCATGTGTGCTGGTACTGAAAAAATGGCCCGTTGAAAACCAATGGTAGGTATATGTGCATACCGAAACACCACATACAGTACATTTTCTACGGTAGCAAATCCCAAAGAAACCATCACGGCATAGACAATCCCATCTAATTTTTCATTAAAGGCTGGGTGGTGATAGGCTACTTTTAATACAACCCATCGCTTTGCCCATTCTTCTGTCAAACCAGCGACGATGAAAGAAGTATACAAGGCGGCTAAATGACCGTTCCATATATTCATGTTATCCAATACCCTTTCAATGAACATGACAGGAATGATACTAAGAGCTCCTATAACAAATAATTTGATTAAGAGATGTAGTGGTTCTCTATCGTATCGATCTGTAAAGTAAATGATGAGGGCAAGGGCAATACTTGGTGTTATAGCAATAAGATATAAATCAATATCCAAAGGTCATCCTCCTTGTTGTCGTCAGTGCTTAATATTTAGCATATGATTGTATTATAGCATAAAATATATTATAATATAGCTGTAAACTAGCTGTTTATTAGCTTTCAATTAGTTATACAGCATTGTTATATTGTATGTCCTACTATTAATATAATAAAATATGGAGTATTCTATGCAGAATGCTTATTGACGAAGGGGAGATATACATGGATAAAAGACTGTACCGTTCTAGAGAAAATCATGTTATTGGCGGTGTATGCGGCGGTTTAGGTGAATATTTTAATATTGACCCGACTGTTGTTCGCATTGTTTTTGTTATTGGTTTTTTTACTTGGGGTTTTGGAGTATTCGCTTATATAGTAGCTATGCTTATTATGCCTGAGAGACCTAAAAATATGACTGGTGATTATGTGTATGATGAGCATGGAAATGACCAGCATCAGCCTGCTCAGTATTCATCGCGGAATTCACGATTGATTTTAGGTATTATTCTTATTATTTTTGGTGGTGTATCCATTGCTGAAAAGATTTTTCATTGGTTTGATTTTGATTTGCTTTGGCCTGTGGCGCTTATTGGTTTTGGGTTTATTATTCTTACTCGGGATCGGAAGTAGGTGGATAAAGGATTTTGGTTGAAGTTCTGTTTTTTTGAAGTAGAGTTTTGTGATTAGAAATGTTTTGTTATTTTTAGAAAAGATTTTTATGGCTTGAGGTTTGGGCTGTTTCTATAAAAGCATTGTTGTTGGCTTGAGGTTTCTGGATCATGTTATAGGTTAAGCTTTTCAGACACCTAAACGTCCGTGTTTAGAGTGTCTGCGCTCCGCCGTCCGTGGCTGCGCTCTTCGCTTAACCTATAACATGATCCTATGGTAATGACGTGATGCTTTTATGAGACAGCTTTTTTGATGTTGACGTATATGGTTGATTTGGGGTAAGTTTAGTAATTATAATTTACATAGGTATATAGGTATGAGAACTTTCTATAAAAATCTTGGACCATATTAGGATAGTCTGGATTTATAGTCTTCATAGGTAAATTCTCTTATAATTTGGATGCCTTGATCGTCCATGAGGGCGATCAATGGTAGGTTGATGCCGTTGAACATGTTGTTCTTGACCATGGTGTAGTGTGCCATGTCGGTGAATATGAGTTTGTCTCCGTTTTTGAGTGGATGGTCAAAGGCATAATCGGCGATGATGTCGCCTGCTAGGCATGTCATGCCGCCTATTCGGTAGGTATAGGGTTTTTGTTCTGGTTTGGCTGAATGGATGATGTGTGGTCGGTAGGGCATTTCGATGACGTCGGGCATATGGCAGGCTGCGGAGGAATCAATGATGGCAATGTCCATGCCATTATGGACGATATCGAGAACAGATGTGACGAGATAGCCGCAGTTTAAGGCTACTGCTTCACCTGGTTCTAGGTACACCATGATGTTGTATTGGTTTCGTATACGGTTGATGAGTGTAATAAGACGTTCTACATCGTAATCGTTTCGTGTGATGTGATGACCGCCACCGAGATTTAACCATTTCATGTGGTAGAGGTACTTGCCGAATTTTTCTTCCACTACGTTTAGGGTACGTTCTAGGGTATCCACCTGTTGTTCACACATGGTATGAAAATGGAGGCCTTCTATGCCTTCTAGGTCTTGGTGAGTAATTTTTTTCTCTAGGGTGCCTAATCGGGAATGAGGTGCGCATGGGTCGTAGATTGCTGTTTCTACTTCGGAGTATTCGGGGTTGACCCTTAGGCCACATTGGATTGGCTTTTTGGCATTTTTGATGCGTGCTTTGAATCGGTTGTACTGACTTATGGAGTTAAAGACAATATGGTCGCATGTTTGAAGAACATGGTCGAATTCATCATCACGGTAGGCTGGTGCATAGATGTGCACTTCTTTGTTCATGTATTCTGCGCCTAATTGTGCTTCAAAAAGAGAACTGGATGTGATGCCTGCTAAGTATTCCCCCACAAGAGGGAATACGGCATGCATGGAAAACCCTTTTAAGGCTAATAAAATTTTACATCCTGTTTGGTCTTGTACATATTTTAATGTTTCTAGATTTTTGGTTAATAAGCGTTTGTCCACAATGTACGCTGGGGTTTTAATACTTTTTATAAGTTTTATGTCTTTTTCATTCATCATTCATCTTTCCTTAATCCAAGAGTACGGGGTTGAAGTTCTCGTGCCAAGGTAATCCTTGCTTGTTCAGCTCGTCCATAAATGGGTCTGGGTCAAATTCTTCTACGTTATATACCCCAGGTTTCTTCCATTTACCTTCCATGAGCAACTTGGCTCCAATCATGGCTGGCACACCTGTTGTATAGGAAATGGCTTGTGAGCCTACTTCTTTGTAACAAGCTTCATGGTCACACATGTTATAGACATAATAGGTGACGGGTTTACCATCTTTTACACCTTGGCATATACATCCAATGTTGGTTTTACCTTTTGTTCTGGGACCTAAAGTCGCTGGGTCAGGTAACACGGCCTTTAGGAAATGTAAAGGTTGGATGCTTTTTCCTTCAAATGCAATGGGTTCAATACTGGTCATTCCTACATTTTGAAGCACATTCAGGTGGGTAATATACTGCTGGGAAAATGTCATGAAGAAGCGAATACGTTTGATTCCTTTAATGTTCAATGCTAATGATTCTAATTCTTCATGATAAAGCAGGTACGCATCTTTTTCACCTATACCGTCAAAGTCAAATACACGTTTGATGGCTAATGGTTCCGTTTCAATCCATTCTCCTTGTTCCCAGTATCTTCCGTTAGCTGTAATTTCACGAATATTAATTTCTGGGTTAAAGTTGGTTGCAAATGGGTACCCATGGTCACCACCATTTGCATCTAAAATATCAATATAATGAATCTCATCGAAGTAGTGCTTCATGGCATAGGCACTAAACACACCTGTTACGCCTGGATCAAAACCACAACCTAAGATGGCTGTTAGTCCTGCTTTTTCAAAATGCTCTTTATAAGCCCATTGCCATTTGTATTCAAACTTGGGAATCTCGGGAGGTTCATAATTGGCTGTATCTAAGTAATGGACTCCTGTTGCTAGACAAGCATCCATGATGGTTAAATCTTGGTAAGGTAAGGCAACGTTAATGACCATTTCAGGTTTAAAATCTTTTATAAGTGCAATTAGAGCATCTGTATCGTCTGCGTCTACTTGTGCTGTATGGATAATGGTTTTACCACCATCTAATTTTTCTTTCATAGCATCGCATTTTGACTTAGTACGGCTTGCAATCATGATTTCTTCAAAAACTTCAGGATTCTGACAACATTTATGCACCACCACATTTGAAACGCCGCCAGCTCCAATAATAAGGGCTTTTCCCATGGTATAAACCTCCTATATTTTAAAATTTTATTTTTCATTACATTTGCTCATTTATCTTTTAATACAGAGATATGTTCCTTCTATAGTGAATCATCATATCATCATGTTGTATGATTTGCCAAGACAAGGGATAATTCTCTAAGGACTTTGCAGGCTACCAGTGTGGATACACCACTTTGATCATAGTTTGGGGACAATTCTACAAGGTCCCCACCCACAATGTTGAGTCTGGTTAACTGACCCATAGCCTCCATAAGCTCTTTGAAGGTTGCTCCTCCTGGCTCTGGTGTACCTGTCCCACTAAAAATTGAAGGGTCCAGCACATCTAAATCAATGGTCACATATACAGGGTCTTGACCAATTTCATGAACAGCTTTATCTAATCCTTTTAAGTCAAAAGGATGCATCTTGGTATGGGTTTTGGCAAATTGGAATTCTTCTTTTGTACCTGACCGTATGCCAAACTGCCAGATTTTACCTGTGTTTAGTTGTTCATACACCCGCCGCATCACGGTTGCATGGGATAAGGACTCACCTAAGTAATCCTCTCGTAAATCTGCATGGGCATCTAGGTGAATGATATGCAGGTCTTTGTATTTCTTAAGGTGAGCTTTGATGACAGGGTAAGATACAAGGTGTTCCCCCCCTATGGCTAACAGCTTTTTACCATCTTCTAATAATGTACCCACCTCTTCTTCAATCAACGTCATGACTTTTTCTGTGTTTCCAAAAGGTAAGGGTAAATCCCCTAAATCACATAGTGAGTAATCCACCATATCTTTATCCAAATAAGGACTGTAGGTTTCAAGTCCATCTAATTCGTTTCTTATCATCTGTGGTCCAAATCGTGTTCCCGGCCGATAAGATACGGTGCCATCAAAAGGAAGGCCAAAAACAACCACCTGACTCTGATCATATTCACTTAGGATACCTTCATGGATGATGGCTCTTTGGTCTTTTAGCATGTTGCTTACCTCTTATCTTTCATAGTATGTGTATCCCAGCAATCCATTTTCATAAGACTGCATGATAATACGTCGTTCCGATGGTGTAACAAGCCCCATCTTCACCGCTTCTTCAGCCGTTTTTCTAAACTTCATCCGCATGGCTTTTGTATCAAACTCCACGTAGCTTAGCACATCTTGAACACTGTCCCCTGATATCTCATTCACAATATCATAGGTGCCATCGCCATTAAGTTTCACACTCACCACATTGGTGTCCCCAAAGAGATTATGCAAATCCCCCAATGTTTCTTGATAAGCACCTACCAAGAAAATTCCTATAAAGTAATCTTCTGTATCTTTTAAAGGGTGAAGTGGCAGTGTATTATTCATGTCGTGTAAATCAATAAACTTATCAATATTGCCGTCGCAGTCACATGTTATATCCGCTATGACAGCATTCCTTGTAGGTAATTCCAATAAGCGATGAATGGGCATAATTGGAAACAGCTGATCAATAGCCCAGCTGTCTGGAATGGACTGAAATACGGAGAAATTGCAATAATAAATATCGGCTATGGCTGATTCAAGATCCATTAGTTCACTTGGTACGAATTTTAACTTGTTTTTCTTGTCCACAATCTGATGAAGGGTATTCCAAAAAATCTTCTCGGACACAGCCCGTTCTCTTAAGCTAATCCTGCCATGATTAAACATGTTTCGAATGTTATCACGATAATATAGAATATCGTTATAGGTTTCCTGCAGGTTCTTAACGGTTAATTTTTGATTCACCTCATGGAGATAATGGACTTCCTCTGGTAGAGACGGGTCTAATTGGGCAGGAATTTCATGTTCTTCAAAAGTGGCTACATCCAGCACGTTAAATAACAGTACCGAATAATAGGCTACAAGGGCACGACCGGATTCTGTGATAATGGTAGGGTGTTCAATCTGTGAACTATCCATTACCGTCATGACTGCCTCAACGATATCGGTACAATACTCCTCTACACTGTAATTACTGCTATTGGTATAATTGGTATTGGAACCATCATAATCAACAGCAAGTCCACCACCAAGATCAATATAACCCATGGGTGCCCCTTCTTTTACCAGTTCTGCATAGACTCTGGCTGCTTCTTGAACAGCTGTCCGTATATCCCGGATATTTGGAATCTGAGAGCCCAGATGATAATGCATGAGTTTTAAACATTCTATTTTGTTTTCTATTTTTAAACGGTCTACAATGGCAATGATTTGGGACATGTTCAGCCCAAAAATGCTTCTATCACCACCTGATTCCGTCCAATGTCCACCAGCTTTGGAAGATAATTTTATACGTATGCCAATATTGGGTTGAACATGTAATGCTTCTGCCCGCTTTAGTATAAGGTCTAATTCTCCAGGTATTTCAATGACAAAAAAACATTTGAATCCCATTTTTATGGCATATAGACCTAAATCAATGAATTCTTCATCCTTATAGCCGTTACAAATGAGACAAGCTTCTTTATCTTTCATCTCCGAAAGTGCCGCAATGAGCTCTGGTTTACTGCCAACTTCTAAACCGTGGTGGTAACGTTGACCAAATTTCGTCACTTCTTGTATCACTTGTTGTTGTTGATTCACCTTAATAGGATAAACCCCTTGGTATCGCCCTTTATAATGAAGTTTTTTTATGGCATCATTGAAGGATTCATTTAAATAAGACAATTGTGCATCTAGAATATTTTCAAAACGTAGTAAGACAGGCATATCCAGTCCTCTATCTGTTACACCTGTTGCGATGTCTTTCAAACTAACAGCTGACTCTGGGTCTTTAAAAGGATTAATAAGCACCTCACCTTTTTCAGATACAGAAAAATATTTTCTTCCCCAATTCTTAATGCCATATAGTTCTTCTGATTTTTCTTTGGTCCATCGTCCCAATAATTCTACTCGATTCATTGTCACTTTCCTTCCATCAATATTACTGGAAATGCTCCTTCAAAAAATTTCTTAATGTGGTCACTGCTGTATCCACATCTGCTTGTGTGATACCGTGATTGGTTACAAATCGCATGATACCATGCTCATGACCGTTAATGGCGATACCCGCATTTGAAAAATAAGTAACAAGAGCATCATAATCAACGGGTTTTTCTATTTTAAAGAAGACCATATTAATATGAATATCCTCCATAAAAACTGTGACGCCTTCAAGCTCAGCCAACTGCTTACCCATGTATAATGCCTGATCATGGTCATCTTTTAGACATGAACGCATGTCCTTCAAAGCAACAAGTCCAGCAGCTGCAATCACACCTGCTTGACGCAAGGCACCACCCATGAGTTTTCTATTTTTTCTTGCCCTATCAATAAATGATTGACTCCCTGCTAGAATAGAGCCCACAGGAGCACATAACCCTTTGGATAAGCAAAACATAACTGTATCACAGTGTTGTGTGATCTCTTTCACATCAACCTGTAGATAGGTGGTTGCATTAAATAACCGCGCTCCATCCATATGGACAGGTACTTCTCTTTCATCGGCTATAGCTTTAATGGATGCCATGTTGCTTAGAGGAATAACTCTGCCAATGGAATGGGCATTTTCCAAGCAGATAAGCCCTGTTCTGGGATAGTGCAACTCTTCTTCTCTGATTTTACTGCAAATGTCTTCAGGGTCCAATACCCCTTTATCGCTGACTAATGTACGCAGCTGTACCCCTGCAATGACTGATGCCGCACCTACCTCATGCTGCACAATGTGACAATCATCACCTAGTAATACCTCATCACCTCTTTGGCAATGGGTTAACAGAGCAAGTTGGTTGCCAAATGTGCCACTTGGGACAAAGAGGGCTGCTTCTTTGCCGATTAATTGAGCCGCATACTCTTCTAGTTCATTCACCGATGGGTCATCACCGTATACATCATCACCGACCACGGCGTTATACATGGCTTCTCGCATGGCTTTCGTTGGTTTTGTAACCGTATCACTTCTTAAGTCAATCATCTAAATTCCCCCAATTTCTATTTCATTTTCTCATGATTATGAAGCTAATCCTTTCTTTAATCCATATAATTACCATTTATCTTATCAGTTGGTATAATTTTGGCTCTACAACTTAGCATATAACCTTCACCTCTACTTCTAATTCTCAAGTGATTTATATGTAAATTGCTCATTTATAGGATATATCATACCATATCTCTGATTAAGATGACAATATGCGTATGATAAAATTTTATACCACTTATTAGAGGACTAAATCATACTTTTAAGCTTTAAGTTATTCGTCCATGAAATAGACATTTATAGTCCCTTAAAAAGTTGTACGTTAGGACATTTTCATTAGATTTATAAATCTATAATCCCAGTGTTAAACGAACGTTATCAATGAAAAAACGAACGTGTTGTGCTATAATAATTGTATGCTACGTATTAAGCAATAAGGGGGATACAACATGAAACAAATGTGTTTAAAAAGAAGCACACCTGAGAAACAAGGTATTGATTCAAATGGTATTCTTAAATTCATTAAGGCTATTGAAGCCTCTCAGTTAGAACTTCATAGTTATATGGTTTTAAGACATGGTTATGTGGTATCAGAAGCTTGGTGGAAACCCTATCGAGATGATGAACCCCATATATTAAACTCATTGAGCAAATCTTTTACATCTACTGCTATTGGATTAGCTATAGGGGAAGGTCTTATTCAATTGGATGACCTTGTCATATCCTTTTTTGACGGCTACTTATTGGATGAAGTTGATAAACATTTCGAGAAGATGACCATTAAACATCTTTTGACCATGAATACAGGACATGCTGAAGATTTTATTGTGCGCATTTTTAGGAATGATGAAAAGGATTGGGTAAAATGTTTTTTTGAAGAAAAGGTCGTCCATGAACCAGGTTCTTATTTCCTGTATAATAACATGGCCACATACATGTTATCTGCTATCATTACCAAGGTAACTAACCTGTCCCTTCACGCATTTTTATGCCCACGTTTATTTGAACCATTAGGGATTACTTGTGAGTGGGATAGTTGTCCTAAGGGTATTAACTTCGGAGCTTTTGGACTTAGCCTCACAACAGAAGCCATTGCCAAGTTTGGACAGCTCTATTTGCAAGAGGGACATTGGGATGGTCAACAACTGATACCTGCTGATTGGGTCCGAGAAGCAACTGCTTATCAAGTGGCAACCAATCGAGACGATGGTAGTGACTGGGACCAAGGCTATGGTTATCAATTCTGGCGTTGCGGTCATGATGCTTATCGTGGAGATGGTGCTTTTGGACAATTTTGTATTGTTCTACCAGATAAGGATACGGTGATTGTCACAACAGCTGGTGTGGATAATATGCCGGATGTTATCAATGCTGTATGGGCACATCTACTACCTGCTATACATCCTCATTCACTGGAGCATACAGACGCCTATGAACATCTGCAACAGAAAAACAGTTCCCTTAATTATCACTTAGAGGGTCATGTCACATCACCTCTTATGAAGAATATTCATGGCAATACCTATGCTTTAACGCCTAATGATAAACACTTGCAAGCTATGACTTTTGCATTGGAAGAAGAAAAACTCTTTTTAACTTTAACAACCTCTCAGCAAACAACATGCATACCCATTGGTCTATCTCATTGGGAAGAAAGCATGATCGATAATGATTTTGGGTTTAAAGAAAAGATACGCGCCATGGCACGTTGGCAATCAGCGGATACACTCCAGATTGTTTTTCGCTATGTGGAAGCCACTTATACCGACGAATACATGGTCCATTTTGAAGACAATACTATTTCCGTGGATTTTATGATTTATCATGGATTCCATGCTCCTGAGCAACCCATGCATATAAAAGGTCATACAATAGATAGTGACGAATAAAAATGATTTAAGAATAAGGTTTCCATCTTCATAGAATCATTGGTCTAAAAAAACATATGAACAATAACTAAAGGAGCTACCCCATCAATATATTTACCCTTCCAAACAAGTACATGCATTGGTAAATACATTGACAGAATAGCTCCTTAAAGTTACTATCTATAGATCAAAATACATCTCGAACTCAATGGGGTTAGGCATAATCGTTACTCTGGAAGCATCCCTACGGATGGCTTTTAATTGATTCTGAATAATACCTTCACAGAATACACCGCCTTCTAATAAGAAATCATGATCTTTTTCAAGAGCATCAGCTGCTTCTTCTAAAGACCTAGGTAACCCTTTAATCTTTGCTTTTTCTTCTTCAGGCAACTCAAAAATATTCACATCATAGGGACCAAAACCTTCTTCTACAGGATCAATCCTATGACGAATACCATCAAGCATGGCCATCATCAAAGCTGAAAAAGCCAAATAGGGGTTGCTTGTTGCATCAGATGGACGGAACTCAAAACGTTTTGTATCCGGTTTCTTAGCATAACCGGGGATACGTATAACAGAACTTCGATTAGCTGTTGCATAACAAATACTAACAGGTGCTTCATAGCCTGGAATCAAACGTTTATAGGAGTTGGTACTTGGGTTAGTAAATGCCATGAGAGCTGGGGCATGTTTTAATATACCCCCAATGGCATAAAGAGCTGTTTGGCTTAATCCAGAATAACCCTTTGCATCGTAGAAAATAGGTTCGTCATCTTTAAATAATTGAAAATGGACATGCATACCATTACCTGCTTCACCAAATATAGGTTTGGGCATAAAGGTAACGGTCTTTCCATTGCGTATGGCTTCATTTTTCAATATATATTTGGTTAACATGGTCCGGTCTGCCATCTCCAGTAACCCGCCAAAGGACAGTTCAATCTCTAACTGACCAGGTCCTCCAACCTCCGTATGATGGTATTTAACAGGTACACCGTTTTCTTCTAACATCAAGACCATGTTATTTCTTAGATTAAAATTCACATCATAAGGTATGTCCACATGATATCCTTTATGACGACCCACTTTAAAACCTAGATTCTTTCTATCCTTATTACCCATGTTCCACTCAGCTTGTTCAGCATCTAAGTATACTTCCATATGATTAGGTAAAGATTTATAGGAGATATGGTCTAAAATATAGAATTCAAATTCTGGACCAAATTTTGCCTTATCAGCAATACCGGTTTCTTTCATGTATCGTTCGGCTTTTTCAGCTACATACCTTGGGTCCCCTTCAAAACGCTCTACCTTATCACCAATAGCGTAGATATTACCAATCATGGTTAATAAGGGTACTTCATTAAAAGGGTCTACAAAAGCGCTGCTTAAGTCAGGTATAAAAACCATATCTGATTTTTCTATGGTTAAAAAGCCATAGCTTGAACCATCAAATCCAATACCATCCTCTAACGTTTTTTCTGTAAAACGTGCTGCTGGGATGGTTAAGTGATGCCAACGTCCTGCTAGATCAATCACCTTGAAATCAATGACTTTTATGTCATTATCCACACAATAGTCTTTTAACTCTTGCATATTATTAAACATAAACATACCCCAATTCAATCATTTTATTTTTCAAAAACCCTAACGACAAAACGTATGTTATACATCTTTTTTTCACATCCGTTTGTTTCTGTATATGCATTTTAAAACAAATGAACTCATATTACAATAAAGACTAATTATAAAAATTGTTTTCCAAAATATTTCTTTTTAAAATTAATATTTCTTTAGGAATACTTTTTTATGCATACTCCTGTCGTTATATCATATATCTTGTCTAAGATGGGTCGAAATAACGCAAAAAAATAAAATGGACTGTTGGTTAGTTACCTTTCCAATAGTCCATTTTGTAAGGATTGTAGTGAGCAATCAATGGTTTTATAAGTTAGCTGGGTGCTTCCCTGTTAAGCCAAAGCTTGAACGTAAGTTGTACAACGTCTGCACTTGGTCACGGGTTAATTCTTTTGGTCCGCCTAACTGCTTAGCGATAAATAACAATTGGGCATAGAATTCTAAGCTTTCCATTTTGTAGTAGGCATTGATAAGGCTATCGCCATAGCTTAATGCACCGTGATTGGCAAGTAACACGGCATCGTAATTTTGCAAATACTTCTCTACTGCATCTGGAATCTCTTCCGTTGAAGGTGTACCGTATTCAGCAATAGGCACGCATCCTAATAAAATAACGGCCTCTGGCATAATCGGCTGTGTTAATGGCATACCAGCAACAGCAAATGCGGTAGCATACATTGGGTGTGCATGAACGACGGATGTTACATCGGGTCTTTTCTTGTATACCCGAAGATGCATTTTGATTTCTGAAGAGGGTTTGTATGGTTGGCCTGCTTCCAATACCTTACCGTTTATGTCTACTTTACATATCATATCGGGTGTCATGAAACCTTTACTGACACCTGTTGGTGTGCAAAGAAATTCATTAGCTGCCATTTTTACACTGATGTTACCATCATTAGCTGCTACCATCCCCTTATCATAAATTCTTTTTCCTATGTCACATATTTGCTTTTTAACATCATATTCACCTAACATCTTATTCCTCCTCTTAGAGCATTTTTGTTTTTCTTGTTTTTTCTTTTATTATCTTTCTTTTATTTAATACTAGCAAACAAACAGACTTAAGTCAACACAAACACATAAAAAAACAGCATAATACATGTTGTTATTACACTGCTTTGTTTTGTTGTTTTTTGTTTTCTATGTTTTGGGTAAAACTTTTGCTTTTGTACATGCTTACCTATACAGGTAATTTTGTTTATAGTACATTAACGTTCTACTTTGATTAACGTTACTTGATTATTCTGTAAGGTTTCTATCCACTTATGGGATAAATCCATATCGGTTACTAGGGTACTTATTTTATCTATAGGATAGGCTTTAATAAATGACTTTTTACCAAATTTACTGCTATCAACTGCCAAGATAACCTGTTCACTGGCATGTATCATTTTCTTTTTGACTTCTGTTTCCAATTGGTGGGGTTCCATAATACCATGTTCCAGATCAATGGCTTTGCAACTGATAATGGTTTTATTGACATGGTATTTTTCAATGACTGATTCGGCTATGTGACCTACAAAGGATAGGGATGAGCTTTTGAGGGTACCGCCTGTTGAGATTATGTCCATGTTATTTTTACCGGCTAATACCATGGGCACTTTTAGTGCATTGGTGATGATGGTTACTTTTTTGTCTTGTAAGTATTTGGCGACGTAGAGTGCTGTGGTGCTGGCATCCATCATAATGGTATCGCCATCTTGAATCAGGTCTGCTACGGCCTTGCCAATGCGGTTTTTGTCTTCTTTGTTGGTTACTTCTCTAATGTTGATGGATATGTCTTCGTTGGTGCTTGTGTTAAGGGTTGCACCGCCGTAACTTCTTTTGACATGTCCTTCTTTTTCGAGTTTTTCTAAATCGCGTCGGATTGTTTCTAGAGTGACGCTGAATTGTTGGCTTAGGTCTGGTACTTTAACGCTTTCTTTTTGTTGAATGATTTCTAGGATTCTCTTTCTTCGATCAACTGCTAACATAAAACCACCTGTTCTCACCTTTTGGTGTTGTTGTTTTGCTTGGTTTAATTATAGCATGGATGGGGATAAGTGCAAGGGATATTTGTTGTTTGGAAATTATGGTGCATTGGTTGTTGGTTTTGGCATGGCTGTGGCAATAGGTAGTCGTTGGTTATTGGGGACGGCTACAGCAATAGGGTAGTGATTTGCTTGCCTTTCCTTGACAGCCGGTCTGCGCAATCACTACCCTATTGCTTTCGCCTTGTGTAAGACGGAAGGTTAAGCTGTGTTTCATATCACATTATCATATGACAAGGGTATGACAAGGGGACGTTTCGCTTGTCATATTCTCGGCATGTCATGGGGACGTTTCGTTTGTCAATAGCTAAAATATAAAAATAACAAAAGGGGCTGTCTCATAAAAACAAAATAGAGTCAATATAGTGCTTTTATGAGACAGCCCCCTAGTTTTATGTGTAAAAATTGTATGAGCTTTGAAGTAAGGGTAACTGAGCTTAATTTGAATCAGATTCATAAACCATAGCGGTCATATTTTGATTCCTTACCCTTATCTTTGGCGATATGATCAGTTCCGTATCAATTTTTGAAACAAATACGTCTGATTGTCCTGCAAGCATTGTTTGAAAAGCTCCTTCTGTCACGGGAAAATTTGATGAAAAGGTTCGTCCTGTCACATAGGCATTGCCTTTGTTATCGATGGCTATTCTACCGCCCGATTCACTATCTGTTCCTCCAAGATAGGTAGAATAAATGAGGCCTGTGCCCTGAGCATTTAATCGGGTTATAAAGAGGTCATTACTTCCAGCTAAATTTCGTTGGAAAGCTCCCTTAGTGGTTGGAAAATTTGGTGAACAAGTAGGTCCTGCCACATAGGCACTGCCCCCGCTATCGACGGCTATTCCATTTCCTATATCGGTATCACTTCCACCAAGATAGGTGGAATAAATGAGAGCCGAACCTGCAGCATTTAGCTTTGTTACAAATGCATCAACAATCCCCCCGCTAAAGGCCGGCTGAAAAGCGCCTGGTGTTGTTGGAAAGTTTAATGAATCCGTCTCTCCTGTCACATAGGCATTACCCGTAGTGTCTATTGCTATACTAAAACCTCTATCACTCATGTTTCCCCCAATATAGGTGGAATAAACAAGACCTGTAGCTGTAGGGTTTATTTTTGTAACAAATATATCAAAGGTTCCTCCCCCAAACACCGTCTGAAAAGCTCCCGCAGTTGTTGGAAAGTCTGCAGAAGTCGTCAGCCCTGTTACATAGGCATTGCCCCCATTATCTATTTTTATATCCACCCCTGACTCAGAACCACTTCCGCCAAGATAGGTGGAGTAGATGAGAGCTGTGCCCATCGCATTAATTTTGGTTACAAAGGCATCTTGACTTCCTGCTAATACTGGTTGAAAAACCCCTGCAGTTACTGGAAAATTCACGGAAAAAGTACCACCTGTCACATAGACATTATTGGCATTATCAACTAATATACTCGAACCGGCATCAAAACCACTGCCTCCAAGATAAGTCGAGTAAATGAGAGCTGTACCTGTAGCATTTAACTTGGTTACAAATGCATCTTGTGGTCCCCCTCCAAAACCTGGCTGAAAAACGCCTGCTGTGGTTGGAAAATCTAAGGAAGAGGTCTGTCCTGTCACATAGGCATTACGCCCACTATCTACTGCTATAAAAGAACCAAATTCAGCACCACTTCCTCCAAGGTAAGTCGAGTAAATGAGAGCTGTACCTTCATTATTCAGCTTTGATATAAATGCATCGCTAAACCCCCCGCCAAAAGTTGGCTGGAAAACACCTGTTGTAGTAGGAAAATCTAAAGAAGACGTTATACCTGTTACATAGGCATTACCACTACTGTCTATTGCAATGCCAGTGCCTTGATCAGCTGCATTTCCTCCAATATAAGTAGAGTATATAAGTCCTGGGTCTATCCTAATAGGATAATTTGGATTATAGTCCTTTCCTATTTCGAAACAATAGACACTGTTATCACCATGCTTGACAACAAAGCTGCTATGGAGTAATTGTTTTCTTCCCTCAATTTCCTGATAGCTTAAAGGAGCCTTATCAACTAAAACACCCCAATCATTTTTGATTAATAAATTACCTTCATGGTCTAGGGATATGTCATGGGAGCCTTCATAGCTTAATACGATGTCCTGATAATCTGCTCCTGGGTACACGATAAATTCATATTTTAGTTGACCATTTGTTCCATAGAATACCAAGTCTATACCTTTCCAAAGGTTCTTATAGACTACTTTCCTATAGGTGGATAAATCGGTGAACCATTTCTCAGAATTATTTCCCTTAAAATAATTGACTTTTCCAGTGTCCTTCATCTGCCCTTCAATCTTTACATCTGGATTAGCGTCAATAAAATGCATAGCTAAAGCTATGCGTTGCTCATCCTCTTCATTCTCAGATAAATCTTTTTCCATTGTATCCTTATTGTTCGTATCTTTTTGTAATGATTCCTTAATAAAGCTCAATACTACTTCTTCCTCTGTAAAATAAAAACCAATGTTTCTTCCTTTGGTATAGTATTTAACCCTTGAATCAATCTGTCCTGCGTTAGGGATAAAGTACATGGGTAGTCTGCTTATATTATGCCGTACGTTATCTTTTTTAGCTGTAAGAACTGTCTTGGTGTCTTTTTTCTCTTCAGATGCATTACCTATAATAGACATTGAATCTCTCTCCTTCAATTTTCATGCGGCTATAACGGCCTATACGATTTCATTATTAACACTTATGGTAACGGCTGTTATTGTAACAAAATACTCGATACAGCCCTTACTAGGTTCTGGGAATAGGCATTTATTGAAGCTAAATGTATCCGACGTTTTTAAACGCTGAGCGTCCGTTGGTGTCAAGTCATTAACTGTTAGAAGTCTTTTATATGTCCAACTCCCTACAATTGTATTGATTCCATCATCGGGTCTGCACACTAAGTCATACTGAAGTTCAACTTCGGCAGTCTCTGGAGGTGTCACACTGTCATCTGGCTGCAATATCACTTCAATTTCATTCGAGAAATGAATATCAACTGCTGGTTTGATAAAACTAGAGATGTCTACCGTTACAAGGCTGGTATTTATCGTTTGGCCTGTGTTCAAAAAACTTATGGCTCCACTGGGTACACCACATTCTATGAATGCTTTCTTAGGGCAAGAACGGCGTAAGTCTCTTTTAGCACACCTTTTATTTTTTACTCTGTCACAATACTTACTTCTATCACCATCTTTTTTATTCAAGCTATAAACCCCCTCTCATCATAAAATCAATCCTTTTCTTTCATTTAAGATACCTATATTTCTTCCCATTCATACTATGCCGTTGTGAAAGTTATGTGCTTTTCTTAAATGATTTCACTATTGCCCAGGCTTGCTTGGGTTATGCCCTATGGCTGTAACCCCTTTTCTATTAACCTATGCTTAACATAATATGTCCTATATCTGTTAATATTGCATCATGCTGTAAATATATTATTGTTCAATATATGGAGGATGCATTGATTGGTGAATGAGATACATGGAGGGTTGTAAATTGGGGTATGAAAAAACTTCAGCTTGGCTGAGCTGAAGTTTTCATTTATAGATAGTCGTCCTATGTAGCGACATGACGCTGTTTATCTTATTTGTTTGCATTTAATGCAATAGAACATGCATTTAAATCATCAAAAAATGGCTTTCCTTGGGCAGAAATACCGTCACCTATATATGGTTTTACTTAACTTTCGTTGGGTGTTTATGTTTTTCAGGCTTTGTCGACAGTCTGAGGCAAGCCCATAAAGAGCTTACCTCTGTTTTGAAAATAATATTTAATTAGTCTATACTTCTATTTACCTAATTTTGCTTTAAGTGCTGCTAATTCGTCCATCACAGCGCCGTCTTGATTTTCGAGTTTTTCAAATTGACTATTTAAATCATCGTTAGCGATGTAACCATTTAACTCTGCCTGTGCATCAGCTTCGCTTTCGAGTGTATCTACTTTTTCTGTGATTCGAGAGAATGAGTCAAATACGCTGTTGTCATTTAGGCCTGCCATGGTGTTTTGAATGGATTTTTGTGCTTCGGCTCTTTTAGCTCTTGCAATCAATAACCCTTTTTTACGTTTTGCTTCGTCTATTTTATTGTTGAGGTCTCTTAAACTTGCTTTTAAGTTATCAGAAGCTTGTTTTTGTCCTTGCCATTGTGCGGTATATTGCTCAACTAATTGATCGTATTCTTTCTTTCTGTTAAGTGCTTGAATGGCAAGATTATCGTCTCCACTTGCTACTGCCAGTTCGGCTTTTCTACCCCACTCGGCTGCTTTGGCTGCTTGTTCATCTAAGGATTTTTTTAGTCTCTTTTCATCGGCAATTGCCTTAGCAACGGCACCTTTTGCTTTTGTGTATTGCTCACTCATGTCAATGATTAATTGGTTTAACATTTTTTCTGGATCTTCTGCTTTTGAAATAAGGTCATTTACATTGGATTTAAAAACGGTGCTTATACGGTTAAAAATACCCATATCTTATTCCCTCCTTATAATCGATTGGTAGATCATGCATTAAATAAATTGTGCTAATGTATCGTATTGCTGAATAAGTGCTAGACCTATACTGTCAATGGTTGATTGAAACTCGTTCTTATCAAGGTTTTCTGATTGAAGTGTGTCAATAATCACAAGATTATCGTTCTCTATAGCATATGCACCATGAACTAAATCATTAGCATTCATTTCCAATACGGTTTGATATAATGCTTCTCTATTCTTATCAGGTAGTGTCATGACTTTTACTCTAAACACAACAATCGGGTCAACAACTTTTACAACAATGTTATCAATATGGGTTAGGTCGTCTTCTATTCTCCATGTACCCTCGTCTAATTCTTCGAATAATAGGTTCATATCGATCATATATCCTTCTATCTTTTGCTTAACATCCATTGGAAAAACCTCCTTTTCATGATTATAGATACCCCATTGATTGGACACTCAATCAACTTATATTTATTATACACATGGTAGGATTAAGAATTCAATAGCAATTTGTGATTGAAATACAGTTTTTTGTTATAACATATGCTATGAAAACACCTATTTTATATCAAAAAATAACTTTAATATTGTCAAGTGATATGATAATATGGAAGATGATGAACGAAGGGAGGGATGTATCATGGGTTTTATAGACAGAATTAAAAAAATATCACGAGCCAATAAAACGGCAAAAAACGAAGCAAAAGATAATACGATAACCGTTCTTAATATGCGTGTAGGTGACATTGTTTCCATTGAAGACGTTGATTATGAAGTGGATGGGTTGATAAAATTTAATGATGAAGGTTTTCGATGGACGGAATATAAGCTTAAAGATGCTAGAAAAACCTATTGGTTAAGTGTGGAACAAGATGATGATATTGAAATAAGTCTTTTTGAAGAAGTGGTTGCTATAACAACGGAAGCACCAAGGGTATACGAATACAAGGGTATCACTTACTATATGCAGGAAGGCAGCGATGCCATTGTAGAACAGGTTCAAGGTAATACCAAAGCCGCTAAAGGTGAAGAAGTCGATTATTACGAGTATACAGATGAAGATGGTGAGCATCTCCTTTCCATAGAAATATGGAATGGTGAAGTTGAGATGAGCATTGGTAGAGAGATCGAAGATTATAATATTGAAATCTATCCTAGGGATTAATACGCGTTGACACTTATGAAAGGAGGTTCTAACATTGAGCAAAGGAGTTAAAATTGCCTTGGGTATTGTCTTGTCCTTTATGGTCATTAGCATCATTTTTTCGTCACTTTCAAGGAAGTCTCTTGCAAAAAAAATTGATAGCAACCCAAACTTTAACTATTCAACCAGTCTAACCAGCAACTATGATCGATCTGATAAAGCTAAAGTGTATTCCACTAAGATGAGTCCAGCTGAAGCCGCAAGATACTTAATCAGTGAAGACCGCCCACTGGAACATACAGATCTCAATAACGATGATGCTATTCAGTTAACCTATGATGATTATTATGTTTTAATCTACCAAAATGAAGATGGTGAAACGTATATTCAGATTTCTTCTAGAAAATACGTACATAATAACGGCTATCAAGGTCTATATCGCCCTTACAGAAGTAATATTATTACTTTTTATAGTGCTTCATATCTTGCAAGTCGCTACTACGGGCGAGATATTAACCGTTATGGCCAAGGCTATGCACGCCCTGTAAAAACATCTACAAATACGTCTACAACAAATACTACAGATACCAAAACAAACTCCAGTAAAATCAATACAGATAAAAATGCTTCATCAAAGATACGAACTGAAAGTTCAAAAACAAATAGCAACACAACCACCAAATCAGTACGAACAGGTAGTGCTGGAACGAAATCAAGAGTTGGTGGCGGTACGAGTTTTGGTAAATAAAAATGTAATAACAAAAAATATATATAGAAGGGAGAACACCAAATGGAATTTTTAGATAATGAATTTGTGGCAACAGTTGTTTACGCTCTCTTAGCACTGGTACTTATGTTTGTGGGTTATAAGTTCTTTGATTTTATTACGCCTTATGATTTTGCAAAAGAAATCAAAGAAAAAAATCCAGCTGTTGGGGCAGTCATTGCTGCTATTTTTATTGCAGTTGCAATTATCATTAAAGCTGCCATCGTATAAGATAATCTGTTAGTCACTAAAATTAATCAATGAATGGAGGTTATACAATGGATCCTATTCTTTCAAGTATTGTCTACTTTGCAATTGGTATGATTTTCTGTGCTTTGGGATATAAAGTATTTGATATCATTACACCTTTTGATTTAAATAAAGAAATTGATGAACATAATGTTGCTGCTGGTTTAGCTGTTGCTGGTATTTTTATTGGCGTTGCTATCGTTGTCAGTGCTGCAATGATATAGGAAAATTGGGGATTATATATGACAAAGAAAGATAGCATTAATTCAACAAACACGGATGGAAAAATTAATGCTACTCCCCTTCTTTTTGCCGTATTCATCATAGCCATATGCGGTATTATCTATGAACTGATTATTGGAGCAATCAGTTCATATCTGTTAGGGGATAGTGTTAAGCAATACTCCATCACCATCGGGCTCTTTATGAGTGCCATGGGTATTGGTTCTTATATAACAAGAAGGTTCAAGCGGAACCTGTTTGATGTGTTTGTAACCATTGAATTGTTAATAGGACTTATTGGCGGTGTCTCGGCTGTGTTCTTATTCGCAGCATACGGCTATTCCAATACCTACTATATTGTCATGTACGGTACCATTATCATTATTGGTATTTTAGTTGGGTTAGAGATACCCATTTTGACACGTATTATAGAAGAAAATGAAAACAACCTGCGTTTGACCATTGCTAATGTGTTAAGTTTTGATTATGTCGGGGCGCTGATTGGGTCGGTGGCATTTCCTCTTATTTTATTACCCCATTTAGGGCATATTAAAACATCCTTTTTTGTTGGTTTTATTAATATTATGGTTGCTAATATCATTATTTTCAAATATGCGGACTATATTAAAAGGATAAAGCTGTTTAAGTTATTGGCCATTGTCTTTACAGGTCTCATCTTATTAGGCTTTTTTACCGCTGACCAAACAGCTAATCGCATCGAAAATAACTTATATCGAGACCAGATTATCTATCGTAAACAAACCAAATATCAACGGATGATTGTCACCAAACACCGTGACGATATGCGCTTATTTCTTAATGGTAATATTCAATTTAGCTCACAGGATGAATACCGATATCACGAAGCGCTCATTCATCCTGCCATGTCCCTTACAGATAATCGTGAGAAAGTCTTAATTCTAGGTGGCGGGGATGGTTTAGCGGCTAGAGAAATATTAAAATATGGTGATGTGGAAAAAATAACTTTGGTGGATTTAGACCCTGAAGTTATTGATTTTTGCCGTTCCAATCCATTAATTAAGGGTTTAAATGAAGCATCTTTGGATAATGAAAAACTGACCATTGTGAATCAAGATGCCTATAAATTTCTGGACATAACAGATGAACTATACAATGTGATTATCGTGGACTTACCGGATCCTAATAATGAATCCCTCAATAAACTCTATACCAATGTATTCTATCGCTTAGTGTATGGACGACTTGCTGAGGGGGGTATGGTCTCTATTCAATCCACCAGCCCTTATTATGCAGAAGAATCCTATTGGTGTATTCGTAAAACTGTTGCTTCAGAAGGCTTTTTTACGACTGGTCATCACGTGTATGTGCCATCCTTTGGGGACTGGGGATTTACACTTGCCTCAAAAAAAGATTTTGATATAAAAAATATTGATATAACCGTACCCACACAGTATCTCAACAATGATATTGTACAAGCTCTTTTTGTCTTTGGTAAGGATGAAATGAAAAAACAAGACATGGTTCAGATAAACAGCCTGACCCATCCTGTTCTCATTACCTATTATCAAAAAGCTTGGCATAGTTATTAATCCATATAAGGGAGAATGAACATGGTAACCGTACTCTTAAACGCAATTAAAGTACTTCATATTTCCATGGAAAAAAGTAAAGTATATAAGCTGCTTGGCATTGGTCTTATTTCATTATTGGTCTGTTCATTGGTTTACTATTATGTAGAAGGTCCCGTTAATCCTGACCTTACTTTAGCCGACTCCTTTTGGTGGGGATTTGTAACAACCACGACTGTTGGTTATGGGGACTACTTCCCTGTAACAGTTGGTGGGCGCATTATTGCTACTCTCCTCATGTTAATTGGCATCAGTACCTTTGGTTTTCTAACAGCAGCTGTTGCATCCATTTTCGTTGAAAATAAATTAAAGGAAGGTATGGGTCTTGTGGATTTAAAATACAAAAATCATATTGTTATTATTGGATGGAATCAAAAAAGTGAAACCATGTTAAACGAGTTAACTGTGGATAATCCTGATCGAAAAGTCGTGATTATCTCCGAAATTGAACGCCTTACGTTTGAAACTAAAAATACCTATTTTGTCCATGGTGACCCTACTGTTGACGACACGCTGATACGGGCCAATATTGGTGAAGCTGATATTGCGATGATTGTGGCCGATGATAAATTAAAGGATAACAACGGTATGGCAGATGCCCGATCGGTCCTTATTTGTTTAGCCATCGACCAATTAAACCCAAACATCCACATTATAGCCGAAGTATTAACAGAAGAAAACATTCCTCATTTTGAACGAGCCAATGTAAACGACATCATTGTAAGTAATCAAATGAGTAGTCGTGTTATGGTTAGAAGTGCTGTCTATAAAAATGTCAGCCTTGTTTTAAAAGAATTATTAACCAATACATATGGTAACGAAATCTATGAGTGTACCGTTAAATCAGATGATATAGGTCTGACATTTACGGAATTATCCAATAAATACATTGTCAATCACCACGCTGTGATTCTTGGTCTTGCCGATAAAAAAGTACATTTAAATCCTGATAAAAACCGTAAGATACAGAAAGATGATGTGATGATCTATATATCGGATACGAAATTGTAGAAGAACCACCTTTTATCATACAAGGTGGTTCTTCTCTATGCTCTCATAATGCTATGAATTCAGAAAAATTGTCGGAGACAATTCAAATTTAACAAATTATTATCTCTCTATAGACGATATGGTAATCCTTATGATCTATAGGCCAATTGCAGTTGAAGAAGTTATTTGACGGTTTGATTATGAAATCAAAAAGATCATATCCCATTCAGGGTCCTCTTCTTGCATTATCCCTGCTAATACGGTGAATACTCCTGCTGCACCATCTAATAGGCCAGCAATATTTTGTATCGCACCATCCTCTTTTTCTTGATACCCATAGGGTGCATCTGGCTGCCATCGTTCCAATACTTGTACCAATAATCGATCCCGTAACTGACCAATAAGTTCATCACCGCTTTCGGCATACATACGCTGAACCATTTGGAGCAGTCCTGCTCGCCCATGGCAAAATGTGTCCGATTCAATATGCCACTTCTCTTCTGGTCGTCTAGCTGTTCCTCTGTAGGTATCAAGTGCTAGCTCCTTCCACTGATGGTTATGAAGAACCGTACCACTTAACCATAGTGCTCTCCCAACACCGGGGCTTCCATAACACCATGCCTCCCGTGGTACAACATATGTCAGTGTTCCTTTCTGATTCTCTTCCCAAGACACCCTTGCTGGCCAAAGCGGTCCATAAACATCATGTTCTTTCCACTTCATAAGCCATGTAGCAATTTTATCCATGGCTTCACGCTGCCCTGCCACTTCAACACCTTTCATAAGTGCAATGGCCATCAATGCCAGAACCCCTGGGATGCCGTGTGACATGCCACAATTAAAGTGGCCATTTGGATAATCTTCACGATCATGTCCATAATACCTATCGTATGAAACCAGCCATCCAGGCACATCTAACCCTTTATAAGAACGGTCTTCACATAATTTCACCATATAGGAAAGAATCTGTTCCAATGCTTGTCTCATGGGTTGTTGTTCTATAAAACAGAGCACATAACGACCAATACCGCTCATACCTTGAATAACATCAAATTCATGCAACGAAGGTCCTTCCTCTAGCTTGGATTCCATATATGCCATCATATTTGGAAAGGAATTGATGAAACACGTATTTAATTCATGCATAAAATGCTTGTAGCGTTGACCATTTCGAGATAAGGACCTTGCTGCAACAACGATGCCAGCTAATCCCGACCAAAGTCCAAATTCAGATATACCATCTTTCATGATTATTTTTTGTATTTCCTGCATATACGTATGGCCAATAAGGTCCCAACCATCATCTGGATTAGCCTTGTCTAAAATTCCGAATAACACGCAAAACCCACAATAGCCCCTACCTAAATCGATAGAAGACCAAGGCACAAAGCTAGCTCCTGATGCTTGACGTTCCTGTATGAGGGTAAGCATATCTTTCTCAATCTGTTCAAGGTTGACTAATCTCTTTGCACCTTCATTGACGATACCCTGTATCTTATCACCGATTACTTTATCTGTTACACTAGCCCACATCATACTGCACTTCCTCCTTTTCACCCTCGCTGTATGCGGCAAGCTGCATGTTATAGAGATACGCATACACACCGTCTTTTGCTATCAGCTCTTGATGACTTCCCAATTCAATGACTTTACCTTGATCCATCATGACAATATGATCTGCATACTTAATAGACGTGTAACGATGGGAAATAAAGATGCCTATATGTTGATGGATTAACTCTCTGAACTTTTCAAATACATCTCGCTCAGATTCTGGGTCTAACATGGAACTGGGTTCATCCAGAATATACACATCGGCTTGACGCATAAAAGCACGTGCAATAGCGACCCGTTGCCATTGTCCACCTGAGAGCTGAGAACCTTGTTCAAATAATCTCCCAATCTGTGTATCCAGTTCTTGTGGTAAATCTTCTACCAAAGAATCGATCCCTGCTCTCTTTGCAGCTTCCATTATTACATCATCCGAGTCAAGACGGTTAACATGCCCAAAACCAATATTGTGCCGCATGTTTAATTCATATTGAACAAAGTCTTGGAACACAACTGTCATACGCTGACGAAGTGCGTCTTGATCAAAAGAACGTATGGACATACCGTTAATCAAAATATCCCCTTCAAATTCATCATATAGCTGGGTTAAAAGCTTGATGAGGGTGGTCTTGCCTGAACCATTTCGCCCAACGATGGCAATGGTTTCGCCTGGCTTTATCTTGAAGCTGACATGACGAAGGGCATAGTTGGGATTATCAGGATATTGAAAGGATACATTTTTAAATTCAATGGTCTCAATAGCTGGAACATCCACGCACTTTTCTTTCACCACTTTCTTCACCTTTAAATCTAGAAAGACAAAAAGCTGTTTTAGATACAGGTTATGCTGACATAATGAAAGTATGCCAGAAATAAGTGATTGTGAATTACTTTGTGTCATGGTTATGGTTTGTGTTAATGCTACCACCGTACCTATTTCTATCTCTTGAAAAAAAGCAGCCCTTAGCACAACGAACATCATTAAACCATTCACCATAAGATTAATGAATTGAAAGAGAATACCCACGTTTAACCTTTTTTTAGCAATGTGTTTATCTTCACAATAAAAGCCTCTAAAGAGTTTGTTGTAGCATCCAAGCAAATATTTCCCCAATTGATACAGCTTCACTTCTTTAAAGTTTTTATCATTTGTCATCAAAAAAGAGTAATACCATGCCTTTCTCATCTTAGGAATGCGTTTGAATTGAAGTAAAAATTCTTGTTGACCAATCCTTAGAAAAGAATAAAAAGATGTAAAAGGAATAATAAGCAATATAAATGCCATCCACCATCTAAAAACAATCAGGATACCAGCTGCTGAAAATAGTGTAACGACACCACTAATGAGCGCTAACATCTGTTGCATGATTTGATAGGGCCGATGACCTGCCTCATTCTGTGCAAGCTTAAGGGCATCTTGTACACCTGCATTCTCAAAATCCTTCAATGATAGAGATATGGATTTTTCCATGATCAATCGATTAATTCTATTCATCAACAATACTTTGAATAAGCTCTCTAGGTAACTCTGAGCTAAACTCAATAATTGACTTAAAAGGGTAAATCCAACCAACCCTCCAAATGCCCATAGAACGACATTAAAACCTGTATTCCATGAATATGTAATGGCATTAATCAAGTTCTTTGTTAGAATCAAGACAATGATTGGTGAAACACCGTGAAACAGGTTCAATACCATGATGGCCACTAAACCCTTTGCATTTGTTGCCCAAAGCAACCGCATAATACGGGGCCAATAACGAAATGATTTGATGATATTGGCAACAGACATGATGCTTGATTCTTCTTCTTTACGAATAGCCATTATTTTCACCTCCCACGTAAGTAAACTAAATTGTGTAATGTATGACGGGCTAAGGTAAGCACTCTTATTTCATCCTCTCTATCAATGCCATATAAGCGGTTAATATGCAGGTGTATAAGACTATGCATGGCATTAAGGCGCTTCACATAATACGTTTGGCTGTTTTCTTTCTGGGCTAATTGCACACCATAGTCATGTAATAGGGTGCGCCTTGCCTGAAATGCTGGTATAAGCACTTCTCCTGCTTTATGACTTTTCAGCCCCTCAAATGCGTTTCGAGCATCCGCCAGCTTCATATAGAGTGAACGCTGTGATCGAAACACATCAAGATAGGCTTTATAGTTAACCATTTCATCCAGAAAAGCTAGCTGTTCATCAAAGCTTATACCAAATTGTTCCATGATATCAATGACACTAATGACGACTAACATATCTTTATGGATAGGCAAAAGACCTTGTTCTTTTAATCGAAGCCACTCCATAATTATGCTGCTATCCATGCAAAACCACTGATGTGCCATGCCCATGCATTCAGGACCTCCATAGCGTTCAATTTCAGGGTCATAGGTGTCGATCATTATCTGAGAGAGCATACCCTCTTGTAAACATTTGCTGGCAAACTGATGCAATTGGGGCATGAACGTACCCATTAGCTGTTGAGGTTCACCTAAAAAACGTAATCTTATATGCTGTTCAGGATCTGCATATCGTATAAAGAAACTTGATTTTACCCATTGACGTTGTTGTGCCATAAGGCAGAATTCTCTTAGCTGTCCACCCAAAAACTCCTCAAAACGCTTACCAGTACCATACCATTTCACATATAACCATTCACTTCCTGGTAGTTTATAACGTTGTGGATGGCTTACTGCCTGGGCATGCTTTTTAGGTATGGGTTTTCGACCATGGGCCATGTTATTGATCACAGGAAACACAAACTCCATATAGTGTCTGCCATCACCTGTTTCTGGTAATGCATCTAATGCATGCCCTATCTCGGTTAATACAATACCTTGTCCAAACCCAAGTTTACAAAACTCACGTCGTATTTCGTCCACGTGTTCATCCTCATCTAAGTCTAGCAATAATCGATTATCTGTCTGTGTTAAGTAGACATAGCGGGGAAGCTTCCATTCCCTTCTATAGGTCTGAAATTTATTTGTCCATTCTTCTTGACTCATATTGACTTTGTATTCCAACGTTTCTTCATTAAGCATCCATCTTGCTGCTGATAAAACACAACGACCATACCGAATACGTGGAAGAAAAGGCAGGGTGTTTAGCTCCCCCCAATGAAACTGTTCAATGTTTCTTTGGCGCTCTTGGGATAATTCTCGTATAAATCGATAGCAGTTTGGTGAACGAGAGGCATTAAACATATGATTTGAAACAGCGATTACTTCTTTATTATGTTTCAATGAGCGCAGGTAAAATCCCTGTTCATCAACACCCACAACCAAGTCATCCAAAGAGATGGTCTGTTCAGATGCCTTGGAAGATGTTGTACCCATGACAATCTGATAATGACGATTATCGTAGGTTAATACCACATTGGCAGCTCTACCTTCAATGGGTAAATAAACAATCTCAGCCAATATGACATCATCACACAATTTTTGTTCTAATGTATCAATCTCTTTAAGATGAGCAGTAAACTCACTATCCATCATATCTGTAAACCGTCCAATGGACCTGCCCGCACCATAAGAAAGAGCTGTTGCACCCGTTAACAACTGATAGTCACCTGCCTCTACAGCTTCTTTTGAATCCGCTGTCAATGAAAAAAATAATTCAAAAGAACGAGGTGCATGACGGTCATCAACTGTTTCTTCTATTGCTGCTATTTTATCCTCATCAAGAACAAGTTCCTGTTCTCCTCTTAATAGGACTTGAGTTAACCATTGTGATAACAAATAATGCTTACGTTGTTGAAAAGCTCTATTATCTTGTGTCATTTCCCGCTTGGAAGGAGGATATTCATAAGTAGCGGGTGCCCCTAATCCAATGTCTTCATTCAATAACGTCAATAGTGGCACTTCTCTTGCCATACCATATGTGTTAATAAAATCATGACGATATCCTTGCATATGGGATAATCCCAATTGGTGTGGACTCATTCTCCACAATACTCCTGCCACCTTCTCCACTTCTTTCTTAACGGAAGTCGGTAACATCACATCATCTGTTTGGACTCTCAGATCAACTTGTACATAATTCTTACAATCAGCCACTTGCTGCATCTTATGTATAAGCTGGCGATATAATCCTTCGCCTTCTCCCAGCTCCATCTCATCATACCTCTTTATCATCTGAGAAATTTCTTCTAGCTGAGACTTTAGTTCTTCTACCCCTTGTAAAGATGCCATACGTTCTAGTAAGTATTGTAATGGGTTACTATCTAATAGGGGTGGTCTTAAGTTGGACATAATAAGCTCTTGTTGAAAGAGCTGATAGACAAATTGGTTTATTTGCTCATGTGACGTATCGGGGTAATCATCATATAACCTGGACACCAATGCATGAAAGGTCTGAGGCGTCTTGGCAAGATTAAGAGCTTCCTTTACTGCAGAGGTTGTGCGCACAGATGTGGATTCCATTTCAAAATGTGCGCCACTTTCTCGTACATGACCTAAATGTGTGAGATATGGAATGTATGTCCTATTTCCCACTTCATAAGCCATGGTATTCCCCAAGACCGATAACTGTGAAATGATCTTAGGATCACCCTCCAATTGTGCGATAATTTTAAAGATCCAATCCATATCTGGACGGGTCCGTTTCTTATGGTATGCTGAAGATTTCAAGGTGACTCTATATGCATCACCATATTCACCATACGTCACGCCAGAAAATAAACCAAAAGGTGTTGGCCTTGTAGACATTCTAATGAGATAGCGTAAAAATGCTTTTGTCACTTGTTCCCGCTTTCTTTTGGGACTATCAACTGAAAGGTGTGTTAAGGCATCAAGAAGGGATATACTTGAAACGGCTATCGCTTCCCGAATCACGGGGTTTTGCATCTGTTTCTGTAATACTTCCAAAATTGACCCTTTGAAAGCGGTGAGTTCTTGTTCAAAAACATCGATGGGTAGAATGGGGGTTCGCAGTATAAAAAAATCAAGAACCCTAAATATACTTTCTGTAGCCATGGTATACTCCTTTCAACTTATGAAAATAATGTATGTGTTTTTATTTTGCTGGTATATGTGAAACATCAAAAAACACCATTAAGATGTTTTTTGATGTTTTTAAATGGATTAACAACTTGAAGTATGGGTATATCCACACATGTTTTGTCCTGTATAGCAATCAGATGTATAACAAGTTGAGGTATAACAACTGGAAGTGTAACAACTTGATGTATAGCAATCAGATGTATAAAGACCAAATGATGCTGTTCCATTAACTTTGTTAACTTGAACTTCTAAATCAAATGGATTCTTAGCCATGGTTAATCCTCCTTTCATAGATTAATTTCCTTATAAGGATTAAAATTTGATGAAAATATGTACTTACTTTTCAAACAATTCCTTAAATATGCATGCATCTAAATTATACATAGGTTAATATTAATAGTCAAATAGTTTTTATTTTTATTTTCTATTTATTTATGATATTATTTTTATTAATTTTAATATTTTTGTCTAATCTAAATCAAATTATTTTTGTGTGTTTTTCTGTTAAAATTTACAAATAAAAAACATATTGGCAATTTTATTACCAATATGTTTATAGAAACACTTATATCTTTATGACTTTTTATATGTGCTCTCCTGATCTATAGATTGACTTATTTCTTTTTTATAATCCTAATGAATATAAACATACCTAGTATACCCGCACATATAAGACCAAGATTCACAAAAAACGTAGTTTCATCCATTGCTTCTTCTTGTTCATGCATGTTACCTGGCATACCCTCTGGAAACTTATTTTTCATATCCTGAGGACTTCTACCTTCTGGCATTCTATTAGGGTCCATACCCTCTTGCATTTTGTCTGGGTTCATACCCTGTTGCATTCTATCTGTTTTCATATCTTCTGGTATACTTCCATCTTGCATATTAGGTTTCATGGCTTTATTCCCACGGTTCTTCATGGGATTACCATCTGCATCTGCTTGAGGATTTTCGCCATCTTGCCTCTGTCCCATAAGTGGTTTACCCTGACCATCTTGACCCATTGGCGGCCCACCTGCTTTGCCACCTCTGTTGTTCTTTCCTCCTGCATTGCCCTGACCATTATTGGTACTTGGTATGGTTCCATCCAATTGTTGCCGTACGTTACTGACACGCTTGTCGATAAAATCCAATAAGCCATAATTCACTAAGTCTGTATCACTAAAAACGGCTTCCTCAAATTCCTCAAAGGTATAGAAAGCTGTTGTGTCTGTTCTTACATACTCTTTGATCATCTCATAGGTGTTTGTTACTTTGTTGGTAATGGTATGTTCATCCAAGTAATCGTTCAATAAGGTAGTTATATAACCATGATACCTTTCCATATAGGCTTCATTGTCAAATATAGCCTTAATCAACGGGTAGTTATCCATGGCACCTGAAACAGGCTCATCAATTAAGAAAGCTACTGCTTGTTCATCCGTGCCACCTTTTGGGAAGCCGTTAAATGACATATTCAAATCCCAAGTAATCCATTCGAAGCGCCCATTATGATGATACAGATAATAGTTATGATACATGCCCCCTTGGTAAGCGTCCAAATGTACTGTTACGGTACTTACAGCTAGGTACTTGAGAAAACTGTCCACATGTAACACCGTTTCTAGGTCACTACCTTCTTGGATGACCTTCATGAAGTTAATGATTGCTTTATCATTGGTAGATACACCATTTTCGACCTCTAAGCTATAGTCATCAGGATCATCGGATATATATTTCAGGTCACTTCCTGCACCCATTTCTGGCTTATACAATTCACCAGTAGCATTCCCAAACCGATCTTCTAAAAAACTCTCATCCACCTGTTCAACGGCTAAGTACAAGCCAAAATAGACATCATTAATATAAAGGGCAGCGTAAGTGGTTCTTGATGCCTCTGCACCTAGTGTGTCTAACATGTCATAACTAAGATATTCTGCCATCATGGATGGATCACTGAATATATTGTTCAAATTAATCTTACTTATGCCATAGAGATTCTGCTCATCTACATAATAGTCAAAATTAACTTTTAAGCTAAACCGTTTGGTCTCATCGTTAGAAGAGGCTACATGTTTCAGACTGGAATTACCCTTTGGCCTAATGCCTACATCTTGATACTGATACCCGTTATAATCAATATCCGCTACCACATATTCTTCTTCCATGGCATGCTCAACCATGTACGTATAGTCTTCTTCATCTATGGTAATCTTAACATCAATGACACGGTCATGTGGAAACACCTCTTGATCAATGAGGTTGTTATTGGTGTCTATCAACTGACTGCTCACTGTAACAGCATCTACGATAAGTAATAACATGATGATAGCAATGGCAGACAGGATTATGGGTATTATGTTTCTTCCCTTCATATCATCACCCCACTTTAACTTGAAAACTCGTTACTGCTTACCAACATAGCACCGGATACTTGTTCTATTTTCAGTAAATCATTAACAAAAGACAATTCGTCCTCTTTGACACGTACTTCAATAGTTAATTCCATACCCGAAGACTGAACTGTTTTGGACCTTACAAGGTATTTATCTGTCCCTGACTTAATACGGTCTAATACTTGTTTTTCGGCTAATCCATCTGCCATATTGACTAATAACATATAGGGTGTCTCTTGCTTTGTTTGACGGGACATCACATAGAGAATGATGCCAAGAACCAACGAACCCACTATACCTAACATGTAGAACCCTGCTCCAATAATAATACCTGCTGCAATGGACCAGAACATAAACACAATGTCCATAGGGTCTTTGACTGCGCTACGAAAACGTACAATACTGAGTGCACCAACCATACCAAGGGATAAAACCACGTTGGATGTTACGGCTAGGATCACCAGTGATGTGACCATGGTCATCATGATTAAAGAAATATTAAAACTTTTGGTGTAGACCACACTTTGATACGTTTTTTTATAGATGTTAAATATAAAAACCCCTACCACAAAAGCTAAGAGTAACGTTAACCCAATGGATACGGCTGTGATGTTGGAACTGTTTTGTAAGAAACTGTCTTTTAAAATATCTTGAAAAGTTGTCATCATTGATTCCTCCTAATTTAAAATTGATAATTGTATTTCCTTGCCATGACATATTTTGAGGCAGCTGTTTGCGGTACATGCCCCATCTGTATTAAGCCTTGTATAAAATCCGGTATCACATGATTGAATTTTATCTCTACAATCACTTGCTGGTCCTCTATTGCTGGTACAAAGAAAGCCTGTTCGTTAAATAGATGAGTGTCCATATTGGATGTTCTTATATCCCGGTCAAAGGTGATGCGGAGATCCCCAACAGGATGTGTGTAAGCTTTTCTCGTATACCGAACAATCACTTTTGGTTTACATAAGCCATGACTCAAAGCCAAGTAGAATGCCTGATAAAGTGACTGTTCCTTCTGTACAAGAAAAGCATAGTCATTGGCTAGAATACGCTCTACTTCTTCTTTTGTCAGTGGCACCGATTCTTTCATGGTCATTTGATGTATTTTGGATTTCTTCTCAAGTCTAATAAAGCCATAATCGTTACCGTAATACCTTATTCTGTATTTATGCCTGATGGCTTCACCGTTTACCTTTTGAACATATGCCGTATTCACTGGATCGTCATAATATAAACTGGTTATTTGATAACCCTCTTCAGGACAATGCCGATCCCGCTGTAACACTTTCTTCATACGTTCTGATAGGATTTTATAGTCCAAAGGCGAAACGGTGTATTTTAGCTCATGCCTTTTGTTCAACATGTGAATCACCTTCCTTAACATTAACTTTACATTAACTTTACATAGTCAATGTCACAGCTATATCACAACTTTGTGTTAAAATATGAATAACCGTGATATAATTGTGACAATCCTATGACATAATAAAGAACAGAAATCATGCATTAAATAGATTAGAAAAAGGTGATGGCATGCATAAAAAAATATTAATAGCAGATGATGAGCTTCGTCTTCGCATCTTAATCGCTGATTTTCTCATTTTAGAGGGCTACACGGTTCTGGAAGCAAAAGATGGAAAGGAAGCCTTGGATATTTTTAGAAAAACACCGGATATAGAGATGGTCATTCTAGATGTGATGATGCCTTATTATGATGGCTGGCAGGTCTGTCGTGAAATCAGAAAAACAAGCCATGTACCCATTATTATGGTTACTGCAAAAGATACTGAGCCCGACGAATTAGTAGGTTTTACAGCAGGTGCTGATGAATACATTACGAAACCCTTTAGTCCCTCTATCTTTGTGGCTAGGGTTAATGCTCTCTATAATCGCACCTATCCTCACTATAAAAAAGATGTACTTATAAGAGGTGTCATCACCATTGATTTGCAGAAACATGCTGTGTCTGTGGATGGTGTGCTTATCAATCTGAGTCATACCGAGTATAAAATACTCACCTTCTTGATGGAAAATGAAGGTCGGGTGATGACCAGAGACAGTCTATTAGATCATGTATGGGGATATGATTATGATGGTACAGACCGAACAGTGGATACCCACATCAACCGATTACGTACCAAAATGCTTAACGGCGGCGACCATATCAAGACTGTCAGAGGCTATGGCTATAAATTCGAGGTGAATGCCCATGAACTCCATTAAGAAAAAATTGTTTTTACAGATTGGCTCCTTAATTGTCCTTCTCATTGGTTTGTTAATCTTAGCCAATACATTTTTACTTAAGCCTTTCTATATACAAAAGCAAAAGAAACAATTATTAAAACATTATGACGTCATTAACGCTATTGATGCTGACGGATATTCTGCGTCATATGATGTGTTAGGCGATATAGAAAACAAGTCCCATGTGAATATTATTATTAAAGATAACACCGGCGTTTTATATTCAACTAAATTCAATTTTTTAGATGACACCTTGATAGAACCTAAGCTAACCCCCCCACCACCAAAGCCTTATGTCATCGTGCAAGAAAAACCCATTAACCAACAGATTAACTGGGTATGGTCAGAAGATGAGCGAAAAACGAGATTTCTACAAATCGTTGGTACACTTGATAATAGCAACCGTATTAAAATCAGTATGCCATTAATGGCCATTAATCATAGTATTGATCTTGCTAACCAATTCACCCTGATTATTGGTATCTTATTGTTTGTGATTGGTATGTTCATTGCTTATGTTTTATCTCAGCATTTTACCAAGCCTATATTGGATATGAATCGAACCACCACTGCCCTTAAACATCTGCATTTTGGCACCGCTTGTCAAGTACGTTCCAAAGATGAGTTAGGCCAGTTAGCCCAGAGTATCAATGACATGTCCATTGAACTTAGAGATACCATTCATTCCCTTAATCACAGTAATAACGAGCTTCAAAAGGAAGTGAAAAAGCGTATTAAAATCGATGAAAAAAGAAAACAACTGCTAAGCAATGTATCTCATGAGTTAAAGACACCCATTGCTCTATTACAAGGTTATGCAGAGGGGCTCAAATTAAATGTGGCTAAGAACCATAATCGAACGGATTTTTACTGTGATGTGATTGTAGATGAAGCCAATAAGATGAACCAGTTGGTTCAAACCTTATTAAGTGTGAATCAAATTGAATTTGGTGATATTAAGATTCATGAAACGGACTTTGATATTGTGGATTTGGTACACTACATTGTGGATAAATATCATCAGCATTTTGAAGATCATCATCTACATGTATCGTTCCTCCCCCTTAATCAGCCCATAGGTGTGCATACGGATAGGCTAAAAGTGGAACAAGTCTTGACCAATTACATCAATAATGCGATTCAATATGTGGATGACCAGAAAATGATCAAGATACGTATGGTAGATAGGGAACATCATGTGCGTATAGAAGTGTATAACTCTTGTACTTCCATTCCAGAGGAAGAATTGGATAAATTGTGGGATAGTTTTTATAAGCTGGATAAAGCCCGTACAAGAGCATTAGGAGGTCATGGCCTTGGACTATCCATTGTTAAGGCTATCCAAGAAGCACTTGGTAATGGTTATGGGGTCGAACTGAATCCTAATGGGATTTGTTTTTGGTTTGAAGTGGCTAAATGTACGGAGGATTTATAAGTGATTCATTGATTCATTATTTTGTTTGATAATGTTATAAAAAGTCGATGGTTAAATTGTCAATCTATCGATTGTCTGATATACTTTTCATATGGTATGTATTGCATTTTTCAATCATAATTATCTTTTGTTTTATGTTTATGAAACAAAGATGATTAAAATTGCTTGCAGTATCAATAGAACATCACATATGAAAAGGGAGATTTGTCATGAAAAATAATCGAGTAAAAATTCTACTATCATTGGTTCTCGTATTGACGGTCATGAACATGAGTCATGCATCATCAACCCAAAAAGAGATACAAGCCATACAAGATCATGCCATCAACATGAGCCTTAATAAGCAGACATTCGTAGCAAAGGAAGAAGATGGCACCATATTAGCGCCTATTATTTATAACAATCGAACTTACCTTCCCGTAAGGCAATTAGCTGAGGCTATTGGTGTTTCTGTTGATTGGGATAACCAAACAAGAACCGTTATTTTACAACATGAGCAAAATACGAATAACACACCATACGCTTCTTTAATGGAAGAAAATCGATTATTAGAGAAAAAGATCGAAAGCCTAGAAGAAGATTTAAGAGAGGTTAATAAGGAACTGAATGCATTGAAAGAATCCGCAGAGCAAAAAGACTCTAGCGATAATGATACCGTTAGCAAAGAGGTTTTATATTGGTCAGGTGGTAACCTAAAATATGAAGGTGAACTATTAAATGATATGTATCATGGTGTTGGAAAGGCTTATCGGGACCAAGGACAACTGAAGTATGATGGGCAATGGAAAGAAGGCAAATACCATGGCTATGGTAAAAGTTATCTATTAGACGAACTCGAATATGATGGCCAATGGCAGGATGGGAAACGGCATGGTTCTGGTAAATATTATGTTCGTGGAAAGTTAATCTATGATGGTGAATGGAAGAACGGAAAACGGCATGGGACTGGAAAACTCCTTGATGATGGACAACTGGTCTACGAAGGCGGCTGGCAGGATAATGAATGGTATGGGTATGGTATCTGGTATGTGGATCCGGATCAAAAATATGGTTTTACATATGAAGGCGAATGGGATGGTGATGACCTTCATGGTACAGGTAAACAATATGACAAAGAAGGTAATATAGTATATATTGGTGAATGGAAATACAATAAAAAACATGGATTTGGTACTTGTTACTATAATGGTGCAATGAGTTATATCGGTGGTTTTAAAGAAGGCTCATATGATGGTTGGGGACTCTTTTTTGATGATCAAGGCATCTTTGATTATGAAGCTATTTCAGATGAGGGACGTGTTGTAGAAGTCCTTTCAAAGAATCTAAAACAAGTGAATATACCAGCCTATGTACCTATTGAAGTCATTTCAGGACAAGGTGAAACAGAAATTCATTATGAGGAAAGTTATATTCAAAATAATAATAACTTGTATATTGATGGTGAGGGGAATGAGATTTATAAGGAAATGCCTTAGGTGGTGGGTTTCGTTATAAGTAAATAGAAACATTAGTTTATGTTAAATTTAAAAGTAATGGAATAGCTATTTGTTAATCCATTACTTTTTTTAATAGTGATCTATTAAATGAGGATTATGTACTTAATTGATGTGGATAGCTATTTAGTTTATTGATATCACTTATAAAATAAAAGCATAATCACTAAAACAGCTAAGTATAGTTTCTTTAAAATAAATAGTGGATTGATAATATAATGTTACATTTATTTCTTACATATTTGTTCAAATAATGCAAGGTAAATGTATCAATACTTTGAGATACTATATGCAAAGGGGGATTATGATGGACTTTCTAAATAGGATGACAAAGGTAATAGATTATATTGAAGAGCATATCACCGAAGACTTTGACTTTAGTGATGTAGCAAAAATTGTATGTTGTGATATCTATCAATTTGGTAGAATATTTTCCTATGTTGTTGGTATATCTTTATCAGAATATATTCGTAACAGGCGGCTGTCTTGTGCAGCTATCGAACTTCAAACAGGTAAAGTAAAAGTAATAGATATTGCTTTGAAGTATGGTTACACTTCACCTGAGTCCTTCTCTCGAGCTTTTCGTCAAATGCAGGGTGTATCACCAAAAGAAGCGCGCTCTTTAGGTGTTAAACTAAGATTGTACCCTCGTATCACCTTTTATATTTCAGTTAAAGGAGATGTTGATATGGAATATCGCATTGAAGAAAAAGGTATTATCAAAGGTGTTGGCGTTGTCAAGAATTTTGGGAAATGGACAGCTAACAAAGATGCTGAAAACTGGAAAAAACAAATGGATGAATTGTGGTTGTTTTGGGAGTACTTTCTTAACTTTGGCATGAATAAAGTTATCCGCGATCGGTATAAGCTTTATCGTCAGCCTTTCTGGCAAATGGGGGTTACGTAAACTTTAGATAATGGTGATACTGTTTTATCCATTGGTGCAGAAGATGCAGGTGATGAGTATCCAGAACTAACACCTTTTGAAATTCCTGAAAGTACTTGGGCCGTTTTTAAGGCAAAAGGGACATTAAATCAAGATGTTCACCCTATTGGAGCTTTAACAACAAGGATTTATGGAGAATGGCTACCGTCTAGCGGATATGAAAAATCCATGAATTACTCAATGGAAGTATACGGACCTGGAGATACAAAATCTGATGAGTATATTTGTGAAATCTGGATTCATGTTAAAAAGAAATAAGTAGCCATATTAATACTTTTTTGCATGTATACAATTAAAATTAAGACAGAAGATAAATGTGTCTAGACAATTTGCTGTACAGACACATTTATCCTTTACTAAAAATTTGGCGATGATTGAATCAGCTTAAAATTATCTTTTAGGCTTCAAACTAATTATATGAATGTTACTTCCAGCATTTACATAGGTTGCAGATAAGAATATAATTAGTAAAAAAGGAGGATATGTAATATATTGAAAAAATGACGAATGGAGATAAGATATTTTCAGTCACTTGTAAGTGTTAAATGAAAGTACAATCACTAAAATGTTAAACTTAGTTTTTTATAATGAATTGTGGTATTGATAATTATTTGATATCATTCATTTTGTTGAGATCTCTTGTAGAGAAATATACATAAGATTAAACCTATAATAATTGCACCTATTGCCAAAGAATTAGTTGTTGAAAAATGGGGAACGGAATTAATCTGACCAAGGGCTGGTAAAAGGCTAGCTGTGAAAGTCGTTACTATCAATGTTATGAACCCTAAAAGCGATAATATACCAGATAAACAAAATCCAATACGATTCATTTGTAAATACTCCTTTTTTGAAAAGTTTTGTATTATTATATCATGTGGTATGTTCGAAATAAAGCTCATAATAACTAGATTTTAATGCTAATATATAGCCAGTTAGAAAAAAAGTTTAATACAGGTGTCTTTTTTATTAATGCACAATACATAGGAGGTAATATATGAAAAACATCTCAAATGAATGGGACAATGCTTCAAAAGAGTGGATTGATTGTGTAGAAATCAATCACTATAGAAAAAATATTTTAATACCTGAAACCTTAAAGATGCTTGGTAAAGTTAAAGGAAAAAAATTGATTGATATAGGCTGTGGTGAAGGTGGATACTCTAGATTACTAGCAGAAAAAGGTGCATGTGTTGTGGGCGTTGACTATTCCCAAGAATTAATCAATGAAGCTATAAAACGTAAAGCAACCTATGATATTCAATACTATGTTAAAGATGCTTGTTATCTTGAGGGGATTGAAAATGAATATTTTGATTTAGCTATTTCTACTATGTGCTTAATAGCATTCGAAGACTTGCAATCTGCTATGAAAGAATTATATCGTGTATTAAAACCAGGTGGTGAATGTGTGATATCAATATTACATCCTTGTTTCACACGGGAAGATTATTTTAGCGAAGGAGCATATACCGAGTCATTAAGTCAATTCTTCGGAAAACCAATAACATTTTGGCATAAGACTTTGAGTAAAACAATCAATTATATGATAAAAGCAGGGTTTAAGTTAGAGTTACTGAGTGAACCCATACTTGATAATAAAAACACTAATCGGAAAGATGATAAATTTAGTACGCCGATGTTTTTGCTGGTAAAATTAAAAAAGTAATTGCCGAGACTGTCATAAAAAGTGTGTAAAAAATCTCCTAATCCAACCTGGCTGTAACCTAAATAACAATGCCAGGAAGGAGATTTTACGAGATTAGAATCATGGATATATGGGGGTAGCTCTAAATTACAGGGCCTTTCAAATTACACACTCCCCCAGTTGCAGCAAACCTTTTTCTATATTGAATTTGTAGCTAAAAACGGTACTCTTTAATTCCTGCTTCAAAAGCTCGTTTATCATCATTTTCAATTCCATACAAAGCTTCCTGAAGCGCAAATGTATGCGTATATGCTTGTGCTCTCTCTAAGTAATCTCCAATACTTGAATATCCATTTTTCATAAGATTGACAAATTCTAAGCCATATCCAAATGGACCAATTAATGATGCTATATCACCTGCTGGGTCACCGATATGAGCAGACCCAAAATCTATTATTCCATTTATCGCATCTAATCTTTCATTTACAATGATATTGCTTGGCCCAAAATCTCCATGAACTAGGGTGTTCTTAAAACTGCTTTTGCTTAATGCACTAAAAATTACTTCAAAATCATGAGTAACATTCTTCACAGCATCTTCCTTCATGTAAAAAAATAATTTCTCCTTTATCCTATCATATAAATCTAACCATTTCTTTCTTACATCAACTGAGTAAAATAATGAATCTACTTGTTTTAGTATCTGCTCTGAATGTAGTTTTTTCAAAAATAATGCTAATTGGTCTGCTAATTTTTCCTTATTCTGCGCTTTTGCAAAAACATCTTTCTTCATAACTAATCCGCGAATCAAGGGATATCCAATAAAAGTATTATTTATATCTTTTCCAATAAAACTATATTGTGGGTTAGGTATGTTAAGAGGCAAACTCTCCCCTAACTTCATTAAAATTTTATACTCATCCTCTAGCGTTGCTCTATTCACTTCATTTCTTGGAAACCTAAAAATAACAGCATCATTAACTACTAAAATAATGTTATTCTGTCCCTCTTCAATAAATCTACTATTCGCTACCTTTATATTAGGATATTTTTTATTTATAACTTTTATATAGTCAATTGATTTTTTCATGCCTTAGATAGAACCTTTCTAAGATACTCTTCTTGAAGAATACTCATTGAAACTATACCATGCCACTTCCCGAAGCGAAATAATGCTTCTCTTGCTACGCCTTCTTCAATAAAGCCAATTGTTCTATATAAATTTATTGCTCTCTCATTAAATGTAAAAACTCGAAGATATATTCTATGAAGATTTAGTTCTTTAAATGCATAATCTAAAATCATAGTCGTCGCTTCTCGACCGATACCTTTTCCCCAAAATGACTTATCGCCAATATCTATTATAAATTCAGCATTGCGGTTATATGAATCGATTGAAATTAGAGATGTAATACCTATAGGTGTTGAATCCGTAATAGATTCAATAATAAATGTTTTAGCATTAGTACTTGTACTTATTCTATGAAAAAACTGCTTTGTATCATCTATAGACATCGCATCAAGATTTAAATATGTGTTTTCTACTACATCAAAATCATTACTCCATTTGTTGTAATATTCAATGTCTTTCTCTTCCATTTTTCTCAACAAAATTCTTTCACTCTTTAGTCTCATAATTTCCTCCTTCATTAACTTAGGAAAAGGCCCTTGTAAGAACTCCAAGAACCTTAAATCCAAATTTTTCGATTGTTTCTTTATTGTTTATATTTGAATACTTATCATTAAACGATTCTAATATATCTTTTGTCTTCTGTCAAGAATCGGACAACTTAAATTTAACAAACTATGTGAGCTTTAACAACAAGGATTATGGAGTATGACTACCATCTAGCGGATATGAAAAATCTATGAATTACTCAATGGAAGTATACAGACCTGGAGATACAAATCTGATGAGTATATTTGTGAAATCTGGATTCCTTTTAAAAAGAAATAGACTAGCCATATTAATACATGTTTTTGCATGTATCAATTAAAATCAAGACAAAAGATAAATGTGTCTAGACAATTTGCTGTAAAGACACATTTATCATTTACTAAAAATTTTATTCTTGGGTTCGACCATCCATAAAAATCAAAATCTCAACTTCACCTTAATTCCAGCATAAAAATCTCATAAGACGTATTATCTCTTACACTATCCAGAGACAATGAAAACTCTCCTGTTGATACCGGAAGATCCGGATAAAGACCTTTCACTTCAATATAAGATTAATCATAAGGCATCTTTGACATCACTGTAATAATCTCATCTTTAATCTGTTCAAGTTTAACCGTCTTCGTTTCGCTTCCTTCAACCAAAGGATTTTCATGGTAAGTAATTTCTAATGCCATCATACCACCTAGAATAGCAATTCGACTTGGAAATTCATTACCAGAATCAGTAAGCTGTACCGTTCTATTTCCTAGCTTATCATCATTAATACTCTCCTGTTGTGGAACGACCACTAACTGGTATTTGGAATAATCCATGTACATCTCCTCATCTAAAGAAAACAGTGTTTCATTTGTAAACCTAGACAAGTTGTTTTCCAATTCACTCTGATCGGATGTCGTATTTGATAAAATGTCTATATTGCTAATTTCGATAGACGTGCTTCCTGAAGTTCCCCATGCACCATGTATTTCTATCTTATTAATCGTACAAGCAATTTCCAATTCTCCATTTTCTTTTAGTGATTCATGGGCTGATTGAGGTAATTCTTTAATCCACTTCTGATCAAAACAACTAAATCTAATATGCGTACTTATAGTCAACTCATCATCAATTCTAATGGGATAATCTAAAAATGCTTCATCTGAAGTGAAACAATACATTTGATACAAACCATCAAACCTAATTCTTCCCTTCTGGGTAATTTCCCCTTCTAGTATCAAAGAGAACTCGCCCATTTTTATATAGGACACCTCTACAACCTTAAACTCTTCTAATTTCTCTACACTCATCAACTGTTCAAGCTCATATCTCCCATCAGATACTAGAGCTTCGTTAGCTGCATCTTTTGTAACGAACTTAGATTCTAGTTGTTGCACTTCATATGCGTTCGTTTCATTATTATAATAATACCCATCGCATGTCTTTAATAGCAATTTACCATCAATATCCGTTTCCATATACGTATAATCAAAGGCAAACCATATATCTTCACCGTTATTAAATTTACCTGACCTGTCAATCAGCTCACTTGATATCTCTATTGGTTTACCATTTGGATAATCATCATGAGCTATGGTGTCATGTCCTTCTAAATCGAGAGCCACCCCTGTAAATGCAATTTCTCCATCAACATATCTGTAGATTTTCAAGAACTTCTTATAAACGCCTGTACCTCCACCTGCACCTCTAAAGATGATAAAATTACCTTCCTTGACAATACTTTGCTCATTTTTTGAATACTCTTCAAATTCATCAATAAGTTCATATCCATTTTCTGTAACCGTTACAAAAGCAATGTCATAAAAACCATCTTTGTTTGGCGAATAAACAACGACATCCTCTTTTCCATCTTCATTAAAATCTTCATATGTAAATGTCAGTTCATTCATTCCTCTCTCCTTAGAATAACTGTCGCTTACATCAAATTGTTGAAATATAAAGTCCATGACGGATTCTTTATCAGTAATAGTAATATCATCAACTTTCTTCTCCTCTTCTGTTTGCTCCTCTTGTTTTTTGTCTTCCAGCTCGGCTTTCATTTCTTCTTTCGCCTTCTGCTCCGCTTCCATTGCAGCTCTATTTTCTGCCCTTAAAACTTCTTCTGTTTTTTTACTATCATTGGAACTACACCCTGTCACCACCAATAATAAAGTCAAAATCCCATATATTAATTTTCTCATATACACCCTCCAGGTTCATTTTGACCTTAGTATAACACACCTAATAGAACCAAAATCAAATGCTTACCAATAAGTTAGATTTTGATTATGACCTTCGTTCCTTCACCTTCTACAGACTGTATATGGATGTCACCATCAAGCTGATTCACGATGGATTGAATAATGGATAATCCAAGTCCTAATCCTGAAGTCCCTCTTGATTGATCCACCTTATAAAATGGTTTCATGATCTTTAGCATCTGTTCATCCGTTATACCAATCCCATTATCCTCTACACTAAAATAAACCCTTTTCTTTTCCTTCCACAAGCTCACTGTAATCACACCATAATTTCCTGTGTATTTGTAAGCATTATCCACTAGATTATAGATTAATCGATTCAGCCAAACCTTTTCTATAGGAAGAAAAATCTCTTCTTCACAAATTTTCGTCTTTATATCAATCATCTTCTCATTGTTCGTAAAATAATTTAAACTGTGAGCTAAACAGTCTTGAAAGGATGTCCTTAAATCCCTATGTACATAATGATCCTTGGAAATATACGCTGTTAATCCAGTTGTCATATTACCTAGATCCTGCAGTGCACTATTCATCGTATGAATAACCCTATCCTTGTTTATTTCTGACGTAAAATCATCTTTAGCCAATATATCCATATTCAATCTTATTGTGGATAAAGGAACACGTAAATCATGACTGACCCCTCTTAACAAATCAATACGAATCATCTTCTCCTTAGAAAAATATACTCTTCCCTTCATGATTCCTATAATCAGTAACAGCGCGGATAAGAACAAGATAAACAGCTCCGTATAAAATAACCTAAACAAACTAAACTCCAGGTCCATATTCAACAGTCCGACTATTGCGCTTAATCCTAACAAGGATAACAAACATTTTATGTTGGATTTTTTATAATACTTAACTGTGCACATCAACATAAGAACAAAAGCATACCATACATAATAGTCAAGTGGCATTCCAAAACTCAGTAACAACGGTATGAATATGAATTTTCTATGCTTTCTTTTAATAAGTGTTTCTGAGTAAACGTATAGACTATGCAGCACTAAAATGAGTCCAATTTTAAAATCGAACAATACAGTAGCAGTGGAAGCAGCCAATAGAATGCCCATTAACTCTTTTTGATGGGTTAACAACATAACCACTACAGCTATTATCAGGCTGGCTACAGCAATAATATGAATGGATTCTTTGCATACAATAAAATTATTCAGCATTCTATGACTTCCTGCAAAGTATACCTCTTCATACCGCATGCTCTCTAAATTCCATGTATCATAGGAATTCCTATCTACTTCTGTATAAATACTTACTCGATTGTCGCTATAATCCATTTCATCAATGGAAAACAACATATACTTTCCACCTTGATATTTAGGATAATTTTTGGATTCATTTTGTATAATATGTTCTTTATTCTTGTATACGTTAAAAAGCCTATAAGGATTAAAAATAACAAAATCAACGCTTTTTTGATCTTCAGAATAAACCTCAACTTCCTTAGAAAACCAATGTAACATGGTTACTTTGCTCATATCCAAATCTTTTGTATTTATAAAATTTCCAGCTTCCATATGATGAACTAATCGTTCTGACATGTTATGCTGAAAGACATCTAATCCAAAGCTAAATATAATACTTATGATACTAATAGCTAATAAACGTTTTTTCATTTCATCACCACTAATCTATACCCTTTACCATATACATTTTCTATAAATACTTTGTCGCTTTCCAATTCTTCTATAGTCTTCCTTAACCGTGACATCAATGTGTGAATGCGAAAATTATCTGACTTCTGTACCACTTCCAAATTGTTAATCTCATTCTTGTGAAGAATGCTATTCTCCTTGTATTTATCGAATAGCATTTTTAAAACAATACCTTGGGAATGCTGAATCGCAATCATACTATGTGCTGTAGATAGGGTTAGATTACCTAGATCTAAGATAAGATCACCCATTTGAATAATCAAATGTTCACTTTTTCTTCTCTTGCTGATGGCTTTTAGTTTATACTCTAATTCAAATAACGTGATGGGTTTAATCATATAGTCGTCCGCCCCCATCTCATATGCCATTCTTCTTGTCGTTTGCTCTTCTAGTGCTGAAACGACAATGACCATGGTTTCAGGTTTTTTCTTTATGGTTGGAATCAGTCGATATCCTTTGCCATCTGGTAACATAATATCCAATAGAACCACATCAAAACTCTCACTTTTCATTATTTTTCTAGCATCCATTAGATTACTTGCTACCTGAACATAAAAACTATTTTCTACGATTCTCTTGTATGTCATTAATAGTTTTTTATCGTCTTCAATAATAAGAACATTCATCCTACTACTCCTCTACAATATAATAATCCGCCTCTGAGTAATACTGACTTGAAGAAATGATCTTTAACTTATTCTTCTGAGCAAATGAAGCAATAAAATCAAGTACTTCAGCATTATCTTCCATATCCTCCAATATAGGTCTGTCTATGATGATATACTGACTATCATAATATTTTACCTGAAGATCATGAACCATATCTTCACCAAATCGGTCAATGACATATCCGATCTGTTTATGCCTTACTAATGAATCCCAATGGATAGAAGCAACTGTTCTATCAATGATAAAATAGAGTACCGTCCCCTCTTTCATCATTCTATCCAGCCATGTATAGAAATTCTCAGAGATTAAGGTACGCTCACTTATATGTAAAAACAAAGGCTTCGATTGTTCATGTTTCAAAACTTCTTCAATAAACACCTTATCCAGCTTCGTTTCTATATTCAAATCTTTTACCTTCTTATAGATTAACTCTCTTCTTAATCCATTACACTTAGGATAAACATAGTTCCCCAAATATTGTCCGTCTTTGCCGATAATTTTTCTGTAAACCAGTTGAATGGCTTTACTTGCTATCTTTTTTTTCAGGTCTACATTTCTTGCTAAGTTATTCAGATAAATACTATGCTGTTGCTTCGTATAATAAACCATTTGGTTACTTTTTTTCGCTAGTAATAGACCATTATGCAATTTATCCATAGCTTCTGAGAGTTCTTCTTTATTCATATAATCAACATAGCAGAGGTGATAATTATAGGTTAACATTACCTTATCTATCATCAAACCTTGTATGGCTAATAACCGGTTTTGAAGACGCTCAACCTCTCTAATACTCTCTTTAACAATCAACAGTTGTTTTCTATTGATTAAAGCCATATATTGTCCAGCTATTTGTTCTTTCTTCATATAATCAATAAGATTCTTTAAATACTTATCATATACTTTTCGTCCATAATGAAACCATATTTGATCCTCATCTGAAATCTCAATGAGTACTAAATAAGCATCCTTATGTTTTAACTTCTTGGTAATATATCTCATATTGTATACATCAAACTTATTATCATAATAATAGTTTTTTCTATACCAGCGTGTGAGCATTCTTAATACAATAACGAATAAACATGTACTTACTATATATAACAATATAAGAAAAGAAACATTGGCTTTTGGCTTTTTAGCCACCCGATTATGAACGATGGTTTCTGTGTCTATGATGGTTAAACACTTGTCTATGATTTCAACACATAATGGGTCACGGCTGACAAAATTATTAATATTTGTTTCAATTTTCCCCCTCATACTTAATTGGTTAACGGATTTTTTAGTCTCGTAATATAGCCTTGGTATGATAAGATAATCCAATTTTTTCTTCTTCATATTCTTAACGGCAACATCAATGTTTTTATACTCCATGACACTTATATGTGGCATATTTTCTTTTAAATAGGATGTTGCATTTGGTACACCGTAAACACCAACATTATAATTTGCTAAGTCATAGACTTCATTCACATAACGATAATAGGATCTTGCAACAATAATAATCTCATCCTCAAAAATAGTCTTGGATGTAAAGCGGTCACCCACATCATAATCAACAAAAAAATCAATATCCTTTCTTAATCTTAAATTATCAAGGGTGTCAAACTCATAGACAAAATCCACATCGCAAATAAAAGCTATTTTTTCCAGTATTTCTGGCAGAGGACCTTGGGGATTGTGGGCTTCACCATAGCCATATAAAAAATACTCTGTTGGGAGACCCACCTTAAAAGAACTTTTTTCTTCTAAATAATGACGTTCAACTTGATTGAATTCAATAAAGGATTTCTCGAGTTCGAAAGTAATCACTTCCAATACCAGCACATCCCATTTTTCCTCTTTCAACCGAGTGACTTCTTTGTTTATAATTGAATATAATAGTGGATTTGATTGACTGACACCAACATGATTGCTGCCAGCTGTTATACTTTCAATTGGAAAAAAATACAATCCTCTCATATCCGAATCATAACTTTTTGACGCTAAGAAGCCATCAATTTCACCATGAACATAGGCATTCCTCGTTTCTTCAAATGTATCAAAGACAATAATGGAATCTTTAAAACCTGGAAATTTTGAAACAAATTTATCCAGTAAAGCAACTTCTTTCTCTACACCTATCTTTTTATTCTTTATATCTTCAAATGACTGTATGATATGATTTTGATCAGAATAAATGCCACATGGAATTGGCAAGAATGTATCTGTGAAATAGGCATATTCTTCTCTCTTGGGGATTTTACACATGTTCATGACAATGGGCAGTTTTCCATTCGCCAATAGATACAAGCTATTATTCCATGTGTTCTCATAAATTCTTAACTTTAGCGATGTATCCTCTTCGATCTTCTCACAGAGTTTCTCACAAAATTTTTTCTCTGCAGATGTTGGAAAGTATCCCACAAGAAAAATTGTATCCTTATTTTCACTAATAAATCGTTTCTCCTCATCTGTTAATCCTAATTTATCCACATTTTTATTTGCAAAAAATATAATCATACATGTTAAGCCAATTAAGCTGCATATTAGTCCTATTATTCTTTTCATACTCACACTCCTCGACTAATGATATTACTCGATGTTGTATTGTATTAGAAATCTTAATAAACAGTGATATGATTAACATATTATACCATTTTGAGTGTGATTTTTCTATTAGAATACATGCCATTACGTTCCTATTTGCTTCACAAGTATTTATGAAGTGCGAAGTTTGAGTGAGTATGATAAAAATTAATGGAAGCCTAGTATACAAAACCGTATACTAGGCTATATTATTAAACCTATACCCCAAAATAACTCAATATTACTACCAAGAACACCTCATGATTGATGCATCCTCCACCATGTACATTAATTACTAGGCGATGCTGTAATACTGTAGTATTTGCAATCTGCGTTCCACGATCTCAAACCAAATGCACCACCATATGGATAGGAACTATCGCTTGTATGAAGTACATGGAGATCATCAATAAAGACATTTATATTACGGCCTGTTTTAACAACTTTTAATGTGAATCTATCACCCTTTTTAATGCTATAATTACTTATATTAACTTCTTTTAAGCTTTGCCAATTATAATCGGCTTTTCCAAATATTAAAGTATCTTTGTAAAGGTCTATTCCTACATAATAACCTCTATAATTATCATTACCTTTACTAATGCTTTGAACATTAAAAACAATGCCTGAATTACCGTTATCCTCTTCATCTGAAAGAATTTCCATATCACACTCATACACAGCATCATCTTGGTACCTATAAAGATCTCGGGTATAGAATGTTGGACCGCCTTTATCTTTTAACGCTATTACATAGTCGTCTGAGCTTATCCACTCTTTACCCAAAGTATACGTATATGCATAATTGAATTTATTATCAGCAATAATTTTCCCGTCTGCAACTATTTTAAAATCACGGTTTAGATAGGCGTCTATGTTTGCGTTTATGGTAGTATCATCAAAAGCATATACTTTATTGGTGAAAAATTCACCATCATCAGTATATACATCATAAGTTGATTTATTTGTATCCACCACTACGTACTCAAGTATTTCGTTGGTTTCACTACTTTTATATTGGATAATTTTAAAATCCATTTTATCTTTTTGTCTTGCTCCAAGTTGTTTATATCTATCGTCCTCAAAATCATAATAAGATACGACATTTTCACTAATAAACTCGTAGGTATCAGCTAAAAAGAAGATTTTTGAATAATCATTGAGCGCTTTTGCTTTCCTACCGTTACTCATATGAGTTTTATTAGGTGCCATAATGACTTTTGTATTTCCTGTGTTATTAAAGGTCACTGAGATATTTCCTTGACCATCATCATTGATTGTGTAACCTTGTTTATAGTCATCAGGCTCATTCAGCTTATTATGAATCATTGTATTGGCATTATCAGTCGTGACCATTCCCTCAAGTGTGCATACTAATTCTAAGTCATGAGAATATACATTAACTGAATCTCCTAATGGATATACTAAAAGATAACCTTTGTATTGACTACTTTCAATAAGCACTGCATTCGATACCTTGTATCCCAAATATTCATCTAAGCATGTTGCTTCATTCGTAGCTACATTATAGCTATAATTTTTTACACCATTTTCATCAATTGCATCATCATGGTTTTCAGTATAATAGATTTTCTTATTGTCTTTATCATTTGAAATCACTTTCAAACTTGTGTACTCATTTGCTTTTATTGTATTGCTTTTACCATTTGCAGTATAGGTTACTGTAAAATATTTGCCATAGGAATCAGCTGCATAGGTATACCCTTTTGATAAATCAATTTTTCTGGTACCTTTTATCAGATCCAATTCGTCTTGATACACTCTTTTTACAACGACGATTGCTTGCTCAATACCAGCATTATCTAAAGGATTAAAATTACCATTACTTCCATTCATTATATTATTTTCATTAATATAATCCACTTCTTTTATAAACCAATTAGCCACTAAACTCTTATCATTAGTTGTTAAAATACCATCTGTTGCTTTGATCTCCTCACCAAAATAACCATACACTTTAACTAGGGTTCTATAATACATGGCTGCCATTTCTTGCCTAGTCACTAGATTACCTGGATTCGCCTTACCACTAGACCCTTTCATAATACCAAGGGTATTGGCTTTTAAAACATCTGTATCATTGGAATCTGTAAACGTGTTAGCTGGAGCTTCATTGACTGATTCACCTGTCATAGTCTCATACATCTTAACTACTAATGCAGCAAATTGAGCTCGTGTGATTTGATCGCTTAGATTAACATCCATTAACCTATCAGGCATAAGGTCATAGGCATAAGCTTCCTCAATCTCTGGTTGAGCCCATGTATGGGCCGTGGAAACATCCCAATCTCCAGCATAACTGGTTATCCCTAACACCATAACTAATGCTAAAGAAACGAACATTTTTAAGTATTTCTTTTTCATTTTTTGCCATCTCCTAATCATTATTTTATTTTAAAGTCCAAAAACGCCTTACATTTGTAATCGCTTTTTGTTATACCATACATCACACCCTCGTCAATAATTATTATCTTTTTTTACGGTAAACTGATAAACCCATTGTCGTCCATTACTCCGATCATTGGATTCTCAAATTATAGAACTAGTAGGATAGTTGCTCAACTTCATAGTTCTTAGTTCCTATATGCCATTATACCAATTCAAATAGAAATAATAGTAAAATCTAACCAAATGGTTAGATTTCACTATTATTTATTCTTTAACAACTGTTTTATATAAAGAACTAAACTTTAAAAGATATTTGAAATGCTCTAACTAAATATGGAAAATAATGATTGACACCATATAATACCTATGATAGGTGTAATGATTAAAATATTTTATATGAGAGGTAAACCTTATCGGGAATTAACCTTAGATAGGCAACAATTTTCTTAAGTAATGCCATACATAATTTTCGCCCAAAGGGCGATAAAAAAAAGGGGGGAAGACCTTAGAACCGTTTCGTAGGCTTTGACCCTATTGGGTTTTCACTGGATGGCTATTGATATGGAATTTAGAATAGAGCATTTCTGTTTTGGCTACTAGTTTAGAAAGATATCATATGTATATTGCATACAAGGGTAAGGCGTTCTATGGCAACAATAGAACTAAAGCAGTGAAATGACTATAATGTCAAATTCACTGCTTTTGATTATATAAAATATATTGTAGTGTGGCGATTGATTAGCTGGTCATCACCTTTCACCTATTTTCTTTCCAGTTTCTTTAGTTGCTTTTCAAGATAATCTTATGTAGTCTCACTTGTCCAACTTAGTTCATTCATATGAATTCTCCATAATATCCGTAGTAACTCTCTTTCACTATACGTAATATGGGTTAATAATAAGTTGCAAGTAACTCATCAATCTGAGCAACTAGGTTCAAAAAAGATTTATCATCTATTTGATTTATATATTCACCTAGCCATTTAGTAAGCCCCCTAGGCGTACCTGTTTTTGGAATATTATCATGCATAGCATCAACTTTTATTTTTTCTAATGTTGATCTGAATTCATTAAGAAATTCTATATGCTTTGTTTTAGATATTAATGTGCTCACTCTTATTATTGCTCTCTCTAATAGTTCAATTAATTGGTTCTTATGATTCATACTATCCCCCTAAAATAGAGCTATACATTTTTATATCGTCACTATTAAAATATCAACTGCCACAATAATTTGTATTACTAATATACTCTCATTAATTTCTCTTTTTTCTTCGCCTATTACTTGCCCTCAACCTTTTAATGAATTCTTGTAAGGCATCGTTTTCATTATCAAAAGCATTTTCTGATATTCTATGTTGTCTTTCATCAGTGGTAAACACGATCCAATGGTCATCTTTTAAATCAATGCAAACCTGATTACATTTGACTTTTTTGCTATTATACCAATTATAATAATTTAAACCTTCTTCTCTGATGATCATTAATATTTCATCATTATTCATAGTAGCCTCCTATTATTTATCTTGGTGAAGCTGGCTATGCTCTATAGTTTTTTACGATATTAGTGGCAAACGCCATCACTTATCGACTAATAGGACTGATTATACATTTCTATAAATTTATTGGGTAATCTTAATCTACAATAATGGTCTATAATATCAAGATTACTTTTAATGGATAGTTCATCAGAATTTAGTGAGAGCTTCTTACCAAAGAAATTAATTAAAATACTTTCATGATCGTCTAATACAATACCTCCACCAAATGTACCATATCTCTTATCAATTTGACACTTAAACACAAATGAATCATACAGTATACACTTAATTTGATTTAACTCTGTATCTAAAGAATAATGTCTTGCTTTCTTGCCAAAATGATTTTCTAATATTTGTAACAATTCGTTTAAATCCATATTACCTCTCCTTTATTTAAGTATAACTACCACTATTGCTTTATTAAAGATATGTTTCTAGCCCAAGAAAACCTAACTTACTGAACTAAAATGAATTTTAATTATATAAAAGAGAAGAGGCTATCAAAGGACAGCCCTTATTAAATCTTAGAAATAATTATGTACGATTAATTGCCTTTACACCACTAATTATCATACTTGCTTAACTCAAGAAAATTATGCAAATATTCCTTTCCTAACTCATCTGCTATTATTACATTGTCAATTAATTCTTTATTAATAAGGTAGAAATTATCAAGCTCAAGACTGTAATTTAATGCTACTTGAAATGCCCATAGCTTATCTAAATATGTATTTAATATAATGTATTTTTTATTACCAGCATTGAATATAACCGCTCATCAATTATCTCTATATAATTATATACTACGTTACAGACATTACTTCTACTCTTTTTCTTTATATTTTGGACAAGGCTCTAATCTTTTTAATACTTCTCTTGGTTTCCTCTTTGGATACATTTCGCATACCATAGGATTTTTGTTTTTATACTTACACGTTTCACATTGTAAAACATTAATCTCCCATGCTCCTTTGATATCACTAGTCCATCTTGGTTCGCTCATATGCATTCTCCTTAATTAATAATTTCTACATCTAGAATAAGTTTCCCATTAACTTTTTTAGCACTTTTAATAATCATATCTTGTCCCTTATTAAGTAAAACTTCTACTTCTGAAGGGATAGCACTTAAATTACCAATAAAAGCTCCTTGTGTTCCTGAAGGAACATCAATATTTAGAATAAGGTCTTTATAATTAAATGCTTTATCCTTAATCATACTAGTACTCATAAACGCTTTTTCCGTAATAACTTTACCAACTAATTCATCAACAGGTAAGTTCTTGTATTCACCTAGAGCATCTAGAGATGTGCCTCTAAACAGTGTAATGTCGTTTGGAATACTAGATTTACTCAGTGCTTCTGATAATTCACTAACTATCATTCTGTTTTCTCCTATAAACTCTGGTTCGATACCTCTGAGAACTGCATTTATATTCTCAAAGTGATCATTTCCAGTATATTTTAATATTGCATCTATTTCTGATGTACTTAGAGAATCTTTCCACGTAGAGAAAGCTTGTGAGCCAAATTTTTCTGCATCAACTGCATCAGTGAAATGATTAAAATCAATTGTCTCATTAGCCCCATCCACCATCCAATCAACAACATCCTCCCCATCTATCCTATCAGGTATAACATCCCTCTTAAGATGGGTATCCACTAGGCCATCAAATTTTTTCCTCTGGGTCATGTTCAAGTCATCGAATGGTACATGAACAATCTCGTCATCCAGCATGGTGAATTGATAACCTGTATCGAGTTTTATTGCTTTTTTGACGGTGCTTAGTAGTTCATCTGGTGTCATCTTTAGTATCTTTTTAAGTCCTGTTCCCATCTTCAACACTTGTTTAAATGTACGTCTGAATCCACCATTTTTGATAAATTTTACGATTCCTGCTACGCTTTTTACCGCTGCTCCTGCTTCAATGGCTATCATGATGGTTTCACCAATGAGTGAGCCAATCATATGACCTTTTTCTGCTGGGTCTGCCCCATTGTAAGCTAACTTCCATTCTTCAATGGCTTCTTCAATCATCTGAGCTAACAGCTGTTGTTTTTCAGACGAGAAAGGTACCGCTGCCATAAAAGATAGGAAGGGCAGTATTTGTTCATAATTGGTACATACGGAGTAGATACCTTCAATGGTATCCATAACAGCTTTTAAGGGTGATGTAAATAAGCCATAGAAGAACCCAAATACAAACTCTTCTTTCTCTTCTTTTTTACTTGACCCATAGGTGAACCTTGCCCATTGTAAATAGTGGACGTCTTTTATTTCTTCTGGGAAGTTGTTGTGGTTGATTTCATAGAGAGCGTCCATGGGATAGTAATATGTTTTAAAATAAGCTAAAGCATCTTCACTGGTGTATTTATTTTCGGCTGTGATATTTCCTAGCTTTTTGTCTCTGAATGGTACTGGAGGGATGCTTTCAAAATATGCTTCTGGTAGAAGATTTCCTCGGTCAATCCGTGCGCCCTCTTTCATAAGTTCAATCCAATGCATCAATACCATCATACGGTATTGTTCGGGTAAGGCATCATAAACGAATTCTAAATAGCCTGACCGGTAATAAGCATCATGATTTCTTAGAAACCAGATGATGGCTTCATCAAATTCATAGTCCATGGTGGCGTCTATTTTCCCTTGGCTGTTTTCAATGGGTATGTGCACTTCAGGATAGTCCTTGAATATAGCTTGCATGGTCTTTTTTAAGTCTATAATATCTTGGTCGGTGTACTGCTTATTGGCTCCCCCTCCATCTGCTAGGTGTTCTACGGATGCTCTGCTAAAAGACCGTCTTGGTAGAGGTGCTTCAATACTTGGTGTAGCTTTCCTTGGTGACCCTATTTCATGTTGTGTCCCTTCATCTAATTGATCAAACATGGTGAGCAGGCGTTGTTCCGCTTGGCTATAGGCATGGACTGAGTCTAACATGAATTGTGCTAACATTGCTGCTGCACCTTCCAGTTGATGAAGTTCCTGTAGACATTGTGTAAAGGATTTTTGTACATCTTGTCTATATGTTACATCATCATCCAGTGTATGTTTTATGTACATCAGTTTTTTATAAAAATGACCCATATCTGATGCCATAAGCCTAATGGAAGAAGCCTTGTTACTTAAGCTCTTCGTTTGTACTTTTAGATTACTCAACACATTCCTCCTTATCATAGATTACATATAATGTTCTATCTCCGAACATCTTCACCATATCATTTTTTGCTATGATTTTCAACTGAATCTGACGAACGGTACGTTTGAGAGGATAAACTGCATATTTTCCATTAAAAGCATCTTGTGTTTATGACTTTTTAACATATTTCCCTTAATTGGGATAAACAATGACATCTATAATCTTCCTCAAATGTTACGTCTTTGCTACATCTATCCACAAAAACAGTACGCATACCTGCTATTTTACCGCCTATGATATCTTTCTCCTCGTTGCCCACATAAATCATGTGTTTGGGTAAGGTATCTAAACCTTGAGCTAAACGTTCATATCCTATGGGGTTAGGTTTTCTATACCCTACTTCAACAGATGTCAATAAACAATCTATTAGCTCTTTAAATGGTGATATATCCTTATCTACAAAACCCTTGCCCATACCATAGGGAACATCGGTCAATATCCCAATTTTTATACCTTTACTTTTTAAATAACGCATTATATCAATTGTATCTTGGTATAAATAAGATTTGCGTTGAAAGAAAGTAAAAAATGCTTCTAAAGTTACATCTAGGTAATGTGAATACTCTAAGTCCCAAGCATTTAATATTTCAGTAAATATCTGATCTGCTTTTACCTCAGCGTCTCTTGGGTTAATTCTGGTATTATATGTACATAAAATTTCCTTGGCTATCTTTAAGTCATCACTATCTAATTGTATGTGACATGCATCTGCTACTTTTAACAAAGCTTCTGAATAAAGTCCTTGCCAATTTGATGGCACGTCCTTATAACCTATTAATGTATCGCCTAAATCAAATCCTACAGCCTTAATCAATGAAATCACTCCCTTGGTATTTTAGTTTTTTAAGCCATGTCTTTACTGCTTTTGGGGATTTTAAATAGATGACCTTATTGCCTACGTTTTACCACTTGCAACAATGCCAACAATGAGTATTTTCATTATGATATGCCTCTTTCTTAAAATAATCTGTACATACCTTATTATTGTATCATAAAAAAATGGAATGAATCATTAATTAACACCCAAACCACTTTTCAATCATACACTTGGCTAATAATTATATGATTGCAAATAATGATTAACTGTAATAATATGTATATGACAGCGAATAACAATAATAAAGAGGGTTATTTGTCTACAAGTACTAATCCGTTTTAAACGAATTATACGCCACCCCATAAAACCTCTATTACCTGATAAAAATTCATCTTTTTATGTTATTCAACGTTAAACCCAAAATATTCTTAATTTTACTTTGTCATTTGTCAATATTCCTTTGATTTTTTTAAGTTTTTTTGTCTCTTTTGTAACCTTTTTAAGAGAATCGCCCCTTATATAAATGAAGAGGTCATTCGACCTTATAAAGATATAAAATTATAATTTATAATGAAAGGGAATGATTAAAAATGAGGAAAATGAGAGTAGTAGTATTAACGGTATTAATGTTAAGTATTTTTAGTATTGGAGCTTATGCTCAGACAAATGAAGACACAGTTGTGGAAGAATACAGAACAGGTACTATCCTCTTCCGCTCAGTTAATAGTAGTGATGATTTATTACCATTAATTATTGATAACATAACTGAAAAGCCCACATATATTTCATTAACAACATCATCATATGCTAGTCAGACTGTTGATGAGTTAAAAACAGATATTTACGTACAAAAACTTGTAAACGGTAATTGGGTTGAGTTAAAAAAATATACATTTACAGAATATAACACCAGTTCAATGACGAAAATTGTAAGCCACTACGGCATTGATTCATCCGACACACATCGAGCTATATTTAATCATTATGCAACTCATGAGGGTGTTACACATATGAAACAACATATTACTTCTGCACATTAATAAAAAAAAATAGTTGGTATATACCAACTATTTTTTTATTCTCTCATATTTAATAATACCTCGATAACGTCATTATAATTTGATCCAGTGACTAAAGTTTCTATATCACCTACAGTAAAAATACCTGCTGTTAATTGATCATTATGAAAAATTTGATATTCTATACCTTTACTCTTTATTTTTTCACTCTCGAAAAAGTCATTGTTAAAAGTAACGATTGTTTCAATAGATGAATCACCATTTTCCATATACCTTTGTGTAATATCAATTGTTTGATTATTATCATCAACCAAGTTTATTGCTAAATTAATTTCATTACCCACAATATTTTCTAAGTCATATGATCCTATTTTGATTGGACAGACGTACTGAGTCCCTTGTTCTTCATTAATTCCGTTTACTTTGTTTAAAACTTCCTCATCAAAAGTCACTGTTGTATTATCAACATCTCTTGAATGAAACTGCAATGTCTCACCAGTAATCGTCGTCAACAACCGTTTAAACAAACTAGCATTACTGGATAAATCTAATGATACGATCAGCACCAGAACTACGCTGATGATAAATGCAAGCCTATAAGTTTTTCTAACCCTATATCTTCTTTTCATTGTCTGTTCATGGATGTCGTGATTGAGGTTATTCCAAATTCTATCTTTTACTGTCTCATCTATAGGTATGGCATTCATACTGTTATCTGCATAAGCTCTAAGTCTGCGATCTAATTCATCATACACTTTGTTCTTCTCGTGCTTCATTAATGACCGCTCCTTCCATTTTATCCCATAAGATTTTTCTGGTTCTATGTAACTTAACTTTGGCATAAGGTAAAGATATGCCTAATATCTTCGCTATCTCCCTCAACTTATACCCTTGGGAATGTAATAGTATTAATTCTTTGTCGATAATGGATAACTCTTCTAGTATCTGTGTAATATAGATATCCTCGAATGCTTCTCCAATGATATCTTTATCACTACTTATCTCATCATTAATAGGCGTAGGAAATAAATTATGCCTATTCTTATTTTCCTTTGCCTTCGTAATGGCCATGTTATAGGTAATCTTAAGTATGTAATTGCGAAAATGATCTGTATCTTTTATTCTGTTCATGTTTTTAAAACCGATGCGAAAAGCATCTTGAGCAATTTCTTCGCAATCTTCTTTATTCTTAAGAATCCTATATGATGTCGTATAGACGAGCCTATAATATTTATCATACAAGTATTGATACAAATCTTCATTACCGTTATCGACTTTTAGCATAGTGCCACTCTCCTGTAGTAAATATTACGTGTTAGTTATCATTGACTATACAAAGTTATTTTCTCATTAAACACCATGATTTGTCAAGCAATGTCCTCTATTCCATGGAAATTTTTTATTGAAAACGGTAAATCATACATGAACAACAAAAGACCTTTAATCCATGGGGATTAAAGGTCTTAGTCGTCTAGTTCTCTAATTCATAAATGAAATCATATAATGTTTGAAGAATTTTACCTCTTGTTAATGCTTTTGTAAGGTCTGACTTCTCATCTACGATTTTATAGTATCTTGCTAACCCTACATAACCATTATCTTTACTTGTAATGCCTTCAATCTCTTTGAAGATATCTGATTCTGCTAATTCTTTTTGACCCATGCCGTTGATAATCCATTTTAACAATTGAACCATGGTAACGCCTTTATCTTTGTTAAAGTAGTTAGCATCTTCTATAATACCCATGACAACAGCTTCTTGAATGTATTCATAATATGGATCATCTTCATTGATATCTTTGAATGTTAACTTTTCAATGCTTTTATAGTTACGACTTGCTGATGGTATATAACCGTATTGGCGCTTAAGGGTTAGTACAATCCATTTGATAGCATCTTTTTTCTTAAGTACGCCTGCAGGTGCAAAGTTATCACTGTCAGCTTTTACAAAGCCCATCTTGTTCATCAATTTAATCGCTTTTTCGTAAGTATGACCATCTATATCTTCAAATACCCTTACCTCATCAAATCGACCTTCGAAAACTTCCCCACTATAATGAAGTTTTTTACCTGTTGCTGCATCAATATAATTGAATGGATATGGATTAATACCATATGCTAATACTAATTCTTTTTCTGGAACAATAACGTTCTCTTTTTGTTCTTTTTCCTTATCTTTCAATTGAATCAGGTGCTTATCCACGCCCACTTCTTTGTAGAAGATATTGGTAGCTTCTTCAGCACTGATCATTGTTTTTGGTTGTTCTATTGATAAATTATAACCCCAATTGTAGTAAATGGATGTAAATGTATCTGTGTCAGCATCATATTCCATGTTAAAACCATTTTCATAATAAGGTATATTATTAATGCTACGTGTACCTGTTATGATGGTTCTGTCATCTTCCGTTGTTGCTTCAATGGTTAATTTTTCATTTTTCAATGATGGGAACATTTTAAGCATAAGTGCTTTTGCCTTGTCTTCTACAACCTTTATGTCACTGGTGTCTTTTCCAACAAGCGCTTCTTTTGGTGTTTCACCATCTTTCATAGGATAGATGATCATGTCATTCACACGATACCTTACTTGTAGAACATCCTTGGTTTCTGCATCCATAACAGCACTCGCAAAGAACTGAGGATCTTCTGATTCAATGTTAAAACTCCAGAATTTACCTTCTTCACCGTTATGGTAAGTGCGATAGTGGCTGTAGGCAACCCTACTATCCTTAGTGTCTGTAATTGCAGCAATATGCTCCATAATGATTTTTTCTGCTGCTTCTTTAGAAACAACACCTTCTTCTGGAATGGTTTCTTGACCCATACCACCTGCATCTTTATCAGCCATCTCTTCTTTAGCTGTTTCATTGGTGTATTTTATGTTTCCTCTGTTGTTATAGCCATAAATATCTTCTTCTGTATAGAATTTTTTATTGTGGGCATTCAATAACCCATCTTTCGTTTCATCAAAATAATATACGGGTTTTAATGTTTTTTTATCATCATCGTATACATTAATGTATTTGATTTTTACGGCTTTAAGGTCTTTAAAATATTTCATTGCCTCTTCTGCAGCCAGAATATTTGTTTTCTTATTATAACTGACATCATCCCATTTTTTCTGTAAAGATACGATTTTACCTGTGACGCCTGATACAGATATGGTAATGTAATTATTCAGGAACAGTTCGCCACCTATTTTTCTTGCAAAAATAAACTTATGGTCGTTACTGTTTCGATAAATAGTCGTTAATTTATCATGGTCTTTCTCGTCGATTTCAACGATATCATTTTTGATATCACCATAATGTGCATTGATATAATCCGTTACTGTTTTTTTAACATCTTCTCTTGTGTATGTGAAAACCCTTTTATTGTTACCTTGCCAGGTCTCAAAAGCTAATATTTCACCTGTTTCAGCATCTGCTTGCACATTAATGCTGTCTTCACCTACAGTAAAATATATATGCCATACCTTTTTAAGATACATGTCATCTGTGCTAAGGTTAGTGTCCTCAACCTTATAACCTGCTGGAAGCTTCATCTCTTTGGCAACTTTTTTTACCACATCATCCAATTGGATAATGTTACTCATATCACCTTTTGCCAAGATCGCCTTTTCTACTTCCTCTTTTGCGAGTATTGCCTTTTCTATGGATTCTTTTGCCAATACTGGCTTATCTGTTTTAGCTATTAAGTCCATATTACCTGTAGTAGGTAATCCATTAGCATATATACCTTGTGACAATACGATTACACCTAGTGCTGTTGCTACTGATTTTTTTATCAGTTTTTTCATGGTCTTCAACCTCCTATGTTTTTTGTTTCTTCAAAAGATTAGACGTGAAGCCATGGGAAAAAGTTCCACCTTTTCTTATAAATATTTATCTTTTTTATCTACACACATATTAAGAGGTTAAATACCCTTATTTTTAGCCTTTTACAGCACATAGTAGGAAATAATAGAGGCGATATAATCCGCTTATCCCTATTAATCCCTTCAATTAAATGATGCCTCATGGATATGACCTACAATGAAATCTTGTTGTCCTGCTGCCCCAGAAGCCACTTCATACTTAGGAAATACAACTACAATGTCGCCATTTCCCTCAATGTAAAAACCTCTATCTTCAGAGATTTCCATGGTTTTAAAATGGTCTATATCGTATAGAATGTTTTCTTTTTCCATGCGACTTAACATTTGTTTTTCAACGGATTGTTTGACAACTTGAGCAAAATCATCGCCTAATACATCTCTAAGGGTCAGTGTCTCACCTGTCTTAAGATGCATGTTGTAATACAGTATGTCGTTGTATGCTGGGGCTAATGTTTGATATTTATAGATTTGAAAGGATAGGATTTTATCAGAAGTATAATATTTTTTATAATCAATGGTCGTTTCAATTTTTTGATAGGTTGCCTCCGTGCCACCTGTCTCTAGATACGCTTCCTTATACGCTGCATCTAACTGTGCTTGTTCTTCAATTAGAGCATCAACACGAGCAGTAATCATGTCATTAATTTGTTTTTCAATGTCTTTGTTTTCTACATTCCCAATTTTCGGTACTTTTACTTCCCCTATGGAGGTATCATTATCTATGATATATTCCCTAAACGTCATGACTTTGGCGATGTCACCAAGTATAGGTATTTTATATATATTCTCAGCTGCTGTCGAACTTGCATTCACTGTAATGCCTAAGATAATGAGTAATGATGCAACTGTTGCACTTACTCTTTTTATCCACATAGGTAACCGATGCCTCCTATTTATATGATTATCCATATGTTTTACCTCTCTTATTCTTCCTTTACTGATTGCTTCATCAATAACGTGACCCAATTGGTCCGGTATATCGATGTTATCATAAAACTGACTTAACCGTTTTAATTGATCATCCACACTTATAACCTCCCATTAAAAGTTTCAGCTGTTTAATGCCTCTTCTAAGCCTGGTTTTAACTGTATTTTGATTTAATTGTAATATATCGGCTATCTGTTCTATTTGCATTTGTTTAAGATATTTTAATATAATGATGGATCGATATTTTTCAGGCAATTTATCAACTGCAAGGTGTAAATCCATGATTTCTTCATGGTTTACATCTTTTTCTCTAACTGTTTCGATGTATTGATTATCATATATGATTTTCTTCTTTTTTCTCAGTACTTTAATACTCTCATTAATTAGTATACGATAAAACCAGGTCTTCATATATTCTGCTTCTCTCAATGTATGGAGAGCTTGCAAGCCTTTATATGTGGCTTCACTAATGATATCTAAGGCATCATGCTCATTTTTTACATGACTATAGGCTAATTTATAGAATTCTTCTTTATTTTCTTTCATCATGAGTATATATTTTTCTTCCAGCTGGTCGATCACTTGCCCTAACTCCTTTCTCTTGACACCTATTAGATAGACTAGGCCGTGAAAAAGTTTCAAAAAAATTTTCTTTTTTTATTTTAGCATACATGTTTAACTCTTTTTTTAGTAATATTTAGGTTTAAAAAAGCTAAGTAAAAAACGCCTGAACGTTTTTACTTAGCCACAAACAAACACATATGGATTTTTTTATTGGTTTGTTACTATCATACTTATGACCTTCGCGTACTTACCCGCTTCACATATTGTCTAAGGGTATAGACGCCATCATGAGGTTCACCTGCATAGGTCTCTGACATGGTTCCACACGTAGTTATTCGGGTAACCCCTGCCCTGTAGAAGATACGGGATAATATGTCATGTTCTTTCTCTGAACAACTAAGGGAAGCGGTCTGTAGGTGCCCATGGTGCTCACGTAAGACCTTCATCAATGTCTTTCTATTGATGGGCATCAGCCATATGTTTCGATTGAGTGGTGATGGCTTAAGCATGGGTTGATTGTCCATCATGACGGATACTTGTTGTAAAGGGTCTATGAATAACTGCTTATCACCCAGTATGGTTTCCATCTTAATAAGCTGACGAGCCCATGTAATCTCCCCTTGTTCCCTTATGTCTAGCTCCCTTGGTGGATACAGCTCATTTGCTGCTATAAGGGCCTGTAATAAAGTTTGCCCAAATGACGCTAGTGCTTCCTTATCTTCCGTCTCATAAAACACGCATTGTGGTGAATTGCAATATTGTTGGTCACTGATACAGATTTCTTTAGCTAAGGCGGCAATATCCCTTTCCATCTCATCATGGGTTGTGAAATAGGCAAAGCTCATCCGATGCCCCCATTCAATAAGAGGCAAATGTGGCGGTGCTAATTGACGAATTCCACCTATAGCTTCATCTGACCCCCATACAATGACCCCATCAACCAGACCAGCAATGGCTTGTAATGTTGTTGTATCACTGGACGGTATGTCAAACACATAAATATAGGGTTTGAGTCTTGGTTCTATGTCCACCAATGCTTTTAACAGCCTCATGGAAATACCACCTTCATATGAAGGAAGTTTTAGTATGTTGATGTTCCCTGTTAACAAGCCTTCAATGATACTCATAACCGATAGAGCGATCACATTGCCTGCCCCTATATGCAGCATTACCCCGTATGGCTCATACCTTTCTTCTATACCATCCTCCACGTTCTTCCACTCATAGAGGGTGTCATCTAGTTCCCTATGGATTTTCTTCCATAAAGCATCTGTTGTAAATAATTCTCCCATGGCAGCTATTAAGATTTTTGCCTTCCATGGACTCACACCTTGTTCCACCAACTCTTTGGTTAAAGATTCCATATCCATTGTCATCCTTAATTGATGCACTGCGTCGATGACGATATTCTGAGCTAATGGTTCTAAAAGTAAATCTTGTTCCAGATGTTCTTGTAGCTTATGGATGTGATGACTTTGTATTGAACCGTCTAGGGTTTCTCCTCTAAATAGATGCTCCATGGCTGCCTCCTTTCATGAACTCAGCTGCTGTCATGGCACATGATTTCCCCCTGCTTGTTCCTGCACGCCCAAGGACTTCAAAATAAGGTGTTGTAATGCCGCAGCCGCATTGTCTACCGTCTCGTAATACAGCCATATCCCCCATGATAATGGAAGATATGGGCATGGATGATACCAATGGACTGATAAAGCTTAGAAATCCTGGCTGGTCGAAACCTACAGGTTCAAGAGTCTTCACGTCCCGAATTACCACACGGCTCCAAATGGGTACATGCATGTGATGGTGCTTGCACTCCGGATAGGCCACACTGTGCTCTACAGCGCTGTAAAAATCACGGCAGTTTTTGGCTGGAATCCCTAATACGGATTCCACTAACCCGTGAAGTTCTTCTTTATCAATAGCCTGATCATTGTATTGTTTCCAACCGCCACCTGTAAGAATCACAGACTTATTGCTGAGATTAAAGGTCATATGGTTATCTTGAAGCATTTTTAAGAGCATGTAGAGATAGGCTGGAAAACCTAGCATACGTACAGGCAACCGCATCTTGGCATATCGTTTAAGTGCTGCCATGATACCAAAGTAATCAATATGATAATCTGAACCTACTGACCGAAGGGCAAAAGCTTTACCAACAGCAGGTGCAAAACGCATCATACCTAAGAGCACTTTAACATTTCCCATGGCATTACCTTCTCGCGGCTCATAGCCTAAAAGCATATAGTTGGTGGGTAGTAGTGATATAAGCCCATGGTATTTCATCGCTTTTATAATCATCTTGGTGCCAAGCCGAACAGAATTCTTATCAAGAAACACCTGACTCTTTTGTCCCTGCGTTCCAGATGACGTTGCATGAATAGCCACCTGTGAGGGGTCTATACTCATAATCTCATGATATTTAAAGAAATGTGCCGGTATGGTAGGTATTTGAGCAAGGTCCTTTTCTGTCTTTAGCATGTCCACATGGTAATCAGCTTCTTCTAATAACTGTTTATAAAATGAACAATGGTTGACATGATAACCTATGGATTCCCTCATAGCTTTGATAAATAGAGGGCTGCTCCCTTGATGATCATAGATTCTATTATATTTAAATAATTGTTCAATGGCTTCCATGTAAACCCTCCTTTGTAAAATACACCTGTTATGTCTTAATGCTACCATACTTTTCTTTTGACAACAACTAATATACAGCCAATAAAATAACGGCTATCTCCATTAAGAAAGACAACCGCTATTTTACATGCACTATCTATTCATGTTCCGCTACTCTGTATCTAAAATCACTGTTAATGTGCTATCTCTAGGCAGTGTTACATGTATATCATACGTACCATCACCCATATTTTCTATACCCACTGTTCTATTTACAATGGTACCTCTATCTGGTTCTCCGGTTAAAGCGCTTCCATAATATGTCCCTTCAAAAGCTAAAGCATCTTTCACCACTAAATGGGCTGGTGCGTTTATAAGACGTACCGTGGTGCTATAGGTTTTATCGTTGCCATTGGCGATACCGAGTATAATCTTGTTCCCATCCTTAAAGCATCCGCTATAGAGCTGATGTGCTTGTTGATGGGGTGCTTCTATCACTTGAGCACCTACTGGAATATGTGGGAATAAGGTTAAAAGTGCCTGATAAACGGGTTTTGGATTTCCCCATAAATCTACCAATCCCCAAGACTTGCTCTTACGATGCACTTCTGTGGGCTCATCATTTAACTGCCAGACCAGAGTACTATTGGCACCGCTGTTCAGTAAAGCCAATGTATTTTCATAGACCCTTACTGCATATGGTATGACATTGGATACACTATGATAAGGAAAGACTTTTTCATCATCCCAGGAACCAAAGTTATCGGGCATTTTATAATAATGATTGTGATAGTCTGATTGCTTTGTTGCATATTCTGTAACGAAAACAGGCTTATGAGGGTTAACCTCTTGAACGGATTCTTCAAAAGGTAACCAACTTTTTTCAATGGACCTGCCACCTTCTAAGAAACCACTTTGATCGTCCATCCATATATGGGTTGACCAGATGCTTAGATCTTCAGCTTTTGTATCCTTAAACCATTCTATATACTGTTCAGGCCTGCCATGCTTAATACCTGTCAAACCTGGTCCAACAATGCCCACTTGCTCATATCCTTTTTCGTCCAGCTCTTTTCGTACATGTTGAACCAATTGAAAATATTCCTTAGGAGCAATACCCAAACTCCACTCACCGTTACTATCAGGTTCATTCATTAATTCAATGTACTCCACCTCAATACCTTGTTGATACAATTGTTCCACATGCTCTGCCCACCATTTGCCAAAGCCTTCAGGGTCTTTAAGCATACCATTATGGGCAACATGATTAGGTCCATACCATATCATATAAATCCATTCAATACCCTTGTCATTCGTTACTTCCCTTAACTTCTTCATATCCTCCCATGTGGCTGATTCAAGATAATTCTCTATTCTTATGTATTGAATGTTTAATGCTTCAAGGGCTTTTTCCCGAATACTAGGTAAATCAGGATACTTATCTGTGGCACCATATGCCCAGACTTGCGCACCAAAGCCATAAAAATCTTGTTGGGTCCGTTGCAGATCATATGTGAGCTGTTCTCCTTTTTTATCCCAATGGGTTATATGCTCTTTGATGAACTTGGTGAGCTGTTCTGCCATTTTTTTATGGATAGCCGCCTTAGGCTGTTCTGTTGATACCCAATCATTAAATAACATGTAGTGAATGGTATTTACTTGTTCTTGTTCACGAAGCATGTGTACGACTTCTTCTATGTATTGTGGGAAAGGTGATGATGAATCCATGGACTCCGTACCGCCTAAGGTTAATACAATATCCACGTTATGGTTGTATTTTTTGCTTATTTTATGGATAAAAGAAACATAAGCTTGTTTAATCTCTTCTGGCTGTCTATCTTGGAGCATACGGTAATCGTTTTGACCCAGATGAATGATGACCATATGGGGCATCCACGCTTTAAAATCCCATACCTTCATACCGTGAATGTCTGTTCGATAATAATAATCCACCATGGTTTCATCCAGCTCATCACTCTTCATGATACCTAAACCGCTTAAAGCCGTCACATGTTCTTCAGCTTCTAGATTCTGGGCAGTTATGGCAGCAAAGGTTTGTGTATAATTCTTATTTTTGGTTTCCTTGGATTCTCCTTTTGCATCATCCATGCCATAGCCGCTTACGGTACCATCACCAAAAAATTCTATACGAAGCTTGGCATAATCCGATGGTGTCTGTATACGTTTACCAGGGTCAATATCAAAGCCTAAAAATGTTGTACCACCGTCCCATCCTTCTGTTCTTCGCACAATCTTAAGGCTGTGAACCGTATCATCTAAGTCTTCAGCAACGGTATAGACCTGCTTTCCCTTTTCACATGCTAGCACGGTTTCCTGCCCATCAATGATAACACTGTAATAATTCTGCCCATGCTTCCCACCTTCATCGTCAAAATGAAGGTTAAGGGATGTTCCTTCAAAATGGGTTTGAATGACTGAACCTGACCAATACAGTATGGGCTGTCTTGCATTTTCAAAATCGATTCGTCCTTTATACTTGATGTTACGATTATCTGGATATATTCTTGTGCGTTCTTTCGTTACTATCTCATCCCTTGGGTCTTCATTGATTGACGCTTCTACAGCACTTTTCTCCTTGTTGTCATTGGCTTCTTCTTTTTGTTCATCTATGGGCTTATCCACCTTGGTGCAGCCTATGCATAACAGCAAGATCACTATCATAACTGCTTTTACTTTCATAACTTCCCTCCAACATATCTTTTCAACTGATGCTATATCTGTCTATGTCATGGTTGTCAACAGCACCATACCATTAGACGGCAGCTGTATGGTGACTTTGTCCTTAACGTCCTTTAATACTGCAACAGGAACTGGAAAACCTTGCTCATCTGTTGGTCTTGAGGACTCAAAATAATGGTAGTGTGAAAGGGTTGTCTTGTTTGTATGGGGTAGAGCTACATCTAGCACTTGTTCTTCTTTTTCATGTGTGACAAAAGCAAGGGTATAGTCCATACAATCACCCTTTTCTACGATACCACAAACGGCCCTTACACCTATCCCTCCCATTGTCATGTGATGGATTTGACAACCTGCTGGAAAATATCTTGAAAGTAGAGCCACAGGATAATACCAAGGTCTTAATGGGGTTTCTTCCTTGGAAAAACTGCTCCAAAATCCCCATACTTTGAACATATTATCTTCTGGACATGTGTTTGGTGCATTATGCATAATATCATCCAGCATCCACATAATAATACCTGTTTGGCCACCTCGCATGCTCTGAATAATATAATCGGCCATGTAGACACCGTAGTCAAAATTCTTCACCCGATGTTGTTGGTCATAGTACGCATCTTTACCCGTTACCAGCCCTGCTTCACCCATGTAAAAGGCTTTTGACGGGGTATCTTGATGATGGATAAGTTCCCTTTTTTTCTTAACAAATTTCTCGATTTCACCATTGATAATGCTATTATCCGAGGCATAATGATGGACATTGTAGATATCAATGGTCTCCGGTATGTCTTCTATGATTTTATCGATCCAATCGATATGATACCAGACATCTGGTCCTGTTAGCAATATCCGATCTCTTAGGTGCCTTTTTTTAAGAGCATTGGATAAACAGGTGATACCTTTTTTCCATATTTCATAAGGGTCCTCATTATCATCAATCCCCCATTCACCATCGGGTTCATTGATAAAATTATAGATTTTAATACATGTGTATTTGGGAAGCATGTGTTCTAAAAAATCCACAATCATACGAATCCATCGAGGGTCGCATGAGGATGTAATGCCTAGAGATTTGGGTTTGCTCCATTCACCAACAATCACAGACACATTTTTTTCTTCGCAGTAGGTCAGTATATTTTCAATATTTTTCATCTGCCTAGACTGCCAATCATATATAGGGTTGTTGTCCTGGTCAAATCCCTTGCAGTAATAGTCTGCATTATACATGCACCGTATAAAACGCACACGCATGAAATCTAATCGTTCATAGGTTATATCCCATTCTTCATGTGTCAGCTCATAGTTGTCACTGGGGTCCCACTCTACACCTATACCTAATTCGTTTTTTGTGATAGACGGCATGTTCATTATTGTCATATTTCCCCTCCTTGTATACGTTTAAGGGGCTGTCTATAAAGCAACATCGTCTTAAATGCTAGCTAATAAAATGCTTTATACGACAGCCCTTATGCTATATTTGCTATTGTAGTAAGAAATCTAAAAGCTCTGAGACGGAACAAGTAGCTACACAACAATATTTATCTGCTCCACCATAATAAACATATAAGGTATCTCCTACGATTACATTCCCTGTTGGAAAAACACAGCCCTCATAGAATCCTTCTGTTTCATAATCATGTTCTGGTTCCATAATATAATCGGAAGCTCTGGCAATAATGCGAGTCGGGTCATGGGTATCAAGAAGCATAGCCCCTACGCGATAAATGCCTTCATCATCCACACCGTGATAGAGGGTTAACCAGCCTTTATGGGTTTTAAGAGGCGGTGTGCTGCCACCGATTTTCTTTTCCCAAGGGCATTCACCTTTGGCAAGCAGTTGGCTGTCATGCCATTCCATTAGATCATCGGAAAAGCTTATCCAGATGGATGGATAGTCGCATCCATAGGCTTCTCCAACCCATTCTTTTGGGCGATGCAGTTTCACATATTTACCTCCAACCTTTTCTGGAAATAAAATGACATCCCGATCATCTAAGTTTGTTTTGGTGATTCTCCCACATTTTTGATAGGTTTTCAAATCTTTTGATAGGGCTAATCCGGTATTTGCAATATTCTTTTTCAGACATAGAGGCGCATCTTCCCCAACATCATAAGAACGGACTTCATCCGGTTCAAATAACCAATATTGTCCGGGAGGATAGGGTCTGTAGGCATATGTCACATAATACGTATCCCCAAATTTGACGATTCTAGGGTCTTCTACACAGCCCCCATCAAAACTGTTGGGTGTAGGCGATAAAACAGGTGTATTGCTCGATCTTTTGAAATGAAAGCCATCATCACTCTCTGCTAAGCCGATATAAATATAATGGTCCTCGTCATCACCTGCTGCACGATAGAGCAAATAGAACTTACCCGCTTCATACCATGCACCGGGGTTACATACAGCTAAATTTTCCCATTGGTTAGCTTTGTTAGGTTTTATAATGGGATTGTTTTCGTATTTCATTAATTTCATTTCTGTTCTATTCCTTTCTAAGCCACTGGCAATGCTAGACGTCCTATACTATAGATGAAGCTTTATTGATTAAGCTCTTCTAAGACAGCATCCACTTTGGGGCTCATCATGTCTAACCACTCTTGCCAGTCATCTTCCAAGCTTTCATAGGTGGATGTCACAATAATTTCTTTTATCTTATCCCCAAAATCAGCACCTAACGTACCATATTTCAAATAATTTGGTGTGGTGACATCAAGGAGTTCTAAATTAACCTCAGCCACATTGGTGGGGTTGTTGGTTCTTTCTAAAATCCACTCTTCAGCCATGTCAATGGAGTTTTGTGCAAACATGGGATTGATGTAATCCGTATCTTCAAACAGAAGGGACATGGCTCTTAGGTCTCGAGCTGGGTACGTTGGCTTCTGAGGTATACCATTTTCATCTTTTTCCCAGTGGGTAATGACTTCACCATCTTTTACTTCCCAGTCAACTCCTTCCACACCAAAGAATACGTGGCGTGTCCCTTCTTCAGAGGCTAACCAATCCATAATATACATGATTCTTTCCATTTTTTTATCATCCACGGAACTGCTATAGATATCATGGGACCAAGAGTTTTCCACTTCATAAGCCCAATACTTGCCATCTGGACCTTTTACTTTCATCAGTGCAGTGGCTTCAAATATTTGTTCATCTGTCCAATCTGGATTGGCGTTACGTAGTTTGGTTCTTAACTGCTCAATATTTTTGATAACAAAATTATCGGAATAAATCCCCACTAAGCCAGCTTCATATAGGGCATGGGCATCGTAGCCTTTACCTGTATAGAAATCCTGCCAGTATAATCCCTCGTCATAGATTTTTTTAAAGGCTTTTAAGCCTTCCATTGTTTCTGGCATGGCTGGTCCCCATACATATTGGCCATCTACTTTTTTATATTGGTCTGCATAAATGTTATATGCTCTAATCAGTGATGTAATTGCAAAGTCTTGGTCGGCAATAGGAATGGTCTTGCCTGAACCATTACCACCAGGGTCTTTCTGTGCAAATTGTCTTGCTACGTCTAAGAATTCTTCCCAGGTATAGACATCTTTTGTGATTCCTAGTTCATCAGCCCAGTCCTTCCTATAGACGTACATATGTAAGGATAAAGCATTGTGCCGATTAGCACCATTGAATTTTGGCCATGCCCATAGCTGACCATCCATTGTTGCTTTTGATATACCAACAGTCATTTTTTCTTTTAGAGCTAAAAGATGTGGAAAACGGTCATCAATCTCAGGAAGGGGTCTAATGGCACCACCTTCTGCCCAATCACTCAATTGTCCTTTCTCTAACTCATAAAATAGGATATCAGGCATATCGCCTGTATTCACCATCACATTAACTTGTTCTTTTCTATCGTTCCAGCTAAGTGGATTGGCCACAATGGTCACGTTGAATTGTTCTTGAATCTTCTGTAAAACAGGGTCATCTTGCTCCATTTCCCCAGTAAACCAACCAAAACTTATTTCCATATGTTCTTCAAAAGGATTGTCCGTTGATGTATCTGCTTGTGAACTGTCTTTTGTACCCTTCCCCTTGTTTGCTGAATCATTGGAATTTGCAGGTTTCTCTTTGTTTGAACAACCTGCTAATAATACCCCAATCATCATAAGTATTGTGAGTATAGAAACAATCTTTTTAAGTCTCATAAAGCCTTCCTCCTTCATTCCTTATCAATATTTATTACATAATTCGGTCATCTGCATGTGATGAACCGCAATCATATACCAGCTATCCTTTTATAGCACCAATCATAATACCTTTCATAAAATACTTTTGTAAGAGAGGGTATAAAAGCATAATGGGAAGTATGGTCACAAAGACCCCTGCCATTTTTACCCCGTCTTGAAATAACCCATCCTTAACGATATCTGGAATATTTCCAGATTCTGCTGACTGCACTTGTGAGATAAGCCTTCTTAACACCAATTGAAGGGTATGTTTACTGCCATCTCGTATAAATAACATGGCATTAAACCATTCATTCCATCGATCCACCGCATAAAATAAGCCGATAGTGGCTAGTGAAGGCTTGGAGACAGGCAAGATAATTTTGATTAATACTTGAATTTCATTAGCCCCGTCTATTTTTGCAGATTCCACTAAGCTCTTAGGTATGGTTGAAAAAAAGTTACGCATAATCAGCATAAAGAATGTATTAATACCCGTAGGGAGAATCATAACCGCAATCTTATTGGTTAAATCCAAACTGTTAATTAACATGTAGTAAGGAATGAGCCCACCACTAAAATACATGGTGAAAATAATAAAATTCAGTACAAGCCCTTTTCCTTTAAAATGATTTTTGGATAAGGCGTAAGCGGTGATTACCGTTAAAAACATGTTATAGAGAACGCCTACAACCGTTACAATGGACGTGACCCGATAGCCCGACCAGAATTTTTTTGATAAAAAGATGAATTGATACGATTTTAGATCAATCTCACTGGGCCATAGCATAAAAGGTGTCTTGGTATACGTATTCTGAGGTACTAAAGACACTAAAAAACTATTATAAAAAGGATAAAGAATCAATAACCCATAGAATGCCAATAAGAGTATGATTGCTATATCAAAACCCGTCATTTTTCTTTTTTTCAATGTATTCACCTCCTAGAATATCCCTCGCTGTCCTAATGCTTTTGCCACACGATCCGCTGTCACAAGTAAGCCGAAATTAATCACGGACTTAAACAAACCCACAGCAGTACTAAACCCAAAATCAGGCGGACGCTGGAAGGTGATGCGATAGACAAAGGTATCAATGATATCGCCAACTTCATAGACTGTTGGGTTATATAAGTTAAAGACTTGGTCAAAGCCGTATCCTGCATTCATCACTTGACCAATACTTAAGAGTAGCAGCAGTTCTGCCACCGATCGCATACCCGGCCATGTCACATAACGAATTTTTTGAAAACGATTGGCACCATCAATGGTAGCTGCCTCATAGAGTTCTGGATTAATACCTGATATAGCAGCCAGATAGATGATGCTGCTCCATCCTGCTTCTTTCCAAATATCTGTGATGTACAATAAGGGGCGAAATAACTGCTTATCCGCAAGAAAATGCTGACGTTCTAAACCAAGAACAGATAACAAGTTGTTCACAGCACCTAGATTCCCAAAAATGTTCAACACAATACTTGAAATAATGATCCATGATAGAAAATGTGGAAAGGTGAAAACCGTTTGAAGTGTTTTCTTGAATTTCTTAAACCGCAATTCGTTTAACAAGATGGCCAATAGGATAGGAATAGGAAATCCAAAAATAATTTTCCCAAAGCTGATGATAATGGTATTTTTAAAGGCTTGAATAAACTCAGGTTCTACAAACAGCATTCTGAACTTTTCCAGTCCAACCCAAGGGCTCCCTAGAATACCACCTTTGAAGGTATAATCTTTAAAAGCGAGTATAATACCATACATAGGACCATACGCAAAGAGCAGATAAAATAATATACCAGGCAAGAGCAGTAGATAGATATATTTATTCCTAAGTATATCTCTTACAAATTTTTTGTGAGGATGTTGCTTCAATCTTAATCCCATTTCTTGTCTCATCGCTGACTTCCTTTCATTGTGTATGCATTCATTCTACATGGAAAAGACAAGAAACAAAATGGATGCTTCTCTGGTTTTTTTGTGTAGATTTATGTTTTATTGGCTTTTGGTACTTTTTTTTGTTATAATGAATTAACTTTGATTATGGGCTAGGAGGTGGGTTGGTTATGTATCGGGTCATTTTGGTAGATGACGAGCCTTGGACATTAGCAGGACTTCACAAGATTTTTGATTGGCACCACATGGGTTTTGACGTCATTGATAAAACAACGGATTCTGAGTATGCTCTAGAAGTGATTCTAAAAGAAAAGCCAGATGTTGTCTTTACAGATATTCGTATGCCAGGTATTTCCGGTCTGGATCTCATTTCCATATCAAGAGAAAATGGTCTAAACACAGAGTTCATTATTATCAGCGGTCACGATGAATTTGCTTATGCGCAACAAGCCATTCGATTAGGTGCTTTTGAATATTGTTTAAAACCCTTAAAAAAAGATAGCAATCACACCCTTCTAAAACGACTTGCTGCTCACTTAAAAACAAAGAAAACCAGTTCGATACCCCTTGATACCGACGTGATGAGTTACAATGTTCATTTTAACAATCTTTTAAATTACATAAAGCCACACTTTAATCAAAAACTTCAATTAAATGACTTATGCGAACAATTTTATATCAGCCAATCCTATTGCAGTGAATTGTTTAAGAAAGAACTCGGTAAAACCTTCACAGAATACCTACTATCCATTCGAATGGAAAAGGCCAAAACCTTTCTTGAAACCACAACCCTTTCCATACAAGAAATTGGTCAGCAGGTAGGGATACATGATTATTATCATTTTATAAAAACCTATAAGAAATATTATGATGTAACGCCTTCAAAATACAGAAAATCCCTTAGGAGTTAAACCATATGTTAAAAAAATTATCTGTTAGGAATCAGTTAATTTTATTTCTTCTTGTGACGATTATTTTGGTGCTGGTTATGCAAATATACAGCTATTTTCGTGGTGAAAAAATCATTCAACATAATGTGGAGACTTATACACATAATGTGATGACCCAAATGTCCAATAATGTGAATACTGTCTTGGCCCGTATAAAAAAATCCAATGTGTCCATTCTCTCCAATACCTACATACAAGATTTCCTTCAAGAAAAAAATCCCAGTGAAAAAATAGAGCTTGATAACTACATTGCTAAATTTCTATACCCTATGTTAAACGCCAACAAAGATATTGCCTCCATATTGCTTGTGGATGAAGATGGCAAGTTTTATCGCTATGTGTATAATGAAGAATATGTACCTGAAATCGTCATCTATCAAAAGTTGGTGAAAAAATACCGCATCAATGATCAGCATCATGCAAAAAGATTTTTTTCAACGCCCATGACTTTTGGTGATGACATCTATTATTGTTATGTTGCACCTGTTTATATCTTTGATACCAACAAAACCCGAAAAAAAATAGGTGACTCCATCATTGTCATCAATGCCACACACTGGAAACATTATTTTAATGATATTCTTTTTGCACCAGATTATCAATTATTAATCGTGGATGAAAACAATCAATTAGTCTTCTCGAATGGTACAGATGATAACGAAGACATGGATATCCCTTATATCACCAGTCAACTGGCTGACGATGATCGTCTTGTCCGTACTGTTTATCATGATAAGAACATTATTCTAAACAGCCAGTCCATTGAAGAAACAGGTTGGAAAATCATTAGTCTCATTTATTCGGATACCCTTTTTCAGAGTTTAAGAAAAGACTCTATTTTACAGCTGACATTAGGTATTGGTTTATTCTTTCTTCTCCTGATTATCGGCATCACCATCATTCGTAATTTTACGAAACCCATTAACGAAGTACTGCGCACAATAAAAATGATTGGAAAAGGTAAAACGAAAAAGAAAATCGTGGTCAAGCCCAACAATGAAATAAAAATCATCGCCGATGCCATCAACCATATGATGGATAATATTCGCACCATGCAAACAAAAATCTTTAATACCCAACAAGAATTATACGAAATGGAGCTTAAAAAGAAGTTCTCAGAAATTCAATATAAACAAGCTGAGCTGTCAGCATTGCAAAGCCAAATTAATCCTCATTTTTTGTATAACACACTGGATTGCATTAAGAGCATCGGATTGGTGTATGATATTGAGGAAATTGTTCAAATCTCCAGTTCAATGTCCGATATCTTTCGTTACAGCATAAAAGGAAAAGAGCTAGTGACCATTGAAGAGGAAATCGCATGTATCAGCAATTACTTACAGATTATGTCCATTCGCTTTATGGAAAAGTTCACCTATACCATGAATATGGATGACCAGCTATATCCCTGTAAAATCATTAAGATGATTCTTCAACCCATTGTTGAAAATTCAATCTTCCACGGTTTAGAACCTAAAAAAGGGCATGGTCATTTACAGATAAAAGGCAAATTAGACAATGATATCGTCACATTCACCATATCCGATAATGGCATTGGTATGAAAGAAGAAGAATTAAAAAAATTAATCGACTATATGGACTCATACTATGCGTCCAATGATATGTATGTAGAGAATACAGGGGGCTTAGGTGTAGCTAATATTAATAAACGGATTAAAACCTTTTTTGGTGATGCTTACGGTGTATGGATTACCAGTACAAAGGATATAGGGACTACTGTTACTGTTTTATTGCCTAAACAGATGTAGACGGAACAAAAGAGGCTAAGCCTTGTTCCACAAAGTGGATTTGTTCCTTATGAAAGTTTCCTTAGCACAAATGAGAATGCTCCTATCTCATTTGTTAAATGAAAAGCCCTATAAGCATAATAAAAGAGATGCATGGTCGTGCATCTCCTTACTGGTCTATCACTATAACATTGCTATTAAGCACAAATCATATCAATATCCTCTTGCTTAATGGTTTCTTTTTCCATGAGATCGTCTACAATACCTGTTAAATAATGATAGTTATTCTGGAGCAATGTCCTTGTCTCATCATAGGCTTGTCGAATCTCTTGGCGGCATTGTTTGAGAATATCTGTATCGTTCATGTTCGCTGATTCTGCATTGAATATACCCAGTTCATCATCCATACCAAATTTCATAATATAGTCTTTCACCAATTGGGACGCTTTTTCGATGTCATTACTTGCACCTGTTGTAATTTCATCTTTTCCAAAAGCAATTTCTTCAGCAGCTCTGCCACTTAAAAGCACCCGAATATTGTTTTTTATTTCTCGTTTACTCTGGTACATTTTGTCCTTGGGTATGCTCATACTAAATCCACCTGCTCCTCTGGTGCTAGGAATAATGGTGACTTTTGATATGGTGTGCTCAGGTAATAAAAGCTTCGTAACCAGTGCATGTCCTGCTTCATGGAACGCCGTAATCTTACGGTCATGTTCTGTAATATGGCTACGGTCTTTTTTCTCTGCACCAGCAATGACCGTGTAAAATGCTTTATCGATATGCTCCTTGGATATAACGTCATCGTTATTGTTAGCTGTTATGATAGCCGCTTCATTCATCAGATTCTCAAGCATAGCACCACTAAAACATACCGTATCTTTTGCAAGATTGTCCAGCTGGACGCTGTCACATAAAGGTTTGTTCTTAGCATGCAAAGACAAAATGGCTTTTCTCGCCGTAAAATCTGGTAAACCTATTTCTATCTGACGGTCAAAACGTCCAGGTCTAAGTAATGCTGCATCTAAGGTATCCACTCGATTAGTGGCTGCGATGACCACGATACCATCATTGTCATTAAACCCTGACATTTCTGTGAGTAATGCATTCAACGTCTGATCTCTCTCATCATTACTTGCTGACGCTTTTCCTGCTCGTTTTTTACCTATTGCATCAATTTCATCAATGAAAATAACGGCTTTTTCACTTTTCTTAGCTTTCTTGAAGAGTTTTCGAATACGACTGGCACCTACCCCTACATACATCTGAATAAAATCCGAACCACTAACAGCATAAAAAGGTACGCCTGCTTCTCCTGCCACAGCTTTTGCCATAAGGGTTTTACCGGTTCCCGGTGGTCCATAGAGTAGAACACCTCTTGGCATTCTCGCACCGATAGCTGAATATTTATCTGGCGTTTGAATAAAGTCAATAATATCCTTCACCATTTCTTTTGCTTCGTCATTTCCTGCCACATTGCCAAACTTCACAATCCTAACATCGTCAACTTGTCGTTTATTAGCATCTACAATGACTTGCTTATTCTCACTAGAACCTCTTCTTACGTACCATAATACGCCTATAATCAATAGGCCAACACCTATGGTTTGAAGGGTTTTTACTGTGGCTGAACTACCACTAGCACCAACCTGTACATCATTGATTAACAAGAATTCTTTGAAGTTATCTGTTTGAGGATTGGGTACTGTGTATACAGTTGCTTCATCATCTTTTAGCTGTACATGCAAAGTATGGTTGTCCACAATACTCACCTGTTCAACCTGACTATTTTCTACATGATTTATAAATGCATTATATGTCATTTCTTTAGAATCGTTTTTAAAGAGAAAAAAGCTTCCAATGCCTGCTGAGACAACGATAATACTGATTACGATGATTAATAATTTCTTATTTTTCACCATATCACCCCTTAGTTTACATAATCTAATTAATATTATACCGTTTACAGGGGCAAAAATCTATTATAAGTATCTAGTAATAATGTATATTGTTGGATATAGAATACACCATCTTCTATAACGTAATATTATAAGGTGTAACCCCCTCCGTATAAAAGCTAGTCCCTTAATGTTTTATTTCATAATATATAACTATTGATTTAGATTCGGAAGGCATATTAATCCATTTAATGTATATCTTCTAGAAATTTTGTTGTAAAATCCTTTCTTCTTATGTCTTGAATAATAATATTGTTAATTTTAGGAACAAGATTAATAGTTTTCAATTCATCAATTGAAACCCACTTACATCCCGTACTAATAGAGCTATTTTTAGGGTCAGAATCAAGTACTCTATGTACCATCACTTCTTTAGATTCATCAATTTCGCATCTAAATACATGGCTTAATCCTCCTCGTGGTCCATATCTATATTCATCTCTTATTGGATTATATTCATATATGTACAGCATCTCCCTAACAAAAACACTTAGCCCACTTTCCTCAAGTACTTCCCTAGCTACAGCATCTCTCAAAGTTTCATCAACTTCAACACCACCCCCAGGAAGATTATAATACTCTCCATTATTGAATTCATTCAGTAATACATTATCATTCCTGATAACAATAGCTCTTGCACTCAATCTATAATTGCTCATATTCTTCCCTCCATTTAAGAATTGGCTTTGCATAAGTAAAATAATTTCTTTCATTAAAGTTTTTCACAATTATAACATGCTTAAATAACCAAAGATCTTAAATAACCCCTTCTATATCTTCACATTTTTTCTTGTATATCATAATAGGCTAGTTGTTATTAGTAAAAATGTTCATATATTCTAGTATACTTATTGTAATGTCCTTTGCTCTTTGACCATTTGTACCACTAATACCCTCTATATTAGTAACGAATGCATATTGATTTTGCTTATTTTTTACCATCCCTATAAACCACCCTAACTTATCTTCGCCTGTCCCAGTCTTGCCAGAAAGTGAGAAGTTTTCATTTTCTTCTAATATTAAGATATCTTTAACTTTATCCTGTGTATCTTTGCTAAATGGTAATTGATTATTATAGAGTTTTTTCAATAATTCTATTTGTTCATTAGGAGTAATTTCTAATGAAGATAATAACCAAAAATTCGATATTCCTCCAGATATGTTTCTGTTACCATAATCTATTTTATCAATATGCGCTTGCATGTTTGATTTACCAATATTAATAGCTAATTTTTGAAAAAACCAGACCACTGAGTGTTTTACAGCACTTGATAGTGTCTGATTGCCATTCCAACCGTTGATTTTATATTTGGTTCCATCCCATTCATATACAGTTTCTGTATCGATCACACCTGCATCTAAAGCAAATAAAGAGGCATATATCTTAAAAGTAGAACAAGGTGACATTCGCTTATTAGCATTATTTTCATTATACGTATAAGTTAAATCCGTATTAAAATCGTAAATAATAAAACACCCTGATTTATCGATAAAATATTTATCTATATTGTTTGGTAACTTTAATGGTACAATGTCTTCTAGATTTTGACTAAGCTCACCATGATTTACATTAATGCTATATGTTAATATACATATCAAAAAAAAGGATAGTACAAAAAAGGAATATTTAATAAGTCTTACTTTCCAACTACTCTTAAGCACCATAAAGCACTGCCTTCCTTTATTAAAACTATGAAATAGTTTCCAATATCCATTCCTTAATGGTCCATCAGTTTTACCGAATCTCGAATGATAATTTCAGCTGGAATAATGATTTTCTCATATTCCCTATCTTCTTGTGTGTTATTATCACGTTTTATCATGAGCTCACCAGCCTTTTGTCCAATTAACCCAGCATTCTGAGCAATAATGGTAAGACGGGGCTCAATAAGCTCGGGTATGTTAATATCCCCAAAGGTAACAAGTGACATGTCTTCTGGTATACGCAACCCCATTTCTTTTAATGCCATCATGGTTCCTTCTGCCATATCGTTATTGGCGGCAAAGAGTGCTGTTGGTAAGTCATGCATGTTCCGCTGTAACATACGCTTTACTTCCTCATAAGCTGTCATTCGGTCAAAAGCTCCCTCTACCCTATAGGATGGTTCAATGGGTATGTGATGTGCCGTAAGGGCTTGGCAGAATCCTTCATAGCGTTCTCTGGCCGTGCTTACCCCCATAAGACCATTTACCACACCTATACGCTGATGACCTTGTCCTATGACATAGGAAATGAGTTTATAGGTTGCGTTATGGTTATCTTCTACCACCAAGTCTGTTTGAAGCTCATCTAGCTTCGTATCAATCATAATGATGTTCATACCCTGGTCTATAAAGTGCTTTAATTTTCCGCTATCTTGCGTACTGGAAGCCAGTAACACAAAATCTACTCGTCGCTCATTCAAGGCGTTCAGCAGACGGAGTTCTTTTTCTGTATTCTCATCGGTACTACAAAATATGAGACTATAACCTAGAGGGCTAAGAACACTCTCAACACCTCTGGCAATATCCATGAAGTAATTGTTGGATATATCGGGTACAACCATACCTACCATATAGGTCTTGTTACACTTAAGGCTTCTTGCTATAACATTGGGACGGTAACCCAGTTCCTTAATGGTAGCCATGACATTCTCCCTTACTTGGTCACTGACAGGGTAATTTCCATTAATGACACGGGATACCGTTGCGGTGGATACTTTCGCTTTTTGAGCAACATCTTTTATTGTAATCATTTTATTCATCCTTTTTTGATAGGTTTATAAGCAGTTGGCGTTTTTAAATTATGATTGAGATACGGAGCTTGGTAATCGTTTACTATATTATATAAAATTTTTTATTGTGTATCAAGTAGCTAGTTTGGTGTTTTGTTATTGTTATATGAATGTGGTTGGGTTTAAGGCTAGTACAAGGTGTATATACTAGGTTTAGCTTGCCTTACCTTGGGGGGCGAGTCGGTCTGCGCTAAACCTAGTATATACACCTTTGCTCTCATACGTGTCGTTTTATTTAGTTTTTCTCTAAGGTAGTACCTATTAAATATCATTGGTAATCAATATTATTAATGTCTTCATGGTCCTTATTATTTGCAGATACTTTCACTTAACTAGCTGTTGAGAAAGGTAATATAGTAGATTTAGCGCAGACCGACTAGCCCCCCAAGGTAAGGCAAGCTAAATCTACTATATTACCTTCTCCCTAGCCATAATTTCCCCACTCAACCAACAATAACCTAACCCATTTGCACAACCCTTTAACCAAAATTCACATATAATATATACACCCTATTCAATAAATTTCTTATCCCATATTATAAAATTCCCCCTCCCCCCTTATATTTGCAGACACTCTTTCACTTGACTAGGCCATTAAGAAAGGTAATATAGTAGATTTAGCGCAGACCGACTAGCCCCCCAAGGTAAGGCAAGCTAAATCTACTATATTACCTTCCCCCTAGCCACAATTTCCCCACTCAACCAACAACAACCTAACCCACTTGCACACCCTCTAACCAAAACATAATTAACAACAAGTCAAATACATACACCCATACCTAACGAATAAAAGTAACCCTACAACGCGTATTTTGCTGACCCATCTTAATCATCAACATGTCTTCCTTCACAACATACCGCTGAACACCAAAATCAAGAAGTCCTTCCGCTCTTGCAATACCCGTATCATCTACCATAACTTCCTTTATATCATCAGGATTTCTAAACATAAAAGTAATAGACTGCTCCATATGTCCTTCAACATGAATATCACAATCACTACCTTCAACCTTAACAGATATATCCATATGATTACCTAAATCATCCACAAAGCTTGTGGAAGCCTCGTTGTTCACATAAATTAAAAAACTAAGTTCCTGATAACCATCTAATCGATTCCCTACATAATCACATAACGCATATTCCTCCGTTAGATTCAACGGTGTTATACTGTCTTCTCTAACAAATACGGGTATATCGGCAATATCAGCCTTTACAGTTAGATGACGGTTACCCGCATATTCTTTGTTGCTAAATAAATCCATCCACATACCTTCTGGCAGATAAACATCCTTAGTATACACATCCTCTTCTAATACAGGGGCAACTAATAGATTGCTGCCAAAGAAGTATTGTCCTTTTAGCCTGCTGCAACTTGCATCATGAGGGTATTCCACAAACATGGCGCGCATCATGGGAACACCTGTGTCACTACTATAGATGGCTTCTTGATAAATGTACGGCATAAGATTCATCCTAAGATCAACATAACGTTTGAAAATATCAATCACATATGGCTTTCCAGTTCTTTCGGCAATATTCCAAGGTGTTCTATCCCGATTAAGCTCTCCTTTTGTCTCGGCGTGATATTGCATGATGGGGCATAATGCTGCCATTTGGGTTGAACGGATGAAAAGTTCGGCTGTCGGTATGGCACCGTGAAATCCTCCAAGGTCCCATCCCCAGAACGGTATACCGGACATGCTGCAACTTAGTCCTGCATTCAGTGATGAGCGATAGGCTGTAAACGTTGATTTTTCATCACCAGCCCAGTGCAATGGGGTATTCTGTGCACCTGTGTAGCCTGCGCGACTAAAGGTTAATCCACCATCACTGGCATATTTATTGGCAAAGTCATGGAAGCTCTTAATATAATCGTTAGGAAATTGATTTCTCATTTCTTCCCCTGTACGACCGTCATGGAATAATAAATCCTTACCATATATACATTCGCCACCATCACTTTTGAACCCGTCAATACCGATTTCTTTCACTAAGTATAACCGCTTATTCAGCCACCATTCTCTTGCTTCTGGATTGGAGAAATCGGGGATTAAGCTTCTCTTAAACCATTCGTAAGAAGGTACCCGATAAGGGGTGCCATCTTTATATTGGATACAGTAACCTTTTTCCAGCATAACCCTTTCATCTTCATCCCTCTGAGCATGAGCAATACCATCCATAAATTTCTGAACGGGAGCTTGCCATAATAATAGCTTAATACCTTCTTCATGAATTTCCTCTACCATCTTTTTGGGATTCGGCCACCTACCCCATTCAGGGTATTCAAAGTCATCGTAGCATAGATAATCGTGACCGTCTTTTACCTCGTATTGGGCATCGTTAAAAATGTAAAATGTGGCTTCATCACTCCACTGCTCCAGAACAAGTGCTGTTGCTGGTATTGCATACTTTTTCGTTAATCCTATCTGCTTAAGCGTCTCTGCTTGACTATCCCAGTTATGGCTGGACATCCATAGGCCAAAAGCCCATTTAGGTGGTAGTTTGGGTCTTCCTGTTATGGCTGTAAAGCTCTGAATAACTTCTTTTGGGCTGCCCAAAAATACAAAGGTATCTAAGGACTGTTTGGTATCATGGATATCCACTTCCACCTCAAATAGATTAGATAGCTTGGTACCAAATCGAAAGACAGAGTACATGGTTGTATCCAGGTATAGACCATACCCCTTGGAGCTAATGGCTAAGGGTACGGGGATATACGTTCGCATGCCTTGATCCATGTATTCATTATAGACGTAATTATCCACGTTCTGACCTGAATATTCTATATGGCTGTAACGCTCACCCATGCCATAGTATTTCTCATCTTCTTTCGCTACGAATTTATACCTAACTTTATATACCTTACCGCTGTCATCGGATAAGAATTCTAAGAATTTTTCGCCATGTTCAGCATAGGCTTGTAAAATAACTTCCTTTATATCATCTGTTATGTGAATGAATAGCTTCTCTATATCCACATGAAGATGACCATGGTCAAGCTGTATCTGCCACCTAGCCTCATGATTTTCACCCATGATTGTCTGATGATCTTCTACAGAAAATGACCACTTGATGGTGTTGTTTGTATGTTTTTCTATCTTTAGGCAAGGCACTTGAGTGCTTTTTCCAATAGGTGTAAAATAAAGTTTCACACCATGTTCATAGGCTGAAACATCTGTTATTCTGCCTATTGGTTTCCATTCTCTTATAATGAAAGCATAGTCTTTCGAAACAACTTGAGCATTTTCTGTCTCAACAAGAAAACGATAACTTATATCATCATTAGATTCAACATGACCAATAGACCCTTCCCAATACGTCTCACCTTCATGACTGGTTTGCCTATTCATTGCTATGTTATCCATCACATTGCCATTAACAGAAGCTTGTATATAGGCTTTATGCTGCTTATTAAAAGGCTGGGTAACCATCTTAAGGATTACTTGATCATCTTTTACCGGATGGTTTGGAAATCTTTCGGTTATTTCCTTCAAGTATTTATTCCCTGTTCCCTCTTCACTATGAATGATTTTGACTTCTTCAGTGGTACCCTGTTCACCTTTTTCCTTCTTGGCAATATTACTGCTGGCAATGGCGTATAAAACATAACTTAAGATGCTCTCTGGTGTATTAGGCTCTTTTTCCTTATAATACTCATAAAACACTTCTTCTCTTGATGTGGTAGAATCAACGGCGTACAGCTTTCCATCCCTTTCCCATAGATTATCCACATATTGCAGCATGTTTTTGGCTTTTGCCATATCGCCTCTTTCTGAATAATACCAAGATAAGAGACACGTTAAATCACTTCGAACACACCCTCCATAATACATATCCTTGGTGGATAAACGAACACCTTTATCCATTAGCTCATTTTCTACCACATGAATGGATTCCACTAGAATCTGATTACCTGCGTCCATTAATGCAAAGGGTACTGCAATGATACCAATATCCCCAAGTACCTCCTTATCCCCTAATCGACTAACCACTTTGCCTATATCCAGGAATTTATCAAATAATAATGCCTGTATCTCCAGAAGAAGTTTCTGAGCTTGACCATCTCTAATGGTATTATTAATAGACTGTATGGCGCCATGGGTCATGGCCACATTACTCAGATAAATCCCATCTTCTAGCAAACCCAACCAGTGAGCCCGAGGTTGTTTCCACTCATTGATGATGTGCTTTATACTAAACTGAATGGTATCCATTAACCTATTAACAACAGCTTTATCATGGGTTGTATTGGTGTATTCACCAAGAACCCATAACCATAAGGTGATGTCATCATATGCGGACTCACCTTTCATTATCTCATTTGACACCCTATTGATAAAATATAGGGCATTTTTAGATGCATTATTATTGATAAAATAGTAGCATAAAAACGCTTCTTCTCTCACCGTTAGCTCAGCATTGTTTATTCTACTCTTTTCTTTTTCCCCAATTATGTACGGTATTCTACCCATAAGTTTACCCGATATCATCTACCATCTCTCCATTCTTTTATTAGTCATAAAAAGTATTTTAACAATTTTGTTAAACGTTTAACCACTCTCTATATCTATCATATAGGATTCTTGATGAATAGTCAATACTTTGGACTTATGATTTTTATATTCTATATATAGGGTCATCGTTATACCTTTATTTTTCGTGCACAAACACATTATAACCACTCAAAAAACTATTGTCATACAAACATACCCACAAAATAATAACCCTACACCATGATAACAAACGTCCTTATCCCTTAGTGCCTTAATCAGATAAAGCAACCAACGCAAGACGAGTATATAATCATGATATAGGGTTTATTAAATAACCATTATATCGTGTAACTTATATTACCTTATACATTACTTTCTGAACTTATCCAATGGAATATGGCAATACCCAGTAGGATTCTTATCCAGATAATCTTGATGATACGCTTCTGCATCATAAAAACATTGTAAAGGTTCAATCACCGTCACAATGGGTTGTGCATACTTCTTCTGTTCTTCATCACGTGATGCAATGATATCCCTCATATCCTCTTCATCCATATAAAAAATACCCGTACTATACTGAGAACCAACATCTGGCCCCTGCCTATCTTTAACTGTAGGCTCTACCACTAACCAATAAGCATCCAATATTTCTTTTAAAGAAATGATCCCCTCATCATAATCCACATGCACCGCTTCATAATGACCCGTCGTTGATGTCTTAACTTGTTCATAAGATGGACTATCCGTATGACCATTAGCATAACCAACTTTCGTATCTATTACCCCATCAATCCCTTTAAAATAAGCTTCAACACCCCAAAAACATCCTCCTGCTAGTACGATTGTTTTCATGATTAATCCTCCATTTCATATAGCTGTTTTACATGCTATTTGTTTATGCCTTTATACCATAAGCTATGCTGCCTAATCCTATTATAAGTTATGGGTTCATTATATAAAATTTGCATAAAAAACGCAATTATACTTCATTATATACTTTACCTTTTCATAAACGTAATCCCATTAAAACCTATATCTAATATAAATTCCTAAATCTCCATATAGCCCCCTTCAATTGCCCAGTAGGTAGATGGGTATCATCAATCCGTGATGTTTAAATAATGCCTAGAAATTCTTAGTGAACGGAAAGCTGAATGCCGTATAAAAACTTAAGTGTTTGAGCTTTAGTGAGTTTTAAGTTTTAGGTATTCAGCTTGGAGTAAGCTTAGAATATCAGGCATTATTTAACCTGAACGGATTGATGATACCCATCTACCTACGGTCGTCTTGCACACATCACATCATTCTAAGTTCTTTCCCATATAATACCATACCCCAATCTACCCATCATGATTCACACTCTTGAACCAATAATTTATCAGCCGACAAACTTATCAGCGTTGAACCAATAGGTGCCGTTATAAGAATAGACAAAACAGCAATAGCTAATATCACCTCACCCGAAGCCACATGAGCATCCAATGGCACCGACGCTATTGCCGCCTGAACAGTAGCTTTTGGAATATAAGCAAATACACAGAATAACCTTTCCTTCCGATTAAGATCAGAACCCATCAACGATACAAGAACGCCAATACTTCGTCCAATAAGACCAATAGCAATAATCAGCATACCTTTTAACCCCGCTTCAAAAGCAACCGACACATTCACCTCGGCACCTACTAAAACAAATAATAGTATTTCCGCAAAAACCCATATCTTATTAAATTTTGCTGATAAGCGTATAGCCAGTTTATTATGTTTTTCAAGAATCATAAAACCAATGACCATCACCGCTATTAACTCTGCAAATACTAAATGACCTTGTAATACATCTTTTACAGATGTCAATAAAAGTGCAATACCTAAAATAATAAGCACTTTTTTTGTATCCCGCATATGGTACTTTTGAAAAAGCCTCACTAAGATAAGCCCTAATATAAAACCAATTAGTATACCCAATATAATGGATAGTGGGATGTTCAAAATCTTAACACCGATATTAATGGTACTTCCCGTATATAAGCCCAGAAAAGATGTAAACAACGTAATGGCAAATACATCATCAATGGAAGCACCAGCTAAGATAATGGTGGGAATACCTTTTGCTACACCCAATCCTTTTTCTTTCATTTCCAGCATAAAAGGCACAATAACGGCTGGTGATACAGCTGCAATAATAAAACCTAACATACCACCTTCAATGAAGGTGAAACCTAATAATCGGATGGATACAAAAGCTATGGTAAAGCCTTCTATCAACCCTGGAATAAAGCTAAATTTGATGGCTGTCTTACCCACTTTTTTTAAGGCTTCTTTTTTAAGTCCTAAACCTGCTCGTAATAAGATGACGATTAAGGCAATAAGGCGTAGATCTTTTGATATATGGAGTATACTGGGGTCCAGATAATTAAGTCCATATGGTCCAATAGCTACACCCAGGAGTAACATGCCTAGTAAACCTGGTAATTTCATTTTCTGAAAGATTTTATTCATGATTAAACCCAGTAGTACAATCATTGCTAAACTTGTTGCCATATTATTTTTCCTTTCTGATGTTAGTATTATTGGCTGCTCATTATGTATTGATGCATGGTTATATGGGTCACATGCTCAATTCAAGGTCTATCCTATATGAGACAATTAACTACGTCACGTCTTGCGAAGCAAGTTATTCCGTTAGGAAAGTTTTCCTTAGCACAAATGAGAGCAACTCTATCTTATTTGTTCATTCGAGAACTTGCCTAAATTAAAAAACTCCTACCGATACTAAGGTATCAGTAGGAGTCATCAGCGTTTATTAGCATTTCAAGGCGAACTCCATCACCATTTATTAAGATGTTAGTGTTAGTATAATATAATTCTTCGTAAAATGCAATAAGTAATCATCAACTAACCATCATACTTTATAAAGCCTAGCTGAATCATGTATTTCCATATAGGGGGCCAAAGTTACGGCATGCCCGATAATCAGCACCTTGTAAATCCGTCAGACCAAATGCACCCCAAGCCTTAGGTCGGAAAATTCTATCCTCTGGTACATTGTGCATGGCTACAGGAATCCGCAGCATGGATGCTAATGTCAGCAGGTCTCCCCCAATGTGACCATAGCTGATTGCACCATGGTTAGCTCCCCAATGGTTCATGACAGAATAGACATCCTTAAACGCCCCTTCACCCGTTAGGTTAGGCGCAAACCAAGTGGTTGGCCATGTCGGGTTTGTTCTTGCATTCAGCACATCATGTATTTCTTGGTCAAGGTCAATGGTATAGCCTTCTGCAATCTGAAGAATGGGTCCAAGACCTCTTACCATGCATATTCTTGACATGGTTACAGGCATTTCACCTACTGTCCGAAAGGTTGATGAGAAACCGCCGCCGCGGAAATACCCAAGCTCAGCTGGTCCCCAAGTGGTCGCATCTAAGCACTTCTTCACTTCTTCTTCATCAATTTCCCAATAGGGTTTCATGGCAGGCTTACCATCTCTTGACTGCTGACCTGTCGCGTCCAAGGTTGTAGAGCCTGAGTTAATCAAGTGGATAATACCATTAACCCCTTTACCGGTGAGAGCTTTGCCTGTGACACGCTTAACAGATTCTGGGCTCCAATAGGTGCGTACATCAGAGAATATCTGAGCAGTACCTGTCAGTAAATGCCCAAATAACATGGGTACAGCATTCAAACAGTCATTTTCTGTTGCAAAGACATAGGCTTCTCTTAGACCATTCCAATCAAATGATGAATTCAAGATGGTTTCCATAAAATCCCCATTAGGCATGAAATCTGTCCATTGTCTCTGGCCTTGGAATCCAGCTGCAATGGCATTATGCCCTTCTGCTTCTTCTATGTAGCCAAACTCGGCCAGACGTGGATTACCAACCATCATATCACGAGCTATAAGGGTCATCTTTACAACAATTTCCCATTCTTTATCTTTTTGCACCCGACTATGGGCAGCATCCCTAGGATTAATGTCTTCACCTTCTGAACAGTTTGCTTTTACCCATGCCAATGCCTTCTCATACTCAACAGCATCATAGATTCCCTGGTGCAGTCTTCTTGAAAACTCACTCATATCCACGTATTCATTACGCATACCAAGGTATTCTTGAAAAAATGAGGCATCCACTGCTGACCCAGCAATACCCATGGATACATTACCAAGTGATAAATAAGATTTACCCTTCATGGTAGCAACGGCTAGAGCGGATTTTGTAAACTGTAACAACTTCCCTTGAACATCTTCTGGGATAGTTGGATCATCCGCATCTTGAACATCCTTACCATAGATGCCGAATGCAGGGATGCCTAATTGTTCATAACCTGCTAAAGCTGCTGCAAGGTATACAGCCCCTGGTCTCTCCGTTCCATTGAATCCCCATATAGCCTTAGGTATACTCCCATCCATATCCATTGTTTCCATGCCATAGCACCAGCAAGGGGTAACCGTAATGGACACGCCTACGCCTTCCGCTGCAAATTTATCTGCACATCTTGCAGCTTCTGATACCCTACCAATTGTTGTGTCCGCAATGACACACTTAACGGGTAAACCATTTGAATGTCTAAGGTTTGCCTCTAAAAAGTCTTTTACCCTTATGGCCATGCCCATTGTCTGGTCTTCCAAAGATTCACGTACACCATTTCTTCTTCCATCAATCGTTGGTCGAATACCTATTTTAGGCATCCTTCCCTCTAATCTGTTTTTGAACTCCATGGTTCATACCTCCTCTAATATTGGTTTTGATTTAGGATATAACAATATAGTAAACGTTTACTATAAATGCTATAATAAATTGGTATGACATTAACATCATAACCCATAAGCCTAATAATCCTTATAGTATATACATATAAAATCTATGTAAGCGGATACTAGAATAAAAGAGGCTATACCTCACTATGCAAAGCAGATTTGTCCGCTGGGAAAGTTTCCTCACAGCATATGAAAATGCTTCTAATGCATATGCTGTATTCAGTGAACTCACTCACAAGAGAATAATAATAGTAAACGTTTACTATTATTATATAAGCAATCCACCTTTTAATCAAGTTTTTATTTCACTTTTTATATGAAGAATGATGTCCATGAGGTATATTATTTTCCATAATTGTACAATCTATATAGAGTTATAGAAAGAATACGATAGGAGGCAATGCTATGGATAATGAAATGTTTTGCTATCAATGTGAACAAACTGCTGGTAGCAAAGGTTGTACACGGGTTGGAGTATGCAGTAAAGACCCAAATGTGGCTAAAATGCAAGATGTCCTTATCTTTTTAGTAAAAGGTTTAAGCTTCTATGCCACGAAGCTGATTAACAAGGGACAGGAAATGCCCCGTGAACTTGGTGAATTTCTTACAGAGTGCGTATTTGCTACATTAACCAATGTGAACTTTTCGCCTGAACGATTTGTTGGATACATTAGAAAGACCAACGCTTATAAGAAGGAACTCATGGAACAAGTTGGACCCATAGACGATTTACCAGAAGGTGCAGACTATATCGCACCGGAAACAAAAGGAGAAATTCTGAATATCCCACATATGAAGAATCTAGGTGTCATGGATGATGATGAGCTGGATATGGATGTCCGCTCCCTGAGAGAGTTCTTAATCTATGGTATAAAAGGTATGGGCGCGTATTTTCACCACGCCTATGTGCTTAATCAGTATGATCAAGAAGTGGCTAATTTTATGTTTAAAGCATTGGCTGCTACCCTTGACCCCAAGATGACCGTAGAAGACTATTTTGATTTGAATATGGAACTTGGCAAAACGAACTTTAAGTGCATGGAGCTACTAGATGCAGCGAACACAGGGGCTTTTGGCAATCCTGAACCAACAGAAATGCTGATCACCCATAAAAAAGGCCCCTTTATCGTGGTTTCTGGTCATGATCTGAATGACTTGGGTGCTTTATTGGAACAAACAGAAGGTAAAGGCATCAATATCTATACCCATGGTGAGATGCTGCCATGTAACGCTTATCCTGGTCTTAAGAAATATAAACATCTTATTGGTAATTTTGGAGGCGCTTGGCAGGACCAACAAAAAGAGTTTGACAACTTACCTGGTGCTATCTTAATGACCAGTAACTGTTTGATGAAGCCAAGAGGCAGTTATAAAGATCGTTTATTTACATCCAGTATTGTAGGCTGGCCTGACGTGACACATATACCAACGGTTAATGGCCATAAAGATTTTACACCCGTTATTGAAAAAGCGCTTGAATTAGAAGGTTTTGTAAAAGATGAGCCTGAACACAGAATACCCATGGGCTTTGCACACCATGCTGTACTTAATCATGCTGGAACCATTGTGGACGCTGTAAAAGGTGGTCAAATAAGACACTTCTTCCTCATTGGTGGTTGTGACGGTGCAAGACCCGGACGGAACTACTTCACGGAATTTGCAGAGCAGACTCCTGAGGATACAATTATTCTAACTTTAGCCTGTGGTAAATATCGTTTTAATAAAATGGACCTTGGTTCCATTGGACCCTTTCCTCGTATTCTGGATGTGGGTCAATGTAACGATGCCTATTCAGCCATAAAAATAGCCCTTGCTTTAGCAGAGGCCTTTGAATGCGATGTGAACGAACTTCCCTTATCTTATATTGTTTCATGGTATGAGCAAAAGGCAGTGGCGGTCTTACTGACCATGTTATATCTAGGGCTAAAAGATATTTATCTTGGTCCTACACTCCCAGCTTTTGTGACACCAAATGTGCTTCAAGTATTGGTGGATAAATTTAATCTTCAATCCATTTCAACACCTGAAGATGATTTGCAAACAATCCTTGGATAATGGATTTCACATCCTAGATGGTTTTCATGAAGTAGCGTCATAGAAGCCCCCAAAAATAGAGTGAATCACCTATATTATATCAACATGGGTGGTTCACTTATTCATTATGATTCAAATCATGAATCGCTTGTCCTCATGTATTGGAAGTGAAATACCCTATATCATAAAATAATCTAATCTATTTATCGATTCCGCCAATCCAATATAAATGCCAATATTAAGGGTATTATGCCATTACATAAGTTATTGATCCATGTTAGATAATAATTGTTGTACCATTAAATTTAGTAAGAGTAAACCCTTCAAAATCTTCATTATAGGTATTTTTATAGTCTTGAAGAATACGAATGGCTACCGTTTCACCTAGATTTAGACCATCAATGGAATCGGATCGCCAATGAACACCGGCCAGGTCTCTTCCAATGGATATGTTGGATGCAAATTTATTCAATTCGCCTCCTACGGTCAAGTCTTCTCCTTCATAAGGCAATAACCTAAGACCATTACTGCTGGCTACAACAGGATTAGGGATGATAAATGCTTCATTGAAAAATGCTTTCAACATGGTAACACCAGCCCCAACAGCAGTTGCATGACCAGCTGGATAAGCAGGATGCGTAGGTGAGCCTTCTGGATAAGCCATAGGTAATAAATAAGTTCCATATTTTTCGAATACAATCGGAAGTGATGTGGAGTCAAATAATTCCTCATTAATAGGGTAGTCTGTTGCACCAGTTAAATTGTTCTGAACACAGCCGCCAAATGCTTCAGGTCTAAGTACACGTTGCACTAAGAATTTCTGGAACCAAGCAGCTTCTAAAGCTACCCTTACAGCTTTTGCAACAAAGTCTAAAAATTGAGCGGCACCAAAGGTAATAAAACCGTTCTGGGTCTTAGAATTAAGATAAGGGTTTCCTGGGTCTAAAGCATTTTCTCCAAAGCCTAGTAAAATCAAACAAGCACTTAGGACACCTTGATACGTAAAGTCCACGTGTACCCATTGTCCCAGATCCCGACCATTTCGAATATACCGTCGAGGCTTGTCAAATATTATTGCTTCATTTGGTAGACCACCATTTTGTATATTTAACCACTCATCATAGGTCACCATAAAATCTTTACCTGCAACAGGGCTGTTATAGCGCTGTTTCACGATTCTATTTCCAAAAGGAATATCTTTGAAAAAGAACTGTGAAACGTAGGGACCTACTAAGTCACCAGGAGTATCTCCCCTAAATAATGTCTCGGTTGTCACAACGCCATCTTGTTTCGGTCCTCTAAAATCAGAAAAGTTGGAAAGGTCTTCAGCAGCAGCCATTGTAAGGCAGTTGGTATTGTAATCGTTAAAAGGTACATCCCTTGTTAAGGCTGCCCAATAATCTTCAGCCATTTCGCCAGCACGCCAAGCACTGCTAAATGCTGGGGGTATGGCGATAAAGGTATGATGTGAATCTGGTCCCATCATATCATACGCATAAGCCGCTTGAGGATTGGCAAGCTTGACAACGCCTCCTAAAGGTATGTTTTCAAACATGTCTGGATTTCCAGTTGTCAATGCTTGAATAAAGGCGTTATAAGCATGGATGTCCACTTCTCCCAGCTCATTATGGGGTAATGCCTTGGTAAAATTACCGATTTTATTAGGGAATCGATTTTCATCCCCATTACAAGGATGACTTGGTAAGGGAAGGTCCCTTTCAAATTGGGCTGCATTCTTACGTATTTGAAAAGCCTTATTCCGGCGTTGTATGGGTGTTAATGGTCCAATTTGGCAACATGGATCGGATGTGGTGTCGACATATTCTTTATCTTTTTTCTTATTTTTAGAAGCGATCTTCTTCTCTTGATTCATGTCGGTTATTTCTTCATCTAAGTCAAATAACTCGTCCATTATATTTGGATCCTTTTTACTCATCTATTCTCATTCCTTTCTTAAAAATATGATTTCACTATCTATATATGTAGCTCTACTAAAAAAGTGACACTTTTAGCGAAACTTTTTTAGACAAGCTGTGCAGAGGGCATAAAAATACCCTGTTAGATAACACATTTCTGGGCTATCTAACAGGGTACAATAATTCCCCTCTAGTCAAATGGTAATACTTCATAATTACTTGGTAATTCCTCTTCTTCAAACATAAGAAGATTAAGCGGTGATCGGTCGGTAATAAATTTAACCTGAAAATAGGCATTTTTTAATGAGGAAAACCCATGGCTATCATAATCAAAATCATAAAAGATAATGTTCAATTTTTCATATTTTATGCTTTGGTCTTCCAAAAAGTCATATGCTCGAAAGTAATCATCAGGAAAAAGTGCCCTTGCTTCTATAAAGTTCTCTATGCCATCCATCACTTTTGTAATCAGCTTGGCATACAGCGCCACTTGTTCATCATAAGATCGCATCAAATGATGCATATCAATATAGGCTTCATAGAACCCTTCTAAACGCTGTAATAATCCTATATTTAATTCATATAAAATATGGGAACCATCATTCAAATCTAAGAACCATGGTACTTTGGGATTAGTGTGAAGTCCCGTATAATCATCATGGCTACCTATATAACAAGCCGTATAGAGATAGGTATACAATATTCTTAATGTGTTTTTATCACCCAATTCTTTCATGGTATGATACAGTGTTGGCCTTAACTCATAATGTCTGAAATCACGGATATACCTATCTAATTTTTCCTCGTTATCATACATAACCAATAAATCTTCATGGATTGCATCCATGAGTATGTAGGTATCCTTATATAAGGTGGTTATGTTGGGTGCAATACTATTAACCGTCTTCTGCTTAAGGTATTGGGTTAAATGCCCACTGATGTTTAGAGTGCTCTCCTTGATTTTTTCCCCGTAATTCTTCACATAGGCATCGTTTATTTTTTGGCATGACTGATCCATAACTTCTGCATATGCATCTAATTTGTCCACTAATCCATGAATGCTTGACCGAAATGTCTCTGTGTCAAAATTATGGAACTGTATCCGATCATAAAAAAAGATGTTTTCCCGAAACATATCATGCAAATAAAGTTCTAGATCATAGGTAATATTATCATAGCGCATAACAAAGGTTTCTCTATTTCGATGTATGTTGTTTTCATCATTTCTGTTAACGATGATAAGTGCAAATAAGAGTATAACACCCATCCAAAATAACGCTCGTTTCATATTTTATCGCCCCTTCAGAACAACATGCTGCTGGATTACCATCTTCTTCATCCATCAGCACATTGACCATCATTCCCAGAGATCTAACCGTCTACTTGAGAACTGCTTCATCCAAATATACCTATCATATGATAGCATGATGCTATATAGCTTTCCTAAGTCAACGTATGCGTCTTATTCATTATACACCATTATGATGTCTTGTAGTCCATTAATATTTATTCATGTTTCAGTAATGTATTGGGTTGTAACTTACTGGCCTTCCTGCCTGGTAATAAGCCAATCATGGTTATAATGCCTACGGATAATATAAAGGCGGTTATGATACCCAGCATATTATAATCCATGGGATTCGAACCTAAACTGGCCTGCAAGTCATATTCTGATTCTAAGATATTTCTTACATATTGAATAAGTGGTAAAGCGACAACTAAGGAAATGATACCACTTGATAGGGCTAAAATACCTGACTCCATGGTGAATATATTGAGAATGTCTTTGTTTCTAGCACCTATTGATTTCAAAATACCGATTTCTTTTGTCCTAAGAATAATACTGACGTATAGGATGACACATACCAATAACGTTGGAATAAGAATGACGACGACTGCTATTAGCGTAGCACTAAGTAAACTGTAATTTATATATTCATTTGTTTTTTTTGCAGATTCTACGGAATAGGCGTCAAATCTTGACTTGGTTACATGACCATATTCTTTTAGCTTGGCCAGGCTGTCTTTATTAAATGCATCATTGAGAATAACCGTATGTTTTACCGAATAGTTGTTACCCCGCATATTAAGGTCAAATTCTCTAAACTGAAACAAGTTATACTTCTCTTGGAGGGAGGTTTTAATCCTAAGATGCCTAAGAGGATCTGCAACTAATTGTGGTCCAGTAATCAAAAATCCACCTTCTACTTCAACGCCCACAACAGATTTAAATGGATCAGGTACAGAATATGAAAAAAGCGTAAAATCATCCAAATCAAATCGCTCTCGTAGTGATTCAGCATAACCATAACTCACGTAGATATAACCTGCATGATAATTGCTCATGAGTTTTGTTTTTGTGGATATATCCATGATGTCTATGACTTTTGTGTGAATAACATTTTTTTCTTCCATGATTGACGGTAATTTAATGGCTGCACTTTTATAATTATAAATATTAAATGTTATATCTGTACCTACCAAATGTTTTACAGATGCATGATTATCTTGCAGGAGTACTTTGGCTGCTTCCGAAGACATGATGATACCTTCTTCGTGATCCTCTGGATAATGTTTTTTAGGGACGCCATATTGGTAAGATGCATATGCTTTTGGTGGTAATGCCATCAATAAAAATGGTTTTTCATCGATTATCACATCGAAATACGTATTACGCAGAACTTTATCCACACCTTCGATGTCCTCCATGTCGGATATGGCATCATCGGTATAAGGTTCTATAATTGTATTTTTAAAGGGCTCAATTCTAGGGTTATAGACATTTAAACGGTTAACCTCTTTGTAGATGGTTTTTTGGGTCGATTCCAGTTGTTCATCTTCAAAGGGTGTGACATATAATAAATTATCTTTTCCAAGTACATCGCCTAATAACGGTTTAAAATCCGCCTTATAGCCACTCATATTAAAAATCAAATTCATGATACCAAAGATAAGCACCATGCTGGGTATTAGGCTCACCATGGAAAATATAGTACTCTTTTTTCTTATTTTTAAATTATTCATGGCAATTTTAACGGCTGTAAAAAATTGAAGAGAGCTCTTGTCCGTGGATAACTGATCGTCCTTGTATTGCTTACTTGGTCTGACTTCTTCGTTGCTGATGATCTTTCCACTTTCTAACGCCACAATACGAGTAGAATAATCCCGTGCAAGGTACTTGTTATGGGTTACCATAATAACTAAATGCCCATTTTCAGCTAATGCTTGTAAAATCTCCATAATCTGAACAGATGTATCTGGGTCTAATGCACCCGTTGGTTCATCAGCCAAGATAATGTCTGGTTTATTGGATAATGCCCTGGCAATAGCTACTCTTTGCTTTTGTCCCCCACTTAACTGCTTGGGTAACTGATCACGTTGTTCAGTAATGCCCATTAATGCTAATAATTCCTCAGCCCGGTCACTCTTTTCCTTAGGGGTTAAACCACTTAAGGATAAGGCAATTTCTATATTTTCTTTAGCTGTCAAATGGGCTATTAAATGAAAGTCTTGAAAAACAAATCCAATGTTATTTTTTCGATAGTTATTCCAATCCTGCTGTTTAAAGGACGAGGTGTCCACGCCATTCACAATTATGCGTCCCTCAGATGGCTGGTCCAAACCACCTAACTGACTCACTAAAGTCGTTTTGCCTGACCCACTTAATCCTAGGATAGACACAAATTCTCCTTTGTGAAACGTCATGTTCACATTGTTCACTGCATAAACTGTTTTTTTCTTTAGTTCATACCGCTTTGTAATGTTTTCTAACTTTAGCATATGTATATCCCTTCTCTCGTTATCTATCTTAGTCTATCGTGATTACTCCCCGTGGACAGTCATACCCATTCGCCCATCACCTTTACGAAACATCATGTTCTGTAATACGTGATTATCGATAATCTCTTTTATGCCGTCAAAACCCAACCGCAAACTTTCAAAATCATATGCTTCACTGCTTTCATCAAATCCATATAAATAGTAGTTGTTATTCCAAGTTCTGCGAGTATGTTTGACAACCATATAGGCTCTGTATTTATCAGCAGTAAAGAAGTTCTGGGGCATTTTTTGTCTTACATCATAATAACTATCTGTACGCTCTTTGAAGAGTGTTAAGGCTTCATAATATGCCTGTATGTCATCACTGGCATTCTCCATATTAATAGTCTTAACATCCATAAACACATCTCCAAAATCAACGACTTTTTCCATAATGGGTACAGCCAATTCATACACCTGATAACTGTCATGACCGGATATTAAGATTTCTGGGCGTTTCGGGTCATTGCGTATGCCAGTGTATTCCTCATAAGAAGCCATAATTGCCGAAAGATAACCAAAAGCATAATACACTCGAAAGCCATTCTTAATTTTCAATTCTTTTAAGACTTGATGGTTTTCATTTTCTGGGTCTCGGTCCTTATCCACATAGTTATCCAGTTTATCCATATATGTCTTTAATTGGATTAAGGGGTCCTTTAAATCACCCATGAATTTAAATGTAGCGTTATACAAGGTAATTTGATTGGGTAGTAAAGTGGTCATTGTTTTAAGCTCAATGTAATCGGCTACTAAGGCTCTTATGTCTTCAAGAGCGTATTCTATTTTGGACTGATATTGTTGAATCGTCGTATCTTCTATATCTGGGCCTATGACACTCAATTGATACAAGGCTTCGTCTATTTGCTCAATAAGCCCTTCCATACTGGCCTTATAGGGTCTTATGGAGAACTCACCAATAAACTGGTGATAGTTAAAAAAGGCTTGGTTATCATAAAAGATATGATCATTAACATACACTTGCAAATCGTATACAATGTCATCATATTGAACAACATAAGCTTCATTGGATATTTTTCTGCTACAGCCTGAGAGCAGCAATATACCAATCATGATAAATACCCATAATCTTTTCATCTATATTCCTCCCTCACTAATCATGTTTTAGTAATGCATTGGGTTGTAATTGACTTGCTTTTTTACCTGGAAGCAAACCTATCAATGTAATTAATCCCACTGAAATCAGAAAAGCTGCCACAATACCCATGACATTAACATTCATTGGGTTAGACCCTAAAAAGTACTCTAAACGGTATTTTTCTTCTAATACATGTCGAATATACTGAATAACAGGTATGGCCAGTAAAAAAGATACAAGCCCACTTGAACAAGCAAGTAATCCGGATTCCATGGTAAAAATATGAAGAATGTCTCGGTTTCTTGCTCCTATGGATTTTAATATACCTATTTCTTTTATTCTAAGTAAAATACTGATATATAATATGACACAAACCAGTAATGCAGGAATAAGGATAACTATCACTGCTGCTATCGTGGCACCAAATAAGGAATACTTGATATAATTATTGGTTTTTCTGGAAGATGCCACAGAGTACTGGTCGAAATGATAATGGCTCACCACACCATATGCTTCAAGCTCTTTTAAGCTATTCTTATCCCATTGGTCATTGGTAATAATGGTATGTTTCACCGAATAGTTGTTACCCTTCATATGAAGACCATACTCTTTAAAGTCAAACAAATCATATTTTTCTTGTAGGGATGTTTTCGCTCGAAGAGGTTTCAAGGGGTCTGCAATGGACCTGTGTCCCCTAACAAGATACTGACCATCAATTAATAGTTCATCGTCCGTCTCATCTACTGATAGGGGTACCTCACACTCAAACAATGAAAAGTCATCTAATGTAAAGCGCTCCTTTAGTTTTTCTGCGTAACCCTGACTTGTAAAAATATAACCTGCGTAATAATTCCTCATAAGGACTGTCTTTGAATCCCTTTCAAAAACATCCGTTATCTTGGTATCTACCTTATACCTATCTGTGTTTAAAATGGACATACCAAGGGGTACACTTTTATAATGATCGATGTTCATAGCGATGTCTTGACCCGCTAAACTGCTTGTGTTAGTCGCATATTTTCCCAACAATACTTTGGCTGCATCTGATGAAAAAATAACCCCCTCATCGTTATCATCAGGATAATCCTTCCTATGCAAATACGGCTGGTAGGCGCTATATGCTTTTGGTGGTAGAGCAACTAAAATAAAATCATTGTCATCAATGGTGACATGAAAGGTCATGTTCTTCAAAACCTTTTCGACACCTTTTATGTTTTCTATGTGATGAATATCCTCATGGGAATAAGGTTGTACCGTTTCCTTAATAAAGGGTTCTATCTTCTCACTATGAATTTTCTTGCGGGTGATATCACGATACACCGCACTTTGTTTGCCTTCCAACTTCTCATTATCATAAGGTGATAAGTATAACATGTTGTCCTTACTTAACACATGATCAAGGAGTGGCTCTACATCTTTTTTATAGCCATCAATATTAAATATCAAATTCATAATGGCAATGATCAATATCATACTTGGAATTAAACTGACGAATAAAAAAATGGTACTTTTCTTCCTTATTTTTAGGTTATTAAAAGCTATTTTTAATGCTGTCATGAATTGTAATGAACTCTTATCTGTTGATAAGGCTTCATTTTTGTATTTTTTGCATGGTTTTATTTCTTCATTACTGATAACTTCCCCCGCTTTTAATTCCACTATACGGGTAGAATAATCTCTGGCTAAATATTTATTATGGGTTACCATAATGACAAGATGCCCTTGTTCTGCAAGGGATTGAAGGATTTCCATTATTTGCACAGACGTGTCTGGATCTAATGCCCCTGTAGGCTCATCAGCTAAGATAATATCGGGTTTATTGGATAAGGCTCTGGCTATAGCCACTCTCTGCTTTTGACCACCGCTGAGCTGTTTGGGTAATTGATCTTCTTGATCAGCTATCCCCATTAATGCTAAGAGTTCATCTGCTCGGTCACTTTTCTCCTTTGGGGATAAACCACTTAGGGACAGCGCTATCTCAATATTTTCTTTAGCTGTTAGATGTGATATCAGATTAAAGTCTTGAAATACAAAACCAATATTGTTCTTTCTATAATTATTCCAATCTTGCTGCTTAAAGTTTGTTGTATCGACACCATCTACAATTAACCGTCCTTCCGTTGCCTTATCCAGTCCACCGATTTGACTGACCAAAGTCGTCTTACCCGATCCACTTAATCCAAGAATAGAAACGAACTCACCTTTATGAAATTCCAGGTTAACATCGTTCACGGCATGAACTGTTTTATTTTTTAGATGATATTTTTTAGTCATATTCTCTAATTTAAGCATGTCAACAATCCTTTCCCTCACTATCTATCGCTTTATCTTATTAATAGTCTACATGTGTAGTCCCTATATGTCAAGGGAAAAATGGTCTTAACGAAAGAGAAGGATTATTTGTCATCATATGTCATAATTATCTAATAATTTGGCATTAAAAAAGGAACTATCTTATCAAACAGTGTCTGACCTATACAGATAGTTCCTTCTCATCATTTTATGCTAATCTTCCTTAATAAGGAGCATCCCATTGGCTTACTTCTGGGTCCCAGCCGCCAGCTTCCATACCATATAAGCGACCTCTTCTCCTATAAGGATAAGGTCTGCCATAATAGTAATAAGGATTATAATAGTAACGTCTTGGGTAATAATAAGGCCTATAATAAGGATAAGGATAAAAACGTCGACCATAATAAGGCCGTCTTCTTGGGCGATAATATCGCATAGCTTCTACTTCTTCATACATATATTAAAAATCCTTCTCTTTTTGTAATATTATATGCTTACGGTGATAAGAAAGTGAAGGTCCTATGTGTTCATTTTGATGAATTCGATCACCATATTTTATACATATAAATAACCTCGTTGCAGCATAAGCTTGTCATATTTTAGTTGCCATAATCTGCTTGTAGTATACAAAATGTAAATTATATATAATGGGTATATAACTTGGAAGGGAGACATATATACATGAAAAAATGGAAAAAGGCATGCATTATTGCCCTCGTTACGTTTACGTTTGTTAATATTGTAGCTTATGCGGCTGATATTGATTTATATAGTGGGATTATTAATCGTATTATTGCTGTTAAAGAGCGTGTTCTGAAACAAGATTCAGGTTTATCAAAAAATACAAGTGAAGCCATTAAGAATCTGGAAAACTACTTAAAAGAATACGAATCAACCATGCAGGCTGAATTAGAGAGCTATAAAGAGACAAAAGCTGATGAAGCGAAACAAGTGGTCAATGATCAAATAGATAAAACCATCAAGCAATTAGAAAAGGATAAGAATAAATTAATCAAGGATTATAAGAAAGAAATTGATCAGCAGATTGATAACGAATTGGAACAAGAGCTTCAGAAATTACAGGATCGTTATAATCCATAAGGGTAGCACAACATATTAAGCTCTCCTATAGATGGATATAGTTATCGGTATCCATAGCTAGGGAGAGCTTTCCTCATTATATAGTTTATTCATACGGTTTATTCATATGGAATAATAATATAAACTTTATCTAGTGGATAATACCCTTGATTATCTTCTTTTTTATAACTTTCTTTCATTGATAACAAAGTAAAAAGTAAAGTATTTTTTTGACTAGAATATCTCTTATCATTAATTAAACTTGTTGTGTTATCATTATAAACAAACACTTTTGTATTTACATATTTATTTACATTATATATATATCCACCACTATTAATCGAATCCTCAGGATATAAAGCAAAGGTATAGTGATCTCCTTCATCTAAATAATCTAATAAATAATTATAATCAAGTTCATCAAAAATTCTCAGTAATTCCCCTAAATCTAATTGAGTTAAGGACTTTTCATACAGTGTACTAGGAAAATATAATTTATTATTTTCTACATACAACTTAAAAGATTCTTCTTCTTTATGAATTATACATTTAAAATCTAATAAATAAAAATCGTTATCAAAAGTAAATTTTAAATTCTTGCTTTGTAAGCTCACATTATTATCTATATCAGCTATATCATATATTTTTTCTCCAATATCGCTAAATACTCCTTTGATTTGACTTTTATCTAAATGAACGTAATATTTTTTCTCATTATAATTCTTAATGCAATAAATAGTTATGGTCATTATTAATATTATGAATAAACTAACTATCGTTTTTTTATTTCTCATAATTCAACTACCTCTATATATAAATTTATATTTGCTATTATTCATAAAAAGATAGCGATTAAATTAATAGTCACTATCTTTCTAACCTTATTATTCTAGAGTTATATGATACGATGAACCACAGTCTGATGTATCCCAAGCATAGTTACCTCGGAAATAACCTCTATATTCTCTTGAGAATTCACAAATAGTACTACTTTCACCTTGTAAAATAACACTAAAATCTTGTCTATTTTCAGTTTGAGCGTACTCAGATAAAACATCATATGAAAAACTAGCTTTATAGATTTCATCTGATTGTGAAGTTCCTGAAAAACTTGTTGTTAAATCTTTTCTAATAATACTCCAAGAAGCACCTATTGTAGCTTCACCGTTTGTTCCTGCACCAATTGAAAATGTATACGTATCCGATGTTGGCGCAATTTGAGGTGAGTATTTAAATATTTCATTGCCTGATTGATAAGAATCACAATCTACCTCTACATCTAGTTTTACACAAGCACTTGTACTTGAAGTACTAGGTGACATATACATACTGTCTGCTATAGCATAATAATTATCTGCCCCATCATCGTAGCTATAAAATGCTCTCCATTCATTTACATCACCATATGTAGAATAGTGTTCAAAAGTTTCCCAGCCACTTGAATATGTAGTCCATTTTGAATTTATTGTATAGTCATTACTACCAGCATATGCTTCAGATGCAAATAAAGAGGCTAATTTTTTATTAAGAGTACTTTGTACTTTATCTTGCTTCATGGCTCCAGAATATCTAATATCATTTTTTCTGTTCCATGCTGAAGCTAATAATGATTCTTGTTTTTCACTTTCTAGTAAGTCGTGAAAGTGTCCATATCCGATAAAATAATTACCTTTACTACCTTGTGTAATAAATTGAAAATCAGGTAAGATATCTAATGATTCTTCTTTAATTCTATTACTACAAAAAGTGTGTCGTAGTATATTCATGTCTTGTAGATTGATAAAATATATAGATATACCTTCTGATAATATATCCTTCATTTTTATTGTGTCATTTAGGAGGTCCTTGGTATTCTCTTCTGATACCCAAATTGAATCTACATCACTTATAGAAGCTACTCTAGCAATACCATTTAGCTGTTTTTTATTAATAAACTCCTCAATTTCACTAGTATTAACATCCCCTATTACTTCTACATTAAGCTTTTGATTATTGCTTTTTAATTGATTTATAACTTTCTGTCTTGGAATATTAGCTTCTAGAATTTTTTCATCATTTGCACTGCTAATTAAAGAGGAAATATTAACAGCAATTAAAAGTATAATAATAACGCTACATCTTAAAAAATTTTTTAACTTAAAACTTTTTTTCATATTTGCTAACTCTCCTAAAATTTATTTACAACCCAAAAAAGAATATATTATTAACCATGGCTTTTTTATAAGGTTATATTCTCAAAATACAAAACAATTTGTCAAGCATTTACAACTATTTAATATATATATATATAATAAACTGCTATTATGTATTAAATTAATGTAATTTTAGTATAATATATTATTTCTCTTTAGTCAATATATTTTTATTCAACAATTATAAAATTAGTAAATATTAAGTTATATAATACTATATTTTTTATTAATATATATTTTCAAAAAATATATATTGATTTTTATATATGACTAACAGAAATACCATCAATGGATAAACAACCTGTTGTTGCCTCATCTAACAAACCTAGTATCTGTAATAGTGTTGTTTTTCCTGACCCTGAAGGTCCCATAATGGTATAGAAAATCTTAGGTTCAATTTAATACTTGTTGATCAGTTGTAAACATACATACTTGAAAAGTTGATTGCAGGTCACTATCTTCGCTTTGTAATAGGCTTTATAACCACCACTTAGTTGTAAACCGCTTGCCATCTTAAGCGTTTGATTAATCTCCAACTCATCCATACCCATCTTATGCAAAGCTAACGTTGCATAAGATCTCTTTTTCAAGAAGAAATCATCATCATGAGAAACACTGTTCATGTCCAACAATATTTTCTTGAAATGATCTATCTCATTATTACAAGATGAAATTGTTAATAAACCACCTATAATTATAGCATTTAGTATTGCATTATGGCTACTAGATATTTTCATATATCTATTTTTGTTAATATTTTTAACTAACTGTATGTAGTTTGAGGGCAAGTCTTCTTCATAAAATTTAAACTTTAATAATTCTAAGGTCTTTACTGCATAAATCCACTGTCTCCAGTTATCTGCTGATAAATCCTGACCTAAAAAAGGCTTCACCATTAATACCAAGGCATCTTCTTCCTCTTCCATTATGTTATATTGCATTAATATTTTAAGACTTGCTACTAAAGAGTAGATATCACCATTATCCCATTTTGCATCTGTCCCATTAACAATAGCATGTAACGTATTGACCTAGCGACTCCTGTAATTCATCATCAACATGAAGAGCTCCCCTACTAGATTTGATTAACAATACCATCAATGTTTCCTTAGGTGTTCCAATATATGGCGTATTACTTATACCTCCATTTAGTAACTCACTTGATTTAATCTTATCAGCTGTATGTAAAATAGCATGCTTACATAACTCACCGCCAAGAAGCTTATATGCTCTTAATAATTGATAAATGGATTGCTTATCCATCAGGACTAATTGTAGGTTATCTATACATCTTTCTTTTAACTAGTCCACCGTTTGCTGTGATAAATCAATGAGATTCAAGTGATATAGATCTGCTATAGCCTCAAGGTCAGAAAGATGTGCCATGTCCCATTGGTCGCTGATTATAATATTCTCAAGAGTTGCCTGATAGTCTGCATGGTCTAGTTTCCATTTGCTAATATCAGGATCTGATTGTATAAGAAATAGGGATTTTTTTTCTCGTATCATTATTATCACATATATTTAAACCATTCAGAATTTTAGCGTTACAGACTTGTTGCCATAGAAGTTTTGAAGGTAAGAAAAGAAAAAGGTTACTTGATTCATCCCTTAACTTAAGGACATTATCTCTTAAAGTAACACTTTTTCTTCTCATAAACTTTCATTTTTGCTGTCAAGATGTGGCCTATACTACTTATGTCTTCCTGCAATACCTAAAAAATACCCTGTCATTGCTTTTTCTTCAGATGAAATGGGCAGCTTATTTGCAAAAACCATAATATCCTCTTGGGTTATGTTTTTATTACTTATCCTATCCAAACTCCTTTTGAAATCTTCCAGTATTTTTTCTCTCCTATTTTCAGGCGATGTATTCAATAAAGTGTATAATTGATTATAAGCGCCCAGTTCAAACGTATAGTGCTCCATGCCTGGTATGGCTTCTGATTCTTGTATTTCTTTTTTAAGCTGTCTATGATAATCCAGCGTATAATCCCTGTCTTCTGGTATACCCATCCTTACATATTGTTCTGGCGGTGCATCATTGGCTTGCATTATTTTTTTCATGGCTTGAACGCATGTAACCTCTAAGGCATCATTATCCAACTCTATTGTTTGATTAGGGTCTTTGCTCAGATCAAATAGTTTAGAACCATACTGGGCAGGATTGACAAAGCCACCTTTTTTTACTTCTATTTTCATTGTTCGGCAGCCTTTGGTGAAGTCAAAAGGCTCTTCCAATTCAATATTTTGTAGTTCATTAACATGAAACATGCTACGCATATGGGTGGGCATAAGGGTATAGTCGTAAAGAGGTGCATTGCTTCTATCAGCAGGACCACGCATATAGAGATACTTGCCATCGGTGATGTTAATATGGCTGCCGTGAAATCCGAACAAACCATATTGACGTACTGGCGAATCATCAGCAATAACTCCTTTTAAGGGTTTACCCATCATGGAATCGGGTATTTTTACATCAAAGAAATCTAATAATGTAGGAGCGATATCAATTGTCTGTACAAGAGATGAACGGTGCTCGTTCTTCACCTGTAATCTTGGGTCCCATACAAAGAAAGGGGTATGGGCAATCTCGTTATAGATAGGCATAACACCTTTACCCCACCAATCGTGTTCACCTAACAGAAAGCCATGGTCCGTATTCACGATAAGCATGGTATCCTTCCACATATCGTATTTATCCATCATATCTAACACAAGTCCCAAGTAATCATCACACATGGACAACAGGGCTTTGTATTGATTTCTTACATGGTTAATTTCATGAGGTCCTTGATCCACAGGTGCATAAGGTGGCCAATCCGTTAAAGGCCCATCATAATCCACATCTGGATACAGGTCTTTAAAACGTTCAGGAGCAAAAAAAGGCTCATGGGGATCAAACGTTTCTATTTGTAAAAACCAGTTATCATCATCACGATTGGTTTCCATAAACGCAAGGCCATTCTTAAAAGTAACTGCTTGAGGCATCTTATCTTCCGTATCCAAATACTGACGGTTAATATCATCATGCCTATGAATATTGGTTACACCCATTTTTTTCATTAAGGATGTCATGAACTTGGTTTTTTCTGAAAATAGTGTATCAGGTACCTCTGGTTCACGTACTTGACCTTTCCATTGGTCACCTTCTTGACCTCTTGCTATTTCCCATGAACTATATCGTGTGTGATAGGTACAACCCCCATCTTCCCAATAATGTTGGTGATCGGATACCATATGGGTGTATATCCCATTTTTCTTTAGGATCTCTGGCATGGAGTCATCGTAGGGTTCTACAGGTCCCCAACTTCGATGAAGAAAGTTGTATCTGCCTGTATGCAGTTCTCGACGTGCAGGCATACAGGGTAAAGAGCCTGCATAACAGTTGTCAAAAGTGACCGTCTTTTTTGCTAAGCGCTCAAAGTTGGGTACTTTAACATCACTCCCACCATAACAAGGCAAGTAATGGCGGTTGAGTGAATCGTACATTAACATAATGGCTTTCATGTTTTCAACTCCAATCTATTCTTCTGGGTTATTTATCTTCTTAAGTAGCATGGCCAACTGTTCAGGTGAAACCTGTCCATTTCCAAAACTAACAATGGCCCGAAGAGGCATATACTGCATCATGGCTTTACTCATCTCTAAAGTGATGGCTTCGTTACCCGCTTTATCTGCATCCTCATCCTGTGCCATCAGTTTTTTCATCATGTCCAACATGAGGGGTTCAATAATAGCTTTTGCATCAGGGTCTGATAGTAAATCCAGCAAGATACTGTTCATGTCATAGTCAACAGGTAATTTCACTGTTGATTGTACGTCAATGGTTTGACGACAATGAATGTCCTGAGATGATTGACCAATCAAAATATCAAATGTACCTGTTTCTACATGCCAATCATGAATGTGTGTATTCCAATAGGCAAAAGCACGTTTATCTAAAAAGAATGTCACTGTCTTAGTTTCGCCTGGCATTAACGCTACTTTTTCAAATTCCTTAAGTTCTTTTATGGGTCGAATAACCGTACTCTCATGGTCTGCAATATAGAGCTGTACCACCTCTTTACCGGCTACATGGCCTGTATTCGTTACATCCACCGAAACAGTAACTGTCTCCGTATCCTTAATGGTTTCTTTATCTACGACTAAATGACTATATGCAAAAGTGGTATAAGATAAGCCAAAACCAAATGGGAAGCATACATCCATGTTCTTTTTATCATAATAGCGATAACCCACAAACACACCTTCACGATACTCGGCTATGTTTTTTTCGCCGCCATAGAAGATATAAGAAGGGTTGTCTTCTAGTTTTTTGGGGAAGGTTTCTGGTAGCTTACCACAAGGATTTGCTTCTCCAAAGAGTATGCGGGTTGTTGCCAAACCTACAGCCTGACCACCAAGGTAAGCTTCAAGGATACCTTTCACATCATCTACCCATGGCATCTCTACGGGGGAACCGTTATGAAGCACAACAACTGTATTGGGATTTGCCTCTGCAACACGCCTAATCACTTCATTTTGACAGTCAGGTAAACCCATATGCGTTCGGTCATAGCCCTCCGATTCATAGATATCAGGTAATCCAGCAAAGACCACAGCAACCTTAGCCTGCTTTGCTGCTGCCACAGCTTCCTTAATAAGTGTATCATTGGTTGTATCTGTTAATAAATCATAACCTTTAGCGTAAGTTACTTGTGCCATATCTTTCACGGCTTCAAGTGCACTGGTGATTTTGAAACAGTTAATATGAGAACTGCCGCCCCCTTGAAAACGAGGTTTTTGAGCAAATTCACCTATAAAGGCAATGTCATCTGTTTTGCTAAGTGGTAAAACATGGTCCTCATTTTTTAGTAGAACCATACACTCTGCTGCTAAATGAGCAGATAAAGCATGTTGAGCTTCCTTATCCCATTTTGTATCAGGCTTTGCATTTTCCAGATACCGATAATTAATGGTTAGAATACGCTCCACTGTTTGATCAAGTAGGTCTTCGTCTAATTCACCGTTTTTGACAGCCTCAACAATACGTCTGTCATTGATGCCTGCACTAGAAGGCATCTCGAGATCCATCCCAGCAATAATGCCTTGCACGCGATCAGCTGTTGCGCCCCAATCACTGACTACATAGCCATCAAAGCCCCATTCATCGCGAAGGATTTCTGTCAAATATTTTCGACTCTCAGAAGCGTAGGTGCCATTAATTTTATTGTATGAACACATGACGGTCCATGGTTTGGCATCCATTACAGGCTTTTCAAAAGCGGCTAAATAAATTTCTCTCATGGTGCGTTCGTCCACTTCAGAGCTAGAGGACATCCTCCGATGCTCTTGATTATTAGCTGCATAATGCTTTAGGCTTGTCCCCACATTTTTGGATTGGACACCATGAATAAAAGATGTGGCCATTTCACTCGTAAGGTAGGGGTCTTCCGAGAAATATTCAAAGTTTCGTCCACAGAGGGGTGAACGCTTAATGTTCACGGCAGGTCCTAGAACAACACTGAGCTTTTCTGCCTGACAAGATTCTCCAATAGCTTCACCCATGGTCATTAGCAGCTGACGGTCAAAGGATGCAGCCGTGGCACAACCAGCTGGAAAACATACGGCTTTAATGCTTTCATTGACAGCCAGATGATCCGCCTTGTCATCTTGTTTACGAAGTCCATGAGGACCATCGCTTACCATAACAGCAGGTATATTCAGACGTTCTATGGGTTGGGTGTGCCAAAAGTCTGAACCGGAACATAAGGAGGCTTTTTCCTCCAGTGTCATTTGTTGTACTAACTGTTTAATCATTATCTAATACCTCTTTTCTTATTTATTTTTATCCTTTTACGCCACCCAATGTGAGCCCTTTCTCAAAATACTTGGATAAGAGCATGTATAAAATAACGATGGGTATGGCCACCACTACTGTTGCAGCAGATGTGAGAGACTGTGAAGATACGGTTAGGGTATCAATGATATCTTCTGATGTGGTATTTCCCCCAACAATCATGTTTCTTAATACCAGCATGACAGGAAATTTATCCCGATCAAAGAGATAGATACTGGCCGTAAACCAATTGTTCCACATAAATAATGAAGTGAAGAGTGTAACCGTAGCTATTGTCGCCTGACAAAGGGGCAAATATATTTTATAAAAAATTTTGAAAGGTGATAAGCCATCGATCATGGCAGCTTCTTTCATTTCAGTAGGTATGGACATCATATTTGAATAGATGACCAAAAAGAAAAATGGATTAATGGCCACTGGCAGTATTAGGGACCACATTTTGTTAATCAGGTTAAGTTGCTTTAAGAGCAAAAAGTTTGGGATAATGCCGCCAGAGAAAAACATGGTAATGATCACCATTAAAAGAAATACATTTCTCCCTTTCACTTCTTTATTGGTTAAGGCAAAGGCAAGCATGGATGATACCGTTACCGATATAAAAGCACCTGCTACCGTATAAAACACGGAGTTAAACAATCCTCTTATGAAACCAGGCTCTTCAAAGGCCCTTACATAAGCAGCCAAGTTAAATCCTTTTGGTAACAGTGCAATGGAGCCAGTTTCAACAAATTCACGGCTACTAAAAGACAATGCAAGTGTGTACAAAAACGGGTATAAACATAAGGCGCAAAAAATAATCAAAACAACTGCATTAACAATGCCAAAGATTTTATATCCTTTGGATTTTCTATATAATTCTGTTCCCATATGCGACCTCCATTTTATTATAGTATTGCGTCATCATCAATTTTCCTTGATATGGCCCTTGTAGACAGCACCAAGATAAGACCAACGGCGGCATTAAAAAGTCCTATAGCAGCTGCGTAGCTATAGTTGTTGCCGACGATACCTATGTTATACACATAGGTGCTGATGATTTCGCTGACGCCAGAGTTGTTGGGTGTCATTAATAGAAGGGTTTTTTCAGTACCTAATGTTAATACCCGACCTAAACTTAGTATTAATGTAACAGAAATAACATTTTTCATAGCTGGTAAGGTAATATGCCATGTTTGCTTCCAGCGGTTAGCACCGTCAACCATGGCTGCATCATATAAGGTTAAATCCACATTCGATAGGGCAGCGATGTAGATAATGGCATTTGCACCTGTGGATTTCCATGTGGCTGTCAAAATGTATATGATTCTATAATATTTTGGATCATTTACAAAGTATATGGGTTCTTTTATGAGACCTACTGACTGTAATAGATGGTTGATGATGCCTGTTGAAGGTGACATGACTTCAATAGCAATTCCAATAATAACCACCGTTGACAGTAACGAAGGAAAGAATGTTGAACTTTGAACAACCCGCTTAATGAATTTATGGCTCAACTCATTAAACAACAATGCAAAGATAATAGCTATCGGCATATTCACTAAAAGACTACCAAAACTTAACACCAATGTGTTGGTAAAGGCATTCCAAAAAATCTTATCCCCAATAAACATCTTAAAGTATTTCAACCCTACCCAATCAACGCCCCAAGCTGACCCGCTTGGCTTGTACCTCCTAAAAGCGATGATATTGCCTAGCATTGGTCCATACTTAAATATTAAAAGAAATAGTAAAGGTATGATAATCATAAAGTAATATTGCTTGTTATAATTCCAATGCCGTCTTAATGTGTTCGTTTTACCATGAACTTTTTTTTGACTTTTTTTTCTCTCTATAGTTTTAATAGCTGCTACCTCCCTTTCCTAATTATTTAGTTGTGGCCCAACTTGTAACTGTAATATCTAGCACATCAAAATCATTTTGCTGCTCTAATAAAATTGTAGCATCAGCAATTTTAAATGGTCAACATTCAATAATGGTGTATCCGTTATAATTTTGACCGTGATTAACATATGCAAGTAATAAATCATGTAATCATCCATGAAAGACAGTGGGTTTTGTTACTTAATTACATATATTGCAACTATAAATGCGTTACTTGATTGTTTATAATTGTTATATCACATAAAATGATTTCATTTACTAGATGTGCAAATCATTTATTGTTCAAATCATTTATTAAAGAAAGGGAGAAGGTAAACATGATAAAAAAAAGAATACTGGCTTTGGCTCTTGTGGTTATAATGGGGATTGCTCTTACAGCATGTGGCAAATCAACAAATGATACACCTCAATCGACCACTAATGAAAAAACAGATAACACGGATAAACCAGCAGATAATACACCCCATGTAAAGGACGGGGAATTAACAACTTATTATGCTGAAGAACCTTTTAATATTTCTTTTGCCCTTGCAGAAATTCCTGGAGAGTTCAATAGATTCTCAGAGGATTGGGCCATTCTTGGAGAAATTAAAAAAAGAACCAATGTGACACTTGATATTGTACCGATCATCCGTGATGACTACACGCAAAAAGTAACGACCATGTTAAGTACTGGATATGAAATACCGGACTTAATTACTGTGTTAGCTTTAGATAAGTCTAAAATGAATACGTTCTTTACAAATGGCATGTTTTTTGATTACAGTGGGTATTACAATGATGGTAAAATGCCCCATATGAAAGCTTTTTTTGAAAGCAGGGATTTTGTAGGTTTTCCACTGAATGAAGACGGTTCCATGTACTCGTTTTCTGGGGGATATGATAAGATAGTTCTTTCAGAACAAGGAGCGCTTATGTATAGAAAAGACCTCCTTGACAAACTCAATCTAGAAGTACCGACTACCATTGATGAATTCTACCATGTATTGTCTTCATTAAAACAAGAATATCCAGATTCGTATCCTTTAAATACCACCTTCAAAGCTTATACAGCCGTTCCTATCGCTCAAGCTTTTGGAGTTAGTCTCATGACAAACACAGGTGTCCATTATGATGCTGAACAAGAAAAATACATTAACATCTATGATACAGACAATGCAAAAGCATTCTTTAAATTCATTAACAAACTCTTTGCCGAAGGCTTAATTGATCCTGAGTTCTTGACGGCTACTCCAGAACAATTCCGTCAGAAAATGGCAAATGATATCACCTTAGTAAGTTACGGCTGGACAGGACAACTTCAAAGCTACAATAAAAACTTCAAACAATTAAATCCTGACTTTGATATGGTGCGTGGACCATGGCTCCTTGCAGATGACATCATCGATACATTGTATGTTGCTGAACAGCAAAAGCTATCCTTTGCTTTATCCGAGGCTGTTGGAAAGTATAAAAACATTGAAGAAATCATTAAATTTATCGATTGGTACATGTACAGTGAAGAAAATCGTACGTTGTTAGGATGGGGTATTGAAGGTCAGCATTATACCGTTGAAGATGGCAAAAAAATAGCAACGGAAGCATTTATTGCATCTTCCTTTAAGTTAGATGGTTGTAACAGTCACATGGGCTTTGAGAAAAATGTAGAGTTAAGTGATTTTAAAACAGCACTTCTAGGAGAAGAAGCCCTACAAGAGCGATTAGAAGCTACATCCACATCCTATGCGTTTGAGAGTCCAACCATTCCAGATGAACTTGTTGAGGAAGCCCAGCTTATTTTTGTATCGGCCAACAAAGTAATTAATCAATACATTGCAAAGTTTACTTTTGGTGAGAAAAATGTTGATGCAGATTACGACGAATTTTTAAGCTTACTTGACGATAGCAATTACGATCGATTAATTGAAATCTATAACATAGCACTTCATAGCAAGTAATAACGTATTAAAAAAAGAGATGACTATCATGGACAATCGTCATTACGTATTTAAAAAGAGGGCTGTTGCATTATGCAACAGCCCTCTGCTTGTCCAAACTCAAAATTAATCATAACACGCTATTAAGGGTAAACTTCTCCAGTTACTTTGATATTGCTACCACTTAACCCTACCCCAATAATCTCAATATAAAATGGTCCATTTACATTAGGATAATATGTACTCGTTACGGTTTTACTTCCACTTGTTTGAAAAAGATCAACCCATACAGGATAAGCAATACCGTTAACTTGACCAATGTTAACCCGGACATACCGGGTACCAGCATTTGGTAAATTGCTCCAATCTACTTTAATTTTTATATTCATCTTACTATGAGGGTAGTTAAATTGGTATTGAGGCTTGTCCACAGAGTTGAAGAAATAATACGTGTCATTATTAAAAGCGTACTGTTCAAAGGTCACTTTACCAGAAGAATCTTGATTGAAGCTATCCAAAGTCTGTTCAGTATAAGCAAATACAGGTATTGACGTTAAGATTAATGTTAATACTAAGCACATGGATACTAATAGCTTTTTCATATGACTCATCTCCTTTAATATTTGATTACATGATAATATTAGCACATTTTAGGTTAGGTTCTTGTCGTTTTATATATCATATGTTATAAATTTTATCGCAATAAACTACTTTTTTCGCAATAATACTCCATACACAAACATGGCCCACTTGTTCTTACTACATTCTTTTTATGTGGATGTCTCTATAGGCCGTAGGCGTTATGCCTTCACGCTGTTTAAACATCCTGATAAAAGTCTGTCTAGAACGAAATCCTACAAGTTGAGACACTTCATCCAGATTCATTTTATAGTTTGCTAAGAGTATCTCTTTAGACTTTTCAATGCGATAAGATGACAAGTACTGATAAAATGTTACACCAAACTTTTCTTTAAAGAAGTTTGAAAATTTCCGAGTACTGATCTTAAAATGATTAGCCAGTAAGTCGGCGTAGAGATCTTTGGCATAATTTTCATCAATGTATTTAAAAATATTCTGCTGACTGATCAAGTGACTATTGGAGTCGAAATAATCACATATGTTGTTGGTAAGGGTGACGATGCTATTCTTAAGCTCTTGAGTACTTAAATCATGATGGTATTGAACATCCATATCTGGGAGCTCTGACTTAATTTCATTAGCTTCAGCAAAATTAACATATAAGAACAAGGTTTGAAAATAAAAGTTTCTAACCTCATTTTCACTGCTAATACCCTGATTAAGCTGTTCAACTATAGAAATGGCTTCTTCTCGATTGGATGTCTTCAAATAATTATTTAATTTGTTTTTATCTTCTGGTGTATAATAGATCTTACTATTCTTAGATGTATTAGAAGGATTACTCACTCGATTAATAATATCGGTATAGGCATCTTTGTAAGATGCGGATATTTGATCTGCATGATGATAAAAATTACCTTTTCCAACCAGTACGGATGCATATTTCATATCCACGGCAAACAGCCCTGGAAAATCTTTAACGGATTGTTCCACATCCTTTACATGAGCTTTGTCCGTATTGACAATGATATGGTACTGGTCGTTTAATTCTTTAATCACGTATGATTGCATACCCTCTTGATTAAATTTATCATAGATGAGGGTATTAAGCGCATTAAAAATATTTATTTGCTGCATTCTGGAAAAGTCCGTATAGAACAAGGTCATAAATGAAAATTTAATGGAAACGACGCAAAACAGTTTATAGGGAAATTCAATGTCATAATCTTTAAGATGGATGTATTTTAAAATACTTTCATCATGTAACAGCTGATACAAAAAATTATCTCTGGCTACCATGGCAGCATTAGCAACTTGGTCTGCCATCTTTTTGTTTTCATCCACAAGCATATTGACAACGTTTTCAATTTTTTCATAAGTTATGTTAGTATTAGAACGAGAATCTCTATTAATTGTATGGGCTATAGACTTAAAAGGCCTGTACAATTTCAATGTATTTTTTACAGAAAAAATAATGGCAACGATGAAAATAATCCCTACAATTGAATTAAACAAGATAATATACGAATTAAAAGGTGCAAAAAAAGCCTTTCTATCAAAACTATATGCAAGGTCATAGAATTCATTGTTAATGGTTACGGTATATGGAATGGTGATGTTATTATTTTTATGGTTATTGGTGACGTATATGTCTTTTCCTCCATATGATAAGCGCATATCCATATGGATATCATTTGTATACTTTTTTATAAGGGTGTTGAAGTTACTTGATTGGGTGTTAAAGATTAATAAATTATCGTCTGATAGATAGTTGTCAGAGTTGACGACCATGGGTATAACGGCTGTGCTACCTAGCTTCGTTTCTTTTAAAAGGTCAAAATTGATACTCTTAATGTCATAATTATACCAGAAGTTTTTCGGATAATCGTCATAAACATGGTACTTTGAGAAAAATTCATCGGCATTATAAATGGATTCATTTGAGATGACAACATTCAGTTTTTTCATATAAAACAATATGCTGTGTATATCCGTTGACGTGTTTTTTATATCCGTTAATTCTGAAACAAGTTGTATAAATGCATATCTTTCATAAATGCTAACATCACGATTAAAATAACAGATATCCATCATCATCTGCCTGTCCAGCATATTGGAAGTATAGGCAATACGATTAAAATAATTTTCAATATTAGCGCTGATATTCTTTTGGTACTCGTTATAATTTTTAAGGTAGACATTTTTAGATACGCTAGAGAAAAGATTTATCTGGATAATGGTTGCGACCATAATGGCTAATATAGGTAAAAAGATATAAAGAAATATTTTTCGTATTAAGGATTTTCTTCTTACTTGTTTTAAAAACATACGGGATGTCCTTCCTATTAGCTTATTAATTGAACAAATAAGGTTACGCTCTCAGTAAAACGGATTTGTTGTTACACATCCTGCTACTTACATGTTATGATACCATATTTACTTTGCCTCAACAACAATTACAAGCTGGTTTTTCTTCCCTTTTTGACATTTTCAGCTGACTAATAAAAAAGGCTGCTCTGCTGAAAGTGTCTTAACATCTTTCAACAGAGCAGCCTTGGGAGCTATATGTCATTCCTTTGAATCCGAGCGATTAGCGCTTCCACATTTTCTTTTATCTTATCTCTCGTTTCTCGAAATCCTTCTATGGGACCTCCTGATGGATCGTCTAATCCCCAGTCTTCACGATGGTCACATGGCATGTAAGGACAATCTACATTACAACCCATGGTAATCACCATGTCAACTTTTTCAGGGATATCGGATAGAAGCTTTGGGTAATGAGAGCTCATATCTACACCTGCTTCTTCCATGACTTCAACGGCTAATGGTTTGACTTGTGGATAATTTTCTGTACCTGCTGAGTAGGCTTCAAGTACATCTTTTCCTAATTGTTTTGCCCATCCTTCTGCCATCTGAGAACGGCATGAATTATGGACACATATAAAAGCTACGCTTTTTTTCATGTGGGTGTTCCTCCTTCGTGATTGAACCTATGTTTTGTTTTATTCGCAATACGTACAAGTGTTAGCATAACTGGTACTTCTACAAGAACCCCAACTACCGTTGCTAACGTTGCACCTGACTGTAATCCAAAAAGAGATATGGCTACTGCTACAGCAAGTTCAAAGAAATTACTTGCCCCAATCATACCTGCTGGTGCTGCGATTTCATGAGGTAATTTCCAAGCTTTTGCCCATCCATAAGCAATAAAAAAGATGAGAAAGGTCTGAATAATGAGGGGTATGGCAATTAACCCTATATGCAGAGGATTCTGTAGGATGGTTTCGCCTTGGAATGAAAAGATAATAATCAGTGTTAAGAGCAAGCCTACAATGGTTATATTGGAAAACTTTTTAATAAAGACATATTCCAAATAATCGCGGGATTTCTTCTTAATAATATACTGTCTGGATACAAAACCCGCAACCAGTGGTATAATAATGAATAATACAATGGATAAAAATAAGGTATCATAAGGCACTGTTATGTCCGATATACCTAGTAATAATGCCACAATGGGCGTAAAAGCAAAAAGTAAAATCAGATCATTAATGGCTACTTGAACCAAGGTATACGCAGGATTACCTTTCGTTAAATGACTCCATACAAAAACCATGGCGGTACAAGGTGCTGCACCTAATAAAACCGCTCCTGCTAAATAATCTGTGCCAAGGTCATCACCTATGTAATTCTTAAAAACAACCTTAAAGAAGAACCAAGCGATCACATACATGGTAAACGGTTTAATGAGCCAATTGGTCACACACGTAACTGTTAAACCTTTTGGTCTTTTGGTGACGTGGACAATACTGGTAAAATCGATTTTTAACATCATGGGGTAAATCATAAGCCATATTAAGATGGCAATGGGAATGGATACATGGGCATACTCAAATTTACTTAAGGTATTCGGAACAATAGGTGCTAATTGCCCAATAGCAACGCCTAAAACAATACATACAGCAATCCAAAGGGTTAAATACTTCTCAAAAAAACTAATGCCTGGTTGACTTTCTGTGTTAGATTTTTTCATGTCTCCTCCTTTATTTGCACTATTTACGATTATCTATTTTCTAATAATCTCCCATACTGCTTCTTTATCTTGACGAATGGATTCGCATGTAAGGTGACTATCTTTGTAAGCATTCAGCCTTCGTACATCTTCCATACATTGTGGTATCTTTTCCGTTTCCTCTTGTAAAAGTTGATAGAGATTTGCTTTGTCTTTTTTCAGATAATCGCTGGCAAAATAATGAACCCATTGGGCTTTTTTATGAAAATCAATCATCTTATCGCTTTTCAGTTTATTAAGATGTCTGGATACATTACTTTGACTGAGTTCTAATATCACTTCAATTTCACATACACACAACTCATCTCTAATTAACAAATTCATAATACGCAATCTATTTTCGTCACTTAGTGATTTGAACATGTTCACAATAATCATTGGTAAACCGCCTCCCGTATTACTATATTTGATTATACTCATATACTAACTCATTCCATGTTCTTTGTCAATATTATGATGTGCATTTTACTTATTTTTTACAATAGTGGTGTGAAAAAAATATTTATATTGACAATCATTCATAAAAACTATAGGATGAATTTATAAAATTTCAGGGGGTGATTTTATTAAAAAGAAGATAATCTTTGTCGTTTTGATTATCCTTGTGGTGTTCATGTATATTATATTTTTCAAACCCTTTTTTACCTTTCAAACGAACAAAATAATCATCGTTAATGAATTGACCGCCGAAAAGCTAGCATTAAGTCAAAAGGATGTACATAAACTGAATTGGGCAATTGGCAAACCAGCATTAATAAAGCCATCACTTTCAAAAATTAAATCTATCTTTTTTATAAGGATAGAATTTTATCATGATAACAAGCTATTACAAGTAATATACGCAACACAAGATTCTAGAAATATGATTAAGTTAAATAATGAACACGGAATGTATTGTAAGATAAACACATCATTTTATAGGACTTTATTTAGGATTTTTGATGATAATGATTTTGCACTACAATGATGAATATTTGTAAGTCCAAAAAATCCATTACAATATTGCCTTAATAAAAACCAACCCGTTAGATTTAAATCTGCTGGGTTGGTTTTATTGATTCTTTGTTAATACTACTCTATCAATACTTAATCATCGGACTTTATTTCCTTGTATAAGAAACTTGAAAATAGCTGGTGGTTTCTTTCATCTCCAGATTGCCTGATATGGTGGCTGTGTTACCATGATTAATAATGGTACAAGTATAGTCTTCTTCCAGTTTTTGAAGCAATGTGATGAGCAATCCATAAGAGGATGGTGAATCAATGTAATCATTGCTTAGACTGCTCATGGCTTGTGTATCTGATGAAAGAATCAACTGCCTTGTATAGGCATCTTTCTCATTGGCTTCTTCTAGCGTTAAGTAATGCGAAAAATCAATGGATGCAATAAGGAGTACCTTTTTATTCTGTATGGATGCTATCAGTTGTTCTGCCACTTCCTCAATACCTTCATGGGTTCTTGTTTCACCAATTATACAAGCAATGACTTTTGCTTCTTTAAAATAATGATGGATATAGTTCATGTGTATGCCAATACCATGTTCTTTTTCAAAGACGGATGTGATGCCTTCATGAATCAGTGGATGCTCAACCAATGTATTAATGCTATCCCCATCACTGTAAATCATACCTGAATGGGTGATAAAATCAAAGGCTCCTATCTGAAACCTTGGTCCATCACCTTCATGGTTAGGACTAATTAATAGGATAAGTTCAGGTTCTTCCGTTTTTGTCTTAGAAGCCGTTTGATAAAAGGACGTTAAGTAGTCACAAGCTACGTCATGATGTGGAAGAATAGTTGCAATAATCTCTCCTTCTGGTTCATAGGCTAAGTCTTTCTTGAAGGAATCCAACCATATTTGTTCATTAATAAACCGCTTGCTGTCTAACTTTGGCAGAAGACTTTCTATTGGCGGATTAGTGACCACTTTTTTCACACGAAAGGTCTTTTGGGGCTGATTGATATGCAGACGTTCTTGATTAGTATCTGCTGTATGGAAGTCATTCCCTTTTTGTTGACATCCTACTGGTAGCATGATAAGGACACCTATTAACAGCCACTTCAAACTAGCTTTTATCATATGGAAATCCCCCTCATTAGTATACCTTAACCCTATTGGGCTCACTATAAGATGCCTCATTATAATCATTATCTCGAATTACCACGGGTTCTGCTGTATATTCTCCTGCCAGAATCGCTTTCGCCTTATATGTGATTTCAAAACTGCTTAATCCCGTATCTTCTGTGTCGCCACTATGGGAATAGACATGTATATGAGTACGATGCACTTCATCCTCTATCCAAACATATCCATAGGGCTTAATGGTGGAATGTCCTAAATAAGTAAACCCTGCTGGTAACATATCTTCTATGTTAAAATATTTTAGATACGGATCATGGACTTCCACTTTTATATGCACTGTCATGATTTCTCCTTGTTGTATCTCTTCGCCTGATGTTTCCTTGGTGTACCAACGTGTTATGCTATAACGGTCTGTTTTATCAATATCTTTCACCTGACCTGTAAAGGATTTTTCTACTTTGATTTTCCCTTGAATATCGAAGAACTTGATAAGGGATGCATCCTCTGGGGTTAGGTTTAATTCATAATAATCATGATAGTCCATGGTAATGGTCTCTTCTTCACCTGCAATAACATAAGTGAACGCCACTGTTGTGGATTTTGGGATGGTATGCTGTAAGTAGTATAGTCTTTCAGCAAGGGTTGGGTAAAATACATCTTGTGTGCCTTTTAAGTAAAGATACATGGCTTCTGCATCCTCCATATGATCAAGTTTTAATGCCCCTATCATCATCATAGCTGTAAACTTTACTTTATATTTCTCACCATCCATGTACAATACATCACCCTGTTTTTTTAATTGTTTCTTCGCTTTATCATAGATATTTCTGCCCTTCTCCATTTCTCCAATATCCAGTAATGCATGCATAAGGTATAAGGACTCTAGGGTAATGGGTTTATCTTGATATAGCTCATACATTTCGATTACATCAAATAGAATGGGTTCACCTAATAGGGTAAGCCCCCATAAAGCAGCTGCATTTTCTTCTGTTGTTGCTTTCTCATTCATAGCAGCTTTCATTAACCCCTTAATCTGACGTTCTTTATTCTCTACGTATCCTATGGATACTAATTCAGCAGTGGTCACTGCACTTGCTTCACCATAATCGAACCCACCGTATAGACCAGAATGCCTCATGATATCATCAGGTTCCTTAGCTAATGTCAGGTCACACGAATACAATTTATTCAAGGTTTCACCAGCAGCATGGGCAATTACTTTCATATCATTTCTATGGTTACTGCCTCTATTGTAAATAGACATAAGCCCACTATAATGCTTATACACGTCTTCATTAAAAAACCTAAGTTGTACATCTTGCCCATTACTAACAATCTGCATATCCTTTGTTAAATCCTCTTCCAAAGTCATATCAAAATAATGGAAGCTCTCCACAACATCAACCTCATAGGATTCACCGTCTTTGTAAGCGCCAGATTCACCGATGATGGTGATGGTATATTGACCCACTGGCAGCTCACCTATGGGTAGATTTACGTATTGATAACCTTTTCCTGTGGTGACTACCTTATTGGATTCTCCCTTTTCATTCTTAACAATGGCTGTAAATGTCACTTCGTTCTCTTGGGTTACATGAGCACCTGCTGTTTTTACTGTAGCTTCTATAACGTCACCTTTTAGATAGTGATTATTGATAATAGACGATACAAAAAATGGTAGTGTGGTCGTAATATTATATTTCTCTTTACCGGCTCTCAACTGCTTATCCATAGCCGTACACGTAATACGCCAGCTGGTTAAATTATCTGGTATGGTAAACGATGCTTCACCTATCCCCTTGGCATTGGTGGTTATGGTTATAAAGTCTGCTGTATTTTTGAAGTCACTTCGAATAAAATCAGCTTCCCCTTCTCCACCTCGTTCAGGCCCCCCATCACCATAAGTGTTATTATATGCACCTAGGTATTCACCTAATAAGCCTGATCGATAGACAGAACTATATAAGTTATAGAGGACATCGCTTGTATCTTCATACAGCGCAAGGAAAGCCTCGTCAACAATGTTGACGTTTACATCCCCTTGAACAGGTTTCTGATCTTTATCTGTTACCTTGACTGTCACATTTGCTTGATCCCCTGGTTTATAGTTCTGTTTGTCTGTCTCGATCTGTATAGCTAATGCTTCATCTTCGTAATCATACTGTATGATTGTATGACCTGCTTGATGAAGGGAGTTTCCATCAAAATAGATGGCATGTAATTCAGCATTGGGCACATATTTGCTATGGTAAGGGATTGTGGTGGTTGTTTTATCGGTTATACCATAATCCATGATACCGTCTTGACAGATAAAATAGAGTACTTGATCATGTTCTCTTTCTTCTGTTATAGGAACAAATCCTTGTCGAATATCCATCTGCATGGGCTGATTCTTTTTGTAACGTATTTGATCCAAATGGCATGTGTAACCTCTCATGTGATAATCTTGATAATGGTTAGAAGCTTTGGAATAATACATCTTTTCCTGTATGTTACGCCCCTTACTATCTTGTGTGTTGAGAAGTATCTTATATCCTCTTTCAGGTAATACCTTATCATAACTGACTGTTAAATGCCCATCATCATCTGTTGTACCCGTGATTGTTTTAACTGTATTTTCGTGCCATTTGTAATCGTACACATCATAGGAAACTTTACTTATATAATCGTAGCCTTTACCTTGATAAATCTTCTCATAATATGTCTCAACAATATCAATGGAAACAGGTTGCCCTGATATTTTATCCCCTCGATAATCTTCATATTGATAAGTTTTTCCTTGAAAACCATCAAGATTAATCTGATGAATGGCCACATGAATCGCCATGGATTCATCGGATTTTTTCTTAACCTCACCTTCTACCATGATATCTCTTGGAAAGACAATCAGCCCTGTATAATCTTCAACATAGACCTGTTCAAGGCCTGCATATTGAGTACTAATTCTAGCATAAGATGGTCGCCAATCGCTGGTAGTGAGACTAGGCGTCAATATTAATTCCTTATGGCCCTTGGCATCACATGTTTCATGGGATTCATTTGTTTTAAAAAAGCCTCTGCCTCTTAGTTGAATGTCTGCATGGGCAGCCGGTGTTCCTTCATAGAATGTTGCGTCAGCTGTATACTTAACGGTATCACCCATCATGATATAATCTTTATCCAAATGGGTACTAAGGCGGATTACTGGCTTTTTAAAGTCTGCTATGCGTAAATATTGTCTTTTTATTTCTTGATTATCCATTAATACGATCACGTACACATAGCTTTTCAAATAGTTATCCAAGTGAAATTCCGTTTGATACGTACCTATATCCGATAAAGTTACTTCTTTTTCCTCTATTAGTCTACCGTCATTATTTTCAATTTGAATTTTCACTTGCTCTATAGCCTTACCATCTCTTCTCTGAGCAAATCCAAAAATTTGAATGTCATCTGTAGGCAGGTATAGCCCCCGGTCAAAATACAGATAAGACCAGTATAAAGAACGATAATTTGGCTCATGCTTGCTCACGTCTGTTGGCAAGTATAATGGTGGTTCATTATTGGCTTGCAATGTAATCCAAGATGTGGCTTCTTGATTAAGACTCTTATGGATGATGGCAAGACCATCCTTATTGGTTTTCCCCAGATGTTCCCCATTAACGATAACTTTTGCATCCATCACCGGACTACTATGGGTACTGTCAACCATCCAAACAAGGAATTTATCTTTATCCACCGCTGTATACCCATTGAAAGGTGATACTTGAATGAACATACGGTCCATGGAATTTTCATATTTTACGGTTAAAAAGTAATAGCCTTTTTCCATCTGCTGTAATTCTAAGTAATGGTTGTGATCATGATGCTTCACTTCTATTTGATAGCTGTGTTTTTCCGTTTTCATGGTGTTGACGTACTCTTGCATGGACATGGTATCATGTTGCTCATAGCCTTTAATAAATGCTTGTTCATCACCAAACTTATAGACTGTTATATCCACCACTTCACCTTTAGCATCACCAAAGTAACACGCTAATACTTGTGGCGTATCAGGATGAAAAAACGTCATGTTACCAACAGACCCTCGAAGATTAATGGTTGGACTTTTTGACGCATAACGGTTGGTGTGAAAAGAAAAGACGTAATCTTGTTCAAGGGTTTCTACGCCGTTACTATACCCTTTTTTAATGGTGATGGTATAGTCTATATCCTTTTCCAGGTGTATATCTGGTACAAAGATAACCTTATTTTCATGGTATTGAAAGTTCCCTGTTACTGCTGGCTGTATAATAAAATAGTCATCTATTTTCTTTCCATCAAGGTCCTTTGTAAAAAAACATTCTATACCGCTATCGATTGGGACATACTCACCTTGATCTGCTGGATGTGTTGAGGCAACCATAAAAGCTTTTTCTGTTTGGAAGGCCCATCCTTTGGTCTCTTCCCCATTTTCATAGGTTAATTTAACAATTTCATTATGGTTGTAAGCTTCCTTAACAGATACAATGTAAGCTTTATCATTAACCTTTTCTAAGCTGTAATCCTTGCTTGGACTTAATCGAAGCTGTTTTTTAATTGCGCTTTCCTTCATGGGCACATTGGACGTAATCTTGAATGTAGGTTTTGTTACCATACCATACTCCGTATTGACCATGGATTCTACTTCCATGACCATATCCTTATAGACATGATGGTCATCCTTTATGGTGTCTTCTGGTCTATTTTCCCCATCATGGGTTATGCCTATTTCTGCATCAACGGGCTGGTTTTGATTACCTGACCCTACCATGATACTTATCACAATAATAGTCACCAAGAGAATACTGCCTATGGCACCCCCTATTATTTTTTGTTGCTTTGTCATCTTCGTCAATCGTTCTAATAATTTCATATTAAACCCCTTCCTAAAATAAATACCCTCATTTACACTATTTTTATTCTAGCAGTAATATATTACAGATTATTCCAGAATAGTGTTAAATATTGTTAAAAAAAAGTTACAGTTAAACGATAATGTAATTTCTTTTCTTCCTATTATAATCACCTATAAAACAACTTACGATGGTTTACCTAATGATAACTTAGATCATAAATATTATTATTTTTTATTGGGTAAGATGTTACATTGTGGACATAAAAAACCTTAGTAAACTGGTGATTTACCAGCCTACTAAGGTAATTAAAAGTGCTTATAACATATGACATCTATGAGCAATTAATGTCTTTTACTCAAAATGTTATGACTAACGGTTATGTCACTAAATCTTATATTTAGAGATTTCTTCTTTAAATTCTGTCGTTATATTCTTAAAAGATGAGATACTATCGGTAATGTTCTTAATCTGAACAGTATAATCTGTTACATTGGCACTAACCTGCTGTGCAGATGCTGAATTTTCTTCTGCAATGGCTGCTAGTGATTCAATGTTCTGGAAGACATTGGTCATGGCTTCTGATTCATTTTCCAGCTTTCTTGACGTTTCAATCATCTTATCGGCTACGGTACTGATATTGCTGTTAGCTGAACTTGATGCTGACACGGCTTTTCCTAAACTGTTGTTTTCAGTTACCAAAATCTTGTACTGGCTATCCACATCTTCTACAAGACGCTGAATTTCAAGTACGAATTCACTCAGATTGTGTTTTATCTTATCTACTGCATCATTGGTTTCTTCTGATAGATTTCTCACTTCATCGGCTACCACCGCAAAACCTTTACCGGCTTCACCTGCTCGAGCTGCTTCAATGGATGCATTCAAGGCTAATAGATTGGTTTGTCCTGAAATAGAGGATACCATGGCAACGATCTCTGTGATTTGTTCTGCTTTTGTTTTCAGGTTCACACCATTTTCCTGTACTTGTTTGAAGCTCTCTAATAACTTATTAATCTCTGTTGCGGTGACTTTTACCTCTTGGTAACTGTTCTCTATTTTGCTGACAGATGATTCTAATTCACCTTTATTGGTTTGTTCTTCACTGGCTAAGTTATTAATCTGATTCACATTATCATTTAATGTATAGATAGAACTCTCTGTCTCTTCCGCTTGACTGGCTGCTGCAGTTGCCAACTGTTCCACCACATCGGATATCTCATCGGATGTATTGCTCATGTTAAAGGCTATGTTGGATAAACTCTTACTGAAGGTGTTCATTTCATCCACCATGCCTTTGAATCCAACAAAATCTTTCCTTATATTGGTTTTATAGGTATTAATGGCGTCAAAAATTTCTTCAAACTGGTCACGGGTTTCAATTTTCGCTAAGACACTGTAATCCCGCTGACTAAAGTTATTAATTTCTTTGATGACTTCTTTGTAAGGACGGTAGAGAATCTTAGAGGCAAAGTAAACACAGATTAAGCTGCCGCCAAATAAAGCTGCTGCTGTTAGAGCACGTGAATTATCAACATCTGTGAATGCAAACAACACATCCATATAGATGGCTACAAGAACGGCTGTTAAGATGGATATTTTCACATGTACATTTTTAATAAAACCAAATGAAAATAATTTGTTCATGAAGAAGGATTTTTTATATTGAATATCCTTTTGGAAAGTTAATTTTAACTTAAGTTCACCGTCTTTTTGCTCCAGAACTTGAATATTTATTTCTTCTTTAAAATAGCTTGCTGCTCCTTCTAACAGGCCTCTAAAGTATTCAAACATGCCTCGATCAGACCGATAGGTAAATACTGCTTCGCGAGATGATATGGGTACTAGGTCTAATGTTGGTGGCTTAGCGCCTTTAAATCTTTTCATGACAATACTATGTACATCATTCATGGATTTTAGAAAATGATACAAGGTTTCATGATTAAAAAACCCTGGATAATCTTGTTGAAACGTCACAATATTATCCTTTCCAATATAGCGCCAAAGCTTCGCTTCATCCACATTCACTTTAGATGCAATGGTTGAAAATAGTTTATACACTCTATTGTCTTCAACATCTTCTAAAGGCGAAAATGTCGTATTAGCATTAAATCCAGCAACCTCTAGGGCTTCGTTAACGACACTATCTGAATACTGCTTTCTACAAGTTTTAATCCACGTGGATACGACTGTTCCCTTCATGCTATCACCTCTCCTATACGATTACTATTTTTTGCCATATTTAAAACTTTATGTTAATTTTAATACATTATTAGACAAATTACAATAATAACATGATAGAAATGTTGATAATAAGATTTAATTAAGATTTCTTGTTTTCTATGACCTTAGAACAGTAACATATATGAGGTATTTTAAAATCACAAAATAATCATCCTGTCAATAAGCATCCATGTGCATAACCCCATAACATGCATTAGGTTTTAAATAGTAATTGTGCAGCATATATCACCAACGATACCGTGACAGCGCTAAAAACAGTTGAAGAAAAAACAGTTTGAGAAGCATAATCTGGCTCATTGTCAAATTCGATGGCTAATAACACTGTATTCACTGCGGTAGGCGCAGCAGCACATATCATAATGACTTGGGCAGCTACTCCCTCAATACCTAATAACACAAGGATAAAATAAGCAATAACCGGGCTTATTAATAAACGCATGATATTGGATAGATAGACCTTAGGTATTTTAAAACGCATTTTTGTATTAGCCAATTGAGCACCTAATGTAATCAATGCCGTGGGTACAAGACCTTGCCCTAGGATACTTAGTGCGCTCCATGCAGGTGAATAGACTTCCAAGCTTAGTCCCCGAAACAATACAGCTAAACCAACTGCATAGATCATGGGAATCTTCAATGTATCAAGTAATGCTTGTTTCACACTTTTATTACCAACACTTGAGTTAAAAATTCCAAAGGTGTTGGTCAATACATTTTGGGTTAGCATCACGATAATCTGGATAGAAAAAGCATAGGGTGTATTGTACAATAACTGAACTAATGGAATACAATAGTTACCGCTGTTATAAAAACAAATGGAGTTAATGAAAGCCGATTTTGTTTTTTTGTTATACCGATTAACCCTTGACAGCACCAGTGACAGCACATAAATCACGCCAAACAGCAATACATTCACACCTACAATACGTAAAAACAAAGTAGAATCCAGTGCTGTTTCATATATTTTGGTAAACAGTAAAGCAGGTATAAAAACATAAAATTGGATTTTGGCTAAAGTACCTGTATGTATGTTGAACTTCTTATTCAAGGCATAGCCTATACCTATTTGCAGAAAAATAGGTAAGAGTATGTTGATAAAAACAAATAGTATATGTGTCATATTCCCTCCCAAATCAGCTTATTATATGTTATTTTTCCACACATGGAGACTATCCTTAATAACGTCTTTTATACGTGTTGTATCTTTTGTTTTTAGAATATCAATCATATTGTCATGGTGGTTATTGTGTATAAAATCCAACACGTGTTGTGACTCAATTGTTTTCTTAATGGAGAAGTGAAACAGCTCCATAATACTTTTTGCCATGCGCGAGATAATCGGATTTTTTGTTAAATCGGCTAATGCACAGTGAAACTTTAGATCTAGATTAGCCGCCAACGTATGATTATGGTCGCTTAATGCTTTTGACAAATCCTGTTGCATGGTTGATAGCATTTCAATTTCTTCTTGACTGACTTTATTAACAATCAATTGAAGAATTAATTCTTCGATGGACTGTCTCGCCTCTAATACTTGTTCCTTTGAACTTTTTTCCAGAATGATACTGTAAAAGAGAATATCCACTTTTGAAATATCCACTTTGTCCTTAATGTAGGTGCCATCACCTCTTCTAATCTCAAGAACACCAATGGCCGATAACATCTTGACCGCTTCTCTTACTGAGTTTCTACCCACACCTAGGGTTGTCATCAGCTCATTTTCTGTAGGTATTTTATCACCTGGCTTTAACTGGCCAGATATGATGGCATCTGACATTTGTTTGACGATGGTATCCACCACGGATTCTTTTTTAATTTCCTTAAACATGCTGTCAGCTCCCTAACCTAGTATTTTTTCCTCACCATTTGCTAAATAAACTTTTGCAGACCATTGATCGGTGTGCTTAACCTGAACAGCTCCTTGCATCCAATTCCATTTGTAATGCATGGAGAAGGGTTCCACATAACATGTATCCACATAATCGCCATTATTGTAAAACTCTACATAATCAATGGTTTCTGGATAGAGACTTGCTACCCTTAACCATCGCTGGTCGTGCCAGATGCTATCCTGCTCTAATCCTTGCAAATAGAACTTATTATGCTCTTCTTTATGTACTAACCCTAGCTCAGCCGCTAAACGTTCAGCGAAAAACTCATCTTCTCCTCTGGTGATGGACCAATCTGCTGGAGGCTCTTGTTTGGTCATGTTATTATAGTATCCCCAAGAAACCCCTTCTTTCATGGCTACAATCATATTACCAATGGCTTGGGAATCTTCATTGCATACAATGGGTTTGTTAGGTGCATATCCTTTTGTCTGTTTGATCAGTCTATAAAACCCTTGTCTGGATAAGCCGTTTCCATGAATAAGAACCACATCACTGGCTTCACATACTTCTTGATTCACCACACCACCAGTACCGCTTGACCCCACAAGCATACCGCCTGATGCTTCTTTTGCTATATGAATTAACGTGGACATACCTTCTGCTTCACCAATAATAGCATGTTCTTTTACTAAGTTAAATTCATTACATACTTCAATCATAACGTTGGTATATGCTTTTTCTTTTAGGACATAGCACACCGTTTTTAATGCATTCACGATACTTGCCGCATTCTTCATTGCTCTTACCTGCCCAGGATAGAAAACACTGACGATAACAACCATACCTATTGCATCAGCAGCAAGAATTAATTGATGAAGCCGTTTTAGATAGGCTTCATCAATGGTCAAGCCATCTTCTGAAAAAGGATTATTTTTGATTGTGGCATTGTCCGTTGTAAAACATGGTCCTCCACCTTGTAAGCCTACTGTAAAAGCTCGTAAACCTTTTTCATACCAGCTTGGTAAAGCTTCTATGAGATTGGTTGTATTTTGGCTAGGGTCGAACATCCTACCAAAACGGTTAAAACGGCTAACGTCTTCCTTATCATCAAATATACCTTGAATAAATCGAGCATTCATTAAAAGCCCACGGTATTTCTCTGGCGTCCTCTGGTCCTCTGAATAGATCAATGAACCATTAATTAAAAATTGGGTCCCCTGAACAGTTACTTTTGTTTGATACATATTTCTTCCCTCCACATACTTTGATTTATGTTTCATTATACATAGGTTATCATACATCCTACGTATTTTCAAGATATTTTACAATTTATTCCTTCAATGTAAAAAAGTTATCTGTGAGCAGTTATTCTATATAATATGTACTCATTATGATGAAACCAACTTATTAAAATATTTATTTATTATCCTATTATTCTTTCTCGTCTAAGAAATCTCCTGCAATAACCGCTCATGAAGATGAGGTAAAATAGCTGGATATGTAAGCTGCTCTGGTAGTTGATGACTTAAAGTTACCTCACCAATTTCCATTTCAGGTAAGTCACCTAATACGTTGACCTCTGCCATATATAATCGACCATAGCTTGTTTCATGACCAGATGTCACACTATAGTCACATACAGATTTAATGGTGAACTTTTCTGCCCCTGTCTCTTCATATAACTCGCGTTTAGCTGTATAATCAAGCTGTTCGCCTATTTCACGATGTCCACCTGGAAACTCCCAAGTATCCCTTTCTCTGTGTTTAACAAAAAGCCATTGCCCATCCATTCTAGCCCCTATAACAGCAAACTTGATAGCTGAATCTTCTACTTGTCCTATTTCTAAAACTTTTACTTCCATTTTTCATTTCCCTCTTTTCATGACATAACTATAGTCATTATAGCGTTTATAAACGTTGGAAGCAATGGATTATAGGGACATATATTATTTTTAGATATTGATACTAACATTGGCAATGGATTTTACACTAGTATTTATCATGATAGATTATCACCCAGTGGACACCCTCATCCTCTTCTGGGCTGTAATTTTGAAATTGGATATAAAGTTGTCCTTTTTTTACCCATGCTTTATAGGCTAATACCTTATCTCCCTTTAAGGGTGTCAATATGATCTTATTAATAAGGTCAGGTGTAAAACTAAGGGTATGGCTGACAACTGGGAAAATGTATTGTCCGTTGATACATTTATTACTGCTTAAGTATTCTTTTCCAATAACTTGCTTGGTATTTGCTAAGTCTTCCAGCATATGGGACAGAAGTTTACTGCGCTCTTTATCCATCCATTTATGAAGAAAGCGTTTTAGAGCTGTATATGTGACAAAACCGGCTAAGGCAATTAAGAGCCCTACAACTGTAAAAAAAGAACTGTAGATAAATTTCATGGCATCATACATGACCCCCACTTCACCATGCATGATTTTTACTTGCTCTGTTGTACCCAATAATACATATAACCACATAAAAAATCCCCCTTGTCCTTATAATATATACAGTAACAAAAGGGATTAGAACTAATCATGATGAAATGCTTTGCTTCTTATTTCATGAATACAAGTGTTGGTTAATCGTATAAAATCTTCATTATCCTTTAGATGAAGGTCTTTTTTCAAGTCTCTATTGGATGCTTGGTCAAAGGCACTGTTGGTGCCATGACACCGAACAGCTTCCCGTGTTTTTTTATCATATATAAGAAACATGGTACCTTCCTTTCTTAGGGGTTGTTTCTTATATTTTTGCCATTCTTGTATTTTTTAAACAAATAGTAAATCCTTAATATGCAACAAGGAGTAGGCTATTCATACGCCTGCTCCTGAATTGTTATAATAACTTGCTTTTTACATACCTGATATGTTCACTCCATGAACAGGTGTTTTTTTTATGCTTATTGTCAACTTATTTGATATTCTGCATCTGTTAATAATACCTTTATCTGATTGATGCTATAACCCCTTCCTTCTTCGGTATGGGTGTGAATATCACGTGGGTTAGCACCATACTCCCCATACAATTGGTTGACACCAGCTATAAGGGACATGGGTGTTACTTCATGAGCATTCATGGCTCTTGTGGGTTCTGATACAAGCCTTGCTACAGCAGCTATTTTTGTCAGTTCCAAGGAAGTTATTTGACCTTTGTCGTAAAGAGGTGTTCCTGCTATAGGAACACGACGCATAACAGCCATCACGCTAACGCCATAATCCCTCGCTCTGATCATCTCGTCGGCAATTTCATCATAAGTATGCTCTGGACCTATGGGTTCTACACAATAGTAGAGTTCCAATCCCACTTCCTTAATCGCATCTAACGTTGCTATTCTAACCTCTGGTAAAATATCTGTATCAATGCCCTCTCTTAATCGATGAATATGGTAAACACCTGTTACCCCTATTTTTTTAAGCCTTCTACCAATATCCCTATCAAAGTCACCCATATTGACAACTAATCGTATGTGCTCTGGTATCAGTTGACGGGCTTGACTGACGATGTCTAAGAATGCCTCCAAATCATAATCAGCTGTAATCATCAAAAATATATCATGTACACCGCTCTCAACAAACTGTTGTATTTCTTGTTGAATGGCTTCTTCACTCTTTTTCCATTCACAATCAACGGCATAATGGGTACTCCCAAGGGAACAGAATTTGCAGTTTTTAGAACATGGTTCCGCATTCAAGCCTATTTGAGCAAAGACGTATCCTTGATTATGGTATGTTTTTCTGGTTAATTCATTGGCAGTGGCAATCAATTCATAAAATAAAGGAGATGCTTGGTCAACTTCCAACAATGTGAGCGCATCTCTTTTACTTAGGGTAATACCTTTTCTTGCTTTTTCTAGAATCTTACTAATCATTATGCTACACTCCTCTATCCTATCATAATTTGTATGATATTAGCATAGCATAACGACGACTATGTTTCTTGTAGGATTTCTTTATTTTTTGTACTAAATTGCCCTGTGTTCTTTACAAGATTTTATTTAACAGTTCTCTAAGGGCAATAAGTTCTTGATGGGATAATGTAATGCCTTTACCCATCTTCTCATGGTCAGGAGCCCAATCGCGTAAGTCATATTTGGCTTCTCGTCCATTCCAGCTAATTCGATTCAATTCTTTTTTCCATCCTCTATTGGATTCTGATACGACACCTAATTCTTCTACAATATCATATTTTATATCTGCCATGGCATAATCCTCCATTTTCTATTAAGCAAGCCACCCTCATTCCCTAAGTTAACCGTTATAGGATACGTGCTTGCATGCTTAATCCCTAATCATGGGTAGAATTATTATAACATAATGTAAAAAGATATTTAAGGTCAATATTTTAGATAAATAAGTTACTTGACAATAAACCACGTTGCAAGTTCATTAGCGATTAGCTCATGACCTTTTCTATTTGGATGATTTCATTTAATATATCATCTAAGTATAATAATCTATTGCTATTCACTTTATCTCCTTACATGTTCTATCCTATTTCTAAGTCTATTGCATTGGCGTTTTCCTTTAACTCATGAAATATTGCGTATCTCCTAATTTCTTCACAGTCTATATCTAAAGAACCAAAACCATTATTCCATTTTCCATACATAAATTTTGCAAGTGATTGAACAGAACCAATATAACGACTTAGATCTATTCCACTATTCCCTTTGAATAGACTCATAATTTCTTCTATTTTAGGTAGCAGATGTTTCAGTTGATGACCTATTCTATCAATGCACAATAATGCCTCTAACTGCATTAACAAATCTTCATCATCCCCTAGAAATCCATTTATTGTATTCTCTGCTATACAAATTATATCCTGTCGAGTAGATACACCTATCAACAATTCAGCAACCGAAATTCGTACCATTGGACTTATGTCGTGCAACTTAAGAATTAGATGGTCGATTATCTCTTCATCAAGCAATGGCAACTTATATAAAACTTGGATTGTCCAATAACGAATTGAGGGATTCTCATTTTCTAAACCCGCAATTAGTTCTTTTTTATTAACATCTTCATCAAACATCATGTCACATATGTTTAATATATTAACAAGAGGGTATATATTAGGATCTTGAATCATATCATAAGCTGTTTTTCCATTTGGTAAACATTGATACTCACGTTCCATAAGCAACCCACCATCTTTGATGTCAATCATCCATTTCTTCAATAGCTGCCTCATGACAACTAATTGATCTTTGAATGCCTTGGAATCAACCAGATTATTCATCTGAAATGGATCAGTCTTAAGATCATATAATTCCTCACATGGTTTTTCTGGCAAATAGAAGGCATTTCTTCTATCATATGCACCATCCTTTATATAATGATTTTTAACGTCTGTCTCATTACTAGCCATAAAATAAGGCGCACATAGAACCATATATGGCGATTCACTCCAGCCTCTACTGGGATAAAAATTTCTCACATACAGATATCTATCGTCTTTTATAGTACGAGAAATATCACAACTATTATCCGTTCGATTTCTGTATGAAAATGAACTATTCCTTGCTTTTGACTCATCCATATTGAGAATGTCACGTCCTTGAAGATATGCTGGACATTTGGCATTACCCAACCGGAGTATAGTTGAAGCAAAATCCACAAAATCAACTGGATATTTGATTACTTTTCCAGAAACATAATTCTTGGCATGTGACTTGAATTTTTCTGGTATATGAATAATCAAAGGTACATTTGTTCCCTCATTCCATATATTCGACTTTCCACCTGGTATTCCCATTCCATTATCACCAAAGAAAAATATGATGGTATTATTAAAAATCCCATCTTCCTTCATTTCATAAATCGTTTCACCAATCATACGATCCATAGCTGTTATACATTCATGATACTGCCCCCAGATTTCTTTGGTGTTTGGATTATCGACATGATATCTAGGTATGTGCAAATTATTCCTATCTCTATAATGTTCTGGTTTTGTTCTTGGAATAATCTGACGACGATGTTCTTTTGGCGTTCCTGGATATCCATATTTTGACTGATGCGTTACTGCGTAGGTATGCATGAAAAAAAATGGTTTACCTTCAGTACGTCTATTCCATGCATGTTTCAGTTCTTTAACAACTTTTTCACTGTCACTTCCAAAGTCGGATTCAATGATTGTATCCCAACCTGTAATCTTACCATCCGTGTACGTTTCACAAAAATTGTAATCTGTTTTGTTTATACCTGTATAGTATCCTGCTTCTTGCATAAACTCAGCAAATATTCTTATATGATCTGGAATCTTTACATGGCTGCGATGATTTGAAACGCCTGCTACAGTAGGATACATTCCTAGAGCAATTGCAGTTCTAGCCGCTGAACATACCGGGCCTACACTTGAAGCATGTTCATATCTCATCCCCTTTTCAGCCAATTCATCTAAGTTTGGTGTAATAGCATCTATGTCTCCATAACATCCTAAATTTGGACAAATATCCTCTGCAATCATAAATAATATATTGGGTTTCATCTAACTCCTCCTATATCAAAGAATTTGCTTTGTCATTGGGTAATTCAATTCACCCATAAACTTCAAAGCTATAATGAGCAGCACACACATCTTCTGGTAAACCATTATAAACTATTTTTATGTACCTAGCTTCAATATTTAAGATATCTGTTCTAACTTGTTCCATTGAGGTCTGACCCGTTTGATTGGATGCCGTTTCCCAATGGATTCCATCATTGGATACTTGAATGACATAAAGATAATTGGCTTTTTTCTCAAATTTCACCTTAGTACCTTTTACGTAAACAACTTCGCCTAAATCAACTTGCCACCAATGACCAACTTCATAATCTGCTGCTTTCCATAACGTATGGGCAATTGGCTCATTTCCCTTTTGTGCGGAAAAAGATTCCTCTAATTCACTGTCTGCAACTGCTTTTTTACCAATGGCTAAATTTATACCACCTAAATCTTTTTTTGCATCACTCTCTCCAGCTAAATGAAACTGTTCAAAGGAATCTATCGTAACCGAACACGCGCATGAGTTATTATCATGCTCCATATAACTCAAAATAGAATTCCATAAACCTATTTGCTCTGGTTTTAACTGACCTCTAAAATCAAGTCCACAAAAAAGAACTTTTGACTTACCAACCATCACCTCAAATAAAGAGGACCTTCTGTTATTATCATTAAAATTTGGAATTTGCCTAGTTATAGGTATTAACTCATGTGATAAATATCCATACTCTACAGTGAACGCATGATCAATCATATAGCCCCACAACGCATTACTATATTCTTGTGTCGGAAAATCCCTAAAAATCTCATGTTCCTTATTTATCCAAGTTCCACAACTATCGTCACTACTAAAATGTACAGGACTCCAAAAGACAGGGATATATTTTGAACTTTTCCCATGATTGAAGTCATCCATTGAAGGGAGATATAGTATTTTTTCACCCATCATAATACTCTTCTTCATTTCCACATTGTAAGCATTATATATCTTAAATGTTTTTTCTTGAAGAGGATTTGAATCCTTCATAACCCATAATGTCCATTCATTCTTTATTTCTGTGCCTAAAATTTCAACTACTAAAGTTAATTCAATATTATCCGTAAAAATATCTAATTCAATATCATTTAAGCTTTCAAGCTTTTTCAGTTCTCCTTGTGGTATGAAGTCCTTCTTAATTGTTCTTGTTTTATGTGTTTTCCCGGTTTTATCAATTAGAGATACTCGCAAAGTCGCGTCAACAAGGTCTGAATTTCCATAATTGGCAATGAGAACATGGAAAGTTAATACGTCACTGGTATCCCATATGTATTTATCAAGTTCTACTAATGGCACGACATCGCTAAAAAATTGTTTAAATTGATGAGGTTGAATCAATCCTTTAGTATCCCAAAAGGCATCAATAATACCAACAGTAGCCGTACCCTGACCTGGAAAGTCATGTAAATCAAGAAGTTGTACGCCACCTAAACCAGTGGTTCTCAAGGCAGCCTCTATTTCTGCTTTATATAAATCAACAGCTAATCTACCTGATATAGACGTAAACATATCAGCTTCATCCAAAAGTCCTTTTGATTTTAAATCCTCATATATACATAGAAAGTTAGTAGGAATTAAGCATCCATCATATTTTCTTATCTCTGACATTTGTGGGTATACACAATATTGCCCCACTTCATGTACCACTATAGGCATATTTCTCTTAGTAACAGCTTCACTATAGTTAAGTTTAGTGCCTTCAACTAGCTCTTTCAAGAAGTACTGACCTCGTAGTCCGATACCATCAACTGTTTGCGCTACAAAATATTCATCTAGTTCATCCACTGCTCTGTCCCAGTTTGAAGTCAAAGTAGAGAGAAAACGTTTATCTTCACTGAAACAATGAACAATATCATGAAGCAATGAAAAATCTCCATTAAGTTCATTACCATTGCTAAATAAACAGAAAGACGGGTGACTTGCGTAATGTTTTACTATACGTTTAGCCTCATCCATCAAATATGTATAATGACTTTCTTCACAACCAACTGTCATCTCACACCATGTATCCATCCATATAGGTCCTTCTACTTGAAGGTATATGCCATACGCATCCGCACATTCAAAAGCGATCTCAGGTGGGCACCATGAATGAAATCTCAAATGATTTAGACCATATGATTTCATCGTTTTAAAAATCTTTATCCAATAGGGGCTTGTTGTTGGTGGATAACCTGTTTTTGGAAAAATGCAGCATTCTAAGGTTCCTCTTAAAAAAACTACGCGATCGTTGATTGAGAATTGCGTTTGATGCACCTTTATATCACGAAAACCTATATGTTTTGATAAGCTATCACAAATTTTCCCTCCATGATCTAAAACATTTAGAGTTAACTCATATGTATGTGGTGTAAATTCATCCCATCCTTTAAGTTGGGCATCTACATTTACAGTGAATTCACTAACCATATCACCAGATTTTAACTTAATTGGTTCCGACCACATTTCAAGTTGTTTTCCATCATCTTTTAATATGATTTGAACCTTAGTACCATCCGTTTTTATAGCTATATCTGTAATGGTATGCATTTTTATTCTAATATTTTTTTTGCTTAGAGATGTGAAGCAATCCATGTGTTGGATTGAAATTGGATTCATCATCTGCCAGCTCATTCGCCCTATAATACCATTCCAAATAGTCTGAGTTTCATCTGTGTAGGCACTAGAGAACTCGCCAATTTTTTGAACATCTCGATTATCTATACAAATAGTAATGGTGGTATATTTTTTACCTCTTTGCTTTTGTACTTTATAAGTATGTGGTGTTGATAAGCTGTCTTGTACACCAAGTTCCATACCATCAATCCATACTTGTGATGAAAACATGACGCGTTCAAAATAAAGCAAACTATTTAGATGATTAGTATCTTCAGGAAGAGTTATCGTTTTCTGATACCAAGCTCTTCCCTTATATCTATACTTTTGTCTAAGCCTTTTTAGTTGTTCTTTGACAGTTAGTTGGCTAACATCCAGCTTCTCTCCTAGACCAAACTCATTTGTTGTTCCTGGCAACATAACTGTCTTACCATCTATTATTTGGTTAAACCATTTTTCTTTAATACCCATATCTTGTGGATCAAGCTTACATATCCATGATCCGGATAAGTCATATTCTTTTCTCATCATTCTTTCTCCACTTTCTAATACTTTTCACATTCATTTATTAACCTGACGATTATTTCTTCATTCCAAATAACTCTTCTTTTAGGTCTAGATAATAGAGGTAATCTTCTTCTTTAACATTTGGAGGACACCGATGGTCACAGAAAGGAATATAGCCACCTTGTTCAACATATGGAATCAACGATAACATATATGACTTGATAGCTTCTTTCCCTTTACCTAGTTGCATTTTATCAAACCCTCCCATTATTCTGAGTTTGCCAGAATATTGATCTAATAGTTCACCTGGATGAGCACATCCATTAACTTCAAACGGGAAAAGACAATTGATGCCTCCTTCAAGGAAATATGGTAAAATCGGACGAACATCTCCATCACAATCTGTATACCATATATCAATACCATAATTCATTAACTTACGCTTTATTCTTTTGTACCTTGGCATCACAACATCACGAAAAAAATCCACTGATACGATAGGTCCGTTCTTATAACAAATATCTTCCCACCCTGAAGCAAAATCAAAATTAAAATGTGGAAGAATCTGATCAAGATAATCCTCAACAAGGAGACAACACGTTTCCACCATGTCTTCTACCATTTCTGGATAGTCATAGCAAGCGTATGCCAAGCCCTCAAATGTAAGCATATCTCTGATTTTACCTATCATAGAACCACAATAGACCCCTAATGGAAAATCTCGATTTTCAGGAATACTTTTTTTAAGTGTATGTATATCCACAATTCTATCAGGATCGTCACGGCGAAATCGTTCAGCTTTACATCTGGCCCAATCATCTGGTGTGACTATTGAAGATTTGATAAAATGAGGAATCGTATCATGTTGATCTATTGGAACTTCTGCCAATAAACCATCATGATTCATTATTATTTTGGTATCTTCTATTATTTCAATGACTTTTTCCTCATAAGGAGGATTCATCCAAACATTTCCACTTAGGGATAAAATCGGATCAAATCCCAAAAATTCATGGGCTTCATCATTATTATTAATGTTGTTGAGTCTGAACATGTCCCACAGTGTAAAATTCTCATCCCAATAACCGAATTCCATGTTGAAGCACCTATCGACTGGCTGGTAATGAATTTGCCGGTTAAATCGTTCTCGAGGAGACATTGAACCATTCCATGGTTCTTTCATTCTTTTATCTGACATCTTACACTCCTATTCACTGTCAACTTTTATATTTACTAAAACAACATTCTTTATGTCTAAGTCTTCACATGATGCTATAACCTTCAGCGTTCCAACTTCAACAGTACTTCGAACATAAGCAATTAATTTTCCATTATATGTCATTCTTTGTCTTGAGCTATAGGGTTCAAGATCAATTGGAGATCCATTTTCAATACCTATGATTTCACCAGGACCTTCCGTGGATAAGGTAATCCTTTTGTCGTGAACCCAAACGGGGAATCCATTGTCATCAACTAGTTCAACTTCAATATGTGCGATATCAAGTCCATTAGCCTTAAGAATATCCGTGTCTGAACATGTCTTTAGTTTGGCCGGATCACCTGCTGTCACAAGGCTTGCTTCACACACCTGACGGTCATTTCTATAACCTACAGCTCTAAGAACCCCTTTCTCATAGGGTACTTCCCATGTCATATCATACATATCGTCTGATTCTTCACATTGATCAAGATATCTTTCTCCTAATGTCTTTCCATTTAAATAAAGGACAACCTTGTCACAGTTTGTATAACACCTGATTTCAGTCATTTTCCCTGCACTAAAGTTCCAGTGAGGTGCATCATCAATGTCCCAAAGATTTGATTTTTGTCCCGAAAGATCACGAGCTGTTATATAGACCATTGGTTCATCCATCCACAGACTTTGTCTAAAGTAGTAGGACGTTTTGGGTCTACCAGTTAAATCCAATATGCCTGCCTGAGATATTCTGACTGGCCAGCCCTTCGCTTCACCTAGAAAATCGATTCCTGTCCATAGAAATTGTCCACAAATGTTATCATTATCTCTAACCACTCTCCATGCATGCAGGTGTTTGCCGTTTTCGCTTCCATAAATCACCCGATTTGTATAGAGTGCACGATCCTTATCATAAAGATGTTCTTTATAATTATATCCAACAATATCCAGTGCCTCTGCATACCCTGTGCTATTGGATAATTCCGGAAATGCTAGAGCTGCTGTAACGGGTCTTGATTCATCACATTCCTTAACGAAAGTTACTAATCGTTTTGCAATCACCGCCAATCTTTCAGCATTGGGTTTATTAGGATCATACAGCCTCTCTGCTGCAGGTTTATTTTTATCATTGTTACCAGTCATCTCTTTAAAACTTGGATGACAATAAGGATCGTTAGGGTAATCCACTTCATTACCTATACTCCAACTGAATATGGAAGGGTGATTTCGATCTCTAAGTACCATCTCCTTGATATCCCTTTCGTGCCATTCGGGAAAATCCTCATAATATCCATAATGTTTAGGAGGATATACATTGTGCCCTTGCCACCATTTATTCTTAACCCCTTCCCATTCATCAAAAGCTTCATCTATCACTAGAAATCCCATTTCATCACAGAGATCCAATAAATTAGATGCTGGAGGGTTATGACTCATACGTATGGCATTACAACCCACTTTCTTAAACGTCATAAGTCTTCTTCGCCACACATGTTGAGGCACAGCTGCTCCTAGACACCCAGCATCATGATGAATACACAATCCTTTCAATTTCATAGCTTTTCCATTTAGGAAAAAACCTTTTTGGGGATCGATAACGATGGATCGCACACCCGTTCTTGTCAATACCTGATCTGCCACTTTACCATTTATGATTAACTCGGTTTTCATTGTGTAAAGATAAGGCGTTTCCACAGACCACAAAGCAGGTTGCTTTACTCTTAATTTTTGTTTGATGTTTATCTCTTTACCTTTTGAAAGGCTCACTTCAGATTCACACCATTCTACAGGTTTCAGATGACAATCCAATAACGTATTTCGTAGAATCATCGTCCTATTTGACAATGAGTCATTGGTTATATCTGTTTGGACAGATACAATCCCTTCATCGTTATGAAGCTCTGTTGTTATATAAATTCCATGTCGATTTATATGACATTTTTCCTTAATCGTAAGATTGACATTACGGTAAATTCCTGAACCTGTGTACCATCTGGAATCAGCTATGTCCTTATGATCTACTTTTACAGAGATAACATTTTCGCCTTCTCCCCATTCTAAAAATGGTGTAAGGTCATATGAAAAAGCACTATAACCATAGGGTCTTTTCCCAAGGTAATAAGAATTGATCCATACTTGTGCGTTATTATAGACGCCATCAAACTCTATTAAAACAGTTTTCTCCTTGTCGCTTGCATCAAGTTTAAACGTTTTCCTATACCAGCCGACACCTCCTGGAAGATACCCTGTTCCAGAAGCATTCTTTTTATCAAATACCTCTTCAACTGACCAATCATGAGGTAATGTAACTGGTTTCCACTCTGAATCATCTATACCTTTATAGCCTGGGAAAGGAAGATCTCCATAATGGAAACGCCAATCCAAATTCATGTTCTCATTTTTTCTACTCATTTCATAATATCCCTTTCTAAACAAATGCCATTCTGCTCTTCAGTGACCTCTTAGTCCTTTAATCGGACTGATTTCTCTATTTCTAATCCTGCAGCATCGTTAATTTGATGAACTTCATTGTCCTTAGTTACTCGTTGCCTAGTCATTCATGTATATTAGTCAATTAAAACGCTTAATATTTACATGTTTTTTTAAGCAAAAGGAGAAACAACTAGTATAGCTGCCTCTCCTTTAGTACAACTAGAAGTTACTATGATCATTCATTTGCTTTTGAACTTCTTCTAGCACTTTATCAATACCTGCTTTTTTCAAGGCTTCTCTATATTCTTCAACTGCAGCTACAGGATCACCAGTTTTTCCATAAGTAATCGCAGGACCAAATACACTTGTTACATCAGAGATAGCTGCAAGTTCAGCTTCAACTGAAGTTCTGTCAAATATAAATCTTGAGTAAGGATCAGGTATTGCATAGCTATTGAAATCTTCCCAAAGATCGTAGATACCAGCAAATTCTGTATCTGTGGGTAATTCAAATTTATCTTCACGGCCTGCCCAGAAATCAGTGTAAAATTCATGTTCAGCATCCACATAACCTTCAGGTCGTTTCTTTACACCATCTTCAATGATATATTGAACACCTTCACGCCCAAAATTAAATAAACGGTAGAATTCTTCGTTTTGACGCATTATTTCATATGCCATAACGGCTCTTTCTGGATTCTGGCTATTTGCACCTACAGCCATTGCCCCATGAATAACAGGTGTTTGAACTAGATTCTTTTTCGTTGATGCAAATGGAAAGAATTGAATGTCTGAACCTGGTACTAAGTTATCCATTTCATATCTTAACGTTCTATATGTTTGCGTATGATGTTGATCCGCTCCTGATTGTCCAGCTTTAAACAATTCTCGTGTATCGCCTTTGAAGTTTAAAACATCTTCTCTCCAATAACCTGCATCACCCCATTCTTTCATCATTACAGCAAAGTCAACAAACTCATCAGAGAAGATTGGGCTATATACATTAAATAAATCATCTTTAGATTTAGCCCAAACAACTTTATGAAATCCTGTCGGAATCATCAATAAATTCATTGCTCCAAGTTCTGAGGTAACCCATCCATCAAACAACTCATATTGTGTTCCATTAACATCAAAGGGAATCACACCTTCTTTATTATCTTTAACAGCTTGTAAGTAGTCTCCTAAGCTCTTATAATCAGTTACTTCAATACCAAATTCTTTTGCCCAGTCACCTCTATAATACATCCCATGGTTAACATATTGTGTGTAATTATTCTCAGGGAAGAAGTATGTTGTACCATCTAGTTTACAATTTTCCCATTCATGATCTTGAATATCTGCACTTGTTAATGGTGCATATTGAATTAAATTATCTAATGGCATAAATGCTCCTTTTTCAGCATTCGCCCACATATCTAACCAGTCACCAGAAGTGATTAAGTCAATCGGTTCGCCTGATACCATTAATAGATTATATTTAGTTAACCAATCCGCCCATTCAACCCATTCAATTTTTAAGTGAGCGTTTATTTCCTCTTTAAGTATTTTGTTCCACTCTTCCATAGCTAGCTCAAGTTGTCCATTAGTTGGTACATTACCTAGTGCTAAATACGTTAGTTCTACAAACTCAAGTTCTTCTTTTGTATCTTGTGTACCTTCACTCTCTCCATTATCATTGCTCTCAGTATTAGAACTACTTGATGGGTTCTTTGATTCTTCCCCGCCATTAGTAGCTTTTTCACTACCACAACCAACCCCACTAACAACTAGTAACACAATCATTAATAATGCTAAAATTTTACTTTTCAATTTCATCATTTCTCCTCCTTAATATCTAATGTTACTTAGTAATTTATTATAAACGTTTTCCGTTTACAAACAAGTTTATCCTTTTACTGCGCCTATCGTTATACCTTTTATAAAATATTTTTGAACAAAAGGATAGAAAATAATTACTGGACCTGTTGCAATAACGCCAACAGCCATTTTTATAGTTTCATTAGGCATACTCTGCGGTGGAATGTTGGAATTTGCTGCTGAATTTTTTATGGATTCAGCTTGAGTTACAACATTATATAAATATAATTGTAATGGTCTATGTTCAATATTTGGTGATAAAAATAGCATCGCGTTATACCACTCATTCCAATACTGAAGAGCTAAAAACAAACCTATTGTAGCCAACGCCGGTTTTACAAGTGGTAATATTAAACGGGTATATATCTGGAAATCATTCGCTCCATCAATTTTCGCTGATTCTGTAATTGAATGGGGAATTGATTTCATAAAATTCCTCATAAGGATAATTAACCACGGACTCATTAGCCCAGGTAATAGTATTGACAAATAACTATCCTTTAACCCGAGATACTTTGTCATCAAAAGGTAATATGGCACTAAACCTCCAGAAAACAAAGTCGTAAAATATATGAAAAATGTAATCTTATTTCTCCATATAAAATCTTGTCTTTGAAGTGCATATCCAGCCATCGAAATTAGGAATAATCCAATGGATGTGCCTATAGCCGTTAGTAGTATGGTTACAACATACCCACCTATAATCTTATTTGGGTTCTCAAATATTACTTTATATGCTATGGTACTAAACTCTCGAGGCCACAGATTAAATCCTTGTGTTACAACCGATTTTTCAGAAGTGAACGATGAAGAAATCATTAAAATGAAGGGTAATAAACAAGTAACCGTAAAAATCGTTACAAATATATAACTAATGATAGCCATCAACTTCGTTCTTGGGTCTTTTTTTATTTGGTTTGATATATTCGCTTCCATTTATTCCTCCTTTTCTAGAACAATGCATAATCTGGTTCAATTTTCTTAACAATCCAGTTGGATATCATAATCAGAGCAAAGCCAAAGACTGATTGATAAAGACTTACAGCACTACCTAGTGAAAAATTGAAATTATTGATAAGTGCTCTAAACACGAACGTCTCAATAATGTCTGTTGTTTCGAATAACATTGAGTTACTTGCTCCTACCATATTATAGAAAAGTTGGAAGTTTCCTCTTAAGATTGAACCTATTGAAAATAGAAGGAGTATTACAAATGTAGGTTTTATACTAGGAAGTATAATGTATCTAATCTTTTGGAATACATTGGCCCCGTCAATCTTGGACGCTTCAATGATTTGTGGATCAATACCCATAATCGTTGCAAAATAGATAATGGACCCGTAACCCGTTGTCTTCCATATATGCGTTAAAACAATAATGAACGGCCAAGATTCAGGAGATGAATAAGCTTTAACTGGATCAAGTCCAACTGCTCTTAAAAAATTATTTAGTAAGCCAAACTCATAACTCAAAATATTATAGGCAAATAGGCCAACAAGTACAAAAGAAATGAAATGGGGTAAAAACATAATCGTTTGAGAAAACTTTTTAAATAGTTTATTAGATATTTCATTTAATAAGACTGCAACAGCTATCTGCAAAATACTTCCTATTAATATGAATGCCACATTGTACAGAATAGTATTCTTAGTTAGGTCCCATAATTTACCAGATATCATAAGAAACCTAAAATTCTCAAGTCCTACAAACTCACTGGCAAATATTCCTTTAGCATAATTGAATCGAATAAAAGCTATGTACAATCCTGGCATTGGAAGATATGCAAATACTAAGAAAAATAGAATTGCAGGTAAACACATAAGCAATAAAATTTTGTTCTTCTTAATCGTTTTTAAAAAGCTTTTCTTATTTATCGTCTGCACATCATGATGTGCTGATTTCATCCGTTTCATAACATTCTCCTTTTCTTTAATGTACATGTAGTATATCATCATTCTTTAACAGTTTTATTTAGAAATCATTAGATTCTTTTTCAAATATTTATATAATCAATAGTTGTTCATTTTCTACAAAAAAAGACTACTATTTATTGTAGTCTTCGTCATTACTTATTATCTTTTGAAATTCTTGATCTAAATAGAATACTGTTTCTGAAACATTACGTTCAGGATTATATATAAATCGAACAATTGTATCTTTAAAAATTTTCTCAAGTTCATCTGATTCAAATTCAGATTTATACGAACTAAAATCTACTTTTTTACCCTCTTCAATATATTTGAAATAACCATCAAATGCTGCCACGTCATTCTTTTCGATGGATCTGTTAACAGACAACGATTTATTAATCAATTGCGTTTGAATAGCAACATCATTACTTGAAAAATAGTTCAAAATGTCAACTAAACTTTCACTGTTCTTTGAATATGCATTTGCTATTAGTATTTTATCTGTCTTTATTGGTAAGTTATTTTTGGCAATATCATTACTCCAGGGGAACGGAAACATACCTAGTTCAACATCTTGATTATGGTTCATTATTTCCATTACCGCTTCAAAGCCACCAATAACCATTGCAGCTTGACCATAAGCTATATGTTCAGTAGCCTCTACCCAGTTCATATCAAACACATGATTATCATAATACTGCAATCTCTGGTCAAATCTTTCAAGGGCTTCTCTAAATCTAAAAAAATTGTCTTCCCATAAATAAAGATTCTTCTCAATACTAATTCGCCAATCCGTATTATTGATATAACCACTTTGACTTATATCTGCCTTTAAATCATTTAATACATATTTTGACTCTTTAAATCCACCAGTTATAGGCGTGAACCCCTTCTTCTTCAAGGTTTCACACACGATTATAAACTCATCTAACGTCTCAGGTATTTGAACACCGGATTTAAGAAATATATCCTTATTATAGAAAACAGCAAACCCTTGCCACTGTATAGGAACTGCCCAAACCTTATCCTTATAAGACACACTATTTAGTGCCGACCATTCAACATTGGTTCTCAAAAACGCTTCTTGAGTAATGTCAATGGCAAATCCCGTATCCACAAAATAGGTTACATCTTTAAGGTTATTAACAAAATATAAATCAGGTATATTGCCTGAAGCATAATATTTTTGTAGTATTGCCTTATAATTCTCTTCTGAAACAGATTCTACTCTAAACTTTATGTTTTTATGCAACGCTTCATATTGACTTAAGACTTTTTCTAACCATGATAAACTTGCTGGATCCTCATAAGGATATAAAATACGAATATATTCTATTTTTTCTATTTCATATGACTCTATTAAATCCGTATGTAATCCTGAACCCTGCCTTGAGCAACCACATACAATCAAAAAGATTACAAATATACCTATTATCCATCTTTTGCTAATCATTATAGCCTCTTTTCTTAAATGCTTTTGGACTATGTCCAGTCACCTCTTTGAAAACAGTGCAGAAGTAAGATGCATTTTTAAAACCCGTTTTTTGAGCAATCTCATAGGATTTATATCTACTTTCTAAAATTAGTCTTTTAGCCTCTCTAATCCTGACTTCCTTGATGTAATCTACTAAATTTTTTCCCGTTTGATGTTTATAAAGATGAGATAGATAACTAGCATTATAGCCGAAGCGCTCAGAAATACTCATAAGTGTCAAATCTTCATTGTAGTGTTTATTGATATAATTAATAATATCTTCTACATTTCTATTGTTAATCGTTTGATATTCATCTGATGTTCCATAAAGTTCTTCTAGTATACGCAATATTTTCGCTTCCACATCACTGAAATAATAGAACTGATAAAAGGTTCTAAACAAGTTATCCCGATCACCTATTACATTAACCAGCTTTACATTCAAACGCTTTGCTAGGTGATAAATGATAACCGCTAATTCAAAAATAACCTTTGCCAGACTATTCTCATCAATGGGATTATGCTTGATTCTATCAAATAGATGTTTAACTTCCATATTAAACAATTGCTTATTATCCATGATTTCATGATTATACATCTTACTGTCAATGAGCAAGGACGGATCCTCTACAGTCTCAGTTTCTTGTGTTTCATTACTAAAATAGTAAAAAGATTTCTTTCTATTAAATTGACATGCATTTTTTAGTTTTTCAATTTGTTTATATAGATCTGGTAGATTTCTTGTATCTCGCGTTACGCCACTTACGAGAAGACTAGCTTCTATATGCATTTTATCAAGGGTACAAACAATATTGTTAATTACTTCAATGAGGTATCTATAGTTATGATGTTCACTATAATTTCCAAGGATGTTGATAAGAAGTAATACCTTATTCTTATCAACACATGAGATGACCAATTGGATATCCTCATTATTATTAAGCTTCAGATGATCCCTCATTATTCTTATTTCACTATTCCTTATATAGGGTTGAATATAAATTAAGTACATACTCCCTAGCTTTTTAAAACCAGCAAAATCCTTTAAACCTATAGTCATTTCATCATGGTTTACCTGTCCAAGAAGAACCTTTCCGATAAAACTATCCATTTCTGAAGTAGATCCTTGCAAATATGATTGATGTATTTTTCTCTTAGAGTCATTAACTTCCTGAAGTACTTCCAATATTTTTACTCCCGTTAATTCATGTTTAAGTAAGTAATCATATGCTCCGTATTTCAAGGCATCCTTAACAAACTGAAAATCATCATAATTGCTCAATGCAATTATTCTAATACCTGGCTTTTCTTCAGTTACAATCTTTACAAGCTCAATTCCCGTCATTTCAGGCATACTCATATCCGTTATAATAATATCAACATGTATATCTTTTAGAATCTCTAATGCATGTATTCCATTACTCGCCTCAGCTATGATTATATAGCCATGACGTTCCCAATCAAGCATTTTTCTAAATGCCATTCGAAACATACGATTATCATCTACAATTAATATACTAGTCATTATGTCCCTCCTCAAGCGATCTTTTCAACGGGAGTATAAAGGTTGCTGTTGTACCAACACCAATTTCACTCTCATAATATAGGCCATATGTTTCTCCGAAATAGAACTTTAATCGTTCATTAACATTTTTAACACCAATGCTATTTAACCCAGAGTATCTTTGAGTAATGTCCGATGATAGAATTTCCTTCATTTTATTTTCAGTCATGCCTTTTCCATTATCATTAACTTTTATAATAAGATTCCTATCCTCTTTATATGCTTTTATAGTGATTTCATTGCCACCTTTTCTTAACTCCAATCCATGGAAAATGGCGTTTTCAATAATTGGCTGCAACATAAAGTTTAGGACATATACATCTTCTATATCCGGTTCGATCATATATTTTACCAATATATCTCCATCTAGAGAAGCTAACTGTATCGACATATAATTTCTAATATAATCAAGTTCTTTTTTTAACGTAATATAAATGCCTGTTTGCTTTATCGAAACTTTAAGTAGTTCAATTAATGCGGTGACAAGATTACTGATTTCTTCTTGGCCCTTACTTTCTGCCATCCACTTAATAGAACCCAAAGTATTATATAAAAAATGAGGATTAATCTGAGCTTTCAAAATATCTTGTTCAATTTTTCTTTTCTCTGATTCGGTTGTGTATAACTGATCTACAAGATTCTGAATTTGCCCCGCCATATAGTTGAATCGAAGGCTAACTTTACCAATTTCATCATAGGATACTGGTTTAATTCTTACAGAGAAATCTCCCATCTCAATTCTTTGCATGTTAGAATCAAGCAACGCAATATTCTTAGTTATACTTACTGAAATTGGAATAGCAATAAGTATGGTCAATACCATCGCTCCAATGCCTAATAAATATATAACCAATTGTATAAAAGTTATCCCTTTATCAAATCCAGTTTGAGGAATCATAATAAACACTTTCCAGTCTTTTTCCTGAAGTTCATTTTCTACAATCAAGTATCTGATTCCATTTAGTTTAATAAATAACTGATTGACTGCTTTAGGCAAATAATCACCTGAATCAACAAGTTTATAGTATAGACGGCGGGATATTAATTCTGTGCCAAAGAAAAGAAAATCATCTTTTCCTATAATAGCAATATTATCCGTGTTCACTAATAAATCCTTATTTGTTGCAACCTCTGTTAATGCTGCATTACTGAATGTAATGAGTATATTCCCTAACTTCATATTTATATTTTCCTCATCTATGATTGTTCTTGCCAAGTATATTTCATCACCATAGAGAGGAGATTCGTTCCAAGAGGAACTATTATCCTTAGGAATTTTATCTTTAATAAATAATTCATAGTGCAATTGAACATCCTCTTCATATTCACTGCCATAAGTTGAATCATCATGCCACCAATAATAATCATCATCCATAGAAACGATCATAATACTATCAACATATTTAGTGTCCATCATATAACCGTTAAGTATTGCATTAACTTTTTGCTCAACAAGCTTTTTCTCATAAAGTTCAATTCCATTAAGACTTTCGTAGAGAATTTCCTTGATTCCTGAAGACTGTGTTATCGTATACGCCAGCTCTTCTATTTCATTAACTCTATTATCGACATTCAATATTATTTGATTTGCAAGTTCTGACGTAAGATCAACAGAATAGTCTGTAAAAACTTTTTCTGATAACTTTGTAACAACAAAAATAATCAAACTTACAGAAGCTAACATAATAATAAAGAACACAAGTAAGAACTTTGTACGTATTTTCATATGTACAAAAGCAATTTTAATCCTGCTTATAGTGTTTGCATATACTTTTTTCATATTTTTTAGCATCAGCCTGCTCCTGAACTTTGTATAAGTATATTAGAATTATACACTAAAATAATGCAAATTTCTTTTTGAAAAGACCTCTTTCATTTAAAAATCTTTAGGTTTTTACGTTTTCTTTGTGTTAACATGAATACATATGATGATAGAGAGCTTACTTACCACAATTTTTTATTTTCCAATATGGCCAGTGCTCCATAGCATGTACCATAGCTTGGTTCACTGAAAAATTGGCAGTCTAGGTGAAAGAGATCCGCATATCGTGTAAGCATCTGTTTCATGAGTTGGTTTTCCATAACACCACCACTTAGGATAATCGGATGGACATCATTACCTGCTACAATACCAGCTAGAATAGATATTATCACATCTGTTACAAGGCTGTGAATGCCAAGAGCTACGTCTTGGGATTTGCCTGTTTCTTTTCCGAAATTGGATACGGTGATATCTTTTTGCAACCATCCTAGCCCATCTTGGTAAATGTCTTCTATGAGAATATTGACACGTTTTAAATCCCCTTGAAGGGCAAGTGCTTCTATATCTGCCGGTTCAGATATACCTAATAAACGCTTACCTAAGCCTGTAAAGGTACCACCGCCGATGCCTGTACCTGTGATGTGTTGATAAGCGCCATTTTTGTATTGAATAAAAGAAGTGCCTGTACCTACATTAACGACAATGGCTTCTTGTAGGTTCATATGTTGAACCATATAGGCTGTACATTCTAATTCATTTAAGTAGATGTAGTCTTTGGATTCTCTTATCCGCCTAGCTCCTGACCCTGTTATGGCAATACAATCAAAAGGGTGTTTGCTGCAAAGTTTTTTAATGATTGTATTGGGATTATGATTGCTATAGGTTTCTTTATGGACTTCACCATCTATTTTATACACTGTTTTTAATCGGGTTGTTCCTATGTCAAAAGTTATGATGTTTCTATTCATAGCTACCTCTCTTTTTCTTTTGTTTGCTCGTATCATTAACATGTTTATTGAAAACCTTTTATTATGTGTAATGCATCTTTACCTATCTATAGGCATGTCTTCATATGTCTAATTATTACCTGCATTACATTATATCATAAGTTCAGAGGGCTTTATAGCCCAATCATACTTACAGCAAAAGAGCTTAAGACTCGCTGTACAAAGGGGATTTGTTCGTTAGGAAAGTATCCTTTGCATATGAAAACACTTCTATGTTTATATACTAAATACAGAAAACTCTCTTATACGAATAAAAAGGCACTTGGTAAGCTAGTTAGCTTAACATGTGCCTTTACTTGCAATATGCTTATTTATATTCAGCATCATCATCTAATCTATTCATACGTTTCCTTAATCGTATCATGGAATTATACTCATGCTTTTTGTAACTTATTTTTAGTTCTTTTGACAAAGAAAATATGATAATGATTAACAAGACAGCAAATGGTAATCCTGTAATGAGAACCGCCGTCTGCAATGTTTTAAGTGCTGTGGCACCTCCGAGAAGAAGCACGGATAAGGCAATGAGCCCTTCCATAACTGCCCAAAATACCCTTTGGACCTTTGGTGAGTCTTTTTTACCACCGCTTGTTAAGTTATCAACCACTAAGGAACCGGAATCACTACTTGTCACAAAAAACAGCACAATAGCTACAATGGCTACACATGATAACAACGTTTTTAAAGCAGGTGAACTGACAAGATATTGAATCATTTCAAAAATAGATGTAGCGATATTCGTATCAATAGCCTTCGTAATAACCCCGTCATACATGCCATTGGCATAGACGCCTGCTGCTCCTAAGATGGTCATAACAAATGTAATGATGATCGTTGGTATAATGACTGTTCCAATAGCAATCTCACGGATGGTTCTGCCTTTTGAAATCCGAGCAATAAATGTGCCAACAAAAGGTGTCCATGAAATCCACCATGCCCAATAAAAGACCGTCCATGACCCTTGCCAACTAATGGTTTCTGCATCAATACCTACAAATAGCCCAATGTTAAAGAAATCTTTGAGGTAAAGCCCAAAACTTGAGAAAAAAGTAGATATAATATATACTGTAGGTCCAAGTAACAGTACTGCTAACAGAAATACACCGCTAATTATGGTATTTGCTTGACTCAAGAACTTGATACCTCTTGAAATACCACTCACAACAGATAAAGTAGCAATGAACGTAATGATACAAATTAAGATGACTTGTACCGTCGAGTTAACAGAAACACCAAATACATAATTAAGTCCCGAATTAATCTGTTGTGCACCAAGACCTAAGGAAGTAGCTAATCCAAATAATACAGATAATACACCTACGGTATCGATGATATCGCCCCAAATTGTAAATATCTTATCTTTAATCAATGGGTAAAAGAGGCTTCTAAGAGAAAATGGAAGACCCTTGTTATAAGAAAAGTATCCCAGCCCTATTGCTACCAATCCATATACTGCCCACGCATGTGCTCCCCAATGCATATACATGATTTTAAAATTATCAAAAGATGACCCTGTATTAAGACCTTCTGGTATATTAAGATGATAGATGGGTTCCGCTACCCCATAAAAGAAAATACCAATACCGATACCTGCACTAAACAGCATGGCATACCAAGAGAAATTACTGTACTCTGCTTTTGCCTTAAACCCTCCTAGGCGTATCTTTCCAAATTTAGATAACCCAACAATGAGTAAAAAGATAAACGATGCATTAATGGTCAATACGAATAACCAGTTAAAATTAGCATTAATCCAAGTATTAATACTACGAAATACTTCTGCTGATTGCTCAGGCATGAGAATGGTAAATCCTATGAAGGCTAATACCAACGTTGCCGATACAAGGGATACAAATACATTCATATCAAATCCATAATGCTTAAAATTTCTCTCATGTAGTTTCTTCTTTAATTGTTCAGTTTCCATGTGTTCCTCCTATTGATTGCTTTTCATTAGTTGCATGGAATACCTCCCAGTTAATTCTTTACCTACAATATGCACCCCCATTTACTGAATAGGTATATTGTAACAAAGAATCAACTGACGCATGCATGGTATTCAGATTACATTAGGACTCACTTTTAAGCACATAAGAAAGGCGTATTTCTTATGAGATATCAGCAAGATAATACGGCACCATATTAACTTATGAATTTCATAGACATAAAAAAACACCCTAGCTCTTATAAAGTATAAGAGTTAGAGTGCTTATGTTTCGCATAATCGTATACTCACATTACACCACTTATTCATAAGTAGTATAGTTTATTGCCTACCCATAAAAGGTAGACCCTAAACAAGCCCCAGTTCCTAATTACATAATTTTCAAAAATGCTTTCTCTTCTATGATAAATTCGAATACATCCTGCACTTTAGCATAACGCATCTTGTCTATCGGATACTCATATTTTCTACTTCTACTTTGGTAGTATAACACAAAAACTTATATTTGTAAAAAAACGGACTTCTTATGTGTTGTTAACTTGTGATAATGTCACCTTAAGATTAATTTTAGAAAATGTCACCTTTGAACACACTCTAATTATGAAAACAGGAATGATTACATTGTCACAAAAACAATTGAAAACCTATAAAGTCATAAATAGCTTTATTGACAAATCCATTACAAGACAGCAAGCTGCTGAGCTTTTGAATCTTTCTACACGCCAGATCTCACGCTTAAAGAAAGGAATAATTGATACTGGTGCTGAATCTCTGATTCATAAAAATACAGGTAGAAAGCCTCCTCATGCTTTTTCAGATGAAAAGAAGGAAATGATTGTTGGAATCCACTCTTCACAAGAATTCCAATCAGTCAATTTCCTTCACTTTAAAGATATACTAGCAGAAAAGTACAAGCTCCACATCTCATACTCTTCTCTTTCTAGTATACTCAAAAATGCAGGCATTCAAAGCCCTAAACGAAAAAAAGTTTCTCCACGTACCCATAGACGCAAACGTAAAGCTCATCCCGGAGAACTTATTCAGATCGATGCTACACCTTATGAATGGTTTGGGGACAATAAAAAATATGCTTTACATGGAGCAATCGATGATGCTACCGGACAAATCGTTGGGTTATATATGACGCAAAATGAATGCCTCTATGGCTACCTTGAAATGATGCGCCAGTGTTGTTTGGCTTTTGGTGTTCCTCAAACCATCTATTCCGATAACCATACCATCTTTCGTTCACCAAAGACTGGAAAGCTTACTGTAGAAGAGCTAATAGCTGGTAAATCCGTTAATCTAACACAGTTCGGACGCTCTATGCACGAGCTTGGTATCGATATGATTTATGCCAAAACACCTCAAGCTAAGGGACGTGTGGAACGCTTGTGGGTAACTCTACAAAGCCGTTTACCCGTTGAGCTTGCAATGCGAAACATTACTACTGTTGAAGCTGCTAATGAATTTTTAAACCATGAGTATAAGGCTATCTTTAATTCTAAGTTCAAAGTAACATCTGAAGCTCATTCGCTCTTTATACCTCTTAAAGATTCTATTGATATCGATACTGTACTATGTGTTAAACATACACGTAAAACAGATAATGCAGGGGTATTTTCCTTTAAAGGCAGATGTTTTCAAATCTTGAATGAAGGATACCCTATTGTTTCAGCTAAAAAAAATATCAAAGTCCTTATCAATCCTCGATATGGCATTAAAGTACAGTGTAAAAACAAGATATTTGATACTATACGCTACTTAAAACCAGCAAGAAAAGATGCCTCAAAAGCGATTAGCAAAAAAGCGATTAAAAATGTTAAACCCCACCTTATTCATAGTTCAGAGGCATGGAAAAAAATATGGTGGGCTGAAGATTTCAATCAATCACTCAAGTTTCTTTATGAAGTCTTCTTCCAAAAACAACAATCTGCAATATAAATACCTTAGGGGTGTACACAGGGTGCAGAGTCCACAAGAGTCAATAGAATCATGGAATAAATGTGCTCCATAAAAAAGGGACATTTTGTCACGATAATAACTACTTTAAAAAGGGACATTTTCAAAAGTTATTGACAAAAACGGACTTCTTATGATACCCATCTGCATCTTTATTCTAATATTTTTACTTCAAATGGGTGTTCTGTTATGGTTGGGTAACTTATGATGGTTAGTGTGAGTGGACTCATGAGTTTTTTATTTTTTGGAAGATAAAAAAGGTTAGAATAGCCTTCACTATCCGTGCTATAACCTTGTGAATTTGTTTGATGCATATTACCTTCGCCATCCATAAACTTCATATCAAATTGCAGCCCATCAATCTTATGTCTTAATGTTATATAGTTGCTATTGATATCATCTAGTGTAAGCTGATTATTAGGAGATTGTATAACTTTTTTATTGTCTATATCTACAATGACTTTTAACTTATCTTTATCAAGAGCTCGAATACCTGTTCCAGTTAAAGATAACTTCTTATTATCCGTCTCAAAATAATTACTCTCAAAATACATGTTCAGATTATGATCACTTCCTGCACTTAATAACCCATCTACACCTCTAGTAAAGGCTTTGCTTCCATCCATTATTTTAAAATCAACTAATTCAAAAATTTTTTTAGTATTCTGGGGATCGTAACGCATACTAACAACTGCAATTGTGGGATAAATGGTTAAACCATCAATATGTATTTTTTGATTGTTTATCATGCAGCTTTTCTGTAAATCGTAGACAATTTTTTTATCTTGAAAAGGTTTGTGATCAACAGGAATGGATACATGCCATTCGTAAGAGTTATCGGTTTTATCCTCTTTCATACTATCTTCAGGCTCTGTAACTGTATCAGACTCTGAAGTTTGTAAATTTAAATCTAACTGTATGCGTTCTGGTATTTTTGATTCATTGAACACAAAACTTAAATGATCTTGATATGTTTTATGCTTGCTTAAGTCCATGTTTAGCAAAGGATATGATTGACTCAACGGCAACCGTTTTCCTTCTCCATCACTTATTTCATAGTATATATTATTTAAAAACCCTTTTTTTCGATTGCTTTTAATGGTATAGAGTATCATTAATCTTTTTTCATCCACAATAATATGATCTACAGTAAAAGTTAATCCTTTATATTCATGGGATACACCTATCTCTTGTATAAAATCTGATCTAATGGCTTGTATTGCTCCAGAATCATTAATCTGATAACGTTCGTGCAGACTTTTAGGCGTTAATAATCCTTGATTAGCAAGATAACCTAATACCCCTACACATGTTATGAACAAAATGCTACTGATGGTTACTATCTTTTTATACGATTTCTTAGGTATATTGGGTTCTATTTTTTCTATGTTATCCCCTATACTATCAACAATTTGCTCTTCTAGCTTAACTTCTTCCACACTTAATTCTTGATTACTTTCCTTACGCATCTTATACACCCTTTACTTTCGATCTTTTATATTCCCCAGATTATTATATACTAAAAATAGCTTAGGTGTAAATATATATGGCATAATTTATCTATAACCAATATATCAACCTAAGCTTTCATATTTTTATATCATGATTTTTATGTAACAAAGATGTACAACATAACTTAGAGAACATTCTTTTTTTAATCAGTTTGCTTGTGCGTTTTTTACATTGTTAGGTATTTCTTCGATGTACAAGGCGTAGTTCTTGTTCTTATTTTCCAATACTTTCTTTCTCTTTTCACATTCAGCTTTTGAACTGTAAATACCTTCTTCTACGAGATAATTCTTATTGTTTTGGTAGATAATCCTAACATTTTTACTATTTTCAGCATTCAAGTCTTGTTCAACAAATGATACAATTTCCACATCATCATAAGGTCCCGAACGAAGTGCATACACCATCTCTGGTAAGCCATCTTTCGCCATGTTAATATCTTCTTTAATATCCATGACAATTCGAGCTGGATTCTGCATTTCGAACACGTTCATGGTTACAGGTTTTTTGAACACAACACCTAATCGGTGGGTACTTTCATCAAATGTTGCCACTGGATAAACACTTTCAATTAAATTGGATTTATCGATTTCTGGTGTGTTCGCTACAAACTGGCCTGTGCCCTCCATATGAAGGATAGCAGAATCTGGACATCTGTAATAACTCGCTTTGTACTTAGGTATTGTTTCATGGTTAAACTCAATAACGATACGTTCAAATCCATTGTGTTTACCCATGCGTACACTTTGAACACTACCGCCTTCTGTTAAGATACCACCTTCTAATATGGGACCATAGACAAAAGAATCTACAAGAGATGCTAATTCCAGATTAGCGGTCTCAGCTGTTGGACTTATATCAATAGGTTCCTGTACATTTTCAGGTATTTCTTCAGGCACTTCTTCTACTTCTTCGTTTGCTTTTCTGAAACTGCAACTAGCAAGTAATAAGCATGTCAGAGTGATTGAAAGTAATATGGGTAGATGGTACTTTCTTAGTTTTGACATTTTGCTCCTCCCGCTTTATTTTTCTCCTACAAGCTACCTCTTATTATAGTCTATTGCCAAAATGTCATTTCAATCACTTTTATTCTATATTTATTACATTTTTAATGAATATGCTGGGGTGCTGATACTTTTTTTCCAAGTTTCAATTACCCTAGCCAATCTGCTTCATGGTATCATTATTTAAAAACTATCGTTGATTGGTTCCCTTGAGCCCTCTAAATTTATCGCATCAATTCGCCATCTTCCCTCTTCTTTCACGAGATGACATATATAGGTTATTGTTTCCTTTAGTTCACTAACGCAGGTTGCCGTCGCATCACCTGTCTCCTCATTAATCGTAAACTGTATAGCTTCGTCTAGCCCTAAAATAGTATTAAGCAGGGCTGAATGAAGATAATTATACGGTATTTCAATGGTATTTGCCTGTTTGTCTGTACATAATTCATTCAAACGACTACTGAGTTCTGGTGATTGACCGATGTCTAGTAAGCGTAAGGATAAGTATTGTACAAGAACATCTTTTATTGTATCTGGGTATGGGGGTAAGTTAATGGACATACCACTTAACACAAATTCCTCATTTTCTAATGTGTATGCATAAGTTATTTCATAATAAAGCACATCATAGCTTGACCGAATTTTCTCATAGCCATCATATAGACCATCCTTATCACTATCCACTAGTTTATCGACACCTGACCCTACAGCTGATGAACAATGAAGAACGATTTCAACATCTTCTTTATCTAATCCATATAGATTGAAGCCTCCTAAATTAGCACCATTGGACAATCTGCAATACAAGTAGGTTTTATTCGGCGTATGCTGCAACTTAACCGTTCGAATATTATAGACAGCATACCCACCACTGGCGAGATTATCACTTAATTGCTGAATGTTATCATCCTTTAATCTTACAATATAAATATGAGAAATATCCGATTCATAAGGGTCTTTATCTAAGTGACCTGTGGCTACAATGGACTCTAATTGCCCATCCCCGTCCATGTCAACTTCTTCATAATAGGCAATATGATGTTGGTCATCGATTACATGCATATGGTCAATAATTTCTTGTGGAACGATGGTTTCATTTAGATGGGTTGATTCATCGGTATTCTTTAGTTCCTCCCATGTCTGTTGGTAATCTTTAGCTCTACTTTGGTCTGATGCATCTTCAGCTGTATTTGTACCTTCTTCTTCTACATCATTGCTTGATACAGCCATTTCTTTAGAACTGCATGCTGTTAACATGGTCATAATTATAATCGTTGCACATAACATAATATGTCGTTTTTTCATGGATTTCCTCCCTCTTTATCGATACTGACCCCTCTTCATCCTATTATAACTTAATAGAAATACATGTACAATGAATTTAATGAGTTTATGTTTTCTTTTCAAAACGAATAACGCAATTAAATCTTGTGTTGCAATTGATCATAAATAGGGGTACTCCTACTATGAAAATGTATTTAAAAGGGGTTGTTTTTTTTAGTCATCGTGTAATAATTAGAATTAACCTATTTAGTAAAGGAGTGCGTTATGGAACATCGTTTTAAACAATTAGATTTGCATAAGCAAAATAAAATCATTAATGCGGCTCTTCACGTTTTTTCTGTAAAAGATTATAAACATGCTTTGACAGATGATATCGCAGGTAAAGCCCAAATATCCAAAGGTTCCTTGTTTCAATATTTTAAAAACAAGCAATCCTTATACATCTATTTATATAAATTCTCTTTGAAGCAACTTAGCCAGCACGTTAACAAGACGTTTAACTTTGAAGAAAGGGATTTTTTTGAGTCGTATTATCAACGTCTGCAACTAAAAGTCAACCTTTATAAAACCTATCCATACCTGAACCAATTTGTCATTCGAGCAAATGACGAAATGAATCCTGATATAAAAAGCGCTATTGCAGACATAAATAAGCATGCCAAGAGACATTATGTGAATAAGCTTCATGAACATATGGATTATAGCAAATTTAAAGAAGAGATTGATACCCAACAGCTGGTCAAAATGATTAACTGGTGCAGTGAAGGTATCTGGAAGGAAGGTATAACCCTGCATCAATCTGTGGATGAAATGTATGAGGAAACTATAAAAATGCTCAATTTTTACAAGAAAGTTGTCTATAAATGTGATGATTTAGAATAGCAAGGGGAGATATAATGCGATTCTTAGAATTTGGCAATAAGCAGAACAGGGCAATAATCCTTATCCATGGATTTCTATCCTCATGGAAAATGTGGCTGCCCCAAATCGATTTTTTTAGTAAAGACTATTATGTTATCGTTCCTGTTTTAGATGGGCATGACCCGGAGGATAGTCCTTCTACATTTACAACCATTGAAAAGGCTTCTCATGATATTATAGACCATGTGATACACTTATATGGTACCCATATCTTTGCATTATGTGGCGCTTCTCTTGGGGCTACCATTGGGGTCAATCTACTCGCTCAGAACAAGCTAAAAGTTGATAAAGCCATTATTGATTGTGGGCCTGTGGTGCCCATGAATAAGTTTCTATTAAACTTCTTTATTCGAATAAGGCTTCATCAAATACAGCAAATGAAAAAAGGAAGTCATCGGTTTTATAAAACTTTAAGTGCTAGTTATTTACCTGCTGAACTTGTAGATGAAACCTTCAAGATTGGAGCTCATATGACCAATGCGACCTGTCGTAATGTGCATGAATCGGTTTATAACTATTCACTGCCCACCTCTATAGCCACCTGTCAAACCGATATCACCTACTGGTATGGTTCCAAGGAGTCCATGTTTGGTAAAAAGTATGCAAAAGCACTTTTAGATAGACTGCCTCATGCTAAAATAAAGGTTTTTGAAGGATGTCAGCATGGAGAACTGTGTATTGGTAAGCCTCAGCAATATATAAAAGAAGCTGTTAAATTTTTGGGTACATAGCACAGTACTTGTACACAAAATCAAACTTAAACGTTAACCCATATGTATAAAACCATTTCTGGCAATAAAGCTAGGGTGGTTTTTATTTACGTTTGATACAAGCTCAGTTCATTATATAAAAAATATAAATATACGATATTGACATTAATGAACATTTATCGTATAATATTTTTGTAATCGTTTATTAGATTAAATATCGAGGAGGTACGTTATGAAAATGAATATTACAACCCGCATAGGTAGAATCGTATCCATGTATTACCTGGTAACAGGCCTTGGTTTTTTAATTTCAAGTGACTTTTTTTCAAAAATGATAACCCATACGGGTTCTGACCCTGTATTGATTAATTTATCAGGCATGGTACACTTCTTCATTGGGATGACCATTCTTGTCCACCATTTTAAGTGGAGAAAGCCCATTCAAGTAGCTGTATCTTTATCAGGAATATTTTTCCTATTAAAAGGTGCATTCCTGATTGCTTTACCTGAGCTAACCTTACAAACAGGTAATAATCCAGCCCAAACACCTTGGGCTATGGCTATTGGGTTTATTGGTGTAGGCTTGTTAATTGGTTATTCCGCATACTTTAAGAAGCATCAAGAAGAAAAGTAGAAAATGTAGGGTAAGACATTAAAAGTGTAACGTTTTTTTGTTTAGATAATTATTGTAGATGCAAAAAAGAGTTGGGTTTATGGTACATCCCAACTCTTGTTTTGCTCCTCTTTTTATGCATTCTTATAACCAAGTGTTATAGGTTTACTCTAGGCTAACGCCTTCTTCATTAAGATTATACTTAATTGCTCCTATATCATCCCCTGAGGTGTACTTAATATAACCATCATCCCAAGATATGAGTTCAATGGGCTGTTCTTTCATATCAATGTTTGTATTCTCTTGCCTATGGCAATCATAGATACCCATTATATAGCGTCTGATACCAGTCATTTCATCTTGAGGTACTTCTTCTCTTACATATAGAAGGTATTCATCACCTATCCATTCATAAGCACATATGTCATGCAGCTCTTTGTAGAATACCTTACCATCTGGACTGTATAATCGAATGAAGTTACCTGAATGTAGAGAAAACAGCTCAAGCAACTTGACTTTCCCATAAGGTGAATAGTGACCTTCGTATTTAACCCGATGTTGGTAGACCTCCTCATCTACTAACCGACAGATTTCCTGTGAAAAAATAGGGTCTTTTTCCATAACTTGAATCTCTGGATAAGCTGTAAGATCAATGTCGTAAGCTTCTATTCCTTTATAAAGAGTGACCTTAACCGTCTCTTTCTTTCCCTCATTAATATCAATTGTAAAGCCTTGACTTAAACAACTTAAATGTGAATAGGAAGATTCGCCGCTCATATAATCATACGCCCAAGGTACATCATCAAAGAAAATATTGACGTCCTCTGTTTCATGATATTTGTCTAAAACGGATTTCATCCCATACCAATCAAAATCTGTTACAGGATAGATGGTAAGGCTATCTAAAGCTTGTATCCCTCTGGCAAATATGTAATAACCCTTCAGGTGATAACCAATGAGATGTCTTGTTTCATCATGAAAATCAGGCGGACCATAACGGTCTTCTAGCTGCTTGATGGTGGTGCTCATATCGATGTTATCCATAATTATACCCTGATAATGGTTCTGAAATGTTATGCTAACAATGCGGTTATCATCTACGGAGTCATTGCTATAGCTTACCAGCAAACCAATAAGATACACTTCATCATGCTGCTTACTGGCTCCTAGTTGTAATTCTGATGCCCTTATAAGAAAATCATCACTTTCACCAAGAAGATGAATGAGACTTTTTCTCGTGAAGTCACCTTTAGCCAGTTGTTCAATTAGAGTTTCTTCTTGTTGTTGCATTTGATGATGATCTTTACGATATGTTTCTTGTTGTAATCCACTATGTTCTCGTCCTGAACAAGCTGTACAGCTCATTAGAACAACTATTAACACGATACGCCACCTTATCATACACTTACTTCCCATCTCTACACTTTTTCCTCATCACTAGTAGCTTAAGAAAGCTACACACACATTCTATTCTGACTATTATTTTAACACAAGTATCGATTCATGTGTTTATTATTTTAAAATAAAGAACCCTTATCCTATAAGAGTTCCTTATTTTTTCAATCTATTCCATTGTAGGGTATTATTTCTTTAATGAAGCTTTACGCATTGAAGGCTATTTTTACTTATTGATAGGTAAACACGACTTTTGCCAGCCCAAATACATTTCTCTTGGCACCCTTGTCTGCTTCTATCTCTTCAAAGTAGCCATAGTTTCCAATGCCTACTTCATGGCTGACGACAAACTTTACATATTTAGCCCTTACCCCTTCCAAATTAATGGGTTCATTTGTATTTTGCAGGTTGGATGCTGGCATTTTGTCCTTATTGATCGCCACTTCCGTTGATTTTGCAAAAGTATAAACCCCATCCTTTGACTGAGCTTCATTGGATAATTGCGTGTAGTGTTCACCGTCTAATGAATGGTAGATACGGACTTCTCTAAATCCTGGGTTTGCACCTGTAGGATTATCTGTGGTTACTTTTTCTTGAAAGTTCCAGATGTATAATTTATCTAAATCATACACTTTGTCAAACTGGAAAGAAACAAATACATCTTGTTTAGGATTATCTTTGGTTAAGTAGCTGTCCATCCAGTTGATGCGCGTATCGTATAAACCATCACTTGCGTATTTTGTCATACCAACATCTGTCACTAAGCATTGGGAGAAGTTAATCATTTTATTGTCCGTACCTTGTGTCAGAATTTGTTTAATCACATGATCTAATGCAACCTCTAATTCGACAGAATCAAAGGAGGTATAATCATCGTAAACTGCTGCTACTTTAAAATAATGGTGTCCATTCTCTAATCGAAGGGTAAACACCTTGGATGTGGTTCTTCCAATGATTGACCAGTTAACATTGTCTTGTGAGCGCTTAATGATGTATTCTTTTGCTTGGTCTTTATTTTGCCATGTTAATGTGATGTCATTGTTGCTTTTCTTATCGGTGACCATTAAGTGCTTAGGTGTCGAACCTGTTTGCTTCATACCTTTTACATCAAGCATTAACGTATCGATAGTATATCCATTTACGTGTTGCGATAAACGATTGTTGTTTATTGCTAATTCATGTAATAGTCTCTCATCCGTGCTTGCTTTATATGCTTTTGCTACATCAAAATTGAATGTAAAGTTCGCGTCTATAGAAGAGCCAAATCCTTCATAATACCTTATGACTATTTTATCCTCAGCTTCTGCCTTCTTTACAGCTGTAACATAAATAGGATCACCTTCAACACCCATGAAAGCACTATTCTCTGCAAATGCTGCATGGTCATCCTTAGGAATGTTGACCACATGAAGAGGTGAATTGCTTCCAACAGCCTGCTTATACCCATTTACTTGATCTGTTGCTTCTTCTGAAACAATACTGAAATGATAGCTTGTATCGCCTGTTGTAAGCCAGTATGGGCATTGCCAGTGACAAGGTTTTGAGTTGGAAAATAAAATCGGTTGTAATACAGGCGTTCTTCTTGGCATGGTACTTGCATCCTGATAATCCCAAGGCACATTATAGGAACTGATGATGGTTCTCACCTTTTTATCACCAAAATCTATCATACTGGCTATATAATTTTGTACCTCTCTTGGTCTTACAGCACTATTATATAGATGATTGATATCATTATGGTTTCCTGTGTTTTTATTATAATCTGCAAACTGAGGCAACACATCGTCCTTACGTACATGTACTTGACCAAAGGGTACTTCATAAAGTACATCTGTTTTAGGATGACTGGTAAAAAAGTCTGTTCCATGAATTGGAAAGGCTAACCTTGCTTGGTATTTCTCAGGTGCCTGATTGTCCAGAATGTTCACATCAAAGTCAATTTTTTTCATTTGGTTATAGACGATAACATCCAAGACAAATTTTCCATAGGTTAGTGGTGTGGTCATTTCAAAAACGACCCTTATGTCATTGGCTTCTTTTATTCGCCATTGGGAAGGAATATCTTTTGATCGTTCAATGATGTTGGGATCAGGCTGCCAAATATTAATGTGTTCACCTGCACCCATACCTTCGTATTGGAAGGTTAATAATTCTCCAATGAGGAACTTAGTGGTATCAAACAATGGGGTCTTTGTCTCTTTGTCAACTATTGATTGTAGACCACCATTTGATAATTCAATGGCATAGTAATCATTTTCATAACGGTCTAGAGAAATCTCTTCCATCTGGCTGATGGCTCCTGTACCCTCCGTCAGATAATAGGTTTGATAGCCAAACCCTTGGATATCTTTTGCTAAGAAGATCACTTGTCCATCGGCTGTTTTACTTGATGGTACAACCTGTCCATGGGCATCTTTAACAAGGATATCATCACTTTGTATATCACAATGGACGATTACGTGTTCACTTCTTGAATCATTGAGACTGTTATACACCATGATGGGTTGACCTTCTGATTGTGTTTTAATCTGGCTTGCTAGCCACTGAAGCCCCTCTGTTTGTAGAGCCAATGCACTGTCATATGCTTCTTGGTACCACTGACGAAATTGCTCAATACCTTCTTCTGCTGCATAGCCATGACAAGCGTTCATCACCAAACGCCATGCTTTTTCAAAGCGAGTCACATCATAATGGTTAAAATGACCTTCAGATACTGCCTGCCATGTGGCTAATAGCTCTGCTGTAACAAGCATTTTTTCAGCATCTCTTTGATTCTTAAAAGAGGGATAATCGGACCCTGAATTTTCATACACCCACTTATTGGGCCACTCACCTTTAAATGTATTATCCAATTCTTCTATACCATTAAAGGCATCTTCAAGACCCTGGGTCATGTTTGAATACTGCATGGCAGGGTATCCTTTTTCCCTAGCATAATCATTCCATGTGTTGACCATGTTGTCTAAGTTAAGGGGTATTAAGCAGTCCTGTCCACAGAGTAGAAGCGGTTTGTCCACATTGCCCCGGTTTTCTAACCATTCTGTTTCAATGAAGGCAATAAGCTCTTCTTCATCAAATTGCTTATAGTATAAATCTGCATAATGTCGCATGATGAGTGTCTTCATCTTGGTGCCATCTGGGGATTCCCAAGTGGCATAGCTATTTTCTTTCATATCTGGAAATTGCCAAGGGCGGCACATGAACATATAATCAATGCCTCCCTTTTTGAATAACTGTGGAATCTGTAAATTAAGGGATGGTACATCTGTATTAAAAAACACCTTTGTTTCTACCCCAGGAAAAACATCTTCTAACCACTTTTTACCATAAATCAACTGTCGTGCTAAGATTTCATTGGTGACAAAGGACGTATAAGGAGACGTATAAGTGGCTCCTAAGTCCATGTTACCTGCTAATAGTTCTTCTTTTATTTCCTCATATTGTTCTCCGTGTTTTCTTAGAAACTCATAGATAAAAATGGCATATTCGTTTGTCCATTTTAGAGGATGACCTTTCCTTGTAAAATGGATGGCTTCTCGTAATTCTGTATTGGCAAATGCTGATTCTGCACGAAAGTAATTTTTGTGCCAACCTAAATCGTGGTGGGACGATTGGGCTAGATTGATGATGGGTTTATTTTCTTTCATAGCTGACTCCTTTCTCATAAAACCCCATAACTAACCTATTGTTATGATGGTGTTTTATTGGACATTCCGGTCATGGTATTCTTCTCTTGCTTCGTATTACTTTTTATAAGTGAATAACACTTGTGCTAATCCAAAGACATTGCGGTCGCCGCCTTTGTCTTCTTCACGTTCTTCAAAAATGCCATAATTACCTACACCTGCTTCATGACTGACTACAAATTTAATGAATTTTGCTTTGATACCATCTAAATTCACAGGCTCATTGGTACCTTGTAAGTTAGATGCTGGCATCCTGTCTTTATTGATGGCTACTTCTGTAGCCTTAGCAAAGGTATAGACTCCATTCTTTGACTGGCTGTCATGGGCAAGTTGGGTGTAATGTTTACCGTCTAAGGAATGGTAAATACGCACTTCTTTAAATCCTGGGTTAGCACCATTTGGCTTGTCTTTGGTTACCTTCTCTTGGAAGTTCCAAATATATAATTCATCCAAGTCATATACCCGATCAAACTCGAAAGAAACAAACACATCTTCCTCTGGATTATCCTTGGTTAAGTAACTGTGCATAAAATGCCCGATGGTATCGTGTAAACCATTTTCAGTATAGGTTGTAATCCCAACATCCGTCACTAAGTACTGGTGACAGCATATGAACTCATAATCTGTTCCTTCTGTATGAATTTGTCTAATGATATGATCGACGTTGGTTTCCACTTCAACAGAATCAAAAGACGTCCCATCATCATAAACAGCAGCTACTTTAAAGAAGTGATGTCCATCTTTGACCACGGTCTTATAGGTCTTCGTTGAACACTTACCAATCACGGTCCAATTTATGTTATCTTGTGAGTGTTTGATGATGTATGCCTTTGCTTCATCTTTGTTTTGCCATGTTAAGGTGATTTGGTTATTGAGTTTCTTCTCTGTTACCATCAAATGCTTTGGTGTACTGTATGTTTTAGCCATATCTTTCACATCTATCATTAACGTGTTAATTTCATGATGATGAACCTTATGGGTTAAGGTGTTATTAGCGATAGGCATTTCTTCCATGATTCTCTCATCCGTACTTGCTCGATAAGCTTTATCTACATCAAAGTTGAATGTCAAGTTGTTGTCTAATGATTGACCAAAGCCTTCATGATATCTTATAACCACTTTATCTTCGGCTTCAGCTTTTTTAACAGCGGTGATATAGATGCTATCACCTGTTATATCCATAAAGGACTTATGCTGAGCCAGTTGTCCCTCCCCATTGTTGGGTATGTTTACCACATGAAGTGGTGTGTTACTACCTACTGCTTTTTTATAGGTACCCACTTGATCCGTGGCTTCTTCTGAGAAGAGACTAAAATGATAACTGAGATCACCTAATGAACGCCAGTGTGAGCATAACCAGTGACAAGGTTTTGAGTTGGAGAATAATACCGGTTGTAACACAGGTGTTCGCCTTGGCAGGGTTGTAGCATCTTGATAATCCCATGGTACATTATAGGAACTTATGATTGTTTTAATCTTCTTATCCCCATGGTCTACAAGGGTAGAAATGTAGTTTTGCACCTCTCTTGGGCGAATAGCATTGTTATAAATATGGTTGGTATTCGTCTGTAAGCCTAAACCTAGATTTCTATTGTATTGTGAAAACTGAGGTAACACGTCGTCCTTGCGAACATGTACCTGACCAAAAGGCACTTCATATAAAACATCCGTTTTGGAGTTCCTTCTAAAAAAGTCCGTACCGTTGATTGGGAATGCTAACCGTACTTGATATTTTTCCGGTGCTTGATTATTTTTCAATTGTACATCAAAGTCAATCTTTTTCTCATCCTTATATAACACAACATCTAAAATGAAGGTCCCAAAGGATAAATCCGTTGTCATTTCAAAAACAACTCTTACATCACTGGCTTCTTTGATAGACCAGACAGAGTGGATGTCTTTTGTTCTATTGATGACTTCTGGGTCTGGCTGCCAAATATTGATATGCTCACCTGCTCCATGCCCTTCATAATTAAAGATTAATAGTTCACCAATTAAGAACTTCTCCGTGTCAAATAAGGGTGTCTCTGTCTCTTTATCATAAACGGATTTTAAGCCCCCATTGGCTAACTCAATGGTATAGTAGTCATTTTCATAACGGTCCAAAGTGACCTCTTTCATTTGGCTCATATCCCCTACACCTTCTGTCAAATAATAGGTTTGATAGCCAAATCCTTGGATATCTTTCGCCAAGAAAATAACTTTTCCATCTGCTGTTGTACTTGATGGTATAAGCTGCCCATCCTCATCGTGAACCATGATGTTATCACTTTGAATGGTACAGTCAACGGTTACGTATTCACTTCTTTGGTAACTTAAGCTGTTATAGACCATTATAGGCTGGCCTGACCCCTCTGTCTTGATTTGCTTGGCTAACCAAGTAAGACCTTCTGTTTGTAATGCAAGGGCTCTATCGTAAGCCTCTTTATACCAAGCACGGTACTCGTCAATTCCCTCTTTTGGAGCATAACCATGGCAGGCTTTCATGACTAAACGCCATGCTTTTTCAAAGCGTGTTACATCATAATCCTTAAAATGACCTTCAAGTACAGCTCGCCAAGTAAATAATCCTTCTGCTGTCACCAACATTTTTTCTGCATCTCTTTGATTTTTAAAGGTTTGATAATCTGCACTGCTATTTTCATAAACCCAGCTATTGGGCCATTCACCTTTAAATGTGTTGTCCAAGGCTTTTACGTTATCAAAAGCACGGTCAAGGCCATCAATCATTGTAGAGTACTCAATTTCAGGGTAGCCTTTTTCTTGTGCATACTTATGCCATGTAGCCACTTGTTTATCGAGATTCAAAGGCAATAAGCAGTCCATACCAAATACTAAAAGCGGGTCTTTAACATTGTCTTTGTTTTCTAACCACTCATTTTCAATGTATGAAATAAAGTCTTCATCCTTAAAGTGTTTAAAATATAAATCACCATAATGCCGCATAAACAAGGTATTGATTGCTGTACCATCTGGAGATTCCCAGGTTGAATAGGCATTTTGTTTAATATTCGGGAACTGCCAAGAACGACTCATGAAGATATAGTCTAAGCCAGCTTTCTTAAATAACTGTGGTATTTGTAAGTTAAGGGAGGGTACATCCGTATTGTAAAAGACTCTCGCTTCTAGTCCAGGGAAAATATCCTCCAGCCACTTTTTACCATATATCACTTGTCTTGCTAAAATTTCATTGGTTACAAAGGAGGTGTAAGGGGAGGTATAGGTGGCACCTAAGTCAATATTCCCTTCCACAATTTCCTTTTTTAAGTCTTCATATTGCTCACCATGTTTTCTCAAGAATTCATATAAAAAGATTGCCGCTTCATTGGTCCACTTTAATGGATAACCTTCTTTTGCGAAATGGATCGCTTCATGTAGTTCTGTATTTGCAAAAGCTGTCTCCGCACGGTAAAAATGCTTTGACCATACCAAATCATGGTGGGAACACTGGGCTAAATGCATCACAGAAGTGTTTTGTTTTTCCATCGTCATCAAAGTCCTTCCTAATTGTTTTAAGATAGTTTTATTATATCAAAGCCTGTGCCATTCCAGTAATTGTGTGGTGACCTAACTAATACTATTTTGACTTATAATCTTTCTTTTAAACCCATTAAACTGACGACTTCATTAATCCTTTCCTATCATAGGCATATTTTTCAATATCTGGTTAACAAAAAAACACTAACCACTATGGATATGGCTAGTGTTTCTATTCATCGATTAACATGTGTTCAAAATTAATAAAGCGATTGCTTTTGCTACGATATTCTCTTGGTGTTAAGCTGTATTTATTCTTGAAAACACGATTAAAATAAGATAAGTTGTTATAGCCGCAATCATAAGCAATATCTTCTATTAACTGATCTGTAGTAACTAACCGCTTAATAGCGGCTTTTAACCGTATATCATTAATATAATCTGTTGGTGTTTGCTGATAAAATGTATTCATTTGCCTGGATAGATATGCTTGTGTTTTCCCCGATAGTTCAACGAACCTGTTTAACCCAGCAACATAGTTTTTCTGTTCTTTCATACGCTCACAGGCATCTTCTAACCAATAAGGCACTTCACGTGAATTGGCTTTATAACTCATAGCCTCTATTAATAAATCTATGACGATATGTTCCACCATTTTAGCTTTGGAAATGGTATGATTATACATCAAGATTTCTGTTTTCTTCATATAGTCCTTAAATTTACTACCAGATAGTTTAAAGTGGGAAAAAATACCATCTATGGCATTGGGTTTTAATGATGCGATAATACGTTCAAATAAGTTAGCTTCAATGGCAATATTTCTTAAAGCACTACTCTCTTTAATGGACTTTAGCTCATGGGTATCGGAATATCTAACAAATCTAAAATCCCCTTCATGAATCGTATATTTTTCTCCATTACAAACTTCTTCAAATTTACCTTGAATACACACATACACTTCATAATGATCATGTGTGTGCTCATGAAAAAGCAAGTTCTTGGAGGCATAAAAGTCTCCAATATAGAAATTATCCTTTTCAGAAAAAAAGTCTTTTCCTTTTGATATAAACATAAGCCCTCCAAATAAATATCTATAAACCTAACTATCTTGATTATGCATCTGTTTTTTATCCATTATTCCACAAGGGTAATTCTTAATATATTTACAACTTCTTTCACAGCATCTTAAAGTAACTATAAAGATACCTCATGTGCCGTAAATGATTATCTATCGTCATACTCTGTATGTGTGAAAATTATAATATAGTATTATAACATTAGGGATTCGTATCTGCAACTATTGATAAAACCCTTGTAAATAACTAATAATTATTTTTTGTTGATATTAATTATTAAATATGATATGATTATTGTAATATACTTGAAAGGAGTTAGGCACTATGGAAAAAATAAAGAAAATATTACAATTTGCAATGAATATGGAAAGACAAGGTCAAGTTTTTTATGGGTTTTATTCTGAGCAAGTAAAGGATGAACATATCAAGAAATTATTCTCAGATTTAGAAAAGGTAGAAAAAGAGCATTACTATGTACTAAAAGAGACGTATGATGATCTATTAGGAGGCAAAACATTACAAGATATTTCTTGGGTGGTAGATGATAATTCAAAAGTTAAAAGCCCAGATATCTTCACAGCTAATCTAGATACGTTTACATTAGATCAAAATCTTTCAGATATCACTGTTCTCAGAATGGCTTACTTAATTGAACATGATTTTGCAGAGTTTTATAAAAAAGCTGCTGATAGCATAGATGAGCCATCTGTTAAAGCGTTCTTATCTTCTATGGCTGCTTGGGAAGAAGAACATCGGGATTTCTTTTATGATAAATACCAAAACCTCAAGCTACATAAATGGGATGAATTAGTTAATTTTATACTAGAGTAAAAGCCCACTTCATTTGCTTGTTCTATTGGAAACTTTTTACACTAAGTCTTTACAGTTGAATGATAGTATAAAAATAAAGATTGCCTTTATAAATAACTTTTTATAAGGGCAATCTTATTAAGTCCATCTATCCTATCTTACGCTTTGTACCTGTTGCATCAAATATTGCAAATGTACCACTGCTGTATCGATATATAATTTCATTGCCAGGGTTACCATCATAGTTATAAATACCAACTAGAGACCAATTTCCGCTGGTTGTGGTGTATGTTTTTGATGTACTTTTTGCGTCACGGATTACTTTTATATAAGAACCGCAATTAATAACGATTTCATTACCTGCATGCCCATCCGTATCGGTTATACCGCCACTCAATAAAGCCCAATTCCCACTGGTTACTGTGTATGTTTTTGACGTACTTTTTGCGTCACGGATTATTTTTATATAAGAACCGCAATTAATAACAATTTCATTACCTGGATAGCCATCCGTATCGGTTATACCACCTTGTAATAAAGCCCAATTTCCACTGGTTACTGTGTATGTTTTTGTCGTACTTTTTGCGTCACGGATTATTTTTATATAAGAACCGCAATTAATAACAATTTCATTGCCAGGGTTACCATCTGTATTGGTTATACCACCTTGTAATAAAGCCCAATTCCCACTGGTTACCGAGTATGTTTTTGTTGTACCTTTTGCGTCACGGATTATTTTAATATATGAACCGCAATTAATCACCATTTCATTGCCTGGAAGACCATCTGTATCGGTAACACCTCCTTTTAATAATGCCCAACTTCCACTGGTTATGGAATATGACTTAAACCCTCCTGTAGGTTGTTCAACCTGGATATATGAACCTCGATTATAAACACTTTGTAATTGACCATTACCGTTTAAATCCCAACTTCCCATATATACTCTAGTTGCTGCTTGAGCTTGAGAACTCCAAAATAGTGACATGACTAACGATAAAACACACACAATAGATACTCTTTTCTTCATATTATAGACCTCCTGAAAAATGATTTATTATTTTCGTAAAATGGTTAAAATGGTATTATTTAAATTAGCTTTTATCATCTCCTTTCAATATCTACTTTTCAATATTATTTACTTATATATAGTTAATACAAATTTATACTAACTATATATAATATAATTATTATATTATTAAAATATTATAACTATAAATTGACCCAACGATAGACGTCAGTATGGAGAGAGGATAAAGTTTGTGATATGTAAATTGTGAAAATATGACTAAAAGGTAATATGTTTCTGTCATGTGTTAAACAATATGCACCATGTTAGTACAAAGAAAAAAGACCAGTTAATGAAATATAAATTCAAAAACTGATCTTTTTTAGGATAAGATTGTTAAAAATACTGATTTTACCACAACCCTTTGAAATAAGTCATGTACTCTAGACTTTTTCATCCAAAAACTACATGACTTTATCACACCATTCTTATCTTTCGCACGAGTTTATTTTGTTGGAACACTTACTTCTATATTTCATGATAAATATAACCGAAATAATTAGTGTAAGTAGTTCAGCAAATGGTACAGCAATCCATACCCCCAGAACATTTAACATTGTTGGTAATATAGAAAGTCCAACTGCAATAAATACAAATGTTCTTAGAAATGAAATGATAGCAGAGATTTTTCCATCGGATAAGGCAGTAAACATAGCAGAAGTAAAAATATTAAAACCACATAACAAAAATGAATATTTAAAGATGGAAAAGCCATTATTTGTTATGTTAAACACCTCTGTATTTTGTGGACTAAAAATATGAATCAATAAAAAACCACCAAATAATGATCCTAGCCAAACTAAAATAGACATTATACATATAAACAACATACTATTATTAAATATCTTTTTTAACCTTTGATAATTCTTCGCTCCATAGTTATAACTAATTATTGGCGCAACCCCCATAGAAAAACCTATATAGAGAGCAGTTAGCATAAACTGTGTATAGATAATAATAGTAATCGCAGCAACACCATTCTCTCCCAGCAAATTCATCATAATCAAGTTGAACAAAAATGTTGTCATTGCTGTTGACATCTGACTAACCATTTCTGAAAAACCATTGCAGCAACTTTCAATTAATACACCTATGTCTAAAATTGGTCTTACAAATTTCAATGTACCCTTACCTCTAAGAAAAATTATGATTCCAACTACAGTTGGAACTACATAGCCAATACCCGTACCTAGAGCAGAACCAGTAATCCCCATTTTAAATGGAACAATGAAGATATAATCAAATATAATATTGATGACACCTGCTCCAACTGATAATATCAATCCTAGCATTGGCTTTCCTGCTGTTATAATCAAATTTTGAAAAAGAACTTGCAAGATGCTGGCAGGGGTAAAAATCAATATAACTAATAAATAGCTTTTACAATATGGATATAATATTTTATTTGAGCCAAATTCCCATATAATTTTATCGATAAACACAACTCCCAAAATTGTTATAAGCAAACCCAGTAAAACTCCGAAAATAATCAATAATGTAAAGTCTTGATTTGCCCTTTTTCTTTCATTCGCTCCCATTTTTTTTGCAACAATAGCATTTCCACCAGTAGCAATCATAGACGCTAAACCAATAATAATATTTATTACAGGGCATACAATATTTATCGCTGACAGTGCATTGGTATTCACCAGTCTTGATACAAATATGGTATCAACGATAGTATATAGTCCCATAAAGATCATCATTACAATAGACGGGAAAGCAAATCTTAATAAAGAAAGTAAAGTGAAATCTTGTGACAAAGGGTTATCAGATTTATTCATTGCTTTTTCCTTTCTCAGAAGATAACACAAGCTTCTGTGTAGGGTATCCAAATTCTATTAATAGTTCTGCTTCTGCAAAACCTAACTGTTTTAGCATTTTTCTTTGTCCTGTATCTGCTTTATCTCCCTCACGAAAAGTAGTGATTGAAACAGCAGTATTTATCAAAAAGTCATTCATAACTTTCTCAAGAAATGCTTGTGCTATTTCAGAATGACGATATTGGGGATGTATCCCAAAAAAGTCAATCTTCCTGTGTCTTGATTAAATATCATATTTCCAATAGCAATATTATCAAATTTGAATATTAAAGCTCTTTTTTCAACAATACACTGTTTCAGCTGAAGTATATATTCTTCCTCCTGCAAATTAGGGAAACCGTCTATGACTAATCTTACTAAGTCCATCCATAATGGAATATCCCATAAGGTTGCAAGTGTAATTTCTTGTTGTAATTTCTGAATATTCCCTAAACCTATGTTCTTTTTCTTCAAAACAAATCTTAGCTGCAAAGGATAAAATTCCTGATCTCTCCGAAATTGATTAGGAGATTTCTTATACATCGCTTTAAAAATAGAAGTAAATGCTTGTTGACTTTCATATCCAGCTACCAATGCAATTTCAATGATAGGCCTATTTGAAAATACCAGCAATTTTGCAGCTTCCGTCAACTTTCTTCGTTGTATGTAATCATGTATTGTTAAACCAACGGAAGTTGTAAATATTCGGTGTACATAATATTTTGAATAGTGAACAGCACTTGCTACTATATCTAAATCCAGCTTCTCAGATAAATGCTCCTCTATATAGTCAATAGTATCTATAACATGCATTACTTTACAAAACATTGCAGCTTCCTCCTTTCATACAGGATTATAACAAATTCCTATTAAGCATATTTAATGATTCTTGCTATTTTCTAACCTCTTAATCTATCCCCATCAAACCCTCTCTCCTTTTGCTTCCAAACCCACGTTTCTTATTTTAGGGCATAAAAAAGCACCTTTTTGGCTTCCCGTTAAGGATTAAAAAAAGTACTCGTATTTTCTCATCTGCTATAAGCTTATGCCTTATATATAATAGTTCTGAAACCATTCTCTTTTCTAAGTGGAGTCATGCTCATACCTCTTACTTTGTTCTCAAATAAACCTTCAACACATAAAAACTATATGTTATTATCTTTAATATCAACAGATAAAAATTTATACTCACCATGTACAAACTTTATTACAAAAGTCGTCTCATAAGAAAGACTTTCATTTTCCTCTATCTCATTCGTTAGTATACACTTAAATTTTACGATCTCATCATCAACTATTACTTCATCAACGGATATATCGTAATGAAATGATCCCATAAACGGCTCATAAGTATAGGTGTGGCTGTTTTCATCATATTCTTTAACTTGTGAGTAGTCTATTTTTGTATTAAACTTGCTCAATATATATTCATCCACAATTTCTGATGGTACTGTAAGTGTCCATGTATCTTTGTTAAAATACCCATGAAGCTCTGGTCTCACGGTCCAAAAGGAACTCTCAACTATATAAGTATCATCAACTACAGTAAGTCCGGCAAACTGTGAAGATTTTATTTTTTCCTCTAATATAAGCTTATCAACAAGTTCGACAGGAATGGTATACTGATCTGATTTTGAATCATAATACTTCTCAAATATCTTCCAGTATTCAAAAGGCTCTATTGGATATGTCCCCGCACTCCTCATATATTGATAGGCTCTTTCATAATCCACAAAATCATCCTCATTAAAAGACATATCAAAATCAAAAACAAGAAAATAGCTCTGTACAATTTCTTTGAGGAGAGCATTATTTAATTCATGTATATTATCATTTATTTCAGCATATAAAGAATCTGATTTTTGTTCTGAACTTGAGCTACTTAGATTATCTGATGTTTCTTGTTCATTATGTTTATGTGGGGTTTGAACAAATTTCATACAACCTGAAAGGCATAATACAAGCAATAGTAGTAAAAGTAATCTTTTCATAAATTAACCCCTCCAAGATAATTTAGTATATGATAAAGTTCATTAACAAACTCTCACTAAAGGATGTAATAGGTGTCGAACTTTATCTTATCAAATAACAAGCTGATTAACAAGTTTTTTCAGGAGACAAACTTAGATTTTTATTATGAGATATGGATTTGTTAATGGAATTTGTGCCTTTATTTGAGACGAATAAGAGTTATGTTGTGCAACCATTAATTTCTTTATTTAACCATAAGAATAGACACCACTTCAAGTATCATTTTATCATTGCTCTTGAAGTGATGTCATTACTTTTTTATGTACTTCAGCTTTAATCTCATATTAAAATAAAACTTTGTTTTAATATTCAAAATTAATACATTGGCACCCAGTCACTATATGTTACACCTTCTTCTATACTTCTAAACTCGCTACACACCCTACAAGTTTTATGAGTATAATGAGTATACTTTTCTCGATAGTATTTTATACCCACTTCAAATTTAAACTCAGGATCTATAGTTGTTACTTTACTAATACGCCAGGAATGATTTCCCTCTGAACAACTTCTACTTGAACTATAACTCACATGTTGTTTTTCTGAACTAACACTTGCCATAGCAGGCATGGACGTTGTGAAGATTGCCATAGATAACGCCACTATTAATAATTTTCTAATTATTTTCATGTAAATCCCTCCTAAATAATATTTTTTATCTTATAGACTTACTCTAACATATTAACACACATTTTTGTGCATGTCCATTTATTATTTTGTATTATTTTAAATTATTGTATTTAAGTAGTTAATATAAAAATAAATACAATATAACGCTTCTAATCAGTATAAATAATGTTTATTATAATCATTATATGTTATATATTGTCATATTCTGAAAATTTACCTTTGTTTTCACAGGTCAAAAAGTTTTTCATACGAATTGTTCAACTAGAAACATAAGAAGTATCAACAAAATCACCTATGCTTAAGGCATTTTTAGAGGTACCAGATATATTAGTGATGGAAACGGATGGGAAAAGCAATCATTGTCACGCACCGATGGCAATAGTGTATGGCAGATTGTCATTACATTTAAGTAAGGATTAGCATTACATAAAAAGAAAAGATTGCCTATTCTTTTTTTCATTAGAATAGACAATCTTTATTATTATTTGGCAATCTTTTTTCTATCTAGGCAAACTATTTTATCGTTTGGCAAACATTTTTCTTTTGCTACAGCTGACTATAATATTCATAAGCCACCTACTCCACCGTCACACTCTTAGCTAAATTCCTAGGCTTATCAACATCATGCCCAAGCCCAACAGAAATATAATAAGCAAAGATCTGCTGTGGAATATTTGCAAGGAGTGATGTGAACATCCAGTGAGTTCTTGGAACATAAATCACATCATCGGCTATTTTACTGATATCTTTATTATCTTCTAATGCAATGGCCAATACATTAGCTCCTCTTGCCTTAACTTCTTTGATATTACTTACTGTCTTATCATATAACTCTTCGTGGGCTGTAAGTCCAACAAGTAGTGAATTATCTTCAATAAGGGCTATTGGGCCGTGTTTTAATTCACCTGCGGCATAAGGCTCAGCGTGTAGGTAAGCTATCTCCTTGAGCTTAAGAGCCCCTTCCATGGATACTGCAAAATCAAGACCTCTACCAATGTAAAAGACGTTCTTAGAGTTAATGTATTTGTCTGCTAATGCTTTAATATCGTCTACTTGACTTAGAACCTGAGATACCTTTTCTGGCAATAAATAGAGTTCTTTACGTAGTTCAATGAATGCATCCTTGGATAGTTTACCAAGTTCCATAGCAATCTTAATGGATAACAGATACATGGCACACAATTGTGCAGAATAAGCCTTCGTTGATGCAACGGCTATTTCTGGACCAGCCAGGGTATAGAGCACGTCATCTGCATCTCTGGATATGGTGGAACCAACCACGTTAACAATACCAATGACATGAGCTCCTGCTTGTTTAGCCAATCGTAATGCTGCCAATGTATCAGCAGTTTCCCCTGATTGTGACACCACGATCATTAGCGTATTTTCATCCATAATGGGGTCACGGTAACGGAATTCTGATGCCACTTCTGCAACAACAGGTATTCTAGCCACTCTTTCAATCAAATATTTACCTACTAAGCCCGTGTATGAAGCTGTACCACAGGCAACAATATAAATTTTGTTAATCTTTTCAAGGACTTCCTTTGTAAGGGTAATGTTATCAAGAACAATATCGTCTTGGTCCATTGGAAGTCTTGGCGCTAATGTATCTTTCACTACCTTTGGTTGTTCGAATATTTCTTTTAACATGTAGTGGTCATAGCCATCTTTCTGAGCGGCTTTTATATCCCAAGTCACATTGAAGACATCCCGTTGAATAACTTGCTTAGTCGTATCCATGATGGTAATATCTTCCTTGGTTACAATGGCAACCTCTTTATCTTCCAAGAGGTAAATGTCTCTCGTATGTTCTAAGATAGCTGGAATATCCGATGCAATAAAATTCTCACCTTTACCCACACCGATAACAAGAGGGCTGTCTTTTCTTACTGCTATTAATTTATCTGGCTCTTCATGGCACATCACACCAAATGCGTAGGAACCATCAATACGATCAACTGCTTGTAAAACAGCATCTAATAAATCATGTGATTCTCTATAATAGTAATCAATTAACTGAACAGCAACTTCTGTATCCGTTTCGGATAAAAATGCTTGCCCCATGGCTTCTAATTCTTCCTTTAGGTTCATATAATTCTCAATAATCCCATTATGCACCAAGGATATGGTACATGAACCATTCAAGTGAGGATGGGAGTTTACATCTGATGGCTCCCCATGAGTTGCCCAACGAGTATGACCTATACCAATGGTGCCTTGTAGTGGTTCCTCTGTTAACCGCTCTTCCAGCCTTTTCAATCGTCCCTTTGTTTTAATGGACATAATTGCTTCATTATGGATAGAGACACCAGCTGAATCGTAGCCCCTATATTCTAAACTTTTTAAACCATCTATTAAGATAGGCGTTGCTTCTCTATCACCTATATAACCTACTATACCACACATTCCTATTCCTCCTCATTCAATCTACTTTCTATTAATACCGCTAACTGCTTCGCTTCTTTGGTTAGGGCTTCTTGATCTTTTCCTTCAATCATCACACGCACTAAAGGTTCTGTTCCTGATGGTCTAATCAATACACGACCTTCACCATGGAATTTTTCTTCTAGCTGGTCAATAACCTTCTTAATCTCTGGGTCTTCTAAGTACTTCATTTTATGTTCATTCTTTACTTTTGCATTCACTAAAATCTGTGGCAGTACATCCATTACCTTAGCAAGTTCTGACAAGGTTTTGTCGGAATGCTTTAACGCTTCTAAAAGGTGTAGAGCTGTTAATAATCCATCACCTGTTGTATTTTCATCTAAGAAAATAATATGACCTGACTGTTCTCCACCCAGATTATAATCTTCTTCCATCATCTTCTCAAGTACATAACGATCGCCAACTGTTGTCTGCTCAATCTGAATACCTTTTTCTTTTCCCATCATAAATAAGCCAAGGTTACTCATAACAGTTGCCACAATGGTATCTTTTTTCAGAGTACCTTGCATTTTCATGTAATTACCGCAGATGGCCATAATCTGGTCGCCATCTACCATCTGTCCGCATTCATCTACTGCTAAACAACGGTCTGCATCGCCATCAAAGGCAAGACCAATGTCCGCACCAATCTGTTTCACAAAATGCTTTAAATCGTCCATGTGGGTTGACCCGCATTTTTTATTGATGTTGGTGCCATCTGGTTCATTATGAATGATGAACACTTCTGCACCTAATTGACGTAAAGTCTCTGGGGCAGATACATAAGAGGCACCATTCGCACAATCTATAACAATCTTCATGCCTTTTAGGTCCATATCTATGCGTGTTTTCACGTAATCGATATATGCATGTATACTTTCTGTTTTATGTGTTACTCTTCCAATATCGGTTCCTATACTTAATTGAATCTCATCCATATTATGTAAGATAATGTCTTCTATTTCTTCTTCCAGCGCATCCGATAACTTATGTCCCTTATTATTAAAGAATTTAATGCCGTTGTATTCTACTGGATTATGGGATGCGGATATGACCACACCTGCATCTGCGTTGTATAGCCTTGTTAAGTGTGCAACAGCTGGTGTGGGTACGATGCCTAAGCTGACGGCATTAGCGCCTACGGAACAAATACCTGCTATAATTGCTGCTGATAACATTTCTCCTGAAATCCTTGTATCTCTTCCAATTAAAATGGTTGGTTTATGCTTATTTTCTTTTGTTAAGACATAGGCGCCTGCCTGCCCTAACTTAAATGCTAGATCAATGGTAAGTTCCTGATTTGCTACGCCACGAACACCATCTGTCCCAAATAATTTTCCCATCATCTTTTTCCTTTCATGTCCCTTATAGTATCTTTAATTATCAAGGCCTTTGATATTTTACGTTTTCAATTATAGCACTAGTAAATTCTCCCTTCAATTAAAATCGCCTTAAAACCTGTTCAATTTCATTTCTGGTATATACCACTTAAGTGATTGGTCTATATTATAGTAATATGTTTTTAGCTTAATCAATGTTACAAAAATGTTATTGACTTGTGCTGTACACAAACTATGCTTTACATGGTTTATGTAGCAACATCTATATGATACTAGTAGGATGCAATCCCATTGTATGCATAAAAACAATGCATCCCCTTAATCAAGAAAATGCATTGCTATATGTTTACTATTAATTATTATCGTTCTCTGTAGATCCATCACCATCAGTTGCTGGGTCTGTATTATCCGTTGATGGCTCATCATCTGGGTTATCACCGGTTGTATCTTCTACTTCTTTTGTTAGCTCAACGGTAATCTTAGGCAAGTCTGATTCCAATTCAACAGTGTTAGGATAAGCAAGTACTAACGACACTTCATGTGTCCCTTCCGATAGATTACTTAAATCAATACTAGGAACTAGAGATCTTGCTGTAACCCTATTTAACTCCTGTTGAATGCCACTAAATACGAGTTTAATATCCTCTTCATCTAAAATGGATAATTTTAGTCCATTTGGTGGTAATTTAGCAATGATATCGTTAGGTGCAATGGTCACTTCCTTGTCCACAATCTTATCAACTTTTACATCGATGGTGGCTTGTTCATTGGACTGGGTACTAACAGTCACACCATCTGGAAGATAATCGTTAATATTCTTAGTGATTTTCGTATCTTCTGTAAGTCCTTCAAGGGACACGGGTAGAGTAACAATATTGACTTTGTTAACAGCTTCTTCTGTACCGATTATCTCAACTTTTTTAGGTGTAACAGAGCTGCCTGTAAATGTATGGCCATTAGCAACTTTGCCACTTGGATTCACATTAAGGGTTACCGTTTTATACTTCCTAACTTTCACCAATACATCTACTTTATCAATGTTTTTATCCAAAAGTACTTCATCATTATTTTTTTGATATAACCGAATTGTACCTGATGTGGATACATCTTTGGATTCACCTTCTACTTGAATGTCTACATATACCTTATCCACTGAGTCGACGGTGGATTCTGCCCCCGTTATCTCAACGGTGTTAGGTGTCATAACCGTATCAATAATGCGATAAGAATCTTTAACCGTGCCTATATGTCTATAATTAATGGACTTAATTGCTGTTTTACTATTTTCCAAGCTTACATACATGTGCGAAGGTTCAATGTTCACCACATTGAATTCTTCACCCTCTATCTTAACCTCAATAGCACCAAAAGGGGATAGTTCCTGAATATTGGCTGTTGCCTTAATATCACCATTCCTTAATTTTTCAAGAACTGATCTTTTAGCCGATACACGAACATTGACGTATTCACCTTTATCAATGGTAATATATTGTTTTTTCTTATTAACGGTAATGACATTGGTATCACCGATAGGAATGTTTCCATTTAGTACCTGTACGGGTATAGGCGCATAGTCATCTTCATCAATAGGATCTTCTATTCTAATCACAGCAAACCAGATGAAAAAAGCCAATACGATTGATACAATTTTCCAACCTACATTTCTTGTGAATATATTACCCATCCTTCTGTCTACCTTTCCATAATTTAAATTTCTTAATGTCGGCTGTTTTCTTCTGATACGCTAATTTATTTCTTAAGTAATCACTGTCCACATTACGAATGATATTACCACCCATAGCCATGGAAATCTTACCTGTTTCTTCAGATATAATAATGACCACACTATCCGATACTTCTGTGATACCCACAGCAGCACGATGCCTTGTCCCAAGTTCTTTGCTCAGGCTCATATTATCGGAGAGAGGTAAGTAACATGTGGCTGCAACAATCTGATTATGTCGAATGATGACAGCACCATCATGTAAAGGGGTATTATGCTCAAATATATTAATCAGCAGCTCACTTGAAATATCCGCATGAATAGGTATACCAGTTCTTTCATACTCACCAAGTCCCACTTCTCTTTCAATAACAATGAGAGCCCCTGTTTTATACTTGGACATCTGATTAATGGCTTTAATCAGTTCCTCAATGGACTGTAATGTAATACGCTCTTTATTATCATCATCAAATATCATGAACGTGGATACAAAATCACGTCTTCCTAACTGCTCCAGGGCACTTCTAAGTTCAGGTTGAAAAACAATAACAAGAGCAATAATACCCACGTTAATGGTATTTCTAAATACCCATAAAATGGTATGCAGTTTTAATACACTTGCTAGGAAAAATACAATAAATATGATGATCATACCTTTGAATAATGTCCATGCCCTTGTACCTCTTATCCACTTTAATAGTTGATAAATGGCAAAAGCAATCAGACACATCTCGATGACATCTTTTATGCGAATCATAGGTAAATCAAATTTTGTAAAGCTTTCCCATATCATATCAAAACTAAATTGCTGCATTTTTACACCCTCTTCAACCTCTTAGAACGCAATCAACATGATGTTTATCGTTATCTGTATTTATATATAATAATCGATAAGGTTTACATCCTATATATCGTCATTTTTTCTTTATTAAATAAGCTCTACCGCTTTCCACGATAGCACTATTCGTGTCTCATTTTTTATATGAAATACCCATTGTCCCTTATAGCTTTTCTATCCCATGGGGCAACCTACATAAGTCTAATATTATTATAGCATTATTTTGATTGAAGAAACATAGATTTTCAAAAATATTTCGTTAAAACCACATATCTTTTGAAACATGGCATTATAGCTATATTTTAAGGGCTGTTACAAGATGCATTTTGCAACAGCCCATTTTGGCTTTTTAAACATTGATGACCTATTTATTTAGGTATACTGTTAATACGCTTAATCTTCTTTATCTGTTTTGCGATTTTTATTTTAGGTATCGCTCTTACATAATAAATATAATCGTCGTCTTCAAACTGTACTTTCTCAGCTCTTGAATAATCCACGGAGACTTTCATAAACTGACAAGCTGCTACCACAGCTATTGCAAGGATGGAACCCAAAACCACACCAACAAGGGATATATCCGTTTTTAAAATAATGTTGCCCACTGTAAAACCAAGCATGTTGGTGACGCCACCTGCAATGATAGCAAAATACCAAATATAATCAAATTCTAATCGACTTATAAAATATGTAATTAAGATAACAGCTATAAAGATAATAATGGTAAGCAACATGGCTTTATCATCCAGCAAAGAATCCATGATTGTTTTATACATACTCATAAGCGAATCTGGAATATTCGTTAAGTCTGTGGACTTGATGGCCACAATGGACGGAATGTACCCTCCAAAGAAATAGATGACTATACCGATACCAATAGGAATAATAGCCAACGGTCCTATAAACAGCCCTGCAAATACAGGTAAAACATAAGGAATACCTAATGAAAAGAGTAATGGTGTTGCAATCACAAGGTAAGCCATTTTCGGTACTAGACGCAAATACAGCAAGTATATGACTAACATGATAATAAAGATGATAGCTACCGCTTCAATGGACACATATGCCAAGTGGCTGCTAATCACCACAATCAACAATAAAATAATCCAGTTACCAGGTATAAAACTTGCCATAGCAGCTAAGCCAACATCGATGATGGGTTTATTGAGTACCTTAGCGTAATTAAGAAATCCGTTTAGCTTAGAAAATACCATCAATGCAAATATGAATTTCAGCACAGGCAAAACCCATTTCTCGTATCGTTTATAAAGTGTTATGAGCACTTCTCTTATCTCATATAGCTTTGTCATGTTCAAAATATCCTCCTCAAAAAATCCTTATTGGGTTAAGTCATCTTTATTCATGAATAACCCTATTTAAACTGATCTAATTTGCCAAGTAACTTCTTGTATTTTCCAATCCGAATCTCAGCACTTTTATATCGCTTCCTATATATCATGGTGGATATAATGGTATACACGGTTAATACAACAGCCAGTATAATTAGATACTTAATACCTATACCAATAAAATCAAACTCTGTTATTTTATTTAAGTCTTTCGTTACCTTCTGAATTAAATCAATACCAAAAAATATGCACAAGGCAATGGCTACACTTAGCCGGGTTTTAAAATTTTGATAGGACACATAGTTGGATTTGAAGAAATTGTTAACAGCAAAATCCTCTTGACCTATATTTTTTTCATAGATTGCCAAATGTGTCATGATCTTTACTTTCTCTTTATTCATATGTTCCTCCGTTCACCACATTACATCAACTTATTCCTTAGGCATTAAACCGTCTTTTTTATATTTGGCTCCAGCATGCCATAAAATCCATTCTTCAAGACCCGCATCGTATACTGCTTGTATCTGCGCTCTTATGGCTTCACCGTCATATACACGATAATTAGGTTTTCTAAGATAAGAAGCTGTAAAAGCTTGTAACCAAGGTCTGACAATGGCTGCTTCTTTATCCTCAAGTTTCTCGTATTCTTCATTAGAGTCTTCCATAGCACCAAAAATGGTTTCATATGGATATAGATCAGAGTGTTTATCTTTTGGTATACCAAAGAAGCCTTTACCATAGTGTGATGGGTATACCATTGGACATATAACATCTAGTTTTTCAGCCATTTTTAAATAATCTTGACCAATGACTTTTGCATCCACCTTACTATTAATAATAATACCAAATACATCTGCCGAAACTTTGACGCCATATGGTCTTAGCTCATTTGTAGCATATTCTACAAAGTCAGCAATGATTTCCATTCTGGTTTTTTCTTCAGAGCCAGGTCCAAAATCAACCTTCTCTAATTGTTTGGTTGCTTCAAATCGTATATAGTCAAACTGGATTTCCTTAAATCCTGCTTCTGCTGCTTTTTTAGCAATATTTACGACATAAACCCAAACATCCTTATTATAAGGGTTTAGCCAAGGCACTTTATCATAAAACCATAGAGAACCGTCCTTATTTTTAATCGCATAATCTGTTTTTCTTCTAGGTAAATAAGGATCCTTAAAAGCCACAATACGTGCTATAGGGTATATCTCATGGTCATATAGCTTATTCATAAAACTATCGATATTTTTAATATAGCGATATTCTGCTTCAACTTCGTCTACCTCTGGAATATCCATCTCAAACGTAACACGGCCATTATCGTCTTTTACATCAACAACAAATGCATTAATCTCTGTGGTGTCGGCAAGTTCAATTAACGTATCAAGCCTCTCTTTACTACTGGCAGCAGGTGCATTCACATAGACACCTTTCACAGCAGGTGCTTTTTGATATAAGTCATAACTTACCGTTGGTGCATGAAGATAGTCATTATAACCTACTTCAAGTGCAACCACTTCTTTGTCTTTGTTTGGATTTATAATTTTTTCGATAATACTCTCGTTATCTGCCGAATCGCTATCGCCATTCATGTAAAACTTGTAGTAACCAAATCCTCCTACACTAAGAACAATTAATAAAATCAATATTAACCATGTGTAATTTTTTTTCTGTCGACGTTTATATGGATGAGCCATTAACAATTTCTCCTATCTTTTTTAGTGATAACCCTCGATATTAGTTTCATTATAGCATATAAATTTTTTAATATCGACACTTTTTTAGCCAGCTTACTTTTGGTTTAGTTTCTAGAATACGACTTGGTTATCTTACCCAAATACCCTATTTATAACTGCTTCTAAGCATATTAAGAGAGCATCGTATCATCATTCGAAGTCGTTTTTGTAATGAAAATTTAATGGTCTATGTTCATTTTATATTATTGCACTTATTACATTTCTTAATCAAAATTTGTCGACTATTTGCTAAAGGTATTCCCCCTATTTTGTTTTATGTAGCAATGCCAGTTATTCAATAGTCCTCTATATACATACATGATAAAAGTATGATGAAAAGACCTCAATCAGTATAACATATTTTTCGTCATAAAGAAATAATGGAATCATAACGCAGCAAGGCAAAAAAACACCATAGAAGTACCCCCTCCCATGGTGTTCGTTTAGTAATTCTATCATGTTGTTGATGACTATGCCATGACATCTTCCTTAATGGTCATAATTGATTGGCTATAAGTTTATTAGGCTATTAGCTGCTTTAGAAAAAATTCCCATACCTAATCATTTGCCTAGCTACTTTAAAACCATTGAAGAGAATACGCCATTTTTTTCTCATCATTACGCCTATTTCTCTTGCACAATTATAGTAGCAAGGTGTTTTGTCATTACATGTAGTAATCATCCTGTTATAGGCTTTCTTATCTTCTTTGAGTGTGTCTATGTCTATGGCTTTATGTGCAAACTCAATGCATGGCGCATACGTACCATCTTCCAGCATCACAATAGAATACGTCATGGCATCACATGTTGGCATGGTTTCACCTTTGATATATTTTATATGTTCTTCATAGATTAAGCTTGCTAGATAATTATTCTTTCTTGCTCGATTTAGCATGTAGCGAAATATAGGTTCGATATCGTCATATGCGTAAATAAGGTCATTATTTTTTCTCCCCGCTATACCATTTACATACACATATGGCCTAATGGCATACATAAACCCTAATGACTCAGCTAAATGCTCTATGGCTTTCACATCATCCAGCCGGGTTAACTTAGAAACAGTGGTTGTAAGGGTCCAATTCCCTTGACGTTTGATGGGTGCTATGGTTTTAATATTGGCCATGACCTGCTCGTACGCATCTAGACCTCTATATTTTTTGTATTTCTCTGCACCCAGTATGTCCAAACTGATGGATAGATTACACTTTCTCTTGGCTATCTCACTTGCTAACGCCTTGTTCATTAAAATACCGTTGGTAATGACTGTAGGCTTAATCTTATGGGCTATAAACACATCAATGATTGCAATGAGATCAGTCCTAAGGGTTGGCTCTCCCCCTTGTATAAACACATAGCCAATCCCAAATTTTCTCAGTTTCTTAGCCTTTTCCATAATATGATGTAATGGCATATCCTGACTTTTTTCTTTCCATATATTGCACATGGGACAACGTTCATTGCAGAGCTTGGTCACATCGTACACAACCAATATGGGTTTTCTTCTTATTATATTGTTCAATACCTTTAACATATCCATCACTATTCCTTATTAATTATTTACATTTCCAATATGTATACTTATCCCTCATCATACGTTTCACCCAATCCCCTCAATAAACCATTATCCCAATACCAACCAATTTTATGGTATAAAAGCCAATATACCTATTGTCACCAACCCATAACAAGCAATAGCCATAACAAGTGGTTGATCTTCTATAATCAGTTCTTCTGGCATCTTACTTCCATCACTGTTAAACAGAAGAAATATATAGCGAATGACTCCATAAAAAACAAACAAAATGGTGATTAAGAACAGTTGACTTTGTTGTTCCAAAATAGAATACAGACTATAGGTCATGATGGTACATGCAACACATATGAGTAGCATATAATCCAATACTTGAATGGAATACAACTGTAGGTTTTTGCGATGTGCATTGGCCTTTTCTTCTAAACAGATGATTTCGCTTCGTCTTTTGCCTAGTGCCATAAGCATAGCCATAAAAAATGTACAGATAAGTATCCAAGAAGATACATGCTCATGAATAGCTAGAGCTCCTACAACAACCCTTAACAAAAACCCCATAGCAATGATGATGGCATCTATAATCACATAATGCTTGAATATAAGACTGTAACCGATGTTATTTATCATATAGATTAGGATAATCCCATTCACTAATGGTTCAAAAAATAAACTTACCATCATCGCAATGATTCCCAGAACCACCAGAAAAATAATCGCTTGTTTTTTGGTCAGTGCACCACAAGCTAAGGGACGATACTTCTTTTTCGGATGATACCGATCCTTGTCTACATCTACCATATCATTAAACACATAGATTATTGAAGAGATGATGATGAAATATCCCGTTAATAATACGATGGTCCATATCTTATGCCCTATTAAAAAGTTTTTGGAAAACAAGAGGGATGCAAGAACAAAAACATTCTTAATCCATTGCTTTGGTCGCATTAACGCTATATAATTTTTCATCTTCCTTTCAACCTATTTTGCTCTAGTCTATTCATGGTTAAATGTGTTTTATCTATTTTATAGATACTTCCCTCATGAAACGTTTTAACAGCTTTAATGGTGTGATAATGCTTTAGTTCATCTACTGTATAGAATGTTGCATGATCAGGTTTACCAAACCATGCGATGTAGACTTGTTTTCCATGAATAGAGCCCATGATAGCAGGATATTCATATAACGCAATACTCCTCCTCTTAGGTGTCCATCGACAATCAATGGACGTATTGAATGTGAGAAGAGCTGGATTATTTGTCATAATGACATCATCTTTACCCAGCCCCATATCTTGGATATAAGGAATCATGGCACTTTCCTCTCCATAGAATCTGTATCCTTCCTTTGCTTCATGGAACTCATCCTTGTGCTTTATATAGTGTGTCATTTGATACACATTGATAAAAATCGTCACCACCATACTTAACGTCACACACCATGAACCTAGTCGTCCAACGGATAACATGGCATCATGATCGAATAGCTGATCCACCACAATAAGCAGTAACCATATGACAGGCATATAAATAGGTACCCACATCCGGTCGTTAAGTGGGTCCATGGCATAATGAGATGCTATAAATAGTAGTATAGCGCTGTATAAGCCAATAAATAGGATTAGCATAGCACCCATACTTGAATGACTCTTGTGACCATTTCGCCAACACCTTTTTACACAAAATGCAACGGCTATGGTTATGACGATGATAAGTAAGACCACCCATCCATTAGCAGAATCTCCAGGGGCAAACCAAACATATAGGATATGTAGACTCTTGCGTATATTCGTCAACAGGGGTATCTTATGGATACCTCTTGACCCTGTAAACGTATGAGAAATAAATAGATTTCTCATAACCCATATGACCATAGGCATCGAGGCAATGGTGCCATATAAGAAAACATGGCCCACTTTTTTCCTAATAGGCTGTTCAAGACATAACATATAGATGGTGCATGTCATAAGCAATGTAACACCCATATACCTGGTTAGCCAACATAATGCCGATAGAATAGCTGCTATCATTAACCATTTCAGTTGATGACCTACCACGTAGTTGTGAAAACATACACATGCCATCACAAATAGTACAATAAAAACAGGTTCTGTCCATATAAATCGCATCACATGGAGCATCGGTATTGAAAAGGTTACCAGTACGACCCCCACATAAACCATCCATTTATGGTGCATATGCTTACATAACCACTTGGCTAATACGATTACAAGTAGGACATGTAGTAGAGGGTTCATTAATCTTACAAATAAAGCTGGTTCCATACCTAACCGAATAGGAATGGTCATCCATAAAATGTAGAGGGGTGGCCACTGGATGATGGGTGTTTTATAACCAAAGTATAGCATTCCTTTTCCTTCTAGCCATGTTTTAGCTCCATACGTATAAGCTATTGAGTCATGGGTGTAGATAGCACCTGTACTTGGTATAATGGCATATACAATGGTATACACCATAGGTATTATGAAAACTATCGTTATTAGCATGTGATATTTCTTCATGTCCGATCTCCATTATTACTTTATCCCTTAGTAATGCTTAATTTATATTGACATATAGCTGCATGAATGGTTATGAACTGCTGTAAAAAGTGTGTCTAACTGCTCATCATCCACTATCCAAATAAAGTGCATCTACATTGCTATTAGTCTATCAAGAAGGATTGAAGAACCACCTATTATTTTTCTTAAGATATTCTTAATGTCCATTGGTATGCTTTTATTGCTTGTTTATACTCATAAACTCAGGTAAATGATTGAAGATACGTTCGGTTAATACATTATTTTTAATTAAAAAACGCCTATGAACATCTGTTCATAAGCGTTTTTATCTACTATAATGGGACTTTCTCATATGAGAAAGCCCCTATCATCTACTCTTTGCTTTTCATGGTTGGGAAATTATACCGATTTTTTTATAACTCTTTATATCTCTGTATATCACTACTTCTGTACATTCAATTTTTTAGACTATTTTACAACTCTATATAGTTCTTTATAAATGGTCGTAAATCTGTCGTAAAGTGGTCGTAAGCTAGATTATTCCAGTGTGAGCTTACTTTGTTACAATTACCATGTAACTAAAATACCCTTTAAATATAAGCATCAAAGCTATTTGTTACAGATACATAAGTGAGCTGGTAATACTAGCAGCTCATATTGTCAAAGCAACTGGCTTGTGGCTATGCCACCGCCAGCAGCTTTGACAGAATCATTGGAAATCCTCATGTAATAGTTTCAATATTTTCTTCTTTGAAACCTTTGGAATAATTAAGCCCTTTATCGATTGCCCATCAATAAGTACGATTCCTTTACCTTGCCCAAATTTTATATCTTGTTCATCTACTAAACGTTCGCCCGCAAATAACCCTTTTCTACCTTCTGCAGTAAGATTTCCCAATCCAGCACATACATGAAAATTATCTGCACTACCACTTGACGCAGGAAAGATTGATGCAGTATATCTTTGCATGGATAGCCACAAAAAACATCTTCTTGACCTTCCTAGCATCAAAATAGAACTCATTATCTGCCTAATCTCATCTGCTTTTTTCTTTCCATCTTTAGTCACAGAATAATGTGATAGTAACCCTGCAATCTCATCTATCAAAAGAATCTTTATTCCTCCCTCTCCCCCTCTGGTGTGGCTAAGAACTCCTCATAATACTTCTTTATCATTACATAAGATTCCTCAAACTCCGCAAAATTCATTGTTATCCCAGTAAATTCACGACTTGCCTTAAAATCAACAATATATAGTAAAAAACCATATTTTTTTATCTTATATAACCAGTACAGAATAGCAGTACTCTTCCCAGAACCCGAACCACCTACAATAACAAAGTGGCTATCCAATGGAGCATACAAGGGAATTATTAACCCTTGTATGCTATATAACTGATAATCATATCCGATCATTATAGAATCACCCATCTAAATCCTCTGCTTCTGTATGATCTTTGACCACTTTATTGCGTGTTATAATTCTTTCGCGGTCGTTTTCTAACCCGATATCAAGTATACGTTTTTCTTCTCGGATTCTTGCATATCTGATTAGAAGATAAGGCATTCTCAAATCATGTCTGGTCTTCCAATTTACAAGAATGTGTGTATTAAATCCATAAATCTTCAAATAGCCCCTAACCAGATTCGATAGAACATTTTCTAGTACACGTTTTTCATGCTCATCTTCGTAATACACCGATATCGCAATATATGGTAACCCACTATTCACTCCAAAGCATAGCAGAGGTGTGTTTATTGCTGTCTTTGATAGATTTATAAGCTGTTTAAAACGCTTTTCACCTACAATATTCTTAACGTTCTCCCATACATCATTATCAAATCCTACATCATTGGAAAAAGAATACTGCATCTTTCATGCATAAAATTATGTAACTTTGTAACTGCTTCATCATTATCATAACCAGTCCCCAACCTAATAACATAGGTTACAACATAAAACCCACCTATACCAACAGCAAGTAGGCCTAATACTAACATTAGTATTTCCATAGTTAGTGTCCTTTCTACAGAGGGCATAAAGCCCGCTGATTTAATCCTATTTACTTATAACATCAATACGCTTTATTGTCTGAAATGTGCCCTTAGCTGTAGTAATGGCTTTATCATAAAGAATATCAATATCCATTCCAACTTTTAAAGCAGAACAATCATAATTACCAATTACCAACATATACAGAGTCAGCTTTCATTCCTATGCAACCTCTACCAGCTTCGCTATTTGTATAGTAAGCATTAAATTCTTCGGCTACGTGAAGCGTAGTAGCCTTCTAACAATGTGCATTTCTCGAAAAATTCATTCCTAAAATCTTCATAGAAATTACCTCCTTTCTAAGAAAAGCCAGCGCTTGCTTTCCTTTATTGGTGGCGTCCCACCTTGTACTTACCGGCTGTAATTATATTAAACCACATTATTTTCAATCAATAGAGCATTATTATCATAAAGCAATGTCTTACTCCTTTTCATATATGTCCACATAGTTTTTTATATGTCCTTTAATTTTTAGTCTAATTATTGTATAATGAAACTAAAAACGAAAGGAGTTTTTATTTATAAATTAAATTTTAAAATATCATTAAATACATTCACTAAGCTTAATCGTTATGCTTCATCTTTAAATCTTCCCATTCAAACAATAGTCAGATTTATATTAACTGAACAATTACATTCATTTGAATCGGATAAGCAAACTTTTAAAAGCAAGTACGAAAAATGCAAATTCAAACAAACACTTGGTACTTTAGAAGCTTATGGTAAAGAAAAGAAACCAAAGAAATATTCCATGCAAGTTTCTGAATACATATATAATGGTATATATAAAATAAAGGAAACTTATGAAACCAAAACTAATATTGTTATAAACAATCTTCTTCATATTGGTATAAACGATAAGCTAGATTCATTTAATATAAATTATTCTTACAAATTTAATGACATATTACCTAATACGAAACAATACGCCATACCACTTTCACAACAATTCACATACAGATTAGAGGATATTTCAAAAATAACTGGCATAAAAACGAATCAACTAATATCTTTAATAATCGGCAATTATTTAATCGAACACTTTTCAGACTATGATGATAATATGTACATAAGCGATACCGGAAAACTTTATACTGGTATTTGGTAATATTAATATCGCAGTAATTTTCGGAATCAGTATAAGGAAATTTGAGAGCCACCTGTTATTTGAATCGTAAATTATTAATAACTTGACAGCAGGAACCCATTAATATGTTATTTCAGGCTTTACCACCTAGCCAGAAAGCGCGCTAGGTGCTAAAGCCTGAAGGCACTCTGTGCCAGCCTAACATATTAATCCCTACTATAAAGCAATGAACAACTGTAATTCAAATAACCAAATTGTGCTGTAGCTCACCTAATAACATAGTGTCCCAATTTGATTATCAGCAGAATCATGACCACCCGTAAAACGGGTGGTTTGTTCTACCCCTATAAGGGGTTGTTACCAGCCAGCGCCTAAAGACGCTGGCTTTCACATTGTTCAAGCTAGTGCCCTTACCACTTTTGCTCACCCCTAAAGGGGTTTTTAATACCGGCTACCCCTTGAAGGGGTCCGTATATTCTTTTACACTTAACTTATCCTTCATTATGTCATGCTTATCTTGCTCTTGGATATATTTCTTTATTGTTGCCTCATTAAGTCCTACTTGTACTTACATAATATCCCTCTGCCCAAAAATGTCTATTTCCAAACTTATATTTTAAGTTTGCATGTTTATCAAACATCATTAAGGCACTTTTTCCTTTTAAATAACCCATAAAGCTAGATACACTCATTTTGGGTGGAATACTTACTAGCATATGGACATGATCCGGCATCAGATGTCCTTCTATTATCTCTACACCTTTATACCTACATAACTGCCTTAATATATCCCTTACACTCGCTTTGTATTGATTGTATATTATTTTTCGTCTATACTTAGGAGTGAACACGATATGATATTTACACATCCATTTCGTGTGTGCTAAACTATGTGCTTTATTTGCCATTAAAATCACCTTTCCTTTGTTATAGTAGTAGCTTGAACACTTCTATTATAACGGTTAGGTGATTTTTTTGTATAACAATCGTTTCCGCACCCGCATAGCGGGTGGTTTAATGTTTCGCACGCTAGCGCGTACTCAACAGACTAAAGTCCATAACTAAAAAAAACTATCCACTACGAATTCTCGTAAGAGGATAGCTTTTTTATAATATTAGGTTTTACCTGGTGAAGATAAAAAAAGTCCAGACCTTTTTTTGTTAGTTAAATAAGTAATCTGCCAAGTTTCCGTATACTTCTAAAAAGTAAAGGCCGTATTATAATAAGCATAATCTCCACCTTTACTTTTTTAATTTTGTATGCTTTGTTATCTTTAGCAGATGGGACCCAAAAAAGTAAAGCACACTATTCCCATCTACTATACATTAGTTTAGCATACAAAACCGTATACTAGGCTATCATAATCAATGGGAAGCAACCTTTTCGCTCCCCAAAAAGTAATTTTAAAACCTTACCAAGAAAGAGACAATACACAAAAATATTTACATAACTTTTATTAATTATCAGTTGTTCTAACTACATATCTTTTAATATCCTTTTAATAAACATTTGAATTCATTAATATCAATTTTACGGTTCTCTTTTGTCATAGGGCATTTGAAGTTGCTGTGCTCTAATGATAGTGGTATAGCCAAAACACATCATCGAAATGTAAAATTCTAAGTTTATTGAAGCCAAAGAGGTCAGGCTCAAATTAGTCTAGGTTTAATATTAGATAATTCGGCATAAAAAAACTATCACATGCATTTTGATAGCAATGAGATAGCTTTATGCTTTTTGGTGATCATACAGGATGATTGGTTTTATATGTATTCAAATTATCGTCCATGCTTATTGTATAGTTCAATATTTGTATGTTACTTCAAAAACTCATATTTAAACAGTATAGGAACAATTTCTTCGTTATAATATTCTTTAACAAATAAAGTCTGTAAGTTACCATTCAACTCTGGATACACGGAAATTGTTTTTTTAGTTGTATCATCATTGAATGTCAATCCTCCTTAACTTTATACTCTTTACTCAAAGGACCATTAAACAAAACTTTTGCCGAACTACCTGTAAAGTTTTCAATAGCTGTCTGCACAGTAGGCATCATCAAATCAAGATATCTACAAACACCACCTTTTTTATCAGCAACAGCCTGAACCGAACCAAACATATATGGATGGTCTTTAATGTACATAACATAGCCTTTCAACTTTGCCACACTATCTCCAAGCCAATCTCCATGAGGATCTACAATGGTTCGTACAATGTCTCCATTTCCAAGCTGCTGGAAGAAAATAAAATCAGGATACATATTTTCCCATTCACCATTAATCATATATGGAATAGCAAGTGAAGCATTCAAGTTTCGAGACTGATTTCTATACCATGCCACATTCAACGATTTAGCTAATTCAGTTTGCAGAACTTTCTTCTCCAAATCATTCAACTTATGGTATGACCAACCTGATTCGTCACTAATAATATGCTTAGCATATGCATCATACTCTTTATTCTGACGTGTAATACTTGCCTGAACACTAAGATTGCGCTCAATATACGGCTTTGTATTACCTTCAATAGCGTCCCATCGTTCTTTATGTTCATCAGACACTGCATAACGATCAGGAGCATATACTCCCAATAATTTTTCAGTCTTATTCTCTGCCCATGCTTCCATTGCCTGAACAATTTCCATGCAATATCCAACAGCTGCAATACGACTAATTGCCTGAGTATCAGAATCATACTCATCTTCTTTACGTTTATTGATACAATACTTGATTAAATCTGAAGCACCTTTAAATACATCCACAGCATGTTTATAATAAAACACCAATCTATCAGCATCATTTTCAACAAGCTCTTCTTTATCTTCGTATTCTTCACCAGTCAGCGGGTCAACACGTTTCACTGTAACAGTCGTATTTTTAATACCACCAAGGGAACGCTTGAATTCTGCAGGATGCTTCTTTATTTCACCCTCAATATTGTTATAGAATTCCACCTGAATCTGATTTCCCAAATCAGATTCCAAATCAATATCAGAAGTAATGATATCAATACAATCCCATAAATCAAGAAAATGATTTGGCTTATCATGCCGAACCTGACGGGTAATGATTTCCTCAAAACTTTCTTTAATCACATCACTATCCACTTTAGGAATCCTTTCCAAAGCATCAGTCAATTCCTGCTCAGTTTCTTCAATATCATCAAAATCTACAACAAAATCATCGTCTGTATTTACGTAAAATTCTGTTCCCTCCACGACCTGTTCAGGAGTCTGCCCAGATGTTGAAGAAGAACCTGTACTACTAGTTGTTGTACCAACAGACTGAATCTTTGACAGTTTTTTCTCAACAGTTTTCTTTGTCTCACCAAAGAATTTTACATCTGCTGGATTCTTAATAATGGTTGTATCTGGCAAAGCCACATTATCTTCTTTTAATCTTTCAACAACACTTTCAACTGTACTTGAATCATACTCAGGAAGATAACAAGCTACAGTGTTTAATTCTTCCATAGTAGGCACACGTCTTGCTAATGGTGTACGAATCATACGACCAATCAACTGTGCAATATATGTTGAATCAGTACGTTTACGTCTTGAATAAATAACTTCTGCACGAGGACAATCCCAACCTGTGGAGATAGCATCTTTAGCAAAAAGTACTCGGATTTCTGTACGTTCAGCCACTTCCTCTGGTTTCACATATGGAATCTTGCCTGCTGTAGTTGTAATATCTTCATGCTCACCAAATACATTACCGAAACAATCTGAAATATCCAACCAAGGAAGAACCTTATGAATTTGAGTACACAAAGCAGTCAAGGTATCCTTTGTAACCTTATCTTCAACCTGTACAACCATTAATGGAATAACCACTGGCAGAACATTCTTATTTTTATCTGTACAGTAATCTTTCCATTTCTTTGATGATTCTGCTAATCTCACACATGCCTGAGTTAAATCCTGATGCTTTGTATTAGCAGCCTTTTTCGGAGTACGAAGTTCAATTGTATCCTTAATAAGACCAGAGCTTCTCACTGCCGATACTGGAACATCAACCGATGCTTTCATATCACGGTTCTTACGACCTTGCATAGCATTATTAAATCGTTCTGGAGTAGCTGAAATACCAACCACGCAAGGCATTGGTTTATTCACTCCATCCTGACCATCAATGATAATGCTGTAAATAGTCTTATTAGCACTATCTGAAGTTCCTTTATTATTTCCTGACCCAAGACCTCTATGTGCTTCATCAATGAACAGATACAAATGAATATCAGAATCATCAATTGTATCGCTCAATACATCATAAAATGAACGTCCACCCTCAGCTTCATTTGACAATTTCTTGCCTTTGCCAAGTAACTGTCTATTCAAGAAATAAATGTGTCCAGGCATCAATTTACTATGATTCTTTGCAAAATCTGGACCAATAGCTTCCATAGCATTTACCCCATTAAGCAAATCAGTTGCTGCATCAAATCTCTTCATAGTCTGTTCATTCAAGCTCGGACTATCAGACAGCCATAAGATTACAGCTCTATCATCGCCCGCATATGTTTCATTACCATAAAATAATCCCTCTGCAACAGCAGCCGAAACAACCGTTTTGCCTGCACCAGTCGGAGCAGTCAAAGCTACAGCAGAAAGTGAACCATCTGCTTCATAGCTACGTTGCATGGATTCCATCTTTTTTAAAAGAGATGCCACTGCATCCTTCTGAAAATCAACCAACCCATATTTCATCAGTCTAACCCTCCTTCACCACAAATCTCAAATGTTCTCAAGAATGTCTCATACAACCTATGTACTTCCACTCCTGGTAGACGTTTACACATATTTGAATAACGTCTCTGGTCATCTGTAACCACAAACACTGTTGTAATTGATTGTGTTTTCTTCACTTTCTCACAGAACTTTGATGCCTGACCGTAGTCAAAAAGTACTCCGTAGAAATCTGTGGTTAAATAGCTCTTACCAATACGCTTAATAATCGGTCCCTGGCATCCTGCCTGCATCCAAAGAATAGGCGCAATGGCATCAAATGCTCGGTCAAGTCGTATAGGCCATGCTGACTCGTAGGTCAACTCGCAGAACACGGCATTCGCTTTGAAACCATCGGATTTTTTTAATTTAAATCCTAAATCTAAACCTTTTGAGGGTTTTCCATAATCTCCATCCAATGGATTCCCATCAACATCAACGCCATTTATACTACATTTTGTCCTTACCCATGTTACATAATTTGCTATGCCATATTTTTCCCAATCCATATCATATGGACGAAGACCGTCTTTTATAAATTTCTTTTGTTCATCAGCCGATACTTCGTTATTTGTCACACATATACAACGTCTTCTACCATCATCAACGGCATTAAGCAAACTCACTGCGTGAAGCGTTGTACCAGAACCAGCAAAGAAATCGATAATTAACGCATCTGGTTTTTCTGACACAAAATTTTTCAAAGCGTCATAAACCGAATATAATGATTTTGGGAATGAAAATCTATCATCTTTTACAATACTCTTTAATATAGTTGTACCATACGTTTTAGCATCATATTGTTTGCTAGACCATACTGTTGTTGTTCGTGTCAGTTTCCCTCCAGTTTCTACGACAATTTTTGAACCATCTTCTCTATATCCTCTGACAGCCCAACGCCCTTCATCGATTTTTTCCTTATAATTCTCACTCAAATACTTAATTGTATATGGTTGATTCTGTGATCTTGTATTCTTAACAACTTGAACTACCTGCTCATCAATAAGTCTCTGAAGTGTTTCCCCAGTAACGCCCCAGTTCATTTCCATACCATCATCTTTTACAGGAAATACTGCAGTTGTTCCATCTATTTGAGGTACAGAATATCTATCAACATCTGATGTAATTGGTTCACCTATTTTAACAATATTTAAAGTAGCATCATCCACATAAATAGGATAAAACTGAGCTACACCACCCTTTACAGTACCTCTACGTGACGCATATTCTAGTCGTCTCAAATACCACCAACGTACTTCTGTTTCATCACCAAATCCTTTTACTTGATTCACATGGGCATCCCCTATTAAAACAATAAACATGTATTCATCGGAACGAGCAAAAAGATTTTTACGTACTGCACCAGATGGATTTATCGTAATGCTTACCATTTGAATAGTTGCTTCAGGAAAATTCTGTTCCAATAGCAATGACAATCTTGCATACTCACGTTCATCAATTGTAACTAACAAAACTGAATCCTTGGGATTTAAAAGCTGCTTTGCTAACTTTAATCGTCTTTCCATAAATGCAAGCCATTTACTATGACGATATTGGTCATCTACGACTACATAATCATTATTATATTTCCAATCTTTTGCACCAGAATTGTATGGTGGGTCAATATAAATACAATCTACCTTACCTGCATATGCATATGTTAGTGCTTCCAAAGCATGATAATTTTCAGAATTAATAACCATATGATACGGGTCATCAGGATTTCCTTGTTCCACACGGTCAATCTCTTTAAGTCCTGGATAAATCACATCCCGATAACTTATAAGAACCACAATATCTTCAACTGGAACATCTTTTGTTTCACCATCATGTTCCAAAGATGCCACACCATCCTTGATAGATTTTACTACCCAAGAAACCTTATTTTCATCTTTTTCTTCCTCGCCACGTACAGGAAGAATATTTACTATATCACCAGCAATTGGTTCTTTTTTATATAGTCTGATTGCTTCTGGTAAATTACGCTCAAAAACCAGACCGTATGAATGGTCCTTTACATATTTCTGAATCTGACGTGCAAGTTCCGGATTTAACTTTGCCACTTCAGAAATGGTTTCATTAATATTAGCCATATTTCTTATTCCTCCTTATCCATATCTTCCACAATAACCCTTGTAGCCTCTTTTAGAGCGGTTCTGCGCACGAAATCACTATATGAAGCATATTCTTCTAACTATGCCGCTTTTTTTAGCTTTTCAAGTTCTTCTTCGCTCACACGAATACTCATAGATATTGTTTTATTCATATAGATTTCCTCCTGTGTGTAATTATACTCACAATGTGCTACATTATCAATACATATCTCCACATTAATGTCAAAAAAAGAACTCCTAATCTTTCTTAGAAGTTCTTTTTTAAGCATGTTCTCTTTATTTGGTCGCAAATCAGTCGTAATTTCCGACTTCACATATCAGAAATCCTTTATTTAACAGAGTTTCTTAGTCTCTATGTTTCATTGTTGGGAATAATAATACATCTCTGATGGAGTAAGAATCCGTTAATAACATAACCAAACGGTCAATACCAATACCAAGCCCACCTGTTGGAGGCATACCATATTCAAGAGCTGTAATAAAGTCTTCATCAATCATGCTGGCTTCTTCATCCCCTGCTGCACGAAGTTCTTCTTGTCTTTCAAATCTTGAACGTTGATCAATAGGGTCATTAAGCTCTGAGAACGCATTGGCAAATTCACGCTTGGTGATGAACAGCTCAAAACGCTCTGTATAATCTGGTTTCTCCGGCTTTCTTTTAGCCAGAGGTGATATTTCAACGGGATGATCGGTAATAAATGTGGGTTGTACAAGGTGTTCTTCCACGTATTCTTCAAAGAATAAGTTCAGGATATCACCTTTCTTATAGTGTTTCTCTATGTCAATATGGTGTTCTTTTGCTAATGCTTTTGCTGCTTCGTCTCCTTCAACGGTATCAAAGTCAATGTTGGCATATTGCTTGACAGCATCCACCATGGATAATCTTGCAAATGGTTTACCAAGATCAATCTCTTCTCCATCGTACGTAACGGTGGTTTTACCAAGTACCTTCATGGCTACTGTTCGAATAATCTCTTCTGTGATATCCATCATACCGTGATAGTCTGTATAGGCTTCATACAATTCTAATAATGTGAACTCCGGATTATGCCGTACAGATAATCCTTCATTTCTAAATACCCGCCCAATTTCGTAAACACGTTCAAAACCTCCAACAATGAGACGTTTAAGGGGTAGTTCAAGGGCTATACGCATATACATTTCCATATCCAGTGCATTGTGATGGGTGATAAATGGTTTTGCGGATGCGCCTCCAGATAAAGTGTTCAGTACTGGGGTTTCAACCTCAAGGTATCCTTTGTTATCAAGTACATGTCTAATTTCTTTGATAATCTTTGTTCTTGCAAAGAATGCTTCTTTTACTTCTGGGTTCACAATAAGGTCAAGATAACGTTGGCGATATCTTGTATCCGTATCTTTCAAGCCATGATATTTCTCTGGCAGTATCTGTAAACTCTTGGAAAGCAGTGTTACTTCTTTTGCTTTAACGGATATTTCACCTTTCTGAGTCTTGAATACTTCGCCTTTTATACCGATAATATCTCCAAGGTCATAGTGTTTAAAATCGCTGTAATCTTCTTCACCAATGGCGTCTTTTCTCACGTAGGTTTGAATCTGTCCATTTCTATCTGCTATATGGCAAAATGAAGCTTTACCCATGAGACGCTTGGTCATAATTCTTCCTGCTATGGATACAGTTTGTCCTTCAAGGGTATCGAAATTATCAATGATTTCATCACCATGATGACTCACATCAAATTTTGTTAATTGAAAAGGGTCTTTCCCTTTGCTTTGTAATGCAGCTAATTTATCTCTTCTTATTTTTAAGAGTTCATTAAGGTCCTGTTCTTTGTCCACACTGTTATTAGGATTATCTGACATCTACAAGCCCTCCTTGTACATTTATAGTTTTTGGTATTTGCATTTCATTATATCACTCATTAGCAATCACATCAAATATTTAACACGATTTTTATATACACCGAAAATTATCTTCATAAAAAACCTATTTTCTAGATTTGTTTATGAAGATAACCCTCGCTTTTTCATATATAAACTTAGCAATATTCTTATTCTACTACTTATAGAACAAAAGAGGCTACGCCTCGTTCCGCAAAGCGGATTTGTCCGTTAGGAAAGATCCATTAGCACTACCTATATAAAATAAATAGCTCTTAATCATGACCTTTCTCGGTACGATTTATCTCCTTAACGATGAATATCTAATACTTTTAGTTTAACAACACCATTGGGCGTTTCTGCCATGACCTCATCGTCAACCTTTGCACCAATTAAGGCTTCACCAACAGGTGATTCATTGGATATTTTATAATTCAATGGATCGGCTTCCATTGAACCAACAATTGCATAGTCTACTTCTTCATCAAATTCAAAGTCAAATATACGAACTTTACAACCCACATTGATTGTATCCAGTGATACTTCTTCTTCATCAACTACTTCTGCTTTTTTAAGTATGTTTTCAATCTCTACGATTCTTGTTTCAATTTCTCCTTGTTCTTCTTTTGCTGCGTCGTATTCGGCATTCTCCGATAAGTCACCTTGTGCTCTGGCTTCTTTGATTTTCTCGGCTACGTCTTTTCTCCTTACTACCTTTAAATGCTGTAATTCATCTTCTAATTCTCTCAGTCCATTATATGTTAGAATTATTTTTTTGTCAGGCATCTTGCTACACCCTTCCTCTAATATTAATAATATTGCTGTAACACGTCTAACAAATCGTAAAAGTCCCCCAATACTTTTTGTTTGTGTATTACAAATACAAGTTGAATTACATGGCTTTATTATATCCGTATAATTTCTGTGTAATTCAACTTACAAAGTTAGGTAATTACGTTGAATGAATCCCTTTGATAAAATGACTTATTCAACCTTGTAGATATAATAAAGCATTCATATTCAAGGTATTATAACTTAATATATACAAGTTGTCAAGAAAATCGAAATGTTTTGATGTTGCCTTATATAATTGTTTCCCCCCTCTGATATAGTTTACCAATTTCCACTTGATACTTGCCTAGTATTTGACTTACTTTCTCGAACATTGTGCTCTTATATCCATACATATACATACTCCTTAGTATTCTGTTTTCATTAAGCAAAATACCATGGAATAATTCCTTATTCATAAGACGACTCTCTACAAGCATATCCACTTCTGTCACAAGATGAATATCACTTCTTTTTATTAATATGTTCTTAATTTTATCATCGTCGGATATAAAATCAATCATATATGAACCTTCATCAAAACAATAAAACACTTTATTTGAATGTTGGCTACAGTTAATAATAATATCGCTGGGGATTCTTTGGGTAATGTTATAATTGGTTATCCATACAGCCAGACCTGTTTCTTCATAAATGGCTTCGATGCTTTTTTCGAAGTGTTCTGGTTGAGATGTAATGATGGTTAAATTGTTAATATGGTCATATATCTGGTTCATAATGTATGTTGTTCTACTATTATCTCCATCTATAAGAACAAAATTCATATCTTTTAATTCTTTATGACTTCTTTTAATGATTTCTTCAATAACGGCATCCATGTACAAGAACTGAATATGGTTTTTATCAGCAATCAGCCCATTAAACGTATCACGAAATGGCCTTAATTCCTTTGATAAAACCGTGGCATTAATATTATACAGCATGGCTTTTTGATTCCACTCTGAAATAACGTCCTTCACATATTGCTCATGACATAACTCTTCTTCCATAATGGGTAAGGTAATATCAAGACCTGTAAGATCAAGGTGGTTTACTTCCGAAGCGAATGCGGGTAATCTTTTCAAAATATGACCACGACGCATTTTTTTTGGCATATAACGCATGAGGGGATTTCTAAGGGGTAAATCATGGATATCACTTGCACATCGCAGTACTGCATATTTTTTATACATTTACATCACTTCATATTGTGTTTTAATATAACCTATTATGAAACGAACTGTTTTATGTCATATTTTTTAGTTCTTCTAATTTATCCTCGATGGCCTCAAAGCACTCCAGTTGATTAATGGAACGACGAAGATTCGCCGAGCCTGGCAAACCTTTTGTATACCAGGATATGTGCTTACGCATTTCTCGAATGGCAGTATACTCGCCTTTATATGCACATAACATGGCCATGTGTCTTTGAATCATCTCCACAATTTCTTGTAGAGTAGGTAAAGGTAATAAATCACCTGACTCAAGGTAATGAATAATTCGCTTAAACAGCCATGGATTTCCCTGAGCACCTCTTCCAATGAGTATGCCATCGCACCCTGTTTCATGAAGCATTGCCTTTGCATCTTCTGGCGTAAATACATCCCCATTCCCCAATACAGGTATAGTGATTGCTTCTTTTACCTGGCGGATAATATCCCAATCGGCTTTCCCACTATAGTATTGTTCCCTTGTGCGGCCGTGAACACCTACAGCTGCTGCACCATTAGCTTCTGCTATCTTGGCAATTTCAACTGCATTAATAAGGTTATCATCAAAACCCTTTCTTATCTTAATGGTTAGCGGTATAGGAATGGCTCTTGAGACCTTCTTAACGATTTCACCTACTAATCCTGGTTGTTTCATCAGTCCTGAACCTTCACCATTATTCACCACTTTAGGTACTGGACAACCCATGTTAATATCTATGATGTCAATTTGTGAATGTTCGTCCACTATCTTCTTAGCCATCTCCGCCATCAAATCAGGGTCACAACCAAATAGCTGCATGGCTACTGGTCGCTCCTTCTCATCAATTTGCATCAGGAGATTCGTGTTTTTATTATTAAAATAGACTGCTTTGGCACTAATCATCTCTGTATAAACCAAACCACACCCCTGCTCTTTACATAACAATCGGTATGGTAAATCTGTTACACCAGCCATAGGTGCTAAACATACATTGTTTTCTAATTGAACATTTCCGATTTTCATCTTATCACTCAACTTCTATTTTTGTCATAGATAATTTTTAGTCCTTTTAAGGTTAACATGGGATCGTACACATCAATGACATCTGTCTCTGAATAAATAATCTTCGCTAATCCTCCCGTGGCAATGACTTTCATGTCTGGTCGCTTCATTTCTTCTTTCACTTTCTTAACAATGTATTCCACTTGTCCTATATAACCATATACAAGTCCTGCCTGCATACTCGTCACGGTGTTCTTAGCTAAAATACTATCAGGTTTCTTGATTTCTATTTCTGGCAGCTTTGCCGCTTTTTGCCATAATGCATTCGCAGCAATCTTAATACCCGGTGATGTAATGGCCGCATTAAAAATACCATCCTCTGTGACCACATCATAGGTAGTAGCTGTCCCAAAATCAATGACAATAGCTGGTCCTCCATAAGTATCATAGGCACTTACTGTGTTCACAATACGATCAGCGCCAACCTCTTTTGGATTATCTGTACGAATATCAATACCCGTCTTTACACCAGGTCCAACAATAATGGGTGTTGTATCAAAATATTTAATAATACCACTCACTAAAGAGTACATGATATTAGGTACAACAGAGGCTATAATCACATCTTTTATCTCATCTTTATCAATGCCTTTACTCAGCAGCAAATTATACATAAATAACCCATATTCATCTGACGTACGTGGTGTCTTGGTGGTCATACGCCAACTGACAACAAGGTCATCACCTTTAAATGCGCCAAGTACGATATTCGTATTACCGATATCAATGACAAATAACATATCCATCACATCCTTATCTTTTTTATCATTTAGTCTCTCATACTAACTTCTTGTTATAACTGTGTTCATCTATTATACAACGAGCTTATACCTTAACAGCATTGAAGGAAGATATACACTATTAGAGGGTTGCTCTCATATTAAGCGACTTAGCCTTAATCAATATGAGACCCATGGACAGGTATATCTTCCAACCACTTATTGCTTATTGAACGTATCATCTTAAAACACCTATGCTGCCTATATCTAGATGACTCTATTTATTACCTCTATAATATACTTTTTTTAAGGCCAATACCACCGCTAATGTTGCAACAGCTGCTACCACTGCTTCACCAACACCGGAGGTCGTGGCTACTGCTATAACAAATTTCTGAGCATTCATACTAAATTTCTCTACAATAACATCATCATACAACACATAAATCATCCCAAGGACACCAATGGTATTGATAAAACTTCCCACAATGGCACCAGCAGTGACAGCAATGGTCTCGCCCGCTTTTAACTTGCCTAACAGGTTTTTTAGAAGTGCATACACATAGTAAGCACCTACACCAATTAAAGCTCTTGGCAAGACTGAGATCAATGGATTCATAAACAATGGGTCTAGCACCATGGTAGGCATGGTAAATGCTTTAACCAACGTGGTTAACCCAAATCCCAAACCAACAATAAGCCCCATAATGGGTCCTTCCAATATAGCAATAATAATCGTCGGGATATGTAAGATTGTAGGATTAATGGGTGGAATAGGCAGTAAGCCCAAAGGTGTGTAAGCTAAAATAATCGTAATAGCTACCATCACAGAAGCCAAGACAAGCTTCCTTGTCGACATTTGTTTCATTTTAATAACCTCCTGTTCTCGTTCCTTATGGATACAAGACATATATAATATGAATCATATTATAACACAAAATGATTAAAAGACAACAAGCGATTGATACAATCCATTATCATCCCCAGCACACCTACCAATTATTCACCAACCACCCTATGACACCCTCCTTATACCCTACCTAAATAGCATAATCCACACAAGCTCGCCCACACACAACCTGCTTAATAAAACCACCAACCATCTTATGGTCTGGATTTATCTGATAAGCCTCTAGATCATCTATAGTCTCTACATCCACCGTTAACACCAAATCATAATTCTCATCATCTGCCTCCTCATGATTAAGCCCCACATGCAGCCACTTGATCTCAGGCACCTTACCCACAAGCCCCTCCAACAAAGCCTTCGCCTTTAACAGATTCTCCAATCGACCAGATCCTCCTGCCTCTTCCAAAAACTTAAACATCACTACATGACGTATCATAATATCTTCCTCCTAATCACTATTCTGTTACTAAAATAGTATCATAATCCTTATCATTTACACCAACTACCCACGTAGCCCAGTAGGGTATTTATGCTATAAAAACAGTGACTTTTAAATAGCTATTCGTAAATCTTAGTAAACGAAAGGTGATTTACCCGTTAAAAACCTTAATTGTCTGACCGCAGGGAGTTTTAAGGTTTAGGGTAAATCACCTGCAGTGCACTTAGTTTTACGCATAGCTATTTAACTAAACTTTTTTATAGCATAAATACCCTACGCCATCTTGCACTAACCTAAATCCCATACCTATCAGCCTCTTTATTCCTCCCCCAAGTAAAACACCCTAAAATAAGTCTCCAAAGCCTCCCACAACTCCTGCTTCTCCTGCTGCATCTGCTTAATTTTCAATCCACTACCAATATCATCAAACAACAAATCATTCTCATCTACCTCTACTTCAAGAAATAAATCACCATTCTCCTCAAACCCAATGGTAAAAATCCCACCAATATCCTCTGTATATAGAACCGATGTGATTTTTATTTCATCCTTCACCTGCTGAGGCAAACCCTCAAAATCTTCATTTAAATAATACTTCTTATTATAACCATTGGAAACCGCTAATATAACTCTTTCTTCTTCCATAACATTACTCCTCTCTATCCTTTATACATAACCATAAATACCGCGAACGGATACCTCACCTGAATGGATAAGTCTTTCATCACCTTTGTCGTCTATCACAATTAACTCACCTTTATCTGAGACCTTCTTGACAGTCCCAATCAGCACTTCATTCTTCCGAGAAACACGAACTTCTCGTCCAATGTTCACACAATGCTCTTGATATGCGTCAATCATATGGCTCAAATCTTCCGTTTCCAAATACAGCTTATAGTATTTTTCAAACCGTTCTAAAATACGTTTGACCAACACTTTTCTTTCATAGGTTTGCCCGCCTTCTAACAAGAGGGATGTGGCTATTCCTTTAAGCTCGTCTGGAAACTCAGCCACATTCACATTAATACCTATACCTATAACAACAAAATTAATATAATCAATCTCTGAATTCATCTCTGTTAGTAGCCCACATATTTTTTTGCCATTCAACACAATATCATTGGGCCATTTAATTTCAGCTTCTAATCCTGTTACTTCACGTATCACTTCACAAACAGCTAGACCTGCTACCAATGTGACCATGGAAGCATGCTGCGGCTGTATATCTGGTCGCAATAACAGCGTCATCCAGATACCCGTACCAGGGGGCGATACCCATGAGCGACCTCTTCGGCCTTTCCCAGCGGTTTGCTCATTGGCGATAACAACCGTACCATCACGAAGCCCTTCAAGTGCCAATTTTTTAGCTTCTTGATTGGTTGACCCAAGGGTTTCATAGGTGTGTATTTCTTGCCCAATGAAATCTGTATGAAGATCGTAATGCAATTCTTCCTTATTTAATAAATCTGGCGCATTAATAAGCTTGTACCCTTTTCGTGTCACGGACTCAATCTCATAGCCTTGACTCTTAAGCTGGTTGATCACTTTCCAGATAGCTGTACGGGACACCCCTAACGTATGGCTCATTTCTTCTCCAGATATATACGCCTCTGCGTCATATAGTAATTGTAATATTTTTTCCTTCATGAATATGCCTACTTTCGGTTAAGAGACTTACATGTAATCTCCTTGTTCATAACTGTTTTTGATACAATCATTATACCTTTAATTATTCCCAGCTTCAAGATGATTATGGGCTGTTTTACGGGCTATTTTGCTAAATGTCATTGACGAACTCACCTTTTATTGTTTATACTGTAAATATCATACATATACAATTATAGTAGGATGAAGCATGATTCGTATGATTATCCATCAGATGAGAGGAATATATAATATAAGAGAGGTGACCCTATGTTAAAAGTGAATCAACTTACAAAAACCTATGATAAGATTAAGGCTGTCGATAACATCAGTTTTCATGTAAAGGACGGCGAAATAGCTGTATTACTTGGACCCAATGGTGCAGGAAAAAGTACTACCATAAAATCCATTGCTGGTTTATTGCGTTATGATGGCGATATTATCATCAACGACATGCCTAATAAAAGCATTGAAGCTAAGCGTATCTTTGGGTATGTTCCTGAAGCACCTGCTGTTTTTGATATGTTAACCATTGAAGAACATATTAAATATATTGCCAGTGCTTATAAAATGAAAAACTACAAGGCAAAAGCTAAGACGCTTTTAGAAGCCTTTGACCTATGGGATAAAAAAGATAAATTAGGTACCAGCTTATCCAAAGGAATGAAGCAAAAAGTCAGTATTTGTTGCGCTCTATTATTTGAACCAAGAGTTATTCTATTTGACGAACCCATGATTGGTCTTGACCCAAAGGCCATTAAAACCTTAAAAGATGCTTTTCTTAAATTAAGAAATAGTGGCTGCACGATTCTCATCAGCACACACATCATTGATAGTGTGGAGGAAGTATGGGATAGAGCCCTTATTATGAAAGATGGGAAAATTGTTTTATCACGAACACGTGAAGAACTTGCCAACAATAACGAGTCCTTAGAAGACATCTTCTTCCATGTTACGGAGGGTTCGTTATGAGACCATTATTCTATATTATGAGGCGAACGTTTATTAACCGTTTAAAGGCGATTGTTAAAAAACCTGGAACGCTTATACTCTACTTGTTTATAGCGATATTCTTTTTGGGATTTATTGTGATCAGTTTTACCATGCCAAATGAGAATCTATCAACTACCCCTATGATTCCTTTTGACGTCATTTCACTGCTTTTTGTACTCATTCTTACGTTTATTCAATTGCAACAGGGCGTGGAGAAAGGCAGTAGTTTTTTTCGACAAGCGGATGTAAACTTTGCTTTTGCTGCACCAATATCCCCTAAACGCGTCCTTATTTATGGCTTTATTAAGCAGATGATGATGTCTTTTTGGTTGATGTTTGTCTTATTTTTTCAGATACCTAACCTTAAGAATCATTATCCCATCACAACAACAGGCATTCTAATTTTTGTCTTTGGTGTGTTTACGTTGTATTTTACCTTATCCCTTTTATCCTTAATCATCTATTCCATCACATCACGGAAGCAAAGTCATCGGACATTAGCTTCTAGAATTATCTATAGTGTTTATGGTGGGATAGCAATATGGTTCCTTATCATCCTTAGTCGAGTGGGCAATATTGTGGAAGCTGTCACTGAAATATCCAGTCATAAAGCTTTTGGTATGGTACCTATTATTGGATGGTTTAATAAGGTTTTTGGGTATGTGGTTCATCCGATTAACCAGCAGTTTATATTTAATGCTGTCGTTATTGTGCTGACCATTGTTTTATTAATTGCTCTTTTATACTATGTGAATACAGATTATTATGAGGATGTTCTGTCCGCTACAGAGAGACGTGAAACACAGCTTGCAGCTAAGAAGGCTGGGAGAGCTGTTCGGGATATTAATGTTGATAAGGTGAAAAAGGTAAAACAGAACTTTGGCTCAGGTGGTGCAAAAGCTATTTTTTACAAGCACTTAATTGAATACCGTAAAAATGGATTTTTCTTTGTGGGTAAAGAAACCATCGGTGTTGTGTTTGTGGGTATTTTAGCCAAGTTTATTACGAATGACGCCAGTATGCGTACGGTACTTTACTTTAGTGTCTATATGTTATTGTTTATATCCATGCAAGGAAAGTGGATGGAAGAAATCAGAGTACATTATATTTACCTTATACCCGCAGATTCTATAGAAAAAGTATTTTATGGGACATTGGCTAATCATATAAAGAATCTTGTGGATGGCTTGATCTTGTTTAGCGTTGCAGGCCTTCTGGTGAAAGCTGACCCTATAGATATTGTGTTAAGCGCCATCACTTATATGACTTTTGGTGCCCTCTATATCTATTTGAATTTATTAGGCAGACGTCTATTAGGTGCATATAATAAGACCATAAAAACGATATTAAGACTCTTATTAACCGTCCTCTTAATATTACCTGGTATTGTGTTATCCATCTTAGCTGAAATATTTGTTTTCAGAGGTACCCTGTTATCAGCTTATGGACATTACTTTGTGCTTATGGGATACAATGTTGTGATATCCTTTATCATGTTATTATCAAGTAGGAAATTGTTTGAGGTCATGGAGTTGTAGATGGGAAAAAGCGCATTCATGGAGAGTGCGCTTTTTTTATGTTGATAATATGACAAACAAACTTCCCATAGTCAGGTAAAATTTTACAACACATAATATTTGTGTTATAATTATGAAAATAATAAAAGAGGTGGTTTTATGTTCAATAAATCTTTAATATTTAGGTTATTAACATTATTTGTATTTATTTTTACATTTATGGGACAAGTTTCGTTTGCCTGCTCAGATTGTGATAAAAATCTCGTATTAGAGTTGCAAAAAGTTAATGTACCTATTTTTCAAGAATTTTCTACAGATACTTTCACTATTAACTCTGGTCAGTGTCGACCATTATTATCGTTAAACATTGGCGGTTCAGAGGTTAAAGCAAGGTTTATCATCAAGCTTTATAATGCTGATACTAATCAACTCGTTGAAGAACGTACTGAAATAATACAAGTAGGACAAATTGGTTTAAATGGCAGAAGTGTATTTAGTGTACCAAGTCAGGGTAATTATAAATTTGTCTATGAATGGCTGTCCAATAAGCCCCTTCCAAATTTCTCAGTAAGGGTATATGATCAAACAGAAAAACCTTGTTGGTAATACTTATGATATTTAAAAGTAGTAGCCAAACCTGAAAAATAGCCGATTAAGCCGTAAATGCATTTAGTATTCATGCATTTACGGCTTGTTTTATTAGGACCAAGTCTTACAGCGATTAATTACATGACAAACGAAAGTCCTCTTGTCTCCCTTGATATTATTGAGCAGGAGATTGTTTTGAGGTTATGAGTTGTAGATGGAAAAAGCGCATTCATGAAGAGTGCGCTTTTTTCAATATTGTATTGCTATATTAAAAATAACCTTTTGCTTTAAGATAGAATAATCCTCCTATCGTAACAGTAGCAAATATAATCAAACCTATCATAAAAAACAGGAATAGATTAAATAATTTTCTTTTTTGAGGATCCATTTTAGAATTTTGCCAACCTGCAATCCCAATAAAAATAATATTAAAAACAAAAAGTATACCGCCAATTACGACCAGTATGCTAACATATTCTTCATATTCCATAAAAAATTCCTGTATAATTTTTGCTAATGCAACCAACAAACTTATTATAAAAGATAAAATTAATGGCATACTTTGTAATATTTTTCCTGCTTTATAATACTTTATGAAATAGATAAGCAATACAATTGAAACACATAATACCATCGTTATATATATGGGTGTAGGCAGAAATCCAAAACTCAACTTAACTCCTCCTAGTTTATACTGCTTGTATTGATAATCATAACTGCTATATACATTTAACCTAAGTACTAATTTCTTTCATGTTTATGATGAATATCTAGCTAAGCAATGTAACCACAAACCTATAATAGTAACTTCTTCCATAAGCTAATAAAAAATAATTTTACTCTTATATTATGCTATAATTCTTTTATAGTATAGGAGGTATTAACATGGTAATTTACCTAATCTTCCAAATAGCTTTTTTAGTCATTATTACTGTATTGCTTTTTAAGGCAGATATACAAAAAACTATCTATAAATATGCTTTTATTGTGCCTATACAGCTTATCATGCTAACATTAAACCTTTTGAATATACGTAAAGAAGTACGTGTAGTAATCATTACAATAGCTCTAGGTGTAGATTTTATAGCTGTATTAATCTTTATAAAGCGAAAAAAGTTTTCAAATAAGATCCTACAAAATAAATCATCTCATGATAAGATACTTAAAAAAAATATTGATCTATAATTTTAACCCTATTAACATCACCATAGAAACGAACTTAAGCAAAATAAAAATATATCGATTTTTTAATTTCATAGTAAATACCATATAATAGAACCTCATAGTACATTATTGGCATAATCAATAAAAAGATATACTCTTTTTTAGTTAATATAAATAAACCGTTATTTTTTAATTATGATCAGAGCACATGACAAATAAAACATCCCTTTGTCATTGTTACAAGCGATTAATTACATGACAAACGAAATGTCCCTTGTCTTTCTTGATATTATTGAGAAAGAGATTGTTTTGAGGTTATGAGTTAAAGATGAGAAAAAGCGCATTCATGGCGAGTGCGCTTTTTTGATGATAACAACATGACAAACGAAACGTCCCCTTGTCATATTCTGATTGGGATGAATGCTTCTGTTTCTGAGTCTGCGGCGTAGCTTTTGACGGATTTTTTGGCTAGGTTTAAGAAGTAGTCTTGTGAGTCCATGGTGTGATTGCCGCTCTGTTCAATTTTGATATAATCACCATTATGGGTCTTTAACTTGGCTTTTACGTTGTCTTGGAGTAATATGATCAGGATATGTTTCAGCCGTTCTTTAATACGTTCATCTTCAATGGGAAAAAAGAGCTCTACTCGCCGATTGAAGTTTCTTGGCATCCAATCAGCGCTTGATAAATAGATATCTTCATGACCATCGTTATAAAAATAGAATATACGGCTATGTTCCAGATAACGCCCTACAATGCTGCGTATGGTGATACTTTCACTAATGTCCTTGATATCTGGCTTTATGCCGCAGATACCTCGAATTATAAGCTCCATTTCTACGCCAGCAGAAGCAGCTTTGTATAGGGCTTTCATGATTTCTGGGTCGCATAGCGAATTCATCTTTGCAACGATTTTAGCCTTTTTACCCTGTAAGGCGTGTTTTTCTTCCTGTTCAATGAGCTCCATACATTTTTTACGCAGTCCATTTGGTGCCATAATGAGTTTATTCAGCTTTGGTGGTTCTGAATAGCCAGATAGGGTGTTAAACACAGCTGAGGCATCTGCTCCCACTTTTTCATTACATGTTAAAATACCCATATCGGTATAATGCTTCGCCGTCATATCATTATAATTTCCTGTTCCAAGATGGATATAGCGCCTTATCCCGTTATTTTCCATACGAACGATAAGGGTTACCTTGGCATGTGTTTTTAAACCAACAAGACCATAGATTACATGACACCCTGATTTTTCTAATCGTCGTGCCCATTGAATATTATTTTCTTCATCAAAGCGTGCCTTTAATTCCACCAACACGGTGACCTGTTTACCGGATTCAGCAGCTTCCGCTAGTGCTTTGATAATGGGCGATTGTCCACTGACACGATAGAGGGTCTGTTTAATGGCTAATACCCGGCTATCTTTTGCCGCTTTCTTAATCAACGATACCACAGGGCTAAATGATTCATAGGGATGGTGCATGAAAATATCTCTTCTACGAATCCGGTCAAAAATATTTTCCTCACCCAGTAAATCTCTTGGCGTACTTGGTGTATATGCCTCGTATTTCAACTTCATAAAACCTTTTAGGTCATATAATTTCATTAAGAAGGTCAAATCGAGTGGTCCATGGATATGATAGATATCCATATCATGTATGGCCAGAGATGATTGTAGAATCCCTAGCAATCGTCCATCCATGGTGGTATCGATTTCCAGACGAATGGCTTCACCCCATTTACGTTTCTTTACGGATTTTTCTACTTCAATGAGTAAATCGTCTGCATCCTGCTCATCAATGCTTAAATCCGCATTACGAGTAATACGGTAAGGGTATGCACATAACGCCGTGTATCCTACAAAAAGCCGTTGCATAAAATGCCGTATCACGTCTTCTAACATGACGAATACTTTGAACTTCTCACCTTGATTGGGAATTTCAATGGTTCGTGGTAGAACCGATGGTACCTGAACCGTAGCAAACACTTCTTCTCCTGTTCGTTCTAATAAAATAGCCACATTCAAGCTTTTATTGAGTATTAATGGAAATGGTCTGCTGGAGTCTACTGCAAGAGGCGTTAATACAGGATAGATAACTTCATTAAAGTAATCTTCCAAATAGTCTTCTTGCTCATTTGTTAATGCATCAATATGTATAAGATGAATATTTTTTTTCTTAAACATGGGCACAATCTCATGTTGGTAATGGTTATATTGCTCTTCCACAAGTTCATGGGTACGTTTAGCAATCATATCCAGTTGTTTTTTTGGGGTTAATCCAGCTATATCTTTTTTTTCATAACCCACATTAACCTGTTCTTTCAACGATGCAACACGCACCATAATAAATTCATCCAAGTTGGAACTCACAATGGATAAAAATTTAATACGCTCGAATAGAGGGTTTTGGTTATTCATCGCTTCATCCAATACCCTCTGATTAAATTCCAACCAGCTTAATTCACGGTTATCGAAATAACTTGGGTCATCATACTTCTTATACATTAATACAAAATCCTTTCATGCTTAGAGAATGGTTATCCTCTTATTGTTTATTTAACTTCTTAACTGGGTATTGGGTTGCCTTTCATTAATTACCTGTCTAATTTATCTTATGATTATTATACCACATGTTGTCTAATTTATTTTCCATATCCTGTAAATTTTTCCACTTCACCCTTATAACTTTTATAGATATCCACCTTAGGACTGATAAAGAGTAAGTGTATCCATAAGTCAAAATGACGGTTACCAGATAATATCATTTATTCATTCAACTGATATAATTTCTATGGTATAATAAATAAGAGTATCTACCAGTTCAAAATATTATAACTATTAAAGGAGTCCACAAAATGAATGTCATGAACCACAAGGATTTTAATACCCTTATACAGACATATATTGAACAATTAAGTCACTCTGATAAAAGCTCCTTTAAGTTTACAAAATCGGAAGATACCATGTTTAAATCCTCTTCCATGCTGGTAGAAGCCTTTGAACATGTGCATCATGGGATCATTATTCTGAATCATAAAGGCCGTATCCGCCTGATGAATAAACCTGCTAAAAAAGCCCTTCATTGCCATGATGATACGATTTCTGGTCAAACATACACCTGTTTATTTCAACCAAAAAACATACCTTTAATTCATAAAATAGATGATGAACAATTTGCTTTTACCTACAGCAACAATCAAACGTCTACTTTTAACCTAACCTTCAAATATCTAAGTGGCCATAAATATGTCATGATTACCTTAAGAGATCTGACGGATATGAATCACTTACATCAGCAACTGGCTGAAACAAATTTCCGATTTGATAAGCTCATGCAACACACATCAGATGTTTTACTTCGCCTAACCAAAAAGGGGACCATTACGTATTATCATTGTGGTGAAATGATGTCCCTCAAATTAAATGCACGTCAATATTTACATAAAAATGTATTTGAACTCTTGCCAGTTGATTTAGCTAAACAAGTCATTTCTACGGCAAAAAAAGTACTGGCAAGTAACCAATTACAAACCTTCAAAGCCCATCTTGACATCAAGCAAAAAAAATATTATTTTCTTGTGCGCATGTTCAAGGATGTGGACGACCAAGTCATGTGCCTAGCTCGAGATATCTCTGAAAAAATTTCCATAGAAAATAAATTGGAATATTATAATATATATGATTCCCTTACAGGTCTTTATAACCGTACGTATTTTGAGGACCGTTTGGATTATTATGATGACCCTGCTTTTTTACCTATGGGTCTGGTTATCTGTGACCTAAATGGACTAAAATTAGTTAATGATACCCTTGGTCATTCTATGGGCGATAGCATCATCAAAGAATCATCCCGTATTATCAAGTCTGCTCTTAGCAATTATGAAGAAGCCTGTCGTATTGGCGGTGATGAATTTGCTGTCTTCTTTCCTAATTGTAATCGAGCGCTCTTAGAAAAATATAAAACCACCATTATGAATGGGCTAGATACGTACAACACATCACATCCTAAATTACCTCTAAGCCTATCCATTGGCTATAGCTTAAAAGAAACCATGGATACGGATATGGAATCTGTGTTTGTAGCTGCTGATAACAACATGTATCATGAGAAACTACTCATGGGTATAAAGAACCGTAATACCATGATGGAAGGACTGATACAATCCGTAACACACAAGGAATACAAAACAGAAGCTCAGAAAAAAGCCCTTAATGATTATGTAGTGAAACTTGCAAAAGCTATTCATTATCCGCATCAAAACATGGATAACCTGAAACTGTTCGTTGATTTTCATGATATTGGGGAAGTCAGTATCCCAGACTATATACTCTATAAAAAAGAACCTCTTACGGTAGAAGAAATTGAATGGATTAAACGCCATAGCGAAGTTGGTTACAAAATTTCACTCTCCATCCCTCATTTGTTTCATATTGCTGATTGGATTCTCAAACACCATGAGTGGTGGAATGGAGAAGGGTATCCCCTCAATATAAAGGGAAGTGATATTCCACTAGAGTGCCGTCTTTTTGCCATTGTTGAAGGTTACATGGCTATGATTAGTGAAAAGCCTTACAAAAAAGCTCTCTCCAAAGAGGAAGCCATCGAGGAGCTCCGTTCTTGCGCAGGCGAACAATTTGATCCTTTTATCGTGGAGCAATTTATTAAACTCCTTAAAAAACAGGACACCCTTACAGGCAATGATGATGTCTAATGTATTATCTTTAGAATCGCTGTATGAAAGAAGCTAATAATTTGGTAAAATTATCTTCTCGGATCATGTCACTCTCTTTGTGAATGCTCTTTTTAACCAATCTAAGAAAATTATCAAAGTTATACACATGAAACCGTTCAATTCCCAATGTTTTCCCCAAGTGTTCTAGTACACCGATGATAAAGTCACTATAATCCCATTGATTTTTCATGCCAAGTTTTCTTGCAAGCTTCGGTATACCCTCTTCCAACATGCCTCGGTTAGGTGCTTTGCTATTGACACGTAGATAGGCACACAATTTCTTTTTATAACCCCAATGCATATTAATTAAGCGTTTTAATACATACCGTTCGGACTTATCCATTTGCAGATAGTAATACTTGCCCCTTAACCCATTGATCTTACGGACCGTATCATAATACCCCAATTTAATGTTGCCATTCACTTTATCTTTATCAAATTCTAGTAGCCCACCTAAGTCTTCAGAAGGAGCTATTTCAAAGATATTAATATGCTTCATGGAAGGCTTTTTATCAAAGCCAAACCCTTGTATTTTAATGACAATGATGTTTTTATAACCTTCTTTAACCAACATGTTGGTAGGTGAATTATTATAAAATCCCCCGTCAATATAACGCTTGCCATGGAGCTTTTCTGTTTTAAACACAGGTAAATACGAGCTGGCTAATAGAAAATCATGTAATCTGCCTTCCTCGATATCTTCAATAAAAAGTTCTAAAGGCTTTCGATCCGATAAGGATACGGTGACAAGCCCAAAACGAATACCCGATTGCCTTACTTTATCTTCATCGACCATCCTGGCAATTAGTGTCTTAAGCGGTGTAATATCAACCCCTCTATCCATAACCACTTGAAACATCTTATTAAACACTTTTTTCAAATCTAGCCCTTTAAAATCAAAATGAGCCAGTTTTTCCATGACAGCATCTTCCCCTTTAATCACATGAGAATACTTAATATGCTGCCACAATCCTATGGCTTTATCTATATCGTTTTGTGCCACTAATACGCCATTTAACGCCCCAACAGATGTGCCAACAATAGCCGTTATGTTTACATCTAACGATTTGAGGGCAGCTAATGCCCCAGCTTGATAGGCACCACGTGCACCACCGCCTTCAAGGACAACACCATATTCTTTTTTGGGATCCAGTTGTTTACGCATGCTACCACCTCCTATACACTTATGTTTGCCTATTCCTGCTATCGTCTACTATTTATTCTATAGATAACGTAAAGGAGTCTAATCTCCTATAAGCCTGTTGGACTTAGGAAACAGCTCCTCTTCTTTTGATGTAATCAATAATCTTCACAGTAAGCAAGATCGTACCGCTTAGAATCATGTTACCATAATAGGTAATCAATCGCCATAAAGCCATGGCGTATAATAAAACATCTTTGGCGATAAAAGCCTTAAACAGAACATAAAAGCTTCCTTCTGATGCGCCTGCACCACCTGGTGTTGGTATAAAGCTTACCACCACGTAGACAATGGTCTGTATGGCCAATATATCCATATAGCTTGCACCTTTTCCACCTAAAGCTAGATAAACAAAGTACGTAATGGAAAAATAGGCTGTTAATTGGATAAATGTGAGTACCACTAGGCTGATCATGGTTGCTTTATGATTCTTAATATCATCGATCTTGTCTACATAATCCTCAATATGCTCAATAATTTCATCTCTGTGAATAAATTTTGATACATGCAGTTTGTTAGCTATAGCAATGATAATATCCAGTAATTTAATCACTAAACTTTTGGAATAAGATAGTAGTATAATCAGGATGCCACCAAATAAATTAACCAACAGTCCTATGATAATAAACATGATGATACCAGCATATTTGTTCAATATAAAATCAATTTTTGTTAGAAACATAACCACCGCATATAGCGATACAACCACTTGAAAGATAATAAATTTCTTAACGGTAATGGTTGTGCCAACAGAAATGGGCATGTTGAACTTTGTTTTCATAGCATATATCTGAGCTGGCTGGCCACCACTTGCAAAGGGTGTGATTAAGCTATAATATTGCCCCACTAGGGATAAGTACATAGAGCGTTTAAAAGTGACTTCTTTGGATATTTTTTTACCAGCGGTATAGATAATGGTAGCGTTAATGACGATGTAAAATAACATCAAACCAACAGCAATATAAACATAACCCCAATGTAAACGTTTGATGAGCTGTGGAAAATCTGCGATTTCTTCACTCTTTCTAAATATATGAAAGGTAATAATCATAAATGCAACAATAATGATTATACCAATGACTTTCTTCTTTTTCATTATTTGTCTCCCATAATATGTTAGGTCACGATTTCATGCAACATACTTCCTCTATTCTATTAGCTAATAAGGTAACACATGAAGTGCCTTCTTATTTAGCTTTACTTGTTTTTTTAATCAGTGCATCTCTTGATATCCAAACTTCCTTTGGTTCTCTTAGTATAGTTTTTCCCTTCTTAGGTTCAGAAAATGCAATCTTTATGAGATTATCCCAATATTTAATGAAGAGCTTTAACCCTATGCTTCTTATTTCATGGACTTCAAAACCCAGTCGTTTATTAATGGGATAGAGCAGTGTCCGCCCAAATATACCTTTTAAATCAGCATACTCTTCCATACTTGCAAGGGCTTTTCCCATGGCATTAAACTCGGCGTTTAACATGCCAAATACCTTTCTTACATCTGTGTCTTTCATCTCTTTGTTATTAATATGTACTTCAGCTACAAGGTCACCTTTATGAATAACGGTACCATCGTTTAGTGTGATAGCCTTACCTTTATGCTTCATCATGTCTAAGTAAACACAATTATATTCTGAGTTTGGTACGAAGCGCCACTGATTTTTTTCAATGGATCTCTTTTCCATATAGTTAAAAAAACGCATCATTAGTTTATGCATTATCGTCTCCTCTTTCTGCTAAACTTTCATCAACGGTGACAAAATGAAAGCCCTTTTTTAATAATTTAGGAATGGTTGTTTCAAGAGCTTGTAAGGTATTCTCCGGTGCACCTATGGCACCACCACTATCATGTAATACAATAATATCTTGATCCTGTGTACGCCTTAGCAGTATTTCCTCAATCTGGGAAGGGCTATTATCCTTTCGCCAATCAAAAGCTTCAACGGTCCATAGTATAACCTTCAACTTATGTTTTAAAGCACCTGGTAAGGTAAGCGCGTTAAACGTTCCCCAAGGAGGACGGAAATACGTGATATGTAAACCCAAGTCAGAAAAAATGGCCAATGATTTAGAAAACTCGTTGATGGTCTCATGGGGAAGACTTAACCAAGCTGGTTTGTGGTACAAAGAATGCATACCGATGCCATGGCCTTCTACTTTCATCCGTTGAACTATGCCGCTATTTTTTCTTGCTTTATCGGCCACTAAGAAAAATGTGGCCTTGATATCATGCTCTTTTAATATATCCAGTAATCGATTGGTATACATAGGGTCTGGCCCATCATCAAATGTAAGGGCTATGCTTTTCTTGGTCTGGTTCTTAATGGTACGTATCACATCTGGTGTTTTATGCCTAACCATGTAATTAGGTATGACCATATACCCTAAAAAGACGATTAACAGGATAGATAATATGCTAATGACCAACATTTTTTTCACCACGATTCTCAGCTGCTACGTCTAATATATCTAAGATATATTGAACCATAGCTTCCATATCAATTTGATGCCTCTCTTTTTCAATATGCCTTAGCACATCTTGGCGCATACGTTCATCTTCCATGAACTGGGTAATAGCTGATTTTAATGCTGTTTCACTCTGGACAATCATACCCAACTTTTTATCCGCAATGTACTTACCATTCTCGCATTCTTGCCCTAATATGGGCTTATATATAATGAACGGCAAATGACTGGATAGAGCTTCAAATAAGGTAATACCACCTGGTTTTGTAATGAGTAAATCCGCATATGCCATCATGTCTGCTATCTGATCTGTATAGGCTAATACATGGATATTACGACCATTATTGTATGGTTCTATTTTTTTATAGAGTTCTTCATTATGACCTGTGATAATATATAAACGAATGGAAGTATGTTCTTCAATCCATTGATAAAAATCTTCTGTATCTGGTATAAGACCGAGCCCTCCACCCATCATCAATATGACAAATTCATCAGCTGCAATGCCTTGAACCTGTCTTAATGTCAAAGCATCTTTAGGTTGTAAAAATTCTGGTCGAATGGGGATGCCTGCTGTGAGAACCTGTTGGCTCTTGATCCCTTTTTGAACGAGGCTATCTTCAACATCATGGGTAGCTACCACATAGTACTGGTTGTCCCCATGATTGACCCATTCATTTCCCTTTACCACATCTGTGATGCATGTAATTAACGGAATATCGTTATCATACTGTTTCTTATAGGCTGTAATATAAGAGGAACACGTAGGGAATGTGGATATAATAAGGGAAGGTTGCACTTCCTGTAAATATTCTGCCAACCTTTTTAAGCTTGATTTACAAGTGTGCAACTTATTATAGCCTTCACTGTTATTTTTTTTATAATAATCATAATTATATACGGGTACAGCATATTTTATTAAGAATTGGAAACCCTTATACATCCATGTATGAAGAACAGGTCTTATGACTTCATACATGTCTACTATATGCACTTTAATACGGTTATCTTTATCCTGTATATAGCCTTCAATGGCTTTTGAGACGGATAGATGCCCACTACCAAAATGAGCAGTTAATATTAATATATCACATGTATTATGCATTTTTAATCTCCATGGTCATATGATTATTGATGAGTTTAATACACAGGTCAATGGTACTATCAATGGAATGGTCCTTAGACATTGTACCCATGTTTTGCTTTAACCACATGATTTTACTGGGGTCTTTCATAAGGATTTCAACCACTTCGTCTAATTCTTTAACACTGTCTACCTTAATGGCTGCCCCTGCATTTACCAATACTTCCGCATTCTCTTCTTCTTGACCGGGAATAAAATAGGGAATAATCATAGGAATATTCTTAGCTAATGATTCCGTTACGGTTAAGCCGCCTGGTTTGGTAATAATCACATCAGACAGTTCCATGAGCTCTGGAATTTTATCGGTAAACCCAAGTATTTCAATATGCTTATTAGGTATATATTCACCATATTTTTCTTCTAATGACAACCGAAGTGTATCATTATTACCGCAGACAACGATGATTTTCAGTTCTTCTTCAATATTAAGTAGATTCTTTAATGCTTTTTTTATGGCGCTGACACCCATACTACCACCCATGAGCAGAATGGTGAATACGCTGTCTTTTTTCTTCACCACATTATTTTCTGTAAAGATACGTCGGATAGGAATACCATATACATGTACCTTGTCTGGTGATATACCTCTTGCTACAAAACCATTTTTCGTATAAGTGCTTCCTACCACATAGGCATCCACATAATCATTAATGTAACTCTGATGAGGCAAGAAATCTGTCACCACAGATAAAAACGGTACATTAATGATATGATCCCGCTTAAGTGTTAAGATGACGTCAACAATTAAAGGATGGGTGCTGATGATAAGGCCTGCATCTTCTGTCTTAACCAGTTCTTCAATCTTGTCTCTTAGAGCAGATAGAAAAATTTTAGCGACTGGTTTGTTCATGGTTTCGTTGTTACTGATTTTATAGATTGTACCATACATCTTAGGCATTAATGTGGCTAAAATCTTGTACCCATCGGATACCAATATATCTAATGACTTACTCACTTCTTTTAGTGGTTCAACAACAAGGGCGTCATACCCTTTTTCGCTTAATTCTAACTTGAGTGCATCGGCAACTTGATTATGTCCATGGCCTGTTGATGCCGATACAATGATTATTTTCTTTTTCATCACTATCCCCCTAAATTAATACATTAAAAAGCTTCATCATCCTGTGACCTGCTTTCTTTCATAATTTAGTAGTATATCTTTCTTTATACTATCTATTGCTGTCTTTTTATTAAGTTATTATCCAAGATATACTTGGATGCGTCCACCAATTGTAGGGCACGCTTATATTCATGTGACAAGTCTTTGTCTTCAATCTCTTCGCCTGTCTCAATATCTTTTGCTTTACTTGTTTCAAATAATGCTTCTCTGGACATTTCAAAAATAATGCCATCCGTAACAAATGATCCTCTTAACATATATGTGATGGATGCTACAAAACCTTTTTCTGCATTCACAATATCCTGTCCAAGCACATATGGATTGGTGATGGGTTCACCTAGTAAATTAGCCACAGTTGGCAAAAAATCCACTTGCCCACCAACAGTCGATATGGTTTCTTTTACACCTGAACCGGGTATATGAATGATAAGCGGTATATTCAGCATCTCATTATAGTCGTATTCTTTGCCAAGATACTCTGTCATATAGTCATAATTACTGTCATCTTTGCAATTCAACCCGTGGTGGTCACCGTATATGGCTATCATGGTATCCTCATATAATCCTTTTTCTTTCAAGGATTCAATAAATTTACCAATAGCCCTATCCGAATAAGCTACTCCCTGCATATAGTTACCAAATACCGAACCTTTATCCTCCTCTTTAACATCAATAATCTGATGTTCTTCTGGCATGGTATAGGGGTGATGGCAAGATAATGTGATGATAAAACTATAGAAAGGTTTCTCCATGTTATCAATGTATTCAACAGTTTGTGAAAACAAGGCCTCATCGGATAAACCAAAGGAAATCTTTTCTGTTAATTCCAGATCTTCTAAGCTGATATAATCTTCCCATCCTTGGTTAGGATAAGCTGCTTCCCTGTTCCAAAAATCACCTTCATAGCCATGAAATACAGCCGTTTGATAACCATTTTCCCGCATAATCCAAGGTAATCCATAAAATGTATTATCTTGATATAAACGATAAGACTCACCTTCTATAACCGGATACAAAGAGTTCTGTGTAGAAAATTCTGCATCGGAGGTGTTGCCTTTTCCAATGCTCTGATAATAATTATCAAAGTATAGTGAATCTTTTCCTATGAGCTTATTCAGATTGGGTGTTAGTACCTGATCGTTATAGGATGCGCCAATAGGAAAATTCTGAAGCGATTCCACTTGAATAACGATTAGATTTTTACCTTGAGCAATACCTTGTAATGCCTTATGATTCGGTTTTATAACGTTCATGGTTTCCAGTGTTTCTTGAACATCTTCTGTGGATTCTACTTGTATGTCATCATATCCAAAAATCTTCGTGTATATATCATTTATATGATAGGTTAAGAACTCTGTATGACTAACCGCTTTCACTGCATCCACATTCATTGGATTCCATGCCATTAACAGCAAGCCACCGAACAATAAAGAAATCAGTGCTTTCTTGTAAGGTTTAAACCAAATGGCATGCTCGCCAGTTATACGTTCCCGCTTCTTCTTTAAATAGAAATAATATATTGGTATATCTAAGAATAACAATATACTAATAGGTGGTGTGGTAAATGCGATACTTTCATCCACAACAATGAGATTATTCATCTGTGCAACTTGGCTAACGGATGGTAATTGGTTGAAATAACTGTAATAAACACAGTCTGCAAACATTAAAAATGTAAGGAATGTATACACCAATAAAAACCATTTGTTGCTGTGCTTGCCATCACTAAACAAAAACAAACTAAAGATAGCAATGAAAAAGATGAAGGTCATGCCACCTAAAATGATACTAGGCTTATTGAATCCAATTAATAAATAAAAACATGCAATTTTAATCACTAATATCATAACCATGATGATATCTTTGTAAGATATTTTTTTTAATGTACTCATCTCAATTTTCTCCCTTATTATAACTCCAAAAAACGTCTTAGATCTACAATAAGATATTGTCCTAGGGGTCACTTAAATATAGGCTAGCTCGACTTTCTTATAATCATTTATGTCTAAGCTAGCCTATCCATTTATTTATTTCGCCTAACGACCATATATCTTACTGCTCTTGGTCATCCTTAACAACTTCTACGACAGATCTAGCTAAGCCTGCTAGACCTTGAATCTCCGATGGAATAATAATCTTTGTAGCTTTTCCATCTGCTGCTTTTACAAAAGCTTCGAGACTCCTAATGGATATAACTTCTTTTGAAGGATGTGATTCGTTAATCTTACGAATACCTTCTGCAGTTGCTGTCTGTACCTTCAAGATAGCTTCTGCCTCACCTTCTGCTTCTCGAATAGCAGCTTCTTTTTTGGCTTCTGCACGAAGGATTGCTGCTGCTTTTTGTGCTTCCGCTTCGAGAATGGCGGATTCCTTTTTACCTTCTGCTACTAAGATAGCCGATTTCTTTTCTCCTTCTGCTCGAAGGATTGCTTCTCTTCGACCTCTCTCTGCCTTCATCTGACGCTCCATAGCATCTTGAATTTCTGAAGGCGGAATAATATTCTTAAGTTCCACACGATTCACCTTGATACCCCAAGGGTCTGTGGCTTCATCTAGAATGCTTCTCATTTTTGTATTAATTAATTCTCTAGACGTTAAGGTTTCATCTAACTCTAAGTCACCAATAATGTTACGAAGTGTTGTTGCCGTAAGATTCTCAATGGCTGATAATGGATTCACAATACCATAAGCATAAGCTTTTGGGTCTGTAATCTGATAATACACAACCGTATCAATTCTCATGGTAACGTTATCCTTGGTGATAACAGGCTGTGGTGGAAAATCTAACACTTGCTCCTTGAGGGATACACGTCTTGCAACTTTATCAATAAGTGGTATTTTAATATGAAGTCCAACAGACCATGCTGTTTGGAAAGCACCTAAACGCTCAATAACATATGCATGAGCTTGTGGTACTACCTTAATGCTCGATACAATCAATAGAATGACAATAACAATGATACCTATTCCTACATATTCCATATTTATTCCTCCCATGGGATCATTTTAGTTATGGGTTTACACGCTCTACTATAAGCTTAACCCCTTTCACATTTCTAACGATAACTCTCATGTCTGTATCAATGGTGTCACCTGTAAGTGAACGACAACTCCACATCTGTCCTTCTACCTTAGCTTGACCTTTTCCTTCTAAATTATCAATTTTCTGAGTGACAATACCTACTTTACCAATAATGGATTCATAGTTGGTTTTCGCATGACCAATTTTTAAGACTTTCAAAGCAATTGGTCTTGTAAAGTATAAGAGTCCTCCTGATACAATTAAGAACACAAATACTTGAATAGGTACATTAACACCCATGATTGATAATAGTAAAGAAATAAATGCACCAAATGCAAACCATATGGTGGTCAGCCCTAAAGTTGCTGCTTCTATGACTAAACAAACAATAAAAACGCCTAGCCAAATAACGTACGCTTGTTCAGCTATTTCGATTGGCATAGTCTCGACCTCCTTTTCTAAAGAGTTGGATATGCAACAAATAGTAATAAGTTTAACAAAGGAAAACTTTATTCTCCTTTTATAAGCTATACTCTATTTTACAAAAAAATACCATATAATGCAACTTTATTATTTTGGTAATAGTGGAACGCTCTACTAAAATGGTTTGTAGGGAGATTGTTTCATTTGTATTTTACTTTTAAGAATCCCATGGATTACGCCCCTTTTATTTTTTCACAATAGGATAACGTCAATCCCTATAGCATCAAACATATTGCGCTTTAAAATTACAAATGATATGTCTATGATTCTCTTTACTTAATACATTTATCATAAAGTAACAAGATTAATATTGTATTAAAATCCCTTAAATTTCTCATTAGGTTCGCAAAATATGGTTAAACCTCTCTATTATTTATCCCATTCTATTGCTTCATTATTCCATGAGTGGCTAGTTAATCGTTGAAATGGTTGTTGTATTGTAGTATGATGGTAGAAATAGGACGTGCTCATTGATTGGAGAACGTACCTTCTATAAACAGGGAGAGATGAATACATGAAATTTTTAGGTAAAAAGTGGAAATTTGTGGCGATGGCCTATTTTATTGTTGCTTATATTGTAATTATGGTTATTATGAACCAGCCTGTAAGCAGTTTATTACTCAGCTATGCAGGATTCATTCTATTAACCAATATCTTGTTCTTAGGTAGTTCTATTGGTGTTATTGGGCTTATGCTTCAATTTATTGTTAAGAAAGATGATGCTGCTGCACCTTTTTATCGTATTGGTTATCAACTGGGTTCTAATCATATTAATGTCCTCACGTCTTATGGTTTGATCTTATTAAAAGAAAATCAAATTGAGAAGGCTCTAGAGGTGTTTAATAAGACCATTGATCTTAAGCCTTATTTCTTGATTGATAAAATTGTTAAATGTAACATTGCCATCTGTTATTGGAAATTAGGTAATGTGGATGAAGCCATTCGTGTGTATGAGAAAGTTTTTGAAGATTATGCCCTTCCTGTGGACGAAGAAGAAGCGGATACTGATGGTGAGAATGCTTTGGTAGAAGTGGAAGAGGATAGCGAGAAGCCTGAGTATGAGATTACGACGAATACTTATATTTATGCGCAGGATTATACGACACTTGGTTTTTTATATCTTTTGAAAGATAATGTGGAAAAGGCTATTATGAATAGCAAGAAGGCGCTTATTCTGAATGGGAAGTATGCGCCTGCGTTGGATAATCTGGGTCAGATTTATTATCGATTGGAAGATTATAGTGCTTCCTTTGATTATTTAAAACAGGCATTGGAAATTAACCCTAAGATGGCGGATAGTAATTTTTATATGGGATTGGTTATGGAGAAAAAGGGGGATATGGAGGAAGCTAAGAAGTATTATGAGCTTGCTGCTTCTTGTCGTGTGAATGCGCTTAATACGGTGACGAGTGAGGAGATTGATAGGAAGGTGAAGCAGTTTAGGATTGGGATGTGACTTTAGGTTGAGGGATTAGGTGGTTGTAGGGGATTATTGTGGTTATTAGTGGTTATTAGTGATTATTGGTGGTTGAGGTTAGTTGATTGGTTGTTGGATGTGTTAGAATCGGCAACGGATGTTTAGTGGAAGGATATCCTGTGTTAATGCACTCTCGTTGCGGTTGTTGTTGGATTGGTTTATAAGGAAGACAACAAGCCGCAAAAGTCGTTTATTAACACAGGATATCCTTCTTTAAGGTGTGCCAAGTCGAAGGGAGTGAAACCGCTTCGTGGGCAGGTGGTTTGTGTTTGTTGTTGACTTGGTAGGGTTGATTGGTTTTGATTTGATTGTTCTTGAGTTTTATAGAGGGTAATCCATATAGCATAGGAAAAGATAGCGTTGTCGGGTAGACTGGCTATCTTATATATTTGCGTATTCTTTTATTGAAGTCGTTTTGTTTTCTTATGTTGAGAACTTTCTTTGTCTGAGGGTTTCGTAGATGATGATGCTGGTGGCGATTCCGGCGTTGAGGGATTCTGCGTTACCGATCATGGGGATGAGGATGCATTGATTGGCTAGTGCTGTGGTTTGGTCTGTTAGTCCGTTGCCTTCGTTGCCGACGAGGATGCCAAGTCCTTTGGTGAGGTCACAGGTGTAGATGTTTTGGCTGCCTTGGAGGTGGGTGGCTAGGATGTGGATGTCTTGAGATTGGAGGTAGGTGATGTCGTTGGCTATGTTTCGGTCTTTGAGGATAGGTACGCGAAAGAGGGAACCCATGGTGGAGCGGACTACTTTGGGATTGTAGAGGTCTACGCAGCCTGTGGATAATAGGATGCCGCTTGCTCCTGCGGCGTCAGCCGTCCGAATAATGGTACCTAGGTTGCCTGGGTCTTGGATATTTTCTAAGATAATGATTAAAGGGTTATCTGTTAGGAGTTTGTCCAAGGTTGTTGACGTCATTTTTACTAGGCCGATAATCCCTTGGGGGGTGACAGCATCCGTTAAGTGTTTGATGATGCTGTCGGTAACTATTTCAAGGGAGATTTGCTTTTCTTTTGCTTGCTGTATATACGTTTCTTCTTTAGCTAAGAAGCTTTCGGATATAAGGATTTCCTTTAGTTGGTCTGCTGGTATCTCGTTGACCATTTTTTTGCCTTCTACCACGAAGAGACCTTCTTTTTTTCTTGCTTTGGATTGTTTTAATAGTTGTGCAATTTTCTTCACTTTTGGGTTTTGTATACTTGTAATCATATGATTTACCTAATCTTTTACAATATTAATTTTCTTAAGGTCTGTATTGCTGCCGATAACCACTAAGACATCACCTTCTTTTAGGGTAACATTCCCTGGTGTGATGGTGATACTATCGTCTTGTTGGCGAATGGCCATAACGTTGATACCATATTTCACACGCATATCAATGTCTTTTAAGCTCTTGCCTATCCATTCATCGAGGATGGATACTTCTACGATGCTGTAGTCTTCCGATAGTTCAATGTAATCCACAAAGTTATCAGAAATGAGATTGTTGGCAATCCGTACACCTATTTCTCGTTCTGGGAAGACGACTTTGTCTGCGCCTACTTTTTCCAATACTTTTTTATGAATATCATTGGATGCTTTTGCGAGAATAAATGGTATGCCCAATTCTTTTACTAGGATGGTTGCCATAATACTGGATTGCATATCGTTAGATATGGCTATAATGGCTGCATCAAAGTTTCGAACACCAAGGGCTATCAAAGCGTCCATATCTGTTACATCTGCTTGTACAGCATGGGTTACTGAGGCTGCTATATCTTGTATTGTTTCTTCATTTTTATCAATAGCTAAAACGTCACACCCATTCATACTTAATGTTTGGGCCACACTTCGACCAAATTTTCCTAAACCAAATACTACAAAATCTCTTCTTCTTGCCATGTTCATACCCTTCCTTTCACAATCTTTATCTATCCAACCATTACTTTTTCTTCTGGTTTTTTTATACTTGTTTTTGATTTGCCTCTCATGGAGAAAGCAAGTGCCATGGTGACAGGTCCTAATCGACCAATAAACATGGTAATACAGATAATGATTTTACCTATTGTTGTTAAGCTGCCTGTGATACCTAATGTAAGACCAACGGTGGCAAAGGCTGATACGGATTCAAAGAAAATATTCATGAAGCTTGTTCCTATTTCTGTTACCGACAAAATCATGGTTACAGAAATGACAACAGCTATACCAATGGTTACAACAGCTAGAGCTCTTTTTATAATGTTCTCTGGTATAGAGCGGTCATAAGCTTCTGTTTGCTCTTTACCACGAATGACCGATAGAACAGATAGGATGATAACACCTACAGTAACCGTCTTAACACCACCTGCTGTACCAGCTGGTGATCCTCCAACAAACATAAAGAGGATGGTTAAAAACTTGGAAGCATGATTCATCTGATCTAATGGCATGGTATTAAAACCTGCTGTACGAGGTGTGATGGACTGGAACAACGACCCTAACACCTTGTCCTTTATGGATAGGGGTCCAAGGGTATTGGGATTGCCAGATTCCAATAAGAAAAATAATACAAAACCGATGACAATAAAAGAAAATGTCAGGACCATAACAATTTTCGTATGGAGGGTAAATTTCTTAAATGTACGTTTCCAGCCATACTTATTGGCAAATTTGTCTTTCATCACACGGAGCACATCGATCCATACGGTAAAACCAAGGCCGCCTAAGACAATTAATAGGATAACGGTTATATTGATAATGACATCGCCAACATAAGGGGTTAAACTACTGTCCCCAACAATGTCAAAGCCCGCATTACAAAATGCTGAAATAGAATGGAATATGGCCATAAAAACACCTTCCAGTCCATGTTGAGGTACAAAGCGTATGGCTAATAAAATAGCTCCTATTCCTTCAATAAGGAGTGTGCCAAGGACCACATTCTTGGTTAGACGTACCATACCAGATAAAGTATATTGATTAAGCGCTTCTTGAATAATTAAGCGTTCTTTTAATCGTATTTTTCGTCCCATCATGATAAAAAACATGGTTGCAAAAGTCATAAAACCTAATCCACCTATTTGAATGAGTATGAGTATGACGACTTTTCCAAATGGACTCCAAAAGTCCAGTGTATTGACCACAACTAGTCCTGTAACACATACTGCGGAAGTTGCAGTAAATAATGCATCGATTAATCCAATGCTTTTATGTTCATTGGTTGCAATAGGCAGATTTAATAATATGGTACCTAATATGATAAGAAACAAAAACCCTAAAACAAGTATCTGAGTGGGTTTTAGATGAAATCTTATTGTCCACTTCCCTTTCTCATTCATTCCCTCATCCTCCGTAACATCGTTTCGTCAACTGTATATTCGTGCTTATTTTTCTATACGCTAGATTATGTATGTCTTTTGTGTTGCATATAGTTGATGATGATTAGAACACAATCTCTTATAACATGGTGCCAGTGGACTAGCTTATATAGAATTATCTTTCCCAATTATTGTAAACAATAGGCATTATTTTAAGGGCTTTCTCGTAGTAAGCTCTTAATTTAATCCATTATACCATAATATTAGATGGGGACAAAGATATTTTTGTGTGTAATGGTGTCAATTGGTTAGAACTGTGTTAAAGTAGTTTTTTGTCAGTGAGTGATGGTTAAGGTCTTAGCATAGGGTTGGGATGATTTTTATTATGTTGTTTGGTTTGTTTGTGGGTTGTTAGCAAGACATCCGTATCTGGATGGGTCTTAAAAATCCGTTCTGGTTAAATCATCCTAAGAAAAACTAAGGGAATGGAAACATGATATCCTAAAACTTAAAACTCCCTACGGTCAAACACTTAAGTTTTTTAACGGATATCATGCTTCCATTCCCTAAGATTTTCTATGGATGATTTAAAAGTCACGGATTTTTAAGACCCATCCAGATACTGGGCTAATTGTTGAGGCAAGTGGTGTGATCATGAGACTAAAGGTTGTAAGAAAGCAAATATCAAGCTCTATTTGCTAGAATATTGACATTATATGTGCTGTTCGTTTTAAATGATGTAGATTTTTTGTATAGTCTATTAGTATTTATTCAAATGGTTTAATACCATACATATACCTTATGTGCTTGCCTTCATAATGTACAAGATTATTCTCAGCACTTAAAAACCTATAATGCTAAATTTCCCCAAGAGAGTAGTAAATACTAACACTCTAATATTAACGTCAATATGGCGTAAGGTCTTATAGGTAATACGATGAGCGCAGCCACGGACGGCGGAGCGCCTTTCCTTTAAACAGGACGTTTAACGGAAAGGAATAGTATTACCTATAAGACCTTACCAAACCTCTAGCCACCAACAACTATTAGAGCGTTAGTATTTACGGACCCACCCACATTAACATTCTCAACTACCCTACATATTACTACCAACCCCTCCCCACCCATATTGACTTTCTAAACAACCTATGATAACCTCTTGATAATGATATTAATTATCAATTTATTTATGTTATACACAAAATAGTCATAGGATAGATAATGCAGTATGGTATTTTTACTTTTTCAAAATATATAACCATATTATATGCTTACCTATAACTTTTGGATATAATACTAAAAATACATGGTTTAATAAAGCTACATAAGATGAAAGGAGTTAAAAGATATGACAAAAGCGAAAGAAGTTAAGAAAGGAATTTATTGGGTTGGCGCCCTTGATTATGATATTCGTGTTTTTGATGTGGTGATGTATACGGATTATGGTACCACGTATAATGCTTATTTTGTTAAAGGGTCAGAGAAAAATGTGTTATTTGAGACGGTAAAAGATCGTTTTTTTGATGAGTTTTTAGAGCGTCTTCATGAAGTTGGCAGTGTAGATGATATTGACTATTTGGTTGTGAATCATACGGAACCTGATCATGTTGGGTCTGTGGCAAGATTATTAGAACTTAATCCGGATATAACCGTGGTTGGAACAGGGACTGCCATCAAGTTTTTGAAGGATATCATCAATGGACCTTTTAAATCCATGGTTGCTAAAGCAGGTTGTTCTTTGGACTTAGGGGATAAAAGGGTACAGTTTATCATGGCGCCGTTTCTTCATTGGCCAGATACCATGTACTCTTATATTAAAGAAGATGCTGCGCTGATTACATGTGATTCCTTTGGTTGTCATTACTGTGATGATAAAGTGTTCAACGATAGGATTGAAGGGGATTTCATTGATAGTTATAAGTATTACTTTGATATGATCATGGGTCCATTTAAACCTTATGTTTTGGAAGCACTCGACAAAATCAAAGGGTTGAATTTTGATACCATTTGTCCAGGTCATGGACCAGTACTTCGTGAAGATATTGATCGTTATATTGGTCTTTATAAAACATGGGCTACTGAAGTAAAACGTGAAAAGCCAAGTGTTGTTATTGCATATGTCTCTGCTTATGGCTATACTAAGAAAATAGCTGAACGTATTGCAGAAGGTGTTGGTGTTCATGAGGGTATTGATGTGATTCTCTTTGACTTAGTAGAAAGTGATAAGGCAGACGTCATGAAAGAGATTTCTCTTGCTAAAGGACTGCTCCTAGGTTCACCAACCATCGTATCCGATGTATTACCACCTATCTGGGATATTCTCACCTCACTTAATGCTGTGATTCATAAAGGTAAGATAGCTGGTGCTTTCGGTTCCTATGGTTGGAGCGGTGAAGCTGTTGGTAATATAGAAGGTCGTCTTAAGCAATTGCGTCTTAAGATGCCCGTAGAAGGTCTAAAGATACGCTTTAATCCATCTGAAGAAGATTTTCAGGATGCTTTTGCATATGGAGAAAAGTTTGGTAAAGCTATTCTTTGCTAAGTGGTTCAAAATAGCATCATTTTAGTTGTACAAATTTCAGGGGGCTGTCTCATAAGACAGTCCCCTTATATATGCTAAGATTATTCTAATTTCAACGTATATATATCTCATCTTTACTAAATCTACCTGTTGGAGAAGATATAATTACTTTATAGATGCATCATGCTTACTTGCGTTTCATTATACGTCACTAAATTCTCTTACATCAAAACCGTGACTATTCAAGCTCTTAACAACCTTTTTAATATCGTTGGATTGTATCCGCATGGTTATTTCTTGTAAACCGAGTACTTCTGTATCTGCTTGAACGATGTTTTTAATATTGCCTCCAGCTCGAGCAATGATATCTGTAATCTTGGCTAGCTTACCTTTGAAATCATAGATATAGATGACTAACCTTGGCTCATGCATACCGTATATTGCCTGAAATCGATTGATAATCGCTTTCTTCGTCACAATACCGATGAATTCCTCTTGCTCATTAACAACGGGTATAAACCGTAATTTATTATGTTCAAAAAACATGGAAGCAGCTTCTTCCACTAGCAGATCATCATGGACAGAGGGTACGGTGGTTCGCATAAATTCGCGGACTTGTCGATTGAGAAATACTTCTTTAGAGCCCCCATCTTCTTTGAAATAGGATTCGTATACAAATTGTCTGGATAATATGCCAATGAACGTTCTTTTCTCAACAACCGGTAACGATAATAATCCTTTGTCTTCGATAATAGAAAGCGCATGCCCCACTGTATCATCCACGGATATGGTATGTAAATCGTCTACTTTCTGTAAAATTGTGTTAATACGCATATAGTCACCTTCTTTTCTTTTATTTATATGCTATGATACAAAATATCTTCATAGTATAGTATTCTTGTTTAAGTGTCATAAACCTTTTTTTATAAACCTTTTTCCTCCAATTCTTTCCTAAAAAAATAATGGTATAAATTTTAAATTTTTACTTGACAACACAATAGCATTAGTGTACTATTTAACTAGTTCACTAATTCATGCATTTATTTGGAGGTGAATATGTGGAATTTGATAACAGCGTTCCGATCTATATTCAAATTATACAATTGATTAAGAAAGACATCATTACGGGTAAACTTAAACCAGGAGAAAAATTACCTTCTACACGAGAATTAGCACTAAAATATAGTATAAATCCTAATACTTCTGGAAGAATCTATAAGGAAATGGAAAGAGAAGGTATCACGTATAGTAAAAGAGGTTTAGGAACTTTTGTTACTAAGTCTACTGAGAAGATTCAAGTCATTCGTAATGAAATCGCTGATGAACTTATTCATCATTTTATTGAAGGCATGACCGAATTAGGTTACACTAAGGCTATGCTCATTGATATTATTTTAAAGGAAAGTGAGGGGCAATAAATGTTACTTGAAGCAAAAAAACTATGTAAAGGTTACTTATCAAAAAAAGCAATAAAGGATGTTTCCATGGCACTTGAAACAGGAAAAATATACGGTTTTCTAGGTCCTAATGGAAGTGGTAAAACAACATTTATGAAAATGGCTGCTGGGCTATTACATCCAACTTCTGGTGAACTTCGCATTGATGGTCAGCTTATTGGCATTGAAACGAAGAAATTAGCTGCCTACATGTCCACTGATAATTTTATCTATCCCTATATGAAGATTAAAACTGTTCGCGCTTATTTTACCGATTTCTTTGAGGATTTTGATGGAAATCGATTTGATGAATTGCTGAAGTATATGCAATTGGAACCACACCTTAAAGTATCATCACTCTCATCTGGTATGGCTGCTAAGTTAAAAATCGCTGTAACACTTGCTAGAAAAGCCAAGCTGTTTATGTTAGATGAACCGCTTAATGGTATTGATTTGGTTGCTAGGGAGAAGATTCTTAATGCCATTGTACAATGTGCTAATGAGGGTAACACCATCCTTATTTCAAGTCATCTTGTGGATGAAATGGAAAAAATCTTAGACAATGTTATTCTTCTAAAAGATGGCGAAATTGTTCTCACAGGTGAGGCCGAAAAAGTTCGAGAAGAGCAAGGCAAATCCATTGTGGAACTGTATAAGGAGGTATATGCATAATGTTTAAACTAATCAAATATGAATTACTTAAAAAAGTGAATCTGATGTTCATTGCCCTTATCGTTGCCGTAGCCGTAGAGCTTGTTATCGTTTATACCATCTATAGAGGTGGTGCCGCACTTGGTTTTTCCGTATTTTTAATCTTTTTATTAGGTTTTGGTGGTTTAATCATGCTATTTGTCGATAGTATTATTATGTATTCATCTGACCTGTATAAAAAACCAGGTTATATGCTGTTCTTAACACCTAATAATGCTTTTAAAATTATTGGCTCTAAGCTATTAGTGAGTTTAATTGAAGCAGCCGTTGCTGTAGGTTTTTTTATTGGCCTAATGTATATTAATTACCATTTAGTCTATACCCTCTATCTCAATGACTTATCTGGGGAAGCCAAAATGCTTCTTGATTTATTCATAGCATTTACTAAATTGCCTTCTGTTGGTGATATGGTTATGATTATTGTATCCCTTACGGTTAGCTGGTTTACGTTAATCGTTACGGCGTACTTAGCCATTACCATTAGAAAGACACTATTAGCTAATATTAAATTTGGAGGTATTGTCAGCTTTATCTTCTACAGTATTATCCAATTTATTTTGATTTATATTCAAATACAAATTCTTGGTAATGTGGATGCATGGCAAACATCAAATAATGTTGGTATTACCAGTACCGTATCTTTTGCATCCCTTATCTATAGTTGTGTTACAGGTGCAATCCTATACATTAGTTCATCCATGCTATTATCCAAAGGTGTGGATCTATAGATATTAGACAATGAAGGGTTAATACTTGCCTCTTAAAGGAAGTTTTGGCCATCAATAGAATCTATTGGTTGGTGCTCAATTATGAACGATTATATATGTAAAAAGGCTATTTTCAAATGGTTGAAAATAGCTCTTTTTTATGTGTATGACCTCGTTCATTTACATACATATCCCATCTATTTGATTTTAAATTTAGATATGGCTTCTTGCAGAGATTGAGCTTGTTGAGATAAATAATCACTAGCATCAGCTATTTGTTGAATGGTAGCAGATTGCTCTTGGGTTGATGCAGATGCTTCTTCGGACCCTGCCGCATTTTCTTCTGCTATGGCTGATAGGGACTGTATAATATCAAGGATATTGGATTTTTTTAATTCCATATCTGCTACAGAGGTATTCATTATACCAATGGCATGCTCTGCATGTTTGATGGATTTAGCTATATCACGGTATTTATTATCTGTAACGTCTACACTTTCTACTTGTTTCTGTACAATCTCGCTAACTTCTTTCATGCGCATGACCGCATGATTTGAGTTGGTTTTTAGTTCTGTAACCACATCATCAATATCTTTTGTGGAGCTGGTTGATTGCTCCGCTAACAGTCTAATTTCATCAGCTACCACAGCGAATCCTTTTCCTGCTTCTCCTGCACGTGCCGCTTCTATGGCTGCATTTAAAGCCAAAAGATTGGTTTGCTCGGCAATAGAAGCAATGACTTGACTGGCTTGCCCTATTTTAGCTGAACTTTCATCTGTTTTCTTAATCATGGCAAAGATATCTTTTGCTGCCTCGCCGCTATCTTTTGTTTTTGCCGTTAGGTCTTCAATGACCAGTAGACCTTCATCTATTAGCTTAATGGCATCATTGGTTGTATCGTTAACGTTTTTCATCTGTTCTTGATTATCTTTGATGAGTTCTCCTAATTCACCAATCTTACCGGAACCAATTTCAGTCTCTCTGGCTTGGTCCATAGCGCCACTGGCTAGTTCTGTAATGGTTCTTGCCACTTCTTCTGAACTATTGGCAGCCTGTTGGGTTGTGGCGTTTAATTGTTGTGATGAAGCAGATACTTGACCGATGACATCTTGTACATGTTTTATAAGATTAATAAAATTATTCTGCATGGTGACAGTCGCTTTCGTCATTTGACCAATCTCGTCACGGTGTCCCCCTAATTTCTTAATCTTTTTATTGTCATCCGTTGTTAAATCATATGTAGATAATTTTACAATCATATTGGATAAGGTGACAACTGCCGATACAGCATATCGACTATTATAATATAAACTGATGCCTATGAGCAAAGTACCTATTATGGCAATGATAACTAATATAACGAATAAACGGTTTGTTTTCGCCATAAGCTCATTGACAGGTACGATGATGGTGTATGTCCATTTTAGTGAACTGTTTTCAAACTGGATAGGTGTAAAGAATTTATAAGCATCTTTTCCTAAACTCTCTGACCAAGCAATTTCTTCAAACTGCTGTCCTTTTTCAATACGTTCAAGATAATTAACACGTTGATCATTTTTAATTTCACTGCCCATCTTATTCACGCGTGTTTCGTCTTGGTGGGCTAGTACAATGCCCTTGTTATTGACTAAACGGCCAAAACCATTATCAAATAAATGGACACTTTTGTTGATATCTGTAAGCTTCTTAAGGGATATATCCACCCCTGCTACACCATAGAATTTATCATCAATAATAATGGGTTCACAAAAGGTAATGGTTGTAACCTCTTCCCCATTTAATTCATAGGTTGCAGGTTCAGTTATGTAGCTGCTCTTTAACGCTTTAGGTTCCTTATAATACACTTGTTCTTCCACATCAGGTAATGGTTCAAGGATAAGCTCATTCCCACTTCTTCCCCATGCTGGTAAAAATCTTCCTGTCCCATCACTACCAGGTTTATTTCGAGAGCTGGCATCTTGTCCATCAAAAGCGTTAGGTTCAAAAACCACCCATGTGTAGAGATAATTCTCATTTTCTTCTAATGCCTCTTTTAAAATCGTATTCACCATCTGACGATCAGTTGCTCCACCACGTTTCATGTTTTTTAATAAGTCAGCGATACCTTTAGCATCATGAGTAGCATCGTCCAGAATAGCTTCCATTTCATTAGCAATGTTGGCTGTCTGCAAGCGAATGTTGTTTTTATTTTTCTCTTGGACATCGGAATAAGTGTTAACCAATAAAATACTGATAATAATCCCTATTATGAGTGTTGTTATACCTAAGTTCAAAAAAATCAAACGTGTCTTAAGTTTCAATTATAAATCTCTCCTTTAGCCTTCATCTTCATGCAATATTGATTAGCTGCTTTTACGTTGTCATCTTATGCCCCTCATTATTCCTTTTTGATATAATGTGCATGTAGTGGGTATTCTTCATAATGAATGCACCTATTTTTACCTTTGCCGTAAGTTCGGCGAAATGCTGATGGGGTGCATTGATAGTATTCTTTAAAGTATTTTATTAGGTATTTAGGATCAGAAAAACCAGTGACATAACCTATATGGGTTATTGTATAATCCGTCGTCATTAACAGTTTTACTGCACTTTCCATCATGGCATTAAATTTTAGAGCCTTATAGCCACAACCATAACGTTCAATGACATCTTTTCTTAAATGCATATAACTGACATCGAAATGTTGTGCAATTTCTTTTAGGGATAGTTTTTTTTGAGGTGAATCCCCTAGGAAAACATCTCTATAAATCATTCGATTACGTTTAATAATCCGTTCGCTGAACTTCTTAGGGTGTATACCCATACTAATAAAATCAAAATAATCAACAAGATATTCCAGCAAACGTATGATACACACATGGATTTCTTTATTGATATCATTGTTGGATCGTGCCATATGATATAAGAGTTCATCAATATACATATTGACTTTTTCATATTTAGATGGAAATTGATCTCTGTATTTCGCAGAATTGCATTGAATGAGAATCACATCACAATCATGAATAACCTGTTGACAATAGGAGGCATCCATAGACGTAACTGAAACCAGATTTGGTTTTGAAACAGCTTCAATATGATGCACTTCACCGATATTAATAATGACAAAATCTTCTTTGACTAATCTATATTCTTTCCCCCTTATTTTAATACGGATGATACCTTTTAGCACTTTTATGATTGTTATGGCCTCGTCCCAATGATAAGCGTGTCGTTCTATGTTTCTTATGACGGATCGAACTGGTTTCCCTAAAGATTCTATATATGCCATGCTTATTCACCACCAAGCACTATTATGTTACTATATTAAACCATTTATTTCAAAATTACTTTGACAATTGTTGGGTTTATTGACATTTTTTAGTTGAAAAAAGCAAAAAAAGACTATTTCATTGGGTTGAAATAGTCTTTTTCATGCTGTCATATAAACGTGTATGCTATCCTAAAAAACAATACGTTCTTTGGATTTTCCACCATCATAGATGGCACAGATCATTTTTTGTGTCTTATAGGCTTCTTCACCGGTGATATCCGGTTGTTTACCTTTTCTAAGACTGTCATAATAATTTTCTATTTGTTTAACATGGCTTACACCCCAATAGGATTTTACATCACCATAATTAAATACTTCGTGGGGATCAGCATCTGCTGTGATGGTTTTACCATTTTTAAATGTCACAATACCTTTATCTGCAACCATCTTCGCAATACCCTTTTCGCAATAAAGTTCTATCTCAACGGGTGCATCATAACCATAATAATTGATGGCATAGAAACCTGCTACCACACCATTCTTATATTTAATTACACCCTCAGCTGAGTCTTCCACTTCAATGATTTCATGAGCTCTATTGCTAATATTAGCATCCACATATTCGATTTCACTGTCTATGAACCAGCGCATAAGATCCATGGTATGAATGGCTTGATCAATGACAACTCCGCCACCTTCTTTTTCCCATGTGCCTTTCCAGTCACTTCTGGTATAGTACTCATCGGACCGGTCCCAAGTAACGGATAGCTTACCAGAGATAATTTTGCCCAGTTGACCGGATTCTAAGGTTTCTTTAATGAGCTTAGAACCTTGATTATATCTGTTCTGAAAGATGACACCTAATGTGACATGATTAGCTTTTGCCACATCGATCATTTCTTTGGCATCTTCTAATTTGATTGACATGGGTTTTTCTGTGAGTACATGCGCTTTATTTTTGGCTGCATAGATCGCTACAGGTGCGTGCATATAGTGAGGTGTACATATATGAACCACATCTAAATTCTCTTGGTCAATCATTTCTTCGTAATCGGTATAATAACCGCATCCTAGTTCTTCTGCACGTTTCTTTGCTCTATCTTCTTTGATATCACAGACTGCAACCAGCTCTGTATCTTGTAATTTATCCACAGGATAACCGTGCATTGGAAAAATATTTCCACAGCCTACAATCCCAACTCTTAACATTGTCTATTCATCTCCATCTCTAATGTCATAGGATATACTGAGCTACGCCCAAAACATATCGCCACTTTCTTCAAATATCATCACTTCTTTTAGGAAGTTGACCGCCTTGGTTAAGCCTTCATTAACAGACATGAGTGAGTCCTCATGTTCAATGCTTACCACATAATCATAGTCAATCATACGTAATGTACTGATAATCTCTTTCCATGTCTCATAGTCATTTCCATACCCAACGGTTCTGAATACCCATGAACGTTCAAGCTCGTTATCATAATGCCTCACATCTAATACGCCATTAACCCCACAATTAAGTCCGTCAATTTTGGTATCTTTTGCATGGAAGTGGAATATGGCATCTTTTAATTCTCGAATAGCTGCTACTGGATTAATCCCTTGCCAAATAAGGTGACTTGGATCAAAATTGGCTCCAATTTCTGGACCAACGGCGTCACGAAGCTTTAATAAGGTATAGGGATTATACACACAGAAGCCTGGATGCATTTCTAATGCTATCTTATCCACACCATGGGCTTTTGCAAAGGTAGTAGCCTTTTTCCAATAAGGTATGAGCACTTCTGTCCATTGATATTCCAAGACATGTGTATAGTCTTCTGGCCATGGGCAAGTGACCCAGTTGGGTGTTTTATCATCTTTTGATCCACCTGGACATCCTGAAAAAGTATTAATCTGATGGATGCCTAACTTCTCAGCTAATAAGACCGTTTTCTCAAAAGCTTGGTGGAACGCTTCTGCTACTTCTTTATCAGGATGTACAGCATTACCATGACAACTTAATGCACTGATACCCATGTTATATGTGTTTAATGTCTGTTTAAATTTACTAAGTTGTTGGTCATCATGTAAGAGTATATCTGGATTGGCATGGGCATGACCTGGATACCCGCCTGCACCTAATTCTACCATGGTAACACCTAAATCACTTAATAAAGCTAAGGCTTCGTCTAAAGGTTTATCGCTTAATAATGGTGTAAAGACGCCTAATTTCATCGTTATGAACTCCCTTTCATATATGTTGCAAGTATGCTTTTATAATGTAACTTCTTTTCCTAATTCTGCGGACTTATAAATAGCTTCTAATATTTGGGTGACCACTAGGGCTTCTTCTGGTTTTACCACAGGTTCTGTATCGTTTAATATGCAATCAATAAAACTTTTTGCTTCAATGTCAGCAGCACTCATGGTTTCACCATCATAGAAAGCAACACCACCTGCACCTAATTCAGGTTTCTTTGTGTATAGTTTATTAAATTCCACACCATTTATACGGAGACCGTCTTTCATATCCGCACCAGCTTGTGTACCACATAAGGTTGTCTTCGCTTCGTCAACGTCTAATGAGTTAAGTGCCCAGCTGGATTCTAAGACAATAGACGCACCATTGTCCATGGTTATGAATCCAAATGCAGAATCTTCAACGGTAAATTCATCTTGATTCCAATCACCCCATGCATTACCTGTTTCCCTTTGCTCACCTAATTTTTTGTAGGAAGCGCCAACGACACGAACGGGTTTATAATTATTCATACACCATAACGTTAAGTCAAGGGCATGTGTACCGATATCAATTAATGGTCCGCCACCTTGCTCTTCTTCATTAAGGAAAACACCCCAAGTTGGTACGGCTCTTCTTCTAATAGCATGTGCTTTTGCGTAGTATACCTCACCAAGGTCACCTCGTTCACATGCTCTTTTTAGGTAAGTGGAGTCTGCTCTAAAACGATTTTGGTAACCTATGGTTAATTTCTTCCCTGTTCTTTTTGCAGCCTCAATCATAGCTTCCCCTTCTGCAGCAGTTTTAGCCATTGGTTTTTCACACATAACATGGCAACCAGCTTCAAGAGCATCAATGGTAATAAAGCTGTGTGATTTATTTGGTGTACACACATAAACTACATCTAAGTTATGATTGGCTAACATTTTCTTATAGTCTGTATAGACCTTGGATGTCTCAGCCCCATATTGTTCAGAAGCTTCCACTGCACGCTCTTCAACTAAATCACAGAACGCTACCATTTCCACATGGTCTACTTTAGCTACACTTGGCATATGTTTACCGTTAGCTATTCCTCCACAACCAATAATACCTGCTTTTAATTTTTCGCTCATTTGTAAAATCCTCCTATGCATTTATTTAATTATGTACTTTATTAACGGGAAGGCAATGTTGAATGACGAATAATCAATTCATGTTCCATCGTTGTAATGGCATGCTGATCGCCTACCCCTTGAATCCGCTGCAACATAACTTCCATTGCTTTTCTGCCGATATCGTATCGAGGCTGAGCAATGGTTGTAATGGATGGTTCGTACATGGGTGCGATACTGTTATTGTCAAAGCCGATAACAGCTACATCCTGTGGTACACTTAATCCTTTACGCTTTAACTCCTTAATGGCGCCAACTGCTATAATATCGGATATACAGAACACTGCTGTTGGAGGTTCTTGCAAATCAAATAAACATTTGATACCTCGCATACCGCCTTTATAAGAAAATGTCTGATTGACAATGTATGCTTCATTAACTTCAAGGCCTGCCTCCGTTAGAGCACATTTATAACCTTGAATACGAGCATTGGATGAACCTACTGCATTGACCGATATCATACCTATCTTCTTATGTCCTAATCTAATTAAGTGATTGGCTGCTTCATATCCTGCTGCCTCATTATCAATGGTAATAACAGGGGCTTCAATGCCTGGCTTATACTCATTACATAACACAACAGGGTAGCGCTTAGCCAGTTGATTAAATGCATCTTTATCCATGGCAGGTGATGTGAAAATAACACCATCCACCAATTTATTTTTTAAGAAATCCAAGTATACATTTTCTAACAAGACATCTGTATTTGTATTACATATTAATACATGATAATCATGATCATGTGCCACATCTTCCATTCCTTTCACTACTTTGGAATAAAAAGAGTTGGCTATATTCTGTAGTAATACAAGAATCATTCTTGTTTCTGACCGTCTCAGATTTCGACCTAATAGATTGGGTTGATAGTTTAATTGGTTAATAACAGCTTGCACCTTATCCCTTGTAGCACTGGATACTGCCTCACTATGATTGAGGACTCTTGATACCGTTGCTACGGATACACCTGCCATCTTAGCCACTTCCTGAATCGTTGGCATACGAACCTCCTTATGGTTGTAATTGTTTACATTTTAGATAGTTAATTACTATCTTTATCATGGTTTAGTCATCATGTAATCCGTTACATTAAATGTACAACAATTGGCCTTATATGTCAATATATTTTTCCTATAAATTCTTGATAATTCATGTACTATTTTTACTTCTTATACCCTATTGCCTACACCCTTTTCACTTTTTGATAAAGCATCCTTATGAAATATGAATAAGCCCAGTATCTAATACATAATCTTCATTACCCGTCTACTGTTGTGCCTACAAGAGAACAAAAAGGCTATCTCATTTTTTATAAAACGAGATAGCCCAATAACAGCTTTATTCTTCTTCAAATTGGTCTTTTCCTACGCCACATAAAGGGCATACCCATGTATCTGGAATATCCTCAAATGCTGTTCCTGGTTCTACACCATTTTCTGGGTCTCCTTCTTCTGGCACATAGACATAACCACAAACCATACATACCCAACTGTTCATCTTCATCTCTCCTTTGCTTTTTCATTATTGTTTAAGAGAATTCTATGCTATCATCAATCATTCCCATACATATCATTATTCTATGCATGATTTATTTTTTTGATGTTAACAGTTGATCAATTAAGCGCCATCTATTGGATTAACATATACACTGGTTATAGTATTTGCTATGGATTCATAATTATTCTGAAATGAATAGCAATGTTTCGTTAATCGGATTAGATGGATAAAACACGACTTACTTCATAGCGTAAATCACTCATTGATTTTTTCATATCCAATGCTTCATTAATATCATAATCCACATACTGTCCGTCTTTATAGGCTACAACCCGGTTACTTTTACCTTCAGCAAGTAAATCAACTGCAAAAGCGCCCATCATGGATGCATGCATACGGTCCACTGCTGTTGGACTGCCACCTCTTTGTAAATGGCCAAGGATAGTGGCTCTTGTTGATATACCTGTTACTTCTTCTATTTTCTTAGCCAGTTTAACAGAATCTAGATTGGAACCTTCTGCGTTAATAATCAGGTTATGACGTTTTCCTTTGTTTCTATTTTCAATAATCATACGGATTAATGCTTCCGTGGACATGTTTTCTTTTTCTGGTAAGAGTACCGCCTCAGCACCGTTAGCTATGCCTGTCCATAAAGCAATGTAACCGGCATCTCTACCCATGACCTCTACAATGGAACATCTTTCATGGGATGTGGATGTATCTCTGATTTTATCAATGGCTTCCATTGCTGTATTAACAGCTGTATCAAAACCAATGGTATAATCTGTGCAAGCAATATCAAGATCAATGGTTCCTGGTAAACCAATGGTGTTGATGCCAAGGTTAGCTAATTTTTCTGCACCTTTAAATGATCCGTCACCACCAATGACAACCAGTCCATCAATGCCAAACACTTTGCACATATCTGCACCACGTTGTTGTCCTTGTGGCTCCATGAACTCTAAACAACGTGCTGTATGCAGGATTGTTCCACCTCTTTGAATAATATCGGATACACTCTTTGAGGTCATTTCATGAATATCACCTGATATCAAACCATTGTATCCTCTATTAATGCCTACGACTTTCATCCCTTTTGCCAAAGCAGCTCTTACAACGGAGCGAATAGCTGCATTCATTCCTGGTGCATCGCCACCACTGGTTAGTACGCCAATTGTATTAATCTCTTTTGTCATTTCTTTACCTCCATGTAACATGTATTTGAGTTTTCATTATTTTATATGGTCATTTACAATGGTCCTATCGACGTATGTGTTCATTTCTATCTTTGTTTATGTCCTAATGTTCTTTTAACCTTAACACATTCTTCACCTAAAATCAATTTTAATTCATCCAATAGAACCTTCTCTATAAGGACACCAGATGTGATATCCCATTGTTTTGCTGTTTTTTCTTTTTCTAAGTATATGATAACTTGATTTGAGCCTTTATATGCATCAAGTTGTTTTACCAGCTTGCTTTCTAACATTTGATAGGTTTCAAAGTCTTTTACTTTTAGATAAAGGCTCTGGTTAATTCTATCAAAGGGTATGAGTTTCTGTAGAATAATCTTTGAGTCTTGTTCTTCCACAAGGCTCACTCTACCTTTTATAAAAATCTTAGCATCTTCTGTAAGAACGTCCTTGTTTCTTTCATAATCATTAGGAAATATAATGATTTCTACCACACCGTATAAGTCTTCCAATGATATAAAAGCCATCATCTTATTGTTACGGGTTGTTTTAATCGTCTTGGTGGTAATCATACCTCCAATGGTTACATCTTGACCATCATACAACTTATTGGGCGAACTCTCGTCCTCATCATAAATAAAATCAAGGCTCCTCACATTGGTTAATTCTTCTATGGCTTCTTTGTGTTTATCAAGAGGATGTCCACTTAAGTAGATACCCAATACCTCTTTTTCATGGGTGAGCAAGGCTTCCTCAGGAAACTCGCCTACATCGGGTAGTTGTTCTTCAAAGGAGGTATGGTCTTCACCTTCTGATGATGCAAAGTCAAAAAGATTAATCTGGCCTTCAATGCTTCGCTTTTTAGTCTGCATGATGCTGTCCATAATGGCTTTATAAGCATGCATGTACTGTTTACGTGAGCCATTTAATGAATCAAAAGCTCCTGCTTTAATTAAACTCTCTAACATACGCTTATTGATTTCACTGCCCAGACGTTCACAAAAATCTGTTATACTCTCAAAGGGTCCATTGGCTTTACGTTCTGCTACCAGACCTTTAATGGCGCCTCTTCCAACATTCTTAATGGCTGCTAAACCATAACGTATTTTCCCGTCTGATACGGAGAAATTAGCGTAACCTTCATTAACATCCGGTGGCAATAAAGCAATGTCCATATGCCTACAGGTACCTATATATTCGGATACTTTTGATCCGTGATACATGACGGATGTGAGGAGCGCCGCCATGAATTCAACGGGATAATATTTTTTGAGCCAAGCAGTCTGATAAGCCACTACCGCATAGCAAGCCGCGTGGGATTTGTTAAAGGCATACTTAGCAAAATCGATCATTTCATCGTAGATTTGGTTGGCAACTTTCTCACTAATACCATTGTTAATACATCCGATAACCTGCTCTTCTTCATTGCCATAGATGAAATTCTTTCTTTCTTTTTCCATGACCTTGGCTTTTTTCTTAGACATGGCACGACGTAATATATCACTTCGCCCCAAGGTATAGCCTGCTAGGTCCCGAACAATCTGCATCACTTGTTCCTGATAGACAATACACCCATAAGTAGGCTGCAAAATAGGCTCAAGCTCTGGGCAAGTGTATTCAATGTTGCCCTGACTATGCCTGCCTTTAATGTATTTTGGAATGAAATCCATAGGTCCTGGTCGATATAAGGATACCCCTGCAATGATGTCTTCTAAAGAATTGGGTTTCAACTCTTTCATGAAATTCTTCATGCCTGCACTCTCAAGTTGGAATATACCTTCTGTTTTACCGGAACCAATCAGCTCATATACAGCTGCATCATGATAATCCATGTGGTCGATATCAATCTCAATGCCTCTATGTTTAATGAGTTTTACTGCATTTTGAATGACAGTTAGGGTTCTAAGGCCTAAGAAATCCATTTTTAGAAGCCCTAATTCTTCTAGGGTAGTCATGGTAAATTGGGTGGTGATAGCACCATCGTTAGCATTAAGAGGTACATATTCCATAACAGGTTCTTGACAGATTACAACCCCTGCTGCATGGGTAGAACTATGCCTTGGAAGACCCTCCAAACGCATGGACATGTCCAATAAGTATTTTGTTTCCTCGTCTTCGTTATAGATGTCGGCCAGTTCACGATTAATCTTAAGGGCCTTTCCAATGGTGATGCCCAACTCAAAAGGTATCATCTTCGCTACCTTATCCACTTGAGCATAAGGTAAGTCAAGGGCTCTACCTACATCCCTTATAACGGCTCTTGCTGCCATTGTTCCAAAGGTAATAATCTGAGCTACTTTTTCCTCACCGTATTTTTCTACCACATAGTCAATGACTTCTTGACGCCGTTCATAGCAAAAGTCAATATCGATATCTGGCATGCTGACACGATCTGGGTTTAAGAATCGCTCAAAAATCAAGTTGTATTTAATCGGGTCAATATCTGTAATCCGTAGTGCATAGGCTACAATACTTCCTGCGGCTGAACCTCTTCCTGGGCCAACCATAATATCATGGTCCTTGGCATATTTTATAAAATCCCAGACAATGAGAAAATAATCCACATAGCCCATTTCTTCAATAACAGACAGTTCATATTCCAGGCGTTCTTTTATGTCGTCTGTTGGGTCTGAATAACGGGCATGCAATCCTTCTGTACAGAGTTTTCTAAGATAAGAACTGGCATCATAGCCTTCAGGTATATCATATTTGGGTAATTTGGTTACACCAAATTCAAAATCCACGTGACAACGTTGTGCTATATCATATGTATTCTTAAGAGCGTCCTTAGCGTAAGGGAACAGCTCGTACATTTCATCTGGTGATTTAAGATAGAATTGTCCGCCTTTATAGCGCATACGGTCTTCGTCATTGACCTTTTTATTGGTTTGAATACACAAGAGAATATCATGTGCTGCTTGGTCTTCTTTATAGGTATAATGAATATCATTGGTTGCCACTAGTGGAATACCTGTTTCCTTGCTCATACGCACAAGTTCTTGATTGACTTGCTTTTGCTCTTTATAGCCATGATCTTGCAGCTCTAAGAAAAAGTTGCCTTCGCCCATAATACGCTGGTAATTGAGAGCTACTTCTTTGGCTTTATCATAAGAGACTGTCAATATCTTATTTTGTACATGACCACCTAGGCATGCGCTTAAAGCAATGATACCTTCATTATATTGTTCCAATAGTTCCAGGTCGATTCTTGGTTTATAATAAAAGCCTTCTACAAAGCCTATGGATACTAGCTTCATTAAGTTTTGGTAGCCCGTATTGTTTTCTGCTAGTAAGACCAAATGATAGGATGATGCGTCCAGTTGGGGGTCCTTGTCTGTTCGTTTCCTGGCTGCAACGTAGACTTCACAACCTATAATGGGTTTAATATCATTGGCAATTGCTTCTCTATAAAAATCAATGACACCATACATGACGCCATGGTCTGTAATGGCAATGCTATCCATGCCCAAGTCTTTTGTCATAGCAATTAATTCTTTTATTTTGCTTGATCCGTCTAGGAGACTGTATTCAGTATGTACGTGTAAGTGTGTAAAGGGTAATTGCTGTTGTGTGTGGGTCATTTTGAATCACCTCGCTTTGTGGTGTTGGGGGGATTTGTAATTTATGTAAAAGTAACATGATTAATCTTTTTTATCTTTCATATTTTATCATATTTTTGGAGGGTTAGGCAATGGAGAAGAACATAAAACATAATATTTTGTTTTAATTTGGGTGTGGTGCAAGACATTCGTAGGTGAAGGGGTATCAAAAATCTGTTCAGGTTAAATAATTGAAGAAAATCTATATCCCCTGGAAAAATAGCTTCCTAAAACTTAAAACTCCCTTCGGTCAAACATGTTAAGTTTTTTAACGGAAGCTATTTTTCCATGGGATAAGGTTTTCTAACAATTATTTAAATATCACGGATTTGTGATACCCCTTCACCTACTTGGCTAGTTTGAGTGGGCGGGGGATAGTGCCTGCACTTCACAACTCTTGTTTTAAGTAAAACAAGAAGCTACGTCTCAAGTACCATGTATAGTTTCTGGAAAGGTAATTTTCCTTTACATTAACATGATAGTTGAGGGTAGCTTCTCTTGTTTTGTCGTTAACTTTTAAATGATAGATGTTATTGTTTTATGTATATGTAGACTGATTATTTGATTTTAAATCCTTCTAGGCTTTTGTTCATATCTTGAATAACGCCTGTTAGTTCGTTGGACATCTGTACTAATTGTTCTGCTGATGATGTTTGCTCTTCGCCAGTGGCTAAGACTTCTTCGATGGCTGCGGCTGATTCTTGAGCAATGGATGCGATGCTGGTTATGGAGTCAATGGCTTCGTTCTGGGTTTCTTCTAATCCAGATAACATGGCGAATACTTGTTCAACTTTTTCTTTTATAGCATCCATGTTATAGACAATAAGGTTAAATGCATCATCTGTTTTACGAACTGCTTGTTGTTGTCTTGTGTAGATGTCGCTGCCATCTTCTATCATTTGGGCTGTTTTATTGGTTGCTTGATGCACTTTTTTTACGATGGTTGATATATCTCTAGCGGCGTCTTTTGATTGTACGGCAAGTTTTCTTACTTCATCGGCAACAACAGCAAAGCCTCTTCCTGCTTCCCCTGCTTGTGCTGCTTCTATGGCGGCATTGAGGGCTAATAGATTAGATTGCTCACTGATACCATCGATTAATCCAATGATCTTCAGTATTTCTTGGAACTTATCCACTAGTTCACTGATATCTGATTTGATATGCCCTGATAACTCACTGGATTCTGCTGTACTCTCATTTAACTCCGTGATAATACTTGCTGCTTCAACACTAATTTCTTTGGTATTGTTGGTTGCTTCCACAACATTGTTGAAGTAATTTTCAGTATCGTTTACTTTGCCTACTAATGCTTGGACAACACTCGCAGCTCTCTCTGCATCTGTTGCTTGTTCCATGGCACCTTGTGATACAGATTCTACGGCTACCATGACTTCTCTGGAGCCTGCCGCTGAATGTTGAGCAATGCTGGATACTTCTGATGAATTTGTTGCGACTACTTGTGTTAAACCTTGGGTGTTAAGGATTAATTTCTTGGTACTGTCTAACATGGCATTATAACTCTTGGAGAGTTGTCCCATATCGTGTTTACCTTTTATATTGGATACTGCTGTTAAATCGCCTTCTTCTACTAGCTTCATTTTCTTTTGAATGTAGCGAATAGGATAAGAAATATTCATGGATACAATAAAGGCGATGATAGCTGCTAAAACACAAATAAGGACACATAACCATACAATAACCCCTGTTATGGATTGGATGAGACCTAAGAACTTGTTTGTCGGTACTTGTTCAACGAAATACCAATTGTTCTTACTCATGGCATAAGCTGTCATCTTACCTTTTTGCATAAAGTCTCCAACCTTACTATCTTCGGTTATTCTACTTGTAATTTCTGAAAAGTCGGCGAACTTCTCACCAATGTTTTCATTATGGCTGTGATCAATAATCAATCCTTGGTCACAGAGTAAGTAACCATCCACTTCATCATCTAACAGATTAAATGCTTCCGCGATATAGGATTTCTTGACTTCAATAACTAATATACCAATTTCTTCAGCTGTTGACATCCGAGATAGCTTTCGCATGATGTAGACACTGTCTTTATTTTGACCAAAGTTACTAAACCATACTGCTCTGCCCTTTGCTGCATTGACTTGTTCATAGGCTTCGCTTTCAAAAAATCCTTCTTCTATTTGATCTTTGGCTGATTTTGAAGAAATGGTTTCATTTCTCTTGAGAATTAAAATGTTTTCAATGTTGTAGTTGGAATAATGAACAGAGAAAAGTTTTTCGTTAATGAGACTTTCCCGTTCTTTTATCATATCAAACAAGTTTTCATAATCCGCTTCTGTCTTACTAACTGCTTTCATTAAGGAGTCATCGCCCATGATCACCATGGATATATTCTCCATTTCGTCCAGTTTCATATTAATATTCATGCTAATGCTGGTTACCAGCTTTTCATTTTGGCTACCCACTTGATTGGTTACGCCTTTTCTTACTTGTGATAAGATCACCAATGCTACGATGAGTATCGGTAAGATAGCCATGATAGTATGGGACAGCATGAGTTTCACCTTTAGAGGTAATCTTTCCTGAATAGCTTTATCATAGTTTGTAACATCCTTCATATCCCGTGTGCGTTTCTCTTTTTTCTCTTTTACTTTTTTCATTGTTTTTTTAGAAGATTTAGTGATTTTCTTTACTTTTGGCTCTTTCACTTTTTTTGTTTTTTTCGCGAACTTTAGCTTTGGCGGCTTACGTTTCTGCTTCACTTAAAAACACCTACCCTCTCATAGAAATTTCCATAATTTACATTTTACTACATTATACTATCTTATGCATGTTTATGCAAATATATTGTTTCTTTTGAGACTTTTATCCCATAATTTGTTATTAGATGTAAATTATCTCTATACTATATCGGCATATTGGTATTTTTATATAACACTTTGGTAATCAATTACCATTATTTTATTTAAATTGCATCCATCTTTCTACCCTACATTACGACATAAATTGCAGGTTACTCATCACCCATTTTTGCAGATTTATACATGTACGTTAGTTTTGAAGTGTTCTTGGTATTTAGAATCACATCAATACTGTACATAAATAGGATGTCATTGTAGTCTGATAACTGTAAATCACTTAAGATATCTGAATTTACATAACGCATATCAATGAGGGTAATCTTATCATAAGTATAGGTTAAGAACGGCACGAGACAATGAGCATAGGAGTCTTTAAATATAAGTAACTGTCTATCAGAAGGTGTTTTGGTTTTGATGGTAACTTTAGGCTGGTTTATACCTAAGAAATAGGTATATTTATCTTTTTTTGTAAGATACGCTTCAAAATATATACCTTCATGGGTTTGTTTATTCTCTCCATTGTATACGATAAATTCATCAATGTTATCATGGTCAATGGCCTTCATTACATCGGATTGAACATGATCAAAACCACTCTTGGTATGCAGTGACCCTTTAAAATCCTTTGACACTGTTTTTACATCCAAATCTTCATAAGGAACTGGTGTGAAATCCATGACCTGAGCCATTCTCTTATATGCAATATAAGCGCCATCCATTGTCCAGTGGTGGTCTGTTTGATAATAAATATAGTCATGTTTATAGGACAGTAAATCATCGTATATACCTATATTGTTCATGTAAGGCTCTGTCTGACCATATGTTTGTTGTATAAATGCCCATTGATTAAAGGTATGTGCATTGGGAGGCACTTTATAGGATTGTATGGCAGAAGCTGATGGAATCAACATAAAATAAACAGCCGATGACTCAGGCACATTCTTAGAGAATTGAATCATCTGGTGTATGTTGTCGTCACTGTAGTATTTGCCTTTATCCTTAACATTTTCAACCAAATATTTTGTGGATAGATAGATACCGTTATGTTCTTTGCGCCCCATAAGATAATCTGTCGTGACCTTCAACCTCACCCATTGATACCGATGGATAAAATGATCATTCAGATAGGTATCATATGCCCTTGTCAAGTTATTATGTACGAATTGGTCATAGGTTAATTGTGGCAATGGTTTCAAAAACCTGTTTTCTTCTTCTGAGAAAAGCTTCTTGTCACTTAGCAGGGTAGCTAGGGATAAACTGAAAATGATTGTAATAAACATGATGCTGACTATCCAATTGCTTATAGCTTGCTTCATATAGACCTCCTTTCGTTAGAACCTAAAGTACAGAAATGGGTTATAAGATGCATTGACAATATTGGCAATGGATAGTATAAACATCATTCCCAAGCCTATTGGTTCCACCAAAACACAGCATATGGAACTGCGGGTATGAAAAAACAGCTGCTGAACCACACGTCTAGGATAGCTTGTGGATGCCATGCACAATACAGCTATCAACTTGTTATACGATGCCATGTAATAGATAAAATCATGATCCACAATGCCATGATGGTGCATACCAAACATCCCTTGCAGATATTGACTCAATACCCGCCAGTCATCGAAGGCAAAAATAGCCCAACCCAGTATGACAAACAACATGGTGTATAGATGTGAACATACCTTTGGTAATCGACGAAGTACACCTAATAACCATCGTTTTTCAATGATTAACAAGATGGCATAATAGATTCCCCAGATAATAAAATTCCAAGAAGCACCATGCCAAATGCCTGTTAACATCCACACAATGACCATGTTTCTCATTTGAATTCTGAATCCCTTTCTATTGCCCCCAAGAGGAATATACACATATTCACGAAACCATGAGCTAAGGGATATATGCCATCTTGTCCAGAATTCGGTTATACTTCTAGACACATAGGGGTAATTGAAATTCTCATTAAAATGAAAACCGAACATCTTCCCAAGGCCAATAGCCATATCCGAGTAACCTGAAAAGTCAAAGTATATTTGAAAGGTATAAGCTATCATTCCAAGCCAAGCCGTTGCTACAGATAATTCTTGTAAGTGACTATTGGGGATGGTATCAAACAGATACCCAATGTTATTAGCTAAGAGAACTTTTTTAGCGAGACCGATAATAAAGCGCCTAACCCCGTCAGAAAATGTTTCAATGGTCACCTTTCGATCAACCATTTGTTTCGCAATACTGCTATAGGTAACAATAGGGCCGGCGATTAACTGAGGGAAGAGGGTCACGTAAGTGCCGAAGGCAATGATATTTTTTTGTACGGGTACTTTTCTTCTATACACATCAATGGTATAGGACATGGTTTGAAATGTGTAGAAAGATATCCCAATGGGTAATGCAACATCTAGAGCATGTAGGGATAAATCAAAAATAGTATTCATATTATGTATCAAAAAGTTTCCATATTTAAATACGCCTAGTAATCCGATATTGATGACCATGGATAGAGCTAAGAATAACTTCCCTCTTGTTTGTTGATTTCTTTGTAATGCCCTATCAATGACTATGCCATTGGTATAGTCGACCATGGTAGAAAACAACATGATGAGAATATATTTGGGTTCACCCCAAGCATAAAAAAATAAGCTCACCATAAACAAGATAAGGTTACGCATTTTTTTAGGTACCATAACATATAACATCAGTACCACAGGTAAAAAGTAAAAGATAAACGTAATACTGCTAAATACCATGCTTCATTCTGTCCTTCATTTTAATTGATGTTTCTTGGATTGTATGCCTTCTAATATAATCAAGCCATATTTCTGTATAGGTCTTATTTAGATGAATGCCATCTGTTGATGCCTCATCTGGTAAGACCCCTTTATCGTTAGCGACGCTTGCCCATGTATCCAGATAATGTATGTTCTCCTCCTTACACATGGTCATTATTTTCTCATTGAATCTCACAATATTATCATTGGTATATATGGTCGTTGATTCTGATTTCTTTTCCGATACAGGTAAAATAGCTTGTACATAAATGGTGGCATCTTCATTGTGTTGTTGTACGGTGTCTATGATATCTTGGTAGTAGTTTATGAATGTATCCAGAGATACCCAACCCAGTTCATTGGTGCCAAACATCAGATACACCTTGTCAAATGACTGTTTACTAAGAGCCTCTGGTATAGATATTTTTAACTGGTTGTCCTTCTGCTTAATAAATGTTTTGGTCAAAGCATTATTCACCAATAATCCCTCATGGGCATAAAAGGTAGCCCCTTTTGGTGCAGAAGCCAGATAAAGACCCTTGGTTCTTGAATTACCTATGAATAATGTCTTTTGAAAAAAATTGTCATCTATAGACTGATTTTCTTTAACAGTCATATCATTGGTCTTAACCTCTTGATTCAGAGCATCTGTTGGACTATCTGTAAAGGTGCTACTGGTCAGTTCCTTATGTTGTGTTGCCATATCATGCATAAACAGATTGTAAGGTTTATCTACTCCTATCTGTATACCATATTCCTTTTTCTTCATATCCATGGGCTTATCATTGTGGCTATCTTCATGAGCACTTACAGATGGTACACTGTTCTCTTTATGCATACCAAAAAAAACATTACCTGACATGTAATAAACCATGGCACAACTCAATACTAGGATACCTATACCGATGAACATTGCTTGTTTGTTATGTGGGCACCGCCTTCTTTTCAATCTAATAATAGAACAAATAAGATAATCTACCAGGATACAAGGCAACAGTAAAATCCACTTAAGTATGTATAGGATGTTTTTTATTATTTTATTTTGTCTTCTTTTTTTATACGTCATGTCATCTTCCCCTCTATGTCTACCCAATGACATTATCAATAACGTCTAATGCTTTATCTGGATTATTAGAGATACATAAGATCACATATTGCCCACGTTGCTCAATCCGTTTATTTTCTAAGCGTGTTAATTCTTCTGGCCGATATGTAGCAAAAGACTCTTCTTGGTCTGCGATTCTGGTTTGAATGGATGCCATCATATCTTCAACCTTGTCCTTTTCACGAGCTTTAAATATGGCTATTTCCTCCGTGGTGGCACCAGAACTGACATACACCAAGTAAGCATCCACATCCTCTTTTTCCAGAGGATATAAATCAAATACAACGGCCTCTTCTGCTTTTATTAATGCCTCGAATCCTAGTTCCTCCTGTAATTGGTCTGCAAGCTTTTGCATATCAAAATCTTTTACGTCATCCTCTTTTTTTGAGGAACACCCAGCTGCTATGCTTAGCAATAGCATGAATAGCAGACCAATCCTTACTCTTTTTTTATAACCCATCATCATTCATCCTCCCATGTTTCTTATTATAAATTAATGTCTATTAGTTAGATAACATGAACAGGCTAAAAGTTTCATCAGACGACAATATTTATGAAATAACTTGAAATTAATAGGGTATATCTGGATATGATGTATCTAATTATATTTTTTAGCGCTATAATATTCGTCTAATCTGTTCTTAACAAAGCGACTAATCTCGTCTTGCTAAGCAAGTTGCTTCGTATAGAAAGTCCTTGACGCATATGGAAACACTTCAATTTCACACGCAACATCAAGGATTTTCATATAAAACAAAAAAAGCCCCTCAACCACGAATGATTGAGGGACACATCTTCTCTTACCAGTCAATACATGAACTCTTTGTCATGCTATCTGTATTGGTTACAAGCCTAATTGTTGTTTCATCAACAATTTCTAAAATAGCAGCTCTTTCATAAGGCAGCTCAACATATTTACTCGTCAATGATTCCATCTCCATGATAAGCATTTTATTTGTATCACCTACATGCAAGTAAAAATATTGATCATGCCAAAAATCATAGTACTGATATAATGGAATTGTAAAATCTTTTTTTACCGTTATTTCTGCTATAACTTCATGCTTGATATTTCTAACTTTCAGTGTATTGGATTTTAAGTCTGAAAAAATCATATATTGATAATGAGGTGAAATGGATACTATCTTTTCATTTGTTATAACATTTATCTGCTTACCTGATTTTATATTATAGATATAGGTATTGATGGCATGTTTTTCTCCACCTGCAATAGCTACATGTTCATCATCAACCCAATATAATTCGTAGTAAGCTAGAAACCCAATTAATGGTTTATACTTAATAGCTATCTCACTTATAGTATTTAAGTTTTCATCTATCAACATAAGATAAGACGACTCTTTATCGTAATTATAACGTAACCCAATTAACTGATTTGTATGTTCATTATACTTAATCACGTCTATATCCAATGTGTTATTATCTACCTTGCTAACAACCTCCAATGTTTCCATGTCTATTTTCATCAGATTTGATTCTAGTAAGATATACGCGTATTTGTCTCTTTTTCTTACATCTTCATAGTTAAAGACATATAAAGCGTCTTCACTCATCAATTGATGATGCACATAATCATAAATAAAGGTATAATACCCCCATTCACCTTGTATACCCACTATCAATTTATTAGATGCCTTCCATATTTGACCAATACTAAAACAATAATGTTTAATCATTCCAATTTGTTCTTCTTGTAAGGTATTAAGGTTAAAATCAATAATGCTCTGTTTGGGCAACTTATGAAATCCATATATTTCAGGATAAGTATAATGATACAAACCATCAAATCCTTGGTAATGATGAATAACCTCATAGTAAATGGCACCATTTAATTGGATAAACCCATTAAAATTAATAGCGTAATCTATTCCTTCAGCCATATTGGTTATATACATGTTTAATATGTATTGATCTTGCCATGTAAATTGAACGTCTGGCAACTGGCTTTCACTTTCTAATCCAACTAAATTATCCAATAGTGCAGCTTCAATTGCTTCTTGATTCTGAGCTTCTTCAAATATAATATCCACATTCAGATAATCATCTACTATATCACCCGTATAAAATAATTCTTGGGTATGTTCTTTGTTATATCGTATAATATCATATTTCATTTTACTATAACCAGATTCTATTAAGACGTCTTCTACTAATGAGTACCCAACGATATTCAAATCTTCACTTTTAAACTCAAATGCATCGTCTATGGGAACTAACATTTGAAGTGTATTGTTTTCAATTACGCAGTTGGCATACATATACAAATCATCTAATGTATTTAAAAGTTCTTTAGATAGTTCAACATTGTTCTTTGGGGTAATTTCTACTAGTAGTTTATCAGACCAATGTGAACCCGTTATTTTACATGTATTGGGCAATTGTATATTGCTGTTTTCATTCTGAGTGTTTAGGTGAATCTTAACCTGAAGTGGCTCCAATTCTTTTTTATTTGATGCTTCATCTTTATTTAAACCCTTATCCTGTATTGGAACGTCACTATTGTCTTTTTCACCTTTCATACCATCTATTATTGGGGTTTCCTCTACTGTTTTTTCAGCATTAAAGGCCACTTCAGCATCTTCATTTTCTGAAGCTAATTGATTGTTAAGCTCAACATCATGATTATTATTATCTAAATGGTCTTCTGCGGATGAAAGCTCATTCATCTCTTTTTCAATGCTATGTGTATTTCCTTCATCATCAGGATTACTTTTATGCTGTTCTTTACTATATGTACACCCACAAAGACTTATTATAATGATCACTAATAGTATCAATTGTTTATTCATCTATTCCCTCCACCCTACTCTCAAAAATAACGCTTACCTTAAAAGAGTTTACTCATTTACCTTTACTTACGATAACATCTCTACTTTATTCCCGATAGCTACAACCCTATATTACTACTCTTGTGTTTGCTTGTCTAGCATGATAGAAATTGATCTTTCTTATAAACTGGTTTTTATTCCTATTATTTGTTTATTTTTATTCATGTAAAAATCCCTCAAACATGACTGTCTGAGGGATTGTAATTTGAAATAAATTATCTCTTTGAGAACTGAGGTGCACGTCTTGCAGCCTTGAGTCCGTATTTCTTTCTTTCCTTCATTCTTGGGTCTCTTGTTAAGAAACCTGCTTTTTTAAGAGCTGGACGGAATTCATCATCTGCTTGTAATAATGCTCTTGAGATACCATGACGAATAGCACCTGCTTGACCTGTGAATCCACCACCGTGCACGTTAACAAGCACATCAAACTTATCTGCTGTATGTGTTAATGCTAAAGGCTGGCGAATGGTTACTTTTAATGTTTCATAACCACAGTAATCATCTATATCTCTTTTATTAATCGTAATTTTACCTGTTCCAGGAACTAAGTAAACTCTTGCTACACTATGCTTTCTACGACCTGTACCGTAATATTTTAATTCAGCCAATTCTATTCCTCCTTTCAGTATGGAACACTAGTATTTAATTTCTAATACTTCAGGTTTTTGAGCTGCATGGTTATGCTCAGTACCTCTATATACACGTAACTTCTTAAGCATTTTGCTACCTAATTTGTTCTTTGGAAGCATACCTTTTACTGCATGCATAACAACTTCTTCAGGTTTGTTTTTCATCATTTCTTTATATGGAACCTCTTTTAATCCACCTGGATGTCCAGTGTGCCATCTATATAATTTCTGCTCTAATTTCTTACCAGTTAACACAACTTTATCTGCATTAATGATAATAACGTGATCGCCAGTATCAACATGTGGTGTATAGACAGGCTTATGCTTTCCGATTAATACTTTCGCTACTTCTGATGTTAAACGTCCTAATGTGTGACCTTCAGCATCAACGATATACCATTTTCTCTCAACTGTTTCAGCTTTTGCCATAAAAGTTTTCATCGAGTTCCCTCCTTATTCAGTTCATTTTCTCATGTATTTTAAAACCCGGGGCTATTGGATTTCAATTTACAACTCACGCTACAATATTATAGTACAACCAGCCAGGTGTGTCAAGTGATTTTTAATAAATTCCTTTAATTATAGCCTATTCAATAGGTTATCTTGAATGGCAGATAGATATTTCTCCATAAAACCATTATAATCATGTAAATAATGGCAGCAGAACCCCATCATCAATGCCTTAAAAGAGACATATTGTTACATGGCATCATAGTCTGTTTTAGCAAGTAATGCTGATACAATTGCCGTAATAGGTATGGATATAATCAGTCCGATGGTTCCTGCCATGGCTCTTACAATTTCTGTGGATATTTGATCCATATTGATAATATGTGCAAAAGACATGTCATTCACCATAAATAACAACATGAGACATAAGGACGTACCAGCATAAGCTAATATAAGTGTATTGGACATGGTGCCCATCACATCTTTTCCAATGTTCATACCTGATTTGAATAATTGACCAACGGACATGAGAGGATTATTTGATTTTAATTCTGTAATGGATGAGGATATGGACATACAAACATCCATTACCGCACCAAGTGTCCCTAATAAAATACTGGCAAATAAGATGCCTTTAAAATCCAATTGCAACGTATCTGTGGCAAATAACAGCATCTGGGCTTCTGTTGTCCCAAGACCTGATAAACTACCATAATAGCCAACGATTAATGCAATGATTCCTGCAATAAGGACCCCTGATAATGTGCCTATTATAGCCGATATAGCCTTACGGTTAAAACCACCAATAATAAACATGGTGATGATGGTTACCACAAGTGATACAAGGATTGATATAAGGATTGGATCTTGCCCATTAATAATGCCCCGTAACATATAGTAGACACCTACAATGGTAATACCCAGTGTAATCAAGGTTTTAAGTCCTTGTAGACGACCAATCCCTAATGTGAGTAGAATAAATATCACAACCAGCAAAATAAGATACCGGTCCCGTTTTACCTTATCAATATAGCCACGTACTATATTGCCTTTTTCATCTCTTTCAATCCGGCAATACAATTCGTCTCCCACTTTTGCATCTAAACTGGTTCCCATGATACCATCTGTGGTATTGTATACTTCGATTAACTGACCCTTATCTGGTCCTTTTAAAAGTTTTACTTTAAGGACCTGTATTTTTTGTATGTAATCGCCACCAGATGTTTCTAATACTTCTTGTTCATCTCTTAGTATGGCTAGTACTTTTCCCGGTATAATCTCATCTGTTTCTTCATATTGATCATTGGGTGAAGCCCCATATACATCTTGTGTCAAAAACCCTAAACTTAACAGTGCCACGAAAAAAAACATTATTTTATATCGCACACTAATCGCCTCCTTAACAATCCCTTCAACGTTGTTATGTTTGTTAATAACCCTCTTATTGCTTCATCTTTTTATTTAGTTTCTTTATTTTCTTCATCATCTTATTCATAGCTTCTCTTATGTTATCCATTATGCATATTGAATGGCAGCTAATGTTAACCCTTTGGCTGGAGCTGTCACACCTGCTTGCTCACGATTTAGTGACGCTATAATCGATTGCATGCTGTCTGGTTCTCTTTTACCCAGTCCAATATCTAATAGTGTCCCAACAATGATGCGAACCATGTTATATAGAAAGCCATTACCCTTGATGGTTATATGAATACACCCATTATAAGTGGCAACATCACATTGATAGATTTCACGAACTGTTGACTTCACGCTGCTTCCTGCTGAACAAAAAGCTTTGAAATCATGTCTACCAATGAGGTACTGAGCACCTGTCTGCATCTTATCTACATGTAATGACTTAGGGTAAAAATACGCATATCGGGTATATTGAGGCACTGGAAATGGTCCATTATAGATTTTATACACATAGGTTTTATCTATTGCTTGATACCTTGGGTGAAAATCCTCTGGTACTTCCTGAGCATGGGTGATAACGATATCATTCGGTAAATAAGCGTTCAGTGCATAAGGTATACGATCATCTGGTATGGTGGTATCCACTTCTATGACAGCAACTTGTCCTAAAGCATGAACACCTGTGTCCGTTCGACTTGCTCCTACACATTTTATTTCCCGGGAAAACAATTTATGACAGGCTTCTTGAATTTTCTGTTGTACGGTCACAGCATTATTTTGAATCTGCCAACCACAGTAATTGCTTCCATCATATGCCATTGTTAACTTAATCTTTTTCATCCAATCACCAGTCTTTACTGTGAATACCTTTTTAAAATCTTGTTTATCACAATATCCATAACTACTAGTACATGCACTCATTTTCATTATAGACACAATTCCTCATTTGTAATTATGTCAACTTATGTTTATAAAATAATCATAACAACAATGTACGTTACCATTAAGGTTATAGCTACTGCATCATACTTGGAATACTGTAATTGTTTCATCCTGGTTCGCCCTTCACCACCACGATAACATCTCGCTTCCATGGCAAGTGCCAAATCATCTGCACGTCTAAAGGCAGATATAAATAACGGCACGAGTAAAGGTATTAGACTCTTTGCCCTTTTGAGAATGCCACCGGATTCAAAATCTGCTCCTCTTGCCATCTGAGCTTTCATAATTTTATCTGTCTCCTCTAAGAGTATGGGAATAAATCTTAGAGCAATGGTCATCATCATGGCTATCTCATGAGCTGGTATCTTAATCTTCTTTAGAGGATTTAAAGCATGCTCTATCCCATCAGTTAATTGAATAGGAGACGTTGTTAAAGTCAAAATGGATGACCCAATAATCAGGAAAATCAATCTGGCTGCCATAAAAGCGGCATAAATTAACCCTTCTTGATATATTTTAACCCGCCCAAGCTCAAGCACCAAATGTTCACCCCTAGTGAAAAACACATTTAGTACCACGGTGAGTATAATAATGATAAATATAGATCGCAGGCCTTTTAACATAAATTTTAATGGCACTTTAGAAATACGTATCACGAGGGTTAAAAAAACAAAAGCTGTTAAATATCCCCAAAAGCTATTGGTTAAAAATAAGGATATAATAAATCCCAACGTACACAGTAACTTCATACGTGGGTCCAATCGATGAATATAGGAATCAACAGGATAATACTGACCAATTGTTATGTCTCTTATCATAAGTTCACACCCTTACCTAGCATCTTCATAAGTTCGTCATATGCCTCTTTAATCGTTGTGACTTCAGGAGAGACATGATAACCTTTATCTGTCAGTTCCCGCATCAGGTAGGTCACTTGAGGCACACCTAGCCCCATTTTTTCCAATGACTCAATGTGCTGAAAAACTTTTTTTGGTGCATCATCATACTTGATGTGACCTCTGTCCATAACAATGATACGATCCACATATTTACCAATATCTTCCATGCTGTGGGACACAAGAATAACCGTAATCCCTAATTCATCATGGAGCTTCTTAATTTCTTCTAGAATTTCATCCCGACCTCTAGGATCTAACCCTGCAGTAGGTTCATCCAATATCAAGACATCAGGCTTCATGGCTAAAACTCCTGCTATAGCTACCCGCCGCTTCTGACCTCCAGACAGCTCAAAAGGAGACTTCTCATAAACCTCTTCCGATAACCCAACAATATGAAGGGCTTCTTTCACACGACTATCCACTTCTGAAGCATTAAGCCCCATGTTTACAGGCCCAAAGGATACATCCTTGTATACTGTCATTTCAAACAGCTGATGCTCTGGATACTGAAACACAAGCCCCACTTTCTGTCTGATATCACTTAGTTTCACGTCTTCTCCATGTATATCCTCACCCTGCACATACACATTGCCTTCAGAAGGTTTAAAAAGCCCGTTAAAGTGCTGAATCAGCGTAGATTTACCTGAACCTGTATGACCAATAAGCCCAACAAATTCTCCATTATCTATCTCTAAGGTAACCCCATCAAGTGCTTTCTTTTCAAATGGCGTTCCTTCACTGTATACATAACTCAAGTTCTCTATTTTAATTGACATAAGGCATCAACCATTTCCTTTACATTAAGTATATTAGCAGGAATCTCAAATCCCTGTTTCCTTAGCATATACGTCAGCTCTGTTACTTGAGGCACATCCAATCCAAGTGCCTTCATCTTATCCACGCGTACAAAAACATCTTCCGGTTTCCCTTGCATGGCAATCTTTCCTTCATCCATCACATAAATACGATCCGCCTCTATAGCTTCTTCCATATAATGGGTAATGAGAATAATCGTTATACCCTCTTCTTTATTCAATCGCTTAACCGTATCAATGACTTCCTTCCTACCAGAAGGATCCAACATAGCCGTAGGCTCATCCAATATAATACACTCAGGCCGCATGGCAAGCACACCTGCTATAGCAATACGCTGTTTCTGACCACCCGATAGCTTATTAGGCGAATGCGTCCGATACATCTTCATATCTACCGTATCTAACGCCTCATCTACCCTCTTCCTAATCTTAACAGGCGGAGTCCCAATATTCTCAGGCCCAAAAGCCACATCTTCCTCAACCACCGTAGCAATAATCTGATTATCCGGATTCTGAAACACCATCCCCGCAGCCTGCCTAATATGCCAAACATCCTCCGGATTACTCGTATCCATCCCCTTCACCCACAAAGTCCCCTCTGTAGGTAACAACAAAGCATTCAAATGCTTCGCCATGGTCGACTTCCCCGAACCATTATGCCCAAGAATCACCACAAACTCACCCTCATTAATCTCCATATCCACCTGGTCAAGAGCCTTCTTCTTAAAAGCCAACTCACCAAGATCATCATGGGTATGGTACTCATAAACCAAACCCCTAGAACGTATCATTTCCATCTTATCAAACACCACCTAACGCAGTATGTTCATCCATTTATTATAATTATCTATTCTACTATACATCGGTACAATAAAAGATACAATCATTATTTAATTTAGTCCATTAAGTATAATCCCTTAGCAATAAGCAATAAAAGCCCCTACCACTCACATCATTACCACTTAATTTTCCTTTTATTAAACTTAAATACCTACATCATTATCATTCACATATCCCCAAATCCTCAAATCCAAATAACAATTTAACATTATTTATAAATCACCCATTATGTTCTACAATGACCAAATCAATTTCAATGTAACCCATTAAAACCACATAACTCATTAAGCCACTTTTACATAACGTAGCCCAGTAGCTGACTAACTATATACAAAAAAAGTGATGTTTAAATATTTCTTAGAAAATCTTAGTGAATGAAGATATATTTTACGTTAAGAACCTTAATTGTCTGACCGAAGGGAGTTTTAAGGTTTAGTAAAATCTATCGAAATGAACTTAGTTTTTCTTGAAATATTTAACATGAACTGTTTTGTATATAGTTAGTTAGCTACGAACGTCTTGCACTCCCCTAAAACTCATCTCACCAATCCTATCTATCCCCACACTAACAAACAAAACACCATTCTATCCCCAAACGACAATCTAAAATAAGGGATTAAGCCACTACTGCCTTAATCCCTATCCTAATTAGCTAAATATAAATCTACACTAATTCAATAATTACTTCCTCAGCACCGTCACCTCTACGAGGTCCCATCTTAATGATTCTTGTATAACCACCATTACGGTCTGCATACTTAGGAGCAATTTCATCAAATAACTTATCCACTAAATTCACTTGCTTTGTGTTTGCTTTTTTACCAGCATTCTTTGCAGGCACTTCTTTTACTGGATATAATACCTTAAGTATTTGTCTACGTGCATGTAATCTTGTTGCACTATCTTTTTTAACTGTCTTCTCAACGTTCTCAAATTGAGTCACTTTCTTACCATCAACGACTTCTTTTACACGCTTACCATCAGCAGTCTTTTTAGGTACTTTTTGAGTAACAGTTACTGTTTCATAATTATCTCTTTCCTTAACGGATAGAGCTATAAGTTTTTCAGCAATTTTACGAACTTCTTTCGCTTTACTTACAGTTGTTGTAATTTTACCATGATAAATCAAGTTAGTCACTTGGTTTCTCAGTAAAGCTTTTCTTTGTGAAGAAGTTCTGCCAAGCTTTCTGTATCCTGCCATCTTTGCTTAACCTCCTTTTCCCAGATGCTACTACCATAAGTCATTCCAAACCTTAAGGGCTATAGCAACTTATTAAAGATATCACTACGATCGATATATTTAAAAATATACGTTATTTACTCATCACTAGGTTTTAATGCTAAACCTAATTCTTTTAATTTCGCTAGTACTTCCTCTAATGATTTACGACCGAGATTACGCACTTTCATCATATCTTCCGATGTTCTATTTGTAAGCTCTTCAACGGTGTTAATACCTGCACGCTTTAAACAATTATAAGAACGAACAGATAATTCCAGTTCATCAATGCTCATTTCAAGCACTTTTTCTTTTTCATCATCTTCTTTTTCAACCATAACTTCAGCGTTCTTAGCATTCTCAGATAAATCAATGAATAGATTTAAATGTTCACTAAGTACCTTTGCTGCTAAACTTACAGCTTCATCAGGAGATAACGTACCATTAGTCCATACTTCAAGGGTTAATTTATCATAGTCTGTGATTTGCCCTACACGGGTATTCTCAACAATGATATTAACTCTCTCTACTGGTGTATAAATGGAATCCACTGGAATGACACCAATTGGTTGATCCTCTGATTTATTCTTGTCAGCACTAATGTAACCTCTGCCCTTCGTAATGGTAAGCTCCATAAAGAGTTTACTGTCTGCACCACCACTAAGCGTAGCAATTGGCAAGTCAGGATTAACGATTTCAATATCAGGATCTGCTTGTATGTCAGCAGCAGTTACGATACCTTCACCTTCAAACTCAATATACGCTACCTTTGGCTCTGGGCTATCACTATTATTCTTAATAGATAAGTTTTTGAGATTCATAATCACTTCTGCTACATCTTCTTTGACACCTGGAATTGAAGAAAATTCGTGTAACACACCTTCAATTTTAACACTACTAATGGCAGCACCAGGTAAAGATGATAACATAATACGACGTAGGGAATTCCCTAGAGTTGTTCCATAACCTCTTTCAAGAGGTTCTATCACAAAACGTCCATATCGATTATCTTCAGCTATCTCAACAATATCTATTTTAGGTTTTTCAAAATCAAACATTCAATGACCCTCCTTGTTTTCATTGTATTACCATAGGAATTTATACCTGTATAAATACCTTTCCTATGTAGACTCTAGCGCTTGATGCGCGATGTCCTTGCTTCTGAGGGTAGTAAACATCAAGTCAAATAATCGTGCACTTTTCCTTGACTGTTATACACGTCGTATAGAGAATCTAGCTTATGCTAGAAACCTATTATTTTGAATATAACTCGACGATTAGTGTCTCTTCGATATTTGAATCAATTTGCTCTCTTGTTGGAAGAGATACTATTTTGATTACCTTGTTCTCGATATCTACATCTAACCATTCTGGAACAATTCTTGAGCCTGTAGTCTCAACAATATCTTTAAATCTTTGAATACTTAAAGATTTCTCTTTTACTTCTATTACATCGCCTGGCTTTACTAAGTAAGATGGAATGTTCACTTTCTTACCATTAACTGTAATATGATTATGACGAACCACTTGTCTAGCCTCTGTTCTTGAACGTCCAAGACCAGCTCTATATACGGCATTGTCCAAACGTGACTCTAATAATATCAGTAAGTTTTCACCTGTAATGCCTTTTTTTCTATCTGCTTCAGCAAAGTAGTTTCTAAATTGTGTTTCTAAAACACCATAGATTCTTTTTGCTTTTTGCTTTTGTCTCAACTGCAAACCATATTCAGAAACCTTAGAACGTCTCTTACCGTGGTCTCCAGGAGCATAAGGTCTACGGTCTATAGCACATTTTCCTGTATAACATCTTTCACCTTTTAAGAAAAGTTTTTCACCTTCTCTACGGCAAAGTCTACACACTGCACCTCTATATCTTGCCATTTAATATTACACCTCCTAGCCAATTATACTCTTCTACGTTTTGGTGGACGACATCCATTATGTGGCACTGGTGTTACGTCTTTAATGCTTGTTACGTCTAAACCAGCAGCTTGAAGCGCTCGAATAGCAGCTTCTCTACCTGAACCAGGTCCTTTTACCAAAACTTCTACTGTTTTCAAACCGTGAATCATTGCTGCTTTCGCAGCTGTATCTGCAGCCATCTGAGCCGCAAAAGGAGTTGATTTTCTAGATCCTCTGAAACCAAGTCCTCCAGCACTTGCCCATGAAATGGCATTTCCTTGTGCATCAGTCAACGTAACAATGGTATTGTTAAATGTTGATTTGATATGCGCTTGTCCACGCTCTATATGCTTCTTCACGCGTCTTTTGGTCCCTTTTCTGGACACTTTCTTTGCCATCAATCAAACCTCCCTTATGGGTTATTTTTTCTTATTAGCTACTGTTCTCTTAGGTCCTTTTCTTGTACGAGCATTTGTTTTCGTTTTCTGACCTCGACAAGGCAGACCTCTTCTATGACGGATACCACGATAACATCCGATTTCCATTAAACGCTTAATGTTTAATGCTCTTTCTCTTCTAAGATCACCTTCAACCATTTGAGAGTTATCGATAATCTCACGAATCTTAGCTGTCTCTTCGTCTGTTAAATCTCTTACCCTTGTATCTGGATTAATACCCGCTTCTTTTAATATACGATTAGAACTTGCTCTACCAATACCATAGATATAAGTAAGACCAATCTCTACACGCTTTTCTCTTGGTAAGTCAACACCAGCAATACGAGCCATGTGTACATTACACCTCCAATTTAAAGATAGAAATAAATAAAGACTTGCAGCGGTGAAATATGCCAGGTTCTATTTATTCCATTATTGATAGATAATATTAAATGATTTAGTGAGAATCATTTAATGGATTTTCTTCATCAATTAGTGACCCCTTGAACAACACATCCAGGTGAGTCATTAATCAGCCGCTATATCTTACTTCTCAAGATGAAATGAGGGTTAAATCTTGAGAATGTAATTCAAATTAAGTGTTATGACTTATATTCTTATCAGAATAAAGTCACAACAAGCGTGTGAAACCGTATTTCACACGTTATATAGGAAGCTTAGACCACATTAATTTTAGCTAAACTACCTCAATATGGTGCATAATATCACAATTAACAATTATATACTATAATCATTACGGATGCAACACTTTTTTAGATTTTTAACAAAAGTTATAGACTTCATACATAAATATGGATTTTTTATCCATTAGCCTTGCTTTTGCTTGTGCTTAGGATTTTCGCAGATCACACGAACTCTACCTTTTCTTTTGATGACCTTGCATTTTTCACAAATAGGTTTTACAGATGCTCTTACTTTCATCCCTATCGCTCCTTCCTAAAACAATGCTTGTTTATTCCTCTCATAAACAATAACAATTGTTCTTATGCTTTTTTACTAAGTGAACGGGTTTCTTATTGGCGAGAAAAATGATGCTATTCTCTTATTTGTCTCTCCAAATAATTCTACCTTTTGTTAAATCATATGGAGAAAGTTCAACCGTTACCTTATCTCCAGGTAAGATTCTGATATAATTCATTCTTAACTTTCCACTGATATGTGCTAAGATCTTGTGTCCATTTTCAAGTTCTACTTGGAACATAGCATTAGGTAATTTCTCGAGTACAACACCTTCTACTTCAATGACATCCTTTTTAGACATTTTTTCAACCTCCTCCACGTTTTAACGTATCATCATTCACTTGGTAAATAGCTAAATGCCTTCTAATTTCTATATTGGTAACCTTTTTATCTCTTGAAAGCTTATCACTCAGCTCTTCAATGATTTTTTTTGTCGGTTGTATATGCTTCATTTTCTTTCGCTTAGGGTCTTCAACACGTCTTAATTGCCCATCAGCTAATAAGGCAAATTCACCTTGTACATCCACGACGATAAATATTCTGTCTTTATCTCGACCAGCTTTTGATTTTACTATTTGACCATATTGTAATTCATGCATAGTATCACCCCTAGCCTTAGACTGTCAGAAGTTCATGTCCATCATCTGTTATAAGAATTGTATTCTCATAATGAGCAGATAATGCACCATCTATGGTAACAACTGTCCAATTGTCTGATAACCACCTTACTTCTGATCTTCCCATATTTATCATAGGTTCAATGGCAAGTGCCATACCTGAGCGAAGTCTCGGACCTCTTCCTATTACTTTAAAGTTTGGAATCTGAGGTTCTTCATGTAATTGACGTCCAATTCCGTGTCCCACTAAGTCCCTAACAACAGAATAACCATGTGCTTCTACATATTTCTGAATAGCAGATGATATCTCATGTAGATGATTGCCTTCTAAAGCAAATTTAATGCCTTCAAAAAAGCTTTGCTTCGTGACGTCAATGAGTTTCCTTGCATGATCACTTATTTCTCCAACACCATGGGTCCTAGCAGCATCGCCATGATACCCCTTATAGAGTGCACCAATATCAATGCTGATGATATCCCCTTCTTTTAATAAACGTTTTTTAGAAGGAATCCCATGTACCACTTCTTCATTAACGGAAGTACAGATGTTAGCGGGAAATCCACCATAGTCTTTAAAAGATGGTATGGCATCATGGCTTAAGATAAAGTCTTTTGCAGCTTTATCCAAGTCATAAGTGGAAACACCAGGTTGAACCATTGATTCAAGAAGCTCGTGGGCTCCTGCAACAATCTTACCTGCTTTTCTCATCAATACAATTTCTTCGTCAGTCTTTATCATAATTGACATAAACTTACGCTCCTAAAATATCAATAATACTCTCAGTCACTTTATCAATATCAACTGTACCATCAACAGTAATAAGAATATTTTTACCTTGATAATAGTCTATTAATGGACGAGTTTGCTTGTGATAAACACTTAATCTTTTTTGTACCGTTTCTGGCTGGTCATCATCGCGAATGATGAGTTCCCCTTCACAGGTATCACATACATTCTCTTTTTTTGGAGCACTGTATTTCAAGTGATATGTGGCACCACACTTAACACAAGCTCTTCTACCAGACATTCTTCTTACAATGTTCTCATCCGGTACATCAATGTTAATGGCATAATCCATTTTTGTATCCATTTTAGCTAGTGCTTCATCAAGACTCTCAGCTTGAGGTATTGTTCGAGGGAAACCATCTAAGATAAAACCCTTTTTACAATCATCTTCTAAGAGACGATCCGCAACAATGTCTACTACCAACTCATCAGGAACTAATAATCCTTTATCCATATATTCTTTAGCTTTTAAGCCTAATTGTGTTTCTTTTTTTATATTTGCACGAAAAATATCCCCTGTTGAAATATGTGGTATGTCGTATTTTTCAGCAATTCTCTTTGCCTGTGTACCTTTACCTGCACCAGGCGCACCTAACATAATTAATTTCATTTTATACCTCCAAGTATATCTGTGCATGCATTTATCAGCTAACTGTTATGTTATAAGCCTCAATCAATGAACAGACAAACTTCATTGTCACCATTTAACAAGACTTATATCGACCATAATTTCTAGAAACTTAAGAGTAAGAATGAAGAAAGCACCTGTTGCTTCATCTTCATTCTTCCTTTGTATATTAAGTTATACAACACCATTACTAGTATGCTCTGCCCCTACAATTCATATGATTATAATTGTACTTTAGCATGGGCCTAGCTTTGATTACTCTTTTGTATTAAGAATTTAAAAACCCTTTGTAGTGACGCATAACCATTTGAGATTCAATTTGCTTAATGGTCTCAATGGCAACCCCTACGACGATGATCAATGATGTACCACCGAAGGATATATTCATGTTAAATGCAACACCCAATAATGTTGGAAGTAAAGCAATGAGTGCAAGTGCTAACGCTCCAATTAATACAATCTTGTTAAGTACATTTGTTAAATAATCAACTGTTGGTTTTCCTGGTCGTATACCTGGAATAAACCCACCATTTTTCTTCATGTTATTTGCTACCTCAATTGGATTAAACGTAATTGATGTATAGAAATAAGCAAAGAATAAGATGAGTACAAAATAAATAAATGCACCTGACCAACTTTGAATTCTTAGTAGGTTAATAATGGTCGCCCACGCGCCTGTTGGCTCACCGAAGAACTGTGTAATCGTTCCTGGGAAACCAAGTAGGGATGATGCGAAGATAACTGGAATAACACCAGCCATATTAACTTTTAATGGTATATGGGTAGACTGTCCACCATATACTTTTCTTCCCTGCATACGTTTAGCATATTGTACGGGCACCCTTCTTTCGCCAAGTTGAACCAAGACGACGAAAGCAACCATGGCTGCAAATATGATAATCAGTACAATAACGGGAATTAATTTGTTACCTGTTGTTGCTGAATTATATAATGATTGTACACCGAAAGGTAATCGTGAAATGATATTAATAAAGATAATTAGGGATATACCATTTCCAATACCATTGGTTGTAATCTGCTCACCAATCCACATTAAGAAAGCTGTACCAGCAGTCATAGCAGTTATACCAATAACAACTGAGAATACATTATATTCATAGAATAATCCTCTTAAACTAATGGATATAGCTGTTGATTGTAATATAGCTAGAACAACTGTTCCATAACGTGTAATCTTAGCAATTTTCTTACGTCCTTCTTCACCTTCTTTTTGCATTTCCTCTAATTTGGGAATAGCAACTGTAAGGAGGTTCATGATGATGGATGATGTAATGTAGGGTCCAATACCCATAGCAAAGAGTGCCATGTTCTGGAAGGCCCCACCTGAAAATGCGTTAAACATGTCAAGCATACCACCGTCTCCAGCAAAGCTTGAAACAGCCTCAGGATTAACAAGTGGTACACGAATATGTGCTCCGATACGAATAGCGAAGAACATCATGAGTGTATAGATTAATTTTTTTCTTAAATCAGGTATTTTAAATGCATCGCGAAGTGTTCTAAACAACTATACCACCTCTGCTTTCCCGCCAGCAGCTTCAATTTTTTCTACTGCGGATTTACTAAAGGCATTAGCTCTAACTGTAAATTTCTTAGTTAATTCTCCATTACCTAGGATTTTCACACCATCTCTAGGATTTTTAATAACACCAGTCTCAATGAGTAATTCCACTGATATGGTTTCGCCTTCTTCAAATCTATTGAGTACATCAACGTTGATAGCCACGATATCTTTTGAGTTTCTACATGTGAAGCCTCTCTTAGGAAGTCTTCTGTACAATGGCATTTGGCCTCCTTCGAAACCAATTCTTACGCCACCGCCTGAACGAGATTTTTGTCCATCTTGTCCTCTACCTGCAGTTTTTCCGTTCCCTGATCCATGACCTCTACCTTTTCTACTACAGTTGGTTCTTGATCCTTGTGCTGGTTTTAATTCTGTCAAATTCATGCTGTTACACCTCCTTGCTTATTTGGGCTTCATTAAATTTCTTCTACTTTTACTAAATGTTGTATAGATTTTACCATACCTCTAATCGCATCGTTATCTTTTTGCTCTACTGTTTTATTAAGTTTTGTAAGACCTAACGCCACTGCAGTTTTCTTGTGTTTAGGAATGGCTCCAATTGTGGATTTAACTAAAGTAATTTTTAATTTATCTGCCATCTTGGTTCCCTCCTATCCTAATAGCTCTTCGACTGATTTTCCACGAAGTTTTGCTACTTGTTCAGGTGTCTTAATGCCATCAAGACCAGCTACTGTAGCTGTTACGACGTTATTTTTATTGTTTGAACCTAATGATTTGGTTCGAATGTTTTTAATACCTGCAAGCTCAAGTACCGCACGAGCAGGTCCTCCAGCGATAACACCAGTTCCTTCAGGAGCTCTCTTCATAAGAACACTTGCGCTTCCGAATTTACCTATAAAATCATGAGGAATACTACCATTTTCGTCCATAGGTACTTCAATAAGTCGTTTCTTAGCGTCTTCAATACCTTTTCGTATAGCCTCTGGAATCTCTGTTGCTTTTCCAACACCAGCGCCTACATGACCGTTTTCATCTCCGACTACTACTAAAGCTGCAAAACGGAAGTTACGTCCTCCCTTTACTACCTTAGTTACACGTCTTATTGATACTACTTTTTCTTTTAGATCTAAACTACTAGCATCAACCATTGTACGCTTCATTCTTTTACCTCCTTACTTAGAATTTAAGTCCAGCTTCTCTTGCTGAGTCAGCTAGAGCTTTAACTTTACCTTGATAAATATATCCACCTCTATCGAATACAACTTCTGTTATACCCTTTTCAACAGCTTTCTTACCAATGGTTTCACCAACGAGTGCTGCCGCAGATACATTATTTGTTTTATCTAAACCTTCACTAATTGCTTTTTCAATTGTAGAAGCTGATACCATTGTATGACCCTTAACGTCATCAATGATTTGTGCATACATATGCTTATCACTTCTATATACCGCTAAACGTGGTCTCTCAGCTGTACCAACGATTTTATTACGGATTTTCAAATGCTTTTTAGCACGTGTTTTTGATCGTGAAACTTTTTTTATCATGTGGATTTCACCCCTTTACTTTTTTACTATTTACCAGTTTCTTTACGTCTGACTACTTCATCAGCGTATCTAATCCCTTTGCCTTTGTATGGCTCTGGTGGTCGCTTGAATCTTATTTCCGCAGCATATTGACCTACTCTCGCTTTGTCAATACCTTTAACGATAATAACATTCTGGCCTTCCACAACCGACTCAAGACCTTCTGGATCTTCCATTTCAACTGGATGTGAATATCCTAAAGATAATGTTAATTTTTTACCTTGCTTTGCTGCTCTATAACCAACACCGTTGATTTCTAACTTCTTTTCGTAACCTTTCGTTACACCTTCAACCATGTTTGCAACGAGTGTTCTTGTTAAACCATGTAATGACTTCATTTTCTTTAAATCACTTGGTCTTGTCACAACGATTTGATTGTCTTCTTTCGTAATTGTCATTTCTTTTGGTAATTGTTGTTCTAATGTTCCTTTTGTCCCTTTTACAGTAACAAAGTTACTGTCGCTGATTGTTACGTCTACACCAGCTGGAATCTCGATAGGTAATCTACCAATACGTGACATAATTGCACCTCCTCGGATTAAATACCTTTACAGTCTTGCTGCAAAGCTTCATCCATTATCGTTAATCATTAAATAATTGTTTACATGTAAGGATACCCTATGCATCATGATTTACAGAAGTAACTGCTACTTCTCAAATGTCTGCATACGAGCTGTTCCTTAACTACCAGATAAATGCTATAACTTCTCCACCAACATTTTGCTTTCTAGCTTCTTTGTCAGTGATAATACCTTTGTTTGTAGAAATGATTGCTGTTCCAAGCCCACCAAGAACCTTTGGTAACTCATCTCTTCCAGCGTATACACGAAGTCCAGGCTTAGAAATTTTCTTAATACCTGAAATAACCTTCTCGCTTTTTGTTTTGCCATATTTCATTTCAACACGGATTGTTTTGATAAGTCCGTCTTCAATTAATTTATATCCTTTAATGTAGCCTTCTCCTACTAAAATGTCAGCAACTGCTTGCTTCATTTTTGAGGCAGGTATATCTACAAAATCATGCTTAGCAGTATTTCCGTTACGGATTCTTGTTAACATATCTGCAATTGGATCGCTCATTGTCATAATTTGTGGCCTCCTTCCTATTACTTGGTTCTACCAACTCGCTTTTCTAACACCAGGGATTTGTCCTTTGTATGCTAATTCACGGAAACAAATTCTACAGATACCGTATTTTCTTAAATATCCGTGAGGTCTTCCACATATTCTACAACGATTGTAAGCTCTTGATGAGAACTTAGGCTTACGTTGTTGCTTTACTTTCATTGATGTTTTAGCCATTTAATCAATTCCCTCCTTATTATTTTTTAAAAGGCATCCCAAACAAACTGAGTAGTTCGCGGGCTTCTTCATCTGTATTAGCAGTTGTTACAAAGATGATGTCCATACCTCTTACTTTGTCTACCTTATCGTATTCAATCTCAGGGAAGATTAATTGCTCTTTGATACCTAAAGCATAGTTACCTCTACCATCAAAAGCATTGGGATTAACTCCTCTAAAGTCTCTTACACGAGGTAAAGCTAAGTTGATAAGGCGATCTGCAAAATCGTACATTCTCTTACCTCTAAGGGTAACTTTACATCCGATTGCCATACCTTCTCTTACCTTAAATGCAGCAACTGACTTCTTAGCTTTTGTAATGATTGGCTTTTGACCAGAAATGATCGTTAAATCACTTACTGCAGCGTCAAGAACCTTTTGATTTTCTTTTGCTTCACCAACACCCATGTTGATGACAATTTTCTCAATCTTAGGTACAGCCATTTTATTTTTATAGTTAAATTTTTTCATCATAGCGTCTACAATCTCGTTATTGTAAACTTCTTTAATTCTACTCACTAAGGTACCTCCTCTCTACGATTAATCGATCACTTCACCTGTTGATTTAGCCACTCTATAACGTACATTTTTAGTACGACCATTTCGCTCTTCTTGTACAACCTTAACACCTAGACGCGTTGGTTTGCCTTTGTGTACATACATGACTTTCGCTGCATGAAGTGCTGCCTCTTGATGTACAATACCACCTTGTTGGTTAGCTGCACTTGGCTTCGTATGTTTTGTTACCATGTTGACACCTTCAACAAGTACTTTAGAATTTTTTCTATCTACAGATAAAATTTTTCCTTCTTTACCTTTATCTTTTCCTGAAATAACTTTTACAGTATCGCCTGTTTTAAGTTTCATCTTCACTTATTACACCTCCCTATAATACTTCTGGTGCTAATGATAAGATTTTCATGTATTTCTTTTCTCTTAGCTCTCTTGCAACAGGTCCAAAAATACGTGTTCCTGTAGGTGTCTTATCCTCTTTGATAATCACTGCTGCATTCTGGTCGAATTTAATATATGATCCGTCCTTACGACGTGCACCCTTTTTAGTTCTAACGACAACGGCTCTAACGACATCACCTTTTTTTACAACGCCACCTGGTGTTGCGTCTTTAACAGTAGCAACAATCACATCACCGATGTTTGCATATCTTCTAGTTGATCCGCCTAATACACGAATACAAAGAATTTCCTTCGCTCCTGTATTGTCAGCAACTCTAAGTCTAGATTCTTGTTGGATCAATGTATCCAGCCTCCTTTCAGCAAAAATAAATTTATTTTGCCTTCTCTAATATCTCCACTAATCGCCATCTTTTATCTTTAGACAAAGGTCTAGTTTCCATTACGCGTACTCTATCACCTTGACCACACGCATTCTCTTCGTCATGAGCTTTTAATTTATACGTTCTCTTAACAACTTTATTATATAATGGATGTTTAACGCTACTTTCTACAGCAACTACAATCGTTTTATCCATTTTATCGCTTACTACTCTACCTATACGTACTTTACGTAGATTTCTCTCTGCCACTTGAATTCCTCCTTTCAAGGCTACTTAGCAACTCTTAACTGCTCAGTTATAATTGTTTGAATTCTAGCTATATTTTTTCTAACCTCATTAATTCTTCCTGTATTATCTAATTGGTTAGTCGCATTTTGAAATCTTAGGTTGAATAATTCTTTTTTAGCAGAAACTAGATCTTCATTAAGCTCTGCAGTCGATTTATTTCTTAAATCTTCAAGATATTTAGTTGACTTCACAATTATCACCGCCTTCTAAATCAGCTCGAGAAGCAATCTTACACTTACAAGGTAATTTGTGTACTGCAAGTCGTAATGCCTCTCTTGCTACTTCCTCTTCTACGCCAGCAATTTCAAACATAACGCGGCCTGGTTTCACAACAGCTACCCAGTATTCAGGTGATCCTTTTCCAGATCCCATTCGTGTTTCAGCAGGCTTTGCTGTAACAGGCTTATCTGGGAATATTTTAATCCATACTTTACCACCACGTTTAATATGACGGGTCATAGCAACACGGGCAGCCTCTATTTGATTGGATGTAATCCAACATGGCTCCATAGCAACAATACCATATTCACCATAATTTATCTTATTGCCTCTAAGCGCTTTTCCACGCATATTACCGCGGAACTGCTTACGACGCTTTACTCTTTTTGGAATTAGCATTATCTACCTCTCCCTTCTCTCTTATTACCTTGTGTAGGAAGAACTTCACCATTATAGATAAATATCTTAACACCTATTTTACCGTAAACCGTATCGGCTTCAGCAAATCCATAATCGATGTCTGCACGAAGTGTTTGTAGAGGAATTGTACCCTCGTTATAAGATTCTGTACGTGCCATCTCTGCTCCACCTAAACGTCCTGCACAAATAGCTTTGATACCTTTTGCTCCCGCTTTCATGGTTCTTCCCATTGATTGTTTCATCGCTCGACGGAAAGATACACGGTTCTCAAGCTGTTGAGCAATGTTTTCAGCTACAAGCTGTGCATTCTTTTCTGGTCTTTTTACTTCAACGATATTAACAATCACCTTGTTTGCTGTCATCTTCTGAAGTTCAATTCTCAATTTCTCGATAGATGATCCACCTTTACCAATAACGATACCTGGCTTAGCTGTATGAATGTTAATCTTAACTCTCTCTGATGCTCTTTCTATTTCAATACGAGATACACCAGCTGAGTACAATCTCTTTTTAATGTATGTTCTTAGTTTATTGTCTTCTATTAAAAGATCAGCAAAGTCTTTTTCTGCGTACCACTTTGCATCCCAGTCTTTAATAATTCCGACTCTTAATCCATGTGGATTGACTTTTTGTCCCATTCTTTCCCTCCTATCTTTCGTTAAGAACGATCGTGATATGACTAGATTTCTTTTCTATTCGGTAAGCTCTACCTTGTGCACGAGGTCTAATACGCTTCATTGTTGGACCTTTGTTAGCAAAAGCTTCCTGAATATATAAGTTCGCTGGATCTAATCCATTATTGTTTTCAGCATTCGCGATAGCTGATAATAACACTTTCTCAATAATTCTAGCACCATTTCTTGGTGTGTATTTTAAGATACCAACAGCAGCTCCTACATCTTTACCCTTGATAGTATCAAGAACGATCTTAGCTTTTGTTGTAGACACTCTAGCATAAGATACTTTAGCTTTTGGCCTTGTATCTTTATTAGCATTTCTTTCTCTTTTTATCTGACTTCTATGCCCTTTAGCCATGTTACACTGCCTCCTTCCATACTACATTAACGTACTCTTGATTTCTTTTCGTCTTTTCCATGTCCTCTATACGTTCTGGTTAAAACGAATTCGCCTAATTTATGACCAATCATATCTTCGCTTATATAAACTGGCACATGTCTTCTTCCATCATGAACGGCAATCGTATGTCCTAACATTTCTGGGAAGATAGTTGAACGTCTTGACCATGTTTTAATTACTTGCTTATCGCCACTTTCGTTTAATGCTCTTACTTTTTTTAGTAAGTGATTATCAGCGAAAGGTCCTTTTTTAAGTGAACGAGCCATATACTCAAACCTCCTTTGATTGACTGTCTAAGAGAATAATTAAGTGCTTTGAACACTTCAATTATTTTTTGCCTCCACGTTTTCTTACAATATATTTATCAGAATGCTTATTTTTCTTTCTTGTTTTATAACCAAGTGCTGGTTTACCCCAAGGTGTCATTGGACTTGGACGTCCGATAGGTGCTCTACCTTCACCACCACCATGTGGATGGTCATTAGGGTTCATAACAGAACCACGAACTGTAGGACGAATACCCATGTGACGCTTACGACCTGCTTTACCCACTGTAATAAGCTCATGATCGATATTACCTACTTGACCGATGGTTGCTTTACAAAGGATAGGTACCATACGCATTTCGCCTGATGGTAATCGAAGTGTTGCAAACTTTCCTTCTTTCGCCATAAGCTGTGCTACGTTACCTGCTGAACGGACTAACTGTCCACCTTTACCAGGCTTCATTTCGATATTGTGAATACTTGAACCAACAGGTATGTCTTTTAACTCAAGCGCATTACCTACACGAATCTCTGCTTCTGGTCCACTCATAATCTTGTGTCCAACTTTTAATCCATTTGGTGAAAGAATATAGCGCTTCTCACCATCAGCATATTGCAATAATGCTATATTAGCTGAACGATTAGGATCGTATTCAATGGCTACTACTTTAGCTGGAATACCATCTTTGTTTCTTTTGAAATCAATTATTCTATATTTTATCTTAGAACCGCCACCACGGTGTCTTACTGTAATTTTACCTTGATTGTTACGTCCAGAATGTTTTTTAAGGCTTACTACTAATGACTTCTCTGGAGTTTTTTTCGTAATCTCCTCAAAAGTAGAACCTGTCATATGTCTTCTGGAAGGTGTATAGGGGTTATATTTTTTAATACCCATATCGTCGACACTCCTTTCAAAAGTATATCCTCACACGCTACCGTGTGTATCAATTAACCACAAATTTTGTGGTTGCTTTTACATTAACTTCTACATACCTTCAAAGAAATCAATGTCCTTACTACCTTCTGTAAGTTTTACAATTGCTTTCTTTGTCTTAGCTGTTTTCCCAAAAGTCATACCTCTTCTTTTGGTTTTTCCATGATTATTCATGGTGTTGACTTTTTCAACTTTTGTTCCATCGAACATTTTTTCAACGGCTTCGATGATTTGAATCTTTGTTGCTTCTGGATGCACCAAGAAAGTGTATTTTCTTTCGGACATTGCTTCCATACTCTTTTCCGTTACAACGGGTTGTAATATGACGTCATAATATTTTAAATCTGCCATTATGCATACACCTCCTGCATTGTAGCAACTGCATCCTTTGTTACAATAAATGTATCGTATTTCAGAATATCATATACATTAATTGTTGACGTTGATGCTGTCTTGATGCCACTAATGTTTCGTGCTGACAAGACAACGTTCTTATCGTTATCTGCAATGACAACCAATGCTTTGTTGACATTTAAGTTGTTCAGTACAGCACTCATTTTCTTTGTTTTAATTTCACCGAACTTTAATTCTTCAAGTACAATAAACTTATTATCGTTAACTTTTGTTGTTAAAGCAGATTTTAGAGCTGCTCTTTTCTCTTTTTTATTTAATTTGAACGAATAATCTCTTGGCTTTGGAGCAAATACAACGCCACCACCTGTCCAGTGTGGTGCACGAATGGATCCTTGTCTTGCTCTACCTGTTCCTTTTTGTCTCCAAGGCTTAGCACCGCCACCTCTGACTTCTGAACGAGTCTTCGCACTTTGTGTTCCTTGACGTTTGTTCGCAAGCTGTCCGATCACTGACATATGCATTAAGTGTTCGTTCACATCTACACCGAATATATTGTCATTAAGTTCCATATCTCCAACTTGTTTACCTTCCATATTATAAACAGAAACTTTGGCCATGTTCGTTCCTCCTTCCTACCGTTTTAGGCTAAGCTTTCACGCTATTTACAACTGTTACAATTGCTTTTTTAGGTCCTGGTACAGCACCTTTTACTAACAATAAGTTATTTTCTGCGTCTACTTTTACGATTTCAAGATTTTGAATAGTCACTTTTTCAGACCCCATATGTCCTGGTAACTTTTTACCTTTAAATACACGTCCTGGGAATGATGCAGCACCCATTGAACCGGATACACGATGAGACTTAGATCCATGGCCCATAGGTCCTCTTGCTTGATTGTGTCGCTTAATGGATCCTTGGAACCCTTTTCCTTTGGATACACCAGAAACATCTACTTTATCGCCAGATTCAAATACATCGGCTTTAATTTCATGCCCTACTTCAAATTCTTCTGCATTGTCAAGTCTAAATTCTTTGATATGTTTTTTGAACGCTACGCCCGCTTTATCAAAGTGACCTTTCATTGGCTTATTTGTATGTTTTTCTTTTCTTTCACCGAATCCAACTTGCACTGCTGAATAACCATCGTTATCCACTGTCTTAACTTGTGTTACAGTACATGGACCAGCTTGTAATACAGTTACTGGTATTAATACTCCGTCTTCTGCGAAGATTTGAGTCATACCAACTTTTTTAGCTATTATAGCTTTTTGCATTCGTTGCACCTCCTAATAATCTACAGCGGATTACACATTCATGTAATCATCCTAGATGGTTTATAGCTTATATATAAACCTCTAAGGGATTTTGCTTCATAAAATTTCCTATTACTTCACATCAACTTTGATGTCTACCCCTGCAGGTAATTCAAGTCGCATTAAAGCGTCTACAGTTTTAGCTGTAGGCATAAGAATATCAATTAATCGCTTATGTGTTCTTTGCTCAAATTGCTCTCTAGAGTCTTTGTACTTATGAACCGCTCTAAGAATGGTTACGATTTCTTTCTTGGTAGGTAATGGAATAGGTCCACTTACCTTAGCACCTGTCTTCTTAGCTGTTTCAATAATCCTCTTTGAAGATTGATCAATTAATTGATGGTCATACGCTTTTAAGCTAATTCTCATTTTTTGACTTGCCATAAAAAAAGTCGCCTCCTTTTCGTACTATTTGTACGACAAGTGGTGACTGTACATCGCTCCGTGTGTATCATCTTATCAACACACGCATCATGGCTTATTCTTCCATGATATCTATATTGTACAGTGACCTTGCCGCCAGTTTCTTGAACATGACATTCGCTCAGTATGAATTACCCGCTTCAGCGGCAACCTCATACTTCATCGCTATCTTTGTCACAGCATTTAATAGTATACACTATGAGCATGCATTATGCAAGGGTTTTTCAATTTATTTTCAAGTTTTTTGCAGTTTTTTATTTATTTCATCACCATATTGTTATAAGTGTAAAAATATGGGTATTTACATATTCTCTACTGGTAAATTATGTGGATTTTAGTGGATTATTATTCGTTATGGATATGATAGGTTTAGGTATTGAATGGTTGGGGTTATTAAGGGTAAGTTTTGGGTTTTATGGGGTATGAATTATTTGTAAAGAAGTTTTTTGGTAATTTAAGTTGTTTGGGAAATTAGGGGCTAGTGCCAGGGTTATATAATAGGTTTAACTTGCCTTTCCTTGAGGAGCGAGCCGGTCTGCGTTAAACCTATTATATAACCCTTTTTCTCTATTATGTGTCATTTTGATTAGTTGTTCCTTTTGACGATTTAACTTTGGTTGGGAGTTTTAGGCTGATACTAGGGGTATATAATGGGTTTAACTTGCCTTTCCTTGAGGGGCTAGCCGGTCTGCGTTAAACCCATTATATACCCCTTTTCTCTATTACGTGTCATTTTAATTAGTTGTTCTCTTAGAGCATAGGCTGTATGTAAGTTTTGTGCATTTATTCTTGGATGTTAGTCTTTTTCAACTCACATTACAATTACAAACTGTGGTGTATTGTTTAACCACTAGCATGATTACGAATAATACTCTGTAGCCATTACCAAAGGTAATATAGTAAATTTAGCGCTGACCGGCTTGCTCCTCAAGGAAAGGCAAGCTGAATTTACTATATTACCTTCACCCTAGCCTTAGTCTCCCCAACAACATATAAAATCTTTTCATCATGTATCCCCTATACTATTAAGAAAATCCCCTTACTCACTTAATATACCTCTTTTACACTCAACAACCTATCATAAAGGTAACATAGTAGATTCAGCGCTGACCGGCTCGCCCCTCAAGGAAAGGCAAGCTGAATCTACTATATTACCTTCACCCTAACCTTAGCCTCCCCAACAACATACAAAATCTTTTCATCACTCAACACCCATACTATTAAATTAAGTCCTCTCACTCACTAAATACTCGTCTTTTACACTCAGCAGCCCTATCACAAGGTAATATAGTAGATTCAGCGCTGACCGGCTCGCCCCTCAAGGAAAGGCAAGCTGAATTTACTATATTACCTTCACCCTAGCCTTAGCCTCCCCAACAACATACAAAATCTTTTCATCACTCAACACCCATACTATTAAATTAAGTCCTCTCACTCACTAAATACTCGTCTTTTACACTCAACAGCCCTATCATAAGGTAATATAGTAGATTCAGCGCTGACCAGCTCTCCTCAAGCAAAGGCAAGCTGAATCTACTATATTACCTTACACCTAGCCATAAACTCCTCAAAAAGACCAAAACAAAAGCAGTGCTAAATAGCACTGCTTCTATACATCATATAAATATGAAATTATTCAATGATTTCAGCTACTGATCCAGCACCTACAGTTCTTCCACCTTCACGGATTGAGAACTTTATACCTTTTTCCATAGCGATTGGAGCGATTAATTCGATATTCATCATTACGTTATCACCAGGCATACACATTTCTACGCCTTCTTCAAGGTTGATTACACCAGTGATATCTGTAGTTCTGAAGTAGAACTGTGGTCTATAGTTTGAGAAGAATGGTGTATGACGTCCACCCTCTTCTTTTTTAAGCACGTATACTTGAGCTTTGAATTTTGTATGAGGTGTAATTGAACCAGGCTTAGCTAATACTTGACCTCTTTCAATTTCGTCTCTTTGCACACCACGAAGTAATGCACCGATGTTATCACCAGCTTGAGCTTCATCTAATAATTTACGGAACATTTCTACTCCAGTACAAACAACTTTTCTAGCTTCATCTTTAATACCAACGATTTCAACTTCGTCAGATACATGAAGCACACCACGGTCCACTCTACCAGTTACAACAGTACCACGACCTGTGATTGAGAAAACGTCCTCTACAGGCATAAGGAATGGTTTGTCAACTTCTCTCTCTGGAGATGGAATATAGTTATCTACTTCTTGCATTAACTCAAGAATCTTATCTCCCCACTCGCATGCAGGATCTTCTAATGCTTTAAGCGCAGAACCCATAACGATAGGAATATCATCACCTGGGAAATCGTACTCAGATAATAACTCTCTGATTTCCATTTCTACTAATTCTAATAATTCTTCATCATCAACCATGTCACACTTGTTCATGAATACAACAATGTACTCAACACCAACTTGACCGGATAATAAGATATGCTCACGTGTTTGAGGCATTGGACCATCAGCAGCAGATACAACTAAGATAGCACCATCCATCTGTGCAGCACCAGTGATCATGTTCTTAACGTAGTCAGCATGTCCTGGGCAGTCTACATGCGCGTAATGTCTTGTTTCAGTTTCATACTCAACGTGTGCAGTAGAGATAGTGATTCCACGCTCTCTCTCTTCTGGAGCCTTATCAATATTATCGAAAGCAACTGCTTCTCCAGTTCCTAATCTTGCATGTAAAGTCTTAGTGATTGCAGCCGTTAAAGTTGTTTTACCATGGTCAACGTGACCGATAGTACCAATATTAACGTGTGGTTTGGTTCTTTCATATTTAGCTTTAGCCATTTTAAAATCTTCCTCCTTTTATCAATGGGGCAAATCCCCTTGTTATCCATTCAGTTTCTGAATTGACCTATTTTAAATTATATTTTATTGGTTCCAATTTTGCAAGTGATTTATATTGAATTCATATTACAAAATTATTAAAGAACCATTATTTGTATCCATAAGCTATGGTTTAACTTATTTAACTTCTTTACCAGCAATAATCTTCTCTTGAATAGACTTTGGTAAAGCTTCAAAGTGAGCAAACTGCATCACAAATGTTCCTCTACCTTGTGACTTAGAACGTAAGTCTGTTGCGTAACCAAACATTTCTGATAGTGGTACGTAACCATGAATTTGTTGAACACCATTTCTTGGCTCCATACCTTCAATACGTCCTCTACGAGAGTTGATATCACCAATAACATCACCCATGTAATCTTCTGGAACAGATACATCGACTTTCATGATTGGTTCACAAAGTACTGCATCCCCTTTTCTCATAGCTTCTTTGAATGCCATAGAACCAGCAATTTTAAAAGCCATTTCTGAGGAGTCAACATCATGGTATGAACCATCAAAACAATCTGCTTTAATACCAAGTACAGGGTAACCAGCTAAGTTTCCGCTAGCCATTGCTTCTTGAATACCGTTGTCAACAGCTGGTACGTATTCTCTAGGAATAGATCCACCAACAGTTGAGTTAACAAATTCGTAAGATTCTTCACTGTTAACATCCATTGGTGAGAATCTTACTTTACAGTGTCCATATTGTCCACGTCCACCAGACTGACGTACAAATTTACCTTCAACTTCAACTTCTTTTGTAATGGTTTCTTTGTAAGCAACTTGTGGTTGACCTACATTAGCTTCCACTTTAAATTCACGAAGAAGACGGTCAACAATGATTTCAAGGTGAAGTTCACCCATACCAGAAATAATTGTCTGTCCTGTGTCATGATCTGTACTTGTTTTGAATGTAGGATCTTCTTCTGCTAACTTAGCAAGAGCAATACCCATCTTCTCTTGGCCTGCTTTTGTTTTAGGCTCAATAGCTACGTGGATAACTGGCTCTGGGAAAATCATGGACTCAAGTATAATTGGATGCTTTTCATCACATAATGTATCACCTGTAGAAGTCATTTTCAGACCTACAGCAGCTGCAATATCACCTGAGTATACTTTTGAAATCTCTTCTCTTTTATTAGCATGCATTTGTAGAATACGTCCCATACGTTCTTTCTTGTTCTTTGTTGAGTTATATACATAAGAACCTGAATTGGTTGTACCTGAATACACTCTAAAGAAAGCAAGTTTTCCTACAAATGGATCTGCCATAATCTTGAATGCTAATGCTGAAAAAGGCTCTTCATCAGAAGATGGTCTAGCCTCTTCTTCTTCCGTATCTGGATTAACACCTGTAATCGCTGGTACATCCACTGGAGATGGCATGTATTCAATGACAGCATCTAATAGTTTTTGAGCACCTTTATTTCTATATGCTGTTCCACATAGAACAGGGATAATCTCAACATTAATTACAGCTTCTCTTAGAGCCGCTTTTAATTCTTTTTCAGTGAGTTCTTCCCCTTCAAGGTATTTCTCCATTAATTCTTCATTTGTCTCTGCAACAGCCTCAACCATGGCTTCACGATATTCTTCTGCTTGGTCTGCTAACTCAGCAGGAATCTCTTCTTCAGAAATATCTTGACCCAAATCATCTTTATAGATGAAGGCTTTCATTTTCATAAGGTCTATTAGACCAACGAAATTATCTTCAGCACCGATTGGTAACTGAATAGGTACTGCATTAGCACCTAGTCTATCTTTCATCATGTCAACCGCATTATAAAAATCTGCACCCATAATGTCCATTTTATTAACAAATGCCATACGAGGTACATGGTATTTATCCGCTTGACGCCATACTGTCTCTGATTGTGGTTCTACGCCGCCTTTTGCACAAAAAACACCAACAGCACTATCAAGGACACGTAATGAACGTTCTACTTCTACAGTAAAGTCAACGTGCCCCGGTGTATCAATAATGTTGATACGATTATCAAGCCATTGACAAGTTGTTGCTGCAGATGTAATTGTAATACCACGTTCTTGCTCTTGTTCCATCCAGTCCATTTGAGCAGCACCTTCATGGGTTTCCCCAATCTTATGTGTTCTACCTGTATAGAATAAGATACGTTCTGTTAATGTTGTCTTACCAGCGTCGATGTGAGCCATAATCCCAATATTTCTAGTTCTTTCTAGTGGGAACTCTCTTCCAGCCAAAGTTTTTTCCTCCTTTGGTAATCAACTGTTACTTTGCTACGATATATGCGTTATTATGCGGAAACTCACGCTTCCGCATATGTCTGCAAATTATTATTACAACACACTATTATATGCATTATTATAACCATGTGCGACAATGTCATACATGCAAAAGAATAGTCCTTTACTGTAAGATTGCCGTTTGTAACATCATTAGAATCTGTAATGTGCGAAAGCTCTGTTTGCTTCTGCCATTTTATGTGTGTCTTCGCGCTTCTTAACGGATGCCCCTGTATTGTTTGCTGCATCCATGATTTCAGCAGCTAAACGGTCCACCATTGTTCTTTCTCCACGCTTACGTGTGTAAAGTGTTAACCAACGAAGTCCTAACGCTTGTCTTCTCTCTGGTCTAACTTCCATAGGTACTTGGTATGTGGATCCACCAACACGTCTAGCTTTAACTTCTAATACAGGCATGATGTTGTTCATGGCTTCTTTGAATACCTCAACAGCATCCTTTCCTGTTTTATCAGCTACTTTTTCGAAAGCTCCGTATACAATCTTTTGTGCAACACCTTTTTTACCATCTAACATAATGTTATTGATAAGCTTAGTGATCACCTTGTCATTGTACATTGGATCTGCTAATACTTCTCTTTTTTGAATATGTCCTTTACGTGGCACGGCTCTTCCCTCCTTAATATACATTAAATCTTCGGTACTCACGAATGATTTCCGTGTTCGTGCTTAGGGTCATCGTCATATCTATCTAATCCTGCAACCTACAGGTAATATTCCTCTTTACCTAGCACTAATTAGTAAAATACCTAGGGGTTACCTGATGCATTTACTAACCTTAAATTATTACAATTACTTCTTAGGACGCTTAGCTCCGTACTTAGAACGGGACTGTCTACGATCAGCTACACCAGCTGTATCAAGCGTACCTCTAACGATGTGATAACGTGTACCAGGTAAGTCTTTTACCCTTCCACCTCTGAGTAATACAACGCTATGTTCTTGTAAGTTATGTCCCTCACCAGGAATATAACCTGTTACCTCAATACCGTTTGTTAAACGCACTCTGGCAATCTTACGAAGTGCTGAGTTAGGTTTCTTAGGTGTTGCTGTTTTAACTGCAGTACAAACACCTCTTTTTTGTGGTGAAGATACATTCGTCACTTTTTTGTGTAAAGAGTTGTAACCTTTTTGTAGGGCAGGTGCTGTGGATTTCTTAGCACTTACTGATCTACCTTTTCTTACTAACTGATTAATAGTAGGCATCTATTTCACCTCCTGTAATTTTTAAGACGCCAAAAACATCTTATTTAATTAGTGCTGCGGTTGCCGTTTTAACTTCTACGTCACAAACTGAACCTAATTCTTCCATGGTTTCTACATAAACGATTGGAAGGTTTTGACTCTTTGCTAAATCAAGAGCACGCACTGTTACTTTACTCTGAGCATCTTTTGCTACATAGAGTACAGATGCTTGTTCTCTTTCTAAAGCTCTAAGAGTCTGTTTTGTTCCAATGACTTTGGAACCTTGCTTTAATCTGTGCACTTTAGATCATCCCTTTCGGTCACTAACAACATTATTACAATGCACACTGATGCATTTTATCACTATTTACTTAGAAAGTCAAGGTTTTTGTAAAAAAAGTTAGAAATCCCAAGAAAAGACATTAAAACGCACCACCAAATATTAAAAGTTACTTAATATTCAGGGTGCGTTCTATACGTATTTACATGTTTATCTACTCTTCAAATAACACATCATCAATCATTGGCTCATCTTCCACATACTTCTCAATATCCACTTTACGGTAACGCTGCATGCCTGTTCCTGCAGGAATGAGTTTACCAATGATTACATTTTCTTTTAATCCAATTAATGGGTCAGATTTTCCTTTAATAGCTGCTTCAGTCAGTACTTTTGTCGTTTCTTGGAACGATGCAGCAGATAAGAAGGAGTTGGTTGCCAGTGAAGCCTTGGTGATACCAAGCATAACTTGTGTACCCTCTGCTTGTTCTAGGCCTTCAACAGCTAATTTTTCATTGGTGTTTTCAAATTCTAAACGATCCACTAAACTTCCTGGAAGGAAATCGCTGTCACCACTGTTTTCAATTCTTATCTTTTTAAGCATCTGTCTAACAATCACTTCAATATGCTTATCGTTTATTTCCACACCTTGTAAACGGTATACACGTTGTACTTCTTGAAGCATGTAGTCTTGAACACTACGGCTGCCTTTAATCTTCAAGATATCGTGTGGGTTAACGCTACCTTCTGTTAATTCATCACCAGCACCAATGATCTCACCATCTGATACCTTGATTCTTGAACCATAAGGTATAAGATATGCTTTGCTTTCACCTGTTTCATCACTGGTTATCACCACTTCACGCTTCTTACGTGTATCATTAATCTTAACCACACCACCAAATTCAGCGATAATAGCTAAACCTTTTGGTTTACGTGCTTCAAATAATTCCTCAACACGAGGGAGACCTTGTGTAATATCATCACCAGCGATACCACCTGTATGGAAAGTCCGCATGGTAAGCTGTGTTCCTGGTTCACCAATGGATTGAGCAGCAATGATCCCAACAGATTCACCAACTTGAACGGATAAACCGGTTGCCATATTTGAGCCATAACACTTGGCACATACACCTATATCCGAGCGACAAGTCAATACGGTTCGAATGTGTACTTTATCAATACCAGCTTCAACTACATCTCTGGCTTTTAATGGTGTAATCAGTGTATCTTCTTCTACGATAACTTCACCTGTTTCAGGATGTGTAATTCGATCCACAGACCATCTGCCAGTGATTCTTTCTTCTAAGCTTTCAATAATTTCTTTTCCATCTGTGAAGGCTTTTATCCACATACCTGGTGTTTTGCCATCTTCACAACACTCATGCTCACGAATGATCAAGTCTTGGGATACGTCAACAAGTCTTCTTGTCAAATACCCTGAATCGGCTGTACGCAAGGCTGTATCCGCAAGTCCTTTTCGGGCACCATGGGCTGAACTGAAGTACTCAAGAACATCAAGTCCTTCACGGAAGTTGGATTTAATCGGTAACTCAATTGTTTTACCAGATGTATCGGCCATCAAGCCACGCATACCGGCTAACTGTTTAATCTGCTTATCTGAACCACGGGCTCCAGAGTCGGCCATCATGAAGATATTATTGTATTGACCAAGTCCGCCAAGTAAGGCGTCTGTAATATCATCATCGGCTTTCTTCCAAGTATCAATCACTTTTGCACGACGTTCATCATCAGTCATAAATCCACGCTTAAATTGTTTTGTTATTTTTTCTACGGTTCCTTCTGCTTTTGCAAGAATATCTTTCTTCACTTCTGGCACTTCCATATCAGAGATGGATACAGTTAAAGCACCTCTTGTGGAGAACTTGAACCCTAACTTCTTAATACCATCAAGAACTTCAGACGTTCTTGTTGAACCGTGAATATTAATACATCTATATAGTATTTCTTTTAACTGCTTTTTACCAACAAGAAAATCCACTTCATATTTGAATAGATCATCTGTTGTGCGACGCTTTACAAAGCCTAAGTCTTGTGGAACAGCCTCATTGAAAATGATACGGCCAACGGAGGATTCAACTAAACGGTATTGTAATGCACCTTCAATCATCATCTCTCTTCGCACATTGATCTTAGCATGTAGTGTAATGGCGCCATTCTCATAGGCAAGTATGGCTTCATTTTCATCTTTGAAGTAGGAACCTTCACCTTTTTCACCATCTTTTTCCAGGGTCAAGTAATACGTACCAAGAACCATATCTTGAGAAGGTACAGATACTGGAGCACCATCAGATGGTTTTAACAAGTTATTAGGCGATAAGAGTAAGAAACGACACTCTGCTTGGGCTTCTACTGAAAGAGGTACGTGAACCGCCATCTGGTCACCATCAAAGTCTGCATTATAAGCCGTACATACCAATGGATGAAGCTTAATGGCTTTACCTTCAACGAGTATTGGCTCAAATGCCTGGATACCAAGACGGTGAAGCGTAGGGGCACGGTTTAACATAACCGGATGCTCTTTAATCACTTCTTCGAGAACGTCCCAAACATCGGATTCAAGTCTTTCCACCATCTTCTTAGCTGATTTTATATTATGGGCTAAACCATCACTTACTAATTTTTTCATCACAAATGGCTTAAATAATTCAATGGCCATTTCTTTTGGAAGACCACATTGGAAAATCTTAAGTTCAGGTCCAACAACGATAACAGAACGACCTGAGTAGTCAACACGTTTTCCAAGTAAGTTCTGACGGAAACGTCCTTGCTTACCTTTTAACATGTCAGATAAAGATTTTAGTGGTCGATTACCAGGACCTGTAACAGGGCGGCCACGTCTACCGTTATCAATAAGAGCATCCACAGCTTCTTGAAGCATTCTCTTCTCGTTTCTAACGATAATGTCTGGAGCACCTAGGTCTAATAACCGCTTAAGTCGATTATTTCTATTAATCACACGACGGTATAAATCATTTAAGTCAGACGTAGCGAAACGTCCACCATCTAATTGAACCATGGGTCTAAGATCTGGTGGAATAACAGGTACAACTTCCATAATCATCCACTCAGGCTTATTAACGGATTTATTGAAAGCATCAATGACTTCAAGACGTTTGATGATACGTGCTCGTTTTTGTCCTGAAGATTCTTTTAATGCTCGTTTTAATTCCACAGATTCTTTTTCCAGTTGGATATTAGAGAGAATCTCTTTGATGGACTCAGCTCCCATACCTGCTCTGAACTTATTGCCATATTTTTCATAGGCATCACGATACTCTTTTTCTGTTAAGATCTGCTTGTATTGTAATCCTGTTTCACCTGGGTCAATCACAATATAAGATGCAAAGTATAATACTTTTTCAAGTGTTCTAGGGGATAAATCTAGGATTAATCCCATACGACTTGGGATGCCTTTGAAGTACCAAATATGTGATACGGGAGCTGCAAGTTCAATATGTCCCATTCGCTCTCGACGTACTTTTGATTTCGTTACTTCAACACCACAGCGGTCACAAACAACACCTTTATAACGTATTTTTTTGTATTTACCACAATGACATTCCCAGTCTTTGCTAGGTCCAAAAATCTTTTCACAGAACAAGCCATCTCGTTCTGGTTTGAGTGTACGGTAGTTAATTGTCTCTGGTTTTTTGACCTCTCCCTTTGACCACTCTCTAATTCTTTCAGGAGATGCTAAGCCAATTTTGATAGCATCAAAGTTTACTGATTGCTCTAGTTTCTCGTTTGGCATTCGTCGACACTCCCTTCTTAATTCTCTTCATCAAATAATGTTTCTTTATCGGAGATAATAAACTTACTTTCATCTATTTCGTCGTAATTTTCATCTATTTCGTCAAATAATTCTTCTTGATCAGAAGTCTCTTTTTTACCTGTTCCACTGTTAACTGTATCCCCAGGCGTGTATTCCCCTTCTCGACCTTCTAGATTAATGGATAAATCGTCTACATCGTCGATACTTTCACGGAGTCTTACTTCTGTATCATCATTCTTGAGAATTTTAACATCAAGTGCTAACGACTGAAGCTCTTTTAACAATACTTTAAAGGATTCTGGTATACCTGGTTCTGGAATATTTTCACCTTTTATAATGGCTTCATATGTTTTAACACGTCCAACCACGTCATCGGACTTAACAGTTAAAATTTCTTGTAGTGTATAGGCCGCACCATAAGCCTCAAGTGCCCATACCTCCATCTCACCAAATCGCTGTCCACCGAATTGGGCTTTACCACCTAATGGCTGCTGTGTTACCAGTGAATAAGGTCCCGTTGAACGGGCATGAATCTTATCATCAACCAAGTGGTGAAGTTTCAAGTAGTGCATGTATCCTACGGTAACAGGGTTATCAAAATATTCACCTGTACGCCCATCCTTCAGATAAATCTTACCATCTCTGGATATGGGAACACCCAACCACTCTTCACGGTGTGCTTTATTTTCATCTAAATATTGTAATACGTGAGGTTCAAGAGAATCTGCCCATTTGTCACAGAATGTCTCCCAATCATGATTCACGTAATCATTAGCAAGTTCTAAGGTATCCATGATATCATCCTCATGTGCACCATCAAATACAGGCGTTGCCACTTTAAAACCAAGGGCTTTTGCAGCTAATCCTAGATGGACTTCAAGTACCTGTCCGATGTTCATACGGGATGGCACCCCTAGTGGGTTAAGCACGATATCAAGTGGTCTCCCATTAGGCATAAATGGCATATCCTCCACTGGAAGAATTCTAGAGATAACACCTTTGTTACCATGTCGACCAGCCATTTTATCCCCTACAGAAATCTTTCTCTTTTGGGCAATGTATGCACGAACAGATTGGTTAACACCTGGTGGTAGTTCATCGCCATTTTCTCTTGTGAAGACTTTTACATCAACGATGATACCAGATTCACCATGGGGAACTCTTAGAGATGTATCCCTAACTTCTCTAGCCTTTTCACCGAAAATAGCTCGAAGAAGTCTCTCTTCTGCTGTCAGTTCTGTTTCACCTTTTGGTGTTACCTTACCAACTAAAATATCGTTTGCACGCACTTCTGCACCGATTCGGATAATACCTCGCTCATCCAAATCTTTTAGAGCATCTTCACCTACACCAGGCACATCACGGGTGATTTCTTCTGGTCCAAGTTTCGTATCTCTTGCTTCAGCTTCGTATTCTTCTATATGAACAGATGTATACACATCTTCTTTCACTAAGTTTTCGCTCAGTAAGATGGCATCCTCGAAGTTATAACCTTCCCAAGTCATAAAGCCGATTAATGGGTTCTTACCAAGAGCAATTTCACCTTGATCCGTTGAAGGTCCATCAGCGATGACTTCGCCAGCATCTACTCTTTGCCCTTTGTTAACAATAGGACGTTGATTGACACAAGTACCTTGGTTACTCTTTGCAAACTTTAATAATTTATAAACGTCACGCTGACCATCATCTGTTTTCACAACAATTGTTTTGGCCGCTACTCTTTCAATCACACCAGCTCGTTTAGCAATAACCACAACACCTGAGTCAACGGCTGCTTTATGCTCCATACCTGTACCGACAATAGAAGAATCTGTCATGAGCAGTGGTACCGCTTGTCGCTGCATGTTAGACCCCATAAGTGCACGGTTGGCATCATCATTCTCTAAGAATGGTATCATGGATGTGGCTACTGAGAATAACTGTTTCGGTGAAACGTCCATTAAGTCAATGGTATTACGTTCCATCTCCAGGATATGTTCTTTGTAGCGTCCTGTAACGTACTTGTGTACAAAATGACCTTCATCATCAAGAGGCTCATTGGCTTGAGCCACATGATAGTTCTCTTCTTCATCAGCTGTTACATAGATGACCTCATCTGACACAACGGGTTCACCAGATGTTTTATCAATCACACGATACGGTGCTTCAATAAAACCATATTCATTAATTCTTGCATAACAAGCCAACGAGTTAATCAAACCAATGTTTGGTCCCTCAGGCGTCTCAATGGGACACATTCTACCATAATGGGAGTGATGGACGTCACGAACTTCAAAACCAGCTCTTTCTCTGGATAAACCACCTGGTCCAAGAGCTGATAAACGTCTTTTATTGGCAAGTTCAGCAAGGGGATTATTCTGATCCATAAACTGAGATAATTGTGAACTACCAAAGAACTCTTTTATGGCCGCTGTAACAGGACGAATATTAATAAGGGTTTGAGGCGATATACCATCACTATCTTGAATGGTCATTCTTTCTCGAACCACACGCTCTAATCGTGATAAACCAATTCTAAACTGATTTTGTAACAGTTCACCAACGGCACGAATTCTTCTGTTACCCAAATGGTCAATATCATCTTTATTGCCTACGCCATATTCTAAAGCAATGTTGTAGTTAATGGACGCAAGAATATCTTCCTTTGTGATATGCTTAGGAATTAATTTATGGGTATTCTTTTTAATGGCTTCTTTTATATCTTCAATATCATCATTTTCTTCTAATATTTCTTGTAAGGCTTTATAATACACACGTTCATAGATATCATATTCTTTTGGATCAATATCCACGAATTTTGTGATGTCAACGGTTAGATTTGATAATATTTTTACTCTTCTATCCTCTACTAATAACCATACGGAAGGTATGGCAGCATCTTGGATATCATTAGCTAATTCTTTGGTAACAACTGTACCCGCTTCTGCTAGTACTTCACCTGTTGAACCATCAATGACAGATTCCGCTAAGGCAAAACCTGTTATTCTATTTCTAAAAGCTAATTTCTTATTAAATTTATAACGTCCAACTTTTGCCAAGTCATAACGTCTTGGGTCAAAAAACATGGTATTGATAAGCGATTCAGCACTTTCAACTGTTGGTGGCTCACCAGGTCTAATACGTTTATATATCTCAATTAAACCTTCTTCATAAGAAGTGGTGCCGTCTTTTTCAATACTGGCAAGAATCTTAGGCTCTTCACCAAAAAGATCAACAATAGCTGCATCTGTACCAATACCTAGCGTACGAATAAGTACCGTGATGGGTACTTTCCTTGTTCGGTCAACACGTACGTAGAATATATCGTTTGAATCTGTTTCATACTCAAGCCAAGCTCCCCTATTAGGGATGACTGTCGCAGAATATAACTGCTTACCAATTTTATCAAAGTTAATGTTATAGTATATCCCTGGCGAACGAACCAACTGACTAACGATAACCCTCTCAGCACCATTAATGATAAATGTTCCTGTTTCCGTCATAACAGGTAAGTCACCCATGAAAATTTCATGCTCATTAATTTCGTCTTTTTCTTTGTTGATTAGTCGAACTTTGACTTTTAATGGAGCCGCATAAGTTGCATCTCGTTCCTTACACTCTTCGATGGTGTACTTTAATTCTTTATTAAGCGAGAAGTCTATCAGTTCGAGTACTAAGTTTCCACTATAATCTGTAATAGGGGATATATCCCGAAATACTTCCCTAAGCCCTTCTTTCAGAAACCATTGATAGGAGTTTTTTTGAATTTCGATCAAGTTTGGCATATCTAAAACTTCTTTTTTTCGGGAGTAGCTCATTCGAACGCCTCTCCCAATTTTCATAGGTCGAATTCTGTTTTTTTCCATGTACGTTTCACCCCTTGGCTAATTTTAAAATTATCTATGAAACAGCTTAAATATGAATTTATCCTCAATAGTTAACCGGTCTAACTTATATAAATCTTGGTCAATAGATGAGATAAAATCATTTTAGTGTTTCGCTAAAGATACGGTGATACTTGCTAAAAAGCTAATGATTGCCAGTATCATATGTATCATTAATTATCTTATATCCTTGACATATATTTGATTATTATACAATAATTACCATATATTCTAGGATTTTTGTGCTAACATCTTTCATCTATTTCAATGATCTTTTGCTTATTTGGCTCAGTTTAAAATAGCGATTAACTTCTTTATTTAAGCCACTTTCTGAACCTAAGTTTATTGTATACACGGCTAATGAGCATACAACTCCACAATAATGCATTATCAAATATTACCACAAATAAATATGCCTGTCAACAACTTTTTTACTATTTTTTATCTTTTATTCTAGTATTTATTACCACGTGTTATCAAAAGATTGTAAAGACAAATGTACGACTGTTTTTTAGTTTATTCCTTTACATTAGCCTTTACAATCCTTAGATATGTCGTGGCAACCTCTTCCCTTACATCAATGATTCTTATTAAGCGTTGCCGACCATTAACTCTATCATAGTACTATAAGTCCCATAACGAAAGCCCCTAGCAAAGGCTAGGGGCTCAAAACATTAAAAAACTATTTTAATGTTGCAGAAGCACCAACTTCTTCTAACTTAGTCTTCATTTCTTCAGCTGCATCTTTAGCTACGCCCTCTTTAACATTTGCTGGAGCACTTTCAACTAAAGCTTTTGCTTCTTTTAAGCCTAAGCCAGTGATTTCTCTAACAGCTTTGATAACTTTGATTTTTTGAGATCCTGCTGATGTTAACTCTACATCAAACTCAGTTTTCTCTTCAGCTGCGCCACCTGCTGCACCTGGAGCTGCCATAACCACACCTGCTGCTGCAGATACGCCAAACTCTTCTTCACATGCTGTTACTAATTCATTTAATTCTAATACGGATAATTCTTTAATAGCTTCCATAATCTCTGCTATTGTTAATTTTGCCATAATCGTACACCTCCGAAATTTTTATAATTTTATTCTTCTGTTGCTTCTACAGCTTCTTCTGACTTTTCTACTACAATTCCTGCAGCTGTCTCTAAACCTTGCTCTTCCACTTTGTCAGCAAGTGCTTTCAATGTACGAGCAAATGATGATATAGGAGACTTGAAGCTTCCAAGCATCTTAGCAATTAATTCATCTCTTGATGGAATGGATGCAATCTTGTTAATACCATCCACATCATAATATGTGCCTTCAACGACACCAGCCTTGAATTCTAATTCCTTGAAATCTTTAGTCGCTTTTTTAAGTACGCGAGGTCCTGCAGTAGGATCTTGGTAACTTATGGCGATAGCACTAGGCCCTGCTAAGTGTTGTCTTAACTCATCAAACTCAGTTCCTTCAAAAGCAAAGTTCATCATTGTATTTTTGAATACTTTATATACAACTTCAGCTTCTCTTAGCTCTTTACGTAACTTCGTATCTTCTTCAACTGTCAAACCACGATAATCCACAAGAACAACTGACGACGCACCTTCAAGATTTTCTTTTATTGCGTTGACAACTGTTTGTTTTAATTCCACGTTTGGCATCCTGTACACCTCCTTGAATTCACGACTCTTCGCAAACCATGTCCATGTTTTACTTATTAAGGAACTAAGCCACTTAAACTTGAGGGAATAATAACTTAGCTATATTGCAATAAGACCATTAACAACATCCATTTGACAAAGTTTGTTAACGAGTTGGCTTATGATTAGCCATTGATAGGAAAGCTTACTTCCTATCTCAATAAAAAACTCTCTGCCCATAGACAGAGAGTTTACATTTATTCAATCATACAACTATTGTATATATTAATTGATTTCATGTGATTCCTCGGTAGGTGGATTACCCTTTACACCCATGGTACCTACTGTCTACGGTCATGATTCTTTTATTTATTTTCCGAAGGTATTATACCATCCGAAAAATGGTTTGTCAACTATTGTTGAAGGGAAATTTTATCAGGATTAATTTTAATACCTGGTCCCATAGTTGATGTAATGGCAACACTTCTTAAGTATTGACCTTTGGCAGCCGATGGCTTCGCCTTTATAATTGCGTTCATTAAAGTGTGGAAGTTGTCCATAATCTTTTCTTGTCCAAATGATACTTTTCCAACAGGTACATGAATAATATTGGTTTTATCTAATCGATATTCAATCTTACCTGCTTTTATTTCTTTAATTGCTTTTGTTACGTCCATTGTAACTGTTCCAGCTTTTGGGTTAGGCATTAAACCTTTAGGTCCAAGAACACGTCCAAGTCTACCTACAACAGCCATCATATCAGGTGTTGCTACAACAACATCGAAGTCTAACCATCCGTCGTTCTGAATCTTAGGGATCAATTCGTCCCCACCTACGAAATCTGCTCCAGCTTCTTCTGCTTCTTTTAACTTATCGCCTTTAGCGAATACCAATACTCTAACTTTTTTACCTGTTCCGTGAGGAAGCACTACGGCTCCACGAACTTGTTGGTCAGCGTGACGACTGTCTACACCTAATTTAATATGACATTCTACAGTCTCATCGAATTTTGCACTAGCTGCTTTTACTACAATATCAGCGGCATCATTAGGATCATATAGTGTTGTACGATCGACTAATTTCACTGCCTCTTTATATCTTTTTCCTCTTTTCATTTCATTAACCTCCTTGTGGTAATATCGGGAGCAACCCTCCCACAGTTCAAAAACAAGCTTCTCAGCCTATTATTCTACAACGATTCCCATACTTCTAGCCGTTCCTGCAATCATACGCATGGCAGATTCAATAGAACTAGCATTTAAGTCTGGCATTTTTAATTCAGCAATCTTTTTGAGCTCATCTTGAGAAATAGTTGCTACTTTCGTTTTGTTTGGTACACCTGAACCTGAATCAATTTTACAAGCTTTTTTAAGTAAAACTGCTGCAGGTGGTGTTTTTGTGATGAAGCTAAAGCTTCTATCTTGATATACTGTAATAACAACTGGAATAATCATGCCTGCTTGATCAGCTGTCTTTGCATTAAATTCCTTAGTGAATTGCATAATGTTAACACCGTGCTGTCCAAGTGCTGGACCTACTGGTGGTGCTGGCGTAGCCTTACCAGCTGGAATTTGTAATTTAATTAGACCTGTTACTTTCTTAGCCATTTAAGGGCACCTCCTGAATTTTGTGGTATTTAACGGGATTTCCCTCCCACTCGCGCGAATATATGTCATTCACACGTTAAACCTACATCTGTTAAATTTTTTCCATTTTTGAAAAGTCTAATTCTACAGGGGTTTCTCTGCCAAATATTGAAAGGTTAACGATGACGGTGTGCTTGTGTTCGTGAATCTCTTTCACATTACCTGTTGAGCCTTCAAAAGGTCCATCTGTAACGGTAACAGCATCACCAACTTCAACGTGGATGTTCACAACCTCTAGGTCAATACCCATATTCCTAATCTCTTCTTCAGATAAGGGTACAGGTTTGGATCCTGGTCCAACAAAACCAGTCACCCCACGTGTATTTCTCACCACGTACCAAGTCTCATCGTTCATGATCATTTTTATGATGACATATCCTGGAAAAGTCTTTTTTTCGACTTCTTTTCGTGTACCGTTCTTTTCTTCTACAACTTTGTAAAGCGGTACGATGACTTCAACAATCTGATCATGTAACTTTCTGTTATCAACTAACTTTTCAATATTGGCTTTTACTTTGTTTTCATACCCTGAGTAAGTATGCACAACAAACCATTTAGCTTCTTCTGCCATAGAACCATCCTTTTTAACTTATTTCGCCTAGACTTACTTGTACTAATAAATATAACTTACACCTGCATTGAACAAGAAGTCTATTCCAGCAATTAAAGCCCCAATTACTAATGACAAAACGATCACTGTAACTGTTTGTTTTGTTAGTGTTTTTCTATCAGGCCAAACGATCTTTTTGAATTCACCTTTTAAACCTTTGAAAAAACTTTTTTTCCTTGCTTCACTCATTGCTTTCACTTCCTTTTACACAAATTATAGAAAACGTTTCTTATTTTGTTTCTTTATGATTAGTATGCTTTCTACAGAATTTGCAATATTTTCTTGTTTCTTGCCTCTCTGGATGTAATCTTTTCTCTTTTGTTGTGTTGTAATTTCTTTGCTTACATTCGGTACATTCTAAAGTTATTTTGACACGCACAACTTCCACCTCCACTTGTCTATAAGTTTAGAGAAAGCACATTTACGGCATAAAAAAAGAGCCCTACAAATGTGCTTTTATAATATATCACATTGTAGGTTCTCGTGTCAAGGTTTTTAATAGAAAAAGTTAATAGCGTATGTATGTAGACGCATATTTATCAATGTTTTCTTCTATTTCTTCTGATCAACGAAGAAAGATTGCTCCTTGAAAGTGTTGTTCATGTTTTTATAATAGTTGGACTGTAGCTTTACTCTAGAAAACATATAAGAACTCTTCCCCCTTTATCTCAATGTTAAGTAAAATGGGAATACTTTATTCAGATAATCTTACAGATTCATCTGGTAGCATGTCTTTTAATAATTTTATGAAGTCTACTTTTACCTGAGCTAAAGTAATATCGTCTTCATTTTTAGTTTCTTCAGCTGTTAATAGTAGTTGATCAGCTTCTTTTAAATTAACGTTCACTTGTACATACTTTAACCTTAGTTGTAAATCACTCTTATCATTATCAATTAATAAGTCATAAAGTTGTATTGCATTATTATAGTCCTCTCTTAATTCACTATTTTCAGCTGTTGATATAGATGATTCAACTTTTTCTCTATTAAGTGTATCGATAAAGTTAATATTAATTATTGTGCTACTACCTATAATGTCTGAAGCACTTATATTTGAAAATGCAGTGTCTTTAATATTTAGAGTGATTTTCGTATTAGATGAAATACTATGATCATTAGCAATCCCATCTAATGCTAAAGTTATCTTTGTATCATCAATTTTAGTAGCTTTTAATGTTAATCCATCTGGAATTGAGCCAATTACTTCTATATTATTTAATACATCATCACCGTTAATTCCTGTAAAAGTATCTCCTTGTAGTACGATATCAATAGCGTTACCAATTATACCATTGTTAGTTATTACCTCATTAAATTCGTTTGAAGAAAACTTTACATTAGGACTATCTATGAATTTAATAGACAAGTCTACAGATTTATCTTGAATATTTAAGTCATTCTGATTTAGAAATAAACTATCTTCAAATATTATCTTTAAATCACTTATATTATTTTCAGATGTATGATTTATAGCATTTCCAACTAATGATATAGTAGCATTATTGTCTGAGTTGAGTTTCACTTTTACTGTGAGTCCATCAGGACAATTTTGAACGGTTACTTTGCCTTTCTCTACTAAGTCCTCTCCTATGTTTTCGTTAAATTTATTCGTATGTAAAGAAGCAGATATTATTGTTGATATTGATCCATCATTGGTACTATTCTCTATCAACTCCTTTGATGTGTAAGTAATATGTGAAGGATCAAGGAAGTTAATTGTAATATCTGATTTAGTGCTTCCTACTACATTGTTTGCATTACCTTTTTCAAAAGCTAAATCACTAAATACAATTTCTAAATTCGTTAAACTATCTACTAGATCGTGATTATCTGCATTTCCTTCTAATGATAAAGTAACTTGGGAATCACTATCTTTGTTTACTTTGGCAACAATACCCGAAGGAACATTGTTTACTGTTACTTTATTATCTAAAACAAAATCATCATTATTGTTTCCTGTAAAATAATCGTTTGTCAATGTCATAATTATATCATCTAAAATATTACCATTGTTTGTCTCATCTTCTATTAAAATATTTTTAGAGTAACTAATTTCCGGCACAACCTCAATATTCTTTACTTCTGTTCCGTTTATGCTGCCAATAGATTCGCTATGTTGCTTAATGAATTCTATATTAGTTTTTGTTCCTGTTCCTAACTGACCTTTATTATACCCACAAATGTATAGTTTATTATCATTATCTACAAAGAAATAGGTAAAAAAACTGTTTGTTGACAATGTATTGGTGTTATCCATTATGTATTTTAATGAATAGCTTTGCTCTTTTCCTGATAAAGTGTATAGCTCTTTCCCTGCCCCATATAACTTGCCATCTTTATCTAGAACATATATATTTTGGTCGACTATCACATCTATTAAATGAGGTACAGTTGTAATTTTTGTTAATTCTGTCTTATCAACATTGTCTCCCGTGGCAAGGCTACCATAATAATTATAACCAGCGGTATATAAGTATCCATCGTTACCTATAATAGCTATAGATTTACCTGAAGCTATTTTAACTATATCAATACCTTGATTTTTTAAATTCCCTATTAGCCTATATTTGTTGTTATACTTGAAGTAAATATCACCAGAATTTTTTATGTAGTATGTATCTTTAAACTCTTTTACATCTGTATCAAAAATCACCTTATTATCTAGATCAATTGCACCATCAGTATCACTTATTATATTAGAGTAATTATCACCCCAAGCTATCAAGTTTCCATTATCTTCAAGAACAAAATTACTTCCTGTGTGAGTACATATAGATTTTACAGTATTAAATCCACTCAGTTTAATAGGTACAGTATCATGAGACTGTACTTGCCATAATTCCCCATTCTCCTTTATGAAGAAAACTCCTCTAGCTTCAAAAGCTACCACTGCATCAATACCCATTAATCGATTAGCTGTTGCTGGATATTTATCAGATATACCGTTTGGGTCACTACCTACATACCATACCTGTCCATCTTTTGTTAAACCAACAATCTCATTCCCTCCAAATGAAAGATAGACATCTTCAACAACAGGAAAATCTACCTTGTGAAATTTCCCAGCTTCAACAGAGTTAACTGGGGTTCCCATAGCTGCCGATAAAGAATCTCCTGATATATACACATTACCTTCTTCTGTAAGAATACAAGCCAATCTCTGTGTATTTAATACTTTTTTTATCCTAGAGCTAGTTGGGATTCCTATTACATTGGTTAAACTGCTTTTATAGTCATAATCAGATACTGTTAAAGTATCTGACCCTACCCCAAGAGAACCCTCCCGATCTAACCCAGAACCCTTTATTGTTCCATCTGCATATTGTATGAATGTTCTATATTGATGAGTAAACATATCGATACCTTCTGCCTCTGATGCCAATACACAAGTGAAATTTCCTGTGATTATGACCATAGTCATTATTATTACTAATGTTGTTATTTTTACTATCTGTTTTTTCATAAGTACATTCCTTTCGTTTATAATATAGTATTTTATTAGAACCTTTCATTATTCTGTCATTTTATTTTGTGTGATATTAGGTTCTCGTTAATAATGGAATTAATTATGTATAATTCATATTATAGTATAATACAATGCATAAATTAACACAACAATAAATATAATTTCTAATACAATATATATTAAGCATAATATTATACTTAATTTAATAAAATTACTAATACCATGTAAAATAGAATCACTAAATAGCATGTATACCTTCTTTTTATTAGTTATAGGTCACAAGACTCATTATACTATATTAATATAATGGGATATATGGCTACATATTTCATATATAAAAAAGCTAGAACATATAAATTATAGTCATATGTTCTAGCTTGATAGTATTAAATAGTGAATCATGATTAAATTAAGAAAACTCCATTATAATCGACTCCATGTATCACATTATAGGTTCTATGTCAGGGTCTATGATAAAAAAAGTTAATAGCTAGTGTCATGTAGACACATATTTATCAACGTTTTCTTCTATTTCTTCTGATCAAGGAAGAAAGATTGCTCCTTGAAAGTGTTGTTCATGTTTTTATAATAATTGGAAGCTGTTGCTTTGCTCTTCTTAAAAGATTTAATGCGCTTTTTCTTTCTAGAAAAATGTTCTTCGATCTTTGCTTTATTTTTTTCTTCCAATACTTGTATGTTGATACCTATGTCAGATACAGCTGTTATTTTTTCTTTCAATAATATAATGGTATTTTTATAAGGTTCTGCATGATGTTCTAACTCTTCCGCAATCCGATCAAAAGTGGATTGAAATCCAGAATCAATAAGTTCAATGGCATCAATGTGTGCTTGTTTCTCATCCATATAGCTGCTGAACTTATCCAGTTCAAATGTTTCTTCATTAACATAGGCTGCTTGTTCCTTGGTTACTTCATAGATTTTCTTAAGTAATTCCTTCTTATTATCTAATGAATCCATTAAGATATTAAGATATGTATGGATATCTGACATGACAATACCTCTTTTCTAAATGGTTGCTGTTGGTATCATAGCTTGATGTCGATGTTTCCTCCCACATGAGGTGTAATGGATTGTTCCATGGAGGACGTTTCTACCAGTTGTTGGAGGGCTTGTCCTTGTTGTTTGGCTAGGTTCATCCCCATCTTAGCTAGTGAAACACTTACTTGTGACATAATTTTACCCTGAGCAAGGGATGTAGATAGTGCTGCGATGTCCATTATAAACACTCCTTATCCTTAAGCATTCGTAACCTTAGGATTTGGGTTTTTAGCTAATTTCATAGCTTCCTTCCAAGTATCTCTTAATTCCCTAAGGTATCCTAGAACCTCTTCTAAAATCGTCTTATCTTTATTCATATTGGCTTCTATCAGTCTCTGATGAATATAATCATACATATTTTTAAATGTTTCAGCAATAGGATATTTGTCATCTAGTGTAATTATAAATTCTTCAATGATGTCCTCTACACGAATAATCAATTCGTGAGCAGTTTCTATATCTTGATTATCAATGGCTTGAATTGCTTGATTACAGAATTTAATAGCTCCGTTGTATAGCATTAGGGTTAATTCTTGTGGTGATGCAGTAAGGATAGCGTTATTTTGATACTGATTATATCCATTGTTAACCATTAAGCTCCTCCTCCCAGCATGGACGCTAATGAAGCACTTTGATTATTCATGGCTTGTATGGCTTGTTCCATGGCTGTAAATTGTCTGTAATATCGCTGTTCCACTTGTATTAATCTTTCTTCTAATTCACTTATTTTATCTTTATAGTCATCAATATCTTCTGTCATCAGTTTGTCACTGAAAAAGGTAAGGGCGCTACTTACTTTAGTTGATTTCATTTTCTCCTGCATAGTGGAATATAGTTTATCACCCAAGGCATTTAGTAGTTCTGAGACCTTTTCAGGATCATTTTCAATAGCTTCTTTAAGAGCATTTTTCTTGGGTGCATATAATGCATCATCTTCATCACCATTAATATGCAAAATACCTTTTTCCTTATAATCACCCGTTACAATCCCTAAGTCTAATAAATGACTATATGTAAACCCTGTTGTGTCAATACCACTACTGTTAGTTAGAATATTTCTCATGGAATCTCTTAACCTAAATAAAATACTATCTCTTCTCAACAGTGACTTCTTAATTTTTTCTTCATACAGTTTAACTTCATCTTCAGACATAGCTTTTTTTTCTTCTTGAGTTAGAGGCTCATATCCTGTTGCTTTATCAGCATAAATTTTTTCATTAATTTCTGTAAGCAACTTATTATATTCTGTAACAAATTCCTTTACATTGTCATATATCGCTTCAGAATCTTGATTAACACTAATATTTGCCGTTACCCCTTCTGCTTTCAACGTTAGTGTTAACCCATCAATTGTCACTTCGTTACTGCTACTTGTTAGAGTTGTGGTATTATAAACAAATTCTGCATCTTCTCCAATAGTTCCAGTTCGATTACCAGCTAATAAACCTAGTCCTGTAAGTAATGTGTCATCTCCAGCAACTACAATCTGATTACCATCTCCTTGCTTCTTAGTGGACATCATCAATCGATTAAAATTATCATCAAATGAAACATTAACACCTTCTACATTTTCTTTGATCTTTTTAACAACACTTGCAATGCTATCTGTTTTTTCGATTTCAATATCCGTATAAGTAGTTCCATTATCCAAGCTAATACTAATGGTTTTCTTTGTAACGCCTCCAAAATCAATCAACTCTTCTGCCAACGATGTAGATGTAATAGCAGCACCATTTTTATCTAATTCTATCTTATTTCCAGTAAGAAAAGAACCTTTTGCGAGCCGATTTACCGTAATGGTATGATTCCCATTAGTAGCTTTAATGGTTGCTTTAGCTGATATTGCTACTTCATTGGATGAATAGGCGTTCTTCTTCATATAAGTTCCACTAGATTTTAATGCGTAAACATGCTTTGTGAAAAAAGAATATAATTTCGAATTCATATCCTGCCAAATATCCTTTTTCCATTCTAGTTTAGTTTTTTGTTTTTGTATTTTTTCAACCTTCATTCTTTCTGCATTCATTAAATCTTTAATAATAGCATCTGTATCTAACCCCGATGCTAACCCGGAAAACTGTATTGCCATATACTCACTCCCTATCTTTTCTCATCTACAAAAATACCAGCCATTTCCCATAGTTTTGCAACCATATCCAGTATCTTCTCTGATGGAATTTCTCTAATAATACTATCATCTTCTGTACTAATAACTTTAACCATAATTTGCTTTGTCTGTTCATGTATGGAAAATTCTAATCGTCTATCATAAGACCTAAAATGCTTGTTTGCTTTTTCAATAGCTTCAATAACATCTTGCTCTTGTTGCATTCCCATATCAATGGGCTCATCTGATTCTTTTGATTTCTGAACTTCAGATGCTAACTCTACATGCCTGCTATTAACCTGAGCATTTGGCGTATACTGATTACTTGCATTATTGACATCAACTCTCATCATATAACCTCCCATATTTATTTCTATATATTATATCGTAAAAAATAGCTAAGAACTTAAGTATAATACTAAATTAGTCACTTCTATCATTTAAATAAAAAATTGGTTTTACTGTATTTTAAGAAGAACATTATTATTTACGTATCTAGCTAATAAGCATTCTTAGGTATTTTTTATGATGTAAAACATTATATGCAACTTGGTAGATACAGCATATTAGAAATACTGTTCACATATCAAAAGAGACTCTAGTTAAACTAGAGTCCCCTATGTAAAATTCAACGTTCTGTACTATCTTAATAGTTGAAGTACACCTTGAGGTGCTTGATTTGCTTGTGCTAGCATTGATTGAGCTGCTTGTGCAAGAATATTATTCTTAGTGAATTCCATCATTTCTTTAGCCATATCTACGTCTCTGATTCTTGATTCAGATGCCTGTAAGTTTTCTGCTGAAGTATCTAAGTTAGCAATGGTATGTTCAAGCCTGTTTTGGAAAGCACCTAACTTAGAACGTTCATCAGATACTTTTGATAAAGCAGCTTCTATTGTTGTAATCGCATTTTGTGCACCAGTTGTAGTGGATATATCAACATCCTTAATTCCTAATGCGTTACCTCTCATATCATTCATGTTTATTTCCATTTTTTGACCTTGATTTGCACCAATTTGGAATTCAGCTTTGAATTCTTCTTGGATACCACCATCTGAAGTTCCAATAGAATTTCCAGCTTTACCACCTTGAGTAGCAGTAACTACTAAATCATCACCAACATTGGTTAATGTAACACCATCAATTTTGGCCTGTGCTACAATTGCATTAGTTAAAGCTGCTTTAGTAGCAACTCCACCTATATCAATACCTTGAGCATCACCTTTGTAAACACCTTTAGTAGCATCATAAAACTCTAATGCTGTACCATTAATTGTAATTCCTTTTCCTTCAAGACCTGCAGCAACAACTGCATCTGCTGGCATTGTAAGAGTTCTCGTTGCTTGAGCAGGGGCTGTAGTTGTTCCTACATTTGCAGGACCAGCTGTACCACCAGCAAATACATCAGTACCACCACTAGTTGATAAAGCTATGTTTCCTGCTGCACCTTCAAAAGCTCCACCTTTAACTGCTGATACAATTACATCTGCACCCGTACCTGATACAACATAGTTACCTTTTAATACCGTATTATTATCAATTACTTTTTGAAGAGCATCTCTTAGACCAGTTGCTGTTTCATCAACAGTTTGAGCAGCATCAATGTTTACTGTTGCAGAATTTTGAGTAACATCATAACCAACATGACTTGCTTCACCTGATGTTCCAGCAGCGTCAAAATTAATTGTTAAAGCTTGTCCATTTAGATTAAATACTACACTTGATGTAGCATCTGCAGCTGCACCAATAGTATTAGTGCTGGTAGCTTCAGTAGTACTCAAATCAGCTCCACCTGTTAAATCACCCACACTAGCTGCAGCAATACCAATACCTTGAAGTGTTGTTCCTCCATCACCTTTAAGCAATGTTTGTTTGTTGAACTCAGTAGTTTCTGCAATTCTATCAACTTCTGCTTTTAATTGCGTAATTTCATTTTGAAGAGCATCTCTATCTTCTTCAATGTTAGTACCATTTGCAGACTGAACTGCTAATTCTCTCATCCTTTGGAGAATTGATTGTGTCTCATTCAAAGCACCTTCTGCAGTCTGAATCATAGAAATACCATCCTGTGCATTTCTTGAAGCTTGATTAAGACCTCTAATTTGGCCTCTCATTTTTTCAGAAATAGCTAAACCAGCTGCATCATCACCAGCACGGTTGATTCTAAGTCCTGAAGAGAGTTTTTCCATGGATTTTGATTGGTTAACACCAGTTGTACCCATTTGACGATGCGTATTCATAGCTAACATATTGTGATTAATTCTCATAAGATATTCCTCCTTGAATTTTAAGATGGCCTTCCTTTGCCACCAATATTATTTATATAAGAAGCCAATGGGCCCAATCGAATGACTCCTTATACATTTCAATATATATATCGGATAAAATATGAATGACTTAATACTTTTGGACTATTTTTTTACAATTTATTTTATCATGTCATTTGTTGTTATTTTAAGAGGTTTTTTAATAAGTCTGTGCTTTGCTTAGAACTGTTAAGAGCAGCTTTGTTTTCTTCTCTAATTTGGATAAAGATTTCTTTTCGGTGAATGGTGACATGCTTGGGTGCCTTGATACCTAGGCGAACATTCTCACCCACGATGTCTAAGACAACCAGTTCTATGTCTTCGCCAATCATAATACCTTCTCCTTTTTTTCTTGATAATGCTAGCATCTTATTCACCCACCTTTTGTTCGTATTGTTTAAGGTGTTGGTAGAGATTATGTTTTACTTGGTATTGATCATCTTCTAGAATGACCTGCATACCTTTTTTTGTCTTATTATTAATGATGATAGGTGCTTTTAGGTTTGTTGTCATTTGTTCAATATCAGAAGGTATGACAACGATTGTATGCACCATAAGGTCCTCGTCACTTAGATCACCAATACGTAAGATCAATTCATCTTTTACTTCTGGTTGATATTCTGGGAAAATAAGGGGTGTGGTAATCATGGGCAAGACAATGTCCACATCATCAATGGATTGTAACCAACAAAGTAAGTCATTCTCATATAATATAATAAATCGATGGTCATCATTAAAACCAAAAATACCTTCTTCAAACGTTATGATATGTTCATCATCCATATCAATTGTTCCAAAATGCTTTGTATTCATTAACATCCAATCACTCCTTAATCATTATCTCATCTATCTTCATATAGATGTCTTACATCTATAATAGATAAACTATTTTTTAAACCAAGATGTTGGTTAATAAGATATCTATGTATCTTTTTATAAACTTACATTCATCATTAGAGGTATATAATTGAAGCATATGCAAAATCTACCATAATGTCATTATATCACCTATTATTCCACATAAAAAGTAATATTTTAATAATTTAATGGGATATATTACCACGTAAAAAATAAAGACGCATCATATCATGCGTCTAGCTTATGAAAGATATTAATTTGTTATCTCAGCTTTGGTAACCACTTATTTAATAATATAGGATACATTATCTAATAAAATCAAGCAACGTAGTCTGCACAACTTTACTCGATGCCATTAACGATGCATTATAAATCATTTCCTGTGACTTTATTCTAATGGCTACTTCTGCAATATTAACATCTTCATTTTTTGACATTATATCTTCAAAATTATCCTTATCGTACTCTAAACGTGTTTGTGTTAATTCTAAGCGATTCATTCGCGTACCTAGATCAGATTGTTCTTTAACGATATGCTCAATATGATTCTGTATCAGACCATTTAGTTTATCAAATTTATCACCTAATACATCTTTTTTCAAATTATCTTCTTCAGAATCATCATCCTTAATCTCACCTACTGCATGAATAATGTCTTCTAAATCTCGCATAAGATCGACTGAAATGAGTTCACTGCCTTGTGTGTTCACTTGTACATTTTGATTATAGCTTACTTGATAGGTAATAGCATCTACTTTCTTAGTATAGGTATCCGTACCATCTGTACATGTAAAGTAGTGGATAGGATTCAAGTCATTCTTTTTAAAATTGGTTTTATCATACTCAACACTTATATTAGCAATATTATTCTTATCTGCATCATTAAATATCAATTCACCTGTATCCTTTAAGAAACACACTTCCCCTGCGAGTGGTGTATATCCATTTGCATCTGTTGATAATCTTTGAATTGTTGTTATCCCAGCAGGCAAACCAGTAATAGTAACCCCAGCATCTAAGTCTGAATACCCTAGTCTTATACGATGTACCTTATCAATAGTAGGATGAGAACCACCTTTAAACACTTTATCCAATGTTTCAATATCAGTGTTTGTAAATTCTTCAGTAATGGTATATGTCTTACTGCTATCATCATCTCTATAAGTCAAAGGCATGTCTGTCTTAAACCCACTAAACACATATCGCCCAGCATAATCCACGTTACCTTCATTGGCCAATTGATCTTTTAGTTGTTCAATGGACTTAACAATTGTTGCTCTTTCATCTTTTCCTAAGGGATCATTGGTTCCTTGATTACTTAACTCTTTTATTTTCTTAACTATTTCAATCACATTCGCTACGGACTTCTCCGTTACTCCCATCCATGATAACCCATCACTAATATTTGATTTATATTGCTCAATTTCTTGTAATCTTGCGCGAAATTTCAAAGCCCTAACGGCAATAATGGGATCATCTGAGGGTTTCTGTATTTTCTTGCCTGTTGAAAACTGCTGTTCATATTTACTTAAAGCTAATTTATTCCGATTAAGATTAAGTAGCATGTTATTGGTTACCATACTATTGGTTATACGCATGATGTAATCCCCTCCTATCTATGCACCCATTCGGTTAATGGTCACATCGTATATTTCGTCAAATACTTTTATGGCTTGTGCCGATAAATTATACGCTTGTTGGAATTTCAAAAGATTCGTTGTCTCTTCATTAATGTTAACCCCTGAGACAGATAAGCGTTGGTTTTGAATCATGTTGCTCATGTCGATTTGTCCATCCATAAAACTCTTTGCTTGTTCTTTATCAATACCCAATTCACCAATGATTGATTGTATATAATTCTCTGGTTGACCTTTACTAAACACGTTGTTATCATGTCGAAGCTTGAGCATTTTTTTTATGAGTACGGCATCGCTTTCCCCATCAATAGGTTTTAATTTTGTTAGCAGCTTACTTACATCTGCTATTATATCTGGTGAAAATCGCACATTATCAATGGTCATCAAGTTATAATCCATCGTACCAGTATACCCATCATATTCAAAAAGTGGTATACCATGAGCACCTAGCTCGTCTACCCCATCATCATGTATATTGTTAAACTGCTCAGCAATGGTACGAATAAAATGGTTCATCCGTTCTGCATAATAAGGTATTCCTTTATACGGAACATTCTCACCAATGGAAGCCGGACCAGCGGTCACTGTAATTGACCCTGGCAATGTAAATTCGATATTACCGCCAACAACTTGATAAGATTTATATTCTATGATTTGCGTACCGATTCTTACTTCACCACTAGCTGGCAAATCCGTTCTATTGATACCTTCAATCAACATTTTATCCGAAGCTGGATTGATATCAGCAACTAATGTACCTGTAAAATTATCCCCATTATTCCCATCTCGCATTTCAATATAACCCTTTAACTCGCCTTCCAGTGTGGTACTATATAAATTAAGACTTGGGCCACCTTTCCAATTAATATCATATAACCCAGGTTCATCTTCTGGATTCTTAAGGAAATCTCTTGGCTTCACTTCTAATACGTTGGTATCTGTACCTTCAACAAGGGAATAATTGTTTAATTTAACAGAATATGTTTTCTTACCATTAATGTCTTGGAATTCTTCTACGTCCACATTTACAATCTTGGATAATTCATCCACAACATTCGCTCGCTTATCCCGAAGGTCATTGGCTTGCATACCTGAAAACTCCATGGCTTCAATTTGAGAATTAAGGGTAGCAATACGTTCTGCACAATAATTGATTTGATCCACTTTTGTTTTAATAGAGAAATTGGCTTCTCGTTGCTGCTCTCTTAATTGCTCACCAATATCGTTAAATACCATGGCAAAGCTAGATGCTTTATCTATAAAATTATTACGAAAAGAAGGATCTCCAGGTGTTGTGGCCAATTTACCAAGGTTATCAAACATATCGCTAAAATGTTTACTAATACCTGTCTCATTTAGCTCATTCAGCAAGTTTTCAACACTACTTGTTTGAAAATTTTTCACTTCATATTCACCGAGATGACTGTTATTATTCCAGAATTTAACATCTAAATATAGATTTCTATATTGATTAATCTTTAATATCTCTGACCCTGTCCCAATCATACCCATGCCATGCTTAGGTAAAGGGCGCATAGCGGATTGTATGCCATACTGTCTGCTATAACCAGGTGTTTCTGCATTGGCTATATTGTGATTGGTGATGTCTAAATTAATACGTGCTGTATACAGACCTTGTGTTGCAACATGTATACCAAAAAATGATGATCCCACTCTAATAACCTCCTTACCTTCCGACGAGTCCTAGTTGTTTAATAATCGTTTCCAACATGGAATCTACCGTTGTTACCACTCTTGCTGACGCATTATAGGCATGTTGGTATTTCATCATGTTACCTAATTCTTCATCGGATGATACCCCCATTAGGGAGCTTCTTTTGTTCTCTATCTGTGCCACCAACAGCTGCTGATTTTCCATATGTTTAATGACCACATTACCTCGATTACCTACATCCCCTATAAAACTTTTATAATATTCATCAATATTAAGTTTCGTTGGACTGCCTGGCTCCTCTTCAATAAATGCTTCAGCCCATTTGTCCTTAATCTCTTGAATGGATGCGTTGTTACCAGGACCATTCTTTTCTTTTGATATACAAATTTTATTGTAATCATTCAGAACTTCTGGATTGATTTCTATATTGCCTGCTGTATATAAGGAAGCATAGTTACTTGCTACTTCAGCATTAACTGTCGTGCCCGTATAACGATCCATATTCTTCCGTTTAAAAATCTCAATATGCTGACTTGTTTTATCTAGTCCCCAAGGCGAGTTAGCACTTTGAGTTTTTGGTGCAACAATATCATTGATGGTCGTTACCACCGCATGCACCAATTTATCAAAATTAGCTTGAGCTGACATAATCAACGAGGGTTTTATCTCATTTTCATAGATAACTGGATCATCCGTATCAATCCATGTAGCTGATCTTGAACCTCTAGCTAATAATAGTCCTTTTAACTCCCCTCGGTCATTGCCTTTTGCAGGAGATACCTCTTCATCAAGGTTGTAGACATCCATATTGTAATCTTCCCATATGGGATCCACCATCAAGCTCTTAGCGGTTGTTTGTCTGACACCCATCTTCGTCACCCCACCTATGGTGACAAAATCCATCCCCTCAGCTTTAACTAAAACATTACCAACCTTATCTTCCGAATAGGAGATGTTAATCATACTTGATAGTTTATCCAATGCCAAGTTTCTTGCATCTCGATAATCGTTGGCATGATCCCCATTGGATTCATATTTCACAATTTGCTCATTCAATTGACGTATTTCTTCACCTAGCTGATTGATTGCATTGACTTTGTCTTTGACCTGCTGGTTGAGATTAAGCTGGTATTCTTGAAGCTGTTCCATGATGAGATTCGCTTTATTAACGAATTGAACAGCTGTTTGAACAAAAACACCTCTATTTTCTAATGTATCAAGACCTGTAGACAGACCATTAATGGCAGAATAGAGTTTTGTCAATAATTTACTCATGCCCTCACCTTCTGTCTCACCCAATATGGTCTCAATCTCATTAATGGCATCATATTCACCAGCATAAAAACCATGTCTGCTTGACTCTTCACGATAGGCTGCATCTAAAAACATATCCCTTACTTGACGGATAGCTTGAATATCTGTTCCTAGACCTACCATGAGAGGATTGTTGCCGCTATAACCCACCTTTAAATATGTTGCATCTTTCATCAACACCTGCTGCCTTACATATCCCGGTGTATTTACATTACTGAGATTATGCGATGTTGTCTGTAATGCTTGCTGACTTGCTTGTAATCCTGAAAACGCCCTTGAAAGGCTGCTTATGGATGACATGTACTCCACCTCTTATCTGTTGTACTATCTTATTCTACTACTTATTGTTTGGCATCAAATAGTCGTTTGCTATCGGCATGGTTATACGTATTACCTTCTGATTGATAGTTTGCGTTGGCAATCGCATTGACACTTTGAATAGCATTCATTGTAAAATCTATATAATCCAAGGATTCTTGTAATAAAATTTTATTTCTGTCATTCACCGTCTTAAAAGCTTCTACTACTTCTTTAATGCTATCTTTTAAAGTCACTAACTGTTCATGCTCTTCTTTTTCATTGATCAGTAATTCTGCCAGATGACTGATGGTTAACTGGTTGGCATCTTTATTGGTCACTAAAGCTATATCTTCAATTATACCTGTGCGTTTTTTATCAAGTCCAATAACGCGAGATACGAATTCTTGCTCCTTCTTTGTGAGTTCCACAAGAGTTGATGCATCTCCTTCAACAATAACCTTCGTTTTCTCCTGACCGATGACTAACAGTTCTTCATAACATTCTTTTTCTTCATATAAGCTCTTAATAAGATCTTCTATTAAGCTAGCCATGCTTATCCCCCTTCAATACCAAGCTTAATCCTTATCCTCGATGGTCAAAATAATGTTCCATTATTTTATCAGCAACTTCTTTTGCATTGACATTATAAGTACCAGACTGGATACGTTTTTTAATGGCATCTACTTTATTTTGTCGGATATCAGGGGCTTTCTTAACAGCCTTTTTTGCAATTTGTAAATCTTTTGCTAGATCTGATATAGCTACAGAATCTTTCTCTTTTTTTATTTTTGAAGTTTGTGATGTTCTATTGGCCCTATTTGCTTTATAAGCATTGTTCATATTCTTTATCCCATTAATTCTCATGATATGACGCCTTCCTCTCTTTATCTTTTTATTGATATTCTTCATAACCTCTCTATTTCTAGTCATATGAAATCATGTCCGTTAATATCCATTTTAAGTCCACATCATCTATTTCTCTTATTGTTCTTATGCGGTTCAATAATACTATCGGCATTGTTATCTATATTATTTAGTAAAAATAGAATAAAAAAAGCAGAGACATCATCTCTGCCATTTCCTTTATTATATGTACAATTGTTAATCTCTATCTCTGTTTAAGAATCGCATTTCTTCTTTTTTGCCTCTGGATCTCTTAAAATTTTCAATGGCTTCCTTATTATCATATGCGCCACCAAGATTATGTTGGATATCAGCTTTACAAACATCGCAAAAACGGCCTGTTCGAATACTTGTATCACATATCTCACAGGAAATACCAATAGGGGAGTCTTCTGAAAAAATCAATCGTTCTTCGCGCACCCATTGGTGAATCATCTTGATGGATACATCACACTCTTCAGATATCTCAGCAATATTTGCGTGAGGGTTATCCCGAATATAACGCTTTGTTATCTGGAATCGTTCTTCTAACTCACTTTTACATGTGGGGCATATAGGTGGACCTGTTATATAATTAAATATCTTGCCGCATTTTACACAGTTTCTTACATTCATATAAAACACCTCCATAGAATTATGTGTCAAACATTTGCTAATTACTGAAGATAGCACTTACCTGACATCTTAAACAATCATGTTCATGGTTTTCTCTCAAAAACCTTTCCCTATAGCAAGGGTAATAAAATACACTTCACTGGCTCCATGTCTCAATAATGCTTTTGCACAGCCATTAATGGTACTGCCGGTGGTATAGATATCATCACACAAAAGAATGCGTTTATTATCAATACATGCTGGTTCAATAACTTGAAAAGCTTTTTGCATATTTTCAATACGACCCAGATCGGATAAATGTTTCTGAGGTTGTGTGTTCATGGTTCTTATAAGACACCCGTCTTCACACGGTATATCCATAGCTTCACTAACAGCATCTGCAATAATCTTCGCTTGATTATACCCTCTCTTCTTGTATTTCTTTGGATGTAATGGTACAGGTATAATCATGTCGATACTAGCGTGAATAATATCTCTATAATATAATGTTACTACTTCTTTCGCGAAAATTCTACCATTATTTTTATTATTATTATTTTTCAAGCGATAAAGGGCTTGTCTAACCTTACCTTCATATAGCCACAATGCCCATCCCTTCCTATAATAATGCTCGGATTTGGAACAATCAAAACAAAGAGCTACATCTTGGTCAAAAACGGGTTTGCTGCATTTTTCACATCGAGGCTCACTGATATAAGGTAAACCATCCACGCATGCAGAACAGATAGCTTCTTCTTCATGAATGGGTATAACCTCCAAGCACATGGGACAACGCTTAGGATAAACAATATCCAATAAACCTTTGCCTATCTCTCGAAACAACATATCGACCTTCCTTTAACAAGAATTCCTCATCATCTACTTGTGCATTAAATCTAACGTTATACATGTCAGTTATTACTTATTCCCTTTATTATTCTATAACTTGAACTTCAGCCATGGTATCAAATATCTCCTGTATACGCAATTTCAAAGTTGTATACCGCTCAATTTCTTTATCATTATCAATCATCTGATAGATTGTTGAATCCAGTCCCACAATGACCACATACTTCTTGGCTCTTGTAACAGCTGTATATAAAAGGTTCCTTATAAGGAGCATGGATGGACCTGTAAGAAGGGGAATTACCACCACAGGATACTCACTACCTTGGGATTTATGAATGGTTACCGCATAGGCTAACTCTAATTCCTCTAGTCCAGCATACTCATATTGCACCACTTTGTTATCCTCAAATTGCACCTTCACTTTGTTACTATAAGCATTAATTTCAATGATCTTACCAATATCCCCATTAAAAACACCTAAACCTTCGTCAATGGTATACTGATAACTGTTTTTGATCTGCCATGCTAGATTATAGTTGTTTTTAATCTGCATGACTTTATCGCCTTCCCTAAAAATCATACTTCTAAATTCCCGCTCATTCTTATCCTTGTGTGGAGGATTAAGTGTGGCTTGCAGTTCCTTATTAAGATTTTCGATACCTAGAATACCTTTGCGCATGGGTGCAAGAACCTGAATACCCTCGTAGGCTGAGCACTTGGCGAACTTCGGCAATCGTGTCTTAATAAGGGTCTTAATTTCATCTAATATACCACCTGTTGTGGCTCGCTTAATATAGAAAAAATCACTTTTCCGATTGGTTAAATCAACATGTTCACCTTTATTAATAAGATGGGCATTCATCACAATAGCACTTTCTCTTGCCTGACGAAAAACCTTCTCTAATTTTACCACCTTTATGCGGTCACTTTCAATCATATCTTTTAACACATTCCCTGGTCCAACTGACGGCAGCTGATCTTTATCACCCACTAATATTAACCGGGTCCCAGGTATAACAGCCTTTAACAAACTGTTCATCAGCACCACATCCACCATGGATACCTCATCCACAATGAGCACATCACACTCTAAGGGGTTGTCTTCATTCTTCTCAAAACGGTTGTTCCGGTCATCTTCCTTCATAAAAGATATCTCCAATAACCGATGAATCGTCTGCGCTTGCCTCCCTGTGGCCTCCGTCATCCTCTTAGCCGCTCTACCAGTGGGAGCAGCCAACAACACATCAAGACCTTGCTTTTCCAATAAATCAATCATGGAGTTAATGGTGGTTGTCTTACCTGTTCCAGGACCACCCGTGACAATAAGAACCCCATTGGTCAACCCTTCTTTGATGGCCTCACGTTGATACGCATCAAAATAAATATCCGAATCCTTTTCAATGGCTTCAATCTCTTTTTCTGTATCCTCTGGAAGATCATAATCATAACCCGACAAATCATAGAGCTTTCGGGCTACGTTTAACTCCACATGATAATACGTCATGCTATAGGTAATCACTTCTTCATCCACTATTTTACTAATGACCGATTTCTCAATCTGCATTTCCAACAATGCCTGATCCAATAGCTCATACGCCGCATCTAACATAGCCTCTGCCTTCTCAATCAGTTCATCTCTAGGCACATAAACATGTCCCTCTGTGGTCGCCCGATTTAAAATAAACATCAATCCAGCTTTAATACGATGAATAGAAAACTTGTCCACACCCATATTCAAGGCAATATCATCCGCCATCTTAAACCCAATACCAAATATGTCCTCGGCCAACTTATAAGGATTATTACTGATCACATCCATTGTTCTCTCTTTATAGCGATTATGAATCTTAATGGCATAAGTAAGGGATATACCATACTCTTGCAGAAAAATAATATTCTTACGCATCTCCCGCTGTTCATAAAAAACCATAGCCACTTCCTGGGCTTTCTTCTCACTAATCCCTTTTACGGTTGCAAGGGTCTCAGGCTCTTCCTCAATAATACGAAAAGCATCATCCCCAAATTTCTTAACAATACGCTTCGCAAGACCAGGACCAATACCTTTAATCGCCCCAGACGATAAATAACGCAACACCGCATGACGATCCTTAGGTATAAAACTCTGATAACTCTCTATCTGAAATTGATGCCCATATGTATGATGCTTCACATACGTACCTACAGCCCGTAACTGCTCACCCTCTGATACGCCAACCATCGTACCCACACACGTCACATCATCATCTTCCAATGCTACCACACAAACACAATAACCATTATTATCGTTTCTATATATAATTTCTTCAACAATACCTTCAATAACTTCCTGGTTTTCCATCCACAATCACCTTTACAGAATATATGTTCCTTTATTTTAACATACATTATATACGAATACAATTACTCTTAAAATTAGCTACATCGGTAATCCTCACAAAATCATTCCATCATACTAATACCCTCTAAACTCGTAAAACTTAGCCTCTACATCAATCAAAATACAAATGCATACTCCATCAATATCTTTCTCCCATATTCCCACCCAAATAAACAAACCTCTCAACCAAAATCACCACTGCACCCCAACTAGCCCAGTAGCTGAATAGGTATAGGTAATCCGTGATTTTTAAATAATGGACTAGAAAATCTTAGTGAACCACAAGGTCTATGCCGTTAAAAAACTTAATTGTTTGACCGAAGGGAGTTTTAAGTTTTAGGCATATACCTTGTGGTGAACTTAGTTTTTCTTCCACTATTTAATGTGAACGGATTAGCTATACCTATTCTGCTACGAACCCCTTGCACATCACTCAACACCATCTCTCAAACTAACTCCTCTTAATTCTAACCTTCCCCTTCCAACTCACAATAGCAATTATCAACAACAAAAAAAGGCATAAGGAACTCCCATTCCATATGCCTCATCTCATTTCATCAACTCATAAATTTTTAAATACTACCTACTTCAACACTTCAATCTATAAACCAGCAGCCCTTCTCAAAACATCCACCTTATCCGTCCTCTCCCAAGGAAGATCCACATCTGTTCTACCAAAATGGCCATAAGCAGCCGTCTGCTTATAGATAGGTTGTCTTAACTCTAAGTTATGAATAATAGCCCCAGGTCTTAGGTCAAAATGCTCATCAACAAGCTTCGTCAGTTCTTCATCCGATAATTTCCCCGTACCATGTGTATTTACCAACACAGAAACAGGTTTTGCAACACCAATAGCATAAGCTAACTCAATCTCACACTGAGAAGCCAACCCTGCTGCCACAATATTCTTAGCCACATACCTGGCTGCATAAGCTCCAGAACGATCCACTTTCGTTGGGTCCTTACCAGAAAAAGCACCTCCACCATGACTTGCATAACCGCCATAGGTATCCACTATGATTTTACGCCCTGTAAGACCAGCATCCCCTTGAGGGCCACCAATCACAAAACGTCCTGTGGGGTTAATATAATACTTTGTCTCACCATCCAATAAAGCCTCAGGAATCACAGGCTGAATCACATGCTCCATAATATCCTTCTTGATGGTATTCAAATCCACTTCACTATCATGTTGAGTGGATATTACAACAGCATCCACTCTAACCGGCTTATCATCCACATACTCAACCGTTACCTGTGATTTCCCATCAGGCCGCAGATAAGAAAGTGTTCCATTTTTTCTCACATCTGTTAAACGCTTTGTCAAACGATGTGCAAGGGATATGGGCATGGGCATTAGCTCTTCCGTTTCATCGCAAGCATAGCCAAACATCATACCTTGATCACCAGCACCTGTTGCTTCCAGTTCTTCCTCTGTCATTTTTCCTTCTTTTGATTCTAATGCTTCGTCAACACCCATGGCTATATCTGCTGACTGCTCATCCAGGGATGTGAGCACAGAGCATGTCTCACTATCAAAACCATACTTTGCCCGATCATAACCAATCTCTTTTATGGTTTTTCTTACAAGTTTTGGAATATCCACATAACAATTGGTTGTGATCTCACCCATAACAAGTACAAGACCTGTTGTGACAGCTGTTTCACAAGCAACCCGAGCCTGTGGGTCCTGTGCTAAAATAGCATCAAGAACGGTATCTGAAATCTGATCACATATTTTATCTGGATGTCCTTCTGTTACGGATTCTGATGTAAATAATCGTTTAGCCATTCTTCATTTCTCCTTTCGTACCTTCATGTTTGAACGAAGCAATCACATGCCTTGACCGTTCAATCATATCTACCTTATCAACTGGTTTATAGGATACTGTATCTATGTATACCTATGCGACTAGAAATTTTACACCATAAGATATCATTAACATAAACACACCTGCTAATGAAGCACCTAATACCACTGCTAGCAATGACTTCTTAAAATCAAACCCAAGAAGTGCTGCAATGGTTGAGCCCGTCCATACCCCTGTGCCAGGTAATGGTATAGCCACAAATAAAAAGATGCTCAGATATTTATAATTATCTTTTACTTTTTCTGCTTTTTTTAATGCTTTATTTTCATACCAGTTAGCTAATTTACCTAAACCCTTCACTTTCTTAAGAATTTCTAATACTTTTGGCATAAGAAATAAAATGAAAGGAGCCGGTATAATGGCACCAATCAATGTCCATAAATATGCCTCACTTGGACTAAAATGACTTAAGGCCGCTAATGGTACGGCACCTCTTTGTTCAATCAGTGGTGTTGCCGATACAATCATTAATTCAATGATTGATACGGGTAATGCAAAAATGTTTTTCATACATGCCCTCCTACGATTCTCGCTAAACTCTCGTTACAACGTATACGACCATCATTAATCAACTTATAATTATAGTATTACCTATATCATGCATTCATACCTAAAATGATGTATTTGCCCCCTTATGCTGTTACAAATAATATCATAAGGCAATTTAGATGAAAAGCATACCCTCTTATCTTATCACCCCATACAGGTATTTACCATACATTACAAGAAGTATTAATTAAACTTTAACAATAAAATAAACCCTCTGAACATCAAGAAGGTTTCTATGATAAAGCCTTATCGACGTTAGCAGAACCACCTTACAATATGCAGGCTGGCGTAGGGTCACCGAGCTAACTCTCTACCCTAACTCTTGATAAGCATTTCTATTTAGTTAAATGTGTAAAATTTCTAAATCCATCTTAACATATATAAATGTTAAATGCAACCTCATTTTTTTACAACACCTTCATGTGCAAACACATTAGCAAAGGAGGTGCCTTTTGTACGAAAAATGATGCTATGGGCTACTTTACGCTCTTCATTACTGGATGGCTGATTGACCACTTTTCCATTGAAGACCATGGTACTGGATGCTCCACCGTCTAAATAGACAGCTTGGATACAATTTGAACCCAACATAAGCTCTGCTGCTTCCTTACCTGAAATACCATAGCTCTCTTCTTGTCTGCCGTCAATAACTTTTACAACCAGTTGATTATCGGCTGTGACCCCTATGATGGTTCTTGGATTGGGAATTAAGGTGTTTCCTATATAAGGCTCATAGTTCTTGGCTACATTCTTTCCATCCTTCACTAGCCAACCACCCGATTGAAAAGCCTCTTTCACTTGACCGATTTCTGGCTGGTAGGTGGTTTTAATCGTTACAACATCCCCTACTTTTAGAACATCATCCTGAGCAGGCTCTTGACTCACACGACACAGTACATAACCGTTTTCAGGAATGTCAATGGGTTCATCCGTTAGGCTTTTTTTAATTACCTTATTATCTTGAATCACATAATTAATGCTGTTTCGCGTAATACGGGTGGTACGACCATATATTCTGGAATACAGTACCCATGTATTTTCAAATGCTGCATCATTAACCGTCTGAACAGGTAAAGTTAAGCCTTCCCTTTGGATGGCTACAGTGGTGGATATAGGGCCAATATAAACACGATTATCTTCTAAGATAGCAATGGATGGTGTTTCGCTTCGAGCTAGGGTAATAAGTTCTTCATCCTTAATCATCAACCCAATGTGATGACCATAAATGGTATAGAACATACCGTTAACCCCAATCTCAGCACCTGCGTCTGCAACCATGGTACTGGTTTCCTCAAAACCATAAATAGCACCCAAAGAAAGCACATTTTCCATAGAAACCCGCTTATCGTTCATGTTCACTTCTAAAGTATGAACCTGTTGTTGGCGTCCGTTAATCTCAATATCTTCCATATGATACTGAATGGGTTGCTTTGTGGTTACCAAACTTATGATGATGTTTATGAAAATAATAAAATAGTAAATAGCCTTCACAATATACACCCTATCCCATAACTGTCTTTTAATGATACTATTAAACAAAGCGACTACGTTGCATCTTGCTAAGCAAGTTGTTACGTTAGGAAAGTTTCCTTGACGCATATGAAAATGCTTCTATTTCATATGCTAAATTCAGAGGACGTTCCTATAAGAATAAAGAAAAGCCCTGATTCATCAGGACTTATTTTAACCCACTTTTAACTTGATTAACCGTACCCGTGTTGGATAATTGCTCAAACATCATCTGAGCAATGCCTATGCCCTGTTCTTTTGCTATTTCCTTTGAGTACTCTTCATAAAGCATATCTTCAAAAATCTTTTCGCCTTGTGACTTTGGTATAAGGCTACCGCCATGTACCGTTTTTCGCATTTCACTAAACATTTGATTCACAAAATATTCTTCAAACTCACGGCATGCTTCACGTAATGCTTTATCATCTTGTTCTTCTTCAGCTTTTTTTAATGCATCCTCAAAAGATGTCGTGGTCACCTTATCTTGTTTTGATATGTTTAATTGTTGATAGATATTAGGGTTAATGCCTGATATGTCCACGTTCATTCATCCTTTCGCTTATGTACCATTGAATCAAAAATTACTTATGACAATTAAGTCCTGTTGTCGCAGTATTGGGACTTACCTAACGCTTCAAGTTATTAGCTTGTGAGAGCATTTCGTCGGATGCTTGGATGGCTTTGGAACTTACTTCATAAGCACGTTGAGCCACAATTAAGCCAACCATTTCTTCAACCACTTGCACGTTAGAACCTTCAAGAGAGCCCTGTATAAGTTGACTCATGACTAATTCATCATCTTCGGCTTCTGCAATGGCAGGTCCTGATGCAGCTGTTGTTCGATATAAGTTACTACCAAGAGCCTCTAACCCGTTCACATTTCTAAATTGAACAATTTTTATTCTTTCATCTAACTGAATCACTTCATCATCACTGCCAACATAACTTAATGTTCCATCCGCATTGATGCCTAATTTTTTAATATCAATGGTAGAATCTAACATAATGGGTTCATCATTTACATCAAGAACTTTACGTCCGTCTGAGGTAATAAGCATTTGTTGTCCTTCTACTAAGGCAATTTTGAAACTTCCATCCTTTGTATAAACCTGACCACCAGCTAAGTCATCAATAACAAAGAAACCGTCTCCTGTTATGGCCACATCCAGAGGATTAGCCGTCTTTTGCATAATACCACCTGTATAATTTCTTACAGTGCCAACGGGTTTAACACCGTGACCTACTTGTAAATTCACTGGACGTCCTTTACCATTAGCGTCTGTTCCTGCACGCTCTAATGTTTCATATAATAACGATTTGAATTCCAATCGCTCTTTTTTAAAACCTGTTGTGTTGACATTTGCAAGGTTATTGGATATGGTATCCACATTCATCTGTTGTGTTTTCATACCGGATGCCGCTGTATATAATGAACGTATCATCAGCTTTCATTCCTTTCACACTATCTTATCTCATCATCATGCTACAATCTACCAATTTCATTTGCCGCTTTTTTGAGGGTTTCATCTTGGGTCTGAACCACTTTCTGATTGGCTTCAAAAGCGCGCATAACACTAATCATATCCACCATTTCTTTCACTGTGTTCACATTGGAGCTCTCTGTATAACCTTGTAGAAGTGATCCGCTAAACCCTTGTTCCACAGAATCTGTTGTTTGACGATACAAGTTGTCCCCAATCTTTCTTAAAGACTCTGGATTTTCAAAATCAACTACCTGAATCTGGTCTATGATTTGGTCATTGTCGTAGATTGTCCCATCTTTGCCAATACGGATATTTTGTCCCGTACTGCTTTCCAAAACAATTTTACCTTGTGTACCAAGGACATAATTCCCTTCTCGGGTCATGAGTGTACCCTCATTGGATACGACAAATGAACCGTCTCGTGTATACCTTGTCTCTAATTCACCTTGGGCATTTTCTTGACCGATAGCAATCATGCCATCACCTGTTATGGCAACATGATAAGGATTCCCAGTAGGTGTAGCGCCACCTTGGGTATAGTCTGTAAAGATATTGCCTACTTTACAACCTAAAGTCATTTTTCCAATGACTTGGTCATGAGGCATACTGGGGTCTTTAATTTTTTTTGTTAAAACACTGTCAAAAGACTCGACAATCACACCATCACGTTTAAAACCTGCGGTGTGCACATTCGCAAGGTTATTGGACACAATATCCAATTTCTGCTGCCTCGCAATCATACCATTTGAAGCGGTGTATAAACCTCTAACCATGCTTTCACCTAACCTTTAATTCATCATTAGTTTTTTTGATTGGCTTGATATTCCACATACTTACCTGTACCAATAGCCACACAAGTAAGGGCATCATCTGCTGTAATCACATTGATACCTGTCTTGTTCTCAATTAACTGATCAAGACCTTGTAATAAACTGCCGCCACCTGTTAACACAATACCTCTGTCTGAAATATCAGCGGATAACTCTGGTGGTGTTTTTTCTAGAATGCTGTGAACAGCTTCTACAATATTGGATGTTGCTTCTCTTAAAGCTTCTTCAGTTTCTTCAGAAGATACTGTAATGGTCTTAGGTAAACCGGTAATGAGATTTCTTCCACGTACATCCATGGTCAATATCTCTGGTCTTTTATAAGCTGTTCCTATCTTAATCTTAATCTCTTCGGCTGTTCTTTCCCCGATTAATAGATTGTGTTTTTTACGCATATACCGCACAATGGCTTCATCAAAATTATCACCAGCTACTTTGATGGATGTGCTAACAACGGTTCCTCCTAGAGAAATAACCGCGATATCAGAGGTTCCTCCACCAATATCAACCACCATGCTGCCACAGGCTTTACTGATATCAATACCTGCCCCAATAGCTGCTGCAATGGGTTCTTCAATAATCTCGACTTTCCTTGCTCCTGCTTGATAGGTAGCATCTTCAACGGCACGTTTTTCTACTTCTGTTACACCACTTGGTACACACACTGTAATACGAGGTTTTCGAAGCCTTTTACCTACTGATTTTGACACAAAGTATTTTATCATTTTTGCAGTTACTGTATAATCGGATATCACACCTTGTCTAAGTGGACGAATGGCAACGATGTTACCTGGTGTTCTACCTAACATTCTTCTGGCATCACTACCTACTGCAAGAATTTTATTTGTATCACGATCTATAGCAACAACTGAAGGCTCTCTTAATATGACACCTTTACCTTTTATATACACCAGTATGTTAGCCGTTCCTAAGTCAATTCCAATATCTGTTCCAAACATTATTTATCCCCTTCCGTAATCTTTTTATTTTGGTATAAGAAAGTATGTTATCTTGTCTTTTCATCCATAATCAACCCATACTTTTCTTCATTTTTAGAAAATTATTGTATATTTGTATTATCACCATTCATTAATTGACAAAATCAATTACTGATTAACAATTGCAAGCTTTTACAACAAACAATAGAATTAAAATCTTTTTTATCAAATGGTTCTGTCTATTGCAATGTAGATTTTATGCTATTATACGCTATTTCCATATACATATTATATACAAATACCTGCAATTTTCAAAGGGGAATTTGATAAATTTTAATATTTATCGGCACTTTTTTAACATTCTATTATATAGGCGCAAAAAAATGGTACTTAGTCCCCATGATTTTACTATTTCAGCCCTATTTTGACTTAGTACAACCCTGTTACGACATCCGATTTAAGACCTATGTTGAAATGGTATAGCAATATATGTCAAACACTTTTCTATTTAGATAAAAAAAAGGGGCATCTCACCTGGGATAAAATCCTTTAGGTGAGATCCCTCTTTTAATAGAGCGTTGGTCGTGTATGGGACATACTGACATATTTAGCTCGAGTCGCTAAACCACCTCGAATATGCCTTTCTGATTTATTAATGTCAAGGACCTTTCTAGCCTCTAAGGCTAACCCTGGATTAATCTTGCTTAGCCTTTCTGTGACGTCTTTGTGCACCGTTGATTTACTAATACCAAACTTTTTGGCAGTTTGTCTTACAGTAGCATTGGAAGAGATAATATAATTTGCAACCTCAATAGCCCTTTCCTCTATATATTGCTTCAAGATAAATCCCCCTCGAATCATTGCTTAGTTAAATATATGGGAGAACTTTGCAAAATATACATCTTTTTTTTACTATATTTTCAAGGCATTTGGTTACTTATGCTGTATAAAATGTTAGGATTCTATTTTTATATTCTTGTCTTGTTGTCATCTTGACTTTTTATGGTTTTATGTTCGTTAAGTAATTAACTATTTTACGAAGCCAGCCATAAGGAAGTCTTATGCTACATAAGCTTAACCCATTTCTACTTAACAAAACTTACAAAACTTACTTTATTGACCCTTTAATTGATTTTTAGAACTGTTACACATATAATAACTCTGTAACATAGGTATATTACCTAATATGCCTATCTATTAACAAGTAAACTTATAATGCCTTATGACTTTTTACTAAGGTGGTTATAAGACTAAGGAGGCAACTATGAAAAAAATATTAACATCTATATTAGTAGTTATTTTAACAATCAGCGTGATAGCAGGGTGTGGAAAAAAAACAACTGAAGATACATACAAAGAAACAGGTTCAAATGACACCTCTACAGATTCAAAAGATAATGAAACAGCAGCCTATGCAGATGGCATTTACTTTGCTACAGGGGACTTTGGGGATTCAGGCTGGAAATCTGTTGTGACTTTAGAAGTTAAAGACGGTAAAATCATATCCGCAGATTGGAACGGTGCTTCTATCCACGGTGGTGACGATAAGAAAACCACTTCAAAATCTGGAGCTTATGGCCTCGTTGAAAAAGGTAATGGTCAATCAGAATGGCATGAACAAGCCGAAGCAGCTGAAAACTTCTTATTAGAAAAACAAGACCCAACGGCTATTACCTATAATGATGAAGGTAAAACAGATGATATCGCTGGGGTTTCTATTTATGTAACAGAACTCTTTACATTAGCCGAAGAAGCCCTTGCTAATGGACCTACTGGTAGCGGTAATTGGAAAGATGGCGCTTATCATGCAGAAGAAGATAATTTTAGTGAGCAGACAGGTTGGAAAGCCACATTTGATGCAACAGTCATTAACGGTTATATCGTTGCTGCTAACTGGAACGGTCTTCATAAAGATGGTGGCGATGACAAGAAGAAACAAGTGGCTGCAGGTAATTATACATTATCTAACGATGGTGGTAAAACTTGGACTGAACAAGCTGCACTTGTTGAAGCTAAATTAGTAGAAACCCAAGACCCTACAGCCGTTACGGTTAAAGACGATGGTAGTGTGGATGATATTGCAGGCGTTTCTGTTAAGGTAAAAGAATTCTTTACTTTAGCTGAGAAAGTATTAGAAGCGCGATAATTTAATCCGAATAAAACGGTAGAATTTAATTTCGCTTATTCACTTATCAACAAAGCCCGTTGTTCCTTCGTTGGAATAACGGGCTTAAGTATATTAAAAATCGTGCTTACACCAAATGATCAACCATTAAAGCTTATGTTTTTTCCAAAGCCCTAGAATGGGTACATATACTCTAATGCATGGCCTGTTATCCTCTAGCATGTATTGTTCAATCACATAGTCATCCGCAAGTTCATAGGTTGTTTTTGGTAACCATGTCTGGAAAATATAATCATAGGTCATAGACAGCACATCTTCTGAACCCATATGGGTGAATTCGGCAGAATACCCTTGTGGTATATGTTTTAAGATATAATCCCCAGGTGTACTTGCTATTTGGTCGGTTTTATGACCAACCATCTTATAAGGACTATTCTTTCTAGAAACTTGGGGGAAAAAACTTATTTTATGGTCATAGGTTGTATGATCTGCCTCACAAGAAGGTTCTTTACCCCACTGAACTCGACCTAATACATAGAATGCTTCCAGTTGTCTTATTACTGGTACTTTTATCAAAGTATGATTAATATGCTGAATATAGTCATAAGTGACTGCTTCCTTATGATGCATAAGTGGTGCTTTATTACGCCTTAACTGAACAGGAGCTATACCGAACATTTTTTTGAATGCTCTAGAAAAAGAAACGGCTGTATTAAACCCATAATCAAGGCTGATAGCCATAATGGATTGTTGCGTATCCAAGATGACTTTGGCTGCTTCTGTTAATCGTCTTCTTATCAAGTAATCATAAGGACTATGGCCAATGTACTGATTAAACAACCTTGAAAAATGAAACAGTGAATACCCCACTTCCGAAGCCACATCATCAATGCTTATGTGATCCATTAAATGTTGCTCTATATACTCCGTTGCTTGATACATGGTATCCATATTACGATTATGCATCACAGGCATCATCCCTAACGAGAGGTACATAGGCATACACAATGGACTCATCTAACTGGTCCATACCTTTAAAGTGTTCATCATACAAAATCATGGAATAAGATTCGATTATGTTATAACCAGAGGTAGGTTGCCACTCATGATGCATGTAATGATACCAGTCGGATGCTATTTCATCTCCTTTTACAGAAAAAACAGCATATGCCCTTAACGGTAATTGCTTAGCAACACACGCCTCCGGTATAGCTTCAAATTCTTTCACCTGTGTACCAACAAAAATTTCATAGAGACCTTTTTCTTTCGTCTCATCATTTGTTAAGTGTATTTCAATAAATTCATGTTTATTTATTTGTTGTTTTATAGCGTCTTCATGAGCTAGGTAAAACTTCATAAATCTTCTCCAGAGTTCACCTATACCGTTCTCTTCTTCCCATGCTGATTTATTCTCAAAAGGGTCCCCATAAAAATTCATACCAACCAGTTGAAAGGATTGTTCAGTAATCTTAATAAATTCCATTGTCATCACCCTAACATCATCATTTTGTTTCCGTTATTTTCTTATTGCCCTCTTATAGCTATCTTAACACAAATACCCCTGAAAGCGTATCCTCAAAAGAAAAATTTTTATAAGTAGCAAGATATGTTAAATACATGCCATTCCCCTGTTGAAATGCCTCCCATTCCAGCAACATTATTTAAGAAAAATATCCTCATTCCATGTACAATAATAGCAGTAACCCATATAAGGATTTATTAAACAAGGAGGAACAATATGCATAAGAATACCTTTACACTTGAAGCCATTGGTACAGTACGGATTGAGGATCAACACTATTTTATTGATCTTAATCCCAAGTATATCCCTGCACTGGAAGGGGTTGAAGGCTTTAGCCATATGAACATTCTATGGTGGTGTCATAACTTTGACGAAGAATCTTCTAGAGCAATTGTTGATATGGATAAACCTTATAAAGCAGCACCGGATAAGCTTGGTGTATTTGCCACCCGATCACCCATTCGACCCAACCCGATAGCGCTAACAGCTTGCCAAGTCATCAATATTGACCACCATAAAGGTAGTATCCAATTGGCTTATATTGATGCTGATAACGGTACACCGGTTTTAGATATGAAGCCTTACCAACCATCGGTAGACAGAATCAAGGATGTATCAGTCCCTCATTGGTGTTCTCATTGGCCAGAGTACTATGAAGATTCCGCAACATTTGATTGGGGAAGTGAATTTACTTTCAATGATTAAGTCTTTATGTGTACCTCTATCAATACCAATATAAGTATGCTTAGAAAATTAACAACGATAGGAAGTAAAAAATCTCTATTCTAGTGCCATATGGCTAGGTTAGGGATTTTTCTTTATAAAAAACCCTTTATTAGCTGCCATGTTATCTATTTGGCTTACCTTAGCCTTTCATTTTTTATTACTTCTTCATCTGCTTCTTTTTAAAGTCCTCATGAGTAAGCATAAATATCTCATCAGCGCCAGATGTAAGATAGACCTCTTTATCTTTTGTAACAAATATAGCATCCACCTCATCTAGTCCTTCTATAAAATCAAACCCTTCCTCTAGCCCCATAGAGAAAACTACCGTGGATAAGCCGTCCCCATCAATAGATAAATTGGATATAATGGACACACTTGCCAGCTCATTCTCTACTGGATAACCTGTAAAGGGATCAAGAATATGGTGATATTGTTTGTCACCTTCTTCAAGATAACGTTCGTAGATACCCGATGTGACCACAGACTTTTGCCCAATGGTCACCACACCAAGTTTCGTTCCTCTTGCATCAAATGGGTTCTGAATGCCAATCTTCCAAGAACTGCCATCGGGTTTTTCCCCAACAGTTAAAATATTACCACCCAGATTAATGATGGCATGCCCCATATTATGCTCCATGAGATAGGCTGATACTTCATCAGCTACATAACCTTTCGCTATTGCACCAAGGTCCAATTCAATGGGTTGATGTATCTGAATTTTGTTGGTCTTTTGATCCAGTGTAATGTGTTTATAATTAATTTTCTTAATGGCTTCTTGAATCTCTTCATGGCTTGGTACTTTTGCATTTTTTGTGCCAATCCCCCACAGGTTAACCAATGGGGCAATGGTAATATCAAATTTCCCTTTAGAAACCTGAGAATAATACAGTCCCTTTTCAATAATCTTATAAGTGGATTCAGATAAGCTTATTTCCTGACCCTTATTAATCTGACTAACTTCGCTGTTATCCTCATTCTTACTCACTGTAGCCTCTATATTTTTAATGATATCAAAAGCCCCATTAAAGACCTCCTTAGACACATCTTTACCATAAACGGTTACTTTCACCAGCGTTCCCAGTAAATATGTCTGATTGGATACCTTGGTATAGTCTTGTGTATTGTCTTTGGTACATCCATTTAAAACCATCAAGCAAACCATCAAAACCACCATGATTTTTTTCATAATGTCATCCTTTCTACGTTCAATACCTTCTCATATTATACCTACTTGAGATACCCTACGCAACATCATTTATGTACAAAACGAAAGCCTCTCTTGTGAGAGGCTCCTACTATCATAAAGCATGCGCTATTCTATTAACGTTGTTGGATCAATGGATTTTTCATTACTCAGTACTTTGAAATAGACATGTGAATCTAATAGAACATGGTATTTGGTAGGTTTTTCAACAACACCAAGTAACTGTCCCTTCTTCACAAGGTCGCCTTCTTTAACAGCTAATGCTTCTCCTAACTGACCATAAATGGTTTTATACCCACTACCATGATAAATGGTCACGGTGATACCTGTCTCAGGCTCATTGGTTATGGACTCTACGATACCTTCAGCTGCTACTACAACCTGTCCTCCAACATCTGATGCAATATACATTGCTGGATTAACCTTATATTGATCAAGGGTTTTAAAATGGATAGGTACCATGCTATAAGGCATTAAGACACTACCGCTAACAGGCCAAATCATCTTTTCACTTGGATTGAATGTAATATTTGGTTTTACAACAGGTGCAATTTCAATGGTATAATTCTCATTGGTTGCATCACTATTGGCTACTAATGCATCATCGCCTGCATCCCCTTCTCCACTTACTTCCCCATCAACTTCCTCTTCATTAATCGTGATAGGTGTTGTACTGGTAGGTGTTGCATCTGGCTCACCTTCATCTTCTGGGGGATTGTATTCTGTCTCATCGTTGTCCACTAAACTGGAAGGTAATTCTTCTGGATTATCTGCATTCCTTATCACATCGCTGTTAAGGTTAGCAATCTCAGAATCGTCATCTTTTGGTTGAACCCATACTAGAATTGCAATTAAAAAGATCGTCACACAACATGCGAACAAAGCAAAATAGAATTGCTTCCTTTTTATGTATGCAATTATATTTTTCATTTTCATACCATTCACCTCATTATTTTTCATAAATGTTTAGCCATATCTGGCATAATTCTTTTGTTACGTCTATATTATTACCAGACTCTTCCTATTATATTCATGAATATACGCTCCATTAAACATTTTTTGGTGTGATGGTTATATAGGCTATCTCCTTCTGTTGGCTAACACATTCTTTCATTACATTGGAATAATTTCTTGCCCATAAAATAGTACAAAAAAATACCCATTGCCATAACGCTACGATGAATCCTATCTACATAGCTTTATGGTTAATGAGTATATGTGTACGCATATATCTTTATTGTATGTCATCTAAGGTAATTCGGATACCACTGCACCGGTATAATAATACTCTAAGATTTCTTTATAGGAATACCCTTTCTGTGCAAGGCTGTCTGCTCCATATTGGCTCATACCTACACCATGACCATACCCCTTGCAGAGGACCTCAATCTGATCATCTGTTACATTTATGGTAAAATTACTGGATGCAAGATCCAGATACTTTCTAACAACTTCCCCATCTAATATTTTATTACCAATTTGAATCTTGGCTACATAACCTTCGGGGGTCCGGTTAATAATCTGAATCTCACTGGCAACATCAGCAGAGTAGAACTGAAAATCCGTTTCATAAGCTTTAATTTTACTTGTAAAATCTTGAAGGGTATAGGTGCTGTTATGGAGATATTCTGGTGAATTGACATCTTCTGCACTATCTACACTTACAAGATAAGGTATATCTTGACCCCATACCTCTTTCGCCGATTGTGTTTTACCACTACTGGTAGAATGAAATACAGCTTCAATAAGGTCGCCCTGATAAACGACTACTTCGTCAGCGGTATCTTCAACGGCTTTTTTTATCTTACTATAATATTTTGCAAAACTACCTGTTCCCCATCTGTTTTCCATGTCTTCTTCCGTCAAGTAAGCTTGAAGATCGTTGGAAAAAATAAGGTTATCATAATCTCCTAGTTTTTTGAGGGTATATGTTCTTGCCGCCACAGCCTGAGCTTTAAGGGCTTCTTCATAAAAATTATAGGGCATCTCTGCCGCCACTACACCAATAAGGTAATCATCTAATGCCATGACTTTTTCTTCACCATTGACCATGACTCTAACCGTTGTATCCACCACTTCACTGTCTTGTTTTTCTTTGGGAATCCCTCGCAGCATGGTTGTTACAAATATAGGTATAAAACATATGATTAATATTACAAGTAATATGGTCATGACTTTTTCCCGCATACAATCATCCTCCCCAGCATGATGTACAAGAATGTCTATTTCTCGCACATGATTCCCTTGTCCAACTTCTTATATTCAGTATATGCTTGGTGGATTCTCAATATGATTGTAATTGGTCACCCTATACCCATTTTACCTTCAATCCCTCAAAAAAAGAAGATGCGATGGTACTACCCTTTTCATACTCTCTATAATCGATCAACTCATCATCATCAAAGCCATACACTTTGGCATTTTGGTACATGGGGTCAATAATCCAGTATTCTTTAACCCCTGCTAACATGTAGTTATTTAATTTCTTGACATAATCTTTGCTCCGGGAGGACTTGGATGTGACTTCAACAACCAATGCTGGTACACCCATGTATTGATCATGTTCATTATTAAATTCTTCTAAATCACAGATGACACCTAAGTCTGGTTGGAACACATTGGTTTCATCCTTAATGTTTAAGGTAATATCGTAGGGTGAAATAAAAGGTGTACAGGACTTGCCTTCAAAATACTTGTAAAATGCTACATAAAACTGCCCTACAACCTGTTGATGGGTTGTTTTAGGAGACGCCAACATGTATATTTCGCCGTTAATGAGCTCATATCTATTCTCACTATTAGCTGTAAACTTAAGAAATTCCTCATAGGTTACCTTTCTATCTTGCCCTGTATACTCAGCTGGGTATTCCTTAATATAACCATGATCTTTTACGGACTCTGTGAACTTCACTATCTTAGCGACTGCCTTTCCCTTCTTTGTGACAATAACATCCTCATAATCTAACATTTTTAAGACTTTACCAAAACTATTCTTTACATCTGTTGCATTCAGTAACATGACCTCACCTCATTATGGTTATATTAGCTAAAATCAGTTTTAGCTAATATAACCATATACCCTTATACATTAATTGTCAAGTACTACTCGCCACAAGACTATCAACAGCATTATCAAAAAAGCTGTCACCTTATGGATGGATGTTATAAGCATCATATGACACTTCCAGCTTATAACACGACCACCATTATGACAGCTCTTATTGATTACAACTTCATCCTTCTATTAATTTAAAGATTTTACCCAATCATCAGCTTCTTTTTGAGCATCAGCTAATGCTTCTTCCACTGTGGCATCATTTAACATGAATCTTTCTACAGCATCCGTAAGAATATAACGTGGCTGCCCTGCACGATAGGGATATCTTGGTGTCCATAGGTATTGCATGGAATCCAACATGACCGTCATGTTGTCAGATGACTTGATACTTTCCCATTCGAATGCGGAGTTCACACAAGGTACTTGTTGATATTCCTCTAGGATAAATTGTTGATAGAAGTCGCTGCTTGAGAATTTTAAGAATTCCCATGCTAAATCTTTGTTTTTACTGTTTTCTCCAATAACAAAGGGACTTCCAGCAAACATACCACCCATGCCCTCTTTTTCATTAATGAATAATTTCGTTATTTTATAGCGGCCTTCTAAGCCTTCTATTTTATCAAAGTTTATCACATTACCAGGAAATTCTCTAAGATGTATGGCAATATTGTTATTTTCTGTTCCCCATTTTTCAAGACCTTGACCCGTTACAATACCTTCTGGGGCATATTTTTTCATATCCAATAACCAGTTTGAAGCTTCAACAAAGGCTTTTGAATTGAAATTAAAGGTTAGTTCATTTGGTTTAAAGCCTTCTCCCCATGAACCGCCTTTTAATTCAGCGATATTTACCATGGTATCCGCAGAGTCTTTACCTTTCCAAGACAATCCATAATTCATATCTCCTGTCTTGGGATTTTTGCCTGTCATTTTAGCTGCTTTTTCTTCTAGCTCTTGAAGTGTTGGGTTGTCGGATAAGTACACCACACCCCAATCATCGAATATTTTGGTATCATACATGATGACCCTTGTATCACCCAGTACAGGCAGGCCGTAGATTTGCAAGTCCTTATCATCTGGTCCCATGGCTTTCCATCCTTCTACTTGGCCTTTGATGTACGTGTTTAAGTCAAAGTTGTCTTTTTCAATATAGGGTTGCAAGGGCTCTAACAAGCCTTGTACGGCAAATGATGCAATACCTGGTGCTTGATAAACATCACATTCGCCAACAGTCAGCATAGCTTGAGTCTTCTGTGTGTAACTGTCCCATCCCATAAGAATAAATTCCAGGGTTGCCCCAGGGTATCTTTTTTCAAACTCATCCTTTAGAACATCTACACCCTTACGTTTTTGTCCTGTTATTGGATCTGTAGTTGCGTCCATTGCCCAATTTCCAATTAACTGAACCTTAACGGTGCCTGACCACTTATTGCTATCATCGTTTGTCTGGCCATTACTGGTCTGCTTTTGTTCTCCTCCAGTATCTTCTTCTTTTTTTCCACAACCTGCTAGGAGAGTTAAGCAAACACATATAAGTGACATGATTAAAACAAACTTTTTCTCAACGATTCTTTTTTTCATTTCATATGTCTCCTTTTCTTATATTTGAGAGATTTCATAATTTAAATCCAACCTATTAGATTTTTTAATTATGACATGCTCTTACTTCACTTGGTATGAAAGACTAAGTTATTCATATAAAACAAGTTACTCGCCTTTGGTGCCACTAAGGGCTACGCTTTCTATGATATACTTTTGGAGTAATAAGAACACAAGTAAAATGGGGATAATGCTTGCACTCGCTAAGCTCATAGTTAAACCTGCCATTCTTTCCCCGCTTTCTGTTGAAAATGTAGCCAAAAAGAGGGGTACCGTTCGCATTTTCTGATTGGTTAAGACGATTAAAGGCCATAAAAATGAATTCCAGTTCGCCATAAAGCTTAGTATAATCATGGTTGCTGTGATGGGTCCCGTAAGGGGCATAAAAATTTGGAAAAATGTTGCAAACTCACCTGCTCCATCAATTTTGGCAGCTTCTCTTAGGCTATTGGGCAGCTGGTCAAAAAACTGCTTACTGAGTAAGATGCCAAACCCATATAAAATATTAGGTAAGATAATGGGCCAAAATGTATTGAGTAATCCAAAGTTAAAGAACATTTTATGCATGGGGATCAATCGGGTTTGAAGGGGTATCATCATGGTTGATAACACAAAAATAAAAATTAATCTCTTCCCTCTGAATTTACCTTTGGAAAATGCATAACCAGCTAAAATAGCCGAACCGATGCTAAGACCTACCGACGAGATGGTCGTTATAAAGGAATTGAAGTAGGCTTTCAGCAAATAACCATTTTCAAATACGCTCTTGTAATTAAACAAGGATATTTTTTCTGGAATGAGCTTTGGTGGAAAAGGTGGTTGCACGTTAGCCATTCTTTCAAAGCTGACAGAAATCATCCAAAGGAATGGTAATATAACGAGTAATCCCAGTATGAAAAGCATGAGATAGATGAGCATGTTACTTACTTTAAATCTTTTACTCTTCATGATATCCTCCTTTTTCATGATTTTTACGATAGTGATTGTCCATTGTTTGGTTATACCTTTAGTTTGGATAGTTTAATGTTAAATAATGTGAACACTAAAATCATCATGAACAGAATATAGGCTGCAGCAGATGCAATACCGTATTCGTTGCCTCCAAAGCCTCTTTCATAAATAAAACCGACAATTGTATAGAGAGAACGCATAGGACTGCCTTGAAGCCCTCCTAAAATGTAAGTCTCTGAAAATCTTTGTAAACTTGCAATCCACCCCATGACAATAAAAAAGGCAAATGTTGATTTCATTTTAGGTATGGTGATGTATAACCACTTCTGAAAACGATTAGCGCCATCTATTTCGGCGGCTTCATAGAGTTGACGGGGAATGGTCTGTAAATTAGCCAGACTGATGACCACAACAAATCCTAGTTCATGCCATACTGCAAGTACCACAGCTCCCCACCGAGCTGTTTGTGGTTGTGCCAACCAAGTTGATGTAGGTAATCCAACCTTCGCCAATATAAAGTTTAATATACCCATCTCTGGATGAAGTACATACATAAATACCATAGCTGCTGCAACAATAGACGTGATATAAGGAATAAAAAATAAAGATTTAAAAAAGTCTTTTCCCCATTTTAAGCCATTAATCAGACTAGCTAGTGTAAAACCCAAGGGGATGGATATTGCCAGTTGAAAAAAACCGATAAAAAAGGTATTGTATACTGCTTTCCAAAATGTTTTTGATTGTAGAACTTGACTATAGTTTTTTAATCCCACCCATTTTTCAACTGTCCCATTTGACATAAAAAAACTGATACGGAAGGCTTCAAAAATAGGATAGATCATAAAAACGGCTATACCAATGAGTGTGGGCGTTAAAAATAGATACCATATAAATGTCGACTTTTTTTTCACTTAGCTCCTCCTTTCTTAGCCACTTGATGTGTTAACTAATTTTATTATAAGGAGTAATGGGCTTTAAGATAATGGATAAATCTTATTTTGCCTATGGATAATTCTCATAATGGTTATATTTAACGTTTGCTTTACATTATATATACAAACGGTCGCTCCAATTGTATAGGGGAATATTACGTCAGCAGGTTAAACGTCCGTGTTTAAACTGCTGAGCTCGCCGTCCGTGGCTCGCAGCTCCATATTCCCCTATACAATCTCCACTCGATATTTGAATTTTGATTTTGTAAAGACATAAGAGACTGCACCTTCTTCCGCTAAGCGGAATTGTGGTTAGAAAAGTATCTTAATAGCATAAGAAAATACTTCTCATATGCTAAATTCAAGAACTTTTATAAGATAAAAAAGAGCTATTATATGTTAACTAATAGCACCCTTAAGATAGATCATGATATGATGGCGGTCATCGATTTTTATTTCTATAGGCTAGGGGGGTTACGTCCATATGTTTCTTAAACACACGATAAAAATATTGAGGGTCTACGTAACCGACGCTTTGGGATATCTGGGCTACACTAGCTTTTGTTTCTAGTAGTAGCTGACAGGCTTCTCCTATGCGTTTATCTGTTAGATAGGATTTAAAGGATTTACCTACTTCTTTTTTAAATGCAGAGGATAAGTAGTTGGGGTTCATGGCTAACTGATGGGCTAAGTCTTTTACGGTAATTTCTTCTCTATAATGTTTTTCAATGTATGCCTTAGCTTTGTTGATGTTATCCATGTCCAGGTTATTGCTATCATTGCTTAGTGCTAATACATCAACGATGGTGGTGTATAAGTATGATGTTAAAGCAGGCAAATCATCAAACTGATTGAAAAGCTTTTCACTATTAAATGTGCTGTCTATCACATGATTGTGTTTTATCTGCTTATCTTTACACGCCTGATAAAATTGGTTCCATATGGTCATAAAACATTGTTTTACATGTCTGCTAGTGGCATTTTTAAGGGACTTTAGTGAAAAGATATCTTGTAATATATCTTGAATACCCCCTGTATGACCTCCCTCAATGTAATGCTTAAGAAGGTTTATTTTTTCTTTTGGAAGATCAACATCATGTTGTTCCTCTGAATAGGTATATATTCTATTGTACCCTTTATTCAGACGGTATCCTAATGCATTCATGGCTTGCTTGTATAACGTGTTCGTTATGTCTTGTCTAGGGTGACTGTGACCAATGGCAATGGGTTCATCAAACCATTTCTTTAGTCCATTGAAGAGGTGGATAAAGGTTTTCTGGCTTTGTTTGTATAATGTCACCGCATCATCACCCATCAGTAACACCATGATTTGATGCCGGTTATTATAATTATCCGCTAGGATGATGGGTGAGTCCATTTTACTCACATCATCTTTTAGATGCTTTTTAATGGTATGTATCACCGGTTTCGTTTTTTTTGTCCCATGGGGTCCAGTTGTATGGACATGCAGTATGCCTAAAACAAAATAACGGTAGGGATCCATGGACATGGTTACATTGTTGTGAAAAGCCTGATTAAGTTGCTGATTGAGCATGTAGGCTTGATTATTTTCCTCAAGTACCTTTTTCTCTTGCATCAATAGGTGAATATCTCTTTTCTTCTCCAGATCATCCATGGCTTTTTTTAAGACCCGTGTAAAATTTTGATCGGAAATAGGTTTTAAGATATAACCATAGCTACTCATCTCAATGGCTTGTCTTGCATATTCAAAGTCTGCGTACCCGCTGACGATAATAAATTTAATATCCGTATAGGCTTTTGCTGCTTTCATGAGTTCAATGCCGTCCATTAAGGGCATTTTTATATCTGTAATGACAATATTCGGTTGTTCTTTTTCAATTATTTCAAGGGCAACTACGCCATTTTCAGCTTCATAAACATGAGAAAATGTGTATTGGTGATGCTGCAATTTTGACATAATACCTTTCCGTATCCATTTTTCATCATCCACAATTAAAATCTTATACACCATGCTCACTCCTTGATCCGTTTATTGTCGTCTAACAAGTATTCTTCACAGATGGGTAACGTATAGATCACCCGGGTGCCCTCATTTTCCCCACTGAATAGATATATCCCATATTGCTGTCCGTATGCCAGCTTAATACGCATGTTGACATTTTTTAGGCCAATGCTTTTATCACCACTGAATAGGGATTCTGTTCCTTCATTTATGGCTTTGTTTAGCCTTATGACTTCATCTTTATCCATACCGCAGCCATCATCTAATACCTGTATAATCAGTTTATGCTTATCTCTAAAGGCTGCAATTTCAAGAAAACCTTTTTCCATGTCCTTTGAAAACCCATGGGTCATGGCATTTTCCACGATAGGCTGAAGGATGAATTTTAGTACCTTCGTTTCTTCGATACCTTCTTCAATATCATAATATACTTCAAACCGGTCTCCAAATCTAACCTTTTGAATATTAATATAGTTTTTAATATGACTGAGTTCGTCACTAAGATTTACAAAGTCACTGGTATCCGAGCTAATGCTATACCTAAACATCTCACCAAGGTTTTCACTGATGTCACATATAGCATAACATTTATGAACAGAAGCAATGGCATTCATAATTTCCAGGGTATTATACAAAAAATGCGGGTTAATCTGAAATTGCAGAGCATTTAACTCTGCCTCTCTCTTTTTTAACTGCTTTACATAATTATCTTGTATAAGAGCCTCCAGTTTTTTGACCATTTTATTAAAGTGCCTATCAATTATACCGATCTCGTCATTGCTATCAATGGTTTGCGTAATGACCAAATCCCCTTGTTCAACTTTAATCATTTTTTGAATAAGCACGTTTATCCTATTTGAAATACTTCTTGGTACGATATAGAAACCGATAATTATGACCAATAGGCCTATGAAAAAAATAAGACCGTATGTAAGGTTTTTTATTTTTTTTGAGGATTGCATTAAATGGGATTCGGGAATAAGACCCACTACCATGTATCCTGTATCGCCAATACTCTCATAGATCATTAAGTGCTTTTTACCATGATAGTCTTCATAAGAAAATCCTTTTTTATCAGTGGCGTTCAACAATTCTTCATTGTTAAAGGTATTCTCCATGGTCATGATCATCTTATTATCACGGCTTCTTAAGTAAATATCTCTTCCATCTGGGCTTATGAGATGGACCTCACTATTCGACCCTAGATGAACACCTTCTAATACTCGGCGGATATTGATTGGGTTAATGTTAAAAACCAGTATACCCATTTCTTTTTTTACAGGGTAATTCTTTACCATACCCACTGCTGACATGGCATAGTCTCGAATAAGGTCATCACTATGAAACAGCTCATCTATTTCTGTATGTCTGCCTACCCAGCCAAGTTTACCTTTTTTATCAACGGCATCCTTATACCATGCTGCTTGTTGAATGTAATGAATCATATGGTCACGGGACATAGAGCTGCCGTTCGTATGAGGGAACACATACTTTTTTTCATCTACCAATAGGATGATTTTAGATATGTACAAGTTCGTATTGGCGTATTCAATAAAAATATCTTCCATGTCACTATTTTTTTTATGCTGGTCATAGTCCGATAATGCTTGAAAGTTCGATGCGAGGTACATCTGAAATCGAGGATCCACACTTATTTGCTTATAGAGCTCTTGTATGGATGTCATAATATTATCTACATTTTTAGATGTTTGATGGATGGTACTCATGGTGGATTGTATGGTTTGCTGCTTTAACTCATCGGCTGCTAACTTTTGGGACATGTAACCTAATATAAATATGGGAACAAGAATAATCATGAAGCCAATACTTATTTTAGCCCATATGCTGTTAAATTCTACTTTTTTCATAAACGCCACCCCATTAAGCTTCTGATTAATTGCTCCACATATATACATGCCGTACCAGGGTACATCTTCTCTATGTATTTCTAGGGTCATTCTACCATAAAAGAGCATAAAAAACCAAGTTTTTCATAAAAGGGCTGTCTTATAAAAGCAACATGCTGTTCATATCATTCAAAACATAAGGGATTAAACGTAAAACCCATACACAAAAAACAGACCCCTTTTCAAGTAAATGAACATGTTACATCATCAAATACAGACTTTAGGGGTCTGAAATACTTATTCTCTCATATTAATCTCAAGTCAGCAGTATGACTTTATCAGGACAGGCCTTTTTACCATTACTTTCTAATGTCAACAGGTGTTTTCTGCAAACCCCATATTTCCGTGGCATACTGCTCAATGGTTCTATCCGACGAGAACTTGCCGCTGTTGGCTGTGTTTAACATGGCCATTTTTGCCCATCTTTTTTTGTCTCGATAAGCTTCATCTACTTTTTTTTGAGCTTCTTTATAGCTTTCAAAATCTTTTAAAATATAATAGGGGTCAGGCGGCTGTCCTTCACCATCTAACAATGCGTCATAGATTTCGCGGAACAAATCTGGGTCATCAGGCATATAATACCCATTAATAAGCTGAATTAACACTTTCCTGATATCTTTGTTTTTATTATAGATATCCCATGGGTTATAAGCCCCTGTGTGCTGGAATCGAATGACCTCTTGGGATGACATGCCAAAAATAAAACTGTTTTCTTCACCTACTTCTTCAACAATCTCTATATTAGCGCCATCCATGGTACCAAGTGTTACTGCTCCATTGAGCATAAACTTCATATTACCCGTTCCAGATGCCTCTTTACTGGCTGTGGATATCTGTTCGCTTACATCTGCTGCTGAGAAAATAATCTGGGCATTGGATACACAATAATTCTCAATAAAGACCACTTTAATCTTATGATGGATGTTGGGGTCATTGTTAATCACATCTGCTACGCTGTTAATGAGTTTAATAATCAATTTCGCTCGTCTGTATCCAGGTGCAGCCTTGGCACCAAAAATAAATGTTCGCGGTACCATATCATAGTCTGAGTGTTCTTTTAGTTGATTATAGAGGTACATCACATGTAGAATATTCATAAGCTGACGTTTATATTCATGGAGTCGTTTCACTTGAATATCAAAAATAGAATGAGGGTCTACGTTTATACCTTCATGTTCTTTTATATAGTCAGCCAACCGTTCTTTATTATGCTGTTTGATGGCCATGAACAACTTCTGGTCTTCTTCCCTATCCACATAGGTTTCTAACCCCTTTAACTGAGGTAAATCCGTAACCCATCCGCTACCGATACGCTCTGTAATGAAGGTTGCCAATGCTGGATTTGCAAGCAGTAGAAAACGCCTTTGGGTGATACCATTGGTTTTACTGTTGAATTTATTGGGATACACTTGATAAAAATCTTTTAATACTTCCTGTTTAATAATCTCCGTGTGTAAGCGTGCTACACCATTGACAGAGTAACTACCAACGATACTCATATAGGCCATTCGAATGTCACCATCTGCTATAATGGCCATCCGGTGGAGATGCTCTTTCTTCACCATATAATCTTTAATCAAAAAATGATTAAAGCGACGGTTGATTTCTTCAACAATCATATAGATTCTTGGTAATAGACGACTAAAAAGCTCAACGGGCCATTTCTCTAAAGCTTCACTCATAATGGTATGATTCGTATAAGCACAGGTCTTCGTCGTCAACGCCCATGCTTCATCCCATTCAAGACCTTCTTCATCCAGCAATAGCCGCATCAGTTCAGGTATAGCTAGAGAAGGATGGGTATCATTAATATGAAAAACAACTTTTTCTGGTAATAATCCTATATGGGTATGCTTCTGCTTAAATTTCCGTAATACCTGCTGTACCGTTGCTGATACAAAGAAATATTGCTGTTTTAGCCTTAGTTCTTTCCCTTGGTAATGATTATCATTGGGATAGAGTACTTCGACGATGGTTTTTGCTAGATTTTCCTGCTCAACAGCTTTGTGGTATTCACCTCGATCAAAGGATTCTAAATCAAATTTTCTAATGGCTTCAGCATCCCATAAACGCAGGGTGTTCACCGTATAATTATTATAGCCTACAATGGGGATGTCGTAAGGTACCGCTCTAACAGATTGGTAATTTTCATGAATGAATTTATCCCGTCCATTAGGTTCCTTGACAACACGTACGCTACCTAAGAATTTAACTTCAACCCCATATTCTTCTCTTTTTATTTCAAAAGGATTACCATTCTTTAACCATTCATCAGGACGTTCTACCTGATAACCATCCACAATCTGTTGTTCAAAAATACCATACCGGTACCTTATACCACAACCATAAGCGGGATAGTCAAGTGTTGCTAATGAATCCAAAAAACATGCAGCTAATCGTCCAAGCCCACCATTACCTAAACCTGGGTCTGGTTCTTGGTCTTCAATGATATTGAGGTCAATGTCTAAAGCGTCCATGACTTCCTTCACCACATCATACACTCTTAAGTTTAATATACTATTGCCCAGGGCTCTTCCCATTAGAAATTCCATGGATAAATAATAGACGGTCTTAGGGTCTTTGGTTTCGTAGGTTTTATGGGTTTCTATCCATTCATCAACAATAATATCTTTTACTGCTAGAGCTACGGCTTGAAATATCTGCTCTTTGGTTGCCTGATCAATTGTTCTTCTAAATTGATTTTTAATATTTTCCAAAACAGCCTCTTTGAATTCTTCTGCCGTCAAATCCCATCTGGTCATTAACATCATCCCTCTCTTTTTATCTCTATATGACGTTTATATCCTTCTCATTCACCATTACTCTTTACATATTATGCCTAACATATGGATTTTTTACTTATAATCTATAAATATTTCTAATGTTATATAAAATAATCAGAAGGCAACATGGTCATTTATGGATTCTCTAAAAAAAGCATACTGTATATCCAAGGTAAACGGAGAGAATGTAATTGTAAAAATTTGTAAATTTTCTATTTATTTAATGCTTTAATATAATAAAACCACCTATATAATTACATATATTAATTTATGTATTTAATTTGTAATGCATATATAAAGGTTTATCTTTTGAATATAAAGCGTTTTCTAATTAATCGTTAATTTATCATAAAATTCGAGTTAATATGTACTATTTTAAGCACTTCTGTCATATATATTATATTAGGGGCTTGTCCTGTGCAAAAACATATGTCTATCTTATAGACGCTGTCTTGGATAATACCCTAGAAAATATACTAAGGAGGATTTTGTAATGAAAAGAACTAAAATTGTATTAAGTTTGGTACTTACATTAAGTATGCTGTTTGCCATTAATGTAACCTATGTAAGTGCAGCTGTCGAAGATGAGTGGGACACAAATCGTTATGGCGATGTTATCGATATTGGTCCTAGACTAAGAGCAAACCAAAAAGATCCTGATTTTATGGAAGAATTAAACAAGCAAATCCGATCCTTCGCTGAAAGAAATGACATAAACCTTATGCGCTCCAAAGTTGTGGAAAATGGTAATTTCACTTTTAATGGGGGAAATAAAATATTCCTCGGTCATGATGAACTTGGCTCTCCTTACCTAAAAACATACACCCTTCGTGGCATAGGTCAACATATTGAAGTATGGATAGCGGATGACCTGACATATCCTGATGATCGTCCAACACCTGAAATCACCCAAGAACAAGTGGACCGTGTGGTAGATGTTTTTGATAAAACCATCTATCCCAAGGATACAGACTTTTTTGGAGATACGGATTCACATACTGGTAACCATGCAACCCTTCCAGGTATGATCGGCTTAGAACCTGATTATTATGTGGCAGAAGATGGCGTAGAGCGCGTTATCCTATTGGTCGATAACATCCGAGATACATATTATCATAATCCAAGTTATCCACTTATTATAGCTGGTTTCTATGCACCAGGATATCAAGATTATTTTGATCGTAACGTGATTAATCTAACAGCAAGAAGTTGGGCTGAAAGATTAGATGAATGGTTTGGTACCGTTGCCCATGAGTTCCAGCATCTCATTCATGACGATAACGATTCTTCTGAAGAAACTTGGCTGAATGAAGGTATGTCTGATTTCGCTGAATACTTGTGCTTCGGTACGCATCCACAATCACATGTGAATGCATTCATAGACAAGCCTGAGAATTCCTTAGTGACTTGGGATGAACATGGTGATGCAGCAACCGGTCCTGAAACATTATCGGACTATGGTCAAGCCTATCTCCTTCAACTCTATATCAAAGACGCCCTTGGTGAAGATTTTATTAAAACTTTAGCCAGAAACGAAAAGCAAGGGATTGAAAGTGTTAATGAAGTGCTGGCCCAAGCAGGTGAAGATTATGATTTTGAAGAGTTATTTAGACGTTTTAGCATAGCTGTTGCTATTGATACTTTCCTTCCAGGTTGGGGCGATTACTATTTTGACAGTATCGATGTGAATGTTAATTTTGAATCCGCTCTTGCTTTTGATAAAGATGGTGTTCCTGCATGGGGAGCAGATTACAAGGTACTCCAAGCTGATGGTCCAATCCACAACATAAAAATCAACGGTATCGAATTCATGCCAATCCCTTGGCAAGTCAAAGAAGACCCTGTAAAAGGTACGGTTCTTTGGGGTAATAACGGTCATCTCATGGATAACCAATTAATCTTTAAAGCAGATTTAACAGGTGCATCAAGTCCTGTGCTTACCTTTGATACCTTTGTTGATATAGAACCTATGTGGGATGCAGGCATGGTTCAAGTATCCACAGATAACGGCAACACATGGACAAGTCTTGCTAATGAAAACACCGTTGGTCAAGATACCTTCCCATTGAATGACCAAGCACCTCAAATCTATAACAATTTACCTGGCTTATCCAGAAATGATCAAGCTTGGGGCAGCGAATCCTTTGATTTATCCACCTATGCTGGTCAGGAAGTATTGGTAGGTTTTAGATACATGACGGACGCTGGTTACAACGATACGGGCTGGTTCATTGACAACATTGCCATAGATGAAATCGGCTATAGCCATAATTGTGATTCATTAGAAGGATTCCTAAGTATTGATCAGATTCAAGATACCAAAGTAGAATACGCTGTGACATTCATCAACGAGAAAAAATTAGGTTCATTAAAATTCTATAATGTACATAGTGTGAATCCCTTTAACATTACAGAAAAAGATTCTATTAAATTAAAATCTTTCTTCATAACAGGCACGAACTACATGATCGTCTGGTACCCTGCACCTATCGGCAAAAAAGGTACCGTTGATTTTACCTATGAAATCATCACCTGGGAAGATTATATTAACGACTTATTTGATCGTTAAAGGTCAGAACAAAAGAGGCTACGCCTCGTTCCGCAAAGGGGATTTGTCCGTTAGGAAAATTTCATTAACACAAATGATAACTTTCCTATAAGAGAACAAAGTGACTATGTGGCGTCTTGCCAAGCAAGTTGTTGCGTTAGGAAAATTTCCTTAGTTCAGATGAGAACGCTTCTATCTCAACTGTTACATTGAGAACTTTCCTAATAAGATAAGAATTGGGGATGTCTCATGACATCCCCATTATCTTTAGGTATTGTGTATCTTATACTCTTTCTACTGCCAGATTTAACTTCTCGCCATTAATATTCCATGTTTTTTCATAAGCTTCTTGTGAAACCTTTTCAACAAAGGAATCTGCTAATGTCTCAGATAAGATAACTTGTTTATTCTCTTCAATGATTTTCATCAGTTTATCGTTATCCCCAGCGTAGATGCGAATATGATCCGTTACCTCAAAATCCGCTTCTTTTCTCATGGTCTGAATCTTACTGATGACCTCTCTTACATAACCTTCTTCAATTAATGCATCGGAGAGGTTCGTATCTAGAACCACTGTTACATGTCGATCTGTTAAGGATTCATAGCCCGGTTTCTGAGCTGATTCAATGAGTAAATCTTCTTCAGCTAATGACACAAGGGTATCACCAATTGTCAATTTTACCAAACCGTTTGCTTTTAATTCATCCATCAACCCATTACCGTCACTATCCATTAATCCTTTTTTAATCTGAGGAATTAGCTTACCATACTTAGGACCAACGGTCTTAAGCTGGGGCTTGAAAGAATAGGTGGTGAAGGCTCTTACATCTTCTGTAAATAACACTTCTTTTATATTCAGCTCTTCCGAAATAATGGCTTTGTACATCTCGCTTAAGCCTTCTGATGACTTCACATACATCTTACCAATAGGTTGTCTGTTCTTGATGTTGGCACTATTACGGCAAGCACGTCCATTCACAACAATACGAAGGACAAGGTCCATGTTTTTCTCTAGGTCTAAATCAATCAGGTCTTCATTCACTTCTGGGAAGTCACATAAATGAACACTTTCAGGAGCATGGTCATAGAATGGGCTCTCCAGATTAAGGTAGATTTCATCTGCCATAAATGGTACAAAAGGTGCAGAAACTTTAGCCAAAGTTGATAAAGCTGTATATAGTGTCATATAAGCATTCACTTTATCCTGAGGCATATCCTTTTGCCAGAAACGCTCACGGCTTCTTCTTACATACCAGTTACTTAGGTCATCCACAAATTCTTGGATGGCTCTAGATGATTCTGTAATCAGATAGTTGCCAAGATTCGTATCTACTGTTTTAATCAATGTATTTAATTTGGATAATAACCATTTATCCATAAGTGGCAGCTTATCGTATTCTAATGTGTATTGCGACGGATTAAAGCCATCAATATTGGCATATAACACATAGAAAGCATAGGTATTCCAAAACGTACCCATGAATTTACGTTGTCCCTCGATAACAGCATTATCGTAGAACTTATTCGGCAGCCATGGGGCACTATTATTATAGAAATACCATCTGACTGCATCTGCTCCATGTCGGCTAAGGGCTTCAAAAGGGTCTACTGCATTGCCTTTTGACTTGGACATCTTTTGCCCATTCTCATCCTGTACAAGACCTAGAACGATGACATTTTTAAATGCAGGTTTATCAAACAATAATGTGGAGATGGCCAGTAAGGAATAGAACCAACCTCTGGTCTGGTCTACCGCTTCACTGATAAAATCTGCAGGGAAATTGTCTTCAAAAATCTCTTTATTTTCAAATGGATAATGCCATTGGGCATAAGGCATCGCCCCAGAATCAAACCAACAGTCAATAACAGGTGATGCACGCTTCATTTTTCCATTACATTCTGGACAGTTAATAAGAACGTCATCAATGTAGGGACGATGCAGTTCAATATCATCTGGACAATTATCACTCATGCTCTTTAACTCTTCTATACTGCCAATGGCATGACGATGACCACAATCACATTCCCAGATATTAAGAGGTGTACCCCAATAGCGGTCACGGCTTAAGCCCCAATCCATTACATTTTCTAACCAGTTACCAAAACGCTTTGTACCAATGGCTTCTGGTAACCAATTGATCTGATCATTGTTTTTAATTAATTGATCACGAATCTCTGTCATTTTAATAAACCAAGTATCTCTTGCATAATAGAGAAGAGCTGTATCACATCGCCAACAATAGGGATAGGAATGCTCATAATCAAGGGCATGGAATAATAAACCCTTTTCCTCAAGGTAATCAATGATCATTGGATCAGCTTTCTTCACAAAGATACCTTTCCAAGGTGTTACAGCTTCCACAAATTCACCCTGCTCATTCACCAGTTGAACGAAAGGTAAACCGTACTTACGTCCCACTTGCGCATCATCTTCACCAAATGCAGGTGCCGTATGCACCACGCCTGTACCATCGGATAAGGTAACAAAATCAGCACAGGCTACATAATGAGCCTTTTGGTCTGGTTTTGCAAAATCAAATAACGGTTCATAGGCTGTATATTCTAAGTCTTTACCTGTATACGTCTGGATAACCTCATAGGTTTCTCCTAGAACTTTTTCCGCTAGTGCTTCAGCAAGAATAAAGTATTCATCATTCACTTTTGCTTTAATGTACGTCTCAACAGGATTAACGGATAGAGCCACGTTAGATGGCAATGTCCAAGGTGTTGTTGTCCAAGCTAGAATGTATACATTCTCTTCATCTTTTACCTTGAACTTAGCCACAACGGACTTTTCCTTCACATCTTTATAACCTTGTGCTACCTCATGACTGGACAGAGGCGTCCCACAACGAGGACAATAAGGCACAATTTTATGTCCTTTGTAGAGTAAATCTTTTTCCCAAATCTGCTTCAAAATCCACCAGATTGATTCAATATACTCGTTATGATACGTCACATAAGGATCATCCATATCCGCCCAAAATCCAACGGTGCCACTGAAATCTTCCCACATGCCTTTGTATTTCCAAACACTTTCTTTACACTTTTCAATAAATGGTTCTAGCCCATATTCTTCAATCTGCTCTTTTCCATCAAGACCTAAAGCCTTTTCAACTTCAAGCTCTACTGGAAGACCATGGGTATCCCATCCAGCTTTACGAAGGACTTTGTACCCTTTCATGGTACGGTATCTTGGAATTAAATCTTTAATAACACGGGTAAGAACATGTCCAATATGGGGCTTACCATTAGCCGTTGGTGGCCCATCATAGAATGTATACGTTGGTCCATCCTTTCTTAATGCTATACTTTTCTTAAAAATATCATGATCATTCCAAAATGCTAGGATTTCTTTTTCACGGTCTTGAAAATTAAGATCCGTCGATACTTTCTTGTACACCGCTATACCTCCTAATTTTTATAAGATTCCTCTTTCTAACTACATCCACAGCTTTCACCTGACACACATCATGCTATCATGAATGTTCCTATAGGTTCGTGGGTATAGATTGTCTTTATTCAATGCAGCTCATAACTGACAAGCTACCAATCTCTCATGATCGAGGGTATAAATGAGAATGGCAGTCAAGCCCTTACATCCTGTTTCTTCAACTTATAATGTAGACCTTGTTTCCATATCTTTTTTGACAAAAAAATAGCGTGCTAATAGACTCCCATTATTTTACCAAAAGACTACATTATAAATTGAAGAAGTTCATTGATGAAGGGCTTATATACGACGCCTACGCATTTTATTATTATAACGCTTATCCACTACTTTGTAAAGCAGTAACCATCCATTTGATGTTTGGCGGCATTGTAAGCATGATATACCTTTTTCTGTATCTACATTATTGGCTAATTATATGCAAAATATGCCAATGTTGCTAAGCCTCCTTTAGCAAAACAGATTTGCCTATTAGGAAACACTCATAAAAATGCATACACAAGGCATGCTGACAATACCGAGTGGAAATAGTAAAGGGGAATATGGAGCTGCGAGCCACGGACGGCGAGCTCAGCAGTTTAAACACGGACGTTTAATCTGCTGACGTAATATTCCCCTTTACTATTGGAACGACTGTTATAACGTTCATTCTTGTGGGAAGTGCCTCAACACAGATGAGAACGCCCCTATCTTATTTCCTAAATTGAAAATCAACAGAAGCAAAAGGTTATGATAGCCTATGTACGGGCTTATCATAACCACTTATGCTTCATGCCTGTCCTTTTTTATTATACTTGATATGACCTTTCAATCATTAAAAGCTACAGCTATTGTTAAAACTTAACTACATAATTTCAAGCTCTTTGTTCTCAAACAAATCAATATAGACATCATCCATTTTCACAATGGGTCTTGATATATAGTTCGTATTGATAAAGATAACTTCTGCTTGTTTTCCAGTGTTTAAGGTGACAATATCACCTAAATGAAAATATGAAATATTATTAAGAAACACATGTAAATACTTCGGACTAAAAAGTCCAAAACTGTTATTAAAAAATATCTCTAAGACCTTAAAAGCCGATTGTTCATTCTCATAGACATATTGGGACATGAGGTTATCATAGGTATCGACAATGGCAATAATCTTGGCAAATTCATGGGTTTGCTCGCCTTTTAATCCCATGGGATACCCTGAACCGTCTTCCCTCTCTTGATGCTGCAAAACCCCTAATGTAATATCTAAATTCATACCAAAATTCTTTTGCATGCTCTCATACACAAATTCAGCATATTCATTAGGGTCTCTTAGCTTTTCAGAAGTGCCGTCATCCATGGTACTCAAATATTTCTCGGTCATCTTACTTTCCTTAATATGGTGCAATAATCCAGCACAAACCAAATCTCTAATCTTTGTTTCTTTAAAATCCATCCATCTTCCCATCATAAGGCAGAGAAGGCCCACAACAATCGAGTGACTATACGTTGTTTTATCCATACTCTTAAAGTATTTAATCATCTGTAAGAGGTCACCATGATCATTAAATTTGTGGATTAACATATCCGAAATACTATATATTTTTTTATAGCTTATTTGTTTATCATCTTCAATACTTTCCATCATACTTTCAATACTATTTTTGATGATGGCATATATCTTATGGGGTTCATCATTATTCATCTCTATATCTTGTGACAACTCATCTTCTAATGCCGTTGAATCATCATCTCTATTTTCATCTTCGTTATCTTTATATACCCATATTTCTTCATATCCAAGTTGTTGAAGCTTGTTTATAATACGTTTATCCAATGTGCTGTCAACACCAATAACCAATGCTCCTAAAGCATTATGTATATTTTCTGCAATGACCTTTCCCAAGATCGTACGATCAACATGCATCCTTATTCTTTCAGCAAAATTATCCATTTGAACCTCCTTTAACCGTTAAACAACAAGTGTTGTGACTGAATCCATTGTATTCCTGCCTCCTTTATGCCATGTGCTACATGTTATGAATGAAAACTCCCAAGCTTATGCGTCTTAGGACAGCTTGGGAATTTCCTTGATTGGCGTTAGTTGGTATACGTGAAGCCGCCTGTAACAGTCACTGATTTATTCTCTGTATTCTCAACTTTGATATCTACCGCTCCAGCTGTATCTGTTGCTGGGGAAAGCACACGAATCTTACCGCTATTATATCGATAAAAACCTGTGGCTTGCTTTGTACCAAAATAAACCTTTGCATTGCTTTCAAAGTTTTCACCATAGATAAACACAATGGTGTTCCCATTCTTTGTCCCTTCTGTAGGCGTTATGGATGTGACAATTGGTGCTGGTGCCTCAGGGGGCTCTTTATAAGTAAATGCTTGACTCAATGTATTGGATGAGCCGTCGGGATTTTCAATGGTAATATCCACTGTTCCCGGAGCATCTGCTTTTGGCGTGATGACACGAATTTTACTGTCATTATAACGATAGATACCTGTTGCTTCATGTGTGCCGAAAGTAACCTTGGCATCTGCTTCAAAGTTTTCCCCGTAGATAAACATGATTTCATTACCAGTCATTTGACCTTCACTTATGGAAATGGATGTAATAGAAGGTACAATGGGGATATAGTTAAAACCATTTGTTAACGTGACAGACTGTCCATCTTGATTAACAACCTTTATATCTACAGTTCCAATGGCATCTGCTACTGGGCTGATGACACGTATTCTGGTATCACTATAGCGATAATAGCCTGTGGCTTTTTTGTCACCAAAATAAACGGCACCGCCAATACTAAAGTTCGCTCCTTCAATGTATACGGCCTGTCCACCAGCTAACTTTCCTTCTGCTGGGCTTACAGATGTAATTTCTGGTGCTGGTGGTGCTGGTGGTTCTGTATAGGTAAATCCGTCTGTTATGGTAACAGACTGCCCATCAGAATTAACCACTTTTACAGCTACCTTACCAGCAGTATCAACTGTTGGTGTTATAATACGTAATCGACTATCGCTGTAACGGTAAAAGCCTCCACATTTTTTATCACCAAAGTATACCTCGCCGCTTTGTGTAAAGTTGGCACCTTCTATAAAGACAATTTCATTACCTGTTATTTTACCTTCATTTGGACTGATTAATGTCACTTTTGGTTCTGGAAGAGCAGGTGGTTCAAGGTAAGTAAAGCCGTTTTCTACTGTAACCGATTTGTCACCTGGGTTCACTACTCTAATATTTACAGGACCTGCTGTATCTGCTGCTGGACTTAAAACACGTATCTTGAGATCACTATAGCGGTAAAAACCTGCTGCCTTCTTATCACCAAAGTATACCTCCCCACCAGCTTCAAAGTTACTGCCTTCTATAAAAACCGCATCATTCCCCTTTAATTCACCTTCATTTGGCGTTATGGAATCCACAACCGGCTCTAGTGTATTCGGTGGTTCAGATTCTTTGTAGGTGAAACCTGCTGATAGGACGGCATACTTGCCACCTGGATTAACTACTTTCACATCCACAGCACCTACTGCATCCACTGCTGGTGTCGTTACACGTATTTTAGTATCGTTATAACGATAGTATCCTCCAGCCTTCTTGTCGCCAAAAAAGACTTCACTGCCTAGTTCAAACTTATTTCCTTCTATAAATACAATGTCATTTCCACTCACTACACCTTCATTAGGTGTTACAGATGTAATTTCTGGTTCCTCTGTATGGGGTGGCTCATCTTCTGTATAGGTAAAGCCGCCAGATAGGATGGCATACTTGCCACATGGGTTGACTACCTTCACATCCACTGGACCTGCTGCATCTGCCGCTGGTGTTGTTATACGTAACTTTTTATCGCTGTAACGGTAGTAACCTGCTGCCTTTTTGTCACCAAAATAGACTTCACTGCCTAGTTCAAAATGATTACCTTCAATATGTACAATCTCGTTTCCAGCCACTACCCCTTTATCTGGCGATACTAATGTAATCTCTGGTTCCTCTGTATTAGGTGGCTCATCATCTTTATAGGTAAATCCTTCTTCTAGGATGACGTATTGTCCATCAGGATTAAGGACCTTCACATCTACTACCCCTGCTTGGGTTACTGCAGGTGTTATGATACGTATTTTTCCTGAGTCGTGAAAATAGAAGCCACTGGCTCTAAGATCACCAAAGTAAACTTCAGAAGTAGACGTAAAGTTAGCTCCTTCAATATACACTATTTCATTGCCAGCCACTTTACCTTCATTTGGGTTGATTAAACTGATTGCTGGAGCTGGTGGCGTCGTATAAGTAAAGCCATTTTCTACAACGATACTTGTCCCATCTTGATTCATCAGTTCTACATGAACAGGACCTACTTGAGAAGCTGGAGGCGTCTTGGCAGATACAGAGGTACCATCATGAGATACAACAACATCTGACGCTAAACTCTCTCCAAATTTCACCTGAATATTATCCATAAAATATTGGCCATCTATCTGGACATGGGTATTCCCTGTTAGTAAACCACTGGATGGTTCTATTTTATTTACCACTGGTTGAGCGGTATACTTAAATGAAGCCGTAGCTGTTTGTCCATCGTCATTGGTTAAAGTAAGCGTTGTATTACCCTGCTTTCCTGCTGGCACTCTCACCTTAACTTTTGTGGAATCGATGTATTCTTCAACGATTGCATCCCCATCACCAAATGTAACCGTTAATCCCTCTCTAAAGTACTCACCAAAGATTGTGATGACCTCATTTCCCTGAATGTCACAAGCATCTTGGCTCAGACTAGTGATGGCTGGTGCATAGTGTTTTACCGTAATGGACCGAGAAGGCACTTCCCCTTGAACGGCTTTATCTTCATGATCAAAATAGGTAATGGTTGAACCTGTTGAAATGGGCAGTTCACCAACTCTTTCCCCATTTCTATGGCGTATTTTATATGTAAAGATAAGTTCTTCATCTTTAAGTTCTTGGAATTCCCAAATTAACTTGTTGCCTTCTACACGAGGTTGTGGGATATTATCTTGATAGGAATCAGGAACAATTTCAAATTCGTAAGCAACACTGTCCGTTAGTGTGACGTTATAAGCACTAGCTATACCGATTTCCTGTACAATTTTATTATATATGTCAGCTAAACCAATTGAACCCAACACAAAATGATGGTGTTGTGCCGTTGTTGCCATTTCCTTTAAAAGGAGGTTTGGAGCGCTTGCATCAGGGTCTTCCCCTACATTCAAAAGAGCAATGGTGTAAAACACGATGCTATCGGTTTTAGCTGCACCTGCTGCTTCTTTGGCGTACTCATAAGCACTTGTTGGGGAGGTTTGTGGTATAGTCGCTTCACCATCTGTTAACAACACAATAACCGGTTGAGCCTCATCTCGTTTGGCCTCTAACAGCTGCATAGTCGTATAGATGGCATCACCTGTTGCCGTTGAACCTTTTGCATTAACACCATCAATGTATGTCTTTGCACTTTCAGCATCCGTTGTTAATGGAAAAGAATGTGTGATGTCCGGTGAGCTAAAATCAACAATCCCCACCCGATGTTTCGTCATATCCATTAAATCGATAAATCCTTTTGCAGCGTCTTTTGCATTGGTCATTTTATCCTCACCGTTGTTTGGCTGATAGTTAGGACTCATGCTTCCTGATTTATCAATGATGAGTATGACATCATTTGGTAAGATAAAATTTACTTCTGGCGTACCCTTGACTGATAGCGTTATTTCTGCCTCTTCATCTACATAAATAGAATCGGGATTGACAGTTTTTTCTACAGTAACATTGTTACTTGCCCCATAACTCATAGAAAACGGGCTTAATGTAGAAGCTATAAGAACCAAGGATAACAACAGTACGTGTAGCTTGTTCTTTTTATACATGTAATCAACCCTTTCTTTTATAATACATAAAAACAAAACTTAATAACCAGCGTTTATGGTATCTTATAGCCATTTAATATCATCTATAGCACACCATAAACGCCTGTTATATAAGCATTGTTTTTACAATTGATTAAAATCTATTAAGAGAAGAGTGCGGAAACGCATACGACTGCATCTATTTTTTCATTGTTATTTCCAAGTAATATTTATGTATGGTTGTATGTTTGGGTGGTATTTATTAACATGTTGAATGGTCTCAACAGCCTCACTATCTCTTGTTTGTGTCCCTTACCTTTAGCTTAATAGCTGAAGCACACCCTGTGGCATTTGGTTAGATTGGGCAAGCATCGCTGTTGAAGCTTGTAATAATATATTATTTTTAGTGAACGTTGACATCTCGTTTGCCATATCCACGTCTCTAATCCTTGATTCAGCCGCTTGAAGGTTCTCAGCTGCATTATCAAGATTAGAAATGGTATGCTCAAGTCGGTTTTGGAATGCACCAAGCTTGGATCTTTCAGTTGATAGAATGCCGATACCTGCATCAATAGCATTTAATTGCGTCATACAAGAAGTATGATCCGTAATACCTGCCGCAGCAGCAACACCTAATGTACCACTATCCATTGCAGCGATATCAACCTGTAAGGTATTCTCAGCAACTACACTGTTTGCACCGATTTGTAATGTCAGTCCACCTGCTAAATCGCCATTCAATAATTTCTTTTTATTAAATTCTGTTCCGTTTGCAATTCTGTCTAACTCTGCTACTAATGAACTAAGTTCAGACTTAATTGCATCAATATCTTCTGCTTCATTTGTACCATTGGCAGCTTGTAATGTGAGTTCTCGCATTCTCTTCATAATGTTATGTGATTCATTTAATGCGCCTTCTGCTGTTTGAATTAAAGAGATACCATCCTGTGCATTTCTAGATGCTTGATTAATACCTTTAATTTGGTTTCTCATTTTTTCAGAAATGGATAACCCAGCAGCATCATCACCAGCTCGATTAATTCTGTAGCCTGAAGATAATTTTTCTACACTTTTTGCTTGGAAACGGTTGTTAACTTTTAATTGTCTATGTGCATTCATTGCCATAAGATTGTGATTAATAATCATAAATTCTACCTCCGTGTTTTTAACATTTTAAATGAACTTCCATTTTCATCTGGATCATTTAATGGGTTACTAAATGATAGTTACAAATATATATAACAAGTCTAATGGCCATTGAACTTATTAACGTAATATAATATTGAATAAACTTAGAACTTTCTACGAGCAAATTACACCATGTCATGCCGATACTGTTAGTAAGTAATTACTAAAATACAACTTTTATATTGCATGTAATTTGCTCAAGTACAACCTTTTAAACACATTATTGCATTTGGGCATATTCATCTTCTAATAGTTCGCCTCTTACAATCTCAATATCCTTAGGTGCATCAATGGCTAATCGTAAATCGCCATCTTTACTCTTTACCACCTGAACTTTGATGTTGTCCCCTATCATGATGTATTCTCCAATTCTCCTACCAAGTACTAACATAATATCTCCTCCTATATTCTTCATTCTTCACTTTATGAATTGCTAGAGTAATTGTAAATTTAAAAAAAGATAAGCTGGTATACCAAATCCTCCTTGTATCCTACAAGACAAAAAATTGGTAAATCAACTCATCCATGATATGATTCAAACTCTTTATGCAATTTTTAAATTTTACCCCTTTTATTGAATTGTCCTTCTTTCAAACAATATATCGTTTTTTTTTACGAATAGATTCATAGTGATTTATTGCTAAAATAATCAAGGGACAAAAGTACCAAGATGAAAAAATGAAGTAGCTAGAAGGAAAGAGTGATAATTGGTTACCTACTAGGGACATTGTAAACAAGTGTAAACCTATAGTCCTAATCCTATTATTTCATTTTTAATCTTACAATAACAAAACTTTCTTGAATAAAAAAATGAGCCCTTCTTTCACTTACGGGCTATACATAATACATGTAAAGCAAACGTAAATGACTATCAGCTCATCCTTGACCTTCGTTTTATATTCAATTTTCAATTTTAAGCATTACTTTTTGTTACATTATGTTTATCGACAATAATTTTCCAAGAATATATAGTTACATAGTCACAATTTTTATAAAAAAATACAAGTCCAAAGTCCCAAAACACACCCAGCACTTCCAAACCCTTTATACTGTTCCATACAAATCTTTAATTGGGATTTAATGTAATATTTATTGACGATAAATCCCTTAAATAGTACAATATAGGATAAGTGTTGACATGAAACTGAAAGGAGTACAGATATGAGACAAAAAATACGAGCATGTATAGCCTTATGCTTATGCTTAACGTCTATCAATGTTCAAGGTGCTACAACTAGCACGTCTAGCATAAAAGCAATTGAGCTTAGTCAAATCAATGTCCGCCAAGAAGTACACTCCCGTATAGAAAACTATCGTACGGTTGAAACAGATACAACTATACGTAAATTAGAGATACTGCCAGGGGGCATCTTTTCAGAAAAAATTGTTAAAGAAGGTTCCATTGTCTCCCCAACAACAGCCAGTATTCAGGCTTACCAAAAAGCAATTCTAGAAAAGGTTACGGCATTATGCAAGGAACGGGATACCTATAGCAAGAGTAGTGAAGAACATGGAAGAATCTCCAAAGCTCTTATCGATACATTCTCCCCAATGACAACATGTTATAAGGTAAGAAAAGATATGACTTTAATGATGAATAACCGAACCCTTGAGCAAACGTTACAGGATTTAGACGATGCTTTCAATAGTATACAACGTGTCATCCATAGCGAACGAGAAGCCGTCCATGTCTTTCAACATGATCAACCATCCAAAGAACATCTGGTGGATATTGCTAAGGCCATAACAGATGGCCGTGTACCTGAGAAATTCCAAAAAGACTTTCAACGGGCCATTACCCTTGGTGAATTTTTAGAAATTGCCTATGCTGGTATGGCTTCCACCAACTCCTTGTCATTCTTAGATCGTATTACGATCAAGGATAAAAACATGCCAAATACCTATCCTGATTATGCAAAGCTTGGCTATGTGGCTGGTATCGTTAATCGTATGGGTGACCTTAAACAAACACTTACAAGAGAGCAAATGGCTAAGTACATGAGTTATCTTAATCGACGTGGCGGCATCTGTACATCTGTTGATTACATGGATGTGAGCCCTGATGTTATGGATTTTGCTACAAATGATCTGCTGCATTATACCCATGGCTACTTTCATCCAAAGGCTTATTATCGATTAGAAGATGCCATAGTGGATACTTCTTTTACACGCTATTATTATACACCTCAACTTACCATTAGGGGTATTCTCCCCTATACGCCTTTAGGGTATGCTGGTACCATTATCCTTGATGGATCGACTGTTATATTAGAAGACATCTATCGTCCTGATTATTTCTTCAAGGACTTTAAGGAAATGGTATTAAATAATATCCCTTTTGACCCGGCTACACAATTAGTCGATACAGGTGCTTTCTATGTGGATATGGACATGACGCATAGTAAAATGACCTTAACTATAAAAAAAGATATCACAGCCATTGCCATGAATTTTGATTGGAGCCAATACAATTATTATCATACCCTAGAATCCGGTAAGAACCACTATAACCCAGTACCTCTAGCAAAAGGAACTCCACTGGATATGCAGGCTAAAGACGATAAAACCGTGACCCTATTAAGGCAGAAAATACAAGAAGTAATCAAGCAAATCATCACACCAGATATGTCTCAAAGGGACCAATTAAAAGCCATTCACGATTATGTGGCCAAAACCATTCACTATCATGGTCCTCCTGATTACTTAACAGCGGAAAATGCATTGGCTGCTATAACCAAAGGTGAAGGTGTTTGTGTACATTACACCGCTCTTTTCCAATATTTCTGTCAAGAGCTTGGTATTCCTAATCGGGTAATTATGGATAATGCATTTGTAGGACGACACGCATGGAATGTGGTCTATGTGAATAATCAATGGTACCATATTGATGTGACCCTAGACGACACACAAGATAAACTAAGGGATAGATATTTCATGAAAACGTCTACGGAAATGGTGCCTACCCATCATTTTTCAGGATTTGGTTCCATAAGCGACAAAGCCATTTTAGGTATTAATCCAATGGCAATTCAGTCCACAGAAGAATTCCAAATCTTTATTCGCAGTCTGGTTATGAAATATGAGTATCAATATGATCAAGTTAACTTCAGAATTACGAATCCTAACGTTGATTTGGATACTTCATTTATGAAATACCTCTATAAGAATTATACTTTCAGTATTACTGGTGACCATAAGACAGGTTTTTATACGGTAACAAAGACAGAATTACCATAGGAATAGCTTCATGACACTTGTATGGATGAACCCATAGGACTATGAAAACTTAGTGGGCTGATTTTCATGTATGACGCGAGGAAAATCAGCCTATTATGCTGTCCTTTAACATGCTCCTATGGATGCAGGTAGTCCGTCCTTATTTTTTTACAACATTGACGGAATACCTTGATTGTTATGTTATTATAGTATAAACTATAGAAAAATATGATATCATTCATTCTATCTAAGTATTGGCATATAGGTTTGTTAGATATCATGTCACGTAATTTTCACAGAAAGAAGGAATAACAATGCCAACGATTGATTTAACACTACTAACCGATTTTTACCAATTGACCATGATACAAGGGTATTATAAACTGAATCAAAAAGATCAAGTGGTTGTTTTCGACCTTTTCTACCGTTCAAATCCCCATGGGAGCAGTTTTTCTATTGCTGCTGGCCTAGAACAAGCCATTCAATATATAAAAGACATCAACTTTACAGATGATGATATAGACTACCTAAGAAGTCAGCATATATTTAAGGAAGATTTTTTAGAATACCTAAAATCCTTTACTTTCACAGGTGATATTTATGCTGTTCCAGAAGGTACTGTGGTCTTTCCTAACGAACCTTTAGTGAAAGTGATTGCTCCCCTTCGTGAGGCACAATTAATTGAGACAGCTTTGCTTAACATTATTAATCATCAGAGTCTCATAGCTACCAAAGCAGCTCGTGTAAAATGGGCAGCAGAGGACGATATTGTTCTTGAATTTGGTCTTCGCCGAGCTCAAGGACCTGATGCTGGAATATATGGTGCCAGAGCAGCTGTTATCGGTGGTTGTAGTGCAACATCCAATGTCCTAGCAGGTCAGTTATTTGATATACCTGTAAAAGGCACCCATGCTCATAGCTGGGTCATGAGTTTTCCCGATGAATTAACCGCTTTTCGAGAGTATGCCAAACTTTATCCCATGAATTGCCTGCTTTTAGTTGATACATACGATACCCTTCGAAAAGGCGTACCTAATGCTATAAAAGTCTTCCAGGAGTTGAAAGAAAAAGGCATAAAACCTAAATTTTATGGTATCCGGCTTGATAGCGGTGACTTATCTTACCTATCCAAAAAAGCGCGAAAAATGCTGGATGAAGCTGGATTCACCGATGCGATCATCAGTGCTTCCAGTGACCTGGATGAATACCTGATACGGGACTTAAAATTACAAGGCTCTAAAATTACCTTATGGGGTGTTGGTACTAACTTGATTACCTCAAAAGGCAATCCATCATTTGGCGGCGTTTACAAGTTATCAGCAAAATATGTGGATGGGGCATTTGAGCCTAAATTGAAAATTTCTGAAAATCCAGATAAAATAACCAACCCAGGTAACAAAAAAATTGTGAGAATCTATGATAAAGAAACGGGTAAAATAAAAGCAGACTTAATTGCCCTTCAACATGAAGTCATCCACGAAAATCAGTCCTTGCTTCTCTTTGACCCTAATGCCACATGGAAACATATGCGACTACAACCAGGTTCTTTTATAGCTAGAGAATTACTGGTACCCATATTCAAAAATGGTACATGCATCTACGATTGTCCAAGTACCTTTGACATTAAGCAATACTGCAACAAAGAATTAACCACATTGTGGGATGAATCCCGACGACTTACCAACCCTCAGACGGTCTATGTGGATTTATCTGAAGAGCTATACGATCTAAAACATACCCTTATGAAGCAATATAAAAGCATGCAATAATATGCATACTAAAAGGGCTGTCTTAAAAGCAACTTTGTTGGCTAGTTGCTTATAGAGACAGCCCTTTTATGCATGTAATTGAATCAAACAGACCCTTTTATAGCTATAGCCGGTGTCTTTATTTGGTCACAGAAACAACACAAGCATCATCACTCCATAATGTTTTTTCCACCTTAAAATCAAGTTGTGGATCAATACCTTTTACCATACCCTCCATAGGATTGAGGCAATACATGTAGCAAGGACTTTCCACACCTGCTTTTTTGGCATAAGCACACAAGGTACACTTTTTAGCCTTAGCTTGAAATCCATGATGAATCCTCTTAATTTCCCATGATGTACAATTAAAAATATCACTTAAAACTGTAAACACATTCTCTGGCTGGGTGATGCCAAATTGCTCAGCCTGTTTTTTTCCCATTGACAGTTGCACTTTCTTCTTCTCTTCTATAATACTGTCTAATACCCCTAGTTGTCCATAATGACGGATAGAATCCACTAATGTATGAACATACATACGCTCCATCACTTTTAATCTTGTTTCTACATGCATATGCTTACCTCCACTAATATATTTTTACATTACATAAGTGGGGACTGTGGATGCATTTGTGACATCTTTAGATATATTTTTTCCAATAATTTTTGGTTGGCAGTATTTTTTCAGATACTAAAAAGAAATCAATATGGTTCATGACATTCCTTATCTTATGGTACTCTTCATCAAGCTTAATGTTGTTTACTTGCTCTTTCATTCGGCAATGACATTGACCATTGGGATTATATAACGTGCATTCATTTTGGAGAAAATTTTTAAGCTTCGTTCTTGACCTGGAAACAATTTTTCTTATAGCAGGCTCTTTCTTGTGACATATATCTGCAATTGTCATATAGTCTAATTGAGCCACATCCCGCAGCAAGTAAATCAACCTGCTCTCATTATCCAAGCAATGTAAAATACCTGTTAAACACCGATCACACATCTCTTTAACCCACATGGTATGTGCATCCTCTGTATGTTCAGGTATAGCCACTTCTCCATTACGAAAATAATCTGAAAGGTAGTTTGTCGTATAAACTTTCTCTTTCGTCCAATGTTGTTGAATGACTCTGTAGCATATGGTATAGATCCATGTGGATAGTTTTGATCGCCCTTTAAATGAATCCTTACTTTTCATTATCTGGATCCATACTTCTTGGGCAACATCCTCAGCCAATGTTTGATCTTGAATCATTCTTCGACAGATGGCTGAAACCATGTGCCCATATTCTGTTACTAGCGTGTCCATTTGAATTTGTTCTTTTAACATAATGGATCAATCCCTTTCCAACTAACATTATTATAGGAACATTAGCTAAGTCCGTCAATGCTAAGTGTTAGCTTTTTGCAATAATTATTATGTAAAAACTAAAGGGACCACATTCGTCTTATGAAGCAAGTTGTTTCGTTAAGCAAGTATCCTTGACGCATATGGAAACATTTCTATTTCATATGTTATATTAAAGATAACTTATTTATAACACAAAAAAACACCCTATATGCTTAAGGGATGGTGTACATGTAATTCATACCAGAGGTGTTTAAAAGAAATGAATTCGCATATACTACTTAATATGTTCATTCAGTTAGGAGGGTATTCATTGATAGATTATACATCTTTTTCAACTGACAAACGCATGTCAGGTATTTTATTGCACCCAACATCTTTTCCCAGTCCTTATGGCATTGGTGATTTAGGAAAGGAAGCCTATGCATTCATCGACTTTTTGGCCAAGAGTAAGCAAACCTTATGGCAGGTACTACCTCTTGGTCCAACTGGCTATGGCGATTCCCCATATCAATCTTTTTCATCTTTTGCAGGTCAACCCTTACTGATTAGCCCTGATATACTCATGGAAGATGGTTTATTAATAAAAAGTGAATGGCATATTCCCGAGCACAACCCTCATAAAATTGATTATGGTTTCGTGATTCAACATAAATTTTCTCTTCTTCAAAAAGCTTTCGACCAACTTAAACAGAACATTACACATCCTTATTATGAAGCGTGGCAGAATTTCTGTCATAAGGAAGCATCTTGGTTGGATGACTATGCACTCTTTATGGCATGTAAGGATTATTTTGATGGCAAGGAATGGTTAAAGTGGACAGAAGATATTGCTAAACCATCCAAAGCACAAAAAGAACATTGGCGCATTAAATTATCTTCTCGCACTGCTTTCTATACCTTTATACAATTTTTATTCTTTAAACAGTGGCATCATCTAAGGGAATATGCCCATCAACAAGGTATTCTTATTATTGGTGATCTTCCTATTTTCACATCCTATGACAGCAGTGATGTCTGGGCCAAGAAAGAGCTTTTCTTGTTAGATGATCATGGTTATCCTACAGAAGTGGCTGGTGTACCACCGGATTATTTTAGTAAAACCGGTCAATTATGGGGTAATCCACTGTATGACTGGCCCAGCCATAAAAAACAAGATTATGCATGGTGGGTTTCCCGATTAGCCCATACATTAAAGCTAGTGGACATTGTTCGTATCGATCATTTTAGAGGGTTTGAAAGTTTCTGGGCCATACCTTATGGTGAAGAGACTGCCATTTATGGTACTTGGAAAAAAGGCCCAGGCGCCGACTTAATGAACACCTTTACCCATAAATTAGGGGAGCATCTACCCATTATTGCTGAAGATCTTGGTGTCATTACCGATGAAGTCTGTCAGCTAAGAGATGCCTACCACCTTCCAGGTATGAAAATACTTCAATTTGCTTTTGAAAACTTAAAAGACAATGATTTTTTACCTCATCATTATATAAAAAACACCATCTGCTATAGCGGCACCCACGATAACGATACCACCATAGGTTGGTATGCCAAAGCAGATGAAGCCAAAAAAATAAAAGTCAGACAATACATGCAAAGTGATGCCATGGATATAAGCTGGGCTTTTATCCGAACATGCTACAGTTCTATTTCTAAGATGGCCATCGTCCCCATGCAAGACGTTCTTTCCTTAGGCAGTCAGGCACGTATGAACATACCAGGCACAGCAATGGGTAACTGGCAATGGCGTTATACCAAAGAAATGTTAACGGATTCTATTAGTCAGCGATTAGCCTATATCACGGACCTCTATGGCCGCTCAAGCACTTAACATGACTATGTATGCATCATCTACAAAAATTAATAGCGTATTCCTTCGCTTCATGATATAATTTAAAGACAAAAAGTAGGATAGAAAGCAAGGACTGTCTCATAAAACATTTACATGACTATCCTAGAAAATTATTTGATTGTATGTAAATGGAACATCATCACATGTTCATGAAACAGCCCTTTTTCGTTTTCTATTACATAAAAAACAGGACGATGTTCCTTAGATAGGTGGTTTTATGCGTACAATTTTAATTATTATATTTCTTGGTTTATATGGTATTGTAACACTCCCCTTGTTACTTGCTATATACATCATCGGTTTCTTTTCCAAGAAAAAACAATATGCATGGTGTAAAGGATTTACAGCTTGTCTGTGTCGAGGTATCATGTTCTTAACAGGCAGTACCATAGACATAACAGGATATGAAAATATTCCAGACGAAACAGTTCTATTCGTTGGTAATCATCGAAGTATTTTTGATATTGTCACATTACTCTTTATCATAAACCGGCCTTTTGGGTTTGTTGGTAAAGCAGAAGTAACAAAATGGCCTTATGTGAATATGGTCCTTTCCATGTTAGGCGGTTTGTTTATAGATCGCAGTGATAATCGCAAAGCCTTAAAAACCATACTGGAAGGTATAGCCTTATTAAAATCCGGTCATTCCTTGTTGATTTTTCCAGAAGGTACCCGTAACAAGAAATCAACGGAACCTTTACCTTTTAAACAAGGCAGTCTGAAACTGGCAGATAAAGCGAATGTACCTATTGTACCCTTTAGCATAAGAGGCACAGATGATGTTTTTGAGAATAATAGCTTCTTAAATATAAAAAGGAGCAATATTAAGGTTAATTTTGGAAAACCCGTTTTATTAAGTACACTAGCAAGTGAAGACCGTAAGAAAAGTGGTTCTTATGTAAGGGATTTGGTTATCCAATTACTTCATAAATAGCTCGTTCTTTTGTAGTGTTTCATGATAGATAGTTTACATTTAGGAATAAAATTTTTACAAATTTACTCTTTGTTTTTTATCTATTTAATGGTAAAATAGATAGAACGCACGATGAAGAAACATGTTAAAGGAGGTGCACCCATGGCGTGGTGGGAAATTCTATTACTGGTATTAGGAATCATCGCTGTCATTCTTGTAATCCTTTATTTTGTAGGACGCAAACTCCAGAATAAAGCAAATAATCAACAATCGATTATTAATGAAAATAAGATGACCACATCGATTCTCGTTATTGATAAGAAGAAACAGAAGGTAAAAGATTCGAATTTGCCAAAAATGGTACAAGATCAAATACCCAAGTATTTGCGTTTTAGAAAATTACCTTTAGTAAAAGCAAAAATTGGTCCTAAGATTACGACACTTATGTGTGATGATAAGGTATTCAAAGTTCTTCCTGTTAAGAAGATGGTTAAAGTTGATTTAGCAGGTATGTATATTGTTGGTATGAAAGGATATAAAAAATAGAGGGAAAGCCAAGACGATTGTCTTGGTTTTTTAGTTGTTTTAAGAGTAAAAGATTAGAACAGGCAACGGGAGTTACGTGGAATGATATAGTGTGTTAATGCACTTTCGTTGGTCTTGTTGCTTGATTTGAATTTAAGGGAATAGCAACAAGTGCAAAGTCGTTTATTAATACAACACGGTATATATTACTACTGTTTGGTTTGTGTGATTATTTTTTTCCAGTGGGGTAAAAGAGATTAGAACAGACAACGGGAGTTATATAGAACGATATAGTGTGTTAATGCACTCTCGTTGCGTTTGTTGCTTGATTTGATTTAAAGGAATGGCAACAAGCCGCAAAAGTCGTTTATTAACACACTATATCGTTCTTTGAATTGTGCCACGAATGAGCCTGATGTAAACCGTTTATGTAGCAAGGCGCATGATTTAATTGTAGATTATGTGGGATTCATATGTTCTTCTATAACAAGTATCTATCTAGTATAAAGTCGAACCCTAGGGTTAGATAAAATTCCTCTGGCTGAATAAGCGGTTCTTAATTGGCTTTATCGTGGCATGACTTTCTTATACCATATAGGGTGTTCATCAACGACTTTTGCGGCTTGTCGCCTCCGTTTCTATCATTAAAAGCGACAAACGCAACGAGAGTTGATGAACACCCTATATGGTATATACTCAACTCCCGTTGTCTGTTTTATCTCTTTCATTATTATTACTACAACTACGACAGTAAAAGCATAGAACCGACAACGAAGGATTGCGAGTACAATAACTCATGTTATTCTAAAATATAAATTTTATTCAGTATAATGCCGAACCCTATAGTTAGATAGAATTCCTCTAGCTCAATAAGCCGTTCTTAACTGGCTTCGTCGTGGCACGACTTACCTATATGGTATATACTCAACTCCCGTTGCCGGTTTTATCTCTATATCATTCTTGCGAGTAACTCCCACAAGTTGTCACACTTCAACATCAACCACTCCCCTACCTATCTTAAACAATATTGGTAACAACCCTAGCAACACAATACTCATGATTCCCGTAGATATCATAACTTCTATACCATTGATTAACTTCTCATTAACCGAATGAATAATCAATAAGCTAAAACATGGTATGTTAAGAAAAACACCTGTTAACACACCTGGACAATACTTCTTCGTTATGATGGTCACTAATAAATGTGGCATGATTGCATTAAGTAACATTGCACCTACAAATCCATAAAATAGATATCTAAAAATCACTTCGCTCTGAAATAATGCAAATAGAAATGTTGCCATATAAGCTAAAATCGTCACACATATTAAGGCAAAATGGAATTCATTCTTCCCTTTAATCTTAGAAAATCTTGGATGCTTTTCTGACCATTTTGGCATCCATAACCCTTCTTCCATATTATGTAACGTGATTGCTAATGGAAAAATCCAAATAGCATGAAATAATTCATTCAAATTACCACCTCTTAATCCTTAATCTTTCAAAAAAATTCTTCCAGTAAATTAATAAATACGAAAACACCTTATCATTATAAACCCATCCTATATATCTAAAGTATAACATATTGACAACAACAGCATCAATAAGCCCTTAAAAACTTTCCAACCTCCACCCACTATATACTCTACAAAAACCCTTACAAAAAACATTAGCAAATACCAATAAAATCCCTATAACTCAATAAGCAGCTCTTAACTGGCTTCATCGTGGTACCACTATCCTATACCATATAGGGTGTTCATGCACGACTTTTGCGGCTTGTTGCCATTCCTTTAAAACAGCTCAGGCAACAAACGCAACGAGAGTGCATGAACACCCTATATGGTATACACTCAACTCCTGTTGCCGGTTTTACCCTCTCTTACTAAGCCAATACATCTAAACCACCCCCCATCAACTAATCCCCACCATACCTAACAAAAAAATAAATCAATATACCCTCACACCAATAATAAGAAAAAATATCTAAACCACAAAAAAACCATACACAGCCCCACATCCCCCCTAGATGCAACACTCCATATGGTTTATTCAAAATTACTTACCTTTTTTTATATTTTCTATACTGGCACCCACAAAATCCCTAAACAACGGATGCACACGATTAGGTCTGGATTTAAACTCAGGGTGGAATTGAACACCTACAAACCAAGGATGATCTTTAATCTCAACCATTTCCACTAAACGATCGTCTGGAGAAACACCTACAATATCAAGCCCTGCACCTGTAATCGCATCACGATACTCATTATTAAACTCATAACGATGTCGATGTCGCTCATAGATAAGTTCTGCATCATAAGCTCTATACGCATTAGAGTCTTCCGTTACTTTACATGGGTAAGCACCCAGTCTCATTGTACCACCTAACTCATCAATATCCTTTTGTTCTGGCATTAAGTCTATAACAGGATATTTTGTATTGGAATCAAGCTCTGAACTGTGAGCACCTTCATAACCTAAAACATCCCGAGCAAATTCAATAACCGCACACTGCATACCTAAACAAATACCTAAGAAAGGAATGTTATGCTTTCTGGCATAACCTACAGCCGCAATCTTACCTTCAATACCACGATCACCGAAACCACCAGGAACTAAGATACCATCTGCTTCTTTAAGGAAATCTACCACATTACTTTCATTCACTTGTTCAGAGTTAATCCATAGCACCTCGAGTTTTGTTTTATGATAAATACCAGCATGTTTTAAGGATTCAACGATAGAAATGTAGGCATCGTGGAGTTCCACGTATTTACCAACAAGGGCAATCTTAACTTTCCCCTTCATGGCCATTTCACGTTCAATGATCTCTTTCCATTCTGTTAAATCAGGCTCTTTACAATTTAATTGAAGCTTTTCACATACGATCTTAGCAAGTCCTTCTTTTTCTAACATAAGAGGAACCTCATAGAGGGTATCTGCATCAAGGTTCTGAATCACACACTCTTTTTTAACATTGCAGAACAGTGCCATTTTGTCTTTCATTTCTTCTGACAACTCATGTTCTGTACGGCATACGAGAATATCTGGCAAAATACCGATTGAGCGTAATTCTTTTACGGAGTGTTGTGTGGGTTTCGTCTTCATCTCCCCTGCCTTTGTCAGGTAAGGAATAAGGGTGACATGAATATAGAGGACATTCTCCTGTCCAACTTCTGCCGCCACTTGGCGAATTGCTTCTAAGAAAGGTAAACTCTCGATATCGCCCACTGTACCACCGATTTCAGTAATGACAATGTCGGACCCACCACTTTTACCTACACGGTATACACGCTCTTTGATAGCGTTGGTAATGTGAGGGATGACTTGAACCGTCGCACCTAAGAATTCTCCTTTACGTTCTTTGTTAAGTATGGACCAATATATCTTACCTGTAGTAATATTATTATATTGGCCTAGATTTTCATCAATGAAGCGTTCATAATGACCTAGGTCTAGGTCTGTCTCTGCACCATCTTCCGTAACAAATACCTCTCCATGCTGATATGGGCTCATGGTACCTGGATCAATATTGATGTAAGGGTCAAACTTCTGAATGGTTACCTTCTTTCCTCTTGCTTTTAACAGCCTTCCAAGAGAAGCAGCCGTGATGCCCTTACCTAGTCCAGAAACAACACCTCCAGTAACAAAAATATACTTCGTTTGCATTTCTCAATTCACCTCGTGTTTTTTTTTAAGGAGAATGTAAACACATCCTCTTTAATGGGTTAACTCTGCAACATATATGAATGATTATTCCTCACTATAAAAAGTAGTCTAAACAGGTTTGTTCTTACTACTTTTTATTAATAATCATTATGTACTTTTATGGATATCACATCAATAGATGCTAACACATATCCTCTCGGTCATACTTATACAACTTCTTTATTTTATTATTAGTTGCTGCAATAGTCAATACTCAATTTAATTTTTATTCATTTTGCTCAAAATAACATCTAAAGCTTTCTCTAATTGTATATCTTTTTCATTAATACGCTCTACTAATTTCTCATTGAGCATTTCAAGCGTTGGATAATCCGTTACGCCATAAGCTCTTAGTTGATGCTTCTCTTGAAACTTGGTAATGGCACTTTCTGTTTTCTGATCGTAGACAAAGTCTGGCTTATTAATATCATACCCTAAATAATCAAGAATTAATTCAACATCCTTCACTTCTTCCATTTCATCATCTAAAAATAGACGCTCGGGACTAACAATCAGGTTAGGAACGATAACTTCATAATCCGGTGTTACACCAATCTTATTAATTTTATTGCCATCTCTAGACAAAAATTCTTCCATGGTTAGTTTAAATGCATAGTCACTGGAGAAGTTCCATATGTACTGAGCCACACCTTTTCCATAAGTTGTTTCGCCCACGGTAACACCTATACCGGATTCTTTCACAGCAGCAGCAATAAACTCAGAAGCGGATGCTGTGTTTTCATTGGTTAAAACGACAAGTTCAAAAGGCGCTTTCTCAAGCTCACTTCGATAGGTGTGTTTTCTTCCCTCTTTATTGATAAAATGAAGCACTGGACCTTTTGGAATCAAAAGATTACATAGATCAACACCTGTATCCACATATCCACCAAGATTATCCCTTAGATCAAGTATTAAGTATTTTACACCTTTTTTCTTAGCCTTCTCTACATAGGGCACCATATCCGTTGCTACATTCTCGTTAATGCTGTTCACTTTAATATAATTAATCTGACGGGCTTTGCTGTCACTTAATGATGGAAAAAGTGTTTGGATATCTTCTGACTCTACGGCAGATATTTTAATCAACTGTCGCGTAAGCTCCAAGGTAAATTCATCATCACCTCTTCTAAAGGTAATGTTTACTTGTGTTCCTTCTTTCCCTTTCACTTTGCTTGCTACTTCATTAAGGGATAAACCTTTTGTACTCTCACCATTAATAGCTATGATCAGATCTTCTGGCTTTACGCCTGCTTTAAGAGCTGGTGATTTGGGAAGGGGCTGCTGAATTTTAGGATAATCACCATCCAGTTCCATGTATACGCCGATGCCAACAAACTCACCTGATACTGCCTCAATAAAAGCTTCCTTTTGATTTTTTGTATAAAATGTAGAATAGGTATCTAGTTCCTCAAACATACCATCCATTGCTGCTTTAAATAAAACTTCTCTATGGACTTCATCACCTGCATACTGTTCTGTAAGCAAGTGAAGCATGCGCTTGAATTCCTCTCCCTTTTCCTCAATATACGCATCATGACTATCCGTTGCCAACACACGTAGTGGTGTCAACATAAGGGTTATTACGCATACCGTCAGCATGTACTTATGCCATTTTCTCATAGCCACTTTCCTCCCATTACACGATAAAAACGTCCTAAAATAATATGTTCTATTATGACTGGAGTTTCCTAAAACTTTCTGTAATATCTTCTCTTAAAAAATCGATTAAATTATTAATAATCTTTCCTGCCTCAACCTTTGACAACCATTTATCAGGATTCACATTTCCAGCAGAATCCCCTTGAATTATACCCAGCCTATAACCTGCCTGAATAGCCTTCCTGGACCAGTCTGAAATCTTATGGTCATCTTTGAAAGGTGTCACAGGCTGATCCGCAATACTCAGCCGCTCTAAACCTATTACACGGATATAAATGGCAAAAGCCTCTTGCCTCTGTATGGGTACAGCCACATTAAACCGAGCACCTGAACCATTAATAAGCTTAGCGTCATAAGCAGCCATGATATAAGGATAGAGGGGATGCTCTGGTGGTACATCCACAAAAACAATGGGCTTTTCGTCCCCACTTTTCATATCGGTGTACTTGGACGTATCAATGTTCATAGCTATACATATGGCTTTTACAAAATCACCTCGATACATGGCTTCTACCTCCATGCCGCGATAGGGTGTTTCTGTAAATACTTCCAAGCTGTATAACTCTTTTATAGCCTCCTCACCCCAATGACCTTCTATAAAATCAAGTCCAGCAGGAATCACTAACTTTTCTATCTGTATCGCTGATTCAATGCGTGTACTGTTTTCTAGTTGCGCTTCTGTCAGTTCTGGATGATATGTGTTAATACGGTATTTCAGTGATGCATCTCTTTCCAGCCTTTGGTTATAAGTCCCATCAAAACTTATGGGATAAGGTATGGTTTTATCATAATACATGGTCTTCTTCGCTTCTAATGAAGGATTAAGCAGGACAGTCATCTGCCAATCATCCCGTATAATTTCCATGGTAAGTTCTCCTGATTCAACCTTAGACCAAGGCTGGCTATAACCGTATATGCCCCCATAATTCTTAATGCTTATTTCTTTATTGTTATTGGTTGTAAACTGAGCTGTATAATAGACGGATGTATTATAGTAGCTTACACCAGGAGTGACATCTTCAACAGTGGTTAGTGAAAAGGTTGAAAAGTCATCATTAAGGGTGTATGTTTCACTGCCAATGGTTATTTTTTCATTCCAATTGGTTACTTTAGAATCGGTCACAATCTGCTTTTTAAAGTGACCCTCCACCACTCGAAAGGATGTAGTAAACTGTATGGTTCGGTCCAGTTTGCCACTGGTTTCAGCGTTGGTTGCATCAATCTCATATTTCTCTGTATAGCTTCCACTTGTTTTGGTCTGTACGTCACTATCGTCTTTTGTGACTTTAATGGTGCCAGTGAAAATAAGAGGTTCCCCTGATATATAGACCATTTCTTTATAGCGTAATGTTTTACTGGTACTGGGTTTTACCGGTACATGTTTTTCAATGGTTTTAGGTAGATTGGTTCCTTCTGATATACCGCCAAAATACCCGATATCACCTGCATCTGCCTTTACTGTTATACCCGTTATGAAAATGCCTGCTAGCAACATGCATGTTATCCATAATGTCTTTTTCATTCATCTTCCTCCTCTTGGCTACCTTTCAACCAATATGATGTAACCGTCCACATCTCTAGCACCTGTACTGGCTAACTTACTGATCAGGTATTCTGTTGTTAATACCCTGATAACATCTCCAGTTTCTAACTGATCCGGGGTAATGACTTGGTTATTTTTAACAATGATACTGTTGTTTTTTAAGTTAATCTTAGCGTAACTATTGGTATAACTTAGATCTTGCCATTGATTGTTAGCTACATGATAGACAATGGTATCTTTTATGTTGATATGGTCAGTCCCTATTTCATAGATTTCTCCCTTTACGCCTTCTTTGGAGTAGGGATTTTCCACAATGTATTTGGCTTTGGTTCCATCAGCAATGATGGTATATACCTTATTTACTTTTGTCTTATCCGTATAATCAATAAAATCTTCATGTGGAACAAGACCGTTACTATCCATAATAACCGTGTCATAATCCGTATTAAACACACGTGGGATAGGTGAATAGATCCAGTTCATGCCCCCTAACAAGGCGAAGCTCTGTACCGTCATGTTCACATGTTGATTAATGTCTTTCACACGTCCTCTGAATATAGATAGACCTGCATGACTTGGCTCAGGTGTAATATTCACCACAGCTGCTGAATAAGCACCGTTAAGAACAACCTGTGCATAGTCTGGTGCTACAATGTTATTGCTTTCCAGCAACTTGCCGTTTTTTACAACAATGGTACCAGGATTGGTACGAATATTTTGCGTACTGCTCAACATTCTGAAAGCATTAAAACCATTAGAGTAGGTTACATTATCTTCACTAAGTATCTGATCTCTACCTGTTCCAAAGTTGACTTTAATGATTTTCTCATCGTCATAATATTGTTCCATGGCTACATACACATCAATATCTTGCAGCTTCAGATAATTCATGGCATAATCCAGTGAAATCTGCTTACCATCTAGAAAATAAGTGATGTACTTATTGGAGATATCCAATACTTTAGCCTTTTCATAATTCCGCCAACCTGCTTTTGTCAGTGTATAGGTATTTTGTAACGTAAGACTACGCCCTGCCTCATTCAGGTTCCCTAGCTTACCTTTATAGACATTGGTAATTGTATTGCCATATTCATCAATCTGGATTTCTTTTACCAGCTCTGTCATGGTACCAGGCTCAAATACAGCTTGATTAATCAGCATCTTAATAACTTGTCCTTCTCTTAAGTCTCCTTGGGTTAGATTCTTACCAGCTTTTTTAACAGGAATGTTAGCGGGTACGTCAAAAACACTTGTGCTCAGATCATCAAATGCCACATTCAATCGAATGCCTTCTGTCCCATTGTGTACCATGTATTTGATGGTGCCATATTTAACAATATAGTTGGTTTTCGCACTAATGGATACAATACCACTACCATCTGGCGTTAAACGCATGAAAACCATGTCCCCTGCTTCAATATCGTTAACATCGCTGTCTCTAGGGTCGAATCTGAAATCTGGAAACATTTCGTCCATATATCCAATTTCATCTTCTGTATCATAGTACTGCTGTTTTTCAACAGATATACTGCTCTTGTAATGCTTTGTTAGTTCCCTGCCATCCCAAGTGATGATGGTGATATAACCAAATAGGGGTTCATTTTCTTTGACAATACCACTGATTTCTGTAAATAATGTTTCACCTTTAACTGTGCTGATCTTGGTTACAAGGTTATTCTCAATAGTAAGTGCTACCTGTTTACTGATAGGTGCATGTTCTATGGCTACTTCCATATCATTCATCCATAGCTTTTGGGTTGTTTTATTATAAAGGCTTGCTTTTATGGGATAAGTAAAGGCCACATTGGATGCATTCTTAATGGTTATACGGCTGTTTTCTATATCCGTTAATGGTTGAAGCGCCCCTTCTAAGAGATAAGGTGTACTTAATCCTTTACCATAAGCATACACCATTTCGTTTGTGGTTTTCTCAACAAGGTATTCTATGTATTCCCCTTCTCTAAGGGATAAAAGTCCACCTACCGTACCATCAATCAGTACAGGAACGTCTTTTGTAAATACCTGATCATTAGCGTTTTTTTCATATTCAAAAGCCACCTCATTAACGTTTCCACTCTCATCTCGCATAAAAATACGTCTTTTGGCTTTACTGCTGGTTGCTCCCATAACATTGCTGTCTTCTACATAAGCCACCATACCACCTTCTAATCGCACATTAAGGGTATCGTATACCATGGTATCCATGTTCTTTAGCACCTGTGCCATTTGTTCCCTGGTCACATAACCTTTTGGGTTGAATTGTCCGTGGCTGCCTACTAAGATTTTTTTCTGGATAGCTGCTTCTACATAGGGTATATTCTCCGAGTCTATCCTTTCCCAATCACCGTAGTTAAAGACCTCTTGCTGTTCATATAGAGGTGCAATGGTATTAGGGTCCTTGTTATTCATGGCCTTAACAAGCCATACAGCCAATTGTTCCCTTGTGATAGGACCACGGCGAATAAAATTCTCTTCTGGCAGTAATTCATCTTGTTCTTCCATAAGGGCATCATCTAAATCATCTTGGGTGATGAGCCCCATGTTTGTGGCCAATTGTAAGTAGCCTTTTGTCCACAAAGTTAACACATGGTCTGGTAAATCCGGATTATCTGTCAGCAATTGATAACCTGCTTGTTGTGCTTCTGCTTCCATACCAAGTACTCTTAATAGAACAGCTAAGGATTCCTCATTGGTAATGTTTGCTTTTGGCCGATAGGCTTTTCTACCTCTTTCATTGTACCCTTTTATAACTTCAAGGGCTCCAAACCGCATAATGGGTTCAACAGCCCAACTATTTGGTGTCACATCTGAAAACTTAAGATTTTCAATAATGGCTTTTGCTCCTGACTTAGCCACATAAACATTTTGAACCTGTTCTTTTAGTATCCCAGGATCTGTTGCAGCGTTAACAGCTATGGACGATAGCATAAGCGTCAACACACATATGTACGTAACAAGCTTTTTCATTTACCCAATCCTCCGTTTGCGTATTTTGTGCCATAACTCCACTAATTTTCACCCTATTTTCTCATATAAGGAAAAATCATGTAAATTGCACAAGTCTATCCAATATTATATCATAATATATCGGAAAAATGGGATTAAAATTATAGTGTCTTGGAAGTGTATAATTAAAAATCCGACATTTTTACGCCTTAATTAGGACCAATGACTGACCTACATTTAGATGATCCCTTCATTTATACTTAGTTCATTGAGTACAATAACCTAGCCACAAATTCTCCCATATAGGTTCATCTACAGATACATTGCTATGGGTTATTGGACACAAAAAAAATATGGATGAGACATCCATATTTAAAAGGAAAAAACTTGTAGCTCTTAAGCCTGCCAAGCGGCACAAGGCCTGTTACACATACATTATCCGCTAAGGGTTAGATAACATACATATATGAGTATACCACTTGTCCAACTTAAATTGCTTTACGCACGTTATTAGTCATTTTTCCTTAGTTTATCAGGAACCTTTGGCTGATTAAAAAACCAAATACACGCTGTTTGAATAGATAGTGAAGCTACAGCAACGCCAAGTAAACCAATTAAACCTAATACCTGTGACCCAATCTTCTTGTTGATACTTGTTAACATGTTTTGACCCCGCTTCCTTCTTTTATTTATTATTGGCAGCACCGTTACTGATTCAATGAGAATAGCAATAGCAGCAACCATATAATACACTTGAAATCCACTATATAAGCTTCTCATAATAAGTATAATACTCGTCTGAACTACAACTGTAACAATACTTTTACTCTTATAGTTAATTTTTTCGGAATCATTTAATGGCTTGTTCTCGGTATCAACCGGTGCATAGGACATAATAATAATACAAGATTCAATCAGTACAAGCATCATAATCACATAATTTTTATCATATCCCAATAATAAACGGCTTATGACAATTGCAAAGAAACAAGATAATGCAAAGAAACTAAAGCATTGTAGATGGGTTTTTGCATGGTATCCTCCTGCCTGTATCCGCAACAAACAGAAAAACGCCATAAATATAATTACTTCTATTATACATTTAAAGACAATCCCCAAAGTCATCATACCCAAAAATATTAAGAGAGATGATATTATAATTTCAAATCCGTAATTATACACTTCTATATCATCTTCTTGTATTATACCTTTCTTCACAAGCTTGTCTGATATCTTGGTTGAAAGTTTGTATATCACATATATCCCCCTCTTCTAATTATTATTTTACACAAATAAACCAACAATTCAATATGCATATGACTTTTGGTTGTTATCTCATGATATTTGGTAGCATATTCTATGATTTTATTGTATATTTATAATTTCATGAAGTATTGTCTCGGTACAAAATCTTCATGATGAGCAGCAAGCAAACCACTAATTTAAGAGAAATTTTATGAACAAAAAAACAGCAGTTACTTATGAACTGCTATTATCTAGTGTATCATTATACATGGTGATGGTTATTGTAAAGTAATCTTTTATGGAGGATATATCAATACTGCCATGATATTTTTTAACAATCTGCTTCACATTGGATAAACCAATGCCATGCAATATCTTATTATCTTTGGTGGTTTGAAGTGTAGATTTAGAATTCACAGCGATTCTATTGACGCAATCAATGATAATGTATTTTTCTATATTCCGAATATCAATCTTTATATAGCGATCCTTTTGCTCCAGTTTAAGACTTGCTTCTATAGCATTATCCAATATATTCCCTAAAACGATACAGAGATCCAGGTCATCCATAAGAATCTCATCCATGTATTGTATGTTCATGGAACAATGTATATCATGCTTATCTGCTAAAGTTTTCTTCCGGTTAAGCAAAGCAGATATGGCAGGATTTCGCGTTATAATCATTTGATCAACATCTTCAATATCCGTCAACAGCTTACTCAAGTATTCTTCTAGTTTGTCATATTCTTTATATCTTACCAGACCCTGTACATTACCCAAGTGATTGGACATGTCATGTCTCAGACTTCTTAATTTCATGGTAGCATAATTAATCTCATCTAAATACTTGGATTGCATGTCATATTGCTGCAATCGCAATTGCAAATCAATATCATGATGGGCTTGCCGAATAATTCTAAGGTAGATGAGTAGGGATAGTATATTAATAAAGCCTAAACCCAATATAACTATTCCCGCAATAAAACCATTCTCATCATGCACATACAATATATTTTTATACACAGGTAAAATACTGATCATAATACTAAGATTGATTGAAAATAAAACGACAATTTCAAGTATAATTCTTTTCTTAACAATCAGCCTCCCATTCTTTAATCCAAAGCTAATGAACATGATAACGATTAAGAAAATTAATAGTTTGGATGTAAACATACCCACTACTCGAAAAATATTTTGCTCTGCGAAAAAACCAGGTGATTGTTTAAATGCAATACTCAGTAAGGATAATACAATGCCCTCAATTGCAATAATAAAAATCAATAAGCCAATATAACTAATCAGCAAACGATGTAAAGGTTCTTTATACAGCCAATAAACAACGACAAACAGTAGAATAATCATTGTTATAGACGTACACTGGACAGGATGTCTGGAATGTTTAGCCAGATAGTTAAATCCAAAAATAATATTTGTCAGCATAAATCCTCCTATAAAATATGTACTAGCTGATTTGTACCGTTTTTTGTAAATACCATTCAAAAAAATAATAATGGTAATGGCTTCTACTATATCAATAAAATACTCTATAAAATACCAAATCATATGGACACCCTCATTCGACTTAAGAAATTATCTCGAATTTCTTTAGCATTTCTTCTGCTAACGGGTATGCGGCTACCATCTTTCAAAAGGACTTCTTTTGATGTAATCAACTCAATCTTGTCCATATTTGCAATATAACCTTGATGCACTTTAATAAAACACGTGCCTTCCAGGAGATAATTCAATTCACTAAACGTCCCATAGAACTCAATATCCTCATTATCCGTTTTAACCAAAATCTTATTTTTATACTTTTCAAGATAACGTATACTGCTATACTTAATCATAATCTTCTCTTTGTTCTTGTTAATAATTAAGAACTCATCCTCCATTGGGAGATGATGTTTGTTCCAAGCATGAATAGCATCCTCAAAAGCCTTCGTAAATACCTTAGGTTGAACAGGTTTTAACAGATATCTAAAGGTACCGAGTTCAAAAACATCAAATACATAATCCTTATAACCTGTGACAAAGATAATGAGCACATCCTCACAACATGTTTTAATGGCTCTGGCCAGCTGTATGCCATCCATACCTTCCATCTCCATATCCAAGAATGCGATATGCATCTGGGTATTGTGGGCATTCAAATAAAGCATCAGTTCCTTCCCCGATAAAAACTTATAAATGTTGGCACGGATATTTAACCTTGCAGCACCCTCTAACACCATTCTTTCTACAATGTCACCTTGAATGGCTTCATCATCACAAATTGTAATATTATAGTCCATAATAGAAATCCCCCAGCAATTTTTAGATTTATTGTAGCCCAACTTGTCATATAACCCTTAACTTTTACACACCCACATACATATTATACATGAATTATAACCAATATTTCAAATTCTTGTCAATCCTACTTGGTGATTTTGTAACTTTCTTAATTGCAAGTTTTTCAAATGAAACCCTATGAATTAGACGACATTTACAAAGATATGCCTATATGGGTTTTCATTTGGCACAAAAAAAGACAATCTCATTCATCATACAGCTCATGAGATTGTCTAGTTATTCATATGTTCTCTATATAATTTTTATTTAATCAATTTGAAGTACTTGGTCTACTTGGTTCACTGTTTGCTGCAAATATTGAAGGAATTCATCTCTAAGCTCATCCCTTCTGAGGGCAAATTCTACAGTAGCTTGTAAGAATCCCATTTTATTACCAACATCATAGCGTTTGCCGATAAAGTCATAAGCATAGATAGCTTCTTCTACTGCTAATCGTCTAAGTGAATCTGTTAGTTGTATCTCACCGCCAGCGCCTTCACCTTGTGTCTCAAGGTATTCAAATATACTGGGTGTAATAATATAGCGGCCAAGAATGGCTATATTGGATGGGGCATCTTCACATGCTGGCTTTTCAACCAGGTCCTTCACCTTATACACCCGTTCCTCAATGATTTTGCCATTGACAATTCCGTATTTATTCACATCAGATTCTGGTACTTGTTGAACACCAAGAATGGATGTTCTGTACTCACTGTATACATCAATCATTTGTTGCAAACAAGGCTTCTGTGAAACAATCACATCATCCCCTAATAACACCGCAAAAGGCTCGTTTCCAATAAAATGTTTCGCCATTAAAATAGCATGCCCTAATCCTCGAGGTTCTTTTTGTCTAATATAATGGATATTAGCAATTTCAGATACACTTTTGGCAATGTCTAATAGATCTTCTTTCCCTTTCTTTTCTAGCTCCAACTCCAATTCAATGGACTTATCAAAATGGTCTTCAATGGACCGCTTATTACGTCCTGTCACAATGATGATTTCTTCGATACCAGCATTAACAGCTTCTTCAACAATGTATTGAATTGTTGGTTTATCAACAATAGGCAACATTTCCTTTGGCTGTGCTTTGGTAGCAGGCAAGAATCTTGTTCCCAACCCTGCTGCTGGTATAATGGCTTTTCTAATCTTCATAAAGCTCCTCCATGATTTATGCATATACCACATTGTCTTGTACCTTTTACAATAATTTTAAACAATATGTATATGGTATTCTATTCTTTCTATTAAAGCTGGGGTAATTCTCCAAACCTGCCTTGGGTGGGATACACAGGTTCTCCATGAATGTCCTTTATATTAAATAACTCTAATTGATAGATAACAAATAGTTTTATTTCATCTGTTGTTATGGTTACTTTTTTTAATTCAGCATCATAGACAATGTCCTTAATGGCAAGCTTATTGTCTTTGGAAAAATTGCTGGTTATCACATAATTTGCCTTATTGGTGACAGTTTCCTCATTAACAGGTACATGAAATGTGAAGGTGATAATGGTATTCGACACCATCTCAATATCTAACATATCTGAATCCACAGCTGCTGATGTGACGAAGCCATCTGAATAGGTGTCCATCACATTACCTGATACATCCTTGATACCGTTCACTTCTATTGCAAAGAACCATTGTCTTTCTTCCTCTGTCATGAGGACCACTTTCTTTTTGCTTGCATCTAGAATTGCTTTTGTAATAACAAGTTTCGTGTCATCCTTATACTTCACCATGAGATGTTCAATTTCTTTTTTTGCCAGTTTATAATTAGCTATGTCTTCAGCCGTCTCTTGATCAACTTCTTCACTAAAGGTAATCTCGATCCTATGGTTTCCCATGTTGCTGACAGCCGTAACTTCTGGCTTAACCTTATCCTCTATCTGAGTTATTTCTTTTCCTATAATATGAATTGTTTTTGTTGCTTGTTCCCACTTAACTTGGCTGCCAAGAATCTCTGCAACCTTCCTAATAGGTAGATAAGTGGTATTCTTATAGGAGATACTCATGGGCACTTCTTCACCGTTATCAAGTGTATAATGCTCACCTTGTCTTCCCACAAGTTCATCATTAATGGCAATGTTGACTTTATTCAACAATACATGGATGGTTTCCATTATATTACCAGCAAACGCCGTGGATGTTGCACTCAATAGAACGCCCAATACCAAGCCAATGACTAATCCTTTGTACTTTTTCATCCATATCCTCCCTTTATCAAGTTGTTTCGTTAAGAAAGTATCCCTGACGCATATGAAAACACTTTTCTATATGCTAAAATACGGAGAACTTCCTTATAAGAGATAACATGCCTAATGATTAAAATCTTCACTTTCCACATGCATGACTTGATCATCCATCAGAAAGAAATTTTCAGATTTAGCATTCTTTACGGTAATGGTAAATGTATTAATGCCCATGGACATATGATTAATGCTTAGGTTATAAGCCACATTAATTTCCATGTAATCATCTTGCCTGTCCACTTTGATCTCTTTGGTTAATGTATTAATCTCAAAAACACCAAAGGGTGTTTCATAGTGGGTAATATGGGCTTTATCCTTTTCAAAAACCATGTTGGTATTCACGCCACCATAACGTTGGATAGAAACCTGACCTTCACTTAATTTTACAATGGTTTTTGTCTCTTTATCTTTATCAAGGGTGGCATCAATATACGTAATAAATATTTTATTCTTCTTCTCTATAAATTGTCCTGTGGTAACTAACTCAATTTCATCTGCTTCAAACATATCTGTTTGAATACCTTTTATCGCTACTATGACATCTTTTGTCAACATCTTCACCTCTGTTACATGATTGTCTACACCTTATCGGTTATAGCTTCTGTATTTTCAATGCATTTTATTATTGGTTACCTGTTTATTTGGTATAAGCAAATTGAATAAGACGCTCTACTAATTCTTTTATGGAAATACCTTTGTCTTCCCATAATATAGGGTACATACTAATGCTTGTAAAACCTGGTAAGGTGTTAATCTCATTAAAAACAACCTCTCCTGTAGCTTCTTCTACAAAAAAGTCTACCCGAGCTAATCCTCTACCATCAACTGCTCTAAATATGTCCGTCGAATATTCACGAAGCTTCTTCACTGTTTCTTTAGGCAGATCCGGATTTATCAGCGTTTCAGATCCTTTATCGTTATACTTTGAATCATAATCGTAGAATTCTGCTGCTGCAATGATCTCGCCAACATTGGAAGCTCTTGGGTGATAGTTGCCTAAGACGGCACATTCAATCTCCCGTCCTACAATGGCTTCCTCTACTACTATTTTTGTATCAAATTTAATGGCGAACTCAAGACCGTCAAATAATTCACCACGACTATGCGCTTTCGTCACACCTTTTGATGAACCTGTGTTGGACGGTTTTACAAAAACAGGATATGGAAGCTCCTTTTCAATCTTAGCCACCACATCTTTAATATTTTCCATTTCCTTTTGATTTACAGGTACATGCTTCGCTTGCCTAATGCCTAATTTTTCCACAATAATCTTGGTGTATAGTTTATCCATGGAAACACTGGAAGCCAGTATACCGCATCCTACATAGGGAATCTGAGCTAATTCCAATAATCCTTGGACGCTGCCATCTTCTCCATATAACCCATGTAGTGCTGGAAAAACAACATCTACCGTAACCTTGGACATACCATCTTCTCGAAAGACATAGAGTGCTTTTTCTGTAGCATCTGGACTAAGAAAAGCTTTTACACTCCCCTTCACCCATTTGTCTTCAGGTAAATCATCAACGGTTCCTTCATGTAAACGCCAATTGCCTTCTTTGGTTATTCCTACAGGGTATACGGTATATTTATCATGATCCATGTTCTTAATGATGGTAGCTGCCGAAATACATGAAATCTCATGCTCAGAAGACTGCCCGCCAAAAAGAACAACTATATTCTTCTTACTCATCTATATTTCCTCCTCATTTCCACTCCAATGCCTGCTTCGTTCTATATTCCCCAATATGTATGCCTCATGGTGTAACACGGATGTTTTATTCATTTAACACTTACTTCTATAGGTAATCCATTGTCCTATAAAATTAAATATATTATTACCCTGACTAAATTATGATAAAACCTTAAGAGAATATCGTGTCCATTACTTTTATCTTCTATATTGTATAACTTATCATATGTTTATTCAATAGTTATTTGTATAAGGATTATATCATCACTTCACATGTGCGATAAAATAGGATATATTTCTATTGCTCATGCTTACACGTAAGACCATAAGAAAAAAGAACAGCATGCCTTGTCTTCATTCCTGTTCTTTCAAACGTATAAGGGGTTAAGAATCGCTTGTTAAGCCTTCAAGGTGTTTAAGATCTCTTGAATGGCTTCTCTCACAAAAGCATCCCGATTTTTACCCACTGCTTCTTCTATTATTTTTTCTTTATTTCTAGCAATTGTCATGATACCATTAATGGCACCCCATATCATAAAATTCATTTCATAGGCGGTCTTAGTGGTTCTTATACTGCCGTCTTTTATACCTTCTTCTACAATGTTAACAAAAATAATTTTATCTGCTATATCCTCTGTTTGTTGAAATATCTTTTTTTCTTCTGGATTTAATTGGACAGGCTTAGGATTCATTTCCAACATGATGTTTGAATAGAGTGTATGCTTATTTAAGAACTCCAAATAACGCTCAGCGAAGACAGCCATCTTGTCGTACCCATTCATATCCAAAAAAAGAACAATATCATCTGTATATTCTTTTAGGGCTTTAAACGCTCGGTAAGCAATCTCATAATATATTTCCTGTTTACTCACAAAATATTTATAGATGGTTTTTTTAGTAAATTCCGCTTCTTTTGCTATTTCATCCATTGTGGTTTGTTCATAGCCTTTGCGCTCAAACAACCGCTCAGCACTATCAATGATACCCTTGCGTCTTGCTAATTTTTCTCTTTCCACTCGTGTTCCCATGGTTGTATACCTCTCAATCTTTTACTCAAACACAATCTCAACTTTATCCACTATTTGCAAAGCTTCTTGTATGGATTCAAGTTCTTGAAAGAGCTCTGGGCTTTCGCCTGTTGGATCACTATGTCCTATTGGCTCTAATGTATAATGTGTTTTGTCTTCTAAGTCCACATGAGCTAAATACACAACGGCAGGCTGTCCACAATAACCTGTGTTGTAACCAGGGTCTTCTTTGGGTAAGTTTTGCTTATAAGTAGCATTATAATCGAATGAGTTATTAATTTCCATATAAACCTTGAATTGTTGTGTTTGCCTGTTATCCACTTCTTGACGAATGGTGGTGGTATTGATGGAAGCACTTGCACTGGATACGCTATCCACAGATAATCCTTCTTTTGAAAGGGTATCCATATAGATGGGTAAAGCTGATTGTCGATTAATGGTAGCTACTTTTTTTGTCACATACAAGGTCTCCAGATAATTGCCATCCATGTCTTCTGTCCATATAGCCATTTGTGGTGTGACAACGAACTTGAATATGCCTGTAGAAAGACCTGCATATCGCTTTCCCTTTGTTACATGGATTGTAGTGTAAGGTGATTGATGCTCATCGGTACACATAATCTGAACATCATCTGAATGTATAAGTGCCGTCCTTTCATTAATGGCTCTTACATATAAAAATGTATAGATGGCCCCTAATACCAGTATGATGATTAGGGTTATTTTTACACTCTTTTTTTGCAGCAATTTTTTCATATATCCTCCTTAGGTAACTGTTAGTTTATTTAGTATACTTATAGTATACCTTTTAGAAAGATACACGTCAACCCCCTTATTTATCTTGTACGAACATAGAATATGTGTTTTCTAATAACAGAACAAAAGAGGCTACGCCTCGTTCCGCAGAGCGGATTTGTCTGTTAGGAAAGTTTCATTGACGCATATGAAAACGCTTCTATTTCATATGCTAAATTCAGAGGACTTTCTGATAAGAATAAAAAAGGTATCTCATAAGCTAACACTTACAAAATACCTAATGATATACCTTTATGGTCATTTTTTACTTTCGTCTAGTTGTACAAACACTTTGTTTGAATCGGGTTCTTGCTGCTTCTTTTTATTAAAGTTCAACCATTCTAAAAATTTGAACTTCACTTTAACGGGTACATCTTCTTTTGCATCGGCTATAACAACGGTTTTATATTCCTCATCCGTTAGAACATTTTTAAGAGTTTCTTTCGTGGCTTCTGGTACAACGCCACGGGTAACATCCACGAAACATAGTGGTGGAAACATGACACACCACCAATTTTTTCCTTTTGCTTCACCAATCTCAATTAGCAAAGCTTCATACTTACCTGGTGGCAATATGATGTCACCGTAAGCTTTTAGTGGAAATTGTTCTAATTTCAAGGATATATTTACTGAATAAGCATAGCCATAATCTGTGATGATACCACTGGCAATGTCTTTCATGCTATCCATGTGATCATAAATCAATTGTCTCGTCTCTTCAATATTTTTTGATTCACTAAGAATGCCTGTCATTTTATCAAGCACCGCATCTCTAACCTGCAGTTTCAATCTCTGGTCCTCATCTGTATCGCTATTGGCAATCACATGAAACCGGATTAAGCTATCAGATATACCTTCAAGAACAGCTGCTTTTGAAGCATTCTTCTCATAGTCATAGACCACAGCACTCACCATAAGAACCACTAATAATATGGATAATATATACGTTCTATATAAACCTCTTCGACTTAATACCCTCATCCTATTCACCTTCATTATTCCATCCCCCAACATGATTTTTGATTCCTAGTATAAAAAATATAATAACTGTTTTTATACCATAACCTTGTATTTCTATTGTTGCCAGTTCTTGATGAATTTATTCATAGACGATTAGGTTTCAACGCGACTTAAACATCCTTTATACAATAGAATTATACCATCTACTTGGACAAACCGATTCGACGTATGTTCACATCCGATTCCACAATGATGGAGGCGCCGCTAAAAAAATTTTGCCAATCGGATTTGGTGTCACGCCATATTTCTCTATTTTCCATTTTTAACTGATTAGAAGCACCAATAATGTCAATACCATAATCATCTTGAAGAACATCCATCAAGTCATCAACCTGACTGACCATCTGCTCAGCTATGGCTTGTTCTAATTCATCGATATAGGTATTGCGAAATAATTTATCATGATCTTCAAAGATAAATTCCGCCACATCCCCTTCACTCTTAATGTGAATACGAATCGTTAAAAGACCATCCTCAAGACTAAAACGCATATTCGTATGCAGTTCGCTTATTTTATAGGGCACAAGGACACCTTCCATGTCAGCAACCACCACAGAATGTCTGCCTTTGCCCAATACCCAGCCGTATGGCGTCACATGTTCCTCTTCCATCCATCCCGTAAGGCCATAATCTTTAATGACTGCTAAGCCTTTTACAATCACTTCATTATCCTGAAATACAATATTAGGCATAACACCGTTGCCGTCATTGCTATGCATCTCTGTAATAAAATCACTTAGTTCAATGGTTTTGGCTGTTATTGTTTCCTGACTATTGTTCACAAAAACCTGTGATAAATAGATACCTGTCGTCTCCTCACCGTTAGGAACGGATTCTAAAAGAGATTTTCCACTGGCTTTTGTAGCAAGCAGTAACAAGGCTTTGGAATACTCTGGATTCCGATCAAAATGATCCAATACTTTTCTCAGATTTTGATCGTCTTCAAGAAAATCCTTCCCAAAAATAACCACTTTCGCATGATCAAAGTTTAAACGTAAATTTGACTTTTTTCCGAAATTACGGTTGGCTTCAACCAATGTTCTTGACTTGGTTGTTTTGACAAATTTAGTGGCCTCTCCACCACCCTGAGAGGTGATAACGGGTAAGTTAGGAATGGTATAAGTTACTTCCAATAAATCACCTAGATCGTCTAAAGCAAGACTAATCACATAAGCCCGATCATTCATCTCAACCTTATCCCAGCAGCCGGTTAATAACAGACCACATAAAAGTATTATTATACTGACTTTTACCTTCAATCTTCTACCTCCTCTCCTGTTATCTATCTGACATAGCAGGAAAACATGCTCATCACCATTTAACTGACTTCTTTTTTATTTGCTTGCTCACCTAATCCCTTTAACTTAGCGCCAATTAAAAGAATAAGAGGAATTGGCAGTAAGAATAGGATACTTACATACCGTGTCATAATCCTTAGCCAATCATAAGTTTCCACAATATTATCCGGCATAAGGGATATTAAATACACAATTGGCAGCAATGGCAGCACAAGAAAATTTTGCTCTTTTAATCGGGTTACTTTTTTCAACAGATGGGTGGAGAAGAACAAATAGGCATTAATCAGTAGAAAAACAGTCATTATCCAAAAACTGACCATCAATGCATCCTGTCTTTGAATAAGGGACCCTGGTAAATGTATGGTCTGCATGATGGACATCACCGGCCATAGCTGTCTGGATGTTTCTATGGGTCCAAATGTACCGATGGTTAATAGACAGATGGTGCCATTAAGTACAGCCACAAATATGACACTGGTCAATGCCGCTTTTGGAATACGTTTAGGCTTATTCACAAAAGGTGCCGATAACAATAATAATTCAAGTCCCGAATAGATCATGGACATGATTAAACTGCCATAAGCAAAAGTCTTCATATCCATCATAAAAATAGGGGAAATATGATAAATCTCAATATCGGGTATGGTGAATAAGAAAATCAGCACCAGTGGAATAATGACCACGAATATAAGTAATTCAGCCATTCTAGCACGTGCTTCAAAGCCTTTTCTCGTTAAGTAAGCTACCACAAAAAGCATGGTAATCACAATGATTTCAATGGGGGTATCACGAAGCAGTGTTTGTTTAACCAATTCACCAAAAACCCTGATCTCAAGTCCAGCTAATATAACAAGTTTTATAGCAAATAGAATGCCTATAATAACCGCTACAGGTCTTGAGAATATAAGTTCTGTGTAGGATAGGATATCTTGTCTGGGAAACAGCTTTATAAGGGACGTTATCACCCACACATACACCAATGAAACAATGGCACCACCAATGACGATAATCCATCCATCTTCAGCTGCTATCTCCGATGCTAATCGTGGCAATATTAAACTGGTATTACTAAACAAATTTAGAATAATAAGTATCTTAATCTGCCTTATGGATACTTTATTGTTTTGTGAAAACATTATTTTCTCCTTTTTCTTTTATATCCATCCTTACCTTAACCTGACTATTCGGTTTAACAAATATGGGTCTTAGTCGATTCATAAATGTAGGCATACGTATCAGCGCATCATTCAGATCACTGCGATGGATATCCCTGGCTACAAATGGTGATAAATAAGGGACATTGACACTCTTAAGGGAAACAAGATGTGTTAATACGATAAGAATACCAACCCAAAAACCATAGAAACCTAATAGGGACGATAAAAGAATAATCAAATATTTAATCATCCTAAAAGCCGAAGTAAGGGAATAACTTGGAATGGCAAAGGATGAAATAGCTGTTAACGCCACAATAATAACGATAATCGGGCTCACAAGATTTGCTTGTACCACCGCCTGCCCTACGATAATACCACCGACTATACCAATGGTATTTCCAATCGGTGCTGGTAATCGAACACCTGCCTCTCTTAGTAGTTCAAAGGCCAGCTCCATAATCAACACTTCAATCAATGCGGGAAAGGGTACCCCTTCCCTAGCCGCCGCAATGGAAAACGTCAGCGGTGTCGGAATCATGGCAGGATGAAAAGTGGTTAAAGCAATATAAAACCCAGGTATAGCAAAAGATAAAAAGGCCGCACAGTATCTCAGAATACGCACAAAACTCATTACATACCAACGCTGATAATAATCTTCTGCTGACTGAAAAAAACAATTCATGGTTGTGGGCAATATGAGTACAAAAGGCGTATTATCCACGACAATAGCAACCCGCCCTTCCAATAATGCTGAAGCTACTTTATCGGGCCGTTGGGTGACTTGGGTCTGAGGAAAGGGTGAATACCACTCTGTTTCAATCATCTGCTCCAAGGTGCCGCTCTCTAACACACTATCAATATTAAAATAACTTAATCGCTGCTCAATCTCTTTCAATATCTGAGGCCGTACCAAATCATCAATATACATAACAGCTATATCTGTTCGGGTTCTTGTACCCAATTGAATTTGGTTGACTTTCAACTTAGTATCTCTAATACGCCGTCGTATCAAAACAGTGTTAATACGTAAAGCTTCTGAGAAACCTTCTTTAGAACCACGAATAACACTTTCCGTATCTGGTGGTTGAACCCCTCGATTGGGAAATCCCTTGGTCGCTACCACAATGGCTTTTTCATAACCATCTATCATGACAACGGTATCCCCTGACAAGACAGCTAGTGTTATATCGTCCATGGTATTGACTTCTTTTAAATCAGCCGTAGCAAGGCCACCATCTTTAACAAAAGCAAAAGGATCATCGTCCGTATTCTCAAGATCCTCTGGCACCCCTCTTACTTGAATAATCAACTGTTCTAACACGGATTCTTCAATCACGCGTCTATCAATCATGACATCAATATAAGCAATGTAGGCCCATATTTGTTTCTTTTTTCCTATGGGAAATTTACGCTTAACAATATCGCCACAGTCTTTAAATAGCTCTTCAAAATTTTGAATATTTGTATCCAATGAATCCGATAACGGTACAATGACTTTATTGGTTTTTGAATCATGTTTTGGTGTTGCTCTTTTTAGTCTCATATGATCCCACCTCACTTATTTAAACTAGTCCGAGAACATTACCTGCAATGTATAGCACAACGCCAAGGGATACATAGATAATGCCCAGTATAAGGGCTATCTTATGCTCCTTCTTGATTTTTTTACGATATAATACTTTTCTATCCCACAAAAGAAGTACCAATCCAACAATCAGCATAATCACCACAAAATTAAGGGAAAAAATACTTCCGAATTTATTCAAAATATTCATTTCGTAATCTACCTTTCTTTTTTACATTTTTTGTAGATGTTGGGTATTTTATTCAAAAAGCTTGGATTCTGTTTTCTAAATTTTTGGTAGCTATGTTATGGTGAATTTGTATGTAGTGGATTATGACAAGCTTATAACTACGATAAAAGATTTTAGAACCGGCAACGGGAGTTATGTGGAACGATATAGTGTGTTAATTCACTCTCGTTGCGTTTGTTGCTTGAGCTGTTTTAAAGGAATGGCAACAAGCCGCAAAAGTCGTTTATTAACACACTATATCGTTCTTTGAATTGTGCCACGTATGAGACAGATGTAAACCGCTTATGTACAAGGGGTATGATTTAGTTGAACTTCTGTTGCCGATTAGAACAGGCAATGGGAGTTACGTGGAACGATATAGTATGTTAATGCACTCTCGTTGCGTTTGTTGCCTGAGCTATTTTAAAGGAATGGCAACAAGCACAAAAGTCGTTTATTAACACTACATGGTATATACCTTACTACTGTTAATTTTTGTTATTATTATTTTACAACTACGAAAAAGAGTTTAAAACCAGCAACGGGAGTTATATGGAACGATATAGTGTGTTAATGCACTCTCATTGCGTTTGTTGCCTGAGCTGTTTTAAAGGAATGGCAACAAGCCGCAAAAGTCGTTTATTAACACACTATATCGTTCTTTAGATTGTGCCACGTATGAGCCAGATGTAAACCGTTTATGTAGCAAGGGGCATGATTAAATTGTAGAGTATGTCGGATTCATATCCACCATAATGCGGAACCCTAGGATTAGATAAAATTCCTCTGGCTCAATAAGCGATTCTTAACTGGCTTTATCGTGATATGACTTTCCTATACTATATAGGGTGTTCATCAACGACTTTTGCAGCTTGTCGCCTCCGCTCTTATAATTAAAAGCGACAAATGCAACGAGAGTTGATGATCACCCTATATGGTATATACTCAACTCCCGTTGTCTGTTTTATCTCTTTCATTATCATTACTAAAACTACGATAGTAAGGGCTTGAACCAACAACGAGGGCTTACATAAACAAGACTTCATATACTTCTACAATACATAATTTATTCAGTATAATACCAATCCTACAGTTAGATAAAACTCCTCTGGCTCAATAAGCGATTCTTAACTGGCTTCATCGTGATATGACTTTCCTATACTATATAGGGTGTTCATCAACGACTTTTGCAGCTTGTCACCTCCGCTTCTATAAATAAAAGCGACAAATGCAACGAGAGTTGATGAACACCCTATATGGTATCTACTCAACTCCCGTTGCCGGTTCACCCTTTCTCTTATGAAGCCAATACAAACCAACCCAAACCTCTAACACCTCCAAACTAGCAAAAAAAATAGGCGCATTAAGCCTAAAATCTCATATCACCTAAACTTATAAGGTATAATATCAATGAGGTGATGTTATGATATGGAAAAATATAAAACATCTAAGAGAAGATCATGATTTTAAACAAATATATATTGCAAATCTATTACATATTGACCAAGGAAGCTACTCACGTTATGAACGAGGTGAAACACCTATAACCGTGGAGACATTATGTAAGCTTGCCGATTTTTATGGAACTAGTTTGGATTACTTGGCTGATCGAACAAAAAATAAAACGCCATATGAATAATTGTATATCCTATCCTCTTGATTTTAAAATGACAAAATAGTGATACAATCAACGAAAAATACACTTTATCAGTTGACAATATACCCTCTAAACTGGTATGATGGATATATAGAAAAGGACACCCGAAAGAGTGTCCATCACCAAATCTTGTCTCTAGGAACGGCTATTCCTAAAGATTTAAAAAGTTTTTGATAAGATAAATAAAAAGGGCTTTAACGATATCAAGCAAGAATTTGCCGATTAATGTTGAAGCTTTTTTTATTTTTTTCTTATTGTTCTTTTTATCTTTAGTCATATGTACTCACCCCCTTACGTATAAAATACGTCTAGGGGTTGCTAACCTACCATTCTAACCATAGGCATCACCTCATTAGCAGGTGATAAGACAATCTTAGGTGTCCTATAAGCGAATATTCGCTCAATTACATTATACAATTTTCGACAAGATTTGGCAATAGATTTTCACGAATAAACTTTACTTTCTAACAATTTTAAAAAAAGACCATCATGCACCATGCATGATAGCCTTATTCCTATCGATTCTTTTTATCAAATATTTCAATAACGGCTTTTTCTTGATTTTCAATATGCTGTAATGCTATTTCTCTTGCTTGCTCCACATTTCGGTTTTCTATGAACTCTAGAATTTGATTATGTTCACGAACGAGATTATCGTAATTACCAAGTTTACGGATATACTCTACACGATACCGATATATTTGTTCCCTTAGATTGTTAACGATATGAATGAGTTTCTCATTTTCTGTGGCATTAAAAATCGTATCATGAAATTCCACATCTTTTGAGATAATGCTGCTGATATCTTTTTCGCTACAGGCTGTTTGGAAGGCATCACTTGTGCGTTTCAAATCTTCCAAATCTCTTTCAGACATCTTCTCACAAGCAATCTTCACAGCTAATTCTTCTAATGCGCCACGAACTTCCAGAACATCTTTGATATCTTTATGAGTAACCCTTGCTACTTCTGCACCTTTTCGGGGGATCATGACAACCAAGCCTTCTAACTCTAACTTACGTATGGCTTCACGTATTGGCGTTCGGCTTACACCCATTCTCTCAGCAAGTTGCTTCTCCATCAATCGTTCACCAGCTACTAACTCCCCTTTTAGAATTGCTTCTCTAAGCGTGTTAAATACAACATCTCTCAATGGCAGATATTCATTTAAATTTACTTTTAGTTTATCATCCATCACTTGCTACTTCCTTTCATGATTACTTTTCTTCTCTATTCACTCAACTGTCAGTACATCTATCATATATCCTAGGTTTTCATATCGTATTCAAGTATGACGATAAATTGAAGGACTGACAAAATATTCATGTGCATCATCTATCGGTTAAATATGGTTGTTGTATAGATGAATTTAGCCATGTTTTTCACTTTTAATTGATGTGCTAGATGATATGCTTTTTGCTTATCATCACATAAACCATAGACCGATGGACCACTACCACTCATGAGAGCACCTATGGCTCCATTATTTATCATAAACGTCTTAATACGTTCAATGACCGGGTATTCCTTCATGGTTACAGTTTCAAGTACATTACCTAACGCACGGCATATACCATGCAAATCACCAGCTTCAATACCCTGTATAATAGCTTCTGTATCGGGTCTTTCCTTAATGTTTGTTACATCAAGGTTATTATATACAAATGCAGTAGATACACTTATATTAGGCTTTGCTATAACCACATACGCTTTTGGAAATGATTTTAGGGGTGTTAGTTTTTCACCAATTCCCTCTGACAAAGCCGTTCCCCGCATCAAACAATAGGGAATATCAGCCCCAAATTTTGTACCTATTTCCATCATTTTATCCATGGTCATATCTAAATCAAATAATTTATTCATAGCAATGATAGTAGCTGCTGCATCACTGCTGCCACCAGCAAGCCCTGCTGCAACAGGTATGACTTTAAAAAGATCAATAAAAACACCTGTTTCTATGGCATATTCTTCTTTGATATATTGAACCACCTTATAGACAAGATTTCTTTTATCCACTGGTAAAAAAGGCAGGTTCGTTTGTAATTTTATTTGGTCACTCTTTATCTTCTTTAAATTGATTTTATCATAGAGATTCACGGTTTGCATGATCATTTTTACATCATGATAGCCATCATCTCTTCTTCTCAAAACATCAAGTGATATGTTAATCTTCGCTCGTGCTTTTATATTTATTCTATTCATAAATGCCCTTTCAACGGTGTGTTGAACTTGCTGCTGATAAAACGACGTCCATTCAACTTATATTTTAATCTTAAGATACGTCTTGTGTATAATGTACAATTGTACTTATCTTGTACCTTGTATACTTAATATTATATACAATGCATATTTATAAATCAAGTCAAAAGAATAAAAGTCATGTCTTTACATAAGAATGTCCTATCTCATTTATAATTAAAATCTCTATAAGAGGACAAAAAAAGAACGCCTAAGCGTTCTATTATCTCTATATCTCTAGTCCATCTATATTTTTAACGATAATGAGTTTATCGCCTCTTTTTACATCGCCTGCATCCAAGTTATTAATTTGTCTGATGTCATCTACCTTGGTGTAATAATTTTTTGCAATGTCCCATAGTGATTCATTATCTTTTACGATATACCCTACAACACTAGGGATACCTTGAATCTTTTTAAGATCAAGGGGTTCCTCAGCTAAACCATTAATGACATTCACTTCTTGTTTATCAAAAATAATGGTGTCTAAAGATACGCCACATTTCACTTCCACTTCTTTTTCACCAAGCATGCTGCAGTTCATATAGTTAATGGATGGTCGAATGGACATATTACTGTCTTTTTTTATACCTTCTGCATCAATGACTTGGTTGAAAGGCAACATGGTGCTATAGACATTAATAGGGCTGTTATCGTCTGCTGCTACATATATAATATTGCAGAATACAACGCCTTCAACTTCTACTTTGTCTTCATACACATCAATGTTATCTACATTCACATCACCAGTAGCATAATAGATTTGCATCATATCTGGGTCATGGCTTGCAAGTTCAATGCTTTCTTTTATTTTACACTGGCTTTGATTCTTACATAACAAGGTTTCGTATTCCACCAGTTCTTTATTAATCTGTACATCACCAGATAAGGAATACACGTCTGTCAGGATATTACTCTTTTCTTCTGAATACACTTTAATGTCTAAACTGGTCATCACATCAACAGATAATACCCGTTCCTCACCATCAAGGTCTGGTCTAATCTGGATTTTGTCCTCTACAATCTTGATATCGATGTCCGAATACATATCTTCATTGACACCGTGACATTCGATAACACCATTAAATGGTATCTCATGCTCCACAAATTCAAGGGAATTTTCCCCGGTTTCACCAAGATATAGGGTAGCCAATGCAATGGTACCTTTTACATTTACTTTGTCGTCCAACAAGCGAATTTCTTTGTTTTTGATGGATCGGTCATACCATAGTATTTCTGTGATATTGGGTTTACTACTTGGTATAGCCAGTTCATCTTTTATTTTATAATTTTCTTTCTTGGATGCCAGTAATTTACAAACGGTGATATCGTCCCATTTGCTTTGAATGTCTTTTTCACCGCACACATCAATGGGTACATACATGTCTTTTTTCTCATCAACCATGACTTTTACTTGGATAATAGCCTTCATGTTAATCTTCCGCGTATTGATGGGCGTAATCTTCATTTCTTCAACTGCATATTCTGCCTTGATATGATCTCCTTTTGCTACACCATCCATGTTTACGGCTTCCTCTATGGGAATAAGGTTCATCATGTTATGTACAGGTTTTGAATCATTAAGAGGCACATATAGTATCTTACAATGAAAATCTCCTTTGACCATTACCTTGGAATCATAGACATCAATACCCGTGATATTCACTACACAATGGTTCTGTAATATTTTATCGATATCTGGTTTGATATCTGGCACATTCATATCTTCATCAATAGTCATCTGAAGCATGCGGTTACCTTTGGGCTTAATTAGTGTTATATTTCTTTGTTCCAATTCCAAACTCAAAAAAATCCCTCCTAAACCTTTGTCTATATTATTATATTAAGGTTAGGAAGGATTTTATGACTATTTTTTATATCGAGAATTCCGTTATGTGAAATTTTCCATTTTCCAATCGGTTATTGCATCTATTAGTACGTACATGATAGAATGAGAGCTGTTCTTATTTATTCTTGACACAACGATAATTCAACGTTATTTGTTAATAAATCAGTATAGCTATAGGATACTGTACGATAGGTATTCTGTAGTTCGTTTTGTACTTTTACAACAAAGATACTAGGATATGTGCTTTGTAATACACCTTGCTTAATGACGATTCTTTTTCGTCCCTTATTTGCCTTTACCAAAACTTTACTACCGACATAACCATCAACACGTTTTCTTACCTCGGTAATATCTTCTTTTGCAATCATTTTAACCACCTCATCTTTAACAACTACTACTAGTATATCACATATACATATAGCAGGTCAATAAATTTTAAAATTATATCAAATTTCATTCGAATTGTCAATAGACTTCCATCACTTTTTAAGATTTTAGTGCTTTTTACCATAAAAAGGGGGCCAAAAAAGGCACCTGTGGTGGTTATCTTTTACATCCCTTTTTGAAATCTCTAACTAATATTATATCCATTTTTTACAATTCTATACCTTTTTACTTCGAATTTGTTTAAAATGCATAGAAAAAGGAAAAGCAGCTGCTTTTCCTCTTCAACCCTATTTACTTATAATATACAGGTAATGATAAATCTTGAGTCTTGATGACGATGTATGGATAGGTTAGACTCATGGTGACATTATCATCTTTGGATGGTCCTAGTAAATCTGTCATGATAACCACATAATCCTCAGTTTCATAGACTTCTTTTACTTGTATACTATAGCCTCCTGTTGGTTGTTCACCATATCCTACGACTATGTACAAGTACTGACCATCACTAAAACTAAATTTAAATGCTTCTTTTTTGGATTCTTCAATTTTTTCAGCTATGATATCGGGTATATCTACTTCGTCAATAACCGTGAAATCCAAATCTTTAATTTTATCGTCTTCTTGCTTTTTCATTTTATTACATGACGTCAACATCAACAGCATAACAATCGTCAGTATCCATATGAATAATTTTTTCATGCCTTCACCATAAAATAACTATTTTTACATTCTATTGTTTAAATGGATAAATTATGCCATAATTTCCTTAATTAGAGCCATAACACCTGCAACAAATGTTTCTAAATGTGCGCTGGCTTCTTCTGACGTAGGGTCTTTCACACCGAAATAAAATTTGACCTTTGGCTCTGTGCCTGATGGTCTAACGCAGAACCATGATTCGTCTGCCAATTCATAATACAACACGTTAGACTTTGGTAAATCCGTATCCTCCATGTAATCGGTAGCTTTCACAATGTCTACGTCACCAATATGTTTTGGCGGATTGGCTCTTAATGTGGATAAAATATGCTTTATTTTATTAACGCCTTCAATACCTTTTAGGGTAATGGCTTCTAAGGTTTCTTTATAATAGCCGTATTTTTCATAAGCTTTCATAAGGGCATCATATAAAGTCATGCCTTTTTGCTTATAGTAAGCACCCATCTCACAAACTAGCATGGTGGCAACCACTGCGTCTTTATCTCTAGCATGGGTACCAATCAGGCAGCCGTAACTTTCTTCGAATCCAAATAGGTAGTCAAAGCTCTTATCTTCTTCAAATTCCTTAATCTTTTCACCAATGTACTTGAACCCTGTTAACACTTCAATGAGCGCCATATCATAATGGGCGGTTATGGCTTTGGCCATATTGGTTGTGACAATGGTCTCTATAACGGCTCCATTAGCAGGTAGAATGCCTTTTTCTTTTTTCTGTCCTAAGATATAGTCTAGGAGTAAAACACCAATCATATTGCCTGTAAGGGCTTCATATGCCCCATCATGTTTGACAAGTACACCAAGACGGTCTGCATCGGGGTCTGTAGCAAGAATAATATCACCATCTTTTTCTTGACCCAGTTGAATGCCCAGCTCAAAAGCTTTGATGTCTTCTGGGTTAGGGTAACCAACTGTTGAAAAATCACTGTCTGGTAATTCTTGCTCAGGTACCACTAAAACTTTATTGAAGCCAATTTCTTTTAGAATCCTTCTCACAGGAATATTCCCTGTGCCGTGAAGGGGTGTATAAATGATGGTAAAATCATCGGCTTCTGCTTGGATCACTTCTGGATTAATCAATTGTTTTTTTAGGGCTTCCATATAGTCGTCATCCATGTCTTGACCGATGACTTCATAGAGTCCTTTTTCTATTGCTGCCTGTTTATCCATGGTTTTTACATGGGCATAGTCTTTCACCTTGCCAACTTCTGCAATAATGGCCACATCTCTTGGGGATGTAATCTGTGCGCCATCTTCCCAATAGACCTTGTAGCCGTTATATTCAGGCGGGTTGTGGCTGGCTGTTACCACAATACCTGCTACAGCATTTAGTTCTCTTACTGCAAAGGATAATTCTGGCGTGGGTCTAAGACTTTCAAAAACATAGGCTTTGATGCCATTTGCCGCTAGCACAAGGGCTGCTTCGTCTGAAAACTCAGGTGACATGCGACGTGAATCATAGGCAATGACCACACCTTTATCTGCTGCTGCATCCCCTTCCTGTCGTATGTAATTAGCTAGACCCTGAGTGGCTTTCCTAACGGTATAGATATTCATCCGATTGGTTCCAGCACCAATGACACCTCTTAGTCCACCTGTTCCAAATTCCAAGTCTTTATAAAAGCGTTCCTCAATGTCTGTTTCGTCCTCTTTAATTGTCATTAACTCTTGCTTCGTTGCTTCGTCAAAATAGTCACTTTCTAACCAACTGGTATATTTGTCTAAATGTGTCACTTGTTTACCTCCTAAAATATTATTTACAAAGTGATGATTCACTTTTTATCACAGTTTTACTTGTCTGATGACAACAGACAAGGGCTATCTCATCCCAAACGTGGTCAAGTACTAAGATAAAGCTTCTTCTAGTTGACAATGTTTGGATAAGACAAACCCTCTATGGATACTTTTCGCTTATGAACTAGTCTGTATTATAGTTATCCGATGAAGGTGTATCCGAATTGCTTGTATCTTCTAAGCTATCACGTGGTACATCACCTTCATTGCCTGTATCTGAATGGTTGGGTGAATGCTCTTGAGAATCATTGGATGAATCTTGGTCATCGTTCCCACCATTATTTTCATTTCCTGGGTCTGTATGATCTATACTTTCCATTTTCTTTAATGGTTCAAATGTCCAATAAGCATCCTTCCCATCATCTTCAACTCTTGCAGGATGCATCTTAGAGTAATAGCCATCTTTCCTTAAGGTTACCGTATAGTTACCTGGGTCGATTGGTATTGATATAGGGATTTTACCACTAAAATTCCCATTAATATATATATCTACGCCTTCAGGGCTATCAACATGCAGAAAAATTGGTTTTTTTTCAAGGTTAATATCAAACTTGGTAAATGGCTGGTTCACGACTAGTTCTTTCTCCCAATCCACATATTGGTCTTTAACTACTTTTATGTTATACGTACCATACTCCAGAGAAATAGGCTCGGAAAAATCGTTATAAACCTTATCGTTAAGGGTGAACTCAATACCCTCTTGAAAGACATTGACTTCAACGATTCCCATTCTAGGGGAGGCATCACTTACATCAATAAGCACCTTCTGACCATTAGCGACCATGACTTCTGTTTCATAGTTAAGCTCATCTTTTGTGACAACAATATTATGGACACCTACCGGTACAACTACTGATGTCACATCTTCAATATCCACCATCTTGCTTATACCAATTTCTAACACACCACCTACAAAATAACTGTGATTTTTCAAGGTAATAAAACCGTGACCACTTTCCATAATAAGGGTCCATACTTTATCTTGATACCCTCTTAAGGTCACTTTATCTTCTGGCTTGATATCCCCGATGTTCATAAAGTCACCATTAAAAACACTAACGGCTTCGTCCGCATAGCCATATTGGTCGTTACCGATGGTGATGGTATGTTTTTCTGCATCCACATGGAGACCGGATATACTTTTACGTTCCCATGTCTTGGCTGTAATATGCACATATTCGGGTCGATTGGATGCTGTATCGTACTTGGTTTCTACCATATCCCCTATATTAAATTGAACCAAGGTTAGAAGAGAATCATATTCGTCTTTCATATCCACGGCACTATCAATAGCCAATGACACCACATCGTTGGTTTCAATGTTGAGTATCGTTAACATATTATTGCTTGAATCCACGTTTTTTATGACAGCTAATGCACGGGCATACTGGATATCCCCATTATCATTGGTTTGCGTATCTTGGGCATTATGTTCAGCACCATCAACAGGTCTTCTATTTTTAGCTGGTTTGTTCATAAATGTCATCAATAAAATAATGACTGTGACACATACAAGACCACCAACCCCAATAATGGTCATCTTGGTCACAATATCCATTTTCTTTTTCTTCATTTTTACTCACCTCTAGATTATTTGAGATCGGTTATTAACCTTCTTATCTTCCTACTTGTTATGTATATCCTTTTATCTTTAATTACATTGTTGCCTATCTCCATGGACATCATACCTTTTAGGCAGAAGGTATCTGTCATGGCCTAATTGTGACAGACGTTATCATTGTATCTGTCACTCCACCAAAAGAATATCCAGTATCTGTTCTGTTTCTTGTTGGTTCTTGAGCAATTTTTCGGACATGGACAAGTTTGGTTTATGCTTTACATTATAAGAGGTAAGCCTCTCTTTTGCAAGTCTCTCCAAATAATAGGGGATTTCTAATAATTCTCTAATGGTATCATAAGCTTTTTCTGGATGTTTTAATGTGAGCTGTTCCTTTAGCTGCAGTAATAACAGATCACTGTATATTTCCAAGTGAAATACACCCAATGGATTCAACTCAACCATCTTTCTTGCTGATGTAAGAGCTTCTTCTAATTCACCGTTACGGTTGTGTAAATCTCGCATGATGCGATGGCCTGCTAGATGATAGGGATTTTGTCTCAGAATCTCTTGGGCTAAATCATAAGCTCGATCTTCATCCTTGACTTCATATGCACGAGCTAGGGCTGCTTTTGCCTCCGTATCATAGGGATATAGATAAATGGCAGCTTCTTCTAAGCCCATATACGCACAATAGGTGCTTATACCCATATACATATAGACCATGACAGCACCTATAGGGAGGATATATCCTAATCCTCTGGATACCGGCAGCTTGCGGATTTTGTCCTGATCCACGTAGACAATCATCATAAGCACCATTAATACAGCTGGAAATTCCCAATCAAAATCCATAGCCCCATGTCCAAAGATAACAAGAATGGCAAGTTTCTCATGAAAAGCTAACCGCTTACCAAACATGTTCATTATAAAATAAATGCCGACTAATGCCATGCCAATGATACCAATATCTAACCCAATCTGAATAATTTGACTGTGACTATATTTCACAAAATAAGTAGCTCCAGTCTGGTATAGCCGCTGTAAATAGAAAAATCCTAAATGTCCTGTTCCTAACGGATAATCTTCTATAATAGCTAGACTGTCTTGGTAATAGAGTAACCGGGTCGTCCATTCACTGACAGTTGGTGATGTGGCCTCAATACGTCCTATCATATGACTTAGCCCACTGTTGTACATGACCCCATAGCCCAAACCCATTCCAAGTAAACAAGGCCATAGTATGCTACGCACCCTTCTTCGATCATACAGGACATAAACCACCATGGTACCTATACTTATCATAAAAATACTCCGACTAAAGGTAAGAAATAAACCCGTCCACATCAGCACTAGACCCACCATAGAACCCTGATTCAACCGGTCTTTTGACACGAGAAAGAGAATGCCCACAATTATCAATAAGCCAAATGTGTTTGGATATTGCAGCACAGATCCTAGGCGGCCATTCTGAATAAAGTAGTCCCCTAAAAAGGGTATATAGAAAGCCAAGATACCCAAAAATGCCATGATCACACAACAAACAATGACGGTATCCATAAATAGAGCCTTGGCATGTTGATGTTTGATTTGGGTGATGACCAGATAGAAAAGATAGACAACTAAGACTTTTAGTGCACCCATAAAGGCCATACCAAAATCCACAGCATAAAAAACGGTAGCAAAATAAAGCCCCACACCAACAAGTAATACCAGATGATTGAGGCTTTTTTCTATATAGATGCTTTTATAACGAATAAAATACCCTAAGAGAATACCTATTAGAATAGCGCCTACTGTATAAGCCATATGATAGAAGTATAAGCCTTTCCACAGAAGGGTTAGTGCTATTATACCACTTAATAAAACATGCATTTTGTTTTTCGTCATGACCATTTTCCTTTGTTATGTCATTTTTCATGTCCTATTCTACCTTTTATTAAGGATTCTCACAAGGGTTAAATTAAATGAATATGTCATCATGTTGCATATGGCGCTTATTATTTGAAAAACGAACCAAGCCATTTATACATTCCGCATTGACCAATAGGGTCATTAAACATGTTGTCATGGTTGGCAAATGTATGTCATTGACCATGATAATTGGCATCTTGTTTATTCTATTTCATATCATAGGACTGCCATAATTTTTCAAAAGCAGGCAGTGAATTCATTACCGTATCATGAGCAATACAGTAAGCCAAACGCACATAACCTGGACACCCAAATGCAGAACCGGGCACTAACAGTAAATTAAATGCTTTGGCATCTTTGCAGAATTGTTTGTCATCAGCAATAGGTGTTTTCATGAATAAATAGAAAGCCCCTTCTGGTTTTAATACGCCAAAGCCTAATTGAGTAAGGTGTTCATACAATACATTTCGATTCTTTTCATACACACTTAAGTCAACCTTAACCCCTAGTGTTTTGGCAATGACACGTTGGAAGAGGGAGGGTGCATTCACAAAACCAAGGATGCGATTGGCTACATTTAATCCAGCCATCACGTCATCCACATCTTCAATCTTCGGATGAACAACTAAGTATCCAATTCTTTCACCTGGTAAGGATAAGGATTTTGAATAGGAATACACAATAACCGCGTTGGTATGATAGTGTAACAAGTAAGGTACTTCTATATTGTCATAAACAATTTCTCGATAAGGTTCATCGGATATGAGAAAAATACCATGACCGTATTCTTGTTCTTTGGCTTTGATGATATTTGATAGTTGTTCCAATGTCTCATGGCTGTATATAACCCCTGTTGGGTTGTTAGGCGAATTAATTAACACAGCTTTTGTTTTATCTGTGATATGCTGTTCAAAGGCTTTAAGGTCAGGTTGGAATGATGTTTTGTCCGATGGGACAATCACTAATTTAGCATGATGGTTGTTGGCATAATTGCGATATTCACTAAAAAAAGGTGCAAAGACAATCACTTCATCATCCGGGTTTAGAAGTGTTTTAAAAAGGACATTCAACCCGCCTGCTGCACCACATGTCATGACAATGTGTTCTTTGCCCACTTGGGTATTGTATTGCTCACTGGTATAAGCAGCTATTTTTTCACGTACATCCTCATAACCTGAATTATTCATATACCCATGTACCATGGATGGTGATTCTTCATCAAGTATCTCATGAATGGCTGTTACAATTTCTTTTGGTGGTTCAACATTGGGATTCCCTAAACTAAAGTCAAACACTTTATCTGGCCCATAGATGCTTTTTAGTCGCTTTCCTTCTTCAAACATAGCCCTGATTAACGAGCTGCTATTGACTAGATCTCTCATCTTATTTGATATCATCATTAACCTCCTTCAATTTGTAGTCATCAATCAAATTCTATCAAAGATTATGATGAAACTCAAATGAAATCTTTATTTAACTGTAAATAAATGTGGTCTTGTCAATGCTTTTTTCTACGGCTTATGGCAAAGATAATGAATCTAAAAGTTAATACGACCATCTTTTGTTAGTAATCCTCACACACATACATTCCCGACACCCCTATAGTGTGTGCATTAATGGCTAGATACAAGGGATATATCAACTATCTTGGTTAATCTAAAAAGATGATATCAATATCGCCAGAGCCTGTTTCAACGGTTAACGTTTTTTCACCAATGCTGATATTATCGGGAAGATTGTTCTTACCTGAAAAAGTTGATGTGCTAATGGTGAACTTGCCTGCACTATCTTTAATACTCCCGTCAATATCACCAGAACCTGCTCTTAGGCTAATCGATTTCTTTGCAACGATGTTATCAAATCGCATTTTCCCCGATCCTGTTTTAGCGGTTAATGCATCAACAGCTATTTCTGAAAAAGTCATACGCCCTGAAGTTGTTAATAGATCAGCAGTACTTGCGCCCCTTAATGCACTAATTTCAATCCAGCCGCTACTACCTTTTGCAGAAAAATCCCCATTAAGGGCTATCTGATTGGCTTCAATTTTTCCTGATCCTGCTCTAATGGCAATGCTGCCTTCACTACTCATGTTGCTTGCTTTTAGGCGGCCAGAAGAAATGGAAAGGGTTATATCAGAGCCCGAATCAATATTGTTTAGCTCTAGGCTGCCGGATCCAGCTGAGAGATGGATATCTGCTCCTGCACTAATATTTTCTACAATGACTTCACCAGAGATAGACATTAATGACAGAGAACCTGAATAGTCAGCAGGTACACCAATGACTAAAGTATATAGGCTTTCATCAACTATTCTGGGTATTAAGTGATCAACCCATCTTAATTCATTATGATAGGTTATGCTTAAATCCCCATTATTGTTGACTGTTTTGAAATGAATATCTTTTGTTTCAACCCAGGATAAGGTTAATTCGTCGCCATCAACATCATAAGCCTTTATATTCAAGGAATCACAATCTGCTGTGATACTTTTTATCTCGCTGATGGGATAGGCGTCTTCATGAGTTGTTGCCCTGGATAGATTTGCTTGTCTTGCAATCATTGAACTACCTGCCCAGATAGCGATTATACCAACAATAACAATGCCTATGGCAACGCTGATTATTAATTTCATATATTTCTTCATGTTTTATGCACTCCTTTTTTTTGCAAGACTTATTTTAGCTGTCTCCCAACTGTAATGGGTGAATTTTATCAGTAATTTAGATAGTAGAAAAGCACCGAAAAACAGTAGTACGGAAAGTCCAACGCCAGTCATAAATAAACCAAAGAATACAACGCCATTACCAACCCCATTGGTAAAGAACGTATTAAACAACGAAACCACTGCTGCACCGACGCTTGAAGCGGAAGCCACCCATACAGATGCAACTGCTGCCCATGCCACAATATATAAAGCAACCCCGATTACCGCAAAAACAACAGACAGTGGAAACCATAGAGGAAAACCAAGTATAAGCAGCACTGTCAGCAGCCGGTTATTATTATATCTCATTTTGGATTTAACCAAAGTGGACATGGGTGTGTTTAAGATTGCAAGATCAGCCAAATGCGCCACATCACCGAGAGCGTCAACAGCTTCTTCCTCCGTCATGCCTTCTTCCATTTGATCGTCAATAATTTCAGCATAGTAAGATAATGTTTTTTCTCGTTCAACCTTTGGTAATGAACTCAATAGTTCTGATAGCGCATATAAAAAAGCTTTTTTATTCATATTGCTCCACAGCTCCTTTAATGTATTCGTAAATCAAGGTCAAGTTTTCCCATTCGGATAAAAAAGCCTGAACCCTTTTTTTGCCTACAGCAGTTATCTTGTAGTATTTTCTTAATCGCCCATTATACGCTCTTGAATGAACCGTTACAGCACCAGCCTTTTCCAATCTGTTAAGAATGGGATAGAGGGTTGATACTGATATTTCGATTACATTTGAAAGGTCTTTGATGATTTTGTACCCGTATGATTCCTGCTTTAGTAAAACACTCAAAACGCATATATCTAAAACACCGCGTTTTAACTGTATATCCATAATATATCACCTCTCACAGTATATTATATGACGCATAGTATTATGTGTCAAGTATTATATATTTTTGGCTATCTTCATTAAAAACAAGTACTTGGCTATCATTAAAAGCGGCTAGGTCTCGTTGTGCAAAGGGGTCTAGTCCGTTAGAATAGTTTCTATGCCATATAAAACGCTTCTTTTTTTATGCTAAATTAGAGAACATTCTTATGATATAAAAAAAGTAGGAAAGCTTATTGAGCTGTCTCCTATAAGACAATAAAAGCGCCAACCTTAAGAAAGTATTGGCGCTTCTAAGAAAAAGAATTTTAATAGTGATAGAGTGTTTTCTCGAATTTCCTCATGAGAAGTTTAATCATAACAAATTGCAAGACAATACCTACCACGAGGGCTATCAGCCATGAGCTATGTCCATCTAATGCCAGCCAATAGGCTTTACTAATCCAGTAGGGTGGAAAAATACCAAACAGGTATTGCAGTGGTTCCTTCACAAACCAACTCAATAAAACAAATAACCCACCTAGAGATAAGAACTTGCCATAACCCATTCCTTGTAGTTTCCCATCAGCAAAACCAGCTAAGAATAGCATAATAATTGGACCAAACAGCGAACCTCCTATTGCAATGAGTACCATCTGCCAGAAAGGCAGTACCAGTATCCCCACAATATAAAATTGAAACATGATAATAACAAAGGATATGATGGTGGTGATCACAATTCTATAGGTGTTAAATTTTCTAGGTGACACAGGTGTCACCAGCATGGCCACGGCTGTACCGTCATCTTTTTCGGATAAAGCCAAAAATCCAGAAACTGCTCCTGCCAGCATGCCCCCCATATACAATAGGAAAAAAGCCACAATAATGGGGTAGTAATAAGATAAGGCATGTGGGATAGTGGCATTGGGAAGGAATCCCTTATCTGCCAAATAACTGTTAGCCCATGGTAACAAGAATTTCAAAACAACCGCAATATACACAACAAATAAGAGTAATGTGATTAGAATGAGTTCTCTTCTAATTAAACGCATATCATTTTTACCGATATTTCTTATGCTTTTAGATATCATATTATCACCCCATTTTCATTATAATGTGCTTATTATATGACTTAAAAGCCCATTTAGTTAAAACAATTAATAGACAACCCATATACACAGTGGCATAGATCCATTCCCATGATGCTAAAGGTGTAAAGGCACCTTGTATAAACATAATGGGTGCACTGGTGGGTATAACTAAAAATATTGGATGTTCAAAAATATGCCAAAAGTGTATAATCGGTACTTGAAGTAGAATCATCAACATGACCACAGGAATCATATAATCGGTTATTTTTTTGAAACGAACGGTCATACCTATTCCCACAATGGTATAGAGCAGGTTAATGATAATAATGCCTATAATGAGTATCAAAAAGTTAGGTAGTGGTGTGCCCTTTACAATGGATAAGTAAACAATGGGTACACCCACCATGATGATAATTTCAATGGTTGCCAAAAAGGTTAACGTTATCATTTTGGATGTGAGATACGCTCTTGTACTTAATGGCGATACAATGATGGCATTCAAAATACCTTCATCTTTTTCGGAAAGAATCAGACCACCTACAAAAACAAGGGTGGTTCCACCAACAAGCAATAACATAGCAGCAGGTATAACCGTTACGATTTGGTCTGGTTTTAGTAGTATTGAGAAGATGATTGCAAAGATAACGGCTAAACCAATACTGATGGCGTATAATTTATTACGTGCCTGTATAATCACATCTTTTTTAATGGTTGAAGTCATTGGCTTCATTAGTCCAACTCCTCTCCTGTTATCTGAATAAAAATGTTGTCGAGAGTTGTTTCTTGAGAATGCAAACGGTCAATGGTAACCCCTGAATTGAGCAGATGATAGAATGCTTCATTCTTCCCAAGCCCTTCTATAGGGAATTCCTTGTTGCCTTCTTTACCCTTATCATGATAAGTCACTTTGACATTTCTTTTACCGTATTTTTTCTTAAGTGCTTCTGGTGAATCAATGGCACGGATGTTACCATCTGTGACAAAAGCCACTTGATCACATAATTCATCAGCTACCATCATGTTGTGGGTTGTAATGAATACGGTGGTTCCAAGGTCACGGAATCTCAGAATTAAATCTTTGATATTCCTAGCATTCACTGGATCAAGTCCACTGGTAGGCTCATCTAAGAATAATAGTTTTGGCTTGTGAATTAAACTACGGGCTACATTTAATCTAATTTTCATACCTTTACTATAATCACTCACCCGCTTATGGGCATCTTCTTCCAGTCCCACCCATTTTAACAGCTCCATGGGTTCATAGGTACTGCCACTGTAAAGGGAGCCAAAATAAGTTAAGTTTTCGAAAGCAGTGAGCTTCGTATAATGATTGGGCATCTCAAAGGATATACCAATTTTTTCATAGAGGTCTGCATGCCAAGCGTTAATTTCTTTGTTCATAATTTTCACGTCGCCAGAATAGCCCTTCAAAAGTCCATATAGAATCTTTTGTGTGGTTGACTTACCAGCTCCTGATGGACCTAAGAAACCAAATATTTCTTTGTTCTTCACTTCAAAATTCAAGCCTTTTAATGTTTCTTTCTTATTTCCTGAATAGGTAAAAACCAAGTCTTTAACGCTAATCATAACGATCACTCCTCCATATTTTCTTGTGCCTCATAATAGCTTACAGTTGCTGCTGCAATATCTCTTAGTACTTGTTTCCCTGCCTCACTATTGCCTCCATCTTCAGGTGTTAGTGCTCGGTCCATGAAAACGGCAATGGCCTCAATAACTTCATCTGTTGGCGGTATCTCGTCATAACGTTTTACATCACCCATACTGACTAGACTAAATGCTAGCATATCCATGATATGAGCTGTCATTTTGGGGTCCACATCTTTTCTTACAGCACCTACATCCATCATTTTTTGGATAAACTCTTTACGGATACCTGCCGTACTGTCCTTTTTGAAAAAACTGTTATCTTTCTTTACATAACTTCCGAGTACTTTTAAATCTTTTTTGAAAATGGCTATCATGAGTTCTGAGCTGGTAATGGCCTTCAGCATGTTCCTATACATACCCGGTAGAAGACCTCCTTTAGGGTCAGACTCAATTAATTCAAACCACCTCAAACTATAGGTTTTTAATTCACGAAACAATAAACTCTCGAACAAATCGTCTTTGCTTTTAAAATGTAAATAAATAGCGCCTTTACTGATGCCTGCATTTTTTGCAACTTCTGCTACCGTTGTTTTGTCAAAGCCGTATTGAATAAACAGCTCCATGGATGCATCCAGTATCCTATTTTCTTTATCGTTATAGTTGAGTTTCATGGGTTCATTCTCTCCTCACTGACCAATTATTCATTCTTGGTCATGTGGTCATTTTAACATATTTATTAAGACAAATCAATAGCTTATTTCTAAAAAATTTTTTTGCTTTACTCTTATTTTGGTCTATTAAGAATGGGTATAAACATATAAAGCAAAAGCCGCCAAAGGTCTCAGCCCTTGAACAGCTTTTGCTTCACTAATTCTTTTAATGTTATCATGATTGTAAATTAACTATCCTTCGTTCTCAGCCACTCCCCCTCGAAGTCATTCTTATAACCCTTAACCTCCAAATGCACCCACTGAGTAAAAATTAAGCTGTCCTTCTTTTGTACCTAATAATCTTTCAATGGTACGTTGAAAAGAGACCTGTAGCCTTCTAATTTCTTCCCCTTTATGTTCGTCCATACCGTAGTAATACCTTGCAATTTTAGCTTTATAATGGTGTGCAATGACTAGAAATAGATCCGGTGTTTCCTCTATATCAACAGGATGAAAAACCCCTTCATCTTGACCTTGCAGCAGGATCTTTTTTACCATGCCAGCATATAAATCATTGGATTTTTGTTGATACCGTACATTAAACATGTCATTACCCTGTTTTTGATGAATGGTATATAAATCCTTATAAAGCTTTTCATGTTTCTTTCTATAGGTTATAACATCTAGCTCCAGCATCTTAAGTTTTTCTATAGCTCCACCTGTTGATTTCTGAACATCTTCGGCAATGGTGCGAATATCCTCCAGAAATAAATCAATAATTTGGGTTAACAGGTCTTCTTTTGATTCAAAATGATAATAAAAAGACCCTTTTGTAATATTCATTTTCTTCAGTATATGATTAATGGACGTGACGTCGTAACCTTTCTCTATAAACAACCCAATGGCTGTCTCCAAAAACTCCCTTTTCCTTGTTTCTTTATCTTTTGAAACCCACATGTTGTCCTCCTTTGTGTTTCACTTTTATTAAACATACCCTTACACTGCACATACTGATGGTATGCTCATTGTAAGGGTATTTTTAGATAAAGTCAAGATGGACTGCTTATTTTTTACAGCTACTTTTTAACTGACGGCTCACATAACTTAACGGTTCCCGCTTCTCCATTTACAATGACCCAATCCCCATCTTTTAACAATTGTGTTGCATAGGTAACCCCTGCAACAGCAGGTGTTCCGTATTCTCTTGCCACAATAGCGCCATGGGAAATAGGACCACCGCTTTCCATAATAAGGGCACCAGCTACTAAAAACAATGGCGTCCACGATGGGTTGGTGTTATGGGTAACAAGGATATCCCCTTTTTCTAAATTCACATCTACAGGTGTATGGAGTACACGAACTCTGCCTTTGTAAATCCCATTTGATATAGGTGTTCCTTTCAAGTAGTCTTTATGGATTACGGGTTGACCATCACTTGGGACATGACTTTCCTCTTCTACCTTTGGATGATAGAAGCATTCCCCTGTGCTCATGATACATCTGGGTATCTGTTGTGCTTGACATTGTATATGGTATTGATCTTTTGCTTTTTTTACAACAGCATTGAGATTTTTGTGGTCTGCCTGCAATAGATCGTTGAAGGTCAAGAACGCTACATCTTCATAATCCTCAAGAGCGTTTGCTTTTTGTAATGTTCTACCCACATCAAGCATCATATCTCGTAATAAATCCATTACCCTTATGACATCAAATTTTGGACGTTCTCGCAATCCTGCAAGTGTCCTGTAATTCATATAGTCATATTTCATTCTTTTTGCTTTTCTTTTACTTTTATCTTTCAATACCTGATGATAGATGGCCTCGATTGTGTCCAATGCCTTTTGATTATTTTTATTCATGGCATCAATACTTTTAGCTGCACTATCACCATCCATATAGGATGCAATAAGGTTTAATATATATCTTGGTTCATCTTTCCAACGTTTTGTACCTATATCCATTTCCGTATCCCCTCGATGGCCATACGTTTTAAGAAATTGGGCAATTAAAGGGTGATTTTCTGTCACCTCTTTTCCCTCTTCTAAGAGTCTCTGAGCAATGTGTGAAAGTTCTATGCCCATGGTTGTCGTAGGGTTATTGGGTAAAACTTGACGGATGGATTCTAAGTCAAATTGGTTGTTGTAGTGTTTTTTAATCCATTTATTATGCTTTTCAACAGCTTGCATGCCGTATTGGCAATAGGCTGCTTGCTTAAAAGCCACAGTAAGGCATTCTTCAGCCACATCTTCCATAAGATGTATTTTATCCTGGATGGTTTTTGTTTGTTGTATTCGGGATGCTACACTTTCCACAAATTCATTTCCCATTTGAATGGCATCTTTTAGGGCTTTATCTGTATCTTTTCCTAACTTAGCATGTTTGGAGAGACCGATCATCCACTTAATTAATCCCCTAGATAGCTTGAATGCACCACCTTGTTTATAAAAAAGTGGACCATATTTCTTTATCATCTGACGAAGAAGTTGAGCGGCTGCAGGGTCTTTTGCTTCGAATATTTTAGGGATATTTTTGGCATAGAATTTCTTACCCACCATTTCTGTTAAATCATAATATAATCGCCCATGAATCATGTTGATCCAGCTAGGGTCTAGATCTTTTTTCTTGAAACCATAATACACACTGGTCCACCCTGCAAGGTTCACTCTTGTAAACTCATAGCCAAGGGGTGTAAAAGGTTGGGTAATGCCTTGAATAACCGTATTGTAACAGATGAACAAACGTAATTTCTTGCTTTTAAGGACATTTTCTTCTATGGGATACAATGTAGTAATATCCCTTGACTGAACAATGAAGAAATCCTGCCCGTCATATGCCCATTCTATATCTTGTGGCTTTTTATACAGATGCTGCACCGTCATGGCTATGGCAACTAACTGCTTCACTTGATCCCGGTCTAAACATGCTTTTAACAACATTGCTTTTCCCACAGGTTGAAGGGATACACCTTTTTCCTCAGCTTGTGTTCGATATGCTTTTTCCATAATGCGTTCACTGATTATATGGCTTGTGACAGAATCGACGATCCACTGATCCGGTGATACCTGACCATCAACAATGGCTTCTCCTAATCCCCATGCACCATTTATCAAAATCTGGTCGTATCTGTTATTCAGGGGATTTGCCATGAATAAGACACCTGATACTTGACTGTGAACCATCCTTTGTATAATAACCCCCATGCTGTTTTTCTTTTTTTGATCTGTTTTTGCTTCGTAATAGGTCTTAACCCGTTCTCCGCTAACAGACTGCATGCATGCCTTTATACGATCTATCATATCCTCAAATGTTGTCACATTGAGAAACGTTTCATAGAGACCTGCAAATGAACTGTCTTCTGCATCTTCTAGAGATGATGAGGACCTGACAGCTAATGGTTCACCATGCAATGCTTCATACACATCCCTCAATTCATGAACAACGGCATCTGGTATTTGGATTGTTCCATCTGGTTGCATAACCTTATCGTATAGTTCTTGACTCATACAATAACCGTCTGGTACTTGAATACCTGCCCTCATCATGATGCCTAGATTAACAGCTTTTGAGCCAAAGTTATGTCTATCCTCTTCCTTTAATTCCCATAATGCTTTAATCATCCTTTGCATAACAACACCTCCCTATTGCTTTAACCCTATACTTATGATACACTTGTATCGTATCTAACATTATTATATAATACTTTTTATAAGGTGTAAATCCTTTAGAAGATAAGAGACAAAGAGGTGACTTATGTATCATATCAAAGAAGATAAACGCTCTAAACAATCCAGTCAATGGATATATGAAGCACTAACACATCTCATGACAATACAGATGTATCAGGACATTACCATTACTGAGATTGTAAAAAAAGCTGAACTTGGACGGGCAACTTTCTATCGTCATTTTGATGGGAAAGATGATGTTCTGGCGTATATCTGTGACAAGACTTTCAAAGGATTAATAGCCCATCTATTGGACTACCAAAAACAGCATGATGTTCAACATAATTCTGACTTTATGGAACCTTTTTTGTATTTTTTTGATCAACATACGGTCATTGTTGAACAGCTTATTCAAGCCAACAGACAAGATATGCTTTCAGAATCCTTGGCAAAGACATTGACATTATTTTTATCGAAGTATAAAGGATTGGTTACAGATTGGGATAAAACTTGGGATTATTTCGTTGCTATCCGTTGTGGTATCACCATTAATATTCTCACGACATGGGTTAAGAATGGTAAGAATATACCACCAAAAGAGTTAAGCACACTATTAATGCAGGAGCTAAAAAGACCCTTTACTGTTAATCAATTTTTATAGTGTTTTGTCTTTACTGCTGACTTGTCATGTTCACTTTTTCTCTTAACTCGGAAGGCGTCATACCGATATATTTCTTAAAAATTGAACTAAAATATCGAGAGTCTTTAAAACCTATTAATTCTGCCACTTGGTATATTTTAATATGATCATCTTGTAATAACTGAGTGGCTTTATGGATGCGGTATCTAGTGAGGTAATCCACAAAGGTATACCCTGTCTCTTTTTTAAATAATCTGCTCAGATAACTATCCGATATATATAATGCTTCCGCAACATCTTTTATGGTGAATTCGTGATAATAGTTACTGATGATGTATTTGACAGCATTGACCACGTACTTCTTCTTTCCTTCCAAGTTATCAAGAGGATATTCTTCAAAATCTAACAAGTAACTGGAACACGATTCATCTTTATTATAGATATCTTGTTCCTCATGGATATGTTTTACTGTTTTAAGAAGAGCATCTATAAGCGCCCTATCTTCCACAGGTTTCAGTAAATATTCTTTTACACCTAAAGATATAGCTTGTTGAGCATATTTAAAATCATCAAAACCTGATAAGATAATATACTTTGCTCTGGATTGATTTTCAAGGGCTTTAATCATATCGATTCCATTCATTTTAGGCATACGCACATCCGTTATCACAATATGGGGTTTTACACGTTTAATGATTTCTATGCCTTCTAAACCATTAGCTGCTTCACCGACAACTTTGCAGCCCATATCATCCCAAGGGGTGGTGAGTACTAACCCTTTTCTCGTTAAGTTTTCATCTTCAACTACGACAACTTTTACCATGCAAACGCATCCCTTCATAACATTGTAAATTTCTCACATATCTAATTTTCATGAGCAAGGCTGGAATTAACCGGTATCCTTATGGTAATGGTTGTACCTGTTCCATAGGTACTCTCAATCATCACTTTATAGAATTCGCCATAATAGAGACGTAACCGTTGATCCACATTATACAAGCCAATATGTTCATCACTTTTCTTGTTAATGGCTGTGGCTAGCTGCTCCTCTGTCATACCAATACCGTTATCATGGATTTCAAAATAGATATCCCCTTGTTTTTCATAGCCCGTAATATGGAGGATACCTTTTTCTTCTATGTGCTCAAAACCATGGACAACGGCATTTTCTACAATGGGTTGTAGAATTAACTTGGGTATCTTATAATCCATGATATCTGTTGCTACATCCATGTTTACTTCAAAACCATCATTGTACCTTAACTCTTGTATTTTTAGGTAATGATTAAGGAGAGCGAGGCTTTCTTTTACGGTGATAAATTCTTGGTCTGAGTTAATGGTGTTTCTCAGTAGATTGCCAAGATGGGTTACGATATCACTGATTTCTGTCACTTGGTTTAACTTAGCAGTCCATTTGATGGCATCTAATGTATTGTATAGAAAATGAGGGTTAATCTGAGCTTGTAAAATTTTAATCTCAGCAATTCTCAGTTGTCTTTGTTGTTCGATGGTATTATCCATGGACTCTTTTAAACGAACGACCATCTGATTAAAGCTATTTTCAAGAACACCTAATTCATCGTTTCGATTCAGATTAACTCTTACGGTTAAGTTGCCTTCCTCTACTTTTTTCATGCTTTTTGCCAACTTGCTTATGGGCCGTACCATGTGCTTGGCAAAAATAAAGGATATAAGAATGGCTAAACTAAGGCTTAATAAAAAGCTAAGGATAACTTTCTCTCGGAGATAACTATTATTTTCTGCCACAATATTTAGGGGAACTGTGGCTATAAGAGTCAATTCTGATTGACTTTGGGTATGGTAGATCAATAGCTTCGGTACTTTATTCCCTTCTACATAGATTTTCCCCTGTTTTTCCTTAGATACTTCTTCACGAAATGGTGAATTCCAGAAAAAACCTTCCTGATGGGCATGATTTGCATCGGTTATGGTGTAGAAGAATGGATCGATTAGTTTTAGATCCATGACCTTACTGCTGCCTAGTGTATTCATGATATTAAGGATAGCATCTCTATGGATATCAATGACAATATACCCTATGGATTGACCTGTATCGTTAACAATGCGTTTTCCAAGAGTAAAGACGATGGTGTTACCGGTATTATTGATGAACTTGTGGGGGTATAACACCACGTCATTGCTGTCATTCATTTTACGAAATACACCCCAGCTGCTGGAAGCCTGTCCTTTATAAATAGGAGGTAATGGGGATGTTTCATAAACAGCTTGACCCTTTTGATTAAGGATGTATATGGGAAATTTATATTTTTTGCTGGCTAAGAGGAAATAGATTTTCTCATTTATTTGATAGTAATAGTCATCCAAGGAAACATGATGTGATAAAACTTCTTGTAGGGGGATATCTTGTTCTACGATATCGATGACTGTTTTATACTCCATTAAGAATTCATTAATGCTGTCGTTGATTTGTATTAAGCTGTCGTGGGCTTGATCGTAGATGGCGTCTTGTAGGATTTTGGATGAAAAGGTGTAGCCTAGGAAAGTTAGAATGAGTGGGGGTATGATACTGATGAGTATAAAGAATATGAGGAGTTTGTGGAAGAAAGCTTTTTTGGGTTTTTGCATGGCTTTTTTCTCCTTGGGTTGATTTAAATGTTCATCTATCCGTTTTAATATATTAATTTTAATTTTGATTATATTTATTTACGGCTTATTGATGGTATTATGTTTTTTAGGAGGTTGTCACTTTTTGTTTAGGGGTTCTTATTGTTTTTTTTGGTTGCGTGGAATTTTTGGGCTGGTATGTGTGTATCATCCTTTATTTTACTTGCCTTTCCTGTTCAGCCGGTCTGCGTAAACTAAAGGATGATACACACTTTTAGTGTTGGAATTTTGGGGCTAGTGTTTTAGATGCTATTGGTTTAAGTTGGGTATATGTATTATTAGGGTTATTAAGGGAATTTATTAGTGGTAGAAGGTAGTGTGATTTATGTTGATTATATAATCTGTGTATTAAAGGATTAAGACTGCTTATTATTTTTAATGGTAAACATGCGGTGTTGGGGGATATTGAGTTTTTGGATGAGTGTTAGTGGATAATCCAGGTTGCAGATTTCGGTGAGGCGGTGGCAGTCACTTCCTAGGGAAAATTGGATGTTTTTGTTGAGTGCTTTCTTGATGAGGTGGGTGCTTGGGGCTTTCCATAGGCCGCTTAGTTCTAGGGCTACTTGGTATTTTTCACATAAGTGAAGGATTTCGTTTTCCCATCCGTCAATGAAGGTGGTTCCTTGCAGTTCATCATAGAATGGTAATATGGTACAGTGACCATAGATATCTACCCTTGATTGACGAAAGCATTTTTCAATGGTTTGTAATAAGGCTTCCATAATGTACTCACAATCTTCTGTTTTATATTGTTTTTTATAACTGGAGCTATGGCCTACTCGGTATCCGAAATAGGATGATAACCATATGCGGTCTTTTGTATGGCGGTCATAGAATGTATGCACACTTGATATGACATAATCCAATTGATGTAGTAATCGGTCTGGCCAGTGGATGATATCTTTCATGTTTGCTTCTACACCTTTGTATACGTCATATTGATCTAAGGCATTCAAATAGTTTTCTATAGCATCCATGTCGTTCATCTTTGAGCAAAAGACATGGTCAGATATTCCAACCTTAATGCCTTTTTCTTTAGCAACCCTTACAATATCCTCAACGGTTCCGTCTCCATCAGAAAACTGGGTGTGTGTATGCAAATCCATTATGTTCATATTTATAATCCTCTCTTTTACGTACCATTCATCATATATCATGTATTTTATCTCTTGCTTAACGCCTAACATATCTTCAAATAAACGATCTATCCATTAATCATAACAACTTCATAAATCATTATTGTATTTACCAAAAACATCTAACCATCAAACATATGCCTACCATCATCTAGTATAAGCATATCTCCTATAACACTATACAATGAATATCCATCATAATCAACAACTACTCTTGACGCGTCAAATAACCTACCTAACAACACATCATCTTTTTAACGTCATCTTGAACCAAGTGAGGTGTATCATGCATTTGTGCAGACCGGCTGAAAGGAAAGGCAAACAAATGCATGATACACCTCACCACCCTAGCCTAAACCCCAACCAAACCAAAGACTTCCACCTATAGCTTTAACCCATAAAAACAACTGTTTTATATGGGCTCAAGCATCTTCTACATGGTAATACCCCTACCACCAGAAATTTTATTAAAAACTAAAATAGAAATAATCGTCGTCACCGTCAAAATAGATGCCAATGCAGCAGCCGTACCAAAGCTTGCACGAACGACCTCCGTATAAATAGCTACAGAAATGGTTCCCGTTCTACCTGTATACAAAATAACACTGGAACTCAATTCATTAATGGTGGTAATCCAACTCAGTACTGCACCTGATAATACACCGGGTGCCATCAACCTAGCTGTTGTCTTGAAGAAGGTCTTCATAGGGGATACCCCTAAATTAATGGATGCTTCTTCAATACTGGGATCTATCTGATACAATATGGCCGTTGATGAACGAATGGTATAAGGTAATTTACGAATGACATAAGCAATAATCAAAATGGTCGCTGTACCACTTAATACGATAGGTCCGTCATTGAATGCAACCAATAAACTAATACCAAGTACAGCTCCTGGGATAACGTATGGGAACATAATCAGTATATCAAGCAGTCCATTAACCTTGGACTTCCTTCGAACGATCAAGTAAGACAAGAGCAGTCCTGCAATTACCATGATGATGATGGCAATGGTTGAATATAAAAAGGTGTTGGAAATATTGGTGGATAGTTTATTAATAATCATACGATAACTATCTAAACTGAAGCCTTTTGTAAAGATAGGACCTTTTGTCTTAATAAAAGAAGTAATGACAACCACCACTTGTTGAACCATGGCAACCCCTGCTACTAAAAAAATGACAAATGTTGCCCAGAAACGCTTACCACCTTTTAAGGCAATCACTTTTGGTGGTCTAAGTGCACTCATCATGTAACTTTTTTTGGCGATAATGAACTTCTGAACAAACAGAATTGCCATGGCACAGATGATAATAATGACACTAAGCATACTAGCAATCGTCGCGTTACCACCAATTTCACTCATGTACTCCTCATAGATGAGTACAGGAAGGACTTTATACCCCTCACCAATAAGCATGGGTGTACCAAAATCAGCTAGAGATGTCATGAATACCATCAATGCACCTGCTGTAATGGTGGGTAAAATAAGTGGAAATGTAATGGTCATAAGCTTTTTAAATCCAGATACACCTAAGTTTTCAGCAGCTTCTTCGATGGAAGAATCCATGCTCTTAAGAGCGCCTGATACAAATAGGTAAACATAAGGGAAAAATTTCAAACTAAAGACCAGCACAATCCCTGTCCAGCCATAGATGGGTGGTAATTCTATCCCAATATTTCTGAATAAGTTGGTGATAAAGCCGTTACGCCCCAGTAAAAGAATCCATGAATAGGCCCCGATGAATGGAGGTGATAGCAAAGATAATATAATCATAATATTAATGATGGATTTACCCCATATGTTGTAACGGGTGGTGATATAGGCCATTGGCAAACCGATAAGCGTAGAAAAAAAAGTAGCAGCTAATACAACGGACATACTATTTAATAGGGTTTTGTAGTAATAAGGATACTTAAAAAATTCAAAGTAATTGGCTAAAGTGAATCCGCCTGTATCTTGGGAAACAAAACTCTCCTTTAACATGGTGACGAATGGATATACAAGCGTAATAGCTAATGTTGCGAATGCGACAATTCTGACCACATTCCAGAAATTAAAGAATTTCCTTAACTGCTTCATTATAGAAGTACCTCCTCACCTGCTCCATCATATACATGCACTTTATCTGGTACGAGGACAACACTTACTTTATCACCCGTATGACGTATACGTGACACATCTTTGGTATATTCATTCACTTCAATGACCTGCTCATTATCCAGTTTAATTTCATAATTGATGAAGTCACCTAAGAAAGTACCTATGACCACTTCACCTATGATATTACCTTTCTTAACATCCTCCAAAATAATCTCTTCTGGTCTTGCGGTGATAATCACTTCACCGTTGCATGCTTTCTTCATGTTGAAATCAATGGTCTTACCATTCACATCAATCACGGTTTTTTCATCATCCCTTTTTACAACTGTCCCTTTTAGAAAATTAGATGTCCCAATAAAATCACCTACAAAAATATTCTTAGGGTCTTTATAGATCTCTACAGGTGTACCGACTTGTTGAATAACGCCTAATTTCATAACAGCTATACGATCAGAAATGGCAAGGGCTTCTTCTTGGTCATGTGTGACATAGATGGTTGTAATTTTAAGGTCTTTCTGTAATTTTCGGATGATGGTCCGCATCTGCACACGTAATTTTGCATCTAAGTTACTGAGAGGCTCGTCCATCAATAATACATCTGGGTGGATAACAATGGCTCTTGCAAGGGCTATTCTCTGCTGCTGACCCCCACTTAACTGTGACGGCTGACGGTCTTTAAACTCTTCCATCTGAACCATTTGCAAAGCTTCTATCACACGTTTTTCTGTTTCACTTTTACTTACTTTTCTAGCTTTTAAACCATAGGCTACATTATTAAAAACAGACATATGGGGGAATATGGCATAATTCTGGAATACCATACCAATATTACGTTTATGAGCTGGTATATCATTGATTACTTTATCTCCAAATGCTATGTGGCCTTCATCAATGGTGTTGAATCCTGCAATCATACGTAGTAATGTGGTTTTTCCACATCCTGATGGTCCAAGAAGTGTAAAGAGCTCACCTTCTTGAATGGTTAAATTAGCATTGTTAACCGCTTTATAGTCACCATACTTTTTTACCGCATTTTTAATAACAACTTGATGACTCATAACTTTATCCTCCTAATTTTCTTATTATTTAAGACCTGAATAGGTTTACGCTTTATCTTACTATTTAAATGCCTTCGTCACTTTATTATATCTCAAGATTATAACTTAGTATTTTTACCCCAAGACCACGCTATGTATGTTCACTTTATAAGCTCCCCTGAATCTTTATCACCTTAATTGGTAATGGTTCGTCAATACGGATATATCTTGGAAAAAATACTAAGTTGTTATCTTGTGTACATAATAGATGTATCCTTTACGCTATTTAGAGGATTCCATGTTTACTTTCATCTATTTTGTTGTCATTAATTAACAATAAATGTATCCCTTAGAGCTAAATAAGGCATATTGAACGTTATCTGTACATCATCATGAAATCCTCTTACTACTTACTGATACTTGAATGATTAAATTCAATCAATACGGCATATCTCCATGGTGTACCAAACTATAACGATTACATGTGTTATTTCTTAGTACTTACCAATAACGATATCCTTCCACTTCTTAACAATGTTATCTTTGTTATCCGATACCCACTGTAAATCATAGTCCACTAATTTAATCTCTGACATCTTAATCAGATTATCACCCATTTCAACATCGTCCCGAACTGGACGTGAAGCGAAGTGGTCAAGAACAAATTTCTGAGTCTTAGCCGTTAAGACGAATTCTAAGAACTTCTTAGCATTTACTTCATTCTTGGCTCCTTTAATGACAGCAATTGCATCTGGAGCAGATGATGTACCTTCGCTAGGGTATACCATACCTACTTCGGCACCTGCATTGATATATTCCATAGCTGCTTTTTCTAAGGTTAACCCTACAGCATACTCACCATCAGCAACACCTTTGTACACACCTGACGAACCAGATGTTAATTTACCATCAAGATTTTTGTAGAAATTGTTAATGAATTCCCATCCATCATCGCCTTCTGCTTTATAAGCCGTTAACATGGTCGCAAGAATCGTAAAGGATGAACCGGATCGTGTTGGGTCAGCATAAGCAATCTTACCTGTCCACTTTTCGTCAAGTAAATCTCCCCAAGATGTAGGCACATCTTCTGGCTTAACTAACTTCTTATTGTACATGATGACCATGGGTAAAGGACTGGTTCCTGTCCATGTCTTTTCTCTATCGATAAATACGGTATTAATCGCTTTTGCTTCTTCACTTTCATAAGGCGCAAAATACTCCTTGAATGCATTAAGCGACTCTGCGCCACCGCCCCACATGACATCACCAAGTGGGTTATTACTCTCTGATTCAACTCGCTTTAATAGTTCCCCTGTACCAGCAGCTACCACATCCACTTTGATACCTGTTGTTTCTTGAAATTCTTTTACAATGGGGTTAATCATATCTGCTTTGTGTGGGCTATAGATAACCAAGTTATTTGTTACAGCTGTCTCTGCACTGTCATCCGTACTTGTGTTGTCATTCTCTGTGTCTTTTTCATCCCCTGTTTGTTGAGCTGGTTGTGCTTGGTTATCTTTATCATCTTTCTTAGTACATGCTGTAAACATTGTCATACCTAAAGTTAGCACTAATAATAAAGCCATTAATTTCTTCATATCGCTTTTGCCTCCTCCATAATTCTTTCTTAACGTAATAGGTCTTGATGATGATGCTCACCACTATCATTTACAATGCGATGTAAAGTGATATCATCTCCAACTATATGGTATTCAATTTCGACAATAATCGCAATCCAAAATCATGAACTTTTGTTTAAAATCATGAACACTTTATCAATAACCCTATTATTATTCGTGTTTATGGCGTATTATATGCTGGATACCAGGGGACATCTATTGCAATTGATAAAGTATCCCTCCATGTTATTTAACATTTTAAAAAAATCATTCATCTTAAGTCATAAAGGGTCTCATTGTCTATATGCACGCACGAACAAAGCGACTACGTCGCGTCTTTCCAAGGAAGTTGTTATGTTAGGAAAGTTTCCTTGACGCATATGAAAACGCTTCTATTTCATATGCTAAATTCAGAGGACTTTCCTATAGGAATTAAAAAGCATTACGGTTTTATTTACCGTAATGCTCACGCAATGTTTTCTAACATTCAGTTATGGCTGCCTCAGGAAATGGATTACATGTCCATGTACATGCTTGTGTATATTGGCTATAGTGGTTTTCTGGTTTAAATGTGATCAAAATGCTATGTATTGCACTTCCCTCTTAGCCCGTAGATGTTGTGTCATGGGCTCTCATCCTGCGGTTTGTTATTATCTACAGCATCATCCCTTGACCCCTTATCCTCTATGCCTAAAAGTATTTGATAATCTTCTAGTAGGCTTAACTGAGAAAAGGCTGGATCAGATTTCGCAAATTTGGCGTTATTTGGATTTATTTCTATGCTTATTGCTAAACTCTTAATAGCATCGTCAAAATGATGCATAAGACTATAAATGATGGCCTTTTCATAGTAAAGAGAATCATCCTCTGGCGCTTGTTCAATAGCCAAGTCTAAGGTTTGTATGGCCTCATGATATTTTTTTAATCCTTGTAACGATCTGGCTTTATTGATATAGGCAAGGGTCTTTTTATCATCCATAAGAAGGGTCTTATCAAGTGCTTGTAATGCATTATCATATTGTTCGAGCGCTAAATATATCATACCTTTATAAAAGTAAGCATCCGCGTAATCTGATTTTAGTTCAATGGCAGTATCAAGGATCTGTATGGCTTTGTCATAGTCTTGCATCATGTACAGAACCCTGCCTTTTTCATAATAAGCCTCAACATAATCACCATCTATAGCAATTACCTCATCGTAAGCCATTAAAGCTTCATCATGATGACCTTCTTGATGCAAATGAGCAGCTTTATTAAAAATCTGCTTTACTTCTTCTCTGTTTTCTTGAGATACATCAGCAACATGTTCACTTTGGGTATTCTTATGACATCCTATTATATTAATCATAAAGATACACAATAGAAATATCGCTAAAACTACCCTTATCCTTTTTTTCATGGACTTTCCTCATTTCAAAATCATCTATTTTTTCCTTCACCACTTATGCACTAAATTCAGGATAAGATGAGTCAAACGGATAATCCAATATATCAAACATTAGACTTCCTTGTTGATCTAAGACACCCTTCAAAATCATACCTTCTTCATAAAGTGTATCATTGTTATATATGTCCTCTCGGTTTGACCTTTTTAACATTTTCTCATCCAATTGGAGTGTAATGTTGTTTATATTCACTTCATAGTGTCCATGGTACTGAAGTTTTTCAAGGGTATCATCGTATGCCTTCCAGAATTCAGTAGGATAATACCATAAAGTAAATGTCTGGTCTTCATGAAATGTGATACCACCTATTACAGGTACGATTCCTTCTCCAAGTATATACCAATCCAAACGCTGAAGTATCTTATTAACATCTTCACTATTATTTATGGATAGACCAGTTAGAAGTTGATAGGCGTATTCTTTTCGAATCACATCAAAATGTGCATCCTCTTCAATATGTTTAACATAGTCAGGATTTAATTCAACCACTTTTTTCAGATGTTCAATGATATCTTGTTTTCTATCAAACCATGTTGGGTAATCTTCTTCCATTAAGATACCAAGGGTCTTTGCAAAATGGAAATGGGCTAATAGGTATTCTGGATCTTCGACAAAAGATTTTTCAAACCACTCAAGAGCATTCTCATAGTCCTCTTTCTCTAAATACGTCACACCTTGTAAATGGTATTGGGTTGCTTTTTCCTGATCATTATAATTCGTGTCTTTCGGCAGAGGATTCTCTTCTAGTTGGGCGACTTGCTCGGTGTCTGTAGCATTCTTTTTTTGTTGACTATCCTCATTAAAATTTTTAACTGCACTACAAGAAGTAAGCATCATTAGAACACATATAGCTATCATATGTCGATATAACTTCATTCAATCACCACCATTTTTTATTCTTTTCTTCCTCGAGCTATCGCTACATCTTTTTTAAATTGCTCCCATGCGTCATTTTCATCTGAATGTACCCACTTACTGGAATCTACAAATAATCGTGGACATGGTTTCATTGAAATATCATTATGTCTTAATAATGCCGTATCCGTATCAAGACCATATTCATTCAACAAGTCTGCGGTTAATCTAACAAAAGATGTATATGTCTCATTATTATAATTACCATCTTTATCAAGATGACATGATTCAATACCTATTGTATAATGATTAGCACTATCTGTAAAATTATTTTTTGCCAAATCTGTCTTTCGTGCACCTGCATGATAAGCTACTTCATTATCAGGTATTGCTTGAATAACCTCACCATCAAGCCCTACACAATAATGTGCACTGGCATAAATATACTTTCCTCGATCATTTTTTTTACCTGTTTTTAAACGTTCAAAATAATCAACATTAGCTTGAGCCGTTGACTTAGGGTTACCTACATAATGTACAACAATGGCTTTAACATCTTTAATAGGAGTCCCAGGTCTGGAATATTTATTGACCGTCAATAAGTCTTGTTTTACGGTATACTCAGGTAATGTGCCATCATAATAATTCTTAGTCGTATCTCTGTTTCCATCAAGTGTAACATCGTTAGTTGATACTTGAATATTATCTCCCTCCATATCTGGTAATTCTTCTACATCATGTATCGGTAGTTTTAACGCTTGATTCACATGTATGCTATTGACATTGGTAATATGATTTAACTTTGCTAGTTCATTCACTGTGGTATTAAATTGATAAGCAATTTTACTCAAGGTATCGCCTGACTTAACCTTATATATCTTGATGCTGTTATCCTTATTGGGTTCTTCAATAGCTTGCTTATATCTATTTCTTGTATTTATAACCATTTGGGCTGCTTCTGCTTTGGTGATAATACCATCTTTGTTGATATCTAACCCACTATTTTGTTGATACACTTTACCTTTAGAAAGGGATGTACCCTGAAAACATGTGGTAGAATCTTTTATACCTAACTGAAAATCATTGCTTTTTCCTACTGCTATAGGCATAAATACCATCATATAGGCATCATATATATTTTGAATCTTTCCGGAATAGGGCTTGCAATATGCATAGACGTAATCTAATTGCTCAACAGCAGACATCGTCGCTAATTCTTCAATGCTTGTACCTAACTCTTTGGCCGTACTGGGCATAAATTGGATAAGTCCTGTTGCATTAGAATATTTATTAGATACTGCTGGGTCAAATCCAGACTCAAATGCCATAATTGCCATTAAATCATCAGGATGCATTTTTAGTTTTTCAGCTATGTTAACCACTTTTTCTTTAAATGTTCGATCCACATGCTCTCCATACCAATTGTAGTGAAAACCATCCTCAAACGTAGATGCAGTGTCTATATGCATAAGCTGTTTCCCATTTGGGGCAAACAAATAATCCCAGGTTTGTGGGCCTATAACCCCTTCCCAGCTACCCGTATTGCCAAGTTTATTCATCCTTTTATATTGATTAACTACTTCTAATGTTGTATCGTCAAAATATCCCGTCACCTGAACATCATAACCAAGTTCTCTCAATCTTATTTGAGCCATTTTAACATACGGATTATACTTACTAGGGTTCCATGATAACTCACCAACAAGCTGCCCAAATAACCATAACCAAGTTTGATTGCCTACAATACCTGCATAGCTATCAGTATTACCAAGACCATAATTGTCTTTAAATAGATTAACTGCTTTTAATGTTTCATCACCAAAATAACCATCTACTTTAATGGTATACCCCAAATCCTGTAACCTTTGTTGGAGCATCTTGACTTCTTCTTTGTAAACATTTGGGTGGGTGACTAAGTTTTCTGTAAGTGGGTTCATATGGGTTGGTAGTTGTAAAGAGGTCTCTTCTACTTTTATGCTATTATTGATTTTCATATGAATATCATTCAAATATTTTTTTATAGGGGTTAAACGTGTTTGTAACCATTGCAGAAGTGCGTGAAACAATATATTCTCTTTTTGCTCAGTAAAAATATTTGCCTCATTCACATCTGCATCTTTTTTGTTATGACTACCAGTTGAGTGATCAATAGCGTTCATACTTTCAATTAACTTCTTTTCTGTAGCCTCATAGGCCGTAACTGTACGATGAATGAATTGGCTTCTTTCATTCATATCTTGTCCTAGACCTCGTAGGACATGACATAAACTGCTTAGTTGATGATTCACGTTATCCCTAGTTAAAACTGTGCTGTCCATGGAATTTTTAATGATGGATAAGTTTTTTTCAACGTCATAAATTCTTCGTGATACATCTTCTAAATCTCTAAACTTGTTTAATAACACTTCTTGATGTATTACTATTCTTGCCAAACCCTTCTCCTCCTCTATGATTGGTTTCAAATTTATCATGGATAAATATGTCATGTATGTATAGCGGTTAGTATCTTCATCCTATACTAGCCTTGATTTGTTTTCAACTCATCCTGACAAACGACACGTTTTAGAGGATAAAAAGCATGACATAAAATCCTTTTGACATTTTTCGACTTTTGAGGTGAGCTATTACCACTAAAAGAGGACTATCTTTTAAATAAGATAGCCCTCTTTTATTTAATGTGTTCCGGATATGCTTAAGTCGTTGGCTGATGATTTATGTGCTGAATATACGGTGATAACATTGTGAGGTATGGACGTTAAATCAAAAGCTAATCCTGCAATATCCAATGTACCATTACCACTGGGATGTTTGTATTCCAGGTTATATAATGTACCTGCTGACTTTATATCCAGTGCCATTATGATGACGGATTGATTATTTGAAACACTATCCATATTCCCTTTGGATATGGGCTTTCCATGATGTACAGCAATGGCCGATGAAGGTAATCCAGATTTAAAATGCCACCTCTGAGCATTCTTTGTATACATTTGTTCTAGATTACGATTACCTGGATTATTATCCTTCCCTCCTGTTATGGAAGAACCAATATAGGTTCTATTTCTCTCTGACAATTGAACCAGTTGGGCTATTCCAGCAAACGTATTACCATAAGGTGATTCTTTGATATATTCCACACCATCACCGTCTATTTGTTTGGTGTAGTCAATGACACTTTGGGTCTTGTTCTCTTCCGCTAACTCCACACAACGTCTCATTTTTTCCATACCCCAATCTACCCAGTACTTGTAGTGGTACACTGCATTGGTATCCCAATCTGTCTTCACCAAATCATAGATGTTAATGGGTCTATACCCTGATTCTGTGTTCATATACACATCTAATGGTGTGATGGTACCATCCACTAAAGATAAATGATAATAGTAAGGTATCACCTGTACTTTTTCATAATTTCCTAGTGTTGAAATATCCAAGTAGGATAAATAACCTGGGCGTTGAGGTTGATTTCTTAAGGCCATTATATTATTTTTGGATGGCGATAGTGGAAATCTAATGGGTTCCCTATTAAAAGAAGTTATGGCGCCATATGTATTAAGGTAATGATTATAAGCATTCACTCTTTCCCCACGTATATCAATAGGATCAGACATGATATTCAACTGTTTTTCTGGATTAACCTTAGGCACCACATTCTCAACAAACCAGCCTGATACAGCTTGTTTAAACAAGTTAGAGAACCTAAAGTCTTCCGTATCTTCCATGACCAAATTTCCAATTCTTCCAACCACATCGATATAGGTTATTTGCTTGGCTGCATGTTTGGCTTCTTTACTACCTGTTCTAACGCGATTGGTGAAACTGTTTGCATCATCATATCGGCAATTGTTGGCTTTTGCTTTAAACATCACCTCAGCAGACATGGCTTCTGATGCAGCTAGTGGCAGATAGAAGGAAAAGTTTTCTTTTGCTTTGTCCAATGTTATTTTTTCACCGGGCAAATACATATCATCTTCGTATATGACTGCAAATGGGAAGGTAACTTCTTTGCTTTTTGTCCATTCGGTTGTATCCATATTATCGGTATAGCCTTTTCCTCGGATAAATGAGGTATTGCCTAAACCACTTCTCCCATTGCCATAAAAATCACCTCTATTTGGGAAATAGATTGTAAAACCATAATCAATATTAATAAAATTTCCTGGCGTGTAATTAACGCCTCCTACTTGGACTGGTTCTGGTTTAACTTCTATTGGCACAAGCTGGTACTCATATACTGTTTCTCCACCACTGACAAGGACTTGTTTATCAATAAATTTAGGCTCATCACTGGCCGGTATCCATATGGTGGGTTCTCCTACTGCTGGCATATGGATAGCAGGCTGCTTAATGGTGATACTGCCATGGCCGTTATTTGACCCTGTGGAAGTGGTGGTGTTACTGCCTGCTGAATAATTTGTTCCAGCATAGCCACGGGAGGGGTCATCACCACTAACTGTCTGACCACCGTAATAGCCACCTCCGCCTCCACCGGTGTCATATTCATATTTTCCAGACCAGCCTGTAGGACCATTACTGCCATTGACACGATTACCATTAGACTTTATGGCCGAACCCTGTTGGGCACTGGCTGATCCTCCACCTCCACCTGCAACGATAATCTCACTTGTTGGTGACGTGCTCGTACGGATATCCGAGCGTCCTCCGCCACCAGGTCCTCGTGACCCTGATCCATAGCCCCCACCATTATAACCACCGTTATAATTACGTCGATTAAACTGGTCAATCCTGTCACTAGGAGAATTGCCACCTTTGCCGCCTACATAAACATAGAACTGCTGTCCTGCTGTCCATTGAAAGGTGGATGTAACCGTACTGCCATACCCTCCGTTATTAGGATGTGAAGGTGTACCACCACCTGATGCTCCTTTTGCCGTAACGATGTATTCACCTGTAGTTGGTACGGTAAACACTTTATAATTGCCAGCATAACTAAAGGAAATGGTTTGACCTTCAACATCTTTAGCCGGTTGATAATCTGGATTGGGTACTTCTTTTTCCTTATATTTAGGATTAGGTACTTGAATGGTGTTATACACTGGGGGTTTAGTAACCTCAACCAAAACTTTTTTATACTCCATAACACTTGTATTCAGCGCCATGTCTTTTGGTAATGAACTTGGTGTTCTTTGATCTCTGGATGATGGCAAGGATACAATCATGGCATCTTGTACCGATACAGGGTTATGAACCACAATATCATTAATCTTGCTATGTCTTGAGGAATAGGTTGAGGTTAATTCAATGCCCGTCATACCAAAATCTCCAACATACCTTGGATGATACGCTGTTGGGTTTCCTTTTTTGGGTGCCACTTGTTGATAAAATACCTTTGCATGTCCTGTTATGTATTCTCGGTTAGCCAGTGTATCTATGATATCAATATTATTCTTTAATAGCCTAAGGGGTTTGGTGGGTCTAGCTGGTCGATTAACGGATGTTTCTGGTGCGTCATGAGCCGTCGTCACATGGCTTGATGCATAAGCAGCATGGGCAGTCTCCACATCTTCATAATCACCCGTATAACCTGTTATGTCTAGTTCATCAGGTTGCCAATCAAATGCTGCATTAGGATTATTAATCCATTGGTCATCCAGCGAGCTTTCTGGTAGTTCAATAGGCTCTTCTGTCTTAAAATCCATGGATTGCTGATCAAAATACATGACCGCTTTATCCCCTTTGGTGGTTTGAAGAATAAGAAAATCCGATACAACCGTCACGTTATTCATGGTTTCTTTTCGCATCTTCCATATATCTTCTTCAATGACTCGTCCACTATCTGTCTTGTTCTCCTCTGCATTGTCAGAAGGCCCTTCATCCCATACAACATCATCGTTCTGATCCGTTTCTAGAGAGTAAACTAAGCGTCCACCAGCCGCTGTATTGGTTTCGTCAATGTTGTAGAAGACAGAAGGTTGTCCTTGTATCACCGTGCCGATAATCTTATCGGTGCCTGTTATGGTACCCATACCGTCTACTAGGGCTTCTGTTATTTCATAGACAGCCACATCTGTTATTTCCATATAGTCATAGGTAATGGTTTGTGACCAAGTTTCTTCGTAACCACCTACTGTCTTATCATGACCTTCCTGTACCCATCTGTACTCTGTTCCATTTTCACCTGAAAAGCCATACCACTCTTGTCTGTATTCCATATGATTGACTTCAGGTTCAGCGGGTCTTATAACATTACCGTCCTTATCTTTTTTTTCCGATACAGCAGGTTTATCTACAACAGTTTTACTACCTACACCCGTTGTTTCACTACGGGTTGTCCCATCCCAAGCAGTGCTTTTTCTAGGTGTTGGGGCACTGAAACTTGATGTGGACCAAGAACCATTCTTGGCAGCTATTGGGGGATATTTCAAATAGGGTCTTGTTTCTTGACTGATAGGCTCAATGGTCGTTGTACCCATATGATCTGTTTTCTGTCGAGGTGTTGGTTTCGGCGCTGGTTTGTCTTTTGTCCAGGAGTTCTGAATGACAGGCATGTTATTCTCTGAGGGTACACTACTAAAAAATGACCTATAGTTTCGTGTTGACTGCTGGCGTTTATGTAATTCCACAGCTATATCGACGATGTATTCTGCGCCTCCCGAGCTAAAATATACATGTCGTGTTGTTGGCACCCCTGCCATGGCTTCAAATTGTTCATGACCTGGTGCTCCTTGTTTAATCTGTGAAAATACCTTCGTGGCCGATGAGTAATTACCGGTCTTAGGCTCTGGAATTTTACCTCTATGGGCTTCTACAGATTCAGTTACGTGATTAGAAACAACTTGTTTTGTTATACCATTATTTGTATAGTCAATAATGAGCTGAGCTGTGTAATCTTTTATGATGGTCTCTTCTTCTTGAATGGATACATCCGATAATTTATCTTGGTACCTAAAAGAAGAAGTGCCACTAAGGATATCCTCCAGTTCAAGTCGGTTCATATTGGTTTTCTTAATACACATATCCGGTGCTGATTGATCCAGTTTAGATAGCTTATCCGATGGAGTAAGGTTCAGTGTAAAATCGAAGGTTACATCTAAATCGGCTATTAATGTCTTCCATTTAATAAGGTTATCATTGGTTTGTCCAAGGGATACATCCAGATAAGCATCCACTCCTATGGTTTCCATCTCTACAGGTACTTCGTACCGCTTATCCCCATCAGGTCCTATGGTCGTATTCATACTGATGGTTAATGTAGGATCTACTTGGGGTTTGTTGTTTCTACCACCTACTAAAATAAAGCCTATTTGATTGCCATGATATGTAAGACCATGCATAACACCCGTTCTTCCACTCCAATAACGCCAATTTGGCACACCATTCTTTGTGGAGAAATACCCACCTATAACACCTGATAAGCCATGAGAAAAGGCATTTTTTTTGGTGCTGCTTTGGTAGATTTCTGTTAAACGTGTCAGGTTATCTTTTACTTTATATGATGATTTATACGAGTTTTCTATTATACTTTTTGTGCTGTGGTTAACAACTTCATTTGGAAATTCAGGCTTATTATATACCGAGTATTTTTCTACAGCCCCATACATGAACATAAGATAATCTGTTGAACTCATATAGGCATACGTCTTATCAAACATTTCACTTGATGATACCCTTACAGCAGATTCAATGCTGAGTAATATAGGTTTGTTTTCCAAAGACTCTCCATATATGTATCTATTGATATAATATACCATTGTATCTTTTAAATCTTTATCGATTGCCACAAGTGTCATCAATAAATCCAAGTATTTAAGTTTTTGTGTCAGCGGGTCTGTCTCCGTTTCACCTATATAGTTTTCAATTCTTGTTTCTATACCATCTTCCGATTGTAATATATAATTCCATACTTTTTGCGATTCTGTATTAGCTCCACTATATCCATTCAGAATGTCTAACCACCATAACCTGTTTGTATCTTTTTTAGCCATCAATATGTCTAAACTAGGGACTTGGGCTTTAAGTTCATTATAAAATACGTTACTATATCTTTCTTGAGTCGTTATTTGATGTAATTTTACGTCTTTAATTTCCTTAGGTAATGCTTTAAAATCCTGTGATGAAAAATCATAGTGAACCAGGTATGCATATGGCGTCCATATTTTGGGCTTAATGAAATATGTATAGTTTTTTATAGCAGGGAATTTTTTGCTGTAATTCTTTCGTAATTTTTCTTCAATTTGATTAGTCGTATCCTTATATGAAATAATGTTTTCATTGGTTAGGGCGTTTTCCCCTTCCATATCCACAAAACATACTTTATATGCTGTCCAATTAATGCCGCCTCTAGCATTCACCACATCACCAGGACTAACAGAACCCGAGTGCCCTGACACGAATGCATGGATATTCACTGTACTTGAAGTAATCATGACCATAACTAGAAGAACACATATCATTTTTTTCTTACCCATTCAAAACCTCCTTATTATTGTTTAAGGCATTTTATAGCTTAAGCTTGTCTCTTGTTGTTTATCATACAGATTAGGCATTGAATTTTCAATAATTCCTGACAAACGACATGATTTATTGGACAAACAACACTTGACAAGAGTTTTTCGACATTTTTCTACTTTAGTCATTAGATTATTGAGTCCAAAAAAATCCTTGCAATCAATGCAAGGATTTTTTATTAATCGTTATATATTTTATTACCTAAACCATTATAGTATAAACCATTTGGAACTGAATCAAGTCATATGCCTTAATATAAATAATACAATGCCTATTCTATTGATAGTGTAAGACATTATAGATGACTTGAGCAGCTTGCTCCCTTGTCACAGACCCTTTTGGATTGAATAAACCGTCCCCTACACCGTTAAGTGCTCCAGTTGACATACATGCATTTATGTAGGGTTTATAAAACGAATCTGCTTCGTTAATATCTTTTGGAATCACTGTTGGTTCCTTCTGTAGGTCTAATTTTAGTTGGTTAGCCACCATATAGGCTACTTCTTCTCGTTTGAGCTCTTTTTTCATATTCTGTAATAGCTCATAGCTACGATCATCTTTGATATACTTCCCAGCTAGGACAAAATAAGGTCGCCACCATTCATAATAGTTAATTCTTACAGCATCTTCAACACCCCTTACATCTTTTGGGTCATTAAGCGTTTGATGGTCACCATAAAATACTTTAGTAAACATGGTGACAAACTCATAACCAAGAATCTTCTTCTTAGGCTTATATGTATGGTCTGGAAATCCGTTTATAGCCCCACGATTGGCTAAAGCTATAATGGTGTCTTTTGCCCAAGATGTATCAATATCTGTCAACGTACAGTTGAACGTGGCTTCGTCTTGAACAGCATCTTTCATATAATTACTAAATGTATTTGTACTCAATGTGCCTTCATTTTTAAATGTTTCTCTATCTCTACGGGAATATATCACAGGGTTCTCCCAGTTATTATCAAATCGAAACAATCCTCGCTCTAGTAACAAAACCTCGCCATAGGACTGCTCTGCATAACTATTAAATTGTTCATGTAAATAGTTCTGTAGTGCCATTACATAATCGTCACGATTAACGGAGTCTATTACAAGCTCTCTGGCAATTGTATTGGGATACTTACCTACGATGATTGCATCGGCTAAACGGTCTGCTAATGGTTTAAAATAAGCAAGTTCTTTTTTTTCAATGTAACCTTTAGACTTTGTTAAGGCAACAACATAACGCATATAGATACCTGAATACCTATCATAATTAATATATTGACCGATGTTATCCCGTTGTACAACAATTTTTACTCCCAAATCTGTTCCTAATATGTCATCTATTACTTCTGGAAGATCAAAACGAAGTTCTGCTGTATAGCCATTACCAGGTATATTATAATGATAAGATACAAAATCTTCATTCTTAAGATACTTTAAAAATGTGACACCTGGTGTATAGGTGATTTCAGGAACAGTAGAGCGCTTTACCAAACCTTCTACATCTTTGAGTCCATCCAAAAATTTTTCTGTGATGACATCATCATCATGAATCATGGGATACTTAAACTCGCCTTGACTACGCCATAATTCTAAGCTAGGTATATACACACCATTTAAGAGGATTCTATTAAAATAATTTTCTGGAGATGTCTCACTATTAAAACCCCAATGCTGAGGTGAGTTCAGCTCCATGGTCAATAGCTCCATACCTACATCATATTCATCTAACTTAGAACAACCTGTCATGAACAGCGTTACCATTAGTACGATCGCACATAATTTCTTCATATAAAATCTCCTTTTCCAAGTATTGTTAACCCTTTAAGTTATTCTACCTATTAAACAAATATCTAATGGCTCTTATGATGTTTCTTCTGCTGATAGTTTATGTATTGGAATAACTTAAACTTTATTGAACCCACGATTATTTTCTGATAGTTAAAAGTAAAATAACAATGATGCTTATTACATTATTTTATCTTGTTAATCAGTACATGTCCATAGTTTATGTGGAAAACAATTAATATAAGCAGATTTTTTTTACAATTCAATTATTATGTGTTCATATTCCTAGGCTAATTTTTCAAATTTTATTAGGCAAGCGTACGAAAAACCATATCGACTAAATACGAATATAAGCATCTAGTCTATATGGTCTCTTTTATTTTCCCATTATTATTTAGCAAGTGACTTCTGTAACGCCTTCACAAATCGCTCCTTTTTATCCTTCTGAGCAATTAACTTATTTAGCTTAATCAGACTTTGTTTTGGCTTCCATGCACGATTAAGGTTAAAGTAATAGTTACTAATCTTCCAAAACTTCTCAGGGTACATAATGAGATAGAGTAATGTCTGGAGCTCTTCCGTACTTAATGGGCTAATGCTATTATAAATATCAATGGCTTTTATTCCCAATTTAACATGCCAATCATTTTTCTCTAATACCTTACGTAGAAGCCGATAAAGATCAATAACGGGTAGGTCAATGTTACAATAATCAAAATTCATGGTATAGAGTTTTTTATTACCCACTAAAATGTTATGATGAATATATTGCCCGTGGATGATGGGATTTTTCTTTTTGTAGTGTTCGATTAGCTTATCATAACCGGATGCTTCCATTAGACTAAGAGCTTCTACGGCTTTTTGGTGGTAATAATGAAAGCTGCTTAAAAAGCTGATATCAAATTCTGACCACTTACCAACACGGCGTATTTTATTACGTATTCTGACCAGCTCTACATTATGTTTGTTTAATTTTGTACACAACGTACCCAGTTTAATATAATTTTTATACTTACTTCCTCTTGGGAAATTAGTACCTGATTTGCTAAGAATTGCTAGGTTTTTAACCGCTTTATATATTTCTTCTTCATCATTAAAAAATATTTCTCTGCCATTCACCCAATTTTTTAGAATGTAGAGGGTACCATCTTCTTCTATGTATGGATCATGGTTAATGGATACATTTAACCGATCAATATTGGTGAAGCCTTTATTATGTAGGTATTCTTCTATTTCATACATAAACTTAATCTTTTCTTTACGCATACGGATTTCTTTAAAAAGCTTAAGCCCTTTATCCGTATCTAATATGTACGCTCCTCGTCCCTTATAACCATTTTTCACTTTCACTTGAAATTGTTCAAATATGTTATTGTATTCTTCAAGCATCCAATCACCCCAACCTTAGCACTTGTCATATATTCTAAATATGTGGAATCGCCTAAATCCGTATAGGTCTACTTTAAAATATATGTAATACTTTTCACAAATATGAGGACAGGAAATAATTATTTCTTATGGAAAAAAAGGGGTATTAAAAAACCACTATATATAGTTGAAAATCATGTTTTCCATCTATATATAGTGGTCAAATTCTTTATTTTTTTAATGTCTCAAGGATCTCTAACAACATATCTCTGTTATTCAAGGCAGGTTCTTCAATGACCTTATTCAGTAAGTGTTGTAGAATATCGCCTATTTCTTTACCTTCCTTAAAACCATGGTTGATCAAGTCTCTACCATTAATCTTTAAGTCTTTTATTGTCACACATTGACCTTCTTCTTGAATCCTTTGCCATATTGCCCTGACCTTATCTAATACAATAAGCCGTTCTTCTAATTTATCTGGATGCTGTGCCCGCATATCTGCTTCTTGTACGGCTAGAAAATCATCAAATAAATGGGTACCGATTTTATTCACAGCACGTCTTACCCTTTTGGGTTGGTCTTCTACACGTATATCATGACAGGCAATTAAGGCTACAATTCTATTCAAGGTTTTTTTGTCAAATTTTAATCGATTTAAGATAGCATATGCCATATCCGCGCTTAATTGCTCATGGCCATAGAAATGGTCGATACCGTCTTCATCTGTGGTCTTTTTCTCTGGTTTTCCTATATCATGTAGGAGCATGGTCCATCGAAGTGTTTTTTCTGCTCTGATAGCTTCTACGGACCGCATGATATGTTCACCAATTGGATAATGATGATAGGGATGGTGCTGATGATTACCAATACAAGGTAAAAATTCGGGCATTACATAGGGCATTAAACCATATCGATGAATATCCATAAACCGCATGGGGTGATTGCTTATGAGTAATTTATTCAGTTCTACATGAACACGTTCCATGCTTACATGTCTAATCAAATCTGCTAAATCTGTTATTGCTTGCCCTGTCGCTTCATCCAATGCATAATCCAATTGTGCAGCAAAGCGTATGGCTCGAAGCATTCTAAGGGCATCTTCATTAAAACGCTCATGGGGGTTGCCAACGCAACGGATAATACCTTGCTCTAAGTCGGCCACACCATGAAAAGCATCCACAAGACCCTCTTTATGATGGTATGCCATGGCATTAATGGTAAAATCCCTTCTTCTAAGGTCTTCCACCAGCTGATTGGTGAAGGCAACGGATTTGGGCCGTCTGTTATCTTCGTACTTTCCATCAATCCGATAAGTGGTTACTTCGATAGGCTCTTTTCCAATCATGATGGTTACGGTACCATGCTGTAATCCTGTATCAATGGTTTTCCCAAATAACTTTTTCACTTGCTGTGGCAATGCAGACGTGGTAATATCCCAATCGTTAGGTTCCCTGCCAATTAATTGATCTCTTACACAACCACCAACCACATAAGCTTCATACCCATGGTCATTAAGCCTTTCAATGATTTGCCTTGCATAATCTGGCATATCTATTTTTATGTCCTTCATGACGATCATCCTCTTATTAACCTCTATTAAAATCTAACCTATTCTTACATGTTTATGAATATCTTCTAGTGTATAACCTGCTGCTTGTAACACATCTAGGATATCCTTCTGAATATCAGGTATATACGTCTGTACCAATGTAGCATGACCCTCTAAAGTATAAGTGTCTATTTCGGCAGGTATCATAAACGTATCCCCTAATGTAAAAGGATAAGATTGTCCATTATAGAGCACTTTTCCTTCTCCATTTACACACATATAGATACGGTATGTCTTCTGTTCAGTGACCATCATTGGCTCATTCAGGTTTAATTGCTCCAATGAAAAATAGCTGTTAGCTACATAGTAGATTATGTCATTCTTACCCTTTTTTATACATAACCCCTTGGCAATATCTTTTGGATGCTTGCCTTCAAAATCAATCACATCAAGGGATTTATCCACATGGAGTTCTCGGCTTTTACCATCAAGACCCACTCGATTCCAATCATAGACCCGATAAGTTGTATCGGAATTCTGTTGTATCTCAGCCAACATAATCCCATCTTCTATGGCATGAACGAATCCTGCTGGAATATTAATCACATCCCCTGCCTGTACCTCTACTTCATGAAGGACTTGTTCCAACTGTCCTTTTTCCAAAGCTTTCACAAAATCTTCTTTGGTCACACGATCCTGTAGCCCTGCAATCAGCTTAGCGCCTGGCTTGGCATCCAGAATATACCAAGCTTCACTTTTTCCCAGTTCCCCATCCTCATGTACCATGGCATAAGCATCTTCAGGGTGTACTTGAACAGACAGCTTATCCTTAGCATCAATGAATTTTATAAGCAGTGGAAATTTCTCCCCCTCTTTCATGTCTTTGCCTATTATTTCTTTTCCATGAATCTTTAATGCTTCTTTTAAGGTTATCCCTTTGAGTAAACCATTACGAATGATGGAATTACCGTTTTCATGGCAGGCAACTTCCCAACTCTCACCGGTGTGCTCATAAGGTATGTTCTTATTTAATCGGTCTCTAAGGGAAGTACCTCCCCATACACGCTCTTTATAATCAGCTTCAAAAAATAATGGATATAACATGCTTTTCTCCTTTCAAGTACATTTTACGCCATGCATAAGTATATGAAGAAACCATCTGTTTCTAGCTTCTATTCTTCTATCGATTATACCAAAGGTTACACCCTTTGTATACCTTTCATATAGAATGATATGTAAAAAGAAGGTGCTACATCCCTAATGGGTATAACACCTTCTATGACTTTATTTTTAATCTGTTAGGCATACTACATCATAGGCGACTATTTACTGTGTAACAGCTGTATAAGTATTTTATCTACACCAGAATCATCACCTAGGCATTCAGCATCACTTTTTCATCATTAAAGGTCATGGTGATAAGTTTAATCAAGATTAAACTGGTAATCAATGCTGATAGGGCCGATACTAAGAATTGGTTCATAGTTAAATCAAAAGCTAATGATGCTTTGATAGCTGATACACTACCGTAGATCGGAATAGCAAATTGGTAAAGTTCATCAGCTCCACTGCCAAATAATGTTGAGAAAGCGGCAATCATAACAACCATATAAACAGGTGCAATGTAAGTTCCTGCTTCTTTAACCGTACGGGCTCTTACGGAAATCAAACTGATTAACCCAACAAATATAGCCACAAGGGTTAACATAATCACTAACAATTGAACCATTTGTAACGGTGTAAACTGTATGGCACCAAGATTCATAGAGGATTCACCTGTTAATACATTGGAGGATGACGGTAAGGATGCAAGAATGGCAATAAAAGATGTGGTTGCACTAATAATGGCCACAATACCAAGTCCAATAATCTTACCAAGAGCAATGGTTTCACGCTTAGCAGGTGTTAATAATAACGTGGACATGGTGCCTCTCTCTTTTTCACCAGCAATGGTATCAATACCGATACCCATGGCACCAGAGAATAAAATAATGGCGATGAGCATGGGTAGAATATTGCTTATGCCTTGACCTGATGCCTTCTGTTCATCCACAACAATACTCTCAGCTTTATTACGGTCAATGTCAAAGGCAACGGCATAGCTCTCGTTACCAAAACGCTCTGCTAATAAATCCCTCTGATAGTTACTGAGTATGGTACTTACAAATGTACTTCTTCCCTTCTGGGAATAATCTTCTGTGGGATTATAGAATGTTTTTACTTGTGGAGGTGCATCAAATTGGTCGTAGCCTTTTACCTTATCCAGAAATCCCTCTTCAAACTGAACAAGTAAATCCACATCGCCTATTTTTATATCCTCTTTAATGGTGGCTATATCGTCACCAGGGCCGATATAGTCGATGTTTATATTTAAGTCTTGGTTATCTGCAAACTGTTCAAATCCCTCTGGAGCATTCTGAACATAGACGTTGGTTTGATGCTCTTCCACATCACTTTTCTGATTGCTTAACATGCTTCCCATAAACGAATACAGGACAAAGATCATGACAGCAGGCATAATAAATGAAGAGAATACCAATCTTCTATCTGAAAAAACGCGTTTTAATTCTTTTTTAATCACATTCATTAACATGGCTTTCCACCCTTTCCTTTCATCCTATCTTAATCACCAATGGCTTCTTTATAGAGTTTAAAAAAAGCATCCTCTAAATCATCACACTGTGTATCCCGCAATACATCACCAATGGTGCCTTCTATGACCTTCTTGCCATCGATAATGATGCCCACGCGGTCACATAGCTTAGTAGCAACGGTCATGATATGTGTGGATACAATAACAAGTTTACCTTGTGTTCTTAGGTTATCTAGAAAGGCCATAACAGCTCTGGCTGTGATGATATCCAGACCATTGGTTGGCTCATCAAAAATGACCACTTCAGGGTCATGTATGACACTCACCGCAATGGATAGCTTTTGCTTCATACCTGTTGATAACTCGTTGATTTTTTTATCTGCAAATTTATTCACACCAAAGTAATCAAAAAGCTCCTTCTTACGTGACTCAATCTGTGTCTCGCTCATACCATGTAATCTTCCAAAAAATCCCATGGTATAATTGGGGGTAAAGTGACCGTCAAGTTTCAGTTCATTGGTTAAAAACCCAATGCGTTTTCTAACTTCTTTACTGTCTTTTACCACGTCATACCCTGATACGGTGATCTGCCCTTTTGTCGGTTTCAGAAGGGTAACAATGCTTCTTAGTGTTGTGGTCTTTCCTGCTCCATTTGGACCCAATAGACCGAATATCTCACCTTCACGAGCTGTAAAAGACACATCATTAACAGCTATTTTAGTGCTGGCTTTCGTGTTTAACTCCATCTTCTGCTTTTTGTTTAGCTTATATATTTTGGTTAGATGCTTAACCTCTATCATAAACTTACCTCCTCGTTCATTTATCTTATATTTCACTGTATATCTTGTATATGCACAGTATATATAGAAATCTCAGCTTTGTCAAGCGTATTTTTTTATATCCTAATGTTTTAAAATAATAACCAATTATGCTATAATCATGATAATAAGTATCCATGAAAAAAATCTATTAAAACAAATCGTCTATGATGTGCACTACTTTATTATGACCATGAAGGGGGACCATATATGCTCTCAATTGTAGAGGTGCGTACAAAACGGGAATTAAAAGCATTTGTTAATTTTCCAATTAAGCTGTATAGAAACTGTAAGGAATATGTACCTACCATAAGATTTGATGAACGCAATACGTTAAGAAGAGATAAAAATCCTGCCATGGATTTTTGTGAATCCAAATATTGGTTAGCCTATGATGGTAAGAAAATCGTTGGTCGTATAGCAGGTATTATCAACCACGCAGCTAATGATCTATGGCAGGAAAGTGCTGGTCGTTTTGGCTTTATTGATTTTATTGAAGACATAGAGGTTGCCAAAAAACTCCTAGAAACCGTTGAGCATTGGCTCATATCAAAAGGTTTAACCAAGATTCAAGGACCTCTTGGATTTACGGATTTTGACTATGAAGGTATGTTAATAAAAGGTTTTGAATACATGGGTACCATGACAACCGTTTATAATTATGCGTATTACATGACATTGTTGGAAAAGCTGGGTTATGTGAAAGATGTGGATTGGCTGGAATATGAAATCATAATTCCCAGGGATGTACCCGATGCCGTTAGAGTAGTAGCTGAACGAGCCATGAAATCCAATCATTTGTATGTTCTTGAACCCAAAAATAAAAAAGAGCTTTTTAAGCATGTACCTAAGTTATTTGATCTTATCAATACAGCTTTTAAAGAACTGTATGAATTCACACCCCTTACTGACAAACAGATTAAGCACTATACCAAACAATACAAAATGGTCATTGATCCCGATTTTGTAAAATTTGTCTTTAATGACCGCCATCAATTGGTCGCTTATGTATTAGGATTCCCATCCCTGGCAAGAGCCCTTCAAAAAAACAAAGGCCGCTTATTGCCTTTAGGTTTTATACCTATTTTAAAGGCTCTTAAAAAAAATAAGCGCCTAGAAATTGTACAGATAGCTGTTGATCCCAAATATCAACGAAAAGGCGTCAATGCTATCTTATTCCAAGAACTTATCTTATCCTGTAACAAACGTGGTATTGTATGCGCTGACCTTAATCCTCAACTAGAAGATAATAAGAAAGTGCGTTCCCAATGGCATCGCTTCAAACATCGACAGCATAAGATTCGTACCAGTTTTTATAAAGATTTGGCCTAATAACAAAAGCTGATCATGAAAGTCCTTTAAGCCAGCTACAACAACTTTCATGATCAGCCTTTTATTTTTTTGAAATCATAATATCTAAAATCATCTTATCGGTTTCTTCCATACCTTTTGAACCAATACAGGTGAGATTCTGTATACAAGTCTCTAAGTTCTCATCAATGATCCCTTCTTCTTTGGTAATTTCTATATCCCCAAGGGCTAATAACATGGCATTGAATGCGGATTCCACAACCGTTGCTACTTTCAGCGCACAGCCTGTCTTGGCACCATCACATATCATCCCTGACACATCACCGATCATGTTTTTAATGGTAGCTCTTATATGATTCATGTTACCATCTAGCAAATAAGCCATGCCACAGCCTGCCCCAATACCTGCAGCAATAACCCCGCAAAGTGCTGAAAGTTTACCTAGATGGCCTTTTATATGAATGGCAACCAAATTGCTAAGGATAAGTGCTCGTGCAAGGGTTTCCTCTGAACACTTTAGCCATTCCCCTACAGCTACAACGGGTAATGTAACGGTTATGCCTTGATTACCGCTGCCAGAATTGGTCATCACCGGTAACAGACAGCCATCCATTCTGGCATCCGATGCGGCAGCTGTCAAACGGATTGCATAATTCTTCATATCATCCGCAATAATCTTTCTTTGTATATTCTGCTCAATGGTTTTACCCACTTTCAGACCATAGCATTTATCCAAGCCTTCCAGGGCAATGGTCTTATTCATGGCAGCCCCTTCAAGGATAAACGTAATGTCTTCATAGGGTGCTTTCTGAGCAAATTGGTAAATATGTTCAATACATATAGCCAGATCACAACACTTATCTGTTTCTGGATTATCCGTTAGATGATTCAGTATAATTTTCTTATCATAGGCTATATAGGCGATATCTGTATGGCTTCCTTGAATAACAACGGTTACTTGATGTTCTTTACTGCTTACAGTGCCTTTAACATAGAGTTTGCACACTTGCTGAGCCACTTCTATATGCACACGCTCTTCCTCAACCAGTCTGGTAGCTTCTTCTACATGTGCGTCATTGACCTTGGATAAGACTTCCAGTCCCAATGTAGCATCACCGGCTACAACACCCAGTGCAGCAGCAATATGAATACCCACTTGACCTGTCCCAGGTATACCTACACCCATTGCATTTTTGATAATATTAGGGCTTAATGAAAGAGCAATACTCTCTACAGCTTCCCCTAGAACCTCCTTAGCTTTCGCCACACATAAAGCAATCGCTATGGGTTCTGTGCAGCCTGTAGCAGGCTTAACCTCTTTACGTATCAACTCAATATAAGATTGAATATCACACATACAATCTCCCTTTCCTCGCCATTTTATCTATACCTCAGCAATGACCTCAATTTCCACCATAACATCTTTCGGTAGTCGAGCTACTTCTACACAGCTTCTAGCAGGGTATACACCGCTAAAGAAAGTTTCATAGACACCATTCATTTTAGCAAAATTATTCATATCACTGATAAATACCGTTGTCTTAATGACTTTTTCCATGGAGGAACCAGCTTCTTCAACAATGGCTTTGACATTGCTTAATGAAAATTTTGTCTGTTCTTCAATGGTATCCGGTATATTTCCAGTGGCTACATCAATGGGAAGTTGTCCTGATGTATACACAAGGTTATTGATGATAATTCCTTGTGAATAAGGCCCGATAGCTCCTGGTGCTTTTGTGGTTGCAATTGCTTTTTTTGGCATAATAATCATCTCCATATTTCATTTATATTTTTACCTCAATGTGTGTTGAGATACTCTTTTTGTCTGTTTATATTGTACAATAGATACGTCATAAGTAACAGTTTTTTTTACTTTCTTCAATGGGATAACATATTAATGAAAGCGTTGTTATTCGAACACTTTATAATCATTAGCTGATTAATCATTGATAATTTCATCCATCTGTGTTTTAAACTTATCCACATCACCGTCAAATACCAGTATCTTTATCCCCATTTTCTCGGCTCTTTCATCCACATATTGACCTTTTGATGGTTTTGTGGCTACCAGAATTTTCTTCACTGTTGTACCGCCTATTTGCTCTGCATAGATATCCAATTCATTCAACGAGCCGCTGTTATAGCGTCTTGTATCTTTACAGGATATACAGATAAGTTGTGTGCCTGCTACTGCGATGACATCCAGTTCATTTTCCACTTCTGCTCGGTCTTCATCCCATAGAAACCTTACGCCAGTTTTTACATCGGTTACCTTACGGTGTTCTTTCACCATGTTGTAGGTAAAATGCTCCAGCCAGATACCGGATAAGATATATTTGCGAATATCATCATTTTTAAATATGAGTATTAGGCGGTCAGCTTCTTCACGTATTTCCTTTACACAATCAATCGTCATAAATTTGCGAAAAAGTTTTTTGATTGGTGTGTTGTAGTCAGAAGATGCAATGTCAATGCTGACGTCTGTCTGACTTAGGGTATGATTTCTGATATAATCTTTGGTGGTAATCCATAAATCATAATGGTCTAAGATAATGAACAGCATGTTATAATAATCGTCTGTCATATAGTCAACGGTATCGTCTGTGACAATTTTACCACCTGTAATGGCTATATAATCTTTGACACCAAATCTTACATGGTCGCAGTCAAGGGTTTTAATACCTTTTGCATTGATTCGATATACTTTTTCTTCTGAGACATCCATATACACCATGGAACATTTATATTTGAGCATGGCTTCATAGGCAATGGCTGAGGATAAATTATTGCCAGAGGAAATATTAATAAGGGTATGTTCATTGGCATACTGTTCCAATATTTCTTGTAGTTCAAAGGGGCTGTTATAGCTTACTTCAACAATATGTGTATCTTCTAATTTTTTTGTTAAGAATCGGCACATATCTGTTAAGACGTCTTGATAATTGTCACGCTCTTGTGCGATATTAATGACTTTTTTGGGGTTTATAAATTTTGACATGTAGGCCACATCGTCATTGAAATTATCTAGTATATTGATTAATGTATTGTATTTCATGTTTTCACAACCTAACTGATTATTGAAGCTTGTTATTAGCCGTCATGCTTGTCTACTGTAAAACCATATAACTTAAGTATTTCTTGTTGTGGGGATAGTTATTAAAATAGTATCATTTTTTGTTGGCAATGTAAATGAGCTATGATTATTTTTTGTGGTATGCTATTTATTGGCTTAGTGGGAATACTATATTGTTGTTTGGGTTTCCGTCCATGTATCCCTTTATAAAAATACGTTCTTGTTAAAGAATGAAAGAAACGCTAAGTTCATGCAAAGATGACTACCTAAAACTTAAGAACTCGCTTTGCTCAGACACTTAAGTTTTTTAACGGTATGCATCTTAGCATTCACTAAGCGTTTCTGGTTCATTCTTTAAAAGTCACGTATTTTTATAAAGGGATACATGGACTGGGCTAAGTGGAAGGGGGAATACTTGGTTTTGTGGAGATTCTCTAAGGAAATATAACATCTTGTTTGCGGTGGATTATGTTGTAGCCTAGGTGAATGTGTTTTGCGTTATGGATGTTAATGATGATTTTGTATGGGCCTTTTTCTAATGTTACTTTTTCTTTGTAGATATCAATTATTTTACCTGTTTTGTCTATTAATACATTATTATTGGTGTCGATTATTTTAAAGGTATGGGGATTACCTTGAACTTCGCCTTTGTAACTGATGTAGATTGTGGTTTTTTTCTTAACATCCATGTGGATTGTTTTGTGTTTTTTGATGCTGTCATTGGTGGAGCTTGTTTTGGAGCCTTCTTCCCAATTGCTGCTATATATGGATACGTCATTGTTCATTAAGGTGATCTGTGTATAAAGGGCTAATAAGAATATGAATACGGAGCCCCATAGAAATACTGTTGCTTTTTTATGCATATCTATCCCCTACCCTTTCACTTCTACTTTTTTGATTAATTGACCGTTGACGATGGTGAACAGGAAGCCTATTGCCAGCAAAGCACCAAATACAAGTGGCATTTGTGTGCCTGCCATAAAAAACATAAGGATTTCATTGAACCCCAGGATAGCGACGGCAAGGGTTAGGAAAATAGTTCCTACGAGATAACGCCAGCCAAAGCGTTTCCCCAGCAGGGTTATAAACATGATATAACCAACTGTAAGGAATCCAAGGATAGAAAAATAAATGAAGATTAGGATATAGGATAGTCCGTTTATGTTCATACCTCTTATGCCGAAGATAAACACGTTATCCATTGAGGTATAGCCATAGTTAAGGTTAAGGCCCAGTGCCACGGTGAGTATCATCATGAGTAAGCCTATTAATATCCAGATGTTCTTCATGATACTTTTGAAAATAACGTTTCGCTCTACATAGAGTGTAATCATGTAATCAAGTCCTTGTGACGCCATGACAGCTGTTAAGGATATGAGGGTACTGATGATCATAATGCTTAAGTTAATAAGCATGATGGAAATGTATCGCCCAAAGGCGAATTCATTTCTTTCGAACAAGGGTACAATGAGTGATATGACCATGTTAAAGCCAATGATGGCAAGCCATATCCATAAACCCGAACGGTTCATCCTCCATAATATTTTGGTTACAACATCTTGTTTCATTGTCTATTCCCCCTTACGACTGGTGGTAAGCTTAACAAATAAGGTTTGTAAGTCCATACCACTGATGTTCACATCTAATGCTTTTATGTGTTGTCTATCGTCTTCTGTGAAATGGTCCATCACATAAGCAATCATTAAGCGCCCCACTTTCTCTGTGGCTATCATGTGCTTATGCTGGGTTGCTTTCTTAACGTCCTCTTCTCTACCTTCAATGGTATAAGACATGTCACCGATTTCATCCATGGTTTTATGGAATATGGCTTTCCCTTTATCAATGAGAATGACTTCTTCAAACATGGTTTGTAATTCGTTCATGAGATGGGTTGAAATAATGAATGTACGTGGATAAGCTTCATAGTCTTCTCTTAGAAACTGGTAAAACAAGTGACGACCTACAGGGTCCAAGCCTACATACGGTTCATCCAATAAGGTAACGGCTGCACGACTTGATAAGCCGATGATAATACCAACCATGGTTTGCATACCTTTGGATAGTTTTCTGTATTTCTTATGGATATCCAGATCATAGGCTTCTACCAAACGCTCTTTTAAGGATTCATCCCAATTGTAATAACTGAGGGAAGCCATATGCATAATATCTTTCACTTTATACTCAATGACTGTTTTATTGGTCATGACTTCTCGCGCTAGACACACATCATCTTTTTTATTTAATTGAAGGTCAATGTCTCCCTTTGTAGGAAAGAGCTGTTTGGCCAGTAGTTTTAATAGTGTGGTTTTCCCTGCACCATTTCGTCCAATTAAGCCATATATTTTATTTTTCTCAAGCTTCATATCAAATGCATTAAGAGCATAGACTTTATCAAATTTTTTACTGAGTTGTTCACATATGATTTGATTTCCCATCACGACTTGCCTCCTTCATTTCGTTCAATCATGTGGATGATTTCTTCTTTACTTATATCAAGTTTTTCGCCTTCTTTTAACATGGTTAATATATAATCATAATAAAAATTGTTTTTTCGTTTTTCACGAATATAATGAACTGCTCCTTCCGATACAAACATACCTAACCCTCTCTTTTTATAGATGATATTTTCTTCTACTAACATATGAAGTCCTTTTCGCGCCGTTGCAGGATTGATATGATACAGCTTCGCTAATTGATTGGTTGAATACACCTGTTCATCAGCTAATAAAATACCACCAAGTATTTGATCTTCTATTAATTCTGCCACTTGGACAAACAATGCTTTGGTTGAGTCACCTGACAATTGCAAGACATCACCTCCCGGGTAGTTAGTTGGTTAGTTACTTATGTAACTAACTATACATCTAAATATTTAATTTGTCAAGAGATAGGTATCATTTCTTTTAAAAATCATCATGATCCGTCACATCCTCTATGTAAATGATAAATACTATAGTAGAAACATGTATAACGAGCTAACGTCTATCGGCATCCCTTAAGCATCGATTCATTCAAAAAAATAAAGAGCTGCCTCATAAACACATGATTTAGCTCTAATCTCTTAACACGGTATATCTTAAACCAGGTAGCCCTTAATAACTCCTATCGATAATCGTCTTGTTTATCTATTGCTTCATCTTTGATTTCTTCTCGCATACCTGTTAGGGCATCTCTTCTTCTTTCATTTTTATCCTCTAAGGCTTGTCTTGCTTTTTCATCATCTGTTTCTTCCATCATATCCTCAGCTCTATTCATGTTTTGAATGGTCTTATCGATATTGAATTGAATTCTGTCCACATTATCTGTTCTGTCATCTTCTTTGTGTCTCATGTCTTTTTCTCCTTTATGAATGATTAGGTGTTGTAGGAACACCTTATAGTTTATTATGTCTATAACATCATTTGTTATGCATCAACAAACGTATTACTTCGTTATGAATTGTCTTGCAGATTTACATCTTTCTTAACCCAAACAATCGTTCATCATGCCACATGATAAGTTCATTTACCGAGAGGTTCGGTGATTGATATAACGTATACCATTGCCTGCCAGCATAAACACAAGCCCCATGACAACGTACTTATAACGGGGGCTTACTTCTATGAGAAAATGAATACCTGTGTACAGAGTTAAGACGTAATAGATAATCTTATATTTGCTTTGATGTCCATGGATGAATTGTATCACCAGTCCATATACGACCAAACCAATCATTAGAAGATATATCATTTTTTCCAAATTTAACAGGCTAGTGTGTAAAGCATCAAAGTCCCTGCCCAATCGTTTGATATCTTTTCCTAACATATGAGGAAAGGTGAAAACCCCTAACTCATATTTTCCCCACATGGACCCTACTTTATTAACCATTAACATAGCCATCCTGTTAGGGGGAATACTTAACCGTTTGCGAATTAATGCCCTCTCCTTATCAAGGAGGGCTTGGTTGATGGGTTGGTCCTTTAACATCTTTACATCTTCAAAAGAGTAAAGCCCATTCGTATCTTCATTGAACCCCACAACGAATTTCCAATAAGGGTTATTGTTCTTAAGACCTGTATCCGTTATACCTGTCCGGATAAACAGTAGGGATATACCATAGAACACCACAAGATAGATGACTAAACACATGGCAAAGCCTTTTAGACGCACCCCATGATGGTGCCTCCTTCTTGTTGAAAAGCAATCAAAAACTGCCCATAGCCCAATGGCAGCCAGCCAAATGATACCAATTGGGCGCATCACATTCCCTAGAGCTAAGGCAACTCCTGCCATGATCCAATTTTTATAACCGGGTGAATCTTCTTTCACTATAAAATACAGCCCTAAATAATAGAGCATTGTAGAAATATGTTGATTGGTGAGTACGGGTGCATAGAGAAAAAAGGGGATATAAACCGCATACAGAAGCCCTGCTGCTCGAGCTGCCACATCATTTAGCAGTCGTTTTGTAATTTTATAAATAAAAAGGGTGGTTAAGGCAATCCATAGGCAATTAATAAGCTTCATCAATATCAAATGATACCCAAATACCTTGATAATCAAACCTTGATAAACAACAAATCCTGATTGATAAGCCCAAGCCTGAAAATAGCCATTATCTTTAAAACCATAATCACCTACAGCAAATGCTTTTGCAGCATCAATCATCATCTTAAAATCTGAGATGGGTGGCGTATCAATCAAAACAACGGTTATGGCTTTGGTCAATAAGACGAATAAAAAAAGATACAGTCCGAAATACTGTATGGTGCCATAAACGCTAACCCAATAGATGATGACCATCAAAAGTATCGCTGGAATGATATATACTATATGAACGTCCATTTCAAACAAAAAAGCAACCGTTAAGCCAATGACCAATGAAAAAAATAGTATCAGATAGATATCAAAAACTTGATTAAGACGCCTCATATAGCTCTCCTCTTTCGTGCTTATTGGTTGCCGCCTTCATGACGATTAATAAAATACAAAGGTCGATTCTTGGTTTCATTAAAAACCCGTCCTACATATTCCCCTAATATACCCATGCATATCAACTGAATACTGCCTAAGAACAGCATAATACTCACAATAGAAGCATACCCAGGTATATCCACACCTTGAACCATGGTGCGTACCACAATATAAATCATATAAACCAATGCTCCAATAGCAGTGATACCGCCAAAAAATGTGGCAATTCTAAGGGGTGAGATGGTGAAAGTTGTAATCCCCTCAATAGCAAGTCCAACTAAACGCCAATAATTCCACTTGGTGGTTCCTGCTGCTCTTGGTTCCCGCTCAAAGGTTATTTCTTTTTTATTAAAGCCAATGAGACTAAATAATCCTTTTGTATAGCGCTGACTTTCACGAAAACTTTTGAGGGCTTCTACTGCTTTATGACTTAAAAGGCGAAAATCGCCCGTGTCTTTCTGTATATCCACCCTTGTTAGACGACTCAGAAGCTTATAGAAACAACGGGAAGTAAACTTCTTCATAAAGGTTTCACCTTTACGGCTTGTACGTTTTGCATAGACATCATCATAGCCCTCTTCCCATTCCTCGATCATGGTTGGTATAAGCCTTGGGGGGTCTTGTAAATCTGCATCCATAATGATGACGGCATCCCCTGAAGCATAATCCAGCCCTGCTCCCATGGCAATTTCTTTCCCATAATTTCTCGAAAGGTCCACATAGGTAACGCGTTTATCCTTCATGCGTAGTGTGATGATTTCAGCTAGAGTCTTGTCACGGCTACCATCGTTAACAAACAATAACTCAAAATCATAAGACAGCTTATCAATGACTTTGGTTACCTCCTGATAAAACGTATGAATGACTTCTTGTTCGTTATAACATGGTACAATAATGGTAATCGTCTTCATGGTTATCCTCCTGTACTTCCACTGGATGGTTCTTTATTATACTGAGCAAAATTTGGTAAATTTATTCTTGTATTTGTTAACAGACAAGGTTCGTTTTATCAAGGATATCTAAAGAAGCATGGATAAAAAGTCTTAAGATATTCTTATGTTGTCATCCTTCTATTGGCTAATGGAGTAAAATAAACCCCATTCCCTTTATTTTTATATGGATTTTGACATATATTTTGAATCTTATTGAATAAACATATATCAAACACATTATTGAGGAGGCTCTTTTTTGAATGCTGATGACTATATAGGTAAATCCTTTTTACGTAAAGATGCTAAGGATAAAGTTACAGGAAATGCACACTATACTGCAGATTTTCAACAAAACTTCTATTATGCCAGTTTAGTCACAAGCCAATATGCCCATGCTGACATCCTTGAAGTTGATACCCATGAAGCTCAATCCATGGATGGGGTTTTAGCCATACTTACTGGCCGGGAATATCCTATAATAACTGGACCCATTATCGTTGACCGACCTGTCATTGCCATTGATAAGGTACGCTATTATGGCGAACCTGTTGCTATTGTCGTAGCCGATACAGATGCTCATGCCAAAAATGCTGCATCCAAGATTAAGGTTCATTATAAACCTCTTAAAGTGATTAATAGCATTGAAGAATCCCTTAATCCTAACTATCCTGTGCTACACCCTTATTTGGGTGAATATAAAAGAAGTGTCACGGAAGCTGAAATAAAAGACGTATTCCCCATACCCAATACAAACATCGCCAACTTACAAAAAATTCGCAAGGGTACGGAAGCATTTCATACCTGTGATGTGGTTGTGGAAAACTCTATTTCTTTTACCCAATCGGATCATGCACCCATGGAAACACATTGTTGCTATTGTAATATTCAAGCAGATGGTCAAGTCAATATTCACTCTTCCAGCCAAGGTCCCTTTGTCATAAAGGAATATATTTCCAAATTTTTTGACGTACCCGAAAACAAAGTAAATGTAACAGTTCCTTTTGTAGGGGGAGCATATGGAGGCAAAACCCCTGTTATTATTGAATGTCTTTGTTATCTGGCGTCCAAAGCTGTTAATGGAAGAACAGTTAAGCTGCTATTACCAAGAGATGAAGATATGATTACTTGTGCCGTTCACATAGGGCTAACGGCAACAATACGCCTTGGTGCAACAAAGGACGGACAACTAAAAGCCTACCATGGGGTTTTTTACTTTGATGGGGGTGCTTATTCAGACAAAGCCATTGTGATCGCTCGTGCTGCTGCCCAAAACTGTACAGGACCCTATAACATTAATAATGTCTATTGTGACTCTTACTGCCTCTACACCAATCATACCTTTGCTACAGCCTATCGTGGTTTCGGTCATGCTGAAATGACCTATGCCGTTGAAAGGGCCATGGATGTATTAGCCAAAAAATTGCACATGGACCCATTAAAGCTTCGATACATCAATGCTATACAACAAGAGGATACAACACCAACGGATACGACACTTATAGGCAAAGTGGGAAACCTACGCCAATGCATCGACAAATTAAAAGATACCCTTCAATGGGATAATCAGAAGATTATCCAAACGGGAAAAGATACCATTCTTACTCGGGGAATTGCTTGTTTTTGGAAATCATTTTCCGTACCAACGGATTGCGTAACAGGCACTGTTCTCACTTTTATGCGAGATGGCAGTGTGAACTTAATATGTGGATTAATCGACATCGGGCAAGGCACAAAATCTGCATTAGCACAGATTGTATCGGAAGTATTAACCATACCCTATCATAAGGTTCATGTGGATTTTGCAGCCAATACCTCCTCTGCTCCTCATGATTGGAAAACCGCTGCAAGTCGGGGTATGTTTATGTGTGGAAATGCTACCCTCCGAGCGGCACAACAGGTAAAAGATGAACTGCTTTCACGGGCTTCTTTTGTGTTGCGCCATAGCAAAGAACAGCTGGTCATGAAAGATGAAAACATCTATGTAAAAACAAATCCTGCCATACATATAGCTTTTAAAGACCTTGTACTGGGATATTCATTTCCTAATGGAAACAGTATTATGGGAGAAATCATCGGAAGTGGTACAGATATCGTCAATGGGTTAACACCACTTAACAAAAATACAGGGAAAGGGAATCCAGCCTCCCAATGGACCGTTGCGGCTCAGGCTGTAGAAGTGGAAATTAATCTTCGCACCTACCGGTATAAAATACATCAAGCCTATACCGTCATTGATGCTGGCAAGATCATCAATCCAGCTCTTGCTATAGGGCAGGTTAAAGGTGGGATGAACATGGGACTAAGTTTTGCTTCTAGAGAAAAGTTCTACCGAACCAATGAAGGCATTACCTTGAATGATAATTTGCGTACTTACTTAATTATACGCTATGGAGAAGTGGATAAATATACTGTAGAATTCGTAGAAACACCAGGAGCAGATGGTCCATATGGCGCAGGTGGTATTGGCGAACATGGTGTCATCGGTATGCCTGCTGCGTTGAGCAATGCTCTGTCCCATGCATTAAACATACAGTTAAATACACTTCCTCTCACGCCAGAAATATTATGGCAGAATAAGGAGGGACACCATGATCGGGTTTAGTTTTGATTATTATGTATGCGATACCATTGAGGAAGCTGTGGATTTGTATGGCCTCTTATCCCTTAATGGAAAACGCGTGTTATATTTTAATGGTGGTACCGAAATCCTTACATTTGCGGATAAAAATAGAATTGAATTTGATGCGGTTATCGCTGTTAATCAGATTCCTGAACTCAAGATATTTACCTTAGATGATGATGCCCTTTATATTGGTGCAGCCAATACGCTAACCTTCATTGCTAACACAGACGTTTTTCCTCTTTTAAGTGACTCTTGTCCCTTTGTAGCGGACCATACCTCTAGAAATAAAATTACCATTGGTGGCAATTTATGTGGAAAGATACCATTTAAAAACGCTGTTATTCCCTTTTTTATCAGTGATACAACTGTCATCATAGCTAATCAAGAAGGCATCCGAAACGAACCTTTTTTAGAGGTTTATAATAATGGATTACACTTGCAGCCAGGGGATTTAATTGTTCAATTTATCATACCAAGAAGGGTTCTAAATCTTCCTTATTACACACAAAAACTACGGAAAATTGGTGAATTTGGTTACCCTTTGATTGGACTTTCGTTGGTAAAGGACCAAGGTAAACTAAAAGCTGCTTTTAGTGCCGTCTGTAAAAATGCTTTTCGTTCCCGTCAAGTGGAAGATGCGTTAAATGATGATACCTTACCCCTAAATAAAAGGGTTGACCGGGCCATTCATAATATCCCCTGTAGCATCGTGTCCAATTTACAGGGTTCGGCTCCTTACAAAAAGTTTGTGTTAAAACAGCAGTTAGTGGAAGCACTAACCCAGTTGGAAGGTGAGTAGAATGAAATATTATAAAAGCAACTGTACTATAACGCTTCAAGTGAATGGTGCGTCTTTTAACGTTAGCATACAGCCTAGTGATATACTGGTGGACGTATTACGGAGAGAACTTGGTTTAACTGGTGCGAAACCGGGATGTCTTCAGGGTAATTGCGGCGCATGTACCATACTGATTGATGGCCAACCTATGAAATCATGCCTTATGCTTGCCGTTGAAGCAGTGGGTCATCACATCACAACCATAGAAGGCCTAAAAGATACGGTTGTACAAGATGCTTTCATGAAATATTTGGCTTTTCAATGTGGTTACTGCACCTCTGGATTCATCATGAATATAGAGGGACTCTTTCATAAGTACCCTCACCCAAAAGAAGATGTTATAAAGGAATGGATGACGTCCAACATCTGCCGCTGTACATGTTATGAAGAGATGTATGAAGCCATTCAAGAGGTAGAGCAAAATAAAAATTAAGACATATAAGCATATAACTCAACCACTAGACAACATTGAGTCTAGTGGTTTTTGCTGGAAAAAATGATATGTTCATGAAAACATATGAGAATTTCCTTACTTTCTTTTTATCTATTTTTCTATTCCTCCATTAACCCATTCTATCTCTGTATTGTGATCCACATCCATATATATTTTATAATATGGCTCATAGTAATCATTATGATAGGGCATGACCCATCCATAGGTATCTTCTTTGAACATGTGCTGCATAAGTACCTTTTGCCCACTGTTTTTATATTCATCAACCCTTGCAAGATTTTCATCGTATGTTATGGCATTATCTTGGTACCCTTCTACCGTTGGTTTCATCAAGGCCATAGCCAATAGAACCAGACTTATATAGCTTATGATGATACCTGTTTTTCTATAGCTATTAGCCTGATGGTTATGCATCCATAGGGTGAGCACAAGACCCGTTACAGCAAGAGGTAATAACCATGGCACTTCCATGATAAGACACAATATAACACCGATAACACCTGTCAATCCTCTGGAGTTCAAGTGTGGAATGAGAGCTGCCCCATAGAGAGCCAGCATAAAGATGACAAATATTAAATTTCGTGGTCCATAAACAGGGGAAACAAGCATCATGATTTGGGACCCAAATGCTAAAATCAGGGCGATAATGGGTACGGTATAATGTTTAATCCACTTGTAGCGATACACCAAAAGAGCCCCATATAGCAGGGTAAAAAGATAGCCTACCCCTACACCTAAGTATATGAAATCTCTAAGAAGGTGACTATACGTTGGGTAATGCAGCAATTTAAAGGCATACAAATGAATGAGTAACCCTAGACTTGCCAGACCACCTCCAACATAGACAACTGCCTTAAACCATAAAAACTTATGGGCAATTTTCTTTTGCAACGTTATAATAACACCCCATGCAGCCCCTAAAGATAAGACATGAAAAGGTGCCATATACTTGGAGAATAAAAACATAAAACCTTGACTCTTCATATTGTACTTCAACAGTTCTATAAATCCTTGTCGAGGTGCGTCTTCTATGGATGCTCTTAAGAGCACAGCTGGCGAACAAATCACCGTTAACATACCAATAGCCGCTGCTAATAACGTGATGGTCATCCATGTATTCCATTTATATTTTCTCATCATAACAAGGTCTAAACATACCAAAAGGGTTAGCCCAAAAGTCATTAAGCTCCCCTGCTCTACGGTTGCTGCTGATAGGCATGCAAGGAGGGGCACATACCATTTATAATGACGTCCATAGAAGGTCTTATTTAAAAAATACCAGTATATCAACAGCATAAACAGTGGATAAACATAGTTAAAAGACCCTGTTAACCAATAAACACTTTGACGGGTCAGATGGGGGTTAAGATACCCTATGGCAACAGCCATGATGAGACCTCCACTTATTACCTTACCCTGCTCATCATGTGCCGTATAACAAGCTGTTTTTGCCCCAAAATAGACAATCCCAGCTAACATGACAGCATTACATAGGACCCAGTATATGGAATCAATACCTAAAAAACCTGTTGCTAACAGGTGAACGATGACACGACCATTGGCACGTGCATAATGATCCATATGCCGGCTAATAAAATAATCAAAATCACCTGTGGTAAAAACCGAATAGAAAAAATCGTCTCCATAGAGACGGACATAACTGCTTATCATATAAGCACCTATAAACACAAAGATTGTTATGGACATAAGCCCATAACGATCCACCAACCCCTTCTTTTGTAATGACATAATACGCTCCCTTCTCATCTAGGTGAAACATCTATTAACACGTGCTTTTTCTAAAAATAAGGAACTGTGAAAACACATAATTCAAGATTAAGACAATCACGTTCATGAAACCTTTCGATAACATAAATTCCATCTGCAAAAGGGTGTTTAAAACAAATACACCGCCAATTTCGATGAGCATGGTGATAACTCTTGATGAAAAGAAGCGAAAACCTTCTATTGCCACTTCTCTATAGGAATCACACTTACTTTTAAAGACGTATCGCTTATTGGTTATGTAAGCAAAAAGTATGGCTAAGACAATGGATAACGTATTGGCTAGATTAGGATTCATCCGTAGAGGATATACCATCACCCAGCTTGAACCAAAGCTTACCAAAGTCGTTAAGCCCCCAATGATCACATAACGTATCATTTTCTGATAGGTTGGATTAACCATTATTTTCTTTAATCGTTGTATATATCGGTTCATATAATCTTCCTGCCTTCATTTCTTTTTCATTAGCTGATTCGGATATAATGTATCTTGGCCGTTGCTTCACTTCGTCATAGATACGTGATATATAGATACCGATAATGCCCAAGGATAACATAATCATGGAACCAATCATCAATAATAATACAATGACTGTGGAAAAGCCGCTAATGGCATTGCCCATAAAATAATTCACCAATGTTTGTACCCCTAATATCAATGCAAATATTAGAAATATACCACCGCCTACAATGGTTAAATAGAGGGGTTTACTGGTATGGGACAAAATGGCATTACAGGCTAATTTCATTAAATTAAACGTGGAAAAGCTTGTCTCACCTTCCTGTCTGTCTTCTACATCAAAATAGTAAGCCGTCCGCTGAAAACCTACCCAATCCACAACACCTCTAAAAAACAGATTACTCTCTCGAAATTGTCGGATAGCATCCACCACACGCTCATCAATAAGTTTAAAATCCGATGAATTATCCATATTTAGTCCTGTAGCGGTCTTTAATAAACCATAAAATCGCTTGGCTATGGACCGATAGAGCCTTGATTCTTTTCCTCTTTTTTGCTTAATCCCATCCACAATATTTGCACCTGTTTTGTCCATTAAGCGCATCATATCTCTTACACAGGTTGGTGGATGCTGAAGGTCGGAATCCATAATAAGATAACGGTCTCCTTCAATATGATCCAGTCCTGCACATATGGCCATTTCTTTACCAAAATTCCTAGCAAACCGAATAGCCGATACATGAGGATATTGTTCTTTTAACCGACTTATTTCTAGCCAGGTTTGGTCTGTGGAACCATCATCCACTAACATATAATGGCATGGTATACCTGCCTTATCAAGACTATTGTATATCATCGTAAAATTATTATAAATAGCATCTGACTCGTTGTAGACAGGAATGACTATAGCAAGATTCATGTATCTCTCCTCCTTATTGTCATGCTGAATGTCTAACGATTTTATCCTTCGTCGTTACCCAATAACATGTTTATAACATCCCACTCATTTCTATTATAAATCAAATAGAGATTTTTTCATTAAAAAATCATTAGAATCTGACCTTTCCATTTTTTCATGCTTCATTGAACCGCTCATGGATGGTATTACTTATGCTTATTTCGTTATGGTTATAACCATACATGGCACAACGCCAATGGACGGTTCATGGACCCCTTTATGGTACACAAAACCATCTGTATCAACAATTCTTGCCATATCATTGTTGGCATAAGGTGTTCGTAACCAATAGGGATGTCCTTTTTGATGGGATAAATCATAGGCTTCATATTCCCATACCCCCAATATAAAAACTTTCTCTAGGTTAATGTTGCCGTAGGCCTCAAAATAATTCTGTCTCACATCACCTGGGACAGGGTACCAGTAAAAAGGTTTTGAACCCTCATCCGCCTGTTCTTTAAAAGGTAGAGCTAGAATCGTTTTTCGATTAATGGCTTGTATACGTCTTTTTTCATCTTCAGTAAATCCATATAGAAATCCATTTTTTTCATCACTGTTTAACCATTGACGCAGTGTGGATGTGTGCCATCTATTAAGCTGTTCATCAAAGGTTCTAAAGGTCACAATGTCCTTTGCTGCTATGAGATAGTCATTACCTGTCTGCTCTAGAACCTCCCAGTGAATAGGTTTGTTGTTAAAGCGGCCCATGGTTATGATGGCAGGTGACTTTTCATTCGTAAACATATGAATGATAATCACAAGACTAAATAAGCCTCCTATTAATACAATTAAGGGTTTATAATATCTTTTTTCCAACCATCTTATGCTATCCATAACCGTCAAGATAATCAACATGTCCACTATCATATTAAATAAGAACATATGCTTCACAAGATCTGCCTCACCATTACCAATCACTGGGAGTATAAACTGGCTCATGGCAAACAACAATAACATGATGCGAAATGCTAACACCAATAACCCATTGGATTCAGAAGGGTATTTTCTGTAGGTTAGAACACTGGTTATGCTATAGAGTAAACCGATCACCATCACCATCAACAGTGCATAAGGGTGGGTTTTCTTTCGCAGTGTTTCCCAACTGCTGAATCGCCTATCGAATACCAAACGTTCTCCATGATCCTCTTCTAAATAATTCCCCACATAAGGCGGCCGTATGATGGTACTTGATCGTGCAAGCACTTGCATCTTATGCCATAACCTCTTAGGGTGAGTAAGATAGTAAATGCTGACTCTTAAAGGTGTTGCTCGATCATAGACTGCTTCAGAAAAAGCATCACTATGGATATCATATTCCCCATGGTCCATGTAAGCATGGGTGTCTTTTAGGGTCACATATTGCTCGTCTATACCTAAATCTCTTAAGTCTTCTATAGGATGTGGCGAATCCTTTAAGATACCATAAAAAACAGCATGGTAACGATTATAATGATTCATCCACTCAGGTACTGTTGTGTAAAAGTAAAGGGATGTGAGAAACAAGCACACACTCCCTAAGATGATGATGCGTCTAATGGACTTGTCCTTTTTCTTCCAATAAAGCAATAGTGCAAAACATATCATCAGTACCCCAAGGGGTATATTGGCAACTTTTGCACCGATAAACAGGCCTCCTGCAAGAAAGCTCAGGACGTACCATAGACCATGAACCCTTTCTTCTTTTAGTATGACTAAGGTACTAGCAACATAGAGTAAGAAGGACACTAGAATAAGGGGTTCACCGTAAAAGCTATTAAAGTATAAGATATAGCCCTTGTCAAAAAATATCCCAATAAAGAGTATGGACAATAAAGTTTTAGCCCAGGTGTTTTTTAGGGGTATACTCCTGATAAAAACCGAGACAGCCAAGCCAAATATGCCCATATACAATATGGCTAGGGTCCATATCTCAAAGGTATTAATCACACCTTGGGTCATATATTGATAAAACCCGTTGATAAATCCAGCTATTTTTAACACTATAAATTGTGTGGAATGATAGGGATGATCCACTTTAATATCTGGACTGCTAATAAAGGATAGATGTTCACCTAGATTATACCATTCCCGATTATACGCAAAAGTACTCTGGGCATAATCATATTTTTTATCCACATCTACTTTCAACCCAATAGGCTTCATGACTCTATCAAAATCACTGTTATCCCCTACCCCTACAAACTTAGGGTAATAGAGCAATAGACATACGGTTACGATACAGCCTATCCATAGGGCTAGATAGATCATTTTCTTATTCATTCGTACACCTCATTTTAATGATTCATTCGCATTAAGGCTTATTAGATATATAACCCATTAGGTTGTTTTTTATCCCTATAAGGCCTAAAAACTTGGTATTCCCTAGCACTACGATTACGTGGTCATGGGCTTATACCTAAGAATCTTAAAGCTCAAGGCTTATGCAAGGTGCATACTTCCATAACAGTATACACCTACCATGGTCATTATTCAATTTACAATCCTGTTACGATTATTTCTAAAACATGTCAAGCCATCTCTATGCTGATTTCTAAGATATCCTTGTATTAATCTGATCATAGAACGCCTGCATACTGGTATCACCTGTTAAAATATCCCCATAGATTTGTTCCATGATGCCTTCATTAAGAGCTGCTTTAAAGCCCTTCAACCCTAAGAAATCCTTTACAAAAGGTGTTTTAGGCTGAAATATAAGTTCCTCCTTGATACCACTTTGCTCAATCTGACCTTTATGCATAAGTACAATTCTTGTACCCAGTTTAAGGGCTTCACTAATATCATGGGTAACAAATAAGATTGTTTTTCCCAGTTGTTGATGAATGTGTTTTAACTGTTCTTGTAATTTGGTTCTTGCTATTTCATCAACGGCTCCAAAAGGTTCATCCATAAGGATGATATCTGGGTCAGCAGCCAATGCTCTAGCCACCCCTATCCTCTGTTTCTGCCCGCCACTGAGTTCTCTTGGATAACGTTCCAGCATATCTTCTTCTAATCCCACCAGATGAACCAGTTCTCTTGCTCGTTTTTCTCGAAATGATTTGGTCATGTTATTGATCATGGGTACATAGCTTATGTTATCTTTAATCCGCATGTGGGGAAAGAGACCAATCTGTTGAATGACATAGCCAATACCACGTCTAAGGGCAGTGGTATGCCAATCATGAATGGATGTTCCCTTAACCCATATATGGCCGTCATCAGGTTTAATCAGTTTATTTACCATTTTTAACAAGGTGGTTTTACCACAACCGGATGGTCCTAAAAGTGTCACGAACTCCCCCTGTTCAATCTGTAAGCTCAGGTTGTTGATGACTTGATGGCCTTTGTTGTAATGTTTACATACTTCCTTGAATTCAATATCAATCATGGTAAGAGTCCTTTCTTTTCTAGAAAGTCCACTGCCACTTGTTTCGGTTCTTGTTTTTCAATCTCCACAAGGTAATTCATCTGAATCATTTCTTCATTATTAATCTGACCGCCTAATGTATTAAGAACCTCTTCTAATTCTGGGTATTTTTCTAGAATCTCCTGACGGACAATGGTTGTGGCCGCATAATTGGGGAAAAAGTATTGATCGTCTTCAAGAACAACCAGACCTACTTCTTTTAACCGCCCATCTGTCGAAAAGACATTAATGACATCCACTTCATCTTCTCCTATAGCCTGATATTTCAAGCCGATATCAATTTCTGATATGGTTTTAAACTGAAAGCCATAGGCACTTACAAGTCCAGGGTAACCATCTTCACGTTCAAAAAAGTCATACTCTGCTGCAAATGATAACTTATCACTTACTTTAGCTAAATCCGTATAGGTTTCTATATCATGACCATCTGCTAATGCTTCCTTAATGGCTAATCCAAAGGTATTGTTAAAACCGTATAAGTCAAGCCAGGTGATGTTATAGGTCTCAGCATACCCTTTTTTGACTGCTTCGTAGAGTTCTTCAGGGTCTTTGATTAATGGTTCTTTTAAAACAAATAACCATCCCGTCCCTGTATATTCTGGGTAAAGATCAATGTCACCTTTTTCCATGGCTGGGTGAATATTGGAGGTGCCTCCCCCAATACTCATCTTCTGTTCCACTTGTATATCTGTCTTTTCTTCAATAAGTTTTGTCAGCATTTCCACTATAATTAATTGTTCTGTCATGGGTTTACTGGCAATGACCACTTTCTTTTCATCTTTTTTACATCCTGTAACACAACTTATAAGACTGCATATTAATACCATGATCAATAGCTTTTTACACATGTACATGACCTCCCATTCCTTCTGATCCTAATATTCGTTTACGCATTATTTTTTCAATATAGCCTAATACCAAGTCCGTTACAATGGCTAATAGAGCAACTAATAAGCTTCCTGCAATGGTCATTTGCGGAAAATTGGTGGTAATACCCCTCCATATAGCTACACCTAATCCCCCCGCACCAATGAAGGACGCAATCCCTCCAAGTGCAATGGTCATAATCACCATGGTACGAAATCCAGTAATGATAACAGGTAGTGCAAGAGGCAATTGAATTTTGAAAAGCAGTTGTTTTCTTGTGCTTCCCATACCTATAGCGGATTCTATGGTTTGTTCATCCACTTCCATGATGCCCACATAGGTGTTGCGAATAATGGGTAACACACCATATATGGTGAGAGCTGTAATGGCACTTTTGTTTCCAATACCTGTAATGGCCACTAGAAAACCAAAAAGTGCAATGGATGGTATGGTGTAGAGAAAATTAGTGACAGCCAATAGCACACCTGCTATATAACGATTTCTTGTCATGAGAATGCCTGTGGTAATACCGATTACCGTGATGATACTCACAGCGGTCATGGTCAGTGCAACATGTTGTACAAACAAATCCTTAAAAAAATCCCATCGTTCTATGTAGATTGTTATGACACTGTTCATGAAGACTTGATCACCTCTTTCGTAGAATCATATATGCCGTTATGAAAGTATATTCTCTTATGAAAGACAATATTCTCTCAATGTAGAAAACCCAAAACCATCTGTATGTGGATGGCTTTGGGTTTTAAGGTTACTTCATCCTTGAATAAGCCAACTTATTCAAGTATAATAGCTAAGAAAAAGATAATCATAGGAGGTTTCCATCATGACCATTAGACCCATTCGCATAGATGATGCTGAACGTTACCTAAAGATGTTGCAACAATTAGATTCTGAAACGAAAAATATGATGTATGAGCCAGGTGAGCGAAAAACCACTGTACAGGAAATGAAAGTAAAGATTGAGGATAGTCTAAAATCAGGGTCACTTATCTTAATCATAGAAGATACAACGAAGCATTGTATTGGAGGCTTCCTTGCATTGGAAATAGGTTTTGCCAATCGCATAAAACACAGTGCCTACCTTGTGGTAGGTATTCTGAGTGCTTATCAAGGTCAAGGTTTGGGAAAACGGTTATTCCAAGAGATGGATAGTTGGGCAAGAGAACACCATATCATAAGAATTGAATTAACAGTGATGACCCATAATAAACCGGGTATCCATCTGTATCAAAAAATGGGTTTTACAATGGAAGGCACCAAAGTAAAATCCCTTATGGTAGATGGGGAATTGGTGGATGAGTATTATATGGCTAAACTCTATGAATAGGATATAGAAAAGGCTATCCCATAAAAGTCATTTATGGGATAGCCTATTTATTCATGAAAGGATGTTACTGTTGTATGATCGTTTTCATTCTCTTTACAAAATAATAGATGATTGCAATCAGCCATATACCTGCAAAAGGTATAAAACCGGATAAGAAATAATGGCTGACACGAAATTCTATGTTACCAACAGCAGGTATGTTTGTCATATAAATACTTGAACAATACCCAAGAACACCGAAGAATATCCCTGTCACAACAGAATAGATAAATGTATTGATGTAGAAATAGTCGTCTTTTTTCATTCTAAGGGTAAAAATTACAAGAACAATCACGAAAACAAGTACGGCACCATAACGTACATAGACCATATTTTGGAATGTAGGATCGATACCTAGATAGTTCAGCCCACCTCGTAGCTCTTCATTAAATGCCATGGTTAATCCAGACATATAATAGAAGGAATATACCACCACATTAGGTAATGCGAAAATAATGACAAACAGCAATAAAATAATCTCATCGTGTAAGGATTGTAAACCAAAGACCATGGCCAATATGCCAATAACAGCTCCTATAATGGCTAGTGTCCGATAGGTATGACGAAAAGCTTTAATACCATCAAATGTTTTTCCCTTGGATTTGGTATTCATTAACACAAACAATTGCAAAAGATAGATAATGATCATGGTGGATATCCCATTACGTAAGGATGCAAAATTAATGTTCAGTCCTTCCACCAACTCACCTTTTGTAATAAAGGATATTAAAAACTGCAGGATAGCAAGTACAATGGCTGTTATACCATAGACTTTTAATTTATAGATATTTAATATACCATTGTCATTCACCCGTTTGTTACTGATCCACAATGCAATACCAGGTACAGCTGCCAGTGCAATGATCCCTAGTCGCAATTCACCCACTGCATTAAACAAAGACATGTTAAATATCATAATGGTTATTTTCAAAATACTGCTGATGTTAGCACCTTTATAGTCACCTAAGGTACCTGACATCAGTTCATTAAACCGTTCATATATGGAAAAATTAATTGCAATGGATAAAACCAGTGATATACCCAGCATGATTAAGAATGCTACTAACGCCGATTGTATGCCATCTACCCATACACCATTGTTCTTTTTATTCATTTTATATCCTCCTCTTTTGTGCTGCACACTTTACATGAACCCTTATGACTTGTTTTATGCTAGGTTTATTAAGCATTCAACTCCATATCCATTGTACTTTATCATGCTACAGGAGTCAATACAGGAATACCTTTTCTAATGGGCATTATGCTCATATTTTAACAGGTATGTGAATACACTTAATTGAACATACAAAAAAGTAGGTGTCCGCTATGAGTTATACAACTGAAGGTCAGCCTCAAGGTATACCCTCTAAGATTACTAATTTTATTCGTGAATCCCTCATTTCCGAGATTGTAGCCATTAATCAATACAACTATCATATTAATAATACATCCTGTCCTCCAATGGTTAAATTATGGAAGCATATTCGTGATGAGGAAATAAGGCATTTCTCCATGTTTTCTGAATTACTTCGGAAATATGATCCTGTGCAGTTAAAACTTTATGAAGAGACAAAGGGACATATCAATATTGATTTTACAAACTGCTATTCCTTAAAATCAGCCACCAAAATAAACATTCCAGGTGCTATACGCAGCGATATTAAAGGGGAACTTGAAGCGATTATTCTCTATGAAGATGTAGTGAAACATGGTAAATATCGAGATGTTTTTGAGGTATACACAGAAATTACTACTGAAGAAAAAGAACATTTTGAAGAACTCTCTTTTGCTATCATGGACTATGATAGGGATTTTGGTATAAGACCGGGTTGTAAAGGTGTCTAATACGCATGAAGGGCTGTACCTTACATATTTTACAATAAAATATGCAGGATACAGCCCTATTTGTCTTTTGATATGTGTTACGCTATGGGTTCTTCTGGCATAATTAACAAACAAATGAGATATGCCCATAAACCTGCAAATCCAAATAAGATACCAATTCCAAATATAACACGAACAATTGTAGAGTCAACATCTAAGTATCTCGCAATGCCTCCACACACACCATTAATTTTTCTGTCCGTTCTGGATTTATAAAGTTTTTTCATGATCCATCACCTACCCAATTTTTTTAATGGTACTATATCGCTATACATGCTGCATAACTGCTTACTATGTGATTGAATGCGTCTACTTTATTATATCACAAAGTTTTCGTATATCCCCATCCAATATTTTGTATTTAGATGGTACATCTTCCGCATTACCTTGTGATAAATTGGTGTGAATATACATGGAATCTATGCCCATATTGCTTGCACCTTTTAAGTCAATAGCATCGTTTCCAACAAAGATTGTTTCTTCTGGTCTAATATCATACTTTTCAAAGAAGTATTCGTAGAATTTTGTATCCGGTTTACGAATACCTACATCGGATGATATGCAAATACCGTCGAACAATTTTTTAATGCCTAGATATTTCATTTCTGAATTAGCAAAGGCTTTCTGTGCATTGGATAAAAGATAGATTTTCTTATCCTGGGCTTTTAATTGTTCCATGACATCAAGAACACCATCATAGAGCTTAATAGAATCCGTGGATAATAACCGAAAGGTTTTAGCAGCAAATTTTGCCTTTTTCTTTGGCTTTACACCCTTGTCCTTGTAAAGTTTAAAAAATACATCCTCAATTTGATAATCTGGACATTCATAATGATCGTTTTTCTTAATGAGTTTCTTAACAATTTTGTCGAAACTCTCTTTTAATTCCTGATTATCATAGTGCGCACTATTATACCCCAAGTAAATCGCTAATTTCTCCCAAATCTCACTTTTTTCTTCATTGGTTTTAATATCAATTAATGTGCCATATAGGTTAAATACATAATTCTTATACATTCACAAGCCCTCCATATTAAGCCAGCGTCATTGCTATTATTGTATTGTTCTCTTTTCTAAGCTTTGTTTGTGTAAGAACCCCTAACCTATATTGTATCCTCTTTTTGTCTCAATTGCAATTATGTTTTTTCTAACTGAATCAGTTTAATGCTTTTGCGCTCCTGTCGTTTCTTAACCCATCTATTTAAGAATATCTTCACAATACCACCCATTGGGATGGATAAAATCATACCCATAATACCAAAGAATTTGGTAAATACAAACATGGCAAGGAGTATAAATACGGGGTGCATCCCAACACTTTTCCCTTGAATCCTAGGACTGACGATGATGTAGTAGATTTGTTGGATAACAACAATGTATAGACCCACAAATACAGCCTGCTGCCAAGTACCTGTAACGAGAGCAATGATGACAGCTGGAACAATACCAATCCATGTACCAAGATAAGGAATAATATTGGTATAACCTGCAAAAGTACCTACAATAAATGCATATTTAAAATTAATAATCACTAAGGATAGTACCGTTACTAAACTTAGTAGCGTTAAGTCAATGATTTTACCCCGAATAAAACTTAGGAAAACCACATTGATTTCTCCAGCTATTTCTTTTAAGCTATTCTTCTTTTTATTGTTGAATAAGAGCCTTAAAGCATTCTCAACTAGACCATTAAAATATTCACGGTTCATAATAAAGTTAAAAGCAAAGACAAAACCAAAGGAAATATCAATGATATAACGGCCAATGGTGGTAAGACGGTTGGTTAAACTACCGAGGATGGTCTGAATCTGTGTGACCAAATTACCTAAAAGGTCTTCAATAGCTTGGGATATATTAGCTGTCAATCCCATCATCTCAAGTTTTCCTTCTAACCCTTCTAATTCCTTGGTATAATTTGCAAATCGGGTTGTAATCTCTTCAAGAAATGAGGTGAATTCAAATTTTTGAAAACTACCATTAATCATCACAAAGACACTATTAAACAATAAAACAATAACCGCGATAATAAACGCAAGGGTTATGACAAGACTTAATCCTCTGATAATGGCTCTTCTTTGTTTAGGATGATTCCTACTCCATTTTTTACCTATACGTATTTTTCCTATGATGCGTTCAAAATAGCGAACTAATGGGTTAAGCAGATATGCAATAACTAATCCCCATAAAAAGGGCGATAACGTCTTAACAGTAATAGAAAAAGCAGAGGAGAGACCATCCATAACATCGCCAATTTCTGTTATGACAAGGTATATGATATAGATAATGACAAAGCCAAGGGTTATATATTTTATCTTTTTCATATACCCATAATCCAGTTTAATCTTCATAGGGTGCTATAATCCTTTCTCTCTATCCAGAAAATTTTCTGTATGTATTCAAGAACCACTGAATACCACTTTTTTCTAGTATCTCATATTCAGTTAGCTTCCACAAGGGGTTTTATTAATTTGTGTCAAATTTGTAACCTGCCCTAACAACGGTTCTTATGTAAGTGGATTTATCTTTCAATTTCTTCCGAATCTTTTTGATATGGGTATCCACAACCCGGTAATCCCCAAAATAATCGTACCCCCATATGGTATCTAATATTTTTTCTCTTGTTAACACACGCCCTTCATTTTCCACAAGATATAGAAGCAATTCATATTCTTTTGGCGCAAAATCAACTTTTATATTGTCCACTCTTACAGAATATGCATCCTTATCAATGGTAATTCCCGATTTTTGAATAATATTTTTGAGTTTGTCATCTGTCGTGGCCAGTCTTTCTAAGAGCCGATTGCTTCGAGCTAGGAGTACTTGGATATTAATGGGTTTAATGACATATTCATCTACTCCTAACTCAAATCCTAATAATTGATCTTCATCATCATCTCGTGATGTCAGCATAATAATGGCGACATCTGATTTAGACCTTATTCTTCTGCATACGGACCATCCGTCCAATTTGGGCATAACAATATCCAGCAACACCAAATCGATATGGTTTTCATCGAATATTTCTAATGCTTCAAGTCCATCTGCAGCTTCAAGGACATGGTAACCATAATCTCTAAAGGCAACCGCTATCAATTCTCTCATAATCGCTTCATCTTCTATAATTAAAACCGTATTTTCCATAACTACCCCTTCTTTACTCTTGGTATGAATATTATACGTTGTCTAAGACATACACACCTTTTATCCTATATTTTATATTATATCATAGATAAGACAAGTTAACCATTTGTTAACCCTTCAATGATACAATATAACTACCCTTATAAACTTTTCTTCCTAACCCTATAAAGGTTTAAGTCCTTTTTTACATATAATAAATATATAACACATTCTATAATATTTCAACATTTTTGATCTTAAATTTTATATATATTCACACATAAAAAGTGACTATTCCATAACCTCAAATTAAATTCAGATTATGTTATGTCACTTTTCTTGATGCGCCTTATGGTAAGGCTAATACCTTTTATGCTCAATGGGTATTAGCCTTCTATTTCAAACAATTTTAGCTAATATGGTCATGTATTATCATCAACAATGACTTATACCAGTATAATTCTATTAGGAGTCAGCCCCATATTATGTCAATCAACGACTTTTAAGCAAAGATAACTTTCTGATTTTCAAAACGGTCGATAATAGCAAGTGATTGGACATTCACACCTTTGTTTCTTAATATTTTTCCGCCATCTTGAAACCCTTTTTCAATGACAATACCCACACCGCAGTGAGTAGCACCAGATTGCTCAACGATATCAATGAGTCCATTAGCTGCTTTACCATTGGCTAAAAAATCATCCACAATCAGAATACGGTCCGTTTCTTGGATATATTTTTTGGATACCCTAATTTTGTAGGTTTTATCTTTTGTAAAGGAGTACACGCTGCTCTCGTAGGTTTCTGCATCTAAGTTACGTGATTCTGTCTTTTTTGCAAAGACCATGGGCACTTTAAAATACTGAGCCACAATAGCTGCTATGGCAATGCCTGATGCTTCAATAGTAAGTATCTTTGTTACACCATGATCCTTAAACCGCTGATAAAACTCTTCCCCTATAGCATTCATTAATGCTACATCTATTTGGTGATTGAGAAAAGAATCCACTTTCAATATATCCTTACCTTCTACTCGACCATCTTTCCTTATTCTGTCCTTTAAATATTCCATGTACAAGTCTTCCTCTCAATTGTCTCAAGCATTCGCATACTTGGCATCATCATACAAAAAAACCTTACCAATACAGGCAAGGTTATTAATCATATGATAAAATGCATGCTATACGCCATTAAGCTATTGCTGTGACCATTAGCAATAGATAAGATAATCCATAGAGATTTATTAACAGATTATGGTTTACGGCAAAGCACACTCATACACTAATAATCACGTAGCCTGTAACTGTTTACGGCAGTTTGTAGAAACGTCTGGACCCTATTTCCAGATTTATACGGGATATATGTAATTACATTTAATTTCACACAAATTTTACATGATAATGAAAAAAAAATCAAGAGCCACTTTGCTTTTCTAATATTTTCCGTATAGCTAATAAAGAATACCTTCAATAAGAATGGCCGCAACTAAAGCATAATCTAAACTTATTTGTTTATTCCCTTGTCCAATGACATAACAAGTATGTTGATTTTTATCATGAATACCTAACATAATAAGGATAGCAATAATCATATTATATACTTTATTTTTTTTGAAGAATTTGGTATTGCCCATGAACTGATAGATCTCTTTGAACTCGGTGATAAAAAGCTCCGCATCATTATCATTAAAGTTAATCACAGCACTGATAAGACCAAATAGACCCATCATAACACCTTTTACCTTTAACCCTTCATGGCGCATACGTTTATACATAAATATACAAGTTTTAATGGCGTCGTCTTTATTATCTAATTGCATTAATGTAAGGACATGGGATAGAAGTTGGAGTGCATTCCCCCTTTTAAAGCAATCTTTGGCTAACTGCTTGTAATAGTACTCCACCTGGTTCATAAGATTTTCATTTGAATCATCTAATCCTGAAAGCAGAATGGACAAAGCATAGTCTTCTTCTCCTGTAATGAAGGCATGATGGTCTTGCATATCATAGAAAATATTACTGGCTGCTTGCAGACGCTTTTTGACATTGCTTTCGTCCAATAACATAAAAGCGATAAAAAGCCGATGGTTCACATAGAGGTCAAATTCATCGACAATTTGAAGATTACTAAAAAGAAGATTAATTTTGGTAAAAGGGTAATCGTATTTGAGTATGATGATGGTTGATAGTATATAGCGCAACTCACCATTCAAATCAGAAAAATCAACCTTGCTCTTAATACGGGCACTAATTTCTTGAAACAATTCATCTTGAAATGGCCGATTTGAGATGGTATAAAGTAGTGCTACGATTTTAATGGTTTCATTGGAAATCTCTTTTCGTAGAGCTGATTTCACTTCATGATATGTATTCAAATATTGTTGAATCATTTCTTTATTCTCTAAACGCATGCAGTACCCTCCAATATAATTCATGGTTTAATGACTGTGAGTTAACGCTAACTTACTTATAGTTTCCGTTAACATCAACAAGCTTTATATAGGATTCTATTATAACACTTTTCCAGTCACTTCCATAGTATGTTACACAACTTCTTCATATTTTTGATCTGTATGACATATGCCGTACCTACAGTATCTAAACCCCTTGTTGTGTTATGGCATATTTAACACAATATCTATATTAATAAAATACAATATATGATATAATAATATCGCATATAAGGTCTATATCACTACTTCTTGCAGGAGGAATGTATGATGTATCTTTCACATATCGTGAAGACAAAATTAATGAAGCAAATCCTCATCTTTTTCATTATTATCCTAACCACTTTTGTAACAACCTATGTACTCATGATGCAAAATATTATTGCCAAACAAGATGAATTAATGAACATGTTTACATCAACCATAAAAGTATCCATTGAAGAAAATTACCGCATAGCCAATCAAGAAGAACGGGAGGAAGAAGATGAGCTTTATATTAAATTAATGGGTATTGGCCAAGAATTCATAGATGTTCCTCTGAATAAAATCACCAGTAACGTGTTATATCATTATCGGGATAAATACAATCTTACACATCTTTCTATCTTTAACAAAGATGAAAAAGACGAGATTACCATCGCCCGTTCCACCCATCCTGAAGAAATTGGTATTAAAACAACCAGTTGGGGATTCTGGAATGAAGCTTTTTTACAGCTTTATAAAAAGGGCACTGTGACCCTTTCAAAAGGTGTGGCCATTAATAATTTTTGGGTAGGACCAAAATCCTATTCTTATGTTGATTATAAAACAAAAGGTGTTAAGAATTATTATAAATATGCCTATTATTTTAATAGGGAACAGAACTACATCATCAATGCTGTCACATCTGAAGAATCCTATAGTCTTAGCAGCACCAATCGCTTAGATAACTTATTAGACGAATATCGTCATAAAATAAAATCCATTAAGAAATTTGGCATCATTGATATGCACAATTGGCGATCCTATATCCAGAATAATAGTAACACCCGTATAGAGCCTATTGTAACTTATGGCAACTTAACCAATCAAGAGTTTATTGCTTTTAATATTCGTCAGCCTTCTTTAGAGAATCTTGATGATATTCGATACATGGATGTGATGCACAGAGGTAAGCCTTATAAGTTAAGCTTTACAGCTTTAGATGATAATATCGCTATATGTACGTTGATGAGTACGTCCTATTTCCAGACCATTACCTTACCCATCATCATTGCTATCATTATCATAAGTTTACTTATAAGTTTAGTCATATCATGGGTCGTTAGAAAGGAAGCTAGAAAATCCGATATCTTATTACGTCGTGAACAACAGCGTTTAAAGGCTGTGGAAGAGTTTAAAAATGCCATCACCAATGTACCTGACTACATATTCCGATTGATTATCGGCCATGATGACCAACTGATGGTTTCCTTTAACGAAGGGCGTTTGGTCACAGAAGACCATTATATTGGCGTGGATAAGGAACCTCGACCCATACACATGCTCTATAGCGAAACTTTTATTACCACAGCTACCCCTTATATTCATGAAGCCTTTGCTAATAAGAAAGTCAGCTTCGAATTTGAGGAAAATGATATCTGTTATGAAGTCATCATTATCCCAGACCAACCCAATGAAATCCATCAAAAAGTTGATGAAGTTTTATGTTTTGTTAACGATGTAACCAAGTACGTGAAAGATATTCAGAAAAGTACCTACATGGCCCACCACGATGAGCTAACAGGCTTATTAAACAGAAGGCAGTTCAACATGGATTTTGATACCTTTAAAGCTTCCAAGAAATTTGCGGTTTTTTATCTTGATCTTGATGGTTTTAAATCCGTGAATGATCAACATGGTCATAAAGCTGGCGATTATGTCTTACAAAAAATCAGTAAGCGATTAACCGCCCTAGAAGGTCTATGTACTTATCGCATTGGTGGTGATGAGTTTCTTATCATCATGCCATTTAAGGTACAACGGGAATCGTCTAAAATGGCAACGACCATCATTGAAACCATTAACAAGCCCATCATTTTACCATCAAATGATACCATACATATGGGTGTAAGTATTGGTATATCCATTTATCCATCAGACGCTAAAGACCGGGAACAGTTAATTAATTATGCCGATCAAGCCATGTACCATGCTAAACGTGAAGGAAAAAATGCGTTTTTCTTCTATAACTAACATTTATTCCTATTTTGTTATCTTGGATTTTATTGGTATGACGTGTATAGATTAGGGGCTGTCAGAAAATACATTTTATGATACCTAATGGTCTAAGAAGATATACACGATTATGCTTTGCAAACCCCTAATCGTCCATGTTTAGCAACAGGTTAATGTTGCTTGAACAGGGGTTTGCGCTTGGCCATCCATGGCTTCGCTTTAAGCATAACCGTGTATATCTTCCTAGATAGTATCATGAGATGATTTTCTAACAGCCCCTTTACTATCTAAGTTTTATACTTTTTATCTGCTTTGACATATCCAAATAACCTTCTACCGTACAGCTTTTTAGTGTAAAAGATGTATTAATATGAAATAACATCTCGATTTTATCATCTTTGAACAAAAATCCATATGTCACTTCATAAGGTGTTTCCAAATAGATAACTTGTACCATAAGCCGATATGGACTTTCCCATCTTGCATAGGAAATATAGGTCTGTTCATGACATTGAATGTCTTTAATAAAGACGCCATCCGACTTTACTTGATGTGCATAATCAAATTGGACCGTATAATCCTGATCATATTGATTCTTAATTAGCAATTTATATTGGCAACCTTCTTTCGTAAAAACTAATTTTACCATATCATTGGGATTATCTTTTAGAAGGTAGCTTCGCTTATGTAGTTCAGGCATTTTTTCCGGTAGATAAACCAGGCTTGGCCGACATAGGCTATAGCGTAATGTCTTTAATTTTTTATCTAATACTTCATAATCATCTTGATGGGTGTTGGCAGCAAGTGGATGCACGATATATCGATATATATATTTTATGAGCACATCTGCATTGGTCTGCCTTGACGTTGCAATGACAATGAGTTTTTTATCCGGTATAATAAGGCAAACTTGACCAAAATCACCATCCAGTCTATAACAATTATCGATACGCAGATGTAAGTGTTCATCTTGATGCATACCTGTGTTTAATCCTCGATCCTGATCTTCTTCTATATGTTTATACATGTATAGCCATATAGCCGCATGCATATTGTATTCAGCAATAATTTTCTTCCCTTGGTAAAGACCTTTATTTAATATCATGATACCAATCTTAGCCATGGCATCCGTTGTCAAACTTAGCCCCATGCCACCAGCTGTAACACCAGATGGACTGGTCTCCCACTGTGGTTTTGGAATATCTAGAGGTTGGAACAGATGCTTATTCAGAAAATCCAGCAAGCTTTGTGAGGTTGCTCTTTCAATAATGGCTGATAAGATATGAGCGCAATGGGTGTTATAACGATTATAAATACCTGGCTTATGTATAAATTCCTGGGCTAAAAATAATTTTGGCCAACTTTTTTTGAGAAATATCATATGATAACCATTTGTCTGATGATGTGCGCAGACCAGCAGCAAGTCTTTAAGACTTATTTGACTAAAGTCATTGTTATAAGACCTGGGAAGCTCTTCAGGATAATAGCTTATAACCAAATCATCCCATTTTAGATAACCTTTATCTACAGCAATACAAGCACCTAAAGAAGTGATAAATTTTGTCATGGAAAATAAAAGGTGTTGATCATTCAGTGAATAAGGTTCTTTACTAAATTGGGTAAGCACATGATTCTCCCGCAGTAGCATAAACGTCTTTAGGGAAATCCCATCATCTTTTTCAGTTGTTTCAATAAACTCCAAGAGCTTCTTGGACGACATACCAAAATCCTCTGGTCTATTATGATAATTTAACATCCGTATGACCTCATTTCTAACTATCTTTATGGTGATGATGATCTTTCCATCGATATGGTTTACTCATTGTATAACACCAGCGATTTGAGTCATATGGATTCGTTAATGAATAACGGGTTAGCATACCCATTATAATGACCCTCGACACCAATATCCTTATCCTTTTTTCCACCTGGCATGCCTCCACTATATCTGTCTTAGTCCTCTAAGAACTTACGGTCATTATAGAAAGGGTATGTGAAGTTTATGTGAAGTAAACCCTGTTTCTACCTGTATTCATGGGTAAAAAAGGTTATATTTGCTTATTTTCCCACAAAAAATAGATGGGCCAGTGGGTCGTTGCTCCAGATTCCCCTTCACTATTTCCGCTCAGTATTTTCATACCTTGTGTATGCATCTGGTGGGGATTTCATATACTAAAAAATCTCGCTGGGCAGCGAGATTTTTAATGGAAACGGTTCATGTAAAGGCACGATTATTGATTTGTTGGTTGTATTGCTCCACGGGTATTAGGGGCTCATCAAGTTGTAATTGCGTCTTAGGATCAATACCCCATTGGGCTGCAATTTCTCTACCTGCTTGCTGTAACACAAGCTTATACTGGTCAATCATTGGTTTAAGCTGTTCATGGCCCAACATCAATAAGGGCCCTTGCCCTCGAAAGATCTTAGCTACTACTTCTGTACTCATGTTCCTTGCCATACGGTCCATCATATAGTCTAATGCTTTGAATTGACTGTGCTCAGCAAACCCACCATTACTGATGACTACGATTCTTGGGGCCTGCTTACCGTGATGCTTTTCTTTAAAGGCATCCACGTGTTTGCTCTCCCCATGTGAATCTTTTTCAATAAAATAACTGCCATAAGCAATGCAGCGATCTAAAAATACCTTTAGCATGCCTGAAACGTTATCAAAATATAGGGGTGTGCCTAGAATCAGTATATCCATGTCCTCAAAGTGAGCTATAGCTTCTTCCATATCATCCTTTAATACACATTTATTTTTTTCCACATACCAGCAATGAAGACATCCTTTACAATGGTGTATGGTCTTCTCTGAGAGTGTGTAGTTAACAACTTCTGCCCCCTCCTCTTTGGCACCTTTTAGGACTTCATTCAGCATCATATGAGTGGCGCTGTTTTTCCCTTTTGGACTACCGTTATATGCCACAATTTTCATGGTGTAACCTCCTTTTTTCATTGAGAATACGAGTAAAGACTGCTCATGGAATCATTCTCTTTCTCAGTATAGGTGTTACACCACAATTTTTCTTCACATGTCTTGCGGTATTAAACGTATGGGTAAATAGATGCTGGATGCTTGGTTGTCTTGGTATGCATGGTCATAGGCTTGTATAAATAAAATGTCCTTAACGTCCTTTTTAACTTTGGCAATGTTTAACCACCTTCCTAAATCTCGCACCACAATATCCCCTATATTTAATAGGTCCCCTGTGTATTGAAACTTAGCATTGAGCATACGAGGTAGCAAATAAGTGGTTGACCAATCAAATGGTTGGTTCTCTAATTGCACATCAATACCGAAGAACGTACGTAAGCGCTCTCTGTTAGCCTGTTCTTTGGTCTGAAAATATACAGCATAGGCATTGTAATCAGCCACAGAATTAACGGCTTGTAAAAAATGTTTAGCTTTTGCTTTGACTTTCTCTTGGATCTGGGCATCTGAGAGATCTACATCCATGTAAAACCCTGTTAACAAACGTTCCTTATCCTGGGTGAAACTAAAATCCGTCACCATATCACTGTTAAAATTCTTCAGGCACCTTTTTAGAACGTGAGGAACAGGTTCTATGGGCAACTGTATTTTTTCTTTCCTAACTTGACCAGGTGGTAAGCCGTAGTGGTTTTTAAAAGCTCGTGTAAAGGAACCTTGGGAAGCAAACTGGAAGCGATATGCAATGTCCACCATGGTCTCAGATGTTTCCATGACATAGACAAGGGCTCTATTTAGTCGTCTTTTCGTCATATACTTATTTAATGAACAACCTATCACTGCTGAGAATACCCTGTGAAAGTAATACTTTGACAAGTATACTTTTTGGGATAGTACATCCAATGTTAACACGTCTTCAAGGTGTTCTTCAATATAGTCAATGGTATCTTCTATTAATCGTGTATAATCCATCCTCTAAACTCCTTCAGTGTTGCATGAATCTACTCAAGCAAATGGCTGGTCTAACTTTTTATGGAAAGCATCATTCTTTTTCAAAAACCGATGCCACATGATTTTGTTTGCGCCTAGTTTCGTGGTAAATTGCATAAACTTAAGGGTAAAACCGGTTAGTACATAAGGTTGTTGCAATTTTTCCATAACACGTCTATCAAACGTATGGGTTTGATCATACATTTCCCCTAGCTGATTAAGTAAAGTAAAGAGCTTTTTCGTCATGAACTTAGGCAGCATATAGACACCTGCTGCTTCCCCTTTTATGACTGTTCCCAGATAGGTTCGATTGAGCTCCTTAGCAAGACATGAAAAATAGCGTTCTACATATTTACATTGGGACGATTCTGTAAAACCACATTGCAGGATAAAACCTATGGCTTGCTTTGAATGAACAGCACTGGGTTCTAAATGCTCGATGAAGCGCATTACCATACCAGGCATACTGTGAATATATAAGGGCAGGACCATGATGATTGTATCATATTTCTTAACATGTGAAGCCAGTTCCTCTGGATTCTCTTTGTTCATATACTTTACATCACAATGGGTTCTCATACCTTTTAGAAATTGCCGTATAAAAATTTCACTGTTCCCATTATTTCCTCTTGGTGACCCGTTAAGAATAATTGTCTCCATAATCTATGCCTCCTTAACCCCTTAGATGGATTCTATCGGTTTAACGGTGATCTGTTTTGAAGCAAATTGATCAAATGTACGATAGATGTAGGCCTCAAATACCTGCTTGCCCTCATCTGTTATAAAGCTGCCCTCATAATAGAACTTAATATCTGGGTATTTAGGATACCTGGGTATATGCCGTGACTCTCCTGTGGATACATCTACATAAGGTAGAAATAATGGAATCATCCGGTCAAAAAGCGATTTCATATTGGCACTCACAAAACCTTTTACCACCTTAGCTAGAATAACAACTTCATCAGCTGCTACATAACGGTTGTAGAACGTATCCAAGTCTTTATACACACATCTTCCCGGTGTCTTAAGCCAACAGTTCCAGCACCCTTGACAGTACTTAACCTCATGATGAATAAGATCTAATGTATAGCTGCAATCCATATGACATGCTTCCATTTCACGAATAACAACGGTCTGCTTCATCTTATTCCCTCCCATCCATTTAATCCTTCCTCAATGATGTAGTCTTTAGCATACCTAAAAGGGATTGAGCAAATATCCCCATCATCTGCACAGCATCTATTTTGCCGTCATAGGCACCATAACACTTGCTTAATACCATATCTCTAATTAATCCATTAATAAAAGTACTGATATAGGTATAGAGATCTTGTACAGAATAGCTTGGTGTATAGATACCATCTACGATACCTTTTTTTATATAATCATGGAGCGTTTTCATCAGGTATTGACCATTATTTTGTTCCACAAGTTGATGCATGTATTTCTCTGTTTTCTCTGGGTGATTGGCCAGTAATACTGTGAGCTCAAATTGTATTTTCCCAAGCACTAAGATATGTTCTTGGATGTATGCACCCAAAAAGACAAGAATTGCCTTAATGGTATCATCCGAGTTATCTGTATCACGTAACATGTCATCAATGTTGTCCTTGTAAGGATGCTTCGCCGACTCACGATTAATCATACCAATTAGAACCTCATCCACATCCTTGTAATAACGGTATATACCCCCTTTACTTAACCCAGCTTCTCGTACAATATCAAGCATGGATATCTCATACAATGGTTTATGCTGAAACACGTTATATGTGGCATCTATGATAAGTTCTTTCTTCTTTTTCATGTATTCAGGACTAACTTTTGGCATAAGTCACCTCCTATAAATGAGACTCTTCTCATTTATTCTAATCTACTTCGTAACATAAGTCAAGGATAAATGAGATAACTCTCATTTATCCTTGGATGGGTTAGCCATTGTGAGATTCTATGTTACCTTTCTTCCTTATCTCTTGGAGCAATGTATTTTGCCTCCTGGCTTCTCGTATGACCCATATATAATGAATACCGGCACCGATAATATATGGAATGGTGAAGCTAAGAAACGCATCCCGATAACCATGAGGATGGATCGGTGAGAATCGTGTTTCTATAAAACTGCTTGCCATGATAATACCCATTGCTATAACATATTGTATCATCATCATAACTAAAGGGGATAAGCGTTGAAAATAGTGATGGGTATAGATGATACCTACCCCAAGACTGGTCCATAGAATCATCCTAAATGAATTGACAGCATGAATACTTTCTCTTCCTAGTGCTAGGTTCAGACCTGCATTAAAGAGGGAGAGAATGGTATACGTGATACAAATAACAATAAGTATTTCAGACAGGTTCTTTTTTTTCATAGGACATGACGCCTTTCTTCAAGATAGCTTTTAAAATTGGCTTTATAGCTTCTATTGATAATAAGACATTCTTCATTCTCCATGATGGCTTTTACCCGCATATTGACCTCTGGTTTGATGGCTTGAATATGGTGGATGTTCACCACATTGGATTTATTAATCCGTACAAATCCTTCGTCTGCCAAATGAACCTCTAATTTTGCTAAGCTCTCTTGTACTTGGTACATTTCGTCTCTAAGATAAGCAAAAGTACGCCTATCCACATAGTCAAAATAATAAATATCACTGATTTTTATTAATACCTGCTCGTCTTTATTTGTTTTTCCATAAAGATGCAAAACTGTATGGGCACCTTCTAATACACCAATCACCTTTTTGAGTATGGGTGTCATCATACGGTAATGAATATCCACATGGTCTTGTTTTAAAGTTTTATCCTGATAGAGTCGTAATTTCATAGGTCACCACCTGTATCATAAAGCATCAAGAGGGTGCAAAACACCTGCTATTGATCCTTATGATGAATAAATGCTAAAACTTTCTCTTTATATTGTACAGGATAATCCATGAAGGCTTCAACATGTTTTGAATCATTTAACCAATATACTTTTCTCTCATCTGGGATGCTATGGAAAATAGCTTCACCCATGGCTACCGTGGAGACATCGTCCTGTTCCCCTTGAATAATCATGGCAGGTACCTGACACTTCTTCATGGCGGATACCACACTGGCATCCTCAAAGCCAAAACCATATTTCATCCTCAACACCAGGTCACCGCACCAAACCACATAATCAGTGGGTAATGGTATATCCATGGTCTTCCATACTGCTCGAAACACACTTTCCATGCTGTCAAATGCAGAATCTAGAATAACCGCATCTACAACATCAGCCGCGTGTTCTGTAGCTGCATAGATTCCTGTGGTGACTGCTCCCATAGAGAAACCGTGAATCACTATTTTTTTATTGTCAATGTGTCCCTTCACATGTTCAACAATGGCTTTTAAGTCTCTTTTTTCATCATAGCCAAAGGTTATCTGGTCAGAGGATGACTCCCCTCCTCCTCTTTGATCATATGCAATGACATTCCATCCCTCATTGAGATACATTTCAGCTTGTGGAAATACACTTACATAATTCCCGCCAAGGCCATGGACCAAAATGACGGTGTGATTATCTTTTTCATTGTCAGCATCATACGTGACCATGGGTATCTTATACCCATCATCTGCTGTTAAAGTACTTTTCTCACCTGCATATTGTTTTTTAAACCCCTCTGTATCATATTCCCATAATGCAAGCTGCTTGTGACTGTTACTATCTGTATCGTTGCCTTTATTCAAATAAACCAGGCCATCAGCAACCTGATTACCTATGCTGTAACTTACAATACCAAATCCAATAAGAAGCAGCAAACCGATGATGCTTAAGACTATTTTACCCCTTTTTTTCTTACGTCTTTTTCGTTTCCTTTCTTCTACCTCTTTCATACGTTCTCCTCCACCCTTAATTCTTTCTTATCATGTAAACGACTATAGCAAAAGAAAAAGGAAGATTCCAATGAATCTTCCTAAGTTGCACATTATGGATACTAAGCTGCAAGACTTTGGCCTAATTGCTATATGAACTTCACCTCGTATTATCTATTCACAATACATAAAAATGAAGACCATAACCCCTCTGTTATGATCTTCATTATCCTCTATGTTAGGACCCCTTATTATTGAATGGATGTGTTGATAAACTCAATGGCATCTATTTTAACTGTCTCCTCTGTTTTGATGTAAGATACCTCTACTCGGTCCCCTTTATCCGTAATGGCAATGGAGGGGTATTGGTCAGCTGAGACAACGAATAAAGTATTAAGGTTCTCAATCTTCACTAGGAAATAACCATCTTTTAATGCACCTACTCTGGATACTGTACCCATACTTTTTTCTAGGGTATTGTATTGATCACTTAACGTATTGGTAGCACTTCCTTCGGTGATTAAAATACGGTTATATTCTGTTTGGGCTTCTCTTAATGTCTTGCCCCATGCTACTGCACGATAATTCTTAACGGAACATAACGCATATCCAACAACGTTACCACTCTTACCTTTTAAGGTAGATAGGTAGGTTGCTTCGCCATTGATATTAATAAGATATGGGTATTTTGCTGCATAGCCTGCATTTTGAACAAGCTCTTCCATAAGACCCATAGCTTTTTGCTCTGTTGAGCCTGAGATGCGATTGTAATAGGCCCTGCAAGTTCGAGGATTATATATAATAAAGCCTGTGGTAGCTTCATCGCCACCATAGGACGTAATCCCTGTGTAAAAATAGATATTGCCTTCTTTAAACACATATCCAATACCATCTGTACTTTTTAACTTACCTTTATCTGAAGGATTCCACCAACCGTTGGTGTATTTTCCCCAAGCTTCTAGATGTTCTCGAAATACATGTTTGGAAGCCACTCTGTCTATCCATTCTGGCTGTTTTCCCTTTTCAAAATAAGTGACATCCTTATTGATTGGGTTAACAACAACAACCCCTGTGACCTCTGTTGTAGAAAGACCTGTCTTGTGCGTATAAGCTGTCACCACCCATTGTGGATTGCCATTTGCATCTTCTTCAAAGGAGTAATCTGTAAGACCGATATCCTTATGCTGAGCATAGATCACCCGCTTAAGGTCGTTTCCAAAATAAGCAGATGGTGCTACACGGTATTCTTTCTCAATAAATTGGGCATCACCTGTTGTGGCATTGACCTTTATGTAGCCTGGGATGGTTTTATTCTTAAGGTACTTGAAGAAACTGTCATGTTCCAGTGGAAACAACCAATAGGGTTTATCATCAATGACAGATAGTGTCCCGTATTCTTTGGATATTGCATAAGTAGAACCCAGTGATGCGTCTTTTTCTGTAATGAGTTTCTCTCCGAATTTGATGGCATCTGACTCATCCCATATAATAAGATTTTCCATATCCACATTGGGAACCGATTCGTCAAATACAACTTCCTCTACATGCAGCATTTTCTGTTTTGTACCTGCTCTAAACATGGCAGAGGATGAAATGAACCCAATAATCAGATAAACAACTGCCAATATAATCAGGGCACCACCAATTTTACCTGGTAGCTGTGTCACAACTTTTTTGTATTGTGTGGCATAACCTACCCCAATCATAACGATTGCAAAGGCGATAATCAGGATCAACAATCCTGTAAATTTGATACTAAGTACTGGTAATATGACCAGTGCTAACAAAAACGTCACGATAGCACCAGCTATTGCTCCTAATATAGTATGTTTCATGAAATACCTCCCTCATCTCATGATGTATGTTATCCACATGAACGATTGCCTAGCTTGTATCCAACATACGCTATCTATTGAATGCTTGTGACCTTTAATGACCTTCATACAATAGATGTTCCTCATACCATTATTATAGAGCAATGGACGTGTACTTCTCAATAACATAAATGCTACATCTGACAATAGCATCAACTCATCTTTGATAAATCGATTGGTCAAATATAGCATATATAGAAAGATTAATCATCAATATCATATTTTAGGGAGTGTTTTTCTATCTCTATTTCAATATCACTTAGTAACTTCTGTACCTTTTTAATCTGTGGTATGATTTCACGGAGCCGAATGATCTCTTCTTTATCAACCTTACCATCAGCCAACACCTCAAAAAGCTCATTTTTAAACGAGTCAAGGGCTTTATTGGCATTAATCAAACCATAGCCAGATTCAAAAAGGGTTTTGGGTGCACTATAGGGATGATCGGTTTTACCAATAAGGCAGCCTTCTGAACAATGTTTTCGCCTAAGTACGGGGTTTTCATAGACCTTACTCATGGCATACACCACTTCTGGACTGGGTGCACTCTCATCTGTCTCATAACGACCTAATGTTGCTCCACTGATATGTAGTTTAACAGCTGCTTCTTCTCGATTAAGAGGATTGTTGTGGGCATCATTGTATTTTTCTCTTGCTTCTCGATAAATATTGTTTTTCTTCATGACTTAATCTCCTCACATATGCTTCTTAGAATTATTATAATATATATTCTTAAGATATAAAAGGGGATGTCCGTAATTCCTGTCATGTAAAAAGTGGTTTTTCCTATAAGATGAGCGTCGCTACAACACCCGCATGATCCGATGGCCATAAACCATTAGGTGTCCTATTTCGCTGCTTATTACCAATGGTGTTAATTCTACATACACAAAAGCCCTTATTATACAGTATGAGATCAATTCTCTCACTTAGGGTTGAGACTTTATTTAATAAATCTCTTGCTTGTGCAGCTGTAAAACCTGAGCCTTGTCCTGCTACCTGCCAGGCATCTGTGAAGCCCTTTTTAATCAACATATCATAGGTAGGTGACGCTGTACCTTCTGCATTGGTATTATAATCCCCTATCAATACCAGCGGAAGATTGGTGTCACCAGCACGTTTGATTAATTCTTTTGCTTGAGCAAAGCGAATATCCTGGGATTCACTTTCTAAGTGTGTATTCACCAGTCGAAACTTTTCATGGCATAAATGAATATCCACAGATGACCAGCCTCTTAAGATTGTAAATGGTTCGTTTCCAACAGGTACAACTAAATTGGTTTGGTAATGATGTTCTTGAATATTGGATAGCATCATGGGTGTATGACATTTTGCAAGAATCACATCCCGGTCCAATAAGCCAACGATGTCCCCTGTACTACTGGGCAACTGGTTTCTGAAATTTTTATTCACCGCTATGACCCCATAGTATAACCCTCTTCTTCTCAGCTCTTTTAATAATGTTTTTAAAAAGCTGATAATCTGAGTGGATGCGGCTGATTGAACCGTCCATAATGCTACCTCTTGAAGACCAATTAAGTCAGGGTCTGCTAGACAAATTTGTTTTGCTATGGCTTTTGCTCGAGCTGGAAAGTCCGTCTGGACAACTTGGTTAAACACTTCTGTTACAGCTTCTGGAACTTCTTCTGGTGTGGTATTTATGAGGGGTGTAAGGTCTGCCCCAAAATAAATGTTCCATGTCATAATGGTTAAACCCTTATGTCCATGATGTCTTTTTGTCGGTATCATGAGCATGTCTCCTTTCTGCTATACTATATGTTCCAGAAAGGATTTTAGTGACTTACCATAACGCTGCTTTTAATGATTTCGGCTGCTTACCGTCAACATCTGTAAAACCATAGTGCTGGGCAATCTCTGCTGTTATCAGTATTTTACCAGTATCTTTGATGGCTTCATGATCATTGGCCACATAAGCAATGCATCTGCCTACAAATTGAGGCGATTCCATGGCACCAATATCTATGGCTTCGTTGTGTTTGGCAAATTCAATCATGCCTTCCGTCCTTACCTGCCCAGGATACAATGAGAAAACAGGTACATGGTGGTCTTTTAATTCATATGCCATATCAGCAGATAATCTGTCCACTGAAGCCTTACATACCCCATATGCTACGTTGTTTAAATAGTTTCTCCCACCATAGAATGACACATTAATGATAATACCGCTTTTTTGCTCTGCCATGATTTTGGCAGCACATCGACTTGCCACATAATTTGATCGGACACCAACTTGATAGTTATCATCCCATAATGTTATGGGTTGTTCCCAAAAAGGTGTATGAAAAAAATAAGCTTGCCATGCATGTATACCACCACCCCAAGCATTATTCACCAGTATATCCACCTTACCCTGTTCTTCCATAACATGTGTAAACAGTGCCTCTACTTCTTCATCTATGGCATGATTACACCGATACGCTATACCAACACCACCAAGGCTGGTCACCTCTTCTGCTGTTTGATAGATGCTGGTCTCTTTTAAGAATGCTGGCAAATGTTCACCTTTTTCCGTACGTCCGGTAACATATACCGTAGCACCAAATTCCCCAAGACCTCTAGCTATCCCTTTTCCCACTCCCCTGCTTGCTCCTGTCACAATGGCAACTTTCCCTGTTAAATCAATCATGATAACATCTCCTTTCACATGTTTACGTGTGTTTTCAACCCCATACTTTTCTATACTAAAAAATAGCTGATACACCATCAACAGATTGTCATCTGTCAATACCATATTAGCTATTTCATCGTTTGTCTTCATGATTTTTCTTGCTGTCTTTAAGGCTTCTTAATGGGAACCAACATGTGAACCTTGCCTGTATGGGTGTAGTCTCTGCCATAGATGTTCACCATACCCACACCATTAGCATGCAGTTCAATCTCTTGTATCATGATCCATTTGTAGAGATCATCAAGGAATGTTTCTCTTATCTGAAACATATCCCCATCATAATGAAACCTGGCATACCATCCTTCTGGTACAAGACGTGGCTGATATCCCAATGAATCACCGTGACCCTTCTTTTCTTTGCCATAGAATACCGTATACATACCATTATCCTTTCCATGACAATGAACGACGGTGTAGAATGTGTCGTGATTAAGAGAAGCTGCAACTTTGGATTCCTCTAAAAAAGCTGCTCCTGTAGACCGCATGTGCTGCTCACATTGAACATCGTTTATATCAACGTCCAGAGCTATACCTTCTAAATGTATCCCTTCTATATATTCACAACTTCCTTTTAGGGTTAAATCCCCCTTATAATTGATGATATGCCTGTCCACAACGGTTGCCTTTTCAACCAAATGGGTGTTTATTTTTGACTGTCTGGACCTAGAAGGCGGTATACCAAAATGCTTTTTAAACGCACGACTAAAGACCTCAGGGTATTGAAACCCAAAATCATAGGCAACATCAATGACCGAATCATTATGTGCCACTAAGTGGTCATAGGCCAATGTGAGTTTTCTGCCTAAGATATATTGCTTAAGTGTTTTCCCAACAACGGTTTTAAACATGCGGTTAAAGTGAAACGGGGATACACATAGCATTTTTGACATATCTTCAAGGGTTAATGGTGCATGAATATGTTCTTCTATGTAATGGATGGCTTGATTAATTAACTGGCAATAGAGATTCATATGCTGCTTCCTATCTTTTTTTATTTAGGGCACTTGCAAATAAGGGTTGCTTCTTAACCATTCTACGCTTTTTTGATTGACTCCCATAGTAATTTGTTCCCCAGACACCTAACAGAATCATCAAAGCACCAATCATCTGATACCATGAAAAGGGTTCATTTCTGATGAGGACCCCGGCTACGATGGATGTGACACTGGATAGATTTGCAAAAACAGCAGACCGAGAAGCTTCAATCTTGGACAACGTATAATTCACTAGAAAAAAGGCCACGATGGAGGATAATATACCCAAATAAACCACTGCAGAGATAACTTTAGGATTGGATAAAGGTGCAAAATAATGCCCTAGCTGACCATTTTGTATATGTTGAATAACAGCTATTCCATTAAAGACAATAGCACCAATCCACATCATGGCAAAAGTAATGTCTACGGGTCTAAAATCCGAGGAAAACTTTCGGGATAGTATATTAAAGATGGATGCACATAGTACGGCTAACAAAAGAACAATGATGCCTGTGGCACTTGAACCGATTTCACTGCTCTTCATGATAATAATAAACATTGCGCCTGTTACCGATAGCCCAATAAAGAATACTTGTATCTTCTTAGGGAACTCTTTTAAAAATATAACCGCCAGTACGGTGACCACAACAGGTATGAGAGCAATCATCATGCCAGCTTCAGAAGAATTGGTTAGCTTAATACCAGAAATCTCAAAGATAAAGTAGGCAACAGGTTGTGTCAAAGCTATTGCTATCAATTTACGTACATCTTTTCCTTTATAATCCACCCGTATGACTTTCACTAACTTTAAAACCAATAAAAGCATCGCTGCAATACCAAACCTAAATCCTAACAAATGAAATGGATGAATGGCATCTAGGGCTTCTTTTGTGAATAAGAATGAAAATCCAAATATTAATGCCATTCCTGTACCGGATAAATAGGGTAAATACCTTTCTTTCTCAGTCATCATGATACCTTCCTCAATATATCGTATCACCCATTATATGAGGGTGACCTACTCCTTTAGATTATACATGAGGTCAGGTAGGACAGCAATAGGCAGTATCCTATTGCCATCTATATATTAAAGCTCATAATGAGCAACTTCCTGCTTATTGTTAAGTAAATCAATGGTTGTGATAAGGTACTCTTTTTCTACCCCAACCTGCATCTCATTATGAAGCATTACCTCAAGAATGATTGTTAGACAGCCCTTGTGCTGTTCTTTATGCTCTATACGGATGATGTCTACGGTTCTTGAGGGTGTAACTTCTCCATAATACTGTATTAATGCTTCATGAACATAGGGTTCAAGTAATAAGGGCATTAGGTCTTCGTAGAATGCCATCTTAGATTCTTCTTGTTTTTTTAGTATGGCTTCATGGGTCTTATGTAATGCCTTAACCCATGCTTCTATTTTGTCCGTTGTGCCAATCCAAACAGGTGTATGGACGGGAACTAAGTCGTATAACTCTTCCACTTGAAAATTGTACATACGAATGCAACCAGCACTGGCATAAGTGCCTATGCTCTCAGGTCTGCCACATCCGTGTATACCATAGGTGGTATGATTGCCAATCGTTAGCCCCATCCATCTTGAACCTAAGGGATTTGTAGCTACACCACCTGGTACATCTTTCCAAGCTGCATTCACTAGCTTATTGGCTATTTTAAACTGACCCTCTGGCGTATAGGATGGGTATCGCCCTGTAGCTACCCGATAAACACGTAATCGGTTTTTACCTTTATACAACTGTAATACATTGGTTGTTTTATTAATAATGATCCAATAATCTTCTGTAGGTCCTATCTTCACATCATAATCCATGTAGTCATATGCCATCCGGCTATGATGCAGGTAATCATTTAATCGAATATATGCCAGCTTATCAACAATACCTGTCCCTTTCATGCTATGGTCTTGTTGAAACTTGATGACGGCAGCTTCTGTTTGTGCACTAAATAGAGACGATGTCTCATCCACATCATAATGAAGCCATTTCAACAGCATATGCAAGGACTTAACTAAATCTCCTTTTTCACCAACTTTTAACACCTTGCCACGTTTATTAAAAATCTTAAGTTTGTGTATCTCTTCTGCTAACATGTCGTTACACTGTATAGCATCTGGTAATACAGTGCCTTCAAGCTCTGATGGTTCATCCTCTTCAACTATATTTTGGCCTTCATCATCAATGGTATCGTCTTCAACATCCACCATGTTTTCTTCATCTGGTTTATTTTCTAATCCTGTTGCATAGGAAACTCGTGCCATTTGATACCCATATAGTATCACGATGGTCAACACAACTATCCGTAACCCCACTCGGTAAAATTTCTTATTCATGAATAACACCCCCTTAACATCATTATTCCTAAAGGGTGCTTTTCATGAGTAATCTTTTCATCCTTTAACTTAGGTTTAGCCTGACTTCAAATACGGTTTTATTGTTCATGCTAAAAGCTTCGACCGTCCCATGATGCATATCCATGATACGTTTGACAATAGCTAGACCTAACCCCGAATGCTGAGTGTCTGCTGACCTTTGACCAACTTGATAAAACCGTTGGAATACATAGGGTAAATCTGCCTGGGCTATGGAATTCCCATAGTTCATGATGTGAATGACAGCCTGTTGATCCTCTTTTATCAGCTCAACATCTAAATACTCACCATCTTTTCCATAACGGATGGCGTTATCCATCAGATTATCAAAGACTCTTGTTAACAGTAAAGGGTCTACATCAACCATGAGCTTCTCATCGGCAAAAGATAGCCTGTATGTCATATTGACTTCTTGGAGAGCAGGTATAAAGCCTATGATAACCTGCTCTAACAACTCGCCTATGCTTATGCTTACTTGATGCATTGTCATCTTCGTATGATGCAGCTTTGAATACTCAAAGAGTTGGTCAATTAGGTTTTTTAAGTCCTTACATTTTCCAAGTGCAATGTTTGTATATCGCCAAAGATTTGACTCTTGGTCAGGTGTATTGCTACGTATTAATTCCAAGTATCCTAGTGTTGATGTAAGGGGTGTTCTTAGATCATGGGATATGTTGGTGATCAGATCATTTTTGGTCTTTTCCAATCTCCGTTCTTCTTCAATAGCACCTTTTAGTTTTCTTGCCATCACATTAACCGTCCTAGCCATCTTCCCCAGTTCATCTGATGTTCTCTCTGGTATGTGGATATCTAAATCACCTCGGGAAATGACCTCTAGGGTGGTGGTTATTTCTTCTAGATACTGTAACCCATCACGTATTGATAATAGAAAAAAGACAAGGGTGAGCACAACAAACATACAAAAAAACAACACCATAAAGGCTAAAAAGTGTTGATGAAAAAATATAGAAAAACGCAAGGAGCTGGATGCAATAATGAAGAGAATGCCTAAAAATATCATGCATATGCCTGCCAAACCTGCACTCTTAAAAATGGCTAATACTAACTTGGTTTTAATGGCATTACCTTTCATTTTCAATTTTATAGCCCACCCCCCAAACCGTTTCAATAAATTTTGGTTCTTTTGGATTATCTTCAATTTTCTCTCTAAGCCGCCAAATATGAACCATGACTGTATTATTGGATTCATAATATTTCTCTTGCCAAACCTTTTCAAAAATAGCTTCTGCACTAAAAACAGTTCCTGGATGACTTGCTAGAAGAAGAAGTATCTTGTACTCCGTGGGTGTCAGGTTAATGGCTTCGTCATATACCGTTACACCATGGTTGTTTTTATTCAATACTAAACCTTTTATATGGATCAGGTTATCTCCATGTTCTTTTTGATGTGGGGTGTTAAAATAGATATACCGCCTTAATTGGGATTTGATTCTTGCAATGAGTTCCATAGGGTTAAATGGCTTGACCATATAATCATCCGCACCAATACCCAAACCTAATATCTTATCCATGTCTTCTGATTTAGAACTTAACATGATAATGGGTATGGTATGATGCTGTCTTATTTTTTGGCAAGTTTCCAACCCATCTATTCCAGGCATCATGATATCCAAGACCACAAGATGAATGGCTTGTTCCTGTAAAATTTTTAACCCATCTGTACCATTCAATGCTGTGTAGATGTTATAACCTTCATTGGACAGATATATTTCCATTAATTCTATGATGGCTACATCGTCATCAATGATTAAAATATTATAATTATTCATGTCACTATCCTTTCAGAACATACCATTATGTCTATGATTATAGCATGGTTAACCCATAAAAAATAGTTTTATCACATTAATGAAATACCCACTATTTCCTTATTTTCATAGGCAGTTCCACATAAGATGCCAGTCTGCTATTTCGTTGTACATGAAGTATCACTTCTTCATGATTATCGGGGATTCTTGCAAAATTGGCTGCATCATGACCAGCTATAGCTATGCGTATGCGATGCCCTTTCTTTATGAACACCGATGTGGCAATCATACCTATCTTAAGTTCTGTGTTTTCTCCAGGTGAGAGTAGTTCCCCATCCTTTCTTAAGAAGGAATGGTTGGGACCTATTCTTACATAGCCCAGATCCTCGTCTGTAACCTTCCTGTGAAGCCCTCTTAACTGTCCTTCTGTGATGTACGTCACCGAACCACTTGGGTCAACGTCTTCAAGATAGACATAAAATGCCCCGTCCGCAGCAGTAGATGACAGATTCAAGGTGACAACAGGTACACCGGTGATTTCTATATCTTGTTCTAAAGGTTCACTTGTATAGGTGAGTAACTTTTGGTCTTCTTCTGCTCGGTCTGGATAATTAATAGGACCACCACCAATATTGGTAAACCACCGATTACTGTTTCCCGTCGAAGCAGTGAAATCAACGTTGTATGTATCTTTTCCATTGCTTTTATCGGGTTTACGCTGGTCTAAACGGTCATGATCACTAAAATACAATCTTTTATTGTCAAAGCCCTCCACCGGCCAATGGGTTGTGGTTTTCCATTTCCCTTCGCCTAGGGTATAATACTTGATTTCCCTTTTAGGCATGGTCACATCTGTCTCTTCTTCCTTAAGGTAGGTATCAAAAAATGAAAGAGTCTCATTGGTTTGAATGGTTTCTAAGTGCTTACGTTCTTCCATAATTTCTTTTTGGGTTGAAGCATTTGCCATGTAGGGGTCATAAAAATGCCAGCCGCCATGACTCCAAGGTCCTATAATAAGGGTATGGTCATTATCATAGGTCAAATATCTTTCAATGGCACCATTGACCGTAGCCGCATCATGCCACCCAACACGGACATATAAGGGCACTTTGGATTTTTGAATGGCTTCTTTGTAATTATAGGGTGCAAGAGAACTTGCTTCATAGCCATCTACTAAGGTATCATCATAATATAAAACATGTTTAATGGCTGCATGTATATCAATGGTATGATGACCTTTTATTGCTTCCTTCAACCGTTTTTCTTGTTGATCACCATCCACAGGGGCAGCCCCTCCATTAAAAAGGTCTTTGACATTAGCATCCATGGCCTTATTGGATTCGCTCCATTCTTCAATGAGCACCTCATTGTATATACCTCCTGGTATGGCCGATTGAGCCATGGGGTCAAAATCCGGGTATAGGGGAGCAGCAGCACGTAAACTTGGGTGGTTAGACACCATTGCCAATTCTGCTGTATTGCCACTATAGGATATACCATAAGTGCCTACTTTTCCATTGGACCATGGTTGATGCTTAATCCATTCCATAATTTGACCCATGTCATCGATTTCTTCTTTAGACCACTCCATTGCTCTGGTTCCATAAGAAGCACCGGAACCTCTTGCATCTACTCTGACACAAGCATACTTGGACTTTAAAAGTGTTTCATAAAAAATAGATGGGGGCTCTTTCCCTATGCCTAAATTTATGAGTGCATTGAGTATAAAGCTCTTTTTATTCCTTGTACCATATCGCGTACTTTCCATGATTGTGGGTACTTTTTCATTCTTTTGCAAGTCATATGGAAGAGAAATCCTGACAGCTATTTCTGTTCCATCTTTCATGGTAACGTAGGTGGACTGATGTTGTACTTGCCCTCCAGGTGTTATAGGCTCCTTATCTTTTATAAGACCTGCCATCATAAAAATAATGATGCACATAAACAATATAAAACATAGTATCCGTATTACTCTTTTCATAAAAAATCCTCCTATCATCTTTGTTCTTTAATCCAGTTTACCTGAAAAAAACTGGAATTGCTTAACGGATTATTAAAGGATTTCTTACGAATTTCTTAAGATGCTATTTTTATGAGTATTAAAGGATTTACGTTCCAAAACCTATGGAACCATCATGGCTTTCTTCCCCTATAAAATAATGGACAATCCTTCTTCTATTGTGTCTAAGAGGGATTGTCCATGTATTCTTATTGACTATAATTAGTTATCTCATTGTCATGACTAAGCGGAACATACAATTCGATTTTATCCACCATTTTACCATCTTTACGATACTCCCGTTCAAGACAGAAATGAGGGTCAACCTTGCAATGATGATTTGCAATATATTCTGAAGCAGCCATATAAAGCTCTTTACTTTTTAGCTTTATATTGCCAACATGTTCTGGTGATATCCAAGTGCTAAACACCAGATATTCTAACTCAGGTAATTTTCTTTCTTCTAACCCACCCGGATAACTCTCAAAGGACTTTGTCATCTCTACAGCAGCAAAACATTGATCAACCTTACCTCTTTTACCATCCGCATAAAATGCCGTGTCAGAGGACGCATCACCATAAACTAAAGTAAAGGTATTATTGCCTTCTTTTGTTCGAGACATCCAGTCTTTTCCTGACTGATATATGTTCTGAGCCAGCTTATACCAGGGTACTTTTTTATGCCATAGCAAGGTGTTTTCTTTCTGGGGAAATATGCACCCTCCCAGCATGATTTCTGGCAACAAGACGCGCTTAGGTTCTAACGTCCTATGCACTTCTATTGTCTGATTGTCCTTGCTTATTTTAGCAATTGGATACAACAAATCAAGTTGCTTTTGTGATTCACTGGTTTCTTCTCCGTGGAATGTAAAATAATCCATGCACTCCTCAAGATAATGACGATTATCGTCTGGTCGCCAATCTAACCTATAAGTATCATTATCTTCAACCCAATCACTTAGTTGACCCCATCGTTCTCCAATAATCGTTAAATAAGCAGGTAACGCAGCATATAATCCTGGTGTAACTACCTTTTTGATTAACGGCTCTTGAACCTCAAAATCATCTGGTATTACTACCCACATTTCATAGCCATAGTTCTTGTTATCATCATTAAACCCAAAACCAAAGTGCCTAAAACCTGACTTTTCATGCAATGCATGCTCCAATACGAGTGTGTGAAGCATATCCCTGCAATCTTTTTCAGGTGTTTCACTCACGACAGAATAAGATGCAACAACCATCTTGGGTAAATGAATAATCCTAATATCATTATTGCTATAACTTGAATGTTGACGCATAGCTTTCTCCCTTTCTGAGAGTATTCGTTGAAGTGCATTTCTCAATTCTAGAGCTGCAGCATGATCTGGGATATTCAGGTATTGAAAGACATTCTCTAAGCTCTGCTTTGACTTAACAATCTCAATTAGGCGTTTTAGAACTACACCTAAAGCCTTGAGTTCATCCGCTTGTTGATTGGTTTCTTCCACATGACGTGTTAGTACCTCAAGGACGATAGAAAGTTCACCTGTTACGAAGATACGCTGTATATCTTGTATGGGTAAACGAAGCTTACGTAACAGCATAATTTGCTTAATCCGCATCATGTTTTTGTTATCAAAATATCTGTAGCCATTATCCATACGATGACTCTCTAGTAAGCCTGCTGCCTCCCAATGCCTTAAGGTTCTGTTTGATACCCCACATGCTGTTGCAGCTTCACCTATTCTTAGCATACCACTTCACCTCTCTAGTAGGAGTATAAACCTTTACATAACGTTAATGTCAAGCCTTAAACCCTTGAATAAATTCAATCTCAACACCATTAGGGTCTTTTATGAATGCAATGATCTCACCACTTGGTACTTCTATTGGTCCTTTGTGGAGTTCTATGTCATTATCTTTTAACGTCTTGATGGTTTGATGGATATCTTTTACAGATAGACCAATTGAAACTACTGAGTCTTTGATAGGCTTATCCGATACTGGATTATGCTTATTCTCGATGAGTTCTATCAACCCTTCTTCACTATCTTTTAGAAAAACCATTAACATACCTTCCATGTGGTCTATTCGACGCACCTCTGTAAACCCTAATTTTTTGTAAAACTGTAATGACATTTCCATGTTTTTGACATATATGGTGACAAACTTAATAATCATAATGTTCCTCCTTTGTGTATTGTAATTTTATTATACTATAAAATAATCAGGTTTATTATATTTCCTGTAATTAAATGATATCTTAAGCTTACTACACGATAATGCTTTTTTAATTAAGGTTTTGTAACTTAATCGTTAACTTTATTTATTAAAATATTTTATATAGATTGATTAGTCAAATTATTTTCCAATAATGTACTTTTTTACTTGACAATAGCGTGTTTTTTAATTTATGCTATATATATTCCAATTGGTTTATGTTTAAAAATAATTGTATAAACACGTTCAATTATAAATAACGCTTGAAAAAACATGTATTTCTTCGCTTTTGTAAAGCAATCGATAAGTTTATATCAGGTTATCTGTTTCATATGTCACTAACTAAGGAAATATTTTTTGTGAGGATGCTACGAAGGAAGGAGTACGGCATGGGACTGCTCTTAATATTTATAGAGCAGTAAAATAAACCCTTGCTAAATCCATCACAAAAGCATTTCAAATAAAAAAAGGAGGTCATACATTTGAAAAAGGTATTTACTTTATTTTTCGTATTGATGCTTGCGTTAAATACCATGGGAGGTTTCAGCGTAAATGGCGCTACAGCTGTTAAAGGTTTTCAAGTGAGTGGGACTACATTGCTGGATGCAAATGGACAAGCTTTTGTGATGCGAGGGATTAATCACGCTCATACTTGGTGGAAAGGAAACGAAGAGACCGCAATCAAAGCTATTGCAGATTTGGGTGCTAATACGGTAAGAATCGTTCTTAGTAATGGGGATAGATGGAGTTATGATGATATCGATACTGTAAAAAATCTATTGTCAATTTGTGAAAAAAATAAGCTCATTGCAGTATTAGAAGTGCATGATGCAACAGGCTCCGATGATTATACGAAATTAGCCAATGCTGTAGATTATTTTATAGCCATGAAAGATGCTTTAGTCGGGAAAGAAGATCGGGTGATTATCAACATTGCAAATGAATGGTTCGGCACTTGGGATAGCCAAGGATGGGCAAACGGATATAAGCAAGCTATTCCAAGACTTAGAAATGCCCAACTAAAACATACGCTATTAATTGACTGTGCAGGATGGGGGCAATATCCTAAGTCCGTTCACGACCTAGGAAAAGAAGTTTTTAATGCTGACCCAGAAAAAAACACCATGTTTTCAATACATATGTATGAATATGCTGGTGGCAATGCTACTGACATCAAGCATAATATTGATGGGGTTCTTAACCAAGGCCTTGCAGTTTGTATTGGGGAATTTGGTTTAAGGCATACAGATGGTGATGTAGACGAGGCAACAATCATGCGTTACTGCCAGGAAAAAGGTGTTGGGTGGATTGGATGGTCATGGCATGGCAATGGGGACACATGGAAATATCTAGATATGTCAACAGATTGGTCAGGAAGCCAATTGACGGAATGGGGTAACATTGTTGTTCATGGCAATAATGGGCTTAAACAAACATCTAAGATCTGTTCTGTTTTTGATAGTTCATCTTCAGAGCTCATTAAAAAAGAAGCAGAAAACGGAATTTTAAACGGCACAACCATCAGCACCTCTCGACCCGGCTACTCTGGTTCGGGATATGTAACAGACCTAGATAATACAAATGATTCCATAGTGGTAACGGTCAATGTTTCATCTCCTGGTAACCGCCAACTTAAAATCAGATATGCTTCACCATATGGGGTCAAATATAATTATGTGTATGTGAATGGTACGAACATAGGCAATAAAACGTTCCCCCAATCCAGTCATTTCACAGATGCTTATATGGGGCAGGTCTACTTGAAGGCTGGTCATAATACAATTGAGATCAGAAAACATTGGGGATGGATTGATGTGGATTTCTTTGAACTGTCCAATTAAATCAACCAGACATTTTACTAAACTATATTTCTTAATATATTAAAAAGAACAGACAAAGAAAATAACCCTTTCACCTCAATTGATAGGGTTATTTTTTGTTCGTTAAATTATTAAGCTTCAAGACTACTTCGTTATCATTAGGATTATAACGTAACCGTTTATTACCATTTCGTTTTATTCTGCAACCCATTTCAAATCTATTAATAGAACAGGCTTATAGATCTATATATTGACTTGAAATGGGTCTTATTATTTCCACCTGCGGAGCTTTCATTGTACATAACCCTATGAATTCTTCTAAAGCTTTCAATGGTTCAGGATTCCATTCAAAGTGCATAGGCATTACCTTTTTAGGATTCATCAGCCGAACCGCCTCAGCGGCTTGTAGAGCGTCCATGGTACCCCCACCACCTATTGGAAGAAGAACTATATCTAATGGATACAAGTGTGCATAGATAGCCATTTCAGCAGTCAAACTGGTATCACCCGTATGATAGAGCGTTGTCCCATCAGCAGCTATTACAATATGACCAATGGCACAAGAAGTATTAGAGGTATGATGAGCAGGCGTTGCCACAACTTTTACCCAATCCATTTCAATACCACCACCTACTAAATACCCTGAACCACTATTCGACACCAATTCTTTTGGTAACCCTTCATCCATTAATCGCCACATGGTCTCCGTTGGTCCACCTAAAATTGCCCCAGTGTTTTTACACAAATCAGAAGCCGAACCAATATGATCTTCGTGATCATGGCTAACGAGAACCAAATCTGCAGATTTTATATCGTCAATTTCCAACAAACAGGATGGATTACCTTTGCTTTTTACCCAGGGATCAAAATAAATCACTTTACCATCAGCTGTTGTAAATTCAACAAATGATAACCCTAGCCAACGTAATTTGCCATTCATTATATTGCTTCCTCCATTCTCGCATAACTTTCTTAACTTGTATTTAGTGGTTTTCTTACATCATGTCGTTTACATCCTATTGTATACTGTTTTTATTCTTGCAACAACTTTTATTATTAATATGCAATATTTTTTAAACATAAGCTCTCTATTTGCACACACTACTTAGATTTCTTTCTTAAAGTATATGAATTCGCCATCCTTCTTAGCTTTTGATAAGATTCCTTAATCAAACGCATTAACGTCTAATATTCTTACCATAGCTGAATCGATGTTGTTAAAATAATCATCTGCGTTAGGTTCCACAAGAATATCTGGCATAATGGAATCTGTGTCTTCCCTTGAAGGTGTAAAATATTTTGTTGAGTAAGGAAGTTTAGTATTGGTGTTACTTAACTCCATGATTTGAACTTGTCCATAGTGATTCGGTTTACCCCCTGTTGGTTCTCCAATAAAGGTGGCATTTGTCTCATTCTTAAAAGTTACAGCATTTAATATGGCAGAGGAATAGGTATCTCTTCCAATGATTACAAATAATTGATTAGATTGGTCTAAACTTTTTCTTTTTTTAAGTTCAGCAAAGAATGGGTCCAATATATAGGATGACCCTCCAACATTATGTCTTAAATCAACCACTAATTTATGAATAGAATGGCTATCAATAAAGTTAAAAAGTTCCTCATTAAAGACTGAAAATGATATTTCCTCCATGTTTTCACATCGATTGTATTGAAAGTATACTAGTTTCTCTTCTTCTAAAAATTCATACCAATAATTTTCATTCGTATTTTTTAGATATAACATTTTTTCAGATTTATCCGCTGTTCTATGCTGTATCTTCGATCGAGTGGGTTTAACTTCAACATTTTTTTCATGACCATTTTTATACATAAATATAAAATTCGCACTTTGGGACTGGGTGATATTTAATCCATTTAGAACTTCTGTAAGAACGATATAATTTGCAAATTTCATTTTAAACCAAGATTCATTTTCATGAGAAATGACCGGTCGAAATAACTTTATTAAATCTGCAACGCTTTTCTCATTAATCCCCTTTAGTTTTAGACCAATATATGCTTGATATTCAGGCGAGGAGTTTACTAAATAAACACCATCGCTAAAATAATAAAATCTAAAAGGATATAAGCCTTCACTATTAAACACAAATGATGTATGTGAATCACCTATGGCAGCTATCCATCGACTGATTTCAACGATTAATTCATGATCTGTTCGTGAAGATATATTGTCTTTAATTCGATTCCCATGAGCTAAAAACTTTTCTTCTGCTTGTTTAAAGAATAAATTTTTATGATATTGAGGCAGCTTTTCCAATACAAATTCAATATCAGCCAACCACTGGGCATCTCTATTACCATTCACTTTTGGACTACGGTTTAATGCGTCCACAGTGGCAAAGTCATTAAATGTAAAGGTGTTTTTTATGTGGTCCATCAAGGATTTATAATCATCATCGTCATCGACAAGATATTCAAATTTAATTTCAAAATACATATCTTTTTCCTGTACATAATAAAACGTATAGGAAACATTATCATCCTCTTCCCCTTCAAATTTATAGCCCTTATTTCCACCAACAATACATGCTTCAGCTTTCATATTTTCTTTAATTGTATCAATACTCTCTTGAAAATAACTGCCATGAGAACGAGCTGCCCTCACGGTCATGGTGAATGGGTTATCAGCTTTTGAAAAGACTACCGTATCGTCTACTTCAGATGTTAGCCAATAGGATGGGTATTGAATGGTGTAATAAGCATTAGCGTAAGTTTCATACGTCATGCTTTCTTCATTGTTATGATCACAGCATACACATAAAAAGCTTATGATAACGATTATTGACAGTACACTTATCTTTTTTATGCTAGTCATTTTATATTCCCCTTATTGTTTCCATGTATAATTTGCATCTTAACAGTTGATATTGCCATACTGAATAACTTTGTTCACAATGGATTTATTTTGAGTTTATTATAATGAGTATGCATTAAATCCATCATGCAACTTTTTGAGCAAGAATAGCATACCAGTTTATTTGCCAAAAATCTTTTTCGAAATCTTTTGGTACGCTATTGTTTTGTTTTTTGGCACTCATCCATAAATAATCAACGTCAAAGCAAGCTTTTATTTCAAAATGATGATCGTTTAAAATCTTTTTATAATCCTTATATCTTAAAGGATAGTAAGGTGGCGCTTGAGTAAAGGATATACTCTCATGTTGACCATTTTTATCTGTTGATGTGGCAAAAATAAAATCGACGGATTGATCGTCATGCCAATTCCATATCTGATAGAGACTTGTATGCTGCTTTTCAGACATAACCAATGGGTCTCGTGCATTAAAAATGGGTCTTTCTTTTAAAAGTTTATCCCAATTTCTAAGATCAATAAAAAATAGTCCATTTTTATTGATCTTACAGGATATACTTTTTACAAAATTTCTAATATCGTCATTGTTAATATGAGGCAGGGAATTACCTGTTGACATGATGCAATCATAGGTGAATGGTAACACCCTATGTAACGTTCTAAAATCAGAAACATAAAGTTCAATATCATAGCCAGCTGCTTTGAAATTTTCTTTTGCCTTATTCAATAAGGATTCACTTAAATCAGAACCCGATAGGTTATAACCAAGCTTAGCCAAAGGTAACGTCGTTCCTCCTGCTCCAATGGAACAATCATGAATGGTCTTTATCGGATAATCCTTAAATACCTGTTTATAAAAATTCATCAACTTGTGTTGCTGTTGTTGTGACATGTTTTGATTAAATAGAGCTGATGTTTCATATAAATCCATACCCTCATCCTCCTGCTCAATTTTAGTTATATTATTTAATCCTTATTGTATTGATCCTCTGTAAATCTCATGATCCATACAGATATGATCTAATCTTGATTCTACACTCATTTTTAGTATTCATTTCTAATCTTTTTTCTCTGTAGTCTTTTTGCCACCATCCCCAATAGTCAATTTCTTAGTAAAATATACTTTTCTAATGTCTGCTGCTTGTTCCTTCCATGCTTCAAGACCTATTCTCTTTATTAAACATAAGTTATATAGTTTTATGTTGTGAGGAAATTTATCTGCTCTATCCGCAAGGGGCATTAGATAATCGCATGGGAAAATATCACATTCATAGCAATAATCCACCCCTTTTTCATTGGCACAAGCAAGTGTTTTACAGGTCTTTCCTTCTAAGTGCAAGAATAAGCATTGATTTCCATCTACACATCCTTTACAGACAATTTTTTCTGCCGGTATATTTGTCAAGGCAGATATCCTTTTTTGAAATGTCTTTGTTACATTGTCCTCGTACATTTCACAGTTAAAACAATCAATACCACATGGTCCAACTATTTTTTCTTTCATTTTAAGTGTCCTCCTTAAGATTATTAATTGGTTTCACACTCTTTTAGACACCCAATTGCATGAAAGGGTTACAAAATCTTTGCAACTTTTTTTAGATGTTCCATGAAAGTATCTTTATTTATTTTAGCCTCAACTGTGTATAGATAATCTATTTTTTTTAGTAGAGATAAATTTCTAAAATGCTCTTTTTTAAGGGCGTCTGCTTTAGGTTGTTCATAACCTTTTGGTAGTTGAAGCTGATGATCCCTCATAAATTTTATCCATAAATGACATTTGCAAGGCTTTTGAGGATCAATTAAGTTACATCGCATTTCAAATAACTCTTGCAGCTTTTTCCTTCCTCTATGCAGCGTTATCTTAACATTTCCCTCGGATATACCTAGTACTTCACCAATGTCATTATTCGTTAGTTGTAAACATGATTTCAGTAAAAAGCAAGCTCTTTGTTTTTGTGGCATGCATTTCAAAAAAGCCTGCAAACACTTTTCTCTCATCTCATCAATAATTAAGTTTTCAGTATACTTTTCGGAGTAATCGATACGACCAAAAAATTAACGACAGGTAATTTATCAATATACTCAAAATACCGATAGCCCTCATTTAAAACAATACGATAAACCCATGTATAGAGTTTAGACTTCCCTCTAAATTGATGTATATTTTTATACGCTTTTAAAAAAGCATTTTGCAGTACTTCCTCTGCATCTTCGTGGTTTCCAACCATTCTAAAGGCACAAGCATAGAGTTTCTTGTAATCTTCATTGAATAACCGTATTAATTCATCAATATTGTTATTGTTGACTTCTTCAACATTATTAGTAGTGTTTATCATAAGAATCACCTCACTAATCCAAGGATCATTACTATTTATTTATAGATATTTCATAATATATGATGGTGGAGGGGTATTAGAAAGTTTATTTTTGGGTTTTTGCCCCATGTATAAGACTACATTTTATGAAATAACAACTACCTACTAAATTTTCTTAACCATGGTGTAATCATCATAACCCTTTGGACAATTACTAACAATCATCTTCACTTTATAGCCTCTCTTTTCGTAAAAACCTTTCGCTTGAAATGTACATGTGCCTAAATAGGCATGTTTATAGCCTTTTTCTTTTGCTTCATCTTCAATGAGATTCATAAGTTTTGTGGCAATATCATTCCCCCTATAAGCTTCATCTACCCATAGTCTAGATACATACAAATAATCCTGAATCAGATAACCATATACACCACCAACAACTATTTCTTGGTCACATGCCACGAACTCCATTTCTATTTTTGCATCATCTATCTTATGTTTTTTATTGTATGCCTTCACTTGTTCTTCTATTATTTTTGTGTAAACTTCATGTTTTTCATTTGCTATTTCAAGCTTGTAATGATGATTGATTGGTACATCCGTCATCTTTTTATTGATGAGTGTATGCGACTCATATCCAATGGGCTTGTCTTCAAGGATACCAAGCACTTCAAAGCCTGCCACCTTAAAATCTTTAATACGCTCGTTCATATAAAATTCAACTATAATGCCTTCTGATTTTTCTCTAAAAATTCTATACAGTTCATTCATCATGGTTATCAAGATTTCTTGATTTGCATAGCATAGTTCTTCTATATACACCCAATTCCATCCAAGTTCTGTATGGCAACCTCCTACCAATCTATCACTATCAAACACATAAATGTTAATAGTCTCAGATAGTTCATCACTTACAAAAGTTTCATTGTAAGCAACCAACCCTTTACGTATATTTTGTTTATATTCTAATTGATTATCCCTTTTATAGTTAATGTGCATGATACTTTCTCCCCTTACCTTGGTGAATTTTATGAATAGTATTTACTTTTGTATTTCTTAAACTTAAATATTCTAACATTATAGCACATATTGTCCTACATTTAAGTAGATTTTACTATATAATGTTGTTAAAGAGGTGAATTAATAATGAAAAAAATGTACGTACAAAGCATTATTGATTTTATTGAAGTAAATATTGAATGTCCAATTAGTGTGGATTCTATAGCTAAGCATATAGGATATTCAAAGTATTACTTACATAAACTCTTTTACATCTATACTGGCATGTATATTATGGACTACGCTAGAAAGAGAAAGCTTGAGTATTCATTACAAGATCTTAAGACTAAATTACCCATAATTAATATTGCTCTAAAGTATGGTTTTCATTCCAGCCGCACCTATTCTCGAGCATTCCGTAATACTTATGGGACTTCACCTGGAAAGTTCAGAAATAATACCTGTACCTTAACTAAAAAATTAGAATTAAATAAGTTAGGAGGAATTAAAATGTTGCCTTATTTATCAGAAACAAAAATAGTGTCAATAAATAAATTATATGCATTAACCCATTCTATCATTAGCTCTGAGCCTGAACATAATGTTATTGATTTTATGACAGAATATAAACTAGCTAATCAAATACATGTCTTAACTGAAGTTGGGTTTGATATACCCGTTTCAGAAGAAGAGAGTCAGCAAGGCTTAAGAGGTTATGAGTATTGGTTAATTGTATCCGAAGAAGAATTTAACAAACATACGGAAAGTACTATAAAAAAACGTACTATCCCTCAATCAAAATACGCCATGTTAAGCATTGATAATCCTTTTGTTGACCCATTCGAAAGAATCCCAAATGGATGGAAAAAATTATCCTCGGTTATAGAAAAGAATTATGAGTTTAACAACGCACTTGATATATATGGATTTGAAGAAAAGATTGTTACGCTTCACAATACTACAATGAATATTTATGTTCCTATCAAGTAAATACCAAAACAACTCTACAACCAAAATCTTAGGTTCATCATATAGCCAATAATATGCACGCCCAAATGCTGATAAAATCACTGTCATGCTTGCATTATTGCTTTCCATAAAAAAGCATCATATCCTTATTTTATTGATTTACCATTTTAAAAATCAAAAAAATATAATATGATGCTTTCATATGTTATAATATTTATTATGTTTAATGTCACTATTATGTATTATTAATTTCCTCTATTGGCTGTTATCATTTATGGTACGGTTGCCCGTACATAACACTAGCCCGTTCTATTCCATTATACGAACATATTCTATTTCAAAGGAAGTCGTACCCCAAATGTTGTTCCAATACCGAGTTCACTTTCAACATCAATCTCACCATTATGACTTTCTACAATGACTTTCGCAATGGATAAACCAAGTCCATATCCCTCGATTTTTTTATTTCTAGAAGTATCTTGTCGATGAAATCGTTCAAATACTTTACTTATATCGTCTTCATCTATGCCAATACCAGTATCTTTAACTGTCACTTCAACATAATGCTTTCTTCTCACCATTATCTCATTTACAGTGACATAGACTTTACCATCTGGTTTATTATATTTTATAGCATTATCACAAAGTGTTGATATAACAGAATCAATGAGTTTCTCATCGCCAATAATGCTTCTATGACTGCTGTAATCTTCTTCAAAAGTAATGCCCTTTTCCTGACCAATTAATCGGTATTTCTTCACATTCTTTTGAACTAACTTATTCATATAGATGTGGTCCTTTCTGAACACAACAGAACCTGAATCATTTCTAGCCAAGAACAGTAATTTACCTACCAACTTTTTCATATTCCTGGCTTCATCAATCACATCATCAATAATCTCATTGGCACCTTCATCACTGGGTGCAAAGTAGTTTTTTATGGCTTCCATTGACAACATTATGACACTAATAGGTGTTCTAAGTTCATGAGACGCATCACCCACAAAGCGCTGTTTTGTTTTGTATGCTTGCTTGATAGGTCGCATTGACAAACCAGCTAGTCCATAACCGATTCCAAGAGAAATAACACTGCCAATTATGATAACAGCATACATAATTGCTCTAAGGTTATCCAGTGTATCAAATGCAATGGACACATTCTCAATTACTGTATAGGTTCCTACAACCTGGCCGTTAATGATAATTGGGTATTTAGCTGCTATATAGTGATAAGCATTCTGCTTTGTCATATCAATAGCTATTGGCTCGTCGCCAACTTTGATATCCTCACTGATTTCATTCATTGAATCCAGCAGCAAATCATTGGAGCTCTTATAGCGCACCAATACATCATCTTCATCATAGATAAAATAGTAACTAAAGCTGTTGAGGATTTCAGGTATGAACAGCTCCAAATCATCATCCAGTCTAATCTCATAGGCTTCTGTCAGATCATCAACATTAAGATTGCCTGAACGTTCATCTTCCTCCTCATCTTCATCTTCCTCATTGTGATACTCTTTTGATTCTTCAGTTTCCAGAACCCATTCAGAGGATTGAATCTTTGAAGTTATTCGCTCAACATCCTTTGCCATCTCACTGCTGTTATAATTAACCAATACAAGATAAAGCATGACATTAGATATAATTAAAATTCCAATCAGTACCAGTGTATAGACAATCGTTAATTGCCACTGAGCTTTTTTAAACATTTTCTACCTCCAACTTGTAACCAACACCTCTAACATTCTTTATGAGCTTCTCATCTGAAGTCTCAATTTTCTTACGCAGTCTTCTGACAAGTGTTTCTAGATTATTATCCGTGACTTCACCATCCATGCCCCAGATTCTGTCCAAGAGTACTTTCTTTGGCAGGGTTTGATTTTTATTATCAACGAGAATTGCAAATAACTGATACTCCCTTTTTGTTAACCTTATTATTTCACCATTTCTTCTTAATGTTTTGGAATTGCGTTCTATCACCAGCTGACCTAGGTTTATGCTATCCTTTTTCAGTGTTCTCGCCTTGCGCCTTGCCAATGCATTAAGTCTAGCCAATAGTTCACGATACTCAAAAGGTTTAACCACATAGTCATCGGCACCTGTTTCAAGACCAGTAACCTTGTCATCTAAATCATCTTTTGCAGTCAGCATTAGAATCGGAGTTGCAATCCCATCAAGTCGCAATTTCTCACAGGTTTTAATACCATCAAGAATGGGCATCATCCAGTCTAACACAATCACATCATAGTCATTTTGCTCACAATACAAAAGTACTTCTTCACCATTAACAGCATGGTCCACTTCATACCCATCTTTTTTAAGTAATCCTGTTAGCAATTTACCAATCTTTGGATCATCTTCAGCAAGTAAAATCAACATACATTATTACTCCTATCCATTAGTTTAATCATCATTGTGTTCATAGTTGTCGTCATTGTGGCCTTCATCAAAGCTTACACTAACCATTATACTTGAAGCCTGATTATTTACAACAATAGATGTATCAATATTTCACTCTTCACACCTACCACAGCTAGACCGTTCAACATGGAAACACCATGAGCACTCTTAAATACATCTGTCACTTCTTGTCCTGCACTATATCCTTTGTGTGTTCCCATCACTCCAAGTACTTAGGCCTGTCACATAATAGATTATACCATCAACTGCAATGTAAGCCGGCTGACCATTTTAATATTTGTTCCTGTGCCCAATGTCCTTCTGTATCGCTGTAAGCTAGTTCTTTTGCCATTGCTGGCACTAAACTTGATAATAGCAACACTAGGACAAGTGTTAAACTGACCAGCCTTCTTTTTCTCATTTTCCTTATTCCTTCCTTGTTATATTTATTTTCATAAATCATTTAAAGTTATTATACAAAACTAAACTGACAATATACTGACAAAAATGCACCTCCAAAAGTCAGTTTCAACTTTTGGGGTGCACTATACACGGCGGATTTGTAAAACCAAAGAATTATGGTCTTGTGCTAAGCTTCGGAACGCAATTCACTATTTTACTGTTACTTATGGTACGGTTCACCGTACATATTACAACGGCATTTTTTTGTCTGTGTTTTTATAAATGATTACAATACCATCTCCTTTAAAAAAATGTATGTGTTTTCATCTGATAGACGATCTACAAAAGCATAATTTAGTCTCCTAAAGCTTTTGATATCCTCTACATCCGCAATCTGCTTTTCAGCCATAAATCTTACCATTTCACCTCTTGCCATCTTTGCTAGTGTTCCTTTTTCAACTACCTTATTTCCAATCATTTCACCGAAAACACAAGTAATAAATCTCACTTTCTTGTTCAAATACTTTGAAATACATTTACTGTACTCTTTAGATGCTAAATTTATAATGCAGTTACTTTCTGAAAAAAGTTGGTCTGCTAGTCTTCTGTTCCAAAATTCATAAAGTGAGTTTAAATCGTTATCTCCTAATTTCGCCTGCATTTCTAGCCTATAAGGAACTACACCATCAAAAGGGCGTAGCATACCATAAAACCCAGATAAAATACGTAGATGTGTCTCAATATATTCAAATGCTTTGGCTTCAAACACGCCTGGACCCATGTACTGATACTGAATCCCTTCAAATGAAAGGATGGCCGGGGTCAAATTACTGTACAAGTCCATATTATGAATTCGCTCATAATTTAGAGAAGCTATTTTATCGCTACAATTCCATATTGATTTTAGCTTTTCATAACTTAATTCCTTTAAATATGACTTTAGAACTTCTGTATCCTTTATAAATTGAGGGAGATGATCATAAGCTAAGGAATCGTTATCTATTCTCATCTTCTTTGCGGGTGAAATAATGATTCTCATAATTACCTCCTTACTACATATCCTCTCTATATATTCTTACCCCACACTTCACATGGGTTGAATATGGAAACAAATTTAAAAAAACGCACTTATTTATGGTACGGTTCACCGTACCATACTAAACTGCGGTTATTTCCTGATTGAAAGCTAAACTTCAACCAAGCATTCTTGACTAAATATCACTTCACCAGCTCTTAATGCTGTTTTAGTGGATGTAACATTGTCACTGTCAATATTACATGTTAGGTACTTTGCATCAATCAAGCTTACAAAACTTCCTAGTAACTTTGATCCATATCCTTTGCCTCTAAAAGCTGATGAGGTGAGGATTTCATCAATATACACTGTTGATTCTCCTAAAAACGTCTCCTTTTCACCAGCAATCAGTCCAGCTATTTCTCCATCTACCTCCAACTGATATAACAAACCTTGTTTAAGACATTCATCCATCATTTCCTTCGGATTAACAGTTACCCTATCAACAAAATCAGGTCTTAAATCATGAAAAACTTTATATTGATTATAATACCAGTCATAATAATCAGTTGGAATCTTCAAAGGCAAATCATATTTGACCATATCATCAATCTTCGCAATAAAACGTTGCTGAATAATTGTAGCATCATAATCATTACAATCAGGACGAACCCAGAAACGATATGATTTAGGACTAAAGATTTCAAAGTATGACCTAAGTTGATCTATAATCTTATACACATTTTGTATTTTAAATCCTGCCCACATATAGACAAACGGTTCTTCCGGGTTTCCCCCCATATGTCTAATACCAGCAAGCACTGTGCCTTCGCTTGTCTCTATGAATCGGTTTAAATAATCCTCTTTCTTGCCAACCCCAATATATTTAAATCGTTTTTCGAGTACCCCATTATCATTAAACGAAAGAATATCCTGCAATTCTTCTTTAATTTGTTCGATAACAGCTTTCTCTGAAAAATCATCTAGTTGATAAATATAGTTTTTGGCTGCTTTGATCAATGTTTGACGCATCATCATTATTCTCCTTAATTTTATTCCATTCTATATCACACATAATATCGTAATATCTGTAAACCGCCATCACTTATGATACGGTTCACCGTAACTATGCTATCGGCGATTTTATAAATAGAAGAAATATAATATTCTTTTATTCATGCACTGAGAGTCCAGTTTACTTACTTTTTATAGTAGGTAAACTGATCAATTAAACCATAATAAATTATTTTTTCTTTATTTACTTTGTCTTCATCTATTCCATAATGTTTTAAAAAAAGGTTAGAATAGGCCTTTCCAAAATTCCTATTAATGCTTTTTACCATAGGAGAGATATCTCTGTAAATATCACCAGTACCAGCCTGAGACCAGTCAACAAAACCATAATTAGACTCATTGTCTATTAATATATTTGGAAGACAATAGTCACCATGTGTAAATACATCCGATTTGAATAAACCTTTTTTCTCTAAAAGATACTCCAACACCGTCTGCGGTGTTTTATCGTGGTTTGCTTCTTTAAAAGCTTCAATATCTATCATATCGTTTTCCACATTTTTCATAATGCTTTCCAATTCCTTTGCTAAACAGTTAGTATATTCTGGTGGAATAGACTGAGCATCAATCTTATGTACTTTTTGTAGAGCCTTAGCACTTATTTCTACTATTTTTTCTTTACTAAACTTTTTTGTTATTTCATGAGAACTTACACCAGAAACGTTTGAAAGCAACATATATGATTTATTTGTATTCTTTTGAAAGAATAATACTTTTGGTATATTTAATCTACTAAAAGACAACCAGTTTAGTATCCTACATTCATTCTCCATTTCATCCTGTGTCATTTCTGTATTACTTATTTTTAAGTATAACTTTTTATTTCTATCTGATAATTTAATTATTTTATCTCCAATTCTTCCTTTGATAACTTCAACAATCTCCAATGAATTAATTATTTTTTGTAATTCCAGAGGAAAACTTTGAAATACATTCACCTTTAACACCTCTCTCATGTATCTAGAGTTTAATACAAAATTTATTAATACTATCTTGCATTATATATCAGTGTTATGTTTCAGAAAATAATGAAAATCGCGATCACTTATGGTACGGTTCACCCATATTAATCCTAAAACTCCTATATACCTGTTCCAGTAGAATAACCCGCATTAACTGATGGGGAAAAGTCATTTTAGAAAAACTTACGTTATAATTGGAACGAGCCATCACCTCATCTGATAAACCAATTGAGCCGCCTATGATAAATACAATGTTGCTATTTCGTTCAACTCCTAAATGATTAAGATGTTGCGCTAGCTGCTCTGAAGATAGCATATTACCTTTAATGGCTAAGGTGATGACATAAGCATTATCTTTTATATGTTTCAGTATACGCTCCCCTTCTTTGTTTTTAACTATCATTTCCTGGGAAATCGACATCTGTTCTGGTGTTTTTTCATCCATGACTTCAATGATGGTTAATTTACAGTAGCGACTTAGGCGTTTGCTGTATTCATCAATGGCCATCTTAAGGTATTTTTCTTTGAGCTTACCTACTGTAATGACAGTTATTTTCATTGACTTCTTCCTCTCTTATTATCTATGTATGTCAATACTATTCTAATACTCATGCCAACAGGGTATTTATTTGTCATACCTGTATAAACGAAATGCATCATTTTTATTCCCTTATATAAGCTTACAACATCTAATTAGCTTATATAAGTAGAATATAAATGATGCAATTTAAATCCATTAAACATGGGTTACATGTAATCCATGGCACTTACGTATTTAACACCTTAACTTATAGGTGCTTTAAACACATATTAAACATGAAAAATATGTTTAAATAGCTATTCCTAGACTACTTTAAACATGGATTTATCCGATTTATCTTTGACACGGAAAATATCGGCTCCAAGCCTCTTTAACTTATCTTCTATATGCTCGTAACCGCGGTCCACGTACTCAACACCTGATACAGCTGTTTCACCTTTAGCAGCAAGGGCAGCTATAATGATACCAGCTCCTGCTCTAAGATCTGGCGCAGTTACTTCAGCTCCCGTTAACTCCTCAACACCTTTAACGATGGCTGTATTACTTTCTACTTTTATATTGGCACCCATACGATTCAATTCATCCGTATAAGAAAAACGGCTCTCAAATATACTCTCAGTCATAATACTTGTGCCACCTGTTACGGATAACAAAGCGGTCATCTGAGGTTGCATATCGGTAGGAAATCCTGGATATGGTGATGTTTTTACTTGGATATTCTTTAAGGGACCGTTAGCAATAACACGTATGGCTTCATCATATTCTTCAATGGTGACACCCATCTCCGCTAATTTTGCTGAAACAGCCTCCATGTGCTTAGGAATAATATTATTGACTGTCACATCGCCGCCTGTAATAGCACCAGCAATCATGTATGTGCCTGCTTCAATCTGATCAGGAATGATCATGTATTCTGTGCCATGAAGTTCTTTTACACCATTAATTTTAATGACATCTGTTCCAGCACCTTTTACATCAGCACCCATACTGCTTAGGAAGTTAGCCACTTCTACAACATGAGGCTCTTTTGCAGCATTCTCAATAACGGTTGTTCCTTTCGCTTTTACTGCAGCAAGCATGATATTAATGGTTGCTCCTACACTTGCCATATCTAAGAAAATATTAGCTCCTGTTAAATCATCAGCTGTTGCGACAATCATCCCATGTTTGACTTCAACATGAGCACCTAAAGCTTCAAAGCCTTTGATATGCTGGTCAATAGGACGGCTTCCAATATTGCAACCGCCAGGTAATGCTACTTCAGCTTTTTTATATTTCCCTAGCAATGCTCCTAACAAGTAGTAAGAAGCTCTTATCTTTTTGATATAATCATAATCAATCCTACGGTTATGAATATGTCGTGAATCCATTTTGATTTTATTTTGATCCAAATAGTCCACATTAACGCCTAATTGCTCCATTGATTGCAACAATACCTTGATGTCATTGACACATGGTAGATTCTCAATAACACAAACATCATCAGCTAGGATAGCTGCAGCTAAAACGGCCAAGGCTGCGTTCTTAGCACCACTAATTGTAACTTCGCCTTGTAATCTCACATTACCCTTTATCACTAGTTGTTCCACTTTTACACCTCTCTTAAGTATACTTCATAAAGTTGAACTTCATCTTCTATATCCGTATATCATCTTAAGTAAATTTCTTAGTCATCATAAGTTCATTATAATAAATCTCGTTCTTATAAGCAATAGCTCTATCTACATATCTTAAACGTTACTATTGCTTAGAAAAATCTAATATTCCATATACTATTTTTTTTATTATTTTTTATGGTCATCTTTTTATTTACTTGGTTTACACTATTTTTTATTATAGCACATGTTCCAGCTTTTGTAAAAGATGTTTACTTTTTCGGAATAATTTTTATATACCTAGTCGTATTCGGTATAAAAAATTTCGATATTCGTATAAGCATTAATATAGTGTACTTCACCATTACCTAAGCTAATACGGTAACAAGGTTCCGCTTCTATTATGCTTGTAGCAGAATTTTTCTCATTCTCTTTATCCACATCATCTACATAATAACCAATGTCTATGCCCATTATTTTTATAAACTCATTATTCGCTTTTCCTTGAATATTATACATAAATTCATACAAAACTTCATCCACTGGAAAAATTTTTTTACTACTGCCACTAAACCTTAATGGTTTATAACGTCTGCTTTTAGCTGATATATCACCATTTTTATAGATTGCAAGCTCCACATAACTACTAAATAGAATGTCATTATGCTTCGCTTTGTCGTTATACACAAGAACATATTTTGTCAGATCATCATCCGGTTCACTGCTGAGCATGACCATCTTATTTTTATGTAGTGTTAGGCGATCAACTAATTCTCTACCTATCTTTTCTACTGTACCTTTATCAAAATTCTCAATAGGTGTATTGGCTTTTTTTTCATATTCAATGGTGACTTCCTTGGCTTTTGAGTGAATAAATAAATCTTCATTTCCTTTTGAATAACGGTTCTCAAAAGGTTTTAGTGTATAGCCTCCATCAAAGAATTGTTCTGGATATGTGGTGGTATTGATATTAATTCGTTCAACTTCCAATTTTCTTCTAGGGTAAAACTTGGGTAAAAGGGTGTAAATGGAAATATTATTTTCTGTCAAAATTTCTATAAGCTGTCTCTCTCTTTCTGCAGACAGACTATAGTCCGTTTTCTTTTTATATTCATAGAGGCCGAAAAGAACTATATTGGCAATAATAAATAATATAATAAAGATATTTAGTATACGACCGAAATTCATATGAGCACCTCTTTTGACTAATTAATGGTTTGTGTATATTTTATATTGTCCGTTGTTACGACCCAGCTTAATTGCAGTGTTTGAGCCTCACTATCCAACAGATATTTAACCGATACATCTTCTATGTTTCTGCCTTTTTCATCAGGATAGTCTTCTATCATATGGTCTATAACATCACTATAAGATAGCGTATATTCTTCTTTTTGTACATTGCTTTCGTTACGTTCTTCATTTAATAGGAACCTTTTATAATGTGTTATGTGTCCATCTTCAATTATTATTTCAATGGGGTATTTTATGTTTATATCCACAGCTTGAAGTTTCTCTTCAGCAATATCCACATCTATACCGTTGAATTTATACTTATAGTAAAATGTTACCTTATCCTCTTCAATGACATAATGAGCTAACGTATACTCCACGTCTTTAATGAGCGTATCTCTATTTTTAATAAAATCTTCTGCTTTGTAATAGGCATCTACAGGTGATACGTTCTTTTTATTGCTATTCTTATCACTTCTATAAGCCACATACCCATTGAGATAATAGTCCAACTGCACACCATCATCCACATCAATATAAGTGAGCTTATCATCATCTTCATCATTGATGCTTAACTTGAACTTATTATACTTAGAGAAGCCATTAACGTATGTTTTTAATGCCGCTTCATCCAATGTATCGTCCTTATAAAATGGTTTGGATAAATCAATGGTATTGAACTCCACTGATTTTATATCGGGTATGAGTACATTCCTCGTGAAGGATGATAGGTTTAATTCTTTAGATGATTGATAGTAAGGAAAATCTTTTCCTTGTAAATCATCCATTCCTTGTTTAAGAATACCGATACTTTCATCCCCTGACACCGTGTAAGCGATTATATTGTTATAATCTGTATCATTCATAAAATAGACTTTTGCACTTGTATGAGATAGAAGCATAATCATGATCTCATTAAAAGGTTGAACATTCTCATTGAAAGACAAGTTCTTAACATTAAGGTCACGCAATAGGAGACTTGGCTCTATCTCATAATCATACTTAAACAATACATTTTGCTTTTGCCATAACTCTTCTACGGATGCGGGTTCTATTTTACCTTTTGCTAATACAGCTTTTATTAGATTCGCTGACTTGAAAAATGTATCATCAAATTCCTTCTTGTTTTGCTTAATCCATGAATAGCCTTTACCTACTTCATTGAGATTATATACCGCCAACGTATCGGGTTTTATAAAATACTTATCCTTGGCTATGGCTTTTGAATCCTGAGCATTATAAAAAAGGTTAAAGTTTGATAAGTCATCAAACCATAACCTTGTTAGCTGATACAAACTAAGACCTATTAAAAACACAAGTACAACTGTTCTTATTGCATTCTTCATCGTTATTCACACTACTTTTGGTATTCTCACATCTTATTCTGCTTGGTTATCATCTGTATATTCTTTGAAGAAAGAATCAAATGTATTGTCCTGTTCGTTGTCATCCTCAACATCAAATCCAACGTCAATGTTCTCTAAGAGTTCTTTGGTGTCTGCTTTTTTTCGATTAATGTAATACACCTTGTGTTCACATTTTTCACCTTTTTTAACAGCAAGAATAATCATATTGCCACCAATGCTTTTCAGTTCAATGGACTCATTGTATAGCTTAGATGGTCCAATTTTTTGACGTTCTGTAAAGAAAGTAGGTTTTAATGTATTGTCTTCATCAATCTTACAGACCATGATACCAACGACTGTATTTTCTTCACCTTCACCTGATATATCCTTGGTATCAGAAAATGTAGGTGCTACTTGAAAATACCCTGCATGAGCACTTTCATTGTCGTTCGTCTTTTCTATTTTACGAAATCCTTTATTTAAATTAAGATAAGTAAACGTGTTAATATCATCTTCTTGTAATGCATCTGCTATCTTGTCATCCACTTGTTTTCCACCGTCTAATATATCAAGTATATCATCATGGATATCAAAATACGCAAGAAAACTCTCTTCTTTCTCTTCCATATCACCATTTGCAGGCTCTGGGGCTGCACATGCGATGATGGGCACACAAAAAGCTATAAACATACTTATTATGAATAGTCGTATATATTTCTTACACATATGCTACCTCTTCCAAATCATAATTTTTATTAATCTCATTATACTAGAAAAGTATTACAATTTCATTACAATGTGTTAACTTTTAAATAACATCTTATTGTGCTTCCCTTTTTTCATAAGGAAAATACAAATGAAAACATGTACCGACACCAATTTCGCTGTTTACTTTAATATGTCCACCATGGCATTCCATGATTTCTTTTGCAATGGCCAGACCTAGGCCTGTTCCTCCCATGGCTCTTGACCTTGCTTTGTCTACACGATAAAAACGATCGAAGATTCTTGATAAGTCTTCTTCTGGTATACCCATACCTGTATCTTGTATGGTGACAACAATAAATCGACCTCTTTCCATAACTTCTATTTGAATGGTTGCTTCTTCATAACTGTATTTTACTGCATTGGATATAATATTCTTAATGACTTGCTCTATACGGCCAGCATCACCCGTAATTTTATAGTCATCTGATGTCCTTTCATAGACCATGATTTGATTTTTCTTTTTGGCATGAATCTGATATTTATCCACACTGCCTTCTACAATGTGTGATAAACTGATATCCTGCATCTTGAATTTGGTCTGCTTATTATCTAACCGTGACAATTCGAGTAAATCCTGTACAAGAGCCGTCATACGGTCTGCTTCATGATTGATAACGTTAAGGAAATTAAGTGCTAATTCTCTCTCATCCACTGCCCCATCCAGCAATGTTTCTGCATAGCTTTTTATGGTGGTGAGGGGCGTTCGTAACTCATGGGATACATTCGCCACAAACTCTTTCTGCATTTCCTCTAATTTCTTATGCTCTGTGATGTCTTGTATAACCGATATGGTACCAAGAATGTTTTCATGTCGGTCCAGATATGGTGCAAAACATAAATTAACATACTTGTCCCCTAAGCGAATAATGTGTTGTCTTGTTCCTGTTATGACATACTCGATGAGTTCATCGTAAGTCATATCTAAATAGAGAGCAAATATTTCTCCATATTGTTCTTTCTCTTCTAAGTCTAGTAGATTCCTTGATGCAGGATTACTATGTATAAGCATGCCATTACTGTCAAACACCAGAATACCATCTGTCATATGGGCAAATACTGTCTCTAACTTATTTTTTTCACTGGATATCTGGGTCAAATTATGATTCAGCTCTTTTGCCATGATATTAAAATTCTGAGTCAGTTCACCTATTTCATCCTCCGATAAGACTTCAATGGTATTTACCAAGTCCCCTTCTGACATTGCTCTTGCTTTATTGGATAAAGCAATAATCGGTTTGGTCAAAAAGCTGGAGAACATAAACCCAAAAAATATGGATAAGACAATGGCAACAATGATGGCAAATATAATGATTTTAATGGTACTTGCTAAATTCTCTTTTACCTGTCCTGACGGAGCCAATATGTAAACCACATATGCCACTTTACCATTGACCTTAAGGGGTCTAGCATAGCCACGGTATTCTTTACGATAAGGGCCTTCCCCATCAATGAACGTGTCATATTCTTTTCTTTCTTTATCATGAGCTGCTGCAATAATCATGGAATTATTGAAGCGGTCCCTGATAATATTTTCTCTTGGGTATTCAACTGTCCCGTCTGTGTTTAACAAATAGAACAGCCTTTCACTATCTTTGTATCCGTCGATAATATCAATCCAATTGTTGCGAACTTCCTCTTTCGTATTTCCTGTCTCAATACTTTCCATGGACTTGGTGATGGTTTCTTTTAAGTTATCTTCTATCCCTTTATAAGCACTACGGCTTATGGATGTTACAATCATGGTGCCGCATGCAATCATAACAATGAGAACCAGTAAGACATAGATGGTAACCATTCTCCATTTTAAACTACGGGTTATCACGTTAATACACCTACCTTACTCGTGCAACTACCCCTTGAAATAATAGCCGATTCCTCTTTTTGTTAAAATAAACTTAGGTTTTCCTGGTACATCTTCAATTTTCTCGCGTAATCGACGTATGGTTACATCAACGGTTCTTACATCCCCATAGTATTCGTAACCCCAAACTTTTTCTAGCAATTGCTCTCTTGTAAATATCTGCTCTTTTCGCGTTGCTAAGAATTTTAGAAGTTCATATTCCCTCACCGTAAGGGCTATGGGTACATCATCGATGGTCACTTCATAGCGATTGGTATTAATGCTCATGTTATCAAAAGTCATCACCTGAACTTCTTCCGTATTTTTATTTTCTAATACATTCCGTCGAAGATTGGCTTTTATTCGAGCCATTAATTCTCGAACACTGAAGGGTTTAGTGACGTAATCATCAGCCCCCAGTTCAAGACCAAGAACCTTATCCACTTCTTCTGCTTTGGCTGTTAACATGATGATGGGTGTGTCATATTTATTTCGAATGGTTTTACAGACCTGTAGTCCATCCATTTTAGGCATCATAATATCCAATAACATAAGGTCTGGATTCTCCCGTTCAAATACCTGTAATCCTTCTTCTCCGTTATAAGCTGTTACAACAACATAGCCTTCCCTTTGTAAATTAAATTTTAGAATATCTACAATGGCCTTCTCATCATCAACAACAAGTATTTTTGACATTTTATTGCTCCTCTCTTATATAACTCCCTTTTTTATATGTATAAACAACACATGTGGATGCGTTGTCTTATAATAGCCTATTATCCTATTAGTCTATTCTATCAAATTACAAGGTTAATGTAAATAAAAAGCCCACCAAAATTGGTGAGCTTACATTGTTTTGATTTAATTAATATATTTCATGGGATTAGCTGCTACACCGTTGAAACGAATTTCAAAGTGGACATGTGGTCCTGTACTTTTACCTGTGCTGCCAACCTTAGCAATTGTTTGATATTGAGAAACAGATTGTCCTGATTTAACAAGAATTCTGCTACAGTGAGCATAACGTGTTAAAACACCATTGCCGTGGTCAATATCCACCGCATAACCATAAGTAGAGTTCTTCCAGCCTGCAAAGATAACTCGTCCTCCATCAGATGCACGAATAGGTGTACCTGTGCTAATGGCTAAATCAATACCATGATGGAAACCACCACGTCTATAGCCAAATGGTGATGAAAATGTTCCGCCCACAACTGGATAAACAAAATTACCTGTTGCTCCTTTTGATGGGAATGGTTTAATACCTACTTCCAACACTTTATCTTTTGGTTCTGTTACAACTTTTTCATCAACGACTTCTCTTGACTCCTCATAACCATTCACTTTGGTTACAATAGCTGTTACTAACATCTCACCATCGGCCCCATTATCCAATATGGTATTGGTGCCTTTGTATTTGTCTTTATTTTCAACCTTCGTCACAGAACGTGGTATCGGTTTTGTATAAGCAATTTTTTCTTTTGTAGCTACGGATAATTCAGGTTCTGGTACGGTTACAATTATTTGCTGCCCAATATTAATGTACTTTTGAGATTCTACACCAGGGTTCATTTTTAGTAGATCTTGAAGCTTCATATCGTTTTTGCTGGCAATACCTGATAATGTATCCCCTTGTTCAACAGCATATGTTTTTTCTTTTTCATTTTCTTTTGTAATCATTTCTGTAGCCACAGCAATGCTTTTTATATCATCTTGCTGTACATATTGTTTGACCACTTGTATTTTTTGAGCAAAAGAAACACCAACTGTTTCAACAGGTATTTCACCATTATCAGCTTCTTCATCCGCAACAGCCTCAGATGCAGCATTCACAGCTTTTGTAGCTGTATTTGTTGAAGTCTGAAACGTTCTTTCCGGTGTACTTATGCTGCCAACAGCTGTATCGTCTTTAACAATGACAGGCATACTAACAGCTGACGTATAAGGTACCCTTACTAAATCAACCCGATAGCCTTCTTCTGCATTGACATAGAGCTGCTGTGCTCTTTTTAAAACTTCTTTTACAGCTTCTTGATCTTCTAGTACAACCTTGAACTCATCACCAATTTCAAGTACATAGCCTGAAACTAAGAAAGATGCTTTATCTGCATTCAATGCATCCTGCATATTCATAACGAGTATATCGTTCTCTGTTATTTCAGATGGATCGGCATATTCCAGATAAAATTTAAGGTCTGTTGTCACCTTAAGCCGATTACCGTCAGCATCGACTACTTTAGCCTTAGCAAGTTGAAAAGCTCTATTAGCCGTAGACTGATTATCTACAATACCTAAACTCTTGCCATTGTACACGACATTATAGGCGTTAGGTATGTTGTTGGCTTTGGTTTGAATATTTTCTGTTGGAACAAACACATTGCCTATTGTAAAGAATATAAATAACGAACATAATATTAATATAATTTCTTTTCTATATTTAACCGGTAGTATCTCTCGATATTTTGGCGCTCCATTCATTTCTTTTAATCCTCCAAGTAATACTTTTTCAATCCTCATGTAATATTTTTGTAATAAATTAACTTAATTTTACCAAATTGCTCAGTAATTGTAAAGGCTTTTATTTAAAAACACAGGATAAATACGCATCTTTGGTTTGTCACAATATTGTAAAAAGTTACATTTATATTTCAAACATCTCTTGATTTCTCCAATAAAGCTATCACCTTCTTCGTTCATTTCAACACTCATAGTTTATATTTTCCCCATTTTAAACGGTTTTTAATCCATTTCAACTTCTTACCAATTTTAAACAGGTGTCTTTTATTTAAAATCCTCTCTTTTTTTGGAAGATTTTATGCGTTGATATTTTATTTTCTCTTCGCTACAATATTACTGTAATGGTTGACATAATTAGTCTACATAATAACCAGTTATTGATTGCTTTAATCAAGCAGTCAGCACATATAAGTTGTACATATGAGATGACAAGGTGAAGTCATTTATTTGAGAAAAATTTCATAACATTATATTCCCTTCTATAGGCGCACCACGTTTTTTTACATGGATAAAAAGAACGAGCTTTCTTATTGTGTCAATAATTGACGGAATGTCCAAATGAAATCCTCAACCTTATGCAAAGCAACTTATATGAAAAAACTTGAACCCTCTTCTGGTTTGGAGAGTTACGTTCAATGAGCAGGAAAAATTATAATTCAATAAGGAGGATTTTAAGCAATGAAAAAAGCAATGAGAAAAATTGTAGCGTTTGCACTTGCTGCATGCGTATTATTCTCTACTGTACCGAGTTTTGCTAGTGCAGTAAACGATCAAGCTAAACTTGACAAACTCGTACAGCTTGGCGTCTTAAAAGGCGAAGGCCACGGCGTTGACGGAACAAAAGAAATGACGAGATATCGTTCTATCGTCATGTTACTTAGACTTCAGGGTCTAGAGGACGACATGTTGGCATTTGATTTCGAAGGTAAAGATACTTTCGCAGATGCTGAAGGACAAAACGATTACCAAAAACGATTAATGGCATACTTAAAAGCTAATCCAGAGATAGGGGTAGCTGGTTACCCAGATGGTACGTTCAGACCTTATCAAAAGATTAACTCTCAAGAATATGCTAAAGTATTACTTGAGTCTCTTAACTACGAAGACCCAGCTGACTACACTTGGGGAACTGTTCCTGCAAAAGCTGCTGAAATCGGTTTAGTTGGAGATGCAAGCGACGTGAACATGGCTACAATCATTAAAGAGTTACACTTTGCTGTATTCACTTATGATGCTTTAACACTTTTTGCAAAAGGTTCTGATGTAACATTGGGTGAAGAGCTTGGAACGCCTATTGTTATTACGAAACTTGATGTAAAATCTGTTGTATCAGTTAACTCATCTATTCAAGATGTAAAGTTAAATAAAACAACTGTTGTTGCACCATCAACAAGTGTATTTAAACTTGTAGATAGTGATAACAAAGAAGCTGCTATTGAAAGTGCTCATATTAGAGATAACGGTACAACCATAAGACTTAAGACAGATGCTTTAAAAGCTAATGCATTGTATACATTAACTTATGATGGTACAGCTTACAAATTTGTAGCAAAAGCTGCTGATACAGATAAACCTGAGTTAACTTCTGCTGTAGCTACTGCTAATAAAACTGTACAATTAAACTTCAGTGAAGAAGTTGATGCTAACGCTCTTATAGCTTCTAACTACACAATTGATGGTCTTACTGTATCAAGTGCTGCTTATGAAGTAGATGCTGATGATAATCCAATCAAAACAACTATTATTTTAACGACTTCTTCTCAAGAGCAAGGTACTATATACAAAGTAGTTGTTAAAAACGTTACTGACTTATCAGAGAATGTCATTAGTACTGATCATGATGAGTATCAATTTGGTGGACTTCCAAAAGACGAAGATAAGCCTGAGCTTCAATCAACCGTTTCATTAACGAATACTTCTGTTGAATTAATCTTCTCAGAAGCATTGGATGAAGCAAAAGCTGAAAACGTAGCTAACTATAGTATTGAAGGTCTTGATGTTCTTAAAGCTGAAAGACAAACAGATAAATCACGTGTTATTTTAACAACCAGTGCTCAACAAACAACAACAATCTACAAAGTTGTGGTTACAGGTGTAACTGACCTTGAAGGCAATATGATTGACTCTGATCATGATGAATCATTATTTGCTGGTATCGCTCCAGATTCTACTAAACCTCGTTTAGTTGCTGCAACTCCATTAACAAATACAACTGTTAAAGTTATCTTTGATGAAAAAGTGGACGAAGTAACAGCAGAAAACGCAGCAAACTATACAATTGATGGCTTAACAATTACAAGTGCTGAGCGTCAAGATAATGAAGCGGAAGTGGTATTAACAACTAGTGCTCAATCTTCTCCTCACGTTTACACTGTAAAAGTAGAAAACGTAACAGACTTAGTTGGTAATGTAATTGATAGTGACCATGATGATAAAGCATTTGCTGGTAAAGCTGTTGATACTCAAAAACCAGAAGTCAAAGATGCTCAATCTCTTGGTAACATGTCCGTAAAGGTAACCTTTAATGAGCCTATGGACAAAGAGTTTGCTGAGTTACCATATAACTATTACTTAGGTGCAGAACTTGGGTACCCAACAAAAGTTGTGAAAGATACAACCGTAACAGATGGTACTGTATGGATTTTAACAACTGCTAAGCAAGCTTCTAAAGTTTATACTGTTGATGTTACAGGTGTTACCGATCTAAGTGGTAACGTATTAAATGAAGATAAAGACACAGCTGAATTTGCAGGTATAGGTACTGATGACACATCAGCTCCAGCTGTTAATTCTGCAGTAGCTCTTAACAACAATACAGTTGTTGTAACATTCAGCGAAGAATTGGATCCTGCTACCGTTGTAGAAGGAAACTTCACATTTGCTTATTCATCAGGTAATGAGCATGCTTCACATAAACTTCCTGAAAATGCTACTAAAGTAATATTAAGTGATGATAAGCGTACAGCTACCTTATTATTTAGTGGTGTAACCATGAAGAGTGGTGTCATCTACAAAGTTACTGTTGCAAATGTTACAGATGCAGCTGGTAATGCTGTTAGCGCCACTACAAACAACAGTGCATTATTTGCTTCAACTTCCGTATCAAATCCTGCTCCAAAAGTTACTTCAGCTATGCTGCTTAACAACCAAACATTAAAAATAATGTTCAGTGAGCCAATCATGATTGACGGTTCTATTGATACTGATGATGTTACAATCACCCATGATAAAACTGGTGTAGATGAATTCACAGGTACAATCCAAAACACTGTACTTGCAAGTGACAAAATGTCCTTAACCATTTACTACACAGGTGATACATTTGAATCTGCTGTTTTATACACTGCAGAAGTTGAATCAGCTAAAGTAAAAGATGTTTTTGGCTTAGTAATGCTTGATACAGAGAATGATAATAATAAAGTATTATTCGGTGGTATTAACACAGAAGTAAAAGGTGCTAAAATTTCTAACATCGTATCCATTGATAACAATACATTTGATATCATCTTCGATCAAATCGTTGATGTAGCTTCCTTAGTTAACACAGATGTAAAAGTTAAAAAAGATAGCACAGAAATTACACCTGTACTTGTTCGTGCAGAAGGTAGCGATGGTAACAAAGTACGTGTATTCTTCTCCGGTACACCATTTGATAGCTCAATTGTATATGATGTTGAGTTAAATAAAGATCATGTTATTAATAAAAATGGTCTTGTAATGGACGATAATACTTCTAAATTTGTATCTGTAACAACTGAAAATGCAGCGCCAAGATTGTTAACAGCTGTAGCTACTTCTTCAGATACAGTAAAAGTGACTTTCAGTGAGTTTGTTCAAGGCGTTGATAGTTCTGACTTCTCAATTGATGGTTATACCGTTGATAGTGTAGCAAAAGTAGATGATAAAACATATACACTTACACTAGATACAGATACAACAACTGGTGAGTTACTTGTAGTATCTATCCAATCAAGCTCCGATATCAAAGATGAAGCTAATGTGGGTAGTGTAGATACAGATAAAACTGCTAAATTTGTTGCTAAGTAATTTGTTTGAAACATTAAAATAGCAGGGATCAAATATCTAAAAAAAGGAGCAGGATTCTTTTATGAATTTTGCTCCTTTTCTGTATAAATCTGTTAAGGTATATGCCTATAAAAAAATTTAACCAACCACAAAGTGAAAGAATAACAATGTAATACAACACAAAACAGAAGTTAACCCACAAAAAGTAAAAGTATTGATATTTGTGCTTTTTTTAAACTATTTCATTTATTTTTCATTATATAATTATTAAATTAAGATTAGATACATTATATAATTATTAATTTTTAATTTTTCATCATATTTTGACATAATATTTTTAATTTTATTGATATAATAGATATAGTAATGGGTATTCTGTGCACAGTATTCACCTTACAATAAAATTGATGGGAGATTTACATATGATAAAAAAATTAATAACTGGAATAATATGTATAGCTTTAATTTTTTCTAATACTACTTTTATAATGGCTTCTGGGGATACATACGAACCAAATAATTCAATTGCAACGGCAGCATCTGTACCACTACAGTTTATGCCTATTAAATCAGCTATTTACCAACAATATGACCAAGATTGGTTTAAAACACAATACTATTCAAATGGATATGCTTCATTTGCACTAGATTCACCAGCAGGACAAGACTATTGCTTAATTATTCATTACAAAGACCCACAAGGTGATCTAGAGAGAGTTGCAGTAGTTAACAATGCTGGTGTAGGTGGTACTGACACTATAAAAATTCCAGTAACTAAAAATTATGAATACTATTTTTTTGTTTACTCACCAAGCTATGGTTTCTCAACAGAGCAATATGAACTAAAGCAAACTAATTTTAGTAACTCATTAGATGCTGCATATGAGAATAATAATGAGAATCATCTTGCATTTGATGTAGATATTTATTCAAACGTTAATGCTAGCATATCATCACCTAATGATATGGATTGGTATAAATTTACCGCTAATAACAGTGGACCTATGAAGTTACAGCTTATTAGCCCAAGTAATAAAAATTATGATATGCATGTTCTAGATCGTGCAACTGGAACAACGCTTGGCTCCAGTTTCCTTGGAGCTGGAAAAACAGACTATGTTAATTTTAATGCTGTAGCTGGACATGAATACACCGTTCTTATCTATGGTGCTAATTATGATTATATGTCTAACGTTCCGTATACATTGTTCGTAGGTAATTGAGTATAGGTATATTAATAAAGAGGCAATCTTTAGATTGCCTCTTTATCATATAATATGTTTAATTTCTGCCTGTAAATATTTTTTGGTCTTTAATGACATTACCATTCATATCATATACATTGCTAACACTTACTTGATAAAGCATAGGAACTTTTTGGTTAGCGGTAGTTAATAATACTTTTGTCTTAGACTCATCTAACTGAGCATCCACAACAATTAAGTCCAATGGACCATATAACTCATTGATAATATAGTTATCTTCATTTTCAGCACTTTCCTGTGTTACTTCTTCGCTAAAAACAATCTCTATAGATGTGTTAGATGGTGCCCATACCATTAAAACATGAGGCATGTCTTGATTATTATTAGCAAAAATACTTATTGAATTAATTATCATGACTACCATTACTAGCGTACTTAAAGCTATAATTTTTTTCATATTTTTTTCTCCTTCTCAAAATAAGTATCTCTACTAAATTATACCATTATAGACAATCTAATACAATAAAATCATATATTTTCATAGAAAAACTGTAGATTTTATAACAATTATTAATTACCAATAGTTACTACCATTTTGTTCTTTTTATTGGTATTTATCGTTTCGTTATTACCAAAATCAACAAGCTTACCATATGTTATAGTATACTGTCGTTCTATATCCAATGCATCAAATTTTAGTATGATTGTAGTAGGATTTATATAACTTGTACTAATTGGTATTTTATTATACTCTAAACCATTATCAATATATGTTAAAGTATAATTTGAATTATTTACGTTAATGAAATTTTTGGCGATTTCTTTACTAAAACTTAATTTAATCGTATTTTCTCCAACAACTTTTGCTTCAGATATTTTAGTATCCATAGAGATAGATGTATTTTGTACAAATTTATAGTTCTTAAGTGTTGACTGATAATTTCCCATAGAGTCTTTTAATGAGGTTAATATTCTAAAATTATATGTATAAGATGCTTTTAACTTCTTGTCAGCTGGTAGATATATCTTGATTTTATTAGGATCTTCCAATTTGTTATAATATACACCAGATGGAATAGCCACGTATGATGTATTTGTAACTCCATGTATCTGATAATTAGCAATACTTTGAGCAGATTCTTGTTCTACAGGTTCATCAATGTATACTATCAATGTACTCTCATCTAGTGGTATGACAGCATCAATAACAATATCTTTTGCACTATAATAGAAACTCGTGAAATTATATTCTTTAAAATTAATGGTAAATTGCCTTGAAATATCCTGCATATTATTAATCATGACATTATACTGCTTATTCACTTTTAAATTTTCCTCTAGTTCTAAACGAACAATTTTACCCGCCCCTTGACCTTCATTCACAACTATTGCATTATTAACTCTTATGGCATAGCCTGTATCATCCGTTATGTAATAACTAAAAACTTGCTTGGCTATAATAGGATTGACTTGTTTATTAAATCTTATTTCAACTGTCTTATTATTTAATTGTATGCAATTATCAACTTCAAATGGTGTATTTGCCACAGTTACCGACTTAAATTTAACCTTATCACCTTTTCCATCGTTTAATTTTACTGCATAACTACTATTTATGTTACCATCAATGGCAATCGCAAAATACTCTTCATCTGTAAATATATAGTTACTAAAATAAATTGCTACTGCATTATCGCTTGTAGATAATTTATTTACTTCTATATTAGAATTATTACCTTTTACAACATCTATATCATCTTTTAATAACGTGTAATAGGACGTTTGTAATGCATTATCGTTTATTGGTTGAGTAAAATACACATAAATAATATTATTGCTTACAGGTACAACTTTACTTATTTTAAAAAAATCAGATTGAACTTCTTCTGCTCTAAACCCAAGAAATTTTTTACTAAATGATGTTGAAGAATTTCCTTTAAAGTCAACTACTCGGTCAATCAGTAATGTGTATTCTTCATCAACTTCTTGATTTTTACTTATTTCTATAATATAAGTATTTTGATCCTCTTTTTTATTAATACTAGTTACTGGTAGCGTATGACCATCTTTCGTTTTATATATCAATAGATTATCTGTTGTAAAATCATGAATAGATTCATTAAATGAAACTTCAATTCTATTTTCACTAACTGCTTTAATACTTGTAATACTTGTTTCTAGTACATCATCTACTAATTTATATTCTGTTGCTTTATCTTTTGTTATGATATATTTGCCAATAAATCTTTCGATCATCCTCATATTTGTTTCTGCATGTTTCATGCTTAATGCAGTAAAAATCAACTCACAAACATTTCCTCTATTAAATTTAGGGTTCCCTTTATATCCGTTTGAATAACTCACATCCTTTACTAATCCTTTTCCATAAGAGAATGCAAAAACATCAGACCAAGTAAAATCATCATTATATACATAACCTAATGCTACTAATACTAATTTTAAAAACGCTTGTTCTCCAACTGTATCATCTGGTCCAAATGAACTATTTGAGTACCCGTTAATAATACCCTTCTCAGCGCAATAACCAATATAGGGCGCATACCACTTCTCTTTAGAGACGTCTGAAAATTTAGTCGTCATATATTTCAACTTATTATCTTGAACTTCTTCTTCTTCACCTAATAATCTAACGATAAAAGCAGCAGCTTGAGCTCTTGATAACTGACTATCAAGATCATAGCTAACACCATTACCCTTGACTATATTTAACTCATTAAGTATATCTACTTTACTATTTAAATCAAGTTTATTTTCAGCTGCAAAACTACATAAACTATTATTAAGCAATACAAATACCAACAAAACTACCACAAGCAGCCTTTTATTTAACTTCATCTTATCATCTCCTAATTTTTAGTATTTTAATAGTTATCAACAAAGTGGAACAGCATAGTTCACTCTATACTTTATACACTATTTAATATCAGCAATCCCAGCAAATACTACAACTGTATTATTCTTAATTAGATTACCAAATTTGTCAACAAGATTATTTATTCTAACTTTGTAAATATCCGATTGTTGCTTTGGAATTGTTAAGACTACTTCTTTACCATCAATACTAAGGCAAGCCTGTGCAGGATAACCTAACCCTTCAATATAATAATTTCTAATATTGGTTGCTAGCGTTTCATCAAGGACTTCATTAAATGTCAACTTGACAGTAAATGTATCCAATGTTAATGCTGTGATATTATCATCAAATATTGTATCAAGTGGTAAACCAGCAAACGTTAATTTAGTCTTTTCTCTTAAAGGTTGACCTAATTGATCTTGAGCAGTCTCACTTATTGACAATTGATACAGTTTTGACTGCATGGGAGTAGTGGTCAAAATTACTTTTGAATACTCTACATTATTATTAGCTGTGTTAACTTTATATTCAGCATCAACTACTAACACTCCATTGTCTATCATATAATTAGCTATATCTAATACTGTCTCATTACCGTCATAAGCATACGTAATCTCTATCGTAGTGGAATCAATAACTTTCACATCATTTACTGATTGGTAATCTGATTTAATTTGACCGGCAAATACCATTGATTTTGATTGATTCATTACGTTCATACCATCAGATATGTTTTTCACTTCAATTGTATATACAGTATTTTGCTGATTCGAAGTTGTTAATCTAATAATATTATCATCATTTAATGTATTTCTTTCAATTATTATATCTAGTATTTCTAGATGTGGAACGATTTTATAATTATCTTTGTTTAATGCTGTAGCTTCATCTAATAGATTGTTTTCATCAAAGACCAAGTCTACTTTATTCCCAAATACAGATGATACAGACTTTAGCTCTGGCGATTTGTTATCCATTTGAATTGCACCAAAGATGCATTTTGATTCTCCGATTGCAGCTATTTCATTATTATAACTTTCAACTTGCTGAGATGAAACTGTATACACTTTACCAGAATCCAAACCCTCAATTCGAAGTAAAACAACTGTTTTATTACGATTATTATCTTTTTTCATCTCATCATCATCAAGTTGAACATCAGTTACCATTGCATCCTTATCTAATGTACTATCTATTGTAAAATAATCAACACCCAATGTATTCTTTCTGATATTCCTTGTATTAAATATAACACGTACAAGATCACCTTCTAGTGAAACAGCGGATTCAATCTTTGGAGCAACTGTATCTTTTTCAACAATTGGAACAATATCAATATTGTTATCTTTATACGTCAATGTATATAACATACCCTTTTCCAATTGCTCTGAGATTAGTAATGCTCCTCTTTCATTTGGCAATTTTTCAATATATTTAAGGTTATATTTTTTACCTTCAATATCCTTCAGATTGAAATCTTCAATATCTAATGAAACTTCTTGATTAAATAAAGCTAATATCGCAGTAGTATCAATACACCTTGCACTAATCATATTACCTTTAACTATCGTATTCTCTAATCCAATATTAGTGCTATTTTCACTAATTATACCATCTGCATCTAACGAATCAATTAATTTTACTCCATCAGTAGTTAAGGCTTGTAAACCTTCAACTAAAGCTATAGCTAGATGCCTATTAGTCATTTCCTTTATATCTGCTACTTTACTAAGCCCTTTATTCTTAGCAAATGTAATAACTTCTGACCATTTATAATCTTTATCTAAACGATACCCTAATGCCTCTAACATAATCTTATAGAACGCTTGTGCATCAATTACATCATTTGGCCTAAACATATTTTTATGTCCTGACCAACCTAAGTTAGGATTATCCTTCAGATAGGATAATATATTACGACCACCAATCCAAGCTACTTCTTTATAGTCAACAAAACTATTAGTTCCTTTATAATATTTTGCTTCATCCTCTAACCCTTTTAGCCTTAAAAAGATGATAGCAACTTGTAATCTTGTAGCATGTTCAGATAAGTACTCATCTGTTAATTCACCTGTATATCCCTTCATCAAACCAAGTCTCTTCACTGTTTCAATCTCATCCTTTGATTCTTGAGCTGATATTGGTTCGGTCAATAATACTAAGGATGTCATTATTAATAAACCCATTATAATTTTCATTTGTGTCCTCATCTTTACTACTCCTATTCTTTATAATTAATTACTTGTGTTCTCTCACCTACAACAGAATAACCGACATTGCTAAAATCTTGAATAGTATTAGCCTCTATTGTGTATGTGATAGAATCACTTAAATCATTAAACTGCATAACTACATATTTGTTATCAATGATAGTTATTGATGATGGGCTTTCAGTTCTTTCAGTACTACCATCTGAGTAACTAAGGGTATAATTACCTGCCGATGATGTTGGTGCCATATTTGCTATCTCTGTATTATACTCAACAATAATAGTATCATCTGTTACCATTCTGGCTTGAGTTATTATAGGTTTAGACCCATCAAACCCAAGTCCCTTAAACTCTATATCTTTGCTAGTGGTATTTGATAAGAATAATGCATTTCTTATATTCTGATTTAGTGTTACCCTATATGTAAATCCATCTTTATACTTTACACCTACAGGTAACATAATCTTAACCATACTATTATTCTCTTTTTCATTAAAATAAATTGCAACAGGATTTATTGTATTAAACGAATGGTCATTTACCCCTGAAATTAAATAGTTAGCCTGTAAAGTAGCTGTTGATTCATCAATTGGTTGGTTAAAGTATATGGCTATTTCTCTGTCATTAATTGGATACACGAGATCTGCATTAAGTTCTGCATGATCTACATCCATTACATAAACATAAGAATCTGTTTCATATATAGAATGTTGTCTTAAACTATCATTTATATTCTTTACTGTTATCGGATAGTTTACATTACCTGACATTGGTAATGGAACCCCTAGCTGAACAATGTTTCCACCATATTCTCCTAACAACTTAGCTTTTATTATAGGTACAATTTGACCTTCAGGACTTTTAATAATATAATTAGATATTTCTTCTGCACTCTGTTTATCTAGAGGCATATTAAATTGAACCTCTATAGTCTGCTTATCAACTGCAGTTGCAGAAACATATTCTAGTTTCTTATTCTCCAAATAAATTGGTTCAAAAGCCATCGTTTCATTCTGTCTGTTATTAATAGGAGCACCTTTTTTATCAACAAGCAAGGATCTAGCTACTAATTCATAATCCATAGACAGATCAAACTCATGATTTATTAAACGCATTGTAATACTCTTATTGTCTGTAGGATTTAATGCTATTTCCATATTAGAAGGATTACCATTAATAATTGGTTTTCCATCTTGTTTAATAATATAATAATTTTCAATAGTTGCTACAGCATTTATTGGTTGTGTAAAATATATTTGAATCTGATTTTTACTTATCGGTATTATCTTACTTAAGTGAAAATATTCAGACTCAACAGCAATAATGCTATATCCTACAAATTTAACGTCATCAATTGTTTTAGTAAAACCATCTTCATCTACTATATCAATAAGTTGTATGGTATATGTCACCTTACTTTCTTGATTACTGGTATCTAAGATAAGTTTATTTTTTTCTATCTTATTAATGCTTACATCAAGCTTTTGATCATTATTGTTACTTATAATACTTATATTTTTTTCTTTTATTTCTTCAATATTTTCATTAAACTCAATCTCAATACGTGTTTTAGATTGTACGTTTAGTTGTTTTATTTTTGTTGGGTTTTTATCTATAATGTAGCCATATTTCTCTGCAATACTGGGGTTAATAACTTTATTATCAATTAAACGTTCTATGGCTGTTCTTCCATCATCCTTAATTTCTTTATTTAAAATATTATATAAAACATTAATAACATCTTTCCTTTTATAATTTAAGTTATCATTGTTTTTACTTAAATACGAACCATCGATTACAATTCCTTTTTTGTATGCAAATACAAATAAATTACTCCAAGAAAAATCAATATCCTTCTTATAGCCTAATGCTTCAGCTGTTAACTTAATAAAAGCTCTTTCACTTATTGGTTCTTTAGGTTTATAATTACCGTCACTAAATCCATCAATAATCCCTTGGCTTACACAATACCCTATATAAGGGGCATACCATTGTTTCATTTCAACATCTAAGAATCCAGTGTTTCTATAATTGATTGCATCCTTTTTAACTAGAGCTTCTTGACCTAATAGTCTAACAATAAAAGTTGCTGCTTCGGCTCTTGTTAGTGTTCCCTCTAGATTAAAGTCTCTTCCATTTCCCATGATAATATTAAAATCATGAAGAGTATTAGCTTTGTCATCTATCGTCATAGATGCGTGACTTAAAGTAACAGAATTCATACATAGCACCAATATAAACATAGTAATAATAAATTTTTTCAAATTTCATTCCCCCTTAATTATACTTAACTACTAATCATTATATCATATTTATCTTGGTATAATATTACAATTAAAATAAATTTAGCAAGTATCATTAAAATTAATTGTTGATTAATCGTTCTCCTAAATATATCTTCTTTTCCGATTAGATTGTGCCCATGCTGGGCACACACAAAAAAATAAGAAGTGGGAAATCCCACTTCTTATCCAAAACGCACAAGTTAACTTGCTCGTTTATTAGTTAATTGTTATTGCACTAGAACTATAAGTATTACCCTTTAGATCTCTAACCGTTAATGTCGCAAGAATATCATTTGTAACGATTGAAGCATCTAAAGTAACAGTTAATACTGTACCAGCAGTATTCCAAGAAACTGCTGTATTTCCAGCTGATTTTGCAACAGCGGAACTATCTGTGAATGTTATTCCTAATTCAGAAATAGTATCTAAAGATTTATCCATTTGTTCTGCAAAGGTTAAAGTAACTGTACCAGGTGCTGCTGCTACTGCATCTACACCACCTGTAAGAGGGGCTGAAGATGATGCTGTTAATGTAGCATTACCGTTACCTAAAACATTAATATCAACAAGCGTTAATCCTGCTGCTGCTGCTGCTGTTACTATAGCATTACCTACATTATCTATAGCTTCATCTGATAAGGTAATTGTAAGTGTATTTGCTGTTTCATTGAATCCTACTGCTGTTGTTGATGAACCTGGTGCTGCTAAAACTTCTACATTAGTACTATTTCCAGCTACACCCTCATTCTTAGCAACAACTGTAACTGTATCTGCAAGCAAGTCTAATGAAGCTTTTACTCCTGTCACTGCTGTAACAGCACTAGTCTTAACTACAGTTGGTGCAGCTACAGTTGAATCAACATTCGGAACAGATACTTGCATGTAATCTGAATCGCTAACATCTGTATCAACTTTACTTGTTGTACCAGTCTTGTCAACTAATAAATTGTTTTTACTTCTAACTTTAAATATTGAAGCTGCTTTAAGTTTTTTACTTAACTTAAACTTAATCGTTTTTGAATCAACAAATTCATCATCATTAGCAGCGGCAGGTAATTCCATAATATAAGTACCATTAACTGCTGTACCATCTTCAAATATACCAGTTATATCAAATAATGCTGATAATTGAACTGCTGTTAAATCATTGCCAGGAGCCACTCCACTAGCTGTAGCTACTGCATGATTTAATGTAACAGTAACAATTTCTCTTTCATTATCAATACTTGCTGTAGCTACTGCTGGTTTAGCATGGGTAACACTACTTCCTGCTAATGTAGCAGTAATATTAGCATCTTGAGTTCCTGCAGCGTTTGCTACATTCGTTCCATTAGGTATAGTCAAAGTATAAACTGTACCTGGAGTAGTTGGATTAATTAAGTAAACTGTAAACTCACTACCATCTGAAGCTGAATTTTCTTCAATTAAGTGAACTGCAGTACTTGAGTAATAGGTATCTGAGCTAATTGTAGTTTGAAGATTAGCAGCAGTAAAACTAGTTACTGGTGTTTTAAATTTAACTGTAAATGATTTATTATCAATTGGTAAAATATAATCAATAGCTGGTTTTCCTTGAGCTACTGAGCTACCTGCAAATTGCGTTTTAACAGGATTGCTTGAACTATCAAGAGCCATAGAAACATTACCAGCATTTATTGGTTGCGCTCCAACAAACCATAAGTAATATACTCTACCTGGTACTAATGTATCACTTGAGCTTAATGTTAATCTTAAAACAGATTTGTTAGTAGGTAATACTTTTAGTGTTGCACCTGAACTTACTGCATCACCATTTGAATTACTAAACGATTCACCAGTGTTTCCACCTGAAATACGTACAGCTCCTACAGCTGGTTGTACTGAAGGTGTTTCATCTTTCAATGCACCATTGAAATAGATATCAATTGTTTTATTATCAACTGGCATAATATATTCTACTTTAAACGCATAAGAAGTTGTTGTACCTGCAAATTGTGTTTTTGCTTTTGCAGAATCTGTTTGAGCAGTACCTCTTTCGTTTATAAACTGGTCTCCAGCTGTAGTAATCTCAACATCATATAGAATACCACTTGCTAAGTCGCTAGCTAGGTAAAGCGTTACTTTCTTTTCTTTCTTATCTTGAATTACCGCATTAACTGTAATTCTTTGAGTTGAATCAGTATTTTTAGAAACAGTAAAATCACTAGGTTCAATTGCTGAATCAGCAACTGTTGTATTTAAGTATACATCTACCGTTCTTATATTAAGTGCATAAGCTGATCCTACCTCTGGTCTTACATCAGCACCAACGCCTGCAAATGAAGCAGTATTATCAGAACTAATAACTACATTGTCCGCAGATTTAACACCTGTTACAGTTACTTTGTACATTGTGTTGAATCCTTGAGCATTGGTTAGAACCTTAACGATACTTCCATCAGTCTGAACCTCAGCATCCAATCCATAACCAAGACCATTATCAAATTTGTAATTAGCAAATACAGTAGCTGTATCTGTGTCAAGGTTCTTATCGAAATCAACGTAAACATAAGTTTCGCCATTTTCGATTTGAGCATATGCATTTACAACTTTTGGTGCAGTTGTATCAAGAGGAATACCGCCAAAGTTTGCTTCATCATCACTTGAGTTGATTACATTACCAGAAATATCTTTAACATTTACAATTGTAATTTTATATAACTCAGAAGCTTCTTGAGCAGCTGTTGTTAATTTAACTACCTTATTTCCAGTTAATAATTCAGCATTTAATACCGCTAACTCTTTTCCATCTCTATCTTTGATAGTGTAGTTAGCAACATCATTAACAGTTTCTGAATCCATTTCTTCATCAAATGTAGCTTCTACAATTGAATTTGATTTTGCAACTGCAGTTTTCATTACCTTTGGAGCTGTTGTATCTTTAGCAATACCACCAAACTTAGCTTCATCATTAGAAGAATCAACCACAACACCATCAATATTTTGAACATTTACGACAGTTATTGTATAAAGTTCTCCTGTTTTTTGCTCAGCAGTTGTTAAATATACAGATTTGTTATAATTAGCAGGATCTTGATCTTTTGTAACTACTTTAGCTTCTAATACGATAAATGCATTACCACTTCTATCTTTAATTGTATAGTTAGAAGCATCTTCTGCTGTCGTTGTATCCAGTTCTTGATCAAACATAATTTGGACTTTTGTATTAGATTTAGCAATACCTGTTTGAGACACTTTTGGAGCAGGTAATTTTGCAACCCCACCAAACTTAGCAGTGTTATCGCTAGTTCCAACAACTAAGCCTTCTAAGTTATAAACTCCAGCTACAGTAATCGTATACAACTCTCCAGGTTTTTGCTCTGCGGTTGTAAGTCTTACAGTTTTATCTGCTGTTAATTCAGCAGCAGTAACTAATAATGCATTGTTATTTCTATCTTTGATAGTATAGTTAGTTGCAATCTCTGCTGATGCTTTTTCCATTACATCATCAAAAGAAATTTCAACCGTTTTATATCCTTTAGCAATAGCTGTGAGTGTTACTTTTGGAGCTGTTGTATCAGCAGCTAAGCCAACATAATCAAAGTCTTTTTCTTGATAAGTTATTGTGTGCTTTAAGTTCTTAGTATGAGCAGCTGTCTTAAGCCTTACATCTTTAGAACCATATAATAACACTTCTTTAACTTCTACTACTTTGTCATTCTCATCAACAATTGCAAATGCATCAGCACTTGGAACTACATCCGTTTCATCATTTAAAGTTAATTTAACATAAGATGCATTCATAGCTCTAACTGACTTAATATTTAAGTTAGCAACCACTGGAGGTTCCACTAAGTCAAGGTCTACAGCTACATCTTGGTCAATCGCTCCAGCTTCAACTAACGCATCAACTAGAACAATGCCATCACTGTTTTCAGCTTTTAATACTTCAACAGTTACTGCAGCAACGTCAGCCATTGTAAGTTCTTCAGCGTTAGCAGCTGCTACCAAACCTTTTTCAGCAGCGAAGTCCATAACCTCAGCCCACTCAAAATCAGTTCCTTGAGCATAACCTAATGCTTCAAGCATAACTTTGTAATACTGTTGAACAGTCATCATGCCATTAGGATCAACTTTATTATCGTATCCAATCCATCCTAACTCTGGATTAGCTTTTAAGTAAGCAAGAATTGATCTTCCAGCTACCCAAGTCAATTCTTCAGCATCTTCAAAAGTTTCAGTACCTTCAAAAGCTAAAGCCTCATCCTCTAACCCTCTTAATCTTAATGTCATAATAGCAATCTTCCATCTTGGACTCTCAGATGCAAGATATTCATCAGTTACACCATCGCCATCGCCTTTGATTAAATCTAAGGCTTCGCAAATTTCTGCATCAGTCTTTTGTTCAGCAGCAAATGAAACTGTAAAAGTAGATATAATCATTGCTAATGAAAGAACTAATGCTAAAACTTTCTTAAAGTTTTTCATTAATATTTCTCCTCCTTTTATATTGCTTCTTAAATTAATTGGAAAGGTTTGGATACCTTTCTAGCACATGGTAAATTATAGCACTACATTATTTTCCAGTCAATATGAATCAATTAGATGTAACAAATCTGTAATAGAGTTATTACTGGAAAAGGCAATTATGCTGGATAATAATTGTATTGCTAATATATTATATACATTTTTATCCATGAATACAAGCTTTTTCCTTGAATGTAATAATAACGTAATAAAATGTTATTATTTTCCATAGACAATTAAGAACCCCTTTCTCAAGGGGTTCAGCTAACGTACTTATCTATTCTTTTACGGACTCTTCTCTTACCTTAATTGTCTTAAGCAACTCTTCATTCATAACCACTGAATATTCTTGGCGCAAAACTTCAATCTGTTGCTTGAACCCTTCCTCTTTAAGTTGATTCTTAACATCTTCTATAATCATCTTCTCACGATTCTTAACAGCTTCTATATCTTTATCAAGTGGTGGTAGCAATTCTTCTAACTTAATAATATGATACCCATAGGCTGTTTCAACCAAGTCACTAATTTCACCTGGCTTTAGAGCAAATGCAGCCTCTTCAAAAGGTTTCACCATCTGACCTCTTGAGAAGGTATATTCACCCCCAGCACCCATAGAGCCTGGGTCTTCAGAATATTCTTTTACAAGGGCTTGGAAGTCTTCCCCAGATTTTGCTTTTGCTAGTACTTCTTCTGCTAAAGCCTTTACTTCTGCTTTTTTCTCGTCAGATAGTGGCTCTCCTGTTTCATCTGCTGTAGAAAATAATATGTGTCTTGCTCTTACCTGCTCTGCATAATATGTATATCCATTTTGCTGTATATCGGTATACTGTGTGTTTTGTTCTAATTTTGCTTGCAATGTTGTTTCATCTATAGCAATTGCTTCTATCATCTTATGATAAGCTATTTGACTGGTCATCTCTTTTATCACTTGTGCTTTCATGAACGCCTGTGTTACACCGTCTTTATCTGCGTTAGGATAACCATCAATAGCCTGTATGACTTTATCATCAATGCCTTCAAGCTGCTCTTCTGCCAAACTAGTGCCATCTTTTAGCGCTATTTGATAAAGTATGTTGACAATTTCCATGGTGTTGACAGCACTTTCTTTTGCATAATCTTCAACGGTTTTTCCTTCTTCCAATTCTTGCTCCCATACCGATGGCCCGTACATGTATTCATATTGGTTAACAATCTGATTAAGGTAAATCTTTAACTCTCTGACAAGAATCTTTTCATGACCAATCGTTGCTATGACTTGGTCAGCCACGTCTGCATAACCTGGGTCACTTAACTTAATGGTTTTTGTTACACCATCCCACACGACATCTTTTCCTAATATCTCAGATACTTTTCTAATAGGTACATATGTCGTTTCTTCATATACAAGGCTATTGGGAACTTCTTTTCCATTGGTTAAGGTATAACTCTCACCTGCCTTAGCTACTTGTTCTCCATTTAATTCAATATTGATCGTATTAATAAGTACTTGAATATGCTTAACGATGTCTTCGGCTTTAACCCATGTCCCTGATAGTAACAAACAAGCTACTAAAAATCCTGCTACAAATCCTTTGAATTTATTCATCTGTTCTTCTCCTCCATTTTTTATCTATGGCTTACTCCTATTTTAGATGTAATTCTAGTAATTGTCAATATTCTTTGACAATAATGACAATATGCAAACACCCGTATCACTATGCTTAAGGGTTCTTTGTTTCATTGCTACTGTTCATAACCTGTTATTCCATTATCATCCATCCATATTTTCTTAGCTCTCATTAAATAATCCAAATCCTCATCTCCCTCTCCATTAATTCGTGTTAACAGCTCTTGAGACTTAAACAAATCATTATACGTTAGATATGGATAATCAACAAATCCCATGGTACCATCTGGTAAATAAGCATATTCTAGATTATGATCCTCCATAATCCAACAATCCAGTGTGTTTTTTATACCCTTTAGCATGTATTCTGCAATTACTAGATATTCTTGGTTCTCTTCTTCTTCATATAATAATAAGAACATATTGATTGCTTGAAGTTGATGGTTAAGCGATGTATGGGTTGGATTCAGATTATCTATTTCATGGTAATAATCCTCCACTAACCATCCTTCACCATTTTTTTCAGAGTCAAATGTAAAATGATTATTTTTTGCATGTTCAACATAATAATGAGCAGCTTCTAAATACACCTGACGAAAAATATCATGTCCAAACTTTTGATAAGCGATTAAGTATGTTTCAATAATGTCAGCATTAAAACGTGTATCAAAAAAGTGAGCACCTATCCCATAATCATTTTTAAGCCAATCGCTTTGTGGCAATGTAGGAAAATAACCATGGTCATTCAAATTATCTGCTGCAATGATTAACCAACTCTGGGCTAATAAATCCGATGCCAATGAACCGCCTTTTTCAGTAAAGGAACTGACAATGTACATGGCAGGATTTTTCCAGAAAGCATGGTTACTTGTTGGTTTATAACTATTAGGACTTTTATAATAATAACCATCTTCTCCAAACCTAGCTTTTTTATCCACATCATAGTAGGACCATAATTGAACATTTTCTGGATTCGTTAAATCAATTAATTGATTAGGAGATTGAAGTCCCCACATGATACCGTGCCAATTCTTCTCTAGCTTAAAGGTATAGGTAACCAACCATGTATCTTCATGTTGGCTTAAATGTACGGGTACTACATGCTCTTCTATACTCTCTTTTGTACCATTCCCAAGATCTCGATATGTATAATTCTGTCCTGATAAATAGTGATCTCCGTCAGTTTCTATGTAGAACATGGTGTTCATTGGTAATGGGCCTTCTTTTAGTTTCTCCGCGATTAACTCTTTGTTTTCATTAAAATAGTATAACATCCCTTTGTTTCCTAAAATAGTCATTTTAGCTGTATAATGACCTTCCAATGTATCATAGTCAATTCTTCTATTAAAAAAAAGGCCTTGTTTGTTAAAGGTAATATTCTGTTGTTTGTATGTAAAGTTATCTTGTTTAACCGTAATGGTATCTTTTTTATAGCCTTCATTTATTTCCTTACGATTAGTAAAGTACAACACGACGCCTATTAGTATTATTACGACGAGTATGATTAATAGTCTTTTTTGCATATCATCCCTCTTTCATATGGCAAATATATATTGTTATAGGTCATTCTGATTGTATAAGTTAGTGGTAGTAATTTAAACCTCATTGTTTCTTATCAATAATAGCATTATATCACTTCATATTTTCACATACAATACACAGAAAAAATACTATAACATAGAAAAAAAGCATTTTACCACATAACCTCGTAGTAAAATGCCTTTAGTATATATAATGCATTATGCTCTAATAAATCTCTCAAACCCTGCAATCCCCGCTTCATCCATTTTATAAACCCCTGCACATCTAAGCACTTCTGCAAATATATGCCCAACTTCTGCTTTAACAACAGCCTCTGCTTCTTCCTGCGTCATGGCTGTACCATATTGCTCCACCAATCCTTTAATCCATGGTTGGTGTTTCACAAGCTTCTCTTCATGGCTATATTCTGTCAGCTTACCTATTAAAACATCTTCTACTAATGATAACTCTTCCTTAAGTCTAGCAGGCAGTACAGCAAGACCCATCACTTCGATTAAGCCTATGTTTTCCTTTTTAATATGATGTAAATGAGCATGTGGGTGATAAATACCATCTGGATGGGCATCGCTACGTCTATTATTACGAAGGACTAAATCCAGTTCAAAATCGCCATCTTGGTTCATACGGGCTATTGGTGTAATGGTATTATGAGGCACTTGCTTACCATCAACCTCTGAATAAGCCCTGATTCCAAGACTCTCATCAGAATAATTACGCCACTTCGCTAATATCTCTCCAGCTAATTCAATCATTTGAACTTTGTCTTTGGACGCTAAACGCACGACGGATAGAGGCCACTTAACCAAACCAATTGTCACCTCTGGATAAGCTTCACGCTTATACGTTTTTATAACAGGTGCAGTCTCCATCGGAAAAGTATGATGCCCTCCTTGGAAATGATCATGGCTTAATATAGAGCCACCAACAATGGGCAGGTCTGCATTAGAGCCTACAAAATAATGAGGGAACTGCTCCACAAAATCCAATAACCGAATAAATGTATCCTTGGATATCTTCATGGGTACATGCTGATGATTAAAAATAATGGAATGCTCATTATAATACACATAAGGCGAATACTGTAGATACCAATCTTCATGATTTAACCTTAGGGGAATAACACGATGGTTATTTCTAGCTGGATGATTTAACCGCCCAGGATAGCCTACATTGTCGATGCATAAAAAACACTTAGGATAATTGGCACTTGGCATACTTCGGGCTTTCTCAATCTCCTTAGGATCTTTCTCAGGCTTGGATAAGTTAATGGTAATCTCCAACTCTCCCACATCTGTCTTGGCTAACCAATAAGCATTCTTGGCTATTCGGTCCATTCTTATATAATTGGAATCCTTAGATAACTGATAATAGTAATTCGTAGCGGCTTCTATGCCCGAATCATCTACTATATCATAAAACTTATGAACAAGCTCAGATGGTCTGGGCATTATTGTTGCCATGAGCCTAGCATCTAACATATCTCGGTACGTTACCGTATCTTCAATAAGCCCTTTTTCAACTGCATAATCCAGCAACTCATTTAAAATAAATACAGGTGTCTCATCTAATGCACCTTCATAAATAACCTCAGCAGGTTCGTCTATACCTAAAATATCCATTAATTGATTCCTAACAAGAGGCACATCCCATGCCTCAATCATACCTTTATATAAACCAAACTGAATTAACTTCTCTATTGCCATCTTAACATTTTCCATCTCTCTGCCTCCAATTGGTCATTATTTTGCATAGCCATTAGGATGACTCTCATGCCATTTCCAAGCACTGGCGATAATCTGCTCCAAACCATTATAAGCGGGCTTCCAGTTTAACTCTTTCATGGCCTTATCTGACGAAGCAATAAGGGTAGCAGGGTCACCAGCACGTCTTGGCGCTTCTTCCACAGGAATCGGATGCCCCGTCACTGTTCGAGTCACTTCAATAACCTCTTTCACAGAAAATCCTGTACCATTACCCAGATTAAACACAGCACTGTCACCACCCTTTTGCAACCGTTCTAGAGCTAAAATATGTGCATCCGCTAAATCCGTCACATGAATATAATCCCTTACACACGTACCATCCTTCGTTGGATAATCACTTCCAAATATAGAAATCTTCTCACGCTGCCCTAATGCTACCTGTAGAATTATCGGTATCAAATGAGACTCTGGCGCATGATCTTCACCAATATGACCATCCGCGTGAGCACCCGCCGCATTAAAATACCGAAGCGCCGTATACTTCATACCATAAGCCTGATCGCTCCACTTCAACATCTTCTCCACCGATAACTTGGTCTCACCATAAGGATTCGTTGGCATGGTCCTATCTGTCTCCACAATGGGGATACGCTCTGGCTCACCATATGTAGCTGCCGTAGAAGAAAACACAATAAACTTCACATCATACGCTTTCATCTTCTCCAATAAACACATGGTACCATACACATTATTATGATAATACTTAAGGGGCTCTCCCACACTCTCTCCTACAAGAGAATCTGCCGCAAAATCAATAATCGCCTCAATATCATTCTCCCCAAAAACCTTATCTAAAGCCTCAGGATCTCTAAGATCCCCCACATACAAAGCCACACCCTCAGGAACAGCCTCCTTATGTCCTTTCTGCAAATTATCAAAAACAATAACATCCTTACCCTTTTCTATCAACCGAGCTACCGTATGAGAACCAATATACCCAGCTCCACCACAAACCAAAATTGCCATAACACATATCTCCCTTCTAACAGTAATTTTTAACTAAAATTTTATTTCATAGCCACACATGATGACTCTAAATCCACCAAACCTCATCCAATTTATCCGCTCCGCTGGATAAATATCCACACATCTCCAACTCTAAATCTCTTATTCCTTTGGCGTTATTTTCCTAACACTTATCCATTCTAACACTCTTCCATTTCAACTCTCTAGCCAAGTAGGGGTATAGGTCTAGGCATATGGTGACCTTTAAATCCTTGGCCAGAAGCACTTAGCGAACGAAGCAGCATATGGCGTTAAGAACTTTAGGTGTCTGACCAACGGGAGTTCCTAAAGTTTAGCCATATGCTGCGCAGAGAGCTTAGTACTTCCCCAACGATTTAACAGACACCATATGCCTAGATCTATACCCCTACACCGTCTTGCACACCCCAAATACCAACCTACCCTATAACACCAGCTCCATCCCCCACACTAGCAACATAAAACTCACCCTTCAACCCTATCCTTTCCTCATACCTCTTCCCAACTTCTTCAATAAAACTCTCCACACAATCTTCCCTCACAATACTCACAATACAACCACCAAATCCAGCCCCCGTCATACGAGCACCAACGGTCCCATCAATCTTCCAAGCTTCCTCAACCATGGTATCAAGCTCCACCCCAGTCACCTCATACAAATCTCTAAGGGACACATGAGACGCATCCATCAACTTACCAAATGTCGCAATGTCTCCAGTATTAAGCGCTTCAACCGCCTTCTTCACACGCTCATTCTCCGCCACAGCATGCTCCGCACGATTTCTAGGAATCTCCCTATCGATTAGATGCTTGTTTGCTTCAAAACCAGCCATATCTAACTCACATAAATGCTGAATATCCAACTCTTTCTGCAAACATCCAAGTGCATACTCACACTCCGAACGCCGCTCATTATACTTAGAATCTGCAAGCCCCCTTCGCTTCTTCGTATTCCCAATAACAATCTTATACCCATCAAGCACAAGGGGCGCATAATCATATGCCAACGTATCACAATCTAATAAAATCGCATGATCTTTCTTACCCATCCCTACAGCAAACTGATCCATAATCCCACAATTAACCCCATTAAAGGTATTCTCTGCTTTTTGGCTCATCTTCACCATCTCAATCATGTCTTCCTTACAGTCAAATAAATCATTCACAATAACCGCTGTTAATACTTCCAGAGACGCTGAAGAAGATAACCCTGAACCATTGGGGATATTACCATAATATAGAACATCAAATCCACCTAACACATGACCTTTATCCTTAAACATCTTCATAACACCCTTAGGGTAGTTGGTCCAATCATGAGCTTCCTCATATTCAATCACATCCACGTTAATCTCTACTCTAAGATCAAAATTAAGGGTAGCAAAGCGTACCACCTTGTCCTCACGCTTTCTAGCCACTGCATATGTACCAAAATCAAGTGCACATGGGAAGACATACCCGCCATTATAATCAATATGCTCACCAATAAGATTCACCCTACCAGGCGCAAAATACTTCTTCAAACCTTCTTCACTACCACCGTATATTTTTAAAAACTTCTCAACCATCTGTCCTTGCATCTTAACCTTCCTCTCTTATTATAAAATATGTGCTTTACTTTATGTTTTATATACATGTCAACTATTCAAAACAGCCTTTATTATTGTTATGGCTCCTACCGTTATTAATAACATTAGTACAATTTTCCTAAAATACTTCTCTTCCATCTTTCTCGCTACGTTAATCCCTACAACAGCGCCTGCTAACAAGGCTACTATATTAGAACCCATCATACTTACCATATCCACCGTTAAAAAACCGTGCCATATAAACATGACAATCGTAATGCTATTAGTAATAGTGGCATATGCCGTTAGATTAGCTCTAAAGGCATGCTTATCATATCCTTCATTACTAAGGAATAACACAATAGGTGGACCGCTCATGGATAAACCTCCATTTAAAACACCACTGATAAAACCTGTTACACCATAAGCCATCTTCATACGCTTGAACTTCACCCGATACCCCTTAGCCATGGATATGGCTGTGATACAAATAAGTAAACCAAGCATCACTTTCAATCCCTCTGGACTCAAATGTTTCAACCCTAATATACCCATTGGAATACCTGCAATACCACAAAAAATCATGATCCATATCTGTGATAACCGTATATGTCGCCTAGCTGTTATCATTACCATTATATTGGTAATCAAACTATAAACAACCACCATAGGTACAATGACCTTCATAGGTAAAATGAAAGTAAGCAAAGGTACCGCAATAAGTGCAAAACCAAATCCTACACTCCCTTGAACAATACTTGCTAAAAAAATAATACTTGATGATTGTAAAACACTAACAAATTCACCCATAGATGTCATCACCTACCTTGAATATATAATGCATTACCTTTAACGCAACACCTTTTTAATGAAAGCTACTCTTTGCAAACTTAACTTAGCGATTTACCTGCCCAACACTCTCTCGTTTTAAAAGCTTCGTCTCAATTACAATTTTCTTATTCTCACTACTCTTGCCTTCTATCAGCTCACATATGCGTTTCCCCGATATCTGACCTAACCTGCTCATGCTCTGGTCAACGGTTGTCAAACGAGGTTCCGTAATCTGACTAATAATCGTATTATCAAACCCAATAATTGAAAAATCATCCGGAACCGTTATGCCTAGTGACTTAGCGGCATTCAATGCACCAACTGCCATCCAATCATTACAAGCAAATAAACTTGTCAATCCACTTTGCTTCCTTAGTATCTGCTCTACCAAAGCCTTAGACTGCTCTACCGTTTCCAAACCATTACCATCTTCAACAACCAAAATGTTCTCATGACGATAGGTAAGATGATAATCTTTACAAAACTGCTTATACATGTCTTCCTTCACATCATAGGAATAACTCACCTGACCTCTAAGAAAAGCAATCTCACGATGGCCACATTCATACAAATATCTGAAAGCTTCTAATGCACCAACCTCACCATCATTCAACACATAATTACAATGAATACCCCGATTATACCCATTAATAATGATCAAAGGTATCTGTTTACTAAGGGCTTCATAATACCCTGACTTAATATTATTGGTACGAGGATTAATGGCAATAATACCATCCACACTTCGATTCTTCATATTATCAATCATCAACTTCTCTTGATCCGAATCCCCCTCCGTATTACCAAGGAATGCCGTGTACCCATTAGCCTTAATAGCACTATCAATACCCTTTACCACTTCAGAAAAGAAAAGGTTTTCTATACTAGGCGTAAGAATGCCAATGGTCTGCGTTCTATTATGTATTAAGCCCCTAGCCAATAGATTAGGCTTAAAGTCCAATATCTCAATAGCCTCTTCCACTTTCTGCCGTGTCGCTTCCTTCACAGGATAATTCTTATTCAAAACACGGGAAACAGTCGTTATAGAAACACCAGCCCTCTTGGCCACATCCCCAATAGTTGCCCTCTTTTGCTCCACTCTCCCACCTCCAATAGAAAAGGTTTTCTATACCCTCATTATATGACATCTCCCCAACGAATGCAACCCCCTGTATATAAAATTTTTTATTTTTTTATTCTATACACCATTCCACAAACCCTGCCTAACAAAAATTTTTGGTCCAATTTTACAAAATCCATACCACTCCATACCACAACCCAAAAACCCCCTCCACCGAAAGGTCCTGTAAGCCTGCGTACAACGTCAACATCCCAGGAGGATATCATGGGTTAAGCGACAAGCAAACCACGGACGGTGAGCGCGGTCACCCTAAACAAGGACGTTTAGCGTGACCGAAAAGCTTAACCCATGATATCCTCCCACCCCCACTAGCCCCATCCGTATGCAGCCAAACAGCACCTTGACCCACAGGACAATCTTATCAACCACAATCTTTTCATATTGACAACCCCCACCATTAACGAGATAATAATACTAACATACACTATAGTAGAACCAACCATATACCCTATATTTTTTTGTCCAACATTCATAATGCACATAAATTATGTCAATCCTATACGTAAACCGACTTAAGCAAGAGAGAAATGAAGACAACTGGAGGTTAAAAAAGTGAAACGAATTGTGTTAACAGGTGGAGGTACGGCAGGGCATGTAACACCAAATTTAGCATTAGTCCCCCACTTACAAAAATTAGGTTACGATATTGCTTATATAGGCTCCTACAACGGCATAGAAAAAACACTGGTAGAGAAAGAAGGCATTCCCTACTACGGCATATCCTCTGGCAAACTTCGTCGCTATATCGACCTAAAAAATATCAGCGATCCATTCCGAGTTGTCAAAGGTGTCGGCCAAGCCACAAAACTTATACGAAAATTAAAGCCGGACCTTGTTTTTTCCAAAGGCGGCTTTGTTACGGTGCCTGTCATCATCGGTGCAAAATTAAACCGTGTACCATCCATTATTCATGAATCCGATATGACACCAGGTTTAGCCAATAAAATAAGTATTAATTTTGCAACAAAAATATGTACCACCTTTGCAGAAACATTGCAACACCTACCAAAAAACAAAGCCGTGTTAACAGGAACGCCTATTCGTGAGGAAATCCTTCAAGGTGAACGTCATAGAGGTTTGTCACTTTGTGGGTTTGATAGCTCAAAACCCGTACTACTCATGACAGGAGGCAGCCTAGGAGCCGTACGAATTAACCAAGTACTACACCATTCCCTTAAGCACATCCTCAAAAAATATCAACTGGCCCATTTATGCGGTAAAGGAAACATTAACAAAGACCTCCTTCATATAAACGGTTATAAGCAATTTGAATATGTTCATGAAGAAATGGCTGACCTGTTAGCCATGAGTGATGTGGTCATATCCCGAGCTGGTGCTAATACCATATCGGAATTACTCGCTCTTAGAAAACCCAACGTACTTATTCCACTACCTGCCAATGCCAGCCGTGGTGATCAGATTCTTAATGCCACATCTTTTAAAAATCATGGTTACAGCCATGTGCTCCAAGAGGAAGATATGACAGCAGCTAACCTTATGGATGCCATTGATTCAACTTATAACAAAAAGCGTGACTATATCTCCCATATGGCCCATAGTAAGTCAGGTAATGGTATAAGCAACATTATACATGTTATACAAACGCTAATGACTCAAGATTAAAAAGTGTTAATGATCACTTAAAGGTTAAAAGAATATAATAAGTTATTTTCCTATATAGCATAAAAAGCACTATAGATTATTTCAATCTAAAGTGCTTTACTTATATATGCAATATTCATTCACTGATAGGACATGGTAGTCCATTTTATAAGTTGATGGAAATCTGACTAGCCATTTCATCCAATTCTGTTTTATCCATTTTTAGTGTATCCCATTTAATGGTCACATGATCGTCCTTATATCTTGGCACAAGGTGTAAATGAAAATGAAATACCGTCTGACCAGCAGCTTCACCATTATTCTGTATGATATTAAGTCCATCACATTGATAGATGTTCTTAAGTACCTTAGCAATATGAGTCGCTAGTGCAAATAAACGTGATGCAGATTCTGTATCCAACTCATAGATATTCTCTATGTGCTCTTTTGGAATAATCAATGTATGCCCTTTTGATGCTGGAAATGGATCGAGAACAACACGGAACTCACTGTTTTCGAATATGGTAGATGACGCCATATTTCCATTGGCAACATTGCAGAATAAACAATTTTGTTTAATCATAATTTCTCCTTCCCAAAGCTTATTGTCTTATAGGGAGTCCTATATATCCTTGGGACAATATACTTTGACAAAAACCTAGTTTGGGTTGATTAATGACTAAGCTTGCTTAGTTTATACTAACCTATATCTGAATATTTTTCAAGGATAATTTTGCACAGTTTTTTCCAATATTTTACTTCATTATTGACTTGTTGTTATTCATTTAGGTCTAAGTGCGTATATTTACTTCCCCCATAGTCCTATCATGCTACAAAATGATAGGCTTTTTGGACCATCGAACCTTTTTGTCAATTTTTGAATTATTATTCATCTATTATTGCTATATTTCCCAAAATTAATATACTTTTGTGTATGGCAATATTTTTGCCATTTTTTGATGTATTTTTTGGAATATTGATTGTATTATTTGTCTTTCTTTGATACAATAATACCGACGGGAGGTGAAACCATGAACCATCTAGAGAAAAACATGCTTGAGAGTTTTTCTGTATTACTTGATAATTGGATTAACTTATACCAAGAGGCTAAAACACCAGAAATAATTGCAAAAATAGTCCATGAAATTAAAAATCCCCTTTCTCTTATTCGCAGCACACTTCAACTGATTGAAGTACAAACGCCTGAGGTTAAGGATAATCGACATTGGCATTCATTATTCGATGAATTGGACTATATATGTCTTTTATTAAATGATTTCAAAACATTAAACTGCACGTATGATATTCAGAAAAACTGCGTCAACATGGGTACCCTTCTGGATTCCGTAGCCACTTATTTTTATTCATCAGCTTATAACAAGAACATTGATTTTTACTTAACCAAACCCCAAGACTTGCCAAATATTCTGGGCGATAAAATAAGGCTGAAAGAAGCCATTATGAATCTAATAAAAAATGCCATTGAAGCAACAGATAAAAACGGCACTGTATCTATTGATGCTAAATATTTAGATACGCTTATTTTGGTTACCATTCATGATACAGGCTCTGGTATTAGCGACGAGCAGTTGGAACATATCTTTAAGCCATTTGTCACCTACAAGGAAAATGGTACAGGACTTGGTTTGCCTATCGTGAAGGCTATCATTGAACAACACGGTGGACAAATCGATGTTACAAGTAAAGTAGGCGAAGGTACATCATTTATTATCAGCCTTCCAGTTGATACCAACCAGCCTTTGCAAGTACAATAATTGGAATAGCAATAAGTTTTCGCTATTAATGAGCTGCATAATTTGAAACTGTTTTTCACTGACCATTGTATTGGCATATAAATGATTCAAACTCTCTGCATATTTACTTTCTAATGCGAACATCTCAGTTAACCAATATTCCCCTCTTATATTGATTTTCTTACTCATATATTTCTCAGAACTTAATTCATGATACATACGCATCACGGCTTTACATTGGGTTAATTTCAGAAGCATTAAATCTTGTGCAATACTCTTGGTTATATGAGTACCAAGATGACAATGGATGACTTTGTAGCCTCTATAGAGATCACATCCATCATCAATTAGCTGCTCGTATAATAATGCGTGTTGTTCTTTTTTTATAGCTTTATCGGATTGATTCCAAGGCTTTTCCATGTCCCCACCTCTTTACCTTTGCTTAGTTCTCTCTTATAATATATACTCGTCATCATAGCAAAATATTATCCTTCATTTTTTTCTAACTCAACATGTTTGTTATGGAAAGTTACTAGATATTACCACTGCTGAAATTGCATAGACTTTTCTTATAACTTCCATAATAATATTGGAAGGAAGTGACAGGATGGGAAGAAGGAGAAAGAATATAAAAGCCTTACTATTAGCTTTTATCATGATAATTTCACTTACTTTTTCAATACGTTCATCTGCTGCACCGTCCTATGTATTCAAATGGACGAATGTGAAACAGGTAGAAATAACCGCTCATAAACTCAATGTACGCCTAGGTCCCAGTACAGCCTATCAGAAAATCGGCTCTGTATCAAAAGGACATGTTCTTCATGTGCTTGGCACCTTAGAAGGCTGGTATGTGGTTCATATGCAAGACGGTTCTGTGGGTCTTATATCCAGCACGTATACACGTGTATATGCTTATTATAACCCTATAGAAACACCATCTAAGCCTGACCCTTATGCTGGTCCTCTTACAGCAGAAGAAGCCCTTATGGTGAATCTTATCAATACAGAGCGTAAAAAAGCAGGATTACCAGCTTATGAAGTAAATATGGAGTTAATGCGTGTGGCCAGAATCAAAGCGGAAGAATTATCGGCGAAACAATACTTCAGTCATGAATCCCCTGTATACGGCTCTCCTTTCAAGATGCTCCAGGATTTCTCCATTCATTACACAGCAGCCAGCGAAAATATAGCAGGTAATCAGACCATTGAGGCTGCTCATAACGCCTTAATGAATAGTCCATCTCATAAAACGAATATAATAAGCACAGACTATAATTATGTGGGTATCGGTATCATGGATGATCCTCGGTATGGAAAAGTATTTGTTCAAATGTATATACAGAATAATAAAAACTAAGGTAGGAGCCTTAGTTTTAATTGTTTTATAACCATATATGCTTTAAAATCTACTTTTGCAGCTTAAATAAATGATCAAATTCGTAGAGTAATGTAAAGTTGCCTTTTGCCTTTAGCTGTCCAGTCAGGAACCCTCGTTGAGCAGTAAGCTTACCTGTTACAATACGTTCCAATGTAATGCTATCCATTTCCATTACAACTTGGGCCATTTGCTCTTTACCCATGTATGTCATGAGCTTACCATTTTGTACTTTTAGGACCATATCACTGTTTGGCTTATCGGTAAGACAGATATGATAGGTACAATGTAGATCTTGGTCTTGTCCTACATAAGCTTGTTCCAATTTATTTAGATAATGATTACTGGCGTTCCCTGTTACAACACTTTCTGTCTGTAACTTGGTATTAAACAAATCTGAAAGTTCTTCTATGTCTTTTCTTTGCTTCATTTTTATTGGGTCTTGCTCAAGGGCTTGTTGCAATGGGGTATCATCACTAACCACTTGATTGAAAAGGTTATGCTTTTCTGCTGTAGCAGCTGCATGGGAAGCATCTAAAGATTGAGGTATGCTGTTCATGCTGTTAGGAAGACATTGACGCTTTTGATTAATGATGCGATAGAAATCCTCTGTCTTTTTATCAATAATGCACCTTATGTTCTGGTCTGTTTCGATATCAACAAATTTTTCTACTCGCCCATATAAACTTATCCCTTCTCGTCCGCCAAGGATATCCCATGCTTTTTGTAGATAGACGTTTGCATCACATTCTCCACTTACTTGTGTTAATGCAACAGACATTAAGTATTTACCTGCAAATACACTTTTTTGTCCTGCATGGTAGCAACGATCTAAAAAAGTCTGTAGCCGTCCTCCGATACCCATCCACTCAACGGTTGTGGCCATGACCACCCCTTGACTATCCTTGATTTCCTTTAGAATCTCTTCGGTTTTATCGTCAAAGCTTAGATGATGTTCTTTTACATTAACTTCTAATTCCTTTAATACCGTATGTATACGTTTAGTGGCTGCCAGTGATAAATCATCTGCTAATCCGTTACCACCATAAATAATAATGATATCCATATGTCCTCCCTCTACTCCTGTCATCGTTTTATTTTCTAAAAGCAGTCATCATAAACTTCCATTTAAAATGACTGCTCCATAATTCTGATAATTATATTCATTATATCATAAGCAATTGAACATATCTATCCCTACTTAATGACTAGAAACAAGTTTTAATATGATCATAAGCCTTATAGGAATAGTAATCCTTAAGATGGATAATATCCCATGTACTATAAAAAAATCTTTTTTTGATACGCATGTTCAACACATCTTTTCCACGCATATGGGTTGCAAGTGAATTTTCCACTTTGATTTTAATATAGCTGCTCCCAGACGGTGATTTTAAATGACGCAGGATGACAACACCGCCAATCTTATCGATAATCTCGAATAACCCTTGCTCAAATACCTCACGCTTTGATATCTGATTGTGGCTTTTCTTCTGCTTATAGCACTTCATATCAATAATCATAGGATTAAGGCATAGGACTGGGGATTCTGTATGTTTCTGGATATTCCTTGTAATATAAAAAATTCTTAGGGCTTCATCAAGATTACTTGTCATACTTTTCCTATATTGATGGTATAAGTCCATACCATGATAGGTGTTAATAAATTCCAGGAATCTACCCATCTCCTTAATTAAGACACGCATTTCTTTTTCTGTCAACGTCAAGCTATATCGAGGCATGAACGTGAGTATAAAATGATCATAAAAATTTTGCTCAAGGCTTGATATCAGATGATTTTTATACTGTTTGTGACAATACCTCAAAATTATATGGAATGCTTTGTCTCGTTCTTGATCTTCTGAAGCTTCCTGCTTAATGATGTTCTTGTAATAGTCCTGTAGTACTTCAATAATTTCTTTATCGTCGTATAATATGCTAGAATCTTGTTGCAAAATTTCCTTACTAAAAAACATGCTTTCACCACCGCAAAAAGATATTGTATCCTTATTTTTCTCTTTGAGGGTGACTTTTATTCACTGGACGCTTGCTAATATTTTATTTTATAAAAGTTGAATGAAAGATGGTTGATAAATGTTTTTGTGGTTATGCAACTTTTAGCCGTGTGAGTACATAGGTAATCAGGGCTCCACCAATAAAACCACCTAAGTGAGCCAGGTTCCCTACGCCTGGTGTCACCGCCCCCATGGCAATACCGATCACTAACATGAGAAGAATTGTATAGGTGCTTAAACCATCAAATTGTCGTCGATAGACCCATGAGTAGACCAATAACGCACCCATGATACCGTATATGGCACCAGATGCACCAGCAGCTACCACCAATTGATCGGACATATGATGAATCCCTACACTGAGTAAACCACCCAAAATACCTGCACCTAAATACGTGGTGAGAAATTGCCAAGGCTTCATATACAATTCCAGTCGTGAACCAAATATAAAAAGCCCAAAGGTGTTATAGAGTAAATGAGCGCCACCAATATGCAAGAACATGGATGTAATAAGTTTATAGTACTCGTTACCACGAAAGAAGGTAATGGAATTAATGGCACCAAAGCGTATGAGCGTATTAAGGTTTGTACTGCCTCCTGACAGTTCAAGGACAAGGAAGAAAACCATATTGGTGAGTATTAAAGCATAGGTTAAGTAAGGTACTTGATGATCCTTTTTAATCTTCGTATTTTTATGTGTTATATCTTCTTGATTGTTAAAGAGCTTTGGTATTGTTTTTTCTAGTCCTAAAGCATGTTTCACTTGTTCGTTAGGAATAATGAGTTGTCGTTTATCTTCATGAATAAGCCATTGAATATCAATCAGTTCGTCATCAAAATTAGGCATATAATTCACATCTTCATAGATGGCCATTGGGTTGTTTGTAATCAGGAGATTAAGTAAGATAATTTTACTGGCATCCACATGTCCAAATTGCTTCTTGGTAATCTCTTTATAATGCATAAATCGTTCTTTATGATAAGCATAATCATCATCTAACTGGATCACATTAATGAGGTATAAGCACCCACCGTGAAATGTTCCATACATCTTTACTTTTTCGCTATCTGTTGGTAGTTGTTGATAGTTATAGTGCTCGAATAGTTGATACAATTGATTACTAATTATTGTTTTCATAGACCCACCCTGTTTGTTATAGATTTTCCCAACGTTAATATTATTGTATCCTTTACACAGATTAAGTCAACCATTATTTGCTAAAAGAACCATCGTTAGAAATGAAATATAATTTTTTATGTACATAACCGATGGATGTTTGGTATATAAAAAACACCCAATAGCCATAAGGTCATTGGATGTTTTTACAATATATCTTAAGCTTCTTCACCACAAAGCTTTAATAATCTTTCCCAACGTGCGTCGATCTCTGCTTGAATTTCAGCTACGACTTCAGGATTCTTAGCAACATGCTTGAATCTTCCTTGGGCTTCTAACCAATCACTGATTGGACGCTTGTTTTTTGGCTTGTAAGATAATGTGTATTCACCATTAACCACTTCAAACATTGGCCAGAAACAAGTATCAACAGCAATCTCACATAACTCCATTAAACGATCTGTCTCGTAACGCCATCCACGTGGACATGGCGCTAATACATTAAGAAACGCTGGACCTGGTGTATAGATTGCTTTTTCAGCTTTCTCATATAAGTCCTTGAAGTTTTTCATTGGAGCAGTTTGAGCAACGTATGGAATACCGTGTGCAACCATAACCGTTGTTAAGTCTTTTCTAAATTGTTGCTTACCAGGTACCACTGAACCTGCTGGTGAAGTTGTTGTATCAGCATACTTAGGTGTTGCTGATGATCTTTGAATACCCGTATTCATGTAAGCGCCGTTATCATAACATACATAAACCATGTCATGACCTCTCTCCATTGCTCCTGAAAGGGATTGAAGTCCGATGTCATAAGTACCACCGTCTCCACCGAAAGCGATGAACTTATACGTATCATCAATCTTACCTGTTCTTTTCATTGCTGTGTAAGCAGCCTCTGCACCAGAAACTGTTGCACCAGCATTTTCAAAAGCTGAATGAATGAAAGAATCTTTCCATGCTGTATAAGGATATAAGAATGTTGAAACCTCTAAACATCCTGTTGCAGCACCAATGACTGCGTGATCTTCTTCTTTTAGTGCTCTAAGGATTGTACGTACGACTACAGGCGCACCACAACCAGCACACATTCTATGTCCACCAGTTAATCTCTCTGGTTTTGTTGTTGATTCTTTTAAATTATATGCCATCTTCTATTTCACCTCCAATTATTCTAAGCTTCAACTACGCCTAAGTAACGGTAAGGTCCGTCTACTTTACCAGCTGCTACGATTTCCGCTAAGTCCGCGTATACTTGTTCAATATTGTCTGTTCTTACGTCACGTCCGCCTAAACCATACACATAGTTAACTGTTAAAGGTTTTGCATCCGCTAAATATAATGCACTAAGTGTCTCAGTGAATAATGGAGCACCTTTTGCGTTAAATCCATCACACTTATCAAGAACTGCAACAGCTTTTACATTTGCAAGAGCTTCTGCTAATTCTTCTGCTGGGAATGGACGGAATACTCTAAGTTTAATTAAACCTACTTTTTCACCTTTTGCTCTAAGAGCATCTACAACGAATTTGGATGTACCAGCAGTTGAACCAATGACAATAATTGCTCGCTCTGCATCTTCCATTTTATAAGATTCAAAAAGACCATATGAACGACCTGTCATGGCTTCAAATTCTTTTGCTACATCTAAGATAACAGCCTTAGCATTTCTCATACTCTCTGCTTGCTGACGCTTGTGCTCGAAGTAGTGTGTTGTAATAGCAAGTGGTCCAACAGCGATTTGCTCATCACTATTTAATAAGAAGTTATTCGCTTGGTAAGTACCAACAAAAGCTTTTACTTTATCATCTTCAATAAGTTCAATGTTCTCAACAGCGTGAGATGTAATAAAGCCATCATAACAGTTCATAACAGGTAATTGAACATCTGCATGTTCACCAATCTTAACGGCCATGATACAGTTATCATAAGCTTCTTGGTTATTTTCGCCATATAATTGAATCCAACCTGAATCTCTGGCACCCATAGAGTCAGAGTGATCATTGTGGATGTTAATTGGTCCTGATAATGCACGGTTGACAACGGATAATACCATTGGCATTTTACAAGATGCAGCTATGTATAGCATCTCCCACATTAATGCTAAACCATTAGCGGATGTTGCTGTCATTGTTCTAGCTCCAGCTGTTCCAGCACCAATACATGCTGACATGGCTGAATGCTCAGATTCAACAGGTACGAACTCTGTATCAACTTGACCGTTTGCAACAAACGCTGAGAAGTACTGAGGCACTTCTGTTGATGGCGTAATTGGGAATGCAGCTACTACATCAGGATTTATTTGTCTCATAGCAACGGCTACAGCCTCGTTACCTGATAATTTTTCACGAATTGCCATTCTTCATTTCCCTCCTATCGATTATTCGCCTTCTGGTACAAAATCAAATGCACCGAAAGGACACGCTTTTACACAAACGCCACAACCTTTACAGTGATCGTAATCTATTCCAGTCATTTTTTTATTTTCTACTATAATGGAACTATCTGGACATACTGGGAAACATAATAAACATTGCTTACATTGATCCGTTTTCCATACAGGCTTCATCGCTCTCCAGTCACCAGTTTTAAAATAATGTGCGTTACCAGACTCTGTTACAACACCACCTGGAGTTGTTTCTTGCCAAGGCGTATAAGCTGGTATTATATCATGATCGAATTTTTTACTCATGCACCTTTCACCTCCGTAAGTGATTTCTTTAATGCTTCCATATTAGGAGCAATAACATGTGGTTTGTTAGCAAATTTATGATGGAATGATTTCTCCATTGATGTAATTAATGTCTCTTCATCCATAATATTAGCTACTTTAACAACTGCTGCAAGCATAGGTGTATTTGGGAAATATCTTCCAAGTGTTGCCATAGAAATTTCTCTTGCGTCTATTGTATACACGCCACCTTTGTAACCTTTTAATTTGTGCATTACTTCTTCTGGTGCCTTAGATGTATTAATAATAATACCACCAGTTTCTTTTAATCCTGCTGTTACATCAACAACGTCGATTAAAGTCTCATCAACTACAACTACAAAATCAGGCTCATAGATGTTTGAATGAATTGGACATCTTTCATCACTAATACGGTTGTATGCAGTGATAGGGGCTCCCATACGCTCTGGACCGTACTCTGGGAAACCTTGGATGAATTTTCCTGTGTCGAACGCAGCCTCAGCTAACAATAATGATGCAGTCTTAGCACCTTGTCCGCCGCGACCATGCCAACGAATTTCTAACATGTTACCCATTGACAAGTTCCCTCCTTCATGTATATTTAAATTTTTTTTTAACAAATTTCAACATTGTTAGTGTAACATTAATGCATACAGTATGTCAATAGAAAGTACATTGTATGCACAGTTATTTTTTTAACAATAATTAACTGTATTTTAACTTGTCATCTACTAGCTAAATTTACAAAAGCATGACACCATCTGCTTATCGCAGTCGTTACATGCTTATTTGTATAGGCTTATACTTTGTATATATTTTATCAAAGTTTAATGGAATTTTCTACTATTGTCTAATTTTATGCAATATGCATAATACAACTATAAGAATATTGTATTATTTTTATACACCACTTGGTAACCCATTTAATAGCTATGCCAATATTCATAGGCTGATGTTCGTATGGCATGCTTTGGCTTCAGAAATGTTAAGCGGTAGGGCGGCTTACCTGCATCAATAATAACGATGATGGTTGGCTCTGCTACGGTCTTGGTAAATCTACCATTTGGATCGATATAGTTATAGGGAAAGGACGTGTTACTGTGATCCAGATAAGTAACACGATAGGTGACTTTATCCGTCCAGTAACTGTCCGAAATGGGGACAAAATTATTATCCAAACGAAGATTAGCCTTGATGATATAGTCAATGACTTTTTCACATTCTATCTGATTATAAATGGTTTTCCCTTCTGAAAAAAGTGCTTCATCGTAATACATCCCTGCTGACGATGAACATTCATCTGCTACTTGTTTCAATTGTTCTAGCTGCCTTACATATAGATTATGATCACTCTGATAGGTTAAGAAAACCACATAAAGCAGTAACATACCTAACGTAAATAGAAAGGGTTTCATGGTAAGGGAATCGCCTCACTTGTTGCATGGCCTTCAATAATATAGGTTGCTTTATTATCCGCATCTTTTATACCCCATATAGCTGGAGCAGCTATAATACCTTTGATAGGCACTTCAATGCGATAGTATATAAGCTCTGCTTCATTGAACTGGTTGGTTCTGTATTTTCTTGTGTTATCTGTTGTAATGAGGATTTCACTTTCATTAATATGAAAATTAGCAATAATCTTATCCACTAATTCCTTTTTAATAGCGGTAGTAAAATAACCTTCCTGCCTAGCTTTTTCTTTTGCAGAATAGACATAGGATTGGATTTCTGCTTTTTGGTGATGGTTGTATTGTTCTAATGCGTATTGTAGGGGAAAGGGTAATAACAAAATAAGCACTGCCATTAGCACAATAAAGTCCTTCATGAACACCATATCCTTTTAATTCTTTTCTCAAAGAACACATATAAGTAATAAAGACTTGTATGTCTAATGTCATTATACGTTTAGTTCACTTTATTACTATTTGGTTCAATGGTATATTTAATAATTCTTTTGATACTCTAAGCTTTGTTGCATAATATTCTTTGTCTTGGAGTATAAAGTATCATTCGTAGTACCAAGAATGAGCATGCTTACAATAAAAAGGCCCAGTGCTATTTTAGCACATAATATTAAAAAATCTTTCATTGTATCATCACACTTTCTAAATTAATACTAAGGACTAGTTGTCGTCGTTAAGTTTGTTGATTCAAAATTGATAGTATCCAATGCATTTGTCATACCAGTACCGTAGTTGTCAGCCTTTCCTCTTAAAGAGCTAGCACCTCCAAAAATAATTGAAAACCCAATTAACAGTCCTAGTGCTATTTTAGCTACTAAAATCAAAAAATCTTTCATGATTACAACTCCTTTTAAATAGTTTTTAATTTGTATATTTGTTAAAATATTTGATTAATACTCTCAATCTGTGGTATCCAAACACAAATCATAATGAAGTTTAAAAACAGAATGAAAACTGGTGCAATTATTGGCAAATAAATTAAATCTGATATTTGATTTTGCTTCTTATGTTTTTGTGTAATATGATTCTCGCGGATACGTTCTTTTACCATGTTAATCTGCTCAACCATTTCCATGGGTTGAAGCTTATCCAACTTTAATAGAATAGCAGCTACTTCACTTCCCATTTTAGTAGGAATATGCCTTAAAAATCCTTCATAAGCCTCTTCTTCTCTTCCTGTATTATAGTACATTAAAAATTGTATGAATCCATTTTTTGTGGTATCAGCAAATTTAATGAGCTGGTTAATGACATAGTCTGCACTATAGGGTTTTTCTTGCTGGGTTACAGCAATGTTTTTCAGTTGTATCAGTATCCGATAGATTTCCACATCTTTTTTCTTGTTGTAGATCTTTTGCAAAAACTTTAAAAACATGACAAGGGGACTATCCTTGTTACCCCACTTCAATACAGGCATTGATATCCAATAAATAGATAGCAATAAGGCAACCATAACCCGCAACCTGGAACTTTCATAAAAGGTATAACCTATGATGAGTGTTAATGCTGCAAAGAGGATATAACGTATTCGGTTGTATTGTTGCATATTAATCTGCCAACCGGCGTCAAAAAAATACTTATGCATGATTTCATAATGAGAAGTATCTTTTTTTCGCTTCATAGTCGTGTAACGAAACGCATATTGCTTATGACGCCCTCTGCCAATACTGCTGAATAATTGATAAGCGCTTGTAAGTAAAATCATAATCAGTAGATAAAACAAGATGATTAGATTGGTTTTCATGAATATACACCTGGCTTTTCTTTTTAAATATCGAATTTTTGCTTCTTAAGATATACGAGAATACTGTGATTAAATATCGTTAATAACACAATGACCATAAAGTAGTCAAATCCTGTAGGCGTGTTTAATTGATAATGCATAAATTCTTTAAATGAAATATTAAAAACTTTCTTAGCTAATATAATGGAAAGGATATAGAGCCCTGGTGTCAAATATTTTACAATGGTAATGCTCTCTAAGTTAATCCTTTTTTCTCTCTCTTTATCCGCTATGGCTTGTTTTATCTCAGCTTGTATATCCTCAAGTCCTGATGTAATGTCCACGTGGTCTTCAATACTGATTAGCATATTGTTGGCTAATAGCACAATCCATTCCGTGTCTATGGCATAGATAAAATCATCTATTATGTCTTCTAACTCTTCTGTTTTACGGTATTCTTTTAGTTTTAGTGACAAGAGAAAAAGCTGACGCTTCATCATGGGTGCTTCTTTTATCTTATGAATGGTTGCATCAATGGTATCATAGACATTATGGTTATTGAGCTTGTATTGATTGAGGAATTCATTAATCAATATGTCGGCTTCGTAGCTACCGTCGACACGGATTTGCTTAAGCTGCATTCTTAGATAAAAGTAAGGCAGAAAACCAAATATGGATGCAAAACCTAAACTTCGGGTTACCGTCGTTCTCTGATATACAACTAAGAAAGTAATCATAAATAACAAGATACTTAGAACAAAGAAAGTGGATACTTTTTTGTCATCGATGTCACCATAGACAACTTGTAGTAATCTTTTTATATGTTTATATACACTTGAGGATGTTCTTTTCTTTTTTCTAAAAGTCTTACGAGGTCGCATGACTTTCAACATGTATAAGATATCCCGTGAAAAAATTAGCCATATACCATATACTGCTAAGCAATAAAGTAAGATTGTTATAAGCGTGGTTACTGTTTCAATCATGGCTTCACCTTTTTAACCCGTCATATTTTGGCTTATAAACTTGATAGTCATCATAGGGAAATTTTTTCTCCAATGTTTTTAAACCTCTTTCAAAGTTTTCAAATGCAGTTCGGTCTTCTTCAAAACCAACCTCCATTTTATCCTCACCTATATCATACTTAAACTGCCAAGTATCCTCATGATAGAGATACTTACATATAGGGTGCATACTAATACAATGTTCGTGACGTTTAAAACGTATTTCATAAATACCTTTTAAACGCTTTTTGCTCTTATCCGCAAGCTGGACGAAATGAAAGACATAGTGAAATGATTTTGCTACTTTATAGATGGTATTGTATAAATCTCCCCCATAGAATTTCACAATCTCATCTGCAATGTCATAGCAGATATCCATAGGTTCTGTAGTATGATAGGTTGTTTTACAACGTCTTGTACCTTTATTGGCTGCTCGCATGGATACATTCAATGCCCGTCCATCTCTTGCTTCGGCAGATATGATATAATCTGCATCGGAACGCATGAGCGGTTTAATGATACTCCCTAATTGTTCATCATCAGCTATCAACTGCATAATTGGTGCATGAGGTTGCAGCTTATGTGCAGGTATTTCTGCCCCTGTTTCAATCATAACCCCTTCCAGTGACGTATCTTCATACATTTGCCATGTTTCAAGAAATGTTGTTTTACCTGTTCTAACGGCACCTGTAAATAACATATTGTAACCCACTTTGACCATATCCTTTAAGACCGGTATCAGTTCTTCTGGTATGGTATGACGCTTTGCCTGTTCTTCAAATGAAAGTTTGGGTATGATATATTTTCTAAAAATAATCACTTCTAGATTTTCTTTTACAAGTTTTTCACCATAAATCGTAATTCGAGTACCATCATGCATGGCTACTTCAGCATGTTTTCCGTCATAATGTATATGCTTTTCATTTAACAAGAGGGCTTTGATGAGTTGTTTTCGTCTGGCATCACTTATGCGTTGGGGCTTTAAAGTCATTTTACCGTCTTCCATAAAATAGATACGTTCACCAATTATTTTGGCAGATTGAGAATATGTATATGCCTCATCATGTTTCCATTGGGATATACCGCCAAGCCCCCAGCATTCTTGGTAGATGGCGTCAACAATATCCTTATACCATGTGGGATACCATTCTGATAATTTATTGTTTCTTTTTAAGTAATCTTCGATATTATCTTTAAAGTAGTTAACCTCCAAGGTTTTTCCTAGTATGGCATTTTTTTGTCTTAGTAAGGTACTTGTTTCTAAACCTTCTTTATCCCATTGGCTATGAAAGTATTTAAAAATCGTATCACATAGAGCATAAAATCTTGTTAACTCATCCCGGGTTATATGAACCACCTGTTTTGTGTTTTCACCTGTTTGGGCATAAATATATTGACTAAGGTCAAATTCGGGCAAAGGATAGTTTTTATAAAAAGCTTCTTTATTAGCATTTGATAAGCCGCTATCTATCACTTATCCCACCCCCTGTAAACCAAACCACTTTCTTTTTTTGGATGTATTGTTTCCTTTAATATTTAGTTGACCCATGATCGTATCAACAATGGTATCCATATCTTTATTAAAGATTCTATCCTTATAATGAATAAGTGCTTTTTTATCATTTTCTGCCTGTAATGCATATTTGGAAAATTCTATTTTACCTAATAGCGGATGACCATAGGTCTTTGCAATATCATAGGTCGTCATCAAGGACCCATCTGCAATATGCTTATTGACAATCACTTGGAAATCGTCTAAGGATAACCGTTCGAGAATGGGCTTCTTAGATAAATACCTTCTAAGACTGACGGCTTGTTGTGTCGTTACAAGATAGCGATGATGGGTAGCCGTTAATGCGGCAATAGGCATGGCCCTATCCATATAACTCCCTGCATCTACAATAACTAAATCACAGGCAACGGATAAGACGCTTAATAGGTGCATAATATGTTCAGGCTGATATTCTTTTCGGTATAGAATGGATGTACTACCTTCTATTACATATAAATTATCTTTAATTTTTTCGGATACATCAAAGATTTCTTCAACTGTTGCAAGCCCAGATACAAGCTTTATTTTGATGGTATCAATATTATGTCGGCAATTCACTTGTATATAATCTGTACCCGCTTCTCCGTCTAAATATAATAAACATACTTTTGCATGGGACTTACTTACAATCTTCTCTGCTACAGATTGAGCTATCTGAGTTGTTCCTACTTTTGTGTCACTTCCAAAGAAGGTCATTATGTTTTTACTCACAGTATATTTGTAACGTTCTATGACCTCAGAACATATATATTCCACAACATTTTCATCGGTCATGTAAGGCTGCAACATGTGGATATCATTGGTATCTAGAACACTTTTTGTGGAAAACTTAAAATTCTTTTTTTGAACACGGTAAAAAATGTATGACGACTCTATCGTTTCTCTGATCTTAAGTAAATCATTAATGGAACATATCTGATCATCTATGATGGTAATGTCCGCTTGTACCTGTTGAAACTGTCTATCCATCATAACCTTATCAAAATATACCACACCTTGTAATTGTCTTTTCAAGTTTTCATTTTCCGAAATAAGATATACTTGATATGTTGTCTCCATGATTGTTCACCACCTAGCCGCTTACTTAATGATGTGTACGTATACCTATCTTTATTGATACAGAAGGATAAAAACTTTCCCTTCTTCAACACTTTTTCTTAATGTATTAACGGTTTCAACGTCTACAATGACTTCAATTTCATTTATTTTACTGGAACCATTAAATCGTTCTTCTTCACTTAATGTAATAACCTCTCGGTTGGCGCTATCTTTCGTGTAAGCAACTGTTACACTTGCTATTGCCTCATCCTTAATCAGAGGTCTATATTGTTCCACATGATCTATCCCATCCCCAGACACTGGAGTCATTATATCCTTACTAATTTCATGAAAATAAATGGTATCGCCTCGTCTAAGGGAATTAGGATATGCTCTTAACCATTCATTAGGTAATCGGAATATATACTGACCTTCTTTTAATACCAATGCGGTATCTTCAAAATACTCTTGAACCAATTGTGCGCCTTCTGGGATATAACAATTAGCAGCTTTGCCTATAATATCGCTTAAATTCACAATTGCTCCATCAATAATCGTATGACCTTCTCTTTTATCATAAGCCACCATATCTTCTGTAATGACATCACTTTTTTTTACATCCTGTGTCAAGACTAACACATCATCGTATAGGATACTTTCACGCCCATATATTTCCCAATAGAAGATAAGTCCTACAGATATAGCAATTAGCAATAATCCCACGATGCCTTTTACGATGTTCTTCATATGAGCTCGCTCCTTGACCTGTTAATTTAGAATAATTTTCGTTTTCTCTTCTTCTTTTTCCATAATTCTTTCGGCATAATTTCTTTGTAAATTGGATCAAATAATGTATCAAATGTCCCTCTATACTTGGATAATTGATAAGGCACTTTCTTCTTATAGGCTGAACCGTATATCCATTCTTCTGGTAATCTTGGTATGGATAAATCCGGTTTTATCCCCAGATACTGATGCAGTTCTTTCTTGTGTATACCTTCATTGTCGTTATTGAGAATAAAACGAACGTTATTCCGCTTACGACCATAGGCCATTATTTTTTCAAATAGCCTGTAATTAGCCATAATTTCAGGAGGCATAGCATGATACATCACAAATATTAAGTCAAATTCATGTAAGATTGGTTCTATAAGGCTATAATGATAACCAATGTCCACAATGGAAATAAGAGAATCTTTTGCTGCATACAATAATTTGGTGGATTTATCATCGTCCCAATGATCAATAGGTTCTCTTGTTGGATCATGAATCAAATACATAATATCGTCTATTACAGTTATTTCATCTCGATAGATCATGTTATTGTTATTGATCTCTTGTAAAACAGGATAATAAGAAATCGTAGTATAATTGGATACTCCTATAAGATCATATATATACGGTTCATTATACGGAAATTCAATTAGAGAAACTAAGATGTTTCTATGGGCTAAAGCACTAGCCAGATTAACGGACAGAAAAGTAGAACCTGCTCTTGGTGTCAACGATATAACCCCTATTGTTTGAGGTTTGATACCCTGATAAAGCGTTTGTTTCTTATCTTCTTTAGGTTGAGCTAATGCGTCTAAATCTTGTTCTAATTCTTCAATGGATTGATAGCGGTCATCTGGATTAAAATTGGTACACTTACTGATAACTCTCTCTAAACCTTGTGAGTACAGACCAAATTCTCTAAGTGGTAATATCTTATAGGGCGGCTTGGATAGATTTCTATTTGTCGCCATGTAATAAAGTGTAACCCCTAGACTATAGATATCTGTTCTAGCGTCACTTTGCCAAGCAGAATTATATTGCTCTGGAGCTGCGTACCCATGAGTCCCTATAAGAACAGTATCCGTATCACCATGATTCTTATATTCTCTAGCTATACCAAAATCCACTAGCTTAATACTCTGGTTTTCTGTAATCATAATATTACCTGGTTTCATATCACGATAAATAATGGGGTATGGCTTTCGACTATGTAAATAGTCTAAGACTTGACACAATAATTTTCCAAAATGAATAATGGTTGGCTCATCAATTGTCGAATGCTGTTGTCGATATTCTTTTAATGTTACACCTTCCACATACTCCTCAATAATATATAGGTAGTCCTCATCTTCTTCAATATCTACAATACGTGGAATTAATGCATGATTCAGATCTTTCAACATACTGGGTTCAGCTAGTAAATTAATGACACTATCCTTCTTCTCTATACGTTTTATTGCCCACTTATTGCCAAGCTTTACATTTTCAGCTAAAAATACCCTACTCATGCCGCCTCTTCCGATTTCTTCTAATACCCGATATTTACCAAAGTGTGTACTTCCTACCATAAAACGTGTCTCTCCTTATGATGAGTAAGTATATAGATAATATCTTCTATATGACTGTTTATTGGTTGATAATACTATAATCCATCCTTATCTAACATAAACATATACTTATTTATTTATTTTATTTGATTTCTTTGTATTTTTCTGACACATAATCGTATTATATATGATATTATGGCGTTTGGCAATACGTTTTTGATGATTTTTAAACTTTACTGTCAATTATTAATGTTACCTTCGTATGTTTTTAATTAAATTTAATGCTAAAATTAAGAATATTTGATTGAAAAAATACTATGATTATAATAAAATAACATTAATACGTGTCTAATATTGATGAAATATCGCATATATTGGTAATTATTTTATTTACACCTTCTTTATAGAATTTTATTATTCAATCATGGTCACCTATATACAATGGAAATTGTACCACAATGACATACCTTGATAGCGCAATATATTATTAAATGATTTTGTCACAACTCAGACAAAGCACAAAAAAACACAAAAGAAACGAGAAAGGACGTATTCATCATGAAAAAGAAAGTAATAGCAATCCTACTATTAGCAGCACTAACCTTGAATGCAACATACACCTATGCAACTGAGGGTAAGAAAAAGTTATTCACAGATATTCCTGAAGAACATTGGGCTATCCCCAACATTCAAGAACTTGTGGACATGGGCGTTATCAATGGATTTCCTGATGGGTCCTTTAAACCTAATTTTAGCGTGAATGTGGACGCATTTATTAAGATGACCATCGTTGCTCTTGGGTATAAGTCTATTGAAAATGGATCACCTTATTGGGCGCAGCCGTTTATTGATAAGGCTATGGAACTTGGTATTATTGAAGAAAACCAATTTGCTTCTTATACCGAACCCATCACAAGAGAAGAAATGTCCAGTATCATAGCCAAAGCGATTAAGGATGAAGCCAAAGCAGATACCAGGAATCTAGTAGAAAACTGTGTCAATGATTTTTCATCTATTTCCTATACGTATGTAGAGGATGTAAAGGATGCATATGCCTTTGGAATTATTACAGGTATGCCAGACAATACGTTTAGACCACAAGATGAATCTACTAGAGCTCAGGCAAGTACCATTATTCATCGGATGATAGATCAGAAGGAAAGGAAGCCATTTGAGCCTACAGAACCATCTACAGATGATAATGGTCAAGATGGTAGTGGGTCAGGGGATGGCAGTAATAATAATGGTGGTTCAGGAGAAGAACCTACCCCTATAGAGTATATTCATAAGATTGAGAACGGGAAGGTTGTTTATAGTACGGAGAAGATTATGGAGATATTGAAGGGGTATCCTATTATAGAAAATATGGATTCTAATGATTTTGAAGAAAATAACAGGATGTATACAGACCAAGAATCTGAAAGACAGAAGTACGGTATATTGGCGCAAGATACAAAAGAATTTATTGAAAGTTTTTATGGTAAAAATTACATAAATCTTGATAAAGAAAAGGAAATCACTAAACTACTTTGGTGGTTTTATGATTGGGTAGGGTATCGTGGTGAAACGTATGCACCAAAAGATTTTATTACTCAATGGGTTAATGATATTGAACAATGGAAAATTGAACAAGAAATGATTTTCGTTACGGATAGTTATCGCATGGTTTACGGTACGAATAGAGGAAAAACCATTAGAGGACGTATGTATTTTAAATTCAATAGTCATGACAACCCAGATAATATTGTTGAAGAGATGAATTTTGAAATACCTAACCTGCAATTTAGTAAATGGTACTATATAGATGTAGATGTAACAATGTATCGTCCACTGTCAAATGCTCCACGTGATTGGAAATATTATGGCTATACCTTATATTCATATACTTATCTAAGTGAGTTAAAAGTAGTAGAAGGACAATGAGGTGTGAATCATGTTAAAAGCTAGTAGTAATAGAATTTTATGTTTATTTATCATATTATGTTTAACAATGAACTCATTTACTAATGTATTTGCTGTTGATACAGGAGGAAGTAACGCAGATATAGTAGATAATAAAAATGGAATACCCGTATTTCGTTTTTATGTCTCAGCCACCGCAAGTAATGCAAAATATAAATACAAAACCATTGGGTGGAAATTGAAGTTTACTCCTGAAGGGAAAAGCGAACCCGCCGTTGGTACAATGCCTTATACTTTTGAAAGTGTCAGTCAAAATAGGGTTGACATCAAACTGGAAGATATCTTCGATAGGACAAATTTACCTGACGAAGATAAAATGAGGGGCGGTAAAATTGAAATTGATGCCATACAGATCATTACCATCTATGGCGTCCCTATGGCATACGACAAAAAAACCGTCGATACCAATGCCATTATGGGTTGGGAGAATGATACACAAATCCTTATGGATAGTCATGACAACACCTCTTTAGGAAATCGACGTGTACAGCTCTTTACAAATGATGCGTCGGGTATTATCAACGGGTTACCCCATGGTATTTCGTGGGGCGATACGACAAAGAATAAAGATTTACCTAATTACTATAATAAGACATATGATTATCCACCTTTAATTGATAAAGCTTCATTCAATATTGACCTTGACCTTGAAGTAATGTCATCCATTGATGACCATACCATTGATATGTCAAAAGGTGAAGGTTCAGCACAAGTCCGTATTCATGCAAAAGCTGATATTAAAAATATTACAAGCATTTATACGGAATACTTAAATAACCCAAGTAACATTAGATTTATGAACATAACAATAGAGGAACAAACAAGTAAAAAGAAGCTAACCAAAACAATCACAAACCTCACATCTTTGAGCGGAACAGCAGATTTTACTTTTGATTATGTACCAAATGATATTGAAGATGGGGATAGTGACCTTGATGACAGTGTTACAAAAGATTATACATGTGAGGTTGAAGTAAGGTATCTCTATCATTATCGTGGGTATGGTTCTGGTTCGACCAGTGCCGAGCTGATTAAAAAAGCCCCTATCCCAGATGGTGACCCTTTAGCCATCCTATCCGTACCCGATCAAGTACTTGTAGACGAAGAAATCCTTGCCGATGGTTCGGGATCGATCGCACCAAAGGGTGCAACCCTAGTTAATTATTCTTGGGAAGTTGAGAGCGAACCCTTACCCAAGGAAGAAGGGAATAAAAGCATTACATTAACCTATGATGAACCTAAGACCGTTACGGTAGCCTTAACCGTTGAAGATAGTAACGGTAAGACGGATACTACCATGAAGGACGTTAAAGTGATTAAGAAAGCCAGTCCACCCCACAACTGGTCACCAGATGTTACCCTATCTGCACCAAGTATCGTTATGCAGGGTGACAGCTTTACCCTTCGTGTGGATGCAACGGATAAAGAAGATGGACCATTAACACCAACCCTTAGTAAACCATCATCCTTGGTGTTAAGTAGTGCCGTACATAATGGCGATAATACCTCTAAATTTATGCAAAGCGGTATCTTTACCGTTACCGCCAAAGCAACGGATAGTGGAGGTAAAAGCGATAGTGCCAGTACGCAAATAGAAGTGTGTCCACCAAAGCCCCTAGCCATTATTTCAGAAGACGGGGATTACAAAGTAGGACAAACCGTTGTCTTAGATAGTTCCAACTCCAAGGCTGTAAGTAAAACTTATCCCATTGATTGGACACTTACCAACTGGACTATCACACCCCTTGACAGCCTTACAAGTGATGATATTTATACCAAAAAACTTAACAGCAAAGAGATTGCTTTTACGTCTAAAAAGTCTGGTAAGGTAGAAATAGCCCTTACTGTAACCAATACACTTGGTTATTCCAACACAAGAACCATTGAGCGGACAATTCTAGCCGATACACCGCCTATAGCAGATTTTACACTGATAAAAAAAGTCTATCGGGACAAGGACAACGATAAAAAAGCCACTGTAAAAGCCTTTGATGCATCAACAAGTCCTGATGGTGACAGCATTACTAAAAGGGCTTGGTTCTACGCATTTGACAGCGATAACGACGGTATTTTTTCAGATGATACTTGGTATTATCACAACGGAACAAGTTGGGTAGATTCTGGTACAGCTTACTCTAATTTATTTACCTTCGCTGATACCGTAGACACAGGCAATCTCACCGATGTAACCGTAGAAAGTACTCATGTAGGTCGATACAAGTTTGAACTAAAGGTCTACGAAGAACACGATAACAGGCTTTTAGAATTTGTGGATACCTCTTACATCTTAACAGATGATACCGCAGACAAGCCAGGTGAGGAATGCATTGCCGAAATAGACAATATAGCCCCTGTTACAGCTGTAAAAGTGGATGTATCCAAAGATGAAGTCTATGATATAGTGGTCGTTACGGACTATAAAGATATGGATTTAATCACCCTTCAAACAGAACTTAATTTACTGAAAGCCGAAGCATTCGCTAACAATAAAGACTTCAATATTTATATGGTGACCGATACCAAGAAAACAGGTCAACAACACAAAGTTAGGAATTATTATACTTATGCAAGAAACATTTACTTGTCGTACTATTTAGAGAGTGGTTCATATCAACAGTCCATATCAAATGGAGGGGACTTCACGGATTATTATAACAATGATTATCGTTCATCAACCATTCAATATGAAACCACCCAAGGGTACACAACACCAACGATACCATTTCAAAAAGGAAATACCGTGTCATGGGAAAGAGGGAGTTTTTATCGGTCAGATTCAAACATGTATGGAGGATATGAACAATCAGGGGTAGAATTTCGGTTTTTTAACCCTGACAATAAAATCGCCACATTATCAACCAGACAGATTACAACAAATGGTTGGTATCAAGGGATTGGATTTTGTCAGATATGGGGAAATATAAGAATCGGTGGGGAAAGCGTGAACGTTACGAACCACTGGACACGCACATCCTCTTTTTCACCTCATGATTTCTATTATGATATACAGGGCATGGATTTCTCTAAAGTCGAAGACGTTCCTTATACCAAGGATAGCAAAAAAGTATTTTTATACTTTACTAAAGGTATAGGGTTAAATTATGAAAATGAGGCATATAACTATTCAGCATCAAGTATTGATAAAGACCTGATGGACTATCTCATTTACAACGATTTTGAAACCTATGTAATAGCACCGGATGAAACCACACTGGATAAAAAATTTGATAGCAACAATCATAGTTCAGACATTAGCAGCCAATACGCTACCTTACGAGAACTCGCTCATTGTTCAACAACACGTGGTAAATACATTATAGGGGATGTAAGTAGTGATTTATGGAAGGATCAGCTCATGCTCACGGTGAGGAAACATGTGGTCATGCCGAATAATGTCAGCATCGACAACAACGTCATGCGCTTAACCTTTGATGACGATTTTACAGAAGGGCAAGAGTTGGATTTGACATTATTACAACAGGAGTTTAAAATATCTGACCTTGTGGGGAACACGTTAGAATTACCTAAAATGGAATATGACATTAAGGTAGAGGATAAAGGCATTAAACCCTTATCCAGTTTGTATTTTTCTAACCCACTCCCACAACATTTATTAAAAGATGATATACAAATAATTAAAAGAACCAAAGAATTAATCATTTACAAAAAAGATGGCCAACTAAACGTTAGCATTACAGACGAAAGTTTGGCGACCACTAAGTTTACAGCAGATGGTGTAAGAGCCATTAAGGATATGGACTATACAAATGTAAAGGATATACATACTATATCAAATTTACTCGTCATGCTTTACAACGACGGAACTATAAAAGCATATGGTGATGTATATATCACTAGTTATATAAGCTATAAAATTGATACCACCAAATGGCGTAATATTAAACAATTAATATCCCTTAATAACTTGTTGATTGGTATTAAACATGATGGGAATTATATCATGATAGGGACTTATCGACAGTATTCAAGTACTTATCATCGCAATAATTATGAAGAAATTACTAGCGATACCTATTATGAGGGGCATGTAGTGGCACAATCAATAATGCTATTGTATCGGTCTGGTCATAATGGAAAGACTTATCATAGATTATTTGGAAATCATATTACTTTTTACCCTTATCGCATTGAAGAACTATACCATACAACAAACTATGAGGTTATATGTAATACACTTGACTACACGATTTATGTCCAACTCAATGGGAAATATTATCGTGTTGTAAGCAATTACGACAATCATTTAGAGTCACTAGATGAACTAAATGGTATGTCCATCAAAAGATTAATCCCTGTTGGTTACAGGGGATTCGTTGCGGTTAAATCAGATGATACCTTGTATTTTTCGAAAGCAGTCAAGGATACGTATGCAACAGCGGGTGGTTATTACTATGAAGTATGGACAAAAATGAACAGTTTAGGGAAACTGAAGAATGTTGTCCAAATAGAAAATGGCTTATGGCTTCAAGGTACAAATGGCGAGTTCTTTTTTGGGGATCGAGTTGCAGATGACACCTACACCGCTCGTTACCTAAAAATAGATGACATTAGCCATATTATCACTAATAATCTTGGTATGATTGTCATCATGAAAGATGGAAAACGATACGACATGAATCAATATGTCAATGCCTATAAAGTCCCTAACAATGCCATATATTACTTTGAGGACAGCAGGGGCGTTGCCTATATGACTTCCAACGGTTATTTTAATTCATCCCTTGTACCAAGTTATAATAGTCATTCTTGGTATAATTGGCGAAAAATCAGCTCGTATTTCGATAAAGTTATTAATCTAGGATTTCGTGTCATGATAGGCATTAAAAACGGTAGAGCATCCGTTTATAAAGAGGATAATTCCGACTATAACTATTTAAATAATGCTACTTATTATTCTGGCATTAAGGATATCCTTATAAGTAATGGCATCCCTTTACTTATTCGGGAGAATAATTACATAAACCCCATTTATAAAAACAGTCTTTCACAGAATTTAAACGGCTACTCGGAATTTAGAAATAACAACATATCGAAATTTGCTGCATGCTCAAAGTATCTTTATGGCATAGATACAAATGGGGATCTTTGGCGAACAGACCCAAGTGGGCTAATACTATTAGCAACAGATGTAGAAGATATGTTTCCATTGGATACCACTCTTGTTTACTTAAAGAAAGATGGTACATTATCTAATTACGGTGATGGCAAGCAATATGAAACATATGAAGGCATGCTCATAGCACCTGATTTTATCACCCTACAATTAAAAGGTACGACTCAAAAAGCCTGTATCACAACGTCAGGTGTACAATTAGATTATATCGGTGGTTTTAGTGATATGGTAGAAACCATACAGCCTTTACAATCTACACAGTTTCATATTGGTAACCACTTAGATGATGGGGTTGCGTACAAGTATAAGGTATTTTCTGATGATAAAACATCCGTGGAGGAAATTCTGGTCAATCAGCTCATGGACGACACGTGGACAGATGTACAGGACTTAGACATTGTACCCGTACAAGACGGTTACTATATTGGGGTGGTAGAAGTTAATGCGGAGAACAGAGCAATACGTTACAGCTACATGAAAGCCAAAGCCGAAAACTTATAGAAAGAAGGTGAACAGATATGAAGCATAAACTTCTTATTGGTATGTTATTTATCATCTTTATAACAATCAATATACCTTCGTATGCCAGTAGTACTATTACTTGGACAGGTCGAGAACCCCTACAGACCCAGTATACCTATAACATACCTGCCATGAAGAAAACTGCTGTAAAAGGCAGTCGCACAATATTTGCGGAGTGTACAGGTATCACCTTAGAGATATTGGACATAAGAACCTATGATGGTGATGATACATATTGGGAAATAAAATTCAAAGCAAAAGGAGAGCTACGAGCCTACAGCTATGATGATTATAGTTGTAGTGATGACACCTACTTTAGAATTAATGGGACGAATATCAGTTATGACAGATTTTCTGGAACATCACGTGGTGATGGACACACCAAGTACTATGATGGCGTAGAAAAAACCACCATCGTACGAAAACACGATTACACTAGCCAAAATAATCCCATGAAATTAAATGTGTATGTGAAGTGTTATGTCTATACCAGAGGGTATTATTCTCATGGTGATCCTAAGTCAGCACACGTAGAACATAGCAACTATATCTATCTCAACAATTCACCTAACCTAACAGCGGAACTTGACAGAAATTACATCAATGGAAACGACAGCCATTCCATAACCGTTAAAGGCAAAGTGTGGGATATTGAGCAAGATGATATCACTATAGAAGCCGAATTATTGAACAGCAGTTATCAAAGTATTGCTAAAAAATCGAAGTTCATTGCTATACCAAACGCTACAAGTGGACAGAGTGATGACTATACCCTTACATTTAATGCAAATGAGTTACCAACCGATACGAGTGGTTATATGTATGTGAGAATTTTCGACCACTATAAAGGTGGAACTTATAAAAGATTTCCGATATATATTGACCGAGTTAAACCTACTATATCAACAGAAGATACCTTTGTTCTGAAGGGGGGGAACAATTTAGCGGTTACCACCAATGAACAAAGTGAAGTATATTTATTGAAAAATATTATGACGTACAATGTTTATAATGATGTTTTAGACGCTGTATCTAATGATAAAGGTGTAAAAATTGGTGATGGTATCAACAAATCAACGTTTACTGTACCGGATGTGAATGGCTCCTATCGGTTGTTTGCAGTAGATAACGGTAAAAATGTGTCAAAACCATCATCAAGTATCGTCCAGATAGATAGTTCTAAACCTGAAATCATTGACATTGTCGTGGAAGGTAACCAACTGATATTTATTTATGATGATGCCATCCATAGTAAAGCACCTACAAGTACGGACTATTTACTACCGCTAGAAAATGTTGTTGCATCCTCTGTCTGCATCCTAGCAGATGAAGACAATGTGGATTATGAATTTATCTTTGATGACTACGAAGGTGATGAAAAATACACGGACAGGTTCGTATTCAGTGCCTTTGATAACAGCATGTTTACCAACCCTAACGGTATCCCCGATATTATCGGTCAAACAGCAAGCACAAAGAATGGCTTCCATGAAGTTGGTCAGTACACCTTGGAATACCAAGCACAGGACACCCCTGTTGCTGCAAGTGAAACTAGATTTGATAACTATCGAAAATGGGGCAATAAGAACCTTATACAGCTTCTTGTACACCGTACACCAATCGCCAACTTAACCATTAATGCCAGTCTTAGCAACAATCAATGGGTTATTAACGGTGTAAATGGTACAGGTTACGACCTAGATCATATGGACATGGCAAACAAAGGTATCCAAGATGATATGTATGAGTGGAAAAGAATCACAGATAGCCAATACACACCTGGTATGATACCAAGTACCCTTGCAGCAGTAGAAGGCGGAAAAGACGTGGAATACATTGTTAAGTACAAAGTACAGGACATTGAAGGGGCATGGAGTGAACCTGTAACCTTTATCATATCAGCAGACCCACCTATAGAGCTTGACGCTTCTCTAAAGACCGAAGATAGCACGTTTTCAATTTCTAGCATTCCTGCATCAGAGAATTTATTAGCATATGATGTTAAAACCATATTCAATAAGCTTCATTACGTGGATATGGCACTGTATAATAGTTCAAATAGCCTAGTCACCAGTTTAATACGTACACACTCCAATAACACAAGCTATGTATCGCAGAACGGCAATAAGTTTTACTGGGTAAATAAGGCAATTAACATCCCTGAAACGTTGGCAGATGGGACGTATAAGGTCATTGTAAAAGCTACAGATGCTAGTAACGCTCTTAAAACAGATCAGGAAGCCTTTACAGTTGTTGTCAGTACCCCTATTAATTTACTAGGGTCAATAGATAGTAAAGTCACTTATGACCGTACAACGACACTGACAGCCACGACAAGTATTTATGTAAATGATGTGAAGGTAACCTTATATAAAGGTACGTCATATGAGCGAACAAGTAATTTAGTCTACTCAAAAACAGTGGGTAATACTAAATATTGGACACTGGATTACAAAGAAGATCGAAGTTATATTAGTGAAGGTAACTATGTGGCAGAATTTAGAGCTACCACACCTAACGGTAATTGGGAAGTAGATGCACATAACTTTTACTTTACCCGTAATACACCTCCAACAGTTAACATCTTAGGCACAGACCCATCCTTTATCTATGAGGGGGACAAGGTATATGCTAATATTCAAGTAAACGATGTGGATTTGGATACATTAAGCGTAACCGTAAACCTGTCCAAAGACGGTCAACCCTTAACAGGAGAGGGTTATCCTAAGACCTATACCCAATCACCCAATATAACCAATAACTATGAACTTCTTGAAGTACTTCTTATGGATCATATGACACCAGGTAATTATGACCTTCATGTGTTAGTGGACGACAAGAATGGCGGCACAGCTACAGATACAGCCATCATTGCACCTTCACCACTATCCATAACTGGTCAAGTTGACCATCATCCTCAGTGGAATGATAATCGTATAAAATACAATCTTGCTATGACAGGTAAAGATGATGACCCTAGAACCTATGACACATACTGGGCAGGGGAACGCTTTATGTTAAGTGCTCAAACAACGGCTATCCATGCAGACAGCCGTTTAACGGTTTCCAAAGTAAGTGTTCATATCATTGAACCTGCCAGAATATCACCTCAACCCTATCAAATGAATCTATCACCACTAAGTAGCTCCACCAATAGATGGTCAGGTGAACTATGGAATAATACGATGATTTACCGTTGGGGAAGGCCAAGTCCTGAAGACCTTACTTTCCAATTTACAGTCTACTACAGTAATGGAACGGTCAAACAGCATAATGTTACCATTACCATTGATGACCGTGATGCTTATTATAAGTATCATCGTAAGTGGTAAAAGCCACCCAAATAGTAAAAGGGATTTTCCATAAAAAATACTTACACCGTGCATTAGAATAGCTTTCATGTTTATACAAATAAATTCCTATAATAGAAGAAAAGGGTATCTAAATAAGTTCCAACTTATTTAGATACCCTTTTATCACACATCATCTTACTATAAGGGCAGAATAACCCTTTTATTTTTTATAGCATATAAAACTTCCAGTCATGCTTAATTTTAGCATAATACCTTATAATCCTAGGTAACGCTCAACAACCACTATGTGCACTACTCCTATCAAGCATTCACATAAATATTCTGATCCCTGTTAGGACCTACACCTACCATGGTCACTTTAGCTCCACATAATTCTTCAACACGCTTAACATATGCTTTTGCTGTCTCTGGCAATGCATCATAAGTACGAATATGATCGATTTCGCCCCATCCGTCCATTTCTTCATAGACTGGCTCACATTTAGCCAAATCTTCTAAGCTTGCTGGGAAATCTTTGACCATCTCCCCATCTTTTTTATAAGCCACACATATTTTAATTTTATCAATGTTAGCCAATACATCAATTTTATTCAATGCTATGCTTGTAAGACCACTTGTTCTTACAGCAAACTTACCAATAACAGCATCGAACCATCCACAACGTCTAGGACGACCTGTGGTTGTACCGAACTCATGGCCAACATTTCGAATCATGTCACCTGTCTCATCAAATAACTCTGTTGGGAATGGACCTTTACCTACTCGGGTTACATAACCTTTCATAACACCAATACACTCACCAATCATGGTAGGTCCAATACCTGCACCTACGCACACGCCACCTGTTATGGGGTGAGAAGATGTTACATAAGGGTATGTACCAAGATCGATATCAAGTAATGTACCCTGAGCCCCTTCAAATAATACTTTCTTACCAGATGTAATCGCCTCGTAAGCCAGAACCGTTGTATCTGCAAAGTATGGCTTCAATCTTGCCATATAACCTTTGTATTCTTCAATCACTGCCTCTGCATCAAATTGCACATCTTGATGATAAACGTGTTTGATCATAGCATTTTTAATGGCTACGTTTTCTTTAATTTTACTGGCAAACAGCTCTCCATTAAGGTAATCACATACGCGTATCCCAGAACGTTCAGCTTTATCCATGTAACATGGTCCAATACCTTTTTTTGTGGTTCCAATATCACCATCACCACGGTAATCTTCTTTTATACCATCAAGGGTCTTGTGATAAGGCATAACCAAATGTGCTCTTAAACTAATCTTAAGCTGATCTGTGCTGATGCCTTTTTCATGTAAATGATCAATTTCTTCTAAGATGCCTTTTGGATCAATAACAACTCCATTACCTACAATACACTCTGTCCCAGGGTATAGAACACCCGATGGTACCAAGTGAAATTTATATACTTCGTCATTAACTGCAACGGTATGTCCTGCATTATTGCCACCTTGTGAACGGATGACTACATCTGCTTCCTCTGATAAAATATCGATGATTTTTGCTTTTCCTTCGTCGCCCCATTGTGCGCCGATAATAACTTTTGCTGACATATTATTACCCCCTTCGGTCTATAATTTCTCTTGCAGCGATGACACCTGACGCAGAAGCCTGAGCAAGCCCTCTTGTTACACCTGCACCATCACCTGCCGCAAACAGATTCTCTATTTCCGTTTCAAGTTGTTCCGTAAGTTCTATTCTTGAGGAATAAAACTTCACTTCCACACCATACAGTAACGTATGCTTGGAATAAACACCAGGTGCCACCTTGTCCATAGCCTGTAACATTTCTTTAATAGCAGTTAAGAAACGATAAGGAAGTACAAGACTAAGATCACCTGGAACAGCATCCTTGAGCGTTGGTCTTACCAGACCTCTCTTAAGGCGTTCTGCTGTGGTCCTTCGCCCATCTAACAAATCACCGAGGCGCTGTACAATAACGCCACCAGATATCATATTGGATAAAGTAGCGATATACTTACCATACTCAATGGGTGCATTAAATGGCTCCGTAAAGTTTTTACTGACTAATAGTGCAAAATTGGTATTGTCAGAGCGTTTGTCTGCATAACTGTGGCCATTAACTGTTTTTAACCCATCGTTATTTTCTACAACGACTTTCCCAAAGGGATTCATACAAAATGTCCGCACCCGGTCATCAAAAGAATTAGTATAATAAATCATCTTGGATTCGTACAGATCATCCGTTATATCCTTCATGACAACAGCTGGTAATTCAACACGAACACCAATGTCCACTGCATTATTTTTTGATTTAAGCCCTAATCGTTTAGATTCTTGGTAGAACCAATCGGATCCTTCTCGACCAGGAACTACAATTACATGGTTTGCTTCATATATATGGTCATCATCAAGCTTAATGCCTGTCACTTTTTTATTCTCTACGAGAATTTCATGGACTTTTTTCCCGAAAACAATGTCGATTTTATCGGTTAAAAATTCTTCCATTTTCCTTAATATGTCAAAGCACTTATCTGTGCCAAGGTGTTTTACACTAGCTGGAATAAGCGTAATATCTGCTGCTGCACATGCTTTTGCAATGGGGTATATTTTGTCCTCATCATTCCCGTGTACTTCTTGTGTGCCACCGAATTTCACGTAAATATCATCGACATAATGAATCAATTCCATTAACGCTTCCTTAGACATATATTCATCCAAAACACCGCCAAAAGCCGTTGTTAAGGTTAATTTGCCATCTGAAAATGCACCAGCACCACCCCATCCTGTCACAATGGAACACGGATTACAACGAACACATTTTGTACCTTTTTCTGCACTAGGGCAATGGCGTTTTACAATGCTTCTACCCTTTTCAACCAATAAAACTTTTAGATGGTCATCTTGATTAATTAGCTCCATCGCAGCGAAAATACCTGCTGGACCGCCGCCGACGATTATAACATCGTACTTATTATTACCCATCATATCACCTTCTATCAATTATGGTTGGATTAACATCCTTATAGGCATAATCCTTTAAAATTTTAACAGATTCAAAACATAAAATCAATAGAAAATCGAACATTTTTTATTTTTTTTCAAAAAATATTCGACTGCAAAATGACAGCAATATCCTCTTTACATTTTACCCACTTTTCTATTATACTATACATAAGAGATCATTTATATGTTGTAACCCACCTAAGCACTCTAGCACCTAAGCATTTTCCATTATGATTATGTCCTCTATTCTTTTGTACATTCCCATGTATTCCAAATATATATAGCCCGTCAAAAAGAATAAGGTTGATGCAACGATAATCGCTTAGGCATAACAATTTATAAAAGAATAATCTCATTGCAACTTTCTTTTTAGTAAGCACCTAGACATCCATATGTCAAATAGAAGGAAGTGATACTATGAAAATTGAAAAAATCAGTAATGCGCAAATACGGTGTACTTTAAATAAAACAGATTTGTCAACAAGACAGATTAAAATTAGTGAGCTAGCATATGGTACAGAAAAAGCTCAAGAACTATTCAAGGATATGATGGCTAAAGCTTCAGATGAATTTGGTTTTGAAGCTGAGAATGTACCTTTAATGATTGAGGCCATACCCCTATCAGGTGACAGTATTATGTTGGTCATTACCAAAGTGGATAACCCCGATGAACTGGATGACAAATTTGCATCCATACCCAAACAAAATGTTCGTAAGTTCAAAAAGAAAGAATCAGACCAAGAAGAGGTTGTTGATACTGGTAAGTCGACAGATATAAAACAATTGATTTATATGTTTAAAACCCTTAATGAAGTAACAAAAATTGCTAAGATTATATTACCAATATATGATGGTGTCAATTCATTGTATAAAAATGAACAGTCTAATGAGTATTATTTAGTATTGCGTAAATCAGAGGATACCCAAGATGCCTTTGTAGGTCTTCACGGCTTACTCTCTGAATATGGAAAAAAAATAACCGTTTCCCACGTTATGGAAGCTTTTTTACAAGAACACTACGATGTCATCATCAAAGAAAAAGCTATTCAAGTGTTATCCAAGCTATAAAGCTTACGATGAAGAAAGTTAAAAGATTATACACGAAATGAAGGGGCAGCCTTACGATCATAAGACTACCCCTTTATTTATGCTGTAAAATTATACAGTTTTCTAATGTGATTATTTGCCTTCTAAATGTGCATTGATTTTTCCCATTAAATCGTCTATATCCATGCCATGCACAAAAGCAGCCTCTTCAAGTGTCTCACCTTGAGCAGAAGGGCATCCAACACAATGCATCCCAGCTTCTAATAGAATCGGTATGATACCTTGATCTACCGCTATAATATCAGCAATAATCATATCTTTTGTTACTTTTGCCATATCTTTGACCTCCTTATAATCTAGGGTATACCCATTATAATATATATTTAATTAATTGACAAACATAATTTTATCTTACTTATACCCTCCGATAAATGTCCACATGATATTTATAGAGATCAGGGCGATAATAAGATTCTTCAAAGAAGAGTTTTTCATTACCTTCTATATAGGTGATGCCTGTAACTTTTAACAGAGCACCTTTTTTCTGCATATGAAAAGTATTCATCATAAATGTGTTGGCTATACATGCATCCATATCACAGGAAATATTTTCCACCTTATAATGATACTGTTTTTCTAATACTTCATAGAGTGATTCCTTAACATCATACTGGTCCAAATCGGGGCATTTTTCTTTTTCTATGTAAACGGTTTCAAGAGCCATGGGCAAATCATTACCTAATCGCAAACGTTTCAATTTATAGAACTTGGTCTCATAAGGCACATCCATCAGTTTACTAATCTCTTTTAGATTAAAAACAGTAGAAAATTCTAAAATCTGCGTACAAGGTGTAAATCCCCTTTCTCGCAGAGTATCTGTAAAACTTTTAACATTCCTCTGTAAAAAATGAGGTGACGATACAAATGTACCTCTTCCTTTTTCACGATATAATTTCCCTTCTTTAACCAATTCATTAATGGCTTGACGGACGGTCATACGGCTCATATTAAATTGTGTACATAGGGTTCTCTCTGAAGGAATGCGTTGCCCAGAGCGGTATTCTCCATTGCTAATGCGCCCCTCAATATCCTCTTTAACCAGCATATATTTAATTGGCATCTTTCCCATACGCTTACCCCCTCATACTATTCTAACATGGTATGTCCGTGTATTCAACCTATTCTATGGGTATGTACTATTAACTAATAATTATTATTTAATAAAATTCTCTTGACGTGTATACAGTATCCAGTATATAATGTCCATATAATTAATAATCCTATTTTTGAATTTTAACTTCTATATATAGGATACGATATTTTTACTGGTTTATATATGATGTATTCGTACTAAAACTCTTTTAGAGTTTATCAAATAAAAGAAACCTAAATTGAAGATAATAACCAAGTATACAAGGAGGTCATTCATATGCATGAAAGTTGGAAAAATTTTAATGCTGGAAACTGGGAAAAACAGATTGACGTCAGAGACTTTATCCAAGCCAATTACACACCTTATACAGGTGATGATTCTTTCTTGGCAGGACCTACAGACGCTACAACCAAGCTGTGGGAAAAAGTAACGGAACTTACAAATGAAGAAAATCGTAAAGGTATTTTAGATGTAGAAACAAAAATACCCTCATCTCTTACATCTCATGGACCAGGTTATGTGGACCAATCATTAGAAAAAATTGTTGGATTTCAAACGGATAAACCTTTAAAACGTGGTATAATGCCTTATGGTGGTATTCGTGTGGTACGTAATGCGCTAGAAGCTTATGGTTATAAGCTTAATGAGCAAACCAATGACATATTTACCCATTATCGTAAAACCCATAACGATGGTGTATTTGATGCCTATACCGATAACATGCGCCAAGCAAGACGTTCAGGCGTTATAACAGGTCTTCCAGATGCCTATGGTCGTGGCCGTATTATTGGTGACTATCGCCGTGTAGCCCTCTATGGAACGGACCAATTGATTGCACATAAGAAAAAAGAGAAAAAGCAGTTGGAAATGGATTACATGGAACCCAATGTCATTGTACTTCGAGAAGAAATCTCAGAACAAATGGAAGCCATCAAACAATTACAAGCCATGGCTGATGCTTATGGATTTGATATCAGTAAACCAGCTGCTAATGCGAAGGAAGCCATTCAATGGACTTACTTTGCCTACCTTGGTGCCATCAAAGAACAAGATGGTGCTGCCATGTCCTTAGGCCGTGTATCCACTTTCTTAGATATTTATATTGAAAGAGACCTGCACATGGGAACCCTAACAGAAAAAGAAGCCCAAGAACTGATGGACCAATTTGTTATGAAGCTACGTATGGTAAGATTCCTAAGAACACCTTCTTATAACGAATTGTTCTCTGGTGACCCTACTTGGGTAACAGAAGTCATCGGCGGTATGGGTATTGATGGTCGTACCCTTGTCACTAAAAACAGTTATCGTGTGCTCCATACACTCTATAACTTAGGTCCTGCACCTGAACCAAACTTAACTGTTTTATGGTCGGAGCAGCTGCCATCAAACTTTAAAAAGTACTGTGCGAAAGCATCCATTGATACCAGTTCCATTCAATACGAGAATGACGATTTAATGCGCATCTGGTATGGTGATGATTATGGTATTGCATGTTGTGTATCCGCTATGAAGATTGGTAAACAAATGCAGTTCTTTGGCGCTCGTGCCAATCTTGCGAAAGCATTACTCTATGCAATAAACGGTGGTAAAGATGAAAAATCCGGTGAGCAGATCGGACCAGAATTGGCACCCATTACCAGTGAATACCTTGATTATGAAGAAATCAAACGTAAATTCGATGGTGTACTGGATTGGTTAGCTCAATTATACATTAATACATTAAACATTATTCATTACATGCACGATAAGTATTGCTATGAGCGTTTACAAATGGCTCTACATGACAAAGATGTCTTAAGAACCTCCGCTTGTGGTATTGCCGGTCTATCTGTTGTAGCCGATTCCTTATCCGCTATTAAATATTCAAAAGTAAAGATTATCCGTAATGATGCTGGTTTAGCCGTTGACTATGAAGTAGAACCAGGAAGTTACCCTGCTTTTGGTAATAACGATGACCGTGTAGACCTTGAAGCTAGCGAAATCGTTGAAAACTTTATGAATAAACTAAGAAAACATAAAACATACCGTGACTCTATTCCAACCATGTCCATTCTTACCATTACATCTAACGTTGTCTATGGTAAGAAAACAGGCAGCACACCTGATGGTCGTAAAGCTGGGGAACCTTTTGCACCAGGCGCTAACCCCATGCACGGTCGCGATAAAAATGGTGCCATTGCATCCATGGCATCTGTTGCAAAATTACCTTACGAGCATGCAGAAGATGGTATTTCCTACACCTTCTCCATTGTACCAAAAGCTCTTGGTAAAGATAACACATCAAGAATTGATAATCTGGTTGGTATGCTTGACGGATATTTCCATGATAAAGGGCACCATATTAACGTTAACGTATTCGATAAAGAAACCTTATTAGATGCCATGGAACATCCAGAACAGTACCCACAGTTAACCATTCGTGTATCCGGATACGCTGTTAACTTTATCAAGCTGACACGTGAACAACAGTTGGATGTTATTAATCGAACATTCCATGAAAGAGCTTAGGTCAAACACACCTAAGAAATTCACTTCGTTTTTCTATAGCATAAAAAAGGAGGTTATGTCATGGATACAAAAGGTAAAATTCACTCCATTGAAACATGTGGTACGGTAGATGGCCCAGGCATTCGGTTTGTTATCTTTATGCAAGGTTGTCCATTACGTTGTAAATATTGTCATAATCCCGATACTTGGAAATTAAGCGATGGCGAAGAAACATCTGTAGAAGCAGTGATGACGCAGATTAAAAAATATACATCTTATATGAAATTTTCTGGAGGTGGTGTTACCGTGACTGGCGGTGAACCCCTCCTGCAACCTCATTTTGTAAAAGAATTATTGAAACGCTGTAAAGAAGAACAGATCCATACAGCTCTGGATACATCTGGCTATGTGTTTAATGACCACGTAAAAGAGGTACTGGATTATACAGACCTTGTTCTGTTAGATATTAAGTGTTATAACAAAGAACAGTATCAATATATCACCAGTGTATCCTTAGACCCTACCCTTAACTTTATGCAATATCTCAGTGACACGAAGAAATCAGTATGGATTCGTTATGTCTTAGTTCCTGGGCTAAGTGATAAAGAGGCATATATAGACGGTCTTGGCAAGTATCTTAGTCAATTTGACAACATTGATCGTGTAGAATTATTACCTTTTCATAAAATGGGTGAATACAAATGGGAAGAATTAGGCTTAACTTATGAATTGAAAGATACCCAAGAGCCCACAGATGCATCCATGAAACAAGCTATGGGTATATTAAAAAAGTATGGCCTCAATGTGATGGCTTAAAGATTCTATAACATGTCAATATACCCATTCTACACGGGTTAGACATCTATATAAATTTACAATTTTTTTATAATTAATGCTTGTATTATAGCTACTAATGGTTTACAATGTAGCTGTAAGTTTTATACAATGATAAACATGAGCGACTATAATTTCTTGTTATATTCGCTCCAATAAGAAAATTCAGGAGGTGCTCGAGAATGGCATTTATTATTAATGACGAATGTATTTCATGTGGAGCTTGTGAACCAGAATGTCCAGTAGACGCGATTACAGAAGGCGATGCTATATATGTAATTAACGCTGATACTTGTATCGACTGTGGCGCATGCGCAGGCGTATGTCCAGTAGACGCTCCACAACCAGAATAATAGCAGATAAGCTGACGATAAGATATAAAAAGGAGCATCAGCTCCTTTTTTAATATCTCGATATATCGATTCACGTTCTTTTTTAACCCAATCCCATTTTTTTATTTTTATCTCTCTTTTTATATTTTTATCTTTAAAACTCCAACCGATCCCTTGAAACTCTATCCCATTTTATTTTTTCTAAATTTAAATAATTTTCGACTTGATGAAGATGCTATCTCTTGTCTCATTTTTTGCATCTCTCTTATGGTTTCATCAAGTTTTTTGTAGCGTCTTTCTTCTAAAGCTTCTCGTTCTTTGAATAAACACCTCATTTCCCCTGCCACTTCTTTTGTTAATGTTTCCTTTAACTCTTCATTGTTCTCCTTAAGAGCATCTTCAAGCACATCCTTCAAAAAAATCTGAAATTGCTGAAGCTTGCTGCCTGTAGGTTTTGCCACCTCCATTTTCTCTTCTTGCTTAAAAACTGTTGTTACTTGGTTTCCATGTGTCAGTTCATGGCTAGTCCTATCTTGGTCACTTTCATGTTTCGGAAGCTTGTCCTCCTCTAAGATACCTGGTAATAACATCTTAATGGCTTTTAATTGAAGACCTTGATCCTTAAGCTTTTTTATATTCTTCAGTGTATTCAGATCTTCAGCCCGAAAATACCGATGTCCAAGTTCATTTCTAGGAATCTCTAATTCCAGTTCTTCTTCCCAGTAACGTAACACATGGGGTTCTACGTCTAACTGCTTGGATGCATCTGAAATAATGTAACGAATTTCTGCCATGATCCCCCTCCTAATTGTAAATCATTTCCAATTAAATACTATTATACCATATTTTTACAATTGTTCAAGCCTTTTAAGAAAATAATATAAGGTATTCATATAAATTTCTAAGAAAAAGTATAAATTGACATAAAAAAATACCCTTTCCATAAGAAAAGGCATCTTTTTCTCTTTTATGCTTTAAACCCTCTATCTTTTATACTGTTAACAACGGTTTCATTAAGTGTCCCTTTACCATAGGTTAAACCTGCATAGACCTTTTGAGCATTCTGGACAAGGGATTCACTACTTTCCTCTGTTGCAGCCTTACGAAAACCTTCTAAGAGTACCTCCGCTAGAACCTTAACTTCTGTTAATGGTTCTTTCTCAAGCTTTATAGACGATTCTATCAGCTTTTTATTCATGTAGATATACAATGACATAAGCTGTCGTGAAATAGGGTAAGACATGTCTAGATTATCTGTTAATTCACGATGAAGTTTATGAACCTTAACCATGGTTCGATTAAAATCTTCTGCTTTATCCTCATGAAGCGCTTGAAGGGCTTTCATTATTTCTTCTATAAAAAGCTCATAGGTAATGACCAATAACTGTTCTTTACTAGCTTGTATGATGCGATTCTGATAGGACTTCACTGTACTCTCTGTCATGATGATACATTTCCTTTCCATAGGTGAAATATGTCCGTTACTCATAATCAGGTCCTATACACTGTCTCTAGTTCTGGAGTAACTGTAATATGGATTGTGGCCTTTGATTGGCTTGAGCTAACATGGACGTACCCGCTTGGGCTATCACATTACGCTGGGTATATTGAGCCATCTCATAAGCCATATCTGCGTCTTGAATACGAGACATCGCTTCTGTCATACTCTCTGAGGATACACTTAAGTTATTCACTGTATGTTCTAATCGGTTTTGGTAAGCGCCTAGTTTTGAACGTATATTAGAGACTCTGTTAACCGCTGCACTAATCTTCCCTAGTGCTAGTTGAGCCCCACTGACTGTAGCCATATTAAGGGTGTCAATACCTAATGCTTTCGGTGATAGATTCGGTATTCTAACCTCCATGCCTTGTCCTTCATTTGCACCAATTTGAAGGGTTAGTGCACCAGCATCTAACACTGAAATAATGGAACTTACTGCGCCTGAACTTGCTGCTCCTGGTTGAGCTTCTATCTGCATTTCAAAACCATCCACATCTTTTACTGTTACTCTGTTTCCATCGCCAGATATACTGGCTGTAACTGCAAAATCACTAGTAGTAATAATATTAGCTTGAACATCCACTCCTAGTGTAGGGGTTAAGCTATCTAATTGTAATTCCGCTAATAAAGCACCACTGTCTGATGAAAGAGTAAGAGGATAATCATCACCAAATTGTTTAGATTCAAACTTTAAATGCACATCTGCACCAGTTATGTATGCTTCAGCAGTTGTCGTTATAATACCACCTGCATCAACTCCATACGCAGTGAGATCAGCACCCACCTTTTCAGCTAGGTCTCTAAGTTTATCAAAAACATCATTAGGTGTATCTCCCACATTAATTGTAACCTCTTCACCATTAAGAATAATTTTACCTCCTTGCGTCATAGCAGCAGGTACTGAAGTAATTCTTTTACCTAAAATATTTGATTTTGTTGCATCACCGGTAATTTCTATTTCATAAGTCCCAGGTTCAACTGTATCGGATGTAGATATTATTTTTGCTACAGTATCATCATCCACATAAGCTTTCTGGTCAATATCCCCATTCAGCAATTTCTTCTCATTAAACTCTATTTGATCGGATATTCTTTGTATTTCATCCTTTAATTGATCAACTTCCTTTTGAAGGGCTTTTCTATCCTCGCTGTCATAAGTCCCATTAGACGCCTGTACAGCTAATTCACGCATTCTCTGTAACATGGCATGCACTTCATTCATGGCACCTTCTGCTGTCTGGATAAGGGATATACCATCCATGCTATTACGTTTGGCTTGTTCTAATCCTCTAATTTGTGTGTTCATCTTCTGAGTAATAGCAAGTCCTGCTGCATCATCGGATGCGTGATTAATACGTAATCCTGATGATAGTCTTTCTAAACTCTTATCTAATTTGGAGTTGTTCATGGTTAATTGATGAAGCGCTTTCAGCGCAGGTATATTACGGTTTATTCGCATATTTGCCATCCCTTCTCAATTTCAGTTTTCTAACTTTTATGAATTCCTTTACTTTAACCCTAAAGCTCTAAGTCGCTGTTGTCACATACATATATCCGTTAATCTATTTGGAATTACATTTACTATAATATGTATCGACCATTTTCTAAAAATAATTATGCATACATCCTTAGGACTTATTCATTATTTTCTGGTGTCGCTTCTCATCGATATCGCCTATGTATTCAGCTAATTTTTTAGCTAATGCAAGCACTTTTTGTTGTTCCTCTTGTTTTTGTTTTCTTGTTATGTCCTTCATATGCTCGCCTCTTTCCTATGATAAGACCTTTGACTATATACGTTGTTCAAAATGTCCCATTGCCAAATGCTGTCTGGCTGTATTTGGCATATTATCTTCACGCACATCAATAGGTGCTTTCACCTTATTTTCTCCATAGGTCATGGTCACATGGGAGAAGCCCATGCCTTCTAGAACATTTCTAAGGTCTTTATCAAACCCTTCTAGATAGTTTGTTTCTTCTTCTATGGATGATGACATCTGTACATGAAGGTGATCATCTTGCATCTCCACATAGGCATGAACAGTACCTAGATGCTTTGTATCTAGGGATACCAATACTTTTAAGGGCTCATCATCTGCTTTTTGCTCATTGATATAATACATGTTTAACTGGCTAATCTCACCATTTAAGATAATAGGCACCTGTAAAAAATTCTCTTGATCACCTAATATCTGATTCATATCTAACATACGCTTAATATCCGTACATATGTATTCCACTGATTGCTGCCCATCCATTTTGAATCGATTATCTTCTTCTATGTCGTCAATCTTCTTTTGAAGCTCTGCATAGGCCGTGTCCATATCCTGACCCTGCCCTAATTGCTCAATAACATCCCCAATAACTGCCTTCATATCTTCTGTTAAAACATGCTGATGATCTGTAGTGTCTAAAACTTTTTTTAATTGTTTACTGAGCACATGATTATCTTGCATCAATTGTCCCATGGTATGCAAATTTTTAAGATTGATGGGTAATTGCAGCTTCTCTAAGAATGCTATGGCTTTTGACGAGGCTTCTTTTGCCACCATAAGCTGTTCTCGAATACGCTGGGTGTCCACTATTTGCTCATCTTGACTATTTTCAAGAAATTCTAGCACTTCTTCTATAGGCTTATCCATGATATTTTCTTGTTCCAGAATCTTTTTTAGACCACTGGGCGTTGCCTTTAATATGAATTCTTTAAGGGTATTTTCTAACTCCTTCATATGAATAAGGCCATCTGCTGTAATGTCTAAATCTAATTCCATCATTTGTTCAATGAATTGTCGATTACCCTTGGTGGTGGTCATGCTTGTCTTTTCAAAAGCTTCTTGAATTTGCTGGGTAATAGGCTTACCATGATAGCGTAATTCTTCTAAACCTCCAAAATTATCATCAATGGTAATGTTCATATCTGTCCGTTTTCCACCTGTTCTTCTGATATACTTAGCCGCTTCCATCAGGTTATTAAGGGTCAATTTCATATCGTGTTTGGCAAGAAAACCAACAGCTCGTCCCTCGGATTTTGCAATGGTATGCAGCATACGATAGATACCAATCATGCTCTCCCGTTCTTCCTTAGACAAGTCACCTGCTTGATCCATGCTGTGAATATACTTTGCAATTTTCTCTGTTAAATCTTCACCATTATCGTCTTGAAAGTCATTCATGTATTGCAGCACTTCGTCTATGGTTTGACCCAGTGGTGATATGTTGTCCTTCAACATGCTTGCTACAACCGTTGGATGAAGCTTTGTCAGGACTTCCGTTACTTTTTGATCAAGGAATTTTATATGGTTGATGTTTTGGTCATTGATTTCTATTTCGTTATGGGCTAGTATTTTGGATGCCCTTACGTGTTCTGGTGTTGGTTGAATACCAAGGTCTTTCAGAATACCTTCTAATTGTCCAAAAGCCTTTCCTATATAATCCCCAAGGTCACCTCTTGGCTTTGTACCAAGCTTTTCATACATCTCCATAGGCTGTTGTTGATAAAGACCATTCTGCGACGTATCTTGACTTAGAGCCTTTAGGGTAAATTCAATTTCTTTCTGATAGACTTTTCCAAGGACATGGGCACTGGATTGCTTTAAACCACTCAGGGTATCCATGACTTCCCGCATCTGACTAATGCGTTCTGTACTGGGTTTTACACCCACTGCTGTTAACGCTTGACGATAGCTTAATGCCTCTAGCTGTCTTAAATCCTCCACGACTTTTTCCAAAGGCGCTGTATCGATTTGAATCTGATGTTTGATGAAACGATTGGCTGATTCTAGGGTCATTTTCAATCGTATTTCTTCAAGTTGCCGTTTAGCCGTTATCATATGCTGCTGCTCATTTTCTGAAAGTATCGCTTCTGGTTCATGAGAGGGGCTCGTTAATAACGGGTCTTTATGAACTAACTTTTGCAAATTATAAAGACTAATATCCATACCTCTTTTTATTAATCTTTCAATATGTTTATCCCTAATCTTAGGTATATCTTCTATCAAACGCTCTGCATCTATTCCTTTGAAATCTGCTGCTTCCTGGTCCATGATTGAAATGTCACTAATATGTTTATCATCAATGATGTTCTGTACACTTTCTTGAATGATTTGTTCCTTATCCATATCCTCAGCAATATGTTTAAGGCTCATGTATTTTGTCATGTTTTCCTTGGTTATTTCCATGCCATGCCGAATAAACGTTTTTGCTGCTTCTATGTTTTCATCTTTTAATGGTATCTGATTATCTTCTAGAATTTTCTTAATCTGAGGTTCTAATGCCTGAAGGGTTTCTTCAGAGACATGTGGTTGACCTGTCGTTGGATGCTGTCCATATGTATTTTCTTTTTCAGCAACTTGTCCACTGCTATACTTGGCTTCATAAATCTTTTCCACCGTTAAAGCAATGTTATTCTTTAATACATTAAGAATCGCTTCATCTTTCAGTTCTTTAATGGCATCAAATTTATTAAGCGCTCCCCTTATTTTGAATATGTTTGCTTCCGTAACGGGAAGATTCTTTTCTTTTAACTTTTTAACGATAGACCGCATTTCCTCTTTACTGCCAAATATTTTAGCTAATCGATTTAACTCTTTTTCAACGATATCTTTGACTTCTTTTTTTTCTATTTGACCTTCTGATTTTTCTTTGGTTATAGCATGTTCAAAGAGTTTAATGGTCATCTTTTCTGGACTCATGTTCTTACTCAACAGCTTCAATATATCTTCGTCCACTGCTTTATCCAAGATTTTATCCAATTGTTCTTTCGTTTCTTTAATAAGTTTTTGATAGGATGTCTGTTCGTCTTGACCCATAGCTTGTAATGCATTTAATGTTTCATAGCTAAAATCAGGCATGTTTTGTCTTTTTAGCCATGCTTTCATATAGCTTTGACCTTTAGGTGGTACAGATTGATTTGGTGCATGTGTCTCATATTTTAATCGTATACCATCTTCCCCATGCTTCTCTACCTTAAATGTACATGCTTCACCTTTTTCTTCAAGGATATCGATACTTGGTGGGACTAAGATTTCTTTTCCCATGACGTCTACCAATGTACCTTTATCATTTTTTTCCATAACAATACCTGTTATTATATCATCACTAAAGCCCATATTTTTTTTCACAGGTTCATCTATGGTAATCCTAGAAGAGTATATCGACGTTACACTATTCATGCACTAATCATCTCCACTTATTTATACTATGTTTTCTATAATATTTGTCGGCATTTTACTTCATAATGTTTAGGCTTAATATCATATTATGTCGTATGTTAGGTTATATCCAAGTTCCTATTAACGGTTTGATTCTATGACATAATGACATGTTAAACCATCTATAAGCTTAGTCAAAGTCAGTGTTTTAGCTCATAACAGAATGGACACTGTGAGATATTTTTTATCATTTTCACTAATTATAAATTATTATTCGATATGTATAATTAATAGAATATTTTATCTGATAGTTGTTTATGCATGATGAGCACTAACTTGAAACAGCATAAAAGCAGCTTCACATATGCTTTATGCCATAGCTGCTTGTCTTGATACTTTTTTCTCTTACTGTTAGAATAATTGTTCACGATAATCTTGTAAAGCTTCCCAATGATCGTTTCGCTTATCTTTTGCCATATCAATCTTTACATGACTTTCGATATAAACAGGCCGTCCTTTTAACTGATAAATCTCATCAGCCAATAACAGTGCTTCATCCACATCATGCGTCACAAACAATACCGTTCTTCTATCCCTTTGCCATAACCTCATAAAAGCTGTCATAAGTTCGTTCTTCAGTTCAGGATTAAGACCTTTGAATGGTTCATCCATTAACAATACATTGGATGGGTATGCAAATGCCCTAGCAATGGTTACCCGTTGTTTCATACCTCCGCTGAGTTCCTTTGGATAGTAGTTTCTATAGTCAGTCAGTTTCACTAAATTAAGGTATTTGTCCACAACTTCCTGTTGATTGATGTGACTTAGACTCTTAAGAACAAAGCGGATATTTTCTTCCACTGTTGCCCAAGGTAATAGTCTTGTATCTTGGAAGATATACGACTGATTCCCCTCAATACCATCTATACTGCCTTGGTCATAAGGCATAATACCTGCAATCATATTCAAAAGCGTACTTTTCCCACAACCAGAAGCCCCAAGAAAACAACTTATTTTTTTATCTGGGATGGTCATGTTAAAATTTTCAAAAACCTTTAATTGATTAAATGTTTTGGTTATGTCATGTAGTTGTATCATCTCATTCACCTACTTTTGTATACGTACAGGGAGTATTTTACGGAGAATCTTCTTGAAAATGCCCTCAAGGAACAGACTTAATATAATCACTACAATGGTCCAAGCAAATAGACTGGCTGATTCTACATAGACCTTTGCTTCACTGAGCTTTGTACCAATGGAGAACTTGGGGTTACTAAGGACTTCAGCTGCCACCGTTACCTTCCATCCAAGTCCAAGGGCTGTAATCATAGCCGCTCGAATATACGGCGTTATGGATGGAAAATATATATGTGAAATACGATATTTCTTATCCACCTTGTAGACCGACGCCATCTGTATCAGCCGATTATCCACATTATGAATACCTTCAACGGCTGATGTCCATATAATGGGTAGACCCATCAGAAAACAGATAAATACGGGCACATCATTAGACTGAAACCAGATAATAGCAATTAAGATAAACGACATGACAGGGGTGGATTTGATGGCACTGATAACAGGATGCCATAAGGTATAGGAGAAATCATGCATGCCACATAAAACACCTAAGCCAACACCAATAATACAGGCAAAGAAAAAGCCTATAGCCACCCTTGATATCGTGGCCATAATGGTCTTCCAAAAAAACGCCTGTCCCATATTATCTATAAGTACTTGTAAGGTCCTCATGGGGGTGGGTACATAGATTTCTTGATTGACCAAGCGTGCAAGCACCCACCAAACCATGATCCAAAATAGAAACGCTATGATTTTATGTTGAAGCTGTTTCTTCTTAGTAATAGAAGTCTTCACCAGGTAGTTTTCCTCCTATGGATATGGGATTAAAATCAAATAGAATCTGGAATAAATCATTGAGCATAGGCTCTGCATCTTTTCCACTGATATAAGTAATATGTGAATCAGGAATGGCTAGCTCTGCCACTTTAGCTTGCGGTAATATACCTTGCTTTTCAATGACCACACCTGCGTCTACTGGATTTTCATTAACCCAATCAATGGATTTTTTATAAGCATCTAAAAAAGCAGCTACAAGTTCTGTATTTTTTTCTGCAAAAGCTTTATTGACAACAATACACCCCATAGCTAATGGACTATCTTCCCCTTGTACCTTCTGCCACTCTTCTGTCAAATCTAATGCAATTCTAGCATCTTCTTTTTTCATCTTTGTGGTGGTCACAAAAGGTTGAGGTAATAACGCAATGGTTGTATCTCCTGATATCATGGTAGCTGATACCTCTGCATGCTGCATACCAAAAGCTATTTCTACGTCTTTACCAGGCTCTATATTATTCTTGGTCAGTAAATATGATAATACATATTCAGGAATAGAACCTTGACCACTTGCTTGAATCTTCTTTCCTTTAAGATCTGCCATGGATTGAATGGTTTCGCCGTTTTCCATGATATACAGTACACCTAAAGTATTGACACCTGCCAAACTGATTTTGCCACCGGTTTTATTGTATAATACAGCTGCTAAGTTGGTTGGTATACAAGCAAAATTTACTTCTCCGCTTACAATCTTTCCTGTCAACTCATCTGGTGTACCTGTTATGGTAAAATCTGCTTTTAACTCAGATTCACCGTTTTGTATATCCTCCATTAATTTTGCCATACCCATACCCGTCGGTCCTTTTAGTGCTGCCACCTTAATGACCACGTCACTGGCTACCTCTTGGTCATCTGATGTCTGATCTGAATCCTCATTTCCTTCATCTTTATGATCATCAGCCTGTTGATTTGCTGCTTCATTACTTTCATCTTGTTGATAGATATCATCTGCTACGTTATTATCTTTTTTACCGCATGCTGCAAATACTGTTGTTATTAATGCCATTAATATGATTAATGCAATGATTTTACTTACTTTTTTCATGGTATAATCCCTTTCTTTCTTGATATTCATTCTCATTAACACTATATTAAACGACTTGCGTTTTGTCAATGGTTATATATCTATTTTATTAATGAATTATTGTTCCACGTGACATTATACCATGAATCTTGCTAATTATCTAATACAAAGCATTGATTCTCCATGCATCATCTGACCAATAGCCATAGTAATTGAAGTTTTGCTCCTTGAGCCTATTGCATTGTTTCCCTAACTTTTTGTGCCTTGGTATAAGGGAAACCAACATGCCCTCAGCTCTTAATCTATCCGCTTCTTCAAAAATCTCTATCCTATTTTCCTCTCCATAAAGAAGTGCAACTTTCTTTTGCTGGTCAGGTATCTGGTACCCTTTATCTTTTAGAATCTCAAATATCCTTTCAAACCCAATGGAAAAACCAACTGCAGGTACATTCTCTTTCATAAAACGACCGATCATGTTATTGTATCTCCCCCCTCCAGCTATAGAACATCCTAACTCATCACACGCAATTTCATAAATCATACCTGTATAATAACCCATGCCTCGCACCAGTGATGGATCAAACTTGATGGCGTATTGTCCCTTGCTCTGCTCTTTTATAATCCATAGAACATCCTGTAACGAAGATAGAACCTTCTCATCAACGCCCATACTACCAAAATCGCTGAGGGCCATCTTATCCATTTTAGTTACGATTGTCACAAATCGATTAACGACATCTACATCATAGCCTTTATTCTTTAATTCCTCACTGACACCCTTTATTCCGATTTTATCAAGTTTATCAAAAATAACACATACATTACCTATTACTTGGTCATCAAATCCCGCATAACCTATAACTTTCTTCAATAGTCTTCGATCATTAATACGAATCGTAAAATTGCGAAAGGTTAGAGCCATTAAGGCTTTTGCCGTGGCTGCAATTAATTCTATTTCGGCCATGTTATCCTTATCACCAATGATATCTATGTCACATTGTACAAGTGAACGGTATCGCCCTTTTTGAGGTCTTTCTGCTCGGTATACATCACCTATTTGCATACTTTTAAAAGGTTTTGGCAATTGACTGGCATAATGCGCGTAGAACCGACTAAGAGGTAATGTTAAATCATATCGCAGACTTAAATCAACTAAATCTCCTTCTCCCAGATTTTCTATATCAAGTTTAAGTTTTCGACCTCGCTTTAATATCTTATAAATCAGTTTTAGATTTTCTCCCCCTTCACTGCTCAATAATAAATCAATATTTTCTATAGCAGGCGTTTGAATCTCGTTAAACCCATGTTGCTGATATACCTCTACAATGGTTTTTTTCATATATGCTCTAAGTGCCATTTCTTCGGGTAAAAAATCACGGGTTCCTCGTACTGGATTTGTATTATACATGTTGTTACCTCCTTATATTATTTAACATGATTTTGATTTCATTACATAAGATTCAGATGAAAATAAAACATCCAACTGTAGAACTTCTTCGTACTAGATACATACATCTATCTATCAAAGTATTTGAAAGTAATAACCCTGAACCATGCACTAGCACTTCTGGATATAAAAAAGAAGCCATATCCATTATTTCTATCGATAGGGCTTCCTCATATATCATCGCCCATAGGTACATGCACAAGTAGCGCTTGCACCTATGTCTTATATTTATAGGTTCAAACGCTTATTTATGGTGATGATGCAAATGTTTACATTTAATATTGATGTTTAAGTTATACATAGAATCACTTCCAAATCTTTTGTGTATTATAGCATTGTCTTTCATAAAAATCAATTCAATTTCAGTTATTTACGCAAGAAACCTAACAATACTTTAACCACTTTTTATATAGTGTGAGTAAGTCATATTCATTCTGAGATTTATCAAATAAGTTGGCAGCTTGAACACCCACCATATGAATCGGCTCAAATACCGACTCAAATGGTGGGTCAAAGGAAGTATCCTTAAAACCTAAGAGCACAGGCTTGTTAACAAACATATCGCTCTTTGGCTTGGAATAATAGCCCCAATTAATATGATGGTAATGTGTATTGAATACCTCACCCATATACATGCCGATGTCCCTTAATATATATTCTGTTCCTATGGTTAATGCTTCTGAACAGTCCTTAATAACATATTGGCGAAATGATTTAGGAAAGGTGCTTAACGCATGCTTTAGTCTTTTCAATTCGCGTTTAGGTGTTTTCCCAACTTGCGCTACTTCTAAAAACCATCTCCATACAAGTATCAATGACTCTGGTGATAGATTTAACTTATCTTGGGGTATAGATAAGTATTCTGCACATTTGAATGATAAGTATTTGATACGTGATGGAATCTGTTGAAGAAACCAATTGAAGTATTCTTTTGTTTGTTCTGGAGTCATTTTATCAAAATCAAGTTCAAAATTAAATTGTGGTATAAGTATATCGTATTTGTAATTTTTTTTGAACATATATCTAACCCATCTTTCTTGTAATATATTTCTAACTAAGGTATTTGATCTAATATATTCAAAATTGAAGATCTAACAGCATTTGTTTCTTCTATTAATAAAGCTTCTCGTAAATGCAACATAATTTTTTCAGCATTCTGGTTATCTGCAAGTTCCAGAAGACTATTGGCTGCAGCGCATCTAATTCTATATGAGTTGTTTTTTAACATATTTAGAATAGAATCCAAATACTTTTTCTGCTGTAGCCAGTATAACCCTATATAGAAACCCATTATCGCTGTGTCCTTTTTTTCCATATGTAAACCTTTCTCTAATACTGGAATTAGCCCTTCATCTCCTAATTTACCAAGTATTTCTGCACCAATACCGCGAACCAGTTCACTACGGTCGATTATGGTTTCTTTTAAATAATCTATAGCTTCTAATGCTTGAATATCTCCTAGCGTTTGAATGGCTACTATTCTAACTAATTCATCTGAATCTCTTAATCTTTTAATAATAATTTGCTCAATATCATGCCCACCAAAATGACCTAAAGCTTCTATCGCATAATAACGAATTTCACTATCTGCATTTTTTGTCAAGTTCAACAAGATATTTCTAGCTTCTACAAAAGCATCATAAGAGGCTAGAGCCTCTACTGCAGATAGTTTCACCTCTAGGCTTTCATCGTTTAGAAAATCCATTATCTCTTTTAGGGACTTATGACTTAACTTTATTTTTAACTCTTCAATTCGGTTCATTTTTTCTTCTTGTGTCATAACCTCGCTCCCCGTTATCATAATTTTTAATTGATTCTATCTTTATTGTCACTATTAATGTTTATTCAATAAATGTTAGATTATAGGTCCTATACAAGTTATTAATTGTTTTTCATTATCTTTATACTTATAGAATATCCCTTAGAGCCATCATTATCAACCATTACCATATACTTCCTATAGTTAAATTATCATTTAACATGCCCTCAAAATCTTTAAGTCAAACCATGTAATCTTAGAATATATTATTTTTTCTCTTATTTTTTATCCCAAGATATTTCCTAAGTTTTTTCTGACTTTTTCTTGAGGTTGGTGATGAATAATCAAAGGGGTTATCAGAAGTATAGACGATAATATCCCCATTACCTAACTCTTCAATTTTAGATGCAGGTGATGATAACAGTTTATCTTTTCCAATCTTTTCAATATAATATTTACCAAAGTAATTATACCAATAAACACCCGGCAAACACTCATGGACTCTATATGTATTATCACATAGAAGCTCATTACTATCTTCTAAATCATGTATTTCACCATACATTGGTCTTATAATATTACAAATATTCTCTGCAATACTTAAGAATTTTAATAGTTTTTCATGGCTACTAAAATAGCTATGTGTGACTTGAAAAGAGACCACTGTGGAAAATCTTGCAAAATCTATTGTAAATCCAAAAATAACATCTTTTTCTTCCTTGTCATTGTTAGTTAATGTAATTCTTAAAACACTTTCTTCTTTGAAGCACTTCTTAAATAAACTAACCTTGCTACTGTCAAACTTTGTATTTCTGCTATGAGTTAGTTTACCTCCATATAAAATTGTAGGCTTAAATTCATCTTCTCGTATAGCAAACAGTTGTGCTAATTTTTCTATTATCTCCTCTGTTCTTAGATCTTTTTTTGTCCAAAAAACTTGGTCCATTAATTTCAATTGTTTCATTAAATAGATTACCTCCAACACCTTATTTTACCCTCTTAACTATTATCCCTAGAGATTTAATACCCTCTTGGGGAGGTTTGCTGCTAAAATAATATACTACTTGTTTCATTCATTTTTCCACCAACTTTTTCACCAATAATTATTGATATTTGAGTCTTGTTCAGTAAATCGTGAAATTTCATTGTTAAGATACTTATATTTATCCCAAATATAATTTTTTAATTCAATAATTTCTACCTATAGAAACAGTTTCTAACCTTCCTGTCCAAGTATTTATTTATGTTTTATTATATTATAATAGTTATATAACCATAGTTATCTTATCCCATTATTGTACCTTATTACTAACTTGAGCATCTCTTTCAATACACATATTTTCAAAATCACATTCTATAGTTACCCATGCTGGATGCGAAAAAAAGACCGTTTAAATCCCAAATCAGATTTAACGGCCTTATATACCTTAATTGCTTTCTAATTATTCTTGTCCTACAGTCTCATTGTCACTCTCATACTTCCAAGCATTGAACCCTTCTAGAACAGCTTCTTTTGTCTTCTGGCATATTTCTGGAAGTGCTCCGCCCCATGCTTTTTCTGCTTCTTCAAATCCACGTAAGAAAGATGCTTTTAGCATATCTGCTTTTTCTGGATCTCCACCGGAAATAGCTTTGGCAAATTGTAGAATACGGTCTGCTGTATTTTTAGGACTCCAATAGCCCCCTTCTGCAATATCTATTTTTGCTTGTTCAATCATTTCAGGTTTAATAGCGTCTTGTTTCTCTGTTAAAATTGTTTCTATGGCTAGTGAATACGTTGTGTTTTGTTTACCAACCATGTCCTTAACCATTTGATAGAAGCTATCTCTTAGTCGTTCATCTAAAGCATTCTTCATGGCCTCTATCTCTTTTTTATCAACGGTATACTTCTTAGGTTTTAACTCTGAATAGTTACTGACACTGGTTTGATTTTTTTTACCCTTCTCATAGATAACCGCTTCTTTTTCCTTGGTTTGGTCTGTTTTTCCTTTTGACTTGGTTTTTGTAGAATAGGCTTGATTCGATGTCTGATAACCTGCAACCCCATTGACTGAATTCATATTCCGCCTCCTATATTGTATTATTTGAACCTCTATCTTGTATATCGGAAGCTTTTCAACAATCATTAATTATGCTAAAAATGCTTACATAAAAATAGACAGCCTCCTTGGAGACTGCCTGCTGTCTATAAGATTAATCCCAATCCTCTTCTTCAGAAATCATGAGTGGTCCATTAATAGGGTTTTGTATTAACATATTTGCTTTGAAATCATGAGTGTGTCTAAAACTAACTGTGGTTGTTCCTTCAATCCCATGTGTATGGCCAATAACTTCTCCATCTTTGTCTGTCACTGGAATAGGCGGTCCAGTTATTGTTTCTATACGGTGGAAATGATTAAAAAAGAAATCTGTATTTGTACATACAACGTGTACGTGGGTACGCACGGGTCCCCTAGCTGGTCCTGTAATACCTGCAAAACGATGATTGTGTAACAAGGCTACTTGATTTTCAGGCGCTGCAATCATGGTACTGCCAGCAAATTCATGATTATGTCGTTGCGTTTCTGGGCATTGATCTGGACAGTTCTTGATGCATTTATATTTTTTACGTTCTTTCATTCTTTACCTCCTTTCACAATGTATTAAGGTTGTCCTATTGGTTAACCTACAATATTATATGTGTACAAGCTATATTTGGTGAAATCCTATTCCCAATAAGTATTTCTTTTGTTTTTTAATATATGCTATAATATTTGGTATCTATTATGTATGTATATAACAGGGGGAGATTATATGTTAAATGATTATCAACAAACTACTAAACGTAAGAGGAATTGGGGATTCTGTTATGCTATTGCTATACCAGCTATTCTTTTACTTGTTTTTATCAAGGTTGTTCCATTTCTAAAATATTCTTTACTACCATTTAAAGAATTTAACTTTATGACACCCATAAGTGATAGTCCATGGGTAGGACTGACTTATTTTAAAGAACTTTTTACTTCTGAACATTTTAGCCGCATGATGCGAAATACCCTTGGGATTAAACTGGGCTACATTCTTCTATGCGCCCTTATATCCTTTATTCTTGTTTTATCAATTCAGCATATACGAAGCAAAAAAGTGCAAGATGCTTTGGCTGGTTTATTTTTAATCCCTTACTTTATACCCACCATCGTTTTGTCTTATATTATGATTCAATTTTTTACAAGTTCATTATTTGACTTATCGCCACTTGTACAAACTCAACACTATAAACCTATTGTTATCATGGCGTTAGTGTTGAAAAATTGTGGTATTCCTGTCATCATCACATTAGGTGCTATACGGGCTGTTACCCATCCAGAACATTCAATAGATAGAAATACGACGATAATAACAGCTATGAAATGCATCGGGGCCTTTTCCCTAATCCAAGTTTCAGCTTTATTGATGACAGACTTTGAGTTATCTTTTGCTTTGCTTAATCCTGCCACCTACATTAGCGGTGATACCTTAAACTTCTTTTCATTTAGAAAAAGCTTAATGGAATTAAATATCAGCCTTGGTACGGCAATCTTACATATTCAATACATTGTACAGCTTGTACTATCCCTACTCATGTATGTGCTCATTAAAAACTTTTTCAAAGATGTCTTATTTCCAAATCCTCAATCTACACAAGAAGTGGAGCCATCCCAAGACAGTTCTAAGGGTTCCTTTGGAAGCATTGTAGCTCTATTATATGTAGCTTTCTTATTGGTGATGATACTCTATCCCCTTGTGATACGACCTTTTATGGATTCTACCTCAATGGATACAAACGATGTATTATCCCAGTGGATGCCTAATTATACTATATATCTGGCTATCACATTGGTGAGTGTCTTATTGAATGCTGTTCTAACCACCATGTTAGCCTACCCTTTAACCGTCAATTATTTACCAGGTCGTGGCCTATATAAAATATTCTTATTGTTGATCCTTAATATTAACCCTATTTCCATGGGTCAATATCTGTACTTCAAAGACCTGGATATGGTAAACACCTATCTGCCTTATATCTTCACTGGATTATTCAGCATCATGCATATATTTGTTTTAAAGAGTATTTTCAATGCTAAATGCCAACATCTTAGGGAAGAGGCTTTATCCAAAGGTCGTTCTGAATCCTACATTTTTGGAAAGATTTATTTACCGCATATCATCAAACCACTTATTGGCTTATCCGTTCTACAATTTGCCATGATGTGGAACAGCTATACCACTTCTATGATTTACATAAATGACCCGATGAAGCATTCTCCTGCTATGTTATTTAAAGCTTTTCTTAATGCTGGACCTAACTTCAATGATCCACTTATTATGCGATTAGGTCTTATCCTAAGCTTACCGCCAATTTTGTTATTTATTATTTTTAGGCGCTTTATGACATCTGACGTGTTTGTCAGTCAGACTAGACATTAAAACGCCAATAGATATTTCACATTGTAATATTTTAATAATTAATTAGAATATTATTAAATTATTAAAAAATAGTATACATTCTTCTTGTTTTATAGTATTATTATATTTGGTTTTTTACCAAATAAAGATAAAGTAAGGGAGATTGTATGATTAAAAGATTAATTATTCCATTAGTTGTTATTCTATTAGTTACCAATATGAATAGCACTAGCATCAACGCACAAGAAAACGCAAATTGTAAGTGTTATCAACACAAAAGATGCCACGTTTACACAGATCACCATATGCACATGATGAGCCAAGAGTTCTCAGAAGTATTCAAGACCTTGTTAGGAACGGATACATACATTGATATGCCTATTGAAGAAGTGTCTGGTGAGAAAATAGTTTCATTACTTGATGAAGCAAATATTGATAAAGCATTTGTCCTGTCTGACAGTTATATTCTCGGTATGGATGAACTTCAAAGCCCTACTGAATATGAGGATGTTAAAAAAGAAAATGACTATGTGGCAAATGAAGTTTCAAAATACCCTGACCGATTGATTGGGCTTTTTAGTGTTAATCCTTTAAGAGATTATGCAATACAGGAAGTAGATAGATGTTATCATATGGAAGGTTTATCTGGCTTAAAATTGCATTTTACAAACTCACGAGTTGATTTAACCATTCCGGAGCATTTGGAGAAAATTAAAGCGTTATTTCTACACGTTTCAGAAAAGAATATCCCCATTTTAATGCATTTCAGAAGTCGTAGCCCAGAATTCGGAAAAAAAGATGCTGAAATACTCATTGATGAAGTTATTTCTGAAATTCCTAATCTTAAATTACAAATTGCTCATTTAGGAGGATGGGGAGGATTTGATCAATCAACCAAAGAAGTCTTCTCTACCTTTATTGAGAAATACAATGCAAATCCTGACTTAAAAAAAGAGAATGTCTATTTTGATTTCTCAGGAATCATTGTAACGGATAGAGAAAGTGTATTAGGACTAGAAAAAACAACAGAAGAAGACCATAAAGAAATGGCTCATATGATGAGACAGTGGGGACTAGACTATATTGTATTTGGGTCAGATTATCAATACCATTCTCCACAAGGTTATGTAAACTACATTAAGAAATACTTACCATTAACAAGGAGAGAAATCAGTAACTTTTTAAACAATGATTTATCGACGATATTTTATAATGAATAAAACAAAATCCATTAAAAAAGTCTCTTAAGAGACTTTTTTATATTATGGCTGCGTAAACTCTACACAAAAACTACTTCCCTTCCCATATTCACTTTCAATGCTAATATGGCTATCGTGTAGTTTTAGTATTTTCTTAACAATGGATAGGCCAAGGCCTGTTCCTTCTTTTGACCTTGATTTATCGCCCTTGAAAAATCGTTCAAATATCTGTTCCTTGTCAGCATCTTTTATGCCAATCCCTGAATCGGTAATGATCACTTTGATGTTATCCTCATGCTTCAACGAAATCTCAATGGTTCCCCCATTTTTAGTAAACTTGATTGCATTGGATATAATGTTTACCCAAACTTGATAAAGCAGATCCTCATCACCAACCATCGTTACTTGATCTAAATCGATGTGTAACTGAATATTTTTTCTTTCCCATTTTTCTTGGAATAGAAGTATAACCCGCCTTAATTGTTCATCAAGAGAAAATGCCGTTTTGTTAATAATGGCACGACTATCTAATTCAGATAGCTTTAGTAAATTGGCAGATAGGTTGGAGAGCCTTTCACTTTCTGAAATAATGATGTCAATATAATCCTTTTTTTCTTCCTGGGAAAGAGAAGGATTATTTAACATCTTTGCAAAACCTTTGATGGATGTAATAGGTGTTTTAAACTCATGTGAGATACTGCTGACAAAATCTTTACGGAGATATTCATTTCCATTAAGCTCGTCTACCATTTTATTAAAATTATCCGTTAACTGAGCTATCTCATCATGGCCACGCTTTTTTAGCTTCACATTAAAATTGCCATTGGCAACATCCTTAATACCATGAGCAATTTTTTTGAGGGGTCTTACAATCATGGCAATGCCAATTATGATAAATAAAGAACCTATAAACATAATATTACCAAAAAATATACTCAAAAAGGACCGAAATTGATTCATTACGGCGTTGGCATCCGTGGGAGAAATCTTTAAATACGCATCATTAATCTTGACGATATAATAAGGTCGAATCATTTTGCCTTCTGTGAAGAAAACCCCCTCTTGTCTTAACTGTTCGGACTTCATTTCCATATCAGATAAGGGTTCAATACGAACCCCCTTTATATATTTTTTACTTTCTGTCAGAGACATATTTTTTTCTTCCATAAGAAAATGAAGTTGATCCACCTTATTGGCTAATTCTTGCTGAATAAGATTCCTTATATCGTCTACACTGGTATAATAAACCGTTATTACCGAAGCAATATTAGCTAGAAACAGTGCACTTATAAATATGACTAAAAATCGTGTATAGATGGAATTAATCAGTCTTTTTATCATTCGTTTTCACCGCTTTATAGCCAAGTCCTTTCACTGTTACAATTTCAAAATCATCCACATGGGCTAATTTCTCTCGTAATCTTTTGATGTGCACATCCACTGTTCGCTCATCACTTTCACTGCTGTACCCCCATATTTCATCCATAATCTGAGCTCTTGTGAATATTTTATTCGGAGAAGATAACAGCTTGAATAACAGTAGAAACTCTTTTTTGGGTAAATCCATTACTGTGTTGTGGTGGTTGATTGTCAAACTATCATAGTCCAATGCCGTACTGCCAATTTGAAGCTTTTTATCACTTGCTATCTTTGCTCTGCGAAGTAATGCTTTCACCCGTAACAGAATCTCATCGGTATCCACAGGTTTAACCATATAGTCGTCAACACCAAGTGAGAAACCTATTTTTTTATCTTCCATTGTTACCTTAGCCGTAATCATGATGATGGGTAATTCATAACCGGCATCTCTTAGTACTTTTACTAACTCAAACCCATCCATGCGGGGCATCATCACATCTGTAATAAGCATATCTATATGTGTCTCCTCTAAGATGTCAAGTAACACTTCTCCATCACTGGCTTCATACACGTTATACCCATCGCCTCGTAACACATCAGCAAATAATCGCCTAATATGATTATCATCTTCACAAACAGCAATACTGAACATCCTATCACCTCTCTATGCATACGTTGTTTCTTACTATTATATACGATACCTTCACGTATTACCATTAAACACTTCTTAAAGCATCAATTGGATTTAATCGTGACGCCTTTCTAGCAGGTGTTATACCAAATAAAACGCCTACACCACCAGAAAAACCAATGGCTATGAGTACTGTCGAATAGGATAAAGCAAAGGGGTTTCCTAATATAATGGTCACCAAGTATGCAAGTGCTGTTCCCAATACAAGTCCAATGATACCGCCGATTAATGACAACACCATGGATTCAATTAAAAATTGCTCTTGAATCCTTCTTGGTTCTGCACCAAGGGCTTTTCTTAAACCAATCTCTGTTGTACGCTCTGTAACAGATACCAGCATCATGTTCATAATACCAATGCCACCTACCAGAAGTGATATGGCTGCGATGCCCACAAGAAGCATACTCATCATGCTTGTCATACTCTCTATACTATCAATCATATTCTGCATATTGGTCACGGTAAAAGCATTGTCCTGATGATTAAACGAAGCTTTCATCTGTGCTTCTATATGGGTGGTTGTTGCATCAGATAGTTCCCCGTCTTCCATGTATATATCTACACTGTTGATATAACGTGTACCAAAATAGGTCATGGCTGTAGTATAGGGAATGATCACCGCCTCATTGTTACTACCCATTGAAAAACCTTGTGATTCTTGTAAAGTGCCAATCACTGTATAGGTGACACCCCCAACCTTAATTGTTTTACCTACAGGATTAATACCATAAAAAAGCTCTTGTTCAATGTCTTTACCGATTAAGCAAACCTTATTGGATGCATCAATATCCAGTATGTTAATACCTCTCCCTGACTTTATTAAATCCTCTGTCTCTGTAAAATAAACATGACTTTTCCCTTGAACCATAACATTTTCATAGACCCCATTATCAAAGACAATACTGGATTTCTTATTCAATGTTGGTGCGACTCCTGCTACATTATCAATGTCCTCCAAACCTTTTATATCGCCTTCTAGTAATCCTGGTTTAAGTCCGGTTCCCTTAACCTGTACCGTTATTTTATTAGCCCCAAAGGAGGATATTTCATCTGTAATACTATTGGTTGCACCCTGTACAATGGTGATTAATGCGATAATTGATGCAACACCGATAACAATACCTAACATGGTTAGGAATGATCGCATTTTGTTGTTAACAATATTTTCCCAAGCCATCTTCAGATTATCTTTAAACATAGTCTTCCCCCTCACCTAGGCAGCCATCTAAAATATGCACAATCCTACTTGCATTTTTAGCAACATCAATGTCATGGGTGATCATGATGATGTTTTTTCCCTCCTCATGAAGCTCTTTAAAAAGGTTGGTAATCTGATGCCCTGTTTTCTGATCAAGTGCGCCTGTGGGCTCATCTGCAAGCAATATTGTTGGTTCCGTCACTAACGCTCTTGCAATAGCCACCCTCTGTTGTTGTCCTCCAGATAATTGATTGGGACGATTTCTCATTTTATCTTCTAAGCCTACCCTTATGAGCATTTCTTTCGCTTTATCTTTCCTTATTTTTTCGCTGGTTCCTGCATATACCAGTGGAAGCATGACATTATCCAGTGCCGATAGCCTAGGTAGTAATTGAAATTGTTGAAAGATGAAACCAATCTCTTTATTTCTTATTCTCGCCAATTCCACTTCATCAAGTCCTGCTACTTCTTGACCAGCTAATATATATTCACCTTTCGTGGGTGTATCGAGACAGCCTATGATATTCATAAGGGTTGATTTACCGGAGCCTGATGGTCCAACCACGGATAAGAATTCCCCTTGGTTGACGGTAAGTTCAACATCATTGAGCACTTTGAGCTGTTCTTCACCCATGGTATATACTTTTTCTATATGTTTCATTTCAAGTATGGCATTTTTCATTAGCCCTGCTCCCTTCCAAATGGTCCTCTAAAACTTCCCCCATCATCTGTTGTCTTTTTAGGCACCATGACTGTATCATCGAGAGAAATCCCATTGACGATCTCAACGAATAACCCATCATTGATACCAATATCTATTTTTCTCTCTACTGGCAGACCTTTATCCTCTTTTATAAGTACATAAGGTTCATTCTCATCATTAAACTGCAATGCTTCCATTGAAAGTGTCAACACATCTTCAGCCATCTCATTAAGCATTTTGGATTCCGCATTCATGCCTACACGTATCTCACTGTCTTTTTCTAGGTCAATATCTGCTGTGAAATAAGATACCCCATTGACATTTTTGGCTTCTCTCGATATGGCTGCTATAACGCCCTTGATATTCTTTCCTAGACTGTCAATATATACGTCAACTTCTTGTTCCTCTTCAATGGATGAAATATAGTATTCATCGACTTTTATGGTCACTTGAAGGTTATCATAATCCACGATATCCATTAGTTTTGTGCCACCTAGAACTTGAGCATTTTCATCCACATATATCTTAGAAATTTCACCATCAATATCTGCTTTTATTTCCACATCACGACTGGCTTTAAAAATAACATCATCTTTTTTAACCACATCACCTTCTTCAACTAAAATCTCTGTGATCTGCATCATCTCTTTTGCAATCACATGTTGACGATTTTTACTTTCAACGATGCCTGAAAACTGATAATAATTAACGATATCTCTTTTTTCTATGACCTCTGTATTATAGGCATTATCCCTGTTGTTTCGTAAATAATTAGGCAAAATTAACATAATGGATATGGCTGTTACAACAACCAGAAGTCCTATGATCCCTTTTCTTACATTTTTTTTCTTTTTATGTTGGTTTGTATTTTTCAATTGCATATCCTCCTTGTCATTATTTTTTGTAACCCCATGATAATCTTTCAATATGAACTTATAATGAACTCATTATATATGCCATCAAAATAAACACAAAAAAATAGACACCAAGTAGTTTTGACATTTGGAATCTATTGCTCTCACAATCTATCTATCCTTGAGAATAATTTTATGAATGATGCAAAATATAATAGTGCTATCATTAATAATTTTAAATTTCTATATAACGCTTACGCAATATAGAATAACATTGGAGGTATGACATATGCATGAGCATACAGCATTAATGGATGAAAATGAATTTTGGAACATTATTTCCATGTTTAATTGGGATCATGAGGGTGATGATGACAAAGTTTTAGAAAGTGCTATCCACTATTTATCAAGTAAACCCAATGAGGCTATCTATACATTTCTTGATATTCTTTCAAAACACCTTTATGATTTGGATGGTATAGCCTATGCAAAAAATATTGGTGAAGATGCCTATGTAGATGAAAACACTTATTTCTCCGTCGATAATTTTTTATACGCTCGTTGTGTGGTCGTAGCTAATGGAAAAGATTATTATAATAAAGTACTCAATAACCCTAAATTGATGCCCGAAGACTTAGAATTTGAGGCACTACTTTATGTGGCTGATGAAGCCTATGAGCTAAAAAATGATGAAACCTTTGAGTACGTCTCCGCATATGATTTTGAAACCTTTAGCAATAAGGAACAATGGGTTGAATCCAAGTAGATTCACAGTAATGCTTGCATTTTCTGAATAAACCACTTAAACGCTTCTTCCGATTCATAAGGTGAGGGTTCTGTCAACCGATAATCAATAGGTGCACTAGGGAAATCATCATCCAGGTATCTTGGAAACAGATGCACATGAAGGTGAGGCATTGAATTGCCATGTATTTCATAATTAACTTTAACAGCTCCAGTCACTTGATGCAAAGCTTGTGCTGCCTTTTGCACATCCGTCATAAAATTAGCCATATCTTCTCTTGCCATATCATAAAAATGCTCAGAATGCTGCTTACTAAGCACATGGCATTTACCAAAGAGTTTTCCCTGTGCTTCTGGGTGGCATTCGACCCACGAATAATCTAATTCTTTTATGAGGATAGGCGGGTATGGTGGTTCCTGTTTTTGACAGACCGGGCATTGAGCCTTATCTGCCCATGTTGTGTATGTATCAATATGATAATGAAAACTGTGACCTTTTTTTCTATCATTTGCAGGAATAGTCATCTTACAGATTAGGTTGTTGTATTCATCAAAACGTAATTCATCCGTATCCCTAAAACCATATTTTTCATATACTTTTCGAGCAGGGATTCCTGGCGCATAGTCTTTTGGATATGTTTCCACTGTGATGTCCTGGCTCCAATCAAGCTGGTTAATGGCACAGTTAAGTAATTTTCCTCCTACACCTTTTCCACGATGCTGTTCAAATACACCAAACCATGCGATGCTGTTATGTTTCCTTGAAAAACTAATGATACCAAGACAAGCATCTGTCATTCTGTCCATTGCGACGATGGCTTCATTTCCTTTTAAAGCCCGAATCACATATGCTTGAAATTCTTCATTATCTGCCATATCAGGTACACGGAATACATGAGCCACCTCCTTGGCAAGCTTAATCCATTCTGCCTTATCTTCTATTACTCCAGATCGAATTAACATATTACCCCTCCTTTTTAAGCTATATAAATACCATAAAACTTTGTTAACCTTCTAGTATTTTATCATTATAGTATATCATATCATGTATAAAAAAAGCATATACCATTGGAATCTCAAACATAGTGTTCATGCTAAAATAGTCCTAAAGATTGTAGCTTTACCACTCATTTAAAGGTCGTTGATAAAGCTTACGATAATTTCTGGGTGTCATACCTATACGCTTTTTAAACAGTGTATAAAAATAAGAGGGGTGTTCAAAACCACAATCATAAGCAATATCTGCAATGACTTCTTGTTCTTTTATAAGCATTGCTTTGGCATGATCTAATCGTACCTTAATGATATACTCGTTCATTGTCATACCTACGCTTTCCTTAAATATATGATGAAAATACGACGGACTTAGGTGCACCATACGGGATAAGTCATTTAATGTCAATTGAGACTTAAAGTTTTGATGGATGTAACCAATCGTATCTTGAATTTTTTTATAGTGTAAAATAGAGCCTTTCCCACAAGCTATAGCCCTAGAATGATCATATATTTGAAGTAATATGGTTGTTAGAAGTGTATGCATCCTAAGCTCATTAATGGGTGATGATTCTATAAATGCATGATAAAGTGATTGAAAGAGTTGATGATAAAGCTCTGGATCAGGTAAGTGTATTAAATGAGGTATGGATTCCATAAAACCATTTGTAATAAGCGGATGGATAGGCTTAGTTGTGGAAAAAGAATAATCCTTAGGTATACTTTTACGATAATTATATAAATCAAAACAAACCAAATAACAATTATAAGCTGCTATGCCTTGAACCACTTCCCCTGGTTTTCGTAGAATAATTGAATTTTTATGGATTTCGAACCTTTCTCCATTAATAACCATCTTTCCCTCATTACTATCCACATAAAATTCCAACTCATAGTCAAAACATACCCGTTCGTTCATTGGTGTGTTTGGTTTTAGGCTGTTAGTCGATACAAAAAAAGTGGATGTCAACACTCTTGGTTGCATGCTCATTAATGATGGTGTCGTTGATTCGGTTTTATTTTCCATATGCGTATGACCTCCAATCAGAAGATAGTTAACTTTTTTCATATAATAGATTATATACAATTTCCCCTTAAGTTGCTAGTATAAACTTACATAGAATACTTTCAATCCAAAAAGCAATTAACATCCATGAGAAAGGACATGATATGATGATCTATTATGTATCCAATCAAGCGACACAAACGGGCACTGGAACAAAGGAAAGCCCATTTTCAACCATATCTCAAGCGGCAACAATGGCTCAGCCTGGTGATGAAATCATTGTAATGGAAGGTATCTACAGAGAATGGGTAAATCCTGTTCATGGCGGTGAGTCTGACGAGCGGCGGATTGTTTACCGAAGCAATGAAGGTGATAAAGTTATCATTACAGGGTCGGAAATCATCAATAACTGGAAGGCACAAGGCAATGGTGTATGGAAAGTTGAGATCGATAACAGCTTTTTTGGTCATTATAATCCCTTTGTGGATGAACTCTATGGTGATTGGTTTGATGATCATGGTTATACCCACCATACCGGCGAAGTTTTTATTAACGACCATGCATTATATGAGGTACCTACACTTGAACAAGTTCTCAAACCGGAAGAAGGTGACAACCCTGACCCTTGGTTTTCTTATAAATGGTTCTGTCAATCGGATAAAGCCACAACAACCATATGGGCAAATTTCCATGACATGAATCCAAATGAAACACTTGTTGAAATAAGTGTCAGACCCTATTGTTTCTGGCCAGAAAAGACAGGCGTAAACTATATTACGGTGTCAGGTTTCATTATGAAAAATGCTGCAACACAATGGGCTCCACCTACAGCGCTTCAGACCGGCTTAATCGGCACCCATTGGAGTAAAGGTTGGATCATTGAACATAACACCATTAGCAATTCTAAATGCAGTGGTATAAGTATTGGTAAAAAGCAAGACCCTTATGATAACGAATGGTCAAAAAATGCTTCTAAAGGTGGTGCGCAAACCTTTACCGAAGTGGTTTTTAATGCGCTGCGTGATGGTTGGCATAGGGATACAGTAGGAAGTCATATCATTAGACATAATGAAATTTTTGATTGTGGTCAAACAGGTATTGTTGGCAGTAAAGGCTGTATTTTTTCTCAGATATCCAACAATCATATCTATAATATTAATAGCAAAGGTGAATTCAGTGGTGCAGAACTTGCCGCAATTAAGTTACATTGCCCTATTGATACACAAATTATAGGGAATAGGTTACACCATAGTGCCAGAGGATTATGGCTTGATTGGGAAACACAAGGGACACGGATTTCGCAAAATATTATGTATGACAATAACATTCAAGATTTGTATATCGAAGTTTGTCATGGCCCATGTATTGTGGATAACAACATTTTCCTCTCGGAAGATAACCTCCGCTATCAATCCCAAGGAACCGCTTTCATTCATAACCTGTTTTGTGGAAAACTAACCATTTGCAATGAGCTACGCCGTTTTACACCTTATCATTTTCCACATGAAACAGATATTCTGGGGGTTATGGTCATTTTAGGTGGTGATGACCGTGTTTATAACAACATTTTTATGGGTAATCATAGTGATGATTCTGCTTTTGGTACAACAGAATATGATAAGTATATCACCGTTGATGAGTTAAACCAATCAAAAACTGATGATAAGCCTTTGTCAAATGATGTGACTTCCATACCAATTGAAGTGTCTAACAACATTTACCTTAACAATGCCAAGTGTTTTAGAAAAGAACATCATCCTACAATGATTAAAGATGCTCGTGGGTATGTTGACTTGATTGAAGATGCTAATGGTCTGTCTTTTAAAACCAATCTGGGAAACTATATGAAGAAGTCTCAACTAGGTATCATTAATACCGAAGGATTAAAACGATCTTTTCAGTCACAACAATTGTTTGAAAACCCTGATTTAACCCCCATTATTTTTGATCGTGACCTTCTTGGCGTCAAAAGAGATTCTGCTCCAACCGTTGGACCTTTTGAGAATCTTATGGAAGGTGAACATATAATAAGGATACCTTCTGTGTTAGTATAAATGTAATAAGTGGACTTGTGTCGATACCGTAGACACAAGTCCAAACAATTTTATTATATATAATTAATCTGACTATAGTTTTTCTTAATCTAAGCTCTTTTCAATGGGCCATTATATATCTTAATAACTTTAGCATATCCAGCAATCTTGCTTCCTTCATGAATATTAATTATTTTGCCTTCCTAAAGACAATTTTGATATGCTTCTGGAGTAATAAAGGTAATAGTGCCTAACGTTATTATACTTTAGCGTATCTATATTTATCTCTTACTTTCATCACAGGTAAAGTAACCTCTCCCTCTCTTACATCACCTACAAAACAAACGTGCTTTTTATAAACACAAAAGGCTGTATAAGCTGCGATCAAAGCATCTAGTTTATCTGATTTAGCGTCTTTAGACCCCGTAACTAATGTTTGAAATTTCTTAACACCTAGTTTTTTAAGTATATCTATTCGTTCATTTAATCCTCTGTCTGTTTTCTTATTAGCGGGAATGTATTCTAATGTTGTGACAAAACTTGCATGAGGAAAAACTTCTACAAATCCCTTATTTACAGAATTTATGTTTTCACTATGAATGAGTGAATACCCTAGCTTTTCTAGAGCATCATATAACTCAAATCCTTCTAGCATCCAACCATTCCAACCTGTAACGCCCTCTATTTTTCCTGGTGTAGAAAATGGTTGAATGTTTCTTCTGGATAACTCATATTCACATACTTTCTTATTAAAATGCCCCTTTAAGTTTGGTTTTAACTTCTCTCTATAATTATCATCATTCATAAATCCTTTATTGAGCTTATAGGGAGCATCAACAGCAATAATGGATGGAGCTGTTTCCTTTACAACATGCGTTAACTCTTTTCTATCCATAAACTCTATTCTATGAACATCTAATGTATCAGTAATGATTGCCACTGTATTATTACGTAGGTGGACATCAATTCCTATGAATTTCATCTATTTATCCTTTCACACTTTATTCAATTTCCATTTTCCTTCAAGGTTGATATTTTATCCTTAAGAAGACTAGTTATCTGAATACAATTACTACCACAAGCTTTATAAAAATTGAAATAATTATCATTATGCCTAACTTTTTTGATGGTACTCGCGTTCTACAAATTATCATAGTCGGTACACTAAATATGATTAGATCACCAATGATTAAATATGACATTACATTTCTATTAATAAAAAGCAATCCGATTAATGCATAAGATAAACAGCCAAAAAATGTTTCATAATGTTTTTTAACAAAACTCAAAAATTATATCCTCCATTCTTTTTTTATAACTATTAATTCATAATACCTATGAAATTTGTGTAAATTCTTTTGAATGCTCTTTGAGACATAATTAGTATAACATTGAATGACGTATTATTAAAAGATGTAATCTTTATTCTTTGGAAAATAATAAAATCATGGTTATGGATGAGACTTTACTCATCATTACCATGATTTTTAATAAAACTTTTCAATTTGCGAAAAACTTTATACTTTATGATAACAGTTTTCGTGTTTCACATGTTTTACCTTACCCTACAACACAATCCTACCTTCTAAAGCCCTCGATAACGTCACTTCATCCACATACTCCAAGTCCCCACCAATAGGTACACCATTAGCAATCCTTGATACCTTGACATCTAACGGCTTAATGATTTTACTGAGGTACATGGCTGTGGCTTCACCTTCTACGGTGGAATTGGTAGCCAAGATCACTTCTTCAATATCATCTGATGATAGCCTATTCAGAAGTTCCTTAATCTTAAGGTCTGACGGTCCAATACCAATCATAGGGGAAATGGCGCCATGAAGAATATGGTAAACGCCTTTGTATTGCTTGGTTCTTTCGTAAGCAGCCATGTCACGGGGGTCTTCTACCACCATAATGATACGATTATCTCTTTTTGGGCTGCTGCAAATGGGGCACAATTCGGAATCCGTCAATGTACAGCATTGGTTACAGTAATGAATATGTTTCTTAGCATCAATAATAGCTGTAGATAATCGCTCGGCATGCTCTATCGGCATGTCTATAATATGAAAGGCTAACCGCTGTGCTGTCTTGATGCCTACACCCGGTAACCGTGATAGTTCTTCAATTAACTTACCTATTTGATTACCAAAATAGTCCATATTGCCTCCTTACATAGCTCCCATAAACGATTAGCAGTCATGCCTAAGGATAGGGATGACTGCTTTTTCTCATTGTTTTATATGAATACGAGCAATGACGTCTAAATCTCTTAATGATTGTTCAGCGTTTAAAACAATCCTCCAGGCATGTTTAAGCCACCTGTTAATTTGGACATTTGTTGATTCACTTGCTCATCTGCAGTACGCATAGCTTCATTCACTGCTGCAAGAATAAGGTCTTCTAACATTTCAACATCGTCTTCATCGACAACTTCAGGATCAATGCTGACTTTTGTCACTTCTTTTTTCCCTGAAACAACGACTTTTACAGCCCCACCACCTGCAGATGCTTCAAATACTTGGGTATCTAAATCTTCCTGCATCTCTTGCATCTTCTTCTGCATCTTCTGAGCTTGCTTCATTAAGTTATTCATATTGTTAGGCATTCCGCCTCCAAAACCGCCTCTTTTTGCCATTGTAAATCCTCCTTCATAATAATCTTTGATAAATGGTAATTTATCATATATAAGCTATAACATCTTAATTTCTATTGTGTCTTATTCATGGTTACTAACCCACTGTATATTTTACTAATAAACGCAACTGATGACAAGTACTTTTTTACAATCACAATATAAGAGCATCATGCCATAAGTCTTACCTTATGGTTAGGTTGCACATGAACCTACTACAAAACCTAAGCGTATCATAATCATCATCTATTAAATTATATCACAAAAAGGCAAACATATTCCAAAAAGTAAATAATGGTTGACTTTACCCTATACTTTATCCATAATACGCATCACCGAATGTCTACCAAGTAATCCGTATCAATCTTTGCTGATTCAAATGTAACCATATTATTCATCATAGAAAGAGCTGATTCTATGATATGAAAGGCTAATGGACAACCTGTCCCCTCGCCTAAGCGCATGTTCATATGTAAAATGGGTTCTAATCCTAAAGCATCCATACCGCATTTGTACCCAGGCTCTAAAGAATAATGAGACGGAATCATATAAGCCTTTACCAGAGGATTCATGTGACTAGCAAGTAATGCCGCTGCAGATGATATAAAACCATCGATAACAATAGGCACTCTATAATAAGCCGCCCCAATAAAACAACCTACAAGACCAGCAATATCTAAACCACCGACTTTCGCTAATATGTCCAAAGGATCCTTCGGGTTGGGTTGATGAAAATCAACTGCTTGACGAATGACTCTTTTTTTATTCTCCAATGCTTCGTCCGTTAAGCCGCCGCCCTTGCCTACAGCTATATCCTCACTACATCCTGTTAGCACCATCAGTATAGCACTACTGGTACTGGTATTACCTATTCCCATTTCTCCTGTACCTAACAGGTTATACCCTTCATCCACTAATGTTTTGACTGTTTCTATACCAATATGTATGGCCTGAACGGCTTGTTCTCTATCCATGGCAGGACCTTTTGCAAAATTATGGGTGCCATGCATTATTTTTTTATGGATAAGCTTGGGATGTTCCAGAGCACCTTTTATACCCATATCAATGACTCTGATTTCTGCGCCTGCCTGTTGACTGAGTACACTGATACCCGTTAAACCATTTAACATGTTAATGGTTTGAATGGCTGTTACATTCTGAGGGGTGGAACTAACCCCTTCTTCAACTATACCATTGTCCGCTGCCATAACTACGGTACATTTTTTGTTAATGACATTATGCTGTTTACCTGTAATTCCTGCAATCTGGATAGCCATGTCTTCAAGTCTGCCTAAACTTCCAAGGGGCTTTGCTAAGCTATTCACCTTAATCTGTGCATCTTCTAGTGCTTTTTCATCCAGCTTATGAATGGATGCTAAGATATGCTTTAAATCAATCACCTTATATCTCCTTTTTATCAGCCATTAATGTATACCAAAATCAATTGTACTCTTTATGTCATCCCTTATTTTTCCATACCCTACCTACTTGTAATCAATAGAATCTTGTGTATTCTTTCTATACATTCTAAAACCCATACTATAAAATCTCAACATCCAGATTAACCTTTGATGTGATACCTTCATAATTATTCTGTACCTGATCTGTATGGGTGGATGACCCTTCACCACTTAACATCTTGTATTCTTCTGAATCGATGATTTTAAGATCAAATTGTTTATTTCCCATGGTTTCTAATGCTGTGTTTATCTTATCCATGACTTCCTCTTGGGACAGGTACTTTTTACCTACATCATCTTTACAAACAATATACAACCAGCCATCTTCCACAAAAGTAGGTTTAGCATCACGCATCAGCGCTTTGCCAATACCACTAAATTGCTCCACCAGATTCTCCCAGCGTTTAATGGCTTCTTTGATATCTTCTGGAACAGCTTTTGACAAAGGTTTTATGTTAGGCACCGTTTTTTTTTCTGGCTCCTTATGGGCTACTTGATGTTGTGTTTGAATAACCTGGACACCTTTTTCTAGTTTTTCTTCTAGATCTTTAATACGCTCCAGCAAGCCCATAGCCGAATTGTCCATGGATGGCTGACAGAGTTTCATCAGCTCTACTTCCAACAAAATCCGTTTGTTAGAAGCATATTTAATTTTTGCCTCTAACTCGGAAAAAATCTTAATATAATAGATAATGGATTCTTCCGATACATGATCGGCTTGTTCTTTAATGGCTGCCATGTTTTCTTTGGACATATCCAGTATCTGTGAACCATCTGTAACGGATTTCAAGACCAATATATTGCGCAAATGACCAATTAAATCCATGATAAATTGATTGATATCCCGACCTTGCCTAACCATTTGCTGAATAAATTCCATACATGTCTTAGCATCTTTCTGACCAATGGCATCCATCAGGTCGATAAAAATCTGTGTGTCCACTGCCCCCAGAATATCCAGAACTTTATCAAGGGTAATGGCCTGTCCCAGATAAAAGGCAATGCACTGATCCAATATACTAAGGGCATCACGCATGGAACCATCTGCCACTTTAGCAATATAGCGAATGGCTTTATCTTCTATGGTAATCTGCTCTTCCTGCATATAGTATGTCAAGGTCTCTGCGATGGTACTGATGCCGATCCGTTTGAAATCATAGCGCTGACAACGGGATAAAATAGTCGCTGGAATTTTATGAGGTTCTGTTGTAGCTAAGATGAAAATAACGTGACTAGGCGGCTCTTCCAAGGTCTTAAGCAAAGCATTAAATGCACCAGTAGAAAGCATATGAACCTCGTCAATAATATATACTTTGTACTTACCCTCTGTGGGTGTGTACTTGACTTCTTCTCTAATTTCTCGAATATTGTCTACGCCATTATTAGAGGCAGCATCTATCTCAATAATATTCATGCTTCTGTTTTCGTTAATAATCTCACATACAGCACACGTATTACAGGGACTCCCATCCACAGGAGATAAGCAGTTAACTGCTTTACCAAATAGCTTGGACATGGTTGTTTTACCTGTTCCTCGTGTACCGCAGAACAAATAGGCATGGGCGATTTTATCTGCCTTAATCTGATTTTTTATTGTTTGAACGATATGTTCTTGTCCCATGACACCCTCAAAGGCTTTTGGACGCCATTTTCGATATAGGGCTGTATATCCCATATTTACACTTCCTTCTCTAACGATTCAACGGATTCCTATATAGATTATAACACATAATAACTGTGAATTAAACATGTGTTCCCCATCTCATGATTTTCATTATAATCTATTTCTTGAATCAAGACCACCTTTTCCAAAAGCGCAATTTTGTTCATATAAACAGCAACATTGATACTACCAAATCACAGCCATCTTATTATAATAAACCTATAAGAACATGCTACTGGAACATGTGCTTCCACTATGACATGTCTAGAGTACAAAGCGACTATGTCGCGTCTTGCAAAGCAAGTTGTTGCGTTAGGAAAGTTTCCTTGACGCATATGAAAACGCTTCTATTTCATATGCTAAATTCAGAGGACTTTCCTATAAGATAAAGAAAGGATGAACACATCATGGAATTAACTTATCGGTTAGAAGATGAAAGTTACAAATACGTATATGGCAGTTATATGGTACCTAATAAAAAACAGTCTCCCCCCTTCCCCAAACAGTACTGTTGTAAAAACGACTGGGCTGTGGCCCAATTAATTTTACGAGCAGATGTAGCCATGCAAGTCAATGTCAGCGGCGAGGCTTGCTTTTATCCCAAAGGTGCTCTTGATGAAATACGTGTTGCTGTGGATGTACCCGGTATTGACCCATCCCAGATAAAAGTTCAATTGGTTGGACTTATAAAAGACGATGATCACCAATACAAGTCTGATTTACTCATGGATGAAGGCAACATATTTGTTGAAGCAGAAAAAGAACAAGCCATTTGGATTCAAATAAATGTAGGGGAAGATATAAAACCGGCTACTTACAACGCTTCCATTAAACTGTACCATAAAAACCTATTTGAAGATGAGACCTTAATGGGTGAGACATCCTTTGAACTAGACGTATTAGATATGGTACTTGATGATCCTAAGGATTATACGTTCCACTTGGACCTATGGCAGCACAACAGCAATATCGCTCGTAAATACCAAGTACCTCTTTGGAGTGACGCCCACTTTGCGATTATAGAAAACTATGTGAAGTCATTGGCCGAACTTGGTCAAAAAGCCGTTACCCTTGTTGTTTCCGAAGTCCCTTGGTCCGGTCAAGACTCCATGTACGATAAAATCAATCCATCCAATTTCTATGAATACAGCATGGTGCAACTTACACTTGAAGAGTCTGGTAACTGGGTTTATGACTTTAGTGTTTTAGATCGATATCTTGACCTATGCGCTGTTTATGGTATTGACAAAGAAATTGAAGTTTTTGGGCTAATCAATATCTGGTTAGCTGAAGATGCGGGCTTTGGTAAAGTCATAGAAGATGCTTCGGATGCCATTCGGCTACGTTATTACGATGCTGCACAAGGCACCTATCGGTACATGCGGAAAAAGGCTGATTTAGCAGCTTATGTTAAAGCTCTAGAAGGCTTCTTTAGAAAGAAAGGTGTCCTTGAGCGGGTAAGACTTCTAGCTGATGAACCATCTGATCTTGACGTTTTTATAGATAAAATCAACGAAATGAAAGCACTAGCCCCTGGATTCCATTATAAGGTTGCTATTAATCATATAGAATTTATGGGGAAAAACATTCCTCATGTGGTGGATTACTGTCCTTCCTTAACATGTGCCTGCGATAAATATGATGAACTGGTGGATGTACAAAAAAATGTTAATGGTTCAGTCACCTATTACGTCTGCTGCGTACAAGCCTATCCCAACACATTCCTTCGTTCGCCAGCCATTGAATCTAGAATTATACCTTGGATAGCATGGGTGCTGGGGCTGGATGGTTTCTTGCGGTGGAATTATACTGTATGGCCAGATAACCCAATCAATCACTTATCGGTCCATTATCCCAATTGGCCAGCAGGGGATACTAATTTTGTTTACCCTGGAAAAAATGGTTCCCCCATGTTAACCATACGGTATATGAACCTTAAGCGTGGGATAAGGGATTATGAAATTATTCGTCAATACGTGCATCAATACAATGCTCAAGAAGAAGTCAAAAACCTATTAAAAAAAGTTTTCTATTGGGAACATACAGCGGATATGAACCATAAGCAGCCAAAAGACCTCTATGCCTTTGACCAACAAGCATACAATAACATCATTCACCATATGCTCACCAAACTCAGTGCTGACTCTTAATACTTATAAAAGTACCTATGTTTAACCAGCTATTAATAACACTTGCATATCATAGAGAGCTGGACATCCATCGTCTATAATGGATGTTCCAGCTCTCTCTTTAATCGCTCATCTCTCTTCTATATTCAGAAGGTGTTTTACCTGTATACCGTTTGAAGGTTTTGCTAAAATATAGTGGATTCTTATAGCCAATGACATAAGCTATATCGGAAATCTGTACATCAGATTCCACAAGCATCTTCTTGGCTTTTTCAATTCGGATACAAGTAAGGTATTTCTGTGGCGACTGTCCACATATTTTTTTGAATTTGTGTATGAAATAATACGGTGATAGATTGCAACGACTTGCTAATGCTTCTGTTGTATGACTTTTATTATAATGCTCATGTAAGTAAATCATGACTCGATACACTTCTGACTCAAAATTTAGGCTAACCCCTTCCCTTACCCATCTTGAAAAAGATGATATGAGTTGAATAAGATAACCGCTGCATACATCATCATATGCTGTCCGACGCATCTGTAGGTCTCTAATCATCTGTGAAAATAAGTCTTCAATAAGAGGGTGCTTACCCACATAGTATACGTTATCCAATAATTGAAGTTTTTCAAGTAATGGAGGAACACCATACCCGGTAAAATGTACCCAATAAACCTCATGATATACTTTATCGGTATAATATATTTCATGGGGTTGGTGGGGTGGTATGAGAATCATATGCCCTTCTTTTACACGATAGCTAATGCCATTAATTGAACATAAAAGCTGTCCACTATTGACATATATTAAGTAATAATCTTTCCTACCGTTTTTTCGCCTTTGCCAAAAATTCTTATGGTGAAATTTATCATTTCCGCAACAATTAACTAAGAGATATTCTTCTAGGTCTTCATAGCCTGATGGCTCTGTACCATAAGATGCATATCCTGCTTGACTAATCATCCGCATCAACTCCCCGAATGGTGACGGTTTTAAAATAAGGTTCTAGTGCAACACGAAAATCTTTTAATGTATCAACGCTATGTGGATGTAACCCCCTTCCAATTTGTTTATCACTTTTAATATAAGATTGCAAAAAATACCTACCACTGCCTGCTAACCATTGTCCTATTTGAATCATGTCTTCATGAGTATGAAGTTCTTTCACAACGGTTGTCCTAAATTCATAATCTACACCACAACACTTAATATAATCAATGGATGTCTGAATCTGTTTCATATCCACCTGTTGATCACATGTTATAGGGTACTTGCTTTTTGCATTTTTAATGTCCATTGCAACATAGTCAATGAGCCCCTTCTCATAAGCCTCTTGAATAACCTCTGGATGTGTACCATTGGTATCTAATTTTACAAGAACGCCATACCCTTTAACTTCTTCTAAGAAATGTATTAAGTTTTTTTGCAGTGTGGGTTCCCCTCCGCTAATGCAGATACTTTTTACCATGTTTCTTCTTTTATAAATGTGGCTAAGTACCTTCTCGGTTGGCAAGGTCTCCATATCCTTATAATCCATAACTAAATCCTTATTATGGCAAAAAGGACAATTAAAATTACACCCACCAGTAAAAACAGTGGATGCAATATGACCTGGATAATCTAATAAAGTTGTCTTCGTAAATCCTTTTATGATCATCGTCAAGTAGCTCCTATGTCTATATGGCAGAATCTAATGAATCGTCATCTTCCATTTCTCCACTGGTTACTTCCAAAGTTGCATAAATACTATCAAGACTATTTAATAATTTATTTAATTCCTCTTCACTAAATGAAGCAGCGAATCGCTTAATAAAGGATGCATAGTCCTCTTCAAATTGGAACAGTTTGTCTTTTGATTCATGGATTTTTTCACGTACGCTTTGAAGTTTCTCAATCGCATCTTTCTCAATCTGCTGTGCCTGCTCTTTTGCTTGTTGTATGACATTCTTAGCTGAAACTTGTGCTTCTACCAAAGCTTGTGAAATGAACTGTTCTTTACTCTTATATTCAGCTAATTCTTTTTCTAATAGACTGATATATTCTTGTACTTCTTTTGGGTCGTAGCCTTTTTTTATCATGGTAAATGATGTTGCCATAGTAACCCTCCTAGTGAAAAATTATTCCTTCTTATCTTGTATTAACCGTATCTTTAATTTATAATAATGGTAGCATTAACGAAGCAAAAAAGCAAGAATAATAGGTGAATAAAATGGAAAACAAGGACTGTCATTACATGGGCATTGCTCTGGAAGAAGCAAAAAAGGCTTTTGATATGAATGAAGTACCCATTGGTGCTGTTATCGTTAGAGATGATGCCATTATTGCAAAGGCATTTAATAGAAGAAACACGGATAAGAATACATTGGCACATGCAGAAATGATGGCCATTGATCAAGCATCCAAAGTGGTAGGTGATTGGCGTTTAGATGATTGTACTATGTACATCACGTTAGAACCTTGCCCTATGTGTGCAGGAGCTATTGTTCAGGCACGTATTCCAAGGGTTGTTATTGGGGCTAATAATAAAAAAGCGGGTTGTGCAGGTTCTATTATCAATTTATTGGAGGAAGAGCGCTTTAATCATCAAGTGGATGTGACTCGATTTGTTTTCGAGCAAGAGAGCAGTGATCTTTTGAAAGATTTTTTTAAAAAATTGAGAACTTTACCACGAAAATAGATTTAACAACAGTCGTTCCAATAGTAAAGGGGAATATTACGTCAGCAGATTAAACGTCCATGTTTAAACTGCTGAACTCGCCGTCCGTGGCTCGTGGCTACATATTCCCCTTTACTATTTCCACTCGGTATTGTCATCATACATTGTGTTTGCACTTTATAGCGTTTCCTATTAAGAAAAACTAAATAGTTTAATACTAATTACTAAATAATTTTTTCTCATGTTATTATCTTATGAAAATCTTATAGTATCTAACCATCTCTATTGATGGCTGTTTCTTTTCAATATGAATATAAAAGGCATTAAAAAAAGATAAATGCATGTCCATTCTGTGAAAAGATAAAAATTGACATAGAGCCCATTTTATACCTAAAACAATGTAAGGAAATACAGGAAATACTAGTTGACATATTGCCCAAAAAGTTATATACTAGTCGTTGCACATAGTTATTATGTGATGGGTTATACTAGTTATATATGGATGATTTTGTCCAATATCTATACCATATAAAGTGAATAATCATATCTGTTTTTAGATATGAATTATATAAAGTTTCCGTGCAGCCGGGGAGTCAGCGGTGCCCTATACCTGCAATCCGCTATAGCAGGGGTGATGCCAATCGGAGGCAATTATTTTGTAAGGCTGCCCTTTACAAGTGGCGATGATAATTGGGTCTTACGCAACAGGAATCTATGAACCGTGTCAGGTCCGGAAGGAAGCAGCACTAAGTAGAATCTCCTGTGTGCCGTAAGGGTGCCTGATTTGAGTTAACTATAAAGGTAACGCTTATGAATAGTTGTCGAAGTGCGGCGCACGGTTAAATGATGCACTTTTTTAAGGACAGCATGTCTTTATTTCGGAACGTTTTTCGTCTTATTCAATCGGTAATTTGCTGGGGATATGCCTGTTATATCCTTGAATACCTTGGAAAAATAATTACTGTCTTTATACCCTAATTCATAAGCCATATGGGTAATGGCTATCTGCTCATCTTCCAGTAACATCTTTGCTTCTTCCACTCGTAATATATTGACATATGTTTTTAACGTAACACCTGTGTATTTTTTAAAATGATGACTGATATAGGAATTGGAACAGTGACAGTACTTGGCTAACTGTTTAAGTTTAATATCTTCTTTATAATGCTTTTGAATGTAGGCGATCGCATGAGACATGGTGTAGGTCTCTTGGCCCTTCGATACCACAATGCCTTTTTTCTTTGACCCGTGGACCGGTTCATAAGTAAGACTAATATATTCTGCTAAGATGCCTAAACGTTGATATAATCCCTCAGACGATATGCCTACCATTTCTGTACTTTCTTTATAATAATCCTGCAACATGGCTATATCTATCTGAGTATATCTCTTTAGTCCCCTTAATATATCTTCTAGTAACTTGTTCTCTAGGCGTCCAAAACCTACTGTAATGGCCCCTATCACTTGTTTTTTATGGATAATTGGCAACACATATTCCATAATCCCACCATAACATTGCCCTATAAAAGGCTTAGGGTTCTTCATTAATGTCTTATGCAATAATGCTTTCGTATATAAACAATACTTCCACAACCGATGGTTCTCTTTTATGGCCATGCAATAACTGGTTTTATGGATAATATAATCTTGTAATGCACGGTATAATGCCATGTCTTGTTCTAAGAATCCTACAAAATCTTTAATAACCAAATGTAACCCATAATCCATTACTAATGTATCTAAATAAGTTTTGAGCCCCTCATATACATGTTGCTTTTCGTCAGCTGTCATCCTATCACCACCTTCTTTATATGTATTGTATACGATTTTAATCCATAAAACCATACTTACTCCACATGTCATGCATTTTTTTTAAGGTCATAAGCTATTCTTTTAAGGCATCTCTGTTAAAAAACCGTTAAGATAAGCTTATGAAAGACTTCTTCACAAGCTGCTAATTGCATTAGGGTTTAATGCCCTTTTGTGAATGTGCGACGTGTAGTCATTATTCACCCTTGTTGTGACTTCGTCCATACAAGCAAATGGAGTCATAACGCAAAACATGTATAAGGAGAAATGCTATGATTAAAAAAGAAAAATCATATGATGTTGTTGTCGTCGGAGGAGGTATGTCTGGTATTTGTGCTGCCATAGCTGCTGCAAGACATGGTGCAAAGGTCGCTCTCATCCATAATCGCCCAGTTTTAGGTGGCAATGCTAGCTCAGAAATACGTATGCATATCTGTGGAGCAGATACCCATGGCAGCCGTCCTCATGCTAGAGAAACGGGTATTCTAGAAGAAATACTTTTAGAAAACAGATACCGTAATCCTCAGTATTCTTACCCAGTCTTTGATGGCGTACTGTGGGAGAAAGTTTATTTTCAAGATGGCTTAGACCTCTATCTCAATACACACTGTCATCAAGTTCATGTTAACAACGGGCATATTCAGTACATTGAAGCCATCCAACTAACATCTGAAACAACCTTCTTAATGACAGCAAATTATTTTGTGGATACAACGGGGGATGGTACTCTAGCTTATGATGCAGGTGCCGACTATATGATGGGCCGTGAAGGAAGTGATGTCTTCAATGAACCTCATGCCCCCCATAAAACGGACCCCTATACCATGGGTAACACGTTGCTTTTTACAACAAAAGATATGGGGCATCCGGTACCCTTTCATAAACCATTTTGGGCAAATACCTACACAGAAGAAGATCTTGCTCATCGCAGCCATGGTGCTACCGGCTACAACTACTGGTGGATTGAGCTAGGTGGCGACAAGCTTCATACCATTGAGGATAGTGAAACTATCCGCAACGAACTGGTAAAAGCTGTTTACGGTGTATGGGATCATGTGAAAAATGGTGGCAATCATGACGCAGACAACTATGTCCTTGATTGGGTAGGTTTCCTGCCAGGTAAACGGGAAAGTCGACGTATTGTTGGTGATTATGTGCTGACTGAAAATGACTTGGCATCTGCAAGAGCCTTTGAGGATGCTATTGGTTATGGGGGCTGGCCAATGGATATGCATGTGGTGGGTGGTCTTAATACCCAGCTAGAGCCTACGGAATGCATCTATCTACCAGAAGTCTATACCATTCCTTATGGGTCTATCTATGCTAAAGATATCGATAATCTGTATATTGGCGGTCGTGTGATCAGTGCTTCACATATGGCCTTTGGTTCCACAAGAGTCATGGCAACATGTGCCATCATAGGGCAAGCCATTGGTACCAGTGCGGCACTGGCTAATAAGCACCACATAACACCTAGGGAAGCCAGCACCTATATAAAAGACATACAACAACAATTACTCCGTGATGACGCCTATATCCCTCACATTACAAATGAAGATGACAGTGACCTTGCACGACAAGCAACCGTAACTTGTTCATCTGAACAATTAGGTTATGACGCAAACTTTGTCATCAATGGCATATCACGTACTGTGAAAGAAAATAGTAACGCATGGCATTCTGATGGTATGTCAGAAGATGGTGAATGGATAGCCTTGGATTTCACTCAAGCCATTCATCCCACATCTGTTGAAATAAAGTTTGATTCAAACCTTTCCAAACAGATTATGCTATCTGCCTTCCACAATGGTCTTGGTGATCAGGAAAAGATCACAGTACCTATTGAATTGGTGAAGGATTATACCATAACATGTTACCAAGGAACAACTTCTGTATACAAAAAGACCATAGAAAATAATTATCAGCGACTGAATAAAATTTCTATCCCACCATGTCAACCCATTGACCGTATATGCATTCACGTGCATGGCACCCATGGCTGTGACAATACCCATATATATGAAATAAGGGTTTACTAATTGACATAAAGCGGTCATGACTAGACGCCATATGCAATAGCATCCAATAAAAGTAGCTCATCTAAGCATATCTTCATCTTGAATGAGCTGCTTTATTAGCTTTTTATCCCTTAACACTACCTGCTGTGAGACCTTCAATCATGTATTTCTGTCCAATAAGGAATATAATAAGCATGGGAATTAACGCTACCATAGCACCTGCTATAATGAGGTTATCCATTGCCACTCCAGCTTCATCAATAAAGTTTGTTAGCCCAACAGTAAGGGTATATAGCTTCTTATCTGTTAAGAAAATAAGTGGCGCTTCATATTCATTCCATCGCCATACGAAGTTTAAAATAACAATGGTTGCCATGGCTGGCTTAGCAAGAGGCAATACAAGCTTCCAGAAGATTGTTGTTTCCTTTGCCCCATCAATACGTCCTGCTTCTATGATACTGTTAGGGATATCCACAAAGAATTGCCGCATTAGAAATGTACTCAGTGGCGAGAATACCCTTGGCAGAATCAATGCCCAGAGAGTATTGAAGATATGCACATATTTAAACAAGATGAATTGAGGTACCATCAGCACTTGAAAAGGTACCATCATGGTTATTAAATAGATTAAAAATAGCTGATTCCTTCCCTTGAACCTCATCTTAGCAAAAGCATAACCTGCCATAGATGACGTAAAAAGAGTCCCTACTACTGATACGACGGTGGTTATTGTGGTGTTCTTAAAATATAGCATAAATGATGGTGTCTGTTCAAAAAGTACTTCTTTAAGATTGTTTAACGACATGTTTTTCGATATTAACTTCATAGGAAACTCGTATACTTCAGCTAACGGCTTAAAAGAACTAGCGAACATCCAGATAAAGGGGTAGAGTATCATACCTGAGAAGACTAACATCATGATGGTTAGAAGAACTTTTTTTATTGTTTTCGGTGTACCCATCCTCTTTCCCTCCTAGAAATTATTTTCGTATCTTTTTTGTAGTTTCCATTGAAACAGTGTAATGCAGAATATAAAGATAAGTAATACCCAGGCCATTGCCGCAGCATAACCCATTTTATGGTACCGAAAGCCCGCCACATAAATATATTGAGCAATGACCGTACTTGCTTTCCCAGGCCCTCCATCTGTCATAATATTCACTGTTCCAAAGGTCTGAAAGGAACCAATAATGTTCGTAATCATTAAAAAGAAGGTGGTACTGCTTAGCATAGGCACTGTAATGTGTCTAAACATCTGAACGCCATTTGCACCATCAATCTGTGCCGACTCATATAATGCTCTATCGATGGTCTGCAAGCCTGCCATATAGACCACAATATTATAGCCAAGGCCCATCCAAATGCCAACTAGCATCAGTGCTGGCAAAGCCCAGGTTGTACTGGCTAACCAGCTAGGTGGATTATCCATACCAAACCACATCAGTAATTGATTAATCTGCCCTTTGGAAGGATTATAGAGTTTCATCCATACCACAGATATGGCCACGACACTTGAGATATAGGGTAAAAATACAATGGCTCTCATGGTATTCTTCAGGTATACCTTATTATTAAGAATGGTGGCTACAACCATGGATACCATAATGAGGACGGGTATTGTCCCTAGAATAAACAGAAGATTATTTTTCACTGCTGATGTAAACCAGACATCCGAAAACATCTCTTTGATGTTATCAAATCCAACGAAACGCATACCGCTTAGACCTTTAAAAATATTGAAATCAGTAAATGAAACAATCAATGAAAAGACAACCGGGATTAAGATAAATACGATGAACCCAATGTAATTAGGACCTATGAACAGCCATGCTGTCCAATTTATTTTTTTCTTTTTCTTTGTTTGACCCATTATAATGCCCCCTCCATATGTTATTGTGCTGTGTATTCAAGATTTCTTCACCCTTCCTTCCCTGAAACAAAGAGACTAGATGCTATCAGCATAATTAACGTAACAACATTCGTTCCAATAGTATTTTTATCATGTCTTGTATAGGTATTCCATGAGCTTTTCCTATAAGAACAAGAAAAATGGCTGCATCATGAGATTATGAAAACAGCCAATGTCAACCTATTGTTCTACACCTTACTTTAGGGCTTTTTTAATTTCTTGATCTGCACGTTTTTTTGTGTTGCTTAAGTATTCTTCCAAGGTGGTATTATTTAAGAAGTACATTTCACTTTCCTCTTTGTAAACTTCCAGTAATTGAGGATAAGCTACTGTGACTGTATCAATGATATACTGTGAATCAGGGTTAAACATGACTTTTTTATACGCTTCAACGTCAAATAATTGTTCTGCGTTATCACCTAAAATAGCTTTTGTTGCTTCTTCCGGGTCAGCCTCTTTCCATACAGACATCTTACCAGCTTTGTACATGTACTTAGAGCCTTCTGTTAGCCAGTATTTCATAAAAGCCATGGCTTCTTCTTTATGGGCTGATTTACTGTTCATACAGATAAAGTTATTGAGGAAAGCTTGATAGTTATTGGCTACACCTTTCTCCGTTGTTGGAAAGGTCGCAAATGTTGTCACAAAGTCATGTGGGTAGTTTTCTAAGTCTTTTACATAACGCAACATCCATGCTGAGAAGTGTGTCATGGCAATTTCACTGCCTAAATATGCAGGATGAGCATACGTATCTAATTTTCTTGAAAAGACTTCTTCATATGGCATGGCTGCTCCTGCATCCATTAATTCTTTTAGCTTTGCATTGGCTTTGAACGTTTCGTCATCAAAATTACTCTCATCCCCTGATGCTTTATAGAAATGGTCACCACCTAAAACAGCTTGTGAAATATCCAGTGGCAATCCCCCTTGAATAACAATGGATGCACCATAGACTTTTTTACCATCTTTTTCTGTTGTTAGTTGCTTTGCAATGTCCATAAACTCTTCCACAGTCCAGTTATCTGGAATCGTAATACCTGCTTCATCCAGCATCCCCTTATTTAACATGATCCCATATGGCTCTCTCACTGTTGGGATGGCATATAAACCACCATCAATGCGAACCATACCATCACCTTCACCGGCAATATGCTCCTTAATAAAAGCCGTTATTTCATCTGTATCCAAATTCTCTAACATACCACTGTCTACTCTCTTTTTCATTAAGTCTACACCGTATGTAAAAAATAGATCAATCTGCTCACCGGATAAAATGGCTGTATCCAGTTTTGTGTTACCTGTATCATCATTGACAAAACGTACATATTCCACTTGAATCTCTGGATGAGAAGCGTTCCAGGCGTCAACTAAATCTTGAGGTCCTGATTCCCCAGGTACACCACCCCATACAATTAACTTAACAGGGTCTTTATCATCTTTATTGGATGTTGATGCCTCACCACTGTTATTTTCTGTTGATGGATTCTTTTTTTCTTTCTCCCCACATCCTACAAGGAAACTACCTATCATGAAGCATACCATTAACACGGATAATACTTTTTTCATGCTTATACCTCCTCTTTTATGTATGCCCATCATACCATTTTCCATACCCATAATGAATGAACGATATTGAATCATACTTGCACTATTTTGCCCCATAAGAAAAAAATAGTACAAATCTGCATGAATTGTACTATTTTTACCTCTCCATTATATAGCGTATAGATACCTTCTACCTATCATTCTGACGTTGATAGGCTTTTGGGCTCATGCCCTCTACTTTCTTGAATATCCTGCTAAAATAACTTTCACTGTTGTAACCTACCATCTCAGCGATGAGATAGACAGGGTATTTTCCCTCTTTTAGAAGCTGTTTTGCCTTATTTATTTTAAGATGGTTAATATAGTCAATAAAGTTGCTTCCTGTCTCTTTTTTGAATAGCTTACATAGATAATTTTCATTTATACCTACATATTCAGCTACATCCCCTAGTTTAATGGTATCGTTAAAATGCTGATGGATATAGTTAATCGTCTTCTCTATTTCCATACCATACTGTTTTACACGCACACCCTTAAGATAAGACCAGTAGGCTTCTAGAAAAATAAACCAGCGCTCACGCATATGATAAATATTCCTGCTATCTTGCAAAAAAGTAACAGGTAATTTCTTATCACATGTTATTTCTTGGATATTCCCTCCTTGCTTCTTGGCAAAGGAGCTAAAAATCGCCAGTAATTCCTGCCACTCCATGAAGTTCCTTATCTGGACTTGATCTTTTTCAAGTGCATCAAATAGATGTTCAAGGCTAGATATAATCTTCTCTTTGTTTAATTCCACTAAACCGTTCATAATAGCCTTTTCCACACTTTTAGTCAGATAAACCTTAGGTTTACTAAGACTATCTTCTAATGCACCCTCAGAAAACTTGATAAGCTTTTTGCTCTTTTTAATAATGGCAGCCAATTCTTCTGTGCTGAGGGATAGCTTGGGAATATAGTCAACAGCTCCACCAAACTTCATGGCTTGTCTGACATAATCTGTATCGTTAATACAACTCAGTACAATAACAATGGTATCTGGACAATGGGCTTTAAGCTTCTCTATAAGCTCTAGACCATCCATTTTCGGCATTTTTATATCTGTAATGACCAACTGTGGCTCGTGTTCCATGGCATAGGCTAATGCTTCTACACCATTACTGGCTTCCTTAACATCATCAAAGCCAAGTTCATCCCAATCAATCCCCATGGATAAACCTTTTCGAACCAATATTTCATCGTCTACAATCAATACCTTCATACAACACCACCTTTATCCAGTTTATCTTTAATACGTATGGTTACAATGGTCCCTTGGTTGTTGCCAGACTTAATGGTCATACCACAATCATGCCCATAATATAATGTGATGCGTTCTTGTACATTTTTCAACCCGATAGAACTGTATTTGCTCTTTTTTTCATCCCTTAATTGATCCAGCTCAAGATAATTAAATCCCTTACCATTATCTCTTATGGTAATCAAAATATACGGTTCTTCCTCACGCACACTTATGGTAATAAGACCTTTTTCCTCTTTCTCATCAAAAGCATACAGGATACTGTTTTCTAGAATAGGCTGTAATAACAAGACTGGAATCTTTATATGCTTGTATTTTTCAGGCACGTGGTAGAGGACATCAAATAAACTGCCATAGCGCATTTTTTGTAATCTTACATAACTCTGTAAACACTTCACTTCATCTTCAATGGTAATAAACTCATTGAATTTCCCTAGAATCCCTTCTAATAAGATACCCAAGTCAAGGAGCATTTTCTCCGCTGTTTTGGCTTCTTCAATAACGCATAGCCATTTGATACCATTTAAAGTATTCAAGAGGAAATGGGGATTAATCTGAGCTTGTAAAGCTTCTAACTTAACTTGTTGACGAAGTTCTGATTCTTCTTTGATGGTCTTAATCAGGTCATCTATTTTATCCACCATGGCATTAAAACTATCGCTTAACATGTTGACCTCATAGCTACCTGTCACATTGGATTTTACAGAGAAATCCCCCTGTTGAACACGGTGCATTAAACGACTTAAATTGCGTATAGATTTCGAAAAATGTTCGGATATGAAAAAAGCTAGCACCACGATAACAACTAAGAAAATCACATTAATGGCTATGGTGAAATTTCGATAATTAATCTCTTCTGCCATCACCGATCCATAGGGCACTGTCTCGATAAGATACCAATCTGTTTTGGCAATAGGGTGTGTCAGCATGATCTTATCTATGCCATCAATGGTCACATGTTGTTGGTTGTTATTGAGATCATTTTTTAGTCCATTGGCATAAGCTTGAACATCTTGTAATTGACCTGTGTGTAGGATAACGTCTCCTTCTTGATTAAGTAATAGCTTATGGGTACCTTCCAGGGCTTGTTCCGATTCTAGCAGATGTTTCACTTTCTTCTCATTATAAACATGTAGAATCATGATACCACACGATTGGTAGTATCCTTTTCTTATGAGTCGCACCAAAGTCATACCATCCGCATTGGTATATGCTTTGAAATACGTGTCTGTAGGCGCTAACCATTTGAAGTGGCCTTTGGATTCAAGTGCTTCTTGGTACCACGTTTCTTGTATGACCTGGTCATAGTCATAACGTTTTATATCTCCTGTTGTATAGATATTGCCATGAAAGTCAATGAGTGTTGTTTCAACATTATAGGGGTAGAGGTTGCCTGCCTCAACCACCCTTAACTTAGACTCAACTTGTCGCATCTTATGATAGATCGCCTTCTCCTTATCCAATAATAAATCAATGATCGCCTCATCCAATACAATCACATTTGATGCAATAATCATATCATCAATGACATGGTTAATGCTGCTGGCAATTTGCTCCAGATTCTGATTCGTTAAGGTCACAAGTTTATCCTTGATAATTCTACTGGTATAAAAGTAACCTGTCAACGGCAGTATTAATAGATAAATAGCAGTGGTTATGAATATAGCTGCCAGAAATTTGTCCCGCATTTTCAACTGCTTTTTCATGTTATTCACCTCGCTGGTCTTTGGACCATACTTTCTTGATTTTTACATAAAAGAGGATGAATCAATAGGTATAATCTTTATTGTATAGACGAATAGCAGGTGTTTTTAATTGTCTCCAACATTTATTTCTTATCAATACCAACTACTTTATACTCGTAATCCTGATACACAAATCGTTCCTCTATTCGTCTGCCTAAAAGGTCTTTACAGAAAGGATTCATGGTATCTTTATGATAAGGATTAGGCTCCATTTCAATCTCAAACATTTCTTTGGACATGTTATCTTGAATGTAAGCTTTGTCCCCAAACCATATGGTCAATTCTGGATGAACAGGGGTTACCGCTTCCATGGTTGTTTTTTCTTGACCCTCTAAGGGTATCTTGTCAGAATGGGGTATGTCTTCATTCCCTAACTGCTCCTTGATCGCTTCTAACCCATCTTTAATATTCTGAATGACTTGTTCCGAATCTTTCCACCAATCAAGACTCCATATACGCATCAAATGCCAACCCCTGAAAGCCAAGAATCGCTTGCGATGAATATCCCTTTCTCTGGTAGAGGATTGTTCTCTATAGGATGTACCGTCACACTCTATGCCTAACAAGTAGCCACCCTTGTCCTCATCATACAGGGCTAAGTCAATTTTGTAATCCGATACCCCCACATGTTTTTTTACTTGATAGCCATCCTTTTTCAATCGTCTGTACATCTGTTCAATCAAACCATCTTCATGGAGGCCGCTTTCTCTCTTTTTATCTGACAACACTAATTGCTCCAGTACTTGTTTGGATGCCTTCTCGTCTCTTATAGCAATTTCTTTTGCATATTGCAGATACTGTTTGAAGAGCTTTGCTCCTCTATTCTTCGTCTCTTCAACCTTTAATGCCTCCGGCTCAATGGATGTGATGACATATACTTTTTGCTTAGCACGACTAATGGCTACATTCAGTCTGTTTTCGCCTCCATCTTGAGATAAAGCACCAAAATTCACAGATAGACGTCCTTCTTCATTGGGCGCATAGCCAATAGAGAAAATAATAATATCCCGTTCATCACCTTGGACATTTTCAATGTTCTTAACAAATAAACTGACATCTTCATTTCCTTTTTTTCTGTTAATTTCTTCTTGATAGCGTTTTCTAAAGTCTTTGTCGTAATTACCTCTTGCATCCAATAGATCACTAATCAAGTCTTTCTGAGTCACGTTAAAGGTAATGATGCCGATGGTTTCATCATGTTTTCTTGTTCGAAGAATGTCATCTACCAGATCGACAACTTTACTGGCTTCTGTGTTGTTTTTACGTTCAATCCACTTACCCTCTACTTTGATCCGTTCGATAGGTGATGGCCTATGGGTGCCACTGTTCTCAATGTTAGGGGATATGTTTAACTGGCCATTGTAAAAAGCATAATTGGAGAAGTTAATAAGTTCTTCATATCTGGAACGGTAGTGATAATTCAAGTGGACATCGGGATAATTCACTTTTGCAAGATCCAAAAGGCTTTCTTCTTCAAAAGCCGCCGCTGTTTCAATGGTGGTCATTTCCTCGTCATAATCATCATAACGGGACATAAAAGCGGCACTTGGTTTTAACTGTTTATCATCACCGGTAACCACCACTTTTTTACCTCGATAAATAGCAGGGATAGCATTTTCCACATACATCTGAGACGCTTCATCAAATATAACCATATCAAACATACCTTCTGCCAACGGCAAAATGTCTGACACCGTTTCTGGACTTAATAACCAACAAGGGAAAACGGTAAGCAGCAGTTCACGAAATTCGATCACATATTTACGAATAGGCCATAGCTTACGTTTTTTCTCTGCCTGTCGTTTAAATTCTTTGAAAACAGGTGTATCAATAAAAAGTTGTAACTGGTCATTCCACTTGCTTTTAATCAGCGCACTGGTGAGTCCGTTTTTCTCTTCCATCAGGTGATTAATAGCGCTTACCATATCGTCATACATGGAGAAATGGAGATAAAATTCATTGTATTCTTTCGTTTTTTCCACTTCATGGATAGCCATTAAAGTAGAAAATTCTACGATGTTCTCCAGTGTATCTTGTATTTTATCTTCTAGGGCTCTGCCATGTTCTATCTCTTGATCCCTTGTATTATCAGGGTCTTGTTCTTCAAGAACTTTTTCTTGGTCATGGATAAGCATGGCATAATCAAGCATCTTGACTTCAAGATGGGATAGACTGTCCACACGATTTTTTGAATGAATGTAGACGTCAAGATGCCCTGCTGCTGCTTGTACATCCTCAAGGGTCTTTGATATATCCCATTCTGTCACAAACCGATGGCGTAGCGTATTGAAGTCTTCTTCCCGTATCATGGCTTGAAGGGGCATCCATTTTTGTATGATAGCATTGTTCCACTGACCATACTGGCTAAACCGATTGGTCAATACGTCTTGATGTGCTGCATACTGCTTTGCGTTCTTTTCTCTTGTTTCTTTGATATCTCTGTGATGAAGCCAGAATCCTGGGTTCCACCACTTATTATCCTCATCTTCTTCCACCAGATGTCCATGCCTTTTATGATTCACGTCCTTGGCGTACTGTTCAATGTCTTTCTGGCTAACCTGAAAATGCTGCTGTTTATACAGTAAACCTAAGGTTTGATAATCTTCCATATCTATGTCGTCTTTATGCTGGTTAATCATGTCCAATATATCCATGATGTGATCTTGTAAATCTTGGATCTCCACAAAATCTAATAAACGATCAAAAGCAGCGTACATGGGGTTCTCTAATCGTTTATGCTGATAATCCATGTAAGCCTTAATATTGATTGTGTTCTGTACAAGATGGCTCTTGGCTTCATCAAGTTCATGAAAGGTATAGCCTTGGAATGGGTTTTCTTTTCGATACAGACGGTAGTCATGATAACGTGGGTCTTGGGTAGACGTAATGGCTTGGGTCTTCGTATACATCTCATAAAGGGATATACCAAATGCTCGTTCTTCATGAAGTGTTCCCCCAATCTTCTCAAGGTAGCTAACCTTCTCATCAATAGCTGTTGCTGTATCATCTATTTTTAGATTAAGTGATGGGTCATAGTCCATGGCTTTATGATCCACGCAATCGCATACTTTCTTATAGAAGTTCTTCTTATCCTTATTATGGTCATGAACCAACGCAATCTTCGTGTTGATGTCTGCTAATCGATTATAGATGACATCTAAAGCTGCTCTTTTTTGAGATACCATAAGGACTCTTTTACCCTTTGCCAGTGCATCACAGATAATGTTTGCAATGGTTTGGGATTTTCCGGTTCCAGGGGGTCCATAGATGACCATGTGATGTTGGTCGTTAACGCTCTGAACTGCATTTTCCTGGCTATGGTCAAGAGACGATAAAAAATAAACTTCCTTTTCGGAGATAGGTTTTGTCTTATTTTCTTTCATCCCATCTGTTTGGGTTTCAAAAGCTTCTGCATCTTTTACTTCCTTTTTGTTCATTAGCAATGATTCTAGGGCATGATTATACAAATCCTCCTGCTCCATGATTTGATAATCGGTATAGATGGAGTTGGATAGAGGAAATTGCCCCATAACCATATAATTTTTTAACTGCAATTCTCCTGCTTGGTACGTAGGGATGGTTGCATTGGTATAGTCCTTGAACGTTTCAATGGCTCTTGACCCTGAATTAACGATATGTATTTTGTTATCATCTAAGTAATGCAATAAGCCCGTTATCACATCTTCTGTAAAACATTCCAGTGAGGCGTATTCTGTCTCTATGTCTGTCACCTTTACATCATTAAACTTGGCATATGCAAAGATAAACACTTTATTAATCAACACTTCCTGCTCCACCATGTTGGATAATTGCCACCTGTTACTGACTTTTTCTAGCTTAATAGGAAACAGGAATAAGGGTGCTCTTACAAAAGATTGGTCGTTACACCGTCCCTCAACAAAAGGATAACCAAGGTACAACTCATATTTCCCTGTCTCTTTTTCCACTGCATTGATTTCTCTTAACAAATAATTAATATGATTGGAATAGGCCGTCATGGTATCAATCTTATCATCTAATGACTTCTTATCTGCAATCAGGTCCATATCATATTTTTCTTGAATGGCTTGCTTTCTATTTTGTAAAACTTGGTGTTCTTCTTCTGTCGCATCTGTTAAACCGTTCATGGTCTCCTCTAATGCTAACATTTCCTTTTTTCGTTCCTCTTGGTTACGCTTATCCAATGCTTTTAATGCTTCGTTTCTCACACGATAAGGATCTTGTAAAATAATCTTCTTGTTTTTTTCTCGATTCAGTAAGAAATCAATTAACGTCTTGTCCAAATCCTCTATAAAAGGTAACAGTCTTCCTAAGTCAAAGGATCGTTTCTTATGTATTTTACGTAATACAAGACTTCGATTGCGACCACTTAGATTAATTAATCGATCTCTATAGGTTTGTAATATAGCTTTCATGGTATGTACCCCCTATAATAATGTGACATGTCCCTTAATTTTCGACACTTCATATGTTTTTCATTATATCAAAATTTAAAATGAATACAATGTAAAAATATGAAAAACTGCCATATGTTAGGGATTGTTAACATTTACGATAAAAAGAATTCATAGTCTTTGTTAACCATTAAAAAAATGGTAATAAAACACACAAATTCATAAGATTGGATTGAATAAGGTATTGTCATGGTCTAGTTTATTCTTCCTTAGTTGAAGTTACTAAAAAAAGATTGAATAACCGCCGGATCATAAGATCCGCATTATTTCAGCTATGTATGGCTAAATTCTTTCATAGAAACAGACATAATAGGTGTCAATATGGTTAAACTAATGGTAGACGAACTCATATTTTAAGCTTTTTCTTCTAATATACACAGCCATCGGTATCTTATCAATTTCTGTGAAAGGGAGATGATTTATGCTCAATAGCATTTTTGAGACACGCACTCGCTTAAAAGACGGCTATCACATTTCATTATCTTTGCCAAGGGACGAATATCAACTTATCTACGGAAATCAAGTCAATAACACTGCTGCTAAGGATATTTTAAACGAGTACTTAGAATATCGTGATGATGACGGACGACCAGACTACATCAAAGCCTACGACCATGATATCAGTAACATTGTCGAAATTGAAGCTCACCTCAACTACGAGGGAAATGAACACAGGGATTATTCAACATCGCCTATTGGATTGTTTGATAGTTTACGAAGTACTGAAGGATAACATGAAAAACCGCTTAATAAGCGGTTTTTCTGTTGTTACCATATTTTAGTTTTTTTTTGATTATTTTAGGGCATGTTTATTTAAGATTTTAAAGAATATGTTTATTATGATATACTTTGTTTGCAAATAATGGAACAAGTTTGAATCCATATCCGTCTAATCAATCAAACATATTTTTCTTTCTTATGGAAGATATCCAAATAAAAGATTTAGGAGGGGTTGTATAAATGAAAAAATATTTAAGCATCCTTTTGTGTGTATTTTTATCTGTTAACCTAACATCATGTATAGGCAATCAAAAAACTTCTATAAACAATAATGAAAAAGGTCTGGTTGCAAAAGCGTTATACCCTAACAGTGTAGCATTTGACGATTTTGATGCAAATAAAAAAATACGTGCTGACAATGAAGTCAGTATGGATTATATAGAAGCTATTCAAGACTTTACTTATCACTCCACCTCTTCCATATTCCATACGAACAATCACCATGAGAATATGGTGTACTCACCCTTAAGTTTATACATGGCATTAGCTTTATCCGCGTCCGGGTCTAGGGGTCAGACCCAAACAGAGTTTCTATCGGCTATGTATATAGACAAATTAAGTATACAAGAACTCCAGAGGGAGTCTGGTAATCTTCATCGCTTACTTTATACGGATAACACCATTGGGAAGCTGTGGTTAGCTAACGCATTATGGTTAGATCAAGATATTGTTTTTAAAGAGGACTACATAAACAATGCTTTAGAGCATTACTATGCATCTACGTATTCCGTTGATTTTAGTGAAGAAGAAACGAGTAAGCTCATGTCAGATTGGGTGTTTGAGAATACACGAGGGACTCTTAATGTAACCCTTCCTATTAAGTCTAATCAACTCATGTCCATTATCAATACGCTATATTTCTATGATGAATGGCAAAGTAAATTTGATGAAGATAAGACTAAAGAAGACGTGTTTTATTGCCTTGATGGTACAGAGGTCACCTGTGATTTTATGAACAAAACATACGCTAGTCACCGTTTTATTGAGGGAGATGGTTACACAAGTGCAAGCCTGAATTTCAAAAATAGTGCATCCATGACCTTCTATTTACCTGACCATGGTATAGACATCTACGACCTTGTTTCAACAAAGGATAAAATTGCCTCACTTTTAAGTATAGATAGCTCATCTAAAGTTGTTAAGAATGGGGAAGTCATTTTCCAAGTGCCAACATTTAGCTTCGGGTCCACATTACCTTTAAAAGAAACGCTTATATCCATGGGCTTAGAGAAAGCTTTTGAATCAGATGCTGATTTTTCCAATATAACTGACGACATGGCTTTTATTTCAGATGTCTTACAATCCACACATATCGCTATTAATGAGAAGGGTTGCGAAGCTTCTGCTTACACCCAAATAGATTATTGTGGCAGTGCACTCCCAAAAGATAAAGCTGAAATGATATTGGATAGACCTTTTCTCTTCACCATCACATCCCAAATGGGTGTGGTATTGTTTATTGGTATTGTGAACAATCCTTTACTTTAGTGAGAAAGCCTTGTATGTTAGAAAAATGACATATGTTTATCATTACCTCTACTATTCATTCACCGTAATAGTAGAGGTTTTTTATTAAGAAATGATACTTGTCATGATGACTTTCTAAAAAAGGAATATAATTCCTTAATGGAGTCATAATAAAAGTAATCGTATTCCTAATAAACGCATGATGATCGCAAAAAAGAAGGGTCTAAAATATGTTTAGAAAATTGTCAAAGGTATATCATTATTATCGATTAAGGTTAGAAAATGATAAGCAAACACATGACGAAGATAATCTTAGTGGCGTTTCTAATATCCCACAAAATATACCCACTTCACTGGAAGAACTCATAGAGTATTTAAATAAAACATTTGAAGATTATGGTGATCTGGTCTTAAGAAAAGTTCAATTAGGTGATGACGCCAATAAAATTGTTGTGGTCTATATTAATGGGTTAATTAATAAGCAAAGGTTAAACGCCGATATATTAAAACCCATTATGATCTATTCAAGAACAACAGATTTGGATAAAACTATTAATCAACGTACTTTACCCCAGATATTAATGGAAAACTTACTTCCTACCTTTCAAATCAAAGAAGTTACGCATTTGGAACAATCAATTAATGGTATTCTTGATGGGTATGCATTGATATACATTGAAGGAAATGCCATGGCTCTTCAAGTAGATACAAAAGGATGGAGTGAAAGAAATGTTGATAAACCCATTACAGAATCAACTGTTAGGGGACCCAGGGAATCCTTCATTGAATCATTGGAAACCAATATTTCTCTGCTTCGCAGAAAGATTAAGAACCCTAATTTAAAAATTGAAAATTATCGGATTGGGGAGCAAAGTCATACCAACGTTGTGATTTGTTATCTGAAAGGTATTGTTGATGATAACATTATAAAGACTGTAAGAAGTCGATTAAAAAAGATTAAAATCGATGCCATATTGGATTCAGGGTATGTGGAGCAATTTATTGAAGATAATCCTTTTTCAATCTTTCCAACGATAGGGAACTCGGAAAAACCGGATAGAATAGCAGCCAAAATATTAGAAGGAAGAGTAGCTATTTTTTGTGATGGGACACCTACTGTTCTAACTGTGCCTTATTTATTTACAGAAACAATTCAAGCCAGTGACGATTATTATTCAAGATTCTTTTTAGGATCCCTTAATAGAATTCTTAGAACACTAGCCTTTATCATCACCATATCTGCACCAGGGGTATATATAGCACTCATCACCTTTCATTCCAATTCAATACCATTAAAACTGTTATTATCCATAGCTGCTTCCGTAGAAGGTCTACCTTTCTCACCGTTCATAGAAGCACTATTTATGACAACAGCTTTTGAATTATTAAAAGAAGCAGGTATTCGAATGCCGCGACCATTTGGACAATCAATCAGTATTGTTGGTGCTCTCATTATCGGTGAAGCTGCTGTTAATGCAAGCCTTGTAAGCAATATAATGGTCATTATTATTGCATTAACAGGTATCTGTAGTTTTATTATACCCCCTATACAAGATTCTGTGCATTTGATTCGTTTAACCATCATGCTTGCTGCTAATATATTAGGCTTTTTAGGCATTATTATCATACTCATGCTGCTGTCTATACAAATGTGCTCCATAAGTTCATTTGGTGTACCCTATATGTCGCCTTTAGCACCTTTTCATAAAAATGAGTTAAAGGATTCCGTGATTAAGTTACCCATATGGATGATGACTAAGCGGCCCAAGTCTCTGATTGGGGATAATCCTAATAAAACACGCATGAAAAAACGTCAATAGAAAAAGAGGGTTCATTATGCATAATACGTTTAAAAAGTTACTATTACTCCTTATGATTCCTTTTCTTATGTTCATGGTAACTGGATGTTGGGATAATGTAGAATTAACGGAAAGAGCTTTTATTTCTGGGGTAGGGCTGGATAAAACTGCTGATGATGAAATAGAACTTACATTACAGCTAACCAAGCCTTCGGAAGTGAGTCAAGAACAAGATAGCAAAACAGGTAAAGAACCCGTATGGACCAATACTTCCAGAGGTGAAACCCTTCATGAAGCCGTTAGGAATCAATTTACAACAGTCAATAGAAAACCCTATTACAGCCATATTCAGATAATCGTTATTGGTGAAACACTGGCAAAAGATGGCATCAAGGATGTACTGGATTTCTTTGAAAGAGACCATGAAACAAGCTTAACACCAATGGTTATCATTGCCAAAGGAACAACTGCTAAGAATATTATCAATGCCAAAAGCGATCTAGAGAATGTTCCAGCATCTCATATCCGACAAATCGTTGAGGCCTCCAGTGTCAATCTTGCCATTCTAAAATCCCAGTTAATCGATGTTCTAAAACAACTTAGTTCAGCAGGACATGATTTAACCACAAGTGTGATAGAGATTGTTAATGAAGACACAGACCTTAACATAAAAGATATGAAAATAGAAGGCGCTGCTGTTTTTGAGAAAGATACGTTGATTGGATGGCTAAGCCCTTGTGAAACGAAAGGATTGAAATACCTACTCAACAAATCCGGAAGCGGTATTATCAATATTGAGAATCCACTTGATAGAGAAAAAATGATAGCCATTGAACAACTACGAGCTAAAAGTAAAATAGATGTGCGCATAAAGGATGAAAACACCTTACTGTTAGTAGAAGTAAAATCAGAAGGAACCATTGGAAACCAAGAAGGTATTGGGGATCTATCAACCCAGGAGATGATTGATATCTTAGAAGAAGAAACCGCAGACGTCATTAAACAAGAAATACATCAAGTGATCACGAAGGCACAAAAGGAGTATAAAAACGATATTTTTGGTTTTGGAGAAGTTGTTCACAGGAAATATTTAGGTGCTTGGCGGCAAATAAAAAACAATTGGGATGAGGTTTTTAGCACCACCCCTATTAAAATAGAGGTTACATTTAAACTAAACAACACAGGTATTATTGAAAAAACTTTAGAAGTTAGATAGAAAGAGGTTCTTCCCATGACAATCATCATGATTATTTATTTTATTGTCCTTATAGTCGATATCGTAGAATTAATGAAATCTCATACACAAGGTAAGATATGGATTACTTATATCTTTCTGCTCGGTATAGGTTTATCCATTATACAATTGCAAAGGTTAGATCAAACACTCAATCCATCTAGAGTAATCGAGAATATCGTACGCGTCTTTTTATGAGGTGATGCCATGGTTAAAAACACAAAAATATCCGGTTATCAATTATCCATGTTAATTGGTACATTCATATTTGGAACGTCACATGTTATCAATATAAGTAAGCATGTCTATCAAGATGTATGGATTTCTTATCTATTAGGATGGGCAGGAGGTTTTTTATTAATTAGCATATATGTTGCTATAAGTGTATTACATCCATCCAAGAACCTTATTAACATCTTAAAAGATACTTTTGGAAAATATCTAGGCAGTGTTATCGGCTTATTCTATATGGGTTATTTTATTCATCTAGCAGCTCTTGTGCTTCGAGACCTTGGGGAATACCTAACCAACATAGATTTTCATGAAACACCCCTTATTTTCATTGTCTGTTGTCTAAGCATACCCGCTATTTATGCTGTAAAAAAAGGGCTGATCGTTATAGCTAGAACCAATCAACTATTAACCTTAGCATTATGTATTACCCTTGTTGTTTTAATCATCATTCCTTTAAAATACCTTGATTTTAATAATGTTTTACCCGTTTTTGAAAGTAACTTTTCTGATATTACAAACATCGGTTTTTTATATTTAACCTATACGTTTGGTGAGACCGTCATCTTTTTAATGATATTTGATAAAGTCAATAAATCAAAATATTTATTTAAATCCTCGTATATCGCCCTTGCAATAGTCGGTCTCCTTTTATTCACGTTGCTCTTACAAAATCTAATGGTACTGGGGCCAGACAAATTTTCAAGGAATATATACGCCATTAATACAACAATAAGCCGTGTTACAAATCTATCCATTGGCCCACTTATTTTAATCACGTTAATCATTGGAGGAACATTTAAATATATTATATGTATATACGCATCTGTGAAAGGAATCGCTCAACTTTTAAATGTCGATGACCACAAGCCATTTGTATTACCATTGATTACAATCGTTGTACCATTATCGATATGGTTACATGAAAATTTGCTGGATAAGCTGAACTGGACGACGGAGATATACCCCTATTATGTTATCCCTTTTCAGATTGTCATTCCTTTGGTATTGCTCATCCTTTCATACAAGAAGTATGGGAAAAAAATCAAAGTTCATCATAAGGAAAAATCCCTTGCATAACAGAAAAAAATCCTCCCTAATATAACAGGAGGATTTTTTTATATGTATATTTTTATAGTAGAGGAGTAAGCTATTTAATCATCCAAAAGCGTTATTTCAGTGACATTTGCATCATCACCTACAGTCACTTCTGTTATCTTAACATCATCATTAATAGCGATGTCATCAATGGTTATTGTCTCATTTGAATCTTCTCGCTTCATGACCACGTCTTCGCCAACGGCAAAGGTTTTTTCCACGTTAGCTACACGAATGGTTATAAGATATTCCGTGGTTGTCTCTGCAAGGGAAATAACTTGTCCTTCATAGTATTGGGTAACAGGTTCTTCCACTTGTATTTCAATTTCTGTCACAGTTACGGCATCATGGTCTTCCACTTCTGTAATTTTCACAGTATCGCCAATGTTGATGTCACTGACTTCAACGGTTTCATCTTTACCTTCCACTTTAATCACCGTTTCATCCTTAATGACAAATGTTTTTTCTTTATTATCCTTTAGAATGGTGATTAACTTATCGGTTGTTGTTTCAGTCAAAGCATACACTGGACCTTCGTATACTGTGGTGATAGGTTCACTCACTTGTATTTCAACCTCTGTAATCATCACATGGTTTCCTTCTGTGATTTCAATGATTTTTACCATGTCGTTAATTTTAATGTCACTCACTTGTAACACACCGCTGTGACCTTCTTTTTTAATCACGGTTTCATTACCCAATACAAATGATCTAGTTACGCCATCATCTAGAATGGTTATGATGCTTTCATTGGCAGCTTCTACCACCTTGATAACATTGCCATCATACATCTGTAAAATCTTATCCGTTTCTTTCTCTATGGTTTCTATGTAAACCACTTTATGGTCATAAAACTCAAGTTGTAATGTAGAACCCACTTGAAGGTCACTAATTGCAATTTCTTTGCCATCCATATCATAAATCAGCACATTCTCACTGAGTAAATAGCGTTCTTGTCCGCCATCCTTTGTGATTGTGATAATACCATTGACAACTTGTACATATTCACCCATCTCTACTTTATCATCTTCACTTTCTATTTTATCATCTAATCTAGAAAAAAGTGTTGCCATCTCAGCTCTTGAAAAAATAGCATTAGGTCTAAATTTGTTTTTATAACCTGACATTAATTCCAGCTTACTAATTAAGTAGATGTAACCACTGTTTCCTAGTGGTATGGAACCTGCATCTTTATAGTCAAGGGGTTTATCCATACTCGCTAGTGCTTCTTCTTCCATCCCTAAAGCTCTTATTATATATTTTGCAACCACATAGCGTTTAATGGATTCATCAGCATTAAAAAACTCAATCTCAGCATCATTAATGAGGCCTTTTTTGTATGCTAAGACAATGTATCCAATGGACCATTTAGGTACTTTTAAATGTTTGAAACCATCTGGAAGTTTTTTAATGGCTTTTGCCTCATCTTCCCATCCCATAATACGAATAATCATGGCAATGGCTTCAATATTTTTGGTTGATTGATAGGGGTTAAATCTACCGTTGCCATCACCCATAATAAGATTTTTGGCAGCCATTCTTTCAATGTATTGATTTGCCCAATACTGCTTGTCCACATCATCAAATCTTTTTGTATTCTTGTGTTCCCACTTCTTATTCCAACTTGTATAACTACTCTTATCTCTTCCTTTGTTGTCGTCTCTCTTTGCCATGGCTACATTTGATAATAGTAATGACACTACCAGTATCAATCCAATTATTCTCATGCTTCTAAACTTCTTCACTATAATACCTCCTAAGTTTTTATGTTTGGGCATTATATCTATTCGTACAATATTTTACCAATATAGGGGTATTTTTATATTTTATTTATTTTTTTCTCTTTTGGTGTCTTAATCCTTTTTTCTCTCCTGCTGATTCTGTTTGTTTCTGGGATTTCTCTTGTTGCCTTTATTGTATCTGGTTTTTATATGATCATCATCTTCATGATCATCGTCTTCATGATCTTCCCTATCTTCTTCCCACTCTTCAACCCTTTCTTTTCTTCTATTATTGTCTTTACTCTCATTATATTTACTGTTTTGCTTTCTGTCTTCTTTGGTGTCTTCATCATCATCTTCTTCTTCATCTTCTTCATCTTTCTCACGGACTCTTTTACTTTTATTCTTATCCTTTCCTTTTTCTTCTTCATCTGCTCTTTCTTTGAGACGGCTATCTTTTTTAGATTTTTTATTACTTTGCTCTAGGACCTCTTTTTTATCCTTATCTTTATCGTCCTCATCATCTTCACTAAACGCTTTCTGGCGTCTATTAGGTGTCTCTATTTCTTCTAATATATCCTCTGATTCAACCTTTATGGTATCCTTAGCCTGCTTATTTACTTTGTTTTTATCCGTTTTTTTATCCAAACGTCTACTATCTTCTTTCATCTTTTCCTTAGATTTATCTTCTTTCTGCTTATTAGGCTGAGGCTCAAGAATGGATTCTTCTTCCATGGTGTCTTTTTCCTTTTCAACAATATCCTCAGCTATTTCAATAAGTGCTTCTATTGGTTTCTGCTCCAATTCTTTTGGTTCATAATCTGTATGATTTCCCATGATATTTTCTATTAAGATAGCTTTTCCTAGTGATTCTCCTCTATTTTTCACTTCTTCATAGTCATTGGTTGACATCCTTATTGTATGGACATCTACTTGACTATCCTCTTCTAAAGCCTCTTTCAATATATCCATTGTATGATGGTCCATGTGATCATAGGTGATGAGGACATGACTATCTTCTACCTGCTCTTCTTCAAAGGTTTTATGGATAATTTTACTCATGGTGTCTTCCACTTTTGTATATTTATAGCGGGTCATGTTATTGACAAGATTTTTCCCATCTTCATTTAAGCCATTCATCTTCAATACCCGATTAAATCGATTATAGATGATTTCAATGTTAGGGTTTATATCCAGATTAACATAGCCATAAGGTGTATAATATGCATAGGCACTAACACCCAATCCGCTCATTAAGATGACAATAACAAGAATGGCTGCTATTCTTCGAATATTCTGCTGTACCCCTACTGGAAGGGTTATCTCCATACCGATGATAAGGTTCTCTTGAGGCTTCTTTATTTTCTTGAATTGACCATCACGGGTCATGACGATAACATGTTTATCTTTTATTTCCATGACAACGGCTCGCATATTGTCACCTCCTATATGTATTCTTTTAACAATTGGTAGTCCCCTACTTGGATGATGATCAGGGCTATTATATATATTCGACCACGTTCTACTTTCTTTCGGTGTACTTTCATTTTCTCTACGATTTTTTGTATGGGTAAGCGTTTATGATGATGTATGTACGTCATGAGGGTGGAATCCAACGTGACGTATGCTGCTATGTCTTTATACAATCTTCTGGTCTTTTTATGTTTAGGTGAGTGCCGAACCAACTGTTCAAAGTCAATGCCCCACCGTTTTAATTCTTCTTGGTACTGGATAATTTCTAATTGTCTTAATTCGTTTTGTGATTTCATGTTATAGGCTTCTATACTTTTCTGATTGTATACATCAATGGCTGTTGGCATATCCTGTTTTTCTAATAGAATCTCACCATCTTCATGGTGTTTTTTTCTTGCATAGTCAATGAGTCTTCGACTAATGACCAGTTTGCCAAAGGAAAGAAAGCTGCCTTTACTTGTATCGTAACTGTCAATGGCTTCATTAAATGCCATTAAAGCAATGGATAATTCCTCATCCCTGCCATATGCCACATAACGGCCTATTTTTTGTTGAACAGTTGAGGCTATAAAAGGCTTATATTGTTCAATAAGTTCATTTCTTATATGTATATTTTTTTTTGCTAACATTACAGATTCATCTAACGACTTATTATGTTCCAATATAATCACCTCCCCATTTATAGTATAAGATTCTTGAGGGTCTATCAAATAGTAATATTATCCTATCTTATGGATTAACAAAGAAAACAATTAAAAAACCATATCTTATCATATTTAATTAAAATAATCTTTTATTTGTTTAATTTAAAACATTGTTGACTATTGCATATGGACATTTGGTTCATTTTTGTATATAATACATGTGTATTGTAGCAGAGTAGATATTGCGCGTTAAGTGTTAGAGGATGGGAAGTTGCCTCTAAACGAAAAGCAGTAAGCTTGCGGTGTAATATTGCTTCCGCTGTTGCATAGAGAAAAAGATGATAGAACCTTTTTTCTTTTTATGTAACCAATACGATTATATAAAAAGAAGGGAGGTTTTTTGTTGATGCATAAATATACAAAAAACGATGTGGTGTTGCTCCTTTAGCCGAAGTAGCTTTATTGAATGACATTAAAAGGAGGACATATCATTGAATAAAAAATACGCAACACGCGATTTGATTGCTATTATCGTACAGACAGGTTTACTTATTGCTATTGCTCAAGTTGTTAAACTGATTAGCAGCACTTATATTTATATAGCCGGTGCACCAGCTATCCGCATCAGTTTCTCTGGACCATTTACTGGGATGCCAGGTATCTTATTCGGCCCTTTAGTTGGTGGTATTGCAGGCGGTTTAGGGGATATTATTGGGTATTTACTTAGACCTCAAGGGGCATATATCCCATGGTTTACTGTGACAGCTATCCTTGGTGGTGTTTTAACGCCTATTTTTTGGATAACCTTTCGAAAAGTTAATGTGAAGCGTTTACAGACAACCTGTATCGTCCTATTTGGTGCTATGGGTATGCTTGGTATATTTAATCATATCATGGTTACTTTCTTACCTGATAACGGATATGCCAGCTATTTACTTGGTTTAGGTAAAAACAAAGCTTTTACCACACTAGGACTAGAAGTAACTGCTGCTGTGGGTTTCTTACTTTTATTTGTTGATTATGTGATGAAAAAAAAGTTAACAGCTAATTATGTGCACGATAATTTTCTGAAACTGCTGATATCTGTTGGTATATCAGGTCTTATCGTCACAACCCTTAATACACAGATTCTACGGATATTTATACCAGCATTATCACAAAAAGCATTTATAGCATTTTGGATTCCACGGGTCATTGAAGAATTATTTATGTCTGTCTATATTGCTTATATGCTTTCATTCTTGCTTCATTTGTACCATAAGGTTTTTAAGCCTAATCGGTTCATGTAATACCAGCCCCTTTAACATAATAGACATGTTAAGGGGGTTTTTTAGATAACGGGGCAGCTAAATCTTTTCAATTATGGAAGAATATACTATAATAATATAATAAATCTGTACATGAAGGGAGAGAATGGTACATGGCAACTATACACGATATCTCTAACACCTTGCATCAGTTAGAGGTAACATATAGCCAGTTATCTTGGGTGGCTTATACAACAGGGTTTGATCAAGGGGTAAACGAAGCTTATGAAGCGATTGTGAAGCATTTAGAAAACAAGGCTCATTATGACACCATCCTAAAAGCTCTTGAGGGGGAAGTAACACCAAAAGAAAAACGGGAACTGATGTTGTTAAAAAAAGAATTTCAGCCCTTTCATCAATCGGAAGCTGTTAATGCTTTACAATTAAAAATCAGCAAGAAACAAAATGAGCTCATGCAGGTCATCAATACCCATAGAAGTGTTTTAAATGGCCGTGAGATATCCAGTGTGGAGATTCAACAGATACTCACCACGGAAGAGGATCGTGAGAAAAGAAAAGCCGCATACATGGCTTATAATCAAATTAACGAACCCCTCTATGAAGCTGGCTTTTTAGACTTAATCAACATGCGGAAAGAATTAGCCTCACTCAATGGTTTCAAAGATTTTGTTGATTATAAATTGGATGAATGTGAACTGGAACCAACCTTATTTGATAGTTGGCGAGAAGAACTAAACGAACTTCTACCAGAAATCAAAAAAAATCGAGAAGACATGGCTAAAAAGTATCTAAAGGATACCGTCATCTACCCATGGGACGAAGCTTATGTCTTATCAAAGATTGCACCAACCCTTAATACACCAACCAATATGACTCACTTTTATACGCATTTGGTGAACTTCTTTGATAAGTTTGGTATTGACTTAACGTCTTATAACATCACATATGATGTATTTCCTAGAACGAATAAATCGGAATGGGGTTATAACTTTCCAATCGAAACGGGAAAGGATTCCCGTATATTAGCCAATGTAAAAGATAAATATAATGAATATAATGTACTATTACACGAAACAGGTCATGGTATTCATTCTTTCTTATTAAGTCCAGATGACATCATGCTAAACCGAGGTGTCAGTGGCATTATATCGGAAGGTATTGCTAACCTGTTTCAGGGCTTTATTACGGATAAACTATTTTATGACGATTTATTAAGTCAAGAAGGTATTGAAGAAGAATTCCATGGACTAAAAGCCTATAATAGACTTAATAGATTTAGAGATATTTTTCGTATACTTTTTGATCAGGAATTTTATCGTTCAGAATTGACATCTCTTCATGATATATACGGTATGTACTGGCGTATCTACAAAGAGTTGTTCGATGAAGAACCATTTATGGATACGCCACCTTGGGCTTATATCATCCATTTTACATCACACCCTATCTATCTTCACAATTACTTCATGGGCGATGTGACATGTGCCATGCTGAAAAAAGTATTTAAGAAGCGATACGGTGTTAAGAACGTTGCAGATAATCCCAAAGCCTTTGGTGAATTTTTAAAAGATGAAGTCATATCCCCATCAGGACGTTATCCATACGGTGAGTTATTTGAACGTATTAGTGGTGAGAAGTTTAGGTTAAGTTTTTTATTGGAGTCATGAGAGGAAAGATATGAAAAGAATATATGAAACCGACCGACTAATTTTAAGAACCATTGACACAACGTTTACAAAGCAAGTACTGAACTATTATTCTCGTAATAAAGAATTTTTGAAGGCCTTTGAACCAGAGCGCCCTCCTGTTTTTTATGAGTCTATCTATCACAAGAAATCCATAAAAAAAGAAATGGATCTGATCAATGAGTTGTCCATGCTTCGATTATGGTTGTTTAAGAAAGAGGATACGCTGTATCACAAGACAATTGGCACACTTGCCTTTACTAATATTGTGAGGGGCTGCTTTAAATCATGCTTTTTAGGCTATAAACTGGATAAGGATGAGCTGAGAAAAGGGTATATGACAGAAGCACTTCAAAAAGGCATCTCTATTATATTTGATGAATACAAACTTCACCGTATTGAAGCCAACATTATGCCAAGGAATCTTCCTTCTATTGGTTTAGTAAAAGGTCTGGGCTTCGAGAACGAAGGGATATCCAAAAAATACCTTCAGATAAACGGTGTATGGGAAGATCATTGTCACATGGTGCTACTGAACAAAGACTTAGAATAATAGGGAACGGGTATATGAGATATCTGTTAACATAAAAGCTTTACCATTGTTTGTTCACATAATGTTAACAGTATCAACATGTCTTATACATATTTTTATATTATTATAGTTATTGTAAGATACCTCTTACATATAAATACTCCCCCCTCATCCTTTATATAAGCATCGATATACACTATATCGATGCTTTTTATTTGGCCAACCTCTAGGATGATAGGTCTACAATTTTTCTAGACAATTTCCTTATAAAAGTTAACATAAAGCTTCGCTCCCTCATGTTTGAAGCACCTTACTTTGAAAAAACAACCTCAAAAATGGAACGATAAATGCTGAATTTACAAAAATAGATTGACAGACCCCATTTCATTCTGTATAATCTTTAATAATTCAACTCATTAACCCAATGAAGGGTGTTCAGCTTGATGACACAGCTGGTGAGCATGGATGTATTTCGTGAGCAATGAAGTTCACGCGTCATAGAATGACGTGTGGACTTTTTTTGTTGTATGGCTAACATGTCTAAGACATATGACAGATTGTATACATGATTAGGTGGTTGTATTCCGGAGACAACCGATTGAGATGCAGTAACTCGACATTTTATTTCGAAAGGATGACTATTAAGATGGATGTAACGTATATCATAAACTCCATGTGGGTTCTTGTTGCAGGTATTTTTGTATTTCTTATGCATGCTGGTTTTGCTATGGTGGAGGTAGGTTTTACCCAATCTAAAAATGCGGTCAATATCATCATGAAAAACTTTATCACCGTTTCTATTGGTGTTCTGTGTTATTTTATTATTGGCTATGCCATTATGTTCGGATCAGATGTAGGCGGTATTATTGGCTCTGATATGTTCATGCTCATTGGTCGACCTGAAACCATAAATGGTATTGCTTTTGAATCTTTTTTCTTTTTTCAAGCCATTTTTGCTGCTACTTGTGCTACAATTGTATCAGGAGCTATGGCAGAAAGAACCAAGTTTACCTCGTATATTCTCTTTTGTTTTGTAGCTACCATTGTGATTTATCCGCTCATTGGCCATTGGATATGGGGTGGCGGTTTCTTATCCCAGTTAGGCTTTAGAGATTTTGCAGGTGGAACAGCCGTACATACAGTGGGTGGCATGAGTGCTCTTATAGGTGCTTATATGGTTGGCCCTCGATCTGGAAAATACAAAAAAGACAAAATCATTGCCATACCTGGTCACAATATACCACTAGGTGCTTTAGGGGTTTTGATTCTCTGGTTTGGCTGGTTCGGTTTTAATCCAGGTAGTACCTTGGATATTACAGACGGTACCACCATCCATGCTGCCATAACAACACTACTCAGTGGTGCAGCAGCTACTTTTTCCAGCTTAGTCTTTAGTTTAATACGTTATAAAAATCCAGATGTCCCTCTTACCCTTAATGGTGCTTTAGCCGGTTTAGTGGGTATTACGGCAGGAGCTAATGAAGTCTCTTATATTGCCAGTATTATTATTGGTATAACAAGCGGTGTGGTCATGATTTTATCCGTAGAATTTTTTGAGCAAAAGATGAAAATAGACGACCCTGTTGGGGCAATATCCGTGCATGGCATATGCGGTGCGCTGGGTACCATTGCTGTTGGTCTATTTTCTGTAAAGGACGGTCTATTCTATGGTGGTGGGTTCAGTCAATTGGGCATTCAAGTGATTGGTGTTGGTACAAGCATCGCTACTGCACTTATGCTTTCCTTCATTACCTTTAGTGTTATTAAGAAACTCATCGGTCTGAGGGTAAAAGAACATACAGAGATAAACGGTCTTGATGCTATGGAACATGGTATTTCAGCTTATATTAACCTATAAAAATCAGCTTAAACAATGAAAAGGATGATAAGGAGGTAGTACCTTGAGTAACATGACTAAGATTGATATCATTACACGACCATCAAAATTTGAAGAATTGAAAGATGCGTTACATGACATTGGTATAACAGGCATGACCGTAACACACGTCCTTGGCTGTGGTATGCAAAAAGGTATCACTGAAACCTATAGAGGCGTTCCACTAACGGTGAATTTGCTTCCAAAAGTAAAAATAGAAATTGTGGTGTGCGAAGTACCTGTAGAAGATGTGGTTGATACGACGAAGAAGGTACTTAAGACGGGTCAAATAGGTGATGGCAAGATTTTCATCTATCCTGTAGAAAATGTAATAAAGATTCGCACCGGTGAAGAAGGCGTACAAGCGCTATAACCTTAACATGGAGATGGGTTGTCTTATGAAACATAGAATTAGGGATAGTTTCTTAACGTCGTAAGATGACCCTTATCTTGTTAGGCTAGTCACCAAATTCAACAATATGTTGGCGATACCGTACAGGTACAAATTGCCGCTGTAATCTTAGATTTTCTCTTTCTTTAATACTGATATGTTCAAAATAGCCCTTCCACATGTCCTGGAATTGCTTCTCCCGCTCAGATACTTTCACTTCTTCTTCATAAGTAAATTCTGTAATAAACCATGCCTTGGTATTGTATATAACGGCTTTGTTCCTTTTTCGGTCATGAATAATGAATTGCTCATGTTTCAAGCGGTCTGCAAAATGACTAGCTAATAATTCAATGATGTCATGATCTGGAGCCAATGGTGCATAGAGGCCTTTACCCACTTCTTGAAAACGTAAAGTACCAAGAAAAAGGTGCCGTTCTTTTGTGACTTTTGCAGACAATTTATGAACCATGATCACATCTTGATGGGTGCGATGGTAATCAATCTTATACCCCATCTTAAATCCTAATTGAAGATATCTTAAAAGATAACAATCCTTATGATAGTCAGAGGATAAAAAAGTATGATAGACATGACTCATAGCCTCATCAGAAATCTTCGTCATAATGGCGTTATAGACCTTCTTGGCCTTATCTACATCTGTCACTAGACGTTTCTTATCATCAACGAGGCTTAGTTCATAAGTCCCTTCACTATAAATGCCTTCTGCTGCTTTATCATAATAATGGGCATACACACACGTTAATAACCCATTAAATGTACCATCATGCAAATAGATCATGATTATCCCATCCATTCATGTTATCAATCTAATCATAAGCGTGCTAACGTCTTATGGCAGCTGTAATTGTAGTTGCTCAAAAGGCTGAGCAGGTCTTAGGATCTCTTTTATAGAATCGGGTTCCATACTCTTAACACCATAGAACTGACCATTACAGGTGATGAAAAACTTTGCACGTTTTAAAACAACGCCAATTTTCTTAAGGTCGTCATAGGTAATGGCACGTACCTTACGTTGTTTGAAAATACGTTTAGCTGATGTCATCCCAAGACCTGGTATACGCAGTAGTTCATTATAAGGAACCGTATTAATTTCTTTTGGAAATTCATGAATGTGGCGTAATGCCCAAATCATCTTAGGATCAAAATCCAAATCAAAGTTGGGCTCCCTTTCATCGAGCAGCTCCTTTGCGTCAAACTGATAAAAACGTAATAGCCAATCTGCTTGATACAACCGATGTTCCCTTAACATAGGAGGTGCTGTACTTAATGCTGGCAGATTACCTCCCCGATTAACAGGCACATAAGCAGAAAAATACACCCGTTTAAGGGAAAAATTCTGATAGAGTTGGTCGGTGATGGTAAGCATGGATAAATCGCTTTCATTGGTAGCACCCACAATCATCTGAGTGGATTGTCCAGCAGGAACGAATCGTTTGGCATGCCTAAAATGCATGCGTTCTTCTTTTGACTGTGTTATTTGATCTTTTATCTGTTTCATGGGTAGAAACATCTTTTTCATGGACTTCTGAGGGGCTAATAACTGAAGCCCCTTTTCTGTAGGCAATTCAATATTGACACTCATACGGTCCGCCAGCTCCCCAGCCTGTTGAACCAATAATTTGTCCGCTCCTGGTATAGCCTTCACATGAATATACCCTGAAAACTTGTATTGATGCCGAAGAATAAGCAGCGTCTTTACAATCTTCTCCATGGTATGATTAGGATTCTTCTCGACTGCCGAACTTAAAAATAACCCTTCAATGTAGTTGCGTCGATAGAATTCAATGGTCAGCTCAGCTACTTCTTCAGCGGTAAAACTGGCTCTAGCCACATCATTACTCAATCGGTTAACGCAATACTCACAATCATATACACAATAATTCGTCAGTAATATTTTAAGCAAAGATACACAACGCCCATCGGCAGACCATGTATGACAAATACCTGCTGCTGATGAATTGCCTATTGTACCTGTATTATTCTTACTAACACCGCTTGATGCACAAGAGACATCATACTTAGCTGCATCCGCCAAAACTTGTAACTTTCTTAAAACATTATCTTTCATTAATATCACCCATACCAATTATACCAAATGAACAAAAAGAATGCAAACATATGTTCGCATTTTCTTGAAATCATTAACATCTTATGAAGCTTGTAATATGAAAAGCCTCCTTATTGCTACATCATGTCTATCATACTGCTGGTTGATTTTTTATTGCAAAACGATTATTTATTTTTAGAATGGCTTTCAAGTTGTTTATGTTAACTATTATTTATTTTTTTCCGTATTATATACAAGTTTTCTTAAGACTTTTTACATGAAGTCTAAGGTTCTAGAACAAGCTTAAATCTATCATCACTGACTCCCATTAAAGCTAGTCATATATCTACCTCATTAAAGATTGCTTACCCTAATGATACAGATGTAGTGTAAATACACTTGGGTTTGATGCTTACCTAACTTCCTCATATCATCACCACATGAACAAATAGAACTTTGACCTTGACAAATAAAATAACTCTTGATACTATAACATTATCTTGAAAAAAGAAAAGGAGAATAAGATGATTAATATATTTTTAGCTTAGTCAGATGAACTGAATATAAAATTTCTTGATAGAAATTTTGAAAATGTATACACGCTTATCCTAGTCTTATATCGGATTATAGGTATGTTTGTGCATGCATGGCTAAAAATAATGAATGGAAATCATCCTACATCGTATCTTACGGTGACCCTTAATATTGGCATATTACGCATATCCCTCCAAGTGGGATTATTTATAGAATAATAAGCTATAGGTTGACTCGATCAACTTATGGCTTTTTTTAATGGTGAGGTCTGTAAATGCTGTATGATTAGCCCTGTATGTCTACCATCAAATACTTGGATAAGTCATTGTTAGGAGGAAAACCATATGTCGTTATTATTAAAAGCCAATCATATTAAAAAAGAATACCAAGACCGTCTCATTTTAAAAGACGTGAATTTTCATATTGTAACAGGTGAATGTGTGGGGATTGTTGGAAATAATGGGGCTGGTAAAACAACCCTTGTGAACATCATAGCTGATGACATATCCATGGATGATGGCCAACTTATGTGGCACGATAAAACCCATACTATTGGGTATCTTCGTCAATCATCCTATTACACGGAAGAATCTTTCAATGCTTTAGTGAACGCACATGATGCCAGCCATATTCAGAATTTCTTTGAAACCTCTCATAAATTGGGGATGGATACAACCATGGACATGAATCAGACTAGACTATCCAAACTGAGTGGTGGCGAAAAAACCAAACTGGTGCTCTCTCAGATTTGGGCAACCAACCCAAGTGTCCTAATCTTAGATGAACCCACCAACCACATGGATTATGATGGGGTACAATGGCTGATTAAAGCCCTTCACCAGTTTGTTGGAACCGTTATTCTTATATCCCATGACCGCTATTTTATGGACCAGGTTTGTCAAAGAATCATTGAAATTGAAGAAGGGTTGACCACATCCTACAAAGGGAACTATACCGCTTACTATGAAGAAAAGAAGTTCAGACGTGAAAGCCAGCTTCGTCAATACCAAGAAGAAGAAAAATACCGAAAAGCCCTTGATCGGGATATTAAACAATTACATGAGTGGGCCGAAAAAGGTCATCGGGATTCCACGAAGAAACAAAAGAATAGTACCTCCTCTAAAATGGGATTAAAAGAAAAATTTCGTGCACGTGCTAAGAAAAAAGATAAAGCCGTTAAATCCCGTGTTAAAAAACTCGAAAAATCTCGGGTAGAGGGTGTTGTTAAACCAAAGGAAGAACAGACCATTACCTTCCATTTTAACCCTACATCTAAAAGTGCAAAAGTTCTTGAAGCAGATAATTTAGCCATGACCTTTCATGACAAAGTCCTTTTTTCCAATAGTTCATTTTATGTAAAATCCGGAGAAAAAATTGCACTCTTTGGGAAGAATGGCTGTGGTAAAACAACGCTGATTAAGCTTATATTAGATGAGATAGTACCAACATCAGGTCATCTTAGGGTAAATCCAAATCTGAAAGTTGCTTACCTCAGTCAAGATGTGGGTGACATGGATAAAGATCTTAGGGTTGTTGAGTATTTTTCCTACCATAACAATAAAGAACAAGGCTTAACAAGAACCTTGCTCACCAATATGGGTTTCACCAAAAAAATGATGGTTACCAAGGTAAAAGACCTGAGCGTGGGCGAAAAAACCCGTTTAAAAATTGCAAGTATGGTCTTATCGGATAATAATATCCTTATACTGGATGAACCCACTAATCATCTGGACCTACACACCAGGGAAATGCTTGAAAAGACTCTTAGTGATTACAACGGTACCATTATCATGGTTTCACACGACCGCTATTTATTAGAAAAACTATGTGATAAGGTGCTCTACTTCAAAGATAACCGCATCATGCGTTCAGAGTACACCTTTAAGGCATATATGACCCGCAAAGAAACCAAAAGCATACCCCAAGAACAGATAGACCAAGACTTAACAAAACGGCGTATGATTATCGAAAATCGTATCACCACCATCTTGGGTGAATTAAGCCACTTGGCCTCTGATAGTGAAGCTTATCAAAACCTTGATAAAGAGTTCAAACGCTTAATCAAAGAAAAACAGAGCTTGAACCCATAAGCTGATATGTGATGCTTGGGCAAATAAAAGACCTACTCTTTTCTTGTGTGGCGAAGACCTCTACATCAAAACACTATTTCTCATTTTGTAAAGTGAATTTATCGGTAGAAAGTTTCCTTAGCTCAAATGAGAAAGCTCCTACTTCATTTGTTAATTTGAGAACTTTCCTAAAGGACAAGAAAAGAGTACGGTTTTAACGAGTAATATAACATTTAGATTTGTTTCACCACTATGATGGACGATAACTTACTAACTTCCAACATTCCCATCTTATTATCTGCTTATAAATGGGGTACGTTCGTTGCATATAATTTCGTATTATGCTTCAATTGCAGCCTTCTGCTGGTTAATTTCTTTAATAATCTCTGGATCAAATTTCGGCTGCCTATGTGCATAGGTATACAATCCATTAACTTCTTGCTCCACATCGTACAACTGGGTGTAGCAGAAAGCACAAACACCTTTATTGAATAATAATGCTTCTGTGAGGCCTTTGTATCTTTCAATAAATGCATCTTTTGTTTTGGGTGCATCACCGTATCCCCATCCATTATCTTCACCTACAGCCCACTTTATGCCTCCGTACTCACTCATAAAAAATGGCATGCCTGGCTTATACTGTTGTTTTTCTCTATTTTCTTCAGGAATACCGTCATGGTTTAATGGCTCAAGAAACGTCTTAAATATTTCCACATCTTGGGTATAGTCATGGACATCATAGATATCGGTCATCACATGATGCCATCCACTAGTATCAATAACAGGTCGTGTTGTATCATACTGTTTGGTCATCTTATACATGAGGGCAACCACATCATCATCTTGGTTGTTTTCGGTTTCATTATAGAAACACCAGCCTATAATTGATGGATGGTTAAAATCTCTTTCTAATGCTTCCATCCACTCACCTAACGAATGTTTAAGCCCCTCTCCAGAAGATATGTCTAGACCCCAATTAGGGTACTCTCCCCATACCATATAACCCATACGGTCTGCCCAATATAAAAATAGGGGTTCAAAGATTTTTTCATGTAAACGTGCGCCATTAAAACCCATATCCATGGCTATCTGTATATCTTGTTTTAAATGATCTTCTGTAGGGGCTGTGTAAATACCATCTGCATAAAAACCTTGATCCAATACCAGTCGCTGAAAAACAGATTGATGATTAAGATGTATCTGATTTTTTATAACGTCTATTTGCCTCAATCCGAAATAACTAAACACTTCATCCACTACTTCACCATGGTTTACGATCTGAATGGTCATATCATAGAGACGGCCATGACCGGGTTCCCACACATGTTTTTCTGACAAAGGCACATCTAGCGTAAAAGTGGAACCGCTAAGACGCTTTACTGCTTCCCCTACTTCTTTGCCTTCATAAGAAGCTTTGACTCTTATTTCCTTATCCTTACTCATACCACATATGGTGCCTTTAATCCCTACACATACGTCATGAACATTGGGGTATACTTTCATCCCTTTTATATACGTTAGGGGTACACATTCCAACCAGACGGTTTGCCAAATACCTGTTGTCCTTGTGTAAAAGCAACTAAAGGATTCGTAATAAGCACTTTGTTTTCCAGAAGGCTGAGTCTGTGATCTTGTATCGTCTTCTACGTAGACCATCAGGTCATTATCGCCTTCTTGTACATAATCGGTTATATCCCATGAAAAGGAACTGTAACCGCCTTTATGTTTTCCAACTTTATGACCATTAACCCAAACCTGTGTGTCATAATCAGCAGCTCCAAAATGTAAGATTACCCGTTTCTCTACCCATGCCTCTGGTAACACAAACTCCCGTTGATACCATACGGCAGGGATAAAATCCGTATAACCTATTCTTGATAAAGGGCTTTCTGGACAAAAAGGTACTGTAATTTGTCCTGATAAGCTTTTACTTTCGTATTGTTTTCTATCCATGCCACTTTTACTAAAATCCATCTCAAAACCCCACGTACCATTTAGATTCATCCATTGCTCCCGCTTAAAATCAGGTCTTGGATGCTCTGGACGAGGTACTTTTTCCTTTAAAGTCATGGTATAACCTCCTTTTATAAACTTATTAGTTCATTAATTAATGTTTTAGTTATGCTATTATCATAATATGAAACCATGGATTTGTCAATAAAAATGTAAAACACGTATCACCTCTTTCATCATAGGCTTCTTAACTCTATTATGCTATAATGAGGACATGTATGCGCTACGTAAACCATATAAAAAAAAGATAACACGTTGTCACCATTACGGTAGCAAAACATCTGTGATACGTCTCATAAATTGACGTAAAACCATCTGCGTCATATAATAAGTGCTATAGGATGTTAAGAAAAAGGAGAGCCTTATGAAGATACATGTTTCATCCAAGAATCTAAAATTTTTTCAATGTTTTTCTTCTGAAACAAAACTAAAGATCGTGGAATTACTGGCTATACAACCAAGAAATATTGGGGAGCTTGCTTCTATGCTGAGTGTTTCATCAACCATTATTACACGGCATATTAACGCTCTAGAAGATGCCCATGTTATAAAAAGTGAGTTAAGTCCAGGCAAAAGAGGTTTGCAAAAAAAGTGTTCCCTTGCAGTCAATGAAATATCCCTTCTTTTTGATTCAAAAGAGAAAGCGTCCATGCCCACATCATCCATAGCCATACCTGTAGGCCAATTCACCAACTATCAGGTGGCACCTACATGTGGCATGGCATCTCCAGAACAACTTATAGGCATGGTGGACGATCCCCGATACTTCAGCGATCCTAATCATGTCCATGCTCATTTACTTTGGTTTGCACAGGGCTTTGTAGAATACACCATACCTGGCTATATCTTCTCACACAACAGTCCCGTGACATCCCTTATGATATCACTGGAATTATGCTCTGAGTTTCCTGGGTATAAAGCAGATTACCCTTCGGATATTTATTTCTATTTAGATGATGTATCCCTTGGTTTCTGGACAAGCCCTGGGGATTTTGGCGGTAAAAAGGGCATCTATACACCTGATTGGTGGACAAGAGGAACCGAATATGGTTTATTAAAAACCATCTGCATTAATCAAACAGGCACTTATGTTGATGGTACCAAAATGTCTGATGTTACGTTGGATGCTTTGCCTATAAGCGCTAACCATAACCTAACACTACGAATAGCTGTTCCTGAGGACGCTAATCATGTAGGTGGTATCACCCTTTTTGGTAAAGGTTTTGGCAATTATAATCAAGACATCATGGTTGAAGTGACTTATAACAAGTAAAGTATAGAGAGTAACTATTTCTAAAAAACAATACAAAAGGTACGCGATAAAAGTTATCCTTCTATCGCGTACCTTTATGCTACATGACTATTTAATTTTCAACTTATGGAAAATGATCTATTATATTTCTCTATAACACAGGGCTGTCGTTTCTAGCCTTTAATCTTTCCCATCTTCCATCCACTTCTTGTTGGATTTCTTTTAGCAGTTCTTCATATTGAGGCTTCACTAAATGCTTGGTTCTGCCCATCATCTTGAAGAAATCACCCATAGGGATGCGCTTATCCTTATCTTCAGGGTTATAGGTAATGGTGGTAATACCATTCTCAATTTCGTAAAGTGGATGATAACAGCTATTTACACCGGCTTCAATAACACTTCGTTCATAACGAGGTTCGTCACCCCAATTGAGTGGACAAGCGGATAAAGCTTTTATAAATGCTAGGCCATGCTCGGTGGCATACTTCTGAGCCTTAGCTGCCTTTTTAATAAAATCAGCTGGCAAGAATTCTGCAACGGTAGCCACATATGGAATACCCGTTGCTGCAAAAAGCATGGGTGTATCTTTATTGGTAAAAGATTTCCCTGCTTGTGCAGGCCCCACATGGGATGTGGATGTCTTAGCACCTTTTGGCGTTGAGTAGGACAGCTGGTAACCTGTATTCATATAACCACCATTATCGTACTCCATAATAATCATTCTATGGTTACGAAGTGCTGCTCCCAGGGCTGGTCCCATACCAATATCAAGACCACCATCACCACTAATCATGATAAATGTGAAATCATCACCTTCTGGTATTTCGCCCCTTCTTTGCTTCTCATGGAACATTTCAACAAGTCCAGATAATGTTGCACCACCATTTTGGAAGAGGTTGTGAACATAACTTACTCTAAATGCTGTCTGAGGATAAGCCGTTGTAACAACCATACCGCAGCCTGTTTGGAACAGCAATACCACATTGCCTTCAATACCTTTTAGTAATAAATTAACATTAACGGGAATACCACAACCTGGACATGCACCATGACCTGGTCCCCATCTTTTTGGCATCTTGGTAGCATTCTTTGGCACGCCGCCTTTTACTTTGTATTGACCTGTCTTTTCATCTTCTATGACGGTAGTCACACCAGGAGAAGACTGTTCTTTGGTAATGGGGTCAAATAACTGTGTAGGTTCGTAATCTTCTTTCCCTGGATAGTTCCCAAAATAATCAAATCGATTTTCTACTTTCTGACTCTTGGCTATATCCAGTGCACGATTGAGCATATCCACAGCATCTTCTATATAGAAATCTTTACCACTTAGACCATAAACCAATGTTGCCACTTCAATATTGGATTTAAAATCTTGAAGGGTTGCTTTTAACTCAATAGATAAATTTCCACCATTACCACCATAACTATCTTGACGATCCGCTACGACGATGGCTTTGGTGTTTTTCACCATATCATAGATGTCCTCTTTGTACCAAGGTCTTAGGGCATTAACTGCAAATACACCTACTTTTTTACCTTCTTTTCTTAGCTCATCAACAGCAGCAATGGCTGTATCATAACTGGAACCTATAATAAATAATGCGGCTTCTGCATCTTCCATCTTATAGCCTTCAACAACGTCATAGGCTCTGCCGGATAGTTCGCCGTATTCCTTAAGTACGTCTTTTATGACACCTCTTGCTTCTTCCATGGCTTCATGCAATTGGAATTTATTATTAATCAGGTCAGGCTCATTCATGTATGAACCCATGGTAACGGGTTTATCAGGGTCAAGCAAATGATGTTCTGCATGGTATTCACCAATAAACTTTTGCACATCCTCATCATGAGCAAATACGTTTGCTCTTCTTTTCTGATGGCTTGTAAAGAAACCATCGAAAGCAACGATAACAGGCAGTTTTACTTTTTCAGCAATTTTTAATGCACAGATATTCATGTCGTACACCCTTTGAGGGTCTTTTGCAAATAGAATAACCCAGCCCGCATTGAGGGTATACATAATATCGCTATGATCACCTTTTATAGAAAGGGGACCGGACACCGTCCGACATACAACGTTAAGTACCATGGGTAATCGTGTACCTGACTGTACAGGTAATTGCTCCAAAGCATATAATAAACCATTGGCAGATGTGGCATTAAAAACACGTCCACCACCAGCAGTAGCACCATAACAAATACCTGCTGCACCATGTTCACCATCACCTGGTATCATGACAACCTCATGCTCGCCTTCTGCTTTTAATAAATCAAGATGTTCTGCAATTTTTGTTGATGGGGTTATGGGATAATAACCCATGACATGGTAATTTATCTGTTTAGCAGCATAAGCCGCCAGCTCATTTCCACTATCAAAAACAATGTTCTGTTCTACCATTCTTGGATCCTCCTTCATGTATTATCTTATTCGATTCACTAGCTTTTATCCATTATCTATCAGGTATCTTGCTTAATTGCCGCTTTCCGTATTCACGATGGAATTCGCCCCAGTATCTTCAAATTCCATGGACTCTACAATCAAATCTTTATTTCGCACATGTATGTTCCATATATCGTGGTCTCTCTCCAGTTCTGCTGTAAGGGCAGCTGTTGGACAGACCTCAACACATCTTAGACAGCCTTTACAATGGTGATAATCAGGACCTTTATTCACCATGGATGGTTTTCCCCTGTACTCGCCTTCTACAAATTGATATACCATATCTGGACATGTGGTATCACATAGACCACAATTGATACATTTTTCAACGTGGAATAAAGGCACATACCCTTCACGACTAGCGGTTAAATCATTGGATGCTGTGCTGCCGGGTACGGTATTCACACCGCCGATGGGTGCATTGGCATATCCCCAATCTCTTTTTACTTCTTCATATTCTCTATAGGGATACTTGCCATCATTGTCATATTTGGTTAAGCTTAATTCTTCATAACCACGTTTCACACCAGCTAGATTACCTTTTAATGCTGCTGGGTATTTTTTACCGATGGTATTTCGAACGGCTTCCTCAAGCACATCTAAAGGAATGAATCCAGCTACTTTGGCAATGGCACCTAACATCACCATATTAATTCGGGTGTTTTCTTCCAATGCAATTTGTAAAGCATCAATACAAGCTAATGTGCCTGCATGCATTTTAAGATGATCCCTTACGTAATCTGGGTCATCGTTGGTATTAATCACCACCATTGTTTGTTCATCAACACCTGCCATGACTGGTATTTTGCCAGCTAATCTTTCATGAAAGATACCCAATACATGAGGTTTCTCCACAGGACTGTTGATTCTTATTACTTTTTCTGGATCGCAATATCTTACAAAAGATTTGACTGGTGTGCCTCTTTTTTCTGAGCCATAGCTTGCGAAGTTTGAACTGTTAAGTCCAAGATATAGCGCCCCTAGCTCACCCAAAATTTTACCGCAAAGATTGGCTCCCAAACCGCCAATACTTTCAAGCCTAAACTCAAAAAAGCCATGATCGTTTGTAACAGGTAGATTTACACGCATCTTTTTTCCTCCTTATGAATTAGTTCATTATTTACCATATATAGTTAACGCAATATGTTACACAAATCTAGCGTGTCTTTGTTATCATCATGGGACAATATACCAAAAACACCTACAACAATTATTATAACATGATAATTATTATTATCAAGTATTAATTGTCTATTATTTACTGTTTTACTATTTTTTATCGGTCGTACCAATTTAAGTATAAGTAAAAGCATCTTAGAATATACCGTTTAACTTAAACTCCATTTATTTTTTTATTTTCTAGAACAAGGCGACTACGTGGCGACTTGTGAAGTAAATTGTTTCGTTAAGAAAGTATCCTTGCCACTATCTCATTTATTAAATTAAGAACGATCCTATAAAGTAACAAAAATACCGTGCATAGCACGGCATTTACGGCTTTTCAGTAATTGTATGCCTATCACTTAAGACATTAATTCTTTGATAACATCATCAAGAAAATCCTCATCCATTACGGATTTATTGGCTCTTTTTTTTGAAACTTTTGCACTTGGTCGTAGATATTCAACCCGAGAGTCGCCATGTTCATGGCTAGTTTTAAGACCTTTAAAAAGCCCTTTGCGAATCTTACGAATCTTTTTATCTTTCTTATTTTTACCATAACCTTCATTAGCAATCTTAACTCCATCCATAACAATTTTTAACTCGTTATCAAGATGATTACACATGTATATGGTAGCAATTTCTTTCTTATCTTCCAACCGACATACCATACGAACACCTAATAACAAGACTCCTAGTATAAGTCCTACTATACCACATAACAGCACACTTTGTAACTGCTTAACTTCCATTTTACTCATCAAAGCTATTTCCAAAAAAGTAAAGGTCAACCCAACTAAGATTGTACAATAGAGGGTATTAACAGCTAGATCTTCTAGAATATAAATCGGTACTTTATTCACCTTAATACCATAAAGATTTTTCTCAACAAAAATCTTAGTATTCAGCGGCTTTCTACCTGATACCACAAGATGACGGTATGTATGTTCAATCATTAATACATCCTTGTCCATAAATTTTCCATCAACCGTTTTGAGTATGCCATTGTATTTATTATTTGCCGTTAGACAACTAAATACCCCCACAAGAAATATGACTAGTAACCCTATACATACAATATTGTTAATTAATGTATACATGAAAAGATCCCCCTCTTCCAATTATTTACAATTATTATACATCAAACTTGTCCTATTGGAAAGGGATATATGTAAATTTTTTACAATTATAGTAAATGAAGCATGCCTTCGATCATTTTCGTGGAATTATGTACTGCTACCTCTACAAATTCGGCATAATTCATCTCTGCTGATTGATCCGCTTTATCCGATATAGAACGTATGACCACATAAGGCATCTTATTAAGATAGCAAACTTGACCGATAGACGCACCCTCCATCTCTGTGCAAAACCCTCCAAAAGTCTTAATCAGAGCTTCTTTTTTATCTGAATCAGAAATAAATTGATCCCCCGTTACAATCCGTTCCACAAAAACATTAGTCTCCGTATCAATGCTTTCCGAAGCCTTTTGTGCTAACGCAACCAAGCAAGCATCTGCTACAAAACAACTCTCATCCATACGGGGGATTTCCCCTAGCTTATAACCAAAGCCAGTGGCGTCCATATCATATTGCAACGTATCTTTTGATATAACAATGTCGCCAATATTTAATGTATGGCTTAAGGCTCCTGCTACCCCTGTATTAATGACCATATCCACATTGAACTTATCAATCATAATCTGGGTACATATGGCTGCATTAACTTTCCCAATACCACAACGTACCACAACAGCTTGTTGTCCAAATAATTTACCCACGTAGAAGGCCAAACTGGCTTGTTCCTCAATGCACGCCACTTCCATTTGCTCCTTCAACACATCTACTTCCTCATCCATAGCACCTATAATACCAACTATTCTCATCACTTTCCTCCATATCCTTCATGACACGGGGACGTTTCCCTTGTCATCAAATTCCTTCTTTCGTATGACACGGGGACGTTTCCTTTGTCATCTTATATTCCTTCTTCTACAAAAAAAATATGAATATCTACTCTTCATTTATATGTAGTCATTATGCTCTAATACCAAAATATGTACTTCGCCCATGACACAGGAAACGTCCCCTTGTCATTTTTATTAGTCGTACCTATATTATACTACAGTTGGGAATTTTTTTATATTGACTTTTTCACTAGTCTCCAAACGACTCCTTATCATTTAATTGATTATTTTGATGGGTGGTATACGATAGCTTTTGTACATGTATAGCCATTGATTATGACAAGGGTATGATGACAAGGGGACGTTTCGTTTGTCATATTACTCCTATTTCTTCAAATAATGAGTATAGTTTTTTTATTATTAATAGTACGTTTTGCTTGTTATCCTTTTCCCTCTCCAGCAAAAAGATTAGTATATCTAGTTATTAGCTACTTAAATATAAGCATTATGTTCTAATACCATGATATGTACATAGAATATGACACGCGAAACGTCCCCTTGTCATGCTACTTCTTCAAAAAACAAGTATAGTATTTTTATTATGAATAGTACGTTTTGTTTGTTATCCTTTTCCCTCTCCAGCAAAAAGACTAGTATATCTAGTTATTAGTTACTTGAATATAAACATTATGTTCTAATACCATGATATGTACATAGAATATGACGCGCGAAACGTCCCCTTGTCATAATGGGAAACACACGCTTAACTTGCTTACCATTAACCACAACATTTAATAACCTACCAAAAACATGACAAACGAAACGTCCCCTTGTCATTTGATTGATTATGGGGATGTGTGGTATACTGAATTGATTTTGAATTGGATGTAGCAGTGGATTAAGTAAGGAAGGACGATACATATGTATGAATATAAAACATCAGGAACATGTGCTAAGCAAATCGCATTTGAAGTGGAAGACCGTAAGGTTAAGAATGTTCAATTCACGGCTGGCTGTGCAGGTAACCTTTCTGGCATCAGCAGCTTAATTGAAGGAATGGATATTGACGACGTCATCAAGCGTCTGGATGGTTTATCCTGTGGGCCAAGACTCACTTCATGTCCAGACCAATTAGCAAAAGCCCTTAAAGCATATAAGGATAAGCATATATGATTAGCTTCATAGACAATTGAAGCTTTGAAAAGAAGTTCATTCATGATGGCTAGAAAGTATGGAGAACAAAGCGACTACGTGGCGTCTTGCGAAGCAAGTTGTTGCGTTAGGAAAGTTTCCTTGACGCATATGAAAACGCTTCTATTTCATATGCTAAACTTAGAGGACTTTCCGATAAGAATAAAAATAGCCCACTGTAAGTTTCTATTAACTTACGTGGGCCTATAAAAAAATGGGATTAGGTTGGCAAATTCAGAACAAAATAATTAACACTATCTTATTATAACCCTTTTGCAACATTTTTGAAATATATTTTCAATAAAAATATAATTTTTTAATTTTTTATTTCTTCAAAAATTGACAGTCTTTAACATTTATTCCCTTTTTCGCTAAATATTCCCTAAAACCAAATTTAAATGGTTATTTAAAATGAGTATATGATTTTAATGATTACATTCCATAATTAACAAAAAACCCTTCTACAATATCGTCATATGATATCATAAAAAGGTTTTTAGCAAGAGAAAATTTTACTTTTTACGCCTTATACCTCTTTCCAAATAAGTTTACCTGTGCGCATACCTACTTCGGAACCCATGATACAATCTTCTAATCCTTCGAACTCAACAGATATATACCCGTCATATCCGGATTCTTTGATTGTGGCTAATGATTCCCATAGGTCCAAATCCCCTTGGCCAATAATGGCACCTCTTAAAAGATTACCGCAGTAGGTCTTGAACCAATGACCGGAATCACATCGGAATAGGCCTCCCATACCTGGCATCCTAGATACCTTTCTTGTATAAAAATCTTTTAAATGAACCATCTTGGCATAATTTACTGCTTTCTTAACCCCCACTTCTGAGGGTTCATCCACACAGAGGAAATTGCCTACATCAAGGGTCATACCAAAATTAGGTCGATCAACGGCTTCAATTAATCGTATCACCCGGTCACTACCATTCACATAAAAACCATGGTTTTCCACTGTGGTTGTTATACCATATTGTGCGGCATAATCAGCAATTCGCCTGCAAGCTTCAACCATCCTAGGGAAATCTTTTTCAAAATAAGATACCGTACATGTATCAAGGGGCCGTCTAAAGGATGAGACATCATGGCGCATCAACTTAACCCCCAAACGGTTTGCAATGTCCACTTCACCCATAACCCGAGCAATCTCTTTTTCATAGGCTTCTTCTGTTTCAGGTACTAAATTCGCTAAAATAGCATAATTAGAAATATCAATACCTACTTCTTTCGCTTTTTCACGTATATCGTCAATAAGGGATGGGTTGTTCACAAGGTCAAAACCAAAAGGTACGATTTCAACATGCTCACCCCCATGAGCCCCAATCCAATCAATGGCTTCTAGAATGGTCATCTCCCCACTATTAATTAAAGAAACTAAACTATAACTACTTAAACCGATTTTCATATTTTCCCTCCAATTTTTTACAGTTAACCCCTATCTTGTATAACTTAGGATAAGAATAATAGACAGTGATACGTAACTCTATCCTGTTATCCATTGCTTATTTCTATAACCATCATGAATAAACTTTATGTTAGAATGATGATTTTCTTTATAATAACGTTATTTTATCACATACTGGGATAAATAATAAGCTCTACCTCATACAACAGCACGATTCTCCAACCCTTTAGCAATTATTTCTTATATGGTCAATGATATCGTCCACGTAACCATAAGCAATGGCAGTGGATGTATCTGCTGCACCATAATAGATGGCGATACGATTGGTGTCCGAATCAACCAAAGCCGCACAGGGGAAGGTTACATTGGGTACATCTCCCATGAGCTCGTATTGTTTCTGAGGGGACAGCAGGTATGCCTTCCCTCGAGCAAGTACCTTCCATGGCTCATCAAGATCAAGTAAAGCGGCTCCAAAACTATACACATAACCATTACAGGACGTTAAGACACCATGATAAATCAGCAGCCAGCCTTCTGATGTTTCGATGGGTACGGGGCCTGCTCCAATTTTAGTACTCTCCCAAGCATGTCGCCTTCCCATCACATGCCGGTGTTTTCCCCAATAAACCATATCGGGGCTTTCACTATAGAAGATATCACCAAAAGGCGTATGTCCTGTATCGCTGGGTCGGCTCAACATGGCAAACTTACCATTGATTTTTCTTGGGAACATGACACCGTTGCGATTATAAGGTAAAAATGCATTTTCTAGCTGGTGAAAGGTCTTAAAATCATGGGTATACGCTACACCAATGGTAGGTCCATGATAGCCATTGCACCATGTGACATAGTAACGGTCTTCAATAAAACATACCCTTGGGTCGTAGGCATACTGGAAAAGACCTATTTCAGGGTCATCACATTGGAACGTAATGGGTTTCTCATCAATGTCCCAATGAATACCATCCTTACTTCTACCACTATGTATGCGCATTTCCCTGTTGGTATTATCACATCTGAACACACCTGCATAGGCACCTTCATAGGGTACAACAGCGCTGTTAAATATACTATTGGATGTTGGCAGTAAGTCTCTTGGTATAATGGGATTATGAGGCGAACGCCATATAACACCTTTTTCACCTTCTGGACGGTCTTCCCACGGTATATTCCTTAAAGCACTGCCTTTGATTTGATATTTCATTGTTTCTTCCTCCTCTATTATCAATCAGGTTGCAATCGTTACTGTTATTTGAATGTGTCAACCCTTAATGCCTGATTTTTCAATACCGGTTACAAATTGTTTTTGAGCAAATAAATATAGTATAAGTAATGGCAAAACAACCAGCAGAATGGCTGCATTGGCTACCAAGGACTCTAAAACAGGGCTTACCTTCATATCATCTCCCACGACAATCTTAAGAACAGACAATATTGCCCCTTTTAAGTGTGTGCCAAGCTTCCCAAGCTTTAAAGAAAGTAAATTGCCTTTACCATAAAAGAGGGAAGAGAAGAAGGTATCATTCCATTGCCACACAAAGGAGAATAACATGACCGTTATGGCAGGGGATTTGGCGCAAGGTACCATGATGTGAAAAAATGTTTTGACCACGCCTGCTCCATCAATTAATGCCGCTTCTTCAAGGGCTTTTGGTAAGCCTTTAAAAAACTGCCTGAAAATATAAATGTACAAGCCCGATTTAATACCCATACCCGTCATGGCCAAAACCACCATGGACCAAGGTGAATTAAGCAGGTTCACTTTTGATCCTGTAAATAATTGAAATAACCCTAATATATCAAAGTCCTTAAAATTCAAATACATGGGTAAAATAATGGTTTGAGGCGGCACCAATATGGTTGCAATGACACCAGCAAACAAGAGATGGCTCCCTCGAAACGTCAACCTGGCAAAACCGTAACCTGCTAACCCACAAATAATGGTCTGTAACACCATCATCACCAATGAAAAAACAAATGTGGTGGCTAAGGATGTAGGATAATCCAATATCTCCATGGCCAGTTTAACATTGGTTAAGGTTAAGTTCTTGGGAATCCATATAATCCTTGGGTTATTGGCATCTCCTAAATCCATAAACACTAAGGATAAAAGCTGAATCAAAGGATACATGATGATAAAACATAAGCCTATGAGAAGGACACCTCGAATGATATTGACCAAACACCTTTTGATGAAGGAAAGTTGACCAAACTTCCTCATGAACCTCTTTAACTTATTCATCATAGAACACCCCCTTGGATAAGATGTACATGACGATACCTAATAAAATGCCAATAGCGACAAAATAAATCCAAGCCATGGAAGCACCTAGCCCAAAATTACTGCCAGAAAAAGCCGTATTCTCGATGGTTTCTGTTACGGTGCTTCTTACAAATAGTTCAACAATGGTAAAAACCGTATTGGTTAATATCAAGGGCGACACCATGGGTAACGTAATCTTCCAGAAAATTTCATAGCTGGTTGCACCTTCTATTCTAGATGCTTCATACAACTCTGGCGATATGGCTTGTAAGCCTGATAAGAAAATTAAAATCTGTACACCCGAGTATGAAACCACTTCATGTATGGTATCCACCACACTTTTTAAGAAGTCAATAAACAGATGGGGCATACCTGAACGTATCAAGAATTCACTCATCTGAAATATACTGGACCCTGAGCTTGATTCGGACATAACACCTCTCAAAAACTCGCCGCCACCGGACAAGGTTGTGGCAACAGAACCTGAGGTGATGATGACAGGGATGAAGAAAATGGCTCGGGCTATACCCCTCCCTGGAAACTTGCCATTAAGAAGCACAGCCACCAGTAAACTAAAAATAAGAATGACAGGCAGGTTCACCAGTACTTCCATGATGGATTCCACTAACCGCCGGTTAAAATCCACATGTTCAAACAACGCTTTCCCATAATTCCCCCACCCAATCCATGTGATATCCATACCTGATGTGGAGGGGTTAATGACTGAAAAACTATAGATAAAGGATTGGATCATGGGCTTCACAAAGAAATAAATAAAGCCTAGAAGCCATGGGGCTACAAAGAGCACACCCCACAACTGTTTCTTAGTCCGATATGGTAATGCCTTGATACGACTAATCATGTGCCCCCTCCTTTCCTATGATTTTATATGCTTTTGACTTAATGGTGTGTCCATTATATGTTAATGGTTGATGGGTATAATTAAACACAATGGCTGTACCATCCTGATACACGGTCATACGTAAGCCATTATCTAACAAACGATGTTCTTTTAGCCCTGTATCCTGTATCTGATCCATGACGGCTTCATATCTGCTATATAAATCTACAGCTTGATCAAAAGACTGTTTATAATAGGTTGAATGATACCTATTAAAAGCCGTTTGCTTTAATGCATGGGTATTGTCATATGTCCATGTAAAATGCAACCCAGAACCGGACTCCAAACATCGCATAAAATAGGTGTCTATAGGTATATGATTGTTCATATTGGCTGATGGTGCTGCGTAAGGTATATAACCGTTAATCACCAGTTGATAAAACGGAATATCCGCATCCACAATATTAAACCCGCTGCTCTTAAAAGGGATATTCACCCCATACTTGGTAAATGGAAGGGCATAGCTATTGGGATAATCCATTAAGAGATTGAACTTATGACTTAATTCCTCCATAGCATCTTCATCCACGGCTACTGATGCATCCCTCAATCCATCCTTATTTCTAAAATCCGTATGTAACGCACGGCCTAAATCCCTTAACGCTAGGTTCTGGATTTTTAACTTGGAAAATGCTTTAGTAAAACCATCGACTACGTTGCCTATGATCCTAGGAGCAATATACCAAAAAGCTTCCCCTGTAGGGTCTTGATACTGACTGGCTAGGTTATAGGGATACCCCATGGCAATGCGACCGTCTAAAAATCTCGCCCCATCTTTTCTTGGACTAAAGTACCAATTATCATGATAAACAACTTTGAAAGCTACATCGGGATAGATAGTGGTGCCATGTGCTTGCCCATAAGCCAGAAGGTCTTTCAAACCTTTTGTACCTCCTAAAACACGGTCCACCTTCACCTTCTTAGGCATGGTATGATGCATGCCTTTATTAAACCATCCCTTATAGCGTAAAACGATGTCTTCAACACCTTGGTCCGTTAATTGTTCTAATAGGCTTTTCGCTTCCTTAAACGTTGTCAAGGATTTTACCGCTTGATAGGGAATACCTAAGAAGAATGACTTTTTCGTATAGGAACCAAGGATATCGAGGAAAAAAGGCGGTTTTGTCTGTTTCTGGACAGGCTGCAAATGATGTTCCTCCACCAAATACGCCTGATAGACCTTAGCCATCTCACTATAGTTGGCCTGGCTGCTATCCAAGAAAAAATAGCGTAACTGGATGTCTTGCTCATAGGTTTGCTTACTCCAAACAAATAATTCTTGCTTACTTTCTTTGCCGACTAAGGCCATAATACCCGTATTTTTATAATGAAACTGGCTGGATATCCTATTGCATAAATCCAAACGCCCACTTACATCTGCATGGATGGTCGCCATGGAAGCGCCTTGTTCAATCACACCTAGAAAGCCACCTTCGGTTGTACATGTGCCGAATATGGGAAGGGATGCCTTCTCTGTTATAGGCGCTTTTTCTGGTTCATCCAGCCCTTCATCCACACCAAAAAGCTTCTGACTGTAACGGCGTTCAGTGGATTTACCATTATTCAAATAAATTAAAGCACCTGAGCCATCGGGTATAACCATATACCCTTCATCGGCTAGGGTCGTTGCGCCAAAATAATCCAGTAACCCAATGGACTCTATGGGATACTTCTCATCAAAAGTGGTCTCTTGGTTAAGGACACGGACCACCAGACCTTCATCGTCTAATATATAGGCCAGCGTTATGGTAAACTGGGGCCTGCTTGGTATGGCTTCTTCACCATGTTCTATATTATCCTTCGCAAGTTCTTCTAGGGTATAACCTGCTCTATCATACATGATGGCTGATAATTTCTTAATTTCTATCCGAGACATGGTATTCACTTGCTCACCGGTTTTACGGGCATAATATCTGTCTTCCCCTTCGTCATAACGGTATAAACGATGGATGTATTTCTGATCTTTTTCATCCACTTTATCCAAGATAAGTCCTCGCATCCGTTCACCTGACATTTTCTTTGGGAAAGAGTCAATGGTTTTATTATGGTCACCAATGGCATAACGTACTTGAACACCACCTGGAATAACTTCATAGGTAAACTGTTTGCCTTTCACACTATAGGTATAATTATCAATGGGAATGACCTGGCCTTTATCCGTCAGATAGTTGATAATCACCTGTGACTTCATATAATCAGCTGCTTTACCAGAAGGCTTCTTGCCCGTATACTCTGGATTGGAATACCAGCGGTAACCGCTTGCCTTATGTTCCACCACGATTTCTGTCGTTAGGGGATTAAAATATAAACGTACGGATGCATTACTGCCCACCTCCATCATCGGTTGAAGGGATTTCTCCTTTATCATGACTTCTTGTTGGGTATTATCACTACCATAAGCCATCATTGGCATGGATAACATGACCACCATGATGATACATAGGGCCGTCATACCCCGTTGTTTCCATCTCATATGTAAAACACCTTCTTTCCTTCCTTGACTGAACATCCATCACCTCACATGGCCGCTACATCCTTAATGTAAGTTCTTTATAGATGGAATACATAAAACCTTGGATCTGCTGAATGACACTAAAGAATAAAAGTGCCACAAATATAATCACAGCCATGGCAATTAAAGTCAGTATTACCGTAACCATTTCCCGCTTTACAGTAAATTCATGAATCACCATGGTCCCTGTAAATAATAGAAACAGCATGATGCCATAAGCAAATGTCCTAAAAAAGTAATAAAAAGCGGCTTCACTGGGGGTAATAAAATTACTGTAGACCATGTTCAGGATGGTCACGATGAGATATGGAAATGCAGCATAACCAACAACCATGACGATTTCTTTAAATTTTCCTTTTCCATCCACTAACGTTGTAATGGACCAATTACCGATACAAAATAACAGCAATGGCATGATGGTATAGATAATCTGCATGATACTGTTCATAAAAAAGGGGTTATAATGATTCACCATAAAACCTGTGTAGAGAAGCCCGAATATATTCACCAGTGCCATGAGGCCAATGAAGGTTAAAGCAACTGTTAAACGTCCCTTTTTTTCAAATTTCATGTCATAAAAACCTTCAATGGGATGGGTCACAATGTACCATGGAAACTGAATAAAATCTTTTAGCATTGTCTACTTCCCCTCCTTTTAAATAGCCGCCATAACAACCCTAGCAAAATCCCAAGGATAACCAGGGTCATAACAGGTCCAAACCATCTTCTAAGCACTTCTTTTCGGTACTTCTGATAGGCCATCCCATAATACTCTTTTTGACTGCCCTGTTTAAAATAGTAACAGGCTTCCTTATATTGCTTATTGCGGTATAGGGCTTTCCCTATGCCCACATAAGCTAAATCATAATTCGTATCTAAGGCATTCACTTTTTCCCAATAGGAAGCCGCTTCTTCATAATTGCCAACATATTGGTGACGTGTGGCTGCATTGACATGTAAACCAAAGGCTGTAGGCTCAAAGACGGTTATGGTATTGGACGTACCATCCATAACAAGGATATCCTGCCCATGATAAGCCAGTGCTACAGGCCGTGTGAATGTACCCATCTGATTGCCTAAGCCCCCAAATATGTATAATAAATTCCCATCATCATCATAGGTGAAGATACGGCCTCGTGTTGCATCTAATCCACTATAACGACCAGAATCATCCACAACCACGTCAACAAAAGATGTCATTTTCTCCGTACCTACATGGATATCACCCACAACCCCTACATAACCTTCTCGCCTCAGCACGTCTTCCCCTTTAGGATTAATCCGTTTAATGGGGTCTTTAGTTATTGTTTTTAATTCTTCTTTATTAGGTAAGGAAATGGTATAGAGAAAACCCGTCGGGTCAATATCGATATTTCTAAATTCTGTGGGTATGTATAAGGCCATCTGTTCCTTCTGTTTCTGGGTACCGATTACTTTCCAGAAATAATCCACAGGATTAACGGATACTTTATTCACCCCTGTAAATCGGTTGAATGCTCCTCCTGAATCAAGTTCAATAATACCCTCATAGATACCTTTTGCAATGACGTAGATACGGTCTGCTTTATCCACTGCCAATTTTGTCGGCACAAAGGGTAAGTCTTCTAAAAAAGAGGACGGCGGTTTCCTTATCTCATGTATAACATCAAAGTTTTCGTCAAAGATGAGGATACGCTCATTGCCTGAATCCGCAACATAGATTTTATCCTTTTGTGATATAAAAATGCCCTGAGGTTTATTAAAGGAATCGCCCCCATCCTTACCAAAGGTCTTAATCTCCTTCACCATTTGCCACTGATGGTCACAGATGATAACCCGATTGGAACCTGCATCCACCAGATAAATCTTTCCATCTAAAACGGCTACATCACTCAGTTCTACAAATGGCTCCACACCTATATCTGCACCTCTTAGTATGCGAGAGGGTGTATACGCCGCTGTGGACGGCATGGCCCTTCCCCAGAAAGAATAAATGTAGGTATCATAAGTTGTTGCATAGGCCTCCATGGTTGTTATGAACAACAAGAACATCATGCTAAACGCCAACATTGCTTTTTTTGCCCTGCTCACTGCTTTCACCTCTTTCTCTATTCTTTCATACCTGAAGTACTCATGGTTTCAATGACTCGACTCTGAGATAACACAAATAAAATCATGGGAATCATGATCATGATTAAGGCCGCCGCAGCTACCACGCCGGAACGTGCAACGCCCCCTTTACCCCCAAGGACAATCTGACCAAATATATAACTCAAAGGTTTTAACTGCTCACTATATAAAAACTGATCCCCTGTACTGCCCCACAACTGTTGAAAAACTAAGATAATCAGTGTCAACCAAGCAGGTTTAACAAGGGGCATAATCAACTGCCAATAAATACGGTACTCACTTGCGCCATCAATTTTCCCCGATTCAATAAGGGAGTCGGGTATCTGCTCCATAAATTGCTTCATTAAATACAGCCCAAGAGGGTATGCGAAAGCTGGCAATATAAGGGCAGCATACTGATCAACTAAACCTATTTTAGACATAACGATATAATTGGGTATGCCTGTTACCCGATTAGAAAACATCAAAGACAGTACAATCATACTAAACAGTAGCTTATGCCCAGGCATTTTATGTTTAGCCAGTGGATACGCTGCCATGGATGCTAAAAGAACATGGCCAATAGTGCCGCCCACTGTAATGATGAGGGTGTTAAACATGTATCTGGAAAAAGGCACCCACGAGCTTCTCATGATTTGTCCTAAATCCGCAAAGTTATCCCATGTGGGGTTCTGAACCCATAACTTAGGCGGAAAAATAAATATTTCACTTAAGGGTTTAAAAGCATTACATACTGTAAAAACAAGGGGCCATATACTAAATAACCCAAAGAGTATTAAGATAAAGGTTAGAAAAATGGTGCCTGCCTTGGAACGATTTAATCGTTTCTTTTTTCTTGATCGAAGTACCACTATGTGCCCACCCTTCTTAATATTTTTTGTACGAGAAGATTCGTTAACAGCATGGCAAAAAACAGAACGGTAGCTATGGCGGAAGCATACCCCATTTCAAACCGAATGGTGCCATAATCAATGAGATGAGTAACAACCGTATGTCCTGCGTATTGAACACTTGGAAATCCTGCCAGTTGAATGGATACATCCGCTATGGCTAATGACGTTGTAATCTGTATAACGGCACCAAATAACAGCTGAGGCCGCATGCTTGGCAAAGTAATGAACCATAACTCCTGCCATCGATTACGTACCCCGTCAATTGCGGCAGCTTCATATAAGTTCCGGTCCACGTTCTGAAGTCCTGCTATAAAGGCTAAGAAACTTACCCCTAAGCTGAGCCATAACTGAACGAGAATAATAATGGGTAGTACCCAATTGGTACTTTGCAGCCATTGAATGGGCTCATGGAGAACACCGATGCGCATGAAGAAGGCATTGGCATAGCCATACATGTCTCCTGAGAATACCAGCATCCAGATAAGGTAGGCATTACCTGATATAGAGGGTGCATAGAAGACCAAGGTCATGACTGCTCTCACTTTCGGGGATAACTCATTAATCAGCCAAGCAAATAAGAAGGCTAATAAATAGCTGACAGGGCCTGTTATGGTGGCTAAAAGAAATGTATTTTTTACAGCAATCAAGAACACATCATCTTCTAAAAATAACCGGATATAGTTATACCACCCAATAAAACGTGGCGATTCCAAAATATTAAAATAGGTAAAGCTTAGCACCATGGACATGACAACAGGTACCACTGTAAACATAAAGAATAAAATCATGTAAGGTGCCATCAACACATAACTTTGCTTATGCTTTTTGATTATTGCTAATTTATCCTTGAATTTTTTATGGATAGGAAGGTTTTTTTTCATCCTGTTAATCACCTTTCTCCAAATTCTTTTCGCTTAATCACCATTTCGGTGTTAATCATATCCACATATTCGTATAAACTATCTCTTGGATTCGTTCCTTCATCAATGACTTTTTTAAGGGCATTATCCACATAGCGACCTGTGAGATACCCACCAGGTACTTCTGGTATACCTTTTACCCATTTCCATTGCTCATTAAGAGCTTTCAGGTCTTTTGCCGGCCAAGGTAATTCTTGTAAAGCCTCTACATTAGCCGTAGGATACCTTGCGGCTGCTCCTAAGATGCCTTCCATTTCTCTACCAAAACGGACTTGTGTATCTTTCTCTGTCCACCACTTCATAAAGGCCCATGATGCTTCTTTGTATTTGGAATGCTCTAATAAAATGGTGCCTAAACCACTACCGCCTATGCTTCTGTCTATCTGCCCATTAGGCTTTATGGTACCCGGTATCGGTGCAAAATCCCAATCGCCTCTAATATCTGGTGCGAACACCACCAAACTATTGTAATAGGAATAATCCACGATACCGATGGGTATTTCCCCTGTACGGAATCGGTTATAGAAGTTGGCTTGGAGAGGCAGTTTATAACTGGTATAGAAATCTGACCATTGTTTAAAGGCTTCCATGGCTATTTTTGAATCCAAAGCACTCTTTCTAGCATCCCCTGTATAGAGGTTGCCTCCATGTTGATAGAGTAATGCAGAAAATATGCTGTTAACAGGCAATACCATCATTTGCCGCTGTACCCGATCCATATCGGATTCTAATTGGAGGGCAATCTCCAAGTTATTCTTTTGTAATGCAGGAATCAGGTTGATGAGATCGTCCCAGGTCTGTGGAATGTCAATGTCTAATTCCTCTAAAATGCTTTTGCGATAGAATAACATAGGAAACCATTGCTGATCCGGCAAGGCATAGACGCCGTCTTTATAGGTATAGGGTACAAGACTGCTTGCCAGGAATCGCTCCTTCACCTCATCAAAATCATCAAACTTGGAAATATCATACACCGCTCGACGCATGGCATAATTGACAGGAATATCATTGGTTAATAACATGGCTACATCTGGTCCTCTACCACCTAAGGTAGCCGGTAAGAGTACCGTTTGGCCTACCAACTGCAAATCCACTTGAATACCCGTTACAGGTGTAAACATTTCATCAATCATAAGCCGTAATATATTGGCTTGGTCTCTTCCGCCACTCATCCATACCTTAATCTTCTCCTTGGACTGTAATTCTTTCGTTAAACCGAGCGCAGTATAGTCCTCTGAAAAAGAAGCAAAAAAGCCCATCACCAGATGTTTGGCCTTTTCCCAAAAAGTGGCTTTGGTACGAGGCATCTCTTGTTCTGGGGAAGAAAGCATTAAGTAATCAATTTCAAGGGGCTGTTCCTTGGCACTAACCACCCAAGCCCCAAGACCTGTTATGTTATTTTTAAACACATCCAATCGTGAAGGAATACTGTCAACATGCTCACTAAAATCCTTGGTTTGATAGTGAAGTTTACTGAGTATGACCGTTTGATCACTTTTTTCTCCCGTTACCCGTTCCAGTTCAGATGTGATGGTATGCAGGGCTTCCGATTGTGTTTTGAGGGTTTCTACCAGCTCAGGAATCTGTTTATCTAATTGATAATCTCTAAATTTATCCGGCACATTCCCTGTAATCATGATAATTTTGCGATATAGCTCATTCAGCTCTTCAAGGGAATGTTCTGCCTTCTGAAAGATAAGCCCCAGATCACCTAATCCAATGTCTAATGTCATGTCATGCGTACCCTTGGTTAGGTAGAATAAATAAGGCTCTTCTTCATTTCCAAAATGATAGATGTCCCAATCTTTTTTATAATAAAACTTAAATTGTTCGGCTTCTTTAAAAGGCTTTTTGCCATCAATCATTAAACGTCTTGTAGCATAAATACCTCTTAGAAAGTTTTGACGACAACGCATAGACAGCTTATAGAGTCCGTCTTTAGGCACTTCTACTTTCCAAGTCATCCAATCCCCTGGAATACGCCAGTTATAGCCGCCTATTGTATTCATTCTTATCTTTGTATGATGATAAGGGCTGGTCAGTGGACTGGTGCGATCGTTTAGGGGGTACAGTGTTGGGGAAGATTTCTCCACAGCAGATTCCCCTTCTATGACCATATGCACATCTTCTACCGGCTTATAGCCCATTTCCTTATAATCAGCTGCTACTTCGTCATAGCTTTTAAACTGCTCTAATGGTTCAAATACCATATAATCAATTACCATAGGTTCTCGGATTGATTCTAATGTCATGTGATGCTGACCTTTCGTGAGATAAAACACATAAGGTTCTGAATAATAGCCTTGTGTATCTTGCACATAAGTATCACGCCAACGGGGTTTTTCTATCTGAAGGGGTCTTAGATCATTATTGTTAATGTCTTTTACAATGGTATCAGATTTATTGCCCCATACTCGGCTAAAGATGATGTTACCGGCTTCTTTAAATGGGATTTTACCATCAATACGTAATTGTCGTTCAATGGATGCACTTTTTCCTTCAATGGGATAATAGTGAACCCTTAGGGCATATAGGCCATCTTCTGGCACAACAAATGCCCAGTGGCCATTACTGGTTGCATCCATTAAAATGGCTTTTCCTGTAAGACCTCTATATTGATGCAATACGGTATGTCCCCTTGAAAGTTCATCTTCACCCTGAATGGTTATGGATGCAGAGGCATGGGGCTTCTCTTGATGTGCTTTTAAATAGTCGCCATACGTCACGTTCTCCGCCGCATGACTTGTTGTGCCTATACCCATTAGAAATAGTAACGCTAAAAACCCTATTAATGTTTTACCCACCCATAACGACCTCCTTATATTATTAAAATGGACCATTTGTTTTAAGAAAACAGGGCTGTCTTATCAAAAGCATAGCCATGATAAAACGCGAACCAACGATTATGCTTCTGAGACAGCCCTTTTCATCTGTATTACTGTTCACCAGTTGCTTGTTTGACAACGGATTCTACTTCACTTGCAATACTCTCTAACGTTGATCTGACGGATAAACCTTCTTCTGCAATACCTCTTATTGATTTTCCATAAAAGCTATAGGCACTTGTATCTGCCGTTCTAAACATGGTGATCCGTTCAATATAAGCCCGTTCCCTTGCCCAATTCATGGCTTCAATGGATTCTTCTTCTGGGAATATGGATTCATTGTTTAGAGCGAATTCTTCTTTTGCTTCATCTAATGTTGGATAATGGTCTAGCCACATTAAATCGTGCCAGATTCTCAATACCATTTCAGGGTCTTTCGAACCTTTTAAGATAACCTTAGCGCCGCTGTCAAATACCGCTGTATGGTAATTGCTAAAATCAGATTTTACGTTAGGTCCATAGGGGAAAGGTACATAGCCCCATTCATCTTCTAGGTCATTGTTATAGCCATATGCCGCTTCCCAGATGTGACCATGGGTGAATACGGATTGACCTTGTTTAAAAGCATCTCTTGGTCCACTCCAGTAAGATTTCTCCCCTTCAGCATCTGTTGGAACAGGCATAACCAGTCCTTCTTGATAGAATTTCTGTAAGTATTCAATGGCTTCGATGGACTCAGGACGTGTAAAGGCCACTTCATTTGTATCTGGATCGAGAATGGAGCCACCATTAGCACCCACAATGAATAAGCCAAAATATGCAGGGTCCATGCTGATGGGATGGATATCTTCTGGCAGTACTTGCTTTAATTCACGTGCGTATTCCATAAAGGTATCAAATGTCCACTCACCACGTTTATGAACCGCTGTGGGATTTTCAAGACCTGCTTCTTCCACTAATCGTTTATTAAAAAATAGACCTTGGTCCCCACCCATAAATGCTGTATCAAAACCAAAATGTTTTCCTTTAAAGGCACCTACCTGCAACGAAAAATCCGGTAGCTGAATATCATCTAAATAAGCGTCAATAGGCTCTAAGAAATCACCTGCGGCTAATTGACTCACATAGTAGGAGCTGATTCTTGCAATATCCGCAATGGGCTCACCGGCAAGAACGGAGGTCATAATTTCTTCTGCTCTTTCTTCTTCTGGCTTTTGATAGGCCACATATTCAATCTTCACATTATATTTTTCTTCCACTTGCTTATGTATTTTTTGTCTGTTTTCAGTATCCTCATTTTGTGGCGCTTCCTCATGGAAAGGGTTATCTTCATTTAGGTTTTGTGTGACAAAACGGATAACACGACCACCTAAATCATAGGTTTCTTCAACGACTTCGGGTTCTTTTTCTTCTTCTTGCTGGTCATCCTTTTCTTCCTGTTTATCATCCTGTTGCTCTACCTGCTGATGATCACCCTCATTATCCTTGGCAGGTGTATCTGTCTTCTCTGCCTTACTGCATGCGCTCAATACAGCTACCATGGCTAGTATTAAGCATAGACACATCATTTTTTTAACGCATTTCATGTAAAACCCTCCCTTTGTTTTTCATAGATTGACAATTACCCTCTTCTTTTTACACATTATCACCATATTACCAATATGTAAAATAGTGATAATTCATTAGTACGTTATTGATTTTACCATATTTTTCATGAATGGTCAATATGGATTTCCCCGTTTTTTACCAGTACAAGCTATTTTTAACAGCCTTTTTTGTGATATTTGTTTAAATAAAATAATGTTTAAATGACTTAACATGTAATGCATTTATGTATTTTTCACCATATTACACATAATATTATTATTTTACATGATTTTATCTTTATAATTTTTGACAATGTGATGGGTAAGCTTGATAATATGTTGGGTAAAACACGCTAATAAAATCTATTTTTGCACATAAAAAAGCCATATAGGGTTACAAGCACTTTTGGCCACTACCGTTATCATGTTATAACATGGTAACCATCTGACAAGTGTCTATCACCCTATATGGCTTTCTGTTTCAATTAGCAAATACTTGACTTTCTAATCTTCACTTTTGTATGCATCCGAATCACTTCGTAGGGATAGTTTGGATTCTTAATGCGCCAGATTAACTCATCCATGGTACGTCGACCCAAATCCCGTTTACAGATATTTACTGTGGTCAAAGAAGGTTCTATAATTTTGGCTTCATCTATGTTATCAAAACCAACAATGGCAACATCTTCCGGTACCCTTATGCCTTTCCTTTTAATATCTCTGATGACATTAATGGCAACACGATCATTGGCGCAAACCAACGCCCTAGGCAACTTAACCATCTTCTGCATCTCTTCTTCAACAGCTTCTCGATGTTGATAGTGAAAAGCTTCATTGTGAATAATACAGTAATCGCTGTTCACAGGCACATTGGCCTCCTGCATGGCTCTAAGAAAGCCTTCCCAACGTTCTCGAAAACTCTTAGAATAGGTAATATCACCAATAAACCCGATATCTGTAATGCCTTGCTCCAGAAGATGCTCTGTTAACATCCTTGTACTTTCTTCATTGTTCACCATGATGATATCCGCCCCTATTTGACCGTAATATTTCTCTGCAAAGGTGTCAATGAGAACCGTCGGTATGTCGCCACCAATAACCTTCTTTACATAATCCTTTTTTAAGGACCCCATTAAAACAATGCCATCAATGGCCCCGTTGCTGACGCAATTAGGTAATATTAAATGCTCCTCATCCTCTTCGCTAATACTACCTAAGATCACGTTGTACCCCTGTTCTCTTGCTACTTCCTCGATCCCGTTTAATATGTGGGACCAATAGGAACCTTCTACTTGAAGACCATAGCTCAGAAAGGCAATATTTTTATTGATATCCTTCTTGGCTTCTTCTTCTCTTTGTTTCTGTATATGTAATTCTTTCTTCTGTAATATCCCAATCTTTTTATATCCCAATTCTACCGCCGTGCTGTATATTAATTGTTTGGTCTCTTCAGCAACATCCGCGTGGTCGTTCAAAGCTTTTGACACAGTATTCCTAGATACTTGCAACTTATCGGCTATGGTCTGTAAGGTTACCTTACTTTTTTTAGAACGTTCCATGGTTTTCCTCCTAAGTTTTTCTCTCTACCATGGTATCACTTTATGAGCATTTCGTAAAGTGCAATATGTAATTTTACATATACGTATATGTACTTTTCATCATCCAAAACCCAACCCTTTATTAAAGGACCAATTATTTTTATTTATTAACAAAAATATAAAAATCCCAAGGGCCAAGTTGAAGGGTCTTACCTTCTTCAAGTACTATTTCTTCTTCATTAAAATAGTTGGTATAAGAGCCGCTTACATCCATCTTTTTTAGAGAGAACGTGTTTTCTTTGCTGGTAAAGTTGCCGATAAATATCACTTTATTCTTGCCCTTTACCCTAGCGTAAGCAAGAACAGGTTTTTCTGTTGTTTCAATAAAGGTTATATTTCCCCCTGCCGAACCATTCCATAAGGCTTCATTATCCTTCTTAAGGGTGACCAGCTGCTTATAAAATTCTTGTTCTGTAAGGTCAGACCAATCAATGTTATCTTTTTCAAAAAATTGCAGTCGCTTATTGAGTGAAGCCTCTTGTCCTGAGTAAATAAGCGGCATACCTGGAGCGGTAAAAATAAGTGCATTCATCAGGTCTTTAGCATCGCCTAGCCTTTCTTTTGTTGTGCCATTCCATGAATTTTCATCATGATTTGTAATAAAATTCATGGGAAATGAGCCTTTTGGATAAGCCGATACCCCTCTTCTTATATCTGAACGAATACGGCTTACGGTGCTGCCTTCTTTAGCCGTTTTATTGATAGAGCCTAACAAATGCCAGTTATAATTAGCATCAAAGGCATTATCCATTAGTGAATAATCAGCTCCATCTTCCGCTAACATAAATACAGGCTTTATTTTATGTAAAGCTGTGGATACATCTTCCCAGAAGTCCACAGGTACACTACCAGCTACATCACATCGATACCCATCAATATCTAACTCTTTCACCCAGAAAACCATGGCGTCTTTCATGGCCTTTCTCATCTCTTTATTCTTATAATTAAGATCCGCTACATCGGACCAATCGGTTCCAGGGGGCTTAATAATCCTTCCATTGGATTGGGTATACCATTCTGGATGTTCGCTAATCCACTTATTATCCCAACCCGTATGATTGGCCACCCAATCAAGTATTACTTTGAACCCCATATCATGACATGCTTTTACTAAGTCCTTAAAATCTTCCATGGTCCCAAACTCCGGGTTAACAGCCTTATAATCTGTAACAGCATAATAAGATCCCAATGTCCCTTTTCTTTTTGTTTCAGAGATAGGATGAATAGGCATAAACCATAAAATCTTTACACCTAATTCTTGTAATCTTGGCAAATGCTCCTGAAAGGCTTCAAAGGTTCCTTCTTCTGTATATTGCCTTAGATTCACTTCATAAATCGTCGCATCGTCTATCCATTTGACTTTCTTGTTATGGCTACAAGCTGTCAATAAGAGGTTCATACTTAATAAGATAAGAAAACTTTTAAATATGTTACTTGCTTTTATTGGCATCTTTTCACTCCTAACCTCGATTCTCTTACATAACCTTTATCCATATGGGTTCATTGATAAGCTGGATGACTTGATTTTCCACGGCTATATCTTCCATGGTGTAATAATTAACATAAGATCCATCTTCTATAACAGGTAAGGGCATATGGCTTTCCTCTTGACTTACAAGTTTTAATTGACCTGTTTTCAGTCCAACATTAAAGATACCAATGGCCCACTCATTCTGTTCAACATAGGTGACGACAATAATATCTTTTTTCGTCATTGTGTGAATCTTATAATGTCCATACGCAAATATGGATTCTTTTTTGAAGGTGGCTAATCGACTAAGGAATTGACTAAACTCATGGTCAAGACCTTGCCAATTAATCAGCTCCCGATCAAATAACGACTGGGATAGATCTTCTTTTGCTTCTTGACCCCCATATAAAAGTGTTGTACCCTTCTCAAAAAACATAAAAGCAGTCCACATCTTCAATTGTTGATCATCCTTTATAAGAGAAGCAATTCGTGGCTGATCATGATTTTCTAAGAATCTTAACTTCACATAATTATCTGGGTAAATATACTCCTGCATACGCTTTTTTTCTAGAAGTGATTCTAAATCAATGTCTCCTGAGAGATATTTTAAAAATTCACCATGTGTATCATAATCATAACAGATATCAAACGCTTCATAGGTTTCACTATCCGACGCAATGGGGAATCCTTGACTTCTTACATGTTCTATAAAATGAGGATGGACCGTTTCCGCAAGTAAGATACTCTCTGGATTAACCTGCTTAATTCTTTTTCTTGCTTCCACCCAAAATGCCATGGGCACTAAAGGGGCAACATCACATCGAAAGCCGTCAACACCTAACTCCGTCCAATATTCAAGTGCCTTTATTTGTTCTTCCCACAGGCTTTTATGTTGATAATCAAGGTCTATAATGTCCGACCAGTCCGCTATTTTATTGCCTAATTCACCATCTGCTTTTCGGTAATAATATTCTGGGTATTGGTCCAAATAAACACTATCATGAGCCGTATGGTTATAGACCACATCCATCATGATTAACATATCCAGATCATGAATCTTTTCAATCAGCCTTATGAAATCTTCTAAGCTGCCATATTCGTCATTCACTTTTCTATAATCTGAGATGGAATACGGGCAGCCAAGAGGTCCTTTTTTATTTTTCTTGCCGATAGGATGTATGGGCATAAGCCATACAACGTCAACACCAAGCCCTTTTATTCTCTCCAAATCATGCATTACATCATCAAAATTACCATGAGGGCCATGGCTTCTTACATATACTTCGTAAATAACCTTGTTCCTAAGTGTTTTTTGTGTATCGATTGCCATAACTATCACTTTCCCTTCCTTCATTTAACCTTTATTCGCACCTGCTGAAAGTCCTTCTACTAGATATTTTTGTAAGAATAAGTATAAAATTGCAACAGGACCTGCTACAAGAACAGAGCCAGCGGCAAACATGGTGAAATTGTTATTGGCCTGGCCATTAATGAGCTCATACAAACCCACGGCAAGCGTTTTCTTATCGCTGGATGTAATTAAGAAGCTGGGGAGAATAAAGTCAAACCAAGGCACCATAAATTGTGTCACAGCTACAAATGTCAAGATGGGGAACATCACAGGCAGAATAATTTTAATATAGGTTTGAAGTTTATTGGCACCATCAATATAAGCAGCTTCGTCTAGAGATAGAGGTACGTTTTTAAGATATCCCTTAACCAGCCAAGTATTATAAGGGATTTGTCCTGCACCATATATAATCACCAATGCTAATGGCTGGTTTAATAACCCAAAATTCAAAAATAATACGTATATAGCAATAAGCCCCATAAAAGAAGGAAACATCTGCAATATAAGAATGGATAAGAGTCCAAACCTTTTACCTGCAAATTTTAACCTTGCAAACACATAACCCATGGTACCTGTGAGTATCACCGATGCAATCATATTAAGCACGGCTATCATTAACGTGTTCATGTACCACTTTTTATAGTCTGTTTCTTCAAATAACCGAACAAAATTATGTAATGTTGGATGCCTTGGTATGGCTGTTGATGAAGCCAATGAAGAGCCTTCGTTAAAAGCAGACCCGACAATCCAAATCACAGGATACAAGATGGCTACTGCTACCAACAATAATAACATGTATATGCCTGTATATAATATTATTTCTTTTATCCGTTCCATATGACCCATTGTCTTCCATTTATATATTCCCATCCTTATTCCTCCTTAAATGCATCGGTTCTCATAAAGTTCCAAGTCGAAATACCACCTATGATTAAAAAGATGAGGATGGACATTATGGATGCCATGTTGTACATCTGGAAGTCTTTCGTCATTTTATAAATCCACGTAATAAGAATATCCGTGTGGCCAGCATATTCATAAGCAACATTTCTTGGACTGCCATTGGTTAAAAAGAATACCGCACCAAAGTTATTAAAGTTGGCAGCAAAAGACATAATCAGTAAAGGCATGACTTGAGACAAGAGTATGGGGAAGGTGACCTTCCAGAACATCTGTTGACGATTAGCACCATCCACTTTTGCTGCATCGTAAATGGTTTTATCAAAACTGGTTAATATGCCTGTCATTAACATCATAAAGTAAGGCACACCCAGCCAAAAATTAATGGCGATTAGGGTAACCTTTGCTAACATGGGATCATTCAACCATGGTATATTAAGCCCTAGCATTTGATTAAGAGGCCCATAAGTCTGGTTAAAGAAGTTCTTAAAAACTAATAAGGATACCATACCGGGTATTGCCCAAGGTAAAATAAAGATGGTTCGCCAGATTTTCTTACACACAATGCGATGATTATTGACCAAGACCGCTAGAAAAAGACCTCCAAAAAAAGTAGTAAAAGTGGCCAAGGTAGCCCAAATAATGGTCCACGATGCAACCCCAACAAAGGTTGTTCGCCAACCTGGAAGATTCACTATTTTCCCAAAATTAGCGAATCCCACCCAATCGATTAAATCAGCTGGTGGACTATGATAAGCATCATAATTGGTAAACGCTATGAAAAAAGCAAAGAAAATAGGCATAATCGCTACAAATAGTAAGAGTATGAGTGACGGGGTACTTACCACATAAGCAAAGCTTGACTCACCGATTTCTTTAAAATACGCTTTTGAAGATTGTCGCTGACCTGTCAAGTTATACATCAATGCGGTGTTATTAGCGTCTTTCACATTATAGATCCAAATAAACACCAAAAAGCTCAGTAACAAAATAGCTATGAGTCCTTCAATCATAAGTACTGGCGAATTATCTCTAAAACGACCACCTGTTGTTTCTCCAAGGGTTATAAAACCCCAAATCCCCCTCATAAAAAATCCATATCCCCATGCTCTAGGCTGACCTTGCAGGCTGCCTTGCACCAAGCTGCTGGTTAGAATCTCAACCATGATATACGTCAGTTGAATGCTGAGAAAGAGAAAGCCTTTTCCCTTTTGTCTGTTTCTAAACTGACCAAGCCCCATGACAAAAACGGATAACCAACCGGCTCTACTCATTTCATACCCTATGATTTTTTGCCGTCGTGTAGCATTCTTTTTATAATATAAAAGTTCCATGATCTGACCTCCTTTTATGATAAAACACGTCATAGATGAACTGGTATTGAAGTCCTATCCCCAATACCAGCTCTACGATGGATTCCCTTATTTTACTCTTTAATTTGTTTGCCTGAATCTTGTAAAATACGTTCATAATCGTCTTGTGCTTTTTTTTGTGCTTCTTCAATGGACATGGCTTCATCAAAAATATTGGTCCATATATCCCTGAGAGGGTCCCACATATAATTACCTTCTTGAATGACAGGCATAGGATGGGAATAAGCCGCTTGTGATAAGAAGCCTTGAGAAATAGCATCTGCATTAAGCCCAGGTATATGATCAGAATTTTTTACAGCTGGGATTCTACCTAGAATTTCATAAGATGCTTTCATGACTTCTTCACTTGCAAGAAACCGAAGGAGGTTCATGGATGCATTGGGATAATCCGTATAGATATTGAGACCTGTTACTCTTACGCCTGAAAAGGTGATGGGGTTTTGATCGTTACTAAATTTAGGAAGGATTTTAACACCGTAGATATCCGATATATCCGTGTCTTTTGTTATACCAAAACGGCCTTCTTCTTCCCATGTTTTCCAATTTGATTTAATATCTGACATGACCCAAGGTCCTGTAATGGTGATGGCCACCTGACCTTTTTGAAAACGAGAAGGCCCTTGATCCCATACCATGTCTTGAATGGTTGCAAGTCCTGGGAACAGCTTGGATTCTTCTTTGTTGCCATACCAATCCCCTGTAACGGCTTTAATGGAAGACGCAACTTCCTTGGATATCATATCAAATCGTGCTGGGTCATTATTATCCTCACCAAAAATCCGATACCCATCCCGTGTTAACAAGGGGTAATTGTGGTAAGAGTCGTATAACTGCCATGCTAATATGGTGTGCTTATCTTCAGACCCTGCTTCACCTTCTACTTCAGCCGTATAAAAGCGGTCTTCTAAGTAAGGAATCAGTACGCCTGTTCCCTTATAGGTATTGCCCCAATCAGCTACCCCAGCAAACAGCTCTTCTAAGTAAATCTCTTCCTTTTCAATTTGCTCAAGCAGATTAGCTGCATCTGTACTAAGGACCGTTGGTAGTGCTGGCAAGGCTGCTAATACTTGTTTGTTATAGGCTAAAGCGATATTTTCAACGGAATCGGGTACAGCGTACATATGCCCTTCATACATGGTTACTTTGTAAGACGATTCTTGCATGATCGCCATGAATTGCTCTTGGTCTCTTTCTGGTAATTGAAAGAGTATACCTGCTTCTCTTGCATCAACCACTGCATTATGAGGCATATAGAAAACATCCGCACCAAGACCTGCTGGTCCGTCTAATTTCAGCTTGGTTACATTTTCATTGATATCTGTTTTTTCATACGTTAGCTCAACCTCTGGGTATATTTCATGCCAAAGCTCAACAAGTTTATCGCCATAATCCTCATTATCAATCCATATGGAAAGTGTTGCTTTTTCTTCATTGACATAATGCCCTTTTTCTTCATCCCACTTTAAATCTTCTGTGAATTTAGCTGTCACAGCAGTCTTTTTACAGCCTGTTATGGATACAGTCATCATGAACACGATGATAATGATTAAGATTTTTTTCATCTTATTCCTCCTACAATTTAGAAATAGTTTCATGCTATAACCCCTTAGAAATTTTTATGTAGTGGCTCTTTTAATCAAATTAACGGATACTTTTGCTTGACTTCCCCATGACTCATGATTATATAGGGTATCCACTGCTAACTCCCCTTTTTTGATGACATTCTGATTAATGGTCGTCAAAGGCAGCCAATTTTCTCTACTCCGACTCATGTTGTCAAATCCTATAACACCCAAGTCTGTAGGCACCTGAACGCCTAGACTTCTAAGCCCATCAATAAGTCCTAAGGCTAGACTATCCGAGGTACAAAAAGCACCATCGATGCCCATTGACTTCACTTCATAACTAATATCAAAGCCCTCTTGATAGTTGGTTGTACTGACAACAATAAGGGATTCTTCATAGCCTGCTTGCTGCACACCTTTCTTAAACCCTCTGTAGCGATAATAATCAACGGTTTCTTCCGTAATGCTGGATGTTAGAATACATAAATGTTTATAGCCTTGTTCTAATAGATGCCTTGCTGCAATAAGACCTCCATATTCATCCATGGTATTAATATAGTGAATATTCTTTAGTTTAAAGGCGGTATAATTATCAACCAAGGCTATGGGCATATTTAACTTATTTAAGCCCAAAATAAGACACTTGCTAATTTCACCTACACTGACAATGCCGTGTAAACATCTGCCTCTTGCCCATGCCACCAGTGCTTCTACTGTTTCATTTGCTTTAATAAACCGGATAATGATATCAAGCCCTCTTGCATGGGCTCCATTTTTAATGCCGCTAATGAGATAGAAATAAAAGGGACATTCCTGTAAGCTGCCATAGGTATAATGGGGTAAAAGAACCGCCATCATATTCGGCTGCTGTGTTGCAAGGGCTTTAGCAGCAAGATTTGGTTCATAATTTAGTGCTTCTGCAATTTTTAGAATTTGTTGCTTTCTTTTTTCGGAATAACTTGTAATATTTTTATTATTCAGAACGTTAGAAACGGTTGTTATGGATACGCCAACCTCATTTGCTATATCTTTCAGTGTTACTTTATTCATCCTATCATTCCCTTTAGTCAAACGTTTAACTGTAATAATTATAATACTGTACAGTTAACAAAATCAATGGTTTACTGCATTTTCATGATATTACTTAGTTTATTTTTGATTTTTTTGTGCACTTTCAATAATTGAATTTTTACCTTTATTGACATCAATTAAAAAAACTACGGTTTTCAATCTATCAACCTGTCCCTCCTTTCCTATGAAATAAGTTCTTAATAATAAGAAGAATTCCTTGAAAATTATCAACAAAAAAACGCTTGATAGGACGAACCCTATCAAACGTTATGATAGATGTGCATAAGTACACTAACATGTAACCATCATGCACCATAAAAACTAAAAAAGTTTAATTTTAAACACTTGCTGTTTGAAAAGAAATATAGTAATATCTTATTAGACAATTACCTCATATATCTTAACAGATATATAAGATGATAGAATAGAGGAGAAAGGCGGGGTGTAACGTGACGTTGAAATTTGATTTAAAAAGTATCGTACTCATCTTGTTCATTATGAGTATTTATATCTATAAGTATCCCATGATCAACCACATAACCAATCAAGGAGTTACATCGGAAGTTGATTTAAATGAGCTTCTCATGACCATCATGGGCTTATTTATTCTTCTATCAATCTTACCTGTCTTTGATAAGAATAAAGTGCTCATCAAGCGAATAAATGCCTATAACGATATTGTTTTTTCCGTCATTCTTATACTGGCAACACCATTTTTGCTCATACTTATTCGTAGTACAGGTACCCACATTAACCCACAACGATTTTTCGGTCTCATCATAGCTGTTGCCTTTATCATCATGAGTAATTATTTACCCAAGTTAAGCATGAATACCATTGCAGGTATTCGCACACCATGGTCCATGACAAGTGAAGCTGTTTGGAAGAAAACCCATCACATAAGTGGTATTATTGGTGTTATCCTCGGGGCTATACTTTTTGTCATCCATGCTTTAGTTGCTAACAAAGAACTGCTGTCAATGACCATCTATGTCATTGTTGGCTGGTTAGTATTAACTGTTGTGATATCCTATTTTGTATGTAGGCATACGTCATCAAAGTAAATATGAAACATGTAAAAAGCCGATAAGACCTCTAAAATCCTATCGGCAATACTTTATTTATATCAACTAACTTATTTCTAATAATACGTAATCTTTTACCATGTTCTTAACCAATATAACGTAAAACATTACATATTTTTCTCAGCAACTTTTGCCAGTGGACTACGTTCTACTCGCTTCAATGCCACATGTCCGGTAATGGTAAAATCTTTCATCTTCTCGACGGTATACACAAGCCCATTGGACTTGGAGTCCACATAGTTGTTATCAATTTGATTATCGCTGGGATCACCTATAAATACAAATTTAGAATGTTCACCTGCTCTTGTCAGCATTAACTTAGCAAGATGAGGTGTCATTTCCTGAGCTTCATCAACAATAATAAGTGCATTGGTAAAGGTTCTTCCACGCATGTACGTAAACGTCTTGGTCTCGATAACGCCCCTTTGACGAAACTGTTCGATAAAATCTTCTACGGTAAAAGTAGGTTTTCCGCCATGGTTTTTCCCTGACTCTTTGATGTCCGATAAGTTTTCTATGGCATCATAGAAGCTGCCCATCCATGGTTTTAATTTTTCACGTTCTGTACCAGGTAAAAAACCAATATCGTTGCCTGCGGCTACCACTGGTCTTACAAAAACAATCTTACGGTATTTATTGGTCTCGATAACATTCTGCAAGGCTGTAGCCGTTGCCAGTATGGTTTTACCGGAACCTGCACCACCTATAATGGTAACAAAATGGATCTCTGGGTTCATTAATAATTCAAAAGCCATCTTCTGCTCGCGATTGATAGGTGTTAGACCCCATGCACTATCATGTACATATTTTAAGGGCACAAGCTTCTGGCCATCGTATCTTGCTAGAATTTCATGGGTCACTTGGTCTTTGCTTTTGATGTGGAAAAACTCATTAGGGTAGATAGGTTCTGTCATCTCAGGTACTTCCAGTCCACCTTCATAGATTTGGTCAATGTCTTTTGACAAAAGATGAATCTCTGTATATCCTTTGTAAATGGTATCGATATCAATGCGGTCACTCTGGTAGTCTTCTACCTCAATACCTAGTGACCTACCTTTTATAGCCATGTACAAATCTTTTGTTACCAGTATAACACGCATATCCTTGTACACTTTCTTGAGACTAAGTACAACCGCCAGTATCCTCGAGTCATTTTTATGCACATCAAAGCCATTCGGCAGCTCATTGGTATCCATATGATTAAGTTCTACTCTTAAGACGCTTGCATTCGGCAGCGTAATACCTGTTTCAATATCACCTAGTTCCATCAATTCTTTAATCTCTTTGGCTACACGTCTAGCATGAAATCCAACTAAACCTTCTCTTTTTTTAAGATTGTCAAGTTCCTCTATACAAAGCAACGGTATTATAATATGACTATTTGGAAAGTGATGCATGAATTCTGGATCATGAATCATAACATTGGTATCAATAATATAGTTTTTAACCATATAGCGCCTCCTCTAAGAGCTTTATTTCTCTATGTCTATGAGTCACCAACACCTCCTATGATTAAATGTCACCCTATAATTAAATGTTACCCTATAATTTATTATATTCTCTACTCCTTTATAATAACCCATAATTTATATAAAATCTTGGTCATTCAGGTAAAATTATTGTAAAATTATTGCACCGTCTGCAATTAATCGAATAGCATGTTTGATCATCCCTTTTACAATAGGGTGCATATCCGGTACCTTATTAAAAATATAGTATTTCATGGCTTCTATATCATCTATTAATGGTATCACATATTCCCCTGTTCCTTTTGTTTGATACAAGCCTATGTGTGCATGAATGGTATCGCCAATAGCTACCCTTCCTCTTGCATAACCACCAATGGCTATCTCTCCAGCTATGGCACACCCACCAAAAGCCATATACCCTCCTATAGCTACGCCACCACAAGCAAACAGCCCTGCAATGGCTATGCCGCCAAAGGATATGCCACAAGATAGGCCAATGGCTCCAAGGCTTATTAAGAGTCCTAAACATAATACGCCAAGGGATAAAACGCCTACTGAACATAACCCCAAGCTAATTATACCAATGGCCACTGGACCAATAGCTATAATGCCTTTTGCTACGCCAAATGGGTTTCGATTAATGTGTACAAGGGGTATCCCAAAAAGCTTTCTTTCAGACTTGTATTCGCCTCCTCTATTCATACCACTTTTTACTTGTATTAACGGCATTCCCAAAAAGGTATTTTCAGATACATAGGCATACCTACTATGGTATACATCATCCATGTTATCCATAAACTCATCTGCTACATCTTCAGGCTCCCCTAGCAATTGATAAGGGTCCATCTCATGAAGTTCTGAAGATTTTTCTTCCAGCATGCAGTAGAGGTCATAGCGTATGCGTTTTTTTACTCTAGGCTTACATGGTATTCTTCTTAAAACCTGGTTAACATATTTTTTATACGTCTTATTCATGGCCTATTCCTCCCCTATTCTCAAAATTTTATTGGTCACATGAACAAATTCTTTCCAGCCACTTATATAACTCTGTATCTGGTTAGCTCCTGCTTCTGTAATACGATAATATTTTCTTGCGACTCTTCGTTTACCTTCTTGCTGATACGTATAACTCTCAATCAGTCCACTATCCTCTAATCGATAGAGAACCGGATATAGCGAACCTTCCTTTAAGGTATAAAAGCCATCGCTTGCTTGTTCTAGCTTTTGAATAATTTCATAACCATACATCTCTTTTCTATTAATAAGGCTTAGAATAATAATCTCTAAGGTACCTTTTTTTAATTGTTTTTTTATGCGGTCCACAGAAGTTTCACCCCTTTACTAAGTATTTAGTATTACTAAGTATATGATAACGCTAGGTATATATTTTGTCAAGTCTATCCCTAGAGAAAGTGTTGTTAACTTGTGATAATGTCACCTTAAGATTAATTTTAGAAAATGTCACCTTTGAACACACTCTAATTATGAAAACAGGAATGATTACATTGTCACAAAAACAATTGAAAACCTATAAAGTCATAAATAGCTTTATTGACAAATCCATTACAAGACAGCAAGCTGCTGAGCTTTTGAATCTTTCTACACGCCAGATCTCACGCTTAAAGAAAGGAATGATTGATACTGGTGCTGAATCTCTGATTCATAAAAATACAGGTAGAAAGCCTCCTCATGCTTTTTCAGATGAAAAGAAGGAAATGATTCTTGGAATCCACTCTTCACAAGAATTCCAATCAGTCAATTTCCTTCACTTTAAAGATATACTAGCAGAAAAGTACAAGCTCCACATCTCATACTCTTCTCTTTCTAGTATACTCAAAAATGCAGGCATTCAAAGCCCTAAACGAAAAAAAGTTTCTCCACGTACCCATAGACGCAAACGTAAAGCTCATCCCGGAGAACTTATTCAGATCGATGCTACACCTTATGAATGGTTTGGGGACAATAAAAAATATGCTTTACATGGAGCAATCGATGATGCTACCGGACAAATCGTTGGGTTATATATGACGCAAAATGAATGCCTCTATGGCTACCTTGAAATGATGCGCCAGTGTTGTTTGGCTTTTGGGGTTCCTCAAACCATCTATTCCGATAACCATACCATCTTTCGTTCACCAAAGACTGGAAAGCTTACTGTAGAAGAGCTAATAGCTGGTAAATCCGTTAATCTAACACAGTTCGGACGCTCTATGCACGAGCTTGGTATCGATATGATTTATGCCAAAACACCTCAAGCTAAGGGACGTGTGGAACGCTTGTGGGTAACTCTACAAAGCCGTTTACCCGTTGAGCTTGCAATGCGAAACATTACTACTGTTGAAGCTGCTAATGAATTTTTAAACCATGAGTATAAGGCTATCTTTAATTCTAAGTTCAAAGTAACATCTGAAGCTCATTCGCTCTTTATACCTCTTAAAGATTCTATTGATATCGATACTGTACTATGTGTTAAACATACACGTAAAACAGATAATGCAGGGGTATTTTCCTTTAAAGGCAGATGTTTTCAAATCTTGAATGAAGGATACCCTATTGTTTCAGCTAAAAAAATATCAAAGTCCTTATCAATCCTCGATATGGCATTAAAGTACAGTGTAAAAACAAGATATTTGATACTATACGCTACTTAAAACCAGCAAGAAAAGATGCCTCAAAAGCGATTAGCAAAAAAGCGATTAAAAATGTTAAACCCCACCTTATTCATAGTTCAGAGGCATGGAAAAAAATATGGTGGGCTGAAGATTTCAATCAATCACTCAAGTTTCTTTATGAAGTCTTCTTCCAAAAACAACAATCTGCAATATAAATACTTTAGGGGTGTACACAGGGTGCAGAGTCCACAAGAGTCAATAGAATCGTGGAATAAATGTGCTCCATAAAAAAGGGACATTTTGTCACGATAATAACTACTTTAAAAAGGGACATTTTCAAAAGTTATTGACAGTCTATCCCTAGAGAAAGATGATGTTACAACTTTACCCATATGTTAATTGAGAACTTTTTCATCAAAATATAAGGTAGTAAACAGGCTTTTTACAATCACCTCTCTGATCGTTGATTATACGTTGTCCATGACTTTTTAAGATAAAAAAATCAAGTCCTTAACGTATTTTTACGAAAGCACTTGATTAACTATCAGTTATTCCATCAACTCTTTGGTATATATATTTGCCCACCAACTATCCCTACTAGCATCATGGAACAAAAAATGGCTAGTATGATTGAAAGCAACCAGATAAGGGCTTGCCTATGGTAATTATCCATGTCATTTTTTTCTTGATAATACATCCAATTTTTCGGAAATAGTGGTAAACGGGTTGCATATTTTTTATTGATTTTATATCGCCCTAATGCATAAAATATCATGGCAAATAAAGGCGTTCCCAATGCCATTATGGTGATTTGAAAATCATTCATTTTTTCTTACTCATTTCTTCAACTTTATTTGAGGAATGGCATGTATAATGGCATCGATAATCTCTTCAACGCTTTGCTCCTGCCAATTAACTTTTACATCATGATACTTCTCATATAAGGGTGAGCGTTCTTCAAAAACATCCCTTAATGAATACCCTTTCTTTTTAGCAATGCCTCTGGTTGTTATATTCTGTACCCTGCGCTTAATTTCTTCATAGGGTACATGAAGATACACCATGATTCCATTTTGTTTTAAATGTGCCATGGCATCTTCTCGAAACACCACGCTGCCACCAGTAGCAATAACCGCTCCTTCATTCTGTATGCTTTTAATACTCTTTCTTTCGATATCAAGAAATTTATCCATGCCTACTTCATCAATGAGATCTTGCAACAAACGATTCTCACGATGTTGAATGATGAGATCCGAATCTATGAAATCCATACCTAAGGTTTTGGCAAGAACAACACCAATGGTACTCTTTCCTGCTCCTGGCATGCCAATTAGTACAATATTTTTCATTTATTTTCTCTCCTAGTTTATAATGATTTAAGTTTCTTCAACAAAATATTTTATTCATCTTTATACCTTTCTATTATGCTCTATATTATATTAGATAAGAATAGGTCATTCGATGCATAATTTCAAGCACTTTTATTTATTTAGTAGATTCTCTTTATGGATTTGATCATATTTTTAGATACATGTACAACCTTATAAAGCAACTGCATAAAAAAATAAATCTATTTTATATAATATTAGAAATTGATTAAATATACCAAATAGTATTTACAATACAATGTATGTTATTGTATTATTTTATGTATACATTTTTATTATAAGAATTATTTATAATTAAGTACATCATATTCCTTATTAAAATACAAATTATCTTCGAGTCGATAATAGAATTAAAATCTTTTAAAATAAGGCTTAAAAGATTCTAGAAAAATAAACGTTTAGGTAGCTTTAGCATTATTCCGAAAAAATTTTTATAAGAAAGGAGGAAATTAAATGAAATTGACAAATTTAGCCAAGATATTAATGATCCCAATACTAGCTGTAGTATTAACCTTAAACATTACCAGTACATATGCTGCCTCTACTATATCTGACAGTGAAAAAGAAAACTATTATGCACAGTATGTAAATATTGCTGCTGAAGTTTCTGAGGAAACTGGTCACAAGGTTTGGGTTCTACCAATTGATGAATTTACGGATAGCGATTGGGTAACTACAAGTAAATTTAGAGAACAGGCATTTGCATTCGCAAATTTACAAGTGAAACCAGTAGTAAACGATGGTACCATTAGTCGATCTACAGGTAGTGATACCAACCAAACAACTATTACTGTAGGTAGTATTACAGAAACTTTATATATTTATGGTTCCTTTGAAACTCAATATAATTCATCCCACGACCGTCAAATATTCTCAGGCGTAAATGTAATAAGTTCATACTTATCTAGTAGTAGTAATGGTACTTGGAAGCAAATTGACTATGACCATGATTTGTTAGATGGAGGTAGAACATACTATATTACAGTTTCTGGTACATATACAAGACTTGGGTTAGCTACTAATTTATATGCATCAACTTATTTTTATTGTAGTTCAACTGGTGGTATTTCTTAGATTTAATTTAACAACATTTTACATTAAATAGGAATATTTAGTGAAGTACCTATTCATATCATCATATTTTTTTAAGCCTTATTTTAAAAGTATTTTAAACCTATTATTAAATTACTGATACCTAATGATTTATCCATTTTTTATGAACTATATAATAATGCCATTTATATATGTTCTTTTTTTTTGAGCATTATAGTGAAATACGTACAAAAGAGTTTCTGTTGGAAAGTAGACAATAACTTATTATCTAACTACTAAAAATTCAGTCTACTCTTTGTTAATTTATACTTTCCATTATTTCCCATTTACTGGCAAAAAATACCCCTTTACCTCGAACATGTGTTCGTGTATACTTGATTTAGAGGTGTTATTTATGGAACGTACAATTTTTCATATTGATGTTAATTCGGCTTATCTCAGTTGGTCCGCAGCTTACCAGTTACAACAGAAAATATCGTGTATCGATCTTCGTACCGTACCATCCATTGTTGGTGGTGATGAGTCGAAACGTCACGGTATTGTGTTAGCCAAATCCATCCCTGCTAAAAAATTTGGTATTGTTACAGGAGAATCTCTGTTTAGCGCTAGAGGAAAATGCTCATCTCTTGTGATTGTGCCGCCTAACTACAAATTGTTTATGCAGTGTAGTGACTATATGGTAGCTATTTTTAAAGAGTTTTTTCCATTAGTGGAACGCTATAGTGTGGATGAATGTTTTCTGGATTATACCACCATGGAACATCACCACGGCTCACCTGTACAATTTGCCCATTATCTCAAAAACAGAATTGCCAAAGAGCTAGGTTTCACCGTTAATATTGGTATTTCCAGTAATAAACTTCTTGCCAAGATGGCATCCGATTTCCAAAAACCCGATAGAGTTCACACTCTCTATCCTCATGAAATACAGAAGAAAATGTGGCCTCTGCCTGTTGGGAACTTATTCATGGTTGGTCGTGCTACCAGAAGAAAACTCCATGCACTGGGTATCTATACCATTGGTCAATTGGCTTGCACCGACCCGGAGTTACTTCATGGCCATTTTAAAAGTCATGGCTACGTCATTCATGCTTTTGCTAACGGCTTAGATGATTCTACCGTGAAACCCTGTGCACCAAAGGCTAAAGGCATGGGTAATTCAACCACCATTGCTTTTGATGTAGAAGATGCCCGAACTGCTAAATTGGTCCTTCTCTCATTAACGGAAACCGTTTGTATGCGCCTACGAGATGCTCAAATGCTGGCTGGCTTAGTAAGTATCAGCATAAAATCCAATGAATTTGTTGCTCTTTCTCATCAAATGCAACTGCCAGAAGCCACTGCCATCACCCATAAGATTTACCAAGCCGCCTGTAGATTATTTGATGAAGCTTGGAACAAAGAGCCTATACGTCACCTTGGTGTTCGGGTATCTGCTCTTGTTTCCAATGAAAACACGCAACTGAGTTTATTTGATTTTGAAAAACATGAGAAACTGTCTGCACTAGATGCATCCATTGATGAAATACGCCTCAAATATGGCAAGACTTCTGTGATTAGGGCGTCCTTTTTACACAGTGGGCTTAGACCTCTTAATGGCGGTATGCCTGAAGAGAATTACCCCATTATGTCGAGTCTTTTATAAAAAAATGAATGTTGTTTTAAAGCAAGGAAGGATGATTCCATGAAAGTCATTATGGAACCCGTAGAAATGATTGGCTGGTTTGACTTAAAAGGTGTGCTGATGCCTATTAAATTCAGACTAGAAACAAAAGATCACGAACTAAAAACCGTAAAGGTAAATAAAGTCTTATACCATACAGAAGAAAAAATCGCAGGTAATCCCATTAGAACCTTTGCTTGTACCGTGGTGGTTAATGGTGTGGAAAAATCTTGTGAATTAAAATACGAACTAGGTACCTGTAAATGGGTACTGTTTAAAATATAACCGTAAGGGGTTATCCTCATGAAAACATGCTTTATTGACTAATGTTTAGTCCCTAAACAAGTATATGTTTTCCCAGGATAACCCCTTATTATAGTAGAGTATACTACTTACTCTAAAATAGTATGCTTATAATATTGTTATTGAGATATGTACTTACGCATCTTTAGGAGGCTCTGTAAAGCAGTGATAACAAACAGGCACGTATTTTTCAAGTCCGCCAATATCAATGGATTCCCCTTCGTAAACTGGGTTCCCATCTACCAGCTTTAGATTATGGGTTGCTTTGTGATTACAGTACCAGCAAACCGTTTTAATCTCTTCTAATTTGTCCGCAAGTTCAAATAAGCGTTTAGACGCATCAAATAACTGCAAGGTATAGCTGACACGAAGGCCATAACAGATAACAGGTGTATGATACACATTAACGATTTTTCGAAGCTGATCAATATGCTTGGGTAACAGCATGTGACACTCATCCACTAGAATACAGTCAATCTTTTCCTTGTGTTTAAGATATGCTTCGTACAGGTCAAAGATATCTGTATCATCATTAATTAACTCTGCAGGCATTTTAAACCCAGCTCGGGTGGCAACATGTCCATCACTACGGGTATCAATCTCAGGAATTAACAAGATGACTTCTTTTCCCTGGGTTTGATAATTATGTGCTGTGGCAATTAGATTTAATGATTTTGCCGAAAAAACCGTACCGTACTTAAAAAATAACTTAGCCATATGTATTCTCCTAACCATTCATTCAATGATGTAATAGACGGGAGCCTATTTGATAAAAGCATCAACCGCTCCTGTCTCATATAAGTCATACTTCTATTATTACATACAATAATTTGTAACTCAATCAAATTATGTTAGTTCATGGGACCTGTTGATTATGTGCAATATAGGTCTTTAGTACTAATTTATATTTTTTTTCATTTTTGTGTAACCTTTTTGGGTGTTTTACATCTTATATAATAGAGGGAGTATTTCTAATACATACTCATTAAATTTTTATATACATTAGAGCAATTGCCCTTGCTCTTGGTACCGCTTAGGTACACTTTATTTGAAGCAATACATATATTGCTATTCCAAAATAGAACCATGAGGTTGCCCTGCCTCATGGTTCTATTTGTAGATTAATAAGAAAAGGCTTTGGGAGAATGCATCATGAACTCATTCTCCAACAGCCTTTATTTTAATAATACGTATTTACTTATAATCAACCCATGCTGACCCATTATCCGCAGAACGTACACAATTCTCAATAAAACGTACACCTTCTAAGCCCGCATGAATATCTGGGAACCATGTGTTCTCTACGGTTTCTTTGTCGCCCCCAATCATGGCATCAATAGCAATCGCGTAACGTTGGTAGAGATTAGCCCAGGATTCAAATAAGCCTTCTGCGTGGCCACAGCCAATCCGGTCACATGTTACAGCCATATCGTCATGGTATAAATAGCCATGACCACGATCCAGTAGCTGCTTTGGTTTTCCTTGCACTTCATACACCAATTGATTGGGATGTTCATCCCACCACTCAATGGAGGCCTTAGAACCGACAACCCGAATTCTTTGTTCATGAATAGCTCCTGCATTCACAGCTGATACCCATAGATTGCCTACTGCTCCATTGTTAAAATTCATGAGGACAACAGCATTATCTTCCAAAGGTGCTCGTGAAGCAATAAAGCTCTGTCTTGAACACATTAATTGTTCTATTTTAAGTTCTGGCATCATCACTTCTGCGAGATACAGGGCATGTGTGCCGATATCTCCTAATACATATGTTGGACCTGACTGTTCAGGTGTCACACGCCATTTTAATCCTGGATCATTCTTCTCAACTTCCTCAGAATGCCAGCCGTGAGCAAAAGACATGTTAATGATACGAATATCACCTAAGTCGCCGTTCTCAATCATTTTTCTTGCTTGGTGAATCATCTGATAGCCTGTATAACCATACGTCACACCAATAATAAGCTTGTTTTTTTCAGCAATGGTTTTTAATGTTTCTGCTTCAGCAACTGTAAAGCAAAGGGGTTTTTCACAGATCACATGAAGTCCTGCTTCTAGTGCAGCTTTTGCCATCTCATAATGGAACTTGTTAGGTGTAGCTATGGATACAACTTGTATACCATCATGTCGCTTAGCTTCTTCTTCCAGCATCATTTTGTAATCTGGATAACATCTCGCCTTGTCCAGACCAATATGGGTTCCAAAATCTTCACATCGCTCTGGGTCAATGTCAAAAGCACCTGCAACCAATGTAAATAAACCATCTCTTAAAGCCGCTGACCGATGGATATAGCCAATCTGACTGCCTCTACCGCCGCCAATCATGCCCCAACGTAATGGTTTTTCTAATCTTAATTCTTCATTAAACACGATAATCTCCTCCTATATGTCCATTCTATAAACCATAACCACGCGCATTCAGATAAGCGATACTTTTCTTAGCATCCTCTAAACTGCCATCCGCTAGTAAAGGGTCTCTTTCCTGCTCAATGGTAATCCATCCACGATATTCAATAGCGATTAATGCTTCTCTTACCTTTTCATAATCAACAATGCCTGAGCCAATAGGGCACATGACACCTTGTTCACACCCTTTAAAAAAACCTGTATGGCTCTTTAGCACTTGTGTATATACTTCTTGGTTAATATCTTTAAAATGGACATAATCCAAGCGATGTGCATATTTCTTTAACCATGCATCAGGTTGCATGTTTGAATAATAAAGATGTCCTGTATCCAAGCATAAACCTGCTTCATCTGCTGATATATCTTTCATCATACGATCAATTTCATCGGCAAATTCAATATAGCCTCCTGCATGAGGATGGATAACAACCCGTACACCATATTCTTTAGCTACAACACTAATCCCTTTAATATGTTCCACTAACTGATTCCAATGTACATCATTAAGGCGCTCAGCTTCCTCTGGATGTCCTGCAACGGTATCACGGCGTTTATTAACTGCATCAATGACCACCAAATAGGGGGTTTTATAACGTTGGCCTGCCACCTGTTCCGCTTTAGGTAATTGGGAAAGGAGCTTACAGGTAATACGGTTTTTTTCCATGACCTTTTCTACATTTATTTCAGAAACCAAATCATCATATAAGGTGCCTGCTACAATGGTCAGCTTCCGCTTCTCCAGTGCCTCTTGTAAAGCATTGATCTCTTGGGGTAAATAACCATAAGGACCAAGTTCAATGCCCTTATAGCCAGCCAAAGCTGCATCGTCTAAAACTTTTTCATAGGGTGGGTTATGGGGATGATGGGCATCTTCAACACCCCATGCGCCTGGCGCGCCTGCTATCTTCCAATTCATAACCTATCCTTCCTTCCCCAAATAATTATACTGCATATTTTCAACAATAACCGCTGAGCCTAGACCACCACCGATACATAATGCAGCCACACCGTATCTTAGATTCCTTCTTTTTAAGGCATGTAGTAATGTCACAAGAATACGTGCACCTGATGCGCCTATGGGATGTCCTATTGCAATGGCTCCTCCATTCACATTGACTTTATCTAAATCAATGCCTAACTCTCTTATAACAGCAATGGATTGGGAAGCAAATGCTTCGTTAATTTCAAAAAGATCAATATCCTCTATGGACAAGTCGGTTTTCTTAAGTGCCCGATTGATAGCGCCGATAGGTCCAAGTCCCATCATCTTAGGGTCTAATCCAAAATCACCATATCCGATGACTTTAGCAAGGGGTTCTAATTGGTTTTCCCTGGCGTACTGCCATGTGGACAGCAAGAGTGCTGCTGCGCCATCATTGATACCCGATGCATTACCAGCTGTCACTGTACCATCTTTTAAAAAGGCTGGTCGCAGTTTTTCCAATTTACTGATATCCGAACCATGTCGTAAGTATTCATCTTGGTCAAAAACGGTGACAGCACCTTTTCGTCCCTTGATCTCTACAGGTACAATCTCTTCGTTAAAATACCCAGCCTTTTGGGCTTTTTCTGCTTTGTTCTGGGAATATACAGCGAAGGTATCTTGCTCTTCTCTGGTAATCTGATAGGCTTTCGCTACATTTTCAGCTGTAACGCCCATGTGATAATCATTCATGGCGTCCCATAGTCCATCCCGAATCATGGCATCAATCATCGGTTGATGTCCCATACGGTACCCGAACCTTGCACCTTCAAGCAGATATTTACCTTGACTCATGTTTTCTGTACCACCGACAAGGACAACCTGATTGTCACCTGCCTTGATGGTTTGTGTCCCCAGACTGACCGTTCGAAGTCCTGACCCACATACTTTGTTGATGGTCATGGCTGGTATAGCTTCAGGTATACCTGCTTTTAAGCTGCATTGTCTTGCTACATTCTGTCCCAGCCCGCCTTGTAAAACACAGCCGAATAAGACTTCATCGATATCTTTTGAAGGAATACCTGCACGCCGAATGCTTTCTTCCATGACAATCTTTCCTAAATCCGAGGGGTGCATGTCTTTTAATGCGCCGCCATAATTCCCAACAGCTGTACGCACAGCTGAAAGTATTACAATCGATTCCATTTAGCTCTCCTTCCAGATTTTCACATCATCATCTATGATCAACTTAGCTTCTGTTAGCGCTTTTACGTCCTCTATGGTTGTGCTTTCATGTACTTCTAATAACTTCAGACCATCCTTGGTTACTTTCATAACTGCTAATTCTGTAACAATGGTATCTACTTTACCTGCTGCCGTTAGAGGCAATGTACACTTTTCTAGAATCTTTGCTTTTCCTTTATTGGTGTGTAATGTGGATATAATGACTCTTTTTGCACCCGTTACCAAATCCATAGCACCACCCATACCTGGCACCATTTTCCCAGGTATAATCCAATTGGCAAGATTACCGTATCCATCCACTTGCAATGCCCCTAGAACACAGACATCAATATGACCTCCTCGAATCATGCCAAAAGACATGGCACTGTCAAAAAAAGCCCCATGAGATAAAACACTGGCATACTGGGCACCTGCATCGACAATATCGAAGGTTTCGTAACCTTCTTTTGGTGATTTACCCATACAGATCATGCCGTTTTCCGATTGGAAAAACACCTGGGTACCTTCTGGTATATAATTGGCTACTTTGGTTGGTAACCCGATGCCTAGATTAACCACATGGCGGTCATGAAATTCTCTGGCAATACGTTTTGCAATACGTTCTTTCAATACGCTTGTGTTAGTAGACATTATCTCCACCTCCACGAATAATATAATCCACAAAAATACTGGGTGTTGCAATGCTTTCTTTATTCAGTGCTCCGGCTGGTACCAATTTTTCTGTCTCAACAATAACCGTTTCACCAGCTGTAGCCATCATTTGATTAAAATTGTTGCTTGTTCCTCTGTAAATGATATTTCCATAGCAATCGGATAAGCTGCCACGAATGAGGCTCACATCTGCCTTCAAGGGCTTTTCTAATAAAAATTCCTGCCCATCTACTTCAATAATAGGTTTTCCTTCTGCAACGATGGTACCAAGTCCTGTTGGTGTTAAAACGCCTCCAAGACCAAATCCGCCTGCACGAATTCTTTCCACTAATGTACCTTGTGGTACTAATTCAACATCTAATGTACCTGCATTCATTTGTTTTCCTGTCTCTGGGTTCAGACCAATATGGGAAGCATATAATTTCTTAATTCTATTGGCTACAATTAAACGACCAACGCCCCGGTCAGTGGTTGCCGTATCTGTGCATATGAGAGTGATGTCTTTTATACCCATATCAAGTACCATATCAATGAGCAATTCAGGTGTTCCACATCCCATAAAACCACCAACCATTAAGGTCATACCATCAAAAAAACAATGTTTTATTTTCTCCTGATTAACCACTTTTCTCATAATAGACGTCATAAGCTGAGCTTATGAAAAACACCACCTTCTGTTTATATTCTTCATGACCAGCCAAGAAGATTGTATTTATCACGAATGACTTTCTTCATTTCTTCCATTGGTTTTTGTACCAATTCTATACGATCAAATACATTGGGGTTTTGTATTGTAAATTCTCTTAAAGTATGACCAAAAGCCATACGAACGGCTGTACCCACATTCATTTTGCCAATACCATACTGCCGCATCTTAATAATCTGTTCATCGGGTATGCCTGTGGTGCCGTGAATAACTAAGGGTACATCGCTGACGTCATAGATATTTTTTAACCTTACAAAATCAATGACCGCCTTTTGCTCTTGCATTTTGTGAACATTACCCACTGCCACAGCAATACCGTCCACTTCTACACCCTCAATCATTTTTTCCATGTCTTCGACTTCTGTCAAGCGTTCTTCCACTTTTAGGTGAGGCTCATTATAAGAGACACAACCTACTTCCACTTCAAGGGATACGTCACAAGCCCTACAGATATCCGCTATTACTTTTGAATGTTGAATATTCTCTTCTATGGGTAATGCGGACCCATCGTACATCACCGATGTATAACCAGCTTGTATGGCTTTTACCACTTCTTCTTTTGATTTCCCATGATCTAGGTGTATACACACCTGAGTGGTGGATTCTTGGGCCATTATCTTGTACAATGCGCCATAATATTTTAAATCCATAAAACCAGCTGCATCTCTGTTGGTCATAAGAAGAGCAGGTGCTCCAAGCTCTTCAGCCACCTCTATCACAATCTTAGCATCTTCATAGCCAAATACATTGAAACCAGGGACAATCTGCTGATTAGATGCTGCATCACGCAACATATTTTTCATATTGACTAACATCTAATCCCTCCCGCCTCTATAACTAGCAATAAAATCATGTATCTCTTTTTCTGTGGGCATGGCTTCGGAACAACTATTTTTCTGTACAACGATAGCCGCTGCACCTGCTCCATAACGCATGGCCTCTACGATATCTTTTCCTTTGATTAATGAACTGATAACGCCTCCAGCAAATGAGTCACCAGCACCTTGGGTCTTCAAGGCTTCTACTGGAAATACTTCACCTACAAAAGATTCACCAGACTTCAAATAGGCTGTAGAACCTTCACGGCCACGTTTAACAATGATTAACTGTGGCTGCTCTGCAAGCCAATAATCAGCTGTCACTTGGTCATCCTGATTATCTGGTATATCCACACCTTCAATCACATCAAACTCTTCACGTGTACCGATAATCACATCGCACATACTGGCTGCCATGGAGCAGTACAGTGATGTTTCCTTCATGGAATGCCATGTGTAAGGCCGGTAATCCACGTCAAATACGGTAATGGTTTTGTGTTTTTTAGCAAGCTTTATGGCTAAAAATACCGCCTCACGTGAAGGACTTGCTGCCAGTGCTGTTCCAGATATGACCAATGCTTTTGTTTCTTTAATATAATCTTCACGGATATCATCCATGGTCAATTGTAAATCAACAGCCCCTGACCGATACATAATAATATCACTATCATTGGGACTTTTTATCTCAACAAATGCAAGACCTGTTTTGTGATGATGGGAATCAACAACAAGACCACCTGTATCGATGCCTTTTGCTTTAAAATATTGAACAATATATCGTCCAAATGCATCGTCTGCAATTCTTCCGATAAAACCTGTTTTAATACCATAGCGGGAGGTTGCCACAGCAATATTTGCAGGGGACCCTCCTACTGTTTTTGTGAAAGTCAGCGTGTCTTCCAATGGTCGGTTATATTCATTTGGGTTAAGATCAATCCCTATCCGACCAATAGCAACAACATCCATCTCCCGGTTTTCTTGAAATATGATTTCTTTCATCACACATAGCTCCTTTTCATATTCACTATAAATTAATAAGCATTATTTTCCACCCTTTTGTCGATAGGAATCAAGGACAACTGCACCAACGATGATAATTGCTTTAATGATTTGCTGCCAGTCAGGAGAAACACCTACCAATGTGAGACCATTGTTTAAAACACCAATGATTAACGCACCAATAATTGTTCCAGATATGTAGCCTACCCCACCTGTCAAACTGGTTCCACCAATAACCGCTGAAGCAATGGCATCCAGCTCATAAGATAATCCTGCTGTTGGGTTACCAGAACTGACACGAGCAGTAAGGATAATACCGGCAACTGCTGACATTAAGCCAGCAAAACCATAAACAATAATGATGGCTTTTTTTACATTGATACCACATACCTTTGCTGCTTGCTCATTACCGCCAATGGCATAAATACTTTTTCCAAATCGTGTTTTTCTTAGAAGAATATGCGTAAGAATACCCATACTTAAGAAAATAATAACGGGTACGGGGATAATACCAACGGTTCCAGAACCTATTGTTAGAAAAGATTCCGATAGATTACTGACAGGTCGACCACCTGTGAATAAAAGCGCTGCCCCTCGAGCTGCTGTCATCATACCCAGTGTGACAATAAAGGGGGGTATACCCGTCACTGCTAGAACCGTTCCATTAAACAACCCACAAGCGGCTCCAATAAGCAATCCAATAAGTACTGCTATAAAGACATTTTGACCAGGAGCTGCGAAGGATGCTGTAATAACACCTACCAGTGCAACAACAGAACCTGATGATAAATCAATACCACCTGTGATGATAATTAATGTGACACCAAATGCAATGGTTCCAATAACGGATACCTGCCGAAAAATATTGATGATGTTAGCCGATCTAAAAAAAACAGGCTTAACAACTGTAAAACCAACTACCATTAATAGTAGAATTAATACCATACCATAACGTTTTAACAATTCGCCGTTTCTACTGTAATGAATCAAACGAGCTGCTCTTGATCTCATGCTATACCCTCCTATATACTACTTTGTAGCATATTCCATTATTTTTTCTTGTGTTGCTTCAATACCAGCTACTTCACCCGTCAGTTTACCTTCATGCATCACCATAATTCGATCACTCATCCCCATGACCTCTGGTAATTCGGAAGAAACCATGATAATGGCTTTCCCATTCTTAGATAACTCAGACATAATCTTATGGATTTCTGATTTAGCACCTACATCAATACCTCGGGTAGGTTCATCGATAATTAATATGTCTGGGTCCATTAATAACCATCTTGCAATCAGTACTTTTTGCTGATTACCACCACTTAGATTATTAATGATTTGTTGGATACTGGGGGTCTTAATTTTTAAAATCTCCCTTTGGGATTCACAATTATGATTAATGCGCTTTTCATCTAGCAGCTTAACCTTGTTATCATATGTTTTTAGATCAGACATAATGGTATTGTCCGCTACAGATAATGGTAGAAATAAGCCCGTTCTTTTTCGATCTTCTGTAAGAAATCCTATACCATGATTAATGGCATGTTTGGGAGAATTAATCTCTACTTTCTTACCTTGTATATAGATGTCACCGCTTGTTTTGGGTGTCATACCAAATATGGTTTCCATGACTTCTGAACGTCCTGCGCCCATTAGCCCTGCAAACCCAAGTATTTCGCCTCTTCTTACTTGAAAACTCACATTCTCAAACTTACCTTTGCAGGATAAATTTTTAACTTCTAAGATCACATCGCCAAAATTATTATGGTTATCTTTCGGGAATATCTGATTCACTTCACGTCCTACCATCATGGTAATGAGGTCTTGGCTTGTCAGATTCTCTGATTGCTCGTTACCCACATAATGGCCATCACGAAAGATCGTGCATTCATCTGTTATCTCAAATACTTCATCCATCTTATGTGTAATATAGATAATGGCTACACCTTTTTCTTTTAAGTGTTTTATCATCTTAAACAGCTGAGCTACTTCTCGGTCCGTAATGGCAGAAGTAGGTTCATCCATAATAATCAAATCTGAATCGTATGAAATCGCTTTTGCAATCTCAACCATTTGTATATAGGCCGTACTCAAATCCTTCATCTTCGTATGGGGATTAATATGAATCTCTAAATCTCTTAGTAATTTTTCTGTTTGCTCATATAACCGTGCCTCATTCACAATACCAAATCGACGGGGTTCTCTTCCTAAAAAAATATTTTCAGCAACGGTCATCTCTGGTATGGGACTTAATTCTTGATGAATCATTGAAATACCAGCATTTAAAGCGTCCGCCGTGTTGTTAATATGCAAAGGTTTTCCTTTGTACTCTATGTCGCCTGAATCTGGTTGAAAAATACCAATAATAATCTTCATCAATGTTGACTTTCCAGCACCATTCTCACCCATAAGCCCATGAACGGTACCTTTTCTCACTTCAAAATGAACATTATCCAGCGCTTTTACACCAGGGAATGTTTTCGTAATGTTTTTTAAACGTAAAACAACTTCTGAATTCATAGACCTGCTCCTTTAACGATGCCGGGTTGTCAACCCGGCACAATTTTTTCAAAACTGGAAAGTTCTCTTATTTCCTTGGTTATCTCATCCTAACCATGACGCTTATCTACTTCCATATTTCCAAATATTTATCCACGTTATCAATGGTTACTTTTTCAAAAGGTACATCAACGTATTCAGGTACTTCTTCACCATTAATTAATTTAAGTGCAGACTCAACGCCTGTGCCACCTTGACCAAATGGACTTTGGAATACAGTTACTTCTAACGTACCATCTTTTACATACTCAAGGGCATCAGGTGTTGCATCAACACCGGCAACAATCACATCGTCATTTTTATCAATGGCTGTTAAAGCACGAATAGCACCAATAGCCATCTCATCATTATTGGCTACGATAGCATGAATGGTTTCACCGGATTGTAACCAGTTCTCAGAGATTTCCATACCTTTTGCACGGTCCCACTTACCAGAATCTTGGAAAACAACTTTTAGATCAGGGTAATCTTTCATGTATTCTGTGTTTCCTTCTGTACGTTTGATGGATGAATTCTGCCCAATCTCGCCTTCTAGAATGGCTATGTTTCCTTTTCCACCTAAGGCTTCAGCTACATATTCCATCTGAATATTACCAGCTTTGATGTCATCTGAACCAACAAATACATCTGCTCCTTCGAACTTTCGATTAACAGCTATTAATGGAATACCTGCATCATCACAAGCTTTAATAAATGGTGCTGGAGCTGATGGGTCAACCATAACGATAAGTACAGCATCCACACCCTCAACAATGAAATTCTCAACATTTGCTAATTGCGTCGCTGGGTCATTTTTACCATCACCAAAAACAACTTTAATACCAAGATCTAGACATTTTTGCTTAACTGCATCATTTAAATATGTTTGCCATTTGTCTGAGAAACTATTGGATGCAAAACCTATAACGATATCTTTGTCACTGCTTTCCTCTTGTTTTTTTCCATCATCTTTTACCTCTCCTGATGTATCATCCTTTTTTTCACTACACCCTGCAAACAATACGGTTAACATCATCATAACCATTAAAAATGATAAAATCTTTTTCATGATATGCCTCCTAGATAATCGGATTATTTTCATACGTATCTTGTATAGACATTAGGTTGGGGAAAAACAAACTGGTCAATTGTTTTTTCTTACCTTGTAGAAACTGTAAAACCCTCCATACAGTTTTAATCTATCAAAGGTTCGTTATGAATGGTTATATTATATTCCGTTTAATTACATTTGTCAATATTTTTTCGATTTCTTTTAGTTATTTTGTATATTATTCCTCAAATATTTATTTTAATATTGACATTTTAACAAGATGCGTTATACTATTCATAAGTAAACGTAACTATTCATAACAGTTTCGTAACCATATAAATTAAAAAAGCAAACCATTTTATTCATATTTTAAGGAGGATTCTTCATGAAAACAAAGCGCTTAACAATGGCTCAAGCTCTACTTGAATTTCTTGATCATCAATATGTAGAGATTGATGGCGTTGAAACGAAGTTTGTCCAAGGTGTCATGGGAATATTTGGACATGGTAATGTGGTGGGTCTAGGTCAGGCACTGGATCAGTATAAGGATCGTATCAAATATTACGCAGGAAAAAACGAACAAGAAATTACACATGTTGCTATCGCTTATGCGAAGCAAAAGAGAAGAAAACAGATATTTGCTTGCACGGCATCTATTGGACCCGGTTCATTAAATATGGTAACAGCTGCTGGTACAGCTACGGTTAACCGGATACCCGTTCTTCTATTACCATCAGATGCTTACTCAGACCGTCAGCCAGACCCTGTTTTACAACAGGTTGAACAATCTTATGACCCATCCATAACAGCTAATGATGCTTTTCGTTCCGTGAGCAAATACTGGGATCGTATACAGCGACCTGAACAACTGATGTCATCTGCTATTCATGCCATGCGTGTATTGACAAGTCCAGCAGATACGGGTGCTGTTACACTGTGTTTACCTCAAGACGTACAAGGGGAAGCTTATGATTATCCTGTTTCCTTCTTTAAGAAGCGGGTACATCGTATAAGAAGAAGAGAGATAGACCCTTATGATTTAGAACAGGTATTGTCCATCATGAAAGATAAGAAAAAACCTTTGGTCATCTGCGGTGGTGGTGTACGTTATAGTGACGCTGAACAGGCGTTAGTGGACTTTTGTGAAACATTTAACATCCCCTTCTCCGAAACCCAAGCAGGTAAAGGTATTATCCCTTGGACCCATGATTTAAACCTTGGGGGCGGTGGTGTCTGCGGTACTCTAGCTGCTAATCGTTTAGCTAAAGAAGCCGATGTCATCTTAGCTGTTGGTACAAGATTAAATGATTTTGTGACCTCCTCTAAGTTTGCTTATCAAAACCCTGATGTGACCCTTATCACATTAAATATTAATGACACGGATGCTTATAAAATGGAAGCTGTATCTGTTGTTGCTGATGCCAAGAAGGGTCTTATACAACTTAAAGAATCCTTGTTGAAAAACCACTATAAGAGTACGTATGGCCATGAAATCAAACAAGCCAAAGAGGATTGGCAATTAGAGCTTGATAAGATGGATAACGCTACCTCAAAAGATGGCTTCTGCCAAACAACAGCACTGGGTATCATCAACAAAATCATTGATCCAGATGCCATTATTGTATCTGCATCGGGCAGTTTACCTTCTGACTTGGAACGTGTGTGGCGACCTATTAAGCCCGATACCTATCACTTAGAGTACGGTTTCTCATGTATGGGCTACGAAGTAAGCGGCGCTCTTGGAACTAAATTAGCATCACCAGATGTAGAGAGCTATTGTTTTGTAGGTGATGGGGGCTTCTTAATGGGCCATTCAGATTTATTTACGTCTTTACAAGAAGATCAAAAAATCAATGTTCTCTTATTTGATAACCACGGTCATCAATGCATTCATAACTTACAACGTTCTCAAGGCATCCACACCTTTGGCACAGAGTTCAGGTATCGTAATGACGAGGGTAATGCTTTACTTGGTCAATATACCCATATTGATTTTGCTAAAATTGCAGAAGGTTATGGTGCTGTTGCCTACCGTGTAAGCGACGCTGAAGAACTCGTTGCAGCCCTTGAAGATGCCAAGAAGCAAACACGCTCTACCCTCATTGATATCAAAGTACTGCCAGGAACCATGACCGATGGTTTTGAACATTTCTGGCGTGTAGGCACTGCTCAAGTTGCTACAGACTCAGCCGTTGAAAAAGCAGCAATTAACATGAACACAACTGTAAAAGACAAATGCTTCCCTTACTAATAAGTAACGGTAAGAAAAAAATATAGACCCATAAAAGGAGAATGGAACAATGAGAAAAACAGGAAGTAATATGGACCTTAGCAAACACTTTATTAAGCTTGGCTGTGCACCCATTAACTGGACCAACGATGACTTGCCTGAGCTCGGAGGAGAACTGACTTACCAACAATGTCTGAGCGAAATGGCATTAGCAGGATTTGAGGGCAGTGAAATTGGTAATAAGTATCCCACAGATGTAGCCACATTAGCTTATGAATGTGATATACGCAACATGCAGATTTGTAATCAATGGTTTAGTTGTGAGTTTACAACCAAGCCAGAAGAAGAAACCCTAAAGCGATTTGAAACCCTTACTAACTTCTTATATGCCTTAGGGGCAAGAGTTGTTGGTGTATGTGAAACAGGTGTAACCATTCAAGGAGATATCACCAAGAAAATGTTCGATGATGCCCCTATTCTAACGGATGAGCAATTCCATAAAATTGCGAAAGGTCTTAATAAGTTAGGACAGATGGCCAAGAACAAAGGTATGAAAATAGGGTATCACTATCACATGGGGACAGGTGTACAATCCATGGAAGAATTTGAAAAACTCATGTCTTTAATTGATCCCGATTTAGTTGGTGTTCTGTTTGATACAGGTCACGCCACTTTTGCTGGAGAAGATGCTGTTGAGGTTTTAAGAACATACATTGACCGTGTGGTGCACATCCACCTAAAAGATGTACGCAGTGACGTCTTAAAGCGGGTAAAAGAAGAGAAATTAAGCTTTTTGCAAGCTGTAAAAGAGGGTATCTATACCGTACCTGGTGATGGGGATATGGTTGATTGGGACAATATCTTCAAAATCATTAGTCAGAGCAATTATTCTGGATGGATTGTCATAGAAGCCGAACAAGACCCAGCTAAGGCTAATCCTCTTGAATATGCTAAAAAAGCTCGCCGATTTATTACTGAAAAAACAGGGCTATAATACACATTTAGGTTGGAACAAAGGTACTACATGGAGAGTCAATCAAAATAAATCATAACACGATAAAAGTAAATAAAACAAAAAAATATTGAACAAAGGGGTTTTTTTATACTATAATAGAATAAGAAAAACCGACATGATACGATAAAGGAGATTATCATGAAAATAAAACAACCTGGCGATTTTTTAAACGGTGTGAATAAAATCGTTGATATTAACGGTCCTCATCGGGATTATCTGATGGACTTTGAGATACTAAAACTCAATCAAGGTGATACGTACAGCAATAAACAGCCATTGGAGAGAGCTTATCTGCTCATTCAAGGTGAAGTGACAGCATCCTATGCAGATGAAACCGCAACCATGACACGTCCCAATTACTATGATCACAACCCTGTCACACTACAATTGGCTCCATCTACACTTGTGGAACTCCTATGTACGGAAGATGAAACAGAAATAGCTATTTTTAAATCTGAAAATGATAACCTTCAACATAATTGTTTGAGAAAGCCAGAAGATACCGTTGTAGAAGAACGTGGAAAAGGTTTCATGAATGAGTCTGGAACACGGATTACCCGTACCATTATTGATAAATCCATTGATCCAGATTCCAACCTGATGTTAGGTGAAGATATGCACTACCCAGGAAAATGGGCGGGGTTCCCTTCCCACCACCACCAGCAACCAGAAATATATTTTTATAAGTTTCATCCCGTGAATCAAAAAGGGTTTGGTTTACTTAAGCTTGGGGATGACGCTATTCTCTTAGAGGAGAATGATACGGTGCTTATTCCACCAGGTATGGATCATCCTCAAGTAGCGGCACCAGGTTATGCCATGTACTTTATCTTTGCCATCCGCCATTTGGAGAATAATCCTTATATTCGCCCAACATTTATTGAAGAACATCTCTGGGTAGAAGAGCCTGACGCTATCTTGTGGCCGGATAAAAAGTAACTTTGTCACCTAAAAGATGTCAAAGAAAATAAAAATGAAACTTTCTCACACAATAAGAAATAATTGAATTGTAAATCCATAAGCTTTATGCTAAACTATCAACGAATATAATAATTAGAAGGTGCTAATATGTTTGCTATACAACGTTCAGAAAAAATTCTCGAATTACTTGAGAAAAAAGGGATTGTCCATGTGAATAATCTTGTTGATCTATTCCAAGTAAGCGATGTGACCATTCGCAAGGATCTTAATAAACTGCAAGAACAAGGTCTTATAACGAAGACCCATGGTGGAGCTGTGCTTAATAAGAAGCATAACACCTTGGTGACACCACCTAAAAATTCATCATCCCCTACAAGCATCACATTGAAGAAGGAAAAGCTGGCTGCAGCCGCCTATCCTTACATACAAAAGGGTGATACCATATTTTTAGGTTCAGGCTATACCTGTGCTGCTTTAGCAAGACATATTAAAAGAAGCGATGATATCTCAGTCATTACCAATAACCTAGAAGCGGCTCTTATCTTAAAAGAAAAATGTAGAACCTTGATATTAATGGGTGGTGAAGTCATTGTCTATGATAATTACACCTTTACCACGAACCCACAAATGAGTGAATATCTTAAAACTTTTAATATCAATAAGACCATTACCAGCTGCTCCGCTATTGATAAGAACTTTGGGATATCTGTCTCAACAGAAGTGAATCATAAGATTATTACTTCTGTTCTTGAAGTGGCTTATAATTGGTACTTATTAGTGGACGAATCCAAATTTAATCAGGTATCACCTTATAAGGTAGCAGATGTCAGCAGTGTAGACATGATTCTTAGCGACATAAAATCTGACGAATATAGCACTTTTAAGAATATAATAACCATATAAATAGGGTTATCCACATTTTCCCTGTTGATAACCCCATTTTCTTGGGGATAACTTTATTCACTATCCACAAAGCTGTCGTATCCAGCATTCAAAAAATGTATAAACCTTTTACAGGTGTTATTTTGTCATTTTTTGAAATGTGGATAATCATTTTGTGGATAAATGACCTTTTCATTTTTTACCAGTATAAATTTCCCGCCATATTCCAAAATAATAATGGAGTTTATTATGGAAGGAGAAATATTTCATGAAATTTTCAACTGGTATTATTTTAGGTAGCGTTATTGGCGCGTCTTCTTTAGCGCTTATGAACATGGATAAGCGAGAAGTGCGTAAAATGCAACGAAAAGGGAAAAAAATGATGCATAAAGCAGAACGTCTTATGGACGATCTAAAAGGTATGATGTAACGACAAAGGAAACTCCGTGGAGTTTCCTTTTTTTGAATTCCTATTACGCCTAATCCTCTTTGTCCATCCCTCATATGGATTCAATAGACGTAATAAGCCTTATTATATTTTTATGATTCCTGCATATCCATTTGCAGCATTTTAATCAGGTAACGATAGATGGTCTGCACATTCTTCTCATCGTCATCAATGGCAATATGTTGTGTCTTTACAAATTCATCCACACCAGAAAATTCAAATGCAAGGGTAACCAATAAGTTCTGCCACACAATAAGAAACATCTTATCATGGGGTTTCTTAACAATGCCTTCTTCCTGGCCTAAGGTCAAAATAGCTTCTAGTATATCAAGTAATTTTAACCGAAAGCCCATCACAATACTTTTCACTTTCACATGGGCATTGATTTTATTGCCTGTTGGTTTCTTACACTCACTCATCATAAACAGATAATGGCTATTACCTTTTCTAATACCTTTCATCACCAGTTTTATAAGGGTTTTCATGGTGCTTTCAAAATCCCGATGACTTTCCAAAAGGGTTTTCTTGATGGTATCCATATATACCTCACCCACATATTGAACCGTTTGCTGAATGAGCTGTTCTTTGTTTTCAAAGTATTCATAAACTGTGCTTTTACCAATATTAGCTTCTGTGGCTACTTTTGCTATGGTAATACCATGAATGCTTTCACGATTAATAATAGCTGCTGCTGCATCTAATATATTCTTTCGTTTACTCATTTCTATTCCTTCTCCAATTATTTTATTTGCCCATATAAATCTAATTACTACGCTTTAATCGATTCTTTAAACCATAGAATAGTGAGTAAATAACCGGCACAATAACCAGTGTTAGGAACGTTGACATGAGTAATCCACCGATGACGGTAACACCAAGTGGTGCAATCATCTCTGCCCCATCCCCCGGAACAAGTGCTAATGGTACCAGCGCCAAGATGGTTGTCAGGGCTGTCATAAGGATTGGACGTAATCGAACACTTCCTGCTTCTATGATCGCATCTTTTAGGGATTTTCCAGCAACTATCAGCTTATTCATATAGTCTACCAGAACAATGCCATTATTAACAACAATACCTGTTAATACAATCATACCTAAGAATCCTACAATACTCAGGGGTGTGCCAGTAATGAATAACGCTGCAAAGGCACCTGTAAAGGCTAATGGCACACTAAACATAATGACAAATGGATATAAGAACGACTCAAACTGAGATGCCATGATCATATAAACCAGAACCACACCTAGTAGTAACGCTAAAAACAAACTTCTGAAGGAGTCTTGAATTTCTTTATTCTCTCCAGATAGGTCAATTCTGTAACCATCTGGCACCTTAATATCCTTTAATTTTTCTTCCAGTATGTCGCCTACTTTACCACTGCTTTTACCTTCTTCTAATTGAGCAGTAACACTGATGATACGTTTTTGATTGTTCCTATTAATGGTGGAATATCCAGCTGTTTCTTCAATATCTGCAATGTCTGATAGTACCACTTCTTGACCTTTCATAGAAGGGAATGTTAATGCATTCAGCGCATCCACAGTAAGTTCCGTATTGGATGATTCATTGATATAGACATCCATTTGCTGCCCATCCAGTTCAAGGGTTGTGACCTTTGTATCTTGTAATCTTTCTCGAATGGTTCCTGCAATCTGACCTACCGTTACACCAAGAGGTCCTGTGATGGCATTCTCCGTTGTAATGCGAATTTCAGGGGAACCCTTTTCTATACCGTTATCAACCTCTACGGTTCCTTCTATACTCTTAACGGCTTCTTCCACTTCAAGAGCTAAGCGTTCTAACTCCTCAAAGTCTTCACCTGTTATATCCACTTGCACCGGTACGGTACCAAATGCCATTCGGTTAGAGGATACAGCGGTTACTTCAAGGTCAGCATCTATTTTATCTGAAATACGTTCTCTTAAGTCGTCTGTCATTTCTTTTGTGGTTTTATCCCGTTCATCTTTTGGTACAAGAACCAGGTTTATTCTTCCTGAGCCAGCGCCACCGCCGCCCATCATACTGGCAAAACCATTGCCGCCACCAACAGAAGCACTGACGGTTTCTATTTCTTCATAGTCTTCTAAAATAGCTTCAATTTCTTTTACCATATCTACGGTTACTTGGAATGTGGCTCCTTTTTTAGATGCGGTAATTTCAATTTGACCTTCATCCGATGCTGGAATAAGCTCTGTTCCAATGGTCATGGCACCAAATATACTGGCGAAAAATAGAATAATGGTTAGTACAAGTACCACAAAACGATGACGCAAAGCTCCTTTTAACACACGGACATAAAAACGGTTGAATGAATCCATCAGTTTATGATGGGTGCTTGTGTCTGGACGCTTAATTAAACGTGATGACATCATGGGCACTAATGTTAAGGCAACTAATAAACTGGCAACCAATGTTAAGGCAACCGTTATGGCTAATTCCTTAAATAATTGAGCTGTCATACCTTGAACAAAGATAACAGGTAGAAAAACAGCAATGGTTGTAAGGGTGGAAGCTGTTACTGCACCTGCAACCTGCTTACTCCCTATAATGGCAGCTTCAATTCTGCTTTTACCTTCTTTTCGAATACGATAGATGTTTTCTAGAACAACCACCGCATTATCCACCAGCATACCAATCCCTAGGGCTAATCCACCTAATGATACCACATTAAGGCTTATGCCGCTTAGCCAAATAAACGTAAAGGCTACTATAATACTAATTGGAATAGCTACACCGATAATCACTGTTGGACGAACATCTTTCAAGAAGATAAATAGGATGACAATGGCAAGGAGTGCGCCAATAAGGGCATTTAAACTCACAGAAGATACCATGTCTTTTATATATTTTGATTGATCAAGGGTCGTAATGATGTTAATGCCCTCATAATCTTCTTTAATATCATCAATGGCTGCATTTACTTTATCGGCAACATCTGTTGTATTGTATTCAGACTGTCTTTGAATCATAATGGATATACTGTCTTGGCCGTTTACTTTTGTATAGGTATTGGCATTTGCTTCCACTTCATTGACAGTAGCAATATCCTTTAATTTTATGGTCATCATGGAAACAGCACCTGGAGTAGGGGTTTGACCATCTGTTGCTGCTGGGTTCGGATTATCCGTCGTTGCAGCAGGATTTTCACCAGCCTGTGGGTTTTGATTGGTTGTATTCGCTAAAGGATTTTGGTTCGTTGTGCCTTCACCTGTATTCTCACTGTCTGCTCCTGGCATTTGAAAGTTTGCACCTGGCATCGGTACAGGTATTTCCATGAGAATAAAATCTTCTAATGCCTCAATACTATCAATTTTGGCTGTTGTACGGATGGTATAATCCTTATCCTTATCTGTTATACTTCCGATGGGCATATCTAAATTAGAAGCTTTTATAAGATTGGCTACCATATCAGGTTCTAAGCCAAAACCGCTAATTTTCTCAGAGTCTAGGGTAATCTCAATTTGCTTCTCGCTGCCACCAGTAATGGTTACAGAGGCAACACCTTCTATTCTTTCAAGCTTTGGTTTAAGGGTTTCTTCTGCGAAATCGGTGATTTCACTCATGTTACTGCCTTCTTGTGTAACGGAAAATCCCATAATAGGCATCATGTTGGGATTAAACTTAATAATCATAGGTGACGTAACGGATTCTGGTAAGAAGCTCTGTATCTGGTCAAGCTTCTCCCGCATATCCATCATGGCAGCATCCATGTTGGCGGATTCCACAAATTCAACAATGACAAGGGAATGATGTTCTGATGAAATGGACTGTATGTTCTTAACATTCTGTACCGTTGCAAGAGCACTTTCAACTGTCCCAGTCACCATACCTTCTACTTCTGCAGGGCTAGCTCCAATATAGGTGGTGGATACTGCTGCATAAGGTATATTCATATCTGGAAATAAATCCATGGTTAATTTTGAAGAGGATACTGCTCCAAATATCACAAATATAAGTACAATCATCACAATAGTAACGGGTTTTTTTACACTAAATTTTGATAGCATGTTTGCTCCTTTCTTGCGTCTTGTTTAGGTTTCACACACCGACCGAACGTTCGGTCGGAGCTATTATTTATCATAATTTCTTTTATCTTATTTGTCAATAGAAAAAAAGCAGAAGATACTTATTTTAGAAAAGTTTTATAAATTGTTTATAATTTGTTCATTTTTAATGCTATACTTTTCAGCATCCCTATTTTTTAGGGATGTTATACCATTATCTTGATTAAAATAGATAGAAACATACTAGCATACGTAAAAAGGCCATCACATCAAAACAATCTATCCATTCATGGTTTTAAAAATAGGATAACTTCTTCCATTTTCTATACCATGAAAGTTTTTTTGACATGATAGCCTTTATCATTATTTATTAATCATTAACTTTGAAACTGGAGATATTCTCCAACAACGCATCGGCCATATGGGCTAACTGATCCGCTGATTTAGCGATTTCTTCGGATGTTGATGTTTGCTCTTCTGTTGTCGCTGTTACTTGCTCTGCACCTGCTGCTGATTCTGTAACAACTTCTACAATATTGCCAACAGCTTGGGATACCTTGGTACTGGAACCCTTTGTTTCTTCTATGAGCGTCACAACATCTTGTATGTACTGACCCACTTCTTCAATATTTTCGTTAATGGTATTAAAGGCCTGCTCTGATTCTTTTACAGATTGTATACCTTTATCCACTTTCTCGTTTTCTTCAAGAATGAGTCGGTTAGCTGTAGCAATCTCGCTCTGTATTTCCATGATTAACTTTTGTATACCTTGAGCAGATTCCCCAGATTGGAAAGCTAGCTTTCTAATCTCTTCTGCTACAACTGCAAAACCTTTCCCTTGTTCACCTGCCCTTGCAGCTTCTATGGCAGCATTCAAGGCTAAGAGGTTGGTTTGTTCTGCTAATTGTGTAATGACTTCATTAATGCTACCGATTTCATCGGATTGTGTGTTAAGGGCTTCCATTACCTTCACTGTTTGTTCTGAACTTAACTTGATGCTATGCATATGATCAATGGTATTGGTGATCACTTTTTGTTCTCTAATGGATGTTTCTTGAACATTATAGGCTTTCTCAGCCATCTGCTGAGTAGCTGAACTGGACTGACTTAGCTTCTGGTCCATCTGTTCTACAAGTTGATTGGTTTCCGATACATTGGTCACTTGGGTTTCTACCCCATCTGTCATGGCTGACATATTTTTTGCAATTTCTTCAGCTGCAACACTGCTTTCTTCCGATGCAGTGGATAACTCCTGGCTGGACGCTGATAGATCTAAAGAAACCTTTTTAATGTTCGTCAGCATTTCTTTAAGGCTGGAAACCATGGTATTAATGCTTCGGCTAATCTGTTGAAGCTCGTCACCCTCAGACATTTCATAGACATTGCACTTGGTACACTTGTCAATCTTAGATATAATGCCTTCCTGCATTTCACCATCACATAAAGTATCTGGCATATCCCAACATTTTAGATTATCACTTTGATAAGCTGGACAGTCTGCCTTATTACATTTTTTGACTTCCCAGCATTTTTTCATTTTTCCTTCATCTAAAGTGACGGTTAAATCACCTGCTGCTGCCGTACGAATTGCCTTTTTCATACGGGTAATCTTTCTTACCATTCGCACGCTATTATACCCACCAGCCAATAATCCGATTAGGGTAAAGATCGAAGCATACAAGAAAAGATTGTTCTGCATGTCCTTAACAGGTGCTAAATAAACATGCTGACTGGCATTAATGGATAGGGACATGTCACCTATAGGCATATACATATTGAGTTTTGTTATACCCTCAAAATTATAGATAAGCTTATCTGTTTTTCCATTTGCCATGGCTTCTACATGATCATTTAATTCAGGGATATTAAACGCTGTAACATGTTGACCCACATAGGAAGTATTCGTATGGTATAGAATGATACCTTCTTTATTTAATAAATAGGCCGTGCTACCATCTAATAGCTCTACCTGATCCAACATCTTTTTATAGACCTCAAACTTATTACAAGCTGCAAGAACGCCTATTACTTGATTATTTCGGTCTTTTATGGGACTACTTACCACTTGTACTTTATTACCTGTAAAAGGAGATTCCTTCACTTGACTCATGTATACATCACCTTTTAAACTGGCTTGAAAATAGTCCTGATCGGATAAATCTTTTCCTTTACTATTAAGCACATCATACATAACCTTCCCATTGGCATCCAGAATATACGCATTTTCCAAGTGGTTTTGTTGTTCTATGTATTCTTGTAAAAACTGTTTTACCGTATAATCATTTTCTAATAAAACACCTTTTCGTATGTTATTCATATGACTCATTAAGGTAATCTCTTTTGTAATATTTTCTTGTTCCGTTAATATGGACCGACTAACGCTTTCTAATTGGTAGTGTAATTGTTTTTCAATTTCAACGGTTATGGCATCTCTACTTTGATAAGTACTTATACCCGTTAGTAGTATGGCTACTAAGATAATGAGAAGTGAATTGGATAGAATCATTTTTACCATTAAACTGTTCTTAAATTGGCTTAGTCGCATTTTTTTCTTACCTTTTGCTGTCTTATCCTTGTGTTTACGCTGCATGTTATACCCTCCTTGATAACGTGTCACTTAATTAGTCGTTCACTAAATAATACAAAATGATATTTTACCATTTCATAACTTAGTGTGGTGTTCCCAATGCATACTATACATGCTAACCTAATAACCCGTAAGGTTACCATTTTCCACTATCTCCTAATTCAGACCAGTTGGGATATGCAATAAAGCTAGGACTACTGTATTCTACTTCCTATACCATGACCGATTTCATATCCCTGAATTATGAAATAACCATAAAAAATACAAACATACAAATAAGCGATAATCTCCCCCTGAAGATACCCAATTATTGTAAAACCAGAAACATAACACACGTATGATTTTTCTTACTAAATTATATACTTTAAGACGTGTATAAAATTGCATATTTTGTATTTATTTGGTAATAATTATTATAATATGAATTGCTATAATTTACAAGTAGGATGTTAATCGTTTAACCCTTTGTGGATACTCATTTTCTGAAGAAAATATTAATTTTATATTAATTTTGGGTTATAATCCACTTCTGATTCATAAAATTTGTTATGATGATAGAAGCTAATATGGGATGGTTATCCCTATTTTCAATACTTGTAATTCGCGATGAAGGAGGACAACATAGCATGAAAATCCGTTGGAATAAGCAATATACAACCATCAGTGTATATGCTCTTTTGGTTATATTTGCTGGTCTTATTTTTTATAAATTTATAGGTAACTGGGAAGAAACGAAAAAATTTCTAAGAACCTTACTCCAAACCCTTTCCCCGTTCATACTGGGCTTCTTAATTGCCTATTTTATTGATCCCTTGGTAGTTTGGTATGAGAAATGTGTCACCAAAATGCGTATTAGAAAATTTCAAATCAAGCACCCAAAAATTAAACGTTCACTGGCCATCTTGTTAACTTACATAACTGTTCTAGGCTTTATCATTATGATCCTTGCTTTTGTTATACCAGAACTGGCTAAAAGTATTGCTGATTTGGTTAATGGTTTACCTGATTTGACAACAGACATAGTGAATACCCTTACGGCATTTATTGAGGATAAATCCTCTCAATTTGATTTTATTGATCCTGATAAACTGGAAGCTACCATTACAGAATATATTCCAACAACCATTGATTCTGTAAGAGAATTTGTTCCTAGTATTATGAACTCTGTATTTGATATGACCAAAAACTTCACCTTTGGTATCTTCAATGTTATTCTTGGCTTTATTATCGCGATATACTTGTTGGTCAGCAAAGAAAAATCCATTGCTGGTTTTGAAAAAGGCATTATCGCTCTATTTCATGAAAAAACATCTTCCAACATACTGTTTATCTTAAAAGACAGTCACCGTATCTTCTCGAGTTTTTTTGTAGGCAAGCTCATAGACTCCCTTATTATAGGTGCTTTGTGTTTTGTAATTACAGCCATTGCTCGTATTCCGAACCCTTTACTGATTAGTGTATTTGTAGGGGTAACGAATATGATCCCATACTTTGGACCTTTTATCGGCGGTTTTTTCGGTATCGTCCTTGTGTTTATACAATCCCCTATCCAAGCCTTATGGTTTGCACTTATTATATTAGGACTTCAACAATTTGACGGCAATATTTTAGGTCCTAAGATTCTTGGTGATTCAACGGGCCTTAGCCCCTTTTGGGTTATCTTCTCCATTCTCATTGGAGGAAAATTCTTCGGTATCTTTGGTATGTTTCTTGGTGTTCCATTCTTCGCAGTCATTAAAAATATCATTGATCGACATATTGAGAGTAAATATAAGAAGCGTATGGAGGATAAACGCCAGCAAGAATTATTGGATGAATCAGCCAACTTACCATAATACTTATTATGCTATAAAAGAGATAACAAAGGAGGCTGCGCCTCATTGGCAAAGAGATTTGTCTGTTAGGAAAGTTTCCTTAGCACAATTCTTAATGCTCCTATCTCATTTGTTACATTATAAACGCCTATAACATAAAAAAAGCTTCTAACCGTTTAATAGGATAGAAGCTTTTTAAGCTATACTATTGTGCTTACATAGCAGATTCAATTTTGGATTCAAGTTGCTGCTTAGGTACAGCACCAACAACGGTGTCGACAACCTTACCATTTTTTATAAGTAACATGGTTGGTATGCTCATCACACGATATTTCTGAGCTGTTTCCCCATTCTGATCAACATTAAGCTTTCCAATCTTTGCTTTACCTTCATATTTCACTGCTAATTCATCTATTACAGGGGCCATCATCTTGCATGGTCCACACCAATCAGCGTAAAAATCAACCAATACTGGTACATCTGAATTTAATACTTCCGCTTCAAAATTATTATCTGTGAATGCTAATGACATCATTAAAACCTCCTTATTATTTGTTATATGTTTTATATTACTATCATCTTAATATTATTATATTACAATATAGTAATATATGTCAACACTTTTTGTCACTTTTTTAAAAAATTTTTTTATTAGACTTAACACACATGGGCATTGGTTAAAATGTAACCTATTCCCTTTGTACATGATAATACCTTCATAGTATATCTCATATACCACTTTTTAAACACAGAATTGTAAAATTAATCCTAAACAATGGGTAAACAAACAACCATGAATATCTTCTCTTTCTTCAACATATGCAGCCCTTAGCGTTTATATCCATTATTATGGAAATTCTACAGATAACTGTTAACCATTTAAATATACCACTTCGGCTCCATTATTGCAATGAGAAAAGCATTATGCTATATTAGGATGTAATGACATATGCTATATCAAGATGAAGAATTGGATAGAAAGGATGAAATATACGATGAACTCTGCTAAGCGTGGCAATCGCTTTGTATTTCTTTTAATATTATTTAGTGTGATTATTGTCAATGTAATGGGAATTATATTGAGTATACAAGAAAGAACTTTAACAACTGTACAGAGTATTCTATTCTCCCAAGTTGTGCTGATTAGTTTACCCATCATCTTATACTTTGTGTTTACAAGAGCTAATGTGAAAAACACCCTGCTGCTTCATAAGATGGATACCATTAATGTGTTACTTGCCATTGGTATTGGTATTTTTATTCAACCCTTTTTAGGGCTTATTAACTTATTGTCACAGATTTTCTTTGAAAATCAAATTGCTGGTACCATTGAACCTTTGTTACAACAGCCCTTATGGCTATTGCTTACATTGGTAGCTGTATTGCCAGCCATTAATGAGGAGTTTCTTTTGCGTGGTATTTTACTCACGAATTATGAACATGTGCCACTTGTAAAAGCTGCACTGATGAATGGTTTATTTTTTGGGTTGCTGCATCAGAATGCCAATCAATTTACCTATGCATTTGCCATGGGTATTATGCTCTTTCTCCTTGTTAAGATTACAGGTTCTGTCTATGCCGGTATGATTGTCCACTTTATTGTCAACGGTACGAACATGGTCTTAGCAAAACTATTAACGGTGTTACAGAATATTTTTTCAAGCTTTGTGGAATCCGATGCTTTTGTTACTGCTCAGACCTCAGAAGTTTCCGTGTTATCTGCACTACCTCTTTATTTAGTGATGACCTTATTTTCCTTGCCTTTGGTGTATTTATTTTATAAAATTGCCATCACACATAATAAAAAGCAGCATCTGTTTACTAAGAAACATGTAGACCAAGATACATTAGAAGGGCCAAAAAGAAAAGTATTTGATGGTTATGTGATAGGTTCTATCATTCTCTTTCTGATTATCTTTTTCCTAAATGAACTATTACCCTTATTACTTCCTGCTGCTTAGCACATGATAAAAATAAGTGGCTTCATATTCAATACATTTATATGTATCCGTTCCATAACATATTATAGGTTAAGTGGGCTAAAAACAGTCACATCGAGACACTTACTTCCATGGATTTGTTATGCCATGGCTAGGTCTCAGAAAAACTTAACCTATAATATGTTTAACGTGTTTTTATTTTTTACTCTTGGTTAATAATTGTTCTAAGTAACTTTCCATTTCATCCAATGACCGTGTAAAAGCTTGTTTTTGGGTTTTTTTATTCCGACGTCCATAACTTTCCTGTAAATATCGGTATTTTAACTTCTCAAAAAATCGCATCATCTCACCCTATCGTATCAAATATACCTATTTGATTTTCGTTTTAATATAGTATATTCATGGAGGTACCACAATGCTAATGTGTGAACAACCTCATGTTAAGCTGTCATCCATAGCTGTAATATGGAAAATAATCTCGTCCATTTGATCGTCCTGTTCATTCACCTTCGTAAAATGAACCGTACATTCCCCTTCATGTTCAACAGCAAATCCCCAGTGCTGCCTCTTATAGCCTTCTTCATCTTCCTCGTGATAGCTTAGAAGACGCAGATGATCTTTTACCCTGTCATATACCCATCGCTGCCCCTTATCCTGTTTTAAAGTTATAGCTACCGTCTTATTTTTAGCAATGGTGATGTTATGTTCTTCCATATCCAATAAACCATCGGGAAAAATGCCCAAGTAACCGCTAATGGTTTCTCTTTCATCGATTTTAATGCTACGATCCTGTTCATTCGCTATGACTTTTGTAGCTGTGTAGACTTCATGATTTTCCTCATGTTCAACAGCATGCATCATCACAACATTCCCATCTGCTAATGCTGTTGATATACCTTCTTCAAACACAGCTTCATCATCAATACGAATGAGATACTGTCTTTCTTTATCAACGGTTTTCAGTAACCAACTGGCGTCATCTTTTTTTTCAATCACTTTAGCTATAATGTAAATCTCAGGATTATCTGCATGTTCACATTCTAGTTCTTGCTCTTTATGCTCGGACAAATCCAACACTCCTTTCATACTTAAAGGTATGTGTGTAATATCCAGAACATACATAAAAGGAGCAATCCTTTCTTAGCGACTGCTCCCTCCTTCATGTGTTTGTTATATACTTGTCATATAAGCCCCATCCACCTCCAGATCCGTTACAATCTTATGGAAATTAATGGCATTAAACAGCCCATAAGTAAAATATTCTTTATCAAAGAAAGAGTCAAAATAACCTTTTCTGAAATCTTCAAAGGTTTCTTCTTCATCTTTCACGAAGCCTATACCCATTTCCACATCATAGATACCAAAAATACGATCAAAGATATCCCGATTGAAATGACCTTCCGGTATAATAAATCCTATTTTATAAGAAGGATTGTTCTGCTCTTTCTTGGTGAATATACCAAAGATGGATTTACGATTGGTATTTTCTATGGGCATGACCGTATGTTGGTATCCTGCATCTTTTACATAGCGTTCAATGACCTTAATATTATCTCTCGGCACACTATTATCAACTGTACAACAGAAGTTGGTATTAATGACCATAAAAAACGACTTTTTTCCTAATAAATGGTCCAAGGCTTGAAATCGAAAATTTTCTTTATCTTTGTTTTTATAATAATCAATAAACGTTCTACCTAATTTCTCATCTTTTCTAACTGTCACAGGGTGCTTCATCATCATCACTCCTCATGTAACAAGTCCATGGCCTATGCCGTATGCTTGTCATTATAGTTTTAGTATAAACGATTTTAATGTTATTTAAAAGCCTCTAATCGATAAATAGGCATACCCAATCCTACAAACTTTTCTTCGTATTCTGTCATCACATTACCTTCTAAATAGGGGCTGTTATGTAAATCCCTTGTTACTTTTTCCACCTTCCAATGATGTTTTTCCATCTCTTCCAGTGAATAATCAAAAAGTAGCTGATTATCTGTCTTGAAACATATCTTTCCACCTGATGTTAATACCTTTTCATAACGTTCTAAGAAACCATGATGGGTTAATCGCCTTTTATCATGTCGGTCCTTGGGCCATGGGTCTGAAAAATTAAGGTAGATACGCTCAATCTCTCCTTCTTCAAAAACATCCAGAATTTCTTCCACATCCATGCGTATAGCGTATAGGTTCTCCATGGCTTCATCATCCAGATTACCAAGGGCTCTTACTAAAACATTGGTAAATTTCTCAAATCCTATGTAATTCACATGGGGATTCTGCTTGGCTAAGGTACTTATAAACTGCCCTTTACCCATACCAATCTCAATATGGATAGGATGGTTATTGCTAAACTGTGTGTGCCACTTACCTTTTAGACACTTTTCATCCTGAATAATCTTAGGATGATTCTCTAATTTCTCTGTTGCACCAGGGATACACCTTAATCTCATGATATACTCCTTACTTCAATCTATTTATAGGATACTGCTTCCATTCTACTTAACATGTCATTGTATCATTCTATATTATGATTTATGAATCTTTAAATGTCAACACACAAAAAAAACCTATCCATGCGGGATAGGCTAAAAGCTTTTATATATAAATAAAAGGGGGGTAGTTTCTACGTTATTATCGTAACATACAAATATGTCTAAATTATGAATTTAATATTACTATTAGATGTAAAGTTTTGGAACATTAGCCAACTATTTATTATCTTATTTTGCAACCACTAAGCCCATAAAATAAGCCTTTTTAGGTACTCGCACTTTTAATTATAAAGCATGCAATGTTACAAATAAATGTCATGAAAATACATATATGCCAAATATTACTATTAACCTCTGTAAAACTTGTCTATTATTTATCAATCAATAATCCCTTAAATATTCACCAAACAAGCAAGAACATATGAACTTTTAGCCGTATAAAAAGGTAAGGATTGGTATAGCCTAACATTAAGATGGCATGCGAAAGAAAATATGTTGTCATTCATGGAGGTGTCTAATGAAAACCCAAACCAACAATCAACTGGATGATTATAAGGCTCTGGATCAAGTCATAGAAACATACAAAGATGAACAGGGTACCCTCATTCATATTTTGCAAAAAGCTCAAGATATATTTGGTTACCTGCCCATGACCGTTCAATCCTACATTGCTGAAAAATTATCCATTCCAATCTCAACCATTAATGGGGTGGTCAGTTTTTATTCCCTATTTTCTCAAGAACCAACAGGTAAATATACCATTGGCGTTTGCCTAGGTACGGCTTGTTATGTAAAAGGTTCAAACGACATTCTTGAAGCCATTAAAGAAGAATTAGGTCTTGATGTAGGTGAAACCACATCTAATAAAATGTTTACCCTTAAGGCAACACGGTGTATTGGTGCGTGTGGTCTAGCCCCTGTTATCACCATTAATGATGATGTATATGGCCGGCTATCACCATCGGATATCCCGTCCATTATTCATAAATATACGAAAAACACATAAAGGAGATGAAGCTATGCAATATGAACCTATCCGCTCCATGGCTGAATTGAGCAAGCTCCAAGAAGAGCACTATCAAAAGCTTGTTCTTCGACTAGGTGAAACTTCTCTCGATGAAGAAATTCATAAATTCCATATCCTCGTTTGTGCTGGAACAGGTTGCACCGCTTCCAATAGTGGGCAAATACTTCACAAGCTGCAAAAAGAGGTAAAAAAAAGACATCTTGAAGACCAAGTCAAAGTATTTAAAACCGGTTGTTTTGGCTTTTGTAAACTGGGTCCCATCATTGTGGTTCACCCTGACCGAACCTTCTATTGTCAAGTTGACGTTACAGACGTGGATGATATTCTAGAAGAACATATTGAAAATCATCGTGTTGTGGAAAGGTTATTATACAAGAACCCTCGAACCGATGAGGTGCAGCAAAAGATTGATGATCTGGATTTCTTTAACCATCAACAGCGTATTGCATTACGTCATTGTGGTGTTATAGACCCTGAGAACATCTATGAATACATTGCCTTGAAGGGTTATGAAGCTGTTGGAACCATCTTAGATGACAAAACGCCTCCTGATGATGTCATTGACACCATCAAAACATCTGGCCTAAGAGGGCGTGGAGGCGGTGGTTTCCCAACAGGTAAAAAGTGGGACTTCGCAAAATCCTATGAAGGTAAGAAAAAATATGTGGTATGCAACGCCGACGAAGGTGACCCTGGTGCTTTTATGGACCGTTCTATTCTAGAAGGCGATCCTCATAGTGTGATTGAAGCTATGCTGGTAGCTGGTTATTGTATTGGTGCTGACCAAGGGTTTATCTATGTACGAGCAGAATACCCCATCGCTGTTGAACGATTAGAAATTGCCCTAGACCAAGCTAAAAAGTGCGGCTTATTGGGACAGAATATCTTAGGTACAGGCTTTCATTTTAATTTGGATATCCGACTGGGGGCAGGTGCTTTTGTCTGTGGTGAAGAAACAGCTCTTATATCTTCTGTCATGGGACTACGTGGCGAGCCAAGACCAAGACCTCCTTTCCCTGCTGAAGTGGGTCTGTGGGAGAAACCAACCCTTAATAATAACGTAGAAACCTACGCCAATGTACCGGCCATCCTTCTCAAAGGAGCTGATTGGTACAACAGCATTGGCACCGAAGACAGTAAAGGAACGAAGGTCTTTGCTCTAGCTGGTCAGATTAATAACACTGGGCTTATTGAAGTCCCTATGGGGACAACCCTAAGAACCATTGTCTATGACATTGGCGGCGGTATTCCTGGTGATAAGACATTCAAAGCTGTACAAACTGGTGGTCCTTCAGGGGGCTGTATTCCTGAAAAGCATCTGGATACCAAGATCGATTATAAATCCTTAACAGATATTGGCTCTATGATGGGTTCTGGCGGTATGATTATCATGGATGAAACCGATTGTATGGTGGATATTGCGCGGTTCTATCTGGAATTTGCTACAGATGAATCTTGTGGAAAATGTGTTCCTTGCCGTATTGGTACTAAAAGGCTGTTAGAAATATTAGAAAAAATCACAGAAGGAAAAGGTGACATGGAAGACCTTGATATTTTAGAAGAACTCTGTGTCAATGTTCAAAACGGTTCCTTATGCGGTCTTGGGCAAACAGCACCTAATCCCATATTAAGTTCCATGAACTACTTCTTACATGAATATAAAGCCCACATTAAAGAAAGACGTTGTCCATCTGGTGTATGTAACGCACTTCTTCAAGTGGTGATTAACGATGATACATGTATTGCATGTGGTATCTGTGCAAAGGTCTGCCCAGTGGATGCCATTACAGGAGAAAGGAAAAAGCCCCCTTACCACATCCATCAAGATATATGTATTAAATGTGGTGCCTGTATTCCAAAGTGTCCCGTAGATGCCATTTATAAACGGTAAGTATGGTAAGAAAGGAGGTCAATCTATGGAAAACATACGAGAAAAAGAAGAACAAGCCTTAAAAGATCAACACGTTACGGTCTATTTTGATGATATTCCCTATGACGTACCCATGGGTATGAGTGTACTAGAAGCAGCAAGACTAGTTCATATTGAGATTCCCAGCTTATGTTACCTAAAAGATATTAACGAAATAGGGACATGTCGGGTATGTGTGGTGGAAATTCAAGGCATTCGAGCCCTTCAACCCTCATGTGTGTACCCTGTTCGAGACGGTCTAAAAATAAAAACCAATACAAAAAAAGTCCGTGATGCCAGAAAAGCCGCTGTTACTTTACTGCTATCCAATCATCACAGAGAGTGCTTAACATGTATCCGTAATCTTAACTGTGAATTACAAAATGTAGCCGATCAGTTAGGTGTTCGTAACATTCCTTATACAGGCGAGATGCAGGATTATGGCTATTTTAGTGATAATGTCTTCATCACAAGAGATTATAATAAGTGCATTAACTGTAGACGCTGTATGGCCATATGCAATAAAATTCAAGAGTGTGATGTCTATTCGCCCCTCTGGCGTGGTTTAGAGACGGTCATTGCTCCTGCGTTTAAAAAAGATTTAAGTGAAGTATCCTGTATCACCTGTGGTCAATGTGTTATTGCTTGTCCTACAGCATCCCTATCTGAAAAGGAATGTATTCGTGACGTCTGGAAGGTTCTCAATGACCCTACCAAACATGTTATTGCTCAAACTGCTCCTTCTATTCAAGTCACCATTGGAGAAGATTTTAACATGCCAGTCGGTACATTTGTAAGGGGTAAACTGGTAACTGCTCTTAGGCGCCTTGGCTTTAACAAAGTCTTTGCAACGGATGTCACCGCTGACCTCACCATCATGGAAGAAGCCAGTGAGTTAAAGGAGCGGGTTACAGAACATCCTGAACGCTTACCCTTATTATCCTCTTGCTGTCCGGCTTGGGTGAAATTTGCAGAGCATTTTTATCCTGATTTACTCCCCAACCTATCCACGTGTAAATCACCTCATGAAATGTGTGGTGCCATGACAAAAACATGGTATGCACAAAAGTATGGTATTGACCCATCAACCATTGTTAATGTAGCCATCATGCCTTGTACAGCCAAAAAATATGAAGCAGCCCGTCCAGAAATGACCTCAGATGGTTTTCGAAATGTAGATTATGTTTTAACCACCAGAGAACTGTCTCGTATGATTCGCTCTGTGGGTATTGATTTTGATGATTTAGAAGACAGCAAATATGATAAACCTTTTGATCAATTCAGTAGTGCCGGTACCATATTTGGTGCAACAGGCGGCGTGTTAGAAGCGGCTGTTCGTACAGCTTATTATTTCATGACAGGCGATGAAATGGGTGTACCTGATTACGAAGACGCCCGTGGGCAAAAAGGTTTGAAATACGGAAACGTAGCCTTTGGTGATCGAACCCTGACCATTGCCATTGCCCATGGTGCGGGCAATGCTAAAAAAGCCCTCACAAGGCACCTAAACGGCGAAAAAACCTTTGATTATATGGAGGTTATGGCATGTCCTGGTGGTTGTGTTGGTGGCGGTGGTCAACCCATTTTAGGGGGTAAGGATCAAAAAAGAATCTCCTTAGATTATCGGCATAATCGAGCGGATGCACTCTATAACATTGATAAAGGCAGTAAGATACGTAAATCATATGAAAACCCTGTCATGCAGGAAATCTATGATGAATTTCTTGGTAAACCTTTATCCGAAACGGCTAAGAAGTATTTGCATACGAGTTATGTGAAGCGAGGGCGCTTTCCTTATTTGCGGGAAGGGGATAAGTCATAAAGGAAGTTATATATTAAATAAATGGAAAGTGTCAGAACTTTAAGTTTGACGCTTTCCATTATGTAGTATATAACTAATTAAGTTAATATTTTTTAAGTGCATTAATTTTTAAAGTTTAGTAATTAACTAGTTATCTATAGCACCTAACTATTGTAGTATCTAGAATAAAAAGACGTAACAAAATATAGATTGGACTTGAGTCATTACAGTAGACACAAGTCTACTTCATATGAAAGTAAGTTTATAACAGAGGACTAATTATAGAGCATATTATCCTCTTAAGCTACTAACTGAATTCAAATAAATATTTAAAAAAGATATGGTATAATTACATTATTAGTATTATATAACAATCATCATATTACATAACATTTAAAACTAAAGATAACTTTGTATTATGGGAGGAAACAGAATATGTCTGATGGAATTTTTAAAGATACGATGGCTAATATGAAATGGACAGATATTCAAAATTATGTGGATAAAAATGCAATTGTTTTGTTACCGTTAGGTGTTATTGAAGAACATGGTCCACACTTATGTTTAGGAACGGATATATACATTGCACACATTCAATGTACCTTTATTAAGCAAAAACTCAAAGAGAGAGGATTTGAAGTTGTTATTGCTCCACCGTTTTATTGGGGCATATGCCAGTCAACTGGGAGCTTTATAGGTTCTTTCAAAGCACGGAAAGAAACTGTAAAGGCATTACTTTTTGACATAATGGCTTCACTGGCTGAATTTGGATTCAAACATGTTTATGGGATAAATGCCCATGGTGATATAAATCATAGTGTCGCATTGATTGAAGCTTTTAAAGAAGTAACGGAAAAACTTAGAATAAATGCTCGTTATGCTTTTGCACAAGATATTATGCACCACTATGGACTTAATGGTGATGAACCATATATATGCTCGATAAAACCTACAACTATAAATGTAAGCTCATCAAAATATCCAGATGTTCATGGTGGGGACATTGAAACAGCCACAATGTATAAGTTTTATCCACATTTAACGGATGTTAAAAAAGCTAAATCATTACCCCCAGTAGAGCTCGGAGATGATAAAATTATGACATGGTTATATGGCGGTCATACAAAAGAACTTTCACCCGAAGGATATTTAGGTGCTCCAGCAGATTTTGAAAATGTTAATGTATTGAGTAATTTACAAGATATAGCTTATAGAATATCTGAGACAATCATTGATTGTTTATAAATAAACTGTTCTCAATATACAAAAGGAGATGTTGTTAGTCCTAATTCTCTTTGGTACAACATTGGGTTTGTAAACTTTACGGTCTCTAGGTACAACAATATCAATCTTGTCAAACTGTATTGAACAGATTTCCTTAAGCAAAGAAAAACCTCTTTGGTTACTTATTTAGATAGCCAAAGAGGTTGGTAATATTTCCTAATATACAAGAAACTCTATGCCTTCAAAAGTAATACGTCATACAAAACATGACAAACGAAACGTCCCCTTGTCATATGTTCGCATGTCATGTTTTTGTCATTTAATTGTAATAACATTCTCACATATTGTAATTTAATGCGATTATATTTATAATAATCGTACTAGTTTTCTACATTCTTTTTATTTGATACATGCTACACTAATACTAGAAAGGAGGTTATGAAAGTGAATAAAAAGTTTTTTCGTATCATCTTAACGCTAACACTTATATTCAGTATGTCAATGACATCGTTAGCTTTACCTAGAGAATGTCCTGAGTGTGGTTGTAGTGGAACATACAAACAAGTGGTTGTAACCTATGACGTTGAATTTAAGGGGTATGCTATAGGCAATGACTATTTCCCACCTAGCATAGAACTTCCACATGCAGATAGAGTATACGATCTCCAAAAATATAGATATAATATATGTACTTCCTGTTTTTATAGGACGGAAAAAGTATACTTTAGTAATTTAGGCGTTCGTTTTAGTCCTGATGAGCCTCAACCAGAAGTAACCGTTGATCCTTATCCTATTGATATTGGTCCATGATAGTACATAGTAATGCTTTTTATAGCCCTTTTTATAAAAAGGGCTATTTATTGTATTAATTGTAAACAGTGGGCGTTATCCTAGATTATATTAACAAACCATCTTTTTGATTCATATCAATAACACGCTAACCCATTTCCTCACTACCTCTATCACCCGTTTTCACTTTCCTAAAGGGTACCTCAAGTTCGATGGTTTGATTTTGCCAGAAAAACATTTTGTAGGCATCTTCATACACAAACCAAGCTTTTGACCTACCATCATTTTTATGGATGATGATATCACTCCATGAGAAAGAGATATCTTTGACATCGTGAATCATCAAAGGGTTGATAGTAGTCTTATGGGTAATGGTATAATTTTCTTCATCATAGCTAGGATTTATATTAATACTATAGATCTTATTTTCTTGATCCATTGCAATTGCCGTTGGAAATATCCTTCCATGCCATATTTTTTTTATGTTTGGCACTTGATCTATTTTATACAGTAGTTCAGTATAGATTTTGTGACGACCTGATGTATAATCATCTAATCCTCCTATGTAGTAAATATCGTCATTGATATCCTGTACTATATTATCATACTCTCCAGAAATCAACTGCTTTATATTGTCCATGATGAAATGAAGGTGGATATTCTCATCTTTTATATCAAACCAATGGAGGTTTCCGTTATGATCTAAAGCAAATCCATAGCCTATGTCTTTCATATTTTCAAATAGCAGTTTGGCTACTGGTATGTCTTTCAAACTAAGTGCCAGCACTTTCTCATAGGTATAAAGAAACCAGCAACGTCCTTGATTATCTAGAATAAGTATATAGATATCATATTTGAGAATTTTAGTCACATCTGAAGCTTTTAAACCATCAGGGAGATAACCAACGATGTGTTCTATCACTTTGGTTTTTCTGGCTGAATGTACTTCAAAGCTCCAGATAACACCATCACTTTGCAGGCAAATCCTATCATCAATCAGAACACCTTTATTCATACCAGGTATAGGAATTGGGTTATATAATTGATAGCCTCCTGCTCTGGGCCATCTAAGGTAGTACCAGACAGACCCTTCTGTGTCAAGAATGGTTTGATTTTTATACTGTTTTATTGATACACGAAGTTGTTCATAGCGTTGATCAGCATTGTTATTAAAATAAACATCACCTTTATCATCTAATACAAAACAACCCAGATACTGCCTATTATCAATGGCTACTATTTGATGGTCTTCCTTAAATGCTTTTAAGTCAAAATTAGTGTATTGACAATAATAGTCTAACTCTGATTCTGTTAAATCCATTTTTTTTACAGCTTTGCTCATCTGCCATGAACTAAGATCATGATTGTATGTTTTTTCCCATTCCCAGATAAATCCTTCTTCATCTAATGCTCGATAGAAATCCTTATGACATGAAATCTTTATCATCTTAGGTATACTTTCCTTCTCTCTATAAGATGCTCCATGAAAATATATGCTGCCTAACTTGCCAAGGGCAATGAATACGTCACCATCTCCTGTAACATCTTGAATGGGTTCTGGAAACGCCATCGGTACATATTGATTGGAGCTGTCATCACATATCCAGACACTTCCATCTAATTGTATAACAATAAAATCACCATAGTTATCCATATACATACCTGTGATACACTTTAGTTGATAGGGTTCCCATGTGGATATCTTGATTAACCCATCCTCAACCCTTTTATAACGTGGTTGCATCTTATCCTCTAAATGTTGTTGATGTTTATTGATATACAATGTACCATCTTTTTTTAAAGCATAACAAAGAAAGCCTTCCGCTACATTGGTTAATGTTTTATGTTGAACAAATTGCTTCTTATTATCAAAATACCACCAATCACCATTAACAATATAATTGCCTTTTTCTAGAAAAAAAGCATGTCTAGAATTCTCTACGATTGTGGCCATTTTTGTAAGGTATACAATCGCTTCTTCCACAGTGACAGAAGCCGTTAGTGTGGTCACATCCTCTACATTATCTGTCATGAGATCATTCCCAACTGCAAGCTCAACGGCTTCTAATGATCCTTCATGAATATCTTCCAATCCTTCCATATGACTGAGGTCAACCTCTCTATCAATGACAATCTGTCTATCTAATGCTGTCTCTAACCGTTCCATGGTCCTTATGATGACAACCGCTATTTCTTCGTAGGACATTGGATCATCTGGCTTAAAAAGGGAAATGGATTTACTTTGGATGATGCCCATGGTATAAGCTTTATGTATACTTTCATCATCCGTATCCATAAAAGGTAACTTAGATGTTGTTTCAATGGTTTCATGGGTTAGCTTTTCATAGGTACTTACGACATAGGTATAGAATGATTGTCTTGTGATGGCTTTTTGATATTGTAAGTCTTCTTCAGCAGCGATTAAGTCTATTTTTTTTGCCATGTCAATATATGGCTTAGCCCAAGGACTAGGTTCTTCTTGGGTATGCCCAGCTTTTAACTTGAATCCATTATATTGTATGGCCGCTATCAGCAAAACACTCAACACCATTACCTTACTTATTTTTTTCATCTACTTACACACTCCTCATTACAAATGGTAAAAAAATGCAACTTATCTATACACATATTTTATCACATATATCTGGTAAATAGATAATATAATCATTAAGTTTCCATTAAATTAAAGCGTTTACGACTATATTTGCTCAACTTACTCCATAAACGAGTGATGGGTAACACACTAGAACCCTTTATATAAATCCATTAGTCAATAAACGTATGAAGTAATCAACACAGATGAGAGATTGTTGTTCACCATATGAAGGACAACCTCATATTATATGTAATATAATAAGTAATTTTATTTATGAATGATGATTCGGAGATTGGCTATTAGCGCATATTATGGGGGGCCTTATATGATCTGGATTAGCGAAAAAGTAATTGTCACTTTACGAAAATATGATGAGGATAAAGATATGACGAAACTCCTGAATAAAGTGGATGAATTATATGCTTTAGGCATTCGACGATATCGATTCAATCTTGGTAAATTAAGCAACAAGCAAACCATTGAGGATACGTTTATCGTTATTAAAAAAATGAAATCTTTGTATGGAGACATTCGCATTATGGTTGATCTAGGCTATCCTGGAACCGGTGTAAGGTTTCAGTTGCCAGCAGATGAGAAGAAACGAAAATTCAGTAAAGATGAAGTAATTTTTTTCATCAGTACCCAATACAGTGGACAAGAAGCTTATAACACGTTACGTATCAATGCCCATGACTTACGTCCGCTTTTTACAGAAGGTCAATTGCTGTATTACCGTGATGGCGATGTTATGTTCCGTGTTGTATCGTGTATCAGTCAAGATAAAGTATCGGTTATACCACTAATGAACATTAAAATCAAAGCAAATGCAGCCATAAAATGTGGTACTTTTATTAAGGACCATGATACACATGGTATGGTCATGTCCCTTGTGGATGATGCACAGCCTGAAGAAATTGCCTTATCTTTTGTTGAAAATCCCAAAGATATCCTTGCTTTAAAGAAAGAACTCACCTACAGTTCCTATAAGATCATCAGTAAAATTGAGACCACGAAAGGCTTATTGCATCTTGATGACATTATAGATCACTCCCATGGCATCATGCTTGCTCGGGGGGATCTTGCCTTTAACAGTCCTCTAAGTGATTTCTATTATAATCAGAGTAAAGTCATTCGAGAAACACGCCTAAGAAACAAAGACATCTATGTGGCTACAGATATTCTTAGTTCCTATTGTAAATTGGCCTTTCCATCACGAAGTGATGTGATTGATTTAGGGCGTATTATTGCTGAAAATGTTTCTGGTATCATTCTTAATGGTAATCTTGTATCCAGCCAAAATTTTGAACAAGCTCTTCATCTCATTGAAGACATGTATATAAAGTTTGCAAAAGGTCTATTAGTCTATGATTGTTCATGAAATTCCTTTAATAGGCCTGGTTAATGTCATGAGCCATCACCTTCTTTGATGATGACTCATGTATTTTCTTACAAGGTTACTATTCATTAATGGTCTTATAAGGTATTTTAAGGGTTAGGCCTCCTTTAGACGTAAGGAATAAGCATGATAGGCTTCTTTAAAACGATACCCTAACTTTTCTGCAAGCTCCAATGAACCCTTGTGGGCAGCATCCCAATGAGGGTATTTTTGCTGTTGGATACATGCCAGAATAAGGGCAGATGCACATGCTATAGCAAGACCTTTACGTCGGTGCTCTTCCTTGGTTGTAATCTGTACCTCAATACCACCATCATATACAGAATAAGATGATGCTCCACATACTAGATTCCCTTTATAGACCACGCCAAACCCGATACCTCTATCCAAAAAATCTTCAGCTGAGGCATAGTTTAAGCCAAAACACATGGACCATTCCTTGGTCATGGCCTTCTGGTACAATGCTTCATCAAATGGTTTAATCGTATACTCAGCAGGTAGTTGCATGATATAATGCTGTAATTGCTCTTTGTCAAAGGCATGCATATCTTTTACCGTTGTATAACGCTCATAACGTCTGTATCGCCCTTTATAAGCTTCTTCAATAAGTGCACCCCATCCTGTATCATCTGGCATGGCATTAATATAGGCATCTTTGTAGGACTTAGGTATATATCCCACAAGGGCTTTAGCAGCTTCACTGGTATAATCGCCACCATAAAAAACATAATTGCCTACGATAATCATGGCACATGTGGGGTTTTCTAATTGATCCACCCAAGCCTGCCCCATCTGCCCATCCAGATAAGCATAAACTAATGTGTCCTCTGCACCATCAAAAAAATGTTTTATGATTTCTATACTGTCTTTTTTTAACGCTATCATATCACCCATATTCTACACCCTTTCATTATGTTCTTAATACACCATAGACTACCTTCGGCTTAACTATCTATCATTAGATTCTATGATATGACCCATTTCTTATGCCACACGTCATCTCTAAATGCTATGGAAAAGCCAATGGACAGATAAAAGTCTTGAGAAGAACCCACATACATCTTCTGGGCACCTAGGGCTTTAATCCGGTTAATACCTTCATAAATGACGGCTTTCCCAAGACCTTTTCGTCGATATTTCGGTATGGTACCAACAGGTTCTAGAATACCCATACGATTGGTTGCATCGTACCAAATTGTGGCAAAAGATGCAACGTCACCATGAGGGTCCAGTACGTATAGGTCTAATGCTGGTTGGTAGTCTGGTGCATGTGGCATGGTTTTATAGCCAGCTACACTCTTCTTATAACCTTCTGGCGTTTTTGAATTGCTGTGCCCAAAAGCACGACTATGGGCTAATCCTTTTTTATGATGATCCACCCTATGCCCATCACTTATATAAAACCCTTCAGGTAATTGGACTAAGAAATTGTCATCCAAACCCATCACAGCCTTATCTTCTGCCCAAGATTCTACAGTATACTGTCTGTTCTTCAATAGCTCTTTTATTTGCGTTCGTTCAGGATTCACTCTTAAATAGATATGTCGCTCATTCTCCTTTTCATATGCCAGCGTACTTTCAGCGTAATCAATCATGTCCTTGAGACATTCATGGGAGTAGACCCTTGAGCAAAGCTGTATGAAGGCCTCTCCTTTATTCTCGCCTTCTGAGTGAACGACAGATAGAATGTTATCCTCTTCATCTACCCATAAACCTACTTTCTGGGACCATGCTGAAACTGTACCAAACATGGGTTGCACAAAATAGCGGCAGAAATTCCATCGTTCAATAAACCAATTGTAATGGTCCGATGATTGAGAATAGGTTTTTTGTAAGAAATCCCTTATCTTGATAAAATCAGTTTCCTTATATGCTCTTTTAATTGGTGTCATAAAAAGTCCTCCTCTATATTTTGTAAATGTTACCCTATTAAACAAAGGGTTTATTTTAATCGCCTAACTTCTAAAACCGTATAGGATACCGTGTTCTTGGTCTCCCGATATAGCAATAAAAGGTGATTCATAAGCATACCTAGTAGTATAAGTAAAATGGAAAAACTTAATAAGAAAAGTGGCACCACATAAGTTTTATCCAAATTGTCTATGAACATAAAGCCCAGAAAAATCATTAAGTAAATACCCGATAGGATGTAAGCACATTTGCTTCCTATTTTCTTAGCACGCAAGAAATAACCTACTTCCTTAAGGAACTGACCATGCTTTACCTTATTCTGCTGCTTAACATGCATATGCTTTACATGTAATCCGCAAAGCTGGTACATAAGATTCCTTGTGTTTTCCTCTTCTCGCTGATGTTCCATCCGGTTAAGGCTCCTTCTTGTCACTAACCGCATGATATTGCCACCTAAAACAATGGATGCCTTACCCCTTTGTTCAAAAATCTTATTAACTATACCATTAAGTATACCCTTTTTGTGAGGGCGTAGGAATACCATATCGTTATGTTCTTCGATTAAATTGTTATACATCTTGTGCATATACTGACATGTATCCCCGTTAACATGGGTCTCTATTTCATAAATATAATCGCCAATGGATAGATCCATACCTGCCATGATGCCACATGCCTTGTTTTGACACTGACTTAATGTGACCAAAATAACATGCCCATTAATCATCCTTTTGGCTTCTTGTAGTAACTCATTAGACGTTTCATCAAGTCTCTCGCCTAGTATTACGATGATTTCATAGTTCTCCACAAAGTCGCCCATAGCATGAGCCACATCATAGAGTTGCTGTAAAAAGCACTGTATCTCACAATCCTTATACATCACCACTGAAAAATACCCTTGTTCTTTCATTCAATCACCTTCTTCAAATCATAAACTGTATTGATTTTACCGGATAATACGGTCATTAATGTAGGACCTCTTTGCTGATCCCCATCTATCTTAATGATGGTTGGTCTAGCATCATCCATCTTGGATGTCTCTAAGAGCGGTTTTATGGCAAACAAGGATGTCTTGTACTGAATACCCATATCCATTGCCAGAAATTTATTGGCCATTTGCTTCATACTGTTATAAAAAGACTTAGGCCTTGCTGAACATGTATTACAATTGGCTAATTGCTCCATAGTACATAATGGATTATGCTGTTGACATTGAAACGTTGGTAAGGCTTCATAACAAGCCTTATGATGCGTAAAAGTCACAGAAGTTAGAGAATGATACCCTGAAAATCCAAACGGCATAATGGAGAAAAACGGTCCATCCATAAGGGTCAACCCTAGATCTTTGTACAGATTTTTTACTTGACACAGGATGATTTCACTCATTTCATAGCGAATAGGAAAAGGGTCCACATGAAATTTCTTTAACACCTGATTGACGCTGGCATAGGTTGTATTGATGACCTGAGGTGCAATAAACACATGCCCATCATCTGTTTTTATATGATACTTCTTTCCCTTAATCGTCACGTCCTTCAAGCCCACTTGATAATGGATGGAACATCGCTTCGTTTCTCTAAGTTTTTCATGGAAATAATCTTTGATACACTTGGCATCCAGTACATATTCTTCTGTTAAGAATGCCTGTTCCACTAAATGTGGTTTGTAATACGTTTGTGTAGCCACTTCTCTACAAGGAATACCAGCCTTCTCACAAAAACTTTTAAACTGTTTGCTGTTTGTCATGGAGTAATGCTGAGCAATACCATAGATCTTCGTTAACTTGCTGGATATAGCAAAATGAAAATCTTCATAAAATCGTCTAAAATAGGACGCTGATTTCATGGCTGTAGCATAACTTCTGGGATAATGATAACCTCGATGTACCCTTGCTTGGTTGATATAGGACGCTCGACTAAAACTATCCTCATCGTATTCCAGTACCACAGTCTTATACCCATTTTGGACCAATAACTGACTGGCATATAAGCCATACATACCTGCCCCTAATACAATGTAATCCGCTTCAATCACCATACCCATCACCCTATCTCTTTTATAAATCTTTTAATGTCTGCCATCACATGGTTCTTTGAATACATATATGGTGAATGCCCATCATGTTTTACATAGCGTGAACGTACATCATAGAGCATGGGCTTTGCATCTGTTTCATTAAGAAAGTCCTTCTGAAAGCACACCTGAGCTAATTCACGGGCTGTTATAGGCTCAGAGTTTACATGCAATAAGCTTATCCCCGCCTTCATGGCTCTCTGAACATCCTGCCATAGATAAGCCAAGTTATAATATTGATATTGGCTGTCCTTATGGGTCCAATGCAAACACTGGTCATGGATTAAATCGTATAAAAAGTTCTTCTTCAGCCCCTGACCAAATAGGGCTGGTAAGCGCACAATCAAATGCTGTTCAAAATGTTCCCTTACGAATGTTTCAACCATATAGCGGTGTTTTCCATATGAATGCAACCCATCTGTATCCACGGTTGTGTCTTCATCAACAGCAACGGGATACTTATACACATCTACGGTTGACATTAAAACAAGATATCCACAGTTGACCCCTTTTAAACTGTTTATAAGTTGATAGATGGCTTCCAAGTCTTCCTCTGGGAACTTATTGGCATACCATTTGGTACCATACATGCCTGCACAAATAATCAAATCATATTGCTTACCCCTTATTTCTTCTATGTTTTTCCGGTTATACTTCCCATGGCATACAAGCTGTCTATTCAGATGGCTCCCAACTAGACCTGTATAACCAATTAATGCTGTTTTCATTGTTTGACACCTCATCACTATTCTTAATCTGTCATTGATGGTACCCTTTAAAGACCTTGCTTAATCCTGGTCTTCTATGGCATCACCAAACATATCTAAGATATTCCCCAACAATCTTCTTAGCTTTCGACTTTTCATGAACTGAGGATAATCGACTTGCATCATTTTAACAAAAGTTTTATACCAATATATAAAATCTTTTCGATGACCTAGACGGTTAATCTTCTTTCTATCTTTAAAGTTCCATGGCTTAAATCCTGCATAATGCAGCCCATAAAGTAAATCAATAGTGGGATAACCGCCAAACCCGTTAAAAATTAAATCTATGTTGTGCCATCTGCCAGCCCAGTGAACGGTGGCATACTGCATTTCCGGCCAATTAAATACATCACCAATCAGTTCTCTTACGTCATCCCGTTTTACATCCTCCATCACATCTTCATAGTCTTTCATATTAGGGGACAACACCCATAAAGAACTGTTAATACCCATGTTATTGGGATTCTGGATAACCCGATGGCAGATTTCTTCAGGCACTAATGCACCATGAGGACAGATAGGGTCATAGGTGCGATGCCATATCCACTTCTTCGTCTTTTCCACATCTTCTGGAATGATGTACTGTCCATCCTCACCATACTCCATGGTATATCGTTTCATCTCATTGCATGTACCAGCAGGTGTATCCAGTCGAAATAATTGGTCATAATGTTTTCGAGGCAATACATCTGCATCCAACACCACAACTTTGTCATATTGAAACCCTAAGTCGCCGTCCTCACCTAATCTTAAGGCGTGAAATCTGGTGAATAAAAAGGGACGATCTTGTCTTTTCTGGCGTCTCTTGTGATGTATAAAAACTTCTTTTACATTTACTACATAATCATAAATGTTAGCAATAAGTGCCTTAGCTTGTTCCGATATATTTTCAGTGACTAAGCATACCAAATCTGCATGGTAATGACCTTGTCGCAGTTGATTACCCTGCATGAGAATACCTGGAAGAAAGTGATCATTCATCATAAGAAATGTCACAAAAGCATACCTGCGGCTGCCATCTTCCCTTGTCATCACAAGGGGCTTACTATCCATCGTTTTCAATATTCTTCACCTCTTTTTTTATATACATGTTCTTCGTGAAGAAATATACTTGCTCAAATTTAATAAGACCATCTTATTCTGTTTTTATGCTTATCCTAATATAAGGTATAAAAAAGCTATAAATGAACACAGTTGTCATTTATAGCTTCTGTCGTATACGCGATTCTATGTAGGCTCATACATTTACACCTAAAGACGACTTTTCCTTCTTTTTTATTGCTTCAAAAAGAATCTATCAACCACTTATAAGTCACCTTACCTACTATTTCTCATGTCAGCATGATTTACATACCCTATAGAAGGGTACAAAAAAACATGCCTACAAGCATGATGTATAAACGTTCTCCATATGCATACTAAACTTGTGTTCTTAACTAAATCATCGCAAAGAGTACCACAAACAAAGCCATCTCTGACCTGCTCTTACTATCTCTTCACTTCTTATTCAATTTGATTATTTAGTTAAGTGTTTAGACATTGCACAACCTCTTCTCCTATTATTTAATTTCATTATAGTATAGCCCATGGGGACTGTCAAGGTATAAAAAAATGATGGGATACCGTATCATGAAAGTTTGTTGGTTAGAATTGTTACTTTCATGATACGGCATCTTTTGATGGGGTAAGGTTATATTTTCAAATGCGCTAATATGGTACGCGTATATTTACGCTTGGTTATGATGTAAAAGATACCTGTAAAAAGGGTATAAATCAATACAAGATAAGCTGTATTCATCAGTAGTTTATCATATATGCCCGTACGTCTATACAATAGGGCTATAAACCCTAATCCTGCCAGCCCACCTAGTATAACGGGTATAAAAAAGACTGGTTTTATTTCATCAGCGATTGCTTGTTTTATTTCTTTTACCATAATACCTGTTTTATAAAGCATGGCATATTTAACTTTTGCCTCTTCCATACTGGTATAAACTTTAAAATATAACATAACACCACTTGATATAAAGAATAAAATACCTATTAATCCTGTTATGAATAAGGTAAAGCCAAATACCGCTATACCTGCCTTCATTTCTACAAGATTAGAAGACACATGGAAATATTTTTCATAGCGATATCTAAAAATCCGCTCATTTGCTTTTTCTTCGCCATATTGTGCTCGAATAATATGTCTAAGGACTTTTTCCGTTGTTGGGTCATCCTTAAAATTAAACATATGCAATGTTGATGGTGCCAAACCATACGTATGCATAACGGTGGTATAATCATCATCATCTAATACAATAAGAGTCTGATTTCTAAACAAACGACTAAAGCTTTCATTACCCACAACTTCATAGATTTCTTCACGAACGGTATACGTGAATTCAGGGTTATTTCCTTCTTTTATCTTGAGAATCTCCCCAGATTTACCCCATACCTCTTCATCCCTTGATCGAATAGATACAACTTGGCCCGCCTTAATATCGGTTAATTCTTGATGGAGGTGGTCTTTAATGGCTGATTCTGACACAAAGGACTCTCTTGATGCTATTATTTCGCCTCTATGGGGATAGTGTAACGTACTTTGTATAAAATCCAATGTTTTCGCTTCTGTCATATTGGCAGATTCTTGGTCGATAATTTCATATAATTTTTTTCTTGATAAATTGTCTCTATCTGCCATTTCCATATACACCACATCATAAGGGGTATATTTGCTGGTCATATCTCTACTTATTACATAGACGCTGTAGATAACGCCTACAAAAAAAACAACAGTGCAACTTAGTATGGTCACACTAAATAAAATTTTACGATATCCGATAAAACGATAATTAATCGTAGATAGACCGATGATGTGTTTGTAGTATCTTTTTTTACTGCTTTTAATCATAAGCGCACCAAAATGACTGATAACCAGATACAAGCCAACACTAAACAATACAAGGACTAATATCACCGTGTCATTGCCTTTTAAACCAACTTGTATGGCATAATGGATGTAACCATAAGCACCACCAACCATGACAAGCCCTAGGAGTCCAATTACCCATGAGGATTTACCCTGCTGTGACCGCCTAGTATCTTTCATTAATTCTGTTAATGCCAATTGTCGCATATAAAACTTACGTTTAATGTACATAAAACTGTTAATCACCATAAACAACAAGAACGTTAAACCATATGCTTTTGGATTGAGCATAAAAGTCATGCCATCAAATTCAAGTATACTGACGCCTGCCATAAAGAATAACCTAGATAACACACTACCGGCTACAATACCAACAATAAATGAACCAGTGCTGATCATCACATTTTCAACACGTATGGTCTTTTCAATATCTTTCTTACGCATCCCAAGGGTAAGAAAGAGGCCAAATTCTGCATTTCTCCCCCGCATAAAAGAACCATTCACATAGCTGATAAACATAAAGCAGAAAATCACCAGAGCAAATAAACACAGTCTCAGGGTTATTTCGATAACTGTTCCCTCCGTGTTTTTTACAATACTATCGTTATAATAAAATGTAGCATACATGGTTAAAACCAGTACATTAAAAGAGCTGCATAAAAAGTAAGCAATATACTGTCTAAAGTTGTATTTAAAATTCTTGATGACAATATCCCTGAAGGTCATCGACGATCACCTCCCAAAATAGCTTCACAGTCCAAAATCTGATCGAAGAATTCTTGGCGTTCCCCTTTTTTGACAATTTCCATTTCAATGGAACCGTCTTTGATAAAAATAATCCGATGGCAAAAACTGGCTGCAAAGGGATCGTGAGTCACCATTAGAATGGTACTGTTCCTTTCTTTGTTCATCTTAACTAAGGTTTGCATCATGTTATTAGAAGATTTGGAGTCTAAGTTGCCTGTGGGTTCATCAGCAAGTACAATACTTGGTTCATTTATTAAGGCTCTACTAGCTGCTGCTCTTTGCTTCTGTCCCCCTGACACATGATAGGGGTATTTGTCTTTGATGTCGTAGATATCAAAAAAATGCATGATGTCCTGAGCTCTTGCTTCCATTTCTTTGGTTTGTCTTTTGTCGAGAATCATGGGAAGCATGATATTTTCTCTTAAGGTTAGACTGTCCAGTAGGTTGAATTCTTGGAAGATAAAACCGATGTTTTGTCTTCGGAATAACGCCAGTTGGTCTTTTTGTAAGCTTTCCATGTTGTTGTTCATGATTTTGATGGTGCCGGATGAGGGTTTGTCGATGCCACCCAGGATATTGAGTAGGGTTGTTTTGCCACTTCCTGAAGGTCCCATGATACCTACGAATTCGCCTTCCATTACTGTAAGATCAATACCACATAAGGCATGTGTTTTAGTGTCTTTGTTGCCATATATTTTTGTGATGCTTTTTGTATCTAATACGGTTTTCATGTGTTGCCTCCTGTCTTGGGTTGTAAGCCTTGGGCTTGTTGTATGTATAGTATAGGGGTTGGGGGGTGATTGCGCCATTGAATAGGCTTACAGAAAGCTTACAGTTTTGAAAGGGTTGGGCTTATGGGATGTTTCCGTAAGTTAAGGACTTAATATTTGGGGCTAGGGGTTGTTGGAAGATACCATAGGGTGTGCTTTTCAGGCACCTAAACGTCCGTGTTTAGAGTGCCTGCGCTCACCGTCCGTGGTTCGCTTGACGCACACCCTATGGTATCTTCTTGTGATGTTGACGTTGTATTAAGTCCTTAACTTACTGGTGTGGTGGGTATATTTTTGGATAGGGGCTTCATATTCTGCGTATGTTGTTGCTAATGGCGTTGATAGTTTTTGTAATTTTAGGATGGGTTATGTCAAGGGAATGGGCAAATTGTAGGGCTATAGATAACCAAATTGTTTTAAAGTGTGTTTTCGTTATTTTTGGTTAGACATTTGATTTCTACGGTGGTGCCTTTTCCTTGGGTTGATTGGATGGTAAGTTGGTGATTTAGCTTGTTGGCGATCATATGGCAGAGATAGAGTCCCATACCGGTGGCATTTTTATGGTGTCTGCCGTTTTCTCCGGTGAAGAAGGGCTGGTATATGCGTGGTAAGTCGTATGGGGGGATACCTATTCCTTCGTCTTTTACGTAGAGGTAGGTGTGGGTGTGGTCCTGTTTTATGTTAAAGTAGAGATTTTTGCTTTGGTTTTTGGTTGTACTGTATTTGATACCGTTGGAGATAAGCTGTTCAAGCATGAAGCGGTACCATTTTTTATCGGATAGAATACAGCTATTATCTGGGTTGCCTTCAATTACAGGGAATACATTATGATAGATGAATTGTTTTTTATGATTATTGATGACATCTTTTAGGAGCTTAGATAGGGAGACGGGTTCGGGTTGATAGTCCTTGGCAAATTCTTTTAAACGAACCATGTTAAGGGCTTTATCCAAGTTATCAAGGATTTTATTGTTTTCTTGGCGTATGTCATGGATGAATACCTGGTCATCTGGAAACCTTTCGTCCAATTTTTGAAGAATAAGATGGATAACAGAGACAGGTGTTTTGGTTTCATGAATCCATTGATAGAGAAATCGGTTATTGACTGTATTTTCCTCTTGAAGGGTACTAAGCCTTTCCATGTAGTGTTTATGCAACTGACGAAGGGCTTTTAGCATTTCCTGGTGCTCATATGTATCTGCTGACACATCATAATGGGGATCAACTTTGGCATCTTGGATTTTTTGATGAAATTGGACATAACGAAAACCTACCCATATGCCATAGCATACGAAGGTAAATAGGGATAGGATTATAGGATAAGCTATGGATACTTGACCGTCGGTTGAAAAAAAATAAAACATAATAATCAAAGCCGTATTGATAAAAAATACACCTATCACACTGGTTTGGTCCTTTATAAATCGTACCAAAAGTTCTTTATAAGGCACCGCTTTCAAAAACATATCCCACACCTCTTTTTGTTTTAACCACATCCAAAAGCCCTGCTTCCTTTAATCTATTCTTAACCCGTGTCACGTTAACCGTCAACGTATTATCATCCACAAAAGCATCCTCATCCCATAGTACCGTCAATAAATCCTCTCTGGACACCACATGATCCACATGTACCATGAGCATCTTAAGTAATGTAAATTCATTCTTACTGAGCTCATAAACCTGCCCATGATAGTTCATCTTAAAACTACGTTCATCCAGTGTAAGACCCTTAACCCCCATTACATCACGTCCAACATCACCATACTCCCCATAAACTCTTCTCAAAAAAGCATTAATCTTCGTCAACAATAACTGCAAACTAAAAGGCTTCGTTATATAATCATCCCCACCCAATTCAATGGCCCTAATCTGCTGTATATCCTCTGTCGTCGCAGACACAAACATAATAGGAACCTTAGACTTCTTCCGAATAGCCCGACAATAATAAAATCCATCATAATAAGGCAGATGGATATCCAACAAAACCAAATCCGGCTTAATGACATCAAACTCCTCGTCAACCCGCTTATAGTCTTCCACCACATAAACCTCATAATCAAACTTCTCCAAATAAGCCTTCATATGATCCCTCAAACCTCTATCATCTTCCACTAAATAGATCTTATACAACCCAAACACCCCTTCTGCTCCTTCAACGTCCTAACATCATCATTCATTCCCTCTATTATACTACACCACCTAACACATAAACAACACGAAACATCTTTCAAACAAATATCCCCCTCACCTATCTATTCCTAAATTTATTCACCCATCCACACACATCCCCCCACCCACACAAATCCTCCACTCCTCTTACTTAATAAACTGTTTTACTCACTAAAAAGTGGCACCCACTTCAATACCCTATCGTGTGTTCATAAAGGACTTTTGCAGCTTGTTGCCACTCTCCTCCAACAGATAAAAGCAACAAATGCAACGAAAGTGCATGAACACACGATAGGGTATCACATAACTCCCGTTGGCTGTTCCCCCCACTTACCTTACCTACAAAGCCGCTACATGATATCTTGCAAAGCAAGTTATTTAATAAAAAAACCTTCACTCATATATAATTGAAAGGCTAAGTTAAAAAAAATTTCTATAAGACATAAAAAGAGACTAAGAAGCCTCAGCCCCTTAGTCTCTAATTTCAAACATCTTACTCTACATTACCCTCAGCATTATCCACACTGCCATCAGCATTGTCTACATCATCAACATTGTCCGTATCTTCTGGAACCATCTCACTGGTACCCCCACCCGTTTGTGACGGTGTGGTTGGATTCTCTGGATTTGGTTCATCACCTTGACATCCTACCATTAATAGTAAACATAAGCCAAATACAGCTAGAATTGCTTTAAAACTTTTATTTTTCATTACACTCACCTCGAAAGTTATTTTTGTTACTTCTTCATTACTTGTGTTTCATTTTCCCTTACAGCATGCTCCTACTATACCCCTAGTTTAAGTGAATAATCCGTCATGAACCTTGTCATCACTGTATTATTCATCTTATTATAGTATGAGCAATATCTTCTTATACATACCTATTATTAATTATTTATAACTATAGCAGATTAAACCTTATTGATTCTTGTTTCTTGTTCTAATGGTGTCATGATATTGAAACTAGGATTAATATCCTCTAAAACATCTAAGAACGCATCCCATTTCTTCAAATCACCTAATACCACAATGGTTTTAGGCACTTTGTTCGTTGTGGATAAGGTATATAGTTCTTTTCGTGTCATCAAGAGCATTACATCCGGTTCATACAACGCATCAGCACCCAGATACCTAAAGATTCCCCGCTTTAGCTCTGTATATGCAGTCTGTTCTGTATCTTTTATGTGAAACCCTAATGTAAAATTATAATCACCAGCTCTAACACCATCTATTCTGATACTCATTAAATATAAAACGTTTTGCAGTGGCAGTGCATTAAGAACATCATCTGTTATGGTGGAACCAAGCATTTTAATGGCACCAAACCGCAGTTCAAAGGCACCCATCAAGTATTCATTACGCCATGCACCTGACTCAGCAATGTATCCCAGCTGTTCTAGAGCATCAGCACATAGTTCTTTTGCTTTTTTATTATCTGGGTTGTGGTAGATAATGTGTTTCATGGCTTGTGCTACCCATTGGTATTCGCCTTTTTTAAAATCTTCAGTGGCTTTTTCTAACATACGTTCTTCACCACCCATGTATTCCAGGTATTTACGACCTGCTTCTTCAGGTGTCAAAGGATTTAAATCAACTGGATTACCACTATACCAACCAATATACCTCTGGTAAATGCCTTTGGCATTGGTATTGACTGTTCCGTAAAACTGACTGTTAAACCACTCATCGCCCAAACTATCTGGTAAGGTAAGTACCTTACCAATATTATCAATGGTATAACCTTTATTCAGTAATCGTAACGTTTGGTCATTCAGGTATTGGTACAGGTCCCGTTGTTTTTCCATGAAGTCAATACAGTCATCATGGCCTATTCTGGGCCAATTATGCACTTGAAAGATATATGCTAAATCTTTGCCAAATGCATCAATGGCTTCTTGGATATAATAAGCCCACGCTACTGGATTACGTATTTTTGCGCCTCTTAACGTATAGATATTGTGCATGGTGACACTACAATTCTCTGCCATACACAAGGTTTTTTGCTGAGGAAAATAAATGTTCATTTCTGCTGGCGCCTCTGTATCTGGCGTTAACTGAAATTGCATGGGTATACCATCAATGGTTTTCTGGGTATAGGATAGTTTTGGATTTTTATTGTCAATGTGTATGAGACGATTGGTTAATGTCTGGTTGCCTAATGAGACATATTTCCCAATACCACAATCGATTTGTCCTCTTGGGTCTCGGGGTAATATCTCGCCATACATGTATAACCCTCGTCTTGACATGGCAATCCCTGCGTAAACATTCTCTTCGATGACAGCGTGCATAAAACCCTGTGGCACATATACATACAACGCCTTTGAATCAGCCTCATCTAGAACACCCAGTACACCACCGTAGTGATCTGCATGGGAATGGGTTATGATGACAGCACTTATGCTGAAATCTTTTATTTGCTCTTTTGCAAATTGAATAGCTGCCCTTGCTGTTTCTTCAGATGATAAACACCCGATGACAATCCATCCTGTATGTCCCTTAATCAAATTCATGTTAGCAAGATCATATCCCCTTATTTGATAAATCTGCTCAGTCACTTGAAAAAGTCCTGCTAAAGCATTCATTCTACCTTGTTGCCATAACTTCGGGTTAACGGAATCAGCACCATTATTCTCAAATAAAAATTCATAAGGTCTTAGATTCCATGCAGGTATGGGTATTGTCTTATTACGTATAAATGGTATTGTCCTTTTAATCATATGACGCACTGCTAATTGTTCCTCAACAGCCAATTTACTCATATTCATGGCCTTAAATGACTGTTGGTTAATCCTACTTGTTTTTGGAGTTGCTCGCTTACGAATAAGGTTAAGAAGACGTTTCTTTATCACAACTTCACCTGTTTCATCTTTATTCTATAAAAGTTTATTGAGCCACTCTAAAAAGTATACCTATTGATTAAATCATTACATATCCTGTTACTTGCCTAACCTTCTAATCCTTAATGAAGTTTTGTGTGTAATAGGGTGTATTGTCACTTTTAAACCATACACCAACACCTAAGCCTGTACAATCTGTACTTAATATACTTCTTCTATGACCTGATGAATTCATCCATCCGTTAACAACATGCATGGCATCTTTCTGACCATATGCAATGTTCTCACTAAAATAGGAATAACTAATGCCAGCTTGTTTCGCTCTATCCCATGGTGCTTGTCCTTGCTTATTGGTATGAGAGAAATAATCATTAGCAATCATATCTTTGCTATGATCCCTTGCCACTTTAGCTAAATCATCACGCCATTTGTATGGTTTTAATCCTTTATTTACACGCTCTACATTTGTAAGATCGAATACTTCATTTTCATAGCTGGTACGTAGTTCTGCACTACTTTGCACATAATAACCTTTACTTTTTACACCCTTGTCCATCATAAGAACTGCAACTACTTTGTTATTGTCATACTGGTCCACATAGAACGTATAGTCCATATCACCAGCTGTTGTCTTTAACTGGTTACCATAATCATTCTTGGCTCCAAAATCCTTCTTAACCGTGTCAGTCGATGCCCCATATCGAACTGTTTCGGTCAATTTCCAATAAGAAGCATTGGTATAAAGCGCAACAACTTTATTGTCTTTGATACCTATTTGTAAATATTGCTCATATGCTTGATTATAAATATACCACTTAAAGCCATGACCACTTACATCTGTACGCTTAGGTTGCCCTAATTTATCTGTTACTTTTGAAACGTCATCTCCAATATGGATGCCCCTTAACGCTTCTTTACTAAACTCTACAGGTTCTGCGGGTTCTTGAGGTTGTTCATTACCATTGTCACCTGGTTCTGTAGGCTGCTCTACTGGTTGTTCATTGTTATCACCCGGATCCACAGGTTCTGGTTCTGTTGGTTCTTCTGGTTGTTGCTGATCATCACCTGGCTGAATGTAGATACATCCATTGTCACCATCCCATTTAACGTTATAACCAAAAGCTTCCAACACAATGCGCAATGGTAAATGAACCCGTCCATTAATAATAACATTCTGTGTATCACTATTAACGACTTTGCCATTCACAGTAATATAGTTCTTATCCACTGGAATTGTTACCGTCATGTCACCCTTTTTCGCATAACCTGTTCTTGTCTCACCATCCCAACCAACTTGAAATTGACATGCTTCTGAAAAAGCTCTGAATGGAATTTGTGTTCGATTAGAGCGATCTATGTAAGGATACCCTAAGTCTTTATTAAATAATACTTTATTACCGTTCATATAAACTTTAGGTCCAGTCGCCCTTTCTTGTGTGTATCCACAATTTTGTCCCGTTGCCTGTGCACTTATCGTTGTCCCAAATAAGCTAAAAGCCATTACAACAACTAGTAGTAATCCTACTAGTTTTTTTGTCATTATTTATCGGCCCCTTTCTACTTCCCTCTTGCTTGGTTTACGAGTAACATTTAGCCCTTGAAGCAACTTAACAAGTTATTACACAAATATTAAACAAATATTAATGTTTCAAACATGTTTTACTGCTCCACAATTCTTATTATACACAAAACCGTTGATGTATGCAAGTAATATATTACAAAAGTATTAATTAATTGTTACACAGACTTAATATTTCTTGTCATATTTCAGATTAAAAAACATCAAAAAAAGACCATTCTTATGCTTATTGAGACAGTTTGAATGGTCGTCAAAATCCTATTGATTTTTTAAGAGAATTATTTAAAAATTTACATAAAAATATTTTTTATTTTTTCTTATATAATTTAAAGATAATTCTGTTTATATTAGCATTTATACTTAAAATAGATTGACACAAGAGTCTTTACTGAACAGGACGAAGCCTTGCTGTAAAATGTCTTAGAACCTTTGGTTCATAATCAAATGCCAAGCCTACCAGTTGGTCAGCATGATGAAAAACTTCAATAACGGCATCCGCAACAACATCCATATGACGATTGGTGTACACTCTTCGTGGTATCGTTAATCGCATGAACTCAAGAGGTGACTCTAGGTTTTCACCTGTATCTGGATCTCTTCCAAGTAGGAAAGACCCGATTTCTACGGCACGCACACCACCAGCAAGATAAACGGCATTACATACAGCCTGTGCAGGAAATTGGTCATAAGGTATATGGGAACATATTTTTTTACAATCCACAAAAACGGCATGACCTCCTGTAGGGTACTGAATGGGAACCTCTGCTTTGATTAATCGCTCACCTAAGTATTTAACTTGATCCATTCGATATGCCAGATAATCCTCTTCAAGGGCTTCTTCAAGGCCTACTGCCAAGGCTTCCATATCTCTACCTGCCATACCCCCATAAGTAGGAAATCCTTCTAAAGGCACCATAATGGAACGGCATGCTCGATAAAGCTCCAGATCATCATGTATAGCAATAATACCACCAATGTTTACCAAACCATCCTTCTTACAACTCATCATCATCCCATGACCATAGCTAAACATTTCAAGTGCAATTTCCCGTATGGTTTTGTCTTGGTAACCCTCTTCTCGCTGTTTAATGAAATAGGCATTTTCTGCATAACGAGCAGCATCAAAGAAAACTTTCAGACCATAATGGTCCGCAATTTTCTTAACGCCTTTAATGTTGGCCATGGATACAGGTTGCCCTCCTGAGGAATTACAGGTTACCGTCACAACGATACACGCTATTTTCTCTAAAGGATTATTCTGTATAAAGGCTTCTAGCTTTTCAAGATCAAAATTACCCTTAAAATCATCATAAGTCATGGTATCAAAAGCCTTGTCATCAATAAGATTGATGGCTCGGCCCCCTGCAATTTCCACATGTGCCTTCGTTGTATCAAAGTGCATGTTATTTAATACATAATCCCCTTTGTTTTTAATGACATTAGGGAATAATATTTGTTCTGCACCACGACCTTGATGGGCAGGTATCACATACTGATAGCCTGTAATCTTCTTCATCACATCTTCTAAGCGATAAAAACTACGGCTTCCAGCATAGGATTCATCCCCCATCATCAGTGCTGCCCATTGACGGTCACTCATAGCACCGGTTCCACTATCTGTTAACAAATCAATGTACACATCTTCCCCACGAAGGGCAAAAGGATTATAGCCTGCTTCCTTAAGACGTGCCTCTCTTTCTTCTCTGGGAATTAATCGAATAGGTTCCACCATCTTGATTTTAAACGGTTCCGCTTTTCGCATATCCTTACCTCCTCCAAACATCTAAGCCACCTTCTCCTTCTATCTTTTGGCTTCTATTTTTCATTATATTACATAACAATTTGCCTCACAATATAGGCTAGATAATACCATAAATAAAATGGTTTTTTGGTGGTTTCTTTTGTTTTAATTACTTATTGATAATTGCTGCTTTAATAAATAAACGTATATAATGCAACCACCTAACTGGTTAAAATTGATATTAAATGATGAAAATATAATAGCTATCTCCTTATGTTTTTAACTATTAATTCTAATATACCTTCATATCTAGCATATAAAAAGGCTACCTCCATTTATGTTAGGAGACAGCCTCTTTTTACACATTATGGTTAATCTTTATTATTTTTCAGACTTAGCTTATTCTTCACTGCTTTGAAGCTCTTCAAGCATTGTGGTAATCTTTTCTTTTACTTTATCGTAGCGTTCTTGATCTATTTTACTTTCACTAAGCTGTTCGTCTAACTTTGTTAAGTGCTCTTGAAGCTTTGTAACCTTTTCTTCATCTGTTAAGGCTTGGAAATCACCTTTTTTATCTCTTATTTTATCGCCAAAACCTTTAGGTCTTCTACCATCAAACTTCTCTTTTAAAGAACCATCAAAGATTTCCTCGCCGTTCTCTACTTTAACGCGCATCTCTTCTATTTTTTCTTTAATTGCCGTGTATTTTTCTTCTGTTAAGTCTCCTGCTGTATATTTTTCTTCAAGATTAACTAATTTCTCATCCATTTTAGCTAAGATTTCTTCTTGCCTTAGATTTTGAAAATCTATGCGATGGGGCTTCTCGCCTCTCTTACCACCTTTTTTCCCAAAGAATACTTCTTCATCGTTTTCAATCTTAACACGCATCTCTTCCATTTTTGCTTTTGCAGCTGTATAGCGTTCCTCGTCTATATCACCATTGCTATATTTCTCTTCAAGACCAGCTAACATGTCATCTACTTTTGCCAGTTTTTCTTCTTTTGTCATTTCTGTATGCATGGGTTTACCTGGTCTACCAGTGAATTCACCACTTTCAATACGTTCCATGATCTGTTGTAATCTCTCTTTTTTAAGCTGATAATCCTCTTCTGATAAACTACCATCTTCATAAGCTGCTTCTAATTTCTCTAAAGCACCATTAAGCCATTCTTCTTTATCACCCCTATTGAATCTTTTTTGCATCGAATAACTTTTTTCTGCTTTACTTTCTTCTACAACCTCACTTGCATTAACTGGTGCCAACAGGGTTGCTGATAATAAAACACCTAATCCTAATACTGCTAAATTCTTTTTCATCATAACGCATAACCTCCATATTAATTGTATTTGCCTTAATCGGCATATTTTCTGAATTTCTTGTCATTGAAATTCTTCTATCGAATGAATTTGTGTTTTTCATTCAACCTATAGTTAAAAGGCTTTGTTTTAACTATGGGTTTAGTATAAACACAAAATACGGAGTAATTATCATGAAATTATGTGAAAATGTGAAAAAGGATAATCTATCCAATTCATGGTATTTGATAAACTACTTGTAATACACCTTTGATGATAGACTTAGATTGACTAATGAATCATACTTTATCTAAATAGATTACATAAAAAAAAGCCTACCAATAGGTAGACTATAAAGTGTAGTTATTTTACTACTTTAATGATTTGTCCTAAATATAGGCTTATGTATTATTTTAAGTAAAAATATAATCGGTAATCGCCTTCTAAATCTCCGCTATCATGATCAACACATACATAAATATAATCATTTTCTTCTAAATAAAAATCTGCATCGAAGCTGCTTTCAACATTCGAAAATTTATCTGTTCTTTCTCCTTCCATATTATAGATTTCCAAGTCTATATCTGGATTGCCATCATAATGAAATCTAATTTTCAAAGTATCTGTTTCATCTGCATATATCTTAAAATAATCTCTATCGCCTTTTTCTTTAAAATCCCCTTCTACAACGGCGTTTTCATAACGCGCATAAAATCTATCTGCCCTTGATAATGAATCGTTATTTTCACTCTCACTATAATTCGTTTGAGCTTGTGCCGCAATTCCAGTACTTAAAATGCCCAAGATAATAGTTAAGCTTAATAGTATTTTCTTCATAATATTTTCCTCCTAAAAATTATTATTTCTATTACATTTACTAATATGTTTTTTATTTTTCATTCCTATATTTAATAAATTTCTATTAGTATAAAAACTTACATTCTTCACTTTAAATCTATATACTACTTATTTGACGTCAATTTATTATGTTATCATTATCGCCAACCAATGTTGTCTAATGTAATTCATTCTTTATGTAATTTATAACCCCCTTTATACTGACTTCGTGTATTAATTAAATAATTATGATGTATTATTTAATTAAATATTGTTTGAATTTATCACTTCGATCGAAAGTAATACAATAATAGCATAATATTTCAGAAATGTTTGTCATAATTTGGCATAGAAATTCGTCTTTTTTCGACTACGCTTGTAATCAATTATTAAGATCATAACGTAGCAAATAAAAAACAAGCTCTAGTAAGCTTGATTTTTGATTTCCTTATTTAACTGTGATAACTTTTTGGTAACTTTAAGTATTTTATAATTTTCCCCAAGACCGCAATCCCTTTATTTATCAACGTTCCCGGCGGGATTCGAACCCACGGCCTACCGCTTAGGAGGCGGTCGCTCTATCCTGCTGAGCTACGGAAACATCTGTGCACAATTTTGCACATCTGTAATATATTTTATCATGTTTTGAATGATAGTCAAGTACATAATGCTTTTGTATTTATAATTCTGCTCAAACCGTCTCTTGGCATGTCCATATAAGAAATAATCGTACAAAAAGTTACGTGGTTCACAATAATTTATAAACAATAGGCAAAGGGGCTATCATAAAAGTATTTACGTATATGGTCAAGCAATTCACCAAAACGATAATGCTTTTATCAAACAGCCCTTCTGCATCTCTTTTATGGCGCTACATTATAAGAATTACTATAGCACTGAATTACAATTTATTACTCACTTTCCCACCATGTATCATCAGGAGCACCACTGGTCATTAAACCTTCCGCGTACCATCCTTGTTCGCCCTTATTTAAGTAAAGCCATCTTGGAAAGATGCCCGTTTCAAATGCAGAATTACCTCCATCTGAAATATCCAGTTCTAAAGAATAATATGCCTTGTTGCCTCTCGTCTCGCCATGAAGCAGTTTAACCGATTTTATCTGAATGGTATCATATATGTCTTGACCATCTGTATGATATTCACTGCCATAGCTGATGGCATAGATAGCCTCATAATTACTTTCTAAAAGGGCCTTGATATAAAATTCAACGGCCTCTTTGGTTGTGGTGGTAAAATAATGTTGCCCACCCTCATTGTCTTTGACTTCTTCTGATTTAGCATGTATACCATATTGTTTAAAAATCTCAATAAAATACTTTGAATCCGTAGCCATGGCTTGATCGTAGATTGTTTCACCGTCTGAGGTGGTCACAAAGGGGTCTGCACCGGCATGTAACAATAACTTAGCCATATCACAATTGGTCATGATTAAAGTCACTGCTAAAGGATACCGACCTTTACTGTCTTGTATGTTAAGGTCTAGATTACCTTCTTCTATGACATCTTTGACATAACGTATATCATTGCTTAACACAGCATTCGTTAAACGATCCATGGCTACAGGATCAACTTCACCATGACTATCCTCAATGGTCGTATCATCTGTGGCCGTATCATCTGTGGTTGTAGCTACAGGTTTTTTTTCAGGCATGATGTCAATATCCATTTGCTTTGCCGTTACATGATCAAATGTCAATAATCCACTGATCACAAGGGTGCATATACCAAAAGCACCAAACAAAACCATGCCATTTCTTCTTTTTTTCATATTAATAATACCTCCTAATCGGTCTTTTACCATTTTCTTTCCTTGATTAAAGTATGTGCATAAAGCCATGGGATACTTTTGTTGTTCCGATATGGATGCAAGTATGGTCTTGCCGTATTGTATGCGTTGTTCAAAGGTACACCCTTTTACCACATCGTCATCACAACATAACTCTATGTCTTTCGTGGCATGTTGACGCATGATATAGACCAAAGGGTTAAACCAATGTAATCCATTCACCATGAGTAACAATAACTTATACCACACATCATGACGCTTATAATGCATGTATTCATGCTTCATGATATAATGTAACTGGGTCTTATTATAATCTCCCTTAGGAAATAGTAAGACAGGTTTTATAAAACCAATCATCATGGGTGTCCAAACTTTTTCACAAATATAGCAAGGTATATGTTTGGTTATATGCATATGGGTCGTCACCTTATCAATTTCTTCCAACATACAGCCATTGGTAATCGGTCGACTCCATCTTAGTACTTGATGACGCATATAACGGTATGCCATAAGATGATATAGCATATATAACAACATGCCACCAACCCAGATATAGAGCAACACTTCTTTTATCGTGATAGGTTCGGATTTAGTGTATAAGGTCTGATGATTCACGGTAGTTTTCTGTATGTGGGAATCCACTATCTGAAAAGGCATTCCCGATTGCCCTGCATTAAATGGGCTTACTTGTTGAGCTTGAGAATTCCTTATCATGGTTATCTTAGGTAATTCAATGTCATATCCCTCCAGAATAGGCGTATCAAAAGGTAATAACAGCCGAAGAGCTAATAATAACCAAATCCAATACTTCCACTTAGCCCCATAATGTTTCTGTATCATGGGTGATAGCAACATTAATCCAACAATAACGATACTACAACCTAATGATACTTCAAATAAAGAAGTGATAAACCCTAACACTTATCATACCTCCTTATGAGCCTTGTCTAAGAATTCTCTCAATTCATCAAGGTCCTTTTCACTTATGGCCTTGCTTTGATAGAGGGCTGTAACAAAACTTTTAAAAGAATTACCATACAATTTTTCTAATATGGATTTACCTTCCTTTTCCTTATAGGTATTTTCGTCAACAATAGAACGATAAAAGTTATTTCGCCCTTTCTTCTCACAAATCAAAAATTCTTTCTTGATTAATCGTGTAAGGACTGTCATAAGGGTAGGTAATGCCCACTTTCTTTTGCCTTTCAAGGCTTCTAATATATAAGAAGCGCTTACAGGTTGTTCTGAATGCCATATAACCAGCATAATTTCAAGTTCTGCATCGGATAATCGCTTAGCTTCTTTTGTCAACAAACTCCACTCCTTTTCAATTACACAATTGTATAATATGATTTCATTATACAATTGTATAATTGAAAAGTCAAGGATAATATTATTTATTTTTTATATCCTATATCATAAACCCATTGTCCACTACAAAAAAGGTTATTCATTAATTATCTAAACAAATATTAACATACAATTTGCCAAGTTTAATGATACACATAGAAAAAGATGGATTTCACAATCCACCTTTAATCAATATCTATATGATGTTCAACAGCTGGTTTTACCTGATCAACTTGTCCAGCTTACTAAGATTCACTTTTTGAAATAACACGTAATCCTAATCCATATAACCTCTCCGAAGCTTCTTATCTATAAAATATCTGCTAATTGAATGTCTTTTGTATGCGCATACACCATATCCGCTTGATGAAGAACAGAGGCTTCACCAATACCAACTGCTAACATACCTGCTGACTTGATGGCTTCTACTCCTGCTTCAGCATCTTCAACACCTACACATGCCGAAGGGTCTATCCCTAAATCATGAGCAGCCTTTAAGAAGATATCTGGTGCTGGCTTTCCCTTTTCAACAGATGCAGGGTCAACAATATAATCAATGTAATCCTTAATGCCTAATAGATTAACCAAAGTCGGTGCATTTTTTGAAGCACTTCCAATAGCAATCTTAATACCCTTCTCCTTCAACCCTTCAAAAAGCTCTTTCACACCCTCAAACAAATCATCTTCCGTACACTTAAGAATCATTTCCTTGTAATTCTCATTTTTCTTATAAGCCAGTTCTGCTTTCTCCTCCGCCGTGAAATCATGACTCCGATTACCATATGCCAAAATACGCTCTAAAGAATCCATCCTTGAAACACCTTTTAATTTCTCATTAAACGTACGATCAATGTCAATACCTAACTCATCAGCACATTGCTTCCACGCCTGATAATGCTGTTCACTGGTTTCCGTAATAACACCATCCATATCAAAAATAAAACATTTATATTGACTCATGCTTTATACCATCCTTTCATAATATAATTCGCTCTAAAAAATTATACACCATATACCCACAACCTTCAATACCATTCCATCACTCGTATACCCACCGTTTACCCCTAGCCCCTTCACACTTGCCTAGTAGGTCGATAGGTATCGTTAATCTGTGATGTTTAAAAAATGCATAGAAATTCTTAGTAAACGGAAAGCTGAATGCCGTAAAAAAACTTATGTGTCTGAGCGTCAGCGAGTTATAAGTTTTAGGCATTCAGCTTACCGTTTGCTTAGTATTTCTCGCATTCTTTAACCTGAACAGATTAACGATACCTATCTAACTACGGCCGTCTTGCACATACCATATTATTCTGCATCTTTTCATGCAATAGCCTTTGACTAACTCTGTACATCCTTACATCTAGTCTAACCCCATCCCACAATTTCATACCCACAACCATTATCTAAGCCATTTAAAAAAGAAACACATTTAAATCCACTAAACTGTTTTACACCTACCCAATAAATGATATAATAATAGATAACGCAATTTCATGCATCTACGAGGCTCTAACAGAAAGCTGGTGATAAGATGATTCAATATTCTCTCGTTGATATTCGAAAATTATGTAATGATACCATTTTTATGCGAGGTGTTAAATACTATAACAAAGGTCATGTGGTCGACATTCAATTTTATCATGATTTTTTTGAAGTGAAGGTCCAAGGCAGCGACCTCTATGATGTGCTGATAGAATTCGACCAACGAACAGGAAAAATAAACTATACCGAATGTAACTGCAAAGCTTACCATCAATATACAGGCGTCTGTAAACATATTGTGGCAGCACTGCTGACCATTCTCTATAAAAAAGAGCAATTTAATAAAGATGCCGTTGTAAAATCCTACGACCATATCATCGATAATTTTTCCGATGCCCTTACAAAAGGTATCTGGAAACACCAAGCTAAAACAAGAGTGAATCTAGAAATCACATTCTTTCCTGTGGATGTTACCAACCGCTATGTGACCTCATCATATAAATTAAGAATTGGTGAGAAACGTTTGTATGCCTTAAAACATTTTGATGAATTTTATAAACAATACAAAAAAGGTCGTATCAATTTTGGTAAGGAATTTACGTATGATGCCTCTTATCACTATTTTAACGACATTGACAATACGTTTTTAAATACCTTAGGCGACTATTTCCAAATGGAAGCTTTTATTAAGCAAGAACAAACCCACTCTAGCTTAAGTTCATCTAATAAGAACAACTTAGCTATGCCCGAAATCTATATTAAAAAGACCTTATCCATCTTAGAAGATCGTTCCTTTCATATGAGTTATCATGATATTATATTTAGAGATTGTCGTATACAAACAGATATCCGTATGGTTTTTGATGTGACCAAAACAGAACATTGGATTCGTATATCCATTAAAGACTATCTCAACTTCTTTCCCCTGACGAAAGATTGCCAATATGTTTTCTATGACGACCATATATATCAATTAGACCAAGAAAAGCAGCATCTCTTTCAGGTGATCTATAAAGCCTTTAACAACGATACCAAATCCATTGAGCTGAGTGAACAGTACAAACATAAATTTGTTTCATCCATACTTCCTGTTTTAAAGGAAATGGGTACGGTATCCATGGACACAGAAATCAAACAAAAGCTCTATACAGAAGACTTGATATGTGATATTCATTTGGATAAGTATTTTAACACGGTAAAAGGTACCGTAACCTTTAACTACGGCAATTATAAAGTAGGCGTTATACCCGTTTCAACACCGGACTTACCACCAGACTTAATACTGGTTCAAGATATAAAAAAGGAATCCAATATATTAGCCTTATTAGCAGAAGCTTCATGCATTCAAAAAGAAGATCAGGATTTTTTCACCATTGACCAGGAAGATGCCCTGTATGATTTTATCTATTATTATCTTCCACAGTTACAAGATATGGCTACCATTTATTACTCTGAAAACTTTAAGAATATCCATATCAAAGAAAAATACGCCATGAGTGGTGGTATTAAGCTGAATGAAACCTCCAACATGCTGGAGTTCACCTTTAATATTGATGGCATTGACCCATCCGAGTTATCCGCCATTATGCAATCCCTACAAGAAAAAAAGCGTTATTATAAGCTTAAAAACGGCGGCTTTTTGCCTTTGGATAATGAAGAAACAGAACATGTAGGAACCTTAATTCGTGAATTGAACGTATCAGCAAAAGATTTTGATAAAACCATGATTGAAGTACCAAAATACAGGGCTTTATACATGGATGCCCTTCTACGTGACAAACAGATAAAAGTATTTCATCGTAATCAAAGCTTCAAAAAATTAGTCAGTGATATAAAAGAACCAGGTGATATGCATTTTACACCACCTGACAACTTGGCAAATATTTTAAGGGACTATCAAAAACTAGGCTTTAAATGGTTACGAACCTTAGCTCACTATGGCTTTGGTGGTATACTGGCAGATGATATGGGGCTTGGGAAAACGTTGCAATCCATTGCTCTTATCCAATCAACAGCCTCTAAACAACCATCATTAGTGGTTGCTCCCACATCCTTAGTCTATAACTGGGAAGAAGAAATTAACAAGTTCGCTCCTGATATGCAGGTATTAGTCATTACAGGACCTAGAAAAGACCGTGAAACGTTATTTGAAGCCATAAAAGATAGCCATGTGATTGTTACCTCCTATGGCCTTCTTAAACGGGATATTGAGGACTATAATAAGCATATATTTGAATATTGTTTTATTGATGAAGCCCAACACATTAAAAATCCTAGCTCTCTTAATGCCAAGGCTGTTAAACAGATACGGTCTAAAGTGCGCTTTGCTTTAACAGGTACCCCTATCGAAAACTCATTGACCGAATTATGGTCCATTTTTGATTTTATTCTACCTGGTTATTTGTTAAGTCACAAAAAATTCATTCTTCACTATGAACGACCTATTATTAAGCATCAAGACCAACATGCCCTACAGCAATTAAATACACAGATACGTCCTTTTATTCTACGGCGATTAAAGCAAGATGTATTGACCGAATTGCCACCTAAAATTGAAACCAAGATGACCACAGAATTGACAGAAAGTCAGAAAAAAATATATCTTGGCTACCTGCAGCAAATTAAAAAAGATTTGGCCATTGCCTTCAAGGATAAAGGGGTTAATCAAAGCACCATAAAAGTATTGGGAGCCCTTACAAGACTTCGCCAAATCTGCTGCCATCCAAATACGTTTATTGATGGGTACACGGGTGATAGCGGTAAATTACAGTTGCTTTTAGAATTGGTTACGGATGCTGTTGAAAGCGGCCACCGAATTTTAATTTTTTCTGGCTTCACCAGCATGCTGCGTATCATAAGGGATTTATTAGATCAGTACCAAATCTCACAGTATTATCTGGATGGCTCAACACCAGCAGAAGAACGTCGAGATATGGTTCGTCACTTCAATACAGACGATACCAGTGTATTCTTGATTTCATTAAAAGCTGGAGGTACAGGTCTTAATTTAACAGGTGCAGATATGGTGATTCATTATGACCCATGGTGGAATCCGGCTGTTGAAGATCAAGCAACCGATAGAGCATATCGTATTGGGCAACATAAATCTGTGCAAGTCTTTAAGCTCATTACAGCAGGCACCATTGAAGAACGTATTTATCAGCTTCAACAACGAAAGAAATCCATGATTGATGCGGTGATTAAACCTGGGGAAACCCTGTTAACGAAGCTAGATGAGAAGGAAATACGAGCCTTATTTGACATGACTTAAATGATATACTTAATGTCACTCCTAGAAAAATAGAGTCCCAATTGCTCCTGAAAAAAGATTTTTAATTCTTGGAGTTGGTCTTTATCATACACATACTTACCGTAGCCAAATTGCCCATATTTAAATTTACGCTGTTCGTCCTCCATAGGCAGAGTTGTGTCAGGGAAAACATCCCTAATACGGTTTTTGGCTTTGGTAGTATACCGATGGGATATGATTTCAAAGGTTAAGCCTCCATGTTTATCCACAGGAATGGCTTCTGCCAGAGCTTTTATCAACTGTTTATAGTCTGTTTTCCACTGTTCATATAAGAATACAGGTGCAATGATGAATCCTGCTGGGTAGCCTGCGTCAATGACTTTTGATGCAGCGGCTATACGGTTTGCCATGGAAGGCGTTCGATGCTCATAGCTTTTGATAACCTTATCGGTATTGATACTAAAGCGAATGGTCGTATGACCTCTATGATCTAAGGTTAATAGATCGTCTATATTGGTGTACTTGGTCACAAATCGAAATCGACCTCTTGGTTCGTGGGCAAAAAAAGTAATGGTTTTTTCTAAAGCATGGGTATAAGGTTCAACGGGTAGCGGGTCTGATGTCGCTGCGCCTTCAAACACAATCACCTCTTCCCCATTATCCATGTACGTTTTAGCCCGTTCCAATATGGCGTCAATGTTGACATATACTCTTGTATAAGGCTTATCCCCCAATTGTGTATTGAGGTAACAATATTCACACTGACCAATACATCCTGTAACCAGTGGTAATTGGAAATGTGCTGACGGTTTACAGGTCTGAAAATCGAGACTTTTTCGTACCCCAATCACAAGGGTATTTTTTCCTTCCTGGTATTTTTCTTTTTTACTGGTACCTGGAATACCTTTGGTTCGGCTGCTTTCTAATAAAATAATGTCGGTTCCATTATCTTGGAACTGTTTATACAATGTTTGACCAAGTTCATAGGTCAACGCCTCTTTTTCAATAAGAACTCTTGCTGGATTAAACATGATGTGCCTCCTTAAGCCAAGTCTTTCCCTTTTCACTATGACTGTTTTCTATAATGTTATGGTGGTTTCATCCAGAAACCCCCATGAAAGATCCATGGTTTTTATATCTTCCACTAATTGAAATAAAGCCAAATCCTTTTTTTTGGCTTCTAGCATGATATCATAATCATGGGTTGTATATGCCTTCGTTTTCTCTATAAAAGCCACAAAAGCCTTTGCATCAATAAAATCACTATGCCGTCTATCCATGGGTGTATTTTTTGGACTGGAATAGTGAATTTTGGGGATGAATGGATCACCTTGCCAAGTGTTGAAAATGGTTTCTATATAATCATGGAGGTTTTCTCCTCGATTATGACAATGTTGATGGTGGACATCCAGTACCATGGGTACCTTCAAGCGGTGACAAAGGCCTAACACATCCAGCATATCAAAACTTTTATCGTCATTTTCAATAATGATTTTATCGGTTATGGCTTTTGGGAAGTATTCAAAATGCGTAACAAACCGTTCTAATGATGCTTGTTTTCCTCCTTGAGTGCTCCCTACATGTATGATAATTTTCCCTTCTGAGTAGAGCATATCATCTAACATATAGGCCAGATAGAGAAGATTACGAATGGTATTCTCAACCACCTTTGGATTGGTACTGTTAATGACATTAAATTGGTCCGCATGAACATCTACGCGAAGACCTAAATCTTTGATTAATCTGCCCATGTATTCAAAATCTGCTTTAAACAACCGTCGATAAGGCCAACCGATTACCTCATCATGGGTTGCAAGGGGTACTAAAGAGGAGGTTAATCGGTAAAAGTGAATGTGATGTGCGTCATTATATTGAAGTATGGTTTCTAAGTCTCGTATATTGGATGCTGTGACCTGTTTAAGCTTATTTATTTTTTGTTCACTGGTTAAACCTTTATAATACCGATAAGTAACCGTACTTGAAGACGTTACTTTCTCTAAACCAAGTGCCAGAGCTACGTAGCCCAATTGTATATGCATGCTTTCACCTACTTTATATTAACATTAGTATTTATCTTGAGCATTATTTTATTCGCTTCTTTCATATAATATCATGTAGTAATGACGATATTGCCATCATATGCTATACTATATACAGACTACATTTGTAGCCTGTAAAGGAGGGATTAACCTTGAAAAAGATGGTACACTTTATTCACACAATTCTCATACTGACCATGATGACCTCTTGTGCCCAACAAGATAAAGACTTACATACACTGGAAAGCAGTCTTACCTTTTTGACATCTGACGAATGCATGGGACGCTCAACTGGAACAGAAGGTAATCAGCTTGCTGCATCCTATATTGCTGACCAATATAAAACCTTTGAACTGGATACCTACAATGATCAATATTATCACCACTACAAACAATCTACCTATGATCCAGCTACTGCAACACAAGAGTTAACCGTTTTTTACAAAGATGGTACGCAAAAAAGCTATGTTTATGGCTTAGATTTTCTAGGTTCCATGATCGAAGATACATCTGTCAAAACCCAGATAACAACAGATATCCATGATTTAGATGACAAGATAATTATCGTAGATGAACATACTCCTGCATTTAACTTTCGACAATCAAATGCTGTTGGCCGGTTTAAGAAAACTGATGTATTGTTTAAATCAAACCACGTTAGAAGCGATGATAAATTCTCCGTTGAGATTACCAACACGCTATATGATGATCTCATGTCAAAAGATGTGGACTATGTTACCTATAAAGATAACGTATCGACAGAAGAAAAAGAGGTTAACAATGTGATAGGCATTCTTAAAGGAAAGGATTCAACCCATGCCCTTGTTTTATCTGCCCATTTTGATCATGTTGGCTTTGCAGGAGATACGATTTTTCGAGGAGCCATTGATAACGCGTCAGGTGTTGCCATTCTTCTTGAATTAGCGGAACGTCTTAAAAAACGCTCCCTTGAAGAACCTTTTGACATGGATATTGTATTCGCCGCCCTTAATGGTGAGGAATATGGCCTTATGGGCAGTAAAGCTTTTGTCCCAAGCATCAAAGAGCACTATCATTTTCTATACAACATCAATATGGACTGTATTGGAAAAAAAGATGGCGGTGATCTAGCCGTTAATAGCCAACGAGAAGAATTGCTTCTCAATAAAAAATTACAAGAAGCCTTATTTAATCATTTTTCTGAAAGTGATATACCGGTAACCGACCAATTTTATGGTTTAAGTGACCACTACTCTTTTAATCGGATGAATGTTCCCGGTGTAACCATTGGTCAAGGAGAAGTTTTTGGCGAAAACGACACGACTAGCATTCATACGCCTGAAGATACCGTTGATATCGTTGACTATGATTATATGAATCGTGTTGTAGATGTTCTATATGATTTTATTATCCATCATGATGGGAACATGTTCCGACGCCATGAGGATGTATCCTTATCTGTTACTGGAGCACGATGGATTGAGAGAAACCTCTTACACCCATTGACAGCATAGGCATTCACCGTCCAGAACGAAGCGACTTCGTCGCGTCTTGCGAAGCACGTTGTTGCGTTAGGCAAGTTTCCTGGACGCATATGAAAACACTTTTATTTCATATGCTAAATTCAGAGGACTTTCCTAAAGAACAATGAAAAGGCTATGGCATCAAACACATGTTTTAATGCCATAGCCACATTATTTAAACAAATTCAATATGTCCTTGTATCATGCAGACGCCTTTAAAGCGCATGCCTTTTGAGGGTATACCCATTAAATCCTTCTTATTAATACACACCTCTACGCGAAAATTAAGACAATCTAAATCTAAGATATAAACCTCTTCACCTGTCATGGTATTACGGACCATACGAGAATCCAATATGGTACCAAGAAGGGAATATTCCGATTCATGAAACCCATGGGGTATAAAATAACCTTCTAATATGGTTAATAAATCTTCATGTCTTGTCCGGTATTGAAACAGCTCTTCTGTTTGCTCTGCATCGATTTCCAACAAGGAGATAGCCTCTTCATCACCATCTTTTGCCATTTCCAATAGGGATGCCCGCCATTTTTCCTCTTCTTCTTCCACCATGATATCCACTTCATCTTTACTTATGGGTAATATAACCGTTCCTTCTATGGAAAAAGCAACCAATCGAAGGCAACGTATATAGACATCTCTTTCTTCACCAATATCAAAGTAATCCACTAGATTTTGCAAGTAAAAAGTCATGGCATTACCTGTTTTATCATCTTCAAAAAAACCATAATACTCATCTTTACCAAAATCAGCTTCTATCACATCAATCTCACCTACATCCATGGGAATTGTACCTTTCTTATAGGGTAGCACGGATGAAACTTTTATCTCTTCCTGGTCGTCTAATTCTCCTCGAACCATGATGCCCAATTCTTCTTGATACTTTTTATGGTATTCTACCTTTAGCTTTTCCTTGCCAAAATTAGATATATACTTCTCTGTTGGGTTTTGAATGATATCTCTGACTAGCTCTTTTATTTGTTCTTTATTGGCATATCCTTTAAAGCCAATTGCGCTTAAGTACTTTTCCATCCTATTCACCACTCTTTTAGCTTTAATAAGTCAAATCATCATGATGTAACGCGCTATATAGTTGCTCTTTGACTTAAAGAGTTCCTTCATCTTTTTCATCTTGTCGTTATGCATCATATAAGTGTAACTAGAACTATAGTATCATTCAATGCACTAATTGTCTAGCTTTATCCATTAGAAATATCCACAAAGAAGCTACCCAAATTATGCTGCAAAGCTGAGGAAACGTTTATCCTTCGTTTCTTCTCTTTAGCATAACCCAGATAGCCTTTATTTGACCTATGATTGATTATTGGCGTAGTGCTTGTTCGATGTCCGCCTTAATATCTTCTATGTTTTCAATACCAACAGAAAACCGTATTAAATCCGGTCTTACCCCTGATGCCAATTGCTCCTCTTCGGTTAACTGACGATGGGTTGTACTTGCTGGATGGAGCATACAAGACCGTGTGTCTGCCACATGAACCACTAAGGCAATCATTTTGAGGTTATTAATGAGCTTTTCCCCTGCCTCTCGACCACCTTTTACACCAAAGGTTAAAACACCACTGCATCCTAGAGGCAAGTACTCCTTAGCTAAAGCATGACTAGGATGACTATCTAGACCAGGATATACCACCCATTCAATCTGGTCATGCTGCTCTAACCACTTAGCAATGGATAATGCGTTTTCACTATGCCGCTCCATTCTGAGTGGCAAAGTCTCTAATCCAACACTCATTAAGAACCCATTAAAAGGACTCATGGTTGAACCCATATCCCGTAATAATTGCACTCTTGCTTTGGTGATGTAGGCTGCTTCCTTAAAGTCTCTTACATATACCACACCGTGATAACTGGCATCAGGAGATGTCATTTCTGGAAACTTACCATTGGTCCAATCAAACTGGCCACTGTCAATGATCATACCACCAACACTTGTGGCATGCCCATCGATATATTTCGTACAAGAATGTATGACAATATCCGCTCCATGCTCAATGGGACGGCATAGATAAGGTGTAGCAAATGTATTGTCAACAATTAGGGGTAGTTGGTTGTCATGGGCTAACATGGCAAACTTATTAAAATCTAAGATATTTAGTAAAGGATTCCCAATGGTCTCTGCAAATACCGCTTTAGTATTGGGTTGAATATAGCTTTTTAAGGCTTCCAGACTTAATTCAGGGTCAACAAATGTGACATCAATGCCAAATTTTTCAAAGGTTGTCTTCAATAAAGAAAAAGAACCTCCATATAAGGTATTGGCTGCTACGATATGTTCTCCAGATGAACAGATGGTCATAATGGCTATCATCGTCGCTGCTTGTCCAGATGACGTGGCCATAGCACCTATACCACCTTCCATCATTGCCATTTTCTTTTCTAGTGCCTCTAATGTTGGATTGCTGATTCTTGTATACATATGTCCTGGGGCTTCCAGATCAAACAATTTTGCTACCTGTTCACAAGTATCATATTTATAGGTTGTGCTTTGATAAATAGGTAAGACTCTGGGTTCACCACTTTTTGGTTCATAACCGCCTTGTACGGCTGTTGTTTCTATACGCCACTTATTATCCACGTTAATGACCTCCTTCTTATGGATGTACCGACTTTAAATATTGTATATATTATAAAATAGAATGTATAAAAATTCAATGAAAAGGTGTTCCTATTGTGCCATGATACTATTTTTTTACATGTTGATGCCCTTCAACTTGCATGCTTAGCCTTACTCATATAATTTTTTTAATTCTGCGTCTTTTTTAAATCTATAGGTTTACATCCCTAAATATGTTTGCTACAATAAAATATAGAATATTGAAAGCCATTAAGAGAAAAGCTAAGGGTAAGGACTTATTAGGGGGATTATCAAATGGAAGATATCAATAACTATTACGAAGTAGCTGAGCTTCTAAAAGTATTAGGACACCCCGTTAGGCTGTGTATTGTCAACGGATTACTTCGAAATAAAGGCTGTAATGTTTCATTCATGCAGAGCTGTCTAAATATACCTCAATCAACAGTCTCCCAACATCTTGCAAAATTAAAGTCAGCTGGTATTATTGTTGGTGAACGAAACGGACTTGAAATAAAATATAAAGTAGTCAATCAAATCGCCATCGATCTTGTAACGTCTTTATTTGATGAATAATTACACAAGAATAGCGTCTTCGTAATAACTTCCCTCAGGGAAGCTAAAGTGCCAAAGAAAGTATGCATCAACACTTTCTTATAGCAAAAAGAGTGCTCATCATCTACAAAAGATGGATAGGCACTCTATTATATTATCCTGTGAAACTAGTTAACAGGTTTAATGACGGATTGGTGACCCATATAAGGCCGTAAAGCAACAGGAATATTTACAGAACCGTCTTCATTTAAGTTATTTTCTAAGAAAGCAATGAGCATACGTGGTGGCGCAACAACTGTGTTATTTAAGGTGTGTGCAAAGAACTTGCCGCTTTCTCCGACTACTCGGATTTTTAAGCGCCTTGCCTGTGCATCCCCTAGGTTAGAACAACTGCCTACCTCAAAATACTTTTTCTGTCTAGGCGACCAAGCTTCTACGTCAATGGACTTCACTTTTAAGTCTGCAAGATCCCCTGAACAGCATTCTAATGTTCTGACAGGTATATCCATGGAACAAAATAGATCCACTGTGTTCTGCCATAACTTATCAAACCACGCCATGCTGTCTTCAGGCTTACACACCACAATCATTTCTTGTTTTTCAAATTGATGGATCCGGTAAACACCTCTTTCTTCTATACCATGAGCCCCTTTTTCTTTTCTAAAACAAGGTGAATAACTTGTTAAAGCATGTGGTAATGACGTTTCTTGTAAAATCGTATCAATGTATTTACCGATCATGGAATGTTCGCTTGTACCAATTAAAAAGAGATCTTCACCTTCTATTTTATACATCATGGCTTCCATTTCAGCAAAACTCATAACACCTGCAACCACGTCACTACGAATCATGTACGGCGGAATACAATAGGTAAAACCACGATCAATCATAAAATCTCGCGCATAGGAAATGACCGCCGAGTGAATGCGAGCCATATCACCCATGAGATAATAAAAACCATTACCAGCAACTTTTCTAGCGCTCTCTAAATCAATACCGTTGAATCGCTTCATGATATCAGTATGATACGGAATCTCAAAATCGGGTACCACAGGGTCCCCATACCGTTCTACCTCTACGTTCTCACTATCATCTTTACCAATAGGGACGCTTTTGTCAATGATATTGGGAATAACCATCATGATCTTGTTTACTTGCTCTGCCAGTACTCTTTCTTTTTCCTCTAATTCCACTAAGCGTTCAGAACCTGCCGCTACTTGTCGTTTAACCTCTTCTGCTTCATCCTTTTCACCCTTCGCCATGAGCCCGCCAATCTGCTTTGAAAGTTTTTTCCTCTTAGCCCTTAGCTGGTCCGCTTCTTGTTGGGTGGTTCGTCGCTCTATATCTAACGCTATTACTTCATCCACCAACTCTAACTTACTATCCTGAAATTTGTTTTTCATATTTTGCTTTACAATATCCGGGTTTTCTCGTAAAAATCTTAAATCTAACATATCTACACTCCTTTACATGTATTTATTTTTTCCTACTAAAAAACCTTCCATCCCATGAAATCATGGGACGAAAGGTATCTCCGCGTTGCCACCCAAATTATTACAGCCCATTGGGCTATAATCTCTTGTATAGTTTGATAAAGGTGACTAACCTCTGATTCATCATCAGTTACTCCGGAAGTGGACAGATTGTTTCATTTTATCAGTTTTCACCAACCACTGACTCTCTTAAAAACGAAGGCAATCTTATTTTCCATCATAGCAATTCTTTTATTTATTATAATCCATATGATTTTATATTTCAATGATTTTTATTTATATTTCATAAGTATCTACAATAAAGATTTTTTTATTCTCCAATAAATCAATTTCAATCCAGTCTTCACACTTACCATGTTCATCTTCTAATATCCGTATAATGGGTCTGGTCGTGAACCCATTATTTTGTTTAAGCACAATACCTTTTCTTCCATCATTGGTTATGATACCCATACCAGAAGGATAAACAGCAATGTATTTAATAAACACATCCACAAGTTCAGCATCAAATAAGCGATTCTTATTCGCAACAAGGTATTCAATAACTTCATATATCTTATAAGCGTCACGTTGGGCATTCCTTGTAACCATCGCATCAAAAACATTACAAATAGAAATGATTTTTGTGGCATTGTTAATTTTATTGCCGCTCCATCCAAAAGGATATCCTGAACCATCTATATTTTCATGATGGGTTAAAATGATCACTTTCGATATAGAGCTAATCCATGAAGCCTCTGACAAAGCTTCATAGCCATAAATAACATGCTTTTTAATCATCTCATTTTCTTTTTCACTGAGTTTATCGGGCTTATTTAGTATTTCTTCTGGTATAAGCACTTTACCAAGATCGTGCAATAGGGCGCCAACAGCAATGTCTTTGACTTTGTTTTTATTATAGCCTAACTTAATGGCCATCAAGACTGCTAAAGCACATACATTAACCGAATGAGCATATGTATATTCATCTTTTCGACGTATATCCACTAGATTAACAATAATATTGCGTTGTGATAAAACATCATCAACAATATCATGAGCAGCATTAACAACATTGGTTAACTCCAAATGCCCTTGGGTGCTATACACCTCTAATACTTTCTTCACTTCTTTTTTACAATTCTCACGTGTCTTGTCCTCAATGAAATCATTGAGTTCCACACCCTTCGATAGTTCATCCTCAATATATATGTAATCTACTCCAAGTTCTCTTAATCGTGTCATATAAGATCTTTTTATATGAATTCCTTTCGATAAGAGAAAGCTACCATTCACTGAATAAACTGGACGAGCTACAATCTCATTTCCTTTTAGATTGTCGATCAGTACTCTTCTCATAATTATCCCACCTATGGAATTATAAAACATGTTTTAACATCTATCATATGTTAATTTCGTTATCATCCCTACAATGAAGTATAATTGCCCTATTATTATACTTTTTTTAACGAACACATTCTATATTCCTATATATTTTCAACCAAGAAAAACGTTGTGATGATTAACGTCCAAAAACTCTGATTGCCTATATTCAGCCAAAAATATATGAACAAAAAAGTATGCTTTGTTACCATTTATATACTGCCATTGGTCATATTATCGCACAGTCCCTATCTGAACAATCATATAACATGTGTCATGAAACAGCCTACAAATGTTAAAAAAATATACATACAATCCTGCCTTTATTTTTACCATCAATACAACTTGTGTCTATTTAATGTAGAAAGCTCTTTTTGATTAAAGGTTAATCGATATTATAATATCACTTTTTCAGCATCTCTTCAATTAAAATTAAAATAAATGAATAAAAAGACTTATATTGGCAATGATTATTAATGTACCATTTATTTACAATATTATATTTATGAGGAATTAGGTTTAGTCAATAAGCCTCATGAACATGGTACATCATCTAATACCCCCCTCAACCTGCGTTTTATTCCCCCCCTGAAACGCAGGTTTTTTTTGTCCATTATAAAATAGTAACTTTGTTATAATTTTAACTATTTTATGTGGTATTACATACTTAAGTAGGTTTGCTTGTCAAAAGAAGCATTTATTTTATGGCAATTTTGCACAAACAATATATGATAACCGTGTTTATATATAGGCATTCATACAGCTTGTATACTGTATTTATCGTTATTATGTACACATATTGGCTGTGTTTTTTGGTATAAGGGATTGACAATTATTTATCAATCTGTTACGATATCCTCGACGAAAGATTTTCATTATTTTTTTAGTAAGATTTGTGAAACATTTAACATAATTTAATGGTTATGCATTGGTAAAAATAAGATAAGAATAATGAAGGAGGTAGAACTTATGGCAAATCAAAAAGTTACAAAAACAAATGATATGGATGTAACCAAGATGGTGGATACATTGGTATCAAAAGCAAACAAGGCTCTTGAAGCTTACATGAACCTGGATCAGGAGCAAATAGATAATATCATCAAGGAAATGTCCCTTGCTGGTGTGGACCAACACATGTATCTTGCCAAACTGGCAGTAGAAGAAACGGGTAGAGGCGTATACGAAGATAAAATTACAAAGAACCTCTTTGCTACAGAGTATATCTATCATAGTATCAAATATGAAAAAACAGTTGGTGTCATTGATAAAAATGAAGAAGAAGATTACATGGAGGTTGCTGAACCTGTTGGTGTAGTAGCTGGTGTAACACCTGTTACAAACCCTACTTCAACAACCATGTTTAAAGCTATTATTTCCACAAAAACAAGAAACCCCATTATCTTTGCTTTTCATCCATCTGCTCAAAAGTGTTCCGCTGAATCTGCAAGAATTCTAAGAGATGCAGCTGTCAAAGCAGGTGCACCAGAAGATTGTATTCAATGGATTGAAACACCTTCACTAGAAGCTACAAGTGCATTAATGAACCATCCTGGTGTTTCCCTTATCCTAGCTACAGGTGGATCAGGCATGGTGAAGGCGGCTTACTCAACAGGAAAACCTGCCCTTGGTGTGGGACCTGGTAACGTACCATGCTTTATTGAGAAAACAGCTAATATTGAACGATCTGCTACAGACCTCATTCTATCAAAAGCTTTTGATTATGGTATGATTTGTGCGTCTGAGCAAGCTGCAATTATTGAAGAACCTATTTACAAAGCCTTTACAGATTATATGAAGAAACACCATTGCTATTTTACAACAAAAGCTGAAACGAAGCGAGTGGAAGGCGTTGTCATGAATCTTGAAAAAGGTATGGTTAATGCAGCTATTGTTGGTAAATCCCCAGTAGAAATTGCAAAGTTAGCAGGTATTGATGTACCGGAAAATACAAAGATTCTGTGTTGTGAAATAGGTGGTGTTGGTGATAAGTATCCCCTATCAAAAGAAAAATTATCACCTGTCTTAGCTATTATTAAAGCTAAGGATGTTGAAGAAGGTATTGCTTTAAGTGAAAAGATGGTAGAAATCGGCGGTCTTGGCCACTCATCTGTGGTACATTCTAATGATGATGACGTTATTCATGCTTTTTCTGATCGCTTAAAGACAGGCCGTATTATTATCAACTCTCCTTCAACCCATGGTGCTATTGGTGATATTTATAATACAAATATGCCATCCCTTACGTTAGGATGTGGTTCATACGGTAAGAACTCCACCACTTCTAATGTAACAGCAATCAACCTGATTAATAAGAAAAGGGTGGCGATCCGAAGAGTGAACATGCAGTGGTTTAAGATTCCAGAAAAAATATACTTTGAGCCTGGTTCCGTGCAATACCTTAGTAAAATGCCAAATATTACAAAAGCATTTATTGTTACAGATCCCTACATGGTTAAACTTGGCTATGTGGACAAAGTGCTCTATCATTTAAGAAATAGACACGGTTATGTACACTGCGAAATTTTCAGTGATGTTGAACCTGATCCCAGCATTGAAACCGTTAAAAAGGGTGCACAAATGATGCAAAACTTTGACCCAGATGTTATTATCGCACTGGGTGGTGGTTCGCCAATGGATGCGGCTAAAGGTATGTGGTTATTCTACGAACATCCAGAAGCGCGTTTTAGCGATATGGCTCTTAAGTTCATGGATATTCGAAAACGTGTATACAAGTTCCCTGCAATGGGTAAAAAATCAAAGTTTGTTGCCATTCCAACAACTTCAGGAACAGGTTCTGAGGTAACATCCTTTGCTGTTATTACCGATAAAACAAAAGGCATTAAGTACCCCTTAGCAGATTATGAGTTAACACCCGATGTTGCCATCATCGACCCTGACTTTGTTATGTCTGTCCCCGCTCGTGTCACAGCGAACACAGGGCTGGATGTACTGACACATGCTATAGAGGCATTCGTATCTGTACTGGCTTCTGATTATACGGATGCATTGGCTATGAAGGCCATTGAACTGGTATTTAAGTATCTTCCAAGAGCTTATAAAAATGGAAATGATGCTGAAGCAAGAGAAAAAATGCATAACGCCTCTTGTATTGCAGGTATGGCATTTACCAATGCATTCTTAGGTATTAACCATTCCCTTGCTCACAAATTAGGAGGAGAGTTCCATGTACCTCATGGTGCAGCCAATGCCATTTTATTACCACATGTTATTGAATATAATGGTTCCACTACACCAACTAAATTTGCTTCATTCCCTAAATACGAAAAATTTATTGCTCCTGAAAAATATGCTGAGATTGCTAGACATATTGGATTACCTTCTAGTACATCAGAAGAAGGTGTACAATCATTAGCAAATGCAGTACGTACACTCATGAAAGAATTAGATATGCCTATGACAGTTAAAGCATGTGATATTGATGAAAAACTATATCTAAGTAAACTTGATTACCTTGCTGATAAGGCATTTGAAGACCAGTGTACACCAGCAAACCCAAGAATGCCGCTTATTACAGAACTTGTAGACTTATACAAAAAAGCTTACTACGGAAAATAATATAGATGCACAAAGCAAAAAAGAAGGGCTGCCATTTCCTTCTTTTTTGTTATCTCTCTTTTATTATTTGTTTTAACTATTACTTCTCACCGTCCAACACGCTCTTACATAAACCTTCATTTCTATACGCGTATCCATTGTTTATTATAAAACAAACTTGTGAATGACTTCGGATACAGCATGCTCATGGTTTGTGGACTTTGTTATATAATTAGCAATTTCTTTTACTTCCTCACGAGCATTTCTAACCGCTACACCCATACCTGCATATTCTATCATGTAAATGTCATTCATACTGTCGCCTACTGCAATGATTTCTTCTTGTTTAATCTGAAGGTAGTCAGCCAGATACGCTAGTGCAAGCCCTTTATTGGCCTCTTTATTAATGACCTCTAAATATGTAGGCTTGGAGAAAAAAACATGTACTTGATCGTCATATTTTCTCTGAATATGTGTCTTCATTTCTTCTAGGGCTTCTATGTTATCACCATTGTACAATACCTTGATGGTATCATCATACACCTTAAAATCATCAACCAATTTCACCTTAATTTGACTCATGTTCTCATAAGCCTTGGTTCTTGGTGTGTATTTTTCCACAACCACATCGTCACCTTTATATAACTGAATATCCACATCATATTGTCTTCCCAGCTCAATAAACTCTTGTAAAATCTGTCCTTCAAGAGGTTTATAAAATATCCGATCATCTTGTCCATTATTAATGATGACACCGTTATACGAAATATAATAATCCGTATCTGTATGTAAGCCAATATCCTTCATGATTCTTGCAATGGACTGACTTACCCGTCCAGAACATAACGTAATGATCATACCTGCATCATGTGCCTCTTTTAAAGCTTTTATATTATCATCAGACACCACTAAGTGATCATTCAGTAATGTATCATCCAAATCTAAAACAATCATTTTGTATTTCAAAAAAAGCCCTCACTTTCAAATAGTCTGCTGTATTTTCTACTGTTAATAATTGCCTCAATGTCACTAAAACTTTTACCACTCGCATTAATCATCAGAACATTATTAGTTGTTGCAGCATTATACATATCGTTGTTAAGTATTTCATTGTATAGGCCTCTATAAGATGAGCTGGCATATATATAGATATCATGAGCATTTGCCATTGAGCCATTAATGACATGATAACCTCTATTTTTTAAATAATCATAAAGTCTATCCAACTCTTCCTGTACATATATCGTCATAACATAACACCTCCTAGTAATAATATTAGTATTACCAGGACATGTTAATTTATGATAGATTAAGCATCCTTTTTGTAAAGGACATGATAAATAAACGTTGAATACCTATCTTTGTTTCATGGCTTTTTCTAAAGCTTCTTTTTCCTCTTTGGAAAGAGCCTTGTCACACTTGCCTCTAACAATTTCTTTTACATATGTATAGCAGCCTTCTCGACTATGAATACCATTAATTAACAAACCTGTATTTTTTTGATTAATGAGGGCAACGACAAAGCTAACCTCTCCACCCATTTGCTCAAGTGCATTGTATTTGACTAAAGAAACTTTCTCAATTGATAATCGTACATGCTTCTCTAATTCCCTCATATCAAGCTGTTGTTTGTGTAGATGATCTTTCAAATCATCAATATCTTCAATATTTTGCTTAAGCACATCTTCAATACTGAAAGCTTCTTTCACTTGCATAAATCTGTAATAGCGTTTTTTCCATTTTCTACTCTTAAATGCATTCACCACAACACATATAAACATGAATAGGCTGAATACACATAAACCTAGTATTATATTAACTGTGTTGTCGGTAATAAAATCCCTTATGATATCCATTCATACAACCTTCCTTTTATTCTGTTAAGTCACCTTTACTGTAAACACACCATCTTAACCTATGGCACAATCCTACATAGGATAATCAGCATAATTAACCCACAATATGTAAACGTCATGACAATAGTTTTCTTCTGCCATGTCGGATTATACATGACTGTTCTTAATGGTTCCTATAAGCTCAATAAGACGCTCTAAATCTTCACTTGAATAATACTCAATTTCAATTTTACCTTTTTTCTTACTCTTTCTTTGAATATTAACCTTTGTACCAAAGATCTCTTTAAAACGGTCCTCTACTTCTTTATAGATAGGCGTCAACGCATCTTCACTAGTGTCCTTCTTTTCTTCTTTTGGATTCAATATACTCTTGATGAGTTTTTCTGTCTCTCTAACACTTAGGTTTTCATCAAATATACGATTAGCTAGCTGATACTGCATATCTCCTTCTTCCAAAGCTAATAGCGTTCTCCCATGACCACTTGAAACCATTTCATCAACGATCATACGCTGAACTCTTTCATCTAAATTCAATAAGCGCATGGAATTAGCAATAGCAGAACGGCTTTTAGAAACCTTTTCCGCTACATCATCTTGCTTTAATTTAAAATCTTTAATAAGTCTCTTAAAAGCAATAGCTTCCTCAATAGGATTTAGATTTTCTCTCTGAATATTTTCAATAAGTGATACTTCCAGTATTTCTCTGGTTGTATAACCTTTTAGAATAGCAGGTACTTCCTTTAATCCAGCCATCTTTGCTGCACGCCACCGTCGTTCACCAGCTACAATCTCGTAAAAATCATCTTTTTTAATAACAATGAGGGGCTGTATAATACCATATTGCTTAATGGAATCCGCTAATTCCTGTAATAAATCTTCGTCAAACCGTTTTCTAGGTTGATCTTTATTAGGACCTACGTCTTTTATTTTTAACTTCATAACGCCTTTTTTATTATCACTAATTTCTTGTTCCAAATCATCTGTAATTAATGCTGATAACCCTTTGCCTAACCCTCTTTTTGCCGCCATAATCTATTCTTCCTTCCTATTAATAACTTCATCTGCTAATAAACGATAACTCTCTGCACCCTTAGAATGGGTATCATAGATATTAATGGGTAATCCATGACTTGGTGCCTCACCAAGGCGAACATTTCTAGGTATAATGGTTTTGTAAATATTCGTTCGCTTCAACTCTTTCTTTACTTCATCCACCACTTGTAATGACAGATTCGTTCGTGCATCATACATGGTAAACACGACACCCTCAATCTCCAAATTAGGATTCAATCGCTTTTTAACAAGATTTATAGTATACATAAGCTGAGACAATCCTTCCAATGCAAAGAATTCACATTGGATCGGTACAAGAACCGTATCAGCCGTCGTTAACGCATTAACCGTTAATGTACTTAACGAAGGGGGACAATCTATAATAACATAATCGTAATTATCTCTTATTTCATCTATGTACTTTTTTAATACAAAACTATTATCCTCTAACTGAACCAACTCAATCTCAGCTCCAGCTAACTCCACATCTGCTGGAATAAGGGATATATTCTTAAAGACCCTTTTAATAATGCATTTTTTAGTACTAGCTTGTCCCAATAATAGCTCATAAACTGTGTTTTTGAGCTTTCTCTTATCTATACCAAACCCTCTAGTTGTATTTCCCTGAGGATCAATATCAATCGTAAGCACTTTTTTCCCTTTTTCCGCCAAACAAGCTGATAAATTGACGGTAGTGGTCGTTTTTCCAACACCACCTTTTTGATTGGCAACTGCTATGATTCTTGCCATTCTTTCCCCTTCTTTCGCTTATGGTTTTAATTCATTATATCATATTCTATTTTTTGAATCTATGCTTTTTTAACTTATCCGATAGAAACACTATTTTTTCTGGTTCTTATGGCTTACAAAATGTTTCACGTGAAACAATTGGCCTCCCCCCTAGTATCTTTCACGTGAAACATATTTTATTTAACACCTATCATTGGTCTATTGTTTCACGTGAAACATCTCAAAACAATCAAACGCCTCAAAGATGTATTAATAAGTCACAATATTGTTTGTTCAAGTGTAGCTGTAACTATAATCAGCATAGTATTAGGTGCTCTTCCCCTGTTTATTGCCATGAAAGAAACATTTTGTGTTAATAATAAGTGAGTACAAGACATTCGTAGATAGGAGAATGGGTATTATAAAGTTGTTCAACTTAAAAGAGCCTAAGAAAAGATAAGGTTCACTCCAGAGGTATTTCCTAAAGCTTACAACTCCCTACGGTCAGACAAGTAAGCTTTTATACGGAAATACCTCTTCCGTTCACCAACCTTTTCTAAGACTCTTTTAAAAATCACGACTTTATAATACCCATTCTCCTATCTACTAGGCTAGTTGTTGGGCTAGTGGCATATTAATATAAGTGAAGATGAAGGAAATGTATTTTGCATTCATTTAAGTAATGTTAAAGGTTTTAGGTAACAATAGAGTGGAAATAGAAAGTATGGCATTTTAAGAGTGAAACATCAATAGAATCATGGATAGTGGGTAATTTGGGCTTCCCTTTAATTATGATGATTAACTAAAAGCAAAATCACACCTAGAATACCTCATACGAATCTCTAGCCAATAGAAAAAATTAGAAATATGGCATTTATGGGAGCGTCATACCAATTCCCAATAATCTTTCTTTACAAGAGAAGATTAAATATAGAATTGACTAATCTACTTATTAATCAAGGATACTTCATACGCTAAAATAATCCAGTGGCTAACCATGTAAGGGTAACAAAATAAAATAACCCTTATATAATGGGAAATTATATATCAATTGCTATAATACACGTTAGATTAAAAGCTCTTCTCTCTTCTCCTAGACCCACTAACACATAATATATTTTTATGTAACCATGTCTCTCACCCCTAATCGCCCATATCCCTAATACACCTCTACCCCCCAATCAGCCCAGTATATGGATAGGTATAGATAATCAGTGATTTTTAAATAAGCGTTAGAAAAACTTAGAGCATGGAAAGATGGATTCCGTTAAAAAACTTAATTGTCTGAGCTTGCGAGTTTTAAGTTTTAGGAATCTATCTTTCCATGCTCTTTAGATTTTCTTCGATTATTTAACATGAACTGATTATCTATACCTATCCATATACGGAAACCTTAAAGCAACCCACATTAACCACATCACCATATACAAGAGTCTTAAAAGCAACTCCTATTAACCACATCACCATATACGAACATCCTAAACCTAACCTAATGAAATCACTAAATACCATAACAAAAAAAAGAAGCCCCACACCATAAGATGCAAAACCTCTTCTACCCCATATCAATTAATCACCATTCATATCTTCAAACACCCTACACAAACCAATAAATCCTTACATCTTCTCCGGCGCCTTCACACCAATCAACCCTAAAGCCGTCTCAATAACATCCTTCACACACTTCACCACCATCAACCTAGCATCACGCAAAGCCTCATCCTCAACAATAATCTTATTGTTATGATAAAAACTATTAAATGCCTGGGACAGATCAACCACATAACGGGATATAAATGAAGGTTCTAATTTCTCTGCCGCTAACCGAATGACATCTGGAAAACGTTGTATGGTCTTAATCACTTGGAAAGTTAAATCATCCGTTAACCGTGTATAATCCACATCATCACTTATTTCAATATCTTCCGCTTTTCTTAATACACTTGATGCTCGCGCATATGTATATTGAACATAAGGTCCTGTCTCTCCCTCAAAGTTTAACACTTTATCCCAAGAGAAAACAACATCCTTAATACGGTTATTGTATAAATCATTAAAGACAATGGCTCCTATACCAACAGCCTTAGCAACTTCCTCTTTGTTTTCCAAATCAGGATTCTTCGCTTCAATAATTTGTCTCGTTTTATCAATAGACTCATTTAATAGCTCTTCCAAATAAATGATCTGACCCTTTCGAGATGAAAGTTTACCTGATTCCATACTAACTAACCCATAAGGTACATGAACAAGTTTATCTGCCCACTTAAAGCCCATTTTCTCAATAACCTTAAACCATTGAGCAAAATGAAGATTTTGATCGAATGCTGTTACATATACACACTTTTCAAAATCATATGTCTCCTTACGGTAGATAGCTGCTGTAATATCTCTTGTAGCATATAGCGTACTACCATCTTTTTTTGTAATCAGACATGGTGGCATGTTCTCATCCTCAAGGGTAACAATCTTAGCACCCTCACTCACTTCTATGAGTCCCTTATCTTCAAGAGATGCAATAACAGGCTCCATTTTGTCATTATAAAAGCTCTCACCTGCATAAGAATCAAATTCAATATCTAACATCTTATACACTCGTTTAAATTCCTTCATACTGATTTCCTTGAACCACTGCCATAGAGCTAAAGCTTCATCATGGCCATTCTCCATTTTAGTAAACCACGCTCTTGCCTCATCATTGAGTGACGGCTCTTTTTCCGCTTCTTCATGAAACTTTACATAAATCTTTATGAGTTCATGAATACCATGCTTTTCAATTTCTTCTTTGGACCCCCATTTGTTATACGCCACAATTAATTTACCAAATTGGGTGCCCCAATCACCTAAATGATTAATACCAACACATGTATACCCTAACTGTTCAAATATCTTATACAATGCATTTCCAATAATGGTCGTTCTAAGATGACCTATATGGAAGGGTTTTGCAATATTAGGTGAGGAGTAATCCAGGACGATGGTTTTTCCGATGCCATCTTCCATTTTTTTACATATTTCGTTACTTCCTGCTGACAAAACTTTCTCTACATATTTTTCCTTATTCACATAAAAATTGACATAAGCACCCACAACTTTTATATTAGAAATATAAGCAGACTCACCCATTTTCTCACCAATCTCATTGGCTATCATATTAGGCGCTTTTCTAAATACCTTTGCCAGTCTAAAACATGGAAATGCGTAATCACCCATTTCAGTATTAGAGGGAATTTCAATCATTTCTTCAATGTCATGAGCCGATAACTCAGTTATAGCGTCTGACAACAGGTCTACAATTATTTTTTTAAACTCCATAAGCAAGACTTCCTTTCGTTACGTATTATACATATACACTTGATATGGCTTTTTCTATTATTAAAAACTCTCGTCTAAGTGACGAGAGTTTATACATCAATCATTAAAAATTATACATGAAATACGGCTATTTGTCTAGTATAAGTAAGGATTAATCATGATCCTCTATGTAGATTTAAAATATATCAACAATGCTATTCTTAATGGCAAAGACTGCTGCTTGTGTTCGATCAGATACATTAATTTTTTTGAAGATGTTGGAAACATGATTTTTAACTGTTTTCTCGCTAATGCATAAGTTATGCGCAATTTCTTTATTAAGCATACCTTCTGTAATCAGCTTAAGTACTTCAATTTCACGTTTGGTTAATTTATTAAAGCCCATCTCTTTTTCTTCTTTTGTATTATTCATACGCTTAAAGAGTAACGATGCCATATTGGGTTGAATATAAGATTCACCATTATAAATGGTGCGAATGGCTTTAATGAGCACATCTGACTCTGAATCTTTTAAGACATATCCTTGAACACCAATCTCAAAAGCTTTGTAAAGGTATTCCACCTCATTATGAATCGTTAAGAGCAGGGTCTTTGTAACGATATTGTTTTCATTCAAGTACTTCAACACCTCTAACCCGTTCATTCTTGGCATATTAATATCTAACAATACCACATCCGGGTTGCATTCCACAATCTTCTTAACTGCCTCTAATCCATTTCCAGCCTGGTCGATGACTTCTATGTCATCTTCTAACTCAATTAACTGCTTTAAACCTTCTCTTACCATTGAATGATCATCTGCTATAAGTATTTTTATACTACTACTCATGAGTATCCTCCTTACTTTCTAAAATAGGTATTTTAACATAGATTTCGGTGCCTGTGCCTATCACTGATTTTAGCTTATATTCTCCCATTAATAAATGAGATCTTTCTCTCATCATTGAAATACCAAAACCTCTGTTATTTTCCATATTTAGTTTAACGTTATTTATGTCAAATCCATCTCCATCATCATTAATTTTTAGTTCAATGAATTCAGGATTATAGAATAGTTTTATTGTCACATTGAGTGCATTGGAGTATTTATTAGCATTGTTAAGAGCTTCCTGAACAATACGATACAAGGTTAATGAAATGATTGAATTCACATCATCTTCCATATTTAACACTTCAAAAAATATATTAAAGTTGACTTCATTCCTTATTTTATCAATGTATCGTTCTAAAGTAGGTACCAAACCTAAATCATCCAAAGCCATTGGTCGAAGATTATAGATCATCCTTCGGGTTTCATTGATGGTGGTTCGAATAATGGCTTTTAATGACTGAAGTTCTAATCTTGTGCGTTCAAGGTCCTTATCAAGTAATTTAATACATAACTCCGTTTTCAAAATGAGATTGGATAGATTCTGAGATGGACCATCATGCATCTCTCTTGATATACGTGCCCGCTCTTCTTCTTGGGCTTTGATGACTTTTAAACCCCATATTTCTTTAGAATTCATGGTGTTCGCATCGTTATTAATTTCATTCAATTCTCCTGAGAGGATACCATAAGCAAAGTCGAAATTACTGCTAATATAATCCGATTTTTCTGCCAATTGTCGAATGGCTTTGAGTTCTTTTTCTAAAGAATTTCGCTTATTGACAATGTGCATTTCATGCTCATATTCCGTGGATAATTGCTTTCGAATGTCCTCTGTTTCCTTATACACAGATTTCATTTCTTCTTCTGTATAAAGCTTATAGTTCTTATTAATTGTCAATAATTTAGTTTTGCTAATGCTCAGCTTATTTTCTAATTGCTCAACATGCTGCATGATTTCTGCTGTCTCATCTTTAAGCACAAGGAACTTATCTTCTAATTCTACATATTTTTTATTAATATAAGAACTTATTTCAAGAATTTCCTTATTTCTCTCTTTTATGATTTCTTTCGTCTCATCGACAATTCGATTTAACTTTTTTACTATATCTTCATACATATTATCAGACACCTTATTGACAAAATATAACACTTTCTTTCAGTCATATTATTATATCATTAAAGTATATTATAATACAAGCAAATTACGCATATTAGTACTATCTTAGGAGTCAAAATAATACACCAAAATAACAAATATAATTTATATGAATTTATCTATTATTCTAAAATTAGACATTATTTTTTCCTTTAAATGGACGAATATGTAATAAATTCTATTTATATAATGATTATTTCCATTCAATTTAACGCATATATTTATGAGCTTTTTTATAAATTCTTCATTAAGCTATTGAATTTTTTATGACTTTACGACATAATAGATAGTAGACGGTAATACCCATATTAATAATCATATAGTTCTATTCCTTTGAAAAATATCTTTTGCTACAATGAAAGGAATAACCGTCTTAAATAAACTTTTATGAGCCACAATATAAATAAATGAATAGTTCTTAAGTAACAGATATAGTTTATTATTATATGCTGTGATCTGATTTAACTAAATAACCGATTCATATTTATAGAATCATTCTATAATAGAAGGGAGATAAATGTGTGAAAAAGCAAACGAGGAATTTATTTTATTGCTTGTTATCCATCATGGCAATAGCGATTATCAATAAAGTCATCTTTATTACATCCTCTATAAAAAATAACCTGCATTCTTGTAACAGTTACTACTATCAATGGAAATTTGGTAAAATCTTTTATACCATTCAAGGGGAAGGACCACCGATTCTACTTATTCATAGCTTCTATAGAGGAAGTTCAGAACGGGAATATAAACGGTTAATTAAATATTTAGCTACAAAACATACGGTATATACAGTAGACCTGATTGGATTTGGTCGTTCAGATAAACCGAAGATTACGTATACTGCTTTTTTATATGTGCAATTGATCTCCGATTTTATTAACGAGGTGATTAAACAAAAGACGGATGTTATTGCTTCGTCGTCAAGTTCAGCGTATGTCACCATGGCATGCTACCAAAAACCTGATATCTTCAAAAAACTATTATTCATTACGCCTACTTCACTTGCAACCTTATATCGCAATCCTGGTAAACGTGATAAAGTACTTAAAGTTATCTTGGAATCGCCTATTATCGGAACAACCATTTATAACATGGCCTGTTCAAAATATATGCTAAAAGCTAAGTTTAAAAGAGATTTTTATTATAACAAAAGAAATATGCGTTCAAAAATAATTGATATGTATCATGAGGCAAGTCACCTACAAGGTTCAAATAATAAATACTTATTCGCATCACAGTGTTGTAAGTACTTGAATGTATCCACCAGACAGGCTTTAGCAAGTATTAATAACAGCATCTACATTGTTATGGGAGATATTCCTCATGCTGAAGAGATTCTTGATACGTATTTAGCCATTAATCCAGCTATCGAATACTCACGCTTGAGTCATACCAAAGAATTACCCCATCTGGAGCATCCTACAGAGGTGATGGATATCTGTCACATCTATTTTGACCATTAATTACATGAGGGGCTGTCTCAAAAGTACACTATAATCTATATTGCTTTTGAGACAGCCCCCTTCTATGGGTTACAACCCTGTCGTGAACCTTAAACTAATATCCAATGCTTTTACAGAATGGGTAATAGCACCCACTGAAATAACGTCAACACCTGTATGGACAACTTCTTTTATGGTGTCCTTGGTTATATTACCAGAGGCTTCCAATATAGCCTTCCCCTGGGCCATGGATACAGCTTCTTTCATCTGGCTTATTGTCATGTTATCTAACATAATGATATCTGCTTGGGCTTCTAGTGCTTCCTGTAATTGATGGAGATTCTCTACTTCTATCTCAACCTTCATGGTATGGGGTATTTGGGCTTTTGCCATGGTAATTGCTTTTTTGATACTACCCACTGCATGAATATGATTATCTTTAATCATCACGGCATCAGAAAGGTTAAACCGATGATTATAGCCGCCTCCTACCCGCACGGCATATTTTTCCAAAGCCCGCAACCCTGGGGTTGTTTTTCTTGTATCCACAATACGTACAGGAATGCCTTCTGTTTCTTTAACCAACTGATTGGTCATGGTAGCAATACCAGAAAGCCTTTGAATGATGTTTAAGGCCGTTCTTTCTGCTTTTAACAGGGTTTTTGTTTGGCCGCTGACCTCTGCTATGACATCACCTTTTTTCACATGATCTCCGTCATGTTTATAGAAGGATAATGCCATGTTTTGATTTAACAATAAAAAAACCCTTGCAAAGATGTCACATCCTGCCAGTACTCCTTTTTCTTTAGCCACTAACTGAGCTCTACTTTGTTTCATGTCATCCATTAAAATATCTGTGGTAATATCACCATAATGCATATCTTCTTTTAAAGCCAACACAATGATTTCATCAACTTTTTGCTGTAGTACCATATGTCATCCCCTCCAAACTCTCTCTTTTTTGCATATCATCTTTTATCATGGCTTGTATAACCAAAACAGCATTCATTTTCTCTATGTCTTCCACGGTTAGTTTATTTTTATTTGAACGGTTTAATCCATTTATTTGCTTTTGTAGGTGCTCCACATGTTCCATGGACCTGTTAAGACTAAAATAGTGTTCCATCCAATAGGATATAGTTTCTTGGCTTTCCATGATTGCATGATTAGAATGAAATGCTGTACACCTTATGTCTTTAAATGCTATAGGCTCCTTATCCCACCATGTATGTATCCCCTTAGCAATACGATTGCCAAACACAATGGCTTCCAATAACGAATTACTGGCTAGCCGATTTTTACCATGGACACCTGTACAAGCGCATTCACCACAGGCATATAAATGATGAATGGATGTTTGCCCATCTATATTCACTTTGATTCCCCCCATGAAATAATGCATGTTGGGGGCTACTGGGATATAATCGGTGGCCATATTGATACCATACCCTTTTAAAAACGAAAATATTGTTGGAAACCTTTCTTTAAGCTGCTCTTCCTGAAGATGGGTTATATCTAAATCAACATAAGGTTTTTTTTGCTTCCTAAGCTGTTCCATAATGGCCTTTGAAACAATATCTCTTGGTGCTAATTCTTTCATCGGATGAACGTTTTCCATAAAGCGTTCCCCTTTTTCATTGTATAATAATGCCCCTTCACCTCTAACGGCTTCAGATATAAGAAAACTTTGCTTTTGCCTATGATGAGGGTTATAGTATACGGTTGGATGAAATTGTGTATAGGACATATTTTTAACTTGGCCTTTAGCTCTTAACACCATGGCTATACCATCACCTTGAATACCCTTCGCATTGGTGGTGTGTGCATATAAGTTACCAATGCCTCCTGTATTTAACACGGTAGCTCTTGCATAAATGGCAGAGACTTTACCCTTATTCATGATGAGGACACCCATGCATTGTTGATTCTGGGTTAATAGATCAATGGCAAAGACATTATCCAGTATATGAATATTATCCTTCTCTTTCACTCGATGATATAAAACGTCCATGATGGACTTACCTGTATGATCACCTGAACGAATAATCCTTGAGACACGATGTGCCCCCTCTTTACCAAAGAGAAACTGCCCCTTTTCATCTTTATCAAAGGGTACACCCAATGCTTCTAGCGCCCCGATATTTTCACTTGCACCGTGTATCATGGCCCATACAGCTCGTGTATCTGACTCACCTTTTCCACATATCATGGTATCCTTATAAAATTGTTCATGGGTGCCTTCACCAAAAGATGTGGCGATGCCACCTTGTGCCAAATAAGAATTGGTTTCTTTATAAGACCCTTTTGACACAAGTAGGATGTCCATATGGGATGGTAGCCTTAATGCAGTATATAATCCAGCAATGCCGCTGCCTATAATCACCACATCTGCATATTTCTTAGGGATATGGGCTGTATCAAATGGTATAACATATTCTCTCACTACATCACCTGCTATCTACAATGAAATCATTCTTTCCAATGCCCTATTGGCTTTCTGACGAATGTTCTCATCAACGTCCACAACATGGGTTTCGTTTACTAAGGCATTTCTTACATGTTCAAGGGTTGTTTTCTTCATATTCTGACACGTTAAACGCTCCGATAGAAGAATAAATTCCTTATGAGGGTTTTGTTTTTTTAGGGTATATAATACACCCCTTTCCGTTCCGATGATTATTTGTTTCTGCTCTATGGATCTGGCTTTATCTATGATTTGCGCTGTACTTCCTACAAAATCTGCATGACGAACAATGTGTGGTCGACATTCAGGATGGACCAGTATAGGTGCGTTAGGGTATTTTTCTTTTATATGTAATAATTGCTCTTCTCTTAATTGATGGTGCACAATGCAATATCCCTGCCATAAAATAATATCCTTATCTTTCACCTGACTGGCTGCGTATGCACCTAAATGTTGATCCGGCACAAATAAAATCTGTTTTGCATCCAAATGATTGATAACGGAAACTGCATTGGATGACGTGCAGCATATATCACTTTCTGCTTTGACTTCTGCTGATGAATTCACATAGCATACCACTTCTGCATGTGGATACTGTTTTTTTACCAAACGCAATTGCTCTGGGGTTACCATATCTGCCATGGGACATCCTGCTTCCATAACAGGAAGGATTACCTTCTTGTGAGGTGAAAGTATTTTGGCTGTTTCAGCCATGAACTTCACACCACAGAAGATAATCATATCTTCTTTTATCTGTTTGGCAATTTTGGACAAAGCCAGTGAATCGCCTACAAAATCCGCTATTTGCTGAATATCTTCTGTTTGGTAATGATGGGCAACAATACACGCATTTTTTTCTTTTTTCAACTTCATAATTTGATGCTGTAAATCTTCTATCATGCTATCACCTGTCCCTCCGCTTTTATAACCATTTTAATTATCCTTCTGCTATGTTCAAGTACCAATTTATTCAATTTACCACTCTCCTATTAGCTGTACTGCATTTCTCCTATAACTATAAATGCTATTAAGGATAGAAAACGACAATGCAATGGTTATCATAGCATTGTCAATTGTCTTGTCATGTGTCTTGTCACCTACTAATATAACACACTCTATTCCTATGTGCAATATTATATCGTAGTCTTATAATTGGCTGATGTTTCATAAAACTAACGATTGGATACTTTCTTTTTTATCTTTGCAATGACAAACAGTAAGAGTGGAATGAATACTTGTACAATAATGTACGGGATAACAAGAACATAGGTAATTTGCTGTTTTAAGACAGTAAGACTCCCCCACAATATGAAGGATAAGATAACAAGTACAACACCAACAGGCGCCGATAGAACCCGATAATCTTTTAATTCTAACCATTGGGCTAAGGCAAGTACAGCACAATAATGGAAAACAGCAATTTTAATAAATACACCACCAATCCACATAAACATAATAATGGAATCCAGCCTTTCAACAAACCCAACGCTGACATAACGGGCAAGTGATAAGTATGGATACGTTAAATAAAGTGTATCCCCACCAAAAGTCGTTACAATACTAATGTTAACCAACACACCCAATATACCTACAATGATAATGGCCAGAAACAACATTTTTTTTACCTTAGTAGGTTTATCAATATAAGGTATAAACATGGTAATAACAACGGTTTCACTAAACCAAATAATATGTCGATAAGCGCCTACTAACACAGGCTCCATTCCATCTGCAAATACAGGTAGTAGTCTTCTAAAATCCATATCTTTTGCTGCATACAGCAGTATAGCAAGAATGGAGAGCATGAAAATAGGAAAAATAATCCTATTGGTTCTTACGATTACTTCAAATCCTTTATACACACCATATATAGATGGTAGGATAATACCAATAATAAAAAATAACATAGGTGTTTCCGGCATAAAAGGTCCTGAGAGTAATTCTGCAAATTCTCTAATAATAACCGCATTGATATGGATAAAATAACAGCAAAAAATCAAACCAATTATTTTACCAGGAATCTTACCAACAATATCTGAACTATATTGTATGATGGTTTTATTCTTGTACATCAAGCCTAAACTGGTTAACATGTAAGCGACCACAATACCAAATACGGTAATCACCAAAACAGAAATCCATCCATCTTGCTTAGCCTCAAAATAGGTCATTGTCGGGAGGTATAGGATGGCCGTTGGGGCAATCGTTGTGATGATTAATCCAACCGTCGATTTATATGATATTTTTCCATCTTCAAGCATGCATATACCTCCTTATTCATTGGATTTTGTAATTAACCCCGTTCGTCTTATTGTCATATCCACATTCACTTCTACGGGTACAGATGGAAAGATATCCAACCAATAATCTTCTATTTCTTTCCATAGTTTAGGATTTTCTCGATTAATAGCCTCATCAAAAGTAAAAATATCCACTTCTAATTCCTTACCCTTTTCTATAGCTTTATACACTTCTTCCTCAATAACTTTTGCTGTATCCTCTTCCAGCTTTTTTATAATGTCACCTTTTGATAAATCCACTTCCGTGTTGGATTCAGCCACCTTACCTTCCGATGCAATATTGACAATCAATTTTTCTAAGGTATTATCACGAATAACAGGTTTTATACTACTGCTTGCACGTAAATTATCTATATAAACATACAATCCTTTTTCCAAAGGGTATTGAACTTCAATAATGCAACTCTGTATCTCGCCTAATACCCATAATAGACCTCTTGTTTCAATGTTATCAAACCACCCTACTAATTTATTTTCATTAAAAATAGCTGTATCCATTAACTCTAAATTATTCGTACATCCTTTATCAATGATACCTATACCTGTCATAAAAGCATTATTGAAATTTTTAGATGCCCTCAAAAAATAGCGATGTAAATCAACCATCACATTTTTACCATTTGATTCTGATAGCTTAACCATATCACTGATATTAAAAGCTTGTATAATTTCTAAATCAATGGTTTCCGCGTCAAGAATCTCTTTTGCATTCCCCTTTGCCACAAGCAAATACGTTCTGCGCCTTACTTCTTGATCTCTTTCTAATACATCTAAAATTGGAGAAATACCTTTTTTAGCCAATTCTTCACCAATTATGAGAACATTGATATGTGACCAATACCCTCTTCGACCTGTTTGAAGTATATAATTTCTGTTAGCATCAATGAGAGAATTACCTTCTACCACCACATTTTGTGTCGGTTTTTCTTCTCCTCCTCTTTTTCCACTTTGAGATTCAATTTTCATTTCTCTATGAAGAATGACTTGCATGGTTAATCGTAACTGCTTTTCTTCTCCAACATCAATACCTACTCCTGATAAAATGGATATTTCATCTAATTCTTTTTTACTCCAGCAGCCAGAAAGTAAACATATTTGAACTAAGATTAATACGATTAACAACGGTTTTTTTTTCATCATTAAAAATCTCCTCTTATATTTTAGCTGATTTAATGGTGTTGGAGTTTCTTAGATGGATGTGTTTTTCTTGTCCTTATTATTTAATCTTTTCTTATTATTACTGATAATACCCGGTCTATCTCTCATCAACCATAGTGGAAATCGCATGAGTGTATCTTTCAAACCTTCATGAGATCTTGGTGCAAGAGGTGACATATAAGGTGCACCAAAAGATTTGATACTGACCATGTGTAACAATAAAAAAATGGTTCCAACTAATATGCCGAATAGACCACCAACAGCGCCTAATATCATAAAAGTAAACCTAAGAATGGTGATAGAATCATTCAGTGAGTAAATAACAAAGGTTGCAATGCCTGTTAAAGCTGTTATCATAATAGCTGGATTACTCACAAACCCTGCCTCTACTACAGCTTCTCCTAGAACAAGTGCTCCCACAATGCTCACTGCTTGACCAATATACTTTGGCATTCTGATGCCTGCTTCCTTAAATACTTCAAAAAAGATAGACATGATAAATATCTCCACAAATGCTGGAAATGGAACGCCTTCTTTAGCTGCTGCCATGGTGATAAATAGATGGGTTGGAAGCATTTCCTGATTATAGGTTTGAGCCGATATATAAAACCCTGGTAAGAAAATAACAATAAAAAGTGATAATACACGAATGCCTCTTAAAAAAGAAGCATACCATGGACGTGTATAATAATCCTCACTGGATTGTAAGTTTTCAATAAATAAATAAGGTATGGTTAATACAATAGGAGAACCGTCAACGATTACGGCAACTCTCCCTTCTAATAATTTGGCAGCTGTTACATCAGGCTTTTCTGTGTTTCCAATAGTAGGGAATAAACTAAATGGTTCATCTTCAATGAATTGTTCAATATACCCTGAATCAATGATGCCATCGATACAAATCTTTTTTAATCTTTTTTTTATTTCTTTAATAATTTTATCCTTGGCTATGCCTTTTATGTAGGCAATAACAAGATCTGTTTGGGTGTATTGACCCACCGTCATCAGTTCAAAGGTCAATTTTGTTGACTTTATTCTTCTACGAATCAAAGCTGTATTTGTCAATAAGGTTTCTGTGAAAGCCTCATGTGGTCCTCTAACCACAGAACCCGTTATAGGCTCCTTAACGTCTCGGTCTTTCCATTCTCGTGTATCCATTTCATAGGCACTATCAAACCCATCAACCAGTAAAACAGACTTACCCATTAATACGGCTTTAATGACATCTTCCACACATGCTACCTCTTTTATGTCGGCTACTGTCAAAATGTTTTTTTTCATATAATGCATGAGATGCTTTTGATCATGCATATCTTCATACATGACTCTTTTCAGCACATTAAAATCTAACACATTTTGCCTTGTTAGACCATTAATAAATATCAAAATCCCTGAAAGACCACGTTCTCTCCCAATAGTCATCTCACGATAGATCATATCATGAGAAGTGCCTAATTGACCTTTTATAACCTTTATATTACTTGCTAAGTCTTTCGTTATTCTCTTTGGGTTTTTCACTTGATCTTCTTTTGATGCATGACTTATTTTTTTCTTAGTTAATTGACGAAAAAATCGGTTCATAGCTTTCATCCTTAAGTTTTTATATAGCTATTCTTTGAATTCCTTGTGAAAATTATTCCATATCCTGCAATATAATCCTATAATACCTACTATATGTTTGATGCCTCTCTACCAAACCCTACACAACATGTTCATCTATTCTTGAGTAAAACAATACGCTTACTTTGCCCACTAAAAAAGATACCTCCTAAAAGGTATCTCTTGATGATCATTTAATGGCATTTTTTTCTTATCTTATCTTTTTTTAGTATCATATCTCTACACTTCATTGCTTGTCTTTCATAGACTTCTCCAACCGCTTCAAATCCAATTGTCTCATAAAAGGGTATGGCTTGGTGTTGCGCATGGACCATAATGGTTTTGGCACCAAGATCAAAACCTTTTTGAATCAGCATACGTACGATTAAATCACCATAATACTTTTTTCGTTTTTCTTTTATAACAGCAATTTTACCAATGCTGTACCCTTGGGGAGATGGTATCAGTCGACCAGCACCTACCGGTTGATGACCTTCATAAGCCACCACATGAATAGCTACATCATCCAATGCATCCGTTACATCATCTCTGTGCATGCCCTGCTCATTAACAAAAACAAGCTCTCTTATAGGCAAGACATCTTTCATGGCATCATAACCTTCACTATAACTTGCTGATATCATATTTTTTCCCTCTCACACCATCAATCTATGAATCCATTAAACAATCCTATACATGACAGCCTGCTAATTCATAGGAATAACAATACTTATCTCATAGGCATCGTCTACTTCTTTTACTTTATAATCCACGTCCACACCCGAACTTTCAATCATATCTACTGCCTGCTTAATGGTATTGGTAAATATACGAATGTCTTTCATGTAACGCTTCACTTTTTTTTGGTCCTTCTTGTTCTCTTCCATCATGCGATTTAAGGTACGCTCAATTAACTCTTCCGTCTTCTTCACATTAAGGGTTTGCTCAATCACCTTATTCAATATACTGAGTTGTAACGCTTCACTGGGTAATTTCAACAGAGCCCTAGCATGTCTTTCCGATAAATGATGATCCAATAATATTTTCTTAACCTGATCACTTAGTTTGAGAATTCTAAGTTTATTGGCAATGGTTGACTGGCTCTTTCCTACTTGTTTAGCCACTTCTTCTTGGGTCAGATCATAATCATGAATTAAGTTATAGTAGCCTTCGGCTTCTTCTATGTAATTCAGGTTTTCCCTTTGTAGATTTTCAATTAAAGCTATGACCGCACTGTCTTTATCATTGACATCAATAATAATAGCCGGAATCTCCGTAAGTCCTGCAAGTTTTGTAGCCCTTAGTCGTCTCTCACCTGCAATAAGTTCAAAGTACTCTTGGTTGATGGGGCGTACACTAATGGGTTGCATCACACCAAACTCTTTGATGGAATTAGCTAATTCATCTAACATCAATTTATCAAAGATTTTTCTAGGTTGATAAGGATTAGGTCTTATATTATTCACAGAAATGAACGTAATTTTATATTCATTAATCATAACGTTAACGATTCCTCTCTTCTTTAGTATTTATATAAAAAGTATATAGGTTATACTTAAGGAACTATCTATTTTATCATCACCTAAGTGACTATTCTATTCAAACGTATCTTTATTATGCTATGATCATGGATGTAACCATATATAATCACTAAAAAATTAAAGAAACATGATTAATAGGAGATATTTTTCATATACCTTACCTCTTATTATATCAAAATATAATACAAATTGAAACATATTCTTGGATAACTTCTAAGTGGATGACCACTCCAACCCATGATTATTTCCTGGGTAATAATTTATAAAGGGTTCTTTTTCGGTTTCCCAGCTTTCCTTGGGTATTTCTTTGGGGTTATACCCTCTTTTTTAATCATGACAAAAATACGTTCAATATCCGACTGGGGTATCTGGACGCTCTTAACACTTTCTTGATAACCTCCAAGTGTTTCTATGGCTCTCTTTGAACCTTCTAATTCCTCATGAGAATCCTTTGCCTTATAAGGTATAAAATAGCCTCCCATTCGTACAAAAGGCATACAATATTCACTTAAGATAGAAAGGTCTGCTACTGCTCTTGACACACATACATCATACTGCTCTCGATACAAGGGGGAACTGCCCAAATCCTCAGCCCTTCCATGCATACACTGAACATCCCTTAATGCCAATGCATTGACAACTGCTGTTAAAAATTGAATACGTTTATTCAGTGAATCAGCCAGTGTGAGCTTTATATGAGGATACACAATCTTTAATGGAATACCTGGAAAACCTGCACCTGTTCCCAGATCAATGACCTGATGGTAATGGGTTAAAGGCATGACCTGATGAATAGCAATGCTATCAAGGAAATGTTTAATGATTACTTCTTTTTCTTCTGTGATGGCTGTTAAATTCATTTTTTCATTCCAATGGATGAGCATCTCATAATATGCTTCAAATTGACTTATTTGATGTTGGGTTAGATGGTACCCAAGTTTTGATGCACCTTCAGCAAGCATCTTTATATGTTTCACTGTCATCATCCTAACTGCTTATTTTTTCCTTCTTAATTGTTCAAGATACACTAACAACACAGAAATATCTGCTGGGGAAACACCTGAAATCCTTGACGCTTGTCCAATAGACCGTGGACAAATCGCCTTTAACTTTTGCATGGCTTCAATCCTTAAACCTTTTATGGCTTCATAATCTAAGTCTTCAGATAAGTACTTCTTCTCCAGCTTTTTAAACTGATTTACCTGTTTGATCTGCCTGTTGATATACCCTTCATATTTAATGGATATATTCACTTGTTCGATTACCTCTGCAGCTAGAGGCATGCGCTTCTTATCAATCTCCGCAAGTTTCTCATAATCTATTTCTGGTCTTTTTAAAAGTTCAGCCAATGAACTACCTGAACGAAGAGGTGTGCTCTCCCATCTTTCTAGAAAAGCATTCACTTCCTTTGTTGCACCAATGGTGGTTTTCTTAAGACGTTGAACTTCTTTCTCAATCTGTTCTTCCTTCAAGACAACACCTGCATATCGTTTATCTGAAATAAGACCAACCTTATGACCAATGGCTGACAAACGTAAATCTGCATTATCCTGACGTAGTAACAAACGGTATTCCGCTCTAGAAGTCATCATGCGATAAGGCTCATTGGTGCCTTTTGTTACCAAGTCGTCGATCAGCACACCAATATAAGCCTGCGAACGGTCCAATACAACTTGCTCTTTCCCTAGTATTTTTAAGCTGGCATTCATCCCTGCTATTAAGCCTTGAGCTGCTGCTTCCTCATAACCAGAACTTCCGTTGAATTGCCCTGCACTATACAAACCCGATAAGGTCTTAAACTCTAAAGTAGCCTTTAGTTGGGTGGGATTAATACAATCGTATTCTATAGCATAGCCTGGACGCATAATCGTACAATTTTCAAGACCAGGCAACGTCCTTAACATATCCCTCTGAACATCTTCAGGTAAAGACGTGGACATCCCTTGAACATACATTTCCGTAGTACATTCACCTTCAGGCTCTAAAAACACTTGATGCCTCTCTTTATCCCTAAAACGAACAACTTTATCCTCAATGGATGGGCAATACCTTGGCCCTGTCCCCTCAATTACACCACTATATAGGGGCGAACGACTCAAGTTATTGTCAATAACCTCATGTGTTTGCTCATTGGTATACGTCAACCAACAAGGAATCTGCTCCCTCTCAATATCTTCCATACGATTTAAAAAAGAAAAAGGCACAATCTTCTGATCCCCTTCTTGAATGGCCATCTTAGAAAAATCAACCGTATTACCATCAATCCGAGCAGGTGTCCCTGTCTTAAACCGATATAGCTCGATGCCATGCTCCATTAAAGACCCTGATAATTCATTGGCCGCAAGCAACCCATTAGGACCACTAGCAATACTCACATCACCATAGATACACTTGGACTTCAGATACGTACCACTGGCAATGACAATGGCCTCACATGCATAGATGGCATCTGATACAGTCCTTACACCCGTAACGCTATTCCCCTCAACCATAATCTCAACAACTTCCGACTGCTTAATCGTCAAATGCTCCGTCTGCTCTAGCACCATCTTCATCTCTTTGGAATAACTTGTCTTATCCGCCTGTGCCCTTAGAGAATGAACAGCTGGTCCCTTTCCCGTATTCAACATCCGAGACTGTAAATAGGTCTTATCAATATTCTTACCCATCTCACCACCCAGAGCATCAATCTCACGAACAAGATGCCCCTTGGATGTGCCCCCAATACTGGGATTACAAGGCATCATCGCAATACTATCAAGACTCACCGAAAAAACAACCGTCTCAAGCCCTAACCGAGCGGCCGCCAACGCAGCCTCACACCCCGCATGACCAGCACCAATCACCACCACATCATACTTGCCTTCCATATAACTCATCTATCATTCTCCTAACCATAGATCCATTCGACATATCGACTATTTCTTCCATCTATATAACCCTATTACCTTCATTACTTTTCATCCTAATTCTATCTTATCACAAGTACCCATTCCAAAATAACTATAAGTACTAAGAATGCCCATCTCAAAATGAATACTTCCTTATACTAACTTACCTAATACCTTACCTCTACCTACAATAACCAACTAGCCCAACCACCAGCCCAGTAGAGGATGCTATGGCTAAATGCAGCGACTTCTAAAGCGTTGTTAGAAAATCTTAGCAAGCTGTGACTGATCTTACGTTAAAAACCTTAAGTGTTTGACCAATGGGAGTTTTAAGGTTTAGTAAGATCGGTCACAGCGCGCTTAGTTTTTCTTCAACGCTTTAGCATAAGCTGCATTTAGCCATAGCATCCTCTACGCCGTCTTGCACCACCCATCAACTTTTAATCCGTGACTACATCACAAAATTTATTTCCCCAAACAAAACTGACTAAATATCTCCTCAATCAAATCATCACTTACATGATCCCCCGTAATTTCCCCCAAATCACCATAAGCATTCTTCAAATCAATGGACCAACAATCCTCTGGCATCCCCATCTGAATAGATGCCTTAACCGCCTCCACACTCTTAAGGGCACGCTCAAGTGAAACCTTATGCCTTACATTGGTAATATACAACCCATCATCCATGGCAATATCCCCAAGCAAAAACATATCCTTAATCACCTTTTGAAGCTCTTCCAACCCTCTCTCATCAACAACAGACGTTGGAATAACCGTCACACCTTCAATCAACGCCCTAATATCGTCCTCCTTAATTTCCATGGATAAATCAATCTTATTCAATAACACAATCACTTGCTTATCCACTACCAAATCAAGAATATACCGATCTTCCTTGGTGATTTTCTGTGATGCATCCAACATCATAATCACAAGGTCCGCATCTTCCACCACAGCTTTTGATTTCGTCACACCAATCTTTTCCACTTCATCATCTGTTTGACGGATACCTGCCGTATCCATGATTCGAACAGGTATCCCTAATAGATTCATGTATTCCTCTAAGACATCCCGTGTGGTACCTGCTATATCCGTTACAATAGCCCGATCTTCCTTTAATAAGGCATTCAAAAGAGAAGATTTACCTACATTAGGTTTGCCAACAATAGCCGTCTTAATGCCCTCTCGAATCATTTTACCCACTTCAGAGGATTGAATCATTTTATGGATACCTTTTGCGATTCTCTCCAACTTACCCATAACATGGTCATCACTTAATTCCTCAATATCATATTCCGGATAATCAATGGAAGCCTCAATGTGGGCCATCAGCTCCAGTATCTCCCTACGTACTTCTTCCACATGATAATAAACAGCACCCTTTAATTGATGCATGGAACTTTTTAAACCAAGATTGGTTTTGGCATTGATAATATCAATGACAGCTTCCGCTCCAGATAGATCAAGACGTCCATTCAAAAAAGCCCGCTTGGTAAATTCACCGGGTTCAGCTAATGTTGCCCCATGGGTAAGTACCAATTGAAGAATTCTTTGCATGACAATAACCCCACCGTGACCATTAATCTCGATGATATCTTCTTTTGTATAGGTATCAGGTCCTCGCATAATGGAGACCAACACTTCATCTACAATCTCATCTTCTTTTGGGTCAACAATATGACCATAATGGAGTGTATGGGTTTTTTGATCTTTTAACTGTTTTTTCTTGTGGGACTGAAATAATCGGTCTGCAATAGCTATAGCTTCATCACCACTTATACGTACAATGCCGATACCTGATGCAGATAGAGAAGTTGATATAGCTGCTATTGTATGATCTAACATGGTAAAACTCCTTATTAGCGGGGAATCATAAAAAACCCAGGCTGATAAGCATGGGTCTTTTTATGCGACGGGAACCTTATTCCCCACGCTCATTATTTTTTATAATTACTTGGTGTAATAACAACTTTTCTATAAGGTTCTTCACCCTCACTATGGGTTTCTACATATTTATCATTCTGCAATGTGGAGTGAATTATTCTTCTTTCATAAGGATTCATGGGTTCTAAGCTAAACTTACGATTATTTTTTCTCACCTTATAGGCTAAGTTCTTAGCCAAATTTTCAAGGGTTTCTTTTCGCCTCTCACGGTAATTCTCCGTGTCAAGTTTAATACGAATGTATTTATCCGATTCTTTATTCACAACCAAACTCACTAAATATTGAAGGGAATCGAGGGTTTGTCCTCTCTTACCAATCAGCACACCCATACTTGGGCCACTTAACTCAATATCCATGTTTTGATCTTTTATTTGTAAGTTGATATCCACCTTAAGGTCCATGATTCGGAATATGTCTTCTAAAAATTCTGTGGCTATATCATTTAAATTTATTTTTTTAGTCACTTTCACTTTTGCTAATTTTGAACTAAATAATCCTAAAAACCCACTAGGTCCCTTTTCAAGGACTTCAATATCCACTTTATCACTTGTTGTGCCAAGAGCTATCAGGGCTTCTGTAATAGCATCGTCTACAGTTTTACCAGTTTTTTCAATATAATTCATATCAGAACTTCCCTCCTTAAATTATCCGATTAACTTCTACGGGTTAACCATTCTAGTCAAGTCCATGGTGGTTCATTCTAAGTCCCTTAAAAGTTAATGCTTAAACCTTACTTTTTTTTATCTTTGTCTAAATGATTATTAATAATCACTTGTTGAACGAACTGGAATGAACTACTTGTCAACCAGTAAAGACCTAATCCAGCAGGCATGGATAAAACAAAGAAAACCGTAATAAGTGGCATGGTATACATCATTGTTTTATTAGTTGTGGCTTGCTTTTGATCCATTTTACCAGCACTACGTGCTTGGGATGTTTTCATGACTAAGAATTGGACAACAAGGTTTAATAAAGGAATCAAAAGACCAATGGACATTAAGTCAGGGTTATCTGCTAAATTGATACCAAAAAAATAATTAACATCTGATAACTGATTTACCATGGGTTCTACTTTATCAGCAACTGAACTAAATGTATTTTGAAAGTCAACCCATTTATCTGAACTAAAGGATCCTAACAAATCAACCACTTTATCATCAACCATGGGGTCAAAATTTCTAATAGGTGTTTTTGAAGCCTCATTAACACTGGTTATGAGGGTTGTATAATCCGGTACACCTTTGATTGTCGCAATAATACCTAAGTAGATATTTTTAATGTTGACAATATAGGCTGGAATATTTCTAAGTACGGCGAATAAGGACATAATAATGGGAAATTGAACCAACAACGGTAAACAACCGCCAAATGGGCTCACGTTGTTTTCTTGATATAAAGTGGACATTTCCATACGCATCTTATTCTGAGATTCTGCATCTTTTTTGTTTTTATATTTATCTTGAATCTTCTTTAGCTTTGGCTGTATGGCTTGCATACCAAGCATGGACTTTTGTTGTTTAAAAGCTAAAGGTAACATTAATATCCGTATAATAACAGTGAATAGTATAATACTTATGCCTAAAGATTCTATACCAATTGAACTAAACATCTGATAAATGGTATTCATAATCATCCCAAAAACCTTGGCAATAGGGCCAGTTATGGGGGTAGTACTCTGGGTTAGAACAAAAATATTCGATAACATGTACTAAGTTCCTCCTATAATTTATGGTACTGGGTCGTAACCACCTTTATGAAATGGATGACATCGACATATTCTTTTAACACCTAACCATGCTCCCTTCATAAAGCCATATTTTGTAATGGCTTCATAGGTATACGCCGAACAAGATGGCGTATAAATGCATGAAGGCTGTTTCATAGGTGAAATATATTTTCTATAAAACACAATAAGGCCAAGTGCTGCCTTTTTAAATAATTGCATTGTCATCACTACTTTTCATTTTCATTTAATAAATGGTGTCTTTCCAATAAATGCATCAATGCTTTTTCTATGTCTTTATAAGTAGCCTCAGATGCTTTTACTCTTCCAATGATTACAATATCAAATCCAAACTTTATCCGATTCTCTTTTAACCGATAATTTTCTTTAATCAACCTTGTAAGCCTGTGTCTTACCACACTATTACCAACTTTTTTACTTACAGAGATACCCAAACGGTTGATTGTATCTCCATTACTATAAATATACATAACTAAATGCTTATTGGCAAGGGATTTCCCCTTTTGATATACTGTCTTAAAATCTTTTCGTTTTTTTAACGATTCTGTCTGCTGCATTCAGAAACTCCTCCTATACGTCACAAGGCATGCATGTTTCCTTAATCCTTGGTCATCTCTCTCTAAAGATAAGGTCTCATGACACGCTACCCGTGCACAAGTATGCTTATAACATGTAAAACCTTGTGATGTAAATCTTAAGCCATTCATCAACTTTTGGAGGATAGTATAAAAGGCCACTAAACGGGGCCTTAAGCTGATAATTTTTTTCTACCTTTTGCTCTTCTTCTTGCTATAACGCTTCTACCACCTGTTGAACTCATTCTTTTTCTAAATCCATGTTCTCGACTTCTTTGTCTTGTTTTAGGTTGATATGTTCTTTTCACTAAAAGCACCTCCTTTAATAATGACTTCTTAAAAGATACGACAGTGTCGTCATCTATTAAATAACTTGTACTTTTTTAATGCTTTTAGCACTAATAAAATACTTTCATTTACCCTATAAAAAACATACGTGCTTCTTGTCATTTTAATATTAAAGCACTATTTCAATTATATTAAAAAACTACTTCTGAGTCAAGTAAAAAATTTTTATAAATCTTATCCACATTTTTTAGGCACTTTTTCCACATTTTGTGGATAATTTGTTAAAAACTTTTTATCCACAGCAAGACCTTTTTTTGTGGATAACATAGGGTAGTTTACGAATTTTACATTTTTTTACAATGTCCTTTATCCATAAATTCTATGCACAACTAAAGCTATTAACAGCCTGTATATTCATGTCATGGGCATAATGTGGATAAATACATATAACATGAAGTTATCAACAATATTAACACAACAAACTATCCACCTTATCCACACTTTTTATCCACATAGTCATATTCTAGCATTGAAAATTAAGCTTTTATAGAGTAATATATACATTATATAGTTGAATAAGCTTGTATGAATTGGTTTATTCACAGGTATATATAATTGATATGACGATGATAGTTTCATAGCCAACACCACATGATTCTGGCCAAGGTATACCATCAAATTGTTCCTTAAGGTTATTTTTTTGGAGCTCATTTTATGATGCCTAAGAATCTTTTCTTGTCCTATGAAATGATTATACCTTGAAAAAATGAAAAAGGAGGACATAGGATGAGTCATTCCGTAATCGAAAATTGGGATAAGGTACAAGCTCTTCTAAGAGACGAATCTGATATCTCAAAAATATCCTATAAGACATTTCTTGAAAATTTGCAACCTGTTAAAGTACATGATGACACCATTATCATTAAAACAGATGATGAAATTGGACGGGACTACATTGAAAGAAAGTACAGCCGTTCCATTATCATCGCTATTCGAGAAATTGTAGGCCAAATATATGAAATAAAATTCATGTTACCTAACGAATTAGAGAAAGAAAACAAAGATAAAAAAGGGTCCTCAAAAAAAAGTTCTACTAATAATAGTACCCATAATACGACAACAAACAATAGTCAATATAATAACCTCAATTCCCGTTATACATTTGACACCTTTGTCGTAGGTAACAACAATAAGCTGGCTCATGCTGCTTCACTTGCCGTAGCAGAATCACCTGCCGAAGCTTATAACCCACTTTTTATATATGGAGGCGTAGGTCTTGGAAAAACTCACTTGATGCATTCCATTGCACATTTTATTCTATCGGAGAATAGCCGTTCCAAGGTATTATATGTATCGTCAGAGAAATTTACCAATGAGCTCATTAATTCAATTCGTGAAGATAAAAATGAAGAATTCCGCCAGAAATATCGAAATATAGACGTTTTATTAGTGGATGATATTCAATTTATTGCTGGAAAAGAACGTACACAGGAAGAATTCTTCCATACCTTTAATACACTGTATGAAGCCAAAAAACAAATAATCATCTCCAGTGATCGCCCACCAAAAGAAATTGAGACCTTAGAAGAACGTTTGCGTTCCAGGTTTGAATGGGGCTTAATCGCAGACATTCAGCCGCCAGATTATGAAACACGGATGGCCATCTTACAGAAAAGAGCCGAATTAGAAAACTTAGACCTACCCGATGATGTTATACAATATGTGGCCACCAACATAAAATCAAATATTCGAGAACTTGAAGGGGCTATTAATAAAATTATAGCTTATTCAACCTTAGTACATAAAGATTTAACGAAAGAATTAGCGGAAGATGCACTGAAAGATCTCATCACACCAGAAAAAAACAAAGAGATCACACCAGAATTTATATTAGAAATTGTAGCAGAGCATTACAACCTGAATCCAATGGATATCGTTTCCAAAAAAAGGCCTCGGGACATTGCTTATCCAAGACAGATTGTCATGTATTTATCCCGAACATTAACGGATCTTTCACTACCTAAGATAGGACAAATTCTGGGTAAACGAGACCATACAACCATCATACATGGTTATGAAAAGATCAGCAAAGATATTACAAAAGACAGTGCCTTAAAAAATACCATTGAGATTCTCACCAAGAAGATTACAGGAAAATAGAACACCTTAAAAATTATAATGCCAAGGACGTCCATCGCTACCATGCATTATAATTTTTTTGAAGCTAATAAGTTATCAACAAGGGCATGTGAAGAGCCTATGCATAACCTGTGTAAAACTTTTTTAAGGATAAGGGCCCCTTATGTTCTGTGGATTAATATAAAAAAATATCAGAACTATTCACAGGGTTATTATACTTATTGACAGGGTTAGATTATCGGGGTTCATAACACTTATTAACATATTAACAAGCCCTATTATTATCTTTACTAGAAAAAACTATATATATTATATATATGCGTGTGAAAGGAGTTATAAACAAACATGAAATTAACATGTCAAAAAAGTGATTTATTAAATGGTGTAAATACCGTTCTAAAAGCAGTATCAACACGAACAACGTTACCTATTCTAGAATGTATCTTATTACAAGCAACCACTGATGGGTTTAAACTCATTAGTAATGATTTGGAACTTGGTATCGAAAGTAATGTACAAGCAACTATAGAGGAAACAGGAACAGTTGCATTAAAGGCTAGAATTTTTTCAGAGATTGTAAAGAAATTACCTGATAATGACGTGCACATAACAGTGGATGAAAAAAGCTACACCACCATTAAGTGTGAAAAATCTAAGTTCAATATATCCGGGCAATCAGGAGAAGAATTTCTTCAATTACCGAATGTACCAAAAGAGAATGGTATCCTCATCTCACAATTCAAACTGAGAGAGATGATACGCCAAACCATTTTTTCCATTGCACTTGAAGAAATCCGCCCTATCTTAACAGGCGAACTGATTGAATTCAAAGACAATGAGCTCAACATGGTATCCCTTGATGTTCATCGGGTTTCTATTCGAAAAATGGATTTCGAATCCGCCCTTCAAAACATGGTAGTGGTGGTTCCAGGAAAAACATTAAGTGAAATCAGTAAGATTCTTGATGCAGACGATGAAAAAGACGTACAGATTTACTTTTCAGACAAACACATTCTCTTTGAATTAGAAGACAGTATCATTGTATCAAGATTACTTGAAGGGGACTTCCCAAAATATGAACAATTTTTCTCCAAAGACTATGATACACTGGTAAAAATCAATAAACAAGAACTCTTCATGAGTATTGATCGAGCAGCGTTAATCTCTAGAGAAAGTAAGAAGAACCCTATAAAAATGACCATCAAAGATAATAGCATGATCATTACTTCCAATACAGAGCTTGGGGATGTTTATGAAGAAATTGATATTGAAAAAGAGGGAAACCCCTTGGAGATTGCCTTTAATCCCAAATATTTTATGGATGCTTTAAAAGTAATCGATGATGATTATATCCATTTACAATTTACCAATCCCCACAGTCCTTGTATGATTTTACCAGAAGATGGTGATGACTATAAATATCTCATAGTACCCATTAGAATCAGGGCTTAGAGGAGAAAAAGATGGAAAATATTGCGATTGATACAGCATACATTAAACTTGGCCAATTATTAAAACTTGCTGGTATAGCCGATTCAGGTGTTCATGCAAAAATATTAATCATGAACGAAGAAGTTCGTGTCAATGGACAAGTCATGACCCAAAGAGGAAAAAAAATATACCCTGAAGACCACGTATCGGTGAAAGGTTTTGGCGAAATTAAGGTAACCAAATAGTTCACTTATGACGCGTTAAAAAGATGTCTATAACAATAAGTTAAACCTCAATGCATAAGGATGCATAAATATACATTGGGGTTTATCATCATGTGGATAAATAGAAAAAAGGCGTGTTGGAGATGTTTATTAAGACATTATCATTAAAAGATTATCGCAATTATGAGGAAGGTGTTATCCATTTTTCAGAGGGGATTAACATCTTGTTTGGCAAGAATGCTCAAGGGAAAACCAATGTCTTAGAAGCCATATACCTGTGTGCAACTTCCAGGTCCCATCGGACAAGTAGTGATAAAGAACTTATACGATTGGGGGAAGAAGCTACCCATGTCAAATTGACTGTGAATAAACACGACGTGGATGAAGACATTGATATCCACATTCGGAAAAATAACCGAAAAGGCATTGCCATTAACAAAATACCTATTAAAAAGTTAAACGAATTAATGGGTTTACTTCATGTGATTATTTTTTCGCCAGAGGACCTTGGTCTCATTAAAAATGGTCCAAAAGAGCGAAGACGTTTTATCAACATTGAACTGTGCCAATTAGACCATCTGTATTATTACCACCTGCAGCAATACCACAAGGTACTTAAACAAAGAAATAATTTACTAAAAAATGTGAAAAATTTCCAAGAAATTGACCAAACTATAAGTATATGGGATGATCAATTGATTGGTCATGGTATCAAAATCATTGAAAAACGAGAAGCTTTCTTACACGATTTAAACCACATCATACAAAAGATACACGGTGATATATCGGGTGGGACAGAACAGCTTGAGATGATTTATGAGAAAAATGTAACCATGGATGGGTTTAAAGAGAGACTGTCCCAACAATTAAAAAAAGACATTAAGTTTGGTTCCACCAGTGTAGGACCTCATCGGGACGATATGATGTTTTTAGTCAATGGCATTGATATACGTAAATATGGGTCTCAAGGGCAACAACGAACAGCAGCACTCTCACTGAAATTATCAGAAATACAACTTGTCATGGACCAGATAGACGATACCCCTGTTTTACTTTTAGATGATGTTTTATCGGAGCTTGATCAGCATCGGCAGCAGTATTTAATGCATACGTTAAACCACATACAAACCATTATTACATGTACGGGTATCGAAGATTATATTAAAAACCGAGTGCAGATTGGTAAACTTTATGAAGTCACAGATGGCCATGTAAGATTGTATACGTAAATGAATGTGAGAAAAGGATAAAGATCGTGGGCCTTTTGTACGATATAAGCTTCGTGGGACAAATTTGCAATAATTTACAGTTTATTATATAATAGTTAGAATAGGGATAAACATGACTTTATACGAGACATGGTAAAAAATGCCTCTAATTCTTAGTGAGTCAAGTGGACAGAAGTCAGCAGAAAAACTGTCATGAGGATATTAAACAAGAGCTCCTAAGTAAAGCATTGACATGTCCTAAACATATATAGGAGGTTTATTATGAGTAACTTATCGGATTATAATGAGAGTCATATACAGGTATTAGAAGGTCTTGAGGCCGTTCGAAAAAGACCAGGTATGTACATTGGTAGTACATCAGCCAGAGGTCTCCATCATTTGGTATATGAGATTGTCAACAATTCAGTGGATGAAGCATTAGCTGGTCGTTGTGATTTTATTGAGGTAACCATTCATCCGGATAATTCCGTATCTGTTTTAGATAATGGGCATGGTATTCCTGTTGGTATCCATCATCAGAAAGGTATTCCTGCTGTTGAAGTTGTTTTTACCATTCTACACGCAGGTGGTAAATTTGGTGGAGGCAGTTATAAGGTATCAGGAGGGCTTCACGGTGTAGGTGCATCGGTCGTTAATGCCTTATCCGAGTGGTTAAAAGTACAAGTGTACACCGAAGGAAAAATCCATGAGCAAAACTACAAAAGAGGAGAAGTCATGCATCCTCTAAAAGTTGTAGGTGATATAGATAAAACAGGATCGTATATTCATTTTAAGCCAGACGCTGAAATATTTGAAGAACTTGTCTTTGACTTTGATACCCTTAAACAGCGTTTACAGGAAATGGCGTTTTTAACAAAAGGACTCAAAATCAAATTTGTGGACCTGAGAGAAGAAGAAGAGAAGAAAGAAGTGGTTTTCCATTATGAAGGCGGTATCAAAGAGTTCGTGAAATACCGTAATCGTAATAAAGATACCCTTTATGATGCTATTGCCTATGCAGAAGGTGAAAAAGATGGTGTGTATGTGGAAGTTTCTTTCCAGCACAATGAATCCTATGTGGAGAATATCTTTACATTCGTTAATAACATCAATACGCCAGAAGGTGGTACCCATTTAAGTGGTTTTAGAACGGCCTTTACAAAAACATTGAATGATTATGCCAGAAAAAATAAATTTTTAAAAGACAACGAAAAAAACTTAGCTGGAGAAGATGTAAGAGAAGGTATAACAGCTGTTATCAGTATTAAGATTGAAGACCCTCAATTTGAAGGTCAGACAAAACAAAAGTTAGGTAACAGTGAAGCAAGAGGAGCAGTGGATTCCATTGTATCGGAACAGCTCACCTATTTCTTAGAGCAGAACCCTTCAGTGGCTAGGATTATATTAGAAAAAGCGGTTATGGCAAGCCGTGCAAGAGATGCAGCAAGAAAAGCAAGAGATTTAACCAGAAGAAAAAGTGCATTAGAAAGTACATCCTTACCAGGAAAATTAGCGGATTGTTCCGATAAAGACCCTGCTAATTGTGAAATCTATATCGTTGAGGGTGACTCTGCCGGTGGATCAGCCAAATCGGCTAGGTCCCGTCAGACACAAGCTATTTTACCTCTTCGTGGTAAAATTATTAATGTGGAAAAAGCCAGATTAGATAAAATACTAAGCAACAAAGAAATTCGAGCCATGATTACGGCTTTTGGTACAGGCATATCTGAGGATTTTGATATTGAAAAATTACGTTACCACAAAATCATTATCATGACCGACGCCGATGTAGACGGTGCTCATATTCGTACGCTATTGTTAACCTTCTTCTATCGTTACATGCCAAAGCTTATCGAACAAGGAAAAGTCTATATTGCACAGCCCCCACTCTACAAAGTCACGAAAAACAAACATTCACAATACGTGTACAACGATCGTGCCCTTGAACGATTAATGGAGGAAATTGGCCGAGACGGTATAACCCTTCAACGTTACAAAGGTCTTGGTGAGATGGATGCTGAACAATTATGGGATACAACCATGGACCCAGAAAGACGAATTTTACTAAAAGTTGATATAGAGGATGCAGCAGGTGCTGATGAAGTATTCACCACATTAATGGGCGATAAAGTAGAACCTCGGCGTGAATTTATACAATCACATGCTAAACAGGTTCGAAACTTAGATATATAGATGCCGATAAGCATCGTTATATGGGAGGATTAATAGAATGGACGAAAGACAAGAATATGATCAAATTATATCCGTTGAATTACAGGATGAAATGAAGAAATCCTATATTGATTATGCCATGAGTGTTATTGCATCTCGGGCATTACCGGATGTAAGAGATGGGCTTAAACCTGTTCATAGAAAAATTCTATACGCTATGAGCGAGCTTAATTTAACACCAGATAAGCCTTATCGTAAATCAGCCCGTATCGTTGGTGATACAATGGGTAAGTATCACCCACATGGTGATAGTTCCATTTATGACGCTATGGTACGAATGGCGCAAGATTTCTCTACAAGGTATCTCTTGGTAGATGGCCATGGTAACTTTGGTTCTGTGGATGGTGATAGTGCAGCTGCTATGCGTTATACAGAAGCAAGAATGAGTAAAATGGCACTGGAATTACTTGCGGATATTGGAAAAGATACCGTTGATTATAAACCAAACTTTGATGAATCGTTAAAAGAACCAGAGGTTTTACCAGCAAGGTATCCGAACCTATTAGTGAATGGTACATCGGGTATTGCTGTGGGTATGGCAACCAACATACCACCTCATAACCTCAATGAAGTCATTGATGGTGTCGTGAAGATTATTGACAACATTGTTGTTGAAGAACGTGACACGGATATAGAAGAATTAATTGAAATCGTCAAAGGACCTGATTTCCCAACCTATGGTAAAATCTTAGGGAAAAATGGTATAAAAGAAGCTTATCGTACAGGTAAAGGTAAAGTTAAAGTTCGAGCAACAGTGGATATTGAACCCATGGGTAACAATAAACAACGGATTGTTGTGACAGAATTACCTTATCAGGTGAATAAAGCTCGTTTGATTGAAAAAATAGCTGATCTTGTTAAGATGAAGAAGGTTGAGGGTATATCGGACCTTCGTGATGAATCCGATAGAAAAGGTATGTCCGTTGTCATTGAATTAAAACGTGATGCCAATGCCAATGTAATCATCAATCAATTGTATAAGCATACACAACTGCAAGAAACCTTTGGTATCAACATGCTGGCGTTAGTCAAGAACGAACCCAAAATCTTAAACCTGAAGCAAATGCTTGTCCACTACCTTAACCATCAGAAGGAAGTTGTTACAAGAAGAACCCAGTTTGAACTGAAAAAAGCCGAAAATCGTGCCCACATTTTAGAAGGTTTACTAAAAGCACTTGATTTTATAGAAGAAGTTATTAAAATCATCAGAGGGTCTAAGAGTACTGCTGAAGCAAAAATTAACTTAACGGAACGTTTTGGCTTCAGTGATATACAGGCACAAGCCATCGTGGATATGCGTCTACGTGCTTTAACCGGCTTAGAGAGAGAAAAGATTGAAAATGAGTACCGAGAACTCATGGAAAAAATTAAGTACTTAAAATCCATCTTAGCCGATGAAAAATTATTATATGGTGTCATCAAAGAAGAAATCATGATTATCCGTGAAAAATATGGTGATGAGAGAAGAACGGAGATTACCTATGATGCAGGTGAGATTTCCCTAGAGGACCTTATTAAGAAAGAGCCTACAGTCATTACCATGACACACTTGGGTTATATTAAACGTATGCCCATCAATACGTATAAGAGTCAACATCGCGGTGGTAAAGGAATAAAAGGTATGCAGACAAGGGATGAAGATTTTATTCAAAACCTATTTATCACATCCACCCATCACTTTATCTTGTTTTTTACCAATAAAGGAAAAGTATACCGTTTGAAGGCATATGAAATACCAGAATCAAGTAGAACCGCAAGAGGTACCGCATTAGTGAACCTCTTACAGTTAGATGCAGGTGAACATATAACAGCGGTTATCCCTCTGAGTAAGTATAGAGAAGATCGTTATTTATTAATGGCTACCAAAAGAGGTATCATAAAGAAAACCAACATTATGGAGTATGTCAATATTCGTGTGAGTGGTCTTCAAGCCATTAATCTAAAAGAAGACGATGACCTGATTGAAGTTAAGTTAACCGATAATGAACAAGATATTATCTTAGGTACCAAATATGGTCAGTGTATTCGATTCAGTGAAGAAGATGTCCGTGTTATTGGTCGTACATCCATGGGTGTAAGGGGTATGAATATTAATGATGATGATGAAGTCATTGGTATGCAGCTTACATCACAAGGTACCGATTTATTGGTTGTTTCCGAAAAAGGACTTGGTAAACGTACAGACATTAATGAGTTTACAACCCAACGACGGGGCGGTAAAGGTGTGAAATTCTATAAGATTACCGAAAAAACAGGTAATGTAGTCGGTATGAAGGCTGTTAATGAGGATAATGAGCTGATGTTGATTACAACAGAAGGCATTGTTATTCGTATACGTGTCAGCGATATATCACGATTTGGACGTATTACATCTGGCGTAAGATTAATGAACTTAGATGGGGATATATGTGTAGCCGGTATTGCGCGCATCAAAGAGCAAGATACCCATGAAGAAGATGATGGGCATGAAACAGAGGGTGCAGAGGCGATGATACAAGCAGAAACAGCTGAGGAAATGGAAATAGAAGAGGAATCGGATCAAGAGGTGTAATTAAAAAAAATGTGAACAGGCTGTCTTATCAAGTATTAGGTATACTTGATAAGAACAGCTTTTTTATTTTTCATCTACTCAAAAGATTAACATGGCGATTTTTGTGACTTTTTAAGGGTTTTTTTAAGGAACTTGTAATATACATGTAACAGTAATGCCATGTACATCTGTTATAATAAAATAGGTGATAGGGCCTAGAATGCTATTGATCATGCATGATCATAGAACAGTTTTGTAAATAAAAGCATTATAACGTATAAATCATCTGATATGAGACATAACTTGGTGGAGGTGAATGCAGCATGAAAAAATTAGCACGATGTATTTGTTTATTGGTAATCATGGTTATGTTCTGCAGCATTCATAGTTCTGCAGAAGATTATGATCGTCGACATGCCCTAAAGGCCATTAATCAAGTACGTGAAGACATGGGTATTAAACCTTTAGAAAAAAACTCAAAGTTGGAACAGGCAGCTAATACCCATAGTAAATATATGTCCGTCAATAACAGCTTTTCTTTGATTGAAGAAAATGGTAACCATTATTATCGGGGGCGGTATAGTTGGGACCGTGCTTCATATTTCTATTATTCCAATCCTTTTATTACAGAATTTATCCATAATCAGTTAGACAGTATTCAGCAAGGTATTCAAGATTTTATGAATAATCCTTATTCAAGAGTAACCTTTTTAGACCCTCTGTATGAGCACATTGGTATGGGGAATTATAAAGACATGTATACTTACGATTTAGGTGGACAATCAAGGGATATTTCTGGTGATAAATTATTAGCTGTTTATCCCTATGATCAGATGGAAGATGTGCCAATTTCATGGGAAAATAATTATAAAATAGATCCTTACCGTCAGGTAGATGGTGTAAAAGGGGCAGTAGGTGTGCCCATTACCATCACCTACTATTCAGATAGTAAAAAAATAAAAACCATGGACGTTCAGGATGTGGCATTGGTGAATACAACAGACCATCAGCCAGTGAAAACAGAAGTTATTTTGCCTCAAGATGATAAGTATTTAACCAATACTTTAATGATTTTGCCCCTGGAAGCGTTAGATTTAGAAACCACCTATGCACTGACATTAAATGCTGATTTTACATTTCGTAATGGTTATGCCAAAGTAGATAAACAGAATAAAATAGAGGTGCATTTTTCTACAGAAAAAAGAGATATACCTTTGACTAGGGGTATTCTAGTGGAGCATTTAGTTAAGGATTTAGATTATGAGCTACTGATACCTAAGACCATGTTTGAAGATATTGATAAAGAGTCTGAACTGGCCAAATACATTTACACGGCTTATCATAATAGTCTTATTAATGGGTATCATGATAATACATTCCGGCCAAATGTAAATATAACGAAAGAGCAAGTGTATACCGTGTTAATACGTGCTTTGGAAAAGCGGATAGGGCAGAATAAGTTGGACATTAAAAAAGATAATGTGCGTTTTTATCATGCTAGTAGTTGGGCGGTTGTTTATCTTAATAAAGCTTATGCTATTGGACTTGTTTCTGAGGATACTTCTGTTAACTTTACAGAAGGGATATCGTTGAAGGAATATAAAGAAGTGATGAAGAACTTTTTAGAGATATATAGACAATATGGGGCTTTTCCTCGATTTGTGTATTAGGATGCATAGATGGAGGGGAGTTCTTTTTTTTGAGAATGGGCAAGACATACGTAGATGGTGAGGTATCAAAAAACTGCTCATGTTAAATCATCGAAGAAAGCCTAAGTTCATGAAAAGATAACTTCTTAAAACTTAAGAACTCGCAAGCTCAGACACTTAAGTTTCTTAACAGAAGTTATCTTTTCATTCACTAAGGTTTTCTAACGATGATTTAAAAATCGCAGGTTTTCGATACCTCACCATCTACTTGGCTAGTGAATTTAATTTGTTGTGGTAGTTTAGGGAAAGCCTTAATGGATACAAAAGCTTGACGAATGGGGTTTAAACCTTTAAGATAGGATATGATAACATGATTATGGGAGGAACTATGAGAGAGATATTAGCGGATCAAATAATCGATCATATAAAAGACATGTGCATAGAGGCGAATTGTCATGTGAGTCAGGATATATTGCAAGCTATAAAAGAGAAGAAAGAAGTGGAAGCATCACCTATTGGTAAAAATATATTGGAGCAGATTGAAGAGAATGCTTATATTGCGAAGAATAGCATGATGCCTATGTGTCAAGATACGGGTATGGCCGTTGTTTTTTGTGAAGTGGGGCAAGATGTGCATGTAACAGGTGCACCTTTGACAGAAGCCATTAATGAAGGGGTTCGGAGAGGTTATGAAGAAGGTTTTTTAAGAAAATCGGTGGTAAAAGATCCTTTTTTTAGGGAAAACACCAAGGATAATACTCCTGCAATTATTCATTATGATATCGTACCAGGTGATCAGATAAAGCTTACATTAGCTCCCAAAGGATTTGGTAGTGAGAACATGAGTAAAATTGCCATGTTAAAACCTGCTGATGGTATGGCAGGTGCTAAAAAAGCCATTATTGATATTGTTGAACAAGCAGGTGCTAATGCTTGTCCGCCTATGATTGTAGGTGTTGGGATTGGAGGAACCTTTGAGAAAGCTGCTTTTCTTGCTAAAAAAGCGTTATTAAGACCCGTTGGCCAGCAGTCAGCTGTACCCTATGTAAAAGAAATGGAACAAGAGCTGTTAGATGACATCAATTGTTTAGGAATTGGACCAGGGGGATTAGGTGGTTTTACCACAGCATTAGCTGTTTTTATTGAAACGTATCCGACGCACATTGCAGGTTTACCTGTAGCTGTTAATATCAGTTGTCATGCTACACGACATTGTTCACGTATCCTATAGTGTGCGTTAACAAATGTTTATGCCGATGACTTGTTTTTATCGTTTACACAGGGTTTTTATTTAACATGATGTACTAAATTGAGGGAGGCAGAATATGGCCATACAATTAGATTTGCCTTTGACAGAAGATAAGGTAAAAAAGTTAAAAGCAGGGGATCAAGTACTTTTATCAGGTACAGTTTATACATCTCGTGATGCGGCTCATAAGCGTATGATGGACCAATTAGAACAAGGGGAAGAATTACCCTTTGCTATGGAGGATAATGTGATTTATTATGTAGGACCTTCTCCTGCAAAAAAGGATGCCATTATCGGCTCAGCAGGACCAACAACCAGCTATCGTATGGACCCTTATGCACCATCGTTACTTGATCAAGGATTAAAGGGTATGATTGGTAAAGGTGATAGGAGTAAAGAAGTCATTGAGAGTATGAAACAAAATAAAGCAGTTTACTTTGCAGCAGTAGGCGGTGCAGCTGCTTTATTAGCAGATAAAATTAAAAAAGTTGATATCATTGCTTATGAAGATTTAGGCACAGAAGCTGTCCGTAAGATGGAAGTAGAAAACTTACCACTTATTGTTGTGATTGATTGTGAAGGCAACAATCTTTATGAAAGTGAAAAAGAAAAGTATAATCGTCGTGTTGAGCACGTATAATGCAACATATAGCGATCACATAAAATAGAGAGATAGGGGATGTATCCCATGCATCAAGAAATTACTAAAAAAGAGAAAATATCAGGTATTAGACTATTGTTACTTATTATGATTGCGGCTGTATTTTTAATTTTATTTAATGCTTTAGCAAGTACTGTATTAGGTAAAGTTAATACCAGCTTTATTGATGCTGTCACATTAATTTTTGCAAGTGCCATGGCTTATATGTTTATCAGAAGATATATGACGTCATATAAGTATTTGCTTATTGAAAATGATTTTATTATACAAGAGTTAACAGGTTCCAAAGAAAAATTATTACTCAATATTAATGTGCATCAGATAGTTAAGTTAGAAACCATTGACAAACCCGAATATATAAAGGATTACAAACAAAAATATGCCACAAAAAGAAAGTTAAATAAACATTTAAAAGGATTAGAAATCTATTATTGTATTTATGAAAAAGATGATAAAAACCACTTTATAGAGATTCAGCCATCGAAGGATTTTATACAAATCATAAAAGATAGAAAATTAAGCTAATCTTACAATAAGTTAATAATATTTAGTCTTTGGAATAAAATGGAAATAAATATAAATGGTATAAGGAAAATGTCTTAATTTTCCTTATACCATTTTTTTCAATATTACCATAATTTTAAATTAAATTAAGTAAAATTTATGACAAATTTTTGTTTGTGTGATAATATAAGTATAAGATTATTGCATATATTATATTTCTTGCCATTCAAACTTAGCATAAGCTAAGTTTATATTATCATGACAGTTATTATAGGTCAAATAGCTGTTCATGTTATGGTATGGAATGAATAGGGTTAATAGTCTAAGGCAATAACGTTCATGCTTCATCGTGGCATAACTTCCTGAATAGAATATAGCATATCCACCGTCATATTTCCAAGCTTATGGTTAGATTTAGTCTTAAAGACTGCTACCTTCAGATGAAAAGGTAAGGTAACATTTAAACAGTGAGCTTGATTTTAATGTGGACATGTTCAGAAAGTTATATGAATCATGAGACGGTTGCCAATATAATTTGTTTAATCTGGGAGGATTGTTGTATGAAAAAAGTATTATCAATTTTAGTAATGTGTACCATGGTATTATCATTACTTTTAACAGGCTGTGGAGAGAAAAAATCCGATGAACCGGCATCAGGTGGCGATGCTGCCAAAGTTTCAGATAGTACAGAAAAAGATAAAGACGCAGAAGAAGATAAAGAAGAAGATAATAAAGAGCAAGAAACAATGGCTAAGGCTGATCTGATGATCAGTATGGTTACGGATACAGGTGGTATTAATGACCAATCCTTTAACCAATCTGCATGGGCAGGTTTGGAAATGGCACAATCTGAATTAGGTATCGAAGTAGGTTTCCTTGAGTCCACTCAAGAATCCGATTATGCACCTAACTTAGAAAACTTATATGATCAAGGTAATGATCTTATGTGGGGTATTGGTTACCTTATGGGGGATACAGTTTTAGAAGCTGCTAAAACGAATCCAGATAAAAAATATGCAACCATTGATTTTTTCTATAGTGATGCTGATCCAGAAACGGCTCCGCCAGAGAACCTATTAGGCGTTACATTTAGAGAGCAAGAACCTTCTTTCTTAGTGGGTTACATTGCTGGTAAAATGACCAAGACAAATAATGTTGGTTTTGTAGGTGGTATGGACTTTGACGTTATCTGGCGTTTTGAAAATGGATTCAAAGCCGGTGTAAAGACTGCTAATCCAGATTGTGAAATTCAAATCCAATATGCTAATGATTTTGGTGATACGGCAAAAGGTAAAGCCATTGCTAACCAAATGTATCAAAAAGATGCAGATATTATCTTCCATGCTGCTGGTTATACAGGAACAGGTGTTATTGAATCAGCTGTAGAGAATGGTAAATATGTGATTGGTGTAGACGTTGACCAAAAAGCTATATTAGGTAAAGATGAAATTATTACTTCTGCTATGAAGCGTGTTGACCAAGCCATCTTTAATGTAGCAAAAGATTTAAAAGATGGTAAATGGGAAGGTGGATCCAATATCACTTACGGTTTAGCTGAAGGCGGTGTTGGTATTGCACCATCATCATCAGATGCAGTGCCAGCAGATATTTTAGAAGAAGTTGCCCAGTTAGAAAAAGACATTATTGCTGGTAAAATTATAGTGCCTGGAACACAAGAAGAGTATGAAGCACAATTTCCAGAGTAAGCATATGGGATTTTCATACATAGTTTAATCATGTACAGCTCAGACAAGAGTCTGAGCTGTAATTTAGTATATGCCTTTAATGACTAGCAGGAGAAAGGATGGGTAACTTGCAGAATGTAGATTATTCAACCAAAGTTATCGAAATGAAGAGTATTACTAAGAAATTTGGTCCATTTATTGCCAATGACCACATTGATTTAACGGTATACAAAGGTGAAGTGCATGCCCTGCTTGGTGAAAACGGTGCAGGTAAGTCCACACTCATGAATCAGCTATACGGTATGATTGAACCAACACAAGGTGATATTTATATTCATGGCCAACGGGTAAAGGTCACCAATCCTAATATTGCTATTGGGCAAGGTATTGGTATGGTGCATCAGCATTTTATGTTGGTGGAGCCTTTTACTGTTGTAGAAAATATTATTCTTGGCTGCGAATTAACAAAGTCCATGGGTGTACTAAACATGCAAAAGGCTAAGGATGATGTGAAAGCATTATCGGAAAAATATGGTCTTTTTGTTAATCCTGATGATAAGATAGAAGATATAACAGTAGGTATGCAGCAACGTGTAGAAATACTAAAAGCGCTGTATCGAGGTGCAGATATTCTTATTCTTGATGAACCCACAGCTGTGTTAACACCTCAAGAGATTAAAGACTTAATCGGGATTATTGATAATTTGACCAAAGAAGGTAAAACGGTGATTATCATTACCCATAAATTAAAAGAAATTAAGGAAGTGGCTGACCAATGTACCATTATTAGACGAGGTAAGTGTATCGATTCCGTAAAAGTAGAAGACGTAACAGAAGAAGAATTAGCGGCTAAGATGGTGGGAAGAGAAGTTACTTTTAAAGTGCCAAAGGATGATGCTCAGCCAACAGATGTTGTGTTATCTATTAAGGATTTGGTTGTTAAGGATAATCGTGGCTTAGTAGCTGTTAATGGCTTATCCCTAGAGGTTAAAAGAGGAGAAATACTTGGTATAGCTGGCGTAGATGGTAATGGGCAAAGTGAACTGGTAGAAGCTTTAACAGGACTTAGACCAACAGAGAGTGGACAAGTATGTGTTAATGGAAAAGAAATTACTAACTTTTCACCACGAAAAGTTATGGATAATAAAGTATCGACTATACCACAAGATAGACAAAAAAGAGGCTTAGTATTAGACTTTACCGTTTATGAGAACATGGTATTGGAAAACTTTATTAACGAACCATTCTCTAAGAAAGGTATATTACAGAAAGACGCTATTATTGATTATGCAAAGAAGTTAATTAATACCTTTGATATTCGGCCTACCGATGAAACAGCACATGCAAAATCTTTGTCAGGTGGTAATCAACAGAAAGTCATTATTGCCAGAGAGATTATGAATGATCCAGATATTTTAATCGCTACCCAGCCAACAAGAGGATTAGATGTTGGTGCAATCGAATACGTACATAAGGCACTTGTGAAACAAAGAGATGAGAATAAAGGTGTGCTGTTAATCTCACTTGAGTTAGATGAAATTATGAATGTTGCGGATCGTATTGCCGTCATCTATGAAGGAAAAATTGTATGTGTCATGGATCAAAAAGATGCAACAGAGATGAAATTAGGACTCGAAATGGCAGGGGGCAAAAAATAAAATGGAAAAGAGAAAAATTCTTTCAAATAGTACGAAGATGACGTTTTTATCTATCCTTTTTGGTTTAATTATTACCGCTATTATCTTATTCATAGCAGGTTATAATCCTCTACAGGTATACTATGTGATTGTAAAAGGTGTGTTTAGTAAACCCAAATACATATCCTATACCATCATTAAATCCACACCTTTAATTCTAACAGGATTATCTGTAGCTTTTGCTTTCAAAACAGGATTATTCAACATTGGAGCTGAAGGGCAATTTATCATAGGGACCATTGTCGCTTCTTTATTAGGCTATTTTCTAAAACTACCTTATATTATCCATCCAATCGTTATTATCCTATTTGCTTCTTTAGCAGGTGGTGTATGGGGCGCCATTGCAGGGTATCTGAAAGCTAGGTTTGGCATTAATGAAGTTATATCCACCATTATGTTAAACTGGATTGCGTTGTATGCACATAATGCGGTTATTAATATACCAGCATTCTTAGCACGAACCAATAAAGCACATCCCATACGGGAAACAGCCAGCATTGTATTTATGGAAGGTTTTAAAAAATCCGAGTCTGGAAAAGAATGGCTGATGGATCATCCTCAGATAAGGGATATATTAAAAACCCCTCTTAATTACGGTTTTATTATTGCTATCATTGTAGCCGTTATCGTTTGGTATGTATTGAATAAGACCACGTTAGGTTTTCGATTAAGGGCGGTTGGTTCCAACAAATTCGCTGCGGAGTATGGTGGTATAAATGTAAAGAAGAGTATTGTCACGTCCATGGGTATTTCCGGTTGCATCAGTGGTATGGCAGGTGCATTAATGATATTAGGTGTATCAAAAGGTATTACAACATTGGCAGCTACGGAAGGCTATGGATTTGATGGTATTGCAGTAGCTTTGATAGGCAGTAACTCACCCATTGCATGTATTTTTTCAGGACTATTCTTTGGTACATTAAAATATGGTGGATCAAAAATTCAATCACCACCAATAGGAGCGCCAACAGAGGTTATCAATATTATGATTGGTACCATTATATTCTTTATAGCAATTCCAAGAATCATTTATTTATATCGTCGTTTTAAAACTAAAAAAGAGGTGATTGAATAATGGATAGTTTAGGATTTATATTAGGTACAACGCTGATGTACTCCACACCTCTCATCTATACATCCCTAGGTGGTGTGATATCCGAACGATCAGGTGTTGTTAATATTGGTTTAGAGGGTATGATGACCATTGGTGCTTTTATAGGTGCTACCGTAGGTTATTATTCGGGCATATGGTGGTTAGCGCTCATATGTGCAGGATTAGGTGCAGGGGTATTAGGATTACTTCATGCCATTGCATCCGTTACCTTAGGTGCAGAGCAAGTGGTATCGGGTATAGCCATTAACTTTTTAGGTCCCGGAGCAGCATTATTCTTATGCCGTAAATTTTTTGATGGAAAATCCATGACAACAAGCATTAATTTAGATAAAAAAATACCAAAGCTCTTTAAAGGTGTATTTCCGGAGCATTCCATTTGGGAAAATATTTTTACCCAAGAGGTAACGGTATATTTAGCGTTTCTTATTGTTATTGTGATGTGGTTTGTGCTCTATAAGACAAAGCTAGGTCTTCGTGTTAGAGCTGTTGGTGAACATCCAAAAGCAGCAGATACCTTAGGGATTAATGTACACCGTATAAGATATGGAGCTGTTATCTTATCTGGGGTCTTATCGGGCCTAGGTGGAGCTTCTATGAGTATAGGTGTAGCATCTAATTTCTTTCCATCCCTTATATCCGGTCAAGGTTTTATCGCTTTAGCAGCCATGATCTTTGGGAAATGGAAGCCCCAAGGTGCCTTAGGTGCTTGTCTCATATTTGGTGCAGCCCAAGCTATGGTTATTTTCTTAGGTGGACAAGATATTGCCGTATCCAATGATATATTATCTATGATTCCTTATGTATTAACCCTTGTTATACTCATGGGCTTTGTAGGTAAATCAGTAGCACCAGCGGCTGATGGTACACCTTATTTAAAGGAATAATGCATACCTAGAGGATACTCCCCTTATAGTAATAAGCAGATAGGAAAGATACTATAAGGGGAGAATTACTTAAAAACATGTTAAGAATAATGACAATATGCTTCATGACAGTTTTGCTATATTTAAAAATTTCCTTCCATATTTATTAGGAGGTTAAAGTTCTACATATGAACCATAGATGATAAGAAGATGAGAAGTTGGTACCTATTTTTATGTAATCCTATATTATAGAAGAGAATGATATGGTGAAAATCCGTCATCCCGAATGAATCACAAAAGATACAGTAACTTTTCTAAAGAATACTATCCTATATAAAGATGCTTCATGGTGAATAAATAAGGAATAAGCACTCCATAATAAGAGAGAAGTTTCCCCATAATTAAAGGCTTTAGAAATTTTCGCAAAATAGCAAAAAACTTATTGACATTAAGAACAACCTCTAGTATAATAACTCTTGCACTACTCATTAGAGCATCACTTAATAGTTTAAATAATTCAGCGTGGAGAAGTACTCAAGTGGCTGAAGAGGTGCCCCTGCTAAGGGTATAGGTCGTTTACGCGGCGCGAGGGTTCAAATCCCTCCTTCTCCGCCATTTTAATTGTTTAAAAAACTAAGTGATAAAATGTTAAAAAAAGTTGTTGACAAACACAGGGATACATGATAAGATATTCTTCGTTGTCTCTAAGAAACACAGTGTACAACAGCTTTACAAGAACCTTGAAAACTGAACAGTGAAACAAACCAAAAGCTTATAAAAGCTTTACCCAAATAATTCCTTTGTAAATTCAGAGAATTGTTTTGTATAACTTAACAATCTCAAACAAAGAAGACGGTAGTCTATAAAATACAATTGCCAGATTAGTCTGGTCAGAATAAACTTTTTAACATGAGAGTTTGATCCTGGCTCAGGATGAACGCTGGCGGCGTGCTTAACACATGCAAGTCGAGCGAGAAACTTGAGGATGACCCTTCGGGTGATTCCTTAAGTGGACAGCGGCGGACGGGTGAGTAACGCGTGGGTAACCTGCCCTATGCAGGGGGATAACGCACTGAAAAGTGCGCTAATACCGCATAAGACCACAGGATCACATGATCGAGTGGTAAAAACTCCGGTGGCATAGGATGGACCCGCGTCTGATTAGCTAGTAGGTGAGGTAACGGCTCACCTAGGCGACGATCAGTAGCCGACCTGAGAGGGTGATCGGCCACATTGGGACTGAGACACGGCCCAAACTCCTACGGGAGGCAGCAGTGGGGAATATTGCACAATGGGGGAAACCCTGATGCAGCGACGCCGCGTGAAGGAAGAAGGTTTTCGGATCGTAAACTTCTATCAGCAGGGAAGATAGTGACAGTACCTGACTAAGAAGCCCCGGCTAACTACGTGCCAGCAGCCGCGGTAATACGTAGGGGGCAAGCGTTATCCGGATTTACTGGGTGTAAAGGGTGCGTAGGCGGCGGAGTAAGTCAGATGTGAAAGCCCCAGGCTCAACCTGGGGACTGCATTTGAAACTGCTTTGCTAGAGTGCAGGAGAGGAAAGTGGAATTCCTAGTGTAGCGGTGAAATGCGTAGATATTAGGAGGAACACCAGTGGCGAAGGCGACTTTCTGGACTGTAACTGACGCTGAGGCACGAAAGCGTGGGGAGCGAACAGGATTAGATACCCTGGTAGTCCACGCCGTAAACGATGAATGCTAGGTGTCGGGGGTCGAACCTCGGTGCCGCAGCAAACGCATTAAGCATTCCACCTGGGGAGTACGATCGCAAGATTGAAACTCAAAGGAATTGACGGGGGCCCGCACAAGCGGTGGAGCATGTGGTTTAATTCGAAGCAACGCGAAGAACCTTACCAAATCTTGACATCCTTCTGACCGTTCCTTAATCGGAACTTTCCTTCGGGACAGAAGAGACAGGTGGTGCATGGTTGTCGTCAGCTCGTGTCGTGAGATGTTGGGTTAAGTCCCGCAACGAGCGCAACCCTTATCTTTAGTAGCCAGCAAGTAAAGTTGGGGACTCTAGAGAGACTGCCGGGGACAACTCGGAGGAAGGTGGGGATGACGTCAAATCATCATGCCCCTTATGATTTGGGCTACACACGTGCTACAATGGTAGTGACAAAGGGAAGCGAAGTGGTGACATGGAGCCAACCCCAAAAAAGCTATCCCAGTTCGGATTGTAGTCTGCAACTCGACTACATGAAGTTGGAATCGCTAGTAATCGCGAATCAGCATGTCGCGGTGAATACGTTCCCGGGCCTTGTACACACCGCCCGTCACACCACGGGAGTTGGAAGCGCCCGAAGCCAGTGACCAAACCTTTATGGATGGAGCTGTCGAAGGTGAAGCCGATGACTGGGGTGAAGTCGTAACAAGGTAGCCGTATCGGAAGGTGCGGCTGGATCACCTCCTTTCTAAGGAAGATCGTTAAAGCCGAGGCTTTAAACGATAAGTAGAATTGCATGGAATAAGTAAAGCATAGCCGAGGTGTTATTACGTGTTAATAACATTTGTTTCACTGTTGAGTATTCAAGGGAAAAACAACATATACCGTTTATTCTAAGAATAGAAGAGATTTCTGGTGGTGATGCGTCTATGGGACATACCCGTTCTCATACCGAACACGATGGTCAAGCCACAGACGGCCGATGGTACTTGGTTGGAGACGACCTGGGAGAGTAGGTGGCTGCCAGATTGCCAATAGTTTTCAAGGCTTTACTTAACAAAGAAAAGGCTAAGAAAACTTTAAAAAAGTGCTTGACATAGGGCAAGTGACTATGATAATATAGCCTAGCGCTTAAATCAAGCCAAAGAAAAGTTATAAAAAAGCAATCGTTTTGCATACGCAAAGCCGATGCTTATCGAACATTGAAAACTTCACATTGAAAAGATATTTAACAAAGAAGAAGTCATTCTTTCAGGAGATAACTTCTAAGGAAAGAACCTTTTGTCATGCCATAAAATGTATGCAAAAGATTTATCCATTGTTAAATACTGACATCAAATGATAATCAATTATCCTATGATTTAAAAGAAAGCACTTGTTTTGCATACGCAAAGCAATGCTTAAAAGAACCAAGAGTAACCAAGAACAAGCTACGTATCCTATTGTCAACAATAGGAGCATACAAATAACTTGTAAATCTTAGCTCTTAGTGCGATCAATGCATGCTTGATTGGAAGGTTGTTATACCTTGTTTATAAGAATCTTACGAGAAAAGCTGTTAATGGCAATGACATGTTCAATTCGTTCATCTAAGCCTTACAATTCTTCAAGAACCACGAAGAAATGTAAGACTAAGAAACACGAAGATGAACAAGTCATATGAGGTCAAGCTAATAAGAGCAAAGGGTGGATGCCTTGGCACTAGGAGCCGATGAAGGACGTGATAAGCTGCGAAAAGCTTCGGGGAGGCGCAAATAGCCATCGATCCGGAGATATCCGAATGGGGAAACCTGACTGGGAAAAGCCCAGTTACTGCATGGTGAATACATAGCCATGTAGGGGGAACTCGGGGAACTGAAACATCTAAGTACCCGAAGGAGGAGAAAGAAAAATCGATTCCCTAAGTAGCGGCGAGCGAAAAGGGAAGAGCCCAAACCTAAGAACTTAGTTCTTAGGGGTTGAGGACCGCAGAATGTATCTCGACGTTTAACCGAATGGTTTTGGGAAAGCCAACCAAAGAAGGTGAAAGTCCAGTAGGTGAAAGACCGAGAGAGCAGGCGGTATCCAGAGTAGCACGGGACACGAGAAACCCTGTGTGAAGCTGGGGGGACCACCCCCCAAGGCTAAATACTCCCTAGTGACCGATAGCGTATAGTACTGTGAAGGAACGGTGAAAAGAACCCCGGGAGGGGAGTGAAAAAGAACCTGAAACCCTTTGTTTACAAGCAGTCGAAGCTCGTATATAAATCAGAGCGACGGCGTACTTTTTGTAGAACGGTCCGGCGAGTTACGTATAACTGGCAAGGTTAAAGACTAAAGGTCTGGAGCCGAAGGGAAGCCAAGTCTTAATAGGGCGTTAAGTCAGAGTACGTAGACCCGAAACCGGGTGACCTACCCATGGTCAGGATGAAGTTACCGTAAAAGGTAATGGAGGTCCGAACCCACACGTGTTGAAAAACGTGGGGATGAACTGTGGGTAGCGGAGAAATTCCAATCGAACCCGGAGATAGCTGGTTCTCCTCGAAATAGCTTTAGGGCTAGCCTTGATGGAGTCTAATGGAGGTAGAGCACTGAATTGTCTAGGGGGCCGCGAGGCTTACCAAAACATATCAAACTCCGAATGCCATATAGATGCTCATCAGGAGTCAGACTGCGCGAGATAAGTTGGGTAGTCAAAAGGGAAAGAGCCCAGACCACCAGCTAAGGTCCCAAAGTACATGTTAAGTGGAAAAGGATGTGAGATTTCGAAGACAACTAGGATGTTGGCTTAGAAGCAGCCATACATTCAAAGAGTGCGTAATAGCTCACTAGTCGAGAGATCTTGCGCCGAAAATGTCCGGGGCTAAAACATGACACCGAAGCTGTGGATTGATAGTAATATCAGTGGTAGAGGAGCATTCTTAACTGGGACGAAGCTGTACTGTAAGGAGCAGTGGACTGTTAAGAAGAGAGAATGCCGGAATGAGTAGCGAGAGAGAAGTGAGAATCTTCTCGGCCGAATATCTAAGGTTTCCAGAGTAAAGCTGATCTTCTCTGGGTAAGTCGGGACCTAAGGCGAGGGCGAAAGCCGTAGTCGATGGACAACAGGTTGAAATTCCTGTACCGCATGCAAACAGAACTGTGGGGACACAGGAGGATAGGAAAAACGGGGAATGGAAAAACCCGTTCAAGTACAAAGGATAGGAAGACAGGCAAATCCGTCATCCGTTTCTGAAGTACGATGAGGACCGAAATATAAGTAGGGAAGTTTCTGAATCCAAACTGTCGAGAAAAGCCGCTATTGTTTTGTATGTGCCCGTACCGTAAACCGACACAGGTAGATGAGGAGAGAATCCTAAGGCCGACGGGAGAAGCGTTGTTAAGGAACTCGGCAAAATGACTCCGTAACTTAGGGATAAGGAGTGCCTCTTTAGAGAGGCCGCAGAGAATAGGCCCAAGCGACTGTTTAGCAAAAACACAGGTCTCTGCAAAACCGAAAGGTGAAGTATAGGGGCTGACGCCTGCCCGGTGCTGGAAGGTTAAGAGGAGGGGTTAGCGTAAGCGAAGCTCTGAATTTAAGCCCCAGTAAACGGCGGCCGTAACTATAACGGTCCTAAGGTAGCGAAATTCCTTGTCGGGTAAGTTCCGACCCGCACGAAAGGCGTAACGATTTGGGCACTGTCTCGACAACGCGCCCGGTGAAATTGTAGTACCGGTGAAGATGCCGGTTACCCGCGACAGGACGGAAAGACCCCGTGGAGCTTTACTCCAGCTTGATACTGGGATTCGGTATTACATGTACAGGATAGGAGGGAGACGTAGAAGCAAGGACGCCAGTCTTTGTGGAGTCGCTGTTGGGATACCTCCCTTGTAGTACTGGATTTCTAACCTAGCACCCTAAACGGGTGTGGGGACAATGTCAGGTGGGGAGTTTGACTGGGGCGGTCGCCTCCGAAAAGGTATCGGAGGCGCTCAAAGGTCATCTCAGAATGGTTGGAAACCATTCGCAGAGTGCAAAGGCATAAGATGGCTTGACTGTGACACCGACGGGTGGAGCAGGTACGAAAGTAGGACTTAGTGATCCGGTGGTATGAAAGTGGGATTGCCATCGCTCAACGGATAAAAGCTACCCCGGGGATAACAGGCTTATCACTCCCAAGAGTTCACATCGACGGAGTGGTTTGGCACCTCGATGTCGGCTCATCGCATCCTGGAGCTGTAGCAGGTTCCAAGGGTTGGGCTGTTCGCCCATTAAAGCGGTACGCGAGCTGGGTTCAGAACGTCGTGAGACAGTTCGGTCCCTATCCGTCGTGGGCGCAGGATATTTGAGAGGAGCTGTCCTTAGTACGAGAGGACCGGGATGGACGAACCGCTGGTGTATCTGTTGTATTACCAAGTGCATAGCAGAGTAGCCAAGTTTGGAAGGGATAAACGCTGAAGGCATCTAAGCGTGAAGCCCCCCTCAAGATAAGATATCCCATACCGTAAGGTAGTAAGACCCCTTGAAGACGACAAGGTTGATAGGTCGGAGGTGTAAGCATGGTAACATGTTCAGCTGACCGATACTAATAGGTCGAGGGCTTGACCTAGCTATGATTTAGCTAAGGGTTAAGATGTATAAGTTATAAGTAAGTACTTGTTTTGGTAATAATGGATAAATGAACGATTATATAATGATGTGCATGTATTTTCAATGTGTTGTTTTGAATGTTTGATCATTCTGAGGCCCAGTGGTTCAGTTGGTTAGAACGCCGGCCTGTCACGCCGGAGGTCGAGGGTTCGAGTCCCTTCTGGGTCGTTGGTCGAAAGACTTATGGCAATACAATTTCATTCCCAGGGCGCATAGCTCAGCTGGGAGAGCACCTGCCTTACAAGCAGGGGGTCACAGGTTCGAGCCCTGTTGCGCCCACTAAATCAAATTCTATTCCTTACACGGATAGAATTTTATATAGCACGGCAATCGTGCGTAATGCCGACGTGGCTCAATTGGCAGAGCAGCTGACTTGTAATCAGCAGGTTATCGGTTCAAGTCCGATCGTCGGCTTGGTAACATGGAGGGGTTCCCGAGTGGCCAAAGGGGGCAGACTGTAAATCTGTTGGCACCGCCTTCGAAGGTTCGAATCCTTCTCCCTCCATTTAAGAATTGGCTTTGCTTAAGCAAAACAATTTCTTACCATTAAAGCTTTTTTAATGGCTTTGAATAAGCAAAACATAATGTTTGATAGTTGCTTTATGGTAACAAACAATGTCTTACATGCGTTTCATAATATCGCGGAGTGGAGCAGTCTGGTAGCTCGTCGGGCTCATAACCCGAAGGTCAGAGGTTCAAATCCTCTCTCCGCAACCAATTATGCCCAGATAGCTCAGTCGGTAGAGCAGAGGACTGAAAATCCTCGTGTCGGTGGTTCGATTCCGCCTCTGGGCACCATCAAAAAGAATACAAGGTAGTCATTTAAGCCTATGGCTTAAGTGGTACACATGGGTCACTAGCTCAGTCGGCTAGAGCACTGGACTTTTAATCCAGGTGTCCCGGGTTCGAGTCCCGGGTGACTCACTCTTAATCGTCTATTGGGTAGGCGATTTTTTAATATATAAAATAAATAGGGTTATATGCTATAATAAGGCTCGTAAAGATTAAGTAAAAGGATATATCCAAGAGAACAAGCCGTTAAGAATAGCTAAAGATGATGGTATGCGTTATTTAATCTTCTTTGTGGTACAGAATCTTATCCGTATGAAGGTTGAGTTAGTTTGCATAACAAACCATGTCTTTCTATGATAATGATTTATTAAGCTCTATGGAAATGGAGGTAGTGGAGAAATATGGATAGACCAACGTTGTACGAACAATTGTATCTTTATAAAAAAAACATTTACCCCATGCATATGCCAGGTCACAAATTAGGTCGATGTACCCACTTAAGTGAAGATGCCGCTATTGATGTAACAGAAGTAGAAGGCACAGATAATCTTCACCATCCTCATGGTATTTTATTAGAAGCCCAAGAAAAAGCTGCAAAGACATTTGGTGCGAAACGTACATTTTTTTTAGTGGGTGGTAGTACAAGCGGTATATTATCCGCTATATGGGCTGTATGTTGTCAAGGTGATAAGATCATCATGGCTAGAAATGCTCATAAATCGGTTTATAATGCGACTTTATTATGCCGGCTAACCCCTATCTATATTTATCCTCGTATGATACCAGAGAATGGATTAGCAGCAGGTTTAGACCCTCAACAACTGGAACAATTACTTAAGGATAATCCATCAGCAAAAATGGTGGTTATTACAAGTCCTAATTATGAAGGGTTGGTTTCCGATGTGAAAACAATCGCTAAGCTAGTACATGAGCATGGAAAACTATTGATGGTGGATGAAGCTCATGGTGCTCACTTTTCATTTCATGATGATTTTCCTGCATCAGTATTAGCATACGGTGCAGATATTGTTGTTCAAAGCACCCATAAAACACTACCTGCGTATACACAGAGTGCCATGCTCCACGTTGGCTCAGATAGGATTAATCTATCACGTTTACAAGAGGCTTTAGCCTTATTTCAGAGCAGCAGCCCCTCTTACATGCTGATGAATGGTTTAGACAGCTGTAGGGACCTTCTGGATCGTCAAGGGGATGTGTTATTTGAAAAATACGTTAAGGACTTAAAAACATGCCGAGAAAAATTAGTTTCAGAGCTTAACTGTCTTCAATTAGTGAATCAGGACGTCATAGGTGTTCACCATATTCATCATATGGACCTATCCAAACTTGTTATTGATTGTACAGTGGCAAATAAGACAGGTATAGAACTCAATCATCTTTTAAGAGAGCAATACAACATACAAGTGGAGTTAGCAGATAAAAATCATATCGTTGCTATGACATCTATATGCGATGATGAAGCCTCTTTAATGGCTTTTGCTCATGCATTAATAGAAATTGATAAAGGGTTGAAGAAAACTAGAAATACCCATGAACATTATGATATAATAGAAGATATTCAACAAGTATACATGCCATGGGATGCCTACACAATGCAAAAACGACGGGTATCTTTCATTGAATCTGTTGGTAAGGTCATTGGTGAGTTTATCATACCTTTTCCACCAGGTATTCCCCTTATTGTACCTGGAGAACGTATCAGTGAAGGTATCATACGGATTGTTGAACAATATAGGGACTTAGACATAATGGGGATGGCTGATAATACATGCCAAACCATTCAAATCATTGACGAGGTGTAATATGAAAGGACTATTTATTACCATAGAAGGCGCAGATGGATCTGGAAAGTCAACGCAAATTGAGAGGTTACGACGTTATCTAGAAGACAAGCAGTATGAAGTTGTTTTGACCAGAGAACCAGGAGGCACAGTGATTAGCGAAGCTATTCGTCATATCGTATTAAATAAAGACTATATGGAGATGTCAGATACAACAGAAGCGCTACTATATGCCGCTAGTCGGGCACAACATGTGGAACAATTTATTAAGCCATTACTCAGCCAAGGAAAAGTGGTTATCTGTGATCGTTTTGTTGATTCATCGGTTATCTATCAAGGTTATGCTAGAGGCTTAGGTATGGATGATATTGAAGAAATTAATCGTTATGCTACAGGGGGATTACAACCTGATCTCACCATCTTATTGGATATTGACGCAGAAGAAGGTCTTAAACGTAAGAAAGACCAGCAGGAATTAGACCGTCTTGAACTTCAAAAATTTGAATTTCATAAAAAAGTAAGTCAAGGGTATAAAAAGTTAGCCCAGAAACATCCAGAACGTATATATGCTATTGATGGGTTATTGCCAGTGGAATTAATCCATGAAGAAGTGGTGAATGTTATTGAGAAAAAGCTGAATGTAAATAACACATAAGATAACTTGAAAGATAGCCATAAATAAAAATCGATTTTTATCCGATAATATACATATACTAATAGCTAACAAGTATATGGTGCTCCATAGTAAAGGAATACTTCTGTCATTTGTTTACTAAGAGATACCAATGCTTCAGAAAGCGATATTATCGGTAAAAGCATATACTATTAATATAATTAATTTTAATGGGAGCGTGATAATATGAAACTTGTTATAGCTGTTATTCACGATGAAGACTCACATAGGTTAACGGAAAGATTAAATAAGGCAGGCTTTATGGCTACCAAATTAGCCAGTACAGGAGGTTTTCTTAAAACAGGAAATACAACCATCTTTGTTGGAACAGAAAAAGAAAAACTCGATGAAGTGCTGGATATTATTAAAAAAGAGTGTAAAACAAATAAGCAGATGTCTTTACTAAACCCACCTGTTGCAGGTATGCCAGACGGCTATTTACCTTATCCTATTGAAGTAACAGTAGGTGGTGCAACAGTTTTTGTACTGGATGTGGATCAATATCTCAAGATATAATGAATAAGGTTTACAATACATGAATGGGGGAGCATTTATGAAGATACGGTCGGTAAGTAGTCCTGAAAAGATCAGTGAGGTTACCCGAACAGAACAGAAGGATCATGAAGCATTTAAGTTTACTTTGTTAAGTAAAATTGATGAAGCATCCCTTCAAGATAGGCTGAAAATGATGATTGGTGATATTACGGACCAAGGTCAGAAAATCGCCAAACACATGGATGTAAAAGATTTAAAAAAATACCGGGAATTAATTAAGGAATTTGTGAACGAAGTGGTCACCCATTCCCATAAGTTTTCAAGAGAAAATTTCTTAGACCGACGAGGTAGACACCGGGTTTATGGTATTGTTAAACGGGTGGATAAACACGTTGATGAGTTAGCCCAAGCATTAATACAAGATGAGAAAAATAATCTGAAGATTTTAGGGCATGTGGATGAGATTCGAGGATTGTTATTAGATATTATCACTTAAAATAAAATCGTTCGTACGTAAAGGTATTTTCATTTTCATAGGGTATTTTAAAAGATAAACCATATGGTATGTTAAACGGACTCGCTGGATTTATTGCTTCTATTTATGATAAGAAATTGTTTTGTTGCACAGAGCGATGGATAGAAGCAATACTGCAAGGTTGTGATGACATATCATATGGTTTTTGTTATTCTTATAGGAAAGTCCTCTAAATTTAGCATATGAAATAGAAGCGTTTTCATATGTGTCAAGGAAACTTTCCTAATGCAACAACTTGCTTCGCAAGACACGACGTAGTCGCTTTGTTCTATTATTAGAAAGAAAAAGGTATATAAGTGTATAACTTTTAAAGAAAATGTGGATAAGTTTTTTAATTGATAACGGTTATGTGTATACTATTAGTTATGTTTATAGTATGAGTAACTAGTTGGCGGAGAAATAAAAGCTAAGGCCTCATGATGGATAATGAAATTTTATATAGATTAATCATAAAAAATATAATAAAATATGAATAAGGAAGATGAGAAGAAGCTATAGATAAGATGCAGTATCATGAATGTATGATTTGTATGAATAGATAAGGACCAGAAAGGTTATAGATAAGATGTATACATTTGAGGAAATTATAGGACAAGATAACATAAAGGAGCATGTACAGAGCGCTATTGGGACAGGTAAGATATCCCATGCTTATATTATCGATGGGGAGAAGGGAATGGGTAAGAAGTTATTAGCCAATACCTTTGCCAAGACCATTCAATGTGAGAAAAAGGGGATAACCCCTTGTAATGATTGTGTGTCCTGTAAGACTTTTGATACCTTGAATCATCCAGATACAGTGTATGTGAAGCCATCCAAAAAAACAGGTATTGGTGTGGGTGATATTCGAGAGCAGATTAATGGGGATATACATATAAAACCTTATCACTATCCCTATAAGGTCTATATCATTGATGAAGCAGATACCATGACGGAACAGGCCCAGAATGCCTTATTAAAAACCATTGAGGAACCACCACCCTATGCGGTGATATTACTCTTATCCCGTAATGTCAATCGATTTTTACCTACGATACTATCCCGATGTGTGGTGCTAAAATTAAAACCTGTATCAGATGATAAGATGATGGCTCATTTGTTACAAGCCCATGATGTCACCCATGAGCAAGCAAGATTAGTGGCATCATTTTCACAAGGGAACATGGGTAAAGGGATGGCACTCATAACTTCTAAGGCTTTTTTGGACATGCGTGACCAGATGATTGATATTGTCAATGAGATGATTCATAGTGATGATTATGGGTTGATGGTATTAAGTGAACGATTCGATGCCTTTAAGGATCAGATTAATGATTTTCTGGATTTAATGATGACTTGGTTTCGGGATTTACTATTGGTTAAGAAGTTACAAACAGATGATTTACTGATTAATGGTGATAAATACAAAACCCTGTTGAAACAAGCACAGGTTTTATCGTATAATGAAATAAGCGTGATGACTCAGAACATACATAACGCTAAGGATTTATTACGATATAATTCTAATTATAGATTAGTGATAGAAATGATGTTATTACAAACAAAGGAGAATTCATAATGATAAAAGTAATTGGTGTTAGATTCCGAAAGGCAGGGAAAATCTATTATTTTGATCCTAATGGTTTAGATATCCAAGCAGGACAAAATGTCATTGTAGAGACTGTTCGAGGAATCGAATATGGAGAAGTTGTTATCGGTGTGAAAGAGGTCACAGAAGATGAGGTTATTCAACCGCTAAAGAGTGTAATCCGGATCACAACCGAAGAAGACGATGCCAAAGAAGCAAAAAATCGTGCTAAAGAAAAAGAAGCATTTGGTATCTGTATCAAAAAAATCAAGAAACACGAACTGGATATGAAGCTTATCGATGTGGAATATACATTTGATAATAATAAAGTACTTTTCTATTTTACGGCAGATGGCCGCATCGACTTTAGAGAGTTGGTAAAAGACTTAGCAGCGATTTTTAAAACCCGTATTGAGTTAAGGCAGATTGGTGTAAGAGACGAAACAAAAATGATTGGTAGTATTGGCATCTGTGGTCGAGCATTATGCTGCCACACCCATTTATGCGAATTCCAACCGGTTTCCATTAAGATGGCAAAAGAACAGAATCTATCCCTTAACCCAACGAAAATCTCAGGGGTATGTGGACGACTGATGTGTTGCCTAAAATATGAGGAAGGTACCTATGATTATCTGAATAAAGCATTACCGAATGTGGGTGATCGGGTTATTACACCAGAAGGTTTTAAGGGAGAAGTGTTGAGTGTTAACGTTCTTCGCCAAATGGTTAAAGTTGTTACCCGTAAAGAAGATGGTGATCCTGAGATTCTACAATACAAATCCAATGAATTGAAGTTTAAACGTTGTCGTAAACAACAACATAAAAACAATGAAGATATATCTCAAGAAGATCAGGAAGAACTAAAAACACTTCTTAATCTAGAGAAAAAAGAAGGTAAAATGAAGCGGGAATAAGCTGAGTTGAAAGGTATTAATATGATGGAGTTAAAAGCCAATGAACGCATAGATGACCTGCATAGAAGAAAATATAAAATCATACAAAACCCTAAGACATTTTGTTTTGGTATGGATGCGGTCTTATTATCAGGATTTGCACAGGTTAAGGAGGGAGAACATGTACTTGATCTGGGCACAGGAACTGGTATTATACCCATCTTGCTTGAAGCCAAGACAAAAGGGAAACATTTTATTGGATTAGAGATACAAGAAGATAGCGTAGAGATGGCGACAAGAAGTGTTCATCTGAATGGGCTAGACGATAAAGTATCCATTGTTCAAGGTGATATAAAGGAAGCAGACAGTCTGTTTCCTTTATCTAGTTTTGATGTGGTTACATCCAATCCACCGTATATGCAGGGTCAAAGCGGGCTAAAAAATAGATTTCAGCCCAAAACCATAGCAAGACATGAAGTATTATGCACATTAGAAGATGTGATTAAAACAGCATCATCCCTTGTAAAAGTAGGGGGAAGGTTCTACATGGTTCATCGACCCCATCGGCTGCCTGAGATCATGGTGCTGTTAAAACAGTATAAGTGTGAACCTAAGCGTATGCGATTCGTGCATCCTTATGTCCATAAAGAGCCTAACATGATACTCATTGAATCCGTTCGACATGGTAAACCTTTGTTAAAAGTGGAGCCGCCCCTCATTGTGTATGAAGAGGTAGGACAATATACAGATGAGATTTATAATATCTATGGGTATGCAACCCGCCCATCAGATGTAAGTAAGGGAGTGGTACAATGACGGGCATATTATATTTGGTAGCAACACCCATTGGCAACCTGGAAGATATAACGTATAGAGCTGTGAGGATACTGGAAGAAGCAGACCTTATAGCAGCAGAAGATACCAGGCATACAAAAAAATTATTAAATCATCTGGGTATTAATAAACCCCTTATCAGTTATCATGAACACAATAAGATGGAAAAAGGTCAGGTACTGATTGAAAAATTATTAGCAGGTGATGGCATTGCTTTAGTAACCGATGCAGGAACACCAGGCATCTCAGACCCAGGAGAAGATTTGGTTAAGTTATGCCATGATCATAACATCCCTGTCACATCCATACCAGGCCCAGTAGCCCTCATTACAGGTTTAATATTATCAGGATTATCCACCAGACGATTTGTTTTTGAAGGGTTTTTGCCTCATGATAAAAAAGAGCGAAAGATGGTGTTGGAACAACTAAAGGATGAACATCGGACCATTATCTTGTATGAAGCGCCTCATCGCTTAAAGCAAACCTTACTTAGCATAAAAGATACACTTGGAAACAGGCAGGTAAGCATGACACGGGAATTAACGAAAAAATTTGAAGAAGTGCTTCCCATGACTTTAGACGAAGCCATTAAGAAATATAGCCAAGAAGACCCAAGAGGGGAATATGTACTGATTGTTGAAGGTAAATCTCTGGAGAGCATACGGGATGATAGGATTAAACAATGGGAAAGTATAACCATCGAAGAACACATGAATCAATATATGAAAGAAAACATGTCAAAAAAAGAAGCCATGAAGCAAGTAGCAAAAGACCGGGGCACAACAAAACGAGCCATCTACCAATATTTAATTGAACCAAGTGAGTAATGGTATTTGGTTAGTTGAGATAGTATCAGGAGAAACCCAATAGAAAAAGGGTATCCTTTACATCTGTAGTGGATACCCTTTTAAATCACATTATTCGTCGCTTGTGCTAATACCAGCTATTTTTGCCATTTCTACAATTGACTGCTTGGATACCTTTTTACCGTAATAATCAATAAGCTCGTCCATATTACCGGTAAAAATGTCAGCTGGTTGATATTTCTTTAGGATGATCTGTTCATTGTCGACATAAATCTCAAGAGCGTCTTTCTCTTTGATATCAAAATTTCTTCTAATCTCGATAGGCAAAGTAATGCGACCTAATTCATCAAGCTTTCTAACAATTCCTGTTGACTTCATAATATTTCCCCCTCAAACCGTTTTGAGCTATTATCATATATAAGAATAACACAAATAGCAATAAGTGTCAATAAAATGGATAATCTTGTAAATACATTCTTTTTTTGTCAGCTTAGTTCTTTAGACCTATATACATATTGGTGCAAATGCAACAAGAGAACTTTATTTATGATAGAAAAATACTAATAATGCTTTATTAAGCTCATAATAAATCTGTATCGACATTAAGTTCTTCGTGCTTATATTGAAAAACATGGAAAAGAGATGTATAGTAAGACTGTTGCGACTAGCATCAGTGAAGCTAAAAAAGATAAGTTTAAAACTTATTTTTATGTTGAAACGAAGGAGACATAATATGGAATATAGCGTGTTTGATATTATTGGACCCGTCATGATTGGTCCATCCAGTTCCCACACTGCGGGGGCTACCAAAATTGGGTACATTGCTAGAGGAATTTTCGGGGAAGATGTAACAGAGGTTACTTTCTTTTTACATGGTTCTTTTGCTAAAACTTATCGTGGTCATGGAACAGATAAAGCTTTATTAGCAGGTATTATGGGATTCTTGCCAGATGATGAACGTATAAAGAATGCTTATAAAATCATAGAAAAAAAGGGGATTCACTATACATTTACAGGGAAAGACTTAGGTGAAGTGCACCCCAATACCGTTAAGATTCATATGATTGGTAGAACGGGTAGAGAGATGATCGTTATGGGTTCTTCCATAGGCGGTGGTAAAGTGGTCATCACAAAGATTAATGATTTTGATGTGGATTTCAATGGTGAATACACCACATTAATTACCAAGCATGTTGATCGACCAGGTGTAATGGCATCCATTACATCCATACTTGCTCAAAATAAGGTGAATATAGCCTTTATGAAGCTCTTTCGGCAAGCTAAAGGGGATTATGCCAGATTGGTGTTAGAATCAGATGAAGACATTGATAGGCATGTTTTAGAGGACATTAGTAAAATGGATAATGTGGTGGATGTGACCCTTATTCAAAAATTAATTCTATAGATAGACAAGAATGTGATGACTATATATGTATGGTATTTTTGATGGTATAGTCTCTGAAAGACATGAGAAAGTGGTGAAAGGGCATGCATTATAAGAATGGCATAGAGTTATTAGAGTTATGTCGAGTGCACGATATGCACATACATGAGATCGCGCTAAAAAATGAATGTATTAACAGCGCCTTAGAACAAGATGACATCAAAGAAAAGATGTTGGAGCATTTTCATATTATGGCAACATCCATTAAAAGAGGTTTGGATGAAAAGGAAAGAAACATTAAGGGATTCATGATTGGCGGAGAGGCTAAGAAGTTAAAAAAATACCATGAAAATCATAGGTCGGTATGTGGAGAAACCATGTCAAAAGCCATAAGCTATGCGTTGAGTGTCATGGAAGTTAATGTATCCATGGGACGTATAGTAGCTTGTCCTACGGCTGGCTCTTGCGGGGTATTGCCTGCGGTGTTGTTATCAGTGAAAGAAAAGTTTGATTTAGATGAAGAGGATATGATAAAGGGTTTATTTACGTCGGGTGCTGTAGGTAGTATCATTGGTAAAAATGCATCTCTTTCTGGTGCAGAGGGTGGTTGTCAGGCAGAGGTTGGTTCTGCTTCAGCTATGGCAGCGGCGGCAGTTGTTGAGATATTAGGTGGTACACCGAAACAAGCCCTTCATGGGTCGGCTATTGCCCTTAAGAATCTAATGGGGTTAATTTGTGATCCGGTAGCAGGACTTGTTGAGGCACCTTGTGCTAAGCGAAATGCTATAGGGACTTCTAATGCCATGATTGCGGCGGAGATGGCTCTTGCAGGTATTAAGAGTATTATTCCTTTTGATGAAGTGGTTGTGGCTATGGGGAAAGTTGGGCGTATGTTGCCGGTGGCTCTTCGGGAGACTTCTGAGGGGGGGATAGCGACGACACCGACGGGACTTAGGTTGAAGAAGAAGATATTTGGACAAGATAAGAAAAGATAGAGGTTTTTATTTTTTTGGAGATAGGGGTAATGTTTTGTGTAGAGGTATCGGAAGATAGATAAGTGGACAACGGTTGTGTCGTGAACCATATACCATGTTACAGGAATGCCCGTTGCATTTGTTGCCTTGATTGGTTGATAAGGGTGGCAACAAGCTGCAAAGGTTATTCCTGTAACATGGTATATGGTTTTATTTGTGTGCCACGATTGAGAAGGGAAACCGTTTATTGGGTGTGAGGATTGTAATGACTTAAGAGGTTTAGGAGTTTTTGTGGAAGAAGTGTGTGATAGGTTGGATTTATATAGTGATAGTTAGAAATGGATGTAAGGTTATTTGTTAAAAGATTAAGTGATGATGGGATAGGAAGTAGTTATAGAGAAATAGGGTTTGATTAGTGGAATTTTAATAGGGATAGATATAAAATGGTATACTGGGTTAATCTAGTAGAATGAAGGTATTGTATTGATGCGTAATATATATATATAAATTTGAAATAAAACGTAACTTTTCATGTGTGTATGCGTATTAGATATGAGAGATAGATAAGAGGTTGTATTTCGGAGGTAAGGACATGGGGATTAACATACAATTGATTAAGCAGGGTGATGGTAAAGAGTTTGAGCGATTTGTACATAGCTATCGGGGTGTGGGTGAAAACTTTGCCATGAATATGGTTCATGACAGAGGGCTTGCTCAGGAGATTGTTCAAGATAGTTTTGTCAAAATCTATGTGTATCGAGATAAAATTGATGAACATTTGTCCCTTAAGTCCTATTTCTTTACCATCATTAAGCACAAGGTTATTGATTATATGCGTAAGACAAAACGGGAAGTGTATCATTCTTTTTCCATTGAAGGGACCCCTTCCGCAGAAGATAGGGTGTTAAAACAAGAAAAAAATCGGGTGCTGAATGAACAGATTAATGGACTGAAAGCCACATATCGGTTGGTGCTCTATCTGTATGTTTATCAGGATATGTCTTATAAGGAGATTGGGGAGGTTCTTGGGAAAACAGAAGGTCAGGTAAAAGCACTGATGTTTCGGGCTCGTAAGAAATTAAAAAGCAAGTTGGGTCATGCATTAAGTGATTATGGGATTTATGGTATGGATGGGTCAGTCAATGAGTAGAGGAGGTTGTGGAAATGGTAGATAAGAAGTATATGGAGGATATGTGGCGGAAAATAAGGTGGGAAGAGTACGAACGCCAGCAGAAGGAGCATGCAGATCGGGTGAATGAATTAATCAGGAAAGAAGAAAGAAAAGCGAAGATCTATTTGTTTATACCGCTGACGCTGATCATTGTTGTTGTGTATATAGGCTTACATTTAGATGCGGCCGTTATTCTCGTTGGGGGTATGATTCAGTTATTTACAGGAATATATTATGAGCAAATCATTGAACGTAATATTATAAGGAGGATTAAAGATGAAAATATGTATTGAAGCGTTGACGAAGAGGTATGGCGATCTTGAAGCCCTTAAGAATATTAATCTGAAATTAGAGGAAGGGATGCATGGGTTATTAGGTCCTAATGGAGCAGGAAAGACAACCTTCATGCGTATTTTGACGACGTTGGTACCAAAGACATCGGGTAAGGTGACCTATGATGATATTGGCATTAGTGATAAGAAGGCTATTCGTAAGCTCATTGGTTATTTGCCTCAGGAGTTTTCACTCTATCCGAACATGACTGTCTATGAAACCATGTCTTATTTTTTCCTTTTATCTAACTGTAAGCCCACATCATCCAAGATTACAGCCCTTTTAAAAGAAGTGCATTTGGAATCTTGTAAAAGATTAAAGATAAAAGCGTTATCTGGTGGTATGAAGCGAAGATTAGGTATTGCTATTGCGCTTATACATAACCCCAAAGTGCTCATTGTTGATGAGCCTACTGCAGGTCTTGATCCTGAAGAACGTATACGGTTTCGAAATCTATTGACCCATTTTGGTCGGGATAAGGTGGTTATTCTATCCACCCATATTGCGGAAGACATTGCACTGAGTTGTCACAGTTTAACTGTTATGAAAAAAGGGCATGTTGCTTATAACGGGAAGGTCAGTGACTTTATTAAAAAGGGGCGTCATTGTGTCTGGAAACTTCCAGTTAAGTTGGATGATTTAGACCATATTAAGAAGCGCTATACGGTTATTTCTACGGTATTAGAAGGGGAAAAAGCCAGTCTTAAAATTATATCCAGAACTCAGCCAGATGGGGCTGCCCCAATCAATCCTACGCTGGAAGATGCTTATATGTGTATGATGCAGGAGGGGGAATAGTATGTTTGTGAAACTGGTTATCTATGAAATGAAGTATCAGATTAAGAGTATTACCTTTATCATTTTTTGTACCTTTGTTTTGCTTTTTTATGTGACTCAATTCATCGGCGATATGGACCGTATTGATACCCCATCTCATCCTATTGACCATATGCAGACAGGTGATATGGATATGGTTTATAAGGATTCTGACAGTGAATCGCATGTCACATTGGAAGAACAAAAAAATACATTAACAAGCTTATTGGGTAGAGATCTAGAGAATCACAATACGCCACTTTTTGATGACATGGGACGTATTGAGCTTATACCCCTAACAGACGGGCAGCTTACCTTGTTAGAGCAGCTAAATATTACCCTACAAGATACCACATTCACAGAGGCTCTTTATGGGGATATGTTAGAACAGCTGCAACAGAGCTTTGGGGAACATACCATCTATACACAAGGTATGGTTAAGCGCTATGGGGCTAAGGTCAAAAATTATCTTTTTAATAAACAAGAAGCAGACGCTATTAAAAAATATGAAAAAGTAACAGGTGCTTATGCCAGATTATTTGCTGATTATATTGGGATTGCTGTAGGCTTTTTCTCTATTTTTATTGCTGGTTTTGCCTTAGTGAAGGATAAACGTTATAAAGCAGCTGAAATGATTTATACCAAACCCGTCTCTTCCATTAAATATGTATTGAGTAAGTATGTAGGCAATGTGGTGCTGATGTTAGCTGTGGTGCTGATCATTGCTGCTTACACCACCTATACGTTTCATATAGAGTACGACCAAATTAATGTTTTTGCTTTTTTTCGATATACTCTAACATGGATTCTACCTACTATTATGATGGTCACGTCCATTGGGTATCTGATTCAAATAATTGCTGGAAACGGTATTGTACCCATCATTGCTATTTTTGCCTATTGGTTCTATAGTATGCCCTTTACACGTCAGCAATATCACATAACACGTTACATCATTCGCTATAACAAAGTAACCACGTTAGCTAAGTATCAAGAAGTAGCTTCAGCTATCACCACGAATCGTTTGTTTATTACAGGTGCCTCTCTTATTATTTTAATCATAGCTTTGTGGCTATTTGAGAAGAAAAGAGGTCATATCTGTGGATAGATTTCGAATAAGAGCCCAGATGGCTTATTATCATACAAAAACGTTACCTGTGGGTATTGTTCTTCTAGCAATCTTATATTGTATAGGCATTATTGTATTGGTACAGGTTCTACATAGTCTTCAATTTGAACCTGTTTATATAGGGGAATATCTTTTATCCTTATTAGGCATCTTATGTTTTACCCATCTTGCTGTGTATGAGAAGGAGAGCAACATCCATGAAATGACGTATGTACGCCAAGTAGCCCACTATAAAATCGTCATCACCCGATTTGTGATGTATGGTCTTGGTGTATACAGCATGATATGGGTTACCTTTCTCTTAGAAAAAGCCTATGGGGAGAATTTTAACCTTATACACCATATACATGGCAGTTTCATAACCGTTATCTATCTAGGTGTCATTGGTATGATTGCAGCCTATCTGACAAAACAAAAATCAGTGGGTTATATTTTGCCATTTGCCTATTACATGATGGATATGTTTACAAAAGGCAAATACACCAAGGGGTTATACCTTTTTAGTTTAATTGATCATGATTGGCAGACCAAGATGAATTTACTGGTAGTCAGTATGATGCTTATGGTAGGTTTCGTTATCTATCTCTACAAAAAATCATAAATTATCATAAGGCATCTTTTCATGCATATACATAGATAAAGATGGTATGTGGAGATAAGCTATGCTGAATTATTTATGGGCATTTATGATATTACTTGGTGTTATATTTGCTGCTTTTACAGGTCGGATGGATCAGGTAACGGAAGCTGCTATAGAATCAGCGAAAGAGGCAGTTGAGTTATGTATCATGCTGGCAGGAGTGGTGGCTATGTGGATGGGGCTGATGAAGATTGCAGAGATAGCAGGATTGATTAAAAGCCTTGCCAAAAAAATGCGTCCAATTCTTAGGTTCCTGTTTCCAAAAGTACCCGATGACCATCCTGCCCAGCATTATATAGCCACGAATATAATTGCTAATATGTTAGGTCTTGGATGGGGAGCCACACCACCAGGCCTAAAAGCCATGGAAGAATTGCAGAAATTAAATAAAGATAAGCAGACGGCTAGCACGGCCATGTGTACTTTCCTCATCATTAACATCTCATCGGTTCAACTTATATCCGTTAACATATTGGCCTATCGAGCGAAATACGGTTCAAATAATCCAGCTGAGATCATTGGACCATCTATACTAGCTACCATTGTATCCACATTGGTAGGTGTCATCTTTGTAAAAATTATGATGAAGGTGGGTAAGAAATGAAACTGGTCTTAATGCTTTCTCAATTTATGATTCCTCTAATGTTTGTTCTCATTATTGGTTATGGTTTATTGAAAGAAATCAAAGTATATGATACCTTCATTATAGGTGCAGAAGAAGGTTTTAAAATTGTCCTCAAAATAATGCCAACCCTTATAGGTTTAATGGTTGCAGTAGGCATATTAAGAGCTTCTGGGTTTTTAGATGTACTGTCAGATGCCCTAACCCCCCTTAGTAAACTTGTCCACTTTCCATCAGAACTTATACCTGTAGCGTTAATGAGAACCGTATCTTCATCAGCGAGTACAGGGCTTATCCTAGACCTTTTTAAAACCCATGGACCGGATTCCCTCATTGGGCGTATGACATCCATTATGATGGGATGTACGGAAACTGTATTTTATACATTATCCGTGTATTTTATGGTGGTAAAAATTAAGAATACCCGGTATGCTGTCACAGGAGCCTTATTGGTGAGTTTAGCAGGTATTATTGCATCAGCCGTTATTACCTATCAATTTTTTGGTTCATAGTTCCATGTATGAGCTATTTAGACACTAAATAACCTATATTGGCCATACCCATCCTAGATAAATATCACGCAAACAAGCAGGTGCATATGTATTGAAATGGTATTCGACAAAGGGATTTCGAAGGAATATAAACATAGGCATAAGAACGGTTTGACAACTTTTGTTATTTATTATATACTTCGATTATCAAGGTATGAGGTCGTGATCTATGGAAAATACGTATGAGACTTTAAATCAATTATTAGTATGTTTATTTAATGATATTATGACAATAGAAGAAAAGGCTCTTATGACAAAAGAGTTTAAAGATATCTCAATAACAGATATGCATATTATTGAGGCTATTGGCATGGGAGAAGGTCGAAATATGTCCTCAGTAGCCAAATCCCTTGAGATTACAGTAGGTACCCTTACCATTGCTATTAACAACTTGGTTAAAAAGGGCTATGTGTATCGTACAAGAAGTACTAAAGATAGACGCGTTGTGTTGATATCTCTTAGCGAAACAGGTAAAAAAGCGTATAAACACCATGCCCGTTTTCATAAAAAAATGATAGATGATATCATTGGATTGTTAAAAAAAGATGAGATTCAAGTCTTTACAAAATGTATAGCGGGTATCAACGACTATTTTAAGAAAATGAAAGACAAAGTAAGTAAATAAGCAGACTAAAAAAGACTACCATCGGGTAGCCTTTTTATACTTTTGGTGAAAGTCATTGTTTTTATTTTGGTGATTTTATAATTCGCTTATTACTTTTTTCAATGCATCTAGGGCTTCAGCTGGCAACTTGTCGTAACCGCCTTTGTCCGTATTTCTTGACTGTACGTATTCCACTCTATCATTCATACGTGCTTTTAACTGTTCCACATAGGATGCATTGGTCATATCTGGTACATAGCCATCAATGTCCATCATTTGAATATCCGAGAATGAAGCCCAAGGTTTAAATGACGCAGTACCTTCAACAACAGCTTCTAAAGCGCCCAATGTTACAGCAGGGGTCACTTTCTTTTCCATGAAGAATCCAGTGTTTAAAATGTAACAGTCTACATTATTTTCATCAAATAATGTCTTAAATTTCATATAATCATGCATAAGTGGATAGGTTCGAAATGGGTTAGCATAAGGTTCAACAACTAAAGCATTGGGGTCAACCCCGTCTGCTAAACGCTCTGCAGATGTGCGCTTAGTAGCAAGTGTTGCACCCATAACAGATGCAAGAGCAGAACCACTTAATTTAATAATGGGTGGTAATGTAGGATCTTTCATTAACCAGAAAATTGCATTTACCGGCTCTTCAAATTTATTTTCACGGTTTGGTGACCATAATTTTGATTTAACAGCGCGCCCATTACCATTGCGTATATCTTCTGTAACAAGAACAACTTTACCGTCTTTATCCATGGTCACACCGTTGTTTTGTACCGTTAATAAGTAGGTATTATCTGAATCAGTCATGGGGTAGTCTTGGGTCTTATCAAAGTAAGAGGGTTCAAGAGCTACAGATGATCCATCACGTGTTGAGATGATGAAAGCATCGTCATGCAGTACAGTGATATCATACTTATCACCATGCTTAGCATGTGTAATGGTTGATTTACCAGAGCCTGATAATCCAAATACACCTGCAACGAATTTGTTACCGTTGGATAAGTTATAACGTTTTTGTCCGCCATGACAAGCAGCGTAACCATTTCTGTTAGCAGTCCCCCATCCAAGGGTTAATGTTGCTTTTTTGTGTTCTCCGAAGTATCGCATACCCAATAGAGCTGCACAGTTATGGGTAGGGTCAAAGAATGTCAGTCCAAGAGGATGGTCATCATGTGACCAATCTGGGTCAGAGAATATGTAGATATCACCTTCTGAATCCATCACTTTAGAATCCGCATATAGATTGTGGTATTCTTCATTTAAGTGTTGGAAGTTTAGCAACCAGGAATACATGATGTTTTCATAGCCTTCTGGCATGAGAAGATGCGCTTTAACCATGAAGTCTTTATGAAGACCGACATAGGCTTGTGCATGATACATGGTACGATACCTCGTGCCATATACAGCTTCTCTGATTTTCATAGCGTATTCTTCTTGGTCTACATGAGGCTCGCCAAGAATTCTTCTTGCCGCAGCACAGCGTCCTTTTACAGCGCCGTCGTTGAATAATAATACTTTTGTCCCTTCGTCTAACCCAATTTTTTCTGGCTCATAAACAGGAATATCTGTCACGATGGTTCCAGATGATTCCTTAGCTAGCCCATAGGCCTCTTTGATTGAGTTAATGTTCACCACGTTATTACCATAGAAAGGTGTTTCTATGGTCGTACGAATTTGTGAAAAAATTGCATTACTTTTTCCTATCTCTTCCCAAAGATAGGATCTTTTTGTTGCCATTGAGAGTTCCTCCTTTTGTGTATGAAATAGTAATAATATATATAAATTCACCACCATGTGATGAATTTAATATCTACTCCAAATTACTTTCAAATCTTCCCACTGTAATTATAGTCTCATATATTGCAAATGTCAATAAACATTGCTGCAATTGCAAATGGGTTTCTTAATGCTTGCAAAATAGCTATATTACACATATTAATTAAACCATTTTTATAACTATAGTAAAATATTTAATGCTCTATGGGTTTGTATCAGAATAAAAATAACATTATTCCATATAATTTTCATGGTCCTTGGAATAAAGCAGATAGGTTTTTAGGTAAACTATAGATAAGTGATGAAAGTATTGATTCTATAAATAGGTGATTAGATGCAGAAAATAATTGGCGTACTAATAGCAGTAATCATGTGTAGTTTTATGTCCATTGGCTGCAATTCCAATAAGCCAAGTCAAGTGATAGATGAACCTCTTCGTATCTCTTTTGATTTTGAAGAAGGTAATGACGGGTTTGCAACGGGTTTTGCAGACTTGCCAGAGAATTATGTGGATGATGGTTATATGCTCCAGATTGGGTATTGTGATAGACCTCAAAAAAATAGTGAAATGACCAAAAGCATTATTTTAAAGGGCGAGAATCATAATAAAGACATGTTTTTATATACCTATCGAAAAATAGATGGAGATCTAGGACTTTCAAAAAATACCGATTATCAAGTAAGCGTATCCTTTGATTTAGGAACATCTGTAGCAAAAGATATAAGTGAAACAGGTTCTTCACCCGGTCAAAAAATATATGTGAAGATGGGCATTGTCAATAAAGAACCCATTATTAAATTGAATGATGAAGGTGATTACGCACTTAATTTGGATAAAGGCAACCATTCCCTTGGGGGCAAAGATATTGTCTTCATGGGCAATGTTGAGAAAACAGATGATATGTATCCAGGGAAAACATTTGAGTATAAACATTTTGAATACCGAACCTATGTGCAGACCAATGAAAAAGGGGCGTGTTATTTGCTTATTGGTTATGATTCCAAGTATGAAGGCGTCAACTGGCATTATATTGATAATGTGGTGGTAACATTTGAGAAAGATAGCTAATCCTTGAACCCATGTTTTACGATAACGTCTATGAACAATAGACAGGTTCTAGGTTATACGCAAAAAAAGGGCTGTTTCATACATTTATAATGGTTATTAAGAAGGTATCTCAATGTAATCGATCAATAGAACGTACACTTCTTGCTAAATGTATGGTCATACAGCCCTTTTATTTTAGTGTCATACCATTTATTTTTTGCCTATTTGCTTATTATATTTATTACGGTCCGCCTCTTTCAAAAATTTCTTACGGAGACGAATGGTGTCTGGTGTAATCTCCACCAGCTCATCATCAGCGATAAATTCAAGGGCTTCTTCCATACTAAAGATTTTTGGTGGCGATAGTTTTACGGCATCGTCAGCACCAGAAGCCCGCGTGTTGGTCAGCTTTTTATTCTTACAAGGGTTAACGGTCATATCTTCTTTTCGTGAGTTAATACCAATGATCATGCCTTCGTATACGGGTGTAGTAGGATGGATGGTCATGGTTGCTCGTTGAGATAAATTGTTAAGGGAGTAAGGCATGGCTGTACCTTGTTCACCAGATACGAGCACACCATTGGTGCGTGAAGGTATATCCCCTTTATGAGGTTCATAAGCATCAAAAGAACGAATAATAGTCCCCTCGCCTCTAGAATCCGTAATGAGCTCACTTCGAAAGCCTAGAAGCCCACGGGTTGGTACAATGTATTCCAACTTGGTATAACCACTATCCGATTCCATGTGTTCCATACGACCTTTTCTTAAATTAAGCTTACGAATAGCCGTTCCAGCATACTCATCTGGCAGATTGACAATCACACGTTCAACGGGTTCATGTAATTTACCTTCAATACGTTGCATCAGTACTTCCGGCTTGGACACACTTAACTCATAACTCTCACGACGCATGTTTTCAATCAGTATGGATAAATGAAGTTCGCCACGACCAGATACCTTGTAACCATCTAAGCCGCCCAGTTCTTCTACACGAAGCCCTACATTGATTTCTAATTCACGGTCAAGCCTTTCTTTAATATGTCTTGTGGTGACATATTTACCTGACTGACCTGCAAAGGGAGAGTTATTCACCAAGAAATTCATGGATAGAGTAGGCTCTTCAATCTTAATCATTTCCATGGGCTCTACATGTTCTGGATCACAGAACGTCTCACCAATGGATATGTCCGAGATACCAGAAATAACCGCAATATCCCCACTGTATAAGGCTTTTTTAGGCGTTTGTAGAAGACCTTCATAAGTAAAAAGCTTACCAATTTTACCCTGAGCCGTTGAACCATCCCGTTTGCAGATGGTGATTATCTGACCTTCATTTACGATACCTTTATGAACCCGGCCAATACCCAAACGACCGATATAATTGTCATAGCCTAATGCGGAAATCTGCATCTGAAGAGGTTCACTATCATAATCAGGATACGGATTGGTCTGGTTAATAATGGTTTCAAAAAGAGGAATTAAATCCTCGTGCTCATCATGCATATCATATTTAGCAATGCCGTCCCGAGCGACACCATATATAATAGGGAAGTCTAATTGCTCATCGTTAGCATCTAATTCCACAAATAAATCAAACGTCATATCCACAACTTCTTCAGCACGCTGATCTTTTTTATCAATTTTATTAATAAACAAAATGGGTTTTAAACCATGCTCTAATGATTTTTGGAGAACAAATCTTGTCTGAGGCATAGGCCCTTCACTGGAGTCAACCAACAGGATAACCGTGTCCACGGTCTTCATAATCCGCTCAACTTCCGAAGAGAAATCAGAGTGCCCCGGTGTATCCACAATGTTAATTTTATAGTCTTTGTAATTGACAGAACAGTTTTTTGAATAAATCGTAATGCCTCTTTCACGTTCCAAGTCATTACTGTCCATGACTTGGTCTACAACTTCTTGATTCTCACGAAAAATACCACTTTGTTGAAAAAATGCATCCACCAACGTTGACTTTCCAGCATCTACGTGAGCAATTACAGCAATGTTTATTATTTTTTGTTTTGACATATATACCTGCTTTCTTAAGCATGAACCTTGATGATTCTCGCTCTAGTCATCTTGTCGTTATTGTATATATATGGAGATTCATACACCATGAATTAGGGAGTTGGACATATCTATTCTAACAAAACAACTTGCTTGGCAAGACGCGACAAACCCACTTTGCGGAACGAGGCATAGCCTTTTTTGTTTTGGATATTCACGATTCGTTTATTATCCCTGAAAAATCATGGAAAAATCTCCTATGAATTAAATGATGGCTATCATTTAAGAGTTTTTAGCACCAACTATATAGTTTATACAATATTGCCTAAATAATCAAGTAGAGATTAATGGATAATCAGTCCAAAGGCATAAAAATTTATCATAGATGGAATTCTATGTAGCTATTTGAAAATAAATCCATGAAGATATAGGTTATGAAGATAGGGCTATGGGCATCCTTCCGTAAATGCCGTCTCTTTCATATTAATTCTGGCTATTGGTTTCTGGCGAAGGGGTATAGGTAGTGTTCTTCCGACACGCTAAACGTCCATGTTTAGATTGTCGGCGCTCACCGTCCTGGTTCGCTTTCCACACTACCTATACCCCTTCGCCTACATGTTGACGTTAATATGAAAGAGACGGCATTTACTATCTTATTGGTTTATTATAGTTCTTCCTTTACTTCACGATATTGTCTATTACTTGTTCTAATAAACCTTCGTTAACATGTGCTTTGACATTTTCTTGTTGAATCCACACTTTCTTCCACTTATGTTTTCAAATCATAATATTAACAATTATCACCCCTAGCCCCCTTCAACTCGCCTAGTAGGTAGATAGGTACCATAAATCCGTGATGTTTAAATCATTGCTAGAAATTCTTAGTGAACGGAAAGATGAATGGCGTTAAAAAACTGAAGTGTTTGAACGTTAGTGAGTTTTCAGTTTTAGCCATTCAGCTTGGAGTGAACTTAGTATTTCAGCCATGATTTAACCTGAACGGATTTATGGTACCTATCTACCTCGGACGTCTTGCACAAAACCCCAACATCATACCCTACACACAATTTTTCATACGATTGCCTTGAATAGATAATAAATATCTTTATCTCTACTTATAACTTTCTATTAAAATAAAAGGAATTCAAAATAACCCATTGAAAAACAACCAAATAAATGTTAAAATATTAACGATAAGCAAGAGAAAATCTTTTACTTATCCCCTATACAATTAGCACCCTAACAGACGAGAATATCTTATCTGAAAGGAAGTTATACAAATTTACAGGACATCATTGTCCTTATTCGGCATGTAAATGGATAAACTTTCTTTTTAATAGGAAAGTTTTTTTGATGTTAATCATGATAAGAATAATATAAGAAAGGGGTTTTTTACAACCAATGAAAAGAGTTGCAGTAATTAGTGCTATTTTGGAAGAACCAGAAACCAGCCAGTTTAAATTTAATGACATTATAGCAGCTTATAAACATTTAATAAGAGGGCGGATGGGATTGCCCCTTATTGACCAAGATGTATCCGTAATATGCATAACAGTGATTGGTGAGGTGAATGAGATCAACAGCCTTACAGGAAAACTGGGTAAGCTTGCCAATGTTCAAGTAAAAACGTCCATTTCTAAGAAAGAATTTTTATAGGGTGCTCTTAATAGGAATACTTTTGAAAGGGGAATGAACATGTTTATTCATCACGATTATATTAACGATTTGCTCCATGAAACAGCAGATGTATCCCATGAGGAGATACAAGACGTTCTGAATGTAGCAAAAGAAAAAAAAGGACTCACCCATAAGCAGATTGCTACATTGCTTAATATCGAAGACCATGACCAACTACAAGAGCTCTTTAAAATTGCAGGTGAAATTAAGCACGATATATACGGTAATCGGGTTGTTGTATTTGCGCCATTATATGTGAGCAATTACTGTGTAAACAACTGTAAATATTGCGGTTATAAACGTGATAACACCTTTGCAAGAAAAAAACTAACAAGAGAAGAGATTCAAAATCAAGTCAAAGTATTAGAACGTATGGGGCATAAAAGACTAGCGCTTGAAGCAGGAGAAGACCCTGTTAACTGTGATATAGAATACATATTGGATGCTATTGACGCTATCTATACCACAGAGAACAAAAATGGTGTTATCCGTCGAGTCAATGTTAACATTGCTGCAACCACTGTTGAAAACTACAAACGTCTAAAAGATGCTCAGATTGGTACCTATATCTTATTCCAAGAAACATACCATAAGCCAACCTATGAAGCCATGCACCCCCAATCATTAAAAGGGGACTATGCTTATCATCTCCATGCCTTTGACCGAGCCATGGAAGGTGGTATTGATGATGTTGGCGGCGGCGTATTATTCGGCTTATATGATTATAAATTTGAAATATTGTCGTTGATGCTGCATAATGACCATTTGGAAGAGAAGTTTGGCGTTGGTTTCCATACCATTTCTGTGCCAAGAATTAAGAAAGCTGAAGGTGTGGATTTAGACATGTATCCCCATATGGTAGATGATCGCACATTCAAGAAGTTAGTGGCTATTATACGATTAGCTGTACCCTTTACAGGTATTATTCTATCCACAAGAGAAACGGCAGCCATCCGTAAGGAACTTCTGCAATATGGTATATCTCAAGTTAGTGCGGGCTCATGTACAGAAGTAGGCGGTTATAACGATGAAGACCACCAGGATATGGGGACACAATTTACCCTTGAAGATCATCGCACACCATTAGAAGTTTTAAAAGGCTTGGTAGGTGATGACTACATTCCAAGTTATTGTACAGCTTGTTACCGTAAAGGACGTACAGGCGATCGCTTTATGCGATTAGCAAAATCGGGTCAGATTCATCATGTCTGTACACCTAACGCCCTCATGACCCTTGCTGAGTATATTCTTGATTATGGGGATAAAGAATTACATGAACATGGATTTGATTTAATCCAAAAAGAAATTGACAAGATTGATAATGAAAAAGTAAAAACTTTAGTGAAGAATAACATTGAAAAGATGAAAGTTGGCGCTCGAGATTTATATATCTAGCGGTTCTTAATCATTTCTAAAGAGGCTGTCTCATCAAAGCAGTTTGTTACCGCATATATTTACCTATGCTTGGTGTTATTCTGCTTTAATGAGATAACCTTAAGAGTATGAGGGTCTTTCTTCTAAAATGCATGTCATCTTAACGTATATTTTTGGCAGCTTACGTACCTACTCATGTTCATTTTTTTCTTTAAGTTCAACCAGAAATTTTTCGTACCAATCGATAAGAAAATCATAGTAGGCATTACCTACTCGATAAACGGACATCTCGTAATAATCCGATATTTCATCCACGTAATCTTTTGTACCTTCTAATTCATTTTTTAAATGTTTGATATCCGCTACAAATTTTTCGATTAAAGCGTAGGCTTTCTCTTTTTCAAGGTTTTGATAAAAGAAAATTCTTGCCATATATTCAAGTTTCGTTACCGTTGGATTGATAGGAATTTCAAGCCATTTCAAAAAAGCCTCTTTACCTTCTGGCGTTATGGAATACATTTTTTTAATTTTACCTTGCTCAACAATTTCCCTTGCGGTAATGTGTCCTTTTTGGTTTAATTTTTTAAGAGCAGGGTAGATACTTCCAAAACTGGTATCCACAAAATTGACCGTACTTAGACTCATGGTTTTCTTAATGGCGTAGCCATTCAGGTCACATTTAATTAAAAAACCAAGTATAATAAATTGTAACATTATTTTCACCTTTTTTCTTTTCATTCATGCCCATACGTTATGGAAAGGGTATGAACGGTATGATTATGCGTTGATATTGTCAATAAATTTTTGAAAAGGTTTAATCATTTCATCTTTGATTCTCTTTTTATAGATTTCATCTCTTATAGTGGGTATCTTAGCCATGAGACTTAAAAAACCATTCTTGAATCTTGATGGATAATCCTTTTGTGGGAAATCATTATAGATACCATTTTCTTTATAGTACTTGTGGTCAGCAATAAAAGGAAACCTAAGCCTTCCCCACATATCATCACGAAATATTTTCATGCCTCCAATACCTAAGAATGTGGACGACCGGATATATGCTTTTTTAGCGTAGTACATGGACTGGGATGCTAGATGGTACAGGGCCCTATCCACTTCACTTGAATCCTCGTATTCGTCCGTTACAATACCACATAGATTGGAACCTTGCCATTCCACATAGGCTTGAAGAATCTCTTGTAAATCGGGTATTTGCTGGAGAGATCCTGATATGATGAAGCCTATCTGTTTACCAATTAAAGACGGTGTATGTGTATTAAAAAATCCTCGGTCAAAAAACATTTTCCACCTGGCCGACAGATAGCGGTCTTTAATAGCACCTGCAAATAATAAGATATCAGCCGTCATTAACTTTTCTTTATATACATCAATAAACCCATCTTTTCCTTCATAAAAACATTGGTTATCATAAGCACACCTTAAGCATCCCATGCAGCCACCTTTTATGGATAATGTATTTAAGTTTATTATTTCCACGTTATGATTGAGGATATGGGAGAATTGATTGACCATTTTTTTAATGTTATGCTCTTCTTCTTGTAGATCAGCAACAACGATTATTTTTTTATGACTGGTATCGATGGTTTTTTCTTCTAACTGAGGTTTATACATAAGCCTATTCGGTTTCACAGGTTTATACTTCTTGATGCTGTCTTGATTTTTATGAATAGCGTCAGTAAATAACTGAAAAAAACATGCTAATTTTTTTCGCTTGCCAGCATCTAACAGGTCATACATATCCGCTGAATAATAATCCACAAACTTCATATTTAAATCTTCGCTTATGGCATGGATATAGTTGTTTGCTGTATGGTCATAAAAATGTATGGATGTTGATAAGGAAGCGGCATATTTATTTTCAAATGCTTCTTGAACGTTTCGCTCGAATATCAGTTCAATAAAGCGTTTATACTGGGAGCAAACTAAGAAAACATAGAGTGGAAATGCCCAGAGCACACCATCACATGATTTTATATCATCAATCATCCCATTGAAAAGTTCCTCATCTTTTTCAATTTTATTTATTTGGCTGGCTATGTGTAAGACTTTGAAATCATGTTCTTTGGATATTTTTTTCAAATATTTTACATACTGTAATGTAAGGCTTTTTTCTCCTTTTGGACTTCCATTTAGTACAATGAACTTCATCATCATCACTCCTCTGATTTATTCAATCAAGCATTTCAAAAGATAATCACACCCTATATGATTATATCGAACAGTCATATATCGATTAGATATAGTATAGAACAGTTACCAATGATTGTCAATAACATAAAAGAGCTCTTATCCCATTCACACATAAGAACTCTTTCACACAACTATGTCTTATTCTGATTCTAAAACTTGTTTAAATGGTTTAATGATGCCATCTTTCATGCGATTCACATAGATTTCTTTTCTTACGGATGGTATGTTGGATACGAGGCATAAAAAACCATTCTTTAATCTTGATTTGTAATTCTTTTGAGGAAAATCAAATAAACCATTTTTTTTATAGTACCTGTAGTCTGCAATAAAGGGAAACCGTAACTTGCCCCACATATCATCACGAAATATTTTCATACCCCCAATACCTAAGAAGGTGAATGTTCGGATGTATTTTTTTTCACAGTGCTGGATGGCTTGAGATGCAAGGAGATATAACCCCTTATCCACTTCTCTTGAATCGTTATATTCATCCGTTACAAGACCACATAGACTTGCCCCTTGTTCCTCTACATAAGCATGAAGGAGCTCTTGTAAGTTGGGGAGTTGCTGTAAGGGTCCTGAAATCATGAAGCCTATTTGCTTGTTTTTTAATGAGGGGATATGTGTGTTAAAAAATGCTCGGTCAAAGAACATTTTCCATCTTGCGGACAGATAACGGTCTTGGATGACACCTGCAAAAATAATGATATCAGCCTTCATGAGTTCTTCTTTAAAAAAATCAATAAACGCATCTTTTCCTTCATAAAAGCACTGGTTATTGTAACCGCATCGTATGCATCCCATACAGCCCCCTTTTATGGACAAGGTATTTATGTTCACGATTTCAATATTATCCTTTAGCGTATGTGCGAATGTATCAACCATTCTTTTGATGTTACTATCTTCTTCCTTCAGATCAGCAACGAGGATGATTTTTTTATCACCTGTATCGATACTTTTCCCCTCTAAATTAGGCTCATACTTAAAAGCATGCTGTTGAATTGGCATGTATTTCCTAAGGGTTTCTTGCTTCTTTTCTATGGTATCAATAAATAGCTCAAAAAAACATGCAAATTTTTTTCGTTTATCAGGTTTTAAGAGGTCATACATATAGGCGGAATAATAGTCCACAAACTTCATATGCATATCATCACATATGCCATGAACATAATTAATGGCTGTATGATCATAGAAATGTATGGACGTTGTTAAGATAGCCGTATATTTATTTTCAAAGGCTTTCTGAGCATTTCTTTCAAATACCAATTCAATAAATCGTTTGTATTGGGAACTCACTAAAAAAACATAGACAGGAAAAGCCCATAGCACACCATCACTTGACTTAATATCATCCATAATCTGATTAAAGAATTCTGTGTCTTTTTCTATTTTGTTAATGCGGTTGGCTATGTGTACGACTTTGAATTCATGTTCCTTGGATATCTTTTTTAAATAGTGAACATACTGCAACGTAATACTTTTTTCTCCTTTTGGACTACCATTTAAAACAATGAACTTCATCTAATCACTCCTTGAGTTTATTATCATCTAATTGGGTTACAAAATAGGGTAATTTATATCTAACTGATATATATCGAAAGTTAATATATCGAATATTTATATATCGAATAGATATATATCGTTTTGATACAGTATATGCTATTTATTTTTAAATGTCAATAAGTTCATGGATAAAATTTTGGTAGCATGCAAAAAAGACCATTAGTGATGGAGTATTCCATGGTCATCATTGTCTCTTTTTGACATAGAGGCTATGCCTTTATGACATTGATGACAAAAAGATTATATTTTATAATAGAACTAATGCAAGTGATGGGAAAAAACAGTGATTGCAATAGAATAATAAAGGAGTGGAAAAAATGACAAGTAAACCCAATGTTCTATTTTTCTTCACAGATGACCAACGCTTTGATACCATTGGGGCGTTAGGTAACCAACAGATCAAAACACCTCATATGGACGCCTTGGTTAAACAGGGTACTGCTTTTACACATGCACATATACCAGGAGGCACCCATGGTGCTGTATGTATGCCAAGTCGATGTATGTTACACACAGGAAGGACTTTATTTCACATCCATGATCATGGATCATCTGTGCCGTCTGAACATAGGCTCATGGGTGAGACATTTAGACAACATGGTTATCGTACTTTTGGTACAGGAAAATGGCATAATGGAAAAGAAGCTTTTGCAAGGAGTTTTACGGATGGAGGCGAGATATTCTTCGGTGGTATGTCGGATCATTGGAATGTACCAGCCTATGATTTTGATCCAACAGGCACATACCCACCGTCAAAATGGATTAAAGACCCTTTCTACACGAATGATATTTCCTATCAACATTGTGATCATATAAGAGCAGGGAAACATTCCAGTGAGTTGTTCTGTGAATGCGCAAGGAATTGGTTAGATGGGTATGACCGTGATGAGCCTTTTTTCATGTACATTTCTTTTACGGCTCCCCATGACCCACGAAGTATGCCGGATGAATTTTTACACATGTATGACCCAGAATCCATTGAGCTTCCTGAGAATTTTCAGGAAGAGCATTTTGATTATGGTATCAGAACCATCAGAGATGAGGTGTTAGCCCCTTACCCAAGAACCGCCCATGAGATTAAGCGCCATATTGCTGAATATTATGGTATGATTACCCATCTGGATCATGAATTAGGTAAGGTGATCAACACCCTTAAGGCGAAAGGTATGTATGACAATACCATTATTGTATTTGCAGGGGATAATGGTTTGGCTGTAGGCCAACACGGTTTGATGGGCAAACAGAGTTGTTATGAACATAGCGTTCGTGTACCTATGATTTTCTCTGGACCAAGGATACCAAGAGGAAGACAACAAGAAACCTATACATACCTGATGGATATTTTTCCAACCTTATGTGATTTAACAAGCATACCCATACCAGAAACCGTTGAAGGCAGTAGCCTATTGCCAGCGCTTAAACATGATGAAACCATTCGAGAAGACCTCTACCTTGTCTACGGGTCATTATGCCGAGGTGTGAAAGATAGGCAGTATAAATTAGTGGAATACCGTCATGAGACATTATCGGCTACCCAGCTTTTTGACTTGGTTCATGACCCCATGGAATTAAACAACCTAGCTGATGAACCAGCATACAAAGAGATAAAGAATAGATTAACGGCTAGACTTTTAACCTATCGGGATACGTGGGATGATGCTTCTCATTCTACTGGTAAAGTATTTTGGGATTCTTATAACCAATAAAGGATTAAATGTAGCAATGTCAATAACCAGATGGTACACTATTAATAAAGGAGGCGTGATATATGCGTGTGCTATTTATTGACATTGATACATTAAGACCCGACCACATGAGTTGTTATGGTTACAATCGAAAGACAACACCTCATATTGACCGTATTAGTGAAGAAGGCGTAAGATTCAATAACTATTATTGCCCAGATGCGCCATGTTTACCATCTAGAGCCAGTTTGATTAGTGGTATGTTTGGTATTCGTCATGGTGCAGTTGGCCATGGGGGAACCCATGCAGACAGAAATAGTATGGGTGTAGAACGGGGTTTCCGTAATCCCATTGATGAACATAATCTGCATCAGATATTCCGAAAAAGGGGTTTTCATACGGCATCTATAAGTACTTTTCCTGAAAGACATTCTGCGTGGTGGTTTAATGCAGGTTTAAAAGAAACATATAATGTAGGCGGTGGGGGTATGGAATCGGGTGAAGAAGTCCTGCCAATGGCATTAGACTGGCTTGAACGAAATGGTCATCAAGATGATTGGTACCTGCATGTTCATCTATGGGACCCGCATACACCTTATCGCGTACCAGAGAGTTTTGGCGACCCATTTGCAGATGAACCCTTTAATACATGGATTACAGATGATGTTATTCGTGAGCATCTTCAACATGTAGGACCACACAGTATTAATGAAATAAACATGTATACAGATGAGGAAAACCCTCACTATCCACGTCATAAAGGTAGTGCCAAAAATATGAAAGAATTAAAAGCTGTATTTGATGGCTACGATACAGGTATTCTCTATGCGGATTATCTCATTGGGCAAATCGTAGATGCGCTTCGGGAAAAAGGTATCTATGATGATACAGCAATCATTGTTACATCAGACCATGGAGAGAATATGGGTGAATTAGGTATTTACGCAGAGCATGGTACAGCGGATGATATCACTTGCCATATTCCTTTTATTATGAAATGGCCTGGAGGATTACAAGGCCATGTGGATGAAGGTTTCCATTATAATTTTGACTTATTGCCTACACTGTGCGATTTATTGAATGTAGACAAATCCCCTTATTGGGATGGGCAAAGTTATGCTAATACCATTAACAAAGGAGAAGACCAGTCAAGAGACTATCTTATTCTGTCACAAATGGCTCATGTATGTCAGAGAAGTGCTAGGTTTGGTGATTATCTGTATATGCGAACTTATCATGATGGCTTTCATCTATTTGATAAAGAAATGCTATTTAATATAAAAGAAGATCCTCATGAACAAAAAAATGTGAGAGACCAATATCCAGCCTTATGTGAAAAAGGTGCCAAGCTTATACTGGATTGGCACGATGAGCAAATGGAAAAATCACCTTCGTTAGTTGATCCACTATGGAAAGTCATGCAAGAACATGGTCCTTACCATACTTGGGATGCCATTGAAGGTTACGTAGAGCGTTTAGACAAAACAGGGCGAGAAGAAGGCGCCACGAAGCTGCGTGAGAAATATATGCATAAACCCTAAGGGTATAAAAGGAAGCACATGTTGTAAAAAAACAGAATCATATAGGCTGTTATGCTTGGTATGGAGTACTATACGAGTGTAGCTTTTATGATTAATCGATGAGTAGGTGTTCTAACAGGCGTACAAGTAATTAAAGTCAGTTCAGCAAAGTTATGGTGTTGCTCTAGAACCCATATATCTTTTGGTTCAACAATCAATACATTTTGGACTTTATAGGAGAATTGATTTATACCGGTGTTTAACGTCACGATATTGCCTATTTCTACTTCATCTAGTCGATTAAAAAAACGATTATAGGTATGGCTTCGATGACCGACTATACACGCATTGCCTATTTCACCAAAAGTGGCAGAGTTAGCATAATGGGCTACAGAGTATTTAAGGTTTTCATGGGATAAACCTTCGGATACAGCTACTTCTAGCCCAATAGAAGGAATGGATAAGATGGCTAGTGCATTGTTTATGACCTGTTGTTTTTCTTCGTTTCTTTTAGATTGCTTTTCTTTGCCGTTTTCTTCCTCATTTGTTTCAACAAAGACTTCCAACACGTCAGAGGGTTCATGAATCAATTCAGACGGATGGGTTACATTAAACGCATCATGCATAGTTGATAGATTAACAGATGGCAGTTCTTCATTATTACGAGCTAGGATGGCACGTTTCATCTGCTTTTGTACGGAATCACTGCTCCATTGGCCGTAGAATACAAAAAATAAAAGGCATAAACCTGTAAATATGACAAAAGCACCGATAGTTTTTTTCATGATATTCTCCTATTTACAAATAATTCTTAAAATGATAAAATATGGTTATTAATAGTACCTATGCAATGTTGAAAGAGGTGAGGATACGTTATGACAAAAAGAGGCGCTATACAATTTCTTGTATTTATGTTAGGACTAGCATGCATTATTCCTAGCCTGACCGTTGCTTCTTCTGATGTTACGTCCACATTTAATATCTCAGACAGCAACAGCCATTGTACATTACATTTTGGACCTGACAAAGAACTCATACCTGGAACAGCTCTTTCAAAATCTTTTATTATCAACAATCAACAAAGCTTTCAGATTGAACTAAAGCACATTCAATTAGATCATCTCGTGGTCATAAAAAACCAAACCATACTGGAGCCTGGAGATGAAGCATATAAGGAGTTTGTAAAGACAGCAGCCTTCAAACTAACCCATGACCATCAGGTTATTTTTGAAGGGTTATGTCAAGATCTATTTAATGGGAGCTTGTACATACCGCCAGTTAAAACTTTTTTTGAAGCCTATACGGGTGATGCGTTTCATGTCCGTTTAGCTTTGTTACCAGAATCCAATAACCTGACACAACATATGAAGGTAACATTTGATATACATTTTTATTTTGAACATACACCCTATAATCCACTACCAGACCCGCAACCGGAATCACAACCTGACCAATCCATACACCATGGAATAAGCCAGCCAGAACCTACTACTGAACCCATAGAACCCCCTATAGAAATACCGGAAGAACCCATACCATTAGCAGAACCTTCTGTTATACCACAACCCGATCCAGCCCATGAGCCATCTGAAATCATTGTCATTGATGACAGCATCCCTAAGATGGGTATTTTACTTGATGGTGATGTGCTGATAGGCGTGAGCATCGTATTACTCAGTCTAGGATTATTTCTTACGTTTTTCAATAAAACTAAATATAAGGTTGAATAACAGAGAGCTGCTTCTAGCTGAAAGGGAGCAGTTCCTTTTTTTGTCTTATAAGAAAGTTCTTTGAATATAGCATATGAAATAGAAGCGTTTTCAGAAGCGTCAAGGATACTTTCTTAACGAAACAACTTGCTTTACAAGATACGTCATCGTTACTTCGTTCTCTAAACAGGTCCATAAGCATTGATTAGTCATATGTACTAACCGTTAACACGATTATCATGTACCATTGTCAGCAGGTGCTGTTGTTCCTGTGATAGGAGAGGATCAAGGTCGAATGCATAACAATACAGCGTATCATCATGGTTGACATAGAAACGGTCAATGTCCACTTTGGATGGTTGCTCTTTATACATAATAGGCTGTACAAGTTCATCACTCATACGTACCAATCCTTCAAAAGTACACACATACACAATAGGCTTATCCACCATGATTGATTCCATTTGCATGTGTAAAGCAATCAGACGACTGCCATACTTTTTGAAGATTGCCTGAATGATTTTTTCTTTTTCATTAACTGCTATAGGTACAATGAAAAAGATGCTGGAAATCAGTCCAAGGATGAAAAGACAAATAAGTAAACATAAGAAGATGATTTTACCTGTGGATACTGGTATAACTATTTCTTCCATGCTGGTTATGGGACTAGCTTTTTCATCGATTAGGTTGCCGGATATGGCGTAAAAATTAGGTGTTAATGGTATAATCAATGTATTTGTATGGGTGTTTTCAATGGTTCCATGTTGGGTTTCAGCGGTCATCATTAAATCACAACTCACCTTTAATCGTCTATTAGATGCAAGTGGAAAAGCGTCATCTAATTGGTTAATGAAAGAAAGGTAGTGATTAAGAGGTATTTGGAAATGTTCTTGAATGCTATACCCGCTATCATCTTCAGTAAAATCATGGGTTATAACAGGTGGGTAAGCTTTTGTCCATAAGGATACAAAATCTTTATCATGTCCGCTATAGCCTTCCATAACAAGTCGAATGACATAACTTCCATTGATGTGAGAAGGCTCACTACCATTGAATTGATAGGTATATGAGATATCAATGGTATCTGTGAAGATTGATATATAGGTTTTATCCCGTTCCATTGTTCTAAGGCTATATATAGGGTTCGGCATCAGCTGTACTTTATAATCAAACCATGACTGACTGTTTGAATTGTAAAGAAGCGTTTCTTGGGTATGGCTATGGGGTGTCTGAATGGTATATATCAGATAGAACACTGCTAACCCTATACCAATAGACGAGATAACAGTTAACATGAACTTGATGTCTTTGGCTAAGTGTATCTTCATAGCATTTATCAGCCTCCCTCTGGATTGTATGTAGAATTAAATAGGTGTCCATGCATCATGATATAGTTGTTGTTGATTATAACACATATTAAATATTTAATGGTATGATTTGCGAGTTTTTCATTAATTTACTACTTAAGTAGTATATGTGTTATGAAATAGTAGTAATTAAACTCTACTTAGGTGTGATGTGTTTCGATAGGACATGTGCTACAATTAATTCTGGGAAATATTGTAATACTAAAAACGTGGGAGGAATAGTATGAAAAAAACAAGAATAATGGCTATAGCTTTGGCAGTTGCAGTTGCTTTAATGGGTGCTGGGTATGCAGTTTGGACACAAGATTTTATAATAACAGGTACGGTAAATACAGGACAACTTAAGCTTGATATTAGTGAAACAAATGGAAGTCCTAATATACATTTTCAGTATTGGAATGGGCATATTGATAAACTTGACTGGGACCCTGTGGATGCAGCAGATATCGTAAAGTACAACATAAAGGATCAAGCCAAAGCGGTTATAACAGATGGAAGAGTCATTACGTTTAGTTATGGCAATATGTTCCCTGGGTTAGAAGCGTATCAGGAATTTACCATTACCAATAATGGTACGGTTCCAGTTATGATTAAAGCAGCAAAATTCACAGAAATTACTGGCGACGACAGTATGTTTGATAATATGAGGGCAAAGGTGTTCTTCATTGATGATGGCACATTCTTTGGAAGACGATTTAAGTTTACTAAACTAATCAATCAGGGGGATCTATTAGATAAATCCTATGGTGCCATGGCAACAAAACTAAATGAACTGGAAATTGAAACAGGTGAAAGTATCACATTACGTATTGGGGCATTCTTAGATGTACATGCTCCTAATGACGCTACAGAGTTAAAGGATGGTCAGTATCAATTCCAACTTGAATTTGTTCAAAGTAACTTGAAAGGTTATGAGGATTAAGATAAATATGGGGCTGATTGCAAAAGCACTTTATGCAATCAGCCCTCTTTTTATCTTATACAAGTAAAGTGCTCAGTTTAACAAATGAGATAGGGTCGTTTTCATTTGTACGAAGGAAACTTCTTTCTAGTAAATATAGATATGTTGGTTGATCATTTTAAAATTCTAGGTCACCCGTATCCACATCGTTATTTTGCTTTAATATGAGTGTGGGCCATCCAATTTTTGGAATGACATGCTTAATAATGCCCTTAACATTTTCAGGGGTTACCAGTTCAGAGTCCTCACTTGAATTATTGTCTCCCTTGGTTCGATAAACCACTTGTTGATGTTCATGAACCAGTTCAATGATCCGATGGGAAATGAGTATATCCCCTCTTTGAAACTGTATGACATCCCCTTCTTTTAATAACTGTATATTCTTTTCATTTATTTTTTGAACCAAGATGACGTCTCCTGGATAAATCATTGGTTCCATGCTTCCTGTTGCAATGACTGACGGATAGATGGAAAATACACCAGAAGCGAACCAGATGATAACGATTGAGAGGATAATGGTTATAGTTAATGTTAGCGGGTTCTCATTTTCATGAGCTTTTACAGGCTGTTTAAGTTCCTTTTTGGCTAATGCTTGAAGAACAATGATTGAAAATATAGGTGTTAAGATACCGATAAAAGCCGAAACTAACCAATTGAGGTCAGGTAATATGGGTAGTATGTAAGGTGGAAATTCAATCATCAGACTATAAATAATAGCAGGTACTGGACCAGCTAAGAAGGCAAACAAGGTTAAAAGCGTTTGCTTACATAAACTGGGCAAAAAATATTGACCTAAAAACATCACAAACTCTTGAAAGGTGGTTATACCACTGTATTTTGAAAGGGTAAATTCCAGTATGGTAAAGATACCGATTAAGAGTATACTTGTCCTAATTTTCGATCCATGGGGATTACCGTTAATGCAATAACTTCTTACAAGTTCCCGACATATGAGAGGCAGGCCAAAAGTGAAGCAGTTCTTCAGGATACTTAGAAAATGCTGATCAAAAGGACTTTTACCAAATGAAAAGAAAAGGCCGGCTAAACCCTGTATAATCAAATAAAAAAAACCAAAGATGAAAGCCCACCATATAACAAAAGAACGATGTCTGAGTTTCAGTCCATGGGTCCATCTGGGTATAAAATAAACAAACACGCATAGCAGAACAAATAGAATGAGTTGTATATTCTGCTGTTCTTTTGGGTTCACATAACGCATGATATGATACGGACTTGTAACGGTGAATACATAAGTCCCCAATAATAACAGAGCATTTGTTCGTGGGGACGTTTTGATATAACGTGATTGGAAATAATTCATGTATAGGATAATCACCTCAACTGTCTATAAAAGCTTATTCACTTATTGTGCTTGTCATTTTTTGTGTGTCCGTATTAAGGTTTTTGTCATGGGATAAATCTGTTTCATGACTTGGGGTAGGTTTTTTAGATTCTGGCATTGGTTTTACAACCACTTTTTTTATAGGTTTTTGAATATTGACATGTAAGGATGCTGTTACGTCAATATCTTGAAACCAACTATCATTAAGTGCAACCATACGCACAGTTCCGTTTAATGCTTCGATGTAACGACCATATAAACCATCAGGTATGCTTGCTACAATGTAACCTGTAGCATTTCCACCGGAAATGAGTTCATCACATTCAAAATCAATATTATCTGATTTGGATGCAAGCTTCATGGGTACTGTACCTGTATTGGTAATGGTGAATGGATATTTAATATCACCGGGCTTTGTTATCGACATAGCTGAGGGTATAGACTTGGTATAAGGGTCACCTAGTGATATGGAAGCATAACCTGTTGAAACCTTTCCAAATAAATGTAAGTCATCCGTCCATTGTGCATACCCCACACCCATTATACCGATGACCGTAATAAGTGATAAGGCTATAATCAGTGTGTTTAACCGATATAATTTCATACAATCCCCCTTGTTAAACAATGGTTTTGTAACGTTGGAGTATAATTTGTTTTCTGTCTTCAAGGTGTAGTTTATTTAAGATACTGCTGACATGTTTTTTGACTGTATTTGGAGATATGAAGAGCTTGGCCGCAATCTGAGCATTGCTAATACCTTTCGATACAAGGGAATAGATTTCGTATTCTCTTTTTGTAAGTCGACTGTCTATAGAAGCGTTAATTTCATCAAGCTTGGTTAAAATATCATAATCAAAATAATGTTTATCCCGATTGACAATATGAAGAGCATCGATAATGTCCTGTGTGTCTGCATTTTTTAATACATACCCATGAATATTCATGCCCCTCACTTTCTTGAAAGTGGTGTAGTCCAAACAGTTTTCCAACATTAATATTTTTATATCTTTGAAGATGTCCTGTTGCTGGTGCAAGCAATCAAAAAATGCATCAAAATGATGATTCAATCCATAGAGGATCATATGTATGGGTTGCTTTTGGCATAAAAGCACTAAGGTGTCCAGATTATCCACTTCAACAACTTTATCCGTTATTTTTTCATGGTTAACGAGATTCATTAGGCCTAAACGAACTAATGGGCATTCGTCGGCAATGATAATCAAAAAATCACCTTCTTCCTATAGCTCACTTAATGTTACCATATATTACCAACTTTTTCAATAAATTATAAGATAAAATCTCCTAAAAATGCGAAGTAGTCAGATTTAGGAGATTATTGTAGAAAATATAGTATAATTAAGATAAACCATATAGAATAGAAGGATTATGACATATTTTGTTGTTTTTCCTGAATATAAGTATCAATATATTCCTCTAATAAAAATAAAGGCATTTCACCGTTAATAAGAATCTGATGGTGGAATTCTTTTATATCAAATTGATCGCCTAGAGCTTCTTCCGTTTTATCACGAAGGTAATTCATAAAATATCGTCCATAAGCATAATGTAAGGTTTCTCCTGGATTGGCAATTGCACGATCGACAATGGCTTCAACCTGATCACCAAAGTACACATAATAATTATTCACGATTTCCTCACGAGGTGCTCCATAATAATGAAGATACAGGTCTACCAAAGTTAATAGGGCATAGGAAGCGTCTAGGTTACAGATCATGAGCTCATTAATGAGTGGATTCTTATAGTCAATGGCGTTGGTTGCTAGACCTTCTACATAAGAAGCCCAACCTTCTGTGTAACATGAAAAATTGAGGGCTTTGCGAATATTGGGTATAGCCGCCTGTTGATAGGCAATGGAAAATTGAAAATGATGTCCGGGAATTCCTTCGTGGCAAACCACAATAAAATTGCCTGTATCTAGTTTTTTGTATAAGGCGTTCTGTAAAAACATATTGCCGTATTTTTTCATATCAATACTGACAGGTAAATAAAATGCGCTAGGTAAATCTTTTTCTAAATAGGATGGAATGGTTCGATTATGAATATCGGGTATATCGTAAGGATTAAATTGATCTTCGGCAATGGACTTACATTTAGCATAGAGTTCATTAAAATCTTTAAACTCAGGGGGCTGAATGTTCATTAGGTCCAGATCGGGATTCTGTTTTATGATGGCTTGCATTCTTGCAGATGTTTTTAAAAAAGTACTGTTAGCCCAGTCAAACAAATTTTCTGGGGTAATATCTGTACCTGTATGAGCTTTAATAAGATAAGCATAATAATCTTTGCCTTTTGGGAACGTGTAAATACCTGATGTAATCATGGTTTGAGATTTTATGGCTTTTAGCTCTTCCATGATTCTTGTATAGGAAGGGTAAACATAGTCTTCCATGGTTTTTAAACACAGGTCTTTAATCTCTTTTTTCTCCCCATCAGAAGCATCAGAAAGTTTATCAACATAGTCCCTAAAAGCAAGATACAGAAAATTGTCTTCTGGAGCGGTCATAAATGCGCTGCATTGCTCAATGACTTTATCGGATATATATTCAGGTTGTATATAACCTTTTTCAGCTTTTAGTTTCTCGCCATCCATAAGCTGCTTAACGGATGTAGGAAATTTTTGAAGACGTTTAATAAAGTTATGAGCGTCTTCTTTTGTTTCAATGGGTATTTGGGCCATGGTGATAGGTAAACCTATATGAAAACCTAATGTATGTTTAATGTTATACACATAATCCTTATAAGCCTCACCTTCAAGACTCAGTTCAAGATAATACTTAATAATGCGATAGGATAACTGTTGGTCCTTTGTTAAACTATCAGGATTAAATGTGGCTAAGGTTTTAAGATTTTGCCGCATGTTCTCGTATTGTTGGTCCAGAGCTTCATCACTATAGTCGTCAAGCAGGTCCGATGTATCTTCAAGCCCAAACTGTTCAGGCGAGGATATCAATAAGGACATTTCTAGAGGTGAAGAAGTAATGTATTCTACAAATAGATCATTCAAATAAGCATCAAAGTTGGCTGATGCATGAAGATCCAGATTTTGAGTAATGTTACCTTCAGATGAGGTATCTGGGACATATGTAATATCATCATTCGTATGCCTGCATCCCTGTAAGAGCAGTAGAAGTCCTAGACAAAGGATAAAGACACGTTTGATTAAGGTTTTGTGATATCGGGTGTTGCCCATGAAATCTCTCCCTTTAATAAATTGAATAGCAAAGACCTTACTATTAAATTATGTGCATTCTACATATTATATTCAGTGAATTGGAATATATACCAGAACCAACCCTAGGAAATACAAGTTCATGATTAATAATTAGACATGAATTATCTTAAAGAGAAACAAATAATAGATAATAGAAGTAAAAAATAGACTATATAAAAAAAAGGGTCTTTTTTTTAAGATTAAAATAGATGGTCTAATCCATGTAGGAAGTTAATGGATAATTCTAGAGTATATATGGAGAACAGAGAAAGGGTGTCTTGGTTATGAATCGAATCCAATTGGATTGGCAAGTAGGGTGGTCGAAAGAAAAATATGGGCAATGCGAGAGAATGCTGGAAGCATCCGTTCCAGGGGCTGTTCAACTGGATGTTGCTAAAGCAGAAGGGTTGCCAGATTACAAGTATGCCGATCATTACAAGCAGTATGCATGGATGGAAGATGTGTATTGGAAGTATGAGACAACATTAGATATCCCTATATGTAAAGAGGGTGATAAACTATTTTTTGTATCCAAAGGCATTGATTATCACTTTGAAATATACCTGAATCATCAAAAGATATTCAGTCAGGAGGGCATGTTTACACCTGTTGAGTTGGATATGACAGGTAAGGCAAAATCTGGTGATTTATTAGAAATCTGGCTTTATCCCGTACCCAAAAGAAAAGGCGCTGAAGGCAGACAACAAGCAGATCAATGTTGTAAACCAGCAGTCAGCTATGGCTGGGATTGGCACCCAAGGCTGATTCCTTCTGGTATATGGGATGACACGTATCTTGAAGTACGGCAGGCTTCCTATATTCAGCATGTGGAGCACCATTATGATTTGGATGACACACTCACAAAGGCTTTCCTAACATTCCATATTACGTTATCTCAGCCTAATAAAAAGGTACAGCTGGTGTTGAGAGATGAAAAGCAGCAAATGATCCGTAAGCAAGAAATAATGGTTAAAGATAAACAGGTATCCATAGCCATGGCCGTTGATAACGTGAAACTATGGTGGCCCAATGGTTATGGGGACCCTACATTGTATGGGTGGGAATTATTATTAAGTGATCTGGAGCAAATAAGTGATCGTAAAAAAGGAAAAATAGGATTTCGAAAAGTAAAGTTAATCATGCACGAGCAAGCTTGGGAAGAGCCACAGAACTTTCCCAAATCAAGAAGTAACCCACCCATTACTATGGAAATCAACCACCAGACCGTCTTTTGTATAGGCACCAACTGGGTTAACCCTGAGATTTTCCCAGGTATTATCACAGCAGAAACATATCACGAACTGGTTCGACTGGGCTATGAAGCACATATGAACATGTTTCGGGTATGGGGTGGGGGTATTATTAATAAAGATGTATTCTATGAGCTGTGTGATGCTTATGGCATCATGGTTTGGCAGGAATTTCCACTTTCCTGTAATGACTATAAAAGTACACCTCATTACCTGGATATACTGGAACAAGAAGCAGTCTCCATTATTAAGCGATTAAAAAAACACCCGAGTTTGGTGCTCTGGTGTGGCGGTAATGAGCTCTTTAATGCTTGGTCAGGTATGACAGAGCAATCTCATGCACTTCGGCTTCTAAACGCTAAATGCTATGAGCTGGATAGAGAGACACCTTTTCTTATGACATCACCTTTATCCGGTATGGGGCATGGTCATTATCTTTTTCAATATAACAATGACCAAGATGTGTTGGAGGCCATGATAGAAGCTGATCATACAGCCTATACGGAATTCGGATGCCCATCACCATCCACTTATGACTATCTGAAAACATTTATTCCAGCTCATGAGCTACAAACACCCATAGAAGGCACGGCTTGGGAGGACCATCACGCCATAGGTGCTTGGCCTGTTGGGGGTAACGATACTTGGTTTCTAATGGAAACCATAAAGAGGTATTTTGGAGAAACCATCAGCCTTCATGAGATGCTGGAGAAAGGTCAACTGCTGCAATGCATAGCCTATAAAGGTATCTATGAAGAAGCCAGACGCCAAAAACCACGTTGTTCAATGGCCTTGAATTGGTGTTACAATGAGCCTTGGCCAACAGCGGCTAATAACAGTATCCTTAACTATCCTTATGAACCAAAACCTGCTTATTATGCTGTGAAGGATGCATGCCGCCCTGTTTTAGCCAGTGCAAGGATACCGAAGTTCTCTTGGCATGCTCACGAAACGTTATCTTTTGAAATCTGGGTGTTAAACAATTCATTTGGAGCCATTGAAGCAGGCAGCATCAGGTGTTACCTGCAAGATGAAGAGAAGGAAGTCTACCTATTAACGTGGGAATTCCATGGGATTGAACCCATGATGAACCGACAAGGCCCAACGGTTCGCTGTAACCTTGCAGATTATGAAGCAGGCGGATTACTTCACATTAAGCTGATATATGAAGGCCATGATGCCTATAGCTCTTGCTATGATATTCTGATGAGCAAGCCCAGAAGCCCCAATAGACAAGGTGAAAAATTACTGAACCAATAAGGAGAGATTTGCTATATCTCCACATAAAAATGTAAAGGAGTTTACAGATGTATTTAGAAAAAACCAGCTTATCACAGGCCACATGGATAGCTCCCCCAAGCTATGACAAAGACAAAATAGAAGTGGTTTACTTTCGGCACACATTTTCCATGGATGAGCCATGTCAACTTAAGATTTCTCTGTCAGCGAATAGCCGTTATAGGCTATGGCTTAATGGCGAATCTGTTGGTTATGGACCCTGTAATGGGGATAGGTGGTATCACTATTATGACACCATGGATGTTTCTCATTACGTAAAAGAAGGTACTAATGTCATGGTAGCAAAAGTGGTTACTTATCCTGCTAGAGAAGGCGTTGATAAAGATAAAACAGGCCCCCATAAGGCATTTTCCAATGCTGCTGGTCCACTTTTCATCTTGTCAGGCAAATGTGTGAATAAGAAAGGTCATACTATTCACGACGTGACAACAGGTCATGCTACATGGCTATGCCACCAAGATACGGCTACCACTTGGCATGCCTATCCTTATACTTTTTGGTTAGGTGCGTCCCAGGAAACAGTAGAAGGCATAAAAGTGCCATTGGACTTTAAGGGCTTATCCATCCATCAAGAACAGTGGCATGATACCATCATTAAACATGATCAAGGCAGTATGCCTCATGGTGTGTTTCCTTCATTCTATTTAGAAGAACGTCCCATACCATTCATGCAAGAAGAAAAAGGCACATTTGTTAAGGAAATGCCAATCAAATTAAACGATACCCCCGCGTTTTCCATGAATAGGGGTGACACCATACCACCTTTTTCTAAGCGGGTGATGGAAGTGGATGCAGGTGAACTGGTCACAGGTTTCTTTCACTTATCCACCATTCATGGCAGTGACGCTATGGTTAAAATATTATACAGTGAAAGCTATATTTTAAGTGAGAATGGTTTTGAACAAGTGAAAGGTATTCGAGACGACTGTGTCAATGGACATTTGAGAGGCTATGTTGACACCTTTTATCCATCAGGCAACCATGATCATTTTGAAACTTTTTGGTATCGTGTATTTCGCTATGTCCGCATTGAAGTGGAAACAAAAGAACAACCTCTTGAACTGTCAGATATCCATTATGTCAAAACGGGTTATCCATTAAAGGAACATTCACATGTGACGTCCAATGAAGCTTGGATTAATCAGCTATGGGATATGGCCTTACGTACTTTAAAAAATAATATGCATGAATACTATTCCGATGGTCCTTATTATGAACAGCTACAATACACACTGGATTCTTTACTGGAGTCATTATTTGTTTTTTCTGTATCAGAGGATACCGGGCTTCCCAAAAAGGCAATCATGGATTTCCAACAATCCCTTTTACCAGAAGGGATACTGCAATGCAGTTACCCATCCGATAAGATACAAGTCATTCCATCCTTTGCATTGTACTGGATTAAAATGGTTCATGACTATTATTGGCAAACAGCCGATAAGGCCCTTGTTAAAAGATTAAGAGCTACAATCGATACCATATTGGATTGGTACGACAGGCGAATCGGTTCTCTAGGGCTTATCGAAAACATAGGGCATTGGGAATTTATTGATTGGGTTGAAGGCTGGGATACAGGTGTACCTAATGCATGTCAGTATGGGCCATCCACAGCACATAATTTCTTATATGCCTATAGCTTAAGGGTAGCCGCTGAATTGATGGAAGTGGCAGAGCGGCCTTATGTGGCTAAGGAATACCATCGTCGAGCGGATGCCATCATTGCACAGCTTAACATCTATTGCTGGGTGAATGAATCAGGTATGTATAAAGAAGGACCAACTTCAGATACCTATAGTCAACATGCTCAACTTTTCGCAGTACTTGCCCAAGCGAAAGAGGGTCAAGAAGCTAAGAAAATGCTCACCACAGCCTTACACACGGATTCCATATTCAAGTGTTCATTTCCACTAACCTTTTTTATGTTTCGAGCATTAGAAAAAGCGGGCATTTACCATGAAACGGAGAAACTATGGGATATGTGGAAGTGCTTGCTGGACTTGAATCTTACCACAATACCTGAACGACCCTTTAGGCAAAGAAGCGATTCCCATGGATGGAGTGCACTCCCACTATATGAATATACCAGAAGCTTTCTAGGTGTTCGGCCTGCAGTTCCTGGATGGGATGTTATTACAGTTGACCCCATATGCTCCTATGTAAAAAATATAGAAGGATCAGTCAGCACACCGAAAGGCACTGTTCATGTGAAGATTCAAGATGGAAAAATTGTTGCCTTATTAGGACCGAAAGGTGTAACCATAGACTGTCCCCAATATGAAGGTGAGCACCATGTATAGCCTCCAGCTAAGAGATGGAAAAATTAATATCTATCATGATAAAAAACTGGTTTAGACGAGGTTTATCTACGTATTGTGATGGATAACCAGTTTATCGTTATTTATGAATAATTAACCAGAATCTTTATGTAAGCAAATAACGGGATTGTTTCTATCAGAAACGTGCCATGAATCAATTCGTTCAAAGAGAGTAAAACCCATAGGATAGAGGTGATAGAATGGCTGATATTATCTGTTGTGGTATTGCCACAGTAGACATCATAACCGAAGGTATCCATAGAATGCCTGAGGATGGAAAACTGGAACTTGTGGAGAGCATCAGCATGCATACAGGCGGGTGTGCGGTTAACACGGCTATTGATTTAGCCAAGATGGGTGAAGATGTTGGCATTATGGCATTGGTTGGTGAAGATGGTATGGGAGACTTCTTAGCAACACAACTGAACAAGGCAAAGGTGCATACAGCAGGATTAAAAAGATGCAAAACCACTGGCACTTCATCATCCATTGTTTTTGTTAATGATACAGGAGAAAGAAGTTTTCTACATACAACAGGGGCAAATGGGATGTTCAGTGACCGCCATATGGATTGGGAAATGCTTAAAAAAGGAAAAATTCTCTTTATAGGCGGGGCCTTATTAATGGCAACCTTTGATGGTTTGCAAACAGCTCATGTGTTAAAGAAAGCCCAAGACTTGGGTATCTATACTGTATTGGATACGGCATGGGATTCTACTGACAGATGGATGAAAAGCATGGCTCCTGTTTTACCGTACCTTGATTTATTTATTCCAAGTCAAGAGGAAGCAGAGATGTTAAGTGGTCTAAAAAATGAGCAGAAGATGGCGGCATACTTTATGGAAAAGGGAGCTAAAGGTGTTGTGATCAAACAAGGCAAAAAGGGATGCTACGTAAAAACCAATGAAGAATCCTTTTATATGCCTGCATACACCGTCGACGCAATTGATACAACAGGTGCTGGCGATGCCTTTGTTTCTGGATTTTTAAGTGGTTTGTTACAGAAATGGCCCATTCAGAAAACAGCACAATTTGCCAATGCAGTGGGTGCTCATTGTGTATCTAAGGTTGGTGCTTCATCCGGTATCCCATCACAAGAAAAGATACTTCAATTTATAAAAGGCAGGGAGGGACAGGTATGAATTGTCAACAAGTGACAGCGTATCAAAACCAAGCATTAAACTATCTTAAGAAAGCACATATTGTATTAACACCCCTAGAGATTCACAATATAGAAATTGTTGATTTTGGTCTTGGTAACTTTGAAGAAGTGGGTCTAGCCATTGTAACCTATGTCAACACCAGTAGAGTATGTGCAAAAGAGTTGGTCCTCCTTCCCCATCAGATTTGTCCTGAACATATCCATCCACCCTATGAACATGAAGATGGTCACTTAGAACCAGGAAAAGAAGAAACCTTTCGTTGCCGTTATGGTCAGGTAAATCTATACGTAAAAAGTGAAAAAGAGGCTTATGGAGAACGCCTTCATCCAGAGGGTCATAACCATTGTGCCCATGAATCCCATGAAATACGGTTAAAGGAAGGTGAACAATATACCCTTTTACCCCATACGAAGCATTGGTTTCAGGCAGGAGAAAAAGGTGCGGTTATTTCGGAATTCTCAACCCAGTCGCGAGATGCCTTAGATATTTTTACAGACCCTCGTATCCAACGGATACCTACCATGGTGGATGAGAAGGAGGGAAATACGTGAAGCTAATGGATAAAATAGAGCTGATGGAAAAGTTTACTGAAACGTATAAGGGAACAGCAGATTTATCGAAAGGTCAGCGAGAAATCACATGTATGAAGATACTGTTTCCAGCTGTTTTTGTGCCACCTAAGAAAGAGGATTATTTTGTTGGGCGATACATACAGCTTCCAGTTGGTATAGGTTTAGAATTTGCCCATTTAGGGGGTGGTGATCTCAGCATGCTGGGCGCAGGAGAACCTGAAAGAGGAAACTATAAAAACGGGCCTTCTTACTATGGACGACAGGATTTTCTGGAACGATTGAAAGGCGAAACAGAGGAGAAGGCATTACACAAACGTATCGATAAGCTGATTGATTATTGGGCAATTGAAGATACCAATACGCAAATGATAAAGGCTTTTAATGAGGAACATGACTTAGATTTTTTTGATCCAGATATTGAAAAAATGGGTACGCCCATTATTGGGCTTATGCGATTATCGGGGATACAATTGGATTATCGACCCCTTTTGCAATGGGGGATAGAAGGGTTGAAGAAAAAACTCTTGACGCATCTACGTAAAAGTGGACTAACGGATGAACAAAAAGATTTTTACCACAGTGGCTTAGATGCTCTTGACCTATTGCAGCAGTCCATTCAAGCCTGCATAAGCCTTAATCAACAACAGCCTCATCCTCATGAAGATCTCATGGACCAGACACTCCATCATATCTATGACCAGCCACCAAGCAGTTTCCATGAAGCCATCCAGCTCATGTTTTTATACAGCCAATTATCAGGAGTTCTGAATTATGGACGGTTGGATATGGTTCTTGGTGATTATTTGGCATTGGACATTGAAAGGGGATTGATTTCAGAAGCTACTGGTATACATTATTTAGAGAGTTTATGGCAGCTCATCCATGATGTATCCCATAAGGTGAATGGTCGGGTGATTATTGGAGGCAGAGGACGGCATAACATAAAAGCATCCAACCTATTTGCCAAATGTGCCATTAAGGCAACCATGAACACGAAACTGATTTTGCCTCAGCTATCCCTTCGATTGGATGAGTCTGTACCAGAATGGTTATATGATCTAGCGCTTCATGCCATTGAACAAGGGTGTACGTTTCCCATGCTTTACAATGATGCCGTGAATGTACCAGCTGTTGCAAAAGCATTAGGTGTGACGGAAGAAGACGCCTGTGATTATGTGCCCTATGGTTGTGGGGAATATATGTTATGGGGGAAAAGCACAGGTTCACCAAATGTCTTGATTAATATGGTTAAGGCATTACAGCTATCTCTGAATAAAGGGTATGACAATTTTGATGGCACATATCGTGGCGGCAAGCATACCTTCGATGAACTGAATCACCTGTTAACCTTTGATGATGTGACACGCAGTTATTACGGATACTTGACCTATCTACTGGATATCACATTGGCTTTTCAGCAAGCATCTTATCAATACATGAGTGAAGCATCTTCTTTTATTTATGCCAGTTTATTAATGGCTGATTGTATGGAGAAGGGCAAACCCATATTGGATGGGGGCATTCAGCATGTTGGCGGTGTTAATGAATTCTATGGATTTGTCAATGTCATTGATTCACTTGCAGCCATTAATAAGGTGGTATTTGATGACCAGCACTATAGCTTACAAGAAGTTGTAAGGGCTGTAAATAGGAATTTCAAGGGCAGTACAGCCATACAAAGTGCCTTATTGCAAGCCCCTAAATACGGTAATGACAATAACTATGTGGATGCCATTGGCATAGATTTTCATGCATTTGCTTGCTCGTATATTAAAGACCGTGCATCCCACTATGGGCTTGATAGTTTTTTGGCTGTCAATATTAACAACAATACCAATACCTTGTGGGGCCTGCAAACAGGCGCTTCGTATGATGGCAGAAAGTATTCGGAATACTTGAATCCTGGGAATAATCCCCATAGCGGCAGGGATCAAAATGGCATAACCGCTATGCTCAATTCAATATCCAAGCTGCGCCCTGATATTCATGGAGGCTTTGTTCAACATATCAAAATGTCCCCTCGGTTATTCCGTGAAGAGCGTGATAAAGTGAAAGCTGTTTTTGCAGGTTATTTTAATCGTATAGGTGGTAGTCAATTGATGATAACCGTGGTTGACCAAGCCATGTTATTAGAGGCACAGAAAGAGCCAGAAAAACACAGCAACCTTATTGTACGGGTTGGTGGTTTTAGCGCTCGATTTGTTGACATTGACCGAGAGACACAAAATGAAATTATAAGTCGCACATGCCATTAGGTGATAGGATGAAAGGCATAATATTAGAAATAGCCAGGGCTTGTTTTCATGATGGGCCAGGCATAAGAACCACCGTTTTTCTGAAAGGCTGCCCATATAAATGCCCCTGGTGCCATAACCCAGAGTCCATCAAAATGGAGCCTCAGGTAGCCATGGATGAGGTAACAGGGAAGCAACATGTGATGGGTTATGTGGTCACAATCGATGATGTCATGGCAAGTGTTATTCAAGATATGGATTACTATAAGGCATCTGGTGGAGGTCTAACAATTAGTGGTGGTGAACCGATGCTGCAATTTGAGTTTACCCTTGCATTGGCTAGAAAGGCCAAACAGGCTGGCATCCATGTAGCTATTGAAACAGCTGGATATGGTGAAAGGAAACAATATAAGCAATTACTGCCATATGTGGACATCTTTATGATGGATTATAAGTATTTCGACAAAAAGAAGTTAAAAGCATTAACAGGCTGTGACTACGATCAGGTAGAGGGACACGTCAAATGGTTAGATGAGCAGATCCAAGAATCTACAGCGAAAACAACAGTAATCATTAGAAGATGCCCCATTATTCCAACCATTAATGATAATGAGATCCATATAAGAGCTATCTGCGAGATGAGTCTGAAATACCACCATGTGGCTTATGTGGAGCTTTTACCGTATCATCATTATGGTGTAGGAAAAGCTAAGCGCATTCAAGCAGAGTATATTCTTAAGAACCTTGAAAACATGGATGATAAAGCATCCTTACAGCGAATTAAAACATGGGTTGCTCAATACCCCCATGGAAAAATCCGATTACATGGTGAGGACATTTAAGCCATGTCTTTTGGTGTTGGTGCGTGTAAGTGGAGATAAACAGCCTTCTATCTCCTGAATAATGAGATAGCAAGGCTGTCCATAGCATCCCTTTAGAAGCTGTTGTCAGCTTTATTTAATGCCATACTGACAGCAGGATCAAAATGACGAATTTGTCGCTCATAAGGCACGGTATCGGAAGTGGTTAAGTACCAGTCCATCAGTTTATTTTCTAAGGCATACTGTTGTTGCCAGTAAGCTTCCACCCCATACACATTATGAAGCTCTTGAGGGTCGTTATGAAGGTCATAAAACGCGTGTTTTCCAGAAGAGCGCCTGACAAGTTTATAGTTTAGGTTTCTTGCCATCACAGAACGGCAGACACTTTCGCGTACTTCTTGCTGCTGAAGCACTTTCGGGTAATAGATGTTATCCATATCTTCATCAAGCCGTATATCCTGTCCAACGCCATAGCCTTCAAAGCAATGAGGCTCCGATTCATCATAGCCCCCTTCTGCAAAGACGGTCCTGTCTAAATCCCCTTCTACTCCTTCTAACTGTGGTACCAAGCTTTTAGAAAAGTGGCTATAGTGAGGGTCGATATTGGATAATTCAAGGATGGTGGCAACCATGTCAAAGGTTTCAATAGGTGCTTTCATCACATTACCTTTTTTATAACCAGGAGCTTTCACAATAAAAGGTATATGCAGCAAAGCATCTTCAAACCCACTTGGCCATTTTTCCACTAAGCCATAGTCACCAGCATAATCTCCATGGTCGCTAAAAAAGATAATGGTTGTGTTCTGGTCGTAACCATAGGCTTCAACGGCATGCAAGAGTTGACCAACCATCCAATCCACCATGGTAGTCATGCCCAAGTAAACTTTCATGATTTCTTTTAAATAGGCATTATCCAGTTGGTCAAGACCCCTATAGTCTCGAATTAACCCATGAAAGTCAGGTGTACCGTCTTTCATGTAAGGTATCAATTCAGGAATCTTGTCCATGTCAATGGTATCGATAAAATCATCATTGACTTTATAAGGCGGGTGGGGGTTATCCAAGGCAAGATAAACACAGAATGGATTTTCTGGCTTACTCTTTAGAAAGTTAATGGCCTCTTTGATAAATCCATAGTCTTTGTTTTCTTTAATGGTTGTCGGCTCATTCTCATATAAAAAGCTATTATCACCTAATTCCCCTAATGGATTCCGCCTTTTGCTGTGGTAGGAGTAGTTGCTCATGTCATGATGCTTATTGATGGTTGTGGCACATAACGCTAGAGCTTCTGGGCTAAATGCATCATTTTTGCCCCAAATATGTATAGCATAGCCATTTTCCTTTAAGGTTCTAAAGAGATTAGGTTCATCAGGGCCTAAAGTGTGCCACAGGGTTCGATGTCCTCGGTTATGAGGGTATAGGCCAGTTAAAAAACTTATTCGGGATGGTGTACAAACAGAATTTTGAACAAAACAATTTTCAAATAATGTGCCCTCATGGGCTAATTGATCAATATGGGGTGTCACGGCAGCTTCATTACCGTAACAACCTAAAACATTATGTCGCATTTCATCTGGATTGATAAGAATATAGTTCATTTAGTTCACCTCACACGATTATGGTTGATTACATGATGCACGCAATCGATTATTAGTTTATTATAAGTCAAAAAACAAAAGATATCTTGTTCTATATGAATCAGAATTGTAATTATTTCATCTAAGGAGGAAAGTCATGGATAAAATCAATGGACAGAAAAGCAGACAAGATGGTCATGGTTCCAGTAAAGGTTCACAATATAAGTTCCAACAGCCTTATTGGTTTATGACCTTGCTGCGTGCAAAGGACAGATCGATACTTACGGAAGGAGTACCTGCATTAATAGATATCTCGGGGAAAAGCAATCAATACCTTTGTAAGTGTTTTAAAAGGTTTCTCAATAAAACACCATCCAGGTATATCAATGAAAAGCGTATTCAGTATGCCAAGGAGCTGTTAGTCAATACAGGGTTACCCATCATAGAAGTCGCTCTTGAAGCAGGCTATGATAATCTGAGTCACTTTTATCATGTGTTCAAAGCTTTTACAGATATGACACCAGCATCTTATCGCTATACCCATCTTAGGGGTATTTTTGAAAAGGAACTTATATCCATATAAAAAAATAAAAGGAGTGGTTTTATGCCATTAGTCAATATGACAAGTATGCTTGCTCATGCGGATTACCATGGTTATGGAGTAGGCGCATTTAACACATTAAGTATAGAAGCGGTACGGGGTGCAATCCGTGCGGCAGAAGAACTGAGGTCCCCGATAATTCTTCAATTAGCCCAAGTTCAACTGGATATAGCACCTCTTAACTATATGGCGCCGGTTATGCTCCAAGCCGCACAGAATGCTACGGTACCTGTAGTTGTTCATTTTGATCATGGGGAGGATATGGACCATATTAAGCAGGCTCTAGATTTAGGTTTTTCTTCTGTGATGTATGATGGTGCCTCGTACCCCATGCTGGAGAATATGCATCTATCCAAAATAGCAGTAGACCTTGCTCATACTTATGATGCTACCTGTGAAGCAGAGCTTGGCCGTGTTGGAGGAAGTGAAGACGGTTCAAAAGACCTGGCCATGTTGTTGACAGATGTTCAAGAAGTTAAAACATTCATTGCAGGTACTGGTGTGGATGCTTTAGCCATTGCCATTGGAAATGCTCATGGTGCATATAAGGAGTCCCCGAATATACAGTTTCAGCGCTTAAGGGAGATTAATCGAATGACGGAAGTACCACTTGTACTCCATGGAGGGTCAGGTATATCGGAAGAAGATTTTAGAAAAAGTGTAAAGGGGGGGATTCAGAAAATTAATGTAGCAACAGCCCTTCAACAAGATATTGTGGCTGAAGTACATAAGCTATGTCATGGTTCATTCAAAAAACCCAGTTACTCTAAGATGTATACAGTGATAGAAGAAGCAGTTTTTAGAGCGGTAAAAAGACATATCACATTATTTATGAGTGATGGAAAAGCGGGCGTGAATGAAGATAAGATAGCTTATTGTGATGTAAAGAGTAACGGTTAAAATAGAGGATATTTTTCAGACTAATTCAAGCTAAATGATGGTCAGGCAAAAGAGTACAAGTTTAGATAAAGAAAGTAAAAATGAGACTATATGTCATGGACTGGAAGTTACGTAAGATATAAATAAGGTAGTTCTTATTGACCAGAAGGGATAAGTAACATAAAAATAAGCTGGTCATAGGCATCCTTTTATGGAACAAGAGAAAAATATGAATGGAGGTGAATACCATGTCCATGATTAAAGGACATGTGAATTTTCAAAACATCATAAGGGAGTGGGATGGGTTTGGTGTCAACTATGTGGAAACAGCACAGACACCTGATTACTTAGAGGAGCCTCAAGATTACGGTGGCTTTCAGACCCTATCTGAAGAAAAACGTCAAGAAATAATCGACCTTATTTTTGGTGAAGACGGCTTGAAACCAAGTATTATCAAAATGTTTTGTGATGGTTTCCATCAAAATGAACCCCATACGGATCCGTCAGATATGCATACACTGGATAGGACACGATACGATCATCTTACAACGACTCAGTGGACACGTTATTTTGCCAGAGAAGGTCTGAAAAAAGCGAAAGCCATGAATTATGAACTGCAAATAATCACCACACTTTATCAACCACCTGCTTTTATGACCAAGCAAAAGATGGTCCGTGGTCGTGACCTTGACCCTAAATACATGCTTGAATTAGCCAAGTACATGGCATCTTGGGTAAAATATTTGAAAGAGCAGGAAGGATTGCCAGTGACCTACATGAGTATACATAATGAAGGTGAAGACCATGTCAGGTGGCCATCAGATGGAAAGACAGTAGCTTTTCATGGTGAAGACTATAATTGTTACTGGCCGAAAGAAACAATTGTTGCTTTTATGCCTCTATTACGCCGTGTTCTTGATCACCATCAGCTTCAGGATGTTGGCATTACCCCTGGTGAAACATCCAGTTGGTTCCGATTTGACCGCTGGGGCTATGCAGATGCTATTGCAGAGAATCATCAGGCTATCCAAGCATTGGGCTTAATTACGTCTCATGCGTTTATTAACTATCCTTGGTACAATTACGATGATAGAGATTATAGATGGTTTGGTGATGCAAGAAGCGCAGGTATTGATACATTACGAGAAAAAAAGCCTAGCCTTCATGCCTGGGGTACTTCCTGTAGCTGGCTTGGCATGGATGTGCCATTTTTAGATACGCTCATTCAGAATATTTACAGCACCAAGGTAAATGCTCTTATTCCTTGGGCGTGTATCCAAGTACCATCCCGATGGCGTGGAGGGGATCCTAATCCTGGAACAGCTATAAAATTAGATGGACAAGGCCACTATGAGGTGATGCCTGGTTATTATTTTTATAAACAAATCACTCGGGCAGGACAGCCAAAAATGGCCGTGGCTAAAGTCAGTTCAAATGATACAGAGCTTAGTTTGGTCGCTTTTTCATCCCACCATACAGACAATAAAAATGCCTTCCTAGTGCTTAATCTATCACCTATGGATAAAGAGATTGAATTGACCATTGAAGGATGTGGGCATTGTTTTGAAGGGTATCGGACATCATCTAATGAACAGTATGCGCCTATAGGTGACTATAAATTATCCCATCAAAAAAAGTTTACCTATCATGTACCAAAGGGCTCTGCAACAACATTTTTTGAGAAATGAGACTAAAAGCTATTAGCCAAATTGGACTAAAAGGATTAATAAGACCATGAAAATATCATGAATAAGGAGGTAATTATCATGGATACAATACACGTTGGCATATTGGGTTTAGGCTTTATGGGAATGACCCATGCCAAGAACTTATTGAAGTTAAAGCATGTTGACATTAAGGGTGTATGTGGCCTTACACTAGAAGAGGCAGAGGAATTTTCACAGACCCATACCCATGGAAAGGCAAAAGCATTCGCTGATTTTGACTACATGCTGGAAGATGTGAACATGGATGTTTTATTTATCTGTTTACCACCATTTGCACACCATGGGCAATTAGAAGCAGCTGCTAGAAAAGGGATACATATTTTTGCTGAAAAACCCATTGCTTTACAACTAGATCAAGCAAAAGCAATGGTGGATACGGTTAACGCATCAGGTGTGTTGAGTTGTGTGGGCTATCACATGCGTCAAGGTGTTGCTGTCGAAAAACTAAAAGCCATGATTGATGATGGTCGTGCCGGTATACCCACACTTTTTGATGGGCGATTTGCATGTCATTCATTGCATACGCCTTGGTGGATAGATAGAGAAAAATCAGGTGGACAGATACTTGAGCAAGCTATCCATTTGTATGATTTAGCCATGTATTTTATGGGTGAAGCAGAATGGGTGACAGGTGTAATGGGTAATCTTTGCCATACACATGTGGCCAATTATACCGTTGAAGATACCAGTACAGCCATTATAAAGTTTGAATCAGGGGCTATAGGGAATATAGCGGCTTCTAACTGTGCGGTACCTTGGGAATGGCAAAGCATATTTACAGTCATATGTGAACATGTTACCGTTCATTTTAAGGATGCAAATAATGCAGAATTTATCTATACAAATGGAGAAGAAACCACGAGAGAATGGGTTTTGGACAATAGAGATATGTACTACCAAGAGGTGGAAACATTTATACATGCAGTGAAAGAAGGTAAGCAAAATGGTTTGTGCGGCATCCATGACGGTTATAGAAGCTTACAGCTGGTAGATGCTGTTGTTAAATCTGCTGAAAAGTCCAGCGAGAAAGTCACTTTAAAAAATTGAAAATGAAGGAGAAACATCATGGATAATAATAAAATAAAGGTATTAATCAACTTACCAGAGGGGTTTTATCGATGTGAAAAACTTGCGCCTGTATTTAAGCGTATTGAGCAAAGGTCAATCATAAGAAAAACATCCCATAACACACCTGAAGACATCATGGAGGATTTGAAATGGGCAGAAGCTGTTATCATGTGGTCTTGGCCGGAATTAAGTGACGATATGATAGAAGAGTGCCCGCATTTACGCTATGTAGGACAAATTAATTCAAGTAAACCAACGGCGAAAGTGCTTTTGAAAAAAGAGATTGCTTTATCAGAGGCAAGGCATGCATGGTCGCCAGCAGTTGCAGAAATGGCACTCACATTAATGCTTACTGGGTTAAGAAAAGTGAGTGATTTCCATATGGCCATGCGCCAAGGTACAGAAGCATGGATTGAAGATTTCCCTATGGATATAGACCCGTTAGAAAGACAATTGACAGGTAGACGTGTAGGTATTGTTGGCTTTGGTCGAATCGGGCAACGATTGGCAGAACTGTTACAGCCATTCAACACAACTCTAAGGGCTTATGACCCTTATTTACCTCAAGAAATTGCAAAAAGCTATCACGCAACATTAGTAGACAAGAAAGAACTATTTGAAAACTCCGAAATCATTGTGTTGTGCGCAGCAAACACCCGCGAAGCAGAGAAGCTTGTAGGAAGGGAAGAAATTGCATCTATACAGAAGAATGGCTTATTGGTAAATGTAGGTAGGGCTTCCCTAGTGGATATGGAGGCTTTAACAGAACGCTTACAATCAGAAGAACTATTTGCCATGCTGGATGTTTTTGATAAGGAGCCCTTAGAAAAAGACTCGCCATTACGTACCTTAAAAAATGCATGGCTAACACCCCACAAAGCAGGTGGTATTATGGCATCTGTAGAAAGAGCACTGACCATGTTAATGGATGATTTTGAAGCAACCCTAGAAGGAAAAGAGAGAAAGTATTCCATCACATCAGCAATGCTTAACTGTCTTTCTGATTAAACGGTATTCAGATGGACACATGTATCTGATTGACAATTGGTGTGATAAGGGCAAAACGTGTTAAAGGAGATAAGGAAATGAACCAACAACCGAATATTCTGGTGATCTATACAGACCAGCAAAGTGCTTCCATGATGAGTTGCACAGGTAATGCCTACCTACAGACACCTGCGATGGATTATCTTGCGGCACAAGGTATCCGATTTAATCGGGCATATTGCACGAATCCTGTTTGCATACCATCTCGCTTTAGCTTACTAACCGGTCGTTACCCTAGTGAAATCGGGTTAAAAAGCAATAAAGTTGAACAAGAGATTGATCATGTGCCACAAGAAATAAAAGACAGTGGACTTGGCTGGTTGTTAAAAGATGCAGGTTATGATGTGGCTTATGGTGGAAAAGAGCACCTTCCTCTCATGTGTACAGAGGATCTTGGTTATCAGTATATCACAGACGATGAAAGAGAAGGATTAGCAGATACTTGTGCCGCATTTATTAAGAAAAAAAGAAAGAAGCCATTTTTTTTAACCGTATCTTTCATCAATCCACATGACATTTGTATGATGGCCATTAGAGACTACCCAACCTGTGAATTGGATCATGTACTTGTAAAGGTATGTAAAAAAGAACAGGCCATGTTAGATGATGTGTTGAAAAAAGTGGACAGCTATGAAAAGGACAACTTTTGGAGAGACATATGCCCCCCACTACCTGATAATTTTGAGCCTCAAGCACATGAACCCGAAGCTATATCCATGCTTTTGAAACAACGCCCATTCAAAGAAAAAGCTAGGAAACATTATACACAAGAGCAGTGGCGTCTTCATCGCTTTGCATACTGTCGATTGACAGAAAGAGTGGATGCTCATATACATATGTTATTGCAGGCTTTGCAAGAAAGTGGACAAGAGGACAATACAGTGATTATATTCACCAGCGATCATGGGGATATGGATGGGTCGCATCGCATGGAACATAAGACCGCTCTCTATGAAGAATGCTGTCGTATACCTTTGATTATCACGCATCAAGGCCAGTGTATTCAGAATCATATAGATGATGAACACCTGGTCAGTAATGGACTAGACCTATACCCAACAATCTGTGATTATGCGGGTATTACCATACCAAAAAACATACAGGGGAACAGCCTTAAACCAATTGTTGAAGGTGCTGACCCCATATGGCGTAATCGGCTAATTGTTGAGAGTGAATTTGGTAAGATGAATGTTACAAAGAAATACAAACATGTACAGTATATCCAAGGTGCACATAGCGAGCAATTATATGACCTTGTTAAAGACCCAGGAGAAATGGAAAATATTGCAACCGACGAAACATACAGTGATATGCTTAAGGCATTTAGAAAAAGCAAGCCAACGATAGAATAGAGTGAATAAGCTTAGTGATTTGTGCGAGAGCATATAAAAAGATAGGGTTACCATTTATCACGATAAGCCTGAGGGGTAAGACCCGTTTTATTTTTAAAGAACCTGGTGAAATAAGAAGGTGTCTCAAACCCAATGGCTTTTGTTATTTTATTAATTTTGATTTGATGATTGCGTAGCAACTCTTTTGCTTTATTAAGCTTTAAATCGGCTATATATTCCGATAGTTTTTGACCAGTATGTGTCTTATATAGTCGTGACAAATAAGAGGCATTGTAATTAAGTACATGGGATATGGTAGACAAGGAAGTATCCCCATCTAAATGATTTATTATATAGTCATTAACGAGAGCAATTGTTTTATCTGATTGGTCATCTTGGTTATTGGAAAACCCTTTAAAGATGACCTCAATGACTTCATCGAAAGTTAAAAAGATATCTTCAAGTGATCCCATTTTTGTAAGATTTACTAGTTTTTTTATATACATGTTGTAATCACTTTTATGATATAATTGATATTGATTTAAATGGGTAATAAGCATGTTTGAAAAGTCGTGAAGAAACTGTATATATATTGGGTATGGCAGATCCATATTCCCAATGATATCCGATTTTAACTGTTGGTATAATGGATTAAAAGCTTCTTGGTTCTGATCTAATATATACATGGACATCCGCTGATTGATTTCTCGGTGTTTTTTTAATAAGTTTTTGTGTAATGTATCGGGTTGTTTCATACCATTTTTATCGGTTACAATACAGTATTTTGCTGCACCGAATTCATGGACAAAACAGCTCATGAACTCTTGATGATACGCATATATCTGATCCCATGATACATAGTCTGTACCTAAAAAAAAGGATATTTTAATGTTTAGCGTGTTGTAAATGGATTTCTGTATAACGTCTAAAGTTTCATAGAGATACGTATAATCATCATCATGAGCATGTTGGATGATATAGGTTTGGTAACGTGAGTTAGACTGGAACGAATAGCATGCTAATTTTTTATGAATAAAGCGATGGACGATTTTTTGGATTTTCAGTAAATTTTCTTTTTTAATATAATAGGGTAAGTGGCTATTCACGTTATCTTCACGTAGTAGTAGTATGATTACCTTGGAATAAGCAGAAAATGGTAAATGCAGTTCTTTAAACTGCTGGTTAAGATTTGTTTCATTCATGTGAAGACCATTTAGCAAGTCTTGTATAAATTCCTTTTGAATGAGTGGGAGATACTTATTTTTCTCAGATTTAAAATTCTCGAGGAGCTCTTTATTCATGGATTCTTCTTCTAGCAGATGAATGGTCTTTTCAATAGATTGAATAATCGTCTGTTCCGGTTCCGTCTTAAGAATGTAATCCACCACATTATGGCGTATGGCTTGTTGTGCAAAGTTAAAGTCATTATAAGCGGTTAAAAAGATCACTTTGGCAGCTGGCCATTTATCGGAAAGGATTTGTTGCAACTCTAGACCGTCTATATTTGGCATGGAGATATCGGATAAGACAATATCAACCCGATGTTTTTGAAGAATGTGGAGCGCTTGCCTTGCTGAATAAGCTTTATAAACTTCCAGTTCCATAGATTCTAAGTTATCAAATAGTGAAAACAAACTATCGGCAATAAACGGTTCATCGTCTATTATTAACAGTCGATACATGCTTAACATCTCCTTTCTTATTACAAAAGTCATTGTTAGTTATTATAGCAAGTTCCACAAAAATATGTCAAGGAGACAAAATGAATTGGAGTGAGACCTATGGGCATCAAATCAAACTCAAAGTCTGTGGTAAATGGCGTGTTGCTGATCTTCATATGTGTCATCTTGATACCTTATTTTATGAGCTTAACATTAATTGAATTAACAAAAAGAGATGCCATCAGTCATAACATAGAAAACTATCGGTTAGTGAATGACTATTTTCTTGAACAACTTGAATCGGATATTGAAGCCATTACAAAAGGACAGTTAGAGCTGGTCAATGACCATGATATAGAATGGCTCCTAACCCGATATGCTGAGTCGAGTCCTTATCAAATATATGAAAAATCGTTGAATGTAGAGAAACGATTAATGTTTTTAAAAAATACATTGCCTCTCATTCAGTCTGTTGATGTGGTCTTACATCAAAGCCAATTCGTTTTGTCAACAGATAGGCTTATTAATGATATACACAAAAAATATGATTCTTTCCAAGGCATTCTATCCATAGAAAGTCCTGTACTTTATCCAATCACACAACAGAATGATGCCCTATATATAAAGTCAAATTTTCCAAATGAAAAGCTATCAAAAGAGCTCTATGAGTTTACCAGTATAACCACCCTATCTAAAGATGAGATGATCTCAAGGCTGAAGGATCTTTCACTCAATGAAAAAAACAATGCCATCATCATAAGTCTGGAGGATAATTGGTTTTTAACAAATGATAGGCAAGCAGAAGGTTTTTCTCAGGTGTATCAGGATGTCATGAAGCACAATCTTAGTCAAGGTCACCCTCAGGGTAGTTTTATCACAGACAACAATCAAGTGGTTGTATATGAAAAAAGTGATTATCTGAATTTGTTATTAGTAACCTACTTTCCGGATAACATGTTAGCGGAAACTACTCAGAAATTTGTGAAGTGGCAATGGTTTATCACGTTAGGACTATTAGTAGCTGTGGTCATTTTTGTATTTTACTTAAGAAAACAACTCTCTATACCATTAGGTATTCTTGTAAAAGCCTTTTCTGCTGTAGAAGAAGAAGGACTAGACAATCCAATCGATTTACAGCAAAAAGATGAATTTGGATTCGTTTTCGCAAGGTTTAACCGGATGATTATTAAATTAAAGCAATCCAATGAAATCATTTACGAACAAGAAATTCTCATGCAGAAAATGCAGCTTAATCAATTGCAATTACAAATTAACCCACATTTTTTATACAATAGCTTATTTACCATAAGCCGTATGGCATCTGATGGAAATACCAGCAGTATCATTGATTTTGCTAATTTTTTAGGTGAATACTATCGCTTTATTACAAAGGATGGCTTCAAAGAAAAAGAAGTCCCCCTCATTGATGAGGTCCGTCATGCTAAAAATTATATTCGCATTCAACGCATAAGGTTTCGGGACAGGGTGAAAGTGACATTTGAAGAAGTGCCCGCATCCATTATTCATTACCTGGTGCCTAGAATTATCATTCAACCCGTTATTGAGAATGCTTATAAGTACTGTTTCTCCAAAATGGAAGAAGGCGGTATTCTAGATATTTCATTTGATGTGAAGCAAGATAGCATTAGCATCCATATTGAAGATAATGGATCTAGCAGTATGAAGAATATAAAGATGCTAAATGCCTTGTTCTCAAGCAAAGATATTCCAAGAGATAGTGCTTTATTTAATATTGACCGTAGATTAAAGATAAAATTTGGCGAACATTCTGGATTAGAAGTATCCCAATCTAAGTATAAGGGTACCAAATTTACCATAAAAATTATGCGTTAGACAAGTAAAAAAAAGACTAGGTAGGTAAAAAGTGTTCTATATGATTACAATCAAAAATCCCATATACTTTTAATCAGAGGAATATTCAAATGGAGCAGTAAGGATGTGGATATTTCAACGAAAAGGAGGATTTTATGATTAGCATAAGAACGTGCATTAGAAAGGTGAAAAGTATGATCAAATTACTTTTGATAGGTAATTTGTTCATGTTATTGACGCCACTTATTAAAGTGACGTATAAAAATTTAAGCCTAGGTTATGCAGATGCAAGATTATTGTTATTGGGTCAAACGTATGCCAACACAGAAGGAAACACTTACACGATTCAGCCTATCGCATTAATGTATTTAGCTGTTATTGCTATGCTTGTTGCCGTACTCTTTTCTTTCTTGAAGAAAAGTTTAGGTATAGCTGTGTCAAGTATTGTGGCTATGCTGGCGTTGTATGGATTGAAGGTAGTGGTATCCACTGAAAAACATATGTTTATGAGGAAATATGATTTGTTACCAGAAGAACTTAGTATATCCTTTACACTATTTTATTATATCATTCTCTTTATTCTGGTGATGATTATCGTATTGTCTTTTTATGACATTTACCAATCAGAAAAGAAATCAAAGAATCGCTTATCTACCACACCTCTTCATATCATGATGATCCCATCCATCATCGTCACAACAATCTTTGCCTATATTCCTTTGTATGGTATCGTCATGGCCTTCCAGAATTTTAATCCAACAAAAGGATTATTTGGTATGCAGGCGTTTGTAGGGTGGGATAATTTTAGATATTTCTTTCAAATGCCAGATTTTCGAACTGTTCTAACCAATACATTAATCATTTCTATTGGGAAGATTATCTTTCAAACCATCGTACCCATTGTTGTAGCATTGCTGCTGAATGAGTTAAGGATAAAGTGGTTCAAAAAAAGTGTACAAACAATTATCTATTTGCCTCACTTTTTATCATGGGTTATTCTTGGTGGCATATTAAGCAGCGTGTTATCACCATCCAATGGTATTATTAATGCCTTTCTTGGCTTATTTAACATTGAACCTATATTTTTCTTAGGGAGTAATGATTGGTTTCGTTTTACATTAATCGCTTCTGATGTTTGGAAAGAGTTTGGGTGGGGTACCATTATTCATCTTGCTACCATTGCAGGAATAAGTCCCCACCTCTATGAAGCCGCCAAGATGGATGGTGCCAATCGATGGAAGCAGACACGCCATGTTACCCTTCCAAGTATGATGCCAATTATTATCATGCTATCCACCTTATCTTTGGGGCGTGTCCTTAATGCAGGGTTTGATCAGGTATTTAACTTGTATTCCCCAGCAGTCTATGAATCAGGTGACGTTATTAGTACATTTGTGTATAGGCTTGGGCTGATTCAAGCGCAATACTCTGTTGCAGCAGCAGTAGGTGTTTTCAAATCCTTTATCAGTATGTTTTTGGTCACAACATCTTACTATTTGAGTAAAAAATATGCAAATTATCGTATTTTCTAGGAGGGATAATATGGTGAATAATGGTCATGATGCCAAACCACCCAAAAAAATTAAGAAAAGCAAAGGGCGAATAGCCTTTGAAGTCATAAATATCGTGTTTCTTGTGTTCATAGGGATAACAACACTGCTACCCTTTATCCATGTTCTAGCCATATCACTGAGTTCATCAAGAGCTGTTATGGCAGGAGAGGTTATGCTATGGCCCATAGAATTTACGGTAAAATCCTATAATTTTGTTGTTTCAAGACCCGCCTTTTTAAAGTCCATTCTTGAGAGCTTCTTTCGAATTGCTGTTGCTATGCCTATTTATATGGTTTATATTATTATCACAGCATACCCTTTGTCAAAAGAACCAAAAGAGTTCAAATGGCGAAGTTTTTATGTATGGTTTATCTTCATTACAATGCTTATCAATGGCGGGTTGATTCCAACCTATTTTGTTATCAAGCAAATAGGCTTATATAATAGTAGATGGGCCCTAATCGTTCCATTATTAGTTTTTCAGGTATTTAATATCATCTTATTATTAAATTTTTTCAGGCAGTTACCAAAGTCTTTAGAAGAGGCGGCATTTGTGGATGGGGCGAATTACTGGCAGGTACTGCTTAAAATCATTATACCTCTATCAAAGCCAGCAATTGCAACAGTTACGCTGTTTGTTTTGGTATTTCACTGGAATGAATGGTTCCATGCGCTTATCTATATGTCAAACCCAGACAAATACCCATTAGCTAGTTATCTCAGAATGATTTTAGTTGAGATGAGTGGTCGAACCATGTCCATGGATGATATTGAATATTTGAAATTTATTAATAACGAAACATCCAAAGCCGCTCAAGTTTTTGTCGGTGCACTACCCATTATTTTAATCTACCCTTTCATGCAAAAATTCTTTGTGAAAGGGATTACTCTTGGCAGTGTAAAAGGTTAGTGATCTTGTATATGAGGTAAAAAAAAGACAATGGATGTAAAAAGTGTTCTCTATAAGAGTATCATTTTGCGCGTTATGATAGACATGTAGCAGAAAACAGAATATAGGAAGGAGATCATATGAAAAAAATGAATAAGTTGTTCGTTTTATTACTTTTGGTGTCAATGGTTTTAATGGGCTGTAGTAAAAGTGGGGATACAGTAGTCGTTGTACCTGATGGTGAAGAAACAGATACAGATCAAGCAGGAACAACAGAAAAACCAGCAGAAGTTGATATTTGGGGTAAATATGAAGAACCCGTTGAAGTTGAGCTTGCCGTATTTTTACCCGGTGACATTAAATTTCCAGAGGGTGATAGCTTTGAAAACAATATTTGGACGAGGCTTTATAAAGAAGAGTTGAATGTGGATGTTAAGTTCAAGTGGGTTGCGCAAACGTGGGAAGTCTATGAGCAAAAAATGAATATTGATATTGCAGCTGGAGACCTACCAGACATTTTTTGGGTTATACCTGAGAATATGTACAAGTTAAATGAAAGTGGTTCTCTTGCAAATCTAACAGAAGCTTATAATGCATACCTGATTGATACATACAAGGACCTTTTAGAAGTGGATGATTATCTTGAGAAGTCTTCAAGTGCTGACGGAAAGTTAATCGCTATGCCAGAAAAGCCATTGCAAATGGATGCCACCACAGTATGGTTAAGAGAGGATTATCTAGATGCAGTTGATGCAGATGTACCTACTTCTTATGAAGAATTACTTGAACTTGCAAGAACCATAAGTAAGAAAGACGTAAGCGGCTCTGGTACATTTGGCTTACCACTTAATAATACGCTAACCCTTGCTGATGGTTTGTTTGCTGCTCATGGCGTTAACCCTCGAGCATGGATTAGTGATGGTGAAGGAGGTATTGTTTTTGGAGGTATTCAAGAAGAAGCCAAACAAGTATTAGCTGATTTAGCTGCACTATATGCTGAAGGCGTTATTGACCCTGAGTTTGTGATTAAAGGGGATGGTGCTGTTTTTGGTGACTTAACGGCAGGAAAATTCGGGATTTTAGCCCATAAGACATGGAACCCGTTTTGGCCACTTAATCAGATGGTAACGGATGAGCATGCTGTAAAATGGATTCCTATTAACATGCCTTCCGTTGGAGGTGGTGAAGCACCTGGTTTTATTAATGCAAAAGGTAATGGCCGATTTGTGGTTAATAAAGAATATGAGCATCCAGAAGTATTAATGAAGATGATGAATGTAGCATGGAAATACTTAGGTGTTGATTCAGAAGATGCATCCATTGATTATCATTCTCCTGATGGGATTGTACAATTTAAGCTAAGTATCTTTAATTATTATACACCAATAGGAACCAATGGTATTATTGCAAGAGGTGTCGCTAAAGCTCTTGAACAAGGGTCCATCGAGGGTTCTGGGCTCAATGAGTTAAATCAGAATTACTATATAGAGTCTAAGAAGTATTTAGGTGGGGAAATAAGTGGTACCACATGGGCAAATTGGGCAATTTATAACAGTGAAGGCTCTGCCATTCAAGAGTTAGCATTATACGAAAGTGGAAATATAAAATATGATGAAATGTTTTGGACACCTGGTGAGATGTATGCATCCAAATGGAGTACATTAAGCAAGCTTCAAGAAACCACCTATACGAAAATAATTATGGGTGAAGAAAGCATTGATGCCTTTGATACTTTCGTAGAAGATTGGAAAGCTTTAGGCGGCGATGACATTACGCTGGAAAATAACGAGATTTATAAGTCTTACAATTAATAGATATAAATAGAGTAAATTGTTCTAAAAAGAAGAGGGTCTCTCACCAACTAGACATAAATGTTTAGTGAGATACCCTCTTATAGTTATTTTTTAAAGATACCCTACTGATTTTTTCGTATTTATAATCCTCCAAAATAATATATAATAAATGCGTACTACACATGTAATAACATACGTTTTAAAATAGTCAACATAATAAGAAGTCTAAAAACATCATATAGTATTCAAATTTCTTACTTAGAGGTATAAACAATGAAAAAAAGACGATCAAAGCCGTTGTTATTGTTATTGGATTAATTATAGTTACTCTTTTATATATTCAATAAGATGTATAAAGTTAGTAATCCAAGCCAATGTATAATGTGCACGTTTGTCAAGACATAAATTAATATAGAGCTGTGCACTTAACTCGTACAAGTTAGTGCAATAGCCCTTTTCTGATATTAATGTGTATTTTATATATTATTCAATATTGATTTATTTTCAAGTATTATTTTTTAGTCTCACAAAATGCCATATGCCTTCTGATGAAGGTAGTGGCATAACTGATTCAACTAATTTTGTAATTGTTGAGCCTGCTTGAACATTAAAAGTATAGTATACCTTTTCACCTGTTCTATTAAAGTATGCATCACTTATGCCATTTGGTGTTTTCATTACTAAACGTTTTCCAGCACCATTGCTGATAGTATACACGCCAACTTCAACAGTTCTTGTTTTACTTCCTGTATTTTTAATAACAATATTATGTCTATATTGAACTCCCCAGTTAGCTAAGTTCTCACTTCTATTAATATATGTAGTACCACCATTTTTTAAAGGTACGGTAAATTCAAATATATCATCTAAAAAAGCATTAGGTTGATTAGCCTGTTCATGTGTATTTGTTTGTAGCATATCATATTGTTTATTATTATATTTTACAGGTAGATAGCCAGAGGTTGAATCGCTTATGGACCAATTAAATGTTTCGGTTAATATAGGGAGATTAGGAGCTTCTCCTTTATAGACACCATTTTGCAATATATAATTTGGTGGGTTAAACCAATCTGCTCTTGAACTAGTTATAAAACCAATATAACGAGCACTACCATCTTCTGCATAAGAAATATTTCTAAACGCATAAAAATTAACAATTGCATAATTATTTACATTAAATTCAATTACACCAGAAACTACGTTAGCATGGCTAACTGAATTAGATATGTAAATCCATTTAGAACGACCTGAAGGAATTGTTATGTTTTCAATAGATGTATCATTATAAAATTCATACCATGCGGGAGCTCCATTCCAACCACTTGTGGAATCTCCTTTCCTTTTAACCTTTACTGTTAGTGTAGTAGAGTTTGGGTTATATACTTGTACCCCATATTTAAATATTTGATTTGTACAATTTAAATGTTCAAAAATAGCTTGTGCATCTCCTGGAGGTATAAGCTCTTCATATATTATAGAACCATTATCGGCTAAATCACCTTCATTAATAAATTCTGGGTTATTACAGTATAAAAATGTACCTGACTGCTTACTGTATGATACTGTTGTAGGAATAGCCGAAGAAGCATGTGATATATTTGAGAATACGAGCAAAAATGCAACTATAAACAAATTAAATTTTTTCATTATCAGTAAATCTCCTTCCTGTTATAAATTTTATATAAAATACACTATATATATTTTATTATTATATGCATTTAATGTAAATATTAAAAATAAACAAAAAAACTAAAAATTTATTTATATATTTATTTAAAATTTAAAATATATAAAAAAATAAACAAACCTATACATTTATAGTGATAAATACCTTTATTACAATATTCAGACTATCCACATTGCCAATAAAAAAATAGGCTAATTACACATCTTTTACTAATACAAAAGGGAATAAAAGTGCAAGTATCATCCCAATCACCAGTATAATTATTTAGATGTATGATTATGAATTACTGTTATTAAACGATGTATAGTATAATGCTACATCTATCTATATATGAACAGTAAATTCATTGGTTAACTTATTATATTAACTATAATCTTAGAATATATGGATATTTAAATATCTACTATATAAAAGATTAACTGTTATGGATAGTTTTAGAGGGATGGGCTGAATTTATATGCATACGTACAGAACAATCAATATTTGTTACCCAAGTGGGCATTGAAAGGAAAGTACTGATAACTCAAATATTGTATACAAACATTATTAGCATCCATGATGAGGGAAATAGTGCTAAACAGATAAAAAGCCATCTTAGGAAAGGCACCTAGGAAAAATACTTTGCTTTTTTTTGGTTATAACTATATAATATATCATAACGATAAGACTAAGGATAAGCATAAATCATAGGGTTTTATCATTCTAATAATGAACGGAGGATTTTCATGGGTAAGAAACCATATTATATTACAACACCAATCTATTATCCAAGTGATAAATTACACATTGGTCATTCCTATACAACCGTAGCGGCAGATACAATGTCAAGGTATAAACGCATGCGAGGCTATGATGTCATGTTTTTAACGGGTACGGACGAACATGGACAGAAAATTGAGAAGGTAGCCATGGAAAAGGGGACAACCCCAAAAGCATATGTGGATAACATTGTGGATTGGATAAAGGATCTGTGGAAAACAATGGATATATCCTACGATAAATTCATTCGTACAACCGATAAAGAACATGAATTAACAGTACAAAAAATCTTCAAAGAATTGTACGACAAAGGTGATATTTACAAGGATGCATACGAAGGATGGTACTGTACCCCATGTGAATCCTTCTATACAGAAATACAGTTAAAAGACGGGAAGTGTCCAGACTGTGGACGACCTGTGGATAAGATTAAAGAAGAAGCTTATTTCTTCAAATTATCCAAGTATCAAGACAAATTAATTGCCCACATTGAAGAAAACGATGATTTTATTCAGCCAAAGACCCGACAGAATGAAATGCTGAATAACTTTTTACGTCCAGGTCTTGAAGACTTGTGTGTATCAAGAACCTCTTTTGAATGGGGTATTCCTGTAGAATTTGATAAGGGGCATGTGGTTTATGTATGGCTGGATGCGTTATCCAATTATATCTCAGCCCTTGGTTATTTAACAGATAATGATGAGAAATTCACGAAATACTGGCCAGCAGATGTGCATCTTGTAGGAAAAGAGATTGTTCGTTTTCATACGATTATATGGCCGGCTATGCTCATGGCACTTAATGTTCCACTGCCTAAGCAGGTATTTGGGCATGGATGGCTTGTCATTGATGGTGGTAAGATGTCCAAATCAAAGGGCAATGTTGTGGACCCAAAAATCTTAGTGGAACGTTATAGTTCCGATGCCATTCGCTATTTCCTTATGCGGGAAATCGCATTTGGACAAGATGGTAATTTTACCAATGAAGTATTGATAAAACGTATTAATGCAGATCTTGCCAATGATCTTGGTAACTTAGTTTCTCGAACAGTGGCCATGATTCATAAATATTTTGGTGACGATTTCCCTACAGATTTCAAAGGAACGGCATTTGATGATGATCTAAAAAAAGTTGCACGTGATACAGTTGCAAAAGTTGAAGATGTTATGGAAGGCATGTTATTCAGTAATGCCCTTAATGAAATCTGGAATTTGGTTCGAAGAACCAATAAATATATTGATGAAACAAGACCTTGGATCTTGGCAAAGGATGAAACAGAAAAAGATGTCTTAGCAAATGTGCTGTATCATCTAGCAGAAAACCTCCGTATGATTGCCATTCTTATTGAACCATTTATGCCCAATACACCTAAGATTATACGGGAGCAGTTAGGTATAGAACAAGCAGAACTTGCTACGTGGGATAGTCTTGAGAAGTGGGGCATGTTGCCTAAAAAAATACATGTTAAACCGGGGAATATTATCTTCCCTAGAATTGATATGAATAAAGAGTTAGAAGCACTGGAAGAAGCGCAAAAAGCAGGACAAGAAGAACCAAAAGAAGTAGATGATGACAACTACATCACCATCGACGATTTTGCAAAAGTGGAACTCAAAGTTGGTGAAGTGATGGAGTGTCAGCCAGTTGAAGGTGCTGATAAATTATTAGTGTCTAAAATTAAGATTGGTAAAGAGATTCGCCAAATCGTATCAGGCATTGCTAAGCATTATACACCAGGTGAGATGATTGGCAAAAAAGTGGTGGTTGTGACCAACTTAAAACCTGTCAAGCTTCGTGGTGTCTTATCAGAAGGCATGATTTTGGCAGCTTCCCATAAAAAAAATCTTGTCATAGCGTCTGTTGATGGTGATATCAACAGTGGTGCTGTTGTAAAATAGGTTGGAGTGAACAAAATGATATTTGAAAGTCATGCCCATTACGATGATAAACGGTTTGATGAGGACAGACACCAGCTGTTAGCACAGTTACCAAAGGAGGGCATTCAGTATGTCCTGAATGTAGCGGCAGATATACCGTCAGCTCATGTAACCGTAGATTTGGCCAAGCAATATGATTACATCTATGGAGCGGTAGGTGTTCATCCTCATGATGTAAAGGATATGAAAGAAGAAGATTTAGAAGTTATTAAAAACTTAGCAGCGTATGATAAGATTGTTGCAATTGGTGAGATTGGCTTGGATTATTATTATGATTTTTCACCAAAAGAAGCGCAAAGGCTATGGTTTAGAAAACAAGTTGAATTAGCTAAAGAGATAAACTTGCCAGTCATTATTCATAGTAGAGATGCAGCTCAGGACACCTTTGATATACTGGATGAAACGGATGCTAAAATGGTAGGCGGTGTTATACATTGTTATTCAGGAAGCCTACCCATGGCTAGAGCATATGTAGAAAATGGTTTTTATATTGGTATCGGTGGTGTCATTACCTTTAAAAATGCCGCGAAGCTCAAAGAAGTGGTTAAACATATAGCCATTGATCACTTACTGATCGAGACAGATTCGCCTTATATGGCACCTGTACCTCATCGTGGCAAGAGAAACGATTCTAGAAATCTTAAGTATATTGCTGAAGAAATAGGCAAAATAAAAGGGCTTACAGCCCTTGAAGTGATTCAGTGTACCAATGTTAATGCATGCAAGTTATTTGGCATGCAGTCATCTGTATAGGTAGAATAGGGGTTAAGCTGCATAGGAGGGTTTTCTATGTGGCCTTGCCCTTTTGTTTGTCATGGTTATTTAGGTTATCCAATAACCTATCCAGTAATATATCAAGTTCTTTGGATATTTTCATGATTTCGGTGTCAACGGTTTGCTTGGTTTTCATTTGATTTATTATAGATATAAAACCCTCGTTTACTTGTTCCATAATTTCTGTACGACACATAGCAAGCACCTCGCTTCATTTTGTTGGGTAGGAAAAGTTATCCATGATAACCTCTTCCTGCTGATTTAAATGAAATATGTAAAGGTTTACGCTTAGGTTAAACAAGAAGTCGCTAAGTAGTCCTATGAAGGTTAATCGTAATGAACAATAAAGCCGTATAAGTTGAACAAGGTTTTTCAAGGTAAGGAATAAGCATGTCCTCCTTCCATTTTAACATCAAAGGTTTTATTTTTAAAGAATAAAATGTAAATTTTTACTAAAATATCGAAAAATTAATTAATTTTTCATCTTTTTTTAATATTTTTGATACAATTAAAACATAAAATAGACACATTGACTGCAACAATGTGAAGAGGAGTTAAAAAAATAGACGATGATTGAACGTATTGCTACTCCAAAAAAAACAAAGGAAATTATATCCACCTATGGTTTTGCCTTTCAAAAGAAATTTGGTCAGAATTTTTTGGTGGACAGGCATGTATTGAATAAAATCATAGAGGCGTCCCATATCACGAAAGATGATGTGGTGATTGAAATTGGGCCAGGGATAGGCAGTTTGACCCAAGAGCTTGCGGAACATGCTAAGCAGGTAATAGCCATTGAGATTGATCAACAGCTTATACCCATCTTGGAAGACACCCTGAGCGCATATGATAACATAACCATCCTGAATGAAGACGTGTTAAAAGTTGATTTGGTTAAACTGGCTAAAGAAACCAATAACGGGAAACCCATAAAAGTGGTAGCTAATCTGCCTTATTATATCACCACACCCATTATTATGGGTTTATTTGAAAGCCATGTTCCTGTAGAATCAATCACCGTCATGGTGCAAAAAGAAGTGGCTGACCGTATGAAGGCAGATCCAGGTACCAAGGATTTTGGAGCCCTTTCACTAGCGGTGCAGTATTATAGTAAGCCTTATATTGTAGCCAACGTGCCGCCCAATTGTTTTATGCCAAGACCCAAGATCGGGTCAGCGGTTATTCGCCTTACGGGGCATACCTCAAAACCCGTTGATGTAAAAGATGAAAAACTGATGTTTCGTCTCATTCGAGCTTCTTTTGGACAACGCCGTAAAACCCTCATAAACAGCTTATACAATCATCTAAAAGATATGTATGATAAAGAACGATTAAAAGAAGCCATTGAAAGTATTGGACTTCAGATCAATATAAGAGGAGAAGCATTAAGTTTAGAAGCTTTTGCAGCATTAGCCAATGCATTATATGAAAGGCATTCATAGAAATAAGCTAAAACTTATACGTTATCCTGTGCTAAAAACCCCCTACCATCAATATAATAGTAAAAAAGGGGGTTTTTATTGTGCAAAGTTATAACCGTCAGATTATTGATTTAAAAGAAGAGGAACGAGGATTTACAACGCAGAGCAGGGGACCTTATGGCTATTGTAAACTAGAAACAAGAGGAAAAAAGAGTCGAATTAAATTAAATGTGAATCACTTAGAAAACGCTCATAACGTATACCGGGCACAACTGATCAAAACAGATTCTGATGCTACCCAAATCATTAATCTAGGTGTCATGGATATAGATGATCAACACAGTGGTACACTTAATATCAGCGTAGATTCTGGTAATGTTGCCGGTTCAGGTTATGGTATAGATGATTTTTCAATTATAGCTATTGCCAGTCTGGATAATAGGCGCCATCCTATATTCCCTCTTATTGGATATATAAAAGATGCAAATCCCTCATGGAAGCAATACGTGCATACCAGTGACACGAAGAAAACGTATACACCCACAGAGCCCGTTAGACAAGAAGTTCAGGAAGCTAAGACGAAACAACAGAAGGAGGATACACCTAGAGCTAAAGTATTAGCCGATAAACCCATTCAAGAAAATCATGTAGATGAGAGGCCTATGGACCCTTATCATGATGAGCATATGACTTCTTTTACACCTGAATTTAATGCAGAAGAAAAGCCTTTTGTACAAGAACCTGTTATACCTCACTCCATGAATGAAAAAGAAGCGTCTTTAGGTAGTCACGAAAAAGATGCCTCTCCTTATTATTCGGATCACACCTACAATGCAAAAGAATCTATTGAAATAAACGATATGGGCAATCAGACCTTTGATATCATTAAAAAACATTTTGAACCAAAAGAATTAGAGGAAATACATAAAAATATATTCCGTGATTACCCCAAAATGAATCCCTTTGAGAAAGAAGATTCAAACAAGGAGTGGGTAAGGATAGAACCCGCTGATATTATCTATTTTCCAATGGATACATGGATGCTGACCAATAATACCTTTTTACTTAATGGGTATAAACGGTATAAACACCTTATATTAGGTAGGGATAAAGAAACCTATGATAGTCAACCCCGTTTTTATCTAGGTGTGCCAGGTATATATCATCCAAAAGATCGTGTTGCTGCTTATTTCTATGGATTTAAAGAGTTTATTTGTTGTGCAGATACCAAGACCAAGGCTGGTGAGTATGGGTATTGGATTGTTGAAATAGAAGGATAATATGTAATAGAATTGTAATCTCGTTGACATCAAACGAACACATAAACATGCTATATTATAAGTGGAAACTATCCCCCCTTTTATTTACAATAAAATAATATAATTAGTCCTACCTTTTGGGTAGGACTTTTTCTGCCTAGAAAAGAAGATGATCCATTAAATAAAAGCTGGATTAACCTTATAACATCTAATGACAAAGAAGTTACAGGTATAAGCCAGCATTCTTATAAAATACTTATACTGTTTGGTTTTTAATGTTTCTAAAATAGTGATTCACATAGCTTGAAAGGGCAATCAGTTCTAAGAAAAGAGCAACGATCACAGTGGTAATACTGGCAATGGAATTGGGAAATATAATTGTCAAGACAATGGCAAGAGAAAAAACAACCGTGGCCATTTTACCAAATTTATTAGATGGTATAACCGTCTTTTCTTTCTTAAAGTATAAGAAGATACCCGATAGAACAAGGGAGGTTTCTTTTATAAGGATAATGATTAAGACGCCGATAGGAATATATTCAGAGATATAGAGACAGCCCAGTGTTGTCATTAACATTAATTTATCGGCTAAAGGATCCAGAACAATACCAATGATAGAAACCACATTGTACTTTCTTGCAAGATACCCATCCAAGAAGTCTGTCAAACTAGCAACCAAAAATATGATTAAGGCATAAAAATGTGCATTTTCCATTTGTGAAAAAAAGACAATAGGAAATAGTGGCACCAAAATTAATCGTATGATGGTTAGAATATTCGGTATATATTTCATAATAATCCCCCTGATTAATATGTATTGCTTATGCTTATATATATCATATATGCATAAGGCGGTTATATTGTTAAAAATCAACGTTAATTTTAACAACATGATCGATATCATGCTTAAAAACAAATAATAGGTACATGAATATTATATAGAAAAGATAAATCTACGTCTATAGTTTTATGATATTTCTATAAACAAAGAATGGATTATTTAAGCCTACACATAGATAATTTTCACATATGAAAACCCCTAACTTGGCAATGAACCAAGTTAGGGGTTTTATAACGGTAATCAACGTACTATTGCTGGATGATACAGCCCAGTACTATCGCTTTTTAATGGTAATATTACCCATGGCACAATCAACAATATAATCCTTACTGCTGCCTTTGGCAAAATCAGAAGAAATATTACCCATGCCTACCTTAGAATTGATGACCGCATCATCGTTATCATATAACTTAAGGTCGATATTACCCATGGCACAGTTAATGATAAATCCATCCACTTCTTTTTTAAAGGTAGCATCAATGTGACCCATGTTGGCATCAAGAGTACAGTTATCAACGACACCATCAGCATCAACAGTAATAGTACCCATATCAGCATCCATAATTAGAGTACGGATATGACCCCCATGATTAAGACGAATCTTACCAGCATTAGCAAGCATGTATAAGTTATCAATTTCTGCATCGTTATCTAGGACAATATCACCCGCAGATGCGGTTAGTTTCACATTATCCACTTCATTGGATAAACGAATGTCAATACTACCTAAGTTTGCATGGATATTTAATTCTTCAACTTTGGAGTAAAATGCATTATCTTTAACCCTACCTAAATCATTATAGTATGCTAATTCATTTACCACAAAATCTTCAGGTACATGAATAATAATATCATTCTGATAGTTCTCAAGGCTTCCAATATAATTATTGGTTTTAATATGTTGTTCAATCCGTAGTGTATCACCTTTAACTTCAACGTCATAAGATAGAAAAACACTAGATGTGTCGGGTTTTGTATAGATATACTCCACTTGAATATCCTCTCTGTTTTCTTCTACAAAATGAAGCTCGGATATATCCGTGACGATTTCCATCTTATGAATACCTTCAGAAGAGATATGATCCACAATGGTGTCCCCTACTTTTGTATACTTTGGTAGGTTATTATTCCATTTCCAATTGTCTTTCCATGAATCCATACTACTCTTCCATGAATTCATGCTATCTCTCCAATTGTTGCTCCAATCTTTCCAGTTATCTTTTTGCTGTTTGGCGATATCAATTCCTTCGTGAATGGCATCATTAACCTCATCTTGAACAAAATCCTTGAGATCATCATTGACAAAAGGTATATAATCCAGCCAGTCAAAGTTCATATGTGACCGATTATAATGATTTATGTTTCTCGTAAAATATATTTTAGCAGCAGCTGGGTTGCTTGAAAGGTAACTGATGATACCAATAAGTGACAATGTTAATGTAATGGTAAAAAATATAGCTAAACGTTTGGCAATTGATTTCTTCATAATTAATGCCTCCTTATAAATCGCTTGGACCAGTCAATATAGTTCTTCGTCAAGCGAACATATAGCTTTGTTAGTTTAACCGTACCTATAAAAACAAGACCGGATAAACTGCCTAAGAAAATAGACGTCAAAATCCCAAGGGGTTGAAACATGGTCACTTGGAATGGATGAGATACATAGGGAAATAATTGCCCGGTTAATGTTTCTAAAAAGATAACCAAAGCTGCCACACTTGTTCCAATGCCTACACCATAGAATCCAATAATAACGCCCCATATACCAATATAGATACCTAATCCGAAGATAATGGTCAGGGATACAAGTGCAACCGTTTTGCCTACTGACACGTTATCATCCCATTCATAGGAACGCTGTTGATACCTGTTATATCTAGGTGGTTCTTCTGTGGGTGATGGTTCCTCAGGTTTTTCGTCTTCTTTTGGTGGGTTATATGGTGTTGGGTACGTGATGTATTGAGCTGCCAAAGTTTGGGGATCACCCAATTCGTTGGCGATATCTTCTTCTGTCTTACCATCAGCTAATCCTGCTTTAAAATGTTCTTCATAATCGTACATGATATCTTTTCGCTCATCGTAGGTAAGAACTGTAAGCAAAGCATCCAACTTGCTTAAGTATTCATTCTTATTCACAACTATCTTCCTCCTCAATTAAAGAATTAACTCGTGATACAAAATCATACCACTCATGACCGAGTAATTCTTTTGCCTCATGCCCTTTTTTGGTTAGAGTATAATACTTTCTTGGTGGACCTTCTGTAGATTCTTTCAGATAAGTCTCAAAATAATTTTCTTTGGTTAATCGCCTAAGCAATGGATAGATGGTTCCTTCTGATATTCTTACATTATTAGATATCTGCTTAACTAGCTCGTATCCATAATAATCATCTCGTGAGAGTAAAGATAATACGCAAAGTTCTAAAACACCTTTTTTGAACTGTATGTTCATATATTAACCTCCTAATATACGTCTAGTCTATAAACATATATTCTTACTGCCATATGGCATTTGTTTGCTAAAATGTCTTATTGATTATAATATAACACATGCTACCTATTAATACAAGGTACTGTCTTCTTTTTAAAACCAACATCATTGTTGGCTTATGCATCTGGAAGGATAACGCTTCATTTCTAGGCTTCACTTCCTGAATAAGTTATGGTATGATTGATAAATAAGTTTTAGTTCATGTACCTCATCACCTTTCATTTTTTGGTTTAATCTATCTTATAGATGTGCCTATAGATGCTATGGACGATAGGTCCAAATTATGACATGATTATGTAACTTGTTTTATTAGCTACTGTGTATTACAATATAGTGGAATAATTTAAGTATAGCATACACTACCTTTGAATGCAAGGTAGTAAAATTAAAAAATCATTAAACTTCCATTAAAGGATTTGGGAAAATTCTCAATAATTTCTTGACAATCCGACTAAATTCCTATATACTTTGACTATCAAAGTATTTGTAATGCAAACTAATTAGGAGATATGATATGAAAAATGTTAGAATCATTGGAACAGGCAGCTACACCCCTGACAACATTGTATCGAATAAAGATTTATCCTCCTTTGTTGATACCAGCGATGAATGGATTAGCAGCCGAACAGGCATTAAAAATAGAAGAATAAGTACGGGTGAAGGTACTGTTAGTCTATCTGTAGAAGCTGCAAAACGTGCTATCGCTTCATCTGGCATAACACCTGATGAAATTGATTTAATTATTGTAGCAACCATATGTTCTGATCACTGTACACCGTCTGCAGCCTGTGAAGTTCAGAGAGATATTGGTGCTCATGATGCAATGTGTTTTGATATGAATGCTGCTTGTTCTGGTTTTGTATATGCACTTAACACAGCCACTGCTTATATTAAAATGGGTATGGCAAAGAAAGCATTAGTTATAGGAACAGAAGTATTATCCCGTTTAACCGATTGGGAAGACAGAAGTACATGTGTTTTATTTGGTGATGGATCTGGAGCTGCTATTATCAGTGAATCTGAAGAAGTGGGCATTGATAACTTTTACTGCCGATCATTAGGTAGCCTTAGTGAACATCTTGTATGTGGTTCAAGAGATTTTGTTAACCCCTATACCAATCAAAAGGTAGATCCTTATATACGTATGAATGGTCAAGAGGTCTATAAATTTGTATGCACATATGTGCCAAATGCTATAAAAAAAGTAATAGAACAGTCTCCCTATACATTTGAAGACATTGATCATTTTGTTTTACATCAAGCCAATATGAGGATACTTGATTCTGTGGCTAAACGTTTGAAAATAGACAAAGATAAAATATATAGCAACATACAATCCTATGGTAACACATCTGCGGCAAGTGTGCCCATTGTATTAGATGAAATGATAAGAAAAGGCATTCTTAAGAAAGGTCACAAGATTGTTATTGCAGGTTTTGGTGGCGGCTTAACGTATGGAGCAGGTATGATTACCTTATAAATTGTTAATAGTGTTAAGTATGAGGAAGTTTCAAAGAAGAGCATATAACAAAGGGAAATTTCTTCATTATGAGAATTGATTGATGATAAGAAGGTCAAGGATTCTCCCATAGACGGAGTAAGTATACTCCAAAAAAATAGTGAAAGAATATCTAGGAGGAACAAAAAATGGATTTTGAAAAAATGAAAGAAATCGTAGTGGAGCAATTAGATGTAGAGGAAAATGAAGTGACATTAGAAGCGAAATTTATAGACGATTTAGGTGCTGACTCATTAGATTTATTTGAGCTTGTGATGGCTATTGAAGAAGAGTCAGGCGTTGAAATTAAAAACGAAGACTTACCTTCCGTAATTACAGTGCAAGATGCCCTTAATTACGTGGCAAATAATTAAATATTAAAACTGTATGGGGCTATCTCATAATACTTTGATGGCTATTATGTTTCATGGTAGTGGTCTGTAGGCATAAGCAATTATAGGCCGCTATTTCTAACGTAAAAAAGTATTATGGGGCAGCCCTTATATTTTAAGGAGTGAAGACAGGTGGAGTCCAGGATATGTGAGATGTTAAATATAAAGTACCCCATACTTCAAGGCGGCATGGCATGGATTGCTGAACATAAGTTAGTAGCTGCTGTATCCAATGCTGGCGGTCTTGGCATTATTGCAGCAGGTAATGCTCCCGTTGATGTGGTTAGGAACGAAATAAAAAAAGCCAAGGCACTAACGGATAAACCTTTTGGTGTTAATATTATGTTACTGAGTCCTTATGCAGAAGAAGTAGCTCATATGGTCTGTGAAGAAGGGGTGGCTGTTGTAACAACTGGAGCAGGTAATCCAGGTAAATATCTGGATATGTGGAAGGCTCATAACATTAAGGTAATCCCTGTTGTGCCTTCTGTAGCTCTTGCAAAGCGTATGGAAAGAGCTGGTGTGGATGCTGTTATTGCTGAAGGTTGTGAGTCAGGTGGTCATGTGGGTGAATTAACCACCATGGCACTATTGCCTCAAGTGGTTGACGCCGTTAACATTCCAGTTATTGCAGCTGGAGGTATAGGTGATGGCAGAGGTGTGGCTGCTGCTAAGGTATTAGGAGCCGATGCTTTCCAGATTGGCACACGTTTTTTAGTAGCAAAGGAATGTATTATTCATGAAAATTACAAGCATAAGGTTCTAGCAGCTAAAGATATTGATACAAAAGTTACGGGTAAACCAACAGGGCATCCTGTGCGTACCCTCAAAAATAAACTCACGAGAAAGTTCTTACAGCTTGAAAAAGAAGGAGCTTCTATTGAAGAGCTTGAAGAATTAGGAAAAGGTACCCTGCAATTAGCTGTATTTGATGGTGATGTAGCCAATGGTTCAATTATGGCAGGTCAGATAGCAGGGATGGTAAACAAAGAGCAAACGTGTGAGGAAATCATTGAAGAAATGATGGCACATACACAAGAAGTCATAAACCGAGTAGGTCAATGTATATAGTTCAGGTGTGAATGAAAGGATGTAAGTCATGGGAAAAACAGCATTTTTATTTCCTGGTCAAGGGGCTCAATACCTTGGTATGGGTCGTGATGTGGCAAGTTTATATAAAAACAGTAAACAGATATTCACGATGGCAAGTGAAGCTTTAGATATGGATGTTGAATCACTATGTTACGAAGAAGAAGATAAATTAAATCAGACAGAATACACACAGCCTGCTATTCTAACCACCACCATGGCGATTTTGGAAGCCGTTAAGGAACATGGTATTGAAGCAGACGTGATGGCTGGGTTAAGCTTAGGTGAATACAGTGCCCTTGTTGCAGGTGATGTACTTGATTTCAAAGAAGCTGTAAAGCTTGTGCGAAAAAGAGGTAAGTTTATGGAAGAGGCTGTACCAGACGGTAAAGGGTCCATGGCAGCTGTTCTTGGCTTAACACCAGAAGTTGTTGAGGATATCTGTGGTGATATCGATGGCATCGTTATGCCTGCTAATTATAATTGTCCAGGTCAGATTGTAATTGCCGGTGAGGTAGAAGCCCTTAATGAAGCTTGCAGTAAATTAGAAGAAGCAGGTGCAAGACGTGTACTGAAACTGAATGTCAGTGGGCCATTCCATACACCAATGTTAAGGGACGCAGCCAATCGATTAAGTGAAGAACTGGAAGAAATAGCACTTAATGATATTAAAACCCCTTACATAACCAATGTGACTGGGGAGCTTGTTGAGGATAGCCAAGATATCAAAACTTTATTAACCAAACAAGTGGTGTCACCGGTTAGATGGGAAGAAACCATTAAAAACATGATTGATGATGGTGTGGAGACTTTTATAGAAATTGGTCCTGGTAAAAGTTTATCAGGGTTTGTAAAGAAAATTGATAAATCCAAGCAGATCCTTAATATTCAAGACATTAAGTCTCTGGAAAAGGCCATTAGAATCTTAGATATATAATCCTATACAAAGAAAGGATGAATGCAATGGAGCAAAAAGTTGCATTAGTGACAGGTGCCAGCCGAGGTATTGGTAAAGCCATTGCTGCACAGTTAGCAAAAGAAGGCTTTGTGGTAGCTGTTAATTATAGAAGCAGTGAAAAAGAAGCTGATGAAGTCGTTAGTGGTATCGTTGAAAATGGCGGACAAGGAAAAGCCTATAAAGCAGATGTCAGCTCTTTTGAAGAAGCAGAACAGTTAATACAACAGATTAAAAAAGACTATGGGCGTTTGGATGTGTTAGTGAACAACGCCGGTATTACAAAAGATATGTTAATGCTTAAGATGACAGAGGCAGAATTCGATGATGTCATACGTGTGAATTTAAAAGGAACTTTTAATTGCATTAAACACGTGAATCGCATGATGCTAAAACAGCGTAGTGGACGTATTATTAATATTTCATCTGTTATTGGTCAAGTGGGTAACATGGGGCAAGCCAATTATGCAGCTTCAAAAGCGGGTATTATTGGATTAACCAAATCCATGGCTAAGGAAATGGCAACAAGAGGGATTACCGTTAATGCCGTTGCACCTGGATTTATTGAGAGTGACATGACAGAGATATTAACTGACAGTGTAAAAGAACAGATTTTAAACAATATACCTATGCATCGCATTGGTAGACCGGAAGAAGTAGCACAGACAGTAGCCTTTTTAGCTTCTGAAAAAGCAAGCTATATTACCGGTCAAGTCATCAATGTTGATGGTGGTATGGTTGTTTAGAACGAAAGGAAGGTAATCATGAAGAGAAGAGTTGTTGTTACTGGTTTAGGTGTTATTTCACCAGTAGGTAATTCAGTAGAGGAATATTGGGGAAATCTAAAAGCTGGGAATAGTGGTATCAGCAAAATATCCACATTCGACACAAAAGACTACCGCTCAACGGTAGCAGGTGAAGTCAAAGATTTTGACCCAAAAGAATACATGGATAAGAAAAAAGCAAAACGCATGGACCGCTTTTCTCATTTTGCTATTGCAGCGACTAAACAAGCCCTTGATCAATCAGGTATTGACCTTGAAACAGCTAATAGGGAACGGATAGGTGTGATTGTCAGCACAGGTATTGGTGGACTTGATAGAATAGCAAAAGAAAGTCTCAAGCTGGAGTCAAAAGGACCAAACAAAGTTGCACCCATGTTTATCCCTACCGTAATAACCAATATGGCAGCTGGTAACGTAGCCATTCAATTCGGTCTTCAAGGTACTTGTACCAATATCGTTACAGCCTGTGCATCAGGAACCAATTCCATTGGTGATGCGACACGTATTATCCAATATGGTGATGCGGATGTGATGGTTGCTGGTGGAACAGAAAGTTGTATTGTACCCCTAGGCGTAGCCGGCTTTACTGCTTTGACAGCCCTTAGTGAAAATGACGATCCTGCCACAGCTTCAAGACCATTTGATAAGAACAGAGATGGTTTTGTGATGGGTGAAGGAGCAGGTGTCCTTATATTAGAAGAATTAGAACATGCAAAAGCTCGTGGAGCCAATATTTTAGCCGAAATAATTGGCTACGGTGCTTCATGTGATGCATACCACATAACCTCACCAGCACCAGGTGGTGAAGGGGGTGCTCGAGCCATGACATTAGCCTTAAAAGATGCAGGCATTAAGCCAGAAGAAGTGTCCTACATTAATGCCCATGGAACAAGTACACCTTATAATGACCGTCTGGAAACGGCAGCCATTAAAAAAACCTTTGGTGATCATGCTTACAAGATTCCCATTAGCTCAACCAAGTCCATGATTGGACACTTACTTGGTGCGGCAGGAGCAGTAGAAATGGTAGCTTGTGTTAAATCCATTGAAGAGAGTTTTGTCCATCCAACAGCAGGTTATACAACCCCTGATGAAGAATGTGACCTTGATTATATACCTGTAAAAGGCCGTAAGCTGGATGTGAAATACGCCATCTCCAATTCCTTAGGTTTCGGAGGTCATAACGCAACTTTAGTTGTTAGCCGTTACGACGATTAAGAGTAGATTTATAGGCATTAGGTTTAATAAGGTTCTTCTTGGGGAATTATGTTGGTAAAAGCCCTTCGTGTTTTATCAGTAGGTTGGAGGGCGTCAAGGTAAGTGTAAAGGATGTGAGTAAAATGAAATTTGAACAGATAAAAGAGTTAATTGAGTTAGTGGATGAAAAGAAATTAACACGTATAGATATTGAAGAAGAAGATTTTAAGATAACCATTCGAAAAGAGTATCCCAAGGTAGTTGCTTCAACAGGTGATGCAGATGTTCAACCTGTACCAAGTATACAACCTGTCATACAGCAAGTCAGCGTGGAACCAGGTAGTCAGGTAACCACCAATGAGCTTGAAGCAGATGAAAATCTTTTTGTGGTTGAGTCACCGATGGTAGGTACCTTTTACAGTGCTAAAAGTCCAGAAGCAGAAGACTTTGTAAAAGTGGGTGACCAAGTGACGGAAGGTGCTACTCTTTGTATCATTGAGGCCATGAAGTTAATGAATGATATTGACGCAGAGGTATCCGGGCAGGTTGTTGAGATTCTAGTTAAGAATGAAGAACCTGTGGAATACGGTCAACCACTTTTTAAACTTAAGGCTCAATAATAGACACAAGGTGAAGACAGTATTGTGAAATCATCATTGGATATAAATCATTTCAGTAGGAAATTGAAAAAAGGAAGGATTATAAAGATGCTCGATATCATGCAAATTCAAGAAATCATACCACACCGTTATCCTTTTTTATTTGTGGATAAAATCACGGAATTGGAAGAAGGGAAACGTGCGGTTGGTTATAAGAATGTAACCATGAATGAATACTTCTTTGCAGGACATTTTCCTGATGAGCCAGTCATGCCTGGTGCTCTTATTGTTGAGGCATTGGCTCAAGTGGGAGCAGTCATTATACTAAGTGAAGAAGGCAACAAAGGTAAAACAGCTTATTTTGGCGGTATTAATGGCACCAAGTTTAAACGTAAGGTTTTACCAGGAGATGTATTACAATTAGAAATTGATATTATTAAACGCAAAGGACCCGTTGGCATTGGTAAGGCAGTTGCTTCTGTGGATGGTGAAGTTGCTGCTGTCGGAGAGCTAACATTTATTGTTAAGTAAATCTGCCTTTTAGGAGGTAAAAAAATGTTCCATAAAATATTAATCGCTAATCGTGGCGAGATTGCTGTAAGAATTATAAGAGCTTGTCGCGAAATGGGTATAGAGACCGTTGCCATCTATTCGGAAGCGGATAAGGAAGCGCTACATACGCAGCTTGCTGACGAAGCCATATGTATTGGTAAGGCGACGGCAAAAGATAGTTATTTGGATATAAAAAGAATCATCAGTGCCGCTATTATTACAGGTGCTAATGCCATCCATCCTGGGTTTGGATTTTTATCGGAGAATAGTCACTTTTCTTCCGTATGTGAAGAATGCAACATTACCTTTATTGGACCTACTGGAGATATGATGGATAAGATGGGGAATAAATCTCAGGCAAGAGAGACCATGATTGCCCATCATATTCCTGTTGTACCTGGCTCAGAAGGTGCTGTTAGTCATGTGGAAGAAGGACTTGAGGTAGCAGCGTCTATTGGTTACCCTGTCATTATCAAAGCGTCTGCTGGTGGTGGTGGTAGAGGTATGCGTATTGCGAGAAACTCTGATGAATTGGTGCATTCTTTTGAAACGGCAAGTTCAGAAGCGCGTAATGCTTTTGGTGATGATACCATGTATATTGAGAAGTATGTGGAAAACCCTCGTCATATTGAGTTTCAGATATTGGCTGATAACTATGGTAATACGGTACATCTGGGAGAACGAGACTGTTCCATGCAGAGAAGGCATCAGAAGGTTCTAGAGGAATCCCCTTCTGCGGCTATTGATGATGAACTTCGTACAGCCATGGGTGATGCAGCAGTAAAAGCTGCTAAAGCCATTCAATATCGTAATGCAGGTACAGTGGAGTTTTTATTGAGTGCAAGTGGAGAATTTTATTTTATCGAGATGAACACCAGGATTCAGGTGGAACATCCCGTAACAGAAATGGTGACAGGTATTGATTTGATTAAGGAACAGATTCGTATTGCTTATGGCGAGCCGTTAGGTTATACCCAAGAAGATGTTAAGATTCAAGGGCATGCTATTGAATGCCGTATCAATGCAGAAGACCCGTCAAAAGGATTTCGACCTTCACCAGGTATGATTGATTTCTTGCATATGCCAAGTGGTAAGGATATTCGGGTAGATAGTGCTATTTATGCAGGGTATAGCATACCCCCTTATTATGATTCTATGATTGCTAAGTTGATTGTGTTTGATGAGAATCGAGAGAAGGCCATTGCTAAGTTAAACAGTGCTGTGGGTGAATTTATTGTGAAAGGTATTAAGACGAATCTTGATTTTCAGTATACATTGATTAATCATCCGAAGTTTGTGAAGGGTGAGTATGATACGTCTTTTATTGAGAAGAGTATGGTATTGTGATGGTAGTTTTTGATTTATATTTGTAGGTTGTGTAGCTGGAAAAGTAGTTTTGTGGATGTTTTTAGGCTGAGTCTGTGGGATTTGTTGTATGGGATTTAGTGTGCAAGACGGCGTAGATGATAGGCTATACAAAAATGGTTCATGTTAAATGGTTGGAGAAACACTAAGCTCATTACAGTCAATATTTCTAAACCTTAAAACTCCCTGCGGTCAGACAATTAAGGTTCTTAACGAAATATGGATTTCCATTCGCTAAGTGTTTCTTACCAACCATTTAAAAATCACCTTTTTGGATAGCCTATCATCTACTGGGGCTACGTTGGCGGAGGGTAGTGCCATGTATGTTGATTAGGGAAATTATGATGATTGGTTATACAAGGACTATATGGAGTAATTTTGGTTGTATAAGAGTTGTATAAGAAATGAAGAAGTTTGGACGTCAAAAAGTGATACTTGGTACCTAAAATAGATGGTATGAATTTTGAAATACAAATGACAAGGAATAGTAAAGGGTAATATTTGATTTAAAAATTGTTATATGCTCAACAATGTTTAAACTTAGAACTCCGTGTCCCTTTGCAAATATTACCTTTTACTATTTTTTGTAAGTTTTATATGGTACAATTATTTTATATGTATTGATGACAAGATTTTAATGAATGTTATGAGATTGAGATAGAGTATGGTGTAAGATTTGTAAAAGGAGAAATAATGTTATGCGTGAGTTATTTAAGAAAAAACGATATATTAAATTGCAAAAAACAATCGTGTCTGAACCAGAGAGTATTAAAGAGAGTCAGAAGCGAAGAATGCCAGAGCCTTCTGTGCCATCGGGTAAGTGGGTGAAGTGTACCCATTGTAGTGAGATTATTTATCGTGATGCGTTGATGGAAAGTGACTATGTCTGTACCAGCTGTGGGCAGCATTTTCGTATGAGCAGTGGTGTTCGCATTGATCAGATTATAGATGAGCATACTTTTGAGGAATTGGATACTTGTTGTGAGACGGTCAATGTGCTTGATTTTCCAGGGTATTCAGAGAAAATTCTTGCTCTACAAGAGAAGACTGGATTAGAAGAGGGTGTTGTAACCGGTGAAGGGGATATCCATGGCATCAGAGCTGTCATTGCGGTGATGGATAGCCGTTTTATGATGGGAAGTATGGGGCAGGTTGTTGGAGAGAAAATTACCAGGGCTATTGAACATGCTACGAAGAAACGTTTACCGTTAATTATTTTTACTGCTTCTGGTGGTGCGAGGATGCAGGAGGGAATTGTCTCCCTTATGCAGATGGCTAAGACATCGGCAGCCCTTGCTCGACATGGTGAAGAGGGATTGTTATACATAACGGTATTAACAGATCCTACTACAGGTGGTGTGACAGCTAGTTTTGCTATGCTTGGGGATATCATTTTGGCAGAACCGGGTACCTTGATTGGTTTTGCTGGTGCACGTGTGATTGAGCAGACCATTAAGCAGAAGTTACCCGATGGTTTTCAGCGAGCTGAGTTTTTGTTGGAGCATGGTTACATCGATAAAATTGTCAAGCGAAGTGACATGAAGGATACATTGCATCAGTTATTATCTTTCCATGTAGATGTGTCATGTTAATCACTTAATAATAGATAAGGGATACTTGGATAGGTATAGAATCAAGTTATTTTGATAATAGGCGAATACTTCATGTAGGCGTTTTGTCTATGAGTTGAAAATAAGATAGAGGAAATAGAGGTGTCAGATATGAATCCATGGGATAAGGTTCAGCTTGTTAGAATGGCTGAACGACCAACGGCAGAAGATTATATTCATTTGATTTTTGATGATTTTATAGAGCTTCATGGTGATCGGTTATATGGTGATGATCAAGCCATTATAGGTGGTATTGGGAAACTAAACGGTATGCCGGTTACAGTTATAGGACAACAGAAGGGGAGAACCACGAAAGAAAATATCGATCGTAATTTTGGGATGCCCCATCCAGAAGGTTATCGTAAGGCATTGCGCTTAATGAAGCAGGCAGAGAAGTTTAGACGTCCGATTATATGTTTCGTAGATACGCCAGGAGCTCATTGTGGTATCGGTGCAGAGGAAAGAGGACAGGGAGAAGCCATTGCGAGGAATCTCTATGAGATGTCCATGCTAAAAGTACCCATTATATCCATCGTCATTGGTGAAGGTGGTAGTGGAGGTGCCTTAGCGGTTGCTGTATCCGATCAAGTATGGATGCTTGAGAATGCGATCTACTCTATTTTGTCCCCTGAAGGTTTTGCTAGTATTTTGTGGAAAGATAGTAAGCGGGCTCAAGAAGCTGCTGAGGTCATGAAGATTACGGCCGATGATTTGTTAGAGCTTGGTATTATTGAGAAAATAATTGAGGAACCGAATGGCGGTGCGCATAATAGTTTGGATGAAATTAGTGAAATGTTGCAGGATTATTTGATGCAGGCTTTGGGTGAATTAGGAACACTCAGTCAAGATGAACTCATTAACAAGCGTTATGACCGTTATCGTCGTTATATTGAAGTTTAGATGTGATTTAATTAGAATATTAGGCTACATATATGCTGAACATATATGTAGCCTTTTTATCCTATTGAAGCGTTTTATTTACAGTTTTAATGATGTATACAACTTTTTCTAATGCAGACCTTGACGATGTCTTTTTCAACAAATTTATAGGCTACTTGGTCATTGGTTACAGGATGTATGCCGAAATTCTGGGTTTTTCCATACACTTCACATAGCACCGTTGAACCTGTCACCATGAACGAGTCGTTCTCATTAGCATCTTCCCTGTCAATGACGCAATGGAAAGGAAGATCATCTGTAAGAATATGTTCTTTTTTGGTTCCACAATCTAGAACTGCTGTGTAACACAGTGTTTTACGAAGGAAACCACTGATAAATACTTTCTCTGGGCATACTTTTTCAATGTCAGCAAAGACAGTCTTGCTTTGACAAACAGGTGCACTGTTTAATGCAGGTGGTACCAACTGAGTATTCCCCTCCACAACAACCTGACAACAGGTTTGAGGATTACTTTCAACAATAGGACAAGATACAACCTTCATTGGCCGCATCATTTCATTATCTTCATGATCGATGATATGGCAGTGCCATACATAGCCAGGACCGAATGTAGGATCAAATGGGAATAAATTAACACCAGGTTTTGAATCCCCTGAGGGTACATCTTGTGGTGTGAAACGAAGTCTAATCCTCGTGATTTCACTTGGGTTCATCCGTATGGTATCTTTCCACCCCTGCTCATTCAAATCCGGTTCAATGGGGTCACCTATAAGGTATGGCTCTACAGGTAATGGTATGGTTGGGTGTTGAAGAGGGGGCTCTCCATTAATACTTAACCAATCTTCTAAGTATTTATCCGAATCAAAGAGTTGACGATTAACGATTTGGAACTGAATAAGGTGTATATGAACAGGATGAGTAGCTCGTGTCAAGTTAGGAACTTCCCACTCCACAGTGGAACCTACGATGGGCAGCTCTGAGATGGGAGAAGCCCACTTTTGTCCATCCAATAGTAATTCAAGAGGTCCATTGCCATTATTTAATACCACATTGAGTGTTAAGATTTTTTTGGGGACATCTGGAATCAATGTGGGGATTTCATTCAATATAGGTGGAAGAGGCATTGGTGGTACGGATGGTGTATCAAGTACAGTGAACTGCATAATCTGTCCAGTGGTATCTGGGTCAGGTGGATCGCCACCAGGGAAAGGCGCAATGGCATCATTGGTAACGATAATTTTAGTACCGGCGCATTCTTTTGAGAAATCAATTAAAATATCCACACGCTCTGCTGGTGCAATGAGAACTTCTGTTAACGTAACAGGGAATGGCAAAAAGCCACCATCAGAACCAATCTGAATAAAGGACTGTCCATTTGATAATTTGAGGTTATAGAAACGGGAATTGGATCCATTAAGGAATCTAAACCGATATTGTCGTCTCTTAACATTAAAATTAGGCCATACTTTACCGTTGACCATAATGGTGTCCCCAATAAAATCATTCACCCAATAAGGATGAACTTGAGGGTTAACACCTACGTTTGGGAATAATAAGGAACCATCCTCATTAAATGAACGGTCTTGTATAACAATAGGCACTTCATATGGTCCACTTGGAAGCAGTGGTTCTATAGGATTATGAGGATCTCTTAACAAGTAGAATCCAGCAAGTCCTGCAACAACATTAAGTCGTGTAATACCCAATGCATGAGAATGATACCATAAGGTAGTAGGTTCTTGCTGATTGGGATATGTATAGCGGGATTTTAGGAAGTCAGGACCTACCTGCTGCTCACCAGCGGTAAACCACGATTCTGGCCCCCCATCTGAATCGGAGCGAACCTCTCCTCCGTGCAAGTGGGTTGTTACAGGTACAGGACTCTGCGCCAGTGGATAGCCAGGTGGAAAATCAAGAAACGGTGGCTCAGGTGTGGGCATATTATTGGGGTTTGCCCAATGTAAGGTTGGGTCTACGGGAAGAAAATGAGGTTCCGTAAGATTATTGACCCACTGGACATTCACTGGGATACCTCGAACAGCCTCAAAAGTGGGGCCTGGTGTACTGCTGAAACAGGAACCATCTTCAATAATGCCCTCGTAGCCATACACAAGTGTTTTAGGGAAACAATCGGGAAGAAGCTGTTGTTTTAATTGTGTTTCAAAGACCGTATAATTATGGCTCAATACTTTATCATTGGATGGGTCTGTGGCAATAACAGGTTTAAATACAGGCGGTCGCTCCAGTTCATTAACATACTTAGGGATAGTCTTAGGATCTAAAGGTTGGGTCATTTGTTTATCCTCCTTTATGGATTTATATAAATAATTGTAGTAAGAAATGTATCTCTACGATTAAATATATGTGACTTAAATATAAATATGATGGGTAAATGTTGAGAAAAGGTAATAAAAGTAGTTAAAAATGTGTAAATATAGTTTGGAAAATATTGTCTAATATTTTATGGATAATTCTTTAAATTATCCAATGCCACTATTTTTAATTTGCTTAAAACCAGCAGTATAGAGGAAGTCACACAATCTAATAAAAAGACATTAAATGAAGATGTTACAATAAATCATAAAGGTTTAGGTGAAGAAAACTATGACCATTCAAAGAACAGAAATTGATGAAAGTCTAAAATTAGATATTGACAAAAATAGTAATAAATAGTAAAGTATGATTAGAGTTCTAATTATGGAGGAAAATATGGCAAAACTACATCTAATGAACAAGTTGGGTAGGATCTATCTTACATGGACAAGGAAACTCCAACGTGAGCTTGTCCCTCATGATATCTCCTTAAAACAACAGTTTGTTTTAAAGCAATTGAAAAAGAAATCATTTTTATATCCCTTTCAAATAGCAGAAATGCTGTATTGCGACCGTCCTACAGCAACAGTAATCATAAAGAATCTAGAAAAAAAAGGTTGGGTCAAAAGAGAAAGAGATCCAGAAAACGCTAGACAATATAGGATTTCCATCACTGAGGACGGGCTTATAAAACTAGAGTCCTTATATGGTGCTTGCGGACCTAAGGACATGGATCGGTTCGATCCATTGAAATGTCTAAGTAGTGAGGAGAGGGAGCAACTGGAGCAATTGATTATGAAGGTATTTAAAAATATGGATTACTAAAATTGATTTTTTTTTAATTTTATAATTAGAACTCTAACTAAAAAATGGAGGTATAATATGGGTAAAACAAAAATTTATAGAAATATTGCTAAGCTGAAGAGTATTGACATGTTTTATTTTGACACAAAGACCCAAGGACCAACAGTTCTTTGTCTTCATGGATTATGGGGAAGAGCAGAAACTTGGTCTGACTTTATCCAACACTATGGAGAACAGTATAGAATTATCGCACCAGATCAAAGGGGACACGGATTAAGTAGTAAACCTGAATCAGAATATACAACTGAAGAAATGGCTGGGGACATCATTGAACTATTGAATTTTTTGAAAATAGATTCAGTCATTTTGGTAGGTCATTCTATGGGTGGAGCAATAGTAGCATATTTAACAGCGGTATATCCTAAGTATGTAAAAGCAGTAGCTATACTTGATATTTCTGCGGCAGGACCTGTAGAGCCAAATAAACTATTAGATAAAAGTGAACGCAGTGACCCAATGACTAAAGATTGGCCCTTGCCATTTGCCACACTAAACGAAGCAATGAATTTTATTAAGCAAGCTACAGAATCAAATTTGGAGTATCAACATTTTATGAATAGTTTGGTAGAAACGCTAGAAGGATATCAGATGTTGTTCAGTTCTAAGGCTATGGCAAGTTACTTAGCACATAGACAAGATTGGTTTCATATCTTGCCAAACATAAAGTGTCTAGTGTTGTTAATTAAAGGAGCAATAGCAGAAGAGGATTTTCTTAAGATGAAATCTCTAATTCCGAATTGCCTTGCCTACAAAATGTCAAATACTAATCATAATGTTCATTTAGGACATAAAAGAGAATTTTATCAATACTTTGATGAATATTTAAAGAGAATATAAAAATTAATCCACAAAAGTAGTTTAACATGGCTTTCTATGAAATCAGCAATAATTAAGGACGAAGCTATTTGGTTACATATAACAATCATTGAATACGCTGGTTATAAACAATAAATTAAAAAATAATAAAAGAATTTTAAATTTACAACTCTGACATTTATATGACAGAGTTGTTTTGTTATGATTAAATCTCTACAGTACATACCCCATTATGGTCTCCAGAATCTAAACATATTGCATACCTTAGCTAGGATAACGGATAGTAAGGAATTTCATATACATGAATTTGATATTTCAACAAATTAAAAGATATCTAGGACAGAATTAGAGATAATCATAAGATGAATAGAATGGTATCCGTTTATGGTTGATGTTATAATGAAATAAGCATTGTACATAATGATTAGAATTTAAAATAGGGAGTTGATAGAAGTGGAGTTTGGAGAGTTATGTTTACTTACAACCAATGTTCCAAGGTTAGCAGATTTTTACAAAAAGGTTTTAAGAACCTCATCAGATTGTGATAGTGAAATACATCAAGCCATCACAATCAAAGGTGTTACATTGGCTATCTATAATAATGGGCATGTAAAAAATAGTAAAAATGAGAACATGGTTGTTGCTTTCACTGTGGATGATGTTGATCAAGCGTATGAGAGGTTAAGTCAACTTGGTGTAAAAATCATTGAAAAGCCAACAACAAGACCTTGGGGAGCTCGAAATATGTATTTTGAAGATACTGATGGTAATCAAGTGGTTTTTAGAAGTTTTCCTAATTGAGATATGGTATCCTTGATTGTTAAGAAATCGAAAATAAGTTATAATAAAACGGATATGGTGGAATCAATAAAGGGGTATTCCTCATGCATATTGGTAATACAGAAGATAAAGTATAGGAGGGATTATGTATAGTGTAGAAACAAATGGACATGATAAACACTTAATGAGTTTACATAAGTAGCGCAGTATTAACCATGTTTATAGTGCATCTTATTAGGATGTGATGAGAGGAAAATATGAATGAAAAAAATGTTATATAAACATAAAATAATATCGATTGTAACACTATCTATTGTCACCATAGGATTGGTTGTATTAGCTCTTTCCATGCAATCACATAGTAATAATGTTGATGATAATTTAAAAGATAATGATGACATGAATGCTAATGCTAATGAATTAACGAAAGAAGAAGTGATAACTTGGGTTAAGGAGCAGAGTGAACATAAAACAGATTATTATGAGGAATTTGAATATGAATTAGTTAATCTGGATAGTGATACAGAACTAGAAATAATCGCTAAGAATATTGGTGGCGTACATCTTGGTAATTTCTATATTTTTGATATGAATGAAGAGGGTAAACCTGAACTCATAGCCGATGAAAAGTGGCATATATCGGAATGGAATGTAATGAAGCCTATGATGGTGGGTGGGAAAAAAATCTTTGAAGTAATAGACAGAACGGGGGGTACAGGTGTTGATGTACTCACATCCCATCTATGGTACATAGAAAATGGAGAATTTATCAAAGCTTGGGATGGTATATTAAAGTCCCGCTCTACTTATAAAGACGATTATAATTTAAAAATGGGGAGTTATCAATTTAATGAAGATAATAACCTTCTATATACATGGCTAAGCAGCTATTTATATGATGCAGATGGTGTCAACCTTAAAAAGATTGATGGAACCGAAACCATCATTTATACATTTGATGGTACGAGATTTGTGGAGTCTCTAACAAACATGACGCCTAAAACGCAACCAACTGGAGCAACTCCAAGTAACAGGTTAACAGATACAGAAAAACAAGAAATTAAGCAATACATTGATTGGATATATAATAGCCATTATGTAGAAGCAGTGCCCGTATTTGAAGACATCAATCAAGCCAGTGAGGATTGGATTTGGAGGATGGCATCAGAATACCTTGTACAAACAAAAGGAACACATGAGTTCACCTCTGATGAAGTGGAAAAAGCAGCTAAAATACTATATGGTGACGACTTTTCAAAAAAGATCACAAAAACTAGTTCAAGGTTAGTGAAGTATTTAGAAGAGGATAACATGTATTGTCTTGTTGGCATGAGCGTAGATATGATATGGGACTATATGGTAAAAACAGTGGTAAAACAAGAGAATCAATACACCATTGAGATTGTTGAATACATAGAGTCTTATGAAATGGGATTAGACCCTGTAGAGAGAGTAGTATTGAATTCAGAATATGAAGAAATAACATCCTTTCCAATAAAACATTTTTCAGCATCTAACGATGAAGAAAAGAAACTATTAGAAGAAGAATCCGAAACAATTAAAGCCAAAATCAAAGATTTCGTGTTCAAAAATGCAGATCAATTCCATGCCAAAGAATTAGTCATAGAGAGAAATGAAAAAACTGGGTTACTACATATTGCAGCAGTAAGGAGTAAATAACTGATAAAGTACATGTGATTATTTATATAGTAAGGGAAATAGGAGTATGGGTGATGCATAATACCATACTTCATAATCCCTAAAATCAGTATGATGAAACAGTATTATGGAGGGATTAATTTGAAAAAGAACAGACGAATGATAATAGCGGTATTATTAATATGTATAACATATTCAGGTATTACTTTTGCATATAGTAACACTAATATTGAAGTGTTATTTAATTATATTAATATAAAAATTAATGGCGAAAAAGTGGATTTAGATAATTTTATATATGAAAATACAACATATGTACCATTACGTAAAGTATCTGAATTACTCAATAAAGATGTGATTTGGAATGACGTAACAAAAACAGCTAATATAGTAGAAAATAGTAATAGCAGTAAAGCTTATTACACAGAATATGATGGTTTTAGAAATGCATTAATAACACATATAAATAATAATGAATTAGATTTGGAATTTATAATCAAAAATATAACGCAAGAAGATATAACGATTACTTTAAAATACCCCTATTTTGATTTTGCTATCTATGATGAAAACGAGTCAGAAATTTATCGACACTCTAAGGCGTACCCGATTTATGCTACGGTGATTAAAGATGAAAAGATAAATAGTGGTGATAATTTTGTTGTTAAGGAGAAAATAGATTTGACTGATTTAAACCTAGTATCATGCAAAATATATAAAGTTGTATTTGATACGGATGTGGAGATAAAGGCCAACAAACGTTATTATAAATTAAGGGAAGATGCTTACTTTAAGATTCCAGAATAACATCATTATTAGAGGAAAGATATAGGATAAAGGTTTAAAGGAGAGCATTGGAGTATTATAAACCATTTACAAATAAATGTTATCTATTGGTTTTGCAGTACACTTAAGATGAAATAAGTTAATTCAAACTAAACGTTATGGTACACGTTTAAAGCAACACATATATCAAGTTCATCATTATCAAGTGTTGCATACACATACCCATCCATCTTCTCAGTTAATTGGCGTACGATGGATAAACCAAGACCTGCCCCGTTACCTCTTGCTTTATCTCCTGTGTAAAAACGATCAAACAATCGATTGATATCGATCGATGACCCATTAGAAACAGTATTATTAAAAGATATAATGGCATATTGGTCTGTATAGACTTTGACCCGAATGTGCCCTTTGCCATGGGTTAGGCAGTTTCTGATAAGGTTCTGAATAACTCTTATGGTTAATAATCGGTCGGCGTAAGCATATACGGCGTTATCCTCTTCAACGATCACAGACATGCCTTCTTTTTCAAAAGAAGCTACATATTCTGCGAGACATTCTGTTACCAGGTTTGTTAAATTAATACGTTCCCAATGGATGTGAATATCTGCTGTTAAGGCGGATGAATATTGATAAAACTGTTCAATCAGCTCTTCTAAAGCTCTTGCATGTTTTTGTGCAATATGTAATTTTTGGAGTTGATTGGCTGTCAATTCTTCTTTTTCCATAAGTTGCTGATAGCCTTTAATAGCCGTCAGCGGTGTCCGTAGATCATGTGAGATATTAGCAATCATTTCTTTAAAGCGTTTTTCTTCCCCCACGACTTCTAGGCGGAGTGCTTCCTCCGCCTTAAAAAATTGATTGATATTGTGAGCTAAATGGTTGAGTTGTTTATTGAATAATTCAATACTGATGGGCTGCCTCGTATGTTCAAGAAATCGTTTTGACATCTGCTGATTCATACTGCGTAACTGAATTTGAAAGAAAGCGATATAGCCCATCAGTAATAATATAATCATAAACAAGATACCTATTATAATGACCATGCTTACAACCACCTTTAATGATTCATATCATAATAGCATTTATTTAATCTCCGCTTTTTTAAATAAACGGTTTGTTAGACTTACTATAACAACAATATATAAAACAATGATCAATATTGTTTTTATAATAGATGTCCATGGCGTATCAAGGGTCAGTAAGATGTGCCTACCACCGTATGGGGTAAGTGCAAATAATCGGTCAAACTGAGGAAATTTACCCTCTAATAATAATAACTGAGCACATATACCTCCGAAACCATAATAGAGACCAACAATATACAAGGGTTTTTTTAGTTTAAATCCTAATAGTATGGTGATACTTAATTGACTGATATATACACCCATCAATGTTATCATAACAATCACCAATTTCAACACATTGGATGCTGTTAAGGTTTTACCGCTATCTGTCAGTAAACCAAGAAACCCTACCGATTGATCTACCATACTAAACACATCGCCTGTTGCAAAACCAATGCCAACAATAATAGCATAAGGTAATAAAATAAAACCAATGACTAAGCATAGTACAAGGGTCTTACTTATAATAACTTTTCCTCTGCTATGCCCACTTGCTATCAAATCGTGGATAACCTTGTTGTTCATATCACCACAAATCAGAATACCTGCAGTTACAGCACCAATGACGCTCATAATATGTGCATCTGAAAACATTAAACCAAGATCAGCAAAATTAGGGTTCATTCTACCTTGTGGTATCAAATAAGCCATCAGTATCATGATTGTAGCACATATTGTGCTGATAAGGAATAATGCTTTAATATAGGTTGATCGGCTTACCTTATACAAATCCGCTCTGACTAAATTATACATCCTTACCACCCCCAATAACAGAAACAAAGTAATCTTCTAATGTATCCCCTCTAACAGATAAGTCCGTTGCAATAATGCCATTTTCATAAATTACCTGAGCCACCCATTCTTTTTTATTCAAATAATCGTACAATTTTACACTCTTATCGGGCATCACTTGATAGCTTTTGGTGTGAAGTTTCATTTCAAGTATACTTACCAGTTTTTCTGGCTCATTACAACCTATATGAATATGATGTTTACATTGTCCCTCCAACGCTTCTAGGGTAATCTCTTGTTTGATCTTGCCTTGATGAATAATAATATAGTCTGTTGCTGTTTGATAAAGTTCTGGAAGATTGTGACTGGAAATCAAGATGGTTATGTTCAACTCTTCACATAGTTTTTTGATAAGGCTTCTTATCTCTACGATACCAATGGGGTCAAGACCATTAATAGGCTCATCAAGCATGAGAAACTCGGGATTACCTAATAAAGCATTGGCAATACCTAAACGCTGCTTCATCCCTAGAGAGAAATGTTTAATCTTTTTCTTGCCTGTTTCAGCAAGTCCAATACGTTTCAATAACTCAACCTCTAGTTCCTTATCTGGGATACCTCGGGATAGTCTTCTGTACCTAAGGAATTCTTTTGCGGTCATATTTGGAACAAGTCCAGGGTATTCAATCATACAGCCAATCCTTTTTCTTTCCAGCTGTAACGATTTATCTCCAGTATGCCCAAAGAGTTCAAAGGTTCCCGTATCTGGGAATGTAAGACCAGATACGACACGCATAAACGTTGTTTTGCCTGCACCATTCTGACCAATTAACCCGTATATTTTACCGGTAGTTAGGGTTATGGATACATTGTCTAAAGCTTTAACACCACGATAGGTTTTTGTTAGATTATTCGTTTTTAAAACACATTCATCCATCTTTACACCATTCCTTTCTATCACTAGTGTATTATGCAAAGGTTAAGAAAGGGTTAAGAAAAATTATGATCGATTTTTGTATAAACGGTATCCCAATCCCCATACTGTTTCAATATATTGCGTTTTGGGGTTGGCTTTTTTTAACTTATTTCTAAGATGACTCATATGGGCTTTTATGACATTGTCATCTCCAAGATACCTATCTTCCCAAATCGATTCATAGAGGTTAGCTTTGGTAAAGACTTTATCTTGGTGGGTCATTAGCAGCTCTAAAATCATATATTCTTTTTGCGTCAGTTCTATAATCTGCCCCCTAATTGTCACACATCGCCGCTCAATATCCATTATCATATCGTTATATTCAAGTACAGGTGTTTCCTGTTTTGGACTGCCTTAGATTAGTCTCTATGCGGGCCATTACTTCTCCTAGATCAAATGGCTTTGTGATATAGTCATCTGCTCCTAATTTCAACAAGTCTATCTTGGTTTTAATCATCTGACGAGCCGAGATGATAATGATAGGAATATCGGATATTTCCCGAACCTCTTGTAAGATTGCTTCACCGCTTTTATAAGGAAGCATAATATCTAATAAGATAAGATCATAGGATAAAGTCTTAGCTTCTTCTATTCCTGTTTTACCATTATAAACAGATTGTACCATGTAGCCCTCATTGGTTAACATTTCTGCTAACATAAGATTTACATCCTTGTTATCTTCGATGATTAATACATGATGCATCGTATCCTCTCCATTCAAAATCATGACAATCTTTAACCATGACCAACACTTAAAAGTTGTAATACATATCATACTACTTTAGCATCATTTTATATGACGCGTTTATTAATTTCAAGATAAAATATGTTGCATATTCATGGACTTACATAAATGAATGCTGTAAAGAACGTACTTTAAATACATAAAGTAGCCTTATCTAAGTGATACATAGGAACATTATGTTAATGGAGAATATACTCTTTAATAAAATAGCTTGACAAATATATCGGCAGCCGATATAATTATGTCATCAAGCGATATGTCCACAAACGATATATTAGCTATTACTAAGAGAAATTGGAGGTATTCTTATGCCAGAGAGTCATGAGAGAATGGCTTTAACAGAAGCAGTATTCTATATATTACTTACATTAAAAAAACCTCTACATGGTTATGGCATTATGCAGAAGGTTAGTGAAATGAGTGGAGATAGTGTTCAATTAGGCAGCGGAACCCTCTATGGTGCGATTAATACACTGCTAAATAAAGGGTGGATTAAAATACATCGCCAAGAAGGTACCAGTCGCAAGAAAAAAGAATACATTATCACAGATGAAGGTTTACATATAGCACACCAAGAGTTACGACGCTTACAACATCTGACAACATTAGGTGAAGATATACTAGGAGGTAAGGACAATGACTAAAATAGCTTTTCGATTTTTTATAGACTATGAGAAGGAAGAAAAATGGCTTAATGAGATGGAAAGTAAAGGGTTTCATTTTCTACGATACTGTTTTTTCTTCTATATATTTGAAAGAGGTAATCCCAATACCTATACTTATGGTATCGAATTGCTGGAAGATATGTCACATCATAAAAACTACGACTATTTAAATTTTCTAAAGGATACAGATATAGAGCATGTGGCTTCATGGGCGAGATGGGTTTATTTGAGAAAAAGGAAAGAATACGGTCCTCTTAATCTTTTTACAGATTTAAGCAGTAAATACAGCCATTTCAAACGTATCTTCACATTTCAGGTGTGTTTACTACCAATCATGATAGCAAGTTTTATTAAGTTATTAGATTTAACATGGCATGAAGGTGATTTCTTCTACGTCGCTGTGAGCGTTCTATACACCATATTTCTAATATTTTTTACATCCAATACAATCAGGACACACTATAAAATTAAGCATATCAAGGAGAATATGCAGATTCATGAATAATATAGGTAGGGTAACAGTAATGTTTTAGCATGCTGTTACCCTTTAATATTACTCTTAGACAAATATGCTTATCGTATTCTTAATGTACGTATTAATTGTTATAAAAACCTAACTGTAGCAAATGCAATAAAACTAAATAAACCAATAATAAACCAAAATATAGAGAGGACATAAAATATCATCCATATTTTTTTCTGTTTTCTTCTTGAATTAGTAATGTTAAATATACCAATAACAAATAATAAAAACCCAATAAAAAAGATTGGTATATTGCTGTAAATATAGTTAAGTACCGTATATAGCATAGTTGGTATACTTATCACGATCATACTGATATATAAATAGTCTTTTTTTATAAGATGCATTTATGTAATCTCCTTTTACTCAACTTTATATGCAAAAGTATATCATTAATCAAAAATAAATCCATAGATAATTTATATTACGATAAGATATTTAGTGTTTTCAGTAATTTTATACAGTCATAATATCCTGCTAAATATAAGGTATCATTAGCACAGGCTATTTGATGATTGCGCTGTTCAATGTAATGATGCAAGAACGTGCAGTCCTCTGGTGGCAATCTGTTAATAATAGATAAATATTTTTCTTTATGATTCATTAAATAACACTCAAGCTCTTGGTATTCCATATCTGTTTTAATAAAGCTAATGTCTGCATCAGCTCGCATCTGTGAAATGAAGTAACTAAAACATTCGTTTATATCGCCCATCATAATCCTCCTATTTTTTATTAATATGTATCAAAACATATGTAGTATTGTATCATTTTTTAACGACGTATCTATACGCATGTGCGTGTAAATCAAAGAATAAGTACCCAAAAGGCATGAAAACTTATATTAGATGGAGTTCCTATGTAGCTATCTTAAAATAAAATCATTTTATCAAGTGATGGGTTAGGTAAGCTAGGGCTATGGGCATCCTTCCGTAAATGCCGTCTCTTTCATATTAATTGTGGCTATTGGTTTCTGGCGAAGGGGTATAGGTAGTGTTCTTCCGACACGCTAAACGTCCATGTTTAGATTGTCGGCGCTCACCGTCCTGGTTCGCTCTCCACACTACCTATACCCCTTCGCCTATATGTTGACGTTAATATGAAAGAGACATCATTTACTATCTTATTGGTTTCATACAATTCTTCCTTTACTTCATAATGTTCTCAATTACTTGTTCTAAAAAATCTTTGTCAACACGTGCTCTAATCTTTTCTTATTAAATCCACAAGTTCTTTCCACTTATGTTTTTACAAACGCTATATGTTTAGTATATATACCCATAGCCCCTTTCAATTGCCTAGTAGGTAGATAGGTACCATAAATCCGTGATGTTTAAATCATGGTTAGAAATTCTTAGTGAATGAAAAGATGAATGGCGTTAAAAAACTGAAGTGTTTGAACGTTAGTGAGTTTTCAGTTTTAGACATTCAGCTTGGAATGAACTTAGTATTTCAGCCATGATTTAATCTGAACGGATTTATGGTACCTATCTACCTACGGAAGTCTTACACAATGTCTTCCCATCCTACCAAATATGTAATCTTTTCATGCCGTTGTCATATCATGAAAAATAAAATAAAATTTCTTATAAAATTATGGAACAAAATAAACCCCTCCTACGTCTAACCCACTGTAACACTTAGAAAGGGGTTATATAGTGAAAAAGATATGCATTTGGTTAAGTATCCTATGCATAATGATTTTCTTAGTAGGATGCTCAGAAAAGCCAAATAATAACACACAAAATCCTGCGGTAGAAACAGAATCAGGAACCAAGGATACGCCAAATTCGGACTCATCCGTTGAAAATGAAGGGGAAACAGATGACGAAGTAGATGGCGAAGAGGGGCAAGTGAATCATCCAGAAAAACAGCCTGAAAATGGCGAAACAGCAGAAAGCTCTGACTTAGCAACCATCTATAGCATAGCACTTGAAGCCATTATGCCCGTAGACGATGCACTTAACGAAGACATGACGTACATAGCCATTAATGGCGGAACGTTAGTGGATGCTACAGATGAAGATATGCAGACGATTTTGAGTTATTTTAACAAGTATAATGTGGAAGTTAAAAACACATCCTTTAAAGAACTAGAAGAAGAAGGGCTGGTTCAGGAAGGAAATTATATTGAGGGGATTTTACTTGAAATCGACGATGTGGAGTCAAAAACCGATGATAAAGTGGTGCTTAATGTCAGTAAATTCCGTTCGGGTCTAGGTGCAATTGGCATCAAAGCAACGATCATCAAGGAAGAAGCAGGCTGGAAACTAGAAAGTACAGAAGAGACGTGGATTAGCTAAAATGAAATTGGGTTATTATAAAGAGGGTAAAAATGGGGCAATCTCATGTAAGCTGTTACAGTGTATGAGATATGCCCCATTTTGTGGAGTCATTATTGCTAGAATCAAGATGTTTATTTAGTGATCAACATAATTTTTTAATAAATTATTCATAGAAATTTAATGGTAATATAAACCTAATAATCTAGATTTATGTCATAAAATCAAGTATAATATAGACCAAGATAAGAATTTATGTGATTAATCTATGGTGCTAAAAGAGAAAAGAAAATCATAAGCAATGGGTTATGTTTTACAAAGGGGAGAAATAAGATGGCTAAAAAGAAGAAAAAAGAATCAAAAACATTAAAAGCACTTTTGGTGCTATTGTTAGTAGTAGCAGCAGTAGGCATAGGCGTAACACTAGGTTCTAGTGCATTCAAAATAAACCAAAATAAAAATAATCCTACTGTAGCAGCTGATGTTGATGAAGATGCTAACCAAAATCGTATAGATAACGCAAGTCAAAATGCGGCAGAGGATCAGAATTCAGTTAAAGATCAAGAAGCAACACAACTGGAACAACAACCGGAAGATCAAGGGACAGAAGAACCCGAGGAACAACCGGAAGATCAAGCAGAACAGCAATCCGAAGATAGTAACGAAGACGACAATGCCGAGCTTCCACAAGGTAGTGATACAGGAGACTTAGACACTTCTGAAGTGGATGTGAATGGATTATCCAATATAAGTCATAGCTGGAGCTGGAAAAGAAACAAAGAACACAGACGACCAGAGGCTTATAACAAATTTGATATTAAACCTTATGATGCTTATTATGTGATGAATACCGATGAAAAAGTTGTTTATTTAACCATGGATGAAGGCTACGAAAACGGTTATACATCCATGATATTAGATACTTTAAAAGCCAATGATGTTCAAGCAGCTTTTTTTGTCACAAAACCCTATGTAGAGCATAACTTAGAGTTGACTAAGCGGATGAAAGAAGAAGGTCATATCGTTGGAAATCATACCGTGAACCATAAAAAAATGCCTACACAAACGGATGAAGAGATTAACTATGAGATAGAAGAAACAGAACGGTATTTTGAAGAGATGACAGGGTATAAGATGGATAAGTTTTTTAGACCACCCACTGGAGAATACAGTGAAAGAACACTTTATTTGACCCAGCAATTAGGTTATAAGACCATGTTTTGGAGCTTGGCTTATGCGGATTGGTACCGTGAAAAAGAAAAACAACCAGGAAAAGAATATGCTCTAAACCATGTGTTGGAAAATGCCCACCCAGGTATGATGCCATTATTACATGCCGTATCATCATCCAATGCAGAAGCCCTTGATGATATCATTAAACAATTAAAAGAGCAAGGTTATCGTTTTGGCAGTTTATATGAAATAGAGTAACAGGGTCAGATTATAATCCATATCCTACACTGAGGAAAGACAGTGTAGGATATTTTCATGTTTTAAAGCTTTACAAAGACGGAACAATTCTATATAATTTAAACTGGTTAAAAAAAGCTGAATAAGTGGTAAAACATACCATTTATTTTTTCATAAAAAAAGAAAGGTTCATAGGTTTTTGCTCATAATAACTATGACACTTTTAAAAAAATATAGGAGGTACATACATGTCCAACAGATTTGAACAACAAACATGGCGTGAAAGTATGAAGTTAAGACTTGACTTTAATCATATGATGACAGCATTCGTCGGTGAAAGTGGTATTGATGAATCCCAGATTGCTGCTATTGAGGGACAGATTGAAGCAGCTGAGAAAGCAATGGTAGATAAGCGTGCCAACGGTGGGATGGATTGGCGAGACTTACCCTACAATCAAACAGAAGTGGTAGCGGATATTAACGACTATGTGGAAAGTGTAAAAGATGATTTTGATGCCTTTGTTGTACTGGGTATAGGTGGTTCTGCACTTGGACCAATTGCTGTACAACAAGCCATTAATCATCCTTATTATAATGAATTATCAAAAGAGCAAAGAGGCGGCTATCCTAAATTATATGTAGCCGATAATGTGGATCCTGAAAAATTGGTATCCTTATTAGAAGTCCTTGATTTAGAGAAAACCTTATTCAATGTAATCACGAAATCAGGTAGCACATCTGAAACCATGTCCCAATTTATGATTATCAAAAAAATCTTAGAAGAGAAATTGGGTGCTGAGAAAGCCAAAAACCATATTGTATGTACGACAGATGCTAAGAACGGTAACCTTCGCCCAATTGCTGACCAAGAAGGTTACAAGAGTTTTATTATTCCGGCAGGCGTTGGAGGAAGGTTCTCGGAACTTACGCCAGTTGGTTTATTACCAGCAGCTATGTGCGGTATTAATATTGCAGAGCTATTAGCTGGAGCAGGCTATATGGACGAGTTATGTAAGACGGAAGATACATTCAAGAATCCAGCAGCTATGTATGCCATACTCCATTATCTTGGTATGAAAAAAGGCAAGAACATCTCCGTTATTATGCCTTATGCGGACACACTCAAATTCATCGGTGACTGGTATGCGCAATTATGGGCGGAGTCACTTGGTAAGAAATTTGATAACGATGGTAATGTGGTTCATGTAGGGCAAACACCTGTAAGAGCACTTGGTGCTACAGACCAGCATTCACAAGTTCAATTATATGCGGAAGGTCCTAAGGATAAAATCATTGTATTCGTTGGTGTGGACCAATACAAAACATCACTGAACATTCCAAAAATCTACGGGGATATCCCAAGCCTTGGTTTCTTAGGTGGGGAGACCCATAATAAGCTTATTCAAACAGAGCAGATGGCTACCGAGTACGCATTGCTCAAAGGTGGTCAGGCGAACATGACCATTACGTTACCAGAAGTCAATGAATTCACCCTGGGTCAGATTCTATACTTATTTGAAGTGGCAACAGGTTTTGCAGGTGAGTTACTCAACATTAACGCTTTTGATCAACCGGGTGTTGAAGAAGGTAAGAATGCCACATATGCTATGTTTGGACGTCCAGGGTACGAAAAGAAAAAAGCAGAGTTGGATGCCCGTCCAGCAAAAAATAAGAAATATATGATTTAATATAACGTTAATGCTAAGACACCCTAGAATATAATCAATCTAGGGTGTTTTTTTAACTTTTGTTCTAGGCCTATATTTGGCATAGATAATCATATGATTGTATGTTAATATAGTATAGGATGAAACATTATGATAAGAGAGGTGAGACCATGGAAGGTACAAAGCGGAGACAAATGATTATTGAAGATTTAACGAAAAAGCAAGAGCCTATAACGGGTTCACAATTGGCAAAAGCCTGTTCTGTCAGTCGTCAAGTGATTGTTCAAGATATTGCTTTACTCAGGGCTGAAGGACATAAAATCATCTCCACATCCAATGGTTACATGATTTATGAGAAAAAAGCAGATTATACAAGGCTATTAGCCCTTAAGCATACCAAAGAGGACATACGTGAAGAATTACAAACCATTGTGGACTTTGGTGGTACGGTGATTAATGTCATGGTGGAGCATCCTGTGTATGGGGAAATTACCGCGGATTTAATGCTCTCATCTAGAAACCATATTGAAGATTTTATAGATAGACTTGACCAAGCAAAATCCGTTCCATTAATGCGGCTAAAAAGCGGCGAGCATTATCATTTGGTTAAAGCAGCCAATGAAGGTGTCATGAATGCCATTGAGAAAGCGTTAGATGAAAAGGGCTTTTTATTAAAATAGGGTGATAGAACAGACGTCTAATGAGGCTTTTATATACAAAAATTTTACGAAAGGGTGACAAGACACATGAATATACAAAACAAGGATACTAAGCAATCTACAGGGTTTACGTTAAAAAAGCTTGGCAACAGATATTTTGTAGATGGTTTAAGTGGTATGGCGTTAGGATTGTTTTCTACGCTGATCATAGGTTTAATTATAAAACAATTAGGTAGTTTAATAGGGAAAGGCACCATCGGCACTACATTGGTACATATCGGCTCTATAGCAACAGTTATGACAGGAGCAGGTATCGGTGTCGGAGTAGCGCACAAATTAAAAGCGTCTCCCCTTGTGATCTATGCCTCCATTGTTTCTGGACTGGTTGGAGCTTATGCTGGGAAAATCATGAGTGGTCAGGCTTTTTTAGAGGGTAATATCCTATTCATTGGACCAGGTGAGCCATTGGGAGCTTTTATTGCCGTTATGGTGGGTATTGAAGTGGGGCGATTGGTTTCTGGTAAAACAAAACTGGATATTTTACTATCCCCCATGGTAACCATCTTATCAGGCAGTGCAGCTGGCTTGTTGGTTGGTCCATCCATCAGTGCTTTTATGAACGGGTTAGGGCATATCATTGAAGTGGCCACTGTACAACAGCCCTTCCTTATGGGGATTTTTGTGTCGGTTCTTATGGGTATGATTCTAACACTGCCTATTAGTTCAGCAGCGTTATCCATTATATTAGGACTTAATGGATTAGCAGCAGGTGCGGCAACAGTAGGTTGTGCCACACAGATGGTCGGATTTGCAGTGGCAAGTTATCGGGAGAACAAGATGAATGGACTTATTGCACAGGGTTTAGGCACATCCATGTTACAAGTGCCCAATATTGTTAAAAATCCTCGGATATGGATACCGCCAATTATAGCCAGTGCCATATTAGGCCCTGTATCCACCCTTGTTTTCAAAATGGAAAATAATCCTTATGGTGGTGGTATGGGTACTTCTGGTCTTGTGGGGCAGTTAATGACTTATGATACCATGATTGATAGTGAAGCAGGATGGCTTATCATGGTGAAAATAGGCTTGCTGCATGTTATATTACCTGCAATATTAACCTACATCCTATCAAAATACTGCCGCATAATGGGTTGGATAAAAGAAGGTGACATGACGTTAAAATTATAGATAGAGAGGTTCAATTATAAAAGCAATAGCATGTGAATATTATAAGATAAGGGGTTCAGCGTAAAGCCCCTAAAATTTTTTTATTATTTTTGAAGGGTATCCGTGAAAAGCTGCGTCTAAAGTTATGTAAGATTCCATATCGAATGCTATAGCGACATACAAATGATGGATGAGTCATGATCATGATGAGTGGGAGACAGAACATGAGGAGGAGCAACATGAAAGATAAAAAAGTAGGTATCATTACACTGGCTTTAACACTAATTGCTTTAGGCATGATATTAACGTTAAATAATTTTTTAGTTTTTGAAATGTCTAAGGTGCTAAAGGTACTAGCGGCACTGAGTATTATTGCCCTTGGTGTAGAATTTATTTTTATGGAATGGTCCAATAGAAGGAATGAGGAGAAAGTACGATTAAAAATAAGTGGGTTGTGCATTGTTGTATTAGTCATCATTTATGGTGTTTCAACATTTATTCCTCTGGGTATTGTCATCAATAATGATAACGTCTATTTCAATGGATGGTCCCTATTTAACCATCAATATGAGTATAAGTTTGAACGCACCTATGAGGAAGATGCTGAAAATTTAACTAAATTTGCTGTTAAAAACAATTACGGGGATATTGATATCGTAACCACTGAGACAACCAAGGTAACAGTCAATGCCATGATTAGGATTGCTCTAAACGAAGATGATGAAGCTAAGGCAGAAGACATGGCAGATGAAATCATTAACCTAAAGTCTCTAGGTGATACAGTAGAGCTATCTGCTACTAAGTACTATAGTAATACAGTTTCCATTGATTATATCATAGCCGTACCATCCAGTGCAGTAACCACCATCAGCAACGGAAATGGTGACATTCAGATAAAAGGCGTTAAAGAAGTTGCCATAGATAACCGCTATGGTGATGTGGTGATACAGGATATCATAGGAAAAGTATCTTTAATTAATAAAAATGGTCATATCACCGTTAAAAACGTTGGGGATCGATTGGTTGTTGAGAATAGTTATGGTAATGTAGAAGCCAGCTCCATTGATGGCGATGCCAAAATAGAAAACAAGAATGGTGACATTGAAGTAGAAGGGATAAAAGGGGATCTGGACATTGACAATCAATATGATGATATCATCTTTCGTGACATAACAGGCAATGTGGTTATTGAGCATAAGAATGGTGATATTCTAGGGGAGCAGGTAGGAAAAAGTGTTGAAGTCAACACAAGCTATTCTTCTGTTAGCCTTGATAATGTTGAGGGTGATGTGGATATTGAAACAAAAAATGAGAAAGTGACCCTAACCAATATTGGTGGAAGTGTTGTTGTTGAAAATGAATATGGGAAAGTAACAGGCAAAACCATAGGTAATGATATCAGCATTAAAAGTAGAAATGGTTTAATAAAAGTAGAAGATGTTAAGGGTAAGGTAGAAGTAGAAAGTGAACACGATGCCATTGAACTCATTGATATCGATTCCCATATTAAAGTGATACAACAATATGGTAATGTTACTCTGGAAAATACAAGTGGTGATATTGATATTAAAAATAAGAATGGTGATATTACCGTTAAGAATAGAAACAAAGCATTAAAAAATGTTGATATACAGAATGAATATGGTGATGTAACCCTTGATATACCGGATAAGCAGGAAGGCAAATTTACCATTTACACCAAGTATGGTAAGATTAAAACAGATAAAGGTTTGTCCATCTCAGAAAACAATAGTGAACGCATAATTAGTGAAACCTTAGGAAGCGGGTTAAATACCATTTCAATAGAAGCGAAAAATGGTGACGTAACCATAGAATAGTAGATATCGTACATGACTAAAGAGATAAGACAGTCCTATAAGGCGGTGGTAAATTGGATGAGCGCTATATAGAAAATTTAATGAAGCAGGATCAACATGCTTTTCAGCATCTGGTTGAAGACTATCAGTCCAGTTTTTTGACCATGGCTTATAAGTTCACCAATCATTACACCGACGCCGAAGACCTTTGCCAGGAGATCTTTATAAAAGTATATAAAGCATTGCCCACTTATCGGAAAAAAAGTCAGTTATCTACTTGGTTATACCGTATAGCCGTTAACCGATGTTTGGATTGGAAACGCAGGTCCAAATCCAGTTTATTTCAAATGGTCAATCTATCTGACTTTTCACCTGGGCTAAAGACAAATAGGTCAACGGAGGAAGAAGTTATCTACAAAGAGAAACAGCAATTTATTCATCAAACCGTTTACAATCTTAAAGATAAGTATAAAACCATTGTTATTTTATATCATTTTAATGGGTTAAGTTATAAAGAAATCTCAGAAATCCTTAATTTACCCGTTAAAACCATAGAAACAAGGTTATACCGAGCTAGAAAACAAATAAAAGATAAATTAATGCACCAAGGGTATGGAGGTGATATCATTGAAGTACAAGGCATATAATGCTAAACATGAAAAAAACATGGAAGACGTGATAACATTATTAGATGAGCACCCAAAGATTAACCAAGATGACTTTCTCACAACAAAAATTATGCAATCGGTTAATCACTTGGCGAAAAATGAAGTTCCCAAAAAACGCAAACCGTTTACGTTTGAAATGAAATTAGCAGGGAGTCTCATTTGTTCAGGTGTCCTCATCCTAGTCAACAATGTGATAACCTTAGGAAAGGATTTGTATTTTAATGAGGGGGTTATGAAAACCATTGATTCACTAAACCATATACTATCGGATGCCATTAATCGATTAGGTAGATATTAAAAGAAATAAGGAGGTTATTACATGAACTGTTATTATCATCCAGATAAACAAGGGGAATACACATGTCTCGAATGTGGTAAAACCCTGTGTGAATCATGTGTCAGAAAAGATGGTGACAAAACCATCTGTAACATGTGTGAAGAATCCATTCAAGGGGATATTAATTATGGCTATAGTAAATTTTTAGGATTCGTACTGTCCTTGTTCCCAGGAGCAGGTCATATGTATCTAGGGTTTATGGAAAGGGGACTTACGCTGCTGTTAAGTTTTGTTGGTTTGATGTTCTTTTCCAGCATCATCCATTCCAACATTGTTCCTTTTATAATGATTGTATTTTATTTCTATAGCTTCTTTGACGCCTATCACCTGAGAAGAAAAATCGACAATCGTGAAACCATCATCTATCAGAAGTTTAATATTGACAAAGTCTACTTGGCCTATGGATGTGTTGCTGTAGGAAGTATTCTCTTATTAAATGTTATTGTAGATGATTATGTGCGCGACTTCTTAACGTATGCCACCATACAACGCCTTAGAAATATCATCTTCCCACTCTTACTTATTGCTGCTGGTGTCATATTGATTATGCGTATTAAGAAGAAGGAAGAAAAAGTTATTATTGAACATGACTTAGATGACATGGATAAAAGCAGTTAATAAAGATTGGATAAACATGTCCTATGAGATAATAAATAAACAACGCTGTGTTATGGAAGATTAATTCATAGGTTATATAAAAATAATCACAAACCTACTGGTGGGTAGGTGTGATTATTTTTTTGTCTTTTTTGAGGTGTTATTTGGACGATGCATTAAGCCCGTCTACGCTTCTTCTTCTCATCTTCGATTATCTCAATCTCCAAATAATCAAAATCTATTTGTTCAATAAAATGATCCTGTTTGAAGGCTGTACGTCCATAGGCAGGATAGTCCTTATGGTTATCATTTAACCACATAGGGTGCTGGAGATCAAAGGTTTCACATATTTTATCTAAACAGATTTCTGTTAATTGATCTTTGGTTTGGTTTGACTCGTCCATATTAATAACGGTGTCCCTTATAATTTTATTATGTTTATATAGTTTTCCCCATAGTCTAAACATGGTAACGTCCTCTCTATGATGTCATGACAATGTCATAACAAAGTATATGTAATCATTATATAGGCATCGACACTAAGCTTCAACTGTTTTATGAATCTTTTTGTTTGAAGATTATTGTTCCCTTACAAAAAAGGGTTTTATAGTAATGGGTGAGCAAATGCGTATAAAACTACCTTAAAATGGTAATCTTTACAAGTATTTAACATGAATCTAACATGGCTCACATAGAAAAACAGTATAATTTCTATGTACATTTTAAGATAAAATATTTTTCTAAAAGGAGCAAACATGAAGCTAAAGATTAAGAAATTTCATTTTAGAGATATGTGGATGAGTAACCAAATAATGAGTATTATGATTGTCATTGCATTAATTCCATTAATTATCGTGAGTGTATTTGTCAATAACTCCATTAAAAAACAAGTATTCGCTGAAACAGAAAATAAACTTAATCAAGATGTTACATACATTGAAGACTCATTAAAGACAACCATCAATCATTCCATTGAGTTAATTAAAGTTATCAAAACACAGACTAGGCTAGATAAAATATTAGGCGATATTGAGTCAGGACGCATACAAAAATACTCCCCCGAATTCGAGAGCATTACAAAGGTTTTTGAAAACCTTGTTTCAGAATCTGAAGAACTCTATGAACGTATTTTAATTGCCGATGGGCAGGGGAATATGATTAGCAATATAGCCAGAGAAGACGAAGGGTTTCATCTTCTATCCATAGCCAGTAAAGACTATTATAAAGAATTAAAAGGGGATTACTTTATAGGGAAATCCATTATATCATCAGCTACCCGGAGACAAGTGATACCCATTTCCATGAAGATAGCTGACCATGAAGATACCTTAGGTGTCATTGTGATTTTCTTTGATTTAGAAGTGTTAACCAAGGTGCTTCAGAAAGTCAATAACGATCAAGGAACATGTTTATTATTGGATAACAGAGGGTATTATTTATATCATTTTAATGAAGAACAGCTATCAAAGCGTTGGGATAGCTATAAGGAGCACCCACATGATGAAGTGATGACCTATGAAGACAATGGTATCGTATATTATGGAAAAAGTAAAAAAATCGATGGTTTAAACTGGTCCACAGTAGCGCTAATCAAACAGTCCGTGGCTTTAACAACCATCACCCAAATCAATAATAATCTAAAAGGTATGACGTTACTTCTACTTGTATTTATCATTGGTATTTCACTGATATATGCCCGTTTAATAACGAGACCCATAAGCTATTTGGCTAAACAGATGCAAGATGTGATGCACGGTAAATTTAATCACAAAGCCAAATTTCATACCAATCGTGAAATCACCATGCTCAACAATCATTTCACCAAGATGATCATGTATTTAAAGGAAATGATAGAGAGTATCACATTAGCATCAAAAACATTAAATGAATCTTCTGCCACACTCCTGCAAGATACAGAAGAAGCCTATGATTATACAAGAACCACCAATGAATCCCTTGAATCCATTGGCCATGATGCCTTATCCCAACAAGATAACATACAAGTTGGTTTAGATTTACTAAATAGCTTAATGAAAGAAATGGGTAACATAACAGATTCAACACGAGACATTAAAGCGTCCTTTGAAACATCCAAGTCCATAACAGAAACAGGGAAGCAGTCCGTGCAAACACTTCGAGACAACTCAAAGGAAAGCAGTAAAATATCCAAGGAACTTCTAGAAGAAATGAATACCTTAATAGAGGCCATAACGGAAATAGAGAGAATCAGTAATACCATCACAACCATATCCAAACAAACGGACCTCTTAGCGCTTAATGCAACCATTGAAGCAGCAAGAGCAGGTGAATATGGTAGAAGTTTTGGTATTGTAGCCAATGAAGTCAAGGATTTGGCTGGAGATATTCATCATGAATCCAGTCATATCAACGAAATTACAATAGCACTAAAATCCAAATCAAAAGACTTAAAAAAATATATCGCCACAAATCAAAGTATCATTGAAAGTCAAAACACAGCGGTAATAGGTGCTGAAAACTCATTTGCAAATATCACCAATAATAGTAAAACAATCCTGACAAAGACCAGTAATATTATTGATTCCATTCACGAAGTCAAAACAAAAAATGAAGCCATCCATACATTTACGTTGGACTTATCCACTAATTTTGGTGAAACGGTTAATAAAACCACAGCCATCATGGCTTCTGCACAACATCAATTTGCCGTGATTGAAGAGCTAAAGGATGCTTCTTCTGATTTACAAATACAATCCAATACGTTGGTTAAAGCCGTTGAAAATTTTTCATAAACGATTTAAAAATACTGACTCAATTTTTTGAGCAGTTTTTTTATGTTCATTGACGTATAAAGTTCTAACAGACGAAGCAATATAAGGAAGTGAAACCTTAAAAAATGATGATGCCTTTGAATGCTGAGTGTTATAAGACTATCAAAAATATATTAATAGATGTCACAGGAAATATTTATAAAAGTTTATATAAATTTTATAATTGTTTAAGATGGGTTTTATACGTTGTGGGTATACTAATAATATGCTTCATAAAGCACAAGTAAATATCTGTGTGCTTCTAGCAAATAAAAAATGAGGAGAGATTTAATGAAAAAGAAAAAAATCACACTAATGATGACATTAATCGCAGCCATAACCGTATTGACTGTTACCGTATTCGCATCTTCTTCCGTTCAAGAGAATGGTTACGAGACCTTAAAAGATACGCTTTTCTCCATGGAGATGATGGACAACAAAACGGTATCCATGAATGCAGAGATTATCGATAATGGTCAAAGTATTGCTATGATGGAAGGTGTAGCAAAAGTAGACCCTGAAAGTAAGGATATGAGTGGCGCATTCAAATTTTCCATGAATGACCTAACAAAATCCATTGAAATGTATAAGAATGGCGATACGCATATTCTAGTAGACAAAATCAATGACCTTTATTATCAAATAGAAAAGCCAGTAAAAAAGGGTTGCTTTAGAGGTCGAAAATATCATAAACGCTTTGAAGATCATGATAAAGAAATGACACCTCAGCAAGAAGCATTTTTTGACTTTATCGTTGGTGACTTAAAAGATAATTTTAGCATCAAGTCAAGTCAAGGTGGCAACAAGGTTATATCGTTTAATATGAAAGAAGAAGATATTCCTGTATCCGTTAATTTACTTCTTTCAGCAGCTGCATCCATGCATGAGCCAGAAGAGCACAAAATGGATAAATTCCCTATGGCACTTAACAACATCCCACTATTAGAAGGTATGGATGAAGTGCACAAAATAATGCCTAAATTAAAAGATGATATAAAATTATTAGAGGTCAATGTGGATCTAACGGTTAATCCTAACGACCAAATTATTGGTAATGCATTTGTATTTACATTTGAAGGAAAAGATGCAGAAGGTACCCATCATGAAATCATGGTGAAGGGTATCGTGAGTATTGAAGACATTCAGCAAACCACCGTGGATACAATTGATGTATCGGATAAAGAAGTGACCTTTGTTGATGTGAAAAAATTCATGGACATGTGCGAAGAATACAACGACTAAATCAAAGCAGCAAGGCTTTATACGTAACATGATTCAAATGTGATAGAAATAGTTTGGTTGATAAGACCAAACTTTTTCTATCTATAGGAGGAGGCTACCCAGATGTCTTTATTAACAGTAAAAAATTTATCTAAAATATATAAAAACAATCGAGGCATTAAAAACCTTGATCTTATCATTGAACCTGGAGAAATCGTTGCTCTTCTTGGACCTAATGGTGCAGGAAAGACAACGGCCATAAAAAGCATGTTAGGTTTTGTGAACATAACAGACGGTCTTGTCATCATGCAAAATTATACAATGAACGAAATAGAGAAAGCACGAAAAGAAACAGGTATCATGGTGGGTAAACCCATGCCCTATGATTTTTTAACGGGCTATAAGCACATGAAGATACATAGTCGACTGTATGATCAGGTGGATGACCATCTTATTGACCAAGCTTTAGAGGCTGTTTTATTAACCCCTTATAAACACGAGCGGATAAAACATTATTCAACAGGCATGAAACAAAGATTAGCGTTTGCACAAGCCATTGTGCATAAGCCTAAATTATTAATATTGGATGAACCCTTTTCTGGATTAGATATCGAAGGAAAAGCTGCAATAAAAAATCGGATTAAACAATTATGTCATGACGAACAAGTAGGTGTCTTAATATCTAGCCACTTAATTCATGATATTGAGGATATGGCTACAAAAGTATGTATTATTCACGATAATCGATGGCTAGTAACAGAATCAGTTAATCATATATTAAGGACGTACAGCAGTCTAGAAGCTTATTATCTGGATCAAGTGCAAAAAAAGGTGGTGTATGCATGAAACAATTATTAACATTATCCCAATCTGAATTTGATAAGATTATTGAAAAAAGAAAATCGAAAGTATTAATTATCCTTGTAGGTATGATGTTGCTTGGTGCTGGAGGCTTGTATTTTTATGTGGAAAACAATCTGAACCTCACAACCATCAGTGGAAGTAACTTTTCTGTGTGGATCCTTGAATCATTAATGGGTTTTATACTGCCTTTTTTCGCCGCAATGGTCATAGCAGATAGCATTGCTGGGGAATCTCAGGTTGGAACAATGGCCAATGTATATGCATTGCCAGTAACCCGCCAAACCATGTATGTAAGCAAAATCATTGCCAGTTTATCTTATGTAGCTATGATTGTCGGTGTTATATTTGTTATGACATTGATGGTGGGTATCGTCACAACAGGGCTCGATATTTTATTCAGTCTGGGAATGATTTTAACAACCTATCTAAAGGCTATAGCGGCACTTGGTTTAGTGATTGCATGTGTGGGTTATCTTGCGTTGTGGATGAAATCAAGCAGCATGACACTTGTAGTCAGTACAATTTTATTTATTGTTATGAACATATTTGGTCTTTTTATAGGTACATGGGATGGCCTTTTACCAACAACGGTTATCGGTTCTTTTGATAAAATATTTACACAAAATCACATGTCCTTATTGGTAAATATGATTTCTTATTATATAATACTAATTATAATTGGTATCTTTAAATTTCAAAAGAAGGAAGTTTAGTCATGTCTATACGTATAAAATTAATTATTGCTTACATGATTATGATTACACTATCAGGCTTTATTTTAGTGACATCAGGCTTTGGTATGATTGGGAGCTTTTTTTCAAACATGACCAGTATTGTTATGAAAGATAAACAGCTAGATGAAGTGGTTTATGAAGTGGTGGATCTATTAGCAGACCTGAAAAGCACCGAACAGATAGAGCCAGCATTATTACTAGATAAGAGCTATATGGAAGAAGTGGAAAAGAGAATATCTGAATTTTCCAGTACACTGATTGTTAAGTATAAAGATGATTTTATAAATGTAGGGCAACTGGATGTATCCCAAGACTTTTTTCAGAAACTGTTAATGAAAAACCCTTATTATCACACCCGTGGAGAAAGAATAATTACACACCAAGAAGCCACCTATTTCTATATGGAACATGATTTTACTTATCAAGGGGATAGGATTACCTATTATTTTATTGTGGATGTGACCCTGTTTAGGGATACCCATACCACGTTTGTTCGAGGATTTTTGTTTGTGCTCATTATCATTCTACTTATTGTCATTTTACCGCTGACATATATCCTATCCAGAGATATTATTCAGCCGCTTAAAAAACTAGAAGAAGGTACCCATAACATTCAAAAAGGGAATCTGGATTTTAAATTAGAAGCCCAATCGAAGAATGAAATTGGCAGGGTGATTAATTCCTTTGATCGCATGCGGTATGAACTTAAAAAATCACTGGAACAGCAAATTGAATATGAGGAAAATCGAAAAGAATTGATTTCAAGTATTTCACATGACCTGAAGACACCCATTACATCCATCAAGGGTTATGTAGAAGGTATTATGGATGGTGTGGCAAACAGTCCAGAAAAATTAGAAAAATACCTACATGTCATTTATAATAAATCCGAACATATGGACCGTTTGATTGATGATTTATTTCTCTTTAGTAAATTAGATTTGAATCGTTTGCCTTTTGATATGGAAGATATTCAAGTGTCAAGATTTATAGAAGATTGTATGGATGAATTAAAACTAGAACAAGGCCATGGTGATATTAAAATTAAGATGCAGAATCAGGTGGAGGAAGATACGCTGGTCATCATCGATTCTCAGAAAATTCGACGTGTTATTTTTAATATTGTACAGAATGCCATTAAATATATGGAAAAAGATGACAAGATATTGACCATCTCTCTTACAGAAAGACAAGATACAGTGAGTATAAGTATAATGGATAACGGTGTTGGTATTAAAAAGGAACAACTACCTTTTATCTTTAATAAATTTTATCGAGTTGATGAATCACGTAATACAAAAGCTGGAGGGACAGGTCTTGGTCTATCCATTGCTAAACAAATTATAGAAGCCCATGGAGGAACCATCTGGGCAAGGAGCCAGCAAGGTGAAGGAACCACCATATGCTTCACGTTAAAAAAAGTCATGAATGGGGAATAAACCATGAACAAAAAAGTGTTAATTATAGAAGATGAAGTCAGCATTGCAGAACTGGAAAAGGATTATTTAGAAATTAATGATTTTGAAGTTGAGCTAGAGCATTCTGGGATAAAAGGGCTTCATAATGCCCTGACAAATACCTATCATCTGATTATTCTTGACCTTATGCTGCCAGATATGGACGGTTTTGAAATATGCAAGAAAATTAGAATGAAAAGTAATGTGCCTATATTGATGGTGTCTGCAAGACAGAAAGATATTGATAAAATTAGAGGTCTAGGATTAGGTGCTGATGATTATATGACGAAGCCTTTTAGCCCTAATGAGTTGGTTGCCAGAGTAAAAGCCCATATTGCAAGATATGAAAGACTGGTTGGTGGCGAGAAGGTAATGAGCGAGCTGTCTATTAGAGGATTAGTCATTAATATGGATGCGAGACGTGCTACTGTTAAAGGTGAAGAGATTGTTTTAACGACGAAAGAATATGATTTATTATTGTTCTTGGCCAGTAACCCTGATAAAGTATTTAGTAAAGAAACGCTTTTTGACAGAGTGTGGGGGATGGATCATAATGGGGACATTGCAACGGTAACGGTTCATATTGGTAAGATTCGAGAGAAGATTGAAAAAGATTCGTCGAATCCTCAATATATTGAGACGATATGGGGGGTAGGTTATCGGTTTAAGATGTAGAGGGAAATAGCGTAATTTGATGAGGAGAGTGCAAGACGGCCGTAGATGGGGGATGGACACCATAAAGTCGTTCAGGTTAAAAGAGGCTAAGAAAAACTAGGTTCGTGGAAGAGGTATTTCCTAGAGCTTACGAACTCCCTGCGGTCAGACAAGTAAGCTTTTTAACGGAAATACCTCTTCCACTCACCAAGATTTTCTAAGCCTCTTTTAAAAATCACGACTTTATGGTATCCATCCCCCATCTACTAGGTTATAGTAATGTTGGGCATGCGTAAGGAAAGACTCCTTTAATTTGTCAGGAGTCTTTCCTTATTTTTATTCTCATGATCATTTAAGTGTTCACAAACGATTAAAGTGACTGCTTAAAATACTATAGGTTAGGGTTTTATTGACTTACTTCTATGGTATCCATATTGAAGCCTGTACCTGTTTGCTCGATGGTAAGGGTATGGGTGCCGGCACTTATATTAAATGAACTGCTTGTGGAGGTTGTGAAGGTTTCCCAATCGCTGGTTTGAGGAATGTTAATGGTGGCCACGGTATTGCCATCTAACTTAATGGTTGCTGTGGTTGCAGCATTACCGTTGGATAGTCTTATTGTTACTTTATAATTGTTCGTGGAGGAGGCGTTTATTTTATAGGAAGCCCAGCTATTTCCTCTAGGGATGTTATCGTAGACATAATCCCAGTTACCCCATGCGAGCAATAAGTTATTGGAATGTGCGGCAATAGGTGCTTGGACAAAATTATAGTAGTCATAGAATCCTTCTGCTTCAAAGACTGTTGGTATATCATATTGTGGTTCTGGCACAACGGGTTCTGCTGGTGTTGATGGGTCGAAACCAATAGCAGCATAGAGATTTGCGGATTCGTTCAGGTATCTGGGTTTGGATACTTCTGCTTTCCACTTGTTATAGATATAGCTGGCACCTGGTTGTTGAATTCTTGTATCACCCCAAATAGTTGGGTCACTAAATATGGGTTGTTGATTCCAATCTTGATTAATGTAGGATAACATTTTCACATTATTTAATGCAATATAGTCAAAGACTTTTTGGAAATATTGGTCCCAGTTAGCAGCGTTTGTCATGGGGTAGTAAGCTCTTCCTGAGCATTCCCCAAGCATAAGGGGCTTGTTCTTTTGATTAGCAAAATCGGCTGCGTTTTGACGGTATTGGGCTGCTGTAGCTTCTTCGCCTGCTGATGGCCATCCAAACCAGCTAACGCCTATCCAATCCACGTAAGCATCACCAGGATACCAGGCTTCAATATCCCAGCCCCATGCAGGTTCAATGCCAATGACATTCCATACAAAGGCCACATTACTTACTTCTTCTTCTCTAAAGATATTGTGAACACGTCGATAGGCCATTACATATTCGGAAGGTTCGAAGTAATGATTGTGATTGCCGTCTGGTTCATAACCTATGCGGACGTAAACAGGTTTATTGGAGGCTTTTATGGCTTGTGCCATGGTTCGAATATTGGCATCTCTTAACCCATCAGCAACTTTTACTTCTTCATCTTGACCATCTTGATGTTGGTCATAATCGGTCATATCAATACCAATCTGACATATGGAATGTGGTTTGTTGTTAATCCAGTGTTGAAGGTCTTGCATGCCTGCACCTTTGTCCGATGGTGATGTCATGCCTGCGGCATCAACCGTACCGGTATAAATCATATAGCCAGCAGGGTCGGGAATATCTGGCAAGGCTTCATAAGCATCCATTTCATCACGGTCTTGACCAACCACAATAAGGGTTTTGCCATCAGCAGGTTCAAATTTAGCTAATGTACTTTGACCACCGATATAATAAGTGGCACTGCTTATGTTAGAAGGTGTCATACCGGATTTCACACCAATGGCTTTTACGGTTTTATTGGTGGATACGGTAATCGGTGCAGTATAGATTGGTGAAGACGTGGTTGGTGTTGAACCATCTATTGTATAGTGGATATCAGCACCAGAGGTAGCACAACTGATGGTCACATCTTGAGGGTTGCTGTATGTCCCGCCAGATGGGCTCATGGTTGGTGCAGCCACTTGCTGTGAGACTGTACCATGGGTAAAACTAAAATTACCGGTGTCTTTTTGGGTACTGCCAATCTGGTATGTAAACCAATAGTCGATGACATCACCATTCACTAAACCGTTCACATCATAAGTCCATGTATCCCCATTGGCTTGCATCAAATAGTTTAACTGGTTACCATTATTCACTTGATAATGAATGTAAACATAAGTTGAAGAACAGTAAGATTCAAAAACGATTCGAGCTGTATCGGAATCAATGCTGGACGCAGATTCACTGTAATCAGCCGTGGTTGTTGCCATTACGGAAGTCATGGTACCTGTGAGCAATAAGATGGACATTGTTAAGCTTAAAAATAGTCGTTGCATGCCCTTTTGACACTTCATAATATCATTCTCCTTTGTTAGAATTTTTTAATGGAACCTTAATTGCCCTTTCATTTTAAAATATATTCAGTCAATGATAAAGTCCAATATTTTAGATTGTAGCCTATTATTTTGGGACTTGTGTTGTGATGAGAACATTAAACCTAATAAAGTGCTATTTTCTAAAATAATGTACCCTCATCTAAAATGCTGGTATTGCATTCAAACTTCTTGACTTTTATACTTGAAGTAGCTAAGAAAAAACAACGAAAGTGCAGGTCAACGATATGATGAAACAACATACATGGGTCAAGAGGTTAAAGAGACAGAAGCAGAGACAGCTAATGGTATTACCAGGTATCATATGGTTGATTGTTTTTTGCTACATACCCATTTTTTGGCTGGTTATCGCTTTTAAAGAGTACGATATCACAAAGTCTGCCTTAGAAGCACCTTGGGTTGGGTTAAAATACTTTAAAGAATTTCTGAGTGATGAGCGATTTTATACCATGTTAAAGAATACAGTGGGTATTGGTTTTTATAAGCTCATCGTTGCATTTCCAATACCCATTATCTTTGCTTTATTTCTCAATGAGATCAAAGGGACTAAGTTCAAAAAGTTTGTACAAACAGCTTCTTATTTACCTCATTTTATTGCCTGGCCGATTCTTGGCGGTATTATCCTAAGCTGGCTGGGTAAAACAGGTATCATTAACCATGTGATGATCACGTTAGGTCTACAAGATACGCCAATCTATTACATCGCCAAGGCTGAATATTTCTGGCGGATTGCTGTTATTTCCGATGTCTGGAAGGAGTTAGGCTGGAATGCCATTATCTACATTGCAGCCATTGCAGGAGTCAATCCCGTGCTCTATGAAGCGGCAGATATCGATGGTGCTGGACGATTTAAAAAGATGTGGCACATTACCATTCAGAGCATTCGTCCCACAATTGCTATTCTATTTATTTTAGCGGTAGGTAATCTACTAAATGGCAGTAATTTTGAACAGATTTTTGTCTTAAGAAATAACATGAATCTGGATGCCAGTGAAATTGTGGATTTATATATTTATAATATTGGTATTGGAGCAGGACGTTTTTCCTATGCCAGTGCAGTCTCCTTACTAAAAGCGGCAGCGTCACTTATCTTGGTATTGGGAGCTAACCTTGTCACAAAAAAATTAACGAAAGAGTCCATACTATAGGAGGCATTCCATTGAAGAAAAAGCTGTTGCAAATAAAAGCTTTTGATGTCATTAACATCAGTATCATGTGTTTTATTTGCTTTATTATGATTTATCCCTTTTACTTTGTTTTTATTAATTCAATCAATGATGGCTATGACGCCATGAAGGGCGGTATATATTGGTGGCCTCGGGTGTTCAGCATTAATAATTATATAGCGGTGTTTCACAATTCAGGGCTTGCAAGGGCTTTTCTGGTGACCATTGCAAGAACATTTATTGCTACCACACTACATATTTTCTTTTCAGCGATGGTTGCCTTTGGTTTGTGCAAACAGGGTTTAATAGGGAAAAAAATATACATGATGTTGGGTATCATCACACTCTTTTTTAATGGAGGACTCATTCCAACATTCTTACTAATCAATAGCCTTGGCTTGTATAATAAATTCATTGTTTACATTATCCCAACCATGCTTAATTTTATTAATGTGATTATCTTCATGAATTTCTTTAAGCAGTTACCCATTGCATTAGAAGAATCGGCAGTGGTGGATGGTGCCAGTGATTTTCGTATCTTTACACGTATTATTTTACCCTTATCCAAGCCCGTTCTAGCAACCATTGTACTCTTTGTAGGTGTGTACCATTGGAATGATTATTTTATGGGGGTTGTCTATGTCAGTGATGATGCTTTGCGACCCATTCAAACCTTTTTCTATAAAATCGTAGCAGAAAATGCCACTCAAGCTTTACAGCATCAATCCATGGGTGCCTTTGGTAAAAAGATAACTTCTCAATCCATCAAATACGCAACCATGATTATTGCTACACTGCCCATCATATGTGTGTACCCCTTCTTGCAAAAGTATTTTGTAAAAGGGATGTTAATAGGTTCCATCAAGTCATAATCAAACATAAAAATGGAGGTATTTAAAATGAAACGAATCGTGATGTTGTTATTGGTACTGGTATGTTTATTATCAGCATGTACCAGGGATTCTGGAAAGAAAGACATGGAGACAGGGTCGGAGCATGCTGATAAGGGTTCGTCTAATGGCTCAGAGAACAACGATGAGAATGATTCAGTGAATCCAGATGAACCGGGCTGGAAACAGGATACGTCACCTGTGGCGCTTGATTGGTATGTGCATGCGTCTTGGTATACAGGTGAATGGGGGAAAAGTCTTGTATCCAAGTACATTACAGAGAAAACAGGGGTGGATGTTAATCTGGTTATTCCATCAGGGAATGAAAATGAGATGCTGAATACACTCATTGCTTCCAACAACTTACCGGACATTATATCTATTGGGTTCTGGGAGCAAAATGCCAAAGTGTTAATGGAAAGTGATATGGTCCATGCTCTCAATGATTTAGCCGATACCTATGACCCCTACTTTTTCAAAGTAACAGCAGATGGCAGCTCAGCATGGTATACGTACCCAGATGGCAACTTGTATTGTTATCCTAATGAATCTTATTCTCCAGATCAAATGACCGATGATGTTCTCCTAAAAGCCAATCAAACATTTGTTGTAAGAAAAGACATCTACGAAGCTATCGGTGAGCCAGATATGCGTACACCAGAAGGCTTCTTGAACGGTTTGCAGCTGGCAAAAGATTATGCAGCAGATCAAGGACTGACCATACTGCCTTTCTGTTTTCAAGGTATTGGTGATATGGGAAGTTATGCTTTTGAATCCTATATTCAGAACTTCCTAGCCATACCCTTTGAAGAAGATGGTCAATTGGTGGATCGCTTCACCCATCCAGAGTACATTAGGTGGATGAAAACCTTTAGGCAGGCCTTTGAAAAAGAACTGATTACCCTTGAGCCGTTTATTGATACTGCTGCACAGGTTGAGGAAACCATTAACAATGCAGGTTATTTTGCCATGCTGCGTGAATGGACATCGCTGGAAGTTGCCAATGGTCTTATCCACGACCAAGATCCTAATCGTATCTATATTGCCATTGATGGACCATCCAATGCCAATCTGGATAAACCGCTACTCTACCCAGGAGGTGTGGCAGGATGGATGTTAACCATGATCAGTAAAAATTGTGAAAACCCTGATCGAGCTATTCGTTTCTTAACGTACTTGATTAGCGAAGAGGGACAGCAAGATTTCTTCTTAGGCAAAAAAGGTGAAACATGGGATACCATTGATGGTAGAGACCAACTGCTTCCTGACATGATTGATTTACTACAGAAGGACTATACGAAATTTACCAATGACATTGGTGCAGTGGATACCTATTGGTTAATGCGAAATCCGGTCATTGTTAATAAATGGCGTCCTGAGTATCCCGATTACATCAAACAAATGATTGAATGGACCAGAGACAAAGTGGATACAACACAAGGTTTATATGACTCCATTGATCCACCAGCTGATATTGATGAAGGTATTATGCTTCAAAAAATCAAACGTTTATGGGGCAGGGTATTACCTGAGCTCATCATGGCAGAATCTGATGAAGAATTTGATACCATTTGGGCAGAATTTATAGCTGAAAGAGATGCTCTAGGATTTGAAACGGTGCAGGCTTATCGACAAATGCAGTTAAATGACAATAAAGCCAAGCTCAACCAGTAAAGCCATTAAGGGGTTATATTCCTATGGGATGACTAAGTAGATGACAACATGTACTTGGTATTGGAACCTGATTTTCTCCGTCTATCTGTCAAAAATCGACATAATTGTTAAACAAGATAGCTTATAATGAAATAAAAGCGACTTATTATAGACGGAGACATTCGGGTAAAGAGGGTAGGATGACCATGAGATTAAAGAGAGTCTTTCAGCGATTAAGTATATCCCAAAAATATATGATCATTTATATCAGTCTATTTGCTATACCGATTATTGTCTATGCACGTATGACGTTCATGATAGCAGAAAAGGATCAAATGGATGCTTTCTATAAAGACAATACAGAAAAGATGGCAGAAATACATGGTCAACTGTTGCAAAAAGTAGCGGTATGTGATCGAACAGCCCAATTAGCTCTTAGTAACAATGGGTTTATCACGTTTGTTTCCTCCAATATGACAGAAGATGCCCATCAATTGGTGAATTTCAAATATGGTGAGTATCAAGAAATGCAGAATATCATTAATATCAATCCCAGTATATACAACATTACTTTTTTTATCAATAATCCTGATATCTATGAGATGTGGCCCCTATTACTGCACAGGGATAAATTTCCTTATCCCCATGACATAGAGAAAATATACAAATTGGATGGTATGCGAACATATGCTTATGATAACAGTGAAAAGCGTCCAGCCATGCTCATGAAAGAGGATACAAGGCGTATTAATCTCTATAGAAAAATCCACCTTGTTGATGGCTTTATAGAGGTTAGTATGCTGCTGGTGGATTTTTTTGAAAGCACCTTATGGCATCAAAGTGATACCACATCTTATTATCTTATTAAAGATGGTCAACCCATTATTGTGGATGAGAACAACGCCTTTTTTAAAAAGCGACTATCCCTTATGCCCATTATTAGTAAAGCATCCACAGCTCAGTCAAAAGGCGACCATGGCAAGATTGAATTGCGGGTTAATCAAGAGGCGTTTTATTTGCTTTATCGCTACATGGAACCTCTTGATGCTTATATTTATCAAATATCCTCCATTGACTCCATGATGACGATATTGGATAAAACAGGTTATAGCATTACCGTGGCAGTTATCATTGCTATTGGTGTGTTAATTGTCATTACCAGTATTGTGACGCTGCTTCTGACCAATAAAATAAGACTATTAAGGGCCTCTATTCGTCGGGTAGAGTCAGGGGATTTGAATGTGATCATTCCCGTAACGGGTAGTGATGAAGTGGACGAAGTCGCCAAACACTTCAATCATATGGTTGTTAAAATACGGGATTTAATTGATAAACTAATAGCCAAAGAAGTCGCCGTCAAAGACATTGAAATCAAAGCGTTGCAATCACAGATTAATTCACATTTTCTACATAATGTTTTAGAGTCCATTCGCATCTTAGCAGTCTTAGAAAATAATCAAGAAATCGCTGCAGCAACCGGATCACTGGGGAAGCTCATGCGCTACTCCATGAATTGGGAAAAACAGCTGGCTACAATAAAAGAAGAAATCACATTGGTAGAAAGCTATATTCACTTGATTAATCTCATTTCAGATGGAACAATCGTCTTCAAGTATCAGGTAGAAAACAAGTTGTTGGACGTTAAACTATCCAAGATGCTCATTCAGCCCATTGTTGAAAATGCCATAAAACACGGCATTCAATCCATCAAGAAAAATGGTGAAGTGGCATTACATGTGATAACAAATCCTCAAAAAAGCTGTTTACAGATTATTATCATGGATAATGGGAAAGGGATGGACCAAGAAGAATTACAGAACATTCGCCAATATATAGTGGATGTGAAAGGGGATAAGCCTACAGAGGAGCAACATGCCATTGGGTTAAGAAATGTGGATGAAAGAATCAAATACGTTTATGGTGAAGCCTATGGTATAGCAATTGAAAGCGAAAAAAGTAAAGGGACGAAAGTCACGTTAAGTCTACCCTATAAAGACAGTGTGGGAGGATGGTAACATGTTACAGCTGCTGATTGCTGATGATAATAGCGTCATAAGGAAAGGTATTATTAATCTATTAAACCAATATGACATGGTCTTTGATGCCATCTATGAATGTGCCAATGGGAAAGAAGCCTTGGCCTTATTGGATCAACATGCCATTGATTTGGTCATTACGGATATACAGATGCCGGTTATGGATGGTATTGATTTAATTCAAGAAGCCCATAAAAAGCACCCTCAAGCCAAGTTCATTGTCTTAACCATGTATGAAGATTTTAATTATGCAAAGGATAGCATGAATTACGGTGCCATTGCCTATCTGGTTAAGCCTATTGGAGGGCCTGTGTTTTACGACACCATACATGGCGTGCTATCAGCAATCAAACAAGAAAAGGCCATCCAGAAGCAACATAAAGAAGATGCCTTAAAGCTTCTCTTCTTATCCCATCAACACAATAAAAAAGTCATGCAAAAAAAGTTGAAAGCCATGGATTTCAAGTTCTACCGTAAAACATTTTATATTGGTGTATTAATAGAGGTTGGTATGGATAGGAAGGATTATACCCATGAGAAAGATTATGCAGAAGTAGAATGCTGTATCCATGACTTATGTGAAAGCAAAGAGGTGGATGTGTTTTATTTCATACTGAACCATGAGGTTGTCTTGTTTTCCAGTACCCATGAAGGTTTATTGCATATCTGTCATCGTCTGTCTACATCACCGGACTATTTTATGTCCATTAGTCAGATGTGTTCAAAATCCATAGAGATGTACACCTATTACTGCCAGGCGAGAGAGGGTTTAAAATATCGGTATCTTTTTGGAACAGAAGGGTATGTGGACAGCCATGACATTCGCCATTTAAAGAGTGATGGTCGTGTTCCTTTGAAACGTATAGGGCAATTAGAACAATTAATCGGTACCCCAAACATACATGAAATAGATGAGATTATCGGGGATATTTTATTACGAGAAACCATCATTCAGCATCGAATAGAATACTTAGAGGCAGTCATTCAAGCCGTATATGCTGTGTTACAAAAAGTGGCCATACAGCTGCCTCAATCATCGGATCAAGATACACGTCAGCTAGAAAAGCTTGAATCCTTATACAACTTCAAGGATGTGAAGCATTATATCAAGTGTTTGAGAGCATACATAAGCCGGGTGAACCAATCCCTTATTATGCTGAAACAGCTTTATAAAGATAAAGAAATAGATGCAGCCATTCATTTTATACAAGAAAATTACCATAAGGATATTACCCTTGCAGTGGTATCCAATTATGTATCCTTAAGTTACTCCTATTTTTCCCATGCTTTTAAAGACATGACAGGTATTAGCTTTTCGGAATATTTACGGGAAGTAAGAGTGAATCGATCTGTTGATTATTTGGGGGATACAGCTTTAAAAATAGGCGAGATTGCCGTGAAGGTAGGCTTTACAACACCTAAAAATTATACGAGAAGTTTTAAAGCAGTGATGGGCATATCACCGGTTCAATATCGCCAGAAACTGCTGATGACAAAACGGGTCAACCAGATAGACTCCATAGAAAGGGTAATACAATGAAATCAGGTAAGTTCCAACCCATTAACGGAAAATGTTATACAGGAGCAGGTCAGAGTATGGTAGCCATGGTTGAGATGCTGCATCACATCGATCATGGACGTAAGCCTGTTATCTTTGCACTTTATGATGCTATTTTTTCAGCTAATTATGAGGTAAATGCCGATATTCTGGAAGCCCACAATGTATTTCCAGGGGGCTATCTTCAGATTGGATTAGCACTACCCCTTCATGATGACCAAGGACTTGAAGCCTTAGGTAAGGGCCAATATGATGAAGCACTTACGACACTTGTTAGAACCTATAAAAGTATAGGTTTACCGATTTTTTTAAGGATAGGCTATGAATTTGACGGACCGTGGAATGGTTATGCTCCTAGGCTTTTTATCAAGGCTTACAGGCATATTGTGGATGTTTTTAGAAAGGAACAAGCAGACAATATCGCTTTTGTATGGAATACGTATATCTGTGATAACCAAGATATATTCCACTGGTTTCCTCATGATCCAGATAGCCAGCAACAAGATGGTGGGAACTATATAGACTGGTTTGCTTATAACACTGTTACGGCTAAGTTTGAAGCAGATTGGTTCATGGAGCAAGCCAGAGCATATGATAAGCCTGTGATGATAGGAGAAGCTTCTTACGCCATTGTAGAAGAAGACATGACTTTTGAAACTTGGGTAGATTGTTTCTTTACAAAAATAAAACAACATCACGTGCAAGGGTATCAATACATTAACTGGGATTGGCATGTCTATCCGGAAGCAACCAATTGGTTAGATTGGGCTTGTGGGCGCTACACGTTAGATAAACAAAAAGTAGCCCAATACAATGCTTATCTGGACGATTACTTTGTCTATCGAGGACAGGCTTATGCCCAACCTGTTAAGTTATTTGTCCATTGTGCTAGAGGTTTAAAAGAATCGGATGAGAAAGGCATGAGCTGGTGTAAAGACAAAGACCATTATACCATGGAATCGGGTTACAACTATCATTTGTCGGAAAGTACATTGCAATATGGTGATGGATGGAAACCTTATTGGCAAAGTCTTGAAGATCATATGGCGCTATGCATCACATTGCCAAAGAAAACAGAGGGTTATCTGCTACTGGATGTGCTGGATTATTCCCCTAACCAGATGATGATCATAACCGTTAATGATGAAACCTATAACATATCCCATAAAGGCAATGGCTATATCAAGATTCCACTGAGTAATACAGATGATAAATGGGCATCGATTGAAGTGGCTATCACGGCAATGAATAGTCAGGTGAAACTGCATCAAGTAGGGTTTATGGAAATTGCTTATGCGCTTCATGCAGTAGGACATTTACAGGGTATAACACAGGATGATAAAACAAGGATACAGTGGACACAAGTAAAGGATGCTTTTACTTACAATGTATACATTAATCATTGGTTACAGGCTATAACACAAGAATTGCATTATGATTTAGAGAAGATACCAGAGGGGTCTGTGATAGCTGTTTCACCAGTGAGCAGGACAAAAGGAGAGGGCTTATTAAGTAAAATTGTCTTATAAAAAATTATGGAGGTTATAAGAAATGAAAAAAATGCGCGTCATGATGACTTTGTTTCTAAGTATGATGATCATCATCAATGGGTGCACAACTTCTTTGACAGCTATGGCGGCTTCTCATGTTGAAAGCGGAAAAACCTTATTACTCATCGGTCAGACGTTCCAACAGGAATATGAGGATTATATCAATGGTATCGGTACGGCACCGGCTGGCTCCTCTCACTATGCAGAAATCTATACAGGTACCATTAATCAAGGAGATGATGGCAAATTTTTTGATGATTCTGCCCCATACTTGCATTGGGTCAGCCAGCATTATCCTCAAGCAACAGCCCTTATTGCCATCAGTATTAAAGATAATCCCATGTCAGGGGGTTATGGGGCTTTAACAGATGATAATCCAAGCTGCGTCTACCATGCCACAAGAGACATTGCTTATACCACAAAATGGGATGACAACATCATCAAGTTAGCCAATAAATTCAAACAGTACCCCAATATTACTTTTTTTGTCAGGATTGGGTATGAAGTAAATCTATTAATGATGGCTAATGCAAGTGGACAGAAATTCACGGATGTACTGGATAAATACAATGCTTTAGGTATTAACATATTTGATGATATAGCATTAGCTGACCCAGCGGATATTGATGTGAAAGCCTATCATGATGCCTATAATAAAATGGCTAGAATGGTCAGAGATGAACAAGGGGCATCCAATGTGAAATTTGTCTACCATCCTGTTAGAGGTTTTGGGGAAGTAAAAGCCTTATACCCTGGCGATACTTACGTGGATTATATTGGATTTTCTACCTTTAATCATGATTTATCAGTGGGTACAGATGAGCCCAATGAATTTGTTAGAACAATCGGTTATGATGGTTCAAGGCTCGATAGCAATTTGGAGCAAAGTTTAACTTGGGCTTCAGCCAAGAAACCCATTATCATAGCAGAAGCAGCCTATCAAAAAGCACCACCTGAGTGGGCAAGTGCAGTAGGATCCAGTCATAGCCATGCATTTTTAGAGTACTTGGATAGATTGTTTGAGGTGATTGAGCAATACGATATCAGAGCCTTAACTTATATTAACTCCGATTGGATTGCTCATCATTGGCCCAGTCACTGGGGGGATTCAAGAGTAGAAGCTTTTCCAGATGTAAAAGCCTATTGGATGGATAACGTGATTAACAACCCTCGCTATGTGCATGATGGGACTGTATCGCCTACGCCAAGCGGCAATCTTATAGGTCCATACACCAATGGTGAAACAAAATCTGTAGATGTGACATTGACCACATCGGGTATGTATAGTCTAGATGTAACAGGTGATACAGGTGTTGTCAGCCAACTCATTTCTGGAACATTAGGAACCAGTGATGGTGGTATGGCAGCGCTTAATGAGGGGACAGTTTCGTCTATTTATTTTCATGGCATACAACCGGGTACAATGCCTTTAACCCTCACATCAAAAAGTGATCATGTGGCATTGGCTAAGGTCACGTTATTTGACCCCAATAATCAGGAAGTTATACTGGAATAACCTGCAATGCTGTGGCTTTTCATAGGCACACTATATGTAATGAGGCTGTCTAGTCCAAGATGAATATGCTAGGATAAGCATACTGAATGGATTAAGACAGCCTCTTTTTCACATTTCTATGCATTTTTTGAATCTTCATCTTCAATGATTTCAATTTCAAAAAGGTCAAAATCAATTTCTTCAATAAAATGATCTTGTTTAAAAGTGGTTCGTCCATAAACAGGATACTCTTTATCGTTGTCTTTTAACCACATGGGATGTTGGATATCAAAAATATCACACAGCTTATCCATGCAGGTATTGGTTAACAGATCTCTAGACAGGTTTTGCTCATCCATCCTTACGACTGTATCTTTTATCATACGATTTTCTTTATATACTTTTCCCCAAAGTTTAAACATGGTTACATTCCTCTCTTTTAGTCATTGTTTTTGTTTTCTTTGTTTTTCCATGGGCTACAATGTTATTTTAATGTTATAATATGCATAATGAGAAAGACATGTTTATGATTGAATAGGTTTTTATTGTATTTTAATTTAAAACAAGTACAGACATATAAAATTAGTGTGGGTTTAAAAACCTATTTTCATCAATTAAAAATCATGCAAGCATGGGAAGGAAAACCAAAATGACTTATAACGATATGGTAGAAGGTATTTTTTTAGAACGTCCTAATCGATTCATTGCTAAAGTGCTTATAGAAGGGCAGCTTGAAACGGTACATGTAAAAAACACAGGACGTTGTAAGGAAATTCTTATAAAAGGTACCAAAATTTTTCTTCAAAAAAGCAATAACCCAAATCGGAAAACGAAATATTCCCTTATTAGTGCCTATAAAGATAAGCTGCTTATTAACATTGATTCTCAGGTGCCAAATGATGTGGTTTATGAGGCCATCATCAGCCATAAGATACCTGAACTTCAGCATTTACATGTTGTTAAACGGGAACAAAAATATAAAAATTCCCGATTTGATATGTATTTTGAAGGAGAAAACAGAAAAGGATTTGTGGAAGTAAAAGGCGTTACGTTAGAAAAAGAAGGTCTAGCCATGTTCCCAGATGCGCCTACAGAGAGGGGAACAAAGCATGTAAAAGAGTTGATAGATGCCATGAAAGAGGGCTATGAAGGCTATGTGTTTTTACTCATACAGATGGCTGGCATTAATAAATTCGTGCCCAATGTGAAAACAGACCCTAAGTTCAGCGCCGCACTAAAACAGGCGAAAGATGCAGGTATACATATATTGTGTTATAACTGTTATGTAACAGATGATGCCATAGAGATTGGCCATCGAGCAGAAGTGGTCGTATAACAAGATGTTTTATATGTTAAATGACTTTATATATGTTATAATTTAACAAGAGTGAAAGGAGTGATTGGATGAACAATCAAAAACTTAGAATAGGATATGATCGGGAGACTTAGTTCACATGAGAAAGGGATGATAACATTAATACAGATGCATTAAAAAAAACATTAACACAAGCAGTCCAAGAAAGCTATGGGTTTAAGAAGGTAACCCTTAATAAGATGCCAGCTCATAATGGATGTGTCAATACAGTTTTTCATATGCGCAGTACAACAGCAGAAGGTTATGTGAGAGTGACCACAAGGCAGGATAGAACTATGGCCGATTTGCTGGGTGAAATTAACTTTATTCGTCATTTGGATGCCAAGGGTGTATCCGTGGCCACACCGTATACTTCAAAAGACGGTCAAACTGTCTCCATGGTGGAACATATGGAGCAGGTGTTCTGTTACGTGATCTTTCGGGTAGCCATTGGTGAGCAATTAAGCCATCGAGGTTACAAGTATATGGAAGGTGTGCCTCTAAGCAAACACCACTATAATTGCGGTCGAATTCTTGGTCAAGTACATAAAGCTTCGGAGACATATGTACTAACCGATGGGCATAAGCGGCATCATATTCTAGACTACGTCAAAGTGTTAATGGAAACTTATTTGCCTTATGACATGATTATCGTTCGAGAAAAAATCAATACATGTATGAATCAGTTGGAAGCACTTAAGAAGAATCCGAAGAGTTATGGTATGATTCATGGTGACTTTGGTGATGGTAATTATAACATTGACTATAGCAACGGACAAATAACCCTTTTTGATTTTGATGATTGTGGTTACTGTTGGTATATGCATGAGATAGCATCTGCTTGGTCAGCTTCTAGAGGCTGGGTCATGTATGAGCAAGATTTGGAGCAGCGAAAAGTGTTAATGGATAACATATTCGCATCCATTGTAGAAGGGTATCGCTCTGTCAGACCACTGGAGGATACTTCCATAGAACAGCTGCCCTTATACTTAAAGTTCATTGAGATAGAGTGGTTTCTTGATGAACTAAGGTATAGGTCTTTGACAGAAGGGACCATTGATTTTGAGGACCAAGAGCTACAGGAAATAATCCACTGTATAGAGAATGATATTCTGTATTTTGGATTGTTTGAAGAGGATTAGTGGGATTGATGTCACATGTTAATATCAGCGATTCATAGAACAATAAATTATGATGCGTAACAATTGTATACGAAACCCATAAACAAAGATTGCCCTTGCGGAATACACGAGTCAGGGGCAGTCTTTTTTGATTATTTTTATACCTTTCTTCCATGGTTACAATATAGGATAAAATAATTTCTTACCTCATGAAATGAAGGTTATAGACAGGCATGCAATCTTCCGCTATACCCTATTCCTGTTTTGGGTCTTGACGCCGAACATTTGTTTGCTTACAATGTAATTGGATAGGTGTCCATCGCTATTCTTAATATTTTTTGCACATGACATGGTCATCTTTTTATTTATTATGAGGAGGGTTATAGATGATGATAAAAGATAGGGAACACTATTGGGATGAGGATTTTTCGGGGATGAGGTTATCCATGACATCCCTGACCGGCTGTGTTTTCCAAAATTGTAATTTTAAAAATGCTTACATGCATGAGTTAGCCACCAAGAGTTGTCAATTTATCAACTGTGACTTTACAGCAACAGAGCTCAATGCGTCACATCACCACTATTCGGCATTCACCAATTGCAAATTCAGATTTAGTAATCTGTTTAGCACTAAGTTTCAAGATTGTAAGATGACAGGTTCTAATTTTATTGAAACCAATATAAGCGGTATCACCATTATCGCTGGTGATTGGTCTTATGTCCATATGAATGGGTGCTATTTTAAAGGGCTTGACTTGCGACAGGTTAACTTCAAGCAAGCGAATCTATTTAAGGCCAATTTGGAAAAAGCTGATTTACGAGAAGCTGATTTTACCCAAGCCATCTTGTCAGGGGCGTCCTTAAAAGGGGCAGACTTAAGAGGTGCTAAAATTGATGGTGTGGATGTGAAAGCCCTTGATTTCAATAAAACAAAGATTGATTTAAGCCAAGCAGTGATCATTGCAGAAGCTTACGGTGCTGTTTATGAAGAGGGTTAACACCCTGTGTAAAGAATACATCGATAGGTAGATGAAACGGGAGGTCATTTTTCAAGTGAAATAGAACCTATAATCAGCAACTCTTTTTTTTGAATTGTCCATCCTATAGGTTCTGTTTTTAGTGTTGTAAACCTTCAATTCTATAACTTATCACATTTATCAAAGGAGCTGTTCATGCCTAACTTAGCGTGTGAACATAGCATACACTGTTGTGTTTATGGTACATATATCTCAGTAATGCTCACCACATACCCATCTTTTGCTATAATGGAAAAGGGTGGTGAGTAATCCGTAAACTGCTCCAGGTATGCGTTAAAATCCTGCTTACTAACAGATACATGAGGTGCTTCGTCTAATCGGTTAACAAGACGATATTGGGTCTGTTCAGTGGTGCTGCCATGCATGGGATACGTATCATGATTGTGTATGTAATAACCATTGGGCAGACTATCTGGATCAATGTTTAGTTCCTTCAGTCGATCCGTATCATCATATGTCAACCACTCAAACCGATCAAAATGGAAGCCTTCATCCTCAACACTAAATGTTGTGATGTAAGCCGTGAAATGGCTCTCTGGTGTTTTGGCAAAGTCCTCAACGGTTGCATCATATTGGACCTTAAGGTCATCAAGTGTAAGATGAAGGCCATCAATACCTATATGGGTATTTGTATAGTCGAGAGCAACCTGTAAGGGATCAAGTAGAGCGGGTTGATGCCCCTGATCACATTGTTCCTGTAAGTCACGGTAATAATCCATGATAAGCCCATCCGTTATAGGGGATGCGTAGTATAAGTTACCATTGGTATCTTTCCAACGTTCCACACACCAAATGCCTTGTTCGCCTTGAATCACTGGTTGAGATAAAAAAAGCTGACTCATATCCCCCAGTGACAATGGGAACTTAACAAGTACATGATTGCCCTTATAGGTTACACGGGGCAATAAGCCTGTTTCTTCAAGATATTTACGCAATACGGTTTCTTGACCAGCAAGTGTTGTCAAATTATCCTCCATACTCCACATACTGCCTATATACTTAGGTCGATCATTCTCATATGAAAAGATAAGCATGCGTTCACCACCACTTTCATCAATGATCCAACCATCATCCATATACATACCCCCTGCGAACATAACCTTGCTTGCATCATCCGGTTTCAGACGATATTCAAAACGCCATAGCTCTAAAGGTGATGCATACATAGCATCAAAAGCAGCTAACTTCTCAAGTGTTGTAATAGCACTGTCTATAATCTGATAGTTATGGCCATGGTTTTTTTCATGGGATGCGATGTCTTGTTCAATGAAGGCAAGAGCGTAATCTTCTACGGTCATATGATGTTGCTGGGGATTACTCATAAGTCCTATATAAACAGCTGCTACGGCAATAACAGCTACAATAACTACCCAGAATCCAGGTTTTTTATAGTTTAATATGTGCATAATGCGTCCTTTTGTATTGTTCTCTCCAAAGGCGAGAGGGCAGCCACGGATGACCCGTTTTCCAGTGGACAGGGATAAGAGAGATGTTGTATAGTCTTTTTTAATAGCACTGCCCAACTGTTTAATCACACGTTCATCACAAGATAATTCCATGTCTTCGCTCATGAGAAAGAAAGCCAACCAAACAAGAGGGTTAAACCAGTGAATGCACAGGACCAAGTATGCAATAGGCTTGATGATATGGTCAAATCTTTTTATATGGGTTTGTTCGTGCTTGATGATATACACCCTTTCCTTTTCCGATATACATGTTGGAAGGTATATCTTAGGTTTAAGGATGCCAAACACAAAGGGTGTTTGGATGCCGCTCTTCTCATAAATATTGTCCGCCACATGTTTCGAAGACTTTAAGTTAATATAAAGTCCTATAGCCGTTAAAATACTGTAGGCTAATAAAATGGCTATACCAAGCAGCCATAGGACTGCTCCAAAAGAAACCCATGTCCGTGTGGCGCTTTCATTGACAGGTTGAACAGTATTGACAGGTAATCTGTTATCCGTTACCACAGGGGTTATAGGGATTAAGCGATCACTGCTATCTTGCGTGTGAGGATGCATGATGTTTTGCATGGGTACTTGGGTATCAGCAGGCACAAAACTAAACATACTTTCAAAAGAAAGTGGGCATATCAGTCGAAAGAGTACAACCAACCAAAGGGCATAGGAAAAAATCTTAGGAGCTCTTTTGAGTAGAAAACGAACCAAGATAATGCATATAATAACATAACTTGCCGTTACACTCATCTTCAGAATCTGCAAAAATAACGTCTCCAAAGCTACCCCTCCTTATGCTCGTCAATGAGCCTTTGTAATGCATCTATTTCTTGATGACTTAATTTTTTGCTTCTTGTGAAAGAGGCCAAAAACTTTGGTAGTGAGCCCTCAAAGGTATCTTCCACAAAGAGCTTGCTGCGTTCTGCGTAAAAAGCATCTTTTTTTATGCATGCAGATACCATACCTTCCTTGTTTTTAAAGATTTCCTTATGTTCAAGGCGTTTGAGCATGGTGTAAGTGGTTGATTTTTTCCAGCTTAGCTCCATAGCGCAGATTTTTACAAGTTCTCTTGAAGGCAAAGGCTCATTAGCCCAGATGATATCTGCAAACTTTGATTCTGTATCCGTAAGTCTATATTCTCGCAATGGCTTCAACTCCTTCCGGTCTACAAGTCTTAGACCAACTCATTTTATAGTTTACAACTTGTAGACTGTATTGTCAAGAACATATTTTAAAATCATGTGTTTAGACGTTAATGATGCTTAAAGTAAATCATTCTTTGGTGTTATTTAAACAATAATGTTAAACGGACTTGTTAAACGATTAAATAAAATGCAAGTTATATCAGATAACCTCTTGCAAATTATATGGATATAATATATAATAATAACATAAATATTGATGTATTATTATGTATATTGTCTTAAAACACTCATTTTAAATATAAACCGTACATAAATATAACTCTATTTTTTTAGTTAATAATTTAAACGTTTAACAAAAATAATCATGACAAAATCCCTTTAACAAGTTAAAATTGGAGTGGTAGATGATGATAAAGGAACAGAGTAATCCATGGTGCATTGTTCAAGATGTTATGGATGCAGCTAGAGAAGGATTTTATGAAAGTTTGTTTTCACTGGGTAATGGCTATATGGGGGTGAGAGGATTTCATGAGGATGATTGTCATAAGCTGCCTCATGAACGTAGTCAATTCATAGCAGGTATTTTTGATGCGATTGATTCAGGTGTGACAGATATGGTGAATACACCACATTACTTGCATACAACGTTTACAGTAGATGGCGAACCTTTTGATCCACATGAAGGCAAAATATTGGACTATAAAAGTGTACTGAATATGAAAGAAGGTACACTCACACGGACCATTCTGTGGGAAAACAATCAAGGGCAGATAACGAAGATTGAGAAGGAAAGGTTTATGAGTTTACACCAATTACATTTAGCCTGCCTTAGATATACCTTAACACCTATGAATTATAGCGGGGAACTGATGATTGAAACGGGAATAGACGGTCATGTCCGTAACAACCCTATCCATGATGATCAGATGAAAGCGAACAATAAAACCGTGAAGCTATTAGAGGAAGTGGATGTAACGGGTGGTGTAAGAAACGGCTACATGGAGATGGTCACGAAGACCAGACAAGATGCCATTGCTGAGAGTTATGTCGTGAAACCGTTAATACCTGAAGAGGATATAGTCGAAAATACCAAGATTCAAAGAGATGCTTATGTATGCAGCCGTTTTATGATTAGAGCTTGCCAAGATAGACCCTATACCTTTGAGAAATACATCAGTATTTTTACGTCAAGGGATCAGGTAGAAGGACTTAAGGATACCACATTAAGGTTAAGTGAAGAAGCGAGTCATATAGGGTATAGCGCTTTACACCATGACCATGCACAAGCATGGGCTAAGAAATGGCAGATAGCAGATATTGAAATAAGTGGTAATCATCGTATTCAGCAAGCTATCCGGTACAATATATTTCAATTAATTCAGACCAATGCAGAGCATGATCATCGTGTCAGTATTGGGGCCAGAGGCATCATGCATGGCCGTTACAAAGGATGCTACTTCTGGGATACAGAGATATTTATGTTGCCATTTTTTCTCTATACCAATCCAGAAGCCGCTAAGAATCTTTTGCTATACCGTTATTACACCCTTGAAGGCGCTAGGGATAATGCAAAAGCCTTGAACCTTAAGGGGGTAAAATACCCTTGGATGTCCTCAGCAGATGGCAGGGAACAGTGTGAATCATGGGATACGGGTTCCTGTGAGATACACATTAACGGGGATATTCCTTATGCCATTCATCATTATTATCAAGTGACAGGGGATGTGGATTTTATACTGGATTATGGGGCAGAGATATATATTGAAACAGCCAGGTATTGGAGCAGCCGTTTTTCTTATGATAAGGGTCAAGATATCTACAACATGCTTTTTGTAAAGGGACCGAACGAGTATGGCGGTGTCACCCTGAACAATACTTATACCACGTTTATGGCACGGCATAATCTAGAATTGGCCATAGAAGGGATTGCTTTATTAAAAGAGCATCAAAGATGGCATGACCTTGCTGAAAAATTAGATTTTGATCATAAGGAGTTAGACCGTTGGCAGGATATACGGGATAAAGCGGTGATCCATTATGATGAGGGAAGGCAATTATACATTGAAGATCAGCACTTTTTTGATTTAGAACCCGTGTCCTTAGATGATTTCAAAGATGGCGAGACGCCCCTTTATCAAAAAATCTGTTTTGATCGTCTGCAACGCTATCGGGTACTAAAACAGGCAGATGTGATTCAGTTGATGACCTTATTGCCTAAGGCATTTACACAGGCAGAAAAAATGGCTGCATGGCACACGTATGAGCCCATCACTTTACACGATTCAACCCTTAGCTATGGCACCCATGCATTATTTGCAGCCACATTAGGTTTAGATGAGGCGGCATGGGATTATTTTGAAAAAAGTGTTGTATTAGATATGGAGGATGTGATGCATAATACAGATACAGAAGGTATTCATTTTGCTTCACTTGGTATCAGCTGGCAAGCCATCATCTTTGGTTTTGCAGGGGTGGTAGTAGAAGAGGACGGTTTATCCATGTATCCTAGAATGCCTCAGCAATGGGATAAGATACAATTCAAAATCATCTATCGAAAAAATCTCATGGATGTAACCATCATGGGAAATGCAGCAGAAGTTACCTTATGTGAAGAAAGCCAAACAGAACACATAGACATGAAGATATGGCATCAAGTATTATCTTTAGAAAAGGGAAAAAGTAAGCAAGTAAATAAAACAGCCGCCCAGATCAATAACCAGCAACAGCTTGGGTAAGAGACTTAGGGTGAGGCAAACATAAAGGGATGAGACATGTGAATAAAAGAGTAACCATAAAAGATGTAGCTAAGGAAGCAGGCGTATCCATCGCCACCATATCCTATGTATTGAATAAGAAAGGACGGGTGCGTGAAGAGACGGAAGAAAAGGTTATGGCTGCTGTGAAAAAACTGAATTACATTCCGGATATATCGGCTAGAAGCTTAGTCAGCAAGAGCTCTAAGCTGTTAGGTGTGGTGATTCCCCAGACAGAAGTGGATCGTCAATTAATGCTGAACAATCCATTTTATAGTGAGTTTCTTAGTGGTGTGGAGTACTATGCAAGGAAACATAATTTCCAAATCATTGTTTCAGGAACAGATATTGATAAAAAGTATTTGGATATGGCCTTAGAACGTAATATGGATGGCATCATTGTCATGGGGATGTACCCGGATGCTTTTTATGAGGAGTTAAAGAAGAGTAATATACCCATTGTATTAGTGGATAGCTATTGCAATGATCACTATTTCCACAGCGTTCAGATTAATGACCGATACGGTGCTTATCTAGGGACCAAACACCTTATTGAAAATGGTCATGAGCACATTGGTATTTTGACAGGTAAGATAAAAGCTGGTGGTGTTGTAGAAGAACGTTACCTTGGGTATCAAGATGCTTTGAAAGAGTACGGTCTTAAAACGACGAAAGACCTTGTTTTTGAAGGGGTTGTTGATTTTAACTACGGCATTGAATCGGCGAAAGAAATCATCAAAAACAAAAAAATTACCGCTTTATTTGCCAGTGCAGATATTCTAGCTCTTGGGGTGATAAAAGGGTTAAAAGGGCTAGGCAGTAAGGTACCGGATGATATATCCGTTATGGGCTTTGATGATATTTATATTTCGGAAATTTTTGACCCTGGGCTGACCACTGTCAAACAGGACATTTATAAAAAAGGACAGAAAGCAGTTGAGATTATCGTCAAGAGCATTACGCAGGATAACAATGCTAAACAAGAAATCGTATTACCAGTAGACATTATGGAAAGAGAGACAGTAAAACGACTATCAGCTAAAAGTTAACCATTAGGAAGGTGGACCACATGCAGAAAACGGTGAAACGAAAAAGAAGATTAGCGGCCATGTTATTTTTACTGCCTGGATTTCTAGGCATGCTGGTATTTTTGTTTATACCTATAGGTGCGTCATTTGTATTGAGTTTTACAGAGTGGGATTTGCTTGGTGATCCAAAGTTTATTGGGGCATATAATTATATTGATTTGTTAAGTAATGAAGATTTTAGAAGTGCCTTGCAACATACACTGACTTTTATCGTAGGCTATCTACCTTCAGTTATCTTCTTATCCTTATTAATTGCTATTCTCCTTAACAGTAAAGTGAGAGGCATTGTTGCTTTTCGCGCCATATACTTTATTCCAGTGGTATCGTCGTGGGTGGCTGTATCCATGATCTGGAAGTGGTTGCTTAATCCACAATATGGTGTCATCAATTATCTCTTGTCTCTCATTGGTGTGCAAGGCCCCATGTGGCTATACGACCCTAATTGGGCCATGTTTGCCATTATTATAACCAGTGTATGGAAAGACCTGGGCTTCGTTATGGTCATCTTCCTTGCAGGACTTCAAGGTATACCCAAGTTTTATTATGAGGCAGCCAACATTGATGGCGCCGGGGTTATAGCCAAGTTCCGTCATATCACTGTGCCCCTGCTTCGTCCTACAACATTTTTTGTACTCATTATCTCCCTCATTAACTCCTTTCAAGTATTCGATCAAGTATGGATTATGACGGAGGGTGGACCAGCAGGAGCTACCAGTGTTATTGTGGAACAGATTTACAAAAATGCTTTTTCTTATTATAAGATGGGTGTTGCATCGGCCATGTCTTGGGTATTATTTATCATTATCCTCACCATCACAGTGATTCAGAATAGACTTCAGAAGAGGTGGATTGACTATGAAATCTAGTAATGTATTAAGAGCATTAACCTATACCGTTTTGATTCTTGGGGCTGCATCCATGATTATTCCTTTTCTATGGATGTTATCCACTGCTTTAAAGACAGACGCAGCTACTTTTGTACTTCCACCTGAAATCATTCCGAAAAACATCACGTTGCATAATTTTATCAAGGTATCCCAACTGATGCCCATTTTCCGATTTTTTATGAACAGTTTAGGGGTAGCACTGACCATTACAGTAGGTCAGCTTATTATCTGTTCCATGGGAGGATTTGCTTTTGCAAGAATTGATTTCAAAGGGCGTAATCTTATCTTTTTGCTTTATCTGGGTACGTTAATGGTGCCTTCTCAAGTAACTTTAACACCGCTTTTTATACTCATGAAATACTTGGGATGGATTAACACATACAAAGCTCTTATCATACCATCGATGTTTAAGATTGCCTTTGGTACATTTTTAATGAAACAGTTTTTTATGAATGTTCCAAAAAGCATTGAGGAAGCCGCTTTCTTAGATGGCGTAGGGTATTTTAGGTTATTTAAGAGTATTTTTGTGCCTTTGGCAAAACCTGCTCTTGCGACGTTATCGATTTTTAGTTTTATGGAGTCATGGAATAATTTCTTATGGCCGTTAATTGTTACCAATGACACGTTACATATGACCTTGCCGCTTGGGTTATCGGTATTGCAAGGGAGGTGGGAAACAAACTGGAACTTACTCATGGCTGGTACAGTCATTAATGTTTTGCCAATTTTAATTGTGTATATATTTGCACAGAAATATTTTATTGAAGGATTGACACACACAGGCATCAAATAAGAGATTATCATCATTCGATGGCTTAAACCAAAGAGTTTGATGACATTCTCGTTTACTCAAAAACCAAACAATCATACATGGGGGTAATAAAATGTTTAAAAAATGGATAGCATTACTAGTCGTTATGTGTCTGATGACAACCATCATTGGATGTGCCAAAACAGATGGGGATAACAAAGAAGAGGGTTCTAGCAATGTGGTAACCGACGGCGATAAAAACAAAGGTTCAGATAGTGATGACGAAAAGAAACCAGAAGAACCTGTCACCATTGAGTACATGACATTCTCAGCATCACCCGATCATATTGAAGATCTTGAAGAGATGATTGCTGCTTTTGAGACAGCTCATCCTACTATTAAAGTAGAATACGATGCAGTAGGCTGGAATGATTACTTTACCAAGTTACAGACAGCCATGGCAGGTGACAATGCACCGGATACCTTTGAGCTGAATTACGAAACCTTTGTCACATATGCTTCAAAAGGTGTACTGAAAGACTTAAGTCCATATCTCAAAGATGTTGATACATCTGTTTATGACCAGACAGCCCTTGATGCGTTTAAGTATGAGGGGACACAATATGGTCTAGTGGAGAGCTTCTCCAATGTGGTCTTCTTCTACAATAAAGATTTGTTTGACCAAGCAGGAGTTGCCTATCCTACAAAAGATTGGACATGGGAAGACGAGTTAGAAGCGGCTAAGACATTAACCAATGAAAAAGAAGGTATTTGGGGCACCTATTCACCTATTCAATTCTGGGAGTTCTACAAAACCATTGAGCAAAATGGTGGTAAGGTCTTTGATGATAATGGGAATGTGGTGATTAACAGCCCTGAGAATGTGGAAACATTGCAATGGATGATTGATAAAATAGATCAACATAAGGTGACACCCAGTGACGCTCAAATGAGTGGTCAAAAATCAGAAGACCTTTTTATGGCAGGAAAAATAGCCATGATGCGAACAGGTATCTGGATGTTTGGTATGTTTGCTGATGCGCCATTTGCCTGGGATATTACACTTGAACCTGGTAACACACAAAAAGCCCATCATTTCTTCTCTAACGGTGTTGCTGTATCCAATAAATCAAAGCATGCCGATGCAGCTTTCAAATGGATTTCATTCTTAACATCTAGCAAAGAAGCAACAGAAATCCGCGTGAATGCCAGTTGGGAGTTGCCAGCTGTATCGGACAAAGCTGTGCTGTATACGTATTTAGAGAAAGAGCCGCCAGCAAGCAGAGAAATTGTATTTGAGGCACTTGAAACACTTGTTGTACCACCTGTTATCGAACAGTGGAATGAATTAACAGATGCTGTAGGTAAAGAACTTGAGGCAGCAAAATATGGTACCAAGTCCCCACAAGAAGCCTTAGATGCAGCAAAAGCTGCCATTGAAAAAATCATCAAATAGATGGTAACGCAATAATAATGTACCAGTGTTTATTTAGGGGCTGATGACTCAGCCCCGCCTATTCCTTTGGAATAATTGGATGATATCAAGCATAAACCTAAATAAGCCTATGACAAGATGTAAATATAGCAATTATGTTAGTCAATCATAGCATAAAATGTCGCAATATTAAAAATATGATAAAGACCATTTAGTAGCGTGAAAAATCTTGGAAGTCTCTTGATGATGATGTATTAATCAGCTTATGAACAGGGGAATTTCCATTAATCTATACATTGTTTTGGACTGGATAAGTGATGAGGGATAACTTATTCGGGAAGAAAATAAAGCTCAAGGGAGGGATGTTTAGTAATCATGTTTTGTCGTCACTCAACCATGCTGATAAGGAGGAATTAAGATGAAGAGAAGAACAAGTTTTTGTATCATTTTGGTCATATGTCTAATGATGTCATCTACCGTTGCCTTTGCCATTGACGGCATCTGGCATAATCCATTAGGGTATGAAGGCATTTATCCTGGTAGTTCAGAGGTACAGTTTGAGCCTTCAGAACGCTATCCAAGAGACCCCCAGGCAGGCGAAAATGTGTACATTAAGATGAATACCTGGCCCATAGAAAGTGGCCAAGCCACTTGGGTTACTTGGACGAAGAATGGTGTAAGCCAACCTGTTGTTAACAGTGATTGGAAATATAATGACAGTGGAAATACCTATTGGGAGGCTAATTTAGGCAGCTTTCAAAAAGGTGACCGCATTACATATACCGTTCACGGAAACAAAGACTCACAAAATGAGAAAACCATGGGACCCTATTCATTTACTGTAACCGAGTGGGATTGGGTAACCCATGTGACCAGTTATAATGATTATGGTAATCGTTTAGAACTGGTTTGTGCATCCAATAGTGGTGATGCTGTACCAAAGGTGAATATTTATTTCCCAGAGACAGATTATTTTGGTCTCCAATTTGCCCCATTAGGAACAGGAACCATGAAAACGGGAGCAAGCCAATATACCATGGATGATCAAGGTTCTTATATATGGGTGAACACAAGTCATATGAAGCTAAAAATTAATAAGAACCCCTATCGATTAGAGGTATACAAAGCCGATGGAACACTGATTACCAAGGAATATGATCCAAATTTAGGCCGCTCACTTGCTTTTTTGTCCGATGGGCAAACGGTTGTACAACAAGTGGAAGAGAATTTCTACACCCCTGCTAATGAAAAATTCTTTGGCTTTGGTCAACGTTTTAGAGAACTGAATAAAAGAGGCATGAATGTGGATATCCATACGGTTAACTGGTATAAAGACCAGCAAGATAAAGCCTATTTACCTGTGCCTTTCTATGTGAATACCAATAAGTATGGTTTCTATCTTGATTCCACCTACTACGCTCAGTTCCGTATCGGCACAGATGTCAGCGATAAAGTAACCATTAGAGCCAATGCAGGTCACACGGTGAATCAAAATCTAGAATTCTATATCTTTGCAGGTGATTACAAAGATATCTATGGCGATTATGCTAAAGTCGTTGGAAAGCCAGCGTTACCACCCATTTGGGCATTTGGTGTATGGATGTCAGCTAATGAATGGGATACACAAGCCGAAGTGCAAGAACAGTTGAATCTGACCAAACAGCATAATGTGCCTACATCGGTTATTGTACTGGAACAATGGAGTGATGAGCAGACCTTCTATATTTTCAATGATGCTACCTATACAACCAATAATGGGGGGCAGCCATTCTCAGCAAGTGACTTTAACTTTACAGGTAAATGGCCTAATCCCAAACAAATGGTGGATAATGCCCATCAAGATGATGTAAGACTCTTACTGTGGCAAATTCCTGTCCTTAAGAAAGATGAAAACGTACCTATATTTGAACAAAGAGATAACGATGAAGCCTATGCCCTTGCTAACAATTACGTGTTAACAAATGGTGATGGTAGTCCATATCGCCATAAAGGTGGTTGGTTCAAGGAGAGTTTAACCCCAGACTTTACCAATCAGGCGGCGACCAATTGGTGGTTAGGTAAACGTGATTATCTCATTGACGACTTGGGATTTGACGGTTTCAAATGTGATGGCGGCGAGTTTGTATGGGGTAGAAACACAACCTTCTCTGATGGGTCAAAAGCGGATGAAATGCGTAATGTATACCCAGACCTCTATGTACAAACCTATTATGACTATTTGAAGAATAAGCGTAGTGATACCATAACCTTCAGCCGTTCAGGCGGTGCTAAGGCTGGGCTACATCCTATCACATGGGGTGGCGACCAAGAATCCATATGGGATACTTATGTCGCGTGTGTACGCTCTAGTATCAGTGCTTCATTAAGTGGTGTACCTTTTGTGGCATGGGATCTAGCAGGTTTCAGTGGTGATATTCCATCAACAGAATTGTATAAGCGAAGCATTACTCAGGGTGCATTTTCGCCTATTATGCAGATACATTCTGAGAAGGCTAATCCATCACCATCCCAAGCAAGAACACCTTGGAACATGGTGGATCGAACAGGGGACCAGGATTGCCTTAACATTTACCGCAAGTTTGCCAATGTAAGGATGTCATTAATACCGTATTTATTCAATGAAGCAAAATATACATCAGAAACGGCAACACCCATGATGCGTCATATGATCCTTGATTTCCCCAATGATAGTGAAGCCGCTAGTCAAGAGTACCAATACATGCTAGGCGGCAATCTACTTGTAGCACCTGTCATGGAAGAGGGAAGCGATAATCGCAGCATCTATCTTCCGGAAGGAGAATGGGTAGACTTCTGGTGGGGTGCTCAGCAACCAGGTCAGCAAAGCATTGATTATCATGCTGGACTTGACAGTATCCCTGTATTCGTCAAAGCTGGAAGTATCCTGCCCATGAATCTGAATGCAGACTATGATCTAGGAGGTACCATAGGAAATGATTTAGATAACTACAACCATCTGACCTTTAGAATCTTCCCAGAAGGTACATCCAGTTATGACTGGTTTGATTATGTGAGTCAAACCACAAGACAAATCACAGTCGTGGAAAATGATAGTACAGATACGGTAACGGTTCAAGTGCCAGATATGCCTCGAACCAGTACCCTTCAAGTGTTTGCATCTAAACCACAGGGTGTAACCGTTGATGGCGGCAACCTTACAACATATACGAACATGACTGATTTTAAAAATGCAAGTTCAGGTTGGTATTATGATACAGCTGGATTAATGACGTATGTCAAATTAGCATCAAGTACCCAATCAAGAAATGTTGTCTTAAATGGTGTGAACAAAGCGTCCTATGAGGCTGAGTATGCCACCCATACCAGTGTAACCACCAATAATAACCATGACAATTACTATGGTACAGGTTTTGTTGATGGATTTGCAGAAAGCGGAGACGCCATCACATTTGATGTATGGGCAGAAAGTGGAGGCACCAAGACAGTTGATATCCGTTATTGTGCTGGAGCTTCTAATGGACAGCGTTCCATCTATGTCAATGGAACACATATGACAGACGTAGCATTAGCTAAGACAAGCGACTGGGACACTTGGAACACAGTCACTGTACAATTATTACTTAATCAAGGTAAAAATACCATCAAACTTAGCTATGATCAAGGGGATTATACAGGCATTAATGTGGATCATATCGTTATGCACTAGGTCATATCGGCATGTCCCATAAGCAAGTGATTCCCATAAGAAAAAGTGAGAAACAATAAGTACAATATCAAATGACAACGAGGGGCAGTCCACATCATGACTTGGTATATGTTGGGATAGCCCCTCATTTATAAGGAGGATTTCCATGGTTCATTTCATAAAAAAAATAAAAAGCATGTTACTGATTCTTTTTATGGTAACAGCAACCCTAAGTTTTCAGAATCAGCCCGTTTATGCTTATGTAACCACATTAGGTGATGTAACCCAAGTATCCGTTAATGGCGATACCATGGTACTAACGGTAGATAATGGTACAGAGCCAGGTGATGATATATTAGAGATTCAGGTATGTGAGGATAATATTCTACGTGTTAATTATAGACCCAATGGCATATCACCAAGCCCAGATACACCCATGCTGGACCCTAATAAAACATGGGACAGTGTAGGTGCCACCATCCATACAGCTTCGAATCCAATGACCATAACAACCAGCGATATGATCATTGAGATTGGAAAAACCCCATGCCGTATGACCGTTAAAAAGTCAGATGGTACAACTCTTTTATGGGAGGATGCCACAGGAGGCGTTTTTAGTGATGGCATCCGATTTCGTCATAGCGGGTCAGATAATATCTACGGTATAAGAAGTTACGATTGTTTTGACAGCAAAGGAGAAATCATACGTAATGATAGTAACCATGCAGCCCATGCCGGTCAACAAGGTGACTCAGGTGGACCTTTTATGTGGAGTACAGCAGGTTACGGCGTATTGGTTGATAGTGATGGAGGATACCCCTATACCAATAGTGAAGAAGGAAAATTGGAATTTTATTATGGCGATACACCAACAGAAGGCAGGCGTTACAGCAAGACCGATGTGGAATATTTTATTATGTTGGGCGAGCCAAAAGAAATGATGGCAGCTATGTCTGATATTACAGGTCATTCACCCATGTTACCTAAGTGGTCACTAGGCTTTTCCAACTTCGAATGGGACATGGACCAAACAGAAATGGTGAACATGGTGGATACATACCGGGCTAAGAACATCCCTATCGATAGTTATGCCCTTGATTACGACTGGAAGTGTTATGGAGAAGATAATTATGGTGAATTTCGTTGGCACACAGGTCGCTTTCCTGATGCCAGCAGCACATCCCTAAAAACCATCATGGACAATAAAGGCATTAAAATGATCGGTATAACCAAGCCACGGATTGTCACAGAAGATGCCAGTCAGAATCGTACACAACAATATCAAGATGCCAATCAAAACGATTATTGGTATCCAGGTCACTATGAATATCAAGATTATTTTATACCTGTCCAAGTAAGAAGTATTGACCCTTATAAATCTGGCGCACGGACATGGTTCTGGGATCATTCCAAGGATGCTTTTGATAAAGGTATTGTAGGTTGGTGGAACGATGAAACAGACAAAGTATCCTCTAATGGGGCATCCTATTGGTTTGGAAACTTCATGACCACCCATCTATCTCAAGCAATATATGAAGGACAAAGAAGTTATTCAGATCGTCGTGTATGGCAAACTGCCAGAACGTTCTATCCTGGAGCTCAGAGGTATGCCACCACGTTATGGTCTGGTGATATTGGTATCCAATTCTACAAAGGTGAAAAAGTGGATTGGGCAGCAGGCATGCAAGAACAATTACCTGTCATGCTATCCTCCATTAACAATGGTCAGCCAAAGTGGGGCATGGATGGCGGCGGTTTTAACCAAAGTGACGGTACAACGGCTAACCCTACACCAGAACTCTATGCAAAGTGGATACAATTTGGTGCTTTTACACCTGTATTTCGGGTACATGGGAACAACCACCAGCAGCGGCAGCCTTGGTTCTACGGCAACACAGCAGAAGAGGTGTCTAAACATGCTATTCAATTACGCTATAGCTTACTTCCTTATATGTACACCTACGAAAGAAGTGCTTATGATACAGGACTTGGTTTAGTCAGACCTCTTCTATTTGATTATCCCAATGATCAATCGGTGAAGAACTATACCGATGGGTGGATGTTTGGTGATTGGTTGATGGTATCACCTGTTGTGGAACAGGGACAAAACATGAAATCCATCTATCTTCCAGCAGGTACTTGGTACGATTATTTTAGAGGTGATACGTATACAGGTGGTCAGTGGCTGTCTTATCCTGTCAATGGGGTATCCTGGACAGATATACCTCTATTTGTTAAGGAAGGGGCTATCATTCCAACACAAGCTGTTCAAGACTATGTGGACCAACAAAGTATTGATCAGATTGATGTGGATGTATTCCCTAGCAGTACAGAAACCAGCTTTGACTATTATGATGACCATGGTGATAACTATCAATATGAATCTGGTGAATATTTCAAGCAAGTGCTAAAAGCTCAAGATCAAGGCAGTCAAATAAGGTTGAAGATTATGGGTAAAACAGGCACCTATCATAAAAGCACATTTACGTATATGGCTAAGGTTCATGGTAAAGCTGCAAGCAGTGTAACCCTTGATGGGGGCAATCTTACTGCATACAGTAGCTTAAGTGCCTTAGAAGCTGCTAGTGGAAACGGCTACAGCGTTGGAAAAGATATCTATGGTGATGTTACTTATGTCAAAGTGAATGGTGGCAGTTCATCGGATATGACCTTATTATTAACAGGTAACACAAGTGTAACAGATACGGCTTATATTTATGAAGCAGAAGAGGCATCTTTATGGGGCGAGACGGTATCTACAAAAGCAAAAGTAAACAACAACTACAGTGGTTATTCAGGCACAGGTTTTGCAGAAGGTTTTGATCAGGCTGGTGCAGCAACCACATTCTATGTTAAGGTACGAGAAGGCGGCGATTATCCTGTAACCCTTCAATATGCTAATGGCACAGGTGTGGATAAGTCATTGAGTATCTATGTGAATGGTGAACGCATTAAGAGCACTCATCTTAACCCATTAACAGGATGGGATGCATGGGGCAGTCAAGTGGAAACATTACCACTTAGCTCAGGTAATAATATGATTACTTATAAATACGATAATCTGGCTTCAGGAAATGTGAATGTGGATTATATTAAGGTACCCTTTGAACCCACATTACTCAAATATGAAGCTGAAAATGCAAACCTTGTAGGTGGTGTATCCATTAACCGTAATCATAGTTTCTATTCGGGTGATGGTTTCGTGGATAGTTTTACTTCAGCAGGAGCAGGAGCAACATTTACGGTTCAAGTACCATCAGCAGGTAACTATAACGTGCAATTACGCTATGCCAATGGTACAGGTTCAACCAAAACCCTTAGTACTTATGTGAATGGCTCTGATGTAGCTACGGCTCAGTTATCAAGTCCTAGTCAGAGTTGGAGTGAATGGCATCATTATGATCAACAGCTAGCTTTAGTTGCTGGTAAAAACACCATTCAATACAAGTATGATGGCGGTGACAGTGGCAATGTGAATGTAGACCGATTAGTTATATCAGCTGAGAGCATCGGTTTACCAGAATCAGAAAAAAATCAATTGGATAATGGGAATTTTGATCGACCTATTGATATGGGGGATAATTGGACAGAATGGCATCCTGTAGGACAAAGTGTTGCTTATGGTATTGATGCAGGTATTGGCATGAATCCTCCTGAAGCAGCTGTTACAGGTAATCTAAGAGCTTATTTCCATGCAAGTAGTGCCTATAAGCAGAGCATTCATCAAGTGGTTAATGTAGATAATGGTACTTATAAAATGCAGGCTTTTGTTCGGTTGGTAGGAGCAAGTCCATATACGGCTAGGGCTGAGATTAGTAATTTTGGCGGTGCAGCGAAGTATTATGATTTATCGGTGGACAGTATATGGAAGTGCATTGAGGTGGATGATATTGTGGTGACCAATGGACAGGTGGATGTAGGATTTTATGTGGATTCGCCGGGGGGTACGGTATTGCAGTTTGATGATGTGAAGTTGATGAAGAAGTAGAGGAGGGGGGTATGCCCCCTTTCTTTGTTTATAATGTGATAAGTAAGTTGGTGAAGGATGGCCAACGGAAGTTGAGTAAGGCCATATATAATGCTCATTCACTCTCGTTACATTTGTTGCTTTTATCTGGTTTAAAGGAATGGCAACAAGCTGTAAAAGTCGTTCATGAGCATTATATATGGTCTCCTTATTGGGTGCCACTTTCATGCAGGTGAAAACCGCTTATTTAGCTTTTGGTAGTATGTTTGATAGTTGGTAGGTTGAGGTAAAGATAAAAAATAGACCTATGAGAAACAAAATCAACAGATTACGAACATATAGCAAAAGTGAATCACGTACCCAGTCATACAGAGGCTCTAATGTTTCAACGTCAATATCAAAGGAATGTCCTATAGGTGATGCGGCAAGCGTGTCATGGACGACTAAGCGCCTTTCCTCTAAACACGGACGTTTAGGGAAAGGAAAAGCATCACCTATAGGACATTACCAAAACCACCAGCCATCACAGAAACATTAGAGCCTCTGTACTGACGACATAAACCACCCCCACCCTCCTTCCCCCTAGTCCATATCCGTTATTGTTTACAACAATACCATTAAATGATAAGATAAAAATACCATTAAAAGTACCATGTGAATAAAGTAGTTTAGGGGGAAATACAATGTTGATAAAAGCAGTAAAAATAGCTGGCGTGCTCCTATTAATATGCCTTGTTTTTGTAATTGGGTACTTAGTATTTATGACCGTAACAGATTATAAGCCTCATGCAGTTATAGCACTTAATACGGAAAATAACAAGGGACAGGTTTTGACACATAATACAGATATAACAGCAACAATATATAATATAGGCTATTGTGGTTTAGATAAAGATCAAGACTTCTTTATGGATGGGGGTACCGGTTCGCGCTCTGAGAGTAAAGATAAGACATTAGAGAATCTTGAAGGTGTGACTACCTTTTTACAAGGACAGGCGTCTGATTTTATACTCTTACAAGAAGTTGACCAGAAAGCAACACGAAGTCAGAAAGTGAATCAGTATGAGCACCTTAAGGATGCGTTTAGTGATTATAGTGCTACCTTTGCTATTAATTATAAAGTGCCTTGGGTACCTGTGCCTTTATCCAAACCCCATGGTGCTGTGGAGTCAGGATTAGCAACCTTTAGTCAATATAAGATGGACAGGTCTAATCGTCATCAGTACCCTGGTAAAGAGAAGTGGCCAAGGCAGTTGGTTTTGCTTGATCGGTGTATGATAGAAAGTAGAGTACCAGTAGAAGATGGAAAAGAATTGGTGCTTATTAATTCTCATTTATCTGCTTATGATAAGGGTGGTACGATTCGTAAACAACAGTTGGGTTTCCTTGAGACTTTTATTGTGGAAGAATATAATAAAGGTAACTATGTGGTTGTAGGTGGTGACTGGAATCATCTGTTACCGAGTACGAACTTGGATGTTTTCGAAGCAACACAATCTTGGCCAGAATGGTTACAGTCCATGCCGGAAGATTTTAGCCCTGAGGGTTTTAAGTGGGGGTATGATAATACGGTACCAACAAATAGAACGGTGGATAGGGCTTACAAAGAGGGGGTTAATTTCGTCAGTATCATTGATGGTTTCTTGGTATCGCCTAATGTGACCATTGTAGATGTAGAAGGACATGATTTAGGTTTTGAGCATGCAGATCATCAGCCTGTGACACTGATCTTCAATCTCAAGGATTAGATGGATAGGCAGATTGACAAATATTGGAAATAATGATATGATGATTTTAATAGTGTGATGAAAGCATGTCAAAAGCATGCGTTAAAAACCTATAAGTCGAACCTAGGCTTACAGGTTTTTGTTGTTGTGGAGGCTTTAATGGACAACGTATTAAAAAGAGGTTATGAGGCTAGAAAAGTGACACGTATTGGGTTAGTCATTAATGTGCTTATTGCATGTATGAAGCTTTTAGCTGGTTTTTTTGGTAAGAGTAGCGCTATGATAGCGGACGGTGTCCATTCGTTATCTGATTTTTTCTCGGACATCATTGTCATAGCAGGTCTTCGGTTAACGGATAAACCAGAAGATGCATGTCATAATTATGGTCACGGTAAAATAGAAACATTGGTGACGGTCTTTATCAGTTGTCTACTGATGATTGCAGGTTTTTATATCATGGAATCGGGAATAAGTAAGATGATTGGTGTTATACAGGGGCAAGAACTCCTTCGACCAGGTTGGATTGCATTTTTTGCAGCGATTTTTTCCATCGTCAGTAAAGAAGGTTTATATGTTTATACCATAAGAGCAGGCAGAAGGATTAACAGTCCTGTACTTATTGCCAATGCTTGGCACCATCGTTCAGATTCATTATCATCCATTGGTACTTTAATTGGTATTGGTGGTGCAATCTTGTTAGGAAATAAGTGGGTGATACTTGATCCAATAGCTTCTGTTGTGGTTAGTCTTTTTATTTTTAAAGTGGGTTATGACATTATTAAGCCTGCTATCAATGAATTGCTAGAATGCAGTTTAAATAATGAAGAAATTAATCAGATAAAGGACATACTGGATAGGTATTCAGAAGTGAAATCTTATCATAAGCTAAGAACCAGAAGAATAGGAAGAAAAATTGCCATTGATGTCCATACGTTATTGGATAAAAGACTCAATATTGTTGAAGCCCATGATATAGCAAATCTTATTGAAAACGATATCAGGGCATTGTTTGGCGATATTAGCATTATTAATATTCATATAGAACCCTTTTTATAGGGAAAGATTGTGCCATACAGGGATATAAAAACATCTTGGATTAAGGTTTTGGAATAAGAAATGGAGGATACGTTAGCTAGTCAGAGTAGATGGTACTAGAATAGGACTATCTTATGGGAAGCCTTATTAACACTTTGGTTTACATAATTTACTAACTCTTGTATTATCTAAACGTTGACGGCTCTTTCATGGACAGTCCTATCATTTACAATGTTGATTCTTATGTCAACTTCTCCTAACCTACAGATCGGCTCAATAACTGAAAGGTTCTTCTAATACCTACAGCTATAAAATCCGCCATACCCATGACGGTATGCAGTCGTGTATTTTGTAAAATCAGCATATCCATAAAACCTGAGAAGTTCACGATGCCAGTAATGTACATATCGCCTACAGCAGGAAGGGTTTTGTTGACACCTGCTCCTGGGTTAATGGAACCTTTCCCAAGGCTTACGTAACCAATATGATCCATCTTACCAAGACAAGCATCAATAGCAATAATAAAAGGGTTTTGGTATGTCTTATGAATGGTTTGAATGGTTTCTTCAATATTTTTTGCGTGAACAGGTTGACTGAGCGTACCGTATACAACCACGTTTTCTAGAAACATTTTTTTTAGTTTGTAACCAACAATTGGACCAAGACAGTCGCCAGTTGCACGGTCTGTCCCAATACAGAGTATAATAATGTTGGCACCCATCTCTGTATTATTCTTTATAAGGTTGTATAATGTATTGGTGAATTTACGAACGGCGTATGTATCATGCACATTATAATAATGAATGTCTTCGGATCTTCTTCTCAATTTCATCTATTTGCCCACTTTCCATATTATTCTTTACCAACGGATATTTTCATAAAGACCTTTCCTTTATATCTTTGGCAAAAGACCATTAAAATAAACCCTTCATGCGAATAATTCATGCGCGACTATTTACAAATATTTCCAAATTTCTATCTTGGCAGGGTATAACCTCCTCATTATTTCCAAAAAAAGGAAATTTCTTCTCGAATAAGCTATTATTCTTAAGACAAGCTTTGCTATAATTTTTTTTATAGTTATGCTATAGTCTTCATATATTTAATGTATTTATGGGGTGTGCAAATTATGAGTGAAAATTACAAGAATAATCATCTGTATTTAGACAAGCTGGAATCATTACCAAAAAACGTTCGTCAGATTGGTGAAGCCATGGAAGGTAATCGGATTTACATGGAGGATTACGTCTATTCCTATCTCAACCAATATGCAGCGGAGAAAAAAACATCGGAACAAATTGCCTTCTTAATAGGTAAGAATTATACCTATAATGACGATGTGGTAGTGATTATTCATGGTGCTGTAAAAGGTGAGCACACGGAAAAGGTTAATGGGGATTTGTGCATAACAGAGCGAACATGGTACTATGTCTATGAGAAAATAAGAAGGTATTTTGAAGATTTCAGTGTAATTGGTTGGATGTATACCCAGCCAGGGTATGGCATATTATTAACTTCTTTCCTAAAAGATCATCATCACAAGAATTTCATTGATGATAAGCAGTTACTTTATCTCATTGACCCTCTTGAAAAAGAAGACAGCTTCTTTGCCATTACGAATGGTGAATTGCAGGAGAAAAAGGGTTATTATATCTATTACGATAAAAACCCAGCAATGCATCATTATATGTTAGAGAACAAAGCCATAGAAGAAGAGAAAGACAATGAAAAAGAGGTTCAGGAAGAAAAGAATGTTGTACGAGCTTTTCGGCGAAAAGAGCATGAACGTCGGGAAGATGTGTATCAAAAGAAGTTTATCAACATGTTAACTATTCTGTGTGGTGGATTGGTACTCATATGCTTACTGATGGGTATTGGTCTTCTGAGCAATATTGAGAAACTCGACGAGTTACAAACAGCCATGAGCACCATGACAGAGAAATACAACACCATTAAAGAAGAAGTAGGAAGCCTAGAATCAGGACAAGATATGGATACCAATGGGACTTTAATACCGACCCAGTCCATTGAGTCTACAGAAGCAGAACAAGGTGAAAAAACTGTCAACGAGACCCCTGCAACAAACATAAGGACAGCGGTTGAAGAACCACATGTGGAAGATAAACCGGTTAGTGGTGCTACTCAGGATATAGAGGTAGAGCCAGAAGAATCAAAACCCGTTGTAGAAGACAAACCAGAAGCTGTACCGGCTATGGCAACGACAGCATTGCCAAAAACCACAACCATATCTGCCGATAACATACCCAAAAGCTATAAGGTTAAAGTAGGTGATAGCCTTAACACCATTAGTGAAAAATTCTATTATAGCTTGGATATGGTTCCAGCCATTCAAGAGTTAAATGATATCGGTAATCCTAATCGGATATATGTGGGACAAGAGATACTGTTACCAAAGCCTTAACAGCATAACGATAACATGTATGTGGAGAAATAATATAAAAAGCTGCCCCTTCTAGTAATGGTGTTATTGGAAAATCTAAGGACGAATTTCCAATAAGTTAACATCATCCTATTATTGGCAGCCTTTTTTTCTATCAGAATGTTTCATTTTAACGGAGATAGGAACATGCTCATTTGTGTTAAGGGAACTGTCCTAACGGACAAATCCGTTTTAGGGAACGAGATGTAGCCTCTTTTATTCTTGAGATTCAAGGGTCAGGATACATGGTTTAACGGCAATGTCACTGTATTTTTGAGGATGCAAGAGTTCTGCTTTTATATGAATGATTCCAGGCTCTGTTGTGGATTGAATCAAAACACCTGTCTGCCCCAGTTCAGGGCGTTTGATAGTGTCACCTACAATTGTTGCAGGACCTTCCACACTAAACGTAATCTCATGAGCGTCCAGCGTAAGAGGCGTTATGCTTTGACGGTCATCATGAACATCACATCGGATAAAGAGTAAATCTGAACCATCAGCCCTAAGATTAAGCCCCATTGTATCAGCTTCTAGGTGAAGTGTTCTAGGCACGCCTGGTGTAAAACGATGATCCACAGCAACGATCTTGTCTTGGATTAAGCCTTCAACTTTTATTTCTGAACGTTTGCGGCCGTAATAAAAATTGTTTGGGAACGTAAAAGGTGGATGATTAATGGGTACATTGTCAGGTTCCCGTTCTTCTATAAAAGTGTCATTATGATAGAGACGCACTTTTTCACAATTACTATAAACGGTTATGTCATCTGGGCTGACATCAGTCCAGTAATTGGCAATATAGATCATTGGACCGGAATCAATGCCATCTAATAGTTCATGGGGATTCCGTTGACTCTTGAAGAAATAAAAGCTGTATTTTGGAATACGTTGCAGATCAAGAAACCCGCCCCAACAGGGGTTAATATGGTAACCTCGGTTATGTTCCATACCTGGCCACATACCGAAACCGCATAGGGTATCGTTGTTCATCATATCCCGATAGTTGCTCATCCATTTCCTATTGGAATCCCAATAGTCACTCATCCATGTATTTTTGTCCCATATCATACGACGGACTTGCTTTAACATAGCGTCTTCTCCCCAGCTCCTGGGTACACGCCATGCACAGTTTTGATCAACAAAGTTATCCGGACAATCACCATATTCCCTTACCCAACGAGGCTTATCAAAACGTTTCTTCATGGCAAGATAGGTATCCGGGTCATAGTGGTCCGATTTTGGACCAAGCATATCCGGGTCAAAGTCTTGATAAACCACATCGCTAAAGCCATTATCTGATCCTGTATAACAAGGACCATACGGCAGTTCTTCATGGACAATATGGTGAAGATTCTGTTGGAAATCTTCTGGCATAGGCGTTTCATTAAGAGCTGGTTCCCATAGAATGATAGAAGGGTGATTACGTAACCAGCGTACCATATCACGGAGATTTTTTTTCACTCGGTCTACAAAGATACCCTCTTCATAATACTGCCAGCCAGGGGAGCTGATGATTAACATGATGCCTAATCGATTACATTCTTCAATGAAGGTTGTGGCAAAGGGATAATGAGAACGTATATGAATCATTCCTGCTTCTCGGTACTTACGGGCATCCCTTTTCAAGAGGCTAGATGGCATGGCATTACCCACATGGATATAGGTTTGGTGGTAATTAGCACCGGATACTTTTAATTTTTTTCCATTGATTAAGAAGCCTTGATCTTTTGTGTATTGATACGTACGTATACCAAGTGGGGTAGTAACCGTATCTACAACGGTGTTATCACATAGAACATCGGTCTTGATCTGATATATATAAGGTGTGTAAGGGTGCCAAAGATGAGGATTCTCAATAACACACTGCTGCATAGCTTGTTGGTCGCAATCCCCTTCTAGTTGATATGCCTTGGAGCTGACTGCAACGGTTTGACCGGTTTCATCTAGGATGGTGTGTTTGACTTGGTAACCTTTCTTATCCATACCCTCGTGGCGAATATGGCTCTGTATGTTAACTGTTGAAGACCCTTGGGAAACACTCTTACAGAAAACGTATAGGCCGCCACCTGCCACTTTGTTTTCAAGTAGTGGATGGGTAATATGTAAAGCAGCTGTCTGTGTAAGGGTTACTTGACGATAGAGACCTCCTTCGTAAGCAAAATCCAAATCTCTTTGAGGTTTCCCAGGAGGTACATCATGGCGGTCGGAGTTGTCTAGCCTTACTGCCAACACATTTGTTTCTGTATAAGAGATATAAGGCGTAATATCATATACTGCTGGTGTGTAGCCACAGTAATGGGTAGGTAATTGGTGGTCGTTAAGCCATACGTCTAATACATGCATGGCACCTTCAAATTCTAGAATAACCCGTTCGTCAGTTGTGATAGGTTGTAAATCAAAATGCTTGCGATAGCGGCATATACCTTGATAGTTTCGCCCGCCGCTACTAATAATTGGTGTTATGGTTACGCTATGAGGCAGATGAACCGTTTCCCATAGATAATCGTCATAATCACGGGTATGAGCGTCTGTTTCATCACCTAACATAAAGTACCAGTCTTGGTTCATCAACGATGTTTTTCTCATGTTTATACCACCTTTCTTTAATGATATAGTTTGAAGTGTCATGCTTTAGTGGGAGAATTCTTATTTGAGCTTTTGAAATATTTTTCCCATAAGCGTCAAAGCAACTTTCCTCATGGCTAAAACTTCCTATGGAAGTTATCACTTAGTTGCTTTTCTTGTATTATAGAAATAATCATGGATGAACGGAATGTACAATATCATTTTTTTTTATACAATATCAATGTATGGTATAATAGGTTTATAACCATGATCGGGCATCATGCTCAATAAATGATGAGAGGTTAATAAAATGAAATCCCTTCATATAGATGATAACGAAATGAATCCTACGATACGAAAAGTAGGTATACAAGGTATATCCGGCTGGCCAAAAGGGCGTAAACTTTATGACTATGAAATGCTGTATGTAATTAAGGGTAAAGGCAACATAGAAGTGAATGGACAAAGGTCTAAGCTTACATCGGGATCATTGGTACTCATTCCACCTGATACAGCCAGTGAGCTAAGTTTTACCAGTGTTTTTATTGATGTGATTTGGATTCATTTTGATTTTATGTTTTTTGGCAGCGGTGAAGATATTGATGATTTTGATAGCCAATTAAAGAAAAAGCATCTGGTGCGGCCGCAGATTTACTTTCATAACGGCTATACATTGCCCTATCATATGAAAGTAGACGATAAACAGCAATTCTGCGATTATTTTAAAAGACTGTTGGACCATTATAGTGCCCATGGGCTCTTTTGGCAGTTAAGGTGTAAAAGTATTCTATTGGAGATTCTATACCAGATGGTGAATCAACTCTATTTAGACAGCGGTTTTTCAGATAGTTTATCCAAAGAACGTTTGGTCCACGATATGCAACATTACATCCATACCCATTACACTCAGAAACTCACACTTAGTGAAATAGCTGGCTTTGCAGGGATTAGTCATAATTATGCCAATCAGCTTTTCAAAGACCAAATAGGGGAAACCATTATCCAACACTTGAATCAGTTTCGCATTAAAAAAGCCATTAATCTTATAAAGACCAGTTCGCTCACCATGGAGCAGATAGCTGAGCAGGTAGGCTTCTCCAATACCTACTACTTTAGTCGGGTCATGAAAAAAACGACAGGTAACTCCCCAACAGATTATAAAAAAGGCGCTTTATAGGTGTAAGAAAAGATTAAGTGACTAGAGCATGAATTGGGAGATAGTAGAATGATAATAAAGTGCAAGGAGCGTTAAACGCAAATAAAATAGGAGTATAAGCCATGACATATGAAGGATTAGACAAACGGCTAAGAAGTCTAAATGAAAGGGAAATGACATTACAAAATCTGTTAAAAAATAAATCAGATATAGCCTATAAAAAACAATTAAAGGAATTTTTTTCAGATAATCAAGATCATAAGGATTGGATTATTAATTATGATAAAGTGATGTCTTACAATTTGCCCATGACCATTCATAAACATGATCGATTTATTCCCTTTGATTATCATAAGCATGATTATCTAGAACTTATTTTCGTGTATTCAGGTAAGATTAGACAAGCCATTGAGCAAGAAGAGATGACCATTAAAAAAGGGGAAATAGTTATCCTTGATATGAATGTGGAGCATCGTATTGATGTAGCAGGAATGGATGACATTGCCATTAATGTTCTGCTTACACAAGATTTTTTTGATTGGATTTTTCTAAAGCAGATAGCCTACAATAATGTTATTTCTGATTTTGTGGTAAAAGCTTTGTATGAGAAAAAAGCCTACAAGCAAAATCTTCACTTCAAAACATCCCATAATGAAAAGATCTGGCAACTTATGTTGTCTATATTGTATGAATACTATGAACCAAAAATTGGTATGGAAACGGCAATAAAGTCTTATATGACGCTTTTGTTTAATGAATTATTACGTGATTATAGAATGCATCTTAATGATCATGTTGCTAACAAAGTAGAAAAGACAATGGCTATAGAGATTATGGATTATATACATGATCACAGCTCAAATGGGAGTCTAAAAGAAATGGCAGCTTCTTTCAACTTCCATCCAGATTATATGGGAAAACTGATTAAACAAGTAACTGGAAAAACCTATAAGGTGTTAATGAAGGATAGGAAGATTCAGCAAGCCAAGTATCTACTGGAACATACACAATTATCCATCGTTGATATTGTGAGTGAAGTGGGATATTCTAATGTAAGCTATTTTTATAAACAGTTCAAAGAAAGTATGGGTATTACCCCTGATACTTATCGGCATCAAAGTAAACATTTTAATAAGGATATTCCATAGGTCATGTTCAACCATGATCTATTTTTTTATCTTATTATGAAAGCCCTTAGATTTAGTATATGAAATAGAAGCATTCTCATATTCTTTAAGGATATTTTCTAAAGAAACAATTTGTTTCAAAGACGCCACGTAGTCGCTTTACGCTTATCATCATGTGTATATCTGTTTTTGATACTTATTAAAGCTGTAGGGGTCAATGTATTACAGGTAAAACAAGGTTATAATGAGGATAGTAAAGCATATAAGGAGCTGGTTTCATGAAAAAGATATGTTTAGCCGTAGATATAGGTGCTTCTAGTGGACGGTTGATTATGGGTTCTTTGCTAAATAAGAAGATAGTCATTGAAGAGATATACCGTTTTAAAAATCAGATGTACAAGGAAAATGATCATTATTATTGGGATATAGACCATCTATTTTTTGAAATACTAACCGGTCTTCGCAAGATTAGTACTGTAGGGTTAAAGGTGGAGAGTATAGGCATTGATACTTGGGGTGTGGATTATGTTCTGATTGATCAAGAAGGGAAGAGGCTATGCCCAGTATATGCTTATAGAGATGGTAGAACCCATCATGCAATGGCGGATATTTTTGCGTTATGTTCTCAAGAAAAAATATATGAAAAAACAGGTATTCAATTCCTTCAGTTTAACACATTGTACCAACTGTATGTGCATATGAAAGCTGAACCTCTTTTAAAAAAGCAGATATATCAATTATTGATGATTCCAGATTATCTGAACTATTTGCTCTGTGACAAAAAGACAATGGAATACAGTAATGCAACAACAACTCAGATGTATAACATCCATCAACAGTCATGGGATAAAGCATTATTAAAGGTAGCCCAGATAAGCAAAGATAAGCTTCCAAAGCTCGTACAACCAGGAACAGTAATAGGGTCTGTATCAGAAAAAGTTGGAAAAGCTTTAGGCATGACAGGGTTACCCGTGATAGCACCAGCAACACATGACACAGGGTCGGCAGTTGTGGCAGTGCCTGTTATGGATAATGAGGACGTGGTTTATATTAGTTCAGGTACTTGGTCTTTAATGGGGATTGAACATGATTCTCCTATCTGTACGAAAGAAGCTTTAATGTACAACTTTACCAATGAAGGCGGTGCATATGGGACCATACGTTTACTAAAAAATATCATGGGTTTATGGTTGATTCAAAAAGTGAAGGCTATGTTAGATAAAGATTATAGCTTTGCAGCATTAGCCCAATTAGCATCAACGTCAACCTGCACATCTCTGATTAACCCGAATCACGCAAGATTTCTCAATCCGAATCATATGCTTGAAGAAATTAATGATTATTGTAAGGAAACGCACCAAGACATACCCTATACACCAGGGGACTATGCAAGGTGTGTGTTTGAAAGTTTGGCACTAGGGTATAAGCAGGTACTTCATCAATTAGAAAGCATAACGGGCAAAAAATTTCATAAAATACATATCATTGGTGGAGGTTCACAGAATACTTATCTGAATCAATTATGTGCTGACTATACAGGGTGTGTAGTGTACGCCGGTCCAGTAGAAGCAACAGCTATTGGAAATCTCATGGTTCAGTATATCACACTGGGTCTTGTTGATTCTTTACAAGATGCTCGAAGAATAATCAACCATTCTTTTCGTATTCAGTCTTTTTATCCACAATCCCTCAACAATAAGCACAAAAGGTGGCATACATTTAATCAACTTCCTTAAAACCTATAGGGCGTTTTTGAATGACAAGCTGTGACCAATATGGAGGTAAAAATGAGAAATAAAAAACAGGTAGTAGAGGCCTATGCCTTGGCTAAAGACTTATATGGACGTATAGGCATTGATACAGAAAAAGCTATTGAGAGATTGACTCAGATACCCATTTCAATGCACTGTTGGCAGGGGGATGATGTAACAGGTTTTGAACAGACAGACTGCCAATTGAGTGGAGGTATTCAATCTACGGGCAATTATTCTGGAAAAGCAAAGACACCGGAACAACTCAGGGGAGACTTAGAAAAAGCATTTACTCTTATTCCAGGCAAAAAGCGTCTTAATCTACATGCAATGTATCTTGAAACAGAAGGTGAACGTGTAGACCGTGATGAAATTGAGCCCAAACATTTTAAAAAATGGGTATCATGGGCGAAGGGACATAACATAGGGTTAGACTTCAATCCGACCTTATTTTCCCATGATAAAGCTAATGATGGCTTAACCTTATCCCATCCCAATAAAGGGATTAGAGATTTTTGGATAGAACATTGTAAACGTGCGAGAAAGATTAGCGCTTATTTTGGAAGAGCCTTAGGAACACCTTCTGTGATGAATATTTGGATTCCTGATGGGTTCAAAGATGTGCCTGTTGATCGCTTAGGACCTAGACAACGATTAAAAGACTCACTTGATAAAATCTTGGAAGAAAAAATGGATCCGGCTTATCATTTGGATGCTATTGAAAGTAAACTATTTGGTATTGGTTCAGAGAGCTATGTGGTAGGTTCACATGAGTTCTACATGGGTTATGCGGTTAAAAATGATACTGTATTGTGTTTAGATGCAGGGCATTTCCACCCTACAGAAGTTATTTCTAATAAAATATCTGCACTATCCCTTTTTACAAACCACCTATTGCTGCACGTTAGTCGTCCAGTTCGTTGGGATAGTGACCATGTGGTTCTATTAGATGAAGAATTAAGAGAAATAGCGTTGGAAATCGTTAGACATAATCTTGTTAACAGAGTACATATTGGTCTTGACTTCTTCGATGCAAGCATTAACCGTATTGCTGCATGGACAATTGGTACAAGAAACATGATGAAAGCTTTGCTCATTGCATTGTTAGAACCAACAGATGCATTGATTAAACTGGAGCAAGACTTTAATTTCACAAAAAGGCTTGCTTACCTTGAAGAGTTAAAATCTTACCCATGGCAGGCTGTTTGGGATTATTATTGTCATAAGAATGGTTTCCCTATAGGGCTTGACTGGATGGAAGAAGTAAAAAACTATGAAGCAGAGGTACTTGCTTATCGTTGTAAATAATCAGGACATAAAAAACCAAGAATCGTACGTATGTGTTAATACGGTGCAATTCTTGGTTTTTGTTTATTAATTTTATGCCCCAAAGTACTTCGTGATTTAGTAGTCTTTATTGAATCATACTTTCCATTTCATCCAATAATCCTTCAAACACTTTAAGCGCCTGCTCAATAGGCTCAGCAGTTGTCATATCCACACCAGCTTTTTTAAGTGTTTCGATAGGATATTCAGAACAGCCACTCTTAAGGAAATTCTTGTAGTTGGTGACAGCTTCTTCACCTTCATTAAGAATCTTCTGAGATAGAGCAATCGCTGCTGAATAACCTGTAGCGTATTGGAATACATAGTAATTGTAATAGAAATGAGGAATTCTTGCCCATTCCATATCAAGGTCTTCATCAATGATCATATCATCACCAAAGTATTTCACATTGATGTCATGGTACATCTCACATAATTTATCAGCGGTAAGTGCTTCACCGTTTTCAACCACTTCATGGGTAAGCCGCTCAAACTCTGCAAACATGGTTTGACGATAAACGGTACTCTTGAATTGCTCCATGAAGTAATTGATGAGATATAACCGCTGATTTTTGTCTTCCGTTGTCTTTAGAAGATGCTCCATAAGCAGTGCTTCGTTAACCGTTGAAGCAACCTCTGCTAAGAACGTTGGGTATTCTCCATAGATAAAGGGCTGGTTTGTATACGTATAATGGGTATGAAGGGCATGACCCATTTCATGAGCAAGGGTAAACATGGTGTTGACGTTATCTTGGTGATTCAGTAATACATATGGATGAACACCATAAGTTCCCCAAGAATAAGCACCACTGCGTTTTCCTTCATTTTCATACACATCAATCCACTTTTCTTCAAAACCTTTCTGAATGAGTGAGCGATACTCTTCACCCATAGGAGCAAGAGCTTCGTACACTTTTGCCTTAGCTTCTTCGTAAGGAATGGTGACATCCACATCTTTTACAATGGGTGTATACACATCATACATATGCAGTTCATCAAGGTTCAACATCTTTTTACGAATGGATACATAACGATGCATGAGTGGCATGTACTTGTGTATGGTATTGACTAATTGGTCATATACAGCAACAGGAATATTATTTTCAAAAAGACTTGCTTCACATGTAGAGTTGAACTTCCGTGCCTTCATGTTAAAGATATCTTTTTTAATATTAGCTGTAAATGTGGTAGCGATGGTATTTTTAAATTTTTTATAAGTAGCGTACATGGCTTCAAAAGCATCTTTTCTAACGCGACGGTCGGTACTTTCCATAAACGTTACATAACGACCTTTTGTAAGCTCAACATCATGTCCCTCTTCATCTTTGATAGTTGGGAACTTAATATCTGCATTGTTTAACATGGAGAATATATTTTCAGGAGAACCAGCTAACTCAGCTGCCTCTGCCATTAATTTTTCTTCAGCTAAACTAAGAATATGGGCTTTTTTACGAAGAAGATCATCCATATAAACTTGGTATAATTCTAAACCATTACCTGATGCCATATAGGTTTTCAGTACATCTTCAGGCATAGCGGAAATTTCAGGCTCAATAAAGGATAAACTACTGCTTACACGTACGGCCAGAGAATTTGCTTTTTCAGCAGTTGCTTGAGCATCAGCATTATTAGAATCCTCATGTAAACGCATATTGGAATAGACATATAACCGTGACAGTTTCTCATTCAGCTCATCTCTTTTTTGTAAGCAAGCGAATAGTGTGTCATCAGAATCTTGCAACGTTCCTGAATAAGACGCTATGGCTTCAGACAGGGCAACGATTTCATCATAACGCTGTTTCCAATCTTCTTTTGATGCTACCATGTCTTCTAGACGCCATTTAAACGTGTCATCAATCTCACTTCTCTTTGGAAGTTTTGACATTTTACTCATCATAACAACTCCTTTCAATGGTAGTATTATAATATATTACCAAGAAAGTTTCTATAAATTTCTATTAAAATATTCATGTTCTTCATAAATAATAGCATTTTGTTTTTATTGATTGAGGTACCCCTCTTAGGCAATATCAGTATTATTTAGGCATATTATCCGCAATATAGTCTGAACCCCAATCAAACATTTTGTCAATCACATGAATTAAATTCTTGCCAGTGTTGGTGAGATAATACTCTACCTTTGGAGGGACTTCATTGTATGATTTTCGTATGAGTAAACCATCAGCCTCCAGTTCTTTTAATTGGCTGCTAAGATAGGCCTGGGTGACTTTGGGTATGGATTTTCTAATTTGAGAAAATCGTAAAGTCTCCTTTCTTAGTAACCATATAATCACAATTTTCCATTTTCCACGGATGATTTTCTGTGTTAAACACACAGGGCACAACTGTTTTTTTATGTCTTCTTCAATGGGACATTTCAGACATTCATCAATGTATTTTTGAGCTAGCATATAATCCTCCCTTTAGTATACTTTTATATACTTAATATGAATAATTGTCGTACTTGTTTTTTTCATATCATTAATATATGATAATCTTGTAAGTAAGTCAAGAAAAACCAAATTTAGAAATAAGCCAATTTCTAAACGAAAGGAGACAAAGCATGAATATTCCTAAGAACGCAATTCAATTACTTAATGATCCAGAGGCATCAAAAGTTTTAACAACTGTTTCCAGTGATGGGGTACCACATTCAATTGTGGTAGGTAGCATGATGGCTCCTAGTGACAATCTATTATGTGCAGCTGAAGTATTGATGAAAACTACTGCAAAAAATCTTGAAAGCTGTGAAAATGTAGCTGTTTTGGCTGTTAAGGGGGCAGAATCCTACTTGGTAAATGGTACTGTCAAAGAGCGTCAAACACAAGGTGAATTATTTAATCAAGTTTCTGAACAACTAAAAGGTATGGGGCTTACAGCGCAAGCAGTATGGACATTTGACCCAACAGAAGTATATAATCAAAGTGCAGGTCCAGATGCAGGGAAAAAGATAAGTTAATAAAAAACATGTAATAATCTGCATAGTGTATACATATTTTAAGGGGCTGTCTCATCAAAGCAAAATAACGTCAGTAGGTAATGATAAGTTTAACTTATTATGGTTGACGTCTAGCCGACAAAATTGCTTTTATGACACAGCCCCTTTTTTATCATACCGATCCTTTTTTTAGATTCCTAGCATATAATGGGACATACTTCTATATACTATATAAGCAATGGAATTTCTGGCAATGTGTAAGCCATCGTCACTGATTATGATAAGGATGATTGAAGAGGGGATCTAATATGAGAGAAAATGTAAAGTTGTTATATGTGTCTGCTGAGATTGCACCTTATGCCACCACTGGTGGGTTAGGTGATGTGAGTGAATCTTTACCAGAAGAATTAGGTGGCTTGGGCGCAGAAGTTGTTCGGGTTATGCCTAAGTATAAGGGCATTGAAAAAGATTATCCACTACAAAAGACACTGCAATACATGATAGAAGTTGATGGACGTGTGGCGTCGGCAGACGTCTATGTCCTTAAAGAAGACAAGTTGACAACATATTTTATTGGAAGCCTAGAATATTTTGAACGCGACCAACTCTATGGCTATGAAGATGATGGTTTGCGTTTTGGTTTTTTTTCCAAAGCGGTGTTGCAGCTGTTGCCCCTTATTGATTTTAAACCCCAGGTTATTCATGTAAACGATTGGCATGTTGGTCTCATACCTTTCTTATTAAAGACCGCCTATGGTCACCATGTTTATTATCAGGACATGAAAATTTTTTATACCATTCATAACTTACAATATCAGGGTGTATGTCATAGCGATATATTGAATCAACTCAATATACCCAGACATTATTTTCATAATGAAGCGCTGGAATTCTACGGTAATGTGTCCTTTATGAAAGCGGGTATTATCTTTTCAGATACGGTTTCTACAGTCAGTCATACTTATGCAGAAGAAATTCAAACGCCCCTTTATGGGTATGGACTAGATGGTGTTTTACGCCAGCATAAGCTTAAGCTTATGGGTATCATTAATGGGGTTCACTATGATAAATTTAATCCAGAGACAGATCCTTATCTGCCATATACCTATGGTATGGACGACGCCATATTGATTAAAGGTAAGAATAAGTTGACATTGCAGCAAGAAGTAGGTTTACCAGAAAAACAAGTACCTCTTGTTAGCATGATAAGCCGGCTTAGTGATCAAAAAGGCGTGGATATTGCCATTGAAGCAATGGAAGCTCTCGTTAAGGAAGAGCTGGATGTACAATTTTTAATTCTTGGAACCGGTGAAGAAGCCTACGAAAATGCCCTTAGAGATTTGGAAAAAGAGTATTCAGACAAGATTAAGGTGATGATTGCTTTTGATCACCAATTAGCAAGGAAAATCTATGGCGCTTCTGACTATTTTATGATGCCATCCCTTTTTGAACCTTGCGGTTTGTCACAATTGTATAGCATGCGATTTGGTACAGTGCCCATTGTTAGGAAAACAGGTGGTCTTGTGGACACCGTTGAACCCTTTGATGAAGCCACATTATCTGGTTGTGGATTTGTGTTTGAAGCATATCATCAGACAGCATTAAGCGAAGCTATTAAAGAAGCAATAGACACCTACCATCATAAAAAGAAACGGCAAGCATTGGTTCGTCATTGCATGGAGAAGCAATTTTCTTGGGAAAGTTCTGCAAAGGTATATGGAGAGGCGTATACATCATTAATCAATAACGTGTAAGCCTTAGCGATTTTAAAGGTTACCATCAATAACTGGTGTAAGAGGTAATTGTTTTATAAACCATATTATAATAGAAGAATGATGTCATAAAAAATATAAAGGGACTGCTTATGAAAGCATATTGATGAATAATTGGATGCTTTCATAAGGCGTCTCTTTTTCTTGTTACCCTATATCGTATAGTAAAAGCGGCCATCTACATGAATGATAATAAGATAGTTGTCAATTCGTTTAATTAAATAAGGCATACAATCTAAATGGACTTATATGGTATGAACTTATATACGCCAACATAAATATATAGTAACGAGTCTTTATTAAACAATGATGATATTCAGGGGTTGATAGATTGAAAACAGATTTCAAAAATGCTATAAAAATTGCTTCAGTATATATAGGAACAGTTCTCGGAGCAGGCTTTGCTTCTGGTCAAGAAATGATGAAGTTTTTTGCCTATTATGGATTCAAAGGTATGATCGGGCTATTACTCACAGGTATTATGTTTGCACTTATTGGCTGGGCAGTTCTTGAAATTATCTACCATAATGGTTCAAGGAACTATAAAGAATTTATACATCCCATAGCAGGAAAAATATCGGGTAAAATACTGGATTGGACCGTTGTCTTTTTTATGTTTGTATGTTTTTGCGCCATGTTTGCCGGTTCAGGTGCTTTATTTCAGCAAAGATTTCACATACCTTACCAAGTAGGTGTTCTTGTCATGGCCGTATGTTGTTACATTACTTTTTTATTCGATGTGAAAGGTGTCATTACCGTTAACTCCTTTTTAGCACCTATTTTATTAGTAGGTGTGTTAATCGTTGGTTTGTATATGTGGTTTTTTCGAAGCACGTCGGTTATGAGCAATATGGTTCAAGTATTTTTAGTTGTTCGGGATAATTGGTTTAGTTCGGCCATTATCTACGTGTCCTATAATATCATAACAGCGGTGGTGGTTTTGACCACTTTGTATAAATTAGTGACCAGTAAATTCACTGCAAAAGTTGGGTCTTTACTTGCAGGTTTGGCTCTTGGTATGATTGGCATCATCCTTGGTTTTGTTATTCTGGTACACTATAAAGATATACAAGGAATAGAAATTCCTATGCTAGCTATTGTAATGAGATATGCGAAGGTGGTACAATATATTTACATCATTGTTTTAATATCTGCTATGTTCACAACAGCGGTAGCTAATGGTTACGGCATATTATCTAAGTTAAAAATAAATAAAACTAAAGGTGGTAAAGTCAAGCTGGCCGTATTTATTGGGGTAGCAGTGCTCTTTTCTCAAATAGGTTTTTCAAATATGGTGGGTAAGGTTTACCCCATATTTGGGTACATAGGCGTATTTGAAATTATTCTTATTATGTTGTATTTTATTAAGATTAAATGGGATACATTTAAAAATAAGTTTAAAGGTAACGAAGTATTTAGGAAAACGATTAACAGAAGGTTAAGGAAAGAATAACGTAGGTGATAAGGTGAAAAAACAAAAGATGAAGATTTTTCTCATCATGGTTGCTGTCATAGCCTCATTGGTAGCATATATAGTCATTATACGACCAAAGGGGTATGGCTTAATAGGTGGAAAAGTTAAGTTTGAAGTCATGAATACCACTGCCATTAATCCACTGGATAAGGTAAGTTTAAGACAATTGGGTAAGCATATTGTAAGAATATCAAAAGACGGTGTCACCATGTTAGATTATGAAGGTAAAACCATATGGGATAAAACCTTTAACATGATGAATCCTAAAGTTATTAGTAATGAAAAGTTTTTAGCCGTTGGGGATATATCATCCAGAGATGTTTACTTGTTTAATGAAGAAGGTTTTGTACGACAATATGATGTAAATGACCCCATCATCATGTATGACATCAATGAAAATGGTATTGTAGCCATTATTGGGCAGAATGACAAAGGACATGTTGTGCAGCTATATGATGCAGATGGGACAGCATTAGTACATAGAGAAACTTTTCTGGAAAATGACGGATTTCCTTTAGCCTTAGATATTTCAGAAGATGGTACCAAGATGGTGACAAGTTATTTATTTGTAAAAGGCGAAACAGTGGTATCCAACTTAACCTTTTTCAATTTCAGTGACACAGGTCAAAAATTTGATGAAAGAGTAACGGGTGCTTTTGCTGTTGACGATACCCTTATTCCAGAAGTTAAGTTTCTCGATGGGAATCATGTCAGTGCCGTTGGGGACAATCGGGTTTTATTCTATCAAGTAGATATTAAGCCTGAGGAGGTTGCCAACGTTACTTTGAATAATGAAATTAAAAAAGTGTCTTATGCAAATAATAATCTATTAACGTTATTGGGTAGACCTCTTTCAGGTGAATCCACGTATCAAGAAAATACGTTAGTGGCCTATGATAATGCTGGTCAAGTGGCTTATGAAAATGCTTATGAAAGTGCCATTACCTATTTAGAAGGTAGTCATGAAAAATATTATGTGGAATCAGAATTTTATATAAGAGAATATTATAACGGTAAAATTAATTGGGAAACACCCCTTAAGGAAGACATAAAGTTCATCAGTTCCTTAGGACGTAATAAGTTCCTAATCGTTTTACAAAATGAGTATAGGGTAGTAAAGGTAATCAAATGAGGAGGAAATGATAATGAGTTGGTTAGATATAGTGGTGATAGGTATTATTGGGCTTAATGCTTTTATTTCCTATCAAAGAGGGTTTATAAAAACGTTATTTAAGTTTGTGTCGTTAATTGTATCCGTCATGGTTACCATGTATGTATATCCATATGTAAGCCAATTTCTTATTCATCAAACAGGTGTCTATGCATCTATAAAAGATGGGATTATTCGTTTGTTAAAATTAGAAGGTGCTGCTGAGACGGCTCAGACAACAGGCGATCAGATTAACTTTATTAGTAACTTACAGATTCCTGAAGCATTCAAACATATATTAGTCACAAATAACAATAGTGAAATATATAATTTGCTGGATGTGAGCAGTATAGGCGATTACATTGGGGGCATGATTGCTACATTGATTATTAACATCATTGCTTTCCTTGGTGTATTCATTATTGTATCCATTCTGTTGAAGGTTGTTATCAACTTAGTTGACTTGGTAAGTAAACTGCCTGTACTTAATCAGATTAATAAACTGGGTGGTTTAATCATTGGTGTCATTATTGGTATTGTTATGGTTTGGTTTCTAAGTCTTATACTGTCCATGTTTAGTGCGAACCCGGGTGTGGCTAAGGTTTTTGAGACATTAGAAGTGTCAGAAGTGGCTAAGTTCTTCTATGATAATAACTTATTGATGAAGATTGTGACCAATGTTTCCAAGAGTATTGTAGGTTAGATTGTGATTAGGCAAGTATATGTCCTTTTGCAAGTATAATATAAATTAGTATATAAAGCGTTCTTACTTTTGTATGAGACCCATACAGAGGTAGGAACATTTTTTATACCTTCATGGCATGACTAAAGAATGTGCTATTTTTTGAATTTATGTTTTATGGTAAGCGATAAAAGAGAGATTCCAACAAGAGGCGTGGTCGGGAACAAGAGAGGGAGAATTCTCATTCTTTGATAAGGTATATATTTGATAAAGTTTATCCATCATTTCTGAAGGTATTAAGAAAACCAAAGGTGAAAAAGATAAAAAATATAATAATAATAAATGATAACGGTAGGGCTTAGAGTACCCGTCTATAAGGTCTTAGACAATCCTGTCATGTTTTATCGAAAAAAGTTTACTAAAAATCCTTGACTTTAATTTACTGGGATGATACAATACTTCTCGCTGGTAAAACAGCAAACAACAACGTGTAACAGCAAGAACCTTGAAAACTGAACAGTGAAACAAACCAAAAGCTTATAAAAGCTTTACCCAAATAATTCCTTTGTAAATTCAGAGAATTGTTATGCATAGCTTAACAATCTCAAACAAAGAGACGGTAGTCTATAAACTACAATTGCCAGATTAGTCTGGTCAGAATAAACTTTTTAACATGAGAGTTTGATCCTGGCTCAGGATGAACGCTGGCGGCGTGCTTAACACATGCAAGTCGAGCGAGAAACTTAAGGATGAACCTTCGGGTGATTCCTTAAGTGGACAGCGGCGGACGGGTGAGTAACGCGTGGGTAACCTGCCCTATGCAGGGGGATAACGCACTGAAAAGTGCGCTAATACCGCATAAGACCACAGGATTACATGATCTGGTGGTAAAAACTCCGGTGGCATAGGATGGACCCGCGTCTGATTAGCTAGTAGGTGAGGTAACGGCTCACCTAGGCGACGATCAGTAGCCGACCTGAGAGGGTGATCGGCCACATTGGGACTGAGACACGGCCCAAACTCCTACGGGAGGCAGCAGTGGGGAATATTGCACAATGGGGGAAACCCTGATGCAGCGACGCCGCGTGAAGGAAGAAGGTTTTCGGATCGTAAACTTCTATCAGCAGGGAAGATAGTGACAGTACCTGACTAAGAAGCCCCGGCTAACTACGTGCCAGCAGCCGCGGTAATACGTAGGGGGCAAGCGTTATCCGGATTTACTGGGTGTAAAGGGTGCGTAGGCGGCGGAGTAAGTCAGATGTGAAAGCCCCAGGCTCAACCTGGGGACTGCATTTGAAACTGCTTTGCTAGAGTGCAGGAGAGGAAAGTGGAATTCCTAGTGTAGCGGTGAAATGCGTAGATATTAGGAGGAACACCAGTGGCGAAGGCGACTTTCTGGACTGTAACTGACGCTGAGGCACGAAAGCGTGGGGAGCGAACAGGATTAGATACCCTGGTAGTCCACGCCGTAAACGATGAATGCTAGGTGTCGGGGGTCGAACCTCGGTGCCGCAGCAAACGCATTAAGCATTCCACCTGGGGAGTACGATCGCAAGATTGAAACTCAAAGGAATTGACGGGGGCCCGCACAAGCGGTGGAGCATGTGGTTTAATTCGAAGCAACGCGAAGAACCTTACCAAATCTTGACATCCTTCTGACCGTTCCTTAATCGGAACTTTCCTTCGGGACAGAAGAGACAGGTGGTGCATGGTTGTCGTCAGCTCGTGTCGTGAGATGTTGGGTTAAGTCCCGCAACGAGCGCAACCCTTATCTTTAGTAGCCAGCAAGTAAAGTTGGGGACTCTAGAGAGACTGCCGGGGACAACTCGGAGGAAGGTGGGGATGACGTCAAATCATCATGCCCCTTATGATTTGGGCTACACACGTGCTACAATGGTAGTGACAAAGGGAAGCGAAGTGGTGACATGGAGCCAACCCCAAAAAAGCTATCCCAGTTCGGATTGTAGTCTGCAACTCGACTACATGAAGTTGGAATCGCTAGTAATCGCGAATCAGCATGTCGCGGTGAATACGTTCCCGGGCCTTGTACACACCGCCCGTCACACCACGGGAGTTGGAAGCGCCCGAAGCCAGTGACCAAACCTTTATGGATGGAGCTGTCGAAGGTGAAGCCGATGACTGGGGTGAAGTCGTAACAAGGTAGCCGTATCGGAAGGTGCGGCTGGATCACCTCCTTTCTAAGGAAGATCGTTAAAGTTGAGGCTTTAAACGATAAGTAGAATTGCATGGAATAGTAAAGCATAGCCGAAGGTGTTATTAACCCTGTTAATAACATTTGTTTCACTGTTGAGTATTCAAGGAAAAACAACATATACCGTTTATTCTAAGAATAGAAGAGATTTCTGGTGGTGATGCGTCTATGGGACATACCCGTTCTCATACCGAACACGATGGTCAAGCCACAGACGGCCGATGGTACTTGGTTGGAGACGACCTGGGAGAGTAGGTGGCTGCCAGATTGCCAATAGTTTTCAAGGCTTTACTTAACAAAGAAAAGGCTGAGAAAACTTTAAAAAAGTGCTTGACATAGGGCAAGTGACTATGATAATATAGCCTAGCGCTTAAATCAAGCCAAAGAAAAGTTATAAAAAAGCGATTGTTTTGCATTCGCAAAGTCAACGCTTATCGAACATTGAAAACTTCACATTGAAAAGATATTTAACAAAGAAGAAGTCATTCTTTCAGGAGATAACTTCTAAGGAAAGAACCTTTTGTCATGCCATAAAATGTATGCAAAAGAACTTAGCCATTTGTTAAATACTGACATCAAATGATAATCAATTATCCTATGATTTAAAAAGAAAGCACTTGTTTTGCATAAGCAAAGCCAATGCTTAAAAGAACCAAGAGTAACCAAGAACAAGCTACGTATCCTATTGTGTAAGCAATGGGTGTATACAAATAACTTGTAAATCTTAGCTCTTAGTGCGATCAATGCATGCTTGATTGGAAGGTTGTTATACATGTTTATAAGAATCTTACGAGAAAAGCTGTTTATGGCAACATTTATTCTCATATTGTTCTTCTAAGCTTTAAAAATCACCCAAAACCGTGGTGATATTTAAACCTAAGAATCACGAAGAGATAGGCAATCGTTTTGCATGCGCAAAGCCGATGCTTAGATGAGAAAAATGTATAGGTCAAGCTAATAAGAGCAAAGGGTGGATGCCTTGGCACTAGGAGCCGATGAAGGACGTGATAAGCTGCGAAAAGCTTCGGGGAGGCGCAAATAGCCATCGATCCGGAGATATCCGAATGGGGAAACCTGACTGGGAAAAGCCCAGTTACTACATGGTGAATACATAGCCATGTAGGGGGAACTCGGGGAACTGAAACATCTAAGTACCCGAAGGAGGAGAAAGAAAAATCGATTCCCTAAGTAGCGGCGAGCGAAAAGGGAAGAGCCCAAACCTAAGAACTTAGTTCTTAGGGGTTGAGGACCGCAGAATGTATCTTGACGTTTAACCGAATGGTTTTGGGAAAGCCAACCAAAGAAGGTGAAAGTCCAGTAGGTGAAAGACCGAGAGAGCAGGCGGTATCCAGAGTAGCACGGGACACGAGAAACCCTGTGTGAAGCTGGGGGGACCACCCCCCAAGGCTAAATACTCCCTAGTGACCGATAGCGTATAGTACTGTGAAGGAACGGTGAAAAGAACCCCGGGAGGGGAGTGAAAAAGAACCTGAAACCCTTTGTTTACAAGCAGTCGAAGCTCGTATATAAATCAGAGCGACGGCGTACTTTTTGTAGAACGGTCCGGCGAGTTACGTATAACTGGCAAGGTTAAAGACTAAAGGTCTGGAGCCGAAGGGAAGCCAAGTCTTAATAGGGCGTTAAGTCAGAGTACGTAGACCCGAAACCGGGTGACCTACCCATGGTCAGGATGAAGTTACCGTAAAAGGTAATGGAGGTCCGAACCCACACGTGTTGAAAAACGTGGGGATGAACTGTGGGTAGCGGAGAAATTCCAATCGAACCCGGAGATAGCTGGTTCTCCTCGAAATAGCTTTAGGGCTAGCCTTGATGGAGTCTAATGGAGGTAGAGCACTGAATTGTCTAGGGGGCCGCGAGGCTTACCAAAACATATCAAACTCCGAATGCCATATAGATGCTCATCAGGAGTCAGACTGCGCGAGATAAGTTGGGTAGTCAAAAGGGAAAGAGCCCAGACCACCAGCTAAGGTCCCAAAGTACATGTTAAGTGGAAAAGGATGTGAGATTTCGAAGACAACTAGGATGTTGGCTTAGAAGCAGCCATACATTCAAAGAGTGCGTAATAGCTCACTAGTCGAGAGATCTTGCGCCGAAAATGTCCGGGGCTAAAACATGACACCGAAGCTGTGGATTGATAGTAATATCAGTGGTAGAGGAGCATTCTTAACTGGGACGAAGCTGTACTGTAAGGAGCAGTGGACTGTTAAGAAGAGAGAATGCCGGAATGAGTAGCGAGAGAGAAGTGAGAATCTTCTCGGCCGAATATCTAAGGTTTCCAGAGTAAAGCTGATCTTCTCTGGGTAAGTCGGGACCTAAGGCGAGGGCGAAAGCCGTAGTCGATGGACAACAGGTTGAAATTCCTGTACCGCATGCAAACAGAACTGTGGGGACACAGGAGGATAGGAAAAACGGGGAATGGAAAAACCCGTTCAAGTACAAAGGATAGGAAGACAGGCAAATCCGTCATCCGTTTCTGAAGTACGATGAGGACCGAAATATAAGTAGGGAAGTTTCTGAATCCAAACTGTCGAGAAAAGCCGCTATTGTTTTGTATGTGCCCGTACCGTAAACCGACACAGGTAGATGAGGAGAGAATCCTAAGGCCGACGGGAGAAGCGTTGTTAAGGAACTCGGCAAAATGACTCCGTAACTTAGGGATAAGGAGTGCCTCTTTAGAGAGGCCGCAGAGAATAGGCCCAAGCGACTGTTTAGCAAAAACACAGGTCTCTGCAAAACCGAAAGGTGAAGTATAGGGGCTGACGCCTGCCCGGTGCTGGAAGGTTAAGAGGAGGGGTTAGCGTAAGCGAAGCTCTGAATTTAAGCCCCAGTAAACGGCGGCCGTAACTATAACGGTCCTAAGGTAGCGAAATTCCTTGTCGGGTAAGTTCCGACCCGCACGAAAGGCGTAACGATTTGGGCACTGTCTCGACAACGCGCCCGGTGAAATTGTAGTACCGGTGAAGATGCCGGTTACCCGCGACAGGACGGAAAGACCCCGTGGAGCTTTACTCCAGCTTGATACTGGGATTCGGTATTACATGTACAGGATAGGAGGGAGACGTAGAAGCAAGGACGCCAGTCTTTGTGGAGTCGCTGTTGGGATACCTCCCTTGTAGTACTGGATTTCTAACCTAGCACCCTAAACGGGTGTGGGGACAATGTCAGGTGGGGAGTTTGACTGGGGCGGTCGCCTCCGAA